>NZ_VPFF01000001.1:1225000-6127500 GCF_008017515.1 Nonomuraea sp. C10
ATCCGGCATCGGCGTGTGGAAGCGGTGTCGCTCAACGGCTAAAAGGTACCCCGGGGATAACAGGCTGATCTTCCCCAAGAGTCCATATCGACGGGATGGTTTGGCACCTCGATGTCGGCTCGTCGCATCCTGGGGCTGGAGTAGGTCCCAAGGGTTGGGCTGTTCGCCCATTAAAGCGGTACGCGAGCTGGGTTTAGAACGTCGCGAGACAGTTCGGTCCCTATCCGCTGCGCGCGCAGGAGACTTGAAAGGGGCTGTCCCTAGTACGAGAGGACCGGGACGGACGAACCTCTGGTGTGCCAGTTGTATCGCCAGGTGCATGGCTGGTTGGCTACGTTCGGGAGGGATAACCGCTGAAAGCATCTAAGCGGGAAGCTTGCCTTGAGATGAGGTCTCCCACCCTGTGAAGGGGTAAGGCTCCCGGTAGACGACCGGGTTGATAGGCCGGAGGTGGAAGCGCGGTAACGTGTGGAGCTGACCGGTACTAATAGGCCGAGGACTTGACCACAAAGCGTTCTTTTTGAGTTTTGCTCGCGTCCACTAGGCAATTCTGAGACAGCAAACCCTGTGGTTTGTGTGTTTCGGAGGGTTACGGCGGTTATGGCGGGAAGGAAACACCCGGTTACATTCCGAACCCGGAAGTTAAGCTTCTCTGCGCCGATGGTACTGCACTCGGGAGGGTGTGGGAGAGTAGGTCACCGCCGGACAATTTTCATATGGGAAAGGCCCCGACAGCTCTGTCGGGGCCTTTTTCGTGGGTGAGCCCTGAGGCTTCGGTCTCGGGGGCTTTTCTTGTGGTGAGCCCCGAGGCTACGGCCTCGGGCTTTTTTTGTTTATGGAGGTTTCGAGGCTTCGGCCCACGAGGCTTTTCTTGTGGTGAGTCCTGGGGCTATGGATTCGGGGCTTTTCTTGTTTTCTGAGGGCCTCGGCATGCTTGCCGAGGCCCTTTGTGTTTGTCGATGACAGCCTGTCAAGGAGGCGGAATGAGGCGAGATCGAGCGTTTCGGTCCGATCGACCGTCGGGGGGTTGTGAGTAAAGGGGTCGCGGTGGTCAGTAGGGTTGAGGGGTGGACTTTCGTGCGGTTGAACGCGCGATCTTGGAGCGGGGCGTCGAGTGGGATTTCGAGCCGACGCTCGACAGGATCGCGGCCCTTCTGGACCTGCTCGGCTCGCCTCAGCGGGCCTACCAGGTCATACACATCGCCGGCACGAACGGCAAGACCAGCACGGCGAGGTTGATCGAGAGCCTGCTGCGGGAGCGCAACCTCCGGGTGGGCCGTTTCACGAGCCCGCACCTGTCGTCGATGCGCGAGCGGATCACCGTCGACGGCGAGCCGCTCAGCGAGGAGCGCTTCGCCCAGGTCTATGAGGAGATCGAGCCCTTCGTAGAGCTGACCGACGCGCAGGGCGGGCGGCGCATCCAGTTCTTCGAGCTGCTGACCGCCATGGCGTTCGCGGCGTTCGCCGACACGCCGGTCGACGTGGCCGTGGTCGAGACGGGCATGGGCGGCTCCTGGGACGCGACGAACGTCGCCGACGGCACCGTTGCGGTCGTGACGCCGATCTCGCTCGACCACACCGACAGGCTCGGCCCCGACATCCCGAGCATCTCCCAGGAGAAGGCCGGCATCATCAAGCCTGGCGCCACCGCCGTGTTCGCGCAGCAGGAGCTTGCCGCGGCCGAGGTGCTGATGCGGCGGGCCGCCGACGTGGGTGCGGTGGTGGCGCGCGAGGGCCTGGAGTTCGGGGTGCTCGGCCGTGAGGTCGCCATCGGCGGGCAGCTGATCACCTTCCGCGGGCTCAAGGGCGTGTACGACGACGTCTACCTGCCGCTCTACGGCGCCTACCAGGCGAGCAACGCCGCCTGCGCGCTGGCCGCGGTCGAGGCGCTGACCGGCGGCGACGACCCGCTCGACGTCGAGCTGGTGCGTGCGGCGTTCGCGCAGGCGTCCTCGCCGGGAAGGCTGGAGGTGGTGCGGCGCAACCCCACGGTGGTGCTGGACGCCGCGCACAACCCGGGCGGCATGCAGGCGACGCTCGACGCGATGCACGAGGCGTTCGACTTCCCCAAGGTCGTCGGCGTCGTGGCGGTCATGGCCGATAAGGACGTCGAAGGGCTGCTGGAGCTGCTGGAGCCGATGGTCGCCGAGGTCGTCGTCACCCGTAACTCGTCGCCGCGCTCGATGCCGGCCGCAGAGCTCGGGGCGCTGGCGGAGTCCGTGTTCGGCGAGGAGCGCGTGCACGTCACCGAGCGTCTCGACGACGCCATCGACCAGGCCATCGGCATCGCCGACGCGGATGGCGAGTTCGCCGGCACCGGCGTGCTGATCACCGGGTCGGTGGTCACGGTGGGTGACGCGCGGGTCCTGCTGAAGGCGGAGGGTGCGTGATGGGCTTGCTCGGCTTCCAGGTGACTCCTGGCATGCGGCGGCTGGGCGCGAGTGTGCTCGGCATGGAGGCGATCGTGGTCGGCCTCGCCACGCCGGTGATGATCACTATCGGCGGGATCACGCCCGCGCTGGCGGTGACCACCGGCATCGGCCTGGCCGTGTTCTGCGTCATCGCCACCGGGCTGCTCAAGCGGCCCATCGGTTACGTTCTCGGCAGCGTGGCGCAGGTGCTGGCGATCGCCATGGGGTTCCTCGTGCCGGCGATGTTCTTCCTCGGGACGATCTTCGCCGCGCTATGGGTCACCGCGATTATCGTCGCTCGCCGTGTCGAGGGCGTGACTTCCCGCTAAAGTCGGGCGTCATGGCCGTCCCCCCGATTCATCGGTCCCCAGAGGCCGAGCCGCACGCAGGTCCGGCGCCTGTGCTCGACGCCGTGCTCGGTCTGCTCATCGTGGCCGCGCTGCCGCTGGCGATCGTCGCCATTCCCAATACCGTGTCCGTCGTCGCCGAGCTGCTGCCCGCCGGCATCGACCGGGTCGGGCTCATGCGCGCCCACGGGCTCGCCCTGCCGGCGATGATGCTGGCCGTGCCGCTCGCGGCCATGGTGTTGCGCCGGGTCAAGGCCGCCCACCTGCTCGTCGCGGGGCTGGCGCTGCTGGCCGTCGCCGACGCGGCCGGCGGCTACGCGGACTCGGCCTTCGTGGTCGGCGTGCTGCGGGTCGCCCACGGTGTCGGCGCCGGGCTGCTCGTGCCCGCCACGCTGGTCGCCGTGTGGGACCGGCCACGGTGGTTGCGCGGCCTGTGGGCCGGCACGCTGGCGCTCAGCCTGCTCGGTGCCCAGGCGCTCGCGCTCTGGCCGCTCGCCGGAGCGACGGAGTGGCGGATCACGCTGCAGCCCTATCCGCTGCTCAGCGGCATCGCGCTGGCGCTCGCCGCCGTGTATCTCATGCTCTGGTCGCTGCGCGGGCGGCCGTCCACGCCGGGCCCGCGGCCCGAGGATCGCAGCCGCGTCCTGCTCGCGATCGTGCCCGCCGCCGGGGTGGCGGCCGTGGCCATCGGCGCCGCGAGCCAGGACTGGCACGGCGGGCTGATGATCACACTGGCGGCGCTCGCCATGGTGGGACTGCTCGCCCTGGCCTCCATCGGCGCCCGGGAGAGCCGTACGCTCGCGTACACCATGGTGGCGGTCGGCGTCGTGCTGCTGCCCAGCGTCGCCCAGGTGACGTATGTGGAGATGGGCGGCATGGGCGGGCCGGGGCTGAAAGGGCTGTGGGTCCCGTTCTGCGTCGCGGGCGTTCTGGGGGTGGTGGCGGCGGTCGCGGTGCGCGTGTCGGCCGCGTCCAGCCAGTGGCTCACGCAGCTCGGCCTGCTCGCCATGGTCGCCGGGCTGTGCTCGGTGCGCGTGCTGGTGCCCTCGGCGGAGGGGCTGGTGCTGGTCGTGCCGTTCACGCTGCTCACGGTCGGCGCGTCCGTGGCGCTGACGGCGGCGCTCGCCGACGTGGGATCGGGGGCGGCCATGTTCGGCCTGGCGCTCTGCTTCCCCGGCGTGCTGGCCGGCTACCTTCTGGGCACCGGGATGCAGAAGACGCTGCTCGACCAGAGTTCGAGGCAGGAGTTCGTCGACAGCTACGTCGGTGTCCTGCATCTCTGGGCGCTGGTCGGGGGGTTCCTGGCCGTGGCCGTGATCGTCCTGGTGTCCGTCATGTCGCGCCGGCCGCCGGCGGCGGACGGCGGGGCCGGCGCGACGATCCGTACGACGCCGGCGGAGGACGGGCAGGCGGGCGGGGGTGGCGAGATGCCGCCGGTGCCGCCGCCCGCGCAGTCGCCCGAGGGCGGGGCCTGAGCCGCCGGGAAACGAGGTGACCGGCGTGGGGCGGTAAGCTGTGCCGCAGCTTCGCGATGGCCTGTGCGGCGGAGCATCCCGGGCCAGGCCGTGCTCGTAGCCCGCATCCGCGACCCAGTTCGAAGGAGAACCCGAAGTGTCCGAGCGCACTCTTGTCCTGATCAAGCCCGATGGGGTGAAGCGCGGCCTGATCGGTGACGTGATCGCCCGCATGGAGCGCAAGGGCCTCAAGGTCGTGGCGATGGACCTGCGGACCCTCGACGTCGAGACCGCCAAGGCCCACTACGCCGAGCACTCCGAGAGGCCGTTCTTCGGCGAGCTCGTCGAGTTCATCACCTCCGGGCCGCTGGTGGCGCTGGTGGCCGAGGGTCACCGCGCCGTCGAGGCGTTCCGTTCGCTGGCGGGGCTCACCGACCCGGTGAAGTCGCCTCCCGGCACGATCCGCGGCGACCACGCCCTGGAGATCGGCGAGAACGTCGTCCACGGCTCCGACTCGCCCGAATCGGCCGCGCGGGAGATCAAGATCTTCTTCCCCGACCGGTTCTGAGGTCCACGGCTCGGCCGAGTGCCCGCAGGTTCTGAAGCCTCGCGGGCATTCGTCGTTTACGGGGCCTACCCGAGGACGCGGGTGGTAGCGCGCAATCCGGGCAAAATCGCGGTGCGCGCAGGGACTTGAGATTTTTGTGGGGCGCACGGGCTCAGTGTGCGGGCAGGTGGGTACGTCACGTTACGATTCGAATTCAGTCCGTAGTCATAGCGGCATTGGATTCGGTCGTGAGTCCTTAGTCCTTTGCGAACGTCACGGGAAGGCTCCGTTCCCCATGGGTAGCAAGCTCGCCTTTCTCGGCCGTGACATGGCGGTCGACCTCGGCACCGCCAACACGCTGGTGTACGTGCGCGGCCGCGGCATCGTGCTCAGCGAGCCGTCGGTCGTCGCCATCAACACCGCCACGGAGAAGATCGTCGCCGTGGGCATCGAGGCCAAACGCATGATCGGCCGTACGCCCGGCAACATCGTGGCGGTCCGCCCGCTCAAGGACGGGGTGATCGCGGACTTCGAGGTCACCGAGCGGATGTTGCGATATTTCCTCCAACGCGCGCATAAACGCCGCCATCTCTCCAAACCGCGCATCATCATCGCGGTGCCCAGCGGCATCACCGGCGTCGAGCAGCGGGCCGTCAAGGAGGCGGGCTACCAGGCCGGGGCGCGCAAGGTCTACATCGTCGAGGAGCCGATGGCGGCGGCGATCGGGGCCGGGCTGCCGGTGCACGAGCCCACCGGCAACATGGTCGTCGACATCGGCGGCGGCACCACCGAGGTGGCGATCATCTCCATGGGCGGCGTGGTCACCAGCAAGTCCATCAGAGTCGGCGGCGACGAACTGGACCAGGCGGTGATCACGTACGTCAAGAAGGAGTTCTCGCTCATGCTCGGCGAGCGCACCGCCGAGGAGATCAAGATGACGATCGGCTCGGCCTGGGCCGACGGCGAGGAGGCGCACGCCGAGGTGCGCGGCCGTGACCTGGTCAGCGGCATGCCGAAGACGATCATCGTGTCGGCCGAGGAGATCCGCAAGGCCATCGAGGAGCCGGTCAACGCCATCGCCGACGCGGTCAGGTCGACTCTCGACCTGTGCCCGCCGGAGCTGTCCGGCGACCTGATGGACCGGGGGCTGGCCCTGACCGGCGGCGGCGCGCTGCTCAGGGGCCTGGACGAACGGCTCAGGCAGGAAACGGGCATGCCCGTACACCTGGTGGAGAACGCCCTCGACTCAGTCGCGCTGGGCACCGGCCGGTGCGTGGAGGACTTCGAGGCGCTGCAGCAGGTCCTGGTTCCGGAGTCGCGGCGCTGATGAGGGACTCGCGCCAGGCACGGCTGATCCTGGGAACTCTTCTGGCGGCGGCGCTGGTCATCCTGACCGTCGACCACAGGACGGGGGAGAGCTCGCCGCTGGAGCCGCTGCGCGCGGCCGGCTCGTGGGTGTTCGGTACGGCCGAGCAGGCGGGGGCGACGGTGTTCGGGCCGGTCACCGGATTCGTCGAGGCCCTCGCCGGGGCTCCCGCCGCCCAGGAGAGCATCGCCAGGCTCCGCCGCGAGAACGCGCGGCTCCGTGCCGACCTGGCCGCCGGCAAGGTCGACACCATGCGGTCCGCGGAGCTGAAGCGGATGCTCGGGCTGGCCTCGCTCGGCGGCTACAAGGTGGTGCCGGCCAACGTGATCGCCAGGCGCGGCCAGCCGGGGTTCGAGGAGGCGGTCGAGCTCGACGCCGGCACCGACGACGGCGTCCGCGCCGACATGACCGTGATCAACGGTGACGGGCTGGTCGGCCGGGTCGTGCACGCGAGCCCGCGCACGTCGAGCGTGGTGCTGCTGAGCGATCCCGCCTCGGCGGCCGGCGCCCGCCTGGAGCAGGGCAGGGAGATCGGCGTGGTGCACGGCGTGGGGGAGCACGGCCGGCTGCTGCGCTTCCAGCTTCTCGACGCGACGGCGCCCGTGCTGCGGGGCTCGCGCCTGGTCAGCTTCGGCTCCCACCGGGGCGCGCCGTACGTGCCCGGGGTGCCGATCGGGGTGGTCGAGCGGGTGGAGCCGGCTTCGGGCGAGCTGACGAGGACCGCGTACGCGCGCCCGTACGCGGACATGACCGCGCTGGACGTGGTCGGCGTGGTGGTGCAGCCGCCCGCGCGCGACCCGAGAGACGCGGTGCTGCCGCGGAGGGAGGGGACGCGATGACGGCTGTCGTGGCCGTGGTGGTGGCGCTGCTGGTGCAGTTCGTCCTGGTGAACCGGCTGCGCCTGCCGGCCGGGGGAGCGCCCGACCTGGTGCTGCTGGCGGTCGTGGGGGCCGCCCTGGCGCGCGGGCCCGCCGCCGGGGCGGTGCTCGGGTTCGGGGCGGGGCTGCTCGTCGATCTCGCGCCGCCGACGGCGCACGTGGCGGGGCTGTACGCGTTCGTGTTCGCGCTGGTGGGCTATCTGGCCGGGCGGGGCGTGGGCAACAAGGTCGTCACCGTCGTGCTGTGCGTGCTGCTCGCGCCGCTGCTGGCGGCGGCAGTAAGCGGGCTGCTGTCCGACCCGCGGGTCACGGTCTCGACGCTCACCCAGCAGGTCCCGGTGACCGTGGCCTGCACGCTCATCGTCGCCCCCGTGGTGGTCTGGCTGGCTTCCCGTGGCGCGCGGGAGAGGCACATGCTGTGAACCGCATGCGGACCCGGCTGCTCGTGGTGCAGGTGCTCGTGCTGGTGCTGCTGGCGGCGCTCGCCGTGCGGCTCTGGCAGGTGCAGGTCGTACGCGGCCCCGAGTTCGTCAACCGGGCGACCGAGACCCGCACCAGGACCGTCATCGTGCCCGCGGTGCGCGGACAGATCCTCGACTCCTCGGGCCGCCCGCTGGTGCGCAACAAGTCCCGGCTGGTCGTCTCGGTCGACCGCAACAGGCTGGTGCGGATGCGCGACAGCGGGGTCAAGGTGCTGGGCAAGCTGTCGGAGGTGCTCAGCCGGCCCGTCTCGCAGTTGCAGAGGCGGATCACGCCTTGCGGTCCCGACGTGCCCAAGCCGTGCTGGACCGGCTCCCCGTACCAACCCGTGCCGCTCGACGAGAAGGTCGACACCCGCGAGGCGCTGCAGATCCTGGAGCAGCAGGAGAAGTTCCCCGCGGTGTCGGCGGAGATCCAGGCCATCAGGGAGTATCCCCTGGGTGAGGCCGGGGCGCAGATGTTCGGCTACCTGTCCCCGGTGACCGAGGCCGAGCTGGAGAAGCGGGTCGGGCTGAAGGCCACCTTCTCGGGCGTCGACCTGGCCGGGCGTGACGGCCTGGAGTACTTCTACGACGAGGAGCTGCGGGGCAAGGCCGGCATCCGCAGGGTGCAGGTCGACCGGATGGGCAAGCCGCTCGGGGTGGAGAAGGAGGTGCCGTCCGTCGCCGGCCACCACCTGGTGACCAGCATCGACGCGCGCATCCAGGCGGTCACCGAGCGGGCGCTGCAGAAGGCGATGAAGTCCGCGCCGGCCGCCGACGGGGGCGCGGCGGTGGTGCTCGACGCGCGCACCTCGCGGGTGCTCGCGATGTCCAGCGCGCCCGGTTACAACCCGTCCGTGTGGGCGGGCGGCATCTCCGCGCGCACCTACCGCCACCTGCTGTCGGAGAAGTCCGGCAAGCCGCTGACGTCGCGGGCGATCAACGGCCAGTTCGCGCCCGGCTCGACGTTCAAGGTGTCGTCCGTGGCCTCGATGCTGCGGGCCGGATACCCGCTCGACGGCCAGTACAGCTGCCCCGGCTCCGTCATGATCGGCGACCGTGCCTTCAACGGCTTCCGCGGCATCCCGCTCGGCACGCTCACCCTTCACACGGCGCTGGTGAAGTCGTGCGACACGATCTTCTACAAGGCCGCGTACGACCAGTACCTGAAGGACGGCGGGCGGACGCCGAAGAAGCACGTCGCCGAGGTGTTCGCCAACACCGCCAGGAAGTTCGGGTTCGGCACGCCCACCGGTGTCGACCTGCCGGGCGAGTCGCACGGGCGCATCCCCGACCGCCGCTGGAAGAAGGAGAGCTGGGCGCTGACCAGCGGCGAGAACTGCAAGCGGGCGCAGACCGGCTATCCCGAGGTCAAGGACGGCGCCCGGGCGGCGTTCCTCAAGCGGCTGGCGCACGAGAACTGCGCCGAGGGGTTCATCCTGCGGCCGGGCGACTCGGCCAACTTCAGCATCGGTCAGGGGGACGTGCTGGTGACGCCGCTGCAGCTGGCTCGCGCGTACGCGGCGCTCGCCACCGACGGCAAGGTGCGCAGCCCGCGGATCGGCTGGGCGATGGTGCGGCCGGACGGGAAGGTGGTCAAGACCATTCCCGTGCCTGTCGTCGGCAGGCTCCCGGTGACGGAGAAGGAACGGCGCTACATCAAGAACGCGCTCAGCCAGGTCCCCTCCGACGGCACCGCGGCCGGGGCCTTCGCCGGTTTCCCCATGGACCAGGTGGCGATCGGCGGCAAGACGGGCACGGCGGAGGTGTGGGGCAAGCAGGACACCTCCTGGTTCGCCTCGTTCGCGCCGACCCGTAACCCGCGGTTCGTCGTGGTCGTCATGGTCTCCCAGGGCGGGTTCGGCGCGGAGACCGCCGCTCCCGCCGCCCGTGAGATCTACGAGGGCATCTTCGGCATCAAGCGGCCGGCCGCGGTGCGGGATGGCAAGCCGGTGTCGGAGCTGCCGACGTTCCGGCCTGACGGGACGGTGGTGCCAGGATGACCGGTGGCGCGCTGGCGGCGGGGCGGCGGCCGTTCACCCGCAGGGTGTTCGGGCCGGAGTCGGCGGTGTGGCGGCTGGACGTGGTGATGCTGGTCGCCGTGGCCGCGCTGCTGGTCCTCGGCTCCCTGCTCGTCTGGTCGTCCACGCGGACGTGGGCGCCCGGCTCCACCGGGCTGCTGTGGAAGCACCTGTTGAACCAGGTGATCGGGGTGGTGCTGTGCCTCGCGGTCGCGATGACCGACTACCGGGCGGTGCGGGCGTACGCGCCGGTGGTCTACCTGGTCTCGCTCGTCGGGCTGGGGCTCGTGCTGACTCCTCTGGGCGCGACCATCAACGGGTCCCACTCGTGGATCCTGCTCGGCGGCGGATTCGCGGTGCAGCCGTCGGAGTTCGCCAAGGTGGGCCTGGTGCTGATCACGTCCATGCTGCTGGCCCAGCCGGTCGAGGGCACCGACCGGCCGCGCGGCCTGGACGTGCTGCTGGCGCTGGTGGCCGCCGGGATCACGCTGGTGCTGGTGATGCTCCAGCCCGACCTCGGCACCGCGCTCGTGCTGGCCGCCGTCACGGCCTCCGCCATGATCATCTCCGGGGTGCGCAAGCGGCTGATCGCCCTGTTCACGCTCATCGGCGCAGCCGGGATCTTCTGCGTCTTCTTCTTCGACGTGCTGGAGCCCTACCAGGTGGCCCGGTTCACCGCGTTCGTCGATCCGAGCGTCGACCCGCGGGGCGTCGGCTACAACAGCACCCAGTCGCTGATCGCGATCGGCTCCGGGCAGTTGTTCGGCAAGGGGCTGCTCGGGGGCGGCCAGACCACCGGCCGGTTCGTGCCGGAGCAGCACACCGACTTCATCTTCACCGTGGCGGGCGAGGAGTTCGGCTTCCTCGGCTCGGTCACCCTGGTGGCGCTGCTCGGCCTGGTGCTACTGCGCGGGCTGTGGATCGCGCGGCACTGCAAGGACCGGTTCGGCACGCTGATGGCGGGCACGATCGTGTGCTGGTTCACCTTCCAGATGTTCGTGAACGTCGGCATGACCATCGGCATCATGCCCATCACCGGGCTGCCGCTGCCGTTCGTCTCCTACGGCGGCACCTCCACCTTCGCCAACCTCATCGGGGTCGGGTTGCTGCAGGCCATCCACGTGAGGCAGCGTGCGTTCGGTTGAACGGCCAGGCGCCGCTACCCTGGGTCGTATGACTGCGGAGTCGATTTTCCCTCGCCTGGAACCGCTGCTGCCCAAGGTGCAGAAGCCGATCCAGTACGTCGGGGGTGAGCTCAACTCGACGGTCAAGGAGTGGGACTCCGCCGACGTGCGCTGGGCGCTGATGTACCCCGACGCCTACGAGGTGGGGCTGCCCAACCAGGGCGTGGCCATCCTGTACGAGATCCTCAACGAGCTGCCCGCGACCCTGGCCGAGCGCACCTACGCGGTCTGGCCGGATCTCGAGGCGCTCATGCGGGCCGAGGGCGTGCCGCAGTTCACGGTCGACGCCCACCGGCCGGTGCGCGCGTTCGACGTGTTCGGCGTCTCCTTCTCGACCGAGCTCGGCTACACCAACATGCTGACCGCGCTCGACCTGGCCGGGATCCCGCTCGTGGCCGCCGAGCGAGGCGACGACGACCCGATCGTGCTCGCGGGCGGCCACGCCGCCTTCAACCCCGAGCCGATCGCCGACTTCCTCGACGCGGCCGTGCTCGGCGACGGCGAGCAGATCGCGATCGCCATCACCGAGGTCATCCGCGAGTGGAAGGACGAGGGCAGGCCCGGCGGGCGCGACGAGCTGCTCATGCGCCTGGCCGAGTCCGGCGGCGTCTACGTGCCCAAGTTCTACGACGTCGACTACCACCCCGACGGCCGCATCAAGCGGGTCGCGCCCAACCGTCCCGACGTGCCGTGGCGGGTCCACAAGCACACCGTCATGGACCTCGACGAGTGGCCCTACCCGAAGAAGCCGCTGGTGCCGCTGGCCGAGACCGTGCACGAACGCTTCAGCGTGGAGATCTTCCGCGGCTGCACCCGCGGCTGCCGGTTCTGCCAGGCCGGCATGATCACCCGTCCGGTGCGGGAGCGGTCGATCACCACGGTCGGCGCCATGGTGAAGCAGGGCATCGAGGAGTCCGGCTTCAACGAGGTCGGGCTGCTGTCGCTGTCGTCCGCCGACCACAGCGAGATCGGCGACCTGGCCAAGGGCCTGGCCGACCGCTACGAAGGCACCAACACCTCGCTGTCGCTGCCCTCGACCCGGGTCGACGCGTTCAACATCGACCTGGCCAACGAGTTCTCCCGCAACGGGCGGCGCTCCGGCCTCACCTTCGCCCCCGAGGGCGGCTCCGAGCGCATGCGCAAGGTGATCAACAAGATGGTCACCGAGGAAGACCTCATCCGCACCGTCACCGCCGCCTACTCCCAGGGCTGGCGGCAGGTGAAGCTCTACTTCATGTGCGGGCTGCCCACCGAGACCGACGAGGACGTGCTCGGCATCGCCGACCTGGCCAAGAAGGTCATCAAGGCGGGCCGCGAGGCCACCGGGTCGCGCGACATCCGCTGCACCGTCTCCATCGGCGGCTTCGTGCCCAAGCCGCACACCCCGTTCCAGTGGGCGGGCCAGGCCGACCACGAGACCGTCGACCGGCGGCTCAAGGCGCTGCGCGACTCGCTGCGCCGCGACAAGGAGTACGGCCGGGCCATCGGCTACCGCTACCACGACGGCAAGCCGTCCATCGTGGAGGGCCTGCTGTCGCGCGGTGACCGCCGGGTCGGCGCCGTCATCCGCGCGGTCTGGGAAGACGGCGGCCGCTTCGACGGCTGGAGCGAGCACTTCTCCTACGAACGATGGATGGCCGCCGCCGAGCGGGCCGGCGTCGACGTCGACTGGTACACCACGCGCGAGCGCGAGGAGAACGAGGTCCTGCCCTGGGACCACCTCGACGCCGGGCTCGACCGCGAGTGGCTCTGGCAGGACTGGCAGGACGCCGTCTCGGGCGGCGAGGTCGAAGACTGCCGCTGGACCCCGTGCTACGACTGCGGCGTCTGCCCCACCATGGGCACCGAGATCCAGATCGGTCCGACGGGCCGCAAGCTCCTTCCGCTCACGGTCGTCTGACGACGCGCCGGGTGCGCGGCCGGTGTCTCGCCGTACATGATCCTGTACACGCGGGTGCCCGGGCGGCTTATCCTGAGAGAAGAAACTCTTACAAGGGAAGGACGACAAGGCACTGAAACCTGTTCCCGACGGGCCACCGCCCGCGCCCACGGTGCAGCGCCTGCGTGTGCGCTACGCCAAGCGCGGACGCCTGCGCTTCACCAGCCACCGCGACATCTCGCGGGCCGTCGAGCGTGCGGTCCGTCGTGCCGGTATTCCGGTGGCCTACAGTGCGGGCTTCTCGCCACATCCGAAGATCTCCTACGCGGGAGCAGCGCCGACCGGCGTTGCCAGCGAAGCCGAATACCTCGAGATCGGCGTCACCACGCCGTGCGATCCCCGGCAGGTCAAGACCGACCTCGACGGATCGCTGCCGCCGGGCCTTGACGTGCTCGACGTCGTCGAGGCCGGCCCCGGCGCGCTGGCCGACCGCCTGGAGGTCTCCGAGTGGGAGGTGCGGCTGCCCGGCGCCGACCGCGAGCACGCCGAAGAGGCGGTGCAGAAGTTCCTCGCGGCCGGCCACGTGGAGGTCGAGCGCCTCACCAAGAAGGGGCCGCGGCGCTTCGACGCGCGCGAGGCCGTGCTGAGGCTCACGGTGCCGGAGGGAACAGGGAGAACAGCAGCTCAGGTGCCCGGACAGTCGTGTGTCATACTGCGCATGGTTGTTCGGCACATGACTCCTGCCGTTCGACCCGACGATGTGCTCACAGGGCTGCGCCTTGTGGCCGACTTCGCGCCGCCGGTCCCCCCCGAGGTGACCAGGCTGGCGCAGGGGCCACTCGACGCCGGCACCGGTGCACTTGCCGACCCGCTCGACCTGGACCGCGATACGACGCGCGGCGGCGAGGCGGGACCGGCGGGTGAGCACGTCGCCGGTTAAGGGGAGCGCCCCCATGGGGTGTGACCGGCAGACAGGACTTGGCGCCACGCCTCCGGGTGTGGCGGACAACGAGACACGATGCTCCTGCGCGGCGCGGCGACGCGCCCGGGGGCTGACGGGAGAGCGCCCGCATGCTCGACGAGAACGAGCCCAACGCCGGGGCCAATGGCCCTGACGGGGAGACAACAGAACAGTCCCAGGTGACCAGGCGCCGCGGCGCGGCCAAGAGGCCGGCGGGGCCCCCGCCGGAGATCCCTGAGGAGAAGCCCTCCGCCCCGGTCACCGTCCCGGCCGCCCAGGCCGCGCCGTCGGTGACCGAGGGGCGGCCGCTGCCCAGTGTGGCGGCGCAACGCGCGGCCGGAGAGCCCGGCGAGGTCGTCGCCGCGCCGGCTCCGGTGAGCCCGGCCGAGGAGGCGGCGGCCGCCGCCGTCGAGGAGGCCAAGCCCAAGCGCACCACGCGGACCCGGTCGACGGCCACGACGACCCGGCGCCGCAAGAAGACCGCCGACGAGGCGGAGACCGGTGCGTCCGGCGTCCCCGAGACCCCGGACGCGGTCGTCGGCGCCCCCGACGCCCAGGTGCCCGCCAACGGCGCTGAGGCGGCCCGTGGCGAGGCGGTCGCGGCCTCCGGCACCGAGACCCCTGGCGCGGCTGAGCTGAGCGGGGCCGCGGTCTCCGGCGCCGGTGCGCCGGGCGAGGCCGCCGAGCCGGAAGCGCCCGCGAAGCGGCGCCGGTCCCGTAAGAAGGCCGAGCCGGAGATCGAGGCGGGAGAGCCCGCTACGACGGGCGCTGACCGCGCGGGCACCGCTACGGCGGGTGCCGACCGCGCGGGTGCCGCTACGGCGGGAGCTGACCGTACGGGTGCCACTGCGGCGGGTGCCGACCGTGCGGGCACCGCTGCGGCGGGCGCTGCTCGTACCGGTGCCGACCGTGCGGGCGCTGCTCGTACGGGTGAGGTCCGTGACGACGCTGCCCGGGCGGGTGGTGCCGGGGTCGAGTCCGCTGAGTCGCGCGTCGAGCCGGGTGTGGCCGCGCAGGTGGCCGCGGGGGCCGGGGAGGCCGCGGCAGAGCGTGACGGGTCCGCCGATGAGCAGGAGGAGATTCTCGAGATCCTGCCCGAGGACGAGCCGCTCGACGACGAGCCCGCCGGGGAGGACCTTGATGAGGACGACATCAAGGTCAACCTGCTGGCCGACCCGTTCGGGCTGGCCGCCCGCAGGCGGGACGAGGCCGGTGGCTCCGCCTTCCGGCGCCCGGCGGCCATCTTCGCGCCGCTGTTCCAGGCGCCCGACCCCACACAGGCGCAGCCGGTACGGCCGGTGGAGCCGGAGCCCGAGCCTGAGGTGGAGGCGCACGACGAGAGCGCCGAGGCGACCGCCGAGGACGACACAGACATCGACACCGACGGCGACGCCGACACCTCCGACGACCAGGAGGAGACCGGTGGCCGGCGCCGTCGCCGCAGGCGCGGCGGGCGCGGGCGCGGCAAGTCACGCGAGCGTGACGAGAACGACGAGGGCGACGACTCCGACGACTCCGACGAGGAGGGCCAGGAGGAGGCGTCCGAGGAGTCCCAGGACGAGTCCGGCTCCAGCTCGCGCCGTCGCCGTCGCCGTCGCCGCCGCGGCGCTGACGACGACACGGCCGACACGACGCCCGACGACCCGCCGAACACGGTGGTGCGCATCCGCGCCCCGCGCTCCGGCCGGGCGGCCGCCCACGACACCTCCGCCGACGGCGTGCAGAGCGTGCGCGGCTCGACCCGCCTGGAAGCCAAGAAGCAGCGCCGGCGCGAGGGCCGCGAGCTGGGCCGCCGGCGTCCGCCGATCATCACCGAGTCGGAGTTCCTGGCCCGCCGCGAGTCCGTCGACCGGATGATGGTGGTGCGCCGCCAGGGCGACCGCACGCAGATCGCGGTGCTGGAGGACGGCATCCTCGTCGAGCACTACGTCAACCGCGAGGCCAGCCAGTCCTACGTCGGCAACGTCTACCTCGGCAAGGTGCAGAACGTGCTGCCGTCGATGGAGGCCGCGTTCGTCGACGTCGGCAAGGGGCGCAACGCCGTCCTGTACGCGGGCGAGGTCAACTTCGACACCGCCGGCCTGGAGGGTCAGCCCAAGCGGATCGAGTCGGCGCTGAAGTCCGGCCAGTCGGTGCTGGTGCAGGTCACCAAGGACCCGATCGGCCACAAGGGCGCCCGGCTGACCTCGCAGATCAGCCTGCCCGGCCGCTACCTGGTGTACGTGCCCGACGGGTCGATGACCGGCATCAGCCGCAAGCTCCCCGACAAGGAGCGCACCCGGCTCAAGAGCATCCTGAAGAAGGTCATGCCGGAGAACGCCGGCGTGATCGTCCGTACGGCCGCGGAGGGCGCCTCGGAGGAGGAACTGGCCCGCGACGTCGCCCGCCTGTCGGCGCAGTGGGAGAACATCCGCAAGAAGGCCAAGTCGGCCAGCCCGCCCGAACTGCTCTCGGCCGAGCCCGACCTGACCATCCGGGTGGTGCGCGACGTCTTCAACGAGGACTTCAGCTCGCTGGTCGTGCAGGGCGAGGACGCCTGGGAGACGGTCGACGAGTACGTCAAGTACGTCGCGCCGCACCTGGCCGAGCGACTGACGAAGTGGGACGGCGGCCAGGGCGACGTGTTCGAGTCGTACCGGATCGACGAGCAGCTCGCCAAGGCGATGGAGCGCAAGGTGTGGCTGCCGAGCGGCGGCTCGCTGGTGATCGACCGGACCGAGGCGATGACCGTCGTCGACGTCAACACCGGCAAGTTCACCGGCCAGGGCGGCAACCTCGAGGAGACCGTCACCCGCAACAACCTGGAGGCGGCCGAGGAGATCGTGCGCCAGCTCCGGCTGCGCGACATCGGCGGCATCATCGTCATCGACTTCATCGACATGGTGCTGGAGTCCAACCGCGACCTGGTGCTGCGGCGCATGCTGGAGTGCCTGGCCCGCGACCGGACCAAGCACCAGGTGGCCGAGGTGACCTCGCTGGGGCTGGTCCAGATGACCCGTAAGCGGGTCGGTCAGGGCCTGCTGGAGGCGTTCTCGACGCCGTGCGACTGCTGCAACGGGCGTGGCCTGATCGTCTCCACGGAGCCGGTCGAGAGCAAGCCGGAGCCGCGCGGCACGCAGGGCAAGATGGCGGTCGAGAAGGCGGTCTCCGACAAGATGGGCGACAAGGTCTCCGCGGCCAAGGACACGGGGAACCGTGATACGGTGACCGGTGCGCTTGACGATGTCCCGCATGAGGACGACCACGGCGGCCAGTCTTCCGGCAGGGGGCGGCGACGTTCCCGCCGAGCCAAGTCCGCCGAGTGACCGCTTGGCGGGCGATCCGATGAATCGTCCGGTTCGCCAGGGGCACGGATCATCCGGTACCCTAGTGGATCGGTGCGCTAGGTGGCGTGCCCTGTTGGCGCGCCCCTCGGTTCGTCGGTTTCGGACGAGCCGGAGGTCGGGCGCAGCATTCGGAGGCAGCGGTCGTCCCGCTCGGGGCGCCGGTGTATCGACAACAGCTAGTCAGTAGAAGGGTTCCGCGGTGTACGCGATCGTTCGTTGCGGCGGCAGGCAGCAGAAGGTCTCCGTCGGTGACGTCCTCGAGGTGGACAAGGTCGCCGGCGAGGTCGGCTCTTCGGTTTCGCTGCCGACGGTGCTCGTCGTCAACGACGGCGATGTGACCACGGAGGCGGGCCGGTTCACGGTCAACGCCGAGATCCTCGGTGAGACCAAGGGTCCGAAGATCCGCATTCTCAAGTACAAGAACAAGACCGGTTACAAGAAGCGCCAGGGTCACCGTCAGCGGTACACCCAGGTGAAGATCACCGGTATCGACCAGGCCTGATCGGGAGTTTGAGAGATGGCACACAAGAAGGGCGCGTCGTCCACCCGCAACGGCCGCGACTCCAACGCTCAGCGCCTGGGCGTCAAGCGCTTCGGCGGCCAGCTGGTCAACGCCGGCGAGATCATCGTCCGCCAGCGCGGCACCCACTTCCACCCGGGTGACAACGTCGGCCGTGGCGGCGACGACACCCTGTTCGCGCTGACCGCCGGTCACGTCCAGTTCGGCACCAAGCGCGGTCGCCGCGCCGTGAGCATCGTCCCCGTCGCGGAGTAAATCTCCGTCGCGAGGGGTTGAGACAAGGGGTGGATCGCCTGCCGATCCACCCCTTGTCCCGTTGTACGACTCCTTCCGTGGAAGGGCCGGTTTTGTGGCCGGTCCCGTGTGGAGGGCTCGGTCGTACGGCCGGATCCTCGTACGGGGGAGCGGCCGATCGGCGGGGCACCTCTGCGGAGCCCGTTCGTCTGAGGGGGCGGAGGTACCCGTTTCCTGAGGGTGCTCGGCTGGATGTGATGGTGTGCCCGTACGCGGGCCTATGGAGGAGAAGAGCTGAATGCCGGACTTCGTGGACCAGGTGATCCTGCATGTCAGGGCCGGTGACGGGGGGAACGGCTGCGCCTCCATCCACCGGGAGAAGTTCAAGCCGCTCGGCGGCCCCGACGGCGGCAACGGCGGTCGGGGCGGGGACGTCATCCTGGAGGTCGACCCCAACACCGCCACCCTGCTCGACTACCACCGCCGCCCGCACCGCAAGGCCGGCAACGGCAAGCAGGGGCAGGGCTCCAACCGCGACGGCGCCAACGGGGGCGACGTGGTGCTGCCGGTGCCCAACGGCACCGTGGTCAAGGACGCGGCGACCGGTGAGGTGCTCATCGACCTGGTCGGCGCCGGCACCCGTTACGTGATCGCCGGCGGCGGCCACGGCGGCCTCGGCAACGCCGCGCTGGCCAGCACCAAGCGGAAGGCGCCCGGGTTCGCGCTGCTGGGCGAGCCGGGCGACGCGCTGGACGTGATGCTGGAGCTGAAGAGCGTCGCCGACGTGGCGCTGGTCGGCTTCCCCAGCGCGGGCAAGTCGTCGCTGATCGCCGCCCTCAGCGCGGCCAAGCCGAAGATCGCCGACTACCCGTTCACCACCCTGATCCCCAACCTGGGCGTGGTCACCGCGGGCGACAACGTCTTCACCGTGGCCGACGTGCCCGGCCTGATCCCCGGCGCGTCCGAGGGCAAGGGGCTCGGCCACGAGTTCCTGCGCCACGTCGAGCGGTGCGACATGCTCGTGCACGTCATCGACTGCGCCACCATGGAGCCGGGCCGCGACCCCGTCACCGACTACGAGGTGATCGAGGCGGAGCTGCACGCCTACGGCAAGCTGGAGGACCGGCCGCGCATGGTCGTGCTCAACAAGGCCGACGTGCCCGACGCCCGTGACCTGGCCGACCTCGTACGGCCCGAGTTCGAGGAGCGCGGGCTGCGGGTGTTCACCGTGTCGGCGGCGGCCCACGAAGGGCTGCGCGAGCTCACGTACGCGATGGGCGAGTGGGTGGCCGCAGCCCGCGCCGCCAAGCCCGTCGAGGAGCCGACCAGGCTCGTCATCAGGCCCAAGCAGCTCGGCGAGGCCGGGTTCAAGGTGCGCAAGGTCAACGACGACCTGTTCCAGGTGACCGGCGAGAAGCCGGAGCGGTGGATCAGGCAGACCGACTTCAGCAACGACGAGGCCGTCGGCTACCTGGCCGACCGGCTGGAGCGGCTCGGCGTCGAGGAGGAGCTCGCCAAGGCCGGCGCCACCGCCGGGGTCGAGGTGGTGATCGGGCCGATGGAGGGCGGTTACATCTTCGACTGGCAGCCGACGCTCAACGCCGAGGCGGTCCGCCAGGGGCCGCGCGGCACCGACAGCCGCCTCGGATAAACCGTTTGGCGGGCTCGGATAGGGTTTGGACGTGCGGGAACAGATCGGTTCAGCGTCGAAGGTCGTCGTCAAGATCGGCTCGTCGTCGCTCACGACCCCCCAGGGCATGATCGACGTCGACCGGGTCGACGCGCTCGTCGACGTGCTCGCCGCGCGCCGCCGGGCCGGCACGCAGCTCGTGCTGGTGTCGTCGGGCGCCATCGCGGCGGGCCTGGGCCCGCTCGGGCTGCCCGCGCGACCGCGTGACCTGGCCACGCAGCAGGCGGCGGCGTCCGTCGGGCAGGGCGTGCTGGTCGCCCGCTACACCTCCTCCTTCGCCCGGTACGGGCTGCGCGTCGGCCAGGTGCTGCTGACCGCCGACGACATGATGCGGCGCACCCACCACGTCAACGCCCAGCGCACCCTCGACCGGCTGCTGGAGCTCGACATCGTGCCCATCGTCAACGAGAACGACACCGTCGCCACCGACGAGATCCGCTTCGGCGACAACGACCGGCTGGCCGCGCTGGTCAGCCATCTCATCCGGGCCGACGCGCTGATCCTGCTGTCCGACGTCGACGCGCTCTACGACGGCCCGCCGAGCCGGCCGGGCGCGCGGCGGCTGGCGGAGATCCGCGGGCCCGAGGACCTGGTCGGCGTCCAGCTCGGCAAGGGCGGCGCCGTCGGCACCGGCGGCATGATCACCAAGGTCCAGGCGGCCAGGATCGCCACCGGCGCGGGCGTGCCGGTCGTGCTGACCGCCGCCGCCCACGCCGCGCACGCGCTGGCCGGAGACGACGTCGGCACCTTCTTCCATCCCCAGGGCCGCCATCCGGGCACGCGCCTGCTGTGGCTGGCCCACGCCACCACCGGGCGCGGCCGGCTCCACCTCGACGCCGGCGCGGTCGAGGCCGTCGTCACCCGGCGCAAGTCCCTGCTGCCGGCCGGGGTGACCTCCGTCGAGGGCGAGTTCGCCGCCGGCGACCCGGTCGACCTGTGCGGACCGCGCGGCCGCGTGGTGGCACGCGGCCTGGTCAACTTCGACGCGATGGAGATCCCAGGCCTCCTCGGCCGCTCCACCCGCGACCTGGCCACCGAACTGGGCCCAGAGTACGAACGCGAACTGATCCACCGAGACGACATCGTCATACTGGAACCCCAAAGCTGACCGGAATACTGGAGTCCCAAGGCCGACCGAGACACAAAGTCCCAAGGCTGACTGGATAACAGATTCCCACGGCTGACGCACCAAGGGGCACGTCCGGTTTTGCGAAGGGCTCGCCTCGCTCTGGACTGAGGAACGCAGGGAGCGAAGCGACCGGAGTGACGAGGGAAGAGCGAGGCTTGAGGAGCCCTTCGCCGCGGAGCGCAGCGGAGCAATCAAACGGAGAGCAAATAAGCATGAACACAGAGTTCCTGAAGGTCGCCCACGCGGCACGAGAGGCCGCCGCCGAGCTGGCCCCGCTGCCGCGGGCGCCCAAGGACCGGGCCCTGCGCGCCGTCGCCGACGCCCTGGTGGCGCATGCCGCCGAGATCGTCGAGGCCAACGCCGCGGACGTGGAGCAGGCCAGGGCGCAGGGCACCGCCGAGGCCATGATCGACCGGCTGCGGCTCGACGAGGGCCGGGTGGCCGCCATCGCCGAGGCCGTGCGCCAGGTGGCCGACCTGCCCGACCCGGTGGGCGAGGTGGTGCGCGGCTCCACCCTGCCCAACGGGCTGGAGCTGCGTCAGCTCAGGGTGCCGCTCGGTGTCATCGGCATCATCTACGAGGGCCGCCCCAACGTCACCGTCGACGCCGCCGCGCTCTGCCTCAAGAGCGGCAACGCGGTGCTGCTGCGCGGCTCCTCCAGCGCCTACAGCTCCAACACCGCCCTGGTGAAGGTGATGCAGGAGGCGCTGGCGGCCACCGAGGTGCCGTCCGGGGCCGTACAGCTCGTGCCGGGCCTCACCCGCGACTCGGTCAAGACGCTGATGCGCGCCCGCGGGCTGGTCGACGTGCTCATCCCGCGCGGCGGCGCGTCGCTGATCAACTCGGTCGTGGAGGAGTCCACCGTCCCGGTCATCGAGACCGGCACGGGCAACTGCCACGTGTACGTCGACGCCGGCGCCGACCTCGACCTGGCCGTGGAGATCCTGGTCAACGCCAAGGCGCAGCGGCCGTCGGTGTGCAACGCGGCCGAGACGTTCCTGGTGCACGCCGACGCGGCCGACGCGTTCGTGCCCCGGGCGCTGGAAGCGCTGAAGGCGGCCGGGGTGACCGTCCACGGCGACGCGCGCGTGGCCCGCTACGGCGACGACGTGGTGCCGGCCACCGAGGACGACTTCACCGCCGAGTACCTCTCGCTCGACATCGCGGCCGCGGTCGTCGACTCGCTGGAGGACGCGGTGGCCCACATCCGGCGTTACGGGTCCGGCCACACCGACGCCATCGTCACCCGGTCCCAGCAGGCGGCCCGGCGGTTCGTGTCGCTGGTCGACTCGGCCGCGGTGGCGGTCAACGCCTCGACCCGGTTCACCGACGGCGGCGAGTTCGGGTTCGGCGCCGAGATCGGCATCTCCACGCAGAAGCTGCACGCGCGCGGGCCGATGGGCCTGCCCGAGCTGACCTCCACCAAGTGGGTCTACACCGGCGAGGGCCAGCTGCGCACCGCCGAGGGCACGGTCATCGCCAAGTCAGGACAGTGACGTGATCGGGTCGCGGGCGGCGTGTCGGCGCCCGCGGCCCCGCGCGCGCCTCCTTGACTGGGCGCATGGAGATCGTCATCGCCCTCGCGTTCGCGGCCGCCGTGCTGTTCGGCGCCGACCGGCTGATGCTCTGGCTGGAGAGCCACGGTCACGTCAACTGGCGCAGGAAGGGGCGCAGGGATCTCGGGCGCGAGCCCAGGGCCGAGCTCGACAAGCTGCTGTCGTGATCGGAGTCGGCAGATAGAAGTTTCGGCGTGCCTCAGGCGTCCACACCTTTCACAGCGCTAGGGTTGTGTCCCTTATGGGCGCGCCGAGCGGGGAGGGACGGTGAGCAAGCTCGGCAAGGTCGGGCCGTACACCCTGCTCGAGAGGCTCGGCCGGGGTGGCATGGGCGAGGTGTACCTCGCCAGCGCCCGCCGTGGCGAGCGCGTCGCGGTCAAGGTCCTGCACGACCTGACCGAGAACGACGCCGCACGCATCCGGCTCGAACGCGAGGTCCGGGCACTGCGCCGGGTCGAGAGCCCCTATGTCGCGCGCGTGCTCGACGCCGACCTGTCCTGCGACCGCCCCTACCTGGTGATGGAGCACATCGAGGGTGTCACCCTGCTGGAGCGGGTGCGCCAGGACGGGGCCCTCGACCTGGCGGAGCTGGTACGGCTCGCGCAGGGCATCGCCGCGGCCCTGGCCATCATCCACGCCGCCGGGGTGGTGCACCGCGACCTCAAGCCGGCCAACATCATCATGGGCGCCGGCGGGCCGGTGCTCATCGACTTCGGCATCGCCCAGGTGCACGACGCCACCCGGCTCACCCTGACCGGCACCTTCCTCGGCACCCCCGGCTACACCGCCCCGGAGATCTTCGCCGACGAGCAGGTGGACTCGCCCGCCGATGTGCACGCGTGGGCGGCGACGGTGGCGTTCGCGGCGACCGGGCGGCCCGCGTTCGGGCGGGGGACCGCCGAGGCGCAGATGTACGCGGTGCTCAACGGGCAGGCCGACCTCAAGGGCGTGCCGGTGGAGCTGCTGCCGCTGGTGCGGGCGGCGCTCAACCGGGAGCCGCGCAAGCGGCCCACCGCCGCGTTGCTGGCCGACCGGCTGGCCCGGCTGGTCAAGGCGAGCGGTCTCGACGACCCGGACGCCGGCGCCGGTGAGCCGGGGGACGCCTCGCGCCCCGGGGGCAACGTCCCGTCGCCCCGCGGCCGTGGCTCCGAGCCGGCGGCTCGGGGGCGTTCCGGAGAGGTGCCCGCGCCGCGCGGGCGTTCAGGCGACAGCGTGCCGCCTCGGTCCCGCACAGGTGAAGGGGCGGCGTCGCGTGCTGAGGGAGGACGCGGGCGTTCGGGAGACAGCGTGCCGCCGCGGTCCCGTGCGGGTGAGGTGGCCGCGCGTGCGGAGGGGGTGCGCGGGCGCTCGGCTGACAGTGCGCCGTCGCGGTCTCGTACGGGTGAGGCGGCTGCGCGTGCCGACGGGGCGCGGGGGCGTGCCGGAGAGGTGCCCGCGCCGCGCGGGCGCGCCACGGACGAGGGGACGGGCCGGGGCCGGGCCGACGGGACCGCCGGACGTGGGCGGGCTGACGGCGCGGCGGGACGGGGGAAGAGCGACGGGGCCGCCGGACGCGGGCGGGCCGACGGCGCCGTGGGGCATGGGAAGACCGACGGGGCCACCGGCCGTGGGCGGGCCGACGGGGCCGCGGGGCGCGGCAAGAGCGACGGGACGACCGGGCGCGGGCGGAGCGGCGAGGGCGCCGTGCGGGCCAGGGCGCAGACGGCGGCGCGGACCCGCACGAGGACGCAGAGCGTGGCCAAGGGCGTCAAGAGCAGGGCCGAAGGGGCCACCACGCTGCCAGCCGGGAACACGGCGCTGCTGCTGCTCGCCGTCCTGGCCGTGCCGTGCGTGGTGGCGTCGGTGATGTGGCCGATCGCCTCCATCGGCATCACGGCCGTGTTCGTGGTGCTGACCAGGGCGCTGTGGATGAGCCACTGGATGGTGCGCAACCACGCCGAAGGGTGGCTGCGGGCCACCATGAGGGCGGTGACGCTCCCGTTCGCGCTGTCCGGAGCGCTGGCCAGCGCCGCCGTCTGGCCGGGGGCGCCCGTCGCCGTCGCGGCCGGCGGAGCGCTGTGGATCACCGGCGGCGGTCACATCGACTCGACCTGGTGGCAGCAGCCCGCTCCGGTCACCGCCGCCGCCGTGGTGTTCGGCATGCTGTGCGGCGGCATCACCGGGCGCGAGATCGAGCGGGTCGGCGCCCGGCTGCCCGAGCTGCGCAGGGAAGGGCTGCGCGCACTGGCCGTGCTGGGCGGGTTCGTCGCCCTGTGCGCGGCTGCCGTGCGCGCGATCGCCCTGCTGCTGTGACGGTCAGCCGTCGCGGCGCGCGAACCGGTTGAAGATCCGCTCGCCGGCGTTGACCGCGCCCTCGGCCACGTCGCGGAGCACGCCGATGAACGGGTCCTGGGACTCCGACCAGGACCTGCGGTAGGACTCGGCGGCGGCCTTCACCTCTTCGCTGACGCGGGCGTTGGGGTCGTCCTCGCGGCGCGGGTAGTCGCCGCCGATGATGCGGTCGTACTCGCCGCTGCGCTGCCACTTGTCGAGCTCGGCCACGCGGACCACGGCGAACGGGTGGGTGGTGCCGAGCAGGTTGAGCACCTTGAGGAAGCCGTCGCGCAGGTCGCCGGCGGTGTCGTACTCGGCGTACTGCTCCAGGAACGCCTCGATGTTCATCTCGTGCGTGTAGTCGCCGCCGGCGAGCTTCATCAGCGCGCGCTTGGCGGCCTCCGGGTCCTGGCCGGTGAGCAGGCCGCCGCGGTCGGAGGACAGCTCGGACTTCCGGTACCACTCCTCCAGTCCGGCCACGATCG
Source organism: Nonomuraea sp. C10 (assembly GCF_008017515.1). NCBI lineage: Bacteria > Bacillati > Actinomycetota > Actinomycetes > Streptosporangiales > Streptosporangiaceae > Nonomuraea > Nonomuraea sp. C10. Next base: position 1,249,763 of record NZ_VPFF01000001.1, read on the forward strand.
CGCGCAGGCCGATGTAGCCGAGCGGGATCCAGGCGACGCGGGCCGCGAGGCGGGTGAGGATGTCGAGCATCGTCCGGTAGACGGCGTGGCCCGACAGGATGTGGGACGTCTCGTGGCCGATGACGAAGCGCTGCTCCTCCTCGTTCATGAGGTTGAGCAGGCCGGTGGTCACGACGATGAACGGGTCGTCGAAGCCGATGGCCTTGGCCTGGACCTGCGGGTCCTGCTGGACGTAGATCTCCGGGATCCGGTGCAGGTCGAGGACGTAGGCGGCGTCGCGGCCCATGTCGTAGAGGGAGCGGAACTGGGTCTCGCTCACCCGCACGGCAGAGGCGAGGTACATGAGGCGAAGGCGCCGCTCGCTGACTAGGCCGGACATCTGCTTGAGAACCGTGTCGAACCCGCTCAACTTGCGCAGAGCGACCAGAGCCGACCGGTCTGCGGGGTGTTCGTAGGCACGGGACGAGATGCCGGGCAGTTGGACGCGGCTGCGGTCCGGGGTGGTCGTCATGCCCGGCATGCTACGTCCGCGACGGGAGGTATGCGCGGCCATCGTGAAGGGGGGTGCCGTGATGTCTTGTGGAGGCTTCCGCGTAAGGTCCGTTTCATGATGAACGCGCCTGGTATGCAGGGGAAGCGACGCGTGGGAGTCATGGGCGGCACGTTCGACCCGATCCACCACGGGCACCTGGTCGCCGCCAGCGAGGCGGCCCATCATTTCGAGCTCGACGAGGTCGTGTTCGTGCCCACCGGCAGGCCGTACCAGAAGTCGGAGCGCGAGGTGTCCGCGCCCGAGGACCGTTACCTGATGACCGTCATCGCGACCGCGTCGAACCCGCGCTTCTCCGTCAGCAGGGTGGACATCGACCGCCCCGGGCCCACGTTCACCATCGACACCCTGCGCGACATCTCGGAGATCTACGGGCCGCAGGTGGAGCTGTTCTTCATCACCGGCGCCGACGCGCTCGGCGCCATCCTCGACTGGCAGAACGCCGACGAGCTCTTCCAGCTGGCCCACTTCGTCGGCTGCACCAGGCCGGGGCACCACCTGCACGACCCCGGGCTGCCCGAGGGCAGAGTAACGCTGCTGGAGATCCCGGCGCTGGCCATCTCGTCGTCGGAGTGCAGGCAGCGCGTGGCCAAAGGGGAGCCGATCTGGTATCTCGTGCCCGACGGGATCGTCCAGTACATCAACAAGCGCGACCTCTACCGCTCGCACGAGTGAAGTAGTGCCGTACGTGGGGCAGGACGGCCGTAACGGGTACCCTCCATATAGGGCATGTTGCCGACTCAGGAGGTCCGACCCGCACCGTGACAGCATCTGACACCGCCGTCCAGCTCGTGCGCATCGCCGCCGAGGCCGCCGCCGACAAGCTGGCCGAAGACATCCTCGCCTACGACGTCAGCGAGCAGCTCGTCATCACCGACGCCTTCCTGCTCTGCTCCGCCACCAACGACCGCCAGGTCCGCGCCATCGTCGACGAGATCGAGGAGAGGCTGCGCACCGAGGCCGACGCCAAACCGGTGCGCCGCGAGGGCGAGCGCGAGGGCCGCTGGGTCCTCCTCGACTACATGGACATCGTCGTGCACGTCCAGCACGAGGAAGACCGCACCTTCTACGCCCTGGAGCGGCTGTGGAAGGACTGCCCGGCCATTTCCCTGCCGGAGAGCGTCATGCAGGCCAACATCCAAAGGGCCCGCACTTGAGCAGACGCATCGTCTGCCTCCGTCATGGGCAGACCCTGTGGAACGTCGAACACCGTTTCCAGGGCCATTCCGACATCCCGCTCGACGAGACCGGCCAGGCCCAGGCGGCCAGGGCGGCGTCCCTGCTCGCCTCGCTGCGGCCGACTCTCATCGTGTCCTCCGACCTCCAGCGGGCCAACGACACCGCCCTCGCCCTCGGCCGCGTCACCGGCATCGAGGTGGCCGTCGACAAGGACTTCCGCGAGCGGGGCGGCGGCGAGTGGGAGGGCCTGACCCGCCAGGAGATCGCCGAACGCTGGCCGCGCGAGTACGTCGCCTGGGAGGCCCCCGGCGGCGAGGCCGTGACCGACGTCGCCGTCCGGGTCGCCGCCGCCATGCGGCGCTGGGCGGCCAAGCTCGACGACGACGGGCTGCTCGTCGTGGCCTCCCACGGCGCGGCGCTGCGGCTCGGCATCTGCGAGCTGCTCAGGCTGCCGCTGGAGCTGTGGTCCGCCATCGGCGGGCTGGGCAACTGCTCGTGGTCCGTGCTCCACGAGGGGCGCAGCGGCTGGCGCCTGCTGGAGCACAACGCCGGCACCCTCCCCGAGCCGATCAGCAGCGACGACAGCCCCGACGCCGAGGGGCGCCAACCGGCGTGAGCGGCCGCTCGCGTCACGCGGGCGGCCGTCTCTTTCGCCGTTCCCGGTACGGGCGTGCGATTAGGCGAATCGCCGGGATGGCTATATGCTCTCGGAGGCCCGCTCGCGAGCGGTGATCAGGGGCTATGGCGCAGTTGGTAGCGCGCCTCCATGGCATGGAGGAGGTCTGGGGTTCGAATCCCCATAGCTCCACGAACGATGCCCCGCCCTCACGGCGGGGCATTTTCGTGTCTCCGGCCTCAGCGGGCGAACGCGAATCCCGCCGCCCGGAGCTTGGCCGAGCTCACCGGCACGGTCGGCGTCCTGATCTCGCCGCGGAAGGTCAGCGGCGGCCACCCTCCGGCGGCGCAGATCTCGCCGAACACCTCCGCGTTCGTCCGGGGCGCGACGGCATCGGGGACGGCGTTGTAGATCCCCGTCAGGCCCTCGCCGACGACGAAGCCGAGGGCGGCGGCCGCGTCCCTGTAGTCGATCCGGTAGAGCAGCGCCTCGGCGGAGAAGGGGACGCTCCCGCCCAGCATCTCGTGGGCGAGCTTGACGCGCGTCGGGTAGTCCATGTCACGCGGATGCCCGTACACGTCGGGGATGCGCACGACCGCCCCGCCGGCCGTGGCGAGCACGGCGGCCTCGGCGGCGGCGAAGTTGCGCGGGGAGGCGTCGGGGTCGCCGGTCACGGGCGTGTCCTCGTCCACCACGGCTCCCGTGCCGGCGCCGTAGACGGACACAGAGCTGGTGAAGACCACCCGGGGATGCGCCTCGACGGCGGTGCGGGCGCTGGCGGTCAGCGTGTCCGCGTACTCGGCGACCCGCTGGGCGGCGTCGAAGGAACGGGTCAGGCGCGGGCTCACGGTCAGGACGACCGCGTCGGCCTCCTCGACCACCCGCTGGACGGCCGCCCGGTCGCTGCCCCGCAGGACCGCCACGTCCGAGCAGACCTCCCGGAGCTCGCCGACGCGGCCGGGCGTGGTGGTGGTGCCGGTCACCCGGTGGCCCGCGGCGGTCCAGCGGCGGGCCAGCTCCATGCCGACGTTGCCGCAACCGATGATCACATAACGCACGTCACGACCTCCTGAGGGAAACGCTGTTTCACTTTGCCTCATGGACCGCCCCGTACGCCAGCGAAACCGTGGCGGGCGGGGGAGTATGAGGGAGGGCTTTCGGCAGGAGGAGACATGGGCGAGCCGGTCGCGGAGGCGGGGTTGCGCCAGGTCGTGGACGGGGTGTTCGCGTGGGTGCAGCCGGACGGGACCTGGTGGGTGAACAACGCGGGCGCCGTCGCCGGTGACGGGGCCGTCCTCGTGGTCGACACGTGCGCCACCGAGCAGCGGACCAGGCGGTTCCTGGGGGCGCTGGACGAGGCCACCGGGGGTGTGCCGGTGCGGATGGCGGTCAACACCCATCAGCACGGCGATCACGCGTACGGCAACAGCCTGCTTCCCGAGGCCGCCGTGCTGTTCGGGCACGAGGCCATGCGGGCGGCGCTGCTGGCGGACTTCGTCATCGACGGGTGCCCGCCGTTCTGGACGCCGGTGCCCGACTGGGGGAACGTCACGCGGCGGGTGCCCGACGTGGCGATCCGCGGCGAGGTGACCGTGTTCGCGGGCGGGCGGCGGGTCGAGTTGCGGCACCCCGGGTACGCGGCGCACACGCCGGGCGACGTGGTGGCGTGGCTGCCCGAGGAGCGGGTGCTGTTCACCGGCGACCTGATCTTCAACGGGCTGACGCCGCTGGTGATGATGGGGTCCGTACGGGGTGCGCTGGAGTCGTTGGAGTGGCTGGCGGCGTTCGGGGCCGAGCACGTGGTGCCGGGGCACGGGCCGTTGGCGGACGCGGCGTCGCTGCCGGGGATCCTGGCGGCGCACGAGCGCTACTACCGGTTAGTGCTCGACGTCGCGCGGAAGGGGCGCGAGCACGGGCTCACTCCGCTGGCGGCGGCGCGGGGGGCCGACCTGGGCGAGTTCGCCGCGTGGGACGACGCCGAGCGGCTGGTGCTCAACCTGCACCGGGCGTACGCGGACGCCGAGGGGGGCGAGGTGGATCTGCTCACCGCCTTCGGCGACGCGATGACCTACCACGGGGGCCCGCTGCCGACCCGGGTCTGACGGCGGCCCGCCTTCTGGCAGCATGGCCGGGTGATCAATCCGACGACCACGGTCCGGGGGTTCGCCGCGGGGGATGAGGGGCCGCTCGTGGCGGCCTGGAACCGCGGGATGCCCGCCGACCCCACGACGTCCGGCCGGCTGCGTGACTGCGTGCTGCTCGATCCCAACTTCGATCCCGAGGGGCTGCGGGTGGCCGTGATCGGCGGGGAGTTCGCCGGGTGCGCGTACGGGGTGCGCAGGCTGGTTCCGCTGGCCCCGTCGACGGATCTGGAGCCGGGCACCGGGTGGATCCCGTTCTTCTTCGTGGCGCCGGAGCATCGGGGGCGCGGGCTGGGGCGGCGGCTGGTGGAGGAGGCGCTGGCGTTCCTGGCGCGGCATGGGCGCACGACGGTCGAGTTCGCCCCGTACACGCCCAACTACGTGCTGCCCGGGGTGGATGCGGCGCTTTATCCGGACGCGTACCGGTTGCTGGAGAGGCTGGGCTTCCGGACGTTGTACACGCCGGTGGCCATGGACCGGACGCTCGTCGGCTACACGGTGCCGGACGAGGTGCGGGAGCTGCGGGCGGCGCGGGAGCGGGAGGGGTACGCGTTCCGGGCGCCGGCCGATGGGGAACTGCCGGAGCTGATCAGGTTCGCGGCCGGGGTGTTCAATCCTGACTGGGGCGAGGCGATCAGGAGGATGGGCGACCTGGGGCGGCTGATCGTCGCGGTGAGGGAGCGCATCGTGGGGTTCGCGGCGTACGGGGCGTACCGGGGGATCCCGGAGCGGTTCGGGCCGTTCGGTGTGGACCCCGCCGAACGCGGCACCGGGCTCGGCAAGATCCTGCTCCACGCGGCCATGACCGGGATGCGGGCCGAAGGGCTGCACGGGTCGTGGTTCCTGTGGACCGGCGAGACCGGCCCGGCGGGGAACCTCTACACGAGAGCCGGGTACGAGGTCACCCGGCGGTTCCACGTGATGCGGCTGGTTCAGCCGCGGTAGCGGCGGACGATCCGCTCGGCGGTGTCGGCGACCCGCTCGCGCAGCTCCGGAGGGGAGACCACCTCGGCGTCGGCGCCCAGCCTGAGGAACTCGGCCACCGCGTGCCCGACGGACTCGATGGGCAGCGTCACCGTGATCCAGCCCTCCTCGTCCGGCGGCTGGGCCGTCTCCTTCGCCGCCGCGACCACGCCGGGCGTCATCAGGTCGCGCAGCCGCTCCAGGCCGGACGGCGACAGCCGGACCACCGCCTCGCTCCGGCGCAGCCTGGCCTCGAACTCCGCCAGGTAGCCCTGCCAGTGGACGGCCAGGTCGAAGCCCGCCGGGCGGGTGATCCGGCCCGGCAGCGGGTGGAGCTCCAGGATTTGCGACACCCGGTAGGTGCGCACGCCGTCGCCGCAGCGGGCCACCAAATACCACCGTCCGGCCTTGACCACCAGCCCGTACGGCTCCAGCCGGCGTTCCACCTCCTGGGGCGCCCGCCAGCGGCGGTAGCGGACCCGCAGCGGGTGCTCGTTCCACACCGCCTCGGCCACGGCCGGCAGGTGGGTGACCGGCTCCGGATCCCGGTACCAAGCCGGGGCGTCCAGCAGGAAGCGCTCCTGGATGCGGCCGGCCCGGTCGCGCAGCTCCACCGGCAGCGCCGCCATCAGCTTGAGCTGGGCGGCCGCCACGACGGCGCCCAGCCCCAGCTCGGCCGCCGGGCCCGGCAGCCCGGCCAGGAACAGCGACTCGGCCTCGTCGGCGGTCAGCCCGGTCAGCCTGGTGCGGTAGCCGTCGAGCAACTGGTAGCCGCCGCTCGGCCCGGCGTCGCCGTAGAGCGGGATGCCGGCGGCGTGCAGCGAGTCCACGTCGCGGTAGATCGTGCGGACCGACACCTCCAGCCGCTCGGCGAGCTCCCTGGCCGTCATCCGGCCCCGCGTCTGCAGGAGCAGCAGGATTGAGACGAGGCGGGAGGCACGCACATCACTGACACTACATGTCAGCGACCCGCCCTTACCGTCTCCGCATGAACGACTTCGACTTCCTCGCAGGCACCTGGAACGTGGCGAACCGCCGCCTGGTCAAGCGCCTGGCCGGCAGCGACGACTGGGAGGAGTTCCCGGGCGTGTCGACCAGCACCCGCCACTTCGGCGGCGCCGCCAACTTCGACGAGATCCACTTCCCCACCCTCGGCTACAGCGGGCTGACGCTGCGGCTGTACGAGCCGGCCACGAGGCTGTGGTCCATCTACTGGTCCAGCAGCCGCACCGGCACGCTCGACCTGCCGCCCATGGTGGGCGGCTTCGACGGCGACCGCGGCCGGTTCTACGCCGACGAACTGCACGAGGGGACGCCGGTGCGCTCCCGGTTCCTCTGGACCGTGCTCGGGCCGGACGCCTGCCGGTGGGAGCAGGCGCTCTCGGCCGACGGCGAGCGGACCTGGGAGACCAATTGGACGATGGACTTCACCAGGGCCTAGGAGTTGGCCGACAGCAGCACGGCCGCGGCCAGCGCCACCACCAGCAGCAGGACGCCGCCCACCGCGAACAGCCACCACCAGCCCGACCGGGACCTCCTGGTCTCGTAGGCGACGTCGGGCAGCAGGTCCGGCGTGTAGTCGAGCCGCTGCGTCCGGTTGTCCTCCAGAGGCGGCATGCGCGGAGGCTGGGGGAACAGGGGTGCCGCGTTCGCGGGCGGCGGGAGGGGGTGCGGGGGCGTCGCCTGCCGCCGCGGCGGGGGCGGGGCCGGGCCGTCCCAGCGACGCCTGATCGTCATGTCCCCTTCGGGACCGCCGGGCTGCTCTGGATTCATGATGCCCTTCGGAGGCGGGGTGTGCTCCAAGATTGTCACATCTGCCGCCTTCGTCCCATCCGGACCGGTCAGGACGGGGGCTGCTGCCAACCCTGCGGGTTCTGGTAGGGCCCGGGGTTCGGGTTCTGGTACGGGCCCGCCTGCGGGTTCTGGTGCGGGCCGGCCGGGGGCTGCTGCTGGGGCGGGCCGGGCTGCTGCCAGCCCTGCTGGGGGCCGGGTTGCGGCTGCTGCCAACCCGGGGCGGCGGGCTGCGGCGTGCGGCGGGCGACCACGGCCCAGATCAGGAGGCCGACGCCCGTCGTCGCCAGCACGAACGAGACCAGCCCCAGCAACGCCAGCACGCCGCCCGCCTCGCGGAGGCCGACGCTCTCCACGATGGTCCGCAGGAAGATCGTCTGGCCGAGCCGGAGCAGGCCCTCCAGCAGCAGCGCGACGCAGCCCAGCAGGCCGATGACCGCCGCGCGTCCGTGGGTGCGCCGGCCCATGGCCGTTACCACGACGCCGATGCCCGGCACCGCGCAGGACAGGATCGCGAGCAGCACGTTGAGGAGGTTCGAAGAGGCCATGCCGGAGATCTCCATCCGTCAGGGGGTCTTTTTCCCGGGGGCGGCGGGGCGTGCCTTCTCCACCGCTTCGATGATCGGTGCGAGGTCCAGCCTGCCTCGGTAGCGTACGCCGTTGATGAACAGGGTCGGGGTGCCTCGTACCCCGCTTTCCCGGCCTGATCGCTCGTCGCGCTCGATCCTGGCGGCGCGGGCGGCGATCGGAGCCGACAGGTCGACCTTCAGCTCGGCCGCGTAACGCGCGAGGTCGGCGTCGGTGAGGGCGCGCTGGGCGGCGTAGAGCTTGTCGTGCATCTCCCAGAACCGGCCGTCGCGGCCGGCCGCCTCGGCCACCAGCGCGGCGGCCAGCGCGCGCGGGTGCATGTCGCGGAGCGGGTAGTGGCGGAACACGAACCGCACGTCGGGGCGGCGGCGCCGCAGCTCCTCCAGGATCGGGTGCAGCCGCCCGCAGTAGGGGCACTCGAAGTCGCCGTACTCGACCACGGTGACGGCGGCGTCCGCCGGGCCGCGCACGTGGTCGTCGGGGCCGACCGGCGTGCTGAGCAGCTCCGGCCGCTCCTCCTCCGGCTCGGCGGCGGCGTCCGGAGGGGCGCACACGCCGCCCCGGTTCCACGCCAGTTTGAAGATGATCCAGCCGAGCAGCGCCGAGGCGATCGACCCGGCGAGGATGCCGATCTTGGCCTCGCTGATCAGCAGCGGGTCCTCGAAGGCCAGCTCCACGATGAACAGCGAGACCGTGAACCCGATGCCGGACACCGCCGCGCCGCCCAGCAGCTGGCCCCACACCAGGTTGCCCGGCAGGATGCCCCAGTTGAGCCGGAGCGGCAGCCAGGTGCCGAGGGTGATGCCGAGGAGCTTGCCGGCGAGCAGGCCCAGCGCCACGCCGATGGAGATCGGCGAGGTCATCGCCGCGCTCAGGGTCTCGCTGTCGAGCCGGATGCCGGCGTTGGCCAGCGCGAAGATCGGCACGATCACGTAGCTGCTCCACGGGTGGAGCAGCAGCTGCAGCCGTTCGTTCACGGAGACCGACATGCGCACCAGCCGCGTCGCCTCCACGGCCGCCCGCGGGTTGGGCGCGTAGGTCAGCTCCTGCACGGCCTCGCCGGCCCTGATCAGCTTCCGGTCGCTGGGCGCGTACACGAAAACCAGCACGCCGAGCGCGATGCCGACCAGCGTCGGGTGCACGCCGCTCTCCAGCGTCGCCACCCACAGCGCGAAGCCGAGCACGATGTACGCGGGCGCGCGCCAGATCCGCAGCCACCGCAGCAGCATGATCGCGGCGAGCAGCAGCACCGCGGTGACGAGCGCGGGGACGGACAGGCTCGCCGTGTAGAAGATGGCGATGATCATGATGGCGAGCACGTCGTCCACGATCGCCAGCGTGAGCAGGAAGGCCCGCAGCGGGTCGGGGCAGCGCGCCCCCACCACGGCGAGCAGGCCCAGCACGAACGCGGTGTCGGTGGCGATCGGCACGCCCCAGCCGACGGCGCCGGGCCCGCCCGCGTTGAGCATCAGGTAGATGCCCGCGGGGACGACCAGCCCGCCGAGCGCGGCGAGGGCCGGCACGGCGACCAGCCGGCGGTCGCGCATCTGCCCGAGGCGCATCTCGTAGGAGATCTCCAGGCCGATGACGAAGAAGAAGATCGCCATCAGCCCGTCGTTCACCCAGTGGCGCAGATCGAGGGAGAACGTGGCGTCGCCGAACGTGAGCCCGACTGGAATGTGCCAGAACGCCTCGTAGGTGTCGCCCCACGGCGAGTTGGCCCAGAGCATGGCCACGATCGTGGCGGCGAGCAGCAGCGTGGTGCTGCCTGCCTCGGTCTTGAATATCGCCCGGAGCATCGGCGGCTCACCCCCTGCGCTCGATCTTAAGGTTCCGCGGGGAGTGCACGGGTGACCCTTTCGACTTAGGTAAGCCTAAGCTAATATGCGGACCACGCATCGGTAAAGCCGGAGGAGTCCCCATGGCCACTGTCCCGCGTAGGGGACTCGTCGCCCTCGCCGTCGCCGCTCTGCTGGGAACCGCCGCGTGCGGCGGGACGGAGGCGCCGCCCGCGTCCGCGCCGTCCGCCTCCGCGCAGGAAGCCTGGAGCTGGACGGACGATCGCGGCAAGAAGATCTCCCTGCCGGCGCGGCCGGAGCGGGTGGTGGCCCAGTCCGCCTCCGCGGCGGCGCTGTGGGACTTCGGCGTGCGCCCGGTCGCCGTGTTCGGCCCGCACCGGCTCAAGGACGGCGGGCGCGACCCCGAGGTGGGCGAGGTCGACATCGCCGCCGTCGAGTCCATCGGCAACACGTGGGGCGAGTTCAACGTCGAGAAGTTCATCTCGGTCCGGCCCGACCTGCTCGTCTCGGGCATGTACCTGAAGGACTCGCTCTGGTACGTGCCCGAGGAGTCCGCGGACGCCATCGAGCAGGTCGCCCCGACGCTCGGCGTCCTGCTCGGCGGCAAGAAGCTCACCGAGGTCATCGAACGCTACGCCGGCCTGGCCGCCGCGCTGGGCGCCGACCTGGACGCCGCGCCGGTCGCCGAGGCCAAGTCCCGCTTCGAGGCCGCGAGCGCCCGGCTCAGGGAGTCAGCCGCCGCGAGGCCGGGGCTGAAGGTCATGGTCGTCACGGCCACCCCCGACAACCTGTACGTCGCGTACCTGCCCGACCACCCCGACCTGGCCTACTTCGAGGAACTGGGCCTCGACGTCGTCTCGCCGGCCGGTCCGACGGAGAGCGAGGGCGGTTTCTGGGAGGTGCTGAGCTGGGAGAACGCCGACAAGTACGAGGCCGACGTGATCCTGGTGGACGCCCGGGCCCAGTCCATGAAGGCCGGCGAGATGGCGAAGAAGCCGACCTGGAGCGAGCTGCCCGCGGTCAAGGCCGGTCAGGTCTACCCGTGGCGTGCGGCCGAACGGTACAGCTACCTGGGGTACGCCAAGGTGATGGAGGAGCTGAAGACCAACGTGGATTCAGCCAAGGACGACGTAGTGGGCTGAAAATCGCATATCTGGGTCTTTTCAGGGTGCCTTGCTCTGGTTAACGTTCCAGCGCGACTTGAATCGGGGGAGTCAGTCCCAACCAGATTCCTTGCGGAGGAGCCGAATGCGCTTCCACCTCCCCAAGGGCATGGCCCGAGCCGGCACCCTGGCAGTGGCCCTCGCCCTTCCTCTCGCCTTCGTCACCCCGGCACAGGCGGATCCCGATCCGACGGCCTTGGCCAGATCGGTCAAGGCCAAGCCTGTCGTCCGGCACCTGGAGGCGTTCCAGCGGATCGCCGACGCCAACGGGGGCACCCGCGCCTCGGGCACGCCCGGCTACGACGCCTCGCGCGACTACGTGGCGGGCAAGCTGCGCCAGGCGGGTTACAAGGTCACGATCCAGCCGTTCGAGTTCCCGTTCTTCATGCAGAACTCCACGGCCACCATGCAACGGATCTCACCCGATCCGCGCACGTACACCCCGACCCCGCCGGACGGGAGCGTGGTCGGCGAGTTCGCGACCATGACGTACTCCGGCGCCGGGGACGTGACCGCGACCGTGCAGGACGTGGACCTGCAGATCCCGCCGCCCGCCCAGCCGGGCTCGACCTCCGGCTGCGAGCCGGCGGACTTCGCCGGCTTCACGCCCGGCAACATCGCGCTGATCCAGCGCGGCAGCTGTGACTTCCGGGTCAAGGCGGAGAACGCCCAGGCCGCGGGCGCCGCCGGGGTGATCATCTTCAACGAGGGCCAGGAAGGCCGTACCGCGACCTTGCAGGGCACCCTCGGCGTGCCCACGGTCACGATCCCCGTGGTCGGCACCGGCTTCGAGATCGGCGCCGAACTGGCCGCCACGACCAGCGTGGTGCGCCTGGCCACCGACACCGAGAGCGAGACCCGCACCACCTACAACGTGATCGCCGACTCCCGGAGCGGTAACCCGGGCAACGTCGTCATGTTCGGCGCGCACCTGGACAGCGTCACCGCCGGCCCCGGCATCAACGACAACGGCACCGGCAGCGCGGGCATCCTGGAGACCGCCCTGCTCATGGCCAAGCTGCCGACGGTCAACAAGCTGCGCTTCGCCTGGTGGGGCGCCGAGGAGCTCAACCTGATCGGCTCCGAGTACTACGTGGCGAACCTGCCGGCCGCGGAGCGCGCGAAGATCAAGCTGTACCTGAACTTCGACATGATCGGCTCGCCGAACTACGCGTACAAGATCTACGACGGCGACGACTCCGACGCGACCGGCGCGCCCGCGGGCCCGCCCGGCTCCGACGAGATCGAGGCGACGTTCGAGCGGTACTTCGACGCGCTGCGCCTGCCGCACGGCGGCACCGACTTCGACGGCCGCTCCGACTACGGGCCGTTCATCGAGGCCGGCATCCCGTCCGGCGGCCTGTTCACCGGCGCCGAGGGCGTGAAGACCGAGGAGGAGGCCGCGAAGTACGGCGGCACGGCGGGAGCCGCCTACGACCCGTGCTACCACCGGGCCTGCGACACGATCGACAACGTCAGCACCGAGGCGCTGCTGGTCAACACGGGAGCCATCGTGCACTCCGCGGTGGCCTACGCCTACGACCGCAGCCTGCCGGGCGGCACGACCGTCCGCACGAACGCCGGGGCGCCGCTCCAGCTGCGCGGCGCGCCGTACCACGGGCACAACCACCAGGTCAGCCGGTAACCGTCACCGGCCGACACTCCGGCGGGGGAGCGGCGCACCACGCCGCTCCCCCTCTCACCCCCCACGGAGGACCCCGTGAAGTTACTCCCGGCGCTCTGCGCCGTCGTGCTCGCCGTCCCACTGGCCCTGACCGCGCCCGCCGCGGCGGCGGCCGCCGCTCCCGACATCCCCCTGTCGAACGTGAAGGCCCACCTGAGCCAGTTGCAGTCCATCGCCACCGCCAACGGCGGCAACCGGGCGCACGGCAGGCCCGGCTACCTGGCCTCCGCCAACTACGTCAGGAACCTGCTCAACGCCGCCGGCTACGCCACCACCCTCCAGTCGTTCACCTACAACGGCGCCACCGGCTACAACGTCATCGCCGACTGGCCCGGCGGCGACCTGGACGACGTGCTCATGGTCGGCGCCCACCTCGACAGCGTGACCGCCGGCCCCGGCATCAACGACAACGGCTCGGGCTCGGCCGCCATCCTCGAAGTCGCGCTGGAGGTGGCCCGCCAGGGGCTGCAGCCGAACCGGCACCTGCGCTTCGCCTGGTGGGGCGCCGAGGAGCTGGGGCTGCGCGGCTCCCGCTACTACGTGAACAACCTGCCCGCCGCCGAGCGCGCCAGGATCGGCGGCTACCTGAACTTCGACATGGTCGGCTCGCCCAACGCCGGCTACTTCATCTACGACGGCGACGACTCCGACGGCACCGGGGCGGGACCGGGCCCTGCCGGGTCGGCCGAGCTGGAGCAGGTCCTGCAGAGCTACTTCGCGGGCATCGGCGTGCCCACCCGGGGCACCGACTTCGACGGCCGCTCCGACTACGGGCCGTTCATCAGCGCCGGGATCCCGGCGGGCGGCACGTTCACCGGCGCCGAGGGCATCAAGTCCAGCGCCCAGGCGCAGCTCTGGGGCGGCACCGCCGGGCAGGCGTTCGACCCCTGCTACCACCGCTCCTGCGACACCACCGCGAACATCAGCGACACCGCGCTCGACCGCAACACGGACGCCGTCGCGCACGCCGTCTGGACCCTCGCCACCGCCGAGCAGCCGCAGCCCGTCTGGTCCGACACCTTCGAGACCGCCACCGGCTGGACGGTGAACCCCGGCGGCACCGACACCGCCACCACCGGCGTGTGGGAGCGCGGCGACCCGCAGGCCACCGACTCCAGCGGCCCCAAGCAGCTCGGCGCCACCACGAGCGGCGTCAACGCCCTGGTCACCGGCCCGCTCGCGGGTTCGAGCGCCGGCGCGTACGACATCGACGGCGGCGTGACCACCGTCAGGTCGCCGGCGATCACGCTCCCGACAGGCGGCCAGCTCCGGCTGTCGCTGTCGTGGTACCTGGCCCACGGCAGCAACGCCACCAGCGCCGACTTCTTCCGGGTACGGGTCGTCGGCACGACCACGGCGACCGTGGTGGAGCGGCTCGGCGCGGCCGTCGACCGCGACGCGGCCTGGGCCACCGCCACCGCCGACGTCTCCGCCTTCGCCGGGCAGACCGTGCGCGTCGTCGTCGAGGCGGCCGACGCGGGCACCGCGAGCCTCGTCGAGGCGGCGGTGGACGACGTGGTGATCACCCGGCAGTGAACCGGAGGGCCGGGCGGGACGCATCCCCGCCCGGCCCGTCACCCAGGACGCGGAGGGGACGCGGAGCCGGCCTCGCCGGAGGACTCCAGGGCGTCCAGGCAGGCGGCGGCCTCCTCGACGTGGTCCTCGCCGAACACCCGGATGCCGTGGCGCTCCAGCAGGGCCGTGGTCACGCCCCGGCCCGCGGCGCGACGGCCGGTGAACGTCCCGTCGTACACGGCCAGCGTGCCGCACGACGGGCTGCCCTCCTTCAGCACCGCCAGCCGGGCCCCGGCGTCGCGGGCGGCGGCCAGCGCGGCCCGCGCCCCCGACAGGAACTCGGCCGTCACGTCGGACCCGTCGGCGGCCAGCACCCGGGCCCGCCCGTCCAGCACCGCCGCCCCGCCCGCGCCGCCCTCGATCTCGGCGGCCGGCCGCGGCACGGGCAGCCCGCCCTGCACCTCAGGGCAGAACGCCACCAGCCGCCCCTCGCGCCGCCAGGCCGCCAGCCGCTCGTCGGAGCTGGTCTTGGCGCCGCCGTCGTAGCGGACCCGGCGGCCCATCAGGCACGCGCTGACGAGGATCCTCTCCATACCTCCGATCCTAGGCAGCGGGCCGAGGGCGCCGGACGGGATCGGGAACCGGCCCGGGCGGGCGATAACCTGTGCTGCGATGAACACCACCGTTGCCACGATCGTCATCGTCGGCGCGCTGCTGCTGGCGCTGGCGAGCCTGATCACCGCCATCCGCGACCGGCCCATGGGCGTGATCCTGCTGGCCGGGTTCGTCCTGCTCGAAGTGGCGGTCCTGGTGCAGGCGGGGTTCGTGATCGCCGCGCTGGCCGGCGGCGAGGGGCCGTCCGGCGAGGCGGTCACGATCTACGGTTACCTGATCGCCGAGGCGCTCATCCCGCCCGCCGGGGTGTTCCTCGGGCTCGCCGAGCGCAGCCGCTGGGGCCCGGCCATCCTGGTCGTGGCCGGGTTCGCGATCGCGGTGATGACCGGGCGGCTGCTGCAGATCTGGCAGGGCGTGGCGTGACCACCACCGGCATCGGCTCCGGCCCCGGCCGGGCGCTGCTCGCCCTCTACGGGCTGTTCGCGCTGGCCGCCGGCGCCCGCGCCGCCGTGCAGATCGCCACCAGGTTCGGCGAGGCGCCGCTCGCCTACTCGCTGTCGGCCTTCGCCGCGCTGGTCTACCTGCTGCTCACCGTCGCGCTCGCGCGGGGCGCGAGGCGGCTCGCGCTGGCGGCGCTCCTCATCGAGCTGGCCGGGGTGCTCGTCATCGGCACCGTGAGTCTGCTCGACCCGGCCGCCTTCCCCGACGAGACCGTCTGGTCGGGCTACGGCAGGGGCTACCTGTACATTCCGCTCGTGCTGCCGCTCGTGGGCCTCTACTGGCTGTGGCGCCGACGTTAGGCGCGCGCGTGCCCGGGCAGCAACGAGTCCCATGAGTACGATCGAGCACGCCGTAGAGGTCAACGTTCCGATCAGGGTCGCGTACGACCAGTGGACCCAGTTCGAGAGCTTCCCCGAGTTCATGGAGGGCGTGGAGTCCATCAAGCAGGTCACGGACACGCGTACCCACTGGATCACCGAGATCGCCGGCGTCAAGCGGGAGTTCGACGCCGAGATCACCGAGCAGCACCCCGATGAGCGCGTCGCCTGGCGGTCGGTCGAGAGGCCGCACCAGGCCGGCGTCGTCACCTTCCACCGGCTCGGCCCGGAGACCGCGAGGGTCCAGCTCCAGATGGAGTACGACCCCGAGGGGTTCGTGGAGAAGGCCGGCGACTGGCTCAACATCGTCCAGGCGCGCGTCAAGGGCGACATGCAGCGCTTCAAGGAGTACATCGAGGGGCGCGGCGGCGAGACCGGCGCGTGGCGGGGCGACGTCCCCGGCCCGCACCAGCACGGCTCCGCGCTCGGCGGCGGCGACCGCCCGGTCCCGCCCGGCACGGTCGGCGGCGACACCGGCTTCCCCCAGGACCCCGGCACGCTCCCGCCTCCCGGCCCCGTCCCGCCGCGCAACGAGCCGCCCCAGGGCCCCCGGCCGGTTCTGTAACGTCCCCGTTCCCCCGCAAGCCCCCGATGTTTCGGGGGCTTTGCCATGCCCGTGGAATAGATGTCGCATTTGTAACTGTTATCCTGTCCATTCGTCCGATGACTTGATGAGTGGAGGATTCCGTCCGGCATGAGCGTGCTCACTCAGGAGGCCCGGCCCAGAACCGGCCCTCTCGCCTGGCTCCTCGTGCTGGGGATCGTCCTGGCCGCGCTGAACCTGCGCACCGCCGTCACCAGTGTCGGCCCGCTGCTCGACCAGCTCGCCGCCGCGCTCGGCATGTCCAGCGTCGGCACCGGCCTGCTCACCACGCTGCCGGTGCTGGCCTTCGCCACCGTCGGCGCGGTCACGCCCACGCTGGCCCGCCGCGTCGGCGAGCACAGGCTGCTCCTGCTCGCCCTGGTCACGCTGGGCACGGGCATGCTGGTGCGGGTCCTGGTCGACTCCGCGCCGGTGTTCCTGGCCAGCAGCGCCGTCGCCCTGTCGGGCGGGGCCGTCGGCAACGTGCTCATCCCGACGCTGATCAAGCGACACTTCCCGGCCCGTACCGGGGTCATGACCACCGTCTACACCACCTCGCTGGCCGTCGGCACCATGCTCGCCGCCGCGGCCACCGTGCCGATCGAGCAGGCCTCGGGCGACTGGCACGTGGCGCTGGGGGTGTGGGCGGCGCTGGCCGCGGTCTCCGCCATCCCGTGGCTCGCGCTCCTGCGCAGTGAGCCGGAGCGGGGCGACGGCCGGCCGGGTGGCGGCCTGCGCCGGATGGCGCGGAGCAGGCTGGCGTGGGCGATCGCCGTCTACTTCGGCACCCAGTCGATGATCGCGTACATCATGTTCGGCTGGCTCGCCACCATCCTCACCGACGGCGGCTACACGGTGAGCCAGGCGGGCGTGATCCTCGGCGTCTTCACCGCGCTGAACATCCCCGTCTCGCTCCTCGTCCCCCTCGTCGCCGCCCGCTTCCGCGACCAGCGGCCGGTGGTGGTCGGCCTGGTGGTCGCGTACACGGCCGGCTTCGTCGGGCTGTGGCTGGCGCCCGCCTCCACCGCGCCGGTGTGGGTGGTGCTGGTGGCGGCCGGCATGGGCTCGTTCCCGCTGGCGCTCACCATGCTCGCCGTGCGCACCCGCACGCCGGAGACCACGGCGTCGCTGTCGGCGTTCGGGCAGAGTGCCGGCTACCTCATCGCCGGCGCCGGCCCGCTGCTCGTCGGCGTGCTGCGCGAGGTGGGCGGCGGGTGGACGCTCCCGTACCTGCTGATCTTCGCCGTGCTGGTCGCGCAGCTGTTCACGGGCCTGTACGCGGGCCGTGACCGGTATGTGGAGGACGAGCGGCGGGTGTCTCTGCCAGGATGACGTCCGTGAATTCGACAGTCGTCACCTTTCCCTACGGTCATGTCAGTGGCCGTTCCACGATCGTCGAGGCCGTGCCGGTGGGGGAGCGGCACGGCCTCGTCGTCACCGAGACCCCGTTCCACCCCCTCGACCACACCTGGCCCGACCAGCCCGCCGACCGCGGCACCATCGGCGGGCTGCCGGTGCTCGACTGCGTGACCGGCGCCCGCCCGGCCGGGGGCGACATCGTCCTGGGCGGCGACATCCCGGTACGGCGCGGCGCCGACGGCTGGGACTGGCTGGTCGTGCACGTCACCGAGACCCCGCTGGACGTGGGCGCCGAGGTCGGCCTGGAGGTCGACGCGGCGCACCGGGCCGCGCTCTCGGCCGGGCACACCGCCTGCCATCTGGCCGCGCTCGCCCTCAACGCCGCCCTGGCCGGCCGCTGGCGCAAGGAGCCCGCGCGCGACCGGCTCGGCAACCCCGACTTCGACCAGAGCGCCATCACCACCTCGCGGATCTCCCCGTACGGGAGCGTCGACGAGTACCGGCTGGGCAAGTCGCTGCGCAAGAAGGGGTTCACCGCCGAAGGGCTGGACCCGGAGGAGACGGCGCGCGAGGTCGCCGCCCGGCTGAAGGCGTGGGTGGCGGCCGACGCGCCGGTCCGGATCGACGTGCCAGGCCCCGGGCTCACCGCCCGCCGCACCTGGCACTGCGCCCTGCCCGGCGGCGAGGCGTCGATCCCGTGCGGCGGCACCCACGTGCGGAGCACGGGAGAGCTGGGCGAGGTCACGGTCACGCTGGAGACCGGCGAGCAGTCGCTCACCATGCGCACCACCGTCACCTCGCCCTGACACATGACACGGGCGGCCCCGGATTCGGATACACTTGGCGACGCATCCGCAAGGGGCTATGGCGCAGTTGGTAGCGCGCTTCCATGGCATGGAAGAGGTCTGGGGTTCGAATCCCCATAGCTCCACCCCTGTCGGGCAGCCGATCCCCCCGGAGGCCGTCCTCGTGGAGCTCATTCCCGTCGATTTCGAGGCGTTCGACAAGCGCATCGCGGCCGTCCGCGGCGACAGATACCTCGAACGCCTCCACCGTGGGACCCGCTGGGCGGAAGGGCCGGTCTACTTCCCGGCGGGCCGCTTCCTGGTGTGGAGCGACATCCCCAACGACCGGATGCTCCGCTGGGACGAGCAGACCGGCGCCGTCGGCCCGTTCCGTCAGCCGTCCGGCTACGTCAACGGCAACACCCTCGACCGTGAGGGCCGGCTCATCTCCTGCGAGCACGGCGCGCGCCGGGTGACCAGGACCGAGCACGACGGCTCGGTCACCACCCTGGCCGACAGCTGGCGGGGCAGGCGGCTCAACAGCCCCAACGACGTCGTGGTCCGCTCCGACGGGTCGATCTGGTTCACCGACCCGCCGTACGGCATCCTGGGCGACTACGAGGGACACCGGGCCGAGCAGGAGATCGACGGCTGCCACGTCTACCGCATCGACCCGGGCACCGGCGCGACCGAGATGGTCGCCGGCGACTTCGCCAGGCCCAACGGCCTGGCCTTCGACCTCGACGAGAGCAGGCTTTTCGTCGCCGACACCCAGGAGCGCCACCTGCGGGTCTTCGACGTGCGCGACGACGGCACGCTCACCGGCGGCCGGGTGTTCGCCGCGCACGACGGCAAGGAGGGCTTCGACGGCCTGCGCCTGGACGACGGCGGCCGCGTGTGGGCCGCCGTCGGATCCTCGGTGCACTGCTACGACCCGGACGGCACGCTCCTCGGCAGGCTCAACCTGCCGGAGAGCGTCTCCAACCTGGTCTTCGGCGGGCCCAAGCGCAACCGAGTCTTCATCACCGCGACCACGTCGCTGTACTCGGTCATGCTCAACATCCGCGGCGCCCGCCCGGTCTGGGCCTGACCCGTCACTTGAAGGCCCAGGCGAAGAGGTGCAGCTCGCCGTCCTCCGCCGGGGCGAAGGTCAGGCTGGCCACCTTCTTGGCCGGGTCCAGCGCGATCGGCTGAGCCGCGAACACGTGCGCGCCGATGGGCTGGAACGCCCATGAGCCCCAGAAGAGCCTGAGCGGCGTGCTGGCCACGGGCTCGTTGCCGAACGCCGGCGGCTCGCCGCCGAAGTCCAGGATCCATTCGCTGAGGCCGAGCTTGCCGGTGCTCGTCGAGCCGTCGGTGTAGGTGACCGTCACCTTCGACTCGGGCCAGCCGTTCACGCCCGACCCGAGGAACGCCAGCTCACTCGCCCCGTCGGGCGCCGCCACCTCGATCGGCGCGGTGCCCGGCCGCAGGTTGTCCCACTCGCCGGGCTTGCGGTCGGGCCAGGTGAAGTCGAAGCCCTTCCAGGAGATGGTGCCGCCCGGCTCGACGCCCTCGTCGGCCAGGGCCTGCGCCGAGTAGCTGAACCCGGGCCCGTCGATGTTGGCCTCGTCGGGCACCGCGGCGTCGCCGATGCCGGCGTTGTTGTGGTGCCACGCCAGCGTGCCGCGCTCGGCCACGTTCAGCCGCACGCCGCCGGTCGCCTCGCCCGCCACGATCGGCACGGTGTGGAAGCCGAGCGCCACGCCGGGGTCCACGGTGATGCTGATCTTGCGGGTGGTGGCGCGCCCGGCCGGCACGAGCAGGCGTCCGCTCGACGGCGTCACCGTGATCCCCGGCGGCGGCGTGGCCTGCCACGCGACCGTGGCCGTCCGCTCCATGGACCGGATCGTGAGGTCGGCCTCGAAGGTCCCGCCGGGCGCCACCGGCCCGCTTCCTGGGTTGAGCCCCAGCAGGTACGGCTCGGTGCCCTCGCCGAACGACGGCGGCGCGTCCGCCGGGCGGGCCCCGAAGGCGAGGTTCGGAGAACTGCCCACGGTGAAGTCCAGCCGCCCGCCCCGCGTGGCGAACGTCTCCGGCAGCCACGCCTGCGACACCGGGGCGCCGTTCACGCGCAGCGCCCGGACGTAGCCGCCCGCGGCGCCGGGCGCGTTGACCTGGATGTCGCCGCCGGGCCTGTCGATCGTGATCCGGTCGAACAGCGGCGTGTTCACCAGCAGCTCGGCCCGGCCGGGAACGGCCGGGAACAGGCCCATGGCCGACCACACGTACCAGGCGCCCATCGTGCCCAGGTCGTCGTTGCCGACGAGCCCGTCGGGGCCGGGGCCGAACAGCTCCTTCTGCGTCTTCCGGACGACCTCCTGCGTCCTGTACGGCCGGCCCGCCCACGCGTACAGCCACGGCGACTGCAGCGCGACCTCGTTGCCGAGGTAGGCGTACGGCCGGTGCGGGCCGGCGTTCAGCTCCTTGAAGTAGTCGTCCAGCCTGTTCACCGCTTCCTGGGCGCCGCCCATCGCGGTGATCAGCCCCTGCGGGTTGTGCGGCACCATCCAGTGGTACTGCGCCCCGTTGCCCTCCATGTAGACGTCAGCGGCGGCCGGGTCGAACGGCGACTTGAACGCGCCGTCCCCCATCTTGGGCTGGACCCAGCCGTTGGCCGGGTTGAACAGGTGCTGCCACGCCTGCGCGCGCTTCATGAACTCCGCCCGCGTGGCCTGGTCGCCGAGCCGGGAGGCCAGCTGGGCGATGCCGAAGTCGGCCACGCCGTACTCCAGCGTCGCGGACGGGTCCGACGGCACGTACCCCTTGTCCATGTACGCGGCGTTGCCCGGCCGCTCGTCGTAGTCCAGCAACGGGTGACCGATGTCCATCGGGCCGCTGCGCCGGGCGGCCTCGGCCATCGCCTTCAGGGCTGCGGCGGCCTCGAAGTCGCGCGCGCCGAAGGCGTGCACCGTGGAGAGGATCACGTGGAACGGGTCGCCCACCATGACGCCGGTGACCGCGTTCTGGTGCGACCAGCGGTCCCACACGTTGCCGAGCGCCTGGGCGTTGACGTACATCGACTGCGCGATGTCGCTCGCCACGTCCGGCGCGAGCAGGGCCAGCAGCTGGACCTGGCTGCGGTAGACGTCCCAGCCGGAGAAGGTCGCGTAGTGGTGGTGGCCCGGCTTCACCCGGTGGATCTCGTAGTCGGAGCCGACGTAGGTGCCGTCGGCGTCGTCGAACACGTACGGCTGGAGCAGCGCGTGGTAGAGGCTGCTGTAGAAGGTGCGCCGCTGGGCGTCGGTGCCGCCCTCGATCCGCACCTGGCCGAGACGGGCGTTCCAGACGGCCTCCGCCTCGCTCGCCACCTGCTCCAGGTTCTTGGCGCCGATCTCCGTCCGCAGGTTGTTCCTGGCGCCCTCGACGCTCACGTACGACAGGCCCACCCGCATCTGCACCGGCGTGGCGGGGTCGAACTCCAGGTACGCGCCGGACCCCGGCCCGTTCACCACCACGTCGTCGGAGGTGACGACATGACCCTTCACCTTGCCTTCGGAGGCGTTGGCGACGACCCGCGCGCCGGGCAGCACCTGGTCGTCCTTCCAGGTGCCGAAGCCGGTGACCGGCCGGTCGAAGGTGGCGTGGAAGTAGACCTTGTAGCGCGTCGGGGGGCCGCAGAACCCGCCGGTCAGCACCCAGCCCTCGACGGTGTTCCCGCTGATCCGGGTCTCGCCGTCGTCCACGCCGTTGATCGAGCCGCTGGTGTTCAGCAGCAGCGTGGCCGGCTTGCCCTCGGGGAAGGTGAAGCGGCCGACGCCCGCCCGCGTGCTGACCGACAGCTCGGTCTTGACGCCGGTGTCCAGGGTGACGCCGTAGAAGCCGGGCGAGGCCTTCTCGGCGGTGTGCTTGAAGGTCTGGACGTAGTCCATCCCGTGCGTCGCGGGGGAGCGGCCGATGCGGCCGGAGAAGGGCATCACGGGGAAGTCCTGGGCGCCGGTGCAGCCCGGCCCGGAGATGTGGGTCATGGAGAAGCCGCGCAGGCGGTCGTCCTCCCAGCGGTAACCGCCGCCGGCGTCCTCCACCGTGTCGGGGCTCCACTGCATCATCCCGAACGGCAGCACGGCGCCGGGGAAGGTCATCCCCCCGCCGCCGCCGTGCCCGAAGTCGGCCGCCGCCTCCTTCGTACCGTGGAAGACGTTGACCAGCGAGGCCGGGTCGCGCACGGCGGCGGATCCCGGATCGGGGGTCGTGACGGCCCCGGCGGGGAACACCGCCGTGGCCAGCAACGTGGTGACAATCGGTAACGACCACAAGGACATGTCGCACACCTTTCGAGGGTGAGATCGAATCATCGAAACCCGCGCCCACACCCCGGTCAACGAGCGAAAACGGCGCGCACAAGTTGCCATCCGCGCAGGCGTGAATAGGGGTTGGCCGGCACCCCGGCCGTTGACACATTCGATGGGTGCCACGGGTCCACGGACCCGTGAGAGACCGTCGAGCACAGGGGATCAGGGATGACCGTCTTGCCCACGCTGCCGGACGAGCTGCCGGTGACCCGCGCGCCCGCCGCCGACCCGCGCGCCCCTTCGGTCAGGCTGGCCCGGCTGCTGGACCCGGGCACGCCCGTCGCGCTGCACGCGGACGACGACAGCGGCGTGACCGCGGTGCGGGGCCGGGTGGACGGGCGGCCCGTCATCGCCTTCTGCACCGACGCCAGGAGGATGGGCGGCGCGCTCGGCGCGGCCGGGGCCCGGCACATCGTGGCCGCCACCGACGCCGCCGTGGCGGAGGGCTGCCCGGTGATCGGCCTGTGGCACTCCGGAGGCGCCAGGCTCGCCGACGGCGTCGAGTCCATGGACGGCGTGGGCCGCATGTTCGCCGCGATGACCAGGGCCTCCGGCGTGGTGCCGCAGATCTCGGTCGTCCTCGGCCCGGCCGCGGGGGCCGCCGCCTACGGTCCTGCCCTGACCGACGTCATTGTCATGACCGGCTCCGGGCGCGTCTTCGTGACCGGCCCCGACATCGTGCGGAGCGTCACCGGCGAGAAGATCGACATGGCGGCGCTCGGCGGCCCCGACGCGCACGGCCCGAGGTCGGGCGTGGTGCACGTGCAGGCCGCCGACGAGGACGACGCCTGCTTCCGCGCCCGCCGCCTCGCCGGGCTGCTCCGCGGCGGGCAGGGCCGGTTCGAGCTGGCCCCGCTGCGCGAGCCGAGAGACCTGCGCGCGCTGCTACCCGAGTCGCCGCGGCGCGCCTACGACGTGCGGCCGCTGGTGCGCGCCCTCGTGGACGGTGACGCGCGCGGGCCGGTCTTCGAGGAGCTGCAGCCCCGCTGGGCGGCCAACGTCCTGGTCGGCCTCGGCCGGCTCGGCGGCCGTCCGATCGGCGTCCTGGCCAACAACCCGATCCGCAAGGGCGGCTGCCTGGACTCGCTGTCGGCGGAGAAGAGCGCGCGGTTCGTGCGCATGTGCGACTCCCTGGGAGTTCCCCTGGTCGTGCTGGTCGACGTCCCCGGCTTCCTGCCCGGGGTGGACCAGGAATGGGGCGGCGTTGTCCGGCGGGGCGCCAAGCTCCTGCACGCCTTCGCCGAGTCCGTGGTGCCGCGCGTCACGCTGATCACCCGCAAGGCCTACGGCGGGGCCTACATCGCGATGAACTCCCGCTCGCTCGGCGCCACCGCGACCTTCGCCTGGCCGGACGCCGAGGTGGCGGTCATGGGCGCGGAGAGCGCCGTACGCGTCCTGCACCGCAAGACCCTGGCCGCCGCCCCCGACGACGAGCGCGAGGAACTGAGCGCCCGGCTGGCCGAGGAGCAGCGCCGGACCGCCGGCGGGGTGGCCCGCGCGATCGCGCTCGGCGTGGTCGACGAGGTGATCGCGCCGGAGACGACCCGGCTCAGGCTGGCCCAGGCGCTGGACCGGGCGCCCCGTGCGCGCGGACGCCACTCCAGCATCCCGCTGTGAACACCTCTCACCAAGAGGAGGCACCATGAAGGAGATCAGAGCCGTCCTGGTCGGCGGACCGGAGGCGGTTCCGGCCGAGCGGCGGGTGCAGCGCGTGAGCCCCGGCACCGAGGTGTTCAAGCTCCCGCACGGCGCCGGGTACGAGCACTTCAGGCGCGGCGGCGAGAGCGCCACCGTCGACGGCGAGCGCGCCGTCGTCTTCGAGTGGGTCATGCGCACGGCCGTCGCCGAGTGAGATCGCTACAGTGACCTGCCGGCCAGACCGGCCGGCAGGTCACGGCGGCGCGAGACGTTGAGCTTGCGGTAGATCCGCGTCAGGTGCTGCTCCACGGTGCTCACGGTGATGAAGAGCTTGCCGGAGATCTCCCGGTTGGAGTACCCGTCGGCGGCCAGCGCCGCCACGCGCTGCTCGGCCTCGCTGAGCGCCGCTTCCGGGCTCTGCCCGCCGGCGTGCCCGTTGAGCCGGCCGTTCACCTGACCGTTGACCTGTCCGTTCACCTGGCCGTTCCTGCGGGCGCGGGCCGGATCGCGGATCAGCGCGCCGGCGTGGCATTCCTGGGCCAGCGCGCCGGCCCGGCCGCTCAGCATCCCGGCCCTGCGGTGCTCGCCGATCGCGTGGTACGCCTCGGTGAGGTCGAACAGCGCCCTGGCGTGCTCGTACCGGTCTCCGCCCGCCCGCAGCAGGTCGGCGGCGCGGCGCAGGAGCATGACGCGGTGCCGCACCTCGCTCGCCGCGGCGAGCAGGCGCAACGCCATCCCGTGCACCCGCTTGGACCGCTTGCCGCACCCGGCGAGCTGGGTCTCGATGAGCCCGCGTGCCTCGTCCACCTCGCCGAGGCGGATCAGCGCCTCGGCCGCGTCCAGCCGCCACGGGACGAACTCCGGGACGTCCAGCCCCCACGCGCACGTCAGCTCACCGCACAGGCGCAGGTCGCGCAGCGCCTGCCTGGGCTGGCCCGACATCAGCGCGAAGCGGCCCTTGCCGTAGAGGTACTGGGCGGCGAACCGGGTCTCCAGCATGGCCTCCGGCACCGGCTGGGCGGCCTGCCGCAGGTAGTCCAGGTGGCGGCCCATGCCGGCCCCGGCCATCAGCAGGATGCCCAGGGGCGCGCCGACGGCGACCCCCCAGCTCTCCGGCGAGACGAGTTCCAGGGCCCGCTGGGAGTCGCGCGCCGCCGCGGCCAGGTCGCCCCGGCGCAGCGAGATCTCCGCCCGGATCGCCGACAGCCTCGCCTGGCGGCTGGGCGCGTGCCGGTCGGCCGCCTCGGACACGAAGACGTCGCACCAGGGCGCGGCCCGGTCGGCCCGGTCGCTGTAGATCAGGGTCAGCAGCGCGCACTCCACCGCGTCCATGGACATCTCGTCCAGGCGGGAGCCGCGCAGGATGCGCTCGGCCACGGTCACGAGCTCCTCCTGCGGGCCCTCGCTCAGCGTGGAGGCCAGCGCGTCGGCCGACACCAGCCGGCGGTCGGCGCCGAGCGAGCGGGCCGCGGCGCCCGCCTGCTCGGCGGGCGGCTCAGGCAGATGCGGCAGGAAGGCGGGCCAGCTGCTGCGGAGCCAGGCACGGGTCGCGCCCAGCTCCGCCACCGCCTCGCGGTCCAGCTCCCCGCCGTCGCCCAGGCAGCCCAGGACGTCCTTGGCGTCGGCGACGTGGCCGTGCCACAGCAGCGCCCTGGCCAGCACGATGGCGTCGCCGCCGCCCAGATGGCCCTGGTGCAGCGCCTCGGTCAGCTCGGCCAGCTGGCCGGTCTGCGTCCCCGGGTCGATCCGCCACCTGGCCCGCACCAGCGTGGTGGTGATCCGCGCCCTGCGCCGCTCGTCGTCGCACGCCTGCCAGGCCAGCTTGAGGTACTCGATGGCCGACTCGACCCCGTCGTCGCGCAGCGCCTGCTTGGCGGCCTCCTCCAGCACCGACAGCGCCCACGGGTCTCCCGCGTGGGTGGCCCGCAGAAGATGGCCGGCCACGACGGCGGCGGGCGCGCCCTCCTGGTAGGTCAGCTCCGCCGCCCGGCGGTGGAGGTCGATCAGCTCCGAGGTGTCCAGCCCGGCCAGCACGGCGGACGCGGCGGCCTCGTGCCGGAACCGGCCGCCGACGAGCAGCCCGGCCCCGGCCAGCGCCTGGACCGACCTGGCCGTGGCCGCCTCGCCCCGGCCGAGCAGCCGTCCGGCGGCGCCGGGCTCGCCCATCACGGCCAGCGCGCGGGCCACGGGGAGCAGGTCGGGATCGGCGCGCTGCAGGCAGGCCAGCACCGCGTCGGCGTACCTCTCGCCGGGCTCGCCGGTGGCCCGCAGGTCCTCCAGCGCCGCGTCTGCCAGCAGCCGGTTGCCGCCGCTCAGCTCGTGGCACCGGGCGGCGAAGCGGTCGGCCGCCTGCGCCCCCTCCCGCTGCCGCACCCGCTCGGCCACGCCCTCCTCCGCCAGGTGCGCCAGCCGCACCGGGCGGCAGTGCGGCTGGCGCTCCACCTCGGTGCGCAGCAGCGGGTGCGGGTGGGCGTGGTGGTCGGGGCCGCTGAGTACGAGCACGACCCGGGCGTACCTCACCCGGCGCGCGAGGTAGGACAGGCACAGCTGCGAGGCGCGATCGGCGTGCTGCACGTCGTCCACGACGATCGCCAGAGGGCGGCGCTCCGACAGCTTCAGCAGCACCGTGCAGAGGGCGTCCACGATCTGCGCGTCCACGTGCGCGAAGGACTCCGCGCCCGGCGCGCGTGACAGGTGCGCGCGGGCGCCCTCGCGCAGCAGGTCCAGCGTGGCCGCGCGGTGCTCGTCGGCCGGCGTGTTCCGCACGAGCTGCGAGAGCACGCCGAGTGGCAGGTCGCGCTCGGCGAGGGAGCCTGTCGCGGACAGCGGGAGCGCGCCGTGCCGGAGCGCCTGCTCGGCGAAGTCGTGCAGCAGCTCGCTCTTGCCGGTGGCGACGGCGCCCGTCACCATCGCGATCCGGCCCCTGCCGGCCTTCGCCTCCTCCAGCAGCTCCATCAGGAGAGCCGCGTCCTGCCGCCGATCGTCCGGTGCCATGATCCTCCTCATGCGCGGGTTCAGTAGGGCAGCTTGCGTCCGGAGGGCGTCCGCAGGTCGAGCGTGTCCTGGCCGGATCGCCTGGGCCTGGGGCGTCTGGTCCTGATCCGTGACATGACGGGCTACTCTCCGGCGGCCATCAGGTGGGGGCGGTCGGCGGCCGGGCGCGCGCGGTCCTGCGCCTGGGCCGGCCGGTCGGCCCTGCGGGCCAGCCTGCGGCCCGCCGCCCGCACGGCCGACAGCGCCGCGGCCGTCACGTCCGCGCCGATGCCGGCACCCCACGCCACGCCCGTGCCCGCGCCGGTGCCTGTGCCGCACTCGGCGTAGACCACGACGTCATCGGGGGAGTGGCCGGCGAGCGCCGGCTGCTCCGGGGTCAGGTCCGCGTCCAGTGGCGGTGCGGTGCGGTGCACGGCGCGGAGCCGGACGCCCCACGGGGCGAGCGCGGCGCCGAGCGCGCGGACCGCGTCGGCGCGCGGCCCGCTCATCTCCATGCGGCCGTCGACGTGCAGCGTGACCACGAGCGGTGTCCTGCCGATCGCCAGCGGCGCGGCGGGGTCGCCCCGGTACAGGTACTCCTCGCGGAACACCGCCCCGATCCCGCTCGGCGACAGCTCGCCCTCCAGCGTCTCGGCCCGCTCCTGCACCCGGGCGGCCAGCTCGGCCTGGAGCCCGCGCGGCAGGTTGAGCCCGTGCCAGGCGCTCATCACGTACGCGACGCCGCCCTTGCCCGACTGGCTGTTGACCCGTACCACCGCCTCGTAGGTGCGGCCCACGTCCTTGGGGTCCACCGGCAGGTACGGCATGCGCCACGGCAGGCGGGACGGGTCCGCGCCGGTGGCCGCGGCCTGGCGCTCCCGCTCGTCGAAGCCCTTCTTGATGGCGTCCTGGTGGGACCCGGAGAAGGCGGTGTAGACCAGGTCGCCGCCGTAGGGGTGCCGGGGGTGCACCGGCAGTTGGTTGCACAGCTCGACGGTGCGGCGCACGGCGTTGATGTCGGAGAAGTCGATGCCGGGGTCGATGCCGTGGGAGAACAGGTTCATGCCCAGGGTGACCAGGCAGACGTTGCCGGCGCGCTCGCCGTTGCCGAACAGGCAGCCCTCGATCCGCTCGGCGCCGGCCAGCAGCGCCAGCTCCGCGGAGGCCACGCCGGTGCCGCGGTCGTTGTGGGGGTGGACGGACAGGCACACGTGCTCGCGGTGCGGCAGGTTGCGGTCCAGCCACTCGATCTGGTCGGCGAAGACGTTGGGCAGCGAGCGCTCGACGGTGGTCGGGAAGTTCAGGATGATGCCCCGGCCCGCCTCCGGCTGCCAGACGTCCATGACGGCCGAGCACACTTCGAGGGAGAAGTCGGGCTCGGTCTCGTTGAACAGCTCGGGGGAGTACTGGTAGCCCAGGTCGCAGTCGCCCAGCACGCGCTCGGCGTGGTCCATCATCACCTGCGTGCCGCGGACCGCGAGCTGCCTGCAGCCGGCGCGGTCGAGGTCGAAGACCAGCCGGCGGAACAGCGGCGACGTGGCGTTGTAGATGTGGACCATGGCCCGGTCCGCGCCCTTGAGCGAGTCCAGGGTGGCCCTGATCAGCTCCTCGCGCGCCTGGGTCAGCACGGTGATCCGCACGTCGTCGGGGATCAGGTCGCGCTCGATGAGCAGCCGTACGAAGTCGTGGTCGTCGCGGCTGGCGACCGGGAAGCCGACCTCGATCTCCTTGTAGCCCATGGAGACCAGGAGGCCGAACATCATGAGCTTGCGCTCGGGGGTCATCGGGCGCGCCAGGGACTGGTTGCCGTCACGCAGGTCGGTCGAGAGCCAGCGCGGGGCCGAGCGCAGGCGCCTGCTGGGCCAGGTCCGGTCGGGGAGGTCGAGGGGGGTGAAACCGGTATAGCGTTCGGCGCCCTGCATGGTCTGATTTCCTTCCTGATGACGTCCTGTTCTGGGATATGCGGCGGATGGGAACCGGCCGTGGCGGAGGCGGATTCCGGCAGCGTGCCGGGGTTCTCGAATATCGCGGGATTCATCACGGAAATCGTCCCCGGAGCCTTCTCCGGAGGGCGACTTTGCGCGCCGGTCTCGAAAGTCGACGGATCTCTGGGTACGAGGGCGAAACTATAGGGGTCGCCAAGGCGGGACAAGCGGGTGCACCATGAGTTCGGGACCGGTATCCAAGGAGGCAACCTGGGGTATCGAAAGGCGTAGACCCACTACAACTTCCGTGCGCCCCTCTTATCAGGCGGGTCACCCCTGGTCACAATCCCGAATATGTCAGCCAATTGGACACTGTTGGCCCCTTTCCCCGCCCGCGTCATCACGCTGTGCCTCGCCGAATCCCGCCCGTCCGTGCTGGCCGTCTCGTCGCTCCGCTACCTGACCGGGGTCGCCCTGGCCCTGCCGATCACCTCGCTCGCCGATCCCCTCATGGTCTTCCAGGGAGGCGTCGCCTGGGTGGCCTCGATCTTCGCGATCTACCTCTACAACGGCGTCACCGACATCGCCGAGGACCGGATCAACGGCTCCGGCCGGCCGATCGCCAGGGGCGAGCTGCGCCCCCGCACCGCCGCGGCCGTGGCGGCGGTGGCCGCCGTGCTGTCGCTCGTCGCCACGGTGGGCCTGCCCGGCCCGATGACCTGGATCATCGCGGTCAACCTCGCACTCGGCTATCTCTACTCGGGACCGCCCGCCCCGCTGAAGGCCAGTTCGAGCGGCACGGTGATCGTGCTCATGCTGTCGGGGCTGCTCTCCTACCTCGCCGGGTTCACCGTCGCGACGGCCGGGACCGGCGAGGTCGCGCCGACCGGGCTGATCGTGTTCGCCGCCGCCGCGGTCTGCTGGATGGTGCTGGTCGGCGTGCCGGCGAAGGACCTGTCCGACATCCCGGGTGACGCGGCGGCGGGCCGGCGCACGCTCGGCGTCCTGATCGGCGAGAGCGCCGCGCGCCGGATGATGGTCGTGGCGGCGCCCGGACTGCTCGCGGCCTTCTGCGTGGCGGTCGTCGTGTGGGACGTGCCGCTGGTCGGCGTGCTGGCGGTGATGGCGGCCGGCGTCGTGGCCGTGGTCGTCGCGGGGACGCGCGCCGTCGGCCGGGAGCAGGGCCGCGCCGCGCGGCGCAGGCCTTACGAGACGTTTATGGCGACGCAACAGCTCGTTCATGTTACGGCTGTCCTGTCGAACATATGACGATAAATGTTGCGCACATCACTCGGATGATCGATAGTGGAAGGCGTGCTTGTACTCGGCCCACGGGCGGAGGGGACGTCAGTGGAGGGGGAATACAAGGCGGCCGATGATCCGGCGAGATGCGTGGAGGCCTGTCGGGACGAAATCCTGGCCGAATTCGAGTCGGCCTTGCTGACCGCCGGAAACGCGGCCTTCACTGCCTCTCAGGCCCGGCATCAGGCCCTATTGACCGCGCAGTACATCCTGGAGGACGTGGCCGCTACGCTACGCGCCGGAAAGGTTCAGGTAAGTAACCTCTACAAACATCACGCGCGGGAAGTCGGGAACGCGCGCGCGGCGGGAGGGGTTCATCCCGCCGCTTCTCTTGAGGCTGGCTCACTTTTCTTCGGCACCGCGGTCGCTCATCTCGCCCGGCGCATAGCCGCCGACTTCGATTCGCCGGCCGAGGTGCTGGCGCTGGCGGTCACCGGCATGGAGGAGAGCCTGTCGCGGCGGGTCCGCGAGGCCTCGGAGAGCTACCACGGCTTCCTGCTCAACCAGGTGCACCAGGCCCAGGAGGACGAGCGCCGGCGCATAGCGCGCGAGTTGCACGACCGGATCGGGCACGGCATCAGCGTCGCCCACCAGCAACTGGCCCTGTCGGAGGTCTACCACGCCACCGACCCGGCGCGGGCCCTGGCCAAGATCGCGATCGTGCAGCAGGCCGTACAGGAGATCATGGAGAACCTGCGGCAGATCACCTCCGAGCTGCACCCCGCCGCCTCCGTGGGAAGCCTGGAGAAGTCGCTGCTGGCCTTCCTGGAGACCGTCGACGAAGACCGGATCTGCATCGGGCTCGACGTCAACGGCGACGAGTCGTGGGCCGAGCCGAGGTGCATCGACGAGGCGTTCCTCATCATCCGCGAGGCCGCGCGCAACGCGCTCACCCACGCCGAGGCGGCGGCCCTGTTCATCCGGGTGGACATCGCCCCCCACGCGCTGATCGCCTCGGTGCAGGACGACGGGCGGGGCTTCGACCCGGCGAGCGCCCGCGAGCACGGCGGTGTGGGACTGGCCTCGATGCGGGAGCGCGCGACGTTGCTCGGCGGCCGGGTCGCGATCTCCAGCGAGCCGCGCGGCGGATGCCTGGTCGAGCTGTTCATCCCGCTCAAGAGGCAGAGCGACGGCCCCGATGGTGGCTGACGACCTCATCATCACCATCGCCCTGGTGGACGACCACGCCCTGTTCAGGGAAGGGCTGCGGGAGATCCTGGAGTCCGTCGGCGACATGCGGATCGTCGGCGAGGCGGGCGACTCCATGTCCGCGGTGACCATGATCGCCGACACCTGCCCGGACATCGTGCTGCTGGACGTGGAGATCCCCGGCGACGAGGTCACCGAGACCGTGTCGCGGATCCGTACCCTGTCGCCGGACACCAGGATCATCATCCTGAGCATGTACGACGGACCCCAGCTGCTCAGCCGGCTGCTGGGCGCGGGCATCCGCGGCTACCTGCTCAAGAGCGTGCACCGGCACGAGCTGATCGCGGCGGTGCGCAGCGTGCACGAGGAGCCCACGAGGATCGTGCTCGCCGTCTCGCGCAACAGCGTCGCGCAGGTGGAGGCGACGGCCGCTCCCACGCTGACGGACAAGGAGCTGGAGGTGCTCCAGCTCGCGGCGCACGCGCTGAGCAACAGCCAGATCGCCCGCAAGCTCGGCCTGGCCGAGGCGACGGTGAAGCGCCACATGCGCAACATCTTCGTCAAGCTCAACGCGGTCTCGCGGATCGACGCGGTCAACAAGGCACTCGCCGCCTCCCTCATCGCGCCGCGCACCCGGGGCGACCTCGACTGAGGCGCCCGGCCCGCGTCAGAGCAGGGGAGCGGGCGACCGGCCGCCGGTGTCGGGGGGAAAGCCCTGGGGAGACAGCCCCGTCAGCCACTCGCGGGACTCGGGAGGCAGCTCGACCGCCGAGGCGGCGATGTTCATCTCCAGGTGCACCTGGTCGCGCGTGCTGGGGACCGGCACGATGTGCTCCTCGCGCGACAGCAGCCAGGCCAGCGCCAGCCGGCCCGAGCCCAGGTCGAGCCGCGCGGCCACGGCTTCGAGCCGCTGCAGCGGCCCGGCGTGCGACCGGAGCCGCTCGGGCCGGAACCTGGGGTCGGCGCGCCGCCAGTCGCCCGGGTCCAGGCGGTCGTCGGACCTGATGCGGCCGGTGAGGAAGCCGCGGCCGAGCGGGCGGGCGGCCACGACGGACACGCCCAGCTCGCGCGCCGTGGCGAGCAGCGCGGAGTCGACGCAGGTGCCCCAGAGGGAGTACTCGATGGCGAGCGCCGTGACCGGATGCACGGCGTGCGCCCGCCGGAGCTGGTCGGGAGTGCCGTTGGACAGCCCGATGTAGCGGATCTTGCCGGCCCGCACCAGGGCGGCCAGGCGGGTCATGCTGTGCTCGATCGGGACGCGGGAGTCCTGGCAGTAGAGGTAGTAGATCCCGACGTGGTCGGCGCCGAGGCGCTTGAGCGAGGACTCGCAGGCCTGTTCGAGATAGTCGGGCCTGCCGTCGAACTCCACCGGCTCCTCCGGCCCGCGCACGCGGGCCCCGCCGCGGGTGGCCACCACGACGTCGTCGGACCGCCCGGCGACGGCCCGGCCGATCAGGCGCTCCACCTCGCCGGCGGCGTAGAAGTCGGCCGTGTCGAGGAGGGTCACACCGGCGTCGAGCGCCCGGCGGACCACCCGTTCGGCCTCGGCGGGGTCGACGCTGCCGTAGGCGCCGCTCAGAGCCAGCGAGCCGAGCCCGATGTTCGAGATGAGAGGCCCCATCCGGCCTAGCCTCGTGTAACGCACCGAATTCCCTTCATGCGTCCATTATCGGGAACAGTTCCCGGTGAATCGCCGGTATTTTACGACCACTCGGGTGGAGCAGGTGCCGTGATTTGCCCGAGATGCGTTAAGCCACAGACTCCCCCTGCGGCAGTAGGGGTTTCAAGGGCGGGCCCGGCAGAGACCCCCCTATCAGCCCCCTAATTCCGGTGACAGAGGCGGAGGTCCTTCTTTCGGGGCCGCAGGAAATCGTGGTATTTCGTTACTGTGCGGGGGTTTCCCGCGGCGACGGGCGCGAGGAGGGAGATGCGGGTGATCGAAGCGATTCTGCCCGCGACGATCCACTCCTACGACGCCTTCGGCGACCCGCCCGACGCCGTGCTCCTGCCCGCCGAGGAAGAACTCGTCCGCCAGGTGGCCGACAAACGGCGCCAGGAGTTCACCACGGCCCGCCACTGCGTGCGCAAGGCCATGGAACGACTGAACCTGCCGCCGGTGCCCGTCCTCACCGGCACCTACGGCGAGCCCCGCTGGCCGGCCGGCCTCATCGGCAGCATCACCCACTGCGACGGCTACCGTGCCGCGGCCGTCGGCGCCGTCGGCGGGACCGTCGGCATCGACGCCGAGCCCGACGCCCCGCTGCCGTCCGGCGTGGAGGAGGCGGTGACCCTGCCCAGGGAGCGCGAGATGCTGCGCCGCCTGGCCGCCGAGCACCCGGGCCTCAACTGGGACCGCCTGCTGTTCAGCACGAAGGAGTCGGTCTACAAGGCGTGGTTCCCGCTGGCCAGGCGCTGGCTGGACTTCCAGGACGCGGCGATCGTGCTGGACCCGGAGCGCGGCACGTTCCACGCGCGCCTGATGGTGCCGGGGCCGCGCTGGCAGGGCCGGCCGCTGACCGGGTTCCACGGCCGGTGGACGGCCGGGCGCGGTCTCCTCCTCACCGCCATCGCCATGATCGAGCCCCGGGCCGCCGCCGTGCCCCGGCAGGCCCGCCGCTCCGAAGGAGCCGCCCGATGACCCCTCTGCGGTTCGGCGTCGTCCTGATCACCGAGGACTGCTCGGGGGCCGGATGGGCGGCCAAGTGCCGGCGCGCCGAGGCGCTGGGCTACGACGTCATCGCGGTGCCCGACCACCTGAACCTGCTCTCGCCCTTCCCCAGCGCGACGCTGGCCGCCGAGGCCACCGAACGGGCGGTCATCGGGACGTACGTGCTCAACGCCGCGTTCCACCACCCCGTCCTGCTGGCCAGGGACGTCACCACCACCGACCGGCTCATCGGCGGACGGCTGGAGCTGGGGGTCGGCACCGGCTACGTCAGGTCCGAGTTCGCGGCCCTGGGCCTGCCCGACGACCCGGCCTCGCGCGTCCGCCGCCTGGAAGAGCTGGTCGGCACGCTCGACACGCTGCTGCGGCACAAGGGGCCGCCGCTGATGATCGGCGGCCACGGCGACCGGGTGCTGCGGCTGGCCGCCCGCAGGGCCGAGATCGTCAGCTTCACCGGCGCCCCCTACCGGGCGGAGTACGGCAGGACGGCGCTGGTCGACGCGGAGACGCTGCTGCGGCGGGTCGAGTTCGTCCTGGCCGAGGCGGGGGCGCGCGCTCCGCGGATCGAGCTGAACGTGCTGTCCAAGGCCACGGTGCTGACCCGCGACCGGCGGGCCGGCGCGGAGACCGTCCGCCGCTACGCCCCGGACCTGCCGCCCGAGCGGCTGCTGGAGCTGCCGACGCTGTTCGTGGGGACGCCCGCGCAGATCGCGGAGCAGGTGCGCGAGCACCGGGAGAGGTTCCGCCTGTCCTACTTCACCGTGATGGAGCCGGCCATGGAGGACTTCGGCAAGGTCATCGAGCTGCTGCGGTGAGCCGCTCGTCGCGCGTCAGGCCGTGCAGGCAGGCGACGAGGGTGCGGGCCTCCACGTTGAGGTAGTAGCTGTGCCGCAGCAGCTCGTCCAGCTGGTGCAGGGCCAGCCAGCGGAAGTCCGGGTGGCCGGGCAGCGGGTCCTCGTCGGTCTCCACCACGAGGTAGCGGTTGCGCGCCCGGTAGAAGCGGCCGCCCTCCTCCGACAGCACCGTGTCGAAGCGCACGCTGTCCGGCCGGGCCGCCAGCACCTCCGTCAGCAGCGGCGGCCGGGCGCGCGGCGGCAGGTGGTCGTAGTTGCCGGGGGTGCACTGCACGGTCGGGGCCAGCTCCACCACGTCGGTGTAGCCGGGGTCGGCGCGCGCGTGCGCGAGAGCGTGCAGCACCCCGCCGATCCGCATGACCAGGAACGCGACGACCCCGGTGCCGACGGGCGCGATCATCGGCTGGTCCCAGCCGCCGACCTCGCGCCCGTGCGCCCGCACGCGCACCCCGATGACCTCGAAGAACCTGCCGGTGTCGTGCGCGATGCGGCCGCCGGCCCGCCGCCACCCGCGCAGCCGCCCGAGCGCCAGCGGCCTGGCCTGGATGTCGGTCGTGGAACGCAGGCCGCTCAGCCAGCTCAGGATCTCGCCCATGCCGTGCGCGGCCCGCCGCCCCGGCACGCGGGAGCGCGCCACGAGCGCGCCGAAGCCCTCGTCCCCGTCCCGCGCGCCGCCCTGGGGCGGCAGGCAGGCCAGCACCGTACGGGCGTCCATGTTCACCAGGTCGGGCACGGCCAGCAGCTCGTGCACGTGCCGCAGCGGCATCCAGCGGAAGCCCTCGGTCGCCGGCACGTGCGCGGCGACCTCGACCACCATGTTGCGGTTGCGCTTGCGGTAGAACCACGCGCCCTGTTCGGACTGGCGCACGTCCACGAGCACCCGGCCGCGCGGCTCGCGGAAGAAGCCGAGGTACGGCACCCGCCGCCCTTCGTGCACCCGCGTGTAGTTGCTCCTGGTGGCCTGCACGGTGGGCGAGAGCTGCGGCCCGCCGACGTTCCCCGGCTCGTTCTTGGCCTGCATCAGCAGGTACGGCACCCCGTCCACGCGCTTGAGCAGGATGCCGAGTATGCCCGCCTCGGGCTGGTTGATGATCGGCTGCGTCCAGGAGGTCACCGGCCCCGCGGGATGCCGGACGTCGAGGCCCTCCACGGTGAAGAACCGCCCGCTCCGGTGGCGGATGTCGCCCGTCTCCGGGTCCTCCCGCCAGCCGGTCAGCTCGTCCAGGGGCACCCGCGTCGCCTGCATGAAGGTGTGACCGGCGATCTCCGCCAGCCAGCCGCGAACGTCGATGATGGCAGCCTCCTCACCCCTGGCCCCCGTCACGGCCGAACCTGTCACGGCGCGGCGACGCCGCTCAACCCCTACCGGCCCGGCCTCGGTCCCCTGTCGGGTCGGCCTCGGGGAAATAGGGGTTATGCGCCGGTGAGACCCTTCATAGCCTTCTAGGGTGGACGCCATGACCGAGCAGCCGGACATGCGAGCAAGCGACCAGGATCGTGAGAGAGTGGCCGAGATGCTCCGCGTCGCGGTCGGCGAGGGACGCATCACCCTCGAAGAGCTCAACGAGCGGGTCGACCGCGCCTACACCGCCATCACCCGTGGACAGCTGGAAGCGCTGGTGGCGGACCTGCCGCAGATCGGCCTGCCGGTCCCGGTCAGTCCCACGATGCCGCTGTCCGTCCCCACCACCGGCGGGCTGGAGTTGCACACCCGCAGCGGCAAGGTCGTGCGCCACGGACGCTGGTCGGTGCCCCCGTACATCAGCGCCAAGGCGGGCCGCTTCGGCACCGTGAAGATCGACTTCACCATGGCCGACTGCCCGCACCGGGAGATCGTGCTCGACGTGGAGATCACCTCCTGGTTCGGCGACGTGGTCGTCATCCTGCCGCGCGGCTGGCTGGTCCGTGAGGAAGGAGTCGTACGGCGCTGGATGGGCGCGGTCTTCAACCGCCCGCCCGTGCCGCTCGCCCACGACGGTGTCCTGATCCGGCTCACCGGATACGTGCAGACCGGGGACGTGTGGGTGCGCTACCGCCATCCCGAGGGCTGAACGATCATGGAGGAGCGCATGGAGTGCCGCGTCTGTTCAGGAAAGCTGCACCGGTTCGCCGACTTCGGGAGGCAGCCGCTCTCCGACCACTTCGTCCTCCCCGGCGACCCGGCGCCCGAGTTCTTCTTCCACCTGGCCGTCGGGGTCTGCGAGGACTGCTCGATGGCCCAGCTCCTCGAAGAGGTGCCGAGGGAACGGATGTTCCACGAGAGCTACCCGTACCTCTCCTCGGGGTCGGCGGTGATGCGCGAGCACTTCGAGGGCGTGGCGAAGCGGCTGCTCGCCACCGAGCTGGCCGGTCCTGACCCGTTCGTGGTCGAGCTGGGCTGCAACGACGGGACCATGCTCAAGACCGTCGCCGACGCCGGGGTCCGGCATCTCGGCGTCGAGCCGTCCGGCGGGGTGGCCGACCTGGCGGCGGCCCGGGGCGTGCGCGTGCGCAAGGACTTCTTCGAGGCCGGCGTCGCCGCCGCCGTCCGCGCCGCGGACGGGCCCGCCGACGTGATCTACGCGGCCAACACGCTCTGCCACATCCCTTACGTGGACTCCATCCTGAGCGGGGCCGGCGCGCTGCTGCGCCCCGGGGGCGTGCTGGTCTTCGAGGACCCCTACCTCGGCGACATCGTGACGCGCCGCTCCTTCGACCAGATCTACGACGAGCACTTCTACTTCTTCTGCGCCGCCTCCGTCCGAGCCATGGCCCGCCGCCACGGGTTCGAGCTGGTGGACGTGGAACGGCTGCCGGTGCACGGCGGCGAGGTCCGGTACACGCTGGCCAGGCGCGGCGCGCGGACCCCCACCCCGGCGGTGGCCGCCCTGCTGGCGGAGGAGGAGGCCCGAGGGCTGACCGAACCGGCGACGCTGCGCGACTTCGCGGCCCGGGTCGCCGCCAACCGCGACGACCTGGTGGCGCTGCTGACGGGCCTGCGCGATCAGGGCGCCCGCGTCTACGGGTACGGCGCGACCGCCAAGAGCGCCACCGTGCTCAACTACTGCGGCATCGGCCCGGACCTGGTGTCGTTCGTCTGCGACACGACGCCCGCGAAGCAGGGCAGGCTCACGCCCGGCTCCCACATCCCGGTGCGCGGGCCCGAGGCGTTCGCCGACCCGTACCCCGACTACGCGCTGCTGCTCGCCTGGAACCACGCGGAGGAGATCATGGCGAAGGAGACCGCCTTCCGGGAGGCGGGCGGCCGCTGGATCCTGTACGTCCCCGAGGTCCACCTCGTGGGGGCCTGACCGTGGGCCCCGGCCGTGCGCGGCGGGCCGGAGGGCGCCCGTGAGGCACCGTGAGCTCGCCGTGACCGGCGCGTACGCGTTCGATCCGGACGTCTTCCGCGACGAGCGGGGCGACTTCGCCTCGCCTTA
The DNA here is from genome assembly GCF_008017515.1 of Nonomuraea sp. C10. Lineage (NCBI taxonomy): Bacteria > Bacillati > Actinomycetota > Actinomycetes > Streptosporangiales > Streptosporangiaceae > Nonomuraea > Nonomuraea sp. C10. The sequence goes on from NZ_VPFF01000001.1 coordinate 1,288,228, forward strand.
CCAGGAGAGGGCGTTCGTGGCCGCGGTCGGGCGGCCGCTGTTCCCCGTCGCGCAGGCCAGCAGGAACGTCTCCCGGCGCGGCGTGGTGCGCGGCATCCACTACACGCTCACGCCGCCCGGCACCGCCAAGTACGTCTACTGCGCGGGAGGGCGGGTCCTCGACCTGGTGGTGGACCTGCGGGTGGGGTCGCCGACGTTCGCCCGGTGGGACGAGGTGGAACTGACCGCCGGCAACGGCCGCGCCGTCTACTTCCCGCCCGGCGTCGGCCACGCCTTCGTCGCGCTGGAGGACGACACCGTGGTGAGCTACCTGCTCTCGGCGGAGTACCGCGCGCAGAACGAGCTGACGCTCTCGGTGTTCGACGAGGAGATCGGGCTGCGGCTGCCCGCCGGCCCGCCGCCGATCCTCTCGGAACGCGACAGGACCGCGCGCACCCTGGGCGAGGCCGCGGCGGCCGGCCTGCTGCCGGAGTACACCTTCTGAGCTGTCACAGGACGTCGCGGAGCGCGGAGATGACCTTCTCCTGGAGGCCGGGCGGCAGCGACGGGTACATCGGCAGCGAGAAGATCTCCCCGGCCAGCGCCTCGGTGACCGGGAGGCTGCCCGGCGCGTAACCCAGGTGCGCGAAGCCCTTCATGGTGTGCACCGGCCACGGGTAGCTGATGTTGAGGTGGATGTCGTACCCGCGCAGCGCCTCGATGATCTCGTCGCGCCGCGGATGGCGCACCACGTACAGGTAGTAGGCGTGCTCGTTGCCCTCGGCGGTCTCGGGCAGCACCAGGCCGGTGCCGGCCAGGCCGTCGGCGTAGCGGGCGGCCACCGCTCTCCGGCCGGTGACGTAGCGGTCGAGCCGGGTCAGCTTGCGGCGCAGGATCTCCGCCTGCACCTCGTCCAGGCGGGCGTTGTGGCCGGGCGTCTCGACGACGTAGTAGGTCTCCTCCATGCCGTAGTAGCGCAGCCGCCGCAACGCGCGGTCGACCTCGCCGTCGGAGGTGATCGCCGCGCCGCCGTCGCCGTAGGCGCCCAGCACCTTGGTCGGGTAGAAGGAGAACGCCGCCGCGTGGCCGATCGACCCCGCCGGCCGGCCGTGGTGGCGGGCGCCGTGGGCCTGCGCGCAGTCTTCGAGTATCACCAGGTCGTGGCGGGCCGCCAGCCGCTCCAGCGGCGCCATGTCGACGCACTGGCCGTAGAGGTGGACGGGCAGCAGGCACCGCGTCCGCGGCGTGAGGGCCGCCTCCACCTGGCCGACGTCCATCAGGTACGTCCGAGGGTCGACGTCGACGAAGACCGGGACCGCACCCACCGCGTCGACGGCGACCACGGTCGGCGCGGCGGTGTTGGCCACGGTGACGACCTCGTCGCCCCTGCCCACGCCCAGCGCCTGCAGGGCCAGCTTGATGGCGTTGGTGCCGTTGTCGACGCTCACGCAGTGGCGCACCCCGTGGTAGGCGGCGAACTCCGCCTCGAAGGAGCGCACGCTCTCGCCCAGAACGAGCTGACCGGAGCGGAACACGGTCTCGACGGCGTCGATGATGTCCGCTCGCTCGGATTCGTATTCCGGTAGATAGTCCCAGACCCGCGTGGGCATCGTCGTCCTCCTCGCAATTGCGGCCAGGGTAAACAGCGCCGCAGGCCGCGCGGAACCCCTAGGAATGGGGGTGGATTCAGGGGGATGCGAAGCGCGGTGAGGGGGAGTTTAGGGGTGCTGCCTTCCGGCGGCCGATCATTAGCTTGAGTGAGCGACCGATACGCTGAACCAGCGGGAGAGTTGACATGACGCGGCACTTTCTTTTCATGTGTCAGCCGGATCACGGTCATGTGATTCCCCACCTAGCCGTGGTCGCCGAATTGGTCCGCCGGGGAAACCGGGTCACTTATTTGACCGCGCGTGCGATGGCGCCTCAGATCGAGAGCGCGGGCGCCACGGTGCTCTGCTACGACTCGGCCTACCAGTCGGTGGATCTGCGCAAGCTGGAGGACGACCCGCTGGGCCTGCTCTCCCTTTTCCTGGACGAGAGCGCGGCGATGCTGCGGGCGGCCGAACGGCTGCGCGACCGGCCCGACCTGATCGTCTACGACATCTCGATCCTGCACGCCGGCCGCATCCTTGCCAGGAAGTGGAAGCTCCCGGCCACGCAGCTGATCCCGGTGTTCGCGTCCAACGCCCACTTCTCCTACCTCTCGTCCATCTACGGCGGGCAGGAAGCGGAGCGAGAGTTGCCCGGCTGGGTCGACGACATGCTCGGCAGGACGCGGGACCTGGCGCTCGCGCACGGCGTCGAGGCCGACCCGGCCGAGCTGTGGTGGGAGGTCCAGGACTCCAACCTGGTCACCCTGCCGCGCTCGTTCCAGTTCGCCGGCGAGACCTTCGACGAGCGGTTCGCCTTCGTCGGACCGTGCCTGGGAGAGCGGGCCTTCCTGTCCGGATGGGAGCCGCCGGGCGACGGGCTGCCGGTCGCGCTGCTGTCCTTCGGCACCGTCGCCAGCGGGCGTCCCGACCTGGTGCGCACCTGCGTGCGCGCGTTCGCCGAGCTGCCCTGGCACGGCGTGGTGACGCTCGGCGACGGCATGGACCCGGCCGAGCTCGGCCCGCTGCCGCCCACGATCGAGGTGCGCCGGTGGGTGTCCCACCTGCGCGTGCTCGAACACGCCTCGGTGGCGGTCACCCACGGCGGCATGGGCACGGCCATGGAGGCCCTCTACTGGGGCTGCCCGATGGTCGTGGTGCCGGCCACGGCCGTCGACCGGCCGGCCGCGCGGCGGATCGGCGAGCTGGGGCTCGGCCGGGTCGTCGAGCCGGCCGAGCTGACCCCGGAGAGCCTGGTCGACGCGGTCCTCGCGGTGGCGGCTGACCCGGAGTCGCGCCGCAACGCCGAGGCGATGCGCCGCGACATCAGGGCCGCCGGCGGCACCTCACGGGCCGCCGACGTGCTCCGGCGCCGCGCGGCCGGGGCCGCCTGATGGGCGCGCCGCTGTCCGGGCCCGCGCCGGGGCCCGCCTTCGAGTTCCGCGTGCTGGGGCCGCTCCGGGTGTTCAAGGACGGCGACGAGCTGCCGATGAGCGCCAACAGGGAGCTGGCCATCCTCGCCTGCCTGCTCCTGAACGCCAACCGGGTGATCAGCGTGGACCGGCTGGTCGAGGCGGTGTGGGCCGGCTCCGCGCCGCGCAGCGCCTGGCGGCAGGTCGCGATCTGCGTGTCACGGCTGCGCCGCAGGCTCGGCGCGGGCGTGATCGAGACCTCCAGCCCCGGCTATCTCCTGCGGGCGCCCGACGACAGTATCGACTGGCTCAGGTTCACCGCCATGGTGGCGCGGGCGCGCGAACAGGCCGCCCGCGACCAGCAGGGCGCCGTCACGCTGCTGCGCGAGGCGCTCGCGCTGTGGAGCGGCAGCCCGTTCGAGGACCTCAGAGGGCTGCGGTACGACGTCGCGCGGATGGCCGAGTGGCGGCTGGAGGCGCTGGAGACCTGCCTGGAGCTGGAGATCGAGCTGGGCAGGCACCATCAGGTGATCCCCGAACTGCTCGCCCTGGTCGCCGAGTCGCCGTTCCGCGAGCGGGTGCGCGCCCAGCTGATGCTGGCCCAGTACCGCGCCGGGCGCCGGGCCGAGGCGCTGCGCACGTACCAGGAGACACGGCGCTTCCTGCTGGAGCAGATCGGCCTGGAGCCGGGGCCCGCGCTGCGGCGGCTGCACGAGCAGATCCTGCGCGACGAGACCGCGCTGATGCGCCCGCCCGCGCAGCGGCCCGCCCCGGTCGTGCCCAGCCAGCTGCCGCCGCAGGTGCTGCCGTTCGTGGGCAGGGACGGGGAGCTGGCCGGGCTCGACGCCGCCCTGCGGCCCGGGCGGGAGGCGCCCGGCGCTCTTGTGGTCACGGGTCCGCCGGGGGTCGGCAAGACCACGCTGGTGCTGCGGTGGGCGCACGCCAGGATCGACTGGTTCCCCGATGGCCAGCTCTTCGCCGACCTCGCGGGCATCGAGGGCCACGCCGTGCTGGACCGGTTCCTGCGGGCGCTCGGCGAGCGCGACCTTCCCGCCGACCATGCCGAGAAGGTGGCGCTGTACCGCAGCCGGACCGCCCGCCGCAGGATGCTGGTGGTGCTGGACAACGCCGGCGACGGCGACGAGGTGGCGTCCCTGTTGCCGGGCGGCGCGGGCTGCCGGGTCGTGGTGACCAGCGCCGACCCGCTGGACGACCTGGTCGCCAGGCAGGGCGCGCACCGCGTGTTCCTCGCGCCGCTGGGGGAGGAGGCGGCGCGTGAGCTGGCGGACATGCTCGTGGGGGCGGCGGGCACGGCGCTCGGCCCCGAGGCGGTGACCGACCTCGTCGCCACCTCCTGCGGCAACCCGCTCTCCCTCCGCCTCGGCGCCGCCCGCCTGCGCACCCGCGTCGCCCGCGTCTGACCCGCGCGGCGCTCCCTGCGTCCGCGTCGCCCGCGTGCGCCGCGCCCATGCTCTGCGCGCCCGCGTTCGGGGCGGCGCTGATCTGCGCGCCCGCCTGCGCCGCGCCCGCGTTCGGGGTGCCTTTGACCTGCGCGCTCGCGGTCGGGGCGGGTGTCAGTTCCGGGCGAGGATGGCCGACAGCGCTGTGGACAGCTCTTGCGCCGCGTCGTGCGGAGGGGACGTGGTTCGCCAGGCGACGTGGCCGTCCGGGCGGATGAGGACCGCGCCGGTCTCGCCGACGCCGTACTCCTCCGTCCAGGTCCCCGAGCTGTACGGGGCGGTGGGGGAGATTTGGACCGTGGCCAGGTAGGCGCCGGTCTGGGCGGAGGCGCGCGCCCACGCGGGGTCCGCCGTCATCAGGGTGAAGCGGGGGCCGAGCAGGTCCAGGGTCGAGACCTGCCCGCCGGGGCCGGTCAGCCACACGTGGGGGGCGCGGTGGCCGGGCCGGGCCGAGGGGACGTAGGTGCGGTAGGGGTCGGCGGGCGCGGGGGCGGGGGTGCCGTCCGAGACCACCGCCGCGGACTCGTACGCGAAGCCGAGCACCAGCCCTTCGCAGCTGCGCCGGCCCGCCTGCTGGTCGACGGCCTCACGCATGGACAGCCGCCCCTCCATCATGTTGAAGGTGATCAGGGCGTTGTTCAGGCTCTCGTCCACGGTCCACACGGCGACCGGACGCCGTTCGGCCGTGTAGGTGTCCAGCAGCGCCGGGCCCGCCGCGCCGCGCAGCACGGCGGCCAGCTTCCAGGCCAGGTTGTGGGCGTCCTGGATGCCGCAGTTCATGCCGAACCCGCCCTGGGGCGTCGCCACGTGCGCGGCGTCCCCGGCCAGGAAGACCCGGCCGGACTGGAAGCCGTCGGCGACCTTGGCCTGCTGCAGCCAGGGCATCACGCCGAGGATGGTGACCGGCAGGCCGGGCACGCCGACGGCGGCGCGCACGGCGGCCAGGCACGCCTCCTCGGTGAAGTCGGCCGGGCTGCCGCCCTCCTCGGGCTCGTACCCGGTCTGCACCATCCACCGCCGCCCGCTGTCGACCGCCTCCACGGCGCACGGAGGGTCGCGCAGGAAGGACAGCGCGGCCCGCCGGTCGCGGGGCAGGAAGCCCAGGTCGGCCTCGAACATGATGCTGATCATGTGGCCGAGCACCGGCGGCCCCTCGGCCTTGATGCCGAGCGAGTCGCGCACCCCGCTGCGGCTGCCGTCGGCGGCGACCACGTACCGGCAGCGCACCAGGGTCTCCTCACCGCCGCCCGAGACGACCGCCTCGACGCCGCCCGCGACCTCGCGCATCGACGTCATGGTGGTGCCGAACCTGACCTCCGTCGCCGGCCCCGACTCGGCGGTGCGGCGCAGGATGACCTCCAGCAGGTCCTGGGAGCAGAGGAAGGTGTAGGTGGGGCTGTGCGGGGCGTCGCGCCGCAGCGCCGCCGCCGACCGGACGAAGTCGTCCGCGGTCAGCGAGCTGCCGACGCCCACGGCGAGGAACTCCTCACGCGGCATTCCCGCGGCTTCCACCTCGTCCTGAATTCCCCACGAACGGAAAATCTCCATCGTGCGGGTGGTGATGAGCCGGGCCTTGGGGAAATGCGACGTCCCCTCGTGTTTTTCGACCAGCAAGGTGGATATTCCGTGGCGGGAAAGCTCGATGGCCGCGGACAATCCGACGGGCCCGCCCCCGACCACCAATACATCGGCCTCGCGCTGATCCATGGCGTCAGCATCGAATATGTCGATTACCTCAGTCAATGCGGGGATATCCGCATGATACAGGCGTGATATCCCCAGTTAGTAGCTTACATGGGGTAGATCCAGACAAGTCATTCTGCGATTGCCGAATTCCTGGAGACGCCGATGCTGTTCACCCAAGGCTCCGTGGCCCTGGTCACAGGGGGGTCGCGCGGGATCGGCCGGGCCGTCGCGCTCGACCTGGCCAGGGAGGGCGCCCACGTCATCGTCAACTACGCCAGGTCGGAACAGGACGCCAAGGAGGTCGTCGCCCTCATCGAGGAGGAAGGCGGCAGCGCGACGAGCGCGCGGGCGGACGTCACCGACGAGGAGTCGGTACGTCGCGTGTTCCGGGAGATCCGGGCCGACCACGGCCGCCTCGACGTGCTGGTGACCAGCGCCGGCATCACCCAGGACCGCTTCCTCATCGCCATGAGCCTGGAGCAGTTCCGCGGCCCGGTGGACACCAACCTCATCGGCACCTTCCTGACCTGCCGGGAGGCGCTGAAGCTGATGCAGCACCAGCGCAGCGGCTCGATCGTGACCCTGTCCTCCTCCAGCGGGCTGGACGGCGGCTTCCCCGGCCAGACGAACTACGTGGCTTCCAAGGGCGCCATCATCGCCTTCACGCACGCGCTGTCCAACGAAGCGGCCCCGCACGGCGTGCGGGCCAACGTCGTCGCGCCCGGGTTCGTCGCCACGGACATGACCCGCAAGGTCCCCGTCGCCATCAGGAAGCAGTACGAGTCGCGCATCCGCCTCGGCCGGATGGGCCGGCCCGAGGAGATCGCCTCGATCGTCAGCTTCCTGGCCTCCGACAAGGCGTCGTACATGTCCGGCTCGGTGGTCGTCGCCCACGGCGGCGGCCTCGGGTGAGCCGGCCCTCCCGACCCAAGGCACTAGGCCGTGTTCTTAGGAGAAATCATGACCATCGACGAACTGCGCGCGAAGGCCGCCGAACGCCAGCAGACCTGCGACCAGATCAAGAAGATGATCGTCTCGCGGCTCGACCTGGAGATCGAGCCGGGCTGGATCACCGACGACCAGCCGCTGTTCGGCCGGGGCCTGGAGCTGGACAGCCTCGACGTGCTCGAACTCTACGTCGCCATCGAGGCGGAGTTCGGGGTCGCGCTCTACGACAGCGAGATGGCCGTCTTCGGCTCGGTGTCGCGGCTGGCCGACGAGATCAACCCGGCGCTGCGGGCCCGGGGATGACGGTTACCGAGGCGAAGCCCGCCGGCCTGCGGCCGGTGAACGGGCTGACCCACGACCAGATCCGCGCGGTGCTGCCGCACCGCTGGCCGATGCTGCTGCTGGACCGGGTCGGCAAGGTGGAGCCGGGGGTCAAGGGCACGGCCACCAAGAACGTCGCCGGCACGGAGCTGTGGTTCCAGGGCCACTTCCCGAACGAGGCGGTGCTGCCCGGGATCGTGATCGTCGAGGCGCTGGCCCAGCTCGCCGGCGTGGTCTTCGCCCTGGCCGGAGCCAGCGAGATCAGCTACCTGGCGGGCGTCAGGTCGATGCGCTTCCGGCGCCCGGTCGTCCCCGGCGACCAGCTCGCCCTGACGGCCGAGCGGACCGGAGGCGGCGGCGGATTCGCGGAGTTCCGCGTGTCGGCCCGGGTGGCGGGCCAGGTGGCCGCCGAAGGAATTCTCACGATCGCCGATCCGGCGGGTCAACGTTCTGTGCGAAAGGTGTGAACCATGACCAACGTCCTCGCGGCCACGCATCCTGAGGGCACCGTCTACGGCGAGATCGGCGACGCGACTGTGCCGCTGCGTTTCTCGGCCTCGCCCGAGGCGCTGTCGGAGGAGTACACGGCGCTGAGGGAACGCGCCGCGGTCATCGACCTCGGCGGGCACCGGCTCATCGAGATCACCGGCCCCGCCGCGGTCGAGTTCGCCCAGCGGGTGCTGGCCCGCGACGTGGAGTACCTCACCTCCGACCGCTGCATGATGAGCCTCGTCCTCGACGAGGACGGGCGGATCGTGGACCAGGTGATCGCCTTCGGCCGGGAGGACGGGATCCTCCTGGAGAGCTCCTGCGGCGCGGGCTCCCGCCTGCTGGAGCACCTGCGGGCGCGGAACGACGAGGGCGCCGAGATCGCCGACCGCTCCGAGGACCTGGCGATCGTCGGGCTTGAAGGCCCGTACGCCTGGGGCGTCGTCGGCCGGTTGATCGACGCCGAGCTGGCCTCGCTGCCGTTCGAGTCCGTGGCGGAGACCACCTGGGACGGCGTGGACGTCGTCTTCGCCAGGACGGGCTTCACCGGCGAGTACGGATACCAGATGATCGTGCCCCGGGAGTCGGCCCCGGGCCTGTGGAGCCTGTCGGTCGAGCACGCCCGCCCGGCCGGGCAGGAGGCCCTGGAGCTGGCGATGCTCGAGGTCCGCCAGCCGATGCCGCGCCACGAGGCCACCCCGGGCGCCTCGGTGATCGAGATCGGCGCCAACTGGCTGGTCGACATCACCAAGGAGTCGTTCGTGGGCCGCGAGGCCGTGCTGGAGGCGTTCGAGTCGGGCGCCGGGCGCTCCACCGTCGGCTTCACCTGCGCGGTCGGCGTGCCCGCGCCGGGCACCCGGCTCATGGCGGGCGACCAGGTCATCGGCGAGGTCGTGCACGCCGTGCACAGCGTCGGGCTGAACGCCACGCTCGGCCTGGCCCGCGTGGACCGCGACCTGGCCGCGGCCGGGCTCGAACTGTCGGCCGGCGGCGTCGGCGTCACCACGCTCACCAGTCCCTACATCGTCCCCAAGAGCTGGAGCGTGCCGATCATCTGATCGGCCGGCCCGCTTCTCGTGAAGGAGACATCCATGGCGCTGCGGCCCGTCGTCGTCACCGGCCTGGGCATCATCTGCGCGGCCGGTCGCGACCCCGCGGACTTCTGGCTCCGGCTGACCAGCGGCAGCGGCGGCCTCACCCCCATGCGGGACGAGGCGTACGCGGTGTTCGAGGCCAGGCACGCGGGTCAGGTGCCCGACGAGTGGATCACGTCGCAGCTGCCGGACGCCGACGCCTCTCTCGACCGTACCGCCCAGCTGGCGCTCGTCGCCGCGCGCCAGGCGATGGCGGGGCTGACGGCCGCCGACCCCGGGCGGTTCGGGATCATCCTCGGCAAGTGCCAGGCGACACCGGACCAGGCGGGGCGCTACCAGCCGATGCACCGCACCGGCGACGTGGTCGCCGAACGGCTGGGCCTGCGCGGGCCCCGCATCCTGGTCTCGACCGCCTGCGCGGCCGGCGGGAACGCGGTCGGCCTCGCCAAGGACAAGATCCTGGCCGGCGAGGCGGACGCCGTCCTGGCCGGCGGCGTGGACCCGCTGCTGTTCGGCACGTACGCGGGCTTCGCGGGGCTGCAGGCGCTCAGCACCGGCCCGTGCCGCCCCTACAGCCGCTCCGACGGGCTCAACCTGGGCGAGGGGGCGGCCTTCCTGCTGCTGGAGCCGCTGGACCTGGCCCTGGCCCGGGGGGCGGTCCCTCTGGCCGAGGTCGCGGGCTACGGCCTGTCGGCCGACGCCTACCACGCGACGGCGCCCGACCCGACCGGCAGGGGAGGGGCCGCGGCCATGCGCCGCGCGCTCGCCGACGCGGGCCTGTCGCCCGGCGACGTGCACTACGTCAGCGGTCACGGCACCGGCACCCCGGCGAACGACGCCATGGAGGCCAAGGTGATGCGCCTGGTGTTCGGCGAGCGTGCCGGGCAGGTGCCCACCAGCAGCATCAAGTCCTTCCTCGGCCACACGCTCGGCGCGGCCGGCGCGGTCGAGGCGGTCGCCGCGGTGCTGGCGCTGCGCCACGGCGTGGCCCCGCCCACGATCGGCTTCGACGGGGAGCCCGCGGCCACCGACCTGGACTTCGTGCCGAACGTGGCCCGGCCCATGGACATCGGGACGGTCGTGTCCAACAACTACGCGTTCGGCGGCAACAACGTCTCCCTCGTGCTGACGCGGCCACGCGGGCCGCGCGCGTACGAGGACCCGCCCCGCAGGGAGGCGGTGATCACCGGGCTGGGGCCGGTCACCGGCGCGGGCACGGGCATCGCCGAGGTGAGCGCCGCCATCTCGGCCGGGGTTCGCGCGGCGGGCCGCCCGCCGTCGCTGGACGGGCGGACGTACGCGCCGCGCTCGCTGTGGCGGCACATGAACCGGCTGTCCCGGATGGCGATCGCGGCCTCGCGCCTGGCGTGGGAGGACGCGGGGCTGAAGCTGCCCAGGAAGGCGCTGGACGACGTCGGGCTCATCTTCGCCACCGGCGCGGGGTCGGCCGAGAGCACCGGCGGCTTCGACGAGAGCATCGCGCTCAACCCGAACAAGCCGGCGGTCCTGAGCTTCTCCAACGTGGTGCTGAACGCCACCGGCGGAGCCGTCTGCCAGACACTGGGCCTGCGCGGGCCGACCACCACCATCTGCAACGGCGGCGCGTCGGCCTCGATCGCGCTCGACTGCGCCCTTGAGCTGATCAGCGCGGGCAAGGCCGAGGTGGTCCTGGTGGTCGCGGCCGACGAGCGGCCCGGCGAGGCGTTCGGTGACCCCTCCGACCCGCCGACCCCGTACGAGACAGGCGCTGCCGAGCCGGTGCCGGGGTCGGCGGCGGTGGCCTTCGTCGTCGAGTCCGCCGACCACTGCGCGGGCCGCGGCGGCCGGGCCTACGCCCGGGTGCTCGCCACCACCCACGCCACCCACGACCCCACGGACGCCCATGTCCCGGCGGGCGCGCGAACCGCCGAATCTCTCAGTTCGCCTACAGAAGCGGTCGGTGCGGGAGGGGCGACGTCCGTGGCCACGGCGGAACTCGCGGTCTCCGCGAAGTCGCCGGACTCCGGGACCTCCCCCATCTCCTCGACCTCCGCAATGGGCGGGGTGGCGCGGGGGCTGGGGTTGCGGGCGGGGGTGGTGGTCGGGGTGGGTGCTGGTTCGTCGCGGGACCGCGAGGAGGCGGCGGCGGTGCTGGGGACGGCGGGCGGGGTGCTGACCTCGTCGGCCGCGCTGATCGGCGACTGCCAGGCGGCGAGCGGGGCGATGAACATCGCCATGGCCGCGCTGGCCGTCCGCGACGGGATCGCGCCCGCGCTCACCGGGCTCGCCCGGCCGGTCGCCGGGGACCTCGGCCGGTATCTGACCGATCCCGTGCTGCCGGGGCCGGTGGAGCAGGCGCTCGCGCTCACCGCCGCCCCCGGGTCCGTGTCGGGCGCCGTTCTGCTGGGGGCGGTATGAGCACACCGCCCTTCGACGTGGCCGAGACCGACCGGCTGCTGACGACGACGCGGTCCGTGCGCCGCCGGCTCGACGTGGACCGGCCGGTGCCGCCCGAGATCGTACGGGAGGCGCTGGAGGTCGCGGTGCAGGCGCCGACGGCCAACAACCACCAGAACTGGCGCTGGCTGGTGATCACCGAACCGGCGGTGAAGGCGAAGCTGGCGGAGATGATCCGCTCCTCCTGGACCTTCCACCGCAACGACATCTGGACCAACGCCGGCCGCCGCCGCAACGACGCCCGCGCCAAGCGCAACTACGCCTCCGCGCTCGCCCTCACCGAGACGCTCGAAGCGGTGCCGGTCCTCGTCATCCCGTGCGTGCTCGGCCGCCCGCCGGACATCGCGGCCATCAACGAGGCGTGGCGGGTGCGGATGGCGGACAAGGTCGCGGAGGACCCCGGCCACCTGGTGCGGCACGGCGAGACCAGGGCCAGCATCTTCTACGGCTCCATCTTCCCGGCCATCTGGTCCTTCCAGCTCGCGCTGCGCAGCAGGGGCCTCGGCAGCACCATCACCTGCCTGCACGTCCCCCACGAACGGGAGGTCGGGCGCCTGCTCGGCATCCCGTCGGGGGTCACGCAGGTGTGCATGATCCCGGTCGCCTACACCCTGGGAACCGACTTTCGCCCGGCTGAGCGCTACAGCGCGGAGGAACGCACCTACTGGGAGAGGTGGGGGAGTTGACACACGTGTCCGAGCAGCCCGACGTCGTCATCGTGGGCGGCGGCATCGCCGGAGCGTCCGCGGCCTGCAAGCTGGCGGCGGGCGGCCTGTCCGTGGTGGTGCTGGAGAAGCAGGAGGCCTACAAGGACCTGGTGCGCGGCGAGTGGCTGGCGCCGTGGGGCATCAGGGAGGCCCGCCGCCTGGGCGTGGAGGACTGCTTCTGGGACGGCGGCGGCTGGGAGATCCGCGAGTGGATGACCTGGGACGAGGCGGTCGCCGACGACGAGGTCGAGGCCGTGGACATGACCGGTTTCATCCCCGGCTTCGGCGGCCCGATGGCCTTCCCGCACCACGCCGTGTGCGAGCTGATGTCGGAGCAGGCCGTGGCCGCCGGCGCCCGGCTGGAGATGGCGGCCGCCAAGATCACGGTAACGCCGGGGCCGCGCCCGGTCGTCTCGTACGGCACGCCGCTGGGCCCGCGCGAGCTGCGCCCCCGGATCGTGCTCGGCGCGACCGGCCGGGGCTGCACGGTCGGCCGCCAGGTGGGCATCACGATGCGCAACTCCATGCACCACTGGGGCGGCGGCATGATGGTCGAGGGCATGGACGGCTGGCCGCCCGACGTGCAGGCCATGGGCACCGAGGGCGACGTCATGTTCATGGTCTTCCCGCAGGGTTACGGCCGGGCCCGCCTCTATCTCAACTTCCCCACCGTGAACAAGCACCGCTACCGGGGGCCCGGCGGCGTGGACCGGTTCCTGGCCGCGTACGAGCTCAAGTGCCTGCCCGACCACGGCAAGGCGGTGACCGCGGCCACGCCCGCCGGGCCGCTGTCGGTGTGGCCGTCGGTGTCCAGCGTCCCCGAGGGGCCGCCGCTGACCGAGGGCGTGGTGCTGATCGGCGACGAGGCCGGCAACGCCGACACCGTGCTCGGCACCGGCCTGTCCTGCGCGCTGCGCGACTCCAGGACCGTCTGCGACATCCTGCTCGGCTCGGCCGACTGGTCGCCTGCCGCCTTCGCGCCGTACGTCGAGGAGCGGGAGTTCCGCCTGGAGCGGCTGGACTTCGGCGCCTCCATCATCAGCAGGCTGCACGTCGAGTTCGGGCCCGCCGCCGTCGAGCGCAGGCGCCGGGTGCGCCGGCTGATGGCCAGGAACTTCGCCGCGCAGGTGACGGGACTGCTCAACATGGTCGCCCCCGAAGAGGTGCCCGAGTTCGGCTTCAGCGAGTTCTTCGCTGAGCGGTTGTTCAGGGAGACGGCATGATGGAGAAGAAGACGGTCCACGTCAACGGCGTCGACCTCGCCTACGTCGACGAGGGCGAGGGCCCTCCTGTCGTGCTGCTGCACGGCTTCCCCGATTCCTCCTACCTGTGGCGCAACCAGATCCCCGCGCTGGTCGAAGGCGGCTTCCGGGTCATCGCGCCCGACCTGCGCGGCTTCGGCGACTCCGGCAAGCCGCAGGAGGTCGAGGCGTACGGGATGCAGACCATCGTCAACGACGTCGTGGCGCTGACGATGGAGCTCGGCGTGAGACGGCCGCACCTCGTCGGCCACGACTGGGGCGCGGCCATCGCCTGGATGTACGCCTTCCTCATGCCGCGCAGGATCGACCACCTGGTGGCCCTGTCGGTCGGTCACCCCGGCGTCTTCGCCACGCCGTCGATCGAGCAGCGGGCGGCCTCCTGGTACATGCTCTTCTACCAGTTCCCCGGCGTGAGCGAGGAGCTGCTGCGCCGCAACGGCTGGCGGCTGTTCAAGGAGATCATGGGCAGGGACGGCGACCACGACCGCTACCTGCGCGACCTGGCCAGGCCGGGCGCGCTGACCGCCGGGCTCAACTGGTACCGCGCCAACCGCTCGCCCGCCTCCGAACTGCGGATCACCCGCCGCTTCCCGCCGGTGCTCGCGCCGGCCCTGGGCATCTGGGGCGCGGGCGACAAGGCGCTGCTGGAGGAGGGCATGGCCGCCTCCGGCAAGTTCGTCAAGGGGCCCTGGCGCTACGAACGGATCGAGGACGCCGGGCACTGGCTGCCCCTCGACGCCCCCGACCAGGTCAACAAGCTGCTGCTCGGCTTCCTCGGTACCGAGCGGCCGGCCCACGAGGAGCGCCGGCCGCGCCGCCGCCTGTGAATGGAGCTCACTTCATGTTCGGCTATCTCTTCCCCGGCCAGGGCACCGTCCGGGTCGGCATGGGGGCGTGGCTGCGCCGCAGGCCGGTGGCCCGCGACCGGCTGGACGAGGTCGACGCGCTGCTGTCGCGGCCGATCTCGCCGCTGTGCGCGCGCGGCCCGCTCGACCGGCTGGTGTCGACCGAGCACGCCCAGGTGGCGGTGACCGCCTGCAACCTCGCCGCTCTGGCCGTGCTGACGGAAGAGGGGTACGAGCCCGCGGTCGTGGCCGGGCACAGCGTGGGCGAGCTGACCGCCCTGCACGCGGCGGGCGTGCTCGACCTGGCCGGGACCGTACGCCTGGTGGAGACGCGCGCCCGGCTCATGGCCGGTGCCGGGCGGATCGCGGGCGGTATGCGCGCGGTGATGGGGCTGTCCGCCGAGAGGGTGGAGGAGCTGGCGTCGGCGGCCGCGGCGCCGGGGGAGCCCGTCGTGGTGGGGCTGGAGAACGCGCCCGGTCATGTGGTCGTCTCCGGTGCTGTCCCGGCTCTGGACCGGCTGGAGAAGCTCGCCACGGACGCCACCAAGATCGTGCCGCTCAAGGTGGGGGGCGCGTACCACTCCCCGCTCATGGCCGGCGCGGTGCCGGGCTGGGCGGCGGCGGTGGACGCGGCCCCGATGCGGGAGCCCCGCGTCCCCGTCGTGCCGAACGTCACCGGCGAGCCCACCACGGACCTCGGCGCGCTCCGGCGGGCGCTGGTGGCGCAGCTCACCGGCAGGGTCTTGTGGACCCGTACGGTCGGCGCGGTCGACGCGGTCGCGCCCGGGGTGGAGGTCGGCGACAGCAAGGTCCTGGCCGGGCTGTCCCGCCGGGCCGGGGCGCGCTGCCTGAGCATGGCCGATCCCGGCACCCTGCGCCGTCTGGCCAGGGAGGTGGCGGCGTGAAGCGCTGGGGCGGCGCGGCGGTCGGTTACGCCGGGCTCACGCGGCCGGTGGAACTGCTCGACGGGATGCGGGTCGAGGACGTCTTCACCTCCGCCGAGCGGGTGCGGTCGTCGGGGCGCACCCTGGACCACTGGGCCGGGCGGCTGGCCGGCAAGCGGGCGGTGCTGCGGCTCCTCGGCCTGCCACCGACCGCGACCCACCTCGGCCAGGTCGAGATCCTGCCCCTGCCCACCCCGGCCTGCCAGGCCGACGCGACCTGCCTGGACGGCCACCCACCGGCCGTCCACCTGCACGCCGACCTGGCCGCGCGGACCGACCCCCGCGGCATCCGCGTCTCCATCAGCCACACCGGCAGCCACGCCCTGGCCGTCGCCCTCTCCTCCCCCCACCTCCCGGAGGACGACCGCCGGGGTGGGGTGGTGGAGGGCGTCGTGCCCTCCTCCTCTCGCCTTCTGGAGTGGGGAGGGGCGCGTGGGTGACGTGGAGGTGCGGAAGGTGGTGGAGGCGCAGCTGGCGGCCTGGAGCGCGGGGGATCCGGCGGCGGTGGCGGCCACGGTGGCGTCCTATGCCGATCCCGACTCGGGGGGCGTGCTGAGCGGTGACGGGCTGGCCGGGTACGCGGCGCGGGTGCTGGGGCGGTTCGCCGGTCAGCGGTTCCTCGTGGAGCGGATGGTGGGCGGGGAGGACGAGGTCGCCGTCTTCTGGACGTTGCGGGCCGGTCATCGCGGGGCGTACCTGGGGATGCCGGCGACGAACGGGACCGTCACGGTGTCCGGCACCGACCTGGTGACGCTCGACCACGACGGCGCGCACGTCCGCAGGAGCTACGACAGGCTCGCGCTCGCCGAGGCGCTCGGTTACGCGGCGCGATTCGTACCGGCCGCTGACGAGACCCGCCAGTACGGCATGAGCGCCAGGGTTCCCACGGGACGCACCGAGCGCCCCGGCGCGCTGGTGCTGACCTGGCTGGAGATCCGTGACGACGCGGAGGCCGCCGACGTGGACCTGCTCAGCGTGGAGATCGTCAAGTCGCTGCGGGCGTCGCGCGGCTTCCTCGGGGCGGCCACCTTCGACGCCGGCGACCGCAAGTTCACGCTGAGCGCCTTCGACCGGCCGGAGTCGCTGCGCGCGGTGCACGCCCGGCCGCACCAGCGGGCCATGCGCCGCTTCTTCAGGAGCGGCCTGTGCACCCGCGTGCACACCAGCGTCTGGTACCCCGCCTCCGCGCGGGACTACGCCCGCTGCCCAAGCTGCGCCGCCGTCGTCGCGACCGGCGAAGGCGCGGCGTGCGCGTGCGGGTGGACCCCGGAGGACGCCGCCACGCTGTGATGCCCGAGCCCCCTGCGAACCATGTGGAGACGGAAGTGACCGGAGCCTCGATGATGGACTTCACCGCCGAGCACCGGCTCGGCGACAGCCCCAGGCCCGCCGTGGTGTTCATGTCCGCGCTGTTCGCGGGAGGGTGGATCTGGGAGCACCCCTACCGCCACCTGGAGCGGGCCGGCCTGCCGGTGCTGCGTACGAACGAGGCCATCTGCGCGCTCGACCGCCGGGTCGCCGGCTCGATCGAGCGGCTCGGCGACGCGCTGCTGCGCGCCTGCGACGAGGCGGGGGCCGGCGAGATCATCCTGTGCGCCAACTCGCTGGGCGGCCTGGTCGCCATCGACCTGGCGGGCCGCCGCCCCGACCGGGTGCTCGGCATCGTGGTCAGCGGCGCGCCCGGCCTCACCGCCGACCCCGACGTCGGGCTCAGCTTCGACCGGCGGGGGAGCGTGCGGCCGTTCGGCGACGAGTTCGGCGAGCGCATGGTGGCCGCGCTGTTCCACGGCGGGCGCAGCCTGTTCTCCGACGACCGCATGGCGGAGGTCGGCGACATGCTGCGGCGGCCCGAGTCCATGGTGAGCATGGCCCGCAGCCTCAAGGCCACCCGCGGGTACCGGGTGCGGGCGGCGCTGGACCGCGTGTCCTGCCCGGCCATGTACCTCTGGGGCAGGCACGACAGGATGACGCCCGTCGATCCGTGGCTGGAGGTGCTGGCCGGCTACCCGGGCAACGAGATCCTGCTCGTGGAGGACTGCGGGCACATCCCGATGGTCGAGCGCGCCGACGAGTACACCGCCGCGCTGATGCCCTTCGCGGACCGCTGTTCCGGGGCGTTGGCGTGAGCGCCGGCGCCGCCCTCATGGGCGTGGACATCGTGGAGGTCGACCGGATCGCCCGCGCGGCCCGCCGGGGCGGGGACGTGTTCGCCCGCCGGCTCACCACCGCCGCCGAGCGCGCGCTGGGGCCCGGACCGGCCGCGTTCTCCGTCAAGGAAAGCCTCATCAAGGCCGTGGGCAGCCGGCCTCCCGGGTTCACCTGGCACGACTTCGAGGCCGAGGCCCGCCCGCCGTCCGGCTGGAGCGCCTCCCTGCTGGAGGAGGCGGCCGGCGAACTGGCCGCCTCGACCGGGCTGCGGCTGACCGGCGGCGCGGCGTACACGGTCCGGGGCGCGAGCGGCCGGGCCGCCCTGGCGCGGCTGCGCCCCGCCCCGGACGGCGCGGGCCGAACCCCCGCCGGGACCGCGGCGGGTGCGGCCCGACGGCGGAGCGGCGACGGCGGGATCGTGGCCGGGGCCGCCCGCTGGGGGAGCGGCGACGGCCTGTTCGTATCGCTGGCGATCGTGTTCGTGGACGGGAGCGTGGGATGACGCGGACGATGACGGTACGGCCCGGGGAGTCGATCCAGCGGGCGCTGGACGAGGCGGGCCCGGGGGCGCGGATCTCGCTGGCGGAGGGCGTCCACCGGCAGCACGTGTGGATCAGGCACCCGGGGGTGACCCTGACCGGGGCCGGGGCCGGCCGGACCGTGCTGATGCCCGGCGAGGGCGGGCCGGTCGGCGTGCCCAGGTTGCACGACGCGGGCGACGACGTGGTCAGCGGCGTGACCGTGCACGGCGAGGGCGTCGCCGACGTGCGGGTGGAGAAGCTGTCCGTGCGCGGTTTCTCCGGGGCGGGGATCTACGCCCACACCGTCTCCGGCGTGACCGTCCACGAGGTGACCGCCGAGGACAACGCCGTGTGGGGCGTCTACCTGCGCGAGTCGAGCGGCTGCGTGGTCACCGGCTGCCGGGCCTCGGGCAGCCAGTACGGCGGCGTCGCCCTCAGCTTCTGCCCGAGCTCCGGCGCGCTGCTCGACGGAAACGAGACCTTCGCCAACGCCTTCGGCATCTTCGTCGACAACTCCTCCGGCGCGCGGGTGGTGCGCAACTCCTGCCACGGCAACGCGATCGGCGTGCTGCTGCTCAACCAGGTCTACGAGGGCGAGCCGGAGGGAGGCGTGCGTGACTGCCTGGTCGCCGGCAACGACCTGTACGGCAACGACCTGGCCGCCGGCGTGGAGCCGGACGGCCTCGGCGCGGCGGGGCCGCCGATCTCCGGCGTCGGCCTGGCGCTGATCGGCACCCACCGGGTGAGCGTCGTCGACAACCACATCCACGACAACCACCCCAGCGGGGAGTCCGTGATGGGGGCGGGCTTCGTGATGGGCTCCTCCAAGGAGTGGGGCGGCGACGACGCCCTGGACAACCACGTGCTGTGGAACCGGATCACCGGCAACAGCCCGCTCGATTTCCAGCTCGGCACCGACCTGGCGCGGCAGGTGTTCGCCGGGAACGTCGCCGACAAGGGCGAGCCGCCCGGGCTGACCGCCGCCGAGGGCTGGGGCCCGCGGTGACGGCCACGCTGGCCTGCGAGGGCCTGCGCAAGAGGTACGGGGACGTGACGGCGGTCGAGGACGTCGGCTTCTCGATAGCGCCGGGCCAGGCATACGGCCTGCTCGGCCCGAACGGCGCCGGCAAGACCACGACGATCTCCATGCTCGTCGGCCTGCTGCGCCCCGACGCCGGCACTGTCCTGGTCGGCGGCACGGACCTGGCGGCCGACCCGAGGCGCGCCAAGGCGAGGATCGGCTACGTCCCGCAGGAGATCGCCCTGTACCCGGAGCTGACCGGCCGCGAGAACCTGCGCTTCTTCGGCAGGCTGTTCGGCCTGGCCCGGCGCGGGCTCGCCGCCCGGATCGAGGAGGTGCTCGACCTGATCGGGCTGTCCGACCGGGCCGACGGCAGGCTGGACACCTACTCCGGCGGGATGCGGCGGCGGATCAACATCGGCGCCGCCCTCCTGCACCGCCCCGACGTGCTGATCCTGGACGAGCCGACCGTGGGGGTGGACCCGCAGAGCCGCAAGGCGATCCTCGACGGCCTGGAGCTCCTGGTCGGCGACGGCATGTCGCTGCTCTACACCTCCCACTACATGGAGGAGGTCGAGCGGGTCTGCGACCGGGTGGCGATCATCGACCACGGCCGGATCATCGCCGAGGGCACCAGGCGCGAGCTGATCGCCATGGTCGGCAGCGCCGACAAGATCGAGCTGGTGCTCGACGGGGACATGGAGGCGGCCTACGCCAAGCTCCGCACCGTCGAAGGCGTCATCGAGGCGGCCAGGACCGGCGCCGAGTCCGTACGGCTGATCGCCGAGGGCGGCAGATACCTGCTGCCCGCGCTGATCTCCGCCGTGGAGGGCAGCGCCACCGTCACCGCCACCCAGGTCATCGAGCCCGACCTCGAGGCGACCTTCCTGCACCTCACCGGCACCTCCTTACGGGACTGACCATGTGGCGGGCGATGCTCACGGTGAGCGCACTCGAACTGCGCACCCGGCTGCGTGACGGCACCGCGATCGTCATCGCGGTGATCGTGCCGGTGACGCTGGCCACCCTGTTCGGCCTGGCGCTCGGCGGCGACGATCCGCCGCTGCGCGCCACCGTCGGCTTCGTGGACCTGGACCGCGGCGAGTTCCCCGCCTCGGTGCGCCGCGAGGTGCTGGCCTCGGAGGAGCTGAAGGGGGCGGTGACCCTGCGCGACCTGCCCGGCGAGGAGCAGGCGCGGCGGGCGCTGGACGCCGGGGAGATCGGCTCGGCCATCGTGTTCCCCGCCGGGTTCAGCAAGAGCGTGGGGGCCGGGCGCGGCGGCGACGTCGCGGTGCTCACCTCGCCGGAGTCGCCGCTGGCCGGGGTGGTCGCGGGCGCCGTCGTGGACCGGATCTCGGCGGTGGTGGACGCCAGGACCCTCGCCGTGCACGCGGTCCTGCTCGCCGGAGTGCCCGGCGAGCGGGTCAAGGAGCTGGTGGAGCGGAACGGGGCCGCGGGCCCCGCGCTCACCCTGGCCGAGGACCCGCTCTCCGGCGGCAAGGTGGACCTGTCGGTCTACTACGGCTCCGGCATGGCGGCGCTGTTCGCCTTCTTCGTGGTGGGCGCCTCGTTCCGCGGCCTGCTCACCGAGCGCAAGCTCGGCACCCTGGACCGGATACGGGCCGGTCCGGTCGCGGCGTGGGTGCCGGTCGCCGGCAAGGGGGTCGTCGGGTTCGGGCTGGGCGTGGTCAGCGTCTGCGTCTGCTGGGCCTCCTCCACGCTCATCTTCGGCACCACCTGGGGGGATCCGGTCGCGGTGTTCGCGGTGCTGGTCGCGCACGTGCTGGCCGCCGCCGCGATCACCATGCTGGTGGCCAGCCGGGTGCGGACCGACGCGCAGGCCGACGGGGTGATCATGGTCGTCTCGTTCGTGGCGGCGTTCTTCGGCGGCAGCCTGGTCCCGCTCTACGACCTTCCCGAGCCGTTGCGCGCGGTGGCGCTGCTCACCCCGAACGGCTGGACCTCCACGGCGCTGACCGAGCTGGCGGGTGCGGGTGCGGCGGGTTCCGTCGGCGCGGTGGCCGGCCCGATCGGCGTGCTGTGCGCCATCGCGCTGGCGGCGGGCGGGACGGCCGTCGCCGGCTTCAGGAAGGGACTGCTGCTATGAGCGGACGCCCGCGGCCGGTGGCGGCACTCGTGGCCGCCAACCTGCGACGCCTCACGCGCGACCGGGTCGGCCTGTTCTTCATGGTGATCATGCCGTTCGTGTCCATCGCGTTCGTCGGGATGGCGCTCGGCGGCGGCACCGCCGGCTCCGACCGGCTGCCCGTCGGCGTCGTCGCCGAGGGCTCGGACCCGGTCACCACCGCCGTGCTGGCCGAGCTGCGCCGCCATCCGGACCTGACGGTGATCCCCATGGACGACGCCGCCGACCTGCGCTCCGGCGTACGGGAGGGATCGCTGGCGGCGGGCCTGGTCGTCCCCTCCGGCTCGACCCGGCTGGAGCTGGTCATGACCGGGACCAACGGCAGCGGGATGGCCGCCCGCGGCGCGGTGGACGTCTCGGTGAGCCGGGTGGCCGCCGTGCTGGAGGCCACGAGGGCGGCGACCGTCGCGGGCGCCACCGAGACCGAGGCCGCCGAGTACGTGCGGCAGGCCCAGGCCGAGGCCGGCCGGGTCTCGGTGAACGACTCCGCCACGACCGGCGGCGACCCGCGCGGCTTCGCCTACACCGCCCCGGCCAACCTGCTGCTGTTCACCTTCATCAACTCCATGGCCGTCGCCGCGGCGCTGGTGGAGAGCCGCAGGCTGGGCATGCTGCAGCGGGCGCTCACCGCCCCCGTGCGGCAGCGGTCGGTGCTGTTCGGCGAGGCGGTCAGCAGGTTCCTGGTGGCCGCCGCCCAGGCCGTGCTGATCATGGTGGTGAGCTCGCTGGCGTTCGGCGTCTCCTGGGGCGACCCGCTCGCCGTGGCCGTCGTCGTGGGCGTGTTCTCCCTGGTCGCCACCGGCGCCGCGATCCTGGTGGGCACGCTGCTGCGCTCGCCCGACCAGGCGCCCGCGATCGGCCCGCCGCTCGGCGTCGTGCTGGGCATGCTGGGCGGCTGCCTGTGGCCGCGCGAGGCCTCGGGCGAGGTCATCAACGCCATCGGCCACGCCTTCCCGCACGCCTGGGGCATGGACGCGCTGCTCACGCTCACCCGGCCGGGCACCGGGCTCGGCGCGGTCCTGACCGAGGTGGCCGTGCTCGCCGGGATGGCCGTCCTGCTGCTGGGCGGCTCCCTGGTCCTGTTCGACCGGCGCACCCGGGTCACCTGAACGCCGGGAGGGGATGGTTCGCATGAAGGGGATACTGCTCGCCGGGGGGCGCGGCACGCGGCTGCTGCCCGCGACGCTGGCGGTCTCCAAGCAACTCCTGCCCGTCAACGACAAGCCGCTCGTCTACTTCCCGCTGTCGGTGCTGATGCTGGCCGGGATCCGCGACATCCTGCTGATCTCCACGCCGCAGGACCTGCCGCAGGTCCGCCGGCTCCTCGGCGACGGCTCCCGGCTCGGCCTCCGCCTCACCTACGCCGAGCAGGCGGAGCCCAACGGGATCGCCGAGGCGCTCGTGCTCGGCGCCGACCACCTGGGCGGCGAGCCGGTCGCGCTCATCCTGGGCGACAACGTCTTCCACGGCTACAACTTCCAGGAGCTGCTGCGCGAGGAGTGCCGCGCCGTCGACGGCTGCGTGCTGTTCGGCTACCCGGTGCACGACCCGCACAGGTACGGGATCGCCGAGACCGACGCCGGCGGCCGGCTGCTCTCCATCGAGGAGAAGCCGGAGCGGCCCAGGTCCAACCGGGCGATCGTCGGCCTCTACCTCTACGACGGCGATGTCGTGGACATCGCCAAGAACCTCACCCCGTCGGCGCGCGGCGAGCTGGAGATCACCGACGTCAACCGCGCCTACCTGGAACAGGGGAGGGCGAAGCTGGTCGACCTCGGCCGCGGCTTCGCCTGGCTCGACGCAGGGACCCCCGACTCGCTGCTGCAGGCGGGCCAGTACGTCCAGCTACTGGAACGCCGGCAGGGAGTGCGCATCGCGTGCCTGGAGGAGATCGCTCTCCGTATGGGCTACATCGACGCCGAGGCCTGTCATCGGCTCGGCGTCGAACTCGAGAAGTCCACCTACGGCCAGTACGTCATCTCGGTGGCCGAGCAGTTCATGAACAGGTGAGAGGAAGACCGATCGATGAGTGTGACGACATTGTTCCCGGGCAGATCGCCCGCCTTCGGCGATCTGGTGACCGACGTGTACCGCTACGCCTCCCGCAAGGGCGTGATCGAGGCCGTCGAGGTGGCCGCGGAAGATCTCGGCTTGACCGTCCGCGACGTGCGCGAGGCGGTGGCGAACCTGGTGGAGAGCCGGCTGCTCAGGGTCGACGACAGCGAGGGCGTACGGTTCGTGCCGGTGGACCCCGAACTGGCCGCCGCCTCCCTGGTTTCCTCGGTGGAGCGGGAGATCTACCAGCGCCGCGAGCTGATCGACCAGATCCGCGAGCGGATGGGGGCGTTGCAGTCGGAGTACGCCGGCGCCGGCCGAGGTTCGGCGGCCGGCGCGGTGGAGTATCTCGTGGGGGCCATGGAGGTGCGCGGCTTCCTGAAGACGGCCGGCGACGCCTGCCGCGACGAGGTGCTGGCGATGCAGGCCGGTGGCGGCGACGTCGAGGACCTGTCACAGATGTATCTGACGCTGCTGGCCAGAGGGGTGACGGTGCGCCTCATCTGCCAGCACCGCAACCGGGCCGACGTGTCCACCCGGATGCTGCTGAAGCGGCTGACGGACGCCGGCGCGGCCGTCTTCACCGTCAGCCATGTGCCCAGGTCGGCGGTCGTCTTCGACCGGGCGCTGGTCGTCATGTTCGGCGTGGAGGACGACGGGGAGGCGAGCGTCGCCCGGGTGCACAACCACGGCATCGCGCAGTTCCTGCTGGACCTCTTCAACCACCTGTGGGAGACCGCCACCCCGCTGGAGGGCGTCGAGGTCGGCTACGCCAACGTGGCCGACGACCTCCAGCAGGCCATCGCCGCGCTGATGGCCAAGGGCTACACCGACGAGGTCGTGGCCAGGAAGCTCGGCATGTCGGTGCGCAGCTGCCGCAGGCACATCGCCTCGCTGATGCGCGACCTGGACGCGACCAGCAGGTTCCAGGCCGGGGTGCAGGCCGCCAGGAGATACCTCGGGGCCGCCGGTTGACGTCCCGTCCGCCGCGTTCCCGGGAACGCGGCGGACGGACGGTCTCTTCCTATCTGCGGGGCCCGTCCAGTGCCACGACCACGTCGGCGAGCGCGCGGGCCCGCTCCAGGACCAGTTCGAGGCCCCGTACGAGGTCCTCGGCGGGCAGCCGGGAATCCAGGCAGATCCGCACGGAGCTGTTGGCGTCCTCCGCGTCCAGGCCGATGGCCGTCAGGACGTGGGACGGCTCCTGGGAGCCGGAGTTGCACGCCGAACCGGTCGACAGCGCCACCGAGCGCAGGCTCGACACCAGGCTCTCGCCGCGCACGCCGGGCAGCACGACGTTCAGCACGTGCGGCACGCCGCCGTCCGGGTCGCCGTTCACGCGGACGCCGGGGAAGCCGGTCATGAGCATCTCCAGCGCCGTCGCGCGCAGCTCGCGCACCCGCCGCGTCCCGGCGGCCATCCCGGCCGACGCCAGCTCGCACGCCTTGCCCATGCCCACCACGAGGTGGGTCGGGATCGTGCCGCTGCGCAGCGCGTACTGCCCGCCGCCGAACAGCACGGGCCGCAGCCGGTGCCGGATCTCCGGGCGCACGTACAGCGCGCCGACGCCCTTGGGTCCGCGGATCTTGTGCCCCGACATCGACATGGTGTCGATCCCGGCCTCACGGACGTCGACCGGGATCCGGCCCGCCGCCTGGGCGCCGTCCACGTGCAGCATGGCGCCGGCCTCGTGGCAGAGCGCGGCCATCGAACGGACGGGCTGGACGGTGCCGATCTCGCTGTTGACCCAGGAGGCGGTGGCCACCCGGGAGAACGGGTCGAGCAGGCCCGCCAGGTGGCCGAGGTCGACCCGGCCGTCCGGGCGCACCCGCATCGTCCTGACGTCCAGGCCGCGGCCGGCCAGCGCGCGGCCGATCGACAGCGAGGACTTGTGGTCGGTGGGGCAGACGGCGGCGTTGACCGGGGCGCGGTCCTCGTGGCCGAACATGCCGAGCAGCGCGAGGTTGTTGCTCTCGGTCGCGCCGGAGGTGAACACGAGGTCCGCGGGGTCCGCGCCGATGAGCCGGGCCACCGACTCGGTGGCGCCGTCCACGGCCCGCCGGGCGCGCTTGCCCAGCAGGTGCGGGGACGACGGGTTGCCGAAGTCCTCCCGCAGGAAGGGCAGCATCGCGTCGACCACCTCGTCGTCGACACGGGTCGTGGCGCAGTTGTCCAGGTAGATGACCTTCATGATGATCAGCTCCTGAAGGTGCTGACCGAGACGAGGTTGCCGTAGATCTCGTCCTCGGACATCTCACCGCTGCCGCCGGGGTCGGCGATGACCACCCGCATGCCGCGCAGGCCGTACAGGCTCAGCGCGATCTCCACGCCGGTCTGCACGGGCATCAGGCACTCGCCCGGCGCGAAGATCAGGATCGTGCGGTGACCGGCCCGGTGCACCTCGGCGATCATCTCGGTGATCTCGCCGGCGCAGCCGGTCACGCCGCAGCTGATCAGCGTGCGGTAGTTGCCGTCGGCGTCGACGAACGCCACCTCGGTGTCCCGGACGCCCTCCTCCGGCTCGTCGGCGCCGAGGAACCGCTTCTCCAGCAGGCCCTGCTTGACGAACTTGTCGGCCGCCTTCTGGAAGCGGTACTTCAGCCAGGTCTCGGGGAAGGCGAGCGGGTGCTTGCGGCTGGGCAGGACGAGGTCCTCGGGCAGGCCCGCGGCGGCCAGGTCGTCGCGGTATCCGGCGGGCAGCCCGGTGAACCCCTCGAAGAACTCCGCGCGCAGCTCGGAGGCCGGACGGCCCGTCCTGGGCACGTACTGCCAGTCGTTGATCAGCAGCAGCAGCCGGGCTCCGACGCCGGACTCGACGTAGGGCCTGGCCAGGTCGGCCGCGAGGCGCCAGGTGTAGCCGGGGAAGATCCCCACGCGGCCGGCGACGCGGCGGCGCATGGTCTCGTCGTGCTGCTCCTCGATGACGCCGGGGACGAGGCGGCCGGTGGCGTCGTCCTCGAAGAGCATGAAGTGGCCGCCCATGATGACCGGCTCGCCGAGGTCCTGGCCGGCCAGTTCGTGGCCGATCGCCTCGCGGAGCTCCTGTTCTGATGCCACGAGCCGGTGAGTCTTGGTCACCCGGTCGCTGAGAACGTTACCCATGATCTTTACACTCCGAGTTTCTGGTGGGTCGGGAGTAAGGGCTCGGCGGGGCGTACCGGGGCCAGCAGGCCGGCCAGAGTCGCCAGGGGCGTGGGCTCGGCCAGCGCGCGCGGCGTCAGGCCCGCCCAGCCGTGTTCGCGGAGGCGGGCCAGCACCTCGGGCGCGCGCAGGACTCGGCCCCCGGCGAGGACGTAGCTGTCCGACGGGTCGACGCGGCCGAGCCCGTGCACCTCGGACACCGCCCGCACCAACGCCCCCACTGCCTCGGGGGACACCTCGGTGGCCGGCCCGGTCGCGTACGGTGACGCGCTGGGCGGGGTGAAGCCGGCCAGCGCGGCCACCTCGCTGACGCGCAGGTCGGTGGACGGGTCGTCGTGGGCGAGGACCAGGGCCTCGTGGCCGCGCAGGAACGCCTCCACGGCGGCCGCGTCCATGATCGAGGATGCCGCCTGGAGCGCGAGCACGACCGCGTCGCGCCACTCGTCGATCCGCATGTACGTGTCCGCGCCGTAGTGCGACCACGCCTCCGGCGCCCGGTTCCAGGTGAACGTGGTGCGCCTGCCCTTGTAGACCAGGGTGCGCTGGTTGAGGAAGTTGACCTCCGAGCCCAGCCGTACCGGCACGCCGCGCCGGGAGCCCTCGCGGGACACCAGCTCGACGACCTCGTCATAGGGCACGTACGCGTGACGGGCGGCCTGCTCGCTCTCGGCGGCCACCCGCCGCACCAGCTCGCTGAACGGCGGGTCGTCGGAGCAGTCCACCCGCATCAGCATCGGGGAGAACATGCAGGTCAGCACGTCCTGGTAGGCGTGCGACCCGCGGTTGCCCGCGAAGGCGAGCTGCCCGACCGCGCCCTGGCCGGTGTAGGCGGCCAGCAGGGCGGTGTGAGCGGCCAGGTGCACCGCCGACGGCCACACCTTGTGCCTGGTGGCGATCCGCCGCCCGGCGTCCAGCAGCGACGGCGAGGTCAGCGTCGCGTGCCGGGCCTCCTGCGGCGGCATCGGCGTGCGGCGGGTGGCGAACGGGTCGGCGGGGAGCAGCGCTACCTGCTTCTCCCAGTACGCCAGCGCCTCGGCGGCCAGGGCGGCGGCCTCGGCCGACGCCTCCCAGCGGGCCAGATCCGCGGGCTGGTGCCGCACCGGCGGCAGGGAGGCGGGGCGGCGGGAGGCGATGCCCTGCGCCTGCGCCCACAGCTCCTGCTCGATCCTCTCCAGCGTCCACATGTCCACGGCCAGGTGGTTGAAGACCACGACGACCTGCTTGGGAGCACCCCCGGAGGTGATGACGCAGGCGCGGATCGGCCACTCGGCGGCCAGGTCGAACGGCCTGCCCGTCAGGTCCTCGACCACCTCGGCCGGGCTGGGCGTGCCGTCCCGCTCCACGCTCGCCTGGACGATGGGCCAGGGGCCGGGGGCGTGCACCCGCTGCCGCGGGCCGCCGTCGGCGTGGAAGGTGGTGCGCAGCGCCTCGTGCCGGCGGGTCAGGGAGGTGAGCATCGCCCGGCAGTGGGCCACCGTGAGGCTCGGCGGTATGGAGAAGCGCAGCAGGATGTGCGACTCGGGCTGGTGCCGGGGCGGCAGCTGGTGAATCCTCAGCCACATGTAGCGATGCCCCCAGCAGAGGTTCGCGGACTTGACAGCGGACAATTGGGACCTCCACCGCCGCGCATGTGAGGGACAGGCCGACATGATTGAGAATTCGCCGCCGGGACGCATATGACAACCCGTCGCCACTGGCCGGAACAGACCGCCACTACCTGCCAGTGGCGGGCCGGCCCGCCGCCTTGACCGGTGCCGCGTGAGACGTCGAGAATCGATACGAGCAGACTTTATTGGTGAGGTCCCGATGGCGATTTTTGAAATACCTCACGATTTCCAGGATATTCTGCGGTCGCATTTGCCCTTCGCCGACTCGGGGGCGCTGTCGGGCTTCGACGACCTGGCCGGCCTCGGTCTCGACTCGATGGGCGTGGTGCGGCTGATCGTGGACATCGAGGACGCCTATGGCGTCCAGGTGCCCGACGAGATCCTGGACGAGAGGACGTTCGCCACCGTGGGCTCGCTGTGGGAGGCCCTGTCGCCGCTGGTGACCCGCGGCCCGTGAGGCCTCCCTTCAGCCGCGCAGGGCGCCCGCCACCGCACGCCGGTCCACCTTGCCGTTCGCGTTGAGCGGGAGTTCCCCCAGCACGGTGACCGAGCGCGGCACCATGTACCCGGGCAGCACCCCGGCGACCCCCTTGGCCAGGGCCACCGCGTCCAGCCCGTGACCGGTGCAGGCCGCCTCCAGTTCGAGCTCCCCGTCCGCCCCCGGCAACGCGACGACGACGGCCTCGTGCACGCCCGGCAGGCCGCGCAGCGTCGCCTCGATCTCGCCCAGCTCCACCCGGTGGCCGGAGATCTTCACCTGCTGGTCCAGCCGGCCGAGGTGCACCAGCAGGCCGTCCCGCCAGGCGACCCGGTCGCCGGTCCGGTACCAGGACTCCCCGGTCACCGGCTCGCCGTCGCGGGCGCGTACGCCGTCGAACGAGGTGAACCGGCCGGCGTCGTCGGCCGGGTCGGCGTAGCCGGGGAAGCGCTGCACCCCGCGCAGGCACAGCTCGCCCTCCGCCGCGGGCCGCCCGTCGCCGTCGAGCACCACGTGCTCGACCCCCGGGTACGGCAGGCCGATGGGCACGGTGCCGTTGGCCGTGCGCGGCCAGCCGGCCGGGTCGGCAGGCAGCCGGTACTGGGTGCAGCTGATGGTCAGCTCCGTCGGGCCGTACAGGTTCTCCAGCACGCTCTCCGGCGCCGCCGCCTGCCACGCGGCGGCCTGCCGCAGCGACAGCGGCTCCCCGCAGAACAGGCTCCAGCGCAGCGACGGCATGGCGCCCGGCGTGAGGCGGCGCAGCCGCATGGCCAGCGACACCACCGAGGGCACCGAGAACCAGTGGGTCAGCCGTTCCCTGTTCACGAACGTGACCGGCTTGAGCAGGTCGTACCTGCCGGGGACGACCAGCGTCGCGCCGCCGCCCCAGGTGGCGAACATGTCGAAGACGGACAGGTCGAAGGTCAGGTCGAAGGTCTGGGAGACCCGGCAACCGGGACCCAGCCCGTACCGCGGGACGACGTGCGAGAGGTAGGCGTCGACGCTCCGGTGCCGCACCGGCACGCCTTTGGGCGCGCCGGTCGAGCCCGAGGTGAACAGCACGTACGCGAGACCGTCCGGGTCGGCCGCACCCGCGGCCGTCAGGGGAGCGGCCAGGCCGTCGGTGTCCAGCGACAGCACGGGGGCGGGCAGCTCCGGCGGCGGGTGCGCCGTCGCGTCGGCCAGCACCACGTCGAGCGCGGCGGTGGCGGCCACGGTGCGGTTGCGCGCGCCGGGCACGGCCGGGTTCAGCGGCACCGCGGTGGCGCCGAGCCGCTGGATCGCCAGGTAGCCGGCGAAGGCGAGCGGGGTGCGCGCCGCGTACAGGCCGGCCCTGGCAGGAGGGCCGTCGCAGGCGCGGACCAGCTCCGCCGCCAGGCGCGCGGACAGCGCGTCCAGCTCGGCGTAGGTGAGACGGACGCCGCCGGTCTCCAGCGCGATCCGGTCGCCGTACCGCGCCGCGGAACCGGCGAACCACTGGTACAGGGTGCGTGCCACGGGTGTCTCCGATCGTCGGTCAGCTCGCGCGCGCCGCCCGCTCGGGCAGCTCGCGGGGGAACAGCGCCTCCGGGAGGTCCCAGCCGTGCCCGCTCCACAGGTCCTTCAGCACCCGGCCGGGGTCGGTCACCGCGAGCTGCAGGCCGAGCGCCAGCGTCCGCATGATGTCGACCATCGCCTCCGGGGGCAGGACGTCGGGGTCGGCCAGCATCAGCACGCGGGTCTCGCCGTCGTCCACCTCGACGCGGACCCGGAACGCCTGCCCGTAGCTCTGGGCCAGCGGCGTCCACCGCAGCGTCGCGGGCGTCTGGTCGGCGGAGTCGGCGGGGCGCCGGTCCACCTGGACGTAGTTGAACCAGGCCCGGAACAGGTGGTTGACCCAGCAGTCGTGACCCGGGTCCTCCCCGGCCCGCGCGGCCATCGCCGTGACCTGGTCGAAGTCGTAGCAGGAGTGGCGGTAGGCCTTGGCGCCGGCCCAGTGCAGGCGCTTGATGTGCTCGGCGAGCGTGGCGCCGCGGTCCACGGCGGTGACGAAGGGGATGAGCTGGTTCATCGTGCCGATGTTGTGCTGGTCCTCCTGGGCGAACCGGTTGGACGACATCAGGCTCATCGTGACCCGGTCGGTGTCGAGATGGCGGGCCAGGCCCGCGGCCACGAAGGCCATGATCACGGCCGGCGGGGTGACGCCGTGCGTCCTGCCCGCCTGCGCGGCCAGCCCGCCCAGGCGGCGGGAGGTCAGCGTCAGCTCCAGCCGCTCCTTCTCGGTACGCGCGGGCAGCGTCGGCAGCCGGTCCGTGAGGCCGCCGGCCAGCACGTCGCGCCAGTAGCGCTCGGAGGCGGCCTGCCTGGGCCGCCACGACTCCTCCCGCTGCCTGCGCGCCAGCTCGCGCGGGGTGAAGCCGGTCTCGACGGCGGCGCCGGAGCCTGCCACCAGGGCCTTGAACTGGTCCTGCAGGTGATGGATCGACCACACGTCGACGATCAGGTGCGAGAAGGTCAGGCTGAGGTACATCGGCGCGCCCCGGTAGGTGACCATCAGCGCGCGCCAGTTCAGGTCGCCGGTCATCGGGAACGGGATCGCCAGCCGCTCCAGCTTGACCCGCTCGTGCTCGGTGGGGTCGGCGACCTGGCGGTCCACCCGCTCGACGGGCAGCCGCACCTCCTCGTGGACGCGCTGCACCGGCAGGCCGTCGCGCAGGTGGTAGGTGGTGCGCAGCGTCTCGTGCCGCCGGACGAGGCGTTCGAGTGCCCGGTCCACCAGCGCGGGGGACAGGCCGCGCAGGTCCCACGTCGACGGCAGGTTCGCCTCGTGACCCCAGCCCGGCGGGTAGCGCTCGATCTCGCGCCAGCTGAAGAGCTGGCCGTGACTCAGGGGTGCCTCGACCGACATGTGCTCTCCTCGAACCGGCTTTCTCCGCTCGTTATTCATCGCGGACGGGAAGCGCCCCGGTCAAGGCCTCGCGCGATGGCAAGTAATGGCGGCAACAATGTGCCAGCAGCGGGCCATGGGCCGGACGAGAAGTCGCCCCGTAAAGTCGCAATAACTAAGCGAAAGCCCGCGACCGGATCAATTGACGGGCGGTTCCGCACAGTCGTTCCTGATAAAGCGGCGGCGTCGAGAAGCCAGAGGCTTGGGGTGGCGAATTGATGGGTGACGAGTCGATTCGGCCGGTGGTCACCGGCGGTCCGGACGCGATCGCCGTCGTCGGCATGGCCTGCCGCCTGCCCGGAGCCGCCGATCCCGGGGCGTTCTGGAAGCTGCTCCGCGAGGGCGTGGACGCGGTCACCGAGGCGCCGGAGGACCGGTGGCCGGAGGCGACGGAGTACCGGCGCGGCGGCTTCCTCCAGGACGTCCACGGCTTCGACGCGGCGTTCTTCGGCATCTCCCCGAACGAGGCCGCGGCGATGGACCCGCACCAGCGGCTGGTGCTCGAACTCGCCTGGGAGTCCCTGGAAAGCTCCCGCACCGCGCCCGGCGGGCTGCGCGGCAGCGCGGCCGGGGTGTTCCTGGGCGCCATCTCGAACGACCACGCCGCGTTGCTGGCGCGGGCCGGCGCCCATCCGGGCAGGCATGCCTACACCGGGGCGAACCGCGCCATGATCGCCAACCGGGTCTCCTACTTCCTCGGCCTGCGCGGCCCCAGCCTCACCCTCGACGCGGGGCAGTCGTCCTCGCTGGTCGCGGTGCACCTGGCGTGCGAGAGCCTGCGCCGCGGCGAGACCGCGCTCGCCCTGGCCGGCGGCGTCAACCTCAACCTGAGCGGCGAGACCACCGACGCCATCGGCAGCTTCGGCGCGCTGTCGCCGGACGGCCGCTGCCACGTCTTCGACAGCCGCGCCAACGGGTACGTGCGCGGCGAGGGCGGGGCCGTGGTCGTGCTGAAGCGGCTGGCCGACGCGCTGGCCGAAGGCGACACCGTACACGCCGTGATCCTCGGCGGGGCCGTCAACAACGACGGCGGCGGCGAGGGGCTGACCGTGCCCAGCCGGCGGGCGCAGGAGGAGGCCATCAGGCTGGCCTGCGCGCACGCCGGCGTGGCGCCGGGCGACGTGGGCTACGTCGAGCTGCACGGCACCGGCACCAGGGTGGGCGACCCGGTGGAGGCCGCGGCTCTCGGGGCGGCGTACGGGACGGCCCGGCAGGACGGCGACCCGCTGCCCGTCGGCTCGGTCAAGACCAACATCGGCCACCTGGAGGGCGCGGCGGGCATCGCCGGGCTGCTCAAGGTGGTGCTCGCCATCAAGCACCGCGAGCTGCCCGCCAGCCTGCACTTCGCGTCGCCGCCGCCGGAGATCCCGCTGACGGATCTGCGCCTGCGCGTGGTACGCGAGACCGTCCCCTGGTCCGCGGGCGGGCGGCTGGTGGCGGGCGTCAGCTCCTTCGGCATGGGCGGCACGAACTGCCACCTCCTGCTCACCGAACCACCCCCGCGCTCCCCCGAACCGGAGGACCTCGCCCGGACCCGCCCCGAAGATCTTGACCTGCGGCGGTCCGGGGACGCCCATGCCCCCGGAGCCCGCGCGGGCGGGGACGCCGGGTGGCCGTGGGTGGTCTCCGCGCGGTCGCCGGAGGCGCTGCGCGCGGCGGCGGGCCGGCTCGCGGAGGTCGCGGCGGAGCCCGGCGCCGAGCCGGACGGGATCGCGGCCGGCCTGCTGAGGAGCCGCACCGCCTTCGAGCACCGCGCGGTGGTGCTGGGCGCGGACCGGAAAGCCAGGCTGTCCGGGCTGCGGGCGCTGGCCGGCGGCCTGCCGCACGACGACGTCGTGCTCGGCGCGGCGGCGGGCGGGCGGCGTGTCTTCGTTTTCCCCGGCCAGGGATCGCAGTGGCCGGGGATGGCCCGCGAACTGCTGGCCGCGTCGCCGGTGTTCGCCGCCCGCGTCGCTGAGTGCGCGGACGCGCTCGCGCCGCACACGGACTTCTCCCTGGTCGACGTGCTCGGCGAGCGGCCCAGCGCCCCCGGCCTCGACCGGGTGGACGTGGTCCAGCCCGCGCTGTGGGCCGTCATGGTCGCGCTCGCCGAGGTGTGGCGCTCCCACGGCGTCGAGCCGGACCTGGTCGTCGGCCACTCCCAGGGCGAGATCGCCGCCGCCACCGTCATCGGCGCGCTCAGCCTGCCCGACGCGGCGCGGGTCGTGGCGTTGCGCAGCCGCGCCATCGCCGGCATCGCGGGCCGGGGCGGCATGCTGTCGGTCGCGGCGCCCCTCGACGTGGTCGAGCGGGCGATCGGCCCGCTGGCGGTGTCCGTGGCGGCGGTCAACGGGCCGTGCTCGGTGGTCGTCGCCGGGCCGCGCGAGCTGCTCGACGAGCTGGCCGGGCGGCTCACCGACCACCGCACCAAGGCCATCCCGGTCGACTACGCCTCCCACACCGCCGAGGTCGAGCAGGTACGCGACGAGGTGCTCGCCGCGCTGGCCCCGATCCGCCCGGTGAGCGCCGCGACGGCGTTCGTCTCCACGCTCACCGGCGAGCCGATGGACACCTCGGGGCTCGACGCCGGTTACTGGTACCGCAGCCTGCGCAACCCGGTCCGGTTCGCCCAGGCCGTGCGGGTGGCGATCGGGGAACGCTGCGACCTCTTCGTGGAGTGCAGCCCGCACCCGGTCCTCGCCACGGCGGTGGAGGAGACGGCGGAGGACGCCGGGGGCGAGGCCGTGGTGATCGGCACGTTGCGCCGCGGCGAGGGCGGGGCCGGCCGCGTGCTGCGCTCGCTCGCCCGGGCGTACGCGGCGGGCGCCCCGGTCGAGTGGCCCGCCCTGCGCGAGACGCCGCGCTCCTGCCTCGCGGACCTTCCCACGTACCCCTTCCAGCGCCGGTCGTACGGGCCCGCCACCCCGGACGCTCACCGACCGTCACACGCCCCCGGCGACCGCGTGCCCGGCCGAGGGCCGGACGGCGTGCGTGATGGCGACGGCGGGACGCCGGACGCGGTGTCGCGCGAGGAGCGGGAGGTGCGGTCGGCGCGGAGTTCGGCTGAGGTGCGGGAGCTGGTTCTGGAGGCCGCTGCCCGGCTGCTCGGCCACGATGACGCGGCCGCGCTGGAGCCTGCCCGGACGTTCAAGGACCTGGGCTTCGAGTCGGCGACCTCGCTCGAACTGCGCGACCGGTTGCGCGCCGCGACCGGGTTGAAGCTCCCGACCGGGCTGCTGTTCGACCATCCGACGCCCGCCCGCCTCGCCGACCACCTGTACGCCCTGCTCACCGCCTCGGCGCCGGACACGCCGGTCGTACGGCCACGACCGAGGCAGGCGGAAGCCGACGACCCGATCGCGGTGATCGGGATGGGCTGCCGCTACCCCGGCGGGGTGGCCTCGCCGGAGGACCTGTGGCGGCTCGCCGGCACCGGCCAGGACGCCATCGGCGAGTTCCCCGCCAACCGGGGCTGGGACCTGGACGCGCTCTTCGCCACCGGCCCCGACCGCTCGGGCACCAGCGACACCAGGTACGGCGGTTTCCTGTACGACGCCGACCGGTTCGACGCGTCCTTCTTCGGCATCAGCCCGCGCGAGGCGGCGGCCATGGACCCGCAGCAGCGGCTGCTGCTGGAGATCTGCTGGGAGAGCATCGAGCGGGCCGGGATCGACCCCGCCGACCTCCGCGGCTCGGCCACCGCCGTGTTCATGGGCGCGATGGCCCCCGAGTACGGCCCCCGGCTGCACCGGACCGCCGGCCTCGCCGACGGCCACCTGCTGACCGGCACCGCGCTGAGCGTCGTCTCCGGCCGCATCGCCTACACCTTCGGCCTGGAGGGCCCGGCCCTCACCACCGACACCGCCTGCTCGTCCTCGCTGGTCTCCGTCGTCCTGGCCGTGCAGGCGCTGCGGCGGGGTGAGTGCGCGATGGCGCTGGCGGGCGGCGCGACCGTGATGTCCAGCCCCGGGATGTTCGTGGAGTTCAGCAGGCAGGGCGGGCTGGCCGCCGACGGGCGCTGCAAGGCGTTCTCGGCCGCGGCCGACGGCACCGGATGGGCCGAGGGCGCGGGCGTGCTCCTGCTGGAGCGCCTCTCCGA
Organism: Nonomuraea sp. C10; assembly: GCF_008017515.1. Classification (NCBI taxonomy): domain Bacteria; kingdom Bacillati; phylum Actinomycetota; class Actinomycetes; order Streptosporangiales; family Streptosporangiaceae; genus Nonomuraea; species Nonomuraea sp. C10. The sequence continues at coordinate 1,323,521 of NZ_VPFF01000001.1, forward strand.
CGCGCGCCGCCTGGGCCACCCGGTCCGCGCCCTGATCCGCGGCGGCGCCGTGAACCAGGACGGCGCCTCCAACGGGTTGACCGCGCCGAGCGGTCCGGCCCAGGAGCGGGTGATCCGTCAGGCGCTGGCCGACGCGATGCTCGACGCCCGCGATGTGGATGTGGTGGAGGCGCACGGCACCGGCACCACGCTCGGCGACCCCATCGAGGCGCAGGCGTTGCTGGCCACGTACGGGCGTGGACGTCCGGCGGAGCGGCCGGTGTGGCTGGGCTCGCTGAAGTCGAACATCGGTCACACCCAGGCGGCTGCCGGGGTGGCCGGTGTGATCAAGATGGTGAAAGCGCTGGAGCACCGTACGCTCCCGCCGACCTTGCACGCTGACGAGCCGACGCCGCACGTGGACTGGGAGTCCGGCGGCGTGCGGCTGCTGACCGAAGCGGTGGAGCTGCCCGGCGAGCGTCCGGTGCGGGCCGGGGTCTCCTCGTTCGGGGTCAGCGGTACGAACGCGCACGTGATCCTGGAGGGCGCGCCGGCGACGCCATCCGGCGGTCCGCTGGCACGGGTGCCGGAAGTCGGTGACGGTCCGCTGGAGCCCGTGTCGGCGGCCGGTGACAGTCCGCTGGAGCCCGTGTCGGCGGCCGGTGACGCTCCGCTGGCGCAGGCGTTCGCGGCCGGTGACGGTCCGCTGGTGTGGCCGGTGTCGGCGAGGTCGGCGGAGTCGTTGCGGGTGCAGGCGGCGCGGTTGCTCGCGTACGGGGAAGGCGTCGCTGATCAGGACCTGGCCGGTGCGGGGCGGGCGCTGGCCCGGCGTGCGAGCTTCGAGCACCGCGCCGTGATCGTGGCGGGGGACCGGCGGGAGTTGCTGGCGGGGCTGGCCGCGCTGGCGGAAGGCGGGGCCGACGCCGCGGTGGTGAGCGGGGTGGCGGCGCCCGGGGTCCTGCCGGTGTTCGTGTTCCCTGGTCAGGGCTCGCAGTGGGCGGGCATGGCCGTGGAACTCCTGGATGACGACGAGACGTTCCGGGCCGCCCTGCTCCGCTGCGAGGAGGCGCTGCGCCCGCACATCGGCTGGTCGGTCGTGGACGTGTTGCGCGGTGCTTCCGGCGCGCCCGCGCTGGAGGGATCGGACGTGATCCAGCCGGTGCTGTTCGCGGTCATGGTCTCCCTGGCGGAGGTCTGGCGCTCGCTCGGCGTGCGGCCGTCCGCGGTGCTCGGCCACTCCCAGGGCGAGATCACCGCCGCGTGCGTGGCGGGCGCGCTCTCGCTGGAGGACGCCGCCAAGATCGTGGCCCTGCGCAGCCGGGCGCTGACGAGGCTGGGCGACCGCGGCGGCATGCTCGCCGTGCCCGTCGACGCGGAGCGGGCCGCCCGGATGCTGGAGCCGTGGGCCGGCAGGCTCTGGCTCGCCATCCACAGCGGACCGGACAGCTCGGTGGTGGCGGGCGACGCCGACGCGCTGGAGGAGTTCACCGCCGCCCACGGCGACACCGTACGGATCCGCCGGGTCGCGATCGGCTACGCCGCCCACACCCCGCACATCGACGCCCTGCGCGACGAACTGCTGGAGACGCTCGGCGGCGTCCATCCTCGCCCGGCCGAGGTCGCGTTCTGCTCGTCGCTGGAAGGCGGCACGATCGACACGGACAGGCTGACGGCTGACTACTGGTTCACCAGCCTGCGGCGACCGGTGCTGTTCCGCCAGGCGGTGGAGTCGCTCGCCGGCTCGGGCACCCCCGTGTTCGTGGAGTGCAGCCCGCACCCGGTGCTCACCGGGCACGTCGAGGACACGCTCGCGGACGCGTCCGGCGGCGCCACGGGCACGCTGAGGCGCGGCGACGGCGGCGCGGCCCGCCTGTTCAAGTCCGCCGCCCAGGCCTGGGTGCTCGGCGTGGACGTGGACTGGCCCGCGGCGCTCGGCCCGGCGACGAGCCACGACGACGGGCTCCCGACCTACCCCTTCGAGGCCGCGAGGCACTGGCTGGACGCGGAGCCGGTCGCCGCCGGCGGCGGGCTGGTCCCGTCCCGGCACCCGCTGCTCGGGGCCGGTGTCCCGCTCGCCGCGGAGGACGGGTTCCTGCTGGCCGGGCAGCTGTCCCTGGCCACCGCGCCGTGGCTCGGCGACCACGCCGTGGAGGGTGCGGTGCTGCTGCCCGGCACCGCCTTCGTCGAGCTTGCGCTGGAGGCCGCGGCCAAGGTCGGATGCGACGAGGTCGAGGACCTGACGCTGGAGGCCCCGCTGTTCCTGCCGGAGACGGGAGCCGTACAACTGCAGCTCGCGGTCGGCGGGCCGGACGAGCAGGGCCGCCGCACCGTCACCGTCCACGGCCGTACGGGCGGCGACGCCGAGGAGGGCTGGATCCGGCACGCGACCGGCCTGCTCGGCGCGGGCACCGCCCCGGCCGCCGGTCCGCTCGCCGGCACGGCCCAGGCTGTCGGTCGGCTCTCTGGCACCGCCCCGGCCGCGCCGATCTCGTGGCCGCCGCAGGCCGAGCCCGTGGACCTGGACGACCTGTACGGCAGGCTCGCGGAGCGCGGCTACGAGTACGGCCCCGCGTTCCAGGGGCTGCGGGCCGCCTGGCGCGCGGGCGATCACGCCTATGCCGAGGTGACCCTGCCCGAGCCGGTGAGCGGCGAGGCCGGGCGCTTCACGCTGCACCCCGCGCTGCTGGACGCCGCGCTGCACCTGGTGGTGCTGGAGTCGGCGGACGATTCCGGCCTGTTGCTGCCGTTCTCCTGGAACGGGGTCCGGGTGGTCGCGACCGGCGCGCGGACGCTGCGGGTGCGGATCGACGGGTCGGGCGACGACCGCGTCTCGCTGACGATCTTCGATGGCGCCGGGCAGTGGATCGGCGGCGTGGACACGCTGGTCCTGCGCCGGATGCCCAGGAACGCCGCCCCCGTCAGCTCCACGGGCTCCGCGGCGCACGTCGTCGAGTGGGTCGAGCCGGTCGTCGCCGGGGTGTCCGAGCTGCGCTGGGCGCTGGCCGGTTCCGACGAGCTGACCGACGAGATCGGCACCGAGCTGGCGGCGGCCGGGATCGAGCCGCCCCGCTACTACGACCTCGCGTCACTGGCCGAGATGAGCGCGGCCGGCGTCCCCGACCTGGTCCTGGCCCCCTGCCAGGCCGACCCCGGCGACCTGCCGTACTCCGCGCACGACGCGGTGGGCCAGGCGCTCGACCTCGTCCAGGGCTGGCTCGGCGACGAGCGATTCGCCGGGTCGCGGCTGGTCTGCCTCACCCGGGGCGACGACCCGGCGAGCGCGGCGGTGCGAGGGCTGGTGCGGGCGGCGCAGAGTGAGCAGCCGGGCCGGTTCGTGCTGGCCGACGTGCCCGAGAAGTTCTCCGCCTGGGGGCTGCTGGCCGCCGCCGTGGCCGCGGGCGAGACCGAGATCGCCGGCCGCGACGACACCGTCCTCGTCCCCCGCCTGGTGCGCCGCCCGGCAGCCACCGCTCCCGCTGAGGTCTCTTCCGCGATGGCTGGTGCGGTGCTGGTGACCGGGGGGACCGGTGGGCTTGGTGCTCTGGTGGCGCGTCGGCTGGTGGCGCGGCACGGGGTGCGGGATCTGGTTCTCCTGTCGCGGCGTGGGCTTGAGGCTTCGGGCGCGGCCGGGCTGGTGGCGGAGCTGGAGGAGGCCGGCGCCCGGGTGCGGGTGGCCGCCTGTGACGTGTCCGATCACGCGCAGCTGGCGGACGTGGTGGCGTCGGCTGGTCCGCTGGCCGGTGTGGTGCACGTCGCCGGTGTGCTGGACGACGGCTTGGTGGAGGGGCTGACCCCGGAGCGGGTGGCCGGGGTGCTGGGGCCGAAGGCGGACGCCGCCTGGTTCCTGCACGAGCTGACCGGGTCCTCCGAGCCGGGCTTCTTCGTGCTGTTCTCGTCGCTGGCCGGGGTGGTCGGCAACGCCGGTCAGGGCAATTACGCGGCGGCGAACGCCTTCTTGGACGGGCTGGCGGTCGCCAGGCGTGCGGCGGGGCTGCCTGCGGTGTCGGTGGCGTGGGGGCTCTGGGATGTCGAGTCCGGCATGAGCGGCGCCATGGGCGAGGCCGATCGGGCGCGGCTGGCCCGCGCGGGGATCGCCCCGCTGCCGGTGGAGGAAGGGCTCGCGCTGTTCGACGCGGCCCTGGCCGGTGACGCCGATCCGGTGGTGGTGGCGGCCCGCTGGGACATGGCGGGACTGAGGGCACGCGCGGAGAGCGAGGAGCTGCCGAGTGTGCTGCGCGGCCTGGTCCGCATGCCCCGACGGGCGGCGGCCGGGGCCGACGCCCAGCCCCCGGCGGGACCGGCCGAGCTGACCGAGCGTCTCGCCGCGCTGGGTGAGGCCGGCGCGCTGACCCACCTCACCGAGCTGGTCCGCTCGCACGTCGCCGCCGTCCTCGCGTACGGCGGCGCGGACTCGATCGACGTGGACCGGGCCTTCAACGAGCTCGGCTTCGACTCCCTGACCGCCGTCGAACTCCGCAACCGGCTCACCACGGGCACCGGGCTGCGGCTGCCGTCCACGCTGGTCTTCGACCACCCCACGGTCCGCTCGCTCGCCGAGTACCTGTTCCGCACGCTGGCCCCCGAGACGCCCTCCGCCGAGGACGCCCTGCGGACGGCGGTGGACCAGGCCGAATCCGTGATGCTCGCCGCCAACGGCGAGGCGGACGCCGTACGCGACCGGCTCGTCGCCATTCTGCAGAGCGCTCTCACCAGGATCGGCGCGACCCCGGCGGACACGCTGGCCGCCGCGCCCACCAGGTCCAACGGCGCCGCGGAGGAGATCGTGTCCGCCTCCGACGAGGAGATCTTCGCCTTGATCGACAACCGAACGATGACATCTCCTCTGAGATCGCCACAGGAAGGGCTGGACCATGGCGAATGAGGACAAGCTTCGCGCCTATCTGAAGAAGGTCACCGTCGAGCTGGCGGAGACGCGTCAGCGGCTGGCTGAGGATCAGGGGCGCAGGCATGAGCCGGTGGCGATCGTGGGGATGGCGTGTCGTTTTCCGGGTGGGGTGGGTGGTCCGGAGGAGTTGTGGGAGCTGGTGGCGTCCGGGGGGGATGCGATCGGGGAGTTTCCGGTGGATCGGGGGTGGGATCTGGAGGGGTTGTTCGATCCGGATCCGGAGGTGGTGGGGAAGTCGTATACGCGTCATGGGGGGTTCGTGTATGACGCGGGTGAGTTCGATGCGGCGTTCTTCGGGATGAGTCCGCGGAGTGCGTTGGCGACGGATCCGCAGCATCGGTTGTTCCTGGAGTCGTGCTGGGAGGCGTTGGAGCGGGCGGGGATCGATCCGGTGACGCTGCGGGGCAGCCGTACCGGCGTCTACGCCGGCAACATGTTCAACGACTACTCCTCCCGTTACGTGCACGGCGCGGTTCCTCCGGCGCTGGAGGGGGTGCTGCTGTCGGCGAGCACGCCCAGCGTGCTGTCCGGGCGGGTCTCCTACACCCTCGGGCTCGAAGGCCCCTCGCTCACCGTCGACACCGCCTGCTCCTCCTCCCTGGTCACCCTGCACCTGGCCGTGCGGGCCCTGCGGCAGGAGGAGTGCACGCTGGCCCTCGCGGGCGGCGTCACCCTGCTGGCCTCACCTGACGCCTTCGTGGAGTTCTCGCGCCAGCGCGCGCTCTCTCCTGACGGCCGCTGCAAGCCGTTCTCCTCCACCGCCGATGGCGCGGCGTGGGCGGAGGGGGTGGGGGTGCTGGTGCTGGAGCGGTTGTCGGAGGCGCGGCGCAACGGCCGGCGGATCCTGGCGGTGGTGCGGGGTTCGGCGGTGAACCAGGACGGCGCCTCCAACGGGATGACCGCGCCGAGCGGCCCGGCCCAGGAGCGGGTGATTCGTCAGGCGCTGGCCGACGCGTTGCTGGACACGCGGGACATCGACGTCGTGGAGGCCCATGGCACCGGTACGACGTTGGGCGATCCGATCGAGGCTCAGGCGTTGCTGGCCACGTACGGGCGTGGTCGTCCGGCGGAGCGGCCGGTGTGGCTGGGCTCGTTGAAGTCGAACATCGGTCACACCCAGGCTGCCGCCGGGGTGGCCGGTGTGATCAAGATGGTGCAGGCCATGCGGCACGGGACCCTTCCCCGTACCCTCCACGTCGAGGAGCCGACGCCGCACGCCGACTGGTCCGCGGGCGGCGTACGGCTGCTGACCGAGGCCCGCGAGTGGCCGCGCGGTGAGCACCCCCGCCGGGCGGGGGTCTCCTCCTTCGGCATCAGCGGCACCAACGCGCACGCCATCATCGAGGAGTACGTCCCCGAGGCCGCGCCCCTGCCCGAAGCCCGCCCCGAGCGCGTCTTCACCGGCCCGCTCGCCTGGGCCGTCAGCGGGCACACCGCCCAGGGCGTGCGCGCGCAGGCCGAGCGGCTGCACCGCCACGTCACGGCGCAGGACCGCCCCGACCCCGCCGACGTGGCACACTCCCTGGTCACCACCCGGACCGCGCACCCGCACCGCGCGGTCGTGCTCGGCCGCGACCACGAGACCCTCGTCGCCCATCTCGGCGACCACCTGCACGGGCGGCCCGTGGCCGAGGTCGTCACCGGCGTGGCGGCCGAGCACACCCGCACGGCCTTCCTGTTCACCGGGCAGGGCGGGCAGCGGCCCGGCATGGGCCGGGAGCTGGCCGCCGCCTCGCCGGTGTTCGCCGCGGCCCTGGACGAGGCGTGCGCCGCCCTCGACCCCCACCTGGACCGGCCGCTGCGCGAGGTCATGTGGGCCGGGCCAGGCACCCCGGAAGCCGCCCTGCTCGACGAGACCCTCTACACCCAGCCGGCCCTGTTCGCCTTCGAGGTCGCCGCCTTCCGGCTGCTGGAGTCGCTCGGGCTCGCCCCCGCGTACGTCGCCGGGCACTCCGTCGGCGAGTTCGCCGCCGCGCACGTCGCCGGGATCTGGTCGCTGCCGGACGCCGCCCGCCTGATCGCCGCCCGCGCCCGGCTGATGCACGGGCTGCGCGAGCCCGGCGCCATGATCGCGATCGCCGCCACGCCGGACGAGGTCCGGCTCACCCTGGCCGGGCTCGACGACAAGGCCGGCATCGCCGCCGTCAACGGGCCGGACAGCGTGGTGATCTCCGGCGACGAGGAGACGTGTCTCGCGGTCGCCGCCCACTGGCGCGAGCGCGGCCGGCGCATCCGGCGGCTGACCGTCAGCCACGCCTTCCACTCCCCGCTGATGGAACCGATGGTCGGCGAGTTCGCCGCCGAACTGGACACGGTGACGTTCGGCAAGCCCCGGATCGCGTCCGTGACCGGCCTCCTCGACACCCCGTGGACCAGCCCCGAATACTGGCTGAGCCAGATCAGGCTGCCCGTCTTGTTCCACCCGATGATCGCCCGGCTGGAGGAGCAGGGGGTCAACCTCTTCCTGGAGGTCGGGCCGCAGGCCGTGCTCGCGGGCATGGCGCACGACTGCGTCACCGGCGAGGACGCCTCGATCCTCGCCCTGCACCGCCGCGACCGCGCCGAGCCTGACGCGCTGGCCGCGTGCCTGGCCGGCGCGTGGGCCGCCGGAGCGTCGGTCGACTGGCCCGCGCTCCTCCCCGGCGGGAACCGGGTGGACCTGCCGACCTACGCCTTCGAGCGCGAGCGTTACTGGCTCGGCCCGCCCGCCCGCGCCGCGAACCTGTCCGCCGTCGGCCTGCGCGAGGTCGCCCACCCCCTGCTGGGAGCCGAGCTCGACCTCGCCGGGGACGGGCCGGTCGTGCTCACCGGCAGCCTGTCGATCAGCAGCGCGCCCTGGCTCGCCGACCACGCGGTGGCGGGCGCCGTGGTGCTGCCCGGCACCGCGCTGGCCGACCTGGTCCTGGAAGCCGCCACGAGGACCGGGTCCGACCTGGTCGAGGAGCTGATGTTCGAGGCTCCGCTGGTGCTGCCGCGGCACGGCCCGATCACGGTCCAGGTCGTCGTGGACCCTCCTGACTCCTCGGGCGCCCGGCCGGTGCGCGTGCACTCGCGGCCGGTCGACGACCCCGAGACCGGCTGGACCCGGCACGCGTCCGGCTCGCTGGCCGACGGTGCCGTGGGTTCGGGTGCGTGCGAGTGGGCCGGGGTGTGGCCGCCCGTCGACGCGGTGGTGGTGGATGTCGAGGGGGGTTATGAGCGGCTGGGGGAGCGGGGTTACGAGTACGGTGCGGCGTTCCAGGGGTTGCGGGCGTTGTGGCGTCGTGGTGAGGAGCTGTTCGCGGAGGTGGTGGCGCCCGAGGGCGTGGACGTGACCGGCTTCGGCATCCATCCCGCCCTGTTCGACGCCGTGTTCCACCCGCTGCTCGTCGCCGACCCCGCGGACGAGCTGCGCCTGCCCTTCGAGCTGCGCGGCCTGCGACTGTACGAGGCGGGGGCGGGCACGCTGCGGGTCCGCCTGACCAGGACCGGTCCTGACGGGTGCGCCATCGAGGCGGCCGGTCCCTCGGGGCGTCCGGTGTTCTCGCTGGACTCCCTGCGAGCGCGCCCGGTGCCGGCCGAGTCGCTCGCCACGGCCGGTCTGCCGCTGTACGGGGTGGAGTGGGCCGAGGTGGCTCCCGTCGCGCCTGGCTCGATGGAGCCGGAGGTGGTGTGGTGTGTGAGCGGGTCGGCGGACGTTCCGGTGGCGGTTCGGGAGCTGACCTCGCGTGTGCTTGCGGCGGTGAAGCAGGCCGGGGCGTCGCCGGTGGTGTTCGCGACGCGGCCGGGGGATGTGGCCGGTGCGGCGGTGTGGGGGCTGGTGCGGTCGGCGCAGAGTGAGCAGCCGGGCCGGTTCGTGCTGGCGGAGGTGCCGGAGGGGTTCTCGGGCTGGGACGCGGTGCTGGCTTCGGGGGAGCCGCAGGTACGGGTGATCGACGGACAGATCCTGGCCCCTCGCCTGACCCGCCGCCCCACGACCACTCCTTCCGCCACCTCCAGGTCTGGTGCGGTGCTGGTGACCGGTGGGACCGGGGGACTTGGTGCTCTGGTGGCGCTGCGGCTGGTGGAACTGCACGGGGTGCGGGATCTGGTGCTGGTGTCTCGGCGTGGACCTCGGGCCGAGGGCGCGGCGGAGCTGGTGGCCAAGCTGGAGGACGCCGGTGCCCGAGTGCGGGTGGCGGCGTGTGACGTGTCCGACCGTGCGCAACTCGCGGACGTGGTGGCCTCGGCCGGGCCGCTGGCCGGTGTGGTCCATGTCGCCGGGGTGCTGGACGACGGGCTGGTGGAGGGGCTGACCCCCGAGCGGATCAGCGGGGTGCTGGGACCGAAGGCGGACGCTGCCTGGTTCCTGCACGAGCTGACCCGGGATCTGGGGTTCTTCGTGCTGTTCTCCTCCCTCGCAGGAGTGCTGGGCAACGCGGGCCAGGGCAATTACGCGGCGGCGAACGCGTTCCTGGACGGTCTGGCGGTTGCCCGGCGTGCGGCGGGGCTGCCGGCGGTCTCCGTGGCCTGGGGACTCTGGGACGTGGAGTCCGGCATGACCGGTGTTCTGGCGGAGGCGGACAAGGCGCGGCTGGCCCGCGCGGGGATCGCGCCGCTCGCGGTGGAGGAAGGGCTGGCGTTGTTCGACGCGGCCCTGGCCGGCGATGTCGATCCGGTGGTGGTGGCGGCCCGCTGGGACATGGCGGGGCTGCGGGCGCGGGCGGAGAACGACACGCTGCCGGGAATGCTGCGCGGCCTCGTCCGCGTGCCACGCCGCGCCGCCGGACGGGCTGAGGGCGCGGGGTCGCTGGTGTCCCGGCTGTCGGAGCTGAACCGGGACGAGGCGCTGCGGCTGCTCACCGACACCGTACGCGACCACGTCGCAGCAGTGCTCGCCCACGGCAGCGCGGACAAGGTCGGCATCGACCGGGCCTTCAACCAGCTCGGCTTCGACTCACTGACCGCCGTCGAACTCCGCAACCGGCTCAACACCGACACCGGGCTGCGGCTGCCCGCGACCCTCGTCTTCGACCACCCGACCGTGCGGGTGCTGGCGCAGCACCTGTTCGACGCGCTGGCTCCCACGCAGCCGTCGCCCGAGGACATGCTGCGCGGCGCCCTGGAGCACGTGGGGTCGATGCTCACCACCGCCAAGGACGACAGCGAGATCATCCGCGGCAAGCTCGTCGCCGTGCTGAAGAGCGGCCTGGCCCGCTTCGGCACCGAACCGGACGGCGGCCGCCCCGACACGGTGGTGGACAAGATCGACGACGCCTCTGATGAGGAGATCTTCGCCCTCATCGACAACGACCTGTGACTGGAAGGGCCGGAGCGATGGAGAACGAGCAGAAGCTTCGCGATTACCTGAGGCGCGCGACCGTCGAGCTGGCGGAGACGCGTCAGCGGCTGGCTGAGGATCAGGGGCGCAGGCATGAGCCGGTGGCGATCGTGGGGATGGCGTGTCGTTTTCCGGGTGGGGTGGGTGGTCCGGAGGAGTTGTGGGAGCTGGTGGCGTCCGGGGGGGATGCGATCGGGGAGTTTCCGGTGGATCGGGGGTGGGATCTGGAGGGGTTGTTCGATCCGGATCCGGAGGTGGTGGGGAAGTCGTATACGCGTCATGGGGGGTTCGTGTATGACGCGGGTGAGTTCGATGCGGCGTTCTTCGGGATGAGTCCGCGTAGTGCGTTGGCGACGGATCCGCAGCATCGGTTGTTCTTGGAGTCGTGCTGGGAGGCGTTGGAGCGGGCGGGGATCGATCCGGTGACGCTGCGGGGCAGCCGTACCGGCGTCTACGCCGGCAGTATGTACGAGCACTACTCCACCCGATTCCTGCACAAGGCGCCGGAGTCGGTCGAAGGCACTCTGTTCACCTCCAGCGCGTCCAGCGTCCTGGCGGGCCGCGTCTCCTACACTCTCGGCCTGGAGGGCCCGGCCCTCACCACCGACACCGCCTGCTCCTCCTCTCTGGTCGCGCTGCACCTGGCGGTGCAGGCCCTGCGACGCGGCGAGTGCTCGATGGCCCTGGCGGGCGGCGTGTCGGTGATGGCGACCCCCGCGCCGTTCGTGGAGTTCTCGCGCCAGCGCGCGCTGGCCCCCGACGGCCGCTGCAAGTCCTTCTCCTCGACCGCCGATGGTGCGGCGTGGGCGGAGGGGGTGGGGGTGCTGGTGCTGGAGCGGTTGTCGGAGGCGCGGCGCAACGGCCGGCGGATCCTGGCGGTGGTGCGTGGTTCGGCGGTGAACCAGGACGGCGCCTCCAACGGGATGACGGCGCCGAGCGGTCCGGCCCAGGAGCGGGTGATCCGTCAGGCGCTGGCCGACGCGTTGCTGGACACGCGGGACATCGACGTCGTGGAAGCGCACGGCACCGGCACCACGCTGGGCGACCCGATCGAGGCGCAGGCGTTGCTGGCCACGTACGGGCGTGGACGTCCGGCCGAGCGGCCGGTGTGGCTGGGGTCGTTGAAGTCGAACATCGGGCACACCCAGGCAGCTGCCGGGGTGGCCGGTGTGATCAAGATGGTCAAGGCGCTGGAGCACCGGACGATGCCGCCGACGCTGCACGTCAAGGAGCCGACGCCGCACGTGGACTGGGAGTCCGGTGGGGTGCGGCTGCTGACCCAGGCGGTGGAGGTGCCGGGCGAGCGTCCGTTGCGGGCCGGGGTCTCCTCGTTCGGGGTCAGCGGTACGAACGCGCACGTGATCCTGGAGGGCGCGCCGGCCGAGCCGGAGGTGCCGGCCGGTGACGGTCCGCTGGTGTGGCCGGTGTCCGCCAGGTCGGCGGAGTCGTTGCGGGCACAGGCGGCGCGGCTGGTCGCGTACGCGGAAAACGCTTCTGACCGGGACCTGCCAGGCGCGGGCCGGGCGCTGGCCCGGCGCGCGAGCTTCGAGCACCGAGCCGTGATCGTGGCCGGGGACCGGCGGGAGCTGCTGGCGGGGCTGGCCGCGCTGGCGGAAGGCGGGGCCGACGCCGCGGTGGTGAGCGGGGTCGCGGCGCCCAACGTCCAGCCGGTGTTCGTGTTCCCCGGTCAGGGTTCGCAGTGGGCGGGCATGGCCGTGGACCTCCTGGACGAGGACGAGACGTTCCGGGCCGCCCTCCGCCGCTGCGAGGAGGCGCTGCGCCCGCACACCGGCTGGTCGGTCGAGGACGTGCTGCGCGGCGCGCCCGGCGCGCGGTCCCTGGACGGCACCGACGTGATCCAGCCCGTCCTGTTCGCGGTCATGGTCGCGCTGGCCGAGCTGTGGCGCTCCCTCGGCGTGCGGCCGTCCGCGGTGCTCGGCCACTCCCAGGGCGAGATCGCCGCCGCGTACGTCGCGGGCGCGCTCTCGCTGGAGGACGCCGCCAAGGTCGTGGCCCTGCGCAGCCAGGTGCTGACCCGGCTCGGCGGCACCGGCGGCATGCTCGCCGTGGCGCTGCCCGCGGCCAGGGCCCAGGAGCGGATCGAACCGTGGGCGGACCGGCTGTGGGTGGCCGTGCACAGCAGCCCCACCGGCTCGGTGGTGGCAGGAGAGGTCGCCGCCCTGGAGGAGTTCGCCGCCACGTGCGAGGGCACCGTGCGGGTGCGCCGCATCGCGGTCGACTACGCCTCCCACACCCCGCACGTCGAGGCGCTGCGCGACGAGCTGATGGCCGCGCTGCGCGACGTGCGGCCGCGCGCCGCCGACGTCCGCTTCTGCTCCGCCCTCGCCGGCGCGTTCATCGACCCGGCCGAGCTGACCACCCGCTACTGGTACGACAACCTGCGCAACCCGGTACGGTTCGAGCAGGCCGTCAGTGCCGTCGCCGGAGCGGGCACCCCGCTGTTCGTCGAGGTCAGCCCGCATCCGGTGCTGGGCCCCGACACCGAGGCCATCTGCGAGGCAGCCGGCGTGTCCGCGGGCGTCTGCCACACGCTGCGGCGCGACACGGGCGACCGTCGCCGCTTCCTCACGGCGCTGGCCCACGCCTGGGTGCTCGGCGCCAAGGTCTCCTGGAGCGACGCGCTGCCCTCCGCGCCGCGTCCCCGCCACGAGCCGCCGACCTACGCCTTCGCCCGGCGCAGGTTCTGGCTCACCGGCGACCAGGCCGGCCCCGTGTCCGGCGCGGGCATCGACGGCTCCCGCCACCCGCTGCTCGACGCCGTCGTGCCGGTGGCCGGGGACGGCTACGTGCTCACCGGCCGGATCTCCCTGCGCGGCGCTCCCTGGCTGGCGGGCCACGCGGTCGCGGGCCGCGTACTGCTTCCCGGCGCCGCCTTCGCCGACCTGGCCCTGGAAGCCGGCGCCCAGGCGGGCTGCGCCCGGCTCGACGAACTGGTCATCGAGGCTCCGCTGTTCCTTCCCGAGCAGGGCGCGGTCACCGTACAGATCACCGTCGACCCCCCGGACGCGGGACGGCGCCAGATCGCCGTCTACTCCCGCACCGGCGACGAGGACGACGCCTGGACCCGCCACGCCTCCGGTGTGCTCGCCGGGGACGTCCCGGGCCGTGGTGCGTGCGAGTGGGCCGGGGTGTGGCCACCCGTCGACGCGGTGGTGGTGGAGGTCGAGGGGGGTTACGAGCGGCTGGGGGAGCGGGGTTACGAGTACGGTGCGGCGTTCCAGGGGTTGCGGGCGTTGTGGCGTCGTGGTGAGGAGCTGTTCGCGGAGGTGGTGGCGCCGGAGGGCGTGGACGTGACCGGCTTCGGCGTCCATCCCGCCCTGCTGGACGCGTCCTTCCACCCCCTCGTGCTGGCCGTGGAGGACGACGAGTTGCGGCTGCCGTTCGCGTTCGGTGACGTCCGCCTGCACGCCTCGGAGTCCGCCGCGCTGCGCGTACGCCTCACGACCACCGGCGAGGACGCCGTCGTCGAGGTGGCCGACACCGACGGCGCGCCGGTCCTGTCCATCGGCGCACTGCGCGCACGACCCGCCGACGTCCGCCCGTCCGCCTCGACCGGTCTGCCGCTGTACGGGGTGGAGTGGGCCGAGGCGGCTCCCTCCGCGCCGGGCTCGGTGGAGCCGGAGGTGGTGTGGTGTGTGGGCGGGGCGGCGGACGTTCCGGTGGCGGTTCGGGAGCTGACCTCGCGTGTGCTTGCGGCGGTGAAGGGTGCCGGGGCGTCGCCGGTGGTGTTCGCGACGCGGCCGGGGGATGTGGCCGGTTCGGCGGTGTGGGGGCTGGTGCGGTCCGCACAGAGTGAGCAGCCGGGCCGGTTCGTGCTGGCGGAGGTGCCGGAGGGGTTCTCGGGCTGGGACGCGGTCCTGGCTTCTGGCGAGCCCCAGGTACGGGTGGTCGACGGCCGCATCCTGGCCCCTCGCCTGACCCGCCGCCCGACACCCACCACTTCCGCCACTCCCGATCAGACCTCCGCCCCAGCTTCCGACCAGACCCCTGTTCCAGCCTCCGACCAGGCCTCTGCGACGGCCTCCGGCCGGACGCCTGCGTCGGCCTCCGACCGGCTGCTCGCTGCGGCGTCCGCTGGGGTTTCTTCCGTGATGGCTGGTGCGGCGTCCGGCGGGGCTTCTTCCGTCAGGTCGGGTGCGGTGCTGGTGACCGGTGGCACCGGTGGGCTGGGGGCGCTGGTGGCGCTGCGGCTGGTCGAACTGCACGGGGTGCGGGATCTGGTGCTGGTGTCGCGGCGTGGTCCTCGGGCCGAGGGCGCGACGGAGCTGGTGGCGAAGCTGGAAGGGGCCGGTGCCCGGGTGCGGGTGGTGGCCTGTGACGTGTCCGATCGTGCGCAGCTCGCTGACGTGGTGGCCTCGGCCGGGCCGCTGGCTGGTGTGGTGCACGCCGCCGGGGTGCTGGACGACGGCTTGGTCGAAGGGCTGACTCCCGAGCGAATCAGCGGGGTGCTGGGGCCGAAGGCGGACGCGGCCTGGTTCCTGCACGAGCTGACCCGTGATCTGGACTTCTTCGTGCTGTTCTCCTCGCTCGCCGGGGTGCTGGGCAACGCGGGCCAAGGTAGCTACGCGGCGGCGAACGCGTTCCTGGACGGATTGGCCGCCGCCCGGCGCGCGGCCGGGCTGCCGGCGGTCTCCGTGGCCTGGGGGCTCTGGGACGTGGAGTCCGGCATGACCGGCGCCATGGGCGCGGCGGACAAGGCGCGGCTGGCCCGCGCGGGAGTCGCGCCGCTCGCGGTGGAGGAAGGGCTGGCGCTGTTCGACGCCGCCCTCGCGGACGCGGAATCCGGAGTGGTGGCCGCCCGCTGGGATCCCGCCGGTCTGCGGGCGCGGGCGGAGAACGGTGACCTGCCCGGAATGCTGCGCGGCCTCGTACGCGTGCCGCGCCGTGCGGCGGGAGCCGGGGCCGGGAACGCGGGCCCGCTGGCGGCCCGGCTGCCGGCGCTGGGCAGGGACGAGGCGCTGCGACTGCTCACCGACACCGTACGAGACCACGTCGCGGCCGTGCTCGCCCACGGCGACCCCGCCCAGGTGGACGTGGACCAGGCGTTCAACCAGCTCGGCTTCGACTCACTGACGGCCGTCGAACTCCGCAACCGGCTCAACACCGACACCGGGCTGCGGCTGCCCGCGACCCTGGTCTTCGACCAGCCCACGGTCCGCTCGCTCTCGGCGTACCTGGCCGGAGTGCTCGTCCCGGCGCCGCCCTCGGCCGAGGACACCCTGCGCACCGCCCTGGAACGGGTCGACGACCTGCTGGCCGCGGCCAACGGCGAGGCGGAGAGCATGCGCGACCGGCTCGCCACCATCCTCCAGGGCGCGCTCACCAAGCTCGGCGGCGGCGGACAGCACGATGTCGGCGGCGTCATGGAGAAGATCGACTGCGCTTCCGACGAGGAGATCTTCGCCCTGATCGACAACGACCTGTGACCCATGACCACCTCGACCGGAAAGGCACGAAAGATGGGGACAGAGGACAAGCTCCGCGCCTACCTCAAGCGCGCCACGGTCGAGCTGGCCCAGGCGCGCGGCCGGCTCGCCGAGGCGGAGGAGCGCGCCCACGAGCCCATCGCGATCGTCGGCATGGCCTGCCGCTATCCCGGCGGCGGCGACACGGCCGAGGGCCTCTGGGAACTGCTCAGCGAGGGCCGCAGCGCGGTGCGCGAGGTGCCGGCGAGCCGCTGGGACATCGACGACTACTACCACCCCGACCCGCGCACCCCCGGCGGCGTCTACACCAGGTACGGCACCTTCCTGGACGACATCACCGGCTGGGACGCCGAGTTCTTCGGCCTCTCGCCGCGCGAGGCGCTGCGCATGGACCCCCACCAGCGCCTGCTGCTGGAGCTGGTGTGGGAGGGCCTGGAGAACGCGGGCCTGTCGCCCGCGCGGCTGGCCGGCAGCCGCACCGGCGTGATGATCGGGCTCATGGACACCCTGCAGTACGGCCGGCTGCAGATCGAGAGGCAGGGCGGCGCCGCGCTCGCCGACCCCTACCTGGGCCAGGGCTCGGTGCCCAGCGTCGCGGCCGGGCGCATCGCGTACCAGCTCGACCTGAACGGCCCCACCCTCACGGTCGACACCGCCTGCTCCTCGTCGCTCATCGCGGTCCACCTGGCCTCCGAGAGCCTGCGCAGGGGCGAGTGCGACCTGGCCGTCGCCGCGGGCGCCTCGCTGACCATGCACCCGTCCCTCTACATCCAGGCGTGCGCGGGCCTGATGATGTGCTCCGACGGCCGGTGCAAGACCTTCGACGAGAGCGCCGACGGCTACGTCATGGGCGAGGGCGGCGGCCTGGTCGTGCTGGAGAGGCTGTCCAGCGCCGTCGCCGCGGGCCGCCGCATCCACGCCGTGCTGCGCGGCTCGGCGGTCAACCAGGACGGGCGCAGCAACGGGCTCACCGCCCCGAGCCGGCGCGCGCAGGCCGACGTGATCGGCCGCGCGCTCGCCGCCGCCCGCGTCTCACCGGACGACGTCGCCTACGTGGAGGCGCACGGCTCCGGCACCCGACTCGGGGACGCCATCGAGCTGTCCGCGCTGCACGACGTCTTCGGCCGCCGCTCGCCCGACCGGCCGCTGCGCGTCGGCGCGATCAAGACCAACATCGGGCACACCCAGGCCGCGGCGGGGGTCGCCGGTCTCATCAAGTCGGTGCTGATCCTGAAAAATGGGCAGATTCCGCCCAGCCTGCACCTGACCAACCCGGCCGCCGCCTTCCCCGAGAACGGCGCCATCCGCCCGGTCACCGGCCTGGAGCCGTTGCCGCAGGGGGACGAGCCGGCCCTGGCCGGAGTCAGCTCGTTCGGGCTGTCCGGCACCAACGCCCACCTGATCGTGGAGAAGGCGCCCCCGCCCGCCCCGCCCGAGACGCCGGCGCGCGACACCGTCCACCTCCTGCCGCTGTCGGCCGGCAGCGCCGCCGCGCTGCGCGAGCAGGCCACCCGGCTGGCGGACTGGGTGAGCGCCCACCCCGCTGCGACCGTGCCCGACCTCGCCCACACGCTGCAGACCGGCCGGGCCGAGCTGGACCACCGCCGCGCCCTGGTCTGCGCCGATCTGGACGACGCCGTACGCGGGCTGCGCGCCGCCGCCGACAGCGGCGGGGGCCACCGGGTGAAGGGCCGGCCCCGCGTCGCGTTCCTGCTCCCCGGGGTCGGCGACCAGTACGCGGGACTCGGCCGGGAGCTGTACGCCAAGGAACCGGTGTACGCCGAGGCGGTGGACAACTGCGTCGAGCTGGTCCAGCGCCGCTCGGCCACGGACCTGCGGCCCCTGTTCCTCGCTGAGACCTCGGCCGCCCCCGGCGATCTCGCCGCCCTGCTCGGCCGCACCGGCGAGGCGCCCGAGGCTCCCGGCCCCCTGGACCACGCCGAGGTGGCCCACCCCTTCCTCTTCACCGCCGAGTACGCGCTGGCGCGGCTGCTCGGGCACTGGGGCGTCACCCCGGACCTGCTCATCGGCTACAGCCTCGGCGAGTACGTGGCCGCGTGCCTGGCCGGGGTCTTCACCCTGGAGGACGCGCTGCACGTCGTGCTCGAACGGGCGCACCTGATCAACGCCGTGCCCGCCGGGCGGATGATCGCCGTCGCCGCGCCCGAGGAGCGCATCGTCCCCGTGCTCGTGAGCGGCGGGATCGACGTGGACGTCGCCGCGGGCAACGGGCCGTCGATGACCGTGCTGAGCGGGAGCCCCGCCGAGATCGAGGCGGCGTCGGCCGCCCTGGCCGTGGAGGGCATCGCCTGCCGGGCGCTGCGCTCCGCCCACGCCTTCCACTCCAGGCTGCTGCAGCCGGCCAGGGAGAAGCTCGCCGCGGTGCTCGACACCGTGCCGAGGCGGGCGCCGGCCGTCCCCGTCGTCTCCAACCTCACCGGCCTGCCGCTCACCGCCGAGCAGGCCACAGGCACCTCCTACTGGGCCGACCAGCTCGTCAGCACGGTCCGCTTCGCCGACGGGGTGCGTCACTGCGTGGACCAGGACGTGGACGCGTTCGTCGAACTGGGGCCCGGCCAGACGCTCGGCGGGCTGGTCAGGCAGAACCTGGCCGGCGGCTCCGGCGTCGCCGTGCTCGGCACCCTGCCGCCCCGCTGGACCGGCGGCGCTCCCCGCGACCCCCACGAGGAGCTGCTCCGGACCTGCGCCCGGCTCTGGGAGCTCGGCGCCGAGGTCACCTGGGAACGCACCCGCGCCGGCGCGGGCCGCGTGCTCAGCCTGCCCACCTACCCCTTCCAGCGCACCAGCTTCTGGCCCGACCGGACCACCGCTCACGGAGCTCCCGCTGGGTCAGATGCCGCCCGGGGTCCCGCAGCCACCGGCTCGGACGCCGATCAGTACGTCGGGTCCGCTTGGCCGGACGCGGACCGGCATGCCGAGCCCGCGGACTACACCTTCGTCCCCTCCTGGCGGCAGGATCCGGTCCGGGAAGCGCCCGCGGCCGGTCTGGACCTGACCGGTCCGCTCGTCGTGTTCGCCGACTCCGGCGGTGTGGGCGCGGCGCTCGCCGACCTGGCCGGCGCCTCCGTGGTCGAGGTGGTCGCGGGCGACGGGCCGCCGCGCCGCGAAGGCCGCCGCCTGACCCTCGACCCCGCCGTCCCCGCCCACTACGGGGCCGTCTTCGCCGACCTGCCGTCCGACGGACCCGTGCACGTCGCGTACCTGTGGAGCCTGGACGCCGGGACCGGCGGCCTCCCCGGCGACGAGGAACTCCGGACAGCCGTCGCCCGCGGCTTCGACAGCCTCATGCTGGCCATCCAGGCACTGGGCGACCTGCCCGCCGAGCGGGAAGTGCGGCTGGTGACAGTGACCGGCGGCGCCGCCGAGATCCTCAGCGGCGACATCCCCGCCCCCCACCAAGCCCTGGCCCACGGTCTCGGCCGCGCGGCCAGGCACGAGTACCCCGCCCTGAACTGGCGAGGCCTCGACCTCGACCCCGAAACCGTCGGCACACCCGCCCACGGACCGGCCCCGGAAGCCGGCACGGCGGCGGGGCAGGTCGCTCGTGAGCTGCTTCGCGAGTGGGACTCCGGCGCGGCGGACGACGATCCGGTGGCCGGGTGGCGGCGCGGGCGGCGCTGGGTGCGGGCGTGGGCCGAGGTCACCGCAGAGCCGCCGGCGTCCCCGGTGTGGCGGGCCGACGGCTCGTACCTGATCACGGGCGGGACACGCGGGCTGGGCATGGCGCTCGCCAAGCATCTCGTACGGGCGGGCGTACGGCGGCTCGCCCTGGTCGGCCGCACCCCGCTGGACCGCGAAGCGGGCGGCGAGCGGGCGGAGGGCGTCGAGCGGACCCTGCGTGACGTCGCCGAACTGGAGGCCAGCGGGGCGGAGGTGCTGCTGCTCACCGCCGACGCCGGGGTGCCCGAGCAGCTCAGGGAGGCGCTGCGGCGCGGCAGGGAGCGGTTCGGCTCCCTGACCGGCGTGGTCCACGCCGCCGGGCTGCCCGCCGCCGGCCTGCTGAGCCGGCGCACCGTCGCCGACGCCGGCCGGGTGCTCGCGCCCAAGGTGCTGGCCATGGGGCCGCTGGCCGAGCTGGTCGGCCCCGCGACCCCGGCCGCCGAACGCCCGGAACTGCTCGTGCTGTACTCCTCCGCGGTCACCGCGTTCGGCGGCATCGGCGAGGGCGACTACTGCGCCGCCAACACCGTCCTGGACGCGTACGGTGACGCGCTGGCCGCCACAGCCCCGTCGACCAGGGTCGTGTCGGTCGCCTGGGGCCCCTGGCAGCACGACGTGTGGCAGTCGGAGAACCTCAAGTCGGCGGGCGGGCTGGCCGACCGGGTGGCCGCCTACCGCGCCCGGTACGGCTTCGCCGAGGACGCCGGCTGCGCCCTGCTGGACCGGATCGTGGCAGGCGGCCACGGCAACGTGATGGCGGTGCGACAGCCGCTGCGCGAGGTGCTGGCCGCCTGGACGGGCATGCTCGACCTGGACGACCTGGTCGGCGCCGCCTCCGCCGTACCCGAAGGGGAGCGGTTCCCGCGCCCGCAGCTGCGCACCGACTTCGCCGCGCCGCGCACCGCCGCGGAGGCCGAGATGGCCGAGCTGTGGGGCGCCTACCTGGGCATCGACGGCGTCGGCGTGCACGACCCGTTCTTCGACCTCGGCGGAAACTCGCTGGTCGGCATGGCCATGGTGCTCGCGATCGAGCAGCGGCTGGGGCGCCCGGTGCCGCCCGCGCTGCTGTTCGAGCACCCGACCATCGCGGAGTTCGCCGCCGCGCTCGACGGCGGCGGGGGCCGCCAGGAATCGCTCACCACGAGTTCGGCACGGGGGCAGCGGCGGCGCCGGGCCCGTTCCAGTAACCGGAAATGAGGCCGGAAATGAGGTCCGCAGACGTGATCGACGACATCGAGGCCGAGAGCTCCGGTACCGACATCGCCATCGTCGGCATGTCGGGCCGCTTCCCGGGGGCGTCCGACGTCGCCGAGCTGTGGTCCGCCATCCGGGCCGGCGTGTCCGGGATCACCCGCTTCACCGACGACGAGCTGCGCGCCGCCGGCGTCCCCGACGACCTGCTGGCCGACCCCGCGTACGTGAAGGCCGCGCCGGTGATCGAGGACGTCGAGCTGTTCGACGCGGCCTTCTTCGGGTTCAGCCCGAAGGAGGCGCAGATCCTCGACCCGCAGCACCGGCTGTTCCTGGAGCACAGCCACGCGGCCCTGGAGGACGCGGGCTGCGACCCCCGGCGCTTCGACGGCTCGATCGGGGTCTTCGGCGGCTGCGCGCACAGCTCGTACATGCAGAACAACCTGCTGCCCAGCGGCATCGGCGCGGTCATGGGCGACCTCGCGCTCGGGCTCGCCAACGACAAGGACTCGCTGACCACCCGCGTGGCGCACACGCTGGGGCTGTCCGGCCCGACCTACGGCGTGCAGAGCTACTGCTCGACGTCGCTGGTCGCGGTCTGCGCCGCCGCCACCAGCCTGGCCGGCTTCGAGTGCGACCTCGCCCTGGCCGGAGGCGTCGCGGTCAGCGTGCCGCAGCGCGTCGGCTACCTCTACCAGCAGGGCGGCATCTCCCCGCCGGACGGCGAGTGCCGCGCCTTCGACGCGACCGGACTCGGCGCCCCGCTCGGCAGCGGCGTCGGCGTGGTCGCGCTGCGCAGGCTGGAGGACGCGCTCGCCGACGGCGACCAGATCTACGCCGTCATGCGCGGCTGGGCGGTCAACAACGACGCCGGTCGCAAGGCCGGGTTCACCGCGCCCGGCGTGCAGGGCCAGGCCGCGGTGATGGCCGAGGCGCTGGCGAGCGCCGACCTGACGGCCGCCGACATCGACTACGTCGAGGCGCACGGCACCGGCACGGCGCTCGGCGACGCCGCCGAGCTGGCCGCGCTCCAGCAGGTCTTCCACGGGCAGTCGCTGCTGATCGGCTCGGTCAAGACCAATCTCGGCCACCTCGACCGGGCCGCCGGGGTCACCAACCTGATCAAGGCGGCGCTCGCGCTGCGCAACGACGAGATTCCGCCGACGCTCAACCTCACCGAGCCCAACCAGCAGCTCGGCGCCGGTGACGCCCGGCTTGAGGTGGTCACCCGGCGGCGCGCCTGGCCGCGCGAGTCGGGACACATCCGCCGGGCCGGGGTGAGCGCGTTCGGCATCGGCGGCACCAACGCGCACGTCGTGCTGGAGGAGGCGCCGCTGGTCCCGAGGACGGAGGAGGAGCCGCGCCCCGAACCGCTGGTGTGGTCGGCCCGCACGGCCGCCGCCGCCGACGAGATGACCGAACGCCTCGCCGCGCACCTCGCCGGGCCGCTCGGCGGGACGCGCCTCGCCGACGTGGCCCACACGCTGCAGAGCGGGCGGCAGGTCTTCGGCCACCGCAGGATGCTGGTGGCCTCGTCCACCGCCGAGGCCGCCGAAGGCCTCCGCGACGGGGCGGTGCTGGGCCGCGCGGAGAGCCGCGCCGACCGGCCCGTCGCCTTCCTCATCGCCGGGACCGGCGAGCAGTACCCGGGCATGGCCGCCGAGCTGTACCGCACCGAGCCCGTCTTCCGTAAGGCGCTCGACGAGTGCCGCACCGTCCTGCGGGGCCTGATGGGCGGGACCGACCCGCTCGCCGAGATGCTGGCCCCGCGCGCCGAGGCCGGCGGTCTGGGCGCGCTGCTCGGCCGCGGCCCGGCCGCCGCGGCGACCCCGACCGCCGTGCTCCAGCCCGCGCTGTTCGCGGTCGAGTACGCGCTCGCCACCCTCGTGCAGTCGTGGGGCGTCCGGCCCGCCATCCTGGCCGGCTACAGCCTCGGGGAGTACGTCGCCGCGTGCCTGGCCGGGGTGCTGTCGCCGGAGTCGGCGCTCGCCCTGGTGGCGCACCGCGCGCGGCTCATCGGCGCGCTGCCCGAAGGCTCGATGAGCGCCGTCCCGCTGTCGGCCGCCGAGGCCCGCGAGCGCCTGGCGCGGGCCGGGATCGCCGGCGTGGACGTCGCCGCCGTGAGCGGTCCCGAGCTGACCGTGCTGGCGGGCGAACCGCACGCCATGGCGGCCGTGCGGGCCCTGCTGGAGGCCGACGCGGTGCCGTGCCGGCCGCTGGCCACCACGCACGCCTTCCACTCGGCCATGATGGAGCCTCTCCGCGAGCCGCTCACGGCGTGGATCGCGGAGAACGTGACGCTGCGCGCGCCTCGCGTGCCGTACGTGTCCAACGTGACCGGCACCCTGGCCACCGCCGAGCAGGTCACCGACCCCGCCTACTGGGCCGAGCACATGTGCGCGCCGGTCCAGTTCGACGCCGTCCTGGCCACCCTGCTGCGGGAGGAGGACGAGGCGGCGCTGCTGGAGATCGGGCCCGGCCAGTCGCTCGGCGCGATGGCCCGGGGGCACCGCGACTGCGCCCGCGAGCGCTGGCCGCTGGTCGTCGGCACGCTGCCGGGCGCCCAGGACCCGCGCCCGGCCACCGCCGTGCTGGCCGAGGCCGTGGGGCGGCTCTGGCTGGCGGGCGTGCCGGTCGACTGGGCCGGCTACCGCCAGGACCGGCCGGTCGCCAAGGTCGGCCTCCCCACCTACCCCTTCCAGCGCCTGCGCTACTGGGTCGACCCACCCGCTGCCGACCGCCCCGCCACCCCGCACGCCGCCGTCCCTGGTGCCGCCACACGCACCGCCGCCGATCCCGCCTCGGGCGTCCTGGGTGTTTCCTCCGGTACCGCCTCGGGCGCTGCCGCCGGTACCGCGTCGGGTGCCGCCTCCGGTCCCGCCTCGGGCGTCGCCTCCGGTGCCGCTTCAGGCGCCGTCCGAGGGGCTGTCTCCGGCGATGGGTCCGAGCCGCATGTGCGGTTGATGGCCGCGCGGTGGACGGCCGCGCCGGAGTCGCCGCCCCCGGCCGTGCAGGTTGCCCGCTGCGTGCTGCTGGCGGGCCGCGCCGAGGTGGCCGGGGTTCTGGCCCGTACGCTCGACGCCGACGGGCTCGACGTGGTGACCGTCACCTCGTCGGACGCCTTCGCCGAGACGCCGGACGGTTACGCCATCGACCCCGGGTCGGCGGCCTGCCATGCCGAGCTGGCGGGACGGCTGGCCGATGGCGCCCCCACGGTCCTGGTGGACCTGCGACTCCTCGACAGGGAAGATCCCTCCGCCGACGGCCGCGACGAGCTGCCGCCCCTGGCCCGCCTGCTCGACGCCTGGGGCGACTCCGGCGGCGGGGCCCGGATCATCCTGGCCACCTCGGGCGGCCAGGCCGTCACGGACGGCGAGGTGCCCCACCCCGCCCAGGCCGCCGCCGCCGCCCTGCCGATGGTCGGCAACCAGGAGTACCTGAACCTCGACTGCGCCGCCGTGGACCTCGACCCGGCCGCGACCCCCGCCGAGCTCGCCGCCGCCCTCGCCGCCGAGATCCGCCGCCCCTCCGGCGAGGTCTTCACCGCCTACCGCGACGGCCACCGCCTGATCCGCACCTTCACCCCCGAGATCCCCGCGCAGGGTCCCGAAGAGCCCGGCCAGGCTTACGGAGAGCCCGGGCCGGCGGCCGCGCGGTCGACCGGGCCCGCTACGGCGCCCTCGCGCGCAGCCGCGGAGGTCGGCGCGGGGTTCGCGTCGGAGCCCAGTCAGACCGGGTTCACGGTTCGCCGGGGTGGGACGTATCTGATCACCGGTGGGCTCGGGGACGTCGGGTTGCTCGTGGCCGAGCACCTGGTCCGGGCCGGTGCGGGCCGGCTGATTCTGACGAGCCGGGGCGGGGTGCCCGAGGAGGACGGCGACCCCCGCAGGGAGGGGGTGCGCCGGTTGCGGGAGCTGGGCGCCGAGGTGCTCACCCCGGTGGTCGACGTGACGGACGCCGCCGCCATGCGCGCGATACTCGACGGCGACGTGCGGGTGGACGGCGTGGTGCACGCCGCCGCCGACACCGGCCAGGACACCTTCCGCCCGCTGCGCGACCTGGACGCCGAAGCCGTCGAGCGGCACTTCGCCGCCAAGGTGGGCGGCGCGCTGGTCCTGGAGCGGGTGCTGGACGAGCTGCCCGCCGACCGGGTGCCCGGCTTCTGCCTGCTGTTCTCGTCCACCTCCGCCGTGCTGGGCGGCATCGCCTTCGCGAGCTACGCGGCCGCCAACGCCGCGCTGACCGCGATCGGCCGCCGCAACCACTCCCGCCGCACCCGATGGCTGAGCGCCGCCTGGGACACCTGGTCGGTCACCCTCGGCCGGGTGGAAGGCGGCCTCGGCGCGGCGATGGCCGCCCACTCCATGACCGCCGAGCAGGCCCTCGCCGCCTTCGACGAGTTGCTGGCCGCCGCCCGGCCCAGCCTCGTGGTGGCCGCGGGCGGTCTGGACGACCGGCTGCCGCACGCCATGCCCGCCGACTTCACCGGCCCCGAAACGGGTGCGGGGAGCGGCGACCGGTTTCCCCGCCCGGAACTGCCCCAGCCCTACACCCCGCCGCTGTCCGCGGTGGAACGCGACCTGGCCGGCCTGTGGTCGGAGGTGCTCGGCGTCGAGCCGGTGGGCACCCGGGACAACTTCTTCGACCTGGGCGGCAATTCGCTGGTCGCGCTCCAGATGCTCGCGCTGGTGAAGAAGCGGTTCGGCGTCGCGGTGCCGACCGTCTCGCTGTTCGAGGCGCCGACCGTGGCCACCCTGGCGGCGATCCTCGACGAGCGCGGCGCGAACAAGCCGGCCGCCGCCCGGCCCGCGCTCCGCGTCGCCGAGGCGCCTCCCCGCGACGCGGGCGAGCCCGCCGACGACCGGCGGATAGCGATCGTCGGCATGGCCGGCCGCTTCCCGGGCGCGTCCGACGTCGGCCAGTTCTGGCGCAACCTGCGCGAAGGCGTCGAGTCCATCACGTTCTTCTCCGAGGAGGAACTGCTCGCCGCCGGGGCCGACCCGGAGCAGATCAAGGACCCCGCGTACGTGCCCGCCCGGCCGGTGCTGGACGACATCAGCGGCTTCGACGCGTCCTTCTTCGGCATGAGCCCTCGGATGGCTGCGATCAACGATCCGCAGCAGCGCGCCTTCCTGGAGGTGTGCTGGGAGGCGCTGGAGCAGGCCGGGTACGCCGCGCCCGAGCACCGGGGCCGCGTCGGCGTGTTCGGCGGCGCCAACATCAGCACCTACCTGCTGCGGATGACCGACCACCTGCTCGGCGGCGGCCAGCAGGAGGTCAGCGACTTCGAGGTCATCATGGGCAACGACAAGGACGCCCTGACCACGACCGTCTCGTACCTGCTCGACCTGTACGGCCCGAGCGTGGCCGTACAGACCTTCTGCTCCACCTCGCTGGTCGCCGCCCACCTGGCGGTGCGGAGCCTGCGCGACGGCGAGTGCGAGCTGGCGCTGGCGGGCGGCGTCTCGATCCGGGTGCCCGACCGGGTGGGCCACCTGTTCGGTCCCGGCGGGCAGGAGTCGCCGGACGGGCACGTGCGCGCCTTCGACGCCCGCGCCAGGGGCAGCATGTTCGGCGACGGCGCGGCGGCCGTGCTGCTGAAGCGGCTGCCCGACGCGGTACGCGACGGCGACCACATCTGGGCGGTGATCCGCGGCTCCGCCATGAACAACGACGGTGCGCTCAAGGTCGGCTACACCGCGCCCAGCGTCGTCGGCCAGGCCAGGGTGATCGCCGACGCGATGGCCGACGCGGGCGTCACCGGCGAGGACATCAGCTACGTCGAGGCGCACGGCACGGCCACCGAGCTGGGCGACCCGATCGAGGTGGCCGCGCTGACCCGCGCCTTCGGCCCCACCAGGGACAAGGGGTACTGCCCCATCGGGTCGGTGAAGACCAACGTCGGGCACCTGGACCGGGCGGCCGGCGCGAGCGGCCTGATCAAGACGTCGCTCGCGGCCCGCGAGGGCGTGATCCCGCCCAGCCTGCACTACACCAGCCCCAACCCCGACATCGACTTCGACGACAGCCCGTTCTACGTCAACGCCGAGCTGTCCCCGTGGCGCACCCGCGACGGACGCCCGCGCATCGCGGGCCTCAACTCCCTGGGCATGGGAGGCACCAACGTGCACATGGTCATCGAGGAGCCGCCCCGCCGGCCCGATCCGGGGCCGTCGGCCCGCCGCTACCAGGTGCTGCCCGTCTCGGCACGCAACGCCCCCGCGGCCGACGCCGCGGTGCGGCGGCTCGGCGAGCACCTGGCCGCCGAGCCGGGGGCGCGGCTGGCCGACGTGGCCTACACGCTCCAGGCCGGGCGCAAGACGTTCGAGCACCGGCGGGCGCTGGTCGCCGCCGACGGCGCCGCCGCCGCGGCCGTCCTCACCGGGTCGCGCCGGGAAGGGCTGCTGGGCCGGGTGGAGACCGTGCAGGGCCGCCGGACGGGCTTCCTGCTTGCGGGCGTCGGCGAGCAGTACCCCGGCCTGGCCGGCGACCTCTACCGGCACGAACCCGCCTTCCGCGCCGCGCTGGACGAGTGCCTGGCGCTGCTGGAGAACGACCTCGGCGACGCCGGCCTCGCCGACCTGCTGACCGGCGACCGCGAGGCGGGCGCCGACCTGGCCACCCTCCTCGGCCGTGCACCGGCCGGCGGGGCAAGCTCGAACGGCGCGCTCACGAACCGGTCGCCGGTCGACGGGGAGGGCTCGAACGGCGCGCTCCCGGGCCGGGCGTCCGCTGGTGGGGAGGGGCGGAACGCGGCGCTGCAGCGTACTGAAGTGGTGCAGCCCGCGCTGTTCGCCGTCGAGTACGCGCTGGCGCGGACTCTGATGTCCTGGGGTCTGCAGCCCGCGATCATGCTGGGTTACAGCCTCGGCGAGTACGTCGCCGCGTGCCTCGCGGGAGTCCTGTCGCTGCCCGACGCCATCGCCCTGGTGACGCACCGGGCGCGGCTGATCGCGGGGCTGCCGCCGGGCGCCATGCTGGCGGTGTCGCTCCCGGCGGACGCCGTGCGCCGGCGTTTCCGGCTGGAGGAGCGCGGGCTCGACGTCGCCGCCGTGAACGGCCCAGGGACGGTCGTCGTCGCCGGGGCGGTGGACGCGGTCGAGTCGCTGGCCGCGGACCTGCGGGAGGCCGGGATCGCGTGCCGCCCGCTGGAGACCACCCACGCGTTCCACTCCCGCATGCTGGAGCCGCTGGGCGACGAGCTGACCCAGTGGATCAAGGCCGAGGTCACGCTCAACCCGCCCGCTCTCCCGTACGTCTCGAACGTGACCGGCGCGCTGGCCGACGCCGAGCTGGTGTGCGACCCCGGTTACTGGGCCAGGCACATGTGCGCGACCGTACGGTTCCAGGACGGGATCGAGACGCTGCTGGCCGAGCCGGAGCTCGCCCTGGTCGAGATCGGCCCCGGACAGTCGCTGGGCGCGCTGGTGCGCGCGGGGGGCTGCCCGGCGGAGCGCTGGCCCCTGATCACCCACACGCAGCCCGCCGCGAACGACGCCAGGCCGGGCGACGAGGCGCTGGCGGACTGCCTCGCCCGGCTCTGGCTCGGCGGCGTCACCGTCGACTGGGACGCCTATCACGGGCGCGTCGAGGGCGCCGACCCCGTGGGGCTGCCCGGGCGGATCCCGCTGCCCACCTATCCGTTCCAGCGGCAGCGCTACTGGATCGACCCGCCCGCCCGGCGTGAGATCGACCGGGGGGCGGCCGAGCCTGAGGACCTGTTCGAGGCCATCACCAGCCTGCCCAAGCTACCCGAGGACGAGTGGCTCTACCTGCCCGTGTGGCGGCAGACGGCGCCGCCCGCCCCGGCGGACCGTACGCCGGGCTCGTGGCTGGTCTTCACCCGCGACGGGCTCGCCGACGAGGTGCTGGCGGCCCTGCGCGGGACCGGCGCCGCCGTCACGCCGGTCCGCCCCGGCGAGGCGTACGCGGCCACCGCCGACGGCCACACGGTCAGGCCGGGCCACGTCGCCGACATGCTCGCCGTACTGCGCGACCTGCGCGCGGCCGGACGGCCCCTGGAGCGTGTCCTGCACCTGTGGAACCTGGAGCCTGCGGCGCACGAGCCCGGCGTCCAGGACACGGGCGTCCGCGACACCGACATTGCGTACGGTCTGCACACGCTTGTCGCGCTTGCCCGGGCGGCCGGCGAGTCCGGTATCGGTGAATGGTCGCTCGACGTGGCCGTAGCCGGGACCCAGCAGGTGCTGGGCGAGGAGGTGGCCCACCCCGCCGGCGCCACGCTGCTCGGGCCGTCCCTGGTGATCCCGCTGGAGTACCCAGGAGTGACCACCCGCCTGATCGACCTCCCGGCGGGCCCGTCCGCGCGCGACCTCAGCGGTCTGGCCGCCGAGCTGGCCCGCCCGCAGGAGGACCGCACGGTGGCGCTGCGCCACGGCCGCCGTTACGTCCCCGACTACGCCCGCATGCCCGCCCCGCCGCTCCCCGCCGGCCCGGCCGCCGACGCCACCGGGCTGCGCCGGGGAGGCGTCTACCTGATCACCGGCGGGCTGGGCGGCATCGCGCTCGGCCTGGCCGGGCACCTGGCCCGCGACTACCAGGCCAAGCTCGTGCTGCTGGCCAGGCGCGGCCTGCCACCGCGAGTCGACTGGCCCGCCGTCCTGTCCGGCGAGCGTCCCGCGGACGAGGTCACGCGGGACAGGGTGCGGCAGGTGACCGAGCTGGTCGCGCTGGGAGCGGAGGTCGAGGTCGTCACCGGCGACGCCGCGAGCGCCCGGGACGTGCGCCGGGCCGTCGAGGCGGCGACCGAGCGCTTCGGCGCGCTGCACGGCGTGCTGCACGCCGCCGGCGTCCCGGCCATGGGACTGATGCAGTTCAAACGGCCCGAAGAGCTGGACGAGGTGCTCGCCCCCAAGATCGGCGGAACGCTGGCGCTGGCCGAGGCGCTGCGCGTCGGCCGGCCCGACGAGGTCGAGCTGGACCTGCTGGTGCTGTTCTCCTCCATCACCTCCGCCACCGGCGGCGGCCCCGGCCAGGTGGACTACTGCGCCGCCAACGCCTTCCTGGACGGCTACGCCTGCCGTCTCGCCGCGACCGGGCGCCGGGTGGTGTCCGTCGGCTGGGGCGAGTGGACGTGGAACGCCTGGGAGGCCGGGCTCGACGGGTACGAGGAGGCGCTGCGCGACTTCTTCAGGAAGAACCGGGCCCGCGTCGGGATCGGGTTCGCCGACGGCTGGCGTTCGCTGCTGCGGGCGCTGTCGACCGGCGAGCCGCGGGTCGTCGTGTCCACGCAGGACTTCCCCACGCTGGTGTCCGGCAGCTCCCGCTTCACCCTGGAGGCGGTCACCTCTCCCGCCATCGGCGGCGGCGGCGAGCGCCATCCCCGGCCCGAGCTGGTCACGTCCTACCAGGAGCCCGACGGGGCCACCGAGGAGGCCATCGCCGCGATCTGGGGCGAGTCGCTCCGGCTCGACAAGGTCGGCGTGCTGGACAACTACTTCGAACTGGGCGGCAACTCGCTGCTCGGCGTCGCCATCGTGGCCGCGGTCCGGCGCGCGTTCGAGCTGCCGGAGCTGCCGCCGCACATCCTCTACGAGGCGCCGACCGTGGCCGCGCTGAGCCGCACCGTCGACGCGCTCGTCTCGGGCGCGGCCACGGCCGCCTCCGACGGCGGCAGCCAGGTGCGGGCCCAGCTGCGGCGTTCGGGCCTGGAGGCCTCGGCCGCCCGCAGACGCCGCTGACCACCGGACCCAAGGAGCGAAACGATGAGCAGAACGGAGATGACATGACTGTGACCGGGGTGATCGGCGCCGGCGTCATGGGAGTCGGCGTCGCCCAGAACCTCGCCGCGACGGGGCACGACGTCGTGCTCGTCGACAAGGACGAGGAGACGCTCGCCGCCGCGCTGGCGGCCATCACGCGCAACACCCGGATGAGCCGCCTCATGGGCGGTCCCGCCCTGGACCCCGACGAGGTGCTGTCCAGGATCACCACCGCCGTCGGGGCCGCAGGCGCGGCCAAGGCGGAGATCGTCATCGAGAACGTGACGGAGAACTGGGACGTCAAGCGGGAGGTGTACGAGACGCTCGACGCCGAGTGCGGCCCCGGCACCGTCTTCGTGGTCAACACCTCCGCCATCCCGATCACCAAGGTCGCCGCCGTCACCGGCCGCCCCGACAGGGTGATCGGCGTGCACTTCATGAACCCGGTGCCGGCCAAGCCGGTCGTGGAGCTGATCCCCGGCTTCCACACCTCGCCGGAGACGATCGAGCGCACCGAGAACCTGCTGCGCGCCATGGGCAAGAAGGCCGTGCGCGTCAAGGACTCGTCCGGCTTCGTCTCCAACCGGGTGCTCATGCTCACCGTGAACGAGGCGGCCTACCTCGTGCACGAGGGCGTGGCGGACGCCGCGTCGGTGGACGAGGTGTTCCGCGGCTGCTTCGGCCACCCCATGGGACCGCTGGAGACCGCCGACCTGATCGGCGTCGACACGATCCTCTACAGCGTCGAGGTGCTCTACGAGCACTACGCCGACAGCAAGTACCGCCCCTGCCCGCTGCTGAAGCAGATGACGGACGCGGGGCTGCACGGCCGCAAGTCCGGCAGGGGTTTCTACACGTACGCGTCAACGAACTGAAAGGGAGCCGTATCCATGTCTGCTACCGCGAAGGACCAGATCCTCGCCTTCGTCCGCGAGCGTTACCCGCAGGCGGAGATCGACGCATCGCAGGACATCTTCGCCCTCGGCTTCGTCAACTCGCTGTTCGCGATGGAGCTGGTGATGTTCGTGGAGAAGACCTTCGAGCTCACCATCCCCAACGAGGAGCTGCGGATCGACAACTTCCGCACCGCCGAGTCGATGGCGAGCCTGGTGGCCAAGCTCTCGGCCGACCTGGCCGCCGCGTGACGCTCACCGACCCGGCGCCGGCCCTCGGGACGGGCGCCGGGCAGGTCACCGACCGCCGTTCGGCCCGCGCGTTCGTCGACACGCACGTCGTCCCGTACGCCGACGCGTACGACCGGGTCGGCCGCGTCCCGGAGGAGCTCATCGAACGGGTCGCCGAGGCGGGCCTGTGGGCGCCCTTCCTGCCGCCCGGCTCGGGCGGCGCCGGGATGGACATGGTCACGCTGGGGGAGGTGCACGAGGAGGTGGGGCGCGGCTGCTCCTCCCTGCGCAGCCTCCTCACCGTCCACACCATGGTGGCGTGGACGGTGCAGCGGTGGGGCACCGCCGCCCAGCGCGAACGGTGGACGCCCGCCCTCGGCAGCGGCGACGTGCTCGGCGCGTTCTGCCTGTCGGAACCCGGCGCCGGCAGCGACACCTCGGCGATCACCACGACCGCCGTCGAGTCAGGCGGCGGCTGGGTGCTCAACGGGGTCAAGAAGTGGACCACGGGCGGCCAGCGGGCGGACCTGTTCCTGGTGTTCGCCCGCACGGCCGCCAGCATCGGCGCCTTCTTGGTGAGCAGGGACGCGCCGGGGGTCCGGGTCAAGCCCATCGACGACATGCTCGGCACCCGCGCCTCGATGCTGGCGGAGATCTCCTTCGACGACGTCGTGCTCGGGCCCGACGCGCTGCTCGGCCCGAGCGGCTTCACCGCAGGCATGGTGCTCACCGGCACCCTCGACCTGGGCCGCTACAGCGTGGCCGCGGGGTCGCTGGGCATCCTCCAGGCGTGCCTGGAGGCGTCCTCCGCGTACGCCGCGCACCGCAGGGTGGGCGGCTCGGCGCTGCGGGAGCTGCCGCTGATCCAGGCCAAGCTGTCCGACATGGTGACCGACGCGCGGGCGGCCAGGCTGCTGCTCGCCGAGGCCGGCCGCCTGAAGGACGCCGGCGACTCGGCGACGCTCATGGCCACCTGGATCGCGAAGTACTTCGCCTCGACGGCCGCCGTGCGGCACGCGGCCGAGGCCGTGCAGATCCACGGCGCCAACGGGTGCAGCCCGGACTTCCCGGTGGCGCGCCTGTACCGCGACGCCAAGGTGATGGAGATCATCGAGGGCAGCAACGAGATCCAGCGGATCACCATCGCCGGCCAGGCGGAAAGGGAGAAGACGACATGTCCGTGACAACCGCGGCCACCGCCGCGGCCCCGCTCCCGGAGAAGCCGAAACAGGGCCGCATCAAGTGCATCGTGTGGGACCTCGACAACACCCTGTGGAACGGGGTGCTCCTGGAGGACGGCGACGTCACCGTACGGCCCGCCGTCGTCGAGCGGATCCACGAACTGGACCGCATGGGCATCCTGCACTCCGTCGCCAGCAAGAACGACAGGGACGCGGCCATGGAGAAGCTGCGCGCCCTCGGGCTGGAGGAGATGTTCCTCTATCCGCAGATCAACTGGAACCCCAAGTCCGACTCCATCCGGCACATCGCCAAGGCGCTCAACCTCGGCCTGGACGCCTTCGCGTTCGTCGACGACCAGGAGTTCGAACGCGCCGAGGTGGCCCACGGGGTCCCCGAGGTGACCTGCGTGGACATCCTGGAGCTCGACGAGGCGCTGGCCCGGCCGGAGTTCCGGCCGCGCTTCGTCACCGACGAGTCGGCGCTGCGGCGCGGGATGTACCGCAGCCAGATCGCCAGGGACGAGCTCGAAGGCGATTTCGTCGGCACGAACGAGGAGTTCCTGGCCGGCCTGGAGATGTCCTTCACCATCGCGCCCGCCAGAAGGGAGGACCTGCAGCGGGCCGAGGAGCTGACGGTGCGCACCAACCAGCTGAACTCCACCGGGCGCACCTACTCCTACGAGGAGCTGGACGCGCTGCGGGAGTCGCCGGACCACCTGCTCCTGGTGGCCTCGCTCACCGACAGGTTCGGCGGCTACGGCAAGATCGGCCTGGCCCTGGTGGAGAAGGGCGAGGACGCCTGGTGGCTGCGCATGATGCTGATGTCGTGCCGGGTGATGTCGCGCGGGGTCGGCATGGTGCTGCTCAACCACATCCTCCGGCTGGCGGTGGACGCGGGCGTGGCCGTACGGGCCGACTTCGTGGAGACCGGCCGCAACCGCATGATGCAGATCACGTACGCGTTCGCCGGGTTCGGCGAGGTCAGCAGGGACGGCGCGCACGTCGTGCTGGAGGCCGACCTGACCGCGGTGCAGCCGCCGCCCGCGTACGTGAGAGTCGAGATCGTCGAGTGAGGGACCGAGATGACCGTCTATGACGAGACGACCGACGGCCTGCTGACCAGCTGGCTGCCGTTCCGCGCCCTGACCGGCGCGGAGCCCGGCGCGCTGCCGCTCTACTGCCTGCCGCACGCGGGCGGCTCGGCGTCGGCGTTCCGGCTGTGGCAGCGCGAGCTGCCGGGGATCGCGGTCCAGCCGGTGCAGCCGCCCGGACGGGAGAGCCGGCACAAGGAGCCGCCCTACCTGCGGATGGAGCCGCTGGTCTCCGACCTGGCCGACGCGGTGCTCGCCGACGTCGACCTGTCGGCGGCGGGCCACAGGTACGCCCTGTACGGGCACAGCCTGGGCGCCATCGTGGCCTTCGAACTGGTCAGGGAGATCAGGCGGCGCGGCGGACCGCAGCCCGTGCACCTGTTCGTCTCCGGCTCCGACGCCCCGCACGTCACCTACGAGGGCGGGCCGCCGGTGCGCGAGATGACCAGGGCGCAGGTGGTCGCGCTGCTGCGCAAGCTGGGCGGCACGCCGGAGTGGCTGCTGGCCGACCCGGGGGCGCTGGAGATGATCCTGCCCGCCGTGCAGGCCGACTTCACCGTCAAGGAGACCTACCAGTACACGGACGAACCGCCGCTGGCCGTGCCCATCACGGCGATGCCGAGCGGCGCCGACCCGCGGGTCGCGCCGGCGAAGGTGGCGGCCTGGCGGGACCAGACCGCGGACGAGTTCGCCCTGCACCCCTTCGACGGCGGCCACTTCGCGGTCTTCGAACAGGCGGCCCGCACCCGCGGCATCGTGGCGGAGGCGCTGCGACCGTGGGTGTGAAGGCGCACCGGGCCGGTCCGGACGGAGGCGCTGCGGCCGTGGGTGCCACGGCTTGGCAGGCTGGTCTGGACGGAGGCGTCGCGGCGGTGGGTGCCACGGCTTGGCGGGCCGGTTCGGACGGAGGCGTCGCGGCGGTGGGTGCCACGGCTTGGCAGGCCGGTCCGGACGGAGGCGGCGCGGCCGCGGGCGCGCGGGTCCGGCGGGTCGGTTCGGATGGAGGCGCTGCGGCCGTGGGTGCCACGGCTTGGCAGGTCGGCCCGGACGGAGGTGTCGCGGCCGGTGGTGCTCGGGTCTGGCAGGCCGGTTCGGGCGGAGATGGCGCGGTGGGTGCGCGGGTCTGGCGGGTCAACGTGGACCGTCCGGAGCGGCCGGGATGGTGGCACTGCCTGTCCGCCGCCGAGCGTGAGAAGGCCGCGGCGCTGGCCGAGCCGCTCGCGCGGCGGCGGTACGTGGCCGCGCACGCGGCCCTGCGCGCGGTCCTCGGCGAGCTGTGCGGCGTGCCCGCCGCACAGCTCGCCTTCGGCACCGACGCGTCGGGCCGCCCGTGCCTGCGGAGCTCGGGGGGAGGGTCCGACTTCAATCTGAAGGGCTCGGGGGGAGGGCCTGACTTCAACCTGGAGGGCTCGGGGGAAGGGCCCGACTTCAACCTGGAGGGCTCGGGGGAAGGGCCCGACTTCAACCTGTCCCACTCCGGGGAAGTGCCGGACTTCAACCTGTCCCACTCCGGGGAGTGGGCGCTGATCGCGGTGGCGGCGCCGGGCGGCCGGGTGGGGGTCGACGTGGAACGCGTCCGGGACGACTTCGACCATCTGGAGATGGCGCGGCGGATGTACCAGCCCGAGGAGGCCGCCCGGGTGTGCGCGGCCGGGCCCGGCGCGGGCCTGGCGGAGTACTTCCGGCTGTGGACGGCCAAGGAGGCGTACGTCAAGGCGAGCGGGGCCGGGCTGGCCGGGCTGCGCGACGTCCTCGTGCGCCCGGAAGCCGGCACGTGCGCCGAGAGCCGGGGAGGGAGCGCGCTCTCGCGTTCCCTCCCCGGCTCCCAGGTTCCCGTCCGCTGGCTGGACGTCGCTCCCGGCTACGCCGCGGCGCTGGTCACGACCGCTTCGACACCGGCACCACGTACCGGCTGAAGACCAGGTCGCGCAGCACGTCGTCGCCGCCCTCCACGATCGAGACGTACCTCATGTCGCGCAGCAGCTTGCCGATCACCGCTTCGTGGGTGTAGCCGAGGCCGCCGAACATCTCCGACGCCGCCGAGGCGATCTGCCACCCGGTCTGGCCGCAGAACATCTTCGTGGTGAGCGCCGACTTCAGCGTG
This sequence comes from Nonomuraea sp. C10, assembly GCF_008017515.1. Taxonomy (NCBI): domain Bacteria; kingdom Bacillati; phylum Actinomycetota; class Actinomycetes; order Streptosporangiales; family Streptosporangiaceae; genus Nonomuraea; species Nonomuraea sp. C10. The sequence continues at coordinate 1,359,246 of NZ_VPFF01000001.1, forward strand.
CCCACCCGCATGAACTCCTCGCCGGCGTCGGGCCGGGCCGCGATGGCGTCGTAGGCGCGGGCCGCGGCCAGGCACTGGTTGGTCATGACCTCGATCTGCATCTCGAACTGGCCGAGCCGGCCGGCGAACACCGCGTTCGCCGTCAGCGGGGCGCCCTTCACCGACTTGGACTTGCCGTACTCCATGCACACGTCGCGGATGCGGCGGGCGATGCCCAGCGCGGTCGTGGCGATCAGGATGCGGCTGGCGTTCAGGCCGATCTCCAGCAGGCGCAGCCCGTTCCCGCGCAGGACGTTGCCCGCCGGGACCCGGACGCCGGACAGCGACACCTGGTAGGTCGCCGAGGAGCGCAGCCCGATCACGTCCCAGCGCTTCTCCACGGTCACGCCGGGCGCGTCGCCCGGCACCAGCACCGCCAGGTAACCGGCCGGGTCGTCGGCGGCGCGGGCGATCACCACGAGGAACCGCGCGAAGGCGGTGTTGGTGGAGAACGCCTTCTGGCCGTCCAGCACCACGGTGTCGCCCTCGCGCCGCGCGGTCGTGCCGATCCTGGCCAGCTCGCTGCCGGCCGCGTGCTCGCTGCCCAGCGTGGCGGCGAAGCCGCCGCCGGCCAGCCCGCCGAGGTGTTCCTTGCGCAGCTCCTCGCTGCCGTACCACTGCACCATGCTCGTGGTGAGCACCGGGATGAACAGGGTGAACGCCACCCCGGCGTCGGCGTAGGCCAGCTCGGAGGTGATCCTGACGCTCTCCTCCAAGCCGAGGCCGAGCCCGCCGTACTCCTCGGGCAGCCACCAGCCGGCCAGCCCGGTGCCGCCGAACCGCTCGTACAGTGGCAGCGGCGCCTCGGCCAGCGAGTCGAGGTAGGCGTCCTTGCCGGTCAGCTCCCGCCGTACGAAGCCCTGCAGGGCCCGGAGGTGGTCGGGACGGTTCATCGCCTGGTCACTCCTCTTCGTCGCGGGCGTCGAGCAGCTCGGCCAGCTGCCGCACGGTCGGGCACTCCAGGAGCCCGGTCACCGGCACCGACGCGTTCAGCGTCTTGCGGATGCGGGTCGTCAGCTCGATCGCCAGCAGGGAGTGCCCGCCCAGCTCGAAGAAGTTGTCCAGGGCCCCGATCGGCTCGATGGCGAGCACCCGCGACCAGATCTCGGCGAGCGTGGCCTCGGTGCCCTCCCGCGGCTCGACGTAGGGGTTGTTCAGCTCGGGGCGCGGGTGGCGCTCCTGGTCGTCGAGGTCCTCGCCGGCCTCGTGGATGTCGCCGGTGACCCACTGCGCGATCCTGCTGTCCAGCGAGCCGGTGGAGATGACCAGGTGCCCGACGCGGTCGGCGGCCGACAGCGCCCGTTCGAAGACGTCCACGCCCTCGGCGGGGGCCATCGCGAAGTCGATGACCGCGCCGCTGTGCCCCTCGACCCGGTCGGGGTCGATGTTCCAGGTGTCCCAGTCGACCGTGACCCAGCGCGCCCCGCCCGCGGTGCGGGTGGCGCGGACGTACGCGTCCAGCGCGGCGTTGGCGGCCGCGTACGGCGCGAGCGTCATCCCGCCGAGCACCGCCGCGATCGACGACAGCGTGATCCGGCGGTCCTGGCAGTGGTCGCCGAGCACCTTCTGCAGCACGTGGAACCCGTTCACCTTGGCGGTCAGGTGGGCGTCGCACTGCCGCCGGTCCATGAGGTGGGCGAAGTTGAAGTACGCCCCGTCCTGCACGCCCGCGCCGTGCACCGCCACGTCGATGCCGCCGAAACGCTCGACGGCCCGCTCGACGACGGCCCGCATCGCGTCCTCGTCGGCCACGTCGGCCGAGACGGCGAGCACGGTGGCGCCGCGTTCCTCCAGGTCCCTGATGTTGCGGATGTGCCGGGCCGTCCGGTCGCCCGGCGGCGCCGAGGCCAGGTGGTCGTCCCAGTCCTCCCTGGACGGCAGTTCGCTGCGGGCGGTGAGGACCAGGCGGCAGCCGTACGCGCTCGCCAGGTGCCGGGACAGGACCAGGCCGACGTCGCCGAGGCCGCCGGTGATGAGCACCGTGTCGCCGTCGCGGAACGGTCGCCGGTCCGGCTCGGGCGCCTCGATCGGGTACTGCTCGTAGTGCCGCACCCAGGTGTCGTCGCCGCGGATCGCGACCGGTCCCTCGTACGGGCAGACCGCCGCGGCCAGGATGCGGGCCGCGGCCGCCGCCGGGTCGAGGCCGCCGCCCACGTCCACGGCGCGGCAGCGCAGCCGGGGGTTCTCCTGGGCGAGGCTGGGCGCGAGCGCCCCGAGCGTGGCGTGCTCGGGGTGGCGCAGGTCGGCCCCGGCCACGCTCACCGCCTCGGGGGTGAGCAGGACCAGCTCGGCGCGGGGGGCCGAGCCGGTGTTGTCGATCAGTTCTCTGGCCAGCGCCAGCACCGAGGAGAAGCCGCGCCGCTGCTCGGCGGCGAAGTGCGCCACCGGGTCGTCGTCCGGTCCCGCCTCCTCGGCGGCCAGGCTGAACCCGTGCACGATCGCGCGCGGGGCGGCCACCAGCGAGTACATCAGCTCGGCGATGTCGTCGGCGGTGCCGATCCTGACCGTGAAGTCGCCGGCGTCGTCCTGCTCGAACCGGTCGCCGGGACGCACCGTCGTCACCTCGGCCCCGGCCTCGACCAGCCGTCCGACCAGCGCCTCGCCGTGCGGGCCGGCCGCGAACACCAGCCACGGGCCCGCCTCGCGCAGCCTCTCGTCCAGGCCCGCGACGGACAGCGGCCGCTGCCGCCAGCCGGGCAGGTACGTCCACCGCGCCCTGTCGAACGTCTTCCCGGTGCCCACCTGGGCCTGCGCCTGGTCCTTCGGCGGGTTCACCCAGTACCGGCGGCGCTGGAACGGGTAGGTCGGCAGCTCGACCCGCCGCCCGGCCCCGCCGTGCAGCTTGACCCAGTCGACGGCGGCACCGGCCTGCCAGAGCCGCGCCACGGCGCCGAGCACCCACCCGGCCGCGCCGGCCCCGTCACCAGTCCTGTAGCCCGCCCCGTCACCAGCTCGATCGCCTGCCGCGTCACCAGCCCTGTAGCCCGCCCTGTCACCAGCTTGATCGCCTGCTCCACCGCCCGCCCAGTCGCCGGGCGCGACGGTGACCGTCTCGGTGGCGTCCTCGTCGTCGGTCACGTTCACGCCGATCCCGCGCAGCCCTTCGGCCAGCGCGGCCAGCGCCGCCTCGCGTCCCGGCTCCCGCGTCCCGCCCTGGGGAGAACCCGGGCGCAGCACCGCGCCGGCCGCCGCGTGCAGCTCGGCCCACCACTCCTCGGGTACGCCGGAGTCCGGCGCGACCAGCCGCACCCGGGGGTTGCGCCGCTGGGTCTTGCCGTCGATCCAGCGTTCCGGGTCGCCGAGCGCGGCGACGGCGTCCTCGCGATCCCGGCACACCACGGCGCGCCGCCGCGCGAAGCCGCCGCGCGAGACCTGGAGCGTGAACGCCACGTCCGCGAGGTCCTCGCCGTCACCGGTGCCGAGGTGGTCGCGGAGCCGCTCGGTGAGCGCGGTCAGCGCGCCGTCGTCGGCGGCGGAGAACACCAGCAGGTGAGGGCCCGGCCGGGGAGGCCGCGCCGGCCGGAGCGGCGCCTGCTCCAGCACCACGTGCGCGTTGGTGCCGCCGAGCCCGAACGAGCTGACCCCGGCGCGGCGCGGGTGCGGGCCCGCGGGCCAGGGCCGGTGCTCCTTCAGCACGGTGAAGCGGTCGTGCGCGGTGGCCAGCGCCGGGTTCGGCGTCTCGTAGCCGGGGGTGCCGGGCAGCAGCTCGTGCTTGAGACTGAGCGCCGCCCGCATCAGCCCGGTGACGCCGGAGGCGCGGTCCAGGTGGCCCAGGCTCGGCTTGACCGACCCCAGCACGCTCGGCGTCTCGCCGGCCTGGGTGAACACCCGGTTCATCGCCGCCAGCTCGATGGAGTCGCCCAGCATGGTGCCCGTCGCGTGGCACTCGACGTAGCCGACGGTCTCGGGCTTGACCCCGGCCACGCCCAGCGCCGACTCGATCACCTCGGCCTGCCCGTCCACCCCGGGCGCCGTGTAGCCGGCCCGCAGCCGGCCGTCGTTGTTGGACGCCGAGCCGAGGATCACCGCGTGGATGACGTCGCCGTCCGCGAGCGCGTCGGACATGCGCTTGAGCGCGACCGCGCCCGCGCCGCTGCCCATCACGGTGCCGCTCGCCTCGGCGTCGAAGCTGCGCACCCGCCCGTCGGGCGACATGATGCCGCCCTGCTCGTACAGGTAGCCGGACGGCTGGGGGAGCGGCGTGAACGCGCCGCCCGCCACCGCGACGTCGCACTCGTACGTCAGCAGGCTCTGGCAGGCCAGGTGCACCGAGACCAGCGAGGTGGAGCAGAACGTCTGCACCGACACGGCCGGCCCGCGCAGGCCCAGCTTGTAGGAGACCAGCGAGGCCAGCGAGTCGCGCTCGTTGCCGATCGCCGCCAGCAGCGCCCCGCCCGGCTGGGCGGACAGGTGGCGGATGTTCTGCACGATGTAGTCGGGGAAGCCGCAGCCGCCGAACACCGCGACCTGGCCGGGCACGTCGGTGGGGCAGTAGCCCGCGCTCTCCAGGGCCTCCCACGAGCACTCCAGGAACAACCGGTGCTGCGGGTCCATCATCTCGGCCTCGCGCGGGTTCACCCCGAAGACGGTGGCGTCGAAGGTGTCCAGGCCCTCCAGCGGGCCGCCGACGCGGACGTAGCGCGGGTCGGCCAGCATCCCCGGCTCGACCCCGGCGTCCCGCAGCTCCTCGTCGGTGATCGTACGCAGGCCCTTGACTCCGGCGAGCAGGTTGCGCCACAGGCCGGCGACGTCCGCGGCGCCGGGGAAGCGGCCGGACATGCCGATCAGCGCGACCGCGGAGTCGTAGTCGGTTTCAGTCATGAGGTCCTTCCGCTCCTGAGCATGTTGCGTCGCTGGGCGATGCGGGATCGCTGCTGTTCACGCTCCTCCGCCGGCGGTTCCCCGGACTCCTGGCCCGCGCGGGCCGCCTCGGCGAGCGAGGCGATGGTGGGCGCCTGGTAGAGGATGTGCGGAGGCAGGTACGACAGCTCCAGCGCCCGCCTGACCTCGGCGATGATCTCCATCCCGAGCAGCGAGTTGCCGCCCAGCTCGAAGAAGTTGTCGTGCACGCCGACCTGCTCCAGGCCGAGCGCCTCGGACCAGACACCGGCGATGGTCTCCTCGGTGGGCGACTGCGGCTCCACGTACGCCGTCGACAGGTCGGGTCTCGGGTGCCGCCCGAAGGCGTCCCTGATCTTCTTGACCGTCGCCTGGTGGCTCTCGATGGACGACTTGCGGCTCATCGCCACCATCGGGGCGAAGTCCTGCGTGGAGGCCACCACGTGCCGTTCGCCGCTGGCCAGCACCCGCAGCAGCGTCTGCCAGCCCTGGTCGAAGGTGAGGCCGAAGTTCTCGCGGTACCACTCGAAGTACTGCTTGGAGCCCTCGTCGTAGTTGTCCAGGCCGTCGGTCCAGCCGTTCCAGGTCCACTCGCACCAGTCGATCGAGGTGACCGCCACGCCGGGCAGGGTCCCGGCCAGGGCGAAGGAGTCCAGGAAGGCGTTGGCCGCGCAGTAGTCGACCTGGCCGGCGCCGCCGCCGGTGGCCGAGGTGGTGGAGGAGAACAGCGCCAGGAAGTCCACCGGCACCTCGCGCAGCACCCGCGCCAGGGCGAGGGTGCCGCCGACCTTGGGTGCCAGCACCCGCTCCATGTCGGCGACGGTCTTGAACTGCATGAGCCCGACCGCGGGCACCCCGGCGCAGTGCAGCACGCCGTTCAGCTCGCCGAACCGCTCGATCGCGGCGCCGACCGCGCGGCGCACGTCCTCGACCTTGGACACGTCGCCGGCGGCGGTGAGCACCTCGACGCCGGACGCCTCCAGACGGCGCAGGCCCTCCAGGCGCCTGCGGACCTCGCCCGCGGTGCTCTCCGCGCTCAGGATGGCGTCCCACTGCTCGCGTGGCGGCACCGGCGTGCGGCCGAGCAGCACCAGCCGCGCCTGGTACTGCTCGGCCAGCCGTTCGGCCATCGCCAGCCCGATGCCGCCGAGACCGCCGGTCACCAGGTAGACGCCGCCGCGCCGGACGCTCGCCGCCGGGGCGGCCGCCTCGATCACCGAGGCGTCCAGCGCTTCGTAGTCGGGGATCCAGCGGTGGCCGCCGCGCAGCGCGACGACCTGGTCCTCGGGCTCGGCCCGCAGTTCGGCCAGCAGAGCGGCGCCGCCGCCGGCGTCGAGGTCGATCAGCCGGGTCCGCACCCTCGGGTACTCCACCGGGATCAGCCGGGTCGGGCCGAGCAGGGTGCCGCGCTCGGCGTGCACCGCCTCGCCCGCGTGCACCCGGTGGCTGCCCGCCGTGACGATGTCCAGCGACCATCCGGGCAGGCCGAGGTCACCGGCCGCGCGGGCCAGCGCCACCAGCGTGTACAGGCCGCGCCGCAGGCACTCCTCGGCCGGCGGGTCCTCGGGGCGCGGCGCGGCGTCGTCCGCCGTCCACAGGTGCACGACCCGCTCGGGGAACCAGTCGCGGCCCGCCAGCTCGCGCAGCGCCGTCAGGGTGTCGTCCGGTGAGCCGGGGCGCAGCCGGAAGCCGTCGGGGCCGCTCTCGTAGCGCTCGCCCGGCCGCACCAGCACGACCTCGCGGCCCTGCGCCGCCAGGTGGGCCAGCAGCGGCGCGGCCAGCGTGTCGGCGAACCCCTCGTCGGTGTAGACCAGCCAGCGGGCGGCCTCCTCGGCGCGGGCCGGCCGCGTCGTGGTCTGCCGCCAGGTGGGCAGGTGGATCCAGCGGGTGTCGGGCAGCCTCGGGTACGCCTTGGCGATGCTCGTCGGATCGCTCTCGTCGAACGCGGGAGTCCCGCTCGCCAGCGCGCTCTCGTCGATGTCGAGCCAGTACTCCTGGTGCTCGAACGGGTAGGTCGGCAGCGGCACCCGGCCGGGCGACCAGCCCGCGTCGTCGTGCAGCGCGGCCCAGTCGACGGGCACGCCGGTCAGCCAGAGCTTGCCGACGGCGGTGGCCAGCGCCGCGCCGGCGTCCTGCGGGTCGTTGGCGGCCGGCAGGGTGGTCACGATCAGCGGCCACTGGGCGCGGTCGCAGCCGGGGTGGCCGCGCGTCAGCGCGCCCAGCGACTGCCCGGGGCCGATCTCGGCGAGCGCCAGGTCGGCGCCGAGCACGTGGCCGAGCCCCTGGCCGAACTCGACCGTCTCGCACATGTGCCTGGCCCAGTAGCCGGGGTCGCCCACCAGCTCCGCGGTGGCGAGCTCGCCGGTGACGTTGCTGACGTAGGGCAGCTCGGGCGCGCGCAGCGTCACGTTCTCCTTGATCCAGGCGGTCAGCTCTTCGGCGAGCGGAGCCAGCATCCGGGAGTGGTACGCGTGCGTGGTCTCCAGCCTGCGGTGGCCGATCCGCGCCTCCAGCAGCAGCGCGGCCGCCGCCTCCACGGTCTCGGCCGGGCCCGCGAGCACCACCTGCGAGCCGGTGCGCACCGCCACGTCCAGGTCGCGCATGATCGGCTCGCCCAGCACGACGCGCAGCCGGCGCTCGTCGGCGGAGATCGCGAGCATCGCGCCCTCGGGCTGCGAGGCGATCAGCCTGGCCCGGTGGGCGACCAGCCGCACCGCGTCGGGCAGGGACATGACACCCGCCAGGCAGGCGGCGACGTACTCGCCGAGGCTGTAGCCGATCATGATCTCCGGCGTCAGCCCCCAGCGGATCAGCTGCCGCGCCAGCGCGTACTCCGCGACGAAGATGGCCGGCTGGACCAGATGGGCGTCCGTCGTGGACGCCGGCGCGGGAGCGGCCCTGCCCAGCAGCCCGGCCAGGTCGCCGGCCGCCCGGTCGCGCTCGGCGGGCACGAACACGTCGGACAGCTGCGCGGCCTCGGTGAACCCGAGCACGGCCAGGCACTCGTCCACGTCGGCGCGGAAGGCGGGCTCCTCGGCGTACAGGGAGGCCACCATGCCGGGGTACTGCTCGCCCACCCCGGCGATCAGGAAGCCCACCTTCCTGCCCGTCGTCGCGTCGTTGCGTCCCAGCGGCCCGGCCGGGTCGGCGAGCCGCCCGGCGGCCTCGCCGGTGGAGCCGGCGACCACGAACCGGCGGTGGTTGAAGACCTTGCGGCCGACCTGCAGCGTGTACGCGACGTCGCCGAGGTCGTCCGGCGCGTCCGCCAGCCGCCCGGCGAGCCTGGCGCACGCCTGCTCGGCGGCGGCGGCGGACCGCGCCGACAGCGGCAGGATCTGCCAGCGGCGCGACCGGGTGGTGCGCTCGGCGGGCAGGGGCGCCTCGGTGACGATGGCGTGCGCGTTGGTGCCGCCCATGCCGAGCGAGCTGATGCCGGCGATGCGCGGCCGGTCGGGGGTGCGCCGCCAGGGCGTGGTGCCGGCGGTGACCCGGAACGGGCTGTCGCCGAAGTCGATCTCGGGGTTCGGGGAGCGGTAGTGCAGGGTGCCGGGGATCAGCTCGTTCCGCAGCGACTGGACGACCTTGATCAGGCCGGTCACGCCGGACGCCCTGTCGAGGTGGCCGACGTTGGGCTTGATCGAGCCGAGCACGCAGTACTGCTTCTCCTTCGTCGGCCCGAAGGCCCTGGTCAGCGCCGCGACCTCCATGGGGTCGCCGACCTCGGTCGCGGTGCCGTGCGCCTCGACGTAGGAGATGTCGGACGGGTCCACGCCCGCCTTGGCGAGGGCGGCGGAGACGCAGCGGCGCTGGCCGTCGATGCTGGGCGCCAGGTAGCTGAACTTCATCGCGCCGTCGTTGTTGATGGCCGAGGCGCGGATCACGGCGAGCACGGTGTCGCGGTCGGCCACCGCGTCCGACAGCCGCTTCAGCGCCACGACCGCCGCTCCGTCGCCGAACATGCTGCCCCGGCCCTCGGCGTCGAAGGTCCGCACGTGCCCGTCGGGCGACTCCTGCCCGCCTTCCTCCCACAGGTAGCCGGTGCGGTCGGGGATGCGCACGGACACGCCCCCGGCCAGCGCCATGTCGCACTCGCCGCGGCGCAGGCTCTCGCTCGCCAGGTGCACCGCCACCAGGGACGTGGAGCAGAACGTCTGCACGGTGACGCTCGGCCCGCCGAGGTCCAGCCGGAAGGAGACGTTCGTGGCCAGCGAGTCCTTGTCGTTGCCGATCATCAGGGCGGAGGTGTCGATGCCCATCGCGAAGGCCCGCAGGCGGGTGAGCAGGTAGCCGCTGATGTTCATGCCGGCGAAGACGCCCACGGTGCCGCGGCCCTCGGGGGCGGCGTAGCCCGCCGACTCCAGCGCCTCCCACACGCATTCCAGGAAGATGCGCTGCTGCGGGTCGGCCAGGGTCGCCTCGCGCGGGTTGTAGCCGAAGAACCCGGCGTCGAAGCCCCGCACGTCGTCGAGGACGGGCCGTAGCCGGACGTAGTTGGGTTGCTGGTAGACCGCGGCGTCGACCCCGGCGGCGGAGAGCTCCTCGTCGGTGAACCGGGTGAAGGACTCCACACCTGTGCTGATGTTGCGCCAGAACGTCTCGACGTCGGACGCGCCGGGGAAGCGGCCGGCCATGCCGACGATCGCCACGTCTCCCGCGCCCGGTGGTCGGTGCTCATCCATTCGACGTGCCCCTCTTCACTGAAGTCGCCATTGCTTACTCGCCTCAGATCAGCCCGCCGCGGCCCCAGCCGCGGGCCAGCCGCCGGGCCGCGAACGCGCCCGCCGCCAGGCCGATCGCCAGCAGGATCGCGGCGGACGGCAGCATGCCCGCCAGGTCGCCGCGCACCGCGGCCTGCATCAGGTTCAGCGCCCAGTAGCCGGGCGAGGCGGGCGCCACGAGCTGCGCCCACTCGGGCATCAGGCTCAGCGGCACCAGGGCGCCGCCCAGGGAGCTGAGCGTCAGCGCGCCCACGTCGCAGATCACGCTGAGCTCGCCGTGGCTGCGCACGATCGCGGCGAGCAGCGCGCCGAGCGCGAGCAGCGCGAAGGCCCAGATCAGGATCGCCGCCAGCACGTAGTGCGGCGCGCTGGGCACGGGCAGCCCGATGACCAGGCACCCGTACGTCAGCAGCAGCACCTGCTGTACCACCATGATCGCGAAGATCGGCAGGATCTTGCCCACCAGCAGCTCGGCGGCCGCGGCCCGGCTCACGCGCAGCCTGTCCCAGGTGCGCCAGGTGCGCTCGGACAGGATGGCGTTGCCGGCCAGCGAGATCGCGAACACCGAGAACATCACCATGAGTCCGGTGGACACCTGGGTGGCGCCCCCGTCGACCGCCCGCACGTACAGGGGCTTGAGCACCAGCATGAGGACCATCGGCATGACCACGTAGCTGATCGCCTGGCCCGGGTCGCGCAGCCGGATGATCGTGTTGTGCCTGGCCATCGCGGAGATCCGGTAGAGCGCGTCGAACGCGCCCGCCGGGCGCGGCACGCTGTCAACAAGCATCGTGGACCGCCAGGGATCTGTAGAGGTCGTCGAGGGACGGGTGGCGCACGTCGACCGAGCTGATCGGGCGGTCGAGGCGGCCAAGCAGCTCGATCAGCGTCGCCGTGGGCTCGGTGGTGGAGACGGAGATCTCCTCCTCGTCCTCCAGCGTCACCCGGACCTCGCCCGGCAGGTCCTTGGCCAGGTCCTCGTAGGTGCCCCTGGCGATGACCCGGCCGTTCTGCGCGACCGCGATCGTCGCCTGCAGCTCGGTCAGCTCGGGGAGGTAGTGGGTGGTGTAGACGACCGCCGCGCCCTCGCCGGCGCGCTGCTTGACCACGTCGAGCATGGCCTGCCGCGTCTCCAGGTCGGCGCCCGCGGTCGGCTCGTCGAGCAGCAGCAGGGCCGGCCGGTGCACGAGCGCGGTCGCGGCCTGGGTGCGCCGCTGCTGGCCGCCGGAGAGCTTCCCGGTCCGCCTGTCCATGATCTCCGAGAGCCGCAGGATGCCGGCGAGGTCGTCGATGGCCGCGCTCAGCGCCGCCGGCCTCAGCCCGGCGAGCCTGCCGAACAGCTCCAGGTGCTCGCGCACCGTGACGGAGGGATAGAGGGCGATGTGCTGGGGTGCGACGCCGACCTGGCCGCGCGTGGCGGACGGCGGTTTACCGTCAATGGTCACGTGACCGCTGTCGGGGCGGATCAAATCGGAGACGATTTCCACAAAGGTCGTCTTGCCCGCACCATTGTGCCCGACCAGTCCCACGATTTCACCGGCTGCCACATTCAGTGTGAATCCGTCGAGGGCTTGCACCGTGCCGTACCGCTTGACGAGATCGGTTACCACCAGCAATGTGTCACCTCCTCAGATGCCACACCATTAGGATTTGAATAATCCGATATACGCGATCGCCGGATGTTCCCTCTCACGATAGCCACGAACGCGGGCATGGCCGGTGGCAACAAGTTGCCGCAAAAAGCGGTCAACGGCCGTCGATTCCGGCCCGGCATCCTTACTGACTAATCTGACAAATATGCGTGTGGGCACCCTGATCGCATCCGGGCACGACTGCCTCGTCTTCGAGGCGGGCGCGGGCAAGGTCGTCAAGCGTTCCAGGCACGGACGCAGCCTGGAGCAGGAGGCGTCGATCATGCGCCACGCCCGCAGGAACGGGATCCCGACGCCCGAGGTCTTCGACGCCGACGGGCCCGACCTGCTGATGGAGCGCCTGGAGGGCCCGAGCCTGAGGGAGACGGCGCTGCGGCGCCCCGACCGCCTCGCGTCGTACGGCCGGCTCCTCGCCGAGCTGCTGCGCACGGTGGCGCGGGTGCGCGCGCCCGGCTGGCTCCAGGGCGCCGGGGGCTGCCCCGGCAACCGGCTGCTCCACCTGGACCTGCATCCCGCCAACGTCATCGTCACCGCCGCCGGGCCGCGCATCGTCGACTGGGCCAACGCCGCCAGGGGAGCGCCGGGCGCCGACGTCGCCTGCACCTGGCTCATCCTCGCCACCACCGCCGTGCCCGAGGCGCCGGTGCCGAACTGGCAGGAGATCATGCTCGGCGCGTTCCTGGACGCCGTCGACGTCGCCGCCGCGCGGCCGTACCTGCGCGTGACCGCCGCCCGATGGCGCGCGGACCGCGCCATCGAGCCGGCGGAACAGGCCGAGATCGACGCCTTCCTGTCCGGCGGGAAGCTCTGGGCCGAGGGAGGCAACAGGATGAACGAGCAGCCAGGGGCGCCCGCCCGCTACGAGAAGGTCCGGGGCACGTGATCGTGGAACCGCGCCCGGCCTCACCCGCCGACGGGGAGACCGTGCCCCCCGTGCCCCCCGTGCCCCCCGCGTCCCCCACGCGCCGGAGCGAGCTCGACTCGATCCGGGTGCTGGTGGTCGTCGGGCTGGTGTTCTTCCACGCGGCGCTGGTCTTCGACGCCTCCGACGACTTCTACGTACGCAACGCCGAGACCACCGGGGCGTCCATCGTCGTCTCCGCCCTCGGGGTGGTGTGGGCGATGCCGATCCTCTTCCTCATCGCGGGCTTCGGCGCCTGGCACTCGCTGCGCCGCCGCGGTCCGGCGGGCTTCACCGCCGAGCGGCTGCTGCGGCTGGGCGTGCCGCTGGTCTTCGGCACGCTCACGATCGTGCCGGTGCCGCAGTGGCTGCGGCTGCGCGCCGATCCCGGCTACCACGAGTCCTACCTGGCCTTCCTGCCGCGCTTCTTCGAGGCCCGGTTCGACCTGGCCGAGTTCCCCTTCGTGCTGCAGGGCGAGCACTTCGAGACAGGGCACCTGTGGTTCATGCTGCTGCTGCTGGTGTTCGCCCTCATGCTCGCGGCCGTGGCGCGCTGGTTCCCCGCCGGCCGGGCCCGCGCGATCGGCGACCGGCTCGCCGCCGTCGCCGCCGGGCGTCGCGGCGCGCTGCTGGCGGCCGCGGTGCCGGTGTCGCTGCTCAGTGCGCTGGCCGGGCTGGAACAGGAGTACGCCGGGTGGAGCCGCTGGGCGTACCTGCTGTTCTTCTGCTACGGCTTCGTGCTCGCGGCCGACGACCGCTTCCGCGCCGCGATCCGCCGCGACGCGCCGCTGGCCGCCGCCGTCGGCCTGGCGCTGCCCGTGGTCGGCCTGCCCATGTTCCTGCTCGCCGGCGGCGACCCCTTCACCGACCTGACCCCCATGGCCGCCGTCGCGCGTGCCATGTACGGCGCGGCGGGCTGGTGCCTGCTGGTCGGCATCCTCGGCCTGCTCGACCGCCGCGCCGCCGCCCGGCCCCCCGCCACGCGCCCGCGGGGCGGGGCCCGCCGCCGCGTCTACGCCTATCTGGCGGCGGGCGTGCTTCCTCTGTACGTCCTGCACCAGCCCATCGTGGTCGCGGTCGCGTACGGGGTGGTCAGGCTGGACGCGCCGATCGTCGTCAAATATCCGCTGATCGTGGCCGCGTCCCTGGTCCTCACGGTCGCCGCCTACGACCTCCTGGTACGGCGCACCCGGGTCACCCGTTTCCTGTTCGGCATGCGCGACGGACGCTGACCCCGATCACCTTTTGTCGGGTGTTCACCTGACACGCCAGCATTCGCGCAGTCCGTAGGCTCTGCTGCGGTGCGGGGGTTGACGGCGGAGCGTGCCCGCCGGCCGAGAGACCGTCCGAACCGCTCAGCCGCTGGACGATTCGCGAGAGGTCCCGATGTCCACCCCATACCCGCCCTCCTACGGACAGGGCCCCGGTGCGCAGGGTATGCCCGGTGGGCCTCACGGGCACCCTGGCGGTTTCCCGCCGGCCGGAGCAGGGGGACCGGGCGGCGGCCCCGGGGGACGGCACGCCGGGCCGGGAGGACCGGGCGGCGCGCCGGGGGGACGGCACGCCGGGCCGGGGGGATGGCACGGGGGACCGGCCGGGCCGGGCGGGGCCGGTGGGGGGTGGCGGCCTCCGCCGCCCAGAGGGGGCGGGAAGGGCCCGCTGATCGCCGTACTCGCCGGGCTGGCTGTGATCATGCTGATCGGCGCGGTGGTCGGCGGCTGGCTGCTCCTCCGTCCAGACGACGGCGGACGGCCACCCGGCGCCCTCGAGCGCGAGGACCGCCTCCCGACCCTGAAGCGCAAGCCGACGCCGTCGGTCGCGCCGGTGAAGCTGCGGGCGATCACCGGCGATCAGCTCTGCGCGGCCGTGCCGGACGCCTTCCGCAAGAGCCTGGTCACCGACGGCAGGTACGGCGGGAAGGACGCGTCCACCGGGGCGGCCACCGAGAGCGAGAAGCGGGCGGCCTGCTCGTGGAGCGACAACAAGATGGACGTCGGCGGCGGCGTCCTCGGCCACCGCAGCCTGAGCATCTCGGTGGAAGCCCGGAGCGGCGAGCGTGAGAACGCCGTCGAGCGGGCCAAGCGCCGGTTCGCCGACGACAAGAAGGCGCACGAGCGGCGGGTCAACGTCCGGGACGGCAAGCGGGTCGACGGCAGGACGTCCGGCTCCGCGTTCGGCGAGCTCACGCAGTTGCAGTACGGCGACGAGTCGTACAGCCAGAGTTCGATCGGCCACAGCGGGCTCAAGGCCGCCGTCCACATCCGGCAGGGTCCCTGGCTGATCAAGGTCGAGTACGGCGGCAGCAACAGGAGCGGCGCCAAGTACCCCACGGGCGACGAGGTGCGGGCCGCGGCGAACAAGGTCGCCGAGCACGTCACCGCCGAGATGGCCAAGGACGCCGGCAAGGTGAGGATCGACGGGCCGTGCGGGATCCTCACGGTCAAGAACGTCGAGTCGGCGTTCTTCCCCGCGGTCTCAGGACCGTCCGTCGGCACCAACGACGGCAGGATCAAGCAGACGGCCTGCACCTGGAACATCCGCGAGCAGGTCAAGCACGAGCCGGGTCAGGAGTTCACCGCCCGTGGCGGCGAGCTGACCGCCCGCGTGGTCGACTGGGGCGGCGGCGACACCGGATCGGCCTTCCAGTTCGACCGCGACGCCAAGAAGTACGACCGCTACCGAGCCCAGGGCGGCATCGGCAACGAGGTGACCCACACGACCTTCGAGGCCCGCGAGGAGATCTCCGGCCTCGGCGAGAAGGCGTTCGCCGTGGAGTCGGCCACCACCAGGCCGAAGGAGCCGGACCGCAAGCCCACGCGGGAGATCCTGGTCAAGGTGCTGTCCGGCGAGAAGACGATCGAGTTCACCTTCAGGGGTACGACGACCGGCGGGGGCGTCGTCGAGGCCCCGGGCTATCAGGAGCCGGTCTTCGACCCGGCCGCCGCGCGCAAGGCCGTGATGGAGGTGGCCAAGCCTTTCGTCGACGGCGTGAAGTGACCGCCGGCGCGGGCCGTGCCGGTTGCGCGCTGGATAGGCGCCGCGATCCGTGGCCCGGTCAGGGCTCCGGCCATGAGGCCGTACCCGCCCGCGGCGGACTGTCGGGCACGCGTCACGGCCAGTAAGGGGCGGTGCGCCGGGCGGCGGAGACGACGGTGGCGCCGTCGAGTTCGGTGAAGGTCAGGCCGATGCCGCCGAGCGGCCATTCGACGGCGAACTCGAAGGGCTCGGCCGGGGGCAGCGGCCACAGCCACAGGGCCATGGAGTTGCCGGCGAGGTCATGCCCGCCGCGCATGGCGCCGCCGACGGGGAGCCAGGAGAGCAGGGGGCCGGCGGGCGGGCCCTGTCCGGGCAGGATGTGCCCGTTCGCCTCGATGGTGGTGGCCTTGGCGCCGCCGGGGTAGCGGACGCCGAACCGCAGCAGCCGGTCGGGCAGCCGGTCGCCCGACGACCTGATGCGGGCGAAGGGGTAGAGGGACATCTGGAGGTCCCAGAAGGCCTCGGGGGAGAGGTCGCCCTGCCGCAGCACCACCTCGACGTTCAGCAGGCAGCCGGTGGAGAACGCGCGGATCGTCGAGAGCGCGACGGCGACGTTCGGGCCGCGGGCGAGCACCCGGTCGGCCGTCGTCGCGGCGCCCAGCTCCGTCCCGGGCGGCGCGGACCAGGCGGGGAGTTCCGGGCGCGGCGGGCTCGTCAGCTCCTCCCGCGCCGGTGGCGGCTCGAAGAACATCTCCTGATCGTACGCGCCGGGCCGCGAAAGGCCTAATATGTAAACGCAGTCGTTTGCGTATACATATTGGAGGGTTCCCATGAAGACGCTGGGCAAGATCGCGCTCGCGGTGCTCGGGCTGCTGATGGCCGCCGTGTGGCTGGTCATCCTGCGGCTGAAGGACGTGCCGCCGGTCGCGCTCGTCACGTACGGGGTCGTGCTCGTCGCGTTCCTCGGCGGCGTGCTGTGGCCGGGGCGGCTCGGGCGGCGGCGGGCGCTGCTGTTCCTCGGCGTCCCGGCCGGGCTGGGCACGCTGGCCCTGTACTTCGCGGTCGTGTTCTACGTCACCGACGCGCCGGTGCTGCTCGGAGCCGTGGCCGTGGCGTGCCTGATGGCGGCGCTCGCGGGCGCGGTCCGGCGCGGACGAGGCGGGGCGGTGCCGTCGAGGCGCGCACTGCTGACGGGCGGGGCCGGGATCCTGCTGGGCGTGCTGGCAGGGCTGTCCACCGGCCCGGTCGCCCGCCACCGGAGCGAGATCGAGGCCAGGTGGCGGCGCGAGACGCAGGCGGCGCTGCGCGCGCCCGGGGCGCGGCGGCCCGTCGCCGACGGCCGGGTGCGGGTGTTCCCGCTGCACGTCGGCGACACGGTCGTGCCGTACGGCCAGTTCTACGGCGGGCTCGACGGGTGGGAGGGGCTTCCCGGTTACGTCCGCACGCTGGTGGACAAGGCGCAGATCACGGTGCCGGTCCACGCGTACCTGATCGATCACCCGCGACACGGGCTCATGCTGGTCGACACGGGCGTCAACTGGGCGCAGGCCCACGATCATGACGGGTACTATCGGCACAACCTCGCCTCGCGCCTGCTGACCGAGCGGAACGAATACCAGCTGACCCCGGAGCAGGACCTGCGGGTGCGGGTGGCCCGCCTCGGCTACGACCTCAAGGACGTCACCACCGTGTTCCTCACCCACGTGCACGAGGACCACGCCGGCGGTCTCCGTCACCTGGCGCACGCCCGCGTCGTGCTGGACCGGCGCGACTGGGAGCAGGGCACGCTCTACGCGCACACGTTCGAGGAGGTCCAGGACGCCCTGGTGTTCCCCGCGTACGGGTCCGGGCCCTTCCACGCCTTCCCCGAGAGCCACGACCACTTCGGCGACGGCAGCGTCGTCCTGCTGCCCACGCCCGGTCACTCGCCCGGCCACCTGTGCGTGGCGCTGCGCATGGACGGCGGCACCGCGCTGTTCCTGGGCGACACCCTCTACACGCTGCCGCACCTGGCGCTCGGCCAGGTGCGGCAGATGACGGTCGGCGGGCAGGCCACCGCCGACCAGCTAAAGGCCGCCGAGCGGGTGCGGCGCACGCTGGCCGCCGACCCCGCCATGGCGCCGCTGTTCGCGCACGACAACACGGCCTACCAGAAAGAGGTCGCCACCGCCTTCCGCGAAGGGCTGCCGGAAGCGGACGGGTTCCGGCGGCTGCGCGACCACCTCGGTGGCGTGCTCACCCCCGACTGGCTGCTGCGGCCGGGGCACGCCCCGGCCTTCGCGCCGGGCGAGGGCGTGGGGCGGGTGGAGTTCCGGTGACGGGCGGCGGGCGTCCCCGCGGCAGGCCGCGCGACCCGGGGGCCGACGACCTGATCATGAAGGCCGCGCTGGAGCTGTTCGCCGAGCGCGGCCTGGAGGGCGCGAACTTCGAGCAGATCGCCAAGCGCGCCGGCGTGGCCAAGGTGACCGTCTACCGGCGCTGGTCGTCCAAGGAGGAGCTGCTCGTCCAGGCGATCGAGCGGGCCCGCACGGTCGCGCCCGAGGAGGAGATCTGGGCCGGCGCCGACGTCCCCGAGCAGGACGGGCGGCTGATGGACTCGTGGGCGACCACGTTCGGCGACGCCCGCTTCCGCGCCGTGCTGGCCCAGCTCATCGGGTCGAGCGTGACCCATCCTTCGCTGCTGGAGACGTACCGCGAGACCTACATCGAGCCGCGGCGGCGGCTCGTCCTGGAGACGCTGGAGCGCGCCCGGCGCGACGGGCGGCTGGCCGCCGGCGCCGACGTGGAGGCGGCCGTCGACATGGTGGTGGGCGCGGCCATGTACCGCATGCTCGTCGGCCCCCGCGACGACGACACCCGCCGCTACCTGGAGCGCGTCATCCGCCAGGCCGGCCTGGCGCCCGGGGATCAGTAGCGGCGGCGCCCGCCGAACGTCTTTCCGAGACGGAAGCCGCCCGGCAGGCGGAGGGTGACGTGACGGCGGCCGTCCGGCGAGGTGGACACGCGGATGCGGCGGTTGCCGACGCTGTGCCCGACGCCGCGCCGCGACAGGTTCACCCGGAAGGGTCCCACTTTGATCGACTTACGGTAGTGCCAGCCCATGTCTCTCCTCCGGCTCCGGATCGTCTATCGGAAGAACGACCGGGGAGCCGGCGAGGGTTCCCGTCAGTCGGCCACCGGGAGCCAGACGCGCATGGTCGCCGGGCCGCGGTTGCCCCAGCGGTGGTACGGGATCAGCCGCAGCGCCGCCGCCGGGCCGCCGTTCCATCCGTGGGGACGGTCGCGGTACGGCCACGCCCCCGCCGGGGAGGCGCCGAGCACCGCCTCGGTCTCCAGCTCGACCACCTCGCCGCGGGCGTGTTCGGACAGCGGGGCGCCCGGCCGGACGGCCACCTCGGCGAGCGGCGGCTCGTCCCCGACGGACTCGGCGCAGTACACCAGCGGCCCCCGTTCGACGGTGACGCAGCCGCGCAGGGCGTCGATCCGCCGGTCGGGGTAGGTCCAGCGGGGTTCCATCGGCAGCTCCAGCACGAGCGCGTCACCGGCCCGCCACTCCCTCTCCACGTCCGCGTACCCGGGCGCGACCGTGCGGGTCTCGCGGGTGTCCGGGGAGGCGGCGGCCTCCTGGTACGCGAGCGTCGCCGAGGAGGCCCAGGCCGGGACGCGCAGCGAGATCCGGCCCGCCCCGCCCTCCAGCACCCGTACGGTCACCGTGCCGTCCCACGGATAGCCGGTCTCCACCCGCAGCCGCAGGTCACCGTGGCTGATCTCGCCCGGCGTGTACTGGTGGATCCGCACCCCGTCCGCGCCGGACGTCGCCAGGTAGGCGGGCAGCGAGGCCAGCGTGCGGGCGACGTTGTTGGGGCAGCAGGACACGTCGAACCAGGGGGAGCGCAGCCCGCCCTCGGCGGCGTGGTTGACGCCGTCGTGCGGCACCGCGGGCACCCGCACCTGCAGGGGGTTGGCGTAGAAGAACGACCGGCCGTCCAGCGCGACGCCGGTGGCGAGCATGTTGTACAGCGTCCGCTCGGTCAGGTCGGCGTAGCGGACGTCGCCGGTGGCCAGCAGCAGCCGGTGCGCCAGCATGATCGAGGCGATGCTCGCGCAGGTCTCGTTGTAGGCCCGGTCCGGCGGCAGCTCGTAGTCCTCGCCGAACGACTCGTCCTGGTGCCGCGACCCCATGCCGCCGGTCAGGTGGGTGCGGCGGGCGACCGTACGCTCCCACTGCGCCTCGACGGCCTTCAGCAACTCCTCGTCGCCGGTCTCGACGGCCACGTCCACCACGCCCGAGGCCAGGTAGAGCGCCCGCACGACGTGCCCGCGGAACACCTGCGCCTGCCGGACCGGCACGTCGTCCTGGAAGTAGCCGCGGCCGAACGGGATGTCGGCGAGGGCGGGCAGGCCGCGCCGCTCCACGAAGCGCCGGGCCATCTCCAGGTAGCGTTCGACCCCGGTCACCCGGTAGAGCTCGACGAGCGCCATCTCGATCACGGGGTGCCCGCACGTCTCCGTGCCCTCCATGAACCGGCGGCAGACGTGGTCGGCGGCCCGCGTCGCCACCCGCGTCAGCCGGTCCTCGCCGTGCATGCGCAGCCGGGCGACGCCGGCCTGGATGAGGTGGCCGTAGCAGTAGAGCTCGTGGCCCCACTCCAGGTCGGTGTAGCGGCTGCCCGACCAGCGGGTGTTGATGTAGCCGTCGCCTTCCTGGACCCGGGCCACGGTCTCGGCCAGTTCGGGCAGGTCCGGATGGTCCGCCCAGGCCATGGCCTCCAGCAGCTTGTAGATCTCCGAGTCGCTGAACTCCCGGCCCCGCCGCGGGCCTTCGCCGCGGAAGTTGCCGATCCAGCCTTCGCGTTCCTCCCACTCCCTGCAGTGCGCGATGGTGACCTCGCGGTTGAGCGCCACCCGGTCGCCCCAGAAACCGGGCGAGATCCGTACCGCGTCGAGGCCGAGGGGAGACAGCACGCCCGAGGAGGGCAGGACAGGGTTAGCCACGCAGAGCTCCTGACATGAATCCGCGCACGTAGTGGCGCTGCAGCACGATGAACAGGATGAGACAGGGGACGGCCATGACCATGACGCCGGCCTGAAGCATGCCGTAGTCGATCGCGCCCATGGTGCGCGAGGTCATGCTGACCACGGCCACCGGCAGGGTGAACGAGGCGCCGTCGTTGAGCAGGATGAGCGGCGCGAAGAAGTCGTTCCACGAGGCGAGGAACGCGAACAGGCCCACGGTGATCAGCGCCGGCCGCACGGCGTGCAGCAGGATCCTGGTGAACGCCAGGAACGTGCCGCACCCGTCCACCAGCGCCGCCTCCTCCAGCTCGCGCGGGATCGCCTCGAACGCGTTGCGCATCATGAACAGCGCGAACGGGAGCTGGAACATGACGAACACCAGCGACAGCCCGACCAGCGAGTTCTGCAGCCCGAGATAGCCGAGCAGCACGTACAGCGGGATGAGGATCGTCGCGTACGGCACCATGAGGATGGCAAGCGTGGCCAGGAACAGCAGGTTCTTGCCGGGGAAGTCGAAGCGGGCGAAGGCGTAGCCGCCCAGCGCCGACACCACCAGCGTGCCGCCGACGGTCATGACGGCGACGAGCACGCTGTTGGCGGCGTAGGTGCCGACGCCCTCGCCGTAGGCGGCCATCTCGACGTAGTTGGACGGTTCCTCCAGCGAGGCGTAGCCGCTCCACAGCAGCGGGAACAGGAACAGCACCGCCAGCGCCGACAAGGTCGTGTAGTACCTCATCTGAGCCTCCGCATCATCAGGACGTTCAGCCCGACCAGCGCGACCAGCAGCACCACCGACATGGCCGCGGCGCCGCCGAGGTCGAAGCGGAAGAACGCGGCGCGGTAGATCACCATCACCATCGACACCGTGCTGTTGTCCGGGCCGCCGTTGGTGAAGATGAAGAACTGGTCGAAGGCGAGCAGGGAGCCGGTGATGCTGAGGATCAGCATCAGCGCGAGCGTCGGGCGCAGCAGCGGCAGCGTGATGCGGGTGAAGATCTGCCACCGGTTGGCGCCGTCGCTCCTGGCCGCCTCGTACACCTCGGTCGGGATCGCCTGCAGGCCGGTCAGCAGGATCAGCATGTTGAACCCGGCGAAGCGCCACAGCACCAGCGCGATCGTGGAGAACAGCGCCATGTTCGGGGTTCCGGTCCACTTGACCGGCTCGTCGGTGACGCCCAGCGCGCGCAGCATCGGGTCGATCGGGCCGAAGTCGGCGTTCAGCATGCCGTAGAACAGCAGCGAGGTGGCGGCGAAGCCGACCGCGCCCGGCAGGAAGAACGCGGTGCGGAAGAACCCGACCCCCGGCCTGCTCTCCTGCACGAGCAGCGCCAGGCCGAGCGCGACCGCCGACAGCAGCACCGTGATGATCACCGTGTACTTGAGCGTGAAGAAGACCGAGTCCACGAAGAGCGCGTTGTCGGCGATCTTCGTGTAGTTGTCCGGCGCGTTGAACGTCGCCTGCCCCAGCAGGGGCCAGCGGTTCAGCGACATCCACAGCACCAGCAGCAGCGGCGCGATGAACAGGACGGCCACGATGACGGCGGTGGGCATGGCGTACAGCCAGCCCTGGGCCTTGCGGCCGCGCCACCATGAGACGGGCGGCGCGCCGTGCCCCGCCCGTCCCCTGGGCCTGCGGACGGTCAACGTCATTGCTGCAGGGACTTCGTGACCTCGGCGTTCAGCTCGCCCGCCTTGGCGGCGTCACCGAACACCGCCTCGCGGGCCAGCCGCAGCCACGGCCCCTGCGGGTCGTTGAACGTCTGCCCGAAACGCAGCGCGTACGGCGTCTCGCCCTTGCCGACCAGCGAGTTGATCAGCACTACGCGCGGGTCCTCGGCCGAGTACTTGTTGTCGGCCAGGTCGGTACGCGCGACCACGTCCTTGTTCTTGGCCATGACCTCGACCTGCGCCTCGTCCGAGACGGTCCAGGACAGGAACTCCCAGGCCGCGTCGGCGTTCTGCGAGGTGGAGGAGACGCCGATCGAGTCGCCGCCGACGAAGGTGGACTCGCCGCCGTCGGGGCCGGCGATCGCGGTGACGCCGATCTTCATGTCCGCCGGCATCATGCCGAGCGTGGTCGAGGGCATCGGCATGACGCCGATCTCGCCCTTCGGGAAGAATCCGGTCCAGGTCGGGCCCTGCTCCTCCTTGGTGGTGGGGCCGGTGGCGCCCTTCTCGTGCAGCTCCCGGTAGATCTTGAAGACGTCGGTCATCGCCGGCTGGTCGTTGAGCGACTCGGTGCCCTCCGCGTTCATCACCTGGGCGCCGGCCGCCCAGACCGAGGGCCAGAAGGTGAACACGTAGCAGCCGCCGCAGTTGCCGCCGAAGAACGTGCCGTGCACCTTGCCGTCCTTGCCGAGCTTCTCCTGGACGGTGGTGGCGTGCTGGGCGAACTCCTTGAGCGTCTTCGGCCCCTGCTCGGGGTCCAGCCCGGCCTTCTCGTACAGGTCCTTGTTCCAGAACCAGACCGACAGGTCGAGCGTGTGCGGCAGCGTGTACTGGCGGCCGTCCTGGGTGCCGAGCTTCATGTGGGACGGGGCCAGGCCGTCCTTGAACGGCAGGGCGGCGATCCGGTCGGTGATGTCCAGGAACAGGCCCTGCGAGGTGTAGTTCGGCACGAAGATGACGTCGGCGGCGAACACGTCGGGCAGCTGCTTGGCGCCCGCGGCGGCGGCGATGCGCGGCTGGTAGTTGTCCGTCGGGATGACCGTCAGCTTCACCTGGTTCTTGTGGCTGCTGTTGTACGCCTTGACCAGCCGCTCGCTCTGCGCCTGGGTGGCGGCTCTGGTCCACATGGTGATCGTCACGGGCTCGTCGGCGGGCTGCTGCCCGCCTCCGCCCCCACCCCCGCCACAGGCGGCGGTGAGCGTTAACAACGCGAGGGTGGCCATTCCGGCCAGCCGTCGTCTCATGGTGACTCCTTCGGTCCCCGCGGACTAAAAGGTTTTCGGAAACGTAGAAGAAACCTCTGGCCATGTCAACGGTGTTAGGGTCTTCTCTAGCTGATCGGTGAGAGAAAAGGGTTTCGAGAGATGGCGGTTAGGCGGGCGACCATCAACGACGTGGCCTCGCTGGCGGGGGTGTCGGTCGCCACGGCGTCCAAGGCGCTCAACGGGCGGCAGGACGTGCGGGCCTCCACCCGGCAGCGGGTGCTGGCGGCCGCGGAGGAGCTGGCGTTCCAGCCGAGCCCGCTCGCGCGCGGGCTGTTGTCCGGACAGACCCGCACGGTGGGGCTGCTCACCTCCGACAGCGCCGGCCGGTTCAGCATCCCGGTGCTGCTCGGCGCGGAGGACGCGTTCGGCGCGGGGGAGATGGCGGTGCTGCTGTGCGACGCCCGCGGCGACGCGATCAGGGAGCAGCACCACCTGCGGGCGCTGCTGTCGCGGCGCGTCGACGGGCTGATCGTGGTGGGGGAGAGCACCGACCCGCGGCCCTCGGTGAGCAAGGACCTGCCGGTGCCGGTCGTGTACGCGTACGGGCCGTCGGAGGATCCGTCGGACGTCTCGTTCGTGCCCGACGACGTGGGCGGGGCCATGCTCGCGGTGCGCCACCTGCTCGCGCTCGGGCGGCGCCGGATCGCGCACGTCACCGGCCCGGTCGACTACAAGGCCGCGGGCGACCGCGCCGAAGGGCTGGCCGCGGCGCTCGGCGAGGCCGGGGTGGCGCAGGCCGGGGAGACGCTGTGGGGCACGTGGTCGCAGCGGTGGGGGCGGCACGCCGCCGAGATGCTGCTGACGGCGGGCCCCGAGATCGACGCGGTCTTCTGCGGCAGCGACCAGATCGCGGCCGGGTTCGTGGAGGCGGCCCGCGAGCTGGGGCGGCGGGTGCCCGACGACCTCGCGGTGGTCGGCTACGACAACTGGGAGGTGCTGGCCGCCGAGACCCGGCCGCCGCTGACGACCGTTGACCCCAGCCTGGAGCGGCTGGGGCGCACGGCGGCCCAGCACCTGTTCGCGGCGATCGGCGGCAAGGCGACGCCGGGGGTCCACAAGATGGACTGCAAGCTCGTCATCAGGGATTCCACCGCCCGGATGTGAGAGGGCGGCCCGGGCGTGTGCCCCCGCCCGGGCCGCCCGGTTCACCGGTCCCCGCCCAGCCTGATGAAGGTGACCGAGTGGGCCGGGAAGTCGTAGGCGAACGAGCGGGAGAAGCCCGTCACCCGTTGCTCCACCGGCGCGATCCGGTCCGGGTCGGCGATGGAGTTGACGTCCGAGGGCGAGCCGGTCAGCGAGGTGACCGTGGCCGTGCGCCCGACGCGCGCCCGGCCCAGGTCCACCGTGCCGCGCACCGCGGTGTCCTGCGCGTTGACGGCCTTGATCACCAGGTCGCCCGACTTCGCGTCCTTCGAGACCACCTGGTAGAGCGGCTCCACCACGGCGTGGTCGGTGAACTCGTTCACCTTCTGCCCGTCCAGCCAGAGCGTGATCTTCCGGCCGGACACCTCCACCTTCAGCCGGTAGTCGCGCCCGGTCTCGATCGTGGTGGCGGAGGTCGCGATCGACGCCTTGGCGCCGTTAACCGCCTTCTCCACCGCCGACTGGGTGTTGTTCCAGCCGCCGAGGTTCCACCAGTAGAAGTTTCCGCTGTCGCGGACCCCGAACATCACCAGGAAGCCCTCCGCTCCGCCCACCTTGCGGGCGGTCAGCTCCATCAGATCCTCCCGAGGGGACCGGCGCCTTCAGGCGGCGGGGGAATCGGGAGCGGGAGGGCCGCCAAGGCCCGAGCGTGCCCTGACCTGTCAGGTCCGCGCATCACGGATGTCCTTCCCGGTTATGTCGGCGCCAGCCGATACCGTGGTGTTGTCGTTACCGAACGTGACAGGGGGTGGGGTGTGCGCAGGTCGTTCAAGTTCCTGCTGCGCCCCACCCGCCACCAGGAGATCGCTCTCACCGCGTGTCTGGAGGACCACCGGCAGCTCTACAACGCCGCCCTGGAGCACCGCCGCACCGCCTACGCCAAAGCGGGCGTGAGCGTCCGTTACGGCGACCAGTCCGCCGAGCTGAAGCACATCCGGGGTGACGACATCGGCGGGCAGGGCCGCTGGTCGTTCTCCTCCCAGCAGGCCACCCTGCGACGGCTCGACAAGGCGTTCGGCGCGTTCTTCCGCCGGGTGAAGGCCGGGGAGACCCCGGGCTTTCCGCGTTTCAAAGGCCGTGGCCGGTTCGACACCGTCGAGTGGCCGAAGGACGGCGACGGCTGCCGGTGGGACTCCCAGCCCGAGCATCCGTCGGCCACGTTCGTCCGGTTGCAGGGTGTCGGGCATGTCCGCGTCCACCGGCACCGGCCCGTGAAAGGCCGGGTGAAGACGATCGCCGTCAAGCGGGAGGGCTCCCGCTGGTTTGTGGTCCTGTCGTGCGACGACGTGCCTGCCGAATTGCTTCCTGCGACGGGTGCGGTGGCCGGGATCGACATGGGCGTGGCCTCGCTCGTCACCACCTCCGACGGCGTGCACGTGGCGAACCCGCGCCGCCTCGCCGCCACCGCCGACCGCCTCGCGGACGCGCAGCGCGACCTGGCCCGCAAGAAACGCGGCTCCCGGCGGCGGCGCAAGGCGGTGGCCCGCGTGGCCGCGCTGTACGGCAAGGTCCGCCGTCAGCGCCTGGACCACGCGCACAAGGCCGCGCTTGTCCTGGTCGGCGCCTATGACGTGATCGTGCACGAGGACCTGCGGATCGCGAACATGACCCGCCGCGCGTCCGGCACCTTTGACCAGCCCGGCCGGAATGTCGCCCAGAAGTCGGGCCTCAATCGTTCGATTCTGGATGCGGGTTGGGGGGTGTTCCTGACGATCCTGTCGCACAAGGCTGAGAGCGCCGGTCGAGAGCTGATCGCGGTGAACCCTGCCGGCACCTCCCGCACGTGCTCGCGTTGCGGGCACGTGGCGAAGGAGAACCGCCTCACCCAGGCCGAGTTCCGGTGCGTGTCGTGCGGGCATGTCGCGCACGCTGACGTGAACGCGGCGGTCAACATCGTGAGGGCAGGGCTTGCCCTTCGTGAGGCTGCGCAAGCGGCTTAGCGAGAAGCCGCTCCCTTCAGGGAGCGGAGGAGTCACCGTGTAGTTCGACCAGTCCGCCTGTCCGCCGACCCCGATCGTCTCCTTCCACTGGTAGATGCGCCGCCGGTCCTGGTTCTCGCTGTACGGGTCGTACGTGCCGACATTGGTCACGCGGCCGCCGGGGAAGCGCAGGAAGCGCGGCTCCAGGTCGGCGATCAGCCGGGCCAGGTCCTCCCGCATGCCGTTCGGCCGGTTCTTGAACGTCTCACGCGGGAACAGCGAGACCATGTCGAGATCGGTCCTGCCCTCGGGGGCCAGCAGCACGAGCCGGCCGGCGTCGGTGGTGCCGGTCGCCCTGAACGAGGTCTCGTACTTGGTCCAGCCGCCCGCCCGCACCTTGACGGCCGCCTTCCCGTACGAGTCCGGACCGCTCTCGACGGTCACCGTCACCGTGCCGGGGGTGTCGCGGCGGGCCCAGAACGACAGGTCGTAGCGCGCGCCCCGCTTCAGCGGCAGACCGGTGTTGAAGCCCGCGTTCAGCACCCCGGCCGGGCCGCCGGTCACCTCCAGGCGCAGGTAGTTGCGGTTGGCGGGGTTGAGCGGCCGCTCGCCGGAGACCGCCGCGGCGGCGGTGCCGCCGCGCTCGACCTCGCTCCACGCGGTCAGGCCGTGGTAGCTCGGCTCGTCGACCCGGTCGAACTCGAACGAGCGGTTCTGCACCAGCTCGGCGTAGAGGGGGCCCAGCTTGACCCGGGGGCGGGAGACCTCCAGGTACTTTCCGGAGGCCGTGTCCTTCAGCTTCCCGCCTGCTTCGGCGGTCAGCGCGAGGCCGGTCATCGGAGGTTTCGCGGACGCCCGCACGCTGCCGGAGGCGTCGGCCGACAGGTACGGGTCCTCGCCCGTGTGCCGGAGCGTGAACATGCCCTCGGGCACGACCGGCCGGCGGGGATGTTGTCCATGAGGAAGAGGTTCCTGGCCGTGTTCGTGCCCTGGTAGGTGTCGCCGGGCAGGGCGTGCACGCGCAGCGAGCCGGGCTGCTCGGTGAGCGACCACCGGCTGTCGTCGCGGGAAAGCACGGTCCAGTCGGGGCCGAGCGCGCCGGCGTCGAACTGGTCGACGGCCGCGCCGTCCGGGACCGGTTCCGCCGCCCGCGCGTGCGCCGGCGCGGTGAGCAGCCCCGCCACGAGCATGACGGCCAAGGCGAGTCGGGGTCACACGGAGCTCCTCGGGGGGTGAGACTTGTTAACGCTAACAACCAAGGTTTAGCGTTAACAATGAGCAACAGCGCTTAGTTAAGGGCGCGTCCGGCGGCCCGTCAAGAGTCCGCCGCGTAACGCGACCGTAATCGAAACGATCCTTGACGGACCGGCTTGTTAACGTTCACAGTCGTCCCAAGCCCGAAAGGAGCATGGCCGTGGGAGTTGACCGAGGACGCCGCCCGCCGGTGATGGCGGACGTGGCCAAGGAGGCCGGCGTCTCCCACCAGACGGTCTCGCGCGTCCTCAACGACCATCCCAACGTGCGCACCGAGACCCGGACCCGGGTGCTGGAGGCGATCGACAAGCTGGGCTACCGCCGCAACCTCGTCGCCCGCGCGCTGGTCACCAAGCACTCCAGGACCCTGGGCGTGGTGAGCTTCGACACCACGCTCTACGGGCCGGCCAGCACGGTGTACGGCATCGAGCAGGCGGCCAGGGCGGCCGGTTACTTCATCAGCATCGTCAGCCTCAAGTCCATCGACAAGACCGGCGTCCGCGACGCCCTCGACTACCTGGCCGACCAGGGCGTCGACGGCATCGTGGTGGTCGCGCCGCAGCGGTCGGCCGCCCAGGCGCTGGCCGACCTGCCGCTCGACATCCCGGTGGTCGCGGTCGAGGGCGGCGAGGCCGGCGAGGTGCCGGTCGTCTGCGTGGACCAGGTCGAGGGCGGCAGGCTCGCCACCCAGCACCTGCTGGACCTGGGCCACGAGACCGTCTGGCACGTGCGCGGGCCGGGCGACTGGCTGGAGGCCGAGGGACGGGTCGCCGGCTGGCGGTCCGCGCTCGAACGGGCCGGCCGGGAGGCGCCCGAGCCGCTGGCCGGTGACTGGAGCCCCCGCTCCGGCTACGAGGCCGGGCGCAGCCTGGCCAGCATGGCCGGCGTCACGGCGGTCTTCGTGGCCAACGACCAGATGGCGCTGGGCGTGCTGCGGGCCTTCACGGAGAAGGGGGTGAGAGTGCCCGGCCAGGTGAGCGTCGTCGGCTTCGACGACATCCCCGAGTCGGCGTTCTTCTCGCCCCCGCTCACCACCATCAGGCAGGATTTCGGCGCGGTCGGGCGGCACAGCATCGGGGTGCTGCTGCGGCAGATCGAGGCAGGCGGACCGCAGGCAAGCGGGCGGCTCGTCGTCCCACCCATGTTCGTCCCCCGCGTCAGCACGGCCGGGCGCTGAGCCCGGCCACTTGCAGGACGGCGCTCGCACGCCCCAGGTGTTAGCGCTCACAACTCAGAAAGGACACCCCCCACGTGTTGAAGAGGATCTCGATGCTGGTCGTCGCCGGGCTCGCCGCGGCGACCCTGGCGGGATGCGGCTCCGAAAGCGGCGGCGGCTCCGAAGCGGGAGGAGGCGGCGGCGGCGACGCGATCGTCATGGGCTTCTCCCAGGTCGGCGCGGAGAGCGGCTGGCGGACCGCGAACACCAAGTCCGTCCAGGACTCGGCCAAGGAAGCCGGCATCACGCTCAAGTTCTCCGACGCCCAGCAGAAGCAGGAGAACCAGATCAAGGCGATCCGCTCCTACATCCAGCAGAAGGTGGACGTCATCGCCTTCTCGCCGGTCGTCGAGTCCGGCTGGGACACCGTGCTCAAGGAGGCCCAGGGCGCCAACATCCCGGTCATCCTGACCGACCGGGCCGTCGACTCGGCGGACACCTCCCTGTACAAGACCTTCCTCGGCTCCGACTTCGTCGAGGAGGGCAAGAAGGCCGGCCAGTGGCTGGTGGAGGAGTACAAGGACGCCTCCGACACCGTCAACATCGTCGAGCTGCAGGGCACGACCGGCTCGGCCCCGGCCAACGACCGCAAGTCGGGCTTCGCCGAGGTCATCGGCGCCGACCCGAAGTTCAAGATCATCGCTTCGCAGACCGGCGACTTCACCAGGGCCAAGGGCAAGGAGGTCATGGAGGCCTTCCTGAAGGCGCATCCGGACATCGACGTGCTCTACGCGCACAATGACGACATGGGCCTGGGTGCGATCGAGGCGATCGAGGGCGCGGGCAAGGTGCCCGGCAAGGACATCAAGATCATCACGGTCGACGCCGTCAAGGACGGGATGCAGGCGCTCGCCGACGGGAAGATCAACTACATCGTGGAGTGCTCGCCGCTGCTCGGGCCGCAGCTGATGGACCTGGCCAAGAAGGTCGTCGCCGGCGAGAGCGTACCCGCCCGCGTGGTGACGGAGGAGACCACCTTCACCCAGGAGCAGGCCAAGGAGGCCCTGCCCAGCCGGCAGTACTGATCGCTGACGACCGGGCCGGCCGCGTGGCCGGCCCGGTCGGGAAGGGAGGGGGCGCCGGATGGACGCACCCGCGCCGATCCTGCGGATGAGCGGGATCGGCAAAGAGTTCCCGGGCGTGCGCGCCCTCGACCGCGTGGACCTGCGGCTGCTGCCCGGCGAGGTGCACGCGCTCATGGGCGAGAACGGCGCGGGCAAGTCCACCCTGATCAAGGTGCTGACCGGCGTGCACACCGCCGACGAGGGCGCCGTCGAGCTGGCCGGGAAACCCGTCGCCTTCGGCAGCCCGCTGGAGGCCAGGCAGGCCGGGATCAGCACCGTCTACCAGGAGGTCAACCTCTGCACGAACCTGTCGGTGGCCGAGAACATCCTCATCGGCCGCGAGCCGCGCCGCTTCGGGCGCATCGACTGGCAGCGGATGCGGGCCCGCGCCCGGGAGTTGCTGGCGCGGATGGACCTGGACCTGGACGTCTCGGCGCCGCTGTCGTCGTACTCGCTGGCCATCCAGCAGATGGTGGCCATCGCCCGCGCGCTCGACGTCGAGGCCCGCGTGCTCATCCTGGACGAGCCCACCTCCAGCCTGGACGCCGACGAGGTGGGCCAGCTCTTCCAGGTGATGCGCAGGCTCAAGGACGAGGGCATCGCCATCCTGTTCGTCACGCACTTCCTGGACCAGGTGTACGAGATCTCCGACCGGATGACGATCCTGCGCAACGGGCGGCTGGTGGGGGAGTACCTCACCCGCGAGCTCAGCCAGGTCGAGCTGGTCGCCAAGATGATCGGCCAGGAGCTGGAGGCGCTCGACAAGCTGCACGGCGAGGCGAGGAGCTTCGCCACGCCGCTGGTCGAGGCCCGCGATCTGGGCCGGCCGGGCGCGATCGAGCCGTTCACGCTGACCATCCACGAGGGCCAGGTGGTCGGGCTCGCCGGGCTGCTCGGCTCCGGCCGCACCGAGGTGGCCCGGCTGCTGTTCGGCGCCGACCACGCCGCCGGGCAGCTCTCGATCGGCGGCGAGCCGGTCACACTGCGCACGCCCAGGGCCGCGATGGGCCACAAGATCGCCTTCTGCTCGGAGAACCGCAAGCGCGACGGCCTCATCGAGGACCTCACCGTCCGCGAGAACATCGTTCTCGCCCTTCAGGCCACCCGCGGCTGGACCAGGCCGGTGCCCCGCGAGCAGCAGGACGAGCTGGTGGACAAGTACGTCAAGGCGCTGCGGATCAGCCCGCCCAACCCGGAGATCCCGGTGCGCAACCTCAGCGGCGGCAACCAGCAGAAGGTGCTGCTGGCCCGCTGGCTGATCCTGGAGCCGCGGCTGCTCATCCTCGACGAGCCCACCCGCGGCATCGACGTGGGCGCCAAGACGGAGATCCAGCGGCTGGTCGCCGAGCTGTCCGGCGGCGGCGTGGCGGTGCTGTTCATCTCCGCCGAGCTGGAGGAGGTGCTGAGGCTCAGCCACAAGGTCGCGGTGCTGCGCGACCGCCGGATGATCGCCGAGCTGCCCAACGACGACGAGCTGACCAAGGACGTGATCATGGAGACCATCGCGAGCGGAGGCAGGACCTGATGCGCCGTCTGCTCTGGCCGATCCTGGTCCTGGCCGCGCTGTTACTGGTCAACCTGATCTTCACGCCGGGCTTCTTCTCCATCCAGCTCCGCGAGGGCCACCTGTACGGGAGCCTCATCGACATCCTGCGGTTCGGCGCGCCGCTGATCCTGGTGTCGCTGGGCATGACGCTGGTCATCGCGACCGGCGGCATCGACCTGTCGGTCGGCTCGATCGTGGCCATCTCGGGGGCGCTCGCCTGCCTGCAGATCAGCCAGGACCAGGGCCTGTTCGCGGCCGTGGCGCTGGCGCTCGGCCTGTGCACGCTGCTCGGCGCCTGGAACGGGTTCCTGGTCGCGGCGGTCGGCATCCAGCCGATCATCGCCACCCTGATCCTCATGGTGGCCGGGCGCGGCCTGGCCCAGCTCATCACCGACGGGCAGATCATCACCGTCAACGACCCCGCCTTCAAGCTCATCGGCGGCGGCTACCTGCTGACGGTGCCGTTCGGCATCCTCATCGTGATCGCCGTGCTGGCGATCACCGCGTTCCTCACCCGGCGGCTGGCTCTTGGCATGCTCATCGAGTCGGTCGGCGGCAACGCGGAGGCGAGCAGGCTGGCCGGCATCCGGGCGCGCGGGATCATCGTCATGGTGTACGCGTTCGCCGCCCTGTGCGCTGGCGTGGCCGGCCTCATGATCAGCTCGAACGTGTCCAGCGCCGACGGCAACAACGCCGGCCTGTGGATCGAGCTGGACGCCATCCTGGCCGTGGTGATCGGCGGCACGTCGCTGGCCGGCGGCCGGTTCTCGCTCGGCGGCACGGTGATCGGCGCGCTGATCATCCAGACGCTGACCACCACGATCTACTCCATCGGCGTGCCGCCGGAGACCACGCTCCTGTTCAAGGCGCTCGTGGTGACCGCGGTCTGCCTGATCCAGTCGCAGGCCTTCCGCGACAAGGTGTTCCACCGGCGCGGCCGGGCCGCTCCACCCCGCCCCGTGACCGAGGAGAAAGTACGGGTGAGCACATGACGACGCTCAGCCTCGGCGGGGGCAGGACGATCCCCGCCAAGTACGTGCCGGTGCTGGTGACGGCCTGCCTGTTCGTCGCCATGTTCGTGGCGGGCGGCATCCGCTACGAGGGGTTCGCCACCGGGCAGATCGTGCTGAACGTCTTCATCGACAACGCCTTCCTGCTGATCGTGGCGGTCGGGATGACGTTCGTGATCCTCACCGGCGGCATCGA
This sequence comes from Nonomuraea sp. C10, assembly GCF_008017515.1. Taxonomy (NCBI): domain Bacteria; kingdom Bacillati; phylum Actinomycetota; class Actinomycetes; order Streptosporangiales; family Streptosporangiaceae; genus Nonomuraea; species Nonomuraea sp. C10. The sequence goes on from NZ_VPFF01000001.1 coordinate 1,391,668, forward strand.
CCTGTCGGTGGGCTCGGTGGTGGCGCTGTCGACGATGATCGCGGCGAGCCTGATGACCGGGCCGGGCTGGCCGCCGTACGTGGTGGTGCCGCTGGTGCTGCTCGTCGGCTCGGCCCTGGGCCTGGTGATGGGCTACCTGATCCACGCCTTCGACATCCAGCCGTTCATCGTCACGCTGGCCGGGATGTTCCTGGCCAGAGGGCTCTGCTACACGATCGGCACCGAGTCCATCCCGATCACCGACCCCACGTTCACCGCGTTCGCGCAGACCAGGATCGACCTGGTCGCCGACATGTGGATCTCGCCGAGTGTGATCATCGCGGCGGTCGTGGTGCTGGTGGCCGCGTACGTGCTGCACTACACGCGGCTGGGCCGGGCGGTCTACGCCACCGGCGGCAGCGAGCAGTCGGCGCTGCTCATGGGCCTGCCAGTGGGCCGTACGAAGGTGGCGGTCTACACGATCTCCGGCTTCTGCTCGGCGCTCGGCGGCGTGGTGCTGTCGTTCTACATGCTCTCCGGGTACGGGCTGCACGCGGTCGGCATGGAGCTGGACGCGATCGCGGCGGTGGTCATCGGCGGCACCCTGCTCACGGGCGGAACCGGCTTCCTGCTGGGCACCGTGCTGGGTGTGCTGGTGCTCGGCCTCATCCAGACCGTCCTCAGTTTCGAGGGCACGCTGAGCTCCTGGTGGACCAAGATCGTCATCGGCATGCTGCTGTTCGCCTTCATCCTGCTGCAGCGGTTGTTCTCGGCCCGAACACGGTCCTGACCTGCGAGGAGCGTGCATGTGAACGTTACCAGGAGGTTACGCTCAGATGTTGACACCATGGTTGTTAGCGATAACAATCCTGGTCAACGGATGCGAGTTTTGTTCTGGTTCATCCCCCCTTGTGGTGAACCGTTTCGTTCATGGGCAGCCTTGGCGACTCGCGCTGCCGTGATCTTTCAAGCGAGGAGACACACACGATGAGGTTGGGACGGATCGGAGGCGTGGTCACCGCGATCGCGCTCGCCGCCACCATGACGGCCTGCGGCTCCAGCCAGAAGACCGTCGACGCCGAGGCGTCCTCCGGCGCGGCCGACGGCAACGCCGGCGCGCTGGTCGGCGTCACCATGCCGACCAAGTCGTCGGAGCGGTGGATCCACGACGGCGACAACGTCAAGAAGCAGCTTGAGGCGCTCGGCTACCAGGTCGACCTGCAGTACGCCGAGAACGACATCCCCACCCAGGCCAACCAGATCGAGAACCAGATCACCAAGGGCGCCAAGCTCCTGATCGTGGCCTCGATCGACGGCACGGCGCTCACCTCCCAGCTCCAGCAGGCGGCGGACAACAGCATCCCGGTCATCGCCTACGACCGGCTGATCCGTAACAGCCCGAACGTCGACTACTACGCCACCTTCGACAACTTCAAGGTCGGCGTCCAGCAGGCCACCTCCCTGCTCCAGGGCCTCGGCGTGGACAAGGGCGAGAAGGGCCCGTTCAACGTCGAGCTGTTCGGCGGCTCGCCCGACGACAACAACGCCACGTTCTTCTGGAACGGCGCCATGTCGATCCTCCAGCCGAAGATCGACGACGGCACTCTCGTGGTGAAGAGCGGCCAGACCGACTTCAAGACCGCCGCGATCCTCCGCTGGGACCCGGCCACCGCGCAGCGGCGCATGGAGGACATCCTCACCAAGACCTACACCGGCGACACCAAGGTCGACGGCGTGCTCTCCCCGTACGACGGACTGTCCATCGGCATCCTGTCGGCGCTCAAGAGCAGCGGCTACGGCACCAGCGGCCAGCCCTACCCGGTCGTGACCGGCCAGGACGCCGAGCTCGCCTCGGTCAAGTCGATCATCGCCGACGAGCAGTACTCGACGATCTTCAAGGACACCCGCAAGCTCGCCGAGACCACCGTCAAGATGGCCGACGCCGTGCTCAAGGGCCAGAAGCCCGAGGTGAACAACGAGAAGGACTACGACAACGGCAACAAGGTCGTTCCCTCGTACCTGCTCGACCCGGTGATCGTCGACAAGACCAACTACAAAGAGATCATCATCGGCGGCGACTACTACACCGAGGACCAGCTCAAGTAGGCGCCGGCGCTCCGGGGGACGGCCCGTCCCCCGGAGCCCCTGACCGAGGGGCTTCGACCATGACCGATCACATTCTGCGGATGACCGGGATCACCAAGACGTTTCCCGGCGTCAAGGCGCTCCAGGACGTCAACCTGTCCGTGCGGCGCGGCGAGATCCACGCCATCTGCGGCGAGAACGGCGCCGGCAAGTCGACGCTGATGAAGGTGCTGTCCGGCGTCTACCCGCACGGCACGTACGAGGGAGACATCCACTTCGACGGGGAGCGGTGCGCGTTCGGCGGCATCCGCGACAGCGAGCACGCCGGCATCGTCATCATCCACCAGGAGCTGGCGCTCAGCCCGCAGCTGTCGATCGCCGAGAACGTCTTCCTCGGCAACGAGCGCGCCAAGCGCGGCGTCATCGACTGGAACCGCACCAACTACGAGGCCGGCCTGCTGATGAAGCGGGTGGGCCTGCGGGAGAACCCGACCACCGTCGTCTCCGACATCGGCGTCGGCAAGCAGCAGCTCGTGGAGATCGCCAAGGCGCTGTCGAAGGAGGTGAAGCTGCTCATCCTCGACGAGCCCACCGCGGCGCTCAACGACGACGACTCCGCGCACCTGCTCGACCTGCTGCGCGGGCTGCGCGACGAGGGCATCACCTGCGTGATCATCTCCCACAAGCTGAACGAGGTCACCGCGATCGCCGACTCCGTCACGATCATCCGCGACGGCCGCACCATCGAGACGCTCGACATGGCCGCCGACGAGGTGACCGAGGACCGGATCATCTCCGGGATGGTCGGCCGCGCCCTCGACAACCGCTTCCCCCCGCACGACCCGAAGATCGGCGAGGAGGCGCTGCGCATCGAGGACTGGACCGTCCACAGCCCCAGCCAGCCAGGCCGCAAGGTCGTCGACGGCGCCTCGCTCACGCTGCGCCGCGGGGAGATCGTCGGACTGGCCGGCCTCATGGGCGCCGGGCGCACCGAGCTGGCGATGAGCGTCTTCGGCCGCACGTACGGGGTCAACATCTCCGGCAAGATCTTCAAGAACGGCCGGCCGGTCGAGATCCGCACCGTACAGGACGCGATCAGGCACGGCCTGGCCTACGCCACCGAGGACCGCAAGCGGTACGGGCTCAACCTCATCGAGGACATCAAGCGCAACGTCTCCGCCGCCGGTCTGAGCGGGCTGTCGCGGCGCGGCTGGGTGAACGAGCACGAGGAGTACGCGGTCGCCGAGCGCTTCCACAAGAGCATGAACATCAAGGCGCCCAGCGTGTCGAGCGTCGTCGGCAAGCTGAGCGGCGGCAACCAGCAGAAGGTCGTGCTCTCCAAGTGGATCCTCACCGAGCCCGACGTGCTCATCCTCGACGAGCCCACCCGGGGCATCGACGTCGGCGCCAAGTACGAGATCTACACGATCATCAACCGGCTGGCCGACGAGGGCAAGGCGGTGCTGGTGATCTCCTCGGAGCTGCCGGAGCTGCTGGGCCTGTGCGACCGCGTCTACGCGCTCTCCGAGGGGCGCATCACCGGTGAGCTGCCGCGAGGGGAAGCCACGCAGGAACGCCTCATGCAACTGATGACCCAAGCAACGACCACGGGACAGGAGTAGGTCCAGATGAGCAGCACCACGCCCGCCGCCGTGGCGGCCGGCGCCACGGGCGGCGAACCGGAAGAGCCGAAGCGGCCCGGCCGCGTCTCTCTGGGCGGACTCTCGCTCAACCTGCGGTCGAGCGGCATCTACATCGCGTTCGCGCTGATCGTCGCGCTGTTCTCGGTCCTCACCGACGGCGCGCTCCTCACGCCGCAGAACATCTCGAACATCATCGTCCAGAACTCCTACATCCTGATCCTCGCCATCGGGATGATCCTGGTCATCATCGCCGGGCACATCGACCTGTCGGTCGGCTCGGTGGTGGCGGTCACCGGCGCGATCTCGGCCGTGCTCATGGTCAATATGGGCGTGCCGTGGCCGCTGGCCCTGCTGATCACGATCGCGGCGGGCGCCCTCATCGGGGCCTGGCAGGGCTACTGGGTGGCCTACTTCGGCATCCCGGCGTTCATCGTGACGCTGGCGGGCATGCTGCTGTTCCGCGCGCTCACCCTGACCGTGCTCGGCAACCAGGGCATCGGCCCGTTCCCCGACCAGGTCCGCACCCTGGCCAACGGGTTCACCAGCGGCTATCTCGGCAACGTCGGGCTCGGCCCGCTGGGCGGCGCCGACCTGTTCAGCCTGCTGGTCGCGCTGGTCGCCATCGCGGGCATGGTCGTCTCGCAGTGGCGCACCCGGACGGCCAGAGCGGGTTACGGGCAGGCCGTGGAGCCGTTCGCGGTGTTCGTGGTCAAGATGGCCGCGGGGGCCGCGCTCATCCTGTTCCTGGTCGTGCAGCTCGCCCGGTTCAAGAACCTGCCCTGGGTGCTGGTGCTGCTCGCGGTGCTGGTGCTGGGCTACTCGCTGCTGGCCAACAAGACCGTGTTCGGCCGGCAGATCTACGCGATCGGCGGCAACCTGCAGGCCGCGGTCATGTCCGGCGTCAAGGTCAAGAAGGTCGTCTTCTGGATCTTCGTCAACATGGGCGTGCTGGCGGCCATCGCCGGCGTCATCTTCGCCGGCCGGCTCAACCAGGCGGGACCCACCGCGGGCAACATGTTCGAGCTCGACGCGATCGCCGCGGCCTTCATCGGCGGCGCGGCCGTCCAGGGCGGCGTCGGCAAGGTGGTCGGGGCGATCACCGGCGGTCTCATCATGGCCGTGATCAACAACGGCATGTCCCTGATCGGCTCGCCGAGTGAGCGGGTCATGCTCGTCAAGGGCCTCGTGCTGCTGGCCGCCGTCGCCTTCGACGTGTGGACCAAGCGCCGCGCGGGCGCCGCCGCCTGATCGTCCGCCCGCTCGTCCGTACCGCTGGAAAGGAGAGACCGTGGTAGCGCCACCCAAGCGCCGCCCTCCGGTGATGGCCGACGTGGCCAGGGAGGCCGGCGTGTCGCACCAGACGGTCTCCCGGGTGCTCAACGACCATCCCAACGTCCGGCCCGACACCAGGGCCCGGGTGGAGGAGGCGATCACCAGGCTCGGCTACCGCCGCAACCTGGCCGCCCGCGCCCTGGTCACCAAGCGGTCGCGGATGCTCGGCGTGGTCAGCTTCGACACCACGCTCTACGGACCGGCCAGCACGATCTACGGCATCGAGCAGGCGGCCAGGACGGCCGGCTACTTCGTGAGCATCGTGAGCCTGAAGACGCTCGACGTCGACAGCGTCCGCGACGCCATCGACTACCTGTCCGAGCAGGGCGTGGACGGGGTCGTGGTGGTGGCGCCGCGGCGCTCGGCGGGCCCGGCGCTGGAGAGCCTGCCGTCGGGCACCCCGGCGGTGGCGGTCGAGGGCACCCTGCGCGGCGACGTCTCGGTGGTCTGCATCGACCAGGCCGAGGGCGCCAGGCTCGCCACCCGGCACCTGCTGGAGCTGGGTCACCGGACCGTCCACCACGTCACCGGCCCGCCCGACTGGCTGGAGACCGAGGGGCGGCTGGAGGGCTGGCGGGCCGCGCTGGAGGAGGCGGGCCGGCCGGTGCCCGAGCCGCTGCCCGGCGACTGGAGCCCGCACGCCGGCTACGCGGCCGGCCGGAGCCTGGCCGCGATGGACGGCGTCACCGCCGTCTTCGCGGCCAACGACCAGATGGCGCTGGGCGTGCTGCGCGCGCTCTCCGAGGAAGGAGTGAAGGTACCCGACCAGATCAGCGTCGTGGGCTTCGACGACATCCCCGAGTCGGCGTTCTTCTCGCCCCCGCTCACCACGGTCAGGCAGGACTTCGACCAGGTGGGCAGGCACTGCATCGAGGTGCTGCTCCGGCAGCTCGACGCGGGGGCGGGCACGTGTGAGCGCCTCGTCGTGCCGCCCGGTTTCGTCGTCAGGTCCAGCACGGCTGCCGCCGCGCGGGTGCCGTGATATATGCCGTGTTATATCGCAAGGCCCCGTACGAATCCCCTGGAGATCAGTGTGAACGCTAACAAGTTCGTGGTCGGAGTGGACTTCGGCACGCTGTCCGGGCGTGCCGTCGTCGTCCGCGTGTCCGACGGCGCTGAGCTCGGCAGCGCCGTCCACGAGTACGCGCACGGCGTCATCGAGCGGGAGCTGCCCGGCTCCGGCGTGCGGCTCGGCCCCGACTGGGCGCTGCAGTCGCCGCAGGACTGGATCGACGTGCTCCGCGTGGCCGTGCCCGGCGCCCTCGCCGCGGCGGGCGTCCAGGCCGACGACGTGATCGGCATCGGCACCGACTTCACCGCTTGCACCGTGCTGCCCGCCACCGCCGACGGCACCCCCCTCTGCTTCCACACTCCCGAACGGCCGCACGCCTGGCCCAAGCTGTGGAAGCACCACGCCGCCCAGGCGCACGCCGACCGGATCAACGAGCTGGCGGCCCGGCGCGGGGAGAGCTGGCTGCCCCGGTACGGCGGCAAGATCTCCTCCGAGTGGGAGTTCGCCAAGGCGCTGCAGGTCCTGGAGGAGGACCCGGAGACGTACGCCGCGGCCGACCGGTGGATCGAGGCCGCCGACTGGATCATCTGGCAGCTCACCGGGGTGGAGAGCCGCAACATCTGCACCGCCGGATACAAGGGGATTTTTCAGGACGACGGCTACCCGTCCGAGGAGTTCCTCGCCGAGCTGAACCCCGGCTTCTCCGGCTTCGCCGCCAAGCTCGCCACTGGACAGGTCGGCGAGAAGACCGGCGGCGTCACGCTCGCCCCGCTCGGCGGCCTCGCCGGCCCCCTGTCCGCGGAGGCGGCCGCCTGGACCGGCCTGCCCGAGGGCATCGCCGTCGCCGTGGGCAACGTCGACGCGCACGTCACCGCGGCCGCCGCCGACGCCGTCAGGCCCGGCCAGATGGTCGCCATCATGGGCACCTCCACCTGCCACATCATGCCCAGCGACCGGCTCGCCGAGGTGCCCGGCATGTGCGGCGTCGTACGCGACGGCATCGTGCCCGGCCTGTGGGGGTACGAGGCCGGCCAGTCCGCCGTGGGCGACATCTTCGCCTGGTTCGCCGACGCCCACGTCCCCGCCGGGTACGCGGAGGCGGCGGCGGCCCAGGGCATGAACGCGCACGAGTACCTGACCTCGCTGGCCGAGCAGCAGGCCGTCGGACAGCACGGCCTGGTCGCGCTCGACTGGTTCGGCGGCAACCGCTCCGTGCTCGTCGACCACAACCTGTCCGGCGTCATCGTCGGCCAGACCCTCGCCACCCGGCCCGAGGACGTCTACCGGGCGCTCATCGAGTCCACCGCGTTCGGCGCCCGCATGATCGTGGAGACCTTCGAGCAGGCCGGAGTCCCGGTCGAGGAGTTCGTCGTGGCCGGCGGCCTGCTGAAGAACCGCTTCCTCATGCAGGTCTACGCCGACGTGCTGCGCCGCCCGCTGTCGGCCATCGGCTCCGACCAGGGCCCGGCGCTCGGCTCGGCCATCCACGCCGCCGTCGCGGTCGGGGTCTACGCCGACATCGAGAAGGCCGCCGCCGCCATGGGCAAGCGCACCGAGGCCGCGTACGTGCCCGACCAGACCAGGGCCGACGCCTACGACCGGCTGTACGCCGAATACCGCAACCTGCACGACCACTTCGGAGACGGACGCATGCTGCACACCCTGCGCGCCATCAGGAACGAGGCCGCCTCATGAGGACCACGGTCGCCTCCCTCCACGCGGAACTGGTCCGCTACGGCCTCGTCGCCTGGACGGCCGGGAACGTCTCCGGCCGCGTTCCCGGCGAGGACCTGTTCGTCATCAAGCCCTCCGGCGTCTCCTACGACGAGCTGACCCCGGAGAGCATGGTCGTCTGCGACCTCGACGGCAACCTCGTCGAGGGCGACCACGCGCCGTCCAGCGACACCGCCGCGCACGCGTACGTCTACCGCCACATGCCGCACGTCGGCGGCGTCGTGCACACCCACTCCACCTACGCCTCGGCGTGGGCGGCCAGGGGCGAGCCGATCCCGTGCGTGCTGACCGCGATGGCCGACGAGTTCGGCGGCGACATCCCGGTGGGACCGTTCGCGCTGATCGGCGACGACTCCATCGGCCAGGGCATCGTGGCCACGCTCGACGGCCACCGCTCGCCCGCCGTGCTCATGCGGAACCACGGCGTCTTCACCATCGGCAAGGACCCCAAGGCGGCGGTGAAGGCGGCGGTGATGTGCGAGGACGTCGCCCGCACCGTCCACGTCGCCAGGCAGCTCGGCGAGCCTCTGCCGATCAAGCCGGAGCACATCGACCGCCTGTACGACCGCTACCAGAACGTCTACGGACAGAGGAGTCCACGTTGAACATCTGGTTTCTGACCGGCAGCCAGGGGCTGTACGGGGAAGACACGCTGAGGCAGGTGGCCGAGCAGTCGCGGCGCATCGCCGAGGCGCTGCCGGTGCCCGTGCAGTGGAAGCCGGTCCTGACCGACGCGGCCGCCATCCGGCGCGTGATGCTGGAGGCGAACGCCGACGACACCTGCGCCGGCGTGATCGCGTGGATGCACACGTTCTCCCCGGCGAAGATGTGGATCGCCGGCCTGGACGCGCTCCGCAAGCCGCTGCTCCACCTGCACACGCAGGCCAACGTGGAGCTGCCGTGGGCGAGCATCGACATGGACTTCATGAACCTCAACCAGGCCGCGCACGGCGACCGCGAGTTCGGGTACGCCCAGACCCGGCTCGGGGTGGCCCGCAAGACCGTGGCCGGGCACGTCAGCGACCCGGCCGTGGCCGAGCGCGTCCTGTCCTGGGTGCGCGCCGCCTCCGGCCTGGCCGAGCTGCGCACGCTCAAGCTGGCCAGGTTCGGCGACAACATGCGCGACGTGGCCGTCACCGAGGGCGACAAGGTCGAGGCCCAGCTCCGCTTCGGCGTCTCGGTCAACACCTACGGGGTGAACGACCTGGTCGAGGCCGTCGACGCGGCCGCCGACGCCGACGTCGACAAGCTGATCAAGGAGTACGAGGAGCTCTACCGGGTGGCGCCCGAGCTGCTCGGCGAACGGCGCGAGTCGCTGCGCTACGCGGCCAGGATCGAGCTGGGCCTGCGCCACTTCCTGGAGAGCGGCGGCTTCAAGGCGTTCACCACCAACTTCGAGGACCTCGGCGGGCTGCGCCAGCTGCCCGGCCTGGCGGTGCAGCGGCTCATGGCCGACGGCTACGGCTTCGGCGGCGAGGGCGACTGGAAGACGTCCGTGCTGCTGCGCACCCTCAAGGCGATGGCGCCGGGCGGCACCTCGTTCATGGAGGACTACACCTACCACCTGACGCCGGGCGAGGAGCTCATCCTCGGCGCCCACATGCTGGAGGTCTGCCCGACGATCGCCTCCGGCACCCCGTCGTGCGAGATCCACCCGCTGGGCATCGGCGGCCGGGAGGACCCGGTCCGGCTCGTGTTCGACGCCACGCCCGGGCCGGGCGTCGTGGTGGGCCTGGCGGACATGGGGGACCGGTTCCGGCTGGTGGCCAACGAGATCGACCTGGTCGCGCCGCCGCAGCCGCTGCCCGCGCTGCCGGTCGCCCGCGCGGTCTGGCAGCCCCGCCCGAACCTGCGCACCTCGGCCGAGGCCTGGCTCACCGCCGGCGCCCCGCACCACACGGTGCTGTCCACGGCCGTCGGGGTCGAGGAGCTGACGGACCTGTCCGAGATGCTCGGCGTCGAGCTCCTCGTCATCGACGCCGACACCACCCCGCGCCAGTTCGCCAAGGAGATCCGCTGGAACCAGGCGTACTACCGCCTGGCCCAGGGGTTCTGACGTCTTTCCTCCGGCCACCGCTTCCCGGGGCGGTGGCCGCGTCAGGCTGATCCCGTCCGCTCCGGGGCCGCCCGTGCTTCGGGGGCCGGGCGGCCGGGGAGCAGGGGGGCCGCCGCCAGGATCACGACGACCATCGCCAGGGCGAACCAGAAGACGCCGCGCAGCCCGCGTTGCGGATCGCCCGCGGTCTGCACGATGAGCGTGACCACCGCGATGCCCAGCGCCGCGCCGAACTGGTTCAGCATGTACAGCACGGCGCTGCCCTGCGGGATCAGCGGCGCGGGCAGCAGCCGGTAGAGCGAGCCCATCGTCGGAGCGCCGACGAAGCCCAGCCCGAGCCCCATGGCGCAGCCCGCGAGCACCGGCCATACCCACCCGGTCTCGGGACCGACCCGGGTGAAGGCCAGCCCGCTGAGCGCCGCCACCGCCGCGCCGCCCAGCGCCAGGCCGCGCGCGCCGAGCCGGTCCGACAGCCGTCCGGCCAGCGGCATCGCCACCGCGGCGCCCGCGCCGACCGGCGCCACCAGCAGCCCGGCGGCCAGCGCGCCCACCCCGTGCACCTGCCGGAAGAACAGCGGCAGCGCGAACAGGGTGGCGAACGTGGCCAGCCCGACCAGCCCCATGACCACCACGGCGGCGCTGAAGGAGCGCCGGGCGAACAGCCGCGGGTCGATCAGCGGCTGTCCACGGCGCGCGTGCAGGCCGTACCCCGCCAGCAGGGCCGTGCCGGCCGCGAGCGGGACGAGCACCTGCCACACCCCGAACGCGGCCTGCTCGGCGGCCTGCGACAGCGCGAGCACGAGCGCCGCGAACCCGGGCGCGAGCAGCACCACGCCGGTCACGTCCAGCCGGGTACGCCGCCCCGCCGGTGGGTCGTCGGCCGGGATCACCCTTAGCGCCAGCAGGTAGGCCACCATCCCGACCGGCACGTTCAGCAGGAACATCCACTGCCAGGAGAACGCCTGCAGCAGCGCGCCGCCGGCCAGCGGCCCGAGCACCGGACCCAGCGACAGCACCACGCCCATCAGCCCCATCACCTGCCCCGCCCGCCGCGGTCCCGCCGCGCGGGCGAGCAGCACGAGCACCAGCGGGTCGAGCACTCCCGCGCCCAGCCCCTGGACCGCACGGAAGGCGATGAGAGCGCCGGTGTCCCAGGCCAGCCCCGCGCCGAGCGACCCGGCGAGGAACGCCAGCAGCCCGAACAGCCACAGCCGCCGCGCGCCGAACCGCTCGACGGCCCACGAGGTGACCGGGATGGCGGCGGTCACGGCCAGCAGGAACCCGGTCGACACCCAGCCGACCGCGCTGAGCGACGTGCCGAACGCGGCGGCCAGGGTGTCGATCCCGACGGCGACCATCGTGCTGTTGAGAATGCCGAGCATCCCGCCCAGCAGGACGACCGCGACCAATCGCGACAAATTTGAACTCACCGGTTCAATGTAACAGCCTAGTCAGTAACACTGAACCCATGAGTTCAGTACGCACCTAGAATGACGTCATGCCCACCACCCGTGGCCGCATCGACAAGCGGCAGGCCATCCTCGACGCCGCGATCACCGTCTTCGCCCGTCGCGGCTACGACCAGGCCTGCGTCCAGGAGATCGCCGACGAGGCCGGGGTCGCCAAGCCCACCGTCTACAACCACCTCACCGACAAGGCCACCCTGTTCCGCGAGGTGATGACGGCCGCCGCCGGCACCGCCGTCGCCCGCCACCTGGCCACCCTGGACCGCCTCACCGACCCCGGCGACGACCTCCGCCCGGTCCTCCGGGAAGTGGCGCTCGACCTGCTCCGCTGCCACTGCGACGACCGCTCCCGCGCCGTCCGCCGCCTCCTCCACGCCGAGCTGGCACGCTTCCCCGACCTGCTCTCCCTCGTACGAGGCCCCTCCGGGCACCGCGTCACCGAAGCCCTCGCCGACCGCCTCGCCCGCCTGACCCTCGCGGGCCGCCTGCGCCCGGCCGACCCCTCGACGGCGGCCGAGCAGCTCCTCGCCCTCCTCACCGGCCCCGCCGACCTGCACTGGCCCCTGGAAACCCCCTCGGACGACGACCTCATCCGGATCACCGACGCGGCCGTGGACACTTTCCTCCGCGCCTTCGCCCCCGGCCCGCCGAGTCAGGACTCGCGGGCAGCCGGGCCGGTCCAGCGGCGGTAGGCGTCCGGGTCGACGTTGCCGCCGCACACGATGGTGACCACGTGCCGGCCGGCGAAGCGGTCACGGTCTTCGAGGATCGCCGCGATGCCGAGCGCGGCCGACGGTTCGACGACGAGGCCGGCATGGTCGAGGAGCAGCCGCATGCCGGCGATGATCGACCTCTCCTGGACGAGGACGGCGTCGTCGGCGACCTGGAGGAGGTCGTCCAGGACGGCCGCGATCGGCAGCCGGCCGGCGACGCCGTCGGCGATGGTGTCGGTCGTCTCGGTGGTGACGACGCGCCGCTGCCGCCAGGAGAGGGTCATCGCCGGCGCGCCCGCGGGCTGGACGCAGATCACCTCGACGCCGGGGGCCAGGGCCTTCACCACGTGGCCCACGCCGGTGGCCAGCGCCCCGCCGCCGAGGGCGATCAGCACGGCGTCGAACGACGGCACGGCGCCGGCCAGCTCCAGGCCGATGGTCGCCGCGCCCTCGCAGGTCTCGATGTCCAGGCTGTCCTCGACCAGCCGGATCCCCTCGTACCGCGCGATGCCGGCCGCCCGCTCACGAGCCAGGTCGAAGTCACCGTCCACCAGCTCCAGCCTGGCGTCCAGCGCGCGGATCCGATCAAGCTTGGCGGCGGGCGCGAAGCGGGACGCCACGACGGTGACGTCCAACCCCCGGCCGCGACCGGACCAGGCGAGGGCCTGGCCGAGGTTGCCCGCGCTGGCGCACACCACGGCTCGCGAGCCGCCGGCGGCGAGGGCGCTCGTCACGAGTTCGGTGCCGCGGGCCTTGAAGCTCCGGACCGGGTTCGCCGTTTCGAGCTTGACGCTCACCGCGCACCCGAGGCCGGGCTCCAGCGCCTCGCAGCGGTAGAGCGGAGTGTCGAGGAAGATCGGGTCGATCATCTCGCGGGCCGCCCGGATCCGGGCGGTGTCGAGGCGCGTCTCAGGCATGGCACAGCAGCGTAGCGCCGCCGGAGAGGATCACTTCCCGGCGATCCCGGCCTGGATGCCGTCGAGAAGCCAGGTCAGGCCGAGGGCGAAGCCGGTGTCCCAGTCGGCTTCCGCGACGTGCGGGCCGTGGGCGGCGAGGGCCGGGTAGCTGTCCCGATGGGCGCGCAGGTGCTCCTGAGCCGCCTGCCGCGCCTCCTGCCCCGCGCCGGTGGGCCAGGTGGCCTGCATCAGCCCGGAGCCGATGACGTAGTTGGACAGCCCGTACGCGGCCGCCGTGAGGTGGGGTTCGACGGCACCGGCCCTCAGGAGGGTCGCGTACAGGAACTCACTGCGGGCCAGCACGTTGGGCCCCAGCATCGGACGGCTCAGCAGCGCCGCCGACCAGGGATGCCGCAGCAGGACCGCGCGCCATCCGTCGATCAGCGCGGTGATGTCGGCGCGCCACCCCCGGCTTTCCGCCGGGATCCGGACCTCGGCGAAGATCATGTCGAGGGCGAGGTCGAGGACGTCGTCCTTGGTCTTCACGTGCCAGTAGAGCGTGGTCGAGCCGGTGCCGAGCCGTTCGGCCAGGCGGCGCATGGTCAGCCGGTCGGCGCCTTCGGCGTCCAGGAGCGTCACGGCCTCCTCGACGATCCGATCCCGGCTGAGCGGCGGGGCGTCGCGTCCCTTCCGCGCGGACGGGCGCAGCCACACGTCCCCCGCGGTCCCTGATCGGCGGGCTCCCGAATCTGCCTTGCTGATGTCCACGTACGTGAGTCTAGTATGGCGATCGGGCACCGGATCATTGATCCAGTGACCGGAACAGTGATCCGGTGAAGGAGGGATCGTGGCAGGACACGTCGAGGTGGACGGGCTGACCTACGTGCTGCCGGACGGGCGGCTGCTCCTGCACGAGGTGTCCTTCCGCGTCGGGGACGGCGTCAAGGCCGCCCTGGTGGGACCGAACGGCGCGGGCAAGACCACCCTGCTGAAGCTGATCGCCGGGGATCTGCGACCGGCCGACGGCCGCGTGGTCTCCTCAGGAGGGCTGGGGGTGATGCGGCAGTTCATCGGCGACATCCGAGACGGCCGCAGCGTGCACGACCTGCTGCTGTCGGTGGCGCCGGAGCGGGTCCGTGACGCCGCCGAGGCCCTGGCGCGGGCGGAGGAGGCGATCGCCGCCCGCGACGACGAGGCGTCGCAGCTGGCCTACGCGCAGGCCGTCGCCGACTACGCCGACGTCGGCGGCTACGACATGGAGGTCGTCTGGGACGTCTGCACCACCGAGGCCATGGGCCTGCCCTGCGACGCGGTCAGGGACCGCCCGGTGACCACCCTGTCGGGAGGCGAGCAGAAACGCCTCGCCCTGGAGGCCCTGCTCCGCGGCCCTGACGAGGTCCTGCTGCTGGACGAGCCGGACAACTACCTGGACGTGCCCGCCAAGCAGTGGCTCGAAGGCCGGTTGCGGGCCACGGACAAGACCGTGTTGCTCGTCTCCCACGACCGCCGGCTTCTGGCCGAGGCGGCCGACCGGATCGTGACCGTGGAGGACCGCGGCGTCTGGGTCCACGGCGGGGGGTTCGCCGCCTACGCCGAAGCGCGTGAGCAGCGCATCAGCCGGCTGGAAGAGCGGCGCCACCGCTGGGACGAGGAGCACGCCAAGCTCAGGCGGATGGTGCACACCCTGCGGCAGACCGCGGCCAACAACGACGCGCTGGCCTCGGCCTACCGCGCCGCGCGCACCCGGCTGAGCCGCTTCGAGGAGGCCGGTCCGCCCCAGCGCCCGCCCAGGGCGCAGAACGTGCGGATCCGCCTGCGCGGCGGCCGCACCGGCAAGCGCGCCGTCATCTGCGAGAACCTGGAGCTCGTCGGCCTGATGCGGCCGTTCGACACCGAGATCTGGTACGGCGAGCGGGTCGGGATCCTCGGCTCCAACGGCTCGGGCAAGTCCACGTTCCTGGAGCTGCTGGAGCAGGCCGCCGACGGCGCGGCGCCCGCGGTGCGGCACAGCGGCTCCGCGCGGCTGGGGGCGCGGGTGGTCCCGGGGCGGTTCGTGCAGACCCACGCCCGGCCGGACCTGCACGGCCGCACCCCGGTCGAGCTGGTCACGACCGGTCACGCGTGCACGCTGAACGAGGCGATGGCCGCTCTGGCGCGCTACGAGCTCGCGCCCGCCGCCGGCCAGTTGTTCGAGACCCTCTCGGGCGGCCAGCAGGCCCGGCTGCAGATCCTGCTGCTGGAGTTGTCCGGCGCCACCCTGCTGTTGCTGGACGAGCCCACCGACAACCTCGACCTGGCCAGCGCGGAAGCCCTGCAGCAGGGTCTGGAATCCTTCTCCGGCACTGTGCTGGCCGTCACCCACGACCGCTGGTTCGCCGCCGATCTCGACCGTTTCCTGATCTTCGGCGCTGACGGGACCGTGCACGAGAGCGCCGAGCCGGTCTGGCACGAGCGGCAGGCCCGAAAATGACTACCTGTGTGAGGTGGAGCTATGGGGATTCGAACCCCAGACCTCTTCCATGCCATGGAAGCGCGCTACCAACTGCGCCATAGCCCCTCGCATCGCTGCGTGCCCCAGTGTATCGGACCCTAAGACCTCTCTCGTACCGCTTTATTCACCGGCCAGGCCGCCGAGGATCACCTCGGCGTGCGTCCACAGCAGCGCCCCGCCCACCCCCGCGACGAGGTGCCGCCGCGCCCCGGGGATGCGCCCGGCCAGCGTCGCCCCCTGGTCGGGCGAGTGCCCGTGGTCCAGCTCGCCGTACCAGAGCTCGGCCGGTACGGTGACGCGCCCGAGGTCGAACGGCCACCGTCCCATGGCCAGCAGCGTGTCGCGGGCGTAGCCGGCGGGCCCCTGCTGGAACGCCTCCGCCATGGCCCTGCGGTAGGCCCGTTCGAAGGCCGGGTCCTCGTACACGGCCCGGTCCTCGGGAGGGCTGCCGGGCACGATCATGTCCCACAGCGCGTCGGGGGTGAACCGGGAGAAGAACTCCTCGGCGGCCACGGGGTCGCCGGTCACCGAGTCGACGAGGCCGCGCAGCTCGGGCGGCAGCCCGTCGCGGAACTCGGGCGCGGCCACCTCGTCGGAGCCGGACACGATCGTGACCCGGGAGGCGACGCCGGCCGCGGCGCAGGCCAGCGCGAACGGCGCGCCCTGGGAGAACCCGACGACCGGGATGCCGTCGAGCCCGGAGGCGCGCACGTCGCGGGGCCAGTCCGCGAGGGTGCGGCCCGGGCTGGGATCGGAGGCGCCGAGCCCGGGACGGTCGAGCGAGACGAGCCGGATGCCGAGCCGGTCGACCGTCCCCGCGCCGAAGCCGAGTGTCCGGCTGGTGCCCGCCCCGGGGCAGAAGAGCACGGGCCGGCCGTCGTGCGGCCCCCACTCGGCCCAGCCGAGCCTGCGGCCGTCGGGGAGGGTCGTCTGCCCGAGCCTGGCGGGCGGTTCGACTTTCACGCTCACCCTCTCAAGATGCCCAGACGGCCACAATCCTCGCAATCGGTTATCGCACCTCGCCCGCCTTGCCGATGAGCCCGGCCAGCTCGGTGACCATCGGGTCCTCGGAGGACCGCGCCAGGCGGGCGGCGTGCTCGCCGAGCGCGGGCAGGTCCATGCCGAACGCCTCGCCGTCGCGCATCTGGAGGGCGAAGGCCGCGGCGACCACGTCCACCTGGAGCCGCAGCGGCGCGCCGGACCACAGCTCGCCGGCGAGGGCGCCCACATCGACGGAGTCGGCGGCCTCGGCGGGCCGGCGGGTGTCGGGGTCCTGCCAGCGCACGGTGGCGGTGGCGAGATGGCCTTCGGCGCCGGGCCTGAGCTTGAGCGCGTACAGGGCGGTGACGGAGTGGCCGGGCCCGACCTCGCCGCCGTCGGCGCTGTCGTCGCGGAACTCCTCCGCCTTCAGCGCCCGGTTCTCGTAGCCGACGAGGTGATGCTCCTCGACCACGTCCGGGTTGAACTCGACCTGGGCCTTGGCGTCGCGGGCGCGCAGTTCGAGGGTGGCGGGCAGCCGGGAGACGAACGCCCTCTCGGCCTCCTCGGGGCTCGACACGTAGATGGCGGCGCCGTCGCCGTTGTCGGCCAGCTGCTCCATCAGCTCGTCGCCGTACTCGCGGCCGACGCCGACGGTGAGCAGCGTGATCTCCTCGGCGGCGCTCTCCCCGACCCGGTCGAGGATGGCCTGCCAGGCGGTGCTGCCCTGGTTGGCGAGGCCGTCGGAGAGCAGGATGACCCGGTTCGTGGCGGCGGGCCGGAAGGCGCGCGAGGCTTCCTCGTACCCGAGGACGAGCCCGGACTCGAGGTTGGTGCCGCCCTGCACGGTGAGCCGGTCGACGGCGGCGTGCAGGTCGGCCCGGGCGGCGAGCGGCGTCATGGCGGCGAGCAGCTGGGCCGTGTCGCTGAAGGCCACGACGGCGACCTGGTCGCCGGGGGTGAGCTGGTCGAGCAGCGTGCGCAGGGCCTGCTGGACGAGGTCGAGCCGGCCGGGCTCGGCCATGGAGCCGGAGACGTCGATGACGAAGGTGAGGTTGGCCGGCCTGCGGGCCTGGGTGGTGGAGCCGCGCGTCTGCAGGCCGACCCGGAGCACGGCCCGGTCGCGGCCGGGGAGCCGGGCGCCGTCGGTGTGCACGGTGAAGCCGTTGTCGGGCGGTTCGGCGTAGTCCTGGCGGAAGGAGTTGACGAACTCCTCGGGCCGGATCTGGCCGGGTTCCGGCCGGCGCCCCTCCCGCAGGGTGCGGCGCGCGTAGGAGTACGAGGCGGTGTCGACGTCCAGCGCGAACGTGGAGATCCTGGCGCTGGTGGTCTCCGACAGCTCCGGGCGCATGGGCGCCGGGTTCTCCTGGGCGGCGGGCGCGTCCCCGGCCGAGCCGCCGCACGCGGTGAGCGTCAGCAGCGCCGCGAGTCCGATCGCCGCCAGCGAACGTTTCTTCATGTGCGTCACCTCCACGCCCTATGACGGGTCTGGGGAGCGGCCGGCCGGGCCGGTGACGCAAGCGAGCGCAAACCGCGACTCTTACGTGATCGATTGTCACGAAGTAGTCGTTTCCTGTAGGCATGGGTGCCGTGCGTATCTATGTGGGTCTGGCCGCCAAGGGCCGTGAGGTTCCGGCCAGGGTCCTGGAGAAGATCCGTTCCGTCGCCGAGACGGCCTTCCCGGTCCCGCCGGAGGTGATCCGCGGCAGCGAATGGCACGGCCGCGGCGTGTCCCTGTTCGGGTGGACGAACGAGCCGGACGACTCGCGGCGGCCGCCGCTGCTGACGGAGTCGGGCGGGCGGGTGCTCGGGCTGAACGGTCATCTGGCCGACCCGGACGACGCCGGCCGGCTGATCGGCGATCCGCTGGGCGAGGGGATCGGCGGCTGCTTCTCCGCCTGGGTGGCGGGCGACGGCGTGCTGTCCGCGGCGACCGCGATCAACCGGGTCTGCCCGGTGTTCTACGCCGAGACGCCCGAGCTGCACGTCGTCGGCAGCCGGGCCCTGCTCGTGCACCTGGCGGCCCAGCAGGGCGACCGGGTGGAGCACGACGTGCTCGCCCTGCAGACGATGGTCCGCCAGGGGTTCTTCCTGTCGGACGAGACCCCGTACCGGGGGGTGACGGCGCTGCGCCCGAGCACGCGGCTGGACGTGCGGGACGGGCGGCGCGTCATCACCGAGACGCCGCTGCCGGTGGCGGCGCCCGCGCCGACGTCGGAGCGGGGCAAGCGGAAGGCGATCGGCGAGCTGGCCGAGGCGCTGCTGGCCACCGTCGCCCCGCTGCGCGGGCTGGGCGAGCCGGTGAACCTGGCGCTGACCGGCGGGCGCGACACCCGCATTCTCGGGGCGCTGCTGTACGCCGCGAAGGTGCCGTTCCGGGTGACCACGAACGGGCTCGACGCGCACCCGGACGTGATCCTGGCCCGGCAGATCGCCGGCCGGCTCGGCGTCGAGCACACGGTGATCGCGCCGCCGCAGACGGCCGGGCAGGACGCGGTGCTGGTGGAGCACCCGCTGGACCGGGTCTGGGAGACGCTGCGCACCTGCGAGGGCATGACGTCCGCGTACGAGTCGATCGTCGGTTACCTGCCCTACTCCGGCAAGCCGACCATGTCCGGGCAGAGCGGCGAGACGCTCCGGGCGGGCAGCCTGAACCTGCTGCAGAGCGACCTGAGCGACAAGGCGCTGCTGCGCCGCATCACCACCACGTTCGGCAAGGACGACAAGCTGTTCACCGACGAGGCGAACGAGCACGCCCGCGAGCTGGCCCGGCCGTGGCTGGCCAGGAAGGACCGGCTGGAGGCGCTGGACCACATCTACGTCTGGTACAAGGTGGGCCGCTGGCAGGCCAGCGCCCGCGCGGGGTCGCTGCGCCGCGGCGACCCGGTCCGGCCGTTCCTGGACAACCGCGTGGTACGGGCCGCGCTGGGGCTGGATCAGGCCTGGCGGCTGTCCGAAGAGGTGATCTACGCGCTGATCCTGCGGTTCGCGCCCCAGCTGCGTGACGTGCCGATCGAGGGCAAGCCGTGGCGGTTCGCCGCGGCGCTGGAGAGCCGGCCGTCGCACTGGTGGCGGCGGGCGCCGCGGCCCCCGGCGCACATGCCGACGCTCCGCACGGGCGGCGGCTGGAGCTGGCGGACCAGCCCCGGCCCGGTGCTGACGGACGTGCTGCGGCAGCAGGTGCTGGGCAGTCTGGACGCGCTGGCGCCGATCGTGCGGCCGGACGAGGTGCGCGCCCTGTTCGCCGACCCGGTGGTCAAGAAGCCGGCCCTGGCCTGGCACCTGTACACGGTGAGCGCGCTGCTGACCGGCGTCTACCCGGGCAAGCGGCCGGAGGGGCTGGAGCGGATCCCGGTGTCGAAGCCGTCCTGATCACCAGTGCAGCAGGAGCAGTTCGGCGGAGAAGCCCGGCCCGAGCGCCAGCAGCACGGCCGGCTGGTCCTTGCGCCCGCGCGTCTCCTGCAGCACGTGCAGCACCGACACCGACGACAGGTTGCCGTGCTCGCGCAGCGACCGCCAGGTGACCTCCAGCGCCTCCGGTGACAGCTCCAGCGCCCCGGCCAGCCTTTCGATCACCTTGGGGCCGCCGGGGTGGCAGATCCAGGTGCCGACCTGGCCGGGGGTGAGGCCGTTGTCGGCGAGGAAGGCCACGACGTCCCCGGCCAGCACCTGGTCCACGAACTCGGGCAGCCCGGCGTCGAGCACGATGCGGAAGCCGTGCTCGCCGACCTCCCAGCCCATCAGGTGCTCGGTGCCGGGGTACAGCTTGCTCCGGGTGGCCACCACCTCGCGTCCGTCGCCGTGCCCGGCGGCCACGACGGCCGCGGCGCCGTCGCCGAACAGGCCGCTGGCTATCAGGTTCGCGACCGAGGTGTCGTCACGCTGCACGGTGAGCGAGCACAGCTCCACGCAGACGAGCAGCGCCACCTGGTCCGGCCAGCCGCGCAGGTAGTCGTGCAGCCGCGACAGCCCGGCCGCCCCGGCGGCGCAGCCCAGCCCGAACACCGGCACCCGCTTGACGTCCTCGCGCAGCCCCGCGCGCTGGGCGAGCCGGGCGTCGAGCGACGGCGCGGCGAGCCCGGTGGTGGAGCAGAACACCAGGAGGTCGACCTTCCCCGGCGGCAGCCCGGCCTTGTCCAGCGCGCCGGCGATCGCCCGCTCACCCAGGTCGAGCGCGATCTCCACGTAGGCGTCGTTGGCCCGGCCGAACGATTCGAGCTTGGCGTAGTCGTCCAGCGGCAGCGCCAGGTTGCGGCCGGTCACGCCGGTGGCGGTGTGGAAGCGCTTGAGCAGCCCCTCGTCCGCCGCCGTGAGCCGGGCGAACGCCTCGGTGATCTCCTCCTGCTCGTACCGGTGGTCCGGCAGGACGGTCCGTACCCCCCAGATGTGCATGCCTGGTTTCTGCCGCTGAGAACCGCTGGCTAACATTTCGCCTGGTCACGGCCTCGTGGTGGCCCGCGGTCCCGGCTCCAGCACCTCGTACGCGTCGCGCGCCCACGCGGTGAGCACGGGACGCGTCTCCGCGGGGTCCACGATGTCCTCGACCAGGAACGCCTCGGCGGTGCGGAACGGCGACCTGACCGCCTCCAGCCGCGCCGCGATCTCCGCCTTCATGACCTCCGCGTCCGGCCCGGCCTCCGCCAGCAGGCGCTTGAACGCCACCTCCAGCCCGCCCTCGATCGGCAGCGACCCCCAGTCACCCGACGGCCAGGCGACGCGCAGGCCGTAACGGTGGTGCGGCCGGTGCGCGGCCCCCGCCACCCCGAACACCCGCCGCACCAGCACCGACGCCCACGGCACCGTCGACTGGTAGACGGCGGCGAGCGCGCGGGCGCCGTGCCTGATGGTCGCGGCCCGCTCGGCGGCGCCCCCGATCACGAACCCCGGCTGGTCGACCAGGTGCACGACCGGCAGGTGGAAGGTCTCGGCGAAGTCCAGGAACCGGGTCGTCTTGTCCGCGCCCTGGGCGGTCATCCCGCCGCCGTAGAAGCGCGGGTCGCTCGCGAGCACCGCCACCGGCCTCCCGGACAGCCGGGCCAGCGCGGTGATCGTGGAGCGCGCGTGGCGGCGGCCGAGCTCCAGCACGCTGCCCTCGTCGAACACGGTGTCCATGATCGCGCGCATGTCGTACGGCTTGCGCCGGTCACGCGGGACGGCGGCGCGCAGCTCGGGAGAGAGGCGGCGGGGGTCGTCGGCGCACTCGGCGACCGGCGGGAGCCGCCAGGCGCTGCGCGGCAGGTAGCCGAGCACCCGCCGGGTCAGCGCGAACGCCTCCTGCTCGGAGCCGGCCACCAGGTCGACGGTGCCGGCGGCGGCCACGGTGCGCCAGCCGCCCAGCTCCTCCTTGCCCAGGCTCTCGCCCATCCCCGCCTCGACCACGGCAGGGCCGGCCACGAACACCTGGGACAGCTCCTTGACCATGATCGAGACGTGGGAGGTGACCAGCCGGGCGGCGCCCAGCCCGGCCACCGGGCCGAGGGCGAGCGCGACCACCGGGATCCGCCCCAGGTTGGCGACCACCTGGTCCCAGCCCGGGTTGTACGGGACGTACGTGCGGCCGTACTCCTCCAGCTGCTTGACGCTGCCGCCGCCGCCCGTGCCGTCGATCAGCCGGACGAGCGGCACCCGCATCTCGCCCGCCATCCGCTCGGCCAGGATCTGCTTCTCGTGGATGGCGGCGTCCGCCGCGCCGCCGCGCACGGTGAAGTCGTCGGCGGACACCACGACGCGGTGACCGTCGATCTCGGCGCGACCGATGATCACGTTCGACGGGGTGAAGCTCTCCAGCCGGCCTTCCGCGTACTCGGCGCGCCCGGCCAGCGCGCCCACCTCCTGCCAGGAGTCGGTGAGCGCGGCCAGCCGCTCCCGGACGGTCAGCCGGCCGGTGGCGTGCTGACGGGCGACGCGCTCCTCGCCGCCCATGCGCGCGGCCAGGTCCTTGCGGTGCTTCAGCTCGCCGAGCTCCGGGTCCCACACGACGCCCTCCATCCGTACCGGCTGGTCGGTAGGTTAGTGGGCGGGACCCTCCAAGGTGTAGTCGAACACGTAGGAGTGCGCGCCGTCCTCGGTGATCTCGATGTCCATCTCGCCGCGCAGGCCGCGCAGCTCGCCGGTGGCGGAGTCGGGCACGACCGAGATCCGCAACGACTGCGTGCCCCTGTCGCTGGCGGCGTTGTGCTGCACGACGAAGCTGCCCGCCCGGCCGTTGAGCGTGCCCTCGATGCGCTCCACGGCCACGTACGCCTTCGACTCCTCCACCGGGGTCGTCACCACCGTCAGGTGGACGGTGCTGGTGGCGGTGAGGCCGCCGTGGAAGGTCTTGGTCATCGTGACGCGGCCGAGTGAGACGTCGTCGTGCTGCTCGAACGGCTGCTCGGCGTGCCAGTCGGAGGTCTCGAAGGGCCCTTTGACAATCATGCTTCCATCGTGCCGCGCTTACCTGCCAGCTTCCGTCAGGTATCCAGCAGTGTCCGGGTGAAAGTGTTGCCGAACGTGCCGTCCGGGTCGTACCGGCGCACCAGCTCACGGAACCGGTCAGGGACCGCCGGGCGGCGGGTGAACAGCTTGCCCCAGTGCGGCCTGGGGTCGAACGGCGCCAGCACGTCCTCCACCAGCTTGATCACCGGCAGCACCGCCTCCGGGTTCTTCACCCAGGTGAAGTGGAACGCCACGCTGTCGCGCCCGCACGAGGGACTCAGCCACAGGTCGTCGGCCGCGACCGTGCGCACCTCCGAGATCTGCAGCACCGGCCGGATCCGGTCGCCGGCCGCGCGCAGCTCGCCCAGCGCGGCGGCGGCGTGCGAGCGCTCCAGCAGCCACTCCGACTGCAGCTCGTCCCCGGCGCTGCTGGGCGGCGCGTCCGCGCGGAAGTGCGGCAGCCGCTCGTGCCACGGGCCCGGCACGCCGAGCTGTACGGTGCAGCTCTCGGCGGGCATGCCGGGCACGGGATGCCGCGGGCCGTCCGCCGGCCGGGTGCCGTGCCAGTCGTCGCCGGGCGGCTCGCCGCGGGTCTTGATCCAGGCCCGCGTGTCGCGGTAGTCGGTGAACAGGCTGACGCTGTAGCCGTCGGCCATGACCTCGTCGAACGGGGCGTCGTCCGGCACGCCCTCGCGCACGTACTGGCGCAGCTCGAACGCCGGCACCAGGTCCAGGGTGAGCGCGGACACCACGCCGAGCGCGCCGAGCGCGACCACCGCGCCGGGGAAGTCGTCGTGGCCGCGTTCGAGGGTGACCACCGAGCCGTCGGCGGTGACGAGCTCCAGGCCCCGGACGGCGGCCGACAGGCTCGGGTTGCCCACCCCGGAGCCGTGGGTGCCGGTCGCGACCGAGCCCGCCACCGAGATGTGCGGCAGCGACGCCAGGTTGGCCAGCGCGAACCCGCGCGCGTGCAGTTCGGGGGCGAGCCGCGCGTACGTGGTGGCCGCGCCGACCCGCACCCGCGCCGCCGCGCCGTCGATCTCGATCAGGGGCGGCATCCGGTCGAGCCGCACCAGCTCACCGGGGGAGTCGGCGACGTCGTTGAAGGAGTGGCCGCTGCCTAGCGCGCGCACCCGCCGGGCGGCGGCGACCAGGCTCCGGAGCTCGTCGAGGGAGGTGGGGTGGTGGATCCGGGATGCCGTGAAGGCGGTGTTTCCCGCCCAGTTGGTCAGCGTCACCGCCCCACTTTGGCACAACCCCTCATGCATCGGACGGCCGTGGGGATGGTGAGGGACATGGAACTGTTTCCCGCGATCCCGCTGGCCGCATGGCAGGACACCAAGGCCACGCTGCACCGCTTCGCCCAGATCGTCGGCAAGATCCGCCTCGCGGCCGGGATCCGGCGCAACCACTGGTGGCACGTGCCGTTCCACCTGACCGGGCGGGGCATCACCACCCGCCCGACGGGACGGGCCGACGGCGGGCCGATCTTCACCATCGACTTCGACTTCGTCGCCCATCAGCTGATCGTCGCCACGATCGACGGCCGGGCGGTGACGTTCCCCCTCTACGGCCAGTCCGTGGCGTCGTTCTACGACGAGGTCATGCGGGCACTCGGGGACCTGGACGCGCCGGTCGACGTCGACATCCCGCAGCCGTTCGACCTGCCCGACTCCGGCCGGCCGTTCGCCGAGGACACCGAGCACGCGGCCTACGACCCCGTCCACGCGACGCGTTACTGGCAGGTGCTCAGCCAGGTCAACCTGGTGCTGGAGGAGTTCGCCTCCGGTTACTCGGGCAAGATCAGCCCGGTCCACCACTTCTGGCACACCTTCGACATCGCCTGCACGAGGTTCTCCGACCGGGTGATCGACCAGCCTTCCGGCAACGACCCGGTGACCCGCGAGGCGTACTCCCGCGAGGTGATCAGCTCCGGCTTCTGGTTCGGCGACGACACCTTCCCGCAACCGGCCTTCTACTCCTACACCGCGCCGGAGCCCGCCGGGCTGGCCGGCCAACCGCTGCTCCCGGGGACCGCGGAGTGGGTCGAGCAGCGCGGGAGCCACCTGGCCATCCTGCGCTACGACGACGCCAGGGCCGAGCCCTCCCCGCGCGAGGCCGTCCTGGCCTTCTACCAGAGCGCCTACGAGGCAGGGGCACGGCTCGCGGGCTGGGACGCCGGAGCCGTCGCCTGCCCCGGCGGGGTCACGGACCCGGTCGCCTCGTCCTGACCGCCGCGGGCGCCCTGTAGCGCGGCGGCGGAGATCAGCTCAGCTGGATCGTGACGGCGCCGCCCAGGAGCAGGGCCAGGCCGAGCAGGCGGGAGGCGTCCATCGGCCTCCTGGGCATGCGGAACAGGCCGTAGTGGTCGATGACGGCGGAGGTCAGCTGCTGGCCGGTGACCGTCAGGGCGATCGTCACCGCCGCGCCGATGGCGGGCAGGAGCAGGAACGTCCCCGTCACGTACGCGGCCGCGCACGCCCCGCCCAGCCACCCCCACCAGGGCATCGCCCGCAGCCCCGCGAGGCGCGGGCGGGGCGTGCGGCGGGTGGCGGTCAGCACCAGCAGGAGGGCCGCGATGGTGAGCGTGGCGACGGTGAAGCTGACGGCGGCGACGGTGAGCGGCTCGTCCAGGCCGGCCCGGAGCCTGGCGTTGACGGCTCCCTGCACGGGGAGCGCCGCGCCGGCGACGAGCCCGAGGGCGAGCCAGCCGGGCCGCGTCCGGGTCCCGCCGGGGACGCCGGCGCCCAGGCCGCGGACGATGACGGTGATGCCCGCCAGCACGGCGAGGGCGCCCGCGACGATCCCGGCGTCCGGTTCCTCGCGCGCCAGCCCGAGGAGGCCGAACGAGTCCAGCCCGAGCGAGGCGAACATCTGGCCGGTGACGAACAGACCGGCGGTCACCAGGGCGCCGAGCCGGGGGAACAGCAGGATGCCGCTGGTGATGTAGAGCGGGCTGGCCAGGCCGCCGAGCAGGTGCCAGACCGGGACGTCGGCCGTCCGGGCGAGCACGCCGAGGGCGCCGGTGGCCAGGGCGAGGACGGCCAGCAGGCCGGTCGCGACGCTCAGTTGCAGGGTCGAGGCGCCGTAGGGCGTGCCCACGGCCCGGTTGAGCTGCAGGTTCGCCGACGCCTGGACGGCGAGGAGGCAACCGGCCAGCAACGCGGCACCC
This sequence comes from Nonomuraea sp. C10, assembly GCF_008017515.1. NCBI lineage: Bacteria > Bacillati > Actinomycetota > Actinomycetes > Streptosporangiales > Streptosporangiaceae > Nonomuraea > Nonomuraea sp. C10. The sequence continues at coordinate 1,417,642 of NZ_VPFF01000001.1, forward strand.
AGAAGAGCGGTCTCCATGAGACTCCTCCACGAGACAGAAGCGGACGACGTGTCCACTTGGCTGGCTCGTGCAACTGGACACCCTGTCCGGTTATTCCCTACTGGCGGCGGAACGTGTGCCGGTAGGCCAGGGGCGCCACGCCGACCACCGCGTGCAGGTGCTGGCGCAGCGAGACGGCGGTGCCGAAGCCGGCGCGCCTGGCCACCTCCTCCACGCCGAGGTCGGTGGTCTCCAGCAGGTGACGGGCGTGCTCGACCCGCTGCCTGGACAGCCAGCGGGCCGGGCTCATGCCGGTCTCCTCGCGGAAGCGCCTGGTGAACGTGCGCACGCTCATGCTGGCGTGCGCCGCCAGGGCCTCCAGGTCGAGCGGCGCGTCCAGGTGGGCCAGCATCCAGGTGCGGGTGGCGGCGGTGCCGTTGCCGGTGGCGGGTGGCAGCGGGCGCTCGATGTACTGCGCCTGGCCGCCTTCCCGCCAGGGCGGCATCACGCAGCGGCGGGCCGCCCTGTTGGCCACCTCGCTCCCGTGGTCGCGCCTGATCACGTGCAGGCAGAGGTCGAGCCCGGCCGCGACGCCGGCCGAGGTGAGCACGTCGCCGTCGTCGATGAACAGCACGTCCGGGTCCAGTTTCACCCGGGGGAACAGCCTGGCGAAGCGGGCCGCGTTGCGCCAGTGGGTGGTGGCCGGGCGGCCGTCGAGCAGCCCGGCGGCGGCCAGCACGAACGCGCCCGTGCAGATCGACATCACCCGGGGCCGCCCCTGGAGTGCCTCGCGCAGCTCGCCGGGTATGACGCCCTCCCGCAGGGCGGGCCCGCCGTGCACGCCGGGCACCAGCACCGTGTCGGCGGTGTCGAGCACGTCCAGGTCGTGGTCGGGGTGCACGCTGTAGCCGGCCGAGCAGCGCGCGGGGGCGCGGCCCGGCGAGCAGGTCACCACCTCGTACAAGGGCTCGCCCGACGCCGACTCGGCCGTGCTGAACACCTGTCCTGGCACTCCCAGGTCGAGCGGCGCGAACTGGTCGAGCACGACGACGGCGATCCGGTGCGGCATGGCCGGATTCTTTCACATATTGGCCTTCGGGCCACTCGTGCCCGGAAACCGCGATAAATCAGGATTGGCGGATGACCCTGACCACCCCCGCCAGGCGCGTCCGCGTGCACCGGGCCTGGTTCGTCGCGGCCGTCGCCTTCGTGGCGATCCTGGGCGCCGCCGGCTTCCGCGCCACCCCCGGCGTGCTGATCAACCCGCTCCGGGAGGAGTTCGGCTGGAGCACGGGCACGATCTCCCTGGCCGTCTCCGTCAACCTCGTGCTCTACGGCCTGATGGCGCCGTTCGCCGCCGCGCTCATGGACCGCTTCGGCATGCGCCGGGTGGTCGCCCTCGCCCTGCTGCTCGTCGCGGCCGGCAGCGGGCTCACCGTGTGGATGACCGCGAGCTGGCACCTGTTGCTGCTGTGGGGGGTGTTCGTCGGGCTCGGCACCGGGTCGATGGCCCTGGTGTTCGCGGCCACGCTGACCGACCGGTGGTTCGTGCGGCACCGCGGCCTGGTCACCGGCCTGCTGACGGCCGCCGGGGCGACCGGGCAGCTCGTCTTCCTGCCTGTGCTCGCCCAGCTCGCCCAAGGGCCGGGCTGGCGGGTGGCCTCGCTGACGGTGGCCGGCTCGGCGCTGGCCGTGGTGCCGTTCGTCTGGTGGCTGCTGCGCGACCGCCCCGAGGAGGTCGGCACGACGGCGCTCGGCGCCGACCCGGACGCGCCCCGTACCCCACCGGCCCCGGCCGCGAACGCGGCGGTGCGCGCGCTGACCGTGCTGCGGTCGGCGGCGCGCACCCGTCCCTTCTGGTATCTCGCGGGCGGGTTCGCCATCTGCGGGGCGAGCACGAACGGGCTGGTCGGCACCCACTTCATCCCGGCCGCGCACGACCACGGGATGGCCGAGCCGACCGCCGCCGGGCTGCTCGCGGTGATCGGGGTCTTCGACATCGTGGGGACCGTCTTGTCGGGCTGGCTGAGCGACCGGATCGACCCCCGGGTGCTGCTCGGCGTCTACTACGCCCTGCGCGGGCTGTCGCTGATGGTGCTGCCTGCCCTGTTCGCGGCCACCCCCGAGCCCAGCATGCTGGTGTTCATCGTCTTCTACGGGCTCGACTGGGTGGCGACCGTGCCGCCGACGGTGGCGCTGTGCCGCAGCCTGTACGGCGCGGACGGGCCCGTGGTGTTCGGCTGGGTGTTCGCCTCCCACCAGGTCGGGGCCGCCGTGGCCGCCGTCGGCGCCGGGCTCGCCCGCGACCAGCTGGGCCACTACGACGTGGCCTGGTACGCGGCCGGGGCGCTGTGCCTGCTCGCCGCCGGGATGTCGGTGGCGATCCGGCATGCTGGAAAGCGATGAACGACTCAGAAGAGATGGTCCTGCCCCTGGTGGTGCGGATCGAACGTGCCGGCCCGCCCGAGCGCGCCGACGCCCTTGAGGCCGCCGCCATGGCGGTGCTCTCCCTGCTCGACGACCCGGGGGAGTGGGCCGGAGAGCTGCGCGCCTGGCAGGTGGGCCGGATCCGCAAGGTGGTGCGGCGGGCCAGGGGCGCGGAGTGGCGGCGGGCCGTCGCACTGCCCGGCCGCACGATCGAGCACCGCACCGCCGAGGTGCGCGTGCACCCGCCCGTCCCGCTCGACGCCTGGCCCAGGGACCTGGCAAGACTGCAGGTGTCGGGCACCGAGCTGGCCGACACCGGCGAGCCGGGCCCGGCCACCCCGCCGGTCCTGTGGGAGAACCCCGCCCTGCGCATGTCCGCGGGCAAGGCCATGGCGCAGGCGGGGCACGCCGCCCAGCTCGCCTGGTGGGCCAGCGACGCCGCCGGACGCGCCGCCTGGCGGGCGCGGGGTCTCACGGTGTCCGTGCGCACCGCCCGGCCCGCCGTCTTCTCGGCGAAGGTGGACGAAGGGCTGCCGGTGGTGCGCGACGCCGGGTTCACCGAGATCGAGCCCGGCTCGTGCACCTTCGTGGCCGACGCGCCCTGGCTCGGCGGAGACCGGATCGGACCCCGAGTCCCACCTGTTACACCAACCTGAGATGACACTTCGGTAGCAATCGCCCGCAGATGGGTCGGTTTTGTCGTACGCTCCGGTTCGTGCTCGATGGGGTTGATGAGACCAGAGGTTCCCGCGTGAGAACCGAAGACCGCCCGGGAATCCCTGCCTCGCCGCCCAGACGCTCCCGCATCGGAGACATCCGGATGGGGGCGATCTACCGGGGACTCGCCGTGGTCGCGGCGGTGGTGGTCGCCGCCGTCGGGGTGGTCCTGGCGCTTCCCTCGCGGCCGGACGAGACCGGCGCCCGGCCGGTCGCCGCGCCATCGGCCGTGCCCGTCTCGTCCGGCCCGCCCACCGCCGAACCCTCCGTCGGCGCCACTGTGGGTGCCACCGCCGAAGCCACCGCGGGCACCACCGTAGAGGCCACCGCGGGGGCGACCGCGGAGGCCACCGTCGAGCCCGCCTCGGGCGTCTCGGGCGACGATCCGGCGCCGCGCCCCACTCCCACCCCCGGCACGTCGCTCGCGCCCGGCTACACCGCGATGGAGGCCCTGTACGCGGACGAGCGCCTGCCCCGCCTGCCCGCCAAGGTCAAGCGGCTGAAGCTGCCCCGCGCCGGCAAGAGCGTCATCAAGGACAAGCGCACCGGCCTGGCCGTGCCCAACCTGCCCAAGCCCTGGAAGTCGTACGGACCCGCCCCGTTCACCAGCCGGCAGGTGCTGCCCAAGCCGAGCAAGGGCCCGCGCGGCATGCTGGTCAGCTGCCCGGTGCCGATCGAGTCGCAGAAGTCCGACCGCGACACCGCCCTGCTGGCCGCCCGGTGGACGCTCAACCACCACCCCGAGGGCTCCAAGATCCGCTGGCTCGGCTCTCAGCGGATCAAGGACGGCTGGACGCTGCTCTACCAGGTCACGTACGGCAAGCGCAGCTCCCGCGCGGCCGTGATGGTCGTGGACGGCGGAATGAGCAAGCCGGGACTGGTGTTCATCACAGTGCCGGACACGCAACGCAACAGGTGGCGCGACATTCCTCACGCGATCGCCGGGGTGCGCGTCCTACGCTGAGATCATGAAGGGCGGCGATTTTGGGGAGTGACGACGCCGTGGAACGCTCTGGGGCGCCGCGATCATCGGAGAACGGCAAGACCAAGCGACCGTGGCGGGCCGAAGGGCTCCCCGGCACCCCCGGAGGCCGCCCCAAGATCAACTGGTGGCGGTTCGTGGCCACCCTGCTGGCCGTCTACGCCGTGTTCTTCCTGGTGTCGTCGTTCTTCGACAGCGGTGAGAGGGAGACGATCTCCTACACCCAGTTCACCCAGCAGGTGACCGCCAAGAACGTCAAGGAGATCTACGCCACCGGCCTGTCGGTGGAGGGCCAGCTCAAGTCGGCGGCCAACGACCCCGACAGCGGCAACCAGTCCTACACCGAGTTCCGCACCGAGATCCCCACCTTCGCCGACACCGACCAGCTCTCCCAGCAGCTGCAGACCGCCGCGGTGGAGATCAGGGCCGAGCCGCTCAGCACGGGCCGGGGCTTCTTCCTCAACCTGCTGCTGGCGTTCTTCCCCGTGCTGCTCCTGGCCGGCCTGTGGATCTGGATCATGCGGCGCGGCGCGGGCATGATGGGCGGCGGAGTCGGCGGCCTCGGCAAGTCGAAGGCCGCCAAGCCGGTCGAGGCGGGCAAGGTGCGCGTCACGTTCGACGACGTGGCCGGCATCGACGAGGTGGAGAACGAACTCGTCGAGATCGTCGACTACCTCAAGGACCCGGCCAAGTACCGCAGGCTCGGCGCCAAGCTGCCCAAGGGCGTGCTGCTCGCCGGCCCGCCGGGCACCGGCAAGACGCTGCTGGCCAGGGCCGTGGCCGGTGAGGCGAACGTGCCGTTCTTCTCGGCCAGCGCCTCCGAGTTCATCGAGATGATCGTCGGCGTCGGCGCCTCCCGCGTACGCGACCTGTTCGAGGAGGCGCGCAAGGTCGCGCCGTCGATCGTGTTCATCGACGAGATCGACGCCATCGGGCGCGCCCGCGGCGGCGCGGGCGGCATCGGCGGCCACGACGAGCGGGAGCAGACGCTCAACCAGATCCTCACCGAGATGGACGGCTTCTCCGGCGTCGAGGGCGTCATCGTCATCGGCGCCACCAACCGGCCCGAGGTCCTCGACCAGGCGCTGCTGCGCCCCGGCCGGTTCGACCGTACGGTGCAGGTCGGGCTGCCCGACGCGGCCGGCCGCGCGGCGATACTCGGCGTGCACACCCGGGGCGTGCCGCTGGAGGCGGACGTAAGCGCCGACCGGATCGCCAAGACCACGCCCGGCATGACCGGCGCCGACCTGGCCAACCTCGTCAACGAGGCGGCGCTGCTCGCCGCCAAGCGCGGCAAGGAGAAGGTCGGCACGGCCGACTTCGCCGACGCGCTGGAGAAGCTGCAGCTCGGCGCCGCCCGCAGCATCGTCATGCCGGAGGAGGAGCGGGTCAGGACCGCCTACCACGAGGCCGGTCACGCCCTGCTCGGCATGCTGCTGCCGGGCGCCGACCCGGTCAGGAAGATCTCCATCATCCCGCGCGGCCGGGCGCTCGGCGTCACCCTCTCCACGCCCGAGACCGACCGCTACGCCTACGACGAGCGCTACCTGCGCGGCCGCATCACGGGCGCGCTCGGCGGCATGGCGGCCGAGGACGTGATCTACGGCGTCATCACCACCGGCGCCGAGAGCGACCTCGAACAGGTCACCATGATCGCCCGTGGCATGGTGGGCCGCTGGGGCATGTCGCAGAAGGTCGGCCCGCTCACGATCCTTTCCAACGACGGCCAGCAGCCGCAGGCCTCGCCCGCCACGCTCGCCATCGTGGACGAGGAGGCGCGGCGGATCGTGGACGAGTGCTACGACGACGCCGTCCGCATCCTGCGCGAGAACCGAGCCAAGCTCGAAGGCATCGTGGCCGCCCTCCTGGAGCACGAGACGCTCGACGAGGACAGCGCCTACACCGCCGCCGGGCTGCGGGAGCCCGTCCTCGACGCCGAGCCGGGGGAGTTGGCCAAAAGTTAGGACGCCCCCGGACTTAACCGGGGGCCGGGCGGGGAAGGTCTCCCGGACGAGGATCAGGGGGACTGCCGTGAGACTGACCGACCGGCTGCTCGCCGAACTCGGCGATCCCGGCCTGGAGCAGATCGGCGGGATGCTGGCGACCGACGCCGGCAGGGCCCGCGACGCGATCGCGGCCGCCTCCGGGATGATCGTCGGTGGCATGGCCCGCGACGCCGAGCACCCTGACGGAGCCGAGGCCCTGCGCGCCGCGCTCGACGAGCACACCGACGCCGACCCGTTCAACGGGGACGTCGCCTCCCTGGCCCGTGACGGCCAGAACATCCTCGCGCACGTGCTCGGCGGCCAGGGCACCGAGACCGTCGCGTACGGGCTGGCCCGGCTGTCCGGCCTCGACCCGGGCGCCGTCATGCGGCTGCTGGCGCTGCTCGCGCCCATGGTGATGTCCCTGCTCGCCATCCGGGCGGGGGAGCTCGACATGACCACCGAGGAGATGGCCGCCGAGCTGGCCCGCGAGCGCGCCACCCTGCCCGACGAACTGGCCGCCCTCCTCGCCGACGCCTTCGGCGACCTGCCCGAGCCGCACACCACCAGGGGCGCGCGGGGCCCCGCCTGGTGACGGGTAAGCTGGTCCGGTGATCGTTCTGGCCTCAGCGTCCGCCGCCCGCCTGGCCCTGCTGCGCAACGCGGGCCTCGACCCCAAAGTGATCGTGAGCGGGGTCGACGAAGACGCGTTCAGCGCTCACACCCCCGCCGCGCTCAGCCTCGTCCTGGCCAGGGCCAAGGCCGAGGCGGTCGCCGCCGGGCTGGGCGACGGCCTGGTCATCGGCTGCGACTCCATCCTGGAGCTCGACGGCCGCCCCTACGGCAAGCCCGCCACCCAGGAGGAGGCGCTCGACCGCTGGCGGATCATGCGCGGCCGCACCGGGCGGCTCGTCACCGGCCACTGCGTGATCGACGTTGCGGCGGGCAGGCAGGTCGCCGAGACCGCGACCACCGTCGTCCACTTCGGCAGCCCTTCCGAGGAGGAGATCGCCGCCTACGTCGGCACCGGCGAGCCGCTCAGCCTCGCCGGCGCGTTCAGCATCGAAGGGCGCGGCGGCTGGTTCGTCGAGGGCATCGAGGGCGACCACGGCACCGTGCTGGGCATCTCGCTGCCGCTGCTGCGCGAGCTTTTCGACGAGCTTGGTTACGCGGTCACCTCGTTCTGGCGCTAGCCTGCCGGACATGCGATCGCTGCGCGACTTCGGCTCCGGTGTCGGCTTTTTCCTGCGAGGCGTGGGCTGGGTGGCGAGGAACGGCCGGTGGTGGCTGTTCGGGCTCATCCCGGCGGTGATCGCGTTCGCCGTCTACGTGGTGGCGCTGATCCTGCTCGGCACCAACGCGCTGAGCCTCGCCGAGTTCATGACCCCGTTCGCCGACTCGTGGTCCTGGGCCCAGGCGTTCCGGGTGACGGTCGCGATCGCGCTGTTCCTCGGCGGGCTGGCGCTGGCGGTGGTGACCTTCGCGGCGATCACCCTCACCATCGGGGAGCCGTTCTACGAGAAGCTCTCCGCCAAGGTCGACGGCGTCGAGGAGGCCGACGGGCAGCCCTGGTGGCGCACCCTGCCGCGGTCCGTCAAGGACAGCCTCGTGACGCTGATGTTCGTGCTGATGTTCACCGTGCCGCTGTTCTTCCTCGGCTTCGTGCCCGTGCTCGGGCAGACCGTGGTGCCGGTGCTCGGGGCGGCCGTGTCGGGCTTCTTCCTGACGGTCGAGCTGAGCACGCTCGGCATGGAGCGGCGCGGGCTGCTCCGCAAGGACCGCTTCCGCCTGCTGCGCGGCAACCTGCCCGTGGCGCTCGGCTTCGGCGTGGCCGTGTTCCTGCTCTTCATGGTGCCGCTGGTGGCGGTCGTGGCGATGCCGGCGGCGGTCGCGGGCGCCGCACTCATGGTACGGGAGCGCCTCGCGCCGTAGTCCACAGGCGGCGCCGCTCGTCCGCAGAACCGGTTGGCGGCGCTTTCCCCGTAGATCCACAGGCGTTCGGTCGCGGTGCTGCTTGTCCACAGAACCTGTTATCGGCGCTTTCCCTGCGCCGGGCGCGCGGCACGCTCTGTGCCCATGACGACCGACATCTCCGCCACCTGCCTCACCCTCACCAGCCCGGCCGACATCCTCGCCGCCGTGCCCTATCTCGTCGGCTTCCACCCGGCCGACAGCCTCATCGTGGTCGGCCTGGCCCAGAGCCGGGCCAAGGTGGCCGCCCGCTGGAACGTCCCCATGCCGCCGGGCACCCTCGCCCCCCTGACCGCGCTGTTCCAACGGGAGGAGGTGTCCCAGGTGGTCGTCGTCGGCTACGGCCCGGGAGAGGCCGTCACCCCGGCCGTCGACGAGGCCACCGCGATCGCCGCCGGGGCGGGCGTCGAGGTGGCGGAAGCACTGCGCGCCCACGACGGCCGCTACTGGTCCTACGTGTGCGACAGCGCCACCTGCTGCCCGCCGGAAGGCACCCCGTACGACCCGCGGAGCAGCCGCGTGGCCGCCGAGGCCACCGTCCGCGGCCTCGTCGCCCTCCCCGACCGCCAGACCCTCCAACGCACCATCGCCCCGGCCACCGGCCCCGTACGTCTCGCGATGCGCCGCGCGACAGCCGACGCGATCCACACCCTGCGCACAGCCCTCACCACGACCTCCGGCGGCGCGGTCTCCGCTGTTCATCCTGTCTCTGATGGCGCGGTCTCCGCTGAGGCTGGCGCTTACGGCGTCGAGGCCGGGGCCGTCTCTGACGTCGCCGTTCCCGAGTCCGCCTCCGGCGTGCCCCGTGTTTCTGGTGGCGCCGTCTCTGCCTCTGATGAATTCGCCGGGGTGTTCGTGGCCGAAGGGCTCGCACGGGTACGGGCGGCTCTGGCGCGTGCCGCCGCTGGTGACCGGCTCGATGACGCCGAGGCCGCGAGGCTGGGCCTCGCCCTCGCGGTCATCAGGGTTCGGGACGAAGCCTGGACTCTGATGGACGACTCCCACATAGCCCTGTGGAAGGACCTCACGCGTCGGCTGGAGCCCGCCTTCATTCCTCCGGTGGCGTCCCTTCTGGCCATGGCAGGGTGGCGGGCCGGTGACAGCATTCTGGCCACGATCGCTCTGGAGCGGGCCCTGGCGATCGATCCTCATTACTCGATGGCCAACCTGCTCATGCACGCCCTGCAACACCTGCTGCCGCCGGCGGTCCTCGATGGCCGGATGCCCGCCCCTGACGAACTCGACGCCGCGATGGGGGAACCCAGGGCGTCCTGGCTCCAGCCCCTCCTCGCCCTGATCGAGCACCATCCCGAGCCAGACGCGCTCCACGCGGGCGATCTCGGCCCGTCCGCCTTCCCGAGTGACACGGGGTCCGGCCCCGGTGCTCCGGACCTCGCGGATGAGAAGACCACATGACGGTGCCGCAGGGTTGCGTCCTCGCCGAGTGAAATGACGCAGGGTGGTGCTCTCGCCGGTCGAGGTCATTGGGGGGTGTCTCAGCGAGTCCCGGGTAGTCCGGCGATGTCTACGCGTCGTGCGGGGTGTGCCTGTTCGCGTAGTTCGCGGGATGGTTCATCAGCCTGTCCGCGTGGTTCGGGATGTCTACCCCAGCAGCGTCGTGCGGGTGTGCCTGCCTGAGTGGTTCGCGAGGTGGTGTCTCAGCCTGTCCCAGGTGGTTCGGGCGATGTCTACGCCCTTCAGGATCGTGCCGGGAGATGTCTACACCTGTCAGGATCGTGCCGGGCAATGTATACGCCTGTCAGGATCGTGCCGAGTGATGCCTCAGCCCGTCTCTGGGCGGTGCCCCGCCAAGTGAGATCAACGATCTCATCGTGCGTGACCTACCTGGGCGAACAGGGCTGTGCGGGTGAAGGATCGCACCGCCCTAGGGGACGCTACCAGCCAGAGTGGGTCTTAAAGGACGGTGGGGGTTGGGTCTTCTAGGACGGTGGGGCGAGTGTTTTCGCTGAGGCGGCCAGGGTGGTGGCTCAGACGGCGGGGTGACAGTTCGGGCGGGCGACCGAGGTGGGGTGTCTTCGTCCGGCTGGGTGGCGGCGGGCCGGCAGGTCGGTGTGCCATGCTCTCGTCGCGCCGGGCGGCGCTAATGCTGCTCGCCCCTTCGCGCGAGCAGAACTGCTCCCCCTTCGTGCGGGTAGTGCTGCTCGCACCCTTCGCGTGGACGGCGCTGGTTGCTCTCTTCGCGCGGACGGCGCTGCTCGCTGCCTTTCGCGTTGGGCGGCGCTAGTGCTGCTCGCTCCCTCCGCGCGGACGGCGCTGGTTGCTCTCTTCGCGCCGGGTGGTGCTGCTTGCTCCCTCAGCGCCGGGTGGCGCTAGAGTTGCTCGCCTCCTTCGCGCTTGCGGCGCTCGTTGTAGCTGCGCATGCGCTGTGGATAGCCGGTCAGCTGCACGTCATACACCGGCAGCGCCAGGTCACGGGCCACCTTGTGGATGACCGCGGGTGATCCGACCCTGCGCCGGGTCCACTCGCCGTCGTCGGCTACCGCGACCGCGGTGGTGTCCGTCGCGAAGGTCTCGGGCTCGACGTAGAACTCGACGCCGCGCCGCGACTTGGCGAAGGCGATGAGCGCTTCGATGTCGGCGTCGGTGGCCTCGCGATCGAACTTCGCGATCTTTTTGCCACGCAGCCGCCGGAGGCCGTAGCGATCTCGCCATCTCATGAGTCCTTTTTATACCGTCAAACGCTTCGGCGCGTCGGGGAAGATCTCGGGGATACATCCGGGATTCGCCCGATGCCCACGACCACCCCCGGTCGAGCAGTATGGGAAGAGACCGTTCGTATCCCGTAGGGAGAGGCATGGCTGTGATGACTGGGGTACCCACACCCTCGAGGCCGGGACAGGTGCCGCAGACTGAGCTGCGCGTCACCGACCAGGATCGGGAGCACGTCGTGGAGCACGTCAAGGCCGCCTACGCCGAAGGCCGCTTCGACAAGATCGAGTTCGACGACCGGCTGGAGCGCGCCATGACGGCGCGTACGCACGGCGACCTCATGCCGATCATGAGGGAGCTCTACGGCCCCAACGGCGTGCCCCGCTTCGCCGCGCCGCAGGCGCCCGCGCCCCGCTTCACGGCCGAGCCCGAGAGCAACGAGCGACTCGGCGCCTCGGCGGCCCACCTGCTGACCCTGGTCGGGTTCCCGATCATCGGGCCGCTCATCCTGATGCTGACGGCCGGCAAGACCTCGCCGTACATCCGGCGTCACGCGGTCGAGGCGCTCAACTTCCAGCTCACGATCACGGGGGCGTCCATCCTGCTCCCGATCACGATCATCGGTCTGGTGCTGGTGCCGGTCATCTGGGTGGTCGGCGTCGTCCTGTCCATCGTGGCGGGCGTCTCGGCCCTGTCGGGCGGCGACTACCGCTACCCGATGACGATCCGCCTGGTGAAGTGACCACCGTCGAAACGCCCGGCGAACGACCACGGACCCGCCTTCACACGAAGGCGGGTTTTCCCTTTCCCGGCCGAGGCGCGCGGACGCGGTGTCACCGGACACCGACAGGCTGGAGGCCCCGTCCTTCAGGGCGGGGAGGAAAGCCGGAACGGCCGGACACTGCGGTCTCCCGGTTTTGTCGGTGGTGGTCGGTAGTTTGATCGGCGTGTCCCGCTACCGGCTCCAGCCTTCGCCCGCCCAGGAGCAGGCACTGCTGGAGCACTGCGGGCACGCCCGGTATGTGTGGAATCTCGCGGTTGAGCAGCACGCTTGCTGGAAGCCGGGACGTAAGTCCGCGCCGGGGTTCGCCGAGCAGTGCCGCCAGTTGACCGAGGCGCGGGCAGCGTTCGCGTGGTTGCGCACCGGGTCGATCATCGTTCAGCAGCAGGCGCTGAAGGACTTCGCGCAAGCCATGGCGCACTACTTCGGCGGCACCCATCGGCGTCCGGCATGGCGCAGGCGTGGGCGGGGTGAGGGGTTCCGGATCGTCGCCGTCAAAGCGGGTGATGTGCGCCGCCTGTCTCGGCACGTGGGCGAGGTGAGGGTTCCGAAGGTGGGCTGGATCCGTTTCCGCTGGTCGCGCGCCGTCCTGACGGGGTGAAGTCGTACCGCGTTACCCGCGACCGCGCCGGGCGGTGGCATGTGGCGTTCGCCGCCATCCCCGATCCCGTCCCGGCGCCGGGTACGGGCGAGGCCGTCGGTGTGGACCGGGGTGTGGCCGTGTCGGCCGCTTTGTCCACCGGAGAGATGCTGAACGCTCCCGGGCTGCGCGATACGGAGAAGGCGCGCCTTCGGCGGCTGCTGCGCAAGCTCGCCAGGGCCAGGCGCGGATCGAACCGGCGTGCAGAGGTCAAGGCCGCCGTCGCCCGGGTGAAGGCACGCGAGAGCGACCGGCGCGAGGACTGGGTGGAGAAGGTCAGTACGGGCCTCGCCCGGCGGTTCGACGTGATCGCCGTCGAAGACCTGAAGATCGAGTCATGACCCGGTCGGCGCGCGGCACCGTGGACGCGCCGGGCCGCAATGTCCGGGCCAAGGCGGGGCTGAACCGGTCGATCATGGCCGCCGGATGGGGCGGTCTCGTCCGATGCCTGGAGCACAAGGCGCCCGGGCGGGTGGTGAAGGTCAGCCCCGCGTACACGAGCCAGCGGTGCTCGGCGTGCGGGATCGTGGACCGGCAAGCGCGCGAGAGCCAAGCGCGTTACCGGTGCCGATCGTGTGGATACGCCGGCAACGCCGATGTGAACGCGGCCAGGAACATCGCACACGCGGCAGGGCATGCCGTGTCCGCGCGGGAAGGGCCACGGGATGCCGGGCCGGAGCACCGCGAACCTCAACGCGACCTCCTCCTCGTGGGGTAGTTGCGGTTGGAATCCCCGTGCTTCAGCACGGGGAGGATGTCAAACGGTGCGCAGGAAGTCTCCGAGGATCCTGTTGAAGGCGTCCGGGCGTTCCATGTTGGGGTAGTGGGCGGCCCCGTCGATCGAGGTCGCGCGGCCGTCGGCCACCGCGCTGGCGAGGTGTTCCGCCATGCCGATGTGGTCGGGGGAGTCGGCGGCGCCGTTGACGGCCAGCACGGGGACGTCGATGGTGGGGACGCGTTCCCACGTGTCGCGGACTGGGACGAGGTGGTCGGGCTCGCCGGCGCCGTGCTTGGACATGGTCTCCACGGCCATGCGGCGCAGGCGGCTCACGACCTCGGCATCGAGCTCGCCGAGCGAGCGGTGCGGCCCGGCGGCGAAGAGCATGAACCCCTCGACCGAGGCGTCCAGATCCCCGGCGGCCATCCCGGCGTGCCACGTGGCCATGGCCCGGGTGGTCCACGGGTCGGTGAAGTAGGGCTCGCTGGTCCCCGCCCCGCTGACGACCACGGCGCTGACCAGGTCGGGGTGCTCCACCGCGGTGTCGACGGCGAGGGCGCCTCCCATGGAGACCCCCACGAGGATCGCGGGGCCGGTGTCCAGGTGGCGCAGCAGGGCGGCGAGGTCGTCGGTGAGCCGGTACGGCCCGGTGGCGTTGGCGGACCGGCCGTGGCCGCGGGCGTCGGGCGCGATGACGCGGTACTCCTCCGCGAACACCGGGATCTGGTCCTCCCACATGCGGTGGTCCAGGAAGCCGCCGTGCAGGAGGACGAGCGGGCGGCCGGTGCCGGTGTCGATCCAGAACAAGTCATCCATGACAACCAAGGTGTCATTCTGTGGCGAGAATGGCAACCTAGGTGTCATCATGGTGGAGTGAGTGAGACAGCGGTTCCCGGAGAGCTGCCCGACCGGCTCATCGAGGTGTTCGACCTCGTGGGGCCGCTCTACCGGCGTGCCCACCGCAAGGTGGAGCAGGACGCGCCCGTCGAAGGGCTGTCGGTCGGGGTCCGGGCCGTGCTCAACATGCTGCGCGAGCACGGGCCCATGACCGTCCCCCAGATGGGCCGGGCCCAGGCGCTGAGCCGCCAGTTCGTGCAGCGCATGAGCAACGACGCGGCCGCGCTGGGGCTGGTGGAGTTCGTCGCCAACCCGGCGCACAAGCGGTCCTCGCTCGTACGGATGACCGAGGCGGGCCGCGCCGCCATCACCGCCCTGATCGACCGCGAGCGCGCGATGCTGGCCCCGGTCGGCGAGCACGTGACCGGGGCCGAGGTCGACGCCTGCGTCCGCGTGCTCTCCAGCCTGCTCCGGCTCCTCGACGACGTGGAGGTCGACTGAGGCGTCGGTGTTCGGCGGGCTGGCCGCCCGCCGGACCCCGAGGGCGGGTCAAGGCTGGACGTGGACCAGGTTCGCGCCCAGGAGGTCGGCCGTGGCGCGCAGGTCCGCGGCCCGGTGGCCGGTGCCCAGCGCCCAGTGGTGGGAGATGCCGGTGGCGCTCCACTCGTCGGTCCACTCGCCGGGGTCACAGCCGAAGTCCACCCGGGAGGTGGTGTTGCCGATCCGCAGCAGCGGCCCGTCCACGACCTCGCCCTCCGAGACGACGAACCCGTAGCCGCCGTCACGCGCCTGGCGCAGCCCGAACACGGTGACCGGCCCGTGCTTGACGTCGAACTCGACCGACACGCCCCAGCCGCGCTTGCCGTGGTAGACGCCGAGCCCGCGCAGCAGCGGCTTGCGGGCGCTGATCGCCAGGTGGGCCGGGCCGTCGTGGCCCATCTCGACGTGGCCGCGGTGGAAGTCGAGCGCCTGCAACTCGGTGAACGAGCCGCCGGCGCCGAGCCGGTCCATGATGAGCATCGCCAGGCTGGTGCGCAGCTCGTACTCGCCGGCGGCCGGGATGCCGCGGGCGGTGAGCAGCGACGAGCCGAGGATCATGCCCGCGCCGAGCCGCTCGTGGATCTCGCCGTCGAGGCCACGGTGGTAGTAGGCGAGGCTGTCCAGCTCGAAGTCCTCGACCAGCCGGTCCAGGCCGACGGACACCCGGGCCGCCCAGGCCAGGTCGTCGTCGTCGACGGAGGCGTCCAGCTCGAACACCTCGCGGGCGAGCTTGACGCGCTCGGCCGCGTCGCCGTCGGTCACCTTCTCCACGCGGACGCGCAGGTCGTCGAACTCCAGCACCTCCACGTGCCCGCCGAGGTTCGCGGTGACCAGGGTGAGGTCGGTGGCGACGTCCAGCATGCCGGGGTAGAGGTGGCCCATGAGGCCGTGCCGTCCCCGGCGCAGCGCGGCGCGCACACCGGCCGCCCGCACCCAGCGGCCGATCTTCTGCCACGCCCGCTCGTCCTCCAGGTAGCCCGACACCGAGCGGAACGGGATGCCGAGCCGGGTGAACGCGTTGGCCATCTCCGGCAGCGGGCACGCCCCGCAGTAGGCCAGCCACTGGCCGGTGTCGAAGGTGGCGTGGTCCATCGACTCGGTCGGCTGCAGGTTGATCAGCAGCATCGGCGCGCCGCTGCGCTGCGCGATCGGCGCCAGCATGGTGGCCGTCATGTACGTCGTGAGGAACCCGACGATGAGGTCGCAGCCGGCGGCCCTGAGCTTCTCGGCCGCGGCCGCGCCCTCCTGGGCGTCGGAGATGAAGCCGACGTCGACGATCTCGGCGTCGAACTTCCCCATCCGCTCCGACACGCGCGCGGCCGAGCGCTGGAGCTGGGGGAGGAGGTCGGGGAACTGCGGCCAGTACGCTCCCAGCCCCCCGGCCACCAGCCCCACCTTGACGCGGGGCGGGGTGATGCGGGTGAACGTGCTCATCGGAGCCTCCTTCGTCAACGGACCTCGACTTCGACGATCCGGGTGTAGTCGTTGGCGCCGTTCGAGGCGAGCGCCACGATGCGGACGGCGTCCGCGGTGACGGCCGCGAAACCGGACTGCACGGCGCCCGTTGTGTTGCCGCGTACCTGGGCGACGGTCTGCCACTGGCCGGCCACCCGCGCCTGGACGTCCCAGTCGCGCAACCCGTAGCGCGCGGCCGGGTAGCGCTCGGAGTCGAGCGTGTACAGGTCCACGCGGGAGATCTGCCGGGCGCCGCCCAGCTCGACCGCGACGGTGTCGGGCCAGGAGCGGGAGGTGGCGTCGTTCCAGCCGTTGCCTCCGGCCCAGCCGCTGGAGGAGCGGTCGCCGTCCACGATGCTGCAGGCCGGGTAGTTGGCGTTGGCGTGCTGGGAGGAGGCGGTGACCGGGCGGCGCAGCGCGTGGTTGCCGCCGTTGTCGAGGCTGTCCACGGAGACGACCTCGACCGGCACCTTCACGGTCTGCGACGGGGTCCGCAGACGCAGTTCGTACGAGCCTTCCGCGGTGCCGGGAGGCGGGGTGACGAGCAGTTTCGTGCGAACCTCGTAGCCCGGCGGCAGGTAGCTGGTCAGCATCGTGCGGGAGGCGGTGAGCGGCCGGTCGATCTCCACGTCCATGGTGGCGTACCGGGCCTTCTTGGCGTCGCTGCGCAGGCCGATGTCCACCCGGGCGGGGCAGGAGGGGTCGGCGCCGAGGAGGGCGACGATCCGGTCGGCGCCCGCGACGGGGGTGAGCTTGCCGGAGCCCTTGGCGGATCCCGGCTTGACCTTCATCAGCACCGCGGGCGGCGGTTCGGGGGTGGGAGCGGGGGCGGGGTCCCAGGCGGCGGCGGTGGTGAGCGTGAGGGCGGCGGCGGCCAGCGCGGCGGTGAGGTGACGCATGATCGTTCCTTCCTAGAGCGCGTTGAGGCCGGGGGCGCCGTCGAGGGTGACCAGGCTGGCCCTGGTGGACACGGGGGCGCCGGGCCGGTCCACGTACGGGATGACCTTGTAGTCGGCCCGCCACTGGTCGCGGGTGACCTCGCAGGAGACGTAGCCGCGCTGGTAGCTGGAGAACCTCAGGTGCGGGTTGACGGGGTCGCTGCCGCCGGGCGGCAGTCCGGTGTCCGGGTTGCCGTTGCCGCCGCTGGTGACCGAGGTGCAGACGAACTCCACGCCGACGGTGCGGGAGGACGGGTCGTCGAAGTTCTGCTTCAGCTCCCCGGCGAGGTTGTAGTGGATGTCGCCGGTCAGCACGACGGGGTTGCTCACCTGGCGGTCCACCATGCCGTTGACGACGCGGTCCTTGGCGGCCTTGTAGCCGTCCCAGAGGTCCATGCTGAGCTGCTGGGCGGGGCCGGGGTCGAAGTCGAGCTGGATCATGGCGATCTGCTGGGCGAGCACGTTCCACTTGGCGGGGGAGGCGGCCAGGCCGTCGAGCAGCCACGTCTCCTGCTCGGCGCCGAGCATCTGCCGCGCGGGGTCGAGACGCTCCTCGCAGCCGATCCGCTGGCCGTCGCCGCAGACCTGGTCGTCGCGGTACTGCCGGGTGTCGAGCACGTTGAACTCGGCCAGGTCGCCGAAGGTGAACCTGCGGTAGATCCGGGCGTCGGGGCCCTCCACGGGAGGCACCCTGACGGGCATGTTCTCCCAGAAGGCGCGGAAGGCGTTGGCGCGGATCACCAGGTAGTCCTGCTCGGTCACGTCGCCGCCGGGACCGTGCCGGCCGGCCCAGTTGTCGAGCACCTCGTGGTCGTCCCAGGTGACGATCCACGGCGCCCGGTGGTGGGCGGCCTGCAGGTCTGGGTCGCTCTTGTAGAGGCCGTACTGGATCCGGTAGCGGTCGAGGGTGTCGCACTGCACCCGGTACTGCTCGGGTACGGGGATGTTGCGGTTCCCGCCCGTCGGCCGGATGCCGTACTCGTAGAGGTAGTCGCCGAGGTGGAAGACCACGTCGGGGTTCTCGTCGGCGAGATGGCGGTAGGCGGTGTAGTAGCCGTCGGGCCACGAGGCGCACGAGGCGAAGGCCAGCCGCAGGGAGTCCGGGCTGCTGCCGGGGGCCGGCGCGGTCTTGGTGCGGCCGGTGGGGCTGATCTCGCCGCCGGAGCGGAAGCGGTAGAAGTACTCGCGGCCCGGCTCCAGGCCCTTGGCGTCGATGTGGACGGAGTGGCCGTACTCGGGGCGGGCCCAGGCGGAGCCGTGGCGGGCTCGCCGGGTGAACCCCTCGTCCTCGGCGATCTCCCATTCGACCTTGAGCTTGGCGAACGGCAGCCCGCCGAGTGGCTGTAACGGGTCGGCCGCCAGGCGCGTCCAGAGGATGACCCGGTCGGACAACGGGTCTCCGGAGGCGACGCCCAGCCGGAAGGGGTAGTCACCCTTCACGGCAGCCTGCGCGGTCCAGGGGTCGGCCAGGTTGGTGGTGAAGGCGAGGGCGAGTGCGGAGCCGCCGAGCCCAAGGAAAGATCGTCGCGAGGGACGGTGCATGTTGCTTCCTAAGGTGGGGGGCGAAAGCCCTCACTTTGTAGCAAGATGCAATCGTTTTAACAAGCCTCAAGTTACAAATAACAGCTCCGGCGTTACAACTCCGCCACCTCGACGTGCGCGTGGTGGTCGCGGAGCCGTTGGAGCAGGTCGGCGGGGGCGTTGGCGTCGACCACCACGACGTGGAAGTCGTCCAGCGGAGCCACCCGGTGCAGCGCCACCCGGGCCAGCTTGGAGCCGTCGACGGCGAGGATGCGCCGGGTGCCCGAGCCCAGCATCGCCCGCTTGACCAGCACGATCTCCTGCTCCTGGTGGAAGGCGTACTTCTCGGAGATGGCCGAGGTCGAGACCACCACCACGTCGGTGCTCACCGCCTCGACCGCGTCGACGCAGCCGAGACCGAGAAAAGAGTCATGCGTGGCGTGATATTCGCCGCCGAGCGCGATGAGCCGGATGTCGGGATGGCCGGCCAGGAGCCTGATGGCCTCCAGGAAGTTGGTCACCACGGTCAGCGGGGCGAGCTCCTGGAGCTGGCGGGCCACGGCCAGCGCGGTGGTGGAGTCGTCGAGCATGACCGAGCTGCCCGGCTCGATCATGCCCGCCACCACGCGCGCGATGGCGTCCTTCTCCGCCGTGTGGGCCTTGAGCCGGTAGGCGATGTTGCTCTCCCACACGTTGCTGGCCTGCGCGGTGGCCCCGCCGCGGACCTTGCGCACCATCCCCTGGCGCTCCAGCTCGTCGAGGTCGCGGTGGACGGTCATCACGCTGATCCCGAAGCTCTCGGCGAGCTCGGTCACGGAGACGGAGCCCTGGCGCACGATGTGCTCGGCCATGCCCTGCCATCGCGCTGACCTGCTGGAGGTGTGGGGCCGCGACTTCACCTGAGTCTCCACCTGCTCGGAGGGCTGCGAATTCTACTCTTGACACCCAACTTGGGCGACTCGTAGTCTCCCGGCATCTCTCAGATTTAACAAGTTTGATTGGTAAGTTAACAAACTCGCGGCCCGCCGGTTCTTCGCGCAGCCGTCGTTAAAACGTTCGCATCGGCTACCACCTCCCGGGGATCACAACCCTCCGCACGACCGAGGAGAGACAATGACCGACCTGCTGCGTGAGGCCCGGCTGAGCCGGGGGAACTTCCTGCGCATGATGGGCGGCCTGGCCGCCGCCACCCTCGTCACCGCCTGCTCCACCCGTCCCGAGACCACGACCACGACCACCGGCGGGCAGAGCACGACCGAGCTGAAGTTCATCGGCGTGTCCGACCAGAAGGCGCCGATGGACAAGCTGGCGGCCGCCTACCAGCAGGTCCAGCCGTCGGTGCGGATCGCCGCCTCGTACGCCCCCACCGACCAGGTGCAGACGTCGGTGCGCACCCAGCTCGGCGCCGGGAACGCTCCCGACCTGTACGTCGTGTACCCCGGCAACGGCAGCGCGATGTCGATGACCCAGATCGCCCAGGCCGGGCTGCTGGCCGACCTGTCGGCCCAGGCGTGGACGAAGACCATCCCCGAGGGTTTCAAGCCCGCCTTCCAGCTCGACGGCAAGACCTACATCCACTCGGCGGGCTCGTCGGTCATCGGCGCGGTCTACAACAAGAAGGTGTTCCAGAAGGCCGGCATCGAGGAGCCGCCGGCCACCTGGAGCGAGTTCCTGTCGGTCTGCGACAAGCTGAAGAAGGCCGGCGTGGTGCCCATCGCGCTGGGCGCGCAGACCCCGTGGGTCACCCAGCTCATCACCTACGCGCTGGTGCCCTCCACCGTCTACGCCAAGGACCCGACCTTCGACGACAGGCAGCTCGCCGGGCAGGCCACCTTCGCCGACTCCGGCTGGCGCCAGGCCATGGAGATGTACCTGGAGCTGCAGAAGCGCGGCTTCTTCAACGACAACGTCAACGGCACCACGTTCGAGCAGCAGACCTCCATGGTCGCCTCGGGCAAGGCCGCCATGGCCGTGCAGGTGTCGGCCGTGCTGCCCGACTTCCGCAAGGCCGCCTCCGCGCCGGACGACCTGTCGATGTTCCCCCTGCCGGGAGCCGACCAGGCGTCCGAGGTGTGGATCCCGGCGGGCGTCGTCGTCGGGCTCGGCGCGAACGCCAAGGGCGAGCGCGTCGAGGAGGCCAAGGCGTTCGTCGACTTCCTCGGCAAGCAGGAGAACATCAACGCCTGGGCCGAGGCCATCG
The DNA here is from genome assembly GCF_008017515.1 of Nonomuraea sp. C10. Taxonomy (NCBI): domain Bacteria; kingdom Bacillati; phylum Actinomycetota; class Actinomycetes; order Streptosporangiales; family Streptosporangiaceae; genus Nonomuraea; species Nonomuraea sp. C10. Next base: position 1,438,003 of record NZ_VPFF01000001.1, read on the forward strand.
CCGCCATCCCGCTCACCCAGGACGCCTCCTCCAAGGTCGACCCGGCCGTGGAGTCGTTCCTGCCGTTCACCAAGGACCGGGCGGTGCCGTTCATGGACCAGCGCTGGCCCAACGCCGAGGTGCAGCCGGTGCACTTCGCGGTGGTCCAGGAGCTGCTCGCCGGCAAGTCCACGATCGACGAGGCTCTGAAGAAGATGGACGAGGCGTACCGGAAGTGACCCCCCTGACTGCCTTCCGCGCCCGCGCCGCCCGCGTCGCGGGGCGGCGGCGGGTCAGCGCGGATGCTCCGCCCTGGCTGTTCGCCGCGCCCGCGCTGCTGGTCTACGCGCTGGTGGTGCTCTATCCCGCGGCGAGCGGCGTGGTGTACGCGTTCACCGACTGGAGCGGGATCGGCCAGGACATGTCGTTCGTGGGCCTGGCCAACTTCCGCACGCTGCTCGGCGACGAACAGGCTCTCGGCTCGATCGGCAACACGCTGCTGCTCACCGTGGCGATCGTGTTCGTGCAGAACGCCGTCGGCCTGCTGCTGGCGCTCGGCGTGCACGCGAAGCTGAAGAGCCGGGCGCTGCTCCGGGTGATCTTCTTCGCCCCTGTCGTGGTCAGCCCCGTCATGGTGGCGTTCCTGTGGAAGTACATCTACAACCCCGACCCCACCGCGGGGCTGAACGGCCTGCTCGGGCTGCGCGTGGACTGGCTGGGCGACCCGTCGGTGGCGCTGTGGTCGGTCGCCGGCATGGTCGTGTGGCAGTACGCCGGATACTCCATGGTCATCTTCCTGGCCGGGCTGGAGGGCGTGCCCAAGGAGCTGCACGAGGCCGCCATGATCGACGGCGCGGGCACGTGGCAGCGCTTCCGGTACGTCACCTGGCCCCTGCTGGCCCCCGCCGTGACGATCAACCTGATGCTGTCCACGATCGGCGGGCTCAAGTTGTTCGACCAGGTCTTCGCGGCCACGAACGGCGGCCCCGGCTACGCCACCGAGACGCTGTCGACGGTGCTCTACAAGCAGGCGTTCGTGTTCGGCAAGTTCGGCTACAGCACGGCGATCGCGCTGGTGCTCGCCCTGTTCGTGGCGGCCGTCTCCCTCGTCCAGGTCTACTACCTGCGCAACCGCGAGGTGACCGTATGAGAAGGACCTTCCTGCTGGAGATCGTGATGATCGCGGCAGCGGTGGCGTTCATGTTCCCCGTCTACACGCTGGTGTCGCTGTCGCTGAAGGACCCCGCACAGATCTCGCAGTCGCCGCTGGCCCTGCCGGACCCGCCCACGGCCGACAACTTCGCCAGCGCGTGGACGGCCGCGGCCCTGGGCCCCTCGCTGGTGAACAGCACGGTCATCACAGTGGTCAGCCTGGTGGCGCTCATCGCGCTCGGCTCGTTCGCGTCGTACTTCCTGGCCCGGGTGAAGACCCGCCTCGGGTACGGGCTCTACATCCTGTTCCTGCTGGGCATCGTGCTGCCGTTCCAGCTCGGCATGATCCCGCTCTACCAGCTGGTGACCGAGCTCGGGCTGATCGGCACGCACGCCGGGATGATCCTCTTCTACACCGGCATCCAGCTGCCCTTCACCGTCTTCCTCTACACGGGCTTCATCCGGGCGCTGCCCCGCGACTACGCCAGCGCCGCCCAGATCGACGGCGCCTCGCACCTCGTGGCGTTCACCCGGGTCGTCTTCCCGCTGCTGCGGCCCATCACCGGCACGGTGCTGATCCTCAACGCCGTCTTCATCTGGAACGACTTCTTCACGCCGCTGATCTACCTCGGCGGCTCCGGCTACGAGACGGTCCCGGTCAGCGTCTTCGCCTACGTGGGCCAGTACGTCTCCCAGCACGGCCTGGTCTTCGCCGGCCTGGTGCTCGGCGCGCTGCCGATCGTGCTGGTGTTCCTGGCGCTGCAGCGCTATGTCATCAAGGGCTTCGCGAGCGGACTCAAGGGATGAACGTCCACGACCTGCTGCGGGAGCCGCCCCCGGAGTTCTCCCCGGCCGCCATCTGGTGGTGGAGCGGGGAGCCGCTGCGCCGCGACCGGCTGCGCTGGCAGATGGAGCGCCTGGTCGCGGGCGGGGTGCGCAACCTGGTGATCCTCAACCTGGCGCCCTCGGGGCCGACGTTCGGCGCCGACGCCGACGACCCGCCCTTCATGTCGGACGCGTGGTGGGAGCTGCTCGACGGGGTCTGCGCCGACGCCGCCGAGCTGGGCGCGCACCTGTGGTTCTACGACCAGCTCGGCTTCTCCGGCGCCGATCTGCAGGCGCGGCTGGTGGCGGAGCGCCCGGAGTTCGCCGGCCAGTGGCTGGCCCCCGACGGCTCCGTGACCTCGCGCGGTTTCGACTACCTGTCGCCCGAGGCGTGCGCGGTGCTGCTCGACAAGGTGCACGGCGAGTTCGAGCGGCGGGTGGGACACTGGTTCGGCCGGGTGATCGCCGGGTCCTTCCAGGACGAGCTGCCCACCCTGCCCACCTGGTCGGCCCGTTTCGCCGAGGAGCACCTGGCCCGCCGCGGCGAGCCGTTCACGATCGAGGACCCCGACTGGCTGGCCTACCAGCGCACCCGCGCGGAGCTCGCCGAGGAGGCGTTCTTCCGCCCGCTGGCGCGCTGGCACGAACGGCACGGCCTGGTGAACGGCTGCGACCAGCAGGACCCGGCCCGCGCCGGACACCCGGTGGCGGGCGTGCAACTGTACGCCGACTACGCCGGCACCCACCGCTGGTTCGGCGCGCCCGGCTCCGACCACCACGGCGACGCCCGCCTGCACGCCTCGCTCGCCCACCTGTACGGCAGGCCGCGCACCTGGATCGAGGCCTTCCACTCCAGCGGGTGGGGCGGCACGCTGGAGGAGACCCTCGACTGGCTGCTGCCCTGGCTGCGGGCCGGCGCCACCCTCTACAACCCGCACGCCGTCTACTACACGACCCGGCGCGGCTGGTGGGAGTGGGCGCCGCCGTCCACCGACTGGCGTCAGCCCTACTGGCGTCACCACCGCGTCTTCGCCGACGCGGTCACCCGTTTGTGCGCGGCCCTGTCGCAGGGCCGCCACGCCTGCGACGTCGCCGTGCTGCTGCCCACCGCCACCGCGCAGGCGGGCACCGGGACGGGCCACGTGGACGCGGCCGCCGCCCGCGCCGACGAGGTCTACAGGGAGATCGTCGGCGACATGGCGTGGTTCGCCACCCGCCCCGGCGTCCTCGACCGGCTCGGCCTCGACGCCGACGTCATCGACGAGGACTCGGTACGGCGGGCGACCGTCGCGGACGGCCGCCTCACGGTGTCCACCGAGGCCTACCGCGCGATCATCCTGCCCGCCGTCACGGAGCTGGACCAGGACGTCGCCACCAGGCTCGCCGACTTCGCCGCGGCCGGCGGCCTCCTCATCACCGTCGGCGACCCCCCGCAGTCTCTCCTCGACGCCCACCCGGCCCGCCCCGCGGCGGCCTCGGCCGGATCTCGGGACCTCTCTTCGGGTACGGGCGCCGCTCCTGCGGCGACCCCGGCCGGGTTCAAGGACGTCTCCTCCGGTACGGGCACGGCCGCTCCTGCGGCGACCCCGGCTGGATCTCAGGACGTCTCCTCCGGTACGGGCGCCGCTCCTGCGGCGGCCTCGGCCGGATCTCAGGATGTTTCTTCCGGTACGGGCACGGCGGCTCCTGCGGTGACCCCGGCCGGGTTCGAGGACGTCTCCTCCGGTACGGGCGCCGCTCCCGCGGCGGCCTCGGCCGGATCTCAGGATGTTTCTTCCGGTACGGGCGCGGACGGTTCCGCGCGATCCTGGGGGCTCTTCTCCGACGTGGGCGGGGTTCGTCGTGTGGCGACTCCTACCGGGCTGGGGGAGGCGCTGGCGGAGTTGCCGCGTCGGGTCGAGGCGCCGGTTCCGGCGCTGGTGCGTGAGACCGGCGACGCCACGCTGGTGTTCCTGACGGCCGCACACCCCATGGCCAGCAGGATCAGCGTGGGCCGGCCCGACGAGCGCGGTGTGGACCTCGGCTGGCTGGACGCCGCCATCGACTTCGACCCAGCCAGGTACGCCCGCGACATGCGGATCACCGTCAGGGGCGTCTCGGGCACGCCGCTGCTGGCCCGCCTCTTCGACGGCGGTGAGCCACGCCCGCTCCCGCACACCCGCCACGGGGACGCCGTGGAGGTCGTGGTGCCGTTCGACGACGGCCCCGCCGCGCTGCTCGTGTTCGACGGCACCCCGGCCGAGCCCGTGCCGGACGCTCCCCCGTACCCGGTCGAAACCGATCTCGGGGAGGAGTGGGAGGTCGAACTGGTCCCCACCCTGGACGACACCTGGCACGACTTCGGCGGCGGCGCGACGGTCGAGCGCTGGACGTTGCGGACGCCGGAGGGGGAGGCGGTGCACGTCACGTTCGGGCCCCGGGGGGAGCAGCGGGTCGGCGACGGCCCCTGGACCCCGTCGGTGTGGTCGCTCTCCCGGGGGCTGCGCAAGGATCCCGTGCACCGGGACACGCTCGGCCCCAAGGGCCGGGTGCCGGCGGAGTTCCTCGCCTTCGGCAGGGTCACGGCGGGCGCCGAGGCCCGCTTCCGTACTCTGCTCACCGTGCCGCAGGGACGGCCCGCCTGGCTCGCGGTAGGGGCCGGGGCGGAGAAGGCTCTGTGGCTCGACGGCGAGCGGATCCCGCTGGACGACCGGGGTTACGCCGCCGTGACGGCGGCGCCTGTCACGGCCGGCGAGCACCTGCTGGAGCTGCGGCTGACGCCGGAGGAGGAGCTCGACCTGCGCGCCTACGTCTGCCTCGTCGCCGATCCCGCCGACGCCGCCGTCCCGGAGTGGATCGCCGGGACGCCGCTGGAGACCACCGTCAACCTCGGGGACGGGCCGTACGAGCTGCTCCAGGTCGCCTCGACCGCGTACTGCCGGGTCCTGGTCAACGGGCGGGAGGCGGGCAGGCAGGGCGGCTTCGACCCGTACGCGGAAGCGGACATCCCCAGGGTGCGCCGTTACGACGTCGCGCACCTGCTGCACCCTGGCGCCAACACGATCCGGGTGGAGTCCGGCGGCTGGGTGCTGGTGGACGGGCTGGCGGTGTCCGGCCCCGGATGGTCAGGGGACGTCCGGGTCCGGCGCCGCCAGCACGGCGACCCTCCCGCCCTCCACCTCCGGCTCCGCCCCCACCCGCTGCCGGAAGCCGGGTGGCTCGACGGCCGCCCGGTCGCGCTGCCCGCCGGGTTCGCCGTGCCGGGCGCGCGCCCTCGTACGGAGGTCTTCGTCGTGGAGGCGCCGCCCGGCGCGAGCGGCGTCGAGGCCGGCGGGGCCCGGGCGCGCTGGACGGAGGACGGCGCGGTCGAGCTGCACGCCGTCACGGCTCCGGGAGCCCAGGGCGGAGCCGCCTTCACCGGCCCGGTGCGGTTCACCTGCGGACCGGGCCGGATGCGGCTGGGCGACTGGGAGGAACGCGGCCTCGCCGGATACAGCGGCGGTGTCCGCTACCGCACTACCGTCACGGCGCGTTCCGGGCCGGGCGTGCTCGACCTCGGCAGGGTCAGGGGCACGGCGGAGGTGACGGTGAACGGGCGTCCGTGCGGGATCAGGGTGTGCTCACCGTACGCCTTCGACGTCGACCTGGACGACGGCGACAACGTGGTGGAGATCCTCGTCCTCGGCACGCTCGGGCCCTATCTCGACGAGGTCAGCCCCACCCACTTCGTCTTCGCCGGCCAGCGCGTCAGCGGCCTCTTCGGGCCCGTGCGGCTGCGTACTAGATCATGAGGGCGCGGACCGTCTCGACCGTGTCGGCGTCCTCGGCGCGCTTGTCGGGGCGGTAGCGCAGGACCCTGGCGAAGCGGAGGGCCATGCCGCCCGGATAGCGGGGCGACCGCTGCACGCCGTCGAAGGCGACCTCCACCACCAGCTCGGGACGGACGTGGACCGTCCACTCCGTGGTGGGGCCGTCGGCGAGCGCCAGGAAACGCTCCGTCTGCCAGGCGAGCAGCTCGTCGGTCAGGCCCTTGAAGGTCTTGCCGAGCATGACGAACCCGCCCGTCTCCGGGTCGCGGGCGCCGAGATGGAGGTTGGACAGCTTGCCCTCGCGGCGGCCGTGGCCCCACTCGGCGGCCAGGACCACCAGGTCGAGCGTGTGGCGGGGCTTGACCTTGATCCAGCCCGCGCCGCGCCGGCCGGCCGCGTAGGGGGACGACAGCGCCTTGACCACCAGCCCCTCGTGGCCGGCCTTCACCACCTCGGCGAAGAACCGCTCCGCCTCCGCCACGTCGTCGGTGACGAGGCGGGGGGTGAGCAACGGCGGGGGAACGGTGGCCGCGAGCCTCTCCTGGCGGGCCGCGTACGGAAGATCGAGCAGGTCGGCGCCCTCGACCCGGAGCGCGTCGAAGAAGAAGACGCTCAGCGGCGTCTCCGCGCGCAGACGATCGACATCGATCTTGCTGCCGGTGCGGGCGGCCGTCACCTGGAAGGGGTGCGGGCGGCCGTCGGGGCGAAGCGCGATCACCTCGCCGTCGAGCACCGCGTCTTCCACGGGGAGTGCCAGCACGGCCTCCACCAGCTCGGGGACCCGCGAGGTGAGGTCGTCGAGGGTACGGGTGAAGACCCTGACCTCCGAGCCCGAGCGGTGGGCCTGGACCCGGATGCCGTCGAGCTTCCACTCCAGCGCGGCGGGGGCGCCCGCCTTCGCCAGGGCGGCGGCGACGCCGGGGGCGCTGCCGGCGAGCATCGGCGAGACCGGGCGGCCCACCTCCAGCCGGAACTCCTTCAGGCGCGGCACGCCGCCCGCCAGCGCCGCCGCCCCGACCGCCGGCAACCAGCCGCGGAGCGTGAGCGCGCGGCGCACGTCGGCCGAGGGCGCCCCGGACGCCTTGGCGACCGCCTCGATCATCACGCCGTCGAGCGCGCCCTGCCGCAGCTCGCCGCCGAGCAGCTTGAGCATGAAGGTCTGCTCCTGGCTGGTCAGGCCGGCGAACAGCTCGTGCACCAGCGCCTTGCGCGCGGCCTGTGAGCCCTGGCCGGACACCGACTTGATCTTGGTGAGCAGGGCGTCGACGTCGGTCAGCGTGGCGGTCGCGGCCAGCTTCGGGCCGGGCAGGTCCTGGAGGGAGCGCCAGCCCACGCCGATCTGGCGCTGCGGCAGCTCACCCGACAGGTAGGCGATGGCGATCTCCGCCTCACCCGGGCCGACCCGGCCGAGCAGCTCGGCCAGATGGCCGATCTTCCCCAGCCGCGCGGGCGTGCGCGCCACCGCCTCGGACACCCGGACCACGTCGATCAGTAGCACACCGCTATCGTGCCTCACCACCACGACATTTCCGCAATCCCCCGGCGATTGGGCCCCCCGGAAACACGCGCGAACCCCGTACGAGAAAGAAAAGAAGAAAAAACCGGACGGCATCACCGACCCCGGGAAGAACCCGGCGGACGTGCCTGAAGTCCGGACCTCGGACGGATGCGGCGAACACCGGGGGAGAGGGCGGACGGCGACACCGGACGCGAGGGCCCGGGGATGTGCGCGGTGGCCGGAGGACCGCGACGGCCGAGCCCGGAGTCGGGATATCGGGCGGCATCACCGGACGCGATGACCACGGCGGACGTGCCAGGGGGCGGGAGTCCGGTGGGGTGATGTCGTGGGGCTCTGGGGTGGGAGGCGTAGGCTCCCGGCGGAAGGGCCGGGAGCCGGGGGGTCGGCGGTCAGCTGACGCCGAGGAGGTCCACGACGAAGATGAGGGTCTCGCCGGGCTTGATGCGGGCGCCCGCGCCGGCGTTCCCGTAGCCGAGGTGCGGCGGGATGACGAGCTTGCGGCGGCCGCCCACCTTCATGCCGGCGACGCCCTGGTCCCAGCCCGCGATCACACGCCCGCCGCCCAGCGGGAACTGGAACGCCTGGCCGCGGTTCCAGGACGCGTCGAACTCCTCGCCGGTGGAGAAGGCGACGCCGACGTAGTGGACGCTGACCTGATGGCCGGGCTTGGCCTCGGGACCGTCCCCGACGACGATGTCCTCGATCTCCAGGTCGGCGGGCGGGTTGCCGCCCGGGAAGTCGATCTCCGGCTTCGAGAGTGCCACGAAGTGCTCCTGTTGACGATGGCAATGAACCCGACGACTCTACGCGGTCGGGATAGGGTCGGCTCCCATGGCCGCCCCGACACCCGACGCGATCCTGCTCGACGGGCGGGTGGCCGTGGTCGCGGGGGCGGCGCGCGGGGCGGGCCGGGCGATCGCCGAGGCGCTGGCGGCCTTCGGGGCGCGGGTGGCGGCGTGCGACCGCGACCGGCCGCGGGGTGATCTGGCGATGACGGTGAAGCCCGGCGACGCGATGGCGGCGGAGGTGTTCGCGCGGGCGGTGGCCGACCGGTGGGGCCGGGTGGACGTGCTGGTGACGAGCGCCGGCGGCTTCGGCGAGCCGGCCGCGCACGACGAGCGGGCGGTGTTCGAGGAGCACTTCGGCCAGGTCACGGAGCTGATCCGGCGGATGCTGCCGCTCATGCCCGCGGGCGGCGCGATCATCAACGTGAGCTCGGGCGAGGCCCGGCGGGCGGCGGTGTACGGGGCGATGAGGGCCGCGCTGGAGAGCCTCACCGCGACGCTGGCCGTGGAGCTGGCGCCGCGCGGGATCCGGGTCAACGGGATCGCGCTGGGCGGGCCGCCTCCCGGAGGGAAGCAGCCCGCGAGCGCGGAGGAGGCGGCCGGCGCGGCCGTCTTCCTGGCCGGCGACCTCGCCAGGTCGGTCACCGGCACGACCGTGCGGGTGACCACGAGGGTCACCAGCTGATGTGGACCGGCATGCCCTCCGAGTAGCCCGAGGAGCTCTGGACGCCGATGACGGCGCGCTCGTGGAACTCCTCCAGCGTGGTCGCCCCCGCGTACGTGCACGCGGAGCGCAGCCCGGCCACGATCGCGTCGATCTGGTCCTCCACGCTGGGCCGGCGCGGGTCCAGGTACATGCGCGAGGTGGAGATCCCCTCCTCGAACAGCGCCTTCCTGGCCCGGTCGAACGGGCTGTCGTCGGCGGTGCGCAGCCGGACGGCGCGCGCGGACGCCATCCCGTAGTTCTCCTTGTACTTACGCCCGTCGGCGTCGGTGTGGGCGTCGCCCGGCGACTCGTACGTGCCGGCGAACCACGAGCCGACCATCACGTTGGCCGCCCCCGCCGCCAGGGCCAGCGCCACGTCGCGGGGGTGGCGGACGCCGCCGTCGGCCCACACGTGGCGGCCGAGCCTGCGCGCCTCGGCGGCGCACTCCAGCACGGCGGAGAACTGCGGCCGGCCCACCCCGGTCATCATCCTGGTGGTGCACATGGCGCCCGGCCCGACGCCGACCTTGACGATGTCGGCGCCCGCGTCGACCAGGTCGCGCACGCCGGCGGCGGTGACCACGTTGCCGGCCGCGACGGGCACGTGCGGCCCCAGCGCGCGCACCGCACGCAGCGCGGTGGCCATCTTGTCCTGGTGCCCGTGGGCCGTGTCGACGACCAGGCAGTCGACGCCGGCTTCGAGCAGTTCCTTGGCCTTGGCCGCCACGTCGCCGTTGACCCCGACGGCGGCGGCGACGCGCAGCCTGCCGCGGGAGTCCACGGCCGGCTGGTAGAGGGTGGCGCGCAGCGCGCCGGTACGGGTGAGGATGCCGACCAGGCGGCCCGACTCGTCGACGATGGGGGCCAGCCGGTGGCGCCCGTCGTGCAGCCGGTCGAACGCCTCGCGCGGGGCGAGCCCGGCGGGCAGCGTGAGCAGCTCGCTGGACATCACCTGGGCGAGCTGGGTGTACATGTCGACGCCCTGGCAGTCGGCCTCGGTCACCACGCCGACGGGGCGGTTCTCCCAGTCGACGACGATGACGGCGCCGTGCGCGCGCTTGGGCAGCAGTTGCAGCGCCTCGCCGACGGTGTCGTGCGGGGTGAGCACGAGCGGGGTGTCGTGGACGAGGTCGCGCTTCTTCACCCAGTCGACCACGTCCGCGACGACGTCGAACGGGATGTCCTGGGGGATCACCACGATGCCGCCGCGGCGGGCGACGGTCTCGGCCATGCGCCGTCCGGCGACCGCGGTCATGTTGGCCACGACGAGCGGGATCGTGGTGCCGGTGCCGTCGTGCGTGGACAGGTCGACTTCGAGCCGGGACCCGACGGAGGAGCGGGACGGCGTCATGAAGACGTCGCTGTAGGTCAGGTCGTACGGCGGCGCCATGCCGTTGAGAAATTTCACGTTCATCCATCTTATGAGGTGACTGCTTCTACCAAACATTTCCCCCTTTCTCGGGGGCTTATGATCGGCCGGGATGCTCAATGGGGGAGGGAGGGCGTGTGGACGTCACCGAGCGGGACGAGATGATCGTCGTCGGATTCGCAGTACGCACCACGAACGCCGACGAAATGGACCAGGCGCGGGCGAAACTGCCGGTCCTGTGGCAGCGGGCCGGTGCTCCGGGGGCCTTCGCCCACGTGCCCAACCGCGTGGGGGAGAACCTCTACGCGGTGCTCACCGACTACGAGAGCGATCATCACGGCGCCTACACGCAGATCGTCGGCACGGCCGTGCGCACGGTGCCGCGGCTGCCTGAGGGCATGGTGGCGGTGCGGGTGCCGGCCGCCAGAACGATCAAGGTGGAGGCGCGCGGCCCGATGCCGCAGGCGCTGGTCGAGGCCTGGCAGCAGGTGTGGAAGCACACCGAGTCGGGCGGCACGCCGGCCAGGGCGTTCACCACCGACGTGGAGGTGCACCACCCGGGGGGCGTCGACCTCTACGTCGCGGTCTAGAAACCGAGCGCGGCGGCCGCGACCTCGACCGCCGTCGGCTTGACCTCCTCGACGGGCAGGTGGGCGTACTCGACCGAGCAGTCGGCGAGGCCGCCCAGCGCGATCGTGGCCCGGATGCGCTGGGTGGTGGTGAGGTCGTCGCCGAGCAGCAGGGCGACGAGCCGCTGCCGCCATTCGATCATGCGCTTGCCCAGGTCGAGGTAGGACAGCACGGACAGTTCGCGCACCACCATGACGATCACCTCGCGGTGCCGCCAGATCATGTCGAAGTAGTCGTCGAGCAGCTCGCGCGGATCCCCGCCGGGCTGCCGGCCGGCCACGAACCGCTCCATGTCGTCGACGAGCGGCTGGACGATGCTGCGCACCAGATCGTCGCGTGAGGAGAAGTGGTAGTAGAGGGCCGGTTTGGTGATGCCGAGCCGGTCGGAGATCTGGCGCAGGCTGGTGTTCTGCACGCCCTGGCGCACGAACAGCTCGCGCGCCACCGCCTGGATGCGCGCCCTGGTGTCACTCGGCCTGGCCATGGATCAACCCTAATCCTTACCTATCGTTAAGTAAGCCCTTGTGGCGGCCGTCGCCGGTGTTTTACCATCCGGTAAGTAAGGAGGGATGTCCATGCACGTCCTCATCTCCGGCGCCAGCGTCGCCGGCCCCGTCCTCGCCTACTGGCTCACCCGCTACGGGTTCACCGTCACGGTCGTCGAACGCGCCCCCGCGCTGCGCAAGACCGGCGGCCACGCGGTCGACCTGTTCCGGCCCGCCGTCGACATCGCCGCCAAGATGGGCGTGCTCGACCGGATCAGGGCCAGGAAGACCGGCACCGAGCTGCTGACCTTCCACGTACCCGGCCGGTCCCGCCCGGTGCGGATGAGCACCGGGAAGCTCATCGCCGCGTTCTCGGAGCGGCACGTGGAGATCATGCGCGACGACCTGGGCGAGATCTTCTACGACGCCGGCCGCGACGACGTCGAGTACGTCTTCGACGACTCCATCACGGCCATCGGCGAGGACGGCGAGGTGGCGTTCGAGCGCGGGCCGTCGCGCCGGTTCGACCTGGTGGTCGGCGCGGACGGGCTGCACTCCAACGTGCGCCGCCTGGTGTTCGGCCCCGAGGAGCGCTTCGCCACCTGGATCGGCGCCTACCTGGCGGTGGCGTCCGTGCCGAACTACCTGGGCCTCGAAGGGCGCATGGAAGGCGTCTCGGCCGTCGACCGGATCATCGGCCTGTACTCGGCGGCCCACCTGCCGGACGCGCGGGCCGTCTTCCTCTTCCGCACCCGCGAGCCCCTCGGCTACCACTACAGGGACGTGCCCAGGCAGAAGGAGCTGCTGCGCGAGCACTTCGCCGGCCTCGGCTGGGAGGTGCCCCGGCTGCTGGCCGAGCTGGACACCACGCCCGCGTTCTACTTCGACAGCATCACGCAGCTGCGCATGGACACCTGGTCGCGCGGACGCGTCACGCTCGTCGGCGACGCCGGCTACTGCCCGGGGCCCGCCGTCGGCGGCAGCACCAGCCTGGCGGTGGTGGGCGCGTACGTGCTGGCGGGCGAGCTCGCCGCGGCGGGCGGCGACCCCGCGCGGGCGTTCCCCGCGTACGAGGCCGAACTCGGCGCGTACGTGCGCGGCAGCCGCGACCTGGCGCTCGGCATGGCGAAACGGCTCGTCCCCGGCGGCCGGTTCGACCTGTGGGCGCTCGTCCAGGCGGCCCGCGTGCTCGACCACATCCCGGACGCGGTCATCAGGGCGGCCGGCCGGCTCGGCGGCAGGAGCGCGCGCCTGCACGACGCCGTCACCCTCAAGGACTACTCACCGTACGAGACGGCCCGCGCTCAGCCCAGCACGCCCTGAGCGCGCAGCTTCTCCGCCGCCTCCGCCGGGATGCCCCAGGCGGACAGGTCGTCCAGCCGGGTGGCCGGGGACAGGTCGGGGTCGGGCACGCCGAGCAGCCGGGGCGCGGGCATCGGCTGGCTCAGCCCGCCGACCTCGACGAAGCTGCGCCGGGCCGCGTTGTGCGGGTGCGCGGGGGCCTCGTCCATCGACAGCACCGGCGACACGCACGCGTCGGAGCCCTCGAACACCGCCTCCCACTCGGCCCGGGTCCGCTTGCGGAACTCCTCCGCCAGCCGCGCCCGCAGCGCCGGCCACTGCGCCTGGTCGTTGCGGTCCGGCAGGTCCGACAGGCCCATGAGGGACACCATCGCCTCCCAGAACTGCGGCTCCAGCGATCCCACCGCCAGGTAGCCGCCGTCGGCCGTCTCGTACGTGTCGTACATGGGGGCACCGGTGTCGAGCAGGTTGGTGCCGCGCGGCCCCCACATGCCGCTGCTCACGCCCTGGTAGAACATCGCGAACAGGATCGCCGCCCCGTCGACCATGGCGGCGTCGATCACCCGTCCCAGACCGGTGCGCTCCCGCTCGAACAGCGCCAGCAGCACCCCGTACGCGAGCATGAGGCCGCCGCCGGCGAAGTCGCCCAGGATGTTGATCGGCGGGGTCGGCTTGCCGCCCTCGCGGCCCAGCATCGACAGCACGCCGGAGACCGCGATGTAGTCGATGTCGTGCCCCGCCGTGGGCGCCAGCGGGCCGTCCTGGCCCCATCCGGTCATCCGGCCGTAGACCAGCCGCTCGTTGACCGCGTGCAGGTCGTCGGGCCCGATGCCGAGCCGTTCGGCCACGCCCGGCCGGAACACCTCGATCACCACGTCGGCGTGCCGGGCCAGTTCCTTGAACGCGGCCACGCCCTCGGGGGACTTCAGATCCAGCCCGACCGAGCGCTTGCCGCGGTCCATCACGTCGGTGCGCGGCCGGTCGGAGACCGCCTTCACCCGGTCGACCCGCAGCACCTCGGCGCCGTGGTCGGCGAGCATCATCCCGGCGAAAGGACCTGGTGCCAGCCCCGCCAGCTCCAGCACCCGAACCCCGGACAGCGGACCCTGACGAGCGTTCGACATCGGCGTCTCCTTCTCATGACCGGCAGGCGAACAGTCACCCAAGTAGAACAATATTCGGTGTGCTCTGGCAAGACGCCTTCCTGACCACCCCTCAGAGGCAGGTGAGGTATGGGAAACTTGCCCACTATTCGGGTGGTCAACAGGGGTAGGACATGGATGCGGATAGCGGCCGGCTGATCGCCAAGCGCTACGAGTTAGTACGCGCGCTTGGCCGCGGTGGGATGGGCGTGGTCTGGGAAGGCCACGACACGCTGCTCGACCGGCAGTGCGCGGTCAAAGAAGTGGTGCTGCCCGCGGGCCTGCCCGACGCCGACCAGGAGCGTCAGCTCGTCCGCACCGCGCGGGAGGCCCGCACCGCCGCCCAGTTCAACCACCCGTCCGTGGTCGCGGTGTACGACGTGGTGGAGGAGGACGGGCGGCCCTGGATCATCATGGAGCTGGTGCGCGCCCCGTCCGTCGAAGAGGTCGTGGCGACCATGGGCGCGCTGCCGGTGCGGCAGGCCGCCGACGTCGGGCGCCAGGTGCTGTCCGCGCTCGTCGCCGCGCACGGGCAGGGCATCCTGCACCGCGACGTGAAGCCGAGCAACGTGCTGCTCACCGACGACGGCCGGGCGGTGCTCACCGACTTCGGCATCGCCACGGCCGAGGGCGAGTCCTCGCTCACCAAGACCGGCATGGTGACCGGCTCGCCCGGATTCCTGGCCCCCGAGCGGGTGCGCGGCACCGAGGCGGGCCCGGCCTCCGACCTGTGGTCGCTGGGCGCCACCCTCTACGCCACGCTGGTCGGCCGCTCGCCGTTCGAACGCGGCGAGCCCATGGACACGCTCAAGGCCATCCTCGACGAGGAGCCCGACTACCGGCGCATCCCGCCGATCATGCACCCGGTGCTCCAGGGGCTGCTGCGCAAGGACCCGGCCGAGCGGGTGACCGCCCAGGAGGCGGACGAGCTGCTCGACGCCGTCCTCCAGGCCAGGCCGGCCGCCGCCGACCGGGACGCGCCCGGCCCCCGCGTGTCGCGCGGGCTCGGCCGCGCCGTCGTGGCGGCCGCCGCGGCCGCCGTCGTGGTCGTGGCGGCGGGCGCCGTCGCGTACTTCAGGTCCGCCGGACCGGCGGAGGGCACCGCGCAGCTCGCCCAGCGGGCCGCGGCGACCAGCCCGATGCCGAGCGCCCCGCCGTCCGCCACGCCGACGCCGACGGCCAGTTCCACGCTCGCGCCGACGCCCGCCCCGACCAGGACGAGGCCCGTGGTGCGGGCCTGGACCTCGCCCGCCGGCTGGTCGATCGAGCGGCCGGCCGGCTGGAAGGGCGCGCGCGGCGAGCACCACGCCGAGTGGACGCACCCGCACCGGATGGGTCACCTGGCCGTCGAGGCCGTCTACGCCAGCCTCGACCCGCACCAGCTCCTGCGCGACGAGGAGGAGGCGTTCAAGTCCGCCGGGGGCGCCGGCGTCCTGCGCGACGCCGGACTCAGGAAGGTCAGCCACAACGGCGCCCAGGCCGTGGAGTGGGAGTTCACCTGGGTGGCCGAGGCGGGCGGCGGCACGCCGTGGGCCGCGCCCGGCATGAAGTACCACGAGGTGCGTCGGGCCGTGACGATCGGCGAGACCGCCTACATCCTGTCCTGGACCTTCACCGAGGCGCAGTGGCAGCGCAACACCGGCCTGATGCGCCAGGTGATGGAGAGCTTTACGGTGGGCGCATGACGCCCTGGAACCTGCTGGCGCTCCCGCCGCTCCCCGTGGACCTGATCCGCCGGCTGCTCGCCCCGCTCGGCGACCGGGTGAGCGTGCGCGCGCCCGCCACGCGCGACCGCGCGGCGCTGCTGGCCGCGCTGCCCGAGGCGGAGATCGTGCTGGGCGACTGGACGGGCGAGCTCACGCTGGACGCCGCGGCCGTGGCCGCCGCGCCCCGGCTGGCGTTCCTGCAGCAGCCCTCGGTCGGCGTCGACGGCCACGACCTGGCCGCGCTGGCCGCCGCCGGCGTGCCGGTCGCCAACACGGCGGGCGTCAGCGCGGGCGCGGTGGCCGAGTGGTGCGTGGCCGCCGCCCTGGCGGTGACCCGCAAGCTGGCCGCGGCCGACGCGGCCGTGCGCGCGGGGGAGTGGCCGCAGCAGGCGCTCCAGCCACGGGAGCTGGGGGCCGCCCGGGTGGGCGTGGTCGGCTACGGGCCGATCGGGGAGGCGTGCGCCCGCCTGTTCGGGGCGTTCGGCGGCAGGGTCTCCTACTGGACGCGCACGCCCCGGGAGGACCCCCGCTACACCGCGCTGGAGGACCTGCTGGAGACCAGTGACGTGGTGGTCGTGGTGATCGCGCTGTCGGAGGAGACCCGCGGCCTGATCGACCCGCGCCGGCTCAAGCGGGGCGCCGTGCTGGTCAACGCCGCCAGGGGCGGGGTCGTGGACCAGGACGGGCTGGTGGCGGCGCTGCGTTCGGGGCATCTCGGGGGCGCGGCGCTGGACGTGTTCGACGCCGAGCCGCTGCCTGCCGGCGACCCGCTGCGCGAGCTGCCCGGAGTGCTGCTGTCACCGCACGTCGCCGGCGTGACCCAGGAGGCCACCGGCCGCCTGATGACCGTCACGCTGGACAACCTGGCCGCGGCCGTCGAGGGCCGCGAAGTCGTCAACGTGGTGAATGGCGTTTGTCAGCCAATTACGCGGAAATACTCGGAATCACCGGCTTCTTAGGCTTGTAGCTGGCACGATGAACAGTTTTCGTGTCTTTAACGCCCCCGGTCTGTTCCATGTTGTCCCGGAGAGATAACGTTCTGTCGACGATCTCTGCCGGCTCCAGGGGGTGCTTGCGTGAAGACGACGATGTCGACACACCGACGGGCAGTGGAGCACATCCGGCGCTCCTACGCCGAGATTCCCGGCGACGCCGCGCCGCGCCTGGCCAAGGCCACGTCCAACCTCTTCAGGTTCCGCGACTCCGGCAAGACGGCCGGGCTTTCCGCCAGGGATCTCGACGAGGTCATCAGCGTCGACCCCGAGACGATGACCGCCGAGGTCCAGGGCATGACCACCTACGAGCACCTCGTGGACGCCACACTCCGCCACGGGTTGATGCCGTACGTCGTCCCCCAGCTCAAGACCATCACCCTGGGCGGGGCCGTGACCGGGCTCGGCATCGAGTCGACCAGCTTCCGCGACGGCCTGCCCCACGAGTCGGTCGAGGAGCTGGAGATCCTCACCGGCGACGGCCGCGTCATCGTCGCCCGTGACGACAACGAGCACCACGACCTCTTCAGGGCCTTCCCCAACTCCTACGGCACCCTCGGCTACGCGCTGCGCCTGCGCATCAAGCTGCGCAAGGTCCATCCGTACGTGCGGCTCACCCACGTCAGGTTCACCGACGCCGACAAGTGCATGCTGGCCATGCAGGAGATCTGCGAGAGCATGGAGCACGACGGCGAGCCGGTCGACTTCGTCGACGGGGTCTTCTTCGGCCCGCAGGAGCTCTACCTCACCGTCGGCCGCTTCGCCGACCGGGCGCCCTACACCTCCGACTACACCGGCATGCGCATCTACTACCAGTCGATCCGGCAGCGCGGCCGCGACTGGCTGACCGTGCGCGACTACCTGTGGCGCTGGGACACCGACTGGTTCTGGTGCTCGCGCGCGTTCGGCGTGCAGCAGCCGATGGTCCGCACGTTCATGCCGCGCCGCTGGATGCGCTCCGACGTCTACCGCAGGCTCGTGGCCCTCGACCGCAAGCACGGCGTCACCGCCCGCATCGACCGCTGGCGCGGCCGGCCGGTGCAGGAGTCGGTCATCCAGGACGTCGAGGTGCCGGTCGAGCGGGGCGCGGAGTTCCTGGAGTTCTTCCACGGCCAGGTCGGCATGACGCCGGTCTGGATGTGCCCGCTGCGGGCGAGCTCCCGCTGGCCGCTCTACCCCCTGGAGCCCGGGAAGCTGTACGTGAACTTCGGTTTCTGGGGCATGGTGCCGCTGCCGCGGGGGCGGTTCGACGGCCACCACAACCGGCTCATCGAGAACGCGGTGCACGAGCTCGACGGGCACAAGTCGCTCTACTCGACGTCCTTCTACGGCCGCGACGAGTTCTGGCGGCTGTACAACGGCGACGCCTACTGGCCGGTCAAGCGGGAATACGATCCGAGCGGCCGCCTGCTTGATCTGTACGACAAGTGTGTGCGGGGAAGGTGATGTGATGGCTCTCGCGTCCATCTTCGAGAAGATCGTCGGCACGGACGCCGGCATCGCGTTCATGGCGTATGACGGCAGCAAGGCGGGCCCCGACGGCGCCGACGTCACCCTTGAGGTGAAGTCGCCCATCGCGGTGGCCTACCTGGCGCAGGCTCCCGGGGAGCTGGGGCTGGCCCGGGCGTACGTGTCGGGCCACATCGACGTGCACGGCGACCTCTACACCCTGCTCGACCGGATGTGGAACATCACGACCAACGACCTGACCCCGGCCGAGAAGGTCGCCGCGGTCCGCTCGCTGGGGCTCAAGCCGCTGCTCATGCGCGTCCCTGTGCCGCCGCAGGAGGTGCGCACCAGCGCGCTGGCCAGGCTGGGCTCCCGCCACGCCAAGCAGCGCGACGCCGAGGCCATCCACCACCACTACGACGTGTCCAACCGGTTCTACTCGTGGGTGCTCGGCCCCTCCATGGCCTACACCTGCGCCACCTTCCCCTCCGAGGACGCCACGCTGGAGGAGGCCCAGTTCGCCAAGTTCGACCTGGTGGCCCGCAAGCTCGGGCTCCGGGAGGGCATGCGGCTGCTCGACGTCGGCTGCGGCTGGGGCGGCATGGTCATCCACGCCGCCCAGCACTACGGCGTCAAGGCGCTCGGCGTGACGCTCAGCCGCCAGCAGGCCGAGTACGCGCAGAAGGCCATCGCCGAGGCCGGGCTGCAGGACCTCGCCGAGGTCCGCCACATGGACTACCGCGACGTGACCGAGAGCGACTTCGACGCCGTCAGCTCCATCGGCCTGACCGAGCACATCGGCAAGGACAACCTGCCCGCCTACTTCGGTTTCCTCAACGGCAAGCTCAAGCCCGGCGGCCGGCTGCTCAACCACTGCATCACCCGGCCCACCGGCAAGGAGAGGACGTTCAACAAGGGCGGCTTCATCAACCGCTACGTCTTCCCCGACGGCGAGCTGGAGTCGGTCGGCTACCTGGTCAGGCAGATGGAGGACAACGGCTTCGAGATCCGCCACGAGGAGAACCTGCGCGAGCACTACGCCAAGACGCTGAGCCACTGGTGCGACAACCTGGACGCCAACTGGGAGGACGCGGTCCAGGAGGTCGGCATGGGCACCGCCCGCGTCTGGGCCCTCTACATGGCGGGCTGCATCGTCGGCTTCGAGCGCAACAAGATCCAGCTCCACCAGGTGCTCGGCGTCAAGCTGGACGGCCAGGGGCGCTCCGGCATGCCGCTGCGCCCGTCCCGCGACTGGCCCTGATCAGCTCTCCAGCACCTCGTACAACGTCTTGGCGAACTCGGCCGGGTGCGTGAGGAAACCCACGTGCCCGCCGGGGAAGCCGGCGATGTCCAGCCCGAGCTCCTCGGCGAGGGCGAGGGCGGTGCGGTGGCCCACGGTGGACCCCGTCTCGCCGCCGGTGGCCAGCGTGAACTTGCCGCCCCGCAACGCCTCCAGGTCGGGCACATAACGGACGAACGACCGCAGCTCGTACGCCACGCAGAAGGACATGTTGGCCTGGACCCGCGCCAGCATGTCGGCGACCGGAGGCGGCAGCCCCGCCGACGCCTCCGGCGGCGCGGCGACGCCGAGCAGGGCGCTCAGCGCCCGGACCGCCGCCGGCGCGCCCTCCCGCTCGTACGTCTCGTACACCTCCTGGAAGGCGGCGTGCCAGCGGTCGGCGTCGGGCAGCAGCTCGATGAGGAGCGGCTCGTGCGCGACCGCCGCGCGCACCTGCTCGGGACGGGCCGCCAGCAGGTCCATCACGACCATGCCGCCGTAGCTCGTGCCGAAGAGGTAGGCGGGCTCCCGGCAGAGCGCGCGTAGCAGCAGGTGCGCGTCGCGGGCGTGCTGGGGGATGCGCTGCTCGCCGATCGGGGAGGTCAGCCGGCTCCGCGAGTTGCCGCGCGGATCGTAGGTGATCACGGTGTAGTGGTCGGCGAGCAGTGCGGCCAGCGGCGCGAACGCGCCCGCGTCCCCCTCGCCGCCGTTCACCAGCAGCAGGACCGGGCCGGACCCGCGCAGCTCGTAGTACAGCTCGGCGCCGGGAACGGCGAGCGTGCCAGCTTCCATGCGATCCTCCGATGTTCGTGAGCCGTACACGAACAGATCGCGGACGCGGGGGAAAGCGTTTCGCTCCTGGGCCCCCTCCCTACGGAAGGGGGCCTGCGGGGCTCAGCGCAGCTCGCGCTTGAGGATCTTGCCGGTGGCCGTCATCGGCAGCGCGTCGCGGAACTCCACGATCCTCGGGTACTTGTAGGCCGCCATGTTGTCCCTGGCCCAGGCGACGAGCTCGTCCTCGGTGAGGCTCGCGCCCGCGTCGAGGATGACGTACGCCTTGACCTCCTCGCCGTGGGAGTCGTGCGGCACGCCCACCACCGCCGCGAGCGAGACCGCCTCGTGCGTCATGAGGATCTCTTCCACCTCGCGCGGGTAGACGTTGAACCCGCCGCGGATGATCATGTCCTTGGCCCTGTCGATGATCGAGTAGTAGCCGTCGGCGTCGCGGGTGGCGATGTCGCCGGTGCGGAACCAGCCGTCGCGCATCACCTCGGCGCTCGCCTCGGGCCGGCCGTAGTAGCCCTTCATGATGTTGTGGCCGCGGATCGCGATCTCGCCGGGGCCCTCGCCCTCGACCGTCTTCCAGTCGTTGTCGATCAGCTTCATCTCCACGCCCCAGATCGGGGTGCCGATCGTGCCGGGCTTGGCCGGGCGGCCCGGCTGGTTGAAGCTGGCCACCGGGGCGGTCTCGGACAGGCCGTAGCCCTCCAGGATGCCGATGCCGAAGGTCTGCTCGAAGTCCTTGAGCACCTCGACGGGGGAGGCGGAGCCGCCCGCCACCGCGACCTGCAGCGTGGCCGGGGGCTCCGCGCCCTCGGCGTGGATCTTGGTGAGCATGGCCCAGTACATGGTCGGCACGCCCGCGAAGAACGTCGCCTCCTCGCGGCGCATCAGCTCCAGCGCCTCGCCCGGCTCGAAGCGCGGCATGAGCACCAGCTTGGCGCCGCGCATGAACCCGGTGTTCATGACCACCGTCTGCCCGAAGGAGTGGAACAGCGGCAGCACGCCCATGTAGGTGTCGCCGTTCTCCGAGCGCGGGAACATCTTGTCGTTGACCATGACGTTCATCAGCATGTTCTGGTGGCTCAGCTCGGCGCCCTTGGGCTGGCCGGTGGTGCCCGAGGTGTAGAGGATGACGGCGGTGTCGTCGGCCGAGGTCTGCACGGTCTCGAACTCGCCGGACATGCCGTTCAGCGCCGCCCAGACCGACTCACCGTACTCCGACTCGGTCGCCAGCGGCGTGGCCGGCAGCACGAAGAAGTGGTCGCAGCCCTCGGCCCCCTCGAAGCCCGCCCGGCCGCGCTCGCCCAGCGGCAGCTCGGGCGTGCCCTCGAAGCAGAACAGCGCCTTGGCGTCGCTGTCGTCCAGGTGGTAGGTGATCTCCCTGGACTGCAGCAGCACGTTGAGCGGCACCACGGTCGCCCCGGCCTTGAGGATGCCGAAGTAGACGAACGGGAAGTACGGCAGGTTGGGACAGGCGATCGCGACCTTGTCGCCCTTGCCGATGCCCCGCGAGACCAGCAGGTTCGCGACCTGGTTGGCCACGGTGTCGATCATGGAGTACGGCAGCCGCATGTCGCCGAAGACGACGGCCGTGTTCTCCGGAGTGTTCCTGGCACTGTCTTCCAGGACGATCGACAGGTTGAGCATGACGCCTTCCCTCCTTGTTGGGCCTTCGGCCACATCTTCGCAGCGGGGGCATACCAACCGGTAGGTAACTCAGGTTACAGATGCGTATGGACGCGATGCCGCCGCTGGAGTAAGCAAGTAACAAGTTACTCGCCCCTGGGAGGGGTCCATGGAGTACGACTACGTGATCGTCGGAGCCGGTTCGGCGGGGTGCGTGCTGGCGGCGAGGCTCTCGGCCGACCCCGCGGTGTCCGTGGCGCTCGTCGAGGCCGGCGGCCAGGACGACAAGCTTGAGATCCGCATGCCCCTCGGGTTCCCCAAACTCTTCAAGACCCCGTACGACTGGGACTTCACCACCGCGAAGCAGGGCGAGATGGCCGGGCGCGAGCTCTACTGGCCGCGCGGGCGGGTCCTCGGCGGCTCCTCCTCGCTCAACGCCCAGATGTGGGTGCGCGGTTGCGCCCTGGACTACGACCAGTGGCGGATCCCCGGCTGGGGGTACGAGGACGTGCTGCCGTACTTCCACCGGGCCGAGCGCCGCGTCGGCAGCAACCACGGCGGCGTCTACGGGACCACCGGCCCGCTGCTCATCTCCGAGCTGCGCAGCCCCAACGTCACCACCGCCGCGTTCCTCAAAGCCTGCGAGGAGCTCGGGTTACGCCGCCTGGACGAGCTCAACGGCCCGTCCAACGAGGGCTACAGCCCCACCCCCGTCACCCAGGACCGGGGCCGCCGCTGGAGCGCCGCGGACGCGTACCTGCGCCCCGCGCTGCCCCGGCCGAACCTCACCGTGATCACCGAGGCCCCCGTGGACCGGATCACGATCGAGGACGGGCGCGCCACCGGCATCGAGCACAGCGGCGGCGCCCAGATCAGGGCCAGGCGCGAGGTCATCCTGTCGGCGGGCGCCATCGGCTCCCCCTACCTGCTCATGCGCTCCGGCGTCGGGGCCGGCGACGAACTGCGCGACGCCGGCGTGCCGGTCGTGCGCGACCTCCCCGAGGTTGGCAAGAACCTCCAGGACCACCTGTCCACCGGTGCCTTCGTCTCCTGCACCAAGCCCGTCACGCTCACCAGGGCGGAGTCCGTCGCCAACCTGCTGCGCTACCTGGTGTTCCGCTCCGGCATGCTCACCTCGAACGTGGGCGAGGCGGTCGCCTTCATCAGGACCTCCCCGGAGGAGCCGGCCCCCGACATCGAGCTGATCTACGCCCCGGTGCCGTTCAAGGACCACGGCCTCACCCCGCCCACCGGCCACGGGCTGACCGTCGGCGTCGTGCTGCTGCAGCCCGAGAGCCGGGGCAGGATCGGCTTGAACGGCCGCGAGGTGGTGGTCGACCCCGCCTACCTGAGCGCCGGCGTCGACGTCGAACGGCTGACGGCCGGGCTCAAGACGGCCAAGCAGGTGTTCGCCACCAACGCGATGAAGCCGTACGCGGGCGGGCCGATGCCCCCGTACACCATGCCGGAGAGCGACGAGGAGATCGCCCAGTGGATCAGGGAACGCGGCGAGACCCTCTACCACCCCGTCGGCACCTGCCGGATGGGCGTGGACGAGGCGTCGGTCGTGGACCCGTCGCTGCGCGTCCGCGGCGTGGCGGGCCTGCGGGTGGCGGACGCCTCCGTCATGCCGACCCTCAACCGGGGCCACACCCACGCCCCGGCGGTGATGATCGGTGAGAAGGCGGCCGACCTGATCGCCGGAAGCTGATCGGCCCCGGACGCCCCCGCGCGGGCGTCCGGAATGTTAGGTTGCGCAGTCATGGAGATCAGAACCGTCCACGCCAACGGGGTGGAGTTCTCGTATCTGACCGTGGGGGACGGGCCGCTGGCGCTGTGCCTGCACGGCTTCCCCGACACCGCGCACACCTGGCGTCACCTGCTGCCCGAGCTCGCCGGGCGCGGCTACCGCGCGGTCGCGCCCTTCACGCGCGGCTACGCGCCGACCGAGATCCCCGCCGACGCCGCCTACGAGGGCGCCGCGCTCGCCGCCGACGTGCTCGCCCTGCACGAGGAGCTCGGCGGCGACGAGCGCGCGGTGCTCGTCGGGCACGACTGGGGGGCGTTCCCCGCGTACGCGGTCGCCGACCGGTTCCGGGCGGCCGTGACCATGGCGGTCCCGCCGCCCGCCGCGCTGCTCGCCGGGCTGATGGACTACGACCAGCTCAAGCGGTCGTTCTACGTGTTCCTCTTCCAGACGCCGCTGGCCGAGTCGGCCGCCGCGACCCCGGGGTTCCTGGACCGGCTCTGGCAGGACTGGTCGCCCGGCTACGACGCCTCCGACGACCTCGCCTTCGTGCGCCGCAGCATCGGGGAGCCGGCCAACCTGGCGGCGGCCATCGGCTACTACCGGGCCATGATGGGCACCACCCCGGCCTCCGGGCGCTACCCGGATCCGGGCAGGGCGGAGTCGACGCCCATCCTCTACCTGCACGGCGACCGCGACGGCTGCCTCACGCCCGACGTGGTCAAGCAGGCACTGCCGCACCTGCCGCCGGGCTCCCGCGCCGAGCTGGTGCCCGGCGCGGGCCACTTCCTGCACCTGGAGCGGCCGGACGTGGTCAACCGGCTCGTCCTCGACTGGCTCGCCGCCGTTCCCTGAGCCGCAGCACTGCCAGTACGGGATGCCGCCCCGACAGGCTGACCTCCACCCGCTCCACGGTCTCGAACCCCGGCGGGTCGCCGCCTTCGTCGTACGACAACGCCACCACCAGCCCGTCGCGGGCCAGCACGCGGCGGATCTCCCGCCACAGCCGGTCCGGCTCCCGGGCGAGCTCCCCGGCGGGCGGCACCTGACGCCCCCACGGCGGATTCACCAGCACCCGATCGACACTGCCCCCGGCCACCGGCACCCGCCCGGCGTCAGCCACCCCCCACCGGAACCTCGTGCCCCTGCCCGTGCGGCTCGCGCCGGCCAGGACGCGGAGGTCAGCCGTGCGGCGGGGTGCGCCGTCCGCGCCGTTCTCGGCGTGGCGGGCGTTCTCGCGGGCGGCGGCGATGGCGGCCGGGTCGTGGTCGAGGCCCAGGAGGAGGGCCTGCGGCGCGAGCGCGGCGGCCTCGATGAGGGTGGTGCCCGCGCCGCAGCACGGGTCCAGGACCGTGCGCGCCCCGGCGAGCCGGGCCAGACCGGCCATGGCGGCGGCCAGCGGCGGGTGCAGGGTGCCCCGGATCGAGGCCGTCTTGTACGGCCTGCGGTGCAGCGGCCGGCCCGCGATCCGTACCGCGATCACCGCCCGGTCGCCCTCGATCGTGACCCGCCACGCGACGCACCCGCCGGGCGGCGCCGCGCCGCCCGAGCGCGAGTGGTACGGCGAACCCAGCCGCCGCGCCAGCTCCGCCCCGACGGCGTCCTCGATCTCGAACCGCGTGTAGTTGCGCCGCCCCACGAACGACGCGGAGACCTCGATCCCCGGCTGCGCGGGGACGCCGGGGTACGTGATCGTACGGGCGGCGGCGGCCAGGCGGCGCAGGGCCGCGCGGGCGGGCCCGACACCGTCCACGACGGCCGCCACCAGCAGCACGTCGTCGGCCGTCCGCAGCCCTGTCAGCCCGGCCCAGGAGCCCGAGGGCTCGAACCACACCTCACGATGGCGCAGCCCGCTCACCCGGCCCAGCCGTGAATTCCGGATCTCCGCGGCGACCAGCGGTTCGATGCCACGAACCGACCGTGCCACGGCAAGAGTGTGCGCGGAAGAACGCGCCCGGCGTCCCTCCGCAGGTTGCGAATCTCGCACCTGTCTTCTCCCACGTCGCGACCCGGGACGGCGGCAGGCCGTCCCGCATCGCCGGCGGTGGGTCGTCCGCGACCCGCCGGCGGGTCGCTAACGCAGGTAGAAGAACGTCACGCGGCCACCTTAGCGATCACCCGCCGGCGATCACCACGGGTTTTCCACCAGGCCGCGTCAACGCAGTGACACCGTCGTGAGCCCCGGATACGCCCTGATCTCGGCCTCGGTGAACCGCCCGGTCACCCACCGGCCGCGCGAGAACAGCTCGGTCTGGTCGGCGTGGTGCGGCGAGGTCGAGTCGGCCGACAGCGAGTACGTCAGCACGGTGCGGGCGCGCGGCCCGGACGGCGTCAGCTCCACGGCCATCAGGAAGCTGGAGCCGGTGTCGACGTCCGCATAGCGGCCTTCCTCGCCGAGCGCGCCGCGGGCGCGGATCCGGTCGAAGCACCCCTCCGCCTCGGTGCAGCCCGGCACCGGGACGGCGCCGTACCACTGGGCCTGCCCCGGCGTCAGCGTCAGCGGGAGGTCGTTGGCCCTGAAGAACCGCACGGCGTCGGCCAGCGCGGCCGGCACCGCCGGGTTGGCGAGGTCGAGCCCGCGCGGTGTGGTGAGCGGGTGCTCGGGGTCGAACGGCACCTTCCACCAGCTCCTCGGCGGGATGACCCCGCCGTCGGGCCGTCTCTGCGGGCGGTGCAGGCCCAGGAAGAACTCGCGCCACAGAATCGCGCCACGGCTGTCCAGGCGGGCCCGCCCGTCCCAGGCCGTCAGCGTGGCGCAGGCCCGGCGGACGTCGACCTTCTCGCCGTCGCTCGCCGTCATCACGGGCTTGGCCCGGCACAGCGCGCGCAGATCCGGGCGGAGCAGCTCGGCACTCAGGTTGCGCTTGCCCGTCGCCGTCCGCTGGAGAGTGTCCAGCGTGAAGCCGGGGGCGCCGAGCCCGTCGCCGCCCGACAGCCGCTGGGCGATCATGTCGAGGCCGACCCGGGTGCGCAGGTCCCGTTGCGTGCGGGTGTCGCCGAAGATGCGCGGATAGTCGGTGAGCGGGGCCTCCGGGTTGGTCAGCCAGGGGTCGGCGTTGGCGTTGCGGGCCAGCCGGGGCTGGGCGGCGGGGCCGAAGACGCCCGGCTCGATCGCGTCCGCGTCCTCGCCCCACAGGCAGGCCGACGTGGACCCGTCCAGGATGAGCATCTCCGGGTCGTCCCCGGCGCGGCAGCGATCCGCCTGCTCGTCGGTGACGTGCGGGACCACCGAGGCGTCGGCGAAGTGCGTCTCGCCGCCGGCGTCCGCGGCGAGCGTGTAGACGAAGGGCATCCCCTGGTAGGTGTCCTGCGCGCGGCGCAGCCCGGCCAAGTCGCGGGCGGTTCCCATGGCCAGCCACTCGTCGGCGAAGCGCAGATTGGCGGCGTTGACGTCGGCCAGGGCGATCGCCGTCCCCTCCGTCCAGCCGGTGGCCAGCACCGGGCCGTACCGGGAGGTGTACAGGGTGGTGGTGACGGTGTTGGTCGCGCCCTTGGCGTCCCGGACGGTGACTGACACCTCCTGCCGGCCCATCGGCTCGGGCCGGCCGTCCACCAGGTACGTGGTGCGCCGGCCCGGCACCAGCTTGAGCCGGTACAGGGTGAAGCGCTGGGCGTGGGAGACGGTGTGCGTCCAGGCCACGCTCGCGTTGTGCCCGATCTGGACCATGGGGGTGCCGTACAGGCTGCCGCCCGACACGTCGAGCACGCCCGGGATGGTCAGGTGGACCTGGTAGAAGCGGCGGCTCCCGTTCCACGGGAAGTGGGGGTCGGCCAGCAGCATGCCGTGGCCGCTGCGGGTGGCCTCGCGCCCGAGGGCGTAGGCGTTGCTGCCGGGGGCGCTCACCTTCTTCTTCCTGTCCGGCTGCTTCATCTCCTCTTCCTCCTGCCCGGAGGCGGCGATGGCCTCCTTGAACGAGGAGCTTCCGGCCAGGCGGCCGAGGTCGAGCAGGTTCATCCAGACGTCCGTGGCGGTGATGGGGCCGACCCAGTCCTTGCCCCGGCAGGCCGGGTCGGGCAACCCGGCCACGCCCGTCTCGCTCAGGTAACGGTTGAACCCGGCCACGTAGCCGTCCACGAGCGCCCGCACCTCGGCACCGGGGCCGTGGGGCGCCGGGCGGGCGAGCACCCGGCGCAGCACGCCCGACGCGTGGACGCTCTTGTAGTACACGTCGCTGGCCAGGTTGGAGACCGGGTCGACGGCGTCGTCCGACATCGCCTCCGCGCCGAAGTGGCGCGACCGCTCCCCGCGCAGGGTGAGCGCCCACGAGGCCATGACGCACAGGTTGTCCTCCGCGAAGGCGTAACCGTAGCCGTAGCCGAGGCCGCCGTGGTCCTTCGCGGAGATGTGCGGGATGCCGTACTCGGTGCGCCTGATGTCGGCGGTGTAGCGGCCTTCTGCGGCCCGCGCCGGCGCGGGCGCCGCCACGAGGAGGGAGGCGGTCAGTGCGGCCGCGAGCGGCGCGGCCAGCCGCCGGACACATGTCTTGATCATCGGCGGTCCTATTCGAAGCGGGCGTTGTCGGGGGTGGTCACGCGCTTGAGCAGCGGCAGACCGGCGAGGGCGATCAGCAGGGCGGCCAGCAGCCCGCCGCCGACGGTCAGGAAGTAGGCGGGGCCAGGCATCGTCGCCGGGGCGCTCTTGATCGCCAGCTGGTCGATCACCGGCCCGGCCACGCCGAAGCCCGCGCCCGCCGCCACCAGGGCGGCCAGCACCACCGGGACGGCCGTCTCCAGCAGCATCACCCTGGTAAGCGTCCGTGTCGGCGTGCCGCACAGCCGCAGCAGCGTGAACGGCTGCCTGCGCTCCACCACGCCGCCGGCGACCGCCACCAGCAGGCCGCAGCCCGCCACCAGCAGGGTCAGCGCGACGATGGCCAGCGCGACGCGTTCCACCTGGTCCAGCAGCACCGCGCGGGCCCGGGCGACCTCGGCGAACGTCTGCGGTGTCTCGGCGCTGCCGGAGAGGGCGACGTACGGATTGAGCAGCGTACGGATCCGCTCACGGACGACCGGGTCGGCCGCGTGGATCAGCACCGCGGCCAGGGGCCGGTCGGCTGTGGCCGTGTCGGCCTTGCTGCCCGCGTCCACGACCGGCAGGTTGCGGTCGACGGAGAGCATGTTGTCGCTGGTCAGCAGCCGGTTGAAGTCGGCCGTCACCGCGTGGACGCCCGGGGCGCACCGGCCGAGCGCCGGGAAGGAGGCCAGGGCGTCGCATTCGACCACGTGCCCGAGCAGGAAGTCGAGCCTGCAGCCGGGGCCCGGGTCGCACGGCGGAGGGCCGTCGGGCAAGGCAGGCGTATCGGCCCTGCGGTAGATCGGCAGCACGGTGACGCCGGGATGGGCGCGTAACTTGGCGAGCAGCTCGGCCGCCGTGGCGGGCGGCAGAGGCTGACCCTCGGCGGCGTCGGCGTACCCGAACGGCGCCCGCATGACCTCGTTCAGCGTGCCGCCGCCCGCCGCCTCCTGGCCCGAGACGACGGCGGGGACGATCCCGGCGACGGCCGTGCCGATGAAGACCGCCAGCACGATCCCGTTCACCGACCGGAAGGCCCCCTTCGGGTCGGCCGCCAGCCGCCGCGCGGCCAGCAACGTCGCCGCGCCGCGCGTGACGCGGGCGGCCAGCCGCGCGGCCAGCATCGTCAGCCACGGCCCGGCCACCACGAGACCGACCATGATCAGCGCCAGGCCGGCGTCGACGAGCAGCGCGTCCGGGTCCTCGCCGCCCGCGAACACCGGGCCCGCGAACAGCCCCAGCCCCGCCAGCAGCGGGAGCACCCGCCACCATCCCGGGGCGGCGGCCCGCACCTTACGCGCCGCGCCGAGCGGTGTGATCCGCACCCGGCGCAGCGACCACAGCGCGGCGCCGGCGGCGGCGAGAGGCACGCCCGCGACCACGGTGCCGTACTGGAGAGCGGTCGGCGCGACCACGTCGGGGAAGAAGCGGGAGCCGGTGACGGCGACGCCGGCCAGGGCGGGCCGCACCGCCTGGAAGACCGCGACGCCGGCGAGCGCGCCCAGCAGCGCGCCGAGCGCCGCGTCCACCGAGGCGATCACGTTGATCTGCCGCGCGGTGGCGCCCGCCAGCCTGATCGCCGCGAAGCGCGCCTCGCGGCGGGCGGAGGCCAGCCGGGTGGCCGTGCCGACGAGGACGAGCAGCGGGAAGATCAGGCCGACGGCGGCGATGCCGAAGCCGTGCTCGTAGAGGGCCGCGGTGTCGTCCGCGCGCGGGGTGGTGGCGACGGCGTCGACGGCCGCGGTGCCGGCCATGGCGGCCAGCTCGCCGGGGGTCCGGCCGACGACGACGACCAGGTCGTCAGGGCCGGACAGCGCCGCCCGCCCGATCAGGCCGGCGCGGTCGCCGGGGAAGCGGCCGGCGAGCTGTTCGCGCGGCACGGCGTCCATCAGCTCGGCGAGCGCGGGCGAGACGTAGTGGCGCCCCGCGCCGGGCAGCTCGGGGACGCCGGGCACGGCCGCTGTGGGCGTTCCGTCGAGGACGGCGACGTCGAGCCGCTTGATCGGGCGGCCCGCGTAGGAGTCCTGGCGGTGGTTCCACAGCACGGCGCCCGGGGTGGCGCCCAGCGCCCAGCCGCCCGGCGCGGAGCCGGTCGTGCACTCCCAGCACGGGCGGTCAGCGGTCACCTGGAAGGCGTTGAACAGCGCCACCGTGGACAGCAGCACCGTCGCCCCCATCGCGACGGAGGCGGTGACGAGCGCCAGCCGGACGGCCGCCTCCCGGCCGCCGCGCAGCGACAGCCGCAGGCCCAGCCAGAGCGTCATCGGACGGCCCCGCCGGCGTAGGGGTCGGTGACCTTGCCGTCACGCACCATGACCTCCCGGTCGGCGCAGGCGGCGACGCGCGCGTCGTGGGTCACCACGATCACGGTCACGCCCTCCTGGCGGGCCAGGCCGACGAGCAGTTCCATGACCTTCTCGCCGGCGAGCGAGTCGAGCGCGCCGGTGGGCTCGTCCGCGAAGATCACCTGGGGCCGCGTCACCAGCGCCCTGGCGATCGCCACCCGCTGCGCCTGCCCTCCGGACAGCTCGCCGGTGCGCCGCTCGCCCAGGTCGTCCAGCTCCAGCCGCCGCAGCCAGCCGCGCGCCCGATGGTAGGCCTGCTTGCGCCCGGCCCTGCCGAGCAGCAGCGGCAGGGCGACGTTGTCGGCCACCGTGAGCTCCGGCACCAGCTGGCCGAACTGGAAGACGAAGCCGAACGCGGTGCGGCGCAGCTCGGACCGCCTGGCGTCGCTCAGGGTGTCCAGCCGCCGCCCGCCGAACCAGACCTCGCCCGCGTCGGGGGTGAAGACGCCGGCCAGGCAGTGGAGCAGCGTGGACTTGCCGGAGCCGCTCGGGCCCATGATCGCCAGGATCTCCCCCGCGGTCACGGAGAGGTTCGCCTCGCGCAGCGCCCGCGTACGGCCGTGGGAGCGGTCGACGGAGCGGGCCTCCAGCAACGGTCCGGGCACAGGAAGGCCGTCGACGGTCATGACTGCCGCACCGTCTCCGCCAGCGCGCCCAGGCGGGCCGTGGTCACGTCGATCCAGCGCAGGTCGGCCTCCAGGTGGAACAGGGCGTGGTCGGCGAGCAGGGCGTCGACCAGGGCGCCGGAGCGTTTGATCTCCGACAGCTCACGCATGCGCCGCATGTGGGTGGCGCGCTGCGCGTCGAGATAGCCGTGCGCGTCGTGGCCCAGCATCAGCGCCAGCACGACCTTCGTGAACAGGACCGTCTGCAGCAGCGGCTCCGCGGCCACCGGCTCGGCAAGCCACGCCTCCACCTCCTGCCTGCCGACCGGGGTGATGGCGTAGCGCTTGCGGTCGGGGCCCTCGCCGGGCTCGCTCTGGCCGGCCGTGACCTTGCCGTCCCTGGCCAGGCGGCCGAGCGTGGAGTAGACCTGCCCGAAGGGGAGCGGCTTGCCCCGGCCGAAGTAGGTGTCGTAGGCGCGCTTCAGGTCGTATCCGTAGCTGGGCTCGCGATCCAGCAGGCCCAGGAGGGCCAGGGGGACTGTCATGGCGGACGACTATACACCGGAGGTATATACCCGGTGTATACGTGCCTCCGGATGAAAGGTACGTACGGTGTACGTGCAAAGTGTTGACGCGGAACCGCCCATGCTCGAATGATGGGCACCATGAGCGTCCTCGACTTCGACCTGTCGGACACCCACTTCTGGGCCAGGCCCATGTCGGAGCGGAGGCAGGCCTTCGACCTGCTGCGCCGGCGTGCGGCGCCGGCGTTCTTCGCGGAGCCGGAGATCTCCTTCGCGCCCAGGGGTCCCGGCTACCACGCCCTGGTCAAGCATGCCGACATCCTCGAAGCCAGCCGCAACCCGGAGGTCTTCTGCTCCGGCGACGGCGGCGCGACGAACATCCCCGACATGCCGGCGGAGTTCACCGAGTACTTCGGCTCCATGATCAACATGGACGACCCGCGCCACGCCCGCCTGCGCCGCATCGTCTCCCGGGCCTTCACGCCCAAGATGATCAAGCAGTTCGAGTCGGACGTCGACACCGCCGCCGCGAAGATCGTCGACGACCTCCTCGCCAACGGCCCCGGCTGCGACTTCGTCACCGAGGTCGCCGCCCGCCTGCCCCTGAAGATCATCTGCGACATGATGGGCATCCCGGAGCGCGACTACCAGTTCGTCTTCGAGCGCTCCAACATGATCCTCGGCGGCTTCGACCCCGAGTACGTCGGCACCGACGTCGAAGGCATCGCCGAGCGCCTGCTCACCGCCGGCATGGAGCTCCAGCAGCTCGTCCAGGACCTGGCCGCCCACCGCGCCGACAACCCGACGAGCGACCTCACCTCCTCGCTGGTCAACGCCAACATCGACGGCGAGCGGCTGACCATGCAGGAACTCGGCTCGTTCTTCATCCTGCTCGTCGTGGCGGGCAACGAGACCACCCGCAACGCCATCTCGTACGGACTGCGCCTGCTCACCAAGAACCCCGAGCAGCGCGAGCTCTGGAGTCAGGACTTCGACAAGCACGCGCCGACCGCGGTCGAGGAGATCGTCCGCCTCGCGTCACCGGTCAACTTCATGCGCCGCAAGGTCACCCGCGACCACGTCATGAACGGCAACCCGTACCGCGCGGGCGAGAAGGTCGTGCTCTACTACTGGGCCGCCAACCGCGACCCCGAGGTGTTCGACGACCCCGAGCGCTTCGACATCACCCGCCACCCCAACCCGCACGTCGGCTTCGGCGGGCCGGGGCCGCACTTCTGCCTCGGCGCCCACCTGGCGCGCCGCGAGATCACGGTGATGTTCCGCGAGCTGCTGCGGCGCGTCCCCGGCATCGAGGGTCACAACCCGGACCGGCTGCACTCCAGCTTCATCAACGGGATCAAGCACATGGAGTGCAGGTTCTGACGGTCAGCCCTGGGAGATCAGGCGCAGCCGCTTGACGACGGTGTTGACGTCCGGCAGCAGCGCCTTGCCCTCCGCGGGCACCGACATGAAGACGATCGCCGGCACGTCGCCGCCCGTGTTGATCGCGGCGGCGACGACCGTGGCCTTCTCGGTGGGCGAGGTGAGCGAGTAGGCGATCAGCCTGCCCGTGCTGTCGCCCACCTTCAGCGACTGCTGGGCGATCTTGCGCACCTTGTTGCCGTCCGCGTAGAGCCGCTTGCGCGCGTCGACCACGACCGCCTTGATCACCGGCTCCAGGTCGTCCGGAGAGGTGTACCTGCCCGCCAGTTTGGCGGGCAGCGGGCCGGTCAGCACCTGGGCGGCCAGGTCGTCGCCGACCATGGCGTACTGGCGCGTGTCGTACCCGTAGGTGCCCTTGACCGTCGGCCGCTCGTCGAGCCGCCAGGTGCCGCCGAGCCGGGGGACCTGGATGCCCGCCTGCGGGTCCTGGACCGTGCCGGTCACCGGCGACGCGTTGCCCTTGTACGCGGGCAGCCTGCCGATCGTGACGGACGTCTTCCTCGGGGTGGCGGGGGCCGACTGGGACGGGGTGGCCTGCGCCGCGGACTTGCCCGGGTCCTCGCTCGCCAGCGGGCCGGCGATGAACGCCCACAGCAGCGCGATCACCAGGGCTACGGCCGCCGAGCTGGCCAGGGCGTAGATCCACAGCGGCTTGCCGGGCTCGTCCAGCGACTCCGGCTCGCCCATCGCCTGGTAGTTGTCGCCGAAGACGGTGTTCCAGAGCTCCTGCTGGCGCTCGGGGGGAGGGGTGCGGGAGCCGCTGATCTGACCGGCCGTCACGAACGGGCGGTCAGGGTCGGAGGGGTCCCGGCTGAGGTTCGCCCCGGGCCTGCCCTGCTCGGTCCCGGGCCTACCATGACCATGCCCTGCAGGCCCGCCAGGTCCGTAGGGGCCGTCGGCTCCGCCGTGACCACCGTGACCGCCGGGCCCGCCAGGTCCGTACGGACCGTCGGCTCCGCCGGGCCCGCCGTACGGACCGTCGGCTCCGCCTCGTCCGCCGTGGCCCGGCCCTCCGGGGCCGCCACCCGGCCCATGGGAGCCGCCGGACCCGCCGGGACCGTACGGTCCACCGGGCACGCCGCCAGGCCCCCCGGAACTACCGGAACCACCGTGACTACCGGAACCACCCGGGCCGCCGGAGCCGCCTGGGCCGCCGGGACTGCCGCCACCCGGACCGGCCGGGGCTTCCACGCCCGCTCCGGCGTGCGCGGCTCGTGCGCCGGGGCCGGCGTAGCCCTCCGGGCCGCTCGCGCCGGGGTAGCCGTTCCGCGCGCCGGGGTCGGCGACACCCTGCCCGCCGTACCCGTCGGAACCCCCGGGGTTGCCGTACCGGTTGGCGCCGTATCCGTCCATGCCGCCGGAGCCGTAAGCGTCCGTGCGCCCGGAACCGCCGCCACCGGGGCTGCTGTATCCGTCCATGCCACCGGAACCGGCGTGGCCGTCCGCGCCGCCGTACCTGTCGGAGCGTCCGGGACCGCCGTAGGTGTCCGGGTGGCTGGGTACGGGGTTGGCGCCGGAACCGGTGAGGCTCGCTCGTCCGTACATCATCGTGTGCTCGTCGGCGGCGGCGGCGGAGCTGCGCGCGCGTCCCGGGTGGTCGTCGAGCCCGCCAGGACCGTACGAGCCGAGGATCGCGGCGTCCGGGTCCACCGGGGCGGGCTGCAGGTCGGGCACCCGGTTCATGGTCATCGTCCCGTCCAGCGGGTCGCCGGGGCGGGAGGCGTCGGCCTGCTGCGGCCAGGGGGCGGGGGAGTTCAGGTTGGACCAGGCGTCGGAGTAGGACGAGGCCGGCGGCTCGGACCAGGCGGGCACCGGGTCCTTGACCGGCGGCGGCTCCGGCCACGAGGGCTGGGCGGCGGGCGGCGCCTCGGGCCAGGAGGCGCCCCGCGAGGCGGACGGGGCGTCCGGCCACGACGCGGGCGGGGACGACGGGCCCTGCGAGCCCGCGTCGGGCCAGGCGGGGGCGGACGGCGGCGTCTCGGGCCAGGACGGGCCGGGCGGCCGGGACGTGGGAGCGCCGCCCTGCCGGGCGTCCGGCCACGCGGTGGGAATGTCGTCGCGGGGCGGCTCCGGCCACGAGGGCTGAGAGCCTGGCGCCTCGGGCCACGCGGTGGGCACGTCCTGCCGCGGAACTTCGGGCCAGGAGGGTGGCCGGTGCGACGCTCCGGAATTCTCCGATGCCATGGGTTCCGGCCCTCCTGAGCGCTTGTCCGGACTCGACGTACCGTGCATGATCTCATGGGATTTTCCAAGAGAGTCAGCCGACTCCGCAGCGAAACGGGCGAAGCCATGCGGATCGGTCGGCGGATCCTGCATCGGCAGGTCGGCCTCCGAACGTTCCGGTCCAGCTGAGTGCACCACGGTGACGAGCGTATTCTAATGGGACATATGAGGTCACAACGGATAGATCACCATCAGGTCTCGCGAGCCTGAAGGGCCCATTGTGCCCTCGTACCTCGATCGGCCGCCCGCATTCAGCCGAAGACGTGCGCTAGGCTTGACGTATGCGTTCCGCGACCCTGCTCCTTACCGGGCCGCGACGGTTCTGAGTTCCTCGCCGTCGCGGCTGCCCCTCGTCCTGGTCACGGGGGGTTTTCTTATGGGTCCGAGTCCGAGTCAATCAGAAGGACAACCGCCGTGAGTGAGTACGACCCGCAGGCGCTGCAGGCCAAGTGGCAGCCGCGCTGGGAGGAGATGGACCCGTTCCGGGCGAGCGAGGACGCCGCCGATCCCCGTGAGCGGCGCTACCTGCTCGACATGTTCCCCTACCCGTCGGGTGACCTCCACATGGGCCACGGCGAGGTCTTCGCCCTGGCGGACGTCATCGCGCGCTACTGGTTCCAGCGCGGCTACAACGTCCTGCACCCCATCGGCTGGGACTCCTTCGGCCTGCCCGCCGAGAACGCCGCGATCAAGCGCGACGCCCACCCCGCGGAGTGGACCTACCGCAACATCGAGACGCAGGCCAACTCGTTCAAGCGCTACGGCATCTCCTTCGACTGGTCGCGCCGCCTGCACACGAGCGACCCCGACTACTTCCACTGGAACCAGTGGCTGTTCAACCGCTTCTTCGAGCGCGGCCTCGCCTACCGCAAGGGCGGCCTGGTCAACTGGTGCCCCAACGACCAGACCGTGCTGGCCAACGAGCAGGTCGTGGCCGGCAAGTGCGAGCGGTGCGGCGCCGACGTCATCAGGCGCGAGCTCACGCAGTGGTACTTCAAGATCACCGACTACGCGCAGCGCCTGCTCGACGACATGGACCAGCTGGAGGGCGGCTGGCCCGAGCGCGTGATGACCATGCAGCGCAACTGGATCGGCCGGTCCGAGGGCGCCGACGTGGTCTTCGAGATCGAGGGCCGCGACGAGCCGGTGCACGTCTTCACCACCCGGCCCGACACCCTGTTCGGCGCCACGTTCTTCGTGGTCGCCGTCGACGCGGCGCTGGCCGACGAGATCGTCACCGACGAGCACCGCCCGGCCTTCGAGGCCTACCGCGCCGAGGTCGCCAAGCTGAGCGACATCGAGCGGCTGTCCACCGAGAAGGAGAAGACGGGCGTCTTCCTGGGCCGCCACGCGATCAACCCGGTCAACGGCGAGCGCATCCCCGTCTGGGCGGCCGACTACGTGCTGTCCGACTACGGCCACGGCGCCATCATGGCGGTGCCCGCCCACGACCAGCGCGACCTCGACTTCGCCAGGAAGTTCGGCCTGCCGGTGCGGGTGGTGGTCCACACCGGGCTGGCCGACCCCGGCGAGACCGGCGTCGCCACCTCGGGCGAGGGCGAGATGGTCAACTCCGGGCCGCTCGACGGGCTGGGCAAGGCCGAGGCCATCGCCGAGATCATCCAGGTCCTGGAGGCCGAGGGCAGGGGCCGCGGCGCGGTCAACTTCCGGCTGCGCGACTGGCTGCTGTCCCGCCAGCGCTACTGGGGCACGCCGATCCCGATCATCCACTGCCCCGACTGCGGCGAGGTGCCCGTCCCCGACGAGCAGCTCCCCGTCACCCTGCCCGACCTGCGCGGCGAGGCGCTGGCGCCGAAGGGCGTCAGCCCGCTGGCCAGCGCGACCGACTGGGTCAACGTCGACTGCCCCAAGTGCGGCGGCCGCGCCCAGCGCGACACCGACACGATGGACACCTTCGTCGACTCGTCGTGGTACTTCCTGCGTTACTGCTCGCCGGGCTGCACCGACGGCCCGTTCGACGTCGAGCAGGTGCGCAGGTGGGGCCCGATCGACCAGTACGTCGGCGGGGTCGAGCACGCCGTGCTCCACCTGCTCTACTCGCGGTTCTTCACCAAGGTCCTGTACGACATGGGCATGGTCGGCTTCACCGAGCCGTTCCTGCGCCTGCTCAACCAGGGCCAGGTCATCAACGGCGGCAAGGCGATGTCCAAGTCGCTGGGCAACGGCGTCGACCTGGGCAAGCAGATCGACGACTTCGGCGTCGACGCGGTGCGCCTGACCATGGTCTTCGCCGGCCCGCCCGAGGACGACATCGACTGGGCCGACGTCTCGCCCGCCGCGTCGCAGAAGTTCCTGGCCCGCGCGCTGCGCGTGATGTCGGAGGTGACCAGCGAGCCCGGCGTCCCGTTCGAGGGCGGCGACGTCGAGCTGCGCAAGGTCACCCACCGCACGATCGACGAGGTCACCAAGCTGGTCGACTCCCACCGCTTCAACGTCGCGGTGGCCCGCATGATGGAGCTGACCACCGCCGCCCGGCGGGCGATCGACTCCGGGCCCGGCGCCGCCGACCCGGCCGTCCGCGAGGCGGCCGAGACGCTGGCCGTCATGCTGTCGCTGGTGGCTCCCTACACCGCCGAGGAGGGCTGGGAGCGCCTCGGCCACCAGGGCGGCACCGTCTCCAAGGCGGGCTGGCCGAGCGCCGAGCCCGCGCTGCTGGTGCGCGACCTGGTGACCTGCGTGGTCCAGGTGGCGGGCAAGGTGCGCGACCGGCTGGAGGTCTCGCCGGAGATCGCCGAGGACGAGCTGCGGTCGATCGCGCTGGCTTCGGAGAAGGTCCGGGCCCACCTGCGGGGCGAGCCCCGGCGGGTGATCGTGCGCGCGCCGAAGCTGGTCAACATCGTCCCCTGACGCGAATCGCGAGGCCGCCGCACCCCCGGGGGGCGCGGCGGCCTTCGTCGTGTACGGGCTGACCAGCGGTGATATGCACACCGATATCACCTGCTTCCCCATATCGCTATTGGACGCCATCCGATCAGGTCTGCTTTGCTCCTGCCCACTGCCGGGCGACAGAAGGACAAAGGGCACTGATGGCACGTCGGGGGACGAAGATCGTACGGCTCACCGCCGCAGGGGTGGCGGCGGGCGTGCTCGTGGCGGGGCTCGCGGCGCCGACCGTGGGCGGCGCGGGTCTCGGGTTCATGTCGGCCGCGGCGGTGGCCGACCTGCGGCCGGTCGAACTGGCCGAGCCGCCGCTGCCCGAGGTCTCGGTCGTGCTGGACGTACGGGGCAAGGAGATCGCCCGCTTCTACGAGGAGTACCGCGAGGTCGTCGGCCTCGACCGGGTCGCGGAGGTCATGCGGACGGCGATCGTCGCCATCGAGGACTACCGCTTCTACGAGCACGGCGCGATCGACCTCGAAGGCACGATCCGGGCGCTGGCCAAGAACCTGCAGGCGGGCCGGGTGAGCCAGGGCGGGTCGAGCATCACCCAGCAGTACGTCAAGCAGGTGCTGCTCAACGCCGCCGGCACCGAGGAGGAGCGGAACGCCGCCCTGGAGTCCAGCTACGCGCGCAAGCTGAGAGAGCTCAGGTACGCCATGGGCGTGGAGGAGAAGTACACCAAGGACCAGATCCTCGAGAAATATCTGAACATCGCGTACTTCGGTGCCGGCGCCTACGGCGTCGAGGCGGCGGCCAAGCGGTTCTTCGGCGTCCGGGCGAGCCGGCTCACGCTGCCGCAGGCGGCCACCCTGGCCGGCGCCGTGCAGGACCCCAACGCCACGGACCCGAACCTCGGCGAGAAGCACCGCGCGCGACTGCTGAAGCGCCGCGACGTCGTGCTGAACCGGATGGCCGAACTGGGCGCGATCACCCCGGCGGAGGCGGCCAAGGCGAAGGCCACCAAACTGGGTTACAAAGGCAAGAAGCTCCCCGGTGGCTGCGAAGCCAGCAAATATCCGTACTTCTGCATATATGTCCGCCAGGAGATCGCCAACAACCCCGCCTTCGGCAAGACCGCCAGGGCGCGCCTGCGCATGCTCAACGGCGGCGGCCTGACCATCAGGACCACGCTCGACCCGGCCATGCAGGCCGCCGCCGACCGGGCCGTCAAGAGGTACGTGCACGCCTCGGACCACCCCGTCGCCGCCGAAGCCCTCGTCGAGCCCGGCACCGGAGCGATCAGGGCCATGGCGGCGAGCAGGCCGTACGGGCGGAGCAAGGCCAGGAACGAGATCTCGTACAACGTCGTCGCGGACGCCGGGCACGGCGGCGGCGCCGGCTTCCAGGCGGGCTCCACGTTCAAGACCTTCACCCTGATCACCGCGCTGAAGCAGGGCATGAAGACCGGCGACGGCCTGAGCGCGGGGGCGGGCTACCGGGCGCCGGGTCCCGCGGCGTTCAGGAACTGCGCGGGCGAGAACGTCGGCGACCCCGGCCACACGGTCACCAACGACGAGGGCTCGCCGGGATGGAAGACGCTGCGCACCGGCACCTGGAGCTCGGTCAACACGTTCTTCATGGAGCTGGAGCGGCGCGTGGGCCTGTGCGAGACGGTCACCACGGCCGAGGAGCTGGGCATCCGCCGGGCCGACGGCCGCCCGCTGAGCGAGTACGAGACGTTCACGCTCGGCATCGACGAGATGGACCCGGTGACGGTGGCCGGCGCGTACGCGGGCATCGCGGCACGCGGCCGCTACTGCGCGCCGATGGCGATCACCCGGATCACCGGCCGCGACGGCGAGGCCACCGCCTACCGGCCGAAGTGCCGTCAGGCGCTGGAGCCCGCCGTCGCCGACGCGACCGCCGACGTGCTGTCCGGTGTGTTCACCGACGGCACGATGCGCGGCGTCGGCGGCATCGGCCGCGACGCGGCGGGCAAGACCGGCACCACCGACGGCTACGCGACCGCCTGGTTCGCCGGCTTCACCCCCGACCTGGCGGCGGCGGTGAGCATCGGCGACCCGCGCGGCTCCCAGGCCCACAAGCTGGCCGGGGTGACGATCGGCGGGAGGTACTACGGCGCCGTCGACGGGGCCGCCCTGCCGGGCCCCATCTGGAAGGAGACGATGATCGGCGCGCTGGCCGGCTCGCCGCCGCAGCGGTTCACCCCGATCGACTCCGCCCGGTTCGGCGGGTGCTTCCAGGACTGCCGGCCGGAGCCCGAGCCCACGGACGAACCCCGCGACGCGGAGTGAGCTCAGAGGCGGCGCAGAGCGGGCAGGAGCTCCTTCTCCGCCCACTGGAAGAACGGTTCCTGCTGGTCGGCGCCGATCTGGACCAGGGCGACGTGCGTGTGGCCGGCCTCTAGGTAGGCGCGGACGGCCTCGACGACCGCGTCCACGTCGGCGCCGCACGGGACGCTCCCCGCCACGTCGTCGGGCCTGACCGTGCCGGCCGCGGCGCGGAAGTTCACCGGGCCGGGCAGCTCGGCCATCACCTTCCAGCCGCCGACCGCCGACCAGCGCCACAGCCGGTGGGCCCGCTCCTTCGCCGCCTCCGCGTCGGTGTCGTAGGCGATCGCGAGCTGCCCGTACACCGGCTTGCCGGAGCCGCCGTCGTTCTGGAAACTCCGCACCACGTCCGGCATCGGCTCGTTGACGACCAGGACGTCCCCGTACTCGGCCGCGAGCCGCGCCGAGGCGTCGCCGGAGGCGGCGATGCCGATGGGCACCGGATCGTCCGGCAGGTCGTAGAGCTTGGCCGAGTCGACGTCGTAGAACTCGCCCTGGAAGGTGACGTAACCGCCGCCGAGCAGCTCCCTGATGATCCGCACCGCCTCGCGGAGCATGCGGTGGCGGACGTCGGCGGACGGCCAGCCCTCGCCGACGACGTGCTCGTTCAGGTTCTCGCCCGCGCCGAGCCCGAGCGAGAACCGGCCCTCGCTCAGCACCGCCATCGTGGCGGCCTTCTGCGCCACCACCGCCGGGTGGTAACGCATCAGCGGGCAGGTCACGTACGTCATCAGAGGCAGGCGTTCGGTCGCCTGCGCGGCGGCGCCGAGCACGGACCAGGCGTACGGTGAGTGACCCATCTCCTCCAGCCACGGGAAGTAGTGGTCGGAGATGACCGCGTAGTCGAAGCCGGCCTGCTCGGACCTGGCGGCGAAGTCCACGAGCTGCCGTGCGGGCGTCTGCTCGCACATCAGGGTGTAGCCGAACTCTGCCATGGTGGCCCTACTTTCCGGCGTACGGGGACGCCATCCGGTCGCCCAGCTCCTCCAGCACCAGCCCGAGTCCGATGCCGAGCATCCAGACGTCCTTGGCCAGACCGATGCCCTCGGGCGTGGGCTTGAGGCTGCCTTCCTGACGCATGCCGGGGGTCTTGAGATAGAGGCCGAGCAGCCCTCCGGCGAAGGCGGTCAATGCCGCCCCGGCCAGCAGCGAGGGCACCATCGGCAGCAGCAGCGCGGCGCCGAGCGCGATCTCGCTCTTGGCCAGCAGCCTGGTGAACTCCTGCGGCTCGTGCTTCTCCAGGAAGGGGTAGACGCCGACGGCCATCCCATGGGTGCCGGCGGCGGTCCCCTCGTCGGCGCCGGCCTTGCTCAGGCCGGAGTTCAGGATGAACGCCCCCGCCGCCACGCGGGGCGGGATCTGGTGAGGACGGGCGAAGATACGCATGTATGCCTCCCGACTATGCGTCGCAACACCCCCTTCCCGTGATTTTTCACGACATCCGGGAGTCTGTCCGGTTTTGACCGTGTCTTCATTCCTCGCAGCCCTCGGCGCGAAATCGTGTCATCCCCTCGGCGGAGCGCGCACTAGTGTCTACCTGTGACAACTGGCGCATACCTGAGATTCCCCCACCTGTGCGGTGACCTGGTCACCTTCGTCGCCGACGACGACGTCTGGCTCGCCCCGATCGCCGGCGGGCGCGCATGGCGGTTCACCGCCGACCGCACCCCCGTGTCGAACCCCCGTCTCTCACCCGATGGCGCCCGCATCGCCTGGACCAGCACCCGCGAGGGCGCCCCCGAGGCGTTCGCCGCCGAGCTCGACGGGCCGGAAGGCGAGCGGCTCACCCACTGGGGGAGCCCGTCGACCCAGGTGCGCGGATGGAGCGCCGACGGGCAGGTGCACGTCGTCAGCGCCGCCGGGCAGGGCGGCCGCACCAGGACGTGGGCCCACGCCGTCCCGCTCGACGGCGGCCCGGCCACCCGCCTGCCGTACGGGTGGGTGAGCGAAGTCGCCGTCAGCGGCGACCGGGTGGTGACCGTCTCGCCCATGTGGCGCGAGCCGTCCCAGTGGAAGCGCTACCGCGGCGGCACCGCCGGCAAGATCTGGATCGACGCCGAAGGCTCCGGAGAGTTCACCCGCCTGTTCGCCGACAACCCCGCCCAGCACTGGGCCGCCATGTGGATCGGCGACAGGATCGCCTTCCTCGCCGACACCGACGGCATCGGCAACCTCTACTCGACCCTGCCCGACGGCTCCGACCCGCGCAGGCACACCGGCCACGAGGAGTTCTACGCCCGCCACGCCACCACCGACGGCGAGCGGATCGTCTACAGCCACGCCGGTGACCTGTGGCTGCTGGAGAGCCTCGACGCCGAACCGTACCGGCTCGACATCAAGCTCGGCGGGCCGCGCCCGGCCCGCGCGAAGCGGCCCGCGCCCGCCCGCGCCGGCGGGTTCTCCCCGGACGCGACCGGCCGTGCCAGCGCGGTCGAGATCCGCGGCACCGCCCACTGGGTGACCCACCGCGACGGCCCCGCCGGCACGCTCCGCGCCGAGCCGGGCGTCCGGGTACGGCTGCCGCGCGTGCTCGACTCGGACGGCCGCGCCCTCTGGGTGTCCGACGCCACCGGCGAGGACGGCCTGGAGATCGGCACCCCCGGCGG
Source organism: Nonomuraea sp. C10 (assembly GCF_008017515.1). Classification (NCBI taxonomy): domain Bacteria; kingdom Bacillati; phylum Actinomycetota; class Actinomycetes; order Streptosporangiales; family Streptosporangiaceae; genus Nonomuraea; species Nonomuraea sp. C10. Next base: position 1,480,718 of record NZ_VPFF01000001.1, read on the forward strand.
TGAGATCCGCACCCTCGCCGCCGGCGAGCTGGGCCGCGTGCTCGACCTGGCCGCCTCGCCCGACGGCAAGCACGCCGCCGTCGCCACCCACGACGGCCGGCTCCTGGTCGTCGACGTCGAGACCGGCGCGCACCGCGAGCTCGACCGCACCGGCCACGGCGACATCAGCGGGCTCACGTTCTCTCCCGACTCCGCCTGGCTGGCCTGGGTGCACCCGCACCAGGAGCCGCTGTCGCAGATCAAGATGGGCCGCGTCGACGGCACCTCCACCATCGAGGTGACGCCGCTGCGCTTCGCCGACTACGACCCGGTCTTCACCCGCGACGGCAAGCACCTGGCGTTCCTGTCGGTGCGCACGTTCGACCCGGTGTACGACGCGCACGTGTTCGACCTGTCGTTCCCCGTCGGCTGCCGCCCGTACCTCGTGCCGCTGCGCGCCACCACCCCCTCCCCGTTCGACCCCAGCCTGCAGGGACGGGGCTTCAACGGCGAGGACGACCACCCGCAGGCGGAGGAGAAGAAGAAGGACGACGCGCCGCCGCGCACCGAGGTCGACCCCGAAGGGCTCGCCTCCCGCGTGGTGCCGGTCCCGGTGCCCGCCGGCCGTTACGTGAACCTGCGCACCGCCAAGGACGCGCTGCTGTGGCTGCGACACCCGCTCGCCGGCCGGCTCGGCGACGGCACCGAACCCGCCGGCGAGATCACGCTGGAACGCTACGACCTGAAGAAGCGCGCCAAGAGCGAGCTGGGCAAGGAGTTCCGCGCCTTCGAGGTGAGCGGCGACGGCACCCGGCTCGTGCTCAACGGCAAGAACGGCCTGCAGACCCGCTCCGCGAGCGAGGGCGACGAGGTCGTCACCATCGAGCTCGACCGGGTCGCCGTCCAGCTCGACCCCGTCGCCGAATGGCGGCAGGGCTACCGCGAGGCCGGCCGGCTCATGCGCGACCACTTCTGGCGCGCCGACATGAACGGCGTCGACTGGCAGGGCGTCCTCGACCGCTACGCGCCCTTCGCCGAGCGCATCGGCGCCTACTCGGAGCTGATCGACCTGCTCTGGGAGGTGCAGGGCGAGCTCGGCACCTCCCACGCGTACGCCATCGGCAACGGCCCCACGGTCGACCCGCGCCGCCGCCAGGGCCTGCTCGGCGCCGACCTGGCCCGCGACGAGGACGGCACCTGGCGGGTCGAGCGTGTCATCGCGGGCGAGTCGTCCGACCACGACGCGCGCTCGCCGCTGCTCGCGCCCGGCGTCGCGGTCCGCCAGGGCGACGCCCTCGTCGCCGTCAACGGCCGCCCCGTCGATCCGGTACGCGGGCCGCTCCCGCTCCTGGCGGGCACCGCGAACCAGCCGATCCAGCTGACCGTCCGCCCGGCCGCGGGCGGCGAGACCCGCAAGGTCGTGGTCACCCCGATCGCCGACGAGACCCGGCTGCGCTACCACGACTGGGTCGAGGGCCGGCGCGCGTTCGTCCGGGAGGCGTCCGGCGGGCGGCTCGGCTACCTGCACGTGCCCGACATGGTGGCGTCCGGGTGGGCGCAGTTCCACCGCGACCTGCGTACCGAGATGGCGTACGAGGGACTCGTCGTGGACGTGCGCGAGAACGGCGGCGGGCACGTGTCCGAGCTCATCCTGGAGAAGCTGTCGCGCAAGGTCACCGGCTGGATCCGGGTCCGCGGCCACCAGCCGATGCGCTACCCCGAGGACTCCCCGCGCGGGCCCGTCGTCACCGTGACCGACGAGTTCGCCGGCTCCGACGGCGACATCGTGAGCGCCGGCATCAAGAACCGCGGCATCGGCCCCCTCGTCGGCGTCCGCACCTGGGGCGGCGTGATCGGCATCGACTCGCGCTACTCGCTGGTCGACGGCACCGTCGTCACCCAGCCGCGGTACTCGTTCTGGCTGGAAGGGCACGGTTGGGGAGTGGAGAACCACGGCGTCGACCCGGACGTCGAGGTCGTCATGACACCCCAGGACCGCGCGGCCGGCCGCGACCCCCAGCTGGAGAAGGCCGTGGAGCTGGCACTCTCCGCCCTGGAGGAGCGCCCCGCCGCCACCCCGCCCGACCTCCCGCCCCTGCCGTAACGACCCCGGGGGACGGCTCCTCGTCCGGAGAGCCGTCCCCGCCCGATCAGGGCGTCACGGTGGCTATCCTCCGCAGGATCTCGGCGAGAACGGGCTCGGAGGTGGCGAAGTTCAGCCGGACGAACGTCTCGCCGCCCGGCCCGAACACGGCGCCGTCGCTGAGGAGGACCTTCGCCTCCCGCTCCAGCTGCTCCGCCACCCCGGGACGGCCGTAGTCGAGCCACGCCAGGTAGGTGGCCTCCGGCACACGGTACGTGACGCCCTCGGGCAGGTGTTCGGCGATGGCGCGCCGGTTCCGGTCGAGCAGCGCGACCGTGTCCGCCAGCCAGGCGTCACCGTGCCGCCAGGCGGCCACGGTCGCCTCCACGCCGAACACGTTCGCCGAGCCGAAGAGGAACGGCGGCTGGGCGTCCAGCGCCCCGCGCAGCCCGGGGGAGCCGAGGTGCGCCACCGAGCAGCGGATCCCGCCCAGGTTGAACGCCTTGGTGGCCGAGGTCAGGGTGACCGTCCGGTGAGGCAGGATCGTGCCGAACGGGATGTGCCGGTTCGGCTCGTACACCAGGTCCGCGTGGATCTCGTCGGAGATGACCAGCAGATCGTGCCGTTCGGCCAGCTCGGCGAGCTCCTCCAGCTCGGCCCTGGTGAAGACGCGGCCGGTCGGGTTCTGCGGGTTGACCAGCAGCAGCACCTTGCACCCGGACAGGTCGGGGATCTCGGCGCGCCACGAGTCGCCGTCCGGCACGAGCCGGATGGGGCGCAGCGGCCGGTCCATGGTCTCCAGCGTGCCGAGGAACGGGTGATAGGCCGGGGTGTGCAGCGCCACCCCGTCTCCCGGGGCCGTCCACACGTGCAGCAGCACCTGCAGGGCCTGGTTGATGTCGGAGTAGGAGCGGACCAGGCCCGGATCGGGCTCCCACCCGTATCGGGCGGCCATCCGCTCCGCGAACGCCTCGGCGAGCGGCCCGCTCTGGGGGCTGTCGAGCCACGAGGGATAGCCGAGGTCGCCTTCCGCCCGGCGGCGCAGCGCCTCGACCACCTCGGGAGCGGACGGCAGGTCCATGTCGGCCACCCACGCGGGGATGACCCCCGGGTCGGCCTTCGCCCACTTGAGCCCGTCGTTGCGTGCTTTGAACGCTTCGCCCACGAATGTGTCGCTCACCCAGACATTCTAGGAATGTCGGCCTTCGTACGGATCAGCCGCCGGCCAGCGACCGCCACAGCCGGTCCGTACGATCACGCCGCCCCCACGCGATCAGCCCGCTCACCACGAGCAGGACCAGCGGCAGCGCCACAGGCCCGCCGCTCACGAACGCCTCGGTCAGCACCGCACCGGCCATCAGCCCGGCGCCCGCCAGCGCGGCCGCTCCGGCCACCGGGGGCGCCAGCAGGCACACCGCCATCGCGACCTCCAGCACCGCGACCAGGTAGCGGAACCAGTCGCCCCATCCGATCGCCTCGAACGTGGACACCGACGGCTCAGCCCCGGTGAACTTGCCCATCGCCGCCATCAGCAGCATGCCCGCCATGACCACCTGGAGCACCCACAGGCCGGCCCCGGCCAGCCGCCGCCCGGCACTCGGCCTCGTCTCGATCTTCTCCATGCCGCCGAGATTATGGACTGCGATCAACCGCCGGAATGCGGCTGGTTACCGGACAAGGGTGGAGGTAGGTGCACTTGCCCGGAGACGCGCCGTGTGCGACGGAACCATGGAACCCGGGCAGCCGGAGAGGCGCCCGCCGGACAGGACGCGCGTGGAGAGGAGGACGGCGGCCATCGGCGGGCTGGTGGGCGAGAGCCGGTGAGGAGCGCGGTGCGGGACGGCCGCACCGCGTCTCACACGGCGAGGGGTCAGAGGCGGCGCAGGACCGCCACGACCTTGCCCAGGACGCTGGCCTCGTCGCCGGGGATGGGCTCGTAGTTGTCGTTGTGCGGCACCAGCCAGACGTGGCCGTCCTTGCGCTTGAAGGTCTTGACCGTCGCCTCGCCCTCGATCATCGCGGCCACGATGTCGCCGCTCTCGGCGACCGGCTGCTGCCGGACCACGACCCAGTCGCCGTCGGCGATCGCGGCGTCGATCATCGAGTCACCGGTGACCTGCAGGAGGAAGAGCGTGCCCTCGCCGACCAGCTGCTTGGGAAGCGCGAAGACGTCCTCGACGCTCTCCTCGGCCAGAATCGGGCCACCGGCGGCGATGCGGCCGACCAGCGGGACGTAGGCGGCGGTGGGCCTGTTGACGGGGGCGTCGTCGGTGGCGGTGTCGGGGTCGACCCACAGCACCGGCTCACCCGGCAGCCGCACCTCCAGCGCGCGCGGGCGGTGGGGGTCTCGCCGCAGATAGCCCTTGCGCTGCAAAGCCGTCAACTGGTGCGACACGCTGGACGTGCTGGTCAACTGGACGGCCTCGCCGATCTCGCGCATGGACGGCGGATAGCCGCGCTGCTGCACCGAGTCGCGGATCACCTCGAGGATCTTGCGTTGCCTGGGGGTCAGCCCCAGTGAGTCACGCCTTCGCACCGCGAGGTCACTGACCCCATTGGCGTCATCCCGCTCGCTCATGCCTCTCCTCCTCGCCCGGCAACCCGCCCCGCGGGCGAGGCTCCCGGTCCGTGGTCCTGATGTCGCACACAGCGACCGTATCTCTGTTGAAGATCATCTTCAAACAGTTGTTCGAGTCTTCCTCGAAAATGTCGGCAGTGTGGTGTAGAACATCGTACGGGAGTTCGATCGACACCGTGTTCGATTTGCCGATCTTTCTACGGCCGTTTCCGGGGGCCACGACGGCGGGAGGTCCATCATGCGAACGACCAGACGGAGCCACCGCGCAGCGCGCATCCACGGGATGCTCTGATGGCGGATCCGACCGGCGACCACGGCAAGCGCCTCACCCTCATCGTCGACGCCACCCAGGAGGGGAGCCCTCAGGGACGCCACCCTCGCCCCGAAGCGCCCAGGCGGAATAACGACGGCGGAGCGGGCCCTCGATCGCGATGGGCCGCCGACGGCAAGCGCCCCCACCTGTACCTCGTCCCCCCAGCCCGCCCCGACTCGGACGCCGGCCCTGGCAGGTGGGGGCGAAGCGACGGTGGACCCGTCCGAGGGGGAGAGCGCGCCCCCGGAGCCGGCCAGGCCGTCAACGGCGGGTCCGTCCGAGAGGGAGAACGAGCGCCCGGAGCCGGTCAGATCGTCAACGGCGGGCGCCAGGCGGCGGGCGAGCGTGCGCCGGGAGGCGTCGTCAATGGCGGGTCCGTCCGTACGGAAGAGTGTGCGCCTGGACCCGGTCAGGTCGTGAACGGCGGGTCCGTTCGAGGGGGAGAGCGTGGGCCGGGAGTTGGCCAGGCCGTCAATGGCAGGCGCCGGGCGGCGGGTGAGCGCGTGCCCGGAGCCGGCCAGGTCGTCAACGGTGGGCCTGTCCGTACGGGAGGGCGCGCGCCGGGAGTCGGTCAGGTTGTCAACGGTGGGCGCCAGGCGGGGGGCGAGCGGCGGGTCGTGGAGCGGCGCCGGAGGCAGGGTGCGCCGGAAAGGCGCCTGACGGACGACGGCCCTTTGCGGCGTTCCGGCCTCACCGGCGAAGACGGGCCCGGCGGCGGTCGCGCTGAGCGGTCGCCGGTTTCCCCGGCCCGGGTGCGGGGGCTCAGGCGGGACGGGGCGTCGATGGTGCCCAAGGGGATTGCGCGCGTAGTGCAAGGGGAGCGGATCCCGGTGGACCAGGCGCCGAGGCGCCGGACGCGTAAGGGGGACGGCGCGATTGAAGGGGACGCGGTGCGGTCGCGTCGCCGCGTCGTCGTGCCCGGGACTCCAGCGCAGCTCGGCCGGCCAAGGATGGGCTGGTTCCCGAGGTTCGCGCGGATCGACAGGGCCGGTCGCGCCGCACAGATCGACAGGGCCGGTCGCGTTACGCAGATCGATAGGGCCGGTCGCGCCGCACAGGTTGACAGGACCGGCCGCGCCACGCAGGTCGGCAGGACCGGCGGCACCACGCAGGCCGACAGGGTGGGCCGCTCCGCGGGGGCGGACCGTGGGCGGCGTGCGCGGGCAGGGAAGAGGCTGCGGGGTGGCGCGGCCGAGACCGCGCCGGTGCGGTTGACGCGGCGGGGCCGCGCGGCGCTGGTGCTGGTCATGGCGCTGCTGTCGCTGGGCGGGTTCTGGCTCGGCACCAGGACGGCCGGCCACGCAGGGGTCGAGCGCTCGCCGGGCGCCGTCGGCCTGTCGTGGGCGCAGGTGCGTGAAGGTGACGACCTGTGGAGCGCCGTCGGCCCGCCGTGGGTACAGGTGCGTGAAGGCGCCAGCCCCGAGAAGCGCCGTCGGCCTGTCGTGGGCGCAGGTGCGTGAAGGCGACAACCTGAGCGGCGCCGGCGTCCACCCCGGCGAGGACCTAGGCTCCGTCGCGGACGAGGCAAAGCGGTTCGACAGGCTGACGAGTCCGACCAGACGGACGGGCACCCGCCTCCACGGCGCCGATGGCGTCGGCACCCCTTTACACCAGGGACAATAGGTGACCGTGCGATGCCCGCGAGCCTCCTGTGAACAAACATCACGTACGTGACACGTACCAACAAAAGTGACACGTCCCGGACGACACGCCGAGGCGGGGCGGGGACGCGGGGGCTGATCAGCGACTTCGGCCGGGCGGGCCCGGCCAACTTGCGTTCATGGTCGCGCGCTTCTACGGTTGGACCACAACATCTAGTAGTTACACCGATGTAGTTCACCACACCTTGTGTTTCGGCGACCGCACCAGACAGAAGCTCCGGTGCGTGCGCGAGCGTCCCCAGAGGCGGATGCCGTGCCTGTGGTGACCCCTGAAACGAGGAGGCGTAAGCGTGCATTGTCCGTTCTGCCGCCACCCCGACACCAGGGTCATCGACAGCCGCTCCACAGAGGACGGCGCGGCGATCAGGCGCAGGCGCACCTGCCCCGAATGCGGGCGGCGATTCACCACCCAGGAGACCGTGCTCCTCATGGTCAGCAAGCGCAGCGGAGTCACCGAGCCGTTCTCGCGTGACAAGGTCGTCGCGGGCGTGCGGCGAGCCTGCCAGGGCAGACCGGTCAGCGAGGACTCACTGGCGCAGCTGGGGCAGAGGGTGGAGGAGGCCATCAGGGCCAAGGGCGCGGCCGAGATCGCCTCCAACGAAGTGGGGCTGGCGATCCTCGGGCCGCTGCGCGAGCTCGACGAGGTGGCCTACCTGCGGTTCGCATCGGTTTACCGCGGTTTCGAGAGCCTGGCGGACTTCGAGGCCGAGATCAAACAGTTGAAGGCGGAGAAGGGGGAGTCATGACGGAGACGTCCAGCGGATCAGTGGCGCGCGGAGGCAAGCGTCCCCGCAAGGGTCTGAAGATGAAGCGGATCTTCACCACGCCCGGCGTGCACCCGTACGACGAGATCGCGTGGGAGCGCCGCGACGTCGTCATGACCAACTGGCGCGACGGCTCGGTCAACTTCGAGCAGCGGGGCGTCGAGTTCCCCGACTTCTGGTCGATCAACGCGACCAACATCGTGACCACCAAATACTTCCGCGGCGCGGTCGGCACACCCCAGCGCGAGCACAGCCTGAAGCAGCTCGTCGACCGGGTCGTCGGCGTCTACACGCGGACCGGCCTGGACCACGGCTACTTCGCCAGTGACGAGGACGCCGAGATCTTCGACCACGAGCTGAAGTACGCCCTGGTCCACCAGATCTTCGCCTTCAACTCCCCGGTCTGGTTCAACGTCGGCACCCAGTCGCCCCAGCAGGTGAGCGCCTGCCAGCCGTACGACGCGCTGGTGAGCACGCCCGACGGGCTCGTCCCGATCGGCAAGCTCGTCCAGGACAACGCGATCGGCGCCAAGGTCTACGACGCCCACGGCCTCACCCGCGTCATCGCCACCAAGGCCAACGGCGTGAAGAACGTGCTGCGCCTGCACACCAAGGCGGGCTACACGCTTGACGTCACCGGCGACCACCTGGTGTGGAAGGCCACCGGCGACGGCACCGGCCACTTCGTGGAGGCCGCCACCCTCAATCCCGGAGACCAGCTCGAGTGGCACCGGCGCGAAGCGTTCGGCGAAGGCGAGATCGACTTCACCGAGGTGGCGGAGGCGGCCCTCGCCGGCTGGCTGCAGTCCGACGGCTTCGTCGGACAGTACGAAGGGACCAACAAGTCCCTCACCATCGAGGCGATGACCGTCAACGACGCCGAGCTCGCCTGGGTGACCCGAGCCCTCGACGTCGCGTTCCCCGACGTGCACCGCAAGGAGTGCACGGTGGAGACGCAGGACACCTCGCTCGACTGCCGGCGCACCCGCCTCTACGGCAAGTCGCTGGAAGGCTTCGTGGACAAGTGGGACCTGCGTCGGCGCGGCGTCGACATGTCCGTCCCCGCCGGCCTCTTCACCGCTCCGCTGCCGGTGGTGGCCGCCTATCTCCGCAGCGTCTTCCAGGCCGAGGGCTTCGTCTCCGCGAGGGAGAGCTCCACCGTCGTCGAGGTCGACATGATCTCCGAGGAGCTGATCCGCGGCATGCAGCGCCTGCTGCTGCGCTTCGGCATCTACGCCCGCGTCGGCTTCAAGAAGGACGCCCGCGACGACCGCAAGGGCTGCTGGACGCTGCGCATCCAGTCCGCCGGCGACCGGCGCACCTTCGCCGACGAGATCGGCTTCGTCGACGAGACCAAGTCCGGCAAGCTCGAGGCGAGCTTCGACAAGCCGGGACACCCGTCGAAGGCGACCAAGCGGCTGGAGATCGACCGGGTCGAGGACCTCGGGCCGATGGAGGTCTACGACATTCAGACCGAGAGCGGCGAATACCTCTCGGGCAACCTCCGGGTGCACAACTGCTTCATCCTCGCCGTGGACGACACGATGGAGTCGATCCTGGAGTGGTACAAGGAAGAGGGTGTGATCTTCAAGGGCGGCTCCGGGTCGGGCGTCAACCTGTCCCGCATCCGCTCGTCCAAGGAGCTGCTCTCCAGCGGCGGCACCGCCAGCGGTCCCGTGTCGTTCATGCGCGGCGCCGACGCCAGCGCCGGCACGATCAAGTCCGGTGGCGCGACCCGCAGGGCCGCCAAGATGGTCGTGCTCGACGTCGACCACCCCGACATCGAGGAGTTCATCGAGACCAAGGCGCGCGAGGAGGACAAGGTCCGCGCGCTGCGTGACGCCGGGTTCGACATGGACCTCGGCGGCAAGGACATCGTCTCGGTGCAGTACCAGAACGCCAACAACTCGGTGCGGGTCTCCGACGAGTTCATGCGCGCGGTGGAGAAGGGCGAGAAGTTCGGCCTGCGCGCCCGGCTCACCGGCGAGGTGATCGAGACCGTCGACGCCCGCGACCTGTTCCGCAAGATGGCGAAGGCCGCGTGGGAGTGCGCGGACCCCGGCGTGCAGTACGACGACACGATCAACGACTGGCACACCACCCCGGAGACCGGGCGGATCACGGCCAGCAACCCCTGCTCCGAGTACGTGCACCTGGACAACTCGTCCTGCAACCTGGCCAGCATCAACCTGCTGAAGTTCCTCAAGGACGACGGCTCGTTCGACGTGTCCAACTTCGTCAAGCTGACCGAGCTGATCATCACGGCGATGGACGTCTCGATCACGTTCGCCGACTTCCCGACGGAGAAGATCGGTGAGACGACGCGCGCCTACCGGCAGCTCGGCATCGGCTACGCCAACCTGGGCGCCCTGCTGATGGCGACGGGTCACGCCTACGACTCCGACGGTGGCCGGGCGGTGGCCGGGGCGATCACGTCGCTGATGACCGGCGTGTCCTACCGCCGCAGCGCGGAGCTGGCCGGGGTGGTCGGCCCGTACGACGGCTACGCGCGCAACGCCGAGCCGCACAAGCGGGTGATGCGCAAGCACGCGGCGGCCAACGACAACCTGCGCGCGATCGGCGCGATGGATTCCAAGATCCACGCCGAGGCGTCGCGGCAGTGGGCCGAGTGCCTCAAGCTGGGCGAGCGGAACGGCTACCGCAACGCCCAGGCCAGCCTGCTCGCGCCCACGGGCACCATCGGCCTGATGATGGACTGCGACACGACCGGCATCGAGCCCGACCTGGCGCTGGTCAAGTTCAAGAAGCTCGTCGGCGGCGGGTCGATGCAGATCGTCAACCAGACGGTGCCCCGGGCGCTGGTGAAGCTCGGCTACCAGCAGGAGCAGATCGAGGCGATCGTCGAGTACATCGCCGAGCACGGCCACGTGGTCGACGCCCCCGGCCTGCGGCAGGAGCACTACGAGGTGTTCGACTGCGCGATGGGCGAGCGGGCGATCGCGCCGATGGGTCACGTGCGGATGATGGCGGCGACGCAGCCCTTCCTGTCGGGCGCGATCTCCAAGACGGTCAACCTGCCCGAGTCGGCCACGATCGACGACATCGAGCAGGTCTACCGTGAGGGCTGGGAGCTCGGCCTGAAGGCGCTGGCGGTCTACCGCGACAACTGCAAGGTGGGCCAGCCGCTGTCGGCAGGCGGCAGCAAGAAGGAGGAGCCGAAGGCCGCCGAGCCGGAGGTCAAGGTCGTGGAGGTGGCGCGGCCGACCAGGCGGCGCATGCCCAACCAGCGGCCGAGCACCACGACGCGGTTCACGGTCGGCGGCGCCAAGGGCTACATGACCGCCTCCTCCTACCCCGATGACGGGCTGGGCGAGGTCTTCCTGAAGATGTCCAAGCAGGGCTCGACGCTGGCGGGCGTCATGGACGCCTTCTCGGTGGCGATCTCGATCGGGCTCCAGTACGGGGTGCCGCTGGAGACGTACATGAGCAAGTTCGTCAACATGCGCTTCGAGCCGGCGGGCATGACGGACGACCCGGATGTCCGGATGGCGACGTCGGTGATGGACTACATCTTCCGGCGGCTGGCGCTCGACCACCTGCCCTACGAGGAGCGGGCGGCGCTCGGCATCTTCTCGGCGGCCGAGCGGGCGGCGCAGCAGCGCGGCGAGGACCCGGCGGCGCTGCAGGAGACGGTGGAGTCGCTGGCCCAGTCGGCGCCGATCGAGGAGAAGCCGAAGCAGGAGCCCAGCAAGGAGCTGACGCTGGAGAGCCACCAGCGCTTCACCGCCGACGCGCCGCTCTGCATGACGTGCGGCACCAAGATGCGCCCGGCGGGCAGCTGCTACGTCTGCGAGGGCTGCGGCTCGACCAGCGGCTGCAGCTGAGCGAGGGGTAGATCGTCCGCTAACGAGGTGCCGGTGCCGATCCGGCACCTCGTTCGCGCTTCCGGCCGCGGCGCCGTCACCAGGGTCGGGGCGTGTCAGCCCGTCCCGAGCTGGCGGGAGAGCGACTGGATGTCGGAGATGACCCAGTACTCGGCGAACCTGCCGTCCTCGGCGCGCAGGATGTCGTGGCCGCTGAAGGCGATCCGGGTGCCGGGGGCCGCGGTGGCGCCGGGCATGCCGCCCCGGTAGGCGCCGGCGAAGGTCCAGCGGGCGGCCACGTGGTCGCCGTCGACGACGGGGCCGACGTCGAGGGTGATCGTGACGTCGTCGAACGGCTCGTGTCCCTGGCGGAGCGTCTCGATCAGCTGGTCGGGGCCGTGCACGTCCATGCCCGGCCAGTGGCCGACGAAGCCGGGGGTGACGAGTTCGTGGGCTAGGGAGAATTCGCCCTGCCACAGGTGGAGCAGCCATCGCTCGTACAGTTTCGCCATCATGCCGGTGACCTCTACCCGGGTACGGGGCTTCGATAGATTGCTCGGCGCGTGTTCGCCATGGTTTCGTCAACCGTTCTGAAACCGGGCGTCGATCAGGACGCGACATGCTGGGTGTCCATGGAAAGGGAGGGCCTGCCATGACGGTTCCGCCGCAAACCCCGATGCTCGACCAGCGGCCCAGCAAGGCGCTGATCATCGCCCTGGTGCTGTCCGGCCTGCTGGCGCTGGGCGTGCTCGCGGTGCTGCTGCTGAGCGGCGGGCCCGTCGGCTTCGGTCTGTCGGCGCTGCTGGCCATCGCGCCGCTGCCGGTGTTGCTGGCGGCGGTGCTCTCGCTCGACCGGCTGGAGCCGGAGCCGAAGCTGCATCTGGCGTTCTCGTTCAGCTGGGGCGCGGGGGTGGCGGTGGGGCTGGCCATCCTGCTGAGCGTCGTGGGCATCGAGCTGTTCGCCCGCGCCGGTTACGGTCAGCAGGCCGTGAACCTCATCAGCGCGGTGGTGCTCGCGCCGGTCATCGAGGAGGCGCTGAAGGGCGCCGCGCTGCTGCTGCTCCTGCGGCGGCGGCGGGAGATCGACGGGCTGACGGACGGCATCGTGTACGCGTCCATGGCCGGGCTGGGCTTCGCGACCGTGGAGAACGTCGGCTACTACCTGACGGCTTTCGGTGAGGAAGGGGCGGGCGCGGCCTTCCAGTTGTTCGTCATCCGCGGGCTGATCGACCCGCTCGGCCACCCGGTGTACACGTCGATGATCGGGGTGGGGGTGGCGTACGCGCTGACGCGCCGCAACGCCGCCCGGTTCGCCGCGATCCCGCTCGGCTATCTGGGCGCGGTCTTCCTGCACGCCCTGTGGAACGGCGCGGCCTCCAGCGGGTCGCTGGCGGCGGTCGCCGGCGCGTACCTGGTGATCATGCTGGTGCTCATCGGGCTGATCGTCATCACGGTGGTGGAGCGCAGGCAGCTCGTCTCACGGATGGGCGCCTATCTCCCCTTGTACGGTCACACCGGCCTGGTCACCGAGCAGGACGTGGGGATGCTGACGACGATCGCGGCCCGTCGCGCGGCCCGCAAGTGGGCCAGGGGCGCCGGGCTGGGCCGTGAGATGAGCGACTACCAGCAGGCGGCCACCGAGCTGACGATGCTCCACCTGCGCGCGGAGCGGGAGAGGACGGATCCGGCCCGGTTCGCGGTCGAGCGCGATCTGCTGCTGGGCGCGATGGCCCGGGCCCGCCGCTGGTGACCCTCTCTGGCCCGGAAGCGCTTTCCTGACACAATGTCCGGGATGGGCGTGAAAGGAGAGCGGATGAGCTGGGTGGAGATCGAGTCCGAGGCCGAGCTGCGCGAGCTGCTGGGTGAAGTGATGCCGCGGGCGGCGACGAAGGAGCGCACCCGCCTGCACGACCGTGACCGCCAGTGGCTGGCGACCTCGCCGTTCTGCCTGATCGCCACGGCCGACGCCGATGGCAACTGCGACGTCTCGCCCAAGGGCGACCCGGCCGGGTTCGCCCACGTGATCGACGACACCACGATCGCCATCCCCGAGCGCCCCGGCAACCGCAGGGCCGACGGGTTCCGCAACATCCTGTCCAACCCGCACGTCGGCCTGATCTTCCTGATCCCCGGCCGCAACGAGACGTTGCGTGTGAACGGCCGTGCCCGGCTCGTGCGGGAGGCGCCGTTCTTCGACGAGATGATCGTCAAGGGTCATCGGCCCAAGCTCGCCCTGGTCGTGGAGATCGAGCAGATCATGTTCCACTGTGCCAAGGCGTTCATGCGCAGCGCGCTCTGGCGGCCGGAGAAGTGGGGCCCCGACCCGCTGCCGTCGCACGCCACCCTGGTCAAGGAGCTGCAGACCACACCGGAGACCCTTGAGGAGCTGGAGACGTATTACTCGGACGCCGCCTACCGCAAGAAGCTCTACGAGGTCTAGGCCGCGGGGGTGGGGCCGTCGGGGAAGCGGATCACGTTGCGGCCCGTGTAGGCCCGCAGGTCGACGACCTTCGGATCGACGGCCGCCTGCTTGCGGTGCACGGCCACTGACCGGATGTCGCGGATCTTGTGCGTGGCGATGCGCGGCGGGACCGTCACCAGCCTTCTCATCGTCCTCCCCCCGTGATGTTCCTGTTACCTATGTTATTAACAGAAACCCGGGTAAGGGCGGTGTAAGACAGAAATTCAGTAGGGCAGGCGGCGGCCCGACGGGGATCGCAGGTCAAGGTCCGCGCCGCGGACCGGACGCCGCCTGGTCGTCGTCCTGACGATGCGCACGCGCTTCATGGTGTGCCCCCTCTCGCCTGGCGCCAACCTAACCGGGCGCGCGTCGTACGCTCAACGCATTTGTCCGCACCGGGCGGGCGCCGTGACGCCCGCCCGGTGAGTGTCAGACGCCGCCGCCGGGGACGGCCCGGGTCGTGACGGCGAGCCGGTTCCACGCATTGATCATCGCGACGGCCACCACCAGCGACGCGAGCTGCTTGTCGTCGTAGTGCTCGGCCGCCTCCTGCCAGACCTCGTCGGAGACGCCCTTGCCGTGGTCGGCGAGCCTGGTAGCCTCCTCCGTCAGGGCCAGCGCCGCCCGCTCGGCGGGCGTGTAGACCGTGGTCTCCCGCCAGGCGGCCGCCGACCAGACCCGCTCGTCGCTCTCGCCGTCCTTCTTCAGATCACGGCTGTGCATGTCCACGCAGAACGCGCACCCGTTGATCTGGCTGGCGCGCAGCTTCATGAGCCCGATCGTGGCGTGGGGGATCCCGCAGTTGCCCAGGAACCCCTCGACGGAGAGGAACGCCCGGTAGGGCTCGGGGGCGAGGGCCGCGACGTTGAGCCGCTGAGTCATCGATACCTCCATGGTGAGTCGTAGCCGACGCGACATGGACGGGGCAGCCCCGCTGGATGTGACAGTCCGGAAAAATCTGAATAGGGCGGCCTTCTGCGGATATGAGACCTCTGCACGGACATCACTAATGATCAGGGGGGATCATCATGGCTGTCTGCGAGTCATGCGGCAACGACTACGACATGGCGTTCGAGGTCCGCGCCCAGGGCAGAACCCACACCTTCGACTCCTTCCAGTGCGCGATCGACAAGATGGCGCCGGTATGCGAGCACTGCGGCACCAAGGTCATCGGCCACGGCGTCCAGTCGGGCGACCACTGGTACTGCTGCGCCCACTGCGCCCGGCAGGAAGGCTCCAGCGGCATCGTCGACCGCGTCCCGGCCGGCGCCACCGCCTGACAGCCGGGATTCGGGCTTCTCCAGACCGTCACCGGCACGCACACTGGCGGTGTGGCCGACTTCGATGTGGTTGTCATAGGTTCCGGGCCCGGTGGGCAGAAGGCGGCCATCGCCGCCGCCAAGCTGGAGAAGCGGGTCGCCGTGGTCGAGCGGCGCAACATGATCGGCGGGGTCTGCATCAACACCGGCACGATCCCGTCCAAGACCCTGCGCGAGGCCGTGCTCTACCTGACCGGGCTCAACCAGCGGGAGATGTACGGGCAGAGCTACCGGGTCAAGGACGACATCACCGTCGGCGACCTGGGCATCAGGACCCAGCACGTGATCGGCCGCGAGGTCGACGTGATCCGCAGCCAGCTCTCGCGCAACCACGTGGCCGTCTTCACCGGCACCGCCAGTTTCACCGACCCGCACACCCTGGACGTCACCGACGAGCAGGGACGGGCCGTCAAGATCAGCGGACGGAAGATCATCATCGCCACCGGCACCCGCCCGGCCAGGCCGGAGTCGGTGGAGTTCGACGAGCAGACGATCATCGACTCCGACGGCATACTCAACCTCCAGCGGGTCCCGGAGTCGCTGGTGGTCGTCGGCGCCGGGGTGATCGGGATCGAGTACGCCTCGATGTTCGCCGCCCTCGGCACCAAGGTGACGGTGGTGGAGCGGCGGGAGCGGATGCTCGACTTCTGCGACCTGGAGATCGTGGAGGCGCTCAAGTACCACCTGCGCGACCTGGCCGTCACCTTCCGGTTCGGGGAGACGGTCGCCGCCGTGGAACGCCGGCCGAGAGGCGCCATCACGCTGCTGGAGAGCGGCAAGAAGATCCCCGCCGAGACCGTCATGTACTCGGCCGGGCGCCAGGGCATGACCGACCACCTCGGGCTGGAGCAGGCCGGGCTGGCCGCCGACGACCGGGGGCGGATCGCGGTGGACGCGCACTACCGCACCGCGGTGGAGCACATCTACGCGGTCGGCGACGTGATCGGCTTCCCGTCGCTCGCCGCCACCTCCATGGAACAGGGCAGGATCGCCGCCCAGCACGCCTGCGACGAGCCGCTGGCCGGCATGACCCCGCTGCAGCCGATCGGCATCTACACCATCCCCGAGATCTCCTTCATCGGCCGCACCGAGGACGAGCTGACCAAGTCACAGGTGCCGTTCGAGGTCGGCGTCTCCCGCTACCGCGAGCTGGCCCGCGGCCAGATCATCGGCGACACGTACGGGATGCTCAAGCTGCTCGTCTCACCCGAGGACCGCTCGCTGCTGGGCGTGCACGTGTTCGGCACCGGGGCGACGGAGCTGCTGCACATCGGCCAGGCGGTGATGGGCTGCGGCGGCGCCATCGACTATCTGGTGGACGCGGTCTTCAACTACCCGACGCTGGCGGAGTCGTACAAGGTCGCGGCCCTGGACGCGATGAACAAGCTGCGCCGCGTCGCCCGCTTCGAGCTCTAGTCCGCTCTAACCCTCCGTGGCGCGCCGCGACCGGGGCGCCGGCTTCTTGCGGCCCGCCACCAGCGTGTCGCCGGGGGAGGGGGAGGGCTCCTCGGTGGTCGCCGCGCGCGGCCTCGGGTGCGGCGCGGTGTCTTCGAGGGCGGGCTCCGCTTCCTTGGAGGTACGGGGGCGCGCCGGCTTCTCGGCGGGCGGCTCCTTCTTCCCGGTGGCCTCGGGCTTGGCCGGGGCGGGCGGGCCGGCGGGCTTGTCGGGGTCGCGCAGCGAGGCGATGACCGCGTCCGCCTCCTTGTCGGCGGCGAACTCGTCGGCCGCCGCGGACTCCCGCCGCCTGATCACCACCATGTGGTCGACCGAGACGCGGCCCGCGCCCACCACGGCGAGCAGCAGCGAGGCCGCGCCGAGCAGGATCAGCTCGTTCAGCGTGATCGGGTTCAGCGGCGGGGCCACCCACAGCACCGCGACCGCCTCCGCGAACAGGACCAGCCCCATCACCGACACCATCAGCCCGGCGATCAGCAGCGCGCCGCCCACCAGCTCGATCAGCATGGTGACCGTGGCCCAGGCGCGCGGGGCGGGGGCTCCCTGGGACTGGAACTGGACGCCGGTCTCCATCAGCCCGATTTCCAGCTTGCGCCAGCCGTTGGCGAAGAAGATGCCGCCCACACCCAGGCGGGCCACCAGCGCGGCGAGATCACGGAGGGACTGTCTCACGGTTGTTGACTGCCCTAAGGGGGACATCGCACACCTCAATCACGGCGGAGCAGCATGGCCACCGCGACGGCGGTCAGGCTGAGCAGGACGACGCTCACGACCACGGTCGTGTGCAGGGCGTTGACGAAGGCCCAGCGGGCCGCGTTCAGCAGGGCGCCACCGGCGCTGCCGCCGATCTCCTCGGCGACGTGGGCGGCTCCCGCGAGTGACTGCCTGGCCTGGTCCATGCCCCCGCCGGGGATGCCCCGCACGTCGGGCACCGCGGGCGCGTACGCGATGGTGGTGATCGTGCCGAGCACCGCGACGCCGAGTCCGGCGCCGAGCTCGTAGGCGGTGCCCTCGATGGCGGCGGCGCCACCCGCGTGGGAGGCGGGCGCGGCGGACATGATCGTGTCGGAGGCGGCCAGCAGCGCCACCTGCACACCGAAGCCGATGCCCACGAAGCAGCACGCCAGCATCACGGGATGGCCCTCGACGCCCCAGGTCAGCGTGGGGGTGAGGGCGAGCGCGACGAGCGCGAGGCCGCCGCTCATGGTGGCGCGCATGCCGAGCCTCGGCAGGATGTGCGCGGCGACCAGCCCGCCCGCGACAGCCGACAGCACCAGCGGGAGCATCCGGAACGCGGCGCGCACCGGGGTGTCGCCGAGCACGAGCTGCAGGTACTGGGCGAGCATCAGCTGCAGCCCGACCAGCGCGAACACGCCGAGCAGCACGCCCAGCACGCCGGTGGTGAACTCCCGCCGCCGGAACAGCGAGACGTCGAGCAGCGGCGTCTCCAGCCGGGTCTGCCGCCGGGCGAACCACACCAGCAGCCCCGCGCCCGTCAGGAAGACCGCGACGGCGGCCGGGAACGGCATCAGGCTGCCCGACCCGGCCTCCTTCAGCCCGAAGGCCAGCGCCAGGATGCCGAACACGGACAGCACGGCGCTGGTCACGTCCCACGGGCGCGGCTCGGGGTCGCGGTACTCGGGGAGCATGCGCAGGGCGGCGGGCAGCAGCACGAGCAGGATCGGCACGTTGATCAGGAAGACCGCGCCCCACCACCAGCCGACCAGCAGGCCGCCGATGAGCGGCCCCACGGCGGCCCCGGCGGCGGCGACCGCGCTCCACACGCCGAGCGCGATGGCGCGCTCGCGGCGGTCGGTGAACACCTGGCGGATCAGCGACAGCGTGGCCGGCATGATCATCGCGCCGCCGACGCCGAGCAGTGCCCTGGCCAGGACGAGCGCCAGCGGCGTGGGGGCGAAGGCCGCCCCGGCCGAGGCCACGCCGAACAGCACGAATCCCGCGATGACCAGGCGTTTGCGCCCGTAGCGGTCGCCGAGCGTGCCGAAGAGGATGAGCAGCGGGGCCACGATCAGCGAGTAGACGTCGATGATCCACAGCAGCTGGACCGCTGACGGCTCCAGGGCGGCGGTGAGTGCGGGGACCGCGATGTGCAGGACCGTCGCGTCGACCGTGATGAGCAGGAGGCTCACGCAGAGCAGCACCAGGATCTTCCAGCGGTTTTCCTGATGCTCGCGGCCGGCGCGGCGTGCGAAGGGCACGGCCTGGGTGACGGTCATGGACCTCCTTGCGGGCCGATCCCTTCACAGCGGGCCCGCACGAAACTTGCGTGGCAGCTTATGGCATGCCGCGGGATGGGTGCAGCGGTATCGAATGATCCAGGAATGGCTGTCCGTCTATTGACCGAAATGCCACCATTTATCGGGATCGGCATTCATGGTATCCGGACTCCACGCGCCGGGCCGCCCGCGGACTAGAATCATGTTCTATGCGGATCCTGCGTACACCCGACGACCGCTTCACCGACCTGCCCGGCTTCCCGTACGAGCCCCGCTACGCCGAGGTCGGCGACGGGCTGCGGATGGCCTACGTCGAGACCGGGCCCGCGACCGGGGAACCCGTCGTGCTCCTGCACGGCGAGCCGTCCTGGTCGTTCCTCTACCGCCACGTCATGCCCGAGCTGGCCGCGGCCGGACTGCGCGCCATCGCCCCCGACCTCGTCGGGTTCGGCCGCTCCGACAAACCCGCCGAGCCGTCCGACCACACCTACGCCCGCCACGTCGAGTGGACCCGCGCCCTGCTGTACGACGCGCTCGGCCTGACCGGCGTCACCCTCGTCGGCCAGGACTGGGGCGGGCTCATCGGCCTGCGCCTGGCGGCCGAGCACCCCGGCCGGGTGGCCAGGATCGTCGCCGCCAACACCGGCTTGCCGACCGGTGACATTCCCATGCCCGAGGTGTGGCACCGCTTCAAGGACGCGGTGGCGAGCGCCCCCGCCCTGGACGTCGCCCGGTTCGTGCAGTCCGGCTGCGCCACCCGGCTCTCCCCGGAGGTGCGCGCCGCCTACGACGCCCCCTTCCCGGACGAGTCGTACAAGGCGGGCCCGCGCGCCATGCCGGGACTCGTCCCGCACACCCCCGGCGACCCGGCCGGGCCGGCCAACCGCGCCGCCTGGCAGGTGCTCACCACCCTCGACCGGCCGTTCCTCGTCGCGTTCTCCGACGGCGACCCGATCACCGGCGGCATGGCGCCGATCCTGCGCTCGTCCATGGCCGGCGCCGCGGGCCTGGACCATCCCGTCATCAAGGGCGCCGGTCACTTCCTCCAGGAGGACGCGGGCACCGAACTCGGCCGGCACATAGCCGCTTTCGTGACCTCCACCTAGCGTGTCAGGTCCGCCCACACCGGGGTTCCGTACGGTATAACCGGGGGCGGACACCGGGGAGGCGTGATGCAGGAGTCCGGCAGGGCCCGTCCCGCGGGCCGAGCCGCGGTGCGAGATCTGTTCGAGCAGGTGCGGCTGCGCTATTTCCGGCTTCCCCCCGCCGTGCGCAGAGTGCTGTACGCGGCCATCCTCATCGGGGCGGTCGGCACCGGCGCGGCGCTCGGCTGGGACCTGCTCGACACGTTCCTCACCACCGCGCTCATCCTCTGCTTCGTCGCGCTCACCCTCCGCTTCCCGCAGGCCGCGGCGACCGTGCTCGTCCTGGCGGGCTGGATCGCGCTGCTGCCGCTCTTCTCCCCGCTCTTCCCCGCGCAGCCGATGGCGCCGACCCTGCTCATGCTGCTCGCCGTGCCGGTCGCCGTCGCCGCCCACCTGATCCGCTGGGTCACCCCGTGGATGTCCGCGCTGCTCGCGCTCGTGCCCGCCGGCGCGCTGGCCGCCGCCCTCTCGCTCGTCTCGGAGAACCTCGCCGTCTGGGTCGCCTACGGCGCCGCCGCGGTCGTGCTCGGCTACCGTTTCCTGCTCGCCCGCCGGGCCAGGGCCGAGCTGGGCGCGGAGGAGCGGGTACGGGTGCGCGCCCGCGAGGGCAGGCCCGAGGCGCAGCCGGAGAAGGCCCAGGGCCTGCCGCAGATCTCGGTCGAGGAGGCGCTCGCCGAGCTCGACGCCATGATCGGCCTCGCCCCCGTCAAAGAGCAGGTCCGCTCGATCGCCGCCTCCATCGAGGCCTCCCGGCTGCGCGCCGAGGCCGGCTACACCGCGGGCCGTCCGGTGCGCCACTTCGTGTTCGTCGGCCCGCCGGGCACCGGCAAGACCAGCGTCGCCCGCACCCTCGCCAAGATCTTCTACGCCTTCGGCCTGCTGGAGACCCCTTACGTCGTCGAAGGGCAGCGCGCCGACCTGGTCGGCGAGTACCTCGGCGCGACCGCGATCAAGACCAACGAGCTGGTCGACCGGGCGCTGGGCGGCGTGCTCTTCATCGACGAGGCGTACGGTCTGATCAACTCCTCCGACGGCCAGCCCGACCGGTTCGGCGCCGAGGCCGTGCAGACCCTGCTCAAGCGCGCCGAGGACGACCGCGACCGGCTGATCATCATCCTGGCGGGCTACGAGCAGGAGATGACCTCGTTCCTGTCCAGCAACCCCGGGCTGGCCAGCCGGTTCGCCACCCGCGTGCGCTTCCCCGCCTACTCCGCAGCCGAGCTGGCCCAGATCACCGAGCTCCTGCAGCGCAGGCGCGGCGACACCATGGGCGACGACGCCAAGGCCGCGCTGCTCGGCCTGTACGAGGACGTCCACCGCCGCGGGCTGGTCGACGAGCTGGGCAACGCCAGGTTCGCCCGCAGCCTGGTCGAGGCCGCGGCCCAGGCCCGCGACGTGCGGGTGGTGGGCGCGGGCGGCACACCGACCACCCAGGACCTGGTGACCACCACCACCGCCGACGTGACCAAGGCGTTCGACGAGCTCACCGCCCGCTTCCGCGGCTACGTCGCCACCCCCACCCTGGAGGAGGCGCTCGCCGACCTCGACCGGATGGCCGGGCTCGCCCCCGTCAAACGGCAGGTCCACGCCATCGCCGCGCAGCTCCAGGTGGCCCGCATGCGGCAGGAGCGCGGGCTGCCCACCCCGCCCCAGATGCGCCACTTCGTGTTCGCCGGCCCGCCCGGGACCGGCAAGACCAGCGTCGCGAGGGTGCTGGGCCGCGTCTTCGCGGCGCTCGGCCTGCTCGCCCGGCCCGACGTGGTCGAGGCGCACCGCGCCGACCTGGTCGGCCAGCACCTCGGCGCGACCGCGATCAAGACCAACGAGCTGGTCGACCGGGCGCTGGGCGGCGTGCTCTTCATCGACGAGGCCTACAGCCTGGTCAACCCCGGCTACTCCGGCGGCGACGCGTTCGGCGCCGAGGCCGTGCAGACGCTGCTCAAGCGCGCCGAGGACGACCGCGACCGGCTGGTCATCGTGCTGGCCGGCTACGAGCGCGAGATGGACGCCTTCCTCGCCACCAACCCCGGGCTGTCCAGCCGCTTCAACCAGCGGGTCGCCTTCCCCAGCTACGCGCCGCGCGAGCTGACCGAGATCGCCGTGCTGCTCGCTGAGCAGGCCGGCGACCGCTTCGACGACGACGCGCTCAACGACCTCGACGAGGTCTTCACCTGGGTGTGCGAGGAACGGCTGATCGACGGGCTGGGCAACGGCCGGTTCGCCAGGTCGCTGTTCGAGCGCGCCGCGATGCGCCGCGACGTGCGGCTGGCCGCGGGCGCCTCGGCGGAGGAGCCGGCCAGCGCCGCCGAGCTGACGACGATCACCAGCGACGACGTCCGCACCGCCGTCGACGAGCTTTCCGGACGTTAACCAGACCCCTCTTTGGCACTCGCCTGCGCGGCGCCCGTCGCATCCTGTAGCAATATGGCTACGCAGTGTTGCGGTAGGAGCGGTGTCGCGGAGGAGGGGAGATGGCCGGGTTCCTGGCGCGCAGGCTGGTCAGCTCGGTGGTGCTGGTCGCCGTCGCGGCCTCCCTCGCCTACCTGCTCGCCGCCGCCGCGCTCGACCCGCGCGCCAACTACGCGGGCCGCACTCCCGCCCCGCCGCCCGCCGTCGTCGACGCGCAGCTCACCGCGCTCAACCTGAACGACCGCACCCCCCTGACCGAGCGCTACCTCACCTGGGCGGGCGGAGTCCTGCGCGGCGACTTCGGCAAGAGCGTCAGCGGCGCGCCGGTCGGCGACGACCTCAAGCGGCGGGCCGGTGTCACCCTCCGGCTGGTCCTGCTCGGGCTGGTGTGCGGGAGCGCGCTGGGCGTCATGGCGGGGGCGCTCGCCGCCGCCCGGCAGTACGGCTGGTTCGACCGGCTTTCGGCGGCCGTGTCCTTCCTGCTGCTCGCGGTGCCCGTGGTCGTGCTCGCCAACGTGCTGATCCTCGCCGGCACGTGGGCCAACGACCACCTGTTCGGCGCCCGGGTGCTGCTCGTGGCGGGGGAGGCGAGTGCGGGGCTGGAGGCCGGGCTCTGGGAGACGATCCTCGACCGGGCCCAGCACCTCGTCCTGCCGACCGTCACGATCACGCTCGGGCTCGCCGCCGTGTTCAGCCGCTACCAGCGCAACACGATGCTCGACGTGCTCGGCGCCGACTACCTGCGCACCGCCATGGCCAAGGGCCTGACCAGGCGGCGGGCGCTGATCCGCCACGGGCTGCGCACCGCGCTCATTCCGGTCGCGACCTACTTCGCCTTCACCTTCGGCGCCCTGCTCACCGGGGCCACGTTCACCGAGAAGATCTTCGGCTGGCACGGGCTCGGGGAGCGGCTGGTCAGCTCGATCTTCACCAACGACGTCAACACCGTGGCCGCCATCTCTTGCCTGGCCGCGGTCGCCGTGCTGGTCGCGTCCATGGCCGCCGGACTGCTGCAGGCCGTGCTCGACCCCAGGGTGCGGGCCGGATGACGCTGTCGGAGGAGGTCGCCGAGGAGTCCGCCGGCGACGACGCCGGCCGGCTGCCCCCGCCGTCCAGGGCCAGGGCGGTGACCGGCCGCTTCCTCTCCTCGTGGCAGGGCAGGGCAGGCGCGCTGGTGCTGGCGCTGGTGTTCCTGTTCGCGTTCGCGGGCCCGCTGGTCAGCCCGTGGTCCCACACCGACAAGGACTTCGCCGCGTTCCTGGCGCCGCCGTCGGCCGCCCACTGGTTCGGCACGCTGCAGACCGGCGCCGACGTGTTCGCCGTCACGCTGCGCGGCCTGCAGCGGTCGCTGGTCGTCGGGCTGCTCGCGGCCGTGGTGTGCACGGCGCTGGCCGCGCTCGCCGGGGCGTTCGCCGGCTACTTCCTCGGCTGGACCGACCGGGTCATCACCTGGGTGACCGACCTGCTGCTGGTGCTGCCCGCGTTCCTCATCCTGGCCGTCATGTCGCCGCTGTTCGGGTCCGGGCAGTGGCCGCTGTTCGTGCTCATGCTGGCGCTGTTCCTGTGGATGGTGACCGCCAAGATGGCCCGCGGGATGACGATCTCGCTGCGCGAGCGCGAGTTCGTGCGGGCCGCCCGCTACCTGGGCGTGCCGCCCGTCAGGATCGTGCTCTCGCACGTGCTGCCCAACCTGTCGTCGCTGCTGATCGTCGACGCCACGCTGAACGTCAGCGCCGCCATCCTGACCGAGACCTCGCTGTCGTACTTCGGGTTCGGCATCCAGCCGCCCGACGTGTCGCTCGGCACGCTCATCGCCGACGGCTCCAGGACCGCCGTGTACGCGCCGTGGACGTTCTGGTTCGCCGCCGGGCTGCTCGTGGTCACCGTGCTCGCGGTCAACCTCATCGGCGACGCGCTGCGCGACGCCTTCGACCCGACAGCGAGGGAGCCGCGATGACCCCCGCGCTGGAGGTGACCGACCTGCGGGTCACGCTCGGCGGGGCGCCCGTCGTGCGCGGCCTCGGCTACGCCGTGCGCAAGGGCGAGGTGCTCGGCCTCGTCGGCGAGTCGGGCTGCGGCAAGTCGGTGTCGGCGGCCGCGGTGATGGGCCTGCTGCCGCCCGGCGCCCGGGTGACCGGCTCGATCCGGCTGGGAGGCAGGGAGCTCGTCGGCCTGCGCGAGCGGGAACTCGCCGCCGTCCGCGGCAGCGCCGTCTCGATGGTGTTCCAGGACCCGCTCTCCGCGCTCACCCCGGTCTACCGCGTCGGCGACCAGATCGCCGAGGCCGTCCGCACCCACCAGAAGGTGACCAAGGAGCAGGCCGCGGTCCGCGCCGTCGACCTGCTCGACCTGGTCGGCATCCCCGACCCGGCCCGGCGGGCGCTGGCCTTCCCGCACGAGTTCTCCGGCGGCATGCGCCAGCGGGTGCTGATCGCCATGGCCATGGCCAACGACCCCGACGTGATCATCTGCGACGAGCCGACGACCGCGCTCGACGTCACCGTCCAGGCCCAGGTGCTGGAGGTGCTCAAGACCGCGCAGCGCCAGACCGGCGCCGCCATCGTCATGATCACGCACGATCTCGGGGTCGTGGCCGGCTTCGCCGACCGGGTGCTCGTCATGTACGCGGGCCGCCCGGTCGAGTCCGGCGACGTGGACGACGTCTTCTACCACGCCCGCATGCCGTACACCGCCGGGCTGCTCGGCGCGGTGCCGCGGATCGACGCGGCCGGCAGGGCCGCGCCCGCGCCGATCGACGGCGCCCCGCCCGCGCCCGGCGACCTGCCGCCCGGCTGCCCGTTCGCGCCGCGCTGCCCGCTGCGGGTGGAGGCGTGCGACGAACGCGAGCCGCCGCTGTTCGAGGTGGGCCCGGGACACCGCGCCGCGTGCATCCGCTGGGACGAGGTGAGCCCGCCGCTCCCCGCGCCCCCGGGCAGGACGGGGCCGGGCGCCCGCGGGCCGCGCACGGTCCTGGCCGTCGACGGGCTGGTCAGGCACTACCCGCTGGTCAAGGGCGCCGTGTTCAGGAGACGCGTCGGCACCGTCCACGCGGTCGCCGGCATCAGCTTCGACATCCGCGAGGGCGAGACGCTCGGCCTCGTCGGCGAGTCCGGCTCGGGCAAGACCACCGCGCTGACCGAGATCCTGGAGCTGACCCGCCCGCAGCAGGGCCGCGTCGTGGTGCTCGGCCGCGACACCGCCGCGCTCACCGCCGCCCAGCGGATGGAGATCAGGCGTGACGTGCAGGTCGTCTTCCAGGACCCGCTGGCCTCGCTCGACCCTCGGATGACGGTCCACGACATCCTGGCCGAGCCGCTGCGCACGCATCGGCGGGGCGATCCCCGGCGGCGGGTCGGCGAGCTGCTCGCCCTGGTCGGGCTCGACCCGGCGCACGCCGCCCGCTACCCGAAGGACTTCTCCGGCGGCCAGCGGCAGCGCATCGCCATCGCCCGCGCGCTCGCGCTGGAGCCGCGCCTGCTGGTGCTCGACGAGCCGGTCTCCGCGCTCGACGTGTCGGTCCAGGCCGGGGTGCTCGGGCTGCTCGGCGCGCTCAAGACCGAGCTCGGGCTGTCCTACCTGCTGGTGGCGCACGACCTGGCCGTGGTGCGGCACATCGCCGACCGGGTGGCCGTCATGTACCTGGGCAGGATCGCCGAGATCGGCCGCGCCGACGCCGTCTACACCGCGCCCGCTCACCCGTACACGCAGGCGCTGCTGTCGGCGATCCCGCTGCCCGACCCGGCCCGCGAGCGCGCCCGCGAGCGGATCCTGCTCACCGGCGAGCGGCCCGACCCGGCCTCCCCGCCGTCCGGTTGCCGGTTCCGCACGCGGTGCCCGACGTTCCGGTCGGTGCTGACGGAGACGGAGCGCGGCCTGTGCGCCGACACCGAGCCCGAGATGCGGCCGCTGGGCGAGGACCAGTCGGCCGCCTGTCACTACGCGGAGAGGCTCGCCGTCGTCTGACCCGGCTCGTACCCATTGGAGGAGAACCACCCATGAAAGCCCCGTTGACAGGCGTGCGGCTCGTCGTCGCCGCCGTACTCGCGCTGACCCAGGCCGGCTGCGGCACGCGCGGCCCCTCCGGCGGCGCGGGGCAGGGCGACGACACGATCAAGGCGTCCGACATCAACCTCCAGCCGCGCGACAAGGTCAAGGAGGGCGGCACGCTGCGCTGGGGCATCAACGAGTTCCCCACCCAGTGGAACCGCAACCACATCGACGGCAACCTCGCCGTGGCCGCGGTGGTCAGCAACGCGCTGCTGCCGTCGGCGTTCACCTCCGACGGCAACGCCAGGCTCTCGGTCAACCGCGACTACGTGCTGGAGGCCCGCATCACCGACCGCAGCCCGCACCAGGTCGTCACCTACACCCTCAATCCCAAGGCCCGCTGGTCCGACGGCAAGCCCATCACCTGGGCCGACTACCGCGCCCAGTGGGAGGTCATGCGCGGCGCCGACCCGGCCTTCCGGATCGTCTCCGCCACCGGCTACCAGGACATCGCGAAGGTCGAGCGGGGCGCGGGCGAGCACGAGGTGGTGGTGACGTTCACCCGGCCGTTCGGCGACTGGCAGGCGCTGTTCGGCCCGCTGCTGCCCGCCTCCGTGAACGAGAACGCCGAGGCGTTCAACTCCTCCTGGGTGAACGCGATCCCGCTGACCGCCGGGCCGTTCAAGGTCGGCGCGCTCGACCAGACCGCCAAGACCGTCACGCTCGTCCGCGACCCCGCCTGGTGGGGGGACCGCGCCAAGCTGGACCGGATCGTCTACCGCGCCGCCGAGCAGGACTCCCTCACCGGCATGTTCGGCAACGGCGAGCTGGACGTGGCCGACATCGGGCCGTCCGCCCCCGACTACGCCAGGGCCAGGAGCGCCACCGGCGCCCAGGTGCGGCTCGCCGCGGGGCCCGACTTCCGCCACTTCACCCTCAACGGTTCCAGCGAGAAGCTCCGCGACGTGCGCGTGCGGCAGGCGATCCAGCTCGGAGTCGACCGGATGTCCATCGCCCGATCGGATCTCCAGGGTCTCGACTGGCCCGCCACGCCGCTCGGCAACCACTTCTTCATGCCGACCCAGGAGGGCTACCGCGACAACGCGGGCAGCTTCGGCGCCTACGACCCGGAGCGGGCCAAGCGGCTGCTGGACGAGGCCGGGTGGAAGCTGGACGGGACCGTACGGAAGAAGGCCGGAGACCCTCTGGACCTGCGGTTCGTGGTGCCGGCCGGGTCGCAGCTCAGCAAGTCGGAAGGCGAGCTGGCGCAGAGCATGCTCGCCAAGATCGGGGTCAAGCTGACCATCCAGGCGGTCCCCGGCGACGACTTCTTCACCAAGTACGTGATCCCCGGCGACTTCGACATCGCGCCGTTCGCGTACATCGGCACCCCGTTCCCCGTGTCGAGCAGCTACGGCGCTTACGTGAACAGCCCCGACGGCAAGACCTGGAACGCCAACCTGGGGCGGTCCGGCTCGGACGACATCGACGCCGCGCTGGACCGCGCGGTGGCCGCGCTGGACCCCGCCAGGGCCCGCGCCGCGGTCAACGCCGCCGACCGGCTCATCTGGGCGCAGGCCAACGTGCTGCCCCTCTACCAGCGGCCGCAGGTGGTGGCGGTCAAGGACACCCTGGCCAACGTGGGCGCCCGCGGCTTCCACGACCTCCGCTACCAGGACATCGGCTTCACGCGCTGACGTCGTTGTCGGGGGCGGCTGGTAGAAGTGTCCGGGTGACCACTTCCGTGACCTGGCCGCAGATCCTGGCGTGGCGGCTGCGCCGTCAGTTCGTGAGCGAGCCCTGCGACGGCGGGCCGGTGGAGGTGGCCCGGCGGCTCTGCGGGGTGCAGGCGCAGGTGGCGTCCTCCGCCCAGCTCGCCGTCGCGGTGCGGAGCGACCGGCCCGACCCCGGCGCGATCGACCGCGCGCTGTGGGCCGATCGCACGCTCGCCAAGACGTGGATCATGCGCGGCACCCTCCACCTGGTGCCCGCCGACACCCTGGCCGACCACTGCGCGGCCCTGAGCACGCTGCGCTTCTGGGAGAAGGGTTCCTGGCAGCGCGGCCACGGCGTCACCGCGGGCGAGATCGAGGCCATCGTCGACACCGTCCCGAAGATTCTCGGCGAGCGCCCGATGACCAGGGAGGAAGTGGTCGACGCGGTCGTGGCGGCCACCGGCGACCGGCATCTGCGCGAGGCGCTCGGCTCCGGCTGGGGCGCCCTGCTCAAGCCGCTCAGCCGCCTGGGCGAGCTGTGCTACGGCCCGCCCCGCGAGGGCCGCGTCACCTTCGTCGCCCCGAGAGCCTGGCTGCCGGGCTGGCCCGGGGCCCTCCCGCCGCCCGAGGAGGCCGGGGTCCGGGTGGTCCGCGCCTTCCTGGGCGCCCACGGCCCGGCGACGCCGGAGATGCTCGACGGCTGGCTGTTCGGCGGCGTCGCCAGGAAGGCCGTGCTCAAGGGCTGGTTCCGCGACCTGGCCCCCGAGCTGGCCGAGGTGGAGACCGGCGACGGCCGCACCCTCCTGGCCCTCGCCGAGCACCTCGACGACCTGGCCACCACCCGGCCCTCCGAAGAGGTCCACCTGCTGCCCGGCTTCGACCCGTACATCCTGGGCGCCCCGCGCGCCCTGGAGCCGCTCGTCCCGGCCGCCGCCAAGCCCAAGGTGAGCCGCCAGGCCGGCTGGATCTCCCCGGTCGTGGTCCACCGGGGCCGGGTGGCCGGCGTCTGGAAGGCCGAGGCGGGCCGGGTGGAGGCCGAGCTGTTCGAGGACGTCCCCGAGCCGCCGCTCGCCGCCGCGGCGGCCCGCGTCGAGGCCCTGCTCGCGACCGTCCGCACCGCGGAGTGACCGGTCCGCCGTGCGACACTCGCGTGCATGGGACGAGCCTTCCGCCAGGTCGACGTGTTCACCGACACCGCCTATCACGGCAACCCGCTGGCCGTCGTGGTCGACGGCGCCGGGCTGACCGACGAGGAGATGGGGCGCTTCGCCAACTGGACCAACCTGTCCGAGACCACCTTCCTGCTGCCGCCCTCCACCGGCGAGGCCGACTACCGCGTGCGGATCTTCACGCCGTCGGGCGAGCTGCCGTTCGCCGGGCATCCCACGATCGGCAGCTGCCACGCCTGGCTGGAGACCGGCGGCGCGCCCCGTGACCCCGGCATGATCGTTCAGGAGTGCGCGGCGGGCCTGGTGCGCGTCCGGCGCGACGGTTCCGGGCTGGCCTTCGCCGCGCCGCCGCTGCTGCGCTCAGGGCCCGTCGACGAAGACCTGCTCGGGCGGCTCGCCGACGGGCTGGGCATCGGCCGGGGCGAGATCGCCGACGCCGAGTGGGCCGACAACGGGCCCGGCTGGGTCGCGCTCCTGCTCCGCGACGCCGACGCCGTGCTCGCCCTGCGGCCCGGCCGCCTTCCCGTCGACACCGGTGTCGCCGGGCTCTACCCCGAGGGCTCTCCTTACGCGTACGAGGTGCGCGCGTTCTGCCCGTACGAGGGCGGCATCGTCGAGGACCCGGTGACCGGCAGCCTCAACGCCTCCCTCGCCCAGTGGCTGCTGCGCACCGGCCGCGTCACCGCGCCGTACGCGGCGAGCCAGGGCACCGCGCTCGGCCGCGTCGGCCGCGTCCGGATCTCCGCCGACGACACCGGCGTCTGGGTGGGCGGCTCCGCGGTCACCTGCGTGACCGGCGTGGTCACGTTGTGAGGTCACGGTTCGCACCTGACGTCAGCGGTGCGGCACGACCTTGAACCGCACCGCGTCGCCGGGACACAGCTGGGCCGCGACAGGCAGGTCCGCGCTCGACACGACCGCGATCACCGGATAGCCGCCGGTCGGCGGATGGTCGCTGAGGAACACGATCGGCTGGCCGCTCGGCGGCACCTGCACCGCGCCCGTCACCATGCCCTCGCTCGGCAGCTCGCCCGCCCGGGCCCGCGCCGGCTCCGCGCCGCGCAGCCGCACCCCCACGCGGTTGCTGTCCTGGCTCACCGTGTACGGGGACGCGCACAGGGTCTCCAGCGCCCCGGGGGCGAACCAGTCGTCGCGCGGCCCGGGCAGCACCCGCAGCACCGGCGGCCGGGGACCGGCGGGCGGCGCCAGATCCACCGTGATCTCCCCCAGCCCCGCGGCCGGGCCGACCGGCAGCACCGTGCCCGCCCGCAGCGGCGGCGGGCCCAGCCCTGACAGCGAGTCGGTCGAACGGCTGCCCAGCACCGGCTCCACCGCGATGCCGCCGCGCACCGCGAGGTAGGTGCGCAGCCCCCACTCCGGCGTGCCCAGCCGCACCTCGGCCCCCTTCGGCACCCAGAACGGCACCCCCATGCCCGCCCCCGCCGCGCCGGACACCGGGCACGGCGCGCCCGCGAGCGCCGCCCACGCCCCTGTCAGGAAGCGCAGCCTGGCCAGCCCGAACGTGACCTCCACGCCCGCCAGCCGCTCCGGGTTGCCGACCAGCCGGTTCGCCAGCCGCAGGCTCGCCGCGTCGGCCGCGCCCGAGGACGGCACGCCGAGGTGCGCGTACCCGTGCCGGCCCAGATCCTGCACGGTCGCGTACGGGCCGGGCGCCAGAACCTCGATCATGCGACCTCGAACCGCACCCGCGTGCCGGGCCGGAACGGTGTCGGCGGCTCGGCCGACACGTCCCACACCCGCGCGTCCGTACGCCCGAGCAGCCGCCACCCGCCGGGCGACGCGGTCGGGTAGACCGCCGAGTACGGGCCGGCGATCGCGACCGACCCGGCCGGCACCGAGGTGCGCGGCGTCGCCAGCCTGGGCACGTGCAGCACCGGATCCAGGCCGATCAGGTAGGCGAAACCGGGTGCGAACCCCAGCCAGCCGACCACCAGCTCCCGGCCGGCGTGCCGGGACACCACCTCGTCCACCGAGATCCCGGCCGCCTCCGCCACCGACTCCAGATCCGCACCGTCGTACACCACAGGAATCGTCACCACCTCCGCACCCCCAAGAGCCGCCCCCGACCTCACCGTCGGCTCCCCACCCGCGCCCACAACGTCGAGCGGCGCGGGAGTGGTCCCCTCAGCCGTACCGCGCCCCGTGGTTCGCTCGGTCGTACCCTCGCGCCCGGTGGGGGTCGTCTGTGGAGTCGCGGTGTCGTGCCCTGTGGGGGTGGTTCGCTCGGTCGTACCGTCGAGGGCTGTGCGGGGTGCTGTTGTGGTCGTGTCGTCTCGCACGGGCTGGTCGTCTGACGGGACGTCGTGGCAGTGGGACAGCAGCGTCTCCAGCAGGCCGCGCAATCTGGACTGGTCGGCGCCGGGGGCCACGACGAGGACCGTCTCGGGTCCCGGCACCACTTCCAGCACCTCCGGAGGCCGCTCGGCGCGCAGGGCCGCGTCGAGCCGGTGAGAGACCTCCAGCGCGCCCGTCTCCACGAGCAGCCCGTGCTCCCCGGCGCGCCGGATCATGCGTACTCCACGACACCCGCGTCACGACTCCCGGCGAAGCCAGGCCCGCGCGCGGCGGCCACCCGGGACGGCAGTCCCGCGACCGGACGAACGGCGGGACGCGGCGCGTCCGTCGTACGGGTGGTGCCCGCGAACCGCCCGCCACGACGGGAGGTCTCGCCGGACGCGCGGCCGAGGGCGGGAGGTGTCATGCGAACGCCTGCAGGACCACACCGGCCTCCAGGAGCCGGTCGCGGACGGCGCGGGCCAGGGCGACCGCGTCGGGCGTGTCGCCGTGGACGCAGATCGACCGGGCGGCCACCGGAACCTCGGTGCCGTCGGCGGAGGTCACCAGCCCTTCCTTCGCCATCCGCACCGCGCGTGCGGACACCGTCTCCACGTCGTGGACGACCGCCCCCGCCGCCCGCCGTGACACCAGCGTGCCCGCGGCGGTGTAGGCGCGGTCGGCGAACGCCTCGCTGACCGTCGGCACCCCGGCCGCCGCCGCCACCTCGTGCACCACCGACCCCGGCAGCGTCAGCACCGGCAGCGAGGGGTTGTAGTCGGCCACCGCGTCGACCACCGCCGCGGCCTGCTCCCGGTCGCGGCAGACCCGGTTGTAGAGCGCGCCGTGCGGCTTGACGTACGAGACCCGCCCGCCCATCGCCCTGGCGATGCCGTCGACGGCGGCGAGCTGGTAGAGCACCTCGGCGCAGAGCTCCTCCGGCTCCACGTCCATCTCCCGGCGCCCGAAGCCGGCCAGGTCGCGGTAGGACACCTGCGCCCCGATCGCCACCCCCCGGTCGACCGCCGCCGCGCAGGTGCGCCTGATCGTCACCGGGTCGCCGGCGTGGAAGCCGCAGGCGACGTTGGCGCTCGTGACGATGTCGAGCAGGGCGAGGTCGTCACCGAGGCGCCAGATGCCGAAGCCTTCGCCGAGATCCGCGTTGAGGTCGATCACCATGGGGTCCATCGTGGCTCCTCCGCGCCCCCGAGGGAGCGGATTCCGCCCTCACGGGCATGCGGAAACGCTATCAGGACGCCTCTCGCGGGGCGACGAACAGGGTCTGAGAAGCCGCGCCGACCTCGCCGGCCGAGTCGTACAGCGTGGAACGGACCAGGCCGCGCCCGGACGGGCCGACGACGGTCTCCGCGTCCATGCAGATCCACTCGCCCTCGGGCGCCCGGAACAGCGAGATCACCAGGTCGACGTTGACGAACAGATGGGTGTCGAAGTCGAGCGCGTAGCTGATGCCGTTGCCGCTGTCGGCGAACATCGCCAGCCGCTCCAGCGGGGTGGTCTCCTCGTCGCTCACCAGCGGCACCCGCGACCGGCCCCAGGCGGTGGCGGGACCGGTCTCCGCCGCGCTGCCGCGGGTGAAACGCCATTCGGTCGCGCGCCCGTACCCGAAGCCCGTCGTCAGCCACGACGGCTCGCTCTCGGACGGCGGCAGGGGCGGCGGCGGGCTGGACGTGCCCGGCGTCCCGGCCTCGCGGATGCGCCAGGCGGTGGCCCTGACGTGCTCGCGGCCGCCGGAGGAGACGGACGCGGCCAGGCACTGCACCCGCTTGCCGTCGCGCACGACCTCGGTGCGCACCTCCAGCTCGCCCACCGGCACCGGCCCGAACACGTCCACCGCGAGCCTGGCCAGATCGAGGCCGGGCCGCGGCGCGGTCCGCGCCAGCTCGTGCGCGATCAGGGCCGTGACGGGGCCGAGGTGCTGGGTACGCGGGTCCCAGGGGCCCTGGGTGTGCTCCGTCGCGCGGTAGCGACCTTCGCTCAGGGGGACGTACATCGCCATACGGGGCAGCCTAGATCCCGTCGGGTATGTCGGCGATGTCGTCGAGGGCGGCGGCGAGCTCGTCGGGGTCGCCGCCGATCCGCTCGGCGATCTCGATCAGCACGTGCAGCACGTCGTGGCGGTCGTGGCCCAGGTCGAGCAGGCGCTGGGCGGCCTCCCACAGCTGCGGCGGGTCGCCCTCCCACAGCCGGGTGGCGATCTCCTCGTGCCAGGCGAGGTGTTCCTGGTCGATGCCGCCCACGTGGTCGATCTCCAGCAGCACCCGCCGGTCGGCCTCGTCGGCGGGGTTGAGCCGGTCGAGGTCGACGCCGTTGTGGGTGCCCTGCAGGAACGGGAACGCGAAGGCCCGCCTGGCCAGCGCCGACAGGTCGCCGTCGGGCAGCAGCCGCACCAGCAGCGACCGGTCCAGCCCGAACGAGGCGGGGTCGCGGTAGGCCTCGGGGAACTTGCCCGTCGCCTCCCACACCGCGTCCAGGGTGGCCTTCAGTCCCTCGTCGGGCAGGCCCGTGCGGTGCGCGGCGAAGCGCGCCCACGCCGCCAGCACGTGCGGCATCGCCTCCTGCTCGGCCTCCGACAGCATCACCTTGCGCGGCAGCCAGTCGAGCAGGAACGTCTCGCACTTGGTCGGGCTCACCCGCAGCGGCCTGCTGAAGTCCTGGTCGCACCCGTAGTCGATGATGTGGTCGGCGCACCGGGAGGCGGCCGACGGGTCCGACAGGTGCTCGGCGTCGTCGGAGGCGAGGAACTCGGCCGCCAGCATCGCCCGCCGTTCCCTGTTGTACGGGGCCTCGATGTGGAGCGGCGCCGGCCGCTTGCGCCCCGGCGGCAGCGCCTTGAGCCGCGCCCGCGCGAAGGCGTGGTAGGCGCTGTAGCTGTCGCTGACGGGCGGCGGCGTCTTCGGCTCGCCGGTGGCCTTCATGGCCGACTCAAGCAGCGCCCTGGCCTGCTGCGGCTCGATCTCCTCGAACAGCAGCATCGCGTTGCCCGCCGCCTCGGCCCTGGCCTGGTCGAGCAGCTTGTCGACCTGGGAGGACACCCAGGCGTCGCGGGCCATGCCGGACATGTTGTAGTCGACGACCATCACCAGCGCGTGGCGGTCCTGCCGGTTGCGGGCCTCGTCGCCGTTCCACCGGTAGCCGAACGTGCAGATCACCGTGTCCTGGTCGCCGTAGGCGTCGCGCGAGACGTAACAGCCGGTCGGCTTGACCGCGCCCACCCGGTCGGCCCAGCCGGGCCTGGCCACGCCGGACTCCATCATCGCCAGCGCCGCGCCCTCCGCCTTCGCGCCCTGGCGGGCGGTGCCGAGGTAGGCCAGGCAGATCAGCAGCGTCAGCGAGGCGGGAGTGCCGGTCTTGGCGGCGTAGTCGACCAGCCCTTCACCGAGCACCTGTTCGACGTCGCCACCCCGGACCCGGCTGCCCCACCAGGCGCCGATCATGTCGGAGACCATCAGCTCCGCGTCGAGCGGGCTCCGCACGGCGAGCAGCTCGCGTGCGGCTTGGACCATCTCCTTGAAGACGTCGTCAGGCGGAACGCTCTCCCGGGGGTCTCGTCGGTGTCGGCGCACGCCCTCACTCTCTCGCATTCCAGGCGCAAACGGTGCGTAGAACGCGGCCTGATGACTTCGATGTTATCGATGGCTTCGGGGCGGTGGTGCGGAGTTGACGATGGCGAGCAGATGCTCACGCGCGACGCGTTCCACGATCTCGGGCGTCGCCGTGATGCCGAGGTGCTGCGCGCACGCGCACACGTCGGCTACACACCGGTCGATGGTGTCCACCGGCACGGTGAGGAACTCTTCGGCCAGCCGTAGACTGACCGGCTCCCGCAGGAGGCGAGTGGCCAGAGCGAGCATAGGTGTCAAATTCCTCTGGAGACCGGGGGGCAAACCCCCAGGAGTGGACGCAGGCGACTTGCGCTCCCATTTCATCTTTTATCGAGGCAGTGTCAAGGCTCCGAGGCGACTGTGTTCGCTTCTCCGCGGCGGCTTTCGTGCGAAGCTGTCTCCATGCGCATCCAGCTCACGCAGCGCGCCGATGCCGACGAGCTCCTCGGCCGCAGCCCGCTCGCCCTGCTCGTCGGCATGCTGCTCGACCAGCAGGTGCCGATGGAGTGGGCGTTCACGGGTCCGCAGACCATCTCGGAGCGGCTGGGGCACGACCTGACCGCAGAGGAGATAGCCTCCTATGACCCCGAGGCGTTCGCCGCGCTGCTCGCCCAGAAGCCGGCCGTCCACCGCTACCCCAAGTCGATGGCGGCCCGGGTCCAGCAGCTCGCGGCCTACCTCGTGGCGCGGTACGACGGCAAGGCCGAGTTCATCTGGGCCGACGCCGCCGATGGCCAAGAGTTGCTGAAGCGCCTGCTGGCTCTGCCGGGTTACGGCAAGCAGAAGGCCCAGATCTTTTTGGCATTGCTCGGCAAGCAACTGGGGGTCCGGCCGCCAGGATGGCGCGAGGCGGCCGGCGCGTACGGCGAGGAGGAGTCCTACCGATCGGTGGCGGATGTGGTCGACGCCGACAGCCTGGCGCGGGTGCGTGCTTACAAGCAGGCTGCCAAGCAGGCGGCGAAGGCCGAGTAGCCTGATCTTGCTGCGCAACGTGGAGCGATTTTGACAGGATGCGTTGACCGTATGGCGGCCGGGGCTTCCGTCCGCGCATGCCCATCGCCGATGATGTACTGCAGAATCCGGTCGCCCGGAGCTGCGCTACGCCGATACACGATTATGGAGATGTGCCGCGTGGGAGACCCTGGCACGCGACGGAGGTACGGACCATGAGCGCCGAGACCTCCGTTCCCCGTCCCCGGGAGTCGGATGTGGACATCTCAGACTCCGCCCTCCTGAAGGGCCTGCTGTCCGAAGCAGAGTTCGCCT
This sequence comes from Nonomuraea sp. C10, assembly GCF_008017515.1. Taxonomy (NCBI): domain Bacteria; kingdom Bacillati; phylum Actinomycetota; class Actinomycetes; order Streptosporangiales; family Streptosporangiaceae; genus Nonomuraea; species Nonomuraea sp. C10. Next base: position 1,517,001 of record NZ_VPFF01000001.1, read on the forward strand.
TCGCCTTCTTCGACGTCGAGGGCCGCATCCAGCGGGTCAACGACGTGTTCAGCGATCTTGTCGGCGTGCCCGCCGACCGGCTGGCCGGCCGCGCCCCCGTGGAGGCGCTCGCCGCCGACCTCAGCCAGGCCGTGACGCAGGGCGTCCAGGCCGTCATCGAGAGCGAGGGGCCGGTCGCCGAGCGGCGGCTGCGGGTCCGCTCGACCGAGGGCTCCGACCGTCACTGGTCGATGTCGTTCTCGCCGATCCACGACGAGGGCGGCGAGCTGCGGGCCGTCACCCTGGTCGGGCTCGACGTGACCGAGAGCCGCCAGATCGAGGAGGACCTGCGCCGCAGCGAGGAGCGCTACCGCTCGCTGGTCGAGGCGCAGTCCCAGCTCGTGTGGATCACCACGCCCACCGGCACGGTCGCCGAGGACGCGCCGCAGTGGCGCGCCATCACCGGCCAGGGGCTGGAGGAGTACCTCGCCTACGGCTGGCTGGACGTCGTCCACCCCGACGAGCGCCCGGCCACCGAGGAGGCGTGGAAGGAGGCGCTGCGCGGCCGCACCATGTTCGAGTGGAACTACCGGGTGCGCACCCGCGCCAGCGGCTACCGCCACTTCGAGGTGCGCGCGGTGCCCATCATCCGCCACGGCCGGGTGGTCGAGTGGGTCGGCGCCAACACCGACGTGACCCCGCAGCGCGAGGCCGAGGAGATGCGCGGCAGGCTGACCGACCAGCTCGGCGCCGCCGCCCTGCGCACCGCCAGGCTCCAGGGCGCCACCGCCCAGCTCGCCGAGGCGCTGACGGTCGAGCAGGTGGTGCAGGTCATCATCGATGTCGGCCGCACGGCCCTGGCCGCCGACCGGTCCGCCGTCGCGCTGCTCGACACCGACCGCGCCGCGCTCAAGCTGATCAACGGCGAGGGCATCCCGGAGGCGTCCGGCTCCTCCGGCGAGGAGATCCCGCTGTCCCACTCCAGCGTGATGACCATGGCCGTCAACAGCCGCAGGCCGGTCTTCGCCGAGTCGCCGGTGAGCCTGAAGATGCAGCTCCTGGAGGCCGGCGGCGACGAGCAGGTGCTCGCCCACTACCTCGCCAGCAGCGACGAGCAGGCCTGGGTGGGCCTGCCGCTGCTGGCCGCCGGCCGCGCCCTGGGCGCGCTGCGGTTCTCGTTCACCAGGCCGCAGAAGATCTCCCAGGAGGACGGCGTCTTCCTGGAGGCGCTGGCCGGTCAGTGCGCGCTGGCGGTGGAGCGGGCGACGCTGTTCGAGCGCGAGCACCGCACCGCCGAGACGCTCCAGCGCAGCCTGCTGCCCGACCACCTGCCGGTGGTCAAGGGCCTGGAGCTGGCCCAGCGGTTCCGTTCCGGCAGCCGCCACGTGCAGGTCGGCGGCGACTGGTACGACGCGTTCGTGCTGCAGGACGGGCGGGTCGCGGCCGTCGTGGGCGACGTCATGGGCAAAGGCGTCAAGGCGGCGGCCGGGATGGGCCGCATCCGCAACGCGATGCGGGCGCTGGCGCTGACCAACCCGCCGCCCGCCGCGGTGCTGGCCGGGCTCGACCGGGTCTTCGACGCGACCGAGGAGGAAGACCAGGTCACCACCCTGGCCTACATGGTCGTCGAGCCGGCCACCGGCGAGGGCACGCTCGCCCTGGCGGGCCACCCGCCGCCCGTGCTGGTCTCACCGCAGGGCACGGCGATCCTCTGCGACGCCGAGCCCGGCACGCCGCTGGGCTGGCCGACCAGCCGCCGGCAGTTCCGGTTCGTGGTGCCGCCGGGACACACCGCTGTGCTCTACTCCGACGGTCTCGTGGAGAACCGCAAGCGTGGCTTGGACGCCGGCCTGACAGAGATTTGCAGTGTTGTGACCGAAGCGCCGCCTGAGGTGGTGGCAAATCCGCACATGCTGCTGGATTTCCTGGTTGACGGGATGTTGTCGGGATATGAACAGGATGATGACGTTACTGCGCTGGCCATCCACGTCCCGGCCATCACGAAGAGTGACTGAATGAAACAGTCATAAGGGTTGCTTTCGGGTATCAGTGCCGCCCTTGCGTACGCACTACTCTCTCCGTCGGCCTAGGGTGGAGGACAACCGCCGGGAGGTGGCCGTATGGAGTGCGTGGGCGTGCCAGAATGCTGGAAGGTCCGTAGCGGTCCGCACGGCCTCACCGATCTCCGAGAGAGGCAACAGCCCCCTAGCGGGCATCTGGGTCCATTGTCGCCACGCGTTCGTTCGAGAGGTGTTCGTGTCGCCTGCAAGTTCGACTCGCTCGAAGCCACAAGAGCTGAACGAGCCCGTCATTCAGCGACTGCTCGAGCGTGGGCGCTCGCAGGGTTTCCTCGAGTCTGAGGATGTCCGTCAGGCCTTCGAGGAGGCGGACATCCCCATGTCGCACGCCGCCGCGTTCTTGCGGAACCTCAGCAAAGAGGGCGTGACCGTGGTGGTGACCGCCGCGGATTCGGCTGCGCCGAAGAAGAAGTCTCGAGGTTCAGCAAAGCGCCAGACCGCCGCGCCCGTCAAGAGCAAGACGGCGGCGGCCGCCAAAGAGCAGCAGCCGGAGACCGTGACCGCGGTCGTCGGCACCGCCGAAGCCGAGCCCGCGCCGAAGAAGCCGGCCCCCGCCAAGAAGGCCGCTCCCGCGGCCAAGAAGGCGGCCCCGGTCAAGGGCGCCCCCGCCAAGAAGGCCAAGCCGGAGAGCGCTGGGCCTGCCGAGACCAAGCAGAAGACCTCCGACGGCGTCAAGTCCGAGGTCGACGACGACGACATCGAGCTCGACGGCGACGTGGAGCTGGAGGACCTCGAAGACATCGAGGTCGACGACGAGGAGATCGTCGCCGAGGGCGACTCCGAGTCCGAGGGCGACTCCGACGACGACACCGAGGACGAGCCGAAGGCCGAGACCGCCCCGGTGGTCAAGGAGAAGAGCGAGGACGAGGTCCTCATCCTCTCCGATGACGACGACGACGCGCCCGTGGCGCAGGTCGCCGCCGCCGGAGCGACCGCCGACCCGGTCAAGGACTATCTGAAGCAGATCGGCAAGGTCCCCCTGCTCAACGCCGAGCAGGAGGTCGAGCTCGCCAAGCGCATCGAGGCGGGCCTGTTCGCCGAGGAGCAGCTCGCCAGCGACGGCGACGGCCTCCCGGTCGACGTCCGCGCCGAGCTGGAGTGGATCGCCGAAGACGGCCGCCGGGCCAAGAACCACCTGCTGGAGGCCAACCTCCGCCTCGTGGTCTCGCTGGCCAAGCGCTACACCGGCCGCGGCATGCTCTTCCTGGACCTGATCCAGGAGGGCAACCTGGGCCTGATCCGCGCGGTCGAGAAGTTCGACTACACCAAGGGCTACAAGTTCTCCACCTACGCCACCTGGTGGATCCGGCAGGCGATCACCCGGGCCATGGCCGACCAGGCGCGGACCATCCGCATCCCGGTCCACATGGTCGAAGTGATCAACAAGCTGGCCCGCGTCCAGCGGCAGATGCTCCAGGACCTCGGCCGCGAGCCGACCCCGGAGGAGCTGGCGCGCGAGCTCGACATGACCCCCGAGAAGGTCGTCGAGGTCCAGAAGTACGGCCGCGAGCCGATCTCCCTCCACACGCCCCTGGGCGAGGAGGGCGACAGCGAGTTCGGTGACCTCATCGAGGACTCCGAGGCCATCGTCCCGGCCGACGCGGTCAGCTTCACGCTGCTGCAGGAGCAGCTCCACTCGGTGCTCGACACCCTGTCGGAGCGCGAGGCCGGTGTGGTGTCGATGCGCTTCGGCCTCACCGACGGGCAGCCCAAGACGCTGGACGAGATCGGCAAGGTCTACGGGGTGACGCGTGAGCGCATCCGGCAGATCGAGTCGAAGACGATGTCCAAGCTCCGCCACCCGTCCCGTTCGCAGGTTCTGCGCGACTACCTCGATTAGGTCGACGCGCGGGAAAGGGCACGGCCACTCGCGGGCCGTGCCCTTTCCGCTGCCCGGCGTTCAGGGGAGAAGGACGTCGAGTCTGCCGCCCGTGAGCGTCACCTGGTAGCCGAGGTCCTCCAGGGTCTTGACCAGCTCGTCCGGGGTCTCCGGTGCGAGGCCGCTCTCCAGGAGCCGCCTGGCGACCTCGCCGCGGGTGGCCTTGGCCATGTGGCTGACGACCTTGCCGCCCTTGAGCACCCGTACGGACACGCCGCGCGAGCCCGGCCGCCAGGCGGCCGCGTACGCGGAGGAGCGCAGGTCCACCACCAGCCCCGGCAGCCGCTCCAGCTCCGGTGTGATCAGGGGCCTCCAGAAGGCCGCCAGAGGGCCGATCGGCGGCAGACTGACCCCCATGGCCAGCCGGTAGGGCGGGATGCGGTCAGCGAGCCGTAGCACGCCCCACAGGCCCGAGAAGATCAGCACGTGCTCCTCGGCCCTGGCCCGGGCCTCGGGGGAGAGCTCGCCCAGGGCCAGGTTGTCGTACAGCACCCCGGTGTAGAGCTCGCCGGCGGGTAGCGTCGGCGCCGTCTGGAGTTCCAGATTTTTCGTGAGTTCCGGTGCCAGGCCGGGGGACAGCCCGAGCACCTCCAGGGCGTTCCGCCGACGGGACGCGCGGACGAGGGCGTTCAGCACCCGCTTGCGGGGGCGGTCGAGCTTGGGGAACGACAGGTCGCCGACGGGCGGCCCGTCGCCTGCCGAAGCCTTGCCCTCCGACGGGGGCAGCAGAATGAGCACGTCCCGCAGCTTACTGGCGGTGAATCGCCGCTGTGCCTGGTCAGGGGGGTTGTGGCGATCCGCTGGGCCGATTTCCGCCACTCACGTCCGGGGGGCGGTGCCGGGGAGGTGCGGATCCGTTCGGCCGGTTTCCGTCACCGGGGTCCGGCTGGGGGTGGTGCCGGGAGGTGCAGGTCTGCTGGGCCGGTTTCCGTCACCCGCGTCCGGGCGGGAGTGGTGCCGGGAGGTGCGGGTCTGCTGGGCCGGTTTTCGTTACCGGGGTCCGGGCGGGGTGGTGTCGGGAGGTGCGGGTCCGCTGGGCCGATTTTCGTTACCCGCGCCCGGCTGGGGGAGGTGGCGGGAGGTGCAGGTCAGCTAGGCTGCGCGGGTGGATGTCGATCTTCTGGTGGACGGGGCGTGGCCGGCCTGGGAGCGGCGGGTGCTCGGCGGCTGGGTTTTGCGCTACGCGGGAGGTGTGACGAAGCGGGCCAACTCGGTGCTCGCCGTGGGGGAGTCGCTCGTGCCGGACGATCTTCTTGCCGCCATCCGGGTCGCCGAGGAGTTCTACGCGGAGCGCGGGGCTGCGTGCGCCTTCTCGATCGGCGCCGGCGCGCCGCCGGGACTGGACCGCGCGCTGGACGCGCGTGGGTACGCGCTGGTGGATCCCACCGTCGTCATGTCCGGCACGATCTCCGGTGAGCCCACGGTGCCGGTACGGGTCGAGCCGCGGCCCTGGCGGGGCTGGCTGGAGGCGTGGTGGGAGGTCGACGGCCGCTACGGCACCGGGCTGGAGGCGGCCGAGCGGATCGTGACCGGCGTGCCGGCGCTCTACGCGGCCGTCGAGGAGGACGGGGCTCCGGTGGCCGTCGGACGGGGCGTGCCGCAGGGCGACACGCTCGGCGTCTACTGCATGGCCACGCTGCCGTCGGCCCGCCGTCGCGGCCTGGCCCGTGCCGTGCTGCGCGCCCTGGCCGTTGAGAGCGGGGTGCGGAGCGCGTACCTGGTCGTCACGGAGCGCAACACGGCCGCGCGGAACCTCTACCGGAGCGAGGGCCTGGAACAGAAGGGCGGCTACCACTACCGTGTCCGCTCAACCACGGACCCGCGCCCTCCGGCCCCGGAAGCTGGCGCCGCGCGTGTCCGGTCGCGGACGGTGGGTGCGTGATTGGGTACGGGATCGGCCTCAAACGTCCGGCGTGTGCGGCGCGTGTATCCGGTCCCGGACGGCGGGTGCGTGATTTGTGCGGGTTCAGTCTGGGGCGTCCGTTGTCTGCGGCGTTCGTGTCCGGTCCTGGGCGGGTGGGGGGCTCGTACGAGTGCAGTTTCGGGTATCCGGCGCGCATGTCTCGCGTGCCCGGTCGCGGACGGCGGGTGCGTAGTTTGTGCGGGTTCAGTCTGGGGCGTCCGTTGTCTGCGGCGTTCGTGTCCGGTCCCGGGTGGGTGGGGGGCTCGTACGGGTGCAGTTTCGGGGATCCGGCGCACACGCCTCGCCCGCCCGGTCGCGGACGGCAGGTGCGTGACTCGTACGGGTTCGGTCTGGGGCGTCCGGCGCACGCGCCTCGCGTGTCCGCTTTCGAACGGAGGGTGCGTGACTCGTGCGGGTGTTTCGGGCATCCGGCGTGCCGCACGTGTCCGCGCCCAGAGGTGGGATGTGGGGCGAATGCGTGCGCGCCCGGCCCTCGTGCGGCGGGAGCGTCATATGCCCGGCCTTGTGCAGCGGGAGTGTCACATGTACGTGCTCGTGCGGCGGGAGCGCATACGTACGTGCTCGGCTTGGGGAGCCCGGAGCGTGAGCTGCTCGTGTTCGTGCGCGGGTGCCGGGGGTGTGCGCCGCGTGTGGCCGCCGGTGGGCCCTGTGGGCGTGCTGCTGTCTGGGCGGAGGGCGGGCTGGGTCGTGGAGGCAAGACGGCGATCCCGGTTGAGCCGGGATCGCCGTCTTGTCGAGATATATGTGGTTATGTCATCACGGCGAGCACGTCAGCGCTCGTCGTTGGGGCTTATCTTCGGTGTTTCGCTGAGACGTGCCGACTCGTCCAGGATGTCAGCGCCCTTCTCGCGCAGCGCCGCGATGTGCTTACGCCCATGGTGGGCGCAGAACAGCAGCTCCCCACCTACCGGCAGGGTCGCGCGAATGTACGCCTGGGCACCGCAACGGTCGCAGCGGTCGAGGGCCGTCAGCGGCTTAACGGGGGCAAGAGCTCCAGTCACGTATCGCCTTTCGGGTCACCCCCGCCGAAGCGAGGATCTGGCGTCAGTCACTTGGAACAACATCTAACCGGACGTGGACGTTCCCAACCCACAGGTCTCTACGCCCAGAGCGGAATGTGTCCGAAAGTAATGGGGATCACCCTGCTGGTAACGGCAAACATGGCGCCATGGCAAGCTTGTACGCGTGCGTAAGGGAAGAACGGTAAGCTACGCACACGTGTTCGAACTATAGACCCGGAGGGCTGGAGTGACGGTAGTGGAGGCGGGTTACACGGCTCGGCACCTCTCGGTGCTCGAGGGCCTCGAGGCCGTCCGCAAGCGCCCGGGGATGTACATCGGATCCACCGACAGCCGCGGGCTCATGCACTGCCTCTGGGAGATCGTCGACAACGGCGTCGACGAGGCGCTGGGCGGCCACTGCGACCGCATCGAGGTCGAGCTCCACGCCGACGGCTCCATCGAGGTGCGCGACAACGGCCGCGGCATCCCCGTCGACGTCGAGCCCAAGAGCGGCCTGGCGGGCGTCGAGCTGGTCTACACCAAGCTCCACGCGGGCGGCAAGTTCGGCGGCGGCTCCTACACCGCCTCGGGAGGCCTCCACGGCGTCGGCGCCTCCGTGGTCAACGCCCTGTCGGCGCGGCTCGACATCCAGGTCGACCGCGACGGCAAGGTCCACGAGATGAGCTTCCGGCGCGGCGTGCCCGGCGTGTTCGACGGGCCGGAGCCGACCGCCAAGTTCAAGAAGAAGTCCGGCCTGCGCGACGGCGGCAAGCTGCCCGAGAAGGTCACCGGCACCCGCGTGCGCTTCTGGGCCGACAAGCAGATCTTCCTGCCCGACGCCGAGGTGTCGCTCGACGAGATCCACGTCCGGCTCCGCCAGACCGCCTTCCTGGTGCCCGGCCTCACCCTCGCCGTCGTCGACAGCCGCCACGAGGAGCAGGTCCGCGACGAGTTCCGCTTCGAGGGCGGCATCTCCGAGTTCACCGAGTTCCTCGCCCGCGACGAGGCCGTCTGCGACGTGCTGCGGCTGCAGGGCGTGGGCCACTTCCGCGAGACCGTGCCCGTCCTCGACGACCAGGGCCACATGACCTCCACCGAGGTCCAGCGCGAGCTCAGCGTCGACGTGGCCGTGCGCTGGGGCAAGGGGTACGAGTCCACGGTCCGCTCCTTCGTCAACGTGATCGCCACCCCCAAGGGCGGCACCCACGTCAACGGCTTCGAGCGCGGCCTCGTCCGCACGATCAACGAGCAGCTCCGCGAGACCCGCCTGCTCAAGAACGGCGACGACCCCGTCACCAAGGAGGACATCCTCGAAGGGCTCACCGCGGTCGTCACCGTCCGCGTGCCGGAGCCGCAGTTCGAGGGCCAGACCAAGGAGGTCCTCGGCACCTCCGCCGCCGCCCGCATCGTCTCCCACGTCGTCAGCCGCGATCTCAAGGAGCTGTTCGACAATCCGCCGCGCGGCTACAAGCAGCCGCTGCGCGCGGTGCTGGAGAAGATCGTCGCCGCCGCCAAGGCCCGCATCGCCGCCCGCGAGCACCGCGAGAACCAGCGCCGCAAGAGCGCACTGGAGAACTCCGCGCTGCCCGCCAAGCTCGTCGACTGCCGCAGCGACGACGTCGACCGCAGCGAGCTGTTCATCGTCGAGGGCGACTCCGCCCTAGGCACCGCCAAGCTGGCCCGCGACTCCGAGTTCCAGGCCCTGCTGCCGATCCGCGGCAAGATCCTCAACGTGCAGAAGGCGTCCGTCAGCGACATGCTGAAGAACGCCGAGTGCGCCGCCATCATCCAGGTCGTCGGCGCCGGCTCCGGCCGCTCCTTCGACATCGACGCCGCCCGCTACGGCAAGATCATCCTCATGGCCGACGCCGACGTCGACGGCGCCCACATCCGCTGCCTGCTGCTCACGCTCTTCCACCGCTACATGCGGCCCATGGTGGAGGCGGGCAGGGTCTTCGCCGCGGTCCCCCCGCTCCACCGCATCGAGCTGACCAACCCCGGGCGCGGCAAGGACAAGTACATCTACTGCTACTCCGACGCCGAGCTGCACAAGGTGCTGCGCGACCTGGAGCGGCGCGGCAAGCGCTGGAAGGACCCGGTCCAGCGCTACAAGGGCCTCGGCGAGATGGACGCCGACCAGCTGGCCGAGACCACCATGGACCCGCGCCACCGCATCCTGCGCCGCGTCCGCATCGAGGCCGCCGAGGAGGCGGAGCAGATCTTCAGCCTGCTGATGGGCAGCGACGTGGCCCCGCGCCGCGAGTTCATCGTCAAGAGCGCCGCCGAGGTCGACCGCGACCACATCGACGCCTGACCCCGCGCCCGGGGGTCAGCCGAGCGGGATCAGGCGGCCCGTCTTCACGTCGTAGACGGCGCCCACGACCGGCATGCCCGCCGGCAGGAACGGTGACGACGTGATGCGGGTCAGGTCGTGCACGAGAGCCTCGGTCTGGTCCGGCACCATGTGGAACTCCAGGCTCCGGGTGTCCACGCCCTGGTCACGGGTCAGCTGGTGCACGTCCGCGTCGGTGGCCTTGGTCATGCCGCAGTCGGTGTGCGGCATGACCAGCACCCGCTCCACCCCCAGCAGGTAGACCGCCAGCACGAGCGTACGCAGGACGTCGTCGGTGACCCGCGCGCCGGCGTTCCTGAGGATCTTCGCGTCGCCCGGCTCCAGCCCCAGCAGGCCGAGCGGGTCGATACGCGAGTCCATGCAGGTGACGACTGCCAGCCCACGTGCCGCGCGCCCGGTCAGGTCGGACCCGCGGAAGGTGCGGGCGAACTCGGCGTTGGCGGCAAAGAGGTCGTCGAACGCATCCATGCCAAAGATGATCCCCCATGACCGTTTCGTCGATGCGTCCGGGGGCCACGAATTCGCCGGAGGTGAGCAAGCTCACGCGATCACTGCTAACTTTGCGTGATGATTCCGTAGCCCATTGTGCGCATGATCGAAGAAGGTCGTCTTGAGCAGGTCCGAATCGCTTGCCGCGTATCTCCGTGCCCAGGCCCGGCGCTGTCTGGATCGAGTCGAGTCCGACGACGGCGGACGCAACGCCAGGCGCACGCTGGCCCTGCTCGACGCCGCCGCCTACGCCGGCGGGCTGGCCGACGACGACCCGCTGATCCTCATGCTCGACCAGGCCGGCTGCTACGGGCCGCTCGGCTGCGAGGCGTTCGACCCCGGCGAGGCCGGCACCCGGCTCGTGCGCACGTGGGAGGGAGCCGAGCCGCACGAGCTCCTCCTGTCGCTCCCGGCGGCGATCACCGCCGCCGCCGGACGGCGCGACCAGGAGCACGGCACCAGACCCTGCTGATGCTCCTCAGGCCGGTTCGTTGCCCGGCTTCCACTTGATGCCGCAGCCCAGCGACGGCGTCTGGTCGTCCTCGACGGGTTTGCCGGCCAGCAGCGCGTCGACGGCGGCCCGGAGCGAGGCGCCCGTCACCGGGACCTTGTTGCCCGGCCTGGCGCCGTCGAACTCGCCCCGGTAGGCCAGCTTCAGAGCGGCGTCGTACAGGAAGAAGTCGGGCGTGCAGGCCGCGCGGTAGGCCTTGGCCACCTCCTGCGTGTCGTCGAGCAGGTAGGGGAAGGTGAAGCCGGCCCTGGCCGCCTGCTCGGCCAGGTGTGTGGGATCGTCGTCGGGGTAGTTCACGCTGTCGTTGCTGCAGATCGCGACGACCGAAAGGCGGGAGCCGTATTCGGCGGCCAGCTGCCCGAGCCCGTGCTCGATGTGGCGGACGTAGGGACAGTGGTTCGACAGGAAGATCACGAGGGTGGCGGGGGAGCCTTCGAGGTCGGCGAGGGACACACTGCCGCCGTCGACGGCCGTCAGGTCGAAGTGCGGTGCGGGTGTGCCGAGCGGAACCATGAACGAATGCGCAGCCATGTCTCCCATTGTCGCCGGTCGTCCCTGTCGGAGGTGAATCCATGGAAGGCATCGCCCGGTTCCGGTCGACGGTGTTCGACTGCCCGGACCCGTCGGCTCTGGCCCGGTTCTACTCGCGCCTGCTCGGCTGGCCGATCACGGACGAGGACGACGGCTGGGTGGTGGTGAGCGACGGCGGATCGCCGGACCGGCTGGCGTTCCAGCTGGTGGAGGACTACCGGCCGCCGATGTGGCCGGAGGGGGAGCGGCCGCAGCAGCTCCACCTCGACCTTCGGGTGGACGATCTCGACGACGCGGAGAAGCGAGTGCTGGAGATCGGCGCGACCAAGGCGGAGGTCCAGCCGAGCGAGGACGACGCTTTCAGGGTCTTCCTCGACCCGGCCGGACACCCGTTCTGCCTGACGGTCTAGCGGGCCGACCGCGCCAGCAGTTCGACCGCCTCGCTCAGGTCGCCGGAGGCCAGCTCGTGGTCCGCCTGCGCCTGCAGGTCGAACCGCTTGCCGGCCGCCTGGGCGGCGTCCCTGGCCACCGAGACGACCGTGTCACCCTGCTGGAAGGTGGCGCTGCGCGACCGTTCGAGCAGCGCCGCCGCGGTCTGGACGGCCGCGGTGCTCCGGATGGTGCCGCCGGGGTGCCAGTTGCCGGGCCGGAGCGCCGGGGTCAGCGCCGCCGCCGCTGCCTTCGCCGGTCCGTCGCCCTTGAGCAGCCGGTCGCGTACCTTCTTGAGCCGGTCGCGGCCGGAGTCCGTGCGCAGCCCCCACCCGTACGGGTAGAGCGGGTCGTAGGAGGCGTCGCCGACGTTGATCGGCACCTGCTCCTCGCCGCGGAACCAGGTGAACGGGAGCCGCCCGGTGTACGGGACCGCGCCGAACAACGGGTCGGCCACGCCGTCGCCCTCGGTGCCCGGCAACCAGGCCGCCACCACGGCCTCCACCCGCGACAGGTCGCCGAGCAGCAGCGGCCGGCCGGAGACGACCAGCACCACGCAGTCCATCGCCCCGCACACCCGGTCGATCGCGGTTCGGTCCGCGCCGGTCAGGTTCAGGGTGCGCCCGTTGACGCCCACGTCGCCCTGGCCTTCCGCGTACGGGGTCTCGCCGACGACCACCACGCCCACGTCGTGCCCGTCGAGCGGCGCCGAGGCGTCGCGCGAGTAGGTGACGGACGGGGCGCGCTTCCGGATCGCCGACAGGATCGTGGTGCCGGGCGTGATCGGCCCGGACGAGCCCTGCCAGGTGATGGTCCAGCCGCCGGACTGGTTGCCGATGTCGTCGGCGTTCGAGCCCGCCACGTACACGCGGGCGTCCCGGTCCAGCGGCAGCAGGCCGCCGTCGTTCTTCAGCAGCACCTGCGAGCGGGCGGCGGCCTCGCGGGCCACCTCGCGGTGCGCGGGCGAGCCCACCTCGGCCAGCCGTGACCGGTCCGCGTACGGGCGCTCGAACAGGCCCGCCTCGAACTTCTGGGTGAGGATCCTGGCGACCGCGTCGTCGATCCGCGACATCGGGATCCGCCCGGCCCGCACCTCGGCCTTCAGCGCGCCGACGAACTCCTGGTACGCGTACGGCACCATGATCATGTCCAGCCCGGCGTTGACCGAGGTCCGCACGTCGCTCGCGTAGTCGCCGGGGATCTGGTCGATCGCCTGCCAGTCGCTGACCACGAACCCCTTGAACCGGAGCCGGCCCTTCAGCACGTCCGTGATCAGCTCCCGGTGCGCGTGCATCTTCAGCGGCCCGTCGCCGGAGTCCACGCTGGAGAACGACGGCATGACCGTCGCCACCTCACGCTCGACCGCCTCGGCGAACGGCGACAGGTGGATCGCCTCCAGCTCGGCCCGGCTCACCTCGGTGACGCCCTGGTCGATGGTGTAGTTCCCGGTCGTGGACGAGCCGTACGTGGTGCCGCCGTCGCCGACGTAGTGCTTGGCGGTGGCCAGGACGCCGTTCTCCTGCATCCCGTCGATGATCGTCGCCATCCGCTTCACCAGCGCAGGGTCCTCGCCGAAGGACTCGTACGCGCGACCCCACCGGTCGTCGCGGGACACGCACAGGCACGGCGAGAAGTTCCACGGGACGCCGGTCGCCTTCACCTCGCGTGCCGTGATCTTCCCCGTCCGCTCGGTGAGGGCGGGGTCACGGGCGGCGCCCAGCCCGACGTTGTGCGGGAAGATCGTCGCCCCGACCACGTTGTTGTGGCCGTGCACCGCGTCCACGCCGTAGATGAGCGGGATCTGCAGCCGGGTCTGCCGGGCGCGGAGCTGGAAGCCGTCGATCATGTCCGCCCACGCCTCGGGCGTGTTGGTGGCCGGCGTGGACCCGCCGCCCGACAGGAGCGAGCCGAGCAGGTATGCGGCGATGTCGTTCTGGCTGCCGAGCGCGCCGCGCTCGGCCTGCGTCATCTGCCCGGCCTTCTCCTCCAGCGTCATCCGGCCGAGCAGGTCGGCCACCCGCTGTCTGACGGGCCTGCGTTCGTCCAGGTACGGCAGGCCGTGCGCGTCGATGACGACGACCGGGTTCTCGGCCGGCGGCCTGACGCCCTCGCCGGACAGCAGGATCGGGATCGTCTCGGCCACCTCGGCGTCGCGGTCGCCCTTGGTCCTGACCAGGAACGACCTGGCCGTGCCCGAGGGGGTGCCCGCTGGGAAGGTGAGCGTGCCCGCGGCGGGGGTGTAGTCCTCGCCGGGCGTGGCGGTGCCGGCGCCGGTGGTGTAGTGCACGGTCAGGTCCGAGGGGAGCGGCCCGCCGGTGGCCGTGCTGACGGACACCCGCACCTCGGCCGAGCCGCGCTCCTTGACCGGGTAGACCGGCTCGTCGGTGGCGAGCCGGACCGGCCGGGGCGGCGCCGTCCCGTACACCTGGACGTCGTCCCAGAGCAGCGTGCCCGAGGAGGCGGCGGGGAGCCGCATCGAGTAGCCCCACATGGCGATCAGGTCCAGCTCGCCGTCGGTGGGCGAGCCGCCAGGCTGGTAGTCGGCGCGGCGGGTGAAGTCCGCGAACGGCACGCTGACCTGCCGCCAGCCGGCGGTGTCGTCGGTGAACGACGACTCGAACAGCTCAGCGCTGCCCGCGCCGCCTCCTCCGTCCTTGACCTCGAAGAAGACGCGCTGGCCGGTGCCCGCGCCCTTCACCCAGAACGAGAATCCCTCGTACGGTGACCAGTCCTGGGCGGCGGTCAGGTCGTGTGACCAGCCGCCCCACTGGCTGACCGTGTAGACGGTGCTCAACGCCCGGTTGCCCGCTGCCGCGCCCGGACGGTCGTCGGCGGGGGTCACGGTGAGCGTGGGGGTGGAGGCCGCGTCGTTGCCCCAGCCGGTCACGCCGGGCGGCAGGGTGGCGGACTCGAAGTCGGTGACGGTGTGCGGCTCGGCGGACGCCTGCACGGGTGGTGCCACCAGGAGCGAGGCGAGCACGGCCGCCGCGGCCCACAGCGGAGTTCTTAATCGGATCACTGAACCTCCCAGAGAGCGCTCTCGCCAAGAGATCGGACACGGGCCGTGGTTCATAACAGACGTTTCTTGACGAGAGTGAACCAGAGGCGCAAGATGGCCTTATTCAACGATTGATGAAATCTGGTGAGAGCGATGACCGGACACTGCGTCATCATCGGGGGCGGCCCCGCCGGCATGGTCGCCGGGCTGCTGCTCGCCCGGGCGGGCGTGCGGGTGACGGTGCTGGAGAAGCACGCCGACTTCCTGCGGGACTTCAGGGGCGACACCGTCCACCCGTCGACGCTCGCCCTGCTCGACGACCTGGGCCTGGGCGACCGGTTCGACCGGCTGCCCCAATATCACATCACCGAGATCGCGTTCCCGGCCGCCGACGGGCCGGTGGTCATCGGAGACCTGTCGCGGCTCAAGGTACGCCGCCCGTACATCGCCATGGTCCCGCAGTGGGACCTGCTGAACCTGCTGGCCGGGGCCGCCCGCGAGGAGCCCGGCTTCACCCTGCGGATGCGCACCGAGGTCACCGGTCTCATCCACGAGGGCGGGCGGATCGCCGGTGTGCGCTACCGCACCGCCGGCGGACAGGACGGGGAGATCCGCGCCGACCTGACCCTGGCCTGCGACGGCCGCTGGTCCCTCGCCCGCCGCGGGGCCGGTCTGCGCGTCAAGGAGTACGGGGTGCCGTTCGACGTGTGGTGGTTCCGGCTGCCGCGCGACCGGGAGAACGGCATAGGGGCGCTCGTCCCGCGCGTCGTCGGCGACCGCCTGCTCATCGTCCTGCCCCGCGAGACCCACTTCCAGGTCGGCTACCTCGGCCCCAAGGGCCACGACCGCGAGTTCCGCGCCCGCGGGCTCGGACCCCTCCGCCGCGAGATCGCCGCGGCGGTGCCCGCGCTGGCCGGCGAGGTGGACGAGCTGACCTCGATGGACGACGTCAAGCACCTGGACGTCCGGCTCAACCGGCTGACCCGCTGGCACGCCGACGGGCTGCTGTGCATCGGCGACGCGGCCCACGCCATGTCGCCGGTCGGCGGCGTCGGCATCAACCTGGCGGTCCAGGACGCGGTCGCCGCCGCGACGCTCCTGGCCGGACCCCTGCGCAAGGGGCGGCCCACGCCCGCGGCGCTCGCCCGCGTCCGCGCCCGCCGCCTCATGCCGACGGTGGCCGTGCAGACCCTCCAGCGGCTGCTGCACCGGGCGTTCACCCTGCGGGTCATCCAGGGCACCTGGTCGGGGCCGCCCAGGTCGCTGGTGTGGCTCATGCGCCGCTTCCCGGCGCTCTCGTACGTCCCGGCGTACCTCATCGGCGTCGGCCCGCGCCCCGAACGCGCCCCCGCCTTCGCTCGCCGCCTGCCCGAGAAGACCTCGACGGGTACGTGAGCAGGCATGGGCTCACGGACCGAGGATCACCGTCTCCTCGGTCGCTGTCGTCTCGCCCCCGGCATGCGCCGTGAACGCGGCGCCGCCGGCGAAGGACATGATCAGCGCGGCTGCCACCACGACGACCGGGCACAGGCGTCCCCGGACCGCCGCTGGGGCCGCCGTGCCGGCGGCGATCTCCGCACGGGCGGTCACCCACGATCGCGCGTCGTCCCCGTCGAGACCGCAGGCCCTGACAAACGTCACGAGGAGCTCCTCGCGCGGCAGCCGGTCCCTGCCGAGCATGGTGGAGGCGGTGGAGTAGGGCAGGACGTCGCCGGCTTCCTGGCGCGCACACTGCCCGACGGGTCAGGCGGCACCGTCATCACCGCACACGGCGACCGGATCACCTACTGCGAGGGCTTCGGCCTGGCCGACCGCGCCGCGCGGATTGCCGCCACCTGCGACACCGTGTACGACGTCATGTCGATCACCAAGCAGTTCACCGCGGCCGCGATCCTGAAGCTGGAGGCGATGGGGGAGCTCCGGGTGACCGACCCCATCAGCGCGCATCTCGGGCCGCTCCCCGGCGGCGAACGCGGCATCACCCTGCACCACCTGCTGACACACCGCGGGCCTGCCGGAAGCGCTCGGTGACGACCACGACCCGGTGTCGCGCGACGACCTGCTGGCCGGGGGGGCGGCCGCCGAGCCGGCGGGAGCGGAGGTCCGCTACTCCAACACCGGCTACAGCGTGCTGGCCGCGATCGTGGAGAGGGTCTCCGGCCTGAGCCACGAGGGCTTCCTGGCCGAGCACCTGTTCGGGCCCGCCGGTATGACGGCGACCGGTTACGTGCTCCCCCGCTGGGACCGCCACCGGGTCGCCGTCGAGTACGACGCCCGGGGGAGCGACCGGGGCCGGCCGTACGAGCATCCGTGGGCGGACGACTGCCCGCACTGGAACCTGCGGGGCAACGGCGGCATGCTGTCGACCGCACGTGACCTGTTCCGCTGGCACCGCGCGCTGACCGGCGACGCCGTCCTGCCGGCGGGCGCCAGGAAGAAGCTCTTCACCGCGTACGCGCCGGTGCCGGACCCGGACGAGTCGTACGCGTACGGCTGGAACATCCGCGGCACCGGCGACGGCCGGATCGCCTGGCACGACGGCGGCAACGGATGGTCGCCGGCGAACTACGCGCTGTCCCCGGGCGACGGCACGATGGCCTTCTGGGTCAGCAACCACGCCTACCGGCGGGGAGTGTGGAACTTCGAGGACCTGGAGCCGGACCTGACCCTGGGCCTCCTGGCACGCGCCCGTGAGACCCGCCCCGGAGACCGGGACGGGTGACATGGGACCCGGCTCAGCCTTCCGGCGTCGCGGAGGCGGGCGCGGGAGCGGAGGCCAGGGCGCCGCCGACGGCGCCGATGGTGTGGGTGAGACGGACCCCGGAGCCGTCGCGGCGGCCGAGCTCCTCAGGCAGTGGCACCGGCTTGCCCACCGGGGAGACCGCCCTGGCCGGCGCCGGGCCCGCCCAGGCCAGCAGCAGCACGTCCTCGCCCTTCAGGAACCGCTGGGCGCGCACCCCGCCCGTGGCCCGGCCCTTGGCCGGGAAGTCGGCGTAGTCGGACACCTTGCCGCCGCCGATCTGCGTGCCGGGGAGCGCGGTGGACGAGCCCGCCACCGTCACCACCCGGGCGGGCCTGGACGGGTCGACCACACCGAACCAGATCACCCGCGCGGCGCCGTCGAGGCGGACGCCCGCCATGCCGCCCGCCGGCCGCCCCTGCGGCCTGACCAGCGACGCCGGGAAACGCAGCAACTGGGCCTCGGACGTGATGAACACCACGTCGTGCTCCTCGGACTCCAGCTCGACGGCGCCCACCACCGTGTCGCCGTCCTTGAGCGTGATCACCTCGAAGTCGTCGCGGTTGGCGGGGTATTCGGGCACCACCCGCTTGATCACGCCCTGCGCCGTGCCGAGCGCCATTCCCGGCCCCGACGGGTCGAGCGAACCCAGCCCCACCACGGTCTCGCCCGGCTCCAGCGACACGAACTCGGAGACCGGATGCCCGCCCGACAGGGTCGGCGGGGCGGCCGAGGCAGGCAGCGTCGGCAGGTCGACCACCTGGACGCGGATGAGCCGGCCCTGCGACGTCACCACGCCCACCTCGCCCCGCACGCTCGTGCGGACGGCGGAGACCAGCACGTCGTGCGGCGAACGGCCGCCCTCGGCCGCCAGCGGCTCGGCGTCGGCGGTGCGCGCCAGCAGGCCCGTGGACGACAGCAGCGCCAGGCACGGGTCGTCGGCCACCTGCAGCGACACCACCGGGGTGCGGGTCTGCCCGGAGGCCTCCCGCAGCTCGGTGCGGCGCGGCGTGCCGTACTTCTTCGACACCTCGGCCAGCTCGCCGGAGACCACCTGGCGCAGCCGCGTCTCGGACGAGAGGATCGCGGTCAGCTCGGCGATCTCCTCGGTGAGCGTCTCCTTCTCGCGGTCGAGCTCCAGCTTGTCGTAGCGGGTCAGGCGGCGCAGCGGCGTGTCGAGGATGTAGGAGGCCTGCACCTCGGTCAGGTCGAACACGCTCATCAGCCGCTCGCGCGCCTGCGCCGAGTCGTCGGACGCGCGGATCACCTGGATGACCTCGTCGATGTTGAGCAGCGCGACGATCAGGCCGTCGACCAGGTGGAGCCGGTCCTCGCGCTTGCGGCGCCGGAACTCCGAGCGCCGCCGGACGACCTCCAGCCGGTGGTTCACGTACACCTGGAGCAGCTCGCGCAGGCCGAGCGTGCGCGGCTCGCCGTCGACCAGCGCGACGTTGTTGATGCCGAAGGTCTCCTCCATCGGCGTCAGCCGGTAGAGCTCCTCCAGCACCGCCTCGGGGATGAAGCCGTTCTTGATCTCGATGACCAGGCGCAGGCCCTTGTGCCGGTCGGTGAGGTCCTTGAGATCGGCGATGCCCTGCAGCTTCTTGCTGGTCACCAGCTCTTTGATCTTGGTGACCACGCGCTCGGGGCCGACGTTGTAGGGCAGCTCGGTGACGACGATGCCCTTGCGGCGCGGGGTGATCTGCTCGACCGTGCAGGTGGCCCGCATGCGGAAGGTGCCGCGCCCGGTCTCGTAGGCGTCGCGGACGCCCTGCAGGCCGATGATGGTGCCGCCGGTCGGCAGGTCGGGCCCGGGCACGAACTTCATCAGCTCGTCGAGCGTCGCCGCCGGCTTCTTGATCAAGTGGCGGGCGGCGGCGACGACCTCGGTCAGGTTGTGCGGCGCCATGTTGGTCGCCATGCCGACCGCGATGCCGGTGGTGCCGTTGACCAGCAGGTTGGGGAACGCCGACGGCATGACCGTCGGCTCCGTCTCCTGCCCGTCGTAGTTGGGCTTGAAGTCGACGGTGTCCTCGTCGATCGACTCCACCATCAGCATCGCCGCCGGGGCCAGCCTGGCCTCCGTGTAACGCATGGCCGCGGGCAGGTCGTCGGGCGAGCCGAAGTTGCCGTGGCCGTCGACCAGCGGCAGCCGCATCGAGAACGGCTGCGCCAGCCGCACCAGCGCGTCGTAGATGGCGCTGTCGCCGTGCGGGTGGAGCTTGCCCATGACGTCGCCGACCACGCGGGACGACTTGACGTGCCCCCGGTCGGGCCGCAGGCCCATCTCGCTCATCGAGTAGAGGATGCGCCGCTGCACCGGCTTGAGGCCGTCGCGGGCGTCGGGCAGCGCCCGCTGGTAGATGACGGAATAGGCGTACTCGAGGAAGCTCGTGCGCATCTCGGACGACACGTCGATGTCGACGATGCGCTCCTCGAAGTCCTCGGGAGGGGGTGCGGTGCTGCGTCGGGCCATGTCGAACATTGTGCCGAAGAAAAGAGGGTGCGTGCGACTCCATCGCCCCGGCTCGGAATCGTCGGCCGGACCTGGTAACAAGGAACCCATGATTGACGCCCCCGACGCGGCGATGCTGCGCGAAGAGGCCGAGGAGAAGCTGCGGGCGCTGGCGGGCGAGCACGCCCGGCTGCGCGACGACCAGTGGACCGCCATCGAGGCGCTCGTCGTCGACCGGCGCCGGGTGCTCGTCGTGCAGCGCACCGGCTGGGGCAAGTCCGCGGTCTACTTCGTGGCCACCGCCCTGCTGCGCGAGCTGGGCGAGGGGCCCACGGTCATCGTCTCGCCGCTGCTCGCCCTCATGCGCAACCAGATCGCCGCCGCCGAACGCGCCGGCATCCGCGCCGTGACGATCAACTCGGCCAACCCCGAGGCGTGGGAGGAGGTCTACGGCGAGGTCGCCGCCGGCCAGGTCGACGTGCTCCTGGTCAGCCCCGAGCGGCTCAACAACCCCGACTTCCGCGACAACGTCCTGCCCGAGCTGGCCGAGAGCGCCGGCCTGGTCGTGGTCGACGAGGCCCACTGCATCTCCGACTGGGGCCACGACTTCCGCCCCGACTACCGCCGCCTGGCCACGCTGTTCGAGGAGCTGCCGCCCGGCATCCCGGTGCTCGCCACCACCGCCACGGCCAACGCCCGCGTCACCCGCGACGTCGCCGAGCAGATGGGCGAGGACACCCTGGTCCTGCGCGGGCCGCTGGAGCGCGAGAGCCTCCACCTGAGCGTCGTCAGGCTCCCGAGCGCCGAGCAGCGGCTGGCCTGGCTGTCCCAGACCCTGCACGAGCTGCCCGGCTCCGGCATCGTCTACACCCTCACCGTCGCCGCCGCCCACGAGATCGCCGGCCACCTGCGCGACCAGGGCCACGAGGTGGCCGCCTACTCCGGCCAGACCGAGCCGGCCGAGCGGCTGGCGGCCGAGGAGGCGCTGCTCGCCAACAAGATCAAGGCGCTGGTGGCGACGAGCGCGCTCGGCATGGGCTTCGACAAGCCCGACCTCGGGTTCGTCGTCCACGTGGGCGCCCCCCAGTCGCCGGTCGCCTACTACCAGCAGGTCGGCCGGGCCGGGCGCGGCGTCGAGCGGGCCGAGGTGATCCTGCTGCCCGGCACCGAAGACCGCGACATCTGGGCCTATTTCGCCTCCCTCGCGTTCCCGCCCGAGCCGGTCGTCCGCACCGTGCTCCAGACGCTGGAGGAGCGGGGCGTCATGTCCACCCCCGCCCTGGAGACCGCCGTCGACCTGAGCCGCAGCCGCCTGGAGATGATGCTCAAGGTGCTCGACGTCGACGGCGCGGTGCGCCGGGTCAAGGGCGGCTGGGAGGCCACCGGCGAGCCGTGGGCCTACGACGCCGAGCGCTACTCCCGCATCGCCGCCGAGCGCAGGGCCGAGCAGGAGGCCATGCTGGGCTACCTCACCACCGACCGCTGCCGCGAGCACTACCTGCGCGAGCTGCTCGACGACGAGGCCGCCGAGCCGTGCGGCCGCTGCGACAACTGCACCGGCCACCACCGCTCGCCCGGCATCGCCGCCCCGGCCGTCGAGCGCGCCCGCGAGCGGCTGGCCCGGCCCGGCGTGGAGATCGACCCCCGCAAGCAGTGGCCGACGGGGCTGGCCGACCTGTCCGGCAAGATCAAGCCCGAGCTCCGCGCCGAGCCCGGACGCGCCCTCGGCCGGCTGACCGACATCGGCTGGGGCAACCGCCTGCGCGACCTGTTCCAGGGCCCCGACGGGCCGATGCCCGACGACATGTTCGCGGCCGTGATCAAGGTGCTGTCCGCCTGGGAGTGGGAGCAGCGGCCGGTGGCCGTGGTCGGCGTGCCCTCCTCGGCCAGGCCGCAGCTGGTGCGCGCCTTCGGTGAACGGCTCGCGCAGGTCGGCCGCCTGACCTACCTCGGCGAGCTGGGCTACCGGTCGGGGCCACCCGGCCGGCAGTTCAACAGCGCCAAGCGGGTCCAGGCCGTACGGGCGACGCTCGCCATGCCCAAGGAACTGGGCGCCGCGGTGGCGGCGTGCGGCGGCCCGGTGCTGCTGGTCGACGACCGCGTCGACACCGGCTGGACCATGACCCTCGGCGCCGCCCTGGTCCGCCACGCGGGCGCCCCGGCCGTCCTCCCCCTGACCCTGGCCGTCACATCCTGATCAGCGCGCGCCCGGCTTGTCCCGTACGCGGGGCTGATGCGCGTCCGCGCCGGTCGGCGGCCCAGGCCTTGCCGATCAGCCCAGCCCGGCGAGCGCCGCCTCAGCCTCCCGTGTGAAGCGCCGTGCCGTAGGCCTCGCGCGTGAAGCGGGTGCTGCTTCAGCCTCTTGTGGAAGCGCGACGCCGCCACAGCCCTTTGCGGGAAGCGCCCACGCCGCCCTGGGCCTCTCGCGGGAAGCGCCGCGCCGCCCCGGGCGTCGTTGGTGATGCCGGCGTGCGGCAGTTTGCCTGTCACCTGCTCGCCTGACGTTGAACGCGCAGGTAGACGCCGCTCTTGCCGAGAAGCCGGGGGTCTCGTACGGCGACGGACCGGGGATCGCCGGGCAGTCACGGACGCGGGCAAGGCCAACTGAAGGCGTGGCCTGCTGAAGGCGCGGCCCGTCTGAGGCGGGACCCGTTAGAGGCAGGACCCGCTAGAGGCGCGGGCGGGCGCCGAGGTGCACGATGGCCTTGGAGGCCAGGCTGCAGCCGGCGCTCAGCGACTCCGCCGCGGGCTTGCCCGCCAGCCACGCCGGCAGGAACCCGGCGCAGAACGCGTCGCCCGCGCCCGTGCCGTCGACGATGCGGTCGACCGGCTCGGCCGGCGCCCGCACCGGCTCGGGGCGGCCGTTGCCGTACCACAACGCGCCCTCGGCGTTCATCTTGATCACGACCTGTGGGAACCACGCGGTCAGCACCTTGGCCGCAGCCTCGGGATCGTCGCGGCCGGTCAGCACCTTGGCCTGGTCGGCGTTGGCGAACAGCAGCTTGGCGCCGCCCGTCCACTCCAGGAACGGCTCCGCGCCCGTACGCTCCAGCGGCGCCGCGGAGGCGCAGTCGACGGAGATCGACATCCCCGCGCGGCGCGCCATGTCGAGCGCGGCGAGACCGGCCTCGCGCGAGCCCTCGTTGATCAGCGTGTAGCCGGACAGGTGGAGGTGGCCGCCGCCGAACAGGTCGCGCGGCAGGTCCTCGGGGGCCAGCGCCGCGTTGGCGCCGGGGTCGGAGAGCATGGTGCGCTCGCCCTTGTGCGTCACGAGCACCACGCAGGTGCCGGTGGGACGCTCCGGGTCCATGACGAGCCGGGCGTCGACGCCGTAGCCCATCAGCTCCATGTCGCGGTTACGGCCGGTGATGTCGGCGCCGCGGCGGCCGATGTAGGCCACCTCCGCGCCCTCGACCGCCAGCCACGAGGCGATGTTGGCGCCCGAACCGCCTCCGTGCATGGTCACGACCGCGGGTGTGTCGCTCGCTCTGGCGAGCGCATAACGGGCGCGCGCCACCGCGTCGGTCATGAGATCGCCCACCACGACGACCCGCGTCATGATGCCACCACCTTGCTTGCTGCTACAGATCGAGCCTGGCCACGGCAAAACTAACAGCTTCGGGGCTGCTCGTGGGGCGGACCCCCGACACCCGGCCTGAGTCGATGCACATCCGTTGCCCAATCGGGCCGGGGATTCTTGGCATGTGGGATGGGGGTTTAGTCTCGGGACTGTGGAGGCACAATATCCCGCTCACTGGGAAGCGGATGTCGTCCTGGCCGACGGCGGCACTGCTCACCTGCGCCCCATCAGGCCCGCCGACGCCGACCGGCTGCGCGCTTTCTACTCGCGGCTGTCCGACGAGTCCATCTACTTCCGGTTCTTCGGGCCGAGGCCGCGGCTGTCCGACCGCGAGGTGCGGTGGTTCACCAACGTCGACTACGTCGGCCGGGTCGCCCTGATCGCCACGATCGGGGCCGACATGGTGGCCGTCATCCGCTACGACCGCACCGGGCCGGGCGAGGCGGAGGTGGCGTTCCTGGTCGAGGACGCCCACCAGGGCAGGGGAGTGGCCTCGGTGCTGCTCGAACACCTGGCGGCGACCGCCCGCGAGCGCGGCATCGAGCGCTTCGTCGCCGACGTGCTGCCCGCCAACATGAAGATGATGGGCGTGCTCCGCCAGGCCGGCTACACCGCCGAGAGCCGGTTCGCCGACGGCGTGGTCCGCATGACCCTCGACCTGACGCCCACCGAGACCTCGACCGAGGTCACCATGGCCCGCGAGCACCGCGCCGAGGCCCGGTCCATCGCCCGGCTGCTGGCCCCCGGCTCGGTCGCGGTCATCGGCGTCTCACGCGAGCCGGGCGGCGTCGGCCAGACCGTGCTGCGCAACCTGCTCGCCGCCGACTTCACCGGCCCCGTCTATCCCGTGCACCGCGAGGCGCGCGCCGTGGCGGGCGTGCGCGCGTACCCGAGCATCGGCGCCATCGACGACGAGGTCGACCTGGCCGTGGTGGCGGTGCCGGCCGGCAGCGTGCTGGACGTCGTCGAGGAGTGCGCCGCCAAGGGCGTGCACGGGCTGGTCGTGGTCTCCTCCGGTTTCGGCGAGCTGGGCGAGGAGGGCCGCGCCAGACAGGACGAGCTGGCCCGCATCGCCCGCGCCCACGGCCTGCGCGTCGTCGGCCCCAACTGTCTCGGCATCGCCAACACCGACCCCGCCGTCAAGCTCAACGCCACCCTCGCCGCCACCGTCCCCGGCCGCGGCACGGTCGGCTTCTTCAGCCAGTCGGGCGCGCTCGGCACCGCGCTGCTGCAGCGGGTGGCGCAGCGGGGCATGGGCATCTCGTCGTTCGTCTCCGCGGGCAACCGGGCCGACGTGTCGGGCAACGACCTGTTGCAGTACTGGGAGGAGAACGACGCGACCGAGGTGATCCTGCTCTACCTCGAGTCGCTGGGCAACCCGCGCAAGTTCACCCGCCTGGCCAGGCGGATCTCCCGCAGCAAGCCGATCGTGGTGGTCAAGAGCGGCGGCACCCCCTCCGGTCACTCCGCCCAGGAGCTGGGGCTGCCCGACTCGGCGATCAGCTCGCTGTTCGAGCAGGCGGGGCTGATCCGGGTCGACGACCTGATCCAGCTCTTCGACGTCGGCCAGCTGCTGGCCTACCAGCCGCTCCCCGCCGGTCCGCGGGTCGCCGTGATCACCAACTCCGACGCGCTCGGCCTGCTCGCCGCCGACGCCTGCGTCGCCGCCGGCCTGTCGCCGCGCCCGCCGGTCAACCTGGGTGCGGCCGCGGGGCCGTCCGAGTTCGGTACGGGGCTCGCCGGCGAGCTGGCCTCACCCGAGGTGGACGCGGCCGTCGTCATCTACATGCCGCCCATCCCCGGTGACGCGGCCGGGGTGGCGGCCGAGCTGCTGCGGGTGTCGAAGGGCGCGTCGAAGCCGGTGCTGGCCACGTTCGAGGGATATCTCGGCATGCATCCGCATCTGCGGGCCGGGCCCGCGCCGGAACGCGGGTCCATCCCCTCGTACGCGGCCCCCGAGGAAGCCGTGCGCGCCCTCGCCCAGGCGGTCCGCTACGCCCGCTGGCGCGCCGAGCCGGCCGCGCCGCCCCCGGAACTGGAGGACGTCGACACCGCCCGCGTCCGCGCCCTCGCCACCGAGACACTCGCGGGCGCCCTCCCACCGGAACCCCCTGAGACCACCGGCACCCCCGAGACAGCCGACTCCGCCGAGGCGTCTCCCGAAGGTGGGAAGCGCTCGCCGGACGCTTCCGCTGCGGACGGTCCTCTGGAGGACTCCTCCGCCCCGCGTCCATCTTCGGCGGGGGGTGGGTCCAGTGCGGAGGGAGAAGCGGCCGGCGGGGTGTCCCCGGAGGACGGTTCCGTCGTGCGGTCCGGTGATACGGAAGGGACACCGCATCCCCGCCCGTCCGGAAGCCCTTATCGGACGGGTGCTACGGAGGACGTGCCGGGAGGCGGGAGGGCTCCGTACTTCGCGGCGGCCGGGCCGCCCGTGGAGGCCGACGCCGCGGAGCTGCTCGCCTGTTACGGGCTGACCGTCTGGCCCGCCGAGGCGGTCGGCTCGGCCGACGAGGCCGCGCGGGCCGCCGAACGACTCGGCTGGCCGGTCGTGCTCAAGGTGGCCGACCCCGAAGCGTCCCGCCGGGCGGGGACGGTACGCCTCGGGCTGCCGACCGCCGACGCCGTGCGGCACGCGTACGACGAGTTCACCCGGCAACTCGGCGACGGAGTGGAGCTGGCCGTCCAGCGGATGGCGCCACAGCCCGCCGTGCCGACCGTGGTGAGCGTCGTCGACGACCCGGCGTTCGGCCCTGTCGTGTCGTTCGGGCTGGGCGAGGTGGCCGCCAGGCTGCTGCGCGACCGGGGCTTCCGGCTGGCGCCGCTCACCCGGGAGGACGCGGCGGGGCTGGTGCGCTCGGTGCGGGCCGCGCCGCTGCTGTTCGGCGAGTACGGTTACCCGCCGGTGGCGGTGGACGCCCTGGAGGACCTGCTCGTCAGGGTGAGCCGCCTGGCCCACGACCTGCCGGAGCTGGCCAGGCTGGACCTGGACCAGGTGCTCGTGGGTGAGGAGGGCGTGACGATCCTCGACGCCAGGGCCGTCCTGCGCACCCCCGCGGGCCCCCGCCTCGACGGCGGCCCCCGCAGGCTCAGCTAGCTCCCGGCCGCTCCGGCGCTCCCGTACGCGGTCGCGCAGACGTTATAGAGCGTTACATCCGGCGGGTGGTTGCACTGTGCGACCCTGGCAAACTGGATCCATGAGGGAAACCCGAGTCTCAGCCGCGGGCCTGCGTGAAGCGATCGAGCGCAGCGGCTACTATCCCGACCTCGTCACCGATGCGGTCGAATCCGCGCTGGGCAAGGAGGCCGTCACGGCCTTCGTGGTGCACCACGAGGCCACCTTCGATCCCGCGATGGAGGTGCGCAGGCACGTCACCGTCCTGGTGCTGACGGGCACGAGGCTCCTGGTGTGCCACACCGACGAGCACCCCGCCGTGGAGGGCGTCTCGACCGCGCACGCCTCCACGACCACCGAGGCCGTCCAGCTCGGCCGCATCCAGTCGGTGGCGGTCACCCGGGTGGTCCCCGAGCCGGCGTCGTACGTCCCCGGCGTCCCCCCGACGGAGGTGACGCTCACGATCGGGTGGGGCGCCATCTCCCACGTCGACCTCGAGCCCGCCACCTGCGGCGACGAGAACTGCGAGGCCGACCACGGCTACACCGGCGCCATCACCGCCGACGACCTCTCCCTCCGGGTCAGCGAGGCGGCCGACGGCCCCGAGGCGGTCAGCCACGTCCTGGCCTTCGCCAAGGCCCTCTCCGAAGCCACCGCCCGCGCCGCCGCCTGACCGCGCTCCGCCACCCGAGACGCCGTCGACGCCGTACCGGCCGCAACGGCGGCCGATGTCGTACACGGAGGCACAGCCACCGCGAGGCCCGGCTCCGAAGCCTTGCGGGATCTTCACCTGGGCCGCCGGCGAACGGGACGGATAGGATCGGAGCATGACCATCGGCCCCCTCGTGCCGGCGTACGGAGCCGGGTCACTGCCCGATCTGTCCCGGTCGCTGCTGGCGTCGCTGGGCATCGACGGGCCCAATCCCCTGGGCCTCCCGCCCGCCGAGCGCACCTGCCTGTTCCTGGTCGACGGCCTCGGCGCCGAGCTGCTGGCCGCGCACGCCGCCTCGGCGCCGTTCCTGGCGAGCCTGCTCGGCAGGTCACGTACGCTCACCGCCGGATTCCCCGCCACCACCGTGACCAGCCTGTGCTCGCTCGGCACCGGCGTCTCGCCCGGCGAGCACGGGATGCTCGGCCTGACCCTGGCCGTCCCCGGCACCGGCCGCCTGTTCAACTGCCTGCGCTGGTCCGGGATGCCCATGGACCCTCTCGACTGGCAGCCCGCCGAGACCGTCTACCAGCGTGCCGCGGCCGCCGGCCTCGACGTCGTCTACGTGGCGCCCGGCGAGTTCGAAGGCTCCGGGCTGACCGGCGCCGTCTTCCGCGGCGTCCGCTACGCCGCGGCCGAGACCGTCGACGACCGGGTCGCCCGGGTGCTGGCCGAGCTGCGGCAGCCGCGCGCGCACGTCACCGTCTACTACGGCGACCTCGACGCGGTCGGCCACATGACCGGCTGGGGCACCGAGGAGTGGCTGGCGCAGCTGGCCATCGTCGACGCCATGGCCGAGCGCATCGCCGCGGGCCTGCCTCCCGGCTCCGCCCTCTACGTGACGGCCGACCACGGCATGGTCAACGCCTCGGAGAAGCTCGACGCCGAGGCCACCCCCGAGCTGGCCCACGGGGTGGCGATGCTCGGCGGCGAGGCCAGGGCGCGACACGTGTACGCGCTGGAGGGCGCCGCGGCCGAGGTGCTCGACGCCTGGCGCGAGGCGCTGCGCGGCCGGGCCTGGGTGGTGTCGCGTGAGGAGGCCGTCGAGTCCGGCTGGTTCGGCCCGCGGGTCCTGACCGAATGGCTGGGCCGCATCGGCGACGTGGTCGCCGTCCCCTACACCGACCTGGCCATCACCGCCCCGTCCACACACCGCATCGAGGCCCTCTTCACCGGCTACCACGGCTCGATGACCACGGCCGAGCAGAACATCCCGCTCCTGGAGGTGAGCACCCGGTGACCGGTCCGCTGATCACTCCGTCCGCCCTCGCCGCGCTCGGCGACGTCACCCTGCTCGACGTTCGCTGGCGGCTCGGCGGCCCGTCCGGCATGGACCTCTACCGCGAGGGCCACCTGCCGGGCGCCGTCTTCTGCGACCTCGACAGAGCTCTGGCCGGCCCGCCGGGCGAGGGCGGGCGCCACCCGCTGCCCGCCGTCGACGCGTTCGAGCGCGCGATGCGGCGGCTCGGCGTCTCCGGCGCGCGGCCGGTCGTGGTGTACGACGACACCGCCTCGACCGCGGCGGCCCGCGCCTGGTGGACGCTGCGCTACTTCGGGCATCAGGACGTACGGGTCCTCGACGGCGGGTTGCCCGCCTGGGAGGCGGCCGGTCTGCCGGTCGTCAAGGAGGAGCCCGTGCCCGCGCCCGGCGACTTCACGGCCAGGCCGGGCGGGATGCCCGTGCTCGACGCCGACCGGGCGGCGGCCCTCGCCTCCTCGGGAGTGCTGCTCGACGCGAGGGCCGCCGAACGCTACCGCGGCGAGGTCGAGCCGATCGACCCGGTGGCCGGCCACATCCCCGGCGCGGTCAGCGCCCCGACCACGGAGAACGTCACTCCCGGCGGCACCTTCCTGGCCCCCGGCGAGCTGCGGGAGCGCTTCGCCGCGCTGGGCGCCCGCGAGGGGGTCGCCGCGGGCGCCTACTGCGGCTCCGGCGTGACGGCCGCCCACCAGGTGCTGGCCATGGAGGTGGCCGGCCTGCCCGCGGCCCTCTACGTCGGCTCCTGGTCCCACTGGGTGACCGACCCGTCGAGACCGGTCGCCACGGGCTGACCGCCTGGTGGCGGGGCCGGGGCTCGGGTGTCGACGCCGGCTCGTCAGGTCAGCCGGTCGGCACGATGGGCCGCCTGCCGCGTTCCCGGTCGTCCTCGCCGTGGACCGGGACTGGTGCCCGGCCGATGTCGGCAGGGCACCCGGCGTCCGGCTCGCGGTGGATGAGAGGCTGGTCGCCGGCGCCGAAGCAGGTGAAGGCGGTGATGCCGGTCCGCGCCGAGGCGTACGCGAGCGCCGACGCCGGGGTGTGACCCGCGGCGAGCAACTCGTGGAAGCGGCTCATCACGGCCAGCGCGTCCTCGTCGCACACCGGCACCATCCCGGCCACCACGCACGCCGTCCCCTGCGCCAGGAACGCGCCCGCGAGGCCCAGCGGCGCGCCGTCCGTGGGCGTCCTGGCCATGCCGGAGTCGCACGCCGACAGCACCACCAGCCTGGCCGTACGCGAGCTGCCGAGCAGGTCGTAGGCCATGAGCGGGCCGTCTTCCAGCGTGATGCTCGACAGCAGCGGGCTGCGGGCGTGGAACACCCCGTGCGCCGCCAGGTGCACCACGTCACAGGAGGCCAGCGCGGCCAGCACCGCGTCGCGCCGGGCGGCCACCGGTCGCGCCCCCGGATGACAGGCCACCACCCGGTCCCTCTCCTCGTACGCGTGCGCCAGCCCCGGCCCCGCCGCCGCAATCACCTTGAGCGACCCCGGCCAGGAGTCGCCAGAAGGCCCCGCCCAGGAATCGACTGAAGAGCCGACCGGATGCGCGGCCCCCGAAAGCACGACGCCATCAGAGTGCCCCGCCCCAGGAATACCGGCGGGCGGCGTGGTCCTGGCTTCGGGAAGGGCGGTGGGTGGGGTGGTCCCGGCTTCGGGAGGGGCGGTGGGTGGGGTGGTTCCCGGAGCCGGAGTTCCTGCCAGACCGGCGGGTGGTGTCGCTGCCGTTTCCGGAGAGGTGGTCCTCGGTGGGCCGGTGGGGCGGGTCATGACCAGGGGCCCGGGTGGGCGACAAGTTCGGAGCGGGGCGGGGTCGCGGGTGGCGGCGAGCCAGGAGCGGGCGCTGGCCGCCACCGTCACCGGGCGCTCGCGCAGGCAGGGGAGCGCCGCCCAGGGCAGGGTGTGCAGGATGCCCGTGGGCACCACCACCAGGGGACGCTCGCCCAGCTCGGCGGCGAGCGGGGCCAGCAGGAGCAGCTCCAGCTCCGACCCGGCAGCCGCGACCGGCTCGGCCCCCGCCGCCCCGTCGTGCAGGGCCGACCGGCGCAGCGAGTAGCGCAGCCGGATCAGCGCCTCCTTGACCGGCCGCAGCGCGCCCAGAGGCCGCAGCGCCAGCCGCTGCCCCGTCACCACCACGGCGAACAGAGAGCTGTCGTCCGTGACGTACTCCACCAGCGCGGCCCGCCCCAGCGCCGCCCGCACCTCGGGAAGGCCCGCGCCGTGCGGCGAGCGGGCGTGGGCCGGCGCCGTGACGGCCCGCCAGCGCTCCGCCCACTCGAACACCTCCTCGGCGCACCCGTCACGCACCGCCAGCCGCAGCCCGAAGGCCGCCAGCCGCCCGCCGGCCCGGGCCGCGTGCGCCCGCAGCGACGGGTCGTCCAGGCTGTCGATCTGGCCGCCCATCCCGGCCAGCCCCTCCTCCACGGCACGGA
The DNA here is from genome assembly GCF_008017515.1 of Nonomuraea sp. C10. NCBI lineage: Bacteria > Bacillati > Actinomycetota > Actinomycetes > Streptosporangiales > Streptosporangiaceae > Nonomuraea > Nonomuraea sp. C10. The sequence goes on from NZ_VPFF01000001.1 coordinate 1,547,459, forward strand.
ACGCGGCCGGGACGTCCTCCCGCAGCGCCGCCTCCAAGGCCAGGGCGTGCTGGCGCACCAGGGGCGGCACCTGCCCCGCGGCGGCGTAACCCGCCTGCGCAGGCGAGGCCAGGGGGGTGCGGCGGCCGCCCGGCGGGAGCCACCGCTCGCGACCGGGCTGCTCCGTCAGCCGTGACAGCTGCGCCGAGGCCGCGGCGCGGTCGCCGAGCGCGAGCGCGGTCTCCGCCGCCGTCAGCCGCAGCGAGGCGCCCTCGGCCAGGTGGGCGGCGTCGCGTTCGAGGTCGTCCGCGCACCCGGCCAGCTCCGCCAGCAGCCCGGGCGTCGGCGGCTCCAGAGCCAGGCGGGAGCGCAGCACCACCTCCCTGGCCAGCGGCAGCCAGGCCTGCCGGTCCTGCTCCGACAGCTCGCGCATGGCCCGCTCGGCCACGGTCATGGCCTCGCGCGCGTCGCCCGTCAGCAGCTCGACCTGGGCGAGCTTGAGCCGCGCCTCGGCCAGCGCCACCTGCGCCCCGGACTCCTCCAGATCGGGTACGGCCAGGCTGAGCAGCGCCCGCGCCTCACCGGGCAGGTGGGCGGCCAGCAGCGCGCCCGCGAAGTCCGCCCGCATCGTCGCCAGCCGCTCTGGATACCCGAACAGGGTGTCCTCGGCCTCGCGGTAGTGGGTGAACGCCCCGCCGATGTCGCCCCGTCGTACGGCCAGGAACGGCAGGTTTGCGGCGGCCAGCCGCTCGAGGTGGGACAGCCGGGCGTGCCCGGCGATCTGCAGGCAGGCGCTGATGTCGCGCATCGCCTGGTCCCAGTCGCCGCGGTAGGCGTGCACCAGCCCTCGGTTGAGCAGCCCGCCCGCCAGGAACCGGCGGTCGTCGATGGTGCCGGGAGCCGCCACGAGCGCCCGCAGCGCCCGGTCGCAGGAGGCGACCGCCTCCTGGTAGCGCCCCAGGTGGGCGAGGGCCACGGCGCGCTGCGTGTCGAGCTTGGCCCGGTCGAGCGGCGACAGGTAGGCCCACGCCAGCGCGGCCAGCCTGAGAGCCTGCAGCGGGTGACCCCGCTCGGTCCGTACGGTGACGAGGGACAGCCTCGCCTGCGCCATCCGCTCGGCGGGCGCGCCCCGCGTCTGGACGGCCTGCCGCAGCCGCTGCTCGGCGGCCTGCAGATCGCCCAGCTCGCGCGAGGCCAGCGCCATCGCGCGCAGCGCCACGGACGCGGCCTCGCCGTCGCCGGCCTTCTCGGCCGCCTCCAGCACCTTGTGCCCCGCGCGCAGCGCCTGGCCCGGATCGATCACCGAGCGCAGCACGGCCATCTCGGCCGCGCGCACCAGCAGGCCGCCGCCGGAGGAACGATCGAGCGTACGGATGATCTCCGGTTTCGCCATGCGCCGCCTCGGGGGAGAAGCGGCCGGGACCGGGGGGATGCGGACCCCTCGACCCCGGCCGAGGGGTCACGGTCGGACGCGCACCCACCTGGTCTGGACGGGTGCGTGGCCGGGCCGGTGGCAGACCACGCTGAGCCAGCCCGGAGGCAGGCCCGTGGCCGCGAACTGGCCCGTGCCGGCGACGGGCCTGGTCAGCGTCAGGTGGGGAGTGCGGACGTCGACGTGGCACCCCTCCCCGGGGGGCGGGGACACCTGCCCGGCCACGTCGATCAGACCGTCGCCGATGGTCACCTCCAGGTCGAAGGTGAGGCCCTCCGTGACGAACCGGACCAGCTGCGGGCCTTCGGCGCCCCGCACCCCCCGCGCGGCCGTGTAGCCGGTGGGAAGGGCGGTCACCGCGTGCGGGACCCGTAAGGCGAAGGCCTGCCGGGCCGCGGTGGACACGTACGCGGGAACCGGGTCGTGTCCGGAGGCCAGCCGGAGAGCCGCCAGGAAGTACTCGTCGTCGATCATTGCACCGTCTCCTGTAGTGAGATCAGGGTGCGCAGTTTCTCCAGGCAGCGGGCCCTGGTCGGGCCGACGCTGCCGATGGGCAGGCCCAGCCGCACGGCGACCTGCCGGCTCCCGAGATCGCTCGCGACGAGCGTGAGCAGGCTGCGGCATGGCTCTTTGAGGGTGGAGACCGTCTTCCAGAGCATGCGGTTGCCGTCGGCCTCCAGGACGGCTGACTCCGGGTCGGGGTCGTGCGTGACGTCGAACGGGGCGGGCCCCGGCTTCGCCTTCCGGATCAGCAGGAGCGCTTCGCGGCGGGTGGTCGTCGCCAGCCACGCGCCCACGCCTGCCGGGTTGCTGATGTCGTGCAGGTGTTCGAGCAGGCGGAGCCAGGCTCCCTGGACGGCGTCGGCCGCGTCGGGCTCGTTGAGCCCGCAGGCGCGTGCGACCGCCCACATGCGGGGGCCGAATCTGGCCTCGAGCTCGTTCCAGGCGCTCTGGTCGCCGGAGGCGGCCGCCGGGAGCAGCTCCGCGGGCTGGCGTGGATCGGGCATACGGCCTCCTTCCAGACCGGCGGAGGGGGCTGTTCTGCCTCCACGTGATCGCCTGTGGACTGAGCGTAAACTCTACAGACTCGACGGAACGAGAACTCCCAGATCGGGAATTTGCCGGGTCTCCCTGAGACTGAGGAGCTCATCGGCCGCCTGCCTGACCGGCCGGTATTGGGCGGCCGCGGCGATCGTGCCCGCCACCACGGCGGTGGCGAAGGACGTGCCGCTCCAGGTCGCGTAACCGGCGAACTCGCCCTGCTCCAGGAAACTGCTGGTCACCCAGTCGCCGCGGGCGCACGCGTCGACCCAGCTCCCGTGGGCCGAGTAGGGAGCGCGCCGGCGCTCGCTGGAGTCGACGGCGCCGACGGCGATCACGCTGCCCAGCGCGGCGGGGTAGAACGGGCGGTCGGACGCGGTGTTGCCGGCGCACGCCACCACCACGGTGTCGGACAGCTCGGCCAGCGCGTCGGCCAGCAGGGGCGGCGGCCGGTCGTCGAAGGTGTGGCCGCCGAAGGAGAGGTTGAGCACCTGCGGCGGACGCCCGCGCATGCGGTGCAGCGCCCTGATCACGGCCGCCTCGTCGCCCACCCCCTCGCCGTCGAGCACCCGGGCCACCTGGAGCGACGCGCCGGGCGCCTGGCGGGCCAGCACCCCGGCGATGAACGTGCCGTGACCCGCCTGGGCGCCCTCGACGGCGTCCGGCGCGTCCTCGGCGGCCTGCTCGTACCAGTCGGCGTCGGCCCACCAGCGGTGACCGGCCACGCCGGTGTCGAGCAGGCCCACAGTCACCTCCGACCGGGACCGCCCCGGCCGGTAATGGACCGGTTCGGCCGGGAACGGGCGCGACGCGGGGCCGCCGAAGAACAGCGGCTGCCCGGTGAGAACGTGGTTGGGCGAGGCGCGGAACCCGTGCTCGCGCAACTCGGCGGTCAGCTCGCACGGGTCGACGCCCTGCGAGAGATGCACCATGCAGACGCCGTCGCCCTCGGACACGGCCTGCGTCCAGCGGGCGGCCGTCGACAGCGCGCCGCGGTCGGTCAGCAGCTGACCCGGTCGGATGAGCGCGTGGCCTGCCGATTCGATGTCCATGAGCGGGTATCTATCCCCGATGGAGCGACTGTCACGTGCCACACGCGCACCAACTTGGTATGGCCCCCCTCTGGTGTCCGATTGCGACCGACGGTAGTCTCTCCCTAGTCACATGTGATCATCCCGTTGGACGAGGCCGTTGGGGAAGGCGCACCTCGTACCGAATCGGGAGGTCCGGTGTCTGCTCGTGGCGTGCTGTACGTCCACTCGGCTCAGCCCGCGCTGTGCCCGCATATCGAATGGGCAGTCGCGGGTGTCCTTGGCGTGCCCGTGGACTTGACGTGGACACCGCAACCTGCCGCGCCCAACGTCGTGCGGGCGCAGGCGGAATGGGAGGGCCGCTCCGGCATAGCGGCCGCCATCGCCTCCTCTCTCATGGGGTGGCAGCGCCTGCGGTTCGAGATCACCGAGGACGCCTCGCAGGGCGTCGACGGGACCCGTCACGCCTACACGCCGACACTCGGCCCGTTCAGCGCGGTCATCGGCGCCTCCGGCGACATCATGATCCCCGAAGACCGGCTGCGCGCCGCCATGCTCATGGCCTCCCAGGGGCGGTGCGTGCTGGAGGAGGAGCTCGACAGGCTGCTCGGCAAGCCCTGGGACGAGGAGCTGGAGCCGTTCCGCTACGCCGGCGACGGCGCGCCCGTCCGCTGGCTGCACGCCGCCGTGTGACCCGTCCCCGCGCCTGCGACGCGAAAGGGCCCCGCACCGGTCACGGTGCGGGGCCCTTTTTCGTGCTTGGACTACAGCGGGATGTTCCCGTGCGCGCCCCTGGCGGGAGTGGCCTGGGCGAGGACCTTGGCGATCGCGCCGCGGGTCTCCTCCGGCTTGATCACCTCGTCGATGACGCCCAGCTCCTGCGCGCGGGTGAGCCCGCCCGCGAGCTTCTCGTGCTCCGCGGCCAGCCGGTGCTCCAGGTCGGCCCGCTCCTCCTCCGGCGCCGCCGCCAGCTCGCGCCGCTTGAGGATCCGCACCGCCGCCACCGGGCCCATGACCGCGATCTCGGCCGTCGGCCAGGCGAACACCTTGGTGGCGCCCAGCGAGCGGGAGTTCATCGCGATGTACGCGCCGCCGTAGGCCTTGCGCGTGACCAGCGTGACCCGCGGCACCGACGCCTCGGCGAACGCGTGCAGCAGCTTGGCGCCGCGGCGCACCACGCCGTCATGCTCCTGGCCGACGCCGGGCAGGTAGCCGGGCACGTCCACGACCACGACCAGCGGCACCCCGAAGGCGTCGCACATGCGGACGAACCGCGCCGCCTTCTCGGCGGAGGTGGCGTCGAGGCAGCCGCCCAGCCGCATCGGGTTGTTGGCGATCACGCCGACGGTGCGGCCGCCGAGCCGGCCCAGCGACGTGACGACGTTGGGCGCCCACTTCGGGTGGAGCTCGATGCCCGGCTCGTCCAGCAGGCCGTTGACCAGCGGCTTGACGTCGTAGGCGCGGCGCGCCGACTCCGGCAGCAGGCTGGAGAAGTCGACCTCCTCGATGCCGGCGGGCCGGACCCGGCCCTGGTGGCCGAGGAGCATGGCCAGCTGGCGCGCCTTGAGCAGCGCCTCGGTCTCGGTCTTGGTGATGACGTGGACGACGCCGCTGCGCTTGCTGTGGGGCTCGACACCGCCCAGCGCGGCGCTGTCGACGTTCTCGCCGGTGACGCTGCGTACGACGTCGGGGCCGGTGACGAAGATGCGGCCCGAGTCGGCGAGGATCACCAGGTCGGTGAGTGCCGGCCCGTAGGCGGCGCCGCCGGCGGCCGCGCCGACCACGACCGAGATCTGCGGCACGATGCCGGACGCCTTCGTCATGGCCGCGAACACGCGGCCGACGGCGTGCAGCGACTCGGCGCCTTCGGCGAGTCGCGCACCGCCGGAATGCCAGATCCCGAGGATCGGCACCCGCTCACGGACGGCCACGTCGTAGGCGTGCACGATGTGCTCGCAGCCCTCGCTGCCCATCGCGCCGCCCTGGAAGCGGGCGTCACTGCAGAAGGCGACGACGGGAACACCCTCGACGCGGCCCATGGCGGCGAGCACGCCGCTCTTGTCCTGGGGAGTGATCAGCCGCAGCGAACCCTCGTCGAGGAGCGCGGCGAGGCGTACGACGGGGTCTCGGGGATCAGCAGGCTCCTGGTCGGCGCCTTCGGTGGGCACACGGTTGTCGAGCACGGTCATTTAAGCCCCCTTGAACACGACGGTCACGTTGTGGCCGCCGAAACCGAACGAGTTGTTGACCGCGGCGATGTCGCCTTCCGGCAGGGTGCGGTTCTCGCCGTGGACGAGATCCACCTCGATGCCGTCGTCGATGTCGTTGAGGTTGATGGTGGCGGGGACGATCCGCTCGTGGAGCGCCTTGACGGTGAAGACGGACTCGATGCCGCCCGCGCCGCCCAGGAGGTGACCCGTCATGGACTTGGTCGAGGTGACCAGCGGGTGGGTGCCGATGGCCTTGGCGACGGCCTGCACCTCGATGACGTCCCCGGCGGGGGTGGCGGTGGCGTGCGCGTTGACGTGCTTGACGTCCTGGCCCGTCAGGTCGCCGTCGGTGAGAGCCTGGGTCATCGCCATGATGATGCCGCGGCCCTCGGGCTCGGGCTGGGTGATGTGGTGGGAGTCGGCCGAGTAGCCGACACCGGCCGCGTAGGCGTAGATGCGCGCGCCCCGCGCCCTGGCGAACTCCTCGCTCTCCAGCACCAGGATGCCCGCGCCCTCGCCGAGCACGAACCCGTCGCGCTCGCGGTCCCACGGCCGCGACGCCCCCTGCGGGTCGTCGTTGCGCGTGGACATGGCCCTGGCGGCGGCGAACGCCGCGATGTTGAGGCCGTGGATGGCGGCTTCGGTGCCGCCGGCGATCACCACGTCGGCCCGGCCGGCCCTGATCATGTCCATCGCGTAGCCGATGGCCTCGGCGCCGGAGGCGCAGGCGGACACGGTGGCGTGCACCCCGGCCTGGGCGCCCCGGTCGAGGCCGATCCAGGCGGCCGGCCCGTTGGGCATGAGCATCGGCACCGTGAAGGGCGACAGCCGGTTCCAGCCGCGCTCCTTGTAGGTGTCGTAGGCGGACAGGGTGGTGTTGATGCCGCCGATGCCGCTGGACACGACCACGCCGAGCCGCTCCGGCGCCACCTCGGGGGCGCCGGCGTCCTGCCAGGCCTCGCGGGCGGCGACCATGGCGAACTGCTCGCTGCGGTCGAGCCTGCGGGCCTCGGGCCGGGGCAGGACCTCGGCCGGGTCGACGGCGGCCGTCCCCGCGAACGTCACGGGGACGGTGTCGACCCAGTCTTCGGTGAGCGTCGCGACGCCCGACTGACCGGCGAGGAGCGCCGACCAGGAGGAAGTGGCGTCTCCACCGACGGGCGTCGTCGCGCCGAGCCCGGTGACGACGACACGTACCCGGTTTGCACTCACGTTCCGCACTCCTTGTCGATCAGCTGGTATTGCCGGACTTCAGTTCTGGATGAAGGTGAGGACGTCCTTGACCGTCTTCAGGTTCTTGAGCTGGTCGTCGGGAATCTCGACGCCGAACTCGTCCTGGGCGGCCACGGCGATCTCGACCATGGACAGGGAGTCGATGTCGAGGTCGTCCACGAAGCTCTTCTCGGGGGTCACCTCAGAGGCCGGGATCCCGGTGATCTCGTTGATGATCTTGCCGAGGCCCTCGAGGATCTCCTGCTCGGTGGCAGCCATGTCGTTGGTTCTCCTTTGGTTTCCTGGGTTCTGCACGGACTGGCCGTGCAAGCTCTGAGAGATCGTACGGGGGACTAGGGGATCTCGATGACCTGGCCCGCGTACGTGAGGCCGGCGCCGAAGCCGAGGACGAGCGCGAGCTCGCCCGAGCGGACCTCGCCGCGCTCCAGCATGCGCGAGAGCGCCAGCGGGATCGAAGCGGCCGAGGTGTTGCCAGCGTGCACGATGTCACGGGCGACGACGGCCTTGTCGGCGCCCAGCTTGCGGGCGATGGCCTCGATGATGCGCAGGTTGGCCTGATGGGGGATGAAGGCGGACAGCTCGGACGGGTCGACGCCCGCGCGCTCGCACGCCTGCTTGGCGACCGGGTGGAGGGCGGTGGTCGCCCACCGGAACACGGTCTGACCCTCCTGGCGGAGGGAGCCGTGGCGGTCGGGGATCATGATGGCGTCGGACCTGTCGCCCGAGCTGCCCCAGACCACCGGGCCGATGCCCGGGGCGTCGGACGGGCCGACCACGGCCGCGCCCGCCCCGTCGGCGAAGATCACCGCGGTGGACCGGTCGGTCCAGTCGATCCACTGCGACAGCTTCTCCGCGCCGATGACCAGCACGTGCCTGGCCGAGCCCGCGCGGATGGCGTTGTCGGCGGTGGCGAGCGCGTAGCAGAAGCCCGCGCACGCGGCGTTGACGTCGAACGCGCCGGGCGCGTCGATGCCCAGGCGGTGCGCCACCACGGCGGCGGCGTTGGGGATCTGGCTCTCCAGCGTGCAGGTGGCCACGATCACCAGGTCGACGTCGGAGGCGGCCAGGCCGCTCGCCGCCAGAGCCTTGCCGCCCGCCTGGGCGGCCATGTCTTCCAGGCTCTCCGCGTCGCCGGCGACCCGGCGCTCCTTGATGCCGACGCGGGACTGGATCCACTCGTCGCTGGTGTCCATGGTCTTGGCCAGCTGCTCGTTGGAGACGATGGTGGAAGGCTGGTAGTGGCCGAGCGCCAGCAGCTTCGCCCCCGGCGCGGTTTCGAGGATCCTCACTTCATCAGCTCCCTGGCTGCGTCGAGGTCGTCGGGGGTCTTGAGCGCCACGGTCTCGACGCCGCGCAGCCCGCGCCTGGCCAGGCCGGTCAGCGTGCCGCCGGGCAGCAGCTCGATCATCCGGGTGACGCCCAGCTCGGCCATCGTGGCCATGCAGGCGTCCCAGCGCACGGGGTTGCTCACCTGGTCGACGAGGCGGCGCATGAGCTCGCCGCCGCTCGCGACGGCGGCGCCGTCGGCGTTGGACAGCAGCGTGACCTCGGGGTCGCCGGGCTCGATCTGGGCGGCGGCCTCGCGCAGCTGCTCGACGGCGGGGGCCATGTGGACGGTGTGGAAGGCGCCCGCGACCGACAGCGGGATCAGCCGGGCGCGCGCCGGAGGCTCGGCCTTCAGCGCGGCGAGCTGCTCGACGGTGCCGCCGGCGACGATCTGACCGGCGCCGTTGATGTTGGCGGGCGTCAGGCCGTGCTTGTCGAGCGCGGCCAGCACGTCGTCCTCGGCGCCGCCGAGCACCGCGGTCATGCCGGTCTCGGCGGTCGCCGCCGCCTTCGCCATGGCCTGCCCGCGCTCGCTGACCAGGGCGAGCGCCTGCTCCGGGGTCAGCACGCCGGCCAGCGCCGCGGTGGCGAACTCGCCGACGCTGTGGCCGGCCAGCACGTCGGGCGCCGCGCCGAGCACCTCGGCGGAGGCCAGGGCCGCGGCCACGAGCAGCGGCTGGGCGATGGCGGTGTCGCGGATCTCGTCGGCTCCCGCGACGGTGCCGCAGGCGATCAGGTCGATGCCGGCCACGTCGGACCAGGCGGCCAGCCGGTCCGCCACGCCGGGAAGCTCGAGCCACGGAGTGAGGAAACCTGGTGTTTGGGCGCCTTGGCCCGGCGCGACGAGTACAAGCACGAAGTCAACCATGCCCTGTAGAAGTCCGACACGCTGATGAAGATCTGCACACACTTTGTCCGGGGTGCTTTGTAGGAACCCCACAGTTCGGGTTTCGCTCCGGTTACGTTAAGGCCGCCAGGTTACGGCGCTTTCCGCGAGCCGGCCGAGGATGAGCCCGACCTGCAGCGTGAAGGCCGAACGGCCCTCGGTCGGCTGGTATCCGGTCAGTTCGGTGATCTTCTTGAGCCGGTAGCGCACCGTGTTCGGGTGCACGAACAGCAGCCGCGCGGTCGCCTCCAGCGAGGTGCCCTGCTCCAGGTACGTCGCGAGCGTGTCGAGCAGCGGGGTGCCGGCCAGCGGCAGGTAGACGTTCTCCACGAGCTGCTCCCTGGCGGCCTCGTCGCCGTCGAGCGCCCGCTCGGCGAGCAGGTCCTCGGCGTGCACCGGGCGGGGCGCGTCGGGCCAGCCGGAGCTCGCCTTCAGCCCGGCCAGCGCGGCCCTGGCCGAGTTGGCGGCGGCGTGCAGGTCGGTCACCTCGGGCCCGATGACGATCGGGCCCTGGCCGAAGCGGGCCACGACCTGGCGGGCCGCGTCGTTGACGCTGCCCGCGCCGCCCACGATCACGATCAGCCGGTCGGCCTGAACCCCGGCGAGCAGCTCCATGCCGATGCGGCGGCCCCGCTCGCGCAGTCCGTCGATCACCTCGCGCGGGTCGCCGTCGGGCGCGTGACCGGCGATCACGACCACGGGGGAGGACGTCCAGCCGAGCGCGGCGGCCCACGAGTGGAGTCCGTCGTCGACCTCGCCGCGCACCAGGGCGTCCACGATCAGCGCTTCCAGCCGGGCGTCCCACGCCCCCCTGGCCTCGGCCTCGCGGGCGTAGACGTGCGCCGCCGCGAACGCCACGTCGCGGGTGTAGCGGAGCATGGCCTGCTCCAGCTGCTCCTCGCCGCCGGGCGCGGCCAGCTGGTCGACCTGTGCCTCCACCACCTCCACCACGACCCGGACGATGTCGACGGTCTGCTGCAGCGAGATCGAGCGCTTCAGCTCGCGCGGAGCGGTGCCGAAGAACTCGATGCTGGGTGTCGGGCGGTCCTCGCCGGCGTACTGGAACCACTCCACGAACGCGGCGATGCCCGCCTGGGCCACCAGCCCCACCCACGAGCGGTCCTCGGCGCTGAGCGCCCGGAACCAGGGCAGCTGCTCGTCCATGCGGGCCATGGCGGCCGTGCCGAGCGCGCCCATGGCCCGCTCAAGCCTGCGAGTGGTGTCCTCCCGGGTCCGGTCTGTCACGCTCCTAGAGTGCCAGGTCCCGTCAGATGACCGCGACGGCGGTGATCAGGCCGATCGCGACGTGCGTGACCGCCAGCAGCCTGGCGCCCGGCTGCAGCTCCGGCTCCTTGACCAGATCGCGCACCGAGATGCCCGCCACCCGGTCGAACAGCAGCATCGCCAGCGTCTGCACCACGATGCCGACCAGGCCGAACACGGCGGTGCCCGCCAGCCCCTCGGCCAGCCGCCCGCCGGACGACCAGATCGAGGCCGCGACGATGAGCCCCACGGCGGCCATCGCCGAGGAGGCCAGCAGCGTGGCGTTCGGGTTGCGCTGGCTGCGGATGACCTCGCTCAGCCGGCCCGGGGTCGCCAGGTCGATCACGTAGAAGCCGACGATCATCAGGATGACGCCGACGGCAGCGTAGGAGGCGATGGCGCCCGCGCCACGCAGAAGGGTCTCCAGCAGAGTCATGTGAGCTCGATTCGGTGAGGTACGAAGGACGAGGTGTCGTCGGTGATCAGGCCGGTGGTCTCCCGGATGCCCAGCCCGGCCGCCTCGTCGCCGATCACCCAGGCGCCGAGCACCGGACGCTGGCCGCCGAAGTCGGGCAGGGCCTCGAAGCCCTGGAAGACGTATCCCTCCCGGCCGTAGGAGCCCGCTGTCTCCTGGGTGTGGGCCGGGGTGACTATCCGCATCGATGCGCCCTCACGGCCGAGCAGCGGCTTGGCGATGTAGGACTCCAGCTCGCGCGGGCCGTCGAGGTAGGCGGGCAGCAGGCTGGGGTGACCGGGGTACAGCTCCCACAGCACGGCCAGCAGCGCCTTGTTGGACAGCAGCGCCTTCCACAGCGGCTCGATCCAGGTCGAGTGGCGCACCGCGTGGCGGCCGAACGGCTCCGACAGCATCCACTCCCACGGGTAGAGCTTGAAGACGGAGCGGATCATCTCCTCGTCCATGTCGACGAAGCGCCGGTTGAGCGCGTCCCAGCCGATGTCCTCCATGGCGACGGCGACCGTGCGCAGGCCCGCCTGTTCGGCGGTCTCCTGGAGGTAGGCCAGGGTCATGGCCTCCTCTCCCGTCTCGTCCATGTTGGTCCAGGCGAAGTGGGTGGCGCCGGCCGGCAGCGGCATCTCGCGCCACCGGTCGATGAGCCGCTCGTGGATGGAGTTCCACTGGTCGTCGCCGGGGTGGGCGTCCTTCAGCCAGAACCACTGGATCACCGACGACTCCAGCAGCGAGGTCGGCGTGTCGGCGTTGTACTCCAGCAGCTTGGCCGGGCCGGCGCCGTCGTAGCGCAGGTCGAACCGGGCGTACAGGTGGGCATCGCGCCGCTCCCACGACCGGGCCACGTCGTCGGCGGCCCACTCGGGGATGGCGAAGTCGGCGAAGCGCCCGGTCTCGACCACGTGCCCGGCGGCACGCAGGCACATCTCGTGCAGCTCCTCGACCTGCTCCTCCAGCGACTCCACCTCCGCCATGGAGAAGACGTAGTGGACCGACTCGTCCCAGTAGGGCCTGCTGAGGCCCTCGGGGTGGGCCGCCCGGTGGTAGGCCAGGCCCTGGCCCTCGATGGTCTTCTCCCAGCCCTCGCGGGGGGCGCCGTGCTCGCGCCGCACCACTCAGCCCCCGCCGGTGCGGGAGCTGCCGAAGCCGCCCCGCTGGATCGAGCGCCCGTCGCGGCTGGTGATGGTGGCGTCGGCGGGGCGGAGCGTCGTGCCGCTGCGCACTCGCTGCCCCACCCTGGTGCCGCCGTAGTACCAGTGATAGGCCGCGCGGGAGCCGCCGTAGTAGTGGGTGCCGCCGTTGTCGTCGTCGTCGCAGTAGTAGTCCTCGACCACCATGTAGGAGCCGTCGTCGGCCCGCTGGCTGGTGTCGACGCAGTCGGCGGTGACGTCCTCGGCGTTGGAGGTGGCCGCGCAGTAGCCGACCACCATCACCGACACGACCCCGATGACGGTGAGTGTCACGACGTTGGACGACTTCTTCTTGGGGGGCGGCTTGCCGGGGGTGGCGGCGTGGTGCGGCGTCTGGGCCATCTAGCTCCTGCTCTCTTGCGGTCGGAAAGCCTAGCGGGGCCGCGCCCGGCCGTACAATTCCCCGTCGGGCCGCTTCTGGTAGGGATGAACGTATGGAACCGGTCGAGGCGTTCCGGGAGATCGCCTTTCTCCTGGAACGCGCTGGTGAGCCCGCCTACCGGGTGCGCGCCTTCCGCCGCGCCGCCTCCGTCGTCACGGAGCTGCCGCGCGAGGAGCTGGTACGGCGCGCGCGGTCCGGCGGCCTGGCCGAGCTGCCCGGCATCGGCAAGGTGACCGCCCTGGTCATCAGTGAGGCGCTCGACGGGCAGGTCCCGACCTACCTGCGCAGGCTGCGCGCGACGGAGGGCGCCGACCTGGGGGAGGAGGCCGCCGGGCTGCGCGCCGCGCTCAAGGGCGACCTGCACAGCCATTCCGACTGGTCCGACGGCGGCTCGCCCATCGAGGAGATAGCCGAGGCGGCCCGCGCGCTCGGCCACGACTATCTGGCGCTGACCGACCACTCGCCGCGCCTGACCATCGCCCGAGGCCTGCCGCCGGCCCGGCTGCGCGAGCAGCTCGACGTGGTCGCCGAGCTCAACCGCCGGCTCTCCCCGTTCAGGATCCTCACCGGCATCGAGGTCGACATCAACCTCGACGGCAGCCTCGACCAGGAGCCCGAGCTGCTCGGCCGGCTCGACGTGGTGGTCGCGAGCGTCCACTCCAAGCTCCGCATGGATCGTGAGGAGATGACCCGCAGGATGGTCAGCGCGATCGCGAACCCGCACGTCGACGTGCTCGGCCACTGCACCGGCCGGGTCGTGCGCGCGGGCGGGGAGCGCGGCGCGCGCAGGCCCGAGTCGGAGTTCGACGCCGAGCTGGTCTTCGAGGCGTGCCGCCGGTTCGGCGTGGCCGTCGAGATCAACTCCAGGCCCGACCGGCTCGACCCGCCCAAGCGGCTGCTGCGCCAGGCGTACGAGCAGGGCTGCGTGTTCGCGATCGACTCCGACGCGCACGCGCCCGGCCAGCTCGACTGGCAGCGGTTCGGCTGCGAGCGGGCCGCGCAGTGCGGTGTCGGGCCGGACCGGATCGTCAACACCTGGCCCGCCGACGAGCTCCTGGAGTGGGCCCGCTGACGCGGAAACCCCGGCGGGCAAGGGATTGTCGGTGCCGGAGCGTACCGTCACAAGGGTGAACCGCACCGACCGGCTCTACGCGCTCGTCGAGGACCTGCGCGCCATCTCGCCGCGCTCGCGTTCGGCCCGCGAGCTCGCCGCGCGGTTCGAGGTGAGCGTGCGCACCATCGAGCGCGACATCACCGCGCTGCAGCAGTCCGGGGTGCCCATCTACGCCGAGGCGGGCCGCAGGGGCGGCTACGCGATCGACAAGAAGATGTCCCTGCCCCCGCTCAACTTCACCCCCGCAGAGGCGGTGGCCATCGCGGTGGCCCTCAGCCGGGCCGGTGACCAGCCGTTCGGCCGCCAGGCCCGCAGCGCGTTACGCAAGGTCGTGGCCGCCATGCCGGGCCGCGAGGGCGAGCTGGCCCGGGAGCTGGCCCGCCGCGTCATGCACGTCGCCGAGCCGCCGGAGCCCGGCGGCCCGGCCCGCCCTCTCGGCGCCGAGGGCGTCTCCCGCGCCATCGAGGAGGCCCTGCTGCGCCGCAGGGTGCTGCGCCTCGACTACGCCGACGCCAAGGGCGCGCTGACCTCCCGCGACGTGGAGCCGGGCGTCTTCCTCGGCGGTCGCGGCGGGTTCTGGTATCTCGTGGCGTGGTGCCGGCTCCGCGACGACGTGCGCGTCTTCCGCCTCGACCGCATCGTCGGCGCCGCCGTCTCGGCCGAGCGCTGCCCCGACCGGCCGCTGGAGGGCTTCGCCGCCGACGTGCCGGAGATGATCGTCCACGGCACTCTTCTCGATTAGGAGTTCGAAAACACCGACATAGGGTTGTCGCCCGAGCGCCACATTCTTGTTCTCGTCCGGAAAGCGACATGAGGAGATGGGATGAGCGACAACACCTCGGGCAACCTGTTCGGCGTCTTCCACCGGCGAAACTGATCGTCGTGGGCCCGGCGTACGCCTTCCCCGCGAAGCCCGGGCCCGCGTCCGGCCGCCCTCAGTGGCGGCGCCCCCGCCCCGGACACGCCGCCGACCGCCGAGTGGCGGCGCGTCCGGGGCTCACAGCCCGCCGGCCGAGAGCCACCTCTCCAGCAGCGCCCGGTCGCCGAACACCTCCAGCCCGTCGCACGAGCGCCTGCCGTACATCAGCAGCAGCAGGTCGCGGGCCGGCGCCCGCACCGCAGCGTCGCCCTTGGCGTGCCCGCGCTCCCACGTCACCGCGCCTTCGGGCCCCTGCGTGAACGTCCACTCGCCGGGCAGGTCGGTCGCGTGCAGGTGGAACGTCGAGCCCTCCAGGCCCAGCTCCGCCAGCCGCCTGCTCACCCACCGGGCGCCAGGCAGGTTGCCGAGCAGTTCCTCGACGCCGTCGGCCGCCACCTCTGCGGCCACCTCGGGCTCCACGCCGAGCGCCTGCTCGGCGTCCACCCGGTGCACGACCAGCTCGAACGCCATCCGCCTGGCCCACCAGCCCGCGGTGCCGCCGGGCCCCCACGTCCACAGCGGCGTCGCCGGGTCGGTGGCGCGCAGCGTCCGCACCATCTCGGCGGACCCCTCCGCCAGCCACGCGGCGTCGCCGTGCGCGCCCTCGTCCAGGCCGTTGGGCACCTCGCGGGACCAGAGCCGGTCCTGGTTGCGGGTCGACACCATGTGGGTGACCCACCGGTGCATGGTGCCCAGATGCGTGATGAGGTCGCCGAGAGCCCAGCCCGGGCACGCGGGCACCGGCGTGTCAGCCGGCGCGGAGGCCAGCCGGGCCACCCGCGCCGTCTCGTCCGCCACCAGGGAGCAGTAGTCCGTCACATGTCAGAGCCTAGGCCGCCGGGCAGGTCGCGCCGCGCCGGGGCAGCTTGCCGTCGAGCAGATAGGAGTCGACCAGCTTGGCGACGCACTGGCTGCCCGACAGGTAGGCGCCGTGCCCCTCGCCCTCGTACGTGACCAGCGTGGCGGTCTTGAGCTGGGCGGTCAGCTTGGGCGCCCACTCGTACGGGGTCGCCGGGTCGTTCTTGCCCCCGATCACCATGATGGGGGCCGAGCCGGTGGCGTCCACCCGCTTGGCCTCGTCGCCGCCCGCGGCCGGCCAGACGCTGCAGATCCCGCCCGAGCCCTCGCTGCCGAACAGCGGCGAAATCTTCAGCGCGGCCTCTTCCGTGCGGCGCAGCGTCCGCGCGTCGGGCCGCTCGGCCGTGTCGACGCAGGTGATGGCCGGGAAGCTGGTCATCTGGGTGGAGTAGGTGCCGTCCTCGTTGCGGCCGGTGTAGGTGTCGGCCAGATACAGCAGCGCGCCGCCCTGGCCCTTGAGCGCCTGCCCGAGCGCGGTCTCCAGGAACGGCCAGCTCAGCTCCGAATAGAGCGCCGACGCCACCCCGGTGGCCGCCAGCCCCTGGGTCAGCTCGCGGGTGCCGACCTTGAGCGGCCGCGCCGCCAGGTCGTTGAGCAGCTTCTCCACGTTCGCGTTGGCGGCCTCCACGCTCGCGCCGACCTCGCACCGCTCCTTGACGCACGCCTTCAGGAAGTTCCGGTAGACGTGCTGGAAGCCGCGGGTCTGGGCCAGCGTGCGCTCCTCGAAGCTGACCGTCGGGTCCAGCGGCGCGTCCAGCACCATGCGGCCGACGTTGCCGGGGAACAGGGTCGCGTAGACGGCGCCGAGCTGGGTGCCGTACGACATGCCGACGTAGTGGAGCTTCTCGTCGCCCAGCGCGGTCCGCATCCGGTCCATGTCGCGGGCGGCGTTGACCGTGCCGACGTACGGCAGGATCTTGCCCGAGTCCTGGCCGCACAAGTCGGCGAACTTCCGGTTGGCCTCGTTGATCCTGCGGCGGGTCTCCTCGCCGGGCGGCAGGGTGTTCAACGCGGTGAACTCGTCCAGGTCGGCCCCCGTGCCGCAGCGCACCCCCGAGCTGCGCTCGACGCCCCGCGGGTCGAAGCTGATCAGGTCGTAGCGGGCGCGCAGCGACGACAGGGCCTTGGCCGCCTGGTCGAGCGTGTCGACGCCGGACGCGCCGGGACCGCCGAAGTTGAACAGCAACGAGCCGATCCGGTTGCCCTGGTCGACCGCCGGGATCTTGATCATGGCCAGCTCGATCTTCTCGCCCTCAGGGTCGGAGTAGTCGAGCGGCACCGCCAGCTTCCCGCAGCGTACGTTCTTGTCCTGGCGGGCGGGTGGCTCCCCGTCGGCACGCTTGATGTCGGTGCACGGGCCCCACGCGATCTGCCCCCCGGTCGGCTCCACGGGCGATCCGTCGCTGGCGGGCTCGGCGGTGTCGACACAGCCGGCCGTCATGGCGGCTGTGGCGGCCACGAGTGCGGCGGCAAGGACGCGGCGCATCACGAACAGTCTCCCCCTTGTCGACTCCGGGGGAAGCCCTGCCCACAATACGGGACCGCGCGCGGGATCGGGCGGCGCGCCACCCCTCCGCACGCGCGCCGCCTTCCCGGGACGGGCGCCCCCGGAACGGAAGGCGCCCCCGCGCATGTTCTTCGCGGGGGCGCGCCTCACGGATGTGTCAGACGCCCATCGACTGGGTGTCGTTGGTCTCCGGGCCGCCGGCCTCGGTGACGCCGTTCTTCAGGTGGTAGCGGGCGATCGCCTCGCGCAGCACCTCGCCGTCGAGCTCGCCCCTGCGTACGAGGGACGTGAGCACCGCCAGCGTGATGGAGGCGGCGTCGACGTGGAAGTGGCGGCGCAGCGCCGAGCGGGTGTCGGACAGGCCGAACCCGTCGGTGCCCAGCGAGGACCAGTCGCCCGGGACCCACTGCGCGATCTGGTCCTGCACGGCCTTCATGTAGTCGCTGACGCCCACGAACGGGCCCTCCGCCTGCGACAGCGCGCGGGTCACGTACGGCACGCGCTGCTCGGCGTCGGGGTTGAGCAGGTTGTGCTCGTCGCAGGTCAGCGCCTCGCGGCGGAGCTCGGTCCAGGAGGTGGCCGACCAGACGGAGGCCGACACGCCCCAGTCGTCGGCCAGCATCCGCTGGGCCTCCATCGCCCACGGCCCGGCCACGCCGGAGGACAGGATGTTGGCCTTCGGCCCCTGCGTCTCCGGCCCGTCGGCGTACTTGTAGAGGCCCTTCAGCAGGCCGTCGACGTCGACGCCGTCGGGCTGGGCCGGCTGCAGGTAGGGCTCGTTGTAGACGGTCAGGTAGTAGAACACGTCCTCGGGCTTGTCGCCGTACATGCGGCGCAGGCCGTCCTTGACGATGTGGGCCACCTCGAACGCCCACGACGGGTCGTAGACGATCGCCGCCGGGTTGGTGGAGGCGATGAGCGGCGAGTGCCCGTCTTCGTGCTGCAGGCCCTCGCCGTTGAGCGTGGTGCGGCCGGCCGTGGCGCCGAGCAGGAAGCCCCGGCCCATCTGGTCGCCCATGGCCCACATCTGGTCGCCGGTGCGCTGGAACCCGAACATCGAGTAGAAGATGTAGATCGGGATCATGGGCTCGCCGTGCGTGGAGTAGGACGTGCCGGCCGCGATCGCCGACGCCATCGACCCCGACTCGCTGATGCCCTCGTGCAGGATCTGCCCCTGCACGGCCTCCTTGTACGACAGCAGCAGCTCGCGGTCGACGGCCTCGTACATCTGGCCGTGCGGCGAGTAGATCTTCGCCGTCGGGAACATCGCGTCCAGGCCGAACGTGCGCGCCTCGTCGGGGATGACCGGCACGAACCGGTGGCCGATCTCCTTGTCGCGCATGAGGTCCTTGAGCAGCCGCACGAACGCCATCGTGGTGGCGACCTGCTGCTTGCCCGAGCCCTTGGTGAAGCCCTTGTAGACCTCGTCGCCGGGCAGCTTGACCGGCTTGGCGCGGTTGACCCGCTTGGGCAGCACGCCGCCGAGCGCCGCGCGGCGCTCCTTCATGTACTCGATCTCCGGGTCGTTCTCGCCCGGGTGGAAGTACGGCGGGAGCTCACCCTCCAGGGCGGAGTCCGGGATCGGCAGGTAGAGCCGGTCGCGGAACTCCTTCAGCTCGGCCTTGGTGAGCTTCTTCATCTGGTGGGTGGCGTTGCGCGCCTCGAAGTCCTTGCCGAGCGTCCAGCCCTTGATGGTCTGGGCCAGGATGACCGTCGGCTGGCCGACGTGCTCGCGGGCCGCCTTGAAGGCCGCGTAGACCTTGCGGTAGTCGTGGCCGCCGCGCGACAGCTTGCGGATGTCGTCGTCGCTGAGGTGCTCGGCCATCTTGCGCAGCCGGGGGTCGGTGCCGAAGAAGTGGTCGCGGATGTAGGCGCCCGACTCGACCGAGTAGGTCTGGAACTGGCCGTCGGGAGTCGTGTTCATCTGGTTGACGAGCACGCCGTCGACGTCGGCTGCCAGCAGCGGGTCCCAGTCGCGGCCCCAGACGACCTTGATGACGTTCCAGCCGGCGCCGCGGAAGTAGGCCTCCAGCTCCTGGATGATCTTGCCGTTGCCGCGTACCGGACCGTCGAGCCGCTGCAGGTTGCAGTTGATCACGAACGTGAGGTTGTCGAGCTCCTCGCGGGCGGCGACGCCGATCGCGCCCAGCGACTCGGGCTCGTCCATCTCGCCGTCGCCCAGGAACGCCCACACGTGGCTGCGGCTGGTGTCCTTGATCTCGCGGTTGAGCAGGTAGCGGTTGAACCGCGCCTGGTAGATCGCGTTGATCGGGCCCAGACCCATGGAGACGGTCGGGAACTCCCAGAAGTCGGGCATGAGCCGCGGGTGCGGGTAGGAGGGCAGGCCGTGGAAGCCGTGCGACAGCTCCTGACGGAACGCGTCGAGCTGGCTCTCGTTGAGCCGCCCCTCCAGGAAGGCGCGGGCGTAGATGCCGGGCGCCGCGTGGCCCTGGAAGAACACCTGGTCGCCCGACTCGCCGTGGTCCTTGCCGCGGAAGAAGTGGTTGAAGCCCACCTCGTAGAGCGACGCGGCGGAGGCGTAGGTGGCGATGTGGCCGCCCACGTTGGTGCGGGCGTTGGCCCGCGACACCATGACCGCGGCGTTCCAGCGGATGTAGGCGCGGATCCGCCGCTCGACGTGCTCGTCGCCGGGGAACCAGGGCTCGCGCTCCGGCGGGATGGTGTTGATGTAGTCGGTGCTGCGCAGGCCCGGCACGCCGACCTGGTGCTCGCGCGCCCGCTCCAGAATGCGGAGCATCAGATAGCGGGCTCTCGTGCGGCCCTCCGTCTTGACGACGTTGTCGAGGGACTCGAGCCACTCGTTGGTCTCACTGGGATCGACATCAGGCAACTGGCTGGGTAGGCCGTCGCTGATGATCGAGAAACGCTGGCGTCCGGAAGCCACTGGGTCTCGCCTTCCGAGGTTGACTGATGTCTGGTCTGGGGTCGCTTTCCATCCTGGTCGCTCACGGTCGAAAGTGCATCTCTACCGATGAGTAACCAGGACATCCCTGCTGGCAGGGCCGCCATCGGTGGCCTAGACCACCGATGGTAGGACGAATTACCGGCCAAGGTTACAACGGCAGTTCAATTTAACAAGACCGGAAAACCTACGAAATTTTGCCTCACATGGTCGAGTATCCCCCCGCCGGGGGGTGGCGTCACCTCCCGGGTCGCCCCAACGCCCCCTACCCGTCCGGCGGTCCGCCCGAACTGGCTCGCCCCCGCGCGGTCCCCGGGAAGATTGCCAGGAAAGTCTCAGCTTCGCGTCGATCATGCCCCCGGCGGGCCTCCGTTGCGCCCGCCCGCGGGAGGGTGTTTCGGGCCTCTCTTACCCACACTTGGGGAAGCGTGGACGATTCCCCTCTTTTCGCCAGGCCTTCCCCGTACGAATCTGGACCTATGAATGCGACGGCAGGCGACCGGCTTCTCGTGCACGGCAGCACGGTCGGCGAAAGGGACCGAACCGGCGTCATCATCGAGGTCCGGGGGCCCAATGGGGGGCCTCCGTACATCGTGCGGTTCGATGACGGCCACACGGCGCTGGTGTTTCCGGGCCCCGATTCCGTCATCGTGCCTCAGTAGGATTCACGGGTGAGATCCGAACTCATCTCCGTGGCCACGGGATCACGAGAGACGGTGCACGACATCACCGCCGAATGCGCCGTTTTCGTCCGCGAGCAGGGTGAAGACGGGCTGCTGCACGTCTTCGTCCCGCACGCGACGGCGGGCGTCGCCCTGCTGGAGCTGGGCTCGGGCAGCGACGACGACCTGCTGGCGGCGCTGGGAGATCTGCTGCCGGCCGACGACCGCTGGCGCCATCGGCACGGTTCGCCGGGTCACGGCAGGTCACATGTCATGCCGGCGATCGTGCCGCCGTACGCCACGATCCCCGTGCTGGGCGGCAGGATGGCGCTCGGCACCTGGCAGTCCGTCGCCCTGGTCGACCTGAATGTCGACAATACGCAACGTCAGGTTCGGCTGTCGTTTCTGCCCGGTTGAACCTGGCCGAGTACGGCCGTACCCGTGGCGACCGTTGACGACTGAGGGTCACAGCGTGTGGACTGTCCCGAAGCGATAAACCGCATATGCGGGGCCACTCAAGCAGGAGGGATAAACGTGAGCGCGACCGCGGGTCAGGCGCAGGGCGAGCGCGGCCTGGCCGAACGACTCGGCCTCAAGCCGGGTCAGGTGGTGCAGGAGATCGGCTGGGACGAGGACGTCGACGAGAAGCTTCGCGAGTCCATCGAGGACCTGACCGGCAACGAACTGCTCGACGAGGACACCGACGACGTCGTCGACGTGGCGCTGCTGTGGTGGCGCGACGGTGACGGGGATCTGTTCGACGCCCTGACCAACGCCATGCGATCTCTCGCCGAAGGCGGTCAGATCTGGCTTCTCACGCCCAAGGCCGGGCGCGACGGCCACGTGGAGCCGAGCGACATAGGTGAGGACGCCGTTACCGCGGGTCTCTCGCAGACCAGCAGCATCTCCGCCGCACCCGACTGGTCGGGGACCCGGCTCGTCACGCCCAAAGGCAGGCGGTAGGAGAGCGAGAGCGCCAGCCCGTACGGCAGGATGAGGCGTGTGAACGGACATCCTGTCGAGGTCGGCGCCACCGCTCCGGATTTCGAGCTCCAGGACCAGCACGGCAGCCCGGTGCGGCTGTCCGAGTTCAGGGGCACGCGTGTCGTGCTGGTCTTCTACCCGCTGGCCTTCAGCGGGGTGTGTCACGGTGAGCTCTCGGCGCTGCGCGCTTTCCCGGCCGACGCGCACCTGCTCACCGTCTCCGTCGACTCCGTCTTCGCCCACCGCGCCTGGGCGGACCAGGAGGGTTACGCTTTCCCGCTTCTCTCCGATTTCTGGCCACATGGACAGGTCGCGCGGGCGTACGGTGTGTTCGATGAGGGGAAGGGCTTCGCGCGCCGGGGGACCTTCATCATCGACGGCGAGGGCGTGATCCGCTGGTCGGTGGTCAAGCCGATCGGTGAGGCGCGTGACGTCGCCGACTACCTCAAGGCACTCGCCGACATCGCCTAAACGGAGGAAACCATGCCCTGCTACCGCTGCGGGGCCCGGCAGACCGACCCGGTCCGGGGCGTCAGCCCGTGGAGACGCGGGGTCCACCGCGAGACCCAGGTGCTGGTCTGCCCGGACTGTCAACGGTCGCACGACCTCGACCTCGACACGTGTGCGGGATGCGGGTCGGCGGCGCTGATCTGCCGGCTCGGAGAGGTGGAATGCCGCTCCTGCGGCGCCGTGCGGGTCGCCAGGACCACCACCCCGGTCGACTCGGGCGCGCTGCTCGCCTCGGGCTCGCCGCCGGGCCTCTCGGCCGAGGTGGAGGCCGCGCTCGACCGCGTGCTCGGCCGTACCTGAAACGCAGGGGACTTTTCCAGACAAACGCTGAGCTGCGCTATCGTCTCCTTCCGTGTCCCACACCCCTGCGTACGTCGTCGCGCTCGACGTCGGCGGCACGTCCATGAAGGGCGGCCTGGTCAGCGAGAACGGCGTCGTCCTGCTCTCCGAGCGGCGCCCCACCCCGCGCGCCGACGGCCCGGAGGCGGTCGTGACCGCGATCCGCGACTTCATCGGCCACCTGGCCGAGACCGGCGACGGCAGCCCGGCAGGGGTCGGCCTGGCCGTTCCCGGGCTGGTGTCGGACGACACCGCCCTCTACGCCGCCAACCTCGGCTGGCGCGACATCCCCGCCCAGGACTTCACCGACCTCGGCGTGCCCGTCATCCTGGGCCACGACGTCCGCACCGGGGGCCTCGCCGAGAGCGTGCTCGGCGCCGGGCGCGGTGCCGCCGACTTCCTGTTCCTGCCCATCGGCACCGGCATCGCCGGCGCCATGATCGTCGACGGCGCCCCGTACGGGGGAGCGGCGGGCTGGAGCGGCGAGATCGGGCACATCCCCGTCTTCCCCGACGGCGAGCAGTGCGCCTGCGGCCAGTACGGCTGCCTGGAGACGTACGCCTCCGCCGCCTCCGTCGGCAGGCGCTACGCCCAGCGGGCCGGCTTGGAGAGCGCCAAGGCCGAACAGGTCGTCGTCTCCGACGACCCGATCGCCATCGAGGTGTGGGACGAGGCCGTGGAAGCGCTGTCGCTGGCGCTGGCCACCTACACGCTGCTGCTGGACCCGGCCATGATCGTGCTGGGCGGCGGTCTCTCCCAGGCCGGGCCCGCGCTCTTCGACCCCGTACGGACCCGCCTCGTCAAGCGGCTGTCCTTCAGGGAGGCCCCGCCGCTGCTGCCGGCCGCCCTGGGGGTGGACGCGGGCATGCTGGGCGCGGCCCTCCTGGGCTGGCGCGCGGCCGGTCGGCCCGACCTGGGGGCGAGCTGGGACGTGGATGTGCGAGCGGCGCCGTTGGTGTCGTAAGGTGTAGTGCCGATCAGGGGCGGTTAGCTCAGCGGTAGAGCACTCGCCTTACAAGCGAGGGGTCACTGGTTCGAACCCAGTACCGCCCACCTGCGAATTTCCTTCTTCCCTTGATTCTTCGCCCCGCTCAAGGGGTCGCGCGATCCCCAATCCCGAGGTTGCCGACATCCACGTTGCACGGGACTGGGCTGTCTCCGAAGCCCTGTGCCCTCGTCAGGCCCCTGACCTAAACTGGCGGCATGAGTGTCATGCGCGAGGAACTGCACTATCTCGTGGACCAGTTGCCGGAGTCGGAGCTACGGCCCGCTCTGGAATTGATCCGTGGGCGGCTGGACGAGCCCGTCCCGGCGGAGCGTGACCTCCCCTTCTTCGCGTCGTTCGAGGCTGAGCCGGATCTCGCGGAACGTCATGAGGAGATCCTGCGCTCCGAGATGGGCCGCTGACGTGCTCCTGTGCGACACGGGGGTTCTGCTCGCTGCCGGCAACGCCAAGGACGAGCACCACCAGGCCTGTCTGAAGTTGCTCCGCCAGGCGGAGGGGCCGTTGCTCGTGCCGTCGCCGGTGATGGGAGAGGTCGGCTATCTCCTGGAATCACGTGTCGGCCCGCAGGCTGAAGTCACGTTCCTGAAGTCCTTCGGTGGCGATGGGTTTCACGTGGCCGAGTTGGAGGACGAGGATCTTCCGCGAATGGCGGAACTCGTCGAGAGGTACGTCGATCTTCCTCTAGGACTGGTGGACGCCGCCGTCATCGCGATTGCCGAGCGCCTGCAGTTGAGGGAGGTGGCGACTGTCGACCACCGGCACTTCCGAGTCGTGCGCCCACGCCACGTCGAGGCATTCACGCTGCTTCCCGGGGACCTCCGCTGCGGATAGACGGCAGGCCCATCACATGATCGGGTAGGCGTCTTCCAACTCGTGCCGGTCAGCAGTAGCAGGACCTCGACGACTACAAGAGGTCGGCCGGAAGCGTCACGGACCGCGCCGAACACCGCCAGGAGCGGGGCGTTCTTGGGCATGGCCAGTTGCCCGGCATCTGCGGTTGTAGGCATGCGCGCGGTGATCTGCTCCACGATGTGATCGAACCGCACGCCCTCGCGCACGATCAGCCGCCGACGTATGAACGCCTTGCTCTTGGGCTGCGCATCGAGCAGCACGGCAACCCGGTTCGATGCGGCCACCGCGCCCACTTCGACAATCTCGCCCGTGGAGTCGATCTCCGGCTGGGTGAGGTAGGTCTGTCCAGGGCGTTTTGCTCGATCGAGGCCATCGCCGGGCGGCCCCGTACGAAGCGGCCCTTGCCCTGCTGGGACTCGATCCAGCCCTGCTCGCGCTGCACGCGCAGAGCGGCGACCACGGTGGGACGGGAGACGCCGAACTCCTGGATGAGCTGGTTCTCGCCGGGCGGGTAGTCCCTGGACTCGATGCGCCTCTGGAGAGTCTGCACAAGCTGCGCATACTTCGGGGGTACGGACTCAAGCGACATCATGACCGTCCAACAGCCGACAAGTTGTTTACCAAACTTGCGGCTCGTCGCTGCCTGTCCACGCCGTTGCCGGAAGCCAAGCCGTACACGAGAAAGCCCGGCAGGCGGCGCAGCGGCCGGCCTGGGAAGGTAGCCGCGGGGGCGCCGCTGAGGCCACCTGCCGGGACAGGGGACGCGACGAGGCACCAGTGACGGCCCGTCCCCTCCCGGCGGGACTCCATCACCAGCCTCGTCGCGTCCGTCTTCACCTGGCGACGTGCTCCGCCAGGACGTTCGCCGCGCCCTCGACATCGTTGGCCGGGTGCCGTTTCTCGGCGTTCTGCCAGGAGTAGTAGGCCCCGCCGTATCCGACGAACACCCACACCGGCAGCCCCGGATCCGGCCGGTGCACCATCAGGGCGGAGTTGTTGTCGCGCAGCTCGGCGTTGACGCCCAGGCCCACGAGCCGATCCCGCAACCGGATCAGCGCGTCGGCCTCCTCCCTGTCGGTGGGGAAACCGGCTACCGCCGCCATGATCGAATTCATTTCGCGCTCCCTTCGGCCCGGCCGCTTCCGAGGCAGTCGAGACACGTCCGCTCCCTGCTTGAGAACTCATCTCCGTGGCCGTCACTGACGAGAAGCGCACGACGCGAAACACGCAGTTTGATCCCGCGTCCCCGGCAAGCCGGGCAGGGCAAGGTCTCACTCTTCTCATCAGGCCGGATCACCGTCGCCATCTCCTCGTTCATCCGGCGTTCCCTGTGTGCGGGAGGCCGCGTGACGTACCGTGGTTGATCGATGACAAGTCCACCGGCAACCGCGTCTGAACAGGACCCCTGATCGGCCCCCTTGTTTCCCCTTTCGAGCCCCCAGCCGGGAGGAAGGCCCGCAGATGCCCGACTACATCCCCAACGTGCGGCTACGTGCCTGGAGAAACGAGAACAGGCTCTCCCGCTGGGAGATGGCTGAGCGGATCAACGCCACCCCGATCGGCGTCGCCGAGCGACTGGCGTGTGACGAGGAGCGAATCCGGCGCTGGGAGGCCGGTGAAGTCCGATGGCCCCGCACGCCTTACCGGCTAGCGCTCACCCAATTGACCGGCCTGGAGCCGGAAGCACTGGGGTTTTCGCAGAACAGGCAGACAGGCAGCCGCCTCATCGAGGCCCAGGTGATGCCGGTGGATGCCCTGCGGGCCGAGGCGGAGCTGTACGGGACCATGGAACTCGCCCAGCAACTCCAGGCGTCCGACGTCGGGACCGGAACCTTGGAAGCACTCGCCGAAGCCGTCGATCTCCTGTGTCGTGTCTATCCGGTCGTGCCGGCAGCCACGCTACGAGACCGCACGCAAAAGCGTCTGGCGCAGATAAACCGCCTGCTTGCCGGACGCCTAACCCTGGACCAACATCGCGAATTGCTGGTAAT
The DNA here is from genome assembly GCF_008017515.1 of Nonomuraea sp. C10. NCBI lineage: Bacteria > Bacillati > Actinomycetota > Actinomycetes > Streptosporangiales > Streptosporangiaceae > Nonomuraea > Nonomuraea sp. C10. Next base: position 1,573,566 of record NZ_VPFF01000001.1, read on the forward strand.
CACCGGCTGGCTCACTGCTCTGCTGGGTTGCGTTCACTATGACTTGGGTGAGAGGGAAGAGGCCGAAACAGCCCGGCGAGCCGCCTTCGAGATGGGCCGCCAGGTCGGACACGGTGAACTCATGGGCTGGGCCCACGAAATGTCAGCCTGGTTCGCTCTCGTCGATGGCCGCTACGAAGACGTCGTCACCGCCGCGCGCATGGGCCAGGCCGTGGCCGGCACCAGCAGCGCAATGGTCCAACTCACCCTCCAAGAAGCCCGCGGCCTGGCCCGCATCGGCGACCGCCGCGAAGCCGACCGTGCCCTGACCCGCGGAGCTGAGGTACTCGGCAGCCTGCCCATGCCGGACCACCCAGACCACCACTTTGTGTTCGACCACGCCAAGTGGGTCTTCTACGCCGCCACCTGTTACACCTGGCTCGCCGATAACGACCGCGCCGAAGAACACGCCCGCGAAACCATCCAGATGCACACTCGCCCAGATGGCACGTCCAACGCCCCGATGCGTGTTGCTGACGCCCATATCGACCTGGGCATTGTCCACGCTCGACGCGGCGATCTTGATGCTGCAGTTGAGGAAGGTATGAGCGCGTTCGATATCGAACGACGCTCCCTTACTGACCTCGTCAATCGAGCGGGAGACCTCTATCGAGTCCTTCGGCAACGCTACCGACGAGAGGCGTTGGCCGAAGAGTTTCATGAGCGATTCGTGACTGCACGGCGGGCGCTCGCGAGTCGTCGTCCGGATTTGCTCGACTAGGTATGAAGACCCTCCATCACCTGATCAGCGCATACCTCGTGGAGTTCCGACGGATGCGCTGACCTCGCCTTGCGCTGCCTGGCCAGTCCGTGGTCGGCATTGCCCGAGTCGTATCGCTGGGCTAGCGACCTTATGGCAAGTATGTAACACTCACACCGTCAAGCACGAAATAGGGGTACGAGGTGGTAATGTCCGGTCCTGTGCTATAGGCTAAAAGCTCTCTACCATGAACATGCCATGTGTCGTTTCTCTGCAATGAGGCCGCTCTCCGTCCATAATTGGAGGCGTGATGATTGACTATGGTCGATTCAAGTACGCGTTGGCGAATCTTGACGGCACTCAGTGGCGCCTATTTGAGAAGCTCTCAAATGTGTTTATTTCGGACGAATACCCCAGTTTGAGGCCCTTGGCAAGCGAGAGTGGCGACGAAGGAATGGATGCCGGACTTTTCTTCCCTTCTGATGATTCGCAAACCGCCCTGCAATTTTCGGTTAGAAAGGATTGGGCGGCCAAAGTGACTCAAACTTGTGCTCGGCTCCAGATTACGCATCCCAACACGGGCGTCCTGATCTATGCGTCGAATCACAACATTGGCCCAGCAGGAAATGACCTTAAGAGGAAGGTGCGACAAAAATATGGAATTTTCCTAGATATTCGTGATCGTGAATGGTTTCTTGTACAAAGGAATGCTAGTACAAAGGTAATCGCGGAAGCCGACTCCTTCTGTACCCTTGTGGGCGACCCGCAACTCTTTAGTACCCACAGCATTGAGCATCGAGCTCAAGCACTCAATGATCTCGAGACCAAAGCGGCGTTCGTATATCTGGGGCTCCAATGGGAAGACGATACTCGAGAAAAGGGACTGACTCGGCTATGCTTCGATGCGCTTGTTCGGTCCGTGCTTCGGGATACGAATGCCGACAAGCGGATGCATCGTGATGAAATACACCAACAGATCAAGAAGCTTCTTCCTGCCGCTCACTACCCTACGTTAAAAGGCCAAGTTGATGGCGCGCTGGGTCGGCTCGCGAAGCGATATATCCGTCACTGGCAGAAGCCTGACGAGTTCTGTTTGACATGGGCGGAACGAACGAGGCTAGCTTCACGACTCGCGGAAGTCGCAGCCTTGGACGAAGCCCTACAGGACCAATTGCTCCAATCGCTGGTTACTACGGTCAGCGAAATGGAAGTCGAATTGTCCACGGATAAGGTTCAGCTCATTGAGTTTATACGAAAGGTTCTGGAGCAGGTCCTGTTGACACGTGGAGAAGTGTTCGCAGATGCCGTTGCACATGATAAGGGCGCATTTGTAAGGTTCGAAGACGTCGATGCCATTGTGGATCGCATCTTGATTACTAGCCGTATTCCTCAAAACCTTCAGCGATCCATTGTAGTTGCCGTAATACAGGACATTCTTGGAAGCAAGCGAGATGAAGTTCGCAAGTATCTGAAAGGTCTTGCGGATACCTATACCCTATTTGCCTTCATGCGAGAAACGCCTGACGTGCAGTCTGCGGTTGTGAAGATTTTTTCGGAGGGTGATATCTGGCTGGATACCTCCGTAATTCTTCCCATGTTTACAGAGACGCTTCTGGACGATCAGTTGCGTGCGCATACGCAGTTGATGCGTGCGGCGATCGAGTGTGGGCTGAAACTACACGTAACAAGCGGTGTCGTTGAAGAGATCGCTACACATGTGCAACGGTGCCGCAGCTTCCGGCGACTTGTTGAGCAAGGTGTTGCTCAGGGCGAGATGCCCTACCTGTTGAGTTCATATCAGCAGGCTGGCTATGACCCAACAAATGTCGAGACCTGGCTTCAGACGTTTGCGGGTAATAGGTCGCCTGAAGATGATGTTGCCGAATTTCTTGAAGACACATACAAGATTGATGTTGTTGACTTGGAGGAGTTCGCCTCGCAGGCAAGCGATCTACTCAGGGCTTCTGTCAGCGAAGTATGGCATGAAGTCCGAGAGGCGCGAGACCGACGCCGCGAGCAGCTCGGATTCCTTCCTGTAGATCCGAATACAAAGGCCAAACTCGTCAACCATGATGTTGAGAACTACGTAGGCATCATTGTAAGGCGAGAAAAAAGACGAGAACGTCGAAGCGCCTTCGGTTATAAAAGCTGGTGGCTTACTTTTGACAGAACTGCATTTCGTATGAATGATCTACTAATTCCCCGAATGGACGATAGGGTTCCACCGTCGCCAGCGCTTAGCCCAGATTTCATGCTGCACTACCTCTCTGTCGGCCCGGTGCGGGCGAGACTCTCGAAGAGAACCGAAGAGTCGCTTCCACTGATGATGAATATGTCAGTGCTGGATGCGGTGCCGAACGAACTCCTAGTTCTTGCAGATGATCTGCGCAAGGAACTATCCGACTTGCCGCCCAATGTGGTCAATCGCAAGATTCGCGACACTCTTGAGGATGCTCGCATGCTACTTGGCAGTATGGGTGAAGCTGGCATGTCAGGGCTTACAGCAGATATAAGGCAACGCCTTTTTGAGCAGGCTCGTCATCGCTAGACTAAAGAAGGCGAGATGCTGCAGTCCTACCGCTGACCTTGGAGAACTTGCCGAATTAATCTTTTATGGATCAAGCGGCGGCGCGGCGCGCCGCCGTACCCTCGGCCCTCCGCCCGCCCGCCGTCCGGGCGTGCGGCCTGGGGGCCGGTCCCGGACGGCGGCGGGACACCGGGCCGGGCACCGCACGCCGGCCCCGCCGTACCTACCCGAAGGCACCGACCGGAGTTGCCGCGCCGCCGCACGGATGCAGCCCTACGATCGCCATGGCGTGGCCGGTCACTGTATGTGGCTGGGGGCGATCGAAGGTCCAGGGTTCGTTCCTCACCCTGGCCCACCGGACAACGAGGCTGATCATCGTGCGGGACTCTGGCGCTGCCTGGGATGCCAGCCCGAAGGTCATAGAGGCGCGTGCCATTCGAGTGCCATTCAACTGCCCCAGCTCGGCAGAGAAGCCCTGATCAACCGCTACGGCCGCAGGGGCGAGAGACATGATCACCGTGCCATTAGCGTGCCATTAGCTCTGACGGATGGCTCCTGAGGAGGCGACGGCGGAGGGGAGCAGGTCCAGGTCAAGTGGCACGCCCAGTCGATCATGGCTCCTTACAAGCGAGGGGTCACTGGTTCGAACCCAGTACCGCCCACCTGCGTAAAATATTCGATCTTGATAACAGCGGCTGAGTGACTAACCCCCGAAGATCTTGTCCATAGCCGCAGCTCCCTGCATGATCACGGGTCGGACGGGTGCCGGTAGACGGTCTCGGTGACCACCGTGTTGGAGTGTCCGACCAGGCGTGAGATGTCCTCGATGGGGACACGGCTCCTTCGTCCGCCCCATGCCCGAACGCCGCACCATCCTCATCACCGACCGCGACCGGCCCGACCTCGCCGCCCCCGGCGACCACCCGGATGTCCGAGCATTCGGCTGGGACCTCGCTCAACGCGACCGCGAGGGGTGCCGAGGCCATACCGCCGCCATCCACGGCGCTTCGGCCCGGCTGGAGATCAACTCTTACACCAACGCCGACCTGCTCCCCGACTGGGACGACTCCAAGCGCCGTGTTGGGCGACCTGTATCGGCCTGGTAGCTGCGGAGGCCAGGCTGGAGAAGATCAGGTCGGACGGGCTTCTCGGTGGCCGGCATTCGGCTCGTGGGCCGCGCCTGCGGTGTCGGCGTTCGGGATGTCAGGCAGGGCGATGCGGGCGAGGTGGTAGCGCAGGATGTCCAGGGCCTGCTCGGCGCTGCGCTGGCCGAGCAGGACGCTGGTGCCCAGACCGGCCGACATGGCGAGCAGCCCGGCCGCCTCGCTCTCCGGGTCGAGGTCGGCGGCGACCTCTGCCGCGTCCCGGGCCTCGCGCAGCCGGTCGGCGACGAAGGTCTGCATCTGGTCGGGGGCGTCCAGGAAGGGCTGGGCAGCCAGCGCCGGATCTGTCACCGACAGAACCGCGTACGCCGTGTACACGAGGTGGAAGATCCGGCTCTCCTCGTCCGCGGGAACCGCCTGAGCGAGAACGGCCTCGACGACGCGCAGGGGGCTCGCGTTCGAGCCGGCCTCGGCCACCCGCTCCCGGACCCGCTCGCCCACCCGCTGCGCCAGGTGCCGCAGCGCGAACAGCAGCAGCTTCTCCTTGGACTCGAAGTAGTACTGCACGACAGCCACCGCGAAGCCCGCCTCCGCCGCGACCGACCGCATGGTGACGGCATGCAGCCCCCTGCTCCCCGCGATGCGCAGGAGTGCCTCGGCGATCTGGGCGCGACGCTCGCCATGGTCAGCCAGCTTCGGCATGCGACTCACTTTCTTGTACGATTTTGGTAGTACGATAGTACTACCAAAAATGAGGAGAGCTCGATGACCAGGACCGCCGTCGGCCGCTTCGTCAGCGACGAGGCGAGAGAGAGGTTCCTGAAGGCTTACGAGGAGGCCATGAGCCTGTGGCCCGAGCCTCGGGAGGAGTGCGACGTCGAAACCCGCTTCGGCGTCGTGCATGTGCATCGCGCGGGTGTCGAGCGGGGAGAGCCCATCGTGCTGCTGCACGGTCACGGCGCGAACTCCTCCAACTGGTACCCGCAGATCGAGGCGTTCGGCGAGCACCACCCCGTCTACGCCATCGACACCATCGACGACCCCGGTCGCAGCGTCCAGCACACCGTGGTCAAGGACTCCCGGGACAACGCCGCCTGGGTGAACGAGGTGCTTGAGAGGCTGGGCCTGGACCGGGTCCATCTGGTCGGCCTGTCCTACGGCGGCTGGCTGACGCTCAACCAGGCCGTTTACGGCGCCGAACGCCTGGCCTCCGTCACCCTGCTCGACCCCGGCGGTCTGCAGAAGGTCCCCCTCCGCTTCCTGGCCGGCACGATCGGCGGCCTGTTCGCGATGCTCTTTCCTCGCCGGTGCCGACCCTGGTTCGCGCGAGTGCTGGCCAACCACGCGCTGATCGCCCCGGCCCGGCTGATGGCGCCGATCGTGCTGAGCTCGCGTACGTACCGTCCCTCCTACCGTCCGGCGGCCAGGCCCTTCACCGACGAGGAGTTGAGCTCGATACGCGTCCCCGCGCTCGTCCTGCTCGCCGGGCGCAGCATGCTGCTCAGCCCTAAGAAGGCGCTACGCCGTGCGAGCGCGCTCATCCCCGGCGTACGCGCCGAGATCGTGCAGGGCATCGGCCACGGGCTTCCACTGGAGGCGCCGGAACTGGTCAACACCCGCGTCCTGCGGTTCATCGACTCCGAAGCGCGTTCCCGTTTCACCGGGTAGCGACTAGACAGGGGTCCCGGGCTCAGGGCTGTGTGCGCTGGATGAGGAGCCTGTGCGACTCCTGCAGCCCCTGAGGGAGGTCGTGGGGCGAAAACCATGTCGCCTCCAGGATTTCCGCGGGATCGATCGCGAGTGTGCCGCCGATGAACGCGGCCTCGTAAGCCGCCTCCACCCGCAGCCGGTATCCGCTCTTGAGGTGGATGAGACTCCCCACCTTGACGTGCAGACCGGTCTCTTCCCGCACCTCGCGGATGACGGTGTCCTCGAACTTCTCGCCCCGGTTGGCGTACCCGGTGGGGCAGCCCCACTGCCGGTCGGGCGGCCACATGCGGTGCCGCAGGAGGAGCACGCGGCCCTCTTCGTCCCTGACGACGCCGGTGACGCCGATCATGAACTTGGCGTTCCACAACCACAGCAGCCGCCATTGCAGCGGTCCGCGGATGAGCAGCCACAGGCGGGCGAGGAAGTTGTTCACGGTGCTCCCTTCGGAGTGTCATCCGTGTATGCCCTGAGGGCAGGGCCGCGGTGCTGGCTTGGTGCACCCTGCCATGTCCGTAGCGGACAGGTGGGCCACTGGACGATGCGCAGACGTTGAGGTTGCCACGGCTTCGGCCTGGACCCGACGTGATGGAGAGGCCTGCCAGGTCCTGCGAGCGTCCACGGCGGCCGCCGTACGACCATGCCTCCACATTTACATACATGGTGTATGTATGTATCGTCCTTGACGTCATCAATCCAGGAGGGGCGGTCATGCGGGCGATGCGGCAGGCGGCGTGGGGAGAGGCCGAGGCCATGGCGTTGGTCGAGGTGGAGGAGCCTGTGCCGGTGTTCGGCGAGGTACTGGTGAGGGTCATGGCGGCCGGGGTCAATCCGGTGGACGTCTTCACGCGCCGGGGGCAGGCGTACAACCGGGTGCTCGACCTGCCGTTCGTCAACGGCTGGGACGTCGCGGGGACGGTGGTGAGGACCGGTTACGGCACGACCCGGTTCCGGCCCGGCGACCGGGTGTTCGGGATGCCGTGGTTCCCCCGGGCCGCGGGTTGTTATGCCGAGTACGTCACCGCTCCCGCCCGCCACTTCGCCCGGATGCCGGAGGGCCTGGGCTTCACCGAGGCGGCGGCGCTGCCGCTGGCCGGGTTGACGGCGTGGCAGATGCTCACCGAGGTCGCCGCCGTCGCCCCCGGGACAGCGGGTCCTCGTGTCGGGCGCGGCCGGGGGCGTGGGGCACCTGGCGGTCCAGATCGCCAAAGCCCGCGGCGCCCATGTGACCGGCACCGCGAGCCCGGCCAAGCATGCCTTCGTCCGCGGGCTGGGGGCGGACGAAGTGATCGACCACACGACCGTGGCGCGTGACATGGATGTCGTCGTCCAGATGTTCGGCGGCGAGGCCGGGCTCAGGGCGCTGGAGTGCGTGCGGCCGGGCGGCATCCTGGTCAGCGGGCAGGCGGCCTGGACCCCCGGGCTGCACGAGCGCGCCGGCGAGCTCGGCGTGCGTGCCGCGGGCTACCTCGTCGATCCCGACGGCGCCGGGCTCGACGCGCTGGCCGGCCTCGTGGCCGAGGGGCGGTTGAAGGTGCACGTCGACGCGGTGTTCCCGCTGGCGGAGGCGGCCGAGGCGCACGACCTCCTCGGTTCGGGGCGTACCAGGGGCAAGGTCGTGCTCGCCGTCGGCGAGACGAACTGAGGGGGAGCAGTGTCGGAACAGCACACCACACCGGCTGACGTCGTCCGGGCTTACGCGCGGGCCAAGAGCCGCGCCGATGTCCAGGAGGCCCTGCTGTACTGCGGCCAGGACACCGTCTTCGAGACGATCGCGTTCCAGGCCGTCGCGACCGGCCTCGACGAGGTCGCCCGGCAGACCACCGCGTTCCTGCGCGCCTTTCCCGATTACGGGGTGGAGCTCGACTATCTCGCCGAGGCGGATGACCTGGTCGTCGGCGCCGGGACGATCCGGGCCACCATGATGGAGAGCCTGGTGGGGATCGAGCCCACGGGCAGGGCCTTCGCGCTGCCGTTCGCCTGCCACTGGAGAGTGCGGGACGGGCTGATCCGCCACGAGCGGTTCTTCTTCGACTTCCATCAGATGTGCGAGCAACTCGGGCTGTCCACCGCCGACGCCGCGGCGCGGTTCGCCGCCTGGCGGGAGCGGGCGGAGGCGGTGGCGCGATGACGGCGTACGTGCTGGTCCACGGGGCGTGGCACGGCGGCTGGTGCTGGCGGCACGTGTCCGCGCGGCTGCGGGAGGCGGGTCATGAGGTCCACACTCCGACGCTGACCGGTCTCGGCGAGCGGGCCCACCTGGCCGGCCCGGAGATCGGGCTGCGGACGCACGTGGACGACCTGCTGGGCCTGTTGAGGTACGAGGATCTGCGGGACGTCGTGCTCGTCGGGCACAGCTACGCCGGCCTGGTCGTGCGCGAGGCCGCCGACCGGGTGCCGGAACGCGTCTCCCGGATCGTCATGGTCGACGCCTGGGCGGGCCGGGACGGGGAGTCGCTGGACGACCTGGCTCCCGCGTTCTTTCTCGACTGGATCGAGTCGGTCACCGTGGACGGCATGATCCCGCCCTCCCCGGCGGCCGCCGTCGGGGTGACGGAACCGGATCAGGTGGCATGGCTGGAGCCCCTGCTGACGGCCCATCCCCGGCGGACGTTCTCCGAGCCGACCAGGCTGTCCGGGGCCGTCGACGCGATCGCGTGCCGGGCGGTGCTCTGCACACCCGGCGGCCCCATGCCGTTCCCGCGGCTGGCCGGCGAGCACGGCTGGGCGGCCACCGTCCTGGACGCCGGCCACGACGCCATGGTCACCGCGCCGCGGGCACTGGCGGACATCCTAGAGGCGACCGCATGACGACGTGATGCCGCTGCACGGTCGGGGCGACACGTTCGCCGCGTATGTTCTTCTAACCTCGGGTTCGGAGCAGGAGGAGATGCGCGGGTGGCAGGGAACACGAGTGTGCGGCGGAGCCAGCACGAACGCACCAGGGCGACCACGGGCGCCTTGGTCGCGGCGGCGCGCGAGCTCTTCATCGGCGACGGCTTCTCCGCCACCGCGGTGGACGAGATCTGCGCCAGGGCCGGCGTGACCCGCGGCGCGTTCTACCATCACTTCAGCAACAAGGAAGACATCTTCCGCGAGGTCTACGCCGCCGACCAGAAGGCGCTCGCGGCGATCGTCAGGCAGGCGTTCCAGGCCCAGCCGGATCCGTGGGACGGGGTGGCGGCGGGCTGCCGGCGGCTGCTGGAGGCGTCACTCGAACCCGCCGTACGCAAGATCACCCTGGTCGAGGCGCCGGGCGCGCTCGGCTGGTCCGCGATGCGCGACATCCAGGCCGGGTGCAAGGAGCAGATGCGGCGCGGGCTCGCCATCGCGATCGAGGCCGGGTGCATCCCGGACCGGCCGTTGGACCCCGCCACCTCGCTGCTGTACGGCGGGATCTGCGAGAGCGCCCTGGACATCGCACGCGCCCCGGACCCGCGTGCCGCGCTGGAGGAGTCGCTGGCCGAACTCGACCTGGTGCTCGCCGGCGTCGCCCGCCGTCCGGCTCCGGGCTGCGCGCACACGACATAGGGGTCAGCGGTGGCCGAGGCCGAGCCGGCGGGCGACGCGCGCCATCAGCTGGGACATCTTGGACGGGAACGCGTCGGGCTCCGGGACGGTGACGGGGCGGACGCGGCCGTTGTGAATGGCGCTGATCTTCCAGCCGGCCGCCGTCCGCGCCAGGACGATGGTCTGCCGCGACAGCCGCCGCGCCGGGAGCGTGGCGCGCCACGGCATCAGGACGGAGGCCGTGCCGTGCGCGACCGCCACGTCCGGCGTGAGGTGGCGGACCGACTCCAGCTCGCCGACCAGCGCCGAGCCGGCCAGGACGCCGCGGAAGAGCTTGTCGTGGTTGCGCTCGTGCTCCAGGCGGCCGCGGGCGATGGTGCCGTCATAGGAGACGTAGTCGGAGTCGTCGGTGAACAGCGCGCCGAACGCCTCGGCGTCACCCGCCGTCCAGGCCGCCAGGAAGTCGGCGAAGAGCCTTTCGATCTGGGCGGTGTCGGTGAGGGTGGTCGGGCGCATGGCGGTGCCTCCGCAGGATGATATCGTTGGTTCGATCAGCGAAATGTACGATATCAGAAAGTTTCGAATGTCGAAGAATAGCGTCATCGGAGAGATCGCCATGGAGCTCCGGCGGTTGCAGCGGAGCTTCGACGCCTTCGACGAGGCGGCCGCCGACAGGCTCGGGCTCAACCGCACCGACCTGCGCTGCCTCGACGTGGTGCTGGCCGGCGGCCCGCTGCCCGCGGGTCGGCTCAGCGCCGCGCTGAAGCTCAGCCCGGCCGCCACCACCACGGTCATCGATCGGCTGGAGCGGGCGGGCATGGTGTCGCGTGCGCCCGATCCGGGCAACCGCCGCCGCGTCCTGGTCGCCGCGACCGACGCCGCCCGCTCGGCCGAGGCGGAGATCTTCGTCCCGGTCGGCCGGGCGGGCGCCCAGGCGCTGCAGAAGTACGGGCCTGACGAGTTGGCCGTCATCCTCGATTTCCTGCGTACCGCCCGCGAGGTCCAGGAGGAGCAGGCCGCCCGGGTCAGAACCTCGTCCTGAGCCTCAGGCCCGGGGGATGTCCTTGCCCGTGGGCCGATACTCGCTCAGCAGGATCCGGCCGTCCAGAACGCGGTGGCCGGCCAGTTCGAGGTCGGCGGACGTGATGCCGGCGAACGCCGGGTCGCGGCCCGCGTCGCCCGCGAACAGCGGGAAGGTCATCAACCGGAGCCGGTCGACCAGACCCGCGCTGACGAGCTGACGGGCCAGCGACAGGCTCCCCATCGTGCGGAGCGGCACCGCGCTCCCGGCCTTCAGCCGCCGGATCTCGTGCGCCAGGTCGCCCCGGAGAATCCTGGTGTTCGGCCAGGCGACCCGGGTCAAGGTCGTGGAGAACACGACCTTGTCCAGCCCGGTCAGCCGCTGCCACGACGCGTCCTTGGCCTCCTCGGGAAGCCCCGCCAGCGCCTCGTAGGTGCGGCGGCCCATCACGACCAGCTGTGGCGCGTCGCTCTCCGCGTTGATCCACTCCTCGAGCTCGGGCCCGAAGTAGCCGAAGTATCCGGGCAGCCCATCACTTCCCGCCCATCCGTCGACCGACAGGAAGATGTCGACGATCAGGTCACTGGTCATGGTCCGCTCCTCTGTCCGGGGTAGCTACTTGCAAAAGTGAAGCATGCTTGTAGAAGTGAAGTCAACGACCTAGGATGTGCTCGTGCGTACTCGCGAATACGGCCAGTACTGCGGCCTGGCCCGCGCCGCGGAAGTCCTCGGGCAGCGCTGGACCTTGCTGATCCTCCGCGACCTGCTGGTGGGGCCGCGGCGATACTCCGACCTCGCGGCGGGCCTTCCCGGCATACCGACCAACATCCTTGCCACGCGACTGAAGGAGCTCGAAGGCGACGGGCTGGTGACCAGGGAGCTGCAGGGCGGGCAGGGCCGATCGGTCGTCTACCGGGCGACTCCGCGGGCCGGGGAGCTCGCGCCGGCCCTGGACGCGCTCGGCCGCTGGGGCGCCGCCGCGATGCGCGATCCGCACGAGGGCGAGGTGGTCACCGAGGCCGCCCTGGTGGCCGGGCTCAGGGTCGCCGCGGGCGGGGGAGAGGCTCCGCCGGAGGGGCGGAGCCGGGTGTACGTCGTGAGGTCGGGCGAGGCGGTCGCGTGCGCGACGGTCCGCGACGGCACGGTCACGGTCGAGGCCGGCGGGCATCCCGATCCCGACCTGGTCGTCGTCGCCGGGCCGGGCTTCCGCGACCTGCTCGCGGGCGTGCTCGACGCCGGCGCGGCCGTCGCGTCCGGGGCGGTGACGCTCAGCGGGGACGCCGCGCTGCTCGCCGAGTTCTCGGCGACGTTCCGCGTCCCCTACACCGACGCCGTCGCCACCTGACGCGGGGCCCGTCCGGCCCGGCGACATCGACAGGGCGCGACGGTAGATTGGCGCCAGGAGAACCGGTACGGAGGATCGATGTCGCAGGTCGAGGTCCGGTTGCTGCCCGCTGCCGCCGGTGGCGACGCGGCGCTCGTCGGTGAGCTGACCGAGCTGGTCAACCGCGTCTACACCGCCTCGGAAGAGGGATTGTGGGCCCGCGAGGTCTCCCGTACGAGCGCGGAGGAGATGGCGGAGCTGATCCGCGCCGGGGAGATCGCGGTGGCCTGGCTGGACGGCCGGGTCGTGGGCGGCGTCCGGGTGCGGCGGCTGGAGGGCGGGGAGGCCGAGTTCGGGATGCTGGCCACCGATCCCGCTTACCGGGGCGCCGGCATCGGGTCGCGGCTGGTGGGGTTCGCCGAGCAGCTGGGCCGTGAGCGGGGCGCGGAGGTCATGCAGCTGGAGCTGCTGGCGCCACGGGAGTGGACGCATCCCTTCAAGGAGTACCTGAACGAGTGGTACACCCGGATCGGCTACCGGGTCGTGCGCGTCGGCTCCCTGGAGGAGAGTCACCCCGACCTCGCGCCGCATCTGGCCGGTTCCTGTGACTTCCGCATCTACCACAAGGATCTCCGCCCGTCCTGACGGCGGCGATCGCGCCGCGATGCCGGCCCTGATGATGCCAGTCATTGCAGTCATTACTGCAATGACTGTACGGTGGAGGCATGGTTGGTGAGAGCGTCCACATCCCTCAGCCCGAAGGCAGCCTGCGCGTCATCGTGCGCGGCGACACCGGTCCTCCCGTGCTCCTGCTCAGCGGCGCCGGCAACGACAACGCGCTGCTGAGCTGGCGGCACGCGATCCCGGCTCTCGCCGCGGAGCACCGGGTCCTCGCCCTCGACTGGCCCAAGCAGGGCGAAAGCAAGCCGTGGCAGGGCTTCGCGGGCCACGACCGGATGATCGAGTGCGTCACCGCCGTGCTCGACCACTTCGGCCTGCGGCAGGCGGCGCTCGTCGGCCTGTCCCAGGGCGGCGCCATCGCGCTGGCGTACACGATCAGGCATCCGGAGCGGGTGTCGCGGCTCGTCGCGCTCGCGCCCGCGGGCGTGATCTCGTTCCCGCCCGTCGTCCACCAGATGCTCTGGCTCACCGCCAAGTCGCGCCTGCTCAACCGGACCATCCCGTCGCTCGTCTTCCGGAGCCGGGCCACCTGCGCGTGGTTCGCCAGGCGAGCCCTGTTCGCCGGGCCGGTCGCCGACTTCGAGGAGATCGTCGACGAGTACCACGCCGACGTCCTCGCCAACGGGGCCGGCTCCTCCGACTGGCAGAACGACTCGATCGGGTTCCGCCGGATGCGCGTCGACCTCCGGCCCGAGCTGCCCACGATCAGCTGCCCCACGCTGTTCATCCAGGGCAGCCACGACGCGGGCGTGCGGCCCCGGCACACCCGGGCCGCGGCCGGGCTCGTGCCCGGGGCGAGGTTCGAGCTCATCGAGGGCGCGGGCCACTGGTCCAACCGGCAGGAGCCCGAGCGGGTCAACGCCCTCATCACCGGCTTCCTGCGCGAATCACCGGCCGATGGGCGCGGGGACCCCGGCGAGAACACGACAATGAGACCATGACCGAGCCAACGGACGCCGAGCTCGACTTCGTCGACGACGTCGCGGCCTTCTTCGCCGCCGAGGGCCTGCCGCACATCGCCGGGCGGGTCATCGGGTGGCTGCTCATCTGCGACCCGCCGGAGCAGAGCGCCGCCCAGCTCGCGCAGGCGCTGCAGGTCAGCCGGAGCTCCATCAGCTCCACGACCCGCCTGCTCACGCCGAGCGGCCTGGTCGAGGGCGTGCGCAGGCGCGGCGACCGGCAGGAGTACTTCCGCATCGCCGCCGACGGCTGGAGCCGGATGCTCGCCAACCGCTACGCCAAGACCACGGCCTTCCGCCAGGTGACCGAACGCGGCCTCACCGTCCTGTCCGGCGCCGCGCCCGGACGCCGCGAGCGGCTGGCGAACGTCGCCGAGCTGTACCGCTTCCTGGAGAGCGAGCTCCCCGCCCTCTGGGACCGCTGGGAGCGGCGCCGGTCCTGACAGTCAGGGCAGGAGGCGGCCCACGTGGTAGCGGACGGCGGCCAGGGCCGCGTCCGGGTCCCGGAGGCCGAGCATGATCTCCGCCGTGAGGCCCTCGACCAGCGCCAGGAACACCACCGACTCGTGCCCGGGATCGAGGTCGCCCGCCGCCTGGCCGGTCCGCTGCGCCTCGCTGATCAGATCCGCCACCCGGTCGTGCAGCCAGGCCTGACCTTCCCGCAGCGCCTCGGCCAGCTCGGGCACGGCTCCGGCGCGGGCCCCGAACGCCTGCCCCGTCCGCCGCTCGGCCCTGCGGCGGTCGTCCAGCGGCAGCATCTCCGTCGCCATCGACACCAGGAAGCCCCGCACGTCCACGGACGCGAAGTCGACCCCGGCCGTGATCCGCGCCGTGACCTGCTCGCCCAGGTAGGCGACCACGTACCGGAGCATCTCGTCCTTGGTGCGCATGTAGTACTGCACCGCGCCGAGTGACATGCCCGCCTCCGCCGCCACGTCCCGCAGCGTGGCGGCGTCGAGACCGTCACGGCCCGCGATGCGCAGCACGGCCTCGGCGATGTGCCGGCGGCGCTCGTCGTGGTCGACCTTCTTCGGCACGGGCCCTCCCTTATTTCATACCCGTGTATTAACATACAGCAGTATGGGAACGTTGGCATTCTTCGCCCCGGCCGCCGCCGGCCACGTCAACCCCACTCTCGGCCTGGCCGCCGAGCTGGTGCGGCGGGGCCACCGCGTCACGTACGCCACCACGGAGGAGTACGCGCCCCGGGTCGCCGAGACCGGCGCCGAGGTCGTCCCGTTCACCTCGTCCTGGGAAGCGCTCAAGGGCCGGCCGGCGCCGCAGATGCACGGCCGGGAGTTCATCCGCGCCACCCGCATGCTTCTCGGCGAGACCAAGGCCGTGCTCGCCCAGCTCGGCGACGGCGAGCGCCCCGACCTGGTCGTCCACGACGGCCCGATGGCCTGGTGGGGCCGTGTCCTGGCCCACCGGTGGAACGTCCCGTCCGTGGAGACCTGGCCGAACCTGGTCGGCAACGAGCACTGGTCCATGCACCTCAAGTACACGACCTTCAACCCGCTCAGCCCCGGTTTCCTGGTCCTGTTCGCGCGCCTGGCCGCCTTCCTGCGCAGGGAAGGGCTGGGCGCCGACGTCCAGGGATTCATGCAGGGCTCGCGGGCGGAGCTCCGGCTGGTCATGCTGCCGCGAGCCTTCCAATACGCGGGCGAGACCTTCGGCCCCGGTTACCGCTTCGTCGGCCCCGCCCTGACCGGCCGCGCCTTCCAGGGTGACTGGCAGCCGCCGGACGACCTGCCCGTGGTCCTGGTCTCTCTCGGCACGGGGTACAACGACCGGCCCGATTTCTACCGTACGGTCCTGGAAGCGGCGGCCGGCCGCCCGTGGCGCGTCGTGCTCGCGACGGGCGCGGCGGACCCCGCCGGCCTGGGCCCGGTCCCGCCCAACGTCGAGGTGCACCGGCAGGTGCCGCAACTGGCGGTGCTGCGGCACGCCCGCGCCTTCGTCACCCACGCCGGGATGGGCGGCACCATGGAGGGCCTCCATCACGGCGTGCCCCTGGTGGCGGTGCCGCAGATGGCCGAGCAGCGCGCCAACGCCGACCGCATCGCCGAACTCGGCCTCGGCAAGACTCTCCCGCCCGGCCAGGTCACGGCCGGGACGCTGTGGCAGGCGGTCGAGGACGTGGCCTCGGACCCCCGCGTACGGGAGAGGCTCGACTGGATGCGCGGCGAGATCGAGGCGGCGGGCGGCGCCACCGCCGCCGCCGACGAGATCGAGAAGCTGATGCGCGCACCGGGAGACGGTGCTGGGTGAGGACCGGAGCCCGCCTCGTCCCGCACCCGCGGCTCGCGTTGGGCGTTCCTCCGCGGGCTACCGGGCCCCGGTGCCGGGGCGGCTAGCCGCGTGGCAGGGCGCGGAAGACCCGCTGCGCGTAGTAGGCGGAGCCGGCGAGCAGGAGCAGGCCGGAGAGGACCCCGCTGACGATCGGGACCCAGGCGACCGCCTCCGTCCACACCATGGCCAGGCCCGCGAGGCCGAGGACGGTGAGACCGGCGCCGGGGACGAGGATGCTGACCTCCCGCCACACCGGCCACAGGGCGACGAAGTGGATGCCGACCACGAGGGCGATCCAGGCCACGCCCGACTGCTCCGGCCAGCCGAGGGCGTCCAGCACGCGGAGGCCGCCGAACAGGGCCAGCGCTTCGAGTACGACGATCACCACGTACCTGCGGTTGAACATGCCGCCGGGCGCGCCGCCGGGTTCCGCGGCGCCGCCCCGGGTGCGGCGGCCGGCGAGGAACCACAGGACGACCACGCTCGCGAGCGCGAGCCCCGCGATGACGCGGAGCGCCGTACCGGCTGACGGGGGGAGGGGCGCGTTCGCGTTGATCGCCACGAAGACCATGCCGAACACGGCCCCGATCAACACTCCGCTCAGTCTCTGCACGGTCGTTGATCGTATCCAGATACATGCCCTCTTGAGACCATGCGACTGGATTGAGGAACGATGACCCGTTCTGTGCCCGTGGTGCCGCCCTCGGCGTCGCTCCTGGGAGGTCTGGCGGCGCCGGTCGGGAGACGGTTCGACTGCTCTCCAGAATCGGCGCAAATATGGACAAATGGGCGGCGTGGTAAATCGGTCTAAATGGGGATTTTTGTAGTTCGGCACTGGCTGGCCTGATTATCTTACATGGTAGTACTTTGCTGGTAGCTGGCAATATCGGCGGGTTCGGCCAGAGGGCCACGGGTATTTCCGTACAAGTCGTGCAGAGGCGAAGCGCCAAGAAAGTAATAGCAGAGCCCTAGACGTATACGGAAAGAAAAATGACCAGACCAAACACGCAAAAGACAAATCGCCGGAACGGCCTGCTGTGGGTAGCCGCGGCCACGGTCGCTCTCGCGGCTCCCCTGGCTTCGACGGGACCCGCGTACGCAGGCACGGCCGACTGGCCGGGCCCCAACAGCACCATGTCCGACCAGCGCAACGACCAGTGGCACGAGGACGACTCGGCCGAGGAGGCCTGGGAATCCCGCGACCACGAGGACGCCGGGCACCGCGAGGACTCCCCGAACTACGAGGACACCCGGCACCGCGAGGAAGCCCACGAGTCGGCGCACCACCCGCATTCCTGGAACCAAGAGGACGAGCCCGGCTACGAAGAGGCGGAATACCGCGAGGACGAGCCTGGCTACGAGGAGGCCGAATACCGCGAGGACGAGCCCGGCTACGAGGAGGCCGAATACCGCGAGGACGAGCCCGGCTACGAGGAGGCCGAATACCGCGAGGACGAGCCCGGCTACGAGGAAGCGGAATACCGCGAGGACGAGCCGGCCCACCACGAATCCTGGGGCCACGAGGACGCGCCGGAGTACGAGGACGCCTGGGGCCGTGAGGACGGGCCGGAGTACGAGGACGCCTCGTACCGCGAGGACGGGCCGGAGTACAGGGACGCCTGGAGCCGTGAGGACGGGCCGGAGCACGAGATCTCCTGGAACCGTGAGGACGAGCCCGAGTACAGGGACGCCTGGAGCCGTGAGGACGGGCCGGAGCACGAGATCTCCTGGAACCGTGAGGACGAGCCCGAGTACGAGGACGCCTGGAGCCGCGACGACGAGCCGAACTACGAGGAAGCCGCGAACCGCGAGGACGAGCCCGAGTACGACGAGTCGTGGGGCCGTGAGGACGAGCCGGAGTACGAGGACGCCTGGAGCCGCGAGGACGGGCCGGACCACGAGGACTCCTGGGACCGTCAGGGACCCGCGGACCGCGAGCCGATGATCGCCGAGGTCGCTGACCCGCAGGACCAGCCGGAGCCCAGCGACGCCGAGCCGGTGGGGACCCAGGCCGAGAACGAGGCCGAGAAGGCCGCCCGGCCCGAGGACCGGAGCGCCAACAACGCACAGGCCACCAACAACTACGTGTCGGTGATCCTCCCCAGCTACGGTGCGCTCTTCACCCCATGGCTGGCCACCGTGGACCAGTTGAACGCGGACAGACAGAACGCCTTCGGCCAGAACGCGTTCGGCCAGACCATGGAGGGCCTGTACGTCAAGGGTCCTGACGCTGAGGGCCAGGACGTCGAGGCTCAGGACGTCGAGGGCCAGGACGTCGAGGCTCAGGACGTGGAGGGCCAGGACGCTGAGGCTCAGGACGTGGAGGGTCCGGACGCTGAGGACCTGAACGTCGAGGGTCCCGACGCTGAGGGCCAGGACGTCGAGGCTCAGGACGTCGAGGGCCAGGACGTCGAGGGCCAGGACGCTGAGGCTCAGGACGTGGAGGGTCCGGACGCTGAGGACCTGAACGTCGAGGGTCCCGACGCTGAGGGCCAGGACGTCGAGGCTCAGGACGTCGAGGGCCAGGACGTCGAGGGCCAGGACGCTGAGGCTCAGGACGTGGAGGGTCCGGACGCTGAGGACCTGAACGTCGAGGGTCCCGACGCTGAGGACCTGAACGTCGAGGGTCCCGACGCTGAGGGCCAGGACGTCGAGGCTCAGGACGCCGAGGGCCAGGACGTCGAGGGCCAGGACGCCGAGGCTCAGGACGTCGAAGGTCAGGACGTGGATGGCCAGAAGCTGGACGGCCGGAGTGCCCACCAGCTGAGCGAGGACGGCCGGCTCTCGCTGGCGTCGCTCCTCGGTTTCTCGCCGGCCCAGCAGTTCTTCCTGCCGTACAGGAACATGCAGCAGACGGCGTGCGCGGTCGCGGGCGGCAACTCCCTGCCGGCCAGCTGCCCGTCCCTCGTCCACAGCGCGTAGCGGATCATCGCTGACGGAGCACCAACCCTCCAGCCCGGGCGGGCGCCGCGTTCAGCGCGGCGCCCGCCCGCAGGCGTTCCGGGCCGCCAGGACGAGGCAGGCGCCCGCGACGGCAGGTGTTCGGGTTGTCCCACATACGGGGAACCGCACGGACCGGAAACCGGACGACCGTTGCCCACCCGGCACGTGATCCGGTCCGGTCACAGGTCATACTTCCGGCATGGCGCCGCGTATCCCCTCCCCGGTCGACTGGCTCGTGGCGGGCGTCGTCGGGCTGTTCGCGGTGGCCGAAGAGATCGGCGAGCGCACCGCCGCCCCTGACAGGCAGGAGGCGGCGTGGTGGATCGCCGCCGGGGTCGCCGCGGCGGTGCTCGTGCTGTTCCGCAGGCGGGCGCCGTTCGGGGTGCTGTCCGCGTACACGATCGCGAACGTCGCCGGGTTCCTGCTGGTCGCGGACGTGGCGGCGGCGTGGCAGTACTACACGCAGCTGCTCCTGCTGTTCACGCTGCTGAGCGAGGTGCGCCCGCGTGACCGGCGGGCGGTGACGGGGCTGGCGATGACCGGCGTCTTCGTGGCGGCGATGCTGGCCGCGTCCTCGAACGCGCCCGGGTGGGGCGACGTCGCGGTGGCCGTGGTCATGACCACCGTCGCGGCCGGCGCGGGCATCGCGGTGCGCCGCTACCGGGCGCTGGCCGTGCGGGCGGCGGAGCGCGGCGAGCTGCTCGCCCGCGAGGCCGTCTCCGCCGAGCGCGCCCGCATCGCCCGCGAGCTGCACGACATCGTGGTCCACAGCGTGAGCGTGATGACCATGCGCACCGGCGGGGTCCGGCTCATGCTGGGGCAGGAGCGGGCGCCCGAGCGGGAGATCCTGGCCACCGTCGAGGCGACCGGCCGGGAGGCGGTGGAGGAGCTGCGGCTCATGCTCAACCTGCTGCGCGGGCCCGAGAGCGACGGGACCGTGCCGATCGCGGGGCTCGACCGGCTGGACGAACTGGTGGACCAGGTACGCGCCGCCGGCCTGACGGTGAAGACGGAGATCCACGGCGAACCGGTGCCGCTGCCGCCCGCGCTGGACCTGTCGGCCTACCGGATCCTGCAGGAGGCGCTGACGAACACGCTCAAGCACGCCGGGCCGGCCGACGTGACGGTGACGGTCGGCTACCGGCCGCGCGAGCTCACGCTGGAGGTGGTGGACCGGGGGCCGTCCGGCCCGCCGCCCCGGCCGGGTGAGAGCGGCTACGGGCTGGTCGGGATGCGCGAGCGGGTGGCGATGTTCGGCGGGACGCTCGCCGCGGGGCCGGTCCCGGAGGGCGGGTTCCGGGTGCGGGCGGTGCTGCCGGTGTGAGCGTCCCGGGCCGGAAAAACTTCTGGCGGCCGTGTCGATCCGGCGCGGAGGCGTTCGACGCGTCGGTGAGACGACGAACGGCACCCTGAAAGGACGCTGTCATGCAGAAGATCACCACCTACCTCTGGTTCGACCACCAGGCCGAGGAGGCCGCCACCTTCTACACCTCGCTCTTCGCCGGCTCCCGGGTGGTGGGGATCCAGCCGGGGCCGGACGGCGGGGCGATGATGGTCACGTTCGAGCTGGCGGGGCAGCGCTACCTGGCGCTCAACGGCGGCCCGGCCCACACCTTCAACGAGGCGATCTCGCTGCTCGTCGACTGCGAGTCGCAGGAGGAGGTCGACGAGCTGTGGGGCAGGCTCACCGAGGGCGGCGAGGAAGGTCGGTGCGGGTGGCTGAAGGACCGCTACGGCCTGTCCTGGCAGATCATCCCGAGGGAGCTGCCCGAGCTGCTGAGCCACCCCGACCCCGAGGTCGCGGGGAAGGTGGCGCAGGCGATGATGGGCATGAGCAAGATCGACGTGCGGGCGCTGCGCGACGCGGCCAAGTCCTGACCCTCGCGGGGCCGGCGGGCGAGCCGCCGGCCCCGCGCCGGGTCAGTCGACCGCCATCTCGCCCAGCAGCGACCAGTCGTCCTGCGGGATCGTGGTGTTGACGATCCGCGGCGTCTCGGCCAGGTGCGGCGGCAGGTCCTGCTGGGCCTTCCTGAAATGGTCCGACTGGACGTGCGCGGCGCCCGCGTCGGCGTCCTTGAACGCCTCCACCAGCACGTACTCGTTCGGGTCGTCCAGGCTGCGCGACCAGTCGAACCACAGGCAGCCGGGCTCGGCGCGGGTGGCCCGGGTGAACTCGGCGGTGACCTCGGCGAACCGGTCGGCGGACTCGGGCCGGACGCGGAACTTCGCGGTGATGAAGATCATTTGTTCTCTCTCGTTACGGTACGGGGTCCTCACCGATGGTAGGGCGGGCGAGCCTGATCAGCCCGGCTCGCGGGTGGCGTGCTCCGGCGGGACGGTCGGCTTCGGCGTCGGGCCGGACCGCTTGGGCGACGGGGTCGACGTGGGCGTCGGCGTGCCGGCCGGCGACGGCGGCAGACTGGCGAACCTGCCCTGCCGCGCCATCACGGGCACCGCCATCCGCACCGCGCCCGCGTCGCGGAACGTGAACGTCATCGGCACGTAGTTGCCGGGGATGCCGCTGGCCATGCCGATGGGCTGGTCGGGCCGGGTGGCGGCCTCGTAGGGGCGCAGTTCGACCGGCCCCACCAGCCGGACGGTCCCGCCGCCCTCCACGGTGACCCGCTCCAGCAGGTCGGGCCGGTCGCGGTTGCTGATCAGCACCGCGTACAGGGCCTGCTGGCCCGCGGGTGACGCGGTGGACATCTCGCCGAGCAGGAACGCGTCGCGTACGTGCACCCCCTGCACGTCGCCGTTCGCCCCGTCGTTCTGCGGGCGGTTCAGGCGGGCGGGGTCGTTCGGGTCGACCGAGCTGGAACAGCCGGTCGACGCCAGGACCAGTGCGGCGGCGCAGGCGAGCAGCCGCGCTGACATGCCAGTGGACATGATTGGCCGCTACCCGGGCCCTCCTCGGTGAACCGCGCCCCGGCACGATCATGACGGAAACCGGGGACAACCGGGAGCCGCCGCCTACCGCGCCGCCGCCGCCCCGCCGCGAGGTTTCGCGTCACGCCGGGACGGGCACGCGTCGTCTACGCTCGGCTCACGAGCCGGACCGAGGTTGAGGGGGAATCTCCGTGACTGGCGAACTCGCGGGAGTGGCGGGGCTGCTGTACGAGTTCGGGCTGCTCAAACGCTACAAACGCACCGGCTGGCTGGTGGCCGGGGTGCGCGATCCGGAGAGCATCGCCGACCACTCCTTCCGCACCGCCGTCATCGCCGGGATGATCGCCAAGCTGGAGGGCGGCAACCCGGAACGGGCCGCGTTCATGAGTCTCTTCCACGACACGCAGGAGACCCGCATCACCGACATCCCGTACATCGGCAAGCGCTACCTCAAGCCCGCCTCCAACGAGGAGGTCACGGCCGACCAGACGCGCGGCCTGCCCGGCGAGGTGGCGGAGATGGTGAGCGGCGCGGTCCGTGAGTACGAGGAGAAGGACAGCCTGGAGGCGGTGTGCGCGCGTGACGCCGACAAGCTGGAGTGCCTGATCCAGGCGGTCGAGTATCGCGAGCAGGGCAACCAGAACGTGCAGCCGTGGATCGACAGCTCGCTGGCCGCGCTCAGGACCGTCACCGGCAAGCGCCTGGCGGAAGAGGCGCTGCGCACCGGCACGCTGAAGTGGATCACACCGGTGCTCAACGGCGACTGATCACGGCACGCGAAAGGCCCCGGTCCTTGCTCACTGACCGGGGCCCTGTCGCGCTTGATCTCCCAGGATCTCCATGACACTTCATATCACGAAATTTCTCCGTACGAGTCAGAATGCGGGATATGAGGTGAAACTCCCGAAATTAAATCGGTTGTGATCGCGCGCGCCGGTCTGCTGAGCTGAGCGGCGGAACGGCATCCCGCGAGCGAGGAGCAGAAATGCGAGCAACTTTCATGTCCACCCAGCTGAAGACTTCCTTCTACGCACAGGACATGACGCTCCGTGAGAACACTCAACCTCGGGATCCTCGCGCATGTCGACGCCGGTAAGACGAGCCTGACCGAGCGGCTGCTGCACGCCGCCGGGGTCATCGACGAGCTCGGCAGCGTCGACCAGGGCAGCACCCGCACCGACACCCTCGCGCTCGAACGCCGGCGCGGCATCACGATCAGATCCGCCGTCGTCTCCTTCCCCATCGGCGACGTGACGGTCAACCTCATCGACACGCCTGGCCACCCCGACTTCATCGCCGAGGTCGAGCGCGTGCTGGACGTGCTCGACGGCGCCGTTCTGGTGGTCTCCGCCGTCGAGGGCGTGCAGGCCCAGACGCGCGTGCTCATGCGTACGCTGCGGCGGCTCGGCATCCCCGCGCTGATCTTCGTCAACAAGATCGACCGGCGCGGCGCCGCGTACGGTGAGGTGCTGGACGCGGTCAGGGCCCGGCTGGCCCCGTCGGGCGTCGCCATGTCGGCCGTCACCGGCCTCGGCACCCGCGCCGCCGCCGCCACCCCCGCCGCCGACCCGCGCCTGGCCGAGCTGCTCGCCGACCACGACGAGACCCTGCTCGCCGCGTACGTGGACGACCGGCCCATCACGGACCGGCGGCTGCGCCAGGCGCTCACCCGGCAGGCGCGCGACGGTCTGGCGCATCCGGTGTTCTTCGGCTCGGCCATCACCGGGGCGGGCGTGCCCGCGCTCATGGACGGCATCCGCGACCTGCTGCCCGCCGCCGAAGGCGACGCGTCGGGGCCGCCGTCCGGCGCCGTGTTCAAGGTCGAGCGCGGGCCCGCGGGGGAGCGCCTCGCCTACGTCCGCATGTTCTCGGGCACGCTCCGGGTCCGCGACACCGTTCCCGGCCACGGCAAGGTGACGGCGATCGGGGTGTTCGACCGCGGCACCGCCGTCCGCGCGGACGCGGTCGGCGCCGGTCGGATCGGCCTGCTGTCGGGGCTCGGCGGCATCCGCGTCGGCGACTACATCGGCGACCAGTTCGCCGATCAGCACGCCGACCACGCCGCCGACCACGCCGCCGACCACGCCGCCGACCACGTCATCGATCACGTCATCGATCACCACGCCGATCGTGTCGCCGATCGCGTCGGCATTCGCGTCGGACCGGCTCGCGGCCGGGTGCGCCGACACTTCGCGCCGCCGTCGCTGGAGACCGTCGTCACGCCCGTCCGGGCCGCCGACCGGGGTGCCCTGCACGCCGCGCTCACCCAGCTCGCCGAGCAGGACCCGCTGATCGGCCTGCGGCAGGACGACGTCCGGCAGGAGACCTACGTCTCCCTGTACGGGGAGGTGCAGAAGGAGGTCATCCAGCAGACGCTGGCCGAGGAGTTCGGGCTGGAGGTGACGTTCGAGGAGACCACCACGATCTGCGTCGAACGCCCGGCCGGCACCGGCGCGGCGGCCGAGTTCATCGCCCAGGGCGGCAACCCGTTCCTCGGCACGGTCGGGCTGCGCGTCGAACCCGGGCCGATCGGGTCGGGGGTGACGTTCCGGCTGGCGGTCGAGCTGGGGTCGATGCCGTACACGTTCATGCGCGCCGTCGAGGAGACGGCGCGGCAGACGCTCCAGCAGGGACTGCACGGCTGGGAGGTGATCGACTGCGCTGTCACCCTCACCCACACCGGCTACTGGGCGCGGCAGAGCCACTCCCACGGCGTGTTCGACAAGAGCATGTCCAGCACCGCCGGCGACTTCCGCAACCTGACGCCGCTGGTGCTGATGGACGCGCTGAAGCAGGCCGGCACCCGCGTGCACGAGCCGCTGCACCGCTTCCACCTGGAGATCCCCGCCGACCTGCTGGGCGGAGTGCTGCCGGTGCTGTCGCGGCTGCGCGCCGTCCCGACGGGCTCGCGGCCGCACGGCGACACGTACCGGATCGAGGGGACGGTGCCGGCGGCGCTGGTGCACGGGCTGGAGCGGGCGCTGCCGTCGCTGACCCGCGGCGAAGGCGTCCTGGAGACCGCCTTCGACCGCTACCAGCCGCAACCGGAAGGAGTACCTGCTGCACGTGGTGCGCATGGTCTAGGCGGACCCGGAGCGCGCGGGGGCCGGCGCCGACCGCCACGGCAGCTGGTACGCCCACTGCCACGCGGCCTCGATCGGCCCCCGGCTGAACCGCCGCAGCCAGAGCGTGGACAGGGCCATGAACAGCGCGCAGATGGCCAGCCACGCCACCGGCACCCACCAGGGCCGCAGCCAGTCGAGCCGGGCGGCCAGCCCGAGCCCCCAGCCGTAGCAGAGGGCCGAGGCGACCACGTTCTGGAAGACGTAGCAGCTCAGAGCGGTCCTGCCCACGTTGGACAGGCCGCGGCGCAGCGGCCCCGGCGCGGCGTCCCGGCGCACCAGCGAGGTGATCAGGGCGAGCAGGCCCAGCGCCACCAGGGGCGGCAGCAGGTACCGGTCCACCAGGAACCAGCCGGGGCCGGCGAACGTGGTGACCAGGTTGAGCGGCAGCCCTGCGCCCAGGCCGATCGCCATGAGCCTGCGCCGCAGCGCCGCGCCGCGCTCGGTGCCGTCGAACACGCCCGCCCGCAGCAGCCGGGCCCCCAGCAGGAACAGCACGACGCCCAGCGGCACGATGAACACCGCCTCCGCCCGGTACACCCCGGCCAGCTCGATCCGGGACGCCACCTGGTCCAGGTAGGACCCCTCGGTGAACAGCGAACCCGGCGAGGATCCGGCCAGGGAGGCTCCGCTGTAGAGGAGCGCGGCCGTGGCCAGCCCCACGAACAGCACGAACAGCGACCCGACGGCCGCCATCCAGGCGGTCACCACCCGGTCGCTCCGCCCGATCAGGTACGCGACCACGATCGCGGTCACCCCGTACCCCATGAGCACGTCGTACTCGAAGACCAGCACGTAGTGCAGCAGCCCCTCGGCGAACAGCAGCGCCGCCCGCCACAGGTAGCGCCCCGGCCAGCGCAGCCCGCGCCGCCGGGCCGAGCGGTACTGCAGCTCCAGCCCGACGCCGAACAGCAGGGTCAGCAGCGCCAGGAACTTGCCGTTGGCGAGGAAGCGCAGGAACGACTCCAGCGCCCCCGCCTGCCCCAGCGCCCCCGCCAGATCGGCGGGCCCGCCCGGGCTGGTGAAGATCCAGATGTTCGTGCCCAGCGTGCCCGCGATCGCCGCGCCCCTGAGCACGTCCAGTGCTTCGATCCTGTTGCCTGTCACCTTTCCACGATGCCGTCGCCCAGCGGGGAGAAGGTCCTCACATGGGCTGATCTCGGATACATCGATGGATGTATCCGGGGCAGCCGTCAGGCATGAGACTCGGGAACTGGGACATCCGGCCGGCCGGCGGCGGGCTGGGCTGCCTGATCATGATCATCGTGTCGGTCGTGCTGTCGGTGCTGCTGACGCTGCTCCTGAATCTGCTGCTCTAGTGGATATGTCCTAATCTGTGTGCGTGATTCGCTCTGCCACCCCTGCCGACGTGCCCGCCATCCACCAGCTGATCCGTGAGCTGGCCGCATACGAGAAGTCGCTCGACGAGGTCGAGGCCACCGAGGAGCAGCTGCGCCAGGCGCTGTTCGGCCCCGAGCCCAAGGTGTTCGCCCACATGGCCGAGAACGACGACGGCGAGGTGGCCGGCTTCGCCATGTGGTTCCTCAGCTTCTCCACCTGGACGGGCACCCACGGCCTCTACCTGGAGGACATCTTCGTGCGCCCCCAGCATCGGGGCGGCGGCCACGGCAAGGCTCTCATGACCGAGCTGGCCCGGATCTGCCTCGAGCGCGGGTACGGGCGCTTCGAATGGTCCGTGCTCGACTGGAACGAACCAACGATCAACTTCTACAAGTCCATCGGCGCCATCCCCTGCGACGAGTGGATCCGCTACCGGCTCAGCGGCGACGCCCTGGAGCGGTTCGGCAAGTAGCTACCGGCCCGTGGACGGCGAGGCGTACAGGCTGTCGAGGCCGAGCGGGGGCGGGGGCGGCAGCGGTCCAGCGCGGTCGGCCTGGAAGGCCTGGAGCTGGTAGGCGACGAAGCGGCGGGAGGCGGCCGCCGCGGCCTCGGACGACTCGGTGACGATGCCGTTGTTGGCCAGGAGCAGCAGCACGAGGTCGGCCAGGTCGAAGTCGGGACGCAGCCGTCCGGCGGCCTTGGCGCGACGGGTGAGCTCGACGAAGCCCCGCTCGGCGCGGGCGCGTTTGTCCTCGTAGTCCAGGGCCTCGGGGAACGCGGTCAGGAACGCGGCGGTGAATCCCCGGTCGGCGGCCTGCATGGCGCAGAGCGTCTCGATGACCGTGCGGAAGGCGCGCCACGGGTCGGGGTCCTCCAGGGCGTCGTCGACGGTCGAGGCGCAGGCGGAGAGCTGGTCGGCGAACACCTCCGCGACCAGCGACTCGCGGGTGGGGAAGCGCCGGTAGAGGGTCGCGACGCCGACCCCGGCGCGGCGCGCGATCGCCGCCGTCGGCACGTCGAGCCCGCGGGCGGCGAACGCCTCGCGGGCCGCCTGGAGGATGCGGTCGCGGTTGTGCCGCGCGTCGGCGCGCAGCGTTATCCGAGAGGAACGGGCAGGCACTCTTCTCACATTAGCGCCAAGTGGAGCACCCCCTCCGGTTGCGGCCTAGGGTCGGGCCTGACACCCGAGGAGGACCAGTGAGCGAGATGCGCGCCGCCCGTTACGACAGGTACGGGCCCCCGGAAGTGCTGTACGAGGCCACGGTGCCGAAACCGGTCGCCGGGCCGGGCGAGGTGCTGGTGCGGGTGCACGCCAGCAGCGTCAACGGGGGCGAACTTGCGGCCCGCGCCGGACGGCTCCGCCCGCTGACCGGCCTGATGAGCCGGGGCTTCCCGAAGACCCTCGGCATGGACTTCGCCGGAGAGGTCGCCGCCCTGGGCTCGCCCATGCGCGGCCTCGCGGTGGGCGACCGGGTGTGGGGCGGAGGCCGGGCGATCAGCTCCGCTGCGGCCGAGTACGTCGTCGTCCGCCCGCGCCACCTGGCCCTCGCGCCCGCCGGGACGGACCTGGTCGAGGCCGCCTCCCTGCCCGGCGTGGGCACGACCGCGATCACCGCGCTGCGCGACCGGGCCGGGCTCAGGGCGGGGGAGCGGCTGCTGGTGCGCGGCGCGAGCGGCGGCGTCGGCAGCGTCGCCGTCCAGCTCGGCCGGGCGTACGGCGCGCACGTCACGGGGCTGGCCAGGAAGGGCAACCTCGACTTCGTACGGGACCTCGGCGCCGGCGAAGCCGTCGACTACGCGACCACGAGCCCCGGCGACCTCGGCCGGTTCGACGTGATCCTCGACACCGCCGGCACCGCCCTGAGCGCCTACCGCCGGCTCCTCGCACCCGGCGGACGCATGGTGACGATCAGCTTCGACCTCGGCCGCCTCGTCCCGTCCCTGGCCTCCATCCTGGTCTCCACCGTGTACGGCTCGCGACGCGTACGGTTCTTCAGCGGGAACCCCACCCACGAGCTCTTCGCCGACCTGACGCGGCTCGTGGAGATCGGGGCGATCCGGCCGGTGGTGGACACCGTCCATCCGCTGGCGGACATCGCCGGGGCGCACCGCGCGCTGGAAGCCGGCGGCGTCCGCGGGAAAGTGGTCGTCCGGACCCTGGGCACGGCCGGCTCCCAGACCTGAACCACGAGCCGGGGCGGGACGCGAGAAGGCCCGCAGACCTGGCGGGCTGCGGGCCTTCTCGGAAGTCACATGCCGGTGCCCGCGTGCACCCGTTCCGGCTGGCGGCCGGTCTGGCCGTACATCTCCTCCGGCCCCTCACCCAGCTCGCGGTGCGTCTCCTCGATGCGGAGCGCCACGCCCATGGCGAAGAACGTGGGCGCCCACTCGCCGATGAAGATCCCCCAGCGGTCGGCGCGATCCAGATCCGCGCCTTCGTAGTTCTTCGACATCATCCAGCTGGCCAGGGCCAGGCCGACGGAGCCGATTCCTGCCAGATACATGTGATTTGACTTGATGCCCATCTTGTGGAGCATTTTGATCATGATGTCCCCCCTTGCTGTGAATGCTGTTCCCCTGTCCCGAGCGCCGTAACCTCGGCCCGCGCCGAGAGGGTGCGCAGGGCTTCCAGCAGCTCAGGGGGGTCGTCGACGGTGAAATCGGCGTCGAGGGCGAGGATGTGCAGCGCCAGCCGCATCGGGGTCTCGCCGCCCGCGTGCACCACGCACGTACGGTCTCCGGCGCTCTCGACGAGCACCGATTCCGGCAGGTGCGGGGCGATGACGGAGGCCGGGGCATGCACCGTGACCCGCGCCCGGTGCCGCATCAGCGCCGTGTCGACCCCCTTCGGCACCATCGACGCGGGCGGCGCCTCCCGGGGGGTGAAGCGCGGGCCGCCGGGCGTCCGCAGCGCGAGCCGGTCGACCCTGAAGGTGCGCCAGTCGTCCCGCTCCACGTCCCAGCCGATCAGGTACCACCGCCGCCCGGTGTGCACCAGCCGGTACGGTTCCACGTCCCGCATTCGTACGGACCCGTCGTGCGTCCGGTAGTCGAACCGCAGCCGGAGCCGGTCGCGGCAGGCGGTGGCGACGGCGGTCAGCGTCTCGGCGGGGACGGCCGGCCCGCCCGGCGCCAGGGACACGGTGGCCGCGTGCAGCGCCCGGATCCGGCGGCGCAGCCGGTCGGGCAGCACCTGCTCCAGCTTGGCCAGGGCGCGCAGGGACGTCTCCTCGATGCCCTCCACCGCACCGGCGGTGCGCAGCCCCACCGCGACCGCCACCGCCTCCTCGTCGTCCAGCAGCAGCGGCGGCAGCTCGGCCCCGGCGCCCAGCCGGTAACCCCCGGCCACCCCGGGCGTGGCGTGGACCGGATAGCCGAGGCCGCGCAGCTTGCCGATGTCGTAGCGGACGGTCCGGGGGCTCACCTGGAGGCGTTCGGCCAGCTCGGCGCCGGTCCAGGCGGGCCGGGTCTGCAGGAGCGACAGCAGGCGCAGCAGCCGCGCGGAGGTTTCCGGCATTTGCCGATTTTCCCGGAAAAAGCGGCAAAAAGCTTGCCACAATCCCTGGGACGGTACATCTATGACCATCAGGGAGTTCCACCTCGACATCCCCCAGGCCGACCTCGACGACCTGCGCGAGCGGCTGAGCCGGACCCGTTACCCCGTACAGACCCCGGGCGCCGGCAGCGAGCGCGGCGTCACCGTGGCGGAGCTGCGCGAGCTGGCCGGCTACTGGGCCACCGGCTACGACTGGCGGGCGCACGAGGCCGAGCTCAACGCCCACCCGCAGTACGTCACCGAGATCGACGGCCAGGACATCCACTTCCTGCACGTGCGCTCGCCCGAGCCGGACGCCACCCCGCTGATCCTCACCCACGGCTGGCCGGGCTCGGTCGTCGAGTTCCTCGACGTGATCGGGCCGCTGACCGACCCGGAGGCGCACGGCGGCGACCCGGCCGACGCCTTCCACCTGGTCATCCCGTCCGTCCCGGGCTTCGGACCCTCCGCCCCGCTGCGCGGCACCGGCTGGACGCTCGGCCGGATCGCCCGGGCCTGGGCCACGCTGATGGCCAGGCTCGGGTACGAGCGGTACGGGGCGCAGGGCGGCGACTGGGGGTCAGGGATCTCCCGCGAGCTGGGGCTGACCGACGCCGAGCACGTGATCGGCGTGCACGTGAACTACCTCATGACGTTCCCGTCGGGCGACCTGGGCGAGGTGAGCGAATCCGACAAGGCGCGGCTCGCCAAGCTGGAGGAGTTCACCGGGGACATGGGCGGCTACATGGCGATCCAGTCGAGCCGGCCGCACACGCTCGGGTTCGGGCTGGCCGACTCGCCGGCGGGGCAGCTCGCCTGGATCGCGGAGAAGTTCCGCGAATGGACCGACCGGCCGGTGGACCGGGACCGGCTGCTCACCAACGTCAGCCTCTACTGGCTGACGAACACGGCCGACTCGGCGGCGCAGATCTACTGGGAGTTCTCCCACGCCTGGTCCATGCCGCAGTCGTCGCCCACCCCGCTCGGCGTCGCGGTGTTCCCGCACGACATCGTGCTGCCGATCAGGAGGCTGGCCGAGCGGACGGACAAGGTGGTGCACTGGACCGAGTTCGAGACCGGCGGCCACTTCGCCGCGATGGAGGAGCCGGAGCTGCTGGTCCGCGACATCCGGGCCTTCTTCAGGAGCGTTCGTTAACGGCGTGTTTCCGGCGTGACGCTTGTGTATCGCCTGTTGCCCGGGTGAGTCACCCGTAACGAACGCACAGCGCCGATCCGCCTCTGTGCGTAACCCCGGGTTCCTACGTTCGAGTCAGCTCAGAACGTAGGAGGAATGATGGCGCGCTGGATCGCCGAGTGGCATCCCGACGACGCGGCCTTCTGGCGGACCACCGGCCGGAAGGTCGCCCGGCGCAACCTGGTCTTCTCGATCCTGGCCGAGCATCTCGGTTTCACCGTCTGGACGCTGTGGAGCATCGTGGCCGCCCGGATGGGCGCCTACGAGTTCACCACCGACCAGCTGTTCTGGCTGGTCGCGCTGCCGAACCTGATCGGCTCCGTGCTGCGGGTGCCGTACACGTTCGGGCCGGCCAGGTTCGGCGGACGCAACTTCACCGTCGTCAGCGCGCTGCTGCTGGTCGTGCCCGCCGTGCTGCTCGGGGTCGCGGTGAGCAGCCCGGACACCCCGTACTGGATGTTCCTGCTGATCGCGGCCACGGCCGGGGTGGGCGGCGGCAACTTCGCCTCCAGCATGGCCAACATCACCTACTTCTACCCGCGGAGCAAGCAGGGCGTCGCGCTCGGCCTGAACGCCGCCGGGGGCAACATCGGCGTCAGCTCGGTGCAGCTCGTGATGCCGCTGGTGATCGGCGCGTTCGGGCTGGCCGCCGCCGGGTGGTTCTGGCTGCCGTTCGTCGTGGTCGCCGCCGTCTGCGCCTGGTTCTTCATGGACAACCTCACCAGCGCCAAGGCCAGCCCGCGCGAGCAGCTCGCGGTGGCCGGCAAGGCACAGACGTGGGTGATGTCGTTCCTGTACGTGGGCACGTTCGGCTCGTTCATCGGCTACTCGACCGCCTTCCCGCTGCTCAGCACGAGCCTGTTCCCGGACGCGCCGTGGGCCGCGGTGGCGTTCGCCGGGCCGCTGATCGGGTCGCTGATCCGGCCGGTGGGCGGGTGGCTGGCCGACCGGCTCGGCGGGGCCCCGGTCACGTTGTGGAACTTCGCGGCCATGGGCGGCGGCGTCCTGCTCGTCTGGGCGGCGTCCGGATCGGGCAGTTTCTGGCTGTTCTTCCTCGCCTTCCAGACGCTGTTCCTGACCGCCGGCATCGGCAACGGCTCCACCTACCGGATGATCCCCGCGATCTTCCAGGCCAAGGCGGTGGCGGAGAAGGGCGACGACGAGGCGGCGCTGCTGCACGGCAAGCGGCAGGCGTCCGCCGCCATCGGCATCATCTCCGCCGTCGGCGCGCTCGGCGGCTTCCTCATCAACCGGGCGTTCGGCATGTCGTTCGCCGCCACCGGCAGCCCGGCGGGCGCGTTCCTCGCCTTCGGCCTCTTCTACGCGAGCTGCGCCGGCCTGACCTGGTGGTGCTACCTGCGCACCGTCGGCGTCTCTCGGGTGGCCAGCCTCGCCCACGCGAGGGTCTGACCGGATGGCCGAGCCGGTGAAGACCCACTGCCCGTACTGCGCGCTGCAGTGCGGGATGGCGATCAGCGCCACCGCGTCCGGGATCACGATCACGCCGCGGACCGACGTCCCTGCCAACGCGGCCGGAGCCCTGTGCCAGAAGGGCTGGACCGCCGCCGACCTGCTCACCAACGGCGCCCGCCTGACCAGCCCGCTCCTGCACGGGCGGCCGGTGGACTGGGACGTGGCGCTCGGCCACGTCGCCGACCGGCTGTCCGCCATCAGGCTCGAACACGGCCCCGACGGCGTGGCCGTGTTCGGCGGGGGCGGGCTCACCAACGAGAAGGCGTACCTGCTGGGCAAGCTCGCCAGGGTCGCACTCGGCACCAGCCAGATCGACTACAACGGCCGCTTCTGCATGTCGTCGGCCGCCGCCGCCTCGATCAGGGCGTTCGGCATGGACCGCGGCATGCCCTTCCCCGTCACCGACCTGGCCGGGGCCGACGTGGTGCTGCTGGCGGGCGCCAACCCGGCCGAGACCATGCCGCCGTTCGTCCGCCACCTGGACGGGCCGCGGCTCATCGTCATCGACCCGCGCCGCACCGCCACGGCCAGGCTCGCCTGGCTGCACCTGCGGCCCGCGCCCGGCACCGACCTGGCGCTCGCGCTCGGCCTGTTGCACCTGGCCGTCGCCGAGGACCTGGTCGACGCCGCGTATGTCGAGGAGCGCACCAGCGGGTTCGACGCCGTACGGACCTCGCTCGCCGCCTGGTGGCCGGAGCGCGTCGAGCGGATCACCGGCGTGCCCGTGCCGCGGATGCGCGAGGCCGTGCGCGCGCTCGCGTACGCGAAGAACGCGTACGTGCTCACCGGGCGCGGCGCCGAGCAGCACGCCCAGGGCACCGACACCGTCACCGCGTTCGTCAACCTGGCGCTCGCGCTCGGCCTGCCCGGACGGCTCGGCTCCGGGTACGGGTGCCTCACCGGGCAGGGCAACGGCCAGGGCGGCAGGGAGCACGGGCAGAAGGCCGACCAGCTCCCCGGCTACCGCAGGATCGACGACCCGGCGGCCCGCGAGCACGTCGCCGGCGTGTGGGGCGTCGACCCCGGCGACCTGCCGGGTCCTGGGCGGTCGGCGTTCGAGCTGCTGGAGGCGCTCGGCACACCGGCGGGGCCGAAGGCGATGCTGCTGTTCGGCTCCAACCCGGTCGTGTCCGCGCCCGACTCCGCCCGGGTCGCCGAGCGGATCCGGTCGCTGGACCTGCTCGTCGTCTGCGACGTGGTCATGTCGGAGACGGCGGCGCTGGCCGACGTGGTGTTCCCCGTCACCCAGTGGGCCGAGGAGACGGGCACCATGACCAACCTGGAGGGCCGCGTGCTGCTGCGCCGCCAGGCGGTCCGGCCGCCGCCCGGCGTGCGGAGCGACCTGGAGGTCATCGCCGGGCTGGCCCGCAGGCTCGGCCACGACTTCGCCGACGAGCCGGGCAAGGTGTTCGAGGAACTGCGCCGCGCCAGCGCGGGCGGCCCGGCCGACTACTCGGGCATCACGTACGACCGCATCACGGGAGAAACGGAAGAGCCCCGGGAAACCCGCGATGAGGGAGACGTCCCGTACGGAGGAGAGGCCCGGGACCGCGCGGATGATCGGGGCGGGGCGGAAGTCGGGGTTTTCTGGCCGTGTCCCGAGCCGGGGCACCCGGGGACGCCGCGGCCGTTCCTCGGCTCGTTCGCCACCCCCGGCGGGCGGGCCAGGTTCGTGCCGGTCGAGCACCGGGGCCCGGCCGAGGAGATCGACGACGACTACCCCGTCTACCTCACGACGGGCCGCGTGCTCGCGCACTACCAGAGCGGCGCGCAGACCCGCAGGATCGCCGCCCTCGCCGCCGCCGTGCCCGAACTGTACGTGGAGCTCCACCCCGATCTGGCCGGGCGGCTGGACATCGGGGCGGGGGACCTGGTGCGGGTCACCAGCAGGCGCGGCCAGGGACAGGGCGTGGCCAGGATCAGCGACGCGATCAGGAGCGACACCGTGTTCATGCCGTTTCACTGGGAGGGGGCGAACCGGCTGACCAATCCGGCGCTCGACCCCACGTCCCGGATGCCGGAGTTCAAGGTCTGCGCCGTACGGGTGGAGCGGGTCACATGAGGCTCGTCGTCGTCGGCAACGGGATGGCGGGCGCGCGCCTGGTCAGCGAGGTACGGGCGCGCGACCCGCGGATGCCGGTCACCGTGTTCGGCGCCGAGCAGGGCAGCCCCTACAACCGGGTGCTGCTGTCGAACGTGCTCGCCGGGCAGGCCAGGCCCGAGCAGCTCGGCCTGCACGACCTGTCCTGGTACGACACGCACCGGGTGGAGGCGGTGCTCGGGAGCGCCGTGGCCTGGATCGACCGCGAGTCGCGCGCCGTGCACACCGCCGACGGCCGGCGCGCGCCGTACGACCTGCTCGTGCTGGCCACCGGCAGCGAGGCGATCGTGCCGCCCATCCCCGGCGCCGGGCGCGCCATCCCGTTCCGGACGCTCGACGACTGCGACCGCATCGTCAAGGCCGCCGCCGACAGCCGCCGCGCGGTGGTGATCGGCGGCGGACTGCTCGGCGTCGAGGCCGCCCGCGGGCTGGCCGGGCGCGGGCTGCCCGTGACGCTGCTGCACCTGGCCGGCCACCTGATGGAACGGCAGCTCGACCCCGAGGCGGGCCTGGTGCTGGGCGAGACGCTGGCCGGGCTCGGCGTCGAGATCAGGACCGGCGCCAGCGCCGTCGCCGTCGAGGACGGCGGCGTCCGGCTGGCCGGCGGCGAGCTGGTCGAGGGCGACCTGGTGGTGCTCGCCTGCGGCGTCCGCCCGCTCACCGCGCTGGCCGCCGAGGCCGGGCTGGAAGTGCGGCGCGGCATCGTGGTCGACGACGAGCTGCGCACCGACGACCCGTCCATCCTGGCCATCGGCGAGTGCGCCGAGCACGACGGCACCGTGTACGGGCTGGTCGCGCCCGCCTGGGAACAGGCCGCCGTGGCCGCCGACGTGATCACCGGCGGCGCGTCGCGCTACCGCGGCTCCCGGCTGGTCACCCGGCTCAAGGCGAGCAGCGTCGAGCTGGCCGCGATGGGCGAGACGCACCTCACCGACGAGCAGGCCGAGGTGGTGCGCTTCAGCCACCGGGCGCGGGGCACCTACCGCAAGCTCGTCATCCGCGACGACCGGCTCGTCGGCGCGATCCTGCTGGGCGACACCGACGCCGTCGGCACCCTCACCCAGCTCTACGACCGCGGCGGGCCGCTGCCGGGGGACCGGGCCGGGCTGCTGTTCCCCGGGCCGGCGCCGGCGGCGAGAGCTGACAGCCCGACGCTGATGCCCGACGCGGCCAAGGTGTGCCACTGCAACGACGTGACCAAGGGACAGATCAGGGCGTGCTGGGAGGCGGGCGCCAGGGACGTGGCCGGCGTGGCCGCCGCCACCAGGGCCACGACCGGCTGCGGTACCTGCCGTGACGCCGTGGCGGGCATCGTCGGCTGGCTGTGCGAACAGGAAGGGGTTCCCGCATGAGGAAGATCGTCGTGGCCGGGTACGGGCCGGCCGCCCACCGGCTCGTGGAGGCCCTGCTGGAGCGGGGCTTCGACGGGACGATCACGGTCATCGGCGAGGAGCCCAGGCCCGCCTACGACCGGGTGGCGCTCACCTCGTACCTGGACGGCGTCTCGGCCGAGGAGCTGTCCTACCCGGTGCCGCCCGGCGTGGTGACCAGGCTGAACAGCCGCGTCACCGGCATCGACCGGCGGGCCCGCCGGGTGACCGTCGAGGGCGGCGAGCCGGAGCCGTACGACGTGCTGGTGCTCGCCACCGGGTCCAGGCCGTTCGTGCCGCCGGTGCCGGGGGCCGGGCACGCGCACGTCTACCGCACCATCGACGACCTGGACGCGATCAGGGCGGCGGCCGAGGGGGCCACCGACGGCGTCGTGGTCGGCGGCGGGCTGCTCGGCCTGGAGGCCGCCGACGCGCTGCGCGGGCTCGGGCTGCGCACCCATATCGTGGAGATGAGCCCGTGGCTGATGCCCCGCCAGGTGGACGAGGGCGGCGGCGCGGTGCTCAAGGGCCACATCGAGGCGCTCGGGCTGAGCGTGCACGCGGGCTCCGGCGTACAGGAGATCGTCACCGACGGCCGGGGGAAGGTCACCGGCCTCCGCACGCCGGACGGCGCCCTCGTCGAGGCCCAGATCGTGGTCTTCTCCGCCGGGGTCAGGCCGCGCGACGAGCTGGCCAGGGAGTGCGGCCTGGCGGTGGGGGAGCGCGGCGGCGTCGTCGTCGACTCCGCCATGCGCACCTCCGACCCGCACATCTACGCCGTCGGCGAGTGCGCCCTGCACGACGGCATGGTGTACGGGCTCGCCGGGCCGTGCTTCACCATGGCCGAGGTCGCCGCCGAGCGGATCACGGGCGGCGGGGCGGCGTTCGGCGGCGCCGACCTGTCCACCAAGCTCAAGTTGCTCGGCGTCGAGGTGGCCCAGTTCGGGGCCATGGAAGGGGCGCTCGACGTCACCTACATGGACCCGGTGGGCGGCGTCTACAAGAAGCTGTTCATCAGCGACGACGCCACCACCCTGCTCGGCGGCATCTGCGTCGGCGACGCGTCCCCGTACGGCACGCTGCGCTCCTACGTCGGCAAGCCGCTGCCCGCACCCCCCGCGGACCTGCTGTTCGCCGGCGGCGGGGTCCAGCTCGACCTGCCCGACGACGCGCAGGTGTGCTCCTGCAACAACGTCAGCGCCGGCGCCGTCCGCGCCGCCATCCACGACCAGGGCTGCGCCGACGTGCCCGGCGTCAAGGCGTGCACCCGCGCCGGCACCACCTGCGGGAGCTGCGTGCCGATGCTCAAGCAACTGCTGGAGAAGGCCGGCGTGGACACCGGCAAGGGGCTGTGCGAGCACTTCGCCCACTCCAGGGCGGAGCTGTTCGACATCGTACGGGTGCGCGGCATCCGCACGTTCTCCCAGCTCATCGCCGAGCACGGGGAGGGCCGTGGCTGCGACGTGTGCAAGCCCGCCGTGGCCTCCATCCTCGCCTCGCTGCACAACGGGCACGTGCTGGAGGGCGAGAACGCCGCCCTGCAGGACACCAACGACCACTTCCTCGCCAACATCCAGAAGAACGGGACGTACTCGGTCGTGCCGCGCATCCCCGGCGGCGAGATCACCCCCGGCAAGCTCATCGTCATCGGCGAGGTGGCCCGCGACTTCGGCCTCTACACGAAGATCACCGGCGGGCAGCGGATCGACCTGTTCGGCGCCCGCGTCGACCAGCTCCCGGAGATCTGGCGCAGGCTCGTCGACGCCGGGTTCGAGTCCGGCCACGCCTACGGAAAGGCGCTGCGCACGGTGAAGTCGTGCGTCGGCTCGGCCTGGTGCCGGTACGGGGTGCAGGACTCGGTCGGCATGGCCATCGCGCTGGAGCTGCGCTACCGGGGGCTGCGCTCGCCGCACAAGCTCAAGTCGGCCGTCTCCGGCTGCGCCCGCGAGTGCGCCGAGGCCAGGTCCAAGGACTTCGGCGTCATCGCCACCGAGCAGGGCTGGAACCTGTACGTGGGCGGCAACGGCGGCTTCAAGCCCCGCCACGCCGACCTGCTCGCCGCCGACCTGACCGGCGAGGAGCTGATCAGGACCATCGACCGGTTCCTGATGTTCTACATCCGCACCGCCGACCGGCTGCAGCGCACCTCCGCGTGGCTGGAGTCGCTCGACGGCGGGCTCGGCTACCTCCGCTCGGTCATCATGGACGACTCGCTCGGCATCTGCGCCGACCTCGACGCGCACATGGAGCGGCACGTCGCCACCTACGCCGACGAGTGGCGGGCCACGCTGGAGGACCCGGACAAGCTCGGCCGGTTCGTCAGCTTCGTCAACGCACCAGGGGTCCCCGACCCGTCCATCGTCTTCGCGACAGAGCGAGACCAGATCAAACCGGTGGTGATGTCATGAACTGGATCGGCATCTGCGGCTACGACCTCCTGCTGCCCGAGCGCGGCGTGTGCGCGCTGGTGGACGGCGAGCAGGTGGCGCTCTTCCGCACCTACGACGGCACGGTGCACGCGCTGGGCAACCGCGACCCGTTCAGCGGGGCGTACGTGCTCTCACGCGGGATCGTCGGCACCAGGAAGGGCGAGGCGACCGTCGCCTCGCCGCTGCACAAGCAGGTGTTCTCGCTGGTCACGGGGCGCTGCCTGGACGAGCCCGCGGTCGCGGTCCCCGTCTACCGGGCGCGCGTCCGCGACGGCGCGGTGCAGGTGTCCGTCAGTGTTCCGCCGTCCGGCGCCCGCGCTCAGGATCGCGGGCTCGTGTCGGTGGGCGGGTAGACGTGGGCGCCCGGGTGAGTCGCCGGGAGCACGCAGCGTCGGCCGGCGTCGACCGCGGCACAGCGCTCGGCCTCCTCACGCAGGGGCAGGGGCTCGGGCTCCGTGCTTAGGTTCGCCTTAATTTGCGGCACTGAAGGGACGCTATAGGCGACGCCTCGCCAAATTGGTATCGAGGTGGCAACGATCGCACCTCTGAACGATCTCGACAAATCGGGTGAACCATTCGTGTGAGTAATCCGCAGCCGGTAAAGGACTCGTCCGGACTGGATCAAGCGCGCATTCCCGGACGACCGGGGCGGGCATCACTGCGGCCATGAGCATGAAATTCCTGCGCAGGGGCGTCCTGCTGGCCATGGTCGTTCCTGCCCTCCTCACCGCCGGCTGCGCTGCGGGCGGCACCGGACAAGCGATGAAGGGCGCGGCGAGCCCCGCCTCGCCGACGGGCACCGAGACCGGCATGACCGAAAGCCCGATGCCCGGCGAAACGGGCACGGCGACACCGACCGAGACCGGCAAGGGCTCGCCCCGTTCGGTGGTGGAGAAGTTCTACCAGGCGCTCGCCTCGGGCAACGGCGAGCAGGCCGCCAAGATGTTCACCTCGGACGGCGTGGCGGCGGTGCAGGGACACGAGACGGCGGAGGGCACGCAGGCGCTGACCGAGCTCTTCAAGGGTCAGCAGGGCGCCGGCGGCACGCCGAGCATCGAGGAGTCGGAGACCATGGGCAAGAGCGCCTTCGTCTTCGCGAGTTCCGGACAGGGCGCCGAGGCGACCCGCGGGTTCTTCCTGCTGATGAAGGACAACGACTCCTGGAAGATCGACCGCTACATGAGCAACAGCGCGTCCTGAACGAGGCGACGGCGCCCGGCACGCCGGGCGCCGTCGCCCGGCTTGT
This sequence comes from Nonomuraea sp. C10, assembly GCF_008017515.1. Classification (NCBI taxonomy): domain Bacteria; kingdom Bacillati; phylum Actinomycetota; class Actinomycetes; order Streptosporangiales; family Streptosporangiaceae; genus Nonomuraea; species Nonomuraea sp. C10. The sequence continues at coordinate 1,613,070 of NZ_VPFF01000001.1, forward strand.
CCGCATACGGTGGGAGCCATGCAGGATCTCTCGCGGTTCCAGCATCCCCGGTTCGCCCGCGCGTACGACCGGATGAGCCGGCGGGCCGAGCCCGTCACGGGCGAACTGCGCACCCGCCTGCTGGACGGGCTGAGCGGCCGCGTCCTGGAGGTCGGCGCCGGCAACGGGCTCAGCTTCCCCCACTACCCGCGGGGCGTGCGCGAGGTCGTCGCGGTCGAGCCCGACGACGTGCTCCGCGCCGCCGCCGAGCGGGCCGCGGCCACCGCCCCCGTGCCGGTACGCGTCGTGCCCGGCCACGCCGGGGCGCTGCCGTCCGGGCCGGTCGAGTTCGACGCGGTGGTGGTCTCGCTCGTGCTCTGCTCGGTCCCCGACCCGGCGGGCGCGCTCGCCGAGCTGCGCAGGGTGCTCAAGCCCGGCGGCGAGCTGCGCTTCTTCGAGCACGTGCGCTCCGACCGGCCCGTCCGCGGGCTGCTGCAGGACCTGGTCACCCCGCTGTGGTCGCGGGTGGCCGGCGGCTGCCACCCCAACCGCGACACGGCGGCGGCCATCGGAGCCGCGGGCCTGGTCATCGAGGAGCACGACCGGTTCACCCACCGGATCCCCGGCGCGCCCCCGCTCGCCCACATCCTCGGCCGGGCACGCAACCCCTGATCACGTGCCGCCCGGCAGCCGCGGGCTGATGCGGCCCTGGTCGACCAGGGCCAGATAGGCGGCGAACGCGCCGTGCGTCCACATCGCGGCCTGCGACGACGTCAGCGTGACCTCCTCGCCCTCATGCGTGCGGAGCACGTAGCCGTCGGGCGACTCGCGCCGCCACTCGGCCAGCATCCCCTCGTGCACGAGGACGTCGAGCATCCCCGTCAGGTATTCGCGTCCGGTGGCGAACACGGCGCGGGCCTCCTCGCATCTCGCCGGATCCCCCGCATGGCCCCTCAATTCTGCGTCGCGCGGGCGGGAAACGCACCGCCCTCGGGAACCTGGGACCGCCGGGCGGTGTATCACGGCCGGAGGTGTGACATGAGAAGGTTGATGGTCATCCTGGCCGCCGCTGCCGCGCTGATCGCGGGCGCGCCCCCGGCCTCGGCGTCCGGCGGGTGGGCGCTCACGTATCTCGATCCGGTGCCGTCCTCGCTGGCTCCCGGCACGTCGTACACGATCGGCTTCTGGGTCCTGCAGCACGGCACCCACCCGTTCGAGGGCGAGCTGGGCCCGACCGCGCTGCGGCTGACCGGCGCCGACGGCCTCGTCCGCGAGTTCCCCGGCAGCCCTTTGCCCGAGCCCGGCCACTACGCGGCCGCCGTCAACGTGCCCGAGGGCGTCCACAAGCTGACCGGCGTGCAGGGGATGTTCCAGCCGTACGAGATCGGGACCCTCACCGTGCCGGGCCGGATCGAGATCAACCCCCTCGACCCCGAGCTGGTCAAGGCCCTTCGTGAGCCGACCGTGGACTACTGGGGCGTGATCCGTCCCCCGGGCATCCCCGACCTCGAAGGCGTACCGGAGGCCTCCCCAGTCCCTCCCACCGCGGCATCCGCCCCCACCGCCTCCGCTGCACCCGCCGCCTCTGCCGCGCCCGCCCCAGTAACATCCACCGTCGGCGTCCCCCCGTACACACTCCTGCTCGCCGCAGCAGGCGGCGCTCTGCTGGCGGTGGCGGCACTGCGGTTGCCGCGCCGAGGACGCGAACCGGACCCGCCAGTCGACGACAAGGCGGACACGATCGTCATCTCGGGGTAGGCGTACGCCGCGCTTCAGGGGTGATCACGGGCGTTCCCCGTACGGACTGCTGGCGGTTGCGGCGGGTGGCGGGTTGCTGGCGGTGGTGGCGCTGCGGTTGCCACGCCGGGGGACGCGAGCCGGACCCGCGGGTCGGTGACAAGGCGGACACGATCGGGGTAGCGCCCGAACCGCTCTGGAGGTGATCACGGACGTCCCCGTACATGATGCTGCTCGCCGCAGCGGGTGGCGGGTTGCTGGCGGTGGTGGCGTCGGGCGGGAGCTGGTCCGCAGGTTGAGGACGAGGCGGAGACGATCGTCATCTCCGGGGAGCGCCCGCCCGCTCTGGAGGTGATGTTCCGCGCACGTCGTCGCTGTCGGCGGCGGGCTGCTCGTGTCGGCCCGCGGTGGCCATGGCCGCGCGCGGGCCGTGCGGGTGTGTGGCGTGGTGCGGGCGGTGTTTCGGCTCGTGGGGTTCGTAACGGGTGTGGCAAAGGGCTCGGACAGGGGGCTGGACGGCGGTGGGTAGATCTTGTCAGGGCGTCGGGGGTCTGAGAGATTGCTCGTACTTTGTCAGCCCCCCGGAGGTCACGCGTGCCACCCTTACGCCCGGCCCTCATCGCCGCCGCCCTCATCGTGGGGACGGCCACCCCCGTCCAGGCGGCAACCGCTCCAGAGATCACCGTCGAGAACGGCCGCACGCAGCCGGTCTTCTCCTACGCCGACGCCATCCGCGAGCACGTGTACGTCGAGTCGACCGTCGACAGCGACGCCGACGGCAGGCTCGACCGGGTGCGTGTCGACATCATCAGGCCCAAGGAGTCCGGCCCCGGCCTCAGGGTGCCCGTCATCATCGACGAGAGCCCGTACTACGACAACTCCGGTCGAGGCAACGAAGGCGAGCGGAAGGTCTACGACGACGCCGGCAACGTCGTGAAGTTCCCGCTCTTCTACGACAACTACTTCGTGCCGCGCGGCTACGGCGTGCTCAACGTCGACATGCTCGGCACCACCAAGTCCGACGGTTGCCCCGACGTCGGGGGCAAGGCCGACGTGCTGGGCGGCAAGGCCGTCATCGACTGGCTCAACGGCCGCGCCAAGGCCTACCGCGCCGACGGCAGCCCCGCCGTCGCCGACTGGACCACCGGCAAGTCCGCCATGATCGGCAAGTCGTACGACGGCACGCTCGCCAACGCCGTCGCCGCCACCGGCGTGCGCGGCCTGGAGACGATCGTGCCCATCTCCGCGATCAGCTCCTGGTACAAGTACCAGCGCTCCAACGGCGTCATCTACAACTACGACTACGCCTCCTGGCTGGCCAACTACATCGACACCGACCCCGAGCCCAAGTGTCAGGCCGTGCGCGACCGGATGGACGCCGAGGACGGCGACGACACCGGCGACTACAACGCCTTCTGGGCCGAGCGCGACTACATCAACGGCCTGCTCGGCGACGTCTCCAAGGTACGGGCGAGCGTGTTCGTCGCGCACACCGTCAACGACCTCAACGTCAAGCCCGACAACTTCTCCGAGTGGTGGGAGGCGCTGGCCAAGCGCGGCGTGCCCCGCAAGATCTGGCTCGGCCAGACCGCCCACGTGGACCCGTTCGACTTCGAGGGCCGCAGAGGGCTCTGGGTGGACACGCTGCACCGGTGGTTCGACCACTGGCTGCACGGCGTGCGCAACGACATCATGCGCGAGCCCCGCGCCGACATCGAGGTCGCTCCCGCACAGTGGATCACCGAGCGCGACTGGCCGGCGCCCCGCGGCCACAAGCTGACCCTGCGCCCGGCCGCCGACGGCTCGCTCCGCCTCCTGCCCGGCAAGAAGGCGACCGCGAGCTTCACCGACGTGCGCATGACCGAGTCCGACATGGTGTCCGACGTCGGCACCGCCAAGCCGGGCCGGATCGCGTACACCACCGGTGAGCTGCCCCTCGACCTGCGCCTGTCCGGCACCCCCGTCGCCGACCTGCGGGTCAAGCTCGACAAGCCGACCGCCAACCTGACCGCGCTGCTCGTCGACTTCGGCGACGACACCCGCGTCGACTGGCGGCGCGGCGGGGGCATCACCACCCTGACCGAGGAGGACTGCTGGGGCGACAGCACCGCCGGGGACGACGCCTGTTACCGCAAGGTCGTCACCAACACCGTCAACCGGCCGGTCGAGATCGTCGCGCGCGGCTGGATCGACGTGCAGAACCGCCTCTCGCTCAGCCGCTCCGCACCGCTGCCCGTGGGCACGTACGGGAGCGTCAAGTGGGAGACCCTGCCGCAGGACTACATCTTCAAGAAGGGACACCGGATCGGGCTGGTGATCGCCGGCACCGACTCGAACTACAGCAACGAGACGGGCACCGGGGCGAACGTCACCGTCGACCTGTCCAAGAGCTCGATCGCGTTCCCGGTGGTGCTCGGGACGCCGCTGGAGAGCGTGCCGCAGGACAGGGCGAGGTTCATCGGACCGCGGGAGCTGACCCTGCCGGAGCCGGAGCGGGAGTTCTCGTTCTTCTGACCTGACCTGCCGCAGTGACCGGGCCTCGGGCGGATCGCCGCCCGAGGCCCTCTTGCTCGTGTGTGCATCTTCGCCTTGGTCATTCACGTGTTCGTGGGCAGTTGCTCCAATAGCCGCCTCCGTTCGCGTCGGGGATGAGGGCGCCTCTGTCATGGGTGACGGTCCACGACACCATGAGCGTGAGGGTTCCGTCCGCCGTGGTCGTGCCTTCGGTGGTCTCGCCGTCACCCTTGGCGGTGCCGGTCCAGTGGACGGTGACGACGCCGGACTCGGTGACAGGCGGGCCCAGGCAGCCGGGGCGGGCGGCCGGGGCGGCGACGGTGAAGGCGTTGCCGGAGACGGCGATGCCGTTCGTGCCGGAGAACGAGGTGACGCGGCAGTCCCCGGTGCACGTCAGCCTGAACGTCCCGGACCGCTTCTCGCCCAGCTTCACGGACGTGGGCGAGATCGAGGCCACGGGCGCCGGGGGAAACGCCTTTCCCCGCCCTTCCGCGTCCACCGGTGCTGCGGTGTCCGCGGGGTCGGCGGGTGAGCCGGTGTCCGCGGGCGCCTGGGTGCCTCCGGGGTCATCGGACGTACGGGCGTCGGCGGGCGCGTTGCCGGACGGGCCGGTGTCCGCGGGCGCCTGGGTGTCTGCCGAGTCCGCGGGCGCGCTGGTGTCCGCCGGTACCTGGGTACTTCCGGGGTCGGCGGGTGCTTGATCCTGGTCTGTCGTGGCCTGGGGGTCGGCCGGTGCCTGTTCCGTGCCCGCTGTTGCTCCTGGATCCGCCGGGGACTGGCCGGTCGCCGGGTCCGGTGTGGCCGGGGCCTGGCGCTGGCGGCTCTGGATCCCGGCCCAGACCAGGCCCGCCACCAGCATCACCACACCGACGATCAGCGCCGCCCGTACGAGCCACTGCAGCGAGATCCTGGCCTCCGGGTCGTCCTCGTCCGGCCGCTCCCGCCAGAACTCGTCCCACGTCTCCCCGTGGCCCCCGGCAGGACTCTCCACGGGCGCGTTCGCGAACACCAGTTTGTCCCCGTACTGGGTCACCGGCGTCCTGCCGCTCCGCCACCCGGGATCCAGCGTCCGCATCGGCGCGTGCTGCCGCGGCGGGTCGTCACTCCGCCTCGGCAACGGCACACTGATCCACCCGTCCACCCCGCCCTCACCCAACCGAGGCGGCGTCTCATCCCCGAACCCGCCAGAACTCCAGGAGTGCGGCTTTTCGGGGCCGAGCCCGTCGGGAGTTGGTGTCTCGTCCCCGAGCTCGCCTGAACCCCAGTTCTTGGTCCCGAGTCCGTCGGGGCTCAAGCGAGGTGGTGTCTCGTCCCCGAGCGGGCCGGAACTCCAGGGAAGTGGCTTGTTGGTCCCGAGTCCGTCGGGGCTCAAGCGAAGTGGTGTCTCATCCCCGAACCCGCTCGGACTCCAGGAGGGCGGCTTCTTGGGGCCGAGCCCGCCAGAGCTCAAATGCCTTTTGTCCCCGGCCCCGTCAGGGCTCAAGCGTGGCGGTGTCTTGCCACCTAGTCCGGGGAGGCTCCGGCGGGGGACTGTGTCGCCTCCGTGCTCGCCATCGCCCGAGCGGGCCGGCGTGCCGGGTTCGGTCGCGTCCCACCGAGGTGGTGTCTTGTTCCCGCGTCGGAGGGTCGTGGGGTCGATTCCGCGTTCGCCCCGGGGAGGCGCGGGGGCGTTCGGCGGAGCTTTCTCGTCACCCGTATTCGGCGCGCTCCCGTCGTCCCGTGTCCCGTCCGTGTCACCGCTCACCTCGGCGGCTTCCGCGTTCTCGTCCGTACCGTCTCGCGGTTCGTCAGGCGGGGCGGCGGAGTCGCCCCGGTCCGGTGACGCGCCGGTGTCGAAGGGGTCTTCCCCGAAGGGCGCCTCGGCGGGACGTTCCTCCTGTGCCGTGCCCCAGTGCGGCGGGGCGGTCTTCTTCTCGGTGGGGACGCGCATCGGGGGGAAGTCGCCGCGTTTGCGGTACGGGATGGTGTCGCCCGAGGAGGAGTCGTGGCCCGCGGGCGGCGTGGGAAGCCCCGTGGTGCCGGTGGGCACCAGGCGCTCGCCCGTCTGGTGGGCCGCCCGCAGCAGAGCCTCGGCCGTGCCCGGTGAAGCGGACGGTCCCCGGCGCGTCCGGGAGGCGGGCTCGTCGGGCTCCGGCGGGCCGCCGCCGGAGGGTTCCTGGCCGGTGGCGGCCGCGCCCGCCACCGGCCAGGAGTTTTCCCTGGTGCCCGTCGTGGGGCCGGGGACCAGGGAGATCAGCGCGGGCGGCGGCTCCATCAGACCGCGCGCCTGCGCCGGGAACCCGTCGGAGCGCCACGCCGCCGGATCGCCGGGCAGCGGGTCACCCCAAGCGGGCTGGTCGCGTAACGTGTCAGGGATCGCGGCCAGCGGCAGGCCGAGCAGCAGCACACCGGCCCGCACCCCCTCGCGGGGCGCCGCCTGGCAGGCCTGGCAGGAGCGGACGTGCCGGGCGATCCGGGTGCGGTTGCGCCGGCCGGGCGCCCTCGCCCAGTCCGTCACCCGCACCGCCAGCCGCGCGCACCCGTCGCGGGTCCGCGCCGCGCGCACCGCCGCGACCCACTCCTCCAGCCGGTCGGCGGCCTCCGCGATCATGGTGTTCACCTCGATCGCGGAGACGTCGAAGATCATGGCGATGTCCGCGCTCGCCAGCTCGTGCCGTACCGAGAGGTCGAGCAGCTCCCGATGCGGCGGGTCGAGCGCCCGCAGCGCGTCGGCCACCTCGCCCGGCGCGCCCGGCCGGGTCCACGAGCCGGGGCTGGCCGGCCTGGACGCCGCCACGGCCGCGCGATGGCACCGCGCGAGCGCGTACAGCCACGGACGCATCCGCTTCCGATCGCGTAGCCGCTCCCCGTGCACGTGCGCCGACAGCAGCGCCCCGGCGACGGCCAGCTCCGCGTCGGAGGCCGACAGGCCCGTGCGGCAGTAGTCGTAGAGGTGCCTTCCATGCTGCTCGCACAGCCTGCCGATGGCCTCGCGCGCCTCGTTGGACAGCGTCCGCCACATGATCGACTACTCCTCCAGCTAGCACGGCGTCCCTCGCCCGGCCCCTGGCTACGTCAGGGGCCCGCTAGACGGCCTCCGGCAGGGTGGGTTCGGGGTCGCCGGCGCCGGATCGGGCACCGTCCACGCCGGCCGCGGGCGTGGTGCCGGCGACCCCCGTCCAAGGAGCGGGGAAGGCGGTCATGACGCCCTCCCGTGCGCGGCCGCCCGCGAGGGCGGCCGGTTCAGCGTGACCGGGCGGCCCGTCGCCCGCGACAGCGCCCACCACGCGCTGCACAGGTTCGAGGTGAGCAGCGTCCGGTCGTTGCCCGCGCCGAGCGTGCCCAGCACCGGCAGCGTCGCCATTCCGCTGCAGGCGAACAGCAGCACCGCGTCGACGGGCAGGTCCGCCTGCTTCACCTGGTCGACCAGTTCCGAAGGGGTGATGTCGTACGGGGAGAAACCGCCCTGCGCCCGCACCGGCACGACCCCGGCGATCCGCATGCCCGCGGCCTTCCAGAACCGCTCGGCCAGCTCCGTCAGCCACGGCTGGTACGGCGAGACGATGTGCACCTCCTCCACCCCGAGGTGCCCGATCGCCTCCATGATGGCCACCGTCGCGGTCGCGAACGGCACCCCGAACCGCTCGCTCATCCGCTCGCACTCGTCCTGGTCCTCGTCCGGGTCGAGCAGGTAGCGGGGGCCGTCGCAGGCCATGACGAGCGCGTCGAGCGCCAGGTCGCCGAACGAGCAGGCCATCGCGGGCAGCGCCGCGTTGTAGCTCTCCAGACGCTCGGCCATCGCCAGCCCCGGGCGTACCGGGAACCGGCTGACGTGCATGTCGGCGCGGGAGCCGAGCAGGCGGGTCAGCTCGGGCTCCGCCGACGGGTTGGCGGGCGGCACCAGCACGCCCACCCTGCCGCGGTTCATGCCGCCCTCCCGCCGGGTTCCTCGGGCGGCACGTCAGGCGTTCTGTCCGGGAAGCCGTCGGCCGGGGCGACCGTCCGTCCGGACACGTGCCGGATGCCGTGCAGCCGGTGTGCCGTCCTCGCGGAGCGCTGATCGGCCGGCCGGGTCCCGCGTACCGGAACGCCGTGGTGCCGCGGGCCGCGGACCTCGTCGGTGAGCATGATCACTCCTGTCCATGGGGGTTGCCCCAAGGGGCTGGAACGTCCTGGAGGCCGAGGCGGACCAGCTCTCGATCGGCCTGGCCACGTACTTCCGTGAAGGTGGCGCGGAGCTCCAGCAGGAGCCCGCGCAGTGACTCGGCCTCCTGCCGCGCCGCGCGCAGAGAGGCCTGTACGGCGCGGTGCCGTCGTGCCGTCACCATCCGCCACGACGCGGCGGCGGCCGTCAGGACCGCCACCGCCACGCAGGCGAGCAGGACGGCGTCCGGCCCGGCGCCGGTGATCCCTGGGACGCCGCTCGTCGTCAGGACCGCCGCGCCCGCCAGCCCGGCCGCCGCGCCCACCACGCGGGCGGTTTCGACCGCGCCCACACCGGCCGAGAGGTTCCCCCGCCCGGCCGCGGCCGTGCCCGTCGTCAGCGCGTCGGTCGCCAGCGCGCCCAGCCCCGCCCCCGCCAGCAGGGCGCCGGCGAGGACCAGGAGCGGGTACGGACCAGCCAGCAGCGATCCGCACCCGGAGGCCAGCGCCACCGCGCCGCCGAGCACGACCCCGTTCATCCCGTGACGCCGGCCCACCCGGGCCGCGAGCGGAGCCGCCGCGGCCATCCCCACCAGAACGGGCACCAGCCAGAGCCACCCGGGCCCGGCACCGGAACTCCCGCCCAGCACGGGAACTCCCGCCACGTAGGCCGGCCCGGTCGCCAGCAGAGCGAAGAACACGGCACCGAACGCCCCGGACACGCCCGCCGCCCACCCGAGCCCAGCCTGCGTGTCCGGAGAGTTAGCCGCCCGTCCGAGCCCTGCCCGTGCCTCTGCGGAGCTTGCGGTCCAGCCGAGGTCGGTTCGTGTGGTCGCGGAGTCTGTGGCTTCGGGGTCGGGTGTGTGTCTCAGGGTCAGCGTCGCCGTCAGGAGGAGCAGCGTCGCCGCGCTCGCGCAGCCGAGTGTCAGTGCGGAGGTCCAGCCCCACACGCCGCCCCTGGCCAGGGTCAGCACCGCTGCCGCGATCCCCGTGACGACCAGGACCGCGCCCGCCAGGGCACGCGGGGCCGAGGCGTGGGCCGGAGCACCGAGAGACCGGGGCAGCGCGGGGGCGAACAGCAACAGCGCCGCCGCCAGCACCGCCCCTGGCAGGAAGAGTCCGCGCCATCCGAACGTGGCCAGCAGCCATCCGCCGCCCGCCTGCATCCCCAGCACCCCGGCCGCGCAGGCCGCGATCCACAGCGCCACCCCGCCGGGCCGCCGCCGCTCCGGCAGCGCGGCGAGCAGCATCGCCAGCGCGGCGGGGACCATGAGCGCGATACCCGCCCCCTGCCCCAGCCGGGCCCCGACGAGCACCGGCCACGACGGTGCGACGATCACCGCCGAGGCTCCCAGCACGTACAGGGCCAGTCCGACGGCCAGCACGCCCCGCCGTCCCGCCAGGTCGGCCATCCGCCCGGCGACGGCCGGGAGCGCCGCCATCGCGACCAGGTTCACGGTGACCGCCCACGCGACCCCGGCCGCCGGAAGCGCCACCGCCAGCGGATCGAGGTCCAGCATCGGCGCGGCCAGCATCCCGGCCACCCAATCCCCCATGACGACACCGGCCACCCCGGCGGCGACCACCCGCAACCCCACGAACCCCCGCCCGCGCGGAGCGGACACCCGCCGCACGCCCACCCGCACGTCGGAACGCCGCTGCCCGGGTGCGGAGGTCCGCCGGGGAACACCTCTCCTCCCTGGTTCGCTCCGGCGGGCCCGCCCGGAGACCGGGGAGTCGGGGCTTCCCGCCTGGATGCGCTTCCCGGCCGAGATGGGGGAGGGCACACGGGGCACGCCGCCGGGCTGTGCGGCGTCCCGGTGATGGTGTGCGGGTTCCGGCTCGTACGGGGTCATGGGGGCGTACGTGGGCCGGTGAGGTTCGCCTGGCGGCCGGGCGGGCGCGGGGCGACGGTCCGGGCCGGGGGCCGGGCCGGGGGAGTGGTGCGCCGGGGGGCGGGTCATCGCGACGGCGCGCAGGCGTCCGGGAGTGGAGGGACGGAGAGGCCGGGCGGCCGGTTGGGCACGCTGGCCGCGACCACGCGCTCGGACAGGCAGGTCGTCAGCCGGGCCGGGCGGACGCGCGGCGGCACCCGGCCACCGGCCACTGTCGTCGCCACTCGGACGGCCAGCGACAGGTGCTCGGCGCAGCGCCGCCGCACCTTCGCCTCCAGGCCCACGACCTGGGCCAGCCGGAGCCGCAGCGGCTCCAGGGTGGCGGTCCGCTGCAGGCCGTCGAGGTCCTCCAGGCGGTCCGGCCAGCGCAGGTCCTCGCGCAGCCGCGCCTCCACCTCGGCGACGATGCTCCCGGCCCGCCGCCCTTCCTGGCGCAGCCGGGTGGCGATGGTGACCGCCGTGAAGATGGTGAGGTCGTAGTCGGCGAGCCGGCCCGCGAGCGCGGCGGCGAGCACCTGGACGCGGTGCGTCAGGCCGTCGGCGCTCCAGCCGAGCACCAGCAGCCGGTCGGCGGCCGGCTCGACATGCCAGCCCGCGAGCCGCAGTTCGCGGGCCATCCGGTGGTACAGGCTCCACCTGTCACCGTCGCCGTCGATCCAGATCTGGACGCCGCCGAAGGGCAGGTCTGACACGTTGACCGGCTCGCCGTCGGGGGATGACCGCGCGCAGATGCGCTGGATCACCCGCTCCTGCACTGGCGAGACCGGGGTTCTGGTGAACCAGGGACTGACCTGGTGATCGATGGTCACGTCCGGCCACCTCCCTGCCGAGCGGCTCCGTTGAGCGTCCGGCTGTCAGGTAACAGTTTCCACGTGTCGTACGATACTGGCTAGATGCGGGATAGTGTGTCAACTCTCAGTTTTCGCCGAAAGAAGATGCCCCGGGTGCGGGAAGGGTGACCTGTCCGGTCAGGACGTCCCGCCGAGGGGTCAGGTCTACGCATGATTGCGTATTACGGGTAGCAGGAGGCATGCGTGGCGAAGTTCGCCGAGCGACTCGACCTGGCGCTGGCCAAGCGCGGTTTCACGGGTGCTCAGGTCGCCGCAGCGCTCACCGAGGCCGGAATCCCCATCACCCGCGCCTACGTCAGCCAGTTGCGCACGGGAAAGCAGACCAACCCCACCCTCCAGGTGCTGCGGGCGCTGGCCGCGTGCCTCCAGGTGAGCGTGGGCTGGCTGGTGGGCGAGGATCACGTCGAGGCCGGCACGGTCGAGGACCTGCAGCTCCGGGCGGCCGGCATCGGCCTGTCCGCGTCCGGGCTCTCCGAGAGCTCGCTGTCCGTCCTGCGGGGGGTGATCGAGCTGGCCCGCAAGGCGGAGGACCTGCCCGCGGACCCGGAGCCCGCCATGGAGATCCCCGACGCGGCCGCGCCGCTGGAGGAGTCCGTGCGCCGCGCGCTCGGCGAGCGGCTCCACTCGCTGCGCCTGGCCGCGCAGCTGTCGCCGGAGAAGGTGGAGGCCGTGCTCGGCAAGGGCGCCATCGCGGTAGAGGCGGTCGAGCAGGGCCGCATCGCCCCGGCCCCCGCCACGGTCGAGCGCCTGCTCACCCTGTACGGCGTCACCGCCATGCCCGCCCGCGAGTACGTCCTGTCGATCGCGCGCGGCGAGCGCGAGCTCGAATGGTACGACTCGAGCAACTTCCCCGTATGGCTGGCCACGACCTGCTCCATCGACAGCAGGGCGTCGGTGATCCGCACCTATCACACCCACTTCGTGCCGCCGCTGCTGCAGACCGAGGACTACGCGCTCGCGGCGATCGCGGCGGCCGACATGGGATCTTTCCGGCACACCACGGCCGACTCGGCGGTGGACATCCTGGCCGCCCGCCAGCGGCTCATCCTGGGGCCGAACGGACCGGTCGTGTGGGCGGTCATGGACGAGGGCGTGCTGCTGCGCTCGATCACCGAGACCCCCGTGCTGCTCGATCAGCTCAACCGGCTGATCGAGTTCGCCAAACGCCCCAATATCTCTCTGCATATCGTGCCGATGGAGGATCCCGCTTACGTCCCGCGTACCGGCCCGTTCACGCTCTGGCGTTTCGACGAGGCGTTCGAGCCCGACATCGCGTGCGCGCACGCGCTGGAGGCGGACGAACTGATCACGGACGCCGTTCAGGTGGAGGCCTATCACCAGGCCTTCACCAAGCTGTCGGTGACCACGACCACCCGCGACGAGACCCTTGAGACGCTGTGCGCCCACCGCGACAGGCTCGCCCGCGCCGTGGGGAATTGATCGTTCCACCACACCCGATAGAACGAAAGAGCATAAATCCCAAAAAATCTAGGGCTGGGTGCTTGGATAAAGGGATTTTTCCACGATTATGAATTTGGGCAACCGAGTGGGGTCAGTAACCGGAACTTTCCCAACAGAAAGTGGGCGAGGGGAAAGGGGCGACACCCAATGCGCCAGCGGGCTATCCGAAACCTGGCCAATCTCGACACTACCCATGCACGGGTTACCCGCATACTCGACGCGGCGACGGGAGGAAAGAACAACTTCAGAGCCGACAGGGAGGCGGTCAACCGCTACGACGTGGCCGCCGAGATCACCACTGCTGCCGCACAAGCCATTCTCGGGTATTTATCACGGGTCGTACGCCACCTGGCGCTGGAGGGCGTCGACCAGTTCCTGATCGTGGGCAGCGGGGTGCCGAGCGGCCTGCCACCGGGCCGCAGACTGCACGACATCGCACGCGAGACGCCGCGCACGGCGTCCGCCCGGGTCGTGTACATCGAGAACGACCCGATGGTGCTGGCCAACGCGCAAGCCACCATCGAGCCGATCACCGATCTCGTGCGGGTGGTCGAGGGTGACATCCCGCAGATCGACGAGATCCTGGACGACCGTGTCGTGCGCACGTTCGTGGACTGGAACCGGCCCATGGCCTGGGTCGTGGTCTCGGGCCACAACGTGAGCGACGACGAGCAGGCCCGTCACGTCATCAAGCGGCTGCGGGAGAACGCGCCGCGGGGCAGCTACCTGGCCCTGCTGCAGACCACGTTCGACGGCATCCCGCGGGAGTTGCTGCCGGCGATCAACGATCTGCTGGCGATGACGCTGCCGGGACACGCGGTCCGTACCCGCAAGGAGCTCGAAGCCCTGCTGGAAGGGCTGGAACTGCTGGAACCGGGGCTGGTGTGGGTCCCGGAGTGGCGGCCGGACGGCGACGACGACGCCTGCGCCGACCAGCCCGGCAGTTCGGGCAACTACGGGGCGGTGGCGCTGCTGCCATGATCCGCGGAACACCGCCGTCCGGGCCGAGGGCACCGCCCCGGCCCGGGGCGGCGGCGCCCGCACGTCAGTCCCACCAGAAGGACCAGGCGTGCGAGCCGATCAGCTGCCCGGCGTACCCGTGCAGGTCGCCGGGACCCTGGAGCACGTTGTCAGGGCAGAACGTCCAGTGTTCGGCCGCCACGTGCAGCGCGTGTTCCTGATCGGCCGGAGGCGCGGCCACGCTGATCTCCAGCGTGTTGAACCCGACGCCGACCACCCGCGCCCCGAAGCGGTCCTCCCAGCTGCGCACCACGGCGGCCAGCGGCACCATCCACTCGTTGTGGTGCAGCGCGCCCTGCCAGCCCATCGCGGCCAGCGCGTCGGCGCCCCTCTCCGCGGCCACGAGCCCCAGCGGCATGCCCTTGACCGCCAGCTCGTCCGCGTACCAGGCGGCCACCACGTCCGGATCGGCGACCGGCCGGCCCGCGGGCGCGAGCCCCGGGCAGATCGCCCCGTACGGCTCCAGCTCGGCCAGCGCGTCGGCCGGCATCTGCGCCACCCATTCCTCCCAGACCTCCGCCATGAAGCCCTCGGCGGTGAAGTGGTCGATCTGCACCGGATCGTCCGGCACCACCTGCCCCACCGACCACGGCTGGGCCGACTCGTCCAGCAGGACCGGCCACAGCCCGCTGCGCGGATGCTCCTCGCGGAAGCGCCGCCAGTCGTCGCCCGTCGCGGGCTCGTCGCTCATCCAGAACGCGGGCCTGACGGGCTCACCCTGGCCGGTGTAGCCCGGATCGGGCCAGATCACCTCACCCTCGGGCAGCCCGGCCGACAGGCCACGCCCCCTGCCGCCGTCGGCGAAGAGCCGGCACAGCTCGCCCGGCAGCCGATGATCGTTCATGCCCTACCATTCCGAGACGGAATCCTGCCTCCGAGATGGTAGTGCCGCCACTCGCTTCAGGACTTTTGTCCTGGGCGATCCCGTATCAACGAATCCCGCGCACCGTCATCGGCCGGGCTTCCGGCGTTCGGCCACAATGGGGGTCGTGACGACCTTCGACGCCATCCTGTGCGACCTCGACGGCGTGCTGCGCCAGTTCGACCATGCCGTTCAAGCCGACATCGAGGCCCGCTACGGCCTGCCGCTGGCGTCCACCGCCTTCGACCCGGCGCTCATCATGCCCGCGACGCTCGGCCACATCACCGAGGCGCAGTGGGCCGAGTCGATCGTCGTCGCGCTGGGCGGGGGAGAGCAGGCCGAGAAGGCGGTCGAGGAGTTCATGGCGGTGCCGTTCCGGGTGGACGAGGAGGTGCGGGCGCTGCTGGCGGCGGCGCGGGCGCGGATGCCCCTGGTGCTCGTCACCAACGCCATGGACACCCTGGAGGATCATCTCGAACGGCTGGAGCTGACGGCCTTCGCCGACGCCGTGGTCAGCAGCGCGCGGGTCGGCCTGGCCAAGCCCGACCGGCGCATCTACGAGCTCGCCGCCGACCTGGCCGGGGTCGCGCCCGGACGCTGCCTGTTCGTGGACGACCGGCTGGAGAACGTGGTGGCCGCCAGGGCGCTCGGCATGACCGGCGTGCACTTCCGGAGCGTCGCGGACCTCGCGGCCGTGCTGCCGCCGTCGTGACCCCCTTCCCGGCACGGCCCGGGTCCGCCGTGCCGGAAAGGCGGGGGTCAGTAGCCGCGGTACGGCGACTTCGACTGGTTGCCGCTGTCGGTGGTCGGCGTCGCCGCCGGCGTCGGGGCCTTCGTCCCGGCGGGCCTGATCATGCCGAGCAGCCCGTGCTTGCCGCCGTCCGAGCCGGCCGAGAACCAGAGCGTGTTCTCGCCGCCGATGGCGGCCGTGCCGGGCTCCAGGTCCCACAGTCCCGGCAGCGTGATCGGGCGGTTGTCCGCCGCGCGCAGGGCGCCCAGGTGGCGGTTGCCGCGGTAG
This sequence comes from Nonomuraea sp. C10, assembly GCF_008017515.1. Classification (NCBI taxonomy): domain Bacteria; kingdom Bacillati; phylum Actinomycetota; class Actinomycetes; order Streptosporangiales; family Streptosporangiaceae; genus Nonomuraea; species Nonomuraea sp. C10. Next base: position 1,628,529 of record NZ_VPFF01000001.1, read on the forward strand.
GCGTGGATGGTGCCGTCGCCGAAGTTGCCGACCAGCAGCGCGCCCGCGTACCTGCCCATGCCGCGCGGCGCCTTGGTGATCGCCCACGGCGCGTTCAGGCCGACCCGGGCGATGCGGCCGGTCAGGCGGCCGTTCAGGTCGAAGCGGCTGACGAAGCCCTTGCCGCTGCCGGCCACGGACTTGCCGGTCTCCGAGTCGCGCAGGGCGTAGGCGACCCAGACGTTCCCGTTCACGACCTCCACGTTGAACGGGTGGTAGTTGGCCGGGACCGTGCGGTCCCTGAACTGCGAGCGCGACAGCCTGATGCGACGGAAGTCCTCGTCGAAGGCGTGCAGACGGCCGCCCGCGAAGTCCGCGGCGAGCAGGAACGCGCCGTCGTCGGTCTCGGCCATGGCCAGGCCCTTGTAGTCGGCGCCGCGGGTGAAGGCGCCGATGATCGCGTTCTTCGGGTCCACCTCGGCGTTCCAGCCGGTGATCGCGCCGCTGGGGCTGGAGAAGATGAAGGTGGCGGGCTTGCCCTTGACGGTGAAGCCCTCACCGCCGTTGAACACCTGCCCCGTCGGGGCGCCGCCGGGGATGGCGACCTCGGTCCGCTCCTTCTTGCCCTGGCCGGAGTAGACGGTGGCGGTTCCCGTCCCGGCGTTGGAGACCCACAGGGTCTTGCCCATGGCCAGCCCCCACGGGTTGACCAGTTTGGGATCGGTGACGGCCGCCTTCCCGCGGACATCGGACACCAGGCCGACGACGTCGAACCGGTTCTGCTTCGGTGTGGTGGCCTGCGCGGGAATGGTGAGGGTGGCTGCCGTCGAGACGGCGACAGCGCAGGCCGTGATGATGCGTAACCGCATCCGTGCCTCCTTGTTAGCGCTTGTGACGCGAGATACGCGAGATCCGGGATTCCGGTTCAGTACGGTCTCGAAGCAGGTTTTCGCGCTGTCTGAAGGGGAGTGAAGGGGAATGGACGCGTTGGGCATCGACATCGGCGGCTCCGGGATCAAGGGCGCGCCCGTCGACGTGCGGGCCGGCGAGCTGACCGCGGAGCGGCTGCGCATCCCCACCCCGCACCCCGCCGAGCCGGGTGCCGTCGCGGACGCGGTGGCGCGGATCGTCCGGCACTTCGACTGGACGGGCCCGGTCGGCGTGACGTTCCCCGGGGTGGTCGTGGACGGCGTGGTGAGGACCGCGGTCAACCTGAAAGGCTCGTGGGCGGGCGTGCACGCGGGCGACCTGTTCGGGGGCGCGACCGTGCTCAACGACGCCGACGCCGCCGGCATGGCCGAGATGACGTACGGCAAGGGGCAGGGGCAGCCCGGCGTCGTGCTCATGCTGACGTTCGGTACCGGGATCGGCAGCGCGTTGTTCGCGGACGGCGTGCTCGTGCCCAACACCGAGCTGGGTCACCTGCAGTTGCACGGCACGGACGCCGAGCACCGGGCCTCCGACCGGGCGCGCGAGGAGCACGGCCTGGGCTGGCACAAGTGGGCCGAGCGGGTGGAGGAGTACCTCAGGCACGTCGAGATGCTGTTCACCCCCTCCCTGATCGTCATCGGCGGCGGCGTGAGCAAGAAGGCCGGCAAGTTCCTGCCGCACATCAGCCTCGACACGCCCGTCGTCCCGGCCGCCCTGCTGAACCAGGCGGGCATCATCGGCGCCGCCCGGGCGGCGTCCCAGGCCGGCGCGCACGCTGGGTGACGGACCGCCCACACCACGGGCCAAAACGTGACCATGACTCATGGCAACCGATCTCCGCTTAGGGGAGTCTCATCTATGACCGTGGTCGCCCACGATGCAACTCTGGGGAGAGTGGGCCGGTCGCGGGCGATCACGGTCAACGGAATTCGAGATGCGCGCGACGCGCCCGTCGGGCACGATGGGCCGTTGGCTCCCGGCACGCGGGGCCCGAATATCCTGAAAGCAGTATGGGAACTCCTGCGTTGTCCTCTCCGTCCTCCTCTCTCACAGAGCTTCAGGCCCGCCTGCCCGACCTGATGCCGCGCGACCAGCGGCGGCTGCGGCGCAGGCTCGACGGCGTGCGCCGGGTGCGCTCCCGCGAAGCGCGGGAGAAGATCGCCGCGGAGATCCTCGCCGACGTGGAACGTGCCGAGCGGCGCCTTCAGCGCCGCCGCGAGAGCGTGCCGGAGATCGGCTATCCGGAGGCGCTGCCCGTCTCCCAGCGCAGGGACGACATCCTCGAAGCCATTCGCGACAACCAGGTCGTGATCATCGCCGGTGAGACCGGGTCCGGCAAGACGACCCAGATCCCCAAGATCTGCCTGGAGCTGGGCCGGGGCGTGCGCGGCCTCATCGGCCACACCCAGCCGCGCCGCATCGCCGCCCGCACCGTCGCCGAGCGCGTCGCCGAGGAGCTCCACACCGAGCTGGGCGAGGTCGTCGGCTACAAGGTCCGCTTCACCGACCAGGCGAGCGACCGCACCCTCGTCAAGCTGATGACCGATGGCATCCTCCTCGCCGAGCTCCAGCACGACCGCATGCTGGAGCAGTACGACACGCTCATCATCGACGAGGCCCACGAGCGCAGCCTCAACATCGACTTCATCCTCGGCTACCTGAAGCAGCTGCTGCCCAAACGCCCCGACCTCAAGGTCATCATCACCAGCGCCACCATCGACCCCGAGCGGTTCTCGCGCCACTTCGGCGACGCGCCGATCATCGAGGTGTCCGGCCGCACCTACCCCGTCGAGGTCCGCTACCGCCCGCTGGGCGAGGACGACGACCAGACCCAGGGCATCGTCGAGGCCTGCCGCGAGCTGACCGGCGAGGGGCCCGGCGACATCCTCGTCTTCCTCAGCGGCGAGCGCGAGATCCGCGACGCCGCCGACGCCCTGGCCAAGGCCGACTTCCGCAACACCGAGATCCTGCCGCTCTACTCCCGGCTCAGCGCCGCCGAGCAGCACCGCGTCTTCCAGCGCCACACCGGCCGCCGCGTCGTCCTGGCCACCAACGTGGCCGAGACGTCGCTGACCGTGCCCGGCATCAAGTACGTCGTCGACCCCGGCTACGCCCGCCTCTCCCGCTACAGCCACCGCACCAAGGTGCAGCGCCTGCCCATCGAGGCGATCTCGCAGGCCAGCGCCAACCAGCGCAAGGGCCGCTGCGGCCGGACCTCCGACGGCGTCTGCGTCCGCCTCTACGAGGAGGACGACTTCCTCGCCAGGCCGGAGTTCACCGACCCCGAGATCCTGCGCACCAACCTGGCCTCGGTCATCCTCCAGATGACCTCGATCGGGCTGGGCGACATCGAGGCGTTCCCGTTCGTCGAGCCGCCCGACCGCCGCCAGGTCAAGGACGGCGTCAACCTGCTCCACGAGCTCGGCGCGTTCGACGCCCACGGCAAGCTCACCCCGATCGGCCGCAAGCTCGCCACCCTGCCCGTCGACCCCCGGCTCGGCCGCATGGTGCTGGAGGCGGAGAAGAACGGCTGCGTGCGCGAGGTCATGGTGATCGCCGCCGCGCTGTCCATCCAGGACCCGCGCGAGCGCCCCGCCGACAAGCAGCAGCAGGCCGACGAGAAGCACCGCCGCTTCGCCGACCCCGAGTCCGACTTCCTCACCTACCTCAACCTGTGGAACCACCTGCGCGACAAGCAGCAGGAGCTCTCCTCCAGCGCCTTCCGCCGCCTGTGCAAGTCCGAGTTCCTCAACTACCTGCGCGTACGCGAGTGGCAGGACATCTACAGCCAGATCCGCCAGTCGCTCGGCGCGCACCCCAACAGCAACCCGGCCGACCCCGAGCTGGTCCACAAGTCGCTCCTGGTCGGCCTGCTGTCGCACGTCGGCGTCAAGGACGTGATGGACCGCCAGCGCGCCTCCGACGGCCGCCGCCCCATCCAGGAGTACCTCGGCGCCCGCAACGCCCGCTTCGCCGTCTTCCCCGGCTCCGCGCTGGCCAAGAAGCAGCCCCAGTGGGTGATGTCCGCCGAGCTCGTGGAGACCTCCCGGCTGTGGGCCAGGGTCAACGCCAAGATCGAGCCCGACTGGGTGGAGCCGCTCGCGCAGCACCTCGTCAAGCGCACTTACTCGGAGCCCCACTGGGAGAAGAACCAGGGGGCGGTGATCGCGTACGAGAAGGTCACGCTGTACGGGGTGCCGCTCGTCGTCGGGCGCAAGGTCAACTACGGGCGCATCGATCCCGAGCTGTCGCGCGAGCTGTTCATCCGCCACGCGCTCGTCGAGGGCGACTGGGACAGCCACCACAAGTTCCTCAAGGACAACCGGCGGCTGCTCGGCGAGGTCGAGGAGCTGGAGAACCGCGCCCGCCGCCGCGACATCCTCGTCGGCGACGAAGCCCTGTTCGACTTCTACGACCAGCGCCTGCCCGCCGACGTGGTCTCCGCCCGCCACTTCGACTCCTGGTGGAAGAAAGCCCGCGCCGACCAGCCCGACCTGCTCACCTTCTCGCCGGAGATGCTGGTCAACGAGGGCGCCGACGTCAGCGCCCGCGACTATCCCGACACCTGGCGGCAGCTCGGCCAGCGGATGAAGCTGACCTACCGGTTCGCGCCCGACCCGGACGATCAGCAGGGCGCCGACGGCGTCACCGTCCACGTGCCGCTGCACCTGCTCAACCAGGTGACCTCCGACGGCTTCGACTGGCAGATCCCCGGCCTGCGCGAGGAGCTCGTCACCGCGCTGATCAGGTCGCTGCCCAAGCAGCTGCGCCGCAACTTCGTGCCCGCCCCCGACTACGCCAGGCAGGTGCTGGCCAACGCCGAGCCGGGCGCCGAGCCGATGCTGGAGGCCGTCGAGCGCGAGCTGATGAGGCTGACCGGCGTGCGGGTGCCGCGCGACGCCTGGCAGCTCGACCAGGTTCCCGACCACCTGCGCATCACGTACCGGGTGATCGACGAGCGCAGGCGCGCCATCGCCGAGGACAAGGACCTCGCGGCGCTCAAGCGCCGCCTCGCCCCGCGCCTGCGCAAGACCCTCTCGGAGGCCGGCGACGGCCTCGAACGCACCGGGCTGCGCACGTGGAGCTTCGGCACCCTGCCCAAGGTGTTCGAGCAGGGCCGGATGAAGGGCTACCCGGCGCTCGCCGACGCCGGCGACTCGGTCTCGATCAAGATCTTCGAGACGGAGGCGGAGCAGCGCCGCTCCCACTGGACCGGCACCCGCCGCCTGCTCCTGCTGAACGTCGCCAACCCCGCCAAGCCGCTGCTGTCGGGGCTGTCCAACCAGGCCAAGCTGGCCCTGTCACGCAGCCCGCACGGCGGCGCCGTGGCCCTCTTCGAGGACGTGGTCGACGCCGCGGCCGACAAGCTCATGCGCGACCTCGGCGGCCCCGTCTGGGACCCCGCCGCCTACGACCGCCTCTACCAGCACGTCCGCGCCGAGCTGTACGACACGGCGGCCGGCATCCTGGGCCGGGTGGAGCAGATCCTGACGGTGTGGCACGCCGCCGGGATCCAGCTCGACGCCATGCGCTCCAGCGCCTCCGCCGACGACGTCCGCGACCAGCTCGGCAGGCTCGTCTACCCGGGCTTCGTCACCGCCACCGGCCACGCCCGCCTGCCCGACGTGCTGCGCTACCTGCGCGCCGTCGACCGCCGGCTCACCAAGCTGCCGGAGGACCCGTGGCGTGACGAGGAGTGGATGGACCGCGTCCACAAGGTCGAGGACGACTACCACGACCTGCTGGAACGCCTGCCCCCTGGCCGGCGCGCGGACCCGGACGTGGCGGAGATCCGCTGGATGATCGAGGAACTGCGGGTCAGCTTCTTCGCCCAGACACTCGGCACCCCGACCCCGGTGTCGGAGAAGCGCATCGCCAAGGCGATGGACCGCCTCAGGCCTTGAAGATCGACGTGTCGAGCTCGAAGTCGATCGGCGCGGGCAGTCGCAAGGGCGTGCCGATGGGGACGGTGGCGCGGGCGAGATACCCGCTGTCGCCGATCTCGCTGTAGACGGTGACGGAGGGAGTCTTGGCGACGAGGTCGATCAGCAGGTAGATCGGGATGCCACCGGTGGCGTAGAGGGGCGGCTTCTCCTCACGGTCCCTGATCGCGCTACCGGTCGAGACGACCTCGGCAACCATGATCAGCCCGGACGACCGCAGCTCGCGCTCGCCCCAGAGCGGGCAGTTGAGCGGTGCCAGCACGAAGTCCGGCTCCACAGGCTCACGCGGGCCTTCGACGCACACATCGACGTTCCCGACCCACGCTTCCCATCCCCGCTCATCCATGAGAGGGGCCAGTGCTCGGTTGAGGCGCATGGCGGAGCGGCCATGTGCGGGGGTTCCGACGGGGCTCACGATGAGGTTCCCTTCGATGACGTCGGCCCGGAAACCGGGGAGTTCGGGGAGTGCGTCGAACAGCTCTCGACCGGTCTCCGGCATCCGCTTCTTGCTGGTGGGGGCGAGCTTCGCGTACTCGTCGTGCCGGATCGCCATGGCAACCATCAGATCTGTCCCTCCGTACTCGAACGGGCACGCTCAGTATTCCACGAATCCGAGCCCTGGGCGCGACTCGTACAGTGGAGGAAAAATTCCACATGACGGATGGGTTTGATGATCAAGGCTGTGGTGCTGGACGTCGGCGAGACCGTGATCGACGAGACGCGGATCTGGTCGCGGTGGGCCGACCGGCTCGGGGTGCCGAGGTTCGTGCTGATGGGCGTGCTCGGCGGGATGGCCGCGCTGGACCAGTCCTTCAGCGAGGGGTTCGAGCTGGTGCGGCCCGGGTTCGACGTCGAGGCCGAGATCGCGGCCTGGGAGCGCGACGAGCCTGACAGCCTGCGCAACCACTTCGACGCCGACGACCTCTACCCCGACGTGCGCGAGGCGCTCGGCGGGCTGCGGGAGGCGGGCTACCAGGTGATCCTGGCGGGCAACCAGCCGGTGCGGGCCTTTGACGCGCTGGTCGCGATGGAGCTGCCCGTCGACTCGGTGCACACCTCCGACGGGTGGGGGGTGTCCAAGCCAGCGCCCGGGTTCTTCGCCAAGGTGGCCGCGGTCGCCGGGCGCGAGCCGGGGGAGATCCTCTACGTGGGGGACCGGCTCGACAACGACGTGCGCCCCGCCGCCGCGGCCGGGATGCGGACCGCCCTGCTGCGCCGCGGCCCGTGGGGCTACCTGCACGCGGCGCGGCCGGAGGCGCGCGAGGCCGCCGACGTGATCGCCGACGACCTGCACGCGCTGCTCCCGGCGCTGCGCCGCCTGGCCTGACCCGCCCCGCCGGTCGGGCTCAGGACGTGGTCCGCCTGACCCGCCCCGCCGGGTCGGCTAGGTGGTCTTGCGTACGGCTTCCTGCAGTTCTTCCTTGTCCATCTGGGAACGGCCGGGGATGTCCGCCTTCTGGGCCTGCTCGTACAGTTCGGCCTTGGTGGCGCCGCCGGCCGTCAGGGCCCGCAGCTCCTCGTCCCGGCGCTCCTCGAAGGCCTTGCCGAGCTCCCGCAGCCGCTTCTCGCCGGCCTGCTCGGCCAGTTGCGGGAGCAGTTCGCCCTCTTCCTCTTCGACGTGGTGGTTGACGGACTCGACGAGCTTGTCCAGCGTCCGGCGGAACTCGGGGGTGCCGGGCCGGGACCGCACCAGCTCGTCGAGGAGCACCTCGGCCTCCTTGTGCTCCTCCAGGCCGTGGTGCGCGTCGAGGTCCGGGTAGACCCGGTCCTCCTCGGCGCGGGCGTGCGCGATGAGCAGGGCGTGCAACTCGGTCACGGCCGCCTTGGGGTCGCCCTCCTCCTTCTTGAGCCGCTCGAAGAGCGCCTCGACCTTGCGGTGGTCATTCGTGATCAGGGTGATGACGTCGGTTGCCATGACGTCCGTGGCTACCCCTTCCCTCACCGCCCAATCGCCGCGCCGGTCAGCGCGCGCGGGTCCGTCGCACCGGCCAGCATCCCGTCCGGCAGGACGTCGATGAGGTGCGCGTGGCCGAACGCGCCGCCGGGCACCGCGGACACCCGATGGCCGAGCGCGGCCAGCCCGTCGCGCCAGCCGGTGCCGTCCTCCAGCTCCACCACCGCCCCCTCGGCGCGGCGCCAGGTGTCGAAGCCGGTGCCGCTGCCGAACCGCCAGCGCGGCGCCGCTATCGCCTCTCCCGGGCTCTGCCCGTACCGCAGCAGCCTGGTGATGATCTGGAGCAGGATCTGCGGCTGCGCGTCACCGCCCATCGTGCCCGCGACCGAGCGGAGCGAGCCGTCGGGGCGGGTGATGAGCGCGGGCGTGAGCGTGTGCGGCGGCCGCCGCCCGGGGCCGTACTCGGCGGGGTGGCCCGGCTCCAGCGAAAATCCGATGCCGCGGTTGTGCAGGTTGATCCCGGTACGGGGTTCGAACAGGAAGCTGCCGAAACCGGAGGCGTTCGACTGGATGAGGGAGACGGCGAGCCCGTCGCCGTCCACCGCGCAGAGGTACGTGGTGTCGCCGTCGGCGGCGGGCACCTTGAGGTCCCCGCGACCGGTCAGCGCCCGGCGGCGCTCGATCTCGGCGGGGGAGAGCAGGCCGGTGGCGTGCTCGTGCAGCAGCGCGTCGCGGTCGTGCGCGGCGGCGCGGGCGGACCGGGCCAGCGCGTGCGCCCAGGCGGCGTGCGCGGTCGAGGGCGGCAGCTCCAGCCCGTCCAGGATGCCCAGCGAGAGCAGCAGCAGGTAACCCTGGGAGTTGGGCGGGGCGGACCACACGTCGTGGCCGAACGCGCGCACCCGCAGGGGTTCCACCCAGTCGGCGTTGTCCCGCTCCAGGTCGGCCCGCGTGTACTCGCCTGACCCCAGCTCCAGCAGTCCCTCGCCGAACTCGCCCAGATAGAACCCGGCGCGCCCGCCTTCGGCCACCGCCTCCAGCGCGCGGGCCACGCCCGGCCTGCGGACCCGGTCCCCGGCGGCCCGGATCTCGGCGAGGTCGCCGGCGTCCGGCCGGTCCGCGATCTCCCGCGCCATCGGCGCCAGCAGCGGCGAGGCCGGGAAACCGTCGCGGGCCAGCCGTACGGCGGGCGCGAACACGTCGGCCAGCGGGAGCCGGCCGTACCGGGCGTGCAGCGCGAGCCAGCCGTCCACGCAGCCGGGCACCGGCACGGACCTGACGTCCAGCCGGTGCGGCATCCGCCGGTGCCCCTCCGCACGCAACCGCCCGGCGTCCGCACCGCTCCCGGCCCTGCCGGACGCGTTGAGCGCGTGAACCGGCCCGCGGTCCGCACCGGTCCCGGCCCTGCCGGACAGGTTGAGCGCGTGAACCGGCCCGCCGTCCGCACCGCCCCCGGACCTGCCGGACGCGTTGGGCGCGTGGACCGGCCCGCCGTCCGCACCGCCCCCGGACCTGCCGGACGCGTTGAGCGCGTGGCCCGGCCCGCCGTCCGTCGGGTGGCCGTCTCGTACGGGACCGGGGCGCGGGCCGGATGGCGCGGGGCCGTCGTGGACGAGGGCGAAGAGGTCGCCGCCGAGCCCGCACATGTGCGGGGAGGTGACGGCGAGCACGGCGTTGGCGGCGATGGCGGCGTCGGCGGCGGAACCGCCGCGGTCGAGCGCCGTCACCCCGGCGGCGGACGCGAGATGGTCGATGCTGCATACCATCCCAGAGGGGGCGTATCGGGTGTTTCGCACCCGTCGAGACTAGGCGTTCTCCATCGCCACACGCGCCGGAGCCGGGCCGGTGGCGGTCTTCCTGAACCGCGCCAGCGCGGCCGCCGCCAGCAGCGTCGCGACGACGCAGGAGACGCCGCCCACCTGCAGCGCCAGCCGGGGGCCGAAGGAGTCGCTCAGCCAGCCCAGCACCGGCCCGCCCAGCGCACCCGACGCGGCGCCGGCCATGCCCAGCGCGGCCAGCACCCGCCCGCGCATGGCGTCCGGGCTGTCGAGCTGCGCCCGCGCCGAGACCGTGGTGTCGACCAGGATGGCGCCGGCCGCGATGGGCAGCATGAAGGCGGCGAAGGCGGCCAGCGACGGCATCAGGCCGCTCAGCGCCTGCAGCACGCTGATGGCGAACGCGGAGATCAGCAGCAGCCGGATCGTCAGCCGAGGCCGCGAGGCGGCGAGGAACCCGCCCACGACGGTCCCGGCGGCGAACACCGTGGACAGCAGCCCGTACCCGCCCGCGCCCGCCGCCAGCGGGCCCGCGCTCATCGCCGCCATGGTCACCTGGTAGTTGCGGCCCAGACTGCCCAGCACGATCGACAGCGCGAGCAGGACGAGCAGCCACGGGGTACGCGCCACGTACCGCAGCCCCGCGAGCACCGCCCCTGGCCGGTGCTCCTCGGCGGCCAGCTCGTGGAACTCAGACGACCGCATGCGCATCACCGCGACGATCACCGCGAAGAAGGTGAGCGCGTTCGCCGCGAACAGCACGGCGTTCCCGGTGAGGGGCAGCATCATCCCGGCCACCGACATGCCGAGGATGCGCCCGGCCGAGTTGATGATCGAGCCGAGCGCCATCGCGTTCGGCAGGTCCTCCCGGGGCACCACCTCCGCCCCGAACCGGCCGAGCGCCGGCCCGCCCAGGGCCGACACCACCCCGCCGGCCAGCGCCACCGCGTAGATCGGCAGCGGCGACCGCACCCCGGTCAGCGCGATCACGGCCAGCACGGCGGCGAGCGCGGCCTGCGCGAGCTGGGCGGCGACCACGACGGGGCGGGTCGGCAGCCGGTCCGCCAGCGCCCCTCCCCACATGCCGAGCAGCAGCGTGGGCAGCGCCTGCATGACCAGGCTGAGCCCCACGCTGGTGGCCGAGCCGGTGATCGTGAGGACGAGCCAGTTCACGCCCAGCACCTGCATCCAGGTGCCGGTGATGGAGACGAGGTCCGCCCCTGCCCACAACCTGTAGTTGTGATGACGCAGGGCACGGAAAGTAGAGGCGGTGAGCGACAAGACTTGTCCCGGATTTGACGGTGCGGCCGAGGGGGGAACACGCCGCTCCGAAAGCTGGATTCCGGAATGACCGAAATGTGCGCCATTTCACCCCGTGGGAAGGTTTAGCCCTGCCGCATCAGGACCTGCCCGGCGGGGAACCGCTTCTCGGCGCCGAGCCCGAGCAGCCGCCTGCGCTCCGGGTAGGGCAGGTAGGAATGGTGGTAAACCGTGGCCTCGCTGTTCAGGCGGGGTGCACGCGGCCGCTGATGATCGTGGCCAGGCAGGCGGGGCCGTGCATGAGGGCGGAGTACGGATAGCGCCCGCGGGCCTCGAACACCGCGAAGCTGGCCCGGCCGCCGTGATGCAGGGTGCCGAGGCCGCCGGGCCCGCCCGCCATGCCGAGGGCCCTGGCGCCGCCGAGCGTGGCGGCCTCCACCAGCGCGCGGTCCAGCCCGCGCGGGCGCAGCCCCAGCTCCCGCACCCGCGCCCGGACGGCCGCCGCGCACGCCAGCACGTCCCCGTGCGCCGGCGCGGTGCCGATGGCGAGCGGGATGCCCTCCTCGACCAGCGCCGGCCACTCGTCGACGCCCGGCCCGGGGCGCAGCGCCACCGTCGTGCCCCGCAGCTTGAGCAGCTTGCGCTCGCCCGGGTCCAGCGGCCGGGCGCACGCCGCGTGGCAGTGCGGCCCGAGCACGCCCGCCTCGTCCAGCCCGGCGAGGGAATGGCGGTCCAGGTCGACCAGCAGCCGCAGGCCGAACGTCCTGGCCAGCAGGGCCACGTCCTCCAGCACGTGCGGGTCGCGCGTGTGCGGGGCGATGCCGACGGGCCGGTCCATCTCGCGGATGGCCGTGATGAGCGCGTCGCGCCGGCTCTCCTCCCACTCCCGCTCCGACTCGCAGGTCACGGGCACGTACGCGACGCCCGCGGCCGGTCCCGGCGCGGCGGCGGGGTCGCCCAGCTCGGCCGCACGGGCCACCACCCCGGGTCCGGGGGCGCCGCCCGCCGCGTACGCGTCCACCAGCCCGGCGACGATCGTCCCGCGCCAGTGGTGCTCCTCGGTGACGCGGTAGCGGCCCAGCAGCTCGTCGCGCGGCCCGACGCGCAGGACCCGCTCGCCGCGCACGGCGACGGCGCCGTTCCTGATCGGCTCGGTGGCGATGGGCAGCACCAGCGTCGCGGAATGGAGGACCACGGGTCTGGACACACGGGGGTTCAGAGCCGGACGCGCGCGCTTCACGACCCCCATCGATACTCCCGTGGCAAATATCCCTTTTATGCATTAAACGTGAGCGCGCGTGCACACCGCAATCATCCGATCCCGTCGCGCGGCCGGTAGCGGCCTGACAGACGGGCCAGCTTGAGGCTCAGGTGCAGCGCCAGCCGCTCCCCGCCGTCCTTCAGGTCGGTACGGGCCAGCTCCTCGACGCGCCGCAGCCGGTAGTACAGCGAGGTCCGGTGCAGCCGCAGCGCACGCGAGGTGGCGACGGCGCTGCCCGCCAGGTCCAGATAGGTCTCCAGCGTCTCCAGCAGCGGCAGGTGCTGCGTGTCGCCCAGCAGGGGCTCCAGCCCGGGATGCAGCTCGGAGTCGGGCAGCCGGGTGAGCATCCGGTAGACGCCCAGCCGCTCCCACAGCGCGGAACGGCCGAGGCCCGGCACCCGCGCGGCCACGTCCGCCGCGTGCCGCGCCTCGGCGTAGGACCCGGCCGCCTCGGCCAGCGCCGGCCTCGGGCGGCCGATGCCGACCACGACCGGCACCGACATGGCCGCGTGCACCTCGTCGGCGGCGATCGGCGGGCCGGCCACGAGCAGCGCCGCGTGGTCGTAGCGGACCAGATGCAGCGGGTGGTGCCCGCTCAGCCGCCGCCGCAGCGCCAGCAGCCCCTGCTCCAGCGCCAGGCGCAGCGCGTCGTCCGGCTCGCCCGCCGGCGGCCTGGCCACCAGCACGGTCACCGGCTGCGCCTGCGGGAAGGCGCCCGCCTCGATGAGCTGGAGCGCCGCCTCCCGCTCGCCCATGAGCAGCCCGCTGACCGCCTCCAGTTCCCGGTGCGAGGCCAGGCCGGTGGCCAGGCTCTCGTGGAACAGCGCCAGGGCCAGCGCCGGAGCGGCCGCGGCGGCCTCGGCCACCTGGGGGCCCGACATGGCCGGCGCCGTGTCGATGAACCACAGGAATCCCAGCAGCGCCGCCTCGTGCCGTACCGGGACGCACCACCGCGGCAGCAGCCCGAGCTGCGGCGCGCCCGGCGTGCGCAGCGGGTCCTGCGCGTCGTGCACCCCCGCGGCGCGCAGGAACTGCCGGACCTCCGGCGTGGTGCGGCGGCGCAGGATGGAGTCGCGGCGGATGTCGTCCATGGCGCCGTTCTGCTCGCTGTAGGCGATGACCCGCTGCAACCGGTCCTCCAGCAGGAGCGGGCGGCCGAGCCGGGCCGCGAGGTCGTCGACGATCCGCTGAAGATCCGCCACGGGCGCCCCTTGATCAGGACTTTTCATCATTTGTTGGAAGCGCTGCTACAGGTCTTCCCTACAACTGAACGGTGATCTCGGTCAATATGCTCTATACCGTCGAGCCGTGATTGTCCCGAAGAAACTGCTGGGAGCCGTGCTGTCGGCCATCGTGCTGATCCCGGTGAGCCTGATGGCGACCCCCGCTTCCGCAGCACCCCCCGCAGACGACCCCGAGCATCCCTGGCGGCTCGACCACTGGCCCCAGACCCAGCCCTGGCAGCGTGACGCGCCCGCGGAGAACCCCAGCGCCCTGCGCGGCCGGCCTTCGGCAGGCTTCGAGCCGATCGACCCGCAGAACTGGGAGAACCCGGACCACATGACGTGGGCCGACTACAAGAAGATCCCCGGCACCACCTGGAACGACCCCTCCGCCGAGGGTTCCGTGCGCACCTTCAAGGGCGCGCTGGTGCTGCTGGACTACCCCAACCAGCCGTTCGTGGTCACCCAGCCCCAGGGCTCGACCATCTTCGGCAACCCCAGCGCCCAGGCCCACGACGTGCCCCGCGACCAGGTCGCCAAGTTCTACCAGGACTTCCTCAACACCCCGAACGACCTCAACAAGGGCCACACCATCCACGAGTACTGGATGGAGGACTCCGGCGGGCGTTACGGCGTCGATCTGACCGGGTTCGGCCCGTACACGATGCCCGGCAAGGACCACGAGTACGCGCTGGAGTACCAGCGGGACGCCTGCCCCGCCGGCGACACCTGCAACCGCAACCTGCGCACCGACGGCAACGCCGCCTGGCTCGCCGACGTCGGCCAGGAGGTGGCCGACCAGTTCGACTTCGTCTTCTACGTGAGCGCCGGCCAGGACGAGTCGTCCACCTGGCAGGAGTTCGGCATGATAAAGTTCCCCACGAAGGAGGACGTGCCCGACGCGTGGGGCCCCGAGAACGACCCCGCCCTGCCCAACTGGTCCAGGACCCGCTACGTCGAGTGGACCTCCTGGCAGGCGGGCTCCACGTTCTGGCCCAACGCCCGCTTCGGCATCGACTCGGTGCAGGCCGAGAGCTCGGGCATGGCGGTCTACGCCCACGAGCTGAGCCACATCATGGGCATCGCCGACAACTACAACAACCCGTACGGGGTGCCGCCGCGGCGCGCGTACACCGGCATCTGGGAGATGCTCAGCCGGGGCAGCTTCAACGGGCCCGGCGGCCCGCACTCCCGCTGGCTGATCCCGCCCACCGCGGGCGCGTCCATGGGCGCGCAGCACATGCTCCGCAACAAGATCAAGCTGGAGATGGTGGACGAGCGGAACGTGCTGCGCCTGTCCCGTGAGGCGCTGGACGAGTCCGGCCTCGTCACGGCCAAGGTGACCGCCCGCGCCGTCCAGCCGGGCGACAAGGGCCTGTCCGGGATCAACATCGCCTTCGACACCGGTGACAAGAGCCCCGCCTGCGACCCCGGCACCGACCCGATGTGCGACGGCGGCGGCTACGACAACTACACGGTCGAGGTCGTCGACCGGATGGGCAGCGACTCGTTCACCCCCGACTCCGGCGTGCTCCTGGCCAAGACCAAGAACGCCGACCGGGCACCGTTCGAGTGGGTGATCGACGCCAACCCGCAGGACATCGGCATGACCGACTACGTGATGCCCGACGGCACCGAGGTGCCGATCACGATCGGCGACTACCGTCAGCTGTCCGACGCGCTCTTCCACGCCGGCACCGACTCCGGCAGCGAGTACGAGTACGTCGACGAGGCCAACCGGCTGCACTTCTACATCACTGACGTGCACCGCGACCGCAAGGGCATCCTGTCCTACACCGTGGCGATCCGCTCCCTCGACGGCGCGGGCCCGCAGCGGCGCGGCGTGCGGCTGCTGCCCGGCGCCGGCGTCCCGTCCGGCAAGAACCTGTCCACCTGCAGATTCCCGCTGTTCAACACCGGCAGGTCGGCCCCCGCCCAGGGGCAGCACCCCGAGGACGTCAGCGCCTACCTGAAGTCCGACGTCTACCGCCTCACCGCGGAGGTCTCGGGCAAGGGGTGGACCGCTCAGACGCCCAACGCGCTGGCCACCGTCGAGTTCGGCGGGCACGACACCGTGACCGTCAACGCCGTCCGCGGCTCCGGCGGCGACCGGCTGGCCCGGGTCAAGCTCACCGCCACCTCGGAGAGCGACCCGGCCAAGTCCGCGACCGCCACGTGTCTCGTGGTGGGCGTCTGAATGAACGATGGGGTACGGCTGGCGCGAGCCGTGCCCCATCGGTTTGAATCCGATCATGACAGGTGACCTGCCTGACAAACCGCGACCGCGGCGGCTGAGGAAGATCGGGGTGGCCGCGCCGGTCGCCGCGGGCTTCGCCGCCGCCGCGGCCAGCATCTTCGCGGCCGCCCTGGAGTGGGAGATCCCGCCGGTGGCCAAGGTCGGCGTCACGGCGGCGGCCGCCCTCCTGGTGGGCGTGGCCACCTGGGCCACCACCGAGGTGCGGCCCCGCCGCGTGACACCGGCCGAGCCCGCCTCCAGGGCGCCCGAGCAGTGGCCGCCCGTGCCGGAGCACTTCACCGGCCGCGCCGACGCGCTGGCCGAGCTGCGCGAGGTGTTCGCCGCCCGCAGGAAGGCCGCGGCCCCCGCACCGGCGCTGGTGGTCTCCGTGTACGGCAGGGGCGGCGTCGGCAAGTCATCCCTGATCACCCGGTTCGGCCAGGAGGTCGCCGGATCGTTCCCCGACGGCCGCCTCTACGCCGACCTGCGCGGCGGCGTCGACTCCCCGGTACGGCCCAAGGAGGTGCTGATCGGATTCCTGCGCGCGCTCGGGGTCCGGCTGGCCATCGACCCCGGCGGGCTGGAGGAACTGCGCAAACTCTGGCTGACCTGGACCAAGGACCGCAGGATCCTCATCGGCCTGGACAACGCGCACAGCGCCGATCAGGTCAAGGCGCTGATCCCGGCCGAACGCGGCTGCGCCGTGCTGGTCACCTCCCGCCAGCCGCTGTTCCTCGGCGGCACCCACGACACCCGGCTCGGACCGTTCAGCGAGGCGCACGGCGTCGAACTGCTGGCCAGGCTGGCCGGCGGCGAGCGGGTCTTCGAGGACCTGGAGTCCGCCAAGGAGATCGTGCGGCTCTGCGACTACCTGCCGCTGGCCATCGGCATCTGCGGCGGCCGCCTGGCCACCCGCGAGCAGTGGACGCTGCGGCAGATGGCCGACCGGCTGGCCGACGAGCGCCGCCGCCTGGACCAGCTGGAGCTGGCGCCCACGGTGGACAAGAGCGTGCGGGCCTCGGTGCAGCTCAGCTACGACGACTGCACCGGCATGCAGCGGCGGCTGCTGCGGCTGCTCAGCGCGCTCAGCTCGGCGCCCGACGTGCCCGGCTGGGTGGCGGGCGAGCTGCTCGACATCTCCACCCTGGACGGCGCCGACCAGCTGGAGGCGCTGATCGACGCCCAGCTCGCCGAGTGCTCGGGCACCGACCTGACCGGCACGATGCGTTACCGGCTGCACGACCTGGTCGCCCTGTTCGCCGCCGAGCCGGCGGGCGACGACGACCCGGCCAGGCGCGGCGACGCCGTCGAGCGCGTCCTGCACGGCTACCGCCGCCGCGCCGAGGAGGCGGCGCAGAACCGCTGGCCGCAGGACTGGAGCAAGGGCGGCCGCCGCTCCACCGCCGAAGGCCAGATCCACGCGGGCGACTGGCTGAACGCCGAGCGGCTCACGTTCATGGCGATGATCGGCATCGCCAGGCGGCTGGAGCTGTGGGAGCTGACGTGGGGGCTGTCGCGGGCGTTCTGCTCGCTGTGCCACTCGCTGCGCGCCTACTGGGCCGACTGGGCGGAGGCCGCCGACATCGGCTGCGAGGCCGCCGAACGGGCCGGCGACCGGCGCGCGCGGGCCATCGCCGCGCTGGACCGCGCCGCCGTCTGGGGCGGGCAGGGCGGCCAGGAGCGCGGCCGGGCGGACGCCGAGCAGGCGCTGGAGGCGTTCACCGAACTCGGCGAGACGTGGTGGGCGGCCAGGGCGCTGCGCACCATCGGCATGACGCTGTTCAGCGACGGCCACCTCGACCGGGCCCAGGAGTTCCTGGTCGCCGCCATCACCGCGTTCAAGGGCGTCGAGGACTTCTGGTGGATGGCGCGTACGCAACGCAACCTCGCCGAGATGCGGCTGGCGGAACGGCGCCCCGAGGAGGCCAGGGAGCTGCTGGAGGACGCGCTGGAGGTGTTCGAGCGCGAGGGCAACCGCTACTCCGAGGCGCAGACGCTGCGCGTGTACGGCGAGGTGCTCGCCGCCCAGGCCCGCGGCCTGCACCGGGCGGGGGACCAGCGGGCGGCCGTCGAGACCTTCACCAAGGCCGGCTACAGCCTGGACCGGGCGGCCGAGATGTTCCGGCGGCGCGGCGAGCTGTGGGAGGAGGCCCGCTGCCTGCGTGCCGCCGGCGAGGTCGGCGACCCGTCCAGCGGCCTGCGCGAGCTGGAGGTGGCCCGCCGGGCGGGGGAGATCCTGGAGGCGCTCGGCGACTCCTGGGGCGTCGCCCGCTCGGCCCTGTCGGTCGGCCGGGTGCTCGGCAGGCTGCGCCGCGTGGCGGAGGCCGAGCGCGAGCTGCGCCGCGCCGTCGACGCCTTCGAAGGGCTGGGCGACCGCTGGTGGATGGCGCGCGGCCTGCAGTACATCGGCGAGGCGCACCTGGACGCGGGCGCCGGGAGCGCCGCCGGGCCGCCGCTGCGCCAGGCCAGGGACATCTACCGCAGCCTGGGCAACGAGGCCGGCGTGCGCCGCACGCTGGAGCTGCTCAAGGCCGCGGAGGCCTGAGCAGCTCGCCCGCCGCCTGCCTGGCCTGGTGGATGCTCTCCTCGAACAGCTTGCGCGCGTGCGCGGCCTGGTCGGTCAGCTCCCGCAGGTGCGCGCGCGCCATGTCGTCGCGCACCGTGTCGGCGATCAGCTCCTGGTAGTCGGGCGTGCGCGCGGCCAGCGCCTCCAGCCGCCGGTGCGCGTGGAACACCCGGTCGGCCTTCACCACCTGCTTGGCGTACTGCTCCAGGTTGCGCACCCGCTTCGACAACGACGTCCAGGCCGCGTCCAGCGCGGTGCTGTACGGCTTGAACGCGTCCTTCAGCCCTGTGGGCAGCTCGCGGGGGACCAGCTTGCCGTGCTCGGCGTGCATGGCCGACAGCTTGCGCAGCCGTTGCGCGATCTGCCAGACCTCCTCCGGCAGCGTCACCCGGTTGTCGATGGTGTCGATCAGCCCTTCCCTGTGCACCTGCGACCCGAGGATCGCCTCGGCCGCCCGCTGGGCGCGCCGCAGCAGCACCTGGCAGGGGTAGTCGAGGTCCTCGGGGAGGATGTAGTAGTTGGCGTACTCGTAGGCCAGGGCGAGCCTGCGGCGGGTCGCCCTGTTGTACGACCCGACGGAGAGCCAGCGGATCAGTCCGAAGAGGCCGGCGCCGACGGCCGCCGTGATGACCGCGCCGGTGCCCGTCACCATCCACAGCAGCAACAGGAAACCGGGCAGGACGAACAGCCAGGTGAGGTTGCGAGGTGCCATCCGCCAGCCGGACCTGGCCAGTCTGAGCACGTGCGGGCTCGACCGGAGCTCGACGGAGACGTCCGGGGGCAGCGATGGATCGATCACCAGCCGAGGGGGCAGAGCACGTGGATCCATACGTTCATGCTGCGTTATGAACCGCGAATCCGCTCATGTTTGCGGGACATATAGGGTCGGCGGGGTGAACGTGATGAGCAGATGGATCGATCTCGACGGCGCCGTCAACGTCCGTGACCTGGGCGGGATTCCGACGCGTGACGGCGGCGTCACACAGTTCGGCCGCATCCTGCGGTCGGACAACCTCCAGGGACTGACCCCCGCCGACGTCTCCCGGCTGGTCGGCGAACTCAAGCTGCGGCACGTGGTCGACCTGCGCTCGACCCCCGAGGTGACGCTGGAGGGCCCGGGGCCGCTGGCCGAGGTGCCCGAGGTGACCCATCACCACCTGACGCTCTTCCCCGAGGGCGGGCGGCGCACCGACGTCGAGGCCGACACCATCGAGGCCGACCGGGTGCTGCCCTGGCACGAGCGCCAGGGCGACGTGGAGCTGCGCGTCACCGGCTTCTACTACGGCTACCTGCGCGACCGGCCCGACGCGGTGGTGCGGGCGCTGCGCACGATGGCGCGCGACGACGGCGCGGCCGTGGTGCACTGCGCCGCGGGCAAGGACCGCACCGGCGTGCTGTGCGCGCTCGCGCTGGAGGTGGCCGGCGCCACCCGCGAGGCCATCGTGGCCGACTACGCGGCCACGGGGGAGCGGCTGGAGCTGATCCTGCGCCGCCTGCGCGGCAGCTCCACCTACCGCGACGACCTCGACTCGCGCCCGGCCGACGACCACATGCCGCGCCCGCGCTACATCGAGCAGTTCCTGAGCGTGCTGGACGAGAGGTTCGGCGGCCCGCTCGGCTGGCTGGCGCGGCAGGGCTGGACCGACGACGACAGCCAGGCGATGTACGACCGCCTGCGCGGCTAGCCCACCCGCACCACGGTCCGCTCGCCGGCCGACCGGCGGGCCGCCTCGATCACGGCCAGCGCCTCCACGGCGCTCTCGGGAGTCACCGGAGGCGGCCCGCCGGCGCGCAGCGCGGACTCCACCTCGCGGTAGAAGTCGAGGTAGGCGCCCGGTTCGGTGGGCACCTCGCGCAGGTCGTCGCCGGCTCCCGCCACGCCCCAGCGGTCCGCGTCCTCCTCGCCGAACCCCGCCGCGGCCGGCGACCGTCCTTCGCGCAGCCGTTCCTCCTGCACGTCGAGCCCGTACTTCAGGTAGGCGCCCGACGAGCCGAGCACGCGGAAGCGCGGCCCGAGGCTCGGGGTCACCGCGCTGACCCACAGGTGGGAGCGCGCCCCGCCCGCGTGCGTCAGCGCGACGAACGTGTCGTCGTCGGCCGCCACCCCGGCGCGCCGCACGTCGCTCTCGCAGTAGACGTGGGTGACCGGGCCGAGCAGCTGGAGCGCCTGGTCGACCAGGTGGCTGCCCAGGTCGTAGAGGAGCCCGGCGGCGTCGCCGGGGCCTCCGGTCTCGCGCCAGCCGCCCTTGGGCGCCGGCCGCCAGCGCTCGAAGCGCGACTCCAGCCGCCGCACCTCGCCCAGCGCGCCCTCCGCGACCAGCCGGCGTACGGTGCGGAAGTCGCCGTCCCAGCGCCGGTTCTGGAAGACGGTCAGCATCAGGCCCTTCGCGGCGGCCAGCCGGGTGACGGCGCGGGCCTCCTCCGCGGTGCGCGCGAACGGCTTGTCGACCACCACCGCCCTGCCATGGTCGAGGGCCTCGGCCGCCAGGCTCGCGTGCGTCCGGTTGGGCGAGGCGACCACCACCAGGTCGCACCGGCCCCACAGCGCCGCGGCCTCGGAGACGGGCTCGGCGCCGTAGCGGGCGGACACCTCGTCGCGGCGGGCCGGATCGCGCGTCACCACGGCCGTCAGCCGCAGCCCGGGCGTGGCCTCGATCAGCGGCGCGTGGAAGACCGCCCCCGCCGTGCCGTAACCGATCAGCCCGACCTGGATCTCGTCCATCGCCCCAGGCTACCTGGGGTGATCAATCGTCGTCGCGCTCCGCCAGGAACCGCTCGAACTGCGCCGCCAGCTCGTCGCCGGTCGGCATCGGGATGGACTCGGCGATCAGGTTCTCGCGCTCCTCGCCGGCCGCGAACGCGTCGTACTGCTGCTCCAGCCCGCTGATCGCGCTGGACAGCTCCGCCGAGGAGCTGATCTGCTCCTCGATCTCCACGGTCGTGCGCTCCGCGGCCTCGCGCAGGGCGTCGAGCGGGAACATCAGCCCGGTGTTCCTGGTGACCGCCTCCAGCGCGGCGACCGCGGCCGTCGGGTACTCGGCCTGCGACAGGTAGTGGGGCACGTGCACGGCGAAGCCGATCGCGTCACGCCCCTCCGCGCCGAGCCGGAACTCCATCAGGGCGGCCACGCTGCCCGGCACCTGCACCCGGCCGAACGTGCTCGGCTTGCCGCTCATCAGCTCCGGCCGGCTGGCGTGCATGGTGAGGCCCAGCGGGCGGGTGTGCGGCACGGCCATCGGGATGCCGTGCATGGTCACCATCTTGCTCACCCCGAACCGGCCGGCGAGCGTGCCGACGGCCCGGATGAACAGCTCCCACGCGCGGTCCGGCTCGGGGCCGGTCATCAGCAGGAAGGGGGTGCCCGTCGCGTCCTTCACGCTGTAGACGACCAGCTCAGGCGTCTCGACCTCCACCCACCTGTCGGTGTCGAACACCATGATCGGCCGCCTGGACCGGTAGTCGAGCAGCCGGTCCACGTCGAACGTCGCGACGACCCGGTGCTCCAGCTCGTCCAGCACGTGGCGCAGCGCGAGCCGTCCGGCGGCCCCGGCGTCGACGAAGCCGTCGAAGTGATACAGCAACACCGGATCGGTCAGCTCGGGGAGGTCCTCGGCGAGCCTGTATAGATCCGTCGGGTCGAACACGTTGGACAGCCTTTCCCTAGGTACTCACATCCAGAACCCACGGCGAGCCGGAACGATTCCGTGCAGGGCACCCTATCGAGACACAACGGGATACAGGGACGGGGACCCGGAGCCCGAAGAGTCCGCCACCAGGCTGTTCGACCCCGCCAGTTCCGGTGGCATGGAGGGCCTGAGCAACGGAGGGGGCGAATGGTTCACAGTATGAAATAACCTGCAAATGCATGATGGTAGCCGAGTGTGGCCTTTCGGACACTCTCTCGTCATGCTGGGTGGGTGGCTACTTCTGCGCACTCCTTTGGTAGGCGACCACTCCGCATCCCTCCGCTCCCGTGCCCCTTCCCCAACGAGATCAACGAGCACGCGGCCGAGGTCGACGCCGAGAGCCATCTGTGGCTGGCCGCCTCGTCCATGCTCGACGGAACCGGCGCGATCGAGCACTTCCGCCGCTCCAAGATCGGCATGCTCGCGGCGCGGACGAACCCGCCCGTGCCCCGCGAGAGCCTCAGACTGATCAACGATTGGTACAACTGGCTGTTCGCCTTCGACGACGCGTTCTGCGAAGGGGAGCTGATGGGCCACCGGCCCTCCGCCTTGGCCCGCGCCCTGCCGCCCCTGTTCGACGTCCTCGACAGGCGCAGGGAACCGGCCCCCGGCGACCCCTTCGGCGTCACCCTGCGCGAGCTGCTCGACCGCATCGCCGAGCTGGGCACCCCCGCCCAGGTCGACCGGTGGCGGACGACCGTGAAGGAGTACCTCTTCGCCCAGATCTGGGAGGCCGCCAACCGCGAGGCCGACCTCATCCCCACCCCCGAGGACTACGTCCTCATGCGGCGCATCACCGGCGCCACGTTCACCTGCTTCGCCCTCATCGACGTCGGCGGCGGCTACCGCCTCGAAGCCGAGGAGTGGCACCACCCCGACGTGCGCGCCCTGTCCGACCTCGCCTGCGACCTCATCGGCTGGGACAACGACCTGCTCTCGTACGCCAAGGAACGCGGCAACGACAAGGCCCGGCACAACCTGGTCACCGTGCTGGCCACGCACCGGGCGCTGACCCTCCAGGAGGCGCTGCACGAGGTCTCGAGGATGCACAACGCCGCCATCGACGCCTTCGTCGAGCGGCGCGCCCGCCTCGACACCTGGGCGCCGCTGCCGGTCCGCAAGTACGTGCTGGGCCTCGAACACTGGGTACGCGGCCACATCGAGTTCTCGCTGGGCAGCGCGCGCTACGTGCACGCCTGGCCGACCGGCACCCGCTGGCCGCAGGCCGTCTGATCCGGCCCCCCTCACGCCGTGCCAGTTCCGGGCACGGCGTTCACCGTCTCAGCCGGTGGGGTCCTCCGGGGCGTCCAGGTCGCCGAGCGCGAGCGCGGACGCCTCGTCGAGGTCCAGCCTGCCGCCCTCCTCGAACGCCGCCCAGTAGGCCTTCTCGCCCAGCGACTTCTGGCACTCCTTGACGCACTGGTCGTGGTCGGTGGTGAGGAACGGGGCGCCCAGCATGGGCAGCCCGGCCGTCTTCCAGTTCTGATGGAGCGCGCCGAGCAGCACCGCGGCCACCCGGTCCTGGTCGCGCGCCACGCAGATGCGCGCCGTGGTCTCCAGCGCCAGGAGGGTGCCGAGCGTGTCGTGGAAGTGGCGCTTGACCCGTAGCCCCTCGCGTGCGCTGTGCAGCGCCTCGTCGGGACGGCCGGTGGCCAGCTTGGTCAGCGACATCGCCCACTGCGCGTACGAGCCGACCCACAGCTCGCCCCGCTCACGGCACACCTGCAGGCAGTCCTGCAGCAGCGACTCGGCCTCGTAGACCTCGCCCTGGGCCGACAGCACCAGCGACAGCTCGACGATGGCGGGCAGCAGGCCCGGGTTCAGCTCCTTGTTGTCGGTGTTGAACTCGATCGCCACGCCCAGCAGCGCGCTCGCCTTCTGCAGGTCGCCCTGGAGCAGCGCGGCCGTGCCCTGCATCTTGGAGGCCAGGATGACCGCCCGCGAGTCGCCCACCCGGACCGCCTCGGTGCTGCACGCCTCGGCCGCCTCCAGCGCGCCCACGCTGTCACCCTGGGCGCTGCGCACGTACGACAGCACCCACAGCGCCTTGCAGCGCTCCTTGCTCACGCCGGGGTTGGCCTCCAGCGCCCGCTCCAGGTAGAGCCGGCCCTCACGGACGAAGCCGCAGCA
Source organism: Nonomuraea sp. C10 (assembly GCF_008017515.1). Classification (NCBI taxonomy): domain Bacteria; kingdom Bacillati; phylum Actinomycetota; class Actinomycetes; order Streptosporangiales; family Streptosporangiaceae; genus Nonomuraea; species Nonomuraea sp. C10. The sequence goes on from NZ_VPFF01000001.1 coordinate 1,652,409, forward strand.
CACCCACATGAACCAGAGCGACGACAGCAGGGTCAGCGCCATGAGCGTCTCGCCGGGGGTGCGCAGTGCGTGCTCCAGCGCGAGCCGTACGTTGTCGTGCTCCTGCCGCATCCGGATGAACCAGTAGATCTGCCGCGGCCCCGACCAGGCGTCCTCGCTGCGGGTGGCCAGCGACAGGTAGTACTGCAGATGCTTGTGGCGCATGACCTGGCTCTGGCCGAGTTTGTCCAGCCACTCCTCGCCGTACTCCGCCAGCGTGTCGATCAGCTTGTAGCGGACCCCGGCGTGGTTGCTGCGGATGAGCAGGATCGACTTCTCCACCAGCCCGGTCACCAGGTCGGTGATGTCCTCCGACGGCAGCCGCTCGTCGGAGCACACGAACCGGGCCGCGTCGAGCTCGAAGTCGCCGGCGAACACTGACAGCCGCGCCCACAGCAGCCGCTCGGCGGGCTCGCACAGCTCGTGGCTCCACCCGATGGCCGCCCGCAGCGTCTGGTGGCGCGGCAGGGCCGTGCGGCTGGCCCCGGCCAGCAGGCTGAACCGGTCGGCCAGCAGGCCCAGGATCTGCTCCACCGACAGCGCGCGCAGCCGCACCGCGGCCAGCTCGATCGCGAGCGGGATGCCGTCGAGCCGGCGGCACAGCTCGGCCACCGCGTTGATGTTGTCCTCGTCGAGCACGAAGTCGGGCTGGACGGCCACCGCCCGGGCCGTGAACAGCTGCACCGACTCGTTGGTGAAGAGGTTCTCCATCGGGTCGTCGTCGGGCACCTGCAGCGGCGGCACCGGCACCACCTGCTCGTAGGGCAGGTGGAGCGACTGGCGGCTGGTGGCCAGCACCTTCAGGTTGGGCGCCGCCTCCAGCAGCTCGTGCACCAGCTCGGCGCAGCCCTCCACGAGGTGCTCGCAGGTGTCGATGATGAGCAGCATGTCGCGGTCGCCGACCCACTCCGAGAGCGTCTCGGACTCGGCGCGCGAGGACTGGTCGGCGATGCCGAGCGCGGAGGCGATCGTGTGGCGGACCATGCCCGCGTCCTGCAGCCGGGCCAGGTCGGCGAACCACACGCCGTCGGGGTAAAGACCGCGGACCTGGTGCGCCAGCCGCAGCACGGTGCGGGACTTGCCGACTCCGCCGATGCCCGTGACGGTGACCAGTCGCGACTCACCGAGGTGTCGCTTGAGGTTGGCGAGGAGGCGGGTCCGCCCCACGAAGCTCGTCAGCTCCGCCGGTAGATTGCCGTCTCGCCGCCATCCTGTCGGGGTGGCCATCAACGACCTCACGGGGGATAGGCGACAACCTGCCCTCGCATCGTACCGCCGCTCCCGCGGGGTGTCCCGGCACCGGATTCCGGCCCGGGAGGAGGTTTGTAGCACCGAGTAGCATGATTGCCGTGCAGGATTTTCTCCCGGAGCAGACCTCCGACGACACCGACCTCGGCTGGGGCGACTGGCGCGACGACGACCCCGACGCCTTCTACCTCGACAACCGCCCCCCTCACTGGGGATAGTCCCGGAGCTCGCCGCGGGTGGCGAAGGCGTCGGTCAGCTTCAGCATGCCGCGCAGCAGCAGCCGCCGCTTGAAGACCTGGTTGCGCAGCGCGATGCGCGCCCGCGTCGGCGGGGCCAGGAACGGCCCCGCGTTGCCCTTCATGGCGGCCTTCGCGTAGGGGCGCATCACCTCCTCGTACCCCGCGAACGCGGCCCGGTGGTCCCCGCCCGCCGCGGCCAGCTCGCCCGCCAGCGTGTACGCGCCCAGCAAGGCCAGCCCGGAGCCGAAGCCGCCCAGCGTGTTGCCGTAGGCGGCGTCGCCCAGCAGCACCACCCGGCCGCGCGCGTAACGGCCGAGTTCCGTCCGGCTGATCGCGTCCACGTACACGTCGTCCACGGCGGCGATCTCCCGCAGCACCTCCGGGATCCGCCAGCCACCGCCCCGGTACGCGTCCGCCAGGACGCGCCGCTGCTCGTCCACGTCGAACCTGTCGTAGGCGAGCGGCCCTGAGGCGAAGACGAAGAACGACGCCGCCTCCGGCCCGCCCAGCGACACCATCCGGCCGGGCTCGTTGTACATCTCGCCGGCGCCGTCCACGTCCAGCCGGGCCAGGGCGTAGTAGTAGCCCAGGTGCCGCACGTACCGCTCCTCGGGGCCGAACGCCAGCCCCCGCACGGTCGAGTGGATGCCGTCCGCGCCCACCACGAGGTCGAACACACCCGGCGCGCCCCGCTCGAACGCGACCCGGACCCCGTCCGCCGCCTCCTCCAGCGCGGCGATCGAGTCGCCGAACACGTAGGCGCAGTCGCCGGCGGTCCGCTCGTGGAGCAGCGCCGCCAGGTCGCCGCGCAGGATCTCCACCTCACCGCCGGTGAACTCGGCCGGCATGACCGCCAGCCGCCTGCCCGCGCCGTCCACGATGACCTGGTCACTCCCGCCGGTCTGGCGGCGCCGCACCTCCTCCAGCACGCCCATCCGCGCCAGGACCTCCAGCTGCGCGGCGCCCTTGAAGTCCACGGCCTGCCCGCCGGGCCGCGATCCCGGCGCCTTCTCCACGACGGTGACCTCGCACCCGTACCGGCTCAGCCAGTACGCGACCGCGGGCCCGGCGATGCCGGCGCCGGAGACGAGAATCTTGAGTTTCCGCATGTGTCCGAGGCTGCCGCCCGCCGCTGACAACCCGCCCCCGGTCCGCTGACAGCGTCGTCAGCGTCTCGCGGGCGCTCCGCCCTCCAGCAGCGCGAGCGCCTCCTGCCTGCTCATCGCCTTCCCTCGCGCGTACGCCTCGGCGAAGGCCTCCGCCCCGGACAGCGCCCGCCCTCCGGCGGCGGTACGCGCGGCGTGCCGATCACCCGTCACCGGCGCCCCCCGCAGCGCGACCGCCGCCCCCAGCAACACCCCCACCAGCCACCCGGCGTCCACCTCACCGGCGCCGGGCTCCGCAGGCGTCGCGACCGGCTCCCCGGCGTCCACCTCACCGGCGCCGGACTCTCCGGCGGTGCGCGTGTCCGATGGGCGGGTCCTCGTCCCGGCGAGGACGGCGGCGGCCCGGGCCTCGGCGGCGTCGGCCAGGACCGTGCCGAGCGGGACATCGCGCGCGACGGCGAGGATCTCGCCGGAGACGGCGGCCGCGCCGAGGGCCCCGGCGTCGCCCGCCTCGGCCAGGCGGGCGAGCCCGAGCAGCACCCGCACGCGGGCGTGCCGGGCCCCGAACACCGCGCCGTCCGACGCCGCGAGCGCCGCCTCCAGGAGGCGGCGGGCCTCCCGCAGGTCCCCTTCGAGCAGCGCGACCTCCGCCAGCCCCGCCGACACCGGCACCGGCACCTCGCGCCCCGCCCGCCGGGCCGCCTCCTCGGCCCGCCGGTAGCCCGCCAGGGCCTGAGCCGGATCTCCTTCGCGCAGGAAGGCCTCGGCGCGGTGGGCCAGCACATCCGCGGTCTCTTCCAGGGCGCCCAGCTCGTCCAGCAGCTCCAGCGCCTCCCGCCACAGCTCACGCGCCCGCGCCCACTCGCCGCGCCGCCCCGCGATGGTGGCCAGGGCGTCGAGCGCCTGCGCGGTCCCCCACCGCTCGCCGACCTGCCGGAACAGCGCCAGTACCGCCTCCAGCTCCCGCTCCGCCGCCCGGGGCTCCCCGTCCAGCCACCGGACCAGCGCCCAGCCGAGCCGGCCCAGCGCCATGCTCCACGGATCGGACCCCAGCACCCGATCGTCGGCCGGCCGCACGCCCGAGGCGAACGGGCCGACCGTCATCCCCCACAGCGCCGCGGTGAACGGGTTGCGCAACGGCCGCCGGAACCCCCGTATGTACGCTTCGGCCCGCGCCCAGTGCTCCCGGCCGGCGAGGGGCGCGGCGTGCACCACGCACAGCACGTACTCCTCCTCCAGCCCTTCGACCGGGCCGTCCAGCAGCGCGGCGGCCGGCGACGCGGCCTGGCTCTGCCGCCCGCTCAGCCACCAGTACGTCGCCAGCGCCGACACCAGCCGCAAGGCCAGCGGCCTGTCGTGCCGGACGGCCCAGGTGAGCGCCGCCATCAGGTTGCCGTGGTCGGCCGACAGGAGGCGTAGCCGGCCGATCTGCTCCCCGCGCCGCAGCCACGGGTCGGCCTCCCGCGCCATGCCCTCGAACCAGCCGGCGTGCCGCTCCCGCACCCGTTCCCGCTCGCCCGCCCGGTCGAGCCGCCCGGCGCAGAACTCGCGGATGGTCTCCAGCATCCGGTAGCGGTCTCCGTCGAACAGCACCAGCGACTTGTCCACCAGCCCTTCGAGCGCGTCCGCGGCGTCCGGCCCGCACACGCCCAGGACCGCCTCCAGCGCGGCGCCCCCGGTGAACACCGAGAACCGCGCGGCCACCGCCCGCTCGTCCGGCGTGAGCAGGGACCAGCTCCACTCCACGGCGGCCCGCAGCGTCCGGTGCCGCCCGACGGCGCCCCGCTCGCCCCGGTCCAGCGCCAGGAACCGGCCGTCCTCCGCCAGCCGCCGCGCCACCTCCCGCACCCCGAAGGCGCGCAGCCGGGCCGCTGCCAGCTCGATCGCCAGCGGTATCCCGTCCAGCGCCGCGCAGACGCGCACGACGTCGGCCACGTTGCCCTCGTCCACGGCGAACCCGCTCCGCACGGCCGCCGCCCGCTCCGCGAACAGCCTGACCGCCGGGTACCGCAGCGCGTCCCGCACGGGCGAGTCCTCCCTGGGCGGCAGGCCGAGCGGCGCCAGGTCCAGCCGGGCCTCGCCGGTGATCCCCAGCGCCTCACGGCCGGTGGCGAGGATCCTCAGGTCCGGGCACTCGTCGAGCAGCGCGCGCACCAGCTCGGCGGCGGCTTCGACCACGTGCTCGCAGTTGTCCAGGACGAGCAGCGCCGGCCTCCCCGCCAGCGCCGCCACCAGCCGCCGCACCGGATCCCCGCCGCCCGGCGCGCGCAACCCGCCCTCCCGCGCCCCGAGCGCCCACAGGACCACCCGCGCCACCTCACCCACCGAAGGCGTGCTCCCTGCGGAGGGGAAGGCCGGGAGGGTGGAGAGGTCCGCGAAGAAGGCGGGCAGGGGGTCACGGGAGGCGGCTTCGACGGCGAGACGGGTCTTGCCGGTGCCGCCGGACCCGACGACCGTCACCAGGCGGGAGCCGCGCAGGGCGGCCAGCCGGTGGAGCTCCCGTTCCCGCCCCACGAAGCTCGTCAGCCGCGCGGGCAGCCCGCCCCCGGCGGGCGGGGCGGACTCCGGGCCGCGCAGTACGGCGAGGTGGGCGGCGGCCAGCTCGCCGGACGGGTCCACGCCCAGCTCGTCGGCCAGCAGCCGCCGCCCCTCCTCGAACGCCCCGAGCGCCTCCGCCTGCCGCCCCTGCGCCGCCAGGGCCCGTACGAGGAGAGCGCGCAGGCGTTCCCGGAGCGGGTGGGCGGCCACCAGCCGCCGCAGCTCGCCCACGGAGGGGCCGCCGGGCAGGCCCAGTTCGGCCTCCGCGAGGTCCTCGGCGGCGGACACCCGCAGGTCCTCCAGCCGCGTCGCGGCGGCCACCGCCGACGGCAGGTCCGCCAGCGGCGGCTCCCGCCACAGCGCCAGCCCCTCACGGAGGAGGGAGGCCGCCAGCGGCGGATCCCCCGCCTCCGCCGCCCGCCGTCCCTGGCGGACCAGCCGCTCGAAGCGGTGCACGTCCACGTCGTCAGGGTCGACGTCGAGCCGGTAGCCGGCGCCGGTGAACCCGATGAGCCCCGGCTCCAGCACCCGCCGCAGCCGCGACACCTGGGCCTGCACCGCGTTGGCCGCCCCCGCCGGCGGGTCCGCGCCGTACTGCCCGTCGATCAGGTCCTGTACCGCGACCGGACGGCCGGCCCCCAGCAGCAGCATCACCAGCAGCGCACGCGGCCGCCGCCCCGGCACGGAGACCGGCTCGCCCGCCGCCCGGCGTACCTCCAACGGCCCGAGCACCCTGAACCGCATGGGCCGACCCTACTCAGCTGACGACGTCCTTCACCCGGAAGCGGCGGAAGGCGATCGCGATGAGGATCGCCGCGTACGTGATCGACACCGAGGCGCCCTTGGCCATGCCGCTCCAGTCGAGCTCGGGGGCCAGGGCGTCGATCCAGGCGTTGTTCCAGAACGTCGGCAGGAACTCGCGTAGCACCCCCAGCGCCTCCACCGCCTGCAGGATGGTGCAGACGATCCAGAGCCCCACCGCGCCGCCCACCGCGCCCAGCGGCGAGTCGGTGACGGTGGAGATGAGGAACGCCAGCGCCGCCACGACGAGCTGGCTGACCAGCGCGTAACCGATCACGATGCCGAAACGGGGCAGCACGTCGAGCGCCGGGATGGTCTCGCCGGTGCCGGGCACCTGGATGTCGTCCCAGCCGAAGGCCAGCGTGCCCGCCAGCAGGGCCATCAGCGGCAGGCAGATCACCGCGGCGGCCGAGTAGCCGAGCGCCACGACGAGCTTCTGCCGCAGCAGCCGGTCGCGCGGCACCGGCGCGGCGAGCAGGTAACGCAGCGAGGACCAGCTCGCCTCGCTGGCCACGGTGTCGCCGCAGAACAGCGCGACCGCCACCACCAGCAGGAAGCTCGCCGAGGCCGACAGCGCGAACGCGGCGAAGTTGAGCCCGCTCTCCGTCGCCAGGTCGGAGATCCGCAGCCCCTGGCCGTTGCCGGGGCCCTGCGGCCCGAACTGGAAGGCGATGACCAGGATCCACGGCAGCGCCAGCAGCAGCCCGAACGCGACGATCGTGCGCCGCCGCTTGAACTGCCGGACGATCTCGACCCGCAGCGGCAGCGTACGCCGCGGCGCGTAGCCGGGTGCGGCCGTCATGCCTTGTCTCCGATCAGGTCGAGGAACACGTCTTCCAGGCGCGGGCCGTGCCCGTTGGTCACGGTGGCCGTGCTGAGCAGCACCGACACCGGCCCGGTGGTGACGAGCTTGCCGCGGTGCATCACCACCACGTGGCTGCAGGTCTGCTCCACCTCGGCCAGCAGGTGGCTGGAGACGATCACCGTGCGGCCGTCGCGCGCGTAGCGCTTGAGCACCTCGCGCATCTCCCTGATCTGGGGCGGGTCGAGGCCGTTCGTGGGCTCGTCCAGGACGAGCAGGTCGGGCAGGCCGAGCATGGCCTGGGCGATGGCCAGGCGCTGGCGCATGCCCTGGGAGTAGGTGCGCACCGCGCGCTCCAGCGCCTTGCCCAGCCCGGCGATCTCCAGGGCCTCGTCGAAGCGGGCGTCGGCGGCCGGGCGGCCGGTCGCGGCCCAGTAGAGCTCCAGGTTGTCGCGCCCGGACAGGTGGGGCAGGAAGCCCGGCCCTTCGACGAACGAGCCGAGCCTGGACAGCACCGGCGCGCCCGGGGTGACGGGCTCGCCGAAGATGCGGACCCCGCCGCCGTCGGGGCGGATGAGGCCCATCATCATGCGCATCGTGGTGGTCTTGCCGGCGCCGTTGGGGCCGAGCAGGCCCAGCACCTGGCCCTCCTCGACGCGGAACGACAGGCCGTCGACGGCGAGCTCGCCGTTGCGGTAGGCCTTGGTGAGCCCGCTGATCTCCAGCGGCGGCGCGTCGTCCGGCGCCGGGACGCGCTCGGTCGCGGGCGGCCCGGCGGCGCGGCGGGCGCCGGTGCGGCCGGTGGCGAGCACGACCGCGGCGACGGCGATCGCCGCCAGCGGCATCGCCCACACCCACCAGGCGATCCCGGACGGCGGGGCGGCCAGCGAGGACACGGTCGGCACCGACAGGGCGGGCGAGACCAGCCCGATCCGGTAGGAGGCGGGCTCGGCCGGAGTGGCGTAGGCCATGTCGGTCGTGGACACCACCAGCCGCAGCCGGTGGCCGCTCTCGAAGCGGTGGTCGACCGCCGGCAGGGTGACGGTGGCCTCCGCGCTGCCGGCGCCCTCGGGGATCGTCACCCGGAACGGCGCGACCAGCCCGGCGGGCAGCGCCGGCGGCTGGAACGAGTCCGGCACGTCGAAGAGCTTGGCGAACAGCGTCACCTCGCCGCTGCCGTGGACCCTGACCTTGACCGAAGGGCTGCCGGTGAGCTGGAGCGGCGCGGTGAGCGCGGCCGACTCGAAGGCGGCGCTCTGGCCGGGCATGTCGATCGACAGACCGGTGGTGCCCTGGCCTCCGCCGCCGAGCAGGCCGCTCACGCCGGGCACGGTGGAGACGGCGGCGGGTGAGCCGCCCGGCGGGTTGGCGACGTGCTGCTCCGGCCCGCTCAGCGTGACGGCGGTGACGTCGGTGCCGCCGAGTCCGGGGTAGGCGTCGGCCTCGGGGTGCAGGCGGATGCGCTGGCGGGTGCCGGGGTCGCGGCCGCCGTCGCGGGTGATGGTGAAGGCGCTCACCGCGGCGGTGTCGTCGCCCTTCAGGTAGCGGCCGAACCAGGCCAGCGTCTGCTCACGCAGCCAGTCGGCCTCGCCGTCGCCGCCGTCATGGCCGCCGTCGTACCAGGCCAGGGAGACGGGGGTGCCTGCGGCGGCGATGGCCCTGGCGTTCGCGTCGGCGTGGCCGAGCGGGAACAGCGAGTCGCGCTGGCCCTGGATGAGCAGCGTCGGCGCCTTGACGCGGCCCGCCACGTGGACCGGGCTGGAGGCCTTGAGCAGCTCGACGGCCTCCGGGGTGGCCTTGCCGGTCGTGGCGACGTCCTGGTAGATCTCGCAGATCGAGGGCAGGAAGCGTCCGCACCGCGCCTGCTCGGCGGTCATCGGCTGCGGCTGGCGGGTGAGCGCCTCCAGCCCCTCGGCGGCGCCGCCCTGGACCGCGCCGCCCTGGCCGAAGAAGATGCCGGCCCACATGCGCTTGAACACGCCGTTGGCGGGCCCGCCGCCCGCGGCGTCGGGGAAGAGCGCGTCGCCCAGGTCGGACCAGGTGATCTGGGGGACGATCGCGTCCACGCGGGGATCGTGGGCCGCGGTCAGCAGCGCGATGGCGCCGCCGTAGGAGGCGCCGGTGATGCCCACGCGCGGGTCGCCCGCCGCGTCGAGCAGCACCTCGGGACGCCCGGCCAGCCAGTCGATGAGCTGCTTGACGTCCTTGACCTCGTAGTCCGGCGAGTTCAGCGCGATCTCGCCGGTCGAGCCGCCGAAGCCGCGCGCCGACCAGGTCAGCACCGCGTAGCCCTGCCGGGCCAGCTCCGTCGCCTCCGCGCGGACGCTCCGCTTGCTGCCGCCGAAGCCGTGCGCGAGCAGCACGGCGGGCGCCCTGCCGCCTTCCGGCGGCGGGAAGAAGGTGACGTCGAGCTCGACCCGCTGGTCGTCGGACGGCCCGTCCACGGCGGTGATGCGCTGGGCCTGTCCGCGCACCTCGGGCACGGACGGCCACACCAGCCACACCGTCACCCCGAGCAGAGCGAGCACCGCGACCAGCGCGGCCGTACGTTTCATGCGGGGAGCCTACTTTCCCGACCTGAGAAAACTCTGAGACGGCCCGCACACCGCCCCTGAGCCCCTCACAGGTCGTCGGCGGACAGGCCCAGCTCCCTGGCGGCGGCGGTCTTGACCAGCTCGGTGACGCGGCGCCGGGGCAGCACGCGCCCGTGCACGTTCATCTGTATGGCCAGACCGTCGCCGAGCGCGAAGATCCTCCAGGTGGCGCCCTCCGGGTCGGGACAGGTGAAGTCCCCGGCGGCCACCCCCGCCTCGATGATGCTCTGCATCACCTGCCTGCTCTGTACGTCCAGCCTGCGGGAGGTGCGCTGCAGGTCCTTGTTGCGCATCGACTCCGCCCAGGCGTCGATCCACAGCCGCCACCCCTCGGGGGAGGCGGTGGGGGAGGAGAGCCTGAGCAGCGCCCGCAGCCGGTCGAGCGGCGGCTTCGGGGAGTGCTCGACGGCGGCGAGCGACTCCATATGGCGTCGTGCGGCGTACGCGAAAGCCTCGGCGAACAGCCGGTCCTTGGTCTCGAAGTGGTAGAAGAGCAGCGCCTGGCTGACGCCGGCTGCTCTGGCGATGTCGATGGTCCTGGTGTGCCCGAACCCCTGCGCGGCGATCACCTCGCAGGACGCCTTCAACAAGTCATCACGCCGTAACCGGCCAAAACCTGGAGTCACAGGCCGTAACTCTAATCACCCCGCAGAGGCAATCGTAGGACGAAGCGGGCACCGCGGTCGGACTCTTCGATCGTGAGCCTTCCGCCGTGCTCGTGGGCGATCTCGCGGGCGATGGGCAGGCCGAGCCCGGTGCCGCCGACGTCGCGGTTGCGGGAGGCGTCCAGGCGGGCGAACCGCTCGAAGACGACCTCGCGATCCTCTGGCGCGATGCCGGCGCCGTCGTCGAGCACCTCCAGCGTGGCCTCGCCGTCCTTCCGGACGGTGATGATGATCGTGGACTCCGCGTGCCGCTCGGCGTTGTCGACCAAATTGGTGATCAGGCGGCTGAGCCTCAGCCGGTCGCCGGTCACCAGCACGCCCGGCTGCAGGGTGGTGATCACCCGCTTGCCGCGCTTCCTGGCCGCCTCGGCCCGGGCCACCTCGGACAGGTCCAGCGGCTCCCGCTCGCCCGGCGCGCCCGCGTCCAGCTTGGCCAGCATGAGCAGGTCGGTCACGATGGCCTGCAGCCGGTCCAGGCTGTCGAGCAGTTCGCGGCCGGTTCTCGGCCAGTCGGCCTCCTCGGGATACAGCAGCGCCTCCTCCACCCGGGTGCGCATCGCGGTGATCGGGCTGCGCAGGTCGTGGGAGGCGTCGGAGGCGAACCTGCGCTGCCGCTCGGCCGCGGACTCCAGCCGCTCCAGCGTGTGGTTCGCGGTGATGGCCAGCGCCCGGATCTCGTCGTCGTGGCGGGGCACCGGCACCCGCATGCCGACATCGGTGGCGGTGATCGTGGCGAGGCGGGCGCGGATGCGGTCCACCGGCTTCAGCGTCTTGGTGACCACCCGCCACGCGCCGATCGCGGTCAGCGCCACCGGCGCGAAGAAGATCGCGGTCAGGGCGAGCGGCACCCGCGGCGCGACGTACCAGGGAACGGCCTTCTCGGTCGTGTAGACCACCCAGTCGCCGCCCGTCGGCCCGGCGAAGCGGTAGGCGACGACCCAGTTGCACTGGCCGGGGTAGAGGGGCAGGTCACACTGTTCCTCGGTGCTGCTGACGGCGCGCTCCGGCGGCACCAGCGTGCTCATCCGCGGCTTCCCGGCGATGTCGGAGTTGGAGAGGAGCACTCTGCCCGTCTCGTCGACCACCTGGATGTCGATCCGATGGTCGGACGCGAGCCGCTTCGGGGCCTCCCCGTGCTGGATCAGCTCGACCACCCGCATGGCCCTGCGCTCCAGCGCGTCGCGCTGGTGGTCGGCGGCCGTCTGGTAGAGCGCGTACTGCAGGTAGCCGCCCGCCGCGGCGCACAGCACGGCCATGTACGCGGTGGCGATCAGCGTCAGCCGCCCGCGCATGGACCCTATGAACCGTGTGACCACCTACTCCCCTCCGTGGTCATGTCATCACATAGAGTCACTCTAATTCCACTTAGCGGAGATTCGGCGACAAATGGTGCAAATCTCCACCAGATCATTGCTCTGTACGGTCCGCGAAGGCGTGGCTAGAGTAAGTGAGCACTGATGCGAGGGAGTCGATGTGAACCCAGCGGACTACCAGCGCGCCGCCAGGGACTGGCTGGAGCGGAACGTCCCGTCGGAAGGGCGCGCGGACGGTGATCCGATCGCCCAGGCCAAGGACTTCATGGCCCGGCTCTACGACGCCGGATACTCCGGCATCACCTGGCCGGAGCGGTGGGGAGGCCAGGGCCTGACCCAGCAGGAGGAGCGCGCGTTCGCCGCCGCGGCCCGCGACTTCACCCTGCCCGTCTACGTGTTCTCCATCGGCCTGGGCATGACCGGCCCGACGCTGGTCGACCGGGGCACCGACGCCCAGCGCGAGCGGTTCGTCCGGCCGCTGCTGCGCGGCGAGGAGATCTGGTGCCAGCTCTTCTCCGAGCCCGGGGCCGGCAGTGACGTGGCCAGCCTGCAGACCAGGGCCGAGCGCGACGGCGACGACTGGATCGTCAACGGCCAGAAGGTGTGGACGTCGGTCGCCCAGCACGCCGACTGGGGGCTGCTGCTCGCCCGGACGAACGTGGACGTGCCCAAGCACAAGGGCCTGACCATGTTCGTGGTCGACATGCACCACCCCGGCGTCACCGTCAGGCCGCTGAAGGACATGAGCGGCCGGTCCAACTTCAACGAGATCTTCTTCGACGACGTGCACATCCCCGACGAGCACCGGGTCGGCGACGTCGACGACGGCTGGAGCGTCGCCGTCACGACACTGCTGCACGAGCGGCTGTCGATCTCCGCCGGGGTCGGCATGGGCGGCCAGAAGGACAACCCCGCCTCGCTGGAGGCGCTGCGCCGCACCGTCGACACGAGCGACCCGCTGGTCCGCGACGAGCTCGTCGAGCTGCACATCCGCTCGCGCGCCCTGGCCCTGTTCAACCAGCGGCTCGCCCAGGAGACCGAGGCGGGGGTGTTCCCCGGCGCCCGCGGCAGCGCCGCGAAGCTGCTGCTGGCCGAGCTGACCCTCTACCAGGCCGACCTCGCCACCCGGCTGGCCGGGCCCGAGTCGGTCGTCGGCGGCCACCCGCTCGGCACCGTGCTCGCCACCGCGCCGGGGCTGGCGCTCGGCGGCGGCACCAACGAGATCATGCGCAACATCGTCGGCGACCGGGTGCTCAACCTGCCGCCCGAACCCCGGGTGGACAAGACCGTGCCGTTCAAGGACCTGAAGGTGGGGACGCAGGCGTGAAACTCGTACCCAGCCAGGAGCAGCGCGAGCTGCGCGCCGCCGTCCGCGACTTCCTCGCCGCCGCCTCGCCGCCGGCCAAGGCCCGCCAGGGCCACGACCCCGAGGTGTACGCGCGGCTCAACGGCGAGCTCGGCCTGTCGGGGCTGATCGTCCCCGAGGAGTACGGGGGAGCGGGCGCGGGCTTCGCCGAGCTGGCGGTCGCGCTGGAGGAGACCGGGGCGGTGCTGCTCCCCGGGCCCTTCCTGGCCACCGTGTTCGCCGCGGTCGCGCTGACCCGGGCGCCCGACAAGGAGCTGCTGTCCGGCATCGCCGAGGGCCGCGTCGCCGCCACCCTCGCCCTGCCGGGAGCGGACGTCACGGCCGACGACACGGGCCGCCTCAGCGGCACGCTCCCGCAGGTGCTGTCCGGCATGGAGGCGGACGTGCTGCTCGTGACCGCCGGATCCGCGCTGCACGCCGTCGACCTCACCGCCGAGGGCGTCACCAGGACCCCGCTGGAAACCCTCGACATCACCCGCGGCCAGGCCCGGGTCGTCCTGGACGGCGCGCCCGCCCGGACGCTCGGCGAGCCCGCCGACGGGATCGCCGACCGGCTCGCCGTGGCGCTCGCCGCCGAGCAACTGGGCGTGCTGCGGGCCGCGCTCGACGCCATCGTCGGCTACGCCAAGATCCGGGTCGCGTTCGGCCGCTACATCGGCTCGTACCAGGGCGTCAAGCACAAGCTCGCCGACATGCACGGCAAGCTGGAGCAGGCCGAGTCGATCGTCCGCTACGCCGCCTGGGCCGCCGACGAGGCCCCGGACGAGCTGCCGGGCGCCGCCGCGCTCGCCCAGGCGTACGTGGGCCGCGCCTGCTTCGAGGTGGCCCGCGACAGCCTGCTGCTGCACGGCGGTATCGGCTACACCTGGGAACACGACGCCCACCTCTACTTCAAGCGGGCCAAGACCGACGAGGTGCTGCTCGGCCCGCCCCGCATCCACCGTGCCAGGATCGCCGACCTGCTGGAGCTGTGATGGACATCAGCCAGTCGCCCGGCTTCTACGCCATCGCCCAGGCCGACCCCGACCGGGTCGCCGTCATCGACACCGACGGCTCGCGCACCACGTACGGCGAGCTGCACGCGCTGGTCAACCAGGTGTCCCACGGGTTGCGCGGGCGCGGCCTCGGCACCGGGGACGTGGTGGCCGGCGTGCTGCCCAACGGGCTCGACCAGGTCATCATGCTCATGGCCACCGGCCAGATCGGCCTGTACTACGTGCCGATCAACTGGCACCTCGCCGCGCCCGAGATCGACTACATCGTCAAGGACTCCGAGGCCAAGCTCGTCGTCACCAGCCAGGAGTACGCGGTCCCCGGCGCCGAGATCGGCACCGCCGGGCTCGCGGACGGGCAGCCCGCCACCGCGCCCGGCGACCGCACCGCCGGGGCCGTCATGTGGTACACCTCCGGCACCACCGGCCGCCCCAAGGGGGTGCAGCGGCCGCTGCCCGGCGCCGAGCCCGAGGCGATCGTGCCGATGTACACCTGGTTCCTGGGCGAGGTCGTCGACCTGAAGCCGGGCGACGGGATCCACCTGGTGACCTCGCCCATGTACCACTCATCGCCGTGCGCCCACACCCAGTTCGCGCTGCACTTCGGCCACACCGTGGTGATCGCGCCCCGGTTCGAGCCGGAGACCGTGCTGGAGCTGATCGAGCGCCACCGGGTGACGAACGCGATGATGGTGCCGACCATGTTCCACCGGATGCTGCAACTGCCCGCCGAGGTCAGGCGGCGCCACGACCTCTCCAGCCTCCAGCAGGTCATCCACACCGCCGCCGCCTGCCCGGTCGCCGTCAAGCAAGGGATCATGGACTGGTGGGGGCCGGTGCTCTACGAGTACTACGGCTCCACCGAGTCCACCATCGCCTTCTCCGTCAAGCCGCACGACTGGCTGGCCAGGCCCGGCACCGTCGGGCGGCCCGCGCCCACCTTCGAAGCCAGGATCCTCGCCGAGGACGGGACCGAGCTGCCCCCGGGAGAGCCCGGCCTCGTCTACGTCAAGTCCAGCCTCGGCAAGTTCGAATACCGCAAGGACCCGGCCAAGACCGCGGCCAGCATGCGCGGCGAGTGGTACGCCCCCGGCGACATCGGCTACCTGGACGAGGACGGCTTCCTGTTCCTGTGCGACCGGCGCACCGACCTCATCATCTCCGGCGGGGTCAACATCTACCCCGCCGAGATCGAGGCCGCGCTGCTGGAACACCCCTCGGTCGCCGACGTCGCCGTCATCGGGGTGCCCGACGAGGAGTGGGGCCACAAGGTGGTCGCCCTCGTCGAGCCGGCCGAGGGCGTCGCCGCCGGCGCGGAGCTGACCGCGGAGCTGCTCGCCCACTGCGGCCCGCGCATCGCCAGGTTCAAGCACCCGAGGGTGATCGAGTACCGGGAGCGGCTGCCCCGCACCCCGACGGGCAAGCTGTCGCGGTCCAAGGTCAGGCAGGAGTACCTCGACGCGGGCTGAACACCAGCTCCTCGGTGTAACGCTCCGCACCCAGATAGAAGGAGGTCGACAGGGTCCGCTCGGCGGTGTCGAAGACGGTGCTCCAGAGCGTGCGGAACGGCCCGAACTCGGGCTGCCGCACCGCCTCCAGGCTGTCACGCAGGTCGCGGCCCGACAGCGTGACGCCCTTGCTGCGCTCGTACAGCGCGCGCAGCCGCCCGTACGTGCCGAGCGTGTTCTCGGTGTCGGCGGGCAGCGCCATCGGGTCCGGATTGCGGTGCAGCAGGTGGTTGGTGACGCACAGCGGCCCGCCGCCGAACTCCACGACGTGCTCCGAGCCGTCCCTGCCGCGCTCCCACACGAACGCCCCGCCGTGCGCGTCGGCCACCAGGTAGTGCAGCGGCGTGCCGTGGTCGTACTGCTTGGCGCAGAGCAGCGCCTGCTTGGCCTGCTCGGCGGTCTCGCAGGTCTCCACCAGGAACCGGGGCAGCTGCACGCTGCTCAGCCCCACCTGGGGGGAGACGTTCTCCGGCGGGGACGCCTGGTCGATGTCGGCGATGAGCAGCGTCACCGCCAGCCCCGCCTCGTTGATCCCGTCCATGCACCCGTCCAGGTCGGACATCGTGATCACGGTGGAGGCCAGGCCGTCGTCCGGGACCGTGGTGATCACGTACGGGCGCGACGCCATCGGCGGCTCGCCCGGCGCCGGGTCACCGCCCATGACCTCACTGGTGGTCAGCGTGAAGAAGTCGTAGTTGCGGCCGATCCTGCCGTGCCCGTCCGCCGACGCCGACGGCGGCACCCACAGGGCCGAGCAGGCGGAGCCCGCCGGGACGTACCCGAGCCCGTCGAGGGCCAGCTCGTCCTGGTCCGGGTCCAGGCCGAGCGCCTCGGCCGCGCCGTCCATCCGGGCGTGCTGCTGCGGCCAGTGCCGCTCGAACCAAGCCCGCCTGGCCCGGTTCACGGTGGGGTGCGACGGCTGCGGCCGCCAGCCGAGCCGCAGCGCCTCCTCGGTGAGGCGGCGGCCGATCTCGGTCTGGCCGCCCTCCACGGTCATGTGGCGGACGAGCTGGAAGTCGTCCCTGCCGCCCGCGACTTGGGTGATGTTCATGCCGCCGAGGCTGCCGCCCGCCGCTGACCGGGCCCTTACCGCTCGCTGACCGCCCGCCCGTAACGCTCCGCCAGCCGCCGCACGGCCTCCGCCAGCTCGGGCGGGTCCAGCACCTCGAAGTCCAGGCCCAGGAAGCCGATCCAGACGGCCATGCCGTCGAGGTCGTCGCTGCCCAGCTTGAGGACGCAGGTGTCCGGCCCGGCCGGCTCGATCTCCATCCGGTCGCCGAGCCCCAGCTCCCGCACCCGCTCGGCCGGGGCGTGCAGCAGCACGGTGCCGCGGTGACGCCACATGGCCGTGTTCACGCCGCGCTCCACGTACGCGGCCACGTCGCCGTCCTCCGGCAGCTCCCGCGTGGTGAACCGGGGGCCCGACGGGACGCGCGGCCTGAGACGGTCGACCCGGAACGTCCGCCAGTCCTGCCGGGTCACGTCGTAGCCCACCAGATACCAGCGGCCGCGCCGGTGCACCAGCCGGTACGGTTCCACGTCGCGGACGGTCGCCGACCCGTCGTGCCCGGTGTAGTCGAAGCGCAGCCGCTCCCGGTCGCGGGCGGCGTTGGCGATCGTGGTCAGCAGCGCGGGCGGCACCGACGGGGCCTCGCCGGGGATCTGCACCGTGTACGCGTTCAGCGCGCCCACCCGCGCCCGCAGCCGGGACGGCAGCACCTGCTCCAGCTTGGCCAGCGCGCGCACCGACGACTCCTCGATGCCCTCCACGCCGCCCCCGGCGGCCCGGCCGAGCCCGACGGCGACGGCCACCGCCTCCTCGTCGTCCAGCAGCAGCGGCGGCAGCGCCGCCCCAGCGCCGAGGCGGTAGCCGCCGGCCACGCCCGGCGTGGCGTGCACCGGATAGCCGAGGCTGCGCAGCCGCTCGACGTCGTTGCGTATCGTCCTGGTGGTGACCCCGAGCCGCGCCGACAGCTCGGGGCCGGTCCACTCCCGGTGCGCCTGGAGCAGAGAGAGCAGCTTGAGCAGGCGGGCGGAGGTCTCCAGCATGCCCGCCAGTCTGCCCCCTATCGCGGAAAGCGCGGTTCCTCGTTCAGCGGTCAGCCGCCGAACATCCGCTGCGCCTGCTGGATCAGCGTGAGCACGGTCAGCGTCCCGAAGAACGCGATCGACCACACCATCGCCCCCAGCCGGTACGAGCGGATCCTGATCGGCGCCGGCAGCGCCTTCCGGTTGAGCCAGATGAGCAGGATCGAGTACACGAACATCATCACCGCGGCGAAGCTCGCCGACAGCACCAGCAGCACCAGCGGCTGGTCGAAGCCAAGCAGCAGGATCACGATGCCGGTCAGCGCCAGCGCCCACACCACGGCGAAGTAGACCCGGTTCTCCGTGACCTGCTTCCCCCGGAGATACACGGTCTTGATCGTGTCGGCGACCAGCCGCGAGGTGTAGTCCACGATCCCCATCGCCGAGGCGAACAGCGCCAGCGCGCCGATCACCCAGAACAGGACGCCGAACCACGGCGCGACCGTCTGCTGCAGCACCTGCCCCTCGACGCCGAGGAAGTCGATGCTGTTCTCCAGCCCCGGCCGCCCGAACACGGTGGAGTACGCCAGCATCGACATCAGCGCGATCGTCACGAACGACACCAGCGCGAACGTGGACGCCTGCTCGATGTTGGCCACCCGCCACCACTGCCGCCAGCGGGCGAGGTTCTCCTTGGTGGGCGCGAACTGGAAGCCGGTCGACGGCGCCGCCTCCTCCTGCCCGGTCACCGGGCTGACCAGGCGCGGCACGTACAGACCCATCCCGAAGCCCTTGTCGCGGATCCAGTTGCTCTGGCACAGGTTCTGCCCGCCGCCCGCGCCCGCGTACGCGATGGCGCCCATGAGCAGCGCGAACTCCAGCGGCGGTACGGGGAAGCTCGCGTCGACCGTCAGGCCGCGGCCGAGGCCCGCCCAGGCGTCGGCGTTGATCGCGAACACGATCGCCACGACGATCAGCGTGAGCACCAGGGCGATCTTGATGAAGATCACCCGCTCCAGCACCGTGTAGATCACCGGCGCCAGCGTCAGCCCGAGCGCGATGACGACGAGCATGCCGATGGCGATCCACCGCACGCTGCCCTCACCGGTGCCGGTCAGGTAGGTGACCATGGTGGCCGAGGTGGTGACCCAGCCGGGCCAGAGGTTCGAGCAGAGCGTCATGAGGACGAAGACCAGGCCCCAGTGGCGCCATAACCGGCTGAACCCGGTGAGCGCGGTCTCGCCGGTGGCCAGCGTGTAGCGCTCGATCTCCATGTTGATGAACCACTGCGTGATGATGCCGATCAGCGCGCCCCAGACGAAGATGAGACCGACCTGGGAGGCGATGTACGGCCACAGGATGAACTCGCCCGAGGCGAGTCCGACGCCCGCGCCGACCAGGCCGGGGCCGATGATGGGCCACGCCGACCGGGGCGGCGGGGGAAGGTCGCGGACGGTGACGGGCGGCAGGACGCGGGAGGGGACCGTGGGGGTGAACTCCGTCATGCGGATCTCCTTATGACAGGCATCCGTAACGGAAGTGGAACTACCCGGTTAATTCCGCTCCACGACATATTCTCCGTGACGGGTGAAACCGGTTACGCGCGCGCCCGCGGCCATGAGCCCGCCCAGCGTCTCGCGGGTCGCCAGCCGCCACTCCCGGGCCGCGCCGGGGTCCTGCCCGCGCAGCGTCTCGATGTCGGGCGGCGTCGCCACCAGCACCGTGCGCCCCTCGGCCGGCTTGACCAGCGGCCGCCCGCCCGCGTCGGCGAGCACGGCGGGGTAGCGGGCCTCCACCGCCGTGCCCGGCGGCCGGTCCAGCCGCCACACGGCCAGCAGCCGGTCGGACTCGTCGCCCTCGTTGATCTCGTCGGCCATCACCCCGTAGAACCGCTCCAGGTACGCCTCCGGCCTGGCCCCCAGCTTGACCAGGTTGAACCAGGCGTTCCTGCGGACCAGCGGGTCGAACGTCCAGGTGATCCGCTCCAGCCCGCGCCGCAGGCACCACTCCCGCTGGTGCAGCTTGAGCGCGGACCCGGCGCCCCGCCCCGGCAGCGCGCCGGTCACGTGCGAGTGCAGGGCCCGGTCCGCCGCCAGGAACCCGACGGACGCGCCCACGAGCCGGCCGCCCTCGAAGGCGCCCGCGACGTAGCCGCCCGCGTGCGCGAAGGCGATCATCAGCTCGACCGGGACGGGCGCGTTGCGCGGGTCCGGGTGCCAGATGTCGTCGAAGAGCCGGTACGCCGCGTGGAACTCCTCCAACCGGCGCAGCTCGTGTATCTCCACCTGGTGGGTCTACCCGAGCGTGCCGGTGAGGAAGCGGTGCACGTTGCCGCCGATGATCTTCTGCACGTCCTTCTCCGGCAGGCCGCGCCCGAGCAGGCCCTCGGTCACCATGGGCAGCCCCGACGGGCCCTCCAGGCCGGGGACGGCGGCCAGCACGTCGACGCCGTAGCTCACCTCCTCGCACGGCGGCATCACGTCGGCCATCACCTCGCGGATGAAGTCCGGGCCCAGGCCGACGTGGTCGATCCCGGCCACGCCCGCGACGTGCTCGATGTGGTCGAGCAGGTGGTCGAGCGTCGCCTCGTGCTCGTGCTCGGTGAGGAACCCGGCGAAGAAGTTCACGCAGATCACCCCGCCGGTGGCGGCCACCCCGCGCAGCTGCTCGTCGGTGAGGTTGCGGTGGTGGTCGCGCAGCGCCCGCGCGGAGGAGTGTGTCGCCATGACCGGCCGGGTGGCCAGCTCCAGCACGTGCGCCACGCCCGACGCGCCCAGGTGGGACACGTCGAAGATCATGCCGAGCCGTTCCATCTCGCGCAGCGCGGCCACGCCGTGCGAGGTCAGCCCGCTGCCGGTGGCGTCCTCGCCGCTGCCGTCGGCCAGCGGGGTGCGGCCCCAGTGGGCGATCGAGGCGATCCGCACGCCCAGCCGGTGCAGGGTGGGGATCAGCTCGACGCTGGCGTCCAGCCCCGGCATGCTCTCCATGGCCAGCACCAGGGCGATCAGCCCGTCGTCCAGCGCCGCGTCGACGCCCGCCGCGTCCGTGCAGAGCCGCACGTCGCCCGCGTTCCCCTCGGCGATCACGTGCGCGCACTCGATCATGCGCAGCGTCCGCCGCAGCGCGCCCTCGGGACGGTACGGGTCGTCGATGAAGACCGGCAGCACCTGCAGCCGCACCCCGCCCTCCTTGAGCTGGGGCAGCCAGCGCTCGCGGAAGAACGCCGCCCAGCGCTCGGGCGGCCTGGCCGAGACCGCCATCAGCAGGTCGTTGTGGGTGTCGGCGACGACGGAGCGACGGTGCAGGGAAGACGTCATGAGCCGGACGCTACCGCGCGGGCCCGCGCCGCCGCCATGTCGGTCCGCACGAGCTCCGGCCCCCTTCTTGGTCGGCGGATTCAAACCTCCCTGTAGGCGGCGCGCGGGGGCTTGGCGGTCAGCCTGCGGTAGAGCATCGTGGTGCCCGGCCAGTTGTTGGTGACCCGGCCGTCGGCGGTCTTGTACCAGCTCCGGCAGCCGTCGCCCCACACCATGCGCGCCATCGCCTCGTCCAGCCGCCGGCGCCAGGCGTCCATGACCTCCGGCCGCACCTCCAGCCGGCGGCCGTCCGACAGGTGCGGCAGGCAGTTCATGATGTGGTCCACCTGGCATTCGATCATGTAGATGATCGAGTTGTGCCCGAGGTTGGTGTTGGGCCCGTACAGCAGGAACATGTTCGGGAAGCCCGGCGCCGCGATGCCCAGGTAGGCCTCCGCGCCGCCGGCCCACCGGGTGGCGAGGTCCACGCCGTCGCGGCCCGTGACCCGCATCGGGGCGAGGAACTCGGTGCTGCGGAATCCGGTCGCGTACACGATCGTGTCGGCCTCGTGCACCGACTCGGTCGTCTGCACGCCCTTCTCCGTGATGCGCACGATCTTGTCGGTCACCACGTCCACGTTGGGCCTGGTCAGGGCCGGGTAGAAGCGGCTGTCGATGACCACCCGCTTGCAGCCCGGCGGGTAGTCGGGGGTGAGCCTGGCCCGCAGCTCCGGGTCCTTCACCTGGTCGCGCAGGTGGTTCAGGGCGCGCCTGCGCAGCAGGTCCTCGCTCCAGCCGCGGGCCAGCGCCGGGTAGAGCGTGGCTTCCGCGTACCGGTAGATGTACTCGCGGTAGGCGCGCTGCAGGCCGGGCACGAACCGGAACACCAGCCTGGCCGCGGCGTTGAAGGTGGCGTCGGGCTTGGGGATCACCCAGTTCGGGGTGCGCTGGAACACCTCCAGGCGCTCCGCCTGCCGGGCGACGGGCGGGATGAGCTGGGCCGCCGACGAGCCGCTGCCGATCACCGCGACCCTGCGGCCGGTGAGATCCTGCGAGTGGTCCCAGCGGGAGGAGTGGAAGGACGTGCCGGCGAAGTCGTCCATGCCGGGGATGTCGGGCAGGCGGGGGCGGTTGAGCTGGCCGACCGCCATGACCAGGACGTCGAAGGCCTCGGTGGTGCCCGAGGCGGTGAGCTGCCACCGTGAGCCGTCGAAGGTGGCGTCGGTGACCTCGGTGCTGAACCTGATTTTTCGCCTGACGTCGTATTTGTCGGCGCAGTGTTCTAAATAGCCCAAGATTTCCGGCTGTTCCGGATATCTCCGGGTCCAGCTCGCGTACTTTTCGAACGAGTACGAATACAGATGCGACGGGATGTCGCAGCCCGCGCCGGGGTAGCTGTTGTCCCGCCACGTGCCGCCCAGCCCGCCCGCCTTCTCGAAGATCGTGTACGAGCGGATCCCGGCGCGTTCGAGCCGGATCGCCATGCATAGTCCGCCGAAGCCCGCGCCGATGATCGCGACCCTAGGTGTCATGCCACCCCTCCACCGAGTCAGGATCCACTTACATTACGCCGAACCAGGTTCAGTGCCCACCCCTCGCCCGGACTCGCCGCCATGACCGACGGAGATCGCGCTGGCCGATAGTCTGCCCTGGTGGCTGCATGGAACCTGACCGACGTGATCGACGTGCTGGAGGCGGCTTACCCGCCCGGCCGGGCCGAATCCTGGGACGCCGTGGGCCTGGTCTGCGGCGACCCGGCCCAGAGTGTGGAGAAGGTGCTGTTCGCGGTCGACCCGGTCGCCGCCGTCGCCGACGAGGCCGTTGAGTGGGGCGCCGACCTGATCGTCACCCACCACCCCCTCTACCTGCGCGGCACGACCACCGTCGCCGCCACCACGCCCAAGGGCAGGCTCGTCCACCGGCTCATCAAGAACGACATCGCCCTGTTCACCGCCCACACCAACGCCGACGTGGCCAACCCGGGCGTTTCCGACGCCCTGGCCCGGGCCGTCGGGCTGACCGGCGACCTGGTGCCGCTGCAGCCGTTCGCCGACGACCCGTGGCGCGGCCTGGGCCGCGTCGGCGACCTGCCGGAGGAGCTGACGCTGGGCGAGTTCGCCGCCCAGGCCGCAGCCGGGCTGCCCGCCACCGCCTGGGGCATCCGCGTCGCCGGCTCGCTGTCCCGCCGCGTCTCACGCGTCGCGGTCAGCGGCGGCGCCGGCGACTCGCTCCTGGCCACCGCGCGCGCGGCGGGCGTCGACGTGTTCCTCACCGCCGACCTGCGCCACCACCCGGCCAGCGAGTTCGTCGAGGCGGGCGGGCCCGCGCTGATCGACGCCGCCCACTGGGCCACCGAATGGCCCTGGCTCGACACCGCCGCGTCCATCCTCACCGCCAGGGGCGTTAACGTTGAGACACGTGTCTCCGCCACGGTCACCGATGCTTGGACAAGAGGATATTGATCATGAAAGCAGCCCCCGAGGTCCAGAAGAGGCTCCTCGACCTCGCCGAGCTCGACTCCGCGCTCGACCGGCTGGCCCACCGCCGCCGCAGCCTGCCCGAGCTGGCGGAGATCGACGACCAGTCCAAACGCTACGCCAAGCACGCCACCGAGGTCATCGAGGCCGAGACCGAGGCCGGTGACCTGGCGCGGGAGCAGACCAAGGCCGAGAGCGACGTCGACACCGTCCGCACCCGCATCGAACGCGACCAGCAGCGTCTCGACTCCGGCGCCGTGTCCTCCGCGCGCGACCTGGCCGGCCTCCAGTCCGAGATCGTCTCCCTGAACAAGCGGCAGAGCGACCTCGAAGAGGTGGTTCTGGAGATCATGGAGCGCCGCGAGGCCGCCGACGCCCGCGCCGCCGACCTCAAGACCCGGCGCGACGAGGCCAGGGCGACCCTGGCCGACGCCGAGTCCCGCCGCGACGCCGCCCTCGCCGAGATCGACAAGGAGACGGGCGAGGTCCGGTCCCGCCGCGCCGCCGTCGTCGGCGACATCCCCGCCGACCTGCTCAAGCTGTACGACAAGCTGCGCGAGCAGTACGGGGTCGGCGCCGCCATGCTGCAGGGCGGCCGCTGCCAGGGCTGCAAGGTGGCGCTGTCCATCGCCGAGATGAACCAGATCAAGGCCGCCGCCGCCGACGAGGTGGTGCGCTGCGACGAGTGCCGCCGCATCCTCGTCCGCACGGCGGAGTCGGGCCTGTGACCCCGTCCCCCCGCGCTGAGAGGAAAGAGTGACCGCCTACATCGTCGAGGCCGACGGTGGCTCCCGCGGCAACCCCGGCCCGGCCGGCTACGGCGCCGTCCTCCGCGACGCGGCCGACGGCCGGGCCCTCGCCGAGTCGGCCGAGGCCATCGGCGTCGCCACCAACAACGTCGCCGAGTACCGCGGCCTCATCGCCGGCCTCCGCCTGGCGCTCGACGTCGGCGGCGAGGGCGCGCGGGTGGCCGTGCGGATGGACTCCAAGCTCGTCGTCGAGCAGATGGCGGGCCGCTGGAAGGTCAAGCACGAGGGCCTGCGCCCGCTCGCCCTCGAAGCGGGCAAGCTGGCCAGGCGGCTGCGGGTGACGGAGTGGACCTGGATCCCGCGCGCCCGCAACGAGCACGCCGACCGCCTGGCCAACGAAGCGATGGACGCGGCCGCCCAGGGCCTCTCCTGGAAGTCCGGCGGGACGCCGTCCGGGGGCGCGTCCGCTTCGGACACGGGCCCGCCGTCCGGAGGCACGCCGGCGCCGGGCACCACGCCCCGGCCCTCCACCCGAGCCCCCCGCCTCGTGGAGCAGACCGACCTCCTCGACCTGTCCGGCCCCACCGCCTCCGTCGCCACCGCCCAGCAGCGCACCGCCAAGGGCACCGGCTGGGCCCCGCCCACCCGGGTCGCCACCTCGCTCGTCCTCCTGCGCCACGGCGAGACCCCGCTCTCCGTCGAACGCCGCTTCTCCGGCCTCGGCGACCCCGAGCTCACCGCCAACGGCCTCGCCCAGGCCGCCGCGGCCGCCGCCAGGCTCACGCGCGACCCGTACAAGCTCGACGCCGTCGTCACCTCCCCGCTCACCCGCGCCAGACAGACGGCCGAGACCGTCGCCGACCGCGCCGGCCTGGAGGTGGAGACCGACGAGGACCTCAGGGAGACGGACTTCGGCGCGTGGGAAGGCCACACGTTCACCGAGATCCAGCGCCGATGGCCCGCCGAGCTGGCCGCCTGGCTCGCCGACCCCGACGTCGCCCCGCCGGAAGGCGAGAGCTTCACCGCCGTCGCCGACCGCGTCACCCGCGCCCAGCGCCGCCTCATCGACAGGTACGAGGGCCGCACCGTCCTGCTGGTCTCCCACGTGACGCCCATCAAGACCCTACTGCGCCTGGCCCTGGACGCGCCCCCGGCCGCCCTCTACCGCATGCACCTGGACCTGGCCTGCTTGTCGCTCATCGAGCACTACGCCGACGGCAACCCGGTGGTGAAGTCCTTCAACGACACCGCCCACCTCCGCTGACGGTTCGCGCTCTCGTACAAGTCCAGGAGCCGGTCGTGCCGGGCGCCGCCAGAACACCCGGCACGACCCCTGGCGCCACCGCCCCCCTCAGGCGATGACACCCCGTCATCTCATCGTGCGGATCTTGTCATTTGGTTGCGGACCGCTTGCATGCGCTAACCTCGACACCGGACGAGCCGGCCGGGCGACCGCGTCGGGCCTCTTCACGAGGCCCGCCGAGGAAGGTCCGGGCTCCACAGGGCAGGGTGGTCGGTAACGCCGACCCGGGGCGACCCGCGGGAAAGTGCCACAGAAAGCAAACCGCCTTCCGGATTTCCGGGAGGTAAGGGTGAAAGGGTGGTGTAAGAGACCACCAGCGCCCACGGTGACGTGGGCGGCTCGGTAAACCCCACCCGGAGCAAGGTCAAGAAGGGATGTTCCCCTCGGGGACCGTCCCGCGTGCGCCGCTTGAGGGCTGCCCGCCCGAGGCGCACGGGTAGACCGCTCGAGGCCGCCGGCAACGACGGCCCTAGATGGATGGTCGCCCCTTCGCCTCGGCGAAGGACAGAACCCGGCCTACAGGCCGGCTCGTCCCTCAGACCTTCCTCTGACCTGCGGCGGAACCCTCAGTCGGCAGCGTCAAAGCCCTCGGAGGGCACATCGGGGGCATTGTCGAGGGAAGCCAGCTCCGCGAAGGCGCTGTTCGACGCCGTACGCGCCCCAAGGCTTTGTCCAGGGCGCACCGGGCAAGAGCGTGTACGTCCGTAACAAGCAACCGTTTGGGATCGACGTCGCCGCCTATTTCGTGCCTTCCGCCCGGGCTTCAGCTTCCCAGCTCGTCGATGTGAAAAAGGTACGTCCCCCTGCTGAAGTCGCTGACGCACTTGGCTAGCGAGCGGCGAAACGGCGATCCTCCGGCAGTCTATATTCCAAGAATCGAGAATGAACACCTTTCGTTTGTCGCCTTGGCGTAACGGGTTAGATCGGCCCAGTACTAGCTGCGATGCGGCGCCGAATGGCGGCTAGTGCGCGATCCGCTCGAGAGAAGTCGACGCGGGATCCTTTCCCATCATCTGTGCTGACCTTGGTCGTCACAGTGAAACGGTCTCCTGGTACGATGAGAGTGAATCGCTCGGCCACGGTATCTTTCTCCCGTGCATCTACGAAAGCGTAAGTTGGTTCGGCATCATCGGTTTTCTTCGCGTCAGGCGGAAGATCTAGCCGAACGGTGTTCACGTTCACCGAAACGATATCCCTATATCGATATTCGCTAGTCTGTTCTTCGGGTTCTCGTTTACCCGTAATGGAATCCAACACCGTGCGGTATGCGCCTAGTTTTTGATCGGCCATGCATACAACGAAGACGGTATATCGGGATGCGATGTAGCCGTCACCGACCCGGTGGTGCCGTACCAGCTTGGTTTTCGGAGGATCAGCGGGACCTACGATCACAAGCGGGTCAGTAATCCGTCCGGTGTTGTGCAGCTCCTCCATTACGATACCTAGACGCGTGAGTGCACGATCGACGATGACATTGACGTCATGCTTCAACCATCGGCTGATCTGTGCATCCGAAGGAAGGTTCTCCTCATACGTACGCAACTTTTCCCGATAGTCATGCATGGCGCGATGGAACAGACGGTTGTGCCACCAGTTGGCAAACACGGCTTTGAAGGTCAACCATCCGCCTAGGGAAACTGTAGCGACGCCAGTGACGCCAATGTAAGGAGCCGGTGACAGTAGTGACCACAAAGGATTGCCGTACTCTGTCAAAAGCGTGATGGCGACCCAGAGAATGACGCCACCGCCAGTCAAGGGAAGAAGCCCATAGAGGGGACTCAGGCGTAGTTCCCGCACCGGTACTGCTGGTACCGGTGTGAACAGGGTACGCATGCGATGCTCGCGCTCGAGTCTTTCGTCATCGCTGAGCGACAGGACGCGAATCGGTATGGTGCCGCCGGGGGTCACCCGTTGGTCGAGAGCCTGCCACGTTGGTGATTCGTGAACCTTGATTGTCGTTACGATGCGTCGTGCCCACTCTAGGTCCAGGTCCGTGCTCGCCCTTTGAGCCTCGTCAGAGAAGCCTCCCTCGCGAAGAAAGGCGTGATCGAGATCTTCGTTGTAGATGGCCATGAGAACGGCAGCTGCTGCTGAGTCTGGATCGAGTTCGCAAGCTTTGGCCAGCAGCATATGAATCTCATTTTGAGTCTGATCTAGATGGGCGCGAGGACGTCTCCCCTGCAATCTGGCAAAGGCATGCTCTGTTCGCGTCTCGGCCATCTCCTTGGGCGGAGAGGCCGGTTCGCGCTTATGGTAATCCATATAGTGTTGGCAGGCCTGTATCCACTGGTGCTCCGCCAGCGCTCGGCGAGCCGCATCAAGATATTCTTGTGGTTTGCGGCTTTCCGAATAGAAGTTTTCGATGTTCTGCTGATGGTTGACCGTGGCGTGATTATTTACTTGCATCTCGCTCGGTTCAGGGCCGGCAGTATCCTTGTCGTTAGCGAGATCCGTCATTTCATCCGCCGATGATCCCCGATACTGCGGCGATCGCGCCAGCGACCTTGGCCACGTCATCGGCGGACGCCCCTCCGGCTGCGAGCATGTCTCTAAGTCTCAGCAACGAGAATTTGAGACGGCTGGTAGGTCGCCCGCCTGCCTCGTTTAGGCTGTCTTCGACATCAGCGACGATCTCCGTCCCCACGGTCTGTGGGATGGATCCGGCTGCGATCAATTGCTTGAGTTGTTCGATCCCGGCTTGAATGTCAGCTTGAGGGAGGGAGATGCTGCGGTCGATGTTGGTCTGATTGGTCACTGATCCGAAATTGTTGACTTGCACGATGATGCCCCCGCTCGACTCGGTGATGCCACCTGAGCTGTCTGTGGATGAGGATGACTGCGTCTTGCCTGTGCATCGTTCCAGATAGAGGGAGTGTTGCACCTCCGTCTACGTACAGGGTTTTCAAAGGTGTATCGCGCCGGATACCTCGCAATCAGGGGGATGCCAGCCTCAAGGTGGCGCCGACACCGGGTGAACGACCAGCTGCGCGAGTACTGCCACAACCTTCGGGACCGAAAGTGGGCATCCAGGGGGACTCTCGCCCATGTACCCAAGGTGAATCTGAAACCAACTCGCCATCAATCGCTGATAGTGAACAAGGGGTTCGAGTCGCCCTCCTCTGACCTGTGTGACTCGATGGCAAGCATCATGCATCAAGGAAGTGCAGCAATCTCACCGTGCCACAGCACCCGTTCATGATCCATATTGCTCGCTTGAGCACTGCATCGACCCCCAACGACCGTTACGCCCCGAGTTCGGGACGAAGAGGCAGCCCCAGCGGCTTCTACCGCCGCCCGCACCCGAAAGTTCGCGCCTATCTGCACGATGGACTCCGGGGCTGTCGACGAGAGACCTTTGAAGCAAGCGTCGGTCCGTCTCTGTTCCACCACGACCCAGACGACGCAAGAAGCCGCAGGCAGCCGCTGAAAGCCAGTTCGCAGCTCAGAGTCGAGATCAAGGAGCACCCCAGGGTCACGCCGGATGCGCAAAGCATCGTCTTCGCCCACCAGGCGCTCCGCGCCCAAGAGCTCAGGCTGTGTTTCCTGGGGGGGCACGGCCCCCCAGACCCCCGCTCAAACCCGCTTCGCCGCGCCGTTGACCGTAGCCGTTCGATCAACCCCTCACGTTCACGTCCGTGCCTTGGTTGCCTTTCTGAACAGCTCGATAGACACATGCTGAGAACGGCGCGGGTCTGAGGCCACTGCTCAATGTCGGAGACCGTTGAACCCGGATGCCGCCTGCCAGTCCTTGACCTGGACGGATTGCGGGAACTTCTCGCCAAGGACTGTGCCCAGATCCTTGCTCCGATCAGCGATGGCAGAAGCCGGGCGCGAGAGCTGCAAGGCGGAAGCGCCCAAGGAGAGGGCGCCGTCGAGGTCGCGGAGCTGTGCTTTGGCGATGGCAAGGTCGAGCAGGCTGATTGCCCGCCGGGTGGGGGAGATGCCGGGGGCGGAGGCGTAGAGGTCGAGTGCTTCCTTCGCGTGCGTCTCGGCCGACCGCGGATCACCCAGCCACAGGTACGAGGTGGCGGCGAAAGAATGGAAGCGGGCGACGTCGGCGGAGAACAGCCCGGCCTGGTGAGCAGGCAGGTGATCTGGCGCTGAGCCCAGTGTTCCAAGGCCTCTGCCGGGCCTGGCGCTGATCCGCATCGCCTGAGAAACCAGGCGCGCGGCGGCCGGACCACCGGCGGGCGCGCGGGCTGCGCCGGTTCGCGCCGCGCGAAGGGCCTCGGCCGGGCGATTGCCGTACAGCAGGATGGTCGCCTCCACGTCCTTGGCCCACGCTGCCGTTTCGGCGTGCTCTGCCTCGTCGGCGTGTCGCCAGGCGTCATGGGCGTAGGCGAGGGCGGTTCGTTGCTTGCCACCGTCGTGGGCGAACCAGGCGAGGATGGTCGAGAGCCAGGCGGCGTCCACGTAGAGATCACGGCGCTGGCGCAGCGTGGTACGGCGCTGGAGCAGGGCGGCGACGTGACGACGGTCCTGCCGCGCTGGCTCCCACAGTTCCGAGGCGGGTTGCGTCGCGTAGTCGGTGCCGTACGTGGCGATGGCCTGCCGTACTTGGTCAAGCGTTGTCGCTCCCACGTCGGTTTCCTCGCTGTGGCGGGTGAACTCGCCGGGCTCGGTGTCCTCCGGCAGGCTGGCGAGAGCAGGCAGGAGGGCGGCGAATCTGAGGGCGTCTCGGCGGTTCGTAGGATCACCGTCCTCGGTGTCGGTCTCTTCTCCATTGATGCCAGGCGGCCCTTCAGGGAACAAGGCCGGTTCGCCGATCGACAGCGCGCGACAGTAGAGGAATCTGCGGCGTGATCTCATGGACGACGCGCTTCTGATGGTCAGCGATCATCAGGCTTGACCGTGCACGATGCTTGTCCAAGTGGCTTCGGCGGCCCGGACTGGTAGCCAGGGGCACGCCGTCCAGGACGATCTAGCAGTCGGCGAGGTCGCGAGCCGGGGAGGAGGTTGGGCTGGGGATGGCGCACACCTCGCCGTATGGCAGGTCAGGGCGTGAGAAGCCTGCTGTCGAACCCGGCGCGGAGAAGAGCCTGGTAGGCATCATGGACCTCTGCCGGGACGGGCTGCTCGATGGCGTAGCCGAGTTCGGGGTACTCGATCACGCGCTGGAGGTCGCCGACGAGCATGTCGACAACCAGCTTCGGATCACCGATCGAGCCGACGTAGTCGTCCAGTTCGAGCGGCTCGGAGGCGCACACCACCTCGACCTTGGGCCACACCTTCCGTGCTGTGGCATACGCCCGGCGCTCCATGTACGGCTTGGAGATCAGGAGCACCGAATCAGGCTCGATACCCGCATCGGCCAGCACCTGACGGGACATGCCGATGTTCTGACCAGTGTTGGTCGCGCTCGGCTCCAGCAGGATAGCCTCGTCAGGCACCCCGAGGCCCAGCGCATGCTCGCGGTAGTGGACGGCCTCGCCACGGGGGAAGCGGGCCGCAGTGGTGGGGCTGGTGGCCCCGGAGAAGACGAGCAGCGGGAACCAGCCGGCGCGGTACAGCTCGACCGCTGCTCTCGCGACTCCCAGATCGTGGCTGCCCAGACCGATGGCAACGTCACAGCGGCGTAGGTCGTGGTGCATCTGGTGGTAGTCCCAGATGGTACGGGCGTGCTGCCACTGTTCGTCGGTGACGACCTGCTGCTTGACGCTCACTCGCCTGCTCCCTGATCGCCGTGGCAGAGGGAGACGGATTTCCCCCTCGATGGTCCGCCGGATGCCCTCGATGCTGCGCGACTGGTGTGCGAGCCTATGCTGCGCGGCTTCGCGTGCGGCACGGTCGAGGATCATCAGCCCATCGTGAAGGGTGACCGGGTCGGACAGCAGAATGTGTCCGTAAGCCGTCTCCAGCCGTACGCGCTGCATGGGCACATCGGTGACGGCGGTGGCGCGGGCGAGGTCGATCAGGCGTAGCGCCTCCGAGAGGTTCCCGGCGCCACGGTGGGCCAGGGCGAGTTTCTGGTGCGCGACGGACCAGTCCTCGGGCTCGCCCAGGCTCTCGAACTCGCGGATAGCAGTCGTCATCAGGCGGACGGCGTAGTCGTTCTTGTCGTTCTTGCTCAGAGCGGTCCCGACCCACAGCCTCGCTCGCGTCCGGTCGCGTGGTGAGAGCCGGTCATCCACCGCCAGCGCCTCATAATCCATGGCTGCGTCGTCCAACAGACCTGACATCTCGGCGACCACCGCCAGCGAAAGGTCGAGTTGGGCGACGCGGCGCGGGATGTCGATCTGGCTGTAGATCGAGCGAGCGTTGAGGTAGGAGCGGCGGGCGGACAGAGGGCCGGTGACTGCGCCTTGGTCGCGTTGGAGGTCGCCGTGCAGTGTCGTGGATCGTGCGAACAGGTACAGGCCTTTGTCGTCCAGCACATGTGGGTTGTAGCGGGTGAGCCATCGGTTCAGCAGCTCGGCGGCGTAGCTGAAACTCTGGCGGCCGAGGGCGATCACGGCCCGGTCGAGGTCGTCGGTCCATGTCTCGTAGTCCGAGACCCGTGGCCCCACGCGTGCGACTCGCAGCCCTCGGTCCAAGTCCTGGCCGAGCTCCATGAGCAGGGTCTCGAACCGCAGCTGGGTCGCCGAGTCCCCGCGAGCGAGCGCGGTGTCCAGGATGGCCTGGGTGTCGGGGCGTGGCCGAGTGGCGGGGCCGAACTGGTCCCACTTCGCCACGGTACGGGGAGCCACGCCCAGGTGCTGGGCGAACGCCCGCACGCTCATCCGCAAGGCGAGACGGAGTGCATGCGCTTCGCGTCCGGTCCACTCATGCACGGTCGTCACGTCACTGCTCCCTTCCACGGTCATGAAAGCACGCAGAGTTACCGAGGGCCTACGGAAGTGCAACGGAAGTGCGACAGCGGGTCGTATCCAGCGGGGCCGGGACTGGCGATGCTCAAGGAGCGTGCCATCAGCTACGGACCACGGTAAGGACGGCTACCTTGCGGACACTGACAGAACGACACGATGTGGACGGCCCAAGCGTCTGCGGGACCCGATGAGATCAGCGGCGCCTGGGGTTGCGGAACACTCGAGTTCTCTCGGGCAGAGCCTGGTCTGGCGGCTCCGTGACGATGCGCGAGCGGTGGGTGATGCCCGCAACCTCCTCCGGCGTGCGCTCCTGCTGGTCGGTTTGGGGCGGGATCTCGTGGACGACGCGGTTCTGATGGTCAGCGAGCTGGTCACCAACGCGGTGCTGTACGGTGCCGCGCCGTACGAGCTGGTGGTACGGGTCGATCCGGCCGAAGTGGTCTGCACGGTGGTCGACGCCGGGGCCGTTCTCCCGATACT
Organism: Nonomuraea sp. C10; assembly: GCF_008017515.1. NCBI lineage: Bacteria > Bacillati > Actinomycetota > Actinomycetes > Streptosporangiales > Streptosporangiaceae > Nonomuraea > Nonomuraea sp. C10. The sequence continues at coordinate 1,684,759 of NZ_VPFF01000001.1, forward strand.
CCGAGGTACGGATGCTCAGGCCGAGAACGGCCGGGGGTTGTTGATCGTGGCGGAGCTGTCGGCCGGTCTCTACGGCTGCATCCCACAGACGTTCGCCACGTGCCCTGAGGTGGAGGGAAAGGCGACCTGGTTCGCGCTGCCTCAGGCGGATCGCCGGTAGACGGGGCGCAGGATCCGTTGAAGGAGTATCACGGCCTCCATGTGGCCCCTGCCGGGGAGGATCATGAGCGGCTCGAATGGGTGAGCCCTGCCGCCCGGTGCGAGTGGGTTAGGGTGCGCCGCCACACGTGTAGCCGTTGCGGGCCCTGCTACGAGTTCTGCGTCGCGGCTGGGCCCGCCTTTGTCGGCCGTTCCACCGATGGCGTGATCCACGAGACGGCTTGGACGATGGCGGCTGCCTTGGGTGCGGCAGCGAGTGATGTAGGCGGTGTGGGTTGTCGGTGAGATCGGCTTGGATGGCCCTGTGTCCGTCCATGAAGTTGTCCGTGAACTGCCCGGCATCGCGATGGTGCGAGATCGCTCCCGTGCCCTGGCCATGCTGGATGCGATCATGAGCCCAGAGTGGGAGTCTCGGTTCTACTCGTTCAATTGTCGGTGGTCGCCCAGCGAGGAGATGGCCTCGATGCGTGACGGCTGCGGGAACGAGTATTCGATCATCTTCTCGTCGGCAGGTGCGTTCGCGCGAGGCTTCGACCATGAGTCCCCGATGAGTCCGTATCGCACTGATCCTCCAGCACCCTGGCCCGGCCTGTTCGAAACGGTGCCGGAGGTGTTTCGTAGCCTGATCACGGAGCCTGCGTTCAGCGACGAGGTAGGGACGCCCATGGCGACAGTTTGCTTCTGGCGCGAGCGTGGCGACGTGGAGTGGAAGAGCGGCGCAATTCAGAGCCTGCCCACGGGGATGAATGACGACGGCAGCGCTGAGTTGCTGTTCGACGTTCTGCTCGATGGCAGACCGGAGGCGTATCAGCAGTTCGCGCAGGAGCATTACGAGGTCGCGGTGGACCTTGAGGCGGTGCGATGGGTCTATGCGCTCCGGCCGTTGACGCGGAGTGTCGTGTCCGCGCTGAGTCCAGAGGTCGATCTCGCTGGTCTTGAAGAAGACCGGGTTGAGATCGGATATCCCTTCAGAGCGTGAGGAACGCAGACTGGGGCTGGCGATCAGTGCCGGTTAGGGGAGGTGTGTCACTTCGCTGAGGGGCAACGGGTTATGGCGGCTGCCGTGCCGAGTTCGCGCTGCGAAGGTTCGGCAGGAGTGGGATCTCGACGAACCGGGACAGCAGCCGGTCCATCGAGAGGACTGATAGCTGAGCGCGGATGACATCTACAGGGCGATCGCGTTCTTGGCGCGGTCGAGTGACTCCTCCGAGGCCGGCCCGCCCGGGTTCTCGGTCGCGAGCGCCTGGTTGAGCTCGACGAAGGGACGCATGCGCGTCTCGTACCGGATAAGCGCCGTCGCGTGGTCGGCGGCGGCGAGTTCGGCGGCGAGCACGTACGCGCCGACGAGGGCGAGGCCGGTGCCCTGGCCCGACAGCGGCGAGGCGCAGTAGCCGGCGTCGCCGAGGAGCGTCACCCGGCCGCGCGACCAGGAGTCCATCCGCACCTGTGCCATGGCGTCGAAGTAGAAGTCCGGCGCCGTCTCCATGGCCGCGAGCAGCTTGGGCACCTCCCAGCGCAGCCCGCCGCACCGCTCGGCGACGAGCCGGCGCTGGGCGTCGAGGTCGCGGTGGTCGTACGGTACGGGATCGGACTCGAAGCCCAGGTTGACTCGCAGTTCGGTGTTGTCGCGCACGGGGTAGACGCCGCCGCCGGCGCGGCCCTCGCGTATCCAGACCTGCCAGTCGTCCAGGCCGAGGAAGTTGTCGGCGGTGAAGATCGACAGGTAGGTGCCGAGGTGGTGGACGAACTCCTCCTCGGGGCCGAACGCCAGCCGCCGCACCGTGGAGTGCAGCCCGTCGGCGCCCACGACCAGGTCGAAGGTCCGCGGCCCGCCCTTCTCGAACGTCGCGCGCACGCCGTGCTCGTCCTGCTCCAGCGCGATGATCGAGTCGTCGAAGACGTACTCGACGTCCTGCCTGGTCCGGTCGTGCAGGAGATTGGTCAGGTCCTCGCGCAGCAGTTCGATGTCGTCGTTGTCGAGTCGGCCGCTGCTGATGGCGTGCTCGGTGGACCGCATGATCTCGTTGCCGTCGCCGTCCAGCATGGACATGCCACGCATCCGGGTGCGTACCTCGCGCAGCGGGGCCAGCAGGCCCATCCGGTCGACCACGTCGAGGGCCACGCCGCGGATGTCGATGGCCTGACCGCCGGCGCGCGGCGCGGGCGCCCGCTCGACGACGGTGGGGGTGATGCCGTGGCGGCGCAGCCAGTAGGCGAGGGCGGGGCCGGCGACGCTCGCGCCGGAGATGAGGACGGTGGTCATGTCTCGCTCCTTGTGTTGCGGTCTTCGCGGACCTGAATGTACAGCGTACTAATTGCGAGTGCAACGCTCTGAACTGCGTTTATGTACTAGGACAGCGAGGGCTGTGCTAGTTTCTGTGCTAGTACAGATGGACGAAGGAGCACGTCGTGACCGATCCCACCGGGCCGCCCTATCTGCGCATCGCCGCGGAGATCCGCCGGAGCATCGCCGACGGCCGGCTCAGGCCGGGGGACCGGGTGCCGTCCACCCGCCAGATCGCCAGGGAGCACGGGGTGGCGCTCGCCACGGCCACCAAGGTCCTCAACCGCCTGCGCGACGAAGGGCTCGTGCACTCCAGACCCCGCGCCGGCACGGTGGTCGCCGCCCCCGCCGAGCCGCGCGAACCCGCCGAGCCGCCTGACCCTGCTCAGCCCCCCGATCCCGCAGAGGCGGGTGATCACACCCCCGCCTCTGCGCGTGCCCCGGCGCGGGCGCGCGAGGCCGGGGAGCGGTCGCAGCGGCGCGGGCCGCGGCCGTCCGGGCAGCCCGACGGCGAGCTGAGCCGGGACCGCGTCGTGCGCGCCTCGATCGAGCTGGCCGACGCCGAAGGGCTGGACGCGCTGTCCATGCGCGGCGTCGCCGCACGGCTCGGCGTGGCGACCATGACCATCTACCGCTACGTCGCGGGCAAGGAGGAGCTGGTCCTCCTCATGGCTGACGCCGCGTTCGGCGAGCTGGGCTATCCGGGCGAGCCGCGAGCCGGGTGGCGGGCCCAGGTCGAGCGCGCGGCGCGCACCCTGTGGGCGGTGCATCGCCGCCATCCGTGGCTCGCCCAGCTCAACTCGCTCTTCCGGCCGCTGCCGCTGTCCAACCTGCTGGCCCACGGCGAGCAGCTGCTCGCCGCGCTGGAGAGCCTCGGCCTGGACGAGACGACCAGGATGGACCTCCAGGTGGTGATCTACAGCCACGTCCAGGGCCTGGCCGTCCACCTCGAACGCGAGGTCCTGGCCGAGGCCGCCACCGGCCTGTCGGAGGAGCAGTGGATGGAGAGCCAGGGGCCCGCCCTCGGGTCGATCGCCGCGACCGGCGCCTATCCGGCCTTCTCGCGGCTCATGGCCGCGTTCGGCCGCGACGGCTACGACCTCGACCTCGACCGGCTGTTCGAGCTGGGCCTGCGCACCCTCCTCGACGGCCTGACGGTGCTCGTGGAGGAGCCCTGACAACACAGAAGGTCACGAATGGGATCGATGTCTTGATCGGCCCGACGCCGGGCTGTTAGACAGGGGCAGCGGTTGCTCAGGCCCGAGGAACGGTGGTCCCCCCATGCAGCAGTCCGTTCTCACCACAGTCATGCTCCCCGCCGCGCTCGCACTGATCATGTTCGGGCTCGGGCTGTCCCTCACCCTCGGCGACTTCGCCCGCGTGGCGACCCGGCCCAAGGCCGTGATCGTGGCCCTGGTCGCCCAGGTGCTCGTGCTGCCCGCCGCCTGCTTCGGCCTGGTCGTGCTGTTCGGCCTGGACCCGCTGCTCGCCGTCGGGATGATGCTGCTCGCCGCCTCACCCGGCGGGACGACGGCCAACCTCTACAGCCACCTGTTCGGCGGCGACGTGGCGCTCAACATCACCCTCACCGCCGTCAACTCTGTCCTGGCCGCCTTCACGCTCCCCGTGGTCGTCAACCTGTCGCTGAACCACTTCCTCGGCGACGGCCAGGACATCGGGCTGCAGACGGACAAGGTGGTGCAGGTCTTCGCGATCGTCCTGGTGCCGGTCGTGATCGGCATGCTCGTACGGCGGCTCAGCGTGCGGTTCGCCGACCGGATGGACAAGCCGGTCAGGATCCTGTCGGCGCTGGTGCTGGCGGCGGTCATCGTCGGGGCGATCGTGCAGGAGCGGGAGCGGCTGGGCGGTTACATCGCCGCCGTCGGGCTGGTGGCGCTGCTGTTCAGCGTGATCAGCCTGACCGTGGGCTACTGGCTGCCCCGCCTGTTCAAGGTGGAGCGGCGTCAGGCGATCGCGTCCGGGATGGAGATCGGCATCCACAACAGCACGCTGGCCATCACGATCGCGCTGAGCCCCTCGCTGCTGGCCAACTCGACGATGGCGGTGCCGCCCGCCGTCTACGGGGTGCTGATGTTCGGCACCACGCTGGTCTTCGGCTATCTCGTACGCCGCCGAGCCGGCCTCGCCGAACCCGAGGAGCGCCTGCCGGCGGAAGCCTGAGCGTCCGCCGGGAAGGCGACCGCCGGTCAGCCGTCAGGAGGACGACCACCGGCGCGTCCCCACCCTAGCTTGGGCGGAATGTTAGGCAACCCCGTGACCTTCCGCCGCACCGCGGCGGGCATCCTGCTCATCCTGGCCCCGCTGCTCCAGGCCGTCGCCGTCGTCGTCGACCCCGGCACCTGGGGCGACGACAGGGAAGCCGTCAGCTTCGGCGACAACCCGGCGCTCGCCCAGCTCCAGTCGGTGCTCTACCACTGGAGCTGGATCCTCATGGCCTTGGCCGCCCTCGGGCTCGTCCATCTCACCCGGCGCAAGGCCACCGCCTTCGGCCACGTGACCGGTGCCTTCACGGTCGTCGGCTACATCTCGGCCTCGGCCCTGCTGATGAGTGACCCCGTCGAGTGGTGGCTGGGACAGCGGTACCCGCCGGAGGAGTCACAGCGGATCATGGAGGAGATGCTCGGCCTGCCCGGCATCATCTGGGGCTTCCAGCTGCCATGGTTGCTCTTCGGGACCCTCGGGCTGCCCCTTCTTACCGCGGCGGTGTGGCGGGCAGGGTTCGTCGGTTGGTGGGTTCCCGCGCTGGTCGCCGGCGGGTACGTGCTGTCCTTCCCGGTGCCGTACGGACCGCTGACGGCGGTCTTCTGGACCCTGCCCGTCATCGGCCTCGGCTGGACAGGGCTGAAGATCCTCCGCATGGGGGACGCGGCGTGGGCCGCGTACTATCCGGCGGCCGTGCGGGCCGACGCCTGAGACCCGGGGGCTTACGCGGTGAAGGGCGGAGGCGGTGGTCTCGCCGCCGCCTCCGCCCTCCCGGCCCCTGGGAGTCAGGACCTCCGCGAAGAGCCACCTCGCGTACCCCGCACGCTAACCCCGGGCGGCCGGTCGAGTCTGTGCAGGAGTACGCAGAACGGGCATCAAGGGCTCACGCCTTCACGGAGAGCGAGGACGACATCGGCGGCAGCATGTGCACCCGCGCCGAGCCGATGTCGAAGTAGAGCCCCACCAGCTTCAGCCGGCCCGCGCGGACCTGGTCGTCGACCTTCCGGTAGGTGCGCAGGTTGTCCAGCTGCTGCTGCACGTTGACCTTGCAGAGCAGGTCGAGCGCGTCGGCGTCGAGCCGGTCGCCCGCGGTCTCGATGAACCTCGCCAGGCTGTGGTTGCCGTGACGCAGCCAGCGCCGCAGCGACGGCATGCTGCCCGCCTTCACCCCGCCGCTCAGCAGCCCGGCCATCGCCCCGCAGCCCGAGTGGCCGCACACCGTGATCGTGTGCACGCCCAGCACCTGCGTCGCGTACTCGATCGCCGCCCCCATCGAGTCGTCGTGCGGCTCGGTCCCGCGGCGCGGCACCAGGTTGCCGATGTTGCGCACGGTGAACAGGTCTCCGGGGCCGCTCGCGGTGATCAGGCTCGGCACGATCCGCGAGTCCGCGCACGTGATGAACAGGTGTGTCGGCTGCTGCTTGCGCGCCAGTTCGGTGAAGATGGGCCGCACCAGCGGAGCCGTGCGCCGGTGGAACTCCCGCGCGCCCTCGGTGAGCCGGCAGTCGGCCTGACCGGGCGTGCCGTGCGGCGGCTCCACCCGCTGCGAGGCGCGGGAGCGGCGGTGCGCCCACGGCAGCCACGACCGGTCGGGGCCGCTCGACAGGGTCTTCGCCGGATACATGCGCACCCCGCTGGCCGCCATCGCATACCACTCGTCGTGCAGCTCGTCGATGTCGACCGTGCCGCCGAGCCGTTCGTGGTCCAGCCGCCACGCGTGGATCGCCTCGAAGGCGGCGTTGTCCATGAAGTCGATGTTGAGGTCCAGGTCCACCGGCGCCCCGGCGGGGATGGCGCGCAGCTCCTGCGTCAGCCTCGGCACGCCGAGGAACGTGAGCGAGCCGGAGATCGTCGCGTGGTAGCGGCCGTCGGGCAGCTGCCGCGTCCGCACCGTCACCCCCGTGAGCCTGCGCAGCGCCAGCAGCGCCGCCAGCGCCAGCCCGAACAGCACGCCCTCGGCCAGCCCGAGCAGGATCACCGCCGCCATGGTCACGATGTAGACCGGCACCTCGCCATGGCCGTGGACCTTGCGGATGTGGCCCAGGTTGACCATCTGCACGCCGATGAACACCAGCAGCGCCGCCAGCGCCTCGATCGGGATCAGCTGGATCGACCACCCGAACCCGATCGCGAACACCAGCACCCACACCCCGTGCAGAATCGTCGAGACCCGGCTGCGGGCGCCCGCCCGCGCGTTCGTGGTGCTCCGCACGATCACGCCCGCCAGCGGCAGCCCGCCCAGCGCCCCGGACACCATGTTGGCCACGCCCTGCCCGGTCAGCTCCTGGTCGAGGTCGGCGCGCGGTCCGGTGTGCATGCTGTCGACCGCCACCGAGCACAGCAGCGACTCCACCCCGGCCAGCAGCGCCACCAGCAGCACCGCCGCCACGACCATGTGCCAGTCGCCCTGCGGCAGCACCGGGAACGTCCACTCGGTGAACGCGCCGGACAGGTCGATGCGGGTGACGTCCCAGCCGAACGCCCAGGCCGTGACCGCCGCGACCAGCAACGCCGCCAGCGGCGCCGGCACGACCTTGACCTGCTTGGGCAGCCGCATCCAGAGCGCGAGCACCCCGATCGTCAGCATCCCGACCGCGATCTTGTGGCCGTGCGGCTCGACGAGCTGGCCCGGCAGCTCGATGATGTTGGCCAGCGCCGAACGCTGCGGGCTGCCGCCGAGCACCACGTGCAGCTGCGACAGCGCGATCACCACGCCCACCCCGGCCAGCATGCCGTGCACGACCGCGGGGGAGACCGCCAGCGCCGCCCTGGCCGCCCGGAACACCCCCAGCAGGAGCTGCACCGCCCCCGCCAGCAAGGTGATCATGCAGGTGGCCCGCCAGCCGTAGGTCTGCACCAGGTCGGCCACCACCAGCGACAGGCCGGCCGCCGGGCCGCTCACCTGGACGGCGGAGCCGCCCAGCGCGCCCGCGACCACGCCGCCCACCACGGCGGCGATCAGCCCCGAGGCGAGCGGGGCGCCCGAGGCCATCGCGACGCCCAGCGAGAGGGGCACCGCGACGAGGAAGACCACGATCGAAGCGGGCACATCATGGCGGAGTGTGCTCAGCAGGCTACTCTGCGTAAGGTGGACCATGCGCAAACCCTAGCGGGGCCGACCCTCATTTGAGTGGCCCGCTAGGGGTTTTACGGATTCCTGTCTCGCTCCCGCGACGCCGATCAGCGGTAGTAGTCGGGGAACTCCTGCTCGGGCGTGGTGCGCCGGTGACCGCCGCCGTCGCGACCGGTCTCGCCCGCGCCGTACGTGTCCGCGCCGTAACCGGCGTTCGCCGGAGGTGCGGGCCAGGCCGCCTGGGAGGTGGCCGGGTTGGCGAAGTCGCCGGTCTCGTACGCGAACGACTGCGGCGACGGGGCGGGCATCGGCGTGGACGTCGGCGCGGCGAGCACGTCGTCGTAGGCCGGGACGGGCCTGGCGGGCGCGGCCGGGGCGGCGCTCGCGGGGGAGGGCCCGGACAGGGCGTCGGAGTCGTCGGCCACCGCCCAGCCCGCGCGCACCTCGTAGGAGGAGCGGTACGGCTGCTGCGGCTCCTGGAAAGCGGGCCAGGAGCCGCTCGTGGCGCCGGGCGCCGGGTCGTCGAGGATGTCGGGCGACGGGGTGGCGGGCCAGCCTCCGGACGCGGTGGCGGCGGGCTGCGCGGGCCAGGAGCCGCCCGGACCGGTGGCGGGGGCGCCCCCGTTGTAGGCGGGGAACGGGTCGCTGGTCGGCGCGGCGTTGATCGGCGAGGCGGGCACGGCCGGGAAGGAGCCGCTGGAGGCGGGGTCGACCGCGGGGAAGGAGCCGCTGCCCGCGCCGGGCGCGGCGGCGTATCCGCCGGTGGACTGCTGGGGGGCGCTCTGGGCGCGGCTCTGGGCACGGCTCTGGCCGCGGCCCTGGGCCGCGCGGGAGCCGCCGGTCTGCCGGGCGTCGGGGCGCGGTGACGGCACCGGCTGGGCGCCCGCGCCGAGGATGCTCATCACGTCCGACGTCTGCGCCGTGAACGTGACCGTGCGCTGGTCGGCCAGGTCGGAGGCGGACGGTGCGGGACGCTGCACCGGCTCCACCAGGTCGGCCAGACCGGCGGCGGCGGGGCTCGGCGCCTTCGCCGGCCGCTGGGGCAGCGGAGCCTGGACGGTGGCCGCGTTGGGGTCGACGGCGGCGGCGTCGACCGGCGTGGGCCTGGTGCGACGGGGAGCGGGACGCTGGGCGGGGCGCTGGGACTCGGTGGAACGGTCCCTGGCAGCCGGCTCACTCTCGCGCTCGGCCGGCCTGGACGCCGCCTTGCGGGCCGCGACCGTGCCGCCGGCGCCGAACCCGCCCTCCTCGGCGTCGCTGCGGATGTTGGCCCAGAACTCCTCGTCGTCGTCGTCCGAGCGAGGGTTGCCCCATTCGTCGACGCCCCGCTTGCCCCGCTGGCCGGTGCGGACCGGCTTGGGCTTCGGTTCGTCGATGGGGCTGAAGTCGGGGCTGAACTTGGTCATCTTCGGCTCGGCGGCCGCGAACTGATCAGTGGAGCGGGTGACCGTCCGCTCCTCCTTCTCGGCCATCTCCTTCAGACGTTCAGGAGGAAGCGAGCTCTCCCTGCGATTCATCGAACGCATGCCCAGTGCCACGACGACAAGCACGAGGAGCACAACAGCGACCAAGCTCACTACGACCGCAGTCATTGCACCACCCTCAAAGCCATGGCCTGCCTTCGGCACCGGTGAGATCGCGCGGCCATCGACGCGACCTGCCCCCTTTGATCACCAGCACCTAACAATTGGATCTGATTCTGTCGGACCACGACGAGCGTTGTCACACCCTAAGTGAAGAATTGGTAACCAGAACTACGCTCCGTGTCGTCCGTCTCACTCGATGTTCACCGCCGTGAGCCGGCCACGGGCGATGGTGCGATCCGCGATCCTCTTCAGGACCGTGGAAAGGGACGCGCCCTCCTCCACGTCGACCTTCCCGCTCAACGTGTAGACGCTGAAACGGTAGGTGCCCTTGCCCACGCATGGGGGCTCGTAGCCCGCCTTGCCGCTGGTGACCTTGGCCTGACCGGACCCCTCCGGCGGGCTCTCGGCGGCGTTGGGCCCCAGCTCGGTCGTGGTGGCCGGGATGTTGTAGAGCACCCAGTAGACACCTGACGACTCGGCGGAGTTGGAGTCGACGACGATCGCGACGGTCTCGGCCTCCTCAAGAGGCCGGCTCGACCAGCGCAGCGGCGGGCTGCCCTGGCTGCCCTGGCACGAGAACTGCCGCGGCAGCGGCCTGCCCTCGCGCAGATCGGGGCTCGAGACGTTGATCCGCGCGATCTCCTGCGCCTCGGACGTGCCGATGATGGTGCCGCAACCGGACACGGTGAGCACAGACGCCACCGCCGTCACCATGACGGCGGCACGTCGCACTCGCCTCGTCCTGTTACACAGCCCCATGCCGCACGATGCTACGCGCGTCTCGGGCATGCGCCGACCGTTTCGGAAGGGTCGGTGGCCGGTAAAGCCCGGCAAATCCGCTACCGGCCGGAGCCGCAGAGGGGTGGCGGCGGGCGCGGTCGCGAGCTCCGCCGTCCTCGATCAGGGGAAGCGGGGGCGAGACGTCCCGCCTGCCAAGATCACCTACCACCGCCTCCGCGCCGTGTCTGGCCTGCCGCTTCTCGACGCGGGCCACCCCGCGCCGCCGGACCGGCTGATCGCCTGTTTCTGGGACGACCGGATGCCGTCCGCGGCGCGGAAAACGCCGCGGGCACCGCCGCCGCGCCCGCGAACCACCCTCCGAAAAAACCGCCCCCGAAGCCCTCGCCGATCACCACCCGACAACCACTGACCGATCCGTACGCGATCCGGCCGGCTGATTCGATACTGCTCGATCCGACCACGGGTCGAGCGGCGTGACGGACGCGCGCCGCGTCGCCTCCGGGGGCGCTTGGGAGCTACCCGCCTTGAGGATGGTTTCCGGTGGGACGCCGGGCGTCCGAGAGGATGGCTCGGAAGGTCGTCCCTTCTTCAGAACCGGGCGGTCAGTGCCTCCCGAGCGGATGCCCGAACGGCAGTCTGAATGCCCGGCTTCGTCGGTTAGGGGAAGGTTCATGCCAACGCCTAGCCTGCCGCCGGAGAACCGGATGGTCAGCCTCGGATCGTCGGGCGTGAATGAGATCATTCACGCCCGCCGCCGGAACACCCTGATCGCCAGCGGCGCGAACACCACCATGAACCCGGCCGCCCACAGCAAAGAGATCAGCGCCGGCCGGGCCACCTCGCCGCCGATCAGCAGGCCCCGGATCGCGTCGGAGAGATGTGTCACCGGGTTGACCCCCGCCCACGCCGCCAGCCAGGAGGGGAACGTGTCGGGGTTGACCAGCGCGCTGCTGGTGAACGTCAGCGGCATCATCACCGAGAAGGAGAACATCTGCACCTTCTCCGGATTGGACGCCGTCAGCCCGATCAGCACCGACATCCACGACATGGCCAGCGCCACCACCACGAGCAGCGCCAGCGCCCCCAGCAGGCCGGTCACCCCGGTCGTCACCCGGAACCCCAGCACCATGCCGAAGCCGATGAGCAACGCGAACGCCCACACCTGCTTGAACGTGTCGGCGATGATCCGCCCCGCGAGCGGCGCCGACCGCGCGATCGGCAGGCTGCGCAGCCGGTCGAAGACGCCCTTGGCGATGTCGGTGTTGAGGCCGATGGCCGTGGACAGCGTGTAGAACAGGGCGTTCTGCACCAGCAGCCCGGGCAGCGCGAACTGCAGGTAGTCACCGGTCGATCCGGAGATCGCGCCGCCGAACACGTACGTGAACAGCAGCAGGAACATGATCGGCTGGATGCTGAGATCGAGCAGCTCCCACGGGTTGTGCTTGATCTGCACCAGGCTGCGCCAGGCCAGCGTCAGGGTCTGGCTCACGGTGGCGCCGGGGCTCACCCGCCTGGGCGGCGCCGGCAACGTGGTCGCGGTCACGCGTAGGCCTCCTCGTCGTCCTTGGCCGGCTCCTCCGCGCGGTGCCCGGTCAGCGCCAGGAACACCTCGTCGAGGCTGGACTTGCGCAGCGTCAGCTCCGAGGCGACGATCCCCAGGTCGTCGAGGCGGCGGACCACGGCCGGCACCACGGCGGGGTCGCGCACGGCCACGGTCAGCCGCCCGCCCGACACCTCCGGAACCTCGCCCACGATCTCCTCGACCACCTCCGACACCACCGGCACCTGGTGTCCGGCCATCGGCCGCACCTCCAGCACCTGCGCGCCCGTGGTGGCCTTGAGCTCGTCGGACGTGCCCGAGGCGATCACCTTGCCGTGGTCGAACACCACGATGTCGTCGGCGAGCTGGTCGGCCTCCTCCAGATACTGGGTGGTCAGCAGGACGGTCACGCCGTCGGCCATGAGCCCTCGCACGACGCCCCACAGCTCGGTGCGGCTACGCGGGTCGAGGCCGGTCGTCGGCTCGTCCAGGAACAGCACCTGAGGGCTGCCCACCAGGCTCGCCGCCAGGTCGAGCCGGCGGCGCATGCCTCCCGAGTAGGTCTTCGCGGCCCGCCCGCCCGCGTCGGACAGGTCGAACCGCTCCAGCAGGGCCGTGGCCCGCCCCCGCGCCTCACGCCTGGACAGGCCCAGCAGCCGGCCGATCATCACGAGGTTCTCGACGCCGGTCAGCATCTCGTCGACCGCCGCGTACTGGCCCGTCAGCCCGATCAGCGAGCGCACCTGGTGGGCCTGACTCGTCACGTCGAACCCGAGCACCGACGCCCGGCCGGCGTCGGGCGTCAGCAGCGTCGCCAGGACGCGCACGGCGGTGGTCTTGCCCGCGCCGTTGGGGCCCAGCACGCCCAGCAGCCTGCCGGGCGGCACGGTCAGGTCGACGCCGTCGAGCGCCCTGGTCTCCCCGTAACGTTTGACCAGGCCTTCGGCCTCGATCGCGTAGTGGTTCCCCGTCATGGGGACACTCTGCCTGAGCCCACCGACATTCTTCGGATCCGGTTCCGGACACCGGTGACAGATCAGCGATATGCCACGAGCCCTAAGCTGGCCTTGTGACGTCATCAGGTCCTTTGCGCGACCCCGCCAACCGCGTCTCGCCCCGGGCCCGCGGGCTCTGGCTGCTGGAGGCGCTGATCGGGTTCGTGCTGCTGGTCGGCGGGTCGGTGCTGGTCGCCGGCTGGGTCGGCGGCAGCGGCTGGCCGTGGGTGCCGCAGTGGTTCGCCGCGCGGCCGTGGCTGCTGCCGGTCACGGTGGCGGTCCTGACCACGCCGTTCCTGCTGGCCGAGCCGTTCGTGCGGTACGCGGTGCACCGGTGGGAGCTCTCCGGTGACGTCGTCTACGCCCGGCAGGGGTTCCTGTCCAGGGAATGGGTGTTCGTGCCGGTGAGCCGCATCCAGACCGTGGACAAGGGGCAGGGATGGATGGAACGGATGCTGGGGCTGGCGACGCTGGAGATCCGCACCGCCTCCCACGCCGGGTCGTCGACGATCAAGGGGCTGGACTTCCGGGTGGCGGCGGAGCTCGCGGAGGCGCTGGCGCACCGCGCCGAGCAGCTCAGGGACGACGCGACATGACCGGCCCCACCGGCCACCCGCAGCCGCCCGCCGACCCACCGCCCGAGAGGACTCCCGGCGAGGACACCCCGGCCCCGGGCGCCGACCCCACAGAGCAGACGCCTCATAGGAACCATGCACCCCGCGAGGACACCGCACCCCGCGAGGACACCGCACCCCGCGAGGACACCGCACCCGGCGAGGACGCATCCCGAGAGGGCGCCGCGCCTCGGGAGGGCATTCCACCTCGCGATGACACCCCGCCTCGTGAGGGCAGCCTCTCTGAGGTGGGTCCGCATGGGGAGGCCGGGTCCGGTGCGGGTGGGGCGCCATACGGGGGTGGATCCCCTGAGGGGCCGTATGCGTCTCCTGGTGGGCCGTATGCGTCTGCTGGAGGGGCGTATGTGGGAGGACCGCCGGGGCCGTTCTCGGTGCCACTGCGGTTGAGCCCCAAGGTGCTGCTGATCGATCCCGTACGGATGCTGCCCTCGCTGCTGGTGCCCCTGGTCGGTGTGCTGGTGGTGGGCGGGTTCTCGCCCAGGTCCTACCTCTGGGCGGCGTTCGGCCTGGTCGGGACCGTGGTGTTCGCCCTCATCCGATGGGCGACGTTCACGTACGAGATCGCCGGCGACCGGGTGGAGATCAAGCGCTCGCTCATCAGCCGCTCGATCCGCACCATCCCGCTGGAACGGGTGCGCGGCGTCGACGTGTCCACCCCGCCCATGCACCGCCTCCTCGGCCTGGCGGTCCTGAAGATCGACACCGGCGCGAGCGGGGGCGACGGCGAGGCCACCCTCGACGGCGTCACCGTCGGAGAGGCCGAACGGCTCAAACCCCTCCTGCTGCGCCGCGCCCGCACAGAGGCCACCCCCACCGCCAGACCCGAGGAGGAGAGGCACGCGGAGGGGGTGCCGTCGGAGCGGGTCATCTTCGCCGTCCCGCGCAGGTGGCTGCTGTACGGGCCGCTGTCGGGCGCGTACCTGCTGACCCCGTTCGCGCTCGCGGGCGGCGCCGTCGGCCTGGCCTTCCAGTGGGGCGACGACCTCGGCTTCGGCCGCAACGCCGCATGGAGCGTCGGAGAATGGCTGTGGCAGCGCCCCTCGCTGCTGGTGGCGGCCATGGTGCTGCTGATCGTGGCGATGCCGATCGCGGGCGGCGTCATGTACGCGGTCTTCAACTGGGACTTCCGGCTCAAGCGGCGCGACGGCTACCTGGTGGCCGAACGCGGGCTGATCAACCGGCGCAGCGTGTCGCTGGAGTCCCGGCGGGTGCGCGGCTACGAGATCGTCGACGGCCTCGCCGAACGCTGGGCCGGTGTCGTCCGCGCCTGGGCCATCGTGACCGGGCTCGGCGACTCCGAGACCCGCGGGCAGCTCCTGCCGGTGGTCCCCCGCGCGGACGCCACGGCGGTCACCGGCGACGCCATCGGCCCCTACCAGGCCGAGCTGCGGCCCCACCCGCCGGTCGCCCGCAACCGCCGCCTGTTCAGGGCCGTCTTCCCGTGGCTCGTCCCGGCGGCGCTGGCCGGCCTGCTGCTCCTGCTGACGGGGCTGACCGTGTGGTGGGTGCTGCTCGTGGTCTCCCTCGTCATGGCGGCCCTGGGGGTTCCTCTCGGCCTCGACCGCTACCGCTCCCTCGGTCACGGCTACGACGGCGACCGCGTGGCGGTCCGCTCGGGCTCGCTCAGACGGTCGACGGCCGTGGTGGAACGCCGCGCCGTGGTGGGCTGGCGGCTTCACCAGACGTGGTTCCAGCGGCGGGCGGGCGTCCTCACCCTGACGGTGGGGGCCGGCGCCGGCAAGGGCGGATACTCGGCCATCGACGTCTCCGAAGCCCAGGGCAGGGATTTCCCCGCCGAGGTGACACCCGAGTGGCTGGCCCCGTTCCTCAACCCTCCATCCGGCCCGCACACCCCCTCCGATCCTCCGTCCACCGGCTGACCCCTGCCCCGGGTGTGACAGGGCACGGGCAGCCCTTCAGAGGCCGTGCTGAGGTCGCGGCGCGCACGGACTCTCGCGGGCCCTGTGGGCTGGGGCAGTACAGACCTGGCGGGCCCTGCGAGTTCAGGCGGGTGCGCTCACGTGCATCCGTCGCTGTCAGTCCTGGCGGCGGGCGCCGAACATGATCTCGTCCCAGGTCGGCACCGAGGCGCGGCGTCCGCGCGAGCCCTTGCGGGACTGGCGGGCCGGCTTGGGTGCGGGCGTCGGCGCGGGAGGCTCCTCCTTGGCCGGAGGCTCCTGCTCGGCCTGGTCGTCCTTGCTCGGCCGGGCCGCGGGCACCGCCTTCGCCGCCGGCTTGGCGCCCTTGGGCTGATGCTTGCGGCCGACACCGGTCTCCGTTTCGGCCTGGACCTCGGGAGCCTTCTTCTCCGCCGCCTCGGTCTCCCGTACGGGCGAGGGGTCGCTTTCGGGAGCCTTTCGCGCGGCGGGAGCGCCGGCCGTCACGGGGCCCTCCGAGGCGGGCCCGGAGGCGTCGCCGGTCGATCCCGGGCTCTGCGTTTCCGTGGCAGCGGGAGGCTCGGCGGCGGCAGCCGATGCAGCGGTCCCGCCGTCGGCGGCAGCATGGGTCTCGGCATCGGTGGCGTCGGACACCGGAGCCTCGGCAGTCTGGGTCGTCGTGTCGGCGGCGGGTGTGGTGGATGGCTGCGCCTGGGCGGGCGCGGATTCCGGCTCCCGCGTGGGTGACGTACCAGGCTGCTCAGCCGTAGGCGCCGCCTGCGCGGCAGGTGCGGTGCTCTGTTCAGTGGCTGGCGTCGCATGTGTGGTGCCCTGCTCAGCCGCGGGCGCCGACTGCCCGGTCGGTGTGATGCCCTGCTCAGTGGTTGGCGTTGCCTGCGCGGCAGGTATGGCGCCCTGCGCAGGCGACGATGCCGCTTGCGCGCCAGGTGTGGTGCTTTGTGTGGGCGACGGTGCCGTCTGCGCAGGGGGTGTGGTGTCCTGTGCGGGCGACGGCGCCGACTGCGCGGCGGGTGCCGGGGTCTGAGCCACCGACGGCGGCGTCTGGGTGGCTGGTGCCGGAGTCTCTGTGGCGGTCGATGCCGTCTGGGTGGCCGGTGTTTCCTGCTGCTGAGCAGGTGCGTCGGCGCTGACGGAAGCGGCTTCCGGCTGGTGGTCGCTTGCCGGAGGGCCGGTGGTCACGGCGTCTGCCGAGACGTCCGCGTGGTCGTCGGTGCCGTCGGTGATACGTGCCGGGGCATCGGTGGGCCGGGTGGCGGCGTCGGCAGCGGCGGGTGTCTGCGCCTGGGCGGGTGCGGATTCCGGCTGCTGTGTGGGTGACGTCCCAGACTGCTCGGCCGGTGCCATGTCCGTTTCCTGCTGCTGGGCCGGTGTGGCGGACTGGGCGATGGCGGCTTCCGGACGCTGGGCCGCTCCGCCCGGCTCGGCGGAGGCGGAGGTCTCGGCGAAGGGCGTCTGAGTGGACGCGGCGGAGCCCTGATCCTGTACGGGCGCGGCCGGTGCCGCCGGAGTCTGGGCAGCGGGCGAGTCGTTGGTCGGCGCCTGAGTCGCCTCAGGAGCGGAAGGTCGCCCGACGGTCTCCGAGGACGCGGCGGTCGGAGCCGACTCCACGGGCACGGTGCTCTCGGGCGTGGTCTCCCGGAAGGGGGAGCCACTAGGCGCGCCGGAGGAGGACGGCCCCGCCGGAGCGGCGTCGGTGCGCGCCTGCGGGACGAACCGGTCCGAAGCCGACTGAGCCGCCGTCGGACGCTCCGGCCTCGACGCCGTGCTCCGGTCCGGGTGTGAACCGGTCGGACGAGTCGTGCCGGGGTCTGTCCCCGGAATGGGGCTCCGGTCGGAGTATGAGCCGGTTTGACGGGTCGTGCCCGGGTCTGCGCCCGGTGCCACGCTCCGGTCGGGGTGTGAGTCTGCGCCCGGCACCGTACCCCGGTCCGGGTGTGGGCCGGTGGGGCGGTGGCCGGGACCGGTCGTGCGGTCGGGGGAGACCCGGTCGTCGGCGGGGGCGTAGAAGGGCTGGGGGCGGGACGGGCCGAGGTCCGGGAGCCATGGGGAAGGGCCGCCGCGGCGGGTGTCGTCGCGGGCGGGCGGCGCCGGGTCGGGGTCGCGGTCGAAGGCGGCCGGCGGAAGGTCCACGGGGAGCTCGCGGGCCGGCGGGTCGTAGCCGACCGCAGGCTCCTCGGGCTGGGAGCCGGGCCTGATGACGGACGGGAACGGCAGCGGGTCGGACGTCAGCGGCGGCACCGGCTGCAGCTTGG
This sequence comes from Nonomuraea sp. C10, assembly GCF_008017515.1. Classification (NCBI taxonomy): domain Bacteria; kingdom Bacillati; phylum Actinomycetota; class Actinomycetes; order Streptosporangiales; family Streptosporangiaceae; genus Nonomuraea; species Nonomuraea sp. C10. The sequence continues at coordinate 1,702,145 of NZ_VPFF01000001.1, forward strand.
CCATCCGGGGCGCGAACGGCGTGACCGTGGTGTCCTCCACCACGGGATCAGGGTCGAAGTCGGCCGAGGACAGGCGGTGGGCCTCGTCGTCGTGCGGGCTGACGTGGCGGCGGCGCGGGTCGAAGAGCCACTCGGCGTGGCGCGTGTGACCGTTCCACACGTAGCCGAGCTTGACCCGCCACAGGCCGTCGTCGCGCTTGGCGGAGTCCCAGTCGATCTCGTCGGCGGGCACGCCGCGCCGGGTGAGCCGCTCAGCGACCAGCTCGCCCAGGGTCGGGCCGGCCGCGGTCTCGCCGGGCATGCGGACGGTGACGCGCTGCGCCTGCTGCGCGACGTACTCGCGCTCCTGGAGCACCGGCCCCTCGAACCAGCGGACCCGCTCGACCGGGATCCCGGCCGTGGCGGCGATCTCTTCCGCGGTCTCCCCGGCACGGATGCGGGCCTGGATCTCCTTGGGGCGCAACGGACTCTCCACTTCGATCTCGTACTGGCCGAGACGGGAGAAGTTGCCACGGACGGCAGCACGGAGCCGGTCGTCCACAGGAAGAGTGAAGCGCGTGCCCCGCCCGGCAGTAGCCAGCACGAGATAGGTGCCGTCCTCACTCACCGCGACGAGTCGGAGCTCCTGCATGCGAGTCCCTTCGTCAGCGTCGCCATTCTTCCCCCGGACCCTTGAGTCTCTCGCGTGTGCCGGTTGCCTGCCAGCACCGTACCCGGCATGTCCGAACATCGCCTTGCTGGGATAGCCGCGGGGCGTTGTGACGCCAGTCACATTTGACGAGTCCATCCTCTCAGAGCCCGCCCGTGCGCAGGAGGAGGTTAGACGTCCTCGTCGGATTCTGGCGAATCGGTTCGCACTTCGGGCGGGAGGCGGCCGGCGCGGTGAGGGCCGCGGTCGCGTACGGGGAGGGCAGGCCGGAACGTCGGGGCACGATCGACGAGGTTGCCGCCCCCGCCGGGCGGAGGCACGGCGGGACACGCGTCCGCGCCCATTCTTTACCTGGGGGAGACCTGCCCGAGCACCCGGTCCAAATAGGCGTTGCCGAAAAGGCGGTCCGGGTCGAGGCGGTCGCGCAGGGCGGTGAAGTCGGCGAAGCGCGGGTAGACGCCCGAAAGGTACGCGGCGTCCTTGGTGTGCAGCTTGCCCCAGTGCGGGCGGCCGCCCAGCCTGGTCATGATCTCCTCGACACCCTCGAAGTAGGCCGGGTTCGGGGTCTCGCGGTAGATGTGGCAGGCCACGTACGCGCTCGGCCTGCCGTACGCGGTCGACAGCCAGACGTCGCTCGGCGGCGTCACCCGCACCTCGACGGGGAAGCTGATCTGCCAGCCCATCCGGTCGATCAGGTCACGCGTCTCGCGCAGCGCCTGCCCGAGCCGCTCGCGCGGGATCGCGTACTCCGTCTCCAGGAAGCGCACCTCCCGCCGCGCGGTGAAGATCTTGTACGAGGTGTCGACGGCCTCGGAGTCACTCAGGGCGGCGGCGCTGACGGCGTTGATCCGGGGGATCAGGCCGGGGAGGCGGGCGCCGACGGCGCAGGCGGCGCCGAACAGGGTGTTCTCCAGGAACACGGCGTCCAGCCAGTGACGGAACGCGTTCGGCGGGGCGGGCGGGCCAGGATGCCGGTTGTTGGTCTTGACCAGGCACGCGTCGGTGTGCGGCAGCCAGAAGAAGTCCAGGTGCTCGTTCTCGGCGGTGAGGGCGTCGAGCGAGTCGAGGATGCGGCTGAGCGGCAGCCGCCTGCGCCGGTGGTGCAGCAGGAACGCGGGCTCCACCCGGAACGTCACCGCCGTCAGCACGCCGAGCGCGCCCAGCCCGACCCTGGCGGCGTCGAACAGGTCCTCGCCGGGCGCGGCGGTGACGAGCGAGCCGTCGGCCAGCACCAGTTCCAGGCCGGTCACCTGGTCGGCCAGGCCGCCGCTGTCGCGTCCGGTGCCGTGCGTGCCCGTCTGGATGGCGCCCGCGACCGTCTGCTCGGTGATGTCGCCCATGTTGGCCAGCGCCAGGCCGCGCCCGTCGAGCAGCGTGTTCAGCGTCTTGAGCGGGGTGCCGGCCATGACCGTGACCTGGCCGTCCGCCCAGGAGCGGACGCCGGTCAGCCCTTCGGGGCGCAGCAGGATGCCGTCGGTGAGGGCCACCCCGGTGAAGGAGTGGCCCGTCCCGGCCATGCGCACCCGCCGCCCGCCCGCCGCGGCGTCCCGCACGGCCCGCGCCACGTCGTCGGCGGAGGCCGGCGTGCGCACCTCGGCGGGGGAGCAGGTCTGGTTGCCTGCCCAGTTGGTGAACGCCATGCGCGCGGGTTCTCCTGGCTGGGGCTTCGTTCCGGTCAAACGTGAACGATACTCACTGTTCCCAGCCTTCGGGAAGCGGGAAGACGTCGCCCGGCTTGAGTTCCTCGTGCTTGATGACGTCGTCGACCGTGACCAGGTGGTAGCCGTTGCGCTGGAGGGTCTTGATGATCGACGGCATCGCGTCGACCGTCTGCTTCACCCAGTCGTGCATGAGGACGATGCTGTTGCCCTTGGCGACCGACAGGGTCTGCTTCTTGATCTTCTCTTCGTTCTTCGACTCCCAGTCACGGGAGCCGCCGGTCCACAGGATGATCGGCATGCCGAACTCGACCGCGATGTCCTGGACCTGCAGGTCCGACATCCCGTACGGGGGACGCAGCAGCTTGGGCTCGACCCCGGCCGCCTTCTTGATCGCGTCGTTGGTCTTCTTGATCTCGCTGCGGATCGTGGCCGCGGTGGACTTGGTGAAGTCGGGGTGCGCGTAGCTGTGGTTGCCGACCGCGTGCCCCTCCTTCACCATCCGCTTGACGTAGGCCGGGCGGCTCTTCACGTACTGGCCTTCGAGGAAGAACGTGGCCTTGGCGTCGTGCTCTTTCAGGATGTCCAGCAGCTTGCCCGCGTACTTGCCGGGCCCGTCGTCGAAGGTCAGCGCCACGCACTTCACCCGCGTGCAGTCGACCTCCTTCGCCTTGGGGTCGGCGACCGCCGGCGCGGGGGCCGCCATCACGGCAACCGCCGCGATAGCCAGGAGTGAAGTCAAATGTCGGGACATAACTGTAGTTTCCAATGTGAAGGGTGATGCGAGGGATGTCCCGACGGTAGCGGATCAGCTCTCCGCCGGTGAAGGCGCTCCGGGAAGTCTCAGCAAACCCGAACCTCCGATCCCCACCACCACGGCCAGCGCCGCGCACGCCACCGAGAACCCGTACGCGCCGGACGCCCCGACCATCTCGGTGAGCCGGCCGCCCGCCCACGCGCCGATCGCCACGCCGAACCCGATCGAGGTCGAGATCCACGCCATGCCCTCGGTGAGCAGCGACGGCGGCACCAGCCGCTCGGTCAGCGAGAAGCCGGTGATGAGCGTCGGCGAGATGGCCAGCCCGGCCACGAAGAGCGTGACCGCCATGACCCGCACGTCACCGACGAACATGATCGGCAGCAGCCCGACCACGAACACGCCGAGCGCCCGGACGAACCGGCCGCGCAGCGAGATCCGCCAGCGCCGCGAGCCGAACCAGAGCCCCGACACCATCGACCCGCCCGCGAACGCGGCCAGCAGGAACCCGGAGGCGCCCTTGACCCCGTGCTCGTCGGCGTACGCCACCGTGATCAGGTCGACCGAGCCGAAGACCGCGCCGAGCCCCAGGTAGACGCAGGACAGCAGGGCGACGCCGGGGATGAGGATGGGGGTGCCGCCCGCCGAGCGGACCGGCCGCACCGGCGGCTGGGTGCGCCGCTGCAGGGCCAGCGCGACCGACCCGGTGAGCATCGCCACCAGTGCCACGGTCAGGCCCGCGTACGGGTTCACGGCCGTGGCCAGGACGGTCACCAGCGCCGGCCCGGTCACGAAGATCACCTCGTCGGCGACGGACTCGAAGGCGAAGGCGGTGTGCAGCTTCGCCGACCCGGGGTGCAGGTGGGACCAGCGCGCCCGGACCATCGACCCGAGCGACAGCGACGTGGCGCCGGTCACCAGCGCGGCGGCGTACAGCGTCCAGCCGGGCAGCCCGAGCCCGGCGCTGAGCATGAGCGCGACCAGCGCGAGCGCGTTGACCACGGCGAACGGCAGGATGACCCGGCCCTGCCCGAACCGGTCGGCGAGCCGGCCGGACAGGGGGGCGGCGACGGCGAAGGCGATGCTCAGCACCGCGGACACCGCCCCGGCCATCGCGAACGACCCGGTGAGGCCCTGGACCAGCAGCACCACGCCGATGCCGAGCATGGACATCGGCATCCGGCCGAAGAAGCCGGCCAGCACGAATCCCTTGACGCCGGGCCCTGTGAACAACCCCCGGTAAGGCCCGACCATCTCACTGTCTCCTTACTGTGCAGGCATAACTTCGCGCATCGTCTGTCCGGATGGCAACAGATTTCTTGGCGAGTGGGTTAACGTGTCCCGGGTGTCCGGTCTTCCCTCCTTGCGCGCGGTGCTGCTCATGGTCACCGCCGTGCTCGCGGTCACGATCGCGGCAGGCGGCGTGGTGCTGGTCATGGGGGAGGATCCGTCCGCCGGCCCGGCGGCGCGGGAGACGGAGAAACGGCCCGAGAGGCAGACCGCGGGCCTGGACAAGCTCGTCCCCACCACGCCCCCGACCGCCGCTCCGGTGAAGGAGTTCGGCGAGGGCGGCGCCGGCGTCACCCCCACCCCGCCGCGCGTGCTCGCCATCGCGCCGGGCGAGGTGCCCAAGGAGACCCGCTTCGCGCTGTCGGCGCTCAAGCACGTGCAGAAGGCCATCGTGGTGGACGCGGGCTCGGTCAAGGTGGCCGGCACCGGGCTCAACCTGCTCGCGGTGGACCAGGCCGAGTTCCGCTCCTGGACACCCGAGGCGGTCGCCGGGCACCCCGGCGTGTGGAGCGCGCTGGCCAGGGGAGAGTTCGTGGCCGACGCGGCGGCCGTGCGCAAGTACGACCTCAAGCTCGGCGCGTACTACCAGTTGGACGGCGGGCCCCGGCTGCGGCTGGCCGCCTCCGCGCCGCTCGGCCTGACCGGGGTCGACGCGCTGGTCGGCACCGAGCTCGGCCGCGCGCTCGGGCTGGCCCGCGGCGTGGCGGTGCTGCTGCACGGCAAGGAAGGCAAGATCAGCGAGGCGGGCGTGCGCAAGGCGCTCGGCCGGGGCGCCCAGGTCGTCATGCTCGACAAGGCTCACCGGGAACGCGAGCAGCCGCAGCGGGCCGCCGTCACCACCGGCAGGCCGGGCAGCTACCTGGAGTTGTACCAGCAGGCGGCCACCCGCTGCCCCGGCCTGTCATGGACCGTGCTGGCCGCCATCGGCCAGGTGGAGAGCAGCCACGGCCGTAACAACGGCCCCTCCAGCGCGGGCGCGCTCGGGCCGATGCAGTTCATGCCCGCCACCTGGAAGGCCTACGGCGTGGACGGCGACGGCGACGGCAAGAAGGACATCTGGAGCCCGTACGACGCGGTGCCGGGAGCGGCGAACTACCTGTGCGCCGTCGGCGCCGGCCAGGGCGGCGAGAAGCTGCGCAAGGCCGTCTGGCACTACAACCACTCGTGGGACTACGTGAACAAGGTGCTCGGCATCGCCGACGCCTACGCCCGCTCCTACACCTGATCCGGCACCTGAGCTTGCCTGCGCTTCGGCGCCGGGCAGCAGGTGAGCGCGCAGGGCACCGGCTCCGGCTCGTCCATCAGCTCGCGCACCATCCGCACGAACGCCGGGTGGGTGCCGGCCGTCGACGCCCGCTCCATCGGCAGCCCGCGCTCCTCGGCCACCTGCCTGGCCTCGGTGTCGAGGTCGTAGACGACCTCCATGTGGTCGGAGACGAACCCGATCGGCACCAGCACCGCGGCCTCGGCGTCGAGCTCGCGCAGGTGGTCGCAGACGTCCGGCTCCAGCCAGGGCACCTGCGGCGGGCCGCTGCGCGACTGCCACACCAGGTCCCACGGCGCGGTGCGGCCCAGCGCCCGGTTGACCAGCTCGGCCGTGCGGCGCAGCTGCGCCTCGTACAGGCCGCCCGACGGCCCGGCGGTCTCGGCCATGGAGACGGGGATGCTGTGGGCGGTGAAGACCAGCCGGGCGTGGTCGTGGCCGGCCCTGTCCTTGAGCCGGTCGAGCGCCTGCCGGGTGTGGTCGGCCATCGCCGCGACGAACCCGGGATGGTCGCCGTAGTGGCGCAGCTTGACCAGCTCGGGGCCGCCGTCGAAGGAGATCCTGGCGATGTCCTCGTAGTACTGGCGGCAGCTCGAGTAACCCGCGTAGGCGGAGGTGGCGAACACCGCGGCCCTGCGCACCCCGTCGTCGGCCATCCGGCGCACGGTCTCCTCGCCGAACGGGTGCCAGTTGCGGTTGCCCCAGTAGACCGGCACGCCCGCCACCGGGCGCAGCGCCTCGACCAGGTCGCGGTTCTGGCCGTTGATCGGGCTCACGCCGCCGAAGCTCTGATAGTGCTCGGCGACCTCCAGCAGCCGCTCGCGCGGGACCCCCCGGCCGCGCACCACGTTCTCCAGGAAGGGCATCACGTCGTCGGGACCCTCGGGACCGCCGAACGACAGCACCAGCAACGCGTCGTAATGTGCCACGTGAACAAGCCTATGGCGGCGTGCCGGTGGTCCCGCCAGGAGGTAGGTTCGGACAAGTGAGCCCCTTTGACGATATCCGTGACTATGTGGCCATCCCACGTGTCCACTCGCTGAAGCTCTCCCCCGACGACTCCCGGCTCGTCTCCGTGGTCCAGACACTCAACCCGGACGGCAAGTCGTACGGCACCGCGCTCTGGGCGATCCCCCTTGGCGGCCCCCTGGAGGGCGAGCCGTACCGCCTCACCCGGTCGGCCAAGGGCGAGACGGCGGCCGAGTTCACCGCCACGGGCGACCTGCTGTTCACCAGCCCCCGCCCCGACCCCACCGTGAAGGACGGCGACGAGGAGGTGGCGGCGCTCTGGCTGCTGCCCGCTGGCGGCGGCGAGGCCCGCCGGATCGCCGCCCGCCCCGGCGGCGTCGGCTCCTTCAGGACCGCGGGCGACACGGTCGTGTTCGCCTCCGACGTGCTGGACGGCGAGGAGGCGGACGAGGCCGAGCGGCGCAAGGCTCGCAAGGACGCCGGGATCAGCGCGATCCTGCACGAGAGCTACCCCGTCCGCTACTGGGACCACGACCTCGGCCCCGGCCGCACCCGCCTGTTCGCCGGCAGGCTCGGCCCCGACGGCCTGGAGGACGTCCGCGACCTGACCCCCGACCCGGGCGAGGCGCTGCGCGACGCCGCCTTCACGCTCACCCCCGACGGCCGCACGGTGATCTCCACCTGGCGGATCCCGCTGTCCCACGCCGAGCAGCGCGTCGAGCTGGTCGCGATCGACGTGGAGTCAGGGGAGCGGCGCACGCTCGCCAGTGAGGAGGGCCACGACTTCGGCGGCCCGCTCGCCGTCTCGCCGGACGGCACCAAGATCGCCTGCGTCCGCGAGCGGCACGCCGCCCTGGACCGGTCCGTCCGCATCGAGCTGTGGATCGGCGACCTGGCCACCGGCCAGGGGCGCGCGTACGCGCCGGACCTGTTCCCCTCGGACGTCGTGTGGGCGCCGGACTCCGCCGCCGTGCACATCGCCGCCGACCACCAGGGCCGCCGCCCGGTCTTCCGCGTCACGCTGGAGGACGGCGAGGTGACCAGGCTCACCGCGGACGACGCCTCGTACCTCGGGCTCAACGTCTCGTCCGACGGCGAGTCCCTGTACGCGCTGCGCAGCGGGGTCGCGCTGGCCCCAGGCCCCGCCAGGATCGGCCTCGGCGGCACCATCACCGACCTGCCCTCGCCCGCGCCACGCCCCGAGACCCCGGGTACCCTCACCGAGGTCACCGCCACCGCCGACGACGGCGTCACCATCCGCGGCTGGCTCGTGCTGCCGGAAGGCGCCTCCGCCGCCGACCCGGCGCCGCTGCTGCTGTGGATCCACGGCGGCCCGGTGGCCTCCTGGAACGACTGGCAGTGGCGCTGGCAGTCGTGGATCATGGCCAGGCACGGCTACGCCGTGTTGATGCCGGACCCCGCGCTGTCCACCGGCTACGGTCAGGGCATGATCGACCGCGGCTGGGGCGACTGGGGCCCGCGCACCATGGCCGACCTTGAGGCCATCGTGGACGCCGCGCTGACCAGGGACGACCTCGACGCCGGGCGCACGGCCGCGATGGGCGGCTCGTTCGGCGGCTACATGGCCAACTGGGTCGCCGGCCACACCGACCGCTACCGGGCGATCGTCACCCACGCCTCGCTGTGGCACCTCGACCAGTTCGCCGGCACCACCGACGCGGCCATGTACTGGCAGCGCGAGTTCGGCCCCGCGGGTTCGGAACGTTACAGCGACCTCTCGCCGCACCTCGCCCTGGACAAGATCACCACTCCGATGCTCGTCATCCACGGCGACAAGGACTACCGCGTGCCCATCGGCGAGGGCCTGCGCCTGTGGTGGGACCTGCGGCGCAGCGGCGTGGAGTCGAAGTTCCTGTACTTCCCCGACGAGAACCACTGGATACTCAAGCCGGGCAACGTCGTCGCCTGGTACGAGTCCGTCCTGGCCTTCCTCGCCCACCACGTGCTGGGCGAGGAGTGGAAGCGACCGGAGTCGGTGGCCTGATGCCCGGCACCACCACACCCGCCGGTTTCCTGCGGCTGGCCGAGGACATCGCCCGCGAGGCCGGCGACATGCTGCTGGCCAAGCGGCCCTCGATGTCCACCCGCTCGGCCGACATCGAGACCAAGTCCAGCCCCACCGACGTCGTCACCGTCCTGGACCGAGCCTCCGAGCAGCTCATCCGCGAGCGCATCCTGGCGGTCAGGCCGGGCGACCGGATCCTCGGCGAGGAGGAGGGCGACCGGCCAGGCGAGACCGACGTGCGCTGGGTCGTCGACCCGATCGACGGCACGGTCAACTTCCTGTACGGGCTGCCCGACTGGGCCGTGTCCATCGCGGTCGAGGTGCGCGGCCGGGTGGTGGCGGGCGTGGTGAACGTGGCGCCGCGCGGCGAGGTGTTCACCGCCGCCCTGGACGAGGGCGCCTGGCTCGGCGGCGAGCGGCTGCGGTGCAACCCGGCGCCGCCGCTCGGGCAGGCGCTGGTCGCCACCGGGTTCGCCTACGGCGCGGCGCGGCGGGCCGTCCAGGCCGAGGTGCTGACCGGGGTGCTGCCGCGGGTACGCGACATCAGGCGCGGCGGGTCGTGCGCCGTCGACCTGTGCTCGGTGGCGCTCGGCAGGGTCGACGCCTACTACGAGCGGGGCGTCAACTACTGGGACCACGCGGCGGGCGGGCTGGTCGCCGCCGAGGCCGGGGCCAGGGTCGGCGGCCTGCACGGCGGGCCGTGCGGCGGCGAGATGGCGCTCTGCGCGCCGCCGGGGCTGTTCGAGGAGCTGCACGACCTGCTCGCGGCGCTCGACCCGGCACGCGACTCCTGAGGTGAGGACGCCGACGGCCGGAGCCACTCCCTCGGGGCTCCGGCCGTCGGCGTGAAACCACGTCAGCGCAACGGGATACCGTGATCGTCCGCTAGGCGGCGCAGATCCTCGATCTCGGCGGTGAGGGTGTCGGCGAGGTAGTCGTCACCGGCGCTCCTGGCTTCCCGAAGACCCTTGTAAGCCTGGTCGAGGCGGCTTTCGATCGTGGTCGTGAACTCGCCCATCTCACCTACTCTCTCAGGGGTTCGATTCGTGCGGGGCGAAGGCCCACCCGCCCGTGCGGAGCCCGAAGGGGGACACGGGCGCATGGGTGTCTCGCAGGCATACCCAGACCGCTCGCCGTCCGAAACATGGAATTCCCTGTGGGCTGCGTCACCTGTCCCTGGACATGCCTTACCGTGCGCTTATCGAAGCGAGGGGCACAATGAGTCATCAGAACCAGAGGAAGGTGTGGCAGCGTGCGCGTACTGGTGGTCGAGGATGAGAAGGTTCTCGCCGACGCTATCGCGACCGGTCTGCGGCGCGAGGCCATGGCCGTGGACGTCGCCTACGACGGCGGCGGGGCGCTCGAACGCACCTCCTACATCGACTACGACGTGATCGTGCTCGACCGTGACCTGCCGGTCGTGCACGGCGACGAGGTCTGCCGCCGCCTGGTCGGGCAGCGCACCGCGTCGCGGATCCTGATGCTGACCGCCTCGGGCGACGTGGACGACAAGGTGGAGGGGCTCGGCCTGGGCGCCGACGACTACCTCGCCAAGCCGTTCGTGTTCGTCGAGCTGGTGGCCCGGGTGCGGGCGCTCGGCCGCCGGTCGGCGCCGGCCCTGCCGCCCGTGCTGGAGCGCGCCGGCATCCGGCTCGACCCGGGCAAGCGGCTCGTGGAGCGTGACGGCAGGGAGGTCGTGCTGACCAAGAAGGAGTTCGCCGTCCTGGAGGAACTGCTGCGCGCCGAGGGCGCGGTGGTCAGCCAGGAGGACCTGCTCGACAAGGCATGGGACGAGAACATCGACCCGTTCACCAACGTGGTGCGGGTGACCATGATGACGCTGCGGAAGAAGCTGGGCGAGCCTCAGGTGATCGAGACCGTCCCCGGCGTGGGGTACAAGTTGTGACAGAACCGTCGGATCGGGAGCCGGGCCGTGAGTCGGTGCCGACGCATCCGATGATCAGCCCGCACTCGGCGCGGGCCGCCAGGCAGGGGCCGCCGCCCCCGCCGAGCGGGCCGCCTGCCTGGGACGGCCCGCCGCCGCCCGAGTACGGCCCGGTGAAGCACGACCCGGCGGCGGGCATCAAGGGTCTGACCGGGAAGGTCAGCATCCGCTGGCGGCTCACGCTCACCTACAGCGCGATGTTCTTCACGGCCGGCGCGATGCTGCTCGTGGTCATGTACTTCATCATCCGCTCGACGCTCTACACCGGGTTCGAGTTCCAGCTCCAGGTGCCCGGCTACATCTCCCCGGAGTTCGCGGCCGACCTGCAGCAGCAGGTGCAGCTGCTGCGGGTGAACCAGATCAGCGAGGTGCTGGACACCCTCGTCAGGCAGTCGATCCTGGTGCTGCTCGGCGTCGGCATCCTCGCGCTCATCCTCGGCTACTTCGTGGCCGACCGGGCCCTGCGGCCCGTCACCCAGATGACCGCGACCGCCCGCAAGCTCTCCGAGAGCACGCTGGCCCACCAGCGCATCGGCCTGGAAGGCCCGGACGACGAGCTGAAGGAGCTCGCCGACACCTTCGACGACATGCTCACCCGGCTCAACGTCGCCTTCGACACCCAGCGCCGGTTCGTCGCCAACGCCTCCCACGAGCTGCGCACGCCGCTGACCATCAACAGGACGGTGCTGGAGATCGCGCTGTCCGACCCGGAGGCGTCCGAGGACCTCAAGGCGCTCGGCCGTACCCTCCTGGAGGTCAACGCGCGCAACGAGAAGCTCATCGAGGGCCTGCTGCTGCTGGCCAGGAGCGAGCGCGAGCTCGCGGTGCGCAAGCCGGTGGACGTCAAGGAGGTCGCGCAGACGGCCGTGGACCAGGTGACGCCGTTCGCCGCGGAGCACGGCGTCACGCTCACCACCGAACTGGTGAGCACCCCTACCATCGGCGATCCGGTGCTCCTGGAACGGTCGGTCAGCAATCTGCTGGAGAACGCCGTCAAGTACAACCTTCCCGAAAACGGAAAAGTCTGGATCCGTACGGGAATGGTGGACGGGGCCTTGGTTGTTCAGGTGGCCAACACGGGGCAGCATGTCCCGGCGTACGAGGTGAACAGCCTGTTCGAACCGTTCAGGAGGCTCAACGCCGACCGGGTGGATTCGGCCAAGGGAGCGGGTCTCGGGCTGTCCATCGTCCGTGCTGTGGTGCAGGCTCACGGCGGCAACGTCAACGCGGTGCCGCGGGAGGGTGGCGGACTAGTGGTGACGATCCGGCTGCCGCGACGTTGATCCGGCGTGTTGCCCCACGGGGGGCGTCTCGTTCGCGTCGCACATGTGGTTGGATGTGCCGTCGAACACGGTGGCGCATGACGCCAAGGCTGTGGGTTTCGCCATATTTGGCTAACCACTGCCGTCGGCAGCAGGCCCTGACGTGTTGGGAGGTTCGTCGTCCGTTTCCTCGGGGTACCGAGAGGAAATCTCCCCGGCGGAACGGGCACAAGATGAGCTTCCCGGACGTTAGAACACGCGCGATGAGCGCGAACACATATTGATGAGGGGGATGGAGTAAGCACGATGGCTACCGACTACGACAGCCCGCGCAAGACCGACGACGACCTGGGCGAAGACAGCCTCCAGGAACTCCAGGCGCGGCGCACTGACAAGTCGTCTGGCAGCATCGACATCGACGAGACCGACCTGGCCGAGTCGCTGGAGCTGCCCGGTGCGGATCTGTCGAACGAAGAGCTCAGCCTGCGCGTGATCCCGCGTCAGGCTGACGAGTTCACCTGCGCGCGCTGCTTCCTGGTGCACCACCGCAGCCAGCTGGCCTCGGAGAAGAACGGCCAGCAGATCTGCCGGGAGTGCGCCGCCTGATAAGGAGGCATACGCGTGGCATCACCTGATCGACACTCAGAAGACGAGGCCGCCGACCCCGGTCAAGAGGTCGGCGAACTCGTGGGCAGGCTCACCCAGCCGGGTGAGCTCGAACCGGCCGAGCGGCGCAAACTGCTCGGCCGACTCACACGCGTGCTTTCCGTGGGCGCGGCGAGAGCCAGGAAGTCCGGCGCCGGCCGCGGCCGCTGGCTGGCCGACGTCTTCCTCAACATCGCGCCCCGCATCCCGATCAGGGACCTGCACACGCTCTCCCAGCACCACCAGGGCCTGACCGGCGAGGAGCTCGCCGACGACCTGGTACGCACCGCCATGAAGGGCACGATGACGGTCGGCGCCATCGGCGGCGCGGTCGCGGCGGCCGAGTTCGCCGCTCCTCCTCTCCTCCTCTCCGCCCCCGCCCAGCTCGTCGCCGAGACCATCGTGGTGGCCGCCATCGAGGTCAAGCTCCTCGCCGAGCTGCACGAGGTGTACGGGGTGCACGTCGACGGCACCGGCGCCCAGCGCGCGATCGCGTTCACCGCCGCCTGGGCCAAGCAGCGCGGGATCGACCCGCTGGCCCCCTCCTCGGTGACGCTGGCGCTCGGCGCCGCGACCAAGACCGCGCTGCGCAACCGCCTGCTGAGGGTCCTCGGGCGCCACCTGACCACGTTCGGCCCGTTCCTCACCGGCGCCGTGGCCGGCGGCACCCTCAACCGCATGGCCACCAAGAAGCTCGCCGCCGCCATCCGCGACGACCTGCGGGTCAAGACGCTGCCGCCCGGCCAGCAGCGCGAGCGGTTAGGCCCGTAGCCCGCCGAACCGCACGTCCCCCTGCCCTCTGCCCCCGCTCATCTCAGCTCCCTGCTCCGCCCCCTGAACTCCGCCACCACCTTGCCGTCCGCCCTGCGCACCGTGACGTCGTAGACGCCGCTGCGCCCGTAGCGGGTGCGCTCGGCGGCCTCGGCCACCAGCACGTCGCCCTCGCGGACGGGCGAGACGAAGGTGATGTCGGCGCCGCCCGCGACCGTGACCGCGCCGTAGGTGTTGCACGCGCACGCGAACGCCGTGTCGGCCAGCAGGAACACGTAGCCGCCGTGACAGAGCGCGTGCCCGTTGATCATCTGGCCGGTGACCTTCATCCGGCACACGGCCCGGCCGGGATCCAGCTCGACCAGCTCGATGCCGAGCGCGGCGGAGGCGGTGTCGTCGTCCATCATGCGACGCGCGGTCTCCAATGGACCCTCCCGATACCGACCGACTGTTCGGTAATCACTTCACGCCTGACGGCGCCTGTCAAGCACGCGGGCCGTCACCCGTCGACTTCGAAGAGGATCGGCGGGAAGAAGCGGATGATGGCCGGGTATGTCCTAGCTGCCGTCGCCTGACCGGGAGGGACCATGGCCAAGCCGTTCGCCTCGTCGGCGGACCTCGCCGACAAGACGCGCTCCTTCGAGGAACTGGCCGAAGGCGTGTACGCGCTGACCGCCGAGGGCGACCCCAACGTCGGCGCCGTCGAGGGCGAGGACTTCCTCGTCTGCTTCGAGGCCATGGCCACCCCCGTGGCCGCCCGCGAATGGCTGGCGCTGCTGCGCGAGCACACCGGCAAACCGGTCCGCTACCTCGTCCTGTCCCACTACCACGCGGTGCGGGTGCTGGGCGCGTCGGCGTTCGGCGCGGACGTGATCGTCGCGCACGAGAAGACCCGCGAGCTGATCGCCGAGCGCGGTGCGGAGGACTGGGCCAGCGAGTACGCCCGCATGCCCCGGCTGTTCAAGGAGCCCGCGTCGATCCCTGGCCTGACCTGGCCGACGCTCACGTTCGGCGACCGGCTCGCCATCGACCTCGGCGGCCGGCGCGGCCGGCTGGAGCTGCACCACTGCGGGCGCGGCCACACCGAGGGCGACCTGGTGGCGTGGCTGCCGGAGCAGCGCGTCATGTTCGCCGGCGACCTGGTCGAGTCGCGGGCCGCCCTCTACACCGGCGACGCCTTCCACCGCGCATGGGCGTCGGCGACGCTGGACCGGGTGGCCTCGTTCGGCGCGCGGACGCTGGTCGGCGGCAGGGGAGCGGTGGCGCGCGGCCGGTCGGAGGTCGACGCGGCCATCGCCCAGACCCGCGACTTCCTGCGGGTCATGCTGCGTGAGGTCGGCGCGGCCCACGAGCGCGGCGGCACGCTCAAGGAGGCGTTCCAGGCCGCCCATCGGGCGCTCGAACCCCGCTACGGCGCCTGGCCGATCTTCGAGCACTGCATGCCGTTCAACGTCTCCCGGCTGTGGGACGAGCTGGACGGAGTCGAACGGCCGCGCGTCTGGACGGCGGAGCGCGACCGCGAGGTGTGGGCGCGGCTCCAGAGCTGAGGAGGTCCGATGCAGGACGCGCAGGTCATCGTGGTCGGCGCCGGGCCGGTGGGGCAGACCGCTGCGCTGCTGCTGGCCCGCTGGGGGGTGCGGGTGCTGGTCCTCGACGGGCGGCCGGGGCGCGAGCCGGCCGGGTCGAAGTCGATCTGCCAGCAGCGCGACGTGCTCGACATCTGGGCGGCCTGCGGCGCCGGCCGGATCGCGGAGGAGGGCCTGGCCTGGACCACGGCCCGCACGTACTACCGGGGCGAGGAGCTGTTCTCCTGGACCTTCGACGGCGGGCCCGGGCTGCCCGCGTGCGTGAACATCTCGCAGACCCGCACCGAGCAGATCCTCGACGCGGCGCTCGCCGCCCAGCCACTGGCCGAGGTGCGGTGGGACCACCGGGTGACCGGTCTCGAACAGGACGGCGGCGGCGTGACCGTGCGCTGCGGCGACCGCGTGCTGCGCGCCCCGTACGCGGTGGTCTGCGCGGGCGCCCGCGGCCAGGAGCTGCGGCAGGCGCTCGGGGTGACGTTCGACGGCGAGACGTTCGACGACCAGTTCCTCATCTGCGACGTCCGCGCCGACCTGCCCGGCTGGGAGCACGAGCGGCGCTTCCACTTCGACCCGGTGTGGAACCCCGGCCGCCAGGTGCTCGTCCACCCCTGCCCCGGCTCCACCTACCGCATCGACTGGCAGATCCCGCCGCACGCCGTGCCCACCGACGAGGAGGTGGCGCGGAAGATCCGGACGATCGTCGGCGACCGGGACTACGAGCTGCTGTGGCAGACGACCTACCGCTTCCACTCGCGCGTCGCCTCGCGGATGCGGGCCGGGCGGGTGCTGCTGGCGGGCGACTGCGCCCACCTGGTCGCGCCGTTCGGGGCGCGCGGCCTGAACTCCGGGGTGCCCGACGCCGAGAACGCCGCGTGGAAGCTGGCGTTCGTGCTCAACGGGTGGGCGCCGGAGGAGCTGCTGGAGACGTACCACGACGAGCGGCACGCCGCCGCCCGCGAGAACCTGGAGGTCACGGCGGCCACCATGCGCTTCCTCACGCCCCGTACGGACGAGGAGCGGGCGCGCAGGCGCGCGGCGCTGGAGACCGCGCTGGCCACCGGGCGGGCCGACGGCGTCGACTCCGGGCGGTTCGCCGAGCCCTTCTGGTACGTGGACTCGCCGCTCACGACCCCCGATCCCGGCCGGCCGTTCGCGGGCAGGCCGCCCAAGGGCGCGCTGTGCGATCCCTGCCCCGGGGTGATCGTGCCCGACGTGCCGGTGCCCGGGGGGCGGCTGCGCGAGTTCTGCCGCGACGGTTTCCTGGTACTCCTGGGCGAAATGTGTGATTCGGGTTTGTTTGCGCAGGTCCTGGGCAAGGTCTGTACGGCGCCGCTCGTCGTCCGCGAGCTCGCGGAGGTGGATGGGTCGGGCGTGCTCGCTGAGAGGCTCGGCGCCAGACCCGATGAGGCGTGGCTGATCAGGCCCGATGCCCATATCGCCGCGATCGTCCCCCATGCGGGGCCGGACTCGGTGGTGGCCGCTGTGAGGCGCGCTTCGCGCCTTCCGTGACAGTGAGTCTAGGAGGAATTGGGTGGTTGGCCGTAGTTCGTTTCTGATCGTCGCGAACCGGTTGCCCGTCGACCGGGTCGTCGAGCAAGACGGAACGGCCTCGTGGCGCCGGAGCCCTGGTGGTCTCGTCACCGCCATCGCGCCGGTCATGCAGCGTCGCCACGGCGCCTGGCTGGGCTGGCCGGGGGCGCCGGACGAGGAGCTGGAGCCGTTCGAGCAGGACGGGATGAACCTCATCTCGATCCCGCTGACGGCCGAGGAGATCGAGCTCTACTACGAGGGTTTCTCCAACGCGACGCTCTGGCCGCTCTACCACGACGTGGTGGCGCCGCCGGTGTTCGAGCGGTCGATGTGGGAGGCGTACCGGGCGGTCAACGAGCGCTTCGCCCGCGCGGCGGCCGCGCACGCCGAGCAGGGCGCGGTCGTGTGGGTGCAGGACTACCAGCTGCAGCTCGTGCCCGCCATGCTGCGCGAGCTCAGGCCCGACCTGCGCATCGGCTTCTTCCTGCACATCCCGTTCCCGCCCGTCGAGCTGTTCTGGCAGCTTCCGTGGCGGCGCGAGCTGGTCCAGGGTCTGCTCGGCGCCGACCTGGTCGGTTTCCAGCTGCCCGGCGGGGCCGCGAACTTCCGCCGGTTGTGCCGCAGGCTGCTCGGCGTCCCGTACAAGGGCAGCGAGATCTTCCTGGAGGACCGGATCGTCCGCACGCAGGCGTTCCCGATCAGCGTGGACTTCGGCGAGCTGGACGAGATGGTGCGCCGGCCGGAGGTGGTCTCGCGCGCCAAGGAGATCAGGATGGAGCTGGGCGACCCCGAGCACGTGCTGCTCGGCGTGGACCGGCTCGACTACACCAAGGGCATCGGGCAGCGCCTGGAGGCGTTCGGCGAGCTGCTCAAGGACGGCCGGATCACCCCCGGCGAGGCGGTGTTCGTGCAGATCGCCACGCCCAGCCGGGAGCGGGTGGAGGAATACAGACGCCTGCGCGACGACATCGAGCTGCAGGTGGGGCGGATCAACGGCGAGACCTCGGAGTTCGGCAGCCAGCCGATCCAGTACTTCCACCAGTCGTACCCGAAGGACGAGCTGGCCGCGCTCTACCTGGCGGCCGACGTCATGGTGGTCACGCCGCTGCGCGACGGGATGAACCTGGTCGCCAAGGAGTACGTCGCCTGCCACCACGATCTGAACGGGGCGCTGGTGCTCAGCGAGTTCGCCGGGGCGGCCGACGAGCTGCGCCAGGCGTTCCTGGTCAACCCGTACGACGTGGAGGACCTCAAGCGCCAGATGCTCGCCGCCATGCGGGCCACGCCGCACGAGCTGGCCCGGCGGATGCGTACGATGCGCCGCCGGGTCGCCACCTACGACGTGGACCGCTGGGCCAGCGAGTTTCTCAGCTCTCTGGAGTCACCGTCCGCTTCAGAGCCCGCCATGAGTCGTAGCGCTTCTTGGCCGTCCGGTTGACCACGATCTGCGCGACGGACATGCCGACGCCCATCACGACGGCGTAGCCGATCGCCTCACCCATGCTGACCTCGGGCGAGTCTGGGTCGATAGGCGGCTCCTTGCCGGTCGCCTTCACCCAGGCGAACCCGAGCAGCTTCCTGGCGGCCCAGGCTGTCACCAGCCCCACCAGGCCCCCGACGACTCGCCAGGCGATGTCGGGCTTGTCATCCGCCATGCGATCTCTCCTTCCCCTTTGTAACGAACCCTAGTCTGTGCCGCTTCGAGGCCCCGGCAAGCCGTACCATAAGGAGGCATGACTCAGCAGCGACTACGCCATGCGTCCATGCCCGAGAAACCCTCTCTCGACGGCCTGGAGCAGGTATGGGTAGCCCGCTGGGAAGAGCAGGGCACCTACCGGTTCGACCGGTCGAGGCCGCGCGAGCAGGTCTACTCGATCGACACGCCGCCGCCCACCGTCTCCGGCTCCCTGCACGTCGGTCACGTCTTCTCCTTCACCCACACCGACATCATGGCCCGCTACCAGCGCATGATCGGCAAGTCGGTGTTCTACCCGATCGGCTGGGACGACAACGGCCTGCCCACCGAGCGCCGCGTCCAGAACGTCTACGGCGTGCGCTGCGATCCGTCGTTGCCGTACGACCCCGACTTCGTGCCACCGGAGAAGCCCGGCAAACGTGAGGTCTCCATTTCCCGGCGCAACTTCGTGGAGCTCTGCCACAAGCTGACGGAGATCGACGAGCGGGCGTTCGAGGAGGTGTGGCGGCGGGTCGGCCTGTCGGTCGACTGGTCGCTGCTCTACACCACGATCAGCGACGAGTCGCGCCGGGTGTCGCAGCGGGCGTTCCTGCGCAACCTGCGGCGCGGCGAGGCCTACCTCGCCGAGGCGCCGACGCTGTGGGACGTCACCTTCCGCACCGCCGTCGCCCAGGCCGAGCTGGAGGACCGCGAGTGGCCCGGCGCCTTCCACAAGATCTCGTTCTACGGCGAGAAGGGGCCGGTCTGGATCGAGACGACCCGGCCGGAGCTGATCCCGGCCTGCGTGGCGCTGGTCGCCCACCCCGACGACGAGCGCTACCGGTCGCTGGTCGGCACCTCCGTGCTCACCCCGCTGTTCGGCGCCGAGGTGCCGGTGCTGGCCCACCACCTGGCCGAGCCCGACAAGGGCACCGGCATCGCGATGATCTGCACGTTCGGCGACGTCACCGACGTGACCTGGTGGCGCGAGCTCGACCTGCCGACCCGCCCGGTCATCGGCTGGGACGGCCGGCTGCTGCCCGAGCCGCCCGAGGGCGTCGAGACCGACCCCTACAAGGAGCTGGCCGGCAAGACCGTCCACAGCGCCCGCGAGCGGATCGTGGAGCTGCTGCGCGAGTCCGGCGACCTGGAGGGCGACCCGCGGCCGGTGCGGCGGCCGGTCAAGTTCTACGAGCGCGGCGACAAGCCGCTCGAGATCGTCACCACCCGCCAGTGGTACATCCGCAACGGCGGGCGCGACGAGGCGCTGCGCGAGCGGCTGCTGGAGCGGGGGCGCGAGCTGGCCTGGCACCCTCCGCACATGCGGGCCCGCTACGACAACTGGGTGGGCGGCCTGGCCGGTGACTGGCTGATCTCCCGTCAGCGGTTCTTCGGCGTGCCGTTCCCCGTCTGGTATCCACTCGACCAGGACGGGCAGCCGGTCTACGACGAGCCGATCCTGCCGCCGGAGGAGGCGCTGCCGGTCGACCCGTCGTCCGACGCCCCGCCCGGCTACGCCGAGGAGCTGCGGGGCGTG
This sequence comes from Nonomuraea sp. C10, assembly GCF_008017515.1. Lineage (NCBI taxonomy): Bacteria > Bacillati > Actinomycetota > Actinomycetes > Streptosporangiales > Streptosporangiaceae > Nonomuraea > Nonomuraea sp. C10. The sequence continues at coordinate 1,721,709 of NZ_VPFF01000001.1, forward strand.
CCCGGCGGCTTCATGGCCGACCCCGACGTCATGGACACCTGGGCGACCTCGTCGCTCACGCCGCAGATCGCCGGGCGCTGGGAGACCGACGACGACCTGTTCCGCCGGGTCTTCCCGGCCGACCTGCGCCCGCAGTCCCACGAGATCATCCGCACCTGGCTGTTCGCCACCGTCGTCCGGTCCCACCTGGAGTTCGGCGGCCTGCCCTGGAGCGACGTGGCCATCTCCGGATGGATCCTCGACCCCGACCGCAAGAAGATGTCCAAGTCCAAGGGCAACGTGGTCACCCCGATGGACCTGCTGGAGCAGCACGGCTCCGACGCGGTCCGCTACTGGGCGGCCAACGGGCGCTACGGCGTCGACACGGCCTTCGACGCCGGACAGCTCAAAATCGGTCGCCGGCTGGCCATCAAGATCCTCAACGCGTCGAAGTTCGTGCTCGGGCTCGGCGAGGGCGGCGGCGAGGTCACCGAGCCGGTCGACCTGTCGATGCTCGCGGCGCTGTCCGGCGCGGTGCGCGAGGCCACCGAGGCCTTCGGCGGCTACGACCACACGCGGGCGCTGGAGGTCGCCGAGCGGTTCTTCTGGACCTTCTGCGACGACTACCTGGAGCTGGTCAAGGCCAGAGCCTACGGGAGCGACGCGGCGGCGGCGTCGGCCCACGAGGCGCTGCGCCGCGCGCTCGACGTGCAGCTGCGGCTGTTCGCGCCGTTCCTGCCGTTCGTCACCGAAGAGGTGTGGTCCTGGTGGCGCGAGGGCTCGGTGCACGGCGCCGCCTGGCCGGAGCCCGGGTCCGTCGCGGGCGACCCGGCGGTGCTGGAGGCCGCGTCCGAGGTGCTCCGCCAGGTGCGCAAGGCCAAGTCCGAGGCCAAGCAGTCGATGCGGGCGGAGGTGTCCAGGCTCACGGTGACCTCGCCCAGGGCCGGGCTGGTCCGGCTCGCCCAGGACGACCTGTGCGGCGCCGGGCACGTCGAGGAGTTCGTGCTGGAGCACGGCGAGGAGACCTCGATCGAGGTGGAGCTGGGCTGACGCGGGAGTTTCCCCGCGGGCGGGCTCGCCGCGGGAGGAATACGGGGCGGTCGATAGGCGCGCGTCCCGCGCTTGGACGTGCCAGTCTTGGAGTGTGCTGAGCGACCGCCCCACCAAACTCGTGCCGCCCGTGCTGGCCAAGATTGCGGCCTGGAGCCTGTGCCTGATCCTCACCGGCGTGGTCGTCTTCTACTTCGTCCAGGTCATCGCCCGGCTCAGCTTCGTGGTGCTGCCCGTGGCCATCGCCCTGCTGCTGACCGCGCTGCTCTACCCGATGACCAGGAGCCTGCGCCAGGCGGGCATGCGGCCCATCTACGCCACCTGGCTCACCATGATCGCGGCCCTGGCGGTCCTGGCCGGCACCGGCTGGCTCGTCGGGGCCCGCGCCACCGACGAGTTCCCCAACCTGGTCAAGCAGGTCCAGGCCACGGTGGGCGACGTGCAGGAATGGCTCGTGACCGGGCCGCTCCACCTGCAGCAGACGCAGATCACCCAGTACTTCAACGAGGTGGTCGCCCTCATCGAGGCCCAGCGCACGGCCATCACCGGCACGGTGCTGACCGCCGGGGCCGTGGCCGTCGAGGTGCTCGCCTCCATCGTGCTGCTGCTGTTCGTCACGTTCTTCCTGCTCAAGGACGGCGACCGGATCTGGGGCTGGTTCCTCAAGGGCTTCGGGCGGATGTCGCCGCGGGTCGACAGGGCGGGCCGGGCCGCGTGGAGCACGCTCTCCCACTACGTGCAGGGCAGCGTGCTCGTCGCCGCCGTGCACGGCGTGGTCATGGGCATCGTGCTGGCCGGCATGGGGGTGCCGCTCTGGGCGCCGCTGGCCGTGCTGATCTTCCTGGCCAGCTTCATCCCGATCGTCGGCATCTTCTTCGCCGGCACCGTCGCCACCCTGGTCACGCTCGGCGCCAAGGGCATCGTGTACGCGCTCATCTTCGTCGGCATCCTGGTGGTCGAGCAGCAGCTGGAGAACCACGTGCTGCAGCCCCTCATCGTGGGGCGGGCGCTGAAGTTCCACCCGCTGGCGATCATCCTGGCGCTGTCGGTGGGCGGCATCCTGGCGGGCATCGCCGGGGCCGTGGTGGCCGTGCCGGTGGCCGCGGTCATCTACCGGGCGCTCCCCGAGCTGATGACCGACCTGCCGGCGCTTCCACCACCCTCCATGGTGGCGGTCGCCCCACCGGTCGCCCCGCCGGTCGCCGCCGGCCCGGAGCTGCCCGGCGGCCCGGCCGGCTCCCAAGGGCCCGCCGACGACGGGAAACCCGGTGCGGCGGGACGATCCGGTGCTGACAGCGAGTAATCTCATCACCCGTGACCCGCTCCACCCTGACCACCCCGCCACCCGGCGCCGAGCCCCCGAAGACGCACCCTGACGGGCCGTCCGCGGGCGGCTCGCTCGGCTCCCACTTCAGCCGCTGCTTCGGCTGCGGCGACGACCACCCCACCGGTCTGCACATCGCCGCCGTCACCCCCGACGGCGCGAGCGTCGAGGCCGCGTTCACCGTGGGGGAGTCGCACCAGGGCGCGCCCGGGCTGGCGCACGGCGGCGTGCTCGCCAGCGCCATGGACGAGGTCATCGGAATGTCCATCTGGCTGCTCCGTAAGCCCTATGTCACGGCACGGCTGGAGACCGACTACCTTCTCCCCGTTCCCGTGGGCACGACACTCCACCTGCGCGCCTGGTGCACCGGGATAGCGGGCAGGAAGGCGTACCTTGAGGCTGAGGGGCGCGTGGGCGCCCCGGGCGGCCCGGTCGCCGTCCGGGCGGCGGCGCTGTTCATCGAGGTGGACATGACGCACTTCGCCGAACACGGCGACCTCGCGGCCCTGCAGGCCGAACACCAGGACTACGAGGTGAACCCGTGAGCGAGCCGGAGGTTCTCATCCAGCGGCTCGACCCCGGCCTGCCGCTGCCCTCCTACGCCCATCCCGGCGACGCCGGCGCCGACCTCTACGCCGCCGAGGACGCCGAGCTGCTGCCGGGTGAGCGGGCCGTCATCGGGACCGGCGTGGCGATCGCGCTGCCCGACGGCTACGCCGCGTTCGTGCATCCCCGCTCGGGGCTGGCCGCGCGCCACGGCGTCACGCTGGTGAACGCCCCCGGCACGGTCGACGCCGGCTACCGCGGCGAGATCAAGGTGACCTTGATCAACACCGACGCGAAGGAGCCCTTCCGGCTGCGCCGCGGCGACCGGATGGCCCAGCTCGTCTTCCAGCGGGTGGAGACGGCGGCCTTCCGTGAGGTCGGCGAGCTGCCCGGGTCGGCGCGGGGCACGGGCGGCCACGGTTCCACAGGACGTTGATACAGGGAGAGTGAGACACAGTGTTCCGTCGTCGCCGTCGTGAGCAGCAGGAGCAGGTGGCCGAGGCGACCGCTCAGGCGCCCACCCGCGAGTCCGGCCCGTGGGACGCCGACGAGCCCCACCCCGACACCGAGCGGATCGACCTGGGCGGCCTGCGCCTGCCCCACAACCCGGCCTTCGACGTCCGCCTGGCTTCGGTGGGCGACCAGCACGTCGGCGTCGTCGTGCTGTGGGAGGAGAGCTCGCTGCAGCTCCAGGCGCTGGCCGCGCCCAAGTCGTCCGGGCTGTGGGAGGAGGTCAGAGCCAAGATCAAGAGCGCCGCCAAGACATTGGAGGAGCGCGAGGGGCCGTTCGGTGCCGAGCTGGTGGGCAAGGTGACCGTGGAGGGCTCCGACAGGGCCGCCCGCTATATGGGCGTCGACGGGTCGCGCTGGTTCCTGCTGGCCGTGGTCAACGGCCGGGCGGCGGTCGACGACGAGCTGGCCGCCGCGTTCGTCGACTTCATCAAGGACATCGTGGTGGTGCGCGGCGACGAGCCGATGGCCCGCGAGGAGTCGATCCCGCTGCGCCGTCCGAACGACCAGGCCGCCGCCGAGCAGCCCGAGGTGCGTGACAACCCCTTCAGGCGAGGGCCGGAGATCAGCGAGATTCGCTGATCAGCCCTCATCACATAGGCTGATTCATCATGAGTACGGCAGAGCCTCCCAAACGTGGGGGATTGCGCGGTCTCCTGAGCCGGCTGACCTCCAGCCAGTCCGAGATCGAGGCCCAGGAGCTGCGCGAAGACGCCGACGAGGCCGGCGCCACCCCCATCGCCGCGTGTGGCGGCCGCCGCCGCTTCTGCGTCGCCGGTACGCTACGTACTGTCACCCTGCGCCCGAGAGGCGGGGCGCCCGCGCTCGAAGCCGAGCTCTACGACGGCTCCGACGTGATCGACCTGGTCTGGCTCGGCCGCCGCAAGATCGCCGGCATCGAGCCGGGCCGCCCGGTCAAGGCCGAGGGCCTGGTGAGCATCCAGGACGGACGCAAGGTGATGTTCAATCCGCGATACGAGCTGCGCCCAGGGAGTTGATCAGGTGAGTGCCGAGGCCGAAGAGGCCGCCCACCAGACCGTCGAGGCGGCGGTCCGAGCCCAGCTCGCCAAGGCGTTCGGCGGCGTCCGGGGCATCGCCGAGGCTGCCGTCCCGACGATCGCCTTCACCCTGACCTGGATCATCACCGAAGAGCTCCGCCTGTCGCTCATGATCAGCATCGCGCTGGCGGTGCTGCTCCTGGTCGTCAGGCTGGTGCAGCGGTCGACGCCGCAGTTCGTCATCAACAGCCTGATCGGCATCGCCATCGGCGCGTTCTTCGCCAGCCGTACGGGTGAGGCCAAGGACTACTTCCTGCCCGGCATCCTGTGGAACGGCGCCTACGCGGTCGCGATGCTGGTCTCGATCGTCACCCGGTGGCCGGTCGTCGGATTCCTCATCGGGTCGGTGACCAACGACCCGGTCGGATGGCGCAAGGACCCGGGCATCGTCAAGCTCTGCACCCGGCTGACCTGGCTGCTCATGCTCCCGTGTGTGGTGCGGGTGGCGGTGCAGCTGCCGGTCTACCTGTTCGGCGGCGGCGACCAGGCGGTGGCGGCGCTGGGCTTCGCGAAGATCGTCATGGGGTGGCCGCTCCAGGTGGCGGCCCTGACGGCGATGGTCTGGGTGCTCGGCCGAGGCCGCACCCCGATCACTCCACCGGCCACCTGACCCCGCCCTGCCGGGACCCCGCGCTCCATGGCGGGGTCCCGCGCCGGGAGACGGGTCAGTGCTGGGAGAGCAGGCGGGCGAGCTCCTGCTCCACCTCCTGGTTGGCCACGAAGAGCAGCTCGTCGCCCGCCTCCAGCGGATCGTCGGAGGTGGGCACCAGCACCCTGCCCTCGCGCAGGATCGCCACCAGCGCCGCGTCGGTCGGCCACGGCACCGAGCCCGCCCGCTGGCCCACCACCGGCGCGTCCTCGGCCAGCGTGAGCTCGACCAGGTTGGCCTGACCCTGGCGGAACGTCATCAGCCGCACCAGGTCGCCGACGCTCACCGCCTCCTCGACCAGCGCGCTCAGCAGACGCGGCGTCGAGACGGCCACGTCGACCCCCCACGACTCGTTGAACAACCACTCGTTGTTGGGGTGGTTGATCCGCGCCACCACGCGCGGCACGCCGTACTCGGTCTTGGCCAGCAGCGACACGACGAGGTTGACCTTGTCGTCGCCGGAGGAGGCGACGACCACATGGCAGTTGTTGAGCCCGGCCTCGTCGAGCGAGGCGATCTCGCACGCGTCGGCGAGCAGCCACTCGGCCCGCGGCACACTGTCGATCTTGATCGCTCTGGGGTTGTTGTCGATGAGCAGCACCTCGTGGCCGTTCTCCAGGAGTTCGGCGGCGATGGAGCGGCCGACGGCCCCCGCTCCGGCGATGGCGACCCGCATCAGTCTCCCTCCTCCGGCGACGCGGCCAGCAGCTTGTTGACCCGGTCCATGTCGCGCTCGGCGGCGATCATGTGGAGGACGTCGCCCTCCTGCACCACCGTCGATCCGGTGATCACCACGGCCTCGCCCATCCGGTTGATGAACGCCGCCCGGGCCCGCGCCCGGTCCTCCAGGTCGACCACGCGGGTGCCGATCCACGCCGGGTTGACGTTCACCTCGGCCAGCACGACCGTGCCGGTCGGGTCGCGCCAGAGCGGCTCGGTGCCCTCCGGCAGGAGGCGGCGCAGGATCTGGTCGGCGGTCCACCGCACGGTGGCCACGGTGGGGATGCCGAGCCGCTGGTAGACCTCGGCCCGGCGCGGGTCGTAGATGCGGGCCACCACGTTGTCGATGCCGAACGTCTCCCGGGCCACCCGGGCGGAGATGATGTTGGAGTTGTCGCCGCTGGAGACGGCCACGTAGGCGGAGGCGGACTCGATGCCGGCCTCGGTGAGCACGTCGCGGTCGAAGCCGATGCCGGTCACCCGGCGGCCGCGGAACCCGGCCCGCAGGCGGCGGAACGCCTGTGGATCGCGGTCGATGATCGCGATCGAGTGGCCGTTGTCCTCGAGGATGTGGGCGAGGGTCGAGCCGACCCGGCCACATCCCATGATCACAATATGCATACTCCCCCGCACTTCGCGGTCATCTGGACGCTCGACACCAGTATGGACCGCGCCGGGCGCTCGCCGTCTGCCTGGATCCGGGAGCGGGCTAACATTCCGTAACGTGGCGAAAGCATCGGATCTCGTCAAACGCCTGCTCGTGGGACGAGCCCTGCGCAGCGGCCAGCTCCACGAGCAGCTCCTGCCGAAGCGCCTCGCGCTGCCGGTCTTCGCCAGCGACGCCCTCTCCTCCGTGGCGTACGCGCCCCAGGAGATCCTCGTCATCCTGTCCCTGGCGGGTGTGGCGTTCTACTCCTACAGCCCGTGGATCGCCATCGCCGTCATCGTCGTCATGATGACGGTGGTGGCGTCGTACCGGCAGAACGTGCACGCCTACCCCAGCGGCGGCGGCGACTACGAGGTGGCCTCCACCAATCTGGGGCAGAACGCCGGGCTCACGGTGGCCAGCGCGCTCATGGTCGACTACGTGCTCACCGTCGCGGTGTCGGTGGCCAACGGTGTCGACTACGTGGGCGCCACGATCCCGTTCGTCGCCGAGCACAAGCCCGGGGTCGCGATCGGCATCGTGATCTTTCTCACACTGGTCAACCTGCGCGGGCTGCGCGAGTCGGGGCTGGCGTTCGCGGTGCCGGTGTACGCGTTCATGTTCGCCGTGCTCGGCATGATCGCGATCGGCTCGTACGAGCTGGTCTTCCTCGGCATCGAGCTGCGCGCCCCCACCGCCGACTTCGGCATCGTGGCCGAGCAGAGCGACCTGACCGCCTTCGCCGCGGCGTTCCTGATCCTGCGCGCCTTCTCCACCGGCTGCGCGGCGCTCACCGGCGTCGAGGCCATCAGCAACGGCGTGCCGGCCTTCCGCAAGCCCAGGAGCCGCAACGCCGCGAAGACGCTGCTCATGATGGGCCTGATCGCGGTCGCCATGTTCGGCGGCATCACCGCGCTCGGCCTGGCGTCCGGCGTCAAGGTGGCGGAGCCGTCGGTCGCCGCGACCGACCTGCTGCGGCCCGACGGCACTCCCGTCGGCCCCGGCTACCACCAGCAGCCGATCATCTCGCAGGTGGCCGACGCGGTCTTCGGCGGCGGCTCGGCCCCGTTCTACGTCATCTCGGGCGTGACCGCGCTGGTGCTGTTCCTGGCCGCCAACACCGCCTTCAACGGCTTCCCCGTGCTCGCCTCGATCCTGGCCCAGGACCGCTTCCTGCCGCGCCAGCTCCACACCCGCGGCGACCGGCTGGCCTTCTCCAACGGCATCATCATCCTGGCCCTGGCGGCGTGCCTGCTGCTGTGGGGCTTCCAGGCCGACGTCAGCCGCCTGCTCAACCTCTACATCGTCGGCGTCTTCGTCTCCTTCACGCTCAGCCAGACCGGCATGGTCATCCACTGGACGCGCCGGCTGCGTACCGAGGACGACCTGAAGGCCCGCCACCAGATGCACCGGTCGCGGACGATCAACTTCTTCGGCGCCGTGATGACCGGGCTGGTGCTGGTGGTCGTGCTGGTCACCAAGTTCGCGGTGGGCGCGTGGATCGTGTGCATCGCGATGCCGCTGCTGTTCCTCATGATGAAGGGCATCAGGCGCCACTACGACAACGTCGCGGCCGAGCTGGAGCTCACCGAGGACGTCGACATGACCACGCTGCCCGCCCGCAACCACGCGATCGTGCTGGTGTCCAAGGTGCACAAGCCGACCATGCGGGCGCTCGCCTACGCCCGCGCCACCCGGCCCTCCACGCTGGAGGCGATCACGGTCGGCGTCGAGGGCGAGGACGCGCGCCGCCTGCGGGAGGACTGGGAGCGCCGGGGCATCCAGGTGCCGCTGAAGATGCTCGACTCGCCCTACCGCGAGATCACCCAGCCGATCCTCGACTACGTCAAGTCCGTACGCCGCCGCTCCCCGCGCGACGTGGTGACCGTCTTCATCCCCGAGTACGTGGTCGGCCACTGGTGGGAGCACCTGCTGCACAACCAGAGCGCGTTCCGGCTGAAGGCGCGGCTGCTGTTCAAGCCGGGCGTGATGGTGACCAGCGTGCCGTGGCAGCTCCACTCGTCCACCCGGTTGTCCGGCCGTCCCGAGCCGCTCGCCCCCGGCGGGGTGCGCCGCCCGCTGCAGCGCTCGTCCGGCGAGAAGGACGTCAACCGCCGCTGATGCGGACGCCCAGGCGCGCGGAGTCCGCGGCGGTCCAGCCGGGGGGCGGGGCGACGGCCGCCCACCCGTACACGATGAGCGACCCGTAGCGGTGGCCGTAGCCGGGCGGGGTGCCCAGCCCGGCCGTCATGTCGCCCAGCACCTGCCAGAAGGTCACCAGGGGGAACCAGTTCATCTGCGGGTTGATCGCCGGCGCGCGCGGCTCCTCCAGCCAGGCCGGCCGGTCGAAGATGAGCCGGGGTGTCCACCACACCACCGGGTCGGAGGCGTTCTGCAGGTAGACCACCCGCGGGCGCGGCTCGCCCGCCAGGTCGGCGGGCCGCTGCGCGAACCGTACGATCTCGCCCGACCCGTAGACGGGCCGCCAGACCGGGCTGCCGGGGTCGCGCTCCGTCGTGAGCTCGTACCAGATGGGGTTGGCGTACGGTGAGCCGACGAACAGGGCGCCGTCCGTGCGGGCGACCATGTCGTCCAGCCCGCTGAACGCGCTCTCCATCGAGTAGGAGCCGAGGCTCTCGCCGCCCACCAGGAGCAGCGGCCGGTCGTCCGCGGGCAGCCGCTCCCAGCGCTCCCGGACCGCGTCGAACAGCGTCCGGCCGGCCACCGCCGCCCGGTCCCTGTCGACGAGGAACGACACCCAGCTCGGCAGGTACGAGTACTGCACGGCGACCGTGGCCGTGTCGCCGTTGTACATGTACTCCAGCGCCTCGCAGAGGCCGGGATCGACCCAGCCCGTGCCGGTGGTGCCCAGCACGGCCAGCACCGGCCGCTCGAACGCGCCGGTGCGCTCCAGCTCCCGCACCGCCAGGTCGGCCCGCGCGCGCGGCGTGGGCGCGGACTCCAGGCCCACGTACACCCTGATCGGCTGCTCGGCGGGCTTGCCGGAGAACGTCTCCAGCTCGCGCGGGGTCAGCGCGGCGCCGGTGAACGTGCGCCCCTCCTTGCCGAGTTCCTGCCAGCCCACCAGCGACCGCGGACCGCCCGACAGCTCCGGCGAGGCCGGGCGGCGCACGCCCGCCTGCGTGCTCTCGTTGGCCACCGACGAGACGTTGTTCATCGCGGCGACGAACCCGGAGAACAGCACGTCGTTGAAGAACACCGCGATCAGGAAGGCCACCAGGATCCCCCCGATCGCGTGTCCCACGACGTGCGGGACGTAGCGGTCGAGCCACCCGATCAGCTTGCGCCCGCCCAGCCGCACCAGCCGGGCCAGCGCCAGGAACACGCAGAACAGCACGGTGGCCAGCCCGATGATGACCGGCGGATACCAGGGGATCACGGTGTCCATGCCCATGAGCGCCCGCAGGTCGCGCTGCCAGCCGTAGCTGTAGGACAGCGCCGACACCGTCAGCGCCGCGCACACCCCGAGCATGACCTCCCAGGCCCGCCGCACCCACCGCGCGGGCGGCCGGTAGCGGATCACCGCGCGGCACCCGGCCCCGATCGACGCGCCCACGCCGTAGCCGAGTATGGCCGTGACGGCCCCCATCACCCCCTGGTACTCCCACGTACGCGGCAGCAGCGAGGGCGTCAGCGAGGCGCAGAAGAACAGCGTGGCGAGGAGCGTCCCGGCGAAGCCGAGCCTCCTGCGTACCACCCGCCCCGACTCCGTCACGATCGTCAACCGTAGTCGAGCGGGCCGGGCGGGACCCCTCCGGGCATAGGCTGTCGGATGTGGAACAGGCATCGCTCGAGCTGACGGTAGGTCCGGTCGCCCACGGCGGCTGGTGCGTGGCACGCCATGAGGGCCGTGTGGTCTTCGTCCGCCACGCGCTGCCAGGGGAGCGGGTCGTGGCCGAGGTCACCGAGGAGACGAGCCGCTTCCTGCGGGCCGACGCGGTGCGCGTCATCGAGGCGTCGCCCGACCGGGTCGTGCCGCCCTGCCCGTACGCCGGCCCCGGCCTGTGCGGCGGCTGCGACTGGCAGCACGCCACCCTGGAGGCGCAGCGCCGGCTCAAGGCCGACGTGGTGGCCGAGCAGCTGCGCCGCCTCGCCGGCATCGAGCGCGAGGTCGTCGTCGAGGAGGTGCCCGGCGCCAAGGACGGGCTCGGCTGGCGCACCCGCGTCCAGTTCGCCGCCCTTTCCGACGGCCGGCTCGGCCTGCGCAGGCACCGCTCCCACGAGATCCAGCCGATCGACGCCTGCCTGATCGCCCACCCCGAGGTGGAGGCCGTCGGCGCCGAGTCGCACGACTGGCCGGGCGCCCGCGCGGTCGAGGTGATCGCCTCGTCCGGCGGCGAGCGGGCCGTCGTCGTCACCCCGCGCCACCGCCGCCCCGTCGCCGTGCCCGACCTCGACGCGCCCGCCGCCGTCCTGCTCGACGAGGGCAAGGGCCGCACCGCCGCGCGGCGCGGTTCCGGCGTGCTGCACGAGCGGGTGGGCGAGCGCGAGTTCCGGGTCGCGGGCAGCGGCTTCTGGCAGGTCCACCCGGGCGCCGCCGAGACCCTCCTCGACGCCGTCCTCGCCTACGCCGCCCCCGAGCCGGGGGAGTGGGCGCTCGACCTCTACTGCGGCGCCGGCCTGTTCGCGGCCGGCCTGGCCGAGGCGGTCGGCCCCGATGGCGCCGTGTTCGGCCTGGAGTCGGAGGCCGCCGCCGTGCGCGACGCCCGCGCCAACCTGCGCGACCTGCCCCAGGCCAGGATCGAGCGCGGCCGCGTCGAGGACGCCCTCGACCGCTACCAGATCGAGCGCGCGGACCTCGTGGTCGTCGACCCGCCCCGCGCGGGCCTGGGCCGCGACGTGGTGTCCCGCGTCGCCGCCCTGGAGCCGTCACGCGTCGTGTACGTGTCCTGCGACCCCGCGACGCTGGCCCGCGACCTCGCCTGGCTGGCCGAGCGCGGCTATCCGCTGGCCGACCTGCGGGCCTTCGACGCCTTCCCGATGACCCACCACGTGGAGTGCGTCGCCCTGCTGGTCAGAGCCGGACAGCCTTAGAGCCAGCCCATGCGCTGCGCCGTCCTGATCGCCTCCAGCCGGTTCTGCGCGTTCAGCTTGGTCATGGCGCTCGACAGGTAGTTGCGCACCGTGCCCTCGGTCAGGTGCAGCTCGCCCGCGATCCGCGCGATCGGGTGGCCGTCGGCGGCCAGCCGCAGCGCGTCGCGTTCCCGGTCGGTGAGCGGGCTGTCGCCGGCCGCCATCGCGGCGGCGGCCAGCTCGGCGTCGAGATAGCGCCCGCCCGACTGGACCTTGCGGATCGCCATGGCCAGCTCCTCGGCGGAGGCGTCCTTGCCGAGGAACCCGCTCACCCCGGCGGCCATGGCCCTGCGCAGGTAGCCGGGCCGGCCCAGGCTGGTCAGGATCACGATCTTGCACTTGGAGCTGATCCGCTCGGCGGCGCTCAGCCCGTCCATGCCGGGCATCTCGATGTCCAGCACGGCCACGTCCGGCCGGTGCTCCGCGACCGCGTCCACCACCTCGTCGCCCCTGCCCACCTGGGCCACGACCTCGATGCCGTCCTCCAGGTCGAGCAGCGCCGCCAGCGCGCCCCGGATGAGGTGCTCGTCGTCGGCCAGCAGCACGCGCGTGGTCATGCCGGCACCACCACCCTGAGCACGTACGAGCCGCCGGGCGTGGGCGCGGCCGAGAGCGTGCCCCCGGCGCCGCGCACGCGCTGGGCGAGCCCGCCGAGGCCGTTCGGCGCGTGCTCGCCCGGCGGGCCGATGACGCCGTCGTTGGTCATCTCCAGGATCCCCTCCTTGATGGTGATCGTGCAGTGCTCGGCCTTGCTGTGCTTGAGCACGTTGGTGGCGCCCTCGCGGACCACGGTGGCCAGCAGGGTGCGGGTCTCGGGCGGCAGCGCGCCGGCGTCGCACTCCACGGTGCAGCGCACGTCGGCCGCCTCCAGCACCGCGCGGACGCTGGCCAGCACCTCGTCGAAGTCGAGCGCCCGGTAGTTCTGCACGGCCGCGCGCACCTCGCGCAGCGACCGCCGGGCGACGTCGCGTACCTCGAACATCTCGCGGGAGGCCGCCTCGGGGTCGGCGCGCAGCAGCTCCTCGGCCGTGGCCGTCCTGGCGGCGATGCCGGTGAGGCTCTGGCCGAGCAGGTCGTTGAGGTCGCGGGCGAAGCGCAGCCGCTCCTCCGACACGGCCAGCAGGGCCCGGGCCTCCTGGCCCTCGTGCGCCTCCCTGGTGATGCGCCACAGCCACAGGTTCACCGGGATGCCGCCGGCGAGCAGGCCGGTGAACAGGACCTGCATGAGCAGCAGCGCCGGCTCGAACGCGCCGAGCACGAGGAAAAGGACGGTCACCGGGACCATGGACGCGGCCGACAGCAGGAGGGTGGTGCGCCCGCGGACCCACGGCGACACCATCGCCGGCCACAGCGCGATCGTCGGCACGGCCGCGAACGGCGTCAGCAGCAGCGCCATCACCCCGCCGGCGGCCAGCAGCCTGGTCGGCCGGGCCGCGCCCCTGACCGCCAGCCGGAAGACCCGCATCCCGAGCACCACGACCGAGACGACGAGCACGGCCCCGGCGGCGGCCAGCGGGCCCGGCATGCCGCCCTCCCACGCCGCGTACACCATCACGAGCCCGATCAGGCCCAGCGCGAGGACGAAGTCCGTCGAGTAGACGATGAGCCAGCGGACCTTGTCGAGCTTGGTGGCGCGCCTCATGCCGGCACCCGGGCCCGCAGCACGAACTCCCCGTCGCGCACCGGCCCGGCGGAGAAGGCGCCGCCCGCGGCGGTCATCCGCTCGGCCAGGCCGCGCAGTCCGCTCCCGGCGCCGTTCGGCGTGCCGTTCACGGCGCCGTACTCGGGGCTGATCTTCGTGCCGTGCACGCCGTCGTTGCGCATCTCCAGCACGCCGTCGGCGAAGGTGATCGAGCAGCGGGAGGCGGAGCTGTGCTTGAGCACGTTCGTGGCGCCCTCGCGCACCACCCAGGCGAGCAGCGCGCGGGCGGCGGGCGGCAGCTCGCCGGTGCCCGCCTCGACGACGCACCGGGTGCCGGCGGCCTCCAGCACGGCGCGCGCCCTGGCCAGCTCCTCGTCCAGGTCCAGCGACCGGTAGCCGTCCACGGCGAGCTGGACCTCCGTCAGCGACTCGCCGGTCAGCCGCCGCACGTCGGCCATCTCGGCCGCGGCCTTGGCGGCGTCCTTGGTCGCGAGCTTGGCGGCCAGCTCGCTCTTGAGCGTGATGACGGACAGGCTGTGGCCGAGCAGGTCGTGCAGGTCGCGGGCGAAGCGCAGCCGCTCCTCGGCGACGGCGAGCCTGGACTTGGCCGCCTGGCTGTCGTGCGCGTCCCTGATCGTCCACCACAGCCAGCGCCACGACCACATGGCCAGCGGCATCAGCACGGCGCCGGACAGCTGGATCAGCAGCACCGCCTGCCACGGACCGCCGTGCCCCGTCTGCATGACGGTGATGGCCGTGACCAGCGCCGTGCCCATCAGGGCGGTCGCCCAGAACGGCAGGTGGAGCAGGACGACGCTGAGCCAGAGGTACGCCACGACCTCCCAGGTCATGAACGAGCCGTCCCGCGGCATCGGCAGCAGGAGGACCGCCACCACCGCCACCCCGGACACGAGCAGCTTGACCGTGGGCCGGGGCCGGTTGTCGAAGGCGTCCCTGAGGATGAGGGAGAACATGACGAGGACCACGGTCAGGCACGTGATGGAGGCCGCCGCGCCAACCCAGCCGATCATGCTCATCTGGGCCGCGACGGCGATCGTGGCGACGAAGGCGATGCCCATCAGGAGGACCATGCCGTCCATCCAGTAGATGAGGATCTTCTTCGCCGTTTCCGGCCTGGTGGCCACCCTGACTCCCCTAACCGCTCATAGGCCGCGTCCCGCAGCGAAAGCCTATAGTTCCGGCAAGGGTGGCTGTAATGGTCAGCTCCGCAAGGCCCTGGCCACCTCCGGGTCGGGGGCGGCGCCCCTCAGCGACAGCCACGCCAGCCCATGCCGGGCGGCGAACGCGGCCAGCTTCCGCGCGTCCGTCACGCTCAGATCTCCCGGATCGGCCAGCACGCACGTCAACGCCAGCCGAGGCGGCCCGCCACCGATCCCGTCCGCGCCCGCCGCCCGGGCCAGCGCGCCAGTGGCGGCCCTGTCCGCGCCCGTCAGCCCGGAAGGCTCGCCGGTGGCGGCTGCGGCCGTGCCGGTCAGCCTGGACGCCTCGCCGATGGCGGCTTGGGCCGTGGCCGCCGACCGGGGCCGTTCGCCGGTGGCGGCTGCGGCCGTGCCCGTCGGCCTGGACGGTTGGCGGGTGGTGGTCTTGTTCGCGACTGTCGGTCCGTACGGGCTCGTGAGCTGGGCCTGGGCGGCTCGTACGGCCTTGGCGAGTCGTAGCAGGCGGCCCTCGGGGGCATTCTGCGGCTCGATCTCGGCCAGCACGTTCACGGTGGCGACGCGGGCGCCCGCCTCGCGGGTGAGCCGAAGCATCAGCGCGTCGCGCGCCGACAGCCCGTCGGGGTGGAGCGGCAGCGTGAAGCCGACGCTCAGCCGACGCTCCCGCTGCACGGCCCTGATCGAGCGGGCGCGGCGCAGCACCGTCGCCTGATCACCGGGGCGCGGCAGGTCGAAGTCGACGTAGCGGGCGTCGAAGGCGCCGACGGCCCGCCGGTAGGCGGCGGCCAGCGCGCCCGGCCTGGTGCAGGTGGCGGCGGCCTCGCCGGCGGGGCCGCCGAAGACCAGCCCGGCGTCGCCGCCGAGGGCGCGCAGCCCGGCGATCCGGTTGGCCACCGGGTCGTGGCCGAACGCCAGCCGCCCGGCCCACCGCTGCGCGCAGCCGTCGGGCGCGGCCGTCAGGTGGCCGAGCGCGTACCAGCGGGTGCCGGTGCGGCGCGCGTCGGTGGGAAGGTCGAAGCCCGGGTCGGCCGCGGTGTCGACGAACGTCACGAATCCGGACGGCCCCGGCGGGACCGGCGGTGGCGCGGGGGTGGCGCGGGCAGGCGGGGGAGAGGGCCGGGGCGTCGTCTGGTGGAGCGTGGCCCGGGCGGGCAGCAGCGAGAGCGCCGCCCCGGTGGCCACCGCCAGGACGCCCGCGGCCAGGAAAGCGAGCGGACGCGGGAGCGTACCTGCGGGTCTTCTGCGCCGTGAGGCCGACATGAGCCACTCCGAGTGATCACATGACTACGGAACGCGGTCGAGGGTGGACGTTAGCAAGCGTTCGGGGTGGCGCGCGGTCAATCTCCGGATGACGTCCGCTTTGGATCGATAATGGCGTCATGAAGTTGAGGATCTTCACCGAGCCCCAGCAGGGCGCCACCTATGACGAGCTGCTCACCGTGGCCAGGACCGCCGAGCGGCTTGGCTTCGACGCGTTCTTCCGGTCTGACCACTATCAGCGCATCGGGGACGGCGACCCGGGCCCCGGCTCGACCGACGCCTGGATCACGCTGGCGGGGCTGGCCCGCGAGACCTCCACGATCAGGCTGGGCACCCTGGTGACGCCGACCACGTTCCGGCTCCCCGGGCCGCTGGCGATCAGCGTTGCCCAGGTCGACCAGATGAGCGGCGGCCGGGTCGAGCTGGGTCTGGGCACCGGCTGGTATGACGGCGAGCACGCCGCGTACGGCATCCCGTTCCCGCCCACGGCCGAGCGGTTCGGCCGTTTCGAGGAGCAGTTGGAGATCATCAAGGGGCTGTGGGCGGCGGAGAAGTCGTACTCCCACGACGGCCCCTACTACCGGGTCGTCGACTCGCCCGCGCTGCCCAAGCCGGCGCAGCGGCCGGGCCCGCCGATCATCGTCGGCGGCTTCGGCGCCAAGCGCACCCCGCGCCTGGCCGCGACGTACGCCGACGAGTACAACGTGCCCTTCCACACCGTGGAGGAGACCGCGACCGCGTTCGAGCGGGTGCGCCGGGCGGCCCAGGAGACGGGCCGGGACATCCTGATGTCGGCGGCGCAGACCGTGTGCGTGGGCCGTGACCAGGCCGAGCTGGAGCGTCGGGCCGCCGCCGTCGGCACGCCGCTGGACGAGCTGCGCGAAGGAGGGCTGGCCGGGACCCCGGCCGAGGTGCTGGAGAAGATCGGCGCGTTCGGCTCGCTCGGCGCCGAGCGGATCTACCTGCAGGTGATGGACCTGGGGGATCTGGAGCACCTGGAGCTCATCGCCGCCGAGGTGCTGCCGCACGTGTAACTCGATGGCGGCGTTTCGCCGGGCTGGTGCACACTTGTCCGCGTGCTCCTGACGATCTCCACGACGGCGCGGCCCGCCACCGACCTCGGCTTCCTGCTGCACAAGCATCCTGACCGGGTGCAGCGGTTCGGCCAGTCGTTCGGCGAGGCGACCGTGTTCTATCCAGAGGCGGGGGAGGAGCGGTGCACCGCCGCGCTGCTGCTCGACGTCGACTCGGTCACGCTGGCCAGGTCGCGGGGCAAGAACACGCCCGACTTCAGCCTGGCCCAGTACGTCAACGACCGGCCCTACGCCGCGTCCTCGCTGCTGGCGGTGGCGCTGGCCGACGTGTTCCGCACCGCGCGGGCCGGACGCTGCCATGCCCGGCCCGAGCTGGCGGCGGCGCCGCTGCCGCTGGAGATCCGGCTGCCGGCGCTGCCCTGCAGAGGCGGCCCCGAACTGGCCGAGCGGCTCTTCGCGCCGCTCGGCTGGCGGGTGAGCGCCCGGCCGGTGCCGCTCGACGAGGGCTTCCCCGAGTGGGGGGACTCGCGGTACGTGCGGCTGGAACTGTCCGGCACGGTGCGGCTGGCCGACGCGCTCAACCACCTGTACGTGCTGCTTCCGGTGCTCGACGACGGCAAGCACTACTGGATCGCGTCCGACGAGATCGACAAGCTGGTCCGGGCCGGAGAGGGCTGGCTGTACGGGCATCCGGAGCGGTCCCTGATCACCCGCCGCTACCTGGGGCGGCGCTGGGCGCTGGCCCGCACCGCGCTGGCCCGGCTCGCCGAGCTGGGCGACGAGCCCGAGGAGCGGCTGGCGCCCGCGCTCGCCGAGGAGGCGCCGGAGGGCGAGACGGCGGCCGACGAGGCGGCCGCCGCCGAGGCCGCGGCGCGTGGCGCGGCGGGAGAGGACGCCCCTGACGCTGGTGCGGAGGTGCGTGGCGCGGCCGGAGAGGACGCCCCTGATGCGGCGGGCGCCGGTGCTGAAGTGCCTGGGGGGAAGCGGGTGCCGTTGCACGCGCGGCGGCGGGCCGCCGTGCTGGAGGTGCTGGAGGAGCTCGGGGCGACCAGTGTCATCGACCTCGGCTGCGGTCAGGGCGAGCTGGTCGGCGCCTTGCTGGCCAGGCCGCGCTTCGCCCGCGTGGCGGGGATGGACGTCTCGGCGACGGCGCTGACCATCGCCGCGCGCAAGCTCAGGCTGGAGCGCATGCCCGACAGCAAGCGCGCCAGGCTCACTCTCTTCCAGGGCGCGCTCACGTACACCGACGGGCGCCTGGCCGGTTACGACGCCGCCGTGCTCATGGAAGTGGTCGAGCACGTGGACCCGCCGCGCCTGGCCGCGCTCGAACAGGTCGTGTTCGGCCACGCCAAGCCCGGCCACGTCGTCGTCACCACGCCCAACGTCGAGTACAACCCGCGCTACCCCTTCCTCACCGGCCTGCGCCACCCCGACCACCGCTTCGAGTGGACCCGCGCCGAGTTCGCCGCCTGGACCGCGAGAGTGGGCGAGCGCTACGGCTACCGTGCCGAGCTGCGGCCGGTCGGCGAGGAGGACCCGGAGCTCGGCCCGCCCACCCAGATGGGAGTGTTCACCCGTGATCAGCGTTCCTGAGCTCTCCCTGGTGGTGCTCGTCGGCGTCTCCGGCAGCGGCAAGTCCACCTTCGCCGCCCGCCACTTCAGGCCGACGCAGGTCATCTCGTCCGACTTCTGCCGCGGCCTCGTCTCCGACGACGAGAACGACCAGAGCGCCACCCCGGACGCCTTCGACCTGCTGCACCACATCGTCGGCGTGCGCCTGTCGCGCGGGCTGCTCACCGTCGTGGACGCCACCAACGTGCAGTACGCCGCCCGCAAGAGCCTCGTCGACCTGGCCAGGCGGCACGACGTGCTGTGCGACGCGATCGTGCTGGACGTGCCGGAGGAGGTGGCGGTCGCGCGCAACGCGGCCAGGCCCGACCGCGACTTCGGCGCGCGGGTCGTCATCCGCCAGCGCAAGGAGCTGCGCCGCTCGCTGGGCAGGATCTCCCGCGACGGGTTCAGGAAGGTGCACGTCCTGCGGGGCGTGGAGCAGATCGAGAACGCCGCGGTCTCGTACGAGAAGGCCTGGACCGACCGGCGCGAGCTGACCGGCCCGTTCGACGTGATCGGCGACGTGCACGGCTGCCGGGCGGAGCTGGAGGCGCTGCTGGAGAAGCTCGGCTGGCGGCACGGCCCCCAGGGCGTGAGCCATCCCGAGGGCCGCACCGCCGTGTTCGTCGGCGACCTGGTCGACCGCGGGCCCGACACGCCGGGCGTGCTCCGCCTGGTCATGGACATGGTCGAGGCCGGCACCGCGATCTGCGTGGCCGGCAACCACGAGGCCAAGCTGGCCCGCGCGCTGGGCGGACGCAAGGTCACGCCCGCGCACGGCCTGCGCGAGTCGCTCGACCAGCTCGCCGCCGAGCCGCCGGAGTTCGCTGACCGGGCGCGGGCCTTCATGGACGGGCTGATCAGCCACTACGTGCTCGACGGCGGGCGGCTGGTGGTGGCGCACGCCGGGCTCAAGGAGGCGTACCACGGGCGGGCCTCCGGTCGCGTGCGGGCCTTCGCGCTGTACGGCGACACCACCGGAGAGACCGACGAGTACGGCCTGCCGGTCCGCTACCCGTGGGCGCGGGAGTACCGGGGCACGGCCATGGTCGTCTACGGCCACACGCCGACCGTGCGGCCCGAGTGGATCAACAACACGATCTGCCTCGACACCGGCTGCGTCTTCGGCGGCAGCCTGACCGCGCTGCGCTACCCGGAGCGGGAGCTGGTCCAGGTGCCCGCCCAGCAGGTCTGGTACGAGCCGGTCAAGCCGCTCGCCGCCCCCGAGCGCGACCCGGACCTGCTCGCCGTCGACGACGTCCGCGGCACCCGCCACGTCGAGACCAGGTTCGGCGGCCGGGTCAAGGTGAACGAGGAGAACGCCGCCGCGGCGCTGGAGGTGATGAGCCGGTTCGCGGTGGACCCGCGCTGGCTGGTCTACCTGCCGCCGACCATGGCGCCACCCGAGACGTCCGCCCTCGACGGCTACCTGGAGCACCCGAACGAGGCGTTCGAGGAGTTCGCCGCCGCCGGGGTGGAGGAGGTCGTGTGCGAGGAGAAGCACATGGGCTCGCGCGCCGTGGCCGTGCTCGCCAGGACCCCCGAGGCGGCCGCCGAGCGGTTCGGCGTCACCGACGGCAGCTCCGGCGCCGTCTACACCCGCACCGGCCGGCCGTTCTTCGCCGACACCGGGCCGCTGGTGGAACGGCTGCGCGCGGCCTGCGAACCGCTGTGGGACGCGCTCGGCTCCGACTGGGTCGCGCTCGACTGCGAGCTGCTGCCCTGGTCCGCCAAGGCAGGCGAGCTGATCAGGCGCCAGTACGCCTCGGTCGGCGCCGCCGCCCGCGCCGCGCTGCCCGACGCCGTCGCCGCGCTGGAGGCGGCGGCCGGGCGCGGGCTGGACGTGGCCGGGCTGCTCGACCGCACCCGCCGCCGCGCGGGCAACGCCGCGCTGTTCCGCGACGCGTACGCGCGCTACTGCTGGCCGGTCGACGGCCTGGAGGGGGTACGGGTCGCGCCCTTCCAGATCCTGGCGTGCCAGGGGAGGGCCACGGCGCTGGAGCCGCACGCCTGGCACCTGGAGACGCTGGCCACGCTCACCGCGCCGATCATCGCCCCGACCCGGCACGTCTTCGTCACACTCGGCTCGGCCGGGTCCAGGGCCGCGGCCGTCGCGTGGTGGGAGTCGCTGACCGCCGCCGGCGGCGAGGGCATGGTGGTCAAGCCGGCCGCGCACGTGGCGGGGCGGGTGCAGCCGGGCGTCAAGGTCAGGGGCCGCGAGTACCTGCGGATCATCTACGGCCCCGACTACACCGAGTCGCTGGACGTGCTGCGCAGGCGTTTCCTCGGCAAGAAGCGCTCACTGGCGCTGCGCGAGCACGCGCTCGGCCTGGAGGCGCTGGCGCGGCTGGCGGACGGCGAGCCGGGCTGGCGGGTGCACGAGCCGGTGTTCGCCGTGCTCGCCCTGGAGTCGGAGCCCGTGGACCCGAGGCTGTGACCTCGGCGGGGACCCGGCGCCGGGACAGATCGGGTTTTCCGAAGACAAGGCGCTAGAAAAGGCGATCGCGGGTAGTTGCCTCCCCATCCAGGGGAGGGCTCGCATGGTAAGCCGGCACACCGGTCAGGAGAAACTCGGGCGCGTCATCTTCATCGCCGCTTCGGCGGCCGTCGGGGGCTTCCTGTTCGGGTACGACAGCTCGGTCATCAACGGCGCCGTCGTGGGCATCCAGAACCACTTCGAGGTGGGCAGCGTCGAGATCGGCTTCGTGGTCGCCGTCGCGCTGCTCGGCTCCGTCGTCGGCGCCTGGTTCGGCGGCGGGTTCGCCGACAGGTGGGGGCGCACCAGGACCATGCAGATCGCGGCGATCGTCTTCGCCGTGAGCTCCATCGGCCAGATGCTGCCGTTCGCCGTCTGGGACCTGACGTTGTGGCGCGCCCTGGCGGGGGTCGGGATCGGGATGGCGTCGGTGCTCGGCCCCGCCTACATCGCCGAGGTGGCCCCGCCCGCCTACCGCGGCAGGCTGGGATCGTTCCAGCAGCTCGCCATCGTGCTCGGCATCGCCACGTCGCAGCTGGTGAACTACGTGATCGCCCGGCTCGCGGGCGGCGACGTGAACAACCATCTGTGGGGCCTGCAGGCGTGGCAGTGGATGCTCGGCGCCTGTGTCGTGCCCGCGCTGGCCTACCTGTGGCTCGCCTCCGTCATCCCCGAGTCGCCGCGCTACCTCGTCATGGCGGGGGAGCCCCGGCGGGCCAAGGAGGTGCTGGCCCAGGTCGAGGGCGACGAAGGCGACCTGGACGAGCGCGTACGGGAGATCCAGCACGTGCTCAGGACCGAGCACCGGCCGACGCTCAAGGACCTGCGCGGCCGGGCGCTGGGACTGCTGCCGATCGTCTGGATCGGCATCATCCTGTCGGTCTTCCAGCAGTTCGTCGGCATCAACGTGATCTTCTACTACTCGTCGGTGCTGTGGCAGTCGGTGGGCATCAACCAGGCCGACTCGCTGCTGATCAGCTTCTCCAGCTCGATCATCAACATCGTCGGCACGTTCATCGCCATCGCCCTGGTGGACAGGATCGGCCGCAAGCCGCTGCTGCTCCTGGGCTCGGCCGGCATGGCCGTCTCGCTGGCCACCGCCGCCTGGGCGTTCAGCTTCGCCCGGCCGATCGAGGGCACGATGGCGCTGCCCAACCCGCAGGGCGCGATCGCGCTGATCGCGGCGAACCTGTTCGTGCTGTTCTTCGCCCTGTCCTGGGGTGTCGTGGTCTGGGTGCTGCTGGGTGAGATGTTCCCCAACCGCATCCGCGCCGCCGCGCTGGGCGTGGCCGCCGCCGCCCAGTGGCTCGCCAACTGGGTGATCACCGTCACGTTCCCGGCGATGTCGGAGTGGAACCTGTCGCTCACGTACGCGATGTACGCGGCCTTCGCCGTGCTGTCGTTCCTCTTCGTCACCAGGTGGATCAAGGAGACGAAGGGCCGGAGGCTGGAGGAGATGGGCTAGCCGCCGGCCCCGGGCGCTCTCACCGCCGGGAGCCGAAGCGGCGGCGGACGAACATGAAGACCATGGCGCCGATCCAGATGAAGAAGAGGAACTTCAGCACGCCGAAGCCGCCCGCGAAGAGCCCCACCATCAGGAACACGAACAGGATCGGCACGATCGGCCCCGGCCCCCGGTGGCCGTGGTGCCGGGGGTGCATCGGCCCGCGATGGTGGTGTCGCATCTGGTGCCGGAACGCCTTCATCTGCTTGCGGTGCGCCCGCATCGCCTCCTGCCAGGAGGCGGCGTCCGGCCAGGGCCCCAGGTCGGCGACGGGGGGAAGCCCGGGGGGCCGGGCGGGCCCGTGGCCGGGCAGGTCGGCCGTGATGCGGGCCAGGTCGCGGCCGGTGCGGGCGGCCAGCGCCTGGTCGAGGCGCTCGTCGAGCTCCTCGTGGGTCAGACGGCCCTGGGCGAAGTGCTCGCGCAGGGCGGTCATGGTCTGCTCGCGCTCCGCGTCGCCGATGCGGAGGTCGTCATGGTCCATCACGGATGCCTCGCTCTCGCCGGGCCGGCTCATCGCCTCACTCCTCGCCCGGGTCGCCGTCGGCCAGGATCTGGTAGAGCTTGCGCCGGGTCTCAACCAGAGTCTTACGCGCTTCGCGGATCTGTGCGTCGCTCCCGGACTGGAGAATCTGCATCATCGCGAAAGCGGACTGCCGGGCGGTGTCCCACAGATCGGCCGTGTTGTCGTCGATGTCGGGCCGCATCTCGTCCCACGGGGCGCGGATCTCGTCGGCGTGCGCCTCGATGTAGGCGCGGCCCTCGTCGGTGAGGCGGAAGGTCTTGCGGCCCTCGTTCTCCTCCGCGATGATCAGCCCTTCGTCCGTGAGCTGCTGCAACGCCGGGTAGACGGCGCCGGGGCTGGGCTTCCAGCCGCCCTCGCTGCGCTCGGCGATCTCCTGGATGATCTGGTAGCCGTTGCGCGGCTCCTCGGCCAGCAGCGCGAGGATCGCGGCTCGTACGTCACCGCGCTTGGCCTTGCGGGGCCTGCCGCCCCAGCCGCGGTGGCCGCCGAACGGGCCGCCGGGACCCCACGGGCCGCGCCCGAGGTCGAACGGGAACGGGCCAGGGCCTCTGCGCCCGCGGTGGCGGTGCTCGTGCCGGTGTTCGTGGTGGTGATGGTGACCCTGCTCGAACGCCTCGGCCACGGCCTTGACCGTGTCGCGCAGAGCCTTCTTCACCTCGTGCGCCTCGGGCCACTGGCCTCCCATGGCGTGGGCGGATGTCATGTCGTACTCCTCTCGACCGTTCTACGATGCTTCAAAGATATATCGACAGTGTGTCGATAGCAACCAATTCCGACAAGTGACTCAGATCACCAAAAACTTCGAGAGGGCCGGGAACAGGATCCAGGGGTACTACGTTGTTCCCATCAGACGAGGTCGTTCCGCGTCGGCAGGGCTGGGGGGTGCTGTCGCCGCTGGAGACGGCCTCGTCTGCATTTTCGGAACGTTCTAGGGACTTCCGGGCGACAGGCGGAAGCGGGCGCGGGGCGCTAGCATCCCGATCATGATGGGGCACACGCACGCGCTGACGGGGGCCATCGCCTGGCTGGGGCTCGCGCCCCCGCTCGCCGCACTGCCGTTGCTGAACGAGTCGTCCCGGTTCATCGAGACCGGCATCATGGCCACCGCGCTGAGCCCGGCCGAGCTGATCGCCGGCGCGATCATCTGCGCGGGCGCCGCCATGCTCCCCGACCTCGACCACCCGAGCGCCACCATCGCCCAGACCTTCGGTCCCGTCACCTGGCTGCTCAGCAAGGCGGTCTCGTGGCTGAGCGGCGGACACCGGGGCGCCACCCACTCGCTGGCGTTCGCGATCGCGATCGGGCTGGGCGCCCACTGGCTGGCCGCCGCCTACCCGATCGGCCGCGACATCATGGTGGTGCTGCTCATCGGGCTGGCCCTGCGCGCGATCGGCATCGGCATCCCGGGCAAGAAGCTCGCCTCGGCCATGGTCAACATCGGCATGACGGCCGGGCTCTACGCCGTCTTCCTGTCCATGGACGTCGGGTACGCCTGGCTGGGGCTGGCCGTGGGCATCGGCTCCTTCATCCACGTGGTGGGCGACTGCATGACCGAGCGGGGCTGCCCGGTGCTCTGGCCGCTGTCGGTCAAGTTCGTGCTGCCGTGGAAGATCGGCATCAAGACGGGCAGGAAGTTCGAGCAGAAGATCCTGGCTCCCGTGCTCTCCGTCGCCATCGTCGGCCTGCTCTTCTGGCGGCTCGGGCCGCTTTAACTTGATGTCGAGATACTTTAGAGATATCTTGATGTCGAGACAATCTGCGGCCGGCGTGACTTAGGTTCACCTAACGTGAAGAACGCTTCCCCGGTGCGGCAGGATTCTTAGTGAGCTAACCGTCAATGGAGGAGGCGAATCACCGTGTCCGCGAACAGCTTCGGCAGCCGTGACACGCTGCGCGTCGGCGACGCGTCTTATGAGATTTTCCGGGTGGACGCCGTCGAAGGTGCTGCACGCCTCCCGTACAGCCTGAAGATCTTGCTGGAGAACCTCCTCCGCACCGAGGACGGCGCCAACATCACCGCCGACCACATCCGCGCGCTCGGCGGCTGGGACCCGAACGCGAAGCCGAGCGTGGAGATCCAGTTCACCCCCGGCCGCGTCATCATGCAGGACTTCACCGGCGTGCCCTGCGTGGTCGACCTCGCCACCATGCGCGAGGCGGTGCGCGACCTCGGCGGCGACCCGGCCCGCATCAACCCGCTGGCCCCCGCCGAGATGGTCATCGACCACTCGGTCATCGTCGACTACTTCGGCCACCCCGACGCCTTCCGGCGCAACGTCGAGCGCGAGTACGAACGCAACGGCGAGCGCTACCAGTTCCTGCGCTGGGGCCAGACGGCCTTCGACGAGTTCAAGGTCGTCCCGCCCGGCACCGGCATCGTCCACCAGGTCAACATCGAGCACCTCGCCCGCGTGGTCATGACGCGCGACGGCAAGGCCTACCCCGACACCTGCGTCGGCACCGACTCCCACACCACCATGGAGAACGGCATCGGCGTGCTCGGCTGGGGCGTCGGCGGCATCGAGGCCGAGGCCGCGATGCTCGGCCAGCCGATCTCCATGCTCATCCCGCGCGTGGTCGGCTTCAAGCTCAACGGCGAGCTGCCCGCCGGCGCCACCGCCACCGACCTGGTGCTCACCATCACCGAGATGCTGCGCGCGCACGGCGTGGTCGGCAAGTTCGTGGAGTTCTACGGCGAGGGCGTGTCGTCCGTGCCGGTGGCCGACCGGTCCACGATCGGCAACATGAGCCCCGAGTTCGGCTCCACCTGCGCCATCTTCCCGATCGACGGCCAGACCGTCGACTACCTCCGGCTCACCGGCCGCTCCGAGGAGCAGATCGAGCTCGTCGAGGCCTACGCCAAGGCCCAGGGCCTGTGGCTCGACCCGTCGGCCGCCGAGCCCCAGTTCTCCGAATACCTGGAGCTCGACCTCGCCACCGTCGTGCCGTCCATCGCCGGCCCCAAGCGCCCGCAGGACCGCATCGCGCTCTCCGACGCCAAGCAGGCCTGGCGGTCCGCCGTCAAGGACTACGCGGCGAGCATCCTGGGCCCGGCCGACGAGGCGTCCGCCGAGTCGTTCCCCGCCTCCGACTCCCCGGCGGTCAGCCACAGCGGCAACGGCGACAAGCCGCACTCCGCCCACCTCGAGCGCGAGCGGCCGCACAACAAGGTGCCGGTCACGCTGGCCGACGGCACCTCGTTCGAGATCGACCACGGCATCGTGGCCATCGCCGCCATCACCTCCTGCACCAACACCTCCAACCCGTACGTGATGCTCGGCGCGGCCCTGCTGGCCCGCAACGCCGTCGACAAGGGCCTGACCCGCAAGCCGTGGGTCAAGACCTCGCTGGCGCCCGGCTCGCAGGTCGTCACGGGCTACTTCGAGCGCTCGGGCCTCCAGCCCTACCTCGACAAGCTCGGCTTCAACCTGGTCGGCTACGGCTGCACGACCTGCATCGGCAACTCGGGCCCGCTGCCGGAGGAGATCTCCAGGGCGGTGCACGACAACGACCTCGCGGTCACCGCCGTGCTGTCCGGCAACCGCAACTTCGAGGGTCGGATCAACCCCGACGTCAAGATGAACTACCTGGCCTCGCCGCCGCTCGTGGTCGCCTACGCGCTGGCCGGGACCATGGACATCGACCTCGACAACGAGCCGCTCGGCACGGGCAACGACGGCGAGCCCGTCTACCTGCGCGACATCTGGCCGGCGCCCGACGAGATCACCGACGTGGTCAACTCCTCCATCGGCCGCGAGATGTTCGAGCGCGACTACGCCGACGTGTTCGAGGGCGACGACCACTGGAAGTCGCTGTCGATCCCGACCGGCGACACCTTCGAGTGGGACCCCGACTCCACCTACGTCCGCAAGGCCCCCTACTTCGAGGGCATGCCGCGCGAGCCTGAGCCCGTCGCCGACATCTCAGGCGCCCGCGTGCTGGTCAAGGTCGGCGACTCGACCACCACCGACCACATCTCCCCGGCCGGCTCCATCAAGGTGGGCACGCCCGCCGCCGAGTACCTGCGCGAGCACGGGGTCAAGGTCAGGGACTTCAACTCGTACGGGTCGCGGCGCGGCAACCACGAGGTGATGATCCGCGGCACGTTCGCCAACATCCGGCTGCGCAACCAGATCGCGCCCGGCACCGAGGGCGGCTACACGCGCGACTTCACCCGGCCGGAGGCGCCGGTGTCGTTCATCTACGACGCCTCGGTCAACTACGCCGCCCAGGGCACCCCGCTCGTCGTGCTCGCGGGCAAGGAGTACGGCTCCGGCTCCTCGCGCGACTGGGCCGCCAAGGGCACCGCGCTGCTGGGCGTCCGCGCCGTCATCGCCGAGTCCTACGAGCGCATCCACCGCTCCAACCTGATCGGCATGGGCGTGCTGCCGCTGCAGTACCCCGAGGGCCAGACGGCCGACTCGCTCGGCCTGACGGGCGAGGAGACGTTCGACATCACCGGAGTCGAGGCGCTCAACGACGGCTCCGTCCCCGGGACCGTCCACGTCAAGGCCGGTGACGTCGAGTTCGACGCGGTCGTGCGCATCGACACGCCGGGCGAGGCCGACTACTACCGGCACGGCGGCATCATGCAGTACGTTCTGCGCGGCCTGCTCGCCAAGTGAGCCTTCCGCGCCTCCGCCCGGCCACCAGCCGGCCGGAGGCGCGGGCCAGGGCGAGATCCTGTCGCGCCCGCATCGGGGGATCACCCGTGCCCACGAGACGCCGCCCGGCGACACACCCGTCGCCGGGCGGCTCTCCACGTCAGGACACTGCCGAGGGCGGGGCCGACCAGGTGTCGCAGGCGGAGGGGGAGACGGCGTGATGGCCGCGCTTGAGCCAGCGCACCCGGGTGGCGCCCGCGCCGTGGCTGCGCCGGTGCTCGTCGTCGCCGCTGGCGCGGGTGGCGTCGAGCAGCGCTGTCCAGTCGTCGCCGGTACGCTCCAGCGACCCCCACACGGCGCCCAGGAACACCCCCGACAGGCAGTCGGCCTGCAGCTCGTAGCGGCGGCCCAGCTCGGCCTGGCGACCGGGGCTCGCCTTGACCCGGGCCTCGTAGTGGCGCCGGGCGCCGGTCAGCGACTGCAGGTGGTGGCCGTACTCGTGGGCGGCGACCTTCAGCGGGTAGAGGTCCGTGCGGTTCTCGATCCAGTCGCCGGTGAGCGGGAACACCAGGACGCGGCGGTTGGTGCAGTAGAAGGCGGCGGCGCTCTCGGGCCACGGCACGCCGCACACGCGCCGCTCGGGCTCGTCGTAGAAGCGCACCGCGGGCTTGCGGAAGGGACGCCGGTCGGCGGCGAAGTGCGCCTTCCATGACTTATCCAGACATTTCACGACTGTGGCTAGATACTCGCGCGTCCGCGGGATCCCGCCGTACGTGATCGCCGGCTCGGGGCACACCACCCGCGCCAGCTTCCCGCTCCCGGCGAACGGGTCCTTGTACGGGGCCGCGTGCGCGGGCAAGACGGGCACGGCTGCCGCGGCGACCACGCACAGCCCCAGGAACGCAGATCGGACTCGCACGATCACGCAGCCTAGAGGATCCGCGGCCCCCGCCGGTCCGGGCCCTCATCGGCCTGTCGAGTCGCTCCTGGCCCGCCTGATGTCACCCTCGTGCCGTACCGCCCAGTCCGCCAGCGCCGAGAGGGGGACCAGCAGGGACCGGCCGAGCGGGGTCAGGCTGTACTCGACGCTCGGCGGCACCGTCGGAAGCACCTCCCGCCGTACCAGCCCGTCGATCTCCAGGCCGCGCAGCGTACGGGTGAGCATGCGCTGGCTGATGCCCTCGACGGCGCGGTGCAGCTCGTTGTACCGGTGCGGCCGCCCGCCGAGCAGGACCACCAGGAGCACGCTCCACTTGTCTCCGACGCGCCGGAACACCTCACCGGCAGGACAGGCCGCCAGTTCGTCCGCCGGCACGGGGCGCGGCAGCTCGTACGCGAGCGCGGAGGGAACACCGGTGTGCGTATCGGACATGAAACTGCCTTCTTTCGCCCTCTGCCTGGATCCGCCCAGGATGGGCGGGCCATGATCTGACCTTACGGGGGAGGCGTACGATGCCGAAGAATGTGATCATCAGCGGGGGCACGGACGGGATGGGCCGCGCGACCGCGCTGGCCCGGCTGGCGCGGGGCGACCAGGTCACCGTGATCGGCAGCAGCGCCGCCAAGGGCCGCGCCCTGCTGGCCGAGGCGGACAGCGATCGCCTGCGGTTCCTGCGGGCGGACCTGTCTTCGATCGCCGAAGCGCGCCGGGCGATCGCGGAGATCGCCGGGCGGCACGGGACGGTGGACGCGCTGGCGCTGTTCGCCAACCGGGTGAACGCCCGCCGTCTGGAGACCGCCGACGGCCTGGAGTCCACGTTCGCCCTGTACTACCTGAGCCGTTACCTGCTGAGCCACGGCCTGCGCCCGCTGCTCGACGCCGCGCCCGATCCGGTCGTGGTGAACGTGGCCGGCGTCGGCGTCACGACGGGCCGGATCTTCTGGGACGACCCGCAGCTCACCCGCGGCTACGGTCAGGTACGCGCCCAGCTCCAGGCCGGCCGGGCCAACGACCTGCTCGGCGTCGCGTTCGCCCGGCACGCGGAAAGCCGCGCCAGGTACGTGCTCTATCACCCGGGGTTCACCCGCAGCGGCCTGGACGGGCACCCGAACCCGCTGGTCCGCGCCGGGCTCAAGACGCTCGGCCGGCTCTTCGCCCGGCCGGTGGCCGACGCCGTGGCCCCCGTCGTGGCGTGGATCGACGCCCCGCCGCCGGCCCCGCTCACCGCCGTCGACCGCGGAAAACCGGTCCCGCTGTCGCTGCGTACGCTGGATCCGGACGACGCCGACCGGCTGGCCGCGTACACCGGGGACCTGCTGAAGGCCGTCGCCGGCTCTCCCGGATGACCCGGTCGCCGATCGCGTCGCCCGCGGAAGATCATCACTTCGTGCCAGGTGGGGCGACGGAGGGTGAGCATGATGGAGTAGTCCGCATGGATGATCTGACGTTAGTGCTGCTAGTCGGCAGTTTGGCGGTTTTCGTGGGGGCGGTGGTCCAGGGGAGCGTGGGCTTCGGGATGGGCCTGGTGGCGGCTCCCGTGCTGACGCTGCTGGACCCTTCGCTGATGCCGGGCGCGATCCAGGTGACGAACATGACGTTGCCGCTGTTCACGCTGGCGGTGGAGTGGCGGCGCGTGGACTGGCGGGGGCTGGGGTTCGCGGTACTCGGCCGGTTGCCGGGCAGCGTCATCGGCGCCGCCATCGTGGTCTACATCTCGATCCACCACTTGGGCATCTTCGTGGGCGCCATGGTGCTCGTCGCGGTGATCCTCACGGCGCGGGCGGTGAGCCTGCCGCGGAACGGGTTCACGATCACCTCCGCGGGCTTCGTCTCCGGCATCACGGGCACCGCCACCGGCATCGGCGGGCCGCCCATCGCCCTCGTCTACCAGACCGCCAAGGGGCCGGAGATCCGGGCGACGCTGGCGATGTTCTTCTTCCTGAGCGCCGCCCAGTCTCTGGTCATCCTGGCCCTGGTCGGCCACCTGCCCGCCCGCGCGCTGGGCGCGGGCGCGGTGCTCGTCCTGCCGATGATCGCCGGCTTCCTCGTCTCGGGCCCGCTGCGCCGCTATCTCGACGGCGGCAAGGTCCGCATCGCCGTCCTCGTGGTGGCGGCGGTGTCGGCCGTCGTCCTGGTCGGCCAGAGCCTGGCGGGCGCGTGAGCCCGCCGGACGCGGGTCAGGAGGCCTTGCCGAGCCCCCGTACCAGGAGAGAGGCGGTCCTGGCGATGACGCCGTTGTCCACCTCGGCGTCGGCGGAGGGGCGCTGGATGTAGACGGCGATGATCACCGGGGCGCCCGACGGCGGCCAGGCGATCGCGATGTCACTGGCGGTCCCGTACACGCCGCCCGTGCCCGTCTTGTCGCCTGCCGTCCAGCCCTTGGGCAGACCGGCGAAGATGCGCTCCTTCCCGGTCTCGGTGGCCCGCATCCAGTCGGTCAGCCGCTTCCTGTCGGCCGCCACCAGGGCGTCCCCGACAGTGATCTTCTTCAGGTCGCGGGCCATCGACGCGGGCGTGATCGTGTCGCGCTTCTCGCCCGGCTTCCAGTCGTTCAGCTCGGTCTCCCATCGGTCGAGCCGTCCGGCCCGGTCGCCGAGCGAGCGGTAGTAGCGGGTCATGCCCGCCGGCCCGCCGATCTGCTTGAGCAGCACATTGGCGGCGGTGTTGTCGCTCTGGGTGATGGTGGCGTGGCACAGCCGATCCGGGGTCATCCCGTTTCTGATGTTCTCCGGAAGGCCGGATACGGGGGAGTGGTCGACGACGTCCTTCTTCGTCCAGCGGAGGACGCGCTTCATCAGGCCGGGGTCCTCGGTGCGGGCCTTGTCCAGGATCGCGCCGCACAGGACGGCCTTGAACGTGGAGTTGCTCGGGAACCGCTCGCCGGCCCGGTGGCCGAAGGTCTTGCCGGTGCCCGTGTCGATGGCGAAGGCGCCGATGCGTCCCTGGTAGGAGGCTTCGAGCCGGCGCAGCTCCGCGCGGACGCCGTCCTCACGGCCGGCCGGCGCGGCGACGGCGGCCTGCGGTCCCCAGGCGCCTCCGGCGAGCACCGCGGACAACGTCAGGAAGGAGAATGCGAGCTTGGCTCGGGTCCTCCGGAAATAGCGCGGCATGTCAAAGCCCCCTGATTCAGATCTCGATCTCGTACGAGAACGAGCAGACCAGAGGTTCCGGCAAACTGTCCAATAGTGATATCGGTACTCCATCGATATCGGGAACATCATGAGAGCAGGTAGGCGCGGCCCCGGACCGGCCTCATCCTGATCGACCGTCGTCGTCCCCCAGATCGGTGGATCTCCTTCGCCATCGCCCGACCGGGAACCGCTGACCGGCTCGGTACGTATGACGACGCTGGGGAGAACAGGAGCATGGAGATCCGCATTCTCGGACCCGTCGAGGTCCGCAGGGACGGGGCGACGGTGCCGCTCGGCGGTGCGAAGCACCGTGCGCTGCTCGCGCTCCTGACGCTCAACGCCAACCGCGTCGTACCCCTCGACCGGCTGATCGCGGCGCTGTGGGGCGACGCCGTGCCGGCGACGGTCGCCAACCAGGTCCAGCAGGCGGTGTCCAAGCTGCGCCGGGTGCTGGGCGGGGACGCCACCGGAGCGTCCCCGCTCGTGCGTCGCTCGGCGGGTTACGTCCTGTGGCTGGACGAGGCGGCGAGCGATGTCGCGGCCTTCGAGCGCCTCGCCGAGCGTGGCCGCGCCGCGCTCGTCGAGGGCAGGCCGTCGGACGCCGCTCGTGACCTCGGCGCCGCGCTCGATCTGTGGCGAGGTCCGGCGTGCGGCGACACGACCGGCCCGCTGGTCATCCTCGAGCGGCCACGGCTTGAGGAGCGACGACTGGCCGTCCTGCACGACAGGATCGACGCCGATCTCGCGCTCGGCCGCCACGCCGAGCTGGCCGGCGAGCTGACGGCGCTGGTGGCCGGACATCCGCTGCGCGAGTCGTTACGCGAACGGCTCATGCTCGCGCTGTACAGGTCTGGCCGCCAGGCCGAGGCTCTGGAGGAGTACCAGCGGCTGTACCGCCTCCTCGACGAGGAGCTGGGGGTCCAGCCATGCCCGAGCGTGCGACGGCTGCACCGGCGGATGCTCGCCGGCGCACCCGATCTGGACGTCCCGCCGGCTTCGAGCCCACCGGCGCCACCGGATCCGTCCGGCGGGCACGGGCTCAGGGAGACGCCGGTCGTCCCGCGCCAGCTTCCGGCGGGCACCGGTGACTTCGTCGGCCGGGACGAGCAGGTCAAGCTGCTCGACGGCCTGCTCCCCGACGACGAGAGCCCCGCCCCGCGGGCCGTGGTGATCTCGGCCGTGTCCGGTACGGCCGGCATCGGCAAGACCGCGCTGGCGGTGCACTGGGCGCACCGGGTCGCCGGCCGTTTTCCCGACGGTCAGCTGTACGTGAACCTGAGGGGCTTCGACCCGGCCGGTCACGCGCTGACGCCGGCCGAATCGCTGCGCCGATGTCTCGACGCCCTCGGGGTATCACCGCGGCGGATCCCCGCCGACGTCGACGCCCAGGCAGGGCTCTACCGCAGCCTGCTGTCCGGCAAACGCGTGCTCGTCCTGCTGGACAATGCCCGGGACGAGGAACAGGTACGGCCCCTGCTCCCGGCCTCACCGGGTTGCCTCGCCTTGATCACCAGCCGCGACCGTCTTGCCGGCCTCGTCGCGACCGAGGCCGCCCGGCCGGTCAGTCTCGGCCTGCTCACCGGTGCCGAGGCGCGCGAGCTGCTCGCGCGCCGGCTCGGCCACGATCGGGTCGCCGCCGAGCCGCAGGCCGTCGACACCATCGTCTCCCGCTGCGCGCGGCTCCCTCTCGCGCTGGCGGTGATGGCCGCCCGCGCCGCCGTCCAGCCCGGCTTCCCCTTGCGGGCGCTGGCCGGGCAGCTGTGCGACGCCGCGGCCGCCCTCGACGCCTTCGCGGGCACCGATCCCGCCACCGACCTCAGAGCGGTCTTCTCGCTCTCCTACACCAGGCTCCCGGCGGGCGCGGCCCGGCTCTTCCGGCTTCTGGCACTGCACCCGGGCCCGGACGTCTCCGTCGCCGCGGCCGCCGGGCTCGCCGGCGTGCCGGTCGCCGAGGTCCGGCCCCTGCTGAACACCCTCACCGCCGCCCAGCTGCTCGTCGAGCACCGTCCGGGCCGCTTCAGCTTCCACGACCTGCTCCGCGCCTACGCCGGCGAACTCGTCCGGGACCAGGAGACGGGCGCCGGATCGCGTGAGGCGCTGCGCCGGGTGCTCGACCACTACGCGCACACGGGCCATCGGGCGGCGCTGCTGATCAACCCGGCGCGCAGCGCGATCGAGTTCGGCGATCCCGCCCACGGGGTCACGGTTGACGAGCTCACCGACGACCGGCAGGCGCGGACCTGGTTCTCGGACGAGCGTCCCGCTCTGCTCGCGGCCGTCGGGCGGGCGGCGGCAGAGCGGTTCGACACCACGGCGTGGCGGATCGCCTGGACTCTTGAGAACCACCTTGACTGGCAGGCTCAGTGGGACGACCTCGCCGGGACGCAGCGCGTCGCTCTCGCCGCGGCGGAGCGACTGGGCGATGTCCTCCAGCAGGTTCTGTCGCACCTGGCCCTGGGGTGCGCGCTCTGCAGCCTCGGCCGGTACGACGACGCCCGGACCCATGCGGGGCGGGCCATGGAACTCGCGGCGGAGCGCGCGGACGAGCGGGGGCAGGCGGAGGCGCACCACACGCTCGCCTGGATCCACGGGCAGCGCGGCGAGTTCGGCGAGGCCGTCCGTCACACGCGACTCGCCCTCGACCTGTACCGCGCCGCTGACGTGCTGTTCGGGCAGGCCGAGGCGCTCGACGGGCTGGGCCGGCTGTACGCCGAGCTCGGCGAAGGCGACCGGGCCGTGCGATGCTGCCGGCAGGCGCTCGCCCTGTTCGAGCGGATCGGCGACCCCCGGGCGCAGGGCGGGGCCTGGGACAGTCTCGGGTACGCCCACTACCGTCTCGGCCGCCACGACGAGGCCGTCACCTGTTACCGCCGGGCCCTCGCTCTCCTGCGGACGGGGCTGGACCCCGTGACGGAGGCGGAGACGCTCGTTCACCTCGGTGACGCGTACGCGGCCCTGTGCGGTGACGAGCCGGCGCGACAGGCCTGGCGCGACGCGCTGGCCATCCTGGACGAGCTCGGCCACCCCGGCGCCGGACGAGTCCGCGCGAAGCTCCAGACCGGCGACTGAGCCGCGCTCCCCGGCACCCGCCGGGCACGAGCGTACAAAGCCCGCGCATAAGCGTCGCGATAACCCCCGCGTCGCACACTGGTCCAGCCGGAGACCTCCGGGCGGATCACTGGACGAAATCGGGAGGACGAAGTCAGATGACCTGGTCGCGACGGATCCGTTCAACCGCGGGAGCCGCGCTCGGCGCCCTCACTCTCGTGCTCTTCACGGCGACCCCGTCCAGTGCGGAGGAGCATCGCCACTTCAACCTGGTCGCGCACAACGGGGTGGACTACGCGGGGAACTTCGCCGGGCCGGAGCCTCACCTTTCCGCGTGGCTCATCTTCCACTCCCAGAGGGAGGTGTTCCTCAGAGGACATGTTCACGACACGCAGGTCGACGGCTGGTGCGCGATGGTGTCGGTAACCGTCAACGACGGGTTCCCCGGTGCCGGCACCTTCCGCAGGGAGACCTGCGGTTACCTGACGAAGAAGTTCGTCGACGAGACCATCAACAAGACCCGCCTCTACACCATCAAAGTCGCGGTGGGCCTGCGTTATCCGCCCACCGGCCAGATCAGGTGGGGCGAGAGCGTGAAGTACCAGAACCCGTACTGGTGAGCGTTTCTCCAGCGCTGATCGCCGGGAGTGCCTCGACGGGCGCTCCCGGCGCTCTTCCTGCGCATGCGTAGGCCCGCCGGGTCCGGGCAGGCGCTCCCGCATGAAGTCACGAGTTCTGACGAGTTCCGACGGCGTGAGCGTGCACGCGATCATCATGGACAAGGGCGACGAGGCCATGGCCGAGCTGCAGCGCTGGGCGGAGGAGCACGAGGTCACGGCGGCCTCGCTCACCGCGATCGGCGCGTTCAGCGGAGCCACGCTCGGCTATTTCGACCCGGAGCGCGGCGGCTACCTCCGCATCCCCGTCAGGGAGCAGGTCGAGGTCCTGAGCCTGACCGGGGACATCGCGGTCGCCGACGGGCGCCCGCAGATCCACGCGCACGCGGTCGTCGGCCTGCGCGACGGCGCCACCCGGGGCGGCCACCTCCTGGAGGCCACGGTCTGGCCCACGCTGGAGGTCATCGTGCGGGAGTCGCCGGTCTGGCTGCGCAAGCGCCACGACCCCGAGACCGGCCTGTGCCTGATCGACCTGCCGTCGTCCGGCTGATCCCGGCTCAGCCGGAACGCAGCTGCGAGATCTTGTCCTTGAACAGGGTGGAGGCGATGGACGCCCTGCGGGGCTGGCCGCGCAGGAACGCCTCCGCGAACTTCTTGGCCTGCTCGTAGGAGACCTTGCCCGGCATCGGCGGCTCGTCGGGATCCACGTCGACGTCCACCAGGGCCGGTCCGTCGTGCGCGAGGGCCGCGCGGACGGTATCGTCCAGTTCGCCCGGATCGGTCACCTTCCTGCCGTACCCGCCGCAGGAGCGCGCCCAGGCCGAGAAGTCGGCGACCGGCTCGGCGAAACGGACACCGTGCTCGGGATAGCCGAGCACCATCTGCTCCCACAGGATCTGGCCGAGCGCGTTGTTGTTGTTGATGACCACCTTGATCGGCAGCCGGTGCCGGACCGCCGTCATGAACTCGGCCATCAGCATCGCGAAGCCGCCGTCGCCGACGAACGCGATCACCTGCCGGCCGGGGAACGCGTGCTGCATCGCGATCGCGTACGGCAGCCCCGGAGCCATCGTGGCCAGGTTGCCCGAGAGGTAGAAGCCGCGGTCGCCGCGGATGGTCCAGTGCCTGGCGGCCCAGGTGGCGATGGTGCCGGAGTCGCAGGTGAGGATCGCGTCGCCGGTCGCGGCCCGGTCGACGCAACTGATCAGGTACTGCGGCGCGATCGGTGAGCGCCGCGGCGACTCCAGCGCCCGCATGTCGGCGCGCCAGGCGTTCATCAGCTCGGTGTACCTGGCCAGGTGAGCGCGGTCGCCGGCGTGCTTGAGCAGCGGCAGCAGGGCGCGCAGGCCCTCCTTCGCGTCGCCGATCATCGGCACCTCGGTGGGCAGCCGCACGCCCGCCCTGACCGGGTCCGCCTCCAGCTGGACCACCCGTGCCGCCCCCGGCTCCGGCAGGTGCCTGGTGTAGGGGAAGTTGGTGCCGATCATGAACAGGGTGTCGCAGTCCTCGACGAGCTCCTCGCCGGGACGGGTGCCGAGCAGGCCGATCCCGCCCACCGCGTACGGCGAGTCGTCGGGGATGACGGCCTTGCCGGGCAGCGTCTTGATCACCGGTGCGCCGAGGGTCTCGGCCACGGCCAGCACCTCGGCGCGGGCGTGCAGGGCTCCGGCCCCGGCCAGGATCGCCGGGCGTTCGGCCCGGTTGAGCACGTCGGCGGCGGCCTGCAGGTCCTCGGCGCGGGGCACGCCGGGCGGGCTCAGGTAGACGGGGGCGGTGGCCGGCGGCCGCGCGGGCGCGACCTGCGGGTAGGGGTCGGCGCCCGCCTCGGCGATCTGCACGTCGTTCGGCAGGGTCAGGTGCGCGACCCCGCGCCGGGCGTAGGCGGTCCTGATCGCGATGTCCACGACGCCGGGCAGCTGGGCCGGGTTGTCGACGACGAGGTTGTACTCGGCGACGTCGGCGAACAGGTGCTGCAGGTGGACCTCCTGCTGGTAGCCGGTGCCCAGCACGCTCGTCTCCTGCATCCCGGTGATCGCCAGGACCGGCTGGTGGTCCAGCTTGGCGTCGTACAGGCCGTTGAGCAGGTGGATGCCGCCGGGGCCGCTGGTGGCCAGGCAGACGCCGATCCGGCCGGTGGCCTTGGCGTGCCCGGCGGCCATGAACGCGGCCGCCTCCTCGTGGTGGACGAGCACGAACCGGACCCGGTCGGAGTGGCGCCGCAGGCCCTCCATGATGCCGTTGATGCCGTCGCCCGGTATCCCGAAGACCGTGTCGACGCCCCATTCGGCCAGGCGTTCGATGAGCAGTTCGGATGCGATCGTAGCCATACCTGCCGCAGTGCCCCAGGGGGTCCACCCAAACATCGGGCAGGCGGGAAAGAAATCTCCGGATCGGCAGATATGGCGGCAGGACGGAGGTGGTCCCCGCCTCGGGCTGGACCGACGCCGAGCCCGTGCCCCCACGGCCGGGTGACGAGCTGGGCCGAGGTGTCGATCCGGCGTCCCTGGCGTTTCTGGATTGTTACCGGAAACAACAAACTCCCCCTCCGAGAGGTCTTCCAAAGCAGGCTGTACCGGAATACGTTGCCGCAAACAACATTCATCCGGGCCCCTCCGGAAGAAAGGACCCTGCACCCATGCGCAAGGGGATCCTCAGTCTGACCGCCGCGGCGGCCGCACTAACTCTCGGTCTCACCGCCTGCGGGGGCGACGGCGGTCAGACCTCCACGACGACCTCGGCAGAGGCTTCGGCGGAGGCTTCACAGCCGGCCGCAGGCAAGATCGGCGTCATCCTGCCCGACAGCAAGTCGTCCGCACGCTGGGAGACGGCCGACCGGAAGTACCTGCAGGAGGCCTTCGAGGCCGCCGGCGTCGAGTACGACATCCAGAACGCGCAGAACGACAAGACCGCGTTCCAGACCATCGCCGACCAGATGATCACGAACGGCGCCACCGTCCTGATGATCGTCAACCTGGACAGCGGCACCGGCAAGACCGTGATCGACAAGGCCAGGTCGCAGGGCGTGGCCACCATCGACTACGACCGCCTGACGCTGGGCGGCAACGCCGCCTACTACGTCAGCTTCGACAACGAGAAGGTGGGCCAGCTCCAGGGCGAGGGTCTGTCGAAGTGCCTGGCCGACAAGGGCGCGGAGAAGCCCATCGTGGCCTACCTGAACGGCTCGCCGACCGACAACAACGCGACGCTGTTCAAGCAGGGCTACGACGGCGTGCTCAAGCCGAAGTTCGACTCCGGCGAGTACGTCAAGGGTCCCGAGCAGTCCGTGCCCGACTGGGACAACACGCAGGCCGGCACCCTCTTCGAGCAGATGCTCACCAGCGAGCCGAAGATCGCCGGCGTGCTCTCCGCCAACGACGGCCTCGGCAACGCGGCCATCACCGTGCTGAAGAAGAACAAGCTCAACGGCAAGGTGCCGGTCACCGGCCAGGACGCCACCGTGCAGGGCCTGCAGAACATCCTCGCGGGCGACCAGTGCATGACCGTCTACAAGGCCGTCAAGAAGGAGGCCGACGCCGCCGCCAAGCTCGCGGTCGCGCTGGCCAAGGGCGAGAAGCCGGCCGCGAGCGGCAGCGTCAAGGACCCGGAGACGGGCCAGGACGTCCCCGCCGAGCTGCTGGACCCGCAGGCCATCTACGCCGAGAACGTCAAGGACGTGGTGGCCGACGGTTACGTGACCAAGGAAGAGCTGTGCACCGGCGACTTCGCCGACAAGTGCACCGAGGCGGGAATCCAGTAACAACCAGGCACCTCGTAGAACCGGTAGAAGGCACGGCTCGCGCTCAGGGGCGCGGGCCGTGCCCCTCGTGAGGGAGCCCCATGACCCCCCTGCTCGAAGTCCGCGGGATCGACAAAAGCTTCGGTCCCGTGCAAGTCCTGCACGACGTGGCGTTCTCGGCCAACGCCGGAGAGGTGACCGCACTGGTCGGCGACAACGGCGCCGGCAAGTCGACGCTGGTCAAGTGCATCGGCGGCATCTACCCGATCGACTCGGGCGAGATCCTGTTCGACGGCAAGCCGGTGCACGTGCACGGCCCGCGCGACGCGGCGGCGCTCGGCATCGAGATCGTCTACCAGGACCTGGCGCTCTGCGACAACCTCGACATCGTCCAGAACATGTTCCTCGGCCGCGAACGCCGCCGCGGCATCATGCTGGACGAGGCCGCGATGGAGGAACAGGCCCAGGAGACGCTCACCGGCCTGTCGGTCCGCACGGTCAAGTCGATCAGGCAGCAGGTCTCCAGCCTGTCCGGCGGCCAGCGTCAGACCGTCGCCATCGCCAAGGCCGTGCTGTGGAACAGCAAGGTCGTCATCCTCGACGAGCCCACCGCCGCGCTGGGCGTCGCCCAGACCGCGCAGGTGCTCGAACTGGTGCGGAGACTGGCCGACAAGGGCCTGGCCGTCGTGCTCATCTCGCACAACATGAACGACGTGTTCGCGGTGTCCGACAGGATCGCGGCCCTCTACCTCGGCAGGATGGCCGCCCAGGTCCGCACCGCCGACGTGACTCACGCGCAGGTCGTCGAACTGATCACATCCGGCCGCAGCGGAGACCTGGGGATCACGCAATGAACAAGGTCAAAGAACTGCCCGGCGACGCGATCGCCGCCGCGAAGACGTCGCCGTCGATCGGCCTCAGCGTCCGCGCCTACGCCGAGCGGGTGCGCGGCGGGGACATGGGCGCGCTGCCCGCGGTGCTCGGGCTGATCGTGCTCTGCACGGTGTTCGCCGTCGCCCGGCCGGCCTTCCTCACGGCGATCAACTTCGCCAACCTGTTCACCCAGGGCGCCGCGATCACGGTCATCGCGATGGGCCTGGTGTTCGTGCTGCTCGTCGGCGAGATCGACCTGTCGGCCGGGTTCGCCAGCGGCGTCTGCGCGGCGGTGCTCGCGGTGACGCTCACCAGCCTGGGCCTGCCCTGGTACGTCTGCGTGCTGGCCGCGATCGTCACCGGCGTGGTCATCGGCGTCATGCTCGGCGGCCTGGTCGCCAAGGTGGGCATCCCGTCGTTCGTGGTCACGCTGGCCGCGTTCCTCGCCTTCCAGGGCCTGGTGCTGGTGCTGGTCAGGGAAGGCACGAACATCTCGATCAGGGACGACGTGATCGTCGCGATCGCCACCAGGAACCTGCCGCCGTGGCTCGGCTGGGCCCTGTTCGCGGTCTGCGTGGCGGTCTACGCGGGCATCCAGCTCCTCCGGGCCAGGAAGCGCGCCGCGCGCGGCCTGGTGGCCGATCCGATGTCGCTGATCGCCGCCCGGGTGGGGGCGCTCGTGGTCATCGGCGGCCTCGCGGTGTACGTGCTCAACCTGGAACGCAGCCGCAACCCGCTGCTCACCTCGCTGACCGGTGTGCCGATCGTGGTGCCGATCATCCTGGCGCTGCTGGTGCTGTGGACGTTCGTGCTGCACCGTACCGCGTTCGGCCGGCACATCTACGCGGTCGGCGGGAACCCGGAGGCGGCCCGCAGGGCCGGCATCCCGGTGGACCGGATCAAGGTCGCCGCGTTCGTCATCTGCTCCTCGATGGCCGCGGTCGGCGGCATCATCGCCGCCTCGCGGGCCAGCTCCGTCGACCCGAACACCGGCGGCAGCTCGGTGCTGCTCTACGCGGTGGGCGCCGCCGTCATCGGCGGGACCAGCCTGTTCGGCGGCAAGGGCAGGGTGCTCGACGCCATACTCGGCGGCGCCGTGGTGGCGGTCATCGAGAACGGGATGGGCCTGATGGGGTACGGAGCGAGTGTGAAGTATCTGGTCACCGGATCGGTGCTGCTGCTCGCCGCGGGCGTGGACGCCATCGCGCGCAAACGGGCCTCCGCCGCTGGTCTAAGGTGATCAGCGACTTCCACCCGTTGAAGGAACCACAGCCTATGCGTGCCGGTCCGTCCCAGGAGGACATCAGGCGCCACAACCTCGGCGCGCTGCTGCGTCATGTCCATCTGGGCGGGCCGATCTCGCGCGCCGAGCTCACCTCCAGGATGGGGCTCAACCGCAGCACCATCATGGCGCTCACCTCCGACCTGACGGCGGCCGGGCTGGTGCGCGAGGAACTGCCGCGTGAGACAGGCCGCGCCGGGCGGCCCTCCCTGGTGGTCCGTCCCGAGTCGTCGCGGGTGTACGTGTTCGCGTTCGACGTGGGGCCCGACCGGCTGGTGGCCGCCCGTGTCGGGCTGGGCGGGGTGATCCTCGACCGGCGGGAGCTGCCACGCCGGCGCGGCCCGTTCGAGCTGCCGGAGCTGGTCGGCGCGCTGGCCGGGTTCGCCCGGCAGATGCGACGCAAGACCAGGCCCGACACCGTGTGCGTGGGCGCCGCCGCGGCCGTGGCCGGCGGGGTGCGCAAGGGCGACGGCGTCATCACCTTCGGCCCCAACCTGATGAAACCCCATCAGGAGGTGCCGTTCGGTGAGGAACTGGGCCGCAGGCTCGGCCTCGGCCTGCCGGTGAGCGTGGGCAACGACGCCAACCTGGGCGCGCTGGCCGAGCACAGCCGCGGCCTGGGCGTGTCCGTCAAGGACCTCATCTACCTGCACGGCGACGTCGGCATCGGCGGCGGCATCATCGCGGGCGGCCACCTGCTCGGCGGCCACGACGGCTACGGCGGCGAGGTCGGCCACATGGTCGTCAACCCCGGCGGCCGGGCGTGCGGCTGCGGCTCGCACGGCTGCCTGGAGGCCGAGGTGGGGGAGCGGGCGCTGCTGGAGGCGGCGGGCCGGGCCAAGTCGGACCAGAACGGGGACGCCCAGCAGGGCAAGCACGGCCGGGAGGCGGTGCGCGCCGTCGTCGACGCCGCCGACCGGGGCGACATCGTGGCCCAGGAGGCGCTCAAGCGGGTCGGCGACTGGCTCGGCCTGGGCGTCGCCAACCTGATCAACATCTTCAACCCGGAGATGGTCATCTTCGGCGGCATGCTCAGGGAGATCTACCTCGGCTCGGCGGCGCGGGTGCGCAGCCAGCTGACCCTGCACGCCATGACCCCCCAGCGCGAGCGGCTGCGGCTGCGCACCTCGGCACTGGCCGACGACGCGACGCTGGTGGGCGCGGCCGAGCTGGCCTTCGCCCACGTCCTCGCGGACCCGCTGGAGGTGCTGGCCAGGGCGGGCGGCTAGGCGACCCGCGCGTTCGGCGCCGTCCAGGTGTTGCAGGCGCCGGCCGAGCCGGCGTCGTAGCCGCGGTCCTGCCAGTAGGCGAGGTTGCGCGGCTTGCCGTGGATCTCGCTCTCGCGGCTCCGCTTCACCCCGTCGATCCACTGCGCCCAGGTGATGTCGGAGTTGAGCGTGTCGAGCGTGGACCGGTAGAACACGCCGGCGAAGCACTCGGCCTGCATCTCCAGCCGGCGGCTCAGCGCCGCGCGCCGGGTCTTGCCGGAGCGCCAGTAGAGCGTGTTCTGCGCGTCCAGGATGCCGGTGAGCTCCTGTACGTGGTGGCCCCACTCGTGCGCGACCGAGTGCGCGAGGTTCAGCTTGATCTGGTCGCGCAGGTCACGCTTCATGATCCGGATCGCGACGGTGCGCTGCTGCGGGCAGTACTGCGCGCCGTTGGTGGTGATCTTCCCGCAGACAGAGCGGCTTCCGGTCGTGATCTGCAGCTTGGGCGGGCTGTAGCGCAGGCCCGCGGCCTTGAACCGGGCGGCCCAGAAGCGGTTGGCGCACCGGGCCAGCTCCTGCTGGAACCTCTTCACCGAGGCGGCGCTGCCCGGCCTGACCTCGGAGGTCGCGCAGGACATGGGGGCCGCGGTGCCCGACCGGTAGATCTTGTTCTTGGTGAGGACGGCCGGCAGCGCGGCGGTCGCGGTGGTGCTCGCGGCCGCCGCGCTGCTCGCCGTACCCGTGAGGCCCAGACCCGCGATCATGCAGGACGCCACTGCGACAAAGGGAATACGCACGATCGCGGATCTTAGACCAGTTCATGGTGTTTTGTTTACGCAACCTTGGCATTCGGCCGCGGAAGGCACGGCCGCGCCCGGTGACGCGGCCGTGTGTCACGACGTCAGGCGACCGCCCTGGAGGACGCCTTCCAGGTGTTGCAGGAGCCCGGCTGCGCGGAGTTGTAGCCCCGCTCCATCCAGGCCGCCTGGCTCCGGCCCTTGCCGTGGTCGTTCTGCGCCCAGCCCTTGTGGCCGTTCTCGCGGAACCAGTTCACGGTGTGGTCCCAGTGCTCCTGGGGAACCGGCAGCGAGTGGGCGATCGTCCGCATGAAGACCGCGGAGAAGCACTCGGCCTGGAGCTCGTGGCGGCGCGACAGCTGCAGCTGGGCCGAACGGCTGGCCCGCTGCCTGGCCTGGAAGTAGTAGTTCGAGATGCCGGCCAGCTGCTGGACGTGGTGGCCGTACTCGTGGGCCATCAGCCGGGCGATGCCGACCGCGAACGGGTCGCGCAGCTCGCGCTTGGTGATCAGCATGTACATGGTGCGGTCGGCGCTGCAGTACACGCCGGCGGCACCCGAGACCCAGCGCCCGCAGGCGTTGTTGACCTTCCTGGTGACGATGCGCAGCCTCGGCTTGCTGAAGCGCAGGTTCGCCTTGCGGAACTGGGTGGCCCACGCCTTGTTCAGGCAGTTCGTCATCCGCTGGAGGAAGCGCTTGTACGCGGCAGTGCTGCCCCGCCGGATCTCGCCCGGCGAGCAGTTGGTGGCGGCCAGGCGGCCAGTCCGGTAGAGCCGGCTGTTCGTCGCCGCGGACTTGGGCGCGGCCTGCAGGGCCGCGACCTGCTGCGCCGCCGCGGGCTGGGTCGTGACCCGCTGCTGGACCCCGGCCTGGGCGCTGTGCGTCTGTGCGACCGCCGTCCCCGTGCCGGCCAGCGTGATGACCACGCCGGCCGCCGTGAGTGACGCCAGTTTCTTCATGGGGAGAGTGTTCATAATGTGCCAAAGACTAGGTCAAGAGCTGACAAATGTGGGTGGATTTAAGTCGATGGGTCTAGTGCGGCATCCGCGAACTA
The DNA here is from genome assembly GCF_008017515.1 of Nonomuraea sp. C10. NCBI lineage: Bacteria > Bacillati > Actinomycetota > Actinomycetes > Streptosporangiales > Streptosporangiaceae > Nonomuraea > Nonomuraea sp. C10. Next base: position 1,765,803 of record NZ_VPFF01000001.1, read on the forward strand.
GACTCGACCCAGTCGGCGAACAAGAGCAGAGGGGAGCCGGATCCGTGAGCGGGTTGCTGGGCTCGATCAAGGGACCGCACGACGTCAAACGGCTCGCGGCGGAGGACCTGCCGCTGCTGGCGGGTGAGATTCGCGACCTGCTCGTCGACTCGTGCGCGCGCTTCGGCGGCCACCTCGGCCCCAACCTCGGTGTGGTGGAACTCACCATCGCGATCCACCGCGTCTTCGACTCGCCGCGCGACCCGGTCATCTGGGACACCGGTCATCAGGCGTACGTGCACAAGCTGCTCACCGGCCGGGTGGCCGGCTTCGGCGCGCTCAAGCAGGAGGGCGGCCTGTCGGGCTACCCCAGCCAGGCCGAGTCCGAGCACGACTTCGTGGAGAACTCCCACGCCTCCACCGCCCTGTCCTACGCCGACGGCCTGGCCAAGGCGTTCAAGCTGCGCGGTGAGCGCGACCGCACCGCCGTCGCGGTGATCGGCGACGGCGCGCTCACCGGGGGCATGGCCTGGGAGGCGCTCAACAACATCGCCGCCGTCAAGGACCTGCCGGTCGTCATCGTGGTCAACGACAACGGGCGCTCCTACTCGCCGACCATCGGCGGCCTCGCCTCCCACCTGTCGTCGCTGCGCGTCGACCGCCGCTACGAGGACGCGCTGGAGTTCGTGAAGGAGAAGCTCGGGAACGTTCCCGTGCTCTACGACGCGCTCCACGGCCTCAAGAAGGGCGTCAAGGACGCCATCGCCCCGCAGGTCATGTTCGAGGACCTCGGCCTCAAGTACGTCGGCCCCATCGACGGCCACGACGAGCAGGCCATGGAGGCGGCGCTGCGCCGGGCCCGCGGCTTCCGCGGCCCGGTCATCGTGCACGCGCTCACCCAGAAGGGCCGCGGCTACAGCCCGGCGGAGAACCACGACGAGGACCAGTTCCACTCGCCGGGCGCCTTCGACCGCGCCACCGGCGCCGAGAAGCCCAAGGGCCGCATCTGGACCGACGTGTTCAGCGACGAGCTGGTCCGGCTCGGCAAGGAGCGCGAGGACGTGGTCGCGATCACCGCCGCGATGCTCCACCCGACCGGCCTGGCGCGCTTCGCCGACGCCTTCCCCGACCGCACCTACGACGTCGGCATCGCCGAGCAGCACGCCCTGACCAGCGCCGCCGGTCTGGCCATGGGCGGACTCCACCCGGTCGTGGCCGTCTACGCCACCTTCCTCAACCGCGCCTTCGACCAGCTCCTCATGGACGTCGCCCTGCACCGGCTGCCCGTCACCGTGGCGCTCGACCGGGCCGGCGTGACCGGCGACGACGGCGCCAGCCACAACGGCATGTGGGACCTCTCCATCCTCCAGGTCGTGCCCGGCCTGCGGCTCGCCGTCCCGCGCGACGGCGAGCGGCTGACCGAGCTGCTGCGCGAGGCGGTGGCCGTCACCGACGGGCCGACCGTGCTGCGCTTCCCCAAGGGCCCCGTCGCCGAGGCGATCGAGCCCGTACGCAAGCTCGGGGGCATGGACGTCCTGCGCGACCCCGATACCTCCGACCCCGACGTGCTGCTGGTCGGCGTGGGCCCGATGGCGCACGTCTGCCTGGAGGCCGCCACCCTGCTCGACGCGCAGGGCATCAGCGCCACGGTGGTCGACCCGCGCTGGGTCAAGCCGCTCGACGAGGCCCTGATCGGCGCGGCGGCCGGACGCCGGCTCGTCGCCGTCGTCGAGGACAACGGCCGGGTCGGCGGCGTGGGCGACGCGGTCTCGCGGCTGCTGCGCGACGCCGACGTCGACGTGCCCGTGCGCAACTTCGGCATCCCGCAGCGCTTCCTCGACCACGCCAAGCGGGCCGTCATCCTCGGCCGGATCGGACTCAACGGCCAGGACCTCGCCCGCCAGATCACCGAGGCGGTCGCCAAGCGCAGCTCGCAGGTCGTCAGTCCTTCGTAGGAGAGCCTTCCCGGGTTACGCTCACGTGAGATTCCGCACCTCGCATGATCGCCCCGGACCCGGGAAGGATCACCGACCGTGGACATCTTTCGCACGAAGAGTGTCGAGCAGTCGATCCGTGACACCGAGGCGCCCGAGCACCGGCTCCGCAAGCGTCTCACCGCCGTCGACCTGACGGTCTTCGGCATCGGTGTGATCATCGGCACCGGCATCTTCGTGCTGACCGGTCAGGTCGCCAGGGAGATGGCCGGGCCGGCGGTGGCGATCTCGTTCGTGGTGGCCGGGGTGGTGTGCGGGCTGGCCGCGCTGTGCTACGCGGAGTTCGCCTCCACGATCCCCGTGGCCGGATCGGCCTACACCTTCTCCTTCGCCACGCTGGGCGAGTTCCCCGCCTGGATCATCGGCTGGGACCTGCTGCTGGAGATGGCGCTGGCAGCCGCCGTGGTCGCCGTCGGCTGGTCAGGCTACTTCAGCGCGCTGCTCACCTCGGCCGGCGTGCACCTGCCCCCGTCGATCGCGGGCGAGGACCCCGTGGTGGACGTGCCCGCGATGGCCGTCGTGCTCATCCTCACCGCGGTCCTGATCGCCGGCATCAAGCTGTCGTCCCGGGTCAACCTGGTCATCGTGATCATCAAGGTCACGGTCGTCCTGCTGGTGATCCTGGCCGGGCTGTTCTTCATCTCCATGGCCAACTACACGCCGTTCGTCCCCGAGCCGCAGCCGACCCCGGCGGTGGAGGGCGTGCAGGCGCCGCTCATCCAGGTGCTCTTCGGCATCACGCCGGTGGCTTTCGGCGTGCTGGGCATCTTCACCGCCGCGGCCATCGTGTTCTTCGCCTTCATCGGCTTCGACATCGTGGCCACCGCCGCGGAGGAGACCATCGAGCCGCAGCGCGCCCTGCCGCGCGGCATCCTCGGCTCGCTGGTGATCTGCACGCTGCTGTACGTGGCGGTCTCGCTGGTGGTGGTGGGCATGCAGCCCTACACCGAGCTGAGCACCGCCGCGCCGCTGGCCGACGCGTTCACCGCGGTCGGGCAGCCCTGGGCGGCGGCGCTCATCAGCATCGGCGCGATCGCCGGCCTGACCACCGTGGTGATGATCCTCATGCTGGGGCAGACCCGGGTGCTGTTCGCCATGTGCCGCGACGGGCTGCTGCCGCGCCCGCTGGCCAAGGTCCACCCGAGGACCGGCACGCCCGCGCTGCTCACCGCGATCGTCGGCGTGGTCGCCGCCCTGCTGGCCGGGTTCATCTCCCTGAGCGCGCTGGCCGAGCTGGTGAACATCGGCACGCTCTTCGCGTTCGTGGTGGTGTCCGCCGGTGTGATCATCCTGCGGCGCACCCGTCCGGACCTCCCACGGGCCTTCAGGGCGCCGCTGGTGCCGCTGCTGCCGATCCTGTCGGTGCTCGCCTGCCTCTACCTGATGCTGAACCTGCCGGTCGAGACCTGGCTCCGGTTCCTCATCTGGATGGTCATCGGCACGGTGCTCTACTTCGCGTACGGCTACCGCCACAGCATGGTGGCCGGGCCCGACCGGCGGTCGTGAGGGGCGGCCGGAGCCGCCCCCGCCGAGACCCGCGGATCAGGGCGTGAAGAGCGCCCCGCCTGCCGACTTCATCAGGCACGCGTTCGAGTACATCCGGCCGAACGAGATCGGCTCGCCGCGCCACCGGCCCGTCACGACCACGGCGGCGGGCCGGAACTCGCGCGTGCAGGCGGCCTTCGAGCTGCCCACCAGCCGGGCCGGATCGCCGCCGGCCCGCGCCAGCAGCTTGCAGGCCGCGCTCGCCGACCGGTGGGTGCCGCCCGCCGGACGGCAGGTGAGCGTGGCCGTCCGCGTGGGACCGTTCTTCACCGTGACCAGGATCCGCAGGACCGCTCCCGGCGTGCTTGCCGCGACCGCCGGGGCCGGGACCGTCAGGAGGGACCCGCACAGCGCGATCGCGCCGAACGCCTTCATCATGATCTTTTCCCTTCGTAGCACACGGCATCAGAGGCTACGACGGAGAGTGACGGCCGGAGGGGAGGCCCGCCGGGCGAGCCTCCCCAAAGGCAGGTCAAGCGGGGAGCGAGGCGACTCCCGGCGGCAGGAACCGTGACGGCGAGTGACCGGCGCGGTCCAGGTACGGGGTGATGCCGCCCAGGTGGAACGGCCAGCCGGCGCCCAGGATCATGCACAGGTCGATGTCCTGCGGCGCCGCCACGACGCCCTCGTCCAGCATGATCCGGATCTCCCCGGCCAGCGCCCTCAGCACGCGCACGCGTACCTGATCGGCGGTGGACGGCCCGTCCGCGACGCCGGAGCCGCCCGCGAACAGCGCGACCGCCTCCTCGTCCAGCGAGAAGTCCGGCCGGTACACGCCCGGCTTGCCGGCGGCGACCAGCTTGGCCAGGTTGGCCGAGACCCCGAACCGGTCGGGGAACGCCTCGTGCAGCGTCTCCGCCACGTGCAGGCCCACCGCCGGGCCGACGAGCTGCAGCAGCGCGAACGGCGTCATCGGCAGCCCGAGCCGGTCCAGCGCGTGCTCGGCCGTCTCCAGCGGGGTGCCCTCGTCCACGGCCCCGATGACCTCGCCCATGAACCGGGTGAGCAGCCGGTTGACGACGAACGCCGGGGCGTCCTTGACCAGCACCGACGACTTCTTCAGCGCCTTGCCGACGGCGAACGCGGTGGCCAGCGTGGCGTCGTCGGTCGCGCCGCCCCTGACGATCTCCAGCAGCGGCATGACCGCGACCGGGTTGAAGAAGTGGAAGCCGACCAGCCGCTCCGGGTGCGCCAGGTCCTCGCCCATCGCGGTGACGCTCAGCGAGGAGGTGTTGGTGGCCAGCACGCAGTCGGCCCGCACCACGGCCTCCACCTCGGCGAACACCTGCTTCTTGACCGTCAGGTCCTCGAAGACCGCCTCGATCACGAAGTCGGCGTCGGCGAAGGCGTCCTTGGTCAGCGAGCCCGTCACCAGCGCCTTGAGCCGGTTGGCCTGGTCGGGCGAGACGCGGCCCTTGCCGGCCAGCTTGTCGACCTCGGCGTGCACGTACGAGACGCCCTTGTCGAGCCTGCCCTGGTCGAGGTCGGTCAGCACGACCGGGACCTGCAGCCGGCGGGCGAACAGCAGCGCCATCTGCGAGGCCATCAGGCCCGCGCCGACGACGCCGACCTTGGTCACCTTGCGCGCCAGCGACGACTCCGGCGCGCCCGCGGGCCGCCTGGCCCGGCGCTGCACCAGGTCGAAGGAGTACAGCCCGGCCCGCAGCTCGTCGCTGAGCAGCAGGTCGGCGAGCGCCTCGTCCTCGGCGGCGAAGCCCTCGTCGCGGGAGGCGGTACGGGCCAGCGCGACCAGGTCGAGCGCCCGGTACGGCGCGGGAGCGGCGCCGTGCAGCTTCATGTCGACCAGGAAGCGGGCGTCGGCGACCGCCTTGTCCCAGTCGGCGGCGGTGTGGTCGGGGCGCTCGACCGTCACCTCGCCGCTGAGCACCCGGGCCGCCCAGCGCAGCGACTCCTCCAGAAAGTCGGCCGGCTCGAAGAGGGCGTCCGCGACGCCCAGCTCGAACGCCTCGCGGCCCCTGGTCATGCGGTTCTGCGCGAGCGGGTTCTCCACGATCAGCTTGATCGCGTTCGCCGGGCCTGTCAGGCGGGGGAGCAGCTGCGTGCCGCCCCAGCCCGGCACCAGGCCGAGCGAGCACTCCGGCAGCGCCACCGCCGGGACGCCCGAGGAGATCGTGCGGTAGGTGCAGTGCAGCGCCACCTCCAGGCCGCCGCCCATGGCCGCGCCGTTGACGAACGCGAACGACGGGACGTCCAGCTCGCCCAGCCGGCGGAACACGTGGTGGCCCAGGGCGCCGATCGCCAGCGCCTCCTCACGGGTGGTCAGCGCCGCCGCGCCCTTCAGGTCGGCGCCGACGCCGAACACGAACGGCTTGCCGGTGACGCCCACCGCCGCCAGGTCGGTCCGCTCGGCGATCTCCGACAGCGCGCCGTTGAGCGCGAACAGGCCGTGCGGGCCGAACGTGTTGGGCTTGGTGTGGTCGAAGCCGTTGTCGAGCGTGATCAGCGCCATCGTGCCCGCGCCGCCGGGCAGTTCCACGTCGCGGACCAGGGCCTTGGTGACGACCTCGTCCGTGGCCCGCTCGGTCAGCAGCGCGCGCCAGGTGTCCAGAGTGCTCACAGGCCCTCCTCCGTCGGTCCTGTGAGCATGCTGCTGTGTCTCATGGTTCTCTCGCTTCGCTCGCTCACGTCAGGTTCTCCCAGATCACGGTGCCGCCCATGCCCATGCCGACGCACATGGTGGTGATGCCGTAGCGCACGTCGGGGCGCTCGCCGAACTGGCGGGCGAGCTGCGTCATCAGCCGTACGCCGGAGGAGGCCAGCGGGTGGCCGAACGCGATCGCGCCGCCGTACGGGTTCACCCGGGGGTCGTCGTCGGCGAGGCCGAAGTGTTCCAGGAAGGCGAGGACCTGGACGGCGAACGCCTCGTTGATCTCGATCAGCCCAATATCCGACATTTCGAGATTCGCCAGGCGGAGGGCGCGCTCCGTGGACGGGATCGGGCCGACGCCCATGACCTCCGGGTCCACACCGGCGAACGCGTACGAGACGAGCCGCATCTTCGGCGTCAGGCCGAGCTCCGCGGCGACGTCGGCGGCCGCCACGACGCAGCCGGTCGCGCCGTCGTTGATGCCCGAGGAGTTGCCGGCCGTCACGTGGCCGTGCGGGCGGAACGGCGTCTTCAGCGTGCCCAGCGCCTCCAGGGTGGTGCCGGGACGCGGCGCCTCGTCCTGGGTGGCCAGGCCCCAGCCCTTCTCCGCCGTGCGCACCGCGGTCGGCACCAGGTCGGGCTGGATCTTGCCGTCCGCGTACGCCTTGGCCACCTTCTCCTGCGACAGCACCGCGTACGCGTCGGCGCGCTCCTTGGTGATCGTGGGATGGCGGTCGTGCAGGTTCTCCGCCGTCATGCCCATGACCAGGGCGCTCGGGTCGACCAGCTTCTCCGACAGGAACCGCGGGTTCGGGTCGACGCCCTCGCCCATCGGGTGGCGTCCCATGTGCTCGACGCCGCCCGCGATGGCCACGTCGTAGGCGCCGAAGGCGATGCCGCCGGCGACCGTGGTCACCGCGGTCATCGCGCCCGCGCACATCCGGTCGATCGCGTAGCCGGGCACGGACTTCGGCAGCCCTGCCAGCACCGCCGCCGAGCGGCCGATGGTCAGGCCCTGGTCGCCGATCTGGGTGGTGGCGGCGATGGCGACCTCGTCCACCCGCTCGGGCGGCAGGGCGGGGTTGCGCCGCATGAGTTCGCGGATGACGCGCACGACCAGGTCGTCAGCGCGGGTCTCCGCATACAGCCCCTTCGGCCCGGATCTGCCGAAAGGGGTGCGCACGCCGTCGACGAACACGACGTCACGAGAGGAAGGCACGGATCAGCTCCTCGTTGCTGGACAGCTTCCGCCCTTATGCTACTCATCAGTAACTACCGCGCACGCGACCCCCGCGGCGACCAGGGCGCAGATCACCACCGGATCGAGGTCCCACACCCTCCCCCTTACCCCCAGCACCCCGGTCACAGCCACCATCACCCCTGCTCTCCGTGTCACCGCCCGCACGCGCCCGAGGCGGGGACCCGCTCGATGCCTGGGCGTCCTCCCGCTCGTGGGGGCCTGACGTCCGGGGAGGTTCCCGGCGAGCCGGGCGGGGTCCCAGGGGTCGCTGGGAGGTGTGCCCGGGTGGGCGACGCGCGCTGCGAGGTCACGGGCCCACCAGGCGGCGAAGCAGACCGCCGCTCCCGCCCCGGCCCAGCCGAGCGCCGTCATCGCGCTCTCCAGGACGGCGGCGAGCGGGGACTCCCCGAACAGGCCCGGCAGCGTGCCGCCGAGCAGCAGCACCACCGCCCACCCGCACGCCATGACCAGCCTGCCCACCGGCAGCAGCGGCGGGGGCGGCGGCACCGCGTACAGCTCCCGCTCCCGGCGCCGGGCGGCGCGCACCCGCGACCCCCACACCACCTGCGTGACGGCCAGCGCGGCCAGCGCGCCGGCGAAGGACGCCAGCGAGAGCAGGGCGAGCGGCGCCGCCCACACGCCGTCCGCCCGCTCGGCGAGCACCTGCGTGGCGGCCGGGAACAGGAGTGCGGCGGCCAGCGCCACACGGGCGCGGCGCCGCGCGTCCCGGACCCGCGCCCGCAGCGCCGCCACGGCCACGGCGCCGGGAGGGGGCGCGATCTCGCTCGTGAGCATGGTGGTCATGATGCGGGACAACGCTCCGTGACGTCCCGGTTTCGGCAAGCTGGAGTCACCGATCCACCGACTCCCGAATCCGCGCCCAAGCGAGGCGGAATCGTCAACGGTCCCGCCCGCGTCCAAGCGAGCGGGTGCCGTCAACTCGCGACGCGGGCGTCCGCGTGAGGTCGGTGGTCCCCGTCAGGTCGTGACCTCCCGTCTGCGTGAGTTGGGAGCGTTGGGGGTGTCGTCAGGTTGTGACGCCGGCGTCCACGGGGATGGCGGCGCCGGTGATGTTGCGGCCGCCCTCGCCGGCCAGGTGGGCCACGGTCGCGGCGATGTCCTCCGGTGAGCAGTAGCGGCCCAGCGCGGTGTACGAGCGTTCCTCGTCGGCGCCCGGCCCGTCGGCCGGGTTCATCTCGGTGTCGGTGGAGCCGGGATGGACCAGGTTGGCGGTGATGCCGCGGGAGCCGAGGTCGCGGGCCAGCCCTTTGGTGAGGCCGACGAGCGCGGACTTGCTCATCGCGTACAGCGTCCAGTCCGGGTACGGGACGCGCTCGGCCAGGCTGCTGCCGATCATGATGATCCGCCCGCCCTCCGGCAGGTGCCGCGCCGCGGCCTGGGCCAGCACGAACGACGCGCGGGCGTGCACCGCGAGCACGCGGTCCACCTCCTCAAGCGTGACATCCTCCAGTGGCCCGTACGGGGCGATGCCGGCGTTGCCGACCACCACGTCGAGCCGGCCCAGGGTGGCCACCGTGCGCTCGACCGCCGCCACCACCTCGCCCGCGTCCTCGGCCCTGGCCCGGACGGCCAGGGCACGCCGCCCCAGCGCCTCGGCCTCCGCGGTCACGGCCGCCGCCCGGCCGGCCTCGGCGGCGTACGTGATCGCCACGTCGAACCCGTCGGCGGCGAGCCGGCGGGCGATGGCGGCGCCGATCCCCCTGCTGCCTCCGGTGACCAGCGCGACCTTGCGTCCCATGATTCCTCCAATGAAAAGGAATGGATTCCGCTTGAGATAATAACCGGAATCCATTCCGTTTGTCTCGGGTGGAAGGATGGACGCCGTGAGAAGCGAGCGCAGCGACGCCGCCCGCAACCGGGCGAAGATCCTCGCCGCCGCCGCCGGCATCGTCGCCGAGCGGGGGGTGGAGGGCCTGGCGATGGCGGAGGTCGCCGCCGCGGCAGGGGTCGGCGTCGGCACGCTCTACCGCCGTTTCGGCGACCGCTCCGGGCTCGCCTACGCGCTCATCGACGAGCGGGAGCGCGAGTTCCAGGCGGCCTTCGTCGCGGGGCCGCCGCCGCTCGGGCCGGGGGCGGAGCCGCGCGTGCGTATCCGCGCGTTCCTGCACGCCCTGCTGGAGCGTACGGTCGAGCAGCTCGACCTGCTGCTGATGGCCGAGACGGCCGCGCCGCTGGCCCGCTTCGGCGGCGCCTACCAGGCCCACCACGCCCACCTGGCGATGCTGGTCGCGCAGGCGGCGCCCGGCGCCGACGCCGCCCCGCTGGCCGACGCGCTGCTGGCGCCGTTCGCCGCGCCGCTGCTGGCGCACCGGCTGCGCGAGGGTGTGACGCCCGAGCGGGTCAGGTCCGCGCTCGACGCCCTCCTCGCCGGGATCCGCTGAAGGCCCTCCGGCGTCTCCGGGGGTGGGACGTCGAGTCACGGCAGGGGCCGATGTGACTGTGAGTAGTCTTCGGGAAACGAGTGAAATATCCGGACAGATGTTGGTTAAATCTGTTATGAAAGGTTGCACTCCGTATTCGCACTAGAAGAGGTTCAGCGTGGCGCGCGACGACAACGACAGGCCATACGACGACGGGCAGGGCAGGCCGGTGAACCCGGACCTGACCGGCGATGTCCTGTCTCCGCGCTGGAGCACGGATGACACCGACGAGCAGCCCGCCATCCAGGTCTCGGGCAACGAGACGTACATCCTGCCCCCGGACGACACCCCCGCCGGCGACCCGTACCCGGCCAAGGACGAGCCCTCCTACCTCGACGCCCCGTACGCCGAGGGCGGCTCGTACGCCGACAACGCCCCGTACGCCGAGAACGGCCCGTATGCCGAGGGCACCCAGTACGCCGAGGGCACCTCGTACGCCGAGAGCGGTCCGTACGGCGCGAGCGGCGGTTACACCGACGACCAGGGCGCCTCCTACATCGACGGCTACCCCGACTCCCAGGGTCCGGTGTACACCGACGCCTTCGCCGAGAGCGCGGCCGGCGAGTACGCGGGAGACGAGCCGAGCGACCCGCGCAGGCCCGCCGACGACCCGGATGGGGCCGGTTACCTGCCCCTCGACCGGGGCTACGAGGAGCCCGAGGAGGAGCCCAAGCGCGGGTTCCTCGGCTCCGGCTGGACCGGCTCCTCCGGCGACGGCGGCGACCACGGCAAGGACTACGGCAAGGACTACGACAACGGCGACGGCGAGGTGCGGCGCCGCACCAGGCTGCTGCTGGCCGCCGCCGCGGCCGTGGTGGTGCTCGGCGTGGGCGGCGGCTGGATGCTCACCAGCACCTCCTCCGACGACCCCTGCGCGGACGGGCGGTGCGCCTCCGTCAGCGACCTCAGCTCGCCCTCCGCCGACGAGGAGGCGGAGACGGACGTCCCCATCGAGGAGGCGACCGATACGGCCACTCCCGAGCCCGAGGTCTCCGAGACCCCCACCACCGCGCCCACGACGCAGACCAGGGTCCGCCCGACCCGGACGGCCTCGGCCGAACCGGAGCCCGAGCCCGAGCCCACCCGCACGCGGACCCGTGCCGCCGAGCCGGACCCGGAGCCGTCGAGCAGGGCCACCCGCGCGCCGGTCAACGAGATGAACGAGGCCAAGGTCAGCGCCCGGCCCGAGCCGGACCGGACGGAGGACACCGAGTCGAGCGCGCCGACCAGCGATCCCGTCACCGACATGCCGCAGCCGGAGGAGACCAGGCGAGGCCTGCTGGACATCCTGTTCCCCTGGGGCTGAGACGTGTAAGGATGCGGTTCCGGACGCTTGTTTTCCGGCATACTGGAAACCGTTTTCCTGGAGGGTCTCTTGGTCACGCTGGAAGACGTCGCCAAGCAGGCGGGCGTCTCGCTCGCGACCGCCTCGCGGGTGCTCAACGGCAGCACCCGCCAGGTGGGCGCCACGCTGCGGGCGCGCGTCGAGCGCGCCGCCGACGAACTGGGCTACCGCGCCAACATCGCCGCCCAGACGCTCGCCCGCGGCGCCAGCAACGTCATCGGCATCGTGGTGCATGACCTGACCGACCCGTACTTCGCGGCCCTGGCCGACGGCGCCATGCGGGCCGCCGCCGGAGAGGGCCTGCTGGTGATGGTCGGCACCACCCACCGCGACCCCGAGCAGGAGATCGCGTACGTGTCCACCCTGCACGCGCAGCGGGTCCGCGCCGTGCTGCTGGCCGGGTCCCGCATGGCCGACCCCGAGGTCACCGGCCGTTTGGCCGCCGAGCTCGCCGCCTACCGCGCGAGCGGCGGGCGGGTGGCCTGCGTCGGCCAGGACCTGCTGGGCGTGAACACCGTCGCGCCCGCCAACCGGGAAGGCTCCGCCGCCCTGGCCCGCGCGCTGGCCGGGCTCGGCCACACCCGCTTCGCCGTGCTCGCCGGGCCGCCCCACCTCATGACCGCCGCCGACCGGTGCGCCGGGTTCACCTCGGCCCTGCGGGAGCTCGGACTGCCGGAGCCGCTCGTCCTGCACGGCCCGTTCGACCGCGACGGCGGTTACGCGGCGGCCCGGCGCACCGGCGACGCGACCTGCGTGTTCGCGGTCAACGACGTGATGGCGGTGGGCGCGCTCGCCGCCTACCGGGAGCACGGCATCCGGGTTCCGCAGGACGTGTCGGTGGCCGGTTTCGACGACATCGCCACGCTGCGTGACCAGGTGCCCGCGCTGACGACGGTCCGGCTGCCGCTGAAGGACATGGGCGCGCGGGCGCTGGAGCTGGCGCTGACGACCGACGAGGGCGTGGTCGTGGAGCGGGTGGCCGGCGAGGTCGTGCTCCGCGAGAGCGTCCGAGACCTGCGGTGACGGGAGAACCCACCTGATGCGACTGGCCTTCAGCACCCTGGGCATGCCGGGCGCCGGCCTGGACGAGGCCATCGAGACCGGCCTGCGGGCCGGCTGCGCGGGGCTGGAGCTGCGGCTGCATCCCGACACCGGCGTGCACGCGGGGCTCGGCGGCCCGGAGCGGCTGTCGGTGCGGCGGCGCGTCGAGGACGCCGGGCTGGAGATCGCCGCGCTCGCCGGCTACGTCGGCGTCTGCGAGCCGGCGGACGACGAGGCGGTGATGGCGGCGCTCCGCGCCGACCTGGAGCTGGCCGCCGACCTGGGCGCGCCGGCGGTGCGGGTGTTCCCGCGCGGCGACGATCCCGCGCTGGGCGCGCGCCGGCTCAAGGCGGTCTCCGGTACGGCGGCGGAGCTGGGCGTGCGGGTGCTGGTGGAGACCCACGACAAGATGGCCACCGGGGCCGCGGTGGCCGCCCTGCTGGCCGAGGCCGGCACCCCCGCGACGTCCGGCGCGCTCTGGGACCTGCTCCACCCGTGGCGCCACGGCGAGTCCCCGGCCGCCACGCTCGCCGCGCTCGGCCCGAGCCTGGCCTACGTCCAGGTCAAGGACGCGGTGTCGGCCGCCGACACCACCCCGGTGCCGATGTGGACCGGTTCCGTGCCGCTGGACGAGGCGGGCGAGCTGCTCCGCGCGGCCGGCTACCGCGGCTGGGTGTCGCTGGAGTGGGAGCGCACCTGGTATCCGCAGGTCGCGCCGGTGGAGGAGATCCTGCCGGGGGCCGCCGCGTGGGTGCGGCGGTTCGGCATCTAGACGATTGATTCCCAGGGGTGTGGGATATCCTTCCTCGCCGACGTGATGCACCAGATCCTCGAACAAGACATCCACGCCAACGCGAATGACCTCCGAGCCGTCGACGTCCGTGGCTGATACCGGCGACGTCGCCCCAGCCGCGCTGAGGGCCGGCGAGCCCTGCCTGGGAGCCGGCGAAGGTGCTCGCCGACCTGCCCGAAGGGGCAGCAGGGCTGGCGTACCGGGACGCGGGTGGCAGTCGAGCGTCTGGTCGAGGAGTGCGCGCGGGGCGACGTTCACGCGGGTTGACCAGGGACGACAAGGAGACAGCCGCGCAGACGCACATCACCGCCCCCGTACGGGGTAACCGGTACGGGATGCGGATCGAGGACTGGTTCCTGACCGAGGAGGAACGCGGCAACGGGGCGACCAGGCTCGGCCCGTGGACGACCGGCAACGACGTACGCCCGCTCGTCCACGGAGCGACCTATTTCGCCGAGCTGCGGGCCTGCGTCGAGCGGCTCGGCGAGGACGACCTGCTGCTGTTCGCCGACTGGCGCGGCGACCCCGACGAGCGCCTGACCCCCGACGGCCCGACCGTGGGCGAGGCGATGGCCGCGGCCGCGCGGCGCGGCGCCCTCGTACGCGGCCTCATCTGGCGCTCCCACATGGACCTGCTGCGTTTCAGCTCGGCCGAGAACCGCCGCCTCGGCAGGGAGATCGAGGACTCCGGCGGCCAGGCCCTGCTGGACACGCGGACCAAGCCGGGCGGCGCGCATCACCAGAAGTTCGTCATCCTGCGCCACGACGGCGACCCCGCCAGGGACGTCGCCTTCGTCGGCGGCATCGACCTGTGCCACAGCCGCCGCGACGACGCGGACCATCTGGGCGACCCGCAGAGCTGCCCCATGCCCGCCGTGTACGGTCGCCGCCCGCCCTGGCACGACGTCCAGGTCGCCATCCAGGGGCCGGCCGTCGCCGAGGTGGAGGCGGTCTTCTGTGAACGCTGGGAGGACCCCGCCCCCGAGACCCGCGACCCGCTGCGCCGGCTGCGCGACCACATCGGCCGGCTGGACGACGCCCCGCCGCTGCCGAAGCCGGGTCCGCCTCCGCCGCCGGCCGGGCGGCACGCGGTGCAGTTATTGCGTACCTATCCGGCGCGGCGCGACCGCTATCCGTTCGCGCCGGACGGCGAGCGCAGCATCGCCCGCGCCTACCGCAAGGTGCTGGCCCGCGCCCGCTCCATCGTCTATCTGGAGGACCAGTACCTGTGGTCCACCGACGTCATCGAGCCGTTCGCGGAGGCGCTGGAGCGCGAGCCCGGCCTGCGCATGATCGTCGTCGTGCCGCGCCATCCCGACCAGGACGGCCTGCTGGCCGGCCCCGCCAGCCTGATCGGCCGCGCGGACGCCCTGGCCCGGCTGCGCGCCGCCGGCGGCGACCGGGTCGCCGTCTACGACCTGGAGAACCACCGGGGCACGCCGATCTACGTGCACGCCAAGGCCTGCGTGGTGGACGACGTGTGGGCCACGGTCGGCTCCGACAACGTCAACCTGCGCTCGTGGACGTACGACTCGGAGCTGAGCTGCGCGGTGCTGGACGAGCGGGAGGACCCGCGTCCGCCGTACGGCGCGCTGCGCTTCGCCCGCGACCTGCGGCTGACCCTCATGGCCGAGCACCTGGACCTACCCGGCGGCGAGCAGGACGAGCTGTGCGATCCGGCCGCCGCCTTCGCGGCGTTCGCGCGGGCCGCGTCCCGGCTGGAGGAGTGGCACCGGGGCGGCGAGGAAGGGCCGCGCCCGCCGGGCCGGCTGCGCCCGCACCCGGAGCCCACCCTGTCGAGGCTGCAGAAGGCGCTGGCCATGCCCCTCTACCGGTTCGCGGTGGACCCGGACGGGCGGCCGGCCGAGCTTCGGCGGTCGGGCCGGTTCTGACCGCTGCTAGATGATTGATTCCACACCCCTTGGAATCAATCATCCAGACGAGGGCGCTTAGATGGGAGAATGTCCCAGCTGAGAAACAAGGTGCTCGTCGTCGGCATGGACGGCCTGCGCTTCGACCGGCTGCGCGCGCTGCGCCCGCCGGTCCTGACGTCGCTGATGTCCGCGGGCGCGTACGGCACGAGCCTGCTCCCGTACGGGGAGGAGGACGCGCCGCGGACCGAGTCGCCCGGCGAGGTCGTCCCCGAGCCGCCGGCGGAGCCGGCTCCGCCCGGGGAACGCGTGATCAGGGCGCGGACCGACTCCGGGCCTGGCTGGTCGTCGATCGCCAGCGGGGTGTGGCCGGACAAGCATGGCGTGGTGGACAACGGGTTCGCCGGAGCACAGTTCACGAAATATCCGGACTTCTTGTCGCGGGCGCAGGCCGCGCGCCCCGACCTCACGACGGCGGCGTTCTTCTCCTGGGCGGCCCTCGACGAGCACGGCGCCTTCGGCCGGACCATCGGCCACCGGCTCGTGCTCGACGGCTACGCGCTCACCTTCGCCGGCGCCGACAAGCAGGTCACCGCCGAGGCCGGCCGCCACCTGGCGGAGGCGGGCCCCGACCTGTCGTTCGTCTACCTGGGCGACACCGACGAGGTGGCGCACGAGCTGGGGCCGTTCTGCCCCGAGTACACCGCCGCGCTCATGACCCAGGACACCGCCCTGGGCGGCTTCCTCGACGCGATCCGCGGCCGGCCCTCGTACGCGGGGGAGCGGTGGACGGTTCTGGTGACCACCGACCACGGCCACGTCGACGAAGGCGGCCACGGCGGCGCGTCGGACGAGGAGCGGACGGTGTTCGTCATCGCCGCCCGGCTGGGCGCCGACCTGGGCGGCGTGCCGCTGGCGCGGCCAAGGCCGGTGGACGTGGGCCCGACGGCGCTGGCCCAGCTCGGCATCCCGGTGGACCCGGCGTGGGACCTGGACGGTGTGCCGCTTCCGATCTGATTGTTCATCAAGTGTTGAATTTCTCGCCCACTAGGGGAAGACTCGTGTTCAGGGACCACGAGGGGCGGGAGGCCCGATGGTGCTTGACCTTTCCCAGGTGCGCGGCGGGATGCTGGCGGAAGCCGGCGGGAAGGCCGCCAACCTCGGCGAGCTGATCGGGGCGGGCCTGCCGGTGCCGCCGGGCTGGGTGGTGACCACCGACGCCTACCGGCGGGTCGCCGCCGAGGCGGGCCTGGACGGGCTGATCGCCGCCGGCGGTGACGGGCTGGCGGAGAAGGCCAGGGAACGGCTGCTCGCCACCCCCGTCCCGCCGGACATCGCGCGGGCCGTCGCCGTCGCGTACGAGAAGCTGCCGGCGGGCGCGGCGGTGGCGGTGCGGTCGTCGGCCACGGCCGAGGACCTGCCGCACGCCAGCTTCGCCGGCCAGCAGGACACCTACCTCAACGTGACGGGCGCCGAGGCGGTGCTCGACGCGGTGCGCCGCTGCTGGGCCTCGCTCTGGACCGACAGGGCCGTCGCCTACCGCGAGGCCAACGGCGTCGATCACGCCGGCGTCAGCCTGGCCGTCGTGGTGCAGGAGATGGTGGACGCCCGGGTGGCCGGCGTGATGTTCACCGCCAACCCGGTGACCGGCAGGCGGCACGAGGCGGTCATCGACGCCGCCCCCGGTCTCGGCGAGGCCGTCGTGTCGGGCGCGGTCAACCCCGACCGGTTCGTCGCCGACGCCCGCACCGGCGAGATCCGCGAGCGCCGCGCGGGCGACAAGCGGCTGCTCATCCGGGCCCTGCCGGGCGGCGGCACCGAGCGGCTCGACACGCCGTCGCGCGACGGGTTCTGCCTCACCGACGACCAGGTGCGGGAGCTGGCCGCGCTGGGCGCCAGGGTCGAGGAGCACTACGGCGCCCCGCAGGACACCGAGTGGGCCATCGGCGCCGACGGCGGGCTGTGGCTCACCCAGGCCAGGCCGATCACCACCCTGTACCCGCTGCCCGAGCCCCGGGACGGCCTGCGGGTGTACTTCTCGTTCAACGTCGCGCAGGGCGTCATGGGTCCGCTCACGCCGCTGGGGCAGGCGACGATCAAGCTGCTCGCCTCCGGCGCCGCGGGCGCGTTCGGGCGCCCGCCCGCCGACCCGCGCGAGGGGCCGCCGGTCCTGGTCTCGGCGGGGGAGCGGCTCTGGATCGACATCACCACCCCGCTGCGCAGCCGCGCGGGACGGGTGATCCTGCCCCGGGTCATGCAGGTGGGCGAGGCCCGCACCGTGGCGCTGGTGCGCGAGCTGGCCGCCGACCCCCGGCTGCCGGTGACGCACACCTCGCGCCGCCCGCTCCTGCGGGCCGCCGCCCACTTCGGCCGCCGCCTGCGGGTCCCCGCCAAGGTGCTGCGGGCGCTCACCCGCCCGGAACGCGCGCTCGCGTACACCCGCAAGCTGGGCGAGGACCTCGACGGGCACCTGCGGCTGCCCGAGACGGCCACGCCCGCCGACCGGCTGCGGCACGCCCAGCGGATGCTCGGCGGCGCCTTCCCGGCGATCATCTCGATCATGCCGACGGCGCTCACCGGATACGGGCTGTACGCGCTGGCCGCCAGGCTGTCCGGGACGCCGCTGGGCGAGATGCAGGAGGTGCTGCGCAGCGTCCCGAACAACCCGACCACCGAGATGGACCTGGAGCTGTGGCGGCTCGCCACGCGCATCGAGCCGGAGGTGTTCCGGCGCGAGCCGGTCGCCGAGCTGGTCCGCCGCTACCGCGCCGGCACGCTGCCTCCCGTCGCCCAGCGCGAGATCACCGCGTTCCTCGGCCGGTACGGGCACCGCGGCGTCGCCGAGATCGACATCGGCGTGCCCCGCTGGTCGGAGGAGCCGGGCCACATCCTCGGCGCGCTGGCCAACTACCTGCGCATGGACGCGGACGCCGACCACGCCCCGGCCGCGCTGTTCGCCAGGGGCGAGGTGGCGGCCCGGCGGGCGGTGGACGAGGCCGTGGCCGCCGCGCGCCGCCGCGGCCGGCTCCGCGCCGCTGTCGTCCGGTTCGCGCTGGGCCGCGCCCGGCAGTTCGCCGGGCTCCGCGAGCTGCCCAAGTTCTACGCGGTCAAGGCCATCGCGGGCGTACGGGCGAGCCTGCTGGAGGTGGGCGGCCACCTGGTGGGCGAGGGCGTGCTGGACTCGGCGCAGGACGTGTTCTTCCTGGACTTCGCCGAGCTGGAGGCGGCGGTGGCCGGGGAGGGCGGTGACGTGCGGGAGACCGTCGCCGCCCGCCGGGCCGTCCACGAGCGGGAGCGCCGCCGCAGGCACGTGCCGCGGGTCATGCTGTCGGACGGCACCGAGCCCGAGGCGGCGATGGCCGGCGCGGCGCCGGAGGGGGCGATCACCGGCACCCCCGCCTCGTCGGGCACCGTCACGGGGACGGCGCGGGTGGTGCTCGACCCGGTCGGCGCCCAGCTGGAGCCCGGCGAGATTTTGGTCTGCCCATCCACCGACCCCGGCTGGACGCCGCTGTTCCTGACCGCGGGCGGCCTGGTCATGGAGATGGGCGGCGCCATGTCGCACGGCGCGGTGGTGGCGCGGGAGTACGGCATCCCCGCCGTCGTCGGCGTCCCCGACGCCACCCACCGCATCGCGTCGGGCGCTCAGGTCACGGTGAACGGCGCCGTCGGCACGGTCACCACGCCCGCGTAGCGCTCCTTCATCGTGGCCACCACCTCGTCAGGGTCCGCCGCCCAGACGTCGGCGTTGAAGATCTCCACCTCGACGTCGCCGGCGTAGCCGGCGGTGGCCACCGCCCGGGTGATCGGCGGGAAGTCGATCACCCCGTCGCCCATCATGCCCCGGCCCAGCAGCACGTCCGCCGGCAGCGGGTGCAGGTAGTCGCACACCTGGTAGGAGGCGATCCGCCGGCCCGCCCTGGCGATCTGCTCGTGGAGCGCCGGGTCCCACCACACGTGGAAGGTGTCGACCACCACGCCGACCTGCTCCTCCGGGTACGGCAGCGCCAGGTCGAGCGCCTGCCCGAGCGTGGAGAGCACGGCCCGGTCCGGGCAGTAGACCGGGTGCAGCGGCTCCAGGGCCAGCTTCACCCCGCGCTCTCCCGCGTACGGGGCCAGCGAGGCGAGGGCCTCGGCCACCCGCTCCCGCGCCCCCGCGACATCGCGCGAGAACCCGGCCGGCAGCGGCTCTCCCGGCCGCACCCCCGGCAGCCCGCCGACCACCATCACCAGGCAGGCCGCGCCCAGCTCGGCGGCCTCGTCGACGGCCCGCCGGTTGTCCTCCAGCGCCTGCGCGAACGCCCGCCGGCCCTCCTCGCCGGGCAGCCCGCCCGCCGTCAGGAAGCCGCCCCGGCACAGCGACGAGACTCGCAGCCCGGCCTCGCGCACCAGCTTGGCGCTGCGCGCGAGCCCCGTCTCGGCCACCTTCTCCCGCCACAGGCCGACGGCCTCCAGCCCGTGCCTGGCGCAGCCGTCGACCGCCTCGGGCAGCGACCACCGCCGTGTCGTCCACTGGTTCAGCGACAGGCTCACAGCCCGTTCACCTCCAGCAGCGCCCGCATCCGGCGCACCGCGAGCTCCTGGTCGGCCAGCAGCCCCGCCCGGTCGGCCAGCCGGAACACCTCCGCCAGATGCGTCAGCGACCGGGCCGACTGCGCGCCGTTCACCATCGCGAACGCGTCCTGGTGCCCGTTCAGCCACGCCAGGAACACGATCCCGGTCTTGTAATGGAACGTCGGCGTCTCGAAGATCTTGCGCGACAACGGCACCGTCGGCGCCAGGATCTCCTCGTACGAGGCCAGCAGCCGGTCCCTGTCCGGCCCGGCGGGCGCGGCCTCGGCGGCGTCCAGCGCCCGCAGCGCCGCGGCGGCGGCCGGGGCGATCGCGTCGAAGATGCCCAGCAGCGCGTGCGAGCCCGTCCTGATCAGCGACGGGTAGTTGAAGTCGTCGCCGGTGTAGAGCCTGACGCCCGCGGGCAGCGCGGCGCGCAGCCGCACCTCGTGCTCCTCGTCCAGCAGCGACACCTTCACCCCGTCCACCATCGGGGCGTGCGCGTGGACCAGCTCCAGGAACGACTCCGTGGCCGCCGCGACGTCGCGCGCCCCCCAGTAGCCGGCCAGCTGGGGGTCGAACATCTCGCCCAGCCAGTGCAGGATCACCGGCCGGTCGGCCAGCCCGAACAGCTTCCCGTACACCCGGTGGTAGTCCTTCGGGCCGCCCGCCACCCGGGCGAGCTGCCGCGACGCCATGATGATCACTCCGGCGCCGGTCTCCTGGACGGTCTCCACCTGTTCGGCGTACGCGGCGACGATGGCGTCCAGGTCGTCCGCGCCGGGCGCGTGATCGGTCCCGGCGCCGCACGCGACCAGCTCCGCCGGGTCGCCGAGCGTGGCCGCCTCGGCGGCGCTGCGCCTGATCAGCTCACGGGTGGCGGCCCAGTCCAGGCCCATGTTGCGCTGCGCGGTGTCCATCGCGTCGGCCACCCGCAGCCCGTACGACCACAGATGGCGGCGGAAGCGCAGCGTGGCTTCCCAGTCGACGGCGGCGGGCGCGCCGGGGGTGTTGTCGCCGAGCGGGTCGGCCACCACGTGCGCGGCCGCGTACACCACGCGGCCGGCGGCGGGGCCGCCGCCGGCCGGCCAGGTCACCGGCTCGCTCAGCGTGTACGGGCCGCCGGGCAGGTCGATCCTCACAGCTGCGGCACCTCGATCCTGCGGCCCTCCGCAGACGAGCGCAGGCCCAGCTCGGCCAGCTGCACGCCCCGCGCGCCCGACGCGAAGTCGTACGGGAACGGCGCGTCCTCCAGGACGTGGCGGACGTACAGCTCCCACTGGATCTTGAAGCCGTTGTCGAACTCGGCGTTGTCCGGCACCGTCTGCCAGTCGTCGCGGAAGCGGGCGGTCACCGGCAGGTCGGGGTTCCAGACCGGCTTGGGGGTGGCGGCGCGATGCTGCGCCCGGCAGTCGCGCAGGCCCGCGACGGCGCTGCCGTGGGTGCCGTCCACCTGGAACTCCACCAGCTCGTCCCGGTTGACGCGGACCGTCCAGGAGGAGTTGATCTGCGCGACGACGCCGCCCTCCAGCTCGAAGATCCCGTAGGCGGCGTCGTCGGCCGTGGCCGCGTAGCGGTCGCCCCGCTCGTCCACCCGCTCGGGGATGTGCGTGGCGGCGTGCGCGTACACCGAGGTGACCCGGCCGAAGAGGTTCTCCATCACGTAGTGCCAGTGCGGGAACATGTCGAGCACGATGCCGCCGCCGTGCTCCGACCGGTAGTTCCACGACGGGCGCTGCGCCTCCTGCCAGTCGCCCTCGAACACCCAGTAACCGAACTCGCCGCGCACCGACAGGATCCGGCCGAAGAAGCCGCCGTCGACCAGGCGCTTGAGCTTCAGCAGGCCCGGCAGGAACAGCTTGTCCTGCACCACGCCGTTCTTGACGCCCTTGGCCGCGGCGGCCTCCGCCAGCGCGAGCGCCTCCTGCACCGACTCGGCGGTGGGCTTCTCGGCGTAGATGTGCTTGCCCGCGTCGACGGCCTTGAGCACGGCCTTGACCCGGGCCGAGGTGACCTGGGCGTCGAAGTAGATCAGGTTGCCGTCGTCGGCCAGCGCGGCGTCGAGGTCGGTGGTGTGGTCGGGGATGCCGTGGGCGGCCGCGATCCGGGCGAGCTTGTCGGCGTTCCTGCCGACGAGCACCGGCCTGAGGGTGACCCTGCTGCCGTCGGAGAGCGTCACACCGCCCTGTTCGTTGATCGCCAAAACGGAGCGGACCAGATGCTGCCGGTAGCCCATCCGTCCGGTGACGCCGTTCATGACGACGCCGATGGTGCGCACGCTCATGGGGATCCTTTCAGGGAAAGCGCTTTCCCGAACCGTACGGCGGAGCCGCCTGAGGCGTCAAGAGCCGCTCAGCCCTCGCTC
This sequence comes from Nonomuraea sp. C10, assembly GCF_008017515.1. Classification (NCBI taxonomy): domain Bacteria; kingdom Bacillati; phylum Actinomycetota; class Actinomycetes; order Streptosporangiales; family Streptosporangiaceae; genus Nonomuraea; species Nonomuraea sp. C10. The sequence goes on from NZ_VPFF01000001.1 coordinate 1,787,576, forward strand.
GCGGACTCCAGCCTGGCCAGCGCCTTCGCGATCGGGTGGGCGGTGAGCGAGAGCTGCCACTCGCGGGCGCCGAGCTTGCGCAGGCGGGCGGCGACGCTCTCGTCGGTGATGTCCTCGGGCGGCTCCCACGTGAGCCTGCGCACCGCGTCGGGCTGCAGCAGGTTCTCCGTGGGCATGCGGTGCTCCTCGGCCAGCGCGGCCACCACGGCGCGCGCCGCCGCGAGCCGCTTGGCGGCGGCCGGGTCGCGGTCGGGCCAGCGGTTGGCCGGCGGCGGCCCGTCGCCGGGCGTGCTCGGCTGCGGGAGCTGGCTGTCGGGCAGGTTGCGCGCCCTGGCCACGGCGGCCAGCCAGTCGTTCATGTGGCGGCGGGCGCTGCGCCCGGTGAAGGCGGTGATCTCGGTGAGCGCCTTCTTGGTGCGGGGGACCTCCAGCGCGGCCGTCACGATCGCGGCGTCGGGCAGCACCCGGCCGGGGGCCAGGTCGTTCTCGCTGGCGATCCGGTCGCGCATGGTCCACAGCTCGCGCACGATGGCCAGGGCGCGCACGTTGCGCACCTTGTGGATGCCCGACGTGCGCCGCCACGGGTCGGCCCGCGGCATCGGCGGCGGCGTGTTGAGCACCGCCTCGAACTCCTCGCGCGCCCACTCCAGCTTGCCGGCCTCCGCCAGTTCGCGGTGGAGCGCGTCACGGAGCTCCACCAGCACCTCCACGTCGAGCGCGGCGTAGCGCAGCCACGCCTCGGGCAGCGGCCTGGTCGACCAGTCGGCGGCCGAATGCCCCTTCTCCAGCCGCAGGCCCAGCACGGTCTCCACCATCGTGCCGAGCCCCACCCGCTCGTAGCCGAGCAGCCGGCCGGCCAGCTCGGTGTCGAAGATGTAGCGCGGCCGGAACCCCAGCTCCAGCAGGCACGGCAGGTCCTGGGACGCGGCGTGCAGCACGATCTCCGTCTCGGCGACGGCCGCGTCGAGCCCCGACAGGTCGGGGCAGGAGACCGGGTCGATCAGCGCGGTGCCGGCGCCCTCGCGGCGCAGCTGCACGAGGTAGGCGCGGTTGCCGTAGCGGTAGCCGGAGGCGCGCTCGGCGTCGACGGCCACCGGCCCGGAGCCGGAGGCGAACGCCTCGACGGTGCGGGAGTAGGCGGCGTCGTCGGCCACGATCGGCGGGATGCCGTCGCGCGGCTCCAGGAGCGGGACGACGGTTCTCTCTTCGGTCATGAGGTCACCGCCCTCGTGACACCGGTGCTGTGTTGTCTGGTGCCCTCACGTCGTTCGGTCACTCTCCGGATCTTCGGGTCTGCGGGGCATGGCGGCCACGTCAGGGGGAAGCGGCGGGATCCCGGCAGCCACGCACATGAGGTCGCACCAGGCGGCGACATGTCCGGACAGATCCTCCTGCGCGGGGGACCAGGACGCCCGCAGCTCGAGCTCGGTGGTGACCGGATCGTCGGCCTTGTTGCCGAAACCCTCGGACACCGCTCTTGTCACGGTACCGCCGGCGGCGGAGTAGTCGGCGTGGTGAGCGTCGAGCGCTTCGGTCAGCCAGCTCCACGCGACCGGCCCGAGCATCGGATCGGAGGTGATCTCCGGCTCCATGTCGGCCCGCACGTAGGCCACCAGCCGGAACGGCCCGTCCCAGCCGCGCTGGCCGTCGGGGTCGTAGAGCAGGATCAGCCGGCCGACCGCCAGCTCGTCGTCGTCGCGGTAGACCGAGGCGCCGATGGCCGCCGAGTGGGGGGCCAGGCGCTGCGGCGCGGGCAGCTCCTCCAGCTCGATCTCCGGCCTGACCTCGGCCGGACGCAGGCTCTCGACCGCGCGGAGGAACGCCGCGGGAGCCGACGGCCCGTCACCGAGGGTCATAGTCGAAGAGTAGGCCGGAGCGGGACGGAAGGGGACCACGGGGGTGCTCATCGTGCGTGGTCACACCGTCGCCAGCAGGCGGACCGGGCGGGCGGTCTGAGCCGAACCGAGGAGGATCGCGTGGCCGCACGAGACGCAGGCCCACTCCGGGCACTCGCCCGGCTCGTGCCCGTCGGCGCAGCCCGGCTGCTCGAACGGCCGCTCGCCGGCACAGGACGCGCAGTGCTCGCTGCGGCACTCCGCGGAACTCCACAACGCTGTCATGAACCGGGGCCTTTCTTCGGGTCGTGGCTCCGACGGTGGCACGAGCGACTGACATTTCCGCGCAACGCGCTCGGCGTGTCCCGAAAGTGGATGCCGAATCGATGCCGCGCGGCGCCTTTGCCGATAATTGGCCCACCCGAGACCGGCATCCTGCCGTCCCGAGGGGCGACCTCGACCCCGCGGGCCGGCGTTGAAACGTCCACCCCCACATCTGATCATGAATCGGGGGTGAACCGGCGGGATTTTCCGCACAACGCGCCGATGGCGGGACCGCCACCCCGTCATGGCACCCTTGAAGGGTGAACCTCGACGACTCCGCCTTCCTGCGCGCCTGCCGCCGCCAGGAGGTCCCGCACACCCCTGTCTGGTACATGCGCCAGGCCGGGCGTTCGCTGCCCGAATACCTCAAGGTGCGCGAGGGCGTGCCCATGCTCGCCGCCTGCGCCACGCCCGACCTGATCGTCGAGATCACCATGCAGCCGGTCCGCCGCTACGGCGTCGACGCGGCCATCTTCTTCAGCGACATCGTGGTGCCGCTCAAGGCCATCGGCATCGACCTCGACATCAAGCCGGGCGTCGGCCCGGTCGTCGCCGACCCGATCCGCGACCGGGCCGGGCTCGGCGCGCTGCGCCCGCTGGAGCCCGGCGACGTGCCGTACGTCACCGAGGCGATCGAGGCGCTCACCGGCGAGCTGGGCGGCACGCCGCTGATCGGCTTCGCCGGCGCCCCGTTCACGCTCGGCTCCTACCTGATCGAGGGCGGGCCGTCCAAGAACCACGACCGCACCAAGGCCATGATGTACGGCGAGCCCGAGCTGTGGCACGACCTCATGGACCGGCTGGCCGGCATCGTCCTCGAACACCTGCGCATCCAGATCCGGGCCGGCGCCTCCGCCGTCCAGCTGTTCGACTCCTGGGTGGGCGCGGTGGCGGCCGACGACTACCGCGAGTTCGTGCTGCCTCACACCCGCCGCATCTTCGAGGGCCTGGCCGGCCTGGGCGTGCCGCGCATCCACTTCGGCGTCGGCACCGGCGAGCTGCTGGGGCTGCTCGGCGAGGCGGGGGCCGACGTGGTCGGCGTCGACTGGAGGGTGCCGCTCGACGAGGCGGCCCGCCGGGTCGGGCCGGGCAAGGCGCTGCAGGGCAACCTCGACCCGGCCGTCCTGCTGGCCCCGTGGGAGGTCGTCGAGCGCAAGGCCCGCGAGGTGCTGCGGCGCGGCGCGGCGGCCGAGGGCCACGTGTTCAACCTCGGCCACGGGGTGCTGCCGTCCGTCGACCCCGATCAGCTCAAGCGGCTCACGGACCTGGTCCACGAGTTCTGAGCGGGTCAGGCCGCCGACGGGTCCGGCGCGGGTGTCCTGCGACGTCGCCGCCGCCGTACCATCACCAGCGCGAGCACGACCGGCGGGGTGATCACCGCCAGCCACGGCAGGGCCGCCCCGAGCGCCGTGACCAGCACCATCAGGAAGTCCACGAGAGATTCCCAGCCCACGCGCAGGCCGCCGAGGAACCCCGCGGGCTCGTCGGCCGGCAGCGCCACCGCCGCGGCCGGGCCCACCAGCCGCAGCGTGAGCGTGGCCATGGCGGTCTGCTCGGCCAGGCTCTTGCGCTGGGCCTGCAGCGACTCCAGGTCGGCCGCGCGGGTGGCGATCTCGCGCTCCACGTCCAGCACCTGGCCGATCGTGTCCGCCTTGGTGAGCAGCGTGCGCAGCGACTCCAGCGCCCGCTCGGCCGACTTCACCCTGCTCTCCACGTCGGCCACCTGGACCGTGACGTCCTCCGTCTCCTGGTTCAGCGACAGCCGCTCGCCCAGGTCCCGCCCGAGCCGGGTCAGCACGTCCGGGTAACGCGCGGGCGGGATCTTGAACTCCAGCTCCGCCGACGCGCTCGCCCGCTCGGACGACCGGCTCTCCTCCTTGGCCAGATGGCCGCCCGCCCCGGTGACGGCGTCCTTGGCCTGCTGGGCGGCCGCCGTCACGTCCTTGACCCGCACCGTCATCCGGCCGGTGTAGATGACCTGCCGGTCCTGCCGGGTGACCTCCACCCCGGAGGCGGGGTTGCGCCCGCCTGAGTCCTGCTTCTGGGCTTCGGCCCTGGCCGGAGCCTCCGAGGCCATGACGGAGGCCTCGCCGGTCGCGTAGGCCGGGGCGGCCGCGGAGTCGGCCGCCGACCCGCCGCCGCCGGCGCAGCCGGTCACCAGCAGGGCCGCGCACCCCGTCACCAGCGCGGCGATCATCTGTGCTCTCCTCATGCCCCTGAGACGGCTCCCGGCCTGGGCCGGTTTGATGGCAAGGATCACGTTACGGTCACGCCCCCGAGCAGCTGACCGGCCCTCCGGGGCGGTAGCGTCGGAAAGCGTGGAAGGTAATCGGGCACACGTGGCCGTCATCGGCGGCGGGATCTCCGGCCTGGCCGCCGCCTGGCACCTCAGGCAGAGCGCGGGCGAGCGGGTCAAGGTGACGGTGGTCGAGGGCGCCCCCCGCATCGGCGGCAAGCTGTACGCCACGGAGGTGGCCGGGGTGAGCCTGGACGCCGGCGCCGAGGCCATGCTCGCCAGGCGGCCGGAGGGCAAGGACCTCGCCGGGGCGGTCGGGCTCGGCGACGACCTGATGACCCCCGGCGCCGCCTCGTCGGCCATCTACACCAGGGGCACGCTCCGGTCGCTGCCGAAGGGCCAGGTCATGGGCGTGCCGTCCGACCTGGCCGAGCTGGCCAGGTCCGGCATCCTGTCGGCGGGCGGCCTGCTGCGGGTGCCGCTCGACCAGATCATGCCCGCGACCCTGGTCCGCACCGACGTGTCCGTCGCCGCCTACATCCGGGCGCGGATGGGCGGCGAGGTGCTCGACCGGCTGGTCGAGCCGCTGCTGGGCGGCGTCTACGCGGGCCGCTCCGACATGCTCTCGCTGGAGGCGACGATGCCGCGCGTCGCCGCCGCGGCCCGGGCCGAGCGCTCCCTGCTCGCCGCCGCCCGCCACATCGTGGCAGAGACCCCGAAGGACGCCGGCCCGGTCTTCACCACGCTCCGCAACGGCATGGGCAGCCTGCCGGAGGCCGTCGCCAAGGCGTCCGGGGCCGACGTCAGGACCGGCGTCACCGTACGCGAACTGCACCGCACCCCGCACGGCTGGCGGCTCGTCGCCGGGCCGGTGCCGAGGCCCGAGACCATCGAGGCCGACGCGGTGATCGTCGCCGTGCCCGCCCCCGCCGCGGCCCGCATGCTGAAGGCCGAGGTGCCGGGGGCGGCCGCCGAGCTGGCGCGCGTCGAGTACGCCAGCATGGCCGTCGTCACCCTCGCCTACCCTGCCGGCGCCTTCCCCGAGCGTCCCGCGCGCAGCGGCTACCTGGTGCCGCCGGTCGAGGGGCGGGCCGTCAAGGCGGTCACGTTCAGCTCGGTCAAGTGGCCCCACCTCTCGCGCGACCTCGTGCTGGTGCGCTGCTCGATCGGCCGGATCGGCGAGGAACACCTGCTGCAACGCGACGACGCGGAGCTGGTCTCGGTGGCCATGGCCGAGATGAGCGAGGTCATGGGAGCGCGCGGGCTCCCGCTCGACACCCGCGTCACCCGGTGGGGCGGAGCCCTGCCGCAGTACAACGTGGGTCACATCGACCGGGTGGCGCGCGTGCACGCCGCCGTCGCCGGGCAGCCGGCGCTGGCGGTGTGCGGGGCCGCCTACGACGGGCTGGGGATCCCCGCCTGCCTGGCGACCGCGCGCACGGCCGCCTCCCGGATCCTGGACCACCTGTCCCGACGAGGAGAATCGACATCATGACGCAGGACGCAGCGCGGCCGAAGGCCCGCGATCTCAATCAGGTGATCCGCTACACCATGTGGTCGGTGTTCCAGGCGAGCGCGCCTGTCACCGGCGCCCGCGACGCGGTCGGCGAGGAGGTCGAGGAGCTCCTGGAGCAGGCCGCGGGCAAGGACGTCGTCACCCGGGGCCTCTACGACGTGGGCGGGTTCCGCGCCGACGCCGACTTCATGTTCTGGTGGCACGCCCCGACGGCGGAGGCCCTGCAGGAGGTCTACTCCCGCTTCCGCCGCACCGAGCTGGGCCGCCACAGCCGCCCGGTCTGGTCGGCGATGGCGCTCCACCGGCCTGCCGAGTTCAACAAGTCGCACATCCCGGCGTTCCTGGCCGAGGAGGAGCCGCGGGCCTACGTGTGCGTCTACCCGTTCGTCCGCTCGCTGGAGTGGTACCTCCTGGAGGACTCCGAGCGCCGGGCGATGCTCGCCGAGCACGGCCGGATGGCGCGCGACTACCCCGACGTGCGGGCCAACACCGTCTCCTCCTTCGCGCTCAGCGACTACGAGTGGATGCTGGCGTTCGAGGCCGACGAGCTGCACCGCATCGTCGACCTGATGCGCACCCTGCGCGGCGCCGAGGCCCGGCGGCACACCCGGCTGGAGATCCCCTTCTACACCGGCACCCGCAAGCCGGTCCGCGAGCTGGTGGCCGATCTGCCCTGAGCCTTCCCGGCTGTCTCAGCGGGTGACCGCGTCCTGCTCGGCGTCCGGCGACTCCGCGGCCGGCGGTTCGTCCGGGCGGCCGGTGCCGAGGACGAGCGCCGCCAGCAGCACCACCGCGCAGACCACGCCCAGCATCACCCGGTAGTCGAGAGCCGCGATCAAGCTGGCGCCCACGGCGATGGAGGCGACCTGCGGCACGGTCACCCCGAACTCGAACGCGGCGAAGACGCGTCCGCGCAGGTCCTCCGGGGTGCGCCGCTGGAGCGAGGTGGTGGCGCCGATGACGATCCACGGCGCCGCCACGCCCAGCACCAGCATGCCCGCGATGACCACCGGGGCGATCGGCACGGTCAGCAGCAGGCTGCTCGCGCCGACCATGACGAGCGCGACGACCACCAGCCCCCGCTCGCCGGCGCGGCGGATCACCCCGCCCGCGAGCGCGCCGCCGGCGATGGTGCCGACCGCCTGCGCCCCGGCGAGCACGGCGAGGAAGGTGGCCTGGCGCGCCAGCCCCTCGGTGACGACGGCGATGGCGATGGACTCGAAGAAGCCGATGACGAGCATCGTGAGCGCGCAGGCGATGACGAGCCTGCGCAGGTTGGCGGCGTCGCGCAGGAAGCGCAGCCCGCCCGTGGTCTCGGCTATCAGCGACTGGCCGGTCCTGGTGGGGCGCGGCTCGGAGACCCGGATGAGGAGTACGGCCACGGCCGCCACGACGAAGACCACCGCGTCGATCACCACGACGACCTGGGCGCCCTGCCAGACGAACACCCCGGCGCCGATGATCGGGGCGAACACCCGCAGGAGGCCGCGCATCGCCTGCACCGTGCCGTTGGCGTCGCCGAGCTGGTCTTCCGGGACGACGGCGGGCAGGAGGGCGTTCTGCGCGGGTCCGGTGACGCTGCCCAGCGCGCCGTACAGGAACATGATCACGTAGACGAGCCAGACGTCGTCCCGGTCGTCGACCAGCAGGAGCAGGAGGACGACGGCCGCCGAGGACAGGTACGAGGCGGCCAGGAGCGGGCGGCGGCGGAAGCGGTCCACCAGCAGGCCCGACAGGGGTAACACCAGGCTGCCGCCGGCGAAGGCGAACATGACGAGCCCGGCGGCTGGCGTGCTTCCCGTGAGCGTTTTCACCCAAATGGCCATTGCCAGGAATAGCGCGTAGTCGCCGAGATTGGAAAGCACGTCACCGAGAATGTAGAAGCGCATCTGCGGGCGCTTGAGTAGTTGCGCCATTTTCGGCTCTCTTCCCATCGCGGCTGCTTATCGGGCGTCACTGTAACACCGGCCGGAGGCGGCCCGGCCCAACCTGGCGCGAACTTGCCACCTTGCCGTCCCCCTGCTCGTGGCGGGGCGCGACCCCGGGATAGCTTCCTGCTCAGCACGCGGAGTTTCGTGGAATTCCCACTCTTGCGAATTGGCGTGGTCCACATGGAAAATCAGATATTCGAGGCCGCGGAACGGCTCGCGGATAAACTCGACGTCCCTTCCGGTGCGGTGGTCGCGGCGGCCGGGCTGGTGGTGCTCGCCCGCCGGGCCGGCGCCGATGAGCTGAGCGGTGAGATCTGCGGGCACGAGGTCCGGCTGCCGTGGCGGGCGCCCCTGAGCGCGGTGGCCGGGCACGCCGCGGCCGTGCCCGGGGTGGCCGGTCCTGTGGTGCCGGTGAGCGCGGGCGGGCGGACGCTCGTGGCCGACCTCGGCGCCCGCTCCGTCGAGGCGGAGCCGCTGCTGCGCGGGCACCTGGCCGCCGTCCTCGCCGCGGACGCCGAGCAGCCGGCGGGGCGGGCGTGGCTGTGGGGCGAGGAGGACGAGCGCGTCGTCGCGGGCGCCCACACCGAGCGCGCCTGGGACACCGACCGCACCGTGGCGTCGATGATCCGGGAGCACATGGTCTCCCGGCCCGGCGAGGTGGCCGTCGAGCAGGGTGGCGAGGTCGTCACGTACCGGCGGCTCGGCGAGCTGACGGCGGCCGTCGCCGCGGGCTTCGCGCGGGCCGGGGTCGCCCGTGGCGACCTCGTCGGCATCGGCCTGCCGCGCCGGATCGAGACCATCGCGGCGCTGCTGGCCACCTGGTCGCTGGGCGCCGGCTTCCTGCCGCTCGACCCGGCGCACCCGCCGCTCCGGCTGGGCCGCCAGCTTGAGGCGGCCGGAGCGCGCTTCGCGGTGCTGCCGTCCGGCGTCGACGTCCCCGGCTGCGTCCAGCTCAGCCTGGACACCGGCGCCGAAGCCGCGGTCGCACCGCCGGACTTTCCGGTGGAGCTCGACGGCGTGGCCTACGCGCTGTCCACGTCGGGCTCCACCGGCACGCCGAAGGCGGTCGCCATCCCGCACGCCGCGCTGCGGCACTGCGTGGGCGCCATCGCTCACCTGATCGGCGCCGACCGTCCGCGCGTCACCTGCATGGCCACGCTGACGTTCGACATGTCGACCATGGAGATCTTCCTGCCGCTCGCGACCGGCGGCCGCCTCCTGCTGGTCGGCGAGGACCTGCAGCGGGACCCGGAACGACTGGCGGCCTGGCTCTCCGGCAGACGCCTGGACCTGGTCCAGGCCACGCCCACCACCTGGCGGATGACCGTGCCGTACCTGGAGCCGGGCAGCCTGGCCGGCGCGGACGTCATCGCGGGCGGCGAGGCGCTCAGCGCCGCCCTGGCCGCCGGGCTGCAGCGCACCGGAGCCCGCGTGTGGAACGGCTACGGGCCGACCGAGACCACCATCTACACGGTCCTCCATCACGTGCCCGATCCGCCGGCGGACCCGGTGCCGATCGGCAGGCCGCTGCCCGGCATCCGCGCCGCCGTGCTCGACCAGTGGGACCGCGCGGCCCCCGTCGGGCAGATCGGCGAGCTGGTGCTGAGCGGCCCGCAGCTCGCGCTCGGCTACGTCGGCGACCCCGCGCGGACGGCCGCCGTCTTCCAGGAGCATCCCGGCCTGGGCCGGGTGTACCGGACCGGCGACCTGTGCGCGTGGCGCCAGGACGGCACGCTGGCCTACCACGGCCGCGTCGACCACCAGGTGAAGCTGCGCGGCCAGCGCGTCGAGCTGGAGGAGATCGAGGCCGTCGCCGAGCGGCACCGGCAGGTCGTCAGGGCGGCGGCGGTGGTGGTGGAGCACGGCGCCAACGACAAGCGGCTGGTCCTGTACGCGCAGGCGGACGGCCTGCGCGGGGCCGAGCTGCGGGAGCACCTGGAGCAGTGGCTCCCGCGCGCGCTGATGCCGCAGCACGTCGCGATCCTGCCCGCCCTTCCCCTGACCGGCAGCCAGAAGATCGACAGGTCCGCGCTCCAGACGCACGCGGAGACCCTCGTGGAGGCGCGATGAGAATCCTGGGTATCAGTGGCCTGCACGACTCCGAGGAGTTCAAGCGGCGCGAACTGCCGGGGCTGTCGGAGCGGGAGTACCGCATCAGCCAGGGCCGCGACTCGGCCGCCGCGCTGGTCGTGAACGGCCGGATCGTGGCCGCCGCGGCCGAGGAGCGGTTCACCGGCGACAAGTCCACCGGGAGCTTCCCGGTCAACGCCATCAGGTTCTGCCTCGACAGGGCCGGGCTCGGCCTGGACGACCTGGACCTGATCGGCCACGGCTTCGCCCACGAGCGGTCCGAGCTGGAGTCCGGCGACGGCTACCTGGCCAGGCGCTTCACGGAGGTGTACGACCCGGAACGCCAGGTGGGCTGGTTCGCAGAGCACTTCCCCGGCGCGGCGGTGCGCTCCCGCTTCACGCCGGTCCCGCACCACCTGGCCCACGCGGCCAGCGCCTACTACGTGAGCGGGTTCGACGACTGCCTGGTGCTCGTGGCCGACGGCCGGGGCGAGACCGACAGCCTGACCGTGCTCGCCGGGACCGGCGGCAAGCTGGAGGTCCTGCACACGGTCCCGGCCATGCACTCGCTCGGCACCCTCTACGGCGTGTTCACGCTGTACCTGGGCTTCGAGATGGCTCTCGACGAGTACAAGATGATGGGCCTGGCGTCGTACGGCGACCGCACCCGCTACGAGCGCGAAATGCGGCAGCTGGTGCGCCTGCGCCCCGGCCCCGAGTTCGCCCTCCCGCTGCTGGCCCGCGACGGCGACCTGCTGCAGCGCGAGACGCACCGGGGCGTGCTGGCCGTACTGGAAGAGACGTTCGGACCGGCCAGGGAGCCGGGCGGGCCGATCGAGCGGCGGCACATGGACGTCGCGGCGGCGGCGCAGGCGGCGCTGGAGAACTGCCTGCTGCACGTGCTGCGGCACTTCCGCCGCCAGACCGGGCTGCGGGACCTGTGCTACGCGGGCGGTGTCGCGCTCAACTGCACGGCCAACGGGCTCATCCTGCGCAGCCGCCTGTTCGACCGGGTCTTCGTGCCGCCGGGCGCGGGCGACGACGGGACGGCGGTGGGCTCGGCGCTCTACCTGCACGCGACGCGCAAGCCGGAGACGCCGATCCAGCCGATGCGGATGCCGTACTGGGGCACCGCGTACGAGTCCGGCGAGATCGCCGAGCACCTGGCGGCCAGGGAGGACGTGCGGGCCCGGCGGGTGACGGACGAGGCGGAGCTGCTGGCGGAGACCGCCGAGGCGCTGGAGCGGGGCGAGGTGGTGGCCTGGTTCCAGGGCGGCATGGAGTTCGGCCCGCGCGCGCTCGGCTGCCGCAGCATCCTGGCCGACCCGCGCGAGGCGCGCATGCGCGACCACATCAACAACCTGATCAAGAAGCGGGAGGACTTCAGGCCCTTCGCCCCGGTGGTGACCGAGGCGGACGCGTCGACGTTCTTCGAGATCGGGCGCGGGCGGGAACGGCAGTACGCGCACATGCTGTTCACCACGCGCACCCGCCCCGAGCACCGCGACCGGCTGGGCGCCGTCACCCACGTCGACGGCACCGCCCGGGTCCAGGCGGTCGGGCCCGACGCCAACCCCCTCCTGCACGGCCTCCTGGAGGCCTTCGGCGCGCGCACCGGGATGCCCGTGCTGCTGAACACCTCGTTCAACATGCGCGGCCAGCCGATCGTGCGCACGCCGCGCGAGGCGGTCGACACCTTCCTGCGCGCCGGCCTGGACCGGTTGGTCATCGGCGACCACGTGGTGCTGCCGGGGGGCACGTCGTGAACCGCGCGACCACGCTCCCGGCCGACGTCGCGCCGACCGTACGGCCCGGCTACGTCCGCGGGCACCTGTCGGCCGGCCTCTCCGTCCCGGCGGCACCGGGGACGCCCCTGGCCTGGCTCGCGGCGGCGGCGATGGCGTTGATCGCCGCGCCGGACTCGGACGAGGTCATGGTGGGCGCGGTGGGCGCGGCGGGCACGGCGGGCGCGGCGGACGCCGGGCTGGTGGCACTGAGATCCGCCGTGGGTCCCGGCATCCGGCTGGACGACCTGTTGAGCTCCGCCTCGCGCGACGGCGCCCGGCTGGGCGGGGACCGGGACGACGAGCCCCGGATGCTCGTGGCGGCCGGGATCGGGTGGGCCGAGGCCCAGCGGGTGGCACTGGAGCTGCGTGACTGCGACTGCGTGTTCCTGCTGAACGACGCCGCGGACGGCTGGCTGCTGGAGTGCGACTACGACGCCGACCGCTACACCGAGCCGGCGATGCGCTGGCACCTGGACCGCCTGGAGACGCTCCTGCTGCTCCTCGCCGAGGAGCCGGACACGCCGCTGGCGGATGTGGTGGTCGCCGCCGAACCGGTGGCGGCGCCCCGGGACTGGGACGAGATCCCCTACGTCGCACCGCGCACCCCCACCGAGCGGAAGCTGGCGGCCATCTGGGCCGAGGTGCTGGAGGTCCCCAGGGTCGGCGCCGACGACGACTTCTTCGCCGTCGGCGGCCATTCCATCCTGGCCGCCATGGCGCTGAGCAGGATCCGCGCGGCCTTCGAGGTCGAGGTGCACTTCGACGAGCTGTTCACCGCCCCGACGCTGGCCGCCTGCGCCAAGGTCGTCGAACGCGCCGCGGCCGGCCCGGCCCGCCCGCTGACCGGCGCGTCCGGGCCCGCCGTGGCGTCGCTGGAGCAGGAGCGCCTGTGGTTCCTGGAGCAGTGGCGTCCCGGCACCGCCCTCTACAACGTGCCGCTGGTGCTGGAGCTGACCGGACCGGTGGACCCCGGCCGGCTGGGGGAGGCGCTGCAGCGCGTGGCGGACCGCCATCCGGCGCTGCGCACCGCGTTCGAGAGCGTGGACGGCCGGCCGCGGCCGCTGACCCGCGACGCCGAGGTGCCGTGGCGGCGGGAGGAGGCCGACGACCGGGCGCACGCCTGGCGGCTGGTGCGCGAACACGTCGCCGAGCCGTTCGACCTGAGCGTTCCGCCGCTGGTCAGGGGAGGGCTGGTCAGCTTCGCGGCGGACCGGCACCTGCTGTACCTGTGCATCCACCATCTGGCCGTCGACGGCTGGTCGCTGGGTCACCTGCTCGACGACCTGGGCACGGCCTACCGCGGGCTGCCGCTGCCGCCGCCGGACGAGTTCGGCTACGCCGACTACGCGGCCTGGCAGCGCGGCCGTCCCGTCGCCGACGACCTGCGGTGGTGGCGTTCCTATCTGGCGGGGCTGCCGCCGGTGCTGGAGCTCCCGGGTGACCGGCCGCGCCCGGCGGTGCAGAGCTTCCTCGGCGGCACCGGACGCCGGGTGCTGCCGCCGGATCTGGCCGCGGCCCTGGCGGACTTCGCGCGGTCGCGCTCGGCGACCGTGTTCGACGTGGCGCTGTCGGCCTTCGCGCTGCTGTTGCGCCGCTGGACGGGCCGGAGCGACCTGCCCATCGCCACCCCGGTGGCGGCCAGGCCGCTGCCCGAGCTGGAGCCGCTCGTCGGCTTCTTCGTCAACACCCTGGTCGTCCGCGCCGACGTGAGCGGCGACCCGAGCTTCGCGCAGCTCGTCGAGAGGGTACGGCACAGCGCGACCGCCGCGCTCGGCCACCAGGAGCTGCCGTTCTCCCTTCTGGTGGAGGCGCTGCAGCCGGAGCGGGCGCTGAGCCACGCGCCGGTGGTGCAGGTGGCCTTCGCGCACTACCGGCCCTCGCACCACGACTGGGAACTGGCCGACGGGCTGGCGGCACGGCTGCGGCAGGCCGACACCGGGACGGCCAAGTTCGACCTCATGTTCACCCTGCACGAGGCGCCGGGGGAGATGCTGCTGGAGGTGGAGTACGCCGCCGACCTGCTGGACGCGGCCACCGCCGACCGGCTGGCCGACCAGTGGCTGGAGCTGGTGCGCGGGCTGCTGGCGGGGCCGGGGGAGCCGGTGTCGCGGATCGGTGTGCTGCCTCCCGGCCAGCGACGCCGGCTCACGAGCTGGGCCCGCGCCGCTGACGAGCAGGCGAGCTGGGACCGCGTCACGGACGCCGGTGCCACGATCCCGGAGCTGGTCGCCCGGCAGGTGGCCGATCGCGGTGACGCGGTGGCCGTGTCGGCGGGACGTGTCCAGCTCACCTACGCCGAGCTCTGGGCCAGGTCCGGAGCGCTGGCCGCACGGCTCGGGCCGCGTCGCGGCGAGCTGGTCGGCCTGGCCTGCCACCGCGGCGCCGACCTGGTCGTCGCCATGCTCGCGATCCTGCGCACCGGTGCGGCCTACGTGCCGTTCGACTCTTCCTACCCGGCGGCCCGGCTGTCCTTCATGATGGAGGACACCGGCGTGGGCACGCTCGTCGGCCACCGCGACCTGCTGGCCGCGCTGCCGCGTACGGGAACCGAGACGATCGCGATCGACGGCGACCTGAGCCCGGCGACCGGACCCGAGGTGCCGATCCGTCCCGAGGACGCCGCCTACGTCATCTACACCTCCGGTTCCACGGGCCGCCCCAAGGGCGTCGTCGTCCCGCACCGCGGCGTCGTCCGCCTGGTGCACGGCGCCGACTACGTCCCGCTGGACACCACGACCGTGCTCGCCCAGGTGTCCAACGCCTCCTTCGACGCCATCACCTTCGAGGTCTGGGGCGCGCTGGCCAACGGCGGCAGGGTGGTCGTCGTCCCGCCCGCGACGGTCCTGGCGCCGTCGGCGCTGACCGAGCTGCTCCGGGCCGAGCACGTCACCACGCTCTTCCTGACCACCTCCCTGTTCAACGCCGTCACCACCGAGGAGCCGGGCGCCTTCGCCACCGTCGACCACCTCTGCGTCGGCGGTGAAGCGCTCGACGTGGCCAGGGTGGGCGAGGTGCTGCGCGGCGGGCGCGGTCCGCGCACCCTGTACGACGCCTACGGCCCGACCGAGGTCACCACCTTCTCCGTCTGCCAACCGCTCGCCGAGCCGCCCACCACCCGGGGCCCCATCGGCCGGCCGATCTCCGGCACCACCGCTTACGTGGTCGACCTGGACACCGGTGACCTCGCCCCCGAGGGGGTGCCGGGCGAGCTGTGGCTCGGGGGCCCCGGCGTGGCCTGGGGCTATTGGCGGCGGCCCGGCGCCACCGCCGGTGCCTTCGTTGCCGACCCCTTCTCCGTCGAGCCGGGGCGACGGCTCTACCGCACCGGTGACCTGGCGCGCTGGACGCCCGCCGGGACCCTCGAATACCTCGGCCGCATCGACAGGCAGTTGAAGATCCGCGGATTCCGCGTCGAGCCCGGCGAGGTCGAGCTGGCCCTGTCGGCGCTGCCCGGCGTGCGGGCCTGCGCCGTCGTCGCGCGCAACCCGCAGGACGCCCCGGTGGAGCTGATCGCCTACCTCCAGCCCGCAGGCGGAGCCGGGCTGACGTCCGGGGCGGTGCGCGAGGCCCTGGCACGTGAGCTGCCCGATCATCTGGTGCCCGCCCACGTGATCCTGGTGGACCGGATCCCCTTCGGCCCCAACGGCAAGGTCGAGACGTCCTCGCTGCCGGTGCCCGAGGAGGGGCGCGCCGAGACCGAGGCGGTCGCCCCCGCGGGTCCGGTGGAGGAACTGCTCGCCGAGATCTGGGCCGAGGTGCTCGGCCTGGAGCGGCTGGGCGCCACCGACGACTTCTTCGAGCTCGGCGGCCACTCGCTGCACGCCGTCAAGGTCACCACTCGGGCCGAGCGCGCCCTGCGCACCTCGATGTCGGTCCGCGACCTGTTCCGGCACAAGACCGTCCGGCGTCTGGCCGCCGCGTTACGCGAGGCGGATCCCGACCGGCTGGACCGGATAGCCGCCATCGTCCTGCAGGTACGGCACGCCCGCGTGGGCGCGGAGGAAGAGATCGCAGATGCACACTGACCGCGCACAAGAGCTGCTGATCGACAAGCTGCTCGCCGAGGCAGGCCTCGGCGACACGGTCGCCGCCTCGCCGGCGGTGCCCCGCAGGCGGCCGGGCGACGACCCGCTGTCGTCCGGCCAGGAGCGGCTCTGGTTCCTCGACCAGTGGCGGCCCGGCACCCCCCTCTACAACGTGCCCGTGCTGCTGGAACTGCGCGGTCCCGCCGACCCGGAAGAGCTGCGCCGTGCCGTACAGGGGCTGGCCGACCGGCACGCGGTGCTGCGCACCGCCTTCACCGTGGGCGCCGACGGCCGTCCGCGCACGCGGGTCCACGAGCGGGCCGACGTGCCGTGGCGCCACGAGGAGGCGTCCGCCTGGGCGGACGCCACGAGGCTCGCCGGCGAGCGGGTCAGGGAGCCCTTCGACCTGGCGGCGGCGCCGCTGCTGCGCGCCGGCCTGATCAGCCGCACCGCCGAGCACCACCTGCTGTGGATCTCTTTCCACCACATCGCCGTCGACGGCTGGTCGCTCGGGCTGCTGCTGGACGAGCTGGCGGGCGGCGAGCCCGCCGAGCCTCCCGTCGAGTACGCCGACTACGCGGCGTGGGAGCGGGCCAGGCCGCTGGAGGAGGGGCTGGCCTGGTGGCGTGAGCACCTGGAGGGCCTGCCGCCGCTGCTCGAACTGCCCGCCGACCGCCGCCGCCCGCCGGTCCAGGAGTACGGCGGCGCCACCGAGCACTTCCGTCTTCTCGCCCCCGAACGGGTCCGCGACCTGGCCAGGGCGTCCGGCGCGACCGTGTTCGAGGTGCTCTTCTCGGCCTTCGCGCTGGTGCTCGGCCGCTGGAGCGGGCGCACCGACCTGGTGATCGGCACGCCGGTCGCCGGGAGGCCGGCTCCCGAGCTGGAGGAGCTCGTCGGCTTCTTCGTCAACACGCTCGTCGTCCGGGCCGACCTGAGCGGCGACCCCACCTTCGCCGAACTGCTGGAGCGGGTCCGCGAGTCGTCGGCGCAGTCGCAGGCGCACCAGCAGGTGCCGTTCGCGGCGCTGGTCGACGCGCTGCAGCCGGAGCGCGAGCTGTCACACCCGCCACTGATCCAGGTGCAGTTCGGCCTGCACAGGCAGGAGCGCTCCCGCTGGCGGCTGGGCGCCGCCGAGGCGGTCCAGCTGCCCGCCGACACCGGCACCGCCAAGTTCGACCTGACCGTCACCGTGGTCGACTGCGACGGCGAGCTGCGCGTCGAGCTGGAGTACGCGACCGCGCTCTTCGACGCCGGGACCGCGCGGCGGCTGGCCGACCAGTGGCAGACCCTGCTCGCCGGTCTGCTGGCCGCGCCCCACCTGCCCGTCTCGCGCATCAGCGCGCTGCCGGAAGCCGAGCAGCGGCTCATCGAAGGCTGGTCGGGCCCGGCCCGCCGGATCGAACCGGGCACGACCCTGCCCGGTCTGGTCGCCGAGCAGGTCAGGGCGCGGCCGGATGCCGTGGCCATCACCGACGGACCGCTGCGGCTCACCTACGCCGAGCTGTGGGAGCGGTCGGGCGCCCTGGCCGCGCGGCTGGGCTCGGGGCCGGGCGACCTGGTCGGCCTGGCCTGCCGGCGCAGCGCGGAGCTCGTCGTCGGGATGCTCGCCATCCTGCGCACCGGCGCGGCCTACGTGCCGCTCGACCCCGCCTACCCGGCGGCGCGGCTGGCGTTCATGCTGGCCGACGCCGAGCTGGAGATCGTGGTCACGCAGCGCGGCGTCGAGCTGCCGGACGGGGACCACCGCACGGTCCTGGCCGACGCGCCGGCCGCCGAGGCCGACTACGACGGCCGCGGGCCGGACCCCGGCGACCTGGCCTACCTGATCTACACCTCCGGCTCCACCGGCACGCCCAAGGCCGTCATGGTCACCCACCACAACGTGGTCAGGCTGCTGGAGAGCACCCGGCCCGCCTACGGCTTCGGCCCCGATGACGTCTGGACGCTCCTGCACTCCAGCTCCTTCGACGTCTCCGTCTGGGAGGTGTGGAACTGCCTGGCCACCGGCGGCCGGCTGGTCGTCGTGAGCCACTGGGAGAGCCGCGAGCCCGAGGCGTACTACGACCTCGTGGCCCGCGAGCGGGTGACCGTGCTGAACGCCACCCCGGCCGTCTTCCGCCAGTTCGTCGGCGTGGACGAGCGCCGGGCCGCCGAGCTGGCGCTGCGGCTGGTCGTCTTCGCGGGTGACGCGCTCGACCGGGACTCGGTGCGGCGCTGGTGGCAGCGCCACCCCGAGGACTCCCCGCGGCTGGTCAACATGTACGGCATCACCGAGACCACCGTGCACAGCACCTACGCCCCGCTCACCGGTGAACTGCTGGCCGGGCGGACGAGCCCGATCGGCGTGCCCCTGCCCGACCTGGGCATCCACGTCCTGGACCGCGACGGGCTGCCGGTCGCGGCCGGGGTGATCGGCGAGATCCACGTCAGCGGCGACGGTGTGGCGCGCGGCTACTGGAAGCGACCCGACCTGACCGCCCAGCGCTTCCTGCCGGACCCGTTCTCGGGCCGGCCGGGGGCGCGCATGTACCGCAGCGGCGACCTGGCGAGCTGGCGGCCCGACGGCACACTGGAGTTCCACGGCCGCGCCGACCACCAGCTCAAGATCCGCGGCTTCCGCATCGAGCCGGGCGAGGTCGAGGCCGCCGTCTGCGAGCACCCCCGGGCAGGCCGGTGCGTCGTCGTCGCGCACGGCTCGCCGGAGCGACGCCTGGTCGCCTACGTCGAGTCGCGCGGCGAGCTGAGCGTCGAGGAGGTGCACGAGTTCCTGGAGCCCAGGTTGCCCGCGCACCTCATCCCCTCGGTCGTGATCATCCTCGACGAACTGCCGCAGAGCCGCAACGGCAAGATCGACCGGGCCGCGCTGCCCGACCCCGCCGAGGAGCGGCCCGCGCTGGGCCGGGCCCACGTCGCGCCGCGCACGGAGACCGAGCGGGTGCTGGCCGCCGTCTGGGCCGAGGTGCTCGAACTGGAGCAGGTGGGCGTCACCGACAACTTCTTCCACCTGGGCGGCGACTCCATCCGCAGCGTCCAGGTGCTGGCGCTGGCCCGCGAGCGCGGGCTCGACTTCGAGCTGCAGCGGCTCTTCCAGCTGCCGACCGTGGCGCAGCTGGCCACCGGCATCACGCCCGCCGCGCCGGTGGAGCGGGAGCGGGAGCTGTTCGCGCTGGTGTCGGAGCAGGACCGGGCCAGGCTGCCCGAGGACGTGGTCGACGCCTACCCGATGGCCGCGCTTCAGGTCGGGATGGTCTTCCACATGGAGTCCGACGACCGCATGCTCTACCAGAACGTCGACAGCTTCCACCTGCGGGCGCCGTGGGACGAGCAGGCGTTCCGCGAGGCGACCGCGCAGGTGGTGCGGCGCCACGACATCCTGCGGACCTCGTTCCACCTCAGCGGCTACAGCGACATGCTGCAGCTCGTCCACCGCGCCGCCGAGCTGCCGATCGAGGTGGCGGACCTGCGCGGGATGGACGCCGAGGAGCAGGGGCGGATCATCGGCGAGCTGGTCGACCGGGAGCGCGAGCGCCCCTTCGACCTGGCCAGGCCTCCGCTGTGGCGCTTCTTCGTCCACCGGCGCGGCGACGACACCTTCCAGTGGACGCTGGTCGAGCACCACGCCATCCTCGACGGCTGGAGCCTGCACTCGACGATCGCCGAGATCCTGGAGCGATACCTCGCTCTGCTGAAGGACCCCGCCGCCGCGGCCGAGCCGCCTCCGGCCTCCACCTACCGCGACTACGTCGAGGCGGAACGGCAGGCGGTGGAGTCGGGCGAGGAGCGCGCCTGGTGGAGTGAGCGGCTGGCCGGCCTGGAGCGGCTGACGCTGCCCCGCTGGCCGGTGGAGTGCCCCGCCGACGAGATCGACCCGGCGTACACGGTGGAGGACTGGACCCTTCCCGAGGGCAGCAGCGAGTTCTACGCCTGGCGCGAGACCAAGATCCCGGCCGATCTGTGCCAGGGGCTGGAGCGGGTCGCCGAGCAGCTCGGGGTGCCGTTGAAGAGCGTGCTGCTGGCCGTGCACCTGCGCGTGCTCGCCTACCTGGCGGGTACCGAGGACGTCGTCACCGGCATGGCGTTCAACGGGCGGCTGGAGGAGGCCGACGGCACCGAGTCGCGCGGCCTGTTCCTCAACTCGCTGCCGATCAGGGCGCGGGTCGGCGGCACCTGGGCGGAGCTCATCAGGGCCGTCTTCGAGGAGGAGAACGCCCTGCTGCCGCACCGCCGCTTCCCCATGTCGCAGATCCAGCAGCTGGTGGGCGGCGGCCCGCTGTACGAGACGCACTTCGTCTACAACCACTTCCACGTGCTGAAGGACGTGCTCGACGGCGGCGAGGTCGCCTTCGTCGACCCCAAGCTGGACGCCTTCACCACGGTGCGGGTCGAGCCGACCAACTACCCGTTCGTCTGCGGCTTCCTGCGCAACCCGCGCTCGGGCACGGGGCTGCTGATGAGCCTCGACTTCCACTCCGGCGAGTTCGCGCCCGAGCAGGTCCGCCGCATCCGCGACTCCTACCTGACCGCCCTGCACCAGGTCGTCGCCGCCCCCCGGTCGCCGGTCGCCGCCGCGTCGCTGGCCGCCCCGGCCGAGCTGGCGCAGGTGGAACGCTGGAACGCCACGCGACGCCCGGCGCCGCTGGAGCGGTCGCTGGAAGAGCTGGTGGCCGAGCACGTACGGCTCAGGCCGGGAAGCGTGGCCGTGGTGGACGGAGACGTACGACTGAGCTACGCGCGGCTGTGGGAGCGCGCGGGAGCGGTCGCCGGGCGGCTCCGCGAGGCGGGCGTGCGGCCCGGCGACCTCGTGGGGCTGTGCGCCGAGCGCTCGGCCGACCTGGTCACGGCGATCGTCGGCATCCTGCGGGCGGGCGGGTCGTACGTCCCGCTCGACCCGTCGTACCCCGCGGAGCGGCTGTCGTTCATGCTGGCCGACACCGGCGCGGGCGTGGTGCTCGGGCACCGCCGCCTGCTGGCCGGCCTGCCGCTCTCCGAAGGACAGGGCATGCCCCTGGAGGACATCGCCGAGCAGACCGGCACGGTGGAGGGGACGGGCCACGGCGGCGGCGACCGGGTGGCGACCGTCGTCTACACCTCCGGCTCCACCGGCAGGCCCAAGGGCGTCGCGGTGGCGCACCGCGGCATCGTGCGCCTGGTGTGCGGCACCGACTACGTGCGGCTCGGCCCCGACAGCGTGGTGGCCCAGCTGTCGAACGCCTCCTTCGACCCGCTGCTGTTCGAGCTGTGGGGCGCGCTGCTCAACGGCGGCCGCCTGGTGATCGTCCCCAACGAGACGGTGCTGTCGCCGCCCCGCCTGGCCGAGCTGGTCAAGACGGAAGGCGTCACCACGCTCGCCCTGGTCACCGCGCTGTTCAACTCGGCGGTCGGCGCCGAGCCCACCGTGTTCTCCACCGTCGGCCAGGTCTACATCGGCGGCGAGCGCGTCAACCTGGCCAGCCTGCGCCAGGCGGATCACCCCGGCCTGCACAACATCTACGGCCCGACCGAGGTGACCAGCATCTCCACCTGCCTGCCGCTGGCGGACATCCCCGCCACCAACGGCCAGATCGGCCCGCCGATCGCCAACACCCAGGCCTGGGTCGTGAGCACGACCCTCTCCCCGGCCCCTGTCGGCGTGCCGGGCGAGCTGTGGCTGGGCGGCCCCGGCGTGGCCGTCGGCTACTGGCGGCGGCCCGGCCTGACCGCCGACCGCTTCGTCGCCGACCCGTTCTCCGGCACGCCGGGGGCCCGGCTCTACCGCACCGGCGACCTGGCCCGCTGGCGGCCCGACGGCACGCTGGAGTTCCTCGGCCGCCGCGACCACCAGGTCAAGGTCAGGGGCTTCCGGGTGGAGCTGGGCGAGGTGGAGGCGTCACTGGCCGCGCACCCGGCGGTGGCCACGTGCGTGGTGACCGCGCCCGCGGGCAGGCTTCTCGCCTACGTCCAGCCGAACGCGGCCGTCAGCGCCGAGGAACTGCTCGGCCACCTCGCCGAACGGCTGCCGGAGCACATGGTCCCCACCACCGTCATGATCATGGACCGGCTCCCGCTGAACCCCAACGGCAAGATCGACCGCGCCGCGCTCCCGGTCCCCGACGCCGACCGGCCCGCCGCCCGCACCCCGTACGTGGCGCCCCGCGACCCCGTCGAGGAGGCGATCGCGGACATCTGGCGCGACGTGCTGCAGATCGAGCGGCCCGGCGTGGAGGACGACTTCTTCGAGCTCGGCGGCAACTCGCTCGACGCCGTCCAGATCGCCTTCCGCATCCGCACCGCGTTCGGCGTGGATCTCGGCATCAAGCAGATCCTGGCCGAACCCCGCATCTCGGCGCTGGCCGTACGTCTCGCCGCGGAGCTCGACCGGCTCGTCCTGGCCCTGCCGGACGACGAGCTCGCGCGGCTCCTGCCGTCCGAGTCATGAGAGGACCCGCACGCATGTCGGAGACCTTCGCCGCGCGGATCGCGCAGCTGCCGCCGGAGCGGCGCAAGCTCCTGCTGGAGCGGCTGGCAGGCGAGCGGCGGCCGCGCGCGCCGCGCACCGGGGAGCCGTCGGCCCTCTCCTTCGCGCAGGAACGGCTGTGGTTCCTGTGGTCCATGGCGCCGGACAGCTCCGCCTACAACGCCCCCGCCGCGGTACGGCTGCGCGGCCCGCTCGACGCCGAGGCGCTGGGCCGGGCGGTCGACGGGGTGGTGGCCAGGCACGAGATCCTGCGCACCCGCTACGTCGCGGAGGGCGGCGTGCCCGCCCAGGTCGTCGACCCCGCCGCCCCTGTCGGGCTGCCGGTCGTCCCGGTGACGGAGGGCGAGCTGCGCCGGCTGGCCGACCGCGAGTGCGCGGCCCCGTTCGACCTGGAGCGCGGTCCGGTGCTGCGCGCCACGCTGTTCAGGCTGGCGCCGGACGACCACGTGCTGCTCCTGGTCCTCCACCACATCGCCGCCGACGGCTGGTCGCTGCCCATCCTGTGGCGGGAGCTGGACGCGCTCTACCGCGGCCAGGACCTGCCCGCGCTGGAGATCCAGTACGCCGACCACGCCCACCGCCAGCGTGCCGAATCCGGCGGCGACGGGCTGGACCACTGGTGCGGCCAACTGGCCGGGGTGGAGGAACTGGCCCTGCCGCTGGACCGGCCGCGCCCCCCGGAACCCGCCCACCGGGGGCAGCTCGTGCCGGTCCGGGTGCCTGACGACAGCGCCGCGCGGCTGCGCGAGCTGGCCAGGCGGAACGGCTCGACCCCGTTCATGGTGCTGCTCGCCGCGGTCCAGGCACTGCTGTCGCGGGTGACCGGTCAGCACGACATCGCCGTGGGCACCCCCACGGCGGGACGGGATCGGCAGGACGTCGCGCCGCTGATCGGCTTCTTCGTCAACACGCTGGTCGTCAGGACCGGCACGGCCGGCGACCCCACCTTCCGCGAGCTGCTGGCCAGGACCAAGGAAAGCGTCCTGAACGCCTTCGCCCACCAGCACATCCCGTTCGAGCGCGTCGTCGAGCGGCTCAACCCGGTGCGCGAGGCCGGGCGCAACCCGCTGTTCGACGTCATGGTCACCGGCGACAGCGACGCGGCGGGCGCGCGGCCCGAGCTCGGCGGGCTGGCGGTGGAGCCGTACCCGTGCGACGGCGGCGGCGCCCTGTTCGACCTGACCTTCAGCCTGGACGACTCCTTCGCGGGCACGCTGGAGTACGACGCGGAGCTGTTCGACCCGGGCACCGCCGAGCGCCTGGCCGGCCGGCTGGCCGAGCTGCTGCGGCAGGCCGCGGCCGACCCCGACCGCCCCGTCTCCGCGTACGACCTGATCAGCGAGGCCGAACGGCGGCGGCTGGCCGGATGGAACTCCACCGGGCTCGCCTTCGATCCGGAGACCGGGCTGGAGGCGCGCTTCGAGGCCTGCGCCGACGCCGCGCCCGGCGACCTGGCCCTGCTGTGCGGCGCGGAGCGGCTGACCTACGGCCAGGTGGAGGAGCGGGCCAACCGGCTCGCCCACCTGATCGCCGAGCTCGGCGCCGGGATCGACGACGTGGTGGCGGTCTGTGTGGGCCGCGGCCCCGACTCGGTGATCGCCCCGCTGGCCGTGCTCAAGGCGGGCGCCGCCTTCTTCCCCGTCGACCCCGACCAGCCCGCGGACCGGCTGGCCGCCATGTTCGCCGGGGTCGCCCCCGCGGTCGTGCTGACCGGGCCCGGCTTCGGCGCGGATGTCCCGCCGGGGCTCTGGCGCGTCGCCGACGTCGCCGGGGCGGCCGGGCGGCCCGCGCACCGGCCCGGACGGCGGGTGCACCCCGACGCGCTGGCCTACGTCATCCACACCTCGGGCTCGACCGGCACGCCCAAGGGCGTCATGGGCACCAGGAGGGGCCTGGCCAACCTCCGGGCCGACTGGGCCGCCCGCGAGCTCGCGGTCCGCCGCTGGCTGACGGTCGCCAGCCCGTCCTTCGACGTCTTCCTCGGTGACGTGGTCAGGAGCCTGACCTTCGGAGGGAGCCTGGTGATCGCGCCGCGCGCCCTGGCGCTCGACCCGGCCGCGCTGGCCGGCGCGCTGGCCGCCGAGCGGATCGAGGCGTTCGACAGCATCCCCGCCGTCCTGCACGGCCTGGCGGGACACGTGGCGGCCGGTGGACCGGAGCTGCCCGAGCTGCGGCTGCTGGTCTCCGGCGGCGACGCCCTGCCGGTGGCCGACTGCGACGCCCTCATGGCGACGTTCGGCCCCCGGGTGCGGGTGCTGAACGCGTGGGGCGCCACCGAGACCACCATCGACAGCACCATCCACGAGGCGCGCCGGGGCGCCCGCACCGTCTCGGGGATCGTGCCCGTCGGCCTCGCCGCCGCCAACACCGCCGTCCACGTGCTCGACGAACACGGCCGCCAGGTGCCGATCGGCGTCGTGGGGGAGCTGCACGTCGGCGGCCCCGGCGTCGCGCGCGGCTACGCGAACCAGCCCGCCGCGACCGCCGCGAGCTTCGTGCCCGACCCGTTCGCCGCGGCGCCCGGCTCACGCCTGTACCGGACGGGGGACAGAGGGCGGCGGCTGCCCGACGGCAGCATCGAGTTCCTCGGCCGTGACGACGACCAGGTGAAGATCCGCGGGCACCGGGTGGAGCCCGGCGAGGTGCGCGCCGTCCTGCGCGCGGATCCCGCGGTGGCCGACTGCCACGTGCTGGCCTGGCCGGACGGGCGTGACCACCGCCTGGTCGGCTACGCCGTGCCGGACGGCGCAGCGGACGCCGCCGCGCTGCGCGACTTCTGCAACGAGCGGCTGCCGCGGCCGATGTGGCTGTCGTCCGTGGTCCTGGTGGACGAGCTGCCGCGCACGCTGAGCGGCAAGGTCGACCGCTCGCGCCTGCCGGACCCGGGCCCGGGGACGCAGGGCAGGCGGGCCGCCTACGAGGCGCCGCGCACGGAGCTGGAGGTGGCCGTGGCCGCGATCTGGCGGCGCGTGCTCGACCTCGACGGCACTCCCGGCGCCGAGATCGGCGCGCACGACGACTTCTTCGACCTCGGCGGCCACTCCATGCTCGCCACGCGGCTCCGGTTCGCGCTGCGGCAGGAGCTCGGCGCCGACCTCCCGGTCACCACCGTCTTCGAGGCGCCGACCGTGGCCGCCATGGCCGCCCGCGTCGCCGCCGCCCGCCCGGCGCCCGCCCCGATCGAGCCGGCACCGCGCGTGAGCGCGCTGCCGCTGTCGTTCGCGCAGGAACGGCTCTGGTTCCTGTGGAAGCTCGCGCCCGGCAGCACCGCCTACAACATGCCGGTCTCGGTACGGCTGCGCGGCCCGCTCGACCGGGCCGCCCTCGCCCGCGCGCTCAGCGGCGTCGTCGCCAGGCACGAGATCCTCCGCACCCGCTACGTCGAGACCGACGGCCGGCCCCGCCAGGTCATCGACCCGCCCGCCCCTGTCGAGCTGGGCGACGGGCTCGACGACGCCCTGGAGCGGCCCTTCGACCTGGAGCACGGACCCGTGCTGCGGGCCAGGCTGCACCGTGAGCCGGACGGCGCGCACGTGCTGCTGCTGGTCTTCCACCACATCGCCTGCGACGGCTGGTCGCTGCCCGTCCTGTGGGACGAGCTGGCCGCCCTCTACCAGGGCCGCGAGCTGCCGCGACTCGACGTCCAGTACGTCGACCACGCCGTCCACCAGCGGTCCGCGGCCGAGCCGGGAAGCCTGGAGCACTGGACGGCCCGGCTGGCCGGCCTGGAACCACTCGACCTGCCCGCCGACCGGCCGCGCTCGCACACGGTCGCGGGGCACGGCGACCACGTCCCGCTCGACCTGCCCGCCGACGGCATGCACCGGCTCGCCCGCGAGCACGGCGTCACCGTCTACATGGTGCTGCTCGCCGCCGTGCACGCGCTGCTGTCGCGGCTGACCGGCCGGCACGACGTCGCCGTGGGCACCCCGGTCACCGGCCGCGACCACCCCGCCACCGAGCCGCTGATCGGCTTCTTCGTCAACACCCTCGTGCTGCGCGGCGACACCACGGGCGACCCGGACTTCGCCGAGCTGCTGCGGCGCACCAGGCGGACCGTCCTGGAGGCGTTCGCCCACCAGGACACCCCGTTCGAGCGCATCGTCGAGCGGCTCAACCCGGTGCGCGTGCCCGGCCGCAACCCGCTGTTCGACGTGCTGGTCACCTACTCCAAGGAGGAGCGCCGCGACGTCTGGACGCTGCCCGGCCTGGACGTGGAGCGCCTGGACACCCGGGTGCCCACAGCCCAGTTCGACCTGACCTTCGCCGTGCACGAGACCGGCGGCAGGCTGCACGGCGCGCTGCACTACGCGTGCGAGCAGTTCGACCGGCCGACGGCCGAGGCGATGGCGGCCCGGCTGACGCGGCTGCTCGGCGCGGCCGTCGCCGGACCGGCCGAGCCGGTCTCGCGGCTGCCGCTGCTGAGCGCCGAGGAGAGCGGCTGGGCGGAGGGCCCCCGCCGCGACGCGGACCCCGAACCGCTGCCGCACGTCTTCTCCGGCCATGTCGCGCGTACGCCGGACGCCCCGGCGCTCGTCGCCGGAACGGCCACGTGGACCTACGCCGAGCTCGACCGCGAGGCCAACCGGATCGCCCACCACCTGATCGCGGCGGGCGCCGGACCGGAGAGCGTGGTCGCGCTCGCCCTGCCGCGCTCGGCCGAGCTGATCGCCGCCATCCTGGGCGTGCTCAAGGCCGGCGCCGCCTACCTGCCGCTCGACGTGAGCCACCCCGCCGAGCGCGTCGCGTCGACGCTGCGCGACGCCCGGCCCGGGCTCCTGCTCACCTGCCGCGCGGCGGACGTGCCGTACGAGCGCAGACTGCTGGTGGAGGAGCTGGGCGGCGGACCCGACCACGATCCGGGCACGCCGCTGACGCCGGAGACCGCGGCCTACGTCGTCCACACCTCGGGCTCCACCGGCACCCCCAAGGGCGTCGTGCTGGAGCATCGCGGTCTGGCGAACCTGACGGCCAACCTGGGGGAGCGGCTGGACGCCGCGGGCGGGCCCGCGCACCGGGTGCTGCAGCTCGTCTCTCCCGGTTTCGACGTGATGGTCTCCGAACTGGCGACGGCGTTCACGCGCGGCGGCTGCCTGGTGGTCGCGCCGGCCACGTACACCGGCGAGGAGCTCGGCGCCTTCCTGCGGGAGCAGCGGATCAGCCTGGCCCACGTGCCGCCCGCGATCCTGGCCACCGTGCCGCGCGAGCCGTTCCCCGACCTGCGCGTGCTCGTCGTCGGCGGCGAGGGCTGCCCGGCCGGGCTGATGGAGTGGTGGTCCACCGGCCGCACGATGATCAACGCGTACGGTCCCAGCGAGGTGACCGTCGACGCGACCGCCTGGCGCTGCGAGCCGGGCACCATGCTCATCGGCCACCCGCTGCCCCGCGTCCAGGCGCACCTGCTGGACGCCGCCCTCCAGCCGGTGCCCCCCGGCAGCCGCGGCGAGCTGTACGTCGGCGGCCCCGGCGTCGGCCGCGGCTACCTCGGCAGGCCGGGGCTGACCGCGGCGCGCTTCGTCGCCTGGCACGGCGGCGCCCGCCTCTACCGGACCGGCGACCTGGCCCGGCGGCTGCCCGGCGGCGCGCTGGAGTTCCTCGGCCGCGCCGACGACCAGATCAAGCTGCGCGGCCACCGCATCGAACCGGCCGAGATCGAGCACGCGCTGGGCCGGGCGCCCGGCGTCACCTCGGCGGCGGTGATCTCCCGGGGCGACCAGCTGATCGCCTACGTCGTGCCCGCCCGCGCCAACCCGGCCGCCGTCATGGCGCACGCCCGCACCCAGCTGCCCACCCACCTGCTGCCCGCGGCGATCCTGCCGCTGGACGCGCTGCCTCTCACCCCCAACGGCAAGCTCGACAAGGCCGCCCTGCCCGAGCCGCCGGCCACCCGGCACCGGCCGCCCCGCACGCCGCGCGAGGAGACGCTGCTGCGGCTGTTCAACGACACGCTCAACGCCACCCACCTGGGCATCGACGACGACTTCTTCGCCAACGGCGGCCACTCCATCCTGGCCACCCGGCTGATCAGCCGCATCCGCGGCGCGCTGAGCGCGACGCTGACCATCCGCGACCTGTTCGACCATCCGACCGTGGCGGGGCTGGCGGAGGTGCTGCGCGAGGACGCCAGGCCCGCGCTGCGCCCGATGGCCAGGCCTGACCGGCTGCCGCTGTCCTTCACCCAGCGCCGCCTGTGGTTCCTGAACCGGCTGGAGGACGCGGGCGACCACGCCCAGAACACGCTCACCTGCCTGCGGCTGCGCGGGCCGCTGGCCACCACCGCGCTGGCCGCCGCGCTCACCGACGTGGTGGCCAGGCACGAGCCGCTCCGCACCGTCTTCCCCGAGGACGCCAGCGGTCCGTACCAGCGGATTCTCGCCCCCGCCGTCCTCGGCCTGGCCCCCGAGCCGGTCACCGAGGACGACCTGCCCGGCCTGCTGACCGACGTCGCCTCGCAGGGCTTCGACCTGACCCGCGAGACGCCGCTGCGCGCCAGGCTCTTCCAGCCGGCGGCGGACGAGTACGTGCTGCTCCTGGTCGTGCACCACATCGCCTGCGACGGCTGGTCGATGGCGCCGCTCGCGCGCGACCTGGCCGAGGCCTACCGCGCCAGGCTGGAGAACCGGGCTCCCGGCTGGCGGCCGCTGCCCGTGCGCTACGCCGACTTCGCGCTCTGGCAGGACCCGGGCGACGACCACCTGGACTTCTGGCGCACCACCCTGGAGGGCCTGCCCGACCAGCTGGAGCTGCCCACGGACCGGCCGCGCCCGGCGATCGCCAGCTACCGCGGCGACACCGTGCCCTTCACCATCCCCGCCGGGGTGCACGGGCGCATGGCCGAGGTGGCGCGCGAGCACGGCGTCAGCCTCTTCATGGTCACGCAGGCGGCGCTCGCCGCGCTGCTCACCCGGCTGGGCGCGGGGAGCGACATCCCGATCGGCACCGCGGTGGCCGGCCGTACGGACGAGAGTCTCGACGACCTGGTCGGCTGCTTCATCAACACGCTGGTGCTGCGCACCGACACCTCGGGCGACCCGAGCTTCGGCGAGCTGCTCGCCCGGGTGCGGCACGCGAACCTGGCCGCCTACGAGCACCAGGAGACCCCGTTCGAGCGGGTCGTCGAGGCGGTCAACCCGACCAGGACGCTCGCCCGCTTCCCACTCTTCCAGGTGCTGCTGGTCTTCCAGAACAACGCCGCCGCCGACCTGTCCTTCCCCGGCGTGCGCTCGGCCCACGAGCCGGTACGGCACGGCACCGCGGACTACGACCTGACCCTCGACGTCATCGAGCGCTACGACGAGTGCGGCCGCCCCGAGGGGATGGACGCCTACCTGGAGTACGCCGTCGACCTGTTCGACCGCTCGACAGCCGAGTCCATGGCCGAGCGCCTGCTGCGCCTGCTGGAGGCCGCCGTCGAGGACCCGGGCACCCGCGTCGGGGCGCTGCCCGTGCTCACGTTCGACGAGCTGGAGCTGGAGTTCGCCCGCTCGCGCGGTCCCCGGATCGAGCCGCCGGAGCTGACCGTGCCGGAGAGCTTCGCACGGCAGGCCGCCAGGACCCCGGACGCCGTCGCCGTCGTGGCGGGTGACCGCCGGTGGAGCTTCGCCGAGCTCAACCGCCGGGCCAACGCCATCGCCCACCACCTCCGCGCCCGGGGCGCGGGACCGGAGCAGCTGATCGCGCTGGCGCTGCCCCGGGGCGCCGAGATGATCGCGGCGGTGCTGGGCGTGCTGAAGGCGGGCGCCGCCTACCTGCCGCTGGACCTGGAGCACCCGGCGGAGCGCATCGCCTACACGCTGGACGACGCGCGACCGCTGCTGGTGCTGGCCACGCGGGAGAGCGCGGTGCCGTACGAGCGGACCGCGCTGCTGGAGGAGGTGCCCGACGGCCCCGGCCACGACCCGGGCACGCCGCCGCGCCCTGGGCACGCCGCCTACGTCATCTACACCTCCGGCTCCACCGGGCGGCCCAAGGGCGTGGTGCTGGAACACCGCGGCCTGGCGCACCTGCTCGGCGCGCACCGGCACGGGCTGTTCACCGCGGCCCGCGGCGAGCGGCTGCGCATCGGCTTCGTGGTGCCGCTGACCTTCGACACCTCGTGGGACTCGATGCTGTGGCTGATGGACGGCCACGAGCTGCACGTCATCGACGACGTCACCCGCCGGACGCCGGAGGACCTGGTCGACTACATCGACGTGCACCGCATCGGCTTCGTCGACCTCACCCCCGTCTTCATGGAGCAACTGGTCGCCGCCGGGCTGTTCGCGCCGGGCAGGCACCACCCGAAGGCGCTGATGGTCGGCGGCGAGGCGGTCTCGGCGGGGCTGTGGCGGTCGATGCGGGAAGCGCCCGTCACCGACAGCTACAACTACTACGGCCAGACCGAGTGCACCAACGACAGCACCGGATACCGGGTGCGCGACGGCGACATCCCGCTGATCGGCCACCCGCTGGCCAACACCGAGGTGCTGCTGCTCGACGACAACCTGCTGCCGGTGCCGCCCGGCGTGCGCGGCGAGCTGTACATCGGCGGCCCCGGCGTCGGCCGCGGCTACCTCGGCCGGCCGGGCCTGACCGCCCAGCGCTTCGTGGCCGCCCCCGGCGGGCGGCGCTGGTACCGCACGGGCGACCAGGCCAGGCGGCGGGCCGACGGCGCGCTGGAGTTCGTCGGCCGGGCCGACAACCAGGTCAAACTGCGCGGCCACCGCATCGAGCTGGCCGAGATCGAGAACACGCTCGGGCAGGCGCCCGGCGTCGCCCAGGCGGCGGTCATCGTCCGCGACGACCAGCTCGTGGCCTACGTGACCCCCGAGCACGCGGACCCGGCGCGGCTGCACAGCCACGCCCTGGCCCACCTGCCGACCCACATGCTGCCCGCCGCCTACCTGCCGCTGCCCGAGCTGCCGCTCAACGCCAACGGCAAGCTCGACCGCCGGGCGCTGCCGGAACCGCCGCGCACCGGGCACAGGCCGCCGCGCACCCCGCGCGAGCACACCCTGCTCGGCCTGTTCACCGAGGTCCTGGAGCGGCCGGAACTCGGGGTCGACGACAACTTCTTCGCCGCCGGCGGCCACTCCATCCTGGCCGCCCGGCTGATCAGCAGGGTGCGTTCGACGCTCGGCGCCTCGCTCAGCATCCGCGACCTGTTCGCCGCGCCCACGGTGGCCGAACTGACCGAGCGCCTGTCCGGCGGCGGCGCCGGCGACGACCCGTTCGACGTGCTGCTGCCGCTGCGGCCCTCGGGCACGCTGCCGCCGCTGTTCTGCGTGCATCCGGTCGGCGGCGTCAGCTGGTGCTACAGCAGTCTGCTGCCGCACATCGAGCCGGACCGGCCGGTCTACGGCCTGCAGGCCACCGGACCCGACCAGCCCGGCTCGGTGGCCGAGATGGCCGAGCGCTACCTGGAGGTCATCCGCCGCGTGCGGCCGGAAGGGCCCTACCACCTGCTCGGCTGGTCGTTCGGCGGCCTGGTGGCGCACGCCATGGCCGAGCGGCTGCCGGGTGAGGTCGGGCTGCTGGCCCTGCTCGACGGCTATCCCGCCTTCTCGGGCGCGGAGCGGCCGGGCATCGAGGACGCCGCCGAGGCCCGCGCCCTGCTCATGGACTCCGTCGGCTACGCGGCCGACCTCGACGAGGAGCTCGTCGCGTCGATGACGGAGACCGTGCTGCGCAACTCCAAGCTGCTCGACACCCACCGGCCCGGCCGCTACGACGGCGACGCTCACCTGTTCGTCGCCACCCGGACCTGGCCGGCCGGGCTGTCGGCGGCCGGGATCTGGGCGCCGCACGTGGCGGGACGGCTGGCCGTACACGAGATCGACTGCGACCACGACGCCATGGCCAGGGCCGAGGCGATGGCCCTGATCGGGCCGATCGTGGCCGGACACTGCCGGGAGGCATGAAGCGATGTTCAAAGTCGTCGTCAACCACGAGGAGCAGTACTCCGTCTGGCCCGAGGGCCGCGACAATCCCGCCGGCTGGACCGACGAGGGGGTCCGCGGCAGCCGTGAGGAGTGTCTGGAGCACATCTCGGCCATCTGGACCGACATGCGGCCGCTCAGCCTGAGAGGACAGCACTGATGATCAACGACGTGGTGATCGTGGGCGGCGGGACCGCGGGCTGGATGACCGCCACCTACCTCAAGAGGGCCTTCGGCGACCGGGTCTCCGTCACCCTGGTCGAATCGCCCCGAATCCCCACCATCGGGGTGGGCGAGGCGACCTTCAGCACCGTCCGCCACTTCTTCGACTATCTCGGCCTCGACGAGCGGGAGTGGATGCCGCAGTGCTCCGCCTCCTACAAGCTGGCCATCCGCTTCCAGAACTGGCGCGGCGACGGCACCCACTTCTACCACCCGTTCGAGCGGCTGCGGGTGAGCAACGGGTTCACCCTCGCCGACTGGCACCTGCAACTGAACGGCGCGGCCGAGCCGTTCGACCGGCACTGCTACCTCACCCCGTGGCTGTGCGAGGCCCGGCGCTCGCCGAGGCTCCTCGACGGAAGCCTCTTCGCCTCCGGGCTGGACGGCTCGCTGGGCCGCTCCACCCTGGACGAGCAGCGGGCCCAGTTCCCGTACGCCTACCACTTCGACGCCGCGCAGCTCGCCGCCTACCTCACCGGCATCGGCGTACGGGGCGGCGTGCGCCACGTGCTCGACGACGTCACCGCGGTCGGCCGGGACGAGCGGGGCTGGATCAGCCACGTCTCCACCAAGGAGCACGGCGACGTGACCGGGCAGCTCTTCGTCGACTGCACCGGCTTCCGTGGCCTGCTGATCAACCAGACGCTCGGCGAGCGCTTCCGCTCCTTCACCGACGTGCTGCCCAACAACCGCGCCGTCGCGCTCCGCGTCCCGCGCGAGGAGCAGGAGCTGATCAACCCGTACACCACGGCGACGGCCATGGACGCGGGCTGGATCTGGACCATCCCGCTCTACGGCCGCAACGGCACCGGCTACGTCTACTCCGACGAGTACTGCTCCCCGGAGGAGGCCGAGCGCACGCTGCGCGCCTTCGCCGCACCCGGCCGCGACGACCTGGAGGCCAACCACATCCGGATGCGGATCGGCCGCAACGAGCGTTCCTGGGTCGGCAACTGCGTCGCGGTCGGCCTGTCCAGCGGGTTCGTCGAACCCCTGGAGTCGACCGGCATCTTCTTCATCCAGCACGCCATCGAGCAGCTGGTCAAGCACTTCCCCGACGAGCGGTGGGAGCCGCGCCTGATCGACGGCTACAACGACAGGGTCGCCAGGGTGATCGACGGGGTGCGGGAGTTCCTGGTGCTGCACTACCGCGCCGCCGCCCGCGCCGACACGCCGTTCTGGAAGGAGACGAAGGTCCGCCCGATCCCGGAGTGGCTGGCCGGGTTCCTGCCGGTCGCGGCCACCCGGCTCCCGGACGAGAGCACGATCTACCCCTACTACCACGGGTTCGAGCTCTACTCGTGGATCACGATGCTGCTCGGCCTGGGCCACTACAAGCCCGGCCCGCGCCCCGCGCTCGCCCATCTCGACCCCGCGGGGGCCAGGGCGGAGTTCGCCGACCTGCGCGCCGGGGCCCAGCGGATGGCGGCGGCGCTGCCCGCCGCCCACGAGTACCTGACGAGCTTGCGTTGACCCCGCTCGCCGAGTCCTGCCGCGCGTTCATGAGCGCCTATCCGACGGGCGTGGCGGTGGTGACGGCGATGAGCTCGGACGGCGAACCCTGCGGGCTCACCTGCTCCTCGCTGATCAGCGTCACGCTCACCCCGCCGACGCTGCTGGTCAGCATGAACGTGCACAGCCGCACCCTGGCGGCCACCGTCGACGCCGGCGGATTCGGCGTCAACCTGCTGCCCGCCAGGTCGCGGCCGGCCGCCGAGCTGTTCTCGTCGCTCACCGCCGACCGGTTCTCCGCAATCCGGTGGGCTCCCGCGGGACCGCGGCGGCTGCCCCGGCTGGAGGAGGACCTGCACGGCTGGGCGGAGTGCGCGGTGGAGCAGGTCCTGACCGTCGGGGACCACGCGGTCGTGCTCGGCCGGGTGGTCGACATCGCCAGTGACCCCGAATCCCCGCTCATGTACGGCTTCCGGGAATACGCCACGTGGCACCGGGACGCGGAAAGGACCCTTCGTGCTTGACATCGCCCTGGTCAACATGCCGTTCGCCGACCGCAGGCGGCCGTCGTTCGCGCTGAGCCAGCTCTCCTCGCTGGTGCAGCGCGACTTCGGCGACGAGGCCAGAGTACGGGTCTGCTACCTCAACCACGACGTGGTGCGCTTCTTCGGCGCCGAGCTGTACGACGCCGTCGCCGAGGGCATGGAGCACCACGTCGCCGGCATCGGCGACTGGCTCTTCCGCCAGGTCGCCTTCCCGGACGCGCCCGACAACGGCGAGGAGTACTTCAGCCGCTACTTCGCCGGCCCCGCGCACGCGGCTCTGCGGGCCCGGCTGATGCGGCACCGCGAGCGGCTGGGCGAGTTCTGCGCCCACCTGGCGGAGAAGTACCGGCTGGCCGAGGCCGACGTGGTCGGGTTCAGCTCGATGTTCATGCAGACCGTGCCCAGCCTGGCCATGGCGGCCGTCGTCAAGGAGCGCTCTCCCGGCACCGTCACGGTCATGGGCGGCGCCAACTGCGAGGCGCCGATGGGCGCGGCCCTCGTGGAGCACGCCGGTCAGCTCGACTACGCCTTCTCGGGCCCCGCCCTGCGGAGCTTCCCCCGCTTCCTGCGCGCGGTGATCGACGGCGACGAGGAGACCCCGCACCGCATCCCCGGCGTCGTGTCGCGGCGCAACTGCCAGGAGGATCGCTACCGGCGGGCCATCGGCGCCGACACCGACATCGACGACTGCCTGGAGCCCGACTACGCCTCGTTCGTCTCGTCCTTCGACGAGCTGACCGCGGCCGTCGAGGACAAGGTCGAGCCGATCCTGTTCTTCGAGACCTCGCGCGGCTGCTGGTGGGGTGAGCGCTCGCACTGCACGTTCTGCGGGCTCAACGGGCAGGGCATGGCCTATCGCGCGATGGCGCCGGACCGGGCCGTCGCCCAGTTCGAGCGGCTCTTCGAGTACGCGCCCTGGTGCACCGTCTACTCCTGCACGGACAACATCATGCCGCTGGAGTACCTCACCGAGGTCCTGCCCCGGCTGCGGCCGCCCTCCGGCGCGTCGATCTTCTACGAGGTCAAGGTCGGCCTCGACCAGCAGGACATGAGCGAGATGGCCAGGGCCGGCGTCGACCGGATCCAGCCCGGCATCGAGGCGCTGTCGACGGGCACGCTGAAACTGATGAAGAAGGGCTCCTCGGCGTTCCAGAACATCCAGTTGCTGAAGAACTGCGTGCGGTACGGCATCGCCCCGGCGTGGAACCTGCTCATCGGCTTCCCCGGCGAGCCGGAGTCGACCTTCGCCAAGTATCTCGACGACCTGCCGTCGCTGGCCCACCTGCCGCCGCCGGAAGGCGTCTTCCCGGTACGGTTCGACCGCTACAGCCCCTACTTCAACCAGGCCGGCGACTTCGGCCTCGACCTGCACCCGGTGGACCACTACCGGCTCACCTACCCCTTCCCCGAGGAGTCGCTGAGCCGGCTGGCCTACTACTTCAACGACCGGGCCGTCGCACCGTACATGATCGGTGTGGCCAGGTGGATCCGGCCGCTCACCGCGGCCGTGGCCGACTGGTCACGCGGCTGGGAGGACGGCGACCCGCCCGTCCTGCGGCTGGAGGAGGAAGCCGGGTCGTGGTTCGTGCGCGACTCCCGCCCGGGGACGGCGTCCCGGTACGCGCTGGACGAGGCGGTGGCGCGCACGCTGCTCGTCCTCGAACGCCCCACCCGCGTGGACCGTCTGACCCCCGAGCAGGCCGGGCACCTCGGCGAGCTGCGCGAGCGCGGTCTGATCTTCACCGAGGGGGAGCGGGCGATGAGCCTCGTGCTGGCCGAGACCGGAACCGATCCGATGCCCCGGCCGAGGCGCTCACTGGTCAGCTCCCGCCGCCGGCCGCTCGTGCTGACGACCGGCTAGACGGCATCTTTGTGCCAGTCACGCGGCCGGGCCCGCCGGGCCTGCGGGCCCGGTGATGTGATCGAAGTCCCGACACCGGAGAGCGTGATGCACGACTTCGACCACTGGGCGGAGCTCTACCTCGCCTGGACCGCGATGGGCGGCGCCGATCCACGGGAGATCGCCTACTACCAGCGGCTGACCGGCAGTGCGGACGGGTCCGTCGCCGATCTCGGCATCGGCGCGGGCCGGTTGGCCGCCGAGCTCAAACCCCGGGTCGGGGTGGACGTCTCGGCGGCGATGCTGCGCGCGGCCCGCGAGCGGCTGGGCGACGGCGTCCGGCTGATCCAGGCCGACCTGGCGGCCTGCGAGCTGCCCGAGCCGGTGGCGCTGCAGTACTGCGGCCAGAACACCCTCAACCATCTGCCGCGCGGGGCCGTCCGCGACGCGCTGGCCTGCGCGTTCCGCAACGCCCTGCCGGGCGGGCGGCTCGCCTTCGAGGTCGTCCAGCCGCGCCCCGAGCGGCAGAAGGCCCGGGACGGCGTGCCCAGGCTGCGGGTCTGGGACGAGCGGCGGGCCGTGTGGGAGGTCACCCGCATGCTGGACAAGCAGGGGCTGGAGGTGGAGATGATCGGGCTGCTCGAAGCGCTCGACGAGCGCCGGGTGGTGGACCGGCGCTACTTCCCGCCGATCCGGATGTGCTTCCTGACCATGGCCGAGATCGAGCGGTGGGCGGGCGAGACGGGCTGGGAGGTGGAGAGCGCGCACGCCGGGTTCACCGGCGAGCCGCTCGCGCCCGGTTCCTCGACGGCCGTGTGGTGCCTGCGCAGGCCGGCATGAACGCGCCCGTCGTCAGCGCGGAGCAGGTGGTCGCGACCCTTGAGCTGATCACCGGCCAGGAGCTGGAGACGCCCGGCGAGGTGCTCTACGCCGCCAGGCGCGAGCAGCCCTCTCTGGTGGCGACGCTGCTCAGCGCCTGGGAGAGCGAGGGGCGGCGGCTCAGCCCGGCCCTGGCGCACGAGCTGGAGCAGCAGCGCGGCCGGATGGCCTTCTACCGCGACCAGTGGGCGCGCCTGCCCGACCGGCCCGTCTCGCTCAAGGGGCTGGAGTTCGCCGACCGCTATCCGGGCGGCCTGCTCAGGTACATGAACGACCTCGACCTCTGGATACCCGACCGCGACCGGCTGTGGGCGCTGACCGGGTGGCTGCTCGCCGAGGGCTGGTCGATGCACACCGCCTCGTTCGTCAGGCTCGGCGGCGCGACCCAGGTGATCGTCAGCCTGCGACGCCTGCCGGATGATCCGTACGCCCTGCCGTACGGGATCGAGCTGAGCACGCTCGCCTACATCGGCGACGGGATCGCGGCGCCGCACCGCACGGAGGCGCCGGCGGACCCGGTGGTCAAGAACCTCCTGGCACTGTTGTACGAGCGGTTCGAGCAGCCGTACCGGGTCAGGGACCTGATCGACGCCGCGCTGCTGCTCGGCGGCGCGGACGAGGCCACGCTCGCCCGGTGCGCGCCGGCGGTCGGCGCGGCGGAGCTCTGGCCCGAGTACGCCGAGCTGGCGCGGCTGCTGCGGCAGAGCCCGTTCGAGGTGCCGGACCTGCCGGGCGAGCGCCGGGCACAGGTCAGGCAGAGCCGGTCGCGGCGGCGGGCCAGGGTGCTGAGGGCGCTGCGCCGGCCGCTCCGCCTGGCGGCCACGACGCTGCAGCTGCGCAGGCCGGGAACGGCGATCCTGGAACGGCTGAGCCCGCGGGCCGCGCTGGAGGCGGGGCTGATCCTCTTCGCGCTGCCGGTCGAGGGCGGCGAGCGTGCGGACGTGCTGACGCTGCGGGAGTACGGCGGCGCGATGTGGGCGCACACGCCGGTGGGACGGTTCATCCTGGTCCACGGGACTGAGGTGGACGAGGACCTGCTGGCCGGGGCAGAGCCGGTGGGCGCGCTGTGAGCCGCCCGGTCCACGTCGCCGAGCGCGGCGCGGCGCC
Source organism: Nonomuraea sp. C10 (assembly GCF_008017515.1). Taxonomy (NCBI): domain Bacteria; kingdom Bacillati; phylum Actinomycetota; class Actinomycetes; order Streptosporangiales; family Streptosporangiaceae; genus Nonomuraea; species Nonomuraea sp. C10. Next base: position 1,825,716 of record NZ_VPFF01000001.1, read on the forward strand.
CGCCTGGCTGGCGCATCGGCCCGGCGCCGCGGTGACCACGGTCAGCGTGTGGCTGCGCGCCGGTTCCCGGCACGAGCGGCCCGGCGTCGAGGGCGGCACCCACCTGCTTGAGCACATCCTGATGCAGGTCCCGTCGGCCGGCGGGGAGCGGGTGATCGACCTGCTGGAGGATCTCGGCGGCGAGGCGAACGCGATCACCAGCCGTGAGCATCTGGTCCTGTACGCGCGGGTGCCGAGCGAGGAGGCGGCCGCGGCGCTGGACATCCTGGCCCGCGCCCTGGCCGAGCCCGAGCTGAGCGCGCCGGTGCTGGAGGCCGAGCGCAAGGTCGTCCAAGAGGAGCTGCGGCTGGCCGCGGCGGACCCCCTGGACGTGGTCCACGACATCTTCTTCGGGCTGGCCTATCCGGGCCACCCGCTGGGCAGGCCGGTCGGCGGGACGATCGAGGAGGTCGACCGGCTGGAGCTGGACGCGCTGCGCGACCATCACCGGCGCTTCCTCGGCTCGGCCGGCGTGGTGGTGTGCGGCGGCGCCGACCCCGACGACCTGCTGCGTGTCCTGGACAAGGGACCGCTGGCCGCGCTGCCGCCGTGGCAGGAGATCGATCCCGGCGAGCCCCCTGCCTGGGGCGGCGGGCGCGAAGCGCTGAGGCTGAACGCCGACACCACCGGGGTGGTGCTGGGCGGCCCGGCGGCCGCGTACCGGGATCCGTTGCGCCACCGCTGGCCCGTGCTGATGGAGCTGCTGGCCGGGGCCAGCTCGGCGCTGCTCACCGAGGAGCTGCGCAACCGGCGGGGGCTCTGCTACGAACTGTGGCCGATGGTGGCCCCCTACCGCGACGCGGGGACCTGGCGGGTCTTCCTCGCCACCGCGCCCGAACATCTGGACGAGGTCGTCGACCGCGCGACGGAACTGCTCGCCGAGCCGCGCTGGACGGAGGCGGAGCTGACGCGGGCCGCCAGGCGCGCGGCCGGGCTGCTGCGGCTGGAAGCGGAGCAGTCGCTGGAAGAGGTCCTGCTGTACGGCAAGCACGCCCTGGTGGCGGGCACACCCCACTGGACCCTCGCCGACGAGCTGGCGGCGATCGAGGCGGTGCGCGAACCCGGCCTGGCCGAGATCCCTGGCCCGCTCGCCGTGGCGACCGCGGGCGGCGCGTAATGGCGTCTTGCTGCCAACAAACGCGGCGGCCCGCGAGAAGGCTGCGGGAAACAGCGACCATGGGGCCCAGGAAATCGCCGTGTGGAAAGGAGAGAAATGGACCGGCAGCGTCGAGTCAGTCTTCGCCCCAAGCTGACCAGGAAATGAGGCAGGAAAACATGGACCGGCGCCATTTCGTCGTCCGTCGTCCCAAGCTCCGGAGAAAGTGAGACGATCCCGTGGATCGGCACATCTACATTGTCATCAAACGCCCCCGCGTCCGGAAATCCCGTAAGAGCTAGAAACTGAGGAAGTGACGGATGGCCGAGATCGTGTGGGACAGGACGATCCTGTTCCTGTTTCCGCCCGACGCGTTGATGCGGCATCTCGTCACTCCGGTCCTGGAACGGCTGGAGGAGCACGGGTTCGAGCCGACTCGCTACGAGGTGCTGTGGCACCGGCCGCCCGGGCAGGACGCCTTCCAGGAAACCAAGATCACTTCCGTCTGGAAGGCCTACTTCTACCGGCAGGTCGACGTGGTGTTCGATCTCGGGCCGAGCCTCGCCCTGCTGGTAGAGGACAGGTCGTCCGCGCCGGAGCCGCACCGGCGGCTGCGTGCCCTGAAGGGCGCCAGTGACCCGGCGGCGGCCGAGCCCGGCACGATCAGGCGTGACCTGCGCGGCGTCAACGTGCTGCTGGACCTGGTGCACAGCTCCGACAGCCCGGAGGATTCCCGGCACGAGGCCGGGATCTTCATGGGCGAGGGCCACGGCACGGCGCTCCACGGCGACCAGGGGCCGCTCCGCGACCTGGTGGCGCTCCTGGAGGCCGGTGTGCCGCGCGAGAGCAGGGAGTTCGACGACGTGCGCGCCGGGTTGCGCTCGCGGGTCGTGGCCGCGCTCTGGCACGAGCTCGACGACGGGGCGCGCAAGCTGGCCCCCGAGCTGGCCGTGTCGGCCAGGGACGGCGCGGGCGCCGAGCTCGCCGCGCTGCTCCCCGCCGGCCATCCGCTGGCCGAGCTCCTGGCCTGCGAGTTCCTGCCGGAAGGCGAGCGTCTCGACCTGCGGCGGGCGGCGGCCAAGCTGGCGGTCCACGGGGTGTCGATGGACCGATGGGAGCACGCGGTGCTGCAGACGTCGATGCTGTTCCCGCCGCTGCGCCGCTGGCAGTGAGCCCGTCACGGCGACAGCGTGGTCGTCCTGGCGCTCCACTCGATCAGCGGCTTGAGCTCCGGGTCCAGCGCCAGCACCCAGATCGGCAGCTCGACGGCCCGGCATCCCCGTGACAGCTTCGCCCGCCAGGCGCCGTGCCCGTAGTGCAGGCGGCTGACCCCGGCCTCGGCGGCGTGGCGGGCCGGCTCGTAGAAGGCGGTCGCGAAGTACGTGTGCCGCGCCTCGTGGAGGTCGTACGCCATGGCCGTGCTCACGCAGTACCAGGTGCCCCTGTGGGGGACGAAGAGCCCGTATCCCACGAGCCGCTCGCCGAGCTCCGCGCCGAACAGCAGCGCGCCGCCCGAGCAGAGCGCCCGCAGACGGCGGGCCACGGCCGCCGGATCGGGGCTGCCGCCATATTTCCGGGAATGTCCGCACTTCAGTTCGACCATCCCCGGCACAGGCCGTCCGATCTCGGTCATACGGAGCCGCACCCCCGCCTCCGCCAGCCGCCGCGTCTCCCGCCGCGCTTCCTTCGCCCGGCGCGCCGGCAAGGGCGTGCCCGGGGTGAGTTCGCACGAGTACGACATCGGCATCCCGGTGAAGCCCTGCCCGCCGAGCGCCCGCTCCAGCGCCGGCCCCCGCGTGTACAGGAACGCCACCGCCCGCAGCCCGCGTGCCCGCGCCCAGACGACGATCTCGGACACCAGGGTCTCCACCGCCGCGGCGTCGTCCCCGGCCGGGCCGAGCGCGTGACACTCGTACCCGGGCAGCATGACCACCAGGTGCGGCGTGCATCCGGGCCAGGCCGCCCGCCGGGCCCGCGCCGCCCTGGTGGCCGCGCTCAGCGGCAGCTTCGGGGTGTCCGCCGTCAGCAGGTGCCCGAGGTCGAACACCTCGCCCGGACACGGCCGCTCAGCGACGGTCCCGTGCAGGATCGCCCCGCCCAGCTCGAAGGTGTACGGCGAGCCGGGCACCCGCCCGCCCATGGCGGCCAGCCAGCGGCCGGCGCTGAACAGCGGTCCCTCGGCCGGGAGCAGCCCGGCGGTCACCCGCATCAGACCTTCACCAGGCACGCGTCGAGCCCGAGCCGGCTCAGCCCGTGCCTGAGCTTGAACCGCGGGTTGCCCCGCCCGCCCTCCAGGACCTCGCATCCCTCGCGCACGGCCTGCTCGGCGGTCGCGGCGTGCAGGAGCGCATACGGGCTGAACCCGCCCGTCACGTCGTAGTCCACCCCGCACGCCCAGGCGTGGAAGCGGCGGCCGTCGCGCAGCGCGATCCCGGCGGCGACGAGCCGCTCCTCCTGGCGGATCTCGATGGCGAGCGCCAGGTCGCCCAGCCCGGTGACGAAGCCGGCGAACAGCTCGGGCGGGTAGAAGCCGCCGGTGCCGTGCCTGGCCGCGGTCCTGGCGCACAGCCGCCCGATCTCCATGAGGTCCGCCTCGCCCGCGATCCCGACCCGCTGCCACACGCCGGACTCCTCCGCTCTGCGCCGGCCCCGGCGCAGGTTGGCGCGCGCCTTCCGGGTGGCGTGGACGAAGGGGTGCGGCAGTCCGCGCAGGTCGAGACGGAAACGGTCCTCGATGTGCTCGGCGGAAAAGCCCAGCTCCACGAGACCGGCGCGGAGCGGCGAGTCGTGCGCGACGTTGACGAAGCCGTACCAGTCGGCCTCCAGCTCCAGGGCCAGGCCGCGCATCGCGTCGGCCACGGCCTCCAGCGCCGGCGCGCCGGGCAGCCAGGCGTCGTAACAGTGCCAGACGTGGCTCAGCAGCCCGCGCTCCGCGCCGGTCACCGGGTAGCGGGCACGCAGCTGGCCCAGGGGGTCCAGCCCGTCCATCAGCGAGACGGGAAGCACCGCGACCGGACGCCCGCCCTCGCGCACCACCAAATAGCGGAATGACTGCACGGCCGCCAGCGGATGACGGGCGTAGGACCGCAAATAGCGATGCCGATAGAAAACCGGCGCCCCGCAGGACGAGACAATCGCATCCCATTCCGCGCCGTCAAGGGCGTCGATTGACGTGAAGATGCCAATTTCCAGGCTGTCGCTCATGTCGCCCTTTCGCCGACTGTAGAAACGATATTAAGCACAATGAACAGCGAGGAGAAAGCCGTGGCCCAAGTCGTCTTCCATAACAAGGTGGGCGGTTCCGAAACTCTGGAGGCCGCCGCCGGCCGGCCGCTCACGGAGGTCCTGACCGCCCACGGCATCCCCGTCAACGCGGTCATCACCACCCGCAACGGGAAGATCGTCCCCGAGGAGACGACGATCGTCGGCGAGCACGACGTCCTCGAACTGCGCCAGGTGCGCCACTACGACCTCGACGTCACCCGCCGGCCCGCGACCACGGTGTACGGCACGCCCGACCCGATCTACACCAAGTCCATCCTGTTCGACACCATGGGCCGCCTGGAGCGGCGCGTGGAGCAGTTCGACGAGGAGAGCTTCGTCCGCTACGTCGAGGAGACCTTCGTCCAGAGCGTGCTCGGCCACGGCGTGCTCCAGGCGGACGACAACGTGGTCATCGGCCTGTCGGGCGGCCGCGACAGCGTCGCCTTCCTGAAGCTGCTCGAACGCACCAGGCACCGGCTGCCCGCCTTCACGATGACCTCGGTCACGATCACCGGCCTGCCCGACTGGGAGGAGCCGGCCACCTTCGCCGCCGCCCGCGCCTCGGCCGAAGGGCTCGGCATCGACCAGGTCATCGTCGACGCCTCCGACATCGAGCGGGTCTTCAAGCTCCGCCGCCCCTTCGTGGAGGCGATGAACGAGGTGGTCGGCGGCGACCGGAGCCACCTGAACATGGTCGTGGGCCACCAGGTGCTGCGGCGCATGCTGGAGGACCACGCCCAGCGGATCGGCGCCGGGACGGTCGCGTTCGGGTTCAACGGCGACGACCTGGTGGCCAGCATGGTCACGTGGCTCACCAGCGGCTTCCGGATGGGCGGCATCCCGGTCAGGCAGATCGGCGGGATGCGCTACGTCTTCCCGCTCTACCGCATCCCGAAGAAGGAGCTGACGATCTACCTGGAGCTGGTCGCTCCCGAGCTGAACCGCCAGGGCACCCCCGGCCGCTTCACCACCGGCCCGCAGGAGCGCTCGATGGCCTACGCCATGGCCGACCACCTGTACGGCCTGTGGCCCGGCATCGACTACTACCTGTTCGAGTCGTTCTCCACCATGCAGCGCTACATGTTCCCGCTGGTCGAAGAGAAGTGCCGGGTCTGCGAAGGCGTCTACGTCGCGCAGGAGGGCGTGCGCAACCCCGTCGACATCTGCGACGTGTGCGACTTCTTCGCGCGCCAGGAGTACGCGTGACCCGTTGGTACGCCGAGTACTTCACCGCCGACTACTGGAGCTTCGCCCGGCACGAGTACACCAGGGAGCGCACCGCCGCGGAGACCGCCTACCTGCTGCAGGTCCTGAGCGAGCACGCGCCGGGACGGCGGCTGCTCGACCTCGGGTGCGGCACCGGCCGGCACGCCGTCGAGCTGGCCCGCCACGGCTACCGGGTGACCGGGGTCGACGTGTGCGCGTGGGCGCTGGAGCAGGCCAGGTCGGCGGCCGCCCGGGAGGGCGTGCGGGTCGGCCTGATCGAGGGCGACCTGCTGGAGCGGGTCGAGCTGCCGGAGGCCGACGCGGCGATCTGCGTGCAGGCCTTCGGCTGGGGACGGGACGACGAGCAGCTCGCCCTGCTGCGGCGGGTGCGTGAACGCCTGGTGCCGGGCGGGCTGCTGGTTCTCGACCACTCGAACGTCGCGGCGATCCTGAGCCGGTACCGGGCCCGCGACCGCTTCGAAGCGGCCGGCGACACCTTCGACTTCCTGCGTTCCTACGACCCGCTGGACGGCCGGAGCCGCGGCGAGCTGCGCGTGGCGCACGCCGACGGCCGCGTCGCCGTGCTGCGCGACGACGTCAGGCTCTACCTGCCGAGCGAGGTCGTGTCGCTGGTGCGGGCGGCGGGCTTCGAGCTGGTACGGGCCGACGCCGGCTTCACCGCCGGCGCCGCCGTCCAGCCGGAGACCCGCTACGTCCAGATCCTCGCCGTCGCGGCGCCGCGCCCCCGTCCCGCCGTGCTCGGTCACCGGGGCCGCGGCGCCGAGGTGGACCTGCGATGGGCGCCCGACGAGATCGACTTCGTACGGGACGCGATCGACGACGCCTGGGCCGCCGTCGGTGATCCCCGGGAACCCGCCCGCGCCTACTCCCTGGACGACCCGTACGGGTCGGGGAGCGCCGCCCCGGTGCTCGCCCGCCACTTCGGCGTGCCGCTCGACCCCGGCCAGGTGGTGACGGGGGCGGGCACCACCGGGCTGCTCCACGCGCTGGCCGGGCCCGGCAGGCTGCTGCACACCGCGCACGCCCACCCCGACCTGCCCGCCTGGTCCGCGCAGCGCGGCGCGGAGCTGCGCGTGTACACGCCCGGCCAGGACGTGGCGGGCGAACGGCCGACGACCGTCCTGCTGGAACGGCCCGGCGTGCGCGGTGACGTGCTGCCGCTGGAGCAGGTGGCGGAGCTCGCCGAGGCCGCCGCCGCCGCGGGCGGGATGCTCGTCGTCGACGAGGCCTGCGCCAGCTACCTCGGCCCGCGGGCCAGCGCGGTGCCGCTGACCACCCGGGTGCCCGGCCTGGTCGTGCTGCGCAGCCTGTCGAAGGGCTACTGCTGCGGCGGGCTGCGCGCGGGCTTCGCGATGTGCTCCCCTGATGTGGCGGGCGCGGTTCGCCAGGCGGTGCCGCCCCTGGGGATGTCGGCGTTGTCGCTGGAGGTGGCGCTGCGGCTGCTCGACCAGGGCGACGTGCTGGCCCCGCTGCGGCAGGCCGTCGCGGCGGCCAAGCCGGAGCTGGTGGAGATGCTGAGCGGGCTCGGCTGCCGGGTGGAACGTGGGCATCCCGCGCTGCCCTGGGTGGTGACCGAGGACGAGCTGCCGCCGTGGCTGGCCGGGCGGCGGCTGCCGGGCCTGACCCGGGTCAGCGTGCCGCTCTCGGCCGTCCGCCGCGCCGCGCTCCGCCGGGCCGCGGCATGAGGACCGTGGGCGACGCCGTACAGGATGCGTTCGACCGTTGCGACGTGCGGCGGGCGGTCGAGGACGTCGCGGAGCTGGCCGCGTTCGACCGATACCAGGCGTCCGACGGGATCCGCGCGGCCGCCGAGTACGTCGCCGGCCGGGCGGAGCGGGCGGGCCTGAGCGACGTGCGGCTCCTGGAGTTCCCCGCCGACGGCGCCAGGCGCTGGTGGAGCTTCCGCGCCCCGCTCTCCTGGACCCCGGTGCGGGCCGCGATCGACGACCTCGTGCGCTACCCGGAGCAGCCGTTCGCGCTGGCGGCGGGTTCGGCGGCGACCCCGCCCGGCGGCGTCACCGTCACCGTGGCGCCTCTGGCGGACGCCGGTGAGGGCTCGCTGGCCGTACACGACGACCCCGGCACGCCGGTGCCCGTCGCGATCGCGCGGGCCGCGAGCGCCGGGGCGTTCGGCCTGGTCACCGACCGCCTGCCCGGCCCCGGCAGGGTCGAGCTGCCGGCCGGGAGCGGCCTGGCCGCCTTCAGCGTCACCCCTGAGCAGGCGGCCGAGCTGCTGCGGCGCGGCCGGGTCCGGGTCGAGGTCGAGACGCACCGGCGGGCGGCCATGCCCGTCGTCACCGGGCTGCTGCCCGGGACCGGGCCGGAGGAGGTGCTGCTCTCGGCGCACCTGTGCCATCCGCGCCCGAGCGTCAACGACAACGCCTCCGGGGCCGCCGCGCTGCTCAGCGTGGCCAGGGTGCTCGCGGGGCGGCGGGGGAGGCGCGGCATCAGGTTCGTCTGGGGTCCCGAGTTCACCGGGATGGCCGCCTACCTGCACGACGTCGCCGCCCGCCCGCCGGTGGCCGCCGTGAACGTGGACATGGCGGGGCAGGACCAGCGCCGGTGCGGCGGGCCGCTCATCGTCGAGCGCAGCCCCGACCACCTGCCCGGCTTCGTCAACGCGCTCACCGAGCACGTCGTGGCGGCGCTGCCGCAGGCCGCGCGCTCCTACTCGGGTGCGGTGGCCTGCGACACCTGGGCCTGGCGTGCCACGCCGTTCGTCGGGGCCTCCGACCACAGCCTGCTCGTGGACGCCTCCATCGGCTGCCCGACGGTGTCGCTCGGGCACTGGCCCGACCGGTTCAACCACAGCGCCGCCGACACGCTCGACAAGCTCGACCCGGCGGAGCTGCGCCGTACGGCCACGGTCGCGGGCGCGGTCGCGGCGGTGCTGGCCGGGCTCGCGGGCGAGCGCGCCGAACTGGAGGACATCGCGGTGGGCTGGGGGGCGGCGCGGTTGCTCGGCTGCCGGCAGGGGTCACGGGCGCTGCTGCGGCACCGTACGGCCGTCGCCCTGGGCGCCCTGGACGGCGCGGAGGCGCTCCACGGCCGCGCGGGCGGCCGGGCACGCGCCTGGCTGGCCGGGCTCGCAAATCACGTTGCCGCGCTCTCACCGGCCGGAGCGGGCGCCGCGCTGTCGCCGGTCGGTGAAGGCGGCGAGGTGTTCGCCGGGCCGGCGCTCAGTCGTGCCTGGGAAGGGCCGTTCAACCTGCGCGGGCTGGCCGAGGCGGCGAGTCCCGCCGGGCGCGTGTGGCTGGATCGGCAGGCGGCGCGGGCCCGGGCCCGCTCCTACGCCCTCATGCTGGCCCTCGCCCACGGCATCGACGGCGCAAGAGACCGGGCGGCGCTCGCCGCCTACGCGGAGTGCGCGGCCGAGCTGCCGGTGCCGGAGGAGTTCGCGCACGAGTTCCTGGCCGTGCTCGTCGAGGCCGGCTGGGCGAAGGAGGGCTGATGCGCGAGTTGCTGCGCGACCGCCGGTTCCTGCTGCTGTTCTTCGGTCAGACGGTGAACATGATCGGGGACCGGGCGCTCCTGGTGGTGCTGGGCATCTACGTCAAGGAGCTGACCGGCTCGGACACGATGGCCGGGGTGGTGTTCATCCTGCTGGCGGTGCCGTCGTTCTTCGCGCCGCTGACCGGGCTGCTCGTCGACAGGTTCCCGAGGCGCAAGGTCCTGATCGTCAACGACCTGCTGGCCGGGGCGCTGGTGCTCTGCCTGCTGCTCGTCAGGCATCCGGGCGATCTGTGGATCGTGTTCGCGGTCACGCTCGGCTACGGCTTCGCCAACCACGTCTTCAACGCGGCCAGGGGCGGACTGATCCACTCCATGGTCCCCGAGCGGCTGCTCGGCGACGCGAACGGGCTGCTCAGCTCACTCGGCCAGGGACTGCGGGTGCTCGGCCCGCTGATCGGCGCGGCGCTGTACGTGGCGCTGGGGCTGTCCGCGGTGGCGATCCTGGACACGGCGACGTTCCTGGTGTCGGTGCTGGTGCTGCTCATGCTGCGGCGGGCGCCCGACCTGGCCGCTCCGGCGCCGCGGGAGCCCGGCCGGTTCCGCGCCGATGTGCTGGCGGGGGTGCGCCACATCATGGGCGACCGGGAGCTGCGCGGCGGCGTGCTGGCGGTGGCCGCGGCGCTGTGCGCGGCGGGGCTGGTCAACCCGGCCATGTTCGCCGCCGTGGAGCAGGGGCTCGGCCGGCCGGCCGCGTTCGTCGGGGTCATCGCCGCTTTCCAGGGCGCGGGTTCGGTCGCCGGGGGCTTCGTCGTCGCCGTGCTCATCAGGCGGTACGGGGAGCATCGCGCGGCGGCTGTGGGCTTCGGGCTCAGCGCGGCGGGCCTGGCCCTGGTGATTCCCGCGACGGAGGTGACGATGTGCGCGAGCGGCGTTCTGGTGGGCCTTTCCATCCCGATTTTCATGGTGGCCACGACGACACTCGTGCAGCGCCGTACCACGAGCGGTATGCAGGGCCGCGCGCTTACCGCAATGGACGCGATCATCGACCTGCCGTTCGTGATGTCCATGGGGATCGGGGCGCTCGTCGTGGGGTTCCTCGATTTCCGGGTGATCTACGCGGCGGCGGCGGTGATTTTCGCCATGGTGACCGCGTCAGTGCTGGTGGGGCGAGGGTGGCGGATTGATGCCATCCTGGCGAAAGTTGATTGACCAAAACAATTACGATTTTTATCGTTGAATCACAGAAAATGGGCTGAGAGGCCCGGCTCAATTCCAGGAGGCGCCCGTGTTGCATGAAAGCATCCAGACCAGTGTGAAAACCCCCATCATGACGACTCCGGAATTCGTCGAGAAGATGCTCGCCGCGCGCCAGGAAGTTCAGGTCGTGAAGTTCCGCACGACGTGCACCGACTGCGTGCCGAACTACTGACATGACCGAGGCCGGGACGTTCGCGCGCCCCGGGCTCGACCTGCGTGCCGTCCCCGGGCTGGTTCTGTCGGAACTGGACCGGGGCGGTCGCGGCGTGCTCGTCCTGGCCGTGGACGGGCTCTCCTGGCTGGTCGCCCGGCGGGTCTGGCGGTCCGCCGAGCTCTCCTGCCTGGCCTCCACCTTTCCCAGCACCTCGGCCACCGCCTGGCTCACCTCGGTCACCGGCGCGCCGGTGACCGAGCATCTGACGGTGGGCGCCGCCTATCGCGAGCGGGCCGGCGGTCCGCTCGTCAACGCGATCACCGGGGACGTCCTGGCGGGAGCGGCGGCGCCGCGCGAACCGGTCCGCCCGCTGCCCACGGTCTTCGAGCGGGCGGAGGGCGCCGAGGCGGTGGTGGTGGGCCGCGAGCTCGACCTGCTGTCCGGTCCCTGGGTGGACGCGCTCACCCGCGGCGCGGCGCGGCAGCCGGCGCGGGAGGCGCTGACCCGTGACCCGTACCGCCTGGTGGCGGGGGTGGCGGCGGACGTCGGAGCGGCGATCGGCGCGCGGCGGACCCGCCCGCTGCTGCTGTGGGTCTACGTCAACCTCGACGACCACCTGCACCGGCACGGCTACGACGAGCGGGCCGTACAGGCGCTGGCCGAGCTGGAGCGGCAGGCGACCGCCTGGGCTCGCAGGGGGTGGCACGTGCTCGCCTACGCCGACCACGGCCTGGTTCCCGTCGCCTCCGACCCCGGCCTGGCGCGACGCTGGGCGGAGGTGGACACGCCCGAGCTGTGCGAGCTGCCGGGCGGCGGGGCCGGCCGGGTGCGCTGGCTCTACCCGCACCCGGGCAGGGAGCGGGAGGTGGCGGAACGTCTCGCCGAGGCCCTGGACGGCCATGCCATGGTGCTGCCCGCGACCGCGCTCGGCGAGCTGGGCCTGATGGAGTCCGCCGGCCCGGTGCGGGAGCGGCTCGGCGCGGTGATGGCGATCGCCACCTCACCGCGCTTCCCGCTCCCCGATCCCGGACTGTCCTACGAGCACGGGGCGATCAGCGACGGGGAGACGCTGGTCCCGCTGGCGCGCTGGGTCAGATCCAGCCGCGCCTGACGGCCTCCGCCCCGGCCTGGAAGCGGCTGGTGGCGTTGAGGCGCTCCATCACTCCCGCCACCCGCCTGGCGAACGTGCGCTTGCTGAGGTGCAGCCGGGCGGCGGCGCGGTCGTCGGTGAGCCCGTCGTCGAGCGCCCGCAGCACCTCGTCCTGCCCCTCGTCCTCGTGAGCGCCGCTGCGCCGGTCGTCGAGGATGTGGCAGATGGTGTCGAAGACACCCGCCACGGAGGCCGCGACCACAGGATGGGGGATCCTCTCCAGCCGCCCGGTGTGGGCGGGGCCGGGGTGCGCGACGTAGGCGACCACGCGATCCCGTACGAGCACCTGATAGGGCAGGCCGGTCACCGCCCGGACGGTCGCGCCCGCCTGCCAGGCCTGCGCGAGAGGGGACGTGCGGCCGGGCCGGCCGGGTCCGTGGAGGATGCGGACGGCGACCCGGCGCCGGGCGAGCTGGGCGAACAGGCGCGGCAGGGCGGGGTGTATGCGCTCGGGCTCGGCGGACAGCACGAGCAACTCGGCGTGGGTCTGCTCCGCCAGTTCCAGCTCCAGGAGGGGGAGCCCGAGCTGCGCCGCGGAGTGGTCGGCGGGTTTGAAGGGGAGGGTTCTGCTGGTGTTAGGAGACATCGATACCAACCCGGTTGCCAGTCGAAGTATCACTACTTCGCACGCTAGAGGGGAGGTATGTGCATGCGATTTCGGTGCGTTATCGGTCACTCTGACTGAAGTGTCATCACAGTAGATGTGGACATTTTTTGTCATTTCTTGTTATATCGCCTATGCGTGGATATCTTACGATTTCCCCGTATGGAGTCGGCGGGAACGCCATGGCCCTAGCTGAGACGACCCAGTGGGTGTGTGCATGGAGTTCCGCGTCCTCGGTCCACTGACGGTGATCACGGGCAACCTGCAGATCCCGCTGGGCGGGCCGCGACGGCGCATCATGCTGGCGACCCTCCTGCTCAACGTGGGCCGGGTCGTCTCGACCGACAGGCTCAGCGCCGCGATCTGGGGCCAGAACCCGCCCGCCACCGCCCGCAACCAGGTGGCCATCTGCGTGTCGGGGCTGCGCCGGGAGTTCGCCGCCGCGGGAGTGGCCCACGACCCCATCGTCACCGTCTCCTCCGGCTACCTGCTGCGGCTCGCCGACGACGACAGGTTCGACGTCAAACAGGTCGAGGAGGCGCTGCGCCAGGCGCGCACGGCCCGGACCGCGGGCGACCTGGAGAAGGCCTCCGAACAGCTCTCCTCGGCCCTGGCCGTGTGGCGGGGCGACCCGCTGACCGGCGTCGAGGGAGAGCTGGTGCGCGCCGAGTCCGAGCGGCTCGGCGAGTGGCGCCTGGCCATCCTGGAGGAGTACTTCGAGGTCGAGCTGGAACTGTCGCACGATCTCCAGATCGTCGGCGAGCTGGCCGCGCTGGTCGCCGAGTACCCGTTGCGCGAGCGCCTGCGCGGCCTGCTCATGCTGGCCCAGAGCAGGGCCGGGCGCCGCGCCGAGGCGCTGGCCACCTACCAGGAGGGCTACCGGCTCAGCATCGAGCGGCTGGGGCTCGAACCCGGCGCCGAGCTGGCCGGCCTGAACGAGGCGATCCTGCGCGGGGAGACGGGCCGGCGGCAGGGCCGCCTCGTCATGGAACACGCCGCGCCGGAGGCGGCGCCGGCCGTGCCCGCCCAGCTGCCGCCCGACGTGACCGGCTTCGTCGCCCGCGACGCCGAGCTCGGGCGGCTCGACGCGCTCCTCGACCGCAAGTCCCAGGCGTGCCAGCCGTTCATCGCCGTCATCACCGGGATGGGCGGGGTCGGCAAGAGCGGACTGGCCGTCCACTGGTCGCATCGCGTCGCCCCGCGCTTCCCCGACGGCCAGCTCTTCGTCGACCTCAACGGCTACTCGGAGACGGGCCCGCCGGTCTCACCCTTCGACGTGCTCGACACCCTCCTGCGCGCGCTGAACGTGACCCGCCAGCATCCCCTGACCACGCTGGAGGAACGGGCCGCCCTGTTCCGGACCGTCCTGGCCGGGCGCCGGCTGCTGCTCGTGCTCGACAACGCGCGCGACTCCAGCCAGGTCAGGCCCCTGCTGCCCGGCGCGCCCGGCTGCGCCGTGATCGTGACCAGCCGCGACCAGCTCGCCGGGCTCATCACCCTGGAGGGCGCGACCCCGCTCCGGCTGGACGTGCTGCCGCCCGACCAGGGCGTGGACGTGCTCGCGTGCATCGCGGGGGAGCAGCGGGTGCACGCCGACCCGGAGGGGGCCAGGCAACTCAGCGAGCTGTGCGGCGGGCTGGTGCTGGCGCTGCGCGTGGCGGCCGCCCGGCTGGCCGTGCGGCCGTCGTGGACCAGCGCCGACCTCGTCGCCAGGCTCACCGACGAGAGCCGCCGGCTCGACGAGCTCAGCCAGGGCGAGGTGGACCTGCGCACCAAGTTCATCCTCAGCTACCGCGACCTGTCACCGCAGGCGGCCATCATGTTCAGGCGGCTGGCGCTGCTGGACGTGGCCGAGTTCGGCCCGTGGCTGGGCGCCGCCCTGCTGGAGATGGATCCGGAGCGGGCCCAGGACCTGATCGAGCAGCTCGTCGACGCGCAGCTGCTGGAGCTGAGCCAGCCCTGGCCCGGCGGCCAGGCCCGCTACCGCTTCCACGACCTGTTGCGCCTCTACGCGCGCGAGCGCGCCCTGATCGAGGAGAGCGAGCAGGAGCGCAACGCCGCGCTGCGCCGGGCCCTCGGCTGCTGGCTGGCCCTGGCCGAGGCCGCCCACGCCCGCCTGCTCGGCGGCGACTACGCCGTCCTGCACGGCCCCGCGGAGCGCCGCAGGCTGCCCTTCGCCGTGATCGACCGGATGATGCCCGACCCGATCGAATGGTTCGAGGCCGAGCGCCCGCACCTGCTGGCGGCGATCGGCCAGGCGGCCGCGCTCGGCTTCAGCGCGCTCTGCTGGGACCTCACGATGACCTCGGCGACGTTCTTCGAGGTACGCGGCTACTACGACGACTGGCGCTCGGCGCACGAGCTCGCGCTCGCCGCCGCCCGCCGCGACGGCGACGTCCGCGGCGAGGCCGCCATGACCTACGGCCTGGGCAGCCTGGAACTGTTCCGCCAGCGCTACGACGACGCCGACAGCCTCCTGCGTAAGGCGGTGCGCATGTTCGAGGAACAGGGCGAGGAGCACGGTCACGCGCTGGCCCTGCGCAACCTCGCCCTGCTCGATCGCATCGCCGGCCGGTTCGACCTGGCGCTCGAGCGCTACGCGCGGGCTGGGGAGATGCTGCGCGCGCTCGGCGACCACGCCGCCGGGGCGCACGTCATGGCCAGCACCGCGCAGGTGCTCCTGGAAAGGGGCGCGTACGGCGAGGCCGAACCCCTGCTCAGGGCCGCGGTGAGCACCTTCGAGGAGATCGGCTACCAGCGGGGCCTGGCCCAGGCGCTCTACCGGTTCGGCGAGGTGCTGCTGCTCACCCAGCGCGTCGACGCCGCCCGCCAGACCTTGGAGAAGGCGCTGGAGACGGTGCGGGAGCTGCGCGACGTGGTGGGCGAGTCCTACGTGCTGCGGGTCCTGGGTGAGACCTACGCGCAGCAGGGCCGTACGGACGCCGCGGAAGGCGCGCTGCTCACCTCCCGGCAGATCGCCCAGCGGGTCGGTGAGCAGTTCGTGGTGGGGGGCACCTCGCTCGCGCTGGGCAACCTCTACTTCGGGACGGGGAACGCGACGTCGGCCCGCAACAACCTGACGCTCGCCTCGAAGGTCTTCGAGGAGCTGGGCGCCAGGATCTGGCACGCGCGGGCGCTGGAGGCGCTGGCGGCGACGGAGGCCATGCTCCGCAACGACCAGGGCGCCCACGAGCTGTGGGCTCGCGCGGCCGCCCTGCTCGCGGAGGACGAGGGGCACTGAGCTACGTCAGGGAAGCTTGCCGATCATGCGCTCGCCTGGCCAGGGCAGCTGGATGTCGCGCTCGCCGGTCCAGTGGAAGTTCCTGAACGGATCGACATCCGGCTGCGCCACGGCGGGCGAGACGAGCAGGGCGGTGAGGAAGGCGGTCGCGATGCTCACCAAGGTGATGCGGCGCTTCATGGGAGTCCTTTCTCGGAGAAGTGTCGATCTGTCACGTGGGTCCCGCTAAAAAGTAACGTCGCCGGCCCGCAGGGTCGAGGAGAGCGGCCAGGCCGCGGGCCCCGGCACATCCGTGGTGCCGCCCGTGCCGAAGGCGGACGTGGTCGCGCCGGCGATCTCGCCGCCGTCCACGACCAGCTCCTGCCCGGTCAGGAACGCGGCGGCCGGCGAGGCCAGGTAGTGGAAGGCCGCGCCGATCTCCGCCGGCTGCGCGTGCCTGCCGAGCGGGATCGAGCGGTTGACCTCCTCCAGCATCTCCGGGGTGTACTCCGCCTCCTGCATGGGCGTCAGCACCGCGCCCGGACTGACGCACGCCACCCTGATGTTCGGGCTGAGCTCCAGCGCGAAGGTACGGCACAGGGCGAGGACGCCGGCCTTGGTGGCGTTGTAGTCGGCGTAGTACGGATAGGCGCGTGAGGCGTTGACGGACGCCGTCGCCAGCAGCACGCCACGCCCCTGCCTCGTCATGTAACCGGCCGCGCAGCGCCAGAGGCCCAGCACGCCCAGCAGGTTGACGTCCACGACGCGGCGGGCGGTGGCCTCGTCGAGGTTGAGCACGCCGTGCCTGACGCTGATGCCCGCGTTGGCGATCACCACGTCCAGCCGGCCCTGGTCCGTCCAGACCGCCGCCACGGCCGCCTCTATCGCCGGCCAGTCGGTCACGTCGGCCTCGACCCAGGTGACACCCGGGCTCGGCGCGGCGATCGGCGGCTGCACGTCGAGGTTGAAGACGGTGTCACCGGAGCGCGCGAAGTGCTCGGCGGCGGCGAACCCGATCCCGCTGGACGCGCCGGAGATGACCACGGTACGCATGGCAGCACCCCTTAGAAGATCACCCGAGGGCTGGTCGTCGCCCGGTTGCCGATGGACCTGCGCAGGTTCCTGCTGACCGTCAGCTTCTTCAGCCACCGGTCGGTGCCGTCGTAGCGGGGATGGAACGGCCTGCGCCCGTGGACGGCGAGGTAGTTGTCGACGATCAGCAGGCTGCCCGGCCCGACGGCCACGTCCTGCTGCCCGGCCTCCAGCCCGGCCACCAGCGCGTCGAGCGCGCTCTCGGCCTCTGGATCCCCGTCCGCGCAGGTCATGAACGGGCGGTCGAGCCGCAGGTACGGGTTGCCCGGCTCGCCGACGAGCACGGGGACGGCCTCGGGCCTGTCGCGCATCTCGCGCATCAGCGCCAGCGCGGGATGGCCAGGCTGGGTCGCCTCCAGCTGCCGCAGGTGCTCGTCGTCGGGCATGATGTGGAAGCGCGGGCGCGACAGCAGCCGGGCCTGCTCCGGCGACAGCTCCACGTCACGCACCGACGCCACGACCGTGGGCACGCGCTCGTGGTTGCGCAGCCCGAACAGCAGAAGATAGTCGCAGCGCAGCGGGTGGAACCCGTCCTCGGTGTGGAACTCCAGCGACGACTGGCTGCCGTGACCGCTCTGCTGCATCTCGTCGCCGCGGATCGGCACGATGTTCTGGATCATCCGCCCTCCCTGCAGGGTGGACCAGGCGAACGGCTCGCCCAGCACCATCCCGCACAGGGCGAGATAGACCTCCGCGTCGCCCGCGGCGGCCGACTGCGAGGGGACCGACCAGTGGCCGGGCGTCGGCCCGACGGCGTCGTCGTCGATCGGGAAGCCGTGCACCAGGCACAACGCGGCCGGCTCCGTGCGGCGGAAGTCCTCCAGGAACCGGCGCAGCCCGACCGGCAGCTCCTCGCGGATGTGCCAGCAGCGGTCGAAGAAGCCCGGGTCGGCGGGATCCTCGCCGAGCGCCCTGACCCGCTCGCCGACGGCCGTGATCGAGTCCACCTCTTTGCCGTCGAGGACGTATTCGATCGTGTCGGCGCTCATGCCAGTGCGCTCCTCACGCCGGCGGGCCGGATGTCGGTCCAGTTGCTCTCGACGTACTCCAGGCTCTCGGCGCGGGAGGCCGGGCCGAAGGCGACGCTCCAGCCGCTGGGGACGGGGAAGGCCGACGGCCACAGCGAGTGCTGCTCCTCGGCGTTCACCAGGACCAGGAAGGAGCCGTTCTCGTCGTCGAACGGGTTGCTCATGTCAGCTCTCCGGGCTCAGGTCGAACAGGACGCCGCGGGGAGGTGCGGCGAAGTCCCGCTCGCCGTTCAGCACCCAGCCGGACTCGCGGAACGCCTCACGCCACTCCGTACGGGTGGGGAGGTAGACCCCCATCGCGGCGTGCACGAGCTCGAAGCCCAGGGTGAAGATCGTCGTGTCCGCCCCCGGCGGTTCCTCGCTGCGGACCACGTCGCACAGCAGCAGCCGCCGCGCGTCGGGGAAGGCCGTGCGGAGCTTGCGCAGGCCCGCCACGCAGGTGGTCTTGGGCCAGAAGTCGTGGCCCAGGAAGACGCAGGTGATGAGGTCGACGCCGGCGAACTCGGGCAGCGGTTCGAGGTCGCGCACGTCGCCGGTGACGACGCCGATCCGGCCGGCGAGACCGGCCTGCGCCACCGAGGACGCGGCCAGTTCCACCGCCGAGGGCGCGATGTCGACGCCCACCCCGCGCACGCCGGGCCGGCGGGAGACCGCGTCGATCAGCCGCTGGCCGGAACCGCAGCCGAGATCGGCGATGGCCGAGTAGTCAAGCTCGCCGAGCAGCTCGACGAAGTGCGGCTCGACCTCGGTCTCGCCGATCAGCTTGGAGCCGACCGCCACCGCCCGCATGTCCCTGGTGTAGAAGTCGCCGGTGCGGTTCGCGGTCCTGCTCACCTCGGGCAGGACGGAGAACAGCTCGCCGCAGCCGCGGACCATCCAGTAGAAGTATCCCCGCGCGCGGTAGGCGTCGTCGAAGCGCGGCCCGGTGACCGCCTTGTCGTCGGCGACCTCGACGATCTCCGCCCAGGAGAGCGTCACCAGCAGCTGGCGCACCAGCCGCGGGTCGAGCCCGTCGGCGTTCGCCGTCTCGATCGAGTAGCTGTCCTCCCGCCTGAGCGCGTCGAGGATGCCCAGCTCGCCGGCGGCCGACAGTGACACCGCGACGAGGTAGGACGAGAAGACGTCGGCGACCGGGCCGCGGGTGAAAGCCGTGTGCATCGGGTTCTCCATTTCGGTCGGCATCGTGCTCACACCTGCTCCGCCCACAGCGCGTCCATGGTCTCGTGGGACGTGACCGTCTCCAGGTCGGGCTTGGACGCGTACCCCATGTTGACGATCGTCCGCACGCCCGCGGTGATCGGATAGACGCGGTGCAGCGTGGTGTTGGTGCGCATCACGTAGAGGTCGCCGGCCCCCACCTCGAACGACCAGATGGGGTTGTCGAGCAGCGCGCGGTGGATGGCGGGGTCGCTCTTGTCCCAGCTGGTGCCGGCCACGCACTGGACGAACCCGCCGTGCTCCGGCGGCGGGCACTGCACCAGCCACACCAGCGCGAAGCTGTAGTCGTCCCAGTGCCAGCCGTGGGTGTCACCGCTGTGCTCCAGACGGGTGATCACATACTGCTCGGGCTCGTACGGGCAGGCCAGCACGGGCTCGCCGACGATCTCGGCGAGCAGGCCGACGAGGGCCTCCGACCGGTACACGGCGGGGATGAGGGCGCTGTGCTCGGCGATCTCCGATCGCGTCACGTTGCGCATCCGGCGGGGCGTGCCGCCGGTTTCCTTGAACCTGAGGTCGCGCCGGACCCCGGATTCCTCGATGAGGGAGAGCACGTCGTCGGCCACGGCCTGCTTGACACTCGCGGGCGCCAGGAACGACACCATCGCGAATCCGCGCTCGGCGAACTCGCGCCGGGCGGCCGCCACCTCGCCGGACAATTCGGCGTGGCGTACGTGCTGGTTCAGCTCCTGCACAATTCGGGCATTCACTGCGGGGATCCTTCGCTTCTCCTGAGGGGATCTCGCTGCCTCGGACCGTAGAACCGTGGCGGAGGCCGGAGAAGCGTCCGCCGCCGTTGTGGCGAGAAATCGCCATTCGCTCGCCGCCCCGGCCGGGGCCGTACGGAGGCTTCCTAGGCTGAGGGTCATGCTCACTGGGGTCCCGCTGTTCCTCCTGCAGCTCGTCGTGATCCTGGCCTCGGCCGTCCTCCTGGGCCGGCTGGCCTCCCGGCTCGGCCAGCCGGCGATCGTGGGCGAGCTGGCGGCCGGGGTCCTGCTCGGGCCCGCCGTTCTGGGACAGCTGGCGCCGGGCTGGGCCCAGTGGCTGCCCCGGCCCGGCTCGGGAGCGCTCATCGACGCCGTGGCCCAGCTCGGGCTCCTGCTGCTCGTCGGGCTCACCGCCGCCGAGCTCGACCTGGGCAGGCTGCGCGAGCAGGCGGGCACGCTGGCCCGGGTCAGCGCCTGGGCGCTGGTCCTGCCGCTCGTGCTGGGCGCGGCGGCGGGCTTCGTGGTGCCGGCGGCCCTCCTGGGGCCGGCCGCCGACCGGGTCACGTTCGCCGCCTACCTCGGCGTGGCGCTGTCGGTCACCGCCATCCCGGTCATCTCCCGTACGCTCAGCGACCTGCGCCTGCTCGGCCACCGCGTCGGCCAGATCACCCTGGCCTCCGGCGCCTGCCAGGACTCGGTCGCCTGGATACTGCTCGCGGTCGTCGGCGCGATGGCCACCAGCGGCGCGGGGCCGGAAACGATCGGGATGCCGCTGCTGTGGCTGGCGGTCATGCTCCTGGCGGCCCTGGTGCTGCGGCCGGTCGCCCGGCGCGTGCTGAGCGTGGCCGACCCGGCGCCCGTCATGACCATGTCGGCCGTCGTGATCATCACCGGCGCGCTCGCCGCGCACCTCGCCGGACTGGAGCCGGTCGTCGGCGCCTTCGTCGCCGGGCTGGTCGCCGGGGCCGCCAAGGGCGAGGGCGCGCGGCACCTGGCCGGGCTGCGCACCGCCGTCATCGCCGTCCTCGCCCCGGTCTTCCTGGCCTTCGCCGGGCTGCACCTGGACCTCGCGGCACTGGCCGAGCCGGTGGTCGCCCTGACCGCGGCGGGACTGCTGGCCCTGGCCGTGGCGGGCAAGCTGGCCGGCGGCTACATCGGCGCCCGCACCAGCGGAATGCCCCGCTGGGAGTCGTTCGCCATCGGCGCGGGGCTGAACTCGCGGGGCCTCATCGAGATCATCGTCGCCACCGTCGGACTCCGGCTGGGCATCCTGACACCGGCCGCGTACTCGATCGTCGTCCTGATCGCGGTGGCCACCTCCTTGCTGGCGCCACCGCTGCTGCGGGCGGCCTTCGAGCGAGCACCAGAACAGAACGGAGAGCGGCATGGCCGTGGCGCGAGTGAACGGGACCACCCTGACCTACACCGACCAGGGCACCGGTGACCCCGTGATCCTGGTGATGGGCACCGGCAGCCCCGGGCACGTCTGGCACCTGCACCAGGCGCCCGCGCTGCTGGCCGCCGGCTACCGCGTCATCACCTTCGACAACCGCGGCCTGACGCCGGACTCCGGGACGCCGCCCGAGATCGATGACCTGGTCGGCGACCTCGCCGGGCTGGCCGAGACCCTGTGCGGAGGGCGCTGCCGCCTCGTCGGCGTGTCGATGGGCGCGCACGTCGTCCAGGAGCTCCTGCTGCAGCGGCCGGAACTGGTGGAGCAGGCCGTGCTGATGGCCACGCGCGGACGGCCCGACCACTTCCGCGCCAGGCTCGCCGCGGCCGAGGCCGAGCTGAACTTCGGTCCGGTGGAGCTGCCCGCCGCCTACGGCGCGGCGCTGCGCGCGGTGCTCAGCCTGTCGCCGCACACGCTCAACGACGAGAGCCGGGCCCGGCACTGGCTGGACCTCTTCGAGCTCTTCCCGACGGCCAAGGCGGTCATGCGCGCCCAGAGCAAACTGGAGATCATGGACGACCGGCTGGGGGACTACCGCGCCATCCGCGGCCGCTGCCTGGTCGTCGGCTTCGAGGACGACCTCATCACGCCGCCGCACCTCGGTCAGGAGGTCGCCACCGCCATCCCCGGCGCGAGGTACGCGCAGGTCGCCAAGTGCGGGCACTACGGGTATCTGGAGCAGCCGGACGAGGTCAACTCCCTGATGGTGGACTTCTTCGCGACCGCCTAGGGACGCGCGGCGCCCGCGCGTCCCCTGATCTCACCGCACCCGCACCCGGGTCTTCGTGCACACCTCGCACCGCTGCGTGACGACGCGGCCGATCGTCTCGATCGTCACCCACCGGTGACGAAAATGGATCCGGCTCACGGCGATGGTCTACCCGCCACCTCTGTCCGATACGCCGTGTCAACGAGCTGTCACTCCACGGGTTCGAGTCTCAGCGAGATCGAGTTGATGCAGAAGCGGTCGTCGGTCGGCGTCGGGTAGCCCTCGCCGTGGAAGACGTGCCCCAGGTGGGAGTCGCAGCGCGCGCACCGCACCTCGGTGCGGACCATGCCGTGGCTGCGGTCCTCGATCAGCGTCACCGCGTCGGAGTCGGACGGCTGGAAGAAGCTCGGCCAGCCGCAGTGGGACTCGAACTTGGTGTCGGACCTGAACAGCTCGGCGCCGCACGCTCGGCAGGCGTAGACGCCCTCGGTCTTGGTGTCGACGTACTCGCCGGTGAACGGGCGCTCGGTGCCCGCCTCCCGCAGCACATGAAACTCCTCCGGAGAGAGCTGGACCCGCCATTCGGTCTCGCTCTTGACCACCTTGTCCATACGTTCAGCGTACGAGATGCGGCAAAAAGAGATCTCCATAGGGGGAGCATCCTTTCTGGGGCGAATTCGCGTCTTTGTCAGCAAGGGGGTGTCATCGCCTCCTGCAAAGGGGCGAGACCACTCGCCGGATCGCCAGAGCGGCACAGCCCACGCCCGTGCTGGCGCCGCCGGCGATCGCCACGGCCGGCCGGGTGGCGCGCCAGCGCCCGGAACGGCGGCGCGAGTGGTCTCGTTGACGGGCCCGTTCCGTCGAGCTCCCGGTCCCGCCACCGGTGCGGCTCCGGGACGGGCCCCCTTCTCTCGCCCGGTGGTTTGTCGGAGGCGCGGGGTAGGTTCGTTCCCATGGCATCGCCGTACATCGAGCTTGAGGTGGGAGACCGCACCGTCAAGGTGACGAATCCCGGCAAGATCTACTTTCCGGAGATCGGCGCGACGAAGCGCGAGCTGGTCGAGTACTACGTCAGTGTGGGCGAGGGCGCGCTCCGGGCGCTGAGAGACCGGCCCACCAACCTCAAGCGCCACCCCGACGGGGTGCAGAGCGAGGCCATCTACCAGAAGCGGATGCCCGCCAAGCGCCCCCACTGGGTGGAGACCGCGACCGTCACCTTCCCCAGCGGCCGGACGGCCGAGTCGCTGAAGGTCACCGAGGTCGCCGCCATCGCCTACTGCGCCAACCTGGGCACCATCGACTTCCACCCCTGGCAGGTCCGCGCCCCCGACGTCGAACACCCCGACGAGCTGCGCGTCGACCTCGATCCGCAGCCCGGCGTGGGCTTCGACGCGGTGCGCAAGGCCGCGTTCCTGACCAGGGACGTGCTGGAGGAGCTCGGCATGCCCGGGTTCGTCAAGACCTCGGGCAACCGCGGCGTCCACATCGCGGTGCGCATCGAGCCGAGGTGGGACTTCGTGCAGGTGCGCCACGCCGGCATCGCGCTGGCCAGGGCCGTCGAGGAGCGCGACCCCGGCCTGGTCACCACCGCCTGGTGGAAGGAGGAGCGGGGCGACCGGGTGTTCATCGACTTCAACCAGAACGCCCGCGACCGCACGGTGGTCAGCGCCTACTCGGTCCGGGCCCGCCCGCACGCGCCGGTCTCGACCCCGCTCACCTGGTCCGAGCTCGAAGACGCCGACCCGCGCGACTTCGACATCCGCACGGTCCCCGCGAGGTTCGCCGAGCTGGGGGACGTGCACGCCGCCATCGACGACCAGGCCTACTCGATCGAGACCCTCCTCGACCTGTACGCGAAGGACGAGCGCGGCGACATGCCCTATCCGCCCAACTATCCGAAGATGCCCGGCGAGCCGAAGCGCGTGCAGCCCAGCAAGGCCCGCGACGACTGACCACTCCGTGCTCCCGGCGGGGGAGTGGTCACGGGTCGCGCGGGAGCCCCAGCGCGCGCTCGGCGATGATGTTGAGCTGCACCTCGGTCGTCCCGCCGCCGATCGTGAAGGCGCGGGTGGTGAGGATCATGCGGCTCCAGTAGGGGTCGGCGGGCGCCAGCGCCCAGCAGAACTCGGCCACCGCCTGGGCGTGCCGCATGCCGAGCAGCTTGCGGACGCTGGACGCGGTGGCGACCCCGCTCTCCTTGCCGCCTCTTGCGCCGGTGGCGACGCTGCTCTCCTTACCGCCTCTGCTGCTGGTGGCGACCCCGCTCTCCATGCCGCCTCTTGCGCCGGTGGCGAGCTGGGCGAGGGTCACGCGCAGGCCGAGGGCGGAGATGGCCTGGCCCTCGGCCCACAGCCGGCCCGCCTGCTCGCGCTGCGCCGCCCGCAGCGGCAGCCGGGCGGCGAACGCGGCCATGTCCGTGTGCCTCGACCCCGGCCCCCACGAGTCGCCGAGCGCGACCCGTTCGTGCGAGAGGGTGTCGCGGGCCACCCGCCAGCCGCCGTCCACCTCGCCGACGACCTGCTCGTCCGGCACGAACACGTCGTCGAGGAAGACCTCGTTGAACAACTCGTCGCCGTTGATCTCCTTGAGCGGCCTGACGGTGACGCCGGGCGTGGCCATGTCCACGAGGAAGTACGTGATGCCCTCGTGCTTGGGCTTGCCGGGTGAGGTCCTGGCCAGGCAGATGCCCCAGTGGGCGTACTGGGCCAGGGACGTCCAGATCTTCTGCCCGGTCAGCGTCCAGCCGCCCTCCACGCGGACCGCCCTGGTCGACAGCCCCGCCAGGTCCGAGCCGGCGCCCGGCTCGCTGAACAGCTGGCACCACACGATCTCGCCGGCGAACGTCCCGGGCAGGAAGCGTTCCCGCTGCTCCCGGGTCCCGTGCCGGACGATGGACGGCACGGCCCACGCGCCGATGCCCAGGTTCGGGCGTCTCAGGTCGCGGAACTCCTCGTGGATGATCACCTGTTCGAGCGGTGACGCCCCGCGGCCCCACGGCTCCGGCAGGTGCGGCATGATCCACCCCTCCTCGGCGAACCGCCGCCGGCGCTCGGACGGATCGGCGGCCCGAAGCGACGCGGCGTGCGCCCGCACCGAGTCCCTGACCGGGGCGGCGTCCTCGGGCAGATCAGGCTCCATCGTCCGCCGCACCCCCGCGAGGGCCAGCGCCGCCACCTCATCGGCCCACACCCCCGGATCCCCGGCCACCATCCGATCCGACAGCGCCCGGCGGTAGTAGCGGTGCGCGTCGTGCTCGAACGTGTAGCCGATGCCGCCGAGCACCTGGATCGCATCCGCCGCACACCGCACCCCGGCCTCCGCCCCGAGCACCCCGGCCACCCCCACAGCCAGCCGCACCTCCGGCGTCAACGCAGCCACCTCCTTGGCAAGCTGTTCCTGCGGCGGCAAGATGGTCGCCTCTTCGGCAAGCCGCACCTCGGGCGGCAAGGTGATCCCAGTCTGCCCGTGGACTCCGTGCTGTCCGGGGTCGTCCAGGGCTCTGGCGGCGTCCCATACGGCGGCGCGGGCCTGCTCCAGGGTTACCAGGGCGGCGGCCAGCCGGTGCTTGACGCCCTGGAACTGCCCGATGGGCCGGCCGAACTGCTCACGTACCTCGGCGTACTCCGATGCCGTGGCCACAGCCCAGGCCGCGACCCCGCAGGCGTCCGCGCCGAGCAGCACGGCGGCCAGCTCCCGTACCGGCACCGCGCCGAGCACGCGTTCCCGGGGCACGTCCATGACGGTCACAGTGCACAGGTCACGGTCCAGGTCCACACCTGCGGCGGGCTCCGCCACCACATCCCCGCGATCGAGCAACGCCCAGCCATCCGCCCCCACCGGCACCAGAAACAGATCAGCCCCCGCCGCCCCGAGCGCGAGCAGGGCGGCCGGGCGGTCCGCGCGGGGTGGCAGAGCGCCGGTGAGGTCGCTCGCCCCGGACACCGGGGCGGCGGGACCGTCTGTGAGGGGTAGGACGACGGTGGCGGTGAGGGAGCCGTTGGCGAGGCCGTCGGTCAGGTCCTTGGCGGCGGGGGAGCGGGCCGCCGCCGCGGCGGCGAGCACCGTCGGCAGGTACGGTCCGGGGACGCGCAGCTCGCCGAGCGCCTCCAGTGCCACGCACAGCTCCAGCAGCCCGTACCCCTGCCCGCCCCGCTCCTCCGGCAGGTGCAGCCCGAGCACCCCCTGCCGGGCCAGCGCACCATGGTCCGCACCCCGCTCCGCCAGCCCGCGCACGGACCCCGCGAGCGCCCGATGGTCAGTGGTCAGCCCGATTCCCATGGACCGAACCTAGAACGTTGTTCGGTCCTTCTCCACCCCCAACGTGAAGCCGGGGCGGGGAAAATCGGTGGCGGTCCCGGACCGGGCCTGGTTACGCTCCCGATGTCCATGCACGAGTCATACGGGCGGTCACGCCCTGGAAAGCGGGGGGTTTATGCCCGGGACCGCGCCACGCGCGCCTCGTCGTACCGTCATACGGACCCGTACGTGACACGTCATCCCTGACCGTCCCGAGGCCCGCACGGCGCTTCCTTGCTGCCCTTTCCCATCATGTCCGGCAAGGAGTACCCCAGGGTGTCCACCCACAAGACCCGTCAGGTCCTGACCGATACGTTCACCTGCGTACGGTGCGGGCTGACCGTGACCGGAGCCGCCCCCGGAGGCGGCCGCCGCAACCACTGCCCGAGCTGCCTGCACTCGCTGCACGTGCTCGACCGTGCCGAGGGCGGGCCGTCCGAGTGCGGATCACGCATGGCGCCGATCTCCATCGCGGTGCTGCGCGGCGGCGACTGGATGCTCATCCATCGCTGCACCCGCTGCGGAGAGCTGACGTCCAACCCGATCAGCGGCGACGACAACCAGCTCATCCTCATGCGCATGGCCGTCCGCCCGCTCGCCGAGCCGCCGTTCCCGCTGGAAACGTTCGGCGACCTGTGACGGGAGCGGACCGCATGCCACGCAGGAAACCGGCGGAGCGCCGGCCGCAGCGGCGCAAGGACGTCAGGCACGGCGAGCCGGGCGACGCGTTCCGGTGCGTCGGCTGCCGCCTCGACGTGCCCGTCACCGCGCCGGGCACCGCGCACCGCAACCACTGCCCGAACTGCCTGACCAGCAGACATGTCGACCACCGCGTCCCCGGTGACCGCCGGGCGGCGTGCCGGGGCCGTATGGCGCCGGTCAGCGTCACGGTGCGGGACGACGGCGAGTGGCTGATCATCCACCACTGCCAGACGTGCGGCGGGCTCAGCGCCAACCGCATCGCGGGCGACGACAACGCGCTCGCCCTGGTCCGCATCGCGATGCGACCGCTGTCGGACGACCGGCTGCGGGTCGGCGCGCTGCTCTCGCTGTGACCCGAGGGCCCCGGGCGACCCCCGGGGCCCTCGACAGCCGGCCCGCTCCCGGCAGAGCTATGGCGTCGCGGCGCTCCCGGACCATGGAAAGATCGGCTTCATGACGATCGTGTCGGGTGATCTCCGCCCGCGCGCGGCCATCGACGCCGCATGGGAGTTCGTCAACGGCGCGAGAAGGACCAAGCTGCAGCGCGTCACCTCGCTGGACGCCCATCGGGCCGCCAGGGAGGCGGGCGCCGAAGCCGCGCGTCTCGCCGCGCGCTCCGCCGGTGACGCCGCGTCCGCCGCTTACCTGCACCCGATAGCGAAGGCCACCCAGGTGGGCCACATCCTGCGTGCCGCCGCGAGTGCCGCGCGCGTCGCCGAGCTGAACGCGGGCGGCGATCCCGCGGTCGGCGACATGATGATCGACCAGGCGCGGCAGCGCGCCACGCCCACCCTGATCGCCGTTCTGTGCCGGTATCCCCTCGCGCCGACCGCCAAGAACCGTGTCGCGCAGCTCATGAGCACCTTGGACGCTTCCCTGCGCGCGTCCCGCTGAGAAGGCGCCACAGCACACGGGTCCTCAGTCGCCGAACTCCAGCCGCAGGGCGTGGGTGAAGTCGGCGATCGCCTCCTCGTGGCGGTCCTCCTCCTGGAAGATCTCGCCGCGCACCCGGTAGGCCCACACGTACTCGGCGTCCAGCTCGATCGCCCGGTCGAGGTCCTTCAGCGCGGCCTCGTTGTCGCCCAGCTCGCTCAGCACCGCGCCGCGGCTGCCGAGCGCGCGGTCGTGGTCGGGAGCCAGCTCGACGGCCCGGTTCAGGTCCGCCAGCGCGTCCTCGTACTGGTCGATCATGCGCAGCGCCTCCCCGCGCCGGCTCAGGGCGCGCACGAGGTCGGGGTCGATCTCCAGGGCGCTGGTGTAGTCGGCGATGGCTTCGGAGTAGAGGCCCAGCCGCTGGTAGAGGTCGCCCCTGGACACCCAGGAGTGCGCCAGGCTGCCGTCCAGCTCGATGATCTTGGCATGCTCGGCCAGCGCCTCGTCCAGCCGGTCCAGGTCCGCGAGCGCGTCCGCCCTGGCCTCCAGGATCCACAGCGAGTCCGGTGACAGGGTCAGCGCGTGCTCGAAGTCCGCCATGGCCTCCTCGTGGCGGTCGAGCGCCGCGTACGCCTGGCCGCGCGAGCCCAGCGCGTACGCGCTGTCGGGCTCCATCCGCAGCGCCTCGTCGAAGTCGGAGATCGCGGCCTCGTACCGCTCGATGAGCCGGTGGCTCTCGCCGCGCAGCCGCCAGGCGCGCGCGTTGTCCGGCACGAGGGCGATCGACTCGGTCAGGTCGGCGATCGCCGCGTCGTGCCGCCCCAGCGCGATGTACGACTCGGCGCGGCTGCGCAGCACCGACGCCCGCGACCGGGCCGCGCCCTCGTTGATCTCCTCGCTCATGGGGGGAAATCTATCGGCCCTTTGTCGATCATGACGCCCTTTCGCCGCCACCGCAGCCCGCCGTCCGGGGCGGTCATAGGATCGGGGCATGGAACTGGCCCCCGGCGTGCACGTCGCCGTCACCGACCGCCATGGCGGCGTCAGCGTCCCGCCGTACGCGACGCGCAACCTCGGCGGCCTGACCGGCGACGACCCCGCCGCCGTGCGCGCCAACCGCGACGGCGTCGCGGCCGAGCTGGGTGTGCGGGCGATCGTGTTCATGAGGCAGGTCCACGGCGCCGGGGTCGCGTACGTGAGCGAGCCGTTCGGCGACGACCCGCCGCCGGTCGACGCGGTGTTCACCACGGAGCCGCGGCTGGCGCTGGCGTCCCTGGGGGCCGACTGCCCGGCGGTGCTGGTGGCCGATCCGGTGGCCCGCATGGCCGGTGCCGCGCATTCCGGGCGTCCCGGCACGGAAGCGGGGATCTCCACTGCGCTGGTCGAGGCCATGGCGGCCAAGGGCGCCGAGCCGGGGCGGATGGTGGCGTTCGTCGGGCCCGGGGCGTGCGGGCGCTGCTACGAGGTGCCCGCCGAGCTCCGCGACCAGGTGGCCGCGAAGGTGCCGCCCGCCCGTTCCACCACCTCCTGGGACACCCCCGCGCTCGACCTGCGCGCCGGCATCGAGGCGCAGCTCCGCGACGCGGGCGTGCCCGACGTGCGCCACGACGCCCGCTGCACCATCGAGTCCGGCGAGCTCTACTCCCACCGCCGCCGGGACGCCGGCCGCTTCGCGGGACTCATCTGGCTCGCCTAGCCCGCGAAGATCTGGTCCAGTCCATGGACGCCGGGATCGCTGGTCACACAGCGGTTCAGCCTTGGCGAATCCGTTGACGCGTGGACGGAAGCCCGCACGCCGGGCCGGCATGCGTTCAGTCCAGGATGCGGAGTCTCCATGGATAGTTCGCGGGGCCCACCTCATCGCACGCCCACGCCTTCGCGCCCTGGGCGCCGACGTAGGCCACCCCGGTGTCCCGGCACTCCTGCCAGGTCATGTAATAGCCCTCGCACCACCACACGAACGGCGCGGAGACCCCTGAGAGCTGCGCCGGCGCCTCGCAGTCCTGCGACGCCGCGCCGGCGTTCCCGGGGAGTGCCAGGCACAGTCCGACCGCGGTCACGAGGCCCGCGAACAGGGTCGTGACGGTCCTCTTGCGAATCATCGTCTTGCTCCCTTCGGTTTGCTCTCCGCCCTGTATGGAGCGGAGTCACTCGGTGCGATCTTCATCCTCATGCGCCTGGATGGACCGGGCCAGGGCGTCATGAGGACGTTCGCCGGACATGACGAAGGAAGCGGAAACGGGCGAGGGCGACCTCAGGGCGAGCCGTCCGGGTCAGGCGCCGGGGCGGTTGAAGACGAAGTTGACCGCGACGATGCCCAGCCAGATCACCAGGAGCGCGGGGTTGAGCGCGCCGAGCGCGGCGAGCGCGATCGTGGCCCCCGTGCCGAGCGCCAGCGAGACGATGGCGAGCGCGAGCCGCTGGCCGTCGGTCGGGCCGGGCCGTCGCCTGGCGGGAGCGGCCCGGAGACGTTCGTCGACCCGCCGGTCGACCTCCTGCCCCACCTTGTCGAGGAACGACGCCGCGATGGCTTCCTCGAAGTCGGGGCCGAGATCACGGCGGGCGGCGAGGGCCGCCTTCAGTTCTTCACTGCTGCTCATACAGCGATATATAGACGATGGTCAGGGTCAGCGGGCAAGGATGTCGTCAAGGTTGTAGGAGACCGGCCGTTCGAGCTGCTCGTACGTGCACGACTCCGGCGTGCGGTCGGGCCGCCAGCGCCGCCACTGCGCGGTGTGGCGGAACCGGTCGCCCTCCATCTGGTCGTAGGCGACCTCGATCACCAGCTCCGGCCGGAGCGGGATGAACGACAGGTCCTTCTTGGCGTTCCAGCGCGAGATCGCCCCCGGCACCCGCTGGCCCCCGGTGGCGGGCGTGGCGGCCGGCCGGCCCAGGTTGGCCTGCGCCTGCTCGGCCCAGTGGCCCCACGGATGCTCGCCCAGCTCGGCGAGGTACGGCTTGAGCTCCTCCACCAGCTCGGCCCGGCGCGCCATCGGGAACGAGGCCGCCACCCCCACGTGGTGGAGCCTGCCGTCGTCGCCGTAGAGGCCGAGCAGGATGGAGCCCACGATCGGCCCCGTCTTGTGCTCGCGGTAGCCGGCGATCACCACGTCGGCGGTGCGCTCGTGCTTGACCTTGAACATCACCCGCTTGTCGGGCGTGTAGGGCTGGTCGCCCGGCTTGACGATGATGCCGTCGAGCCCGGCGCCCTCGAACATCTCGAACCACTCGCCGGCCTGCTCGTCGCTCTTGGTCACCGGGGTGAGCCGCACCGACCGGCCCTTCTGGGGGAACAGCTCCTCCAGGCGGGCCCGCCGGTCGGCGAACGGCGCGTCCATCAGCGCCTCGTCGCCGACGGCCAGCAGGTCGAAGGCGACGAACGAGGCCGGGGTCTGCTCCGACAGCATCTTGACCCGCGAGGCCGCGGGGTGGATGCGCTGCTGCAGCGCCTCGAAGTCGAGCTCCGAGCCGCTCGGCAGCACGATCTCACCGTCGACGACGCACCGCTCGGGCAGCTCCGCCTTGACGGCCTCGACCAGCTCGGGGAAGTAGCGGGTGAACGGCCGCTCGTTGCGGCTGCCGAGATAGACCTCGTCGCGGTCGCGGAACACGATGCACCGGAACCCGTCCCACTTCGGCTCGTAGAACAGGGTGCCGTCCTGCTTCGGCATCGCCTTGACCGGCTTGGCCAGCATCGGCCCCACCGGCGGCCTGACCGGCAGGTCGAGATCGGGGATCGGCTCCGGCTCCTTGGGCTTCCGCGCCGGCCTGGGCGTCGTCGGCTCGCTCATGGTCACATCTCCCTCGTGTAGCGGCAGAAGAGGACGCCCTCCTCCTCCAGCACCTGGCCCAGCCGGAGCCGCTCCCGCGACGGCTCACCGTCGAGGATCCGCGCCGCGTCCCCGCCCAGCAGCAGCGGGCTCACCGACAGGCACAGCTCGTCGACCAGCCCGGCGGCCGCGAGCTGGGCGTTGAGCCGCGGCCCGCCCTCGCACAGCACCCGGGTCAGCCCGCGCGCGTGCAGCGCGGCCACCGCGCCGGCCAGGTCGACCCGCTCGCCGCCGGCCACGATCACCCCGCCGGCCTCGGCCGCCGCCTCGCGCCGGTCGGCGGGCGCGCTCTCGCAGGTGATCACCAGGGTCGGGCTCACCGCCTCGCGGAACAGCGGCGCGCCGAAGTCGAGGTCGAGGCCGCGGCTGACGACGGCGAGCGGCGCGGCCGCCGGCCGCCCCGCGCGCAGCTCGCGCCAGGACTCGCGCGGCCTGACCGGCCCGTAGCCCTCGGCCCGCACGGTCGCGGCGCCTACCAGGACCACGTCGGCCAGCCCGCGCAGCACCCCGAACACCCGCTTGTCGGCCTTGCCGGACAGCCCTCCGGACAACCCCTTGTCCCAGGCCGCGCCGTCGGCGCTGGCCACCATGTTGAGGCGCAGCCAGGGCCTGCCCTCCGGGTAGGCGTAGGCCTGCACGATGTCCGGATCGTCTTTTATGTCGGGATGGATGCGGCGCACCCCTCTACCTTGGCACACGCCTCCGACAAGTCACTCTCGCGGCCTGCGCAGCACCTGCATCGAACGCGACGTCACCGCCACCACGTCGCCCGCCCGCCACCGCTCGTCGCCGAACAGCCCCTCCGAGCTGTCGTCGGCGGTGTCGAGCTCCAGCAGCCAGCCCGCCCCGAACGTCTCGCCGGGCAGCGTGAACGCCATGTCCTCGTGATGGGCGTTGATCAGCAGCAGGAACGAGTCGTCGGAGATCCGCTCGCCGCGGGGCCCAGGCTCGGTGATCGCGTCACCGTTCAGATAGACCATCAGCGACTTGGCGTAGCCGACGTGCCAGTCGGCCGCCGTCATCTCGGCGCCCCCGGGCGTCAGCCACACCAGGTCGCGCTCGCCGTTCTCGGGGTGACGGCCGTGGAAGAACCGCCGCCGCTGGAATACCGGGTGTCTGCTGCGCAGCTTCGCCAGCTTGCGCACGAACTCCAGCAGCTGCGCCTCCGTGCGCATCGCCGACCAGTCGACCCAGGCGATCTCGTTGTCCTGGCAGTAGGCGTTGTTGTTGCCCCGCTGCGTGCGGCCGAGCTCGTCGCCGTGGGACAGCATCGGCACGCCCTGCGACAGGAACAGCGTGGCCAGGAAATTGCGCCGCTGCCGGTGGCGCAGCCGCACGATCGCCGGATCCTCCACCGGCCCCTCGGCGCCGCAGTTCCACGACCGGTTGTCGTCGGTGCCGTCGCGGTTGTCCTCGCCGTTGGCCTCGTTGTGCTTGCGGTTGTACGAGACGAGATCGGTGAGCGTGAACCCGTCGTGGCACGTCACGAAGTTGATCGAGGCCACCGGCCGCCGCCCCGACGTCTCGTAGAGGTCGGCCGAGCCCGTCAGCCGCGAGGCGAAGTCCGGCAGCGCCGAGTGCGTGCCCCGCCAGAAGTCGCGGACCGTGTCGCGGTACTTGCCGTTCCACTCCGTCCACAGCGGCGGGAAGTTGCCCACCTGGTAGCCGCCGGGCCCGACGTCCCACGGCTCGGCGATCAGCTTGACCTGCGAGATCACCGGATCCTGCTGGATCAGGTCGAAGAACGCGCTCAGCCGGTCGACGTCGTGCAGCTCGCGCGCCAGCGCCGACGCCAGGTCGAACCGGAACCCGTCGACGTGCATCTCCAGCACCCAGTAGCGCAGCGAGTCCATGATCAGCTGCAGCGCGTGCGGGGACCGCACGTTCAGCGAGTTGCCGCAGCCCGTGTAGTCCAGGTAGTAGCGGCGGTCGGCGTCGTGCAGCCGGTAGTAGGCGGCGTTGTCGATGCCCCTGAACCCGAGCGTCGGCCCCATGTGGTCGCCCTCGGCGGTGTGGTTGTAGACCACGTCGAGGATCACCTCGATGCCCGCCTCGTGCAGCGCCCGCACCATGGCCTTGAACTCCTGCACCTGCTCGCCGCGCGTGCCGGAGCTGGAGTAGTCGCCGTGCGGGGCGAGGTAGGCCATCGTGTTGTAGCCCCAGTAGTTCGTCAGCCCGCGCGCCACCAGGAAGTGCTCCGGCATGAAGTGGTGGACCGGCATGAGCTCGACCGCCGTCACCCCCAGCGACAGCAGGTGGTCGACGACCGCCGGATGCCCCACCCCCGCGTACGTGCCGCGCAGCTCCTCCGGCACGTCCGGATGGCGCATGGTGAGCCCGCGCACGTGCGTCTCGTAGATCACGGTCTGGTGGTACGGGACGCGCGGCGGACGGTCGTTGCCCCACTCGAAGAACGGATTGATCACCACGTTCTTCGGCATGAAGGGAGCGCTGTCGACCCGGTTGACCTTCGCCGGGTCGGTGAAGTGGTAGGAGAAGACCGCCTCGTTCCACTGCAGCTCACCGTCGACCGCCTTCGCGTACGGGTCGAGCAGCAGCTTGGCGGGGTTGCACCGGTGGCCGTGCGCGGGCTGGTAGGGGCCGTGCACGCGGTAACCGTAACGCTGGCCCGGCATGATGCCGGGCAGGTAACCATGCCAGACGAACCCATCCACCTCGGACAGATCGACGCGCTCCTCGGAGCCGTCATCGTGGAACAGGCACAGCTCGACCCGCTCGGCCACCTCGGAGAACACCGCGAAACCGGTGCCCACGCCATCCCAGGTAGCGCCGAGTGGATAGGGTTCGCCCGGCCAGACGTCGCGCATGTGACCTTATTGTCGCATGCGATCGGGTCTTGCTACAGCAGTTCGGCGTTCAGCGTGATCGTGGTGCCGGTCAGGGCCTTGCTGACCGGGCAGTTGACCTTGGCGGTCTCGGCCGCCTGCTGGAACTGCTCGGCGGTGACGCCCGGCACGTGGGCCTTGACCGTGAGCACGATGCCGGTGATGCCCTCACCCGGCTGGAAGGTGACGTCGGCGCTGGTCTGCACCGACTCCGGCGGCGTGCCCGCGCCGGCCAGCCCGTGCGAGAGCGCCATGGAGAAGCAGGCGGAGTGGGCCGCGGCGATGAGCTCCTCGGGCGAGGTCTTGCCGTTGGCGGCCTCGGCCCTGGACGGCCAGGACACCTCGAAGCTCCCGACCCCTGAGGTGTCGAGCGAAACAGTGCCGGAACCGTCGAGCAGCGCGCCCTTCCACTGCGTCGTGGCGGTGCGGGTCGTGGCCATGCGAGTGCTCCCTCTTGTTGATGGACGACCTTCCGACCCTATCGCGGGGCGGGAAAGCGGCCGTGGCCGACATCCGTCTGCCGTTTCGCGGCGAATGATGAAATGCTGGGTCGCGGCGCACCCGCCGTCTAGTCCGGATCATCGGGAGTGTGGTGCCAGTGGAGGCACCGTACGACGACCGCCTGCTGCACCAGCGGGTGGTCGGCGGCGACGAGGCCGCACTCGGAGAGATCTACGATCGGCTCGCCTCGCTGATCTTCGGCCTGTCCCTGCGCGTGACGAGGGACCGGGTGATCGCCGAGGACATCACCCAGGAGGTCTTCCTGGTCTTCTGGGAGCGTCCGCTGGCGTACGACCCGGAGCGCGGCACCCTGCGCGCGTGGCTCGCCACGATCGCGCACCGCCGCGCCGTCGACCACGTGCGCGCGGAGGAGCGCAGGCGCGTGTCCGTGATCGGTCCCAGGCTCTTCCAGCGGGAGCCCGAGAGGCTGGAGGACACGGTGCTCGCCGGCGACGAGGCCGATCGGGTGCGGCAGGCCGTCATGGCCCTGCCGGACGCGTTACGCCAGGCCGTCGAGCTGGCCTACTTCGGGGGCAGGACCTACCGGCAGGTGGGGGAGGAGCTGGGCGTGCCCGAGGGCACGGCCAAGTCGCGCATCCGGCTGGCGCTGCGCCGCCTGGCGGAGGCGCTGGCGGAGGAAGAGGTGTGATGGAGCCGCTCGAGCGTCTGTATCTGGACGCGCTGCTCGAAGAGCCGGCGGAGCCGAAGGGCTCGCTGCGGCCGCAGCTGCTGGCCGGGGCCCGGGCGCGGCGCCGCCCGGCGGCTCCCACGGCGCCGTGGGCGGAGCCCTACGCGGGCCGGGTCGCCGCCATGGACGCCCTGCTGGCCGCCGCCGTGGACGACGACTGGTCGCGCGTCATCGTCGAGGGCTGGACGCTGCAGGAGCTCGTCGCCCACCTGGCCGCCAAGGACGGCCTGGTCGCGGCCGGCGTCGGCGCCCCCGTCCTGGGGCCCGAACTCGCCGCCGCCGACGCGCTCGGCCGCACCGCCGACGTGCAGGCGTACGAGCGGGCGCGCAGCCCCGAGCAGACCCGCCGCGACTGGCGGGCGCAGGCCGACGCCCTCTGCCGCCACCTGGCCACGGTCCCGCCCGGCACCACAGCCTCGGTCGACGGCCTGACGGTCCCGGTCCGCGACCACGTGCTCGCCAGGATGCTCGAAACCTGGATCCACACCGACGACGCGGCCAGGGTGGCCGGAGTCAGGCTGCCGGAGCCCGTCCCCGAGCACGTCCACCCGACGGCCGACCTGTGCGCCCGGCTGCTGCCGTGGACGATGCTGCTGTCCGGGCTCGACGGGTCAGGGCGCAGCGTGCTGGTGACGCTCACCGGAGCGGGCGGCGGCGAGTGGCACGTGGCGCTGGGCGTCGAGGACGCCCCCGCGTCCGGTCCCCCGGACGCGCGGATCACCGCGGGCGTGGTCGAGTTCTGCTTCCTGCTGGGCGGCCGGGGCGACCCCGAGCGCTTCCCCGCGCGGCTGGACGGCGACGTGGGCCTGGCCCGCGACGTGCTGCGCACGGCCCCGGCCCTGTCAGGACCCTGACGGCCCCGGGGATCGCTCAGGCGTTCCGGACGTCGCCGACCAGCTCGTGCAGCTCGGGGTCGTCGGACTCGGCCAGGACCCGCTCGGCGCCGCGGGCCGCGCGCGGGTCGCCCCGTCTGGCCAGGCCGCGCGCCGCCTCCGCCACCGTGCGCAGCACCTCGTCGTCCAGCCGGGCCGCCAGCGCGTCGCGGATCCCGGGCGTGTCCGCGTCCAGCCCGGCCAGGCCCGCCGTGGCCCAGTCGCGCACCTCGCCGTCGTCGTCGCCGGTCATCTCGACCAGCAGCGCCACTCCTTCGGCGTGGTCCGGCGTCAGCACGTCGGCCAGCGCGATGGCGTCGGTCATGGTGCGCTGGTGACCGGGGCGGGTGATGAGGCCGAGCACGAGCGGCAGCGCCCGCGGGTCGCCCTGGTGGCCGAGCGCGGCCAGCACCGAACGCAGCACCTGCGGGCCGGACTCGGTGACCGTCATCCGCCGCAGCAGCGGCAGCGTCCGCTCCAGGTAGGGCTTGTCGTCGCCGGTCACGCCGAACTGGGCGATCGCGTCCACGCCGAACTCGCGCTCCCTGGCGTCCTCGCTCACGCACAGCCGCGCCAGCGCCTCGTACGTCTCCTCGTCGCCCCGCGCGGCCAGCGCGTCGGCCGCCGCCCACCACGTCTCGGCGTCCTCGTCCAGGTCGCGGTGCGCGAGCGCGCGCCCCAGCAGCCGCTCGACCGGCGCCCACTCGCCCGCCGCCGCCTCCAGCAGGGTCGCGATGGCGGCGTGGCCGCGCTGCGCCTGCACCTGCTCGATCTCCGACCCGTCGGGCGAGGTGGCGGTGACCGTGACCAGCCCGGTGCCGTCGCCCGCCCACTGGCGGTGCACCGCGTACGTCCAGCCCTCCTGCTCGACCTGGTCGAGCAGCGCGCTCTCCAGGTGCACGCCCACCCAGTCGGCGGCGATCTCCAGCGGCGTGTCGCCGTCGCCGTCGTACTTGGCGGCGTCCGCGCCGGCGTCGAGCAGCTCACGGACCACGCCGAGCGCGCCGCGGCGGGCGGCGAGCGTGAGCGGCGTGTCACCCGTCTCGTTGGCGGCGTCGACGTCGGCGCCCGCCTCGATCAGCACCCGCGCGGTGCCCGCCGCGCCGTTGGTGGCGGCCCACATCAGGGCGGTCCAGCCGCCGCTCTCCCTGGTGTCCACGCCGGCGCCGGCGGCCAGCAGCATCCCGGCGACCTCCACCCGGTCGCGGGCGGCGGCCGCGCACAGCGGCAGGCCGCCCTCGTCGCCCTCGTACGGCCGGTCGGGGCCGGCGCCCTCGGCGAGCAGCTCGCCGACGGTCTTCTCGTCGCCGTCCAGCGCGGCCCGGTAGAGCTGTTCCTCATGCATGACAACGGACCCTAGCCTGGCCCGGCCGCGCCCCGGGACCATGCTGGGGTCCGTGTCACTATCTGGTACGGGGTGCGTGTCGATAGTGGTTCACCCCATTTCCTCCTTGGGGAGGACCGCGACACCGTCAAAACGCGATATGTTGCGAGTATGACTGACCCCGGGGAGGTACGCGCCTCCGACGCCGAGCGCGAGGCCGTGGTCGAGCTGCTTCGCGAGGCCTCCGTCGAAGGCAGGCTCACCCTTGCCGAGCTCACCGACCGCACCGAGGCCGCCTACACCGCCACCACCCAGACCGAGCTCGCCCTGCTCACGCAGGACCTGCCCGCCACCGCGGCCTTCACGCCGCCCGCGGAGCGGCGCGAGGGCAAGAAACGGCGCTGGTTCGTCGGCGTCATGGGCGACACCAAACGGCGCGGCACCTGGCGCATCGACCAGGAGCTGGGGGCGGTGGCCGTGATGGGCGACGTCGTGCTCGACCTGCGCGAGGCCGAGGTGCGCACCGACGTGGTGGAGATCATGGCCGTCTCCGTCATGGGCGACGTGAAGATCATCGTCCCCGACGGGGTGAACGTCGACCTCGACGGCATGGCCATCATGGGCGACAAACGGGTCGACGTGCAGGAGGCGCCGCGGGGCATGAACGTGCCGATGGTGCGGGTCCACGCCTACGCGATCATGGGCGACGTGAAGGTGCTCGGCGACTCCCGGGCCAAGCCCATCAAGCGCGGCTGGTCGGCCTGGCGCGAGCACTGGCGCCAGCTCCACGGCGACGACCACGGCGACCGCTCCCTCGGCCGCGGCTACTGACCCCACCCCGGCACCGGCGCCCCGGGCGCGTTCCCGCACGGCATGCGGTGGCGCGCCTGAGTGATCGGCGTCCGTGGGCACGGCTCCGCACATCGGCGTCTCGTACGGTCAGGCCGTCCTGAGGTCGCCTGCCGGGGACCGCAGCGCGGACTCGTACCGTTCCAGCAGCACCCGGGCCAGCTCGGGCGCGGGCCCGAGCACGTCGGCGACCACGTCGGCGCCCGCCTCCAGGGTGGTGCGGCGCACCTTGTCGGCGAAGTAGCCCGGCGCCAGCAGATAGGGCGCGACCGCCACCCGAGGCGCACCCGCCTCCTTGAGCCTGGCGACGGCCTCAGCGGGCGTCGGCGCCGCCGCCGACGCGTAGGCGGCCTCCACGGCCCACCACCCGCACCCCGCCCCCGTGGCGGCCCATACAGAGCCGCCGTCGAACCGCCCGGCGTGGGACGGCACAACCTCCGCCCACGCCGCGCCCGAACCCGCGGCGCGGGACTGCGCGGCACCTGAGCCCGCGGTGCGGGATCGCGTGGCACCCGAGCTTGTGGCGCGGGACTGCGCGGGCTCCCATACCCCCTCGGGAGACCCGGCCGCGCAAGGGGCGGCGCCGGGGCGGGCGGCGAAGGAGCGGGCCGCGAAGGACGGCGCGGCGGCGGGGCGGCGCCAGGCGCGGGCGAGCCGGGCGATCACCTCGTTGGCGCGCGCGTCGCTGGAGCCCGCCGACACCAGGACGACCGCGGTGTCCGGGTCGCCGGCGGGCACGCCCGCCTCCTCCAGGCGCCGCTCAAGGGCGGCCGTCAGCAGCGGGTGCGGACCCAGGGTCGTGCCGTAGCGGACGCTCAGCCGAGGCTCGCGGGCGCGCGCCTCACGCAGCGCCGCGGGCAGGTCGACCCGGCTGTGGTAGGCCTCGGTCAGCAGCAGCGGCAGCACCACCGCGTCGGTCAGGCCGTGCAGCGCCTGCCCGAGGGTGGGAGTGGCGTGGTCGAGGTAGGCGGAGCGCACCGGAAGCCAGGGGCGCAGCCGCCGCACCTCTTCGAGCAGCGCCTCCACGGTGGCGGCGGCACGGGGATCTCGCGAACCGTGCGCGACCGCCACCAGTGGGACGCTCGGGCCGGCCCCGTCTGCCAACGGAACCGGCCGGCCGGGGGTCACAGGTGAATGCCGCATTCGACCTTCCCCAGCCCCGCCCAGCGGCCGCTGCGCGGATCCTCTCCCTCCAGGACCTGCCGGGTGCACGGCGCGCACCCGATGGAGGGGTAGTCGTCGTAGTGCAACGGGTTGATCAGCACCCCGTTGTCGGAGATGTAGTTGTCGACGTCCTCCTGGGTCCAGGAGGCGATCGGGTTGATCTTCACCATCTGCCGCTTGGCGTCCCACTCCACGACCTTCGTGCCGGTGCGCGAGGGGGACTCGTCGCGGCGGATGCCGCTGATCCACGCGAGGTACGGCTCCAGCGCCCGGTTGAGCGGCTCCACCTTGCGCAGGAAGCAGCACAGGTCGGGGTTGCGGCCGAACAGCCGCGGGCCGAGGTCGCGATCCTGCTCCTCGACCGTGCGCGACGGCTTCACGTCGATCACGTTGACGTCGTAGACCTGCTCCACGGCGTCGCGGGTGCCGACCGTCTCGGCGAAGTGGTAGCCGGTGTCGACGAACAGCACGTCCACCCCCGGCTTCACCCGGCTCACCAGGTCGATCAGCAGCGCGTCGCTCATGGACGAGGTCAGGCACAGCCGGTCCCCGAACGTGGCCGCCGCCCAGCGGATGACCTCGCGGGCGGAGGCGTCCTCCAGGAAGACCGCGGCGGACTCGACGATGTCCTGCAGGTCGAGGACGCCGCGCTGCTGCCGCAGATCGATTTCGATGTCGGCGAGCGTCATATGTTGACCCCGATTCCGAGAAACTTCAGCTTGAACGCACGAGCGCAGGAGCGGCAGTACCAGCCCCCGTCATCCTGGTAGGGCTCCAGATCCTCGTCGCCGCAGTACGGGCAGTGGAACGGGACCGCGCGGCCGCTCATTTGAGATCGGCCTCGTCGGCGCGCTGCACCCAGTCGGCGAAGGTCTCGCCTTCCTTCTTCTGCTCGTCGAAGTGGCGCGCGACCCGCTCCACGTAGTCGGGCAGCGCCGCCGCGGTGGTCTTGAGCCCGCGCACCTTGCGGCCGAAGCCGGAGTTGACGCCCAGCGAGCCGCCCAGGTGGATCTGGAAGCCCTCGACCTGCTTGCCGTTCTCGTCCAGGACGAGCTGGCCCTTGAGCCCGATGTCGGCCGTCTGGATGCGGGCGCAGGAGTTGGGGCAGCCGTTGACGTTGATGGTGAGCGGCTCGGTGAACTCCGGCAGGCGCCGCTCCAGCTCGTCGATCAGGTGGTCGGCGGTGTTCTTGGTGTCGACGATGGCCAGCTTGCAGAACTCGATGCCGGTGCAGGCCATCGTCTGGCGGCGGAACGTGGACGGCTTCACCCGCAGGTCGTTGGCCTCCAGATCGGCCACCAGCGAGTCGACCCGCTCGGGGGCGACGTCGAGGATGACCATCTTCTGCTCGACCGTGGTGCGCACCCGGCC
This sequence comes from Nonomuraea sp. C10, assembly GCF_008017515.1. Taxonomy (NCBI): domain Bacteria; kingdom Bacillati; phylum Actinomycetota; class Actinomycetes; order Streptosporangiales; family Streptosporangiaceae; genus Nonomuraea; species Nonomuraea sp. C10. The sequence goes on from NZ_VPFF01000001.1 coordinate 1,866,703, forward strand.
GGAGCCGTGACGCTCGGCGATGTCGGCGATCAGGTGGAGCTGGTCGCCGCTGAGCCGGCCGACCCTGGGCGCGAACCCGACGTAGAACAGGCCGTCCTTCTGGCGGAAGACGCCCACGTGGTCGCGGCGGTTGGCGCGCGGCTGCTCGGGCGCGGGCCCGTCGGGCAGCGGCTCCTTGAGGTACTCGGTCTCCAGCACCTCGCGGAACTTCTCCGGCCCCCAGTCGTTCATCAGGAACTTCAGCCGGGCCCGGTGGCGCAGCCGCCGGTAGCCGTAGTCGCGGAAGATGCCGATGACGCCGCCGAACACGTCGCCCGCCTGCTCCGGCGCCACGAACACGCCCAGGCGCTTGCCCAGCATCGGGTTGGTCGACAGGCCGCCGCCGACCCACAGGTCGTAGCCCTTCTCGCCCCGCTCGTTGACCACGCCGACGAACGCCACGTCGTTGATCTCGTGCACCGTGCAGTGAGATGGGCAGCCGCTCAGCGCCGTCTTGAACTTGCGCGGCAGGTTGGAGTAGGCGGGGTCGCCGATGTAGCGCTCGTGGATCTCGCGGATCTGCTCGGTGGCGTCGAGCACCTCGTCCTCCTCGATCCCGGCCAGCGGGCAGCCCAGGATCGTGCGCGGGGTGTCGCCGCAGGCCTCCGTGGTCGACAGGCCCACGGCCTCCAGCCGCTGCCAGATGTCCGGCACCGACTCGATCTCGATCCAGTGGAGCTGGATGTTCTGCCGGTCGGTCACGTCGGCGGTGCCGCGCCCGTACTCGTTGGAGAGGTCGGCGATCACCCGGAGCTGGCGCAGGTCGAGCTGGCCGCCGTCGATGCGGATGCGCATCATGAAGTAGCGGTCGTCGAGCTCCTCCGGCTCCAGGATCGCGGTCTTGCCGCCGTCGATCCCGGGCCTGCGCTGGGTGTAGATGCCGTACCAGCGCATGCGCCCGCGCAGGTCGGCGGGGTCGATCGAGTCGAAGCCCCGCTTGGAGTAGACGTCGATGATCCGCTGGCGGACGTTCAGCCCGTCGTCGTTCTTCTTCAGCTCTTCGTTCTTGTTCAGCGGCTCCCGGTAACCGAGAGCCCACTGACCTTCGCCGCGCGGGCGCTTGTGATGCCGGCTGGCAGGGGTGCTCATTGCGCGTCCTTAGAGATCATGGGCGCGCGCACGCGGATGTCCTCCTGCCTCGTCATCGAGTGCAGGGAAAGAAGGAGTGCGACGCGCTCAGCGGTGGGAAACGAGTGGTTACCGGGCGTCGCAACAGATGGCACTGCGGACACGCAGAAGGTCGACGTGGCGTCGGCCGACAAGCATGGGGTCCGCTGGCATGCTTATGAAGATACTCTGGCCGTCCGAGATGTCCAATACCGGGTCCAGAGTCTGGACTCGATCATCCCTGACGCGGCCAGTCGAGTTCCGACTCCTGGGCCTCTTCGGCGGGCAGATGCTGGCAGTCGCACCACGAGCCGCCCCGGCAGTCGTCGTGGCGTCTGTCCTTGCAGCTGTCGCAGATCACGACAGCATTATCGCCCCGGGCTAGGCTGGCGTCGTGGATCTCATGGCCGAGCTGCTCGACGACCTCCGCGCCGAAACCGCCTCACTCGAAACGCTCCTGGAGCCGCTGCGTCCCGGCGACTGGGAGCTGCCCACGCCCGCCGCCGGATGGGCGGTGCGCGACCAGGTGAGCCATCTGGCCTGGTTCGACGACGCCGCCCGCACCGCGATCACCGATCCGGACGCCTTCCGCGGCCTGCTCGCCGCCGCGGCCACGACCACCCCCGACGACCTGGCCGCGCGATCGCGCGAGATGCCCGCCGGCGAGCTGCGCGCCTGGTTCGCCTCCTCGCGCGCCCGGCTCGTCGAGGCGCTCGCCCCGCTGCCGCCCAAGCACCGGCTGCCCTGGTACGGAGTCGACATGTCGGCGGCGTCGTTCGCCACCGCCCGGCTGATGGAGACGTGGGCGCACGGCCAGGACGTCGCCGACGCCCTCGGCCGCACCCGCGAGCCCACCGACAGGCTCCGCCACGTGGCCCGCATCGGGGTCATGGCCCTGCCCTACTCGTTCGCCGTACGCGGCCTGCCCGTGCCGGCCGAGCCGGTGCGGGTGGAGCTGACGACGCCCGGCGGGGAGCTGTGGACGGCGGGCCCGGAGGGCGCCGCGGGCGTGGTGCGCGGGCCGATGCTCGACTTCTGCCTCGCCGTCACCCAGCGCGCCCACCTCTCCGACACCGCCCTGGAGGTCACCGGCGAGCCGGCGGCCGCGTGGATGCCGATCGCGCAGGCGTACGCGGGCCCGCCGGGGCGGGGACGCCCGCCGGGATCACGCTGACGGGCGCCCGGTGACATGCTGGAAGCATGCGCACGCTCCTGAACGTCATCTGGCTCGTCTTCGCCGGGATCTGGCTCGCCATCGGATACGCCGTCGCCGGGATCATCTGCTGCATCCTGATCATCACGATCCCGTTCGGCATCGCCTCGTTCCGCATCGCGGCCTACGCCCTGTGGCCGTTCGGCCGGACCGTGGTGCGCGACCCCGAGGCCGGCGTCTTCTCGCTCATCGGCAACATCATCTGGTGCGTCGTGGCCGGCATCTGGCTGGCCATCGGGCACGTGCTCACGTCGATCCCGCTGTTCATCTCGATCATCGGCATCCCGATGGGCATCGCCAACATCAAGATGATCCCCGTCTCGCTGCTGCCGCTGGGAGCGCGCATCGAGGACAACGACTAGGGCAGGACAAGCTGGGACGTAAGCTGAGCCGGAGAGTCACTGCGACAGAGCGTTGGGTGCCATGACGTCCACGGAAGCGCCAAGCGGGTCCAAGAGGCCCGCCGCCTCGGCCGCCCGGGCCAGGCTGAGCTGGGTGCGCGACACGAGGTCGTGGGCGACCGTGCGCGCCACCACGAACGCCGGGGTCAACTACCGCGTCACCGGCCTGGCGGGCGAGGCGGCGTTCTTCGCCCTGCTGTCGCTGCCGCCGTTCGTGCTCGGCCTGATCGGCGTGCTGGCCAAGCTCGGCGGCTGGATCGGCAAGCAGGCCGTGGTCGACATAGAGGCGTGGGTCATCCATCAGGCCGGCTTGCTGTTCACCGCCGACACGATCGACACCGTGGTCCGCCCGCTGCTCGCCGACGTGCTCAGGGACGACGCCAGCAAGGTGTCGATCATCTCGCTGGGCTTCCTGCTGTCGCTCTGGTCCGGATCGCGTGCGCTGTACGTCTACGTCGACCTCATCTCCGTCTCCTACGGGCTGGGGGAGGAGCGCGGCATCATCCGCACCCGGCTGATGTCCTTCGGCCTGTACGTGATCGGCCTGGTCGTCGGCATCGTCGTGATGCCCATCCTGGTCATCGGCCCGACGCTGCTCAAAGGGGCGCTGCCCGCCGACTACGCCGCCGCCGTCGACCTGCTCTACTGGCCCGTGGTGGTCGTCGGTTCCGTGCTGTTCCTGTGCGTGCTCTACCATGTAAGCGTGCCCGTGCGCACCCGCTGGTTCCGCGAGCTGCCCGGGGCCATCCTGGCGCTGTTCCTGTGGATCGTGTGCGCCGCGGTGCTGCGCGCGGTGCTCGCCGCCTGGTTCTCGCCCGTGTCCGTGTACGGGTCGCTCGCGGCGCCCATAGCCCTGCTGCTGTGGCTCTACATCACGGCCCTGGCCGTGCTCATCGGGGCGATACTCAACGCCGAGGTCGACCGGCTCTGGCCCGGCGACGGCCGCGCGAAATGAGATCGGGCCCCCGATGACCGCGGAGAAGGCCCAGATCACGGCGGAGTGAGCTCCCCGGCATCCGATATCGTCAATGACGTCGCGACTGGCGCATCAGGTGGGAACGACCACCGGGGAGCGGGAAGGAGCGGAGGCCGGGCGCCTGGGTCTTCGCAAGACACGTCAATATGACAGGAGAGTCATGGGTTCTCTCGCTAGCGTCGACCCTGAGATCGCCGAGCTGATCAAGGCGGAGGAGCGGCGCCAGGCCGACACGGTCAAGCTCATCGCCTCGGAGAACTACGTCTCCAAGGCCGTGCTCGAAGCCACCGGCACCGTCCTGACCAACAAATACTCCGAGGGCTACGTCGGCAAGCGCTACTACGAGGGCCAGCAGGTCATCGACCAGGTCGAGACCGTCGCCGTCGAGCGGGCCAAGGCGCTGTTCGGCGTCAACCACGCCAACGTCCAGCCCTACTCGGGTTCTCCCGCCAACCTCGCCATCTACATGGCGTTCCTGCAGCCGCGCGACACCGTGATGGGCATGGGCCTGCCGTTCGGCGGCCACCTCACCCACGGCTGGTCCGTCTCCGCCACCGGCAAGTGGTTCAACCCGGTCCGCTACGGCGTCCGCCAGGACACCGGCCGCATCGACCTCGACCAGGTGCGCGAGCTCGCCCTCGAACACCGGCCCAAGCTGATCTTCTGCGGCGGCACCGCCATCCCGCGCACCATCGACTTCGAGGGCTTCGCCGCCATAGCCCGTGAGGTCGGCGCCGTCCTGGCCGCCGACATCGCGCACATCGCCGGCCTCGTCGCCGGCGGCGCCCACCCGTCGCCGGTCGGCCACGCCGACGTCATCTCCACCACCACCCACAAGACGCTGCGCGGCCCGCGCGGCGCCATGCTCATGGCGACGACCGACGAGCACGCCACCGCGCTCAACAAGGCCGTCTTCCCCGGCCTGCAGGGCGGCCCGCACAACCACACCACCGCCGCCATCGCCGTCGCGCTGCGCGAGGCCGCGACCGACGACTTCAAGGCCTACGCCCACCAGGTCGTCGCCAACGCCAAGGCCCTGGCCGAAGAGCTCGCCTCGCGCGGCTTCGACCTGGTCTCCGGCGGCACCGACAACCACCTGATCCTGCTCGACCTCACCCCCAAGGGCATCGGCGGCAAGCCGGCCGCCCAGGCGCTCGACCGGGCGGGCCTGGAGACCAACTACAACGCGGTGCCGTTCGACACCCGCAAGCCGTTCGACCCGTCGGGCATCCGCATCGGCACCCCCTCCGTCACCTCGCGCGGGATGAAGGAGGCGGAGATGCGGCAGATCGGCGCGTGGATGGACGAGGTCGTCACCGCCCTGGCCAAGGGCGACGCCGAGGACGTCATCACCCGCGTCCACCGCGAGGTCAGCGAGCTCACCGCCCAGTTCCCGGCCCCCGGCCTGTAACCCTCACGGAGTTCCCGCCACGGTGTTCTGAAAGAGCACGCTTTACGGCCGGCCGGAACGCCTCCGGCAGGGGACGCCCCGCCGCACGGGCTCCCGTGGTGCGGCGGGGCGTCGTCGCGGCCGGGGCGGGCCGGACGGCCCCGGGGCGACGGCCGGGTGGCGGTGAGGGGGAAGACCGCCACTGGCCGGCGGACCCGTCCGGACGGTTCCCGAACGTCCCGGCGGGCCGGTGCGAACTCGGGGTGACCGGCATGTCCCCTGACATGCCGGTCACTTCCTTGGAGGGAATCCCTGTTCTGACAGGCAGTACGGCCCCCGGATCGCCCCGGGTTCAACGATTCGCGAAAAATTCTCCCGTACCCTCGGAAAAGCCCTCCCACCGCAGGTGAGAGGTCTCGTGGCGGAAGCGTCAGACGTCGACGGTGAGCAGGTTGCGGCCGGTCGCGGTGATGACCTCGAACCGGTCGATCTTGTCGACGGTCAGCGCGGACGCGCCGTGCATGTAGAGCGGCTCCGGGTTGGCCTCGGTGCCGTAACCGGCCGGCGGCACCGACCAGCCCATCATGACCCGGCGGTCGCCGCTCTTGCCGACGGCCACCAGCTCGCACTCCAGCGGCCCCTTCACCCCCGACAGCTTGAGCGCCGCGTGGGTGCCCCAGCCCTTGGACTCCAGCACCAGCCCGCCCGTCACGCCGTCCCTGCCGGTGCCCGGCACCGGCGTGCCCATCGCGTAGAACTGCTCGGCGGGACCGAGCTGGGTGTGGGCGGCCGGCGGGGCGTTCTGCGCGCCGATCTGGGCGCCGAGCACCAGCCCGCCCGCCACCAGCGAGATGCCCGCCGCGATCCCGACGAGGAACGTCCCCCTGCGCGAGCGCCGGTCGGCGGCCTGCTTGCGGTGCAGCAGGTCGATCACCTCGGCCGGCTCCTCCTCAGGGGGGTCGTCGGTCACCGGCCCCAGCCCGTGCAGCGCCTGGGCCACCCCCGCCAGGTCGGACAGCTCGGCGGCGCAGGCACGGCAGCCGAGGAGGTGCGTCTCGAACGCCATCCGGTCGTCGTCGTCCAGCAGGCCCAGGGCGTAGGCGCCCACGTCGGTGTGCTCCACTCGCGAGGTCACGCCGTCACCCCCCTCTCCTCCAGTGCCACGCGCAGCGCGCGCACCGCGTAGTAGACCCGGGACTTGACGGTGCCCACGGGGATGCCGAGCGCCCGCGCGGCGTCGTTGACGGAACGATCACGCAGGATCGTCTCGTTGAGGATCTCGCGATGCGCGGGCGACAGGGCCTTGAGCGCTTCGGACACGACCACCTGGTGCAGCAGCTGCTCCATCTCATCCGGCACGGGCATGTGCTCCAGCGGGCCGTCGCCCTGCTCCTGGGGGCGGGCGTCCCTTCGCCGCCGGTCATCGATCACGATACGTCGGGCGACGGTCGCCAGCCAGGGCATCAGCGAGGCCGCGTCGGGATCGAGCTGCTCGGCGCTGCGCCAGGCGCGGATCATGGTCTCCTGTACGACGTCCTCGGCCCACTGCCGGTCACCCGCGGTCAGCCGCACGACGAAGGCCAGCAACGGCCGGTGGTACTGCCGGTAGAGAGCCGACACGACCATCTCCGGGTCCGGCCGTACGCGCCTCAACCACTGCCGTAACCGCGGCTTGCCCATGGGGGCTGCTCCCTCGGCCGAGGGTGGGGGATACGTGCTCAGTCGCATCATTCCCCTTTCTCGAGTCCGTCGGCAGGTGGTACGGACCACGGCGCCCCGACGGTTCAACCGCGGGGTGGCCGAAAACCCGTTGCGGTCCCGCGCGGCCGGTGCGTAGAGTCACCGGCAACGGATCGAGGAGGTGAGGACTATGCGGGTCGTCCTGTTCTGCCTGCCGTCAGTCCCCCTCCGGGTGCTCGCCTGAGACCACCCGGGTTCCTTCTCAACCTCAAGGGTGCAATTCCGTTGTCTTACGATCTTTCTCTGCTCGGCTGGACCGATTCCCGCGCCGCCGAGCTGCCCTCCGACACCGTGCCCGGCCGCGTCTCCCGCGTCGACCGCGGCGCGGCCGAGGTCGTCACGAACGCCGGCCGGCATCACGCCCGCTACGGCGCCCGCGTCCGCAGGGCGTCCGCCGCCGACCCGGTCGCGCTGCCCTGCGTGGGCGACTGGGCCGCGCTCAAGCCGCTGCCCGCGGGTGACTACGAGCTCGCCGAGCTCCTGCCCAGGACGACCGCGTTCGTCCGCGGCGGCGTCAGCCGCGACTCCCGCGGCGGGCTGTCCGGCGACGGCCAGGGCCAGGTGCTCGCGGCCAACGTCGACATCGTGTTCGTCGCCGAACCGTCCATGCACGCCACCGACCTGGCCGACCTGGGCCGCATCGAGCGCCTGACGGCGCTCGCCTGGGAGTCCGGAGGCACTCCGGTGGTGCTCGTCACCAAGTCCGACCTGTTCGGGCCCGGCCTGGGCGATCTGCTCGACGACGTGCGGCAGGCCGCGCCCGGCGTCGACGTGCACGCGGTCTCCTCCATCCGCGGGGAGGGGGTCGAGCTCGTCCGCGACTATCTGGACGGGTCCCGTACCGCCGTCGTGCTCGGCCCCTCGGGGGCCGGCAAGTCCACCCTCGTCAACGCGCTCGCGGGCGGCGAGGTGATGGAGACCCAGCGGGTGCGCGCCGCCGACGGGCGCGGCCGGCACACCACCGTCCACCGGGAGCTCATCCCGCTGCCCGGGGGCGGCCTCGTCATCGACACGCCTGGCATCAGGCGGGTCGGCCTGTACGACATGAACGAGGGCGTGGAGCGGGTCTTCTCCGACCTGGAGGCGCTGGCCGCGGAGTGCCGCTTCCACGACTGCGGCCATGAGACCGAGCCCGGGTGCGCGGTGCTGGCCGCGCTGGAGAACGGCGAGCTGCCGGAGCGGCGGCTGGAGAGCTGGCGCAAGCTCCAGCGGGAGGCGGCGTGGATGGCCTCCCGGACGGACGCCAGGCTGCGCAAGGACCTGCAGAGCAAGTGGAAGTCCATCCACAAGGAGATGCGCCGCTCGGGCCGCAACCGGCCGTGACGCCCTCCCGGGGAGCGGGCCCGCACGGGCCCCTCCCCGGCGGGCCTGCCCGTCGGCGGCGTGGGTACGGGTTTCCGTATGGAGTGCGTGTTCGTCGACCGTGCGCAGGCGGGGGAGCGGCTGGCCGAGCGGCTGGCGGGCATCCCCGGCCCGGTGGTGCTCGCGCTGCCGCGTGGCGGGGTGGAGGTGGCGGAGCCGATCGTGCGCCGGCTCGGCGGCGTGCTGGACGTGCTCGTCACCCGCAAGATCGGCTACCCGCCGTCGCCGGAGTTCGGCGTGGGGGCGATCGCCGAGGGCGGTGAGCCGGTGTTCGACCTGCCGTTGCTGCACCGGCTGGGGCTGACGCCGGAGGACCTGGCCGGCGAGGTGGCCGCCGAGCGGCGGGAGCTGGCCCGCCGGGTGGCGGTGTACCGGGGTGACCGGCCGCTGCCCGACCTGGCGGGCCGCGAGGTGGTGGTGGCCGACGACGGGCTGGCCACCGGGGTGACCGCGCGGGCCGCGCTGCGGGCGGTGGCCGCTGCCGGGCCCGGGAGGGTGACGCTCGCCGTTCCGGTGGGCGCCAGGGACACGGTCAGCGCCATGCGGGAGGAGGCCGACGAGGTGGTGGTGCTCTGCGTGCCGGCCGACTTCCGCGCGGTCGGGCAGTGGTACGAGCATTTCGGCCAGCTCTCCGACGCCGACGTGCTGGAGGTGCTGGCCCGGAACCCGGCGCCGGGTTAGAGCGGCAGCACCGCCCACACGAGCTTGCGCGCGCCGCCGGGCGTGAGCCAGCCCCAGGCGCGGCAGAGGGCGCCCACCAGGCGCAGCCCGCGACCGTACTCCGCGAAAACGTCGGCGCCGCCGGTGACCGGCGGCGCCGTGCTGTGATCGCTCACAACGCAGGCCAGTTCGGTCCTGTCCATCAGCAGCCGCAGGTCGATCGCGCCGCCGCCGTGGCGCATGGCGTTGGTGACCAGCTCGGAGGTGATGAGCTGGGCGTCGAACACGGCCCGCTCGGCCCCCCACGAGCCGAGCGTCTGGTCGACGAACCGTCTTGCCACCGAGACGCACCCGGGCTCGAACGTGCTGAGCTCGTGGAAGCCGAAGAGGCGATCGCGCTCGGCGGGCCGACCCTCGATCAGGACGGCCGTCAGCCATCCTGGTGGCCTGAGACCGCTGGCGGTTTGCGGTCCCGGGTCGAAAGTCGTCATGCTGGCCCCCGAAGCGCGTTCTGGTGTCCAAGACCATCTTTACGGCGTGACGTCGGCGATGCAAGACTCTTTCGTGATTTACGGATGCAAATCGCATCTGCACGTGCAGATGCGATAGGGAGCGGTGAGCGTGAGCGCGGAGCGGGCGAAGCGGATGGAAAGCGACATTCTGCGACATTCTCCGGGTAGCCCGACCGTCCTGCGGATCCTGCTGGGCACGCAGCTCCGCAGACTCCGCACCGGCAAGGGGATCTCCCGGGAGGACGCCGGCTACTCCATCCGCGCGTCCCATGCCAAGATCAGCAGGCTGGAGCTGGGTCAGGTCAGCTTCAAGGAGCGCGACGTGGCCGACCTGCTCACCCTCTACGGCGTCACGGACCCCGGCGACCGGGCGCCGCTGCTGGAGCTGGCCAGGAAGGCCAACGAGCCCGGCTGGTGGCACAAGTACAGCGATCTGCTGCCGAGCTGGTTCGAGATCTACATCGGGCTGGAGGGCGCCGCCTCGGTCATCCGCACCTACGAGAACCAGTTCGTGCCCGGCCTGCTGCAGACGCCCGCCTACGCCAGGGCGGTGATCGAGCTGGCCCACGAGAACGCCCCGGCCGGCGAACTGGAGCGCAGGGTCCAGTTGCGGACGGCCCGCCAGCGGCGGCTGACCGGGGAGAGCCCGCTCACGCTCTGGGCGGTGATCGACGAGGCGGCGGTGCGCCGGGTGCTCGGCGGGCCCGAGGTCATGCGCGAGCAGATCGAGCACCTGCTGGAGCTCATCGCCCACCACAATGTCACGTTGCAGATCATGCCGTTCGACCGGGGCGGGCACGCCGCCGCCGGCGGCCCGTTCAGCATCCTGCGCTTCCCCGAGCGTGAGCTGCCCGACGTGGTCTACATGGAGCAGCTGACCAGCGCGCTCTACCTGGACAAGGTCGCCGATTCCGAGCATTACGTGAAGGTCATGGACCGGCTGAGCGTGCAGGCGGAGCAGCCGCGGCAGACCCGGGCGTTCCTGGAGCGGCTGCTGAACTGCTGAGTCCCTGTGACCCATCACATAGGGATTTTTGGCCATCCGGTATATGGCCTCCGGTTCGTCCCTCTATTCTCGGCTCGTAAGCACGGATGCACGTGCATCCGTAAGGGCCGAGGAGCAACACCCATGCACGAGTTCCGCAACGGAACGCCCGCCGGTCGACTCTCCGCCGACTGGCGCAAGAGCGCGCGGAGCAATCCCAACGGCAACTGCGTCGAGGTGGCGACCCTGCCCACAGGGGAGGTGGCCATGCGCAACTCGCGGTTTCCCGACGGTCCCGCGCTCGTCTACACGCGAGCCGAGATCACCGCGTTCGTCCTGGGCGCCAAAGACGGAGAGTTCGACGACCTGCTGGTGTGACCAGCCCTGGCCCGCCGACCGGCGGGCACGCGAAAGCCGCCGTCCGGATCGGACGGCGGCTTCTTTCATGCGCGGTTCTTTCGTGCGGGGCGAGGTCCGCCTGATCAGGCAGTTGTCCCGACCGGGTTCTCCGGAGCCCGGCGTGCCGGGCCCCGGTCATCGGGACAACTGCGTGATCACACGATCTTCGGAGACGCTGCCGGGTGTGTCAGGCGGCGGAGATGCCGGCGCTGGCGGCGCGGCGCATGCGACGGCGACGCTCGGAGGCGCGCTCGTCCTCGTTGAGGCCACCCCACGTGCCGTACTTCTCCGGACGGGACAGTGCGTAGTCAAGGCACTCCGTGCGGACGGGGCACTGGGCGCAGATCGCCTTGGCCTTCCGCTCACGTACGTCACGCTCGGGCTGCCGCTCCCCGTCGGGGCCGAAGAAGAGCACGAGGTCCTCACCCCGGCACGCGGCATCATCCTGCCAACCCCAGCTGGGGCGCGGGCGGGCGAGCTGCCGACGTACCTGAGACATGAGAAAACCACCTTCGTGAGAGGTATTTCGGTAATTGAGCCGCATCGGACGCTTTGGGCGTCACTGTTCCAACGCAATGGAGGACCGTGATGTTCCCTTTGTCAGGCGTAGGCAGGCGTGGCATACCGCACAGGCGAAAGCCTGTCCAGCGAAACCAGCCGGTAGGTGGCGGCCTTGTCGGCGCAAACCGAGCCACACGGCGCTTGCCGCGCCGAGGGCTGGACCACAACCTTGAACCGGACGTCGCCGCAGCGCACGATGGCTTCGGTGACGTCGCCGTCCGACTTGGAGGATTCCACGGTCACCGCGCCGACGGAGCACTCTCCCGTATGGGTTCGGGCGAAGTGCTCGACGGCTTGCAATGGCTCAGGGATACCCGCGCGTCCCCGGAAACGGTCGAGAATGATCTCGCCCGACCGGTACGCGTTAGCCGCTGCGATCGCAGCAGCCTGAGACATGCTGCCGTAGAAAATTCCGTGTGGCAAGCACACGAGGTTGGCGGCGTACCGATCGCCGCCAACGTGTGACGTTTCCCACACCCTTTCTGGCAGTTTTTCCGCCAGAGCACGGGCGAGGGGCAGTCCGATGCGGGCGCAGCACGCGTTGCGCTTGGCATGCGTGCACACCAGAAATACCGGCTCGTCTTCAAGTATGCAGGACTCGGGGACCACTCCGGCCACCAGCGCGTCCAGGTCAAGATCGTCAGGACCTGCGATGACGCCGCCGGCGAGCCACGGCCGGTCGCCGATCCCGTACCCGACTAGCACGCGGATGCCCTGATCCCGCGTCCGGGTGCGGCGGCCCGGTCGGCGGATGAGCTGCGGCCTGATGCCCCGGGCGAGCGCCCGCGCCACCAGTTCGGCGATGTTCTCAGGAAGTTCGAAGCTTTCCAGGTGTGACGGCCACGGGCCCGCGTACTCGACGAGGAGCCAGAGCCGCGCGCCCGCCGTGGCGCTCGCGAGAGTGGGGACGCCACCCGTGTGACATCCCCTCGCGTGTTCGCAGCCCTTCGCCACACCTTCCCCCTTCCAACGGTTAGGTAAGACTAACCTAACGGGTTGGGGAGGATCAGCCGAACATGCCCTCCGCGGCCTCCAGAGCCCGTACGCGGTCCGCCGCCACCAGGCCGATCCGCGTGCGCCGGTCGAGCAGGTCGCCGGCGTCGAGCGCGCCCTCGTGCCGCACGGACCAGAGCAGGTCGCCCCGGGTCAGGCCGAGACCGACCGGCTCGGGGCAGGACTCCACCAGCGGCCGGACCGCCGCCGCCTCCGCGCCGTAGCGCTCGGCGAGCCCGCGCGGCGTCCCCGCGGCAGGCCGGCCCGCTCCCACGAGCGGGATGGCGGCCGTCCGGCTCGGGCCCGCGCGCAGCCCGCGCACCGCGACCGCCCGGTCCACGGCGTCCTGGGCCATCCGCCGGTAGGTGGTCAGCTTGCCGCCGACGACCGTGACGAGCCCGCCCGAGGACAGCACCGCGTGCCGCCGCGACAGATCCGCCGTGCGCCCGCCCGCCCCCGGGTCCCCGCGCCCGTCCCCGTACCCGCCCGCCCCCGGGTCCCCGCGCCCGTCCCCGTATCCGTCCGTGTACCCGTCCCCGTATCCGCTCGCGTGCCCGCCCGTGTGCCCGCCGCCCGCCAGGAGCGGTCTGAGGCCCGCGTACGCGCCCGCCACGGCCTTCCTCGGCACTTCGATCTCCAGGACGCCGTTCAGCACGTCCAGGAGCGTCCTGACGTCCTCCTCGGGCGCCTCGGGGACGTCGGGCACCGGCCCGTCCACCGCGACGTCCGTGAGCCCCACGTACACCCGCCCGTCCGCCTGCGGCAGGACGAGCGCGAAACGGTTGCTCTCGCCGGGGATCGGCACGTGGAGCCCGGCCCGCAGCCCCGGCAGCGCGCCCGGCGCGAGCACCAGGTGGGTGCCGCGCGAGGGCCGCAGCCGCACCCTCGGGTCCAGCCCGCCGGCCCACACGCCGGTCGCGTTGACCACCGCCCGCGCCCTGATCTCGAACTCCTCGCCGGTCAGCTCGTCACGCACCCGGGCGCCGTCCGGGCGCAGCTCCAGCGCGCGGCAGCGGGTCAGGATCCGGGCCCCGTGCGCGGCCGCCGTCCTGGCGACGGCGACCACGAGCCGGGCGTCGTCGAGCACCCGCCCGTCCCACGACAGCAGCCCGCCGCGCAGCCCGTCCGCGCGCAGCACCGGGGCCAGCTCGCGGACCCGGCCCGCCGGCAGCGCCGACGGGCCCGGCAGCAGCCGCCGCGGCGTGCCCGCCGCGCGCCGCAGCCCGTCGCCGAGCAGGTAACCGGTCATCACCGTCGCGGCCCGCGCCCCGGTGACCCCCGGCGTCAGCGGCAGCACGTACGGATGCGCCCTGACCAGGTGCGGGGCGGTGCGGGTGAGCAGGACGCCGCGCTCCACCGCGCTCTCGTACGCGACCCCCACCTGCCCCTTGGCCATATAGCGCAGGCCGCCGTGGATCAGCTTCGAACTCCACCTGGAGGTGCCGAAGGCGAGGTCCTGGGCGTCGATCGCGGCGACGCCCAGCCCTCGCGAGGCCGCGTCCAGCGCCGCGCCCGCCCCGGTCGCGCCCAGCCCGACCACCAGCACGTCCACCCGTTCCTCGGCGGTGCGGGCCAGCTCGCGCGCCCTCCGGGCGGCGTTCAGCGAGCTGCCCGGCACGACCCCGCTCACCGTCCCGCCGGGCGCGCGAGGTAGGACTCCAGCAGGGCGGCGAGCTCGGCGTCGAGGTCGTCGAGCGTGAGCGGATCGAGCATGGTGGGCGCCGACAGCAGGAACGACTGGGCGACCAGCAGCACCGCCCTGGCCCTGCGCGGGTCGCCGAGGGCGGGCTCCAGCACCGCGAGCACCGCCTCCTGGCTGGCCCCCCGCCGGTCGAGCAGGTAGGGGAGCAGCAGCTCGGGATCCGCCTCCACGATCTTGCGCCAGAGCGGGTGCCCGCGCAGCCCGCGCACCCCGGCCACCACCGCGCCCACCGGATCGGCCAGGTCGAGCCCGCTGATCACCCGTACCCACTCGCGCGTCATCAGGTCGGCGACCAGCGCCCGCATGTCCGGCCAGTGCCGGTAGATCGTCATCCGCGAGACCCCGGCCCGCCGCGCCACGTCCGTGAGCGTGGTGCGGCGCACCCCGTAGGCCAGCACGCAGTCGCGGGCCGCGTCCAGCACGCCGTCATTGTGACGAATAGCCGTCATGTGTCACAGTGTAACCGTGCGATCGGAACCGATGCTCTGGTCCGGCTGGGGCGACCCGGCCAAGGCCCGCGAGCTTCCAGAACAGGTCCGCCGGCTGCTCCACGATCTGCTGGGCGTGCGCGCGCCGGCGGTCCCCGCCGCCGGGCTGGAGTCCGTACGGATGCCGCCCGCCGCGCTGGAGCCCCGGCTGCTCGACGCGCTCGCCGGCCTGGTCGGCGACGGGCACGTGCTGACCACGCACGAGGCGCGGGTCCGGCACGCCCGCGGCAAGTCCACCCCCGACCTGCTGCGGATGCGCGCGGGGGACGGCGCCGGCGCGCCGGACGCCGTCGTGCTGCCCGGCGGCCACGACGAGGTGGCGCGGGTGCTGCGGCTGTGCGCGGCCGAGCGGATCGCGGTCGTGCCGTTCGGCGGCGGCACCTCCGTCGTCGGCGGGCTCACCGCCGCCCGCGACGGCTTCGCCGGGGTGATCTCGCTCGACCTGGGCCGGATGGACCGGCTGGTCGAGGTCGACGCCGAGTCGATGACCGCGGTGTTCGAGCCCGGCGTGCCCGCCCCCGAGGCCGAGCGCCTGCTGGCCGCGCACGGCCTCACGCTGGGCCACTTCCCCCAGTCCTTCGAGTACGCCACGCTGGGCGGCTTCGCCGCGGCCCGCTCCAGCGGCCAGGCGTCGGCGGGATACGGCCGCTTCGACGACATGGTGACCGGGCTGACCGTCGCCACCCCCGAGGGTGACCTGGACCTGGGCCGGGCGCCCAAGTCGGCGGCCGGGCCCGACCTGCGCCAGCTCGTGCTCGGGTCCGAGGGCGCCTTCGGCGTCATCACCTCGCTCCGGCTGCGGGTGCGCCGCGCCCCGGCCGAGAAGGTGTACGAGGGCTGGCGCCTGCCCGGCTTCGCCGCCGGCACGGCCGCGCTGCGGGCGCTCGCCCAGGACGGCCCGCTACCCACGGTCCTGCGGCTCTCCGACGAGACCGAGACCATGATCGGCCTGGCCCGCCCCGACCGGATCGGCGGCGGCGAGGCCGGCTGCCTGGTGATCGCCGGCTACGAGGGCGCCTCGGTGGCCGCCCGCCGCGAGGCCGCCGCCGCGGTGCTGTCCGGCCACGGCGGCGTCCCTCTCGGCGAGGAGCCCGGTCAAGGATGGGCGCACGGCCGCTTCTCCGCGCCGTACCTGCGCGACTCGCTGCTCGCCGCGGGCGCCACCGTGGAGACGCTGGAGACGGCCGGCTTCTGGGCCGACCTGCCGCGCCTGTACGACGCGGTCCGGCTCGCGCTGCTCGGCGCGCTCGGCTCGCCGCTGGTCATGTGCCACATCTCCCACGTGTACGAGACCGGCGCGTCGCTCTACTTCACCGTCGTCACCGCGCAGGAGGACGACCCGGTGGCGCAGTGGGAGCGGGCCAAGGAGGCGGCGAACACCGCCATCGTCGAGGCGGGCGGCACCATCTCGCACCATCACGGGGTCGGCCGCGACCACCGCGCCGCCTACGCCGCCGAGATCGGCCCGCTCGGCGTGGCGATCCTGCGCGCGGTCAAGGACCGGGTGGATCCGCGGGGGGTGCTGAACCCGGGAGCGCTCGTCTAGTCGAGCTCGACGACCCTGGACGCCTCCTCCGCCGCCTCGGCGGCCTCGCCGAAGCGGCGGAGCGCCCTGTAGGCGGCGGCCAGCGCGTGCAGGGAGCGCGCCAGCGGGGCCCCGCCCGCCCTCCTGGCCAGCGCCACCGACTCCTCGGCCGGGGGCAGCGCCTCGGCCGGGCACTTACGTCTCAGCTGCAGGGACGCCTCCATGATCAGGGCGCGCACCAGCAGGGAGGTGTGCTCGGGGTGCTCGGCCGCCAGATCGCGGCTCATCGCCACGGCACGGCTCACCTGGCGCAGCGCCTCGCGCGCGCTCCTCGTGGCGGCGTACGCGAGCAGGCCCTCGACGGCATCCACCTGCGTGGTGTTCCGCCTGAGCGCGTCATCGGAACCGTTCCGGGCCATGGCTAGCCCTCCCCTTGGCGACGACAACCGCTTGCTTGGGGCGACTGAGGTTACACCATCGTGAACCAGCTGTGTCGGCAACGGCACGCTCTGTTCGGATGCGCGCGGCGTGATCTACGGGCAAAGATGGGGTCATGGTGGAATCAACGGCTGAACGGGGGAAGCGGGCATCCTCGCGGGTGTCCGAGGAGGGCGCCGGATGGGTGTGCCAGGAGATCGGCACGTTCGACCGGCTGCGGCCGAAGGACGAGGGCTTCACCTGGCTGAACCCGGTCACTCTGTGGAAGTCCCGCAACGAGATCCTCGCCGGCCTGTTCGGCGACCCGTCCGGCGAGGTGCGCGAGCAGTGGGTGGCCGCCCTGCGCGGGCGCGGCACGGACCCCGATTTCCGGATCGCGCCCGAGGTCGGCGAGAGCTTCGACTTCCTGCTCGTCGGCGACACCGGTGAGGGCGACGCGTCCCAGTACGCGGTGGTGCCCGGCATGCTGAAGGCGGGGGAGGGCACCGCGTTCGCGATCCTGGCCAGCGACATCATCTACCCGGCCGGGTCGGGCAACGACTACCGCGACAAGTTCTTCCGCCCTTACCAGGACTTCGACGCGCCGATCTACGCGATCCCCGGCAACCACGACTGGTACGACGGGCTCGGCGGGTTCATGCGGGTCTTCTGCGACGCCTCGCTCAAGCCCAGGCCCGACCGGGGGCTGCGCGGGCTGCTGTGGCGCAAGCCCGAGACGATCGACGAACCGGCCCTGGCCGAGGCCCGCGCGCTGCGCGGCCGCCCGGCCCAGCAGGCGACGCAGCCCGGACCGTACTGGGTGATCGACACCCCGAGCCTGCTCATCGTGGGCGTCGACACCGGCATCAAGGGCACCATCGACAAGGGCCAGACCGCGTGGCTGCGCCGCGTGTCGCTCGACCCCCGGCCGAAGCTCCTGGTCACCGGCAAGCCGATCTACACCGGCAACGCCTACAAGCCCTCCGCGCTGGAGGGCGGCGGCACCATCGACGACATCGTGCGCGACCCGCGCCACCGCTACGTGGCGGCCATCGGCGGCGACGTGCACAACTACCAGCGCTACCCGGTCCAGGTCGGCGACCGGGTCATCCAGTACGTCGTGTCCGGCGGCGGCGGCGCGTTCATGCACGCCACCCACACCATCCGGCGCGTCGACGTGGGCGGCGTGCACGAGGACGACTACCGCTGCTACCCGCTGCGCGGCGACTCGCTGTCCTTCTACAGCCAGCTCTACGCCAAGCGGCTGCGGATGAAGTGGCTCTGCCTCACCCCTGACGAGGCCGCCTGCATCATGGCCGAGCAGATCAAGAACACGCCGGTGCGGCCGGCCGGCGGCGCCGTGACGATCACCCGGCGGATGCGGTGGGCGGCGCGGCTGCTCGGGTCCTGGCCGTGGCCGTTCCGGCTGCCGGTGGACCGGGTGTTCCAGCACTTCCTGTCCGAGCTGTCCGACTGGGACACCCCGCCGTTCTTCAAGCAGTTCCTGCGCCTGTCGGTCACCCCCGACGCGCTCACCATCCGGTGCCACGCCGCCACCGGGTGCCTGCGGCAGGAGCTCGAACCCCCCATCGAGGACGAGGTGCGCATCTCTTTGTCGTAGCCGCCTGGCACCCTGGAGTCGTGTACGTGGTGCTGGCCGGAGAGCGGCTCCTTCCCGCGGGCGGGCCGCCCCGCCCCGCCGGGCCCGGCGCGGTGCGCGAGCTGGAGGCGTCGCGGCCGCGGTGGGTGTGGGCCGACACCCGCGAGGCCTACCCGCCGCTGCTCGCCGCCGGGGTGCGGGTCTCCCGCTGCCACGACCTCGCACTCACCGAGGCCCTGCTGCTCGCGTACGAAGGGCGTCACGGGGAGCCGCGCTCGGCCAGGGCCGCGCACGCCAGGCTGCACGGCCGGCCCGTCCCCGACGACGCGCCGGAAGATCCCGGCACGCTCTTCGCGCCCGAGCCGCTGCCCCCGGAGGCGGTGGCCGAGGTGCTCGCCGACCAGCTCGCCCGGATCGCGGCGCTGCCCGATCCCGGCCGGTTCCGGCTGCTGGCCGCCGCCGAGTCCGCCGGCGCGCTCATCGCCGCCGAGATGAGCCACGACGGCATGCCCTGGCGCAGAGACGTGCACGACGCGCTGCTCGCCGAGATGCTCGGGCCCCGGCCGGTCCACGGCATGCGGCCGGCCAAGCTGCAGGCGCTGGCCGACCGGGTGTCGGCGGCGTTCGGCCGTCCGGTCAACCCCGACTCGGTGCAGCAGCTGGTCAAGGCCTTCAAGGGGGCCGGGGTGGCGATCAAGTCCACCCGGTCCTGGGAGCTCAAGCAGGTCGGCCATCCGGCGGTCGAGCCGCTGCTCGCCTACAAGGAACTGGCCAGGCTCCACAGCTTCCACGGCTGGGCGTGGGCCGACCAGTGGGTGCGCGGCGGCCGCTTCCGGCCCGAATACGTGGTCGGCGGCGTGGTCTCCGGCCGCTGGGCGACCAGCGGCGGCGGCGCCCTGCAGATCCCCAAGGTGCTGCGCAGGGTGGTGGTGGCCGACGACGGGTGGGCTCTCGTCGTCGCCGACGCCGCCCAGCTGGAGCCGCGGGTGCTCGCCGCGATGGCGGGCGACGCCGGGCTGGCCGCCGCGGCGGGGGAGATCGACCTCTACTCGGCGCTGGCCGGCTCGTTCGGCGGCCAGCGCGACCACGCCAAGATCGCGATGCTGTCGGCGATGTACGGCGGCACCAGCGGCGACGCCGCCCGGCTGCTGCCCGTCATGCGCCGGCGCTTCCCGAAGGCCTACCAGTTCGTCGAGGACGCCGCCAAGGCCGGGGAGGAGGGCCGGCTCGTGCGGTCCTGGCTCGGGCGCACCAGCCCGCCGCCGTCCGCGTCGTGGCGCGAGCTGGTCTCCGGCCCCGAGGGCGGCCGGGCGGCGCGCGACCGGGGCAGGTTCACCCGCAACTTCGTGGTCCAGGCCACGGCCGCCGAATGGGCGCTGTCGCTCATGGGGGTGCTGCGCGGCCTGCTGCCCGGCCCGGCCAGGCTGGTGTTCTTCCAGCACGACGAGGTCATCGTGCACTGCCCGCTCGACCTGGCCGAGCAGGTGGCGGACGCGGTGGGCGCCGCGGCGGCCGAGGCGACCCGGCTGCTGTTCGGGGCCACTCCGGTGCGCTTCCCGATGGAGGCGGTCGCGGTCAGCTGTTACGCGGACGCCAAATAGCGCCCGACCGGCGGGCCGCCAGCGCCAGCCACACCCCGGCCAGCGCCACCATCACGCCCACGCCCGCACCGAGCACCCCGTACGACAGACCGCCCACGATCACGCCGGCCAGCACCGTGCCGGTCGCCCCGCACACGTTCATGAGCAGGTCCGACAGTCCTTGGACGGCCGTGCGGCCGTCGATCGTGACCGACTCGCTGACCAGCGCGGAGCCGGCCACCAGCCCGCACGACCAGCCCAGGCCGAGCACGAACAGCGCCACCGTCACCTGCCACACCTGGTGGCCCGCCGTGGCCGCCAGCACGGCGGAGACCAGCAGCAGGCCCATGCCGAGCAGCAGCACCGGCACCCGGCCCGCCTTGTCCGCCAGCCAGCCGACCACCGGCGACATCACGTACATGCCGGCGATGTGCAGGCTGATCACGATGCCGATCACGTCCAGCTCGGCGCCGTCGTGGTGCAGCTTGACCGGGGTCATCGACATGATCGACACCATCGCGGTGTGGCTGACGGCGATCATCACCAGGGCCTGGCGGGCCATCGGCGTGGTGCGCAGGATCCGCCACGCGGTGCGGACCGTCCGGTTGCCCGCCTCCGTCGAGGGCTTCCTGCCGTCGTGCTCCCTGGCCAGCTTGAGCGGGTCGGGGCGCAGTCCGGCGAAGACGATCAGCAGCGCCAGCGCGAACGCCAGCGCGGCGAACGCGAACGGCCCGGCCTTCCCCACCAGCCCGGCCTCCATGCCGATCCGGTCGGCGGGCTCGGCCAGGTTGGGGCCCGCCACCGAGCCGACCGTCGCCGCCCACACCACCAGCGACAGGTGCCGGGCGGCGTGGTTCCTGGGCGACAGGTCGGTGGCCGAGTAGCGGGCCGCCAGGTTGCCCGCGCTGCCGCCGCCGACCAGCACCAGCCCGGCCAGCAGCAGCTGCCAGTTGCCGAGGTTGATGGCGACGACCGAGATGGCGCAGCCGAGCAGCGCCGCCAGGTACGCCAGCGCCAGGCCGGACCGCCTGCCGCCCTTGCTCGACGCCTTGGCCGTCGGCAGGGCGAGCAGGGCCGCCCCCAGCACCGTCGCGGTCCCCGCGAAGCCGCTGATCATCGTCGACCCGGAGAGCTGGTCGACCACCACCGAGCTGAGCGCCAGGCCGACGGCGACTCCGACGCCGCCCACGATCTGCGCGGCGGAGAGCACGATCAGAGTGCGGCGCTGGACGGCCCGGAGATGGGCGGAGGGCGGGGCGTCAGCGGTCGTGGGGGTGCTGGTCACCCGTGAAGTCTCGCATAGCCCCAGAGATCACCCCAAAACGTTGTTTTTGGGACTACAGCACTGTGACGGGGTCACCTCGCCTGATCACGCCCGTGCCGTCGGGGATCAGGTTGACGCCGAACCACACCTTGCCGTCCCACCTGCGGTGACGGCTCAGGGTGCGGATCGGCTCCTTGCCCTTGGCGTAGGTGTCCGGGTCGACGGTCGTCAGCACGCAGCGGTCGCATCCCTTGGCGGCCCGGAACTCCACCTCGCCGATCCGCAGCCGCCGCCACCCGTCCTCGGCGAACGCCTCGTCCGCGCCCTCCACCACCACGCTGGGCCGGAACCTGCGCATGTCCAGCGGCCGCGGGATCTCCTCGCCCAGCTCGGCCGCCGTCTCCGCGACCCAGTCGCCGAGCCGGGCCAGCGAGGCCGTCGTGGTGAGCAGCAGCGGGTAGCCGTCGGCCAGGCTCACCCGGTCGCCGGGCAGGCCGTACGCGGGATCGACCGGGCGCCGGGTGGGGTCGTCCAGCCAGGCCAGCCTGGCGGGCCGCCCGATCAGCGCGGCCATCCACGCGGCCGCGTCGTCCCCGCAGTCGGTCACCTCCACCGGCGTCCCCCAGACGTTCGCCGTGAACCTGCGCGAGGTGGGGACGACGCGCAGCGGGGCGGCGTGCGGGCCGGTGAGTTTGATCGCCGCGCCGTCGGCCAGGGCCACGCAGGCCAGCATGATCGGATGCTCGCGGGCGGTGATCGGCTCGCCGCGCTCGTCCACGACGAGGTAGCGCCGGTCGCCGGCCAGCCCCCACGGCTGCACCTCGGCCTCGGCCACCTCGTGCCCAGAGGTGGATTTGATGGGATAAAAGAAGATGCTCCCCAGCCTCATGTGCAGACCGTACAACATCACGATCTGACTTCCGGGCCTTCCACCAGGAAGGACGCCGGGTCAGGTGGACTGGCGGAAGGTGTCGAAGAAGACCTTGCGGGCCCCGGACTGGTCGTCCCAGACGAGCTCCGGCATGTCGAAGGTGATCGTGAAGGCCGTCTTGTCGTCGACGGTGACGAACCGGGTGAGCGCGTGCATGGGCACCTCGTTCTCGGCGGCGTAGGTGTACTCCCAGTCGGTCGCCTTCCAGCCGCGGTAGTCGGTCTCCTGCAGCTGCACCTGGATGTAACCGTCCCTGCCGCCGTCCGCCTCCTCGCGGGTCAGCTCCGACAGGCCGCCGTCGGCCTGGGGCGCCACCTGGGCGACGATCACCTCGATGCCCGAGTCCTTCGGCCCGGTGATCGTGGTCTGGCCGCCCGAGGTGCTCAGCTTCCAGCCGTCGGGCACGCCCACGCTGAACCCCGGCGGGGTCTCCTCGACGTACCCGTCGGGCACCGGGGAGGCCTCGGCCCGCGCCGGGGCGCTGCCGGCGACCGAGAGCGGGGTCGTCACGGGCTCGACGGAACCGCTCGACGCGTAGATCATCAGCGCGGCCACCACGGCGACCACGGCCGCCACGGCGGCGACGATCAGCAGCGGCGTCGGCCGCCCGTCGCGCACCCAGGCGTTGCCGTTCTCGTCCGGGCTGCGCCGGCTGGTGGTGGGCCGGCCGGCGGAGGTCCGATGGGGACCGCCGGGCAGCTGGGCCAGGCGGCTGCGGCCGACGTCCTTGGACAGCCTGTGCGACTGGTCGCGCAGGTCGTCGTCGGTCGCCAGCGGCCACCGGCCGGAGGCGCTCACGCTGCGGCTGTCGCTGGTCAGCGGCAGGATGGGCGGCGCCGGTTGCTCACCGGAGTCACCCGGCCCCCGCGCGTGGCCCACGCCGGGGAAGGACAGGCCGTCCGGCTCCGGGTAGGCGCCGGACGCCCCGCCCGGCGTCGCGTACGGTCCGGACGCGCCTCCCGGCGTCGAGTAGGGGCCCGACGTCTCCTGTCCCGGCAACGGGTACGGGCCGGACGTGTCGTGTCCGGGCAGCGGGTACGGGCCTGACGTGCTGCCCGGTGACGGGTAGCCGCCCGGGGCCGGGTCCGACAGCGACCTCGGGGCCGCCGAGCCGCCGAGCCCCGGAAGGGAGTGCGGGCCCGAGGAGAACGCGTCGAACCCCGGCTGCCGCACCTGGTCGGTCCGGTGACCGGACGTCGTGTCGTAGGGAATGCCGTACCCGTCGGAAGGGTTGTTCTCCGGGTCGTACGGGACGCGCACCGGGCCCGAGGGGGTCTCCACGATCCGCGAGGGCAGCGGCCCCGACGGCGGCTCCAGCGGCGGCAGCAGCCCGGCGGGCGTCGAGTCGCCCAGCGTGGGCAGCGGCGCGGGCGTCTCCGGGGTGCGCGGCCGTACCGAGCCGTGCGCGAGCAGCACCCGCTCCAGCCGGTCGGCGACCTGGTCGGCGGTGAGCCGCGCGGCCGGGTTCTTCTGCAGCAGCCCCTCGATCACCGGCAGCAGCGCGCCGGCGCGCTGCGGCCTGGACGGCTCCTGCGTGAGCACCGCGCCCAGCACCGCGACCGCGTCAGGACCCTCGTACGGGGGACGGCCCTCGACGGCCGCGTACAGCGTCGCCCCGAACGACCACAGGTCGGCCGCCGCCGAGATCGGCTGCCCCGACAGGCGCTCCGGCGGGATGTACGCGGGCGAGCCCATGAGCAGCCCGGTCTGGGTGATCGTGACGTCGCCCTCGACGGCGGCGATGCCGAAGTCGGTCAGCACCACCCGGTCGGCGGTGAGCAGCACGTTGCCCGGCTTGACGTCGCGGTGCAGGATGCCGGAGGCGTGCGCGTGCCGGAGCGCGTCGAGCACCCGGATGGCGATCTCGGCGGCCTGGATCACCGGCAGCGGGCCGCTCTGCCGCACCGCCTGCTCCAGCGACCAGGCGCGGACCAGCTCCATGACGATCCACGGGCGGCCGTCCTCCTCCACCACGTCGTGCACGGTGACGATGCCCGGGTGCTGCAGCCGCGCGGCCGACCTGGCCTCGCGCAGCACCCGCCGGTGCGCCGCCTGCTTGCCCGCGTGGTCCAGGCCGAACGGCAGGATGAGCTCCTTGACCGCCACGTCCCTGTCGAGCAGCACGTCGTGGGCGTGCCACACCATGCCCATGCCGCCCCGGCCGACGGGCGACATCAGCCGGTAACGCCTGCCGACGAGCTTGCCCTGGCTCTGTGGAGTGCCGCCTTCAGCGCCGGGGCCGCTGAGCACGCGGTCGGCTGCCATGTCCCGCCCCCATCTCCAGCCTCAAAGGTCACACAAGTCACGCCGTGGTTTCACATCATGGGATTCGTCACCATATAGGTACGTGAACCGGGGCGAAACCATAGTGTCGCTTTTCGGGGGTTGACGTGCGGTTTCGCTATACCTCGAGTGGATCAGCCACCGCGTCCGACAACGCCCGCAGAGCCGCCGTGAACGCCTCCGCGGGAGGGCTGACGAGCCCCGCGCCGACCTGCCCGGTGCCCGCGATCCTGCCCGCGATGCCGGTGTTCACCACGGGCAGCAGACCGGTCCTGGCGACGAGCGTGACGTCGATGCCGGTGGGCGTGCCGCGGAAGCCGAGCCCCGGGATCTGGTAGGCGGGATGCTCCGCCAGCGTGATCTCGTACATCGACCGCGTGGCGGCCACCGCGTCCGCGACCTCGCCGCCCACGAACCGGACGATGGCCGGGGCCGCCGCCATCGCGAACCCGCCGAGCCCGGACGTCTCGGTGATGGTGGAGTCGCCGATGTCCGGGTTGGCGTCGCCGGGCCCGTACGCGCCCAGGTACAGGCCGTCCGGCACCCCGGCCGGCCCGGTGAACCACCGGCCGCCGAGCCCCGACACCTGCACGCCGAAGTCCGTGCCGTTCCGCGCCATGGCCACGACCAGGGTCGAACCCGGCACGTCCCGGGCCGCGTCGGTGCTCACCTTGGCCGCGGCCATCCCCGCGTTGAGGAAGAAGTGGTCGTTGCCGGCGATGAAGCGCAGCACCTCCGACGCGTGCCCCGGGGCCGCGTCCGAGATCGCCGGGGCCAGCTCGCGCAGCAGCAGCGAGGTCGCCGCCCGGTTGCGGTTGTGCAGCTCGTCGCCCATCTGCAGCGCCTGCGCGATGAGCGACCGCAGGTCCAGCGGCCCGGTCAGCCCGATCGCCGCCGACAGCGCGGGCCCGAGCACGCCGTCCATCCAGCGCAGCCGGTCGAGCACCTCGGGCCCGTACGCGCCGTAGCGCAGCACCTTGCCCAGGCCCTCGTTGAGTGAGCAGTACGCGGTGCCGCCGTGCTCGGTGTCGCGCACCTCGAACAGCCACATGGACGGGCTGACGACGCCCGCCATCGGGCCCACGGCCGCGTGCTGATGGCACGGCTCCAGCCGCACCTCCCCGGCGGCGAGCCTGGCCGCCGCCTCCCGCTCGTCGTCCGCGTACCCCTCGAACAGCATCGCGCCGATCAGCGCGCCGCGCATCGGGCCCGACGCCCGCTCCCAGGTGATCGGCGGGCCCGCGTGCAGGAACGTGCGCTCCGCCGTCCGCAGCACCTCCGACGCCCGCCGTACGCCGGCCAGCTCCGGGCGGGCCGAGACCAGGCGGCGCACCGCCAGGTCGTTGGCCGCCTGCCTGCGTGGGTCGGCGAGCACCCTGGCCAGGGCGTCCGCGGTGCCCGCCAGGGGCGGGCGCCAGGAGACGCCGGTGACGGCGGCGGCCTGCTCGCGCAGCGCGTCCGCGAGCAGACCGGCGCCGGCCGTGATGACGTGGGGCGGGCCGTCGAGCAGTGTCATAGCGAGTCCCTGGCGTGCCGGGCGGCTTGCGCGTTGGAGGTGAACACGACGGCGCCGGCGTCGCGGAAGGCCGCGGCCTGCCGGAGCAGGTCCTGCGGGTCGGCCTCGGTGCCGATCAGCGCGACCACCACGGCGGCGGGCAGGGCGGCGATCGCGGGGGCGAGCCGGGCGGCGGGATCGGGGTCGGCGGCGTGGCCGAGCACCACGTCCATGAGCACCACGCCGCCCGGCGGCACCTTGCCCAGGGCCTCCAGCCGCAGCGTGGGGTCGATCATCGGGTGCGCCCGGCCCCGGGTGTAGACGTCGTCCCCGTAGTCGGTGAACTCCCCGGCCCCGGCGATCAGCGCCGCCTCGGCGCACAGCGTCCCACCGGAGTAGATCCCGATCAGCGGCCCGGGATCTTCGCCGGCCACCGTCACGGTGCTCCGGGCGGAGCCGTCCCAGCAGGGCCAGGCGGGCACCGGGCGGCCGAGGGCGCGCAGCGCGGCCTCGGTGGCGGCGGTGAGGTCGGTGCCGGAGCCGAGCAGCGCCTCCACGACCGGCGTGCGCAGCGACTCCACGACCTCCCGCACGGTCCCCGCCACCTCCGGGTCCGGCGGCTTGGAGACCAGCACGATCAGCTCCGTGGCCGGGTCCTCGTCCAGCATGCGCAGCGCGCGCACCGTCGAGAGCCCGCCGACCGCCGCCGACAGGTCCCTGCCGCCGACGCCGAGTACGTGGCTGACCCCCACGCCCGCGAGGTCCAGCAGGCAGCTCACCTGCTGGGCGCCGGTCCCCGACGCGGCCACCAGCCCGACGGGCCCGGGACGCAGCACGTTGGCGAACCCCAGCCCCACCCCGCCGACCACGGCCGTGCCGCAGTCGGGTCCCATGACGAGCACGCCGCGCTCGTCCGCGCGCTCCTTCAGCAGCCGCTCCGACCCGACCGGCACCCCGTCGCTGAAGACCATGACGGGCAGCCCGGCCTCGATCGCGTCCATCGCCTCGGCGAAGGCGTGCTCGCCCGGTACCGACACCAGCGCCAGGTCCGCGCCGCCGCCGCGCGCCGCCGAGCGGGTGGTCAGCGGCGGCTGCTCGGCCTCCCGCGCCGGCCCCGCCGAGGAGAGCTCCGCCAGGTGGCGGTCCAGCTCGTGCGCCGCCGCCGCGGTGTCCGGCCCGCGCAGCGCGACCAGCAGGTCGCCCGGACCGGCCGGAGGCAGCTCGAAGCCCAGGTCGCGGGCCAGCTCCAGGTTGAGCTCCGTGGCCATGGCGACGATCGCCACCCGCGTGCCGGGCAGCTCGGACAGCGCCCTGCTCACCCGCATCAGCGCCACCGAGTCGTGGTAGACGCCCTCGCGTACGAAGACCGTGTCGTTCATCCCCGTCCCCCCAGCGCGCGTACGGTCTCCAGCCCGATCGCGATGCCCTGCGCCAGGTCGGCGCCCGAGGTGTGGCCCAGCCCGCACAGCCGGCGCAGCGCCGGCCCCAGCGGCTGCCGCCCGGTCAGGCCGCGCAGCACCGCGAGCACCTCCGGGCACGCCTCGCCGCGCGCCGCGCAGTGCAGCAGCGTCGCGGAGATCGGCGTGGTACGGGTGCGCGCGTCGAACGTGACGGTCGCCCCCAGCCACCCGGCCAGGTCGACCGCCCGCCCGGTGCCGGTCGCCGCACCCAGGTGGCGCAGCGTCACCAGCAGCCCCGCCAGCACGTCGTCGCCGCTCGGCGTCAGCCCGGGGCCGAGGCCGACCAGCCGCTCGGCCGCCGTCACCGCGCCCAGCAGCCACCCGGAGGCGCAACTGGCCGCGAGCAGCTCGACCGCGTCGTTGCCGTCCAGGCCCGGCGTGCCCCGCCCGGCCAGCGCCGACGGCGGCGGCAGCGTCGCCGGATCGACCTCGCCCAGCCGCGGAGACGGGTCCCACCAGCGGCGGGCGCGCAGGCTCAGCCCGCCGACGTCCACCGAGCCGTCGCCCACGAAGGCCTCGTCACCCATGGTCACGCGCGGCAGCGCTCCGGCGAGCAGCATCGAGTTCGGCAGCCGGGTGGCCGGTCCCGTCACCACGGCGATCACCGCGGGCTCCAGCTCGGTCCTGACCTCCAGGTAGATCCCGGCGGGGAACGCCGCGAGCACCCGGGCGGGCCGCCTCGAAGCCTCCAGGACCGGGCGCACCGCGGTGCTCGCGGCGCCCGTGACGTGCGCGCGTACCCGCCTCACGTGAGTACCGACCGTCACCGGACCTCCCTACCGACCCTGGACCTGACCGTAGAACGGGCCCGGCAACCGCCCGTACGGAGAAATTTGCCAACAGTCAGCGGGAAGACTGGCTCTTCCTGACAGACGGTATGTGGGGCCACAATCTGTACATGGAGCCCCCAGTTCGTCTCGCCAGCACGGGAACGATCATCCACGGCGTGTCCGTCGGAGAGTTGCTGGGCGTGTCGACTCTCGCGGAGGCCCGGCTGATCGCGGGGGAGAGCGGTCTGGGCCGTATCGTGCAACGCCTCAACGTCATGGAGGTGCCCGACATCCTGGCCTGGGTGAAGCCGCACGAGCTGCTGCTCACCACCGGCTACCCGCTGCGCAACACGCCGCAGTCGCTCGGCCGCCTGGTCGCCGACCTGGACGAGCGCGGGCTGGCGGCGCTGGCCATCAAGCTCGGGCGGTACGTCGACGAGCTGCCGTCGGCGATGGCAGAGCAGGCGGACCGGCTCGGCTTCCCGCTCATCCTGCTGCCGAACGACGTCGGTTTCGACGACATCCTCAACCAGGTGCTCACCGACATCCTCAACCGGCAGGCGGCCGTGCTCGTCCGCGCCGAGGAGGCGCACCGGGCGCTGGTGCAGGTGGTGCTGGCCGGCGGCGGGCTGGACGAGGTCACCACGGAGGTGGCGGCGCTGCTGGACGTGTCGGTGGCCGCCGTCGACGGCCGCGGCCGGGTGCTGGCGTCGGCGGGCCCGCACGAGGCGGCGCTGCGCGAGTCCATCACCCGCGACTGGCCGCCCGGCGCAGCCGCGTCGCCCGGCGCCCGCACCGCGGTGTCGGTGCCGGTGATCGCGGGCGGGCACCACCACGGCCGGATCGTCGCCTACAGCCCGTCCGGGGACATCCGCGACAGCGACGTCGGCATCCTGGAACGGGCCGCCACCGTGGCCGCGCTCGCCGTCACCCGGCAGGAGGCGGTCAACGCGGTCGAGAGCAAGTACCGCGCCGACTTCCTGCGCGACGTGCTCACCGGCCGGGCCGGCTCCGCCGAGCGGGTGGTGGTCAGGGCGCGGGCGTTCGGCTGGGACCTGGAGCGGCCGGTGACCGTGCTGGTGGCCGAGCTCGACCCCGACGGCGACGAGCGCACCGCCCAGGACCGGCTGGTGACCTGCTGGACGGCCGCGATGCGCCGGCACGACCCGCGCGGCGCGGTGGCCGGCTTCTCCCACGAGGTGGTGGCCGTGGTGGACGCCTCGGTGGACGCCTCCCGCATCGCCAAGGACGCCGCCTCGGCCTTCGCCGACACGCCGCCCGTGACCTTTTCCACCGGCACCTCCCGCCCCAGCCGCGGCCCCGAGACGTTACCGGAGGCGTACTCGCAGGCGCTGAAGGCGGCCCGGGTGGGCCGCCAGCTGCACGGGCCCGGCGCCGTCGCGCACTTCGACCAGCTCGGCGTCTACCGGCTGCTGTCCCTGGTCAACGACACCGACGAACTGCACGCGTTCGTCCGGGAGACGCTCGGCCCGCTGGCCTCCGACGACGACGCCGAGAACGCCGACCTGCGCCGCACCCTGCAGGTCCTGCTGGAGACCAACCTCAACGTGGCCGAGACCGCCCGCCGGCTGCACTTCCACTACAACACGCTCCGCTACCGCATCGGGAAACTGGAGCGGCTGCTGGGCAACTTCACCGACGACCCGCACCTGCGGCTCAACCTGACCCTGGCCCTGCACGTGCTGAGGATGCGCGGCATCTAGGGTTGGCAGGCGTGGACTTCGAACTGCGCTCCGACTACATCCCGCTCTGCGACCTGCTGAAGTACTGCGGGGTCACCGAGACGGGCGGCCTGGCCAAGATGCTCGTCGCCGAAGGCATGGTGGAGGTGGACGGCGAGGTGGAGCTGCGCAAGACGGCCAAGATCCGCTCCGGCCAGGTCGTCACCGGTGAGGGCTTCACCATCCACGTCCACTGACGATCACCGGCCCCGCCGGGCAGAAGTGCGCAACGGGACCACTGGTCAACCGGGCAGATTTGGCAGATCATGCCCGTGTACCAGCGCGCCTGCTGGCCTAATGTGCCCGCAAGCAGCGGCCCGGTGAAAAGGGGTTCACATGGCATTCGGGTGGACCAAGCACGGCGACGGCAAGCATCTGGCACCAGGCGAGGTCGTGAGGCCGGACGAACGGCTGAGCTGGCCCCGCATGGTGGGGTTCGGCGCCCAGCACGTCGTGGCGATGTTCGGCGCCACGTTCGTCTTCCCCCTGGTGATGGGGCTCAGCCCGAACATGGCGATCATGATGTCCGGGGTCGCCACGATCCTGTTCCTGCTGATCGTCAAGGGGAAGGTGCCCAGCTACCTGGGCACGAGCGCCTCCTTCGTGGGCGGCGTGCTCGCGATCAGGGCGCTGTTCGGCGGCGACTCGCCCGAGGCCAGCTCCGTCGTGGTGGGCGCGATCCTGGTGGCCGGGTTCGTGCTGGCGCTGATCGGCCTCGCGGTCCACTTCCTCGGCGTCCAGGTCATCAACAAGATCTTCCCGCCGCCGGTCACCGGCGCGGTGGTCATGCTCATCGGGTTCGGGCTCGCGTTCGTGGTCGCGGACGTCTACTGGCCGCAGGACCAGTGGATGGCCCTGCTCACGATGCTGATCACGTTCGTCGTGGTGGTGGCGTTCAAGGGCTTCGTCGGCCGCGTCGCCATCCTCGTCGGCCTCGTCGCCGGCTACGTGCTCTCCTGGGCCGCCGACCGGGTCTTCGGCATGGTGCCCGCCTACGACGACGGCGCCGTGCAGGTCGCCGCGCACTTCCGGGTCGACCTCAGCGGGGTGGCCGAGGCCGACTGGTTCGGTCTGCCGCCCGTCACCTGGCCCAGCTTCCACACCTCGGCCGTGCTGCTGGTCCTGCCCGCCGTCATCGCGCTCGTCGCGGAGAACATCGGCCACGTCAAGGCCGTCGGCGAGATGACCAAGACGGACCTCGACCCGTACATGGGCCGGGCGATCGCCGCCGACGGCGTCGCCACCGTGGTCGCCAGCTCGGTCGGCGGCTCGCCGACCACCACCTACGCCGAGAACATCGGCGTCATGGCCGCCACGAAGGTCTACTCGACCGCCGCCTACTACATCGCCGGCGGCATCGCGATCCTGTTCGGCCTGATGCCCAAGTTCGGCGCGCTGGTCTCGGCCACCCCGTCCGGCGTGCTGGGCGGCATCACGGTCATCCTGTACGGGATGATCGGCCTGCTCGGCGCCAAGATCTGGATCGAGAACAGGGTGGATTTCGCCGACCCGGTGAACATGGTCCCGATCGGCGCGGGCATCATCCTGGCCATCGGACCGGTGAAGCAGTTGATCAGCAGCGACTTCAGGCTTGAGGGCATCGCGCTCGGCACCATCGTGGTGGTGGGCGGCTGGCACCTGCTCCGGGTCATCGCCCGCCGCACCCCCGAACCCGTCAGGATCGAGGCAGGGTGAAGCCGCCGCCGTTCGAGTACCACGCCCCCCGCGACCTCGGCGAGGCGCTGGAGATCCTGGCCGGGGCGGGGCCGCGTGGCAAGGTGCTCGCCGGCGGCCAGAGCCTCATCCCGATGCTCAACATGCGGATCGCCGCGCCGGACCACCTGGTCGACATCAACCGGCTCGGCGCGCTGAGCTCGATCGACGCGGGCCCCGGCGGGGTCACCGTGGGCGCGCTGGCCCGGCACGCCGAGGTGGAGCGGGCCGCCCCGCACCCGCTCATGGTCCAGGCGCTCCGGCTGGTGGCCCACCCGGTGATCCGCAACCGGGGCACCGTGGTGGGCAGCCTCGTGCACGCCGACCCGGCCGCCGAACTGCCCGCCGTGCTCGCCGTACTCGACGGCTCGGTGCGCCTGGCACGCCGCGCGCCCGGCGAGCCGTCGGCGTCCGGCCTGCCGGACGGGGTGGTGACCAGGGACGTGCCCGCGGGCGCGTTCTTCACCGGCCCCATGGAGTCGGCGGCCGAGCCGGGCGAGCTGGCCGTCTCCGCGTTCTTCCCCGCGCTGCCGCCGCGCACCGGCACCGCGTTCCGCGAGATCGCCAGGCGCCACGGCGACTACGCGCTCGCCGGGGTGTGCGCGGTGGTGACGCTCGACGAGGACCTGCACATCAGCGCCGCCCGGGTCGGCTGCGTCGGCGTCGGCCCCGTCCCGGTCGTGGTCGACGTGACCGAGGCCTGCGAACGCCGGCCCGCCGCGACCGTCCCCTGGCAGCGGGTCGCCGGGGCCGTACGGGAGCGTGCCGAGCCGGACGGCGACGTGCACGCCTCCGCGGCGTACCGGCTCCACCTGATCGGGGTGCTGGCCGAGCAGGCGGTCAAGGACGCGGCCAGGGAGGCGGCTGGATGAGCACCGGGACGGATTCGAGCCACGAGATCACCCTCGGCGTGAACGGCACCGCCCGCCGCGTGCGGGTGCCGGGCAGGCGGCTGCTGTCCGACTGCCTGCGCCACGACCTCGGCCTGACCGGCACCCACGTCGGCTGCGAGCACGGCGTGTGCGGCTGCTGCACGGTGCTGCTCGACGGCCGGCCGGTGCGCTCCTGCCTGATGCTGGCCGTCACCGCCGACGGGCACGAGATCACCACCGTGGAGGGGCTGGCCGGGCCGGACGGGATGTCGCCGGTGCAGCGGGCGTTCGGCGAGAGCCACGCCCTGCAGTGCGGCTTCTGCACGCCCGGCTTCCTCTGCACGGTGACGGCGCTGCTGGAGGAGAACCCCGCGCCGACCGACGAGGAGGTGCTGGAGGGCATCTCGGGAAACCTGTGCCGCTGCACCGGCTACCAGAACATCGTCAAGGCCGTCCACCGCGCCGCCGAGCTGAGGGCGGAGGAGTCATGACCACCAGGCTGTTCGGAGAGCCGGTGCAGCGCCGCGAGGACCCCCGGCTGCTCACCGGGCAGGGCCGCTTCCTCGACGACCTGGGCTCCGGCGCGCTGGCCGCCGCGTTCGTGCGCTCCCCGCACGCGCACGCCCGCATCCGCGACGTCGACGTCACCGCCGCGCTCGACGTCGACGGCCTGATCGCCATCTACACCTGGGAGGACCTGCCCGAGCGGGTCGGCCGGCCGCTGCCGCTGCTCATCCCGCACCCGGCGCTCACCCACGGCCGCACCGCCTACCCGCTGGCCAGGGAGACGGTGCGGCACGTCGGCGAGCCCGTCGTCATGGTCGTGGCCACCGACCGCTACCTCGCCGAGGACGCCTGCGGGCTCATCGAGGTCGACTACGAGCCGCTCAAGCCGGTCGTCGGCCTGGAGGACGCCGTGCAGAGCGGCCACCTCGTGCACGAGGACGTGCCCGGCAACATCGGCGCCCACCTGGTGCAGGAGGTGCCCTCCGCGTCCGGGCTGAGCGCGGGGGAGGCGATCGACGCCGCCCCGCACACCCTGTCGTTCCGGCTCGACATCGAGCGCAGCGCCAGCACCCCGCTCGAAGGCCGCGGCGTGTACGCCCGCTGGGACGGCGCCGACCTGCGCGTCTACTCCAGCACCCAGACCTCCACCAGCGTCCGCATGGCCATCGCGGCCGCGCTCGGCCTGCCGCTGACCAGCGTCGAGGTCATCGCGCCCGACGTGGGCGGCGGGTTCGGGGTGAAGATCGTGCACCCGTGGCCGGAGGAGATCCTGGTGCCGTGGGCCGCCATGCTGCTCGGCCGCGAGATCAAGTGGACCGAGGACCGGCGCGAGCACTTCATCTCCTCCGCCCACGAGCGCGGCCAGGTGCAGCACGTGCGGGTCGGCTTCGACGACGACGGCCGGGTGCTCGGCATGGACGTGCGCATCCTGCACGACCACGGCGCCTACACCCCGTACGGGATCATCGTGCCGATCATCACCTCCACCCAGCTGCTCGGGCCGTACAAGCTCGGCGCCTACCGGGTCGAGTTCTCCTCCGTCTACACCAACACCGTGCAGGTCACCCCGTACCGGGGCGCGGGCCGCCCGCAGGGCGTGTTCTGCATGGAGCGGACGATGGACAAGATCGCCCGCCATCTGGGCAGGGACCGCACCGAGGTGCGCGCCGCCAACTTCATCCAGCCCGACGAGTTCCCGTACGACCAGCGCATGACCTTCCAGGACGGCCGGCCGCTCATCTACGACAGCGGCGACTACCCCGAGATGCTCCGCCTGGTGAAGGAGCTGATCGGCTGGGACGACTTCGAGCCCGCGCCCAACCGGGGCATCGGCATCGGCTGCTACGTCGAGGGCACCGGCGTCGGCCCGTACGAGGGCGGGCACGTGCAGATCACCTCGGACGGGCGGGTGCACGTCTCCACCGGGCTCACCTCCCAGGGGCAGGGACACCAGACGGTGTTCGCCCAGATCGCCGCCACCGAGCTGGGCGTGCCGATCGAGCGGGTGTCCGTGGTCACCGGCGACACCCGCAGGTTCGGGTACGCGGTCGGCACGTTCGCCTCCCGGGCCGCGGTCATGAGCGGCAACGCGATCGCGCTCGCCTGCCGCAAGGTGCGCGAGAAGGCGCTGCGCATCGCCGCCGACGCGCTGGAGGCGAACCCGGCCGACCTGGAGATCACCGAAGGCATCGTGCACGTGGTCGGCGACCCGAAGGCGGCCGTCCCGCTGTCCACGGTCGCGGTGCTGGCCAACCCGCTGCGGTACGCGTTCGACGACGAGGCGGCCAAGGCCACCCAGTTCTCCGGCCAGTCGTCGGGCGGGGCCTCGCCCGACCGGCCGCCGGTCGCCGAGGGGGACGAGCCGGGGCTGGAGGGCCGCGACTACTACTCGCCGATCCGCTCCACCTTCGCCGCCGGCATGCACGCGGCCATCGTGGAGACCGACCCGCTCACGGCCGAGATCAAGGTCCTCAGGTACGCGGTCGTGCACGACTGCGGCAAGCTGATCAACCCGATGATCGTCGAGGGCCAGATCCACGGCGGGGTGGCGCAGGGCATCGGCGGCGCGCTCTACGAGCGGATGGTGTACGACTCGCACGGGCAGCTCGTCAACGCCTCCTTCATGGACTTCCTCATGCCGTACGCGACCGAGATCCCGCACGTCGAGACCGCCCACCTGGAGACCCCGTCGCCGCTCAACCCGCTGGGCATCAAGGGCGCGGGGGAGGCGGGGGTGATCCCGGTGTCGGCGGTCATCGCCTCGGCGATCGAGGACGCGGAGGGCGTCGACATCGACCGCATGCCGATCTCCCCGTCCGAGCTGTTCGACCTGCGCGGCTGATCGTCCGCCCATGGCAGGATCTGCGGCATGCGAACGGACCGGCCCGGCGCCGCCCCTGGCCCCCAGACCACAGCGGCAGAACAGGCGACCGGACACGCGGCCGGACAGGCGACCGGACACGCGGCCGGACAGGCGGCCGGACAGGCGGCCGGACACGGGGCCGGTCACGGGGCCGGACAGGCGGTAGAACAGGCGGTCGAGCTGCGGGTGCCCGGCGCCGGGCTGACTCGGTTCCCGGGCGACGCGGCCGGGGCGGCCCGCGTCCGGCTGGTCGACCTGGCCTGGAACGAGCTCACCGAGCTGCCCGCGTGGGCCGGGGAGCTGACCGAGCTGGAGGAGCTGCGCCTCGACGGCAACCGGCTGCGCGCGCTGCCCGACCTGTCGCCTCTGAAGGCCCTGCGCGCTCTCCACGCCGACGGCAACCGGCTCACCGAGGTCCCGCCCCTCCCGCCCGCCCTGGAGACCCTCTCCCTGTACGGGAACGCCGTCGAGCGGCTGCCGGACCGTCTCGGCGACCGGCTGCGCCACCTGTCCGTCGGCGGCAACCGGATCACCGGACTGCCCGCGGCGCTGTGGCGGCTGACCCGGCTGGAGACGCTCAACGTCGCCGAGAACGCGCTCACCGAGCTGCCGCCCGCCGTCGCCGGCCTCACGTCGCTGCGCATGCTCGACGTGGGCCACAACCGGCTCACGTCCCTCCCCGCGGAGCTAGGCGACCTGCCGCTCACCGACTACCTGTACGCGAGCGACAACCTGCTCACCGAGGTACCCGCCGCCATCGGCCGCCTGGACCGGCTCGCCTACCTCGGCCTCACCGACAACCGGCTGCGCGCCCTGCCCGAGAGCCTCGGCCGGATGGCCTCCCTGGTCGAGCTCAGGCTCTACGGCAACCGGCTGGAGTCGCTCCCGGCGGGCATCGGCGGCCTGCGCCGGCTCCGCGAGCTCCACCTGAGGGGCAACCGGCTGGGCGCCCTGCCCCCGTCCATCGCCGGGCTGGGCGAGCTGCGCGTGCTCGACCTGCGCGACAACGTCCTGCGCGAGCTGCCCGACCTGTCGCCGCTCACCCGGCTCACCCATCTCGACCTGCGCAACAACCGGCTGCGCCGCCTTCCGGCGCTGCCGCCCGCCCTGGAGAAGCTCGACCTGCGCTGGAACAAGCTCGACGACGAACCGCCCGCCCTGCGCGACCTGGCCGCCCGCGGCTGCGTCATCCTGCGTTGAACGGGTGAACCGTCCTCACGGATGCTGCGTATCTCGGCACATGACGACTTTTCCACGTCTGGCCGCGTTCGGGCTGCTGGCCGGGCTCCTCGTCGCATGCACCCCCGGCGGCGACGGCGACTACGTCGCCGCGGGCCAGAAGCAGGAGCAACTGCCGGCGCTCACCGTGGAGCAGCTCGCCGACAAGGTGGGCTGCGCCCCGCGCATCCAGGTCGACGCCTCCGACATCCGCACCGGCTACTGCAAGACGGACGACGGCGAGTTCTTCGTGAGCACCTTCGCCACGGAGGACGGCAAGGACGCCTGGATGGACCAGGCGCCCGAGTACAAGCCGCACCTCGTCGGCCCCAGGTGGACCGTGCTCGCCGACCTGGAGGTGCTGGAGGCCCTGCAGATCCCGCTCGACGGCGACCTGCATTTGAGCGACCACCGCGTCAGCCAGTCGCCCGCCCCCGGCGACGACGCCGGGACCGGCTACTGACCCGGCCGTGCCTCCGCGACCTGGACGGCCGGCCGGACCCGCTTCCTGAACACCCAGTACGTCCAGCCCTGGTAACCGAGCACGAACGGCAGCGCGATCAGGCCGATCCAGCTGAGCATCGTCAGCGTGTACGGGCCGGAGGCCGCCTCCGCCAGCGTCAGCCCCGGCAGCGGGGCGTGCCGCAGCTGGGCGAAGACCGCGACCGACACCAGCACGATCGTGGCCGCCATGGCCACGAACGCCCAGCCCTCGCGGCGCCGCCACACCAGCGCCGGTGCGGCGGCCAGCGCGGCCACCGCCGCGAGCGCCGGGATCGTGCCCATGCCCGACAGCGCCACCACGCCGATCGGCAGCGTCACCGCGCTCAGCGCGACCGCCGCCGACCTGGCCCGCTTGCGCACCGGGCCGTCCGTCTTGAGCGCCAGGAAGATCGCGCCGTGCAGCAGGCACACCGTCAGCGAGAACGCGCCGCCCAGCATCGCCGCCACCGCGCTCCCGTACAGGAGGTCGGCGAAGACCGTGCCCCACACGAACGCGGGCAGCGCGCTGCCGACCACGATGCCGAGGTCGCACCAGGCCGGGTTCTCGACCTTGCCGCGCCACTCCAGACCGACGCCGCGCACGATCAGGCCGACCAGGACCAGCAGCACCGGCAGGTAGAAGCCGCTGAACATGCCCGCGTACCAGGCGGGGAACGCGGCGAACATGGCGCCCACCGCGGTGATCAGCCACACTTCGTTGCCGTCCCACACGGGCCCGATCGTCTGCAGGCTCTGCCGCTGCTCCTCGCCGTCGCCGCTGACGAACGGCGCCAGCAGCCCCACGCCGAAGTCGAACCCCTCCAGGACGAAGTATCCCGTCCACAGGAAGGCGATGATGATGAACCACAGGTCGATCACGTCTGCTCCTCAGTACATCAGCGACGGCTGGCGCTTCTCGGCCGCGGGAGCGGGCTCGATCTCCTCGGGGCCCTTGCGTACGTGCCGGGCCAGCAGCACGATCTCGGCCACGGTGAGCGCGCCGTACAGCAGGGTGAAGATCGTCAGGGAGATCGCGACCTCGGCCAGGCTCACCCCGGGTGAGACGGAGGCCGCAGTGAGCAGCTCGCCCGCGACCGTCCACGGCTGGCGCCCGATCTCGCTCAGCAGCCAGCCGGCCGTCACCGCGAGCAGCGGCAGCGGGAGCGCCAGCAGGAACACCCGCGACAGCCAGGGCGGCATCGGCCTCCGGCGGCGGGTCAGCCAGAGCCCGAGCACGGACAGCCCGACGGTCGCCATGCCGAACCCGATCATCAGCCGGAACGACCAGAACACGATCGTCTGGTCCGGCCGGTAGTCGCCGGGGCCGAACTCCTGCTCGAAGCGCCGCTGCAGGTCCTCGGTACCCTGGACGACGGCGTCGGGGTCGTTCGTGGAAAGGAAGCTGAGCACCTTGGGGATCTCGATGCCGGGGGCGACCGTGAACGGCGCTCCGGCGGTGTCGCGTTCGAGCCCTTCGGCGGCGGCCAGCTTCATCGGCTGCTGCTCGTACATCAGCTTGGCGGACGTGTCGCCGGTGACCGCGACCAGCGCGCCCGCGACCGCCGTCATCACCAGCGCCGCCCTGGCGGCGCCGCGCCACATCTCCGCCCGGGTCCGCAGCAGCCAGTAGCCGCACACCGCCAGCACGAACCCGCCGGCCACCACGAACGCGGCGGCGACCACGTGCGGCACCT
The DNA here is from genome assembly GCF_008017515.1 of Nonomuraea sp. C10. Classification (NCBI taxonomy): domain Bacteria; kingdom Bacillati; phylum Actinomycetota; class Actinomycetes; order Streptosporangiales; family Streptosporangiaceae; genus Nonomuraea; species Nonomuraea sp. C10. The sequence continues at coordinate 1,905,147 of NZ_VPFF01000001.1, forward strand.
GCGCGAGCGCGGTCGAGTTGGTCAGCACCGCCCACAGGTCCGTCATCCTGGCCTTGCCGTCGACCACCTCGTAGCCGACCGGGTGCTTCATCCACGCGTTGGCGGCCAGGATGAAGTACGCCGACAGGTTGGAGGCGAGCGCCGCCGCCCAGATGCAGGCCAGGTGGAGCCGCTTCGGCAGCCGGTCCCACCCGAAGATCCACAACCCGATGAACGTGGACTCCAGGAAGAACGCCAGCAACGCCTCCAAGGCCAGCGGCGCGCCGAACACGTCACCGACGAACGTGGAGTACTCCGACCAGTTCATGCCGAACTGGAACTCCTGCACGATGCCGGTGACCACGCCCATCGCGAAGTTGATCACGAAGAGCTTGCCGAAGAACTTCGTCAGCCGCAGGTAGTGGTCCTTCCCGGTGCGGTGCCACGCGGTCTGCAGCCCGGCCACGAAGATGCCCAGGCCGATCGTCAGCGGCACGAACAGGAAGTGGTACACGGTGGTCACCCCGAACTGCCACCGTGCGAGATCAAGTGCGTCCATGTCCCCTCATCGGGTCAACGAGCTCTACGGCTTGTAGTACATCTACTTGAAGTAGTACTACACGCTGTAGAGCAATGTGGTGCGACCTTGGTCACACCGGCCCCCTTCAGCCCATCCCACGATGCCGTTCCGGCCCGTCCCGCCGCGTCACCCGCCGGGTGGATTCCCGCGTACACCGGGCGGTGGACCCGGCCACAGGGCGACGCGGGGACGTTGGGCAGGTGTTGCCCTTATCCCGGCGGGCGGTGGCTTTCTAGAGTGACGGTGTGAAAGTCGCAGGCAGCGCCGAGATCGGCGTCGAAAGAGACCGCGTGTGGGCAGCCCTGCAGGACCCGGCGGTCCTGGTGCGCACCATCCCCGGATGCGAGCGCCTGGAGGAGTGCGGGCCCGACACGTACCGGATGACCGTCAACGCCGGGGTGGCCTCGCTCAAAGGGGTCTACCAGGGCGAGGTGGCCCTCGCGGAACCGGCGGCCCCGGTGAGCTTCGTGCTGCGGGCGCGCGGCCAGGGCGCCCCTGGGACGGTGGACGCCACCGTCCTGGTACGGCTGAGCGAGATCGACGGCGGGACCCGGGTCGAGTACGACGCCGACGCGGTCATCGGAGGGATGATCGGCGGGGTGGGGCAGCGGATGCTGGGCTCGGTGGCCCGGAAGACGGCCGGCGAGTTCTTCGCCGCCGTCGAACGCCACCTGTGCACCCCAGCGGAAACCCTGCCTCCAGAAGAAGCCCTGGCCCCTGCGGGAACCCCGGCCGCGGTACCGGTCCCACGCCCCACCGCGGAAGGCCCCGGGCCTCTCCGGGAGCCCTCCGCCCTGACACCCGCGGCGAGCCGCCCCGCCGTCTACGAGCGCCCCCCGGTCGCGGAGAAGCGCCGTACGGAGACTCCGCCGTGGGTGATGCTGGCCGCCTTCGGCATGGGCGCCGGCGTCGCGCTCGGCAGCGCGGCCATCGGCTGGCTCTTCGGCCGAGCCCGCCGCTGACCGGCCCGGGCGGTTCCGGAGGAGGCGAGCCTGGTGCGGGGGCGCCTCCTTCGAACCCCGTCCTTTCGTATGCGCGCCCTCCTCGGCCATGTGACGCCGTGAAAGGCGGATCGCGCGTCGGGGAGTGGGTGGTGGACGAGAAGGCGGCGGCCGTCCGCGTTCGAGGAAGGCGGGCTCGGCAGGGCAGGGGCGCGCCCTCAGGGGATGCGGGAAACGACCAGGTCAGAGCCTCTCGCGGAAAAGGATCTCCGGGCGTAGCGTGGCAATATGCGGCAGGCTCATGCTGAAGACGCGCGAACCGAGGCCCGGCGGGTTGTCCGCAACCTGCTGGGCGAGGACCACCCCACCGCCGACGCGCTGATCGCCGCAGCCCGGCCGGTCATCGGCGACGAGCGTTGCGACCGGTGCGTCGGGCTGGCGCTGGGCGCGTCCCTGACGCGGCGCTCGGCCGAGCTGGCCGCGCTCGCCGCCCTCCTGGTCGGCACCCGCGAGCTGGGCGAGCAGTGGTGGACCCGGCCCAGGGGCGGCAAGCTGCCCGCGCCCGACGAGGTGCTGCACACAGCGGTGGCGATCGAGCCGTGGACGGACCTGACCGCCCTGGAGATGCTGGCCGCCTGGATCTCCGACGACGCCGCCGACGAGCTGTGGGGCAGGCCCGTCGCCCAGGTCGACCTGAACTCCTGGCAGGCGGAGGACCGGTTCGGCCTGCCGCCGGGGGTGCGGCCGGGGCAGCGGCTGGTGGTGCACTTCGACGCCGGCGGCCGCCTCGACGCGGTGGTGACGCGCAGGACTGACGACAACCTGGGCTCCAACCTGGACTTCCACTCGCTGCGCTACTCACGCCCCGCCGAGGCGCAGTGGAGCTGGGGGGTGGCCGCCGGTCTCGGGCCGCACCGGCTTCCGGGGGAGAAGCCCGACCCGTACGCGCGCCGCGTGGACGCTTACGCGGCCCGCGTCCTGCGCGCCTGGGCGCTCAGGCATGGCGCCACCGACCAGCAGCTCGGCGAGCGCTGGGAGACCGTCGGCGACGTGGTGGCCGCGATCGAGCGGGTCGACTGGATGTGGCGCAGCGGCGAGTGGTTCGGCTGGTGGCGCGGCGCGTCGGCGCTGGTGGACGACTCCGCGTACCTTCCCTACCGGCTGGAGGAGCTGGCCGCGGGCTGACCCGGCCCTTGCCCGCGGCTGAACCGGCGGACCGGAATGGACCGCTGTGCCAAGTCGTTGTCAAGAAACATGAAGGTTGAGATTTTCTCCGACGTGGTCTGCCCGTGGTGCTACGTCGGCCATGCCCGCTTCGCCCGCGCCGCGCAGGCGTTCCGCGACAAGGGCGGGTCCATCGAGGTCACCATGCGCCCCTTCCAGCTGAACCCGGACGCGTCCACCGAGGGTGAGCCGTTGCTGCCCGCGCTGGAGCGCAAGTTCGGCGCCGGCGTGGCGCAGATGACCTCCAGGGTGACGGACGTGGCCGCGGAGGAAGGGCTCGACCTCCGATTCGACCGGGCGATCAGTACCGGCACGCTGGAGGCGCACCGGCTCGTCGAGGTCGCCACCGGCCAGGGCCTGGGCGAGGAGATGGCCGACCGGCTGTTCCGCGCGCACTTCACCGACGGACTGAACGTCGGCGACGCCGGGGTGCTCGCCGAGCTCGCCGCCGAGGCGGGCGTGCGCGACACCGGAGAGGGCGCCGCCGAGGTGCGCGAGCAGATCGGCCGCGCCAGGCGGCTGGGCATCACGGGTGTGCCGCTGTTCCTGTTCGAAGGGCAGTTCGCGGTGTCCGGCGCGCAGCCGTACGAGACGATGACGGCCGCGATCGACGAGGTGGCCGACCGCATCGGCGAGACCCCGATCCAGCAGCTCGCCGCCCCCGCCGACGGCTGCGACGACGGCTACTGCGCCGTCTGAGGAGCCGTCTGAACCGTCCCGCCCCCGACGCCGGTGCCCTCGCCGAGCAGCCCCGCCCGGTGATGGCGGCGGCACAGCACCTGGTAACGCACCGGCGAGGCGTCGGTGTCCCCGATCACCACCTGTTCCCCCGTACGCGCCATCTCCCCGCCCACCACGCGCGCGTTGAGCTGCCCCGGCCGCCCGCACCAGCACAGCACCTCGACCTGCAGCCGGCACACCTCGTCGGCCAGCTCGAACAGCCGCCGCGAGGCCGGGAACAGCACCGAGCGGAAGTCGGAGGCCAGCCCGAACGCGTACACGTCGACGCCGTGCCCGTCGACCAGGTCGGCGAGCTGCTCGATCTGCTCCACCGTGTAGAAGCACGCCTCGTCGCAGATCAGGTAGTCGATCCGGTCGTGCCCGCGCACCAGCTCCACCAGGTCCATCGAGTCCACCACCTCGACGGCCTCCAGGCCCAGGCCGATCCTGCTGGTGACCCTGGGCTCGCCCGACCGGTCGTGCTTGGTCAGCACCAGCCCTCTCCTGCCCTGACGGCCGTGGTTGTAGTTCATCTGCAGGGCCAGGGTGGACTTCCCACAGTCCATCGGCCCGAAGTAGAACTTGAGCACGGCATCACGTGGCGCATGGGGTGCAGGAGACAACGCGGACAGTTCGGTCACGGGGTGCCACCTTAGCGCTTGGCTTGTTCCCTGACCTCATGGGAGATTTCTCCTCTGGAGTATCAGGAGGAAAATCTAGTGGTCACAGATAAACCCCCCACGCTCGACGCCATGATGACGCCGGACGACCTCACCGCCGCCCAGGCCGACGCGGCGCGCTGGCGGTACGGCTTCTACGTGGTGCTGACGGGCATCGTGGCGACCCTCGTCGCGTTCGGCGCGGCCGTGTACGCCACCGGGGAGTCGGCCGCCCTGTTCGCCGGCGTGGCGGGCGTGGTCGGCACCATCATCGGGGCGTACTTCGGCGTGCAGGCGGGCCAGTCGGGTAAGGCCAGGGTGGAGGCCGAACTCGGCAGGACCCAGGAGCTCGTGGTCAGGCTGGCGGCCTACGTCGGCACCGACAACGCGCCCCGGGTCATCGACGAAGTGCTCGGCAAGCGCCGAAGCTGAGGAGCCATGCGTAGCGTCCGAATCGGAGTCGACACCGGCGGCACCTTCACCGACGTCGTGGCGGTGGACGAGGAGACCGGTGAGATCGTCACCACCAAGACCCCCTCGACCCCCGCGAACCCCGCCGACGGGTTCATCGCCGGCATCGAGAAGCTCGGCGAGCTGGATGTCGCCGGCATCGTGCACGGCACCACCGTGGCCACCAACCAGCTGCTCGAGGACCGCATCGCCGGCCTCGGGCTGATCACCACCGAGGGCTTCGAGTACATCCTGGAGATCGGCCGGCAGAGCGTGCCCGACGGCTACGGCAACTCCTACTTCTGGGTCAAGCCGTCCCGCATCGTGCCCGTCCACCTGGTCAAGACCGTCGGCGGCCGGCTCGACCACCAGGGCGGCGAAGTGCGCCCCTTCGACGAGACCCAGGCCGTCGAGGTCGCCCGCTGGTACCGTTCCCGCGGCATCACCACGCTCGGCGTCTGCTTCCTCCACTCCTACGCCAACCCCGAACACGAGCGGCGCATGCGCGAGGTCCTGGCCCGCGAGTTCCCCGAGGCGGTCGTGTCGCTCTCCAGCGACGTGCTGCGCGAGTACCGCGAGTACGAGCGGGCCGTCACCACGCTGGTCGACGCCGCGGTCAAGCCCGGCATGCGGGCCTACATCGCCAACCTGTCCAGCCGCCTGGGCCGCCCGTTCTCGGTGATGAAGTCCAACGGCGGCGTGCTGTCGGCCCGCGAGGTCGTCAACCAGCCCATCACCACCGTCCTGTCCGGCCCCGCCGCGGGCGCGCTCGGCGCGGCGCTGATCGCCGCCACCGCCGGCCACCGGAGCGTGATCACCCTGGACGGCGGCGGCACCTCCACCGACGTGACCGTGGTCGTCGACGGCGACCCGTCCGTCACCACGGAGGGCAGCGTCGGCCGCTTCCCGTGCAAGATCCCGATGATCGACATCGTCACCGTCGGCGCGGGCGGCGGCTCGATCGCGTGGATCTCGCCCGAGGGCACGCTCAAGGTCGGCCCCCGCTCGGCCGGCGCGGACCCCGGCCCGATCTGCTACCGCCGCGGCGGCACCGAGGTGACCGTCACCGACGCCCACGTCTACCTGCGCCGCATCCCTCCGCACCTGCTCGGCGGCGAGATCCCGCTCGACTACGACGCCGCCAGGATGGCCGTCGAGGCGCTGGCCGACAAGCTCGACCTCACCCCCGAGCGGACCGCCGCCGGCATCCTGGAGATCAGCGCGTTCAACCAGAGCAACGCGATCCGCCAGCTCACCGTCAAGCGCGGGCTGGACGTGCGCGACTTCCCGCTGGTGACGTTCGGCGGGTCCGGGCCGCTGCTGGCCTGCCGGCTCATCGACATCCTCGACCTGCCCGCGGTGATCGTCCCGCCCGAGCCCGGCAACGTCTCCGCGTTCGGCCTGCTCACCGTCGACGTCAAGAACGACTACGTGCGCACGTACGTCACCCGCGACCTCGCGCTGAACAAGGCCGCGCAGATCTTCGGCGAGCTGGAGAGCCAGGCCGCCGACGAGCTCGAACGCGAGGGCTTCGACGAGCCCGTCTTCGCGCGCAGCGCCGACCTGCGCTACTACGGGCAGGCGTACGAGGTCCGGGTGCCCGCCCCGGCCGGCCCCCTCGACGAGGACTGGCTGCGCGAGGTCACCGGCCGCTTCCACGACGCGCACGAGAAGCTGTACGGCTACGCCTACCGCGACGACCCACGCCACGCCGTCGAATGGGTCAACCTGCGCGTCTCCGGCATCGGGCCGATCAACCGGCCGGTGATCCGGCGCGACCCGTACCCGAAGACCGAGCCCGTCGAGGCGAGCCGGCGCGTGATCTTCGACGAGCCGCACGACACCCCGATCCTCCAGCGCGCCGCGCTGGAGGCCGGCGCCGTCGTCCACGGCCCGGCCGTCATCGAGGAGTACGGCTCCACCATCCCCCTGCACCCCGGGTTCACCGCCACGGTGGACGAATACGGCAACGTGGAGATCCGTCGTGACTGACCCGATCCTCATCGAGATCGTCGAGGGCACCCTCGCCTCCGTGGAGAAGGAGGTCGAGACCGCCATCGCGCGCACCGCCCGGTCGCCCATGATCCGCGACGCGCACGACTTCCGCGCCGGCATCCACGACAGGAAGATGCGCAAGCTGACCGGCCGCTCCTACAGCGCGCTCGTCCAGCCGGTCGTCCGCGACTTCCCGATCGAGACGATGAAGCCCGGCGACGTCTACTTCCACAACGACGTCTACCTGTCCGAAGGCGGCATCGGCCACCTGCCCGACCTGTGCGTCACCGTGCCCGTCTTCCACCGCGACGAGGTGGTGGCGTTCGTGCAGGCGTTCGGTCACCACGACGACATCGGCGGCGCGGTGCCGGGCTCGATGCCGTCGCACGCCCGGTCGGCGTTCGAGGAAGGGCTGATGGTCCCGCCGATCAAGCTGTGGGACCAGGGCGTGCCCAACGAGGCCGCGCTGCGCATCATGACCCGCAACTCCCGCATGCCCGACTCTCTCGCCGGCGACCTGGACGCGGAGTGCTCCGCCTGCCTCATGGGCGCGCGGCGGCTGGGCGAGCTGTTCGACCGGTACGGGCGCGACGAGGTGGAGGCGTGCTTCGACGCCATCATCGGCAAGACCACCGAGACGTTCCGGCGCGAGCTGCTGTCCAAGATCCCCGAGGGCACCTACGTCTGGGAGGACTACGCCGAGCACGACGGCGTCGACGAGCCCCGCCTGCACACCCAGCGCATCACCCTCACGGTCGACCACGCCGCGGACGCGCCGCTCACCATCGACTTCACCGGCACCTCACCGCAGGCCAAGGGGCCGATCAACCACGCGGGCGACTACGCCGACGGCGTCTTCCTCAAGAAGTGGCTCGCGCCCATCCTGCGCAACCTGGCCGACACGCCCGAGCGGATGGCCGAGCTCGACGTCAACGAGGGCGTCGTGCCGCTCATCAAGATGGTCTTCCCGGAGAAGGGCACCCTGCTCACCCCGGTCTTCCCCGCGCCCACCAACGCCCGCACGTTCGTCATCCTGCGCCTGCTCGGCGTGCTGGCGGGCGTGCTGGCCAAGGCCACCGGCGGGCGGATGCCGGCCGACCAGGAGACGATCCGCTACACGGGCGTGTACGGCACGGACGCCGGCGGGCAGCCCTACCTGATGCGGGAGGTGCTCGGCGGCGGCTCCGGCGGGCGCTGGTACGCCGACGGCGAGGACACCATCCACGTCGTCCCGGACTCGCGCAACATCCCGGTCGAGTTCGCCGAGGCCCGCTGGCCCTTCAGGGTCGAACGCCTCGGCCTGGCCTGCGACTCGGGCGGGCCCGGCATGTTCCGCGGCGGCCTCGGCTACGACAAGCACATCCGGATGCTGCGCGACGCCTCCTACATGTCGATCGCCGACCGTTCCATCCTGTCCTGCTGGGGCGTCAACGGCGGCCTCGCCGGGCGGCCGTTCCGCGTGGAGATCGCGGGCAAGGAGATGGAAGGCCTGGTCGACGACCACCCGGTCCAGGCGGGCGAGACCATCCGCATCCGCACCACGGGCGGCGGCGGCTGGGGCTCCCCGTACGACCGCGACCCCCGCGCGGTGGCGGCCGACGTCCGCGACGGCAAGGTCTCGATCGCCGGCGCGCTCGGCGACTACGGCGTCGTCCTCGACGGCGACCGCATCGACGAGCAGGGCACCGCCGAACTCCGCGCCCGCCTCCGCCCTCCGGCCGACCGCTTCTTCGACCGCGGCCCCGGCTACCCGAAACTGTCCGGCGGCCGCACCTTCGCGGAGGTAGACGAACTGTAAGAAGACAATCACCGTACGTGATCGCCGGGGATAACATGACCCCTCATGAACCCCCCGTTCTCCGCCTATGTCGATGAGTCGATGCGGTTGTCCCACGGCCTCTACCTGATGGCCGCGGTGCTCGTCCCGCCGGCGCAGGCGGACTTCCACCGAGCCGCGCTGCGCGGGCTGCTCCTGCGTCGCCAGCGGCGGCTGCACTGGCGCGACGAGAACGCCAAGCGGCGGACTCTCATCATCGAGACGGTCGCCGGCCTGCGGCCGTCCGCGCTCGTCGTCGTGGGGACGGGCCTCGACGCCAGGCGGCAGGAGCGGGGCCGCCGCAAGTGCATGGAACACCTGCTCTTGGAGCTCGGCCGGCGGCCGGTGACGGAGATCTTCTTCGAGTCACGCGGCCCCTGGCTGGACGCGGCCGACCGCAAGCTGATCGACATCCTGCGTACCCGTCATGCCATCAGCCCGAGGTTGCGCGCCTTGTGGGCGCCGGCCGTGGAGGAGCCTCTGACGTGGCTGCCCGACGTGGTGGCGGGAGCGGCGTCGCTGGCCGCCTCGGGGGAGGCCGAGCTCTGGGAAGGGCTCGGCGCGGGGGCGGAGATGGTCTTCGTGGCGGCCGGCTGAGCCCGGACAGCGCAAAGCCCGGGCTCCTGTCGTCCGGCAGTCCACCCGGGCTCACTTCCGGCCCATCAGCGATGGGCGGCAGTCGTAAGCGTACCCGTCTGCGTACCCAGTGTCACCTGAATGCGGTGGCTGCCATGATGGGCGCGTTTCGTGAAGTGCGACATCGGAGGACATCGTGCGCATCGCTCTCGCCGGGCTCGCCACCAGCCACCCGTACACCGACGCCAGGACCCTGGCCAGGCATGCCGAGCTCGTGGTGTGGGAGCCGGACGGGGAACGGCTGCGGAGGTTCACCGAGGAGCACCCGGAGGCACGGGTGGCCGGAAGCCTGGGGGAGGCGCTGGACGGCGGGCCGGACGGGGTGGTGCTGACCGTGCCGAACCCGCGGGTGCCGGAGGCGCTGGCGGCGGTGCTGGAGACGGGGGCGGCGTGTTTCGTGAACAAGCCGGCGGCGGCCACCAGGGAGCAGCTCGACCGGCTGGACCGGCTGCCGATCCACGACCGGGTGATGTCGGGGTCCGTGCTGCGCTTCGCGCCGGCCTTCGCCGGGTGGGCGGCGGATCCGGCCGGGGTGCTGTCGGTGCGCGCGACCGTACGGCATGACGTGGGGCTCTGGGCGACCGGCTACAACGCCTGGCAGGACAACCCGTCCGAGGGCGGCGGGACGCTGGTGACCATGGGGGTGCACGGGGTGGAGCTGCTGGTGGCGCTGCTCGGCCCGGACGTGCGGCTGGCGGGCGCCGCGGGCGCCGTCCGGCACTACGGGACGCTCCGGTCGGAGGACACCGGGGTCATGGCGCTGCGGTGGGGGAGCGGCGTGACGGGCGTGGTGGAGGTCGTCGGCGTGAGCGACGAGGAGTCGTACGCCGTCACCGTCCACCGGCGCGGCGGGGACGAGCACGTGGTGATCGAGGCCGGTGACGACCCGGTGCTGGGCCTCGGTTACGCGGGGACGATCGAGGCGTTCCTGGAGATGGCGGGCGGCGGGCCGAGCCCGGTGCCGTGGGCGGAGACCCGGGCCATCCTCGACGTCCTGGTCTCGGCCCGCGAGAGCGTGCCCGTCCGTTGACAGCGGCGGTCCCTCCCAGTTACGGTCTGGACCGTAAATAAGGACAAAGGGGGACCCCGCGTGCGGACCACAGCGGAACTCGAGGAGCGGCTGGCGCGGCCGAGCGCCGGGCTCGTGGCGGACCTCGCCGCGCTGGACGGCGACATCATGATCCTCGGCGCCGGGGGCAAGCTCGGCCCCAGCCTGGTGCGGCTGGCGCTGAACGCCACCGGGGGCGACCGGCGGATCATCGCCGTCTCCCGCTTCTCCGAGCCCGGACTCGCCGACGCGCTCGCCGGCGCGGGCGCCACCGTGGTGAGCGCCGACGTGGCCGACGACCGGGCGCTGCGCGAGCTGCCCGAAGCGCCCAACGTGGTGTTCCTGGTCGGCGCCAAGTTCGGCACCCAGGGGCGCGAGCACGCCACCTGGTTCACCAACACCTACCTGCCCGGCCGGGTCGCCGACCGGTTCCGCGGCAGCCGGATCGCCGCCCTGTCCACCGGGAACGTCTACCCGCTCGTCCCGGTCGCCGGCGGGGGCAGCGTCGAGGACGACCCCGCCGGGCCCGTCGGCGAGTACGCGATGAGCTGCCTCGGCCGGGAGCGCACGCTGGCGCACTTCGCCGAGGCGCACGGCACCCCGATGGCGCTGATCCGGCTCAACTACGCGGTCGAGCTCCGCTACGGGGTGCTGGTCGACCTGGCGCAGAAGGTCCTGGCCGGCGAGCCCGTCGACCTGACCACCGGTCAGGTCAACGTGGTGTGGCAGGGGTACGCGAACGAGGTGACGCTCCGCTCCCTGCGGCTCGCCGCGACCCCGCCGTACGTGCTCAACGTGACGGGCCCCGAGCGGATCTCGGTACGGTGGGCCGCGCTGGAGCTGGGCGCGCGGCTCGGGGTGGAGCCGGTGTTCACCGGCGAGGAGGCGCCGACGGCGCTGCTGTCGGACGCGTCGCGGTGCCACCGGCTGTTCGGGTATCCCGGGATCACGCCGCTGGAGCTGATCGACCACATCGCCGGCTGGGTGGCCGGCGGCGGGCCGCTGCTGGGCAAGCCCACCAAGTTCGAACGCCGTGACGGCCGTTTCTGAGACTGGCGACATCACATGACGAGGGGGACCCACGTGCTCAGCACGGCTCCAGAGGCCAAGACGTCCGCGCGCGACCTGTTCAGGCGCGGCCTGGTCATCCCGGCGCACCCGCTGGCGCTGACCGCGGACCGGACGTTCGACGAGCGCCGCCAGCGCGCCCTGACCCGCTACTACGTGGAGGCGGGCGCCGGCGGCCTCGCGGTGGGCGTGCACACCACGCAGTTCGCGATCCACGGCACGGACCTGCTGCCGCCGGTGCTGGAGCTGGCCGCGGACACCGCCCGCGAGTCGGAGCGCGAGGTGCTGCTGATAGCGGGCGCCACCGGGCCGACCGCCCAGGCCGTGGCCGAGGCCGAGCTGGCCCGGTCGCTCGGCTACCACATGGTGCTGCTGAGCCCGTACGCGGAGCTCGGCGAGGACGCGCTGGTGGAGCGGGCGCGGGCGGTCGGCGAGGTGCTGCCGGTGATCGGCTTCTACCTGCAGCCCGCGGTCGGCGGGCGGCCGCTGTCGCGGGACTTCTGGACCAGGCTGGCGGCGGTCGAGTCGGTGGCCGGCATCAAGGTCGCGCCGTTCGACCGCTACCGCACGCTCGACGTGCTGCACGGCGTCGTGCGCGCGGGGCGGGCCGAGGAGGTCGCGCTCTACACCGGCAACGACGACCACATCCTGGCCGACCTCATCACCCCGCACCGGGTGGTCGTGGACGGGCGGGAGGTGGAGGTCGAGTTCGTCGGCGGCCTGCTCGGCCAGTGGGCGGTCTGGGTGCGGCGGGCGGTCGAGCTGCTGGAGGAGGCCAAGAGGGCCAGGGCGGGCGACGACGCGGCCGTCCGGCGGCTGCTCACGCTCGACGGGCACCTCACCGACGCCAACGCGGCCATCTTCGACAGCGTCAACGGCTTCCACGGGTGCATCCCCGGGATCCACGAGGTGCTGCGCCGCCAGGGTCTGCTGGAGGGGCGCTGGTGCCTCGACCCGGCGGAGGAGCTGTCGCCGGGGCAGCTCGCGGAGATCGACCGGGTCTGGGCGGCCTACCCGTGGCTCAGGGACGACGACTTCGTGGCCGAGGGCCTGACCCGCTGGCTGTCCTGACGGCTTCCGTCCATGAGCGGGAGGAGGCCGCGGGGTGTCACAGTGTCAGCCGGTACAGCGTGAGCGGCCGCCCGCTGGACCCGCTGGTCAGATTCCCGGTGCGTTCGGCGAGCCCGGCGAGCTCCAGGCGGTGGAGCATGCGGCGGGCGGTGCGCTGCTGGACGGCGAGCCGGTCGGCGATCTCCCGGGTCGTCAGCGGCTCGTCGCCGGCGGCCCGGCGCGCCTCCAGGAGCTTCTCCAGCGTGGGCACCGACAGGCCGACGCGGCGGGCGATGACGGAGAGGTTCTGCTCGCCGGCCGGCCCGGTGGGAACCGACTCCAGCACGATGTCGGTGTCGGCGCGCAGCGACAGGACCGCCGCGACGTCGCCGATGCGGCGGGCGCGGGCGAGCGCGCGGCGGGCCAGGCTCTCCGCCTCGGCGGCGCTGCGTCCCAGGCCGAAGCCGACGCGCACCACGCTGTTCTGGACGGCCAGGCGGGCCAGCAGCGGCAGACCGGTGAAGCCGCCGGTGGCGTCGTGCAGCGGGCCCCGGGTGGTCACCAGCAGGTGGGTGCCGCCCCGGAAGGCGGCCACGGTGCCGCCCAGCGCGGTGGCCTCGCGCAGCAGGCCCTCGTCGTTCACCACCTCGACGAGGCCGAGCGCGATCTGCGCGTCCTCCTGGGCCTGGCCCTGCGCGGTCAGCAGGAGCTGGCGCAGCGCCACCCGCACCGAGTGCGTCGACGGGGCCAGCCGCAGCACGCGCATGTCGTCGCGGAGGGCCTCGTGGACGCTGCTCAGACAGGTGATCACCGGGTGGGCGGGGCCGCGCCGGTGGAAGGCGACGGCCTTCTCCGACGTCATCTCCGGCCGGTAGGGGAGCGTGCGCAGCTCGCCCGTGGGCAGCCCGGCCTCGGCGAACGTGGCGACGACGTCGGCGGCCGGCAGCGTGTCGATGGACAGCCGGGTCACGTCCACGCCCTGGTGCTGGAGTCGTACCAGGGCGCTGAGCAGCGTCGCGCCCGTGTAGTCGACGAACGCGGCGGGGCGGGTCAGCGCCTCGGCGTCGCGGGAGAGCATGTACGGCACGATGCCGGTGAACAGCCATCCCTCGACGGCCGCGGTGTGCGCCTCCACGATCGCGGGCGCCTGCGACTCGTGGTCGTAGTCCAGCCGCAGGGCGCTGACGCCCGGCTGCTCCTCGCAGGTGGCCGCGACCTGGTCTACCAGGTCATGCGGGCCGACGACGCCGATGACGATCGCCACCCATGCTCCCCTCTCGCTTATTACGGTCAAGGCCGCAATCTTATCCTGTGAGGTGCTCTGTGAAGTTCCCGTCCATGGCCGAGCCGGAAGGCCGCACGCTCGGCGACGAGGAGGTGGCCGCCCTGGAGCGGGTGATCCGCTCGGGCATGCTCAACTCCGTCTGGGGCACCGAGGCGCGGGCGCTCGAACGCGAGATCGCCGAGCTGCACGGCGTGCGCCACGCGATCGCGTGCAGCTCGGGCACCGCAGCCCTCCATCTCGCCGTCGTGGCCGCCGCGCCGGACCCCGGCGACGAGATCATCACGACACCGATCACGGACTTCGGCACTGTGGCCCCCATCTTGGCGCAGAACGCCGTCCCTGTCTTCGCCGACGTCGATCCGTCCGACGGCAATCTCGACCCGGCCGCCGTCGCGGCGCTCATCGGGCCGCGCACGCGGGCCATCATGGCGGTGCACCTGTTCGGCGCGCCGGCGCGGGTGGACGAGTTGCGCGCCCTGGCGGACGCGCACGGCCTGGCCCTGATCGAGGACTGCGCCCAGGCCTGGCTCACCGAACTGCCGGACCCGGCGGGCGGAGGCGGCAGGGACGTACGGCTCGCCGGGACGGTCGGCGACGTCGCCTGCCTGAGCCTGCAGCAGTGGAAGCACATCACCTGCGGCGACGGCGGCCTCACGCTGACCGGCGACGACGAGCTGGCCCGCCGGATGCGGCTGTTCTCCGACAAGGGCTGGGACCGCTCGGCGGGCCGTTCGCACGCCGCCTTCGGGCTGAACTACCGCATGACCGAGCTCCAGGCCGCCGTCGCGCGGGCCCAGCTCGCCAAGCTGCCCGGGGTGGTCGCCGCCCGCCGCCGTACGGCCGTACAGCTCCTGGAGGCCTTGCAGGGGCTTCCAGGCGTACGGTTGCCGCGCCCGGAGGGGCACGCCTGGTGGCTCTTCCCCGTCGTGCTCCCCGGCGGCGGCGCGGCGGAGCTGGCCGGGAAGCTGCGGGCGGCCGGGATACCGGCTCGGGCCGGATATCTGGACGAGCCGCTGAACCACGCCCCCGTATGGCAAGGGCCGATATACGGGGCCTCTCGCTACCCTTTGCAGGGGTACGCCCCCCGGCCCTGCCCGGAGGCCGAGCGGATGGTCGCGGAGACCTTGATGGTCATCGACTGGAACGAGAACTACACACCCGATCACGTCCACCTCATCGCGCGGGAGATGACCAGATTTCTGGCCCCGTCCTCGTCACGGTCGGATATCGGGGATTGACCCGAGGAGGATCGCGTTACTAGGTTTCGGTCAGGACCGGTATTAAGGAAAGGTTGCCGCCGATGAGAAAGACAGCGACCCTGGGCGTCGCGATCGCGCTGAGCATCGCCGCCGCCGGGTGCGGATCGTCCAGCGGTTCGGACAAGAGCACGGTGACCCTGTGGATGTATCCGGTCATCGGCGACCAGGCCAAGAGCCAGGCGTTCTGGCAGAAGGTCGAGAAGGACTTCGAAGCGAAGAACCCGGACGTCGACGTCACCGTCGACCAGCAGCCGTGGGAGGGCCGTCAGGAGAAGGTCACCACCGCCCTGGTCTCGAAGAAGGGCTTCGACCTGGTCGTCCTCGGCCCCGACCAGATCCCGCAGTACGCCCAGCAGGGCACGATCGAGCCGGTCGACGACGTGGTGGCCGAGGCGAAGGACGCCTACCTGCCCAGCTCGCTCACCGCGCTGACCGTCGACGGCAAGCTCTACGGCGTGCCGATCTACCAGACGATCACCGCGCCCATCTACAACAAGAAGCTGTTCGCCGAGGCGGGCGTCGAGAAGGTCCCCGAGACGCTGGACGAGCTCAAGGCGGCCGCCCCCAAGCTCGCCGCGAACAAGGTCGCCGTGCTGGACTACCCGGGCAAGCCCGAGGTCAGCCTGAACCAGAGCTTCTACCCCTTCCTGTGGGCCAACGGCGGCACCGTGTTCGCCCCCGACGGCAAGAGCGTGGCGTTCAACGGCCCGGAGGGCGTGGCGAGCCTGCAGCTCCTGCTCGACCTCAAGGCCGCGGGCGGGCTCCCGGAGAACACCGCCAGCAAGGGCAACGACATCGAGGGCGGCGCGCTTGCGGCGGGCAAGACCGCCATGTACCACGCGGCCACCGCCGGGCAGGCCGTCCAGCTCGGCGCCGTCATCGGCGAGGAGAACGTCGGCATCGGCCTGCCTCTCGAAGGTGCCAAGCGGGTCGCGTTCGGCATCCCCGGCGGGGTCGTGCTGGCCAAGCACTCCGAGCACAAGGACGCCGCCAGGAAGCTGGCCGGCTACCTGGCCTCGCCCGAGGTCACGGGCGAGCTGGCCAAGGAGTCCGGCTTCTTCCCGGCCCGCACCGACGTCACCGTGCCGGACCAGTCGGAGTCGGCCAAGGAGTTCGCCAAGTCCCTGGAGTACGCCTTCCCCGGCGACACCCACCCCCAGGCCCGCCAGGTCATGGGCCTCATCGCGCCGCACATCCAGGCGGCCCTGCTCGGCCAGGAGGACGCCAAGCAGGCCCTCGACGCGGCGGCCGAGGAGGCCAACGCGCTGCTGGCCAACGGCGGCTGAACGAGAAAGGAACGCCGTGCGTCATCGCTTGCGTGACCCGGTCACCGGGCTGCTGTTCGTGCTGCCCGTGTTCGTGCTCTTCCTGATCTTCCGGATCTTCCCCTCACTGGGGGCGGCGGGCATGAGCCTGACGAACTGGAACATCGGCGGCGAGTGGAGCTTCGTCGGCGCGGACAACTACGCCAGGCTGCTCGGCGACGTCAACTTCTGGCTCAGCCTGCGGGTCTCGCTGGTGTACGCGGCGATCTACGTGCCGCTCACCGTCCTGGTGGCGCTCGGCACCGCGCTGCTGCTCAACCAGGTGGTGTTCATGCGCGGCCTGTTCCGCGGCATGCTCTTCCTGCCGTACGTGACCAGCTTCGTGCTGGCGGGCATCGTCTGGCGCTGGATCTACGAGTTCGACGGGCTGATCAACGGCCTGATCGGCAAGCTGGGGCTCGGCCCGGTGGCGTTCCTGGAGCAGGCGTCGCTGGTGCTGCCCGCGCTGGCAGTGGTGTCGGTGTGGAAGGGGTTCGGCTACTCGATGCTCATCCTGCTGGCCGGTCTCAAGTCGATCCCGGCCAGCTACCTGGAGGCCGCCACGGTCGACGGGGCCGGCGCCTGGCAGAAGTTCCGCCGGATCACGCTGCCGCTGCTCAAACCGACGCTCTTCTTCGTCCTGGTGATCGAGACGATCAGCGCCTTCCAGGTGTTCGACACCATCTACGTGATGACCGGCGGCGGCCCGGCGCGGGCCACGTACACGCTCATCTACGGCATCTACGACCACGGCTTCCGCTCCTTCGACTTCGGCTACGCCGCGACCTGGGGAGTGGTGCTGTTCGCGATCGTCCTGGCCGTGTCGCTGATCCAGCGCCGCTTCCTGGACCGGGGGAACACGTGACGCTCACCGCATCCAGGCCGCTCGCCCGCGACCGCGCCGCCGGACGGGCGCCGCGCCGACGGGCCAGGTGGCCGCTCGCCGTCCTGCTGGCCGTGCTGTCGGTGCTGACCGTCGCGCCGTTCCTGGCCATGCTGATCGTGGCGCTGTCGCCGGCGGGTCAGCCGACGCTGCCCGCGCGGTGGCCCGAGACGCTCACGCTGGACAACCTGACCAGGGTGCTGTCGGCGTCGGGGTTCGTGGAGTGGACGGTCAACTCGCTCGTCTACTCCGTCGTGTCCGTGGTGGTCATCCTGCTCACCGCGTCGATGGCCGGCTACGCGTTCGCCAAGAAGCGCTTCCCCGGCCGCGACACGATGTTCTGGACGTTCCTGGCGACCATGATGGTGCCGTTCCAGGCCACGCTCATCCCCACGTTCGTGCTGGTCAACAGCTTGGACGGGGTGGACACGTTCTGGGGCCTGATCGTGCCGACGCTGGCCAACTCGCAGGCGGTCTTCCTGATGCGGCAGTTCATCATGGGGCTGCCGGACGAGCTGTTCGACGCGGCCAAGGTGGACGGGGCGTCGGAGCTGCGGGTCTATCTGACGATCGTGGTGCCGCTGACCCGGCCGATCATGGCCACGCTGGGGGTGTTCGTGTTCCTGTGGCACTGGAACGACTTCCTCTGGCCGCTGGTCGTCGGCCAGAGCGACGCCACCAGGACGCTGACCGTGGGACTGACCACGCTGCGCACCGAGGAGATGCAGCTGTCGATGCTCATGGCGTCGGCGACGATCTCGGTGATCCCGTGCCTGCTGGTGTTCTTCCTGCTGCAGCGGTATCTGGTGAACAGCATCGCGATGACCGGGTTCAAATAAGCTCATTTATGTGGATATTGCTGCACGTGAGCTCCGGGATCGCCTCCGCGGCGCGCTGATCGCCGCCGCGGCCACGCCCATGACCGCCGCGGGCGAGGTGGACCCGGACGTCGTGACCCGCTACCTGGCCTCCCTCGTCACGGACGGCGCCGGCGCCCTGGCGGTCCTCGCCCACACGGGCCGCGGCCCCTTCCTGACGCCGGACACGCGCGCCGCCGTGATCGGGCGCGCGGTCGCCCTCGGCGTCCCGGTCCTGGTCGGCGTGGGCGGCACGCCCGAACAGGGCACCATCCGGAGGGACGGCGGCGGGCCTGCCGGCGTCGCAGAGCAGGCGAGGCTCGCAGCGGAGCTGGGGGCCACCGGGGTGCTGGTGTTCCCGTCGCCCGGTGACCGGCTCGCGCACCATGACGCCGTCTGGCGGGCGGCCCGGCTCCCCATGATCGCCTTCGACCTCTACACCCGGCCCTGCCCGCCCGAGGTGATGCGCGGCCTTCTCGCCCATCCCGGTGTGGCGGGCCTCAAGACGGCCCTGCTCTCGGACGCGATGGGCTGCCAGCGCGCCATCGCCCTCACCAGGGACGCGGGCCGGCTCGCGATCACCGGCGAGGACCGCATGTTCGCCCCGTCCCTGCTGTGGGGTGCCGAAGCGGCCCTGGTCGGTATCGCCGCCGCGCAGGTCGGGCTGACCGCCGCCGTGATGCGCGCCTTCCGGGGTCCGGACCTGCCCGCCTTCCACGAGGCGTCGTCCCGCCTGGACCGCCTGGCGGCGGCCACGTTCACCGACCCCATGGAGGGCTACGTCCAGCGCATGCTCTGGCTCGCCGCCGCCGAAGGCCGCATCCCGCCCGATCACGCCCATGACCCGTACGGCCCCGCCCTGCCGGTCGGCGAGCGCGAGACCGTACTCCGATCCGTCACACCACCAGCGGACAAACCAGACAGCTAGCATCGGATCATGCGCGATGCGGAAGCCGGAACGATCAGGCAGCTCTCGACCAAGGTGGTCTACGCCAACGCGTGGATGAAGGTCCGGGAGGACGAGATCGAACGTCCCGACGGATCACGCGGCACCTACGGCTACGTCGACAAGCCCGACTTCGCCCTGGTCATCCCGATGGAGCGGGACGGCTTCCACCTGGTGGAGGAGTACCGCTACCCGGTGCGCCGCCGGTCGTGGAGCTTCCCGCAGGGCTCGGCCGCCGAGCCCACCCCCGAGGACGTCGCCCGGACGGAGCTGGCGGAGGAGACCGGCCTGCGCGCGCGGACCTGGACCCCGCTGGGCGCGCTCGACAACGCCCACGGCCTGGCCACCCAGCGGCTGCACGTCTACCTCGCCACCGGCCTGGAGGCGGGGGCCGCCGAGCGCGAGCACACCGAGCAGGACATGCGCCGGCGGTGGGTGAGCCGGGCCGAGTTCGAGGACATGCTCCGCGCCGGCGAGGTGGGCGACTCGGGGTCGGTCGCGGCCTACACCCTGCTGACCCTGCACGAGCGCGTCACGCCAGCGTCTGGGTGATCTCGCCCCGGCCTCCGGCGTACGAGACGCGCGCGCGGGCGCCGTTGACCAGCGGCAGGTACGGCGGGACGTGCCCGCACTCGACGTCGGCGATGATCGGCACGCCGAGCCCGCCGAGGGCGTCGAGCACCGCCTCGTGCTGGGTCAGCGTGAGCAGACCGGGGGCGCGGGTGCGCCCGGCGAGGATCGCGGTGGCGCCGTCGAAGAACCCGGCCAGGCGCATCCCGTGCAGGTGGCGGCAGATGGTGCCGGCGTCGTGCTGGTCCGCCTCGACGTACACGATGAGCCCGTCGGCGGACAAGAAAGAGGTGTCGGTGTACCGCGTCCCGGCGACGTTGCACAGCGTCTCGACACAGCCGCCGATCAGCCGGCCCTCGGCCGTCACCGGGCCGTCGCCGTCCAGCCGGGTCCAGCCGCCGGGCGTGTCGAGGGTGAACTCGTCCGCCTCGGGAGAGATCTGCCACTCGTCGAAGCCCTGCGCGCGGTAGCGGCCCGGCGGCGTCTGGGTGAACGTGGCGCCGGGCGGCAGCGCCACGATGTCGAGCCAGCCGAGCAGCCCGTCCGGCACCCGGTACGGCGTGTCCATGAGGTTGTTGCCGTGGATCGTCGCCACGCCGGTCAGCAGGGTCAGCGGGGTGATGATCGTCGACAGGTCGGAGTAGCCCACCACCCAGGTCGGCTCCGCCGCGCGCAGCGCCTCCCAGTCGAGCAGGGGGAGCAGGTCGATCGCGGTCTCCCCGCCCCACGGCGGCACCACGGCCTTGATCGCGGGGTCGGTGAGCATGTCCGTCAGCTCGCGCGCCCGCTCGGCCGCGGGCGCGCTGACGTGGCCGGCGCCGTCCATGCACGACCCGGTCACGACCTCGTAGCCGCGCGCCTCGACGGTACGGATCGCGACCCGGAGCCGGTCGTGCAGGGTCTTGTCCACGCCGCTGGACGGGGAGGTGACGCCGATCCGGTCACCGGGGCGTAGAGGGGATGGATATCGCATCCCCTCGTCCTATCACCCGTGGATCATCCGAAACCACAGGATTCACGCCGCCTCATCGGCGGCCGGTGATGGCGATGCGGACCAGGTCGCGGCCCTTCACGCCGTACAACGCCTTACGCGAGGGATCCAGCGCCAGCTTCGGCTCACCGCCGAACCACTGCCCGGCCAGGCCCTCGGCGATCGGCTTGACGGTGAACGTGACCAGGTCGATCTTGTACACCTTGTCGCCGTCCGTGCAGTAGGCCACCCGGCCGACGACGTGCAGGTCGCTGCCGCGGTTGCCGACCTTGAGCGTCCTGGTGACCTTCTTGCGCAGCAGGTCGAACTCGAACACCTCGCCCGTGCTGGAGATGCCGTACAGATTCACGACGCCGAGCGAGAGCGAGATGATCGAGCGGGCGCCGGGCAGGGGTTCGAGCTCCCACAGCAGCTTGCGCCGGACGAGGTCGTAGGCGGCCAGACGGGCGGTGGTGGTGACCGGAGGCAGCCCGAGGCCCTCCTGGATCAGGGTGCCGAGGTAGGCGGTGCCGTGCCTGGTGGCGACCGAGTAGACGGTCTGGCGTTCGACGACGGGCCGCTGGACGGTGTACTCGCCGGTGCGGCGGGAGTAGAGGGTCAGCGCGCCGTTCATGTGGCCGGGCTCCGGCTGGGAGGGCATCACGATCAGGCCCGTCCTGGCGTCGTAGGCCAGGTCGCGCGGGCGGTCCTGCTGGTTGCCGGCCCGGGCGAGCAACTCCGCCTCGGCCTGGCCCGAGCGGTGCGCGTAGAGCGCGGCCTGGGTGTAGACGCCGAGGTAGGTGGTGTGGCCGAGCGTGAGCATGGTCTTCGGCTCGCCGGGGATGGCGAGCCTGGTGACCTCGCCCGTCGCCAGGTCGTGGATGTCGGCACCGCTCTTGCCGCCCACGTAGACGCGCCGGCCGTCGCTGTGCACGGACATCGGCTCCTCGGGCGCGGCCCTGAACCCGCGCTGCACCAGGTTGCGGTAGTCGATGGCGCCGGTCTCGGGGTCGTAGACGAACACCGCGTTGTCCTGCACACCGTAGATCCGGCCCTCGTGGGCGAGGATGCGGTGGGTGGCGGCCTCGAAGTACGGCACGCCGAGCACTTCCAGTTCGCCGGAGTCCAGGCGGCAGCGGTAGAAGGTGCCGGAGGGGCGGCCCGCGAAGTACACGTAGCCGTCGTGGATGAGCACCGAGACGATGTACTTCTCGCCCGGGGCCGTGGCCTTGACGACCTTGTGGTCGGAAGGGTCGGATTTGCTGAGGATCAGCAGCTCGGCCAGGGAGTTCATGCCGCCGGCGATGTGCGTGCCGGAGACGCTCATGCTCGACACCCAGTCGCGGTCGGCCAGCTCGGGCGGCAGCAGGTCGCGCCGCTCGCCGGTGGCCCGGTCGATGGCGACGAGGTGGGCGTTGGCGCCGACGCCGGCGTAGACGTAGCGGTCGTCGGCCTGGACGGCGCGCACGTACGCCTCGCCGGGCGCGGCCTCACCCAGGTCGCGCACGACGCCCGTGGCCGGGTCGTACTCCTTGACCCTGCCCGGTTCGGAGGTGCCCAGGTAGACCTTGCCGTCGGGGGAGGCGGCCAGGCTCCAGATGAAGTGGTCGGGCACCGAGGCGACCTTGGTCAGCGTGCCCGCCACCGTGTCGAGCTTGTAGAGGTCGGACTTGGAGTGGGTGCCGACGTAGACGTCGGTGCCCGACTTGCACATCGCCCACACGCCGATGCCCGTCGGGATGTCGAAATGGGCGGTGACCGAATCCTCGGCGAGATCGTATGCGCCGACCACGTTGGGCGACAGCCCGCGCGAGCCCGCGTAGAGCACGCCGCCGACGAACTCGGCGTTGCCGAGCGGGCTGGCGACGCTGGCGGGACCCAGGTCGGTGAGGGTCCCCTCGGGGACCGGCGCGGCGTGCGCGGATGCGGCGGGCAGCGCGGCGGGCAGGGCGGCGGGCAGGGCGGCGGCCACCGTGGACGCGGCGGCCGCCTGCAGGAATCGACGGCGGGGGATCATGTGCGGCTCCCAGGTGAAGTTTCGCCGCACGCTATAACGGACTGGGCCGTAATGTCTATATCTTGAACAGCTCCGCGGCGTTGTGCCAGGCGACCCGCTCCGCCGTCACGCCGGTCAGCCCGGCCGCGGCGACCGCGCCGAACGCCGACGACGGGTCGATCAGCGTCGAGTCGGTGCCGAACAGCACCTGCCGGTCGGGCACGGCCGCCACCACCTCGGCGATCCGGCCCGCCGGCGCGTGCGACCAGCAGGGCTCCAGGTAGAGGCGGTCGCAGGCGTTGGCGGCCTCGATCGCGTGGCGGTGACCGTCGGCGCCCATGTGACCCGCGATCACCCGCAGCTCCGGGATGTCCAGGCACACCTGGGCCAGGTCCAGCACCGAGGCGCCCCAGGTGTGCACGAGCGCCGGAAGGCCCGCCTCTGCGGCCAGCTCCAGGGCGGCCCGCATCCGCGGCGAGGTCACCGGGGAGCCCGTGTAGTCCGTGTGGATCTTGACCCCGACCCAGGGGCCGGTCAGCTCCCGCAGGTCCCTGGCCGCCTCGCCGAGCCGCCGCGGGTTGACCGTGACGTACCCGTACAGCCGATCCTGCCCGTCGAGCACCCTGGCCAGCGCCCGGTTGCCCGCCGGGGCGTCGTAGATCACCGCCTCGGTGGCCGACACGATCGCCTTGCCGATGCCGTAGCGGTCCATGGTGGCCAGGCTCGCCCCGGCCACGTCCATGGTGAAGAACCACGGCCCCCAGTGCGCGTGCACGTCGATGATCATGAAAGCAGCCTCCTCGCGTTGCCCCCGGCCACGGCGGCCACCTCGTCAGGACCCAGCCCGCTCGTCGCCAGCCGGAGCAGCGGCACGATCGGCTCGTAGTGCGGCGCGCGGGTGCCGTGCAGCAGCCGCTCCGCGCCGACCTCGGCGGCCACCGTCTCCAGCGCGTCGGGGGAGTTGAGCAGCCGGGTCGAGGTGTGGAACCCCGGCTCGTCCAGCGTGGCCACCAGGAAGTCGCCCAGATGGTAGAAGTGCGTGTCGAGGAAGACGACCCGGGCGCCGAGACCCGCGAACGGCTGCCAGAAGCGGCGCACGTCCCCGCCGGTCAGCACCACCAGCCCGAGTTCCGAGGCCCGCCGGGCGACATGCCGGACCGACGGGAACGACGCCTCCACGCCCTGCTCGTCAGGGAACAACCGCACCGCCCGCACCCCCGCGCCCGCCAGCCGGTCGAGCTCGCGGCCCGCGCCGATCGGGTCGCGCAGGTCCACCGTGCCGACGGGCAGCCAGCGCGGGTCGCCGCCCAGGGCCAGCACCTCGTCGTTGCCGGACCGCGTGTCGAACAGGGCCGCCCGCAGGCTCGCCACCGCCCCGGCCGCGGTGCGGTGCTCCGCCAGCAGGCCGCCCACCGACTCCGCGGCGCCGGGCGGCCCGTCGCGGTCGGGATAGGCCCCGACCAGCACGTCCACGTCCAGCGCCACCTCCAGATCGCCTATCAGACTCCACGCGTCGAAAGCCATGGCGGCCCCCTCCTCCATCGACATGCGGGCCATCATGCCATTGACGTATCCCGTTCATAAAGTTACGGTCTGGCCCAAAATCAAGCACGAATGAACGAGGTATGGGCATGATCCGATCCCTGCTCGCCGTGGCGGCGGTCCTGTTACCCGCGCTCGTCTTCCCGGCGCCCGCCTCCGCCGCGCCGTCGCGCTGCGGCGACCCGGCGGTGACCACGTACGGGCCCGCCTCGGTGACGGCCGCCGTCGTCGGCGCCGCCGTCCACGAGGGCCGCGCCTACCTCGTCAGCCGCGGCCCCAAGCCGCCGGTGCTGGCCGAGCTCGACCTGGCCACGCGCAAGGTGATCAGAAGCGTCACGCTGCCCGACGGACCGGCCACGGGCGAGCCCGAGGGCGGCTGGGCGGTCGCCGTGTCCGGCGGCAAGGTCTACGTCGGCACGTATCCGGTGCCCGACCTCTACAGCTTCGACATCGCCACCGGCGAGGTGGCGCACCTGCACTCCTTCGGCGCCGTCGGCGGCTTCGTGTGGAGCCTGGCCGCGGCCCCCGACGGCACGCTCTACGCCGGCACCTCCTCCGACGGCCGTGTCTGGGAGTACGTCCCGGGCAGCGGCGCGGTCCGCAGGTTCGGCGTGCTGGCCCCGGGCGAGCACTACGTCCGCGCGGTGGCGGCCGACGACACCCACGTGTACGCCGGTCTGCTGGAGAAGCGGCTCCTCATGCGGATCGACCGCGCGAGCGGCGAGATCCGGCAGCTCGCCGACGCGGGCGCGGCGTTCGGGGTGGTCACGCTCAACGGCGACCGGGTGCTCGCGGCCGCCGGCGGCGAGCTCATCGACGTCCGCAAGGACGGCACGGACCTGCGGCGCGTCACCGTCGAGTCGGGTTTGCTCGACGCCCTGACCGTGACCGCCGACGGCACCGTCTACGCCGCCTCGCGCCCCGACGGGACCGTCTACCGCTACCGGACCGGCGACACCGCGCTGACCCGCGTGGTGGACCCGCCGTCCTACGGGGACGAGACCCGCCTGCTCCACGTGACCGGCGAGGACACCCTGCTGTCGTTCGCGGGCAGCGGCGGACTGTGGTCGCTGGACGCCCGCACCGGCGCCGCCGAGTTCACCGACCTGATCGACGCGGGGATGCCGGCCGGCGCCGAACGGCCGCAGAGCATGGTGCTCGTCCCCAACCGGGCCCTGTACGTCGGCGGCCACTTCGCCATGGACGTCCGCGCGCTCCGCACCGGCGAGCAGCGCAGGATCCGCGTCCCCGGCGAGCCCAAGGCCATGGTCAGGCACGGGAACAAGATCTACGCCGCCATGTACCCCACCGGCGAGATCGTCTCCGTCGACATCCGCACCGACGAGGTGCGCAGCCTCGGCTACCTGGGCCACGAGCAGAAGCGGCCCTGGGACATCGAGTACGACCCGCGCACCGGCAAGCTCCTGGTCGCCACCTCGTCGCTGTCGGCGTCCATCCCCGGCGCGCTGTCCGTCGTGGACCCCCGCACCGGCGAGGCGGACGTCTACCAGGACGTCATCCCCGGCCAGAACCTCATGAGCCTGTCACTAGACGCGGACGAGGGCGTGGTCTACCTGGCCGGCGACGTGTTCGGCACGAGCACGCCGACCGCGTCCATCGCCGCCTTCGACCTGCGCACCCGCACCGTCCAGTGGCAGGCCGACCCGGTGCCGGGCCACCGCACCTTCCAGGACGTCCTGGTGCACGACGGGCTCCTGTACGCGTCGTACAAGCGGGACTCGGGCGCCTGGATCGCCCTGGACCCGGCCACCCGGCAGATCGTCCAGCAGGGCAAACTGTCCGGGTACGGCGAGCTGACCGTGCACCGCGGGCGGGTCTTCGCCTCGGTGTTCCGGGAGGGAGGCAACGCCTACGAGCTCGACGCGGAGCGCGGCGCCACGCTGCTCGCCACCGGTCTCGGCGACGAGTGGCACACCAACCCGCAGCTCCACTTCGAGCCCGGCTCCTGGCACGCCTGGGCGATAGCGGGCCGCGACCTGGCGCGGATCCGGCTGGACCCGCGCTGCCCCGCCTTGACGGTTCCCACTCCCGGGTCTTAGATTTCGGTCTGTGCCGAAATTGATCGTGGACGCCCACCGGCTGGCCGGCCCCGTGCCGTTCGACGACCTGCCGGTGGACCCGCGGCCCGACCTGGACCGTCTGGGCATCGCCAGGGCGCTGGTGACGCACACCCTCAGCCTCTACTCCGACGCGGAGGCGGGCAACGACGCCCTCTTCGCGCTCGGCGACCCCCGGCTCGTCCCGGTGCCCGTCGTGGTGCCCGGCGTGCCGGGGGCGTGCGCGCCCGCCACGCCGGACGCCGTGCGGGCGTGGGGGGTGGGCATGGTGCGGCTCTGCCCGGAGCGCCACCGGTTCGACCTGACCGGCCCGGTCGCGCTCCGCTGGCTCGCCGCCCTGGGCGCGGGGGCGGCGCCCGGCCCGGCCGTCGCCGTCGACCTCGACGAGACCTCGACGGCGCAGCTCCGCACCCTCGCCGAGCGGCTGCCCGGCCTGCGGATCCTCGTGCTCAACCCCGGCTACCGCCGCCTGCGCGCGCTGGCCGAGCTGATGGCCGAGGCGCCGGGCGTCCGGGTGGAGACCGGCACGGTGAACACCCAGGGCGGCGTGGAGTGGCTGGCCGAGCGGTTCGGCGCGGAGCGGCTGGTGTTCGGCACCGGCGCCCCCGTGGCCGACGACTGCGGCCCGCGCTTCCTCCTCGACCACCTCGGCCTGACCCCGCGCGAGACCGACCTGATCGCGGCGGGCTCCCTGGAAAGGCTGCTCGGAGGCCGCCCATGATCCTCGACGCGCACGGCCACGTCGGCACCTGGCCCGACTTCCTCATCCCCGACCCCACCGCCGGCGGCCTGGTCGCCGCCATGGACCGGATCGGCGTGACCGCCATGGGCATCAGCCACCTGCTCGCCGTCGGCCCCGACGCCGGGCGCGGCAACCGGCTGGCCCGCGAGATCGCCGAACGCCACCCCGGCCGGTTCGGCGTCTGGCAGGTCTACAACCCGCACCACCGCACCCCGCTGTCGCTCGACGGCGTGTGGGGCGTCAAGCTGCACCCGGACGTCCACCAGTGCCGCCTCGACGACCCTCGGTACGACCCGGTCTGGGAGCTCGGCCTGCCGGTGCTCTCCCACGGGCAGACGGACTCTGCGTGGAGCGACCCTGAACAGTTCGCCACTGTCGCCGCCCGGCATCCGGACGTGCCGATCCTCATGGGCCACACCGGCCTGTGGCCGTCCGGGTTCACCCGCGCCGCCCGCCTCGTGGCCGGGCATCCGAACGTGTTCCTGGAGGTGTGCGGCTCCAAGTCGACCGGCCGCTGGATCGCCCGCCTGGCCTCGCTGGCGGGGGCGGAGCGGGTGGTCTTCGGCTCGGACGCCTGCTTCCTCGACCTCAGGATCGGCTACGGCCGCGTCGCCCTGGCTCCCCTCGCCCCCGCCGACCGCGCCCTCATCCAGGGCGGCAACCTGGCCCGCATCCTGGGCCCGCGCCTCCCCTGACCTCCACGCCGCACCCGCCCGCCCATGCCGGAACCTCACGCCGAACCCGTTCGCCCACGCCGGGACCTCACGTCGCGCCCGCCGCCCACGCCGGAACCTCACGCCGCACCCGCCCGCCCACGCCGGGACCTCAGTCGCACCCGGCCCGCCCGTACCGAAATCCGCGCCGAAGAAGGGACCTCCCGTGACGCTCGCGATCCACGGCGGCTCGCCGGTCCGCACCGACCCCTGGCCCGCGTGGCCGCCGCCGCTCGACCCCCGCCAGCGCGAGCTCGTCATGGACGTGCTGGAGAGCGGGCGGTGGGGCGCCACCCAGGGCGGCTCCGTGGTCACGGACCTGGTCGCCGCGTTCGCCCGCGCCGCCCGCGTCCCGTACGGGGTCGCCGCGGGCAACGCCACGCTGGGCCTGTTCGCCGCGCTCAAGGGCCTGGGCGTGGGCCGCGGCGACGAGGTGATCGTGCCCGCCTACACCTTCGTCGCCTCGGCCACGGCCGTGCTGCTCGCGGGCGCGGTCCCGGTGATCGCGGACGTGGACCCGGCCCACCTCCACCTGTCACCGGATGCCGTACGAGACGCGCTCACCCCCAGGACGGCCGCCGTCATGCCCGTCCACCTGGCCGGCAGCCCCGCCGACATGGACCCGATCACCGACCTCGCCGCCCGGCACGGCCTCGTGGTGGTCGAGGACGCCGCCCAGGCACACGGCGCCGCCTACAAGGACCGGCCGGTGGGCGGGCTGGGCGACGCGGGCGTGTTCAGCTTCCAGTCCAGCAAGGCGATGACGGCGGGGGAGGGCGGGCTCGTCGTCTGCCGGGACGAGTCCGCGTACGAGGCGATCTGGTCGGTGTGCAACGTCGGCCGCCGCCCCGGCGGCCAGTGGTACGGCCACCCCTCGGTCGGCTGGAACCTGCGCCTCACGGAGATCCAGGCCGCGCTCCTGCTGCCGTGGCTGGACCGCCTGGACGACGAGCTCGCCCGCCGCGCCGCCTTCTGCGCCGCGCTCGAACGCGAGCTGGCCGGCCTGCCGGTGACGATGCTGGGGCCGCCGCCGGGCACGACGCGGGACTCGCGGCACCTGGTCATGCTGCGGATCGGCACGCCCGTCGAGCGCGGTTTCCTGCTGTCCGCCATGGCCGCAGAAGGGGTGCCGCTGGACGCGGGATACCCGCCGCTCGGCACCATGGCCGCGCTCGCCGCGGAGGGCGCCAGGACCGGGCCGTGCCCCGCCGCCGACGAGGCGGCCGCCGGCGTGGTGTGGGTGCGTCAGGCGATGCTCATGGACGACCCGGCCCGCGCCGCCGACATCGCGGAGGCCCTGGCCAAGGTGCTGAAGTCCTGAGCGCCGCGCCGCGTCCCGGGCGCGAATCTACTTTGTAAAGGCGTCGGCAGGCGATGCGTCGCCTATAGGACCGTCGTCAACCCGGCGCGTCACCCATGGGGCCACCGCCGGGAGGCGCCGTGGAGACGATCAGGTCGGCGCGGGCGCGCGTGCCGTCGGCGGCGAACCAGGCGCGTTCGGCCTCGAACCACACCCGCCACCGCTCTTCCAGCCCCGGCCCGTCGCGCTCCAGCACCCGCCGGAGCCGGATGTCGTCGGGCGCCTCCAGCCAGATGCCGTAGGCGAGCAGATCGGCGGCGGACTTCCTGGCCGTGCCCACGCCTTCGATGATCAGCACCGGCGCGACGGGAACCGCCACCGGCTCGGCGTAGGCGCCGCGAACCCAGTCATAGCGTCGGAAACCGCCGGGCCGTCCCTGCCGGAGCGGTTCGAGAACCTGGTCGAAGAGGGCGGCGAACCAGGTGGCGGGGCCTTCGTGCCAGGGTACGGGGAAGTCGTCGGCGTGCACGGCCTGGCAGCCGAGCGTGGCCGCGAGCGCGTTGGCGTACGTGGTCTTGCCGGACCCCGCGGGGCCGTCGACGGCGACCAGCCGAACCGTGCCGCATGACGGGGGGAGCGCCCGGATGCGGCGGGCCAGGGATTCCACGGGCCCAGGGTAGATGACTGGGGTGGTGGGGCTGAGACAATGTGCTCCCGCTCCGACCCGCACGCAGGAGGTTGACGTTGCCCGGACCCCTCGGTGACATCGTGGTGCTCGATCTGTCGCGGGCTCTGGCGGGCCCTCATGCCGCGCAGATGCTGGGTGATCTGGGCGCGCGGGTGATCAAGGTGGAGCATCCGGAGGGCGGGGACGAGTCGCGCGGCTGGGGCCCGCCCTTCGTAGGCCCGGATCACGAAATATCGACATACTTCCTGGCGGCGAACCGCAACAAGCAGTCCATCGCCGTCGACCTGAAGACCCCGGAGGGCAAGGACCTGGTCGAGCGCCTGGTCCGGCAGTGCGACGTGCTGGTGGAGAACTTCCGCACCGGCGTGCTCGACCGCCTGGGCTTCACGGCCGACCGGCTGCACGAGCTGAACCCGCGCCTGGTGATCCTGTCGATCACCGGGTTCGGCCACGACGGGCCGGAGGGCGGCCGCCCCGGCTACGACCAGATCGCCCAGGGCGAGGCCGGGCTGATGTCGCTGACCGGCCCGTCGCCTGACGAGCCCTACCGCGTCGGCGCCTCGATCGCCGACCTGCTGGCGGGCATCCACGGCGCGTACGGGGTGGTGGCCGCGCTGTACGAGCGGGAGCGTACGGGTGAGGGGAGAGTGGTGCGCACGTCGCTGCTGGCGGCGGTCACCGGCGTGCACTCCTACCACGGCACGGCCTGGACCGTCGGCGGGAAGGTGCCGGGGGCCAACGGCAACCACCACGCCTCGATCGCCCCCTACGGCGCCTTCCGGTGCGCCGACGGGATGCTGCAGATCGCGGCGGCGAACGACGGCCAGTGGAGAAAGGTGGCCGAGCTACTCGACATCGATCCTGATATGGCGAAATATGCCAGCAATAGGGACAGATTCGCGCACCGGGATGAGCTGATCGCCGACATGGAGAAGGCCCTGGGCGCCCACGACCGCGCCCACTGGCTGGCCAGGCTGGGCGAGGCCGGGGTGCCGGCGGGGGCCATCCGCTCGATCGACGAGGTCTACGCGTGGGACCAGACCCGCTCCCAGGGCCTGCTGGTCGAGGTGGACCACCCGGTGCTGGGCAGGATCGAGCTGCCGGGGCCGCCGCTGCGCTTCGACGGGCTGACGGGGATGCGCCACACCGCGCCGCCGATGCTCGGCCAGGACGAGGAGGCCGTGCTGAACTGGCTCCAAGAGCGTGAGCGATGATCAGGTTTCGCCCGCGGGCCGACACGAAGGAGCGATGGTGAGCCGTCCGGACGCGCGCACGATGATCGAGACGGTCCTCGACAGAGGGTCGTGGCGGTCATGGGACGCGCCGCCCGCCGAGCCGGCCGAGCCGGGCTCCTCCTACGCCGAGGAGCTGGCCGCGGCGCGGGCCAAGTCCGGCTACGACGAGGCCGTGGTGACGGGGGAGGGGCTGCTGGGCGGCCGCCGGGTGGCGGTGGTGGCGTGCGAGTTCTCGTTCATGGCCGGGTCGATCGGGGTGGCGGCGGCCGAGCGGCTGGTCACGGCGGTCGAGCGGGCCACCAGGGAGCGCCTGCCGCTGCTGGCCGCCCCGGCGTCGGGCGGCACCCGGATGCAGGAGGGCGCGCTGGCCTTCGCGCAGATGATCAAGATCACGGTGGCCGTGCAGGAGCACCGGGCGGCCTGCCTGCCGTTCGTGGTCTACCTGCGGCATCCGACGACCGGCGGGGTGTTCGCCTCGTGGGGCTCGCTCGGTCACGTCACGGCGGCGGAGCCGGGCGCGCTCATCGGGTTCCTCGGGCCGCGCGTGTTCGAGTCCCTGTACGGCTACTCGTTCCCGTCGGGCGTGCAGGTGGCGGAGAACCTGTACGAGAACGGCCTGATCGACGCGGTGGTGCCGGCCGAGGACGTGCGCGAGGTGGCGATCAGGGCGCTCGGCGTGCTGACGGCCGGCGGCGAGCGGGTCCCGGCCGGCGAGGAGCCGGAGGAGGACCTGCGGCCGGTCGAGGCGTGGGAGGCGATCACCCGGTCGCGCCGCGACGACCGGCCGGGCGTGCGCGAGCTGCTGAAGCTGGCCGCCACCGAGGTGACCCCGCTCAGCGGCAGCGGCGCGGGCGAGAACGAACCGGGGCTGGTGCTGGCGCTGGCGAGGTTCGGCGCGGCCCCGGCCGTGGTGCTGGGGCAGGACCGGCGGGGCCAGCGGGCCCGCTCGCCGCTCGGCCCCGGCGGGCTCCGGGTGGCCAGGCGCGGCATGCGGCTGGCCGAGGAGCTGCGGCTGCCGCTGGTGACGGTGATCGACACCGCTGGGGCGGCGCTGTCGAAGGCGGCCGAGGAGGGCGGCCTGTCCGGCGAGATCGCGCGCTGTCTCGCCGAGCTGGTCATGCTGGACGCGCCGACGGTCTGCCTGCTGCTGGGCGAGGGCGCGGGCGGCGCGGCGCTGGCGCTGCTGCCGGCCGACCGGGTGCTGAGCGCCCAGCACGCGTGGCTGTCGCCGCTGCCGCCCGAGGGCGCCTCGACGATCCTCTACCGCAGCGTCGACTTCGCCCCCGAGATCGCCCAGGCCCAGCGCGTGCGCGCCACCGACCTGCGCTGCGACGGCATCGTGGACCGGGTGATCCCGGAACGCCCGGACGCCGCGTACGAGCACCACGCCTTCAGCGAGCGGGTGGGGCGGGCTCTGGAGTACGAGATCGCCATGCTGCTGCGGCGGAGCCCGGCAGACCGCAAGGCCGTCCGGCTGGAGCGCTACCGCAACCTGGGCGGCTAGTTGGCAGACATTGCCAGTGAAAGACCGTTTCCTGCGTCATTAGTGTGAACCCCGGGTATGCCGTTCGACGCGGTTGCACTGGTGAGAAGGGGCGCGGGATGCCGGATCCGATTGACGTGCGCAAGGTGCCGATCGAGAGCGTCACGGACGCCTCGGGGCTGGAGCGGCTCATCGACGACGGGGTGATCGAGGCGCGGCGGGTGCTCGCGGTGATCGGGAAGACCGAGGGCAACGGCGGGGTGAACGACTACACCCGCATCCTGGCCGATCGGGCGTTCCGCGACGTGCTGTCCGCCAAGGGTCATCCGGCGCCGGAGAGCGTGCCGCTGGTCTGGTCGGGCGGCACCGACGGGGTGCTCAGCCCGCACGCCACGATCTTCGCGAGCGTGGACCCGGCGTCGGCGCCGCCGTCGGACGAGCCGCGGCTGTCGGTCGGCGTGGCGATGAGCGAGGTGATCCTGCCGGAGGACATCGGCAGGCCGGCCATGGTGGAGAAGGTCGCGGCGGGCGTGCGCGAGGCCATGAAGATCGCCGGCATCGACGACCCGCGCGACGTCCATTACGTGCAGACCAAGACGCCGCTGCTGACGCTGGCCACGATCACCGACGCCAAGAGCCGCGGCGAGGACACCGCGATCGAGGAGACGGGCCCGTCGATGGACCTGTCGAACTCGACCACCGCGCTGGGCATCGCGGTCGCGCTCGGCGAGATCGACATGCCGCGCGCCGACCAGATCCACAAGGACCTCTCGCTGTACTCGTCGGTGGCGTCCTGCTCGTCCGGCGTCGAGCTGGACCGGGCGCAGATCGTGCTGGTGGGCAACGTGCGCGGCATCGGCGGCCGCTACCGCATCGGCCACAGCGTCATGCGCGACGCGCTCGACGCCGACGGCATCTGGGAGGCGATCCGCGACGCGGGCCTGCCGCTGCCGGAGCGTCCCCACCACT
This sequence comes from Nonomuraea sp. C10, assembly GCF_008017515.1. NCBI lineage: Bacteria > Bacillati > Actinomycetota > Actinomycetes > Streptosporangiales > Streptosporangiaceae > Nonomuraea > Nonomuraea sp. C10. The sequence continues at coordinate 1,938,133 of NZ_VPFF01000001.1, forward strand.
CCGACCTCGGCGGGCGGCTGGTCAACGTGTTCATGAAGTGTGAGGCCGACCCGTCGGGCCGGGTGCGCGGGCGGCGCAACATCATGCTCGACGACTCCGACGTGCACTGGCACCGCCAGATCAAGGCGACGGTCGGCGGCGTGGCCGCGGCGGTCACCGGCGACCCGGCGGTGTTCGTGTCGGTGGCCGCCGTGCACCAGGGCCCGTCGGGCGGCGGCCCGGTCGCGGCCATCATCGACCTGGGCGCCGACTAGCCCGAGAGCCGCTTGAGCCGGGTCACCGCCTCGTCGATGACCTCGTCCTTCTTGCAGAAGGCGAACCTGACGAAGGGGCGGCCCCGCTCGGCGTGCTCGTAGAACACCTGGGTGGGGATGGCGACGACGCCGGCCAGCTCGGGCAGCCGGCGGGTGAGCGCGACCCCGTCGTCGAACCCGAGCGGCCGGATGTCGGTCTGCACGAAGTAGGTGCCGGCCGGGCGGAACACCTCGAACCCGGCCGCCGCCAGCCCTTCCATGAGGCGGTCGCGCTTGTCCTGCAGCGAGGCGCGCAGCGCCGCCACCCACTCGCGCTCGTGCCGCAGCCCGTAGGCCACCGCGGCCTGCCAGGGCGCGCTCGCGGTGAAGGTGAGGAACTGCTTGACCGTCTGCACGGCGCCCACCAGCGGGGCCGGGGCGCAGATCCAGCCGGTCTTCCAGCCGGTGACGGAGAACGTCTTGCCCGCCGAGGAGATCATCACGGTGCGCTCGCGCATGCCCGGCAGCGTGGCCAGCGGGACGTGCTCCACGCCGTCGAACGTCAGGTGCTCGTACACCTCGTCGGTGACGGCGATCAGGTCGTGCTCGCGGCACAGCTCCGCGACGAGCGTCAGCTCCTCGCGGGTGAAGACGGTGCCGGTCGGGTTGTGCGGCGAGTTGACCAGGATCACCCGGGTGCGCGGGGTGATCGCCGCGCGCAGCTCGCCGGGGTCGAACGTGAACCGCCCGCCGTCCGGGCGGAGGGTCACGCCGACCAGCCGCGCCTGGGCGAGCGCGATCGAGGCCGCGTACGAGTCGTAGTAGGGCTCGAAGGCGATCACCTCGTCGCCCGGCTCGCACAGCGCCAGGATCGAGGCCGCGATGGCCTCGGTGGCGCCGACGGTGACCAGGATCTCGCCGTCGGGGTCGTAGGAGAGGCCGTAGTGCTCCTCGCGGTGCTCGGAGACCGCCTGCCTGAGCTCCGTCACGCCGGGGCCAGGAGGATACTGGTTGGCGCCGGAGCGGATCGCGTGCACGGCGTGGTCGAGCATGGCGGCCGGGCCGTCGGTGTCGGGGAAACCCTGGCCCAGGTTGATCGCTCCGGTCCGCACGGCTAGCGCGCTCATCTCGGCGAAGATGGTGGTGCCGAAGGAGCGCATCCTGGAGACAAGTGGTTCCGTCACATGTTCACAGTAAGGTGTCGGCCGGGCGGGCCGACGCGCGCGGGCCGGGTCATGGAGTTCCCTCAGTAGGGTGGTTCACCTGAGTTCCCCATCGCGTATTCGTGAGCTGGACGCTCTCCGCGGTTTCGCGGTGGGCGGCATCATGCTGGTCAACACGTGGCAGCACGCCGCCAAGGAGACCTACACCGGGATCGACTGGACGGTCGAGGCCCTCTTCCAGAGCCGGTTCTACCCGATCTTCTCGCTGCTGTTCGGCATCAGCTTCGTGCTCTACCTGGAGCGGGCCGGGCGGTGGTCGCTGCTGTCGCGCCTGCTCTGGCTGATGGTCTTCGGGCTGGTCCAGCACATCTGGTACCCGGGCGAGGTGCTCACCGACTACGCCTTCTACGGGCTGATCGTGCTGCTGCCCGCCTCGTTCCTGTCGCGCGGGGTGCCGGTGCTGCTGCTCGGGCTGGGCGTGACGGCGTGGGGAGTGATGGCGGGGGGCGGGGTGTTGCTCATCCCGGGGATGTTCCTCGTCGGCATGGCGCTGATGCAGCTGCGGCCGCCGCGGGAGCTGCTGCTGCCCGCCTTCGGGGTGAGTGCGGTGTGCGGAGTGCTGCTCGCCGCGGCGGCGTCGTTGTCCGGCGACTGGACGCTCTACACCCTCGGCGCGCTGGCCGGCGCGGCCGCCTACTCGACCGGGCTGGTCCTGGTGCTGCGGCCATGGCTGTCGGCGGTGCTGGAACCGCTGGGCAGGATGGCGCTGACCAACTACGTGACGGGCACGCTCGTCATCTTCTTCGCCGGCGGGCTGGTCGACGCCGATCCCACCCGCTGGTCGGTGCTCGCCGTGGCGGGCGTCACCGTGGCCGTGCAGGCGGTGTTCAGCCGGTGGTGGCTGCGCCGGTTCCGTTACGGGCCGCTGGAATGGATCTGGCGCATGCTCACCCGGTTCCGCCGCGTGCCCAACCGGCTAGAGTCGGGCCGTGACGAGAATCGCCCTCTGCCAGGTCCCGGTGTCACCTGACCCTTCGGTCAACCTCACACGGGTGCGCGAGGCGCTCGCCCGGGCCGAGGGCGCCGACCTCGCGATCTTCCCGGAGGCGACGCTCACGCGTTACGGCAAACGCATCACCGACCTGGCCGAGCCGCTCGACGGGCCGTTCGTCACCGGCGTGGCCGAGGCCGCCAGGCGGCACGGCGTGGCGGTGATCGCGGGCGTCTTCGAGCCCGGCCAGGGCCTGGTCCACAACACCGCCGTCGCGCTGGACGCGTCCGGCGAGCTCCGGGGCGCCTACCGCAAGATCCACCTGTTCGACTCGTTCGGCGCCAAGGAGTCGGGGCTCGTCGCGCCCGGCGCCGAGCCGGTCGTGGTCGAGCTGGCGGGTCTGCGGGTGGGGCTGGTCACCTGCTACGACGTCCGCTTCCCCGAGCTGACCAGGGCGCTGGTCGACCAGGGCGCCGACATGTTCGCGGTGATCGCCGCCTGGGGCTCGGGGCCGCTGAAGGAGGACCACTGGGTGACGCTGGTGCGCGCCCGCGCCCTGGAGAACACCATGTGGACCGCCGCCGTCGGCCAGGCGCCCAACCCGGCCGAGTCGTCCGACGGTTACGGGGTGGGGCGGAGCATGCTGGTCGACCCGATGGGCGTCGTCAGGGCCGACCTCGGCTCGTCCGCCGCGGTTCAGGTGGTGGAGCTCGACCCGGAGGTCACCGCCCGGGCCAGGTCCGCCCTGCCCTGCCTCGAACATCGCGTTCTCGGGGTCAACAGATCGTAAAGTGGTCATCGTGAGCGGAACGCAGATGCAGAAGGTGGTCCCGCCGCGTCTGCTCGTCCCCTACCTGTCGGGCAAGCGCACGGTCATCTCCGGTTACGTCTACCGCGTGCAGGACTGCGCGCGACTGACCACCCCACGCGACTTCTACCACGGCCTCGACCTGTCGTTCGACGGCTCGGAGCTGACCTCCGACGTGCCGGAGCTCTACGTGCTGCGCTGGCACGCCCGCGACGTCGACACCTACTCCGTCCCGTACGGCCCGCACATGGGCGGAGACTGGAGCGACGCGCCGCCGTTCGCGGGCAACGGGTTCACCACCTCGCGCGAGCACGTGGTGCCGCAGTTCCACACCGTCCCGATGCCGATCCCGGCCGGCGCGCGGATCATGCATGTCACCGGCTCGGGCGAGCGGCCGTTCGCCGAGTACGACGGGCTGACGTGGCGGCCTTCGGCATGAGCGAGGAGATCACGCCGGTCGCCTCCGGCTTCGTCGCCCGGTTCGGAGAGCTGACGCTGCCCGCGGCGCTCGGGCCCGACGACCGGGTCGTGCTGCTGAGCGAGGAGGAGCTCGACGGGTTCGAGCCCGCCTCCGGCTACTGGCGGCGCACGGTCGCCCGTTCCGAGCTGGAGTGGCTGGTGCTCATCCGCACGGTCGGCACGTTCGGCGGGGAGCCCTGCATCGTGCTCGACGAGGACGACGACGGCCTCCACATCGCCTACACCGGCCACAGCGGGATGAAGGCCGAGGCACTCGGCTACTGGATGGTCGATCATGGCGCCTACGAGGTCGTGGTGCCGCGCGAGGAGGTCTTCTCCATCCGCGTCGAGCGCATCCCGGTGCCGTAGGGTCCCTGATGTGATACGTGAAGCCCACGTCAACGGGATCCGGCTGGTCTACCGGGAAGAGGGCGATCCGGCGGCGCCCGCGCTGGTGCTGCTGCACGGCCGGACCGCCGACCACAACGACTGGAACGGCTTCACCCGCCACTTCGCCGGCCGCTACCACGTGCTCGTCCCCGACCTGCGCGGCCACGGCGCCAGCGACTTCCCCGGCACCTACCCCATCCCGGAGATGGCCGAGGACGTCGCCGCCCTGCTCGACCTGCACGACGCCGCGACCGCCACGGTGATCGGCCACTCGCTCGGCGGCATGGTCGCCTACCACCTGGCCATGCGTCACCCCGAGCGGGTGACGCGGCTGGTGGTGGAGGACTCGGCGCTGCCCGTGCCGATGCGCGACCGGCCCGTCCTGGTCGAGGACGACTCCACCGGCTTCGACTGGCGCATGATGCACGACACCGAGCGGCAGTTCCTGCACCCCGACCCGGCCTGGCTCGACGGGCTGGCCCGGATCACCGCGCCGACCCTGGTGATCTCGGGCGGGCAGGCCAGCCCGTTCCGCGCCGACCTGCTGGCGGCGCGCATCCCCGGCGCCCGCCTGGTCACCATCGAGGCCGGCCACCTGGTGCACACCACCGAGCGCGTGGCCTTCCGGCAGGTGGTCGACGACTTCCTGGGCGGTTAGTCCAGGCACGCGCGGAACACGGCGGTCAGCCGGGTCACCAGCTCGTCGCGCCGCACCGGCGTGACCGGGCCCATGAGCTGGCGGAACTGCCCGATGCCCATGATGAGCGCGGTGGCGATGGCGGCGCGCAGCTCGGCCTGCCCGCCGTCCAGCCGGGCGGTCAGCGGCTCCAGCAGGGCGGTGCGCACCCGGTCGGCGGCGAGCGTGCCGATCTCGGCGCTGGAGGCCGATCGGGTCAGCGTCGCCAGCACCGGGTTGTCGGAGTCGGAGCCGAGCCGGTCGGCGACGTACTCGGCCAGCCGCACCGCCAGGTCGCCGCCGCCGTCGCCGAGGACGCCGGGGAAGCGCCCCTGCTCGGCCAGCACCTCCGCGAACAGCTTCCGCTTGGAGCCGAAGTAGCGGTTGATCAGCGCCACGTTCGCGTGCGCCTCGGCGGCCAGCATGCGCATCGTCACCTGGTCGTAGCCGTTCTCGGCGAACAGGTGGCGGGCCGCGTCGAGGATGCGCCGCCGGGTCCCCTCCCGGCTCCTCGGTCTCATGCTCACGACAATAGCCATGCGCATCCTGGGCCGATATCGGCCACTATGGCCGAGGTGACCGGAATGTCATTATGATCGGCAAGGATGACAAGGGTGGGAACGAAGCTCGGCGATCACATGCGGGGCCGGGTGGGGACGTTCGGGCTGATGGCCCCCGCCATCGCGCAGAGCTCCGTGGGCGCGGGCGTGGCATGGCTCGTCGCCACCCAGCTGCTCGGCCACGTCCGGCCGTTCTTCGCGCCCATCGCGGTGCTCATCAGCGTCGGCATCGGGCTCGGCCAGCGGCTGCGCCGGGTGGCCGAGCTGGTGGTGGGCGTCAGCCTCGGCGTCGGCGTGGGTGACCTGCTGGTGGCCTGGATCGGGTCCGGGCCGTGGCAGATCGCGCTCGTGGTGGCGCTGGCCATGACGACCGCGGTGCTGCTCGACAGCGGGGCGCTGTTCGTGGCGCAGGTCGCCTCCTCCGCCGTGCTCGTCGCGGCCGTGCTGCCCGGCGACGACATGGGCGGCCTTGACCGGATGGTGGACGCGCTCGTCGGCGGCGCCGTGGGCCTGGCCGCCGTCGCGCTGATGCCGGCCAGCCCGCTCGCCCTCGCGGCCAAACACGCCTCCGGGGTGCTGGACGCGCTGTCCACCGCGCTGGAACAGGCGGCCGAGGCGATCGAGAAACGCGACGCCGACCTGGCCGCCGAGGCGCTGGAGGAGGCGCGCGGCACGCAGGCGGTGGTGGCGGAGTTCGAGCAGGCGCTGGAGACCAGCAAGGAGATCATCCTGATCTCGCCGATGCACTGGCACCGGCGGGCCATCCTGGCGCGGTACGAGACCGCCGCCGAGCCGGTCGACCACGCGCTCAGGAACGCCAGGGTGCTGGCCCGGCGCACGATCGCCGCCCTCGGCGAGCCGCAGCCGCCGCCGGCGTCGCTGGCCGAGTCCATGCGCGAGGTGTCGGAGGCGGCGCTGCTCCTCCAGCTGGAGCTGGGGGCGGGCCGCGAGCCCGTGCTCGCCCGGCAGGCCCTGCTGGCGGTGGCCACCCGGCAGCGGCCCGACGACGGCGTCGGCTTCTCCTCCGCGGTGATCGTGGCGCAGCTGCGGTCGATCGTCGTCGACCTGCTGCGGGCGACCGGATCCGACCAGGAGGAGAGCTCCGCTGCGCTGCCGCCGGTGGCCGGCTGACGGCCGCGTGCGGGTTCCCTCGTCCCCCGACGGGTAGAAGAGCGCAGTCAACGGCTCTGACCAGGGAGGACGACCGATGAGCACGCCCGACGAGAACGCCCCGAAGACCGACGCCGAGCCGCTGCTGGAGCCGGCGGAGGACGACCGTGAGCCGGTGGAGGAGCCCGGCAGGGAGCCCAGGACCCAGGGCAGGGCGGCGATGGAGCGGGCCATGCGCGAGTCGGGCAAGGGCCTCGACGACCTGACATGAGTGTTGTGCCGCCGAGCGGCTGCTGGAGCTCAAGGACGGGATGCGGGAGAAGGTGGCGGCGCACGACCCGCTCGCCTGTGGGCCGGGCGGGCGGCCCGCGCGCTCCAGTCTTCCGGCGAGGAACGCCGCACGCTCCGGGGACGGGGGCGGGGCCGCGTCCGGATAGGGTCGGAGGCGTGCTGACCATTCCCGATCCCCTCGACGCCGGCGACGACGGCAGCACGCCGTCGCTGGTGAGCGTCGCGCTGGCCGCCTACCAGGCCGGCGCCGCGGGGCCCGAGCGGGTGCTCAACGCGCTCGGCGAGAGCCGGCTGCTGGTGCCCGTCGTCGCCCTGCTGACCTCGTCCGAGATCGGGGCGCACGGCGTGCGGCAGGAGAAGGAGAGCGAGATGGCGCTCCCCAAGCTGGTCGGCAAGGACGGGCGCGAGGCGGTGCTGGCCTTCACCGGCACCGAGCCGCTGCGCCTGTGGCGGCCCGACGCCCGGCCCATCCAGGCCACGACGCTCCAGGTCTGCCGCGCCGCCGCCGCCGAGGGCGCCGCCGCCGTGGTCGTCGACGTGGCCGGGCCGGTCCAGTTCGTGATCGAGGGCGAGGTGCTCCGCGCCCTGGCCGCGATCGAGTCCGGCACCCTCGACGGCCTCACCGTGGCCAGACCCGAGCCGGTCAGGAAGCGCGGCTGGTTCGCCAGAAAGGTCGCCCGCGGGCGCTAACGACCAGCACGCGGTCCCAGGTTCCCGACCGGCGGTCCCGGCCCTTGGAAGGCGACTGCTGACAGCACCCGTCTCGGCTCCGCCGCGGCCGGTGGTGGTCAGGTGTCCGGTCCCGGCTTTTCCGGCGGGGCGGGCCGTCGCGCATTAGAGTGCGGCGCGTGCTCGTACACCCGGTGGTGGAGGCTGTATCGCCGGACGCCCTGGTGCTCGCCGGACCGTCGTCCTGGCTCGCGCCCGCCGCCCTCGTACTGCTGGGGGTCGTGGCGGGGCGTTATGTGCGGACGCTCGCCGGGGCGTTCGAGCAGGAACCGGCCGACGCGCGCGCCGAGGGGCGTGGGGCGCTCCTGGCCACTCTGCGCACGGTGCCCGTTCCCGCCTGGCCGCCCACGTACGAGCTGATCACCGCCGTCGTGCTGACGCTGGTGGTGTGGCGGGCCGGATGGCCGTACGCGTACGCGGCCGTCGCCGGGACGGCGCTGGCCGCGGTCGACTGGCGCACCACCCGGCTGCCCGACGTGATCACGCTGCCCTCGTACCCGATCCTCGCGCTCACCCTGCTGCCCACCGGCGAGCCGGCCAGGGCGCTGCTCGGCGGGCTCGCGCTGGCCGCCTGCTACGGGCTGCTCTGGCTGATCAGGCCCGCCGACCTGGGCCTCGGCGACGTCAAGCTGGCCGGGCTGATCGGCATGGCGTGCGCCGCGGCCGGTTGGCAGGCGTGGGTCGTCGCCGCCGTCGGCGGGCAGCTGCTCGGCGCGCTCTACGCGATCCTGCTGCTGGTCACCCGGCGCGGCGACCGGCGCACCGAGTTCCCGTTCGGTCCTTTCATGCTGCTCGGAGCGTTCGCCGCGCTCTGTCTCCAGCCCTGAACGTCTCCGTCGACGAAAGTCTCGATCCCGGAACGTCTCGGCAGGTGAACGCGCGGACGTCGCACCCGGCCGCGCATGGAAGACTTGGACTCATGTTGCGTTGGTTGACCGCCGGAGAGTCCCACGGCCCTGAGCTCGTCGCCATCCTGGAGGGCCTGCCCGCAGGCGTCGAGGTGACCACGGCCGCCATCGACGAGGCCCTGCGCCGCCGCCGTCTCGGCTACGGCCGCGGCGCCCGGATGAAGTTCGAGCAGGACGAGGTGACGATCGTCGGCGGAGTCCGCCACGGCCGCACCATCGGCAGCCCCGTGGCCATCCGCATCGGCAACACCGAGTGGCCCAAGTGGGAGAAGGTCATGGCCGCCGACCCGGTCGATCCGGCCGAGCTGGAGGGCCTGGCCCGCAACGCGCCGCGCTCCCGGCCCCGCCCCGGCCATGCCGACCTGGCCGGCATGCAGAAGTACGGCTTCGACGACGCCCGCCCCGTCCTCGACCGGGCCAGCGCCCGCGAGACCGCCGCCCGCGTCGCGCTCGGCGAGGTCGCCAGGCGCTTCCTCAAGCAGGCGCTCGGCGTCGACCTCCTCAGCCACGTGACCTCCATCGGCGGCGTCCAGAGCCCCGCCACCACCCTGCCCGGCCCCGGCGAGCTGGCCCGCATCGACGCCGACCCGGTCCGCTGCGCCGACCCGGACGGGAGCGCCGCCATCGTCGAGCGCATCGACCGGGCCCACAAGGACGGCGACACCCTCGGCGGCGTCGTCGAGGTCCTCGCCTACAACCTGCCGCCCGGCCTCGGCAGCTACACCCACTGGGACCGCCGGCTCGACTCCCGTCTCGCCGCCGCCCTCATGGGCATCCAGGCGATCAAGGGCGTGGCGGTCGGCGACGGCTTCGAGACCGCGCGCAGGCCCGGCTCCGAGGCCCACGACGAGATCGAATACACCTCCGAAGACGGCGTGCGGCGCCTCACCAACCGCGCCGGCGGCGTCGAGGGCGGCATGACCAACGGCGAGATCCTGCGCGTCAGCGCCGCCATGAAGCCCATCTCCACCGTCCCCAGGGCGCTGGCCACCATCGACGTCAAGACCGGCGAGGCGGCCAAGGCCCACCACGAGCGCTCCGACGTGTGCGCCGTGCCTGCCGCCGGCGTCGTGGCCGAGGCGATGGTCGCGCTGGTGCTGGCCGACGCGGCGGTGGAGAAGTTCGGCGGCGACTCCGTCGAGGAAGTCGCCCGCAACCTGTCCGGCTACCTCTCATCCATGGTGATCAAATGATCAAGGCCGTGCTGATCGGCCCGCCCGGGTCCGGCAAGACGACCGTGGGCCGCCTGCTCGCCGAGCGCCTCGGCGTCACCTTCCGCGACACCGACGCCGACGTGGAGGCCGTCGCGGGCAAGCCCGTCAGCGACATCTTCATCGAGGACGGCGAGGAACACTTCCGCGAGCTGGAGCTGGAGGCGGTGCGCAGGGCGCTGGACGAGCACGACGGCGTCCTGTCCCTCGGCGGCGGCGCCGTACTGCGCGAGGAGACCCAGGCCATGCTCGACGGCCGCCCCGTCGTCTACCTCCAGGTCGGCCTGGCCGACGCGGTCCAGCGCGTCGGCCTCGGCTCGGCCAGGCCGCTGCTCGTGCTCAACCCGCGCAGCCGGCTGAAGAAGCTCATGGAGGAGCGGCGGCCCGTCTACGAGCGGCTCGCCGTGCTCACCGTGGCGACCGATAAGCGCGAGCCCGCCGAGCTCGCCGACGAGATCGTGGAAGGGCTGGGCCGATGACCGCGGCTACCCGCATCACCGTGAAGGGCGAGAGCCCGTACGACGTCGTGGTCGGCACCGGAGTCCACGGCGAGCTGCCCGGCCTGCTCAGGCCCGGCGTCTCCACCGTCGCCGTGATCCACCCCGAGAGCCTGCCGGAGCTGGCCCGCCCCGTCACCGCCGTCCTGGCCGGCGCCGGTTACGACGTGGTGGCGCTGCCGGTGCCCGACGGCGAGGCGTGCAAGACCGCGGAGGTGGCCGCCGGCCTCTGGTCGGCGTTCGGCCGCCACGGCATGACCCGGTCCGACGCGGTCGTCGGCGTCGGCGGCGGGGCGACCACCGACCTGGCCGGGTTCGTGGCCGCCACCTGGCTGCGCGGCGTCCAGGTGGTGCTGGTGCCCACGACGCTGCTCGCCATGGTCGACGCCGCGGTCGGCGGCAAGAACGGCATCGACACCCCCGAGGGCAAGAACCTCGTCGGCACCTTCCTGCCGCCTGCCGGGGTGCTGTGCGAGCTGTCGGTGCTCGACGGCATGCCCCGCGCCGATTACGTGGCCGGCCTGGCCGAGATCATCAAGGGCGGGTTCATCGCCGACCCTGTCATCCTCGACCTGGTCGAGGCCGACCCCGAGGCCGCCGCCCGGCCCGGCGGGCCCCACACCCGCGAGCTGATCGAGCGCAAGATCCGGGTCAAGGCCGAGGTCGTCGGCGCCGACCTGCGTGAGTCGGGCCTGCGCGAGATCCTCAACTACGGCCACACGCTCGCCCACGCCATCGAGCGGGCCGAGCACTACCGGATGCGCCACGGCGAGGCCGTCGCCATCGGCATGATGTACGCGGCCGAGCTGTCCAGGCTCGACGGCCGCGCCGACCTCGTCGAGCGCACCCGGGCCATCCTCACCTCGGTCGGCCTGCCCACCGGCTACCACGCCGACGCCTGGCCCCGGCTGCGCGACCACATGCGCCTCGACAAGAAGAACCGCGGGGCCAAGCAGCGCTTCGTCGTCCTCGACGACCTGGCCGTGCCCGCCCGGCTGGAAGGCCCGCCCGAGGAGCTCCTGGAGGACGCGTACAAGGTCATCGGGCGGTCATGAAACGGGCGCGCGCCGGGGTGGCGGCGCGCGCGGGCGCGGGCGAGCCACTACAGTCGTGGGGCCCACGCCGCAGCACGAGAAACGCGGAGATGAACATCAGGTCATGAGGCATTACGGCTCCTTCGTCGCTCTCGGTGACAGCTTCACCGAAGGCCTGAACGACCCCGGCAGCAACGGCCACTTCCGCGGCTGGGCCGATCGCGTCGCCGAACGGCTCGCCCTGGACGATCCGTCCTTCCGCTACGCCAACCTGGCGGTGCGCGGCAGGCTGCTCGACCAGATCGTCGCCGACCAGGTGCCGCAGGCGGTCGAGATGTCGCCCGACCTGGTCAGCCTCTGCGCCGGCGGCAACGACCTCCTGCGTCCCGGCAGCGACCCGGACGTGATGGCCAAGAAGCTCTCCGGCGCGGTCCGCGCGCTGCGCGCCACCGGCGCGGACGTGCTGCTGTTCACCGGGGTCGACCCGCGTGACACGCCGCTGATGCGCCGCCTGCGCGGCCGCTTCGCCATCTACTACCTGCACATCCGCTCGATCGCCGACCTCTACGGGTGCCGGCTGGTCGACCAGTGGTCGATGCAGGGGCTGCGCGACTGGCGGGCGTGGAGCCCGGACCGCCTCCACATGAACGCCGACGGTCACCGCCTGGTGGCGGCCCGCGTCCTCGACGTCCTCGGCGTGCCGTTCGACGAGTGGCACAAGGTGTGGCCGGAGCGCGTCGTCGACCCCCGCGCCCGCCGTCGCGAGGACGCCCAGTGGATCCGCGAGTATCTCGTCCCGTGGGTGTCGCGCCGAGTCCGCGGCGTCTCCTCCGGCGACGGGGTGTCTCCCAAGCGTCCGGAGCTGTCTCACTGGACGGTGTAGAACCCCGTTCACATCCCGGAGGATTTCTGCCCGGCGGCCCGCTCAGCCGTTGAGTCTGGCCGCCTGCATGGCGCTCAGCCGCCGCACGAACCGAGCGGTGACGATCGCCGTCGGCACGACCGCCATGTGCAGGGCCAGGCTGGCCCAGCCGGCCGGCGTGAACTCGTATATCCGGTAGAGGTCGTTGTCCTCCCTGCGTTCGTACTGGGTGGCGAGGAGTGTCGTCCAGTCGATCCAGAAGAGGGGCCAGGTCAGGAACGTGACCAGCCACATGGCCCACCACGTGTGCAGGAGACCGGCCGGGGCTGTCGCGCGGCCGCGTCCGGGCGGGCTGGAGGCGTGCCAGACGTCGTCGGCGATCTGCTTGGGAAGCCACAGGCCGGCGATCGGGATGAACCAGGCGTATACCGCCATGGAGGGGCGGTAGCGCAGCCGGCCAGGCGCGAACTGTTCGGCGACGACTCGTACCCGGAAGAACCAGAGCACCCAGCAGGCCGTCAGCGCCAGGCCGGAGACGATCTGGGCCACCCACGTGATCGTGCTGATCAGCTCGTCGGACTCGTGAAGGTCGCCGTAGGTCTCCACCGAGCGCCACCGCCCCGCGTCGTCGGCGATGTCGAACTGGTGAACCACCGTGCTCACGGAGACCACGGCGAAGAGGGCAAGGAGCACATAGATGGCGATCTGGTAGGCGGCGGCATGGGACCCCGGGTCGCGGCCGCGCATGAGGCGGCGTTCGTGGACCAGCAAGGGCTGGGGTGCCCGCGGCTGATCCGCGTGCACGGGTGGTGGTGGCGCCGTCGTCCGGGGGTGGACAGCGCCGGTCCCGGTGGCCGGGTCATGGAGGGCGGTCAGTGCCAGGGTCCGCCGCTCGGCGATGACCTGGGTGAGCGCCTCAGGCAGCCACCGCCCCTGGCCGGGCGAGGCGAGCGCGGTGAGCCGGGCCAGCACGTGCTCCAGGCCGGGCCGGGCGGCGGGGTCCTTGGCCAGGCAGGCCGCCACCAGAGCGGCGAGCGGGGCGGGCACTCCGCGCAGGTCGGGGTCGCCGTGCACGACCCGGAAGACGACCGCGTGGACGGGCCCCGTCCCGAAAGGGCTGCGGCCGGTCGCGGCGAAGGCGAGCACGCAGCCGAGCGAGAACACGTCCGAGGGCGGCCCGACCTTCTGGGCCATGGCCTGTTCGGGGGACATGAACGCGGCGGTGCCCAGCACGGTGGAGGTCTGGGTGTGGCTCGTGGCGTCCAGGGCGCGGGCGATGCCGAAGTCGATCAGGCGGGGCCCGTCCTCGGCGAGGATGACGTTGGCGGGTTTGAGGTCGCGGTGCACCATCTCGCAGGCGTGCACGGCGGCGAGTCCTTCGGCCAGCCCGGCTCCCAGCACCGCGGCCGACTCCAGGGGGAGCGGCCCGTGCTCTTCGACGGCCTGGTGCAGGGAAGGACCCGGGATGTAGGCGGTGGCCAGCCACGGCCGGGCGGCCTCGGTGTCGGCGTCCACGACCTGGGCGGTGTAGAACCCGCCGACCTTGCGGGCGGCCTCCACCTCGGAAGCGAAGCGGCGCCGGAAGTCCGCGTTGTCGGCCAGTTCGGGGCGTACCACCTTGACGGCCACCAGGCGCCCGCCCGGGGAACGGCCCAGGAACACCTGCCCCATCCCGCCCCCGCCGAGCCGTGCGTGCAGCCGATACGGGCCGATCTGGTTCGGGTCGCCGTCGCGTAGGGGGTTGGCCATGGCACCGCTTTCCGCGTTGAGATCTTGACGGTCGGTGTTGATGATCCCAAAAAGGCGCGTGTCGTGGAGGGGACTTCGACCCCCGGCGTCCCCGAAGACCGCCTCTACACCGACCACGGCCGGCTACGACGGGAGGTTCGACGCTCTTCGCCGGAGTGACGGCGGGACAGGCGGGCCGAAGGCTCGCTATCGGTGCTCAGCCCGAGGGGGTTCCCAAAAGATCTTGACTGTCGCCCTGACGGTTCAGTCGCCGGACGAGAGCCGGCGCAGGGCGGCGCGGGGAACCCCCGGGTCGGTGGTGCGCCAGAACGGCGGCAGCGAGCCCAGCAGGAAGCCGCTGTAGCGCGCCGTGGCGAGGCGCGGGTCCAGCACGGCGATCACGCCCCTGTCGTCCTGGGAGCGCAGCAGGCGCCCCGTGCCCTGGGCGAGGAGGAGCGCCGCGTGGGTGGCCGCGACCGTCATGAAGCCGTTGCCGCCCTTGGCGGCGACGTGTCGCTGCCTGGCCGAGGTGAGCGGGTCGTCGGGGCGCGGGAACGGGACGCGGTCGATGATGACCAGGCGCAGCGACGGCCCCGGCACGTCGACGCCCTGCCACAGCGACAGCGTGCCGAACAGGCAGGTCGGCTCGTCTTCCGCGAACTGCTTGACGAGCAGCATCGTCGAGTCGTCGCCCTGGCACAGCAGCGGCACGTCGAGGCGGTCGCGGAGGGCCTCGGTGGCGGCCTTGGCGGCGCGCATCGAGGAGAACAGGCCGAGCGTGCGCCCGCCGGCCGCCTCGATCAGCTCGGCGATCTCGTCGAGGTAGGCCTGCGGCAGGCCGTCGCGGCCCGGCTGCGGCAGGTGCTTGGCGACGTACAGGATGCCCGCGCGGGGGTGGTCGAACGGGGAGCCGACGTCGATGCCCTGCCAGTCGTCGTCGGCGAGCCCCCACTGCCGGGCCATGCCGTCGAAGCTGCCGCCGAGCGCCAGCGTGGCGGAGGTGAGCACGACGGTGCGGTCGCCGAAGAGCTTGTCGCGGAGCATGCCGCCGACGTTGAGCGGGGCGACGCGGAGGGTCGGCGGGCGGCGGTCGGTGCCGCCGTCGAGCCACACCACCTCGGCGCGGTCGGACTCCGAGGCGTGCCCGTAGGCCTCCAGCATGCGCACGGCCGTGTCGTGCACCTCGTCCAGCGCGGTGAACGCGGCCTTGCGCTGGCCCGCCCTGTCGGGGTCGTCCTTGTCGCCGCCGCGCGGCCCGAGCGCGGTGAGGCAGCGGGCCGCGCTGTCGCGGACGAGCGCGAGCGTCAGCCCGAGCACCTCGGGCAGCTCGTCGACGCGGCCCGGCGGTGCGGCGGCCAGCAGTGCCTTGAGGTCTTCGCTCGCCTCCATCAGCTGGTCGGCGACCGGCTGGTCGATCAGGCGGCCCACCCGGCGCACCGCGAGGGCGACGGTGGTCTCCGACAGCTCGCCGGTGACCACCGAGGTGACCCGGTCGACCAGCTCGTGGGCCTCGTCGACGACGACCAGCCGATGCTCGGGCAGCACCGGCAGGTCGCCCATCGCGTCGATGGCGAGCAGCGCGTGGTTGGTGACGACCACGTCGACCTCGCCCGCGCGCGCCCTGGCCAGCTCGGCGAAGCACTCGGCGCCGCTGGGGCACCGGCTGGCGCCCAGGCACTCCTGGGCGCTGACGGAGAACTGCCGCCAGGCCTGCTCGCTGACCCCGGGCACCAGCTCGTCGCGGTCGCCGGTCTCGGTCTCCTCGGCCCACTCCTGGATGCGCTGCACCATCCGGCCGGTCGCGCTCACGTCGCGGGCGTCGAACAGCTGGTCCTGCTCGTCCTCTTCGGGCCAGGCGGCGGTCAGCTTGTAGCGGCACAGGTAGTTGCGGCGGCCCTTGAGTATGGCGAACGTCGGCTCGTGCGGCAGCTCCTTGCCGAGCGCCTCGGCGAGCCGGGGCAGGTCGCGGTCGACGAGCTGGCGCTGCAGCGCGATCGTGGCCGTGGAGACCACCACGGGTTTGTCGGCGTCCATCGCGTGGCGGATCGACGGCACCAGGTAGGCCAGCGACTTGCCGGTGCCGGTGCCGGCCTGGACGGCCAGGTGGTCGCCGTCGTCGATGGCCTGCTGCACGGCCTTCACCATCGTGATCTGGCCTTGCCGCTCGGTCCCCCCGAGCGCGTCGACCGCGACGCTGAGCAGGGAGTCGGCTGACGGGAGATGGGAGTCCGGCACGGCAGTAAACGCTACCCGCATTCCGGCGCCCGTAGCGCCGGACGTGAGGTGATCGGCCATGCGCATCCCGGAATTCGCGGACCTCTCCGCCGCGTCCCGTGGCACACTGGCGGTGGAACTCCACCTGGGGACCATGGGAAAAAGTGGGTTCAAGGTGGGGATGGGAAGTCCGTTTTGGTAGGGTTTTCCGGGGTTGAGTGGACGGATAAAGGCTGGTACTAGCAGTATGTCTGCCATGTCGGAAGTTGTCCCGTTGCCGTCGTTCGGCGAAGTCTTCTTCGATGCCCGAGGCCAGGAGCGCTGCCTCAGGGTCACCTGGCACGAAGGCACCCTGGTGCTCAGCCTGTGGCGGGGAGAGATGTGCACCGCGAGCTTCCGCATGCCGCTCGACGACGTCGGCAGGCTGCTCGACACCCTTGACGAGGGATACGCCGAGGCCACCGGCGAGCACGAGCCCGACGGTCACGCGGCCGACGTGCCCGCCGCCGACCCCGCCGCCGAGGTCATCCCCGGCACGGGCACCTACCACCGGCCCGCCCCGCCGCCCCTCCACGACGAGCGGCCCGCCGCGCCGCTCGGCCCCAACGACGTGCTCGTCGCCCGCGGCAACCCCAACCACCAGGACAAGCTGGTCGCCTCGCGCGCCGAGACCACGCCGCCGCACGCCCAGCCCTTCGCCGGCCCGCAGTACGCCGAGCAGGCGAACGACCCGTTCACCGGCCCCCAGTACGCCGTCGACGCCGGCTACCGCGACCCCTACTCGGGCCCGCAGTACGTGCAGCACGACGCGCAGCCGTTCGCCGGCCCGCAGTACGCCGACGAGCCGGCCTACCAGCTGCCCGGCGGCCAGCCCCCGCACACCGACCCGCTCGGCTTCCCGTCGCAGGCCCGCCCCGCCGAGCCCGCCTACGAGCAGCGCGGCGACTCCTACGGCGGCGGCCAGTACCAGCAGCAGGCCGCACCACCCGCGCAGCCGCGCACCTCGCCCAGCGGCGGCGCCGGCCTGGGCACGCCCATGCACGGCATCCCGGGCGCCGGCCGCCGCCAGGACCCGTTCCGCGCCCAGGAGCCCACGTACGGCCAGGAGCCCGCCTACGGCCAGGACCCCTCCTACGGGCAGGACCCGGGCTACGGCCACGGCCAGGACCCCGGTTACGCCAAGGACCAGGGCTACGCCAAGGACCCGGGTTACGGCCAGGATCCCCATTACCGGCAGGATCCCTCGTACGGCCAGGACCCGGGCTACGGGCACGACTCCTCGTACGGGCAGGACCCCGGCTACGGCCAGAACGCCGCCTACGGGCAGGAGCGCTACGGCGGCGGCGTCCCCAACCCGGTAGACCCGCTGCTGTCGATGGGCCAGCAGGAGCCCGACAGGACTCGCCCGTACCTGGGCGAGCCGCTGTTCTCGACCGGCGAGCGCCTGCGCCCGGACCAGCGGTACGACGACCCGCGCGACCGCCGCGAGTGGTGACCGCCCGGCGTCAGCCCATCTGGCTGTCGGCGTAGCACCAGCGCCAGGTCTCACCCCGCTCGAACGACTGCACCACCGGGTGACCGGTGCCGTGGAAGTGGGCGGTGGCGTGCTTGGCCGGGGACGAGTCGCAGCAGCCGATGTGGCCGCAGTCGAGGCAGCGGCGCAGGTGCACCCACCGGCCGCCCTCGGCCAGACATTCCTCGCATCCCTCGGGCGTGCGCGCCTCGGGATCGTCCGCCTGAATCAGATGTTCGCACATAGCCATGTCCGCGATCCTAAACACAGGTTGGCAGCGATTTCGGCCGCGCCTCTTGCTGCGTGTCGGGTGAACGTGGACCCTGTGCTCATCGGGGAGTGATCTGGACCACAATCCCGGGAGCCGCGGTGCTCGAAATCCGCAATCTCGAGGTCGTCTACGACGACGTCATGCTGGTGCTGCGCGGCGTGAGCCTCGCCGTCCCGCCCGGCTCCATCGTGGCGCTCCTCGGCGCGAACGGCGCGGGCAAGACCACGCTGCTGCGCGCCCTGTCGGGGCTGCTCGACGTGCACGACGGCGAGGTCACCAAGGGGGCGATCACCCTTGAGGGCGAGCCGATCCACCACCTGAGGCCCGCCCAGATCGTCCGGCGCGGCATCAGCCAGGTCATGGAGGGCCGGCGCATCCTGGCCGAGCTGACCGTCGAGGAGAACCTCAGGGTCGGCGGCCACACCGCGGGGCGGTCGCACCTGGACCGGGTCTACGGCCTGTTCCCGGTGCTGCGCGAGCGGCGCGGCAGTGTGGCCGGCTACCTGTCCGGCGGCGAGCAGCAGATGCTGGCCGTCGGCCGCGCCCTCATGGCCGGCCCCCGCTACCTGCTGCTGGACGAGCCCAGCCTGGGCCTGGCCCCGTCGCTGGTCGCCCAGGTGCGCGACCTCGTGGTGGAGATCAACAGGCAGGGCACCACGGTGCTGCTCGTCGAGCAGAACGCCGCCATGGCCCTGTCCATCGCCAGCCACGGCTACGTGATGGAGACCGGGAAGATCGTCATGGACAAGCCGTCCGCCGAGCTGCTCGCCGACGAGGACATCAAGGAGTTCTACCTCGGCGCGGTCCGCTCCTTCCGCGAGGTCAAGCACTACAAGCGCAGGAAGCGGTGGCTGTCGTGAGCATCCTGCGGGTCGAGGACGTGCACCTCGGCTTCGCCGGGGTCAAGGCCATCGACGGCGTCTCGTTCGAGGTCAGGCCGGCCGAGCTGCTGGCCGTCATCGGGCCCAACGGCGCCGGCAAGACCTCGGTGTTCAACGTGCTGTCCGGCGTCTACCGGCCGCAGTCCGGGCGGGTCACCTTCCTCGGCGAGGACCTGCTGGCCCGCCGCCCGCACGAGATCGCCGCCATGGGGCTGGCCAGGACGTTCCAGAACGTCGAGCTCTTCCACAACCTGACCGTGCTGGACAACCTCATGCTCGGCCGCCACCACCACTTCCGCTACGGCGCGCTGTCCGCCCTGTGGTGGCTCGGCCGGGCCCGCCGGGCGGAGCTGGCCGCCCGCGCCCAGATCGAGGACATCATCGACTTCCTGGAGCTGGAGGCGTGGCGCCGCCATCCCGTGCGGCTGCTCCCGTACGGCGTGCAGAAGCGGGTCGAGCTGGGCCGGGCGCTGGCCATGGAGCCGAAGCTGCTGCTGCTCGACGAGCCGGTCGCCGGGATGAACCTGGAGGAGACCGAGGACATGGCCAGGTTCGTCCTCGACATCCGCGACGAGCTCGGCATCCCGATCGTGCTCGTCGACCACGACATGGGGCTCGTGATGGACCTGGCCGACCGGGTGCTGGTGCTGGACTTCGGCCGCCCGGTCGCGCTCGGCTCCCCGGCCGAGGTGCAGCAGGACCCGCGGGTCATCGAGGCCTACCTGGGAGGGACCGCATGACCGCCACCCCCGTCGCCGCCACGCTTACCAGCCTCGTCACCAGGGTCCGCGACCGGGCCGCCGCGACGCCGGACGCGGTCGCCATGCGGCACAAGGACTTCGGCATCTGGAAGGAGGTGACCTGGGCCGATTACTGGTCGCGGGTGGAGCTGGTCGGGCACGCGCTGCTCGCGCTCGGCGTCGAGCCCGGCGACCGGGTCGCCATCCACGCCGAGAACCGTCCCGAATGGCTCTACGGCGATCTCGGCACGGTCGCGGCCCGCGGCGTCACCGTCGGCCTCTACCCGACGAACCCGCCCGCCGAGGTCGCGTACCTGCTGGCCGACTCCGGCGCGAAGATCCTCATCGCGGAGGACCAGGAGCAGGTCGACAAGGCGCTGGCGGTCATCGGCGAGTGCCCCGAGCTGCGGCACGTCGTCTACATCGAGCCGCGCGGCATCCGCGGCCGCTACACCGACCCGCGGCTGATGCCGTGGGAGGAGCTGCTCGCGCTCGGCGCCCGGCACCGCGAGGCGCACCCCGGCGCGCTCGACGGCCGGACGGCCGGCGCGCGCCCCGACGACGTGGCCACCCTCATCTACACCTCCGGCACCACCGGCCCGCCCAAGGGCGTCATGCTCACCGTCGGCAACATCGAGTTCGGCGTCGAGACGCTCGTGCTGGGCGGCGGCTTCGCCGACCCGCCGCCCTCGCCGCGCGACCTGACGCTGTCGTACCTGCCGCTGTGCCACGTCGCCGAGCGGGCCTTCACCGTCTGGTTCAACGCCGGCGCCGGCATCCAGGTGAACTTCGCCGAGTCCATCGACACCGTCCAGGCCAACCTGCGCGAGGTGCAGCCGACGATCCTGTTCGGGGTGCCGCGCATCTGGGAGAAGGTGCTCGCCCAGGTCGACATCCGGCTCGGCTCCGCCTCGCCCGTCAAGCGGGCGACCGGCCGGTTCTGGCTGCGGGTCGCCGACCGCATCGGCGACACGCTGGTGCGGACCGGGGGCACGCACACCGCCGCCACCCGGCTGCTGTACGCGGTCGGGTGGGTGTTCTGCTACCGGGCGCTGCGCGAGCGGCTGGGCATGCGCCGCGTCCGCTACGCCGCCTCCGGCGCCGCCCCGATCGCGCCGGACGTGCTCAAGTTCTACATGGGCATCGGCATCCCGATGCACGAGGTGTACGGGATGAGCGAGAACACCGCCGTCGCCACCGCCAACCGGCCCGGCCGGGTCCGCCTCGGCACCGTCGGCGAGCCGCACCCCGGCGTCGAGCTGAGGATCGACGAGACCACCGGCGAGATCATGACCAGGCACCGGGGCACGTTCGCCGGATACTGGGGCAAGCCGGGCGCCACCGCCGACGTGCTCGACCCGGACGGCTGGCTGCACACCGGTGACGTCGGCGAATGGGTCGACGGCACCCACGTGCGGATCACCGACCGGATGAAGGACATCATCATCACCGCCGGCGGCAAGAACGTCGCCCCCAGCGAGATCGAGAACGCGCTCAAGGCGTCCCCGTACGTCAAGGAGGCCGTCGTCATCGGCGACCAGCGCCCCCACCTCGTCGCGCTCATCGGCATCGAGCTGGACACGGTGGGGGAGTGGGCCAGGCGGCGGCGCATCCCGTACACCACCTACCGCGACCTGTCCGGGAAGCCCGAGACGCGGGCGCTGGTGCAGGGCGTCGTCGACGAGGTCAACGCCCGGTTCGCGCGGGCCGAGCAGGTCAAGCGCTTCGCGTTCCTGCCCAAGGAGCTCGACCACGAGGACGGCGAGCTGACCGCCACCCAGAAGGTCAAGCGGAGCGCCGTCGCCAAGCTCTTCGAGGACCTGGTCGAAGGGATGTACGCGCGGTGACCGGCACGCTGGAGACGATCATCAGAGGGCTGGGCAACGGGTCGGTGTACGCGCTGCTCGCCCTCGGCTTCGTGATCATCTACAAGGCCACCCGGGTGATCAGCTTCGCCCAGCCCGCGCTCATGCTGGCCGGCGCGGTCGCGGTCAGCTACCTCGCCCCCGTCACCGGGTTCTACCTCGGGGCGCTGCTGGGGGCGCTGCTCATCGCCGCCGTCGCGCTCGGCATCGAGCGGGCGGCGATCCGGCCGATGGTGGGCCGGCCGGTGTTCGTGGTGGCGATCATCACGCTGGGCGTCGACGTGGTGGTGCGGGTGGTGGTCAACGGCCTCATCGGCAGGGACGTGCGCCAGGTGGGCGACCCGTGGGGGTTCGACCTGGTCTCGCTCGGGCCGCTCGTGGTGCAGCAGCGCTGGCTGGCCATGATGGCCGCCGCCGCGGTGCTGGTCACGCTGCTGTTCGCGTTCTTCCGGTACAGCAGGTACGGGCTCGCCATGCGGGCCGCCGCCTACGACCAGGAGACGGCGCTGGCCCAGGGCGTCTCCGTCGGGGCGGTGTTCGCGCTGTCGTGGGCGCTGGCCGGGTTCCTGGCCGCGGTCGCCGGCATGTTCGTCGGCACCGGGCAGGGCATCGAGCAGACCACCTGGATCGTCGCGCTCAAGGCGCTGCCAGCGATCATCGTGGGCGGGCTCGACTCGCTCGGCGGCGCCGTGGCGGGCGGGCTGGTGATCGGGGTGGTCGAGTCGCTGTTCCAGTCGTACCAGGGCGCCTACCTGCCGTGGCTGGGGCAGAACTTCGCGGTCGTCTCCCCGTACGTGGTCATGCTCGTCGTCCTGCTGGTCAGGCCGTACGGGCTGTTCGGCACCCGGGAGGTCGAGCGGGTATGACCGGAACGCGAACCGGAGACCCGGCCTTACCGACCGGCCGGTCCCGGAGGGTGCGCGGTCGGCCGCTGCTCTACACCTCCTACGCCCAGGACATGGCGCTGCTCGACACCCGGGCCAAGCGGGTCTCGGCGGGCGCGCTGGTCCTGCTGGCGCTCGCGCTGTCGGCGGTGCTCACCGACCCGGCGCTGGAGGTGCTCGCCGTCGCGTACGTGCTCGCCATCGGGGCGATCGGGCTCAACATCGTCACCGGGTACGCGGGCCAGGTCTCGCTCGGGCACGCCTTCTTCGTCGCCATCGGCGCCTACACCGCCGCCGCCCTGTCCGGGCCGCCCGGCGGCGACACCATCGGGTACGGGATCTCCGAGATCTGGATCTGGCTGCCCGCGGCCGGGCTCGTCGCCGCCGCGGCCGGGGTTCTCGTCGCGCCGCTGGCCACCCGGCTGCGCGGGCTCTACCTGGCCATCGTCACGCTCGGGCTGGTCTTCCTCGGCGAGCACGTCTTCAAGGAGTGGCAGGAGCTGACCGGCGGCGTCGGCGTCGGCAGGGAGGCGGCCGTGCCCGCGTTCCTCGGCGTCAGGCTCGACCAGGACGGCGCGCTCGGCACCCGGGAGCAGCAGCTCTACCTGCTCATGCTCGTCCTGCTCGTGGTCTTCGCGGTCGCCGCGCGCAACCTGGCCCGCTCCCGCGTCGGCCGGGCCTTCGCGGCCATCCGCGACCGCGACATCGCCGCCGCCGTCATCGGGGTGCCGCTCACCCGCTACAAGGTCCTCGCGTTCGGCGTCTCGTCCTTCTACGCGGGCTGCGCGGGCGGGCTGCTCTTCACCGTGTCCGGGTACGTCGAGCCGGGCTCGTTCAGCCTGCTGCTGTCGGTGCAGTTCATCGCGATGGTCCTGATCGGCGGCGTGGCCACCGTGTCGGGGGCGATCGCGGGCGCCCTGTTCATCTCGCTGCTGCAGCCGCTGACCCGTACGCTGCCCGCCCTGGTGCCGCTGATCAGCGGCGACACCACGCAGACGCCCAACGTGTTCCAGGTCGAGACCGTGCTCTACGGCCTGCTGATCGTGCTGTTCCTCATCTTCGAACCGCGGGGCCTGTTCGGCCTCTGGATCCGCGTACGGAATTACTGGAAAGCCTGGCCTTTCTCCTACTAGAAAGGGTCATTTCATGAAGAGTCGCTATGTGGTGGCCATCACTGCAGCAGTGGCCCTTCTGTCCGCGTGCGGCGTCTTCCGGGGGGACGACGAGGGCGGACAGAGCGCCCAGACGACAGGAGTCACCAGTGAGCCCTGTCCCTCCGCTGTCGACAGCGCCAAGGGATGCATCTACCTCGGCTCCATCTCCGACCTGACGGCCGGGCCGTTCGCGGCGCTGGCCGTGCCGATCACCGAGGCGCAGAAGGCGTTCTGGGCCCGGGTCAACAAGGCCGGCGGCATCGGCGGCAAGTACGAGGTCGACGTCACCCGCTACGTCCGCGACAACAAGTACAACCCGGAGGTCCACCGGCAGGTCTACAACGAGATCAAGGACCAGGTGCTCGGCCTCGCCCAGACGCTCGGCTCGCCCACCACCGCCGCCATCATCGGCGACCTCAAGGCCAGCAGCGTCGTCTCCGCCCCGGCATCCTGGACCTCCGCCTGGGAGTTCGAGGACGTGGTGATCGAGACCGGCGCCAACTACTGCGTCGAGGCGATGAACTCCGTCGACTACGCCATGGAGGCGTACCAGCCCAAGTCCGTGATGGCCGTCCACCTGGCCGGCGACTACGGCGCGGACGCCGCGGCCGGCGCCAAGATCGCGGCCGAGGCGCACGGGCTGGAGTTCACCGGCGTCGAGACCCCGCCGGGCGCCACCGAGCAGGGCCGCGCCATCACCGAGATCACCCGCGTCAAGCCGGACCTGGTGATCCTCACCACCGGCCCGGCCGACGCCGCCACCATCGTCGGCCAGAGCGCCGCGGCCGGATTCAAGGGCCGCTTCATCGGCACCGGCCCGACCTGGAACCCCGCCCTGCTCCAGTCGCCCGCCGCCGAGGCGCTCAAGGCCCTGTACGAGCAGTCGGCCCCCGGCAAGCCGTGGAACGCCGACACGCCCGGCCACCAGGCCATGCGGGAGGCGCTGCCCGGCGTCACCCCCAACGACGGCTACACCTCCGGCTGGGCGTGGGCGTACCCGATGAAGGCGGCGCTGGAGAAGATGGTCGCCGGCGGCGACGTCAGCCGCGCCGGCCTGCTCGCGGCCGTCAAGTCGCTCAAGACCGTCGACTACGAGGGCATGCTGCCTCCCGAGGCCGGCAACTACGCCGACGATCCCAACACCGCCACGTTCCGCCAGACGCTCATCAACAAACTCGACGAGAAGGCGCCGACCGGCGTCACCGAGGTGCGGGACTTCTTCACCGGCCCCACCGCCGAGTCCTACACCTTCGACGGTCCCTGTTTCGCCAAGCTGTGATCACGCGGGGGACGCGGTCGGTTGGGTAGGGTCGGGACATGTCTCGCCGCTACCGCCGGTTCGCGTCCCTCGCCGTCATCCCCGCGTTCGCGTTCGCCGCGGCCGGCTGCGCCGAGGTCAACACCACGATCGACAGAGCCCAGGCCTGCCTGGAGGCCCCAAAGATCGTCGGTGAGCTGACGTCGCAGCTGACCCAGCTGGCCAACGACCCGCAGGCCATGGAGAAGGCGCTCGACGACACGGCCGCCAAGCTCAACGACCTCGCCGACTCGGCCGCCAACACCACCATCAAGGAAGCGTCCGACAAGCTCGCCGGCACCCTGTCCGGCCTCAACGTGCAAACCGTCAACGACGCCGTCGACGCCGCCCAGAAGGTCGGCAGCGACACGGCCGCCTACGTCAAGCAGGTCGCCGAGGCCTGCTCCGGAGGCTGAACCCCGCTTTCTCTAGGGAGAATGGTCGCGAAATAGCGTGGGGCTCATGGAGCCTGACCCGCGTTTCACCCTGGCCAACGAGCGAACCTTTCTCACCTGGCTGAGCACCGCCCTGGCGCTCAGCGCCGCCGGGGTGGCCATGGCGGCGGTGCCCTCCACGGACTTCGTCCCATGGCTGCGCACCACCCTGGCCGTCATCCTGGTCACGCTGTCGGCGCTGGCCGCCGGCATGGCCTATCCGCGCTGGCGCAACATCCAGCGCGCGCTGCGTGCCCAGGCGCCGCTCCCGCCGCCCGCGCTGGCGTCCGTGTTCGGGTACGGGGTCGCGACCGTGGCGGTGCTTGCCCTGGTGATGATCCTGCTGGCGGCCTGACCGGTGGGCGATCCGCACGAGATCTGGGACCAGGGGCTGCAGAGCGAGCGCACCCGCCTGGCCTGGGTCCGCACCGCCGTCATGCTTGCCACCGGCGGCCTCGGCGCGGCCGGGCTGTCGGCGCGCGCCGGGCTGCCGCTCGCGGCGGCGGCCGCGTTCGCGCTGGCGGCGCTCTGCGGCGCCGTCCTGCTCATCCGCACCGGCACCCGCTTCCTCCGGGTGCAGGAGGCGCTGCACGGCGGCCGGCCGCTGGACCACCGGGCCGACGCGGTCTTCGCCTGGCTCGGCACGCTCGCCCTGGTCGCCGGGGCAGTGGTGTTCGTGCTGTCCATGCGCTGAGGGCGGGTTGCGGGGCCGCGGGAGGAAGGCGGACACTCGAAGAGAGGGAGGTGACCTCATGAGAGAAGAACTGCGGAAGGTCCCCTTCGAATGCCGCGCCTGCTGGCACGTGTGGGAAGAGGAATACACCATCAGGTTCGGCGACCGGGGTGAGGTCTGGCTGCGCGGAAACGTCCCTGTGCCGCCCCCGACGCCGGCCGAGAAGTGCCCGAGGTGCGGCTGCTACCAGGCGGTCCAGTTCCCCGAGGGCTACCTGGCCCACCACCCGGAGCTGATGAGGTCCACGCGGCCCGCCGGCTCCGACGCCACCCCGCTCATCAGCCCGGTGCGGAAACGCCCGCGTTGGCTTGAGACGTAACAGATGGTCATATTTGACTAACAGAGAGTGTTATAAGGGCCATCTTGCCGTGTCAATAGGCAGGGCGGACACTCGGTGCGGATGACGGTCCCTGACCCGGGGGGTGGTCCTGGTGCACGAAGGAACCGGTGGGCGCCGGTTGTGGCCGCTGGAGTGCCTGCGCTGCTGGCACGTCTGGGAGGAGGCCTACACCGTCAGGCTCGGTGACCGGGGCGAGATCTGGCTGATGGGCGGCGTGGTGGTGCAGCCGCCCTGGTCGGGCGCCTGCTGCCCGGCCTGCGGCGGGTTCGCGGTGACGTCGTTCCCCGACGGCTACCTCGCCCGCCACCCCGAGCTGCTGTCCTCGCCCGAGCCCGAGCCGGAGCGGCCGCGGGTGCCCGACCCCGATCCCGTACCGGTGGCGGCGGGCCGGACGCCGCGCCACCACCGGCTCCTGGTCGTGCTCGGGGTCCCGGCGGTGCTGGTGGCCGCGTACGAGGTGTATCGCGTCATGGCGGCCGCCAGGCCGCACTAGTCAGGGCGGCCTGGCGGCCGCACTAGGAGAGGCTCTCCAGCCAGGCGCGGTGCAGGCCCGCGAAGCGGCCGTCGGCGGCCACCAGCCGGTCCGGCGGCCCGTCCTCGACGATCTCGCCGCGCTCCATGACGAGCACCCGGTCGGCGATCTCCACCGTCGACAGCCGGTGGGCGATGATCAGCGCCGTGCGGTCGGCCAGGATCGTGCGCAGCGCGCGCTGCACCAGCCGCTCGCTCGGCACGTCCAGGCTGGAGGTCGCCTCGTCCAGGATGAGCACCGCCGGGTCGGCCAGGAACGCCCGCGCGAACGCCACCAGCTGCCGCTGGCCGGCCGACATGCGCCCGCCCTGCTTGCCCACGTCCGTGTGGTAGCCGTCGGGCAGCGACGCGATGAAGTCGTGCGCGCCGATCGCCTGCGCCGCCTCGCGCACCTGCCGCTCGGTCGCGCCCGGCCGGCCGAACATGATGTTGTCCAGGACGGTCCCGTTGAACAGGAAGTTCTCCTGCGTCACCATGACCACCGCCCGGCGCAGCGTGGGCTCGTCCAGCTCCCGCAGGTCGGCCCCGTCCAGCAGCACCCGCCCGGCCGTCGGGTCGTAGAAGCGGGAGATCAGCTTGGCCAGCGTGGTCTTGCCCGCCCCCGTCGAGCCGACCAGCGCCACGCTCTGCCCCGCCGGGATCGCCAGGTCCAGGCCGGGCAGGATCGGCATCGACTCCACGTACGCGAACCGTACGTCCTCGAAGCGCACCTCGCCGCGCGCCTGCGGCAGCGGGCGCGGCGCGCGCGGCTCCGGCACCGCCGGCTCCTCCTCCAGCACGCCCGACAGCTTCTCCAGCGCCGCACTGGCCGACTGCAGCGTGTTGTAGAACTGGCTGATCTCCTGCATCGGCTCGTAGAAGCCGCGCAGGTAGAGCAGGAACGCGGTGAGCACGCCCACCGTGACCTCCCCGTGGAAGGCCAGCCAGCCGCCGTAGAACAGCACGGCCGCCACCGTCAGGTTGCCGATCAGCTTGATGCCCGGCATGAACACCGCGATCAGCCTCATGCTGCGCGCGTTGGCCTGGCGGTAGTCGTCGTTCAGCCGCTCGAAGATCTCCTGGTTGCGCGGCTCGCGGCGGAACGCCTGCACCGCCCGCATGCCGGTCATCGACTCGACGAAGTGCACGATGACCAGCGCCACCGTCTCCCTGGTGCGCCGGTAGACGATCGCGGACTGCCGGCGGAACCACCGGGTGAACAGCAGCAGGATCGGCAGCGGCACCAGCGCCACCAGCCCCAGCTCCACGTCCAGCACGAGCAGCAGCACGGCGGTGCCGGCCATCGTCAGCACCGCCGTGACCAGCCCGTCGAAACCGGCCTGCAGCAGCTCGGCGATCGCCTCGATGTCTGAGGTGAGCCGCGAGATGACCCGGCCGGAGGTGTACTTCTCGTGGAAGCTCAGCGACAGCCGCTGGAAGTGGTCGAACACCCGCCTGCGCAGCTCCAGCAGGATCTGGTGACCGATCCGGCCGGACATCTTGAGGAACGCTTGCCGGGTGAGCGCCTGCGCGGCGGCCGCCGCCAGGATCACGCCCACCACCGTCAGCAGCGTGCCCGTGCCCTCGCCGCGCAGCATCGGCGGGATGCCCGCGTCGATGCCCACCTTCACCAGGTAGGGGATGGCCAGCCCGGCCCCGCTGGAGGCGATGATGACCGCGGTGAGCACCATGATGCCCTTGCGGTGCGGGGCCAGCAGGTCGCCCAGCAGCCTGCGCGAACGGGCCCGCAGCAGGCCGCTCACCTTGTCCGGCAGCTCGTCCTGGTCCTCGGAGGCGACCCCGCGCCAGCCGGTCGTGGCGGATGTCAACGCAAGGCTCCTTCCGACGGGTCCAGATCGGCGTCCTGGGCCAGGAGCTGCCGGTATTCGGGCACCTCGGCCAGCAGGTCGTGGTGGCGGCCGACGTGCGTGATCGTGCCGCCCGCGAGCAGCGCCACCTTGTCCGCCAGCAGCACGGTGGAGGCCCGGTGCGCCACCACGATGCCGGTCGCCTCGCGCAGCACCTCCCGCAGCGCCGCCTCCACCAGCGCCTCGGTCTCCACGTCCAGCGCCGAGAGGGTGTCGTCGAGCACCAGGATCCTCGGTCTGCTCAGCACCGCCCTGGCCAGGGCCAGCCGCTGCCGCTGGCCGCCGGACAACGACATGCCCTGCTCGCCGATCCGGGTGTCCAGACCCCACGGCAGGTCGTACACGAACATCGCCTGCGCGGTGCGGATCGCGTCGTCGACCTCCTCCTCGGTCGCGTCCAGGCGGCCCATCGTCAGGTTCTCGCGCACGCTCATGGAGAACAGCGTCGGCTCCTCGAACGCGGTCGCCACGATGGAGCGCAACTCGGGCAGCTCCAGGTCGCGCACGTCGTGACCGTCGATCGTGACCCGGCCCCCGGTGACGTCGAGGAGCCGCGGCACCAGCGCGGTCAGCGTGGTCTTGCCCGAGCCGGTGGCGCCCACCACCGCGACCGTCTCACCCGGCCGCACCTCCAGCCACAGGTCGTGCAGGACCGGCCGGTCGGCACCGGGGAAGCGGAACTCCACCCCCTCGAACCGCAGGTGACCGCGCGGCCGCTCGATCCGCTCCCGGCCGCCGGTGATCTCCGGGACCGTGTCCAGGACCTCCAGGACCCGGTCGGCGGCGGTCATCGCCTCCTGCGCCATGGCCAGGATGTAGCCGAGGCTGGCGATCGGCCACACCAGCTGCAGCACCAGCGTGGTGAACGCGAACAACGCGCCCAGCGTCAGCGAGCCCTGCCCCACGGCCAGCGCGCCGAGCAGCAGCACCATCGCCAGCGTCACGTTCGGGATCACCTCCAGGAAGGTGAAGAACCGCGCCGACAGCCGCACCTTCTCCATCGACGTCCCGTACAGCCTGCGCGCCGCCTCGTCGTAGCGCTCGAAGACGTGGTGACGGCGGCCGAACGCCTTGATCGTACGGATGCCGATGGCCGACTCCTCGACCAGCGTCGCCAGGTCGCCCTGCTCGTCCTGAACCTGCCGGGAGATGCGGATGTAGCGCTTCTCGAACCGCATCGACAGCAGGACGATCGGCACCGCAGAGACGGCCACCAGCACGCCCAGCGGCCAGTACATGTTGAGCAGCAGCACGGTCACCGTGATCAGCTGCAGGATGTTCATGACCAGGAAGAGCATGCCGAAGCCGAGGAACCTGCGGATCGTCGACAGGTCCGTGGTGGCCCGCGACAGCAGCTGGCCCGACTGCCACTCGCCGTGGAACCTCATCGGCAGCCGCTGCAGCTGTGCGTACAGGTCGTCGCGGATGCGCGTCTCCAGCCCCAGCACCGGGCCGATCTGCGCCCACCGGCGCAGGAAGATGAGAAGCGCTTCGAGGACACCGAGACCGAGCGCCAGCGACCCGAGCAGCAGCAGCGCCCGGCTGTCGCCGTCGCGCACCGGCCCGTCGACGACCCGCTCGCCGACCAGGGGCAGCGCGATGCTGGCACTGATGCCGACGATCGCGGCCAGCCAGATGAAGACGAGCTTTCCGACATACGGGCGGAGATAGCGCCGTAACCGCCATAGAGAGATGTTTTCGAGCAGGGGACGACGAGGAGCGCGCGTATCAGGAGGCATCCTTCTAAGGCTAGTACCGCCCCTCAACCCATTTTCGGACGTGGCATGGTGGATCTCATGAACGAGACAGACCTTCGTCACCTGCGCAGATGCGTCGAACTCGCCGCCGAGGCCCTCGCCTCCGGCGACGAGCCCTTCGGATCCGTGCTGGTGAGCGCGGACGGCACGGTCCTGGGCGAGGACCACAACCACGTGGTCGCGACCGGCGACCACACCCGCCATCCGGAGTTCGAACTCGCCCGCTGGGCCGCCGCCAACCTGAGCCCGGAGGAGCGGGCGGCGGCCACCATGTACACCTCGGGGGAGCACTGCCCGATGTGCGCGGCCGCCCACGGGTGGGTGGGGCTGGGCCGGATCGTGTACGCGGCGTCGTCGGAGCAGCTGTCGGGGTGGCTGGGGGAGCTGGGGGTGGCTCCGCCGCCGGTGCGGACGCTGGCGATCCGGGAGGTGGTGCCGGAAGCGGTGGTGGAGGGGCCGGCGCCCGAGCTCGCGGAAGAGGTCAGGGAGCTGCACCGCCGCTTTCACGAACGCCGTTAATACAATAATGGTGATTAAGTCCTGACATTTATGACCCGCCGACCAGCTCCTCCCAATAGCTCGATTTCTCGGTTAATATCTTGAATCACTCCGATATTTCCGGCGGGTGCGGGGTGTTCCAGGGTGACCTACCAGGTGGAAGACCCGAGGAGGGAGTGGCCCGGCACCCTCGACGTCGCCGAAATGCTGAGAAACGGGTGGCGTGCCCACCCCTTCCGGCAATTCCTGCTCAAGGCGCACAGCCGTTGCAACCTCGCCTGCGACTACTGCTACGTCTACACGCTCGCCGACCAGAGCTGGCGGTCCCGGCCGATGATCATGGCGCCGGAACTGGTGAGCGCCGTCGCCGGCCGGATCGCCGAGCACGCGGCGGCCCACCGGCTCGACTCCGTCCGGCTGATCCTGCACGGCGGCGAACCCCTGCTCGCGGGCGCCGACTACCTCGTACGGGCCGTCCGCCTCGTCCGTGACAGGGCCGGCCCGGACGTGCGCGTCGAGGCGGTCGTCCAGACCAACGGCGTGCTCCTGGACAAGGACGTGCTGCGCGCCTTCGCCGACGAGGGCGTGGACGTGGGGGTGAGCCTGGACGGCACGCCGCGCGGCAACGACAGGAACCGCCGCTACGCGGACGGGCGCAGCAGCTATCCGGCCGTCGCCGAAGCGCTCTCCCTCCTCATGGAGCCGGAGTTCCGGCACGTCTACAACGGCCTCCTGTGCACGGTGGATCTGGCGAACGACCCCGTCGAGACGTACGAGGCGCTGCTGCACTTCCAGCCGCCGGTGATCGACTTCCTCCTCCCGCACGGCACCTGGGACGCGCCGCCCCCGGGCCGAGTGCCGGATCCGGCCGCGACGCCGTACGCGGACTGGCTCGTGGCCGTCTTCGACCGCTGGTACGGCGCCAGCGGGGAGACCGTCGTCCGGCTCTTCCAGGAGATCATCCACCTGCTCCTCGGCCGCGCCTCCGCCAGTGAAGCGGTCGGGCTCACCCCGTCCACCCTGGTCGTGATCGAAACCGACGGGACGATGGAGCAGACGGACTCGCTGAAAGCGGTGCGGCACGACGCGCCGGCGACCGGGCTGAACGTCGTCGACCATCCGTTCGACGACGCGCTCCTGCACCCCGGCGTGGTGGCCAGGCAACTCGCCTTCGAAGGGCTGAGCGACACGTGCAAGGCGTGCCCGTACAGCAGGGTCTGCGGGGCCGGCCTCTACACCCACCGCTACCGCCGCGGCACCGGCTTCCTGAACCCGTCCGTCTACTGCCCCGACCTCTACCGGCTGATCGGTCACATCCGCGACCGGCTCCTGGCCGATCTCCGCAGAGCCCGACTCCCGAAGGGACGCCCATGAGACCGCGGCCCCACCGGTTGCCCGATGAGATCCTCGCCCGGCTGGCGGCCGGTGGCGGCGGCGCGGAGGCCGCGCGCCATCTGGTGGCCGCCGAGCGCAGCAAGCATCGGCTCCTCGTGCTGGGCGTCGTCCGGCTCGCGGGCTCCCACCCGGCCGTGGGCCATGCCTACGACCTGCTCGCCTGGATAGAGAAGAAGGCGCCGGAGGCCGTGGAGACCGTGCTGGGCCATCCGGCGGTGGGCGCGTGGGCGGCGCACGTCATCCGGTCGCGGGGGACCGCCACCCAACTCGGCGCGCTGGCCGCCGCGGCGGCGATCCTGGCCCGGCTTCCGGCCCGGGTCGAGGCACCCGCTCCGGACGGCCGGATCACGCTGCCCTCGCTCGGCCAGATCGTGACCGCCGACCCGGCCGACCTGGTGGACCTCCGCGTCCACCCCGACGGGACCCTGGAGGCGGGCGGATGCCGCGTACGCGCGGCGGAGCGGACGGCCGGACGGCGGGCGGAAGAGCGGGAGGAACCGGGCTGGCTTCCGCTGCGACGCATCACGGCGGACGGCTTCAGCCTGTGCGTGGACGACCTGGACCCGTTCCGCTGGTCTCCCGACGAGGCGCCGGACGGGCGGCTGCCCCCGGCCGAGCTGGACGTCTGGCGCGAGCACCTCCGGATTTCCTGGCAGGTCATGAAGGCCCGGCACTGGACGCTCGCCGGCGAGACCGCCTCGATCGTCTCCGTGCTCACGCCCATCACCGGCCCGGCCTACCGCATGAACAGCGCCACGGCCAGGGACAGGTTCGGCGCCATCGGGATCTCCACGCCGCGGGACTGGCGCTGGATGGCGTCCACGTTCGCGCACGAGGGCCAGCACGCCAAGCTCGGCGCGGTGCTGGACACGGTCGAACTGCTGGAGCCCGACGACGGCAGGTACTACGCGCCCTGGCGGCCCGACCCCCGCCCGCTGGCGGGGCTGCTGCAGGGCACGTACGCGCATCTCGGGGTCGCGGGCTTCTGGCGGCGTCAGCGTGCGGACGAGACCGGCCCGCAGCCGCACGTCGAGTTCGCGCACTGGCGGCAGGCCGCGTTCGAGGCGACGGGGACGCTCCTGGACAGCGGGCGGCTCACCCCGCCCGGCGAGCGGTTCGTGACGGCGATGCGGGGCACGCTGGCGGACTGGATGGCGGAGAGCGTCCCTCCCGCCGCGCTGGACGCCGCCGGGAGGGAGGCGGCCGCGCACCGGGAGGCGTGGCTCGCCCGTAACGGGTGATCGGTCGTCAGAGGCTGATGGGGTCGAAGTCCCAGTTGAAGCGCTTCTTGCTCTCGGCGTGGATTCTCTCGGGGTGGCCCAGGTCGTACCTCGCGTAGCGTCGCATCGTGTCCGTATACAGGGTCTCCGCCTGTTCCGGTTTCCCATCGGCCTGAAGGTCGAGCGCGAGGTTGACGGCGGCGGCCAGCGTGAGCAAGTTGTCGGGGCCGTAGAACGCGCGCATCTGGGCCAAGAGGTCCTCGCCCAGCTCGCGTGCGCCGGCGACGTCGTCCAGGGCGGCCAGATCACTGGCGAGGTTGAGGGTGGCGCCGAACACGTAGCCGTGATTGGGCCCCAGCCTGTCGAGCAAGCTCTCGTACGCCTGCCGGTCCATCTCCTTCGCCTGGATGACATCCCCGCGGAGCTGGTAGAGCAGCGCGAGATTCATCAGGCAGCCGTTGGTGAACGGGTGCTGGTCGCCGTAGATCCTGCGATAGCGGGGGAGGGCCTGCCGGGCGAGCGCCATCGCCTCTTCGGAGCGTCCGGCCTGATGCAAGGCCCTGCTGAACGCGACCTGTGTGGCCATGGTTTCCGGGCTGTCCGGGCCGAAGAGCTTATCCATCCTGGTGAAGGTCTCCTCGACGAGCTCCAGAGCGCCTTCGACATCACCCATCCGGCGGCGGGCGATGGACAGGTCACGGGCGGTCATGAGAGTGAGTGGATGCTCGATGCCCAACTGGCTGATCCCATGGGCGTACGCTTCCTCTCCGACGTCGCAGGCCTGCGCATGGTCGCCGAGCAACCTGACCGTGCGCGCCAGTCCGTTCCAGGAACTCTGCAGTTCCCATATGCGGATCCCGTCCCTGGCGCTGCTCTGCTCGATGAAGACCAGTTGCGCGAGATCCAGGGCGGTGTCGAACCGGCTCAGCAGGACGTTGTCGAGTGCCAGGTTGTTCAGCACCCGCAAGGTGGCGGGGGCGACAGCGCCGAAGACCCGGGTGTGCAGGTCCAGCGATTCGGTGTCCTGTTCGAACGCCTCCCTGAACATCCCCTTGGCCCGGAGGTCCGCGGCCACGGTGAGCCGGATGCGCAGCGTCTCCTCGTTCTCCTCGCCGAAAACCTCGCGCATGCAGGGGAACGTTTCCTCGTTCAGCGCTCGCGACTCGGAGAACGCTCCCATCTGCCACAGGACATTGCCCAGATGCCGGCAGAGCCGCAGGACGTTCTCGTCCTTCTTCCCGTGGGCGGCCGTCCAGTGCGCGCGGAACTCCTCGGCGAAGTTCTTCGCCGAGGAGTAGTTCGCCACCCGGTGCAGGTAACGAATGACGTCGATAGCGAATCGCTGCACCTGGCGATCGGCGCATCGAGCGACGCCCGCCGGGCGTACATGAGGGACCAGATCGGCGAAGTCGGGCCAGTTGACGGTGTCCTCGGGGTCGGCAGGGGCGCCCCCCGCGAGCAGCAGATGAACCTCGTGCCGAATCTCCTCACGTTCCGGCTCCACCAGCGAGTCCCGCAGGAGGGCCTGGACGAGGCGGTGCACCTGAACGGTCCCCGCCTCTTGCTCGATCTTCACCAGGGCGAACCGGTTGAGCTCGCCGAACGCTTTCGCGGCCAGGACGGGATTCGCCAGTATGGGCGCCATGCGCTTGACACCGCTCTTGCTTCCCCGGCGGAAGACGGCGCGCGGGATCGGATCCGGCCCGAAGAAGGCCAGGCAGCGCAGCACCATGGCTGCTTCGGGCAGCCGGTTCTCGATCTCGTTGACTGAGAGCTGCCAGGCGGCCGTCATCGACAGCGGGTATTCGGTCGACTTGCCGAGGTTCAGTAGTTCCCTCGTCTGTAGGGCGAGCTGCTCGATGTACTCCTCGGTGGACAACCCGGTCATTATTTGAAGGGCCGCGGCCTGCTCCAGGGCCAGAGGAAGGTCACCGAGCTCACTCGCCAGGTGCTCCGCCTCCTTCTGCGGAACGTCCTTCTGCAGCCGCTTGCGGAGGAACTCCACGCTCTCCTCGGTGGAGAAGACGTCCACGGGGACGGTTTCTGCCACACCGCTCCACCGGCTGTTCCGCGACGTGATCAGCACATGCCCGGGCCCGCCTTCGGGGATGAAGTCGCGGATCTCCTCCGGCTCGTCCGCGTTGTCGAATATGAGCAGCCACCGGTCGATCGGGTCGCCGCGCTGCAGCGCGTCACGGACGGACGCGGCGGCCTCTTCGATGCCGACGCTGTTGGCCGGGCGCAATCGGAGGTGGTCGGCGAGGGCCGCGATCGTGCTGGGGACGAGCATCGGCTGGTCCGCCGGCACCCACCAGACCAGGTCGTAGAAACTGCGGTAACGCCACACGTATTCGATCGCCAGTTGTGTCTTCCCGACGCCGCCCAGTCCTTGCAACGCCTGAGGCACGACTGCCGCCTTGGCGGTGGAGATGATGCTCGTGCGTAACTGGTCGAGGAGATTCTCCCGGCCGGTGAAGTGTTTGTTCCGGCCCGGAATCTTCTTCCCCCAGATCGCCGGTACCTGGTGTGACGCCTCTGGAGCCGTCTTCTGATCCATGAACCGACACCTCCTGTCAGCCCGATTTTCTCTCGGATGATTGCTTTTGGCGATGGGCGGTCACACACTCTAAGTGAGGTGCCATAGCCGGGACGACGGTTTTGGAAGTTAAGGGCAGCCGTAATCGGGCAAGAGGGGGCGGCATGGCTGACACGCACGGGACGGGCTTGATCGATGTCAGTGATATCGATCTGGAGGCGTTGAAAGGGCTCGACATACCGGCTCTGAACAGGGTTTTGGAGCGACTGGCCGATGAGGGTGTCATCGTGGCCAGCTTCCAATCATCGGTCTGATTCCTGCCGTCATCACCGAACTTTCCGTCCGGCGAGGTCGGCTGTTGCCTGCGATAACCAGTGCCGTGGGTGCCTGGATCATTTAAGAGGTCGTGCGAGAATGCGAGAACAAAAAGGTATGTAGTGTATCTCCCGCCGTTCGTCCGGCCCATTGCCTCTTTATCTGTAGATTTGGTTCGATCGATGCGGGGAGGGGCGGGCGCAGGTGGATGTGGCGGCGATGGCAAGTGCGGTGGCTCTGGTCGCGGGGACCGGGGCGGTCCAAGGGCTGGGAGAAAGCGCGGCACTGAGCCTGGTGGCGAAGATCCGGGAACGCATTCGCATCGTTTTCGGCGGGGACCCGCGGTCGGCGGACGCGCTGGAGCGTGCCGTGGCGACACCTGAGGACGAAAGCGCGCTTCATGAACTGGCCGAGGCATTGCGCTGGTATGCCGAGCGCGATCGGGCGTTCGCCGATGAAATGGCCGAATGGGCTCGGCAGACTGCTTCCTCCGGGAAGGTCGTGCAGAACGTGCGCGCCGGCCGGGACGCGTATACGGCAGGTCGGGACATGACCGTGCAGCAGCGTCCTGACGCGAAGCCGTCGCCAGATGACTGACGAGCCTTTCCCAGCAGATGAAACCAGAGTGCGGCAAGGTATCGCCGCACTGCGGGATGCGCTGAGTGCCGGCCGTGACCTGCACATCACGTACCGCTCCGCCGACGAGGGCACGCCGGTGGTCCCGGGTGGGCACGGAGTGCTGTGGCCTCCGCTGGGGCGCCTGCCGAAGCGTGTACGGGGTCGCGAACCTCTGCTGGAGCAGCTGAGGACGTTGCTGGGGGCGCCGGACGGCCGGGTGCACGTGCTGGCGGGGCTGGGCGGCACGGGCAAATCCACCGTGGCCCTGCAATTGGCCGATATAGCGGTACAGGCCCGCCGGCCAGTCTGGTGGGCCTCGGCGGTGGACGCGGCGGCCCTGTCCGACTCGCTGCTGGTGCTGGCGCAGGCGCTGGGAGCCGACGACGCGCAGGTGGACGCGGCGCGTACCGGCCGCTTGGCCGCATGCGACGTGCTGTGGCAGGCGTTGGAACGCCATCGCGACTGGCTGCTCGTGATCGACGACGCCGACGACGTCGCGGAGCTGGAGACAGCCGGTCGCACGGTGCGCGACGGCAACGGGTGGGTGCGCGGGTCGAGGTCCGGGCTGGTGGTGGTCAGCACGCGCGACGGCGATCCGCGGCACTGGGGCCGTGGGGCCGAGCTCCATCCCGTGGGTTGGCTGAGCAAAGAGCAGGGCGGCCAGGTGCTGGTGGACCTGGTTCCCTGGGCCGGCGACATCACCGAGGCCGAAGCACTGGCAGAGCGGCTGGGCGGTCTCGCACTCGCGTTGCATCACGCCGGATCGCAGCTGGCGTCCCCGTTCGCCCAGCGGCAATCCTTCTCCGGCTACCAACAGGTCCTGGAGTCCAAGGGAACAGCCGTGCTGGGCGGCACGGCAGGCGACGTGGACGATCGCGCCGTGGTGGGCCGGACATGGGAACTGTCGCTGGCTCAGCTGGACGCCGCGGGCGTGGGGCAGGCACGAGGGCTGTTGCGGGTGCTGGCCTGGTTCGCGCCCGCCGTTCCCATCCCGGTCAGCGGTTTGGATCACGAGATACTCGGCCGGGCCTGTGACAGTCCTGATCCGGCCGGCGTGGTGGCAGGGCTGGAAGCCCTGCTCTCGGTGGGGCTGATCCAGACCTCGCTGCCCGCGGCAGAAGGCGCGACGGCGGAGGCGATCGCCGGGGTGATGGTGCATCCGCTGGTCGCCGAGACGGTCCGTGAGGATCTCGACCACGTGGAAACCGACCGTGCCGTATCCGCCGCCACCGAACTGCTGATACACGCGACCGCGGATTTACAGGTGGACAAGCCCGCGCATTGGCCGGCCTGGCAGAAATGGTGGGCCCATCTTGAAGAAATGCTGAACGCCGCCGGCCCACTGGTTCGTGAACCCGTCTTGGCGAACCTGGTCTGCACCGCATGCGTCACCGCGACGATGCTGCTGTGGGCCGGTTCGTACAACGCCTCTGTGAAGATTTCGGAGGCCGCGCTGAAACGCCTGACCCGTCTCGGTTCTGATCACCCTGTCACGCGGCCGTTGCGGCGCGTACAGGCAGGCGCGTACCAGTTCGTCAACAGATTGGCCGAGGCCGATCGCATCTATCGTGAGTTGTTGTCCACGGCGTCGGACGGCAACAGCATGGAATCACTGGAGATACGGGCTGATCTCGCGGTGGTGGTGGCGGAGCAGAAGAGGTTCGCCGAGGCCGAGAATCTTCTCCAGGAGTTGCTGCGGGACCAGGAGTCGGCGTTGGGCGCCGATGACGAGCGTACACTGGCCACGCGGTACGAGATCGCACGGACCTTGGCGGGCCGGGGGGATTTCGCCGAGGCCGAGAATCGCTTCCGGGATCTGCTCCGGGACCAAGAGGCATGGCTGGAACCCCAGCATCCGGCGACATTGGCCACGCGTTATGAGATCGCCAGGGTGTTGGTGCAGCAGGGAGACCGGGCCGAAGCCGAACGCCTTTTCCGCCAACTGCTGAAGCAGCAACAGCAAGTCCTGGGCAGCGACCATCCCCACACCCGGCTCACGCTTCGGGCACTGTCCGGTTTGAATGAAGGCAACATTCCGTGATCACCTGTAAGGGGACTCCGAGGCCGCCGCGGGCCGGCGATCGGATGCGGCCTGAGTGCTCTTTCTGGTTGCGCGTTTCGCAACTCGCGTGCTCCGGCCAAGTATGGTTGAGTCACCGCAACTCCCTGCAACTCGGGTGCGGGATCTTCGTCATGAGCGGTGATGACGAACGACGTACTGGTGCGATTACATCTGCGGGCGGGTGTGGCAATGCCTTCCAGCGGCAGCGGCTTCGAGCCGTACGTCGGCCTGAGTGCCTATCGCCGGGAGGACGCGACGAGATTCTTCGGCCGCGAGGCCGAGGCCGCCGCTCTCGCGCACCTGTGGCGGAATCACCGGGTGACGATCCTGCACGGCCCTTCGGGCGTGGGCAAGACGTCGCTGGTGACGGCCGGTGTGCTGCCTCTTCTCGCAGGTTCCGACGTACTGCCCTTGGGAAGTGTGCGGCGGCCCTCCGTCTTACCGGCTGCCGCCATCCTCGACGACAGCGACCCACACGCCTTCGCGCTGATGTCGTCATGGTCGCCGCACGAGCACCCTCTCCGGCTCTCCGGCCTCACGATCAGCACCTACCTGCGCTGGCATCACTGGAACCCGGACGGCGGAACGGTCATGGCCGTCTTCGACCACGCCGAGGAACTCTTCACCGCCCACCGCCGGCATCCTGACGGCCACATCCACCTTCTCGACCAGTTGAGCGACGCGCTCAGCGGCGATCCCCCGCTCCACCTCCTCATCGTCATCGCCGATGAGCACCTCGAGCCGCTGCAGCGCCATGAGGGGATGCGCACGCACATGACCTCTGAGTCGTTCATCCGGCTGGAGCCCTTCGCCGTGGACGCGGCACTGGAGGCATGCCGACGGCCACTCGTGAGCTGCGGCCGGGAACTCGCTCCAGGGGTGGCCGAGAAGCTCGTCGACGAGTTGCGGGCCGACCGCTCCACCACGGTGGAACCGGCTCACCTGCAACTGGTCTGCGAGGCACTCTGGAAGTCCACGAACGAGAAGGACACCCCCATCGGGGACGCCGACCTGGTGGACGTGGACAAGGTGCTGGCCGACCACTGCGACCGGACCATCCAGGAGGTGGCGCGGGACCTGCTGGACGGGGATGTGGACCAGCTGGTCGCCTTGCTGCGCCCGATCGTGACGAACGGGACGGATGGCGAGGACCTTCCTCCCCGGGTCGCGCAGGCGCTGACACGAGGCCGAATCCTGCGCCGCGGGGAGAAAGGGCGCTACGAGATGCCCGCACGCCTCGTAGGACCCTTCTTGAGCACCTCGTTCGGGCGGCAGCAGCCGGAACCGCCCAACCACGTTTCGACCATCGAAGCCGCGTTGCAGCGCGGCTGGTTCGAGTTCGCCGCGAAGCAGGCGGAGAGGGCTCTCCGGAACTCCGCCGACGGCAGATCACGGGCTCGTGCCGAGTCCTTGGCCGGAGATGCCGCCTACCTGCTGGATGACTTCGACGGGGCTATCGCGCACTATCGCGAGGCGGCGATGATGTACGCCACGATGCGCGGCACCGACCGTATCGTCGCCACCTTTCTGGCCGCCATCGGCCGGATCCTGGTCGATCAAGGCGCCTACCAGGAAGCGATCAGGGAACTGCGGGCGGCGGTGAAGCGGAGTCCGGAACCCGTGATCCTGACGGAGCTGGCTTGGGCGTTGTGGTACATCGGGCACGAAAGCGGCGCGGTCGACATGCTGGACGCGGCGCTCCGCTCCGGGAACAACCCGGCCGAGGCGCTGCGGGTCCGGGGCGAGATCCTCTCGGACATCGCGCCTCAGTCCGCGCTGCGCGATCTCGATCGGGTCCGGCCTCATGAGCTGGCCTCGACACGCGCCGCCTACGCGCTCGCCCTGGCGCTGAGCGGGGACGTGGTCGCGGCGGTCCGGGCGCTGCCACGACTGGACGCGGACAGCGACGCCACAACCCTGCTGCGGACCGCACGCGTCATGAAGAAAGCCGGGCAGGACTTGGAAGCGGCTCGTCTGGCCCGGCGCGCCCAGCAGAGTGCGAGCCGCAAGCCGCTCCCACCACGGTTGACCGCCCAGGCCGAACTCCTCATCGCTACCTGACGCCGGACCGGACCGACGCGGAGAGCACCTGGAGGGGTCAGCCGTCGGAGCCCATGGCGATGGTCTGCGACACCTCGGCGTGCCGTTCGGCCTCCTCCTCCGCGAAGCGGGCTTCGTCCAGTTTGTCGGCGATCTCCTCGTCCTGCTTCATCAGCGCCTCCAGTGACTGGCCGGCCATCTCCAGCACGCCCATGTCCGCGTACGCCTGCTGCAGCCGCGGGCTCCACAGCCCGATGTCCTTGACGCACGGCACGATGCGGCTGAACAGCAGGGACCGGAACAGCCGGAGGTACTCCGACTGGTCCACCGCGACCATGGCCTCGTCCACCTCGGCCCTGCTCAGGCCGAGGTTCTCCCAGGTCTCCCGGCCGCGCAGGCGGTCGCGCATGAGGTAGCAGCCCTCGATGACGAAGTCCTCGCGCTCGCGCAGCTCGGCCTCCGACAGCTGCCGGTAGTAGTCGCGCAGCGCCATCCGGCCGAAGGCGACGTGCCGGGCCTCGTCCTGCATGACGTAGGCGAGGATCTGCTTGGGCAGCGGCTTGGTGGTGATGTCGCGCATCACGCCGAAGGCCGCGAGGGCGAGACCTTCGATCAGCACCTGCATCCCCAGGTAGGGCATGTCCCAGCGGGAGTCGCTCAGCGTCGAGTCCAGCAGGGACTTCAGGTACGGGTTGATCGGGTAGGCGAGGCCGACCTTCTCCTGGAGGAAGCGGGCGTAGGTCTCGGCGTGGCGCGCCTCGTCCATCGTCTGGGTGGCCGCGTAGAACTTGGAGTCGAGGTCAGGCACCGATTCCACGATCTTGGCCGAGCAGATCATCGCACCCTGCTCACCGTGCAGGAACTGGGAGAACTGCCAGGACGCGTTGTGCAGCCGCACGTCCTTGCGCTGCTTGTCGTCCATCCGCTCCCACAGCGGGGTGCCGTAGATGGCGATGGTCTGGTCGGGGATGCCGA
This sequence comes from Nonomuraea sp. C10, assembly GCF_008017515.1. NCBI lineage: Bacteria > Bacillati > Actinomycetota > Actinomycetes > Streptosporangiales > Streptosporangiaceae > Nonomuraea > Nonomuraea sp. C10. The sequence continues at coordinate 1,979,903 of NZ_VPFF01000001.1, forward strand.
GGATGTCGTACGGATCGACTTCGAGGTCCCAGTCGATCCGCTTGGTGGAGTCCCACTGCTTGTCCTTGCCCTTCTGGTACAAGGCCAGCATGCGGTCCCTGCCGTCGTCGTACTCCCAGGTGAACTTCGTGGTTCCGGCCATTTCCACGTTCCACGTGGCCAGGCCTGCGGGGATGGTGTAGAGCTCGTGGGTCGACATCGGACCTCCGGAGGGGGGTGACGTACACCGTACGTTCCTTGGAGGCTTGCACGTACGCTGTACGCGCGTCAATAGAATGCAGTGTGACCACCCAGCCGCTGTCCCGGGCCCGGATCGTCGCCGCCGCGGTCGAGCTGATCGAGCGCGAGGGCGCCGACGCCGTCTCCATGCGGCGCATCGCCTCCGAGCTGGGGGTCGGCGTGATGTCGCTCTACAACCACGTGCCCAACAAGGGCGCCCTGCTCGACGGCGTGGCCGAGAGCGTGCTCAGCGAGATCGAGTTCACCGACGACCCGGAGGCCCACTGGGCCGACCGGGTGCGCATGCAGGCGCGCGCCTTCCGCCAGATCGCCCACCACTACCCGCGCTGCACCATGCTCGTCGTCAGCCGCCAGCTCCACAGCCACGCCGGGCTGCTGCCCGTCGAGCGGGCCCTGGCCACGCTGCGCAGCGCCGGGTTCGACGGCGCCGACGCGGTGCGGGTGCTGCGGCTGTTCATCGCGTTCATCGTCGGCTCGCTGCTGCGCGAGGTCGGCGTGACGCCTGCCTTCGCCCCCGGCCGCAGCTCGACGATCGACCCCGAGGAGGTGGATCCCGAGCTGTTCCCCGAGGTGAGCGCGCTGTCCGAGCTGCTGGGCTCCTGCGACCACGAGGCGGAGTTCGCGTTCGGGGTGGAGCTGTTCGTCCAGGCGATCGCGGTGCACCCGGCGAGGAGGGAGGGCACCCGGTGACCCGCGGATGCCCTCCGGCGTCCGGCTAGTACCAGTTGTGCGACCTGAAGTGCCCCCAGGCGCCGCACGGCTTGCCGTACCTCCCCTTGATGTAGGACAGGCCCCAGCGGATCTGGGTCCTCGGGTTGTGCCGCCAGTCCTTGCCCGCTCCCCGCATCTTGCCGCCGGGCAGTGCCTGCGGGATGCCGTAGGCGCCGGACGAACGGTTCACGGCGCGGTGGTTCCAGCCGCTCTCCCTGGTCCACAGGTTGTCCAGGCAGTGGAACTCGCGCAGGCCCCATGACCTGCGCACCACCTGGTCGAGGGCGAAACGCTTGCTGGTGCTTCTCGGACGGTGGGCAGGGACGCGCGGTTCCGCGCTGGTCCGCCACGTACGGACCACCATGGGCGCGTCGTCGGCGCCCTCCGTCTCGGCCGTGGCCGCGACCTCCATCCCGCCGAGTGCGGCGGTGAGCGCGGCCAGGGTCACGATCGTGCTGCGTAGCGTGCGCTTGCTGTTCAAGTCGATCCTCGCGGTCGGGTCGCGTGCGGACGGGCGCTCTCGCTTCCCCGGCGCCCCTGCCGGTCCGCGTCCGTGGCTCGGACGAGAAGGGTCCGCGCGGCCCTCCGGGATCCTTGATCCGCCCGGCTTCTCACCGGACGGCCCGGAGGGCTCCACGACATGTCCTCTGAGCCGGTTTCTAGTACGCGCGACCGCGCAGGGTCAGAACCCGGGACACGCCAAGGACAGGTGTTTGCGGGATCGATGCGGATAAAGGGCGCTCTCGTTGGGCCCGGATTGATCGGCCCGGCGCCTCGATGGCCGGCGCTTTCCGCGAAACTCGCGCAAGCCTGAGGTTTGGATCAGTACCAGTGGTGGGATTGGAAGTGGCCCCAGGCGCGACACGGCGTGCCGTACCTCTTCTTGATGTAGCTCAGGCCCCAGGCGATCTGTGTCCTGGGGTTGGTGCGCCAGTCGCTCCCGTGCGAGGCCATCTTGCCGGCGGGCAGCGCCTGGGGGATGCCGTAGGCGCCGGAGTAGCGGTTGCCGGCCCGGTGGTTCCAGCCGCTCTCGCGTTCCCAGAGCTTGACCAGGCATCTGAACTGGGTGGCGGCCCAGCCGCGCTTGTTCACCATCTTCTTGGCCATGGACTTGTTCTTGCTGCTCGTGCTGGTCGCACTCGTCTGGGAGCTCTGCGCCTGTGCGGCCGTGGCGCCGCCCGCAACCATGAGCGAGGCGCTCATGAGCAGGACGCTGGTACGGCGGAGCATGGGCATTCGGGTTCCCTTTCGCAGGAATCGGGGACCGCGCCACCCTGCCGGACTTGTCACCTTTACTGCGAATTGACCATGGAAATGTAGATCGTCAGTAAAGATCTCGATATATGCCTGTTGCTGGGCCTTCGGGGGATAAATGTGGATTAGGTCACGTTTTGGGGCTGACAGGCATCTCGTAAGGTCGGACCATGAACGTTCGAGAGATCCCGGTCCGCACCCTGACGGACGAACCCACCACCCTCGCCGGCGTGGCCGGCGACAAGGCCCTGCTCATCGTCAACGTGGCCTCCAAGTGCGGGCTCACCCCGCAGTACACCGACCTCGTCAAGCTCCACCAGGAGTACGGCCCGCGCGGGTTCACCGTGGTCGGCATGCCGTGCAACCAGTTCATGGGGCAGGAGCCGGGGAGCGCCGAGGAGATCCAGGAGTTCTGCTCGACCACGTACGGGGTCGACTTCCCGCTGCTGGCCAAGGCCGACGTGAACGGCCCCGACCGTCACGCCCTGTACGAGCGGCTCGTGCAGGCGCCGGACGCCGAGGGCGAGAGCGGCGACGTGCAGTGGAACTTCGAGAAGTTCCTCGTCGACCGCGACGGCCGGGTGGTGGCCCGCTTCCGCCCCCGCACCGTGCCGACGGACCCGGCGGTCCTGGCCGCCATCGAGAAGGTCCTCTGACCGCTCGGGAGGAGGCGCCCTAGGGAAATCCCTGGGGCGCCTCCTGACGCGGCCGCCGCCGTGCTCTGAGAGCTTGTCCCCTGTCGGGCAGGCGCGCGGACCGGGAGGCGGCATGGGGATCAGCGAGGGCGCGACCGGGCAGGCCAAGCGGCTGGCCGACGCCGTGGACCTGCGGGACTTCCTGGACACGGCGGGCACGCTCACGCTCGCCGACCGGCGCACGCTCGTGGAGCAGGCGCTGGTGCTGATCGAGCAGAACTACGCGCACCTCCCGCTGAAGATCGCGATGTACGCGGTCAACCCGGTGCAGCGGCTCCGGCTGCTGGCCCTGAGGCTCAGCCGCCAGACCGCCGCGACCGCCGACCCCGAGCCGCGCTTCCACGCGGAGCTGTCGGAGATCTTCCACTCGGTACGCGACCTGCACACGAACTACCTGCTCCCGCAGCCGTACGCGAGCAAGGTCGCCTACCTCCCGTTCCTGATCGAGGAGTGCCACGAGGACGGCAGACCCCGCTACCTGGTGACCAGGCTCGTGGAGGGGTTCTCCGCGCCGGGGCTGGAGCCGGGCGCCGAGGTCACCCACTGGAACGGGACCCCGATCGGCGCCGCGGTGGACGCGAACGCCGCACGGTACGCGGGCGGCAACCCCGCGGCGCGGCACTCGCGCGGGCTGCAGTCGCTGACCATCCGGCCGCTGGTGATCCACCTGCCGCCCGGCGAGTCCTGGGTGACGCTCGGCTACCTGGGCCGGGACGGGATAGCCCGCGAGCTGCGGGAGCCGTGGCGGGTGACGGACAACCCGCCGCCGTTCGTCGACGCCGGGGCGCTCACCGAGGCCGCCGTGTCGCAAGGGCTGGACCTGGGCACGGACGCGATCTCCCGCGCGCTCAGGATGCTGTACGTCCCCCGGACGCTCACGGCGGAGATCGTCGACGCCACCGGGACCGACGCCCCGGGAGCGGACCTCCCGACGTCCATGCCGGCGTTCTTCAAGGCGCGGGCCGTGGACACGCCGTCGGGGACCTTCGGCCACATCCGCGTGTTCACCTTCAACACCAACGACCCCGGCGCGTTCGTCGGCGAGTTCGTCCGGCTCGCCGGCCTGCTGCCGCGGAACGGGCTCGTGGTCGACGTGCGGGGCAACGGCGGCGGGCACATCCACGCCGCCGAGTTCCTGCTGCAGACGCTGACGCCGCACCGGATCACGCCCGAGCCGACCCAGTTCGTCACCACGCCGCTGAACGTGCGGATCTGCGCGCAGCACGAGGAGAACCCGACCGGGCAGATCGACCTCGGGCCGTGGTGCCCGTCCATGAACCAGGCCCTGGAGATCGGCGCCGTGCACTCGGCCGGCTTCGCCATCACCCCCGAGGCCGGGGCCAACGCCATCGGCCAGTGCTATCACGGCCCGGTCGTGCTGATCACCGACGCCCGCTGCTACTCGGCGACGGACATCTTCGCCGCCGGCTTCCAGGACCACGGGATCGGCCCCGTCCTCGGCGTGGACGACAACACCGGCGCGGGCGGCGCCAACGTCTGGACGCACGAGCTGCTCAAGCTCCTGCTCGAACTGCCCAGCCCGGCGCCCGGCTCGCCGTACCGGCCGCTGCCCGGCGGAGCGGGCATGCGCGTGTCGGTCCGCCGCACGCTGCGCGTCCACGAACTGGCCGGCACGCCCGTCGAGGACCTCGGCGTACGGCCAGGCCACCGCCACCGCCTGACCCGCCGGGACATCCTGGCCGGCAACCAGGACCTGCTCGACCGCGCGGGCGAGCTCCTCGCGGCCCTTCCCGCCCGCCGCCTCGACGTGCGCGTCGCGGGGGCGGCGGACGAGCTGACCCTGCGGACCGGCCTCCTGGACCGGGCGGACGTCTACCTGGACGGCAGGCCGCGGCTCACCGTCGACCTGACCCAGGAGACGGTCACCGTGACCGTCCCCGGCCTCGCCGCCGCGCAGGTCGTCCGCGTGGAGGGCTTCCAGTCCGGGCGGCTCGTCGCCGCCCGCACCCTCAGGCCCTGACCCCGGCGCCGGGCCGGCCGGGGTACGGGCCGCAGCTGCCCCTGACGATCAGCTCCGTGGGCAGCACCACCGTGCGCGGGCGGCGGGCGCCCGTGCGCAGGACGAGCTCGGCCGCCCGGTAGCCGATGTCGCGCCCCGGCTGGGCGATCACCGTCAAGGGAGGCGAGCAGAGCTCCGCCCAGGGGACGTCGTCGTACATCACGAGCGACACGTCCCTCGGCACCCGCAGATCGAGCTCGCGGGCGGCGAGGACGGCGGCCTCGCCGAGCACGTTGCCCCCGGCCACCACCGCCGACAGGTCCGGACGGCTCTGGAACAGGCCGGAGGCGGCCGCGTAGGCGGAGTCGCGGCTCCCGGTGGCGAACACGATCAGCTCCTCGTCCGCCGGCGCCCCCACCGCCTCGCGGAACGCCTCCGCCCGCCGGTCGTGCCCGGGGCCGCCGAGATAGGCGATGCGCCGGTGGCCGAGCCCTCTCAGGTAGCGCACCGCCGTACGGATGCCCGACCGGTCGTCGGCGAGGACCGCGGGCACGTCCAGCGGGCGCGACGGCCGGGCCGGCGGCAGGCCGTCGAGGAGCATGAGGTCGCGGTCGGGGCCCTCGCCGGCCGGATCGGCGCCCTCGACCGGCAGGCGGTCGGCGAAGACCACCGTCATGCCCGCCCTGAGGGCCGGCTGCCAGGTCTCGGCGTCGCCGGACGGCACCGCGACCACCCGGTCCACGCTCTGCTCCAGCAGCATGCCGATCATCTCCGACTCCTGCTCCGGGTCGTCGCCGGTGGAGCCCAGCACGACCGGCTCGCCGGCCGAGCGCGCGTACGCGAGCGCCCCCTCGGCGAGCTGGCCGAAGAACGTGTCGGTCAGGTCGGGGACCAGCAGCCCGAGCCCGCCCGTGCGGCGCTGGCGCAGGTTGCGGCCGACGGCGCTGGGGCGGTAGTCGAGCTGGGCCGCGACCGCCAGCACCCGCTCCCTGGTCTGGGGACTGGCCGAGCCGCCTGACAGCACCCGGGACACGGTGGCGATGCCCACCCCCGCGGCCTCGGCCACGTCCTTGATCGTCGCCCGCTTATCCATGGAAACGATTCCATCATGCTTTCCCGATTTCCGGAAGACCGCCGGTCCCGCGATGGCTGTTCATAGGGGAACTCTTGACAGGGATATCCATTTCACGATGAGATGCTTGAAAACGTATCCACATACGCATCATCGACTATCGGGGCCATCGCCCTGCGCGAAGGACTGTCATGGCATCCATCGTTTTGACCAACGTCGACAAGATCTACGCCGGTGGCGTCAAGGCTGTGAACGGGCTCAACCTTGAGATCAAGGATGGCGAGTTCATGGTGCTGGTCGGCCCCTCCGGTTGCGGCAAGTCGACCGCCCTCCGGATGATCGCCGGCCTCGAGGACATCAGCGGCGGCGAGATCGCCATCGGCGACAAGGTGGTCAACCACCTGCCGCCGAAGGACCGCGACATCGCGATGGTCTTCCAGAACTACGCGCTCTACCCGCACATGACGGTCGAGGAGAACCTCGCCTTCGGCCTCAAGCTGCGCAAGATGCCCAAGGCCGAGATCCAGCAGCGGGTCCAGGACGCGGCCAAGATGCTCGGCCTCGAGACCTACCTCAAGCGCAAGCCGGCCGCCCTGTCCGGTGGTCAGCGCCAGCGTGTCGCCATGGGCCGCGCCATCGTCCGCGAGCCGCAGGCCTTCCTCATGGACGAGCCGCTGTCCAACCTCGACGCCAAGCTCCGCGTCTCCATGCGCGCCTCGCTCAACCAGATGCACGAGCGCCTCGGCGTCACCACCGTCTACGTCACCCACGACCAGGTCGAGGCCATGACCCTCGGCGACCGCGTCTGCGTGCTCCGCGACGGTCTGCTCCAGCAGGTCGACACCCCGCAGAACCTCTTCGACAAGCCGGTCAACCTGTTCGTCGCCGGATTCATGGGCTCGCCGTCGATGAACTTCGTCAACGCCGAGCTGGTCCGCGACGGCGGCGCCGCCGTGGCCTTCGCCGGCTACAAGCTGCCGATCCCCGAGTCCACGTTCACCGAGAAGCCCGGCCTCGACCAGTACATCGGCAAGAAGCTCATCCTCGGCATCCGCCCGTCCGACTTCGAGGACGCCGCCTCCGCCGGCGCCCACGCCGACAACGGCTGGGCGACGCTGTCCGCCAAGGCGGAGGTCACCGAGGAGCTCGGCTCCGAGATCAACGTGCTGTTCCTGATCGACGCCCCGCCGGTGGAGCACAAGGACACCGTGGCCGCGGCCGACACCGGCGACGACGAGGAGGCCACGCTGCCGCTGGCCGGCGACAAGTCGCTGTGGACCGCCCGGGTCAACGCCCGCAGCCACGTGCGCCACGGCCAGACCATCGACCTGGTCGTCGACACGCACAACCTGCACTTCTTCGACCCGGCCTCCGGCCTGGCCGTCGGCCACCCGGCCAACGTCGGCCGCTGACCGCAGCCGTACTCCGGCTACCGATTCCCGGCCGCGGGCCCGCCCGCGGCCGTCCGGGCCCTCATCGCGACCCCCTCCCGCGAAGAGGGCCCGACCCGTTTCCCGGGACGTCCGTCAGCGGCGGCCGATGCGGGCGGAGACCTCCGCGACCAGGCGGCGCGGCACGAACCTGCCGACCGCGACGACCGCCTTGTAGCGCAGGCTCGGCACCGAGACCCACTTGCCCAGCGCCAGATCGCGCAGCGCCTCGGCGACGAGCTTGTCGGCGTCCAGCCACATGAACCCCGGCATGCCGGACATGTCGATCGAGGCGCGCTGGTGGAACTCCGTCCGCACGAAACCCGGGCAGAGCGCCATGACCTTGACGCCGGGCTCGCTGATCTCGGCCGCGGCGGACTCACTGAAGTTGGCCACCCAGGCCTTGGACGCGCTGTAGGTGCCGCGGGTGAAGAAGCCCGCCACCGAACCGACGTTGACCACCGCGCCCTTGCCGCGCTTGCGCATCCCCGGCAGCGCCGCCAGGGTCAGCCGCAGCACCGCCTCGCAGTGGACCTTGAGCATCCGCAACTCGTCCTCCACCGGCGTGTCGAGGAAGTCGTGCCGCTGCGCGAACCCGGCGTTGTTGACCAGCAGATCGACCCCGGCACGGCAGCGCGCCTCCACCAGGGCCAGGCCGTCGTCGGTCGCCAGGTCGGCGGGCAGGACCTCGACCGCGACCCCGTACCTCAGCTTCAGCTGAGCGGCGGCCTCGCCGAGCCGCCGCTCGTCGCGCGCCACCAGGACCAGGGTGAAACCGTCGGCTGCCAGCCGGCGGGCGAAGGCGGCGCCGATGCCGGCCGTGGCGCCGGTGATCAATGCGGTAGGCATGCCAAGAACCCTAACGCGGCGGGGGCGCGCGATCGCTGGAGCCGATCGTTCCGGTTCGTTCGCGGCGGACCGGCGGCGACCGGAGAATCAACATCGACAACCTTTTTCGGGAACCCCCTCGGGCTGGGCGCCGTCATGCGTGCCTTACGGCCCGCTCAGCCCGCCGTAGCTCCGGAAAACGGAGTGGGGAGGGGGTGCAAGTCCGGGTCGCGGAGCCTGACCGGGTTCGGGCTGCTCGCGATGGAGAAGCGGGAGGTCACGTACCCTCCGCACCACGTGGGTAGTGGCGCCGGGTCGCGAAGAGCGCGCGGGGACGGCGCGGCGGTGGCGAAGAGCGCGGTTGGGACGGCGTGGTGGGGAAGAGCGGGGTAACGCAGGTGGTGGCGAACTGCGGGCGGGGGCGGGTGGTGGCGAACTACAGGCTGGGACGGCGTGGCGGTGAACTACAGGCTGGGACGGCGTGGCGGTGGCGAAGAGCGGGTTGGGGCGGGGTGGTGGCGTTGGGCGGTGGTGAGGGCGGTTGGGGCGTGCGAGGATGGGCGGCGTGCGCCTCGCTGTGGCCGTGCTCGCCGTCGTCCTGACCGGCTGCTCCGCCGCGCCGCCGGAAGGGGCCCCCGTCCCGCCGTCCGCGTCCGTTCCGGCCGGCACTGAGGCGGTGAGTCCGTCCGCGTCCGTTCCGGCCGACGCGGAGGCGGCGAGTCCGTCCGGTTCGCCCGCGGCGAGTATGCCCGCGCAGGGCGGGCTGCGGTTCACGCGGATCGCCGAGTTGGAGCGGCCGGTGGCGTTCGCCGTCCGGAGCGGGGATCGGCGGCTGTACGTGGCCGAGCAGGGCGGCAGGTTGCGCACCACCGACGGCGACACCATCGTAGACCTGTCCGGAGAGGTGAGCGGCGGCAACGAGCAGGGCCTGCTCGGCGTCGCCTTCCACCCGTCCGGCCGCTGGCTCTACCTCGACTGGACCGACAAGGCCGGCACCACCCACGTCACCGAATGGGCCTACGACGGCGCCCGCGCCACCCGCAGGCGTGACGTGCTGACGCAGGAACAGCCGTTCGCCAACCACAACGGCGGCCAGCTCGCCTTCGGCCCCGACGGCTACCTCTACATCGCGCTCGGCGACGGCGGCGGCGGCGGTGACCCGGAGGGCAACGGCCAGGACCTGGGCACGCTGCTGGGCAAGATCCTGCGCATCGACCCGCGCGGCGGGAAACCCTACGCGGTGCCGGAGGACAACCCGTTCGTCGGCAAGGAGGGCGCGCGGACCGAGATCTGGGCCTACGGGCTGCGCAACCCGTGGCGGTTCGGCTTCGACCGGGCCAACGGCGACCTGTGGATCGGCGACGTCGGCCAGAACGCGTGGGAGGAGGTCGACTACCAGCCGGCCGGCTCCGAAGGCGGCGAGAACTACGGCTGGAACCTGCGTGAGGGCAGGGAACGCTTCCGCCAGGGCCCGGCCGGGAAGCTGACCGACCCGGTGATCGTCTACCCGCTGAACGAGGGCGGCAACTGCTCGGTGATCGCCGGATTCGTCTACCACGGCGCGAAGATCCCGTGGCTGCGCGGCCAGTTCCTCTACGGCGACTTCTGCGCGGGGTGGATCAGGGCGGCGCCCGTCGACGAGCCGGCACGCGACCGGCGCGTGGGCGAGGTGGAGCAGCTGTCCTCGTTCGGCGAGGACCACGACGGCGAGCTGTACGCGCTCAGCCTGGCCGGCCCCGTCTACCGGATCGATCCCGCCTGACCAACTCGATCAGGTCCTCGACCTGCTTGCCGAGCCGGGTCCCCCGCGTCCAGCCCGCGTAGTGGGTGAGGAAGACGACGAGCTCCCGCAGCTCGGCCTCGTCCAGGTCGCCCGTGCGCAGCGCCGCGTCGAGCTGCAGCTCCACCTGGTCGTCGATGCCCTGCCCGACGAGCAGGCCGAGCAGGAGCAGGCGGCGTTCTCTGAGGGTGAGCGTCTCCCGCGACCAGAGGTCGGCGAAGGCGCGCTCCGCCGTCATCCCGTACGAGTCGACGATCTCCGTGGCCGGTCCGGCCGGTTCTGTCATCGTGCGCTCCGGTCGCGTGAGGGGGGTGGCTTCATCTTCGGCCACCCACCGCGCGATGACCAAGAGGCCCGGCCGGAAGTCAGACCTGGACGACAGGAAGACCTGTTGATCTGTAACAAGTGAGACCAACGCACGGCCAAGTTTTGGTCAAGATTTCTCATGCCGCGCACGGCTCAGTCGGGAGAAAACGGGCACAACAACTGCGGTGCCTCGTCATGCGGAGGTAATCCCTGGTGAAGACGACGCGGGCGTGGATCGCGCTCATCGCCGCGGCGGCGACCATGTCCGCTTGCGGGCAACCCGAGTTCCACTACGTGCGCGACCGGGACGGCACCACCTACTTCAAGGTGCCGTCCTCCTTCTCCCGGCTCGACGCGTCCCCGCTCGAACGGCTGTTGTCGGACGACCACCCGAGCTCGGCGGCGGCGCGGTTGCGCAGGCAACAGGTCTGGTCGGCGGCCTACGACCAGGCGGCCCGGCCCGCCGTGGAGCACCTGTTCGGCTCGCGGGACCCGTTCGTGTACGTGACCGTGCGCAAGCTGACCGACGGGCAGCGCAACGAGATCTCGCTCAACCGGATGCGCGACTTCCTCCTGCCGGTGACCGAGCAGACCCGCACGGCGTACCTGATGTCCGTGCTGCGGGCGGGGCGGGCGCCGGCGTTCAGCCACTTCGAGCCGCTCATGGACAGGGAGCTCACCCTCGGCGACGGGGCCAGGGGAGTCCGGGTCCGCTACAACTACCGGATCGGCGGCGAGATCCAGACATTCGACCAGACGGTCATCCTCGACGGCAAGGGAACGAGCCTGTCGGTGATGTTCCTCGCGTGCGAGGCGACCTGCTTCACCCGGCGCGCCGCCGAGTTCGACCAGATCGCGGGTTCCTTCAACCTGCTCAGGCTGCCCGGATGAGGGAGCACCCCGTGAAGACCACGCCCCACGCAGGGCTGCGCGCCCCCGGGAGCGGGCCCGCCGACCAGGACGCCGCCACGGCTGAGAGGCGGCGGCTCTGGGACCGGAGCAGGGTCCTGGCCGGCCTGACGGCCGTCTATCTGGTGCTCGCCCTGAAGGTGATGGCGGATCACCCGGGCATCGTGCCGTTCGCCGACGCGGTCCGGGTGGTGGCCAGGGACCATCAGTGGATCTTCTGGCTGCTCGGTGCGGAGGCGGCACGGCAGCTCCACCTCCTGGCCGCCGAGCGCCTGCCGGGCTACCGGCGGTTCTGGCGCCGGCGGGTCTTCGGCGGGTGGGAGCGCTGGTCGCACCGGCGTCTCGACGACTGGACCAGGTTCCGCCTGGCCCGCCTGGCGAAGATCGCTGTCTGGGTGGCGCTGCTGGCCCTGGTGCTCGCGGCGGTGCTCGGCACCGGCCCGGCGGTCGCGCTGTTCGAGGCTCCGGCGCTGCTGTCCCGGGCGCTGCCGCTCGTGTTCCAGATCGCCGTTCCGCTCGTTGTGATCATCGTCGTGTCCGCCGGTCTGCTCTGGTTCCTGTCCCGGGGCGGCGTCGAGACGTACTTCCCCGGCGAGGTCACGACCCGCTTCGCCGACGTGTGGGGGCAGGACCACGTGGTCGAGCGGATCAGGCAGAGCCTCGTCCTCCTGGAGAGACCCGGGGAGATCGAGCGGCGCGGCGGCTACGTGCCGGGCGGTCTGCTGCTGTGGGGGCCGCCGGGCACCGGCAAGACGCTGATCGCCGAGGCCGTCGCGGGAGAGGCCGGCAAGCCGTACGTGGTCGTGGACTCGGGCGCGTTCACCGGCGCGTTCGCGGGCGTCGGCGCCCTGAAGGTCAGGACGCTCTTCAGGAAGCTGCGCAGGCTCGCGCTCCGCTACGGAGGCGTGGTCGTCCTCTTCGACGACGCCGACGCGCTGGGCGGGCGCGGCCGGCCGGGACCGCCCGCCGAGGGCGGCGGCCTCTCCGGCTGCCACGGACCGGACTACCTGTCGGAGGAGAGCCGCTCGGTGCTCGCCTTCCCCGGCGAGCCCTTCGGCGGAGGCGGCGGCGACGCCCGCACGCAGCGGGCATTGCTCACCGAGCTGTCCGGGCTGAAGGAGCCGCGCGGGCTCTTCAACCGGACGGTCAGGCGGCTGCTCGGGATGCGGCCCAAGCCGCCGCCCCCGTACCGCGTCCTCGTCATCATGGCCACCGAGCGGCCGGACGCGCTGGACCGGGCGCTGCTGAGGCCCGGGCGCGTCGACCGCGTCCACCGGGTCGGCCACCCGTCCAGGGCCGGGCGGCTCCGCACCTACCAGGGCTACTTCGCCGAGGTGGCGCACGAGCTGACCGCGGAACAGATCGGCAGGCTCGCCGCCATCACCCCGTACGCGACCGGCGCCACCATCAAGGACCTGGTCAACGAGTCGCTGATCAGCGCCGTGCGCGACGGGCGGGAGACCATCACCTGGCCGGACGTGCTGCGCGCCAGGCGGCAGCGGCTCGGCCCGGACGAGCACGTCGAACGCGAGCGCCACGCTGTGGCCGTGCACGAGGCCTGTCACGCGGTGGTCGCGTACGTGACGCGCTCCCACCAGGAGATCGGCCTCGCCACCATCGAGAAGGGCGCCGGCGACCTCGGCCCGTCGAACGGGTCCACCCGCTGGAAGTCGGAGTACGAGGCGGACATCATGGTCTCGCTCGCCTCCCTGGCGGGGGAGCGGATGTTCTTCGGCGAGGACAGCTCGTCGGGCGTCCGCGGCGACCTGCACGCGGCGACCTGCCTGAGCGCGCTCATGGAGTCGTCCTGGGGGATGGGCTCGGGCGTCACCTCGCTGCCCGCCCTCCGGGAGCTGGGGATCAGCGGCGGGCGAACCGGCGTGCTGGGGGAGCGGATCGAGGACAACCTGGCGCGGCTGCTGGCCAAGACCGGGGACCTGCTCGCGGAGCACCGCCGCGACGTGCTGTGCCTCGCGCACGCCCTGGAGACGCACCGGACGCTGGACGGCGACGACGTGGTGGCGATCCTCCGGCGGCGGCGGGGGCCGGTCGTCGACGGCACGATGTACGCCTCCGACGAGTTCTACCGGGACCTGGAGGAGTACCACGCGGAGGCCGCCCTGGCGCACCGCGAACACCGCCCGGTGGCGCGCGACCTGCCCGGCGCGGCGGAGACCGTCACCCCCGTCCCACCAGGCGACGGCTCCACGGCGCCGGCCCCGGAAACGGCGAACCCCCTCGCCTTCGCGGTCCCCGGCACGGATCCCGACTGGATCGGCGCCCCCGGCACGGCCCCCGCCTGGCCGGGAGCCCCCGGCACGGCCCCCGCCTGGCCGGGAGCCCCTGGGACGGCCCCCGCCTGGCCCGGCGCCTCCGGCGGCGACACCCCCGGGTCGGATCCCGCCTGGCCCGCGGCGCACGCCGGGGTCGGTGCGTCGCCTCCGGACGCTGGCTGGTCCGGCGCGTCTCCTGTGGTGAGGGGTCCGGCGCCCCTTTCCCTCGCCGCGGGTGAGAGTGATGAAGGGCGGCCCGAGATCGTGCCGTGGGGGTCGGAGCAGCCGTCGCCACCGCCGAGGGCAGTGCCGCTGATCGTGGACGACACGGTCGAGCAGCCGCCGCCGCGGGGTCGTACCGGACGGTTGTGGGTGGTCGCGGCCAGCCTGTTCATGCTCGTCGGGCTGGCGATCATCCTCGCGCTCGCGCTGACCGGCGTGCTGACCGCAGGCCCCGCGTCAGGGACGGAGACCGGCGCGGCCGCCGCCCCCGGCCCCGCGCCGGGCATCGCCTCGCCGTGGCTGCTGATCGCGCTCTTCGTGGTGGTGGTCGCGGTGGTCGTCGGCGTCGGGCTCACCACCGTGGCCGTCAAAGGCGTCCGGGTGGCCCAGGCCAAGGCGGAACGGGACCGGGACGAGGCGCACGCCCGCGCCCAGCTCCTGGCGGCGGCGCTGGACCCGGACACCGCGATGCGGCTGCTCGGCTACGACGGGAACGGACGGCGCGAGCTCGGCCCGGAATACCGCCTCACGACGGGTGACAAGAAGCGACGGCCTTAACACGGCGTTCACATAAGGGCAAAAACCGGGAAACGGCGGTCCATAAGACTCGGCGTGGCTGATGAACATGGGAAAGGGACCCGCTGTGAGCTACAAGGCTGAGTACATCTGGATCGACGGCACCGAGCCCACCGCTCTGCTGCGCTCGAAGACCAAGATCCTCGCCGACGGGGCCGAGCCTCCGGTCTGGGGCTTCGACGGCTCCAGCACCAACCAGGCGAAGGGCTTCAAGTCGGACCTCGTGCTCCGCCCCGTGCTCACCTGCCCCGACCCGATCCGCGGCGGCGACCACGTGCTCGTTCTGTGCGAGGTCGAGGAGGTCAGCGGCGACCCGCACAAGAGCAACACCCGCGCCCAGCTCCGCCCGGTGGCCGAGCAGTTCGCCGAGCAGGACTCGTGGTTCGGCATCGAGCAGGAGTACACGTTCTTCAAGGGCAGCCGCCCGCTCGGCTTCCCCGAGGGCGGCTTCCCCGCGCCGCAGGGCCACTACTACTGCGGCGTCGGCGCCGAGGCCGTGTTCGGCCGTGAGATCGTCGAACTCCACCTCGACCGCTGCCTCGCCGCCGGGCTGAAGGTGTCCGGCATCAACGCCGAGGTCATGCCCGGCCAGTGGGAGTTCCAGATCGGCCCCGCCGGTCCGCTGGAGGTCGGCGACCACCTGTGGATCGCCCGCTGGCTGCTCTACCGCACCGCCGAGGAGTTCGGCGTGGAGGCCACGCTCGACGCCAAGCCCGCCCGCGGCGACTGGAACGGCGCCGGCGCGCACACGAACTTCTCCACCAAGGCCATGCGCGAGGGCTACGACGCGATCATCACCGCCTGCGAGGCCCTCGGCGACGGCGACAAGCCGATGGAGCACGTCAGGCACTACGGCGCCGACATCGAGAGCCGCCTGACCGGCGCGCACGAGACCGCCCCGTGGAACAGGTACACCTACGGCGTCTCCGACCGCGGCGCGTCCGTCCGCATCCCGTGGCAGGTCGAGGTCGACAAGAAGGGCTACATCGAGGACCGCCGCCCGAACGCCAACGTCGACCCGTACGTGGTCGCCCGCCTCCTGGTCGACACCTGCTGCACCGCCCTGGAGAAGGCCGGCCAGGTCTGACCCGGGTTCGAGGAGGGGAGAGAACGCGGGCACCCCTGAGGCCCGCGTTCTCCTCTTCAGCGCAGCCGGGACTGGTAGACGCGCCGCGCCTCCTCCAGCACCTCCAGGCCGTCCTCGTCGACCCGGTCCCTGATCTGCTTCTCCAGCAGGTCGAGCCAGCGCAGGCAGAACGTCACGTCCTCCTCCCTGGCCACCCGCCGGTGGCACACGTCCAGGTGGACCGGGCTGGTGTGGGCGAGCACCCGCCCGCGGCCCTCGACGACCGCGACCACGTACGTCGGCCACACCACGGACAGGCGCGCGGCCACCTCGCCGGGCGGCCCCGACGCCAGCTCGCCGTCGGCCGTCAGCAGCCGCACCCGCTCCGCCCCGTCGCCGAGCACCCGCGCCGACACCCGGACCGTCTCGCCCGGCGCTAGGTCGAGCGTGTCGCCCGGGCCCCGGCCGTCCACCTCCAGCTCCAGGAACGGGCCGGTGGTGACGAACGTGCGGCCCCGCCGCACCGCCTCCGCGTACGCGCCGGCGGTCAGCCGTCCCTCGACGCGCGCGTACGTGCGTTCGCGCCCGATCGGGCCCAGCCGGTGCGTGCGGCCGCCCGTCGCCGCGACCCGGTTGCCCGCGCCGATCAGCCGGCGGTACGCGCAGGGCGAGCCGATCACCGACGGGAAGCCGTCGACCAGCCCCAGCGCCGCGTCCACCACGGCCAGCCGCGCGTCGAACCCCGGGTCGCCGCCGCTCATCAGCTGGTCGGCCGTCTCCGCCGGCCCGCAGCAGGAGTTCGCGTAGCACACCAGCGTGCCCCGGCGGTGCAGCTCGCTCAGCGCGACGGTGGACAGCGGCCACGAGTCCAGGCCCAGCACCTGGTGGACCAGGTCCACCCGGGCCAGGTGCGCGCCGTCCGACCACGGCAGGTCGCGGCCCGACCACCGCGCCAGCGTGTCGCCGTCGCCGGGCGGCACGTTGACGACGTGCAGGTCCTCGCCGTGCTGGGCGGAGGCCACCCACCGGGGCGGCCGGTTCAGCGGCACGTGCAGATCGGCGCCGTACCAGCCGCGCGCCGCCGCGTCGTACAGGCGGGGCGGCGCCAGCTCCACCAGCGTCTCTCCTTCGCCCGGAAGCAGCGTGGTCTCCGCGCACCCGTGCTCCACGCCTCGCGCCGCCCGGACCTGGACCGGCTCGCGGGGCACCGGCAGGACGAGATCGTCGCCGTGGAAGTACGGCAGGCCGTCGAGATCGCGCGCCGGGGGCGTGCCGGGCGGGCACCAGCCGCGCCCGTCGAGGGTGCGGACGCTCCAGCGGCATGGGACGCCGGCCCGCAGGCGGAGGACCGGCTGACCAGGTAATGGTCTCGGATAGTCACGCATCGGCTTCTCCCCGTGATCGAAGGCGCCGTCATCGTGACACGGCCATCACCCGCCGGGAAGGGCCCCCTTCTCGGCGGGGTGGCTTCTTTTACACCCGGTATTAAGGAACTAGAGCCGGAACCCGTGATCGGGAGTAATCTCCGCCACGTCCATCTGCGCCTTCTGCAGGCGGCCGGAGTGATCCCAGTTCATCGACTGCCAGCGGGTGAACTGGTCGAGCACCCACATCCCCGACTGGCGGCTGCCGTTGCCCGACTTGCCGTTGCCGCCGAACGGCAGGTGCGCCTCGGCCCCGGACGTGGAGTTGTTGATGCTGACCATGCCCGCCGAGACGCCCTCGCGGAAGGCGAACGCGTGCTTCGGGTTCGTCGTGTAGATCGAGCTGGACAGGCCGTATCCGGGCCGGTTGGCCAGCTCGACCGCCTCGGCCATGGTCGAGAACGTGGTGACGCCGACGATCGGGCCGAACGTCTCCTCCAGGAAGATCCGGTCGTCCGGCCGGACCCCGTCGACCACCACCGGGTGGTAGTAGAGGCCGCCCTCGCCGGTGAAGCCCTCGCGCGGGTTGTCCTCGGTGATCCGCCCCGTCGGGCCCGAGACGACCCGGTGGTGGGGCTGGATCCAGGTCAGGTACTCCTCGTACCGGTCGGCGAACTTCCGGTCGAGCAGCGGGCCCGCCAGCACGTCCTCGCGCGGGTCGCCGACGCGGGCCGCCTTGAGCGCCCGTACGAAACGGTCGGTGAAGTCCTGGTGGACGCTCTCGTGCACGATGGCCGTGCCCAGGCTCGTGCAGCGCTGGCCGGCCGTGCCGAACCCGGCGAACAGCGCGCCCTCCACCGCCAGGTCCAGGTCGGCGTCCGGCATGATCACCATCGGGTTCTTGCCGCCCAGCTCCAGGCAGGGCGACTGCAGGTGACGCCCCGCCAGCTCGCCGATCTTCCTGCCGACCTCGCTCGAACCGGTGAACCCGATCTTGTCGACCGTGCCCTCGGTGAGCGCCCGCTCCAGGCCCTCGAAGGTCTGCGCGCCGTCGGCGAAGACCACGTTCAGCACGCCGTCGGGCAGCCCGGCGGCCGCGAACAGCCGGTACATCGCGTGCGCCGACGCGGCGGCGTACTCGGCCGGCTTCCACACCACGGCGTTGCCGCACAGCAGGGCCGGCACCAGGTACCACGACGGGACCGCCACCGGGAAGTTGCCCGCCGTGATCACCGTGGCCACGCCGACCGGGTTGCGGAAGGTGAACAAATTCTTGTCCGGCATCTCCGACGGGACCGTCTGGCCGTACAGCCTGCGCCCCTCGCCCAGGAAGAAGTCGCACGTGTCGACGATCTCCCGCACCTCGCCGAGCGCCTCCGCGTACGGCTTGCCGATCTCCTCGGTCACCAGCGCTGCCAGGCTCTCCGCGTTGGCCTCCACCAGCCGGCCGATCGACGCGATCACCCGGCCGCGCACCGGAGCCGGCACCTTCGCCCACTCCCGCTGGGCGTCCTTGGCGGTACGGCAGGCGGCGGCGAACGTGCCGGCGTCGGCCAGCCCCACCCGGGCCACCGCCTCGTCGAGCCGCGCGGGATTGGCAGACGTGTACGTGTCCGAGCCGGCGGCATCTTTGCCACCCACGACGGAAACAATCTGACGGGTCACCGGTGCCCTCCTCGTAGCTTCTCCGGACAGACAATCATCTCCCCGGAAAATCCCCAACCCACGAGGGACAACCTTCCAAGCGCGGTGTCACCGGTGTGCCGGTTCTGCGCCGCCGCGACGGGCGCGATCGCCTGAGCTTCGGCGAACTGCGCGGCGTCAACGTCGCTGACGCCCAGGTGCCGGATCAGCCCTTCCGCGCGGAGCTCGGCCACTACCGCGAACCGTTCGGCGATCGACTCGCCCATCCCGCCGACCCGCAGATATGCCAGGTCGAGCCGGTCCAGGCCGAGAGAGCGCAGATCCGCCTCGACCAGGCCGCGCAACTGATCAGGCGTCGCCTGCTCGCTCGGCACACCGTTGGGTCCGCGCAGCGGCTCGGCCGTAGAAGCCCGCCGTGTCGATGTGGTTCACGCCCAGCTCCACGGCGCGACGCAGTGAACAGCCTGCCCGGGCATCTGAGGCAATCGGCTGTTGCGCGAACAGCAGCAGCCGACCGACAAGGCTCGCCGAGCCCGGTGTCTCGTCCTCGGCTGCCGTGAGAGTGCTCTCGCGCGAGCTTGAGGAAGAGCAGAGCATTGGAGGTGGCTCAAGGGGAGAACCTGGAACTGCGCCGCCGCCTTGAGCTTCCTGCGCCGTCGCTGCCGGGATCCGTTGTTCAAATACTCCGGTCGAGCCAGTTCAGTACGTTGGCGTAGGCAGCAGGAGCGCGACGGTGCAGGTTGATCGCGTGGCCGACGTCGTCCAGCACCACGGCATCCACTCGGGGCGCGGCCGGGTAGAGCGGCCGTTCGTCCGCCGCGAGAGCAGCCGGTGACGTGCAGTCGTTGGCGTCGGCGGCGCAGACCAGCCGGTCCCGGTTGCCGACGACGAACAGCACCGGCACGCGAATCGCCTCTGTCACGCCGGGTGCGCCGGCATCGCCGAGCGAGAAGATCTCGCTCATCGTATTCGTTTCTTTCCTGGCGCTGTCGCGCGCGATGACCTGAGGGTCGGCGCCCGGCACGTAGTACATGACCGCGGGCCGCTGCTCGTCCTTGACCGTCACGTAGCCGTCGTCACCCGGAGGAACCTGCGCGGCCAACCGTGGAACCTCGCTCACCGGCTGGCCGTACCGTCCGGCAAGCTCCGCACCGCTCGGCGACACACGGTGCGCGTTGCCCGTCAGGATCAGCGCGTCCGCGGCCTGGAAGCGCGACGCGGCGAACTTCGCCACTTCAGAGCCGAAAGAGTGCCCGACGAGCACCACATCGGCGAACGCCCGAGGGCCCACCTCGCCCGTCCGCAGCGCCGCCACCACCTGTGCGATGGTCAGCGCGTTGGACTGCAACGTCACATCCTTGCTCGCCGGGTGTGAACTGCGTCCGACTCCGATGCGGTCCAGGTTGAACGTCGCGTAACCGGTCTGGTTCGCCCGCTTGACGTAGGAGTACCGGTGGGCGCGGAAGGGGAAATCCCAGTAGACATGGCTGTAGTTCAGGCCATGGATCAGGACCTGGACCGTTGAGGCGGCACGGCCCGCAGGCGTGCACAGTCGCCCCCAGATGTGATGGCTCCGTGGCTGCCCAGCGGCGATCGACACGGGTACGGTGACGTCCCGGCAGCGCGCGGTGGGCGTGGACGTGTCGGCGCCGGCAGGGGCAGCGGTCACCAGACCAGCCAGCAGGCCGGCCGCGGTGGCCGCGAGAAGGATGCGGTGGAGCACAAGGGTCCCTTTCGTGGGAAGAGGGGTCACGGTCGCAGGACCGTCTTTCCGGTGGTGGCGCGCGATTGCAGAGCGAGGTGCGCGGCGGCGGCGTCCGCCAGGGCGAACCGCCGGCCGATCACGGGGATGAGTCGCTTGCTGATCAGCGCTTCCATGGCGCTGAGCTCCAACGCCCGGATGCCTCCTGGGCGCTGAAGGACTCGGGCCCCGACGGCGGAGGCGGCGCTGATCCCTCGGGCGAACAGGTCGTGGGCCGACAACTCGGTCAGGGATCCCGAAGCGGAACCGAACATCACCAGGCGTCCGGCCACCTCGAGCAGTTCCAGCGCGTCCCGGCCGATCTGGCTCCCGACTCCGTCGAGGACCAGCGTCACCGGCCTGCCCGCCAACGCCTCGCGCACAGCGTCGGGCCAGCCGGGCCGGTTGTAGTCGATGGCGTAGTCGGCGCCCAGCCCGCGGATGAGCGCCACCTTGTCGGGGCCGCCCGCGACGCCGACGACCGTCGCGCCGACGGCCAACGCTGCCTGGAGCAGCAGGGTTCCGATTCCTCCGGCGGCTGCGGTGACCAGGACGACGTCGCCGGCGACCGGGCTCGCGAGTTCGAGGATCGCCATGGTCGTCCGGCCGGTGCCGATCATGGCCACGGCGGAGTCGGCGTCGACGTCGTCAGGCAGGACGTGGAGGGCCGCCGACGGGGCCAGCGCGAGCTCGGCGTACCCGCCACTGGCCAAGCCGAGGTCGGCGACGACGCGTCGGCCGATGAGGTGCGCGTCCGCGCCGGAGCCTATCTCGTCGACGAGTCCGGCGACCTCCCGGCCCGGGGTCATGGGCAGGCGGGGCGCGACCCGCGGCCCGCCTCCTCCTTGGCGGATCACCGTGTCCAGGAGGTGAACACCGGCCGACTCGACCCGGATCCGCACCTCGCCGTCGGCGGGATGGGGATCGGGCACCTCCTCCAACCGGAGTTCCCCGGGGCCGCCGAACGCGTGCTGCCTGATCGCTCGCATCGTGCTCAGCCCTCGCCGCGCAGGTTGTGCTTGACCAGCCAGGCGAGCAGCGAGGCGGCGATGGCCTCGGGCTGATCCTCGGGGGTGTGATGGCCGGCGGGCCCGTGCGTCACGATCTCCAGCGCGGACACGTGGGCGGCGCACCAGTCGATGGTCTCCTTGCCCATCATCGTGCCCGGTCCGGGCTCGAAGGTGAGCAGGAGCTTGGGCACCTCCGCGCTGTCGGCCAGCCACTCGTCGTAGGCGGCGACCCTGGCCACGACGTCGGCCGGCTCCCCCTCCAAGGGCATCGCCCGCGGCCACTGCAGCAGCGGCAGCCGGCTCTGCCTGGTCGGGTAGGGGCGGCGGTAGACCTCGTGGTCCTCCTCGCTCAGCCCGCCGGCGATGGTGGCAGGAAGCGCCTTTTCGATGAACGCGTTCTGGTCCAGGACCATGGCCTCGCCCACACCGGGCGTGCGCATGGACTCGAACAGCGGGCGGGCACCGGTGGGGAAGTCTGCCCAGGACATCGGCCTGACGATCGTCTCAGTGAACGCGATGCCCCGGACCCGTCCGGGATTGCGGGCGGCCCAGTCGAAGGCCAGGGCGCCGCCCCAGTCGTGACCGACCAGCACGACCTGATCGAGACCGAGCGCGTCGAACCACGCGTCGAGGTAGCGGGCGTGATCGTGGAAGGTGTAGGCGATGTCGGGCTTGCCTGACTCGCCCATGCCGATGAGGTCGGGTGCCAGGCACCGGCCGTACTGGCTGACGGTGGGCAAGATGTGCCGCCACAGGTAGGACGAGGTGGGGTTGCCGTGCAGGAAGACCATCGGCGTCCCCGCGCCGGCCTCCCGGTAGAAGATCGTGGAATCAAGAACATGGGCAGCGGGCATGGCAGGTCTCTCTGCGAAGATG
Organism: Nonomuraea sp. C10; assembly: GCF_008017515.1. Taxonomy (NCBI): domain Bacteria; kingdom Bacillati; phylum Actinomycetota; class Actinomycetes; order Streptosporangiales; family Streptosporangiaceae; genus Nonomuraea; species Nonomuraea sp. C10. Next base: position 2,001,860 of record NZ_VPFF01000001.1, read on the forward strand.
GCATACTAGACAGGTACCTGACCATACTAGAACTAGACAGGTGGCTGTCAATATGAGCCGAGATCCGTCCGCCAAGCGCCTGCGGCTCGCCCTCCTCCTGCGCCTCCTCCACCGCGAATACGCCCATGACATCGAGGCGTCCCTCGCAGAGGCGGGCTTCGGCGACATTCGCTCGGGGGATGCCAAGGTCTTCCCGTTCGTCCCGCCCGAGGGAATAGCGATACGCGAGCTCGCCGTCCAGGCCGGCGTGCGCAAGCAGACCATGGCACAGTCGGTCGACCAGCTCGAACGTGCCGGTTATCTGGAACGCCGCACGAATCCCCGCGATGGCCGGTCACGGTTGATCGTCCTCACGGAACGGGGAAGGGCGGTACGGCCGCTGGCGGCGGGCATGGGAGACAGGATCGAACAGCGGTGGGCCGAACTGACCAGTCCCGAGGAGTTCGAGACCCTCCGCGGCCTCCTGCACCGCCTGCTGGACCGCATCGGCCAGGCGGACCCCGACGCGGCCGCCCGCTTGACGTCGCTCGACCACAGTCATCTCGACTGACCCCCAACCGTGCACGGTACGGCGGGTGTCGTGCGGGCGCAGGGTGCGCGCTGATGTCTGCCCTTGTCAGTGGGGCGGTCCTGTTCGCGCACGCCATGGTCTGGCCGGACCGGCTCCGAACCGCCTCTGTGAGCTCCGGCGGCTGAGCCGGTACGGGCTCGGGTGCTTCAGGTGCAGGTGATGGCGATCGGCGTGGTGGCGACGCGCTGGGAGAAGTCGGGCGCCCCGCCGTCCAGGTTGGCGAAGCCGTAACCCATGACGTGGTAGTTCCCCGGCACGCAGGACACCATGTTGAGCTTGTAGACGTAGGCGAGGTTGTACTGGTAGATCTCGGCGTAGTTCAGGAAGGTGCCGTCCCGGTACAGGGAGAGGTAGCCGCCGATGAACGAGACCTTCTGGTTGCACGAGACCTCGACGTAGGCGTACACGTTCGTCGTGTACAACTGGGTCGGGTTGGTGATGGTGATGGTGCAGCTCAGGGCCGAGGCGCCGGCCGCGTTCGCCGCCTGGGCGGGTGACACGCCGAGCGCCAGGGCGGCTGCCGCGCCGAGTGCGAGGGCGCGCCTTGCACGGTGAGGTTTCAAGAAGTCATCTCTCCCTACTGCCTCTGGGGCGGGGGGTTCTTGGGCGAGAGTCACACGACGACCGCGGGTCGGGACAGGCCCATTTCGGGTGGCGACCGGCGCCCTGGTGGTCGTATCGCGGCTTCCGGGCGGCCCGTATCCGCCCGGCGACCTCGCCCGGCGGATCAACCGGCCGGTCGCGGGCCTCGTGACGGGGAGCGACGGTGTCGTCGCGGTCGCGTCCGCGCGGCGGTGCGGGTGAAACTTTCACCACCGGCTCGTTCGCCACGGGCACGCGCCGGTCGCGCTAGCGTGCTGCTTATGATCATCCGTACCTGGAGAGGCTGGACGCGGGCGGCCGACGCGGCCGACTACGAGGCCTACCTGATGCGCACCGGATACGCCGAGTACACCGCCACCCCCGGCAACAAGGGCGCCTACTTCACCCGCCGCGACGCCGGGGACCGCACCGAGTTCTTCCTGATCACCATGTGGGACTCGTGGGAGGCGGTGAAGGCGTTCGCCGGTGAGGACCCGTCCGTGGCCGTCTTCTACCCCGAGGACGAGCGCTTCCTGGTCGACAAGGAGCTGACCGTGGACCACTACGACATGTTCGCCGGCACGTAGGACGGACGCATGATCACCAAGGCCCCGGCGTTCACCGCTCCTTCCGCAGCCAGCGGGTGATGCCCAGCGTCTCCAGGAACGGCAGGTCGTGGCTGACCACGATCAGCGCTCCCCGGTAGGCCGACAGCGCCTGGGAGAGCTGGCGGACGCTGGACATGTCGAGGTTGTTCGTGGGCTCGTCCAGGAGGAGCAGGTGCGGCGGGGGCTCGGCCGACAGCAGCGCCGCGAGCACCGCGCGGAACCGTTCGCCGCCCGACAGCGTGCCCGCCGCCCGCTCCGCCCGCTCGCCCCTGAACAGGAAGCGCGCCAGCCGCGCCCGCACCTCGTTCACCGGCGCTGACGGCGCGAAGCGGCGGACGTTGCCGAGCACGCTCAGCGAGTCGTCCAGCAGGTCGAGCCGCTGCGGCAGATAGCCGGTCGGGACCAGGTGGTCGCCGTCCGCGACGCTCCGCAGCAGGGTCGTCTTGCCGGACCCGTTCGGGCCGACCAGGGCGATCCGCTCGGGGCCGCGGACGACCAGCTCCGCGATCGGCTCGCCGTCCTCCTCAGGCCCGCCGCGCAGCTCGTACAGGCCCGTCAGGTCCGGCAGGGTGAGCACCGTGCGGCCGGCCGGGACCGCCGTCTCCGGCAGGGTGACCCTGATCTCGTCGTCCTCGCGCAGCGCCTGCTCGGCCTCGGTGAGGCGGTCGCGGGCCTGGTCGAGCTTCTCGGCGTGCATGGTGCGGTGCTTGCCCGCCGAGACCTGCGCCGCCCGCTTGCGGCCGCCCATGACGATCTTGGGCTCGCGTTTGGTCGCGTTCATCTTGTTGCCGTACCGGACCCTCCTGTCCAGTTTGGTCTGCGCCTCCTCCAGCTCGCGTCTCTGCCGCCGGACGTCGCTTTCGGCCGCGCGGACCGTGCGCTCGGCGGCCTCCTGCTCGGTCTCCAGCGCCTCCTCGTACGCGGTGAGGTTGCCGCCGAACATCCGTACGGCGCCGTCCCGCAGGTCGGCCACCTGGTCCACGAGGTCGAGCAGGGCGCGGTCGTGGCTGACGACCACCAGCACCCCGGACCAGGAGCGGACGGCGGCGTAGAGCCGGCGGCGCGCGTCCAGGTCCAGGTTGTTGGTGGGCTCGTCGAGCAGCAGCACGTCGGGGCGGCGTACGAGGAGCGCGGCCAGCCCGGTCATGACCACCTCGCCTCCGGACAGCGTGGCGGCGGTGCGGTCCAGGTCCAGGTGGCCGAGGCCGAGCCGGTCGAGTTCGGCGCGGGCGCGCTCCTCGACGTCCCAGTCGTCGCCGATCACGGTGAAGTGCTCGGCGGCGACGTCCCCGTTCTCGATGGCGTGCAGGGCGGCCCGCCGCGCGGTGATGCCGAGCAGGTCGGCGACCGTGCTACCGGTGGCCAGCGGGAGGTTCTGCGGGAGGTAACCGATCTCGCCGGCCACGCTGATCGTGCCCGAGGACGGGCGCAGTTCGCCGGCGATCAGCCGGAGGAGGGTCGACTTGCCCGACCCGTTGACGCCCATCAGGCCGGTGCGGCCGGGGCCGAAGGCGACGTCGAGGTCCGACAGGACGGGCGTGCCGTCGGTCCACTCGAACGAGATGGCGTCACAGACGATGGAAAAAGACATAAGGGCGGCTCCCTGACGTGTCTAGAAATTTCGGGACACGTGGAGACACCGCGCGCGCAGGCCGGGAAGACCGGAAAGGAGATGGCCGAAAGAGAGGCGATCGTCTGAGGTCGGGCATGCGCACAGCGAAATGGCGCGGCGTCTCGGCCTCAGATCTCCAACAGGATCACCTCAGGGGTCGGCGACAAGGACGCCGAAACCATACCCGCTCGACCCTCCGAGATCAAGGGGTGGAGCCATCTCCACCCCCGTCGTGCACCTGAATCCATTCACGGGGCGGGCCGCGATCCCTAGCGTCGTCAGCGAGGGCTTCGACGAGACGGGGGACCGGTCATGAGCGAGATCACGCGGCGGCTGTTCATCGGGGCCGGGGCCGCGGCCGGGGGCGTGGCGGCGGCCGGCGGGGTCACGACGCCGGCCAGGGAGGCACCACTGTCAGGACCCGTCGTGGTGCGGCCCGGGGACCCGCGCTACGAGTACCTGGCGGTCCGCAGGACCAACCTGCGCTTCCGGCACGAGCCCGAGTACTTCCACCTGGCCGGCTCCACCGAGCAGGTCGTCAAGGCGGTGCAGGAGGCGGTCCGGGCCGGCCGCAGGATCGCCGTGCGCAGCGGCGGCCACTGCTACGAGAACTTCGTCGGCGACGGCACCGAGGTCGTCATCGACCTGTGTGAGATGTCCGGCGTGTACTTCGACGCCAGGCGCGGCGCGTTCGTCATCGAGGCCGGCGCCACGCTGATGGACGCGTACCGGACGCTCTACCTGGGCTGGGGCGTCACCATCCCCGGCGGCCAATGCGGGGGCGTGGCCGCCGGGGGGCACATCGCGGGCGGCGGGTACGGCCCGCTGTCCCGCCGCGACGGGCTGACCGTCGACCACCTGCACGCCGTCGAGGTCGTGGTCGTCGACCGGGACGGCCGCGCCCGCGCCGTCGTCGCCACCCGGGACCCCGGCGATCCGCACCACGACCTGTGGTGGGCGCACACCGGCGGCGGAGGAGGCAACTTCGGCGTCGTCACCCGTTACTGGATGCGCGACCCGCGCGCCCGCGGGAACGACCCGGCCCAGCTGCTGCCCAGGCCGCCCCGCACCGTCCTGTCCGGAGTGGCGATCTGGTCGTGGCAGGGGATGGACCGCGCCTCGTTCCGCAGGCTGCTGCGCAACTACGCCGACTGGCACGTACGCAACAGCGAGCCCGGCAGCCCGAACCTGTCGCTGTGGGGCTCCCTGATGATCCCCGGCAGGCAGGCGGGCGACGACCCGGGCGGCATGATCATGCCCACCCAGATCGACGGCGACCTGCCCGGCGCCGAGAAGCTGCTGCGCGACCACTTCGCGTTCGTCGCCGACGGGGTCGCGCCGCCGCAGTACGTCCCGCCGCTGGTCCGCCAGCCCTGGTACGAGGCCGTACGGGAGCTCTCACTCGGCGCGGACGCCGAACGGGGCCGGTACAAGGGCAAGTCGGCCTACCTGCGGGAGCGGTTCACCGACGAGCAGGCCGACGTGGCCTACGACCGTCTCGGCGAACCGGGCGAGATCTCCTCCCAGGGCATGCTCTGGCTGCTGTCGTACGGCGGGAAGGTCAACACCGTGCCGCCGGAGGCCACCGCCACCGCCGAACGCCGGTCGGTGCTCAAGGCGCTGCACCTCGTCACCTGGGAGGAGGGCCAGGACGGCGACGCCCGCATGGCGTGGGTGCGCGGCCTGCACAGGGACACGTTCGCGAGCACCGGCGGTGTCCCGGTCCCCGGCGGCAACTGCGGCGGCGCCTACATCAACTACCCCGACAGCGACCACGCCGACCCGGCCTGGAACACCTCCGGCGTCCCCTGGTCCACGATCTACTACGACGGGAACTACGCCCGCCTCCAGCGGGTCAAGCGCCGCTACGACCCCCGAGACGTCTTCCGCCACGCCCTGTCGGTGCGGCCGTAGCCGGCGCCGGGTCAGCCGCCACCCCGGCGCTTGGCCCGGGCGCCGCAGTTGCCGTAGCCGTCGGAGCCGCCGGAGGCGCGGTCGTCGAAGAACACGTGCCAGCCGGTCCTGCCGGTCCGCGTCGTCCCCTCGAAGGCGACGCACTTGTCCTTGGCGTAGGCCTTCACCGGTCCCGCGTAGTACTTGTAGTCACTCTTGTCCTGGTAGGTCCGGTCGGGGGTCTCGACCCAGAGGGTCGCGGTGGTCCAGGTGGGCACTCCCACGTGCCTCGACTTGATGGTGACGACGCAGTTCTCTCCCGTACGCGCGCTGTAGAGCAGGTGGACGTGGGCCCAGACGACGCCCTCGGGGTCGGTCACCGGCCGGGTGCCGTTCGCCACCTTCCCGAAGCCGGGACCGCACACCTGCTCGGGGGTGTGCCCGCCGTGCGCGGCGGCCGGTGAGGCGGTCAGAGCGGTGGCGAGCAGGGCCGCCGAGACGAGTCCTGCCGTGGTTCTGCTCATCATGAGATGTCCTCCCGAGTCGTGGACGGTGATCACGAGAGTGCGGGGCGGGGCGATTGTCCGGAACCGTCCGGCGTGAAGTGCGGACAACGAGTTGTCCGTGGACAAACCGGTTCTCGTCAGATGATCATCGGAGAGGGGGCGGGAAGGGGGCGGTCGCGATGGAACGCAGGGCGGGCAGACCCCAGGGCCGGCCGAGAGGGAGCACGGAACAGGCCAACGCGCTGGCGGAGTTCCTGCTCGGGCTCACCGGCGGGACGACTCTCCGCGAGCTGGCCGGGCGTTACCACGTGAGCAAGACGCTCTGGGGCGAGTACCGTTCCGGTCAGAAGATCATCCCGCTGGAGTTGCTGCGGCGGCTGGTACGCGACCGCACCCCGGACGAGCGCACCCGCCGGACGCGCCTGGAGACCGCCGAGCGCCTGCACGCGGCAGCCCTCGCCACAACCCCTCAGCCCTCCACCGCCCTCACGGAACCGCCCCCCGCCTCTCCCGCGTCCGTCGAGGCGGCCCCGCCCGCCGGCCATCCCACGTCCGCCGAACCGGCCCCGCCCGCCGACTCTCCCGCGTCCGTCGAACCGATCGGTCCCGCGGCGGGTGGGGTGCCGGTGGGACGGCGTAGGCGGCGTCCTCTGCTGGTCATCGGCGTCGCCGGGATCGTGGTGCTCGCCGTGCTCGTCGCCCTGGCCGGGTGGGAGCCGCCGAGCGCGCCCGGCGTCCCGGCCAGCGGCGTCGTGACGGCCCCGCCTGCCTCGGGCGCCGGGGTGTTCTCCGTCGGGCCGGGCGGCCGGGGCGTCTTCCGGTGGGACGGCGGGGAGGAGTGGACGAAGATCGGGGACGCCGCGAAACGCCTCTGGGCCGGTCCCGCGGGCCTGTTCGCGACGGGCATGGACGACCGGCTCTACGTGTACGGCGGGAGTCCCGGCGTCTGGTCACCCATCAGCGAGCCGGGCGCCGACTTCGCCGTAGCCGGTCCACGGTTGCACCGGCTGGCCGCGGACCGCCAGTCCGTCCATGTCTGGGACGGGCAGGGCACCTCCTGGACCTGGATCGGCGCGCCGGCGACACGCCTGTACGGCGGCACGCGAGGCCTGTTCGCCGTCGCCCCCGGCACCGGCTGGATCTGGTTCTACCGGGGCAGACCCGGCCACTGGGACTTCGCCGGCACCGAGGGCGCCTCGTTCGCGGTCACCGGCCAGGGCCTGTACGGCCTCACCCCGGATCACGGCGCGGTGAACCGCTGGACCGAGGGGGAGCCGCCGGCGTCACGGCGGCGATGGGTGCACGCGGCGGGCCCCGCGGGCGAGCTGTACGGAGGCGCCGCGGGCCTGTTCTCCACCGACCCGCCGGGCGCGAGGCTGCGCGTCCTGCCGGAGCCGGGACCGGGGGCCTGGCAGGACATCGGCCCGGCGGGCGCGGAGACGCGGGTGGGCGGCCGGGCGGCGTACGTCCTGACCCGGGATCGTTCGCGGATCCTCCGCTGGACCCGCGACACCGGCGCCTGGCAGCGCATAGGCGGACCCGCTCAGACCCTGGCGGTCTGGGAGGACCCGGACGGTCAGGCCGAACCTCACAGGGCGGGTTAACCGGGGGTTCACCGGTCACCCGTACGTTGACGGGCCATGAGCTGGAAGTACAGGGCCAACGCGACGCTAGAAGGACTGACCGGTTACACGATCACCCGTGCCGGGAGGCGGCGGGCGGCCAAGGCGCCCGAGCCGAGGCCCGCGCCCAGGCCGGCGCCGGAGACGCAGCGGCTGCCCGACGACGTGGTGCGCGAGCCGGTGGACCCGGCGCACGACCGGCTGCTCCGCGAGCCCGTCTTCCTGCTGTCGTCGGTCCGGTCCGGCTCGACCCTGCTGCGGGTGATCCTGAACTCCCACAGCCGGATCCACTCGCCCATCGAGACGCACTTCCGCCGCATGACCGTGGCGTTCGGCACCGACCCCGTACGGCAGGCGATGCGCCTGCTCGGCCACACGCACGCGGACGTCGAGCACCTCGTCTGGGACCGGCTGCTGCACCGGGAGCTGTCGCGCAGCGGCAAGCCGATCCTGGTGGAGAAGACGCCGAGCAACGTGTTCGTGTGGAAGCGCCTCAGGACGTGCTGGCCCGACGCCAGGTTCATCTTCCTGCTGCGGCACCCGATGTCGATCGTGCAGTCCTGGCACGAGGCCGACCCCGTCAAGCGCCCCATGGCGGAGGCCGTGCCGCGGACTCTCGCGTACATGAACTACCTCCAGGAGGCCCGCACCCAACTGGAGGGCCACACCCTGCGCTACGAGGACCTGGTAGCGGAGCCGGAAGGGACGCTGAAGGACCTCTGCGCCTTCCTCGGCGTGTCCTGGGAGCCCGGAATGCTCAACTATGGAGACAAGGATCACGGGACGTTCCAGAAAGGGGTGGGCGACTGGCGCGACAAGATCAAGAGCGGTACGGTCGTCGCTGGCCGCCCGTTGCCCCCAAACGACGAGCTGCCTCCCGAGCTCGAGGAGATCTGCAGGCTCTGGGACTACTGCTGACGAGCGCGGCCATTTCGTTATCCGGCTCCGGCAGAGTTCGCTTGCCGTTCTCCCGTGGTTCGCACCCCGATCTCACACTGCACCAAAGGTGTCCTGCATGATCCCCGCTCCCTCACGTCGCACCCTCCTGGCGGGTGCGCTGGCCGGCCTGTCCGTCCCCGCCGCCGCGTCGCCGGCGCAGGCCGCGCTCGTCTCCCGGCCCAACTTCCTGGTCATCCTCGCCGACGACCTGGGGTGGGGTGAGATCGGCATCAACGGGCAGAAGAAGATCGTCACGCCGAACATCGACCGGCTGGCGGCCGACGGGGTGCGGTTCGAGGCCGCCTACTCGGGGGCGCCGCTGTGCGCGCCGTCGCGCTGCTCGCTGCTCACCGGCCTGCACGCCGGCCACTCCACCGTACGGGAGAACCCGGAGGGCGGCCCCCAGCGCGCGCTGCGGGAGGGCGACCTGACCTTCGCCGAGCTGCTCCAGCTGGCCGGCTACCGCACGGCGTGCATCGGCAAGTGGGGGTTCGGCCCCGAGCTGCCCGGCCAGCCGTCCCATCCGAACGAGCGCGGCTTCGACGAGTTCTTCGGCTACATCAGCCACCGCCACGCCCACCAGTACTTCCCCAGCTACCTGTGGCGCAACGGCGGCAAGGTGCCCATCACCGGGAAGAAGTACGCGCCCGACCTGTTCCTGCGGCAGGCCGTCGACTTCATCAAGAAGCCGTCCGACCGGCCGTTCCTGCTCTTCTTCCCGACGAACCTGCCGCACTCGCCGAGCGAGGTCCCCGGCAACGCCGGCCGCTACAAGGACAAGCCGTGGAGCCGCGCCAACCGGCGCCACGCCGCCCAGGTCACGCTGCTCGACTCATACGTGGGCGAGCTCGTGGGCGCGCTGCGCGAGGCCGGGGTCGCCGACGACACGATCGTGCTGTTCATGAGCGACAACGGCCCGCACCGCGAGAAGGGCGTGACGCCCAGGCTGTTCGACTCCAACGGCCCGTTCCGCGCCGACAAGCGCGATCTGTACGAGGGCGGCATCCGGGTGCCGCTGATCGCCTGGTCGCCGAAGATGCGCTCCCGGGTGGAGACGCGGCCGGTGGCCTACTGGGACCTGATGCCGACGCTGGCCGACCTGGCGGAGGTGCCGGTGCCCGACGGGATCGACGGCCGCTCGTTCCGCGGCATGCTCAGCGGCGGCTCCGGGCCCGACCACGACCACCTGATCTGGAACCGGCCGCGCAAGGCGCAGGCGATCCGCCGCGGCCGCTGGAAGGCGATCAGGTTCGCGCCCGGCGTCGAGGGCGCGGGCCCCGACGGCAGGATCGAGCTGTACGACCTCGACGAAGACCTCGGCGAGCGGAAGGACCTGGCCGCCATCAGGCCGGACGTGGTCTCCGAGCTGATGGACCTGCTCGACCGGTCGATCGGCCCCGACCCGCGCCGCCCGTACGGGCTCAGGGTGACGGCCTCCGGCGACCGCGTCACCGTGACGCTCGTCAACGGCTCGGCCGTCACGTGGCGCAAGGTGCGGCTCGGGCTGACCCTGCCGCGCGGGGGCAAGGTGACGGCCCGCAGGGAGGTGGCCGAGCTGCTGCCGGGCGAGGAGACCAGCGCGACCTTCCGGGTTCCCGGGCGCGGACTGGTCACCGGGTCGGCGGCCTTCCGCTCGGGGAAGAAGCGGCACACGTTCCGCAGGACCTACCGCCACCAGCGCAGCCTTGTGTGAAATATCGCATCATTCGGCAGCCCGTGATGTGAAGCGTGTACAAAGAGGGCTATGCCAGAGCGGGCGGACGATCTCTCCGCGGTGATCTCGGCGGTGCTGACGGGCACCCGCCTGCTCGTCGGCATCGCCGCCCGCTCGCTCGGCGCGGTGGCGGACCGGGTCACGCTGTCGCAGTTCAGGATGCTGGTGGTGCTGGCCACCCAGGGGGAGACCAAGCTCGTCACGATGGCCGACCTGCTGAACGTCAACCCCTCCACGGCCATGCGGATGGCCGACCGGCTGGCCGCCGCCGACCTGATCGTGCGCGAGGTCAACCCGCTCAACCGCAGGGAGAGCCTGATGCGGCTCACCCCGGAAGGCCTGCACGTCGTGGACGAGGTGACCGCCCGCCGCCGCGCCGAGATCGGCACGATCGTGGCGCGCATGTCGCCGGAGCAGTGCCGCGCGCTGGTCGCGGCCATGAACGCCTTCAACACGGCGGCCGGTGAGCCTCCCGGGGAGGGCCCGCACCCGCTGGGCTGGCCCGAGGGCTAGGACGTGATCGGTTTGGGCAGGGCGGCGATCGCCTCCTGGACCGTGCCGTACGACCTGAACCGCTTGGTCAGGCCCGTGACGTCGAGCACCCGCTGGACCCGGGGATGGAGCTCGCAGAGGACCAGGACGCCGCCGGACGCCTCGGCCCCGCTCGCCGCCGCGATCAGGACGCTGAGCCCCGACGAGTCGCAGAACTCGACGCCTTTCATGTCGACGACGACCTTCGCGGGCTCGGTGCTCGCGATGGCCTCGGCCATGCAGCGGCCGCACTCGGCGGCCGTAGCGATGTCGAGCTCACCCGACAGGCTGAGGACGGCGGCGCCGCCGTTGGGGGTGATGATCCAGGAGAAGCCGGGCTGCATGTCTCCGCCCTCCTAAAGTGTGACATTTCACCCTTGAGCTCACCATTGCACAATGCAATGAATCCAGGCAGTACCCAAGAAACAACGCCAACATGCGCCGAGTCCCGTTAATCTCGCCGCTGCGCGTCAACGATGTGACTCAGCGCTACTGGAGCGTACGTCCTGCAAGCCACGATTGCCAGCCCCGCCATCGTACGGGCACATTGAGCGCATGGATCCGGTCAACCTGCGCGAGTACGAGCAAGCGGCCAAGGACAGATTAGACCCCGATCTCTACGACTACTTCGCCGGCGGAGCCCAGGACGAGGTGACGCTGCGTGCCAACGAGGCGGCGTTCCGGCGGCTGATGCTGGTGCCCCGGGTGCTGACCGGCGCCGGCGAGCCCGCGCTGGACGTCACGATCCTGGGACGGACGGCGTCGATGCCGGTGCTGGTGGCGCCCACCGCCTTCCACCGGCTGGCGCACCCGGAAGGGGAACTGGCCACCGGGCGGGCGGTCGCCGCGGCCGGGGGCATCATGATCACCGCGATGCTGTCGACGGTGGCGATGGAGGAGGTGGCGGCCACCGGCGCCGAGCTCTGGTTCCAGTTCTACCTGCAGCCGGACCCCGGCTACACCGAGCACCTGGTGCGGCGGGCGGAGGCGGCGGGATGCCGGGCGCTGGTGATCACCGTCGACTCACCGGCGCTGCGGACAGGGGAGCGGGCCAGGAGCGCGCTGCTGGAACTGCCGGCGGGACTGTCGTGCCCCAACCTGGGCGGCGACGGCGACATCCGGCAGGTGACGCTCTCTCCGGAGATCTCGTGGGAGCACGTGGACCGGCTGCGCCGGACCACCTCGTTGCCGATCGTCCTGAAAGGCATCCTGCACCCGGCCGACGCCGCCCTGGCGGTCGCGCACGGCGCCGACGCGATCATCGTGTCCAACCACGGCGGACGCCAGCTCGACTCCGCCGCCGCCACCATCGACCGCCTCCCTGCGGTCGCCGACGCGGTGGGCGGCCGCGTGCCCGTCCTGCTGGACGGCGGCGTGCGGCGCGGCACCGACGTCGTCAAGGCGCTCGCCCTGGGCGCCCGCGCCGTCGCGATCGGCCGGCCCGTGGTGTGGGGGCTGTCGGTGGCGGGCGCCGACGGCGTCGCTCACGTGCTGGCGCTGCTCCGCGCCGAACTGGCCAACGCGCTCACCCTGTGCGGCCTCGGCTCGGCCGGCCAGGTGCCGCGCGACCTGGTCGTCACCGACGGCCCGGCGGCAGCGCCGTGAAGTCGGCGAAGTCGAACCCCGGCGACACCACGCAACTGACCAGGACCTCCTGATCTTCCGCGGGCCTGGCCGACTGCCACACGCCGCCGGGCACCACGGCCTGCGGCACCTGCCCGCGCTCGACGTCCGGCCCCAGGATCACGCTCTCGTCGCCGATCGTCAGCCGCAGCGGACCGCCCCGGTGCCACAGCCACACCTCGTCGGAGCGCACCATGTGCGGCACCGACTCCTCGTCCGGCTGCAACAGGAAGTAGATCCCGGTCGCGGAGGCCCGGGCGCCCTCGTACCCGTCGGGCCGGAACGTCACCCCGGCCCGCCACGTCTCCCTGAACCACCCGCCCTCCGGATGCGGCAGCAGGTCGAGCGCCCGCGCGACCGGCGGCCGCGGCTCGAACCCCACCGGCGCCCCGCTCACGTCCCGCCGCAGGAACCGCGTCCCGTCGAGCACGAGCTGCCCCTCCAGCCCCCGCGCCAGCGCGTCCTCCTCGCCGGCCACCTCGAACACCGGCCCGTCCGGATAGATCATCAGCTCCATCCGGCAGATTTTACGGGGGCGCGGTCGATCGTCTTCGCACGGTCGCGGAATGTCGGTCGGCGTGGCTAATGTGCGGCGAGTGATCGAACGGTGGAGCCGTGATCAGGTCCTCTCCCTCGCCCCCGACGCGTCCTCACGGAAGGCCGCCCAGGGGGTCGCCGCGCCGGGCAGGTGGCCGGTGCGCGGTCTGACGGGCGAGGTGCTGTTCGGCGAGTGCGAGGGCAGCGGCGCCACGCCCTATCAGGCCTGCGTCGACCTGGGCGAGCCCGCCTACCGGTGCAGCTGCCCGAGCCGCAAGTTCCCCTGCAAGCACGCCCTGGGGCTGCTGCTCCTGTGGTCCTCTGACGGCGTCCCGCATGCGGACGGGCTGCCCGCGTGGGCGGGGGAGTGGCTGGCCCAGCGCGAGGCCCGCGCCGCCCGCTCGGCCGCCCGCCTCGAAGCCGCGCCGTCCCCGCCGCCCCGCAACGGCGAGTCGTTGCGGCACGGGCGGGTCGCGGCCGGGCTGGCGGAGCTGGAGCGCTGGCTGGCCGACCAGATCCGTCAGGGCTTGGCCACGGCCGCGCCGCACGACTGGGAAGGTCTGGCCAAACGGCTCATCGACGCCCAGGCGCCGGGCGCGGCCGGCATGGTGACCAGGCTCGCCCGGGTCAGGGACGAGGACGAGTGGCCGGGCCGGCTGCTGGAGGAGCACGCCCTGCTCCACCTCCTCGCCGTCGCCTACCGCAGGCGCGCCGAGCTGCCCCCGGAGCTGGCCGAGACGGTGCTGATGCGGGTCGGGTTCCCGGTCACCCGGGAGGAGGTGCTGGCCCGTCCGGTGGTGCGCGACCGGTGGGACGTCCTCGGCCGGCGCGACGAGGAGCAGGACCGGCTCACGGCCCGCCGCGTCTGGCTGCGCGGCCGCTCGACCGGCCGCGCCGCGCTCATCCTGTCCTTCGCCCCCTCCGGCCAGCCCCTCGACGCCTCCCTGGTGACGGGCACCGCCATCGACGCCGACCTCGCCTTCTACCCCGGCGCCGCCCCCCTCCGCGCCCTCGTCGCCCACCGCCACCCACCCGCCCTTCGGGAAGCCGTCGCAGAACACGCGCCGCAGCCCTCGGCTCCTTCGGGAACGCTCGCGGGGCATGCGTCGCCGTCCCTTTCGGGAGCCGGCTCTCCTCGTACGGGCGTGCGCGCCGACTCCCCAGAGGCGCCTCTGATGGGCGGATCGGGCGCTGAGACGGGGTCGTCTGCGGGGGATGCGCGCGGGGCTTCTTCGGAAGCGGGCGGGGTCGTGCCGGGGATGAGTGCCGACGACGCGATGGGGGAGGTCGCCGCGGCGCTGGCCGCCGACCCGTGGACCGAGTCGTGGCCGCTGGTGCTGACCGGTGTGGTGCCGGGGGAGGCCACGCTGGCCGGGTTCCCGCTGCTGGCCTCGTGGCGCGGGGTGTGGCGGCTGCTCGCCGTGTCCGGCGGGCGGCCGGTGACGGTGGCCGCCGAGTGGACGCCGCGCGGCCTGCGCCCCCTGACGACCTGGGACGAGGACGGGACGGTGGTGATCCTGTGAAGACCGGCGACCCTTCGGCGGCCCTCCGGGCGACGGCGAACGACTGGGAGGAGCTGGCCTCGACGGCCCTCGTCGGGACCGATCGCCGGCCGTACCCCGGAGACCTGCTCGGCGCCGCCGCCGTCGAGACGGTGCGGCGGCGCGCCGGGCGGCGGCCCGTGGAGCCCGAGGGCGAGGAGGCCGCGCCCGGGGAGGAGCAGGAGCCGGTCGGCAGGCGCGCCGCCGAGCGGCTGGCGCGCATCGTGGGCGGCGAGCACGAGAGGCTGCTGCCCGAATGGCTGGCCGTCGCCGCCGCGACGGGCCGCAGGGTGCCGCCTTACGTGCTGCCCGAGCTGCTCGAACGCGGCCGGTGGGACCGATCCGTGCGCGCCCACCTCGGGGTGATCGCCGGTCGGCGCGGCCGGTGGCTCGCCGCGCGCAACCCCGCGTGGGCCTACCTCCTGGACGAGCCGACCGGAGAGACGTGGGAGCTGGGCAGCGCCGCGGACCGGCGCGCCCACCTGCGGCGGCTCAGGAAGCAGGACCCCGCCGGGGCACGGCGGCTGCTCGAGACCACGTGGGAGCGCGAGACGCCCGACGACCGGGCCGCGTTCACGGAGATGCTGGCCGACGGGCTGTCCATGGACGACGAGCCGTTCCTGGAGTCGGCGCTCGACGACCGGCGGCGCGAGGTGCGCCAGGAGGCCGCCAACCTGCTCACCCGCCTGCCGGGGTCCCGGCTGTCGCGGCGGATGGCCGAACGGGCCCGCGCCTGCCTGACCGTCACGCCCGCCGCGATCCTCGTCGAGCCGCCCGCGGGGTGCGACGGCGTGATGGAGCGCGACGGCATCAGGGCCAAGCCGCCGCGCGGGTTCGGCGAGCGGGCCTGGTGGCTGCAGCAGGTGATCGCCCGCGCGCCGCTGACGATGTGGGGCGAGCCGCCCGAGAGCCTGCTCGCCCGCCGCATCCCCGAGTGGGACGGCGAGGTGAAGGCCGGCTGGGTGCGCGCCGCGGTGCTGCAGCGCGACCCGGCCTGGGCGCGGGCGATGTTCGCCTGGGATCCGATCGCCGACCTGCTGGAGGCGCTCGGCCCTGACGAGCAGCAGGAGCTCGCCGCCGGGTTCACCCTGGGCCACGACCTCGACAGCCAGCTGATCATGGTGCTCGGCGGGGTGTCGCCCTACTGGCGGGAGCCGCTCGCCTCGGCCGTCCTGCACAAGATCGTCAAAGTGGCCGCCAGCCAGCCGTGGAACCTCGACGAGCTGGTCCGGCTGGCCGGCGAACGCCTCGACCCCGGCCTGGCCCCGCTGGCCGAGAGCTACTCGCCCGCGCCGGCCGTCCAGCGGGTGGCCGCCTCGCTGCGCTTCCGCGCCGACATGTTCAAGGAGCTGTCATGACCGTTCTGCGTCCCCACGCGGAAGACCAGTACGCCGACGAGCTGGCCCTGCTCGCCAAGGAGGACGACCGGGCGCGCCCGCCCGGCTGGAAGCTCTCGCCGTGGGCGGTCACCACCTACATCCTCGGCGACGGCGACCGCGTCACCCCCAAGTACGTCGGCGCCCGCCGCATCGTCGAGGTCGCCGTCGCCACCCTGGCGACCGACCGGGCGCTGCTGCTGCTCGGCGTGCCCGGCACCGCCAAGACCTGGCTGTCGGAGCACCTCGCCGCCGCCGTCAGCGGCGACTCGACGCTGCTCGTCCAGGGCACCGCCGGCACCGCCGAGGAGGCCATCCGGTACGGGTGGAACTACGCGCGGCTGCTGGCCGAGGGCCCGTCCCTGGACGCGCTGACGCCGTCCCCGGTGATGCGGGCGATGGCCGAGGGGCGGGTGGCCAGGGTCGAGGAGCTCACCCGCATGCCGTCCGACGTGCAGGACGCGCTGATCACCGTGCTGTCGGAGAAGACGCTGCCCATCCCGGAGCTCAACCGCGAGGTGCAGGCCGAACGCGGCTTCAACGTCATCGCCACCGCCAACGACCGCGACCGCGGCGTCAACGAGCTGTCCAGCGCGCTGCGCCGCCGCTTCAACACGGTCGTGCTGCCGGTGCCCGCCACGGCCGAGGAGGAGGTCGACATCGTCGCCCGCCGCGTCGCCCAGCTCGGCCGCTCGCTGGAGCTGCCCGAGACGGCGACCGCGCTGTCGGAGATCCGCCGCGTCGTGACCGTCTTCCGCGAGCTGCGCGCCGGCCTGACCGAGGACGGCCGCACCAAGGTCAAGTCGCCCAGCGCCACGCTGTCCACCGCCGAGGCGATCTCGGTGCTGACCAGCGGCATCGCCCTGGCCGCCCACTTCGGCGACGGCGTGCTGCGGCCCGCCGACGTGGCCGCCGGCATCGTCGGCGCGGTGGTGCAGGAGCCGGTGTCCGACCGGGTGGTGTGGCGCGAGTACCTGGAGACGGTCGTGCGCGAGCGGTCCGACTGGCGCGACTTCTACCGCGCCTGCCGCGAGGTCTCATGAGCGGCGTCTCCGTCCTGGGCGTCCGCCACCACGGCCCCGGCTCGGCCCGCGCCGTCCGGGCCGAGCTCGAACGCCTGCGCCCCGACGTCATCCTCGTCGAGGGCCCGCCGGAGGCCGACTCCCTCGTCCGCCTCGCCCCTGACCTGGAGCCGCCGGTCGCGCTGCTGGCCCACGTCCCCGGCAGCGCGTCCAGCGCCGCCTTCTGGCCGTTCGCCCGCTTCTCCCCGGAATGGCAGGCGATCCTGTACGGGGTCGGTGCGGGCGTCCCGGTCCGCTTCTGCGACCTTCCCGCCGCCCACACCCTCGCGGAGCCCTCGGAGCCCTCGGAGCCCGCCGAGCCCGCTCCGGAGTCCGCGGAGGAGACGACGCGGCTCGACCCCATCGGGGCGCTGGCCCACGCCGCCGGATACGACGACCCGGAGCGGTGGTGGGAGGACGTGGTCGAGCACCGGGGCGACACGCCGTTCGAGGTCATCGCCGAGGCCGTGGCCGCCGTCCGGGAAGGGTACGTACCGGCCGGGCGGGAGGCCAGGCGCGAGGCGTACATGCGCAAGACCCTGCGTGCGGCGATCAAGGAAGGGCACGGGCGGATCGCCGTGATCTGCGGGGCCTGGCACGTCCCCGCGCTGTCCGGGCCGCTGCCGCCGGTCAAGGACGACAACGCGGTGCTGCGCGGGATGCCCAGGGTGAAGGCGGAGCTGACCTGGGTGCCGTGGACGTATGGGCGGCTGGCCTGGTGGAGCGGCTACGGGGCGGGCATCACCTCGCCCGGCTGGTACGACCACCTGTTCACGGCCCCCGACCGGCCGATCGAGCGGTGGCTGACCGGGGCGGCGGGGGTGCTGCGCGACGAAGGGCTGGCGGTGTCGCCGGCGCACGTGATCGAGGCGTCGCGGCTCGCCCACGGGCTGGCGGCGCTGCGCGGCCGGCCGCTGGCCGGGCTGGGCGAGGTGACCGAGGCGGCCCGGGCGGTGCTGTGCGAGGGCGACGACCTGGCCGTCGAGCTGATCCACCGGCGGCTGGTCGTCGGCGACCGGCTGGGGCTGGTCACCGACGGCACGCCGATGGTGCCGCTCCAGCGTGACCTGCGCGACCAGCAGCGCAAGGTGCGGCTCAAGCCCGAGGCCCTCGACCGTGAGCTCGATCTGGACCTGCGCAAGCCGCTCGACCTGGCGCGCAGCCATCTGCTGCACCGGCTGCGGCTGCTCGGGGTCGGCTGGGGGGAGCCGGGGGAGGCGCGGGGCAAGGGCACGTTCAGGGAGACGTGGCGGCTGCGGTGGGAGCCGGAGTTCGACCTGGCGCTGATCGAGCGGGCGGCTCTCGGCACCACGGTCGCGACCGCCGCGACCCGCCACGCCCGCGACCGCGCCACCGGCACGCCCGCTCCCGGACCGATGCCCGGTGGTCCGCCGGGGCCCGGTGGGACGGCAGGGGGTTCTCCCGGGTCCGGTGGTGGGCCGGGCGGGGCGTCGCAGGGCGAAGGGTCCGGAGGGGCGTCGCAGGGCGGTAGGTCCGGTGGGGTGTCGCTGGCGGAGCTGACCGGGCTGGTGGAGCAGTGCCTGCTGGCCGACCTGCCCGGGGCGCTGCCCGACGTGCTGGCCGCGCTGTCCGCCAAGGCGGCGCTCGACACCGACGTCACCCGGCTGATGGCGGCGCTGCCGGCGATGGTGCGCGCGCACCGGTACGGCGACGTGCGCGGGACCTCGGCCGAAGGGCTGACGGTGATCGTGCGGTCGATGCTCGACCGGATCTGCGTGGGCCTGCCCGTCGCGGTGACCCGGCTGGACGACGAGGCGGCGGCCGGGCTGCTCGGCCACGTCGACGCCGTGCACACGGCCATGGGCCTGCTGGACGAGGGGCCGGGCGGGCAGCCCGGCGGCGGCGCGGCGTCGCCGCGTGAGCGGTGGCTCGCCACGTTGCTCGGGCTGTGCGGGCGTCAGGATCTGCACGGCCTGGTCGAGGGGCGGCTGACCCGGATCCTGCTCGACGCCGGGGAGATCGGCGACGCCGGCGACCGGATGGCCAGGGCCGCGTCGCGCGGCGAGGCGCCCGCCAGGACGGCCGCCTGGGTCGAGGGGTTCCTGTCCGGCGGCGGCCTGCTGCTGGTGCACGATCCGCGCCTGTTCGGGCTGGTCGACGAGTGGCTCACGGGGCTCGGCGCGGAGCAGTTCGTCGAGGTGCTGCCCCTGCTGCGGCGTACCTTCGGCAGCTTCGCCGTACCCGAGAGGAGAGCGGTGGGGGAGCGCGTGCGGCAGGGCGGGCGCGCGGCGGAGGCCGCGGAGCCGGAGCTGGACGAGCGGCGCGCGGGAGCGGCCGCGCGCACCGTGCTGGAGATCTTGGGGAGTGCGCATGGCTGACCAGGACGAGCGGCTGCGCCGGTGGCGGCTGGTGCTCGGCGGCGGCGACGCCGACGGCACCGGCCACGGCCTGCGGGGCGCCGACGCGGGGATGGACGCGGCGCTGGCCGCCCTCTACGGGCAGGGCGGCGGGGGCGGCAAGGCGGGCGGGCGCGAAGGCGGGCTGGGCGCGTCGGCGCCACGGGTGGCCCGCTGGCTGGGCGACATCAGGACCTACTTCCCCGCCACGGTCGTCCAGGTGATGCAGAAGGACGCGATCGAGCGGCTCGACCTCACCCGCCTGCTCCTGGAGCCGGAGATGCTGGACGCCGTCGAGCCCGACGTCCACCTGGTGGGCACGCTGCTGTCGCTCAACAGGGTGATGCCCGACCAGGCCCGCGAGTCCGCCAGGGCGGTGGTCCGCGCGGTGGTGGCCGAGCTGGAGAGACGGCTCGCCCAGAAGACCAGGGCGGCCGTCACCGGCGCGCTCGACCGCAGCGCCAGGAACCACCGCCCCAGGCGCGCGGCCGACATCGACTGGGACCGCACGATCCGCGCCAATCTGAAGAACTACCTGCCGGAGCGCGAGACCGTCGTCCCGTCGCGGCTCGTCGGCTACGCGCGCAGACAGCGGGCGGTCCAGCGCGAGGTGGTGCTGGCCATCGACCAGAGCGGGTCGATGGCGGCCTCGGTGGTCTACTCCAGCGTGTTCGGCGCCGTCCTGGCCTCGATGCGCTCGCTCAAGACGTCGCTGGTGGTCTTCGACACGTCCGTGGCCGACCTGACCGACCAGCTGCACGACCCGGTGGAGCTGCTGTTCGGCACCCAGCTCGGCGGCGGCACCGACATCAACAGGGCCATCGCCTACTGCCAGGGCCTCATCACCCGGCCGGCCGACTCGATCTTCGTGCTGATCAGCGACCTGTACGAGGGCGGCATCCGGCGGGAGATGCTGCGCCGGGTGGCCGCGATGACCCAGGCCGGCGTCCAGGTGATCGTGCTGCTGGCCCTGTCCGACGAGGGCGCGCCGTTCTACGACCACGAGAACGCGGCGGCGCTGGCGGCGATGGGCGTGCCCGCGTTCGCCTGCACCCCCGACGCCTTCCCCGATCTGATGGCCGCGGCGATCGAGCGCCGCGACATCGGCCGGTGGGCCGAACGCAACCTCGGCGGCCCCGGCCAGGCAGGTCCCTAGGGCGGACGGCCTACGCCCTGCGCCCGATGTGCCGGCCCGCCGGTTCGCGTAGCTTGACGGATCATGACGATGACTGCGGAGCGCGCCCCCGGCGTGCTCTCCTCCCGATACCGCGGGCTCAGCGTGGGGCTGGTCGCGCTGATCATGCTGGTGGCCTTCGAGGCGATGGCGGTGACCACCGCGATGCCGGTCGTGGCCCGCGAGCTCGGCGGCCTGCACCTGTACAACCTGGCCTTCAGCGCCACGCTGGCGGCGAGCGTGATCGCCACCGTGCTCGGCGGGCGGTGGAGCGACAGGAGCGGGCCGATGCCGCCCATCGCCGCGGGGGTGGCCGCCTTCGTCGCGGGCCTGCTGCTCGCGGGCGCGGCGCCGACCATGGAGGTCCTCGTCGCGGGCCGGTTCGTGCAGGGGCTCGGGGCCGGGCTGATCCAGGTGGCGCTGTACGTGTTCGTGGCCCGGGTGTACCCGCCGGAGCTGCACCCGAAGGTCTTCGCCCTGTTCTCGGCCGCGTGGGTGGTGCCCTCGATGGTGGGGCCGACGATCGCCGGGCTGGTGGCCGAGCACGCCGGCTGGCGGTGGATCTTCTACGGCGTGTCCCTGATCGTGGTGCCCGCGGCACTGCTGCTCTGGCGGGGCGGCGGCGACCGGGCCACGGGCGGGGCCGGCGCGGCGGACGCCCCGGCGATCGGCGGCAAGCTCGCCTGGGCCGCGCTCACCGCCGTCGCCGCCGCGCTCATCCAGTACGGCAGCGCGCTCGGGCTGGGCGGCGTGCCGCTGCTGGCCGCGGGCGGCGCGCTGCTGGCCGTCGCGCTGCCCCGGCTGCTGCCCGCCGGTTCGCTCCGGGCCGCCCGCGGCCTGCCGAGCGGGCCCGTGCTGCGCGGTCTCGCCTACGGCTCGCTCATGGCCGCCCAGGTCCTGATCCCGCTCATGCTCACCCAGGAGCGCGGTTTGTCGCTGGCCGCCGCGGGGGTGGTGCTGACGGTCGGCGCGCTCGGCTGGTCCGCCGGTTCCTGGATCAAGGGCCGCGGCACGATCGGCAACATGACCGCCCTGCGCGGCGGCGCCCTCATGATCGCGGCCGGCATCTCGCTGGTCTCGCTCGTCCTCGTCGACGCGGTCCCGATCGGGCTCGCGCACGTCGCGATGGCGATCTCCGGGCTGGGCATCGGCATGCTCCACCCCACGGTGTCGGTGCTGGTCCTGGAGATGTCGGCGAAGGGCGAGGAGGGCGGCAACGCGGCGGCGCTCGGGGTCGGCGAGTCGGTGTTCACCGTGGTCGCCGTCGCCGTTAGCGGCGCCCTGTTCACCGCCACCGGGCAGGGCTACCTCGTGGGACTCGCCTTCACCGTCGTGCTCGCCCTCGGCGCCGCGTGGGTGGCCCCCCGTTTCGTCCACCCCGCCGGGGCAGGCACACTGGAGGAGGCCGCGTCATAAGAGGGGGGCTCATGCCGCGAGTGCGGGAGCTGGAGGTGCTTCGTGTCGTGCTGCCCTACGGCAGGCGCACGGAGTGCCTGCTGGTGAAGCTGACCGACTACGGCGGCATGACCGGCTGGGGCGAGGCCGTCAGCCCCGCGCCCAAGTCCTGGTCCAGGCTGGAGGAGACGCTCGGGGCGGTGCTCATCGGCGTCGACTGGGAACACCCCGACAGCGTGCCCAGCGGTGACCCGGCCGTCGACATGGCCTGCTGGGACCTGTGGACCCGGATGCGCGGCGTGCCGCTCGCCGACGCGATCGGCGGCACCCGCACCTCGCTGATGGCGACCGTGCGGCTCACCCCCGACCTGTCGATAGAGAGCCTGGTGACGCGGGTCAACCAGCAGGTGTGCGCCGGCTACGGCCACGTGACGCTCGACGTGCGGCCCGGCTGGGACGTCGAGCCGGTCCGGGCCGTGCGCGCCGCCTACCCCGCGCTCACGCTCGCCGTCGACTGCGGCAACGCCTACACCGACGGCGGCCAGCTCGTCGCGCTCGACTCCTACGGGCTGGAGGTGATCGAGCGCCCCTTCCCGGCCGGCGACGTGTACGCGCACGCCGACCTGCAGGACCAGGTGAGCGCCTCGGTCGCGGTCGAGGTCCACCGCACCGCCGACCTCGACGACTACCTGACGCTGCGCGCGGCCAGGGTGCTGCTGCTGCGGCCGTCCGCCTTCCCGTCGATCAGCGAGACCCGCCGCGCCCATGACCGCGCGGTCGCGGCCGGGTGGGACATCCAGTGCGCGGGCGGTCAGGGCGCCGGGCTGGCCAGGGCGGCCACCGTCGCCGTCGGCAGCCTGCCGGGCTGCACGCTGCCGTGCGACGTGACGCAGCCGCCGCGCAACAACCAGATCGTCACCCCGGTCGTGGGCGCGAACGCGGGCGTCATCGCCGTCCCGTTCACCCAGCCCGGCCTCGGCCACACCGTCGACGAGACCCGGCTGCGCCGCCTGGCGAAGGACTACTTCACCTTCACCGGCTGAGCCGGATTCGGTCGAGCGGGCGCTAGGCCTTGCCGCAGCCCGCCGAGAGGTCCGTGGCGGAGCTCTCGTCAGGGTCCGCGGTCTTCTTCGGCGTCTTCGAGGGCGACGGCGTGGCGGTGGCCGCGAGGGTGGCCGCAGAGGTGGCCTCGGGGGTGGCGTCCGGGGTGGCCTCGGGGGTGGCCTCGGAACTGGCCTCGGGGGTGGCCGAGGCCGCGACCGGCGCGGCGCCGGTGGATTCGCGGAGCGCCTTGCGGACGAGCTTGCGGATCTCCCGCCAGTCGGGGTCGTACGTCTTGATCAGCGGCGGCACGAACTGGACGCTGGTCGCCTTCGCGTCCTGTGCCTTCAGCGCGAGCGGCACCAGATGGGTCAGCATGTCGCGGGGGATGTCGGTCTCGACCAGATCCTCGGTCGCCCCGGCGATCGCGGTGAACCTGGAGAGCACCGTCGCCGGGTCCGCCTGGTGGAGCAGCGCGCTGATCACGCATCGCTGGCGGCCCATCCGGGTGTAGTCGTCGCTGTTGGTGCGGGAGCGGGCGTACCACATGGCGTCCGCGCCCTTCAGCCTGCGCGTGCCGGCCTTCACCAGGCCCTCGTTGTACTTGCCGAAGACCACGTCCTGCTCGACGGTGATGGTGACGCCGCCGATCGCGTCGATCAGCCGGGCGAACCCCCACATGTTGACCAGCGCGTACCAGTCGACCTCCAGCCCCAGCGTGTGGCCGATGGTCTCCATCAGGACCCCGGGGCCCTGGTCACGCTTGCCGCCGAAGATCTCCGGGTGCGCGTCGGAGTACTCCCAGACGCTGTTGAGCAGGTCGCTGCGGCCGCCGGCGGCGTCGGCCGGCAGGCGGAAGCCGTCGGGGAAGCGCTCGGCCATCGGCGTGCCCGGCTTGAACCGCACGTTCTCCAGGTTGCGCGGCAGGCTGAACAGGACCGTGTTGCCCGTCTTCACGTCCACGCTGGCCAGGTGCATGCTGTCGGTGCGGACGCCCGGCCGGTGGTCGTCGGCGTCGCCGCCCAGCAGCAGGATGTTCACCCGCTCCCGGCCGGCCCACGGGTCCTCGGCCGGCACCGGCCGGTCGCCGTCGGCCTGGGGGTCCGTCCCGGGGTTCTTGAAGATGTGGTTGATCGTCTCCCGGCCCGTCCACGCGTACTGCGTGACCAGCGCGAACGGCGTGAGCACCGCGACGGCGAGCAGCCCGGCGAGCGCCCCGGTGACGATCTGCTCGGCCTGGCGCAGCAGGCCGGGCCGCAGCACCGTGAACGAGTGCACGATCAGGGTGAACCACGCGATGCCCAGCAGGCCCGCGGCGAAGGTGCCCAGCACCAGCGAGGTGTCGTCGACGAGCACCCCGGCCAGGGAGCCCAGGTCGGTGGTCAGCCAGAGGGCGAGGAGCCCGAGCAGGGCGGCGGCGTACACGCTGAGCAGCGTCAGGCCCGTCCTGCGCCACCCCGCCTTCAGGTGGGCGGCGCCGGGCGCCAGCGCAGCGAGCACCAGCCAGCCGACGAGCCGTAGCGCACCCACCCGAATCCTCCCCTGGAACACCAGATCACCGCTTCCCCGAAGTTCATCACATAGGCCCGAATCGAGGCGGCAGCCTACGGACAAAATACGAAATCTATGTTTATGAATGGATGAACATCTGTCACCGAATAAGATTCGGTCCATGGCGTTCACCGAGATCCAGTACGGCGTGGCCGACCAGGTCGCGACCATCACCCTGTATCGCCCCGACCGGCTCAACGCGTTCACGCTGACCATGCGCGCCGAGCTGATCGAGGCCTTCGACCTGGCCGACGCCGACGACGAGGTGCGCGCGGTGGTCGTCACCGGCGCGGGCCGGGCCTTCTGCGCGGGCGCCGACCTGAGCGGCGGCGGCGGCACGTTCGGCCGGTCCGGACGCGAAGCCGAGCTGGTGAACGGCTATCCGCGTGACGGCGGCGGCACCGTCGCGCTGCGCGTCGCCCGATCGCTCAAGCCCGTCATCGCCGCGATCAACGGCGCCGCCGTCGGCGTCGGCCTCACGATGACGCTGCCGATGGACATCCGGCTGGCCGCCGACACCGCCAAGCTCGGGTTCGTCTTCGCCCGCCGCGGCATCGTGCCCGAGGCCGCCTCCAGCTGGTTCCTGCCCAGGATCGTCGGCATCGCGCAGGCCATGGAGTGGGCCGCCACCGGCCGGGTCTTCGGCGCCGCCGAAGCGCTGGAAGGCCGGCTGGTGTCACGCGTCTACCCGGGAGAGGAACTGCTGCCCGCCGCGTACGCGCTCGCCCGCGAGATCGCCGAGAACACCTCCGCGGTGTCGGTGGCCGCCGTGCGCAGGCTGATGTGGTCGGGGCTGTCGGCGTCCTCGCCGTGGGAGGCGCACGCGGCCGACTCCCGGCTCATGACCGAGCTGGGCCCCGCCGCCGACGCGGCCGAGGGCGTCACCGCGTTCCTGGAGAAGCGGCCGCCCGCCTTTCCGATGTCCGTCGGCGAGGACCTCCCCCCGGGAGTGCCGTCGTGGCCCGATGATCCGTATGGTGGCTGACATGTACGAGACGACCGTGCTCGCCATGCCGCCCGACTACGAGGGCGAGGTCGTGGCGACCCTGATCTCCAAGCGGACCGGATCGCGCCGGGCGGTGCTCTACATCCACGGCTTCACCGACTACTTCTTCCAGGACCACCTGGCCGACCACTACGTCGGGCACGGCATCGACTTCTACGCGCTCGACCTGCGCAAGTACGGCCGCTCGCTGCTGCCGCACCAGACCCGGGGCCTGGTGCGCAGCGTCACCGAGTACTTCCCGGAGATCGACGAGGCCGTCCGCCTGATCCGGCGCGACCACGACGAGCTGACCATCAACGCCCACTCCACCGGCGGGCTCATCGCCCCGCTCTGGGCCGACCGGGTCCGCGGCCGCGGCCTGGTGCAGGGGCTCGTGCTCAACAGCCCCTTCTTCGACCTCAACGTCTCCCGCCCGCTCCGCCTGGCCGCCGACCTGCTCAAGACCCCGCTCTCGTACGTGCTCAGGCCGCTCCCGCTCGGCTCCAGCCACGCCTACGGCCACAGCCTCCACCGCGACCACGGCGGCGAGTGGCACTACGACCTGGAGCTGAAGCCGCTCGGCGGGTTCCCGGTGCACGCCACCTGGCTGGCCGCCATCCGGCGCGCCCAGCGCCGCCTGCAGTGCGGGCTGAAGGTGGACGTGCCCGTGCTCGTCCTCGCCGCCGGCAAGGGCCTGCGGGTACGGGACTTCGTACCGGAAGCACGCTCGGCCGACATCGTGCTCGACCCCGAACACATGGCCCGCTGGGCGACCTCGCTCGGCCCGCACGTCACGTGCGTGCGCGTCGACGGCGGCGTGCACGACCTGGTGCTGTCGGCCGAGCCGGTGCGCAAGCAGGTGTTCGCCGAGCTCGACCGCTGGATGGCCACCTATGTCGGGTCGCGTCCAGCGGCCGGGCTGACGTAGTCCGCGCGGTCCCCTACCAGGGGAACGAGAACAGTCCGTAGTAGGCCGCCGCGACCAGCAGCAGGCCGGTGCCGCCCAGCACGCCCGCGATCGCCACGTGCTGCCAGCGGCTCGGCCGCATGCCCTCGCGCAGGCCCGACACCACCGCGGCCACCGCGGTGACCTCCTGGATGAGCATCAGCACCGCCAGCACCCGCACCACGAGCCAGCCCGCCAGCACCGCCGGCCAGGCCCCCGCCTGGTTGATGCTGAACAGCACCAGCAGCATGATGAACGCCACCACCGACAGCAGCAGGCCGAGACCGGTCCACACCATCTTGGCCAGCCTGCGCCTGATCGGCGGCCACAGCCTGGCGTTCAGCTCCGGGATGTGATGCCGGCCGCGCAGCCGTACCACCATCGCCGCGACCGGGCCCGCCACGTAGCCGACGGCGGCCAGGCAGATCGTCAGGCCCAGCATCGTGCCGCCCGCGTACCACGGCGCGGCCGGCACGTCGGCCGCCTGGAACCGCTGCACCGGCGTCGCCCCCGCGACGTGCGCCGTGGGCTTGGCGGTGGCCGGCAGGCCGAGGATCCAGTTGGCGAGCGTGTCGAGGTAACCGGCGGTGAAGTCGCCGCCGCGCACCCGCATCGCGTGGTCGCCCTCGGCCATGAAGCGGATCGTGTAGCGGTCGTTCCCGGCCGCCTTCATGCCGCGCAGCAGGGCGTCCGTCGACTCCACGAACGGGATCGACGGGTCGGTGGTGCCGTAGAAGGCCAGCACCGGCTGCTCGATCCGGTCCAGCGCGGGCTGCGCGTCATAGCGCAGGAAGTCGAAGCCGACCGCGCCCATCGCCCTGGTCAGCAGGTCGCGCACGCCCACGGGGGCGCGCAGCCGCAGCAGCTGCTCGTTCAGCGCCCAGGCGACCTGCCGCAGCGGCGAGACGTTCGGCGACGAGACCAGCACCACGAACCCGACGCTCGCGCTCTTGGCCGCGGCGATCGGCACCACCCAGCCGCCCTCGCTCACGCCCCAGACGCCGACGCGGACCGGGTCGACGTCGGAGCGGGTGCGCAGATACTCGACCATGCGCAGCGCGTCGTCCGCGAGCAGCGAGAAGTCGCGGTCGCGGAAGTTGTAGCCGACCGTCCGCTTGTCGAACGCCAGCGTCACCACGCCCGACCGGGACAGGAACTCCGCCTGCGGCGTGAACTCCGTCCGCGACCCGTTGCCGGAGCCCGACACGAACACCATCGCCGGGTAGCGGCCCGGCTTCACCGGAAATCGGACCGTTCCGTGGAGCGTCTGCCCTTCGGCCCGGACCGAGATCTCCTCCTCCCGGAAGTCGGAGACCCTCGTCACCGGGCGCAGCTCCGCGGGGGGCTGGGGAGGCAGCGATTGTAATGCGACATCGGCCTTGAGCGGCGGCGGGTCGAACGCGGGCGGCAGGATGTACCCGACGGACGCCAGAGCCACCAGCAACAGACCGGCGGCAACGCTCAGAATGCCACGGCCAGTCCGCATCGGCCTCCCCATGTGCGTTGGTTTGCCCGTCGATCTTTCAGCTTACTCCCAGCTCATGTGGCGCAGGGGGCCGCATTTGTCAGCGGGACCTGTTAGCTTCCTGCGAATGCGGATCCTGCACACCTCCGACTGGCACCTGGGCCGCTCGTTCCACCGCGAGAGCCTGCTCGACGGGCAGGCGGCGTTCGTCGACCACCTGGTGGAGACCGTGCGGGCCGAGCGGGTCGACGTCGTGCTCGTCGCCGGCGACGTCTACGACCGGGCGCTGCCGCCGGTCGACGCCGTCGCGCTGTGCAACGAGGCGCTGCGCCGCCTGCGGGAGGCGGGCGCGCGCACGATCCTGATCAGCGGCAACCACGACTCGGCGCGCCGGCTCGGCTTCGGCGCCGCCCTGATCGAGGCGTCGGGCGTCCACCTCCGCACCGACCCCGCCCAGGCGTGGGAGCCCGTGGTGATCGACGACGTCGCCTTCTACGGCATCCCCTACCTGGAGCCCGAGCTGGTCCGCCGCCCCTGGGAGCTGACCGAGCGCAGCCACACCGCCGCGCTCACCCACGCCATGGACCGCGTCCGCGCCGACGCCGCCCGCCACCCCCGCTCGGTGGTGCTCGCGCACGCGTTCGTGACCGGGGGAGCGGCCAGCGACAGCGAACGCGACATCAGCGTCGGCGGGGTCGCCCACGTCCCGCTGGCGGCCTTCGCCGGGGTCGACTACGTCGCGCTCGGCCACCTCCACGGCCGCCAGCGCATGTCCGAGACGGTCCGCTACTCCGGCTCCCCGCTGGCCTACTCGTTCTCCGAGGCGGGGCAGCTCAAGGGGTCCTGGCTGGTGACGCTCGGCCCGGGGAAGGAGGCCGCGGCGGAGTTCGTGCCCGCGCCGGTGCCGCGCCCCGTCGGCCGCCTCTCGGGCCGGCTCGACGACCTGCTCACCTCGCCCCGGTACGAGAACGTCGAGGATCACTGGCTGCAGGTCGTCCTCACCGACCCCGTACGGCCGCGCGCCGCCATGGACCGGTTACGCGCCCGCTTCCCCCACACGCTGGCCCTGTCCTTCGAGCCGGAAGGCGAGCGGGCCGCGCCCGCGCCGGCCAGGCTGCACGGGCGGCCGGAGGCGGAGGTCGCGCTCGACTTCGTCCGCGAGGTGCGCGGCGAGCCTGCCACACGCGAAGAGCAAGAGCTGCTAAGACGGGCCATCGAGGAGTCGAGGGTGAAGGAGACGATGGCGTAGATGCGGCCGCACCGGCTCTCGCTGACGGCGTTCGGGTCCTTCCCCCGGCCCGAGACGGTCGACTTCGACGCCTTGACCGAATCGGGTCTGTTCCTCGTGCACGGGCCGACGGGGGCGGGCAAGACCACCGTCCTCGACGCCCTCTGCTTCGCCCTCTACGGGCAGGTGCCCGGCCAGCGCAACAGCGCCCGCAGCCTGCGCTGCGACCACGCCCCGCCCGGGGCGGGGCCGTCCGTGACGCTCGAAGTGAGCATCCGGGGCCGCTTACTCCGCATCCACCGCTCCCCGGCCTGGCAGCGGCCCAAGCTCCGCGGCACCGGCTACACCGAGGAGAAGGCCAAGGTCATCGTCGAGGAGCGGCGCGGCTCCGGCTGGGCCGGGCTGACCACCCGCGCCGACGAGGCGGGCGACCTGGTGGGCGGGCTGCTGGGGATGAACGCCGACCAGTTCTGCCAGGTGGCGATGCTGCCGCAGGGCGACTTCGCGCGCTTCCTGCGCGCCGACGGGCTGGAGCGTCGCAAGCTGCTGGAACGGCTGTTCACCGTCAAGATCTTCACCCAGGCCGAGGCGTGGCTGGCCGAGCACCGCAAGCAGGCGTTCCGGTCGCAGCAGGAGCTGCGCCAGCAGGTGGAGTACGCCGTCCACCGAGTCGCCGAAGCCGCCGGCCCCGCCCTCCTCCACCCCACCCCTCCTGAGCCCACCCCCGCCCCTGCCGGGTTCCACCTCACCTCGGCGGAGAACGCGACCGGTTCCACTCCGCCGGGCGTCAGGTCCGTTCCGACGGAGAGGGCTGCTTCGCTGGAGGCCGGTGTCGCTCCTGAGCCGCCTGCTCCGGAGGAGGACCCGGTGTCCTGGGCGGGTCTTCTCCTGAAGGCCGCCGAGGCCGCCGTCTCCCGCGGCGCCGATGACCAGGCCGAGGCCGAGGAGGCGTGGCGGGCCGCGACCGGGCGGTTCGACCGGGCGTCCGCTCTCGCCGAACGGCAGCGCCGCCACGCCGAGGCCCTGACCCTGCGCCGCACCCTCGACGAGCGGGCCGAGGAACGCGCCGAGCTTCAGGCCATCCTCGACGACGCCCACCGCGCCGGCTCCGTCGTCCCGCTCATCGCCGCCGCCCGCCAGCGCACGGAAGCCGCGGCCAAGGCCCGTGCCCTCGCCGCCGACGCCCTGGCCCGCGCGCGGCCGATCCTCCTCCGTACCCCCGGGGGCCTCGCCGAGCCGTCGCAAGGGGACGTCTCCGTGGCCGGGTGGGTGGCTCCCGAGCGGCTCGCCGTCCTCGAAAGGGAACGCCGGAGCGAGATCGCCCGCCTGTCCGAGCTGCTCACCGAGGAAGCACGGCTGCTCGTCGTAAGGCGGGACCTCAGCCGGCTGGAGGAGGAGCTGACCGCTCTCGGACGCGAGGACGTGCAGGTGGGTGAGCGGCTGGCCGACCTGCCGGCGCTCATCGAGGAGGGCGAGCGGAGGCTGGCCGGGGCGCGCGCCGCCGCCGCCCGGATCCCGGCGGTCGAGGCCGTACGAGAGGTCGCGGCCCGCCTGATCGAGACCGATCGGGAGCTCGCCCGGCTGGCCACCGAGCTGGAGGCGCTGGGGGAGCAGGAGGCGGAGGTCGCGGCCGCCGAGGCGGAGCTGCCCGAGCGGGTCGCCGAGGCCGCCGCCCGGCTGGCGGAGGTGCGCGCCGAGGCGGCGGGCATCCCGGCGGCGGCGGCCGTCCTGGACTCGGCCCGCACGACGCTCGACCAGGCCCGCCGCCGCGACGCGCTCGCCGCCGAGCTGGAAGCCGCCAGGGCCGTGCACCAGGAGGTCGTCGACCGGGCACAGAACCTGCGCGAGCGCTGGCTCGACGTCCGTCAGGCCCGCATCGACGGGATGGCCGCCGAGCTGGCCCGCGACCTCGCCGACGGGCGGCCGTGCACGGTCTGCGGCTCCGACCACCACCCGCACCCGGCGTCCCCTGCGCCCAGCGCGCCCTCACCGGACGACGAGCTCGACGCCGAGCGCGAGCACGAGGCGGCGGTCGCCGAGCGCGAGTCCGCCGAGCGGGTGCTCGCTTCCCTGGACTCCCGCCACGCCGACGCGCTGGCCGCCACGGCGGGGCTGGCCGTCGAGGACGCCGAGGCCGGGGTGGAGGAGGCCGAACGGGAGCTGACCCGCCTCCGCGAGGTCGCCGACCGCGAGCCGCGCCTGGCGGCCGAGCTGGAGCGGGCGGAGGCGGAGCGCGAACAGGTCCGCGACCGCGCCCGCGAACTGGGCGAGACCCTCGCCGCCCACCGCACCCACACCGCCCACCTGCGAGCCGAACGCGCCCGCCTCCACACCCGCCTCACCCTGCGCGACGTCATCGAGAACGCCGCCCCACGTCACCTTGAGAACGCCACACAGCACCCGGACACCTCCGACGAGGCAAGAGGCCTCGATCAGGAGAACCTGCGTGGGTTGGCGGATGGCGAGGAGGTCCGGCAGGAGGACGTGCGTGAGGCGTTGCGCCTGCTGGATCGGGAGGTCGCCCGGCTGCGGGAGGTCGCCGGGGAGGAGGGCGCGCTGGTCGCGGAGGTGACGCGGCGCGGGCGTGAGAGGGAGGCGCTCCAGGAGGAGGCGCGGCGGGTGGCCACGAGGCTGGCCGCCGGCCGGACCCGCCAGGAGGAGCTGAGCGCCGATGCCGCCCGGCTGGGCGCCAGGCTGGACGAGGCGCGCGGCGACGATCCCACGATCACGGCCCGGCTGACCAGGCTCACCGACGAGGCCGAACTGCTGGGGGAGGCGCTGGAGGCGACCAGGGCGGCCGTGGCCGCGGAAGGCGAGCGGGTCACGGCACACGACGCCGCTCAGGAGGCGGCGCGTGAGGCCGGGTTCGCCGACACCGCCGACGCCTCGGCCGCCGCCAGGAGCGCCGCCGAGCTGGAGAGCAAGGCCGAGACGCTGCGCAGGCTGGACGACCAGCTCGCCGCCGTCACCGCCGTACTCGAGGACCCGGAGCTGATAGCGGCGGCCGCGGAGCCGGCGCCTGACCTGGCGCGGCTCTCCGCCGAGAGGGACGAGGCCGAGCGGGCCCGGACCGCCCTGGCCTCCGCCCGCGACCGGGCCGAAGCCAGGGCCGACCGGCTGGCCGAGCTGCGCGAGGAGCTGGCCGGATGCGTGGCCCGGTGGCGCCCCGCCGCCGAGCGCCACAAGCTGGCCGAGCAACTGGCCGCGCTGGCCGCCGGCACGTCCGGCGACAACCAGTGGAGCATGAGCCTGTCCTCCTACGTGCTCGGCGAACGCCTCCGCCAGGTCGTGGACGCCGCCAACGACCGCCTCGACCACATGTCCGGCGGGCGCTACCTGCTCCGCCACGACCTGGCCAAGACCGCCGGGTCCCGGTCGCGCTCCGGCGGCGGCCTGGGTCTCCGGGTGTTCGACGGGTGGACCGGGGTCGAGCGTGATCCGGCCACGCTGTCCGGCGGGGAAAGCTTCATCACCTCTCTGGCGCTGGCTCTCGGCCTGGCCGACGTGGTGACGGCCGAGGCGGGCGGCGCCGAGATCGGCACGCTCTTCGTCGACGAGGGGTTCGGCACCTTGGACGAGGACACCCTCGACGGCGTGCTCGACATCCTCGACGGCCTGCGTGACGGGGGCCGCGCGGTGGGCATCGTCAGCCACGTGGCCGAGCTGCGCTCTCGCATCCCCGCCCAGCTCAAGGTGACCAAGACCCGCACCGGCTCCACCTTGGCGGCGACCACCGGTTAGGCCCCGTTCCCGCGGATCACCGTAATCGCTGATCTGCGACGATGTGGCACGTGCGGAAACGCGGCAGGCCAGGTGGGGCGGCCTGGACCCCGCGAATACCGCCGAATGCGACGTAACGGCCCAGACGGCTCCGTATACTCCCGCACGTCGTCGATCGGGAGGTCTGATCGTATGCGTGGCGCCGGGTTGACAGCCGTGCTCCTGGTCACCGCGGTCGCGGGATGCGGCGGTGCCCCCGAGCGGGCCGGCCCGCCGTCGCCCTCTCCCGCCGCCGCGTCGCCCACTGCGGTGTCGCCCTCCGCCGCGCCTTCGGCCTCCGTTTCCGGAGCCGGTTACGCGCGCGAGGGCCTGGTCGGGTTCCACGCGTCCAACCCGTTCCGGGTCGAGGTCCGTGCGGTCGAACGGCACGAGGAGCTGACCGTGCTGAGGATGGAGATCTCGACCACGGAGGACACCAAGACGCCAGGCGGGTTCGGGTACGACGGGCTCCCCGGACAGAGCGTCACCTTCGGCAGGTTCCGGCTGCTTGACCCCGTGGGCGGGAAGATGTACCTCACGCTGCGGGAGAAGTCCGGGGAGCGGGCGTTCGGCACCCGCCACGGCGACGGGTATCCCGAGGATTTCGAGCCGGGCGTGCGCTATCCGGTCGAGGTGTACTTCCCGCCGCTGCCCGGCGGTGTGAAGAGCGTCTCGCTCGTACCCGATCTGGCGATGGCCCCCACCACCGGCATCCCCGTCACCGACGGAGCCCCGCCGCCCGTCGCCAGGAAGCGCGGCGAGGGCGGGGAACACCAGTGGCCGGTGGTGCTCCCCGAGGGCGACCACTGGTCCGGGGTGTCCGGGCTGAACGAGTTGGTCGAGACCCCGGAGAAGACCACGTTCCAGGAAGGCGGCCAGGAGACCGTGGCGCTCCGCACCGACGTGCTCTTCGCCTTCGACGAGGCGACGCTGTCGGACAAGGCCGCGGCCGTCCTGGACGAGGCCGTCGCGGAGACCCGCGAGCGCGCCGACCCGGACAAGCCGCCCATCCTCATCGAAGGGCACACCGACAGCAAGGGCGGCGGCACCTACAACCAGCGGCTGTCGGTCGAGCGTGCCGAGGCCGTCCGCGACTACCTGGTGGCCGAGCTCGGCGGTGACTACACGTACAAGGCCGAAGGCAAGGGTGAGAACGAGCCGATCGCCAGGAACGAGAAGCGGGACGGCGGCGACGACCCCGAGGGCCGGGCCCGCAACCGGCGGGTCGAGATCTCGTACACGATCAAGCGGGATCGGCCGGACGTCACGGTCACCACGGGGACGGCGACGGACGTCAGGGGCTCCACCCGCGAGCCCGCCCCTTACCGGGCCGAGGCGGGGCCGGTCGTCGGTTCGCTGGAGTGGCCGCGCTCCGGGGGCCGGCTGCGGGTGGACTTCCACCCCTTCTACCGTGACGGGGCCTATCTGGTGGCGGTGTTCGACGTGGTGTCGGTGAAGGACCACTACATCCCGATACCCGACCCGTTCAAGGGGTTCGCCCACAACTTCTCGGCCGCGTCCGACTACGGGGCGTTCATCCTGGTGGATCCGGAGACCCAGGCGCGCTACCACCCGCTCAAGATGCACACCGAGTTCGTCGAGAACTCCGTGTTCGTCCTGGAGAAGGGTGAGGTCAACCGCTCGTACGTCTACTATCCGGCGCCCGGCGACGACGTCACGTCCATCACCCTGGAGGCGGCCGACCTGGGCGAGGTGAAGGACATCCCCGTGTCGTGACCGTCACAACTGGCCGGGGAAGAGCAGGGACAGCTCGCGCGGGTAGGCCGCGATCAGGCGCAGCTCGTCGTCCGTGAGCGGCCTGCCCGTCATCGCGTTGCAGAGCTGCACCAGCTTGAAGCTCAGGTCCTCGTCCGCCACCTCCGCCCCGAGCCCGTCCATCACGTGCCGGAACCCGGCCTTCCCGCCGTACTCGCCCGTCAGCACCACCCGGCCGTCGCGCGCGTGCCAGTCCTCCGGGAACGGGCCGAGCGTCGCCTCGTCGTACAGCTCGTAGTTGCCGTGGTCCTTCAGCGCCCCGTCGGCGTGGATGCCGCTCTCGTGCGCGAACGCGTTCCGCCCCACCCCGACCTGGTGGTACGGGAGAGGCTGGCCGAAGGCGTGGGCCGCCCACAGCCCGAACCTCCTGGCCCACGTCAGGTCCAGCGCGTCGCCGATCTCCGCGGCCAGCCCGAAGCCGTGCCGGAACGCCAGGATCGTCGACAGCAGGTCGGCGTTGCCGGAGCGCTCGCCGATGCCGTTGACGCAGGTGTTGATCCACGCGTCCTGGCCCGCGTCGAGGTCGCCGAGCGCGCCCGACACCGAGTTGGCCACCGCCATGCCGAGGTCGTTGTGGCAGTGCGTCTCCACCGGCAGCGCCACCGCCGAGGCCAGCTTGGCGAACCGCTCCCTGATCCGGTCAGGCGTGTCGCCGCCGATCGTGTCGCAGTAGCGGATCCGGTCCGCGCCCGCCTCCTTCGCCGCCAGCGCGAACTCCAGCAGGAACCCGTCGTCGGTCCGCGACCCGTCCTCGGCGTTCACCCCCACGGTCCGCGCGCCCGCCGCCTTTGCGGTGCGCACCGCGGCGGTCATCTCCCGGATGATCGCGCCCCGGTCGAGCCGGCCGCGGAACTTGTTCTGGATCATGTAGTCGCTGGTGGAGATCGACAGGTTGTAGTGCCTGAGACCGAGTGGCGCCGCCTTCTCCACGTCCGCCGCCACGCCCCGGCACCACCCGGACAGCCGCAGCTCGCCGAACGCCCCCGCCTCGGCCAGCGCCACCTGCGCCCGCACGTACGGGACCTCGTGGAACAGGAAAGGGAACCCGATCTCCGACTGCGCCACGCCGAGCCTGGCCAGATAGAAGTTGACCATGGTCTTGCCGAACTTCGACAGGCCGGTGCGCGCGGTCTGCACGCCGTCCCGGTTCGTCACGTCAAGGAAGTGAACTTTGGGCATGCAGCAACGTTGACATGTTCCTTCAATGTGTATCAATATTGATTTTCATCAACATATGGAGATGGGTGTGGAGTGGATCGACGCGGCCACGGCCGCCGACCGGCTGGGCGTCAAACGGGCCACCCTGTACGCGTACGTGAGCCGCGGGGTGCTCAAGCGGCGCCACGAGGGCCGCCGCAGCCTCTTCGACGCCGCCGAGATCGAGACCCTGGCCCGGCGGGGCAGGCCCCGGGGCCAGCCGCCCGAGCTGGTCATCGAGTCAGCCGTCACCGCTCTGGGGGCCGACCGCCCCTACTACCGCGGCCACGACGCCCTCACCCTCGCCC
Source organism: Nonomuraea sp. C10 (assembly GCF_008017515.1). NCBI lineage: Bacteria > Bacillati > Actinomycetota > Actinomycetes > Streptosporangiales > Streptosporangiaceae > Nonomuraea > Nonomuraea sp. C10. The sequence goes on from NZ_VPFF01000001.1 coordinate 2,037,758, forward strand.
GCACCGCCGGCTTCGAGGCGACGGCCGAATGGCTCTGGACCGAGCACGCCTCCCCGGCCGGCCCAGAAAGCCCCCCCGGCCCCTCGGCCGACAGCCCCGGCACGGTCACGAAGGATCGTTCCGGGGTCGGAAGGGACGATCCCCCCGACCGGGAGCCCGGGACGGCGCCCACCTGGCAGGCCGACGCGGATGCCGTCCAGGCCGCCGTCGCCGCGCAACGCGGCCTCCCCGAGTCGCTCCTCCCGCTCGACCGCCTCCAGGTCATCACCACCGTCCTCGGCGCCACCGACCTGCTCCGCTTCCAGCTAGACCCGCCCTCGGTCACCGCCACCGCCCGCCGCCTCATCACCGGCCTCGTCGACGCCCTCCCGGTACTGGGCCCACCAGACGCCCATGACCCATCCAGGCCAGAGCCCGACGATGAGTTCAGCCGGCCCGCACCGGGATGGGCAGATGAGCCGGGACGGCCCGCACCGAGGTCGGGAGACGCGCCGGGACGGCTCAGACCCGGGTCGGGCGATGAGTCCGGCGGGTTCGGACCGGGACGCCGTGACGAGGGCGGGCGGCTCAGACCCGAGGTCGAGTGGCTCGGTGACGACGCTGGGCAGGCCGTGCCGGAACGCGGGCGGGGGGCCGGGCAGCGAGAGCCGGAAGCAGGCACTGCCGCGGAGAGCAGCAGTCCCGTGCCTCGCTCGATCGCCGAGCGGCTGTGGCCCCGCCTGACGCCGCACCCTCCGAGCCCGTCCCTGCTCCGGGCACTGGAAGCCGCGCTCGTTCTGCTCGCCGACCATGAGCTGGCCGCCTCCACGCTGGCCGCGCGGGTCGCCGCCTCCGCCAAGGCCGACCCGTACGCCGTCGTCATCACCGGTCTGGGCGTGCTGGGCGGCCCCCTGCACGGTGGCGCCTCCTACGCCGCAGAACGCCTCCTCGCCGAGGTCACCCGCCCCTCCGACGTGCCCCGCGTGATCGCCGACCGGATCCGCCGCGGCGAGCGCATCCCCGGCTTCGGCCACACCGTCTACAAGAACGGCGACGCCCGCGCCACCACGCTCCTCGACCTGGTGACGGAGGCCGCCCCCGGCCATGACCGGCTCGCCGCCGCCCGAGCCGTCCTGGCCGAGGCGCGCCGGCGACGGCTCCCCGAGCCCAACGTCGACTTCGGCCTCGCCACCCTCGCCGCCGTCGCCGGCATGACCTCCGGCGCGGGCGAGGCGATCTTCGCCGTCGCCAGGACCGCCGGCTGGCTCGCCCACGCCATGGAGGAGTACGCCCGAGGTTCCCTCCTGCGGCTGCGCGCCTCCTACACCGGCCCGCCGATCCCCAGACCCTGAACCCGGCCGCTCCGGCGCTCAGCCGGGCTGTTCGCCGGACCTGTCGACGTAGGCCGCCAGGGCCTTGACCCGGTCAGCGTGCTGGTCGTGGCCGACGATCACCGGAGGCTCGTTGTAGGGCATCGCGTCGGAGGAACGGCGCAGCTTGACGTACTGGCCGCAGGCGTCGATGGCGTACGGCTCCATGTCGTCCTGCAGCGCCCCGATCACCGTGATGCCGTAGGTCTCGCCGATCCGCCGGAACAGCGCCACCGCCTCCCGCCGGTGCTCCTTGCCCAGGTTGCGGCCCAGCTCGTCGAGCACCAGGCACAGGTGGCCGCCCCCGGACGAGGCGATGGCCGCCGCGCACACCAGCTTGACCGCCTTCTCGTCCATCAGGGCGGTGTTGGCCCGCCGGTTGTAGGGCACGAAGCCCTGGCCCTCGCCGCGGCGCCACTTCGGCGTCACCCGCCACTGCCAGCGCTGCTCCGGGTCCGCGGGCGCGGGCGGCACCGGGAACTCCAGCGTCGCCCCGTAGCCGCCGTACGAGACGTCGAGCTTCTCGAACTCCTCGGCCACCCGCTCCAGCCTGGCCTTGATGGCGGCCGAGAGCGCCGCCCGGTGCACGGCGGTCGACTGCGCCGCCTCCTCCGCGCCCTTGTCGGCCGCCGCGAGGTCACGTTGCCTCGACACCAGCTGCGCCTCGATCTGCCTGCGCTGGTGCTTCTCGTACTCCTCCTGGCCGCGCAGGTAGGAGGCGAGCGCGCCGCACACGCCCGCGAACGTCGCCTGCTCCCGCGCCGCGCTGCCGCCCCGCTCGGCCAGCAGGAACCGCAGCTCCTCCGGCACCTCCGCGTCCTCCTCGGGGAACGTGTCGCGCAGCGCCTGGTCGAGCCGGCGCTCGGCGACCCGCCACCACTCGTCGGCGGTGCGCGGGCGCTCCTCCTCGGGCAGCTCGCCCAGCCATTCGGCGGCCGACTCGGCGGTGCCGCCCCATTCGGCGGTCAGCGCGCCGAGCTTCAGCGCCTCCCGCTCGGCCGTGACCCGCGTCTCCTGCTCGCGGGCGCGCGCCCGCTCGCCGTCGAGCTGCCGGCGGCGGCTCTCCAGCCGCTCGATCTCCAGGTCTCTGGTGCGGGCGCGGAAGTCGAGCGCGGCGGTCTCCCGCTCGGCCTCCGCGACCCTCGGGGTCAGCTCCTCCAGGGCGGCGGCCAGCTCGCCGAGCCTGGCGCGCTGCCCGGTCAGCCGCCGCTCCAGCTCCTCCAGCCGCACGCCCGCCTTGGCCCCGTCGAGCCTGCGCTGGGCCAGCGTCACCGTCTCCTCGGCGTCGCGCACGGCCTCGGCGGCGGTGTCCTGAGAGTCGACGGCGCGGTTGAGGCGCTGCTCGGCGGCCTTGATGCGGGCCTCCCTGCCGGTCGCCACCCCGTCGAACGCCCCCACCACGCTCACCCCGGCCGCGCTGACCAGCACGGACCCGGGCAGCTCGCGCAGCGCCTCGGCCGCCTCCGTCAGCCGGCCGGCGTCGACGATCACGGCGTGCTCACCGGGCCAGTTGCGCAGCTCGTCCAGCGCCAGCCCGCCTCCCGCCGCGCCGCCGGTGACGCCGGCGGCATCCGCCAGGCTGCCGGTCCTGCCGCCGGCGGACGCACGGCCGGAGGTCGAAGGCGGGGCGCTCGTGGCGTGGTCGCGGGCCTGTTCGGCGACGTCAAGGGCGTCCAGCAGGCCGGACGCCGGGACACCCGCCCCGGCGAGTGCGTCGAGCTGGGCGGCGGCAGGGCCGCCCTCGGCGTCGTCCAGCGCCGCGCGGGCCGAGGCCACCTCCTGGTCGGCCACGCCCAGCGCCTTGAGCGCCTCGTTGAGCCGCAGCCGGGACTCGCGCAGCTCGCCCTCCGCCGCGGGCACGTCGCGCCCGTCGGCGAACCTGCGTGTCTCCTCCAGCGCCGGGATCCGGCCGCGCAGCTCGTCGGCGGAGTTCTCCGCGACCGCACGGTCGGCGTCGAGCTTGGCCGCCCGCGCCTGGAGGGCGGCCAGCTCCTTGCGCGCCTCGGTGACGCGCCGGTCGAGCGTGTCGTCCTTGAGCGTGGCGATCTCCGCCTTGACCTCGGCGATCGCCTCGGCCGCCGTCTCTCCCGCCGCTTGGTGCCCGGCCAGCTCGGCGGCCAGCGCGGAGTCCTTGGCCGCCGCGTCGGCCAGCTTGCGCGCCTGGCGCCCCTGCCAGCACCGCAACGCCCCGGCCAGGCCCACCCTCGCCTGGTCGCGCCGGTCGAACGTGGACAGCAGCGCCCGCGACTCGGTCTCGAACTCGGCCAGCCGCTCCGCCGCCTGCGCCGCCCGCACCCGCTTGGCGTGCTCGTCGCGCCGCGCCTCCCGCTCCTGCTCCAGCTCCGCGTCGAGCCCGGTCAGCGCCGCGATCGCCTCGAACACCCGCTCCGGCGAGATCTCGTTGAGCGGCTGGGACAGGAGGTTGGTGGCCACCTTGCTGCGCACGCTCGTCGACAGGAACGACACGCACCGCACCCGGTCGCCGTAGAGGACCTTGGTGAGGTCGCGGGCCACGACGTCGCGCCGGCCCGCCGAACGGGGCAGCGACGCCCAGATCTCGTCGGCCCGCGCCACGCGTTCGGCCTCCGACGGCGCCGCCGCCAGCCGGACCCCCTCCCGCCAGCGGATCTCCAGATGCGGAGCTTCCTGGTTGACCCGCAGCCAGACGGTCAGCGGCGCGTCGGGCCGCCCGGCCACCCCGAACAGCTCGCCGTCGTCGTCGCCCGGATCGACCGTGTAGGCGTCGAGGCTCTCGGTGCCGGCGGCGGGCGCGAACACGCCCACGATGTAGCCGTGGCCGGCGCTCGCCCACTGGCGCGCGCCCGCCCCGCTGGCCAGCTCCGCGTTGAACAGCAGCTCCGACACCGTCTTGGCGCCCGAGGCGAACCGCCACTGCTCGTCGCCGAGCAGCGCGGTGATCGACGCGATGAACGACGACTTGCCGGCGCCGTTGGAGTCCTTGGGGCCCGCTCCCGCCACGACGATCAGCGTGCCGGGCACGACGGGCACCGGATGGGTGGACAGCCGGGAGATGTTGACCGCCTGCACGGCGACCAGCACCCGATCTCCCACGACGTTCTCCACCTGCGCCACCACTACCCCCGTTTCCTTCGGTCGGCCGCCCCGGTCATCGGGCTGCCCTGCGTGCTCGTACGGCCACCGCCAGCGGCGTGTCGGGACCCGCCGCGAGGATCAGCTCCTCCTGCAGCCGCCTGCGCGCCTCCGGCGTGAGGCGGTGGAACTGCGGGCCGGGGACGTAACCCCCGGCCTCCTCGCCCGCCTTGACCTGGGTCACCAGCCCCGCGTGGCGCAGCGCGCGCAGCGCCGACTCCAGCTCGCCGATCGGGAGCTGGGTGTGGCGGCGCAACTCGTCGACCGGGGCCGGGTGCGGCGACAGCCACGAGTCTTCGGGCAGGAGGCCCTCGGCGCGGGGGATGGCCACCGAATGGACCAGCACCAGGGTCAGCACCGCCCGCTCGCTCTCGCCCGGCCCCCCTCCCGGCGGCTCGTCGCGTACGAGCTCGTCGGCGTAACCCGAGATCCAGCGCTCGCGCTGCTGGACGAGCGTGCGCCCGCGGCGGGCGAGCATCTCGGTGAGGGTGCGCCGCAGCGCCGGGTCGCGCAGCGCGGCGAACCTCGCCTCCTGCACGGGCTCGGCGGCGTGCTCCACCACCATGAAGGCGGACACCAGCTCGGCCCTGCGACGCTCGTCGTAGCCGCTCAGCAGGTCGTCGAACTCGGCCACGCCCGGCTCCGCCCGGCTCCCCGCGCCCTGGTCGGGAGCGGCGGGCTCCGGGAGGGCGGCGGCGACCAGGCCCGCGTCGGGGACCACCGGCACGGCGCGGCGCTCCGGCTCGGGGATGCGGCGCACCAGGTCTTTCAGCACCGCGTGGGACTCCACAGGCCACAGCGCGCACCGCGGGCCGAGCGAGACGATGCCGCCGGCCACCACCACCCACGCCGAGTCGTGCAGCCGGCGCAGCGCCCCGATGGCCCAGTTGCGCATGAGGTCGTCGGTGCGGCCGATCAGCGCGCGGTAGGTGTCGAGCACCCGCTCCAGCGGCGCCGGCTCACCCGGCCACGGGTCGGCCGACTGGTCGGCCCAGCAGCACTTGAGCACCGCCGCCAGCACCCGCCGGGTCTCCCCGGCCCGCTCCACCGGCATGGGCGGCACCTGGTGCTCCTCCAGCAGCGACGGCGTCACCCCGTCGGGCCACACGGGCAGCGCCACCCCCGAGGAGTCCGGGCCGCTCAGCCTGGTCATGCCCGCGGGGGCCGGCGCGCCGGGCCCGAGCCGCAGCGGGCCCTGCGCGCGCGCCCGCGCGTGCGCGGCCTGATCGGCGGTCACGGCGTACGCTCCAGATGGCCGTGGGAGAGCCAGGACGGCTCGCGGGACGGGTCGATCGTCAGCCCGTCCGACCAGGCCAGCCGGTAGGGCAGCTCCGGCCGCAGGTCGACGGTCGTCAGGTCGGCGAGCACCCGGCGGGCCGTGGCCCAGTCGGGGCCGAGCAGGTCGGCCAGCGCCACCCGCGACTCCCCGCCCAGCAGGGACTCGGCCAGCTCGCGCAGCCGCTCGACGGCCGCCTCCCGCGCGGCGCCGAGCGAGCCGTCGGGGCCCGGGTCGGGCAGCGTGGAGCGCGGCGGCGTGGGCTGGGCGGGCGCCGGCCGCGGCGCCTCGTCGACGGCGCGGGCGATCGCCGCCGGATCGTGCCACGGCGCCGGGGCGTCGAACACGAACCCGTCGAGCACCGCGGCCAGCCGCTCCTTGGTCGCCGTCTGGGCGAACGTGCGCCACGTCTCCGTCGGCAGCAGCGTCAGGTTGCGGGTGGTGCCGGCCGAGTCGGCCAGCCGCCCGGCCGCGCGGCGGGAGGCGTCGCTGTAGGCGTAGATCGCCGCCCGCAGGTCGGTGCAGACCCGGTCGAGCTCGGGCCAGCGGGTCAGGATCGTGCCGTGGACGCTCTGCGCGCGGCGGGCGATCTCCTCGGTGCCCCACAGCTTGGGGGCCTGCTCGCGCAGCTCCTCGATGGTGCCGGTGGTGAGCGTGATCAGCTCCAGCGCCCACAGCCGGAACGCCCGCGCCAGACCGGCCGCGCTCTGCCGGGCCTCCTCCATCGTGGTGCGCGGGTCGGCGACGTTGAGGTCTTCGAGGGCGAGCAGCCGGTGCATCTCCGACTGGCCGCCGTCGTCCATCATCCGCCGGATGAACATCAGGCCGACCACGCTGGTGAACGACGCGCGGTAACGGAGCTGGTTGGGCTTGGGGAACACCTCGCGGATCGCGCCCAGCCCCTTGAGCACCCGCAGCCGGTTGTCGAACTGGTCGGCCGGATAGGCCCCGCAGGCCAGGCGCATCTGCTCGTGCGTCAGCCACTCCTCGCCCGCGTCGGCGAACGCGGCGAACAGCGTCTCGGCGATGTCGACCAGCACGGGGTCGTCGACCACCGCGCCGCTGTCGCGGGCCAGCGCCGCGAACATCCGGCGGTAGGTCGACAGCACCGCCTCATCGCTGAGCGCGGCGTCGAGGGTCAAGGGCTGCTCGGGCACGCGCACTAAGGTACGGCCTCCGGCCGACATTCTCCGCCGCGACCGGTCCGCCGCGCGCCGGGGGAGCGGGATGAGAGGGTGTGAGGTCGTGGGGGAACGGAAGAGCTGGGGCGTCGACCAGGTGCGGGCGCTGCTCGACATCGCCGAGGGCAAGGGATCCGACCGCGAGGAGGCCGAGAGCGCGGCCGCCCTGGCGGCCAAGATCCTCTACCGGATGGGGCTGGACGCGGACACCGTGCGCCGCGACGCCGCGAGCCCCGTCGGCACGTGGCGGCTGCCGATCGACACCAGCGGCGGTCACCACGTCGAGCGGGCCGAGGCCGTCTGGCTGGTGAGCAGCGCGCTCGGCTGCATGGGCTGCCACGAGGGCGGACGCCGGCGCGACCGGGTCTCACACGTGCGGCTCGTCGGCCCCGTGGAGGTGCTGAAGTCGCTGAAGATCCTGCTGCCCTCGGTGCTGATCCAGATGGAGCTGCGGTTCGGTCTCGCCTGGCGGGCCGAGCGGGCCAGGCATCCCGGCCTGCCCGCGCAGCTGCTGCGCCGCAAGCGGACGCTGTACCAGCGGGGCTTCTACCGCGGCTTCGGCACGGGCCTGGCCGACAAGATGCGGGCCCGGGTGCGGGAGGTCGCCGACGAGGTCTCCGGCGGCGCGGGTGAGCTGGTGCTGGCCGGGCGCGAGGCGGCGGTGCGCGCGGAGTTCGAGCGCTGGGACACCAAGCCAGGCGCGTCCTCCTTCTACGACGAGACCGGGTTCGAGCGCGGCCGGGAGGCGGCCATGACAGCCGACCTCGATGACAGGTCGATCAGCTGAGCAGGATGGGCGGGTGCGCGGCGTTGAGGGTCAGCTCCCCCCGGGCTGAGCGCCGGCGACGTCGTGCGGCGTCTCATGAACCGGTGGTACGGCTCGCGCCCACGTTGAACGAGCACGCCGGCGCCGTCCTGCTTCATGACCTGAGGGACACGAGGGTGGCCCTGACAGGGCCAGTCCTGACGTGGTCTCCCTCCCCGTGAGCGCAGGGCCGAGACTCGGGGCATGAGCATGACGACCAACGAGATCGCCTACCTGAACGGCCAGCTGCTGGGCCGCCTCGCCACCGTGGGCCCCGGCGGGCGGCCGCACCTGGTCACCGTGGGCGTCTTCTACGACCCGGAGTCCGGCTGCGTCGTGATCGGGGGGCACGCCGGCACCGGCATGTCCGAGAGCAAGAAGTTCCGCGACGCGCGGCGGCATCCCGACGTGGCGTTCATCGTGGACGACCTGGCCTCTGTCGACCCGTGGACGCCGCGCGGCATCGAGATCCGGGGGCTGGCGGAGACGCACACCACCGGCGGCGCCGAGCTGGGGGAGCGCATCGGCGCGAACATGCCGTTCGACCCGGCCTGGATCCGTATCCGTGCGCGCCGCGTCCGCAGCTGGGGGATCGACACCGGGCCGTTCGAGCTGTCCACCCGGGACGTGGTCTGACCGGCTTACTTACGCGAGCGGGTTCATCAGGTAAGCGCCCCCGACCACGGACGCCCCCGCCACCAGCAGGAAGAAGAACACGTAGAACCCGCCGGGCAGGAGGGTCAGCCGGGCCAGCTGGTCGGCGTCGGAGTCGCGCGCCTGGCGCCTGCGCCGCTTGCGCTGCAGCTCCAGGATCGGCCGGACGCCGCCGAACAGCAGGAACCACACCACCAGGAAGGCCACGATCTGCTGCACCTCGCCGGGCGCGTACATCGACAGCGCGAACACCGCCCCGCCCGACGCCAGCAGGATGAGCGCGCCGTACAGGTTGCGGATCAGCAGGAGCATGCACACCAGGAAGAGCAGCATCCCCCAGATCAGCAGCGTGATGTGCCCCTGGTCGGTCAGCCAGGCGGCGGCCAGCCCGAGCAGCGACGGCGCCAGGTAGCCCGCCAGCGCGGTCAGCACCATGCCGGGCCCGGTGGGCCTGCCCCTGGTCAGCGTCACGCCCGAGGTGTCGGAGTGCAGCCGGATGCCCTCCAGCTTGCGCCGGGTGAGCAGCGCCATGACGGCGTGGCCGCCCTCGTGGGCGATCGTGATCAGCCCTCTGGTGAGCTGCCAGGGCACGGTGAAGGTGACGATCGCCAGCGCGACCAGCGCGGAGACGACCACGACCCAGGGGTCGGGGTCAGGTTGCGCCTCGATCAGCTGAGCCCAGAGCTTGTCCATCGATTAGGAACCCTATCCGGGTAAAGTCACGGTCGTGGCCACAGAACTTGATTCTGATGAAGGGGTGCGCGCCTGGTGGGCGGCGCTCGGACTGCCCGGCCTGGTGGACCTGCACGTGCATTTCCTGCCCGAGCGGATGGAACGCCGGGTCTGGCACCATTTCCACCACGGCGGACCCCTCATGGGCAGCGGCTGGAAGATCGAGTACGAGTGGCCGGTCGCCGAGCGCGTGACCCGGCTGCGGGAGCTGGGGGTGACGGCCTTCCCCGCGCTCGCGTACGCGCACAAGCCCGGCATGGCGGCCGACCTCAACGCCTGGACACTCGGCTTCGCCGGCCGCACGCCCGGCTGCCTGCCCTCGGCCACCTTCTATCCCGAGCCCGGCGCCCCCGCCTACGTCCGGCAGGCCCTCGACCAGGGGGCCAAGATCTTCAAGGTGCACCTCCAGGTGGGCGACTTCGACCCGCGCCTGCCCGAGCTGGACGGCATCTGGGGGCTGCTGGCCGAGGCCGGCGTCCCCGTGGTGGTGCACGCCAGCTCGGTGCCCGTGCCCGGCGGGTACGTCGGCGCCGAGCCGATCGGCGAGGTGCTGCGCGCGCATCCCCGGCTGCGCGTGATCATCGCCCACCTCGGCATGCCGGAGTACGATCCGTTCTTCGCGCTGGCCGAGCGCTACGAGCGGGTGGCACTGGACACCACGATGGCTTTCACCGACTTCGCCGAGCTCGGCATGCCCTTTCCCGCCCGGCTCCGCCCCGCCCTGCGTGAACTCGGGCTGGCGGGGAAGGTGGTCCTCGGCAGTGACTTCCCGACGATCCCCCACCCGTACGCACACCAGCTGCACGCCCTCGACCGGCTCGGCCTCGGCGACGACTGGCTCAGGGCCGTGTGCTGGGACAACGGCCTGACCATGATTCGATAGCAGAGTGAACGATCGGCACGTGGCGCTGATAAGCGCCTTCTACGAGGCACTCGGCCGTGCTGATGCGGCGGCCATGGAGAGCTGTTACCACCCCGAGGTCAGCTTCGGCGATCCCGTCTTCCAGGAGCTGGAGGGCCGCGACAGGGTGATGGCGATGTGGCGACTCCAGCTCAGCCGGGGCGTCGGCATGAAGGCCGAGTTCCACGGGGCGACGGCCGACGACTTCTCCGGCACCGCCCGCTGGACGGCCCGCTACCGCATGCCCAGTACGGGGCGGCAGGTGGTCAACGAGATAGAGGCGATGTTCCGGTTCGAGGACGACCTGATCATCAGACATCACGAGGAGTTCGACTTCAAACGCTGGTCCAAGATGGCGCTGGGCCGCCCGCACGGGTTGCTGTTCGGGTGGACGCCGAGATGGCGGCAGATGATCCGCGAGCGCGCCATGGCACAGCTCGACGACTTCGCGACCTAGGGGCGACACAGGGAGCGACACGGGGAGCGACACACAGGAGGTGGCATGACCAGGGCGAGAGGGCGCCGGCGCGGCAGGCTGACACGCGAGCCGGCTCCCGAGAAGTCGATGGACCCCCGGCCCAGCGAGGAACAGCCCTACCGTCCGACGGTCATCAACAACACGATCTACCAGGACGGCCGCGCCATCGACAACCCCGGTTCGCTGGCCGACGCCTTCCAGTGCCTGAAGGACAAACCCGGCGCGCTCGCCTGGATCGGCCTGTACCGGCCGAAGGAGTGGGAGCTGGTCAAGCTCGCGGAGGAGTTCCAGCTGCACGAGCTGGCCGTCGAGGACGCCATCGTCGGCTCCCAGCGGCCCAAGGCCGACCGCTACGGCGAGACCCTGTTCGTGGTGCTGCGCGCGGCCACCTACCGGGACGAGGTGGAGGAGGTGGCCTTCGGCGAGCTGAACGTGTTCGTCGGCCCCGACTTCGTGCTGACCGTCCGCCACTCCGAGGCGCCCGACCTTCAGGTGGTGCGCAGGCGTATGGAGTCGGAGCCCGACCTGCTGCGCAAGGGCCCGCAGGCGGTGCTGTACGCGATCCTGGACGCGGTGGTCGACGACTACGCGCCGGTCGTGAAAGGGCTGCAGGAGGACATCGAGGAGATCGAGGTCCAGGTGTTCGGCGGCGACCCGGCCGTGTCCCGCCGCGTCTACGAGCTGTCGCGCGAGGTGATCGAGTTCCAGCGGGCCACCGCGCCGCTGGTGCGGCTGATCGACGGGTTCATCGCCGGCGCCGACAAGTACGGCGTCGACGAGGAGCTGCAGAGCTACCTGCGCGACGTGGCCGACCACGCCATCACGGTCAACGAGCGGGTGGCCTCCTTCCGCCAGCAGCTCCAGGACATCCTGGTGGTCAACTCCACCCTGGTCACCCAGGCGCAGAACGCCGAGATGGCCAGGATGACCGAGGTCAGCATCCAGCAGGGCGAGGAGGTCAAGAAGATCTCCGCCTGGGCGGCCATCCTCTTCGCGCCGACCGTGGTGGGCGGCATCTACGGGATGAACTTCGACCACATGCCCGAGTATCACTGGGCCCTGGGCTACCCGTTCGCGATCTCCCTCATGGCGGGGGTGTGCGTCATCCTGTACGTGATCTTCAAACGGCGCGGCTGGCTGTAGCGCCGGGCCAGGTCAGGAGAGCAGCTTGCGGGCTGCCTGCTCGATCTCCTCCTCCGACAGCAGCACGTGGTCGGCCGCCCCGCCCAGCGGGACGAAGCTGTCGGCCGAGGTCACCCGGGCCACCTGACCCTGGTAGCCGGCGTCGAGCAGCTCGGCCATGACGCCCTCGGACACGCCGCCCGAGTGGCGCGTCTCGTCCGCGATCAGGACCTTGCCCGTCAGCTCCGCCGCGCGCAGCAGGTCGGCCACCGGCAGCGGCGCCAGCCAGCGCAGGTCCAGCACCCGGCAGCTGAAGCCCTCCTGGGTGAGCCGCACCGCCGCCCGCAGGCTCATCCGCACCCCGTTGCCGAACGTCACGATCGTCAGGTCGCGCCCGTCGCCGTAGGAGCGGGCGCCGCCGATCGGCACGTGCGTCTCCGCCCAGCGCGACGGCGGGGCGTACGGGGCCAGCCAGCCGCCGTCGCCCTCCTCGAACAGGTCTCTGGTGTGGTAGAGCGCGATCGGCTCCAGGAACACGCACACCGACCCCTGCGTGCGCGCGGCCGCCAGGCACGTGCGGAGCATGGCGGAGGCGTCGTCGGGCCGGGACGGCGAGGCGATGATCAGGCCGGGGATGTCGCGCAGCGCCGCGATCGCGTTGTCGTTGTGGAAGTGCCCGCCGAACCCCTTCTGGTAGGCGTAGCCCGCGATCCGCACCACCATCGGGTTCGGGTAGGCACCCTGCGAGAAGAACGACAGCGTGGCGGCCTCGCCCCTGATCTGGTCGATCGCGTTGTGCAGGTAGGCCAGATACTGGATCTCCGGCACCGGCAGCAGCCTGGACACCCCCGCGCCCAGGGCCAGCCCGAGGATGGCCTGCTCGTCCAGATGGGTGTCGAACACCCGGGCGGGGCCGAACCTCTTCTGCAGCCCGCGGGTCACCCCGTAGACGCCGCCCTTCTTGGCGACGTCCTCGCCGAAGACCATCATCTCCGGGTAGACCGCGAGCGCGTCGGCGAGCGTGCGGTTGATCGACTGCGAGAGCGTCAGCGGCTTCTCCGACTCCGGCAGCGTCCCGGCGAACGTCCGCTCCCGCACCGCGCCCTCCGCCGCCACGGGGCTGATCTTGGCGACCAGGTCGGCGTCGTGCGGCGCGATCGGCTCCATGACCTCCTTCGCCGAGCGGAGCCGGGGCAGCCGGGTGGTCTCCAGCGCGATGCGCAGCACGTGCTCGCGGGCGAGCTCGTACCGTCTGAGCAGCTCCTCCGGTGTGGTCAGGCCCGCCTCGACGAGCAGCCGCGCGGTGCGCAGCAGCGGGTCGCGCGCCAGGTCGGCGCGGAGCTCGCGCTGGGTGCGGTACGCGGACTCGACGTCGGAGCCGGCGTGCCCCATCAGCCGCACCGTCGACAGATGCAGGAACGCGGGGGTGCGGTGGGAGCGCACGTGCTCCACCGCCCGCACCGCCGTGTCGTACGCGGAAGCCAGGTCACAGCCGTCGGCCGCGAAGTACTCGATGCCGGGCCGCCTGGCGGACGCCTCCACCCAGCCTCTGGGGGTCCTGACGCTGATGCCGATGCCGTTGTCCTCGCACACGAACAGGATCGGCACCCGCTGCCCCTGGTAGGTGGCGTAGGCGGCGGTGTTGAAGCCCGACAGGGCCGTGGCGTGATTGACCGAGGCGTCGCCGAAACTGCACACGGCGATCGCGTCGTCGGGCCACAGGCCCGCCGTGTCGAGCGCGCGGGCCCGCTCGATGGCGAACGCCACGCCCACCGCCCTCGGCAGGTGGCTGGCGATCGTGGACGTCTGGGGGATGACGGCCAGCTCGGGATGGCCGAACACCTTGTGCCTGCCGCCCGCGATCGGCTCCTCGGCGGCCGCCGTCAGGCCCATCAGGACGTCCCTGATGCCCTGTTCGGGCAGCCGCCCGGCCTGCTCGGACCTGGTCAGGTAGAACGCGCCGGAGCGGTAATGGAGCAGCGCGGGGTCGTCCGGGCGCAGCGCGGCGGCCACGGCCGCGTTGCCCTCGTGGCCGGCCGAGCCGATCGTGTAGAAGCCCTCGTCCTGCTCGCGCAGCCAGCGGGCGGCGATGTCGAGCAGCCGGCTGTCGAGCTGGCGCTGGTAGAGCGTCCGGCACTGCTCTCCGGTGAGCGTGGCGCCCTCCCGCACCGGATCGCCGGGACCGCGGGCCGGGCCCGTCTGGAGGGTCTCCACTGCCTGGACGAAATGAGTCTCAACCATGTCGCGCGCCACATGCCGATTATGGCCGCTGAGCACCGTGTTCGTCTGCCAGTCACGGGCGACATGTGTTGGACCGGTCCTTTTGACATAGATCTATAACAGCTTGTCAGAATGGTGAACTTCGCCATTCGCCACCACGTCTACTGGTTTGACACGTGGCGCCCTCAAAGCCGCGTTGAAACCAACTGGGTATCCAGGAAAGGAACCCGAATGTCGTTACAACGCATCCGTACGATCGCCGTCGCGATGGCGGTGGGGGCCGGTGCGCTGGTCCTTACGCCACCCGCGTCAGCGCAGGTCAGCACTGCAGCAGCGCCGGCCGTCACCAAGGTGACGCTCAACCCGGCATCCCCGGTCGTGCTCTTCGAAAGCACCGCCAAGGTGACCTTCACGATCCAGGCGAAGGACGCCGAAAAGGCCACCATGGTCTTCACTCCGCCGGGTGTCAGCACCCAGCCGATCATCGAGGCCAAGAAAGTCGGGACGGACACCTTCCAGGTCGAGCACTCCGTCGGCACGGTAGGCACGTGGAACTACACCGCCACCGCCGTCAAGGGTGACGAGACGGGCCAGCTGAAGGGCACGTTCGACGTCAAGAAGGCGCTCGAGACCAAGATCGTCAGGTTCGACGCCAACCCCGACAGGGTCACGAAGGGCGACCGGGTCCGGCTCTCCGGCCAGCTCAGGGCCGGCGACCAGGGCTACGGCGGCCAGGAGGTCGCGATCAGCTTCCGCTCCCGCGGCTCCGACGACTTCCGCAAGGTCACCACGGACAAGACCAGCCGCAACGGCTGGTTCTCCGCGAGCGTGAAGCCGTGGCGCAGCGGCGAGTGGCGGGCCGAGTTCGCCGGCAACGCCGAGGCCAAGGCGTCGGTCAGCGACAGCGACGGCGTCCGCGTCCGCTCCCGGACCATCGACACCAGGATCGTCGGCTTCGACGCCTACTCGGAGCCCGTCGTCAAGGGCGACAAGCTGCGCTTCAAGGGCACCCTGCAGGCCGACGGCCGGCGGGCGCTGCGCGGTGAGCGCGTGACCATCCAGTTCAGGGCCGTCACCTCCCGCCAGTGGACGGACGTCACCGGCGACCGCACCAGCCGGCACGGCCGCTTCCACGCCTCCACCACCGCCGAGCAGAGCGGCTGGTGGCGCGCGGTGTACGCGGGCGACCGCCGGGTCGACGGCTCGGTCAGCGGCCCCGACTTCGTGCGGGTCACCGAGCCGGTCGAGAAGGCCGACACCCGGGTCCTCGGCTTCAACGCCTACCCCGAGCCGGTCAAGCGCGGCCGTGACCTGAAGATCTGGGCCCAGCTCCAGGTCGACGACGACGGCACCTGGAAGGGCTACAAGGGCAAGGTGGACCTGTACTTCAAGTCCAACCGGTCCGACGAGTACAGGCTCGTGAAGTCCGCCTGGTCCAGCGACAGCGGCAGGCTGTTCACCGAGGTCCGCGCCTGGACCTCCGGCCGCTGGCGTTTCGTCTACGAGGGCGACGACAGGACGAACGGCGACACCAGCCGCTCCGACTACGTCCGCGTGCGGCGCTGACATCGACGAGGCCCGGGGCGCCGCATCAGCGCCCCGGGCCTCACCATGTCCTCAGTTGACCCGTCGCTCCGGCGCGGTCGCCCCCAGGCTCGCGAGCATGGACATGATGTCGACCATGCCCAGCTTGAGCTCGCCGACGTCCTGCTTGAGCTGGCCGACGTCCTGCTTGAGCAGGCTCACGTCCTGCTTGAGCAGGTTGACGTCTTGCTGGAGGTCGTCGAGACGCCGCTCGAACCCGTCCATGCGCTGGTCGAACTTGTCCATGCGCTTGTCCAGCTTGTCGATCTTGTTGAGAACGTTGCGCCCGACGTCGTCGACACGGTCGTGCAGGGCGGAGAAGCGCTGTTCGATGCTCAGGTTGGGCACACCGCTCACTGTAGACCGTTCGAGAGCCGAGACCCTGATTTCCAGGTCATCGAATTTCGCCTGCAGATCCAACATGGAGTGATCCTCTCGAGGGGGTGACGTCGCTCCTTGCATCGGAAAGAATACTCTCCGTGAAGGGTGCTTGTGTTCGAACCCGAGAGGGCCGCCTCGGCTAGTCGGCCCGCTTGAACTGGGCGATGCCCACCGCCAGCAGCCCCAGCCCCAGCGCCGCCACCAGCCCGAGCTCCACCGGCACGGGCACCTGCCAGCCGAACCACTGCACCCCCGGGTTCAGGGTCGCGTTCACCTCCGGCGGCACGTCCAGGTGGGAGAAGACAGCCTGGCGCATCGGGTCGACCGCGTACGTCATGGGGTTGACCACCGTCAGGGCGTGCAGCCACGACGGCAGGTTGGCCAGCGGGAACATGGCGCCCGACAGGAACATCATCGGCATGATCGCCATCTGCATCAGCCCGAAGAACGACTGCATGTTCTTCATCCGCGCCGCCAGCATCACCCCGAAGGCGGTGATCGTGAAGGCCGCCAGGAACATCTCCGCCAGCAGCGTGAGCATCAGCGTGGGCGAGTACGGCACCCCCACCATCCCCGCCATGGCCAGGATGACGATGCCCTGGCCGGTGGCCACGATCGCGCCGCCGAGACACTTGCCCACCACGATGGCCGTGCGCGACACCGGCGCGACCAGCATCTCGCGCAGGAACCCGAACTCGCGGTCCCACACGATGGACCCCGCCGAGAACATGCCCGTCATGATCACCGTCATGGAGATCATGCCGGGATACATGAAGGTGCGGAAGTCCACGCCCGGGATCGACGCCTGGACCAGCGACCCCAGGCCGGTGCCCATGACGAACAGCCACAGCACCGGCTGCAGCAGCATCGAGAGCATGCGGGTGCGGTCGTTGAGGAAGCGCAGCATCTCACGGTGCAGGACCACCTTGATGGCCCGCAGGTCGTGCGCGGCGCTGCGGGCCGGCACCCGCACGCGGATCGCCTGTGTCGTCATCGTTCACCGCCTCGCCATCGCGCGCATGAAGGCCATCTGGTCGTCTCCGGACTCGGCGTCGCGGATCGTGGAGCCGGTGTAGTTCATGAACACGTCGTCCAGCGACGGCCGCGACACGCTCACTGACGTGATCGGCATGCCGAGCTCGGCGAACAGCCGCGGCACGAACTCCTCGCCCGAGGCCACGGCGAACGTCACCGCCCCCTCGTGCACCGCCGCCTCCAGCCCGAACCGCTCACGCAGCGCCTTGATCGCGGCCTCGTCGTCACGGGTGTGGATCTGCACCCGGTCCTTGCCGACGCTGGCCTTGAGCCGCTCGGGAGAGTCGATCACCACGATCTCGCCGTGGTCGATGATCGCGATCCGGTCGCAGTACTCGGCCTCGTCCATGTAGTGGGTGGTCATGAAGATCGTGATGTCCTCGCTGACCCGCAGCTCGTTGATGTAGCCCCAGATGGCCGACCGGGTCTGCGGGTCGAGCCCGACCGTCGGCTCGTCCAGGAACAGCACCCGCGGCGAGTGGAGCAGGCCGCGGGCGATCTCCAGCCGCCGCTTCATGCCGCCGGAGAACGTCATCACCTTGGCGTCCTTGCGGTCCCAGAGCGCCACCATCTCCATGACGCGCTTGATCCGCTCGTCGACCACGCTCTTGTGCACCCCGTACAGCTCGGCGTGGAAGCGCAGGTTCTGCTCGGCGGTCAGATAGCCGTCGAGGGTGGGGTCCTGGAAGACCAGGCCGATGTTCCTGCGCACCTCGTCGCGCTCCCTGACCACGTCGTGGCCGGCGACGGAGGCGGTGCCGCCCGTCGGGTTCGCGAGCGTGCAGAGCATGCTGATCGTGGTGGTCTTGCCGGCGCCGTTGGGGCCGAGGAATCCGAAGACCTCGCCCGGCGACACCTCGAAGTCGACGCCCTTGACGGCCTCGACCTTCCCGTACGTCTTGGTCAGCCCTCGTACGACGACGGCCGCGTCCTCGCTCATCAATCCTCCGCCAGAATCTGGAACACGGACTTGCGCGTCTGCCTGAGCAGCTTCTTGGCCTCGGCGACCTGGCGGTCGTTGGCCGTCCTGGTCAGGTGGACGAACGCCTCGCCGAGCTGCCCCCACAGCAGGCGCAGCTCGTGCCGGTCCTCCGGCACGGTGCTCGCCACCTCGTCCCACGGCGCGGGGGCGGCGCTCAGGCGTCCCGCCTCGTCGCGGCCCTCCTCCGTCAGGCGGTAGGTGCGGCTGCCGCCGGCCTCGCCGCCGGTGACCAGGCACTCGTCCTCCAGTTGCTGGAGCGCGGGGTAGACCGAGCCGGGGCTGGGCCGCCACACGCCGCGGCTGCGCGCCTCGATGTCCTGGATCATCTGGTAGCCGTTCTTGGGCTCCTCGCCGAGCAGCAGGAGCAGCGCCGCCCGGACGTCGCCGCGCCGCACCCGCGGCCCCGCCTCCATGCCGGGGGTGCCCGGCGGGGGCGGCGGCATCGGGGGGTGCGGGAATCCGTGTCGTCCATGTGGATCAATCATTACATCTCCCAACTATCGAGATGTTCTGACGATATATCTAGATAGTTGAGGCGGCAATGCCCTTTCTGGCGACTCTCGTCCGTGTTAGCGCTCGTTAACAGCTGTCCGGAGCGCAGCCCCGGCCATGGCGTGCAGCAGCGGGCGCATCGCCCCGGGCGGGAGCTCGCCCGCGCTGTGCGGCGTCGAGTTCAGCAGGCCGAAGACCGCGTGCGTGGCGGCCCGCAGCCGGGACGCCGGGCACGACGGGTGGAGCTCGGCCAGCACCGCCACCCACTCCTCGACGTAGAGCCGCTGCAGCCGCCGGATCTGCCGCCGCTCCCGCTCCGGCACGTTGCCCAGCTCGCGGTCGTGCACGGTGATCAGCGCCGGCTGCTCGAGCGCGAACGTGATGTGCGCGTCGAGCAGCGCGTCCAGGATCTCGGCCGGGCCGGCGGAGGCCGTGACGACCGCGACCGCAGACTCGCGCAGCCGCGAGCTGATGTCGAGCAGCAGCTCCGCCAGCAGCGCCTCCTTGCCGCTGAAGTGGCGGTAGAGCGCCGGCCCCGAGACGCCCACCGCGCCGCCGATGTCCTCGATCGGCACGCCGTGGAAACCGCGCGCCGCGAACAGCCTCGCGGCGGCGTCGAGGATCTCGGCACGCCTGTTGCCGCGATTGCGGGTAGGTGTCGGGGCAGTCGTCACAGTCACATCATGCTAGACGGTTGAGTTAATGGCCACTAACATCACGACCATGACGAGAGGGCAGAGATGAGCGACTGGCCGATACTCAAGTCGGCCGCCGACCCCGGGAGCGAGGCGTACAGGAGCAACGCCGAGCTCAACGAGCGGCTCGCCGCAGAGCTCCGCGACCGCCTGGCCACCGCCGCGCTCGGCGGGCCAGAACGGTCGCGCAGCCGCCACGTCGAGCGCGGCAAGCTGCTGCCCCGCGAGCGCGTCGACGGCCTGCTCGACCCGGGCTCGCGGTTCCTGGAGCTGTCGCCGCTGGCCGCGAACGGCCTCTACGACGACCAGGCGCCCGCCGCCGGCATCATCACCGGCGTCGGCCGGGTCTCCGGCCGCGAATGCGTGGTCGTGGCCAACGACGCCACCGTCAAGGGCGGCACCTACTACCCCATGACCGTCAAGAAGCACCTGCGCGCGCAGGAGGTGGCGCTGCACAACCATCTGCCGTGCGTCTACCTCGTCGACTCCGGCGGCGCGTTCCTGCCGAAACAGGACGAGGTGTTCCCGGACCGCGAGCACTTCGGCCGCATCTTCTACAACCAGGCCACGATGTCCGCGCGGGGCATCCCGCAGATCGCCGCCGTGCTCGGCTCCTGCACCGCGGGCGGCGCGTACGTGCCCGCCATGAGCGACGAGGCCGTCATCGTACGGAACCAGGGCACGATCTTCCTGGGCGGCCCGCCCCTGGTGAAGGCGGCCACCGGCGAGGAGGTCACGGCCGAGGAGCTCGGCGGCGGCGACCTGCACGCGCGCGTCAGCGGCGTCACCGACCACCTCGCCGAGGACGACGCGCACGCGCTGGCGATCGTCCGCGACATCGTCTCCACGCTCGCGCCGCGCGCCCCGCGCCCGTGGCCGGTGGCCGCGCCGGAGCCGCCCGCCCACGATCCGCGCGACCTCTACGGGATCGTCCCCGCCGACACGCGCCGGCCGTACGAGGTGCGCGAGGTGATCGCGCGGCTGGTTGACGGGTCCCGGTTCCTGGAGTTCAAGGCCGAGTACGGGCCCACGCTGGTCACCGGGTTCGCCCATGTCCACGGCCACCCGGTGGGCATCCTGGCCAACAACGGCATCCTGTTCGCCGAGTCCGCGCTCAAGGGCGCGCACTTCATCGAGCTGTGCGACCAGCGGCGGATCCCGCTGCTGTTCCTGCAGAACATCAGCGGGTTCATGGTCGGCAAGGCGTACGAGGCGGGCGGCATCGCCAAGCACGGCGCCAAGATGGTCACCGCCGTGTCGTGCGCCCGGGTGCCCAAGTTCACGGTGGTCATCGGCGGCTCGTTCGGGGCCGGCAACTACGCGATGGCCGGGCGGGCGTACGCGCCGCGCTTCCTGTGGATGTGGCCGAACGCCCGCATCTCGGTCATGGGCGGTGAGCAGGCGGCGAACGTGCTCACCACGGTGGGCTCCTCTGCGGGCGGGGCCGATCCCGAGGCGATCCGGGCCCAGTACGAACACCAGGGCAACCCGTACTACTCCACCGCCAGGCTGTGGGACGACGGCGTGATCGACCCCGTCGACACCCGCACCGTGCTCGGCCTGGCCCTGTCCGCGGCGGCCAACGCCCCGCTCGAACCCGCCGGCTACGGCGTCTTCCGGATGTGATCATGACTGATTCCCTGTTCGGCCGGGTGCTGGTCGCCAACCGGGGCGAGATCGCCGTCCGGGTCATCCGCACCCTGCGCGCGCTCGGCATCGGCGCGGTCGCCGTGCACACGGCCGCCGACGCGGGCGCGCGCCACGTGATCGAGGCTGACGAGGCCCACCAGATCCCGAAATATCTGGATATCGAGGCGATCGTGGAGGTGGCCCGGCGCTCCGGTGCGGCGGCCGTCCACCCCGGCTACGGCTTCCTGGCCGAGAACGCCGCCTTCGCCCGCCGCTGCGCGGAGGCCGGGCTGGTGTTCGTCGGGCCGCCGGCGGACGCCATCGAGGCGATGGGCGACAAGATCCGCGCCAAGCGCACCGTGTCGGCCGCCGGAGTGCCCGTGGTGCCGGGCGCGGCCGAACCCGGCGACGAGCTCTCGACCTGGTCCGGCTTCCCCGCCCTGATCAAGCCGTCGGCGGGCGGCGGCGGCAAGGGCATGGTGCTGGTCAGGTCGGCGGCGGAGCTGCCTGACGCCCTGGAGTCCGCCCGGCGCACGGCCACGGCCGCCTTCGGTGACGGCACCCTGCTGATCGAGCGCTACGTGGAGCGGCCCCGGCACATCGAGATCCAGGTCCTCGCCGACGGCCACGGCACCGTCGTCCACCTGGGCGAACGCGAGTGCAGCCTGCAGCGCAGGCACCAGAAGATCGTCGAGGAGGCCCCGTCGCCCTTCGTCGACGCGGAGACCAGGGCCCGCATGGGCGCCGCCGCCGTGGAGGCCGCCCGCGCGGTCGGCTACGTCGGCGCGGGCACCGTCGAGTTCATCGTCGACGGGGCCACGGGCGCCTACCACTTCATGGAGATGAACACCCGTCTCCAGGTCGAGCACCCCGTCACCGAACTGGTCACCGGCCTCGACCTGGTGGAGCTGCAGCTCCAGGTGGCGGCCGGCGAGCCTCTCCCGTTCGCCCAGGACGAGGTGCGGCTCGACGGCCACGCGGTCGAGGCGCGCGTCTACGCCGAGGACCCGGCGCGCGGCTTCCTGCCCACCGGCGGCCGCGTCCTCGCCCTGCGCGAGCCCTCCGGTCCGGGGGTACGGGTCGACTCCGGGCTGCTGGAGGGCGGAGTGGTCGGCAGCGAGTTCGACCCGATGCTGTCCAAGGTCATCGCCTGGGCGCCGGACCGGGCGGGAGCGCTCCGTGCCCTGGACCGCGCCCTGAGCGAGACCGTGGTGCTCGGGGTCACCACCAACGTGCCGTTCCTGCGAGCCCTGCTCGCCCACGAAACCGTCCGCGCCGGCGACCTGGACACCGGCCTGGTCGAACGGGCCCTCCCAGACCTCCTCCCCACCGACCCAACCCGCGCAGAAGCGGCCCGCACGGACCAGACCCGCGAGGACGGGGGTCGTGCGGATGCGGCTCGCGCGAACGCGGGTGGTGCGGATCAGGCCCGCGAGGACGGGGACCGTACAGATGCGGCCCGCGCGGACCGGGGCCGTACAGATGTGGCTCACGCGGACGTGGCTGGGGTCGCCGTGGCTCGTATGGGGCGCGGGGTGCCCTTGGACGCGCTGGCGGCCGCCGCGCTCGTGTTTCACGATCAGCCGGTGGGGCGTGACCCGTGGGAGGTCATGGACGGCTGGCGGGTCGGGGAGCGGGCCTGGACGACGTGGCGGCTGGAGACCCGCGACGGCGTGCACGCCGTCCACGTGCGCGGCCTGCCCCGGGAAGGCGCCGAGGTCAGGGTGGCGGACGGCCCGCCCGTTCCGGCCGTCCTCCGCACGTACGCGGACGGTCCCGGATCGCCGGGCGGACCTGCCGTCCGGCCGTACGGGGGTGGGGTCGTCGTCACTGTGGACGGTCGTACGACGCACTACGTGTGCGCCCGGGACGGCGAGACGGTCTGGCTCGGCCGGGACGGGCACGCCTGGCCCGTCACCCGCCACCTGATCGGCGACCCGGGCGACCGCACAGGCGCCGCGGGGAGCGGCGACGGCGTGGTCAGGAGCCCGATGCCCGGCACCGTCCTGGTGGTCAAGGCCCAGGTCGGCGACCAGGTCAAGGAAGGCCAGCCGCTGGTGATCGTGGAGGCGATGAAGATGGAGCACACCGTCACCGCCCCACGGGACGGCCGCGTCGCCGAGCTGCCGGCGCAGGCCGGCCGGCCCGTCGACATGGACGCGGTGCTGGCCGTGGTGGAGGAGGGATGATGGCGCGCGCGTACCCGATGGAGGGCCTGCCGCAGCAGGTCACCGTCTACGAGGTCGGCCCCCGCGACGGCCTGCAGAACGAGGCGGCGATCGTGCCCGTCGAGGTCAAGGCCGAGTTCATCGACCGGCTCGCGGACGCCGGGCACAAGGTCATCGAGGCGACCAGCTTCGTGCACCCGAAGTGGGTGCCCCAGCTCGCGGACGCGGAGCAGCTGCTCGACCGGCTGCACCGCAGGCCCGGCGTCCGCTACCCGGTGCTGGTGCCGAACGAGCGCGGCCTGGACCGGGCGCTGGAGCGGGGCGTCGACGAGATCGCCGTCTTCGCCAGCGCCACCGAGACGTTCGCCGCCAAGAACCTCAACCGGAGCCTGGAGAGCCAGTTCGAGATGTTCGAGCCGGTGGTCGCCCGGGCGCTGGAGAACGGCGTGCGGGTGCGCGCGTACGTGTCGATGTGCTTCGGCGACCCCTGGGAGGGCCCCACGCCCGTCTCCCAGGTGGTCGCGGTCGGGGAGCGGCTGCTCGGGCTGGGCTGCTACGAGCTGTCGATGGGCGACACGATCGGCGTCGGCACGCCCGGCCACGTCACCGCGCTCATCGAGGCGTTCACCTCGCCGGACAAACTCGCCGTCCACTTCCACGACACCTACGGGCAGGCGCTCGGCAACACCCTGGCCGCGCTCAGGGCGGGCGTCACCACCGTGGACGCCTCCACCGGCGGCATCGGCGGCTGCCCGTACGCCGAGTCCGCCACCGGCAACCTGGCCACCGAGGACCTCGTCTGGATGCTGCGCGGGCTCGGCATCGAGACCGGCCTCGACCTGGACAAACTCGTGGCCACCAGCACCTGGCTGGCCGCCCGGCTGGGCCGGCCCAGCCCCTCCCGCGTCGTCCAGGCCCTCGCGAAAGGCTGACCCATGCTGACACCCGAACACGAAGAGCTGCGCAAGACCGTCGAGGCGTTCGCCCGCGAGGTGGTCGCCCCCGTCATCGGCGACTACTACGAGCGCGAGGAGTTCCCGTACGACATCGTCCGCCAGATGGGCGCGATGGGCCTGTTCGGCCTGCCCATCCCCGAGCAGTACGGCGGCATGGGCGGCGACTACTTCGCCCTCTGCCTGGCGCTGGAGGAGCTGGCCAGGGTCGACTCCAGCGTGTCGATCACCCTGGAGGCGGCGGTGTCGCTCGGCGCGATGCCCATCCTCCGGTTCGGCACCGGGGAGCAGCGCGACCACTGGCTGCCGAAGCTGGCCGCGGGGGAGATGCTGGGCGCGTTCGGCCTGACCGAGCCGGGCGGCGGCTCGGACGTGCCGGGCGGCATGCGCACCACCGCCGTGCTCGACGGCGACGAGTGGGTGATCAACGGGACGAAGGCGTTCATCACCAACTCCGGCACCGACATCACCGGCGTCGTCGGCGTCGCCGCGCTGACCGGCGAGCGGGAGATCTCGACCATCCTCGTCCCCGCGGGCACGCCGGGCTTCACCGTGTCGAAGAAGTACTCCAAGGTCGGCTGGAACGCCTCGGACACGCGCGAGCTGTCGTTCTCCGACTGCCGGGTGCCCGCCGCCAACCTGCTCGGCGAGCGCGGCCGCGGCTACGCCCAGTTCCTGCAGACGCTGGACGAGGGCCGCATCGCGATCGCCGCACTCAGCGTCGGCCTGTCGCAGGGCTGCGTGGACGAGTGCCTGAAGTACGTGCGCGAGCGCCGCGCCTTCGGCCACCCGATCGGCCATTACCAGGCCATCCAGTTCAAGATCGCCGACATGGAGGCCCGCGCCCACACCGCCCGCCTGGCCTATTACCACGCGGCCGAGAAGATGCTCGCGGGCGTCCCGTTCAAGAAGGAAGCGGCGATCGCCAAGCTCGTCTCGTCCAACGCGGCCATGGACAACTCCCGCGACGCGACGCAGATCTTCGGCGGGTACGGATTCATGAACGAGTTTCCGGTGGGCCGTTTCTACCGCGACGCGAAGATCCTGGAGATCGGCGAAGGAACGTCCGAGGTGCAGCGCATGCTGATCGCCCGCCAGCTGGGATTGGGTGATCTGTGAATTGGCGGATGTCTGTCGCCGCAGGGCGCTAGGATTCGGCGCATCGCACTCGATCGGCGGAGGGCGGACTCTGGGGTGAGCCCACAAGGAGCACACTGGTCCATCTCCGGCGCGGTGATGACGGACTGCCTCGTTTCCCCTTAACCATGAGGATGAAATGCTGGATCCGTCACAGGATCACCTGCGATGGTGGTTCCTGAAAATCTATATGATCATTCTGTCCGGTTTGATCATGGTCACTGTGCTCGCCGGGGCTTTCCTGGACGAGAAGGCATGGGCCCAGGTCAAGCCGGAGCTCGCGGATATCAGACTCTGGACCTTCCAGATAGGCATGATCATCGTCGGGAGCTATCTGTTCTCCGACGGTAGAAGGAGTTGAACGCGCCCCGGTCGCCCGCAATCGGCGGGTGGCCGGGGCGTTCTCGTCGTGCCGGCGGGTTCGACCCGTCACTCTGCTGCTTGTCATAGGGGACATATCGCTCGAATGTTGTCAGAGTGGCGACATATGCGAATTTACGGGTAAGTAGGAACAATGCCCGTAGTGTGATTTTATGTACCTGAGTTGTACCTTTTTCTAGCTGACCCCGAAAGTCGCCACTTGTGGTGGCTAGGGCTTTTCTTCTACGCTGGGTTTGACGAAGACGGTCGCCAGGCGCGACTAATGTCGTTCTTGTGAAACCGCCGTCAGCGTCAGGGTATGAGTCCGTACAGCCGTATCCATCGAGTGCAACTGTCTCGGGGTGATCCTCCGAGCCGTACGGTTGTGTGTCTGTTTCAACCCATCCCTCCCGTAGCGAGGGAGGAGGGGCCTCCTGTCGGCCGACGTCGCATTGTGCAGACAGGAGGCCCTTTCTCATGAAAGCTTAGGCGAGGCAGAGGGAATATGAAAGAGTCTAGCTTTTCTTATGTTCTACCTCGGAGGGGCTATGCGTACCGGAGTGGTAAATCCTTGCCACCCCGGCCCGCCCGCGTTCCGTCGAAGGTGTCGCGGCACTTCTTCGTGTATGGTATGAATGTCGTTTTTGTGCCGCGCACCCTGTCGCCACCCTCGGCAGGCCGGGTCCGGGCGATCCGCGACTCATGAGTGTTGGACTCGGGAACGGGGCACGATCTAGTGTCATACGTCATGACGGCTGACGATCTTCTTATCCGGAGGGTGGAGAAGTCCGACGCGGACGACGTGTTCGCGCTGGCGCGCGAGTTCGGTCTCACCTTCCGGCCCGAGCGCGAGGCCTTCGACGCCGCGCTGCCGCTGCTGCTGAAGGACGAAGACACCCTGCTGCTCGCCGCCGTCGTCGACGGGCGCGTCCACGGCTATCTGCTCGGCTACGTCCATCTGACGCTCTTCGCCAACGGGCCCGTCGCCTGGGTGGAGGAGGCGATGGTGCAGTCGGGGTCGCGCCGGCAGGGCATCGGGCGCGGCCTGCTCGTGGAGTTCGAGAAGTGGGCGCGCGACCGCGGCGCCCGCTACGTGGCGATGGCGACCCGGCGCGCGCCGGAGTTCTATCACGCGCTCGGTTACGAGGCTTCTGCCACTTTCTACCGTAAGGTGCTGCGCTGACCTTGTCGTAGGGGGATGGCATGCTTGGTGCGTGACCATCCACCAGGTGAGCCCCCTGTTCGTCGGCCGTGCCGGCGAGCTCGACCTGCTCCTGGGTGTGCTGGGTGAGACGCGCGGCGGCGCCGCGGCCACCGTGCTGGTCGGCGGCGAGGCCGGGGTGGGCAAGACCCGGCTCATGGGGGAGTTCACCGACCGGGCCGGCGACGCGCTGGTGCTCGTCGGCGGCTGCCTGGAGCTCGGCACCGAGGGCCTGCCGTTCGCCCCGTTCACCGCCGTGCTGCGCTCCCTGGTGCGCACGCTCGGCCGCGACCGGGTCGCGGAGCTGGTGCCCGGCGGCACGACCCGAGGACTGGCGCGGCTGCTGCCCGAGTTCGGCGAGCCCGACCGCGACGGCGCCGAGGCCAGGGCGCGGCTGTTCGAGCAGCTGCTCGGCCTGCTGGAGCGGCTGGCCGAGGACCGGCCGGTCATCCTGGTCGTGGAGGACGCCCACTGGGCCGACCGCTCCACCCGCGACCTGCTCTCCTTCCTGGTGCGCTACCAGCGCGGCACCGGCCGCCTGATGATCGTCGTCACCTACCGTTCCGACGAGCTCCACCGCGCCCACCCGCTGCGCCCGCTCCTCGCCGAGCTGTCCAGGGTCGCGTGGGTGACCCGGGTGGAGCTGAGCCGGCTCAGCCGCCGCGAGGTCGCCGCCCAGGCGGCGGGCATCCTCGCCCGCGAGCCGTCGCCCGCCGACATCGAGCGGGTCTACTCGCGCAGCGAGGGCAACCCGCTGTTCGTGGAGGCGCTGCTGAGCGAGGACGGCTCCGGCGGCGTGCTCCCGGAGTCACTGCGCGACCTGCTGCTCGCGAGCGTGGAGCGGCTGCCCGACGAGACGCAGGAGCTGCTGCGCATGGCCAGCGCCGGCGGCCAGCGCATCGAGCACGACCTGCTGGCCGCCGTCACCGGGTTCGACGAGGCGGCGCTCGCCGCCCGGCTGCGCCCCGCCGTGGCGGGCAACGTGCTCGCCGTCGACGGCGAGGGCTACGCCTTCCGCCACGCGCTGATCCGCGAGGCGCTTCACGACGACCTGCTGCCCGGCGAGCACACCCGGCTCCACACCCGCTTCGCCGAGGCGCTGGAGCGTGACCTGTCGGTCCTGCCCGCGCCGCGCGGCGCTATCGAGCTGGCCCACCACTGGCACGCCGCCCGCGACACCACCTGGGCGCTCACCAGCGCCTGGCACGCCGCCGCAGCGGCCCGTCGCTCCACCGCCTACGACGAGCAGCTGCGCATGCTCTCGCGGGTGCTGGAGCTGTGGGACCACGTGCCCGACGCGGCGGAGCGCACCGGCCGCGGCCACGCCGACGTGCTGCGCCAGACGGCCGTCGTGGCCCACCTCGCGGGCGAGTACGACCGCGCCGCCGCGCTCGCCTCGGCCGCGCTCGGCGAGATCGACCGCGCCGCCGACCCGGTGGCGGCCGCCCGCGTGCTGCGGCTGCGCGGCCTCATCCGCTACGACCTGAGCCGCCCCGGCCACATCGACGACCTGTACGAGGCGGCCGCCCTGGTCCCCGCCGAGCCGCCGAGCAGGCTGCGCGGGCAGGTGCTGGAGTCGCTGGCCCGCATGCTCCACCGGCCCGACCGGCGCGCCGAGCGGATCGCCACCGCCGAGCAGGCCATCGAGATCGGCCGCCGGGCCGGCGACGACACCGTCCAGGCACAGGCCCTGATCAGCCTCACCTGGACCAGATGCCTGCGCTTCGCCGAGATCGACGAGCACCGCGGCGGCTACGCCGAGGCACGCCGGCTGGCGGTCCGCGCCGACGCCTACAACGCGCTCATGCGCGTGGCCATCTCCGAGTCCGACAGCCTGGAGGGCGCCGGACGCCACGAGGAGGCGGCCCAGGTCGCCCGCGACGGCATCGCGCTGGCCGAGCGCTACGGGCTGGCCCGCACGTCCGGCACGTTCCTGTCGATCAACCTGGCCGAGCCGCTGATGTCGCTCGGCCGCTGGGACGAGGCGCTGGAGGTGATCGAGCACGCCCTGGAGCTGGTGCCGCCCCCGCCCCACCAGACCGGGCTGCGCGGCTTCGCCACCGACATCGCGCTGGCCCGCGGCCGGCTCGACCAGGCCGCGGAGCTGCTGGCGGCCATCGGGCGCATCGTGGCCCGAGGCTCGTTCCGCGAGCAGACCGTGCTGCCCCACGGCCGCCGCGAGGCGGAGCTCCTGCTGGCCCGCGGCCGGGTCGACGAGGCGCGGGAGGCGGGCCTGCGCCTGCTGCGCTCCCACGACCTGAGGGCCGAGCCGCGCTACTCGTGGGGGCTGCTGGCGTCCCTGGCCGAGCTGGGCGGCCCGGTGGTCGCCGAGGTCCGCGCGCTCGCCGAGCGGCTGCCCGCCGACGGCGACCTGCAGCAGGCCCAGCGGCTCACCGTCACCGCCATGACCGTGACGGAGGACGACCCCGAGGCCCGGCTCAAGGCCTGGGACGCGGCCGTGGCGGCCTGGGAGGCGCTGGGTAACCCGTACGCGCGAGCCAGGGTCTGCGAGGGGGCCGCGCACGCCGCGCTGGCGTGCGGCGACCGCGAGCACGCGGCGGCGCGGCTGGCCACGGCGGACGAGCTGGCGCGGCGGCTCGGCGCGCGGCCGCTGCTGGCGCGGGTCGACGCGCTGGCCAGGCGGGCCGGGATCGCCCTGGCGGACCAGTCCGCGCCCGGCGGGCCGCCGCTCGGCCTGACCGCCCGCGAGCTGGAGGTGCTGCGCCACGTCGCCAGGGGCCGGAGCAACCGCGAGATCGCCGCCGAGCTGTTCATCGCCGTCAAGACGGTCAGCGTGCACGTGTCCAACATCCTCGCCAAGCTCGGCGTCGCCTCCCGGGGCGAGGCCGCCGCCAAGGCCCACGCGCTGCGCCTGTTCGGCGAGTGAGCGGCCTCAGCCCGTGAGCTGGGCCTCCAGGCGGTAGCCGTCGACCGTCACGTACACCTGGTCGCCGGGGCGGGCGTTGAGCCGCATCAGCACCGGCTGGAGAGAGTCGAACACCGGCTGCTGACCCTGCCACACCAGCACGATCGCGTTGTCGCCCGGGCCGGTGACCGACAGCAGCGTGCCGGGGCGCATGCCGAGCTGGGCCGCGTAGTTCTGCGGCACCGGCACCGGGCCGCCGCGCAGGTGCTCGGGCTTGACCTCGATGCGCTGCCAGCGGCGCGGATCCGACGACGGGCTCGGAGGCGGCGGCGGGGGAGTGGCCGGGGTGCCGGCCAGGTGGCCCTGGAGCATCGGCGAGCGGCCGTTGGAGAGGGCCGACAGCGTCGCGAGCGCGGCCGACGGGTCGATGGAGTTGGCCGCGGCGGCGGGGATCGGCTGGCCGCCCCTGTGGTGGTGCCCGTTGGCGCCGGGGGTGCGGCGCGGCAGCGGCTGCGGCGGGCCATCGGACGCGGCGACCGGGTCGTGGACCTGCTCGGGCGGCAGCGCGTCCAGCCACGCCTTGGCCGAGTGGGCGCGGATGCCCAGCTCCGCCATCAGCTCCACCATGTCCGCGTCCGGCTGGGCCGAGGCCAGCAGCCTGCGGGTACGGGCCTGCAGTCCCTGGATGTCGCCGACGACCAGCCAGCCGTCCTGGAGGCGGCGGTCCGGCATCAGCGTGACCAGCACCCGCCACAGCGGGGTGCGCAGGGACGGCACGGTCGCGGGATGGGCGGGGTCCGCGCCGATCAGCTGATCCTCGGTCGCGGCGGCGCCCAGCCACTCGGTGAGCCGGAACATGTGCCCGGTGATCGGGGCCGACTCCGACGAGCGCAGCCAGGTGAGCACCCGCTCCTCGGCGGTGCGCTGCGCCTGGGAGAGGATCTCGCGCTCGACGAGCATCTTGTGCGCGAGCGTGCGCAGGCTGACCGGGTCCTCGGCGAACAGGCGGTGCTCGGCCACGGCCAGCTCCAGCTTGTTCAGGCCGCGGAACAGGCTGTCGACCACTCTGACCATCGCGTGGTCGGTGTCGGACGGCACAGGGGCGGGCTGGGAGCCGTACGAGGCGGACCCGCCGGGGAGGCTCGGCAGGGAGCCGGTGTGCGGGCCGGAGGAGTCGGCCGCGGCGGGGCGCTGCGGCAGCGGGCTCTGGCCCCCGCCCACGGCGGGGAAGGAACCGGTGGACCGCTGGTCCCGGCCGACGGCGGGAAAGGAGCCCGTGGAGCGCTGGTCGCGGCCGACGGCGGGGAAGGATCCGGTGGAGCGCCGGCCCTCGTCCGGGGACGAGCTCTGCGACCGCTGGGGGTCGCCGGGGAACGAGCCGGGAGCGCGCCGGCTGTCGCCGGGGAAGGACCCGGGGGACCGCTGTTCCTCGGCCGGAAAGGAGGCCGCCGGACGCCGGGGTTCGCCGCCCGGCCGCGCGTCGTCGCCCACCCTGGGGAAGGAGCCGGTGTTCCGGCGCTCGTCGGCGGGGGCGGGGAAGGCTCCGGTGTTGCGGCGCTCGTCGGCGCGCTGCGGCAGCGGCTCGCCCTTGGCGGGGCCGCCGTTCGGGCCGGCGAAGGCGCCGGTGCCCTCGAACGCGGCCGCCGGACGCTCGCCCGCGGCGGGGAAGGAACCGGTGCCGGACGCGCCGCGCTGGACCGGCCTGGTGACCTCGGGATGCCCGGCCACGGCTTCCGGCCGGGCCGCCAGCCTGCCGAGCACCTCACGGAAGACCGTACCCATCACCGTCTCGGGAGTGGACCCCGGCGCCTTCAGGTCGGCCGGCGTCAGGCGGCGCAGGCGGTGCCAGCCGCCCAGGCCCACGATCGCCGTCCGGGCGGGCTCGGGATAGCCCGGCAGCGTCGGATCGATCGGATGCAGCGCCATGGCCGGCAGCACGTCGCCCAGCGGCAGATGATCCCAGCGCGAGGAGGCGAGGAGCGCGAGCCGCTCGCACACCCAGTCGAGACCGGTCGCGGCGAAGGCCCTCTGCAGCGGCATCGACGACCACCACGCGGACGGCAGGCGCGGATCGGACAGCGCCTCCGCGACCTGTTGCGGCCGACTCCAGCGCAGGGCAGGGACCAGGTCGCTCAGGCAGATCGATGACTCGACGTCCATCGGCGGGACCTTATCCTCCCCAGTGTGCCGCGATACGCATGTGACTGATGGTGCAGCCTACGCGGCAAGCTATCAATCGGTGTGAATAGGGTAAAGACGCTTCATGTCCAAACCGTACCGTGGACGACCCCCTACGAGGGCCACACACTCGGCACCCGCACGGCAACCGGACTCCAGAGCCTCCCTCTCGCCCGCCCCCGACAGGGTGGCGGCGAGGTAGCCGGCGGCGAACGCGTCACCGGCTCCCGTGGAGTCCACGGCCTCCGCGGGCACCGCGTCCGCCTTCGCCACGACCTGCCCGCCCACCGCCACGAGACCGCCCTGGGGCCCCAGCTTTACGACCGCTGTCCCGTAATGCTCGCTGAGGGTCTCGGCCGCCCGCTCGGGCGTGGCGGCGCCGCTGAGAAGGAGAGCTTCGTCACGATTGGGAAAGATCAATCCGGCGAGCGCCGTCTCGCCGAGGAACCGTGTCACGCCGAACTCGGCGAGCGGGCCCGTCGAGGCCGGGTCGACGCTGATCGAGGCCCCGGCGCCGGTCGCCTTCGCCATGGCCAGCCTGCTCAGGGCCAGGCCGGGCTCGCTGAACAGGGTGTAACCGGAGACGTGCAGGTGCGTCACGCCGTCGAGGAGCGCGTCGTCCCAGTCGAGGGGGGAGATCAGCTCGCCGGCGCCCCGGTTCGTCAGCATGGAGCGCTCGCCGGTGCTGTCGACCATCGAGATGACCACGGCGGTCGGGTTGGCGGTGTCGATCCGGATGTGCGGGCGGACCCCGGTCTTGGTCAGCTCGGTGATGTGCCACTCGCTGCTGTCGTATCCGCAGCGGGCCAGCAGGCTCGCGTCGGCGCCCAGGAAGGCCGCCCACGCGGCGGTGTTCGCGCCGGAGCCGCCGGGGCGCAGCGCGATGTCGGCGGCGATGTCGGAAGGGATGTCGGGGCCCGACATGACCGGAGCGCCGTGCATGGCCACCACGTCGGTGACCACGTCGCCGATGACCAGCAGGCCCTGGCCGTTCACGATCGTGACCAGGCCAGCGCGATACGGGCCGCGAGCGCGACGTTGCCGCGGACCGCGGCCAGGTTGGCCTCCAGGGAGGCCCCGCCGGTGCCGCGCACCAGGTAGCCCAGCAGGAACGGGGTGATCGCCTGGCCGGTGACGCCCTCGCGCTCGGCGGTGGCCAGGGCCTCGGCGAGCACGCGGTCGTGCAGCGCCGGGTCGAGCTGCTGGTCCTCCGGGATCGGGTTGGCCACGATCAGCGCCGTCTCCTGGCCGCCGAACGCGTCCTGGCCGCGCATGACCGCGGCCGCCTCCTCGGGCGTCTCGATCCGCCACTCCACGGGACGGCCGGAGGAACGCAGGTAGAAGCCGGGGAACTCGTCGGTCCGGTAGCCGGCCACGGTCACGCCGCGCGTCTCCAGGCGCTGCAGCGTGGCGGGCACGTCCAGGATGGACTTGACGCCCGCGCACACCACGGTGACGCGGGTCCTGGACAGGGTGTCCAGGTCGGCGGACTCGTCCTGGTCGTCCGTCCAGCCGCGGTGCACGCCGCCCAGGCCGCCGGTGGCGAACAGGCGGATGCCCGCCCGGGCCGCCAGGAACGACGTCGCCGCCACCGTGGTCGCGCCGCTCACCTTCAGCGCGGCGGCGAGCGGGAGGTCGCGCTGGCTCAGCTTGCGCAGCCCCGGCTCCATCGCGACGCGCTCCAGCGAGGCCTCGTCCAGGCCGATCCTGGCCACTCCGTCCAGCACCGCGATCGTGGCGGGGACCGCACCCTCGCGCCGTACGATCTCCTCCAGCTCGCGCGCGACCTCGAGGTTGCGGGGCCGGGGCAGGCCGTGCGAGATGATCGTGGACTCCAGCGCGACGACCGGTGCGCCCGAGTCGAGAGCCTCGGCGACCTCGTCGGACGGCTGGAGAAGGGAGTCGGTGGTGCGGCGCATGTGTGTTTCGTACTCCTTGAGTGGTCTTGTGGCGCATTGTCGGAACGGAGTGTTTCGAGGAATTTGTTCCGAACCGAGCAGCGTACGGGGGGACCGCGTCCGCGTCCACCCGTGCTCACCCGGACGGCGGCACCCCCGCGCCGCCGTCCGCCCGGGGGATCACACGAGCAGCAGCACACCCGCGAGCGACACCCCGCCGACGAGCCCGGTGGCGATCCCGCCGAGCAGCACGGTCCGCCCCCCGCGCAGCAGTCTCCGCACGTCGATCCCGGTGCCGAGGCCGAACATCGCGGCAGCCAACAGGATATTCGCCGCCTGCCCCGCCACCGCGACGGCCCCGTCCGGCACCATCCCCGTGCCGCGCACGCATGCCATGACGACGAACCCGGCCACGAACAGCGGCACCCCGGCCACCCGCCCCGCCTTCCCGCGCGGTGCCCGTGCGGGACGAACCGGTGGACCCGCGGGCAGGCCCACCCGTCCGGCATGCGCGACCTGGAGCCGCCTCCCGGGCGTGGCGTGAGACCCCGTGTACGAGACGAGGGCGACCAGGGGAGCCAGGAGGAGGACCCGGCCGAGCTTGACCGTCACGGCCGTCGTCAGGACGCCCGTGGCGGCCCCGATGGCCGCCACCTGGGCCACCTCGTGAACCGCCGCGCCCGCCCAGACGGCGAGCTGCGAGGGGGAGAGACCGAGCCAGGAGGCGGCGAGGGGGATCGCGAGCAGGGCGCCCGTGCCGTACAGGACCACCACCGCCAGGGCGGCGGCCGCCTCGTCGTCCTCGGTGCCCGCGCTGTCGTGCATGGCCGCGATCGCCGCCGCCCCGCAGACGGCCACCCCCGTCGCCACCAGCAGCGAGGCGC
This sequence comes from Nonomuraea sp. C10, assembly GCF_008017515.1. NCBI lineage: Bacteria > Bacillati > Actinomycetota > Actinomycetes > Streptosporangiales > Streptosporangiaceae > Nonomuraea > Nonomuraea sp. C10. Next base: position 2,072,030 of record NZ_VPFF01000001.1, read on the forward strand.
CCGGCGGGACGCCGAGCCTGCGGCCGGCCACCGGCGTCACCGCGAACGTCACCCCGGTGGCCACCACCACGACCACCACCGTCTGCCAGCCCAGCCCCAGGATCTGCGGCACCGAGACCTGCAGCCCGAGCAGCACCACCGCCGCCCGCAGCACCGGCCTCGACACGAACCGCAGCCCCGGCAGCAGCCGCCGGCCGGCACCCCCGAAGCCCGCCAGCGCCGCCCCCAGCACCACCGCGACCACCGCCGCGCTCACCGCGGGCACCGCCGCGTTCACCGCCAGCGCGACCCCCAGCGCGGCAGCCGACACGAGCACCCCGGGCAGCAGGGCGGGCAGGGACCGGAGAGCAGGCAGGGGCACGGCATCCAGTCTTCGGCGGGACGGGGAACGCCGGTAGCCGCTCGCCGGATGGCAGGCCATAGCCTGGGGCTATGAGTGAATTGCCCGATCTCGTCTCGCTCAAGCTGCTGGTCGACGTCGGCGAGCTGGGCAGCCTCGGGCAGGCGGCCAGGGCGGCCGGGATCGCGCAGCCGTCGGCCAGCAAGCGCATCGCCCGGCTCGAACGCCGCCTCGGCCTGCCCCTGCTGGAGCGCACCCCGCGCGGGTCGGCGCTCACCGGCGAAGGGAAGATCGTGGCCGGCTGGGCCGCGCAGGTCGTCGGCGCCGCCCAGGAGCTCGTGCGCGCCGCCGAGGCCGTCCGGCGCGGCGGGGCCGGGCACCTCAGGGTCGCGGCGAGCATGACCGTGGCCGAGTACCTGCTGCCGCGCTGGCTGGGCGAGCTGCAGAGCCGGGAGCCCGACGTCGAGGCCGGGCTGGACGTGATGAACTCCGCCGACGTGGCGGCCCGGGTGCTGGCCGGGGAGGTGGAGCTCGGGTTCGTGGAAGGGCCGGCCGTGCCTGACGGGCTGGCCGAGCGGGTGGTGGGCGGCGACCGGCTGGTGGTCGTGGTCGCGCCCGGCCATCCGTGGGCGCGCCGCCGCACCCTCCTGCGAGGTCCCGAGCTGGCCGCCACCCCGCTGGTGGTACGGGAGCGCGGGTCGGGCACCAGGGAGACGCTGGACGTGGTGTTCAGCGCGCTGCACCGGGCCAGGCCGAGGCTGGAGCTGGGGTCCAACGCGGCGGTCAAGGGCGCCGCCCAGGCGGGGGTGGCCCCCGCGGTGCTCAGCGTGTACGCGGTGGAGGCGGAGCTGACCACCGGGCGGCTGGTCGAGGTGCCGCTCTACGGGCTGGACCTGGCACGCACCCTGCGGGCCGTCTGGCGCAGGGGCCGCCCCCTCACCGGCTCCGCCGCCACTCTCCTCTCCATCGCCGCCCGCCCGGCCTGACGGAAGAGCGGCCCGGGTCCGATGGCGGGGCCGGGATCGGAGGTCCTAGAGTGCGGAGAATGGGGACTTTCGACGTGGTCATCGCCGGAGGCGGGCACAACGGGCTGGTCGCCGCCGCCTATCTCGCCCGGGCCGGGCGGCGGGTGCTGGTGCTGGAACGGCAGGACCACACGGGCGGCCTGGCGATCTCGGCCCGGCCGTTCCCGGGCGTGGACGTGCGGCTGTCGCGCTACTCCTATCTGGTCAGCCTGCTGCCGACGAAGATCGTCAAGGATCTGGGCCTGAAGCTGGAGCTCCGCCGCCGCCGCTACTCCTCGTACACGCCCGTCGGCGACACCGGGCTGCTCGTCGACGGCGAGGACGCGGACCGCACCAGGGCCTCGTTCCGGGCCGTCACCGGCGGCGAGGCCGACCACGCCGCCTGGGAGGCGTTCTACGGCATGACCGCGACGGCCGCGCGGGCGCTGGCGCCGACGCTGCTGGAGCCGCTGCGGCCGGCGGCGGAGGTGGAGAAGCTGGTCGGCGCCGAGGCGTGGCGCGACCTGTTCGCCCGCCCCATCGGCGAGGCGGTGGACGAGCGGTTCGCCGACGACGTCGTGCGCGGCGTGGTGCTCACCGACGCGCTGATCGGCACGTTCGCCGACCCGGCCACCGACCTGCGGGCCAACCGCTGCTTCCTCTACCACGTGATCGGCGACGGCACCGGCGAGTGGAACGTCCCGGTGGGCGGCATGGGCGCCGTCTCCGGCGCGCTGGAGACCGCCGCCCGCGCGGCCGGCGCGGAGATCAGGACCGGCGCCGAGATCGTCGGCATCGCGCCCTCCGGCGAGGTGACGTTCCGTACGGACGATGGCGAGCACACGGTCACCGGCGGGCACGTGCTGGTCAACCTGCCCCCCACAGTGCTGGACCGGGTGCTCGGCCGCGCGCCGGGCCTGCCGGAGGGGGCGCAGCTCAAGGTCAACATGGTGCTCTCCCGGCTGCCCCGGCTCAAGGACGCCGGCGTGGACCCGAAGGCGGCCTTCAGCGGGACGTTCCACATCAACGAGAGCGGCGGCCAGCTCGCCCGCGCCCACGCCCAGGCGGCCGGCGGCGACATCCCGGACCTGCCGCCCGCCGAGGTCTACTGCCACTCGCTCACCGACCCGTCCATCCTCGGCCCCGGCCTGCGCGGCAAGGCCGAGACGATGACGCTGTTCGGCCTGCACATGCCCGCCCGCCTGTTCCGCCAGGACCCGGACGGGGCCAGGGAGCGCGCGCTGCGCGCCACCCTCGCCTCGATCGACTCGGTGCTGGCCGAGCCGATCGAGGACTGCCTGCTGCGCGCCCCCGACGGCACCCCGTGCATCGAGGCCAAGTCCCCCGTCGACCTGGAGAACGAGGCCGGCCTGCCGGGCGGTCACATCTTCCACCGGGACCTGAGCTGGCCGTACGGGGAGGAAGGCGGCTGGGGCGTCGAGACCGAGCACGAGCGCATCCTGCTGTGCGGGGCCGGCGCCCGGCGCGGCGGCGGGGTGAGCGGCATCCCCGGCCACAACGCCGCCATGGCGGTCCTGGGGCGCTGACCTGCCTTCATCGGGTTCTCAGAATGTTCCTCTAGCGTGGTGCGCATGAACGAGGCTGCCCGGTTGCTGGTGGTGGACGACGAGCCCGCCTTGCGCGAGGCGTTGCAGTCGAGCCTGGAGTTCGAGGGCTACAAGGTCACCACCGCCGACGACGGGCAGGAGGCCCTGGACGAGCTGGCCGGCAGCCCGTACGACGCCGTGCTGCTCGACGTCATGATGCCCCGGCTCGACGGGCTGACCGCCTGCCGCCGGCTGCGGGCCGGCGGCAACCACATCCCCGTGCTCATGCTCACCGCCCGCGACGCCGTCGGCGACCGCGTGTCCGGACTGGACGCGGGCGCCGACGACTACCTGGTCAAGCCGTTCGAGCTGGACGAGCTGCTGGCCCGGGTGCGCGCGCTGCTCCGGCGCGGCGCGCTCAGCGGCCCGAACGCGCCCGAGGACGCGCTGTCCTTCGCCGACCTGCGGATGGACCCGGTGACCCGCGAGGTCACCAGGGGCGCGCGGCGGCTCGACCTGACCAGGACCGAGTACCTGCTGATGGAGCTGTTCCTGACGCACCCGCGCCAGGTGCTGACCCGCGACCAGATCCTGGCCGAGGTGTGGGGGTTCGACTTCGAGCCCACCTCCAACTCGCTCGACGTGTACGTGATGTACCTGCGGCGCAAGACCGAGGCCGGCGGCGAGCCGCGCGTCATCCAGACCGTGCGCGGCGTCGGCTACGTGCTCAGAGGCTCGCCATGAGGAGACGCAGTCTTCGCTCGCGGCTGACGCTCCTGGTCGCCGCGGCGGTGGCGATAGCCGTCGCGGTCTCCGCCGTGGGCTGCTGGTACTTCGTCCGGCGGGAGCTGTCCTGGCAGCTCAACCAGTCGCTGCGGGACATCGCCGTGCCGGTCAAGGCCATGCAGGGGGCGGTGCGCAACTGCTCCTCCGAGCCGGCGGCCGCGCTCGACGGGCACCCGGCGTTCACCGAGCCGATGCAGATCGTCTTCCCCGGCGGCGAGCGCTGCGTCATGGGCAACACCGCGATCAAGGTCACCCCCCACGAGAGGCGGATCGCGGCCGGCTACTACGGCCAGTGGGAGTTCTACGACGGCCGCGCCGACGACGGCACCCCGCTGCGCGTCTACGTCAGGAACGTGGACGAGAACGCCGCGTTCGTCGTCGGCAGGCCGGTGGAGGAGATCAACGACACCCTGCGCAGGGTGACGGTCCTGCTGGCCGGCGTCGCCGCGCTCGGCGTGCTGGTCGCCGCCTCGGTCGGGCTGCTCGTCTCCCGCGCCGCGCTGCGCCCGGTCGGCCGCCTGACCAGGGCCGTCGAGCACATCGCGCAGACCGAGGACCTCGACACCCGGATCCCGGTCGAGGGCGGCGACGAGATCGCCCGCCTGAGCGCCTCCTTCAACGCGATGACGGCCGCGCTGGCCGGCTCACGCGACCGGCAGCGGCAGCTCGTCGCCGACGCCGGGCACGAGCTGCGCACCCCGCTCACCACCCTGCGCACCAACATCGACCTGCTGCTGCGCAGCGAGCAGACCGGCCGCAGCCTCGACCCCGGCGCCAAGGAGCGGCTGCTGGTCAACGTCAAGGCGCAGTTCGCCGAGCTGACCACGCTGGTCGGCGACCTGCTGCAGCTGGCCCGCGGCGACACCGACCACGAGCCGCACGCCGAGCTCGCCTTCCAGCAGGTGGTCACCGCCGCGGTGGAGCGGGCGCGGCTGCGCGGAGCCGAGATCGCCGCCGACCTGGAGCCGTGGTACGTGGTCGGCGGGGCCGCCTCGCTGGAGCGGGCGGTGCTCAACCTCCTCGACAACGCCGCCAAGTTCAGCCCTGACAGCGAGGTGGAGGTGACCCTCCGGGACGGCGAGCTGACCGTACGGGACCACGGGCCGGGCATTCCTGAGGAGGAGCTGCCGCACGTGTTCGACCGGTTCTGGCGCTCGCCCTCGGCCCGGTCGCTGCCGGGCTCCGGGCTGGGCCTGGCCATCGTCCACCAGGCCGTCAAGGAGGTGGGAGGAGAGATCAGGCTCCGCAACGCGGCCGACGGCGGCGTGGTCGCGACGATGACCCTGCCGGGCACGCCTGCCCCCGGCGCGCGGGCGTGAGCTCAGGCGGGCAGCGCGGCCAGGAGGAAGGCGAGGCGGGCGGCGGCGGCCTCCACGTCGTCGGCGGTGCCGAGACGGTAACCCCATGAGGTGATGAAACTTCCATCCTCGGAACAGGTGACGCTCTCGGCGAGCGTGGCCGAGAAGCGGTTGCGCACCGAGACGTAGGCGGGGTCGCTGGCCAGCGACACATGCTGAACCGACAGGTCAGCGTGACGACCCGCATGCCAAGCGAATTGCTCGAGGCAGAGCGCGGAATCCAGCATCATGCATCACCTCCGCAACGTCTCGGGCAAAGAATTGCACGATCTTGATAGGAGGGCAAGCAATTGCGCCGGTTAATGTGATGAATGTTTTCGATACTGGTCAAGAACCTTGATGATGATGTCACGGCCAGGTTCGTCGAATTGTGCCGCCTCGGCGAAGTCCTCGAAGGCGTTGGTGTAGAAGGCGACGTCGTCCGGATCGCGGAAGAGCAGGTCCTTCGTCAGGGTGCCGACGGTGACCAGGGCCTCGTTGAAGATCCAGAAACCGTGCACCGGATTGGCCGGCAGCTCCCGGGTGAACGGGACGACGCCGAACTCGACGTTGGGCAGCGTGCTGACGGCGAGCAGCCGGTCGAGCTGGCCGCGCATGACGTCGGCCGGGGCGAGCCGGGTGTGCAGGGCGGCCTCCAGCACCACGAAGCGGAACGTGCGTGAGCGGTCGTAGAGGATCTCCTGGCGCTGCATGCGCACCCGCACCGCCGCGTCGATCTGGTCGGGCGCGCTGTAGAGGCGCTTGACCTTGCTGAACACGTGGCGCGCGTACTCGGCCGTCTGCAGCAGGCCGACCAGGATGCCCGGCTCGAAGGCGCGGAACAGCTTGGTGCGCGCCTCCAGGTCGCGCAGGTCCTCCTGGATGGCGGCCAGGCCGCTGCGGTGGCGCTGCTTCCAGCCGTCGTGCCGCTCCAGCAGCGCGATGGCCTGGGTGATGAGCTCGTCGGTGGTCTCCGGAGAGGCGGACACCGCCTGGGCCCACACCACCACGTCGTCCTCCGTCGCCGTCTGGCGGGCGTTCTCCAGGCGGGAGACCTTGGACGGCTGCCAGCGCAGCCGCTCGGCCAGCTCCTTGCCGGACAGGTGCGCCGACTCGCGCAACTGGCGGAGCTGGCTGCCGAGGTCGATGCGCGCCTGCTGAAACGAGCTCACGTCGCTAGAGGCTAGACCTGTGATCCCGGATCATGCCAGGCCTGTTCGCGCAATTGTGATCAGCCGGTCGCTGGTTGTACGGGGGCACTGCCCTGGAAAGCGGTTGCCGTGATTTCGGGCAGGACCCGGGCCGCGATTTCGGTGAGCAGCTCGCGCGGCACCTCGACCGCCGTCTCGCCGTCGAGCACGTCACGCAGGTCCGCGAGCGCCTCGGGGTCCGAGACCTGAAGTCCCTGGACGACGATCGTGCCGCGATCCGTCTCGTAGAGGGTGGGGCAGGCGCCCGCCTCCGACGTGGACCCAAGGAACCGCATCCGCATGACGACCCTTCCCCGAACTACGCGGCAATTGCGCGCAATTGTACGGTCCGTGGGCTGCCCTGTGATCGTTTTTCGGGAAAATCAGGATATTGGATGTTATGTGGGTGATTCGAGAGAGTTACGCATGATGTGCCCTGCACGGGCGAAGAGGTCGAGTGTGGCGGCATGCAGCAGGTCACCGATGTCCTTGGGGGCTTTCCCGGCGAATGCCCTCGCATGGGTGCCTTCGAGCACGATGCCCAGCTTGAAGCACGCCATGACCGCGTACCAGTCGATGGCGGACAGATCGCGGTCGGACAGCGCCGCGTAGCAGTCGACGATCTCGCGCGGCGAGGCCAGTCCGGGGACGTAACCGTCGGCCATGGGCCACATCGCCACCAGCCACCCGAGGTCGAGCAGCGGATCGCCGATCGTGCACATCTCCCAGTCGACGATGGCCGCCACGCGCGGGCCGTCGGGCGCGAACATCAGGTTCGCGAAGTGGAAGTCGCCGTGCATGATCCCCGGCCGGAACGAGGCGGGCCTGTTGCTCTCCAGCCAGCGCGCCGTCTCCTCCAGGCCGGGGATGTCAGGCCCCGGATAGCCGGCGAGCTCGCCGTAGGAGTCGAGCTCGCGCATCCAGCGCGGCACCTGGCGCTCCAGGAACCCTTCAGGCCGGCCGAAGCCCGGCAGCAGGCCCGGGTCCACCCGGCCCAGCTCGGCCAGCGCCGAGGCCGCCTCCAGCGCCATCCGGTGGCGGATGGCGGCGTCGCTCGCGTGCGGCTCCGGCAGCCCGGTCGAGGGGTTGAACCCGTCGACCGGCTCCATCAGGTAGAAAACCGGCTCCCGCACGGCCTGCGCGGCCACCAGCCGGGGCGCCGCGACCGGCGTGTCGCGCAGCGCGGCCAGCACGCGGGCCTCGCGCCGCAGCACCTCGTTGCTCTTGGCCCGCGCGTGCTGCGGCGGCCTGCGCAGGATGTACGGGACCCCGCCGCGCTCGAAGCGGACCATCACGTTCTGGGTGCCGCCGGAGACCGGCGCGACCGCCGTGATCGGGCCTCCGGGCAGGCCCTGCTCGTCCATCCAGGCGCCGAGCTCATCGAGGTCGACGGCGCTGACGTCGATATGGGTGGAGGACATGGCCGCCTTTCGACCCGAATCACATTCTGGAAAGCCTCATCCTAACGCTGCGAAGTCACCCGAGCGCTTGCATGAACGGCAGGAACTGCCGCGACCGGTCGCCGGGCAGGTCGCCGCCCCGCACCATCAGCGACACCTCCCACGGAGCGCCGACGCCGTGCTCGCCGGCCCACCGCGTCAGGCCGTCCTGTGCCAGGTCGAGGTCCATCCGCACCTCGCCGCCCGCGTCCAGGGCCAGGTCGCCGATCAGGGCGCGGGCGGTCTCCTCGTCGCGGGCCACGACCGGGCCGATCACCACGTTGTCGTCGTTGCGCCAGCAGTGGCCGAACCCGCCCTCGGCCACCCGCACCCGCTTCCCGAACCCGGCCATGCGGCGCAGCAACGCCGACCGGTCCGTGCCGAACACCTCCGCGTCCAGCGCCAGGATCGCGCCGAGATCCGACTCCGTGGCGACCCGGGTGCGGCCCGAGGGCGCGCCGCGGAAGACGCCGGTGCGCCTGGCCACCCGGCCGGCCGTGCGGAACCCGAGGCTCTCGTACAGCGGTCTGCCGTACTCGGTGGCGTGCAGCGACACGACGCGGTCGCCGGCCCGCGCGAGCACGTGCTCCATCAGCCCGCGGGCCATCCCCTTGCGGGCGTACCTGGCGGCGGTGAGCACCATGCTGACGACCGCGTGGCCGTCGCCGTAACGGGTCAGGACGGTCGTGGAGGCCAGGCCGTCGCCGTCGGGCGCGTCGATCCCGTACACCTCGCCGACCTCGAACAGCAGCGTCCACTTGTGCCGCTCCGGCAGCCAGCCGCGGTCCTCGGCCAACCGGCCGCAGTCGTCCAGGTCGTCGAGGGTCAATCGGCGCACCGGCATGCCGGTCATCCTCGTGTACGGGGACATACCGGCTCAAATGGTTTACACGAGGCGCGCGGGCACCTCCACCGGGCAGGCACGCAGCTCCTCGCCGAGCGCCTTGGCCTGGGGGTCCATGCGCGGGCTGGCGGCCACGCCGCGGCCGAGCAGCCCGTGGATCACGAAGTTCAGCGCGTTGAGGTTGGGCAGCGCGTAGCGGTCGACTCGGTACGGGGCCAGCTCGGGCAGCAGGGACTTCAGGCGCTCGGTGGTGAGCTGGGCGGCCAGCCAGGCGTAGCGCTCGGGAGTGGTGGTCCACACGCCCAGGTTGGCGTTGCCGCCCTTGTCCCCCGACCGCGCCCCGGCGATCCGCCCCAGCGGCATCCGCACACTCGCCCCGCCTTCCAGACGTTCGGGCGTCTCCGGCTCCCGGGGTGGCGGCGGCGCGTCCGTGGGCTCGCCGACGTCCTCGGGGGCGTCCAGCGGGACCCGCTCGCCGTCCATGTACACCTCGGGGCGGACCTCCGACGCCGGCACCAGGACAGGCCAGTAGACGCCGTACGGGGACGCCGGGCCTGGAGGGGTGAGACCGTAGAAGCCGGGGTAGCCGGCGAGGCCCGTCTCCACCACGGCGGAGGAGAACGCCCGGCCCGCCTTGCGCTGGTCGGCGTCCATGACCGTGATCCTGAGCAGGCCGTGGCCGGTGAGCGTGACGTCCACGTGGTCGAAGGAGTCCTTCGGGATCCGCGCCCAGATCGTCTCCTCCGCCACCCGGGCCTTGTCCTCGATGTCGAGCCCGGTGAGCACGAGGGTCATCGTGTTGCGGTAACCGGCCAGGTAGTTGACCGCGACCTTGAGCGTGTCAGGCGGCGGCTCGCCGCGGGCGCCCGTGACACGGACCCGGTCGGGGCCGTCGGACGACAGGGCGACGGTGTCGAACCTGGCCACCACGTCGGGGCCGGGGTAGCGCGGGCCCGCGATCTCGTACAGCAGCTGCGCCGTGACCGTGCCCACCGAGACCAGCCCGCCCGTGCCGGGGTGCTTGGTGATCACGCACGAGCCGTCGGCGTGCAGCTCGGCGATCGGGAAGCCGCAGCGGGCCAGGTCCGGGACGTCCTGGAAGAACGCGTAGTTGCCGCCCGTCGCCTGGCAGCCGCACTCGATGATGTGGCCGGCGACCACCGATCCCGCCAGCGGGTCGAGATCGGCGGGCCCCCAGCCGTACCGCCAGATGCCCGGACCCGTCACCAGGGCCGCGTCCGTGACGCGGCCGGTGACCACGACGTCGGCGCCCGCCGACAGGGCGGCGGCGATCGGCCGGCCGCCCAGGTAGGCGTTGGCCGTGAGCGGGGTGGCCGTGAGGCGCTCGCCGGTGTCGGCGTTGACCAGGTCCAGGTCGCGGCCGGTGAGATCGTCGCCGGTGACGTGCGCGACCCTGGGGGAGAGGCCGAGCCTGGCGGCGAGCTCGCGCACCGCGTCGGCGCAGCCCGCCGGGTCGAGGCCGCCCGCGTTGGACACGATCTTGATGCCGCGCTCCAGGCAGGCGCCGAGGACGTCCTCCAGTTGACGCAGGAACGTCGGCGCGTAGCCGGGCCGGCCCTTGAGCCGGTTGCCGGCCAGGATGAGCATGGTCAGCTCGGCCAGCCAGTCGCCGGTGAGCACGTCGATCGGGCCGCCCTCGACCATCTCGCGGGCCGCCGACAGCCGGTCGCCGTAGAAGCCGCTGCAGTTGGCCACCCGGAGCACAGAGTGGTCCACAGCGCGATCCACCGGATGACTCACGGGACCCAGCGGGGCGGGCGCTTGTCCATGAAGGCGGCGATGCCCTCCTGCCCCTCCTCGGAGGTGAACCGCTCGGCCGACAGGGCGGCCATCCGGCGCACGCCCTCCTCGAACGACACCCCCGGCAGCTCGCAGAGCAGCATCTTGGTGATCGCCAGCGACTCGGGACCGCCCTTGACCAGCATGCCGGTGTAGTGGCGCACGGTCGCGTCCAGCTCCGCCTCGGGCACCGCCCGGTTGAGCAGGCCGATCTCCACCGCCCTGGCCGCGTCGAACACCTCGCCGGTCAAGAGGTACTCCGACGCCGCCCGCGGGTTCACCTTGCGCAGCACCGGCACCGCGATCATGGCGGGCACCACGCCGAGCCGCACCTCCGAGAACGCGAACGACGCCGTGTCGGGCGCGATCGCGACGTCGCACGCCGTCACCAGGCCGATGCCGCCGGCGCGGGCGGTGCCGTTGAGGCGGCAGACCACCGGCTTCGGGCTGTGCCAGATCATGGTCAGGATGTCCGGCAGCGACGTGGTCACCGGCGCGGCGTCCGGGTCGCGCTGCTCCTTCAGGTCCGCGCCCGAGCAGAACACCGGACCGGCGCCGGTGAGCACGATCACCCGCGCCGCGTCGTCGGCGATCGCCTGCTTCAGGTGGGACTCCAGGTCGCCCAGCAGCCTGGTGGACAACGCGTTGCGGTTCTTCGGCGAGTCCAGGGTCACGGTCGCGACCCCGTGCTCAAGGTCGCTGTGCACCAGCTCCGTCATCGTCACTCTCCCTGATCACCGCCAGCACGGCGCCCGCGTCGACCTGCCGGCCCTTCTCCACGTGCACGGTCGCGACCACGCCCGCCGCGGGGGCGGTGACCGCGTGTTCCATCTTCATCGCTTCGAGCACCAGGATCGGGGTGCCCTTCGCCACCCGGTCACCCGGCTCCACCTCCACCCGCAGCACGCTGCCCGGCATCGGGGCCAGCAGCGAGCCGGGGGCGACGTGCTCCACCGGCTCCGGCAGGCGTGGCACGGGCGTCAGCACGGCGGCGCCCTCCGGCCCGTCGGCGTACACCTTCCCGTCCCCGTACCAGCACACCTCGAACGCCCGCCGCACCCCGTCCGTCTCCAGGACCACTCGATACGCCCCGCCGTCGGAGCCGGTCCGGACAACGGGCAGAGGGGTCACCGCGACCACGGCGGTGCCGGGCGGGAGGGGGTCGTAGGTGGCCTCGGTCTCCTCGAAGCGGGCCGTACGAGGCTGCGAGCGGACGTTGCGCCAGCCGGAGGGAAGGCTGCGCAGGACCGGGGCGCGGTCGCGGCCGGCGCGGGCCATGGCCAGGGCGGCGGCCAGCGCCTCCCGGGCGCCGGGAGGCGGGGGAGGCAAGGGCGGATGCTCGTCGAGGAAGCCGGTGTGGGTGTCGCCTCGCTCGAAAGCAGGATTTTTCAGGACCTGGAGGAGCATGTCCCGGTTGGTGGTGACCCCGTGGAGGCGGGCGCCCCGCAGGGCGGAGGCCAGCTTCCGCACCGCCTCGCCGCGCGTCGCACCGTACCCGACGATCTTGGCCAGCATGGGGTCGTAGTGCGGGGACACCACCGACCCGCTCTCCACCCCCGCGTCCACCCGCACCGCGCCGGTCACCTCGAACCGGTGCAGCACCCCCGACTGCGGCAGGTACGCGAGGTCCTCGGCGTACAGCCGGGCCTCCACCGCGTGCCCGCGCGGCTCGGGCGGGGCCTCCGGCAGGCGGGCGCCCTCGGCCACCTCCAGTTGCAGGCGGACCAGGTCGACCCCGTAGACCAGCTCGGTCACCGGATGCTCGACCTGCAGCCGGGTGTTCACCTCCAGGAACGCCACCCGATCGCCCGCCACCAGGAACTCGACCGTCCCCGCCCCGGTGTACCCGATGGCGCGGGCGGCGCGCACGGCCGCGTCCGCCAGCCGGGCCCGCAGCTCCGGCGTCACCGCCGGCGACGGGCACTCCTCGACGACCTTCTGGTGCCTGCGCTGGACGCTGCACTCCCGCTCGCCCAGCGCCCACACGGTGCCGTGGCCGTCGGCCAGCACCTGCACCTCGACGTGCCTGGCCCGCTCCAGCAGCGGCTCGACGAACACGCCGCCGTCGCCGAACGCCGCCTCCGCCTCCCGCCGCGCCGACTCCACCTGCCGAGCCAGGTCCGCGGGGTCGCGCACCACCCGCATGCCGCGCCCGCCGCCGCCCGCCGACGCCTTCACCAGCACCGGGAACTCCCCGGGCGCGGCCGGGTCGAGCGTCGGCAGCACCGGCACCCCGGCCTCCGCCATCAGCCGCTTGGCCCCGGTCTTCGAGCCCATCGCCGCGATGGCGTCCGGCGGCGGCCCGACCCAGGTCAGGCCCGCGTCCAGCACGGCACGGGCGAAGGCCGCGTTCTCCGACAGGAATCCGTAGCCGGGATGGACCGCGTCCGCCCCCGACACCCGGCACGCCTCGATCACCCGGTCGATCGCCAGATACGTCCCGGCGGGCTTCACCCCGCTCAGCCGCACCGCGAGATCGGCCTCCGCCACGTGCGGCGCGTCCGCGTCCGCGTCGGAGTAGAGAGCCACGGTCTCGACGCCCAGCTCACGGCAGGTACGGAAGACGCGGCGGGCGATCTCGCCCCGGTTCGCCACCAGCAGACGCCTGATCATGGCCGGAACACCCCGAACCCGGCCGGCTCCGGCACCGGCGCGCTGTTGACCGCCGACAGGCACAGGCCGAGCACCGTACGGGTGTCACGCGGGTCGATCACCCCGTCGTCGTAGAGCCTGCCCGACAGGAAGAACGGCAGCGACTCCGCCTCCACCTGCGCCTCCACCATCGCCCGCATCGCCGCGTCGGCCTCCTCGTCGTACACCTGGCCGCGCGCCCCGGCCGCGGCGCGGCCGACGATCGACAGCACCCCGGCGAGCTGCGCCGGCCCCATCACCGCCGACTTCGCGCTCGGCCAGCTGAACAGGAACCTGGGCCCGTACGCGCGACCGCACATGCCGTAGTTGCCCGCCCCGTACGAGGCGCCCATGACCACGGTCAGGTGCGGCACGGTCGAGTTGGACACCGCGTTGATCATCATCGCGCCGTGCTTGATGATGCCGCCCTGCTCGTACTCCTTGCCGACCATGTAGCCGGTGGTGTTCTGCAGGAAGACCAGCGGGGTGCGGGTCTGGTTGGCGAGCTGGATGAACTGGGTGGCCTTCTGCGCCTCCTCGCTGAACAGCACCCCGCGGGCGTTGGCCAGGACGCCCACCGGATAGCCGTGCAGCCGGGCCCAGCCCGTCACGAGCGACGCCCCGTACAGCGGCTTGAACTCCTCGAACGCGCTGCCGTCGACCACCCGGGCGATCACCTCGCGCGGGTCGAACGGCACCTTCAGGTCCTCCGGCACGATCCCCAGCAGCTCCTCCGCCGGGTACGCGGGCTCCCGCACCGGGTACGGTTCGGCGCCCTGCTTGCGCCAGTGGAGCGAGCCGACGACGCGGCGGCCGATGCGCAGCGCGTCGTGCTCGTCGGCGGCGAGGTAGTCGGCCAGGCCGCTCACCCGGGCGTGCATCTCGGCCCCGCCCAGCGACTCGTCGTCGGACTCCTCGCCGGTCGCCATCTTCACCAGCGGCGGCCCGCCCAGGAACACCTTGGCGCGCTCGCGCACCATCACCGTGTAGTCGCTCATCCCCGGGACGTACGCGCCGCCGGCCGTGGAGTTGCCGAACACCAGCGCGATCGTCGGGATCCCGGCGGCCGACAGCCGCGTCAGGTCGCGGAAGATCCGGCCGCCCGGGATGAAGATCTCCTTCTGGGTCGGCAGGTCGGCGCCGCCGCTCTCCACGAGGTTCACGTACGGCAGGCGGTTCTCGAAGGCGATGTCGGCGGCCCGCAGCGTCTTGCGCAGCGTCCACGGGTTGGACGCGCCGCCCCTGACCGTCGGATCGTTCGCGCTGATCAGGCACTCGACGCCCTCGATCACCCCGATGCCGGTCACCACGCTCGCCCCCACCGGGAAGTCGCTGCCCCAGGCGGCCAGCGGTGACAGCTCAAGGAACGGCGAGTCGGGGTCGACGAGCAGCTCGATCCGCTCGCGGGCGAGCAGCTTGCCGCGCCGGCGGTGGCGCTCGACGTACTTGGCGCCGCCGCCCGCGACCGCCTTGGCGTGCTCGGCGTCCAGCTCCGCCAGCTTGGCGAGCATCGCCTCGCGGCGGCGCGCGTAGTCGTCCGCGCCGGGGTCGAGCCTGCTGATGATCACGCTTCCTCCCCGGAACCTGACGGCGGCGTCAGCCCGATGGCCCGCGCCCACAGCCGCGTGAGATGGTCCACGGCGGCCTCCTCGCTCGCCCGCTCGCCGAGGTCCAGCCACACGTGCGCGAACTGCTCCACCATGCCGCCGAGCATGATCGCGGTCAGCCTGGGGTCGAGCGACGCGTCGGCCAGGCCCTGCTGCTGCAGCCGCCGCAGCCCCTCCTCGCCGCGCCGCACGAACACCTCGCGCAGCTCCAGCAGCAGGCCGCCGAACCGGTCGTCGACGGTGGCCGCGTGCTCCAGCATCCGCACCAGGCGCGAGTTCGCCGACCAGGCCCGCAGGTAGAGCCGGTTGGCGGCGGCTATCCGCGCGTACGGGTCGGCGGGCGCGGACGGGCCGACCACGTTCGCCGCGAACATCTCGCCCACCACCGCCTCCGCGACCTCGGCGAACAGCGCCTCCTTGGAGTCGAAGTACGTGTAGAACGTGCCATGGGAGACCCCGGCCCGCGCGCACACGTCGTCGACCCGTACCCCGTCGTACCCGCACTCCTCGAACGCGTCCCGCCCCGCCGTGAGGAGAGCGGCGCGGGTCCGCTTCCCCCGCTGGGTCAGAGACTTGACGATCACGTCAGGAACGGTAGCGCCATCCTGCCCGCATGAGAAGGGCCGCACCCCCGGAGGGAGCGCGGCCCGCGAGGCTCGCGGCTCAGCCGCAGTGGCTCCAGCCGGACTTCCAGCTCACGCCCTCGAAGGTGCCGCCCCAGATGACGCACTTCTTCTTGGCGGCCAGCCGGATCGGGCCGGCGTGCCGGGTGAAGCGGCCCGGGTCGTCGGCCTGCGCGCCGCCCTTGACCTGGAGGTGGGCGCTCATCGCGACCTTGTCGGTATGCACGTAGAGCGACTTGGTCACCACGCAGTTCTTGCCCTGACCGGTGTGGTAGAGCAGGTAGATCATGGCAGTGTCCCGGCCGGACTTGTCGGCGAGCTTGCGCTGGTTGATCACCTTGTAGCCGGTGCCGCAGAGGGCGACCACGTTCGTGGTGTTCTTGACCAGCGGCTTGGGTCGCGGCTTGGTCGGCAGGTCCGTCTGCTCGCCGCCGCTCGTGGGCTGCGTCGTCGGCTCCAGGTCCGGCTCGACGAGGGTGTTCCGCTTCTTCTTCTTTTTCGTGGGCGACGGCGACGATGACGGCTTGGTGGTCGTCGGGCGGGTGGTGGGGACCGTGATCGTGTCGGGCCTGGCGGTGGCCTCGTCGGTCTTCTTCTTCCGGGTCTTGGTCGGCTTCGGCTCCTCCAGGTCCGGGGTGGGGACCGGGGAGTACGTGTCCGGGGTCGGCGGGGGCTGGGACGCGGGGGCCGTGGAGGCGGTGGCGTTGTCCACGTTCATCACGGGCGTGGATTTGGCGTTGGCCTGCACCACGACGGCGCCGACCACCACCAGCAGCGCCGCGGCCGCGGCTCCGGAGAGCGCGAACGTGAGCGACCGCCGCTGCTTGGACATCGGCTCACGCGGCGCCCGCCCAGGACCTTGCTGCCCGGGACCTTGCTGCCCGGGACCTTGCTGACCGGGGCCGAAAGGCCCGCCCTGCCCCGGTCCGCCTTGGCCCGCGGATCCCGGGTGCCCCGGTCCGCCCTGGCCCGCGGATCCCGGTCCGCCTTGCGCGACAGGACCGGCGTGTCCAGGGCCGCCCTGGCCGTGGGCGGCGGGTCCCGCCTGGCCGGGATGCTGCGCCCCCGGGAACGGAGGCTGGGCGCCCATGCCGGGCGACCCGTGCATCGCCGGGTGCCCGCCGGGAGCGCCGCCGCCGGTGGTCTCGGGCGCGCCTCCGGGCGGGCCGTACGCGCCCGTGTGCGGCATGGCGTCGGCCGCGGCCCCAGGCATCCACGGATTCTGCGGACCGCTAGGTCCGGGCTGCACGCCCGGCTGGCCCGTCCCAGGCTGACCGGCCGGGTATCCCGTGCCAGGCTGAGCGCCCGGCTGGCCTGTCCCAGGCTGAGCGCCCGGCTGGCCTGTCCCAGGCTGGGCGCCCGGCTGGCCCGCTCCGGGCTGGGCGCCCGGCTGGCCCGCTCCGGGCTGGGCGGCCAGGTGGCCCGACCCAGGTTGGCCCGGTCCGGGTTGGTTCGTGCCGGGATGGGCGGCCAGGTGGGCTGCTGCCGCGTGGCCTGGGTGGGCGGGGGTCTGCCGCGTTCCAAGGCCCTCGGAGGGGCCCGCGCCGAAGGGGGTGGCTCCTTCGGGGGAGGGGTACGGGGCGGGCTCGTAGGGGCGCTGGGCCTGAGGGCCCGAGACCGGTTCGATGGCCGCGTTGGGCGCCGGCTGGCCCGTCAGCTCGACGATCAGCCGGTCGGCCGACGGCCGCTGGCCGGGGTCCTTCGACAGGCAGAGCGCCACCAGTTCGGCCAGCCGCCCCTCCATGCCGCCGAGCTGCGGCTCCTGGTGGAGGATGCGGTTCATCACCACCGGGATCGAGTCGGCGCCGAAGGCCGGCTTGCCGGTGGCGGCGTACACCATGGTGACGCCCCACGCGAACACGTCCGCCGCCTCCGACACCGGCGCGGTGCCGGTGAGCTGCTCGGGCGCGAGGTAGGACGGGGTGCCCATGGCCATGCCGGTCGCGGTCGCGCCGGGCGCGTCGAGGGCGCGGGCGATGCCGAAGTCGATCACCACGGGCCCTTCGGGGCCCATGAGCACGTTGGCTGGCTTGAAGTCGCGGTGCAGGATGCCCGCCCGGTGGATGGCCGCCAGGGCGGTCGCGGTGCTGATCGCGAGCCGTTCGAGCGCCGCCCCCCGGCGCGGGCCCTCGTTGATCACCAGCTCACGCAGCGACGGCCCCTGCACGAACTCGCTGACGATGTACGGCCGGCTGCCCTCCAGGTCGGCGTGGAGCACCGGCGCGGTGCAGAACCGGGCGACCCGCTGGGCCACCGCGACCTCGCGCAGGAAGCGGCTCCTGGCTTCCGGGTCGGCCGCCAGGGCATTGTGCAGAAGCTTGACGGCGACCTGCTCGCCGGACGCCGTCCGGCCAAGGTAGACCACCCCCTGGCCACCCTCGCCTAGCCGGGCGACGATCTCGAACGCGCCCAGCCGTTGCGGGTCGTCCGCCATCAACGGCTGGAACTGACTCACCCCGGACCCCCATACAGAACGATCGCTGGGGCAAAACGCTACCAGCGTGACTATTGGTATGAGTCGCTACCTGGAATATCTTCTCTGTCTGACGCTCGCGTGTCAGCGTTTTCACGCAGGTCGTTACGGGATTCGCGGCCGAGGTCACGTCTTGGTGAACAACCGGCCACCGGTCAGATCGCCTTGCCCGGGTTGAGGATGTTCAGCGGGTCGAAGACGGCCTTGATGCCGTGCTGCACCTCCCGCGCCACCGGCCCCGTCTCCAGCGCCAGCCAGCGCCGCTTGAGCACGCCGACCCCGTGCTCGCCGGTGAGCGTGCCGCCCAGCTCCAGGGCCCGCGTGAACACCTCGTCCGCCGCGGCCCACACCTCGGGCGGCGGCTCGCTCGTACCGTGCTCGAAGACGAACACCGGGTGCAGGTTGCCGTCGCCGGCGTGCGCCACGGTGCAGATGCGCACGCCGTGCCGGGCGGCGGCGGCCTCGATCGCGCCGATCATGTCGGGCAGCACCGAGCGGGGCACGCACACGTCCTCGACCAGGCACGCGCCGAGCCGCTCCTTGGCCTGGTAGGCCATCCGGCGCAGCCCGATCAGCTCCTCGGTCTCCTGCGGGCTGGAGGAGACGGCCACGAACGTGGCGCCGTTGTCGAGGCAGAGCCGCTCCATGCGGGCGGCGGCGGCCTGGCCGTCGGAGGCGTCGGACTGGCCGATG
The DNA here is from genome assembly GCF_008017515.1 of Nonomuraea sp. C10. Classification (NCBI taxonomy): domain Bacteria; kingdom Bacillati; phylum Actinomycetota; class Actinomycetes; order Streptosporangiales; family Streptosporangiaceae; genus Nonomuraea; species Nonomuraea sp. C10. The sequence continues at coordinate 2,090,344 of NZ_VPFF01000001.1, forward strand.
AGCATGGCCATCGTGCCCGCCTCCAGGCCGATGTTGCGCCAGTCGTCGATGGCCTCCAGCGTGGCCCGGTCGAGCAGCTCCATCAGCGACGGCTGGCACCCCGCCGCCATGATCGCCGACACCGCCGCGCCCGCGTCGCGCAGCGAGCCGAACTCGGCCGCGAACGTCGCCGGCGCCGCCGCCGGGACCGGCCGCAGCCGCACGGTGGCGGCGGTGATCACGCCCAGCGTGCCCTCGGAGCCGACGAACAGGCCGGTCAGGTCATAGCCGGTGACGCCCTTCATGGTGCGCCGCCCGGTGTTCAGGATCCGCCCGTCGGCCAGCACCACCTCCAGCCCGAGCGCCGAGTCGCGGGTGACGCCGTACTTGACGCAGCGCAGCCCGCCCGCGTTCGTCGCCAGGTTGCCGCCGATCGTGGAGATCTCGTACGAGGAAGGGTCCGGCGCGTACATCAGCCCGTGCTCCCTGGCGGCCCGGTCGAGGTCGGCGGTGATCACGCCGGGCTCGGCCACGGCGATCTCGTCGGCGGGGGCGAGCTCCCTGATCTGGTCCATCCTGGCCAGGGAGAGGATGACCGCGCCGTCGCCCGCGGTCGCGCCGCCGGCGAGCCCGGTGCCCGCGCCGCGCGGCACGACCGGCACCCGGTGCTCGCTCGCCCAGCGCAGCGTGGCCACCACGTCGTCGCGCGAGCCGGCCAGCACCGCGGCGAGCGGTTTGCCGGGCTCCACGAACGTGCGGTCGCGGGCGTAGGAGTCGATCACGTCGGGGTCGGTCACGACCCGGCCGTCGGGCAGGGAACTCACCAGGGCGTCAATGGGTCTCACATGAAGAACCTTACGGTTTGCATGGAGTGTCGTTTTACGGAGAGACTGCGGCGGGTGGAAGTGAAGTGTCCGGCATGCGGGCTGGTAGATCAGGTCATCGCGGTGCCGGGGGTCGTGGCGGCGGGCACGACGTATCGGATCGGGCGGGTCAGGCTGCCCGGCGATCGTGAGGTCGCCGACCTGCCCTCGCGAGCCGCGCTGGGCGCGTCCAAACACCAGATGAGCCGTACGCAGCTCGCGGTCTGGTTGTCGTTCCCCAGCCGCCACTACACGCCCTGGACCAGGAACCAGGGGTACGTCCTGCTCGGCGTGGCGGCCCTGCTGCACCTGGTCGTGTCGCTGGTGATCGCGATGGGCAAGTTCTCCGGCTGGGCGGAGGTGCTGCTCGCGCCGTTCTGCCTGACCGGCGTGTTCTGGGGGGTCGGGCTGCTGCTCGTGCTCGGCGCGTACGGGGCGCGCAAGCGCGACGAGGCCGAGGGGCCCGCCCGGGAGAAGGCGTACGCCGTCTGGGAGAGCCTCTGCTACTGCTCCCGCGACAACGTCGCCTTCGAGCCCGGGGTCGACGTCACCTTCCACCCGCACGAGACGCGTCAGTACATCTTCGGCTTCCGGCCCCCCGCCGGGAAGCTCTGATCAGGCGCGCTCTTCCGCCACCAGCCGCACGCACACGGTCAGGCCGAGGATGGCCTGCTCCAGCTCGTCCAGCTCGGGGTAGGTGGGGGCGATCCGGATCACGCGGTCGTCCGGGTCCTCGCCGTACGGGTGGGTGGCCCCGGCGGGCGTGAGCGCGATGCCCGCCGCCTTGGCCCTGGCCACCACCTCGGCGGCGTGCGGCACCTCCAGGCTGATGAAGTAGCCGCCCCGCGGGCTGGTCCAGGTGGCGAGGCCGCCGAGCTCCTTGGTCAGCACCCGGTCGACCAGCTCGAACTTGGGCGCGATCAGCTCGGCGTGGCGGCGCATGTGGGCGGCCACCCCGTCGGCGTCGCGCAGGAACTCGACGTGGCGCAGCTGGTTGAGCTTGTCGGGCCCGATGGACTGCTTGCGGGTGTTGGCCAGGAACCACTCCACGTTCGCCGGGGACGAGCCGAAGAACGACACGCCCGCGCCGGCCAGCGTCACCTTGGAGGTGGAGCCGTACACGAGGGCCCGGTCGGGGTTGCCGTGGGCGGCGCAGAGCGCGAGCAGGTCGGCCAGCTCGGCCGGGGTGTCGGTGAGGTGGTGGACGGCGTAGGCGTTGTCCCAGAAGATCCGGAAGTCGGGGGCGGCCGCCGGCATGGCGGCGAGCCGGCGCACGGTCTCGTCGCTGTAGACGACGCCGGACGGGTTGCTGTACTTGGGCACGCACCACATGCCCTTGACCTTCGGGTCGCTCGCCACGAGCCGCTCGACGAGGTCCATGTCGGGGCCGTCAGGGCCCATCGGGACGGCCACCATCGTGATGCCGAGCCGCTCACAGATCGTGAAGTGGCGGTCGTAGCCGGGCACCGGGCACAGGAAGGTGATCTCGGGCTCCTCCACCCACCGCCGCTCGGCGCCCGGCACCTTGCCGAGCAGCGCGTGCACGACCGTGTCGTGCATGAGCGCGAGGCTGGCGTTGCCGCCCACCACGACCTGCGCCGGCGGCACCTGCAGCAGCGGGCCGAACAGCTCGCGCAGCTCGGGCAGGCCCTGCAGGTCGCCGTAGTTGCGGGCGTCGGTGCCGTCGGCCGCGTGGTAGGACTCCGGCAGCCTCAGCATGTCGTTGGAGAGGTCGAGCTGACGCGGCGACGGCTTCCCCCTGGTGAGGTCGAGCGAGAGCCCACGCTGGGCGAGGGCGGCGTAGTCACGCGAAGCGGTCACGAAATCTCTCCTCCGATCGGGTTGACACGAAGGATAGAAGATCCTGGGGCCGGTCCTGGCCCGCGTCCGCCATCCGAGAAGGGGACATATCGGCAATCTTCGAAAAACTCCTTCACGCACGTCGATCGTTGGCGTGGAATGGGTAGGCACGCCACCTCTACTGGAGGGAGCAGCCGTGACCACCGTTCGCGAGACCTCGATCGAACAGGTCAGGCGACGGCGCACCGGGACGGTCATCGCGTCCTGGCTGTCGACCACCGATCACAAGGTGATCGGCTACCTGTATCTGATCTCCTCGTTCGGGTTCTTCCTGATCGGCGGGGTCATGGCGATGATCATCCGGGCCGAGCTGGCGGCGCCGGGACTGCAGGTCGTCGACGCCGAGACCTACAACCAGATGTTCACCATGCACGGCACGATCATGCTGCTGCTGTTCGCCACCCCGCTGTTCGCCGGGTTCGCCAACGCGGTCATGCCGTTGCAGATCGGCGCGCCCGACGTGGCCTTCCCGCGGCTCAACGCGGTCAGCTTCTGGCTGTTCCTGTTCGGCGGCCTGATCGCGGTGGCCGGCTTCTTCACCCCGGGCGGGGCGGCGAGCTTCGGCTGGTTCGCCTACACGCCGCTGTCGTCGGCCACCTACTCGCCCGGCGTCGGCGGCGACCTGTGGATCATGGGGCTGGCCCTCGCCGGACTCGGCACGATCCTCGGCGCGGTCAACTTCATCACCACGATCATCGGCATGCGGGCGCCCGGCATGACCATGTTCCGGATGCCGATCTTCACCTGGAACGTGCTGCTGACCAGCATGCTCGTGCTGATGGCGTTCCCCGTGCTGGCCGCCGCGCTGCTGGTGCTGGAGTCGGACCGGCGGCTGGGCACCCAGGTGTTCGACCCGTCCAACGGCGGGCCGATCCTCTACCAGCACCTGTTCTGGTTCTTCGGCCATCCCGAGGTCTACATCATCGCGCTGCCGTTCTTCGGCATCATCACCGAGGTCATCCCGGTCTTCAGCCGCAAGCCGATCTTCGGTTACATCGGGCTGGTCGGCGCGACCATCGCCATCGCCGGGCTGTCCATGACCGTCTGGGCGCACCACATGTTCCCCACCGGGCAGGTGCTGCTGCCGTTCTTCTCCTTCATGACCTTCCTCATCGCGGTGCCGACCGGGGTGAAGTTCTTCAACTGGATCGGCACCATGTGGCGGGGACACCTGTCCTTCGAGGCGCCGATGATGTTCGCCATCGGGTTCCTCGTCACCTTCCTGCTCGGCGGGCTCACCGGCGTCATCCTGGGCTCGCCTCCCTTGGACTTCCAGGTCACCGACTCCTACTTCGTGGTGGCCCACTTCCATTACGTGGTGTTCGGCACGGTCGTGTTCGCCATGTTCGCCGGGTTCTACTTCTGGTGGCCCAAGATGACCGGGCGGATGCTCGACGACCGGCTCGGCCAGCTCCACTTCTGGACGCTGTTCATCGGCTTCCACACCACCTTCCTGGTGCAGCACTGGCTGGGCATGCTCGGGTTCCCGCGCCGCTACGCCGACTACTCGCCCGGCGACGGGTTCACCCTGCTCAACGAGATCTCCTCGGCGGGGGCGTTCCTGCTCGGCGCCTCGACGCTGCCGTTCCTCTACAACGTCTGGAGGACGGCCAGACGGGCGCCCAAGGTCACCGTCGACGACCCGTGGGGGTTCGCCGGCTCGCTGGAGTGGGCCACGAGCTGCCCGCCGCCCCGGCACAACTTCACCTTCATGCCGCCGATCCGCTCCGAACGGCCCGCCTTCGACCTGCACTACCCGCCCGACGACAAGCCGGAGCTGAAGGAGGCCCAGCAGGCCGCGATCAAGCGCCGCGAAACAAAGTGAGACCTTTCCCCCGAGAGGTCGCGGTGCTTCTGTTGATGTGACGATCCGCCCATTCAGTCGCCTGTCTAAGGAGATCGGCGATGACCGGCACCAAGATCCCCTTCACCCCCGAGACGGCCCCCTGCGGGAAGAAGTCGGGAGGCGAACGCCTCGTCGACGACGACGGCTACGGCCTCGTCATCCGCGACCAGTTCTTCGACTGCGGCTGCCGCCGGATCCGGCACGAGTACCACGACGGCAGCATCCACCTGTCCGCCGTCCGCCACGACGGCAGGCGGGTGAAGGACCCGATCCAGCCCGACCGCGGGAGCTGATCGCATGATCGACGTGCTCATCGTCGGGGGCGGCGGGGCCGGCCTGCGCGCCGCGCTCGCGGTCGCCGAGACCGACCCGTCCCTGACCGTGGCCGTGCTGTCCAAGGTGTATCCGATGCGCAGCCACACGGTCTCCGCCGAGGGCGGCGCCGCCGCGGTGATCGGCGCCGGCGACAGCCTGGACGAGCACTGCTACGACACGATCTCCGGCGGCGACTGGCTCTGCGACCAGGACGCGGTGGAGGCGTTCGTGGCCGAGGCGCCCCGCGAGCTCATCCAGCTGGAACACTGGGGCTGCCCGTGGAGCAGGGAGCCCGACGGGCGGGTCGCGGTCCGCCCGTTCGGCGGCATGAAACGGCAGCGCACCTGGTACGCGGCCGACAAGACGGGCTTCCACCTGCTGCACACGCTCTTCCAGACCACCCTGAAATATCCCGACATCGTGCGATACGACGAGTGGTACGTCACCCAGCTCATCGTCGACGACGGCCGGGTGCACGGCGTGGTCGCCGTCGAGATGAGGACCGGCCGCGTCGAGGCGATCCCCGCCAGGACCGTGATCCTGGCCACCGGCGGCTGCGGCCGGGCCTTCCCGTTCACCACCAACGCGACCATCAAGACCGGCGACGGCATGGCGCTGGCCTACCGGGCGGGCGCGCCGCTGAAGGACATGGAGTTCGTCCAGTACCACCCCACCGGGCTGCCGTTCACCGGCATCCTCATCACCGAGGCGGCCAGGGCCGAGGGCGGCTGGCTGATCAACAAGGACGGCTACCGCTACCTGCAGGACTACGACCTGGGCCGGCCCACCCCCGCCCCGAAGCTGCGCAGCATGGAGCTGGGCCCGCGCGACCGGCTCTCCCAGGCGTTCGTCCACGAGCAGCGCAAAGGGCGCACGGCCGACACCCCGTACGGGCCCGTCGTCTACCTCGACCTGCGCCACCTCGGCGAGGACAAGATCGACGCCCGCATCCCGTTCGTGCGCGAGCTGTGCCGCAGCTACCAGAACCTCGACCCGGCCACCGACCTCATCCCGGTCCGTCCCGTCGTGCACTACATGATGGGCGGCGTGCACACCGACCTCGACGGGGCCACCCCGGTCGCGGGCCTGTACGCGGCGGGGGAGACCGCCTGCGTGAGCATCAACGGCGCCAACCGGCTCGGCTCCAACTCGCTGCCGGAGATCCTCGTCTTCGGCAGGCGGGCCGGGATCGCCGCCGCCGAGTTCGCCCGTACCCACCGCGAGGGCGAGCCGCCCGCGGTGCGCAGCCAGGGCGACGACGAGAGGCGGAGGCTGACCCGCGCCCGCGAGGGCCGCGCGAACGGCGAGCGCGTCGCCGTCCTGCGCGAGGAGATGCAGCACACGCTGGAGGGCGCGGCCGGCATCTACCGCGGCGGCGACGTGCTGGCCAAGGCCGCCGACACCCTCGCCGAGCTGTGCGAGCGCGCCCTGGAGGCGCGGGTCGACGACACCAGCGCCGTCTTCAACACCGAGATGATCAACCTGCTGGAGCTGCGGGCCATGCTCGACGTCGCGCGGACCATCGTGGCCTGCGCGCTGAACCGGCAGGAGTCGCGCGGGGCCCACCAGCGCACCGACTTCCCCGTCAGGGACGACGGCGCCTTCCTGGCGCACTCGCTGGTCCACCGCGCCCCCGACGGCACCCCCTCGGTGGGGCTGCTGCCCGTCACCATCACCCGCTGGCCCCCAGGGGAAAGGGTCTATGGCCGTGACTGAGTCGATCCGGCTGGAGGTCGCCCGGTACCGCCCCGGGCAGGACGCCGAGCCCGTCTTCGCGTCGTACGAGGTGCCGCTCATGCCCGACTGGGCGGTGCTCGACGGGCTCACCTACGTCAAGGACCGGCTGGACGGCACGCTGTCGTTCCGCTGGTCGTGCCGGATGGGCATCTGCGGGTCGTGCGGCATGACCGTCAACGGCGAACCCCGGCTGACCTGCGGGACCTTCCTCACCGAGTACGGGGACGGACCGGTCAGGATCGAGCCGCTCAAGGGGTTCCCGGTCATCAGGGACCTGGTGGTGGACATCGAGGACTTCCTGGCCAAGCTGTCGTCGGTGCGGCCGTGGCTGGTCAGGGAGGGAGAGGAACTGCCGCTGACCGCCGAGTACGCGCAGACCCCGGCGCAGCTCGACGCCTACAAGCAGTACAGCATGTGCATCAACTGCATGCTCTGCTACTCGGCCTGCCCGGTCTACGTGCTCGACCCGGACTTCCTGGGGCCCGCGGCGATCGCGCTGGCGCAGCGCTACAACCTGGACTCGCGCGACATGGACGACCGGTTCGACGTGCTGAGCCAGGAGGACGCCGTCTGGGGGTGCACGTTCGTCGGCGAGTGCACGAACGCCTGCCCCAAGCACGTCGACCCGGCCGAGGCCATCCAGCGCTACAAGCTGACCGCCGCGCTCCGCTCGGTGCTGCCGTGGAGCCGTCGATGACCGCGCCCTACGTACGCGGCCGCGACCGGCTCTGGTTCGCCCGCTCGCGGCGCTATACGATCTTCGTGCTCCGGGAGCTGACCAGCGTGTTCGTGGCCTGGACGGTCGCGTTCCTGCTGCTGATGATCGCCGCCCTGACCGGCGGCGGGTACGCGGGCTTCGTCGCGCTCGCCGGGCAACCGTGGATGATCGCGGTCAACGTGGTGGCGCTGGCCGCGACCTGCTTCCACGCGATCACCTTCCTCAACCTCGCGCCCAAGGCCACGGTGGTCCGGCTGGACGGCTGGCGGGTGCCCGCCTGGATGATCCAGGGCGGCAACCACTCGGCCTGGCTGCTGGTCTCCGCGGTCGTCGCGTACGTCGTGCTGAGGTCGCCATGAGACGCGTGCTGGAACCGTACCTGTGGCTGCTCTTCAGCGGCGGCGGCGTGGTCGCCGCGCTGCTGCTGCCGGTGCTCGTGCTGCTGTTCGGCGTGCTCATGCCGCTCGGCGTGCTCGACTGGCCGTCCGCCGCGCACCTCGCGGGCGCGCTCGAACCCCTGCCGACGCGGGTGGCGCTGGTGGCGGTCGTGGCGCTCTGCCTCTTCCACGCGGCGCACCGGATCCGCCACACCAGCGAGGAACTGCTGGGCCTGGCCCGGTTCGATCTGCCGATCGCCGTGGTGTGTTACGGCGGGGCACTGGGCGGTGCCGCCGTCGCGGCATGGCTGCTGTGGTGAATGTCCTGGTTTCGTGATATTTCGACTCGCGACTTTACGCCGAGTTTATCCGGGGTCTACCGTCCGGCTTGCGAAACCCTCCGGCCATCGCCCGGCGACCCCGGGCAGAAGGGGTACTCGGTGTCCCGAAAGACGCGCCTCTTAGCCACGATCCCGGCAGTAGCCCTGCTGGGCGCCACCCTCACGGCGCCCACCGCGCAAGCGTCCTCCGTGGCGCGCTACGAGCCCGGTCCGTCCGACTTCTACATCAACTACGCCCCGCCCAGGGACGAGGCCACGCCCGAGGAACCGGGCGCGCCGGGCGGTGACAAGCGCTCACGGTCGCGGGCACGGGAGATCGACCAGAAGCACAGCCTGGGCAACCCGGCGGCCGCCCGGGTGCTCGCCGCCCGCGAGCAGGAGGCCCTGAGGACCGGCCGCAACCCCGCCGACTTCATCTTCAAGAAGACCAAGCAGACCAGGACCGCCAAGCTGCTGACGCTGCTGGTCGAGTTCAACGAGAACGCCGACGACGACTTCTCCGGTTACAACCGGCTGCGAACCGTCGACAGCGCCCCCGACGACTGCCTCGTCGAGCCGGCCGGCACGCTCAAGAACGGCCCCCTGCACAACAACATCCCGGACCCGGCCACGCTGCCGAACAAGGACAACAACTCCTTCTGGGTCAAGGACTTCAGCCCCGAGCACTTCAACAAGATGCTCTACACCGACAAGGGCATCACCGAGCGCGTCCGCAAGGACCTGAAGGACCCCCGCGACGGCAGGCCAGGCATCGACATCTCCGGCTTCACACTGAAGAAGATGTACGAGGAGATGTCCAAGGGCGCCTACTCCGTCACCGGCTCCGCCGTCGGCTGGATCAAGGCCCCGCACTCCGAGGCCTGGTACGGCGCCGCGGCCTGCGGCGGCAACCCGCAGGACATGTCCGGCCACCCGGACAACCCGCTCGGCGCCGGCCAGCTCGCCATCGACGCCGTCAACGTGCTGGCCCAGACCCAGCCGGACTTCCCGTGGGCCGACTACGACCTCGAGGACGTCTCCGACGCCGACGGCGACGGGAACTTCGCCGAGCCCGACGGCGTGATCGACCACCTCGTGCTGGTCCACGCCGGCAAGGACAAGTCCTCCGACGGCGGCGCCGAGGGCACCTACGCCATCTGGGCCCACTCCAGCGCGGTCGCCGGCGGCTACCAGGTGCCCGGCACCGACATGAAGATCTCCAACTACATCGTCCAGCCCGAGGACTCCGGCGTCGGCGTCTTCGCCCACGAGTACGGCCACGACCTCGGCCTGCCCGACCTGTACGACACCTCCGGCGCGGGCAGCTCCGCGGTGGACTTCTGGGACCTGATGTCCAGCGGCTCCCACTCCGGCCCGATCTTCCAGTCCATGCCCACGCACATGGGCCTGTGGGACAAGTGGGTGCTCGGCTGGGCCAGCCCCAAGGTGTTCGACCCGGGTGACCGCAAGAGCCTGGTCACCGTCGGCCAGTCCTCCCGCACGCCGAAGCTCACCCAGGACGGCGTCCGGGTGAACCTGGCCTCCGAGCCGCTCAAGATGGTCGACCCGCACAGCGGCGGCAACGCCTGGTGGTCCGGCATGGACCAGGAGTGGGCGAACGTCTCGGTGGGCCGCGACATCGACGTGCCCGCCGGGTCCGACGTGCGGTTCTGGATGTGGAACAACTACGAGATCGAGTCCGACTGGGACTTCGGCTTCGTCGAGGTGTCCACCGACGGCGGCGCGACCTGGGCCCAGCAGAAGGTCTTCGACGAGGCCGGCGACGAGATCACCACGCCCGACGACTACCCGGACCCGAACAAGAACCTCGCGACCTTCGGCGACAAGAAGTACGGCATCACCGGTGACACGGGCGGCTGGCGGCACGACTACGTCGACCTGACCTCGTTCGCCGGCCAATCGATCAAGCTGCGGCTGACGTACAACACCGACGCGGCCTTCACCCCGCGCGGCTGGCACGCCGACGACTTCGAGCTCACCAGCGACGGCGCCACCGTGTGGAGCGACGACGTCGAGGGCGGCGAGAACGGCTGGCGGGCCACCGGCGGCACCTTCACCAACACCAGCGGCCAGGGCTGGACGATCAACAACGGCGAGCGCGAGATCCAGCGGTTCTACCTCGCCGAGTGGCGCAACTTCGACGGGTTCGACAAGGGCCTGCAGTACGCCTACGACACCACGTACTCGCGTGACGGGGCGTGGAAGGTGGAGAAGGTCAAGTACAACGCGCCCGGCCTGCTGGTCTGGTACCGCGACTCGACCTACACCAACAACGTGCTGGTGAACAACCTGGAGGCGGCGCCGAGCATCGGCTCCAAGGGCACCCTGCTGCTCGTCGACTCCCACTTCGACCCGCTGCGCCGCACCGGCGAGGCGGCCGCGAAGGACCCGACCAGGCACAAGAACATGGAAGGCCGCACCCAGACGTCCAACGCGGCGTTCTCGTTCAGGAACACCTACCCGCTCAAGGAGTGCCTGGAGGCGCCGGACGAGCCGTTCAGCGAGTACTGCACGCGGATCGGCGGGCTCAAGGGCGTCAAGGAGTTCACCGACGCCAAGACCTGGTACCCCGGCCTGGAAGTCCAGGACGGCGGCCTGTTCTACCGGGACTTCGACGCCTCCACCGTCGTCCCGTCCAAGGGCGACCAGCCGTACAGCACCCGCGTGGTGAACGTGGACGGCACCCCGGCCACCGAGTACTACGGCCTCGACATCGGCGGCGGCCACGTGCTCGGTTCCGGTAACCCCGGGGACGAGGGCAAGGCGCTGGGCGTGGGGATCAAGCTGATCAGCCCGCTCCCCGGCGACCTCGGCGCCATCGTCCAGGTGACCCCGCCGAAGAAGTAGATCAGGCGGGTCGCGAGCCCCTGTCTTCACACGGTCGCCGTGCGAAGGCAGGGGCTTCTGGACCTACGATTGATGACCATGAGCGAACTGCGCACCAAGGCCGAGCACACCGCGGCGATCCTCAAGGATCGCCGTGTGGCAGTGGTGATCAACACTCGCTCACGACGCGGCCGCCGCCACTACTTCGAGGTGATCGAGCAGGTCCACGAGCTGGGCTTCGAGCCGCTGGCCGAGATCGGCGTCTACAACCCGAAACGGCTGCGCGAGCTGCTCGACACGGCCCTGGCGACGGGGCCCGATCTGCTGATCGTCGGCGGCGGCGACGGCACGCTCTCCTCCGCCGTGCGCCACGTCGCCCACCGCGACGTGGCGCTCGGCGTCCTGCCGCTCGGCACCACCAACAACTTCGCCCGCAGCCTCGGCCTGCCGCTCGACCTCTCGGGCGCGATCCGGGTGTTCGCCACCGGCAAGGTGGCCGACATCGACCTCGGCATGGCCGACGACCGGCCGTTCGCCAACCTGGCCAGCTTCGGGGTGTCGGTGGAGGTGGCGGGCAAGGTCAGGCCGTGGCTGAAGCGGTGGGTGGGCCGGCCCGCCTACCCGCTGACCGCGCTCACGATCCTGCCCGGCCACCGCCCGTTCCGGGCCTACATCACGGTCGACGGGCAGCGCCACGAGCTCCTCACCCACCAGCTCAACATCGCCAACGGCCGCTTCCACGGCGGCTGGCAGGTGGCCCGCGACATCAGCATCGACGACGGCATGCTCGTCGCCTACCAGCTCGGCTCGGGCAAGAAGCTGCGGCTGCTGGTCGAGACGCTCGCCCGCGCCACCACGGGCCGGTGGCGGAGCCTGGCCGGCGGTCCCTTCGTGACCGGCCGGGAGATGCTGCTGGAGACCGACCCGCCGATGGCCGCCGACGTCGACGGCGAGGTGCGGCTCCGCACCCCGATCAGGCTCCGCGTGGTGCCCAACGGCGTACGCGTCATGGTCCCGGCCGACTTCGAGGACCGCTGACCCCGGCTCACTCACCCAGCCGGCGGTAGGCGACGCCGAGCGGGGCGGCCAGGTCCGCGGGCGGCGGGAAGAGCCGGGGGAGCAGGTCCGAGCCCGCCGGGCGGCGCTCCGGCGGGTGCGCGCTGCCGCCCGGCGTGTAGAAGTCCGCCAGCCGCTCCGCGAACGGCACGTCCGCCACCGCCGGGACGCCCGCGGCCGGCCGGGCGGCGAGCGAGCCCAGCAGCTCAGCGCGCCCCCGCCCGCGCCACGCCAGCACCAGGAACGGGTCCTCGTCGAACGACTCCGCCAGCAGGTACAGCACCGCCGACACGTGCTTGCACGGGAACCCCCAGTCGGGACACGAGCAGTCCATGCCGAGATCGCGCGGGAACAGGTCGACGCCGACCGAGGCGAACAGCTCCTCGATCTCCTCCGGCATCTGCCCGGCCAGCAGCTTGGCCCGGTAGACCGCCTGCTCGGCGATCGCCGACTCCAGCGTCTCCCAGCGGTCCTCGCCGTACGCCTCGATCGCGATCGTCACCTCGTACGGGGTGCGCCGCGAACCCTGCACGGCGGCCGACACCAGGCCGGGCGACAGGTCGATGGACAGCACCTGCCCGGCTCTGGCGTAGCCGCGCCCGCGTGAGAGCCTGCCCCGGTCGCAGACGCGCTCCAGGATGTCGATGAACCGCCGCGACCACCACGCCGACCCGATCGAGCCACGCTTCGACCGGGCGCGGAGGCCGCCCTCGACCTTGATCGGGGTCCCGTACCGCATCTCAGGCCACCGCCTCCGAAGTCAGCCGGAACACCTCGCGCAGCTCCCGCGTCGACAGATCCGTCAGCCAGTCCTCGCCGGTGCCCACCACCCGCTCGGCCAGCGCCTTCTTGCGCTCCATCAGCTCGTCGACCCGCTCCTCCAGCGTGCCGGCGCAGATCAGCTTGCGGACCTGCACGTTCTTGCGCTGGCCGATGCGGAAGGCGCGGTCGGTGGCCTGGTCCTCGACGGCCGGGTTCCACCAGCGGTCGACGTGGACGACGTGACTGGCGGCGGTCAGGTTGAGCCCCACGCCCGCCGCCCTGAGCGACAGCAGGAACAGCATCGGCTCGCCGTCCTCCTGGAAGCGGTCGACCAGCCGGTCGCGGGCCTTCTTCGGCAGGCCGCCGTGCAGCCAGAGCACCGGCCGGTCCAGCCGCCGCGCCAGGTAGGGCTGGAGCATGGCGCCGAACTCGGTGTACTGGGTGAACACCAGCGCCTTCTCGCCCTCGGCCAGGATCTCCTCGGAGAGCTGCTCCAGCCGCTGCAGCTTGCCCGACCTGCCGGCCAGCCTGGAGCCGTCCTTGAGCAGGTGGGCCGGGTGGTTGCAGACCTGCTTGAGCTTGGCCACGGTAGCCAGCACCAGCCCGCGCCGCTCGATCCCCTCGCTGCCGTCGATCTTGCCCAGCATGTCGTCCACGACCGCCTGGTAGAGCGACGCCTGCTCGGTGGTGAGCGGGCACCACTCCTTGATCTCCAGCTTCTCCGGCAGGTCGCTGATCACCGACTTGTCGGTCTTGACGCGCCGCAGGATGAACGGCCCGGTCGCCCGCCTGAGCGCGTGCGCCGCCTCCTCGTCCTGCCGGGCCTCGATCGGCTCCTGGAACCGTTCCCTGAACCCGGCCCGCGTCCCCAGCAGCCCCTGGTTGGCGAACTCCATGATCGACCAGAGCTCGGCCAGGTGGTTCTCCACCGGGGTCCCGGTCAGCGCCAGCCGCTGCGCCGCCGGGATCGCCCGGACCGCCCTGGCCTGGAGCGTGCCGCTGTTCTTGATCGCCTGCGCCTCGTCGCACACCACCCGCCGCCAGGAGACCTCGCGCAGCGCCTCCAGGTCCCGCTGCGCCGTGCCGTACGTGGTGAGGACCAGGTCGGCGCCGGCGATCAGCGCGGGGTCGCGGCCGGGGCCGTGGTGGGTGTACACGCGCAGGCCCGGCGCGAACCGGGCCGCCTCCCGCTGCCAGTTGCCCAGCAGCGACATCGGGCACACCAGCAGCGTCGGCCCCGTCCCCTCGTGGACCAGCAGCGCCAGGGTGGTGATCGTCTTGCCCAGCCCCATGTCGTCGGCCAGGATCCCGCCCAGCCCCAGCTCCGACAGGAAGCTCAGCCAGGCCAGCCCCCGCTCCTGGTACGGGCGGAGCGTCGCGTCGATGCCCGCGGGCGTGCCGATCGGCCGCAGCCGCCGCTCCGCCTCGCCCGAGAGCAGGTCGCCGAGCACCCCGTCGGCGTCCACCTCCAGCAGCGGCAGCTCGCCGTCGCCCCGGACCACCTGCCGCAGCAGGTCGGCCGCCCGCGTCTCACCGGCCCGCTCGCCGCCGACCATCCGCAGCGCGGCCGCCAGCTGCCGCTCGTCCAGCTCCACCCACCGGCCGCGCACCCGGACCAGCGGCACCTTCAACCGGGCCAGCTCGGCCAGCTCCTCCTCGCCGATCGTCTCCCCGGCCACGGCCAGGTCGACCCGGAAGCCGACCAGCTCGCGCAGCCCCAGCCCCTGCCCGGCCACCGCCCCCGGGTCCTTGCTCCTGGCCGTCACCTTCAGCCCCAGCCGGTTCCGCCCGGCCCAGCGGGGGAGCAGCACCCCGAACCCGGCCGCCTGCAGCAGCGGCGCCGCCTCCCTGAGGAATCCGAACGCGCCCGCGGTGTCGAGCACCAGCTCGCCCGGCTCGGCCACGCGCAGCGCCCGCTCCAGCTCCGGATAGAGCCGCACCGCCCGGCCGAGCCCGGCCAGCAGCTCCCGCTCCGCCGCCGGGACCCCGGCCACCGGCTCCCCGCGCCACACCCGCGCGGCGGGCACGTACAGGCTCGGGTCCTCCACCCCCTGCAGAGCCAGCTCCACCCGCCACCCCGCGTCGAGGTCACGGTCGTCCTCGTCCTCCTCGGCCGGCTCGACCAGCCGGAAGCACACCCGCGCGGCACCCTCGGCGGCCACCACCGTCTCGCGCCACCGGTCCAGCTCCTCGCGCAGGCCAGGCACGTCGGGGCACGAGCCGTCGGGGCCGGTCAGGGCGGCCAGCCACCGCTCGCGCGCCGTCACCGCCCGCTCGACGAGCGGCTCGGGCAGCGCCTCACGGACCAGCGCGTCGGTGAACGCCCCGAGCGCCTCCCACAGCACCTCCCTGGACGGCCGCTCCACCTCCGAGGTACGGGACGCGGGCGGCATCGCCAGGGCCAGCTCCCTGAAGTACGCCGCGTCACCCCGGGTGACCACCGGCTCCCACACCGCACGGCAGGCGCCGCCGGGAGCCGCCACCAGCCGCGGGACCACCCGGCCGCGCCGTACCAGATCGCGGGCGAACCCGGCGGCGGCCGCCCAGTGACGGACGGTGGCGCTGCCGTCGCAGGCGTCCACCACCCGCAGGGCGGCCGGGACGGGCGGCACCACGGCGGGCACCCGCCACACCCGCAACCGGGGCCGCGTCGCGGTCGCGGGCCGCCCCGTCTCGGGCGAGGGCATCGGCTCCTTCGCCGTCCCCGGCAGCAGCAGCGCCAGCTCCGGCTCGCCCCCGCCGTCGACGCCGAGCGCCTCCCGCAGCGCGGGGACCGGCGCGGCGAACGGATGCCTGCCGGGCCCGCCCGCACCCCGCGCGGGCTGCTCCGCCCAGAAGGCCAGCCCTTCTCCCGCCCACACCCCGTGTACGACCAGCACCCCGGCAGGTTACCCGCCGGAGCTCCGGCGATCCGTCATAGGACGAACGGAGGAGGGCGCCTAGGTCCATGGACCGAGGCGCGGCGGGGGCGGGCGGGGCTAGCGTCGGGTGCATGGACGACAGCGGCACCCTGGAAGAGGCGTTCGAGCGGCTGCACCGCACCGGCCCCGAGTTCGACGGCTGGCTGAGCAACCACGGCCCGATGGCGGTCGAGTCGATGGTCAGGCGCGGGCACGCCCGCGAGGTCCACCGCTGGCTGGACGCCTACACCGCCCGCCTGGAGGAGGCTCCCGGCGGCACCCGCGCGATCGGGGACGACTGGCGGGAAGCGCTGGGCGACCCGCGACGGCTCGGCGACTGGCTGCGGTTCTTCGAGCGGGAGACGAAGGAACGGCCGTGGCGGGCCGTGCTGGAGGAGTGGTGGCCGCGGCTGCTGCCCGGCATCGCGGCCGGGGCCACCCACGGCGTCATCCGCACCGGCCACGCGGTCCACGCCCTGCTGGAGCTGGAGGACGATCCACGGCTCGCCGAGCTGGGGCAGGCGCTCGGCTACTGGGCGGCACGCTGGCAGCCCGTGGCCGGAGCGGCCCCGCCGTCCGGCATGGAGACGCCGTCGGGCGCGCTGGCCGGGGTGCCGCGGGTGGCCGACCAGAGCCGGGACATCGACCACCGGCTCCGCCAGCTCGCCGGCACCGGCGGCTGGGAGCCGTCGGTCGCCGCGCTGGCCCCGGCCTCGGGCGCCGGCGAGGCCAGGGACCGGCTCGCCGCGCTGGCCGACGCCGCCACCCTGCGCTATCTCACCCACGCGCACGGCTCGCCCGTCATGCTGATCCACTCGGCGACCGCCCCCACGGCGGTGCTCCGCACGCTGCCCGCCCTGCCCGCCTCCCTCTGGGTGCCGAGCCTCGACGCGGCGTGGGCCGCCGCCGCCGCGGTCACGGCCGCGTACGGGCCCGCGGGGGCGGTGACCGGGCGGGAGCTGCCCGCCGCGCCCGGCTCCGCGCAGGAGGCGTTCGACCGGGCCGTCGCGCACGGCGACGAGCACGTGATCAAGCTCGCCGACACCGCGCTGGACGTGTACGAACGCACCGCCGACCCGGACGCCCTCGCGGCGGTCGTGCGCGCGTCCCGCTCCATTCAGCCGCTGAAAGCGTGATGCCCGGTTGTACAGTGGAAGTATGAATCCTCCCGGATCGTGGTGTGAGCGGCCCAAGCCGCAGGCTCCCTCGTGCGAGCTCCCCTCTCCGTGGAGCAAGCCGAAGCAGCCCGCCAACTGGTGCGAGGCGCCCGCCTCGCCCGTCGTACGGGTCGTCGGCTTCCTGCTGCGCGCCGCCAAGCGCTGAGAGAGCCCGCGCGGCCCGAGCGGTCGCGCGGCCTCGCGCTGCCCGGAATCCGCGCTGATCACCGGCCTGAAGACTCGTGATAGAAGGCGGTATAGGTGGGTAGGCGCACTCCTCGACGGAGGAGGCGACGTCGTGAACGACACCCAGAAACTAGTCAGCGATCTGTCCGAGCAGGTCTCCCGGCTCGTCAGGGACGAGCTCCGGCTGGCCAAGCTCGAACTCACGCGCAAGGGCAAGCGCGCCGGCCTCGGCGCCGGCATCGTGGGCGCCGCGGGCATCGTCGGGCTCTTCGGCGGCGCCGTGCTCGTGGCGGCCGTCGTGATGCTGCTCGCGCTCGTCATGCCCGCCTGGCTGGCGGCCGCGATCGTGGCCGTGGTGCTGCTCGCGACCGCGGCGGTGCTGGGCCTGGCCGGCAAGAAGCAGGTCCAGCAGGCCACCCCGCCCGTTCCCAGGGAGACGATCGCCAGCGTGAAGGCCGACATCGGCGCGGTCAGGGAGGGAGCACACCGATGAGTGAGACGAACCCGGGATACTCCGACGACCAGTACGCGGGCGACGTGGGTTCACGCAGGGCGACGGTCGGCACCCCGACTGACCCCGAATCCATCAACGTGCCCGTCACACGCGGCGGCGCGGCCGAGAACGCGCACGAGGCGGAGCTCCGCCGCGAGCCGCACGAGACGTTCATCCCCGAGGGGCCGGAGCCGGACGACCGCGCGGAGGCGATCCACTCCCGCGCCGTGGAGGAGGAGTCGCTGCGCGGCGGCGGCACGCGGGTCCCCGAGTCGACCACTCCCTACCAGGACCGGGGCTCCATCGCGACGCCGCTCACCGACCGCGCGCGCCGGGCCGCCGTGAGCGGCGACGAGGAGGAACAGGTCCGCGAGAGCATCAGGGAGACCCGCCGCGAACTCGGCGAGACCGTGAGCGCGCTGGCCCACAAGGTGGACGTCAAGAGCCGGGCGGCCGAGGCGGCCGAGTCGGCCAAGGAGCGCGCCGCCGCGATGGTCGGCACCGCCAAGGCCAAGGCGGCCGAGATGAGCGGCACGGCGAAGGCCAGGGCCGGCGAGATGGGCGGCACCGCGAAGACCAGAGCGGCCGAGATGGGCGGGACCGCCAGGGTCAGGGCGGCCGAGATGTCCGGCAGGGCACTCGAACTGAAGGACAAGGCACGGGAGAACGCCGCCGGCAACGACTACCTGCGGCCGGTCCTGGGATTCGCGGTCGCCGGCGCGGTGGTCGCGCTGATCCTCCGCCGTGCCGACCGGCGCCGCCGGGGTCTATGACGTGACACCCCCCGAGACCCCCGCCGAACTGACGGGCCGGTCCTGGTGGCGCGTCGTCAGGCGCACGGCCGTGGAGTTCAAGAACGACCGCGTCCAGGACCTGGCCGCGTCGCTCACCTACTACGCGGTGCTGTCCATCTTCCCCGCCCTGATCGTGTTCGTGTCGCTGCTCGGCCTGTTCGGCCAGCAGAGCGCGAGCACGCTCTTCGGGAACGTGGTCACGCTGGCCCCCGCCGAGGTCCGCGACCTGCTGACCCAGGGCCTGCAGGGCGTCCAGCAGGCGAGCCGGCCGGGCCTGGCGGCGATCCTCGGCCTGGCCGTCGCGCTGTGGTCCTCGTCCGGTTACATCGCGGCGTTCATCAGGGCCTGCAACGAGATCTACGACATCGACGAGGGCCGCCCGTTCTACAAGCTCACCCCGCTCCGGCTCGGCCTCACGATCATGCTGATGGTCCTGCTGGCCGCCGCCGCCGTCGCGGTCACGCTCACCGGCGACCTGTCCCGCGTCGCCGGTGAGGCGCTCGGCCTGGGCGAGACCGCGGTGACCGTCTGGAACGTGGCCAAGTGGCCGGTGCTCGCGCTGATCGCGGTCGGCCTGATCATGGTGCTGTACTGGGCCGCGCCGAACGTGCGCCAGCCCGGGGTGCGCTGGCTGACGCCCGGCGGGCTGCTGGCGGTCGTCCTGTGGCTGATCGTCTCGACCGGTTTCGCCGTGTACGTGGCCAACTTCGGCTCCTACAACAAGACGTACGGGACGCTCGCCACGGTCGTGGTCTTCCTGATCTGGCTGTGGCTTTCGAACATGGCGCTGCTGTTCGGCGCCGAGCTGGACGCCGAGCTGATCAGGGAGCGCCGGGTGGCCGAGGGGAAGCCCGCCGAGCAGGAGCCGTACGCCGTCCCCAGGGACCCGCCGAAGCCCGATTCGCTGCCCGGGTGACCGTGCGGAGACAGGCGACCCCGGCGACGGCCGTGGAGTAGGGTGCGCCGGTGAGCACCGATCTGTTCTGCGAGATCATCGCCGGGGAGCGGCCCGCCACCCTGGTCCACGAGGACGAGGTGGCCGTCTCGTTCCTCGACGCCCGCCCGGTCTTCAAGGGCCACGTGCTCGTCGTGCCGCGGGCGCACATCGAGACGCTGGCCGACCTCGCCGACGTCGGCCCCTTCTTCGACCGGGTCCGCGCCATGGCCGGCGCCGTCGAGGAGGGCCTGGGCGCGGGCGGCACCTTCGTCGCGATGAACAACCGCGTCAGCCAGAGCGTCCCCCACCTGCACGTGCACGTCGTCCCGCGCAACCCCAAGGACGGCCTGCGCGGCTTCTTCTGGCCGCGCACCAAGTACGCCTCCCCCGAGGAGGCGCAGGACTACGCCGGACGCGTCGCCGGCGCGCTCACCGCGGGCTGAGCCGTGGAGCTCCTGGTCGGCATCGCGGTCGTGGCGGCGATCGTCGCCGTGCCCGCGATCGTGCTGTGGCGGGTCCTGCGCGGCCGGCGCGAGCTCGGCACCAGCCCGGCCGAGCGCGCCACGTTCGAGACCCTCCACACCGCCTCGCTCGCCGGGCCGCCGCTCCGCGCGGGCCTCACCGCCGACGGCGCCGACCGCGCCTCGCGCCACCTGCGCCGGCTGCTCGGCTCGCCCGCGCTGGCGATCACCGACGGCGAGCGGCTGCTGGTGTACGACGGCGAGGGCGAGCACCACGCGGGGGAGGCGTTCGAGCACGCCCGCGCGACGCTCGGAGACGGTCGCACGCAGGTGCTGAGCATCTCCTGCGACCTGCTCGAATGCCCGATCAGGCAGGCCGTGGTGGTGCCGCTGACCACCGACGACCGGGTCGTCGGCACGCTCGCCGCCTACGGCCAGCACGCCTCCGCCGGGCTGGTCCGCGCCGCCCAGGAGGTGGCGGGCTGGGTCGACTCCCAGCTGGAGCTGGCCGAGCTCGACCGCTCCCGCACGCTGCTGATGGAGGCCGAGGTGCGGGCGCTGCGCGCGCAGATCTCGCCACACTTCATCTACAACTCCCTCACCACGATCGCCTCGTTCGTCCGCACCGACCCGGAGCGGGCCAGGGAGCTGCTGCTGGAGTTCGCCGACTTCACCCGCTACTCCTTCCGCCGGCACGGCGAGTTCACCACGCTCGCCGAGGAGCTGCGCTCCATCGACCGCTACCTGATCCTGGAGCGCGCCCGCTTCGGCGACCAGCTCCAGGTGACGCTGCGCATCGCGCCGGAGGTGCTGCCGGTCGCGGTGCCGTTCCTGTGCCTGCAGCCGCTCGTCGAGAACGCCGTCAGGCACGGCCTGGAGAGCAAGGACGGCGTCGGCCGCATCGCGATCATGGCGGAGGACGCCGGCGCCGAGTGCCGCATCAGCGTCGAGGACGACGGTCTCGGCATGGACCCCGACAGGCTGCGGCGCATCCTCGCAGGTGAGATCCCGCCGGCGGGCGGCGTCGGGCTGGCCAACGTCGACCTGCGGCTGCGCCAGGTGTACGGCGACGAGTACGGGCTGGTCGTCGAGACGGGCCGCGGAGCGGGCACGAAGGTCAACGTCAGGTTGCCGAAATATCACCCAGGCGTCTCAGCCCGTTGACCTGGATCTTTGTTGTCGGTTTTATCACTGTACATGGCGCAACTTCGGGTGCTCGCGGTGGACGACGAACTTCCCGCCCTGGAAGATCTCTCCTACTTGCTCCGCGCCGACCCACGGATCGGCGAGGTGGCCACCGCCCGCGACGGGGCCGCCGCGCTGCGCCTGCTGGACCGGGCCATCGCCGAAGGCCGGCCGATCGACGCGGTCTTCCTCGACATCAGGATGCGCGGCCTCGACGGGGTGGTGCTGGGCAGGCTGCTGTCCCAGTTCGCCAACCCGCCGCGGGTGGTGTTCGTGACCGCGTACGAGGAGCACGCCGTCGACGCCTTCGAGATCAAGGCCGAGGACTACCTGCTCAAACCCGTGCGCCCGGAACGCCTGGCCGAGGCGATCAGACGGGTCGCGGTCTCGGCCGACGTGCCCGTCGACGGCGCCGAGACCGACACGATCCCGGTCGAGCTGGGCGGGGTGACCCGGTTCGTGTCCAGCGCCGACGTCATCTACGTGGAGGCGCACGGCGACTACGCCCGCCTGCACACCGCCACCGGCAGCCACCTCGTGCGCATCCCGCTGGCCACGCTGGAGGAGCGGTGGGCGGCGGCCGGGTTCGTCCGCGTGCACCGCAGCCACCTGGTCGCGGTCAAGCACATCGTCGAGCTGCACATCGACTCCGGCCGGTGCACGGTCCGGGTCGGAGACACCGAGATCCCCGTCAGCCGCCGCCACACCCGTGAGCTGCGCGACCTCCTCGTCCGCCGAGCCCGGCGGCACAGGCCCGAATGAGCCGCGCCAGGGAAGGGGAGATCCTATTGAGCCACTGCCCCAGGAGACGTCAGACCTGTGAGCCCTGAACCCCGTCCCGGCCGCCGGGTGGCGGTCACCAGCCCCCACACCGCCGCCACGCGCAGACCCCGCTTCCCGGCGACCCGGGAGATCGACGAGCAGACGGATCTCGGCGAGGTCTACATGCGCTCGCTGCTGCGCACCCAGTTCCGGCTGGCCATGTTCGTCTGCACCGTGCTGGCCTGCGTGGTGTGCGGGCTGCCGCTGCTGTTCCTGCTCATCCCCGAGCTCGCCGAGGTCGACGTGCTCGGGATCCCGCTGCCGTGGGCCGTGCTGGCGGGGCTGATCTACCCGGCCTTCGTCATCGGGGCCTGGCTGTACGTGCGCCAGGCCGAGCGCAACGAGCGCCACTTCGCCGACCTGGTCGACCGTCAGTGAGCCTGGCCGCCGTCCTCATCGTCGTGGTGGCGACCGTGCTCATCGGCGCGTTCGGCATCCGCGTCTCCCGCACGACCTCCGACTTCTACGTCGCCTCCCGCACCGTCAGCCCGCTGTGGAACGCCTCGGCGATCGGCGGCGAGTATCTGTCGGCGGCGTCGTTCCTGGGCGTCGCCGGGCTCATCCTGTCGTACGGCGTCGACATGCTGTGGCTGCCGGTCGGCTGGACCGGCGGCTACCTGGTGCTGCTCGTGCTGGTGTCGGCGCCGCTGCGCCGCTCGGGAGCCTACACGCTGCCCGACTTCGCCGAGGCCCGGCTCGAGTCCATGATGGTACGGCGCACCGCCAGCGTGCTCGTGGTGCTCATCGGCTGGCTGTACCTCATGCCGCAGTTCCAGAGCGCGGGCCTGGTGCTGCGGACGATCACCGGGGCGCCGGTGTGGGCGGGCGGGCTGCTGGTCGCCGGCGTGGTGGTGCTCAACGTGCTGTCGGGCGGGATGCGTTCCATCACGTTCGTGCAGGCGTTCCAGTACTGGCTCAAGCTGACCGCGCTGGCCGTGCCGGTGGTGTTCCTGCTGCTCGCCTGGCGGGCCGACGGGGCGCCCCCGCTGAGCGCGGAGGACACCGAACTCTGGCTCACCCCGCTGGGCGGGCCCAGGGAGTACGGGGTGTACTCGACGTACTCCCTGATCCTGGCCACCTTCCTGGGCACGATGGGGCTGCCGCACGTGCTCGTCCGCTTCTACACCAACCCCGACGGCCGGGCCGCCCGCCGCACCACGCTCGTCGTGCTGTCGCTGCTCGGCGCCTTCTACCTGCTGCCGGCCGTGTACGGCTGGCTCGGCCGGCTGTACGCGCCCGACCTGGTCCGCACGGACACCGTGGTGCTGACGCTGCCCTCCCGGATGATCGGCGGCACCCTCGGCGACCTGCTGACCGCGCTCGTCACCGCCGGAGCGTTCGCCGCGTTCCTGTCCACCTCCTCCGGGCTGACCGTCTCCGTGGCCGGCGTGATCGCGCAGGACCTGCTCAAGGGCGGGGTGCGCTCGTTCAGGATCGCCACGCTGATGGCGGTCGCGGTGCCGCTGGCGCTGGCCCTGTGGGCGCGGGCGCTGCCGGTGGCCGACGTGGTCGGGCTGGCGTTCGCGGTGGCCGCCTCGTCGTTCTGCCCGCTGCTGGTGCTCGGCATCTGGTGGCGAAGACTGTCCACGACCGGCGCGCTGGCGGGGCTGTTCGCCGGCGGCGGGCTGGCCTGCCTGGCGGTGCTCGTCACGATCACCGGCGGCCCGTACGACGGGATGCTGGGCGCCCTGCTGGCCCAGCCCGCCGCGTGGACCGTGCCGATCGCGTTCCTGGTCATGGTGGTGGTGTCGTTCGTCACCCAGCACCGCGTGCCCAGGGGCGTGGCCAGGATCATGGTCCGCCTGCACACCCCGGAGAACCTCGACCTCGACCGCGGCGACTGGCGTCCGCGTTCCTCCTGACGGACGGCTCCGCGCGGATGACGGTTCTAGGCTGGCCCGTATGCTGATCCGTCCCAGAGACCCCGCGGACCTGGACGCCTGTGTCGAGGCGCTCGCCCAGGTCCATCGCGCCGACCGCTACCCGGTGGACTGGCCGGACGACCCCCGGGGCTGGCTGAGCCCGGCCGACCTGGCGTCGGCCTGGATCGCGGCGGAGGCCGGCGCCGTGCTGGGCCACGTCGGTCTCACCCGGGACGGTGAGGTCACCCGTCTGTTCGTGACCCCGGCGGCGCGCGGGCGCGGCCTGGCCGCCGGGCTGCTGGGCTCGGTCCGTGCCGCCGTGCGCGGGCCGCTGAAGCTGGAGGTCTCCGCCGAAGGCGAGGCGGCCATCGCGTTCTACGAGCGGTCGGGCTGGCGCAGGGTGCGCAGCAGCCGTGCCGACTGGATCAACGCGGGCGGTGAGCCGGCGCTGCTCCACCACTACGTGAGCTCGTAGCGGCAACCCATAGAAATCGGGCATATCGCCGGGCGATCGTCGCGCGGCCCTCCTACGCTCGGCTTGTCCACCGACAGGCGGGGGGACGCCATGGCCACCCCGGACGAGGCCGCGCGGGCGCTGCGCGCCGTCGCCCGCCTGGCCGAGGAGCAGGGCGACGCGCTCGACCGGGCCTTCCGGCTCTTCGGCGACGGCGCGCTGCTCGGCCCCAGGGCCGCCCGATTACACGCCGGGCTGGTGGACCGCTGCACTGAGGTCGGCCAGGCCTTTACCCGGGCCTTCCGCCAGGTCGAACGCCTCGCCACGGCCCGCGGCGACCCGTCCCGTGTGCCCGCCCCGCACCCGCGCCGCCCGCCCGTGCCGCTGCGCGAGCCGCCCGGCGGCTTCGTGGGCGGCGACCCCGACCTCATGCAGGCCATCGACGCCGAACTGGCCGAGGTCGCCGAATCCTGGCAGCTTGCCGGTCAGAGCCTGGCGGCGACGCTCGTCCGCGTCGGCCTCGACAGCGCGCCCGGCCAGGACGTCGCCCGCGCCGGCGCCTGGCTGGCCGACCAGCGCCCCGACCTGCGCCGCCGCCGCGCCGACCTGCTCAAGACCACGCCCCAGCCGGAGCCGCCCCCGCGGTCGGCCACCGACCCGGCGACCACCCCTGGTACCAACCCGGCGACCGACCCGGCGACCACCCCTGGTACCAACCCGGCGACCGACCCGGCGACCGACCCGGCGACCAACCCGGCGACGGACAGGGCAACGGGCACGGCGACGGACGCGGCCACCGGCACGGTGGGTGACGCGGCGGCCGACGCGGTCACCGACACGCTGTCCCGCGTCGGCGCCTTCTGGGCCGACCAGGTGGCCGGCCTCGTGCCCGCCGCGGGCGGCCTCGCCCACCAGTACGCGGAGCGCGTGGCCGTACCCCTGGCCCAGGGCGCCGCGGAAGCCGTCATCGGCGCCGCCCGGTTCGGCTGGGAGCACTCGCTGGGCGGCCTCATCACGAACCCCTCAGGTCCGGTGGAACGCGCGCGGGCGGCGTACGACGCGGGCGAGTTCGCGGCCGAGCACCCGCTGGAGTTCGCCAAGTCCGCTGTCGACTGGGAGACGCTGACGGAGAACCCGGCCCGCTGGTTCGGCCGCCTCATCCCCGAGGTCCTGCTCGGGGCCGGCACGGCCGCCACCCGCGCGGGCCGACTCACCGGCGCGGCCACGCGGGCCGGTCCCCGCCTCCCGGACGGTTCCCCGATCCCCCCGCCCAGGACCGCCGCCGACGGCCCGCCCCTGAGAACCATCCCGATGCGGCGCCAGCACGTGGGGGAGGAGCGCACCGGCGTGCGCTACCTCGACGAGAAGGGGTTGGCGAGCAGACGACTGGTGATCCACGACGGAAAGCTCTACGACGTCTACGGGAGGCCGTTCGACACCACCCGAGCGCATGCCCACTTCTCGGGAAAGGGACGCGCCATCTTCGTGATGGACCGATATGGGAACCTGTACGCGAACTCCAAGCACGTCGTAGGCGAATTCCATCACTCCAGCTTCCTGCGCGGCGGCGAAGTGGCGGCAGCAGGAGACGTTGAAGTGAAAGATGGAGTGCTGAAGGCGATTTCCCGACATAGCGGCCACTACCGCCCAGGTCCCGAGGCTCTACGGCAGGCTATCGACCGCCTGAGAAGTGCCGGAGTCGACTTCACGGGCGTGAGCAAGGAGGGATATACCAGTGGGTGATTTCCCGCCGCCTTGGGGCTGGCGCCGCGTGGTCTGGTCCCTGCTCTATACCGTGCAGTTCAAGCCGGTCCTCGACGACGACCTTGTCGAGTGGAGGGCCCGAGGGCTGGTGCTGGAGCCGTTCAGCGGCTTCGGGCGGGAAGAGCTGTACGAGGCGCTCCAGGAGGCGCTGAGCAGTGAGGAGCCGCTCCTCGATCTGATGCCGGATCCACCGGTACCGCGTAGCGAGCATGACGTCCGCGATTTCCTGCGCCGCGTGCTCGAGCGCATGGAATCCTTGCGACCCTGGCCGGAGCTGCCGTTCCTCGTCATGCGGGGGGACACGTGGCCGGATCTCGGCGACTGCCGGGAGATCGCCCGGTTGCACCTGGACGAGCACCAGGTCGGCGACCGGCTCCATGCCATTTTCCACCGATCCGACGACGGCGGCCTCTGGCTGCCGTTGCGCCTCAACTCCGGGGACGAGGTGGCGCTGGTGGAACGTCGGCGGCGGGACCGTCGCGACGTGGCCGTGCTGGCGCGGCCGAGCCCAGGGCGCGCCCCCGAGGACGTCCTGGCGGCGTTCCTGCACGTCACCGGCTTCGTCCCGGAGGAGATCGACGACCTCACGGACGGCCTGAACGCCGCCTCCAGGGGCGGCGCGGGCTCCGGCTGGCTCGCCTACCTGCTGCGGCTGGAGAACTCGATCGCCACGTTGGCGGGCGAGGAGCCGGTCCGGGTGAGCAGGTCCACCTACGAAGCCTTCCTGCGCACCCGCCTCTACTGCCAGGCCACCGAGAGCCCCGGCGTCGTCGCCGTCGGGCCGCCGGGGGCCGGGCTGGTGCCGGCGTTCACCCTTCCCGAAGCGCTGGCCGCGTTCGCGGCGGCAGGCAAGGACGAGACGGAGCCGCGCTTCTTCTCGGCCACCGGAAAGGACCTGCTCGACCTCATCCCCGAGGGCTACGGCGTGCTGGTCGACCCCGGCACCGCGTACGCCACCGCCTTCGCCGCCGGAGGGCCGGGCTAGGGCGGCGGGATCTCGCCGGAGCCGCGCGCGACCAGCTCCACCGGGATCTTGACCCGGCGGCCCGCACCCGAGCGGTCCAGCAGCAGGTCCACCGCGCCGCGCGCGAGCCGGTCGACGTCGTAGCGGACCACGGTCACGCCGGGGTCGAACACGTCGGCCAGCGCGAAGTCATCGAATCCCACGTAAGCGGGGCGTTCCGGGCGTTCGCGCAGCGCCTGCAGGATGCCGATCGCGGCCCGGTTGTTCGCGGCGAAGAACGCCGTCGGCGGCGAGGGCAGGCCGAGCAGGCGCTCCACCTCGCGGGAGACCCGCCACGGGTCGAACACCCCGCGCACCACCAGGGACTCGTCCAGCGCCGCCCCCAGCGCCGTGCGGTAGCCGGTCGCGCGGTCGTGCACCGAGCTGAGCCCGTCGTCGTCGGAGATGAGCGCGATCCGGCGGTGGCCGCGCGCCAGCAGGTGCTCGGTCGCGATCAGCCCGCCCCTGACGTCGTCCAGCGCCACCACGTCGGCCCCCTCCAGCCCGGGCGGCAGCCGGTCCACGAACACCGCCTCCAGCCCAGGATGCCCGGCCAGCCACGAATGGTCGGCGGGGGAGGGGACGATGATGAGCGAGTCCACGCCCCGCGCGTACATGGACTCCACCAGCATGCGCTCGCGTTCCGGCCGTTCCTCGTAGGAGCCGAACACGACCAGCGCCTCGTGCTCGGCCGCCGCCGCCTCGACCGCCTTGGCCAGGCGGGAGTAGAACTCGTTGGAGATGTTCTCCATGATCAGCCCGAGCGTCAGCATGGTGGCGCCGCGCGCCAGCCGGCTGGCCGCCTCGTTGCGCCGGAAGCCGAGCGCGCTGATCGACGCCCGCACCCGCTGCCGCAGCGCCGCGCTCACGTGCGGCTCCTGGTTGACCACCCGGGAGACGGTCTTGAGGCTCACGCCCGCGTGCCGGGCGACGTCCACCATGGTCGGTTTCCCCGGGGTCGCTGTCATAGTGTCCCCTCATGGACGATGAATGGATCTGCGGACGCCTCGGCGAGGACGAGCCCTGGATGCTGGGCGCGGTCAACCCGCCGATCTTCGAGAACTCGCTGTTCACCTTCGCCAACGCGGCCGAGCTGGGCGAGGCGATCAGGAACGAGGACGAACGGTACGTCTACTGGCGCGGCACCAACCCCACCGTCGACCTGGCGCAGCGCAAGCTGGCCGCGCTGGAGCGGGCCGAGCGCGCCAAGTGTTTCGCCTCCGGCATGGGCGCGATCTCCGCGACGATCTCCTCGCTGGTGTCGGCGGGCGATCACGTGCTGGTGCTGGGCGCGGTGTACGGGCCGACCACCCAGTTTCTGCGTTACCTGGAGAAGTTCGGCGTGACGCATACGCATGTGGTCGATCTCGACGCGTGTGACAGCGCTATCAAGGACCACACCCGCCTACTCTACTTCGAGTCTCCCTCGTACATGCGGTACGAGATCTTCGACATCCCCGCCGTCACCCGCTGGGCGGCCGGGCACGGCCTGGTCACCGTGATGGACAACACCTGGTCCACCCCGATCTTCCAGAAGCCGCTGACCATGGGCGTGGACCTGGTGGTGCACTCGCTGTCGAAGTACGCGGGCGGCCACAGCGACCTGGTGGGCGGGGTGGTGGCGGGCCCGTCCCGGCTGATCAGGCCGCTGGCCCTGACCGAGTACCAGCTCTACGGCGCCGCCATGTCACCGCACGACGCGGCCAAGGTCATCAGGGGACTGCGCACGCTGCCGGTGCGGATGGCCGCGCACCAGGAGCGCGGGCTGGCGGTGGCGGCGTTCCTGGAGGGCCACCCGGCGGTGCGCCGGGTCAACCACCCCGGGCTGCCCTCGCATCCCGGGCACCGGCTGGCGCTGCGCCAGATGTCGGGCTTCTCCAGCCTGTTCAGCTTCGAGCTGGCCACCGAAGAGCGCGACGAGGTCGCCGCCTTCCTGGACGAGCTGCGCCACTTCCGCGTCGGGGTGTCGTGGGGCGGCTTCGAGAGCCTGGTCAACGCGCCGGCGCTGTCCACCGAGGAGAGCGTGCGGGCGACCATGGGCATCCCGGCGGGGCTGGTGCGGCTCTCGGTCGGCCTGGAACCGGCCGAGACGCTGATCAAGGACCTGGGCGGCGCGCTGGAGCGGATGGGGAACGCCTGACAGCGCTGTCCGTCCACGAGCGGTGGGACGGTGAGAGGCCGATCTACCGTTCGTCGTACTCAATTGACCATTCACCGCAACAGCTCTCCAGTTGAACGCCGCTCGTCGGCGGCTCGGCGACAGGCGTCGCGCGAGATCTCCACGCGGGGCGCTCCGGGCTCTTACCGTGAGCGTGATCCTCATCACAATGGAGGTCTCGTGACGACCAGAGAACATGACGCGTCCGTCTATGAACAAATGCAGGAGAGCACTGAATTCCAAGAGCTGAAGCGGCGTTTCCGGCGTTGGACGTTCCCCATGACGGTGGCGTTCCTGGCGTGGTACCTGCTGTATGTGGTGCTGTCGGGCTGGGCCCGAGGCTTCATGGGGATCAAGTTGCTCGGTGACATCAATGTCGGGCTGGTCCTGGGCCTGCTCCAGTTCGTGTCCACCTTCTGGATCGCCTGGGCCTACTCCCGCCATGCGGAGAAGAAGCTCGACCCCATCGCCGACAAGCTGCGGCACGAGGTGGAGGAGAAGACTCAGTGAGCTCGACCACCCTCTCAACGATCCTCTTCCTGGCGTTCGTCGCGGCCACCCTCGGCATCACGGTCTGGGCCAGCCGCCAGACCAAGACGGCCGCCGACTACTACGCGGGCGGCCGGTCCTTCAGCGGCGCGCAGAACGGCCTGGCCATCGGCGGCGACTACATGTCGGCGGCCTCCTTCCTGGGCATCGCGGGCATCATCGCGCTGTTCGGCTACGACGGGTTCCTGTACTCCATCGGCTTCCTGGTGGCGTGGCTGGTGGCGCTGCTGCTGGTGGCCGAGCTGATGCGGAACTCCGGCAAGTTCACCATGGCCGACGTGCTCGCCTTCCGGATGAGCCCGCGCCCGGTCCGCACCGCCGCCGGCGTGTCCACCATCGTGGTCAGCATCTTCTACCTGCTGGCCCAGATGGTCGGCGCCGGCGCCCTGGTCGGCCTGCTGCTCGGCGTCACCTCCGAGGCGGGCAAGGTCTGGACGATCGTCGCCGTCGGCGCTCTGATGATCGTGTACGTGGTCTTCGGCGGCATGAAGGGCACCACCTGGGTCCAGATCGTCAAGGCCGTGCTGCTCATGACCGGCGCCGCCCTGGTGACCATCCTGGTGCTCGCCGAGTTCGGCTTCAACCTGTCGGGCCTGCTCGGTCAGGCGGCCGCGACCAGCGGCCCGGGGGCCAACCCCGACAGCTTCCTCAGTCCCGGCCTGAGGTACGGCACCGAGGAGCAGGGCCTGGCCGGCAAGATCGACCTGATCAGCCTCGGCCTCGCGCTCGTGCTCGGCACCGCCGGCCTGCCGCACATCCTCATCCGCTTCTACACGGTCCCGACCGCCAAGGACGCCCGCAAGTCCGTCATGTGGGGCATCGGCATCATCGGCACCTTCTACCTGCTGACGCTCGTGCTCGGCTTCGGCGCCGCCGCCATCGTCGGCCGGGAGGAGATCGTCGCCCAGGATCCGGGAGGCAACACGGCGGCGCCGCTGCTCGCGCTGCGGATCGGCGAGGAGATCTTCGGCTCGGTGGGCGGCACGATCCTGCTGGCCTTCATCGGCGCGGTCGCCTTCGCCACGATCCTCGCGGTGGTGGCGGGCCTCACGCTCGCCTCATCCTCCAGTTTCGCCCACGACCTGTACGCGCACGTCTTCCGGCGCGGCCAGGCCAGCGAGCGGCAGGAGGTCGTGGTGGCGCGGATCTCCGCCCTGGTCATCGGCGCCGTGGCGATCGGCCTGAGCATCCTCGCGCAGAACCAGAACGTCGCCTTCCTGGTGGCCCTGGCCTTCGCGGTGGCGGCCTCGGGCAACCTGCCGGCGATCCTCTACAGCCTGTTCTGGAAGAGGTTCAACACGGCGGGCGCGGTCAGCGCCATCTACGGCGGTCTCCTCTCCGCCCTGCTGCTGGTCGTCTTCTCGCCGGTCGTCTCCGGCGGAGAGAGGGCCCTGCTCCCCGACGCCGACTTCGCCTGGTTCCCGCTCAGCAACCCGGGCATCATCTCGATCCCGTTCGGCTTCCTGTGCGGCTACCTCGGCACGATCATGAGCAAGGAGTACAACGCCGCCAAGTACGCCGAGATCGAGGTGCGATCCCTCACCGGCGTCGGCGCGGAGAAGGCCGTCAAGCACTAGAACCGCCGAGCGGGCCCGGCCGGGTGGCCGGGCCCGCTCGCACGGAGTCAGCCGAGGGTCAGCCCACCGGCTCCGCGCGCAGCCGCGCCGAGTGCTTCACCAGCGTGATCAGCACCTCGCGGCTGGAGTCGCGCTTGCGCGCGTCGCACATCACGATCGGGATCGACGGGTTGAGCTGCAGCGCCAGCCGCACCTCGGGCAGGTCGTACGAGGGAGCCCCCTCGAAACAGTTGACCGCGACCACGAACGGCGTGCCGCGCCGCTCGAAGTAGTCGACCGAGGGGAAGCAGTCGGCCAGCCGCCGGGTGTCGGCCAGGATGACCGCGCCCAGCGCCCCCTCCGCCAGTTCGTCCCAGACGAACCAGAACCGCTCCTGGCCGGGCGTGCCGAACAGGTAGAGCACGTACTCGTCGTTCAGCGTGATGCGGCCGAAGTCCATCGCCACGGTCGTGGTCCGCTTGGCCTCGACGCTGGACAGGTCGTCCACGCCCACGCTGCGGTCGGTGAGGATCTCCTCGGTGCGCAGCGGCCGGGTCTCGGACACCGCGCCCACCATGGTCGTCTTGCCCGCGCCGAAGCCGCCGGCCACGAGAATCTTGATGGCCCGCGGGAGGCGCGGCCGCTCAGAGCGATCGAAGACCATCGAGCACCGCCCTGTACATCTTCACGTCATGCATGTCCACCTCGGATTGCGGTTCCTGGGCCGAGACGAGCTCCCTGTCGAACAGGTCGCCGAGCAGCACGCGGATGGTGCCCGCGGGCAGGTTCAGATGGGCGGCGATCTCCGCCACGGATTTGGGCTCGCGGCAGAGCCGCAGGATCGACAGGTGCTCCGGGTCCAGCCCGGCGTCCGGGCCGGGCGGCGGGCCGATCGCGAGCGCCATGGAGATGAGGTCGAACCTGCCCCGCGTGGGGGCCGTCCGGCCGCGCGTCACCACGTACGGGCGGATGATCTCCGGGTCGATCCAGTGCTCGTCCGTGGGGCCGTCGGTGGCGCTCACCGTTCCCTCCCCGCCTCGACCTGCGCGGCCTCGACCCGCGCCCCCGAGGTGAGGTACTGGCCGACGCGGGCGACCATCATCGCCATCTCGTAGGCGACGAGGCCGATGTCGGCCTGCTGCCCGCACAGCACGGCCAGGCAGGCGCGCTCGCCGGCCGTGGTGACGATGAGGAACTGGGACTTCCACTCCACCACCGTCTGCTTGACGGGGCCGCCCTTCACGTGCTCGGAGACTCCCTTGGCCAGGCTCTGCAGCCCGGAGGCCACGGCCGACAGGTGCTCGCCGTCGGTGCGTACCAGCCCGGCCGAGGAGGCCATCAGCAGGCCGTCGGAGGACAGCACGATCGCGTGCTCGACGTCGCCGATCCGCCCGACCAGGTCGTCGAGCAGCCAGTTGAGGTCGGTGCCGGGGCTCATGAGTCACCTCCCGGCTGCTCGCCCATCAGCTTGGCGGCCTCGGTCCGGCCGAGACGGGTGCCCGACTGCAGGGATCCCATCATCGCCCGGATCTCCTCCGGCGAACGCTCATCGTCCTCCTCGGTGTCGTCCAGCGTGCTCGGCCCCTCCTCGCGCAGGGCGGGGGCCAGGTTGGCCTGCGGCACGCGCAGCGGCAGGCCTCCGGGGGTGAACTCGGGCTGCTTCGGCTCCACGGTCTCCTCGGACTCGCCGGTCCGCGCGGGCACGGCGCGCGGCGCCGGCTGCTGGTTCGGGGCCTGACGAGGCTGGTCGCGTACGGGCTGGGGCAGGGGCTGCGGCCGCGCCGGATCGGCGGCGACCTTGAGCTGGCGGACGTTGTGCGTCGCGGGCGCGCGCTCCGCCACCGCCACGGCCCTGCGCGGCAGGGCCGGCGACGCCTCGCCCTCGTGCGGATGCGGGTCGGTGTCGACCTCGACGAGGTCCTGCGGCAGCAGCACCACGACCGTCGTCCCCCCGTACGGGGAAGCCTTCAGCCTGACCTGGATGTCGTGCCTCCTGGCCAGCTGGCTCACCACGTACAGGCCCAGTCGTGCGGTGCCCGTGATCCGGAACTCCGGCGGGTCGGCGATGCGCTCGTTCGCCGAGGCCAGGTCCTCCGGCTTCATGCCGAGGCCCCGGTCCTCGATCTCGATCACGTACCCGTTGGCCACGAGCTGCCCGCTGACCTGCACCGCCGTGTACGGCGGGGAGAACGAGACCGCGTTCTCGATCAGCTCGGCGAGCAGGTGGATGACGTCGCCGACGGCGCGGCCGACGAGCACCACGTCGCCCAGCGGCAGGATCGTCACCCGGGTGTAGTCCTCCACCTCGGCCAGCGCGCCGCGCACCACGTTCAGCATCGGCACCGAGCGCCGCCAGGTGCGGGCGGGGGACGAGCCGGACAGGACGATGAGGTTCTCCGCGTTGCGGCGCATCCGGATGGCCAGGTGGTCCAGCCGGAACAGCTCCTTCAGCTCCTCCGGGTCGGTCTCGCGCCGCTCCATCACGTCCAGCACGGTGAGCTGGCGGTGCACCAGGCCCTGCGTCCTGCGGGCCAGGCTGAGCAGGATGTCGCGGATGCTGCGGCGCAGTTCGGCCTGCTCGGCGGCGACGCTGATCGCCGTGTGCTGCACGGCGTTGAACGCCTGGCCCACCTGGCCGATCTCGTTGTCGCCGAAGTCGAGGTCGGGCACCTCCTTCGAGACGTCCACCACCTCGCCGTGGCCGATGCGCTCGACCACGCGCGGCAGCCGCTCGTCCGACAGCTCGTGCGCGGCGTCGCGCAGCTTCCTGAGCTGGGCGAGCAGCTGCCTGGTCGTGGTGATCGACAGCACGATCGAGGCGATGACCGCCACCAGGCCGAGGCCGCCGGCCAGGAGGAGCCGGACGACGACGCCGACGGCGATGGGCACGATGCGCTCCGCCAGCCGGTCACCGGCCGCGAGCGTCACCCGCTGCATGTCGGCCAGCGTCGACTCGGTCGCCTTGCGCCACTCCTCGGCGTCCACCGGCAGCGGCCCGACGCGGGGGTCGTGCTGGATGAGCCGCTGCTCCATCGCCTGCACCCGGGTGGCGGGGTCGCTCTTCATCCACCGGTCGAAGGCCGTCCAGTCCTCGTCCGGGAGCTGGGACATGGCCGTGGACAGCGTGTGGCGGAAGACGCCCGCGGTGGTGATGAACTCGGCGTGCTCGTCCGGGGTGAACCCGCCCCTGGCGAAGACGCCCGCCATGAGCGCGTCCCCGCGCGCCAGCCACTCGCGGGAGAGGTGGATCTGCGAAAGGGTCCGTCCGTCCTTGGCGATCTCCTTGTCGTCGAACGCCGCCACCGAGTCGTACATCTGGTAGAGGGAGTCGATCACGTTGTTGTACGGGGCGGCGGCGGCCTGCGCGCCACCGGCCCGGCCGGAGTCGATCGACTTCCTGCCCTGGTCAAGCTTGGCCAGCTCGGCCCGCACGTCCGCGATGCGCTCCATCAGGGAGTCCTCGGCGGCCAGTGACACGGCGGTGCTGTCGATGGAGGCGGCGAACTCGGCGCGCGCGGCGTCCGTGCGCGCGCGCTGGTCGCGCAGCGCCTTGTCGGCGCCCCTGGACCCCGCGCCGATGCGGGCGATCGTCTGGCGGCGCTCGCGCTGCAGCTCGACGAGCAGCGGCTCGCTCGGCTCGACCACCTGCGAGTCGACGGTGGCGGCCCCGAGCAGGTTGACGCCCTCCCGCAGCGTGACCCAGGCGGCGAACGCCCACAGCAGGATGAGCGACACGATCAGCGCCGTGACCTTCGAGCGGACGCTGGCGTTACGGAAGCGCATCGGGCCCACCCGTCGGAAAAGCGCGGTAAGCATACCTTGTCAAGGCGGCGAAATGGGCAAACCAGGAATCTGACACTCGGGTCACCCTAGCAATGTACTATTGCTGCCTCAACACAAAACGGCGCGAATGAGACGCTATGTCCCGTTTTTCGGGTTAAATTCGTATTGCATGCGGGTCTCCACGACGTGTAAGGCTGCCAGGACCGCGGCTCGCACGATCGCTGTCGGCGAGTAAAGGTCCTTGTCATGCCACAATGGTGTGAAATGCGGTAAATCGACCACCTGGAGAAGATAGTCGTATCCACGCCCTGCTGCCCGCTTGCACCGCTCGTCCGGCTCCGGTCCTGACAGCAGCAAGGTCTGCACGGCGTAGGCGGTCTCCTCCGGCACGCCCGCCCACCGCCCCCACGACCCGTCGTCCCGCTGGCTGGCCAGCACCCACTCCCGCGCCCGCAGCACCGCGCCGGCGTGCTCCGGCCCGCCGAACTCGCCCAGCGCCAGCGCGCAGCCCAGCGTCGCGTAGTAGGGGGAGGCGTGCCACCGGTCGTCCCAGCTCCCGTCGGGCCGCTGGAGCCCGGCCAGCCAGCCGGCCACCCGCGCCATCACCGGCCCGTACCGCTCGGCCGCGGCGGGCCTGGCCCGCACGTACTGGCCGAACGCGTCCAGCACGTGGGCGTTGACGCTGGGCGAGAAGCCGTCCTCGCCCTGCCAGGTGCAGAAGTGCGTGCCCGTGTCGAACAGCAGCAGCGACTCGGGATCGGACGGCACGCCGAGCAGGGCCAGCGCGTAGAGGGCGACGCTGGTCGTGTCGGCGTCGGCGGGCAGGCCGGCGCCCGCCGGCGTGCCCTGCGGGCCGATCGCCGCCCGCAGGTCGGCGATCATCTCCGGCGGGGCCTCCACCGGCACGCCCGCCCTGGCCAGCCAGCTCAGCACCCATCCGCGCTCGAACACGGTGATCGGCAGCCCGACCGGGACCGGCCCGCCGAACCGCTTGGCCACCGCCTCCAGGTGGTGCCTGGCGGAGTCGGACGAGTCGGCCGGCGCGGAACCGCCCAGCCACGCGGCCGTCGCCGCCGGCGAGGCGCCGACCGTGCCGATCGACGTGGGCAGCACGCCGTCCGCCCGCTGCGGCACCGCCGCCTCCAGCACGTGCAGCACCTTCTGCGGCGGCTGGGCGCCGGACTCCAGCAGGCGCTTGACCAGTTCGAGCCGGGATCCGTCCATCCCGGGCGGATGCGGCAGCGGCTCGCCGTACCCGTGCCCGTCGATGAGCGCCACCAGCGACGGCACGATCAGGTCGATGGCCGGCGTGTCCGGCAGCTCGGGCGGCTGCGCGAGCATGCGCCGCAGCGCCTCCAGCCCCGCCTTCGCGGCCGGCAGGAGCACCTCGCGGTCGCCGTCGCGCGCCGCGCTCATCAGCGCCTCCGTGGCGCTCAGCGTCGGTACGAGCCGGTACCCGCCGGGCGGGCCCCACGAGCCGTCCGCACCCTGCTCGGCCAGCAGGAACGCGATCCGCTCCGCATGACCGCCGAGCCAGGGGGCCAGCGTGACCAGCCGCCCCGTCTCGTACACCGAAGGGGAGACCTGGCCCCACGGCGTCACCATGAGGCCCGCGACCAGCTCGGCGGCACGCCGGGTGATGTCGGTGCTCATGCCGCCCCCGAAGCCCAGAAGTCGGACAGCCCGTAGAAGCCGGCGCTGTAGTGGATCTGCCACCAGAGGTGGTCCGCGGCCCGCGGGCGGCTGTCGCGCAGCGGCCCGATCAGCTCGGCGGCCTCTCGCGCCAGCTCCGCCATCCGCGTCCTCACCTCGTCCGCCGTCATGCCGAGGGTGAGCGCGTTGACGTCACCGGACGCCGACTCCCTGCGGTGCGTGGCCAGGTCGTTGAGCAGCCGCAGGTAGCGCTGCACGGTTTCGCCCGCCGCCCGCAGCTCCGCCAGGTCCTCCGGGGTCGTGACCTCGCCGGTGTAGATCCAGTGCGAGACCGCGATGAACAGGGCGCCGCTGCTGTCGGCGTTCGACAGGTACTTCTCGGGGGAGGGCCTGCCGCCGCCCCTGCTCCACTCCCACTCGCGGGCCATCGCGGCGACCATGAGCTCCAGCCGCTCACGCCAGGCCGGCTCCAGCGCGGCGAAGGCGGCCACGGTGCCCAGCTCGGCCCGCAGGTCCCCCACGAAGCGGGCGACGGGCGAAGCGGCCGGGAACCCGTCCGCGGCGGCCAGGCACGTGCTGGTCAGTGCCGCCACGTCGTCCCGTGCGGCCGCCTCCTCGTCGAACAGCCGGTCCACGGCGAACACCAGCAGCGACGCCCGGTTGACGACGCGCAGCGAGGCCGGGCTCGCCCACGGCGAGCCGAACGCGCCGGCCATCGCCAGCGAGCCGAAGAGACCGGAGTCGAAGGACTCGCGGGGGAACAGGCCCTCGTAGCGCGCCGCGTGCCGTTCGAGGTCGCGCCCGCCCGCCACCGCGAGCGCGCACGTCCGCCCGGTGGCGAACAGCGCGCCGGGATCGTTCATGACCGGCCCGCCGGCACGAGGGTCATCGTCAGCCCGGGCGGGGGCCGCAGCGAGGAGGCCAGCCGCGGGGTCACCGGGCGGTCGACGTGCACCACCGGCCGGTACTTGCGCAGGATCCCGGCGATCAGCAGCGGCGCCTCCATCTGGAACAGGTGCTGCCCCAGGCACACGTGCGGCCCCGCGCCGAACGGCCAGTAGGCGTAGCGGTGCCGCCCGGCCTCCCATCCCGGCGCGAACCGCTCCGGGTCGAACACCGTCGGCGACTCCCAGAAGTCCGGCATCCGGTGCGTCAGGTACGGGCTCAGCAGCATGGTGGCCCCGGCCTCGACCTCGACCCCGCCGACCACGTCCGCCTCCACGGCCTTGCGCGGCAGGATCCAGCCCGGCGGGTAGAGCCGCAGCAGCTCGTTGACGAACATCCTCAGGTACGGCATGTGCGGCAGGTGACTGGTGCTGACCGGGTCGCCGCCCACCACCCGGTCGATCTCCTCGTACACCTTCGCGGCGATCCCCGGGTAGGCGTCGAGGACCGGCCAGACCCAGGTCAGCGCCGTGGCCGAGGTCTCGGTGGAGGCTCCGTGCATGGCCACCAGGTCGTCCCTGATCCGCCGGTCGCCCTCCTCGCCGGGGACGTCCTCGCGGGCGCTGACCAGGCGCGCGACGACGTCGGTGCTGTCCTGGTCCAGGCCCTCCCGCGCCCGTGCCCTGGCCTCGCGGATGCGGGGGTACACCACCGCGTCGATGTCCTTGATCGCGCGCCGGAACGCCCGGTCGCCGGGCATCGGCATGCCTTCGGGCACGAACGGCATCACCAGGCGCACGGCCTTGGCGGTGACGGCGACGTCGTAGGCCGGCACCAGCCGGGCGATGTCCGCCGTGGAGATCTTCGAGCCGAAGAACAGCCGGACGATCGTCGGGTGCACGATCGCCGAGACGCCGCGGGAGATGTCCATCGGCCGCCCGGGGACGATCGTCTCCTCGATCAGCTCGTTGATGATCACGGCCATCTGCTCGGCCAGCGAGTTGACGTACCTGGCCGTGAAGAGCGGCTGCAGGATCCGGCGGCTCTCCGCCCAGGTCTCGCCATCCGACAGGATGCCCTCGCCGAGCAGCGGCGCCAGCGGGTCCCAGAACATGCCCTCACGGACGAAGTTGGTCTGGTTCTGGGTCAGCACGTGCTGGACGTGGTCGGGATGGGTCACCAGATAGGGGCGGAACGGGCCCATGTGGAGCCGGACGAGCTCGCCTCCGGCCTGCACCGATGCCTCTTCGAGGGCGTTGACCGGGATCCGGTGGTGCTTGGTGAGTCTGGTGAGAAAGGGAACGGTTCTGGTCGGTGCGGCGCCGGTCGCCACAGTCGTGCCTCCAAGCCCACAGCACCCCGCCCCCACCGGGACGGACATTTGCCCACAAAAGCCAAATCTAGGATGGAGTATCACATGATCTTGGCGGTACATTCAAGATCGAGGCAGAAGGAGCACCAGTGGATCTCGGGGATCCTGGCACGCCGGGGAGCGACGCGGCGATAGCGCGTTGCCGGAGTCTCTTCGAGCCCGCCCTGCGTGAGGCGGTGTCCTCGCTGCATCCCTGGAGCGCCAGGATGGCCGCGTTCACGCTCGGCTGGTCCGACGCCGACGGCAGGCCGTACGAGGGCAACAGCGGCAAGGGCGTGCGCCCGGCCATCGCCCTGCTCTGCGCCGAAGCCGCCGGCGCGCCGGCCGAGTCGGCGGTGCCCGCGGCGGTCGCGGTCGAGCTGGTGCACGCGTTCTCGCTGGTGCACGACGACATCATCGATCTCGACGAGCGGCGCAGGCACCGCCCGGCCCTGTGGAAGGCGTACGGCACCGGCCCCGCCCTGCTGGCCGGCGACGCCCTCCTGGCGCTCGCCGTCGCCCAGCTCGCCGGTTCCGGCGAGGCCATGAACTACCTGTCGCGGGCCCTCGTCGAGCTGGTCCAGGGCCAGACCGCCGACATGGCCTTCGAGGACCGCCCGTGGCGCGGCCCCGGCGCGGTGACCGCCGGCGAGTACACCGAGATGACCCTCGGCAAGACCGGCGGCCTGCTCGGCGCCGCCGCGGCCACCGGCGTCATCCTGGGCGGCCGGGCGGACCTGGCCCCGCGCCTGTGGGAGATGGGCCGCGAGCTCGGCGTCGCCTTCCAGCTCGTGGACGACATCCTCGGCATCTGGGGCGACCCCGGCGTCACCGGCAAACCCGCCGACAGCGACCTGCGCCGCGGCAAGAAGACCTACCCGGTGCTCGCGGCCCTCGCCACCGACGGCGCCGCCGCCCACGACCTCGCCGCCCTCCTCCACGCGGGCGCCGCCGACGAGCACTCGGTACGGCGCGCCGCCGGCCTCGTCGAGGAGGCCGGCGGCCGCGCCGAGGCCGAGGCCCTGGCGGACCGCTACCTGTCGTCAGCCCTGGCCACCGTGGACGACTGCCTCCCCGGCGCCGCCGACCTCCGCGCCCTGTGCGTCTCCCTCGCCGACCGCATCCACTGACCCGGCCGACCCCCGCCCTCGACAGGACCTCATCGGCCGGGCGCGTGCGGTCAGGGGCGGGAGGCCTCGTCGAGGCGCCGCAGCTCCTCCGGGGTCAGCTCCAGCGTGGCCGCGGCCATCAGCGGCGCCAGCTGCTCCACGCTGCGCGCGCTGGTGATCGGCGCGGCCACCGTGGGCTGCGCGGCCAGCCACGCCAGCGCCACCGTCGCGGGCTCCGCCCGGCGCTCGGCCGCCACCTTGCCCAGCGCCTCCAGCGTCCGCCGCCCGTGCTCCGTCCGCAGGTAAACGGCCGCCCTCGAAGCCCGCGGGCTGTCGACCGCCGCCCCGCCCGCGTACTTCCCGGTCAGGAACCCGCTGGCCAGCCCCCAGTAGGGCGTGCTGGACAGCCCTTCCCTGGCCACCACGTCGCGCAGCTCTCCCTCGTACGCGCGCTCGACCAGGTTGTACGGCTGCTGCAGCGCCACGTACCGGGGCAGCCCGCTCTCGTCGGCCACCTTCAGCGCCTCGGCCAGCCGCTCGGGCCCGTAGTTGGACGCCCCGACGTGGCGGACCTTCCCCTCGCGGATCAGCTCGCCGAACGTCTCCAGCGTCTCCCCGAGCGGGGTGTCACGATCGTCG
Organism: Nonomuraea sp. C10; assembly: GCF_008017515.1. NCBI lineage: Bacteria > Bacillati > Actinomycetota > Actinomycetes > Streptosporangiales > Streptosporangiaceae > Nonomuraea > Nonomuraea sp. C10. The sequence goes on from NZ_VPFF01000001.1 coordinate 2,130,725, forward strand.
ACGTGCGCCCAGTAGAGATCGATGCGGTCGGTGCGCAACCGGCGCAGCGACGCCTCCACCGCCGTCCTGATCGTCCGCGGCGCCAGCCCCTTGAGCCCTTCCAGCATGCCGACCTTGGTGGCCAGCACGAGGCGGTCCCGGTTGCCCCGGCGCTCCATCCACTCGCCGATCAGCATCTCGGAGGTGGACTCGCCCGTCGCCCAGTACGGGTAGCTGTCGGCGGTGTCGATGAAGTTGCCGCCGGCCTCGACGTAGGCGTCGAGCACCGCCCAGGACGTCTCCTTGTCGGCGGTCCAGCCGAACACGTTGGTGCCGAGTGCGATGGGGTGGACGGACAGATCTGTGGTGCCTATCGATCTCATCACCCCATTATCCGCACCGGTCACCACACGCCTCGCGCGGCACGGCGGCATCAGTGGCGCGACAGGTCGAGGCCTCGCGGCAGCATGAGCCACACTCCCAGCCCGGCCAGCAGCATGAGCACCCCGCCCGCCCCGGAGGTGAGCGTCAGCGCCTCGGTGAACGCGCTCCTGGCCTGCTCGGCGAGCCGCATCCCCGCCTGCCCGAGCTCGGCCGCCACGGTCAGCGCACCCCCGAGAGACTCGCTCGCGACCTCCGCCGACGGCCCCCGGTAGTCTAGCCCTGTGCGGTAGACCGCCGCCGCCACGCTCCCGAGTATCGCCACGCCGAGCGCGCCCCCGATCTCGTAGCTGGTCTCCTCGATGGCGGCGGCGCTCCCGGCCTTCGCCACGGGCGCCCCCGACATGATCGCCGCCGAGGCGACGGCCAGCGATCCCTGCCCGGCCCCGATCAGGGCCAGCGCGCCCGCCACCGTCCCGTACCCGAGCCCGTCGGACGCCACGGCTCCCGCCGCGAAGGACCCGGAGGCGTCCCCCAGGAGCGCCGGCGCGACGAAGAGCACCAGGAACCCCAGCCCGGACACCGCCAGCCCGCCCGCCAGCACCGCGCGGGCGCCCACGCGCGCCGCCAGCCGGGGCGCCAGCGGCGAGGCCACCGCGGCCGCCACCGCCGCGGGGAGCAGCCTGGCCCCCGTCTCCAGCGGGCCGTAGCCGCGCACGAGCTGCATCCACTGCGCCAGCAGCAGCAGCGTGGCCGCGATCGCGATCGATGTGGCCAGCGCCGTCACCACGCCCGCCGTGAACGGCCGGCTGCGGAACAGCCGCAGCTCCAGCAGCGGATCCGGCCGGCGCAGGCACCGGAAGGTGAACCAGCCCAGGGCGACCACCGCCACCGCTCCCGCGGCCGTCCCGGTGAGGTCGCCCAGGCCGTACTCGCCCACGCGCTTGATCCCGTACACCAGCGACCCCATGCCGACGATGGACAGCACGGTCGCCGTCGCGTCCCACGCGCCCGGCCGGGGAGCGCGCGACTCGGGCAGCAGGAACAGCCCCGCCACGATGGCCACGGCCATGATCGGCACGTTCACCAGGAACGCCGACTGCCAGCTGAAGACCTCCAGCAGCGCGCCTCCCAGGATCGGACCGAGCGCCGCGCCGACGGCCGCCATCGCCGCCCACACGCCCAGCGCGGTGGCCCGCTCGCGCGGGTCGGTGAACAGGGTGCGGATCATCGACAGCGTGGACGGCATGATCATCGCCCCGCCCGCGCCGAGCACCGCACGCACCGCGATCAGCTCGGCGGACCCCCCGGCCAGCAGCACCGCCGCCGACGCCGCGCCGAACACCGCGAACCCGGCCAGCAGCATCCGCTTGCGTCCCCACCGGTCGCCCAGCGCCCCGGCCGTCACCAGCAGCCCCGCCAGGACGAGCGCGTACACGTCCACGATCCACAGCAGCTCGGCGGAGCCGGGCAGCAGCGCCTCCGAGATGGCGGGCAGCGCGACGTTCAGGATGGTCATGTCCATGACCACGATCAGCACGCTGGCGGACAGCACCGCCAGCCCGGCCCACCGCCGCCGCGTCGACGGCTCCGGCCCGGCCACGGTCATGCCCGCCCCCCGTCGCCGGCCGCGCCCTGGAAGAACGTGGTGGTGAGCAGGTGGCGGACGTCTCGGCGGGCCACCTCGCCCCGGCGCAGGCTCTCCCGGACCGCCACCAGCAGGCCGAAGACCGCGTTGCTGATCCAGCGGGGCGGCAGGTCGGCGCGGAGCAGGCCGGCCCGCTGGGCGGCGGCGAACAGCGCCACCTCCCGCTCCTCCAACTCGTCCGACCGTCGCAGCAGGTCGGGGTGGACCGCCATGGCGTGGTCGGTCAGCCCGAACCCGTAGGCGTCCGCCACCTCGATCAGCCGCTCCAGCAACGCGTCGAGCACGCGCCGGATCTCCTCCGGGTCGGTCGAGGCCGCCCCCTCGGCCACCCCGGCGGCTTCCTGGGCCTGCTCCCACTCCGCCAGCGCCCGGTGTCCCAGCGCCACCATCAGCTCGTCACGGCTGCTGAAGTGGCGGTGCAGCGTGGCCCGGCTGATGCCGACGGCTTCGGCCAGCTCCGCCATGGAGGCCGTCGGGTCCTCGTTCAGATGACGGATCGCCGCCGTGAGTATCTGCTCGCGGCCCACACTCATGAGACACCTTCATATCGTCTGAGACAATTATGTCTCAGACGATACAACAAAGACGCTCAGTGCGGGAAGGCGTCGCGTCCTCCGTGGTACTCGTCCGGCCTGTCCACGAGCTCGTCCAGCGCCCGCCGCAGGTGGTCGAGCAGGCTCCACACGTCGTCCATCCGCTCGGGACAGGCCACCACGCCGAAGTCGAGCATCCCGTCATAGGAGAAGCAGGTGATGTTGACCCCGCCGGTCGCGTCGCTCAGCACCGACATCGGGTAGTAGGACAGCACCCGGCTCCCGCACAGGTAGAGCGGGAACTGCGGGCCCGGCACGTTGCTGATGATCAGATTGACCGGCGGGCGGGCCGCCGAGACGAACCGGAAGATCGCCGGCGTGACGAGGCCCGTGACGGGCGAGGGCAGCACGGCGCACAGCTCGCTCAGCCAGCTCGTCGGCGCCAGCGCGAAGCGCCGCTTGGCCGCGCTCATCGTCTGGCCGACGACCCGCAGCCGCTCCTCGGGATCGGCCGTGGTGGTCGGCAGCGGGGCGATCATGGCGGAGATCTGGTTGCCGACGCGCTCCTGCGCACCGGCCGAGCGCACCGCCACGGGGACGGCGGCGATCAGCGGCTCGTCCGGCAGCGCGTCACGCTCCAGCAGCCAGGCCCGCAGCGCGGTCGTGCACAGCGCCATCACCACGTCGTTGCCGCTCATGCCGTTGGCCCTGGCGACGTTCTTGACGTCCTTCCAGGACACCGACCCGAACGCGAGGTGGCGGCGCGGGCTGATCGGCCCGTTGAACGGGGTCCGCGGCGCGGTCAGGCTGGGCAGGGGCGGACGCTCGCGCGGGTCGCCCGCCACCTTCCGGGCGGCCCTGGCGATCAGCCTCGATCCGGGCACGGTCGCGGCCAGCGGGATGGCGTCGAGATCGCCGGCCGCCCGCATGACCGACCGCAGCGCCCGCCCGGGATGCGCCACCCCGTTGGCGGCGGCCCCGGCCAGCATCGCGAGCAGCCCGGGCGCCTCCTCGCCCGCCGCGCCCGCCTTCGGCCGCGCGGACGCCATCTCCCTCACCACCCCGTCGCCCTCGTCACCGGACACGGCCGCCGGCCTGGAGGTCTTGCCCGTACGGGTGGCGCAGTGGGGGAGCGGACCGGTCTCGGGAGCGAGGTCGAGGAGGGCGGCGAGCGTCTCGGCGCCCGAGACGCCGTCGATCGCCGCGTGGTGGACCTTCGTGTAGACGCCGGCCTTCCCGCCCGCCAGCCCGTTGATCAGATGCATCTCCCACAGCGGGTGCGTCCGGTCCAGCCGGCGGGCGTGGATCTCCGCCACGGCCTCCGCCAGCTCCCGTTCGCCGCCCGGCGCGGGGAGCGTCATCTCGAACAGGTGGTTGTCGATGTCGAACTCCGGATCGCCGGCCCAGTACGGGTGATCCAGACCGAGCGGCACCTCCACCAGCCGGAGCTGGAGCGCCGGCGCCAGATGCAGGCGCTCCAGCAGGAGGCCGGCGAGCGCCTGACGGTTCAGGCGGCCGTCGGCGGCGTCGAGGATCGCCAGTCCGGCCACGTGCGCGGCGGTGGTCGCCGTCTCGACGTTGAGGAACTGCGCGTCGAGCGCGGTCAGCTGGCGCATCTGATCTCCCATTTCCCTAGGGTGTGGTCAGCATTACACGAAGGGATTTCCATAACGTTTCTGCGCGAGTCTTTCAGATGAATTGCCGGGGGCTGTGCGCGCCGTGCCCGAATACCCAGCTCAACCGAGATGCGTGACATTTTCCTAACCACGCACCACGTAAATGGGATGTTGCACGACGGCGTCGAAGTGATAGCCGGCCGGATGCCAGGGGGTGACCAGCGGCTGGGTGACGCCCGACGCGTCGGTGGCCCTGGCCATGAGCACGTGCGGGCCCGGATGGTCGGGCACCCACATGACATGCCACGGCAACCAGGCGCCGACCAGGTGATGTCCGCGGTGATCGGCGTCGCGCCAGCTCCAGCCGCCGTCGAAGCTGACCTCCACGCGCACGATCCGCCCCCGGCCCGACCACGAACGGCCGCGCAGCACCAGCGGCTCGCCCAGTTGTACCCGGGCGTCCCAGGCGAGCTCGAAAGCGCTTTTCACCGGCTGCCGCGCGACCCCCCGGTAAAAGACCGTGTTCCACGGCGTGAGAACCGTGGTCGTACAGACTTCAATATCGCCGAGCCATTTGATCGACGCGATTCCGGCCCAGCCGGGGACGACCAGCCGGGCCGGAAATCCATGGTCCGGCGGCAGCGGCTCGCCATTCATTTCATAGGCCACGAGCACATCGTCCATGGCTTTCCACACGGGCAGCGGCCGGCGGACGCGCCCGTACCTCTCGAACGGCGCGTCCAGCCCGCAGGCCACCACGTCGACCGCCTCGTCACGCACTCCCGCCTCACGCAGCACCTCGCTCAGCGGCACGCCGCGCCACCGGGCCACCCCGATGGCGCCGAGCCCCCACTGCGCGCCGGGGGCGGCCGTGCCCTGCTGGGTCGCGTAGAAGCGCCGGCCGTTGCCCGCGCACTCGATGGCCGCGTCGAGGGTGCGGGCCGGCATGCGCAGCAGGTCGTCGTAGCCGAACTCGACCTGCCGCCGCACCCCCCGGCCGTGCACCCGCAGCCGCCACGTCGCCGCGTCGAGCCGCGGGGTGAAGGTGTGGTGGCGCACGAAGAAGCGGTCGGTGGGCGTGTGGTAGCCCTGCCCCGCCATGCTCTCCCACCGCATCTCGGCGTTCCCGCTGCCCAGAGCCAGGGCACGCGAAGAGGGACCGCCGTCTTCGCCGACGCTGTCGGCGTCCGCGGCGTGCCGGATGAACAGCTGGTCGGGCAGCGGCTTGACGACCGCGCCCAGAGTCCCCCTCAACGCCTTTCACCTCCTGGCCATGTCACTGTGGGCGTACGAGGGGAAAACCGGCCGCAGTGGATCGCTCCAGCCGGATACGACCGGGACATACCCAAATCACCGGCAGGCGAACGGCCTCTGCGACGGCGGGACGTCCTGTTTGTTGCTTCCTACCGAAGCCCATCATCGGCAACCCCATGGGAACTGCCGACATAGGTGACATCAACGGAGATTTCTTGCGGGCGGGTCAGCGCCCCAGGAACTTCAGCAGCCGATCGAGCGGCCAGGTGTTGATGACGTCGTCGGTCGTCAGCCACGCCCGCTGCGCGATGCCGATGCCGAACCTCTGGTGGGCGAGGTGCGGGATGGCGTGGGAGTCGCTGTCGATCGAGAACTTGACCCCGTGGTGCTTGGCCAGCCGCACCAGGTCGGCCGGCAGGTCTGAGCGGTCGGGGTAGGAGTCGATCTCCATGGCGGTGCCCGTGCGGGCGGCCGCGCGGAAGACGGCGTCCCAGTCGGCGTCGACCATGCCGCGCTTGCCGATCTTGCGGGTGGTCGGGTGGCCGATGATGTCGACGTACGGGTTTTCGCAGGCGGCGATGAACCGGCGGGTCATCTCGTCGCGGCCCATCGTGAAATGGGAGTGGACCGAGGCCACGCACACGTCGAAGCCGCGCAGGATCTCGCCGGGCCAGTCGACCGAGCCGTCGGGCGCGATGTTGAGCTCGGTGCCGTGGAGCAGCCGCATGCCGGGGTGGCGCGCCTGCAGCGCGGCCACCCGCTCGCGCTGCTCCAGCGCCTTGTCGAGGGTCATCCGCTGCATCGCCAGGTCGGGGGCGTGGTCGGTGACCGCGTAGTAGGAGTAGCCCAGGGCGGCCCCGGCCGCCACCATGTCGTCGAGCGACGCGATGCCGTCGGTCAGGTCGGTGTGGGTGTGCAGGTCGCCGCGCAGGTCGGACAGCTCCACCAGGACGGGCAGCTCGCCGGCCAGCGCCGCCTTCACCTCGCCGCCGTCCTCGCGCATGGGCGGCGGCACGAACCGCATGCCGAGCGCCGCGTAGATCTCCTCCTCCGACTCCGAGGCGATCACCCGCTCGCCCTCGAACAGCCCGTACTCCGAGAGCTTCCAGCCCTTCTTGACCGCGATCTCCCGGACCGCGACGTTGTGCTCCTTGGACCCGGTGAAGTACTGCATCGCCGCGCCCCACGACTCCGCGGGCACCACGCGCAGGTCGACCTGCATGCCGGAGGTGGTGCGGACGGACGTCTTCTTCGCGCCCGCCGCGATCACCTCGGCGACGTAGGGCTGGGCGCGGAACTCCTCCATGATCGACTCGGGCGCGACGGCCAGGATGTCGATGTCGCCGATCGTGTCGCGCATCCGGCGCAGCGACCCCGCGTAAGCGACGCGCTCGGCGGACAGCGAGGCCATCACCTGCTCGGCCAGGGCCATGGCGACCCCGATGTGGACCCGGAGGCCGGACTGCTCCAGCTGCTCGACGCCCTTGAGCAGGTTGGCCAGCGTCTTCGGGCCGAGACCCTTGACCCCGTCGAGCCGGCCACCGCTGATCGCCTCGGCGAGCGCGGCGGGCGAGTCGACGCCGAACTCCTCGTAGAGCATGATCGCGGTCTTCGGGCCCAGCGTCGGCACGCGCGTCAGCCGCCTGACCCCCTCGGGCACTCGGCCGCGCAGGTCGTCGAGCTGGCGGAAGCTGCCACGCCGGAGGAACTCCTCCATCTTCTTGGCGATCGCCTCGCCCACGCCGGGCACGCCGCGCACGTCGACCGCCGCGATGTCGTCGGGGTAGCCGGCGATCGCCTTCGCGGCCTTCTGGTAGCTCCGCACCCGGAAGGCGTCGCCGCCGGTGAGCGCGAACAGCTCCGCGTATTCCTGGAGAGCGGCGGCCGCCTCGTCGTTTGCCCGTGCCATGCGCCCCAGCTTAGGGGGCCGCTCCGACAATTCAGCGGCCGTTGCGGCGCAGCACGCCCAGCGCCCACACGGTGATCGCGCCCCGCCAGTCGAGCGCCCCGGCGGGCGAGATGCGGGCGTACTCGACGCTCCAGCCGCCGTCGTCGCGCTGCTCGCCGGCCAGCCGGTCCAGGTCCGCCTCGACCACGCCGGGCGCGAACAGCTCACGCGCCGGGCGGCCGGGGTACGGGGCGAAGTCGAGCGGCCGCAGCGCCTCGTCCGCCGTGCCGCCCGCCACCGGCACCCGCCCGTCCGCGGGCACCAGCTTCGCCAGCCGCGCCAGCAGCCCGGCGGCCTCCGGGCGCGACTCGTACACGGCGTCCAGGAAACGCACCGCGAACGCCAGCACGTAGGCGCCGGGCGGCTCCCGCAGCGCGCCGATCGCCTCCAGGCAGTGGTCGGTGGCCCGGCGCAGCCACGGGTGGGCGGCGACGGCCGGGTCGTGCGCGGCCACGCGGTGCGCCGCCGCCGCCGACACGCTGGTGATCTGCAGCGACGAGACCGACGGGTCGGCGCCCGCCCACCAGGGCGCGGTCGCGGCGGGCAGGCCGAGCGGCAGCGCGAACGGCAGCCCGCCGTCGTCGCGCGTCACCGACTCCAGCCACCCGCACAGCTCCGCCGCCCGCGGCGACGTCGCCGGAGCGATCTCCTCCAGCACCTCGAACGCGTGCAGCGCCGCGCCCGGCTGGCTCTCCGGCGAGCGCAGGTCGGGCTCCAGGCCCCACCCGTAGCCGCCGTCGGGATTGCGGTAGGCGTCGAGCGCGGCCAGCACGCCGGCCACGTCGCCGCCGCCCCCCATCAGCTCGAAGCGGCGGCGGTCGAGAACCCTGGCATGCCCCGCCATGAAGGAGGCGGCGGACGAACGGTCGTGACTCATGCGTCCATGCTCCGCCGTCCGCCGCCTCCGCGTCTTGTACCGATCGGACGTGTCAGAAACGGACCTCACGCGGCCGGTACGGCTCCGCCAGGAAGGCCAGCTCCTTGTCCGACAGCGACACCCCCACGGCCGCCACCGCGTCGTCCACGTGGCGGTCCTTGGTGGCGCCCACGATCGGCGCGTCGACCGCCGGCTGGTGCAGCAGCCAGGCCAGCGCGACCTGCGCGGCGGGCAGCCCGCGCTCGCGCGACAGCTCCGCCACCCGGTCGAGCACCTGGCGGTCGGCCTCCGGCGCGTACAGGGCCTCGATGCGCGCGTCGGAGCCCGTCCTCGCCGTCTCGGCGGGCGCGCCCGCGCGGGCCAGCACGCCGCGCGCCAGCGGGCTCCACGGGATCACGCCCACCCCCTGGTCGAGGCAGAGCGGCAGCATCTCGCGCTCCTCCTCGCGGTAGAGCAGGTTGTAGTGGTTCTGCATCGACACGAACCGGGTCCAGCCGTGCAGCTCCGCCACGTGCTGCGCCTTGGCGAACTGCCACGCCCACATGGTCGACGCCCCGATGTAGCGGGCCTTGCCCGCCTTGACCACCTCGTGCAGCGCCTCCATGGTCTCCTCGATCGGCGTCTCGGGGTCCCACCGGTGGATCTGGTAGAGGTCCACGTGGTCGGTGCCGAGCCGGCGCAGCGAGGCGTCGATCGAGGCGTGCACGTGCTTGCGTGACAGGCCCCCGTCGTTGGCGCCCCGGCCCATCGGGAAGAACACCTTGGTCGCCAGCACGTAGTCGTCGCGGCTGCGGAAGATCTTGCGCAGCAGGTTGCCGGTGACGACCTCGCTGACGCCGCGCGAGTAGATGTCGGCGGTGTCGAAGAACGTCACGCCCGCGTCGGCCGCCCGGCGGACGATCGGCTCCGCCGCGTCCTCCGTCAGCGCCCATTCCTGCTTGCCCGGATCGCCATAGCTCATCATGCCCAGGCAAATACGAGAAACTTTCAAGCCGGTGTCACCGAGCCGTGTGTATTCCATGGGGCAACTTTAGGGCAGCCTGCGGCGTTGCGATGCGCCGGGAGGTTCTGTACAACGGAGTGTCCAAAAGCGGAAAGAACCCTTTACAGACCCGCTCGGATCGGGTCGATTGGGATGGGGGCGGGCCTTTTCCCGCCAGGGCGGGATCGGGCCACTCAACGGGGAGACGGGTGAACGTAGCCGACATCGTTCACCGTCTGCGCTCGTCGGCGTACTCACCGCTCGTCATCGGCGGCATCGGGCTGGCGGCCGGCGCGCTGGGGCTCTCCGCGGCGGTGTTCTCCGGCCTGGCGGGCTCCGGCGACGCCGTGGCAGGGTCGCTCACGCTGCTCGCCCTGCTGGCGGTGCACGCCTCGTTCGTGCTGGGCGTGCTGCTGGGCGGCGACGGGCGGTGGTGGATCTTCGGGGCGCAGGTCTGGCTGACGTACCTGCCGTTACCGCTGTTCGGAGCGGCCTGGACGCCCGTGTGCGGGCTGCTGGCCGGCGGGCTGCTGCTGCTGACCGGCCGGATCAGGTCGCCGGTCCTGGTGGCGCTCGCGCTGGCGTGCGGCCCGGTGCTGCTCGCGTTCCCGGACGTGGCCGACCGGGGCTGGGCCGTCGCCGCGCCGGCGGTCGGGTTGCTGGAGTACGTGATCGTCCACCTGGTCCTGCGCGGTGACAGGCTGTCGGACGCCCATGCCGAGGCCATCGGCAAGGCCGTCTCGCTGGAGCGCCGCCGCTTCACCAGGGACCTGCACGACCTGCTCGGGCACCGGCTCACCGCCCTGGTGCTCAAGCTCCAGCTCCTCCAGCGGCTGGTGGAGGAGGACGACGAGAAGGCGGGCGCCGAGCTGGAGGTGACGATCTCCCTGGTACGCGGCCTCGCCGCCGACGTGCGGGCGGTGGCGCACGGCACCCGCGGCCTGTCGCTGGAGGCCGAACTGAGCTCGGCCTCCGCCCTGCTGGAGTCCGTCGGCGTGCGCTGCCAGGTGCAGGTGTCCTGCCGGGAGCTCTCCCCGGGTGAGGCCGAGGCGCTCACCCACGCGCTGCGCGAGGGCGTGACGAACGTGCTGCGTCACACGGAGGCCAAGGAGTGCTCGATCCATCTTATGGAACGTCACAATCTGGTCCGGCTCACCATCCGCAACGACGGGGCGAGCCCGCGGCGCAAGACCGAGAGCGCCGGTCAGGGGCTGTTCAACGTGGCCGAGAGGATGGCCATGCTCGGGGGCTGGCTGGAGGCGACGCCGGCGCCCGAGGGGTCGTTCACCTTCACGGTTTATCTGCCGCACAACCGTTGATTGATGAAAAACACACAATAGAGAATTATTTTAACAGATATGAGTCATGTAATGTGCTACTAGACGTCAAGCGGGCTTCTGGAGCAATCTCATACGAGAACGCACCGGAGGTCGCACCTGATGGACCAGCACGAGCTGTACTGCCTGGCCGATCCCGTCTTCTACGACAACCTTGAGCACACTGACGCCGCGGATGCCGAATTCGCCATTCTCGGCCGGGCCCTTCCCGCGAATTGGTTTCACGAGAAGACCGACACATGGTGTTATTTTGCTCCCACTGGCGCCCCGCCCCTGCCCGCCCAAGGCTGGAAGATCCACGTCTCCGCCCGGGTCGAGGACGCCGAGAAGGCGATCGAGACGGTCTGGGACTACTGCGTGCCCCGCGGGATCGCGTTCAAGTTCCTGCGCGGCCTCGCCGTGCTGGTCATGACGAACTCCAAGGCCGCCTCCCGCGCCTCCAGCGGCAAGCTCGTCACCATCTACCCCCGCGACGAGGCCCAGCTGGAGCTCGTCCTGAAGGAGCTGCGCGAGCTGCTGCAGGACGTGCGCGGCCCGTACATCCTGAGTGACCTGCGCTACGGCGAGGGCCCGCTGTACGTCCGCTACGGCGGGTTCGCCGAGCGGCACACCCTGTCCGGCTCCGGCGAGCGGGTGCTCGCCGTCGAGGACGGCGGCGGCCGGCTGGTGCCCGACGTGCGCGGCTCGACCTTCACGGTGCCGCCCTGGACGACGCTGCCCGAGTTCCTCCAGCCCCACCTGGCCGCGCGCAACGCCGTCACCACCTCGGAGCTCCCGTACCGGATCGAGAGCGTGCTCCACTTCTCCAACGGCGGCGGCGTCTACCTGGGCCGCGACTTACGCACCCAGGAACAGGTCGTGCTCAAGGAAGCGCGCCCGTACGCGGGACTGGACGCGGCCGGCCGCGACGCCGTGGCCCGGCTGGAGCACGAGCGGGCCATCCTCGAACGGCTGGACGGGCTGGCGGCCGTCCCCGCGCTCCGCGGCCACTTCGTCCTCGGCGAGCACCACTTCCTCGTGCAGGAGTTCGTCGACGGCGTGGCGCTGCAGCGGCGGCTCGTCCACCGCTTCCCCCTGACCCGCGCCACCTGCACCGAGCGGGACCTCGCCGAGTACACGGACTGGGCGCTGGAGACCCTGGAGCAGGTCGGGCGGGCCGTCGCCGCGCTGCACGAGCGCGGCGTGGTCTTCGGCGACCTGCACCCCGACAACATCCTGCTCACCGAGAGCGGGCGGGTGGTGCTCATCGACTACGAGGTCGCCACCCTGCTCGCCGACGACACCCGCCCCGCGCTCGGGCACCCGGCCTTCGCGGCCCCCGAGGACCGGCGCGGCGCCGGCGTCGACGAGTACGCGCTCGCCTGCCTGCGGCTGGGGCTGTTCGCCCCCCAGTGCACGATCATGCTGCCGCTGCACCGCCCCAAGGTCGTCCAGCTCGGGCGGCTCGTCGCCGAGACGTTCCCGGTCCCGCCCGCGTACCTGGACGAGACCGTCGGGATCATCGCGGGCGACGCCGGTGAGCCGGCGCCGATGCCGCTGCCGGGCTCCGCCCCCTGGCCGGAACTGCGCGACGCGATGTGCCGGGCCATCCTGGCGTCGGCCACGCCGCAGCGGGACGACAGGCTCTTCCCCGGAGACGTCACCCAGTTCCGGCCGGGCGGCGGGCTCAACATGGCCACCGGCGCCGCCGGCGTCCTCTACGCGCTGCACGCCACCGGCGCGGGCCGCTTCCCCGAGCACGAGGAGTGGCTGCGCAAGCGGGCGCCGCACCCCGTCCCCGGCTCCGGGATCGGGCTGTACGACGGGCTGCACGGCATCGCGTACGTGCTCGACCTGCTCGGGCACCGGCAGGACGCGCACGACCTGGTCGAGATCGCCATGCGCGAGAACTGGGAGCGCCTGGAGTCCGCCCTGCACTCGGGACTGTCCGGCATCGGGCTGAACCTGCTGCGCCTGGGCCGCACCGACGAGGCGCTGCGCGCCGCCGGCATCTGCGCCGACCGGCTCGGCGACGTCGGCGACGTGCCCGAGACCAGCGGCGGCGAGCACCCGCGCGCCGGGCTCCTGTACGGCTCGTCCGGGCCCGCCCTGCTCTTCCTGCACGCCTACGAGCACACCGGCGACACGGCGCTGCTCGACCTGGCCGAGCGCGCCCTCCGGCAGGACCTGCGCCGCTGCGCCCACGCGGTGGACGGCTCGCTCCAGGTCAACCAGGGCTGGCGGCTGCTGCCGTACCTCGACGAGGGATCCGTCGGCATCGCCGCCGTCCTGGCCCGCTACCTGGCCCACCGCCACGACGACGAACTGGCGACCGCCCTGGCCGAGCTCAAGCTGGTGGCCCGGTCCGGGTTCTTCGTCCAGCCCGGCATGTTCACCGGCCGCGCCGGCATCATCGCCGCGCTGGCCGGCGACCCCGTGATCGAACCGCACATCAAGTCCCTGAGCTGGCACGCGCTCCCGTACGGGGAAGGGCTCGCCTTCCCCGGTGACCAGCTTTTGCGGCTGTCCATGGATTTCTCGACCGGAACGGCGGGCGTGCTGTTCGCCATCGGCACGGCCCAGGGCGAACGTCCGTGCCGTCTGCCGTTCCTCGAGGCCGCACCCGAGCGGCCTCTCGGCACCGAGTCCCCGAAGGAGGTGTAATCACATGGTTCTTCTCGACCTGCAGGGTCTGGAGGCTCCGGCGTCGACCGACGTGGCCAGCGGCGGCAGCTCGCTGACTGTCCTCACGTGCCACTCCGGCAAGCCCAGCAACCTGAGCGTCGCCATCTGCCACTGATCCTGTGTGGCCTAGGGTCCCCGTACCGCTGATACCGGCACGGGGGCCCTTCCCAACTCAGCCCCGTAGTACCAAGGTACCCCCAAGGAGGCTCCCGGTGCGGGCCCAAGACCGGCTGGTGCTGGACGCGGTACGGCGCGGCGGCCCGTGGCCGGCCGTCCTGGCCGGCACCGCGCTCGGCGGCGCCGCCGCCGAGCTGGCCCTGCCGTACGCGATCGGCCGCGCCGTCGACGCCCTCCTCGCCACCGGGCCCGACCGGGTCTTCTGGCTCGGGCTGTGCGTGGCCCTGGTCGCCGCCGCGACGCTGTGCGAGAGCCTCGGCGTATGGGCGCGCGGCGCCAGCGTCGCGCACGCCGCGTCCCGGCTGCGGCTGCGCGTGCTCCGGCACGTGCTCGGCGCCGGACCCCTGATGACCCGCCGGTTCCCCGAAGGGGAGCTGGTCACGCGCGCCGGCCTGAACGCCGAGGAGGTCGGCCGCGCGCCCGAGGCGGTGACCGGCGCGCTGTCGCTCATGGTGCCCACCGTGGGGGCGCTGGTCGCGCTCGTCCTCATCGACCCTCGGCTCGCGCTCGCCCTCGTCGGCGGAGTGGCGGTCATCCTGGTCGTGCTCCGCGCCTTCCTGCGCGCCAGCACCGCCATCGCGGGCGGCTACCAGGAGGCGCAGGGCGAGATCGCGGGCCGGCTGGTCGACGCGCTCGACGGCGCCCGCACCATCGCCGCCGCCGGCACCGCCGCCACCGAGGCGCGCCGCGTCCTCGCGCCGCTGCCCCGGCTGCGCGCGCACGGCATGGACCTGTGGCGGGCCAACGCCTCCTCCGGCGTGCGGGCCGGTCTCGTCGTGCCCCTGGTCGAGGTGGCGGTCCTCGCCGCCGGCGGCCTCCTGCTCGCGGCCGGCGACCTCACCGTCGGCGAGCTGTACGCGGCCGCCCGGTACGCGGTGCTGGGCGCCTCCCTCAGCTCGGCCCTCGGCTACTTCGGCGGCCTGGCCCGGGCACGATCGGCGGCATCCCGCGTCAACGACATCCTCACCACCCCCACCCCCTCCTACGGCACCCGAACCCTCCCCGAGTCCCCCAACGGACCCCCCTCTCCACAGACCGTTACCTCACCCGCCGAGGTCCCGGCATCTCCGGAGGGTGGCGTTGTCTCCTCTTCGTCCATGGCAGGGGTGTCTGGCCCGTGCGGGGGGAAGGCGGCCGGTTCGCCTCGTATTGCTCCGGGGCGCGGTGGGCGGGGGACGGTGGAGTTCCGGGATGTCGTCGTCGACGGGCTCGCCGTGCCGCGGCTGGTGATCCCCGGCGGGTCCGTCACCGCCGTCGTCGGTCGTTCGGGGTCCGGGAAGTCGTTGCTCGCCGCGCTCGCCGCCCGGCTGGCCGACCCGGCGCGCGGCACCGTACTGCTCGACGGGGTCCCGCTGCCCGAGCTGACGCGCGCCGGGCTGCGCCGCGCCGTCGGGTACGCCTTCGAACGGCCCGTCCTGGTCGGCGAGACCGTCGGCGAGGCCATCGGCCCCGGGTCCGTACAGGCGGCGGCACGAGCGGCCCGTGCCGACGACTTCGTACGCCGGCTGCCTTCCGGCTACGACACTCCGTTGGACGCCGCGCCCATGTCCGGCGGTGAGCGGCAACGGCTCGGCCTGGCCCGTGCCTTCGCCCGCGGCGAGCGGCTGCTGGTGCTCGACGACGCCACCTCCAGCCTGGACACCGTCACCGAACGTCAGGTCTCCCTGGCGCTCACCGCGGACCCCCGCGGCCGCACCCGGATCGTCGTCGCCCACCGCCTCGCCACCGCCGCCCGCGCCGACCAGGTCGTCTGGCTGCACGACGGCGCCGTCCGCGCCGTCGCCCCGCACCACGACCTGTGGCCCGACCCCGACTACCGCGCGGTCTTCCAGGGAGCCACCCCATGACCCTCCACCCCACCCAGCACCCAGGCCGCCCTCCAACCAGACCGCCCTCCCAGATCACCCCCGTTCGCGCCGCCCACCACCCGGTCACTCCTCGGAAGGGAACGAGGAGGCCTGGGTCCAGGCCGGGCGTCGTCCGCCGGACCTCAGCCGCCCGCGCCACCCCGATGGCCGCCGCCCGTCACCCGGTCACTCCTCGGAAGGGAACGCGGGGGCCCAAGTCTCGGCCTCGCGTTGTCCGCCGTATCTCGGTCGCTTGCACCACGCCGATGGCCGCCGCTCGGCGCCCGGGCACTCCCTGGACGCGGGGAGGTGCAGGGTGACGGGGATGGTGTGGCAGGCGGTGTGGCGGCGGCCGGGGCAGGTTGCCAGGATCGGCGCGTGGTCCGTGCTGGAGGCGCTGCCCGCGTTCCTGATCGGGCACGCCGTGGCGCGGGCCATCGAGGACGGGTTCGCCGCCGGCAGTGTGGGGACGGGGCTCGGCTGGCTGGCGGCGCTGGGAGGCGCGTGGGTGGTGGCGGCGCTGGCCGCGCGCCAGGTGGTGCTCGCGGTGGCGGCCGTCGCGGAGCCGTTCCGCGACGACCTGCTGACCCGCGTGGTGGAGGGCGCCGTACGGGAAGGCCAGGACAGTTCGGCGGTCGCCAGGGCGGGGATGCAGGTCGAGCTGGCCAGGGACGCCTTCGCCGCCGTCGTCACCACCGTGCGCGGGTTCGCGTTCACCGCCGGCGGCGTGCTGCTCGGCATGCTGACCCTGGCCCCGGGGGCGCTGGTGCTGGTGCTGCCGCCGTTCGCCGCCGGGCTCGGGCTGTTCCTGATGTCGCTGCCGCTGCTGGCGCGGCGGCAGCGGGCCTTCCTGATCGCCGACGAGGAGCTGGCCGCGGCCATGGCCGTCACCGCCGGCGGCCTGCGGGACATCGTCGCGTGCGGGGACGAGGACCGGGTGGCCGACCGGCTGGCCGGCCGGGTGGAGGCGCAGGCCGCCGCCGCCCGGGCCCTCGCCCGCGTGACCGCCGTCCGCACCGCCGCGCTCGGGGTCGGCGGGTGGCTGCCGGTCGTGCTGGTGCTGGCCGGGACCCCGTGGCTGGCCTCCGGGGGAGCGGGCGCGGGCGTCATCGTCGGCATGCTCGCGTACCTCACCCAGTCGCTGGTCCCCGCGCTGAACGGCCTGGTCCACGGGCTCGGCGTGAGCGGGGTGCGGCTGGTGGCGACGCTGTCGCGGATCGTCGCCGGGGCGCCGCCGGAGCCGCCCGCCGCCCCGCGCGCGCGGCCCGCGGGCGCGGAGGTGACGCTGCGCGGCGTGACGTTCGCGTACGGGCCGCACTCGGAGCCCGTCGTGGACCGCCTGGACCTGCGGGTGCCGGAAGGCGACCACCTCGCCGTGGTGGGACCGAGCGGGGCGGGCAAGTCCACGCTCGCCGCGCTCATGGCCGGGGTGCTGCGGCCCGGCGCGGGGGAGGTGACCATCGGCGGCGTCCCCGCGCACGCGGCCGACCACTCCGCGCGGGTGCTCATCCCGCAGGAGGCGTACGTCTTCCGCGGCACGTTGCGGGAGAACCTCACCTACCTGAGCGACGGCGCGGACCCCGGGCCGGCGGTGGCCGCGCTGGGTGCGGAGTGGCTCGTCGAGCGGATCGGCGGGTACGGCGCGCTGGTCGAGCCGAAGGCGCTGTCCGCCGGGGAACGGCAGCTCGTCGCGCTGGTGCGGGCCTACCTGTCGCCCGCCCGCCTGATCATCCTGGACGAGGCGAGCTGCCACCTCGACCCCGCCGCCGAGGCCCGCGTGGAGGATGCGTTCACGCGGCGCGGCGGCACGCTGGTGGTCGTCGCGCACCGGCTCACCTCGGCCCTGCGCGCCCGCCGCATCCTGCTCATGGACGGCTCACGTACGACAGTGGGCAGCCACGAGGAGCTGATCAGCCGATCGCCGCTCTACGCCGACCTGGCCGGTCACTGGCAACCGGAGACCGTCCCCTGAGAGACCCGGGATGTGCCATGAGATATCCAGAAACCGTGCGCCTGCCGCTCGTGGAAGACCTCCACGGCCACCGCGTCGCCGACCCGTACCGCTGGCTGGAGGACCCCGGCAGCCCCGAGACCAAGGCGTGGCTCGCCGAGCAGGACGAGCTGTGGCGCGGCGCCGCCCCGCCCCTGCGCGAGGCGTTCCACGCGCGGCTGACCGAGCTCGGCGCCGTCGGCATGGTCACGCCGCCCGTGTGGCGCGGCGAGCGCTGCTTCCACCAGAGCCAGTCCGCCGGCCAGGAGCACCCGGTGCTGTACCGCGACGGCGTGCCGGTGCTGGACCCGATGGAGCTCGACCCCGCCGGCCTGACCACCCTCGACGACTGGCACCCGGGCCCGGACGGCAGACTGCTGGCGTACCAGCTCTCCCGCAGCGGCGACGAGCGGGCGGACCTCTACGTGCGCGACCTCGACACGGGCCTGGTGCTCGACGGCCCGATCGGCGGCTGCCGCTACTCCCCGGTCGCGTGGCTGCCCGGCGGCGACGCGTTCTACTACGTGCGCTTCCACGAGGGCGTGTTCCTGCACCGGCTCGGCGTCGCCGAGGACGTGCCGGTGTGCGGCGCGGGCGCCGTGGGGTACGGGATCTCGATCAGCCCCGACGGCCGGTGGCTGCTCGTCTCCGCGGGCGGGTCCGCGTACCAGGACGTGTGGGTCGCCGACCTGGCGCGCGGCGGGCCGGAGGAGCCGTCGCTGCGCGCCGCCCAGCGGGGCGTGCGGGCGCGCACCGCGGCGGGGATCGGCCCGGACGGCCGGCTCTACCTGCTGACCGACCGGGACGCGCCGCGGCGCAGGCTGTGCGTGGCCGACCCGGCCGAGCCGGACCGCTGGCGCGAGCTGGTCCCCGAGGACCCGGACGCCGTGCTCGGCGCCTTCACCGTTCTGGAGGGCGGCAGGCTCCTGGTCTCGGCCGTCCGCCACGCCGTCGCGGAGATCACCGTGTACGACGCGGAGACGGGAGAGGCCGCCGGGCCGGTGCCGCTGCCGGGCAACGGCTCCGTCGGCGCGTTCACGTCCCGGCCGGGCCGCGGGCACGAGGCCTGGTTCAGCTACACCGACGCGGTCACCCCGCCCCAGGTGTGGCGGTACGACGCGCGCGACGGCACGGCGGAGCTGTGGGCGGCGCCGCCCGGCCAGGCGCCCGCGCCGGACGTGGAGAGCCGGCACGTCGAGTACGAATCCGCCGACGGCACCCGCATCCGCATGATCGTCATCGCCCGCCCGGACACCGGGGGCGGGCCGCGCCCGGCGATCCTGAACGGCTACGGCGGGTTCGGCGTCCCCCTGCTGCCCGGCTACGCCGCGGACTCGCTCGCCTGGGTGGCGGCCGGCGGCGTGCTCGCCATCGCCAACCTGCGCGGCGGCGGCGAGGAGGGCGAGGCCTGGCACCGCGACGGCATGCTGGAGCGCAAGCAGAACGTGTTCGACGACTTCGTCGCCGCCGCCGAGAAGCTGATCGCCGACGGCTGGACCACCCCGGACCGGCTGGCCGTCTGGGGAGAGTCGAACGGCGGCCTGCTCGTCGGCGCCGCCATCACCCAGCGGCCCGACCTGTTCGCGGCCGCGGTCTGCTCGGCGGGCCTGCTCGACATGGTCCGCTACCACCACTCCGGCCTCGGGCCGTCCTGGGTGGCCGAGTACGGGTGCGCCGACGACCCGGAGCAGCTCCCCTGGCTGCTCGCGTACTCGCCCTACCACCGGGTCAGGGAGGGGGTGGACTACCCGGCGACGCTGTTCACGGTGTCGGCCGCCGACACCCGGGTGGATCCGATGCACGCCCGCAAGATGTGCGCGGCGATGCAGCACGCCACCTCGGGGGACCGGCCGATCCTGCTGCGGCACGAGCCGGACGTCGGCCACGGCGCCCGGGCGGCGAGCCGCTCGATCGCGCTGGCGGCCGACGCGCTGGCGTTCATCGCGCGGCACACCTCAGATCCAGCCGGCCTCGCGGGCGATGCGGATGGCGTCGATGCGGCTGCGGGCGCCCAGCTTGGCGGTGGTCCGGTGCAGGTAGTTGCGGACGGTTCCCTCCCCTAAGAACAGGGACGCGGCGATCTCCGGCACCGACGCGCCCTCCGCGGCCGCGCCGATCACGTCCAGCTCCCGCCGGGTCAGCGGCGCGTCCGGCGGCCGCATGGCGGCGATCGCCAGCTCCGAGTCGATCACCCGTTCCCCGTCGGCCACCCGCCGGATGGCGTCCGCCAGGTGGCCGGGCGGCGCGTCCTTGGCCATGAAACCCCGCACGTGCACGTCCAGCGCCCGCTTGAGCAGCCCGGGCGTGCCGACCCCGGTGAGGATCAGCACGCCGCACTCCGGCAGCTCGTCGTGCAGCTCGCCCGCCGCGGCCAGCCCGTCCTTGCCGGGCAGCGCGATGTCGAGCACGGCCACGTCCGGCCGGTGCTCCAGCGCGGAGGGCAGGATCTTGTCGCCTCTGTCGACCTCGGCGACGATCTCGATGTCCTCCTCGTAGGCGAGCAGGGCGACGAGCGCCCCCCGGACCAGATGCATATCCTCAGCCAGTATGGTGCGGATCATCGCGGATTCCTCGCGCTCTGTGGGGTCCTGGTCACTGCGGGGCTACATACCCAGCCATGTAGGCCGGAAAAGCGCGATTCAGAACGGGCCGCGGGGCATGATCATGGTCACGCCCGCCACGGAGCCGATCGACGCGAGCGCCTTGCCCGCGTCGGCCAGCCCGACCGTACGGGTGACGAGCTGGTCGGGGTGGAGCACGCCCGCCCTGATCAGCTCCAGCATGCGTGGGTAGGCGTGCGCGGCCATCCCGTGGCTGCCCAGCAGCCGCAGCTCCTGGGCGATCACCCGGCCCATCGGCACCGGCGTCGCCGCGCCGGGCAGCAGCCCGACCTGGACGTGGCGGCCCCGGCGGCGCAGGCTCTCGACGGACGCGGCGCAGGTCCGCGGGCTGCCCAGCGCGTCGATCGACACGTGCGCGCCGCCCCTGGTCAGCTCCCGCACCTGGGTGGCGGAGTCGCCCGCGGAGCCGTCGACGAAGTGGGTGGCGCCGGCCAGCTCGGCCAGGTGGAGGGCGTCGCCGCTGATGTCGACGGCCACCACCCTGGCCCCCACCGCGGTGGCGATCATGATGGCGGACAGGCCGACACCGCCGCAGCCGTGCACCGCCACCCACTCGCCCGGCCGAACCCCGGCCACCTGGTCCACCGCACGGAAGGAGGTGGCGAACCGGCAGCCGAGCGAGGCCGCGGTCGCGTACGACATCTCCTCCGGCAGCGCGACCAGGTTGACGTCGGCGTGGTCGATCGACACCAGCTCGGCGAAGGAGCCCCAGTGGGTGAACCCCGGCTGCGTTTGCCGTTCGCACACCTGCTGCTCGCCCGCCTGGCACGCCGCGCAGGACCCGCACGCGCACACGAACGGGACCGTCACCCGCGCCCCCGGCCGCCAGCCGCGCACCTCGGCCCCGACCGCCTCCACGACCCCGGCCAGCTCGTGGCCGGGCACGTGCGGCAGCACCCGGATGTCGGGGTCGTGCCCCTGCCAGCCGTGCCAGTCGCTGCGGCACAGGCCGGTGGCCTCGACGCGGATCACCGCCCCGTGCGGGGCGGGCGCCGGGTCGGGCAGCTCGCGCAGGTCGAGCTCGCCACCGAATTCGTCGTAGACAACAGCACGCATCTCATGAGCTTAGAGTGAGCCGCCGCAGCTCGCACAGGCCTCGCGTCACGGTCCCGTTCCGCAGGACAGCGCACTGTGACCTGGTGACGGGTGTCAACCCCCCTTCCCAGGACAGATGAGGGGCATGGGACAGGATCTGGATAAAGCACGGTTTACCGAGGACGAATTCCTGCGGTTCGGCGAGCGGCTCCACGAGCAGCTCACGGTGCTGCGCGAGCTGCTCGACCGCCCCGGCTTCGGCGAGGGGCCGGTCACGATCGGCGCGGAGCTGGAGCTCTTCCTCGTCGACGAGCAGGGCAGGCCGCTGCCGCGCAACAGCGAGGTGCGCGACCGCCTCGGCGATCCCCGCGTGGTGCTGGAGCTGGGCCGCTACAACATCGAGGTGAACCTCACCCCCATCCCGCTGGCCGGGCGGCCGTTCGAGCGGCTGGGGGCGGAGATCCAGGAGACGATGTGCATGGTTGACGAGGCCGTCGAAGGAGGCGGGGCGCTGCCCATCGGCATCCTGCCGACGCTCGACGTGGGCGACTTCACCGCCGACGCGATGAGCGAGGAGAACCGCTACGAGGCGTTGCGCAGGGGCCTGCGGCGGCTGCGGCTGGAACCGTTCCTGGTCAAGGTCGAGGACCTGGAACTGCGCGTGGAGAACGTCATCCTGGAGAGCGCCAACACCTCCTGGCAGGTGCACCTGCGGGTGCCGCCGAACCGGTTCGCCCGGCTGTTCAACGCCGCCCAGCTGGCGATCGGCCCGGTGCTGGCGGCCTGCGGGAACTCGCCGGCGTTCCTCGGCCGGACGCTGTGGGAGGAGACCAGGATCGCGCTGTTCGAGGAGGCGGCCGACGACCGCGACGTGGAGCGGCTCTACCGCAAGGACGGGCGGGTGACCTTCGGCTCCGACTGGGTGCGCGAGGGCGCGTACGAGCTCTTCGAACGGTACGTCAACGACTACGACCCGGTCGTGCCCAACCTCGTCGAGGACGGCGACCGTACGGACGTGCCCGAGCTGCGGCTGCACCAGGGCACGATCTGGCAGTGGAACCGGCCCGTCTACGACCCCGCCGACGGCGGCCACCTGCGCATCGAGATGCGCGCCCTGCCCGCCGGCCCGTCGTGCGCCGACATGACCGCCAACACCGCGTTCCTGCTCGGGCTGACGCTGGCGCAGGCCGAGCGCGACCTGACCGGCTACCGGTTCGCGGAGGCGTACCAGAACTTCTACCGCGCGGCCATGCACGGGCTGGACGCCAAGCTGTCGTGGCCGGGCCGCGACGGCGAGTTCGAAGCCGCCGACCTGGTGCTGAGCCTGCTGCCCGAGGCGCGCGCCGCGCTGCTGGCCAACGGCGTGTCGGTGAAGGACGCCGACGACGCGCTCGGCATCATCGAGCAGCGCACCCGGCTGCGCCGCACCGGCGCGGCCTGGCAGCGGGAGAAGCTGGCCGAGTTCGGCGGCGACCGGGCCCGGCTGGTGCGCCGCTACCGGGAGCTGGCACTGTCGGGGCTGCCGGTACACCTGTGGTCGTAGTGACGCAACCTTCTCGTCACCCCTTCCGTCAGACTCTTGCGTACAGACGGGAAAAGCGAGGGATGCATGGCTGACACGGGGATGAAACCCACCGACGGGACCCCCTTCCGGTTGGTGCGTGACACCGGGACCCTGGCGGAGGGGGCGGCGAAGCTGGCCGGCGAGATCCGCGCCGCCCCGATCGAGGAGGTGCTGGCCCAGGCCAACAGGAAGGCCGTGCGCAAGGGCGCGCCCGAGGCGTTCGGGTCGATGCCCAAGCCGTCGGTGTGGTACGCGTTCGACCAGGGCGACCAGGAGACCGCCGACTGGTACCCGCAAGGGCTGACCTGCGGGGCGGACTCCGGGACGATCCCGGTCTCGGTGTTCGTCGCCACGTGGTACTACCGGCCGGAGGCGGGCGAGCGGGGGATCAGGGTGACGTTCTTAAGCCCCTCGACGCTGAAATACCGGCACGCGCTGCTGGTCGAGGCCGCCCCCGACGGGTCGTACAAGCCCATCGACATCCACGCGGGCGGCGTCGCCTGCTACGGCGACCTGCTCTACGTCGCCGACACCACCAGGGGCCTGCGGGTCTTCGACCTGAACAACGTGCTCGACCTGACCAGCGCGCAGGCCGGCGTGGGCGACGGGGAGCGGGTGGGCCGGCACGGAGGCCGGCTGCACGCCTTCGGCTACCGCTACGTCATCCCGCAGACCGACTTCTGGAGGGTCGCGGTCAAGGGCGCCAGGTTCTCGTTCGTCGGCCTGGACCGCAGCACCACCCCGCACACGCTGATCTCCGGCGAGTACGCCGAGGACCACCGCGAAGGCCGGGTCGTGCGCTGGAACCTGGAGCTGGACGGCGAGCCCGCGGACGCGTTCGTCATGGGGCACGAGAAGATCCAGGGCGCGATCTCCCGCGACGGCCGGTGGTACCTGAGCCAGTCCGCCGGCTCCGGCGCCAACGGCAGGCTGCTCGTGTACGAGAACGGGAAGCTCGCCCGGCGGCCGTTCCCGATCGGCCCGGAGGACCTGACCGCCCGGGGCGGCAAGGTGTGGAGCCTGGCCGAGTTCCGGCGCAAACGGGTGGTGTTCGGCGTCAATCTCTGAGATGCCGGTCCAGCAGCTCGCGGAAGCGGCGGTCGAAGTCGTCGTAGCGGGCCCGCAACCCGGCGCCCGGCCAGTCGTCCGGCAGCAGTTCGGGCGGCAGGAGCGGGTCGGCCAGCAGGTGGCGCAGCACCGCCGCCGACACCAGGAACCCCTCGGCCAGTCCCTCGGCCCGGTCGAGCGAGCGCCGCAGCCCGCGCGCCTCGGCCGCCCAGCCGTCGAGATCCCACAGCAGGGGAGTGGGGTCGGCGTGCGGGCGGCCGTCGATCAGCGTGCACTGGGCGGTCACGACCGCCGGCCACTCTTCCCGCAGCAGGTTGGCGGGCCGCATCCAGGTGCCCTCGCGCAGCTCGGCGAGGCGCAGCGTGGTCATGGCGTGCCGCAGCGCGGCCCGGTCGGCGGGCGCGCGCCGCTCGGCGGTGACCACGGCGATCTCCCACGTGCCGTCCCACGGCCGGGTGTGCGGGGCGCGGCTCTCGTCCTGCCTGGCCTGGCGCTCGGCCAGCCGCTCGGTCAGCGCGTAGCGGCCGCCGGACTGGACCAGGTCGCCGGCCGCCACCATGCGCGACAGCGCGACCCGTACGGTGCCCTCGGCGATGCCGAACAGCGCGCCGACGCGCACCAGGCGGCGGGCGGGCAGGCTCGGCGGATGGCTGCCCAGCAGCGCGCTGAGCACGGCCGAGCGGGCGCTGAGTGTATTACGCTCTTCCATCGCGTGTCGATGATATGTAATGCTCGGTGGTATGGGCAGGTATCTCGTCGAACCCTTCGACTCCAGCGACCGCTACGCCACCGAGCGCTACCAGGGAGCCGCGGGACGCAACTGGTGGCGCTGCGACCCGTCGCTCCAGCTGCTCATGCGCCGCCACCTCGGCGACGGCTACGCCTGGGCCGAGCCGCACCTCGACCGCCTCGGCGCGCTCATGGGCGGCCCGATCGCCGCGCACGCGGAGGAGACCGACCGCAACCCGCCCCGGCTGGAGAAGTACGACAAATGGGGGCGTGACATCAGCGAGGTCGTCATGCCGCCCTCGTTCCACGCCGCCCGCGACGCGCTCATGGCCGACAACTTCACCTCCCCGGCCTTCGCCGAGCAGGCCCGGGCCCACGGCGCCGACCCGGCCGCGCTCGCCGCCGCCTGGACCTACCTGCTCGACCAGGCCGACATCGGCATGGGCTGCGCGCTCGGCACCGGCGGCGACATGGTCGTCTCGCTCGCCGAACGCCACGCGCCCGACGACGTCAAGCAACGGGTACGGGAGATCTTCGCCAACGGCGACTACTCCGGCGAAGCCGCCCAGATGTTCACCGAGCGGACCGGTGGCTCCGACCTGGCCGCCCTGGAGACCACCGCCGAGCCGTCCGGCGACGCCTGGTCGCTGACCGGGCTGAAATGGTTCGCCTCCAACGCCAACGGGTCCGCGTTCGTGGTGCTGGCCAGGCACGAAGGCTCCGTGGCGCCGTTCCTGGTGCTGTGGGAGCGCCGCGACGGCACCCGCAACGGCGTACGCATCAGGCGGCTGAAGGACAAGCTCGGCACCCGCTCGGTCGCCTCGGCCGAGGTCGAGTTCAGCGGCGCCGAGGCGTTCCTGCTGGCCGGGCCCGGCTCCGGCTCCGGCCTCGGCACGATGATGAAGCTCACGAACGCCTCCAGGCTCGGCGTCGCCATGATGGGCGCGGGCATCGCCCGGCGCGCCCTGACCGAGTCGCTCTGCTACGCCCGCGCCCGCGAGGCGTTCGGCCGGCCGCTCGCCGACCAGCCCCTCATGCGCCGCAAGCTGACCGAGCTCATCGTCGAGGTCGAGGCCGTCCAGGCGCTCGTCTTCGACGGCCACGTCGGGCCGCGCCTGCGCCTGGCCCCCGCCCTGATCAAGCTGCGCGCCGCCCGCCTCGGCCTCACCGCCGCCAGCGACGCCGTCGAGGTGCACGGCGGCAACGGCTACATCGAGCAGTGGCCGGTCGCCAGGCTGCTCCGCGACGCCCAGGTCAACCCCATCTGGGAGGGCGGCGACCACATCCTCTGCCTCGACGTCCGCCGGGCCATGCTGCGCGAGAACGCCCACGAGCCGTTCCTCGACCGCCTGGCCGCCGCCGTGGACCAGGCTCCCTCGGGCGACTGGTCCCTGGTACGCGGCCGCGTCGACGACCTGGGCAAGGCGATCACCGCCTGGTCCTCGCTCGACCCGGCCGTGGCCGAGGCCCGGCTCTACCCGCTGGCCCAGTTCATGGCCGACGTGTACGCCGCCGCGCTGCTGGCCGAGCAGGCGGGCTGGGAGGAGCGCGCGGGCCACGGCTCCCGCAAGGCCCTGGTCGCCCGCCTCTACGCCGACGCCCACCTCGCCGACCACGGGCCCCTCCGCGGCCTCGACCGCCCCGCCGACGACCTGGACCACTTCGACACACTCACCCGAGGAGCCTTCACCTTCTGACCACCCGCACTTCTGTTCGAACGGTCAGCGGGCCCGGCGGCCCTTCTTCCGGCCGCCGGTCGCCATCCCCCGGCGTCCGGAGCCGCGCTGGACCGGCTTCGCCGCCTCCCGCCGCGCCGGCTTCTCCGCCGAAGGCTGAGGCGCACGGCCCCGCGAGCTGTTCGCCGTGCGCCCGCGGACGATCCCGATGAAGTCCTCCACCAGGTCGGTCGTCGCGTCCGTGAGCCAGGCCAGCCCCACCTGCGACTGCGGCGCGCCGGGCACCGGCCGGTAGGTGAGGTCCCTGCGATGGTGCAGCCGCGCCAGCGACTGCGGGACGACCAGCAGCCCCGCCCCGGCCGCCACCAGCCGGACCGCGTCCGCCGTCGTGGCCGGCCGCTCGAACGCGGGCTGCCCGGGGCGGACCGTCCACTCGATGGCGTCGTCCAGCGGGTGGAAGACCTCCTCGTCGGCCAGATCGGCGACGGTCACCTCGTCGGCCGCGGTCACCACGTGATCCTTCGGCACCACGACCACCGTGGTCTCCACGTACAGGGGAATCACGCTGAGCCCGTCACGGTCGACCGGCAGCCGCACGAACCCCGCGTCGGCGCCTCCGCCGCGCAGCAGACCCACCACGTCGGCGGCGGGAGCCGGGACCAGGGTGAGCGGCACGTCGGGCACCCTCTCGGCCCAGACGCCGACCCATTTCGCCGGTGTCACGCCGGGCGGGTACGCCAGCCGGAACACCCCGCCGGTCTCCTCAAGAGTCACCCCGTCAGCGTACCGATGTGAGAAGGACCGGTTCCGCCTGACTACGCTGGACTCCATGACCACGCCCAAGCCCAAGACCACCCAGACGATGAAGCCCGCGACGGCGGCCAAGAAGCTGGGCATCCTCCTCTCGGCCACCCCCGCCGAGTTCCAGGAGGGCGTGGTCTCCCGGAGCGAGCTGAACGCGCTGCAGGCCTCACCCCCCGCCTGGCTCGCCGACCTGCGCCGCAACGGCCCCCACCCCAAGCAGGTCGTCGCCGCGAAGCTCGGGGTGTCCATCTCCGGCCTGATGAGAAACGGCATCACCGACCCGCTCACCACCGCCGAGATCGACGCGCTCAAGGCGGAGAACCCCGCGTGGCTGGAGCAGGAGCGCTCCACCCAGGCCGAGGTCCGCAAAGAGGCGCAGCGCCTCAAGCAGCGCTAGCCCGTCCAGTCCGGTCGCGGGGCTCGCCGTAGATCACGTCCGCTTGTATGCTGCGTGGCCCGACCTACACGAGGACGCCCATGTCGCTGGATGAGCTGCCGGCCGGACTTCACGAGGCCGAGGACGTCACTCGCCACTACGACCTGGTCGAGCGGGCCGCCGCCGAGGGACGGGCCGGAGACCTGTACGAGCTGGCCCTGACCCTGCGCGCCGCCGAGCCCGGCTGGCAGCGCGACGCCGTCCTCCTCCACATCCAGCAGGCCCTGGCGCTGACCCCCGGCCCCGGCAACGCGGCCTGCGCCGTGCGCCTGGCCGCGACCGAGCAGCTCGACTCCCGGGTCCGCCTGGCCGCCGCCCAGCTCGCCTCCGCCCAGCCGGTGGACAACCTGCTGCCGCTGTACGAGGAGTACGAGCAGGCGCCGGAGCTGTTCGCGTGCCTGACGCAGGAGCTGGTGCTGCGTCACCCGGACATCGGCCAGCAAGGCGCCGTCCGCCGGGTGACCGCCCATCTGGCGGACGCGAACCACCCCCTGGCCATCCTCCCGCCGGCCCTGCTGCCTTTCGAGGACGCCTTGGACCTGCCCTCGTACAGCCTGCGCGGGGCGTCGTACGCGATCCCGTTCGGTCCCGTCGAGCGGTCCGGCTTCCCGCGGCGGCCCGGCCACCAGATGCCGGCGGTGGAGCTGCTCGCGCCCGGCCTGCTCACGGCAGCCGTGGAGAACTGGGCGGAGGACTCCAACGGCCGGATCGAGGCGCGGGCGTTCCGGCTCGCGATGCCGGCCGAGCTGGACGCGGAGCTGCTGGAAGGGCTCGGGCTGACCTGCCTCGCCGGCGAGGGCGAGGTGACCGTGCGCGCCGCCACGCCGTCGGAGGTGATGCGGGTGCTGTTCGCGGCGGCGGCCATCGGCTCCGCCTACGGCAGCGGCCGGGGCGGCGCCTACGGCAGGCTGCTGGCCTGGCAGTCGATGACCGCCCTGGCGGGCGGCACCCGCGTCGAGGACGCCGCCGGCCGCACCTGGGTCCTGTTCGACGCCTCGACCGCCTGGTTCTACCAGGTCGCCTGGGACGTCGGCATCGCCGCCCTCGACCCCGACCGCCTCCTGGTCCACGTCCTCGCCGCCACCGACACCGACTGAGACGCGGCCGAGCCGGTCTCCCGGTCAGTCGCCGCCGAAGCCGGCGCCACCGTCGGCGGCCTCGCACTGAGTTGGTATCCGCATCATCACCCAGGCGTGCCCAGTCGCAGGGTTCGCTTGCAACTCGGCGACCACTTATCGACGGTGCGTTGGTATCATCCCGACAGGGCGTCGGGAAAAGGAGCCATGGCGCTACGGAGAAGGGCATCCCCCATGCACATGATCATGAACCGCATCGACGTTCCCGCCGAGGACGCCAAGGCGTTCGAGGCCACCTTCATGGAGAGCATGCGCGCCACCCTCGCCGGCGTCCCCGGCCTGCGGCGCAGCTCCCTCCTGCGCCCCACGGAGGAAGGGCAGCCCTACGTGTCCACGATGGAGTTCGACTCCCGCGCGGACTTCATCGCCTGGCTGCGCTCCGACTCGTTCAAAGCCGCCCACTCCGACCGCGAGGCGCCTGGCATGGACACCACCTCCGCCATCGAGCAGTACGAGGAGATCGGGACGATCGAGACCTGACGCCCCCCACCGGGCTTCGGGGCCGTGCCCTGCCCTGGCCGCACGGCATCACGGGGTCGCGGAGCGACCCGCTTCTGCGGGGACGTCCTGATACGCGAGTCTGGTGCAGTCGCTGTCCGGGCTTTCGGAGACGCGGATGACCGTGTCCAGACGATCACGGGTACGGGTCAACTCCGCGATCTGGGCATCGATGCGATCGCGTTCGGCGGCGAGCCGGGCACGCGTGGCGGGAGTGCTGACCTTGGATTCGACGCAGGGGAGCAGTTCGGCGATGGTCCGGCTGGACAGGCCGGCCGCGTACAGCATCTGGATCAGATGGACCCGGTCGGCCGCCGACTCGGGGTAGTGGCGCTGCCCGGAGCTGCTCCGGTGCGCCTCCAGCAGTCCCTGCTCCTCGTAGTAGCGCAGCGCCCGCACGCTGACGCCCGACCTCGCCGCCAGATCGCCGATCCGCACCATGACCTCCATCACAAGACTTGCCTCTGACGTCAACGTCAGGTCTTAGCGTATCCGCATGCAGATCAACGGAGCACATGTGCTGGTCACCGGGGCCAACCGCGGCCTGGGCCGGCAGTTCGTCCTGTCCCTCCTCGACCGCGGCGCCGGCAAGGTGTACGCCACCGCCCGTCGTCCCGACCTCATCGACGTGCCGGGAGTCGTCCCGCTGCGGCTGGACATCACCGATCCGGCATCGGTCGCCGCCGCGGTGACAGCGGCATCCGACGTCAAGATCGTCATCAACAACGCGGGAATCTCGACCGGGACGAATCTGGTCACCGGAGACCTGGACGTGATCCGCCGCGAGATGGACACCCACTTCTACGGCACTCTCCACGTGATCCGTGCCTTCGCGCCCCAGCTGGCCGACGGCGCGATCCTCAACGTTCTGTCCGCCATCTCATGGTTCGCCTCCGCCGGTGCGGGCGCATACCACGCGGCGAAGGCCGCGGAGTGGGCGCTCACCAACAGCGCACGCCTGGAACTGGCCGGACAGCGCACCCTGGTCACGGGCCTGCACCTGGGCGCCGCCGACACCGACATGATGGCCTGGTACGACGGCGACAAGAGCGCTCCCGAGGCGATCGTCGCGGCGGCCCTCGACGGCATCGAGGCGCACCGGCCTGAAGTGCTCGCCGACGACTGGAGCCGCCAGGTGAAGGCATGGCTGTCCGAGGACCCCGATGTCATCTACCGGGAAGCGGCGGCCGCCCTCTCGGCCTGACCGCCCTCGCCCGGCTGGACGATCTTCCCTTTACTCTCGAATGAAAATTTCATAAGAACACAGAAACTTTCTTGTCAGAAGGTTCTTTAATCATCAATGATTGCTGAGTCAGAGGTTTCTGTGGAACAAGAACCAAGGGAGGCAGCCGTGAAAATCAGTCACCGCGCCGCCAGAGCGGCGCTCGGCGCGACGGCAGGACTGGCCATCGCCTTGGCCGGCAGCACCCCCGCTTCGGCGGCGACGTGGGACCTCATGGGGGAAAACCAAATCTGCATCAAACACGGCCACTCTCACTGGACATACTTCGTGGCCGCTGTCGTCGGCAGCTGGTCGTCGACCGTCCATGTCACAGTGGAGAATCTGCCCCCCGGGGCTGTCGTCACCCAGGCCGACGAAATCCCACCCGGCTCGAATCACACCAACTCGAACGGTTCGACAACGATCAACGGCTGGGTCTTCGCAGAGTTCGACCCGCTCCCGATCGGCGTCTACACGGCGCAGATGACGGCTTCGGACGGGACGCAAACCCTGTCCGACCCCGTCACCATCACCGTCAAGGAGCGCTGCTACTAAGCGCGCATTCGAAAAGCCTGCTTGGAACAGGGCAAAAGGTTTGCTCTATCCGCCGGTGTGCACCAGCCCTCGCATGGCGGAAAAGCCCGGCAGGAATGCTCGGCAACGTAGGCCACGTACCTGTACGGATGCGTTCCCCTGCGAAGGTGAGCAGATCAACTGTCCGCGGCTCCCCCATGGGCCGCGGACAGTGGATCGCTTCGCCACAAGCTCCTGCGGCTCGACGGAAGCACCGTTCTCCCTTTTCGGTGCACCACCTGAGAACGCTTCGACCCTGAGGGGGAATCGCCGGGAGTCGCATGGCCGTAACGTCAGAAGTCGAAGATGCCGTTCTTCGCGCCTGCCACTAACTTGGTCCAGACGGCCCGGCGGAGAACCCAGGGCAGGAGCAGCGGCTGTACGGGGAAGCCTTCCTGGCGCTCGAAGAGTTCGAACGCCAGGGTGCCGAACTGGGTGATCGAGCGGCCTCGCCGGCCCGCGACGGTCTCACCAGCGGCGCGCTGCGTCCTTCGGCGCGGCGCTGATCGGCAGGAACGGACTCGGCGTCCCGCTCCACGACACGTGCAACGACTCCCTCGCGGAAGACCCGCCACGCCGCGAACGGCTTCTCCAGGATGTCGGCCGGCCCCTGCGGCCCGGTGGCCAGCGTGATGTGGCTCATGGTGTTGGCGATCGCCATCTCCAGGCTCGGCTGGCCGACCTGATCGCCGCCGGGCCGTCGTTCGGCGACCATGTCCCGGTAGACCTCCTCGGGCGCGAAGCCCTCGGCGAGATACTGCAGCACCTCGAACTGGCCCTCCGGGAACAGGCTCGCGAAAGCCTCCGGCGCCGGGGTGGCGCTGTTGACGCTGACCCGGCGCTTCTTCGCCCACTCGTCGGCGTCGTCGTGCGGCAGGATGTTCAGCAGCAGGAAGACGTCGCTGCCAGCACCACACCTCGCCAGAAGCCGGTGATCCGTACGGTCCGGATGCGGGAGTCCTTCGCCTGTGCGACCGACTCCAGGTGCACGCCCTTCTTCCCGTGGAGCTGGTTGACGGTGAGTTCCTGGAACCGCCGCATCACCTTGCGCACCCCCGCCTTGACGTCCTTCTCCAGGGCGTCATAGCTCTCCCAGAAGGTGCTGGCGAAGGCGAGCTGTGGCACGAGGAGACCTCCTGGGGGAGTGAGTGGGGGATCACCAGGGTACGAGCGAGCCGCCTGTGGAGCCAGCCCTGAGCACTCGTCGCCGACTGATCCAGTCCTCCGGGCTCTATGTGCGACGGGCTTGGTCAGATGCCGATGATCTTGACCCGGTCGCCGCACAGCCGGGCCATGTCGTCGACATCGGATGTCAGCATGGCGACCGGAGCCGGTTGGCGCAGAGCTACTTCAGCGACCGTCGCGTCGATCGCGTGCCGGTGGCCGTGCAGCCCTGCGGTTTTGAGCAACTTCGCGGACACTTTCGCCGTGCCCTGGGTCACCGGCTCAACCTTCACCCGGGAGAGCACCCACTGCAGTCGGGACATGTTCACCCGGGCGTGGCTGACTTCGACGATGGTGTTGGCCCCGATGACGAAGTCGGCACCCATGGTGTGGAACAC
The DNA here is from genome assembly GCF_008017515.1 of Nonomuraea sp. C10. Taxonomy (NCBI): domain Bacteria; kingdom Bacillati; phylum Actinomycetota; class Actinomycetes; order Streptosporangiales; family Streptosporangiaceae; genus Nonomuraea; species Nonomuraea sp. C10. Next base: position 2,162,882 of record NZ_VPFF01000001.1, read on the forward strand.
CTGCAACATCGCGAGGATCTTACGGTCCTCCGCGATCCAGGCGGACAGGCCCTGACAGTCCAGGACGACGGTCTCGACACGTTTGATCACGACGGGTCCGCCGCGCCGTCGTGGTCGGAGGACCCGAAGATCCTGGCGCGAGCGCGAGCCAGTTCCTCATCGGTGAACTCCCCGTGCTCTTCCTGGTGACGCCGCAGGTCTTCGCCGAGGAGTTGGTGCCGCAACTGGCGTGCCACCGCCTCGGCGACGTAGCCGGAGACGTTGTCGGTGAGCTTTCTGAGCTCGGTCACCTGATCGCTCGGCAAGGTCACAGTGATACGTGTCGTGTCCGCCATAGGGCAAGCATACTGCGGTATGCGGATAGGTGTGCTGAAGCTGTCTGAAGGAACGGCGAACCTTTGCGAGCACCGACTACGTACCGTGCCGGAGATTATTGATGACGACCCCGTCGCCGAATCCTCAGCCGTCACCCGAGCGGCCGCCGGACAAGCCCCAGGCACGCACCGAGAAAGGCCCGGCGGAGCCTTCCCGGACCCCACCGGCGGTCGCGCAGCCGCCCGATTGGGAGTATTCGGGGATCGACCCGGAACTGATGCACGCGTTCGAGCGCGATCTCGGCCAGGCGGAGAGCACGCTCGGCAGGCACGAACCGCGGATCCGCCGCACCCTGGAAGACCTCGATCTGGACACCTCACGGCTGAACGCGCTGCGGGAACTGGGCAACTGGATCGGCGCCAAGCGGCCGGAACTGCGCCGCCGCAACGAGACCATCCAGGCGGCGAAACCGGAGTGGGGCGCGGTGGGGGCCGGCGGGCTGGCGCCGTTCGACGAGCACCTGTACAGCGCCGCCTCCAGCCAGCCGGATGTGTACGCGGCGGCACTCAAGCTGCGTGAGGTCGACCGTAACGGCGAAGTTGACGAGAAGACCGTCGCCGAGCTGGAGAAACGGGCGGGCGACGCAGGATTCGCCACCTCCCTGATGTACGCGCTCGGGACGGAGAGGTTCCGCCACCTCATGGCGGCGCTGGTCTACCACAAGGACGAGCGGAGGCAGCGATTACAGGCGGCGCTGGGCAAGACGCTCGGCGCGGCCAGCCCGCGGCTGAGCGAGTCATGGCGGAAGGAACTGCTCGACCATCTGCGTGTGCCGGTGGATCAGCACGCGCTCGCGGCGGTGCTCCCGTACGGGAAGTTCAGCCGGGACTTCCTGGTGGCCGCCGCCAAAACGCTTGAGGGCCTGGACCGGAAGACCTGGAACGAGAAGCCAGCGACCGGCATTCCGCACGATCCGATGATCGGGGTCATGAAGGCGCTCGCCAACCACCCCAAGGCAGCCCAGGACGTCTTCGTCGGCGACCCCGGCATCATGAAGCGGTACGTCACCGAACGGCGGATGCATGACGACGGGGCGGCGTTCGGGGCGGCGCTGGAAGCGGCGACGATGACCTACCGCGATCGCGACGGCTCACCCCCGGAACCGTCGCCGGGATTCATCTCGGCCAAGATCGCCTCGGATTTCATCCGCTGGGAGGCCGAGCGCGTTCTGGCCGGAACCGAAGGGCCTGCCTTTGCCACGACCGGCAGTGCGGCACGTATCATCAGCGCGTATATAAACGATGTCAATCGTATTGCCGAAGCACCTAAGACCGGCGGGAAATCCAGCGTGTTCGTGAACGATCGTCCCCATTTGCTGGCGAGTGATCAGCTATGGGGCGCGCAGTTCGAGAAGCCGGCCCTCCACAAGGTCATGGAAGATGTTTTCAAGCATGATGCCAAGGCGCTGGCAACGGTGATGGCGGCTCAGATTGCGTGGTCGAGGAAACTGATCGACCATGGCGCCGCACAAGCAGCGGCAGGAAAGAGCACGAAATCGCTCCTGGCCAACATACGGGAAACCGGGGCGGGTCTCGGACTGATCACACATGCAAGCGGGCTAGCCAAAATCGAGCTGGGAACGAAACTGGACGAGCAGCAGGAGCGGAACATGAAGGTATTCATGGCTGCGGTCAACACAGGGCTCGGCATCCCGCAGACGGCTGCATGGGCGATAACGGCTACCACTCTGGGTTCGTGGACCAGCTTGATCGAGGACTCGGCCAAGACCGATCTGAACAGGGTCAAGGCCACGTACGAGGCCAACATCGCTATGGGTGAGGCACATTATCTGCACGATCAGTTGATTGCCGACGCCATGCTTAGAAACGGTTTGTTCGGCAAGAGCGAGCCTGCCGCTCCCACGCATCCATGGGGATCCCTGGATGGAGTGGAGAAGGGGGACGACCCGCGTAAGTCGCCGAACAACTTCCTGAAGGATGACGGAAATAGTCTGATGACACAGCATGAGATGGCACCTTATCCGGGGGATGTCCAGCCTCGACTGGATGCCTACCAGACGTGGCTATACGACGGGCTCGCCGGTCAGCAATGGAATCGGGCCCGCAACGAGTCGCGCTGGGGCTTCGAGGATGGCAAGCCGGAGCACCAGTGATGTGGAGAATTCCTCGCACCGTATCGGTCGTACTGCTAAGCGCAATGATCTTACTCACCGCGTGCGAGCAGCAAAAAAGCCCGCCGGTCGACAGGAGGCCACTTCCGTCGATAGCTGCTGCGCCCTATGTCTGCGACTATGTGCCGCTCGATGCGGTGCGGCTCATGACAGGGCTACGGGATCCAATTGTCGAGGGGTTCTTCGACCTCACAGTGGGAAGGGAACTTGACGGTTTGGACTATGGCACGGGTTCATGCCGCGTCTACGAGCCCACCGGAAACAAGCCAAAAGTACTACAAATAACTCTTTCTCCCGCTGGATCGGAAAGTGAGGTCGCGTGGGAAGTCAGTCATGGAGCCCGGCGATTGCCAGAGATCGTTCCCGGTGCGATTGGCTCCTACGGGCAGAACGGCAGCGCCGATGAAGCTCAGGCGGCTGCGATGCTGGTGCATGGCTCCGACCGGGTGATCGTGGAACTCATCCAGGGCGTCAAGGGACGGGACAACGCCGCAGACGTGGTGGCCATGATGAAGCTGGTGGCGCCGAAGCTGATCCTCGACGCGACCCCCGCTCCCGAGAAGACCAAGGACTGAGCCGATGGCCGCGATGGTGCGCAATCCCCTGTACGAGGCGCTCCAGCAGGCCGTCAGCACCATCGGCCCGATGATCGAGCAGATCAACGCGGACGTCGACCGTCCCTGCCGGATGTTCCACTCGGCTAAGGTCTGGACCGGGCCGGCCGCCAAGCAGTTCGACGCCCAGCTCGCCCAGTTCAGCTCCCGTGCCCGCACTTCAGGGCAGGCGATCGTGGATGAGTTGCGTCAGGTCCTGAATCGTACGCCGAGCGAGGTGACCGAGGAGGAGGCCGCTTCCATCAGGCGGAAGTACAGGCTCGCCTGAGTTCGGGTGTCGGCCCCCAGCGGGTCGCCGAGGGCCGCTGACCCTAGAAGTCGAAGATGCCGTTCTTTGCGCCGGCGACGAACTTGTCCCAGACGGCGCGGCGGAGCACCCAGGGCTCGGTGTCTGGTTGCTCGGTGTCACGCAAGGCGACGCGGCCGTCGGACAGGTGCTTGGCCTCCAGGCAGTCTCCGCCTTGACGCCGCGATCCTTCACGCCGTTCCTCAGAGCCTCAAGGACGCCTTCGGTGGCGATCACCTGGTTCACTCGGCTGACGAAACCCTGCTGGGCGAGGTCGGGGTCGTGGCCGTAGCGGGCGAGGAGTTCGTTCCACTCATCGATCTGGGCCGCGCCGATGAACGTGAACAGGTCGGCGCTGACCAGACCCAGGTCGACTCTATAGTCCGAGTGGTGGCCCACCTCCCAACCGCGCTGCTGCATTGCCGGTACCTGTGCCTCGACCGCAAGTTCAATCGGACCCGGCAGCAGACCAGGGGCAAGGGTTACGAGGCGTGCGACGGGCTGACTGACCGGCACACGCTGGTGCACGTCAAGGCGGCGGAGAGCTCGGAGCCTCTCAGCCACCAGTTCGCCCAGGCGCTGATCTCCACCCGGACCTTGTACAACGAGCCGGACGCCCGCGCGAAGTTCAGCGCGAAGGTGGCCGAGCTGAGCGATGGCCAGCTCACCGTGCCGGAGAACTTCGTGCCGGGCAAGGTCGTGCTGGCCATCCTCCTCAAGGGCAAGGAACTGACGCCCGACTCGCTTTACCCGTTCGCCCAGGTCGCCCTTGTCGCGCTCGCCGATACGCTCCGGCGTGACCACGGGGTGATCGTCGAGGTCGTCGGGATACCCAGCGGCTCCTCGGATAGCGCGGGCGAGACTATCCGAGCAGAAGGGTGATGTGGCGGCCGTACGGCGTGGTCGCCTGCTCGATGGCGCCTCGTTCTTTCCATAGCGAGGCTCGGGGCGCCGGTCGGAGATCACCAGTACGTCGATTGTTCCCATGCCCGCCGGTGGTGATCTTCCCGACCGGTGATGAGTGCGGTCACATATTGTCAGCCCGCCGCTGTGCCCGGCGTGAGAACGTACCTTCCGCGTACGCCGCCCTTGGCGACCGCGCGGTGGGCGGAGGCGACCTCGTCGAGAGGCACGACGGCGTGCACCCGCACCGGGAGGCGGCCATCGGCGGTGGCCTCCAGGAGCTGCGCGAGCCGGGCGCCGTCCGGCCGCGCCACCACTACGCGGACGGTGATGCCCCGCACCTCCGCCGGCGCCGCCCCCGGCTGCACGCCGACGAACAGGCCGCCGTCGCGGACGAGGGGCATGCCCTGCTCCTGCATCGCGGCGCCGTCGGCCACCGCGTCCCAGCCGGGCGTGGCCCGCGTGGTGAAGCCGGCGCCGAGGTCGCGCACGAACTCCTCGTCCTGCGTACGGGCCAGTCCGGTGACCCGCCACCCGCGATCCTGGGCCAGCGAGAGCACGTAGCCGCCGACAGCGCCCGCCGCGCCGGTCACCAGCAGGCTCCGGCCGTCACCGTCGCCGAGCAGGTCGACGAGCTGGGCCGCGGCCAGGCTGTTGAGCGGGACGGCGGCCGCCGCGACCAGGTCGAGGCCGGCGGGCACGGGCGCGATGTCGTCGGCCGACACGATCAGCTGCTCGGCGTACGTGCCGAAGTCGCGGTCGAACCCGTCGATCAGTCCCGCGACCCGGGTGCCGACCGTCCAGCCGACGCCCGGTCCGGCGGCGGCGACCGTACCGGAGAAGTCCCAGCCCAGACCGGTGTGGTGGGGCTGGTCGACCAGCCCGCGCCCGTGGAACACCCCGGCGGCGACCGCCAGGTCGACGGGGTTGACCGCGGCCCCGGCGATCTCGACCCGGACCTGACCCGGTCCGGGCTCGACGAGGGGCACGTCGATGATCTCGATGGAGTCGGGGCCGCCCGGAGTGCGGACGACGGCGGTGCGGAAGGTGGTGGACATGTCGCCTCCTATGGAGAAACGGGAGCTTTTGCACCACCATGGAGGGGTTACTCTCTGACGGGAAGTACGCACTCCGGAGTGCGTATCTCACCCGGCGGTAGGAAGGAGCGGCCGATGCCGACGACGACGGCGGCCCAGCAGCGGGCGCAGGCGAAGATGGAGTACGACGCGTTCCTGGCCGGCTGCCCCAGCCGCCGGCTCCTGGACCGGATCTCCGACAAGTGGGTGTCCCTGATCCTGGCCGCGCTCGGGAGCGACGGCCCGCGCCCCGGCGGGGACTGCGCCGGTGAGCCGAGACCGATGCGCTACTCCGAGCTGTCCCGCCGCCTGGCCGGAGTCAGCCAGAAGATGCTCACCCAGACCCTGCGCAGCCTCGAACGCGACGGCCTGATCACCCGCACGGTGACGCCCACCGTGCCCGTCACGGTCACCTACGAGCTGACCGACCTCGGCCTCTCGCTCCGCGACCTCATGCACGGCATCAAGGCGTGGGCGGAGACGCACATGGACGAGGTCCTCGCCAACCGGGAGCAGTACGACACCCGTACCACGTGACCAGGGGTTGCAGATGGCACGAGCGCGACGCCCTTCCGCGCAGACCGCCGCGGTGCTCATCGCCCTGGCCGAGACGGGCGCGAGCCAGAGTCACGGCTACGACCTGCGCCACGGCGGCGCGGCCCTCGGAGCGGCTCTCCGGCGCCCGCGTGGCCGAGTCACGCCGCCGCGACCCGGGCGGAGAGTCCCCGGCGGTCGAGGACGACGGTTCCGGCGCGTCAGATCGCGGCGCCCGCCGAACCGTTCAGTAGCCGCGCAGGTGAAGGCAGTGGAAATGACCGGCTGAAGTCCGGCTGCCGTCCTGGAGCCCCCTCTTGCGGTGAATCAGGCTTGGGCGCATGGGATTTCCGAAGGTGACATTCATCGCCGGGGCGGCCCTGGCCGCTCTGACCCTGGCGGGCACGGGCGCAGCCCACGCGGCGGACGGGCAGCTGACCTTGATCAGCGAGACCGGCAGCCGCACGATCGTCTACGAGAGCTGTCAGCCTCCGAGACCGCTCCAGCCGCAGCTCTCTCAGCTCCAGTCGTTCCGCAACCAGCCGCCTCCCGGCTGCCAGGCCGTCCTCGTCAACCAGTCCGGCGCCGGCCTGGTGCTGTGCGTGGGGCGCGGGTTCGTACCGCCGGAATTCAGCCGCCCGTCATTCGTCCGCGTTCAGCCCGGCACCGCGCCGGCCTGCCTCTGAGACGGAAGGGCCGCGGGCCGTCACCCCGCTGGGGAGCGACGCGCCTGCGACGACAGATCAGCAGAAGTCGACGTTGACGTACTTGCGGGCCACCTTGTGGATTTTCTCGTCGGTGGTGACCAGAGTGCAGTCCAGTGCTTCGGCCAGGGCCACGTAAGTGGCGTCGTAGCCGTTGAAGTTGGCCCTCAGGTCCCAGGCGCGATCGGCGGTGAGGTCGTCGGCGTGACGGGTGAAGGGCAGGCCCGCCTTGACCATCCGGGCACCTTCGGCGCGGGCCTCACTGATCTTCCCGCCGAGGAGCAGGCCGCGCAGGGCGTTACGGAACTCGTAGTCGAGCAGGTGAGGGATGTGGAGCCGGTTCTCGGCGACGCGGGCGAGCAGTTCGTCGGCGGGGGAGTGTCCGGCCAGGGCCTCGACGAGCGCCGAACTGTCGATGACGATCACGACTCGCGGGTCTTCCGTATCTCGGCGACGACGTCGTCGCGACTCGCGCCGCCGCCCAGCGACCGGAGGGCCTCCAGCCGTTCTCTGATCGTGTCCGGAGCCGGAGTGGCAGCGACTTCGGTGAGGATGCCGGCCACGTAAGCGGACAGCGACATCCGCTTGCGGGCGGCCCTCGCCTTGAGCTCGGCGACGACTTCCTCGTCCAGGCCTCTGACTTGCAAGGTGGCATCCATGCTGTAAGCATACTGCTTTTGGAACATGCTGAATAAGCGCCCTGCTGCCGGTCTTGATCGTCCGGCGGACCATAAACTGCCGGTCATGGCACCCAGACGCAGGCGGAGTCCCGCGGAATCGCGCGCCGAGCTGCTGGCGGCGGCGGCCGGGCTGATCAGGGAGCGAGGTCCGGACAACGTCAGCCTGCGGCAGATCGCCGAGGCCGCCGGGGTCGCGCACGGGCTCGCCTCCCACTATTTCGGCACCTATGCCGCCCTGGTCCGGGAGGTGCTGCGGGCCGAGAACGATCGCATCGAGGCGCGGGTGCGCGAGCGCATCCAGGCCGAGGACGGCGTGCCCACCGCCGCGGGGATCATGGGGGTGCTGTTCGACACCCTGGCGGACGAGCGCTATCTGCGTCTGTTCGTCTGGGCCGAGATGCACGCGGAGTACCGCGGCGCCGCGCGTCCGGAGCTGGTGGAGCTGGTCGACACGATGGAGGCCGGCATCCGCGCCGCGCTCGCGGGAGGGCCGGTGCCGAGCCGGGCGCGCATCGAGGCGGTCGTGCTGGTCGGGCTGTCGGCCGCGTACGGGTTCGCCATCGGCGGCCGGTCGTGGCTGGCGGGCCTGGGCCACGATCCCGACGACCCGGCGTACGAAGCGGAGTTCCGCGTTCAGCTCGCCCGGATGATGGGGGCGCACATGGTGGAGGAGTCCTGTTCTCCAGTTGGAGAATAAGATGGTGTGGTCACGCTGACCGCACAGACAGGACTCCGAAGCATGGTCGAGCACCCCCCGAGCCGGCAGGTACGCCCCTCCGACGAGGAGCGTGACCAGGCCGCCCAGCGGCTCCAGTCGGCCGCCGCCACCGGCAGGATCCAGCTGGGCGAGCTGGATCAGCGGCTGAGCGAGATCTACGAGGCGAGGACCCAGGACGAGCTCGCGTACGCGGGCCGCGGCCTCCCCGAGCCCGCCCGCGCGGAGACGCTGGTGGTACGGGACGAGCCGAGTTCCCGGTTCGCGCTGAGCGTGTTCGGCTGGTTCAGCCGCAGGGGCCGCTGGGTCGCGCCGCCCGCGTTCACCTCGCTGGCGGTGTTCGGCGGCGGGGAGATCGACCTGCGCGACGCCCGCTTCGCGAGCCGGGAGATCCGGGTGCGCGCCTTCGCCCTGTGGGGCTACACCGAGGTGATCGTGCCCGACGACGTGGAGGTCGAGGTCAAGGGCTTCGGCCTGTTCGGCGCGTTCGACAGAAGCGCCGTGCGCCGGGAGCGGGGGGCGCCGCGGATCGTCGTCAGCGGCCTCGCCCTGTTCGGGGGCGTCGGCACGAAGGTCAAGAAGGCCTCCGGTTCGTGAGCTGCCGGGTGATCGACGGGTCGGCGATGGCTGTGTCGGCGGCCAGGAGGAACGCTTTGGACAGCACGACCGACAGCATGCCGCCGTCCTCCTCGAAGGGCAGGAAGACCTGGTCGCCGACGCCGCCGGGGACGATGCACAGGTAGGCGTCGTCGGGCTCCATGAGGATGTTTCCCGAGCCGAGGTGGATCTTGTAGGTGCGCAGGTCGCCGCGGACCCGGAGGAAACGTTCGGTGAGCTCGCAGCGGCTCGCGATGGAGAGGCGGGGCAGCAGCCGGGTCAGGGCGTCGCGGCGGATCCGGGCGGTCTCCGACAGCGCGCCGAAGCTGTAGGACTGCCAGTAGTCGCCGTGGCCCTGGAGGTCGAGGCCGGTGGAGGTGACGCCGACGGCCAGGTCCGCGTCGCGCAGCGTCTCGGAGAGCACCAGGGGAGGGACCCGCTCCAGGGGGATGGTCCGGCCGTCCGCGCCGGTGAAGCGGAGGTTTCCGCTGACGCAGATGGAGACCGTGCCGACGCCGTCGCGGTCGAAGGAGTGCTCGTCGAGGTGGAAGTCCCAGTGCGCGGCCAGCCCGCCGGGCAGTTCGCGGGTGGCTTCGGCCTGGTCGGAGCCGTACTCCCAGCCCCAGTGGCCCAGCGACATGCCGGTCCAGCCGCGCTCGGTCAGCAGCGCCTTGGCCGTGCCGTACCGCAGGAGGTGACCGGCGAAGCGGCGTGAGTGGTCGTGACTCGCCTCCTCGGCCGGGGTGAGCAGGTAGACCTCGCGGAAGGCTTGTTTGAACGGCTGGCGCAGGCCGGCGTCCATGAGATGGTCGCGCCAGGCTCGGACCTCCTCCACGCCGTGCGTGATGGGATGCCACAGACGGACCGGGGTGTCAGGGCCGGGCTGGATGCGGCGCCCGTCCGGGCCGGTCAGCTCCCAGCCGTCCTCGCGGCGCACCGGAATCCCGGCGGGGCCCTGGAGGATCTCCCAGATGAGCGTACGGGCGAGCGTGCCGGTGACCGGATGGTCCAGATAGAACGCACACACGTCGCGCCAGCGCCAGACGCGCTCGGTGGCCAGGGCCCGCTCGATCCGGAACCGTTCGGCCGGCAGGGTCTTCCTCAGCTCCTTGGCGGCGGCCCTGAACTCGGCCAGAAGCTCCCGATCGACGCTCCTGGGGATGGTCTTGCGGATCTTGCCGGATGGATCGGTGAAGGTCACGGTGCCGTCGGCGGCCAGGCGCAGGCCCTGCTCGGTGCGGACGCCGTCGGGCCCCAGCCCGAAGCCGGGCACGGTGCGCTCCAGGAGCTGCTCCGGGGAGAGCCCCGCTTGCGCGGCCACCGCGCCGATCGTCCTGGCCACTCCGGCGAGAATGGTCTTCTTGCGCACCTTGGCCTGGACGCGGGCGAGCTGGGCGACCACCTCCAGGCCGCCGCGCCGGCCCAGCACGCCGACCGCGGCGTTGGCCAGCTTCTCGCTGCGGGCGTTGGCGCCCGTGCCGCCGATGCCGGTGCCCGTGGTCACGGCGACGTCACCCAGCAGCGAGGTCACCCACGGCTGGTCGACGAGCTCGCACGTCCAGACCATGCCGCGCAGCGGCACGGCGGTGCGCTCGCGCAGGAAGACGGTCTCGGTCCATTCGCCGCCGCCGCGGTACTGGTGGCGGTGGGTGACCTCCCGGTGCGCGACGAGCATCCGGAGCACGTCCCGGATCACCTCGTCCGCCTCCGGGCTCAGCAGCGCGGCGGCCCGCTTCAGCCACCGGGCGCTCGGCTTCGACGCGGTCGCCGTGTTCCAGTGGCGCAGCAGCGGCAGCACCTCGGGCGCGGCCAGCCGGGCGGCGTGCGCTTCGATCATGCGCCGGGCGAAGGCGTCGTCCTCCCACATGATGTTGCGGACGGTCGCGGCGGGGTCACCGGTCTCGGGCTCGGTGAGCAACGTCCCGATCGGCTCGCGCAGCACCTCCCAGGCGGGTTTCCAGTATTGGGCCAGCCATCTGGGCCGGTGGTTGAGCACGTCACGCCGTTCGTGGTACGGCAGCCGGGCGGTGGCGTCCAGCGGCAGCCTGTAGAGCTCGTGGATGTTGGTGTGCTCCCAGGTCATGAGCCTGTCGGCCACGCCCCACAACTGCTTGACGGTCTCCATGGGCAGGTCCGGCATCCGGTCGATCACGTCGCGGATCACCGCCAAGCGGCGCTCGTCGTGCTCGTGGCCGCCGTCCCAGCCGAGGCTGAGCCGCATCTGCGCCCAGACGGCGAACGGGACGCGTTCGTCCTCCCCGCAGACCAGCTCCTCTTCCGCCGCGAAGGCGGCGTCGAGGCGGTCGAACAGGTCGCGGTGGTCGTTGGCGAAGTACACGGAGGTGTAGTCGTTGTTGAGCGGCGAGTCCTTGAGGATCTGATAGTCCACGTCAGCCCCCGACCAGCGGGACGAGCTTGACGAACGACACCACCGGGTCGGTCGTGAGGACGACCTCCTCGTCCAGGTCCTCGATCTGCCGGTCGCCCACCAGCAGCAGGAACCCGTTGCGGGCGAACGCGGCCTCGGCCGCGTCGGCCTGCCTCTCCCAGTCGAGCCTGCGTGCGGTGCGCATCCGGTAGCCGTTCAGCTCGGTCTCGGCGTCGGTGGGCTTGACCAGGCCTCGGAAGTGGTGGCTGGGGGCGGCGTTGTGCCGGGCCACCTCCTCGCGTACGCGGAGCCGTACCAGCTCTCTGGCGGAGATCCGCTCCGGCAGCCCGGGCAGGGAGAACTCCTCCAGAGCCCGGCCTGTCGCGGTCTCATCGCGAAATGTCACCGTCGTCATGAACGCACCCGTTCCGTGGGGGGTTGGATGATCACGTTCTTCATAGCAGCGGCGGGTGACAAATCACGGTGGGGTCAGAGAGGCTCACGGGTCGCCGTCGCGCCGTCGCCTGCGGCGCAGCACCGCCGACGGACGCACCTCCAGCCCGCGGGGCACGGTCCAGCCGCGCCACTCGGCGACGATCCGCAGCAGAACGCCGAGCGTGATGGCGGCGACGGTGCCCGCGACCGGGAATCCGGTGGCGATGCCCAGCACCTCCACGGCGGCGACGAGGACGGCCACGGAGGCGTACCAGCGGGTGTCCTGCAGCACCGCGGGGACGCGCTGCAGGAGCAGGTCCCGGATCGCGCCGCCGCCGACCGCGGTGATCGTGCCGAGCAGGATCGCCGGGAGCCAGCCCAGGCCGACCCCCATGGTCTTCTGCGCCCCGACGGACGCCCACACGCTGAGCGCCGCCGCGTCCAGGAACTTGAACGCCGGGCTCCAGTCGGGCGGTGAGATGTCGAGCAGGAAGGCGACCCCGGTGCCGGCGAGCGCGGTGGGGATGTAGGCGGGGTCGGTGAGTGCGGCCGGAGGGCCGTGCTGCAGCAGCACGTCGCGGATCAGCCCGCCGCCGAGCCCGGAGGCGATCCCGATCACGAGGAAGCCGAACAGGTCCAGCCGGTCGCGCCGCGCCACCGTCCCGCCGAGCAGGGCGTTGAGGAACACCCCGACCAGGTCGAGGACCGTGGTGGCCGTGTCCATCCGCACCCTCCCGAGGGTAATGATCACCGTGTCCGGGGTCGCGGGTGTTGGTAAGGATGTTGCCGCAGGTTGGCGTATACGAACCGGCCCGTCGGGGATGACCAGGTATGTCCGTACTCATGAGAGGGGCACGGCATGCCGGGCGGCACAGAGATCCTCGCCGGCCTGGACCGGATCAGGCCCGGCCTGGAAGCGCTCTACAAGGACCTGCACGCCCACCCCGAACTCGGCCACGCCGAGCGCCGCACGTCCGCCGAAGCCGCCAGGCGGCTGACCGGCTGCGGCTACGACGTGCGCGCCGGGATCGGCGGCACCGGAGTGGCCGGCGTGCTGGAGAACGGCGACGGGCCGGTGGTGCTGGTCCGCGCGGACATGGACGCGCTCCCGATCCGGGAGCGGACCGGCCTGCCCTATGCCAGCACCGTCACCGCCCCGGGCGACGGCGGCGAGCCGCGGCCGGTGATGCACGCCTGCGGGCACGACGTCCACGTCACCTGCCTGCTCGGCGCCGCCCGGCTCATGGCCGAAGCCCGCGACGCCTGGAACGGCACCCTGGTGGCGCTCTTCCAGTGCGCTGAGGAGCCCGGCGACGGCGCCGACGCCATGCTCTCCGACGGTCTGGCCGACCGTGTCCCCCGGCCCGGCGTGTGCCTGGCCCAGCACGTCCTGCCGTTCCCGTCGGGTCGGGTGGGCACCCGCCCAGGCCCGGTGCTCTCGTCGGCCGACAACTACCGGATCACCGTGCACGGGCGCGGCGCGCACGGCTCGCGGCCCGAGTCGGGCATCGACCCGGTGGTGATCGCGTCCATGATCGTGGTGCGGCTGCAGACCATCGTCTCCCGTGAGATCGGCATGCTCACCCTCGCCGTGGTGACCGTGGGCAGCCTGCATACCGGTACCAATCCCAACAACATCCCCGAGTCGGCCCAGATGGAGATCAACGTCCGCACCTACGACGAAGACACCCGGGCGAAGGTGCGCGCGGCCGTCGAGCGCATCGCCAGGGCCGAGTGCTCCGCGGCCGGCGCCCCCGAACCACCGGACATCCAGCGCTTCGGGAGCTTCCCGCCGACCGTCAACGACGAGGCGGCCACCCGCCGGGTCGCCGACGCGTTCGCCCGGCACTTCGGCGACCGGGCCGGCACTCTCGACCCGCAGACCGCCAGCGAGGACTTCAGCAGGATCCCCGACGCCTTCGGCGTCCCGTACACCTACTGGGGGATCGGCGGCACCGACCCCGGCCGGTACGCCCGCGCGGCGGAGCAGGGCACCCTGGACAGCGACATCCCGGTCAACCACAACGCCCGCTTCGCCCCGGTGATCCAGCCCACTCTCGACACCGGGGTGCGGGCGATCGTGGCCGCCGCCGCCTCATGGCTCGTGACATCGGCGTCGTAGGCTCGGCACGGGCTCCCCGAGGAGGCAGCATGACCGTACGCGTGGAGCGCCGGGGCCAGGTCACCACGGTGGTGATCAGCAGGCCGGAGGCGCGTAACGCGGTCGACCGCGAGACCGCCGGCGCGCTCGCCGCCGCCTTCCGCGAGTTCGACGCGTCCGACGCCGACGTGGCCGTGCTCTGGGGCGAGGGCGGCACGTTCTGCGCCGGAGCCGACCTCAAGAAGCTGGACAACCACGTCGGCGAGGAGGGCGACGGGCCGATGGGGCCGACCAGGCTGCGGCTGTCCAAGCCGGTCGTCGCCGCCGTCTCGGGCCACGCGGTCGCGGGCGGGCTGGAGCTGGCGCTCTGGTGCGACCTGCGGGTGGCGGAGGAGAGCGCGGTGTTCGGGGTGTTCTGCCGGCGGTGGGGGGTGCCGCTCATCGACGGCGGCACGGTCAGGCTGCCGCGCCTCATCGGCCGGAGCAGGGCGATGGACCTGATCCTCACCGGCCGCCCGGTCGGCGCGCGCGAGGCGTACGAGATGGGCCTGGCCAACCGGGTGGTGGCCGACGGGACGGCCCGCCGGGAGGCGGAGGCGCTGGCCCTGGAGATCGCCCGATTCCCGCAGGCGTGCCTGCGGGGGGATCGGATGTCCGTCCTGGAGCAGGAAGGGCTGGGGGAGCGGGAGGCCATGCGCAACGAGCTCCGGCACGGCCTGGTCTCCCTGCCGGACGCCGCCTCCGGTGCCGCGCGTTTCGCCGGGGGCGCGGGCCGGCACGGGGACTTCGGAGCGATCTGACCCCGGGCTCCTACGCGGTGCCCAGGACCGGGTAGTTGGCCCTGAGGACGCCGTGCGGGTCGCGGGCCCGCTTGAGGTCGCGCAGCCGGGCGAGGGTCCCGGCGTCGAAGGCGGACGCGGCCTGCTCCCCGCTGTGCAGCATCGTGTACGGCTTGCGCCCGCTCGTGTGCGGCACCAGGGCCTTCGACAGGACGTCCATCCGCTCGGCGGTGCCGGGCATGGCCGGGCCCACCATGTACAGCAGGTACGGCTCGGTCAGCTCGCCGGCCGCGCCGCCCGAGGGGCGGGTCAGGGCGCCGCCCAGGTGCCGCACCTGGACGCTGAAGAGCGGATCGATCGGGTCCGCGAGCAGCGCGGCCGCCACCGCGTCGTCCAGCCCGGTCAGCAGCTCCACCCGCCCGGCCGATGGGGTCGGGTCGGTCGGCTCGGCGCAGATCGAGCCGAGGTCGGCGACGGGCAGCACCGCCCTGGTGTCGCCGATCGCGCCGCCGATCGCGTCGAACGGGCGCAGCAGCTCACCGGGGTCCTCGCCCAGGTACGTGCAGTCCACCGCGACGAGCCCCGGGGCGCCGGGGAACTTCAGCAGGTCGAACCAGACCGTCAGCTCCTCGGGCGCGCCGGCCGTGACCTCGCGGAAGGCCGCCAGCACCTCGGGCGCCCGCTCCGCCGGCCACATCATCCGCCCGCCGTACAGGACGGGCGCCGGGCTCAGCGCGAACTCCAGCCCGGTCACCACCGCGAAGTCGCCGCCGCCCCCGCGCAGCGCCCAGAACAGCTCCGGGTCCGACTCGGCGGTCACCCGCCCCCGCGCCCCGGTGGCGTCCACCACGTCGGCGGCCAGCACGCTCGCGGACGCGAACCCGTACTTCCTGCTGAACCAGCCCAGCCCGCCGCCCAGCGTGTACCCGGTCACGCTCACCACCGGGGAGCTGCCCGCGACGCCGGTCAGCCCGAGCGGCCCGGCCGCCGACAGCACCTGGCCCCACTTCGCGCCCGCGCCGACCCGCGCGACGCCGTCCGCGATCTCGACGGTGTCCATCAGGTGGGTGCGCAGCAGGACCACGCCCTCGGCCGTCACCGCGCCGTGCCCGCTCGCCTGGGTGGTCACGGTGAGCCCGTGCAGCGCGGCGTGGCCGACCGTCGCCGCGACGTCGTCGGCGCCCGCCGCTTCCACGACCGCCGCGACCGGCTGGTCCACCGACAGGTTCCACGGCGTACGAGCCTCGTCGAACCCCGCGTCACCCGGGAGCCACAGTCTGCCCTTGATCATGTTCTTCAGCTCGTTCATGGGGACAAGCATGCGTTTTCCTGTTTGCGGCTGACTTGGGGTTGACTTGGGGTTCGTGGACGTGCGACTGCTCGGCCCCCTGGAAGTGGCCGACGCCTCGGGGGCGCGGCTGGACCCCGGCACCCGCAAGCAGCGGGCCGTGCTCGCCATGCTCGCGCTCAGCCCCGGCCGCCCGGTCTCGCTGGACCGGCTCGTCGAGGAGCTGTGGGCGGGCGAGGCTCCGGCCAAGGCGACGGCCACCCTCCAGGCGTACGTCTCCCACCTGCGGCGGGTGCTGGAGCCGGGCCGCCGGCCACGCACCCCGCCGCGCCTGCTGCTCACCCGCGAGCCCGGCTACCTGCTGGACATCACCCCTGCCCAGACCGACGCGGGCCGGTTCGCCGCGTGGGCGGCCGACGGGCGCCGGCTGCTGGCGGCGGGGCGGCCCGCCGAGGCGGCGGGCGTGCTGGACCGCGCGCTCGGGCTGTGGCGCGGGGAGCCGCTGGCGGAGTTTCCCGGGCTGGGGTTCGCCGGGGCGGAGGCGGCGCGGCTGTCGGAGCTGCGCTCGGGTGTGGTCGAGGACCGGCTCGCCGCCCGGCTGGAGCTCGGCGAGGCGAGCGTGCCCGAGCTGGAGGAGCTGGTCTCGGCCGGCCCGTACCGGGAGCGGGCGTGGTCGCTGCTGGTGCTGGCCCTCTACCGGGCGGGGCGGCAGGCCGAGGCGCTGTCCGCCCTGCGCCGGGTGCGCGCGCTGCTGTCGGACGAGCTCGGCATCGAGCCGGGACCGGCGCTCAGGCGCCTGGAACAGGCTGTCCTCACCCAGTCGCCCGAGCTGGAGACCCCTTCGGCGACCGAGGCGGGGCCGCAGCCGGGTGCGGCGGCCGGGGTGGCGCGGCATCGGGAGGGCGGACGCGAAAGGCTGGTCGGGCGGGAGAGAGAGGTGCGGGCGCTGGAGGAGCGGCTCGCCGAGGCCAGGGGAGGGCGTGGCGGGCTGGTCATCGTGAGCGGCGAGGCGGGCATCGGGAAGACGAGCCTGGCCCGCGCCGCCGCCGACGTCGCCGGATCCCGAGGGTTCCGGGTCGTCTGGGGACGGTGCCCCGACGAGGGCGGCGCGCCCGCGTTCTGGCCCTGGCGCCAGGCGGGGGTGCTGCCCGCGCGGCCGCACGCCGAGCTGTTCGACCTGTACGACGACGTCCTGGCTTACCTGCGCGAGGAGCCGACCCTGCTGGTGCTGGAGGATCTCCACTGGGCCGACGCCTCGTCGCTGAAGCTCCTGGAGTACGTCTCCGCCGAGCTGCCCCGTACCGCCACGCTGGCGATCGTCACGCTCCGGCCGGACGAGCAGCGGGAGCGGCTCGGCGAGACGCTGGGCGCGCTGTCGAGAGAAGGGCTGCGGTTGCCTCTCGTCCCCTTCGGTGCCGACGAGGTACGCGCCTACCTGCGGCAGCGGGACGTGCGCGCCGACCCGGTGGCGCTGCTCGACCGGTCCGGCGGGAACCCGTTCTACCTGGAGGAGCTGCTCCGGCTGCCGGAGAGCGAGCGCGACCGGGTGCCGCCCGGCGCCCGCGACGTCATCGGCCGCCGCCTGGCCAGGCTGCCCGGCCCCACCCAGGACCTGCTCAAAGCCGCCGCCGTGGCGGGCCGCGAGGCGGACGTGGACCTGCTGTCCGCCCTCGCCGGCCGTCCGGTCGAGGACGTCATGACCACCCTGGAGCCCGCCCTCGCCACCGGCCTGATCACCGAGTCGGCCACCGGCTACCGCTTCTCCCACGCCCTGGTCCGCGAGGCCCTCGACACCGGCCTCACCCGCCTCGACCGCGCCCGCCTGCACCTCCGCGCCGCCGAACACCTCGAACGCGCGTCAGCTCCCGGCCCCGCCGACCATCTGGAAGGCGCGTCGGCTACCGAGCCCGCCGACCACCTGGAACGCCGCCCGGACGACAACGTAGGACGGCGCCCTGAGCGGGCGTCGGGCGCCGATGCCGGGGGCCGGTCGGCGGAGCGGGCGTGGGGTGGGGATCTCGGGGGGCGGAGCGCGGGTCCTGATCCTGCGGTGCTCGCGGCGCACTTCGCCGCCGCCGCTCCGCTGGCTCCGGCCGGGAAGGCTGTCGCGTACGCCACCGAGGCCGCGCGCCAGGCAGCCGGGCGGCACGGTTACCAGGAGGCCGTCGCGCTGTGGGAGCTGGCGCTGGCCCACCTGCCGCCCGGCGACTCGGCCGCCCGCTGCCGCACGCTCACCGGCCTGGGCCAGGCCAGGCGTGCGGTCGGCGACGCCGAGGGCGCGTTCCGCGACCTGGCCGAGGCCGTCGCGCAGGCGCAGCGGATCGGCGACCGGGCGGCGCTGGTGCCGGCGGTGACGGCGTTCGGCGCACCCGCCGTGTGGAACTGGCGGCCGTACGGGTTCGTCGACGACGACCTGGCCGACGTGCTGGAGAACCTGCTCGCCGGCCCGCTCGGCGACCACGACAGGGCGGCCCTGCTCGGCACGCTCGGCGTCGAGCTGCACTACGGGCCGCGCCGCGCGGAAGGGGAGCGCCGGGCCGCCGAGGCGGTCGAGCTGGCCCGCGCCACTGGCGACCCCGCCCTGCTGGCCAGGACGCTGAACAACTACCTCCTGGCCGCGTTCGTACCGGGACGCAACCACGAGCGGCTGCGCGCCGTCGACGAGCTGCTCGCCATCCCGTGCCTGCGCCGCGAGGAGAGGCTGGTCGCCCGCGTCATCCGCATGTCGTGCCTGCTGCGCGCCGGCGACCTCGCCGAGTGGGAGCACGAGCTGTCCCGCTGCGAGCAGCTCCTGCGCGAGCTGCGCAGGCCCGAGCTGGAGGCGATGGTCCGGGTGGCGCAGACGGGCGGGCTCATGCTGCGCGCCCGCTGGGCGGAGGCCGAGTCGCTGCTGGAACGCTTCCCCGCGCCCCGCTACGGCGCCAGCCTGTGGGGCCTGGACGCGCGCCGCCTGATCGCCCGCTACCTGTGCGGGCGCGCGCGGGGCGAGGCCGCCGGGCTGGTGGACGAGCTGGTCGCCGCCTCCGAGCCCGCGCTGATGGCGCCGGTACGCCCCGTCGCGATCCTGGCCGCCCTGGAGAACGGCCGCGAGGTCCTGGCCCGCGAGCTGCTCGCCCGATGGGGCGGCACCCTGCGGGAAGACTGGTCGGCCGACTTCCTGTGGCCGGTGTGGGGCCTGGTCGCCGCCAGGCTCGGCACCCCCTCGCCCGACGACCTCTACGCCCGGCTGCTGCCCATCGCCGACCAGCTCGTGGTGATGGGCTCGGGCAGCGCCGTCTTCGGCTCGGTCCGCGACGCGCTGGCCCAGCTCGCGCTCCGGCTCGGCCGTACGGAGGAGGCGGCGGAGCACGCGCGGGCCGCGATCGCCGCGCACCAGCGGCTGGGCCTGCAGTATTGGGAACAGCACAGCCACGACCAGTGGCAGTCCGCCACCGAACGAGCGAACCCCCGGTCATAGAACCCCGAACCAGCCGGCACGGCGCGCACCCCGTCCAGTCCGCGCCGATCGGGCCGGGACAGCGTCTCCCTGTCCGGAAGCGCGTCGTGCCGGTGCCGTGGGGATGTCGGGGGGTGCGCGTATCGTGACCACATGTCTGACATCGAGGTCGCCGGCCGCGAAGTCCGCATCACCAGCCCCGACAAGGTGATCTTTCCCCGCACCGGCCACACCAAGCTCGACCTGGTGCGTTACTACCAGGCCGTGGGCGAGGCGGCGCTGCGCGGCGTCCACGGGCGGCCAATGGTGCTCAAGCGGTTCGTGCGCGGCGTGGAGGAGGAGCCGTTCTTCCAGAAGCGCGCCCCCGCCAAGCGGCCCGGCTGGATCGAGGTGGCCGAGCTGAAATACCGGTCAGGGCTCAGCGCCGAGGAGGTCGTCTGCACCGATCTGGCCCAGCTCGCCTGGGTGGTCAACCTCGGGTGCGTCGACCTCAACCCGCACCCCGTGCGCGCCGACGACCTGGCCCACCCCGACGAGTTGCGCATCGACCTCGACCCGGTGCCCGGCGTCGAGTGGGACGACGTGCTGCGCACCGCCCAGGTGGCCCGCGAGGTGCTCGCCGACCACGGCCTGACCGCCTGGCCCAAGACGTCCGGCTCGCGCGGCTTCCACGTCTACGCCCGCATCGACCGGCGCTGGCCGTTCGCCCAGGTGCGCAAGGCGGCCGAGACCGTGGCCCGCGAGGTCGAGCGGCGCGCCCCCGACCTGGCCACCAGCCGGTGGTGGAAGGAGGAGCGCCACGGCGTGTTCGTCGACTTCAACCAGAACGCCTACGACCGCACCGTCGCCTCCGCCTACTCGGTGCGCGCCGTCCCCGACGCCCGCGTCTCCACCCCGCTCACCTGGGACGAGGTGCCGGGCTGCCGGCCGGAGGCGTTCACCGTCGACACCGTTCCCGCCCGGCTGGCCGAGTCGGGCGACCCGTGGGAGGACATGGACCTGCACCCCGGCTCCCTCGACGGCCTGCTCGCGCTGGCCGAGGAGCTCGGCCCACCGGCCAAGCCGCCCAAGGGCACCGGCCGCAGGCGGCAGACCAGACCCGTCATCGAGATCGCCAAGGCCCAGCACAAGGACGAGGCGCTGGCCGGCCTCGAACGCTGGAAGGCCCGCCACCCCGGCGTCGCCGCCCGCCTGGAGCCCGCCGACGTGCTGGTCGACGGCATGCGCGGGCGCAGCAGTGTGTGGTACCGGATTCGCGTCAACCTCCAGCACGTCCCCGAGGCGGAGCGCCCGCCGCAGGAGCCGCTGGAGGTCGACTACGACCCCTGGAGTTAGCGGCCGGAGATCAGGTCGGCGATGCGGGCGTAGGGCGAGGTGGTGGTGCCGTGGTCGTTCTCGCTCCGGTCGGCGGCCCTGTAGAGGGCGTAGATCAGCTGCACGCCGATCCAGCGCAGCGGCTCCGGCTCCCACTGCCGCACCTGGCGGCCCACCCACGGCAGCGACGTCAGCTCGGTGTCGCGCCGCAGCACCAGGTCGCGCAGCGTGCGCCCGGCCAGGTTGGTGGTGGTCACGCCGCTGCCGACGTAGCCGCCCGCCCAGCCGAGCCCCGTCTCGTGGTCCAGGTGCACCGTCGAGCACCAGTCGCGCGGCACCCCGAGCACGCCGCACCACGCGTGCTGCACCCGCGCGTCGGCGGTGGCGGGGAACAACTTGACGAGCATCCGCCAGAGCGACGCGACCGTCTGCGCCTGCGTGGCCCCCCAGACGTCGGTACGCGACCCGTACCGGTAGGGCACGCCCCGCCCGCCGATGGCGATCCGGTCGTCGGCCGTGCGCTGCGCGTAGATGTAGCCGTGCGCCTGGTCGCCGAGCAGTTCGTTGCCCGACCAGCCGATGTGCTTCCACATCTCGGCGGGCAGCGGCTCGGTGACGATCATCGAGCTGTTCATCGGCAGCCACTGCCGGTGCTGGCCCGTCAGGCTGGCGGTGAAGCCCTCCGTCGCGCGGATCACGTACTCGGCCGTGACCGTGCCGCGCGTGGTGACGGCCGACGCCCGGCCCGCCTCGCGCGGGCGGATCTCGGTCACCGTGGTGCTCTCGAAGATGTCCACGCCCAGCGCCTCGGCGGCGCGGGCCAGCCCGATCGCCAGCTTGGCCGGCTGGATGCGGGCGCAGTGCGGCGAGTAGGCGCCCTCGATGGCGCCGGCCACGTGCAGCCGCTCGCCCATCTCGTCGCGGTCCATCAGGCGCATGTCGTCCTCGCCGTACCCCCACGTGCGCAGGTCGGCGACCTCGGCGCGGAGGCGGCGGCGCTGCGCCGGGTTGGTGGCGGCGTGCACCAGCCCGCCCTTGTGGACGTCGGCGTCGATGCCCTCCTCACGGGCCACGTCGATGACCTCGTCCACCGCGCGGAACATGGCGTGCTGCAGGTCGATCATGGCCTGGCGGCCGCGCGCCCTGGCGTGCCGCTTGCGCGACCCGGCGAACTCCGCCGACAGCCAGCCCCCGTTGCGGCCGGACGCGCCGAACCCGGCGAACTCCTTCTCCAGCACGGCGATCCGCAGGTCAGGCTGGGCCTTCTTCAGGTAGTAGGCCGTCCACAGGCCGGTGTAACCGCCGCCCACGATCGCCACGTCGTACACGCGCGGGCCGGGCAGCGGCGCCCGGCGCGCCGGCAGTCCGGCCTGCCGGTACCAGAACGAGACCCCGCCGTTGGCGAAGTCCCCCGTCAGCGGGATCCCATTCACGTCTGAAACCGCCTTCCATGTCAGGCTAGTGGGGAAGAGAGGAACGGAGCCGGGCGCCCCGTCGGTGATCCGGGTGCTCAGGCCGGGGTGGGCGGGCTGATCACCCAGATGACCTCGGCCGGCTGGTCGCCCTCGTTGGCCACGCGGTGCGGCACCGAGGTCCGGTACTCCACGCTGTCACCCGGCCCGAGCACGTGCGGGGAGGCAGAGCCCGACGGGCCGAGCCACACGGTGATCCGGCCGTGGAGCACGAGGAGGATCTCCTGCGACTCGCCGTGGGAGTACGGCTCGTCCCCGGTGGAGGCACCGGGGTCGAACTCGCCCGCGTACACCTCCACGTTCTGGAGGGGACGCTGGGAGATCAGGTACTTGCGGGTGCCGGGGGCGGTGCGTAACTCGGGACGCGACGGGCGGCGCACCACGCGGTGCCCGATCTCGTCCTCCTCGCTGAACAGGTCGGCCACGGTCAGGCCGAGCGCCGTGGCGATCCGCCTGAGCATGCCGATGCTGGCGCTGGTCCGGCCGCGCTCAAGCTGGCTGATGAAGCTCGGGCTCGCCTTCGCCTCGACGGCCAGTCCGCGCACGGTCATGCGGCGCATGTTCCGGTACGTCCGGATGCGCGCACCCAGGCGGGCGGTCTCTGGCTCCGTCATCGAACCCTCGGTCGGCGGCACTGAACAAGGTGTTCAGTGTAACGGAAGGGACCGTACAGGTTAGGAGAAACCCCAGCAAAACGGCATACTACGCCCGGGTCTGCCGCTGGTAACCCTCGTCGCCGCCGTACACCCGCACATCCGGATCGCGCTCCGGCTGGTTCGCCGGGCTGGTCGGCGACGCGGTGTGCTCCTCGGCGAAGTCGTCCGACAGCTCGGCCGCCGGCGTCAGCCACTCCCGCCACCCGAGCGTGCCCAGCGGGGCGTTCCTGACCATCAGCCGGCCCGCCCGCTGCTCGGCCGCCGCCTTGCCGGGATAGCGCACCCGCGGGCACAGACGGCGCAGCCCGCGCGCCCTGAGCCAGGTCCTGACCAGCTCGGAGGTGCTGAGCACCTCCGGGCCGCCGTACGCGAGCGCCGCCCGGCGCGGCTCGCCCGCCAGCAGCCCCGTCAGGTAGCCGGCCACCTCCCGGGCGTCCACCGGCTGCCAGGGCAGCGACGGGTCCACCGGGAGCACGGGAGAGGCGGCCCACTGCCGCAGCAGCAGGTCCAGCGACTGGTGCAGGTGGCTGTGGCGGACGAGGGTCCAGCCCAGGCCGCTGCTCCTGACGACGCGTTCGGCGTCCTCCCGGCGCCGGCGCTCCCGCCCGGTCGCCGGCGCCGCCACCCGCAGCAGGTGCGGCACGCCCGCCCCGCACGCGGCGGCCACCAGCGCGCGAGCGGCCGCCGGGTCCGCGCGCCGCTCAGGCAGGAGCAGGACGGCGTCGCAGCCGCGCACGGCGTCCTTCACCCGCTCGCCGGGGAACCACCGGGAGTCGCCGCCTTCACCAGGTCCCCGGCCCAGCGCGCGGACCTCGTGACCCGCCTTGACCAGGGCGGGCACGGTCGCCCTGCCCAGCGCCCCGCCCGCTCCCGACATCAGAATGCGCATGCCGGGCTACTACCCCCCACCTGCGGGTTCAGGCGGCGGCGGAGTACGACTCGGCGATGCCCCCCGCCGCCGTGCGCAGGATGTCGACCAGGCGCGGCAGCTCGCGGGCCCGGCGGGACGCCAGCACGATGCCCAGCGCGGCGATGGCCCGGCCCTCCACCAGCACCGGGGCGGCGGCCGAGCAGGAGCCCAAGGTCATCTCCTCGTACGTGAGCGCGTATCCCTGGGCGCGGACCGTGGACAGCTCGCGGGCCAGCCGGCCGGGCTCGGTGATGGTGTGCGGGGTGGGCCGCTCCAGCTCGCGCGCCAGATAGGCGCGGACGAACCAGTCGGGCTCGTAGGCCAGCAGCGCCTTGCCCACCCCGGTCGGGTGCATCGGCAGCCGCCCGCCCGCCCTGGACACGATCGGCACCGCCCGCCGCCCGTACACCTTGTCGACGTACAGCACCTCCAGGCCCTCGCGGACGGCCAGGTGGACGTTCTCGCCGGTGCCGGCGAACACCTCCTGCAGCCACGGGTGCGCCAGGTCCTGCAACCGGCCGGGCGCGAGCTGCCCCAGCTCCCACAGCCGCAGCCCCACGCTCAGCCGCCCGTCGGGGCCGCGGCCGAGCGCCTGCCACCGCTCCAGCTCGCCCACCAGCCGGTGCGCCGTCGTCAGCGGCACCCCGCTGCGCGCCGCCACCTCGGTGAGCGTCAGCCGCGGGTGCGCGGCGTCGAACGCGCCGAGGATCGCCAGGACCTTCGACGTCACGCTCCTGCCCGGCTCCCGTGCTCCACCTGCCATGCGCCCATCCTCGCAGGATTCTTCCGCTCAGTGGAAGCGCCCCCTCGATCCGCGGGGCGGGAAGGCAGGATGCTTTCCGCATGCGGACTCAGGTAGGGATCATCGGAGCCGGGCCCGCCGGCCTGCTTCTGTCTCACCTGCTCCACCTGCGCGGCATCTCCTCGGTGGTGCTGGAGAGGCGTAGCCGCGACTACGTCGAGCGGCGCGTCCGCGCCGGGGTGCTGGAGCAGGGCACGGTGGACACGCTCGTCGAGGCGGGCGTCGGCGGGCGGATGCTCCGGGAGGGGCTGCCGCACCACGGCATCGAGCTCAGGTACGGCGGCGCGGGACACCGCGTCCCGTTCGAGAAGCTGGTGCCCGGCCGGGCCATCACCGTGTACGGGCAGCAGGAAGTGGTCAAGGACCTCATCGCCGCCAGGCTGGAGGCGGGCGGCGACATCCGGTTCGAGGTCGAGGACGTGGCGCTGCACTCCCTGGAGGACCGGCCCTACCTGACCTTCGGCGGCGAACGGCTCGACTGCGACGTGATCGCCGGCTGCGACGGCTTCCACGGCGTGTCCAGACCGGCCGTGCCCGAGGGCGTGCTGACCGCGTACGAGCGCGAGTACCCGTTCGCCTGGCTCGGCATCCTCGCCAACGTCGCGCCCTCGTCCGAAGAGCTCATCTACGCGCGCAACGAACGCGGCTTCGCCCTGCACAGCATGCGCTCACCCACGGTCAGCCGCTTCTATCTGCAGGTGCCGCCGGACGCCGACGTCGACGACTGGCCCGACGGGCGCGTCTGGGACGAGCTGAAGGCCCGCCTGGAGACCGTGCCGGGCTTCACCCTCACCACCGGTGAGATCGTGGAGAAGGGCGTCACGCCGATGCGCTCCTTCGTCGTGGAGCCCATGCAGTACGGCAGGCTCTACCTGGCCGGCGACGCCGCCCACATCGTGCCGCCCACCGGCGCCAAGGGCCTCAACCTGGCCGTCGCCGACGTGCGCGTGCTGACCGAGGCGCTGGCGGCGTACTTCGAGGACGGCTCGGCCGAACTGCTCGACGGCTACTCCGCCGCCTGCCTCAAGCGGGTCTGGCGGGCCCAGCACTTCTCCTGGTGGATGACGACGCTGCTGCACACGTTCGACTCCGACGACGCCTACGGGCGGCGGCTGCAGCTCTCCTACCTGGACTACGTGACCTCGTCCGAGGCGGCGGCGACCACCTTGGCGGAGAACTACGTCGGCTACGAATGGTGACCGAAGGACAGACCATGACTCATCCGCCCTACCTGTATCCCGGCTACCAGAGCACCGTGCTGCGCGCCCCGTCGCGGCCCCCGGTGGCGTTCAAGGCCGACCCCGACGCGATCGAGCTGAGCAGCCCCGTCTTCGGGCACGACGAGGTCGGCTCCCTGGACGCCGACCTGACCCGGCAGCACGCCGGCGAGCCGATCGGTGAGCGGATCATCGTCACCGGCCGCATCCTGGACGACGGCGGACGCCCGGTCCGCGGCACGCTCGTGGAGGTCTGGCAGGCCAACTCCGCCGGACGGTACGCGCACGCGGGCGACCAGCACCCGGCCCCGCTCGACCCGAACTTCACCGGCGCCGGCCGCTGCCTCACCGACGACGAGGGCCGCTACCGGTTCGTCACGATCAAGCCGGGCGCGTACCCCTGGCGTAACCACCCGAACGCCTGGCGGCCCGCCCACATCCACTTCTCGGTGTTCGGCACCGCCTTCACCCAGCGGCTCGTCACCCAGATGTACTTCCCCGGCGACCCGCTCATGCCGTTCGACCCGATCATGCAGTCCATCCCGGACGAGGCGGCCCGCCAGCGGCTCGTGTCCTCGTACGCGCACGACGTCACCCAGCCCGAGTGGGCGCTCGGCTACACCTTCGACGTCGTCCTCGGCCGTACCCCCATGGAGTCCTGATGCCCGCGACCCCCTCGCAGACCGTCGGCCCCTTCTTCGCGCACGCGCTCCCGTACGAGCACGACTGGGAGCTCGTCCCCGAGCGGCACCCGGAGGCGATCACGCTCACCGGCCGCGTCTGGGACGGCGCCGGCGAGCCGGTCCCGGACGCGCTGCTGGAGCTGTGGCTCGGCCGCACCGGCGACCGGGGCGCGCTCCGCCGCGGCGACGGCGGCGTGTCCGGATTCGGCCGCTGCGCCACCGATCCCGACGGCCGCTACCGCTTTCGAACCATCCGTCCCTCCGGGCCGTACCTCTCCTTGCAGATCTTCGCCCGCGGCCTGCTGCGCTCCGTCCTGACCCGCGTGTACCTGGAGGACCTTCCTGACCCGCTGCTGGACGGACTCGACCCGGCCAGGCGTGCGACACTCCTCGCCACGGGGAAGGGGGACACCTACGAGTTCGACGTACGCCTGCAGGGCGAAGGGGAGACGGTGTTCCTTGACTTCTGACGACACCCCCGACAGCGCATCGGGGGGTTCCGGTCCTGCCTCCGGGGGCTCCGGTCGCGCGGCAGCGGGCGCGTCCCGAGGTTCTGGTGCTGCTTCCGGGGGTTTCGGCGGTGCGGCAGCGGGCGCGTCCGGGGGTTCTGGTGCTGCCTCCTGGGGGATCGCCGCCGTCGCGGGCGGCTCCGGAGAGGGTTCCGGGGCGCTCGATAGCGGGCTCCTGGCGCCGGTGCGTGCGGGCGTCCGCGTCGAGGAGTTGACGTCCGACCAGGCTTGGGTACGGGCGATGCTGGACGCCGAGGCGGCCTTGACCCGAGCGCAGGCGCGGGCGGGTCTGGTGCCGGAGGAGGCGGCGGCGCTGATCGGCCGCGCGGCGGCGGAACTGGACGTGGACGTGCCCGCCCTGGCCCGACGCGCCCGCCGGTCGGCCAACCCCGTCGTGCCGCTGGTGTCCGACCTGCGCGAGGCCGCCGGCGCGGCGGCCTCCCACGTGCACCTGGGCGCCACCAGCCAGGACATCCTGGACACCGCCGCGATGCTGGTCGCCCGCCGGGCATCCGAAGCCATCCTCGCCGACCTCGACGCCGTCGCGGCGTCCCTGGCCGGCCTGGCGGAGCGGCACCGCACCACGGTGATGGCCGCCCGCACGCTGGGCCAGCAGGCCGTCCCCACCACCTTCGGCCTGAAGGCGGCCACCTGGCTGGCAGGCGTCCTGCGCGCCCGCGACCGCCTGGCGGCCGTCCCCCTCCCCGCCCAGCTCGGCGGGGCCGCCGGCACCCTCTCCGCCCTCACCGAAGCCACCGAAGGCGCTTCCGCGAGGGCGCAGTCTTCCGAAGGAGCGGGAGCCGCAGAGACACCCTCTCCCACTCCACACCAGCCCGGCGAAGGTCGTACGCGTGAAGGGCGGGCGGCCTCTGGCGTCGGTGGACACCCGCCTTCGGCAGGGGAACGGGCCCTGCGCGTCGTCGAGTTGTTCGCCCAGGAGACCGGGCTGGTCGCGCCCGAGATTCCGTGGCACGCCGAACGGTCGGTCGTCGCCGACCTGGGCGCGGCGCTGGCCGGGGTGTCGACGGCGCTCGGCAAGATCGCCGCCGACGTCGTGCTCATGTCCCAGACCGAGGTCGGCGAGGTCGCCGAGGCGTCACCGGGCGGCTCGTCCGCCATGCCGCACAAGCGCAACCCCGCCCTGTCCGTCCTGATCCGCGCCGCCTCGCTCCAGGTCCCCGTCTACGCGCAGGCGCTGGCCCAGGTGGGGGAGCACGAACGCGCGGCGGGCGCCTGGCAGGCCGAGTGGAGCCCGCTCCGCGAGTGCCTGCGGCTGACCGGCGGCGCCGCGGAGACCGCCGCGGAACTGACCGCCGGCCTCCAGGTCTTCCCGGGCCAGATGCGCGCCAACGCCGGGCTCACCGGCGGCCGCATCGTCTCCGAACGCCTGGCCGCCCACCTCGGCCGGGACGCGCTCACCCAGACGCTCCGCCGGGACGGCCCCCTCGACGCCCCCGCCGACCTGCTGGACCCGTCCGGTTACCTGGGCGCGGCCCCGGCCCTCACCGACCGAGTCCTGGCCGCGTACCGAGACAGAGAAGGACACCAGTGAAGCTCCATCATCGCGTCGACGGCCCCGCCGGCGGGCCGCTGCTCGTGCTCGGCCCGTCGCTGGGCACCACCTTGGACGTCTGGAAGCCCCAGCTGCCGGCGCTGACCGACCGGTGGCGGGTGCTGCGGTACGACCTGCCGGGTCACGGCGGCTCGCCCGCGGCCGGCGGGTTCACGCTCGACGACCTGGCCCTGGCCGTGCTCGACCTGGTGGACGAGCCGTACTTCGCCATCGGCGGGATCTCGGTAGGCGGCGCGGTCGCCGCGACCGCCGCGCTCAGGGCACCGGAGCGGGTGCGGAGCCTGATCATGTGCTGCTCGTCCGCCAGGTTCGGCGAGCCGGGCCCGTGGCGGGAGCGGGCGGCACAGGTACGGAACGCGGGCGTGCGGTCGCTCGGGCCCGTGCTGGCCTCACGCTGGTTCACCGACGGGTACGACGGAGGCTGGGTCATCGACATGCTCGGCCAGGTCGACGACGAGTCCTACGCCGCCTGCTGTGAGGCGCTGGCCGGTTACGACCTGCGGGCCGGGCTGCCGGAGATCGCCGCGCCCGCGCTGATCGTGGCGGGGGCCGACGACCCGGCGACGCCGCTGGAGCACGCGCTCACCCTGACCACCGGCATCCCGGGCGCCCTGCTCGCGGCCATCCCGGCGGCCTCGCACCTGGCGACCGTCCAGCGTCCGGTCCCGGCGACGGCCGCGATCCTGCGCCACCTCTCCGACACCTGGCCGGCGGGCGCGGGCAAGGCCGCGGGGGAGAGCCGGGCCGACGGGATGCGGACCCGGCGCGAGGTGCTCGGCGGCGCGCACGTCGACCGGGCCAACGCCGCCATCACCGACTTCACCCGCGACTTCCAGGATTTCATCACCCGCTACGCCTGGGACGAGATCTGGAACCGTCCCGGCCTCGACCGGCGCGCCCGCAGCGTCGTCACGCTCACCGCGCTGGTGGCGCGCGGTCACATGGAAGAGCTCGCGATGCACGTACGGGCGGCTCTGCGGAACGGGCTCACCCGTGAAGAGATCAAGGAGGTGCTGCTGCAGACCGCCGTCTACTGCGGGGTACCGGCGGCCAACTCGGCCTTCGCGGTGGCGCAGCGCACGCTCGCGGACATCGACGCCGAAGGGTAAAGGGGTTTTGGGGTGGTTTATGGTTTAAAGGTGCATTTCGAGGATGGGTGGGCGGCTGCGCCCCTGCAGTGGGTGATGGGGGAGCTGGGCCAGGACCAGCTCGCCAGGATGGCCACCGACCCCGCGCTGGTCGCCGCGGTGGACCAGCACGCCGCGATCCTGCGGGACACGATCCCGCTCGACCCCGAGATCCTGGGCGACTACGTGCTGGGCTTCCTGGACGGACTGCGCGAGTGGGGCTGGTTCTACGACGGCCTGCCCGACCCCCCGGCGCTCCGCCTGACGGCCGCGTGCTGGCTCGCCCACCGGCACGGCTTCCTCACCGGCGACCTCCCCGCCTAGGCCGTCCGCGGGACCGTCATGCCCGCGCCGGCAGCTTGTCCAGCGGCTCGTTCCGGTACAGGCGCCCGATGGCATCGGCCAGGAGCGGCGCCACCGAGCACACATCAAGCGGCATTCCCGAGTCGGGCCGCTGTGCGACGGTGTCGGTGACCAGGATCCGCCGGATCATGGCACGGCCGAGGCGCTCGGCCGCCGATGCCACGAACAACCCGTGCGTCGCCACCACCACGATCTCCGGCGCGGCACCGTGGCCGGCCACCACCTCCGCGGCAGCTTCGATAGTGCCGCCCGTACTGATCATGTCGTCGACGATGACCACCGGACGATCCCGTACATCCCCCACCAGTTCCTCGGCGACCACACGTGTCCCGCTCAGCCTGGTCTTGCGCACCACCGCCACAGGACACGACAGCAGAGCGCCGTAATGCTCCGCCAGCTTGACCGCGCCGAGATCAGGCGCCACCACCACGGCCTCGTCCGGCACCTGCTCACCCAGCACGCGGGCGAGGGACGGCACGGCCGTCAGCATCTCCACCGGAACAGCGCAGATCGCCTCCAGCGCGGTCGTGTGCGGATCCGTCACGATCAGACGCCGCATCCCGGCCGACGCGAGCGCGTCCGCGACGACGCGGATTCCGATCGCCTGCCCGGACCGGCCACGACGGTCCTGACGGGCGTACCCGAAGTACGGCATGACCGCGGTGATCTGCGCCGCGCCCGCCCGACGGCAGGCGTCGATCAGCAACAGCGACTCCATCACGTGCTCGTTGACCGGCGGGCTCGTGGGTTGGACCAGATAGACGTCCGCACCCCGCATCCCGCCCACGACGGGCCGGAGCTCTCCGTCCGGAAATCGCTCCACCGCCGCGGAGACCGGCGCGATGCCGAGAATCCCGGCCACGGAGCCGGCCAGCGCGTGGTTGGCCGTTCCCGCCACGATCTGCAGTGTCATCGGTGTGGTCCACTTCCGCTTATGGCGGGGCGCCTACCCCTCGCTCCCCTCGCTCCCCTCGCTCCTCCTCCGGCCCAGGCCGGCCGCGAGCAGCAGCTCGTGGGCGAGTCGTGCGGCCCGCTCCGCATGCGGCTGCCCGGGCTCCTCCACCG
This sequence comes from Nonomuraea sp. C10, assembly GCF_008017515.1. Classification (NCBI taxonomy): domain Bacteria; kingdom Bacillati; phylum Actinomycetota; class Actinomycetes; order Streptosporangiales; family Streptosporangiaceae; genus Nonomuraea; species Nonomuraea sp. C10. Next base: position 2,193,595 of record NZ_VPFF01000001.1, read on the forward strand.
GAGGGCTCTCCAGGCCGCGGGCCAGGGCCAGACTCGCCTCCGCCAACGCCTGGAGCTGCTGGTCGACTTTGTCGGCCCGGGCCCTGAGAGCGTTCAGCTCGGCCTCGAGCGCATGCGTTCGTTCTTCTGAAGAAACCACGTCAGGCTGGGGCTCGGACATCTGACCCACCTCCCAGGAAGCGCTCGCTCTGCTTTCCCCCTGCCCAGGGTCGGCGCGGTGTCACAGCGTCCAGACCTCCTTACCGCCTGTTGGTGATGCGGAGGGGTCGGTGGGCGGGATCTCGAACCGCCCGCCCGCCTCTGCCATGAGCTCGTTCAGCCTTCGGGTGCGGGTCCGTCGCCTGTGACCAGCACGGCCCCCGGTGAACGCGGGGTCGCGGCCGGGCCGAGTCGGCCCGGCCGCCCCTGCATCGTCCCGGAGGTCGGCGGGAGTCAGGGCTCCCGGATGTCCGGCCGGGTGGAGCCGACCGTCCCGGTGCCGGTCTGCGGCGTGATCCGCTGCTCCGACGTGCCGCGCTCGGCCATCTCCTCGGGCGTCATGGCACGGGCGTGCTCACGCCCCTGCTGGTACGCCTCCGCGTGCGCCCTGGCCTGCGGCGCCTCCTCCTCGATCCGGCTGAGCCAGCGTTCCCACCGCTGCTGCATGGGCCGCACGAGCCCGCCGCCGACGCCGATGGCCGCGATCGCGCCCACTGTGGCGAGCGCCGCGATCAGGACCGGGGTGGTGACCGCCGTGGCCACGCCGATCTGGTTGAGCGCGGCGATGATCCCCAGCGCCCAGATGAACACTTCCGCGGCCACGGCCAGCAGGCGGCCGTAGGACAGCCCGCCGAGCGCGCCCCTGATGATGTCGCCGACGGCCTTCGCGATCGCGCCGGCCACCACGATGATCACGATGGCCACGATCGCCATGGGCAGCCACGCCACCACGGCGTTCAGCAGCGCGGAGATCGGGTTCGGCCCGAACACGCTGAACGCGATCTGCAGGGTGACCAGGATGATCGCATAGAAGACGATCCTGGCGAGCAGGCTGCTCGCGTCGTACTGGCTGCGCTCCAGCCACCTCTGCACGCCACTGCGCTGGACGGCCCGGTCGAACCCGACCCGCTCCAGAACCTTGTCGACGACCTTCTCCAGCAGCTTCGCCACGATCCAGCCGATGATGAGTATGACCAGGAACGCGATGAGTCTTGGTACGAATGTCGCGATCATTCGCCAGGCATCGGATATGCCCTGGCCTATGTTGATGTCCACGGTTTCCCCCTCCGAGGAGCCAATGTCAGCGCGCTACCCGCTCGGAGTGGCTATATGCACGCAGCGTGACGCAATCTGCGCAGAAGCGGCCAAATGGTAAACGGAGCGTGATGATGGACGCCCTTGAGGTCAAGACCGCTCGATGATTCGCCCTGGACCGGTGCAACGAGAAAGCCCCAGACCCGGCGGGTGCCAGAATCTGGGGCTTTGTGGGGTGGACGATACTGGGATTGAACCAGTGACCTCTTCCGTGTCAGGGAAGCGCTCTCCCGCTGAGCTAATCGTCCGTATTGAGTTGTCACTCAGAGCGGAAGACGGGATTCGAACCCGCGACCCTCACCTTGGCAAGGTGATGCTCTACCCCTGAGCCACTTCCGCATGGCACTGCTCTTACCTTAGCGGATCTCGTGAGATCCGCCGAACCTGCCGAGGTGGAGACGGGATTTGAACCCGTGTAGACGGCTTTGCAGGCCGCTGCCTCGCCTCTCGGCCACTCCACCAGGAGTTGAACTCCGAGCGGAAGACGGGATTCGAACCCGCGACCCTCACCTTGGCAAGGTGATGCTCTACCCCTGAGCCACTTCCGCGTGTCTCCGGCGCCAGCCGGTTACGAAGAAAACCATATCGCTTTCCGGGAGTGCCCGTGTCCATGGAGCACCTCCCGGGGCGAAAATCAGCGGACGAGGCGGACGTCCTCCGCCTTGACGAACGCGACGCGGTGGCCGAGCTGGATCTGGTGGTAGCGCTGCCTGCCCCTCACGGTGACGTGGCTCGCGGGCTTGTATCCGGCCGCATGGTACGAACCGGTCAGGGTGTCGCCGACCGTGTACGCCTCGCCGGGGCCGATCCGGTACGGGAGCGCGACGTGAGGCTGGTAGGCGACTCCCGTGCCGCGATAGGCCGACTTCTCCGGGTAGGCGCGCCCGTACACCTTGACGTCCGGTCCGCGCGGGACCACCACGGGGCCGCGGGCGCGGACGGCGGTCGGGTGCTCGTGCGGGTCGTGGAACCAGGCGCGGCGGCCGAGATACCAGATGGCCGTCCAGTCGCCGCGCCGCCCGGCCACCGCGAACCGCTGCCCGGCGGAGGCGCGGGCGCTGTGGTCGTAGACGCTGTACGTGCTGGGCTCGCCGACGCGCTTGCCGATGTCGTCCACCAGCGGCGCGTCGTGGCGGGGCGCCGTGTGCAGCCACACCGCGGACGCGCCGTGCGGCGGGCACGGCCGGTCGGGCTTGGCGCTCTTGCAGCCGGTGAAACGCGGCCGGTGCTCGTCGTACTCCGGCAGGATCAGGACGGATCCCCCACGCCCGGGCCGTTCCCGCACAACCCTGCCGAACCCGACCCCATCACGCACGACCGAGCTTGCGGCGGTCTGGTCGCGCATGGAGGTCTGGTCGCGCACGACCGGGCCGCTCTGACCATGCACGACCGCGTCCGCTGTGGCCTGATCAAGCCCGATGGTGTCGGCGGCGGTCTGATCACGCGCGGCCGGATCCGCGGCGGGCCGGTCATGCGCGGCTAGGTCTGCAGGGGTGTGGTGGTCCGCGGCGGGCCGGTCATGCGCGGCTAGGTCTGCAGGGGTGTGGTGGTGCGTGGCAGGGTCCGCGGTGGTCTGGTCATGTGCGGCCGGATCCGCAGGGGTGCGGTGGTGCGTGGCAGGGTCCGTGGCGGTCCCGTCGTGCGCGGCCGGATCTCCAGCGGTGTGGTGGCACATGGCGGGGTCCGTGGCGGTTCGGTCATGCGCGGCTAGGTCTGCAGCGGTGGGGTGGTGCGTGGCACGGTCCGCGGTGGTCTGGTCATGCGCGGTCGGATCTCCAGCGGTGTGGTGACGCATGGCGGGGTCCGCGGCGGTCCGGCCATGTGCGGCAGGATCCGCAGGGGTGTGGTGGTCCGCGGCGGTTCCGTCGTGCGCGGTCGGGTCCGCGGCGGTGTGGTGCATGGGCAGGTCTGCGGTGGTGTGGTCGCGTATGGCTGGGGCCGCCGGAGGCTGGGCGTGGGAGGGACTGGTGGTGTCGGGGTGGTCTGGTTCTTCGCCGTACGAGGTGGCGGGCTCGTCGGTGGTTGCCTTCCTCAGGGTGTCGAGTCGCCGGGGGCGCTTGTCGAAGGGGGCGTCGAGCAGGTCGAAGTAGTGGGCCCAGTCCCAGTAGGGGCCGGGGTCCTCGTGCATGGTGGCGAGGGTGTCCGGGGTGGTGCCGGGGACGTTGTCGTGGCCCAGGATGTGGGCCCGGTCGAGCGGGATGTCGTGCTCGGCGGCCAGGTGGCGGACCAGCCGGGCCGAGGCGCGGTACATGGCCTCGGTGTACCAGGTGCCACCCCTGGCCAGGTAGCCCTCGTGCTCGATGCCGACCGAGCGGGTGTTGACGTCCCAGTTGCCGGCGTGCCAGGCGATGTCGCGGGTCTTCACGTGCTGGGCGATCTGGCCGTCGCGGGAGCGGATCGTGTAGTGCCAGCTCACGTACTCCGGGTCGCGGATCAGGCGTGGGATGCCCCGGAAGGGGCCCTCGGTGTCGTGGATGACGATGTAGTCGATTCGGCGGGGGCGGCTCATGCGGTCGTGGTTGCCGTAGTCCTGCTCGCCGGTCCTGGCGTACGCGGCGGGCATCCATCGGCACTCCAGCGACGGCGGGCACTCGGCCCCGTCCCCCGGATCGGTCGGACGGACGGGGGAGCGGAGCGCCGGGTGCGCGGGCAGCCGGACCAGGGAGCCGTCGTCCGCCCGTCGGGCCGCGCCGTCGCGGATCACCCGCAGCACCTCGTCGGCGAACGCGGGCGAGCCCGAGTAGCGGGCGACCGCGGCGTGCCAGCGGGCCGGGTCGGCGCTGGGCACGCCCTGGTAGGACGCGAGCAGGGCGGCGCCGGCCCGGATGTTCGCGGCGGCGTCCCTGCGCAGCCGCTCGACGCTGACCCCCGTCAACCGCGCGGCCTCCCCAAGAGTCGCCCCCCAGTCGCCTCCGGACGAGGCCGCTTCGCCCGCGGTCGCGCCCCGATCGCCGCTTCCGGTCCGCGCCGCTTCGCCCGCGGTCGCGCCCCGATCGCCGCTTCCGGTCCGCGCCGCTTCGCCCGCGGTCGCGCCCCGATCGCCGCTTCCGGTCCGCGCCGCTTCGCCCGCGGTCGCGCCCTGGCCGCCGCTTCCGGACCGCGCCGCCTCGCCGAGGGTCGCGCCCCGATCGCCGCTTCCAGGGCGCGCCGCCTCTCGCCGATCGCCGCTTCCGGTCCGCGCCGCCTCTTTCGAGGTCGCTCGCGGGGAGCCGGATGCCGGCCGGGTGGTCTCGTGGGGTGTCGTCCCCTTGCCTTCCGCCGGGCCCGTCGCGGGTTCGCCCCGGGGATCCAGGTGCGGGCGGGGGCGGGCGGAGTCGCCGCGGGCGTCGCCGTGCTGGTGGCCCGGTGCGGCGGAGCGGGGGAGGGGGCCGTGCGGCCGGCCGCCGGAGCGGGGGCCGGCGCCCGTGATGAGCGCGGGGTCCAGCAGGTGCATGGGGCCGTAACCGCCCGCCGTGGAGGGCTCGCCCGCGTGCGCGTCCCAGCGCGACTGCAGGTACGACACGCCCAGGAGCACGCTGACCGGCACCCCGTACTCCCTGGCCGCCGAGGCGAAGTCGTCCTGGCGTCCCCCCGGCTGGCCGGCCAGGACGGCGGCGGCGACGGCGACCTGCAACAGCATGACGGACCTCCACGCGACGGTACGACGCGAACACTGTGCGTCACCATTCCCGCGCCCGCATGGGATCTACCTAAAGCCGCACACCTGATTGGGAGAAGCTGAGCCCTCGTCCGAGCTGATTCTGCCCGAAATCGGGCAGGATGTTGGCGTGTCTCGTTCCATCTGCGTAATGTCCTCGTCTGTGTCTACGGCGCGGCATCCCTACGAGGACCTCATCGTCCACCTCACCCGGACGAGCCCGCTCGGGCCCGGCGAGGCGGCGCGCGTGGTGGCCGACGTGCTGTCGTACTTCTCCGAGCCCTCGGAGGAGTTCGTCCGGCGTCGCCACGGGGAGTTGCAGGCCCGTGGCTTCACCAACGATGAGATCTTTCCCAGGATCGCCGCCGAGCTGAGGGCCCGCCGGGTGGCGGCGCCCGAGCTGTCGCTGCGGCAACTGCGCCGGATCGTCTACGGATAGGAGACTCGGATGTGCGGAATCGTCGCGTACGTGGGGCCGAAGGACGCGGCACCCATCCTGCTCGAAGGGCTGCAGCGGCTGGAGTACCGCGGCTACGACTCGGCCGGGATCGTCGTCTCCAGCAAAGGACTCAAGGTCCGCAAGGTCAAGGGCAGGGTCGCCGACCTGGCCAAGGTGGTGCCGGCCAGGTTCAAGGGCGCTCTCGGCATCGGCCACACCCGGTGGGCGACGCACGGCGTGCCCAGCGACGAGAACGCGCATCCGCACCTGTCGGGCGATGAGCGCATCGCGGTGGTGCACAACGGCATCATCGAGAACGCCGGGGAGCTGCGGGCCAAGCTCGTCGCCGACGGCGTGGAGTTCCGGTCCGAGACCGACACCGAGGTGCTCGCCCATGTGATCGCCGCCGCCGTCGACGAGAACGACTCCCTTGAGGAGGCCGTACGCAAGTCGCTCAAGAGCGTCGTCGGCACGTACGGGATCGCGGTGATCGACGCCGAGCGGCCGGGCGAGGTGGTCGTGGCCCGCAACGGCAGCCCGATCGTGCTCGGCATCGGCGAGAAGGAGATGTTCGCCGCCTCCGACGTGGCCGCGCTCGTCCGCTACACCCGCCAGGTGGTCCACCTGGAGGACGGCGAGCTGGCCGTGCTGCGCGCCGACGGGTTCCACACCTTCGCCAGCGACGCCCGCGAGACCGCCAAGGAGCCGCTGACCGTCGACTGGGACGCCGGTCACTACGACACCGGCGGCTACGAGCACTACCTGCTCAAGGAGATCTCCGAGCAGCCCGAGACCACCGCCCGCACGATGAGCGGCCGCCTGGACGAGCGCTTCAACGTGGCCCACCTGGGCGGGCTCAACATGAACGCCCGCGAGACCCGCTCCTTCCGCCGGGTGAAGGTCATCGGCTGCGGTTCGGCGTACTACTCCGGCCAGATCGGCGCCCAGTTGATCGAGGAGCTGGCCCGCATCCCGGCCGACGCCGAGCCCGCCAGCGAGTTCCGCTACCGCAACCCCGTCGTCGAGCAGGACACGCTCTACGTCGCCATCAGCCAGTCAGGCGAGACCTACGACACGCTCGCCGCCGTGCAGGAGCTCAAGCGCAAGGGCGGCCGGGTGATCGGCATCGTCAACGCGGTCGGCAGCGCCATCGCCCGCGAAGTCGACGGCGGCGTCTACCTGCACGCGGGCCCCGAGGTGTCGGTGGCCTCGACCAAGGCGTTCACCTCGACCGCGGTCGCGTTCGCGCTGCTCGCCCTGCACCTGGGCCGGGTGCGCGACCTGTCGCCGGCCGACGGCCGGCGCATCTGCGAGGGCCTGCGCAGGCTGCCGGGCCAGATCGAGGAGATCCTCACCCAGGGCGACAAGATCGCCGAGCTGGCGCAGAAGTACGCCAAGCACGCGAGCATGATGTTCGTCGGCCGGGTCCGCGGCTATCCGGTGGCCCGCGAGGGCGCCCAGAAGCTCAAGGAGATCTCGTACGTGCACGCCGAGGCCTATCCGGCCAGCGAGCTCAAGCACGGCCCGCTCGCGCTGATCGGCCCGGAGATGCCGACGGTGGCGGTCGTCCCCGACGACGAGCTGCTCGACAAGAACCTCACCACGCTCGGCGAGATCCGCGCCCGCGGCGGCAGCGTGCTGATGGTCGGCCACCGCGAGCCGGACACCAAGCTGGCCGAGGACTGCATCGTGGTGCCCAAGAACGAGATCGAGCTGGACCCGATCCTGCTCACGATCCCGCTCCAGCTGCTGGCCTACCACGCCGCGGTGGCCCTCGGCAGGGACGTGGACAAGCCGCGCAACCTGGCCAAGAGTGTCACGGTGGAATAGCGGCAAGAGGGGGTTAGCAAATCCTTACCGTTCGGCTGGGTCATAGTCGGAATCCGGCCGGTGTCGCCCCGGGAGGGGAGCGCCTAGGGTCGAAAATGTGCCCCAGTCCGACCCCGACACTCCCAATCTCGCCCGAATGTACGACTACCTGCTCGGCGGCAAGGACAACTTCGCGGTCGACCGCGAGGCCCTGGACCGGCTGGCGGACCTGATACCGGAGGCGGTGCCGCAGGCGCGCGCCGCCAGGGAGTTCCTCCAGCGTGCGGTCCGCTACGCCGCCGCGCAGGGCGTCACCCAGTTCCTGGACGTGGGCAGCGGCCTGCCCACCCAGGGCAACGTGCACGAGGTGGTCCCGGACGCCAGGGTCGTCTACGTCGACCACGACCCGGTGGTGGCCGCGCACGGCCGCGAACTGCTGGAGGAGCAGGCCGGAGCTGTCTTCGTGGAGGCCGACCTGCTCGACCCCGCGCGGATGCTCGACGGCGCCGCCGGCTTCCTCGACCCGGCCAGGCCGGTCGGGGTGCTGCTGGTGTCGGTGCTCCACTTCGTGCCCGACAGCATGAACCCGCACGCCGTGGTCGCCCTCCTGCGGGAGGCGCTGGCGCCGGGCAGCCACCTGGCCATCGCGCACGCCACCTCGTCGGGCGACGCCCCGGCGGGCGGCACCGGCAGGGGACCGGAGGAGATCCAGGCGTTCTTCGGTGACTTCGTCATGATCGAGCCCGGTCTGGTGCAGGCCCACGAGTGGCGGCCCGACCGGCCACGCCTGGTCGGCGCCACACGGCTGCCGCTGCTGGCCGGGATGGCCTGGAAACCTTAGTAGGTGATATCCGGCATGTGTAACTCTGCGTGATCTGTAAATAACCTGAAGTGGACACTTCGGGGGAGGCGGGTCATGCGGCGCAGGCGGTTCCTCGTGACAGGCCTGGGAATGGCCGCCTGCTTGGCCGGCTGCGGTGACCGTCACGCCGGACGCGCGCCCGGCGCGTACGAGATCCTCGGCGGCGGCGAGCGCTGGAGCCGCGTCGCCGAGGCGTTCACCCAGGTGGCCCGCGGAGCCGGCTACCCGGTCGGCGGGGCCGGGCCGGTCACCACGATCACCATCACCGGGCTGCCCGCGCTCGCCGCCGCCGAGCTGAACGCGGCCGAGTCGCCCCTGCACGGCACCACCCCGCTGGCCCGGCTGGCCGGCGAGGTCGAGGTGGTGCTGGTGCCGCGCGACTCGGGTCTGGCCACCTTCGACGCGTTCGGCGCCCGCCTGCGCGCCGACCCCACGGGCACCCCGCTCGCCGGCGGGCCGCAGGGCGCCCCCGACCACCTGCTGTTCGGGCTCATCGCGCGCGGGCTCGGCGCCGACACCCGGCAGGTGGACTACACCGGCTACCCCGGCATCTCCGAGGTCGCCACCGCGCTGCTCGCCGGCCGCGCCGTCGCCGCGACGGGCCCGCTCGCCGGCTGGCGCCCGTACATCGACCGGGGCCGGGTCCGGGTGCTGGCCGTGTCCTGTGCCGAGCGGTTCCCCGGGCTGGACGCGCCCAGCCTGCTGGAGCTCGGGGTCCGGGTGGACTTCGCGAGCTGGTGCGCCGCCGTCGGGCCCGGCGGCATGCCGCAGGAGAGCCGGGAGGCGGCCATCGGCATGTGCGAGGAGGTGACCGGCTCGCCCGGTTGGCAGCGTACCTGCCGGGAGGGCGACTGGACGCCGATCCCGCTGGCCGGCGACCGCTTCGCCGCCTGGGTCGTCTCCGAGGTCCGCCGCACCAAGGCCGTGCTCCGCGATCTCGGCCTCCTCGAAAGCGGCAAGGGCACAACATGATGTGGCGGTTGCGAAAGCAGCCACTAGATGTAGGATCTCGATCGTTCGCCGGTTCGCCCCCGCCCGGGGCGGAGCAAAAGGGAACCCGGTGCGATTCCGGGGCTGCCCCGCAGCGGTGAGCGGGAACGACCGCCGTCAACGAGCACTGGAAAGATCCGGGAAGCGACGGCCAGTAGGAGAGTGCGAGACGCCCGCGAGCCCGAAGACCTGCCGGCGATGGACCATGTCCAGGGCCTCGAGGGAGGGCCCGGGGGCCTAGCGGCGTGCGCCGCCGTGCTCTCGCGCGCCCTCACGGGGATGAGCTCGCGAGGAGAGAGCACGTGACACAGATCGTCGAGGGTGATCGGCGCCTGGCCATCGAGGAGGCCGCCGCCCGGGTGATCGCCGACCCGGCGAACTCGCGGGTGGCCGCCGGGCTGCTCGCCGAGGAGATCGCCGACGAGGCGGCCGCGCACGGGGTGCGGTCGTTCTCCGGCTCGATCGCCGCCACCCACGCGGCGGGGCTGATCCAGGACGGCCTGGCGGAGTTCGTCGCCGCGCACGCCGCCGAGCTGGACGCGCTCGTCTCGGACGCCGCCGACGAGCGGTTCGAGTACTTCGGGCTGCGCACCGTCTACGACCGCTACCTGCTGCGCCACCCGGTCACCCGGACCGTGCTGGAGCGGCCCCAGCACTTCTTCCTGCGGGTCGCCTGCGGGCTGTCGGAGACCGTCGCGGAGGCCGCCGAGCTCTACCGGCTGATGGCGACGCTGTCCTACCTGCCCAGCTCGCCGACCCTGTTCAACGCGGGCGCGCGCCGCCCGCAGCTCTCGTCGTGCTTCCTGCTCGACTCGCCGCGCGACGAGCTGGAGGCGATCTACGACCGGTACGCGCAGGTCGCCCGGCTGTCGAAGTACGCGGGCGGCATCGGCATCTCGTGGACCCGGGTGCGCTCACGTGGCTCGCTCATCCGGGGCACCAACGGCCACTCCAACGGCATCGTGCCGTGGCTGCGCACCCTGGACGCCTCCGTTGCGGCGGTCAACCAGGGCGGCCGGCGCAAGGGCGCGGCCTGCGTCTACCTGGAGACCTGGCACGCCGACATCGAGGAGTTCCTGGAGCTGCGCGACAATACCGGCGAGGACGCCCGCCGCACCCACAACCTCAACCTGGCCAACTGGGTGCCGGACGAGTTCATGCGCCGCGTCGAGGCCGGTGAGGACTGGTCGCTGTTCGACCCCAAGGACGTCCCCGACCTGCCCGACCTGCACGGCGAGGCGTTCACCCGCGCCTACCGGGCCTACGAGGCCGAGGGCCGGCACACCCGGCGGATCCCGGCCAGGACCCTGTACGGGCGGATGATGCGGACGCTCGCGCAGACCGGCAACGGCTGGATGACGTTCAAGGACACGGCCAACCGCACCTCCAACCAGACCGCCCGGCCGGAGAACGTCATCCACCTGTCCAACCTGTGCACCGAGATCCTGGAGGTCACCAGCGACGCCGAGACCGCGGTGTGCAACCTCGGCTCGGTCAACCTCGCCGCCCACCTGGACGGGCGCGACGGCCTCGACTGGGAGCGGCTGCGCGCCACCGTCCGGACGGCCGTGCGCTTCCTGGACCGCACCATCGACCTCGGCTTCTACCCGACGCCCGAGGCCGGGGCGGCCAACCGGCGCTGGCGGCCGATCGGGCTCGGCGTGATGGGGCTGGCCGACGTGTTCTTCGCGCTCCGCCTCCCGTTCGACTCGCCCCGGGCGCTGGAGCTGTCCACCCGCATCGCCGAGGAGATCGCGCTGGCGGCCTACGACACCTCGGCCGACCTGGCCGCCGAACGCGGGCGGCATCCCTCGTACGACGACACCCGCGCCGCGGCGGGCGTGCTGCACCCCGACCACTACGCCGCCGCCGGCTCGCCGCGCTGGGACGCGCTCCGCGAGAAGATCGCCGCCACCGGGCTGCGCAACTCGCTCATGATCGCCATCGCGCCGACGGCCACCATCGCGTCCATCGCCGGCTGCTACGAGTGCATCGAGCCGCAGGTGTCCAACGTGTTCAAGCGCGAGACGCTGTCCGGCGAGTTCCTCCAGGTCAACCGCTATCTGGTGGCCGACCTGCGGGAACGCGGGCTGTGGACGCAGGCGACGCGCGACGGGCTGAAGCGCGCCGACGGGTCCGTGCAGCACCTGCCGGGCATCCCCGACGACCTCAAGCTGCTCTACCGCACCGCCTGGGAGCTGCCGCAGAAGGCGCTCATCGACCTGGCCGCCGCCCGCCAGCCGTACGTCGACCAGGGCCAGTCGCTCAACCTGTTCATGGCCGCCCCCACCATCGGCAAGCTCTCGTCGATGTACGCCTACGCGTGGAAGCAGGGCCTGAAGACCACCTACTACCTGCGTTCCCGCCCGGCCACCCGCATCGCGCAGACCACCGTCCAGCCGGCCGCCGCCGTCGAGCAGGTGGCCTGCTCGCTGGAGAACCCCGACGTCTGCGAAGCCTGCCAGTAAGGAGATCCCCTCATGCTTCTCGACCCCGGAATGGACCTCACCCTGCGCCCGATGCGCTACCCGGACTTCTACGAGCGCTACCGGGCCGCCATCCGCAACACCTGGACGGTGGAGGAGGTCGACCTGCACTCCGACGTGGCCGACCTGGCAAAGATGACCGCCCAGGAACGGCACCTGATCAACCGGCTGGTCGCGTTCTTCGCCACCGGTGACTCGATCGTCGCCAACAACCTGGTGCTCAACCTCTACCAGCACGTCAACGCCCCCGAGGCCCGGCTCTACCTGAGCAGGCAGCTGTTCGAGGAGGCGGTGCACGTGCAGTTCTACCTGACGCTGCTCGACACCTACCTGCCCGACCCGGACGAGCGGGTCAAGGCGTTCGCCGCGATCGAGCACATCCCGTCGATCCGCGACAAGGCCGAGTTCTGCTTCCGGTGGATCGACTCCATCGGCGACCTGCGGAGCCTGGAGAACGCGGGCGACCGGCGGCGGTTCCTGCTCAACCTCATCTGCTTCGCCGCCTGCATCGAGGGCCTGTTCTTCTACGGCGCCTTCGCGTACGTGTACTGGTTCCGCTCCCGCGGCCTGCTCAGCGGGCTGGCCACCGGGACGAACTGGGTGTTCCGCGACGAGTCCATGCACATGGAGTTCGCGTTCAGCGTCGTCGACACCGTCCGGGCGGAGGAGCCCGAGCTGTTCGACGAGGAGCTGGGCGAGCAGGTCGGCCGCATGCTGGAGGAGGCGGTCGCCGCCGAGCTGGCCTTCGCCCGCGACCTGTGCGGCGACGGCATGCCCGGGATGTCCGCCGAGCAGATGCGCGCCTACCTGGAGTACGTCGCCGACCAGCGGCTGGTCAGGCTGGGCATGCCCCGCCGCTACGGCACCGAGAACCCGTTCGCCTTCATGGAGCTCCAGGACGTGCAGGAGCTGGCCAACTTCTTCGAACGCCGGGTGTCCGCTTATCAGGTGGCGGTTGAGGGCAATGTGAGTTTTGACGAGAACTTCTGAATCTTCGGGGGGTCGCTCACGTGCAGTTCTCCAGCGCCTGGCTGAACCTGGCCGGCGCGATGATCGGGGCGGTCATCGTCCTGGAGCTGACCCGGCAGGTGCTCCTCAGGGTCGGGCGCAAGTGGACCTTCAGCAGCCGCCTGGTCAAGCACTGCCACTGGCCGGTGGTGACGACCGTCCTGCTGATGACGTTCAACATCATGTTCTACCCGCTGATGATCGGCCCTGAGCCGCAGCAGCGGGCGTTCGGCGAGTCCGTCGAGCGGGTCGTCACGCTGCTCATCATCGGCGCGGCGACCTGGCTGATCATCCAGGCGACGTACGCGTTCACGGACGTCGCCCTGGAGCGCCTGGACCTCGTGGAGGGGGAGCGCAACCGGCGGGCCCGCCGCATCAAGACGCAGATCACGCTGGTGCGCCGGGCCGCCACCGCGACCGTCGTGGTGATCGCGTTCGGCGCGATGCTGTTCACCTTCCCGCAGGTGCGGGCGCTGGGCGCGGGTCTGCTCGCGTCCGCGGGCATCGCCGGCGCGGTCGTCGGCATCGCCGCCCAGCCGACGCTCGGCAACATGCTCGCCGGGCTGCAGCTCGCCTTCAGCGACGCGCTGCGCCTGGACGACGTCGTCGTGGTGCAGGAGGAATGGGGCAGGATCGAGGAGCTCACGCTCACCTACGTCGTGGTGCGGCTGTGGGACGAGCGGCGCCTGGTCCTGCCGGTCTCCTACTTCACGCAGACCCCGTTCGAGAACTGGACCCGGCACGGCAGCCGGGTCCTCGCCGTCGTCTACCTGCGCGTCGACTGGTCGGTACCGGTCGAGAAGCTGCGTGAGGAGCTCTACCGCTACCTGCAGACCAACCCGCTGTGGGACCAGAAGGACTGGACCCTCCAGGTCACCGACATCCAGCTGAACGGCCTGGTCGAGCTGCGCGCGCTGATGAGCGCCGCGGACTCGGCCTCCGCCTGGGATCTCAAGTGCGACGTGCGCGAGCATCTCATCACGTACGTGCGCGAGAACCACCCCGAGGCCATGCCCCGCTTCCGCGTCGAGTCGCCCGAGACCCGCGCGGGCGTCCCCTGGCCCGGCGCACCCGGCTCGCCGTAAAACCGCTGGCGCTCCGGCCGATCATCGGTCTAGCGTTGACAGCGTCAAGACCGAGGAGAAAGGGGGCGAGCAGTGACCGGCCTGAAGCGCGAACCGCTTCCCCCGTCTCCCGGCGCCTGCCCGGCATCCGGCTGACCCGACCCGGCCGCCGGGGTTCACAGGCGGTTCTTCACCACCCGGGTGTGGGGCAGCTTGGCAGCCCGCCTGCCTTGGGAGCAGGAGCGTCGCAGGTTCGAATCCTGCCACTCGGACACCGGCCCTGAAAGAAGAGGGCCGCGGGCACTGATCTGGACCGGCGGGAGTGGCGACCCCCGGCCGGACACGGCCCTCCGCCCCGGGCACGGCCCACGCCAGCCCGGCCCGGGGCCCACCCTCTTAACCCTGCAGCAGTCCGGCCAGCTTCTCCGCCACCTCGTCGGGCGATCCGGAGCCGTCGACCACCAGGTCAGGGTGCTCCGGCGGTTCGTAGGCCTGGCCGAGGCCGGTCATGTTGGGCAGCCTGCCGGCCTTCGCCTGGGCGTACAGGCCCTTCGGGTCCCGGCTCGCGCACACCTCGGGCGGGGTGTCCACCCAGACCTCGGCGAAGTCGCCCGGCGGGAACAGGCTCCGCGCCGCCGCCCGGTCCGTCCGGAAGGGCGAGACCAGCGCGACGATCACGATCAGCCCGGCGTCCAGCAGGATGCGGGTCAGCTCGGCGACCCGGCGCACGTTCTCCGCCCGGTCTCCCGGGGTGAACCCGAGGTCTCTGTTGAGTCCGCTGCGGACGTTGTCGCCGTCGAGCACGTACGTGTGCAGCCCCATGGCGTGGAGCCGCCGCTCCAGCGCGTTGGCGATGGTCGACTTCCCGGAGCCCGGCAGACCGGTCAGCCACAGCACCTTGGCCCGCTGCCCCTTCAGCTCCTGCCTGGCGTCGCGGTCGACGGTGAAGGTCTGCCGGACGACGTTGCGGCCGCGCCGCAGCGCGTGCCGGACCATGCCGGCCGCCACCGTCTCCTTGCTGACCCGGTCCACGAGCAGGAAGCTGCCGGTGTCCCGGCACTCCTGGTAACCGTCCAGGCAGAGAGGGGTGTCGGTGGCCAGCTCGACCGTGCCGATGTCGTTGAGGCCGAGGGCGCGCGCGGCGAGCCGCTTGCCGGACACCACCTCCATCCGGCCGCGCACGGCCGTGACCGTGGCGGGCACGGTCCGCGGCCCGGCCAGCATCAGGTAGGAGCGGCCGTGCCGCAGCGGCTCCCCGGCGGTCCAGATCAGGGTGGCGGAGTACGCCGTGGCCGGGGACAGTCCGTCGCCCAGGGCTTCCGGCGTGGTCAGCAGGTCTCCGCGCCGGACGTCGACGTCGTCGGCCAGCGTCACCGTCACCGGGGTGCCGGGGGCGGCCTGGTCGAGGTCGCCGCCGCCGGGGCCGATCAGCCGGTCGATCCTGGACGCGACCCCGCTGCCGGCGACCGCGACGGCGTCGCCCCGCCGGACCGGGGCGCCGATCACGGTGCCCGCGAAACCGCGGAAGTCGTCCGCCCGGATCACGTACTGGACGGGCAGCCGGTAGCCGCCGGCGTCGTCCGCCCGCGACCCCTCGGCCGGCTCCCACTCCGACAGCGCGCCGAGCAGCGTCGGCCCGTCGTACCAGGGCAGGTTCGGCGAGGGCTCGACCACGTTGTCGCCCTGCACGGCGCTGGCCGGGATCACGCTCGCCGCCATGTCGAGGCCGTTCGCCGCCGCCAGGACCTCGCTCGCGAGTTTCTCGAACACCGCCTGGTCGTAGTCCACCGCGTCGAGCTTGTTCGCCACCGCGATGACCGCCCGCACACCCATCAACGCGCAGATCGCCAGGTGTCTGTGGGTCTGCTCGCGGACCCCCTTGGTGGCGTCGACGAGTAACACGGCGACGTCCGCGGTGGACGCCGCGACCGCCATGTTGCGGGTGTACTGCTCGTGTCCCGGCGCGTCGGCGATGATCACCCGGCGCCCGGACGGCAGGTCCAGGAAGCGGTGGGCGACGTCGATGGTGATGCCCTGTTCGTGCTCCGCCTCCAGCCCGTCGGTCAGCAGTGAGTAGTCCACCGCGCCCGCAGCGATCGTGGAACCGCCGCGCCTGGTCCGCCGCGCGTAGTCGAGCTGGTCGTCGGTGGCGCCGCCGGTGCCGGCGAGCAGCCGTCCGATGAGGGTGGACTTGCCGTCGTCGACCGAGCCGCACGCGACCACTCGAAGCATGGAGATCATCAGAAGTATCCCTCCGACTTCTTGCTCTCGATGGAGGTGCCGCCCTCACCGTCGATGAGCCGGCCGGCGCGTTCGGACCTGCGGTCGCGTCTCATCTCGTCGATGACCTCGTCGACGGTCGCCGCCTTCGACTCGACCGCCGCGGACAGCGGGTAGCAGCCGAGTGTGCGGAACCGTACGTGGCGCAGTCGCGGCTCTTCGCCGGGCTCCAGCGGTAAGCGCTCGTCGTCCACCATGATCAACGAGCCGTTCCGCTCGACGACCGGGCGGGGTGCGGTGAAGTACAGCGGCACCACGGGGATGTCCTCTCGCTTGATGTAGCGCCAGACGTCCAGCTCCGTCCAGTTCGACAGGGGGAACACCCGCATCGTCTGGCCCTCCGCCAGCTCGGTGTTCGCCCGCCACCAGAACTCCGGACGCTGCGAGCGCGGCTCCCAGCGATGACCGGGCTCACGCAGAGAGAAGATCCTCTCCTTGGCCCGTGACCGCTCCTCGTCGCGTCGCGCGCCGCCGATCGCGGCGTCGAACCCGCCGTCGTCGAGCGCCCGGCGCAGCGTGACGGTCTTCATGATCCGCGTGTACTCGTGAGCGCCGTGGGTGAACGGCGTGGCTCCCTCAGGGTTGGTGTGCACCCGCAGGTCGAGCCCCAGCCGCTCGGCCGTCTCGTCCCGGAAGGCGATCATCTCGCGGAACTTCCAGCCGGTGTCGACGTGCACCACGGGGAACGGCATCCGGCCCGGCGCGAACGCCTTCATCGCCAGGTGCAGCAGCACCGAGGAGTCCTTGCCGATCGAGTACAGCAGCACCGGGCGGCGGAACGCGCCGGCGACCTCGCGCAGCACATGGATCGCCTCGGCTTCGAGCATGTCCAGGACGTCTTCTCCGGCCATGTGCAGACCCTCCGTCGTCGCTGTGCCAGATAGACCGTCTTCGCGGCCGTACGTGTCTATAGTAACCTATAAATAGGTGATATCGGGTTACTCGGTCTCACGCAAGACCCGGACCGGCCGAGCGGAGGAGAGGTCATCAACTTCCCAGGACGCGC
This sequence comes from Nonomuraea sp. C10, assembly GCF_008017515.1. Classification (NCBI taxonomy): domain Bacteria; kingdom Bacillati; phylum Actinomycetota; class Actinomycetes; order Streptosporangiales; family Streptosporangiaceae; genus Nonomuraea; species Nonomuraea sp. C10. The sequence continues at coordinate 2,210,469 of NZ_VPFF01000001.1, forward strand.
GGCCGGAAACGCTACGAACAACCAGATCGGCGGTGTGGCGGATGAACGCTCGTGGCAAGCGGAACGGCTCTTTGACCGTCGAAGAGCTGTCCAAGAAGACCTGGAACGACTTCGAGACGGTTCTCGGCGACAACGGAGGCGCCCGGGGGTGCTGGTGCATGCACTGGCGGCTCTCCATCGCGGAGTGGACGGAAGGAAAGGGCGAAGGGAACAAGAAGGCCATGAGCCGTCTCGCCCAGCGGAAACCGGTGCCGGGCGTCATCGTCTACGACGACGGCGCGCCGGTGGCGTGGTGCTCACTCGGGCCGCGCTCCGCGTTCCCGAGGCTCGAACGCTCGCCGCTCCTGTCGAGCGTGGACGACGAGCCGGTCTGCGCGCTCGCGTGCGTCTTCGTCCACAAGAAGCACCGTGGCTCCGGGCTGCTGCCGGGCATCCTCGAAGCCGTCTGCGCGTACGCGGCGTCCGAGGGTTACACGACCGCCGAGGGGTATCCGGTCGAGCCTCCCGAGGGGAAACGCGCGGGCTCGGACACGGCGATGACGGGGATAGCCAGCGCCTTCCTCAAGGCCGGATTCGCCGAGGTGGCTCGCCCGCGCAAGGACCGGCCGATCATGCGGCGGCAGCTCACCTGATCCCTGGGAAGGCGCGCCGGTCAGGGCGTCCGGCCCTGACGGTGGCGGCGCGCCTTCTCCCGGTTCCCGCAGATGCTCATGTTGCACCAGCGGCGGCGTCCGCCCCGCGAGGAATCCAGGAACAGCCAGCCGCACCTCCCGCAGGCCCTGACGCGGCCGGACGGAAGGGTGAACACCGCGTGGACCGCCAGCAGCGACAGGACGGCCGGAATCGCTCCCGGCGCCGTCCAGTCCGCGGTGAACCGGTCGAGCGCGGCGTCGATCCGCTGAACCTGGTCGGCTCCCACGCCCTTTCCGGCCCGTTCGAGAAGCGCGCCGAAGGGCCCGGCCGGCGCCGCCTCGCCGCGCGCGATCGCGCTGAACACGGCCCACGCCTGTTCCCGGACGGCCTGGACCTCGGGTACGAGATCCTTGGCGGACGCCTCCGGCAAGGGCGGCGTCTCCTCGAACAGCCCCGCGGACGCGCACCACGTCAGGACGTCCGAGGGCGTGTTCAACAGCTCGCCGTCCTCCGCCGGGTGGTTGCGGTCGAAGACGGTGTTCGTGAGGTCCAGGACCGGGTGGCCGCCGACGAAGTGGGCGTCCTGCCAGGGAGACTGGGCCTTGATAGCTAGAGTAACCATTACGTCTAGTTTAAATGGTTACGCGGCCCTTGGCTAGGCGTCAGGCCGGAGCCGTGGCCTCCCCCTGGAAACGCTTCCGGAGAAGGACGGTCGCGACGATCGCCCCCACCGCGAACACGACCGAGCACCAGAGCGCCCAGCGCCAGCCGTCGACGGCTCCGCCGGAGGCCGCGGCGAAGTGGGCCGCCACCGAGGTGACCACTCCCACCCCCACGGCCAGTCCCAGCTGCTGGGAGACGTTGAGCAGCGCGCCGGCCGTGGCCCGCCGCCCCTCCTCGGCGCCGTTCGTGCCGGCGATACTCGTCGTGACCAGGGCGATGATGTGGCCGAACGCGTTCACGGAGGTGCCGATCAGGACGAGGGCGAACCCGTGGCCTTCCGGCAGGCCCACCATGATCAGAATGCCGGCCGTCTCGATGACGATCCCGCACAGGAGCACGCGGTAGAGCCCGAAGCGCTCGACGTACCTGCCCGCGTAGATTCCGACGACGATGGCGATCGCGCCCGAGACCGCGAACGTGAGGCCGGTCTGGAGCGCGCCCAGACCGAGATGCGTCTGCAGATAGAGCGTGAGGACGAAGAGCATTCCCCCGTAGGAGCAGATCAGCAGGACGTTGACCAGGTTGGCCGCGCCGATGGCGGCCGTGCGGAAGATGGAGATCGGCACGAGGGCGTTGTCCTTGCGGGACTCCACCCAGACGAAGAGGGCGACGGCCGGCACCGCGACCGCCGCGCAGGCGAGGATCGGGACCGACGACCAGCCGTACTTCTCCCCTTCGGTGAGGGCGAACACGAACGCGACCATGCCCACGGTCGCCAGGACGACGCCGGTGAGGTCGAGGTGGCGGGACGCGTGCCTGTCCCGGCTCTCCTCAAGATGCGCTCTGGCCAGCAGGCCGAACGCCACGACGATGGGCACGTTGATCAGGAAGACGGACCTCCATCCGGCGAACTCGGTGAGGACGCCCCCGAGGACCATGCCCGAGACGAATCCCGCCGACAGCGCCGACCCGTAGATGCCGAGGGCGCGCTCCCGTGGCGGTCCTTCCGGGATGGCCGCCTGGAGCAGCCCCAGACCCGCCGGAGCGATGAACGCGGCGGCGACCCCCTGCAGGGCGCGGCCCGCGATGAGAGCCGCCGGCGACCAGGCGAGGCCCGCCAGCAGCGAGGCGAGCAGGAATCCGGCCAGACTCCAGATGAACACCCGCTTTCTTCCGTACAGATCGGCGATCCTCCCCCCGAGAAGGAGGAAGCCGCAGAAGGCGAGCGGATAGGCGGAAAGAACCCACGCGACGCCTCCACCGGAGGAGAAGTCCATGGATTCGCGGATGCTCGGAGCCGCGACATTGATGATCGAATAGTCGAGGGCGACCAGGAACTGGGTGCCGCAGATGACCGTGAGCTGCCAGAGATGCCGGGACCGGAAGGTGCGTTCATCCCTTCCGGCCGTGCGCGCCGATGCTTCCTTCATGGCGTATCCCCTCTGCTTCTGTCGACTGCGGGTCCGGATGTCTCCGCTGCGGTCCCGGCGCGTGGGCGCGGTGCTCCGCGTGGCGGCGACCGCCGTGCGGATGGGCGTCCGCGAGCGTGCCGGGGCCGAGGAACATGCGGTGGAGATGCGTCACGGCGTTGAGCACGTCGTGCTCGGCGCAGGTGATGGAGATGCGCCGGGCGCGGACGATCACGTCCGTCACGGTGACGCCGCGGGCCTTGAGCGCGTCCACGAGGAGCCGCACCTGCGGATGGTGGGCACAGAAACCGCAGCCCACCAGCGACACCTTCGCCATGGGGCCGGACCAGTGGCATCCGGTGAAGGCGTCGGCCGCGCGCAGGCCGGCGAGCGCCTCGTCCACCTTGTCCCGGTCGGCGGCGTTCACGATGAACCCCAGCGAACCGGCGGAGGCGTCGGCGGCCGGCTGGCCGAGCATGTCCACCGGCGGCATCGGATCGGCCAGCGCGGCGGCGATCGTGGTCAGGGCGCCGGGGTCGACCCCGTCGAGCCGGCAGCGGAGCTGACCGGTCCGGTGCGCCACGCCGACGGCGGTGAACCGCTCCCCGTCGAGCGGGGCGGCCGAGCGGAAGCCGGTCACCCAGGTGCCGGCGGCCTCGGTCGTGCTGGAGCGGACGTGCACGGGAACGCGGTGGGCGCCGGCGTACTCCACGCTGGGATGCGCGAGCACCGTGGCGCCGCAGGCGGCCAGCTCGGCCATGTCCTCGTAGAAGAGGCGGTCCACCTTGCGGGCGTCGGCGACGTGTCGCGGGTCGGCGGTGAACACGCCCTCGACGTCGGTGAAGATCTCGCACACCCTGGCCCGTAACGCCGCCGCCAGGGCGACGGCGGTGGTGTCGGAGCCGCCCCGGCTCAGGGTGGTGAGCTCGCCGTTGTCGGCGGACAGGCCCTGGAAGCCGGAGACGACGGGGACGTGGCCGTCCTGGACGCATTCGCGGATGCGTACGGGATCGACGTTGACGATACGCGCGCGGCCGTGCACTCCGTCGGTGATGATGCCGCAGTCGTGGGCGCTGAACGAGCGGGCGGGCACGCCCAGCTCGTGCAGCGCTATGGCGAGCGCGGCGGCGGAGGCTTGTTCACCGGTACTGAGCAGGAGGTCCAGCTCCCGGGCGTGCGGCGTGTCGGTGAGGTCCCGGGCCAGCTCGATCATGGAGTTGGTGGTGCGGCCCATCGCGGAGACCACGGCGACCACGGACCCGTCCGCGGCGGCGATGCGCCGCGCCACGCGACGGATCTTGCCCGCGTCACCCAGTGATGTTCCGCCGTACTTCTGTATCACCAGGTCCATTGGTTTCCTCTTCCTGCGCCACGACGATCGTCATCGCGTCTCCCGGCTTTCGCGTCGCAACTGGTCCGGCGTGCCGAGGCGGACCGATTCGGCCGCGGCCCGCCGGTAGTACAGCTGGGCGTCGTCGTCGGACCGCATGCCCGCGGCGCCGTGGACCTGCATGGTCCGCGTCGTGACGGTGCGGGCCAGGTCCGACGCCGCCGCGAGGTCGGCCGCCGCGTGCGCCGCCGCGTCGCGGTCGTGCACCAGCAGGCGCGTCGCGTCGATGTGCATCGCCAGCTCGGCCAGCCGGAACGCCAGGCCCTGGAACTTGCCGATGGGCTGGCCGAACTGGCGGCGGGTCTTCGCGTAGCCGACGGCGTGGTCGAGCGCCGCCTGGGCCAGGCCCACCAGGTACGCGGCCTGGCGCACCCGTGCGCCGGCCAGCGCCGCCTCCCACCGGGTGGGGTCGGCCCACGCGGTCACGGGGGCGCCGTCGAAGACGACCTCGTACGCCTCGCCCCGGCTCGTCTCCTCGTACCGGCGCGTCGTGATGGCGGGATGGCCGGCGGGCACGAGCGCCAGGCGCGGTCCGGCGCCGCCCAGGAGGAAGTGGTCCACCTCCGCGGCGAACCCGACGAAGGTCCGCCGCGCGGAGACCACGCCGTCCTGCTCGGACAGCGGCTCGTCCGCCACCGCCAGCGCCACCGGGGACCGGCCGATGTGGTCGTCCCCGAGCAGTTCCCGCGCGGTGAGCGTGTCGAGCAGCGGGCCCTGGTACAGCACGGACCCGAGGAGCTCGGCCAGCCGCACGGCGTCGGGGCCGGACGCGTCGAGCGCGCCGAGCTCGGCCAGCCCCTGCCACACCATCGCGCGGGTCTCCCGGCTGTCGTCGTCGTCCCAGCCCTCCGCGCGCGGCCGGTCGGCCATCCGCCGCACCAGCGGGGCCAGTTCCTCGTCGAAGAAGTCGGCGATCATCGTGGTCATGACGGCAACCCCAGTTTCGATGTGGCGACGAAGAAGAGCATGATCTCAGAGGAACCCTGGGCGAGCGTGAGCCCCGGCGCCTCCCGGAACGCGGCGTCCAGGACGCCGTCGGCGATCGCGTCGGGATCGCGTGCGTCCAGCAGCGCCCGCGGCCCGAGGATCTCGACCGCCGCCACCGACACCTCCTTGGCCGTCTCCGACGTGTACCATTTCGCGGTCGCCGAGTGGACCTCGTCGGGCCGGCCCTCGTGCAGGTTGGCCACGCACCGCCAGGCCAGGAGCCGGGCCGCGCGCACCCGCGTGTCCAGCTCGACGAGCCGCTGCTCGCACCCCGGCGGGGCGTGCTCGCGCAGCGCGGCCAGCGTGCGTTCCGCCTTGGCGGAGTGGTCCAGCCCGGTGCGCTCCAGCGGGAGCACCTTGCCCAGCACCTGCCAGCCGTCGTCGGCCTCGCCGAGCACGTCCTCGGGCCCGATCCGGATCCCGTCGAGCGTCACCAGGTCGAAGCGTTCCTCGGACAGGTTCCACACCGGCTCGATGACCACGCCCATGGACTGCAGCGGCACCAGGAACAGCGTGATCCCGGCGAAGTTCACCGGCCCGGTCGACGTGCGGGCCGCGCACAGCGCGAAGTCACTGTGCTGCGCCTTCATGTTGTAGATCTTCCGGCCGTGCAGGCGCCAGCCGTCGCCGTCGGGTTCGGCGCGTGTGGTCAGCGACGCCAGGTCGGACCCGATGTCCGGCTCGCTGAAGAGCACGTTGGCCGTGATCTCGCCGCGTGCGAGTCCCGGCAGGAACCGCTCCTTCTGCTCCTCGGTGCCGAACAGGTGGATGGCGTTCCCGACGATGTCGACGCCCAGCGAGTGCACGTTGTCGGGCACGCCGTGGCGGATCATCTCCTCGGTGAGGATCGCCTTCTCCACGATCGTGGCGTCCGCTCCGCCGTAGCGCTCGGGCCAGTTGATCGCGAGCCAGCCGAGCTTGCCCAGCCGCCGATGCACGTCGAGCAGGCCGGTCTCCTGCCCGTACGGCGTCCGCCGGGACCGCGCGATCTCCGCGCGCACCTCGTCCTCGCACAGGAGCTTGCAGACTTCTTCCCGGAAGTCGTCCTGTTCCGGCGTGAAGGCCGGGATCATCGGACACTCACCTCGCTCAATCTGTGGCGCATGGCTTCCGCCAGCGCCTCGATGTGTGGGGGTCGGAGCATGGTGTAGTGGTCGCCCGGCACCACCTGGATTTCGTCGGCGTAGGGCCGCCACCGGCTGAGCTTCTCGCCCTCGGACTTCTCGGCGCACAGCAGTACGACCCTGCTGTCCACCCGCGACGGACGGAACGTCAGGAGCGCGCGCACGTTCGCGGCGAACACCGGGAACCGCTCGGCCAGCTCGGCCTCGCCGGGTTCGGCGCCCATGGCCGCGACGTCGGAGGCGAACCACGCGCTCAGCTCGTCGTCGCCGGGACGGGACGGCGCGTCCGGGACGGCGGTGTCGAGCACGAACGTCAGCGCGACGTCGCCGTCATGGCGTGCCATCTCCAGCGCCACCGCGCCGCCGACCGACCAGCCGCCCACGTGCAGCGGCCCGTCGGGCCGGGCCTCGCGGACCGCGGCCAGATAGGTGGCCGCGAGGTCCGCGAGCGAGCGTTCCCCGATCGCGCCGCCGTGCAGGCCGGGGTCCTCCAGGGCGCAGACCTGGCGGTCGTCGCCCAGGAGCCCGGCCAGCGCGACGTAGGGGGCCACCGATCCGCCGGCCGCGTGCACCAGGAACAGCGGCGGCTCGGTGCCCGCCGGGCCGAGCGGCACGAGCGGGGACACCGTCCGGCCGGAGGGCCGCGGCCGCCCTTCCGGCGGCGCGGCCTCCTGCTGGGCGAGGGCCTCCTCCCGCCGGCGCCGCAGCCGCAGGTCCAGCAGCGCGCGCCGTTTCTCCGCCAGGGCGGAGGGGTGCGACCCGGCCATCAGCTCGACTCCTTCAGCAGCCGATCGACCTCCTCTTCGGGCAGATCGGCGACCTGCGCCTCCAGCTTCGCCACCTCGTCCTCGCCGAGCAGCGCGTGCTGCGCGTCGTCGATCTGGGCGGCGAACTGGCTGAGCAGCGGGTAGCTGAACAGCCGCCGCGGGTCGAGCGTCACCTGGAAGGCGTCGCGCACCCGCGAGATCATCTGGGTCACCTGCAGGGAGTTGCCGCCGAGCAGGAAGAAGTTGTCCTGCGCGCCGACGCTGCCGGGGTCGAGGCTCAGCAGGCTCTGCCAGATATCGGCCACCCTGCGCTGCGTCTCGGTGGTCAGCTCGGCCTGACCGGCGCCGCCGTCGGGGCGGGGGTCGGGCAGCTTCCCGTGGTCCACCTTCCCGGTCGAGGTCAGCGGGAGCTGGTCCAGCCGCACGTAGTCGGTGGGCACCATGTGCAGCGGCAGCCGCCCGCTCAGGAACTCGCGCAGCTCGTCCGGCTCGACGTCGCCGACCACGTACGCGGCCAGCCAGGCCGAGGGCGTGCCCGCGTCGCGTACGGTCACGACGCACTGCCGCACGCCGTCGAAGCTCTCGATGGCGTGCTCGATCTCGCCCAGCTCCACGCGCAGCCCGCGCAGCTTCACCTGGCGGTCGACCCGGCCCAGGAACTCCAGGTTGCCGTCACCGTTCCAGCGCACCAGGTCGCCGGTGGCGTACATGCGCTCGCCCGGGGTGGTGGCGAACGGGTCGGGCAGGAACTTCTCGGCGGTCTGGTCGGGCCGGCCGAGGTAGCCGACCGCCAGCCCGGCGCCCGCCATGTAGAGCTCCCCGGGCACGCCGACCGGCACCGGCCGCAGGCCCTTGTCCAGGACGTAGGCCCGCTGGTTGGCCATCGCCCGGCCGATGGGCGGCGTTCCTTCCAGAGGCTCCGGCGGGCACAGGTAGTCCACGCAGGTCACCGTGGCCTCGGTCGGCCCGTACCCGTTGTGGAACTCGCGTCCCGGCTTGCTCCACCGGTTGACCAGGTCGGGGCCGAACGGCTCCATGCCGATGAAGCACACCCGCAGGGCGTCCAGCTCGGACGGGTCGAGCAGCCCCAGGACGGCGGGCGGGATGTCCACCATCGTCACCCGCTCGCGGGCCAGCAGCCCCTGCAGCGCCTCCGGGTCGAGCAGTTCGGAGCGCGGCGCGCCCACGATGGTCCCGCCGGCGGTCAGCGTCGAGAACACGTCCGACACGCTCACATCGAAGGCGGGGTTGGAGAACTGCAGGATCCGGTCGTCCGGCGTCACCGAGAACATCCGCTGGAAGGTGGTGCAGAAGTTCACCACCGCCCGGTGGGGGACCATGACCCCCTTGGGGGTGCCGGTCGAGCCAGAGGTGTAGATGACGTACGCCGTGTCCTCCTGCGCCACCTGCACGGAAGGCGGCGAAACCGGCCGTCCGTCGAGCGTGTCGGAGTCCAGCAGGATCCGTTCCACCTCCGCGGGCAGGCGGTCGGCGAGATCCGAGGTCGTCACCACCGCGGCCACGTCGGCGTCGCCGAGCTGGTAGGCCAGCCGCTCCGCCGGGTACTGCGGGTCGAGCGGCAGCCACGCGCCGCCCGCCTTGAGCACGCCGAGTTCGGCGGCCGGCAGGTCGAAGCCGCGTTCGAGCAGCACGCCGACCACGCGCCCCGGCGTCACCTTGAACTCCTCGACCAGCGCGTGCGCCAGCCTGCTGGACCGCTCGTCCAGTTGCGCGTAGGTCAGGTCCTCGCCCGCGAAACGCATCGCGACCGCGTCGGGCGCCTCGGCCACGCGCGCCGCGAACAGCTCGTGCAGCAGGCGCTCGTCGCGCTCACCGGGCTCGGGGTTCCACGCGGTGAGCACGCGCAGGTACTCGCTGTCGGGCATGATGTCCAGCGAGCTCGCCCGGGCGTCCGGCCGGGACAGCGCGTCGGCCATGACCGTGCTGAAATGCTCCACCAGCTGCTCGATGCGCTCGTGGTCGAACAGCTCGGAGGAGTACTCGATCCACACGCCCAGGCCGCCGTCCGGCAGGTCGTTGATCTGGAACGTGATGTCGAACCGGGTCGTCTCCGGCTGCGGGGTCAGCATCTCGACCTCGACGCCGGGCAGCCGCCAGCGCGCGATCATCGGCTCGGGCAGCAGCGTGAACAGGTGGGCGACCAGCGGGTTCCGCCCCGGCAGCCGCTCCGGCTTGAGCTCCTCCACCAGGCGGCCGAACGGCACGTCCTGGTTGGCCATCGCCTCCAGGATGTTGTCGTTGGCGGCGTGCACCAGGTCGCGGAACACCGGATCGCCCTCCAGGTTCCCGCGGACCACCACCGTGTTGGCGAAGAACCCCATCATGGGCTCGACTTCCGAGCGGGTCCGCCCGGAGAGTACCGACCCGAGCGCGATGTCCTGCTGACCGGTGTAGCGGTTCAGCAGCACCTGGTAGCCGGCCATCGTCAGGGCGAGCAGGGAGACCCCCTCGGCCTGAGCCATGTCGCGGATCTTCCGCGCCAGGTCGTCGGGCAGGCGGGTCTCGTGGATGCGGCCGGCACCGGTGGGCGCCGACGGGCGCTGCCGGTCGGTGCGCCACTCCAGCGGTTCCATGCCGTCCACCGCGGAGTGCCAGTAGTCGATCTGCTTGGCCGGTCCGTCGCTGAGCAGCCAGAGCCGCTGCCAGGCCGCGAAGTCGGCGGGCTGGAGGGTCAGCTCGGGGAACTCCGAGCCGTCCGGATCGGTGTAACGGGCCGTCAGCTCCTCGGCGAACTGCCGCGAGGACCATCCGTCGATGACGATGTGATGCCAGACGATGGACAGCACATGCTCCTCGGGGCCCAGCCGCAGCAGGGCGAACCTGTACGGCGGGTGGTTGCGCAGGTCGAACTCCTCGCGCACCTGCCCGTCGATCCAGTCCTGGACGGACTCCTCGGTCCCGTCGGTCACCGGCAGGTCCCACGTCTCGGGCGGCGGATCGACCGTCTGGAAAGGCACGCCGTGCTCGTCGCCGAACCGGGTGCGCAGGCTCTCGTGCCGCGTGACGATGCCGCGCAGCGCCTTGGAGAGGGCGGGCACGTCGAGCGGGCCGCGCAGGCGCATCGCGAACGGCACGTTGTACACCGGCGCGCCCGCGACCATCTGGTGCAGGAACCACAGGAACCGCTGCTGCTCGGCGATGGCCATCTTGCCCGTACGCGGGACGGGGACGATCCGCTCCCGCTCGGCCTTCTCCGCCACGCGCTGGCGGACCTTCCTCTCCAGCAGGGCGCGTCTGATGTCGGCTGCGTCACGCTTGTCGGGTGTGGACATGATCTCGTTCTCCTCCTTCACCGTCGCACGCTCATCGGGCGCAGGTCGGTCCACACCCGCGCGATGTGTGCAAGGCAGTCGCTCTTGCTTCCCTCCGCACCGGCCTCGGTCCAGCCGGCCGGAATCTCCCGGCCCGCGGGCCAGATCGAGTACTGCTCCTCGTGGTTGATCACCACGACGAATCTCTCTTCCATGACGCTCACCTTTCTTGTGGTACGAAGGCGTGAATGCCGGTCAGTTCACCGAGGTAGCGGTCGAGCGTCCTGAGCCCGTCCGTCTCCGGCCTGGCCAGCGAGGTCGCGTGGCGGCTGAACCGCCGGGTGTCGAAGTGCCGGGAGCCGTCGGTGAACATCCGGTCGAACTCGGCCGGTGCCGCGTCCTGGTCGGCGACCGGGGGCGGCAGCAGCAGGAGCAGCCCGGCGAGCCGCTCGTCGGTCTCGGCGATGGCCTCCAGGCGGTCGCGGAACCGGGGGTAGCCGACCCGGTCGAGCGCGGACCGTTCGGCGAGCACGCCGAACGCCTCGGCGAAGCGCAGCCGGGCCGGCCACAGCACGTGCATGGCGCCGTCGGGCACCTCGATGTCGCCGGTCGCCGCGTGGGCCACGAACTCGGCGACCACGTCGACGGGCGTCACGTCGATCTCGGCCCCGGTCGGGAACACGCATCCGGTGCGCGCGCACGCGTACAACAGGTTGTGCGCCAGCGAGTCCGGGTTGGCCACGCCGGTCGCGCGGTGCGGCCAGACCTCGCCGAGGCGGTACACCACGGATCTGACGCCCTGCCGGTGCGCGTCGGCGAGCAGGGACTCGGCGACGTACTTCGATCGGTTGTAGCCGTCCGCGGCGACCTCCTCCGTCGCCGGGAGCCGGTCCTCGGTGACGGGCGGCGCGCCCGGCCCGGCGGGCGGGAAGATGCTCAAGGTCGACAGGGTGTGCACGCGCGCGCCGCCCGAGGCGAGTTTGATGATCTCCTGTACGCCGAGCACGTTGGCGGGGCGGTGGTCCAGATAGCCGGACAGGAAGTTCACCGCGCCCGCGGCGTTGACGACGCCGGACACCGTGGAGGCGATCGCGTCGAACCGCCCCTGCGGCAGGCCGAGCAGCTCGCTGCCCAGGTCGCTGGGGATCACCTCGACCCGTCCGGTCTTGAGCGCCGTGGGCAGCAGCTGCCAGGCGGACGTCAGCCCGTACTGTTCGAGGACCTCGGTCAGCCGCCGGGCGCCGTCGGCGGGGTCGGCGCACCGCACCAGGCAGATCAGCCCGGCGTTGGAGCGCGTCAGCAGCTCGGCCAGGACGTGTGCCCCGACGAAGCCGGTCGCGCCCGTGAGCAGCAGGGTCTGCGGCGGGCTCCAGGCCAGGTCGTGCCTGATGTAGGCGAGCTCGGCGCAGTCGTCGTCGACGCCCTGGGTGAGCCGCGCCGCCTGCGCGCGCACGGTCGAGGCGACGAGCAGGTCCCGGGGCGGCACCGGCTTCCCCAGCCGTTCGCTGATCGCGGCGGTGAGCCGGTAGGCGAGCAGCGAGGTGCCCCCGTAGTCGGAGAACGGCACGACCACCGAGACCTGCTCCCGGTCGAGCACGTCGCGCCAGGCGGAGCAGACCAGCTCCTCCATCGGGTCGGCCGGCGGCTCGACAGGCTCCGCCGGGCCCTCCTGCGTCGCCGTCTGGGCCACGATGAGGGCGGCCAGCGCCTTGCGGTCCGCTTTGCCGTTGTGGTTGAGGGGGAGCGCGTCGAGCACCACGATCCGGTGCGGCACCTGCTCGGCCGGCAGCTTCTCCGCCGCGTACCCGCGAAGCAGCTCCGGCGACGGCGGGTCGTCCGGCGAGCGCGGCGTGACGCAGCAGACGAGCGTGGACTCGGGCGCCTCGCCGAGCACGATCGCCACCGCGTTGCCCACGAGCGGATGGTCGGCCACGGCCGAGGCGACATCGCCCAGCTCGACGCGCACCCCGCCGAGCTTCACCTGTTCGTCGCGCCGGCCGATGAAGTACATCAGGCCGTCCTCGTCGAGGCGTGCCAGATCGCCGGTCCGATAGAGCTTCCCACCCGGGATCTGGGGGAACGGGTTGGCCACGAGCACCCGCGCGGTGCGCTCGGGATCGTTGAGGTAGCCCGCTCCGACGCACTCGCCGCCGAGATACATCTCGCCGGGAGTGTTCACCGGGACGGGCTTGAGGTCGTCGTCGAGCAGGATCGCGGCGGTGTTGTCGATGGGCCGCCCGAGGGGGATCCGGTCGGCGTCGGCGTCCGTGACGTCGTGGAACACCGACCCGATGGAGCACTCCGTCGGCCCGAACGTGTTGGTGACCTCCAGCCCCGGCAGCAGCGCGCGCAGCCGGTGCACCACGCCGGCGCCCGCCGCCTCCCCGCCGATCAGCATGCGCCGCAGGCTCGACGTCGCCTCACGCAGGTCCTCGCGCACCTCCAGCAGCGACACGAACGCCTCCAGCACGGACGGTACGAAGTCGGTCATCGTGACGCCGTAGCGGCCGATGGTCGTGGCCGTCTCCTCAAGGTCGAGGATGCCGTCGCGGTGCGGCAGCACGACCTGCCCGCCCGACACCAGCGGCCACAGCACCTGCCACATCGAGGAGTCGAACGTGGACCGGCTGTTCTGCAGCGTCACGTGATCGGCCCCGTCACCGAACCGGCGCGACATCGTGGTCAGCCTGTTGACCAGGCCGCGGTGGTGGTTGAGCGCGCACTTGGGCGCGCCGGTCGAGCCGGAGGTGTAGAACCCGTAGATCAGGTCTTCCGGCCCCGGCGCGCGACCGGCCGGCGGCGGTTTCCGGTCGGCCGGACCGGGTGGCTCCGCGCAGTCGACGATCACCGTCGGGAGGGCCTGCTCCAGTTCGCCGATGATGCCCGCGGTCGCCGGCGACACCACGACGACGGGCGGCGACAACTCGGCCACGATCGCGCGGAGACGGTCGACCGGCCAGGCAGGATCAAGCGGTACGAACGCCGATCCTGTCTTCATCACCCCGAAGAGCGAGATCGGGAATTCGGGCCCGTCCGCTATCAACACGGGTATCAATTGTCCGGCCCGGACACCGCCGCTGATCAGTCGATTGGCCGTCACATTGGCCCAGGCGTCGAGGTCGGCATAACTCACCGTGATGTCCCGATAGCGGATCGCGGGACGGTCCGGCGCGTTTTCCTTTTGTGCGTGGAACAGATCGAGGACGGTGCTCCGCCGGGGGAAATCGTGGTGCGGCCCAAGGAATAAGTGAATGGCGGCCAGATGGTGTTCGTCTGGATTCTCATGCGGTTGGCGTGTCATCGTGCTCCCGATGTTCTCGACGGCAACAGATCGTCGTGTCAGGCAGATCGGTGACCATTCGGATTTGTGGTTTCCGGACAGCGGAAACCGGTCCTTCGGCAGGCATGGCGAGGGTTCTGGTGAGATTCGGAGTTTTCGGCGGCCGGGTACGGGCGCCGGAAATCCACAGAATTGCCCGCGGGCATGAGCGGCCCGCCGGATATCGCGAGCCCGGCCGATCAAGCGGGTGGCGCCTTCGGGCGTGCGCTGACCACGTGTTTCCTCCTTTCGTCAGACGACCGGAGTGCCGCACGTTCGAACCGAAGTAACCGATATCAGTTGGATTACAAGTTACTCACATCTTGGAACATGAGACCGGGATGCGCAACCCGGGTGTCGCCGCCGCGGGCCAGGATGCCGGTGTGCGAGGCGGTATGGCCTGCGGGAACGAGAATGTGCCGCGGACTGAAATCGGTGTGGAGCGACGACCGGGCCGGCCGGACGCCGTGCGGCGCCGGGCACGCCGGACAGGCACGGCCTGGGGGAAGTCGCGAAGAGCATATTCGGCGTTACCCGAGGCGGCGCGCGCCAATCTGCGGACGCGCTGTTTTGTGACAATCTGCCGAAGAGCGAAAAATGATCAGCGGACGCCCGCGAAATGATCGTCGCCTGTCAATGACCAGGTAAGCGCACGTCCCGGCCCGAAGAATGAGGCCGGAGGCGAGCCGCAGCAGAACGCCTCGACGGCGCTGAAATTCGACAAGGGCCGGACAGTTCGCGTCCGCGATCCCGGGCGCTCCGGACGTGAAGGTCCCGAATCCATGGGTAGGGTCGGTGACGGTCGGCCCATTCAGCGCCGGCATCGCGCCCCATCTGTCGACGTAAGGGGGAGTCGTGCGGCAAACCGGCGACAACGCACCTCTCGGATTATTCCAATCGGGAGGACTTTCCTCCCTGGCCGTCGGGGTCTGGCTTCGTGAACTGCCGACGCCGGCGAGGCACTATATCGCCGACATCGGCCAGGCGGATCCCCCGGATTTGGACGCGCTCGCTTCTTCGTTGCGACGATTCGGGGACGAATCCGTGGTCGTGGATTTACGGCCGTCCATCGCCGCCGTGGCGTCGGATCTCCTGCGGTACCGCGCCCGCCACGACGGCGGCTACTGGAACACGACCGGCGCGGCGCGCTTCGTGCTCGTCAGCGGGCTCGCGCCGCTGATGCGGGCCGACGGATGCCGGGCACTCGCGCACGGCTGTGTCGGCGGGGGCAACGACCAGCGCCGCTTCGCTCGTTACGGCGCCCACGTCGCGCCGGACCTGCCGGTCGTCGAGCCGTGGACGGATCAGCGGGCGCTCGAACGGTTCCCCGACCGCGAGACTATGCTCGCGGCCGTCACCGAGCACGGGCTGAGCCTCGACCCGGGCAGCGGCGCCGAACGGTCCACCGATGCCAGCCTCGCCGGCGTCTCGCACGAGTCGGCGGAGCTGGAAGACCTCGAAACGCCGGTCACCCGGCTCGACCCCCGGTGGAGCGCGTGGCCCGAGCAGGCCACGGCCGAACCCGAGACCGTCACGGTCCTCTTCCGCGAGGGACGGGTCGCCGACCTCGACGGGAGCGGGCCCGACCCGGTCGAGTGGATGAAGCGCGCCAACGACCTCGGCGCGCGGCACGGGGTCTGGCTGCGCGACGTGGTCGAGCGGCGCATCATCGGCACGGTCTGCCGGGGCGTCTACGAGGCGCCCGGCCTGGAGCTGCTCGACCGCGCGTGGACCCGCGTCCTGCAGGCGAGCCTCGACGGGGCGAGCCGCGAGCTCTACGACCGGCTGTCCGCCGTCCTGGGCTCGGCGATGTACGAGGCGCGGTGGCTCGAACCCGCCGCGCGGGCGGCGCGGGAGGCGATCGACCGGCTCGTCGGCGAGATCGACGGCAGCGTGACCCTGTCCGTCCACCGGGGCGTCGTCCGGGTCGAGCGGATGAAGGTCGCCGGCCCCGTGGTGCGGCAGACCCGGTTCGGCTCCGGCGGGAACCGCTGGAGCTAGACGGCAAGAGAAGGCTTACAGAAAGGAAGGAGCAGGTGATGCGTGAGCGTCGATTCGGCCGGCTCGGCTGGAAGGTCAGCGAGGTCGGCTACGGAATGTGGGGGATAGCAGGTGGAGAGGGCGGCTGGACGGGCGCCGACGACGAGACCGGCGACACCGCGCTGGACGAGGCCGTGCGGCTCGGGTGCACCTTCTTCGACACCGCCTGGATCTACGGCCGGGGACACAGCGAGAGGATGCTCGGGCGGCTGGTCGAACGGCACCCGGAACGCCGCCTCCACCTGGCCACCAAGCCGCCGCCCATGGACCGCGCCTGGCCGTCCACCCGCGACTCCAAACTGTCCGAGGTCTACCCGCCTGATCACCTGTGGGAGTACCTGCACCGGAGCCTCGAAGGGCTGGGCACGCCGTCCGTCGACCTGTTCCAGTTCCACGTCTGGGAGGACGCCTGGGCGCACGACGCGGCCTGGCAGGACGCGATCATCGAGATGAAGGAACGCGGGCTCATCAGAGGCGTCGGGATCAGCGTCAACCGCTGGGAGCCCTGGAACGTCCTGGAGACCCTGCGCACCGGGCTGATCGACACGGTGCAGGTCATCTACAACATCTTCGACCAGGCCCCCGAGGACGAGCTGTTCCCCGCGTGCCGTGAGCTGGACGTCGCGGTGATCGCCCGGGTGCCCTTCGACGAGGGCACCCTCACCGGCACCCTCACCCGCGACTCCCGCTGGCCCGAGGGCGACTGGCGCAACACGTACTTCGTCCCCGAGAACCTCGTCCCGAGCGTGGAGCGCGCCGAACGGCTGGCGCGGATCGTGCCCGAGGACATGACCATGCCCGAGCTCGCGCTCCGCTTCATCCTCCAGAACCCCGACGTCGCCACCGTCATCCCCGGCATGCGCAAACTCACGCACGTACGCGCCAACATCGCCACCAGCGACGCCGAACCGCTGAGCGAGGAGCTGATGGCGCGGTTGCGCGGGTTCCGCTGGGACCGCCGGCCCACGGAGTGGTCGCAATGAGCGCCGCGCGCAAGCCCATCCTGCTGTGGGCCGTGCCCCGATCGCGATCCACGGCGTTCCTGCGCGTCATGATCGAGCGCGGCGATCTGGAGGTGGCCCACGAGCCGTTCTCGTACCTCCAGGCGGACGGCCACGTCGAGTTCGCGGGCAGGCGGGTCACCTCGCCGATCGAGATGCTCGACCTGATGCTCGACGTCAGCGCCGGCGAGCGCCGGGTGTTCGCCAAGGAGACCTCCGACTACACCTACACGCCGCTGCTCGAGGACAAGCGCCTGTTCAGCGACGTCGTCAACACGTTCATGATCCGGGAGCCGCGGGCCGCGATCTCCTCGCACTACGCCATGAACCCCGGGGCCACCCTGGACGAGTACGGCTTCGAGTACCTGCACACCATCTTCGACGCCGTGCGGTCGGCCACCGGCGAGATCCCGCTGGTGATCGACGGCGACGATCTCGTGGCCGATCCGGAGGCGACGGTCCGGGCGTACTGCGAGCGGGTCGGGCTCGACTTCAAGCCCGAGGCGATGCGCTGGGAACCCGGTCGACGGGACAACTGGCGGCGCACCGACCAGTGGCACGCGGAGGTGGCCGAGAGCAGCGGCCTGGTGGCCGGGAAGGCGCCCGAGCGACGTGAGACGCCCGACACGAACGAGCACCTGCGCCGCGTCGCCGAGCACCACCAGCCGTTCTACGACGCGCTCGCCCGCCACCGCCTCGCCGGTTGACGCAGATCCTCGTCGCGTTCGCGGTCGTCGAGCCCGGCTCGCCGTGAAACCGCTGGTGCCCGGACCTATCAGCTGGCGAGGCCGCTGTCCGGCCGAAGAAGAGCGGGAATCGAATTCCTGAAGGTCGTTGCAGCCTGACCTTAATAGGTGTTTTACGTTAACACAGAAAGTCCGACTCCTCCAAAAACATATTCTTGTTGATGGGTGAATGATGTTGTACTCTCCTGAAGAGATCAATTCAAAACGATCGACTCTGATGGAGTGGCCGTGGCAGTTCATGAGCCCCCGCAGCGCAACCGCCGGTTGACTCGTCGCTTCTTCACCCGGGCCATGGGCGCCAGCGCGCTGGCCGCCGCCACGACCGTCGCCACTCAGGCGCGGCCCGCTTCCGCACAGGCCATCTGTGAATACCTGTGCTGCCGCCTGGTCTACTGCCCGACCTTCCCCTACAGCACGTGCGCGAACAACGCGTACTACATTTGGGGCTGCTATTCGGGGGCGTCCTTCTGTCAATGCTGTGAGGCCTCCGGAAGGGCCTCCATCAGCTGCTATCCCTGAGCAACGGACGGACGATCCGGAGGCCCGCAATGTCGATCACCCCGACGAATCACGGCTACGCCTACATCTTCGAGAACGAAGGCTCGGTGAACGTGGCGGTCTGCGCGCGCATCGAGGACGAGAAGCCTGTCGACGTCATCGCCATTCATTTCCGTACCAAGCAGATCAAGGTCGATACGGCCGTTCAGCTGACCGGGGAGAAGGGCGCCCGCTACTCGACCGCGCCCGTCGCCGTCTACGGGGAGGACCACGTGGTCCACCTCCGCAAGGTAGCCGTGGGCGAAGGGCTGACCGCGGCCGGGCTCCGGTCGTAGCCGGCGATGGGGGTGCTGCCTGCCGTCCTCAGCGCGCTGCTCGCAGCGGCCCTGCTCAGCTCGGGCGCCGGCAAGCTGGTCAGCCCGCACGGTCTGGCCGAGGCTCTCGGTGAGCTGACCGGCGCACGGAGACCGCCACCTGTGGCCCTGGTCCGGGCGGTCGCCGCCGCGGAGATCGCGCTGGCCGTCCTGGCCGTGTTCGGCCAGGAGCACCTGCTCACCTTGCTGCTGGCGGCCCTGCTGGGAACGGGATTCGCGGTGGTGGGGGTCCTGGGACGGCTGCGGGCGAGCTCACTGCCCTGCGGCTGTTTCGGCCGGAGCGGTTCGCGGTCGTTCGGGGCCTGGAACGTGCTGGCCGGCGCCGCGATCCTGGCCTGGGCCTTGGTGCCGGCGCTGCGTGAGACCGCCTACGATCAGGCTGTCCTGCTGCTCGCGCTGAACACGGCGATGTTCGTCCCCGTCTGGGCGAACCGCCGCCATCTGATCGTCTTCGTGAGAGGGACCATGGCGCGCGAACGGACCGAAACATGATCACGGCACTGATGGTCACCCTGCTCGTGCTGCTCAGCCTGGCGGTCGTGATCCTCTTCGCGATGCTGGGCGAGCTCAACGCGCGGATCTCCGAGTCGTCCGCGGGCGGCGGGACGAGGCGCCCCGAGTCCGTGCAGCCGCTGCCCGACGCCAAGCTCGGCGCGACGGTCATCGAGTTCCCCGACGGGCTCGCCCGGCCGCCGGGCGTGCTCCTCGTCCTCAGTACGACCTGCGGGGCGTGCCAGGAGTTGGCTCCCGAGGCGCGTGGCTTCTTCGCCTCCTCGGGCGTGGACCTCGTCGGCGTCGTGGTGTCGTGCGCGTCGGCCGCCTCGGGCAGGGAGTTCGTGGCGCAGTACGGGCTGGCTGACCTGCCCGGCTACGTGGACGTCTCAGGACAATTCAGCATGTCGGCGCTCGGCGTCGGCATGAGCCCGGCGGCGGTGGCGCTCTCCCCCGAGGGGGTCGTGCGGTCCGCTGTGGTGTTCAGCTCCTTCAACGCCCTGTCGAGCTGGATCGCCGCCCTCGACGACCCCTCCGGCGCAGCGGGCGGCGTGAGCGTCGCGCCGGGAAAGGACCTCGTCTGATGGACGTCCCGGCGATCGTGGCACTGGCCCTGGCCGGCTTCGTCCTGCAGTACTGGAGCCCTTGAGGCCGCTCGATGGTCGGCGTGGCCGGTCCATTGTCCAGGCGGTCGCCTGGCGCAGCACGCCGCTTCATCGCGGGCTACTCCGTGGGTCTCGTGGTGGGCGGAACGGTCATCGCGCTGCTGGCCGCCGTCGTGGCGGAAGGGCTCGGGAGCGTGCTCCCGCTCCGGTGGCGCGAGGTGGCGGCGGGCACGCTGCTGGTCGGGGTGGGCGTCGCGGACGTGCTGAACCGCACTCCGCACGTGATGCGGCAGGTGCCCCAGGACTACGCGCGGGCGCTCCGGCCCGGCTGGCGCGGTGTGCTCTGGGGCGTCGACCTCGGTCTGCTGTTCACCACGCAGAAGACCACGTCGCTCATCTGGGGCGCGCTCGTGGTCACGGTGCTGCTCAACCCCATGGCGGCACCGGTGTTCCTGGTCGGGATGGTGATCGGCTCGGTGGCGGGGACGGTGATTGGGACGGCACTCAACCACGTTCCCGGCCGGGCGTTCCTGGGCGGAGAGCGGGTGTTCATCCGTACTGTACGGGCCTTGAGCGGAGTAGTGCTGATATGCCTGGGTTTGCTCCAGATCGTGTAGTGGCCGCCGCCGCCGGGCGCTGTGCCCCGGATCCAGACGGTGGTGTCGTCGTCGTGACCAGGTTCGACTGTGGCGGGCTGTGGCGGCTGCTCGCCTTCCGGATCGCGCACGCCTGGATCTCGGCGCGCATCACGCCGCGGCTCGAAGGGCTCGTCTTCATCGCGACCCGTACGGACGTGGCGGCACGCAGGGTGCTGAGCGTCACCCTCTTCCACAACCTCGGCCAGGTTTACCAGATGGGGAGGATCCCGGCGCACATCAAGGCCGCGCGGGTCACCCGCCGGTTCGGTGTCCGGACCCGCGGCGCCGTTTTCGCCAATGTCGGGGACTGGCGGACGGTGCTGTTCGACGCGGCGGCGGGGGAGCCGGTCATCGACTGACGAACTCCAGGTCGATGGAGTCCGTGTGAGAGCTCCACGCGAGGTCCAGGCGCCAGCATCCGGGGCTCGGCAGGTCGACCGCAGAAGGCCCGGGGCCGCCCTCGACGGTGATGCGCGTCGGCGCGCCCACGCCGTTCAGCCGGGCCTCGATGCGCAACGGCTCGGACGGAATCAGCGGCGCTCTGGAACGCCACAGAATTTTGTTGCCCCGCCCCGGCAGCGGTGGGCTGTAAAGCGGATAGCCGAAAAGGATGGCGAGCATGTCACCGCGGCTGCTGGAGGCATAATGCATCTCCACGCCGGGGGTGAATCCTGTCCGGGCCCAGGATGGCGGTTCGCCCTTGACGGCCCGGAACTCGCACGGCGCCGTGGTGACGGAATCGACGGCGGCCTGGGTCGGCTGTGGCCGAGTTGGAGAGCTGTCATTCATGCAGGCGGCGGAGAGAAGGAGCGTTGCAGCCACCATGACGTGGCGCGACCGCATCAAGCGGACCCCCAGAAAAGGCGGATGAAAGGAAATCACCGCCAACGTACTACAACACCGAGTGATGCCGAAGACCTCAAATCCTCATGCGCCGAGGTCCGCGGTCGTCACTGGTCGTCCTCGTAGGGGTGGGCGCGCGCGTACCAGACCCACGCGGCCAGCCCGGCGAACAGCAGGGCGATGAACGGCGACCCGGCCGCCATCATGATCAGGCAGGACGTGGAGCTGATGACGAGCAGGACCGTGTAGGTCCGTCTGGACAGGTCGGGCGCTCGCCGGGGCAGGTGCCGCGCGTCACTGTGGAAGGACTCGGTGAAATCCGGATCCTCGTCGCGCAGCCGGCGCTGGATCCTACGCAACTCGTCGCGTTCGCGGTCGTCGAGCACGACACACCTCCTGGGCGCTCGCGCCAGGTGCGATCTCATCTCGTATCCCACCTGAATGATTTACATCGTAGCACGATATAAAATGGATCCCATGGATGGTGATGGGGGGATTCGAGAGGCGGCGGCGGAGAGCGAGCCGCTGTCGAAGCAGGATTTCGAGGCGCTCGCCCGGTTCCGTTTCGGGATCCGCAGCTACCTGCGGTTCAGCGAGGACGCGGTGCGCGCGGCCGGCCTCGCCCCCCAGCAGTATCAGCTCATGCTGGCGCTGAAAGGGTTCCCCGGCCGCGACTGGGCGACCGTGCGGGAGCTGGCCGAACGGCTGCTCCTGCGTCACCACAGCGTGGTCGAGCTGGTCAGCCGCGCCCAGCGGCAGGGCCTCGTACGCCGGAGCGCCCACCCCGACGACGGCCGGGCGGTCCGCGTGCTGCTGACCGCCGAGGGGGAGCGGGTCCTGGCCCTGCTGAGCGCCCTGCACCGCGACGAGCTGCGCCGCATCGACACCATGCTCACCCCGCCGACCTGGGACGGTAGCGGGTGACCAGGGACCACGCCTACCGGCCGGACCCGGCGCGGGTCACTCGCCGGCGGTCCAGACGGCCTCGAACGCGGCCCCGTCGATCTCGGTCAGGTCCCAGATGTCGAGCGGCTGGTCGGTGAGGAACCCGTGCTCGTCCTGCGGGTGGCGCCACCAGTAGCGGCGCAGTCGCCGCGCCCCGTCGATCTCCGCCTGCCGGATCGCCCAGTGTTCGCCGTCGCCCTCGACGCTCTCGAACAGCCACACCCCGCCGCGCTCGTCGTCGCCGCGCCAGTAACGCCGCGGCCGCTCCGACTCGCTCAGCTCTTTGACCAGGGACCGGCGGAGATCAGGATGCACCCGCCCACTCTAGGCGAACGCTCTCAGCGGTCGACGATCTCGTTCTTGCCGATCACGACCACGCCGCTCCGGGTCAGGGCGAAGCGGGTGCGGTCGTACTCCAGGTCGAAGCCGATGCGGGCGCCGTCGGGGATGACGACGTTCTTGTCGATGATGGCTTTGCGGACGATCGCGCCCCGGCCGACCTTGACGTTCTCCATCAGCACCGAGTCCTCCACCAGCGAGTGGGAGTGGAGGACGACCTTGGGCGACAGGATCGACCGGACGGCCGTGCCGCCCGAGACGATCACGCCGGGGGAGACCAGCGACTCCAGGGCGCGCCCGACCCGGTCGCCGTCGTTGTGCACGAACTTGGCCGGCGGCAGCGGGTCGTGACCGGTGTGGATGGGCCACTTGTCGTTGTAGAGGTTGAAGATCGGGTGGGCCGAGATGAGGTCCATGTGGGCCTCGTAGTAGGCGTCGAGCGTGCCGACGTCGCGCCAGTAGCCGCGGTCGCGCTCGGTGGAGCCCGGCACCATGTTGTGGGCGAAGTCGTAGACGTCGGCCCCGCCCGACTTGACCATCATCGGGATGATGTTGCCGCCCAGGTCGTGTCTGCTGGTCGGGTCGAGCGCGTCCTCGCGCAGCGCGTCGATCATCGCCTGCGTCTTGAACACGTAGTTGCCCATCGAGGCGTAGACCTCGTCGGGGGAGTCGGCCAGGCCCACCGCGTCCTTGGGCTTCTCCCGGAAGGCCACGATGCGCTTGCCCTGCGGGTCGGTCTCGATCACGCCGAACTGGTCGGCCAGCGACAGCGGCTGGCGGATCGCCGCCACGGTCACGTCGGCGCCCGACTGCTCGTGCTGCTCGACCATCTGCCGGGGATCCATCCGGTAGATGTGGTCGGCGCCGAACACGATCACGTGCTCGGGCATCTCGTCGTAGATCAGGTTGAGGTTCTGGAAGAGGGCGTCGGCCGACCCCGAGAACCAGCGCGGCCCCAGCCGCTGCTGCGCGGGCACCGGGGTGACGTAGTTGCCCAGCATGGCCGAGAGCCGCCAGGTGCGGGAGATGTGGCGGTCCAGGCTGTGGTTCTTGTACTGGGTCAGCACGACGATCTTCAGGTAGTCGCCGTTGGCCAGGTTGGACAGCACGAAGTCGATCAGCCGATACATCCCGCCGAACGGCACAGCCGGTTTCGCCCGGTCCGCCGTGAGAGGCATCAGCCTCTTTCCCTCTCCACCCGCCAGCACGACCGCAAGCACCCTCCGGGACCTCATGTCCAGGACGCTACCCCCAATCGGCGCATCTATCGACGTAACTCTGTCCGGCCCTCTCCCGAGGTGTCCGGAGTGATCCCTCTATGTGCCGCCATCAGCGCACCGGTTGTTTCCCGCTCGGGCGCCTGTCACCGTGTCCGGACGCCCGCGATTCCTCGTAAAGTCGAGTCATGCGAGTGGATCTGCTCAGCCGCGAATACCCGCCGGAGGTCTACGGCGGCGCGGGCGTGCACATGGAGTACCTCTCCCGCGAGCTGCGGGAGCTCGCCGACGTGCGGGTGCGGTGCTTCGGCGCCGCCAGGGAGGAGCCCGGGGTGTCGGCCTACCGGACGCCCGCCGGGCTGACCGGCGCGAACGCCGCGCTCCAGGTGCTCGGCGTCGACCTGGAGATCGCCGCGGCCTGCGAGGGCGCCGACCTGGTCCATTCGCACACCTGGTACGCCAACTTCGCCGGGCACGCCGCCAAGCTCCTCCACGGCATCCCGCACGTGGTCACCACGCACAGCCTGGAGCCGCTGCGCCCGTGGAAGGCCGAGCAGCTGGGCGGCGGCTACGCGATCTCGTCGTGGGCCGAGCGCACCGCCCTGGAGGCCGCCGACGCGGTGGTCTCGGTGTCGGCCGGCATGCGCCGCGACGTGCTGGCCGCCTACCCGCAGATCGACCCGGCCAAGGTGAGCGTGATCCACAACGGCATCGACACCGCCGAGTACGCCCCGGACCAGGACCATCAGATCCTGAAAAAGTACGGCATCGACCGCGATCGACCGTACGTCATCTTCGTCGGCCGGATCACCCGCCAGAAAGGCCTGGTCCACCTCCTGCACGCGGCGCGGTCCTTCGCCCCCGACGCGCAGCTCGTGCTCTGCGCGGGCGCGCCCGACACGCCGGAGATCGCCGCCGAGGTGGCCGGGCTGGTGCGCGGCCTCGACCGCAAGGGCGTGTTCTGGATCTCCGAGATGCTGCCCAAGCCCGAGGTGATCCAGCTGCTCACGCACGCCTCGGTGTTCGTCTGCCCGTCGGTCTACGAGCCGATGGGCATCGTCAACCTGGAGGCCATGGCCTGCGAGACCGCCGTGGTCGCGACGGCCACCGGCGGCATCCCCGAGGTGGTCGCCGACGGTGAGACGGGCCTGCTCGTACCGATCGACCAGGGCCCCGACGGCACTCCGCACGACCCCGAGCGGTTCGCCGCCGACCTCGCCGGGCGGGTGAACACGCTGCTGGAGGACCCGGCGCGGGCCCGCGCGATGGGGCTCGCCGGACGGGCGCGGGCCGTCGAACACTTCTCCTGGCCCGCGATCGCCCGCCGCACGATGGAGCTGTACGCGTCACTTATGTGACGTAGGTCTCATTTGGGCCTTGTCCTGCCCGCCGTACGGGATCACCCTGAACGGCAGGAGGCAGAGATGACGCATCCCCTCGGAGTCAGCCGCCCGGACCTCGAAGTCACCGATCTGCCGACGCCGGAGGAGGTCTTCAAGGTCCCCCGGATCGGCAAGGTAGAGCTGTTCAAGTTCGCCGTGGGGCCCAGCCTGATCGCCCTCGGCATCTCCATCGGCAGCGGCGAATGGCTGCTCGGCCCGCTCAGCGTCGGTCAGTACGGCTTCGTCGGCGTCGGCTGGGTCATCCTGGTCTCGGCCGTGCTCCAGACGTTCTACAACGTCGAGTGCGCCCGCTACGTGACGGCCACCGGCGAGACCCCGGTGGTCGGCTGGGGGAGGGTGCCGCCGGGCTGGAAGCTGTGGGTCCCGCTGTCGGTGTTCATCGTCATCTTCGCGTTCATCGCCGGCGGCTGGGCCGCCTCCGCGGGGCAGGGCGTGTACGCGCTCGTCCACGGCGACATCCCGCCCGCCGGGGCCGAGGAGCCCCGGCTGTGGGCCATCGCGCTGCTCGTGCTGGTCTTCCTGATCACCGCGGCGGCCCGGCGGGTCAGCCGCGCCCTGGAGCTGGCCAACTGGATCATGGTCGGCTCCATCCTGGTCGCCCTGCTGCTCATCGACCTGTTCGTGGTGCCGTGGGAGCTGTGGTGGGAGGGCATCAGGGGCTTCTTCACCCCGGCCGCCCCGCCCGCCGGGATCACCGCCACCCAGCTCGGCGGCCTGGCCGGCTTCACCGCCCTGGCCTCCGGACTGAACTGGTACGTGATGGGCCACTACCGCGACAAGGGCTACGGCATGGGCCACCGCGCCGGTTACATCGCCGGCCTGCGCGGCGGCCGGCAGGAGATCCTGGCCAGCGGCGTCACCTTCCCCGACGACGAGCGCAACCGGGGGCTGTGGCGGCGGTGGTACCGGCTGATCATGGTCGACATGTGGGGCGTGTTCTTCGTCGGCGCCATGCTCGGCATGCTCCTGCCGACGATCCTCATGGCGCACGCGGTCAACCTGTCGGGACAGCAGCCCACCCGGGCGACCGTGCCCACCTTCGTCGCCGCCGCGCTCGGCGACGAGTACGGGCAGGCGATGTTCGTCCTAGCGCTGATCATGGGCGTGCTCATCCTGTTCAGCACGCAGCTGGGCATCTTCGAGGCGATGGTGCGGGTCACCACCGACGCCGCCCATGCCACCAGCCCCAGGCTGCGCAGGCTCATCGAGGGCGACCCGCGGCGCTTCTACTACCCGTTCATGATCGTGCTGCTGATCGTGATCGCGATCGTCATCCACCTGTCGCTGCCGGTGGCCCTGGTGGAGTGGTCGGCGAACATGTCGAACCTCGGCGCGCTGATCTACCCGTTCATGCTCATGTACCTCAACAGCAAGCTGCCCAAGCCGGCGCGGGCGCGCTGGTGGCACCACGTCATCCTGGTGCTCAACTTCCTGTTCTTCGGGTTCTTCTTCGTGAACTTCATCGCGGACTTCGTCGGGGAGCCGCTGGTGACGTTCTGATCAGCGCTGGGGCTCCAGGACCACGACCGGGATCTTGCGGTCGGTCTTCTTGGTGTACTCGTCGTAGTCGGGCCACGTGGCGGTCATCAGCCGCCACAGCTCCGGCCGCTCCTCGTCGGTGGCGGTGCGGGCGCGCGCCTTGAACCGGTCGCTCCTGACCTGCACCTCGACCTCGGGGTCGGCGGCCAGGTTCTTGTACCAGTCGGGGTGCGACGGGTCACCGCCCTTGGAGGCGACCACCACGAAGTCGTCGCCGTGCGGCTGGTAGATGAGCGGCGTCGTGTACGGCTCGCCGGATTTGCGGCCCTTCGTGGTGAGCAGGAGGGTCGTGGTGCCGTTCCAGTCGTGTCCTTCGGCGCCGCCGGTCTCGCGGTAGCGCCGGACGTGTTCCTTGCCATAGAGCATGCCCAGGCACCTACCCCGGCGCGCCCGGCACTCACCCGGGCACGCCGGGGCCTGTACGAGATGTTGACCTCGTTCGTGGCGTTCGCCCCATCGGCCAGGCTCGCGGCGGTTCGTCCGGAACGGTGCTGTACGTGAAGGACGGGCTGATGAGAGCCTAGGCCCCATGAAAGATCCGGCCAGGGTGCTCGCTGCCCGAATCGAGGAGTTCGAGCGGGCGGCGGACCCCCGGCTGGTGCTGGACGACGCGGCGCTGGACGACGCCGAGGACGCCATGCTGGCCTGCGACGGCGGGCCACGCGACGCCGCCGTCTGGCGGCTGGCCGGGGTGCTCCACCTGGCCCGCTACCGGCTCGCCCCCGAGGAGGACGGCGAGGCGGCCGTGGCAGGCGTGTTCTTCGCCGCCGTCGCCGTGCTCGACCCCGACGGGCTGCCGGAACGGCTGCGCGGGACGCACGTCCCCGCCGCCGCCACCGCCGAGACCTGGGCGGAGCTGGCGGAGCAGGTCTTCCGCCACGTGGACGTGGACGCGTACCCGCACGTGGGGCTGCTCCTGCACGCCATACTCCGCCGCGCGCTCGCCACGCCCACGGCGGAGGTGTGCGACCGGCTCGGGCAGGTGCTGCTGGAGCAGGCCCTTGACATGCCCGCACCAGCCTGGGCCGCCGAGGCGCTGGCCATCCTGGGCAACGGCCTGGTGCGGCTGTACCGGACGGCCGGCGACGGCGGCGCGCTCGACGACGCGGTGCACGCCCTGTTCCGGGCCGCGCTCGCCGGCCCGGGCCACGTGACGGACCTGGCGGCGGCGCTCGGGCACGCGCTGCCCGGCGACACCCCCCTGATCAGGGCGTACCTCCTGGCCGCCGGCCGCCCTTTGGGACCGGAACGCTCCGCGGCGCTCCTGGACCTCCTCCTCCTGGCGTCCACCCGTGCCGCCGCGTCCTGCGCCGACGCCGACCTGCTGGCGCTGCTGCGGGTGGGCCAGGCCTGCCTCGACCACTGGCACGAGGCCGGCGCCCACCCGGCGGTCCTGTCCCGCTACGGCACGGCCCTGGTGGAGTGGTACGTGGTCACGGGCGACCTCCGCTCCCTCGAAGCCGGCCGCGACATGCTCGCCGCCCTACCCCCCGCTCCGACCCCCCCGGTGCCTCCCGCCCATCCCGCATCCCATCCGCACGACCCCGCATCCCCAGCCCCGCTGGATGCCCCGGAAACCGCCCCGGGACCGGACCGTTCCGCGAGCCAACCTGAGGGCCTTCCGGGTCCGTATGGTCACACAGGCACCTGGCCGGAGGATCCGGTGGCCTGGACGGGATCATCGGAGCTGGGGAACGCCGCCGCCAGGCTGGACGACGCGGCGACCCGGCTCGACCTGCTCGGCCGCCGCCACTGGCGGCGCTACCGGGGGAGCGGCGACCTGGCGGACCTGGAGATCGCCGTACAGACCCTGCGGCAGGCGGTGGTACGCGCACCAGAGGGACATCCGGAACGGCCCGCGTTCCTCACCGGCCTGGCCGGGGTCCTCCTCCACCGCGCCACACGAACAGGAGACGCCCGCACCGCCATCTCCGCCGCCCGCGCCGCCGTCGCAGCCTGCCCAGGCCGCCACCCCCAGCGCCCCCGAGTCCTCCTCCTGCTCGGCCAGGCCCTGCGCCTGGACCTCACCGCGCACACCGCCGCCGAGGCCGTGACAACCCTCCGGAAGGCACTAGCGGCGGATACGGACCCGCGCTTCCAGGCGGAAGCGCACACAGTCCTCTCGGACGTACTACGCCACCGCGCCACCCTCGCCGCCGCAGCCCAGCAGGTACGCGAACCCGCCGAGCCGAACGTGACGGTGCAGACGACCGGGCGCCCTGCGGATTGGGACGCTGAGGCCCTGGCGGGACGCCGGCCGGCCGCCTGGGACGAGGCGGTGCAGGCCGCCGGGCGCCCTGCGGATTGGGACGCTGAGGCCCTGGTAGGACACCAGCCCGCCGATTGGGACGCTGCGGCCCCGGCGGGACGCCGACCCGCCGATTGGGACGCCGTGGAGGCGGTCGAGCGCCCTGCGGACCGGGATCCTGCGGCTCGGGAGGTACGCGGACCCGCCGAGTCGGGTGTGGCGGTGCAGGCGGCCGGGCGCTCTGCGGACTGGGATGGTTCGATCCAGAAGGCTCGCAGCTCCGCCGACGCGGGGGGTGCCGTTCAGGCGGCCCGTCAGATCGCGGACCTGGACGCTGCCGTTCAGGCGGCTCGCAAAGCCGCAGAGCTGGCCTACCTCGCCACCGGAACCACCGCGCCTCCGTCCGGCCCTCCCTCAGCGGTACCGCCGCCGGGCGCATCACCCACATCGCAGACCGTGACCCCGAGGGACCCGTTCGGCGGCTTGCCTTCGGCGCAAGGCACCCCGGCTAGTGCGGTGCGAGAGCCGTCGCCTCGGCCACGCACTCTCGAAGCACCGCCGCCCACGGGGGCGGGAGCGTCGCTCGTACCGCTTGCGCTGGTCAAGGGGTTGCTGGTGCGGTTCACCGTACGAGGTGACGAGCAGGACCTGGTCGAGGCGCTGGAACTCGCCGGGAACGTGCCCGGCGGCGATCCCGAGCTCACCTCGCTGCTCCGCCTGGCGCTCGGCGCCCTGTCAGGGACGCCGGACAAGCCGCTGGCCGAGGCAGCGACCCGGCTCGCCATGGTCTGCGACGACGAGGAAACCACCCGAGACCTGCTCCGCCTCGGCGAACGCCACGCCAGGGCAGCCAGAGACTCCCGAACCGGCGGTCAGACCAACACCCCGGGCGCATCGCAGTCACGAGCCACCACTGGTACCAGCACAACCACCGACGTTGCCGGTACCGCCGACATCTCCGCCGGAACCGAGGGCGTCGCCAGAACGGACGACAGCGACAGTTCCGTCGACACCACTGCTACTGCCCACGTCGCTGGAGCCGGAGGCGTTTCCCGGACTGACGATGGCGCCGTATTCGGGACCGGCGGCGGCGCCGGTTCCTGGAACGTCGCCAGCCCAGCCGATGTCACTGCCGGGACCCCCGACGTCGTCACCGGCCCCGCCAATGCCACTGCCGGCCCCCCCGACGTCATTGCCGGGCCCACTTACATCGCCGCCAGAAGCGGGGACGAGGCCGGAACCGGCGACAGCGCCGATCCCGGTCGCGCTACCGGGATCGGCGGGAGAGCCGCGGAGGAAGGCCCCGGCGACGAAAGCAAGAACGTACGCGCCGCGACGTATCTGGTGAGGGCCGCAACGGGCCTGGCCGGGCATAGGGGCCGGAGAATGGCGATCGAACTGCTGGAGCGGGCAGGGAAGGCGTTCGCGGAGGCGGGTGAACCGGTCCAGGCGGCCGACACGTACTCCAGGATCGGGAACGAGCACGAGGAACTCGGCGCCTGGGAGGCCGCGTTACGGGCGTTCGAACACGCCGCCGACGGCTACGGAGCCCTCGGACACCCTCGGGAGGAGGCGGCTCAGCGGGCCGCCATGGGGAACGCCTGCGCCCGGGCAGGGGAGCCACGCCGGGCCGCCGCCTGCTACCGGCGGGCCGCCGAACTGTGCCGGGAAGCGGGCCTGCACGCGGACGAGGCCACGTACCAGGAAAGGGCCGCCGCGGCGTACCTCGACGCGGGCGACCGGGCGGAGGCGCTGGAACGTGCGGGCCGCGCCCGCGAGCTGCACCTGACCCGCGGCGACGCCGAGCGGGCCGCGCGGGCGCTCATCCCGGGCGCGCGGGCCGGCGCCGAGCTGGGCCACCTGCCCGCCGCGGCCGAGCTGATCAGCACCTGCGCGTCCGAGCTGGAGGCCATCGGCAAGTGGGACGACGCCTGCCAGGCGCTGGACGGGCACGCGGTGCTGCTGTACGAGCTCGGGCACGCGGATCACGCGGCGGCGTGCGAGGCCGCCATCGTGGACGTGGTCCGGCGGCGCGGCCAGCGGCGCGAGGCCGCCGACGAGTGGTACCACATCGCCCGCCGCCGTCTCTCCCGCGCCGACGTGCCCGGGGCCAGGCGGGCGTTCGAGCGGGCCGAGCGCGCCTACAACCAGCTCGGCCACCGGGACGGGGTCGCCGCCGTGCGCTACCACCTCGGCGTGATCGGGTTCACCGGCGCCGGGATGGAACAGGCCACCCAGGACTTCGGGACGGCCGCCGAGGCGTTCGCGGCCCCCGAACGCGTGGCCGCCGCCCGGACGATGCGCGCCGCCTGCCTGGTTGAGCTGGGCCGCTGCGACGAGGCCTCGGCCGAGCTTGACCTGGCGATGCGCCCCGCCGTGGCGGAAGGCGACATCGGCGCCCTGTTCTCCATCGCCCTGGTACGCGCCACCGCCGACCTCCGCACCGGCCACCCGGACGACGCACTCGACCGGCTCCGAGCCGCCCTCGGCCTGGGAGCGGGCGACCCCCTGAGGGAAGCGGTAGTCCACGAACGCCTCGCGGTAGTCCACGCACACAACCGCCCAGCGCCGAAGCACCGCCCAGCCCAAGTCGGCCAGCATCCCCCCACAGGTTCCGGGCTTGGTCCGGCGGCGGGGGAACGTTCGTCGGTCGGTTCGGCGGGGGACCAGGCAGCCGCAGCAGGGGACGAGCGTCCGCCGGTGAGTTCTGGCGGTGGTGCGGCGGGGGAGCGTCCGTCGGTTGGTTCTGCAGCGGACCGCGCAGCGAGGGCGGGGGAGCGTCCGCCGGTGGGTTCTGTGGGCGACCGCGCAACCGAAGTCGGCCATCATCCCCCGGCGGGTTCCGAGAGTGGTGCGGCGGCGGGGGAGCGTCCGTCGGTTGGTTCTGCGGTGGACCGCGCAGTGGGGGTGGGGGGGCGTCTGCCGGTGGGGCCCGGAGGTGGGCCGGTCGCCGGGGTGGGCGGGCTGGGGGAGCGGGAGGACGGTGGCTGGGGGGCTGCTCGTGCGGGGGGATCGGCGGCTGTGGTGGAGCATCTAGGGCTGGCCGCCGACGGCTTTCGCGCGACCGGGCACGCTGGTCTGGCCGCGCTCGCCTCGTTGCGTCTCGGCTTCGCGCTGGAGGAGCGGGGCGACCTGCGCCGGGCGAGGAAGGCGCTGGAAGAGGGGCTCAGTGGCGCGGTGACCGGGCCTACGGGGGACGCACCGTACGAGGTGATCCCGGTCGGGGGAGCGGATCCGGCCGTGCTGGTGCGGCTGGCGGAGCTGCAGTTCGCGGCGGGGGAGGTCGCGCGGGGACGGGCGGCGCTGGCGCAGGCGCTGGCCGCGGTGCGGCGCGGCGGCGCGGACCCGGAGCTGGCCGAACGGCTGGCCGAGCGCGTACGCATCGAGGAGGCCGAGGCGGCAGGCGATCTGTCCGGGGCGCTCGCGCTGGCACGGCAGGCGGCCGGCGCCGCCGCCGACCCGCGCCGCCGCTCCGGGCTGCTGGCCAAACTGTGCGCGCTGGCGCTGGAGGCGGACGATCCTGAGGCCGCGTACGAGTACGCGAAGCAAGGGTGCGACCTGCGTGACGGCCTGCTGAGCGAGCACCTGCGCGGGCGTGGCGCCGCCGCGGTCGCGCTGGGGCGCACGGCCGAGGCGATCGGTCACCTGGCGGAGTCCGTCCGGCTGGCGCGCGAGTCCGGGCAGGCGATGCCGGTGCGGCTGGTGGCCGCGCTCGGGGCGCTCGGCGCGGCGCTGGCGGAGGACCGGCGCTGGTCGCACGCCGGGGCGGTGCTCGCCGAGGCGCTCGCGCTCGCCGCCGGCCCCGCCTGGCGCGGCATGCGGGCGTCTCTGCTGGCCGTACGGGCGAGGACGCGCTTCCGCCAGGGAGACGTGGACGAGGCCGCAACTCTCTACCAGGAGGCGCTGGCGCTCGGGGAGGCCGTCGGCGACGACGCGACCGTGGCCACCGTGTGCGGGGAACTGGCCCCCGTACACGCGGCCAGAGGAGAACGCGACAGCGCGGCACGGCTCGCCGAACGGGCCCTGGACATCGACCGGGCGCGCGGACGGCAGCGAGCCGTGGTGCGCGACCTGATCGCGCTGGGCCGGCTGGGCGACGTCGACCGCCTGGCCGAGGCGCTGTCGCTGGCACAGCGGATCGGCTTCGGCGAGGGCCAGGCCGTGGCGCTGGCCGAACTCGGCGCTCTGGACCTGCGCGCCGGCCGGTTCAGCGCCGCCCGTGCCCGCGCCTCGGCAGCCATCGACCTCCTAGAGTCCGGCACCCAGCCAACAACGGGGAACGTTCAGCGGCCGACGCCGTTCAGCGGCGGCACCCAGCGACCGACTGCCGCCGCCGGCGGACAGCCGCCGGAGCCGAGCGTCGGCGGCCTACACCAGCGGGAACCGGTTGGCGATGAGCCGCAGGGATCCGGGCCGGTTGTCGAGGGCGCGCGGCAGCCGGATGGTGAGGTGCAGAATCCGCCCGTCGAGAGCGCGGTGCGGTCGGACTTGGCTGCAGGTGAGCAGCAGAGGTCGGTTGTCGAGGGCGCGCAGCAGTCGGATGGTGAGGTGCAGAGTTCGGCCGTCGAGGGCGCAGGGCGGTCGGACTTGGCTGCACGTGAGCAGCAGAGGTCGGTTGTCGAGGGCGCGCAGCAGTCGGATGGTGAGGTGCAGAGTTCGGCCGTCGAGAGCGCGGGGCGGTCGGACGTGGTTGCAGCTGAGCCCCAAGGGTCGGTTGCCGGGGGTGTGGGCCGGTCGGGTCTGGGTGGGCAGGGGCCAGGGGCGGCTGTGGGTGGGGTGTTGTGGTCGGACGGGGACGATGGCGGGGGGCGCGTGCCGGGGCTCGGCGGGGCGCATCGGGCGGAGCTGGCCGCCGCGTATGCGACCAGGGCGGCGGCAGGCGAGGAGCTGGGTGAGCTGGCGGCCGCACTGGCGGACGCCGAGCGGGCCGGTGAGCTGGACGACACGGGTTCGGCGGCGGCCGAGCGGCTCCGCTCCAGGGCGGTGGGGCTGGCCGTCCGTCTGGGGCGCGGGGCCAGGGCCTGGGCGCATGCGGAACGGGCCAAGGAGACGCTGCTCGGGCTGGAGGAGAACGTCGCGCGGTCCATCGGCGTCGACCCGGGCCGGCTCCTGGACCTGCTGCCGGAAGGAAGCGGCGTCGTAGCGTTCCACACCGGCGAGGCGCTCGTCAGCGTGGTGGCGCACCGCGCGGGATGGGCGAGGCCGCGCGCGTTCGCCACCTCGGCAGGGCCGGAGCTGCTGGCCGAGTTCGCCGCGACGGCGAGGGCCGGCGACGGCGGGCGGAGGCGGGCCGAGCTGTGGCGGGTGGTCGCCGACCTGCTGCTCGGCGAGGCGATCGAGGAGCTGGGCGACGATCTCGACGTGCTGTATCTGCTGCCGCACGGCGACCTGCACGGGCTGCCGCTGCACGCGCTCGCCCCGGGCGGGCGGCTGCTGCTCGATCGCTACGCCGTGGCGTACGCGCCGTCGGCGGCCGCGCTGGCCCGGCAGGCGCTGCGCCGCGCCGGTCACGGCGGCCGGACGCTGGTGGCGGGCCAGGGCGAGGACGCGGCCGCCGTCGCCGCGGTGCTGGGCAGCCCGCCGGTCACCGCGGCCGCCCGCGATCTGGAAGGCGTCTGGGACACCGTGCACCTGGCCTGCCCGGCCTGCTACGACGGCGCCGACCCGTACGGCTCGGGGATCCGCCTTCCCGGCGGGCTGCTGAACGCCCGCGCGCTCATGGACCTGCGGATCGAGGCCCGGCTCGTCGCCGTGAGCGGCTGCGAGCCGCCACCCGGCGGCGCGGGCGTGACAGCGCTCGGGCACGCCCTGCTGCGCGCGGGCGCCGTCGCCGCGCTGCTGCCGCAGTGGCCGGCGCACCCCGAGGTGGCGCGGGAGCTGCTGCCGTCCTTCCACGCCCGGCTGGCCGCCGCCGGCCCGGGCAGGGCGCTCAGGGCGGCGATGCTGGAGTCACGCGAGCTGTACGGGTCGTCGCGCCCGGACCTGTGGGCCCCCTACACCCTGATAGGACTGGCCGCCTGAAGGGCCACGACAAGCAGGCCGGGCCGTCAGAGGTAAGGCCGCGCTACCGTCACCAGCTCGGCCGGGGCGTCGCGGGTGCCGACGTGGAGCGCCGTCTCGGGGGTGCGCTCGCGGACGTCGCGGTCGCGGATGGCGAACACGGCGGGCGGCGCGCCGGCGTCGCCGTAGCGGACCGAGACGGCCGCGCCGATCGCCGTGCGCAGGTCGGCCACCACCTCACGGACCGGATGCGCGTCTCCCGAGACCGCCAGGTGGCCCAGCATCCCGGCGAAGCGCGACTCGGTCTCGGCGGCGGGCCGCTGCCCCGGCAGCACCGGGCGGTCGAGCCAGAACACCTTGCCCGACAGGAAGGCGTCGTAGCCGAGCGTCCGCGCCGCGCCGGCGACCAGCTCGCCGAACTCCGCCAGCTCGGCCCGGGGCGGCAGGTCGGTGGTGACGAACAGGGGAACGATCAGCGAGTCGAGCATGGGCCATCCCTCCGTGAGGAGGCTCATGGTAGGGCCCGCCACCGACAATTCCCCGCGCCGACACCCGCCGTCTCAGCCGTCAGCCGCGTCGGCCAGCCTGCGCGCCAGCACCCGCAGGTGCGCCGCCAGCTCGGGCGGCTCGCGCACCTCGAAGGCCATCCCCAGCGACACCAGCCAGAACGCCAGCTCGTCCAGCGAGTTGGAGCCGCTGGTCAGCAGGCAACCGCCCCCGTCGAGCGGCTCCACGGCGGCCACCGACGGCGGCATGCGCGCCACGACCGTCTCCGCGGGCGCGTGCACGATGACCTGGCACCGGTAACGGTACGGCGCGCTGGAGATCCTGTGTGAGGTGTAGGCCGCCAGGTCCTCTGCAGGCGGCTCCCGAGGCGCGAACCGCGGCCCGTTCGGCGTGCGCAGCCGCAGCCGGTCGACCCGGAACACCCGCCAGTCGTCCCGCCCGCGGTCGAACGCGACCAGATACCAGCGCCGGCCCGACGCCACCAGCCGGTGCGGCTCCACCAGCCGCTCCGTGACCGTCCCGTCCCCGGCCCGGTAGTCGAAGCGCAGGCCCTCGTGGTCGCGGCAGGCGGCCGCGATGGCCGACAGCGTGCCCGCCTCGACCGCGGGCGCGCCGCCGGTCAGCGGCACGGTCATCGACTGCAGCGCGTTCACCCGGTGGCGCAGCCGCGACGGCAGCACCCGCTCCAGCTTGGCCAGCGCCCGCACCGAGGTCTCCTCGATGCCCGCCACGCCGCCCTGCGCGGCCGTGCGCAGCCCGACAGCCACCGCCACCGCCTCCTCGTCGTCGAGCAGCAGCGGCGGCAGGTCGCTGCCCGCGCCGAGCCGGTAACCGGGCACCCCGGCCGACGCGTGCACCTGGTAGCCCAGCTCCCGCAGCCGCTCCACGTCGCGGCGCACCGTACGGGCCGAGACGCCGAGCCGCCCGGCCAGCTCCGCGCCGGGCCAGTCGCGCCGCGTCTGCAGCAGGGACAGCAGTTTCAGCAGTCGAGCCGAGGTCTCCAGCACACCTAGGACCGTACCTGTCCTAACCGGCTTCTAGCGTGGGCGTCATGGACAACGACATCCGGCCCTTCCGCATCGACGTCCCGCAGGCCGACCTGGACGACCTGCGCGAGCGCCTCGCCCGTACCCGCTGGCCCGACGAGCTGGACGGCGCCGGCTGGTCGTACGGGGTGCCTGTCCCGTACGCGCGAGCACTCGCCGAGTACTGGCGCACCGGCTACGACTGGCGCGCGCACGAGGCGGCACTCAACGCCTTCCCGCAGTTCACCACCGAGATCGACGGACAGAACGTGCACTTCCTGCACGTGCGCTCACCCGAGCCGGACGCGCTGCCCCTGCTGGTCACGCACGGCTGGCCGGGGTCGGTGGCCGAGTTCATGAAGGTCGTCGGCCCGCTCACCGACCCCCGCGCGTACGGCGGCGACCCGGCCGACGCCTTCCACGTCGTCGCCCCGTCCCTCCCCGGCTTCGGCTTCTCCGGGCCCACCCGCGAGCGCGGCTGGGACATGGCCAGGGTCGCGGCGGCGTGGAAGGAGCTGATGCGCCGGCTCGGCTACGGGCGGTACGGCGCGCACGGCGGTGACACCGGCGCCGTCATCTCCCCGATGGTCGGCAGGCTCGACCCGGAACGGGTCGTGGGAGTGCACGTCAACGGCGGGCTCGGCTTCCCGAGCGGGGATCCGGCCGAGCTGGAGGGCCTGACCGAGGCCGAGCGGGCCCGTCTGGCCGTCTACGGCGACCAGGACGGCTCCGGATACGCGATGATCCAGTCCACCCGGCCGCAGACGCTCGCGTACGGCCTGCACGACTCCCCGGCAGGGCAGCTCGCCTGGATCGCCGAGAAGTTCAAGGAGTGGACCGACCCGGCCCGCGAGCTGCCCGAGGACGCGGTGGACCGCGACCAGCTCCTCACCAACATAAGCATTTACTGGCTCACCGGGACCGCGGGCTCCTCGGCCCGGCTGTACAAGGAGAGCGCCGCGTCCTGGGGCCGCGGGCAGGAGCCGTCGGCGCTCCCGCACGGGGTGGCCGTCTTCCCCGGCGACCCCGGGGTCCGCCGCGTCGCCGAACGCGAGCACAAGATCGTGCACTGGTCGGAGTTCGACCGCGGCGGGCACTTCGCCGCGATGGAGGCGCCCGACCTGCTGGTGGAGGACGTCCGGGCGTTCTTCGGGCTGGTCCGCTGAGTCAGCGGCCGCGCCACTCGTCCTCGATCGCGGCGTGGATCACCGAGTCGCGCCAGCCGTCGGGGGCGGCCACGTGGTGGCGCAGGCGACCCTCCTCGACCATGCCCGCCGTCAGCATGGCCAGCTGGGCGGGCAGGTTGGCGGGGGCCCGCGCGCCCCAGATGCGGTGCAGGCCGAGCTGCTTGAAGCCGAAGGTCAGCAGCAGCCGTACCAGGTCGGTGCCCATGCCCCGGCCCCAGTGGTCGGGGCGCAGGCCGAGGCCGATCTCGGCGCAGTGCGGGCGTTCGGCGTCGACGTGCAGCCGCGCGACGCCGATCACGCTCCGGTCGTGGGCGTCGAGCACGGCCAGCGCGTACAGGCGGCGCGGCTTCTCGGCGGCGGCGGCCACCGCCTCCCGCACGACCTCGGCCACCTGCCCGACCGTGCGGGGCGGGAACGGCATGTGTTGGGTGGCCGCCGGATCTCCGTAGATCGCGTGCAGTGGCGCGGCATCCGACTCGGTGACCTCACGAAGCCACAAACGCTCACCTTTGCACACGACCTCGCACATGGGCCGACGGTAACGCTACTTGAGTGATCTCTACAAGCCCTTGTCAAGTGGCCAGTTGACTGCCGTAAGCGCGGGCGACAAGTTCGGCGATCATGCTGTGCGCGCCGATCGGCTCCGCGTGGCCGGCGCCGATCGCCTCCGCCGCGCGTCGCCCCAGGTCAGCCGGGGCCTCGTGGCCGATCACACACGGCGAGAGCGCCAGCCGCTGGGCGCCGGCCGCGCGCAGCCGGTCCGCGGCCACGGCGACTCCGGGCTCGCTGTCAAGCGAGGCGGCCACCACCGGGAGCGTCAGCCGGGAGGCCAGCAGCACCGCGGTCGCCTGTGCCGCGTGCACGGCCTGCTCGCCACCGGTCGTGCCGAGGATGACCGCGTCGACGGGGCTGTGGACGTTGAGCAGGCGCACCCGGTCGGCCCTGGCCAGGCCGCGTTCGGCCAGCTTGATGTGGAGCGCCTCGGCCAGCAGCGGGTGCGGGCCGAGCGCGCCCGTCACGACGGCGCCCGAGCCGCTGTCGGCGACGGCCCGGCCGATCTGGCCGAGGACGGCCGGATCGTCCCAGGTGAGCAGGGGCACCACGATCGCGTCCCGGCCCTCCGGCAGCGCCGGGGCCAGCTCGTCCACGGTGGTGAGCCGTACCTCGATCTGGGGGTTGTCGACGCGCACCACGGCGGCGATGTCCGCCGCCACGCCGGTGGCGCTGCCGGGCGCGGCGAGCACGAGTACGGGCGCGTCCGGCGGGAGGGACGTGGGGACCGGCCGCCGGTGCCGGCCGCCGCCCGGGCGGGGGGAACGTTCACGTACAGGGAGGCTCACAGGCGCGCAGTTTATGCGTAAACGGTCGATCAGGTTCTGGGAATCGGCGGCGATTGCGTTACAACGTGCGAAATGGTGACCGAGATCACATCGTGACGCTCGTGGGCGTTGACTTGCGCGCGTTCAGCAGCAAACTGTGGATCTACTAGAAACGCGTTCTAGAGCGACCCTTTGTCCCGCTCGTGCCCCGGAGGTTGGGGATGAAGCCGTTCTACGTCCGCGAGCTCAGCGTCTATCCCGTCGGCGCCCGCCGCGTCCGCCTGCTCGCCATCGCGGTGCTCGCCAGCCTGGTGGCGAACTTCGAGACCACGATCGCCACCATCCTGCCGCTGCTGATGACCGACCTCGGCATGTCGCTGGAGGAGTACGGGCTCATCGCGGCGCTCTCGGTGCTGGTGGGCGGGGTGTCCGCCGGGTTCGGCGGCATCCTGTCGGACCGGTGGGGCCGGGTCGCCATCCTGGTGCCCACGCTCACCGTCACCGCCGCCTGCAACTTCCTGCTCGCCACCGTCGACTCGGTGAGCGGGCTGCTCGCGGTCCGCTGCCTGATGCTGTTCATCGAGGGCGCGGGCATCACCATCACCGCCTCGCTGGTGCGCGACTTCTCGCCCCGGATGGGACGGGCGCAGGCGTTCGCGTTCTGGACCTGGGGCCCGGTCGGCGCCTCGTTCCTGGCCTCCGCGCTGGCGAGCCTGACGCTGCCGCTGTTCGGCAACGCCTGGCAGTCGCAGGCCATCCTCATGGGCGTCGTCTCGCTCACCCTCTGCGCGATCATCATCTGGCAGATCGCCGAGCCGTCCGCCGCGCTGCGGGCCCAGGTCATGGACGCCGAGGCGGAGGTGAGCGCCGAGGAGAAGATCGACCCGGGCAAGCTGAGAGAGCTGTTCCGGCACCCGCACCTGTGGGCGCACGTGCTCGGCAACACCGGCTGGCAGGTGCTCTACTGGACCTTCGCCATCTTCGGCCAGACGATCCTGGTCACCGCGTTCGGCATGGCCGCGGCGGCCGCCAACGGCGTGGTCGCGCTCGGCATCGTGCTCAACGCGCTGGCCGTCATCGCGGTCGGCCGGATCTCCGACCGGCTGCGGCTGCGCAAGCCGTTCACCGCCGCCGGGACCGTGCTGACCATCGCCGCGCTGGCCTACTTCATCGGCCTGGTCGGCGCCGGCGCCTCGGCCACCCACGTGGTGGTCGTGTACGCGATGCTGTTCCTGGCCCTGGGCATCGCGTACGTGCCGTGGATGGCCAACTTCTCCGAGAACGCCGAGGACGTGGACGCCCGCCTGCAGGGCTCCGCGCTCGGGCTGTGGGGGATGGTCGTCCGCGTCATGATCGTGGCGATGCTGGTGGTCTCGCCGCAGGTCGTCGCCGCGGCCGGCTGGGAGACGTGGCTGATGGTCGGGCTGGGCGGCCAGGTGCTGTTCCTGCTGACCCTGGCCGCCTTCAAGGGCCCGTGGCTCACCCGTGCCCCTGTTCCGGGCGAGCCCCGGGCCTAGCGGGTGGGCACGACGACCGCGTCCTGGTTCCCCGGGGCGTAGACGGTGATGCCCTGGGGGAGTGACTTCAGCT
Source organism: Nonomuraea sp. C10 (assembly GCF_008017515.1). Classification (NCBI taxonomy): domain Bacteria; kingdom Bacillati; phylum Actinomycetota; class Actinomycetes; order Streptosporangiales; family Streptosporangiaceae; genus Nonomuraea; species Nonomuraea sp. C10. The sequence continues at coordinate 2,250,589 of NZ_VPFF01000001.1, forward strand.
TGTCGATCTCGGCGCAGGCGGGGCACTTGTCGTAGCCGTCCTGCCTGGCCTGGTTGGCCCTGGCCTCCGCCTCGGCCTGCGCCACCCTCGCCTGCGCCTCGGAGACGGCGGCGCCGGCCGCCAGCGAGCGGTCCACCGACTTCTGCACCTCGGCCGGGAGCGTGATCCGCGACAGCGAGAAGGTCATGCCGGTGAAGAACGCGCCGCCGAGCGTGCGCGGCAGGTCGCGGGCGAGCGCGGCGTTCACCCCGTCCTGCACCGCCCTGATGTTCGTGTTGCTGTCGCGCGGCTTCAGCGCCGAGCTCTCCAGCAGTGCGCACGACGGCACCAGCTCGGCGCAGCGCCGGGCGCCCACCTCGGTGCGGAGCGCGTTGTCGATCACCGGCCGGACCGCCTGGCCGAAGAACGCGGTCCACCCCTCGTCGCCCTCCCACGCGTACAGGAAGGAGTCGTCCTGGCCGCGGAAGGTACGGGTGCCGTACTTGTCGTCGAAGGTCTTCAGCGTCGCCGGATCCAGGTTGAGCGTGAAGTACAGGGTGCCCTCGACGCCCAGGTTCACGCCGTCGCCGCTGGGCACCGTCACCACGTCCACGCCCAGCGTGGTGGCGCGCCTGGCGTCCGCGGTGATCGTGTAGAAGCGCTGCTGCGCCGGGTACGGGTGCACCGACGACCACAGGCCGGCCCAGGTCAGGCCGGAGCCCGGCGGGATGACCGCGCGCACCTGGTTGTCGTCGAACCAGCCGCCGTCGCGGACCACGGCCACCTCGCCGGCGTCGGTCCTCTCCAGGCCCCCGACGAGTCCGACGAGCGTCGGCACGCAGATCAGCGCGGCGATCACGAGCAGGGCGGTTCGCATGGTCGTCCTTCCCCCCGCGGGCGGCGGTGGCAGCCGCCGCCCGCGGCTCTCGCGGCAACTCCAGGAGGGGCGGTCTCAGGTGCGCTGCGGCATCGGCTCGGCGGCCAGGTCCAGGTCCCGCGTCTCCGGCGCGATGGCCAGGCCCAGGGCGGTGATCGCCAGCGCGATCACCACGTACACCGACACCGCGAGCGTGGTGCCGAACGTGTCGACGAGCTTGATCGCGATGACCGGGGCGAGCGCGCCGCCCGCGATGCCGGCCACCTGGTAGCCCATCGAGGCCCCGCTGTAGCGCAGCCGGGTGCTGAACAGCTCGGCGATGAACGCCGCCTGCGGCCCGTACATCGCCGCGTGGGTGACGAGCGCGACCACGGCGGCCACGATGATCAGGAACGTGGACCGGGTCTCCAGCAGCGGGAAGAACGCGAACACCCAGACCGCGGCGCCCACGACGCCGGCGAAGTACACGGGGCGCCTCCCGTACCGGTCCGACAGCGAGCCGAACAGCGGGATCAGCCCGAGCTGCAGCGCCGAGGCGATCAGCACCGCGTTCAGCCCCACCTGCCGATCCAGGCCCAGCGGGCCGGTCAGGTAGACCAGGATGTACGCGGTGAAGGTGTAGAAGGCGACGTCCACGCCGATCCGGGCGGTGAAGGCCGACAGCAGCGCGCGCGGGTGCGTGCGCAGCACCTCCAGCAGCGGCATCCGCGCCTTGGCGCCCTTCTGCTCGACCTCGGCGAACAGCGGCGACTCGGTGATCTTCAGGCGCACCCACAGGCCGACGAGGACCAGCAGCCCCGACAGCAGGAACGGCACCCGCCAGCCCCACGACATGAAGGCGGCGTCGGGGAGCGTGAACGACAGGATCGCGAGCAGGCCGGTGGCCAGCACGTATCCCGCCGGGACGCCGACCTGGGGCCAGCTCGCGTTGAATCCGCGGCGGCGCGGGTCGCCGTGCTCCAGCGACATGATCACGGCGCCGCCCCACTCGCCGCCGAGCCCCAGCCCCTGCACGAACCGGAGCGTGGCGAGCATGACAGGCGCCAGCACGCCCAGCGTGTCGTATCCGGGCAGCACGCCGATGAGGAACGTCGAGACGCCCATCACGAGCAGCGTCACGACCAGGACCGTCTTGCGCCCGGTGCGGTCGCCGAAGTGGCCGAACACGATCCCGCCCAGCGGCCGGGCGACGAACGCCACCGCGTTCGTGGTCAGGGCCAGCAGGGTCGCGTTCAGCGGGTCGAAGGTAGGGAAGAACAGCTTGCCGAAGACCAGCGTGGCGGCGGTCGTGTACAGGAAGAAGTCGTACCACTCCAGCGATGTGCCGATCAGGCTGGCGAGGATCACCCGCCGGGATTGGGGGGTGGAGCCGGACATCGATCGCTCCTTCGTTCAGAGGGTCACCGTTTCAACGTAAGGATCGTTGAACGATTCGACAAGAGGTTTGTTCGATGATTTCCTGTTGCCTGTGGACGACGCAGTAGCCGGCCTCGCACAAGACCGATCCCGCCTCGGGCGCAGCAGCACCGCCGAGCGGGTCGCCGACATCCTGCGCGACCGGATCATCGAAGGCCTCTTCATGCCCGGCCAGCGCCTGTCGGAGGAGTCGATCTGCGAGGCCCTCGGCGTCTCGCGCAACACGCTGCGCGAGGCGTTCCGGCTGCTCAGCCACGAACGGCTGCTCGACCACCGGCTCAACAGGGGCGTGTTCGTCCGCGTGCTGTCGGCCGAGGACGTCTCCGACCTCTACCGCGTGCGCCGGGTGCTCGAAGGCGCGGCCGTCCGCCGCCCCCCGACGCCGCAGGCGCTGGCGCAGATCAGCGAGGCGATGACCGACGCCGAGCGGGCCGCCGAGGCCGGCGACTGGCGGGCCGTCGGCACCGCCAACATCCGCTACCACCAGGCCCTCGTCACCCTCAACCAGAGCCCCAGGCTCGACGAGGCGATGCGCCAGCTCCTCGCCGAGCTGCGCCTGGTCTTCCACGTGATGGAGAACCCGCGCGACTTCCACGAGCCGTTCCTCGACCGCAACCGCGAGCTGCTCAAGCTCATCGAGGCCGGCGAGCCCGACCGCGCCGCCGCCTACCTCGACGGCTATCTCGACCACGCCGAGCAGCTCCTGCTCCGCGCCTACGAGCCGAACCGCTAACGTTCCCGGCTATGGACAGGCTCTTCTCCGTCGCCGAGGCGCGCTCGCTGATGCCGCGGATCCTCGCCGAGGCCCGCGAGCTCGTCGCCGCCCGCGCCGACCTCGCCGAGATCACCTACGACCGCGACACCGGCGGCGTCTCCCCGCTCGGCGGGCTGCCCGAGATCAAGGGCATCGAGGCGGGCATGCAGGAGATCCTGTCCCGCTGGGCCGGCCTCGGCCTGGAGGTGAAGGGCATCGCGCCCGTGCTGCTCGACTTCCCCGCCGTGCTCGACGGCGCGTCCGTACGGCTGTGCTGGATCGAGGGTGAGCCGGAGCTGGGCTGGTACCACCGCTCGGAGCTCGGCTTCCCCGGCCGCCGGCCGTTGCCCCGAACGTGACGCATCCGTGATCCGCGGGTGCGGCCCGCCGGTTGTCCAAGTGAGCATGAGAATCTGCTCGGCGACCGCCGCCCTCCTGGCGTCCGCGGTCCTCGGCGGGGTCGCCTGGGCGCCCGCCGCGCACGCCCGGCCCGCTCAGGTGGGCCTGGCGTGGATCCCCACCTGTACGGAGAGATCCGGCATCACGGTCCCGTGTCCCACCTGGCGGCTGCTCGCCCCCGGCGGCGGCGTGACCACCAGCTCCGCCGTCGCCGGGGTCAGCGTCGACCGGCGCGGCAGGAGCACCGGCGAGGCCGCCCCGCTCGCCGTCAGCGCCGACGGCCGGTCCGTCGCCCACCAGCGGTCCGGCGACCACCGCCTGGTCGTGTGGCACCTGCCCAGCGGCCGCCGCACCCTGCTGCCCAGGTCGCTGCTGCCCAAGGGCGCCGGCACCGACCTGGTCTCGCTCACCCTGTCGCCCGCCGGCGACCGGGTGCTGGTCGACTACCTCGACCAGGCCGAGCGCGTGCCCACCAAGCTCTACACCCTCGCCACCCGCCGGACCTCCGACTTGCGCGGGGGAGACACCCCGATCGGCTTCAGCCCCGGCGGCGACCGGGTGCTCACCGAGCGCGTCACCGCCGACAACACCACCGCGCTCGTCGTGCACGAGCCCGACGGCACCTCCGTCAGGCGCACGCCGCCGCAGGTCGTGGCCAACGCGCCGGTCAAGGCGCTGGCCCGCGACGGGCGGACCGTCGCGGTCGTCGTCTCCGGCCACCCCGAACGCGGCAAACCGCCCAGGCTGCGCCTGTACGACCTGGCGACCGGCAAGCTGACCGAGGGCGTGGACCTCGCGCTCGCCCCCGGCGACACCCCGTTCACCGCCCGGTGGGGCGAGGGCGGCAAGCTCACGGTCGCCGTGCCCGGGAGAGGGAAGGGCGGCACGGCGGTGGTCCGGGTGCTCACCGCCGATCCCGCGACCGGCGCCGTCAAGCAGACCGAGCGCTACACGACCGGCAAGGACCCCTACTTCTACACCGTCGCGGGAGAGTGACATGAAGGTCATCCTGCTGACCGCCGCCTTGCTGGCCGTGCCCCTGACCATGCCCCTGACCGCGCCGGCCCACGCCGCGCCGCACCACGACGCCGTCCGCTACGCCTCCATCAAGGGCTGCGACAGGGGCGACGACGGCCGGCTGCCCTGCGGCCCGTGGCGGCTGGTCATGCACAGCGGCGAGCAGCGCGTCCTGGCCGACGCGCAGACCGTCGCGCTCAAGGCCGACGGCAAGCCCTACAAGTACCTCCCCGCGCCCGTCGCGGTCAGCGGCGACGGCACGAAGGTCGCGTACTTCGCGAAGAACTCCCACCGCCTCGCCGTCCGCACCCTCGGCGGCGGCGTCACCCGGCTGCCGGCCGGCGCGGTGCCCCGGGTGCCGCAGTACGAGGTCGGGCTCGTCCTGTCCGACGACGGCGGCCGGCTCGCCGTCACGATCGGCACCGGCCAGGTGCGGATCTTCGGCACCTCCGACGGCGCCCGCCTCGGCACGCTCCCGCGCGGCGAGACCCTGGTGGACTTCAGCGGCGACGGCGGCGAGGTCCTCACCACCGTCGACGCCGACGAGTCCGTGACGGACGTCGTGGTCCGCGCCGACACCGGCGAGCTCGTCTCCCGCGCCACCCCGCCGCAGCTCGTCTCCGCCAACATGCCGCTCGCCCTGGCCGCCGACGGGCGCACCGCCGCCGCGTTCGTCGCCGGCAAGTCCCAGCTCGTGCTGTACGACGTCGAGACCGACCAGGTGCTCGGCCGGGTCCCGGTCAAGCTGCCCAAGGGCGACCTCAACGCCATCGACTGGACCGGCGACCGGCAGGTCACGCTCCACCTCACCACCCAGGCCGGCCGGACGAGCGTCGTCCAGATCGACACCGGGACCGGCGCGGTCAGGCTCAGGGACCGCTACACGGTGCTGAAGGACTCGCTCGTGGTCGCCGCCTGCGGCGGCTGACCCCCTACGCTCGGGAACGTGGAGGATCACTCGACCAAGGCGATCGCGGCCAGGGCCGTCGACCTGTGCACGGTCCTGCTGTACGAGGACGCGACGGCGGAGTCGGTGGCCCGGGTGCTGCGCGCCCACGGGGAGCGGGGGCCGCTCGACCTCACCGGGGCCGACGTGCGGGCGATGCGGGAGGCGGCAGGGCGGCTCGTCGAGGTCCTCGCCGCGCCCGGCCCCGGCGCGGCGGCGGCCCTGCTGAACGGCCTCCTGGCGACCGCCGCCGGGCCGCCCCGCCTGACCAGCCACGACGGCACGACCGGCTGGCACGTGCACGTCGACGGCCACGACGACGCGCCCTGGGGCGAATGGTTCCAGGCGTCCTCGGCGATGGCCTTCGCCGTCCTCCTGGCCGACCACCAGCGCGTCCCCGGCGGCCTGTGCGCGTCGGCGACCTGCCGCCGCCCCTTCCTGCACGCGGGCGGCGGCAGCCCTCGCCGCTACTGCACACCACGCTGCGCCACCCGCGAACGCGTAGCCGCCTACCGCTCCACCCGCCCAGCTTGATCACCCGACTGTGTTTCTTCGTCAGGACCGTACGGCGTAGGTCCTTCCAGGGCCGACCGGGGGAGCGAGAGCAGACCGTACGCCGCCACGGCCAGAAGCTGGACGCCCGCCCCCGCGAGCAGCGCGGCTCCCGGGGACAAGGCCACCAGCGGCCCCGCCAGCGCCGAACCCGCCGCGAACGAAGTGATCTTCAAGCTGGCCCCGGTCGTGAACACCTGGCCGCGCACCCGCTCAGGCGCCTCCCGGTGCCGCACCGCGAACAGCGCCGTGAGCTGCGGCCCCTCACCCACGCCCACCACCACAGCGGCCACCACCGCCACCGCGAACGCCCCCGCCACCGCCGCCACCAGCGTCCCCATCCCGATCAACAGGGTGGACACGACCATCACCGTGTCCCACCCCATCCCCGCCCGCGCGACCCCGGCACTGCCTTGCCGTCCCGCCCGGAGAGGCCGCCACCGCACCCCCGCCCGCGCGATCACGGCGTTGGCCGCCAGGGCCGCTCCCGCCGTCACCGCCAGCAGGAGCGCCCCGTACCCGGCGTCGCCCGCGAGCCGCAGGCCCAGCAGCGGCGCGGCCACGATCAGCATGGCCAGACCCGCCATCGACACCATGGACGTCACGGTCGCCCGCCGAAGCGCCCGGTTCCCCGCGATGGCGCGGAACCCGGCCGCGAGCTCCTCCCGGACCGCCCCCGGCTTCCCGAGCCTCTCCTCCCGCGCCGGCAGCACCCGGGCCGCGGGCAGGGCCGCCACCAGCAGCACCACGCCGGCCACGACGGCCGCCTCTCCTCCCGCGGCGGTCGCGATCACCCCCACCAGCGCAGGCCCGGCCAGCGCGGCCACGTTGTAGCTCATCGCGTCCAGCGCGTTCGCCCGCGGCAGCCTCCCGGCCCCGACGACCAACGGCAGCTGCGCCGTCCACCCACCGTTCAGCGAAGGCCCCAGCAACCCCGTCAGCACCGCCACCCCGATCAGCGCCGCGTCCGGCAGCCGCCCCAGCCCGGCCAGCACCACGAGCAGCCCCGCGCCGTAACCCACCAGGCACCACCCGAGCACCCGCCCCGGCCTGCGGGTACGGTCGAGCACCACGCCCAGCAGCGGCCCCCCGGCCGCCGCCGACACGGTCAGCCCCGCCAGCAGCGACGACGCCAGCACCGGCGACCCGGTGACAGCCAGCCCGGCGACCAGCAGCGCGGGCCCGGACATCTCGTCGCCGGTACGGGAGGCGAGGGCGCCGAGCATGTAACGTGTCAACACTCAGGAGACGTTACACCGGCGCGCTCAGGCCGTGCTGGTGATCACCGCGAACCGCGCCCCGTGCGGATCGGACAGGTAGGCGATCCGCCCCACCCCCGGCACGTCGTCCACCGGCGTGCGCACCGTGCCGCCGAGCTCCTGGCACCTGGCCACCACCCCGTCGCAGTCGGGCACCTCGAAGAACGGCACCCAGTGGGCCCGGTCACCCGGCGGCAGCCCCACCAGCCCCGCCATCGACGAGTCGGCGCCGCCCTCGGCCGGCGAGACCACCGGGTAGGTCAGATCTCCCATGTCGACGTCGTCGAACCGCCAGCCGAACACCGACCGGTAGAAGCCGCGGATGCCGTCGGTGTCGGGCACGAACAGCTCGGCCCAGGCGAACGACCCCGGATCGGTCACCACGTCGAGACCGCGCGTGCCACCCGGCTGCCAGGCCGCGAACTCCGCCCCCGCGGGGTCGGTGAACTGCGCCATCCGCCCCTGCCCCTCGATGTCGAACGGCTGGGCGCGGACCAGCCCACCGGCCAGCTCGACCGCCTTGGCGGTGGCGTCGCAGTCAGGCGTCTGGAAGTACACCATCCAGGACGCGGCGGCCCCTTCCTCCATCACCGACCCGGCCGCGGCGACCGTCTTGCCGTCGGCCTGCCAGAAGCCGTATCCCTCCATCGCCGGCTGGAACCGCCAGCCGAACAGGTCGCTGTAGAAGCCGGCGGTCGCCTCGATGTCGGGGCTGCCGACATCGACCCAGCACGGGCTGCCCGGCAGGAACTCAGTGGTGAGCATGACGTGCTCCTCGATCGGATGTGGCGGCCCCGCTGCGGCCCGGGACGACGCCACGCGATTCTTCTCGTCCTTCATGCCCCGCCCGCGGGATCCGGCACAGTCGAAAACATGTTTGAACGATCACCTACACTCGGTGGTATGGCGGCTGTTTACCAAGCATCTCTGCTGAGCCTGAACGAGGAACTCGCCGTGGGGCCGCTCGGCTCGACGGTCCGCCGCGTCCCTCTCGACCGGGGCGCCTGGGTCGACGTGCGGCCGGGCTGGCTGTCGGGAGCCGACGAGCTGTTCGAGCGGCTGGCCGAGTCGGTGCCGTGGCGGGCCGAGCGGCGCAAGATGTACGACCGCGTCGTCGACGTGCCGCGGCTGCTGAAGTTCTACGACGAGGGCGAGACGCTGCCGCACCCGGTGCTCGCCGACGCCAGGCGCGTCCTCGACGAGCACTACCGCGAGGAGCTGGGCGAGCCGTTCGCCACGGCCGGCCTGTGCTACTACCGCGACGGCCGCGACAGCGTGGCCTGGCACGGCGACACCATCGGCCGCGGCGCCGCCCACGACACGATGGTGGCGATCCTGTCCGTGGGCTACGCGCGCCCCCTGCTGCTCCGCCCGCGCGGCGGCGGCTCGTCACTCCGCTACGACCTGGGTCACGGCGACCTCATCGTGATGGGCGGCAGCTGCCAGCGCACGTGGGAACACGCCGTCCCCAAGACCACCCGCCCGGCGGGCCCGCGCATCAGCATCCAGTTCCGCCCCCGCGGCGTCCGCTGACGGCCCGGGTCACCGGCCCGCGTGAGCCGCGCGGCCGCGGCCCACTCGCCCGCCATGAGGGCATGCCCGGCCGAACCCGTCGTCACGCGACGGCCGCCGCGTAGATGAGTGCGCCGTCGCGGGTGAAGGGCACCTGCGTGCCGTTGAGGACCACTTCGGTGGCGTGCGATGCGTCGATCGCGATGGCTCGCGCCCGGTCGGTGCTCGCGGTCAGGCCCGTGCCGTCGATGCGGACGGTTCCGTCCGCGCTGATGCGCACGGCGAGGTCGGCCACTTCGGCCGGGGACTCGACCAGGGTCTGGCCGTCACGTTCGACGGATGTGCCGTGGACCATGACGATGGTCCGGCCGGTGGCGCCGTTCTCCGTGTAGAACATCTTCCCGTCGTAGGTGTAGGGCCCGAACGAGCGCGAGGGCTGGCTGGACCACGACTTGTAGTAGACCGCGTCGCCGCGCGCGCCGAGGTCCAGGCTCAGCGCGGTCGCCCGGTACGGCGAGGTGCCGCTGACCGGGAGCCGCTCCACCGCCGCCGCCGGGTCCGCCGCTCCTCTGGAGGGCAGCAGGAGGGTGTCGAAGGTCGTCCCGCCCTCGGCCGTCTTGACGTACGACGCGTACTTGGCGTTCTCCACCCGGTACATGTACGGCGCGTGGTGGCCGTCCCGCAGCGAGGCGCTGATCTGGCCCGGGTCGGCGGGTAGGACGCTGATGTTCGGACCCGTGCCGTCGAAGGCCGTGGTCGCGACCTTCGATCCGGATCGGAGAGCGGGGCCGGCCTCCGCGCCGAAGTGCCAGTTCTGCTCGTAGCGGTGTGCCGCGCCGTCGGTGGGCTTCAGCCGGTCGGAGACGAGCCAGAGGCCCGAGTGCAGGGCCAGGACGGATCGCTCGTGGCGCGCGCCGCCGGAGGCTTCGGTGTGGGCGCCGATCCGGTCGAAGACCGGGTTGGTGACCAGGTGAGTGATCGCTCCCGGAGCCTTCGAATCCTGTGCCTGGTTGTCGATCTCGATGGTGTTGTGCGCCTCTGTGCTGAACCGCAGCCATTGCGCGCGCGGGTCAGAACTGTAGGTGTATGTCCCCATGTCGGGCAGCAGAGCCCTGCCGTACGCGTAGGCGGTGACCGCCAGTTCGTCCGTGTGGCTGTGGTTGCCCCGGTCGATGTTGAGCCGCAGGTGGGAGTCGTCGCGGCTCCAGCCGGACCTGGACACCGCCACCCGGGTGTCGGGATACAGCGACGAGGTGTGCGCGGGCTTCCGCCCCGAGGCGCCGGAGGTGCCGACGTAGATCAGCTCCTGGTCGCCCAGCAGTTCGCCCAGCCGTCTCAGCGTCGAGCGGATGTCCCTGCTCTCGCCGTCGCCGTACCCGGGCCCGTAGCCGTTCGGGTAGGTCTGATCCATCAGGAAACGGCCCAGCTTGCGCAGCTTGGCCTTGGTGGCGTCGCTGAACTCGATCCCGTGCGGCCGCATGAACAGGGCGATGTCCACGTACTGCGAGGCGTAGGAGCGGGCGTAGCCGTCTGTCGCCTCCCAGTAGCCGCCGTCGGGGTAGGTCGAGTCGTCGAGTTGCGACCCCAGGAAGTCGACCGCGTTGCCGCGCCACCCCGTGGCCGCGCGGAACTCCGGGAAGTACACCGCGGCGTGCAGCAACGTGACCTTCTGCGTCTGCTTCCAGTTCGGCGCGCCCTGGACGCTCTCTTGCAGGTGCATGCCCGCCCGGTTGAACGCCTTGAGGATTTCGGCGTTGGCCTCGGCCGTCAGCGACGGGCTCTTGCGCAGGATCTCGTACGCCGGAATCCAGTTCTGGATGCGGCGGGCCACGGAGAGGCTGTTCGGGTACGAGCCCGCGCCCTCGTCGGAGTCGTAGGTGTCGGCGTCCTCGATGAAGTCGGTCATCAGGCCGATGAGGGCGCGGGCGTGCTTCTCGTCACCGGTCCGCTGATAGGCGGTGGCGAGTGGCCCGGCGAAGGAGAAGCGGGGGAGCTGGACGTGGTACTCCTTGTCGGCGCCGGCCGGCTTCTTCCAGTCGAAGCCGCCCGGGTCACCCTCCCAGGAGTACGTGTACTGCACGGTGTTGGACCAGGTGCGGGTGTCCTCGTCGAAGGATTCGCCGTTGCCGAACAGCATGACCTGCTTACTGGCGTCCGCCCTGGCGGTCAGCGTCAGCTCGGCCTTCTTCACCTCGGGCAGGCCGTCGAGGTCGAACTGCAGGTAGGCCTTGCGGGTGGCGGCCGTGAACGGGCCCGCGCCCTGGTCGCTGACCTGCAGCAGGTACTTGTCGCCGTACACGTTGCCGGGATGGCCCGCCCAGATGTGGGTGTCGTCCGTCGGGTGGAGGCTCTTCGCCGAGCCGTCGGCGAAGGTCAAGCGCAGGGTGGGCTTGCCGGAGCCTTTGCTCCTGCTGTGGAAGTGCGCGACGACCGGGTCCTTGTACCGGCTCATCAGGAAGAATCCGCTCCGGCCACCGGTGACGCTGCTCGTCACGTCGGTCGTCACCGTCGTCTCCGCCGTGCCGATCGTCAGCGTCCTGATGTAGACCTCGCCGCCGTCAAGCGTCCAGATGTGGTCCGGGGTCAGCTCCACGGCTCCCGGCCAGTCCGGGTGGGAGAAGCTGCCCGCCGATATCCCTGGACGTGTCCGGAAATAGTCGAGCAACCGCTGTTTTGCCAGGCCGTAGTCACCCGCCTTGACCGCGTTCTGCATGGCCGTCAGGCCCGGATGGCTGTAGGACAACCGCGATCCGACGTCCCAGGCGCCATCCAGCCACCGTCCGAAGAAGCCTACGTCCGACAGGGCCTTCGCCCCGGCCTGCGGACCTGTCACGAGCATGGGAGCAGCCAGGATCAGGAGGGCGAGACCTCTGATCCAGCGATCGTTGCGAGACACCCGCGCAAGCTTAGGAACGCCCGGTATGTCTACGGTATGCCGAGGCGATCACCTGGAACGGCGAAGCGCTGGACGCATGCCGAACCCGCGACTTCGTGGAGATGGTGGACGATACTGGGATTGAACCAGTGACCTCTTCCGTGTCAGGGAAGCGCTCTCCCGCTGAGCTAATCGTCCGTCGAGGTGGAGACGGGATTTGAACCCGCGTGCACGGCTTTGCAGGCCGCTGCCTCGCCTCTCGGCCACTCCACCGGGCAACCTGTCCGAGCGGAAGACGGGATTCGAACCCGCGACCCTCACCTTGGCAAGGTGATGCTCTACCACTGAGCCACTTCCGCGTTGCCCGACTACTCTAGCGAATTTCCCGCCGCCCCGCCTCACCCGTGCGAATACCGCTTCCCGCCGGACCTGCGCTACAACTTCAAGGATGAAGATTGGGCCGATCGAGGTGTGGCCGCCGGTGGTGCTGGCGCCGATGGCGGGCATCACGAACGCGCCGTTCCGGGTGCTCTGCCGCGAGCAGGGCGGCGGGTTGTTCGTGTGCGAGATGATCACCTCCCGCGCCCTGGTGGAGCGGAACGCCAAGACCATGAAGATGATCCGCTTCGCCGAGCCGGAGCGGCCCAGGAGCCTCCAGCTCTACGGGGTCGACCCGGTGACGGTGGGCCGGGCGGTCAAGATGGTCGCCGAGGAAGACCTGGCCGACCACGTCGACCTCAACTTCGGCTGCCCCGTACCCAAGGTCACCAGGCGGGGCGGCGGCTCAGCGCTCCCGTACAAGCGCAACCTGCTGCGGCGGATCCTGCGTGCGGCGGTGGCGAACGCGGGACCGCTGCCCGTCACCATGAAGATGCGGACCGGCATCGACGACGACCACCTCACCTACCTCGACGCCGGCCGCATCGCGGCCGAGGAGGGCGTCGCGGCGGTGGCGCTGCACGCGCGCACCGCGCTCCAGCACTACGGCGGGACGGCCGACTGGGACGCCATCGCCCGGCTCAAGGAGGCGGTGCCCGACATCCCGGTGCTGGGCAACGGCGACATCTGGTCCGCCGACGACGCGCTGCGGATGGTCGCCCGTACGGGATGCGACGGCGTGGTCGTGGGCCGCGGCTGCCTCGGCAGGCCGTGGCTGTTCAGGGATCTGCGGAGTGCGTTCGACGGGAGCGCCGAGCGGGCCAGGCCGTCACTCGGCGAGGTGGCGCGGACGATGGCCAGGCACGCCACGATGATGGTCGAGGCGTTCGACACCGAGCGCTACGCCATCGCCAACTTCCGCAAGCACATCGGCTGGTATCTCAAGGGCTTCACCGTGGGCGCCGAGGCGCGGCGGCGGGTGACGACGGCGGACTCGCTCGACGAGCTGCGCGCCGGGCTGGCCGAGCTGGACCCTGACCAGCCGTGGCCGCCGCACACCGACACGCCGCGCGGCAAGTCCGGCGAGCGGACCAAGGTCCACCTGCCTGAAGGCTGGCTCGACGACGCCTGGGACACCGTCGTCCCCGAGGACGCCGAGTCCGACGTCTCCGGCGGCTGAGCAAGCGGGCTGCAAGAATCCCTGCATCGGCGGCTCGTACCATCGGGGACCATGATCTCCATACTCCTGTTAGCCGCAGCGGTCGCCATTCCCGACGGTTTCATGCTGTACGAGAAGGCGGCCGCCAAGAAGGATGACAACCCCGAGCACAGCTGGGCGGTGAGCGGTCGGACCGCCGCGCGGCTCGTCGTCAACCCGTGTGACAGGGCCACGCTCGCCCGGTCCGGCCGGAAGGCCGCCAAGACCCTCATCTACACGGCCGTGCCCGACTACTCGAAGTCCGAGCAGGTGATCCTCTACACCTCGAAGGCCGGGGCCGAGAAGGCGATGCGGGACATCCGTTCCGCGGTCTCCGCCTGCGGCACCAAGAGCTACCGGTTCACGGGCAAGCGGGTGAAGCTCGGCGACGAGTCGATCGCCGTCACCGGCCAGGCCTACAGCGGCAGGCGGGTGGCCATCGGCGGCGAGCGCGGCATCGTGACGCGGCGCGCGAACGCGCTGGTGATCTACACAGTCGCGGGGGAGTGGAGCAAGCCCGCCACCTCGGACTTCAAGATGCAGATCAAGGACAGCAAGAAGATGCTGGGCAAGATCTGCAGGATTGCCGCCTGCTGAGAGGCCCGGAAGGCGAAATGTCACGATCTTGGGACATTGTCATGACGAGACGCCGAACATCGTGAAGCGATTATGAATTAACAGGCGTGTGCCGGAATGCCCTTGCCAGTCCATTCCGGCACACGGCTTTTTCTTTCCCCGCCGGGAGCCGGGGCTGCTCTTCGCGGGGGCCAGCCCAGGACCCCGGGGAGAGAGTCTCCCTCCGTGAAAACGCCGAAACATCCCCTTAACGCGGGAGATGTACCGTCAATCGGCGAGCGGAGGGGGCGGCAAAAATGGAGATCGTGGTCGACGACCTCACCGGCGACGAGATCGCCAAATTCCTGGACGAGCACGTCAGAGAGATGTTGTCCACCACGCCGCCCGAGAGCAAACACGCCCTCGACCTCGACGGCCTGCGCCGCCCCGAGATCACGTTCTGGTCCGTGTGGGACGACGGCACGCTGGTCGGCTGCGGCGCGATCAAGCGGCTCGACCCCGGACACGCCGAGCTCAAGTCCATGCGCACCGCCACCGCCCGCAAGCGCGGTGGCGTGGCGTCCTTCCTGCTCGCCCACATCATCGCCGAGGCGGAGCGGATGGGGATCCGGCGGCTGAGCCTCGAAACCGGCTCCGCCGAGTTCTACCTGCCGGCGCGGCGGCTGTACGAGAAATTCGGCTTCACCTTCTGCGAGCCGTTCGCGGACTACCGCCCCGACCCCAACAGCGTGTTCATGACGAGGGCGCTGACTTCCTAGAGCCGGTTGAGCCCCTGCACGTGGATGACGGCGTGGCCCTCCTCGTCGGACGCCGTCAGGTCGACCTGGGCGTCGATGCCCCAGTCGCCGTCGCCCGCGGGGTCCTTCACCGTCTGGCGGACCTTCCACACGCCGGGCTCCTCCTCGATGCGCAGCAGCGCCGGCCCGCGGGCGTCGGCGTCGGTGAGGATCTCCTCGTGCTCGTCGTAGTAGGCGTCGAGCGCGGCGCCCCAGTCGACGTCGGGAGCGAGCTCCTCCAGCTCCGCCTCCTTCTCCAGCGCGCACAGCTCGGCGAGCCGGAACATGGCGTTGCGCACCAGCACCCGGAACGCCCGAGGGTTGCCGGTGACCGGGCGCACCTTGGTCTCCAGCTGGTCGCGCCGCTCCAGCGCCTCGCCGGGGTTGGCGAGCTTCTCCCACTCGTCGATCAGGCTGGAGTCGACCTGGCGCACCAGCTCGCCGAGCCACTCGATCAGGTCGACGAACTCCTCGGTCTTCAGGTGCTCGGGGACGGTACGCGAGAGCGTGCGGTAGGCGTCGGCCAGGTAGCGCAGCACGGTGCCCTCGGAGCGGGCCAGCTCGTAGAACTGGATGTACTCGCTGAACGTCATCGCCCGCTCGTACAGGTCGCGGACCACGGACTTGGGGCTGACGGTGTAGTCGCCGACCCACGGGTGGCCGCGCCGGTAGGTCTCGTACGCGCCGAGCAGCAGGTCCTCCAGCGGCATCGGGTACATGATCTCGGCGAGCGCCTCCATGCGCTCCTCGTACTCGACGCCGTCGGCCTTCATCTCGGCGACGGCCTCGCCGCGCGCCTTCTTCAGCTGGGCCGACAGGATCTGGCGCGGGTCGTCCAGGATGGACTCGACGATCGACACCATGTCGAGGGCGTAACCGGGCGACTCGCGGTCGAGCAGCTCGAAGGCGGCCAGCGCGAACGTCGACAGCGCCTGGTTGAGCGCGAAGTCCTCCTGCAGCTCGATGGTCAGCCGGGCGCGGCGGCCCTGCTCGTCGGGCTCGCGGAGCTGCTCGACGACGCCGCCGGCCAGCAGCGACCGGTAGATCGCGATGGCCTGGCTGATGTGCCGCCGCTGCCACTTGCGGTCTTCGTGGTTGTCGGTCAGCAGGTGCTTCATCGCCTGGAAGCAGTCGCCGGGCCGGTTGATGACGGCCAGCAGCATCGCGTTGCTCACCTTGAACCGGGACTGGAGCGGCTCGGGCTCGGCCTGCTGGAGCTTCTGGAACGTCTCCTCGCTCCAGCCGACGAACCCCTCCGGCGGCTTCTTGCGGGCGTAGCCGCGCCGCCGCTTCGGGTCGTCGCCGATCTTGGCCAGCGCGCGGGCGTTCTCGATGTCGTGCTCGGGGGCCTGGCAGGCGACGTAACCGATGGTGTCGAACCCGGCGCGGCCCGCCCGGCCGGCGATCTGGTGGAACTCGCGGGCGCGCAGCCGCCGCACCTTGTTGCCGTCGTACTTGGACAGCGCGGTGAACAGCACCGTGCGGATCGGCACGTTGACGCCGACGCCGAGCGTGTCGGTGCCGCAGATGACCTTGAGCAGCCCTGCCTGGGCCAGCCGCTCGACCAGCCGCCGGTACTTGGGCAGCATGCCCGCGTGGTGGACGCCGATGCCGTGGCGGACCAGCCTCGACAGGGCGCGGCCGAAGCGCGTGGTGAACCGGAAGCCGCCGATCATCGTGGCGATCGCTTCCTTCTCGGCCTTGGTGCACATGTTGATGCTCATCAGCGACTGGGCCCGCTCCATGGCGGCCGCCTGCGTGAAGTGGACCACGTAGACGGGGGCCTGGGAGGTGGACAGCATCTCCTCGAGCGTCTCGTGCAGCGGTGTCATCCGGTAGGAGTAGACCAGCGGGACGGGCCGCTCGGCGTTCTTGACCACGGCCGTCGGGCGGCCGGTGCGCCGGGTCAGGTCGCGCTCGAACATGGACACGTCGCCGAGCGTCGCCGACATCAGGACGAACTGCACGTGCGGCAGCTCCAGCAGCGGCACCTGCCAGGCCCAGCCGCGGTCGGGCTCGGCGTAGAAGTGGAACTCGTCCATCACCACCTGGCCGATGTCGGCCCTGGCGCCGTCGCGCAGCGCCACGTTGGCCAGGATCTCGGCGGTGCAGCAGATGATCGGCGCGCCCGGGTTGACGCTGGCGTCGCCGGTCATCATGCCGACGTTCTCGGTGCCGAAGACGGCGCACAGGTCGAAGAACTTCTCCGACACCAGCGCCTTGATGGGCGCGGTGTAGAAGGTCCGCTGGTCGCGGGTCAGGGCGGTGAAGTGGGCGCCAGCGGCGACCAGGCTCTTGCCGGAGCCGGTGGGGGTGGCCAGGATCAGGTTGCTGCCCGAGACCACCTCGATCAGCGCCTCCTCCTGGGCGGGATAGAGCGTGAGCCCCCTCTCGGCGTTCCAGGAGGCGAACGCTTCGTAGATGGTGTCGGGATCGGCGTCGATCTCGTCGGGCAGGCGGTCGATGAGAAGGCTCACACCTCTATCCTGCCGAAGTCTGCGGGATGCTAGGACCCCAGGCCGAGTTGGAGCAGCGTGGTGTCGATCCAGCGGCCGTGTTTGAACCCCACCCGGCGCAGCCGGCCCGCCTCCACGAACCCGAAGGCGGCGTGCAGGTTGAGCGACGCCGTCTCGTCGCCGCTGCCCGCGACGACCGCGACGAGCTGGTGTGCGCCGGCCTGCCGGGCGGCGGCGATCAGCTCGGCCAGCAGCATCCCGCCGAGCCCGCGCCCGGTCGCCCCGGGCGCGAGGTAGACGGTGTCCTCCAGCGTGTGCCGGTAGGCGGGCTTGGGCCGGTAGCGGGTTGCGTAGGCGAACCCGAGCACCTCGCCGTCCTCCTCGGCCACCAGGAACGGCAGCCCCGCCCCGGTGATCGCCGCCGCCTTCGCCCGCCACTCGTCCACGGTCGGCGGCGTCTCGTCGAAGGTGGCGACGGTCTCGGTGACGTAGTGGGCGTAGACCGCGGCGACGGCGGGCAGATCGGACTCGACCGGCGGGCGGATGGTCGTCATGGCGTGTCATTCTGCCCCGGCGAGATGACGGTCGCGTTTCGGCGCGCTCACCCTCGTCAGCCACAGCCCGCCCGCGATCGCCGCGACCGCCGCCACCGGCGCCGCCCCCGGCGCGAACCCCGCGACGGTCAGCGTCAGCAGCCCGCCGCCGACCAGCGCGGCCGCCGCCAGCGCGATGCCCCAGCCGGCGATCCCGTACGCGAACGCGGGCGGCTCCTCGTACCGGGCGAACCACCGCATCAGCGGCCACAGCACCAGGCACAGCAGCCCGAACCAGAGCGGCCACCCCGCGAACCAGTCCCCGCCGCCGGGTTCGGGCGTGGGCACGCCCAGCCCCACCACGACCACGCCCGTCACCGCGAACAGCGCTGGCATGTGCCACAGGTACGCGGTCATCATCCGCGGCCCCGCCCAGGCGAGCAGGCGGCGCAGCGGCAGCCGCAGGATCCGCTCCCGCAGCAGGACGGCCAGCCCCACCTGCCCGAACCCGACGGCCATGATCGGCAGCGTGGGCGGCGCCATGTTCGAGGTCTCGGCGCCGGGCAGCCCGATCATGCTGCCCGGGTACGGGCCGAACGCGACCAGCAGCGCCGCCGCCCCGTACCCGCAGGCCGCCATCAGGCCCGGCCGCGCCAGCCGCCCGTCCGCGTACAGGAACCCGAGCTGGTGCACCGCCAGCCACACGAAGAGCACGTTCAGGTAGCCGGCCGCGTCGATCCCGGACGCGAACCGGGCCACGTCCGTTAGTACCGCCCCGGCGGCCAGCGCCATCGGCACGCGCGCACCGTACCGCTCGTGCAGGTCCAGCAGGTACGGGGTCGCGACCACGGCGATCAGGTAGACGGCGAGGAACCACAGCAGCTGGCCCGTCAGCCGGGCCCCCACCTGCAGCGGCTGCTCGGGCACGCCCAGCGCGAGCAGCAGGTGCGGCAGCGGGATCCAGACCGCGGCCAGCGGCAGCAGCGGCCAGGCCAGCCGCCGGAGCCGGCCCGTCAGCCAGCGCGGCCCGCCGGCGGCGGAACGGCGGAAGCTGATCGCGTTCGCCGCCCCGCCCGCGAAGAACACCAGCGGCATCACCTGGCTGATCCACGTCACCACCCACACGCCCGGCGTGGCCAGCGCGTTGCCGGTGGTCAGCCGGGCGCCGTCGAAGCCGAGCACCGGGATGGTCCAGTGCTGCAGCACCACCAGCGCCATGCCGAGCACCCGCAGGACGTCGATGAACGGATCGCGTGCGGCGGGCGGCGCGGTGCGCGGCCGCTCCAGCAGGACGGTCATCGGGGATGCCTCGATTCATCGGGGGAACGATGGGTTCAAGGCTTCCGTCGGCGGCTCCCGGGCACACTGACGCGCGCCACCGTCTTCCGGGCAGGCCGGCAGGACCGCCGGGGGTAGGGCTGTCCCCACCCCCTGACACCGGCAGACCGGGTCGAAAAGGGCACGCGGGGGCCTTAGCGTTTGGGGCATGCGCTCCCTGACAAGGCGGGTTCTGCTGGACACCCGCTACACGCTCGTGGGGTTCCCCGCGACGGCGCTCGCCTTCGTGATCTCGATCGCCGGGCTGGCCGCGGGCCTCGGCGGCATGGTCGTGTGGATCGGCGTGCCGGTGCTGGCCGGGACGATGCTGGCCGCCCGCCTGTTCGCCGACGCGGAGCGCGGCTGGCTCTCCGACGTGCTCAAGCGCCCGCCCGTACGCCCCCGCTACAAGGCGCCGCCGCCGGGCGCCGGCCGCTTCCGCCGGATCATCAACCCGCTCACCAGCGGCCAGTCCTGGCTCGACCTGCTGCACGCCATCGTGAACTTCCCGCTCGCGCTGGTGTCGTTCGTGCTCACCACGGTCTTCTGGGCGGTGCCCCTGGCCGGTCTGACCTATCCGATCTACGGCCTGGTCACCTCGCGCATCCCGGGCAACGTCGAGCTGCCCGAGCTGCTCGGCCTGGGCGACGGCTACCTGGTCAACCTGGTCTTCTACGTGACGCTGGGGTTCCTGTTCCTGCTGATCATGCCGTTCGTGGTGCGCGGCTCCTCGCTGCTGCGCGCCGGTCTCGGCCGCGTGCTGCTCACCGGCGTGGCCGAGCTGCAGGAGCGCATCGACGACCTGGCCGAGGGGCGTGCCGCCGCGGTCTCCGCCGAGGCCAACGCGCTGCGCAAGCTGGAGCGCGACATCCACGACGGCCCCCAGCAGCGGCTGGTGTCGCTGGCCATGGAGCTGTCGCGTGCGCAGCGGCAGCTCGACAAGGACCCCGAGGCCGCCCAGGCGACGATCAGGTCCGCGATCACCTCGACCCGCGAGACGCTCGACGAGCTGCGCGCCCTGTCGCGCGGCATCGCCCCGCCCGTCCTGTCCGACCGAGGGCTCGCGCCCGCCCTGGCCGCCCTCGCCGGCCGCTGCACCGTCCCCGTCGACCTGGACGTGCGGGCCACCGGCCGGTACGACGCCGCGGTCGAGAACGCGGTCTACTTCGTCGTCGCCGAGTCGCTCACCAACGTGGCCAAGCACAGCCGGGCATCCCATTGCACCATCCGGCTGGTGCACACCGGTGATCGCCTGGTGCTGAGCATCGGGGATGATGGGGTCGGCGGCGCGCACGTCGCCAAGGGACACGGTCTCGCCGGGCTGGCCGACCGGCTCCGCGCCGTCGACGGGGAGCTCGCGGTGAGCTCGCCCGAAGGCGGGCCGACGGTGATCGTAGCGGAGGTGCCGTGCGTGTAGTCGTGGCCGATGACGCCGTGCTGATCAGGGAGGGCCTGGTCAGGCTGCTTGAGGAGTTCGGCTGCGAGGTGGTGGCGACCGTCGGCGACGGCGACGCCCTCGTCGAGGCCGTCGCCGCCCACCGGCCGGACGTGTCGGTGGTGGACGTGCGGATGCCGCCGAGCTTCACCGACGAGGGGCTGCGCGCCGCCGTGCGGGCCAGGGAGCTGGTGCCGGGGGCGCCGGTGCTCATCCTGTCGCAGTACGTCGAGGTGTCGTACGCCGACGACCTGCTCGCCGACGCCAGGGGCGCGGTGGGTTACCTGCTGAAGGACCGGGTCGTCGACGTGGAGGAGTTCCTGGAGGGCCTGCGGCGGGTCGCCGCGGGCGGGACCGTGTTCGACCCGCAGGTGGTGTCGCAGTTGATGGTGCGCAGGCGCAGGGACGACCCGCTCGCCTCGCTCACCCCGCGCGAGCGCGAGGTGCTGGGCCTGATGGCGGAGGGGAAGTCCAACCCCGCCATCGGCAGGCAGCTCGTCATCAGCGACGGGGCCGTGGAGAAGCACATCAGGAGCATCTTCAGCAAGCTCGGCCTCTACGCCGACGACAGCGACCAGCATCGCCGGGTCCTGGCCGTCCTGGCCTATCTGCGGTCCTGAGCGCGCTGTGATGATGACGCGCGCCTGAGCGCGTCGCTCTGCCGCGCGGCTCCTGAGCGCGTGTCATCCCCGCGGCGCGACCCGGGGCCGCCCTGGGCGGTGGTCGTGCCGGTGCGGCGGGCGGCCGTGCCGACCGCCGGGCCTGCCCCGGCGAGGGCCGGAGCAGCTGGCGTGCCCGTTGGTCGCGCCAGCCGGAACCGGGCCCGCCTCGGGGCGGTGACATCCGCCCGTCAGCCCCCACTCGGCCCGGTCATCCCCTTTGTGCGACGGCCGGCATCCCTCGGCGCCGGCCGATCCCGGTGTCGCCGGCCGGTCCGCGCGGGCATCGCGCGGACCTGGCCGCCCGGTGGTCAGCCGAGCGCTTCGACCAGCTTCTTGCGCTGCTGGGCGCCCAGGCCGCCGAGGCGGCGCTTCTCGTCGACGCCGGCCTCCTCCATCAGAGCGGTGGCCTTGGCCGGGCCGACGCCCTTCACGGCGCGCAGGGCCTGCGACACCTTGATCTTCTTGGCGATGTCGTCGTCGCGCTCGAGCAGCTGCGAGAACGACAGCTCGCCCGCCTTGACCTTCGCCAGCAGGGCGGTGCGGGCGGCACGGGCCTCCGCGGCCTTCTCCAGCGCCGCCTTGCGCTGCTCGGGGGTGAGAGTAGGAAGTGCCATCAGTAGTTCTCCTCGGGGAGTTAACGATCGGGGATTCTGTTACCCGTAGTGCAGTGGCTAATCATGGCGGATACCAGCGGTTCGTGTAGCGGAAAGCGCCGCTCAACGTGTCCGCGGGGCCGTGGCGGCCGCTCCGCCGCACGCCGTCTCCCACCCGGGCGCGCCGCCGCGGAGGATCGCGCCGCCGGCCACGCTTGACGTCTCACCGTAGCCCCGATGTGCCGGGATACGGCGTCAGATGGTGCCGAAAGGGCCTTTGACCAGGCATGACGTCCTCGGATTCGGACTCCGGGCGGAGACTCGCGCGGGTGCCGCCCGCCGGTCCGGGACGCCCGCTCTCCGATGATCGTCCCGCTCGGCCCGCGCACCCGGTGAGTCATGCCCCCGAGGCCCGGTTTTGCCCCTGAAGCGTGGTTTTCATCACACTTCTGTTTTCCGGGCGTGTCGCGCGTGATGGGATCGTGACTTGACCGGGGACGTGGCGGGCGGGTTACATGGCGCACACGCAGTAAACGTTTACAGTCTCTTTGCTGAAATCGTTTACGTACACGGAAGGGACAGCCTTGGCCGACGGACCCACGATCACCACGATCGCCGAGCGCGCCGGTGTCTCCATCGCCTCGGTGTCGCGGGTGCTCAACGGCCTGCCCACCCGGCAGGAGACCGTGCGGAAGGTGATGGCCGCCGCCGAGGAGCTCGGGTATGTGCGCAACGCCGTCGCCCGCTCCCTGAAGTCCCGCCGCACCCACCAGGTCGCCTTCGCCATGGCCGACGTCGGCAACCCGGCCTACCTCGCCATGTTGCGCCAGATCCAGCCGGTGCTCAAGTCCGCCGGCTACCGCCTCGTCCTGCACTCCACGGACGCGGTGGTGGCCGACGAGATCGACGTGCTGCACAGCCTGGGGGAGCGGTACGTGGACGGGCTGATCATGAGCCCGCTGCGCGTCACCGAGCAGCACCTGGACATGCTGGCCGCGGCCCGCGCCCCGGTGGTGATCATCGGGTCGGTGCCGGAGGGCACGCCCGTGGACAACGTCAGGGCCGACTCGCGCACCGGCGTGAAGCTGGCCATCGACCACCTCTACCGGCTCGGCCGCCGCACGATCGGCATGGTCAACGGCCCGACCGACACGGTGCCCGGCGCCGCGCGCGGGGCCGCGTACCGGGAGGCGCTGGAAGATCTCGGGCTGCCGTACGACGAGGAGCTGGTCGAGATCGGCGACTTCTACCGCGCCGAGGGCGGCAGGGCCGTCGCGGCGCTGCTGGAGCGGCGGCCCGACGTCGACGCGCTGATGTGCGCCAACGACCTGATCGCGCTCGGCGCGCTGGACGTGCTGCGCGCGGCCGGGCGGCGGGTGCCGGACGACGTGGCGGTGGCCGGCATGGACGACACCGACCTGGCGGCGGCCTCCTGGCCGTCGCTCACCAGCGTCTCTCTGGGGTCGGCCGAACGTGGCAAGGCCGCCGCCGAGCTGCTGGTCGACCGGCTGAAGAACGGCGACAGGGAGCCCCGCAGGGTGACCGTGCCGCCGCGCCTCGCGGTACGGGCTTCGACGACGGGGGAGGAGCCCGCACCGTACCAGGCGCCCGGCGCGGAGAGGGGGACGCCGTGACGGCCACGGCGACGCGGCCCGCGCCGCCCGCCGGTCGCCGGCGGAGCGGGCGCGGGCCGCGCAGGAACCGCGAGATGTGGGTGCTCCTGCTGCCCGCGCTGGTGCCGGTGCTGATCTTCAGCGTCGGGCCGCTGCTGTACGGGATCTCGCTGGCGTTCACCGACGCCGAGTCCGGCAGGAACCACGTCACCAGCTTCGCCGGCCTGGACAACTTCGCCGCGCTGCTCGGCGACGACGACTTCTGGCAGTCCATGCAGGTCGGGATGATCTGGGCGGTCTCGGTGACCGCGCTGCAGTTCCTCGCCTCGCTGGGGCTGGCCCTGCTGCTCAACGAGCGGCTGGCGCTGCGCGGCGTGGCCCGGGTGCTGGCCATGGTGCCGTGGGCGATGCCGCCCGTGGTGATCGGCCTGATGTGGCGGCTGGTCTACCACCCAGACGCCGGCATCGTGAACAGCACGCTCGGCACCGACATCAACTGGCTGGCCGACTTCACCTGGGCGCTGCCCGCCGTCATCGTCATGGGCGTCTGGAGCGGCATGCCGCAGACCACGGTGGTGCTGCTGGCGGGCCTGCAGACCGTCCCGAGGGAGCTGTACGAGGCGGGCGCGATGGACGGGGCGGGCACCTGGCGCCGGTTCTGGAACATCACGCTGCCCCAGCTCCGCCCGGTCATCGTGGCCATCACCTCGCTCGACTTCGTGTGGAACTTCAACCAGTTCAGCCTGGTCTACGTGCTCACCCAGGGCGGGCCCGGCGGGCGGACGCGGCTGCCGATGCTGTTCGCGTACGAGGAGGCGTTCCGCTACGGCTTCTTCGGCTACGCGGCCGCGCTCGGCGTCGCCATCGTGGTCGTCGTGCTCGCCCTGCTCGGCGTCTACCTGTGGCGGCAGCTGAGGGAGGCGTCATGAGAAGGATCCCCCAGTACGCGGCGCTGCTGGTCTACCTGGTCTTCCTGGGCTTCCCGCTGGTCTGGCTGCTGTCGACGGCGCTGAAGACGCCGCAGGAGATGGCCAGCCTGGACCCCGCCTGGATCCCCCGGGAGCCGACGCTGGCCAACTTCGCCGCCGCGTTCGGCGAGCAGGACCTGGTCGGGGCCGGGCTGCGCAGCCTCGTCGTGGCGCTGGCCAGCGCGTTCCTGACCGTGGCGGTCGCGCTGCCCGCCGCGTACGCGCTCGCCCGCTACCAGGGCGTGCTGAAGCGGATCGCGCTCGGATGGGTGCTGGTCAGCCAGGTGTTCCCGTTCATCCTGATCATCATCCCGCTGTTCATGGTCATGCGGGAGCTCGACCTGGTCAACACGCTGGCCGGGCTGGTGGCGGTGCACGTGACGTTCACGCTGCCGTTCGCGCTGTGGATGCTCCAGGGGTACGTGCGCTCGGTGCCGCGCGAGCTGGAGGAGGCCGCGGCGGTGGACGGCGCCGGCCGGATGCGGGCGATCGTCAAGGTGGTCGCCCCGCTGCTGGCGCCGGGCGTGGTGGCGACGCTGCTGTTCTCGTTCATCTCGTCGTGGAACGAGTTCCTGTTCGCGCTCGTGGTCCTGAAGGACCCGGACGTGATGACGCTCCCGCTGACGCTGGTGCGGTTCACCGGCCCCGAGGGAGTGGCAAGGCTCGGCCCGCTGGCCGCGGCGTCGCTGATGGCGACGATCCCGAGCTTGATCTTTTTCGCAATCATCCAGCGACGGCTCAGGTCCGGCCTGATGGCCGGCGCTGTGAAGGGCTAGGAGGCTCAGATGCGTATCAAATCCGCGTTGGCGGCGGTGGCGGTCGTCGCGCTGGCCGCCGCGTGCGGCAGCGGCGGCGGGGACACCGGCGACTCCTCGGGCGGGTCGGGCGAACCGGTCAAGCTGGACTTCCTCAGCCTCGCCTGGCAGAAGGAGTCGGTGGAGGCCAACAAGGCGATCGTCGAGGAGTGGAACAAGGCCAACCCGGAGATTCAGGTCACCTACGTCCAGGGCAGCTGGGACAACGTCAACGACCAGCTCGTCACCTCGTTCGAGGGCGGTGACGCGCCGGACGTCTTCCACGACGACTCGCCCGCGCTGGCCGGCTTCGCGTCCAAGGGCTACCTGCTCGACCTGAAGGACAAGCTGCCCGCCTCCCTGCAGAACGACATCCCGCAGGCCGCCTGGGACACCGTCACCTTCGACGACGGCAGCGGCAACCAGGGTGTGTTCGGCGTGCCGTTCCTCCAGGAGTCGCAGGTCATCATCGCCAACAAGAAGCTGCTCACCGAGGCCGGGGTGCGCATGCCCACGCCCGCGGAGCCGTGGACGTGGAACGAGTTCGCCGACGCGAGCAAGAAGCTCACCAAGGGCGACACGTACGGCGTCGCCTGGCCGATGAAGTCGCCGGTCAACAAGGTGCTCAACCTGGCGCTGAACTTCGACGGCACCTTCTTCCAGACCGCCGGCGGCAAGACCACCGTCAAGGTCGGCCCCGAGGAGAAGGCGGTCCTGCAGCGCATCCACGACCAGCTCTACAAGGACAAGACGGCCGACCCGGCGGCGCTCGGCATGGGCACCGCCGACCCACTGCCCGGCTTCTTCGCCGACAAGTACGCGATGCTCCCGGTCGGCGTCTACCTGCGCCAGCAGGTGGCCGAGCAGGCCCCCGACGGCTTCGAGTGGGTGACGCTGCCGCCGCTCAAGGGCACCACCTCGAACCAGGGCGCGGTGTCGCAGACCCTGTCGGTGTCGGCCGACAGCGAGCACCAGGAGCAGGCCATCCAGTTCATGTCGTTCTTCCTGAACGGCAAGAACCAGGCCCGCCTCGCCAAGGGCGACTGGCTGCTGCCGACCTCGCAGGAGGCCGCCTCCGACCCGTCGATCACCGGCCAGGAGGACGGCTGGGACGTCGCCACCGCCTCCGCCAAGGACCTCGTGGTGGCGCCGTTCCTCAAGGTGAACGGCTACGACGAGTGGAAGAGCAAGGTGGCGACGCCGGTGCTGCAGGAGTTCTTCGCCAACAAGGTCACCCTGGACGAGGCGGCCAAGCGGCTCGTCGAGGAGGGCAACGACGTGCTGGAGCGGTATCAGCGGTGACGTATCGCGACAGGGCCCGGGGGTGTCTGCTCGGCCTGGCGGCCGGCGACGCCCTCGGGGCGCCCGCCGAGAACCTCACCCCGGCGGAGATCCGTCACCGCTGGGGGCGGCTCACCGAGATCGAGGGCGGCGGCACCGACGACACCGAGTACGCGATCTTCGCCGCCGGGCTGCTGGCCGAGCACGGGCACGGGCTGACGTCCGCGCTGGTCGCGGCCGCGTACCGGGAGCGGGTGATCCCGGCCGTGACCGGGCCGATGCGCGGGGCCGGGTTCTCCGAGCTCGGCACCGTCCAGGCGCTGCGGCGCGGGCTGGAGCCGCCGCTGACCGGGCTGGTCCACCAGCACGGGTGGTCCGACGGGCTCGCCATGCGGGCCGCCCCGTACGGGATGTTCTGCCCGGGGGACCCGGCGGAGGCGGCCCGGCTCGTGACCGAGGACGGGCGGGTCAGCCAGTCGGGCGAAGGCATACTCGGCGGCCGCGCGGTCGCCGCGGCCGTCGCCGCCGCGATGGCCGGGGCCGATCCGTCCGACGCGGTGGAGGCGGCGCTGTCGGCGGTGGCCGCCGACTCGTGGACGGCGAGGAACATCGTCCGGGCGCGCGCCGCGCTCGCCGCCCCCGACCCGGCCGTCGCGCTGCATGAGGCCGTCGTGGTCAGGCACTACCCGTGGACGGACCTCGCGCCCGAGGCGGTGGCGCTGGCTCTGGCCGCCTACCTGTACGGCGCGGGCGACGTGGAGGAGTCCGTCACCTTCGGGGTGAGCCTGGGCAGGGACGCCGACACCATCGGCGCCATCGCGGGCGCCGTCGCGGGCGCGTCGCGGGGCGAGCGCGGCGTGCCCGCGCGCTGGGCGGCCAGGATCGGCCCCGCCACCGGGAAGTGCCTGCCGGTCGTAGCGGGCCGGGACATACGGGACGTCGCTGACGACCTCGCCACCGCTCACGCAACCGCGAGCACCCGGGCGACGCGACCCGGCCGTGCCGGCGAGAACCCGGCGGGATCGGGGCCTCCCGGGGGAACCACGACGGAATCCGCGGGTACGCCGGGATCGGCGGCACTTCCCCGCCCGGCGGGATCTGCCGGTGCGGCTGGACGGCCTCCGGCGGGGCCGGGCGGATCCGCGGATGCGGCCGGAGGCGGAACGGCGGGGCCGGATGCCGGCGACGAGCGGATGGAAGGGCTGTAGGACGCATGTCGGGGGACAGGATCGCGGGAGCCGTCATCGGGCTCGCCGTGGGAGACGCCGCGGGCTGGCCCGCGGCCAGGCATCGGGCCGCCCTGCACGCCCCCTGGAGCCGCAGGCTCCACCGGGAGCTGGACGCCTTCGCCGAGGAGCACCGGGTCACCACGCTGCCGGTGCCGTTCGCGCTGAACCAGCCGACCGCGCCGCTGGCCGTCGGCCCGTCCGACGACGCGGAATGGCTCGCCTGGACGCTGCTCACCATGGGCACGCCACGCGCCGACGCGTTCCGGGCGCTCGTCGGCCGCGACGACATCAGGGCCCGCGTCTCGGTCGCCACCGCACTGGACAACCTGGCCAGAGGCGTCGAGCCGCCCGCCAGCGGCCACGACAACCCGCACCACTTCGACGACGCCGCCGCCGTGAGAGCCGTCGCCTACGGTCTGCGCGGCGCGGCACCGGACGAGGACGCCCAGGTCACCAACGCCGGAGACGGCCTGCTCGGGGCCCGCGCCGTCGCCGCCGCCGTGGCCGAGGCCGTCGCCACCGGCTCGGCGGCCGAGGCCGTCGGCGCCGCGCTCGCCGTACTGCCGGAGGACACCGCCATCGGGCACAACGCCCGCCTGGCACTGGCCGCCGCCCGCGCGGCGGGCGACCCGTTCGGCGCGGTGCCCGCGCTGGACGCGGCCCTGCTCGACCACGTCTACAGCTACGGGGTGGGCGCCGCGCTGACCGTGCCCGCCGCGCTCGCCCTGACCGAGGCGTCGGACGGCGAGCTCGGCCGGGCCGTGCCCGCCGCCGCGTGCCTGGCGGCGCTGGCCGACTCGGCCCCCGCGCTCACGGGCGCGCTCACGGGGGCCTGCGGGGGGTACGGTGCGATCCCGGAGGGGTGGATCACACCAGCCCGCACGCTCGCCGGCTGTTGCCTGCCGGAGCTGGCGGGCAAAGATCTCATCGAACTTCTGAAAGGACTCTCATGACGCCGCTTGAAGACAGGGCGACTGGCTGCGTGGCGGGGGCGGCGGTCGGTGACGCGCTGGGCGGCGCGACCGAGGGCTGGACCCCCGAGCAGATCGTGGAACGCTACGGCGGCCGGGTCGAGGGCATCGTGCCGCCGTTCAACGACGACTGGCGCAACGCCCGCCCCATCGCCCCGTACCACAAGGGCGACGGCCACATCACCGACGACACGCTCATGACGCACGCGCTCATCCGCGTGTACGAGAAGGCGCGCGGCCACCTCGACGCGTACGCGATGGCCGAGCACATGGTGCCCGAGCTGATGGCCGAGCGTCAGTGGATCCCCGAGCTGGAGGCCGAGGCGCTGCCGCTGCAGCGGATCTTCCTGGCCGAGAAGTGGATCGTCGCCCGCCTCCACTACGGCCACGCCGACCCGCGCGAGGCCGGCACGGGCAACATCGTCAACTGCGGCGCCGCCATGTACGTGGCCCCCGTCGGCGTCGTCAACGCGGGCGACCCCGACGCCGCCTACGCCGAGGCCGTCGACCTGACCGGCGCGCACCAGTCCAGCTACGGCCGCGAGGCAGCCGGGGTGATGGCGGCGGCGGTGGCCGAGGCGATGCGGCCGGGCGCCACCGCCGACTCGGTCGTCGCCGCCTGTATCCGGCTGGCCAAGGACGGCACCCGCGCCGCCATCGAGGCCGTGTGCGAGACGGCTCGCGGGCTCGGCCACTGGGACGGTTCGTTCGAGGCGCTCCGCACCGCCGTGCGGCCCTACGACACGGTCGCCGACACCTACCGCGACCAGGGCCTCGGCGCCCGCAGGCCGAGCCGCGTGCACAGCATCGAAGAGCTGCCGCTGGCCCTGGCCTTCCTGGTGATCGCCAAGGGCGACTACCGGGAGACGGTGCTGGGCGGCGTCAACTACGGCCGCGACGCCGACTCGATCGCCTCCATGGGCGGCGCCATCGCCGGCGCGCTCGGCGGCCTCGGCGCGGTCCCGCAGGAGTGGATCGAGCGGGTGGGCATCGCCAGCCGCACCGACCTGGTGGCGCCCGGCCGCGCCCTCGCCGCCGTCGCCCGCCGCGTGCACGCCGGCGACGTGGCCCGGCGCCGCGCCCACGAGGCCGCGTTCGCCGCGCTCCTGGAGGATCGATGATCCGGCTCACCTGGGTCCAGCCCGAGGACCTGGTCGGCCACGAGCTGAGGCAGGCCGCCGAGGACGGCAGGGACGCCACGCTGGTCGCGAAGCGCTGGCACGCCGCCGGCGGGCACGACGCCCCGCCCCGCGCCGGCGCGTCCGAGCCCGGCGCGCGGGCGCTGCGCCCGCTCGCCGAGGAGCTCCTGGACGAGCTGGCCGCCCTCCCGTCGCCGCTCGACGAGCCCGGCGACCTGCTCGCGATCATCGCCGCCTGCCCCGGCTGGCCGCGGCCCGCGCGCGGCGTCGTAGCGGCCCACGACCGGGTGCTGGGCGCCTGGCAGGGCCGCGCCGCCGGGTGCGTGCTCGGCAAGCCGGTCGAGAAGATCCCGCGTACGGGCATCAGGGAGATCGCCGAGGCCACCGGGAACTGGCCGATCCGCGGCTGGTTCACCGCCGAGGGCCTGCCGGACGAGGTGGCCGCGCGGTGGCCGTGGAACCGGCGCAGCGCCGTCAACTCCCTGGCCGAGAACATCGACGGCATCCCCGAGGACGACGACCTCAACTACCCGCTGCTCGCCCTGTCCGTGCTCGAACGGCACGGCCGCGGGTTCTCCACCGACGACGTGGCCAGGCTCTGGCTCGACGAGCTGCCCGCCGGGCGCACGTTCACCGCCGAGCGCGTCGCGTACCGCAACCTCCTCGACGGCGTCGAGCCCCCGCGGACCGCCACCCGCCGCAACCCGTTCAGGGAGTGGATCGGCGCGCTGATCAGGGCGGACGTGTACGGGTGGGTCAACCCGGGCGATCCCGGCACCGCCGCCGAGTACGCCTGGCGGGACGCCCGGCTCACCCACACCGCCAACGGACTCTACGGCGCCATGTTCGCGGCCGCCATGTGCGCCTCCTCGATGGTCGCCGGCTCCGCCGAGGAGGTCGTCGAGGCGGGGCTGTCGGTGGTGCCGCCCCGATCCCGGCTGCACCGGGCGGTCCGGCAGGCGGCCGAGGACGCCGCCCGCGAGGACGACTTCGAGCGCGTCGTCGACCTGCTGCACGAGCGGCACGGCGACCTGCACTGGGTGCACACGATCAACAACGCCGCCCTCATCGCCGCCGCCCTCGTGCACGGCCGCGGCGACTTCACCGCCACCGTCGCCGGAGCCGTCGCCGGCGGCTGGGACACCGACTCCGCCGGCGCCACCGCGGGCTCCATCGCCGGCGCGCTGAACGGCGGCGTCCCCAGCGAGTGGGCGCTGCGCGACAGCCTGGCCAGCAGCCTGACCGGCTTCGACGGCATCGGCCTGGAACAGCTGGCCCGCCGCACCCAGGAGTTGATGCACCCGTGATCACCGTCTTCGGCAGCGCCAACATGGACCTGGTCGCCTACGTCGGCCGCGCGCCCAAACTGGGCGAGACCGTGACCGGGCGCGACTTCCGCACCGTGCCCGGCGGCAAGGGCGCCAACCAGGCCATCGCCGCCGCCCGCGCGGGCGCCCCGGTGACGTTCCTGGGCGCGGTCGGCGAGGACGTCTTCGGCGCCGAGATGCGTGACACCCTCGCCGGGGCGGGCGTCGACGTCGGGCTGCTGCGCCGGGCGCCCGGCGTGAGCGGCATCGCGCACATCGTGGTCGACGACGAGGGCGGCAACTCGATCATCGTCGTCCCGGGCGCGAACGGCACCGTCACCGGCCCCACCGCGGCCGAGCGCGCCGTCATCGCCGCCTCGCGGGCCCTGCTGCTCCAGCTGGAGCTGCCGATGCCGGCCGTCACCGCCGCCGCCCGCGCCGCCCGCGAGGCCGGCGTGCCCGTCATCCTCACCCCCGCCCCCGCGCAGCCGCTGCCCGAGGCCCTGCTGGACGCTGTCACCCTGCTGCTGCCCAACGAGCACGAGGCCGCCGGCATCACCGGCGCCGCCGACCCCGGCGCCGCCCTGGACAAGCTGCTCGAACGGGTCGAGGAGGCGGTCATCACGCTCGGCTCCCAGGGCGCGCTGTACGGATCGCGCGCGGGGGAGCGGCTCCACGTGCCCGCCGTACCGGTCAAGGCGGTCGACACCACGGCGGCGGGCGACACGTTCGCCGGGGCGCTCGCGGTGGCCCGCGCCGAGGGGCGTCCTGCGGCGGAGGCTCTCCGCTTCGCCGCGGCGGCGGCGGCGCTTTCCGTGCGGCGCGAGGGGGCGTCCACCTCGATGCCGCTCCGCGCCGAGATCGACGCCGAGCTCGCCGCCGCGCCCGGCTGACGCCGGCCCC
Organism: Nonomuraea sp. C10; assembly: GCF_008017515.1. Lineage (NCBI taxonomy): Bacteria > Bacillati > Actinomycetota > Actinomycetes > Streptosporangiales > Streptosporangiaceae > Nonomuraea > Nonomuraea sp. C10. Next base: position 2,282,304 of record NZ_VPFF01000001.1, read on the forward strand.
ATCGGATCCGGGCCCGCCCGCATCGAACCATGAGGTGAGGGCACGGGGAAGGTATGAGCGAGAACCCCGGCGACACGCCCCCTGCGGCGGACGGCCTCGGCGCGGAGAGCGACGTGGTCGCGGAGCGCTCCGGCGCCAGCACCGAGAAGTCCCGCCGCCCCATCCCCGCGGACCCTCCCGAGGCCCGCGACGAGCCGGAGCGGCCCGACGAGGACCGCCCCGAGGAACGAGACCATGCCGAGGGCGAGGAGGAACGCCCCGACATCGGCCCCACGGGCTGATCGCCGAGGAGGTCTTTCCGATGCCGTAGCCGGTGGACGCGGATGGGCCCGACCTCGACCGTGAACAGGGTCAGGAAGTGGCGCCCAGGCGGCGGGTCACCACGCCCAGGAGCCGCCCCGGGGGGCATGGTATCCGGCCTGGCGGCGGCGCAGCCACAGCACGGCCGCGAGCCCCGCCGCGATCATGGCAGCTCCGCGGGCGAGACGTACCCGGCGGCCTGGAGGGCGAACATGCGGGCGTAGGGGCCGTCCGCCCTCATCAGGGAGTCATGGTCACCCTGCTCCGCGATCCGTCCGTCGTCGAGGCCGACGATGAGGTCGGCGCCGAGCCGGTGCGTGATGAGCAGGGTGGTGCCGCCCCGCCGGAGCCGCCGCAGCCGCGTGTGGATGTCGTGCTCGGCCTCGGCGTCCAGCCCGGCGCTCGGCTCGTCGAGGATCATCAGGTCGCGGTCGCGGCGCAGGAAGGCCCGGGCGAGCGCGACCCGCTGCCACTGCCCGCCCTACAGCATGGCCCCAACCTGCGGGTCCTCTTCGGGAAACGTGCCGGCGAAGATACGGGTCAGCAGCGTGTCGTAGCCGTGCGGCAGGCTCACCAGCACGTCGTGCACCCCGGCGCGGCGGGTCGCCTCCTCGATCCTGGCAGGGGAGTTCGCCGCCGACAGGTCGCCGACGGCCAGGTTGTCGGCGGCGCTGAAGTCGTACGCGACGAAGTCCTGGAAGGCGGCGCCGATGCGGGCGCGCAGTTCGGTGGCCGGGACGTCCCGGATGTCCGCTCCGTCCCACAGGATCGCGCCTCGCGCGCAGCGGCTTGACCAGCATGCTCTTGCCGGCTCCGTTGCGCCCGACGAGCGCCGTCGAACAGCCGTGCGGGATGCGCAGGCTGACGCCACGCAGCACCCACGGGTGCTCGTCGCTGTAGCGGAACCAGCCGTCGCGCAGTTCGATGCCGCTCCGAAGCGGCGGCAGGGCGCGAGGCTCGGCCGGCTCCGGCAGGTCGGAGCCGCTCCTGACGATCGCGGTGTAGTGACCGAACAGCAGCAGCCGGTGCGCCGAGGCGGCGGCGGTGACCGAGCCGCCGAGCGAGCCCTGCACGCCCGCGACCGCGGCGATGAAGACGGACACGTCCCCGACGGTGAACCGTCCCTCGGCGGCGCCGGCCAGCAGCCAGACCAGCCCGCCGCCGGAGACGGCCGCGGCCAGCAGGGCGAGCAGCCAGTTCCCTGCGGTCCATCGCGCGGCGGGCGGCGTTCATCCGGCCGCGCGGGAAGGGCCCGAGGCCGAACAGCCGCACCTCCTTGGTCGCTACCCGGAACGCGACAGTTGCGGAGGCACTCGTCGCGTAACGCGCCGCGGCGGCTGGCGGTCTAGATGACCGGCACATCGGCCAGAGGCGGGAACTCCGCTACTCGGACCCGCACGCTCGACGGGTCCCGCGGCAGGCTGATGACGGCCCAGTGCTCCTTGGTCTCCTGCGCTAGGTGGTCGCTCTTGTACTTGGTGGGGGTGCACAGGCAGTAGAGCCGGGAGCCTTGCCGGCCGTAGACGACCGCGGCCCCGTGGAGGGTCTCGCCCCGGGGGTCCACCACGTCGACGTTCGTGGCGCCGCCGATGCCGCCCCTGCCCGGCAGGGCCGTCGGGCGATCGCTGAGGTCGTGCAGCCAGGTCTCCTTGATGCCGTTGTTGGTGGTCCTGAAAACCATGAGGCCGATCCCCTCGCCGATGACGCGGATGGGGTCGACCTCGACCGTGAAGGGTTGTCCCTTGACGTTCGTGCTGCTGCTACCGCCGGGACGCCCCGACTCGACAGGGCTCGGCGTGCTGCTCGGGGAAGGCGCGGGCAGTGTTCCCGGCCGGTCGAAACTGACCGTTACCCGGCGGTTCTTGCGCCGGCCGTCCGCGTCGGCGTTGGAGTACAGCGGCTGGGCGGAACCGTGGCCCCGCGCACGGAACGTCACCCCTTCCCGGGTGACCAGCGATGCGAGATCCTTGCGCACGGTGTCGGCCCTGCGTTCGGAGAGCGGCTGGTTGATGGCGTCGGTGCCGGTCGAGTCCGCGTGGCCGTCGATCGCGACCTCGGCGGCATCCGACTCGTCGATCTGGCCCGCGGTGCGTTCGAGCACGTGGCGCGCGCCCGCGGACAGGTCCGCCTTGTTCACCTTGAAGAGCACGTCGGAGGAGAGATTGATGCGTACCCGCCGATCGTCCGTGGTCGTCTCCATGCTGTTGTCTAGGCTGGCCGAGGGCAGTTCCACCGGATAGGAGAGCGGCGTGAGCTGGGCTGTTGCCGGGTCCGGGATCTGCTGGTTGGGCGGCGGCTGCGGTGGTTCGTCGCTGATGGGGACGTTGACGAAGGGCGGGGCGAACGGGGTGTACACGGTCGCCGAGGTGGCGCCCCCAGAGGGCGCGGGCACCAGCGCGAAGAAGGTGCGTGGCTTGCCCGGTTCGAGCCACGGCCTCTCGAAGTCGTCCTCCACGGTGCAGGCGCAGCCGCCGTCAGGCGTGGTCGACGGCATGAGCAGGCGGCCGGCGGCGGCGTCGATGATGCCGAGGCCGGATGCCATGTCGTCCTTGTCGCGCCCGCTTGCCATGCGGTCCTCGACGTGGTGCCACACGTACATGGAGCGTTCGCCCGTTTCGGTGAGACGTACCTGGACCGCGACATGGTCGCCGATCCGGTTGAGTCCGACGAGGTCGGCCCGGACGGTGCGCTTGCCGTGGTCCGCGTGGGTGGCGAGGGCGCTGGCGAGGGGCCGGCGGGCGTCGGAGTGCGGATCGCTGTAGGAGGGGCTCGTGGAAGCGGCAGGGGTGGCTGTGCCTTGCGAGGGCTGGGGCGTGTCGGGCTCAGCCGGAGCGGGCGCCGACGCGTCCGCGGCCGGAGAGGCGGCGCGATCCGGCTGGGGCAGCACACCGCAGGACGTCAACACGGCCAGGGCGCACGCGGCGGCGCTGAGTCTCAGCGGACGTGACTTCCCACGGACATCATGGGCCACAGGGGTGTCAGTCATCGGGGAACTCTATAGAAGAGGATCTCTGAAAAGCGGCCAGTTCGCCGCAATTGCCGGCGAGCGTCCGTACGGCATGGCCTGGCCGGTGGTGAGCAGGTAACCAGGGTCAGCGCGACAGGTGCAGGAGGCACTCGTCGCGGTAACGCTCCGCGCGCGCCCGCAACCCCGACTGGTCCGCCAGCAAGGACCGGGACACCGAGGGCAGCACCGCGTGCCGCGCGGCGGCGAACACCCGCCCCACGTCGGCCGGCGTCGTTCCCTGGGCGCCCAGCCCCGGCGCCAGGATCGGGCCGTTGAGGCCGAGCGGGTCGCGCCCGGCGTTCGCGGCCCGTACCCCCTCGTAGATCTCCCCGGCATCGGCCTCGTCGGCTGATGCCGGTCAGTTGGTGAGGTTGAGTGGTGTGGTGATGACCAGTTCCCAGCCGGGTTCCGGGGCGGCGTCGTAGTCCAGCCACACGATCACCGGCCTGCCCCTGTCGTCCAGGGTCATCGCGAGGGTTTCGCCGGCGCCGCCGCGGATCCTGGCCACAGGAGTGCTCGTGCAACGGCCCCCGGTGCACGTCGCCAGCATGATCCGGGTCCCCTCGGCGTTCTGGAAGGCGACCAGGATCCGGCCCGCCCGGTCCAGGACCAGCGCCGGGGTGGCCAGGTCCGTGTCGCCGGCGTCCAGGGTGACGACGTCCGCCCGCGCGCAGTCAGGGGTGCGGCAGTCCAGGAGCTTGGCCGCACGGTCGCGTACGTCCCGGTACGCGATCACCGGGCGGCCGTCCGCCCGCACCGCCAGCGTGAGCCCGGTCTCCTGGCGCAGCCCGGCGTCGTCCCGCGCCGGATACGGCGGCACCGGCCTGGTCACGCGCGGTCGCCGGCAGCCCGCGTCCGCGCACGAGATGACGTGGATCTGGCCGGTGACGACGTCGAACCGGGCGGCCACCCGCCGGCCCCCGGGCCCCGCCGCGACCGCCAGGACGGGCGGGCCGTGCAGATACGCGGCCGGGGCCAGCCGCGCGGCCTCGGTCGGCTCCGGCCGGGAACAGGCCGCGTCCGCACAGGAGATGAGGGTGACGAGGTCGTCGCCGTCGTCCGCCCGCTCCCTGTCGGCGAAGGCCACGACCAGCCCGCCGTCCCGTCGTACCGCCATCGCCACCCCCGCGTGGAACGGCCGGTCGCGCGCCTCCGCGACGACCGCCCCGCCCGGGGCCGCCGCGCAGGCGAAGGTCCCGCAGTGTGACACCCTGAGCCGCGGCCCCGACCAGGTGGTCACCGCCATCCTGCCGTCCGGCAGCCGCGCGGCGGCGTACCCGTTCCTCGCCTTGTCGGAGAGATCCGCCACGTCGTCCGCCCAGGCGAGGCCGGCCCGCTCGCACGAAGGATCGCCGCACGTCAGCACGCCCCCGGCGGTGTACAACCCGTCCACCACCACCTTCAGCTCGCCGTCGTGACCGGCGTGCGCGCTCCGCAGCTCCCACGGCCGGAACGACAGCGTCCCGGCTCCCGATCCCCGGGCCTCGGAATCCTCGCCTCCGGACACCACCGTCTCGGTGACCTCTGTCCACCCGAACGGGTTGACCAGCACGATCCCGCCGAACAGCAGCCCCGGCGCCAGCACCACCGGCCACAGCGCCGCCCTGACCGGCCGCGCCGTCCCGGCCGGCACGCCGTGCTCCAGATCCTCGTCATGCGTCTCGGTGCGCCAGGCCACGCAGTGCAGGAACTGCCGCGCCACCACGGCCGCCTGGACCGGCGTCACGGCCAGCGCCAGGACCGTCCCGGCCACCGCCCACCCCGCCGTGGACAGCGGCCCCGGCAGCGGCGCCAGGGCATGTTCCGCCGCCCGCGCCACCGCCACGGGCACCACGACCACCCCGAGAGCCAGCGTGCAGGCCGTCGGCAGTTCCCGGTAGCGGACCAACCGGTAGGCGCGGACGACCGCGCCCGGCGCCGTGCACCCGTGCAGCATGACCGACGGCACGGCCAGCAGGCCGGGCATCGCCACCAGCCCCAGCACCACCATGACCACCGTGGCCGGCCATTCCCGGCCGGTCACCACCAGCACGCTGGACCCGGCGGCCACGATCGCCGTGTAGGCCACGAAGGCCAGCACGACCAGGAGGAACATGGCCGGGAACCGCCGCGCGGCCATCCGCAGCGCCACCACCGGCGGAACCCGCCGGCCCACCAGCAGCCCCGCCGCGAGCACCACGGTCGCCGGGAACACCACCGCCTGCGCGAGCACCACCAGCACTGCCAGTGTCACCGTCCAGGCCAGCAGTTCCCCGCCGGACGCCCCGATCAGGTCCAGCCGCCCGTCGACCACCGCCGCCGACCGGCCCGCCCACACCACCATCAGCAGCAGGACGAACCCGGACAGAGGCGCATGCACGAGCGCGCCGGGCACCGCGAGCGGCACCAGCCGCCGTACCCCGTCCAGAGAGCCCCGCCACAGCACCCCGGAGCCGCGCATCCGCTCCACCAGCTCGATGCGTGTCATGGGGGAACGGTGACAGAGGGCAGCCTCCGTCCACGTCTCATGTGTCGCGAACGGTCTGATTTCGCTCGGTAGCCCGCACCGTACAGGCGACGATATCCACACCGGTATGAAAGCCAGCCCAATACCACTATTGGACGGACCCGGCCGGTTTCTGATCTTCTTTTCGGCATGACACGACTGCGACTAGGGGTTCTGGCATCGGCCGTCGCCGTGCTGCTGGGCGGTCTCGCGCCCGGGGCGGGCGCCGCCACCGGCTCCGAACTGGACAAGACGCTGCGGGAACTGGAGAAGACCTACGACGGGCGTATCGGCGCGGTCGGCATCGACCTGGCGACCGGCAGGACAGTCGGCTACCGGGCCGGCGAGCGCTTCCCGTTCAACTCCAGCTTCAAGGTGTTCGCGTGCGCGGCGGTGCTGCACAAGGCGCGCACCAGCGCCCCCGGGCTGATGGACAAGGTGATCCGCTGGAAGCCCGCCGACATGGCCGAGCTGACCGGGAACTCCCCGGAGACCACCGAATACACCGACACCGGGATGACACCCGCCCAGCTGTGCCGCGCCGGCATCACCAAATCGGACGGCTTCGCGGGCAACACCCTGCTGAAGCAGATCGGCGGGCCGCCCGGCCTCACCCGGTTCTTCCGCGCCACCGGTGACCGGACCAGCCGCCTGGACCGTACGGAGCCCACGCTCACCCACTGGGCGCCCGGCGAGAAGCGCGACACCACCACCCCCGCGGCGGCCGCCCGGACCTTCGCCGAGCTGACCACCGGCAAGACCCTCCACGCGCAGGACCGGGCGCGGCTGGTCGGCTGGCTGAAGGCCAGTCTCACCGGGGCCAACCGGATCAAGGCGGGACTTCCCAAGGACTGGACGGTCGGCGACAAGACCGGCACCGGCGGCGCTAGCAACCACGGCACGGCCAACGACCTCGCGATCGTCTGGACACCCGGATCGAGCGCGCCGATCATCCTGTCGGTCTTCACCAACCGCAACGACGACGACACTCCGCACGACGACAAGGTGATCGCCTCCGCCGCGACCGCCCTGGCCAAGGCCCTCGGCAAGCTGTAACAGCCACCGGGCAGTCGCGACGCCGTCCCTGTCAGGGGGGCACAGTCCGTGCGGCAGCCCTTCGGAGAGACGTACGCGGGACAGCCGGTCACGCGCAGCCGGGGCGGGAACGCGCCGGGCGTGCTCACAATGCCCGCTCCGCCGCCTCCTGCTGCCGCAACAGCTCGGCGAGCTGGGCGACGTCGTCAGCGTCGATCGTCTGGCAGAGACCGTGTCGGATCTCGTGCTGCGACAGGCGTCGGCCGTTCCGGGTCGCCCACAGGCGTCCTGCGGAACTGCGCCACATGCACCAATCAGGAAAAGTCACCTGGAGGTCTTCGAGAATTACCGGTGTGGACATGCGGTAAGACTGCTTACTCAAGAGTGACGAATCCACCACGTTATTCAGGCGTCCGGGATGTGATGGCGTTACGCTCAGAACGTCCCTGGCGTCCTCCAGTCCGAGGTGTATCGCGACCAACGTCTCTCTACGCGCCGCCATGCTGAACGCCCAGGTCGCGAACCAGAGCTTGGCCGACCGGTGTGGAGTTGACGTCAAGACGGTCGAACGCTGGTTGCAGGACGAAGCTCGTATCCGCACCTGCGGCACCGGTGGGCCGCCGCAGAGGCACTAGGAGTTGAGGCAGCCGTGCTATGGCCAGACGCAATCCGCAACACAGTGAAAACGGGGCCGGACAAAGAAGTCTTGTCAGTTTATCCGTATCGCTCTGCATGCCCGAAATCGATTTGGCGCAATCTCATCAACGCGGCACGCAACGAGATCGTGTTCGCCGGTTACACGAATTACTTCCTGTGGCTGGAACATCCCAACCTGGCGAAGGCGCTCAAGCGGAAGGCTCAACAGGGCTGCAAGATCCGCTTCCTCGTCGGCGACCCGGAGAGTGACGTCACACGGAGCCGTGAGGAAGCGGAGAACGTCCCCTTGACCGTGTCCACACGCATCCGGATCACGCTGTCGGAGATCGAGCGGCTACGCGACGTCCCTGGGATCGAGGCCAGGTACGGCGACGAGCACATCGCCATGAGCGTGTTCCGGTTCGACTCCGAGATGCTTGTGACGCCTCACCTGGCCAAGCTGGTCGGACACGACTCGCCCATGCTGCACCTGAGACGTCATCAGGACGACGGCCTGTTCGATCGGTTCGCGTTCCACGCCTCGGAGCTGTGGAGCAGCGGCAGGGACGGGTGGGCTGACGGGGGCAAGGGGCGGGCGTGTGGGAAAGCGACGGGTGGTGTCAGGGGCTCAGGTGGTGGGCGCACTCGTCGCGGTAGCGTTCCGTACGGGCCCGTAGTCCGGTCTGGTCCGCCAGCAGGGACCGGGAGGCCGACGGCAGCACCGCGTGCCGTACGGTCGCGAACAAGCGTCCGACGTCGGCCGGAGTCGCTCCCTGGGCGCCCAGCCCCGGCGCCAGGATCGGGCCGTTGAGGCGGTCGAGCGGGTAGCCGGGGTCGGTCACCGTCGCGCCCACCACCACGCCCACCGAGCCGAGCGGGTCGCGACCGGCGTTCGCGGCACGTACCCCCTCGTAGATCTCCCCGGCCACCGCCTCCTGCAGGCGCGCGCCCTCGGGGTTGGAGGTGCGGGCGAGGACGAACACGCCCGCGTCGGCGGCCAGCGCCGAGGTGATCGCGCCCGCCAGGCTGCCGAACCCGAGATAAGGGCTGAGCGTGACCGCGTCGGCCGCCAGCGGGCTGCCCCGGTCGAGGTAGGCCTCGGCGTAGGCGGCCATGGTGGCGCCGACGTCGCCGCGCTTGACGTCGAGCAGCACCAGCGGGCCGGCGTCGCGCAGGTCGGCGACGGTGCGCTCCAGCACCGCGACGCCCCGGCTGCCCCAGCGCTCGTAGAAGGCCGACTGCGGCTTGACCACGGCGGCCAGGTCGCTCACCGCGTCGACCACACCCCGGCTGAAGTGCTCAAGACCGGCGGGGGAGTCGTCCAGCCCCCACGCGTGCAGCAGCTCGGGACTGGGGTCCAGCCCCACGCAGAGCGGTCCGTACTTGTCGATCCTGGCTCGTAACCGTGTTCCGAACGACTCGGTCATCACACGCCCCCTTCGTGAAGTCGCATGGGCAGTCTTCCCGAGCGGGCGCTCCGGGTAAAGCGACGAACATGTACGAGATCGCTCGCCGCACGCTGACGTTGCGCACCGAGCCCCCTCGGGAGGTGGTCGCCGCCATCGGCATGCCGTACGCGGAGGCCGGGGGAGACTGGTCCTGCCCGTACCGGATCGACGGGCTGGCCGGCTGGGAGCACGAGCGGAAGGCCACGGGCGCCGAATCCCTGCAGGCAGTGGAGCTGGCGATGGCGATGGTGCGGGCGGCGCTGGCGGGCTCGCACGAATCCAGGGAGGGCCTGCTCGCCTCGGAGGAGGAGCCGGGCGGCAGACGTCCGTGCACCGTCTACACCAGCTGGGACCGCTACCACAACATCGCCTATATATCGATGAAGCATGAGATCGTGGCGGGCGAGGCGGCGCGGCAGGTGGTCGCCGACGGCGTGGTGCTCGACTTCGGCGGCGGCGGCGAGCTGCTGGGCGTGGAGCTGTCCGACGCCGAGACCCTGATGCCGGCGCAGATGCGGCTGTAGGCCGCCGCTCGACCGATCCGCTGTGCTAATACGAATTAGTTCTTGACCGCGCAGTGCGTGCGGTCGCACAATGTCGCACTAATGCGCATTAGCAACGGAACGGGTGACGGACTGTGACGAGTTCGGGGCGGCGTCTGACGCAGCAGGACATCGCGCGGATGGCCGGGGTGAGCCAGACCACGGTGTCCCTGGTGCTCAACGGAAAGGCCGAGAGCGAGGTGCGGATCTCGCCCGAGACCCGCGACCGGGTGCTCCAGGTGATCCGCGACACCGGCTACGTGGCCGACCCGGCGGCGCGCCGGCTGGCCGAGCGGCGCAACCGCATCTACGGCGTGTTCACCTACGAGGCGGTCTTCCCCGCCGAGAGCGCCGACTTCTACCACCCGTTCCTGGTCGGCATCGAGGAGTGCGCCGAGGAGGCGGGCTGCGACCTGCTGCTGTTCACCAGCGCCAAGGCGGCGCAGGGGGAGCGGCGGCGGATCTTCAGCGCGGAGAGCCGGATCCGGCTGGCCGACGGCTGCGTGCTGCTCGGCCGCACCGTCGACCGCGACGACCTGGCCAGGCTGCTGGCCGAGCGCATCCCGTTCGTCTCGGTCGGCCGCCGCGACGACGCGGGCGGGCCCGTGCCGTACGTGGGCGCCGAGTATCCGCCGGCGGTGCGCGCGCTGGTCGCGCGGGCCGCCGCGCTCGGGCACCGGCGGATGGCCTACGTCGGCGTGGGCCGGGGCGCGGAGTCGTACGCCGACCGGCTGCGCGGCTTCATCGCGGGCGTCGCGGAGACCGGCGCGGAGGGCCTGCACCTGACCACCACCGCCGGCCTGTTCGAGTCCGGCGCGACCGTGGTGTTCGCCGAGGAGCTGGCCGACGGCGCGGCCATCGCCGAAGCGGCCCTGGCCCGGGGCCTGGACGTGCCGCGCGACCTGTCGATCGTCGCGCTCGGCGCGCCCACCAGGCCGGTCTCCACCGACATCGACTTCACCGGGTTCCGCATCCCCCGGCGCGAGATGGGCCGCAGGGCCGTCGAGCTGCTCACCCGGGTGCTGGAACGCGGCGGAAACCCGCAGGAACTGCTGGCGTGCGAGCTCGTCGACGGATCGACGCTGGCGCCCGTCCCCGACGAAAGGTGATCCCCCACGTGGTTGAGATATCGGCAGACGCGCTCGTCGTGGGCGGCGGGCTGGGCGGCGTGGCCGCCGCCCTCGCCCTGCTGCGGGCGGGCCGCTCGGTGGTGCTCACCGAGGAGTACGACTGGCTGGGCGGCCAGCTCACCAGCCAGGCGGTGCCGCCGGACGAGCACACCTGGGTGGAGCGGTTCGGCGTCACCGCCAGCTATCGGGCGCTGCGCGACGGCATCCGCCGCTACTACCGCGACCACTACCCGCTGACCGAGCGGGCGCGGGCGTGGGGCGAGCTGAACCCCGGCGCCGGCCACGTCAGCAGGCTCTGCCACGAGCCCAGGGTCGCGGTCGCGGTCATCGAGGCCATGCTCGCCCAGTACCGCGGGTCGGGCAGGCTGCGCGTGCTGCAGCCGTACCGCCCGGTGGCGGCCGAGACCGACGGCGACCGCGTGACGGCGGTGCGGCTCGCGCACCGAGACGGCGGCGGCGAGATCACCGCGACCGCCGCGTACGTGCTGGACGCCACCGAGACCGGCGAGCTGCTGCCGCTGGCCGGGGTCGAGTACGTCACCGGGTTCGAGTCGCAGGCCGAGACGGGCGAGCCGAGCGCGCCGCAGGAGGCCCAGCCGCTCAACATGCAGGCCGTGTCCGTGTGCTTCGCGATGGACCACGTGGACGGCGACCACACCGTCGACCGGCCGGCCTCGTACGACTTCTGGCGGTCCTACCAGCCGTCGTTCTGGGGCGACAAGCTGCTGTCGTGGCGCTGCCCCAGCCCGCGCACGCTGGAGATCGTGGAGCGTTCCTTCACCCCCAACCCCGGCGACGACCCCCGGCTGGTGGAGGCCGACCAGCGGGTCAACCCCGGCGACGCCAACCTGTGGACCTTCCGCAGGATCGCCGCCCGCGACAACTTCCTGCCCGGCGCGTACGAGAGCGACATCACGCTGGTCAACTGGCCGATGATCGACTATCTCGAAGGCCCCGTCATCGACGTGCCGGACGCCGGCCGGCACCTGGCGGCGGCCCGCGAGCTGTCCCTGTCGGTGCTCTACTGGCTGCAGACGGAGGCGCCCCGCCACGACGGCGGCACCGGCTACCCCGGCCTGCGCCCGCGCGGCGACGTGACCGGCGGCGCCGACGGCCTGGCCATGGCCCCCTACATCCGCGAGTCCCGGCGCATCCGGGCCCTCACCACCGTCACCGAGCAGGACCTGTCCGCGGCGGTGCGCGGCGACAAGGGCGCCGTCTCCTACCCCGACTCTGTGGGCGTCGGCATGTACCGCATCGACCTGCACCCCTCGACCGGCGGCGACAACTACATCGACGTCGCCTGCTCCCCGTTCGAGATCCCCCTCGGCGCGCTCATCCCGCGGCGGACGGTCAACCTGCTGCCCGCCTGCAAGAACATCGGCACCACGCACATCACCAACGGCGCCTACCGCCTGCACCCGGTGGAGTGGAACGTCGGCGAGGCCGCCGGCGCGCTCGCCGCGTTCTGCCTGGACCACGCCACCACCCCGCACGCCGTGCGGGAGGACGAGCGGCTCCTGGCCGACTACCAGCACCGCCTCACCCGCGACGGGGTGGAGCTGCGCTGGCCCGACGTCACCGGATACTGACGAAGGAGAACCCCCCTATGAAGACGAAGCTGGCCGCCCTCACGCTGAGCGCCCTGCTCACGGTCACCGCCTGCGGCGGCGGAGGCGGCGACGCGCCGGCCGCGCAGGGCCCGCAGCCGCTCCGGATGACGATCTGGACCTCGAACGAGGCCCATCTCAAGCTGTTCAAGGAGATCGCCGACGACTACCGCAAGACCCGCCCGGAGACCGGCGAGATCACCTTCGACCCGCTGCCGTTCGAGAACTACACGACCACGCTCACCACCCAGATCGCCGGCGGCAACCCGCCCGACCTGGCCTGGATCCTGGAGAACTCGGCCCCCGACTTCGTCGGCTCAGGCGCGCTCGTCCCGCTCAAGAGCAAGATCCAGAACCCGGGCGAGCTGGTCCCCGCCGCGACCAAGCTGTGGGAGAAGGACGGCGAGCTGTTCGCCTACCCGTTCTCCACCTCGCCGTTCGGCGTGTTCGTCAACACCGACCTGGTCAAGGCCGCCGGCCAGAAGACGCCCCAGGAGCTGATCAAGGCGGGCCAGTGGGACTGGGAGCACGCCAACGAGATCAACAAGGCGGTGGCCGCCAAGGGCAAGCACGGCCTGACCATCTGGGACTTCGACTACAAGGGCTGGGACAACCTGGCCACCATCTGGCGCGGCTGGGGCGCCACCGCCTACAGCGAGGACGGCACCGCCTGCCGGTTCAACAGCCCCGAGATGGTCGAGGCGATGACGTTCCTGCACACGATGATCTTCAAGGACAAGGCCATGCCCGCCCCCGGCACCGTCGCCGACTTCTTCGCCGGCGACGCCGCCATGGTCGTCGCGCAGATCTCGCGCGCCGCCATGCTGGAGGACGGCGAGTTCGGCTGGGACCTGGTGCCGCTGCCCGCGGGGCCCAAGGGTCAGTACGCGGTCATCGGGCAGGCCGGGATCGGCGTGCTGAAGAAGTCGCCCAACGCCGAAGCGGCCGCCGACTTCCTCGCCTTCTTCACCGACGAGGCGAACTCCGCCAAGCTCGCCGCCTACTTCCCGCCCGCCCGCGACTCCCTGCTCACCGCCGAGACCATGGCCAAGACCAGCCCGCTGCTCAAGCCCGAGCAGCTCCAGGAGGTCGTGATCGACGGCATCGAGACCGGCGTCGTCAAGCCGAGCCACACCGGCCAGGCCGAGCTGGCGCAGACCGTCCGGGCCTCGCTCGACGCGCTGTGGGTGGCCGACGCCGACGTCAAGACCGTGCTGGATGGCGTGTGCGCGAAGATCCAGCCCATGCTCGGCGCGTGACATGACCGCGACGGACATCGGCGACCGGGTGGCGGGTCACGCCGCCGCCCGGCGCCGCCCCTTCTGGACCATCCCGCGCCGCGACGCCCTCGTCGGCTACCTGCTCGTCTCGCCGCAGCTCGCCGGCAGTGTCCTGTTCGTGCTGCTGCCGCTCGGCCTCGTCGTCTGGTACAGCCTCCAGGAGTGGAACGTGCTGGCCGGCACGTTCGAGTTCGTCGGCGGCCGGAACTACGAGAAGCTGCTCGCCGACCCCAACATGGGCGCGGTCCTGACCAGCACCGCGCTGTTCTCGGTCGGCCTGGTCGTGCTCAACCTCGCCCTCGCGCTCACCCTGGCCATCCTGCTCAACCAGAAGCTCGCCGGCACCACGTTCTTCCGCACCCTGTTCTTCTCGCCGGTGCTGGTGTCGCTGGTCGCCTGGACCATCGTCTGGCAGTTCCTGCTCCAGGGCGAGGGCGGCGTCAACGGGCTGCTCGCCGTCACCGGGGTCGACGGGCCCAACTGGCTGCGCGGCGAGGGCACCGCGCTGCTGTCGGTCGTCGTCGTCCAGGTGATCAAGAACGTCGGCCTCAACATGGTGCTCTTCCTGGCCGCGCTGCAGGGCGTGCCCAGGCAGCTCTATGAGGCCGCGCACCTCGACGGGGCCGGCGCGTGGACCCGCTTCCGCCGCGTGACGGTGCCGCTGATCAGCCCGACCATCCTGCTCACCTCGATCATCACCGTGGTCGGGTCGCTGCAGGTGTTCGCCCAGATCGCGGTGCTCACCCAGGGCGGGCCCGGCATGTCGACCACGGTCCTCGTCTACTACCTCTACCAGCAGGCCTTCCAGTTCCGGCACTTCGGGTACGGGGCGACGCTGTCGGTCCTGCTGTTCCTGATCGTCGCCGTGCTGACGCTGGTGCAGTGGCGGATGCGCCGGAAGTGGGTCTTCCATGAGTCGTAGGGTCAAGCTCGCGTTGTACGGGGCGCTGTGCGCGCTGTGCGTGCCGTTCGTCTTCCCGACCTGGTGGATGGTCACCTCGTCGGTCAAGCCGATCAGCGACATCTTCTCCTTCCCGCCGTCGCTTCTGCCCGGCCGGTGGGACTTCTCCTCGTACGGGCGGGTGTTCGAGCTGCAGCCGTTCGCCCAGCAGTACTGGAACAGCCTCTACATCGCGGCCGTCGTCACCGTGGGCACGATGGCGGTCGCCGCCATGGCCGGCTACGCCTTCGCCCGCATCCGCTTCCCCGGGCAGAACGCGCTGTTCGTGGTCGTGCTGGTCGGGCTGCTCATCCCGAGCGAGGTGACGATCGTCCCGTTGTTCCAGATGTTCCACACCGCCGGTCTGACCGACACGCACTGGCCGCTGATCCTGGTGCCCATCCTGGGCGCGCCGAGCGTGCTGGCCACGTTCATCATGCGGCAGTTCTTCATCGCGCTGCCCGGCGAGCTGGAGGAGGCGGCCCGCGTCGACGGGCTCGGCCGGTTCGGCACCTTCGCCAGGGTCGCGCTGCCGCTGGCCCGGCCCGCGCTCGGCGCCGTCGCCATCTTCACCTTCCTGCACTCGTGGAACCTCTACCTCGAACCCATCGTCTACCTGTCCACGCCCGCCAACTTCACGCTCCCGCAGGCGCTCACCCAGTTCGTCGACGCCTACGGCGGGCCCATGTGGAACGTGCAGCTCGCCGCGGCCAGCATGACGGCGCTGCCCGTCCTGGTGGTGTTCGTGCTGGCGCAGCGCCAGTTCATCGAAGGGCTGGCGCACACCGGGCTGAAAGGCTGACCACGTCATGCGCCCGCCCTGTCCTGCGCCGCCATCACCTCCTCGGCGTGCTCGAACGCCCACGCGCCGAGCGCGCCGATCGGCCCGACGAGGCTCCGGCCCAGGTCCGTCAGCTCGTACTCGACGCGGGGCGGCGCCTCGGCGTAGGCCCGGCGGTGGACCAGGCCGTTGAACTCCAGGCGGCGCAGCGTCTCGGTGAGCACCTTCTGGCTGATGCCGCCGATCTGGACGCGCAGGTCGGCCGGGCGGCGGGGGCCGTGGCGCAGCGACCACAGGACGACCGCGTTCCAGGTGTTGGCCAGCAGGTCGAACGCGAGCCTGGCCTGGCAGTCGGCGAGGAACAACGCGGCCTCCGTAAGGCACCGGATGGTGCGTATCGGGCTTTCTAGGGTCTCTCCTACATGTACCAGCACGTGGAGGAGTGACATGCGGATCGGGATCCTGGGAGCGGGGAACATGGCCGGCGCCCTCGGCGCCCAGTGGACGAGGGCCGGGCACGAGATCATGGTGAGCGGGCGCGACCCGGCCAGGGCGTCGGCCCTGGCCGCGACGACGGGCGCCCGGGCGGGGACGTTCCGGGAGGCGGCCGGGTTCGGGGACGTCGCCGTGGTGGCGGTCCTGGCCGAGGCGGTGCCCGCGGTGCTCGCCGAGGCCGGGGACGCGGCGCGGGGGAAGCCGGTGATCGACGTCACCAACGACGTGGGACCGCACGGTTTCCGGCCCGTCGCCCGCGAGATCGCCCGGCTGAGCGGCGGGCACGTGGTCAAGGCCTTCAACCTGTGTCACGTGGACGTGTGGCGGATGACGCCGCCCGTCTTCGGCGGGCGCCCGCTCGCCGTGCCGCTCTGCGGCGACGACCCGGACGCGCTCGCGCTCGCCCGCGGGCTGGCCGAGGACCTGGGGTGCGCACCGGTCGACGGCGGCGGGCTCGGCCGGGCCGAGCTGCTGGAGGCGACGGCCGCGTTCATGATCGGCCTCTGGTCCGGCGGCGCCGACGCCCAGGCGGTGCTGCCGCCCCTGGAACACTCCGGCGCCCACCCGCCCGCCTGACGGGCCCCGGGTACGACTCCTGGTGTACACGCGATGACGACCGGCGGCGGATGTCCGCGGGGGCGGGGGCCGCGATCCTGGTGATCTCGTACGAGGTCGAAGGAGAAACCAGTGGTCACCCAGGTCGTGCAGCGCAGCGGATATCTGACGGCGTTCCGGGCGGCGGCGCTGCTCAACGCGGCGGCGGTGCTCTTCCAGGCCGTCACGGCCGGCCAGATGCTCGGCGGCGCGGGGCCGGGCATGCACGGGGCGGGCTCGGGGGCCGTCCACGTGCTCGGCCTGGTCCTGCTGGTCACGGCTGTCCTGTTGTGGCGGCCGGGGCGCGGCGCGGGCTGGCCGGCTCTGGTCAGCCTGGTGGCGCTGCTGCTCGGGTTCGTGCAGACCATGCTGGGCGGTTCCGGCCAGGTGCTGGTCCACGTCCCGCTCGGGGCGGCGCTGTTCGGGGTCAGCGTGTGGCTCGTGACCTGGTCGTGGCGGCCCTAGCGGCCGGGTCCCGATGCCTGGCCAGGTGGTCGGCCCTGCGGATCGGCTCGGGCAGCCGGTAGCGCGGCGTCAGGGCCAGCACCTGGCCGGTCGCCGTCTCCAGCGAGATGCGGTGCCCCTGCGACACGTACACCGGCTTGACGCCGTCACGGGTGCGCAGGGCACGTCCGACCACGACGCCGTCCAGCTCGATGGGCGACCACGCGCCGCGCTCCGGGGGCGGCGGCTCGTGCGCGCCCACGAAGGGGGTCTTGCCGACGCCCAGCGCCGGCAGGCCCGTCAGCACGCCCACGTGGCAGGCCAGGCCGAAGCCGCGCGGATGCGCCAGCCCGTACCCGTCGCACACCAGCAGGTCCGGCGTGACGGTGAGCCGCTCCAGCGCCTCCACCAGCGCGGGCAGCTCGCGGAAGGCGAACAGGCCCGGCACGTAAGGGAAGGCCGCCTTGCCGTTCACCACCACCTGCTCCACCACGGACAGCGTGGCCGCGTCCAGCACCACCACGGCGGCGGACAGGTCGTCGTCCCCGTGGTAGTGCACGTCCAGGCCCGCGACCGTGGCGAACCGGTCCGGGCCGGTCAGCTCGACGCGCGGGCGGAGCAGCTCCTGGACGGCCTCCGCCTCGGCGACGCTCTCCGGCCAGGGATGAAGAAGATCGACACGCACCCGGTCAACCTACGCCGGGCCACTTCTATACCGATACAAGATTAAGCAAAGGCCCAGATGGTGAAACTTCTGTAGTGTCGGAAGTCATGAGCGATGTCCTGGTGCTGATCGGCCCTGGACTGGCCGCGGACGAGGCCCTCCTGGGCGAGATCGCCGAACGCGAGTTCGTTTCCCTGGGCGTGCGCGGGGTCATCACCCGCGTCCGCGACCCCGACGACGTCCGGGCCCGCACCCGCCGCCGCCATCCGGGCTCGGGCGGCGGGCAGGGGGAGCGGCACAACTCGGCCGGCCACGCGGTCGTCATCCTGCCGGGACCCGGCGAGCTGCGGACCCTGATGGCCGAGCCGCTCGGGCCCGTCACCTGGCTGGACATCTGGCGGGCGGACGGCGTCGAGGTGGCCGAGGACGCCACCCACCTCCACGGCCGCGGCCTCGCCGGCCTCCGGTGGGCCGTCCGCCACGCGGTCCACCGCATCAGACACCCCCACGTCCGCATCCCGTACGGCCCGCATCGAGACCAGTGGGGCCACCTCTACCTCCCGTCAGCGCGCGACGCGGGGCCCGCGCGTGCGGTTCCGGAGGGTGATGTCCCTTCCGGGGATCCCTCGCCGGCCGGCGACGTGGGGTCCGCGATCCCGGTCGCGGAAGGTGATGCCGCTTCGGGGGAGCATGGGGTCCCCCTGCTGCCCCGCAGGCGTGCCGCGGTGCTGGGGGTTCGTGCAGGGGAGGTGGCCGGGGGTCCGTCGCCGGTGGTGGTGCTGGTGCACGGCGGATACTGGCGGTCCGTCTGGGCGGCCGACCTCATGGAGGCGCTCTGCGCCGATCTGACCGCCCGCGGGTTCGCCGTCTGGAACCTCGAGTACCGCCGCCCCGACCTGCACGGCTGGGACGCCACCACCGCCGACGTGGCCGCCGGGGTGGAGGCGCTCACCCGCCTGGACGCGCCGCTCGACCTGGGACGGCTGGCGGTCGCGGGACACTCGGCCGGGGGCCAGCTCGCGCTGCGGGCCGCCGCCGACGGTGCCGGGGTGGCGCTGGCCGTGTCCCTGGCCGGGGTGCTCGACCTGGTCGAGGGCGACCGGCGCTGGGTCGGCACGGGCGCCGTGGCCGCCGCGCTCGGCGTCACCACCTGGGACGACCTCCCCGAGCGGGAACGCTCCACCGCCGAACGCGTCTACGGCGGGGCGTCGCCGCTGGTACGGGTGCCGATCAAGGTGCGGCAGCTGATCGTGCAGGGCTCCGGCGACGACCTGGACCTGGTGGACTTCGGCCGACGGTACGCGCGCGCCGCGGCGAACGCCGGAGACGAGGTGACCTATCTGGAAATGGTGGGTGACCACTTCGCCGTCATCGACCCCCGCACCCCCATCTGGGAAGCCACCGCCCACGCCATCGCCGAAGCGCTCCACTAGCTCTGGACATCACGCGGCCTCGCCCGTACGAAGGAGTGATGGAGGTCACGATCGTCGGCGCGGGGCTCGTCGGGTGCCTGCTCGCCTGCTTCCTCGCCCGCCGCGGACACGAGGTCACCCTGTACGAGCGACGCCCGGACCCGAGAAGGGCCGGGGCCGACGGCGGCAGGTCCATCAACCTGGCGATCTCCGAGCGGGGCGTCGACGCGCTGCGCCGGCTGGGCCTGGACCGGGAGGTGCTCGGAGCCGCGATCCCGATGCCGGGCCGGATGATGCACGCCCTCGACGGCGAGCTCACCTTCCAGCCCTACAGCGCCGACCGCGGGCACGCGATCAACTCCATCGGCCGCGCCGAGCTCAACAGGATCCTGCTGGACGCGGCCACCGCCATGCCGGGGGTCAAGGTGCTGTTCGAGCACCGGCTGACCGGGCTGGACGAGCGGACCGGCAGGCTGGAGTTCGGCTCGGGCGCCACCGCCCGCGCGCGGATGGTGATCGGCGCCGACGGCGCCCACAGCGCGGTCAGGGCCCGGTTGCAGGCCCTGCCGGGCGTCGACTTCAGGCAGGAGTACCTCGACTACGGCTACAAGGAGCTGACCATCCCGCCCAGGGACGGCGCGTACGCCATGGAGCCGGGGGCGCTGCACATCTGGCCGCGCGGCCGCGCCATGATGATCGCCCTGCCGAACCCCGACCGGTCGTTCACCTGCACCCTGTTCTGGCCGCACGACGACCTGGCCGCCCTCGACACCCCGCAACGGATCAGGGCGCGCTTCGCCGGTGAGTATCCGGACGCGTTCGAGCTGATGCCCGGCCTGGTCGAGCACTACCAGGCCAATCCCGTCGGCCACCTCGTCACCATGCGCTGCAGCCCCTGGCACGTGACCACCGGCGAGGTGACGGCGGGGCTGATCGGCGACGCCGCGCACGCCATCGTCCCCTTCTACGGCCAGGGCGCCAACTGCGGCTTCGAGGACTGCGTCGAGCTCGACCGGTGCCTCGACGAGACGGGCGACGACTTCGCCGCGGCGCTGGAGCTGTTCGAGCGGCGCAAGGCCGACACCGACGTGATCGCCCGGCTGGCGCTGGACAACTTCGTGGAGATGCGCGACAAGGTCAGCTCCCGCCTGTTCCTGGCCGGCAAGCGGCTGGAGCACGCGCTCGAGCGGGCGCTGCCCGGCCGGTACGCGTCCCGCTACGAGCTGGTGTCGTTCTCCACGACCCCGTACTCCGAGGTGGAGCGGCGCGTCACCCGCCAGCGCCGCTGGGCCGCCGCCGCCGGACTGGCCGCCGCCATCCTGGCGGCCGGACTCACCCGTACGGCGCGCCGCAGGTGAGGCGACCCTGACGGCCCCGGCCACCGCGAGCCCGTACGGCGCGCGGCAGGTGAGGCGATCCTGACAGCCCCGGCCACCGCGTGAGGACGGACGCCGCCTAGCATGTCCGGGTGATCGTGGGAGAGGTGCTCGGCCTGCTCGCCGTCGGCGCGTTCGCCGGCGTGGTCAGCACCGTGGTGAGCCTCGCCTCGATCGTGTCCTATCCGGCGCTGCTCGCGTTCGGGCTGCCGCCGCTCACCGCCAACGTCACCAACACGGTCGCGCTGCTGTTCACCGGCCTCGGCGCGGCCTTCGGCTCGCGGCCCGAGCTGGCCGGGCAGGGGCCGCGGGTGCTCAGGCTGGGCTGGCTGACCATGCTCGGCGGCGCGACGGGCGCCTTCCTGCTGCTGGTCACCCCGTCCGAGACGTTCGAGCAGATCGCCCCGTGGCTGATCGGCCTGGCCTCGCTGCTGCTGATCCGCCCGCCCCGGGGAGAGCTCGACAGCGAGCACGGGCCGCTCATGCGCTGCGCGCTGTTCGCCGTCGCGATCTACGTCGGCTACTTCGGGGCGGCGGGCGGCATCCTCATGCTGGCGGTCCTGTCGTCGATGCTGGAGGGCAGCCCGGCCAAGCTGAACGCGCTGAAGAACGTGCTGTCCGGGATGGCCAACGCGGTCGCCGCCACCGGCTTCGCGGTGTTCGGGCCGGTCGACTGGGGCGCGGCGGTCCCGCTGGCCCTGGGGTTCCTGCTCGGCGGCTGGTTCGGCCCCAAGATCGCCCGGCGTCTTCCCGGCCAGAGCCTCCGCTACCTCGCCGCCGCCTGCGGCCTGGCGGTCGCGGTGAAGCTCGGCTACGACGCGTACACGAGCTGACCGCCGTTCAGACGAGCCCGGCGAAGCGGCGGGCCACCTCCCGCCAGATCGGCGCGGAGACCGGCTCGTCCGCCACCGCCCGCGCGTACACCTCGTCCGGGTCGAACCCGTCGGCCCGCCACTCCCTGATCCGAGCCGGCGGCACCTCCGGGTGGAACTGCACCCCCCACGCCCGGCCGCCCACCCGGAACGCCTGGTACGGGCAGCGCGCGGTCTCCGCCAGCCACACCGCGCCGGGCGGCAGCGCGGTGATGGCGTCGACGTGGTGCTCGATGGCCGGCACCACGCCGGGCAGGTCGTGGAAGAGCGGGTCATCGGCGGCCTCCGGCCGGATGGTGACCGGCAGGCTGCCGTTCTCGGGGGCGCCCGCGTCGGCGGTCACCTCGCCGCCCGCCACCTCGGCGATCATCTGCCCGCCCAGGCAGATGCCGAACAGCGGCACCTCCGCCGCCAGCGCCTCGGCCACCAGCTTGCGGGTCGGCGCCAGCCACGGCGCCCGGTCGTCGTCGCCCGGCAGGTAGCCGCCGCCCAGCATGATCATGGCGTCGTGCCGCAGCCGGTCGGGCACCGGCTCGCCGTCGTAGGCGTGCACCACGTCCAGCCGCAGCCCCGCCTCCTCCAGCCAGCCGCCCCACCGGCCCGGGCCGCCGCTCCGGCTGTTCTGCACCACCAGGACGTCACGCATCGCGGGCCTCCGCCATCGAGCCGAGCATCAGTTCGTCCACGTCCCCGGCCCGGCCGAGCCCGAAGCCGCCGGAATGACGGCTCACGGAAGGTTCGCCGCCCTCGCGGTGTGGCGCAGCAGCAGCGCCGTGGTCACCGGCCCCACGCCGCCCGGCACCGGGGTGAGGGCCCCGGCCCTGGCCGACACCGGCTCGAAGTCGACGTCGCCGGCCAGGCCGCCGTCGTCGGTGGGGTTGGTGCCGACGTCGATGACGACCGCGCCAGGGGCCACGTGATCGGCGCCGATCAGCCCCGCCCGGCCCACGGCCGCGACCAGCACGTCGGCGGCGGCGGTGACGGAGGCCAGGTCGTGGGTGCGCGAATGGCACACCGTCACCGTGGCGTGCCGGTCGAGCAGCAGGTGGGCCAGCGGCTTGCCGACCACCGTGGAGCGGCCCACCACCACCGCGCGCCTGCCCTTCAGCTCGACGCCGTAATGGTCGAGCAGCGCCATCACCGCCGCCGCCGTGGCGGGCGCGAACGCGGGCAGCCCGGCGGCCAGCCTGCCCAGCGAGAGCGGGTTGGCGCCGTCGACGTCCTTGCGCGGGTCGATGGCCCCGGCCAGCTCCTGCGCCGAGGCGCCCGGCGGCAGCGGCGTCTGCAGCATCAGGCCGTGCACGCCGCCGTCCCCGCTGAGCCTGACGAGGCTCTCGCGGATCTGCCCGGGGCTCGCGGCGGGGCCGAGGTCCACGATGTCGGCCGCGATGCCCACCCCGGCCGCCGCCTTGGCGATCGAGCGCACGTACCACAGGCTCGCCTCGTCGTCGGTCGCCACCACCACGGCCAGCCGCGGCTGCGGCCCGGCCGCCACCTCGGCGGCCGTCTGCGCCCTGATCGCCTGCGCCAGCTCCTTGCCGGTCAGCTTCCTCACGCGCCCGCCCTCTCGCCCGCCAGTGTCCTCAACTCCCGTCCGTTTCCCTGCGCCAGTCCTACGGCGCGAAGGGGTCGCTCACGTCTTCAGACCGGTGCGTACCTCGGCCGTCACCCGCTCGGCGCGGGCGGCGGCGGAGTCGACCTCGGCCAGGCGCGACAGCAGCGCGCCGCGGGTGCCCTCGTCGGTGATGCCGCCCAGGTTGACCTCGACGTTCACCCGGGCCGTGGTCAGCGCGGCACGCGCCGCCTCGGCCGCCGCCGCGACGTCGGTGAGCAGGTTGCGGTTGCCGATCGGCAGCAGCGCCTCGCAGAGCTCCACCAGCCGGTACGCCGTCTCGGCCACCCGCGCGGGCGGCTCGGCCGCGCCGGCCAGCGCGCGGGCGATGGAGAGGCTGCGCTCCTCGCCCTTGGGCAGCCGGTAGGCGTCGCTCACCGCGGTGAACGCCGCCGCGTCGGCCTCCGCCAGGTCCAGCGCCCGCGCCCGCAGCTCGTCGGTCTCGCCGATCACGGCGTAGACGACCGCCGCGTGCTCGGCGTACTTCTCGCCGGTGGAGTAGCGGGCCACCATGCCCAGCAGCGCCGCGGCCTGCGCCGCGTGCAGGGCCGCGGTGGCGCCCCCGCCCGGCGCGGGCACCTTGCCGGCGAGCTCGGACAGGAAGGCGGCGATGGTGGTGTCACGCATGCCAGGCATTCTGCCAGCCCCGTGCCTCCGGCCGGTCAGTCGCGGCGCATCGGGCGGGTGGCGTCGTCCCCGCGCCACGGCTCACCGGCGTACGGGTCGCGCTCGGCGGCGGGCGGCGGGCCGGAAGGACCGGCGGGGCCGGAGTAGGCATGTGGACCGGGGGCGTAGTAGGGCGCGGGCTGGCCGTCCGTCCTGGGCCGGCCGCGCCACCGCGACGGGAACGCCGACGCCGCCAGCAGCAGCACGCCGAGAAGCAGCAGGAACCCCAGGTAACCGGCGTTCATGTAGCCCCTGGCCAGGGGCAGCGGCAGCCAGTTCGTCGGCAGCAGGCGCGTGCCGCCCAGCTCCAGGATCGGCAGCAGGCCCAGCACCGTGTACTGCAGCCCGCCCAGCAGCGACGCGACGGGGGACAGCCGCGACCCCACCAGGAACGCCAGCCCGATCGCGGTGACCACCAGCACCCCGATCGCCGCCCAGGAGACGGCGAAGAACCGCTGGGCGGAGAGGGTGATCTCGCCCGTGCCGTACAGCAGGCCGACCAGAATCAACGACGGGAGGAACAGGCCGGCGACGAACCCGAGCACGTGACGAACACCGTTGGTCATGACATTCCCCGTTGTTCGGTTGGCCCCCCAAGCTACCGCGTGGATTCCCGCACGACGAGGTCGGGCTGGAACATGATCTGCTGGTGGGCGTGCGTGTCGGGGTTGTCGCACTCGTCGAGCAGCAGCTCGGTGGCCGCCCGCCCGAGCTGGTAGGTCGGCTGCCTGATCGAGCTGAGCGACACGGTCGAGGCCGAGGCGAAGTCGATGTCGTCGTACCCGATGAGCGACACCTCCTCCGGCACCCGCACCCCCGCCTGCAGCAGCCCGCGCAGCACGCCCAGCGCCAGCAGGTCGTTGGCGCAGAACAGCGCGTCCGGCAGCACGTCCTGGGCCAGCAGCTTCTCGGCGGCCTGCTGCCCGGCGGCGGCGGTCATCGCCGGCATGGCCACCTCGCGCAGGTCGCGCGGGTCGCGCCCGGCGGCGGCCAGCGCTCGCTCGGCGCCGCGCCGCCGGTCCTGGCACTGGCGCATGGCGGCCGGCCCGGTGACGTAGGCGACCCGGTCGGCGCCGCCCGCCAGCAGGTGCTCGACGGCCATCGCCCCGCCCGTCACGTCGTTGACCGCGACCGCGCACTGGTCGGGCCGCTCGGCCGGGTGGTCGACGAGCACCACGCTGATGCCGCGCTCGCGCAGCCGGTCGAGCCGGATCGGGTCCTGGTCGGAAGGGGTGATGAGCACCCCGCGCACCCGCTGCTCGGCGAAGACGAGCAGGTTGCGCTCCTCCTTGACCCGGCTGCCCGAGGAGTTGCCCAGGATGACGGCGTAGCCGCGCTCGCTGGCCAGGTCCTCGACCCCGGCGGCCACGTCGGTGAAGAACGGGTTGCCGATGTCGATCACGGACAGGCCGATGGTGCGGCTGTGGCCGGCGCGCAGCGTGGACGCCGAGCCGTGCCGGACGAAGCCCAGCTCCTTGATCGCGTTCTCCACCCGGTCGCGGGTGGCCCCGGCGACCTTCTCGGGCCGGTTGAGCACGTTGGAGACGGTGCCGGGCGACACCCCCGCCAGGGCCGCGACATCCTTGATGGACGGGCTCGGCCGGGTTGCCCCGGCCGGCGTCTCGTCCCAACCGTCGATACTCATCCGCGTTCCCGTGGTTCGTAGGTGCGCACGCCCGCGCTGCGCCGGACCAGCTCCCGCATCTCGGCCAGGCCGCCGACCAGGCCGCGCGCGCGAGCCTGCACCAGCGCGTTGCCGAGCGCGGCCGCCTCGACGGGACCGGCCACGACCGGCAGCCCGGTCGCGTCGGCGGTGAGCCGGCACAGCAGCGTGTTCAGCGACCCGCCGCCCACCAGGTGGACGACCTCGACCGGCCGGCCGCTCAGCCGGACGGCGTCGGCGATCGCCCGCTGGTAGGCGAGGGCGAGGCTCTGCAGGATGCATCGTACGACCTGCGCGCGCCCCTCCGGCGCCGGCTGCCCCGTGCGGGCGCAGTAGGCGGCGATCCTGGCCGGCATGTCGCCCGGCGGCAGGAACGACGGATCGTCCGGGTCGACGACCGTGTCCGTGCGCGCGGTCTCCGCCTCGGCCAGCAGCGGCTCCAGGGGCGGGCCGCCCCAGGCGCGCAGGCACTCCTGGAGGATCCACAGGCCCATGACGTTGCGCAGGTAGCGGGTGGTGCCGTCGATCCCGGCCTCGTTGGTGAAGTTGGCCAGGCGGCTCTCCTCGGTGAGCACGGGCGCGGGCAGCTCGACGCCGACCAGCGACCAGGTGCCGCAGGAGACGTAGGCGAAGCGGTCGGTCCCGGCGGGCACGGCCACCACGGCCGAGGCGGTGTCGTGGGAGGCGACCTTGACCACTTCCGTGCGGTAGCCGACCTCTTCCGCCACGTCCTCCCGCAACGGGGAAGCGCTTTCCAGAAAGTCCGCGAAGCTCGGGAAAATCCGCCTGGGCAGCCCCAGCTTGTCGATCAGCTCCCAGGCCCACTCCCGCCCGCTCACGTCGTACAGGGCGGTGGTGGAGGCGTTGGTCCGCTCGGCCCCGATGGTCCCGGTCAGCCAGTAGCCGAGCAGGTCCGGGATCAGCAGCATGGTCTCGGCCCGGTCGAGCGGCTCGCAGAGCAGCTGGTTGACGGTGTTGAAGGGCAGGAACTGCATCCCCGTCACCTCGTACGGGTCCACCCGCTCGGTGAAGCGGGCGGTGCGCGCGTCGCGGTAGTGCACCGGGTTGCCGATCAGCCTGCCGTCGCCGTCGAGCAGCCCGTAGTCCACCGCCCACGAGTCGACCCCGACGGACTCGGCCGGGCCAGCCTCGCGCAGCCCGTCGAGCACCCCCTGGTAGAGGGAGAGGATGTCCCAGTGCAGGGTTCCCCCCACCCGTACGGGCCGGTTGGGGAAACGGTGCACCTCCTCCAGCTCGATCCGTCCGCCGGACACGCCGGCGCTCATCACCCGCCCGCTGGAGGCGCCCAGATCAACAGCTGTGAATCGCACGACCTTGATTAAAACGTAGCAACTCCATCTGCGCCAGACATCGGCTGAAGGCATTGACGGCCACGGGTGCAGCACCTAGATTCCGGAAACATCCAGTTAAAACGTTTGTCGTCCGGAGGACGCATGAGTGGTCCCCCCGCCCTCGCGCTCGCCAACGTCAGCAAGTCGTTCGGCGCCGTGCGGGCCCTGCGCGAGGTGTCGCTGGAACTGTTCGCAGGGGAGGCGCACGCGCTCGCGGGGGAGAACGGCGCCGGCAAGTCCACCCTCGTCAAGACGCTCGCCGGGGTCCACCGCCCGGACAGCGGCCAGGTGCTGCTGAACGGCGAGCCCGTCGTCTTCCACAACCCGGCCGACGCCCAGCGGGCCGGTGTGGCCGTCATCTACCAGGAGCCGACGCTCTTCCCCGACCTGTCCGTGGCCGAGAACATCTTCATGGGCCGCCAGCCCCGCACCTCACTGCGCCGCATCGACCGCCGCGCCATGCGGGCCCGGTCCGCTGAGCTGTTCGCCCGGCTCGGCGTCACCGTCGACCCCGAACAGCCGGCCCGCGGCCTGTCCATCGCCGACCAGCAGCTCGTCGAGATCGCCAAGGCCATCTCCAGGGACGCCCGGGTCCTGATCATGGACGAGCCGACGGCCGCGCTGTCGGGCAACGAGGTGGCCCGGCTGTTCTCGGTGGTGGAGGCGCTGCGCGGGCAGGGGTGCGCCGTCCTGTTCATCTCGCACCGGCTGGACGAGATCTTCTCCCTCTGCCAGCGGGTCACGACCCTGCGCGACGGCGCCTGGATCGCCAGCGAGCCCGTCGGCGGGCTCACCCACGACGACCTCATCCGCCGGATGGTCGGCCGCGAGCTCGGCGCCCTCTATCCCAAGCAGGACACCGAGGCGGGTGCGGTGGCGCTCCGTGTCGAGCGGCTGACCAGGGAGGGCGTCTTCACCGACGTCTCGTTCGAGGTGCGGCGCGGCGAGATCGTCGCGCTCGCCGGCCTGGTCGGGGCCGGCCGCAGCGAGGTGGCCAGGGCGGTCTTCGGCATCGACCGGTGGGACGCCGGAGCCGTGCACGTGGACGGCCGGCCGCTGCCCGCCGCCAGCCCGACCGCCGCCATGGCCGCCGGGCTCGCCCTGGTGCCGGAGGACCGGCGGCAGCAGGGCCTGGTCATGGAGCTGTCCATCGAGCGCAACATCGGCCTGACCGGGCTGCGCTCGCTGCGCCGCGGCCTCACCATCTCCCGCGCCGCCGAACGCGACCGGGCCAGGGACTGGGCGGTCCGGCTCCGGCTGAAGTTCGCCGGTCTCCGCGACGGCGTCGGCGTGCTGTCCGGCGGCAACCAGCAGAAGGTCGTGCTCGCCAAGTGGCTGGCCACCGGCCCGTCGGTGCTCATCGTGGACGAGCCCACCCGCGGCATCGACGTCGGCACCAAGGCCGAGGTGCACCGGCTGCTGTCGGAGCTGGCCGGGCAGGGCATCGCGGTGCTGATGATCTCCTCCGACCTGCCGGAGGTGCTCGGCATGGCCGACCGGGTGCTGGTCATGCACGAGGGCCGGATCGCCGCCGAGATCCCGCGCGCCGAGGCCACCGAGGAGAGCGTCATGTCCGCCGCCACCGGGAGGGCCGCGTGACCGCCACCACCACCCGGCCCGAACCCGCGGCCCGCGACCGCAGCGCCCGCAACCTGGTCGACCTGGTGTTCAGGGCCCGCGAGCTGAGCCTGGTCCTCGCGCTGGCCGCGCTCGTCGGCGGCACCGCCGCCGTCAACCCGAACTTCCTGTCCGGGCAGGGCGTCGAGGACATCCTGCTCAACACCGCGATCCTGGCGCTGCTGGCCGTCGGCCAGTCGATGGTGGTCATCACCCGCAACCTCGACCTGTCCGTCGGCTCCGTGGTCGGGCTGGTCGCGTTCGTGGTGGGCGACGCGCTCGCGAGCGGCTGGGGGGTCGTGCCGGGCGTCGTGCTCGGCGTCGCCATCGGCGCCGCCTGCGGCCTGCTCAACGGGCTGCTGGTCAGCTTCTGCCGGGTGCCGGCCCTGGTCGTGACGCTCGGCACGCTCTACGTCTTCCAGGGCGTGTGCCACTACGTCGCGGCCGGTCGCCAGATCAACGCGGTCAACCTGCCGCCCGCGCTGCTGTCGCTGGGCAACGGGGCCGTGCTCGGCGTGCCGTACCTGCCGCTCATCACCGTGGTGATCATGTTCGCGATTGGCTACTACCTGCGGGCCTACCCGAGCGGGCGGGAGTTCTACGCGATCGGGTCCAGCCCGGAGGCCGCCCGGCTGGCCGGCGTCCCGGTCCGCCGCCGCGTCCTGGCCGCCTACCTGGTCAGCGGCTGCCTGGCCGGGCTCGCCGGAGTGCTCTGGCTGGCCCGCTTCGGCACCGTCGTCGCCGACTCCGCCAACGGCTGGGAACTGCTGGTGATCAGCGCGGTCGTGGTCGGCGGCGTGGCCATCACCGGCGGCGTGGGGAGCGTGTACGGGGCGGCGCTCGGCGCGCTGCTGCTCACCGTGATCGGCGGCGCCCTGGTCGTGCTCCGGGTCAACCCGTTCTGGCAGCAGGCCATCACCGGCGCGCTGCTCCTGATCGCCATCAGCGTCGACCGGGTGCTGGCCCTGCGGGTCGCCCGGCTGCTCAGAAGGAGGAGCCGCCATGGCTAGAGTGCTCCGCTGGGACGTGATCATCGGGCTGCTGCTGGTCGCGGTGTTCGCGGGCGGCGCCCTCGGCTCGCCCTCGTTCGCCACCGCGGGCAACCTGTCGTTCGCGCTCGGCGACCTCGGCGAGATCGCGCTCATCGCGCTCGCCATGACCATGCTCGTGGTGGCCGCCGAGGTCGACCTGTCGGTCGCGTCCGTGCTGGGCCTGTCGAGCGCGCTGGTCGGCGCGCTGTGGGACGGCGGCATGGCGATCGAGACCATCATCCCGCTCGTGGTGCTCACCGGCGCGCTCTGCGGGCTGGTCAACGGGCTGCTCGTCACCCGGCTCGGGCTGCCGTCGCTGGCCGTCACGATCGGCACCCTCGCCCTCTACCGGGGGCTGGCGTACGTGGTGCTCGGCGACAAGGCGGTGGCCCAGTTCCCGCCCCAGTACACGGCGCTGGCCGTGGACGACGTGCCCGGCACGTTCGTCCCGTACCCGGTCGCGCTGTTCGTCCTGCTGGCCGTGGTCGTCGCGGTGGTGCTGCACGCCACCGGCTTCGGCCGGGCGCTGTTCGCGATCGGCGCGCAGGAGCAGGCCGCGTTCTTCAGCGGCATCCGGGTCAAGCGGATCAAGCTGCTGCTGTTCGTGTTCTCCGGCACGGTCGCCGCCTTCGCCGGCGTCGTCTTCACCCTGCGTTACGGGTCCGCGCGCGCCGACAACGGGCTCGGCATCGAGCTGGCGGTGATCGCGGCCGTGCTGCTGGGCGGCGTCGACTTCGACGGCGGCAAGGGCACGCTCGGCGGCGTCATCGCCGGCGTGCTGCTCATCGGGCTGCTGCGCAACCTGCTCATGCTCAACGACGTCTCGACCGAGATCCAGTCGATCGTCACCGGCCTCCTGCTCATCGTCTCGGTGCTCACCCCCCGTCTCATCTCCCTGCTCAGACCGGTCAGATCCGGCACGTCGGCACTGAAAGGAACCCCATGAGACCGATGCGCCTCGCCGCACTCACGGCAGTGCTCGCCCTCGGCGTCGCGGCCTGCGGCGGCACCACCAAGTCGAGCGTCACGTCCGCGCCCGCCCAGCCGCCCGCCTCGTCCGCGGCGGCCGCCGCCGACCCGGACGCGCCGATCAAGCAGGGCCTGAAGCTGGCCTTCCTGCCCAAGCAGATCAACAACCCCTACATGACGATCGTCGCCGAGGCGGGGGCCGAGGCCGCCGGGGAGTTCCAGGGCGAGGCCAAGGAGGTCGGCCCGTCCGACGCGTCCGCGTCCTCGCAGATCTCCTACATCAACACGCTCACCCAGCAGGGCCACGACGCCATCCTCATCTCGGCCAACGACCCCAACGCCGTGTGCGGCCCGCTCCAGCAGGCGAGGGACAAGGGCATCAAGATCGTCTCGTACGACTCGGACGCCGCGCCCGAGTGCCGTGACCTGTTCATCAACCAGGCCGGCTCCGAGGAGGTCGGCCGCAGCCAGGTCCGGCTGCTCGCCGAGATGATCGGCCACAAGGGCGAGATCGCGATCCTGTCGGCCACGGCCAACGCCACGAACCAGAACACCTGGATCGAGTTCATGAAGGACGAGCTGACCAAGGCCGAGTACAAGGACATGGAGCTGGTCAAGGTCGCCTACGGGGACGACGACGACCAGAAGTCGTTCACCGAGACGCAGGGCCTGCTGCAGGCCTACCCCGACCTGAAGGGCATCATCTCGCCCACCACCGTCGGCGTCGCGGCGGCGGCCCGCTACATCTCCGGCTCCAAGTACAAGGGCGAGGTCGTGCTCACCGGCCTCGGCACGCCGAACCAGATGCGCCAGTTCGTCAAGGACGGCACCGTCGAGAAGTTCGCCCTGTGGAACCCGAAGGACCTCGGCTACCTGGCCTCCTACGCGGCCGCCGCGCTGGTGTCCGGCCAGATCACCGGCGCCGAGGGCGAGACGTTCAAGGCGGGCAAGCTCGGCGAGCGGACC
This sequence comes from Nonomuraea sp. C10, assembly GCF_008017515.1. Lineage (NCBI taxonomy): Bacteria > Bacillati > Actinomycetota > Actinomycetes > Streptosporangiales > Streptosporangiaceae > Nonomuraea > Nonomuraea sp. C10. Next base: position 2,313,231 of record NZ_VPFF01000001.1, read on the forward strand.
ATCGGCGCGAAGGGTGAGGTCATCCTCGGCCCGCCGTTCACCTTCGAGGCGTCCAACATCGACGACTTCGACTTCTGACCCTCACGCATCGACACACAGTGCGCGCGCGTCCCGGGACCGGCCCGGGGCGCGCGTGCGCGGGAAGGAGAGATCTGTGGAGCGGGTGTGCTTCCTGCTGAAGGTCCGGCCGGACCGGCTCGACGAGTACCGCGAGCGGCACCGGCACGTGTGGCCGGAGATGCTCGACGCGCTGCGCGGGGCCGGATGGCGCAACTACTCGCTCTTCCTGAGCGACGACGGCCTGCTGGTCGGCTACCTGGAGACCGACGACTTCGAGGCGGCGCAGCGGGCGATGGCGGCCACCGGGGTGAGCACCCGGTGGGAGACCGACATGGCGCCGTTCTTCGAGTCGGGCCGGGCCGACCAGGGCCGGGTCCTGCTCGGAGAAGTCTTCCATCTGGATTGAATCGGGGATATGAGAATGATCAAGGAATCGCTCCGCGCCCAGCGGATCGAGACGCCGTCGTGGGCGTACGGCAACTCCGGCACGCGCTTCAAGGTGTTCGCCCAGCGGGGGGTGCCACGCGACCCGTACGAGAAGATCGCCGACGCCGCCCAGGTGCACGCGTTCACCGGGGTGGCGCCGACGGTGGCGCTGCACATCCCGTGGGACAAGGTCGACGACTACGCCGACCTGGCAAGTCACGCAGCCGGGCTGGGGGTGGGCATCGGCGCGATCAACTCCAACGTGTTCCAGGACGACGACTACAAGCTGGGCAGCGTCACCCACCCGGACCCGAAGGTGCGGGCCAAGGCGCTGGCGCACCTGCTCGAATGCGTGGACATCATGGACGCCACCGGGTCCGACACGCTCAAGCTGTGGTTCTCCGACGGCACCAACTATCCGGGTCAGGACGACATCAGGGCCAGGCAGGACCGGCTGGCCGAGGCGCTGGCCGCCGTCTACCAGCGGCTCGGCGACGACCAGCGGTTCCTGCTGGAGTACAAGCTGTTCGAGCCCGCCTTCTACATGACCGACCTGCCCGACTGGGGCACCGCGTACGCGCACTGCGTGAAGCTCGGCCCGAAGGCGCAGGTCGTGGTCGACACCGGCCACCACGCGCCGGGCACCAACATCGAGTTCATCGTGGCGTTCCTGCTGCGCGAGGGGAAGCTCGGCGGCTTCGACTTCAACTCCCGCTTCTACGCCGACGACGACCTCATGGTGGGCGCCGCCGACCCGTTCCAGCTCTTCCGGATCATGTACGAGGTGATCGGCGGCGGCGGGTTCACCGAGCGGACCGCCTTCATGCTCGACCAGTGCCACAACATCGAGCCGAAGATCGCCGGGCAGATCCGGTCGGTGATGAACGTGCAGGAGGCCACCGCCAAGGCGCTGCTCGTGGACCGGGAGGCGCTGGCCGCGGCCCAGCGGGCCGGTGACGTGCTCGGCGCGAACGCCGTGCTGATGGACGCCTACAACACCGACGTGCGGCCGTTGCTGGCGGAGCTGCGGGAGGAGTCGGGGCTGGCGCCGGACCCGATGGCCGCGTACGCCAAGTCCGGATATTTCGAGAAAATCGCCGCCGACCGGGTGGGCGGCGCCCAGGCCGGGTGGGGCGCCTGATGACCACGCCCGACGAACTCCTGGCCCGCTCCCACCGGCTCGGCGCCGACCCCCGCAACACCAACTACGCCGGCGGCAACACCTCCGCCAAGGGCTCCGCGACCGACCCGGTCACCGGCGGCGACGTCGAGCTCATGTGGGTCAAGGGCTCCGGCGGCGACCTCGGCACGCTCAAGGCCGCCGGCCTCGCCGTGCTCCGCCTGGACCGGGTCCGCGCCCTGGTGGACGTCTACCCGGGCGTCGAGCGCGAGGACGAGATGGTCGCCGCGTTCGACTACTGCCTGCACGGCAGGGGCGGCGCGGCCCCGTCGATCGACACCGCCATGCACGCCCTGGTCGACGCCGCTCACGTGGACCACCTGCACCCCGACTCCGGCATCGCGATCGCCACCGCCGCCGACGGTCCCGAGCTGACCGAGCGGATCTTCGGCGACCGCGTGGTGTGGGTGCCGTGGCGGCGGCCCGGCTTCCAGCTCGGCCTGGACATCGCCGCCATCAAGAAGGACCACCCGCGGGCCATCGGCTGCGTGCTCGGCGGCCACGGCATCACCGCCTGGGGCGCCACCAGCGAGGAGTGCGAGCGCAACTCGCTCGACATCATCCGCACCGCCGAGGCCCACATCGCCGCGCACGGCCGTCCCGACCCGTTCGGGCCGGTGGTCCACGAGCCGCTGCCGGAGGAGGCCAGGCGCCGCCGCGCCGCCGAGCTGTTCCCCGTCGTCCGGGGCCTGGCCGGCACGGACGCCCGGCAGGTCGGCCACTACACCGCCACCCCCGAGGTGCTCGACTTCCTGTCGCGCGCCGAACACCCCCGGCTGGCGGCGCTCGGCACCTCCTGCCCGGACCACTTCCTGCGCACCAAGGTCGCCCCGCTCGTGCTGGACCTGCCGCCGGACGCCCCCCTGGCCGACGCGGTGACCCGGCTGCGCGAGCTGCACGCCCGCTACCGCGACGACTACGCCGCCTACTACCGGCGGCACGCCACCCCGGACTCGCCGCCGATGCGCGGCGCCGACCCGGCCATCGTGCTCGTGCCCGGCGTCGGCATGTTCAGCTTCGGCAAGGACAAGCAGACCGCCCGGGTGGCCGGCGAGTTCTACGTCAACGCGATCAACGTGATGCGCGGCGCGGAGGCGCTGTCCAGCTACCGGCCCATCGACGAGGCGGAGAAGTTCCGCATCGAGTACTGGGAGCTGGAGGAGGCCAAGCTCCGGCGGATGCCGAAGCCCAGGCCGCTGGCCGGGCGGGTCGCCCTGGTGACCGGCGGCGGGTCCGGCATCGGCGCCGCCACCGCCCGCCGGCTGGCCGCCGAGGGCGCCTGCGTGGTGGTCGCCGACCGCGACCTGGCCGCCGCCGAGAAGGTCGCCGCCGAGCTGGGGGCCGCCGCTCACCTGCGGCGGGACGTGGCGATCGCGGCCGGCGTTGACGTGACCTCCGAGGAGCAGGTCCAGGAGGCGATCCGGCAGGCCGTGCTGGCCTTCGGCGGCGTCGACCTCGTCGTCAACAACGCCGGGCTGTCGCTGTCGCGGTCGCTGCTGGAGACCACGCTCGACGACTGGGACCTCCAGCACGACGTGATGGCGCGCGGCTCGTTCCTCGTCTCCCGCGAGACCGCCCGCGTGCTGATCGACCAGGACCTGGGCGGCGACATCGTCTACATCTCCTCCAAGAACAGCGTCTTCGCCGGGCCGAACAACGTCGCCTACGGCGCCGCCAAGGCCGACCAGGCCCACCAGGTACGGCTCCTCGCCGCCGAACTGGGCGCCCACGGCATCCGGGTGAACGGCGTCAACCCCGACGGCGTGGTCCGCGGCTCCGGCATCTTCGCCTCCGGCTGGGGCGCCAACCGGGCGGCCGTGTACGGGGTCGAGGAGGAAAAGCTCGGCGAGTTCTACGCCCAGCGGACGCTGCTGAAGAAGGAGGTGCTGCCGGAGCACGTGGCCGCGGCCGTGTTCGCGCTCACCGGCGGCGACCTGTCGCACACCACCGGCCTGCACGTCCCCGTCGACGCCGGGGTGGCCGCCGCGTTCCTGCGCTGATCCGTACCGGAACCCCGCCCCCGGCAGGACAGCCGGGGGCGGCGTCTTTGTCGGTGCCGTCGGGCATGATCGGCGCCATGCTGGAATGGCTTGACAAGCTCGAGACGCTCGACCGCGCCATGGACGACCTCCACATCACCGCCCACGACGAGCGGGAGCGGATCCGCGCGAAGGCGCACACCGTGCTGGAGGTGGTCCACCGCCACCTGGCGAAGGCGGACCGGGCCACCTGCCGCGAGGCCGCCGTCCGCCTCGCCCGGCTGCGGGCCGACGCATACGGCCGCGAGCTGTCGCTGGCGGTCCACCGCGGCGGGGCGTGGACCCCGGCCGAGATGACCGAGCTGTTCGCCGCCGCCAGGAAGCGCCGGCTCGACCACGGCGACGTCGGCTGGATCAGCCATCTGGCCGGCGAGAGCGCCGCGCTCCCCGCGGAGGCGCGGCACGAGCCGTGGAAGGCGGTCGAGCCGCTGTTCGACGCGATCGAGGAGTGCCCGCTCAGCCCCGACGAGCGCAAGGGCATGCAGCGCGCGCTCGCCCGGGTCAATCCCAGCCCGCTCGCTCTGCCCCTGGGCAGAGATGGCTGGGGCGCGGCCGTACGCGACCATCTGGGCGAGCCGCCCGCCCCGCACCTCGTCGCCCTCGTCGACCACCTGAGCGTGGCCGGCGGCCCGCGCCCGGCCAAGGCGTGGCGCGCCCGCTGCCTGGAGCTGCTGGCGGGCGAGGGCGCCGGCGAGCTGGTCGCGGCCGGTCTGCGCGCCTTCGACGGCGCCCGCTACGAGGGCGGCCGTCACGGGGGCCCGGCCCGCCTCCTCATGACCGACGTCAACACCGACGTCGCCCGCGGCTTCGCCTGGGCCGCGGCCCTGGCCGGGGCCGGCGGCGCGGCGCCCGCCCTCACCCGGCTGGTCCTCGCGGCGGGCGGCCACGGCAGCGGCACGGAGCCCGACCTCAAACTGGCCAGCGGCGTCGTCCACGCGCTGGCCGAGTGCGAGGGCGCCGTCGACGCGCTGCGCCGCCTCCAGCAGGACGTCAGGAGCAGATCCCTGCTCAAGCAGATCGCCGCCGCCCTGGCCACGGCCGCCGCCCGTCACGGCGTCACCGCCGCCCAGCTCGTCGAGCGCGGCGTCCCCGGCCACGGGCTGTCCGCCGACGGCAGCCGCGCCTGGGCCGACGGCGCGTGGACCGTCACCGTCACCGTCGAGGACGCCAGGACCGTGCGCGTCACCGCCCGCGACGCCGGCGGGCGCACCAGGCGGGGCCTGCCCTCCGGGCTCGCCGCCGCCGGCGAGATCAAGGCCCTGGTCAAGGAGGTGCGGCACACCCTGTCGGCCGAGCGTGACCGGCTGGAGGCCCTGTTCGGCGTCGAACGGTCCTGGCCGCCGGGGGAGTGGGCCCGCCTCTACCGCGACCACCCCGTCACCGGCGCCGTCGCCCGCGCCCTCATCTGGCACGACGGCGCCCCGTTCCTGCCCGGCGACCGCGAGCCCGGAGGCGAGGTCACCCTCTGGCACCCCGCCCGCGCCCCGATGGAGGAGATCCGCGCCTGGCGCGAGACCGTCGCCGAGCGGCGGCTGCGCCAGCCGTTCAAGCAGGCCTACCGCGAGGTCTACGCGCTCACCCCGGCCGAGGAGCACGCCGCCTCCTCCGGCAGGTTCGCCGCCCGCCTCGTCGGCCACGACCGCCTCTACGCGCTCGCCAAGCAGCGCGGCTGGCAGCCCGCCTGGCTGCGCCACCACGGCGAGCCGGGCGAGGCGTGGAAGGAGCTGGCCGAGGGCGCGTGGCGGGTCCGGTTCGGCTACGAGCTGACCGGCGACGCCGCGTACGCGACCACCGCCCAGGTCCGCTTCGACCGGCGCGACGGCCGCCAGTGGCGGGAGACGCCCCTGGCCGGGGTGCCGCCGTTGGTCTTCAGCGAGGCCATGCGCGACGTCGACCTGTTCGTGGCCGACCCCGCCCTGGACGGCGACCGCCACGCGCGCTCCGCCGAGGCGTACGAGCTGCCGGCGTCGGCTCGGGTGCGCCGCGACGCGCTGGAGCGCATCCTGCCCGGCACCGCCATCGCCGGCCGGTGCACGCTCACCGACCGCCACCTGGTCGTCCGCGGCGACCTGCGCACCTACAAGATCCACCTGGGCAGTGCGGGCGTCCTCATGGAGCCCGGCGACGTCCCCCTGTCCATCGCCGGCGCACGCAAGCCCGGCGGGCGGATCTTCCTGCCCTTCGAGGAGGACGGCACGCTCGCGCTCATCCTCGGCAAGGCGTTCCTGCTGGCCGCCGACACCGGGATCACGGACGAGAGCGCCAGATCTATTGGGAGCGCTCCCAATCAGGGCTAGGGTGAGGGCGGACCGGTCGCGTGACGACTCTGGAGGAAGACGCCTGATGGCTGCCGTATCCCTGCCCGCGTTCCCCGCCCCGCTGCGCTGGCTGAACGAGCCCGAAGGGTGGCGCGCCGACGGCGACGACACGCTCGTCATCACCGCGGCGGCGGGCACCGACCTGTTCTCCGACCCCGGCGAGCCGAACCGCTACGCCAACGCACCCGCCCTGGTGGGACGGCTCGATGGCGACTTCACCCTCAGCGCCCGGGTCAAGCTCGACCTCCGCTCCACCTTCGACGCGGGCGTCCTGCTGCTGTACGCCGACGGCGACCGGTGGGCCAAGCTCTGCCTCGAACTCTCCCCGCAGGGCACGCCCACCGTCGTCTCGGTGGTCACCCGGGGCGTCTCCGACGACTGCAACTCCGTGCCCATGACCGGCGACGACATCAGGCTCCGCGTCTCCCGCGTCGGCGCCGCCTTCGCCTTCCACGTCGCCGAAGGGGCCGGCCCCTGGGGCCTCATCAGATACTTCGCGCTCGACGGCGACCCCGAGGCCGGCTTCCTCGCCCAGAGCCCCACCGGACAGGGCGCCACGGTCCGCTTCGAGGACATCCGGTACGCGTCCGAACGGCTGACCGATCTGCGCAACGGGGAGTGAACAATCCTCAGAGGTCCCTGTGAAGCCCGCTCCTGGGCCTTTGCGGCGGCCTGCGGCAGGGGGATCGTGGGCCGCATGAGATCAGCGATCCTCAAGACCGCACTCTGCGCGGCGCTCGCGGGCGCGCTCCTGGCCCCGCCCGCCCAGGCGGCCGCCCCGCCCGCCGCCTTCCCGCTGCCGGCGGGGTTCCAGCCGGAGGGCATCGAGATCGGCCCCGGCCCGCACGCCTACTTCGGATCGCGGGCGACCGGCGACATCTACCGCGCCGACCTGCGCACCGGCCAGGGGAAGATCATCAGCAAGGGCCCGGGCACCCAGTCGCTCGGCCTCAAGTCCGACGACCGCGGGCGGCTGTTCGTCGCCGGGGGCAACGCCGGCGACGCACGCGTCATCGACCTGCGCACCGGCGCGGTGATCAGGTCGTACCAGCTCGCCACCGGCACCGCGTTCGTCAACGACGTGCTGCTCTTCCGCGACGCCGCCTGGATCACGGACTCGGCCAACCCGGTGCTCTACAAGCTCCCGCTCGGCCGCCACGGCGGGCTCCCGCGGGAGGCGGTGACCATCCCGCTCACCGGCGCGATCCAGTTCGCCACCGGCACCAACGCCAACGGCATCGCCCCCACGCCGGACCACAGGAACCTGCTCGTCGTGCAGTCCAACACCGGCAAGCTGTTCAAGGCCGACCCGCGCAGCGGCGTCACCACCGAGGTCGACCTCGGCGGCGAGTCGCTCGCCAACGGCGACGGCCTGCTGCTGCGCGGCCGCACCCTGTATGTGGTGCAGAACCGGCTGAACACGGTGGCCGTGGTCCGCATGAGCGCCGACGGCTCGTCGGGACGGGTCGTCGACCGGCTGACCGACGACCGGTTCGACGTGCCGACCACGGTGGCGGCCTTCGGCGGGCGCCTCTACCTGCCGAACGCCCGCTTCACCACCCCACCGGCCCCCGACACCGCCTACGACGTGGTGTCCGTCAATGCCAGGCGCTGACCGTCAGGACGAGGGCCGGATCGAGGCCAGATACTCCTCGAACGGGACGACCTCCTCGGCCTCCGCGCCGCCGGCCCGCTTCCCGTTCCCGTTCCCGTTCACCGGCGGCGCGGCGTGCGGGGCCCGGCGGCCCATGAGGTCGGCCAGCTCCGACGCCGCGCGGGCGATCCGGTCGGACAGCCCGTCGGTGAAGGCGTCGTCGCCGCCGCCCCAGTCCTCGGAGGCCGCGTACACGGCGGTCGGCGTCACCACGGCGCGCAGGTACGCGAAGAGCGGACGCATGGCGTGCTCCAGCACCAGCGAGTGCCGGGGCGTGCCGCCGGTGGCGCCGATCAGGACCGGCTTGCCCGCCAGCGCCTGCGGGTCGATCACGTCGAAGAACGACTTGAACAGCCCGCTGTAGGAGGCGGTGAACACCGGGGTCACGGCGATCAGGCCGTCGGCCCCGGTGACGGCGTCGATCGCCTGCCGCAGCCGGGTGTTCGGGAAGCCGGTGACGAAGTTGTTGGCGATGTCCACCGCCAGGTCGCGCAGCTCGACGACGGTCGTCTCGGCCGCGCCGCCGAGCCGCTCGCCGGCGGCCTGCGCGAGGCGGTCGGCGAGTAGGCGGGTGGAGGACGGCTGGGTCAGCCCGGCCGTCACGACGACGAGCTTCATGCGTTGACCTCCTTGACGTTCTCGGCTTCCCGGGCGGCGACCAGGGAGGCGTGGGTGGGGGCGTCGGGGACGCCGGCCGGGCGGCCGATCGCGAACTCCCTGCGCAGCACCGGCACGACCTCCTCGCCGAGGATGTCGAGCTGCTCCAGCACCGTCTTCAGCGGCAGCCCGGCGTGGTCCATGAGGAACAGCTGCCGCTGGTAGTCGCCGAAATACTCGCGGAACTGGAGCGTACGGTCGATGACCTGCTGCGGGCTGCCGACCGTCAGCGGCGTCTCGGCCATGAAGTCCTCCAGCGACGGCCCGTGGCCGTACACCGGGGCGTTGTCGAAGTACGGGCGGAACTCGCGGATCGCGTCCTGGGAGTTCTTGCGCATGAACACCTGCCCGCCGAGCCCGACGATGGCCTGCTCCGGCGTGCCGTGCCCGTAGTGGGCGTACCGCTGCCGGTAGAGGCTGATCAGCCGGATGAAGTGCTCCTTCGGCCAGAAGATGTTGTTGGCGAAGAACCCGTCGCCGTAGTAGGCGGCCTGCTCGGCGATCTCCGGAGTGCGGATGGAGCCGTGCCACACGAACGGCGGCACCCCGTCCAGCGGGCGCGGCGTCGAGGTGAAGCCCTGCAGCGGGGTCCGGAAGCGGCCTTCCCAGTCGACCACGTCCTCGCGCCACAGCTTGTGCAGCAGCGCGTAGTTCTCGACCGCCAGCGGGATGCCCTGCCGGATGTCCTGCCCAAACCACGGGTAGACCGGCCCGGTGTTGCCGCGCCCCATCATCAGGTCCACCCGGCCGTCGGCCAGGTGCTGCAGCATCGCGTAGTCTTCCGCGATCTTGACCGGGTCGTTCGTGGTGATCAGGGTGGTGGCGGTGGACAGCACCAGCCGCTCGGTCCTGGCGGCGATGTAGCCGAGCATGGTCGTCGGCGAGGACGGCACGAACGGCGGGTTGTGGTGCTCCCCGGTGGCGAACACGTCCAGGCCCACCTCCTCGGCCTTGAGCGCGATCCGCATGATCGCCTTGATGCGCTCGCCCTCGGTGGGGGTCCGCCCCGTGGTCGGATCCGTGGTCACGTCGCCGACGCTGAAGATCCCAAACTGCATTTTAGTCACCCACCTGTACTGTTGAAGTTTCAACAGCTATGTAAGCGTCCGGGCATACCGCGTTATTCCAGGGTGTCACAGAGCGTTGATCGCGGCCGCGTCGAGAACCCGGACGGGCGCACCGTGCGCGGCCACCGCGATCATAGCCCGCCCGATCTGCTCCGTCGTGGTCACCGACGACGGGAACACCCGCCGCAGGATCGGATAGAACGGCGCCGCCACCACGTACGCCAGCCGGTAGAGCCGGGTCCTGGACGTGGCCCCGTGCAGCGGCTGGATGTATCCGGGGCGGAACACGAAAACCTCCAGCGGCAGCGCCGGCAGCGCGTTCTCCGTCTCGCCCTTCACCCTGGCCCACATCGTGCGGCTCCGGGCGTCGGCGCCGATCCCCGACACGTACACGAACGTCGAGCCCGGGCTGAGGCCGGCCAGCGTGCCCGCCACCGACAGCGTGAAGTCGTACGTGACGCGCCGGTACTCCCGCTCGCCCATCCCCGCCGAGGACACCCCCAGGCAGTAGAAGCAGGCGTCGTACCCGGCCAGCTCGCCCGCGACGGGCGCCAGGTCGAGCAGGTCGGCGTGCCGGATCTCGCGGAGCTTGGGATGCGCGAGCCCGGTGAGGGAGCGGCCGACGGTCAGCACCGCCTCCACCCGGTCGTCGGCCAGGCACTCGCGCAGCACGCCCTGCCCGAGCATGCCGGTGGCGCCGAACACGACGACCCTCATGACCGCAGCCTAACCCCCCAGGTCGGCGGCCGCCTCGCGCAGCCTGCGGCGGACCCACGGCGGGATGTCCAGCCCTCGCGTCGAGATCGCGAGGGCCCAGCGCGGGTCCGCGGTCGCCCCCGGCACCGCGACGCCGGCGCACGCCACCTCCTCGCGGAACTGCCCGTGCTCCTCCACCACCTGGTCCTCGCGCATCCCGCCCAGCTCCGCCTCCAGCTCCTCCGGCCGGACCGGCGTCGCGGGCGTGAACCGCCGCATCCCGGTCTCGGCGAGCAGCGCCCGCCGCGCCTCCCGGGGGAGCGTCAGCATCAGCGCCTTGCCGAGCGCCGTCGCGTGCGGCGCCGCCTCCAGCCCCGTCTGCAGATCCTCCAGGTACGGCGACGCCGGCCCTTCCGCCACCCCCGCGACCACCAGCCGGCTGTCGGCCAGCCGCGCCAGATAGGCGGTGTGCCCGGTGGTCGCCGCCAGGTGGGTGAGCACCGCCCACGCCTCCGGAGGCCGGCGGAAGGCGTCCAGCATGTCGTGGAAGCGCTCGGCCACCTGAGGCCCGAGCAGGTAGTCCCCGGTGGGCCGCCGATGCAGGTAACCCTCGTAACAGAGCGTGCGCACCAGATGGTAGGACGTCGACAGATTCAGCCCGCACCGGCGCGCGATCACCTTGACCGTCAGCGGCCGGTCGGACTGGGAGACCTCCTCCAGCACGCGCAGCGCGCGGGACACGCTACGGATGAGATCACTGGGTTCCTCGCCTTTCATCGTGTACCTCCGAGGAGACCCCCGCCTTCAGGCGGGGGAGGAATCGGACCCTTGTGAAGCAGGACAGGGGCAGCCGATTCGCCGCCAGGCGAACCGGCATATCGAACAAACACACGACTCGTGACTGATCGTTGACGTAGAGTATGGGGCGTGGCGCAGATCGTGAAGCGGGCCTACAAATACCGCTTCTACCCGACCCCCGAGCAAGCCTCCGAGCTGGCCCGGACCTTCGGCTGCGTCCGCCTCGTCTACAACAAGGCACTGCACGAGCGCACTCGCGCCTACACACAGGAAGGCCGCTGCGTCTCCTACGTGGAATCCTCGGCCATGCTCACAGCATGGAAGCGCAGCGGCGAGGCCGACTTCCTGTCCGAGGTGTCCTCGGTGCCTTTGCAGCAGGCACTGCGCCACCTTCAAGCGGCCTTCGCCAACTTCTTCGCCCAACGGGCCAAGTACCCGACGTTCAAGAGCAGGAAGAAGTCGCGGGCAGCGGCGGAGTACACCCGCTCGGCGTTCCGCTTGCAAGACGGCCGGTTGACGCTGGCGAAGATGGACGCCCCGCTGAACATCGTGTGGTCGCGCCCGCTTCCCGAGGGCGCGCAGCCGTCCACGGTGACCGTGAGCAAGGACGCGGCCGGACGCTGGTTCGTGTCCGTCCTGGTGCAGGAGAAGATCACGCCGCTGGCTCCGGCCGGGCGGTCGGTGGGCGTGGATGCGGGCATCACCGCCTTGGCCACGCTGTCCACCGGCGAGAAGATCATCAACCCGAAGCATGAGCGGGCTGATCGGCGCAATCTGGCCAAGGCCCAGCGGGCGCTGGCCCGCAAGGAGAAGGGATCGAACAACCGGGCCAGAGCCCGGGTCAAGGTCGCGCGGGTGCACGCCCGGATCGCCGACCGGCGACGCGACCATCTGCACCAGGTCACCACACGGCTTGTTCGCGAAAACCAAGTGATCGCCGTGGAAGACCTGACCGTCCGCAACATGGTCAAGAACCGCGGCCTGGCCCGTGCCGTCTCGGACGCCTCGTGGCGGGAGTTGCGCGGCATGCTGGAGTACAAGTCGGCCTGGTACGGTCGCACGCTGGTGGTCGTGGACCGGTGGTTCCCGTCCTCCAAGCTGTGCTCGGCGTGCGGGGCACAGCGGGAGAAGATGCCGCTGAACGTCCGCGACTGGACCTGCGCTTGCGGCGTGGTCCACGACCGGGACGTGAACGCGGCCAAGAACATCCTCGCCGCCGGGCTGGCGGAGAGCTGAAACGCCTGTGGAGCTGGTGTAAGACCTCAACGAGAGTCCTCTCGGGCGGGCGACCGGCGGTGAAACAGGAACCCTCACGGGCGACCGTGGGACTCCCCCTCCTTCAGGAGGGGGAGGATGTCAAGCACACCAGCATCCGCCGTACCCAGAACGTGCGTCATCTGAAAACGGGCAGGTTACCCCGGGCGACACCCTAGGCCGACGATGGGGCTATGCCGGACATACCGCCATGGCATACCGAGCGCTGGATTCGGTCTACGACTCGTGCTGCCGCGAGAAGGGCATCTCCGTCGTCGAGATGGGCCTGGTCCGCTCCGTCGAGCTGAGCGGCGGCCGGGCCCGCGTGGAGCTGCTGCTGACGACCGGCGGGTGCCCGTTCGCCGCCCGCGTGCCCGACTCCGCGTCTGTGCCCGACAAATCGGCATATATCAGGGAGGAGCTGCGGTGATCGACGACATGTTCGTGTTCGACAGCATCGCGCATGCGCAGAACTGGCCGCCCGCGACCCCGAACGCACCGTCTTCTGGGGCTCGATCAACCCCCTGGAGGGCCGCAAGGCGCTCGGCCTCATGGACCGCCAGGTCGGCGAGCACAACGCCCGCGCCTTCAAGCTCTACGACGTCCGCTACGACTACGGCTCCCCCTACCCGTGGCGCATGGACGACCCGCGCGTCGCCTTCCCCGACCTCGAAAAGGCCCGCGACCTCGGCGTCAACCTCATCGGCGTGCACAAGGGCGTGCCTCGGCCCGCAGCCCATCGAGCACACCCAGACCTGGGACATGGACGGCGCCGCCGCCAACTTCCCCGATATCGACTTCGTCGTGCGCGCCCCCCGCATGTTCGCCGAGATCATCGACAAACTGCTCTTCTGGTGCGGCGAAGACAAGATCGTGTACGGGTCGGAAGCGCCCATCTTCCACCCGCAGTGGGCGCTGCGCACCTTCAAGGACTTCCAGATCCCGCAGGACCTCTGCGATGGCTACGGCTACCCCCAGCTCACCGACCAGGCCAAACGCAAGATCCTCGGCGAGAACCTGCTCCGCTTGCACGGCTTGTCCACCTGACCCGGCGACCTCCTGGGACCGATACGGGCGGTGCAGCGCCCCCTCCCCAGGCACCCTCGACCCCAACCCCAGGCACCCACCCGACACAAAGGGCTTCGCCCAGGAGGCGCTCCGCGCCCTTCAGCTCAGGCGTTACTTCCAGCCGGCCTGGCGGCCGGCCCCTGAAGGCTCTCGCTCCGCTCGGACAGCCCGCCGGAAGAGAGCGCCTGGCGGCGCTCCACCAGATAGCCGGAGCGCGGTCGGCATCGTGGCGTCAGCCAGGTATCCCCTCACGTGCGGCCCCAATGGTGACTGGTTGCGCAACGTCGTGGACGCAACCCCCGTCTCACGACGACCGGGCGGTGAGCCGATCACCTCAACGACTTACAGGGCGTGAATGACAGTCGTCATGAGTAGCGCGAAGGTGTTGCCGACCGATATGCCAGTAGCCGTCAGCGAGCCGACGGCGGGCGTGAGTATGTAGGGGGCCGGATGGCTGGCACGGGTGGCACAGGCGGAGCGGAGGGAACGGTACGGCTGGTGGCGGGGACATCGGCCGAGGTGCGGGAGTTGTACGCCTGGTTACAGCGGGAGCCGGACTTGCGCGGTGCCGTGCGCCTAGTAGAGACACGACCACCGCCGGGCGCGCTGGGACCGGTAGCCGAGGCGGTGCAGATCATCACTGGTTCGCCCGAGATCATCGCGACGCTGGCTGGAGTGACCATCGCCTGGCTCCGGTACCGCACCAGCGATGTGAAGATCACGGCCAAGCGCCCGGACGGCACCGAGGTGACGGTCAGCGCCAGCCGGGTCAGGACGCTGAGCAACGAACAAACTCGAGCCGTCATCGCCGAGGTGCTCACCGCCCTGGAGGACAGTGCCTCCAAGGGACCCCCAGATGTCTAGCCAGGTGGCGGGGCTGCTGGCGGGGTCGGGACCGTGCACCCAACAGGTCCGGTCAAGCCGGCACGGCTCCGAGGCGCTGATCGGGGACGTGCTCGCCACAGGGATGCGTGAGTTGGCCGCGGCCCTCGGCACCCACGACAGGCCGATCGATGGACCTTCGACCAGTTCAATCTTGGTTGCCCGTTGATGGCGCCTCTGCTGCTGGCCCAACCAGGAGCGCGAGTGCTGTTAGTAGGCTCGAGCTCGCACCGGGACGACGCGCGTGTCGTCGGCGTTCCCGCCGTCAAGTCTGGCGTGCTTGACTTGGCGAACGCCCTGACGCGGCACGCGGGCCTCGCGGCCAGCCGGTTGACGGTCCTTCCGGACCCAGAGACCCCGCACGAGCTGGCAGAAGCCGTCGCCCTGCTGGCGGAGCAGGCCGAAGAGCTGTTGGTGTTCGCCTACGCGGGTCATGGACTCATCGGCGTCGACAACGAGTTGTATCTAGCCACTCAGGCCAGCGTCGATCTCACGCGCGGGGTGGCGCGCAACCAGGCGCTGCCGTACCCAGAGGTGCGCACGATCCTATCGTCGAGTCCCGCGCCCCATGCCCTGGTGATCCTGGACTGCTGCTGGGCGGGCCGTGCCACGTCATGGCCGGGCTGCTACCTGCTGACTGCCACCAGCCGCGAAGAGGCAGCCTGGGTACCCGACGGGGACGGACATCCGGCCTTCACCGGAGCATTGGTCAACCTGCTGGTGGCGGGCGACCCCCAGGCGCCCCGCCTGCTGACCCTCGACGATGTGCACCGCAGTCTGCGCCGGGCTTTGGGGGCTCGAGGTCTGCCGCTGCCGCGGCGCCAGGCCGCCGACGTCAGTGGCGGCCGGCCCTTGGCGGTCAATGGCGCTTATCGCGCCCCCCAGGGCCGTCCGTTGCCTGCCGACCCCGGCCCTGATCAGGATATCCAGGATTGCCCGTATCGCGGGCTGGCCGCCTACGGAGTGGAGGATGAGGCGTTCTTCTTCGGACGTGACCAACTCGTCCGCACGCTCGTCTCGCAGGTAATGGAGGCCAGACCAGGGCCACTCCTGGTGACGGGGCCTTCAGGTTCGGGAAAGTCGTCTGTCCTGCGTGCCGGGCTCCTCACGGCCCTCGCGCCACGGCCGTACATGGTGATGACACCGGGTTCGGATCCGCTCGATGCCTTTCAGCGCCGCCTGTCGGCGCTCGATCCGACCATGGTGGCCGGACACGAGTCGCTCCCCGCTGACCTGGTCATCGTGGTCGACCAGTTCGAAGAGCTGTTCGTGGTATGTGAGCGGGAGGACTGGCGCAAGGCGTTCATCGAGGCGTTGACCACGTCAGCGGCGCGCTGCACGGTAGCGCTGGGCCTGCGGGCCGACTTTTTCGGCCGCTGCACCCCCTATCCCGCCCTGGTCACAGCGCTGGAGCACGCCGTTATCGTGCCCCCGTTGCGAACCGAGCAGCTTCGTGAAGTGATCGAAAAGCCGGCCGAACTGGCAGGGCTCGCCTTGGACGATGGTCTGGTGGATCTGCTTTTGGAGGATCTAGGGGGCGGTGCAGACACCACACCACTGCCTCTGCTCTCGCATGCGCTGTTGGCCACCTGGCAGCGCAGGGAGAATCGAGTGCTCACCCTCAGCGGGTATCGGGCTACGGGCGGGATCGCGCAGGCTTTGGCTCGTACGGCGGACAGCACCCTGCACGCCCTTCCTGCGGCTGATCAGGAGACGGCCCGTCGCATGCTCGTGCGTCTCGTGCGTCTCGGGGACGCGACCGACGACAGCCGCCGCGTCGTCCCGGTCGACGACGTGCTATCCATGGCGGAAACGCCAGGAGTCGGCGACCCGCGGGCTGTCCTGGAGGCCTTCACCGCCGCCCGTTTGGTGACGGTAAGCGAGAACGAGGTCCAGGTTACTCACGAGGCGCTGATCCGGGCATGGCCACGGCTGCGGCTGTGGCTGGACACCGATCGCGCCAGGCTGCTGATCGAGCAGCACCTGACTGAGGCGGCGGTGGCATGGGATCGCGGTGGCCGAGATGCCGGGGAGCTCTACCAGACGGGTCGCCTGGCGCTGGCCCGCTACTTGGCCGAGCCGCCCCATCGAGCGAACCTCACCCACGTTTCGGCCGACTTCATTGACGCGAGCATCGAACGCGAGGCGTCGGAGCAGCGTGCGGCGCGACTGCGCGTCCGCCGGCGCAACCTGCTCATGGTGGTCCTCGCCACATTGTTGACGAGCACTATGCTGGCCGGCGGAGCCGCCGTCGCTCAGTGGCGGTCGGCGGAGGCGTCGTTGCGGCTGGTCGAGCAGCAGCGCGACATAGCGGTAGGCCGTGATTTCACGGCTCAGTCGGAGTCGCTGCAGGAGACACAGGGCATAACCTCACTGCGCCTGGGCATTGCCGGGGTCGCGCTCGATCCGGACAGCGCAGACACTCGATCGAGCCTGGCCTCGCTGCTGGTCACGACCCCGCCGCAAACCAGACTCTTCGAGGACGGGGACAGCCGGGCGACCTCCATAGTGCTCAGCGGCAACGGCGACTACGCCCTTTCCAGCAGCGAGCACTTCGTCGTGAGCCATGATGACGCCAGCACATCCGCCAGCGTTCAGGGGAACGATGTGGTCCTCTGGGACCTGGAAAATCCCGCCGCTCCGCGACAACGGGTCCTCCGACCCGGCGGAGACGGTATTGACTACACCGTGCAGCTCAGCGCAGACGGTCGGCGCGCGCTGACCAGCAACTATGCCGGCACATTCGGTGGCACGCCAGCCCCGGATCTCATCGGAGTCGTCGAAGTTTGGGACCTCACGGATCCGGGCGCACCGCGCAGTTGGATGCTTCCGCTGCCCAGGGGCGAGAACACGACATACGCCGCAGAGCTCAGTGCCGACGGCCGCCATGCCCTTACCGTGGAACAGCGCATCAGCCGAAAGAGCTGCATGACGAAACGAGTGACTCATTGGGACCTCACGGACCCGCGTAATCCGCGGTCCTCAGCCCTATCTTTCCGACTGCGGCCGGACACGTTGTATTTCCCCTCGCTCAGTGCCGACGGCCGTCGCGCGCTAGTGACCGACGTGGCTTGCGGCCTTGGTAACGACTTCAAGCAAAGTGTCTCACTCTGGGATTTGACCGACCCGCACGCGCTGCGATCCTGGTCATTGCCACTGCCCAGGGACAAGGGAACGAATTTCGGGACGACGTTCAGCGCTGACGGCCGCCGCGCCCTCATGTCCTTCGACAGCATTGGCAAGAACGGCGCGGGTGGCGTGATCCTGTGGGATGTGACGGTTCCAAGCGCTCCGCGATCGTGGCTGTTGCCGCTGCCCAACCGTAATGGCATGACTTTCGAAACGGCGCTCAGCGCTGACGGCAGCCGCGCGCTGATAGCAGCGTTTCCGGATCCCCGCAACCATAGTGGAACCGTGACACAGAGGAATACGGTGACGGTCTGGGACATCACCGATCCCGGGCTTCCTTATTGGGAGCGCCTGCCGCTTCTCGAAGGCGAGGACATAGCGGCTTTCGAGATCAGCGGCGATGGTCGACACGCAATGATCGCCACGTACAGGGGAGCCCTGGGCGCCAGGTTTAAGGGCGCCATGACCTTGTGGAATCTGCTCTACCGGGCGACTCCGCGGGCGGTGCCCGTCCAGGAGGGCGCAGAGGTCATCGACGTGGCGCTCAGCGAGAACGGAGTGCGTGCTCTCGTCGCCGTCGAAGTCTCGACTTCTGGGAGCGGTGTGACCCTCTGGGAGACCCGCGACGGCTCTGCGCCGCAGCCCACCGCCCTGCCCTTGCCCGCGAGCTCTGGGCGCCGTCACGCCGTAGCGCTCAACGCCGACGGCAGATACGGTCTCACCGCGAACAGCGATCTAGGGCGGGACGACTTCACCGGCAGCGTGCTCTTCTGGGACTTCACCGCGCAGAGCGGACCGCGCTCCTGGAGACTGCCGACACCGGACCGGAAGGGAACGGTGTACGGGATCGCGCTCAGCGCCGATGGCCGCCACGCCCTCGTGGCCGATCGAAGCAACGAATACAGCACCGACTTTCGTGGCGCAGTGACACTTTGGGATCTCGGGGACCCGAACAAGCCGAAATCCTTGCCACTCCCGTTGCCCCACCGGCCTGACACCACCTACGAGGTGGCACTGAGCGCGGACGGCGGCCGCGCTCTGACTGCCGACCAGAGCAGCAGCCAGTCGCAGAGTCGAAGTGGCGGCGTGACCGCCTGGGACCTTCGGGATTGGCGCGATGTGAAATCAAAGGCGTTGCCTCTGCCGAAGGAGAGCGACACCACATACAGCATCACGCTGAGTTCTGACGGGACGCATGCCATGACCGCCGGTCACAGCAGCCAGTGGGGGGACTCCGACGAGGTCGGTGTTCACGGGGACCTGCGCTACTGGGACCTTGCCGATTTCGACGCCCCCCGGCCCTACTCGCTGCAGGGCGCCACCGACACATACGCCTACGACCTGTCGCTCAGCCGCGATGGAAGATTCGCCTTCACGAACAAAGTCACGTATGTGCGAGACAAGACCGGGTGGACAACTCCGCGTGTGGCGGTGGCCTTCTGGGACCTGATCTCTCCAGATTATCCCGTGGCTCAGACCTGGGACCTGGCATCCAGGGTGACCAGTCCCATCGCCTTCAGCAGTGATGGGCGGGTAGCCGCCACCAATCTCAGAGATCGGAAGCTGGTCCTCTGGGACCTCAGCTTCCTCAATGAGGTTGCCGCCGATCCGGTGCGGGTCGCCTGCGTCGTCGTCGAGCGTGGCCTCAACGCTCAGGAGTGGCGCAGTTTCGTTTCGGGGTTCGGCCCTCCATATCGGGAAACCTGCCCGGGCTGAATCAAGCATCCAGCTCGATGACGCCACCGTGACCGACAGATTCTGGTCGTCTCAAGCGAGGCTGGTGTCCCGATGAACCAGTGTCGCCCGCAGAGAAGCCCTCGGCGGGGCCGAGGGCTGGTGGTGGACGATACTGGGATTGAACCAGTGACCTCTTCCGTGTCAGGGAAGCGCTCTCCCGCTGAGCTAATCGTCCGCGTGGGGAAACCGAGCGGAAGACGGGATTCGAACCCGCGACCCTCACCTTGGCAAGGTGATGCTCTACCACTGAGCCACTTCCGCGCCCGCCCGGATGAACTCCGGGTGACGAGAGAACCATAGCGAATACTCGCCGACTCCCCAAACCGGATTGTCCGTCAGACGGGGATCGACGTGTGCCCGCCGTTGACGGTGACGCGCTGCCCGGTCAGGTACGCGGCCTCGTCGGAGGCCACGAACGCCACCGCCGCCGCGACGTCCCTCGGCGTGCCGATCCGCCCCACCGGCACCTCCGCGACGTAGTCGCCGGCCTCCAGACCGGCGTGCCGCTCGACCGGGATCCAGCCGGGCGCGACCACGTTCACGGTGATCCCGTACGGGCCGAGCTCGCGCGCCCAGCAGCGGGTCATCGCGTGCTGCGCCGCCTTGGCGGCGGTGTAGGCGGAGGTACGCGGCAGCGACCGGTCCACGATGTCGGAGCCGATCTGGATCACCCGGCCCCGGGCGCGCTCCCGCATCGCGGGCAGGCAGGCCTGGACGAGCAGCGTGGGGCTCTTGACGAAGAACGTGAGCTGGTCGAGCTGCGCCTGCCAGGTGAGCTCCTCGACGCCCTGCTCGGGCTGCGGGCCGGTGGCGTTGAGCACCAGCGCCTCGACCGGCCCGAGCGCCCGCGCGACCCGGGCCACCAGGCCGGTGACGGCGGCCTCGTCCGTCACGTCCGCCTGGAACGCCTCCGCGTGCCCGCCGGCCGCCCTGATCTCACCGGCCACCACCTCGGCCCCCGCCGTGTCGGAACGGTAGTTGACCGCGACGGCCCACCCGTCGGCGCCCAGCCGGCGCGCGATCGCGGCGCCCAGGCCGCGCGATGCGCCGGTGACCAGCGCGACTCTTCCCTGCTCATGCACGTCCGCCACCCTATCGAGGCGCATGCGGCGCGCATCGCGGGGTAGCGGTGTGGGAGCCGGAAACCCGTACGAGGGGGAAGGGTCTCATGGTCACCCCGAAGTCTCACGCCGGTACCACGCGCTCGCCCGTACAGAAGGCGGCGCTGCTCGTGGGGGTGGCGTTCCTGATCGTCGGCCTGCTCGGCTTCGTGCCGGGCGTCACCACGAACTACGACACCATGCAGTTCGCCGGGCACCACTCCGACGCGCGGCTGCTCGGCCTGTTCCAGGTGTCGGTCCTGCACAACATCGTGCACTTGCTGTTCGGGGTCGCCGGTCTGCTCATGGCGCGCACGGCGGCCGCGGCCAAGGCGTTCCTCATCGGCGGCGGCGTCATCTACCTGCTGCTGTGGGTCTACGGGCTGCTCGTCGACAAGGAGAGCGCGGCCAACTTCGTGCCGCTGAACACCGCGGACGACTGGCTGCACTTCGTGCTGGGCGTCGGCATGATCGTGATCGGCGGGCTGCTCGGCCGCCGCACGCTCGGGACCCGGCACCGGTGACGCTTCGACCGGCGTCGAAACGTACCTGGGCTACGGTCACGGTATGGGTAACCCATCCGATGCGGACATCGCGCCGGTCGCGGCGCTCATCGCCGACCCGACCAGGGCCGCGATCCTTACGGCGCTGCTCGGCGGGCGCGCGCTGGCGGCCGGCGAGCTGGCCCGGGTGGCCGGGGTGAGCGCGGCCACCGCCAGCGCCCACCTGGCCCGGCTGCTCGACGGCGGGCTGGTCGGCGTGGTGCGGCAGGGCCGCCACCGCTACTACCGGCTGGCCGGGCACGAGGTCGCGGAGGTGCTGGAGGTGCTGGCCAGGGTGAGCGCGCGGCCGCCCGTGCGGTCGCTGCGGCAGTCGCGGCAGGCCCGGCTGCTGGAGGAGGCGCGCACCTGCTACGACCACCTGGCCGGGCGGGCCGGCGTGGCGCTGCTGGACGCGCTGCGCGGGCAGGGCTGCCTGGACGGCGAGCGGGTCACCCCGGAGGGGGAGCGGCTGCTGGCGGAGCTGGGCGTGGACGTCGCGCGGGCGCGCCGGGCCAAGCGCAGGTTCGCGCCCGAGTGCCTCGACTGGACCGAGCGCCGCGCCCACCTCGGCGGCGCGCTCGGCGCGGCCGTCACCGCGGTGCTGCTGGAGCGCGGCTGGTACCGCAGGGGCAGCCTGCCGCGCGCGGTCGTGCTCACCGGGGAGGGACGGGAGGGGCTGGCCGCGCTGTTCTCCGGTAAGGAGCTAACATCGCATTCGCCGGTTACCTAAGCGGGAGAAGCACATCATGCGCGACAACGAGGTCGTGAACGTCGGTCCCGATCCGCTCACCTTCGACGACGTCATCCGGGTGGCCAGACACGGCGCCCCCGTCCGGCTCACCGACGACGCGGTCGCCGCGGTCGCCGCCGCCCGTCAGCGGGTGGACGACCTGGCCGAGGCCCCCGTCCCCGCGTACGGGATCTCGACCGGGTTCGGCGCGCTGGCCACCCGCCACATCGACCCGGCGCTCCGCGCGCAGCTGCAGCGCTCGCTGGTGCGCTCGCACGCCGCGGGCAACGGCCCCGAGGTGGAGACCGAGGTGGTGCGCGCCCTCATGCTGCTGCGCCTGCACACGCTCGCCACCGGCCACACCGGCATCCGCCCGACCACGGCCAAGACCCTCGCCGCGCTGCTCAGCGCGGGCATCACGCCGGTGGTGCACGAGTACGGCAGTCTCGGCTGCTCGGGCGACCTCGCGCCGCTCGCGCACGTCGCCCTCACGCTCATGGGCGAGGGCGTCGTACGCGACAAATCCGGAAATGTCACCCCGGCGGCCGAGGCGCTCAAGCAGGCCGGCATCGAGCCGGTCGAGCTCGCCGCCAAGGAGGGCCTGGCCCTCATCAACGGCACCGACGGCATGCTCGGCATGCTCATCCTCGCCATCGACGACCTGACCCGCCTGGCCAGGACCGCCGACGTCAGCGCCGCGATGAGCGTCGAGGCGCTGCTCGGCACCGACCGCGTGTTCGCCCCCGAGCTCCAGGCCCTGCGCCCGCACCCCGGCCAGGCCGCGGCCGCCGCCAACATGGTCAGGATCCTGGCCGGCTCCGGCATCATGGCCAGCCACCGCGACCCCGAGGCGTGCACCCGCGTCCAGGACGCCTACTCGCTGCGCTGCGCCCCGCAGGTCGCCGGCGCCGCCCGCGACACGATCGCGCACGCCGCCACCGTCGCCGCGCGCGAGCTGGCCAGCGCCGTCGACAACCCGGCCGTGCTCGACGACGGCCGGGTCGAGTCCAACGGCAACTTCCACGGCGCGCCGCTCGCGTACGTGCTGGACTTCCTCGCCATCGTGGCCGCCGACCTGGCCTCGATGTCCGAGCGGCGCACCGACCGCTTCCTGGACGTGGCGCGCAACCACGGCCTGCCCGCGTTCCTGGCCGACGACCCCGGGGTCGACTCCGGTCACATGATCGCCCAGTACACGCAGGCCGCCATCGTCTCGGAGCTGAAGCGGCTGGCCGTGCCCGCCAGCGTCGACTCCATCCCCAGCAGCGCCATGCAGGAGGACCACGTCTCGATGGGCTGGTCGGCGGCCCGCAAGCTGCGCCGCTCCGTCGACGGACTCACCCGGGTGCTGGCCGTCGAGGTGCTCACCGCCGCCCGCGCGCTCGACCTGCGCCGCCCGCTCACGCCCGCCCCGGCGACCGCCGCCGTGGTCGGGGCGCTGCGCGAGACCGTGCCGGGGCCGGGTCCCGACCGGTTCCTCGCCCCCGAGATCGACGCGGCGGTGCGGCTGGTGGCCGAGGACGGCGTGGTCGCGGCGGCCGAGTCCGTCACCGGCCCGCTGGGCTAGGACGGCAGCGCGACGATCGCGTCCACCTCCAGCAGCAGCCCCGGCATGAACAGCTTCGACACCTCCACGGTCGTGCTGGCCGGGGGAGTGCCGGTGATGTACTTCCTGCGCACCTGCCCGTACTCGACACGGTCGTCCATGTCGGTCAGGTACGTGCGCAGGAACGCGATGTCGCCGAACCCCGCGCCCTGGTCGGCGAGGATCTCGCCCAGGCACCGGAAGACGTGCTCGGCCTGCTCGGTCATCGACCCCTCGCCGACCAGCCGGCCCCGCTCGTCGAAGGCCGCCTGGCCGGACACGTAGAGCATGTCGCCCACGCGCACCGCGTGCGAGTACATCCCGTTCGTGGCCGGCACCGTCGCGGGGTTGAGCGGCACCGCCCGCCGTTCTCCCGCGACCGGGTCACGCCCGCCCTCGACGTGCCCGGCGACGGCGGTCAGGTCCCGCTCGCCCAGGCCCGCCGCCTCGGCCTCCCGCAGCCGCCGGTGGGCCGCGCTCGCCAGCGTCGCCCCCGGCCACGCGGCCAGGCCCAGGTCCTTGGCCGCCAGCCCGAGCGCGTAGCGGGTCTCCCGCGCGGGCTCGCGCAGCCGCTCCGCCACCGGTCCGAGCGGGGTGCCCGCCAGCACCTCCAGCAGCGCCGCACGATCCACCCCGTGCGCGGTCCCGTACGCGAGCGTCTCCGCGACCAGCACCTGGGCGGGCACGAGAGCGCTCATGACGGCGAGCTTCATGGCCGCGCCCGCGCCGAGCGGGCCGCACTCGCGCACCGTGCCGAACACCTCCAGCACCTCGCGGCAGCCGGACACGTCACCGCCGGCCAGCACCGTCAGCGCGCCCTCGGCGGCCGGGCCGACACTCCCCAGCACCGGCGCGTCCACCAGGCGCACCTCCGGCGGCAGCAGCGAGCGCAGCCCGCGCACCTCCTCCGGGCCGATCGTGGACATCTCCACCACCGTCGCCCCGGGCCGCAGCCCCGGCAGCGCCGCCGCCAGCACCTCACGCACCGCGGCCGGGTCCCGCAGCATCGTGATGACGAGGCCGGCGCCCTCCACGGCCGAGGCGGCCGTCACCCCGGTCCCGCGCCGCCACGTGGTCACCTTGTGCCCGGCGCGCTCCAGCCGCCGGGCCATGGGGACGCCCATGCGTCCCTGTCCGAGAAATGCGATCACGTCCCACAGTGAAGCCGAACGCGTGGTATTCCACCAGCGACTAGATTGCATGGCAGCCATGCCTGACACGAATGCCTTCGACACCGCCACGCTCCGCCTGTTCGACGAGGTCGCCAGGAGCGGGTCGTTCACCGCCGCCGCCGAGCTGCTCGGCTACACCCAGTCCGCCGTCTCCCGCCGCGTCGCCGCGCTCGAACGCGCCGCCGGCGGGCCGCTCTTCGAACGCCTGCCCAGAGGCGTCCGGCTGACCCCCGCCGGTCACCTGCTGCACCGGCACGCCGCCGGGGTCCTCGACCGGCTCGAACGGGCGGGGGAGGAGCTGGCCGCGCTGCACCGCGGCAGCGGCGGCACGCTGCGCGTCGGCTCGTTCGCCACCGCGAACGCCGACCTGGTGCCCGCCACCCTCAAACGGTTCGCCGACCGCCGGCCGGCCGTCGACCTGCGGCTCGCCGAAGCGCTCAGCCCGCGCCTGATCGAGCGCCTGCACGCCGGGGCGCTCGACGTGGCCGTGATCAGCGACTACCTGGTCACGCCGCCCGGCGGGCTCCGCCTGGTCCCGCTGCTGGAGGACCGCCTGCTGGTCGCGCTGCCCCGCGACCACCCGCTGGCCGGCCAGGACGACGTCGACCTGCGCGACCTGGCCGGGGAGTCGTGGATCGAGGCCGCCCCGCGCGGCCAGCCCACCCTGCTCCTGGCCGCCTGCGCCGCCGCCGGCTTCACCCCGCGCGGCGGGCTGCGGGTCGCCGAGTGGTCGGGCAAGTTCGGCTTCGTCGCCGCGGGGCTCGGCGTCACGCTCGTGCCGGAGCTGGCCGCCCGCGCCGTGCCGGCCTCGCTCGTCCTGCGCCGCCTGCGCGGGCAGCTGCCCGCGCGGACCGTGTACGCGGCCCTGCCCGACCCGGCGCTCCCGGCGGCGACGGAGCTCGCCGGAATGCTGGGAGAATGGAAGGCGTGTACGACGGATACGCGCACTTAGGAGATCGGTTCGCCTCCGGGCTGCGCGACGTGACGACCGACCTCGCGGCGCTCGACGGCGAGGGCTGGTGGGCCGTCGTGGTCGACTACGAGGGCAAGGTCACCTGCGCCCGCTTCGACCGGGTGCGCCGGGCCCCGCTGCCCCCGCCGCGCGGTCCCTGGCACGGCCCGCGCCCCGGCGAGTGGCACAGCTCCCTCGACCGGGCCGCCTACGAGGCCGGCGTGCGCGCCATCCGCGACCACATCGAGCAGGGCGAGGTCTACCAGGCCAACCTCTGCCGCGTCCTCACCGCCCCGCTGCCCGCCGGGTCCGACCCGCTGGCGCTGGCCGCCCGGCTCGCCGCCGGCAACCCCGCCCCGCACGCCGCCGTCATCCACCTGCCCGGCCTCGACGTGGTCTCCGCCTCGCCCGAGCTCTACCTGTCGCGCGACGGCGACGTGGTCGAGTCCCGCCCCATCAAGGGCACCGGCGTCACCGCCGGCGACCTGCTGGAGAAGGACCACGCCGAGAACGTCATGATCGTCGACCTGGTCCGCAACGACCTCGGCCGGGTCGCCGTCCCCGGCAGCGTCGAGGTGCCCGAGCTGTGCGCCGTCGAGGAGCACCCCGGCCTCGTCCACCTCGTCTCCACCGTCCGCGCCCGGCTGGAGCCGGGAGTGGGCTGGGCCGAGCTGTTCGCCGCCACGTTCCCGCCCGGCTCGGTCACCGGCGCGCCCAAATCCTCGGCTCTGCGCATCATCAATCAACTCGAACCCGAGCCGCGCGGGCCCTACTGTGGGGCCGTGGGCTGGGTCGACGCCGACCGGCGCACCGCGGCGCTGGCCGTCGGCATCCGCACGTTCTGGATCCGCGCCGACCAGATCCGCTTCGGCACCGGAGCGGGCATCACCTGGGGCAGCGACCCCGGGCGGGAGTGGCTCGAAACCGAGCTCAAGGCGTCCAGGCTGATCACACTGGCATCCTCAGGAGGAAAGCGATGAACGTCCCGGTCTGGGTCAACGGCGAACTGCACGACCCCGCGCGGGCCACCGTCTCGGTCTTCGACCACGGCCTCATGGTCGGCGACGGCGTGTTCGAGACGATCAAGATCGTCAACGGCAGGTCCTTCGCCCTCACCCGCCACCTCGACCGGCTCAGGCTCTCGGCCCGGCGCATGGACCTGCCCGAGCCCGACCTGGATGCCATCGCCGGCGGCATCGAGCAGTGCCTGGCCGCCGCCCCCGCCTGGCCGCTCGGCCGCATCCGCGTCACCTACACCAGCGGCCCCGGCCCGCTCGGCTCCGACCGCGGCAACCAGGGCGCGACCTCCGTGGTGATCGTCGACGAGCAGAAGCCGTTCCCCGCCGCCGCGGACGTCACCGTCGTGCCCTGGCCGCGCAACGAGCGCGGCGCCCTGTCCGGCGTCAAGAGCACCTCCTACGGCGACAACGCCAAGGCCCTGGCCTACGCCAAGGCCCGCGGCGGCGGCGAGGCGATCTTCGGCAACCTGGCCGGCAACCTGTGCGAGGGCACCGGCTCCAACATCTTCATCGTCCGCGACGGACGGCTGCTCACCCCGACGCTGGAGGCGGGCTGCCTGGCGGGCGTCACCCGCGCGCTGGTCGTCGAGTGGTCCGGGGCCGAGGAGGCCGACGTGCCGCTGTCCGCCCTCTACTCCGCGGAGGAGGCGTTCCTCACCTCCACCACCCGCGACGTCCAGCCGATCGCCCGCGTCGACGACACCGTGCTGCCCGTCGCCCCCGGCCCGATCACCGCCAAGGCCATGCGGGTGTTCGCCGAGCGCGCCGCCGCCGACCTCGACCCCTGAGTCCCGCGCCGGGCCGCCCCTGCCGGGGCGGCCCCGCTCAGGTCAGTAGCTCTTCTGGGTCTGGACGTTGAAGTCGTCCATCTTGACGTCCTTGGCCGGATCCGTCAGCGGGTCGTCGATCTTCAGGACGTCCAGGCCCATCTGGATGTCGGCCGAGTACACGTACCCGTTGTAGTAGTACGCCGACCACGACCCGGCGATGCCCTCCTCCGGGTACGGGCCGCGCTCGAAGAAGCCGATCTCCTTGATGGCGTTGGAGTCGGTGAAGTCGAGGAAGGACACGCCACCCTGATACCAGGCCTGGACCATGATGTCCTTGCCCGGGATCGGCAGCAGCGAGCCGTTGTGGGCGACGCAGTTCTCGGTCTCCTGCTGCTCACGCGGGATCTTGAAGTAGCCGCGCTTCTCCAGCTTGCCGCCGACGATGTCGTACACGGCGTTCGCGCCCTTGGTGGCGGGGATCTCCGAGGTGCAGGTCGGGGACGAGCCGCCGCCCAGCTCGTCGGTGAACAGCACCTTGGTCGCGTCGTTGTTGAAGGTGGCCGAGTGCCAGATCTGGAAGTTCTCCTGGTCGGTGACCTGCTGGATCAGCTTGGGGCTCACCGGGTCGGTGATGTCGAGCAGGAAGCCGTCGCCGAAGCAGGCGGCCGCGGCCAGGTTCTTCTCCGGGTAGGCGGTGATGTCGTGGCAGCCGGTGCCCTCACCCTGGTTCTCGATCGGGATCTCCGGGGTCGCCAGCACCTTGGCGGAGGCCGGGTCGTCCATCGGGATCTCCACGATCTGCAGCAGCTGGTGAGGCGGCGGGCAGGTGTCGGAGGAGGGCTCGGGCCCGGGGGAGGAGACGTAGACGAGCAGCTTGTCGTCCGTGGGCACCATCGTGTGCGTGTGCGAGCCGCACTCGGTGGCGACGGCTCCCACGTACTTCGGGTTCTTCTTGTCGCTGACGTCGAAGATGCGCAGGCCCTCCCACGCGCCCCGGTCCTCCGTCGAGTCGCAGCCCTCGCCGCTGCGCGGCGCGTCGATCGACAGGATCACCAGGTTCTCGTGCACCGACACGTCGTTCTGCTGCGCCGGGCAGGTGACCTGGCTGACGATCTTCGGGGCGGTGGGGTCGCTGATGTCGAAGATCGAGAACCCGCCGAAGTTCCCCATGTAGAGGTAGTCGCCCTGGAAGGCGAGGTCGGTGTTCCAGTCCATCGGGCCGTTGAGCGGGGCGGTGCGCGGCACGTTCGCCACGTGCGTGACGTTCTCGCTCGTCATGACCTCACCCGGCGAGGCCTCGCTCTGCGACGACTGAGGCCGCTGGCTGGCGGGCGGCGCCTCCGCCTCCGGCTCTGGGCTCCCCGCGCATGCGGTGACCAGCAGAAAGGCCGCCCCCAGCGCGGCCCATCGAACCTTGGCGAAGATCACGCCTGTCCCCCTCGTCTCATAGCTCAGTATGGAAGCTATGCCAGAGAGGTCCGGAATGCGCGCGCTATTGGTCACAGTTCTGCTGACATCGTCGGCCCTCGCGGCCTGCGGTGCGGAGGCGCCGCAGCCGTCACCGGTCGGCACCGAGGCGCCGGTGATCGTGCCGCAGAGCCCCGGCGCGACAGCCCGCACCGCGACCCCCGGCGAACGGATCGGGCAGGTGCCGGCCACCCCCACGGCGGCGGACGTGCGCTTCGCCGAAGGCATGATCCCCCACCACCGGCAGGCGCTGGAGATGACCGCCCTGGCGGCGAACCGCACCACCACGGCCTCGGTGCTCGGCTTCGCCGAGCAGATCGCGCTCAGCCAGCAACCCGAGATCACCATCATGTCGGACTGGCTGGCCGCCCTGGGCCGCCGCGTCCCGTCCGGTCACGACCACCAGGGCATGGAGGGCTACGGCATGGCGACGGAGGAGCAGCTGAAGGCGCTACGCGCGGCCGAGGGCGGCGTCTTCGACCGCATGTTCCTGCAGCTCATGATCAGGCACCACGAGGGCGCGCTCAAGATGGCGGAGGAGGAGCTGGCCGGGGGCAGGGACCAGCGGATGCGTCTCATGGCCAGGGACATGTACGCGGGCCAGGGCATCGAGATCGCCAGGATGCGCAAGATCCTGGACAAACTGCCCGCCCGTTGACCCGCTCAGCTCGACCAGAGCATGTTGGACAGCTCGGAGTCCAGATCCATGTAGTCGGTCTCCCGCCCGGCCGGCACCTTCTCGTAGGTGCGGTGCAGGAACTCCGTCAGCGGGGCCAGCGGCACCTCGAACAGCGCCTGCCCGAAGGGGGAGGTCAGACTGATGTGCAGCGTGCGCTCGCCGTCGGCGCGCGCCGGCCACACCTGCACGTCGCCGTCGCCGACCCGCCGGACGATGCCGACGGTCAGCAGCTCACGGGCGAAGATCCACTCGACCGGCTCGTCGTTCCCCACGTGGAAGGCCATGCGGATGGCGTACGGGTCGTCGGCTGTGTAGCTGAGCCCGGCGAGAAGGGGGACGGTAGTACGGTCGGGGACCACAAGCCGAAGGCCAAGCTCGGCGGAGACGGTGGTGCTGTTCATCGTCAGCCAAACCTTTTCGTCGTAGGTCCCCTCTACGGGGCTTTCACTGCTCGGGCGTACTTCGTCCTCGTCCGAGCTATGACGGCGGAACGAAGAAACCCGTTGGAAAGATTCCGCTCCGAGGGCCTTCTGTAACGCAACTCACAGCTGGACATTTAGGCATCTACCTGGCTAAACGGGATCAGTTGGGCCGTATTTGCAAGGGTTTTGCGTGCAGTGGATCTCGTTCAGGGAGCCGCCGACGACCGTTCTCGATAGTGAGCACGTCGGGCGTCTACCCGGGACACGACGATGGTATGCCACGAGCCTGCCACGGCGGTGGGCAACCGCCGCGTTTCACCCCGAATCCTCACCCTGCCGTCTATCGTTTCGCCAGCGGGTGCCGGAGTGCGGTATGGTTTTCCCCGTCGGGCCCCACGGGGGCCAGGCGGGGCGGGCGATTAGCTCAGCGGGAGAGCGCTTCGTTCACACCGAAGAGGTCACTGGTTCGATCCCAGTATCGCCCACCAGCTCAGAGGCCGGTTCCATATCAGGAACCGGCCTTTTTTGATCTTCCGAGTGACAAACTGAGTGACTTTACGTCTCCTCAAGGCCGTGGCCGTGGGCAGGGAAGATGCGATCCATGAGCGCAGCCCCTTCCTGCATCACGGGGCGGATCTGCTGGCGGTAGACCTTCTCCGTCACCGCCGAGCCTCCTGTGTGGCCGATCAGGCGAGCGATCTGCTCGATGGGCACGCCGTCAGCGGAGAGCAGAGAGACGAAGCTGTGCCGCAGTTCGCGCGGAGTCCACTCCTGGGCAGCCAGGCCCGCCCTCTCGATCACACGCCGGACCTCTCGCCGGACATTGGCGGCACTAAGATTGGTTCCAGTCCGCGTGGCGAAGACGAGATCGTTGTCCTGCCACCGATCGCCGGCCGTATCGCGGAGACAGCGTTGATGATCCCAGAGAGCCCGCAACGCGGTGACGCAACGCTGGGGCAGCTTCAGGGTTCGGCGTGACCGAGCGGTCTTGGTGTCACCACCGATCCGAACGGATCTCCACACGTAGACGCCAAACTCGTTGTGATCCCATCCGGCATCCTTGACGGGCGTCCAGGTTGCGGTTTCTTCGTCCAGGACGACGACGTACGCCCAGAGTAGGGCGCGAACCTCCTCGGTGCGAAGGCCGACGAGCAGCGACACGAGGACATAGGCCCGAAGCCACGGCTTGGCCGTCTCGCTCGCCTCCAGGACTGCTGCCGCCTGCTCCATTGTGAGCGCCTTGGAGGGACGTCCAGACTTCCCCGTTGGCAGCTCGCATAGGAGCACGACGTTCCGCTTGACCTTGTCGCGTGCTTGAGCCCGATTGATCGATCTCTTGAGTATCGAACGGAGCTCTTGCAGAGTACGCGTGCTCACTTGTTGCGCTTTGCGTGCAAGCCAGCGATCGACATCGTCGGCGGTGAGCTGCCGGACCTTGCACGCCCCGAGGTCCGGAACGATGTGCTTCTCAGCAAGTGTCCGCTTTGTCTTGATCGTTGAAGCCGCACGGCCGGACAAGCCGAAGTCCAGCCAATTCCGTACTATGTCCGCCACGGTGTCTTGGCCTGGGGCGAGACTCAGGCCGTCATCAAGGTCTCGGATGATGTCCTTGAGTTTGGTCTTGGCCTCGGTCTTGGTTCGACCGGCGGCTTTGCGGGTGATGCGTCGGCCTGATGGGCTGTAACCGGTGGTGACTTCGGCGATCCATCGTTGGCGGGATTCGCTCCAGTAGAGGCCACCGTCGCCGTGTGCGCGTTGCTTGGGCATCAGGCGACCTGCGTTTCCTGCTCCAGGAGCTTGACGTACTCGGCGATGGCGTCGGCCGGGACGCGTCGCGCGCGTCCGGCTTTGACGGTGCGGAGGCGTCCAGCGCGGATCTCTTGGTAGAGGTAGCGCCGGGACAGGCGCAGGACGAGGACGGTTTCGTCTACGTCGTAGAGCGCTTGGCCCGGGTAGCGGACGTCCTTACCTTCGGTGGGCATGGTGGTGCTCCGTTCGCGGTCTGAGGGTTGGTCAGGCGGCGAGCGGTGTGGACGAACTGCATGCCTGTTGGTGGGCGAGTTCTTCGCGTCCTGCTCGGGTGCGTTCGCGGGCTTGGGCCGCTGCCGTGTTGGCGAGGAGTTGGTCACCGGTGGTGTGCCAGCCGGTGCCTGCGTAGGTGAGGAATCCGATGACGAGGGTGGTTTCCTCGGTTTTGGTGTCAAGGACGGCTTGACGCTGGAATCGCGCTGTTTCGGGGTGTCCCTCTGGCCTTGGCTGGCCTCGGTTGAGGGCGTGTGCGCGTTTGTAGGCGGCTCGTTGTTCGCGGATGGAGCCGAAGGTGATCGAGTAGCGGCGGGCTTTGGTGAGGAAGTGTCCGCCGAAGCCGAGCATGTGCGCCCACCTGCGTAGTCCTCTCCATTCTGGCGTGTGGCCGAGGTTCCAGGCGGCGGCGATGAGCCGTTCGGGGTGGGTGCCGGTGGGGTTGGCGTACAGGTCGATGGTGTCGGCGGTCAGCCGTCGGGAGGTGTGGCCGGTGGCTTCGGTGCCCTTGGTGGAGTACTTGGCGAGGTAGGCGGCTACGGCTTGGTCGTCGAGGGCGTCGCCGGAGGCCGACAGGGTGATGGGCCGGATCTCGTGCTGGTGGCCCCAGGCGATGGGCCAGCCGCCGGGCTGGTCGGGGTGGGCGGGGGTGGTGTAGGTGATGGTGGTGGCGGCCAGGGTGACGGCGGCGGTGATGTCGTCGACGGTGATGCCGGTCGGGGGCGGGGTGATGACCTCGGGTTGACCGGGGTCGATGCCGTCCAGGCGCAGCAGGATGTGGAAGTGGACTGCGCCGCGTGCTTGGTATTCGGCGGCTTTGCCGTGAGAGAGCCGGACTCGTGGCAGGCCGCGTTGCCGGGCGAGCTGGTTGAGGTGGCGTTCGGCGTGTTGCTTGGTGCGGCGCCAGAGTTCTCCGGCGTGGTGGTTCCACACGACGTGGTGGTTGTGGTCGTAGCAGTCGGGGCACAGGGGCCGGCCGAGCTGCTCGTCGCCGACAGCGTGGCGTTGCCAGCAGGCCAGCGGTCGTCCGTGCGGGCAGCTCGGTGCGTCGCGGCGGGCGTGGCAGGGAGCGGGGCGGCAGGTGCAGCGGGTCTTGTCTCGGCAGGCGCAGTGGCGCACGTCGCGGGTGTGGACGGGGCCGAAGGAGGGGGCGGTGAGGGTGGCGAACACGGCCGGGTGGGTGCGGACGGTTTCGGGGATGGTCTTGCCGCCGACGAGTCCGGCACGGACGAGGTGGTAGGCGTCGTGCTGGTAGGTGGTGGCGCAGGCGGGGCAGACGGTGTGGCGGCGGTTGCCGCAGGCTTTGTAGATGACGCCGTCCGGCAGGGTGGAGGTGTGCCGGACGGTGAGGAGTTCGCCGGTGCGGGTGTCGACGGTGGCCAGGTTGCCATGCAGCCGGATGGGGCGGGTGCAAGCCGCGGCTGATTCGACGTGACCGAGCCAGGCGGGGTAGTCGGGGCGTGCGGCGCGTTCCAGGGCGGTGCGGATGTGCTGGCGGCCTTCATGGTCGAAGAGGCCGGAGCAGGGGGTTTCGGTGTTCGCCCCCACGCCCGGGGCCAGGGAAGTGGTCCCGGGGGTGAGAGCCAGCGCCGAAGCGGTGTCGAGCTGGAGGGTCATGAGTCAGTGCTGTCCTTCCAGGGCGGGAACGGGTAGGTGCAGGACCGGCAGGGCCGGGGTCCGCTCCTGGACAGTGCGGTCGGTGCGCGCGTCGGTGTGCGCGTGGTCCTGGCGCTCGTGGCCGAGGGACGTGTCCGCAGGTTGAGGCGTGGTTTCGGGGTCAGGTTCCGGCACGGTGGCCGTGTCGAGTGCCGCCGGTTGTGTCGTGGTGAGGGTTGCCGCCGGTTGCGTGGTGGGAGTGCGGGAGAGCACCAGCTTGGTAAGGGCCAGGAAGGCCAGGGCGGGGATGGCGGCGATCAGCCACCCGGTCGGATGGGGTTTGGCGACGGCGATTTGGGCCGCGATGGACAGACCGGCGGAGGCGATGAGGACGATCATCGGGTAGGTGATGGATTGGCCGTTGCGCTTGCGTCGCCGGACTTCCAGGCCGGAGGCGGTGGGGGTGAGTTCGGAGATGACGGCGTTGGCCCAGCCGAACCATTCGCCGGTTCCTTCGGGGCTGTTGGCCATGGTCCAGTCGTGGACGTGGGTGAAGGAGGCGGCTCCGGCCATGAGGCCGACCAGGAGCAGGATGACGAGTTGGACGCCGGATTCGACGCGTTCGGTTCGGTTAGCGGGTGAGGACATGGTGTTCCTCCTGAGCGTCGCGTTGGGGGACGACGGGTTCGTGGCAGTCGCTACAGGTGATCGAGACTGTGGCGATCAGTGAGGCCGCGATGTGGGTGATCCGGTTGCACGCGCAGATGGCGGGCACGACGTTGATCGAGTAAGGCAGCGTTGTGTCTGCCGTGGCGGGTTCGGTGTCAGGCTGGTCCCAGCCGGTGACCCGAGGGGTAATGCCGCACAGGGGGCAGCAGCGTGAGGCTCCGCCACGCCGTTTTAAGGAGCGTTCGAGGTTACGTCCGCCGGTCCAGGTGCGGGCCACGACGAAGTCGATGCCTTCGGCGGTGATGACGGCCATGAGGCGGGCACCGGTGCCGTTACGGTGCTGGCGCAGGCGGCGGTTGAGGTCGCCAGGGGTCCAGCCGATGTAATGACGAGCGTGCTTGTAGGGCCGCTCGAAGTGCAGCAGGTAGACGATCCCCGCAGTCATCAGCGTTCACCGCCCCAGCGCTGTTGGGCGGCCTGGCGGGTGATGCCGAGGGGCCGGGCGATGTCGGCCCAGGAGTAGCCGTAGTCAGCGCGCAGCTGCGTGACGGCCTGGGCGATGGCGTGGTCGAGTTCGGCGACGACGCCCGCGAGGTCGGCGAGGGCTTCGATGTCGCCTTCGGCGATGCGCTTGCTGTAGGCGCGGATGATCCTCTTGAGGAAGGCGGCGTAGTCGGGCGTTTCGATGGAGCGACTCATGAGGCGCTCCGCTTCATGCGGCGTACGCGCTGGGCCTTGTCGAGAGCGGCCAGCTGCTTGCGGGTGGGCTTGCGCTTGGGCAGCGCGCGAGTGACGTCGTAGAGGTAGGCGACACGGCCACCGTTACGCCACAGGATCTGAGCGACGGGGGCTTGTCCGCCGGGGCGCAGACCGAGGGCGGCGAGTTGACGCCGGGTCTTCAGGTTCTTGGGCGCCCACTTCCACGGGTAGGTGGGCAGCCGGTACTGACTACCGGTGGGGTCGTAGAAGACGACCCGGGTGCCGGGGGTGGCATTGAGCCGTTCGAGCTGCGGTATCCGGGCAGCCGAAGCGGGGATAGAGTGCATGATGGTTCTGCTCCTTTGCTTAATCGCTGGGAGTGAGCTGAGGCGGGGGCCGGGGATCTTTGGCGAGAGGTCCGGCCCCACGCCGGATCTAGGTGATGGGGTCGCCGCAGCAGCTGCAGTGCCAGCCGTCGGCGGCCAGGTAGGTGGAGCGGCACTGTCCGTCGCACAAGACGAACTCGGCGATTCCGTCGCTGTCGGTGCCGATGATGAGCCTGGAAGATTGGCAGAACGGGCAGGCCAGTACCCAGGAGATGAGGCCCATGGCGAGGACCTCGATGCAGGCCGGGCAGTAGATACGGCCGTTGTCGCGGTGGCCGACGAACCAGCCGGCGGGGGTCGCCTCCAACAGGGCAACGGTGTTGCGGCACTGGTTGTCGCACTGGACGATCCAGTTACGCAGGTCGGGGCTGCCGTCAGGGCGGTAGGCCTTGTAGATCACAGCGGCCTCCAGTGGGGGTCGTCGTAGGCGGAGGCCGGGACGGTCATGGCCTTCGTCGTGGTCTCGCTGGTGTCGATGTCGTTCTTGAGCCAGAACATCGGCAGTTGCCAGCTGTAGGGGCGGCTGAGCGTGTCGTACCAGCGGTTGTGCTGGATGATCGGCGGGCTTTCCAGCCAGGCGATACCGGGGGTGACCTCAGGAGGCATCGAGGTACACCTCCCCGCACCAGGCGCATTCCAGGGCGCTCTGACGGCCCTGGTCGGTCGTGATCGTGATCTCGGTGAAGCTGCTGTTGCTGCACTCGACGCAGCACAGAGGCAGCGTTTCCCCGTTGAGCTCATGGGATGATTCGTCGGGCCAGGGCACCTCATCCAGGGCCGAGACCGTGTCGTGATCGTGGGGCATGACGGGTTCTCCGTTCAAGCGGCGAGAGGTATCGGGGCCTGGTCGCCGTTACGGCGGCTCCAGGTGACGTAGTCGACGAGCTGATGGATTTGCTCGTCGGTGAGATAGGCGGCCTTGACCAGGTGCGGGATGCCGCCTTCGGCGATGAGGTAAAAGACGCCGGGGGATCGGGGGCTGATGGCTTGGGCGTTGAATCCAGCCGAGGCCCAGCCGTGCCCGAGGATGATGTCCGAGCTGTTCGGGGTGGTGCAGCGAAAGGCCGCCCGGTAGCCGAACAGGTCGCGCAGCGAGGTGGGGATGATGTCCACGCTCGGGCGTTGAGTGGCAGCGATCACCGGCATGGCGCAGGCGCGGCCACGTGCGACCAAGTCACGCACCAGCGCGATGAACTCTTTCTGCTGCTCGGGGGTGCCGGTGGTGGCGGTGTAGTAGGCCAGTTCATCGATGAAGACGCCGATGACTTTGATGGCATCGCTGGCCAGGAACTTGCGGCGGCCGTGTGCGACCAGCCAGGCGTAACGGCGGTCCATCACCTTTTGCAGGCGCCGCAAAACGCGTAGGCCCTTGTCGATGTCGGGGCCGACGAAGACGCCGCCGGTTGCTTGGGCGGCTTCCATCCACATCCCCAGCTCCACCCATTTGGGGTCGAGCAGGACGGGGGTGAAGTCGTGACACAGGAAGGCGTGCCCAACGAGGTTCTGGATCAGTACGGACTTGCCGCCGCCGGGTTCTCCGGCGTCCAGCAGGTTGTGATACACCAGGTCGAGATAGACAGGGTTGCCGAATTCGTCGATCCCGATGAACACCGGGTCGAACATGGACATCGACGGCGCTACCGGGATCGTGGCCTGGAGTTCGGAAAGAGCCGCGTGCATGGCAGCGTCACCTCTTACAGGTCAGGCGAATGAGAGGCGCTACCGGGAGAGATGAACGAGGTTCCCCCGGTAGCAGAGCGACGCGTCAGATCCAGTCGAGGTCAGGGTTGTCCGTGGCCGTCTTGGCAGGAATGCCGCTGGCGGCCGGGGGCCGGCCGTTCTTACGGGCGGCTGGACGCTCGGCAGGGTCGGTGTCGTCGGTGTCCGGCACGTCAGCCAGATCGAGCTGAGCCGGAACGGTGGCAACCGGCCGGGTGATGGCCGGGACGTCGGTCGGCAGGTCCTCGGTGAGAGGGGAGCCGACCAGGCCGCCGAGGACATCACGACGTTTGATGTCCAGGTAGATGGCGGCGGAGTTGGAGGAGCGGGCCTTGGTCACGGTGACCGAGGCGGCCCAGCAGGCGACGGCGATTCTGCCGAGCTGGGATTCGATCTGATCGAGCGACAGGCCAGGACGGAGCCAGACCCAGACGCGTTCCCCGACCGGGATGGGCTTGGCCCACCCGATGAACGGCAGATGGCCGTGCCGGTCGGTCGGCAGGAAGGTGGCGAAGCAGGTGCGCAGGCGGTGCCGGACGATGAGGCACCACAGCAGCGCCAGCGTGTAACGGCGCGAGACGGGCACAAGGCCGCAACCGGCGATGACGCTGGCGTAGGCCGCGCCGGTGATGAGCGGGTTGGTCTGCTCTTGCAGGTACACCCAGCCGCCGACCACGACCAGGACGAGAGTGATTTCCGGCAGCCACCACCAGATAGCCCGAAGCACGGGCCAGATGGCGACGATGGCAGCGATGAGCCCGCCGACGAGGGTTCCGGCCGCGAGGCCAATGGGGACGGCGGCGAGCGGGGGCAGGTAGTAGGTGGAGATGACGGCGGCGAAAATGCCGACGACCGCCAAGATCACGTAGAAGGTGATCTTCGCGGTGCGCAGGTAGCTGTACTGAACGTTGGTCTGAATGACCGTGACGGAGCTACCGCGACGGCCGGAACCGCCTCTGTTGTTGTTGTGCGTCCCGAAGGTACGCTTGGACATGACTCTCCTCCTCATCATGAGGGGTGGGGGTTGAGAGCGGGACCGTGCGTTGTAGCAGGCGATACGGTCCCGCTTGCGTAGATCGTGATAAGCACGGCGAGGTCGAATAACGACGCCTTATGACCCGTGATCAGGGATTCTGGATAACGTCGTCGTAGTCGCCGTTGGCGAATTTGGTTGCGGTCTGGTCGCAGTCACGCGCCCAGTCGGTCCATGCCTTGGCGGTCTTCTGGTCGCCGGCCTTCTTGGCCTTGGCGGCTTTGCGCCACGCATCGGCGGCAGCGTCGGAGTTGCAGGTGATCGCGTCTTCGCGGTTCTTGAAGAGCCAGCCCATGAGAGATATCCCTTCTGATCGAATTACGCGGTGATGATGAGTGCGGCGATGAAGAGCCAGCCCACGTGCCAGGACTGGTCGAGGGCGTAGGCGCCGGTGCCGAGGTGCGGGGCGTCGTCGGTGCCGGGACGGGGCAGGCCCATCCGGAAGAAGTCACCCTTGCCGATGAGCTCGGCGAGACGGGCGAGGGTGGTACGGCGATCCGCCCAGTAGTGCGAGAGCGCGTCCACCGCGAGTCCGGCGAGCAGAGGCAGTGGCTCTGCCGTCAGGCCGGTGGCCAGGGCGAGCGCGACGAAGGCGACGGCCTTGATGATGGTCAGGGTGGCCACGTGCCGAAGGCACGCCAGTCGTCCCGCCATGGTGGGTGCGCCCTTGGCGCACGCCTGGTGGTGGGTCTGAACCCAGTGATCTCCTACGCTGTGTGCGACGTAGAGCGTCACAAAAACCGCAGCGAAATCGGCGGTGTTCGTCACGATGACGACTCCTCTGAGAACGGGGGTTGAACCGATCACGGCTCGGCAGGAACCTGGATAGCCAGGTGAGACCCCTCATCGGGGTGACCGCCGAGATCGGTCCTCACGTAGATGTCAGAACCGATCCCTGGCGGATCAGGCAGATCAGGCCGGAGGGGTAGCAGAAACTCTCCGGACGACAGGGCCCTATGTAGGCCACTGATCACCTGCTTGATGTGAGCGGACTTCGGTCCGACCTTCAGCTCGGAACGCTGTCCTTGGCGTAGGTCAGGGAATGCGGTCTACTTGCTGGCCGGAGCACCAGCGGGCTTGATGTCAGCCGCGCGGAAGGCCACGCCGTTGCGACCGTTGGTCGCCCAAGGCAGTGCCTCCAGCTTGAACAGGGCGACCTGAGAACCGACGTTCACCGTGGGCCTTTCACCGGCCGTGGTGACGTTGATCATCTCGCCGCCCGTCTCGTCCAGCGCCATGACCTGCGTGACCCACATCGGTCGGCCGGTCTCCCGCTCGGACTTCTGACGCCCGTTCTGGTCGGTCTTCTCGACCGCTTCCTTCGTCACCATGAACGACTTGCCGGTGACATCGATCAAGAGCTTCACGAAGCTCACCTCCGAATCGAGGGCCGCACCCTTGTGGCGCGAACTCCCTGTTTGCTCCATGAAACTGTCAGCGCGCATCGTTACGGTAGAGGACAAACCCCAACAGGCTTCGTTAAGTCTGTTAACCCCGCGCGAGCAGCACATTTATGATGCATCATAGGTTCACCGAGGAAATGGCAACCGTAGGCCGGACCATTACGAGGTGTGATGGATATGCCGAACTTGCTCAAACAGTGCCGGAAGCGGCATGGCTGGTCTCAAGAGCAGGCCATCGTCCGTTTTGAAAAGATCGGCCATGCTCTGAAGATCGACATTCCTTCTCGGGCCAGCTTGCGAACCCTGGTCTCCATGTACGAGAACAACCGCCGAGAAGTCCCCGAGCCTTACCGGCGGGTGTTTTGCGAGCTGTACCGAGCCTCCGAGAGTGATCTCGGTCTTGTCTCCAAGTCCCCGATGACCGTGGCGCCACTGCCCGTGCTGCCACAAGCTCTGCCAGGTGCTCCTTCTCCCGAGGTGATCACTTATCTCTCAAACGTGCTGGCTGAGCACACTCGGGCAGACACCCTTCTTGGCCCGCTCTACCTGGCACCGGCCGTCCAGGCTCAACTTCCACTCATAGACCGCCTAGTGCAATCAACACGTGGAGCGGATCGCCGCCAGATGCTCGAAGTCGCTGCGCAATTCGCCGAGTTTTGCGGCTGGCTCTATCAGGACTCTGGTGACCCTGATTGCGCAATGATTTGGACCAACCGAGCACTCGATTACGCTCAAGAACTGGCTGATCCTCAAGCTGTGGCCTACATCCTTATGCGAAAGAGCAATATCGCCACTGAAGCCGGCCACCCTGGACAGGGCCTGGGCCTAGCCAACGCTGCCCTCAACGCTGCCCAGGACCTCACGCCACGGCTTCGGGCAGTGTCCCTCCGGCAGCTCGCCAATGCACACGCTCTTCTCGGCGAGCCTCGCGAGTTCGAGTCCGCCATAGATCAAGCCATCCAGTACGCCACCGAGGGACTTGCTCAACTCGCGACGGACAAAGCCCGCTACTGCACACCGTCGTACGTCCAGATGGAAGCCGGAATGTCATGGGTGCTCCTCGGCAACCCGAACGCTGCCTTGCCGGTCTTCGAGCGAAGTCTCACGCAGTGGCCCGAAGCGACCCAGACCCGCGACAAGGGTCTCTGCCTGGCGCGGTTGGCCACCGCAGCCGCGGCTCAAGGCGAGGTCGAGCGCGCCGTTCAGGCTGGAAGCGAAGCCTTGACCATCGCCCAGCGGACCGGTTCAGCACGCATCCGGACGCAACTGGAAGCCCTTCGCGATCACTTAACACCTGTCGCCAAACTGCCTCTCGTGCAAGACTTGACGAAGCGCTTAGCCCAGCTCACGCGCCATGCTGCGTGAGCAACACACTCCGGCGAGGAGCCTTCGTGAATCATTTGCTGCCAACTCAAACAACGAAGGATGAACACGTGCGAGATGCGCACGTCGCTATCCTGCCGATTGGCAGCTTCGAGCAACACGGCCCGTACCTGCCGCTGGCCACCGATGCGGCCATCGCTTCCATCATCTCCCGCGAAATCGCACAGCTTTATCCAGTGCGCTATTTGCCGCCAATCACCATCTCTTGTTCCCACGAACACAAAGCTTGGCCCGGAACGGTGAGCATCTCAGCCAAAACGCTATTCGCTCTCGTCGCTGACATCCAAACATCGCTACGGGCTTCCGGCATCAATAAGCTAATTTTGATCAATGCCCATGGCGGCAATTACGTGCTCTCTAACATCGTGCAGGAAGCCACCATCGCCGAACGATGTATGGCGCTCTTTCCAACTAGCACTGACTGGAAAACAGCACGAACCAAGGCCAACATGGAGACCAGCGGGCACGAAGATATGCACGCTGGCGAGCTTGAGGTTTCCATCCTGCTGGCCACCAATCCTGAGCTGGTGCGAGATGGCTATGACACAGTCGATCACGTAGCCAACGACCGCAAGGATCTCCTGACCGTCGGCATGGAGGCATACACCAAAACGGGTGTCATCGGTCGGCCCTCACTAGCCACCGCTGAAAAAGGCCGAGCCGTCCTTGACTACCTCGGTGAGGCGTTCCGTTCCTGCCTCCGCAGTATCGACGTAGTTGTGTGACCCCTGTGTGAGAACTTTCTCTACAAACTTAAAGCGGCCCTGACCGGGCCGCACGCGCCGCCGACGCGACGCGGGCCGGGCACTCCACTTGGGCTCCATGCCCGACCCGCAGAACGTCGGTCGGCTGGCGCGGACGAGGACAGGGCCGCTCTTTGGGAGGGCGCACGACTCAAGTCACGGGGTCGAGCTCGCTAAGCGCATGCCCGCGCAGTCGCCGGCGGACCTTACTGCATGCCTCCGGTGGGGGCGGATGACTGTGGAAGCGTCGTGGGCTCTCCCCCGCCCCCGCTGCCCGAGGATTCGCGGGCCACCAGAACCTGTCAAGGCAGGCTGTGGCCGTTGGAAGCACGGCGGACGTGGAACCTCACAGGCTCATGTACACGCGAAGCCTGCCTTGACAGAACCTGGCGTCCAGTCGCGACCCAGGGTCAGCTAGCGGGGGCGGGGGAGAGTGGGGCGTGCGGCGGTGGACGGTTGCGGTGAAAGCTTGCCCCGCCTGCCGCCGTCCCAGGGCAAGCCCTAGTAGACCAGCCGCATGACCGCCTCCTCATCGCGGCCTGGAGGCCCGGGCGCGCGGCCAGGGCAGCCCTACGGCTGATCCGCTACCCCTTCGGATGGTACGACGGCAGACGGACAGGTGAAGACGGGTCGTGCGCCTTGGGCATCAACCACTCCATGAACGTCGCAAAACGTCACACTTGTGGTTAAGCTGCTAAAAGTTCTGGAACCGTCCCAGCATCCACCCATCTACGCATTCCATCCGTCCGCGCCAAAGCGGAACCGCTACGGTGCTTCCACCGTTGATGAGGACTGCGTCTTTGAGATGAACGAAACGTCGCGGCGGTCCCAACGCGCCATCGCTCTCTTCTTGCTCGTCGCCAACCTGCCGACCTTGCTCTGCTTCTTCTTTCGCGGCGTCTATCCCCTCTCGCATGCC
The DNA here is from genome assembly GCF_008017515.1 of Nonomuraea sp. C10. Lineage (NCBI taxonomy): Bacteria > Bacillati > Actinomycetota > Actinomycetes > Streptosporangiales > Streptosporangiaceae > Nonomuraea > Nonomuraea sp. C10. The sequence goes on from NZ_VPFF01000001.1 coordinate 2,355,206, forward strand.
TGCCGCTAGCCCCGGCGCCGCAGTAGCGAGGGAGTCAACCAAGTGATCTTGCCACGTGTCGTAGGAAATGAGGTCACCTGTGAGTACGGACCCGCCGATGAACAGAGTGACCGATACAGACGCATTCGAACCCATCTCCACCAAGCGGTGTAGAAACATGTCGAGATAGGGATCAACCGATTGGAGAGGTTCCTTGGGGAGCTCGGACGGCTCGTCGTCGATCTCGATTGTTGTCACCAAACCAGTATGCCGTCACCCAAGGAGCACAATCGACCGAAGGGCTGCAACGGAACCAAGCCGAGGGCCACATGAAACGAGCTGATCCACAAATGTCGGGTTTGTGTCCGTTTGTCGCACGACCGTGGAAGGCGCCCAGGCGCAGGGACACGTCAAGCCGGGCTTGCGCCCAACGGTCACGGCCGGGCTTGCGACGGAGGAGGTGGTCTGCCGGGGCTTGCCTGGGTCGATGGCAGACGGGATGGCACACCAGCCACGCCACCACCGCACGACCTCCGTCGCCGGCCCGCTGCCGCTCCGCGGTGGGTCGACGGCAGATGGGATGGATGGAGTTGCGTGCTGACGCTCGCGTTGAAGGATTTATGGTGCAAAACACAGAACATTCAGAAGTGGACTACATTCAACATTCGACATTACAGTTCTGGTGCGACTTGCTCTCAGGCATTTAGCAGCCAGAAAACTATTCAGGCGCTGTGCACAGACATTATTGCGCAAGGTTAATATTGCCCTCGCAGATCTTCAACGTTAGGGTTGGTCGCTTACTGTCGAGGGCAAATAGGAACTCCCGACTGGTCCATTCTGTTTTACGGTAATGGGGGGACTCTACTATCACGAAAAGCTCCGCTTCATGCATTGCCTGCTCAACCACGCTTTGGCGATCCTGGTCAGCGTGGTCATGTAGATCATCTATGTATACTTCGCCTAGGTGGACAAGCTCCTGCTTGATGGCATACAATCTCTCAATGTCATTATCTCGCCGCGCGTAACTCACAAAGATTTTCACGGTTTACTGCTTAGTCCTGGAGAGATAAAACCCAAAAAGTACAGAAGGAAAGCAAGGCCAACGAGGCTTGATAGCAGCAGGTAATAGATCATTGAAGAGTTGAATGCCGATCTAAAAGCTCCGACTCTTTGAGGAGCTGGTATGTGTTCGTATCCATCTGGGCAGCGTGCCGCCCGACGCTGCCATATCCTCGTCATATTAGCCCTTAGTTTGCGTTGATAAAAGTACCCTACTGCGTCAGCCAACCAAAAAGCTGTGATTATAAGCAGGGCTGAAACAAAGACAGCCCCATTTAGTTTCTGGCCAGATAGCAATGACACTAGGCTTGAGGCGGGAACTAGGACAGTGGCGCAGATCTTTTTTAATTCAAAGCAGGAGTCGGACGCCTTAAGAGTCGCCGCATGTAGCTGGTCTATCTGTTCTTTATCCAAGTCATCCGCTGTAACAGATGCTTCGATTTTGACTATCTCAGAATCCTCAATATTTCTCTTCGGTGCGCGCTTGCAGGTCTTTTCGAAAATGCTTGTCATTGCCATCAGGGCAATAATTCCGCCTAGCATAACATGTGGCAGATATCTTCTTATGTGAGTATCGTTAATCGGCATAGCACATCATTGTGCACCATGAGCCTGAACGCTGTCGAGAAGGCTTGAGTGAACTAAGGGCATCATGAGCTTGAGCGGCCGACTGAGTGATAGCCAGGATGCCCGCCGCAGCGCTGCCAGGTACAAGAGCGCCCACGAGTGTAGGCGTGAGCAGCGAAAACGCCAGCCCCGGTGATCGACTAGCTGCTCTACGAGCGAGAGATCGCGCAACTCGCAGCGGGATGGCAGGCCGGTCCCCTAGTATGGGGATGTCAGACCTTCATCCGGACTGCCGGACGTGTGACTCACGATCACAAGAAGGACAACGTACGGGAGCCTGGCCCCATAAGCCAGGTCGCTGTCGGTCGATGTTGATCATCGAGCCCGACGCTTCCGTACGTCGGTAAACCCGCCACGTCAGCGCTGGGACGACAGACACGCTGACGGAGATGCAGGTGGGGTTTTTCTCTATCCTTCAGGGCTTGCCGGTAGTCATGCTCTTGCCTCCGGTGCTGTACATACTGTTAATGGCTGCATCGGCCACCGTCGCGATGAGCTCAAAGAAGAAGTTCCGTCGTGATATGGCTTGGAAGATCTTCAGTGCTCTAGTTCGCCACCGCCATGAACCTCCAGCCTTGCCGTCCGACAGCAACGACAAGACCTCCCAAGGCGGCGTTCCTACTCAGCAGCCATGATTGGCTTGAAGGCCACAGGGGCGCCACGTAAGGAGCCATGCCAGGTGAACGAGTCTGAACCGGGCTGCACTTGAATGCCCGATCTGCGGATCCTCAGAACCCTCCCCAATGGATCAGAACACCAAGATCCTGGTTCGAGTCCCATCGCGCGAGCGAGTGACAAAGTGCGTGACATCCGGGGCGCTCAGCAAGGTCTGATCATGCGCCTCAGTGCACTATGATCACGGGCTTTACCAGGTCAAACGCCTGATCACATAATCAGTATGTCTGCTTCACACCGAAGAGGTCACTGGTTCGATCCCAGTATCGCCCACCACATCGCAGCAGGTCAGAGGCCGGATTCCGAGATCGGGATCCGGCTTTTCCGATCGTCTGACCCCGATCTGACCCCCGGGTGATCCGTCACCCCCTCCCTCGGGCCGCCATGGGACGGCAGGCTGCGGGCTCGTCCGACGACCATGCTCGGCCGGCGATGTTCAACCGGCATACCCTGACCGAGTTCCCCTCCGGGCGACGCTTGGCTGTGATCTACGTCGTAAAGGCGACGAGCAAGCGGCATATGCTGATCATCTCAAGATAGTCACAATCCGTGTCCATGCCTCAACCCTCAGTCGTCAAGACGTGTCGTTCTAGTGGACGAGGAGGGTGAGGACAATGACCAGTAGCCCACCCGGGCTCACGCCGGGAGCATGCTTCGTTCAGGCCTTCACGAATCTCACCTGCCTTGTCCCGAGGTCCGGCCTGGCAACGTAGCCGACATCGAGCCATACGGCCTGCGTGTGCTTCGGATCGCTCGCCCACCAGGCTGGATACTTGAAGGCGCTGGGTGGAAGATCGTTCCCGACGATCTGTGCGATCTGGGCGAAGGTCATGTCGATCTGTCCGCGCCGCCCGGGTATCCGCCCGGCGCGGGCGGTTTCCGCCTGGAGCCCGGGGATCCAGTCGTGTTCACCGGCGAGATGGACGGCGGCCGGGAGAGCTAGGAGGAGCGGGCACGCCGGGCCGGTTACGTCCCGTACGGGAACATCACCAAGCGGGTGCGGCTGCTGGTCGCCGCCGATCCCGACTCGATGTCCGGCAAGGCCCGCAGAGCCCGCGCGTACGGCATCCCGATCGTCACGCCGGACGCCTTCGCCCGCCTGGGCTCCCCTGAACTGCCTCGGCATGGAGGCCAGGACGTACCCCGGCGTCCGGTGGATCCGTGTTCCGGAGCGCTCATCCCACTGCGGGAGTTCGCAACTGCATCGGGCGATGCGTACCTAGCTGCTGTGCTGTACTTCACCGACGGCGCCAGCCGCGTACGTCTACCTGTCCCGCTGGTACGCGACGGGGACTGCTGTGGTCCTGCCACCTGCTCCCACCTCTTCCACGGGGCGAAGCCGCCCTCCCTGGCCGGCGGGGTGTTTGCGCAGCCAGGGGGCGAGCAGGGCCAGCACGGGGCCACGGTCGATCGCGGCACACTCGGATCTTCTGAAGGCGCGACCCAGCGCGTTGGTGCGGCTACTGTCTGCACCCGGTCGCCTGCGGCTGTTCGTAACGCCGGGTACGTTGTTGCACCGGCGTGCCGATTCGGTGCGGCGCCTTCGACAGCCTGTACTTCTTGTACTCGTCGGGCCTGCGAGCCGGTTCGCCGAGCAGGCCCGACGTGGCGACTCGGATCAGGCGGGCTCTGCCGCGCAGGCCAGCTCCCGGACCGGGCGTTTCCCCGTGGTCAGGAACGTCGTCACCGCGGTGTCCGCGCACGTGTTCTTGCCGAGCAGGTAAACGCCGTGGCCGCCTTGATCGACGGTCACCATCCGGGCCCGGTTGCCGAGCGCCCGCTGCATCTTCCTGGCGCCGGCCAGCGGTGTCCCCGGGTCGCGGAGGAATTGCACCATGAGGACGTTCGACGGGCCCCGGTCAGTGACGCGCACCGGCGCCTCGATGGGGCCGGACGGCCAGAACGCGCACGGCCGGATGTTGGCCGACGCCGCGCCGAACATCGGGTAATGCTTTCGGTCGGCCTCGACGGCGCGCCGGTACGTAGGGATCGACCGGGGCCAGCGCGAGTCGTCGCAGACCACGTACTGGTGACTGGACATCAAGTTGTCCGGATACAGTACGGAATCATCCGCCGCCCCCGCCGGCATCTGGCCGGTGTCGAACGCCTGCCAGAGCCCGGCCAGAGCGGGGAAGTTCGCGTCGTTGAAGAGCATGGAGAACGTGAGCAGCCGGAACAGCGCGCCGTCGGCTCCCTGGAACGGTGTCGTGTCCAGCCGTCCGGCGAGTTCGAAGTACTTTTCGCGCACCTGTTCCGGTGTGCTGCCCAGCCCGTGCCCGGGGTGGGCGGCGGCGTACTCGGCGAAGTCGGGGAAGCGGTCCTCGACGCCTTGGGCGAACAGGCTCCTGTCCTCGTAGTTGACGCCTCTGGGGGGCAGGTTGCTGTCGATCACGATCCGGTCGCCGCGTTGCGGGAACAGTGTGGTGTACACGGCGCCGAGGTGGGTGCCGTAGGAGTAGCCGAGGTAGGAGAGTTTCGGCTCGCCCAGTGCCTGCCGGATGCGGTCCATGTCGCGGGCGGTGTTGGCGGTGGTGACGTACGGCAGCATGAACCCGGTCTTCGACGTGGCGCACTGCCTGGCGATGGCCTTGGCCTGCTTGGCCTGCTTGGCGACGTCGGCCGGGGTGGGCGCGTACGGGGGGATGTTGCCCCGTAGTTGCTGCTCCGGTGTCAGAGCGCAGGTCACCGGTGTGCTGTGGCCGACGCCGCGCGGGTCGAACCCGATCACGTCGTAGGTGTCCAGCACGCTGCGCGGCATGCCGGCGGCCACGAGATCGGCCGGGAACCGCAGGCCCGCCGCGCCGGGGCCGCCCGGGTTGAGGAGCAGCACGCCGCGCCGTCGTGTCGGGTCCTTGCTCGCCAGGCGGGAGATCGCGATGTCGATCGTCCGCCCGTTCGGCTTGCGGTAGTCCAGCGGGACCTTGAGCGTCGAGCACTCCAGATTGGACGCGGCGACGCTCTCCGGGCACGGCCCCCACCGCACCGCGCTCGGCTTGGCCGTTGCCGCGGCGGGCACTCCCGGCAGGAGGGCCGTCGCCACGGCGGCGACGGTCAGGGCTGTCAGGGCTTTTCGCATGTGATCACTTTCTACGAACGAGATGGGCATGGGCGGGCCGTCGGGACCGATCCGGATCGGTTTGATCTGCGCCGCAGGGATCGGGCTGAGGCACTGGCGTTCGGCTTGGGTGCGTATTCCTGTCTGGGTGCCGCTTGGCTCGTCTTGCGGCCCGGGTGGTGCTGGAGGAGGTGGTGGCCGCTGTTGATCGCGGCGTGGCGCGTGCCGGTGGCGGAGTAGTAGACGATCGCGAGCTTGAGGGTGCTCACGGTTCCTTCTGGGGAGCGTTCTCGTGCTCGGGTCGTTCCGTGGGGCGCAGCAGCTCAGCGCCACCGGAAGGGGTTGTCCTCCAGCGTGGAGCGGTCCCAGCGTCCGCGGTCGGCGGCGGCTTCGTAGGTGGTGTGGAGGAACTCGGCGACGGCGCGGTCTGGGTCCGGTGCGGCGCGGGCGGCCTCGTAGGGCAGCAGGAACTGCTGGAACTCAGAACTGAAGTACGCGCCTTCGGGGCCGATCGGCTGGTCGGCGAACCCGTCGGGTTCGGGGTAGGCGTAGGAGTAGAAGGCGCCCTCCTCTCCGCCGCCGGGCCAGAACCCGCAGCTGGACAGTTCCCGCGAGTAGCCCTCGACCATGACCCAGTCCCCGCAGTTCGGCACTCCGCCGGGGTGCGGGGGAGCTGACCGCCCGGAGAAGCGGGTGCAGGCGAGGTCCATCCCGCCCCAGAAGAAGTGCACCGGGCTGACCTTGCCGACGAAGTGCGACCGGAACTCGCCGATCACCCGGTTCGCCTGCAACAGCTGCCGCCAGCACAGGGCGGCCGCCTCACCGTCGTAGGAGGCGTGGACGTGGTCGTCGGCGAAGGGGATCGCCGGCTCGACCTCGTTGGGGTGCGGCCGGATCGGCGCCTCGATCCCGAGCTGGTCGAGCATGTCGAGGATCCGGGTGTAGAACTCGGCGACCGGCATCGGCCGGAGCGGGAGGCTCCGCACGCCGCCGTCGCTGCTGCGGACCTCGAGCCGGTGGCCGAGGAAGTCGAACTCGATCTCGAAGGCCCCCGCTCGGTACGGGATCGTCGAGGTCGTCAACCCGCGCGGGCTGACGTAGAGGGTCACCTGCCACCAGTGGTTGAGCAGCGGGGCGTGGGCCATGCGGATCTTGCCCACGATCTGGGTCCACATGTGCAGGGTCTCGCGGGTGGGGGTCCAGTCCGAGACCCGCAGGCTCGGCCAACTCGTCGTCACCGGGCTGGTCATCGGGTCTCAGCTCCTTGTCGCGGCCACGCGACGGTGGCCGGGTGTGTCGGGTCGGGGTGCTGCTCTGACAGCAGATGCCCGAGGACTGCAATGAGCGTCATGGACGTGCTCCTTCGGGTGTGTGAGGTGCGGTGCGGCCGTGCATCTCCCACGTGGGGAGGAGGTGGCGCGGCACCGCGGTGGTCGGGACGGCATCCGGCATCCTCCGGCGGTGCGCTCGTTGCCGCCGCCGCGCTGCGCGAGGTCTGGATCGCCTCGGACCGACGTCAGCTTCTTGCCCATGGGCTCTTCCTCGCGGTGCCCCTCATCGGTCAGCCGAGGAAGGACCGCAGCGCGGCGTTGACGTCGTCGGCGTGCGTCCAGAGCAGCCCGTGCGGCGCGCCCTCGATCTCGATGTACTCGGCGTCCGGGAGGAGCCTGCGGAAGCGGCGCGCCGTGGCCTCGATCGGCAGGATGTTGTCCGCCGTACCGTGCAGGATCAAGGCCGGCTTGCCGCTGGCCCGGACCGCCTCGACGTCGGCGCGGAAGTCCTCGATCCACGAGGAGACGACGGCGTGGGCCGCCACCGGAGCGCTGGAGATGGCGACGTTCCAACTGCCGGCGACCGCCTCCTGGCTGATCCGGCTGCCGAGGTTCTCCTCGAGGTTGTAGAAGTCGGAGAAGAACTGTGTGAACCAGGCGTAGCGGTCCCTCTTGGCCGCGGCCTCGATTCCGTCGAAGACCTTCTGCGGCACGCCCTCGGGGTCGTCGTCGCGGGCGATGAGGAAGGGCTCCAGCGAGGCGAGGAACGCGAGCTTCGCGACCCGCTGGTGGCCGTACCGCGAGACGTAGCGGGCGAGCTCCCCGGTGCCCATCGAGAAACCGACCAGGACGACCTCGCGGAGGTCGAGGGTCTCGAGCAGGATGTGAAGGTCGGCGGCGAAGGTGTCGTAGTCGTAGCCGGACCCGGTCTTGGACGACTGGCCGAAGCCGCGACGGTCGTAGGTGATGACGCGGTACCCGGCGGCGAGCAGGCTGCGCGCCTGGCGCTCCCAGCTGCGACCGTTCAGGGGGTACCCGTGGATGAGGACCACGGGCTGTCCCGCGCCCTGATCCTCGTAGTAGAGCTCGATGCGGGTGCTGTTCTCGTTCCCGACGGTGATGAATCCCATGATGGTTCCTTTCCTCGTTGCTCGGTTCTGTTGTGCTGGTCAACAGCCGACGTCGGCCATGCCGATGCGGCTGCCCGTGGCCAGTGCCAAGGGCGCGTCGGTGTCGAAGGTGCTCACAAGAGCGCCGTGATGGACGTGCCTGGTGTCTCTCACCGCGGACAAGAGCGCCGCCTCGAACGAGCGCGCGTCCTGGAAACGGTCCTCCCGCTCCTTGGCGAGAGCCTTCGCGAGTACGGCGTCAAGTGCCGGCAGGGCGGTGCCGGCCTGCGCGGGCTGCTCGTAGACGTGTTGGTAGGCAACGGAGAAGGGGTTGTCTCCGACGAACGGTGGCCGCCCGGTCAGGAGTTCGTAGAGCACACAGCCTGCGGAGTAGAGGTCGCTGCGGGCGTCCACGGTTTCACCGCGCGCCTGCTCGGGAGAGAGGTACGAAGGAGTTCCGAGGACCACCTGGGCCTGGGTCAGGGTCGCGGCCGGATCGCCGGTGGCACGCGAAATTCCGAAGTCCACGACCTTGACCGCGCCCTCGGGCGTGATCATCACGTTGGCCGGCTTGATGTCGCGATGGGCGATGCCTGCTCGATGGCTGAAATCGAGCGCCGAGAGGATCCCGACCTGGTACTGAATCGTTTCGTTGAGCGTGAGCACGCGCATCCTGAGGAGATCCCGCAAGGACCGCCCCTCGACGTACTCCATGACGATGAAGGGAACCCGGACTTCGCCCGCCGAGCCACCTCCGACTTCCTCGTGCCCGGTGTCGTAGATGGAGACGATGGCGGGATGGCTGAGACCAGCCACCGTCATCGCCTCGCGCCCGAAGCGGGACCAGGACACGGGATCCCGCACGAGGTTCTTGCGGAGCATCTTGATGGCAACCGGACGGCCCAAGCGGATGTCGCGCCCGCGGTGGACGTGGGCCGTAGCACCCCGACCTATGACGTCACCCAGTTCGTACCGGCCGTCAATGACTCGACCCGCATTCATCAGTCCTTCTCCGCCGTCTGATAGTGATCGTGTCGCTGAGACCGGCTGAGCCCCTTCGGCGGACGTCAGGCTCATCGGCGCGGCTCCCAGCGGAAGAGCCGGACAGCCAGTGCCACGGCGACGAGAACCCAGACCATGGTGATCAGCAGCAGGGGCAGGGAGTCGGCGAGCGGGACGCCGCCGTTCCAGGCGTTGACGACCACTTCGGTGGCCGCGCCTCCGGGAAGCAGCCGCTTGAGCAGGGCGAGGTCCTCGGTGCCGGTGATTCCCACCCAGCTGGCCACCGCGATCACGGACAGGCTCACCGGAAGGGTGGTCACCTGGGCATGCTCTGGAGAGTTCGTGAGTCCTGCGGTGGCCAGAGCCAGGGCGACCAGCATGGCCGTCGTCGCCAGGATCGCGACCACGAGGAGCGGGATCTGAGCCGGTGCGGTGGCGACCACACCCAGCACGATCAGGATCGCGACCGCTTGGATGAGCGCGATAACGGTGACCGGCAGGACCAGCCCGGCGAGGATGGCCGCGTCGCCCGCGGCGGTGGCGCGCAGCCGCTTGAGAAAGAGGTTCTGCCGGCGCGAGGCCAGCGTGATCACCGCCCCGGTGTACAGCCCGAAGGCCAGCACGCTGAACATCACGACCGCCGCGATGTAGCCGAGGCTGCCGAGATCGGAGAACACCTCGTGCTGGTAGACGAAGTAGCCGCTGATGACGACCGGGATGACAAGGCCGGTGACCAGGACCAGCCGGTTCCGGAAGATCTGGATCATCTCACTGCGAGCGATCTCCAACATGCTGGCGGTTCCTCTCGTGGCGAAGTGCCGTGTGGTTTCAGCCGCGGCTGATGGCGCGGAAGACGTCGTCGAGGCGGGTCGGGCCGGCCTGCAGGTCTCGCAGCTCCACCCCGGTGTCATGCGCCCAACCCAGCAACCGGTAGAGGTCGTCCTGCAGACTGAAGGTCTCGATGTGGAAGGCCCCGTTGAGCGCACCCACGGTCGGCGGCTCAGGAGCGCCGGGTGGAAGCGCGAACCTGATCACCGACGGCAGGGACTGCGTCAGCTCCGCGACCGTGCCTTCCCGATGGAGCGTGCCCTCGTGCATGAGGCCGATGCGGTCGGCGCGCTGCTGGGCCTCCTCCAAGTAGTGAGTGGTGAGCACGATCGTGGACCCCTCTTCGCGCAGCCTGTCGACAGCGGCCCAGAGGGCGTCGCGGGACTGGATGTCCAGCCCGGTGGTGGGCTCGTCAAGGATGGCCAGCTCGGGCCCGCCGTACACGGCGGTGGCGAAGTCCAGGCGGCGCTTCTCGCCACCGGACAGCTGGGAGACCCTGGTGCTCGCCTTGCGGGTGAGGCCTGCGATGCCGAGCACCCGGTCCACGTCGTCGCGTCTCCCGCTCAGCGTGCCGATCAGGCCGACCGACTCCCGCACCGTCAGATCGGGGGAGAAGCCACTCTCCTGCAGCATGATGCCCATCCGCGGCCGCACCGCGCGCCGATCCTGCGGGCTCTCACCGAAGATCCGCACCGAGCCGGAGGCGGCCCGGCGGTGACCCTCGACCACCTCCAGGGTGGACGTCTTGCCGGCTCCGTTCGTGCCCAGCAACGCGTAGAACTCGCCGCGCCGCACGTGGAAGGACAGGTCACGGACGGCGGCGAAGTCGCCGTAGGTGACGTTCAGACGTTCGACGTCGATGACGGGAGTGGCGGGCATGGTGTTTCCTTTCGTGTCCACGAGCCGGTGGCGTCACGGGTCAGGCCCGTTCCCGGGCCGAGGAGGTCCGGCTGACCCCATGCCGGTTCGTGCCGTGTCACCAGACTCGCGCCGGACGCGGTGTCTTCGCCTCGGTGGAAGCCCCGATGTCTTTCGCCGGTCATCACGCCCACATCCCGAGCCCGGCCTGGCGGGCTGCGGTTCGCATAGGTAAGAATCACCTAATCCGGTACGTACTCGAAGGAGCGAAGCTGACGAACCTCTTGGGTCGGCGTGCGGAGCGCGAGGCGGTCGAACAACTGCTCAAGCAGGCACGGGCCGGGCGCAGCGGGACGCTCATGGTGCGCGGGGAAGCTGGCATCGGTAAGACGGCCTTGCTCGAGTACGCCCGCGAGACCGCGGCCCCCTCGGGCTTCCGGGTGGAGAGCTCGGTCGGAGCGGAGTCGGAGACGCAGTTCGTGTTCGCGGGTCTGCACCAGCTGTGCGCGCCGCTGCTGGGCCGCGCGGACGCGCTGCCCGACCCGCAGGAGGCCGCCCTGGGTGTGGCGTTCGGACTGAGAGCCGGTACCACGCCGGACCGCTTCCTGGTCGGGCTGGCCGTCCTCAACCTGCTGGCCGAGGTCGCCGAGGAGGGGCCTCTGCTGTGTCTCGTCGACGATGCGCAGTGGCTGGACGAAGCGTCCGCGCAGGTCCTGGCGTTCGTGGCACGGCGGGTGGAGGCCGAGCGGGTGGCGTTGGTGGTCGCGGTGCGCGACTCCGACGAGGGTGACGTCGAGCAGTTCTCCGGGTTGCCGGCACTCCGCCTGGACAGGCTCGGAGAGACCGACGCCCGCGTGTTGTTGACCGCCGGCGTACACACACCGCTGGATGACGCCGTACGCGAGCGGATCCTCGCCGAGGCACGAGGCAACCCGTTGGCGCTGCTGGAACTGCCCCGAGGCGCACACCCGGCGAAGTTGGCCGGAGGGTTCGAGCTGCCAGATGCGCTGAGCGTTCCCCGCCGCATCGAGGACAGCTTCCAACGCCGATCGGCCGGCCTGCCCGCCGAGGCGCGGCTGCTGCTGCTGGTCGCGGCGGCCGATCCGACCGGCGATACGGCGCTGCTGTGGCGCGCGGCCACCCACCTGGGCATCTCCCCTCAGGCGGCCCTACCCGCGGAGGCCGGCGGGTTGCTGGAGGTAGGCGCTCGGGTGCGGTTCCGTCATCCGCTGGTCCGCTCCGCGGTCTACCAGGCGGCCACAGCGCCGGATCAGCGTCGAGCCCACCGCGCGCTGGCCGACGCCACCGACCCACAGGTCGACCCTGACCGGCGCGCTTGGCACCGCGCGCAGGCCGTGCTGGGCACCGACGAGGAGGCCGCCGCCGAGCTGGAGCGCTCGGCCGGCCGGGTCCGTGCCCGCGGTGGGGTGGCCGCAGCAGCCGCGTTCTTGAAGCACGCGGCCGAGCTGACCCCCGATCCTGCCGCCCGTGCGACGCGGGCACTCGAAGCCGCGCACGCCAAGCACGACGCCGGCGCATCCGAGGCCGCCTTGGAACTACTGGCCGGCGCCGCGACCGGGCCATTAGACGCCCTGCAACACGCGCGGCTCGAGTTGTTGCGCGCCCAGATCGCGTTCCACCTGACGCGAGGCAGCGACATGCCGGGGATGCTGCTCGACGCCGCCAAGACACTCGCCCCACTGGACCCGACGCTGGCCCGCGAAACCTACCTGCACGCGCTTGATGCCGCGATCCACGCCGGTCACCTCGCCCGCGGCTGCGGGTTACCCGAGGCGGCCGAAGCCGCCCACGACGCGCCCTCACCACCGACGCCGCCGCAGCCGGTCGATCTGCTGCTGGACGGGCTGGCCACGAGGTTCACGCAAGGGTTTGAGGCGAGTGTTCCCACCCTGCAGCGGTCACTGGCGACACTTCTTGACCACGAATCCCGAGTTGACGACGACGACCGCCGCTGGCTGTGGCTGGCCTGCTATGTCGCGTCGATGCTGTGGGACGACGAGGCACTCTACGTACTGGCCGGCCGCGCGGTCCGGCTCGCCCGCGAGGCCGGCGCGCTGTCCACGCTGCCTGCCGCGCTCAACGCCGTCGCGTCGATACTCGTGCTCACCGGTGAGCTCGCCCGTGCCACCGAGCTGGCCGCCGAGGAGGCCGCGATCACGCAGGCAACCGGGGCCCCGCCGCTGCCGAACGCCCGGCTCATGCTAGCTGCCTGGCGTGGCCGACAGCCCGAGACGTTGGAACTGTACGCGGCCATGGTCAAGGAGGCGACGGAGCGGGGTGAGGGCACAACGGTCGACCTGGCCCATGCCACACTCGCAGTGCTGCACAACGGCCTGGGCAACTACGACGACGCTCTCGCCGCCGCGACACCGCCTTGCGAGCACGACGACTTGGCGTACAGCAGCCTGGCCCTTCCCGAGCTCGTCGAAGCGGCAGCCCGCGCCGGTGAGCCGGAGCGTGCGGCAGCCGCGCTGGAGCAGCTCAGCTCCCGGGCTCGCGCCAGTGGGACGGACTTCGCGCTGGGGCTGGCCGCGAGATCGCGTGCGCTGACCACTACTGGTCCTGCCGCCGAGGAGCACTACCGCGAGGCGATCGTACGGCTCACCAACTGCCGGTGGGCCGTCTTCCTCGCCCGCACCCACCTCGTCTACGGCGAGTGGCTGCGCCGCGAGGGCCGCCGCCAGGACGCCCGTGAACAGCTCCGCACCGCCCACCGGCTGCTTTCGGGCATGGGCATGGAGGCGTTCGCCGAGCGCGCCGCCCGCGAGCTGCGCGCCACCGGTGAGCATCCCCGCAAACGGACCGCCCAGCCCACCGACTCCCTCACCGCCCACGAGCTGCACATCGCACGGCTGGTGGCCACCGGGGCGACCTCCCGGGAGGTCGCTGCGCAACTGTTCCTCAGCCCACGCACGGTTGAAGCCCACCTCCGCAACATCTTCCGCAAGCTGGGTATCACCTCCCGCCGGCAGCTCAGAGAACTGCCGCTTCCCTGATCAGACAGGCAGACGGGCTTACCCGGCGGGCGTACGCCTATGGCCAGCCAGACCAGCGCGATGCCAGGCCCATGAATCGGCTCTCCTTCCTGGCGGGCAGGGCGGGGCGGGGGCGGTGACTGCCGCTGCCCTCGTCCTGCCTTCTGCGCCCGCCGCCGGGCCCGTCAGAGCCTGGCTGGGGTGGGCCGCGCAGGGCATGGGGTGGCGGCGAGTACGCCAACCTCCCCTGCACCGGGTCACGAGCGCCCGAAGGCGGCGAAGCCCGCTGGATAGCCGCCGCTCACCGCGCTACCTCCTGGGCAGCGCCGATTGTCGACGGGGGCTGCCCAGCGCCGGGTACAGCGCTGACCTGCCGACGCCGAACTCGCGGGCGATCTGTGTGACGGACTGGCCGCGCGCCCGGTGGGCCCGGGCGGCGGCGAGGCCGGGCTACCCGACGGATTCTTCACTATTCCCGGCCCCTTCCTGCGCTACCTCACTATCGACGGCCTCGACCGCGTAACCGACCAGCGCAAGCTCATCCGGCTCCGGGGCCGGATCCACGCCGCGGCTCGGGTCGCCGCCGAAGGATGCCACACCACCTACTACGCCACCGACTCAGCCCTCACCATCGGCATCCAGGGCCTCGACGCCCAAGAACGCATCAACCAACTCCGCAATGCGCTTCCAAGCTCATCACCAAACATGGCTGGACTACCCGGGACGAGCCCCGCTGACCAGCGCCTCATTGCTCAGCGGAATGTCCGGCCGGATACGACAGGACCCCGTTCTGATACCTGAATCCTATATACCCCACTGGTATAGTGGGTTTATGCTCCTACCTTCGGTCATCATCGTCGGGGGCGGCGCGAGCGGCGCCCTGACCGCGATCCACCTGCTAAGACTCGCCCGCGCCACCGGCACCCCGGTGGCGGTCACGCTGATCGACCAAGGCGGCCGGCACGCGCTCGGCCAGGCCTATTCCACCACCGACCCGCACCACCTGCTCAACACCCGCGTCGAGCGGATGAGCGCCCTCGACGACGAACCGGATCACCTGCTGGCCTGGGCGCGCACCACGGGCGTGCACGCCTACGACTACCTGCCACGCGCGATCTACGGCCGCTACCTGCGCGAGGTGCTGGCCGCCGCCGAAGATCTACCCACGCGCCCGCTTCACCGCGTCACCGCCGCGGCCGTCGCTCTGGACGCCGACCACGCGGTACGGCTGGCCGACGGCCGCCGCATGGCCGCCGACGCGGTCGTTCTGGCCCTCGGCAACGGCAGCCCCGCCCCGCTGCCGGGCGTGGCCGCGCACCCCCGTCACATCGCCGACCCATGGGCGCCGGGCGCCCTGACCGGCATCGACGACGGCGCACCCGTGCTGGTCCTCGGCACCGGCCTGACGATGGTGGACGTGGCCCTCACCGTGACCCGGACACCGTGGTGTACGCGCTGTCCCGGCGCGCCCTCCTCCCTCGCCCGCACCTGGTACGCCCGGCCCTGCCCCTCCCGGTGACCATCCCCGACGGCCCGCTGCGCGTCACGGACCTGCTGGCCGCCACCCGAAAGGCCGTACGGGCGAGCGGCGACTGGCAGGGCGTGCTGGAAGGGCTGCGACCGCACGTCCAGGAGTTGTGGCAGCGGCTCGGGCCGGACGAGCGGCGGTTGTTCCTGCGCAGGGTGGCCCGCTACTGGGAGATCCACCGGCACCGCATCCCGCCCCACTCGGCGACCGCCATCGACGACCTGCGCGCCGGCGGACGGCTGCGGCTGCTGCGCGGCAGCCTGCTCACCGCCGAGCCCGCCACGGACGGGCTGCGCATCCGCGCCGACCTGGACGGAGCCATGACCGGCCTCGACGTCGGCTGGCTGGTCAACGCCACCGGGCCGGGTATCGATGTCACCGCCAGCCCTTTCCTCGCGAGCCTCATCGCCACCGGAGTCGCCCGGCAGGACTCGACCGTGACCGCCGGCGGCAGTGCGAAGTAGAGCGTGAGGCGACCACGACGGCACGCCAGCAGACGGCGCAAGTCGCCGTCGTCGGTGACGTCCGCGGCCACGTAGCACGCGTTGCGGACGACGGCGTCGGCGGCCGGTCCTCTCGCCTCGCCCGTCGAGAACGTCCCGGCGACGACCGCCCGCCACTCCTCGTCGCTCCCTTCGCCCTTGTCGCTGCCTACAAGGAGAGGTCGGCGAGCGAAGACGCGACAACCAAGCCGCCCAGGCCCGGCAGGAGCAGCCGTGCTGTCAGGTCGCCCCGCGCGCCGAGGACGACCAGCGTCTGGGTCCGCTCATCCGGCGGATCCTCGAACGGCCGCATGCCAAACATGACGCCGCCCCTGGCGGCATGGGTGGACTGCGGCGGCCATGGTGTTCATGCGCCGCCGCGGCGCGGTTTCGTCCCAGACGAACGACGGCACATCACCCGTCGGCAGGTCCGGCCCGCGGAGACCGCCCCGCGCATCGGACCGGACCACCCCCTCACTGTGGTGCGTAAGCGACCCGGTGACGTGCTCGACTCTCACCGTTCGAATCTCGTTCGGACGCGGGCACGGCCCGCTGCCGCCCCGGCACCGGATGGGCATGGCTGAGTGGCATGATGCGAAAGTGAGCGCGCAGCGGTTGCCCACACGGTGATGCATGGCTCGGCAGCCGGCTTGTCGTCCGTCGGCTGCCAAGCGGCTCCGGACGTGTGGCCGCCGCTCCTGGAGAGAGCGCCGGTATCACACCGGCGTGGCTGGTAGCGGCTTGATCCCTTTTCAACCGCGCCGCCCCGTACCTCCCTCCCACCTCGGCGGTGATCGCGCATCGCGGGCTCGAACCGCCGGTAGGCGATCTGACGGCCGTGATCGCCTTGCTGACCCATCAGTTCGGCGATCGCGATACCCGTCAGCGGGCTCCGGAACGCGCGCTGGAGCTCGCGACCGCGGCCGACGTCATCGCGTTCGCCGGCGTCGATGTCGCCGATGCGATCGGGCCTTCCGCACGGGAGCGCTGGACCAGCGTGTCTCGCCCGGCACACCGCCGCCCGGCCGGTCTCTGGGCTGGTCCAGACGGCTCCGGGGTAGAACTCGCCGGAAGCCCACCCGGCGTGGAGCATCCTGACGACGAGTGCTGGATCGGGACGTCGCTGGCCGGGAACATGGCACCCCTCCATCCGACCTGACAAGCTGGCAGACGAGGGGATCCTGACCCGGATACCCGGTTTCGCCCTGTCACTGACGAACCCGTCACGAAGCACATACGGGGCCCCCGGTCAGCCGGACTTATCTTGGTTGACGAGCGAAATGGCTGGTCAGATGCTTTCAGGCGTGTCAGGCACGTAAGGCAGGAGTCAGGCGTGGCGGGCCATCTTGACGGCTGAGATCAGCGAGACGATGGCCGGGGAGGGATGAGGACCAGGGCCGGGTGACGCCAAGCAGCCGGCGGCCGTCTCTGGTCAAGCCGCGGGCCGCAGGTACTGCCGAGCCCATTCCTCGAAGCTGGTGAGCGAGAGACCGAGGTCCCTGGCGTACTGCGGGCGGGCCGGCTGGCCGGCTATGTTCATCCACTCGTGTGAGGCGCCCATCGCCGGCATTCCGACGGCTAGTGCCTGCTCCTCGGTCATGTCCGGCGCGGACAGGTGCGTGCCCAGCGCGCGGGAGAGAACCTCGGCGATCTCCGTCATCGACAGGTAGTCACTCGCCAGCTCCAGCTCGACCCCGTGGAACCGCTCGGGCTCGGCGATGGCTGCGGCGGCTGCCCTGCCGATATCGTCCACCGCGGCGAGGGAGAGCCGAGTGTCCGGCTTCACGACGCTCACCAGACCGCCTTCAACGCCCCGCGGGAACAGGAAAGCCATGGACGGCAGGAAGTTCTCCATGAAGAAGCCCGGCTTGAGGATCGTCCAGCGGGAGAAGCCGGCCGCGCGAACCCGGTCCTGGATCGTGCTCTTGGCTCCCAGGCTGGCGTCCAGGGAGCCCCACTGGCCTGCGATCCAGCCAGGAGCCTCGGTGTGCTGACCGGCGCCGCTGGTGGACGTGTGTACGAACTGCGGCACTCCCGCAGCTTGCGCGCCCTGGATGAGGTTGACGGCCTGGGCCACCTCTCCGTCGAAATCGAAACCTTCGGCAGCCAGGGCGGGCATCTGAACAGAGAAGACGGCGCGGACACCCGTGGCGGCCCGCACCACCGCATCGCGATCGTGGAGGTCACCGGTGACCAGATCGGCGCCCAGCGCCTCGACGGCCTTGGCTCGCTCGGTGTCGGGGTAACGCACCAGAGCGCGTACGGGAACGCCTGCAGCGAGCAGGGCGCGGGCGGTGGCGCCGCCCTGCCTGCCGGTGGCGCCGGTGACCAGGACAGGTGCGGAATCTGCAGGCATAGTGCTCCCCAGGGCCATAAACGGCGGGGGTCGCCGTTTTCTGTGCGATACGATATGGCGGGCCCCGCCATTTAGCAACTCTGGAGATGACGCCCATGCCCGACCGACAGCGCGCGGACGCCCGGCGCAACTACGCGCGCATCCTCGCCGTGGCCGAGGAGGAGGTCGCCGCGTACGGGGCCGGCGCCTCCCTGGAACAGATCGCGCGCATCGCGGGGGTCGGCTCGGCCACCGTGCGCCGCCACTTCCCGACCCGCCGGGCGCTGCTGGAGGCGGTCTCCCATCAACGCATCGAGGCCCTGGCCACCCGCGCCCGTGAGCTAACAGGCAAAGGTGACAGCCGTGACGCGCTCCTGGAATGGCTCAGTGACGTCGTCGCCTACTGCGTCGCGGCCCGCGGGCTGGCGGCAGCACTGGCCTACGACGGGGCCGAGCCCGACCCCGTACACGAGAACACCTGCTCGGCGAGGATGACAGAGGCGGGGAATCCCTTGCTGCAGCGCGCCGTGCAGGACGGGACGGTGGCGGAAGGCGTCACCGTCGCCGACCTGATCGCGCTGATCGTCGGCATCGTCCTCGCGACGGAGCACCACACTGACCCGGCGGCCCGTGCGGACCGGCTGTTCCGGCTGGCCGTGGCGGGCCTGAGCCCGCGGGGCTGAGAAGCCTGCTCGAAAAGACCGTCCCTCGTCCTGCCTGCTTGATACGAGCCGTCAGGCGGCGAAGCGGCGGCGGGCGAACTCGAGACGCCTCTGAACCGTCCCGTGAACGACCGTTTCCGGGACGGCCCGTTTCGGGGACGGGGCACCGCGTCGGCGGACCCGGGCGAGGCGGCCGCTGCCGTGCTGGCGCTGGCCCTGGCGGCGGTGGTCAGGCGGGTTGTCGTCGCCATCGGGCTGACCGTCGCGCTGGTCGTCGTGCCCTACCTGCTGGCGACCTGGGGTTCGGCGCCCTGGCTGCTGATGGTCACCCCGGCCGCCGGGTTCGCGATCACGCAGAGCGTCCCCACGTTCGCGCATGTGGACGTGGACCTGTCGCCGATCAGCGGCTACCACCCGCTTCCGCCATGGGCGGGTCTGGCGGTGACTTGCGGATACGCCGTTCTCGCCCTCGGCGCGGCGGCGCACCGCCCCCTCGGGAAGGCCGGAGGCGTCCGGCCACGGCACCATGACACGAGGCTGGATCGTCGATGATGCGCCCCTGTGCCTCCGCGCCCGGTTGGGCGTGTGGCACGCTCTCGCGTCCAAGGTCAGAGCAGCCTGTGCCGAGGAGGCCGCCCGTGCGGTGGTGTGTCCGCACGCCACCACCCGCCGAGCGTGCACCTGTCCTGCTGGGCACGGTCGACGCGCTCGACATCGATAGGACAGCTCGGTCGGGTGCCTGCGCGAGGACGATCTCGCCGGGTCGCCGCCGGGGACTTGTCGTCATAGCCAGCGCCGTCGTTTGTGGAACTCACGCTATCTGTCGGCGATCGACGACCAGTTACGCGCCGAGGGCGTGCTGCTGTCGTGGATGAGGACGGCGTCTCAAGCGTGAACCGTTCGCATCGCCGACGCCCGCGGGCAAGGACCTCACCACGAATGTGTGCCGTCCTCCGGCTGTCACGCACGTGCGGAAGCACGAGAACGTTAGGAGGTTCGGAACAGCGCGACGGCTCGGGTACCGATTTTGAAGGACGCCTGGGGCCGCGGCCCGCGGTCCATGGGAACCTTGCGGCCCCGCACCGTCACCGCGATCACGCTGCCGTGCGGGAGCACGGCCGATAGAGCTTCGACCATGCCGCTGACCCCTGCCGCCGCGCTGGGACCGCGCCAATGGGTCTGTTCGCCGTAGGGGACGTCGGTCATCACGATGTCGGGTGCGTGCTGGCCGAGTGTCCGCTGGAGCTGGGCAGGGTCGAACACGTCGGCTTGGCGCACCGCGTGCGGCACGTCCCCTCCGGCGGCGTCGAGTTCGGCGGCGAGACGGCAGGCGGCACGCGCGGCCGAGTCGTAGGCCGGTTTGCCGAAGCGGGCAGCGCGGGCCTTGAGATCGGCGGCGCGAGCCGCCAGACCGGCCTGGCTCAGCAGGGCGAGATTGCGTTCGGCCAGGTTCCGTGCTTCAGGATCGAGGTCGCAGGCCAGCACCGCAGCGATCTGGCGCCGGTGCAGCAACGCCAGCACGGTCAGCAGGTAACCGCTGCCGCAGCACGGGTCCCAGAGCACGGCGGGCTGGTCGCCGCCGCGCAGAGCCAGCGCCCGCTGGAAGATCTCGCTGGCCAGCCGGACGGGGAACGCGGGATAGCCCGGGGCTGAATGCAGCACCGCGCCGCTGGCCAGGTCCTCATGGCTGGTCCGGGCAATCGCGTGACGGTAGGTCATGCTGTGGGGCCGCGACGCTCACGGGCGGCCTCGTACGACACCACGGTCGCCGCGCTGGCGACGTTCAGGGAGCTGGCTGAACAGGCCATCGGGATGCGCGTTATCGTGCCGCACGCTTGTCGCCATCCCGCGCTCAGTCCGTTGGTCTCGTCGCCGATGACCAGCAGGGTGAGGTTGGTCAGGCCCGGCTCGGCGACGTCGCAGGTGCCGTTCTCGTCAGTGCCTACCACCGTCGGCGGCTGCCTCTGGGCGCGCAGCCGCTCCGCCCATGCCAGTACTTGCCGGGAGGGGGACCGCACCAGCGGCAGCGTCAGCAGCGACCCGGGCAAGGCTCGCACCGATCGGGGATCGTAGGGGTCGGCGGTGTGCCCGGTGACGATCAGGCCTCCGCCGCCGAAAGCGTCCAGTGAGCGCGCCATCGTCCAGATGTTTGCGGGGTTGCTCGGCTGGTCGAACACCGCGCACAGGAAGGACGGGCCCACCTGGATGCGGGACAGCTCAGCGTCCCCCGGGCTGGCCACCACCAGTTCGGGTGTGTCCTCGTCTTTGCCGCCCAGCTCACCCAGCAGGCCGGGGGCCACGGCCACCCGCTCGCCGCCGGCCGTCTGCAGCATCTGCTCGGCCCAGTTCGACAGCGGCCGCTCGGCGTGGCCGATCAGCGCTCGCACCGGCCAGCCGAACTCCACCACCAGGCTGATCGGGCGCACTGCCTGGACCACGAACTGCCCGGCCCGCTGCCGCATGGCCCGATAGCTCAGCAGCGCCCGCCACTGCGGGAACCGCGCGTTCGCACGCGTGATGCGCACGCTCCCCGATGCCGAACGCCCTCGATTCCCCACGAACGACAGAATAAGGTGATTTTCCCCCACGCTTACTGTGCCTCCCCGCATCCAGGCGGTGGCGCCAGGTTCGCTGAGCCGAGAGATCAGGCTGTCTCTCCGTTCGCAGAGCTCGAGCCTGTACACGCGGTTCCGGCGCTGGGCCAGGGACGGCACGTTCCCCGCGATGCCGCATGCGGTGCAGGCCATGCGCGAGCAGCGGCTGACCGCCGATCGCGATCTGGGCCAGGAGCAGGACGACGTCGCCGGGGACCAGCAGGCCAGCGCCGCCGGCGATCGGCTGGCCAGCGGCCGGGACCGGAGCCGGGCGGCGCTGGACCGGCTGGAGGCGAGCACCGACCGGCAGATCGCCTCCGGATGGCGCACCCGCAAACGCATCACGTTCGACCAGAACCGGGCTGCCGGGTCATGCCGCCGCCAGCAGGCCGTGACGACGTACGCCTGGTCCAGGGTTTGTGCGGCGGAGGCGGTGCGACTTCGGGTGGTTGTCCCACCGTCGCGTGTTTTTCCTGGTCAGCCGTCTGGTCATCATGGTCACGGTGGCCCAGTTCAGGTGTGCCTCGCTGTGCTGGGGTTTGCGTTCGTATTATTTCGCTGCCGGCGATCGCGGTCGCGCCGAGGCCACCTCAAGGGGCAGGGGCCGACGGAAGAGGGCCCAGATCGCGGATGACCCCGGCCAGGGCCCGGACGGGCTCGCTCTCAGCCTCGCTCCGCCACACCAGCGCGTACGACAGCGGCTCCATATCGGTGACCGACAGGTAGGCGATGTCCGGCCGTACCCAGTAGCGGGTGACGTGGGCGGGGAAGAGCACGACAAGCCCGTCCATGCTGGCGAGGGTCATGGCCTCTTCCGCGTCCCGCACCACGGGACCGCGCTCGATCTGACGGCCTCGCCGGGTAAGGCGCGGGGCGTAGGCGTCGTACCAGTAGCCTGGCCCGGTGTCGGCGTGCGGGTGCTGGAAGTCGGAGACCATCTCCAGCGAGACCGACGCGCGCGAGGCGAGCTGGTGGTCGGTGGCGACGGCGAGCACGCGCTGCTCGGCGAACACGACCGGCCCCACGGTGAGGTCGGGTTCGTCGACGGGGAGCCAGCTCACCAGGACGTCGATGTCTCCGCGCCGCAGCGCGGGAAAGGCTTCGCCCACCTGTGCTTTGTGGACGCGCAGCTTCCACAGCGGGTGGCGCAGGCGGAAGACGTCCCAGTAGGGGCGAAGGTCGTGGGCGTTGAGCGGGAGCATGCCGACCCGCAGGATGCCGGTGATGCCCTGGCCGGCGAGCTGGGCGCGTTCCATGCTGTCCCTCAGCCCGGCATACAGCGGCCGGAGGTCGTCCCGGAGCTGCCGCCCGACCTGTGTCAGCCGGACCGTGCGGTTGTTGCGCTCGAACAGCGGAGCGCCGACCTGCCGTTCCTGCTTCTGGATCGTCTGGGTGACGCGAGCGGGTGACAGGCACAGCCGGGTGGCGGTGCGGCCGAAGTGCAGTTCCTCGGCCAGGGTCAGGAAGATCTCGATGTCCCGCAGTTCCACGCCTGACCTGCTCCGTTCACTCCCGCTGAAGGTGATCTTTCGGGGTTCGTCGTTGTTTCGGGTGTTCACCGTACTTGATCCTCGATGCGTACGATTCGCCTGGTCGAGGGAGCACGTGGATGGACGTCCTGGTTTGCGGTGCCGGCGTCGCCGGGGCCGCACTGGCGTACTGGGTGCTCCACCACGGGTTCACCCCGACCGTGGTGGAGCGCGCCCCGCGGGTGCGCGCGGGCGGGTGTGCGGCGGGCCTGCGCGGCGAGGCGCTGGACGTGCTGGACCGGATGGCTCTGCTGGAGCGGGCCGAAGCGCTGGACCTGCGGCTGGGTGATGCGGCGATGGCGCCCGAGTACGCCGCGCTGCCCGTGGCGGTCCGTGCGGGCGACCTGGGGATCCTCAGGGACGACCTGGTGGCCGGCGCTGACGGGCTGTATTCGGGGGACCCGCTCGCTGGTCTTCGGGCCGCCCGAGCGCTTTGTCCGGCACCTGGGCCTCTGCACGGCGGTCTTCGGCCTGCCCGGCCATTGCGGCGCCGAAGACGGCGGCCGGGTCCACCGCGTACCGGGCAAGGCGACCGCGGTGCTCGGCACCCGCGACGGCGCCCGAGCCCGGGCGGCGCTGCGCTTCGCCTCCGGGCCGCTGGCCTACGACCGCGATGACGCCGGGCAGCACAAGCGCATCGTGGCCGGGCGGTTCGCCGACGAAGGCCGGCTGGTCCGGCGCCTGCTGGAGGAGATGCGGGGGGCGAAGGACCTCTTCTTCGAGGCGAACGCCCAGGTGGAGATGCACCGCTGGTTCCCGGGCCGGGTGGTGCTGCTCGGGGACGCCGGGCACCGTGCGGCGCCGGCGTCGGGTCGCGGCGCCTCCCAGGCGTTGATCGGCGCCTACATCCTGGCCGGTGAGCTGGCCGCCGGCGGCGGCCACGCGCGGGCGTTCGCCGCCTACGAGCGGGAGACGCGCGGCTTCGTCGCCGAGCACCAGCACCTGGGGCGCGAAGGCGCCGACCAGTTCTTCCTGGGCGCGCCTCCGCAGGAAGGGCTCGATCGCACGACGGCGGCACGGCCCGATGTCAGGCCCATTCGCGAGGGTGAACGCACGAACGCCGGTCGGAACGGAACCGGCGGACCAATCATGACGACAAGGAGACAAGGATCATGGCAATCGGCGGAAACGGCTTTTCTGAGCAAGGGCTGCGCAGGCTGCGTGAGGTGCTGGCACGGCATGTCGACTCGGGGAAGATCCCCGGCCTGGTGGCCCTGGTCAGCCGCGGCGGCCAGACCCACGTGGAGACGCTGGGCACGATGCGGCACGGCGGCGGCGCGCCGATGCGCCGCGACACGATCTTCCGGATGGCCTCCACCTCCAAGCCGGTCTCGATCGCGGCGGCGATGGTGCTGCTGGACGAGTGCCGGCTGCGGCTGGACGACGTGGTCGACCCGTGGCTGCCCGAGCTGTCCGGCCGGCAGGTGCTCAAGAGCATCGACGCCGAGCTGGACGCCATCGTGCCGGCCCGCCGCCCGATCACCGTCCGCGACGTGCTGACCTCCACCTTCGGCCTGGGCATGGACATGACCGCGCTGGGCACCCCGATCCTGAACGCCATCTTCGAGCGAGGGCTGACCCCGAACCTGCCGACCGAGGTTCCGGAACAGGACGAGTGGATGCGCCGCCTGGGCGAGCTGCCCCTGATGCACCAGCCCGGCGAGCAGTGGCAGTACCAGATCAGCAGCGACCTGGTCGGCGTGCTGGTGTCCCGGGTGACCGGCCAGAGCTTCGAGGACTTCCTGCGCGAGCGCATCTTCGAGCCCCTGGGCATGAAGGACACAGGCTTCCACGTGCCCGCCGGCCAGATCGACCGGCTGCCCACCCTGTACGCCCCCGACCCCGTCACGGGCGAGTTCCTCGCGTGGGACGAACCCGAGGGCGGCAGGTGGAGCAAGCCCCCGGCGTTCCAGGGCGGCGGTGGCGGCCTGGTCTCCACCGCCGACGACTACCACGCCTACTTCCGGATGCTGCTCAACGGTGGGGTTCACGAGGGCCGGCGGATCCTGTCGCGGCCGGCGGTGGAGCTGATGACCACCAACCGGCTCACCCCGGAGCAGAACGCCGCCCGTACCGCGCTGGCCCGCAACGCCGTGCACATCTCCTTCGGCCAGGGCCAGCAGGGCGGCTGGGGCCTGGGCATGGCGGTGCGCACCTACCGCGGCGACTACGCCCCGATCGGCCAGTTCGGCTGGGACGGCGGCAGCGGCACCTCCGCCTACGCCGACCCGGCCAACCAGCTCACCGGCATCCTGCTCTGCCAGCTCGGCTACAGCGTGCCCGACCCCGCCCACCTGATGAGCGACTTCTGGACCACCGTCTACCAGGCTCTCGAAGACTGATGCAAGGAGTGAGTGTCATGCGTGTCTGGTTCATCACGGGCGCGTCCAGAGGGCTGGGCAGGGCGTTCGCGGAGGCCGCGCTGAGCAGGGGAGATCGCGTCGTGGCCGCGGCCCGCGACATGGCGCCGCTGGAGGGCCTGCGGGCCCGCCATCCCGACACCCTGGCGTGCGTTCCGCTCGACGTCTCCAACCGCGCCGCGGTGCGCGAGGGTGTGGATCGGGCGGTGGCCGCGTTCGGCAGGCTCGACATCGTGGTCAACAACGCCGGCGCGATGTTGTACGGCATGGTTGAAGAGGCCACGGAGACCCAGATCCGAGCCCACTTCGACGTCAACGTCCTCGGGCAGATCTGGGTCATCCAGGCCGTGCTGCCCCACCTGCGCGCCCAGGGCTCGGGCCACATCCTCCTGGTGACGACGATGGGCACGGGCGGCGGGATGGCCTCGGCCGGCCTGTACGCGGCCGGCAAATCGGCCATCGACTCCCTCGGCCAGGCGCTGGCCATGGAGGTCGAACCCTTCGGCGTCAAGGTCACCATCGTCCAGCCGGGCGGCTACGACACCGGCCTGTTCACGATCGGCACGACGGCCACCATGCCCGACCCGGCGTACGACCCGCTGCGGGCGAAGCTGACCGAGATGTGGGGCGACGAAGCGGGTTCCGACCCGAGCACGGCCGCGCCGGTCGTCATGCGGCTCGTGGACCTGCCCGACCCGCCCCTGCGGCTGATCGTCGGCAGCCGGTCCTTCGATCTGGTTCAGCAGATGAACCAGGCCAGGGCCGAAGAGTACCGCGCCTGGGAACACCTCAGCCGCCTGGCACCCGGCTGACAGCTCCGTCCCGATTCGCGCGTTCCGACGCGACGAACGACACGATCGAAAGGTCATAGATGATGAAGCACCACGATGCCGCCCGGCCCGCAGAAGAAGACCTGCGAGAGGAGCGGCCGGCGGGGGACGCCGACGTGATCGTCGTGGGGGCCGGTCCGACGGGTTTCATGCTGGCCGCCGAGCTGTGCCTGGCCGGAGTGCGGCCGCTGGTGCTGGAACGACAGCCGCGTCCCCGCGACACCCCCAAGGCCGGGGGCCTGGGCGGGCAGATCCTGGAGCTGCTGCGCTACCGGGGGTTGCTGGAACGCTTCGAAGCGGCCTGCACCGGCCCTGCGCCGGCTCCCCGGTTCCCGTTCGGCGGCGTGCACCTGGATTTCACCCAGCTGCCGGATCCCCCGATGCACGCCCTGCCGCTGCCGCAGCAACTGCTCGAGCGGCTGCTCGGCGAACGAGCAGGCGAACTCGGCGTCGACCTCCGCCGAGGACACGAGGTGACCGGGGTAACCCAGGACGACGACGCGGTCACCGTGGACGTGCGCGGCCCGGACGGCCCCTACCGGACGAGCACGCGGTACCTCGTGGGGTGCGACGGCGCGCGCAGCCGCATCCGTGGCTGGGCCGGCATTCCGTTCCCCGGCACCACCTATCCCGAGGTCAACCGCCTGGCCCAGGTCACCCTGCCCCACACGGTCACCGTTCTGGGCAACGGCGATCTCGACATCCCCGGCTTCGGCACGATCCGCGCCGGTTTCACCCGCACGAACCATGGCCTGCTCGGCGTCGGCTCCTCACCCGGCACCCAGTCCGTCTCCCTCTACACCGTCGAGGACGAGACCACCGAATACGACGACGACGTCCCCATGACCCTGGCCGAATTGCAGGACAGCGTCCACCGCGTGCTCGGCGCACACCTGCCCCTGGCCGGATCGACCCGGCTGTCCCGGTTCACCTTCAAAGCCCACCAGGCCGAGCGATACCGTGCCGGTCGCATCCTGCTCGCCGGCGACGCGGCACACCTGTTCCCCGCCACCGGAGTGGCGCTCAACGCCGGCATGCTGGACGCGGTCAACCTGGCCTGGAAGCTGGCCGCCGACCTCCACGGCACGGCCCCGGCCGGCCTGCTGGACACCTACCACACCGAACGTCACCTGGCCGGCGCCCGCACCCTGCTGCATACCCGAGCGCAGGTAGCGCTGCGGCGCGGGCACGACGCGGCCGCCGAAGCACTCCGCGACGTCTTCACCGAACTGCTCACCGACGAGCAGCCGCTACGCCGGATGGGAGCCCTCGTCGCCGGAACCGACATCCGCTACCCGATGCCCGGCTCCCACCACCACCCGCTGGCCGGCACCTTCGCCCCCGACCTCACCCTGCACACCGACCAGGGCGTCACCAGCGTCGCCGACCTCCTGCACACCGCCCGGCCCGTCCTCCTCGACCTGGCCGACCGCCCAGAGCTCCGCCAGATCGCCCGGGACTGGCGGCATCTCCTCGACGTCCACACCGCCAAGACCGACGATCGGCCGGCTGACGCGCTGCTGATCCGCCCGGACGGCCACGTCGCCTGGGCCGCCGGCCTCGACGAATCCACGGACAGCGCCATGCCCCCGCTGCGCGAGGCACTCTCCGCATGGTTCGGAACGCCGTGAAACAGAGGGAATGGAGACATGACCAGTAGATTCACCGAGTTGGCCGTCGACTGCCACGATCCGGAGAGACTCGCGGCCTTCTGGTGCGCGGTCCTGGACTTCAAGGTGATCGACCGGAACGAGGGCAAGGTCGAGATAGGCTCCTGGGAGCCGACCATCGAGGAAGTCCGGGCCCGTCAGATGCCGCCCACCCTGGTGTTCATTCAGGTGCCCGAGGGCAAGACCGTGAAGAACCGGCTCCACCTCGACATCAGCCCCATTGACGGCAGCACCGACGACGAGGTGACCAGACTGCTGGGCCTCGGCGCCACCAAGAGAGACGTGGGCCAAGGCCCAGACCGAAGCTGGGTGGTCATGGCCGACCCCGAGGGCAACGAGTTCTGCGTCCTGCGCACCCTGGCGGTGACGCGCCACGGTTAGCGTCGCTGCTCCTGCCAGATGCCCGGGCCTCGTGATCACGGCTCTTCGACACAGCCGGCGGCGATGTCGTCGGGTGGAGTGGTGTACAGGCTCCGGGGCCTGGCGTGCGCTCGGCAGGGTCCCAGGTGGTGTCGTGGCCCAGGCTGATCAACGGCACCAGCAGGTCCAGGCAGTACATGAAGGGATCCAGGCCGCTACTCGTCGGCCTGCACCGGGCACACGCCCGCACGTCGCGCAGGAGAAGAGGCTGTGCCAGCCAGTAGCAGGCTAGTGATCCAGGTGCCGGGCGATCTTGGCGGTGACCTCCGCCGAACGGACCCCACGCACGGCCAGCTCGAGGTAGCGCTCGATCCACTCACCGAGGCTGTCGTCGGCCCCGGCGAGGGCGTCGGGCAGGCCGACGACCTTTCGTGAAGTGATTTTGCGGCGATCCTGCCCTTGGGCCGGAACGGCCGAGCTGGGCTTCTGTGAAGGCACCAGACCGGGTTACTTCACGGAAGAGGGGGCTCCCGAAGAGAAACGGCATGTGCACCCGTGACTGTTGTCCGGTGGGCCAAGACGCGGCCGGGTCCTTCATGCTATTAATAAACCGGCAGCCGGTTTGTTAATGGAGTGGGAGGACCGAGTGGCGCGAACAGTTGATCAGGCCGCGCATGCCGGACGGCGGACGCAGTTCTTGGACGCGGCAGAGATCCTGCTGCGCACCAAGGGCTACGAACGGATGAGCGTGCAGGACGTGTGGTCCCAGGTGGGCGCCTCCAAGGGCGCCTTCTACCACTACTTCGACTCCAAGCAGGCGCTCGTCGAAGCGGTGATGGAACGCATGGCCGACCAGATTGCCGCCGCCTTGGCGCCACTGGCCACCGACCCGGACGCACCGGCGCTGCAGAAGCTGCAGAGCTTCCTCACCGGGCTGGGCCGCTGGAAGGACCAGCGGCGCGACCTGCTCGTCGCGCTGCTACGCGTCTGGCAGTCCGACGACAACGCTGTCGTCCGGCAAAAGCTGCGCCCGACCATCGCCGACCGCATCGCGCCGCTGCTGGCCGGCATCCTTGAGCAAGGCGCGCGAGAGAACACGCTCGCCGTCACGCATCCGGAGGCCACCGGCCGCGTCCTCGTCGCGCTGATCCAGGACCTCAACGACCGGCTGGCCGAGTTGGTCCTTTCCTTCGACGCCACCGGCCGGCCGGACCTGTCCGGCGCCCAGGATACGGTCGCTGCCCACACCCAGGCCTTGGAGCGGATCCTCGGCCTGGCCGAGGACTCCGTCGTGCTGGTCGAGCCCGCCGTGCTGAGCCCGTGGTTCACCGCCGCCCCCACCGGCGGCGACGACATCCCGACCTTATGAAAGGACGTCGACATGACCATCGCGCTGGGTATCGTGATCGCGCTGTTCTATCTGCAGGCATTGGCCAAGTTCGGCCTGTGGCTGTTGGTCCCCTATGACGTCCGGATCAAGCGGATCGCCGCCTACTACGCGCGCTCGCAGCGCCTCATCGGCATCTACGACACCCTCACGCTGCTGTGCGTCGTGGCCATCATCGCCCTGCAGTTCGCCGCCGGGTTGAGCGCGCTGAGCTTCGCGGCGGGGCTGGTCGCCGGCATGAACCTCATCCAGATCTTCATCCACCGCTTCAACGAGCCCCTGGCCGAGAACCGGCGCCCGCCCGCGCCGGCGGCGCCCAACATCACCATGTCGTACGCCATCCAGGCCAGGCCCGCCCTCGGCTGGCGCGAGATCGTCATCATGGCCGGGTTGTCGCTGTGGGCGCTGTATGTCGTCGTCACCGAGATCCTGGCCGGTTGAAGGTCGAGCATCGACACCCAGATAGTGATCTTGGAACGGGCACCTTCGGGAAGCTGATCATCTGGAAGTGGCGTCAGGGATGGGCATGCGCAGCAGGTGGGTGGCGACGGCGATGATCCAGCAGAAGCCGGTCAGCAGGGACAGGTGTTCGAGCAGGCCGGCGGGGGCGGGCTGCCATCGGCCGAGGGTGTCGAGCCGGTAGGCGATGCCGGCGGCGAACGCGAAGGCGATGATCAGGAGACCGGACAGGCGCGAGTAGCGCGCCCAGCCGCGGCTGTGCTCGCGCAGCCGTCGGGCCAGGACAACGGCGGCCGCGCTGAGCCCGGCGAACAGCGCGAAGCCGGCCGCCTGGTGGATGAGGCCGCTCGTGGTGACGCCGGTGGGCTGCCCGGGCGGATAACCGAGCGCGGGGTCGGTCGGCACCAGCCCGGCCACCACCAGACCGACCGCGGCGGTGGCGAGCAGGGTCGGCCCCCAGGTGGCGCCGCGACCGGCGCGCAGCACCTGGCGCAGCCCGAGTGCGAAGGCCGCCAGAAGCAGCCCGCCGAGGGTGAAGTTGATCGTCTGCAGCCAGGCGCGCTCGCCGGTGCCGAGCTGGCTGGCGCCGTGGTGCCACAGGCTGTAGCCCGGGCGGGTGGCGCCGTCGGCCCATAGCAGCGCCGGCATCAGCACACCGGCGACGACCCCGCTGCCGAGCAGCGCGTTGAGGGTGCGGGTGGTCATGCGGGAAGTCCTCCTGCTTCTCCGCGACGGCGTCGCGGGCCGACCAGACTTCCCGGCTCACCACAGCACCCCCAGCCGGGCGCATCCTTGATCAATGCAGGTATTTTAGCTCATACTGAAATAGCTGCAAGAGGGGAGGATGCATGACCAGCCGACGGGATCAGCAGGTGGAGTGGGCGGAACGGATCGCCATGTATCTCGCGCGTGACGGCGTGCCGCCGATCGCCGGCCGAGTGCTGGGCTGGCTGATGATCTGCGATCCGGCCGAGCAGTCAGCGGGGCAGATCAGCGAGGCCATCGGCGCCAGCCGCGCCTCCCTGACCTCCAACCTGCGGCTGCTGACCAGCATGGGATTCCTCGCCTGGCGAACCCGGCCGGGTGAGCGGACCGTCTACTACCGGATGGCCGAGGACGCCTGGTCGATCGTGGTGCAACGGCAGATCGCCTCGATCGCCGCGTTCTTGGACATCACCCGGGACGGACTGGCGCTGGCCGGCCAGGACGAGGGCCCGGAGGAGGAGCGGTCCGCCCGGGTGCGGCAGGCGCACGCCATGTTCGAGTGGATGGCCAAGGTGTTCGACGACGCCCCGCCGCCACCCTCGCAACCGGACCGTTCAGAGGGATTTCGGAGGGATGACGCATGACACGACGGCCCGCAGCGGCGCAGACGGCGCTCGGCCCCATGGTGATCGCCGCCGTCGAGCAGTACGAGCCGCCCGGCCGGCGGCTGATCGAGGACGGGCTGGCGGCCGGGCTCCTGCCGGTGGCCGCGCGCGCTGCCGTGCGGGCGTGCCGGTGGAAGGCCGTGCGCGCGTGGATGGCCGGCGCGTCCGACCGGCGCGCGCCGGGGGTGTGGGGCGGCGTGCTGTGCCGCAAGCGGTACGCCGATGACAAGGTCGCCGAAGCCTTCGGCGCCGGGATCGAGCAGTTGGTGGTGCTCGGGGCCGGGTTGGACACCCGGGCCTGCCGGCTGACGCCGCCGGGCGGGCGGGCCTATGAGCTGGACCTGCCGGTGAACGTGGCCGGCAAGCGGCAGGGGCTGCGGGCGCTGCCCGGCGGCGTGCCGGAACGGGTGCGGCTCATCGAGGTCGACTTCGAGACCGCCGAACTGGCCGACGTACTGGCCACGGCGCTGGCCGTGCACGGCTTTGAGGCCGACCGGCCGGCGGTGTTCGTGTGGGAGGCGGTCACGCAGTACCTGAGCGAGGAGGCCGTGCACGCCGCCTTGGCGTTTCTGTCCCGGGCGGCCCCGGGAAGCCGTCTGCTGTTCACCTACGTGCTGGCCGACTTCCTGCACAGCGGCGGCCACGGGGCGGCGGCGCTGCATGAGGAGTTCGTGACGAAGCGGCGGGTGTGGCGGTTCGGCCTGGCTCCGGACGAGGTGGGCGCTCTGCTGGGACGCTATGGCTGGATCGAGCGGGAGCAGGTCGGCAGCGCCGAATACCGGCACCGCTACCTGGCGCCGGCCGGGGAGCTGGCCGGGCGGGAGCTGACGGTGTCGGATATCGAGCGCTTCGTCGAGGCCGTGAAGCCGTAGCCGCCGCCCAGGTCACGCAGCAGCAGGCGCAACCCCAGGGACGGCGCGAGCTGGATCAGCGTTCGTAAGACCGCCCCCGGACCGGTTCAGTCTCGGCCGGCCGCCCTTCGATGAGCGTCGCCGATGCGGGCCTGGCTCTCTCTCGTGCGCTGGGCCGCCTTCTCCGCGCGCAGCAGGCTGGCGGTCACCTCGGGCACCCCGTCGTCGGCTGGGCGCGGGGCCGCGCGGCCGGACGGGTCATGAGAGGGATGCGAACCATCGCCCCGCCGCGTTCCAGCGTTCGACGGTGGGGAACCCGGATCGCCCGGCAAGGGCGGCGATATCGTCGATCGAGACGGTCGCCCAGGTGAACCAGTCGCCCGTACGCCCGGCCTGGCGCAGCCGTACGGTCTGGACCTTGCTCTGTGACCTCGGTGGTGAGAGCTCGGCGATCACTGTGCCTCCTGGCCTGACCAGCTCGCGCATGCGCCGGAGGAGGGCTGCCGGGTCGCCGCCGATGCCGATGTTGCCGTCGGCCAGGAGCGCCTCGGCCCACCGCCCGGTTCCTGGAAGGGGCTCGAAGACGCACGTGCGCAGCGCCAGACCGCCGGCGCGGCGGGTCAGCTCCACGGCCAACGGCGCGATGTCGATGCCCATGGCGGGAATCCCCATCCGGGTGAGCGCAACGGTCAGTCTTCCGGGTCCCGAACCGACATCGAGCGTAGGGCCGCCGCATCGGGCCAGAATGTGCTCGTCGCCCTCGTTGTACCGGAGCCAGCGCTCGGCGGAGAGCGGTCGTATCAGGCCGTCGGAATATTCGATTTCTACGTCTCTGCCTTTGAGACTTTCTTCATAGAAAGCGCCGATCACGCGGCTTTTCCCCAGTGGAGGACGACGTTCGCACGGCTACCGATGATCACGCTGCAGACACTACCCCGACGGGTCGGAGCCGATCCTTACGAGGCTGTTACGGGCACGAGGCCACGACCGTCGGGCAAAAGTGCGTCCAACATGCCCTCAGTGGAAAGCCAAAATATGACCGATTACGACACGTCGCATGTCCTGCCAGGGCACGGGGCCCAGCGGCCCAAACCGCGAGGCCGACCATGAAACTGTGTTTCCGCGGACCCGAGCCGGTCATTTCTCGGAACGACGTCATCCTTTCGTAAGAAGAACGGCGCTGTCGCCGCGTTAGCGTCGGCCCATGGAGATCGACGTGGTTCTGCCCTGTCTGAATGAGGAGGCGGCCCTGCCCTGGGTGCTCGGGCGGATGCCGCCCGGCTTCCGCCCGATCGTGGTCGACAACGGTTCGACCGACGGATCCGCGAGAGTCGCGACGGAGTTCGGCGCGATGGTGGTGGCCGAGCCCCGGCCCGGATTCGGCGCCGCGTGCCACGCGGGGCTGACGGCCGCGACGGCGGACGTGGTGTGCTTCATGGACGCCGATGCGTCCCTCGATCCTGGACAGTTGCCGCGCGTCGCCGGCCCGGTCCGGGCGGGTGAGGCCGATCTTGTCCTCGGTCGCCGCGTCCTTGGACCGGGCGCCTCCTGGCCGGTGCACGCCCGGCTCGGCAACGCCGTGCTGGCTCGCGAGCTGCGCCGCCGTACCGGCGCGGACCTGCACGACCTGGGGCCGATGCGGGCGTGCGGACGCGCCGCCCTGTCGGCCCTGGAACTGGTGGACCGGCGGTTCGGCTACCCCCTGGAGATGGTGCTGCGCGCCGGTGCGGCCGGCTGGCGGATCGCCGAGGTCGAGGTGGACTATCTGGCCCGTACGGGGAGGTCGAAGGTGACCGGTACGGTGCGCGGCACGCTACGGACGATCGGTGACATGCGCCGGGTCATGGCAGACAGGGCGGTATGACGTGAGTTCGCACCATGCCGACGGCGCGCAACTCCTGGTGATCGCCAAGGAGCCCGTACCAGGGAGAGTGAAGACCCGCCTGACCCCGCCCTGCACGCCGCGCGAGGCTGCGGCACTGGCCGGCGCCGCCCTGGAGGATACGCTGCGGACGGTCGCCCGGGTTCCGGTGGCCCGCCGCGTGATCGCTCTCGACGGGTCTCCCGGGGCGTGGCTGCCCACTGGGTTCACGGTCGTCCCGCAGCGCGGCGACGGCCTGGACGAACGGCTCGCCGCCGCGTTCGACGACGCCCACCGGCTCTCGCCCACCCCGATCGTGCTCATCGGCATGGATACCCCGCAGGTGACCGCCGGCCTGCTGGCCGACGCCGTGTCGTTGCTCGGCGCCCACGACGCGGTTTTCGGCCCCGCGACGGACGGCGGGTTCTGGCTGCTCGGGCTGCGCGCCCCCGACCCCGATCTGCTGCTCGGTGTGCCGATGTCCGAGCCGATCACGGGAGAGATCCAGTTGAACAGACTGACCGAGGCAGGGATGAGCGTCGCCTGCCTGCCCTGCCTGACCGACGTGGACACCATGGCGGACGCGATCGAGGTGGCGGCGCTGGCTCCCCACTCCCGCTTCGCCGCCGCGCTCGCCGGGACGGCGGTGTCGTGATGACCCCTTCTCGCGAGGCGAAGGTGCTGGTCACCGGCGCGGCCGGGTTCATCGGAAGCCATGTGGCGGAGGCGCTGGAAGCGGCCGGGCACGAGGTGATCCGTCTCGACCTCAGGACCGGCGACGACGTGCGCGACGGCGCCGCGCTCGACCGGTCGATGACAGGGGCCGACGTCGTCGTGCACCAGGCGGCCAAGGTCGGGCTCGGCGTGAACGTGGCCGACCTGCCGGACTACGCCTCGGTCAACGTGTACGGCACGGCCGTGCTGCTCGCCGCGATGGCCCGGCACGAGATCGGGCGGCTGGTACTGGCCTCCTCGATGGTGGTCTACGGCGAGGGCGCCTACGACTGCCCGGGTCATGGCAGGGTACGGCCCGCGCCGCGTTCCGCCGCCGCTCTGGCACGCGGGCACTTCGAACCTCGTTGCCCCCGGTGCGACTCGGAGGTGGTCCACGCCACCATCGATGAGAACGCGCCGACGGATCCCCGCAACGCGTACGCCACCAGCAAACTGGCGCAGGAGCATCTGGCCGCCAACTGGGCGCGCGAGACCGGCGGCACGGCCGTCGCGTTGCGCTACCACAACGTGTACGGGCCGCGGATGCCACGGGACACGCCGTACTCCGGGGTGGCGGCGATCTTCAGATCCGCGTTGGAGGCCGGTCGAGCACCCAGGGTGTTCGAGGACGGCGGGCAACTGCGGGATTTCGTCCACGTCCGCGATGTCGCCCGCGCGAACGTCGCCGCGCTCTCCGGCGGCCGGCCCGGCCTGCTGGACGCGTTCAACATCGCCAGCGGGGAGCCGCGCAGTATCGGCGACCTGGCGGCGGCACTGGCCGGTCAGCGTGGCGGGCCGGAGCCGGTGACGACGGGGGAGTACCGGTTGGGTGACGTCCGGCACATCGTGGCAGCTCCGCACAAGGCGGGCGCGGAGCTCGGCTTCCACGCCCGGATCGGGTTCGACGAGGGAATGAAGGAGTTCGCCACCGCACCCCTGGCCTGCCCGGCGTGATCCGCCGCACGGCGGGAACGGCCGTCCTGCTGGTCGCCCTGGCCGGGACGCTCGCGTGGGCGATCGGCCAGGACGCCGTTCCGGCGGACCGCCGCGGCCTGTTCTGGCCGTACGCGCTGGCGTGGGCGTTCTTCTACGCGGCCATATGGGCTGTGCGCGGGCTGCCGACACGCCAGGCGACGTGCCTGCTGATCGCCGGTGGGATCGCCGTGACCGCCACCGGCCTCCTCTCGCCGCCCGCCACCAGCACCGACTCCTACCGCTACGCCTGGGACGGACGGGTGCAGGCCGCGGGCGTCTCGCCCTACGATCACACACCGGCCGAGGCGGCGCTGGCGCGGCTGCGCGACCGCTGGCTCTTCCCCAGCGGCGATGGCTGCGAGGGGCCCGATCGTTACCCGATCCCCTCCGGAGACACGGTCGCGTCGTGCACGCGGATCAACCGTCCCGGCGTGCACACGATCTATCCGCCGCTGGCGGAGGCGTACTTCCTGCTGGTGCACGGGCTCTCTCCCGAAGGGGCACGGCACAAGCCGTTGCAGGTCGGCGGCGCGCTCCTGGCGCTCGCGACCTCAGCCGTGTTGCTGATCGCGCTCGGCCGGCGGGCCGGCACCCGGGGTAACGCTCCGGCGTACACCGCCTGCTACGCGTGGTGTCCCGCCGTCCCGCTCGAACTGGTGAACAACGCCCACGTCGACGGGCTCGGCGTCCTGCTCACCGTCATCGTGCTGACCACGGTGAACAGGCACAGGGTCCTCGGCGGCACGCTGCTCGGCGCGGCGGCCGCG
Organism: Nonomuraea sp. C10; assembly: GCF_008017515.1. NCBI lineage: Bacteria > Bacillati > Actinomycetota > Actinomycetes > Streptosporangiales > Streptosporangiaceae > Nonomuraea > Nonomuraea sp. C10. The sequence continues at coordinate 2,391,399 of NZ_VPFF01000001.1, forward strand.
GCCAAGCTGCTGCCCGCCGTCACCGCCCCCGGAGCGCTCTCCGGGGTCCTCGCGGCAGACGGAAGGACGCCGGCGCGCCGGATGCTCGACACTCTGGCCGTCCTCGGCCCCGCCGCCCTCGTCGTGGCGCTCGCCTATCTGCCGTACGCACTCGCCTCGCGCGGCTCGGTACTCGGATACCTCTTCGGGTACCTGACCGAGGAGGGTTACGACGATGCCGGCAGCAGGGACCGGTATGCGTTGCTGCGACTGGTCCTTCCCGACTCGTGGGCGTTGCCCGCGGCCCTGGTCATCGTCGGGATCGCGATCTTCCACGTCCTCCGCCACGGTGACGCGGACCGGCCGTGGCAGGGCGCGCTGGTGGTGACCGGGGTGGGGTTCCTCGTGTTCACACCCGGCTATTCCTGGTACGCGGTGCTGGTCGTCGCGCTGGTCGCCCTCGACGGCCGGTGGGAGTGGCTCGGCGTCCCGCTGGCGAGCGGCGCGGCGTACCTGGGCACCGGCTCGGGGACCGTCGCCTACGCCCTTGCCGCGCTGGCGGTGGCCGCAGGGGTGGTCGTACGCGTGGTCCGTCCCTCACCGGCAGCACGGCGGACGGCCTGATATTGCCGAATGGGTGCGAGGGCGTGGCATTGGAAAGACCGCTTCCGGTAAGGAGACCGGACAGTCGACGTGGGATTTCGGGGGGATCGGTGCCGGATGTGTGGCGCGGCGCGAAAGCCGGCAAGAAGGGCCGCCTGGCCGCGCGCCTCAAGGGGTGGAGCGGGCCGCCCGGGCCGTTCCGGCCGGAGTTCTGGCGCAGTCCGCTCCGCGGCCCCTGGCTGACCTCGGTGCTCGGACTGGTCCTGCTGGCCGGGATCACCCTCGTCGCGATCACCGGGCTGGTGTCGTACGCCGCGTACGAGCCCCGGCTGCCGGGCAACGACACGACCCCCGGCAGGGGACTGCTGGGCTTCTATCTGTTCGACTGGCCCACGGACCCCGTCTGGTTGTACCGGGTCACCCAGGGCGTGCACGTCGTCGGCGGGTTGACCCTGGTGCCGATCCTGCTGGCCAAGCTGTGGTCGGTGATCCCCAAGCTGTTCTCCTGGCCGCCCGCCCGCTCCGTCGCGGAGGCCGTCGAACGGGCCAGCCTGCTGCTGCTGGTCGGCGGCGCGGTCTTCCAGTTCGTGACCGGAATCCTCAACATCCAGCTCTTCTACGTCTTCCCGTTCTCCTTCTACCCGGCCCACTTCTACGGCGCATGGATCTTCCTGGCCGCCTTCGTCGTCCACGTCGTCATCAAGCTGCCCCGAGTCATCCACACCCTGCGGACGTACGGCCTGCGCGACCACCTGCGCAGCTCCGTGGCGGACACCCGCCCGGAGCCGCCGGACCCCGATGGCCTGGTCGCCGTCGACCCGGCGCCCCCCACGATGTCCAGACGCGGCCTGCTGGCCTTCGCCGGCGGCGGTTCGCTGATCATGTTCGGCCTGTCCGTCGGCCAGTGCATCGACGGGCCGCTGCGCCGTACCGCGCTGCTCGCTCCTCATGGGCGCCTCTACGGTCCTGGCCCCAACGATTTCCAGGTCAACAAGACGGCGGCGAGCCTCGGCGTGACAGCAGCTCAGACCGGCGCGTCCTGGCGGCTGGCACTCGTCGGACCACAGCGGGTGCACCTCTTCCGTGAAGACCTGCTGGCGATGCCGCTGTACACCTACGCCTTGCCGATCGCCTGTGTGGAAGGCTGGTCGACCGTCCAGACCTGGACCGGTGTACGGCTGGCCGACCTCGCCCGCCTCGCCGGGATCCGGGCCGGCTCGACAGGTGTCACCACCAGTTCTCTGCAACGCGGGGGCTATTTCGGTCGGGCCTCGCTCAGCGGCGCGCAGGTCGCCGACCCGCGCTCGCTGCTGGCGCTGCGGGTCAACGGCGCCGACCTGTCTCTCGACCACGGCTATCCGGCGCGGGTCATCGTCCCCAACGCCCCCGGCGTGCACAACACGAAGTGGGTGCGCGAGCTCGACTTCATCCAGGAGCGATCGTGAACGGCCACAGCCGGTGGGCCAGGACCTACGGCGCTCCGCCGTGGCACCTGCTCGTCCTCGCCCTCTGTTTCCTGGTCGCCGGCTACGCCGCCACCCGGGTGGTCGAGGTGGGGATCTGGCGGGGCTTTCTGGTGTGGCTCGTGGGGGCCGTCATCCTCCACGATCTGGTGCTGTTCCCTCTCTACTCCGCCGCTGACCTCGCCGCACGGTCTGCCGCTGCCCGTACCCGCCGCCGTCGTACGACTGCTCGGCGCAGGCCCCGGCCGGCGGGGCGGCGGCCGGCTCCGGTCAACTACCTGCGCGTGCCGGCCGCGTTCTCCCTCCTGCTGCTGGTGGTGTGGTCCCCACTCATCCTGCGCGGCGCCGAGCCCAACTACAGGGCGGCGGTCGGTTTGAGTACCCTCCCTTACCTCCACCGATGGATCCTGGTCACCCTGGTGCTCTTCGCCGTCTCGGCACTGCTCCACGTGCTGCGACGCCTGGACGTGGGGCGGGCCGGACATTGAGTGCCCGGCCGATCGGCGACTACGCGATGCTGTCGGACTGCCGGTCCGCCGCGCTGGTCACGTCCGACGGTTCTGTCGACTGGCTGTGCCTGCCGCGTTTCGACAGTCCGGCGCTCTTCGCCCGGCTGCTGGACGAAGAGGCCGGATTCTGGACGATCCGGCCGACATGTCCGGCCGAGGTGACCCGTCGGTACGTCGAGGACACCCTTGTGCTGGAGACCACGTTCAGGACGCGCGACGGCACCTTGGTGCTCTTGGACGCGCTCGCGCTGGGTCGTGGCGAACGCGCCCACGCGCTGGGCACGTCTTCCCCTGGCCTGCTCCTCCGTCGGCTCGCCTGCACCGAAGGGCGAGTGCCGGTGGAGATCGTGTACGCGCCCCGGCCCGAGTTCGGGCTCGTCCGCCCGCTGATGCAACCGGTCCGCGGCGGCCTGATCGCCCGTGGGGGCTCCGACGTGCTTACCCTGTCCAGTCCGGTGGAGTTCCGTACCAGCGGCTCGGTCGCGGACGCCGCTCTCACCCTGCGCGCGGGACAGAACGTGGGCCTGGCCCTGCAGACCGACCGGGCCTGGGCGCCCGACCCGCCGCGCCGTACCTCCCGGGCCGTCGCGCGCCGGATCCGCGACACCGTCGCGGGATGGCGCTCCTGGTCACGCGGGCACGGCGACTACGAGGGCCCCTGGCGCCGGCAGGTCAACCACAGCGGCCGGGTTCTGCGCGCGATGACCTACGCCCCGACGGGGGCCATCGTGGCCGCGGCCACGACCTCCCTGCCGGAGAGCATCGGCGGGGAGCGCAACTGGGACTACCGCTACACCTGGGTCCGCGATGCCAGCTTCACCCTGCACGCCCTGAACACGGCCACCTGCGAGGAGGAAGAAACCGCCTTCTTCACCTTCCTGTCCCGCGCCTGCGCGACCCAGGTCGACGCGGACCCGGACCTGCAGATCATGTACGGCATCGGCGGCGAGCGCGACCTGAGCGAACGGCAGCTGTCGCATCTGCGGGGATGGCGGGACAGCGCCCCCGTACGGGTCGGCAACGACGCCTGGCGCCAGCGCCAACTCGATGTGTACGGCGAACTGCTCGATGCCGCCCACCAGACCTACCGGGACATCGGCCCGTTCGACCCCCTCACGCGCTCGCTGCTGATCGGAGTGGCCGAGACCGCCGCGCGCCGCTGGCAGGAGCCGGATCAGAGTCTGTGGGAGGTCCGTGGCCCCAGCCGGCACTTCACGCACTCCAAGCTGATGTGCTGGGTGGGACTCAACAGAGCGATCACCTTGGCCCCCGTGCTGGGGGCCGCCTCCCGGGTCGCCGACTGGACGCGCGTCCGGGACGAGATCCACACCGCGATCCTGACCCACGGATGGAACGAGCAGGCGGGTGCCTTCACCCAGACGTTCGGTGGCACCCATGTCGACGCCGCCACCCTGATGATGCCTCTGGTCGGATTCCTGCCGCCGGACGACCCGAGAATCCGCTCCACCGTGCAGGCTGTCGCCACCCGGCTGACCGACGCGAGAGGGCTGGTGTACCGCTACCGTTCCGCCGACGGGCTGGCGGGCCAGGAGGGCCCGTTCCTGCTGTGCACCTTCTGGCTCGCCCACGCGCTGGCCCTCATCGGTCAGGACGCCGCGGCCAGGCGGGCGTTCGAGACCGCCGCCTCCTGCGCCAATGATGTCGGCCTGCTCAGCGAAGAGGCGGACCCCACCACAGGAGAGGCGATCGGCAACTACCCTCAGGCCCTCAGCCACATCGGCCTGATCAACGCAGCCCGCGCCATCGGGGACGCCCGGCGCTCCTCGGACCGAGCGCCTTGCGGGGGCTCTTGAAGCAATACCCGGCGGCCTGCTTGTCCCAGGGCGGCCATCGCTTGCCTTGGGCGGACCGCCGGGGCCGCTTGTCGGAGGAGCGGGGTGTCTGGCAGGAGGCGTGCTGTAAGTGGGTGTTTGATCCTGGGTTCTGCCGGCAGGGTCTCGCAGTCGCGCGCCAGGCGGCGGACGTGACCACCGAACTGCGGCCTGAGCTGCCGGGATGGGCATCGGCGCCGATGCCTTGGCCTGCATGCTCGTGGTGTCGAGGGCTGCGGCAGGAGGAGTGCTGCGGCATCGCCGCAGTGTTCCTGGCCGGCGCCGCCATGCCGTCCCGGCCGCAGCGCCGTCTGACCTCGGACGCGCTCGCCGACGCCATACGCCTGGCCGCCACCCACACCAGGATGGCGGCCGCCGCCGACGGCCCGCGCGCCGGATCCGCCGCACGAGGCCTCCCGGAGGACATCCTCAGCCTGGCCGGAGAGTCACGGAGCCGGTAGGCGAGATCGATCGATCGCCGCCCCGCCACCGTCGCGGCGCTTCAGGGAGGAGCATGTTCACGACGGAATCCACGCGGGTGCCCAGCGGCCGGCCAGTGCCTGTTCGACCTGAGTGGACAGCATGTCGAAACGCGCCATCTCCCTCGATCCGAATCGTTGCCCGGCGGCTTGGGCGCGCAGGACCTCCAGCTGATGGGTGATTGCCGGGCGCTGGTCGGCGGAAACGTGCCAGGCGAGGTCACGCAGCAGGAAGAACATCTGGGCCAGGACGGTGGAGTCGTGCGCGCCGTAGTGGAGGGGTTGCACCAGCGTCATCGTGAGCAAGTCGGCGATGTTCGGCTGATACAGCATGACCCGTACGTCGCCCCGCTCGTCACGCAGCGGCCGTGGCCCGAGCTGACGGCCTGCCAGCTCGCACAGGACGATCGACACATGGCCCAGGGCGTGGACGGCCGTGGTGGGATCGTTGATCCCCGGCGACAGCGCCTTGACGGCCACGTCGATGAGCTGCCGCAGCCCGTACGTCACGTCTTGAGCCGCAGTGCGTTCGGGCCCCGTGCTTATCGCCCCGGCGACCTGCCGGGTGAGCCGGAGTTCGACATCGGTGTCGAACGATCCCGCGGCACGCGGCCAGCCGGCTCCCAGCGGGGTCCCTGCGACCAGCAGGCTGCCTGGACAGCAGTCGATGAGCAGGACGGCGTCGGCCTCCACCGCCGCGGACAGCAGTGAGCTCTCATCCATCCTCAGCACGAAACCGGAGGCCCCAGCGCGCAGGGGCAACGTGTCAGGAGGCGGCGACACGGGTTTCACATCCAGCGACGTGGAACTCCGCGGCGGAAGGACCCGGTGGATGGTCTCGTTCGCCTCGGCGTGCACCCTGAGCAACGTCGTTTCCGCCCGCAACTCCCGGGCCAGGTGCGCGAGAAACAGCACGAGGGCGAGAACGCTGACCAGAGCCAGGACGAATCCCGTGGTCACCGCTATCTGGGGCACGAAGATGTCTCTTGACTCGCCGGGGGATCGGATCGTGCGCAACACGGTGAGGGTATAGGTGAAGGTGGCCAGGAACAGCGCCAGGGTGGACTGGACGACCCGGTCCCGGGTGAACGTGCGTAGGAGGCGCGGCGAAAACTGACTGCTCGCGAGTTGCAGGGCCACCACCGTCATGGAGAAGGTCAGCGACGTCACCGTGATGAGAGAGCCGGCGATGGCGCCCAGCACTGCCCGGGCCGCGCTGGCACCCCCGCCGAACAGGTAGGGCGCCGCCCACGAGGGGACGTCGGGTCCCAGCCTCGCATCCAGTCGGGGTAGTCCCACTCCAAGACCCAGAGCAAGACCCACGCCGAGGGAGGGCAGCAGCCAGAGCTGGGTGCGCAGCATGTCTCCCAGGACAGCCAGCCTGCCCCGAAGATCGGATGGCCCCATCGTCTATCCCGTTCCTTGGACGATCGTCCGCAGACTCCGCTTTGATCACCTGGCCGGTGTTCGCCACGCCACACATGACCGTTTTGGCGGTTGAACGGTAGCGATGTCGCGGCCGGCGAGATGGAGGAGTTCACTCCCTGACTCGAGAAGCACCCCGATCCCCGTTTCCTGTCTGACGCCGCGGCATGCCTTGAATACCCTGCGTGCGCCGTTCCTACCGTTCGCTTCCAGTGGGGCTGACTGCGTCGGGCGGGTGCCGGAACACGACGACCGGACACGGTGCGTGGTGCACGCAGTGCAGGGCCACCGATCCCAGCAGCGTGCCGATGACCGGCCCGTGCCCCCGGTTGCCCACGACGAGCAGAGAGGCGTCACGCGCGGCGTCGATCAGCACCGTGGCGGGATGGCCTTCGAACACCTGGAGGGTGACCGGTACGGACATGGAATCGCCCAGGACCTCGTCCGCCACCTGCTCCAGGAGTTTGCGCGCCGCACCGGCGAAGTCCGCATCGGAGAAGTCCATGGAGTAGCCATAGCTGGTCGGAAGGCGCCAGGCGTGGATGACGTGGAGTTCGGCTCTGGTCAGTTCGGCCTGGCGTGCCGCCCAGCGCAGAGCATCCTTGCTGGTGTCCGAGCCGTTCACTCCCACCAGGACGAAGGGTGCAGGAAGGTTCGCCATGGAGAGACCTCCTCACTGCTCTCACTCCATCATCGCTCGCTCTGTCCTGGGGACGCTGACCGGGAGGTCGGGGCGCTGATGGAGGTCGGACGCCTGTCCACCAAAGGGGGACGGGGGGTGAATGGCCGAGAGGTGAGTGGTATCTTGGCCACATGGCCAAGTTGGTCGAACGACCAAGTTCCGCCCGCGGGAACCGCCGCCGGGAGCAGCTTGTCGACGCTGGTGTCGCGCTCCTGTGCAAAGGAGGCTGGCCGGCCGTCACCACGCGCGCCGTGGCCGAGCGGGCCATGACCAAACCGGGCCTGATTCATTACCACTTCGGGGGTCTGCCGGGATTGCGGACGGCGATCGCCCGCAGGGCCGGTGAACTGATCATCGGCCCGCTCCTGGACGAGTTGCTCGCCGCCGAGGACGACCGGCAGGCGCTCACGGTCGTCCAACGGCTCACCTCCGAGACCGCCGGTGACGAACGGATGATCCGGATGGGCGTCGAGCTCATCGCGGGGGCGATGCGCGACCCCGCGCTCGGCGAGGTGCTGCGGGACGAGCTGCGGCGGGCGCGTGAGCGGCTCGGGCGGCGGCTCGGTGAGCTGCATCCGGACTGGTCGACGGGGCGTCGCTCCGGCGCGGCCACCCTGGTCGCCGCGTTGATCGACGGACTGATGCTCCACCGCATGCTCGACCCCGGCCTGGACACCGGCGAGGCGATGGCGGCCGTCGAGGACCTGCTGAGCCCTCAATCGGAAACAGTCAGGAAGGAACAGCATGGACATCGTGAAGAGGCCTGATCCGCCGTCGGGGCTGCGGCGCACGTTGTGGCGGCTGCCCATTCACCTGTACCGGCTGGGGCTGGGCCGGCTGCTGGGGAGCAGGGTGATGCTGCTCATCCATGTCGGCCGCGTCTCGGGAAAGCCCCGCCAGGCCGTCATCGAGGTCGTGGAGCGCGACGGGCGCGGCTACGTGGCGGCCTCAGGCTTCGGCCCGCGCGCCGACTGGTACAGGAACATCACGAAGACACCGGAGGTCGTCCTCCAGGTGGGCGGCAGAACCTTCCCCGCCGTCGCCCGGCTGCTGCCTGCTGAGGAGGGTGGTGAGATCATGGCTCGGTACGCGCCACGCCATCAGGCCGCCGCCCGCCGGCTCTGCGCCATCATGGGCTTCGCAGTGGACGGCAGCGTGGAGGATTACCTCGAGGTCGGGCGGCAGATTCCCTTCGTACGCTTCGTGCCGCAGGCCATGCCCGCTGCGGCTGCGGCGGGAGCGCGAGCCGGCCAACGTCAGGCTGGTCACTGAGGCCGCCCAGCGCGTGCTGCTGCGGCCGGTGCCCCGCAGGGCGGCCGACCTCCGCAGCGGCCGAAGCCTGGATCGGGGGAGACCTGTACGAGGTCGTCACCGCCCCGCACGGGGTGCGTCTGCTCGTCAGAGACGTCCAGGGCAAGGCCTGGAGGCGGTGGCCTGGGTTCTGGGCGCCTTCCGCTGAGCCGCTCACGACGAGCCCGACCTGGCCGAGGTGGGAGACCGGCTGGAGGCGAGCCTGGCCAGGCATCTCGGCGGCCCAAGCTGTACCGCGTTCCCTTCGGGGACGGGGAGCGCATCCTGTCTTCACCGACGGCGTCGTCGAGGCATGGGACCGCGTCGGAGCCTTCCACCCTCTCCTCGAACATGCTCCGCTGCTCCTGGCCGAGGATCCTCAGGGTGCCCGGCCGCGTACCGGCTCCGACGGGTACGACGGAGGCCGGCATACCCGAAGATCCTCGACCAGCTGATCGACTTCGTGGCCGGCGGCCTCGCCTCAGGGCAAAGGTGATGTGTCACCGTCGGTTCGCGGAGCCGGGCCTCGCGCTCCTTTCGCGCGAGCGATGCGGGCGACAGCGGTGGTCACGCCGTCCTCGGCCCCGACCTGTGCGGCGAGCGCGCGGGCGGCCGAGGCCAGCACGGCCGAGGCCTCGACGGCGGCGGCAAGCTTGCCGGGCGTGAGGCGGCCGGTGACGGGAGCCGGCGCGACGCCGATGCGGTGCAGCCGATCGGCCCAGAACGGCTGGTCCCCGAGGAAGGGCCGGATCACCTGAGGGACGCCCGCGCGCAGCGCGGCGGCCACCGTGCCGATCCCGCCATGGTGCACCGCGGCGGCCACACGGGGCAGCAGCCAATCGTGCGGAGCTTCGTCGATCATCAGAACGCCGTCCGGCTCCGAGCCCTGTCGCAGGGCGCCCCAACCGGTGGCCAGGACCGCGCGGCGCCCGGTCAGCCGGACGGCCTCCAGCACCGTCGCGGTCAGCCTCTCCGCGTCGCCGCTGTATGAGCTGCCGAAGCCGACGTACACGGGCGGGTCGCCGTCTTCCAGGAACCGGGCCAGCCGTTCGGGCGGCGTCCAGCTGCCGGGAGTGGGCAGCGTCCAGAACCCGGTGGGCTGGGCATCGGCGGGCCAGTCGGCGGGGGCAGGGAGCAGATAGGGGCTCCAGGCGTGCAGCACGCCGCCGGCCCTGACCAGGTCGGCCACCGGCCGGCACCGGCCGCGCAGACCGAGCGGCCCGGCCCGCCATTCCCGTACCGTGCCCCGATAAGGCGCCTCGACGGCGGAGGAGATGCGCCAGCTCGCCCGGTTGAGTGCGCGCGGCACGCGTACGGGAAGGATGGGGGAGGGGAAGGCGGCGGTGGGAAGGTAGAGCGGGAGCAGCAGTCCGGCGAGGGCGGGGACGCCGAGCTTCTCCGCGACGTACGGTCCGCCAAGGGATTTGGGGTGGTAGACGACCACGTCGGCCGGGCCTGCGGTGAGCGCGGCCTGGTCGTCGAGCAGGCGGCGGAGCATCGGCTTGACCGCGCCGGCGGCGGTGATCGCGGCGCGCACGCCCTGTCCTCGTACGGTGTCCTGCAGCGCGAGCATCTCGTCGGTCAACGGTGCGAACTCCACCTCGTGGGCGGCGGCGAGCGGCCCGAACCGCCGGGGCGCGGCCAGGAGCGGCCGGTGACCGGCGGCCATCAGCCCGCGGGCCAGGGCGAGGTACGGCTGGACGTCCCCGCGGCTGCCCATGGTGATCAGTAAGGGTCTCATCGCTGGTCCTTCAGCTCGTCCCACTCCTCCAGCAGGCGGGGGAAGCGGTCCATCATGAACGCGTACATGTCGCGCATGAGTTCCAGCCGCCGCCTGCGCGCCGGATCGTCGCCAACCGCCCGCAGTCCCTGCTCGGCCAGGGCGCGGAAGCTCTCGAACTCGGCCATCTTCGCGCGGAAAGCTCGGGCGAAGACGTCCTCGGCCAGCCGATAGCGATCGCGCCGCTCGCCGCGTACCCGGAACCGCTCGACCAGCCCTGCCTGCTCCAGTTGCCGCAGCGCGACGCTCATGCTGCTCTTGGCCACGGCCAGCGCCTCGGCCAGCTCCGGCGCGTCGGCGCCGGAGGTGCCGGCGGTCAGCAGCCAGCCCATCGCCCGGCCTGACGTGCGGCTCAGCCCGAGCCGCTCGTAGAAGAGCCCGGCATCCTCCACGAACTCATCGACACTCACGAGCCAAGCATATCGGTTTGTTCGGATGTTTCCGAACGGAATGTCGTCACGGGCGTCACGGTCGCTGCACTCCAGCATGACCTGCAGTGCCACCGCACACCTATTCAGCCCGAGCAGGGCCGAACCCGTATGCATGCTCCATGCACCCATATGGCTGTGATCTTTATTCTTTGGCGAGACCATGGTCCATCACCGCGGGTGCTTCTTTCGGCTTCCCGGCCCGTTCGCTCTGCCCCGTAACTGACCGTCACCTCAGGCCACTCGCCCGGGAACCGGGTGATGCCGCTGCCTGAACAATCTGCGGGGCAATCGCGGCCAGACCGGATCGGTGGGGGACTCATCGACGTGCCGGCCCCCGCCACCGCTTACGACCTGAGCGCGGTGTCCTCGTTCCTGCTCGGCGCGATGCCCGGCTCTCTGTATGCCGGCCACCGCGGTGGCCCGCTCCGGATCGATGGTGTCACCGCCTCGGATGGGTATGCACAACAGAATCCTGGAAGGCCACGGCCACCGCATCAGTCCGGCCGGGTCGCGCGCTGCTCGGGAGGGCTCGCCGCCCACGCGATGGCGTCATCGAGTTCGTCGTATCGGAAGGGCCGCACTTCGGCTTGGACGAAGTGGTTCGCAAGGTGAGGCGCCAAGCCGGCGAGCTCGCTGTCGGATGCCAGGGCAACCTTTCTGATCTTCCGATGATGGTCGCGAACAAAGCGCACATGTCGAAGCAGGCTCGCGATGTTCTCCCAACCGGGGAACTTGCGAGCGTGGACGACGACGCCCGCCAATCCAGCGTGTGTTTCGAGCCAGCCGTCGGCTGTCAACGCCAGCGCATCGAAGTCCTGGGTTCGCAAGGGCTCCTTGACCTCGACCACGATGACCCCGGACTCGGGTACGAGACGGTGGGAGACACCGGGACCTTCAGGCAGCGAACTCAGCCAGCGCAGTGCCTCGTCGCGCTCCTGGTTACCGAAGACACGCACCGGACACGGCATCAGAAAGCCCATGAGCCGACTCGATTCGCGGATCCAGCCGATGTCGCTCACCATCGCGCAGCCCTCGAACAGCCGGATGGAGCCAAGGCCGATCTTGAGGTCTTCCCAGCCGGCCCCCGGCGTGAAGGCCTGGAAATCCGCACCGAACTCGTAAAGGAACCGGATATGGCGGCCTTCTCTCCGGGCTTCATCAACCCATCCCATGTCCCTCTTCTGTCCTGAGCGAGGTGCGGCCGACAGAAGACGGGCACTCGCCGTAGGCCGTGACCTGCCCTGGGTGCCCCGAGTAAGCGGGAGCTGAGTCGCGACTTTGTTGATCGTCTGTCAGAGGTTCGCCAAGAGGACATTCAAGGTCGCATGGCATCATCGATTTCCTATGTCGCCCTCGGAACGGGGGCAGGGGACGACGGCCCTGCTGTGTGCTGGGTCCCGCCCGCCGCACAGGGATGAAAACGGCTCAGTGATCGACAAGCACGCGAAGGCGCAGATCACGTGCGGGATCCCCGCCCTCGGGCGGGACCTGTCACGCGTGCGGCGACGACCAGGCGAGCACGCCCGCCTGGTCGTCGCCCACCTGGGACCATCCCCGTTCGCGCGGGGCCGACAAAACCATGACCTGGGAGCCCTATCTCCACGGTTGAGGATCGGCTTACGTACACCACTTCGCCCGACATGACCGTGACCCCTGCCCATACCCTGATCGCCTCTTCGCTAAGGAGCCGCAGCATGGATGACCCGACGCCCTTCTTCGAAGGCCCCTTCGACAGCGACGAGGCCGCCGACGCCATCGCGGAATTGGAAGAAGGCGATGACATCGCGACGGCGATGATCGCGGTGCTCGACGAGTTCGTCCGCGACAGCGAGGACTATGCCGAGGAGGGCCAAGTGGAGGCCGCCCTGGCGATCGCCTGTCTGATCGCGGCCCGCATCTCGGGAATCGCTCCCGATGAGGCCGCTCATCACTGGCTGGACCGCAACCCCTTCACCGTCTCCGACGACCTGCGTCGCCTGGCCGCCGTGGCGTTCAATGTGGCCACCCGTGCCGACGACAACTATCTCCGCGAGGTCCGGGCCGCGGACTGGCCGGTGTTCCTGGAGCATCTGGAGCCCTACCGCAAGGCCCTGTTCGGTGAACCTCAGGAGCCGGCGGCCCCGTTCGTTGTGGACTTCTCCCGCCCCGGCAAGCACTGGCTCCAGGTGTTCTGGAGCACCACCGACCAGAGTCTGCCGCACGACAGCGCCTACGCCGATGTCGCCGGACACCTTGTCCAAGCTGTCAACGAGGCTCCGGAGTGGCTCGCCTGGTGGCGTCAGGCCGGCCTGCAGGAACTGCTCGTCTTCGGGGAACTCGTGCCGGGCGTCTACAGCGAGCGGATCTCTCGTGGCCGCACCACAGCCGAGGTCTGGATCGGCTTCGGTCACTCCCCTGAAGTCTCCAGGGACTCCGCCATTCAGCAGGTCGCCGATGATGTTCGCACGGCTCTGAGCGCGGCAGGCCGTTATCTCGGCCTCGCTCCTGTTCCCTCGCTTCCCGCCCTTGACTGAGACATCCCGAAAACACCGGCTGGTAAGCGGAGTGATCGATCACGTCCGTCACCAGAGGCGACACATCAGCGTGCGGATGCCCAAGGCGCCGGTTTCGGCCGCCCGCGCCGCCCTGCGCGACGCCTTTCTGGACATCTCCGGCATCGGCGTGGTGACCACGCACAACCCGTTCGCCGTGAACGACCGGATTCCCGCTGGACCGGATGAACCCGTACGGATCGAGCCTGGTCTACGGCTGCGCGGCCGGGGACACGGCAAGGGCTGTGGTCGTGGTGGTCGGCGACTCCTGAACACCCGCACACCGGCGTGCAAGCCACCTTGGATGGGATGGCCACTGGCCAAAATTCTGGCAAAGCTATTTCAAAGTCACTTCCACCACCCATGGCTAACCTCACAAATGCGGCAATTCACCCACAATTCCAGTTACCCTCGTTGACAGCCTCGTACAACTCCGGAACAGGAGCGCTCGCACCTTCGAAAGGTTGATCAATGAACAACGACGCCGTGTGGGTTCGGGGCGTGACAGGTATGCAGCTGCACCACTCCACGGACCTGCAGGACGCCGGCCGCTTCCTGGGCAACGCCATGATGGCGCTGCGGGCGGCCCACGTACGAACCGGCGACGACCGGTACTCCGACCTCGCCTCCCAGCTGAAGACCCTGGTGGCGGAGGCCCGCACGCTGGAGACCCAGGCTCGGACCCGCCTGGAGGGACTGCACGCGACGCACCCGGAGCAGTTCGTACGCTGCCGTGAAGGCGAAGACCCGTGGCCGGACGAGATCCAGGCGGGGTTCATTCCCCGTCACACCTGCTACGACCAGTGCCTCTACCACGACCACGGTGTCCTCGATGCCATCACGCAGTGCACCTGCGGTCGTCCTCCGTGCCGTGCATGCGCTATCGGCGGCACGCCGTGAGGTGAAGCTCGCCTCGCATCCTGGCATTCAGCCACAGCACCGACCTGATCGCCGACCTCTCGGGGTCCAAGCGACGAGCGGCGAGGCCCGGTCGGCCCCGCCGTCGTGGTCTCGGTGATGTCCCCCGCTCAACTCGTCACGGCGCACTTGCCCCGGTCCTGCTTGACGGGCCCTTCCATGTTCGGACGTACGTCGAAGTCGAAGATCTCGGTGGGCAGGTAGAGCGAGCAGCAGGCGTTGGGAATGTCGACGATCCCGCTGACACGCCCTTCGATCGGCGCCGAGCCGAGGAGCAGATAGGCCTGTTCGCCGCTGTAACCCCACCTCTTGAGATACTCGACGGCGTTGAGGCAGGCCCTGCGGTAGGCCACCGTCGCGTCAAGGTAGTAGTTGGTGTCGGTGTCGTGGTCCACCGAGATCCCGATGAACGAGAGAAACTCGGAGTATCTCGGCTCCACGTTTCCCGGCATGAACAGCGGATTGGTGGTGACACCGTACTTCTCCATGCCTCCCTTGATGAGGTCGACGTGGAAATCGATGTAGCCGCCCATCTCGATGGCGCCGCAGAAGGTGATTTCCCCGTCGCCCTGGCTGAAGTGCAGGTCGCCTCCGGAGAGTTTGGCGTCACGGACGTGGACCGGGTAGAAGACCCGGGCGCCGCGGGTGAAGTTCTTGATGTCGTGGTTACCGCCGTTCTCCCGCGCCGGCACGGTGCGTGCTCCCTCGGCGGCGATCCGCTGTGCCAGGTCGCCGTTGGCGGTGCCGGCGAGCGTGTGCTCGGGCAACGGCGGCAGGCCGAGCGGCGGAACGCGTCCCGCGTCGGTGTCGATGAGCGCCTGCTCCCGGCGGTTCCAGGAGCTGAGCAACTCGGCCGACGGCGCGGTGCCGAAGAGTCCAGGGTGGGTGATCCCGGTGAACCGGACTCCCGGCAGGTGGCGGGATGTCGCGACCTGACCGTGGAAGTCCCAGATCGCCTTGTACGAGTCGGGGAAGTAGTCGGTCAGGAATCCGCCGCCGTTCCGCTTGGCGAAGATGCCGGTGTAGCCCCAGCCCTGTCCTGGTGCGTCCCCGACCTGCTGCGGCACCGGGCCGAGGTCGAGGATGTCGACGATGAGGAGGTCTCCGGGCTCGGCTCCTTCGACCCCGATGGGCCCGCTCAGCATGTGCGCGAAGCTCAGGTCGACATCGCGCACGTCGTTCGCCGAATCGTTGTTGCCGATCTGGGCGTCCGTCCATTCGCGGCACTCGACCCGGAACTCCTCACCGGGACGTACCATTTCCACCACGGGAATATCCGGGTGCCAGCGGTTGTGGCCTGGGGTCGCCTGGTCCTTCATCGGCTTCGACTGGTCGACGCTGAATACGACTTTCGGCATGACAGCTTCCCCTCCTTTGTCGATGACTCCTTCGCGGTCAGCGTGTCGCCTCACCTCTCTTCGAGCTCGGTCAGGTCCGGTGGAAGCGATGCGTGCCGGTGGTCCCCTGCGCCTCCGAAGTTTCGCCGGCCGGTTCCCCGTGTCTCGTCAGCGGCCACAGCACGGCGAACACCACCAGGCCGAACACGGCGAGAACGATCGCGAAGAGGGCTGTGGTGCGCCAGGATCCGGTGAGGATCATGAATGCCGGGATCGCCGCCGTGACCCATCCCTGGATAGCCGCGACCCAGCCCGTGTACCTGGTGATCTGCGTGCGTTTCAAGCCGAGCAGGACGAAGAAGAGCGTCCACAGGAAGGACCAGTAGAGCCAGATGACTCCGAAGCCCGGATCACCGAGGAGCTGGAAGTTGGCGTAGGAGTATCCGAGCGCCATGATGGCCACGAAGAGCGAGAAATAGCCGACACCTGTGGTGTCGAATCCGCCCAGCAGATTGATCCCCACATAGAGATAGGTGAACCCGAAGAGGTAGAGTCCCGACGCGTTCAGGAGCACGGCCGGATCGCCGGGGCTGAAGACGATCAGCAGGGTCGGTGTGACCACCTGCAAGGCTCCGACGAAGAGATTGAAGATCCCGGCTGCGCGCGGCTCGACCTTTCCCAGGAGCATCAGACCATTGAGGAAGAGCACTGCGCCCACGTACAGGAGTCCGACGGCTCCCATCCCCACACACCTCCTCACGCCCCGGACGGGCGGTGTGTTCAGGAACGCCACGAGTCCAGGCGTACGCAACGTTCGGATCGATCGTCATGCCTGCTCAAGGCCGAGGCAGGCGCGACAGCGCCGGGTGCTGCGGTGTCCGCCGCCGCTCGGGAGTCACGTGCGTGACCACCTCGGGTGCTTCCTGACTCTGTTCGTCCCGGGCCAGCGCGGCGGACATCGCCGGGGACTGCCGGGCGAGGCTCGGCGCGGTGAAGACGCGACGAGCCGGAGACCGGCACGCCGGGCAGTCGGCAACCGCCTCAGCGGTCCCTATCGGCAGGCGCACCTCGAACGGCCCGCACTCCAGACAGCGATACGCATAAGTCGCCATGACGCCCCCGTCGAGATCCTCATCGCCTCACTGACATGCGGCGATATAGGCCTTACATCCAGCACACCTCGGGGATTGTCGCCATGTCAAGACAAGAGTCAGGGGCGCGTGTGACGGGGACAACCCGTCGTCCACGACATCGGCTGCACCAGGGTGGATCGCCCTCGCTTGTCGTGAGGGAGTACGCATGCTCACCACCCGGTTCGTGCCAGGCTCGCCGTGCTGGATCGAACTCGACAGTCCGCACCTGGAGACCGCGAAACGGTTCTACGGCCGTCTGTTCTTGGTTGCGGGGCTGCGGCGCTCAATCAGCAGGACGTTCCGCCAGACGCCGTGGTGGCGGCCGATGCGTTCCCGGGTGCCGACCACCCGGAAGCCGAGCGCCTGGTGCAGGGCCAGGCTGGCGGCGTTCTCGGCGAAGATGCCGGACTGGATCGTCCAGATTCCGGCGTCCTCGCCGGCGGCGATGAACGCCGACAGCAGCGCCCGGCCGATGCCCTGGGCCTGGCATCCCGGGTGGACGTAGACGCTGTGCTCGATCACCCCGGCGTACACGGGCCGGGCCGAGACCGCGGAGGCGGCCACCCAGCCGAGCACCTGGCCGGTGCCGGTGTCGAAGGCCACGTAGCGCAGGTGGGGGAGCCTGGCCGCGGTGAAGCCCTCCCAGCTCGGGGCGGTGGTCTCGAAACTGGCCTGGCCGGTGTCCAGCCCTGCCTGGTAGATGGCCAGCACCTGGTCGGCGTCGTCGTCGCGCATGGGCCTGATCTCCGTCCCCGGCGGGGCGGCGGGCTTGGCGGCCTGGACGATCGCCGAGTGCACGCCGTCGCCGTGGCCGGCGGTCAACGTGATGTGCAGGTCCATGAACCCCGATGCGGCCAGCAGCCGCCGGTACTCCGCCACCGGCAGCGCCCCGGCCGCACAGCCGATCCGCTCTTCGACGGCCGCCCGCCGATCGGGGTCCGGTTCGCCGTCCGTCACGACGTCGCTGACACCGAACCGGCCACCCGGCCGCAGCACCCGGAACGCCTCGGCCAGCACCGCGGCCTTGTCGCTGGACAGGTTGATGACGCAGTTGGAGATGACCACGTCCACCGACCGGTCCGGCAGCGGCACCCGCTCGATCGTGCCGTGCAGGAACTCCACGTTGCGCGCGCCCGCCTGCTCGGCGTTGCGGCGGGCCAGGGCCAGCATGTCGGCGCTGGCGTCCAGCCCGTAGGCCTTGCCGTGCTCGCCGACGCGACGGGCGGACAGCAGCACGTCGATGCCGCCGCCCGAGCCCAGGTCGAGCACGGTCTCACCGGGCCGCAACTCGGCGACGGCCACCGGGTTGCCGCAGCCCAGACTCGCCCGTACCGCCGCTTCGGGCAGCAGACCGAGGTCGTCGTAGCCGGCGGCGCCGAATCGGCCCTGGTCGAAGGCTTCCGGGCCGCAGTCGGCGACCGTCCGGCCGGCCGCGGCGTCGCGGGCCAGCGCGGAATAGCGCCTGATGATCTCCTCTTGCGCCATGGCATCGCTCCTCTACTCGCAGGTGGGCGGGGTCGGGGCGGAGTTGCCCATGACCACGTCGGCGGCGGTCGGGAAACAGCTCACGCAGACCTCGTTGATCCGGTACAGGCCGGCGGTGCCCCGCCGCTCCACCAGCACGAACCGCACCTCGGCCAGAATCTTCAGATGGTGCGAGACGGTGGACTGGCCCACCCCTGAGGCGGCCACGATCTCGCCCACGCTCATCGGCGCGCGCCGCCGGGCCAGGAGCGACACGATCTGGATCCGCGACGCGTCTGCCAGTGCCTTGAACCAGCTCGCGTACTCTTCGGCCTCCGCGCGCGGCAGCGGCCCCGTTTCCTCGCTCATCGTTAATCGACGATAATAGATCAAAGGGAACAGCGAAAGCCCTGAGAAGCACGTTTGTCGAACGTGCGCCGGCCGCGCCATGCCGGCGGCGAGGACAAGGCACGTGACGCATCGCCTGCATCACCCACGAACAAGGCGCGACCCTTGCGTCATGAGCGTCCCCGTGTGGCTTGAGTACGTCAACGCCGGAGGCACCGCCGTGGCTCTTCGAACTGGACGTTCTCGCCAAGCTCGCGGAGCGCCACTGAGCCGGCTCGACGCAGAACCCGGCCGCTGATCTCACCCGGGGCGTGCGAGCAGGAGAGCCTGGCAGGCGGCAAGAAGATCGCCAGACAGATCACCCCGTTCGCGCAGATGGTCGATCCGGGCGATGTCGTTGATGGTGGTGAAGACCGCGTGCACGACGACCCGGGCCTCAGCTTCGATCAGCTCGGGTCGCTCGGCGGTGAGCAGGTGCACCCACTCGCTGACGTAGTCGTACTGGAGGCGCCGGATCGTGTGGCGTTGCTCGGCGGGAAGGTGGATCACCTCGGTGATCAACGTGCCGGTGAGGTGGCTGTGGCTGACCGTCAGGTCGATGTAGGAGCGCAGCAGCAGGTCGAGAGCGTCCCGAGGGCTGGTGGCGGTGGCGAAGGCGCGGGAGGCGTCGAGCTGCAGGGCGTCGGCGGCGCGGGTGAGCGCGGCCACCAGGAGGTCGGACTTGGCGGTGACGTGGTTGTAGATGCCCGCGCCGCTGATGCCCGCGGCAGCGCCGATGTCCTCCATGCTCACGGCCTGGTAGCCGCGCTCGTTGAACAGCCGGGCGGCCGCGTCCATGAGGACTTCCCGGCGGGAGGCGCGAGCCAGCCCCGGGCGCGGTTGATCGGACGGGGTCGCGCCGGCTGACGGGCCCGGCGCCTGAGGCAGGGCGACTTCGGTGAGGGTGCTGCCCATCGCGTGCAGCAGGTCTTCGAAACGGGCGCGCGGCAGGGTCACCGAGTGGTGGGACGGGCTGGCGAACGTGGCGAAGATCGCCCACACCAGCAGGTCGGCGTCGGCGGGGGAGAGGCCGGGACGGGCAGCGACGAGGGTCGTCGCCGTACGGGCCGCGATGGAGCGAAAGCGGCGGCGGAGCTGGTCGCGCTCGGGCACCGGGAGATTGCGGGACTCCCGCTGCCACAGCACGCCGAGGTCGCGCCGGTCCAGCGTCAGGGCGGCCATGGCGCGCAGGAGGCCGTCGACGTCACCGGCGGTGTGGTTGTCGACGAGGGTCTCGAACGCCAGGAGCCCGTCGAGGACGGTGCGCGCCAGCAGTTCCTGCTTGTTGCGGAAGTGCCGATAGAGGGCACCCGCCGTGATGCCGACCGCGCTCGCGATCTCTTCCATCGTCACGGCGTGGTAGCCCTGGCGATGGAAGAGCTCGGCGGCGATGGAGACGATCTGCGCCTTGCGGTTGCGGGGACGGCTGCCCCGGGCCGGCGCCGCCGCGGTCCGCGCCTTCATCGTCTTCCCCTCGGTCGAAGCCACCTGCGCATCGTAGGCCGGTACGTCAGCGGTACCCGCCCCCGCAGACGATCACTTCGCCGCTGATGTAGTCGGACTCGGGCGTGCACAGCAGGTAGACCGCGCCGGCGGCCTCCTGCGGGGTGCCGGCCCGTCCGAGCGGGATCATGCGTTCCATGGCGGACAACAGGTCGGGGTTCACGCCCACCTTGATCTCCCGGCCCTGGACGTCGATGGTGGCGTCGCCGCCGGCCGTCGCCTCGGTGAGCCGGGTGCGGATGAGACCGAAGGCGACAGCGTTGACGTTCACCCCGTACCGCCCCCATTCCTTGGCCAGGGTCCTGGTCAGCCCGACGACGCCGGCCTTGGCCGCGCCGTAGTTGGCCTGCCCGGCGTTCCCGCTGAGCCCGGCGATGGAGGAGATGTTGACCACCTTGCGCTGGACGTGCACGCCCCGGGTGCGCTCCTCCTTGACGCGGGCGCTGATGATCGGCTGGACCGCGCGCAGGATCCGGAAGGGCGCCTTGAGGTGGACGTCGATGATCGCGTCCCACTGCTCGTCGGTTATCTTCTGGACGACGTTGTCCCAGGTGTATCCGGCATTGTTGATCACGATGTCGACGCCGCCGAAGGTGTCGGCGGCCGTGGCGGCGAACCGGTCGGCGAAGCCGTCGTCGGTGACGCTGCCGACGCAGGCGACGGCTTCACCGCCGCTGGTTTTGATCAGTCGTACGGTCTCCTCGGCCGGGTCGGGGTCCAGGTCGTTGACGACGACGCGGGCTCCCTGCTGGGCGAGCTTCAGGGCGATGGCCTGGCCGATGCCGCGCCCTGAGCCGGAGACGAGGGCGGTCTTTCCGTCGAGCGTTCCCACGGGTGTCCTTTCGATGGTTCAGATGAGGGCGACGAGGGCTTGGCCGGCGAGGGTGACGGTGCCGTCCTTCAGCATCACTCGCAGGTCCAGCCGGGCCCGCCGTTCGCCGTCGGCCTCTTCGATCGCCGTGACGCGGCCGGTGCAGGTCGGCTGTCCGTGGACGGGGGTGATGGCGGCGAAACGGACGCTGTAGGAGCGGATGCGCTCCTGGGGCACCCAGCCGGTCAGCAGCCGGCCGAGGTAGGCCATGGAGAGCATGCCGTGAGCGAAGACGTCGTCCATGCCTGCGGCCCGGGCCGCGTCCAGGTCGATGTGCATGGGGTTGTGGTCGCCGGAGGCGCCGGCGTAGAGCGCGAGCGTCGTACGCGAGATGGAAGGCACGCGCAGCGGCGGCAGCTCCGTTCCCACGGCGATGTCATGGAGATTGTTCACGCGGCTGCCTCCCCGCGGACGACGATGACGTTGGTCAGGTCGGCGACGGGCTCGCCGGCTCGGGTGACGCGCGTTTCCCGGACGAGGAAGCGCAGGGCACCGCCCTTCTTCTCGTACGTGTCGGCGATGTGCGACTCGAAGGTCAGCTCGTCGCCGGCGTGAGCCATGGCGTGGTAGGTGAAGCGCTGTTCGCCATGCAGGACTCGGGCGAGATCGATCCCGGCCTCGGCGAGGAAGGAGAAGGGGTCGGGCCGGTCCATCTCCAGGCAGAACAGGAACGTGGGCGGAACGGGGAGGTCCGGGTGCCCGGCCTTGCGGGCGGCGTCGAGGTCGCTGTAGACGGGGTCGTGCTCGCCGATGGCCTGGGCGAAGAAGCGCAGGCGGCCCCGCTCGGCGGGCACGGTGAAGGCGGGTGTGCGCAGGTCCGCGGTCATGTCAGGCCGTCCGCTCGTAGAGGGTGACGACGCAGGCGCCGCCGAGTCCGAGGTTGTGCTGGAGGGCGAGCCGGGCGCCGTCTACCTGGCGCTTCCCGGCCTGCCCGCGCAACTGCCACACCAGTTCGGCGCACTGCGCCAGACCGGTGGCGCCGAGCGGGTGGCCCTTGGACAGAAGCCCGCCCGAGGGGTTGGTGACCACTTGGCCGCCGTAGGTGTTGTCGCCGTCGAGCACGAACTTCTCGGCCGTTCCCTCCGGGGTGAGGCCGAGGGCCTCGTAACTGATGAGCTCGTTGGTGGTGAAGCAGTCGTGCAGCTCCACCACGGGAATGTCCTGCGGGTCGACGCCCGATTCCTCGTAGACGCGGGTCGCGGCGGCCCGGGTCATGTCATAGCCGACGACCTTGGTCATGTCGCCGCTGTCGAAGGTGGTCGGGGTGTCGGTCGTCAGCGCCTGCGCCCGGATCGTCACCGTGGCGTCCAGGCCGTGCCGGCGGGCGAACTCCTGGCTGCACACCACGGCGGCGGCCGCGCCGCAGGTCGGCGGGCAGCACTGCAGTCGGGTCAGCGGCCCGTAGATGGGGGGAGAGCCCAGCACCTCCTCCTCGCTCACGGGGGTGCGGAAGACGGCGTAGGGGTTGTTCGCGGCGTGCCGGCGGGCCTTGACCGCGATCTTGGCGAAGGTCTCGTCAGCGGTGCCGTACTTGTCGGCGTAAGCCATCCCCGCGCCGCCGAAGTACTGCGCGGCGATCGGGGCGTGGTCGTCGATGCCCTGGATGGCGGTCATGGCGTCCGCGCTCCGGGCAAGCGGGCTGGGGCGGTCGTCCCAGACGTTCGCCAGCGCGCCGGGGCGCATCTGCTCGAAACCCAGGGCGAGCACGCAGTCGGCCACTCCGGACATGACCGCCTGCCGGGCGAGCCAGAGCGCCGAGGAGCCGGTCGAGCAGTTGTTGTTCACGTTGACGATGGGGATGCCGCTCTGGCCCAGGTCGTAGAGGGCCGCCTGTCCGCAGGTCGAGTCGCCGTACACGTAGCCGGCGTAGGCCTGCTGCACCTGGCGGTAGTCGATGCCCGCGTCGGCCAGCGCGGCTCGCGCGGCGCTCCCGGCCATCACGTCGTAGGGCTCGCTTGCGCTGGGTTTGGCGAACGGGATCATCCCGACGCCCGCGATCTGGACGGTACGGTCCATCTTCTGTCCTCCACGGGACTGGAGCCGACGACTCACTCTTGCCAAAGCGACATTAATCCATATTTACTTACGATATCAAATACGCAGCGAAGCAGGCATGTGAGCCTCATCAACGCAATATTTGATCTTCACTAGTGGAGGGACGATGGCCCTACCGTCGCCGCTGTCGCGGCTGGCGCTACCGCTCATGGCCGCGCCGATGACCGACGTCTCGGGACCGGAACTGGTGATCGCGGCGTGCCGCAGCGGGGTCATCGGCGCCTTCCCGACGCACAACGCCCGCTCATCGGAGGAGCTCGAAGCCTGGCTCGGGAAGATCACCGCTTCGATCGCCGAACAGGACCACGCCGCGCCGTTCGCCGCGAACCTGGTGGTCCATCGCTCCAACGAGCGATTGCGAGCCGACGTCGAGTGCCTGGTCCGCCACGGCACTCGGCTGGTCGTCACCAGCGTGGGCTCCCCGGTTCCGGTGCTGGAGCCGCTGCACGACGCCGGTTGCCTGGTCTTCGCCGACGTGGCGAGCCTGCACCACGTGGAGCGCGCGATCGAGGCAGGCGTGGACGGGTTGGTGCTGCTGACCGCCGGGGCGGGCGGCCAGACCGGCTGGGCCAATCCGCTGTCGTTCGTCCGCGCTGTCCGCGCTCGGTTCGACGGGCCGATCGTCCTGGCGGGAGGGGTGCCGGACGGAGCCGCCGTCTGGGCAGCGCAGGTCCTCGGCGCCGACCTGGCCTATATGGGGACCAAGTTCATCGCCACGCACGAGAGCCTCGCCGGTGAGCGTTTCCGGGCCGCGCTGGTCGACGCGACCCTCGACGACGTCACCTTGTCCACTGCGCTCAGTGGCCTGCCCGCCAACTTCCTGCGCGCCTGGCTCGAGGAGCAGACGGCGGAGGCCGCGGCCCCGGTGAAGGGCTTCACCCAGCATCGCCTGCTGACCCGGCGCCACGTGTGGAGCGCCGGCCACAGCGTCTCGGGGGTTACGGAGATCACCAGCGTCGCGGAGCTCGTCCGGCGTACCCGCCGGGAGTACGAGCAAGCGCGACAGGCGACGGCGGCCACGCTCGCCGGAACAGGGAGGTAACCATCATGTGGGGTTCGACACCGAGAGTGTTCGACATGGCGTGCGCGTACTACGCCGAGCGCACCGCACTCGTCGACGGAGAACGCCGCCTCACCTACCAGGAGATGAGCGGCTGGGCCAACCGCATCGCCAACGGCCTGTCGGAACTCGGCGTGGGCAAGGGCGACCGGGTGGGGCTGCTGATGCCCAACTGCCTGGAGTTCGTCCCCGCCATGGTCGGCATCTGGAAGTCCGGCGCGGCGATGACCCAGATGCCCCCCCGGGCCACGGCCGAGGACTTCTGCTTCTTCCTGGAGGAGGTGCAGGCCTCGACGCTCATCTACCACCAGGCCTTCGACGACGCCATCGCCCAGATCCGGGATCGGCTGCCCAACCTCAAGCACGTCGTCCGGCTGGCCAGTGGAGGCGACACCATTCCCGGCATCCTGGACTACCAGGAGACGTTCGCCGCTCAGCCGACCGCGCCGCCCGCTATCGAGCTCGCCGACGACGACCTGGCGTTCGTCGGCTTCACCTCCGGCACCACCGGCGTGCCCAAGGGCGTCTTGCAGACGCACGCGACCTGGTCGCACTACGCCATCACCGCGGGGCTCGAGATCGGCGACATCCGGCCGGGCGAGGTGTTCGCCCACGGCGCGCCCCTGACCCACTTCACGCAGACCTTCGTCATGCCGGTCTTCATGCGCGGCGGGACGAACGTCATCCTGCCCGGCCTCGACCTCGATCTGCTCCTGGACGCCATCGAGCGCGAACGGGTCACCGCCACCGCCGTCGTGCCCACGATCGTCTACATGCTCCTGGACCACCCGCGCCGGGCCGACGCCGATCTGTCGTCGCTGCGCACGGTCATCTACGCCGGATCGCCGATGGCCCCGGAGGGCCTGCGCCGGGCGCTGGAGGCGTTCGGCCCGATCTTCGTGCAGACCTACGCCGGCACCGAGCCCGGCTACATGACCTGCCTGCGCAAGGAGGACCACCGGCTCGACACCCTCGAATGGGAGGAACGGCTGGCCTCCGCGGGACGGCCGATGTACCACGTCGAGCTCACCATCCGCGACCCCGAAGGCCGCGCCCTGCCCGCCGGCGAGATCGGCGAGATCTGCGCCGCCCAGCCCGGCCAGATGGCCGGCTACGTCAACAGCGGTCTCGACCCGGAGGTGATGCAGGACGGCTGGGTCCGCTCCGGCGACATCGGCTTCGTCGACGAGCTCGGCTACGTCTTCATCGTCGACCGCAAGAAGGACATGATCGTCACGGGCGGGTTCAACGTCTTCCCCCGGCAGATCGAGGATGTCCTGGTGACCCATCCCGCCGTCGCCCAGTGCGCCGTCATCGGCGTCCCGGACGACAAGTGGGGCGAGGCCGTCAAGGCCGTCGTCGTCACCCGGCCCGGCGCCGAGGTCGCCGCCGAAGAGCTCATCGCTCTGGTCAAGGAGCGCAAGGGCAGCGTGTGGGCGCCCAAGAGCATCGACTTCGCCCCCGCCCTGCCGGCCAACCCCTCCGGCAAGATCGACAAGAGATCGCTGCGCGCCCCGTACTGGGCCGGGCGCCGCCGCCAGGTCAACTGACCGCACCCCCGAAAAGGACAAGGCCATGAAAGGCACAGCCCGGCTCTTAGCTTCCGTCCTGCTGCTGATCCTCGCCACGGGCGCCGTCCCCGGCCAGGTCGCCGCCAGCACGAGCACGGACCTCACCCCCGCCATCACCTGTCAGCGACTCGGCGGGATCGACCTCACGGGCCTCCCCGAAGCCCCCACCCGAATCCTGAGCGCGACCGCGGTCTCCGCCACTGCGCAGAAACCCGCGTACTGCCAGGTCAAGGGGTACGTCTCACCACAGGTGCAGTTCGAGGTCCGGCTGCCCTCCGAAGCCTGGAGCGGCCGCTACCTGCAACTCGGCTGCGGCGGCTTCTGCGGGTTCGCCGACCCGGACGACTCCAACCACCACCTGCCCGGCAACTGCGCCCCACCCGACGACGGCAAGGTCGTCATCGGAGCCGACAACAGCGGCCACATCGGGGCAAGCTCCGTCGACGGGCTGTGGGCGCACTCCAGCCCACAGCTGCGGGTCGACGCCGGCTACCGCTCCGAACACGTCACCGCACTGGCCGCCAAGGCCCTCATCAAGGCGTACTACGGCCAGGCGCCCAGGTACTCCTACTTCGCCGGCTGCTCCAACGGCGGACGCCAGGCCCTCATGGAGGCCCAGCGTCACCCCGAGGACTTCGACGGCATCATCGCCGGAGCGCCGGGCAACAACCTCACCGCGCTGGCCGGCATGTTCTTCCCGTGGATCGCCAACGCCAACACCGCCCCCGACGGCGGCCAGATCCTCGGCGTGGACAAGATACAGCTCCTGCACCAGAAGGTGCTGGATGCCTGCGACACCGTTGACGGCCTGCAAGACGGCCAGATCGACGACCCCCGCCGGTGCTCGTTCGACCCAGCGAGCCTGCGCTGCACGGCCGGCCCACAGGCCGACTGCCTGACGGACGCGCAGGTGGACGTGGTCCGCAAGTTCTACCAGGGGCCGGTGGACGACAAGGGCCGTCGCCTGTTCCCCTCCGGCCTCCCCAGGGGCACCGAGCCGGCCTGGCTCGGGTACGTTGTCGCCCCCGCCGGCCAGCGCGCCGTGCTCGCCTCACTCGGACTCGACTATCTGAAGTACTTCGGCTCCTGGCGCAACCCGCCCGCATCCTTCACGCTCGCCGACCACCGCTTCGACCGCAAGACCCTCGACAAGCTGCGTGACATGCGCGGCGTCTACGACTCCACCGACCCTGACCTGCGCGCCTTCAAGAATCGCGGCGGCAAGCTCATCCTCTGGCACGGCTGGTCCGACCCGGCCATCCCGGCCGGCAGCACGCTCGCCTACTACGACGCGGTGACCAAGCGGATGGGCGGCTCGCAGGCCACCCAGCAGTTCGCCCGCCTGTTCATGTTCCCCGGCGTCTACCACTGCACCGGTGGCCACGGCCCCGACACCTTCGACCTGTTCAGCCCGCTGTACGACTGGGTGGAGAAGGGCATCGCCCCGCAGAAGGTCATCGCCGGCAAGAAGAACGGCGACGACGTCGTACGCACCCGCCCCGTCTACCCGTATCCCATGCAGACGAAGTACACCGGCAGCGGCAGCATCGACGACGCGGCCAACTTCACCGGCGTCATGCCCGCCGAGCTCCCCGACGACAGATATCCGTGGGTGGGCGCGCCCTTCACCTCCGGCTACCAGGAGTGGTGCCGCTGGGAAGGCACGACACTCAAGTGCGGCCGATCCCAGCCGAAGTCCGGCTGACGCCACAGCGGGTGGCACGGCCCTGCGCCGTGCCACCTCGCCAAGTCAGCAGGCGCAAATCTCACCGAGCACGGTGAGGGTCGCATCGCAGGAGCCGCAGGAGGACTGGCCCTCCATGGCCACTGTCCAGTACTCAACAGCGAGGCGAGGTCTGGATGGTGAGACGTCGGAATGGGTGAGATCTGCGTCGTGATCGACGACTGTACTGGTCATTTTTCGTTGTGGCCGTCGGCTCGCATGCGCCGGCGCGGTTGTACTCGTCGTGCGCGCGGTCGAGAGCGTCGGCGATGCCCCGGAAGACCTCGGCGAGTGCGTCCAACTCGATCTCGTAGAGGACGGTCCGGCCGGTCTTGGTCGCTCGCAGCACACCGCCGGCACGCAGCAGCGCCAGACGGAAAGTCGCACAGCGGCAGCGAGGAGCTGTTACGGGTCACTCGTGTCGGAGGGGTGAGATGACAGGGGAGCGCAGGTGCAAGGGCCTGAGGGGCGGATCGCGCGTACGTCGCCGCGGACGTCCACGGCGATCTGGCAGCACTGCGTCAGAAGATCGCGCAGGCGGGCGCGGGCGCGCTGGACGCGTGACTTCATGCCCGAGGTCGAGATGCCCAGGCGTCGTGCCGCCTCGGTCTGGGTGAGGCCGTCGTACTCCACCATGGTGATCGCCTGCCGGTCGCGCTCGCCCAGGAAGGCGAGCAGCGGGGCCAGGCAGCCGGTCAGCGAGGTCAAGGCTTCGCGCTCGTCCGGCTCTTCCGAGGTGGTGAGCCGTTCCTCGGCCGCTGCACGGACTTCGGCGTTGCGCATGCGTGCCGCGGCCCGCTGGTGGTCGATGATCGCGTTGCGCGTCACCTGGTAGATCCACGCCTCCAGGCGCTTGCCGTCACGGAGTCCGTTGATGCCTTCGCCGACCTTGATGAACACGTCCTGGACGATGTCTTCCGCGTCCGGGCGGCTGCCCACGCGGACGATGACGAAGGCGAGCAGCTGATCGCGCATCGCCTGCCACGCATCGACCAGGTCCTCGGTTCTGGAGAGCATGAGGTGGCCTCCTGCCGAGGGAGGGGCACGAACTGCTCCGAGCCCCTCCCTCCATGGTTACCGACAGCCGCAGGTGCTCGGCGCCTCGTTCTCCGCCGTCCCCCCGGTCGTGGTCTGCCGGGTGCCGCAGCACTCGGCCTTGGCCTCACCCTCGCAGCAGGTCGTCATCGTGGTGGGCGGGCAGCATGCCGTCATGGTCGTGCCTTCCTCGTGATGGATTCGTACGTCAGATAGACGCCGCTGTCACGAGATGGACGCACTGCCGAACTGGTCGGCGGCGAAGGCCGCGAGCTGGAGGGCCGCACTCTTGTCGATGCCGAGTTCGGCAGCCGCTGCGAGCACCGCGTCGGCCGCGCTGGTGTGCCCGTCGAGATGGCGGGTGGTGGCGGCGATCAGCCGGGCGGGCGTGTCATGGGCGAGGCCGAACTGTTCGGCGACGGCCTTGACGCCCAGGGTGGCCGAGCAGACGCCGGTGGCGGGCAGGTCCAACTGGACGTCGCGGGCCGCTTGCCAGTCACCGGCCAGGGCGGCGACGACCGAGCGGGCCTGCTCATATCCGGTGGCCAGCAGGCGGGTGGTGCCGAGGATCGGATCCAGGTCTCCCGGCGTGCCGGGAGACCAGCTCGACACCGGTCTCGTCCGGTCGTGCGCGTACGCCTCGGACCTTGAAGGACGCGGCCAGCTCCACCACACCCTTGTCGACCAGCAGCCGCAGGCCGGAGCCGAGCGAGCCGCGGGCGGGCAGCGCGTCGTCGTCCCCGCCGCCGTAGGCCCGCTCGGGCGCGTCGGCGCGGATCGCCCAAGTCAGCCGCGTGTCCGGTTCCTCGTCGGCCAGCTCCGCCAGGGCGAGGAGCGTGGTGGCCGCCGAGTGACCGGCGCCCACGATGACGGTGTGCCTGCCCGCGTAGCGGTAACGCTCGGCGCCCAGAACGTCGGGTAGCGCATGGTCGATCCACGGCCCGGCGTCGGCCTCTCCTGCGGCCGGGAGTCCGTTGGCGCCCATCACGTTGGGGGTGAGCCAGGCGCCTGACGCGTCGATGACGGCGCGGGCGAGCAGCTCTTCGCCGTCGTTGAGGAGCAGCACGAACGGTGCCGTCTCCCGTCCATGGGTACGCAGGCGGTCGGTGTCCAGGCGGCTGATCCCCTCAACCCTGGTTGAGTAGCGGACGTACGGTGCGATGCCGGGAACCTGGGCCAGGGGTCGTAGATAATGATCGGCCAGTTCGGTGCCGGTGGGCAGTTCGTCCGGATCCGGGGCGGTCCAGCCCGCAGCGTTCCGACGGTCAGCATGGTCGCCACCAGGAGCAGCAGCAGAGCGACCGTGACCAGAGGGGATTCCACGTCAGAAGCCGTATGCCGCCAGGGCCTCGCCGGCGTAGACGGCCAAGGGTGTGGCGAGGTGGGCGGCGTCGCGAGCCACGCCACGCAGCGTGTTGGAGGCGAACGAGCGCTGGAACTCCAGCCCGACATACGCGAGCCCGAGATGCGTGGTGGACAGGCCTTCGACCTGCAAAGGCAGCCCATGGGCGTCGAGGGCGCCGAGCGGGCGCAGGTAGTCCAGGCTGGGCCGGTAACCAGTGGCGAAGATGACGGTGTCCACGACTTCTCGGGTGCCGTCGGCCCAGACGATCTCGTCGCCGTCGAAGGCGGTGAACATCGGCCGCCGGTCGAACCGTCCAGCCTGCAGGGCGGTGGCGTAGTCGCCGGTGTCCAGGACGAGGGTGCCGCCGGCCAGGCGGGCCAGCCAGTGTGGGGGCAGGTCGTCGAAGCCGGTGGCGGTGTGCCAGTGGTGGATGTCGTGGCCGCCGACCATCTGCGGCATGAACTGGACCGGCTGCCGGGTTGCGAGGGTGACGGTGGCGACCTCGGCGAGTTCGTAGCCCACCTGGACGGCCGAGTTGCCGCCGCCGACCACGACGATGCGTTGCCCGGCGTACTCCTTGGGGTTGCGGTACCCGGCGACATGCAGCGACTGTCCGGTGAAGTGTCCAGGCAGGTCGGGGATGTACGGGTTGCTGAACGAGCCGCTTGCCGCGACGATGCCACGGGTTCGCAGGGTCTCGCCGGCCGTGGTGTGGACGAGGAACCCGCCCGCGCCGTCGGATTCGACTGTGGCGACCTTGGTGCCGGTGCGGATCTCGACGTCGAGGGTGGCGGCGTAGCTCTCCAGGTACGCGACGGTTTCGTCACGGGTGGGGTAGCGGTCGGGGTCGCCGGGGAAGTCCTGGCCGGGCATGGCGCTGTGGCGGGCGGGCGAGAAGAGGGTGAGGCTGTCGTAGTAGCCCGCCCAGGAGCCGGTGGGCCGCTCGCCGGCTTCGAGGATGACGGGGGCCAGGCCGGCGTGGCGCAAGGCGCGGGCGGCGGCCAGCCCTGACTGTCCGCCGCCGATGATGATCGTGTCCATGTTCGGCATCGTATCGTCAAATCGTGAAATCATGAACTGACAATACGAGGCAGTAGAGTCGGCCTGTGGAGACGACGAACGGGATCGAGCTGACCGACGCCGCGCGCGGCTTCCTCAAGGCGCTGGCCAGTGATACCCGCCAGCAGATCCTGCTGCTGTTCAGTGGCGAGTCCGAGCTGACGGTCGGCGAGGTGGCCGAGCGTCTCGGCCTGGCCCAGTCGGCCGCGTCCGCGCAGCTGGCGACGTTGCGTGACAGTGGCGTGCTGGTGGCGCGGCGGGAATGGAAGACCGTCTACTACCGGGTCGATCCGAATGGGATCGCGCGGGCGCTCGCGGATCTGCAGGCGACCCTGCGGGCGTGCTGTCCGCCGGACGGCCCATGCGGCTGATTTGACATTCTTCTAACCAGCGCCGCATGATGGGCTCTGTTTAGAAAGATATCTAATCAGGAGCGGTGATCATGAGCGACGCATGCTGCGGCACCACCACGTCCCTGGAGAGCGAGCAGCCCGGGATCTCCATCGACGCCGAGGCGCTTCCCGTGGTCGTCATCGGCGCGGGGCCGGTCGGGCTGGCCGCTGCCGCCCACCTGGCCGAGCGTGGCCTGGACTTCCTCGTACTCGAAGCAGGCGAGCAGGCGGGCGCGTCCATCGCGCAGTGGGGACACGTGCGGGTCTTCAGCCCGTGGAAGTACGACATCGACGCCGCCGCCCGCCGCCTGCTGGAGGCGCACGGCTGGACCGCCCCCGACCCCGAGTGGCTGCCCACCGGCGCCGAAATCGTCGGCCACTACCTCGCCCCACTCGCCAAGGCCCTCGGCCCGAACGTCCGCTTCCGCTCCAAGGTGACCGCGATCAGCCGCCTCGGCTACGACCGCGTCCGCACCAATGGGCGCGATCAGGCGCCCTTCCTGATCCGGCTCGACGACGGAGAGGAGATCAGGGCCCGCGCGGTCGTCGATGCCTCCGGCACCTGGACCACTCCCAACGTGCTCGGCGCATCCGGCCTGCCCGCGCGCGGCGAGGACGAGGTCGAGATCGAGCACGCACTGCCCGACGTGCTCGGCGCCGACCGGGAGGCCTACCAGGGCAAGCACACCCTGGTCGTGGGTGCCGGGCACTCCGCGGCCACCACCCTGCTCGCCCTCGCCCAGCTCGGCGACACCGAGATCACCTGGGCCATCCGCGCCGGTGACGCCGCCCGCGCCTACGGCGGCGGCGGGGCCGACGCGCTCCCCGCCCGCGGCGCTCTCGGCACCCGCCTGCACGCCCTCGTCACCTCCGGCCGCGTCCGCCTCCTCACCGGCTTCTTCACGCACGGCGTCGAGAAGGCCGGCGAGCGGGTACGGGTGAACAGTCTCGACGGGCGAGACATCAGCGTCGACCGGATCATCGGCGCGACCGGCTTCCGTCCCGACCACTCCATCGCCTCCGAACTGCGTTTGGACCTGGACCCGATCCTCGGCTCCACCCGTGCTCTGGCCCCGCTCATCGACCCGAACCAGCACTCCTGCGGCACCGTCCCTCCGCACGGCGCCGACGAGCTGGCCCACCCCGAGCCGGGCTACTACGCGATCGGCGTCAAGAGCTACGGCCGCGCCCCCACGTTCCTGCTGGCCACCGGATATGAGCAGGCCCGCTCGGTGGCCGCCGCGCTGGCGGGGGACTGGGAGGCGGCCCGCGACGTCCAGCTCGAGCTGCCGGAGACCGGCGTGTGCTCCAGCAACCTGGCCGAGGCACAGGAGCAGCGGATCGGCCTGGCCACCGGTATCAGCGGCGGGCTGCTGGCCACACCTCTCCCGCTGGCGACTGTCTCCTCCGGTGGAAGCTGCTGTGGCTGAAAGGAGCGCGACATGTCCGACGGCTATCCCACGGCAGCGCGGAAAGAGGCCCTGCGCCTGATCTGCACGCATGGTCTGATCCCTGGTGATCTGCTGGCCGAGGAACTGCTCGCCGCGCGCGAGCCGGGCGCCCACCCCGGCTATGCCGCGGCCATCCGGCGGATGGCCGGCACCCTGGCTTGGCGCTTGGAGGCTCAGGGCTTCATCGCCGAGGCGGGCGCCGGCACGTGGCGGACGACGGCCGCCGGTCGCGACGTGATCGCCTGTACGACGTGAACCCCGGCGTCGAGACCACCGCCCCCGGAGCCGGGGGCGGTGGCCGCCTCGATCACGGGTGGCGCATCGTGGCCGCCCTCGCCGTCACCCAGACCATCGGCTACGGCGTGCTCTACTACGCCTTCTCGGTCTTCCTCATGCCGATGAGCCGTGACCTGCGCGCCACCGGCACGCAGATCGCCGCCGCGCTCACCCTCGCCGTGCTGACCACCGCGCTGTGCGCGCCCCGGGCCGGGCGATGGCTGGACGCCCTGGTCGTGCGGCGGTCCAGGATGCCGGCCGCCAAGCCCGGGCGGCGAGCGGACCTGGTGCGGGAGGCGGTGCGGGCCCGGCCGTTCTGGTTCCTGGTCGCGGCCTTCACCGCGCACGGCGGCGGGGTCGCCGTTATCGGTGTCCTGCTGGTCACGTACCTGATCCACCTCGGTCACGCGCCGGTGTTCGCCGCGACCGTGGCCGGGCTGCTCGGCGTGCTGTCGGTGACAGGCCGGGTGGTCACCACGGGGCTGCGCCGTCGCTGGGCGGCCGCTCCGGTGGCCGCCGCGGTCTTCGCCGTGCAAGGGCTGGGCGCGCTGCTGCTGCCGGTGGTGGGGGAGAGCGCGGCGGGGGCGATCGGGTGCGTGCTGCTGTTCGGGATCGGGTTCGGCGTCGGTACGATCACGCTCCCGTACCTGCTGGCCGAGCGGTACGGGAGCGCCGCCTACGCCAGCCTGTCGGGGCGGATCGCGATGTTCTCCGGCATTCGCCCTGGTCGCCTACCATCGCCTACGATTAGACATCCTTCTAATAAGAGGTGTCTTCGATGACCGTCAGCCCCGTCGCGTGCTGTGCCCCGATCGCCAAGCAGCCGCTGGAGGAGTCCGAGGCCGTCGAGCTGGCCGCGCTGCTCAAGGCCGTGGCCGACCCGGCACGACTGCGCCTGCTGTCAATGATCGGCTCGCATCCCGATGGCGAGGCCTGCGTGTGCGACCTGACCGGCGCCTTCGACCTCAGCGCGCCCACCATCTCGCACCACCTGAAGACCCTGCGCAATGCTGGGCTCATCGACGGCGAGCGGCGCGGCACCTGGGTCTACTACTGGATCGTGCCCGCCCAGGTCGCGAGGCTCGGCGAGCTGTTCAGCCCGTTGGCCGAGCCCGCGGCCAACGCGTGATCCGCCAGGTCGACGTCCTGGTCATCGGCGGCGGGCAGGCGGGGCTGGCGGCAGGCTACTACCTGCGCAGAGCCGGAGCCGACTTCGTCATCCTCGACTCCGGGGAGCGGCCGGGCGGAGCGTGGCAGCACGCCTGGGCATCGCTACGCCTGTTCTCGCCCGCCCAGTACAGCTCGCTGCCGGGCCGTATGATGCCCGTCCCGCCCGATGGCGGCTACCCGAGCGCGGCCGACACCGTCGCCTACCTCACGGACTACGAACGCCGGTACGAGCTGCCCGTGCTCAGGCCGGTCATCGCGAACGCCGTGAGGAGAGGCGATGGCCACCTCGTCGTGGAGACCGATCGGGGAGTCTGGCAGGCCAAGACGGTGATCAGCGCGACCGGAACCTGGTGGCGTCCGTACGTGCCGCACTACGCCGGCATGCGCCACTTCGGAGGCGAGCAACTCCACACCGTCGACTACCGGGATCCGGAGTCCTTCCGCGGCCGTCATGTGGTGATCGTCGGTGGCGGTAACTCCGCGGCCCAACTGCTCGCCGACATCTCCACGGTCACCACGACGACCTGGGTGACCCGGCGCCCGCCGCGCCTGCTGCCCGACGAGCTCGACGGACGCGCGCTGTTCGAGCTGGCCACTCGCCGCCACCGCGCCGCCCTCGCGGGGGAGACCGTCCCGGGTATCGGAGACCTCGGCGACATCGTGGCAGTGCCGCCCGTGCGCGAGGCACGCGAGCGGGGCGTGCTCAAGGCCGAGCCGATGTTCACGCGCATCACCCCGAGAGGCATCTCCTGGGCCGACGGCAGCGAACTGGCCTGCGACGTCATCCTGTGGTGCACCGGGTTCCGGCCCGCGCTCGGCCATCTGGCACCGCTGCGCCTGCGCGGTCCCGACGGGCTCATCCCCACCGAGGGCACCCGCGCCATCGGCGAGCCCCGGCTGCACCTGCTCGGCTACGGCGACTGGACCGGACCCGCCTCGGCCACCCTCATCGGCGCCGGCCGGACCGCGAGAGACACGGTCGCCCAGATCAGCCGGTGAGCTCGGCGATGAGCTTCTCCACGCGGGCGCGGATGGCGTCACGGATCGGCCGGACGGCCTCGATGCCCTGACCGGCAGGGTCGTCGAGCTTCCAGTCCTCGTACCGCTTGCCCGGGAAGATCGGGCAGGCATCCCCGCAGCCCATGGTGACCACCACGTCGGATGCCTCGACGGCCTCGGTGGTGAGGACCTTCGGCTGTGCGGCGGCGATGTCGACGCCGACCTCCCGCATCGCCTCGACGGCGATCGGGTTGATCCGGTCCGCCGGGGCCGAGCCGGCCGAGCGGACCTCGATCCGGTCGCCGGCCAGGTGCGACAGCCACCCGGCGGCCATCTGGGAGCGGCCGGCGTTGTGCACGCACACGAACAGGACGCTAGGCATGAACGGTCTCCTCGCCTCGGAACAATCGGCGGCCCCACAGGCTGACGTAGACGAGCGCGACCAGCACGGGCACCTCGATCAGCGGCCCGACCACCCCGGCCAGCGCCTGCCCGGAGGTGACACCGAAAACGCCGACCGCGACCGCGATGGCCAACTCGAAGTTGTTGCCCGCCGCGGTGAAGGCGAGCGTGGTGGTCCGCTCGTACCCGAGACCGATCACGCGGCCGGCGAGGAACGAGCCACCGAACATGAGGAAGAAGTACGCCAGCAGGGGAAGGGCGATACGGGCCACGTCACCGGGCCGGGAGGTGATCGTCTCGCCCTGGAGTGCGAACAGGATCACGATGGTGAACAGCAGACCGTACAGTGCGACGGGGCCGATCCTGGGCAGCAAGCGGGACTCGTACCACTCCCGGCCCCGAGCGCGTTCGCCCAGCTTGCGGGAGAGATAGCCGGCGATCAGCGGGATGCCCAGGAAGATCAGCACGTACTGGGCGATGTCCCACATCGAGACGTCCAGCGCCGCCTGTGGCAGACCCAGCCACCCGGGCAGGATCTGCAGATAGAACCAGCCGAGGGCGCCGAACGCCACCACCTGGAAGATCGAGTTGAGCGCGACCAGGACGGCGGCGGCTTCACGGTCGCCACAGGCCAGGTCGTTCCAGATGAGGACCATGGCGATGCATCGGGCCAGGCCGACAATGATCAGCCCGGTGCGATATTCCGGCAGGTCGGGCAGGAGGGCCCAGGCCAGGGCGAACATCAGAGCCGGGCCCGCGACCCAGTTGAGGACCAGGGAGGCCGGCAGCATCCGGCGGTCGGCGGTGACGGTGTCGAGCCGGTCGTAGCGGACCTTGGCCAGCACCGGATACATCATGAGCAGCAGGCCGAGCGCGATGGGCAGCGAGATCTCACCGATCTTGACCGCTTCCAGGGCCGCGTCGAGGCCGGGCACCGTCCGTCCGAGCAGCAGTCCGGCGCCCATCGCCAAGCCGATCCACAGTGGCAGGAACCGGTCGAGCGTGGACAGGCCGCCGATGACCGCCGGGGTTCTGGCTGTCACGTCGGTCGATGACAAAGCCGCTTTCCTTCCTCAGACGGCGGCGGGGGTGTCGAGCAGGGCCGACAGTTCGCCGAGTCGTTCGGGCACCAGGCGGTAGTAGACCCAGGAGGCGCGGCGCTCGGAGGTGAGCAGGCCGACGTCCTTGAGCACCTTCAGGTGATGGCTGATCGTCGGCTGGGACAGTTCGAACGCGTCGGTGATGTCGCACACGCACACCTCGCCGCCCTCGTGACTGGCCACGATCGACAGGATGCGCAGCCGTACGGGATCGCCCAGCGCTTTGAACACCCGCGCCAGGCCGGCGGCCTGTTCGGCGTCGAGCGGTTCGCGCGCCAGGGGCGGGCTGCACTGGAGCACCTCGAGTGGTTCCATCGCGTCTCCTCGCATCTGACATGGACCACTGTCTATATTGACAGACATCTATTGAGTCTCGATACCCGAGGTTCGGCTCGCTGGAATCTCGAGGTCGGCGAGGAGCCGGCGGACCCGGTGCTCGATCTCGTCGCGGATCGGCCTGATGTCCTCGACGCTCTTGCCCGCGGGGTCGTCGAGCTCCCAGTTGAGGTAGCGCTTGCCGGGATAGACCGGGCAGGCGTCGCCGCACCCCATCGTGACCACCACGTCGGCGGCGCGGACGATCTCATCGGTCCACGGCTTGGGGAACTCGCGTGAGATGTCGATGCCGAGCTCGGCCATGGATTCCATGGCCGCCGGGTTGACCTCGACGGCGAACTCTGAGCCACCGGACCAGCCCACGGCACGATCTCCGGCCGACTGCTCGAAGAAGCCCAGTGCCATCTGCGAGCGTCCGGCGTTGTGCACGCACAGGAACAGCACGATCGGACGACCGTCGTGATGTCCCTCGACCCGGGCCAGGGCGTGCAGGCGCTGGCGGGCGAACCGCTCGGCGAGCAAGGGCAGGTAGTGGGGCACGACCGCTTTGCCGGCGAACTGGTCGTAGCTGGTGTGAAGGAACCGCTCGATGGTCTCCGCGCCGAACGTGCCGGCGAACGCCTCGGCCAGGCGACGGGCGGCGGTGGCGAGAGCAAGCCGTTGGTCGATTGCGAGATCGCCTCGCTTGTGCGTGCTGGACATCGTTCACTCCCGAATGGCATCGACTGGCGTCTATATTGACCGAGGTCGATGTAGCGTGCGCGAACGCGAGATGAACAGTAGAGCGCTCGCGCGTCTCACCGAGTGAGGTCGCAGCTATCTCCCGTGGGGTCTTGGGTGTCGTGCGCGGCGCCGACCACACCCCCACCGGTGCCGCGCCCTACGTATGTGTGGATGGGGCCGTCTCAGGTGAGCGGGGAAGTCTGGTCGGCGCGTCATGCTGTCGAGGCTTGAGGATGCACTGTGCGCGCTCGTGACCTGATCATCGACCTTCCCGTGCTCGACCTGAACGCATCTGTCGGCGACGCGGTGCGGCTGCTCGCCGAGCGGGATCTGCCCGGACTCATCCTGGTCGGCGACGACGGATCGCCGTACACGGTCCTGCCGGGCACCGAGGTTCTGCGGCTGGCCCGCGAGTACGGGCTCTTCGTCGTCACCTCACGAGAAGCTCATCTCCGCCAGGCCCTTCTCCAGCGTCACGTCAGGCGAGTAGCCCAGCTCCTTCGTGGCGGCGGTGATGTCGTAGGAACGGTCACGGCCGGTGAAGCTGACGAGCCAGTTCGTCAGCGGCGGCGCCGTCTTCCGGCGAAGCAGGCGTGCCGTGCGGTCCATCATCGCCGCCATGGGCGCCGCCATCGCCAGGGGGACGCTGCGGCTCTTGGACAGATCCACGCCGCGGGTCGCCAGCAAGGGGGTGAGGAAGTCTCGGATGGGCATCGGCGTGCCGTCCGTCACGTAGTAGACCCCCTTGTGGCGGCCCCGCGTGAGCGCGAGGATCGCGGCACTGGCCAGGTTCTCGACGTGGACGAAGTCGACGATGTGCTTGCCGTCGTCGATCCAGGCGAACCGTCCGGCCTCGGCGACCTCGACCATCTCGTTGATCGTCGTCATTCCGCGGCCCCAGATGAACGGCGGGCGGAGCACCACCAGCTCGGTCTTCCCGCTGCGGGCTTCCAGGAGCGCGCGCTCGGTGGCCAGCTTGACCCGGCTGTAGGCGATGTTCGGCCGGCCCTCCGGCGTCGACTCGTCGACGACGGGACGGCGTTGGCTGCCCGTGGAGACGGACGCGGCGCTGATGAGCACGAAGCGTCGCACCCCGGCCGCGACGCTCGCGGCGTGCAGGGCGGCCGTCGGCACGTGATTGGCCTGTTCGAAGAGCGAGTCGGGCCCCCAGAACTCCATGTACGCCGCGACGTGCACGACCGCGTCGGCCTCGCGCAGCTTGGCGAGCCACTTCGGCGCCGGGGAGCCGGCCCGGCCGAGCTCGGCGAGATCGCCGGACACGGGTTCGGCGCCGGCCGCACGTACCCGCTGGATGCTCGAGCCTGATCTGGCCAGTGCCATGACCTCATGTCCCTCGGCGACGAGTCGGTGGAGGAGAGTTCCGCCGACGAAACCGCTGCCGCCGGTGATGAAGATCTTCATGTGTTCACTCCTTGTGATTGAGCGCACACTTATCGCGCGCCCTGAGTTCTGAAGGCGGCTTCAGCCACCTCAAATGCATCGGCACCAAATAGTTTGATATCAATGCATCTACGTCTATGTAACCTCCCGTACGATGGGGGCGTCAAGTGGGAGGTGGGCGATGCCACACGCGGACAAGGGCGTGACCGCAGCACAGGTCGCCGACGAGTTCAGCCGTACGGCGAAGGTTCTCGTACGTCACTTCAACGAGCGTCTGGGCGAGCACGGGGTGTCGACACCGAGATCCCGCCTGGTGGTGGAGGTGGCGCGGTCGCAGCCGGTTCGTCTCACCGAGCTCGCTCTCGCGGTCGGCATCGCGCAGGGGACCGCCTCCACCCTGGTCGACGCGCTCGTCCGCGACGGACTGCTCGAACGCCAGACCAGCGCGGACGACCGCCGGTCCGTACTCCTTCGAGTGACGGCGCAAGGGGCCGCCCTGGCTCAGGACTGGACGGCCGGCTATGAACTGGCGGCGGAAGAGCTGTTCAGGCCACTCACCGCCGAGCAACTGTCAACACTGGTCGACATCTTGCGGACGCTCAGCGCCGACGAGGCGCCGGCCGCCGGCGACTGAAGAAGGCCTTGCCTGCGCGTGGATCGCCGGAGCGCCTCGCCGCCGATGATCTGCGACCGCGAAGGCGCAGGTGGTCTACGTCTTCCCTGAACCTCCGGTCATCCGTAGACCCTCAGCCGAGTGACAGTCCTGCGACCGGACTCACCCGGGCGGCCCGGCGTGCGGGGAGAACGGCGGCGAGGAGTCCGGCCAGGGCGGCGATGAGGACGACGACGCCGAGCGACAGCCAAGGGATGTGCATGGTGGCGTCGCGGAGGGCCGGTTTCACGATCGTCTCGCAGGCGACCCAGGCGAAACCGACGCCGAGCACGGTGCCGAGCACGGTGGCCACCAGCGACAGCAGGACGGCCTCGGCCGCCAGCATCCGCCGGAGCTGCCCGCGGGTGAGCCCGAGCGCGCGCAGCATCGCGTGTTCGCGGGCACGTTCGAGCACGGAGAGCCCGAGGGTGTTCGCGATCCCGATCAGGGCGATCACGATGGCGATGCCGAGCAGGCCGAGCGCTGACCAGGTGTAGATCTGCAGCTGCTGGTCCAGCGACTCCCAGGTGCGCAAACCGTTCTCGATCGTCGCGCCGACGGGATCGGACAGCTCGTCCAGGTCGGCGCCGAGCCGAGCCGGGTCGGCGCCGGTGGAGGCGCGGATCCAGACGGCACGCGGCTCGGGGGCGTCGGTGAGCGTCGCCAGCGTCTCGGGCGCGACCACGCCGGCCGGGCCCCAGCCGGTGCCGACGGCCACCTGCAGCTGGATTCGCCGGTCGCCGGCGCGCACCGTGACCCGGTCACCCGGCCGCGGAGTCAGGCCCTTGCCGAAGGCGTCAAAATCAATTCTGATCTTCCCTGGCTCGACCCGTGCGAACACTCCGCCGTCGCGGGCCACCTGCCCGGCGGTGGGCGCGGTGACGACCGGGATGGGGTCGTGGAGCCCGGCCACCTGGGCCACGGCGCCATACACGGGAATCGCCCGCTCCACACCGGGAGTGCGACGTATCCGGGTGAGGAGGTCAGTGGTGAGCGGACCCTTGGGCGACGTGAGCGTGATGTCTATGGGGTGGTCTCTGCCGATCTGCTCGTTCAAGGACGTCCGCCATGTGGCCATCCCGGTGAGTACGGCGCTCGTCAGGGTGACGCCGACCAGCAGGGAGGCGGTGGTGGTGGCGGTCCGGCGCGGATGGTGTGCGGCGTTCTCGGCCGCGAGCCGTACGGTGGGGCCGAGCGGCGCGCCCGCGATCCGGACCAGGCGGGGGACGAGCACCGGACCGGAGAGCAACACCCCGGCGAACACCGATCCTCCGCCTGCCAGCATGAGCGCCGTGCTGCTCCTGTCCATCGCCACCCCCAGCAGGGCCAGTCCGATGACCAGCAGGAGCGCGGGTCGCGCCAGGCCGGTGCGGGTGCGCGCGTCCACCCCGGCGTCCGGGCGCAGCGCCGCCAGCGGGCTCACCCGGATCACGCGCCGGGTCGGCAACCAGGACGCGACCATGGTGACCGCCAGGCCGACGGCGAACCCTCCCAGCAGCCAGGGCACGGGCAGCTCGGCGGCGCCCATCGGCACGGCGGACGCGAGGGCGTCGATCAGGGCGATCAGCCCGTGGCCGAGACCGACGCCGACCAGTGTCCCGGTCAGCGACGCGAGCACGCCGACGACGGCCGCCTCGCGGCGTACGGAACGCACCACCTGCCGCCGGGTCGCGCCGACGCAGCGCAGCAGCGCGAAGTCGCGGAGTCGTCGCGCGAACAGGATGGAGAAGGTGTTCGCGATGACGAGGATCGAGACGAAGAGCGCGATGCCGGCGAACAACAGCAACATCACCGACAGGCTGTCGACCCTGTTCTGCACGTGGGTCAGC
The DNA here is from genome assembly GCF_008017515.1 of Nonomuraea sp. C10. Lineage (NCBI taxonomy): Bacteria > Bacillati > Actinomycetota > Actinomycetes > Streptosporangiales > Streptosporangiaceae > Nonomuraea > Nonomuraea sp. C10. The sequence goes on from NZ_VPFF01000001.1 coordinate 2,432,595, forward strand.
CGCTCAGCGGTGAACGCCTCCGGCGACAGCGCCTTCGCGCCTTCAGGGAGCGGGCCCACCTCGCCGCGCACCGCCACCGAGCCCAGATGGAGGTGGTCGCGCCACAGCAGCAACTGGGGCCAGGTGACGTACATCGAGGCCTGGGCCGGGGGAGAGGGCGACTCCACGAGACCGACCACCTGGACGTCGGCCGCGGCGGCTCCCACCCCGATCGTGATCCGGTCGCCGACCGCGAGGTCCTCGGCCAAGGCGGCATACACGTCCACCGCGGCCTCGCCCGTACGCGCAGGGAAACGGCCCGAGCTGAGCTCCTGCCAGCGCCACACCTGCGAGGTGGCGATCGGCCCTACGGTCGTCGTGTCCGAGAGCTTCCGGCTCCCGGCGTGCGCCGGAAGCGTCGCCCGGCCGATCGCGGACGCGTTCTCGCCGTGCCGCTCGGTGAAGGCGATCACGGCCTCCGGGTCCAGCTCGGACGACGGCCACCCCTCGGGGGAGACCACGTGCTCGGCATTGCGGTACGGCGCCCCCAAGCCGTCCATGAGCCCGCTTCGCGCGCCGGAGGAGAGCATGCCGACCACGACGACGAAGGCGACGGCGACGGTGACCGCGACCGCCGCCGCGACGTACCTGCGGCTGTACGTGCGCAGCGACGCGAGGAAGACGGCACGCATCAGGCGATCCGCCCGTCCTGCATGGTGACCACGTGGTCGGTGTACGCCGCCGCGTCCCGCTCGTGGGTGACCATCACGACGGTCTGGCCGAGTTCGCGTGCCGAGCGGCGCAGGTGGTCCAGCACCTCCGCCGACGTGGTGCTGTCCAGGTTTCCGGTGGGCTCGTCGGCGAACAGCAGGTCCGGCTGTGTGATCAGGGCGCGCGCGATCGCGACCCGCTGCTGCTGTCCGCCGGACAGCTCCGCGGGCCGGTGCGCGAGCCTGTCGGCCACGCCGAGGATGTCGGCGAGCAGGCGGACGCGTTCCCGCGCAGCGTCGTCGATCCGGCGGCCGCCCAGTTCGAGCGGGAGCACGATGTTCTCGCCCGCGGTGAGCATCGGCAGCAGGTTGAACGACTGGAACACGAAGCCGACGTGCTCGCGGCGGAAGATCGTGAGCGCGTCGTCGTCGAGCGATCCGAGGTCGGTGCCTGCCACCGTGACGGTGCCGCCGCTGGCCTGGTCGAGTCCGGCCAGGCAGTGCATCAGCGTGGATTTACCCGATCCGCTCGGGCCCATGATCGCGGTGAACCCGCCTCGCGGGAGGTCGAGGTCGATGCCGCGCAGTGCATGGACCTGGGTTTCGCCCCGGCCGTAGGTCTTGGTCAGGTTCCGCGCGCGGGCGGCCACGGCGCCGGGGCTCGCGGCCGTCCGGGGAAGCCGCGCGGCCGGGTCATGCCGTGAGCCGGTCACTGCCGGGTCCTCGCTTCGCTGTGGGCCATGCCCGTAGTCAAGGCGGCGCGGTGTTGTCAGCGCGTATGCGGTTTCCGATACGCCGGCGATACGCCCGGGCTCCTAGCATCGAGTGCATGCGTGTGTTGATCGTCGAGGACGAGCCCTACCTGGCAGAGGTCATCCGCGACGGGCTGCGCCTGGCGGCGATCGCCGCCGACATCGCCGGTGACGGCGACACCGCGACGGAGCTGCTGAGCGTCAACGCCTACGACATCGCCGTCCTCGACCGCGACATCCCCGGCCCCTCGGGCGACGAGATCGCCAAGCGCATCGTGGCCTCGGGCAGCGGCATGCCCATCCTCATGCTCACCGCCGCCGACCGGCTCGACGACAAGGCCTCCGGGTTCGGGCTCGGGGCCGACGACTACCTCACCAAGCCCTTCGATTTCCAGGAGCTCGTGCTCCGCCTCCGGGCACTCGACCGCAGGCGCGCGCACAACAGGCCGCCCGTACGCGAGATCGCCGGCCTGCGCTTGGACCCGTTCCGCCGCGAGGTCCACCGCGACGGCCGCTACGTCGCGCTCACCCGCAAACAGTTCGCCGTGCTGGAAGTCCTCGTCGCCGCCGAAGGCGGTGTCGTCAGCGCGGAAGAACTCCTGCGGCGGGCTTGGGACGAGAACGCCGACCCCTTCACCAACGCCGTCCGCATCACGGTCTCGGCGCTGCGCAAACGGCTCGGCGAACCGTGGCTCATCGCCACCGTGCCCGGCGTCGGCTACCGCATCGACGTGGGAGACGAGGGTGGATAGGGCGCGCGGGACGAGCGTCCGGCTCAAGCTCACCCTCAGCTACGCCGGGTTCCTCATGCTCGCGGGCGCGTTGCTGCTCGCCGCCGTGTGGGTGTTCCTCCTGCGGTACGTGCCCGACGGCTGGCCCGCCCTTCTCTACGTGGCGCCCAACCGCATCCTCCTCCTGGGGGCCTTCGCCCCCGCGGCGGCCGCGGTGATGGCGTTCCTGCTGGTGTTCGGCCTGCTGGGAGGATGGTTTCTCGCCGGACGCATGCTCGCCCCCCTGACCCGCATCACCGACGCCACGCGCATGGCCGCGAACGGATCGCTCTCCCACCGGATCCGGTTGCCCGGCCGCGCGGACGAGTTCCGCGAACTCGCCGACGCCTTCGACGCCATGCTCGTACGGCTCGAAGCACACGTCGCCGAGCACCAGCGATTCGCGGCCAACGCCTCACACGAACTCCGCACCCCGCTGGCGATCTCACGGACGCTTCTCGACGTGGCCCGCCGCGATCCCGACCGTGACACCGGCGAACTCGTCGAACGCCTGCACGCCGTCAACACCCGGGCGATCGACCTCACCGAGGCGCTCCTCATGCTCAGCCGCGCCGACCGGAGATCCTTCGTACGGGAACGCGTCGACCTGTCCCTGGTCGTGGAAGAGGCCGTCGAGACACTGCTCCCGCTCGCGGAGAAACGCGGTGTCACCATCGAGACCTCAGGTGAGATCACCCCGGTTGAGGGGTCGCAGGCGCTCCTGCTGCAACTGGCGACGAACCTGGTGCACAACGCGATCGTGCACAACCTGCCCGTACAGGGAACCGTGTGGATCAGAACCGGCATCGGCCCTGAGGCGCTCACCGTCGAGAACACCGGCGAGAAGCTGTCTCCAGAGGTGGTCCCGGCACTCACGGAACCGTTTCAGCGCGGCACGGGAAGAGTACGCGACGACCACGCGGGCGTCGGACTCGGCCTGGCCATCGTCAAGAGCATCACCCACGCGCACGACGGAACACTCACCATCGTCGCGCGCCCCGCGGGCGGGCTCGGCATCGCCGTTCAACTACCCGCGTGCAATCGATGAGCTGCGACTGCAGAACCAATCGCCCGTCGATCAGCGTCGCCTGTCGATACCGGAGGTGAGTACGGACTTCGGGCGGGAGGCTGTCCCCGGTGCTTCGAGCACGGCTCACGCCCCAGGCGGCGAGGGCCGGCAGTGCGGTTCCGCCCAACCCGCCGGCCCGGCGCGGTGCGTCAGCCGGAGCTGGTGATGACGGCGAAACGGGCACCGTGCGGATCGGACAGGGATGCCATCCGGCCCACGCCCTTCACCTCCTCCGCCGGGCTGCGGACCGTGCCGCCGAGCTCCTGGCACCGGGCCACTGCCGCGTCGCAGTCGGGCACTTCGAAGTAGGTCAGCCAGTGGGGCCGGTCGCCGGGTGCGAGCGGCGCCAGACCTGCCACAGACGAGCCGGTGCCCGGCGCGCTGCCGAACGGAGAGATCAGCTGATAGGTCACATCACCCATCCGCGCGTCCTCGAACCGCCAGCCGAAGACAGACTTGTAGAAGCCGCGGACGGCCGAAGTGTCGGACTCGCGGAGCTCGATCCAGGCCATCGAGCCAGGCTCGTTGACCAGGTCCACGCCCGGCACGTCGCCGGGCAGCCAGATCGCGAACTCGGCGCCGGCCGGATCCCTGAACCGTGCCATCTGTCCCTGGGATGCCATGTCCACCGGCGGCATGAGGACGGTGCCGCCCGCCCGCTCGACCGTCTGGCTGGTGGCCTCGCAGTCCGACACCAGGAAGTAGGGGGTCCAGGCAGTGGTGACCGCCTCTCCCATAAGCGCGCCGATTCCCGCGACGTTCCTGCCGCCGAGCTGGCAGAAGGCGTATTCGGGCACCTGCTCCTCGAACTCCCAGCCGAACAGGCCGCCGTAGAACCGTTCGGCGGTCTCCAGGTGCGGGCTGTCGAGCTCGACCCAGCACGGTGAGCCGGGCACGAACCGGGTGGTGAGCATCGGTGCTCCTTCATCGCCATGTGAGGGTGGACAGCCTCGCGGAGCGGGAGGCAACTCCACTCGTGGCTCCAAGCGTGGCATGACTACCTGCGAAGACACGGGTGACACGCTTTCCCGAGAAGAGGTACGAACGATCACGTAAACAGGCCGGCGCCTACGGCGGGCAGCAACGTCGGGAGCGCGGCGAGGATCATTCTCATTTCTCTGGGGAGCACGTATCCGGCCTTGTGTGGCCGGCTCGAAGCAAAAAGGGTGAGCCGGCAATGCCGACCTGGTCTTCAGGACGCTCCTTGTGGCGTGCAAGTCCCCCACAAGATCCATTGATCATGATGGGGCCGTAACCATAACGGGAGGACATGTCATGCGCGCTCGCGTAGGTTTGACGGCCGGAGTGCTGGCGGGACTCTGTCTCGGGGCGACGGGGATGGCCGTGGCGTCAACGCAGAACACGGACACAGGAGTGATCACTGCCTGTGTGCGGGAAGACGGGACGGTCAGGATCCCCCCGGGGGCCCTGCCGCAGTCGACAGCGCCGCAGTCGATCGCCACGGTAAGCCCCACGCCGTTTCCCACCAGCGGAGGCGTCTGCGGGGTCCGTGAGCGGGAGATCACCTGGAACCAGTCCGGCCCGGTCGGCCCCGCGGGCCCGCAGGGAGACATCGGTGCCCAGGGACCACAGGGGGATCGCGGGGCTCCCGGTCTGTCGGAGGTGGAGACGGTGATGGGGTCGACGGTGTCCATCGCCCCCGGCGGTTCCGATAACTCCACCGCGCAGTGCCCGCCGGGCAAGATCGTCATCGGGGGCCGGTACCAGCTGCTTGAGGAGACCCGTGAGCTTTACAGTGATGCCGAGGTCCGGATCCCGGACATGGGTACCGGTCCCTTCAACACGTACTGGCACGTGCGTGTGAGAAACGTGAGCGACGAGGTGGTCCGGATCCGGCCCTGGGCGACGTGCGCGAAGGTCGGCCAGTAGCCGAGCCGGCAACGGCTGTAACGCTGGGTGGTGGCCGGCGGTGTGGCCGAACAGCTCCTGGACCTCGGCCAGCGGCACCCCGGCATCGGAAGCGGCGGTGGCGGCGTAGCTCTCGCGGTGTACTGGGATTCGCCCTGCTGAGCCAGCGTGGCCCTCTTCGGCAGCCACCTCAGCCGTGGTCATCGGGGGAACAGAGCACTGGCTTCGGCCATGTCGGCACGTATCTGTGCCATTCCTGGTCGGACAGGTCGGAGCGGGTGGCCGCGCATACCTGCCCGGCCACCCGCTCCGGATCGGTGGTCCACAGCAGGACGTCGCCGGTGACTCCGCCGGTCATCAGGCCGTTCGGGGTGTACGCGACGCCCGCGAAGCCGGTGCCCGCGCTGAGGATCGTCGTCGTCGACCGATCGGCCGTGTTCCACAACCGGACTGTCTTGTCCAGGGATGTGCTGGCCAGTTCGCGGCCGTCCGGGGAGAAGGCCAGTTTGAGGACTTCGCCGGTGTGGCCCGTCATCGTGGCGATCAGCCTGCGGTCGGGGATGTCCCACAAGCGAACGGTCTTGTCGTCGCCCGCGCTGGCCAGCAGCCTTCCGTCATGGCTGAAGACGACGTCACGCACCACACTGGTGTGGCCTGTCAGCGGCTCCCCGGTCGCGGTCCGAGTCGTCACGTCCCACAGGCGGACCGTCTTGTCGTTGGCGCCGGTGGCGAGGGTGCGGCCGTCAGGGCTGAACGCGATGAGCGCTTCTGGAGACCCGGCAGGTGGAGGTGTCGGCGCCGTCCTCGGCCGCGTGGGTCGACGCCGAAGCGTGCCGGGGCCAAGTCACTTCGCCGATGGCCGGAGAATGTCGGACAGTGGGAGGTGGACCAGTTCGCCGGATGCCCGGGCTGCCCGCCCAAGCCGGGCGGCGCCAGGACCCACCCCACGACGGCACGTTCACCGTCACGCTCACCGCGAGCGACGGGGTCAACGCGCCGGTGAGCGACTCGGCGCGGGTCCGGCTGCGCAACGCGCCGCCGCGGCCGTCCATCACCGGTCCCGCGCCGTGGTCCGTCCATCGTGCGGGCACGCCGGTCAGCCTCACGGCGCCCTTCACCGATCCGGGCGCCAACGACACCCACACCTGCGCGATCGTCTGGGACGACGGTCGTACGGACTCCTTCGCCGCGCCGGGCGGCGGCAAGGTGAGCGCCCGCCTCACCGGCACCGATTTCGACCTCGACGCCACCGAACTCGAGTGGCTGGTGATCACGCCGGACGGCAAGGCGGCGGTCAAGGGCAAGGCGACCGTGGCCGGTCGGAGCGGGTACGGCTTCGTCCTGTACGGCCATGACGAGCCGGACAGACTGCGTCTGGTCGTGTGGCCGCTCAGCCAGGCACCGTACCCGGGCGGCCCGCCGGCGTACGACAACCGGCGGGTCGACGAGTTCGACATCGACCGCTTCGATCCTCAGACCGTCACCGGAGGGAACATCACGGTGCACCACTGAGCTACGCCCGCCCTGTCATGCGCGAGCGTGACAGGGCGCAGCCGTCACTCCGGGCACGTCCGGGGGCCGACGCTCTGCCCGGCACCGACGACGGTGACCTGGAGGAGCTTCTCCGGCGACGTGGCGCCGGCCGTGCACACGATCTGGTCGACGGCCAGCGGGGACAGTTCGCCGGCAGGAGTGGACAGGGTCACCGTCACGTGGCCGACCGGCTCGGCGGTCACCGAGAACGGGCCGGCCTCGGACGGGACGTCGGTGGTGAATCCGCGCGCCTGTTCCCTCGCGGTGGGTCCGGCCGCGAGCAGCGCGAGCGTGTCCGCTTCGAACAGTGGACGACCACCCGGTCCGGGCCGCGTCACCGCCAGGAGCCGGCCGTTCCTCACCAGGTAGAGGGTGATCGTCGTGGTGGGCGCGACGCCTCCGCTCGGCGGGTCGCCGGCGGGGATGACGTCGCTGGGCCGCACACCGCAGCCGGCCACGGCGACGAGCGCTACGAGACCCGCGGCGAGCACGCGGCGGGCCGGCCCGGTCCTCACGCGGAGCCTCCGTCCGGATCGTGGGTCCGGCAGGGCAGGCGCAGCGTGAACACGGCGCCGCCGTCCGGGGCGTTGACGACAGTGAGGTCACCTCGGTGCAGGCGCGCGTTCTCCCGCGCGATGGCGAGGCCGAGGCCGCTGCCTTCCGACCTGGCCCTGGCCGCGCTGGCCTTGTAGAACCGGTCGAACACGTGCGGCAGCACCGCTTCGTCCAGCCCCGGTCCGTGGTCGCGGACCTCGAGAGCGACCCACCGCGGATCGGCGGAAAGCCGTACCGACACCGGCGGCTCGCCGTGCCGCAGGGCGTTGCCGACCAGGTTCGCGAGGATGACGTCCACTCGGCGCGGGTCCAGGCGCGCCGTCACCCCGGGGGGAAGCTCGGTGTGCACGGACTCCGACCAGCCCCGGGCACGCAGGGTCGCGCGCACCAGCTCGGCCACGTCGACCTCGTTCAGCGCGAGGGTCGCGACGCCCGAGTCGAACCGGCTGATCTCGATGAGGTCGTTCACCAGCCCGGTGAGGTTGAGCGTCTCCTGGCTGACCAGCCTGGCGGCCCTGCCGGCGTGCTCGGGCAGCCCGGCCGCCTCCTCGTCGAGGACGTCGGCGACCGCGGCGAGCGCGGCCAGCGGGGTGCGCAGCTCGTGGGACACGTCGGCCACGAACCGGCGCGAGTCGGCCTCCATCTCACGGAGTTGCTCGACGTGCCGTTCCAGCTCCGCGGCGGTGTCGTTGAACGTGCGCGCCACGTCGGCCAGCTCGTCGGAGCCTCGGACCGCGACCCTGGCCCGCAGGTCGCCCTCGCCCAGCAGGCGCGCCGCCCGGCCGAGCTCGCGCACCGGGCGCAGCACGCCACGAGTGGCCAGCGACGCCAGGACGACCGCGAACACCAGGGCCGCCCCGCCGGTGAGCCAGGCCCAGGCGGCGAGCCCGTCGATGCTGCGCTGTTCGGGAACCAGGCTGTGGGCGGTGTAGACCTCGATGCCCGACACCCGCGTCGTCCGGTCCGGCTCGGTGATCACCAGAGGCGCGCCGATGATCAGGAAGGGCTCGCCCTGCCACACCACGCGTTGCCACGCCATGCCGCCCTCGGCCACCGTCCGCCGCAGCTCGGGTGAGATCGTTCCGGGAGCCAGGCCCGGCGCACGCGGCGGACGGCCCGGCACCGCCTGTCCCGGCGGCGGGCCGGCCGGTGACTGCGCACCCTGGTAGAAGGCGACCGCGGAGCTGTTCCGGTCGGTCATGGCACGGGCGATCTCGCCGAGCTCGGCCGGGCCCGGCGTCGCACTTCGCAAGGGGTAGAGCGCCTCCAGCCGGCTCCGCATCGCCTCCACCGCGGCATCCTGGGTCCGCTGCAGGATGTCGTTGCGGGCATGGACGTAGATCCCGCCGGCCACCCCTGCCGCGGTGACCACACACAGCAGGGCGAACGCGGACAACAGCCGGGCACGCAACCCCAGGCTCGGCCACCGTGCCACCGGCGGCTCACACCGGCCCGAACCGGTACCCGAACCCACGCACCGTCTGAACGTAGACGGGCGCCGCCGAGTCGTCCTCGATCTTCGCGCGTAACCGCTGCACGCACGCGTCCACGAGACGCGAGTCGCCGAAGTACCCGTGCTCCCACACCGACTCCAGCAGCTGCTGGCGGCTGTGCACCCGGCCGGGCGTGCCGGAGAGTTCGAGCAGCAGGCGCAGCTCGGTCGGGGCTAGGCTGACAGGCGCGCCGCGCTTGGCGACCACCAGCCCGGCGCGATCGATGGTCAGGTCCCCATACCGCTCCAGCTCCGCCTGGTCCCGCCCGATCCGCCGGAGAACCGCGCGAATGCGTGCCTCCAGCACCCTGGGCTGCACCGGCTTGACCACGTAGTCGTCGGCGCCCGCCTCCAGCCCGGCCACCACGTCCATGTCGTCGCCGCGCGCGGTCAGCATGATGATCGGCACCTCCCGGGCGGCCCGGATGCGGCGGCAGACCTCGAACCCGTCGATGCCAGGCAACATGAGATCGAGCACGACGACGTCGGGAAGGTCCACGCGCAGCCGGTCCAGCCCCTCCTCGCCGGACTCCACCGCCCGCACCCGGTGTCCATGCCGGGTCAGGGCCAGCTCCAGGCCCTCCCGTACGGCCGGGTCATCTTCGATCAGCAACACTCGCGACACGCCGCCGAGTTTCACAGCACGCTCCGTACCTCGCCCGCCGGTCAATCCCTCCACTGTCGGCCAGCCGTGTCCCCGCCTCGTCAGCACCGTGTCATGGTTGTATCACGGTCGCACCCGGCGCCGGCCGCCGTCGACGAACGGTGACATGCGGCGGACGGCGCGCGCGCATCCGGCGCCGATCGTTGTTCGTCATGAACGAACCGCGAACCATCCCACTCCGGCCCCGTGACCGGCTGTTCGCCGCGGTCACGCTGGTGCTCGCCGTGCTCCTGCTGCCCGTGGGGTTCGTCCGCCATCCGGGCCGTGCCCGCGAACTGGCGTGCCGCTGGGCGTTGGGGATGCGATTCCCCGCCGAGGACCTCACCGGGCTCACCGACGGCGCCATGGCGGCGTTCACCGCGGCACGCACCGAGGCGCTCTGGCGTCACGGCCAGCTCGTCGGCCTCACCTCGGGATACCGCGACCCCCAGGTCCAGCAACGCATGTTCGACGAGGAGGTACGCCGCTCCGGCTCCCCGGCCTCGGCCCGCATGCTCGTGTTACCGCCGGCGGAATCCGGCCACGTCAAGGGCATCGCGCTGGACGTACGCCCCCGCGAAGGCGCGCGCTGGCTGGAGGAGCACGGCGCCCGCTACGACCTCTACCGCGTCTACGACAACGAGTGGTGGCACTTCGAGCACCGCCCGGACCGCCGCGGCACGCCACTGCCACGACGCCCCCACCCCGGCGTGAACCCCATGGCCGAGAACGGGGACCAGATGTAGCCCCTGTCCGTCAGGACGTTCAGCCGTCGGGGTACGAAGGCGTGTCGAGGTCGCGGATGCGCGAGTGCCGCGCCTGGAACCAGCCGGTGGCGAGGTCGGTTTCGGTGATCCGTCCGATCAGTGCCAAGGCGGAGCTGACGCTCTCGTGCGCTTCCACGGGGTCGACGTTGTCATCGGTGATCTCGAAGCGCAGCCCGTCCATCAGGTGGTCGAGCGCGTGCGGATCGTCGCCGAATCTACGATCAGGAGAGTCGGGCTCGAAGGAGACGATCATGCGCCCGTCGCGGGCGTACTTGAAGTACTCCCTGCCGTGGATGTCCATGCTGAAGCTGATGGCCTGACGGCCGCCCTGGGTGACGGACAGCAATCGCGCGTCATCGTCGTAGGGCCCCGGCACGATCCCGATCCACCCGTTGACCTCGGCCACCCAGCGGGAGCCGTCGTCGATGTGGTGGTCGAGGATCTCGCTCAGGTAGCAGGGGGTACGGGTGGCGAGGTCCAGGCGGAAGGCCGGGGCGAGGGTGTCGAGGTCCGTACCCTTGATCCACAGGGCGCAGAATCCCAGCATCCACAGGTCGTCTTCGTCGAGTCCCTCGGTGAAGATCGTCGAGACGAGAAGGTCGTACAGATAGGTTCGTGACCGCATGGCTGCCTCTCGACCTGGGGCGTTCCCCAAGACGCCTTCTCCAGGTGGTGGGTTACGGAGTGCTGTCGATGGCCGTGATCTTTTCACACCGAAGAAGTCACGCGCGGGAACCGGTTGTCGCAGCCCGGGACCCGACTGGTAAAAGCCCAGCCAGCAGCCCCGTTCAGGGGATATCTGGGGAAGGTACGGGCGAGCCGTTGGGTTTGTACCTACGGGAGGGTGCTGAAGCGGTACCCGACTGTGGGCCTGGTGCTCTCCCAGCCGCCGATCGCTTTGGGGGGATGACCATGGCTATCCGCTACTACCTAGTCGGCGCGTCCATCCGCTTGGTGCAGCCGGAGCCGGGAGACGGCTTCGAAAACGGCGAATCAGCGTCACGCCGACGCCGCCGCAGTAGACGACGCCGCCGTTGAGCGGTCCAGTGTCAGGGTATCCCCGCGTCTCAGGGGAGCCCTGACGGCACTTCTGTGACGAGTTCCCAAGGCTTCGAGCCGGACGCTCTGGCGATGGCGAACTTTTACCTCCGGCATCGGGGCAGTGGACGAAGCCGGGGGGATTTCTGTGGCGAGGCCCCTTGGACATCGCGGCTCGCCGTTCTCGCGTCCAACGGTGCCGCCGTCGTCTTCACCTGGGGAAGACGCCACACAGGGGGAGACTTCCGATGGTACGAAAGGCTCGTCTGGCTCTGGTCGTGATGCTGGGCGTGGGAGTGGTCGCCCTGAGCGCGGCCGCGCTGGGAGCGATGATGCCGGCGCGGGACGGTGCGCCGGCCGGTGCCGTGATCAAGAATGCCGAAGGCCAGACGGTCGGCTCGCTCCAGGTGGAGGACGCCGGGAACGGCAAGTCCAGGATCACGGTCGGGGTGACGAACTTGCCGGCCGGTTTTCACGGCTTCCACGTCCACGCCAAGGGCGTCTGCGACGCGCAGTCGAAGGACCCCGACACCGGCAGCCCCTTCTTCAGTGCGGGAGGACACTTCGACCTGGGCTCGCAACCGCACGACCGGCACACCGGAGACCTGCCCAACCTGCTGGTCGGCGCGGACGGCACCGCCACCGCCTCATCGGTGACCGACCGTTTCCAGGTGGCACAGCTCTTCGACGGCGACGGCAGCGCCATCATGATCCACTCCCTGGCCGACAATTACGCCAACATCCCCGACCGCTACCGGAACGCGGAAGGTGAGGCCGGGCCCGACGCCGAGACTCTGAAGGCCGGCGACTCCGGCAGCCGCATCGCCTGCGGTGTGATCACCAGAGGCTAGCGGGGTCCACGCCCTCCCACGCGCCTTGACGTCGGGAGCCTGAAAAACGTCGATGTGATGATGAACCAAACCGCCGGTGGCGTAGTCGATCAGATAGAACCCTTGGCAACGGCGGATCGCCGCCCGAGCGAAAGGTGATCCTTATTGGATCGGCGCGCTCACCGCCTTCACCATCATCTGATTCCGGCCGGCTCCGCGGCCGTCGTTCACCCGATCACCCAAGGAGTGTTCATGTCCACGCTGGTGTTAGTCCACGGTTTCTGGCACGGCGCCTGGTGCTGGAACGAAGTCGTCCCCCATGTGGTGGCCGGCGGCCGCCTGACCGTCGCGGTGGACATGGCGGGGCATGGGCTGTACGCCCGCCGTCCTCGATGGTCAACCGAACAGCCGTACACCCCCGAGGCGGTCGGGACCGAGGTCTCGCCCGTGGCGGACGTGACTCTCGACGAGGCGGCCGAGTTGTTGACCTCGCAGATCAAGCGGATCGGCGGTGGCGAGCCGGTCACGGTGGTCGCCCACAGCGCGGCCGGTCCCGTACTGACCCGAACGGCGCAGCGGACACCCGAACTGGTGGCGCACGCCGTCTACCTCACCGCGTACATGCCGGCGTCGGGCGTGTCCGCGGCGGCGTACACACGGCTTCCCGAGGCCGCCGACGACCGGGTCGCGCCGTTGCTGCAGGGTGACCCGGCCGCCATAGGCGCGCTGCGGCTCGACTTCGCCACGGACGACGCGGTCTACCGGCAGGGGCTTCGCGAGGCGTTCTACGGAGACGTGGACCCTGTCCTCGCCGACGCCGCCACCGGCCTGCTGACACCCGACGGCCCGATCGGCGTCATGCTGGGCGCCACCACCCTGACCCGCGACGGCTGGGGGTCGGTGCCGCGCACGTACATCGTCTGTACGCGGGACATGGCCATCCGGCCGGGCCTGCAGGCGAAGTTCGTCGCGGAGGCCGACGCCGCGTTCCCGGACAACCCGACCTCCGTCGTCACGCTCGACGCCTCCCACTCGCCTTTCCTCTCCAAGCCCGGCGAACTGGCCGGCATCCTCACCCCGCTCGGCTGAAACCACGGCGTAGGACACCCATGTACGGCCGGCCCACGGACGAGCTCCTCGACAGAGCCGCTGACCCCCGCGCGCCGAGGTCAGAGCAGTTTGTCCTGGGTGAAGGGGACGTCCCTGAGGCGCCGGCCGATGGCGTGGTAGATCGCGTTGCCGATGGCCGCGGGCACGCCGGTCCCGGGCGTCTCGCCGAATCCGCGGATCCCGGCCAGCTCGGCGTCCGGTTCCGGCCGGTCCACGAACAACGCCTCCACCGACGGCGCGTCCGCGCAGACCGGGACCAGGTAGGTGGACAGGTTCGGGTTGACGACCCGGGCGGTGGCCGGGTCCACCATCGTGTGCTCCATCAGCGCGAAGCCGAGCCCCCACATCACACCGCCGATGACCTGCCCGCGCGCGGTCCGGTGGTTGAGCACCCGCCCCAGGTCGTGCGCGGTCACCACCCGGGTCACGCGCAACCTGCCCAGCCTCGGCTGGATCCGCACCTCCAGGAACACCGCGCCGAACGAGTGCCCGGGCGTGCTGTTCCGCTTGTCGCCGGTCACCTCGACGGAGCGGCCGTGGCGGGTCATGACCGCGCGGTAGGTGTCCACGCGGTCGCCCCCGGCGGACAGCCGGCCGTCCCGGGCCACGACCTCCTCGGCGGGCACGCCGTGCAGCGGGGAGCGCGGGTCGGCGACGGCGAGCGCGATCACGGCGTTCCGCGCCTTCGCCGCCGCGTCGGCCGCCGGGGCCGCCACGCTGGGCATGGTGGACGACCCCGCCGACAAGGACGCGTCGGGGTAGGCGGTGTCGCCCAGCAGCGTCGTGACCTGGTCGAGCGGCATGCCGAGCCCCTCGCAGACGATCTGGGTGAGCACGGTGTAGGTGCCGGTGCCGATCTCCTGGGTGGCGGCCCGCAGGGTCGCGCGCCCGTCGGGGCCGATGGTGAGGCGAGCCCGGGACGGGATGACGGTGTGCGTGTGGGTCTCGGTGGCCATGCCCCAGCCGACGTACTCGTCTCCGTCCCTGGTTGTGCCCGGCCGGGGGTTGCGCCGGGCCCAGCCGAACGCCTCGGCCGCGGCCCGATAGCACTCCAGCAGCCGCTTGTCGGCGTACGGCACGGGAGGATCGGGCTGCTGGTCGACCTCGGTGTGGTTGCGTATCCGGAGCTCCACCGGGTCGATGCCGAGCTCGTAGCTCAGCTCGTCCATGGCGGTCTCGAGGCCGAAGTGAGCGGTCGTCTCCGGCGAGCGCATGTAGCTCGACGTCGGCAGGTCGAGCCGCACACCCAGCTGCCGTACGTGGACGTTCGGGCAGGCGTACAGGCGCACCGTGGAGTCACCGCCGTTGTAGACGTTCTCGTCGACGCGGGTCACTTGAGCCGTCGAGGTGCTGACGACGGCGGTCAGCGCGCCCTGCCGGGTGGCGCCGAGCCGGAGGTGGTGGCGGTACTCGGCGCGGTGACCGTTGGAGGTGTACATCTGCGCGCGCGTCAGCACCAGCTTCACCGGCCGGCCGCAGAGTCGCGCCGCCGCCGCGGTGAGCAACGTGTGCGGATAGGTGGGGCCCTTGGCGCCGAAACCACCGCCCAGGTAGGGGGAGACGACCCTGACGCTCCCCTCGGGCATCCCGAACGCGATCTGGACGGTGTTGCGGGCGAAGACCACGCCCTGGGTGCTCTCGTACAGGATCAGCGTGCCGTCGTCCTCCCAGACGGCGGTGGTGGTGTGCGGCTCGATCGGGTTGTGGTGCTGCATCGGGCTGCTGTAGGTCCGGTCGACGCGTACCGCGGCCTGTCCGAGCGCCGCGGCGGCATCGCCGCGGCTGTACTCGTTGGGCCTGTCGCGGAAATCGTCCGGCAGGAACGCCTCGTCGAGCACGTCGGCCATCCGGGCGACCGGATCCTCCGCCCGATAGCGCACCTTCACCAGGCCGGCGGCCTCCTGTGCCTGCTCCAGGGTCTGGGCCACGACGTACGCGACGGGCTGCCCGTGGTGGTGCACCCGCGTGTCCTGCATGGGGATGAAAGGCCTGTTGTACGGGAAGTTCGGCAGGTTCAGCCGCGGCATGTCGGCGTGGGTGTGGACCGCGACGACGCCGGGACGCGCGAGCGCCGCCCTGCGGTCGATCTCCAGGACCTCGCCGCGGGCGATCGTGCTCATCACCAGGGCGCCGTGCAGCACACCGGGCACCTCCTGGTCCGCGGCGTAGCGGGCCGCGCCGGTGACCTTCGCCCGGCCGTCCACCCGCGCCACGCCCTGCCCCACCAGCCCGCTCATCGAAGCCCTCCCAGCTCGCCGAGAACGCTCACCAGCGCCCGCTGGACGAGCTCGACCTTGAACCTGTTCCCCTCGTACGGCTTCGCGTCCCTGACCAGGATCCGGCCCGCCTCGTCGATCGCCTGCCGGGTGAGCGGCCGGCCCCGCAGCGCCGCCTCGACGCGGGTGTCCCGCCACGGGCGGGTGCCCACGCCGCCGAAAGCCAGCCGTACGTCCCGTACGACATCGCCCCTCGTCCGCAGCGCGGCCGCCACCGACACCACCGCGAACTCGAACGTGGCCCGGTCGCGCAGCTTCAGGTAGCGCGACTGCCCGGCCAGGGCGGTGCGCGGCACGTCCACCCTGGTGATCAGCTCACCCGGGCGCATCACGGTCTCCCGGTCCGGCGTGGACCCGGGGAGAAGGTAGAAGCCGGCGATGGGGACGGCGCGCTCGCCGCCGGGACCGAGCAGGCGCACGGTCGCGTCCAGGGCGGTCAGCGCCACCGCCAGGTCCGACGGGTGCGTGGCGATGCAGTGCTCGCTGCCTCCCAGGATCGCGTGTCCCCGGTTCTGCCCGCTGATCGCCGGGCAGCCGCTGCCCCGTACCCGCCTGGCGCAGGGAGAGGCCGCATCGCGGAAGTAGCCGCACCGGGTGCGCTGCAACAGGTTCCCGCCGATCGAGGCCATGGTGCGGATCTGCGGGGACGCCGAGGCCAGCAGCGCCTCCGACAGCATCGGGAACTCCCGCCGCACTCCGGGGTGCTCGGCGACCTGCCGCATCCGGGCCGCCCCGCCTATCCGCAACGAGCCGGAGCCGACGGTGATTTTGCCGAGGTCCAGCCGGTTGACGTCCACGAGGTGGTCGTGCGCCTCCGCGCCGTCGCGCATCAGGTTCAGCAGGTCCGTGCCGCCTGCCACGAACGTCGAGCCGGGGGTGGTCGCGGCCAGCCGCACCGCCTCGGCCGGATCGCGCGCGACCGTGTAACCGAAGGCCCTCATCGCCGCACCTCCTTCGCGGCGTCGGCGACGGCGGCGACGATGTTCTGGTAGGCCGCGCACCGGCACAGGTTGCCGCTCATCCACTCGCGGATCTCCGCCTCCGAGCCCGCATGCCCCTCGTCGATGCAGGCCACGGCGGACATGATCTGACCGGGAGTGCACGCGCCGCACTGGAAGGCGTCGTTCCGGATGAACGCCTCCTGTACGGGGTGCAGCTCCTCTCCCCGCGCCAGCCCTTCCACCGTGGTGATCTCGGCCCCCTGCCGCATCACCGCCAGCGTCAGGCACGACTTGACCCGCTCGCCGTCGGCCAGCACCGTGCACGCCCCGCACTCGCCCCGGTCGCAGCCCTTCTTGGTGCCGGTGAGGCCGAGCCGCTCCCTTAACGTGTCCAGCAGCGTCACCCGCGGCTCCAGGACGACCTTGCGCAGCCGCCCGTTGACCGTCATGGCGACCTCCACCGACGCCCCCGGGGCGACGGCGTACGCCTGAGCGGTGGCGGCCGGGGGAGTCGCGGCGGCGGGAGCGGCGACGCCCGCAGCGGCCACGGCCGTGCCCGCCGCGGCGGCCTTGAGCACCGCACGACGGCTGGGCGCGGGCGTTTCAGGGGCTTTCGTCCGTTGTCCCGGTGGCACGTCCGGTTCGGAGGTGGATCCGCTGCCGTGGAAGATCATCATGCTCCTTCTCCGTACGGAACCGGCTCTGCGACAGGGCCCGGTCCCTGGTCCCGGGAGAGCCTTCCGGCCGGTGACCGGATGACATGTAATCGATGGCAACAGTATTTCGTTAACGATGATGCGGTCAAGAGGCGCTAACGGGAAAGTGTCAACGGCGATATGGCGCGGCCTTCCCCGAGGGGTCACGATCTTGTCACGCGACCTCCGGCGTCCTGGCCGCTTGAGCATCATCAAGCCCATGGCCAAGAAGAACGCGAAGCGGCAGTCCGGACGGTGAAGCCTTCGTCGATCATCGTGGCGGTGCTGGTGCTCGTGACCGTCCCGGCGCTGGTGTGGATGCTGGGCCCGGGAGCCACCTGGGTTCTGGAGAACATCGACGGCGTCACCCTCGATGACGGCATCCCACCACCGGCGACCTCGCCCCCGAACGAGCTGACCGGCACCGACTGGGCCGCCGCCGTCGCGGCCGTTCGCGGCAACGTCCTGGCCGTGGCCACCGGCCTGGCCGCGTTGCTGGCGGTGTTCTACACCGCGCGCAACGCCGACACCGCGCGGCGCACCTTCCGGCTCGGCGAGCGTGGCCATGACACCGACCGCTTCAGCAAGGCGGTCGAACAGCTCGGCGGCGGCTCGGCCCCGGTCCGGCTCGGTGGCCTGTACGCGCTCGAACAGCTCGCGCAGAACAACCCGAGGCTGAGGCAGACAGTCGTGGACGTGATCTGCGCGTATCTCCGGATGCCGTGGACGCCGCCGCGCGAGGAGGACCGGCAGCAGCGGATCCGCGCCGCCCAGCGCGCCGCCCGCACCCGTTCGCTGGGCCGTACCGAGACCCGGGCCGGCCGGGCGCCGGAGGAGGAACGCCAGGTTCGGCTCACCGCGCAGCGCCTTCTCGCCGACCACCTGGCCTGGTGCGAACGCCGCTGGTGGCAGCGCCCCACCTCGGTCAACCCGCGCTTCTGGCCGGGCATGCGCCTCGACCTGTCCTACGCCACCCTGCTCGACTTCGGTCTCGCCAACTGCCGTGTCCTTCACGCGGACTTCCACGGGGCGACCTTCATCGGCCGCACCTCGTTCAGCCGCGCGACCTTCGTCGGCGACGCCTCGTTCACCGGCTATGCCTCGTTTCACAGCGCGACCTTCACCGGCCACGCCGACTTCGGCGGGGCGGCCTTCACCGACTACACCGCGTTCCGGGGCGCCACCTTCGCCAGTTACGCCGACTTCTACGGAGCGACCTTCGGCGGCTCGACCTGGTTCGAGAAGGCGTCCTTCAGCGAGGAGGCTTCGTTCCTCCTGGCGACCTTCAAGGGCACCACCTCTTTCGATCAGGCGACCTTCAGCGGCACTGTCTCGTTCGACAAGGCGACCTTCGCCGGCCGCGTCACCTGCACAGACGTCCGGGTGACGCACCCGAATCCTGGGAACACATGGCCGCCGGGATGGCGTCTGGAGTACGGGCGCGGCGGCGCGGTATTGAGGCGGGACGGTTAACCCTCGAGAAGACGAAGACGCCCCCACCTGGTGACGGGCGGGGGCGTACGTCGTCGTTCCAAGGAGGCTGGTTCAGCAGACGCTGATCCACTCCGTCGCGTACAGGATTTCGTTGGGGATGCCGTGCCTGCCGTTTCCGTAGGACGCGATCTCCGCCTGTGAGGCGTTGTAGAGCCGCACCCTCGCGCCGCCGTACTGGTTGTTCACGACAGCGCCCGCGTTGATGAAGTTGTAGACCTTCCGCCAGCCGCACTTGAACATAGGGAAGCCGGTGTGCGTTCCGTCGCCGTCTCCCACGGTGATGCATGCGTAACCATTGAATTGCTCGGTCTCGCAGATATCCAGGAACTCCTCCCGCATCTCAGGGAAACTCAGGTCCATGCGAGGCTCGCCGGAGTAGAGCGGAACGACCCGAGGGGTCCAGGCCGCGGTCGCGACGGCCGTCGATGTGGCCGTCGATGCGGCCGTCGCCGACGTCGTCGACGCGACGATCATGGTCGGCACCACCAGTGCCAACCCGATGAGCATGACAAGTGCCCTGAGCGCGCGCCTGGGGCCGGGAATGCTGCGAGTTCCCATCAGTCCTCCTGACTGTCAGTTCTGGGCTTCATCCTCATGCGGTACGGATAGATCAGCCCAGGACACCCTGAGGACATTCACCGGACACAGCGGCCCCGCCCGAAGGCGTCGATGGGACGCCGGTGCCCGGGGCCCACCACGCGTCGACCGCGGCGATGTCGGCGTCGGTGGGATGGGCGAGCCGGTTCACCAGGTCCACGGTCGGCGACGGCTGTCACGTGTGTGCCCGGTGACCTGGGGAAGCAGGCTAATTGCTTCGCCCCTTCTGCACAGGAGGACGGATGGTGCGTGTCCGTGAAGTCCCGGCCCCGATGACCGTTGCCCCCGACGCCCAGCTCGCCGACGTGGTGTTCGCCGACGACCGGGTCGACGGCGACATGGTCCTGTTCCGGCGCCGGTCGGCCGGCGGCTGGCGTCCGGTGACGGCCGGGCAGTTCGCGGCCGACGTCCGCAGCTTGGCGGCCGGTTTCCTCGCTGCCGGGATACAGCCCGGCGATCGGGTCGCGCTGCTGGCCGCCACCAGCTACGAGTGGACGCTGGTGGACTACGCATTGTGGGCGGTGGCGGCGCTGCCGGTCCCGATCTACGAGACCTCCTCGGCCGAGCAGGTCCGCTGGGTGCTGGAGGACGCCGGCCCGGTCGCGGCGGTGGTCGAGCACGAGACGCATCGCCGCTTGGTCGAGGACGCGGCCGAGGGCCTGCCCGGGCGGCCGCGGGTGTGGCAGATCGACGACGGCGGGCTGGACCGTCTCCGCGAGGACGGGCTGGCCGTGGACGAGGCCCGGCTGCGTGAGCGCCGACGGGCGGTGTCGGCCGACGACCTGGCGACGATCATCTACACCTCGGGCACCACGGGCCGCCCGAAGGGCTGCATGCTGAGTCACGGCAACCTGCTGTACGAGGCGCGCGTCGCGATCGACAGCCTGGAGCGGATCTTCGGCCGGGACGCCTCGACCCTGCTGTTCCTCCCACTGGCCCACGTGTTCGCGCGGGTGATCCAGGTGGCCTGCGTGGAACGGGGTGTGTGCCTGGCGCACAGCGCCGACCGGGCCAGGCTGACCGAGGACCTGGCCGCCCTGCGACCGACGTTCCTGCTGGCGGCGCCCAGAGTGTTCGAGCGGGTCCACAACAGTGCTCAGCAGCGGGCCCAGGCCGAGGGCAAGGGCAGGATCTTCGACTGGGCCGAGCGGACCGCCGTGGCCTACAGCCAGGCGCTGGACGACGGGCGGCCGGGCTTGCGCCTGCGGCTGGCACACCGCCTGTCCGACCGGCTGGTGTACGGACGGCTGCGGGCCGCGCTCGGCGGCCGGGTCGGCTACGCCATCTCCGGCGGAGCGCCGCTGGGCGCACGGCTGGGCCACTTCTTCCGAGGAATCGGCATCACCGTGCTGGAAGGCTACGGGCTGACCGAGACCAGTGCCGCCGCGACCGTCAATCTGCCCCACGCACAGAAGATCGGCACGGTCGGGCCGCCCCTCCCCGGGGTCGAGGTCCGGATCGACGACGACGGGGAGATTCTGATCAGGGGCCCGATCCTGTTCCAGGGCTATTGGCGCGACGAACAGAAGACCAGGGAGAGCCAGACCGCCGATGGCTGGCTGCTCACCGGCGACCTCGGCGCCCTGGACGAGGACGGGTTCCTGACGATCTCGGGCCGCAAGAAGGAGATCATCGTCACCGCCGGCGGCAAGAACCTCGCCCCGGAGCCGCTCGAGGACCGCCTGCGCACCCACCGGCTCATCAGTCAGGCCGTGGTCGTGGGCGATCGGCGGCCGTACACCGCCGCCCTGATCACCCTGGACGCCGAGGCGCTGGCGTCATGGAAGCGGGCCGCCGGCAGGCCCGAGCACGCCGGCCCGGCCGAGCTCCGTGACGATCCGGATCTGCTGTCCAGGCTGCAGACGGCCGTGGACGAGGCCAACAGGGCGGTGAGCCGGGCCGAGTCGATCCGCAGGTTCCGGATCCTCGCGGTCGACCTGACCGAGCAGAACGGGTATCTGACCCCGACCCTGAAGGTCAAGCGTTCCTTGGTCCACAAGGACTTCGCGGCGGACATCGAGGAGCTGTACCGCTGAGCGCCGGACGCCAGGACCGGCAGACCGGCCGCGTCGCGGGCAGGCGATCGACGCTGGACCGGATGGTGGCGGACACGCCGGCGTCCCGTGACCGGGTGGTCGACGCCGCCCGCGCGCTGTGCATCGTGGTCGTCACCCTCTGGCACTGGACCTTGTCGGTCAACCATCGCACCGCCGACGGCAGCCTGGCCATGCCCAACCCGATCGATGCCGTGCCCGGTGGCTGGCTGGCCACCTGGGTGCTGCAGATCATGCCGGTGTTCTTCCTGGTCGGCGGGTACGCCAACCTGGTCGGCCGGCAGCGGGCCCAGGCACGCGGGACGACCGCCGGCCAGTTCGTCCGGGGCCGGTTGCGCCGGCTGCTGTGGCCGACCGCCGTCTGGGCCCTGGTCTGGCTCGCCGGCGAGCTGATCGCCGCCGCCCTGCCAGGCCCGCACCGATGGATGTGGGAGTGGTTCCCCGGTTACCTGACGCCGCTGTGGTTCCTGGGCGTGTACGGCCTGCTGATCGCCGTGGTGCCGATCACCGCGAGCCTGCACGACCGCTACGGAGCCGGAGTCCTGGCGGCGCTCGTGCTGCTGATCGCTCTCGGCAGCGTGGCGAACCGCGGCGCCGGCCTGGTCTGGGCGGGCTGGGTGACCGCCGCCCTGGTGTGGCTGTTCTGCCACCAGCTCGGCTACGCCTGGCGCGGCTGGGAGCTGGGGCGGCGGCCGCCGGCGCAACGGCTGGCCGTCGCCGGGATCGGGCTGGCCGGGCTGGCCGGGCTGACCGTGGGAGCGGGCTACCCCCTCTCGATGGTGGGCACCACCGGCGCCGAATCCAACATCTTCCCGACCAACGCCGCCATCGCCGCCCTGGCCGTCTTCCAACTCGGGCTGCTGGCCCTGATCACGCCGGCCGCCGAGCGCCTGCTGCGCCGGCCGGTTGCCTGGAAGCCGGTGGTGGCCCTCAACGTGGCCGCGTTGACCATCTTTCTCTGGCACATGACCGCCTACCTGGTGGTGCTGTGGGCCTATGAAGGGCTGGGCGGCACCCTGTCGGCGGAGCCCACCGCCGGCTGGTGGGCCCAGCGCTGGCTGTGGCTCCTGGCCCCTTCGGCCGTGCTGGCCGTGCTGGCCGCCCTGTTCCTCCAGGTCGAGCTGGCCGCCCGCCGGCCCCGTAAAGAGGCAGGTCGCTGACCTCGGCACGCTGATCCGCTCGCCGTGACGGCCCCCTTGCGCCGGGATACCCCACCGCCGGTCCGAGGGCGTCAGCCGTGCGGCGTAGTCGCATCAGCCTCCGGTCGTACGAAGGCGGCGCTCCCGTGGTGGACGCGCCCGGCCGCCGCCGCTTCCTACCGTGACGCCGTGACCATCAACGAAACGGCGCAGAGCGGGCGGGTGGCGGCGGGGCTGGCGGCGTCCGCCGGCGGGCTGGCCATGGCCGTCACGGGCGTGATGCAGGCGATGCGGCCCATGGACGATGATCCTCGCGTGCTCGGTGAGGAGCACCTCCTTCTGGGCCTGTTCGCGGCCTCGCTGATCCTTCTCGTTCCCGGCCTCGTCGCGCTGGCCCGCCACGGCGGCCGTGCCGCCCTCGTGGGAGCCGTCGTCGTCTCGGCCGGCCACGTCCTGCTGGCGTTCGGCGCCACGTCGTCGAACCTGCGCGGCGAGGACTACGCGTGGTTCCCCTTCGTGGCCGTACCGGCGAACCTCGGCATGCTCGTGGGGGCGATCATGATGGCGGTGTCGCTGTGGCGGGCCGGGCAGGTGCCCCGCGCCGTGGCGGCGGCCCTTCCGGCCCTCTGGGCGTGCGAGATCATCCTCGCCCAGCTCGGCGGCGGGCTGATCGCCGGCCTCTACTGGCTCGTCGTGGGCGTCCTGCTCACCTCCGGCACCTGGCGGACTCGCCGGTGAGCTCGCGTTCGGTGGTCCGGACGAGCCCTGATGGAGTGCAGACATCTCCGTCTTCCGAGGGTGACCCCGGGCGGGGCGCGCAGAACCGGCCGCCGGCCGAGACGCTTTTCGCATGGGGGTCGGAGCTCCTCAGGGGGTTCGCCGCCGGTGCGAGCGTCGTGCTCGCCGTCATGTTCGGGTGGGCGATCGTCGTGGGCCTCATCCTCGGACTCGTCCAGCTGACGGAGGAGCAGACCAGGATGGTGGACGTCGTCATCGGCAAGCACCTGGTCGGCCAGGCCAGGGCGCAGCTCGTGCAGCAGGTGGTCTTCCTGGTCCTGGCCTTCCTGCTCGGCTTCGTCGTCAACTGGCTGTCCACGCCGGCGCTCGACACGCTGCGGGGCTGGTGGACCACCTGAGCGTCCCCAAGGCCGCCGGAGCTTCCTCGCGTTCGCGCGTACCGGCTGTGCCGCACGCCGAGCGCTAGCCGGGCGTCCCGTCGCGCTCGCTTCTCCGGGCGAGGCTCTGGGCTTGGCCCGCGTGTATGTCGCTCACCCATTCCCAGCCGGGCTTGGCCGACGGGCCGAGTCGTGGGTCGTCGGGAGTACGGCCGTCACGCAAGGCGTGCACGTACGCGCGGTCCAGTTCGATCCGCGCGCGTATCTGGTCGGCTCCGCCGACGGACCCGTGACCGGGGACGAGGACATCGGCATCGCCCGCCACGTCCTCAAGCAGCCGCAGCCCGGCGAGGTACTCCTCGACCGGGTCGTTGGTGCCGTTGAAGTCGTCGAACATCGGAACCAGGACATCGGACAGCATGTCGCCGGCGACGAGAACCCCGCGTTCCTCGATCAACAGCGCCGCGTGGCCCGGGGAATGAGCCGGATGCTCGATGATCCGGACTTGAGGGCCATCCCACGGAATCCGGGTGGTTCCGGCAGGCAGAGCGGTGATGAGGCCGAACAGGTCCAGCGGTGTCTCGTCGGCGATCTCCGGCGGCAGCCCTTCGGCGACGCGGTCTTTCCAATCCGGGTTCGAGCGCAGGTCTCGCATGGAAGCCGCACAGCGGGCCGTACCGTAACGGGGCGCGTCGCCGAGCGCTGCGTGCCAGAGCACGTGATCCCAGTCAGGATGCGTCGAGAAGCCTGCCACAACAGGCCGGCCCAGCTCGCGAAGGTCGTTCGCGAGGCACGCCATTTCGTCGCCCGTTATCCCGGGGTCGATGAGCATCACGCCGGCCCGGCCCAGCACGACGACGGTGTTGTTCTGGAGCAGCTCGCTCTGATGGACGAGCACACCCTCCGCGACCTGCCTCAGCACGAGCTCGTCTCCTTCGCGTCCCGTACGGCGTAGTGATGCATCGTGACGCCCTGCTCGAACGATCGCTGCTCCAGCAGGTCGAGATCGATCGGCAGGTCATAGTCGTCGAACAGCGGCCTGCCGAAGCCGAGGATCGAGGGATGGGTGAAGAGCAGCAACTCGTCAAGAAGCCCCGCCCGGAGCAGCTGCGTCGCGAGCGCCGCGCCGCCCACGCTGATGCTGCCGTCGGTCTCGGCCCGCAGCGCGGCGAGCCGCTCGATCGCGTCGTCCCCGCCGATGATCCGGGTGTTGTGGCCGGCGCTACGGCGGGTGCGGGAGACGAGCACCTTGGGCTTGGCGGTCCAGATCTCACCGTACTCGCGCATGACGTCCGGCAGCGACGCGTCCTCGCTTGACCGCGGCCAGTATTCCTCCATGGCCTCGTAGTAGACCCGGCCGTGGACCATGAGCGCGAGCGTCCGCGTCCGCGCGTTGGCCTCGCGGTGCAGCTCCTCGTCGACGCGCAGCCACTCGCCGGCGCCGTTGTCCCCCGGAACCTGCTCGATCCGCAGGTCGAGGGATACCTGCATCGAGTAGATGAAGCGACCCATCAGCTCCTCTTCCAAAGTGGTTGCAGTGTGCAACTACTATAGGGGGGGCGAAATACCTGTCAAGGAGGAACAAGTGGAACCACGGTCCGGGTGTTCGATCAACGCCGCCGTCGAGGTGCTCGGAGATCGCTGGTCGCTGCTCGTGCTGCGCGACGTCATCTTCGGCGACCGCCGCTACTTCCGGGCGCTGCTCACCGGGTCGATCGAGGGCATCGCCTCGAACATCCTCGCCGACCGTCTCGTACGGCTCGTCGAGGCGGGGATCCTCACCCGCGGCACCGCCGTGCGGGGGCAGCGCGCCCGCTACAGCCTCACCGAAGCCGGCATCCAGACCGTTCCGATCATCTACGCCCTCGGCAACTGGGGCCTCGACTGGCGGCCGGGCGGCGACGAGCTCCGGAGCCGGCAGCGGCTCATGCGCGATGAGGGCCCGGCGTTCGTCGAGGAGCTGATGGACGAGCTTCGCGTCCGCCACCTCGGTGCCCCGCCGAAGCCGCACGACGGTCCGGGGCCGTTCGAGCGCCTCGACGCCGCCTGTGCCGCGAGTGACGGAACGGCCCCGCCCTGACCTTCCCGGGCTCCGGTGGCTTGCCGTCACGTCGTTCGGCGTGAGGGGCTGCCCCGTCGTCCGGGGGAGCCCCTCACCTGCGGTCGGCGTTCAGGCGCAGCCGCGCGCCTTCACGGAGAAGGCCGGGATGGTCAGGCTGGCGCTGCTGGAATGCGGGGTGACGTGGACCGTGCCGCCTTCGAACCGCAGCTCGTACTCGCCCCGTCCCCGGCACGCGTAGTGGTCGGTGTAGGTGCTGGTGTTGCCGGAACGGGCGATGTACACGCTGTTGCTGCGCGACTCGGTCCAGGCGGGGACGCCGTCCTTCGACAGGGACAGCTTCGAGCTCATCGAGCAGTCGGAGTTGGACCACAGGGCGACGCCGTGCCAGCACTCCAGGGTGAGCGTGTTGGTCGGCTCCAGGGTGCGTTCGCCGAAGGTGTGGGTCTTCCACGCCTCGGTGAGGCAGATCGTGGCCCTGGCGGAGTAGTTGCCGGAGGTGATCTCCTTCATGGCGCAGCCGCGGGGAGGGTTCTGCGAGGACGCGGAGGCGGGGTGTGGGACCGCCGTGAGGGCCAGTGCGGCGGTGAACAGCATGGTCAAGCTGCGGAACGGTCTCGTCATGGACGCATGTTACTCGGAGCGACTTTTCTAGCACGTAGAGTGGCCGGTCGATGTCTTTCGTGGTGCCGGTGTCAGTGGGTGCAGGTGGCCGAGACGGTGACGTCGTAGATCCACCACACGCCGCCGGGCGCGGTGTAGACCAGGGACGACGTCGTGGCGTAGCCCGTGCACGCCTGGCCCGCGGCCAGGAGCGCCGCGCGGGCGGCCTGCGCGCCGTTCTCGACGGCGACGTTCGGGCTCGTGCCGCCGGCCTGACGGGTCTCGGTGCGCGGGACGGTGTACGACACCGGCGGCGGGACCTCGCAGTTGCCTGACGCGGTCGCCTCGTAGATCCACGCCGAACCGTCGGGCGCGGTGTAGAGGTGCCTGGTGGTGACAGACACGCCCGAGCAGACCTCGCCGGCCGCGGCGGCCTGCTGGTTCAGCGCGGCGCGGGCGTTGGCCTCGGCGGCCGCCTTTCCCGCCGCCGGGCTGGGGCCCCAGCCCGAGGAGGTGGCCGAGCGGTAGGCGGCGGCGAGCGCGGCGGGAGCGGACAGCACCGCGCCGGCGGTCAGCGTCAGGGCGAGGACGAGGACGAGGCGCAGAACCTGGGCAGGACGACGAGCGCTGAGTGCCATGGTGTCCCTCTCGCGAGGAGGTTCGAGATCGTCACCATAGAACCGGGCAGGCCGGGCCGACCAGCGCCGGGGGCGCGGGCAGGCGTCCGCGCACGTCGAGACTGAAACTTTCACCTGGGTGTGCGCCGCTCGCGTCAGGACATGGCGTAGTCGTCGGGCTCGTGCGGCCTCACAGCCGGGCGTTCAGCACGGCGACCTCGGGCCACGGGTCGAAACCGTGCTCGATCAGCCAGCGGACCGCCCGCAGGCTCCGTAAGGACCACCACCCGCGGATCACGTCGAGGTCGACGTCGGTTCCGTAGCCCGCGACGACGTCGCCGAGGCGCTCCTCGTGTCCGAGCGTCAAGGTGGCGAGGTCGAACAGGGCGTCACCCGGCCCCGCCTCGGACCAGTCGATCACGCCGGTGATCTCGTCACCGTCGGCGAACACGTGGGTGACCTGCAGGTCGCCGTGCGTGAACACCGGTGTCCACGGCCGGAGCGCGGCCTCGGCGACCCGGCGGTTCCGCGTGACCACGTCGGCGGGGAGGACGCCGTTCGCGACGAGCCACGCGCATTCGCCGTCGAGGCGCGATGCGACCTCGTCGAGGCTCCGGCCGGGCCAGGGCGGCGGCGGCGCGTCGTGCAGCGTGCGTGCGGCGGCACCCGCTGCGGCCCACGCCGCCGACGACGCGGTCGACGGCTCGCCGAGGCGGCCGAGCGCCGTCCCCTGCAGGGCGGCGAGGGCGAGCACGGGCGGCTTCCGCCACAGGACCTCCGGGGTGGGGATCGGCGCCATGGCCATCGCCTCGACCTCGACGTCGGCGCGCGTCCGATCAGCGTCGATCTTCAGGAACACGTCGCCGACGCGCAGGGTCGCGCGCTCCTGATGGGCGACGACGACCTCGACCTCCTCCACATCGGCCATTATCTCGGGATGACCAACGACGTCGCCGGATTTATCGCGTACGACTGGACGGCTGACCGCCCTCGATCCCATGCCAGGGTTACGACATGACCGATACGCCATGGGAACCGCCGCTGGCCGGTGACGAGAGCGCCCACCTGCTCGGCGCGCTCGATCGGCTGCGCACCACCTTCCGCTGGAAGGCCGACGGCCTGGACGAGCACGGGCTGCGGACCCGGGTGGGCGCCTCCGCGCTCACCCTCGGCCGCCTGCTCAAGCACCTGGCCGTGGTGGAGGACCACATGTTCAACGTCAAGTTCCGGGGCAAGCCGATCGGCTCGGCGTGGGAGGACTGGGAGGGCGGCGACGACTGGCCGTTCACCTCCGCCGACACCGACAGTCCAGAGCACCTGTACCGGCTCTGGGACGACGCGGTCGCCCGCTCCCGCGCCACGCTCGCCGCCGCGCTGGCCGACGGCGGCCTCGACCAGCTCGCCCACGTCTCCACTCCCGACGGGCGGCACGCCAGCCTGCGCCGCCTGGTCTGCGACCTGATCGAGGAGTACGGCAGGCACACCGGCCACGCCGACCTCCTGCGCGAGGCGGTCGACGGCCGGGCCGGCGAGGACCCTCCACCCGGCTGGCGCCAGGTGAGCTAGGCACAGAACGCTTCGGACTGACGATCAACCTGGCTGGTCGTCGTACCACTTGGGTGTGGCGACCTCCCGGGGATCGGGGGCGGAACCGGATCCGGGGATGACGAAGAGGTCGACGGTGTCGGAGCTGTGGTCGCGCGATCCGTTGACGATCCGCCTGCGTCCCGATGCTTCCGTGCCAGTCGAAGCCCTCCGGCACGGCCGGGCCGATCAGGTTGCCGACCTCGTCCGGCGCCACCGGAATGACCTTCACCGTGACGTTCAGCCCGACCGCGCGGAATGCTTCCTCGAAGCGCCGGCGGTCGGCCGTGGGGTCGGTGATGGTCACGGCGAAATAGTCGCCGGACTTGTTGATGGAGACCGCCGCGTTGGCGTACTCGGTCGCCGGACCGCCTGGCGATCTGCTCGCTGGTCAGCCCCTCCCAGCAGTCCAGCGCCGGCACCTCGCGGCCACGCCGTACAGCCACAGCAGCCCCGCTCACCGTCGGGCCAGGCGGTGAGGAACGTCTCGGAGATGACATCGGCGGTGTCGTCGGCCGAGTCGGTACGGCGGGCTGCGTACTGATGGATGGCCGGGTAGTACGCGTCATAGATCGCCTCGAAGCGATCTTGATGTGTCACAACGTCTCCTCGCGAAAAGTGCCGGACACCTTGGTAAATGTCCGGCACCCTTCAGCGTGTTGCAGGTGACCGAAAAGGAGTCCGGTCCGAGACGCTCGGGGGACGTCGGGTACATCATCGGAGTACGCGGGTACCGTACGAAACGGATCTCCCCCCGGAAGGCCCGGCGCCGCCTGAGCGCCGGGACCGGCTCGGCGTTCGGGGGATTCGGGGACATGACGACGTTGACCGTCAACGGCAGGGACTATCCGCTCGACCTGGATGACGCCCGCCTCACCCTGCTGGACGCGCTCCGCGACCGGCTGGGTCTGACCGGCACGAAGAAGGGCTGCGACCAGGGCGCCTGCGGCGCGTGCACGGTGATCGCGGACGGCAGGCGCATCCTGTCCTGCCTCACGCTCGCCGCCCAGTGCGACGGCCGGGCGATCACCACGATCGAAGGGCTGGGCTCCGAAGGCGGCCCGCACCCCATGCAGGAGGCGTTCGTGCGGCACGACGCCTTCCAGTGCGGCTACTGCACCTCCGGGCAGATCATGTCGGCGGTGTGCCTGCTGGCCGAGGGGCGCGCGGGCTCGGACCCGGACATCAGGGAGTTCATGAGCGGCAACCTCTGCCGCTGCGGCGCCTATCCGAACATCGTGGCGGCCATCCGGGAGGTCGCCGGGGCGGGTGGCGGCGATGCGTGAGTTCACCTACGTCCGGGCGGCCGAGGTGGGGCAGGCCGTCGCCACGGTGAGCGCGGACCCGGGAGCCTGCTACCTGGCAGGCGGCACGACCCAGCTCGACCTCATGAAGGACGGCGTGCTGGAGCCCGGACGGCTGGTGGACATCACCAGGCTCCCGCTGCGCGGTGTCCGGCTCGACGGCGACACGCTGCGGGTGGGGGCGCTGACCACGATGGAGGAACTCGCGGCCGACCCGTACGTGAGCGCGCGGGCGCCGTTCGTCCGCGAGGCGCTGCTGCTCGGCGCGTCGGTCCAGCTGCGCAACATGGCCACCATCGGCGGCAACCTGCTGCAGCGCACCCGCTGCCGCTACTTCCGCGACCCGACCGTGCCCGACTGCAACAAGCGCCGCCGCGGCACCGGCTGCGCGGCCGTCACCGGCGCCGCCCGCATGCACGCGATCCTCGGAGCGAGCGAGCACTGCATCGCGTCGCACGCCTCCGACCTGGCCGTCCCGCTGGTGGCGCTCGACGCGATCGTGCGCGTCCGGGGGTCCGCGGGGGAGCGGACCATCCCGCTCACCGACTTCTACCTGCTACCGGAGGCCACGCCCGATGTGGAGCACATGCTCGGCCAGGGTGAGCTGATCACCGCCGTGGACGTCCCGCTGCCTCCGGAGGGCACCCGGTCGGGCTACCTGAAGGTCCGCGACCGCATGTCCTACGAGTTCGCGCTCACCTCAGCGGCTGTGACCCTGCTGCTCGACGGCGGCCTGATCCGGGAGGCACGGGTCGCGCTCGGCGGGGTCGGCACCGTACCGTGGCGGGCCCGCGACGCGGAGGAGATCCTGCGCGGCGCGCCGGCGGGCCCGGCCGCGTTCCGGGAGGCCGCCGAGCGGGCGGTGCGTGACCCGTTCACCGTGCCGGGCACGGCTTTCAAGGTGGAGCTGGCCAAGCGCACGCTGACGCGCGCGCTGCGTACCGTCGCGGGGGTGGCGTCATGACGACCGTCGAACGGCCCCGGATCGTCGGCGCCGGAACGGACCGGGTGGACGGCCCGCTCAAGGTGACCGGCGCGGCGCCGTACCCCAACGACGTCAGCCTGCCCGGCATGGCCCACGCCGCCGTCGTGCGGGCCACCATCGCCTCAGGGCGGATCACCCGGCTCGACACGGGCACGGCCGAGAGCGCCCCGGGCGTGCTGGCGGTGCTCACGCACCTCAACGCGCCGCGACTCGGCTCCGGCCCGGAGTCCCTCCTGCGTACGCCGCCGCCCCCGCTGCAGGACGACCGGATCCTCTCCTACGGCCAGTACGTCGCCGTCGTCGTGGCGGACACGCCCGAGCAGGCCAGGGCGGCGGCGCGGCGGGTCGAGGTCGGCTACGAGCGGGCCGAGCCGCTGCTGGATCTCGACGACCCGCGGGCGGAGCGGGTGGCGGACCCGTGGGACAGCGACGCCTCATGGGGTGACGTGGCCGCCGGGCTCGCCCGCGCGGACGCCGTCGTCGACGCGTCGTACACCACCGCCGAGAACACCAACAACCCGCTCGGCCTCTTCACCACGCTGGCCGCGTGGGACGGCGACGCGCTCACCGTGCACGACTCCACCCAGTGGCCCGTCCTGGTGCGGGCCACGCTCGCGCGGATGTTCGGCGTGCCGGAGGCGGGAGTGCGGGTGCTGGTCCCGTACGTCGGCGGTGGCTTCGGCGCGGGGCTGCGCGTCTGGCCGCACGTCGTGCTCGCCGCGATGGCGGCGCGGCGGACCCGGCGGCCGGTCAGGCTCGAACTGGCCCGCCCGGAGATGTTCACGGGCATCGGCCATCGCCCGGCCACGGCGCAGCGCGTCCGGCTCGGCGCCACCCGCGACGGCCGGCTGACCGCGATCGAGCACGAGAGCGTGTCGACCCTCTCGATCGAGGGGGACAACATCGAGCCGTGCTCATCCGTCTCCACGACGGCGTACGCCTGCCCGAACGTCTCCACCCGGGACCAGCAGGTACGGCTGAACATCCCGTGGACCAACTCGATGCGCGCGCCGGGCGAGGCCCAGGGCAACTTCGCGCTCGAGTCGGCGATGGACGAACTGTCCTACATGCTCGGCCTCGACCCGCTGGAGCTGCGGCTGCGCAACTACGCCGAGGTCCACCCGCGCTCCGGCCTGCCGTGGTCGAGCAAGGCGCTGCGCGAGTGCTACGAGGTCGGCGCCGACCGCTTCGGCTGGGCCCGGCGCGGGGCCGAACCCGGCTCGATGCGCGAGGGCGACTGGCTCGTCGGGTACGGCCTGGCCGGGGTCAGCTACTTCTGGTACCAGGCCCCCTGCCGGGCCAGGGCGACCGTGCGCGGCGACGGGACGGCGTACGTGCGCAGCGCGGTGACCGATATCGGCACCGGCACGTACACGGTCATGACGCAGCTGTCGGCCGAGCTGCTCGGCCTGGAGCCGGGGAGCGTCACGTTCGGGCTCGGCGACACCGGCATGCCCCCGGGGCCCCAGGCGGGCGGCTCCGGACTCACCGCGGCCCTGGGCAACGCCGTGCACGCGGCCTGCCGTGCCCTTCTGCGGGCCTTCCTCGACCTGGCGGGCGCCGACCCGGCCTCGCCGCTGGCCGGCTGCGGGGCCGACGACGTCACCGTCACGGACGGACGGATCCACCGCGCCGGCGAGCCCGGGCGGGGCGAGTCCTACACCGGCATCCTGGCCGCGCACGGGCTGGAGGAGCTGAGCGCGGACGGCGACAGCGAGCCGCGCCGGGCGGAGGAGGCCGGGATGGCTCCCGCCGGGCCGTTCGGCGCGCGGTTCGTGGAGGTCCGGGTGGATCCCGAGCTGGGGCGGCTGCGCGTGGCGCGGGTCGTGTCGGTGATCGACGGCGGCCTGATACTCAACGAGAAGCTGGCCAGGAGTCAGATCATCGGCGGCACGGTCGGCGGGATCGGCATGGCGATGTTCGAGGAGACGGTCACCGATCCGGGCACCGGCCGGATCGCCAACGCCACCCTGGGCGACTACCTCGTGCCGGTGAACGCCGACGTCCCGGACCTCGACGTGACCTTCGTCGGGGTCCCGGACGCGTACAACCCGGTCGGGGTGAAGGGCGTCGGCGAGATCGGGCTCGTCGGGATGGCCGCCGCCATCGCCAACGCCGTCTTCCACGCCACGGGCAGGCGCATCCGCTCCGTGCCCATCACGATCGACGATCTTCTCTGAGCACCGCGACCCGGCGGCAGCCCTCGCTACGGCGGGCCTATCTCCAGACGCGGCCAGCCGGCGAGGTCCCGCAGGAGCTGCCGGTCGTGCGTGGCGACGACGACGGCGGCGCTCGTCTTGAGCATCGCGTCGGTCAGCTCGTCGACAAGCGCCGGTGACAGGTGGTTGGTCGGCTCGTCCAGCAGGATCAGGCCGGGCCGGCCGGCCAGCGCGAGCGCCAGGTCGAGGCGCCGCTGCTGTCCCTGGGACATCCGC
The DNA here is from genome assembly GCF_008017515.1 of Nonomuraea sp. C10. NCBI lineage: Bacteria > Bacillati > Actinomycetota > Actinomycetes > Streptosporangiales > Streptosporangiaceae > Nonomuraea > Nonomuraea sp. C10. The sequence goes on from NZ_VPFF01000001.1 coordinate 2,465,610, forward strand.
CCGACCGGCGTGCGCATCGCCTCGGAGTCCAGCAGCCCGAGCGATCCCAGCGGGACGGCGTCGGCGTCGCGCAGTCCCTTGTGGGCCACCAGCCGCCCCACGTGGCGTGCGTACACCTCGCGGGCGGTGAGCGCGGGGTCCTGCCCGGCGGTCTCCTGGGTGACCTGGGCGATCCGTGCCCCCTGCGCCGTCCAGACGTGCCCGTCGGTGGGTTGGAGCGCACCGGCCAGCACCGCGAGCAGCGTGGACTTCCCGGCGCCGTTCGGCCCGGTGACGAGCAGCCGGTCGCCTCCGTCGAGGGTGAGATCGACCGGCCCGGCCAGCCGCCCGCCGACGGCGACGCCATGCGCGCGCAGCTGCGGCGCCCCCGGCCGGACGCCCAGGTCCGGCCACCGCAACGACGGCGGCGGTTCGGGCACGTCGATCCGGTGCGCCAGCAGGGCTTCCCGCTGACGGTTCAGGGCCTGCACGACGCCCGGCGCGCGGGACTGGCGCTGGTGCTTGCCGGTCCCCTTGTCCGGCCGCCAGCCGGTGGAGAGCCGGTCGCGGGCCTTCGACACCGCGTCCTGCAGCCGCCGGTGCTCGGCCTGCTGCTGCTCGTGGTCCTGCTCCCAGCGCTCACGCTCGCGACGCCGGGCGTCCTGCCAGGCGTCATAGCCGCCGGCGTACAGCCGCGGCTTCCCGTCACGGGCCGGGTCGAGGTCGAGGAACCGGTCCGCGACGTCGCGCAGCAGCGCCCGGTCGTGGCTGACGACGGCGAGGCCGCCGTCGTGCTCGCGCAGCCTGCGGGTCAGGAAGTCCAGCCCGCCCGCGTCGAGGTGGTTGGTCGGCTCGTCGAGCAGCAGCACGTCGTGCCGCGCGCCGAGCAGGCAGGCCAGCCGCACCCGGTAGCGCTGACCGACCGACAGCGTCGCCAGCGGACGGTCGCGGTCGGTGCAGGCGCCGAGGGCTTCCAGGGCGACGTCGACGCGGCGTTCGGCGTCCCACGCGTCGAGCCGGGTGGCGGCGTCGAGCGCGGCGGCGTAGCGGTCGTCGGCGGCGGGGTCGCCCTCGGTCATGGCGAGGGTCGCCTCCTCCAGCGCGTCGAGGGCCGCGAGCGACGCGGCCAGCGCCTCGGACGTCAGGGTGCCGACGGTCTCGCCCGCTCGCGCGGACAGCTCCTGGCGGGCCAGTCCGATCGTGCCGGCACGGTGCACGGCGCCGTCGTCCGGTGTGATCAGTCCGGCGAGGACGTGCAGCAGCGTCGTCTTGCCGCGGCCGTTCTCGCCGACGACGGCGACCCGCGACCGGGCGGAGACGGTGATCGAGACGTCGTTCAGGACACGCCGGGACCCGCGGGTGACGGTGACGCCCGTGGCGCGTACGTGTGCGCTGTCACCCGCCTCGACGGGCAGGGACATGGTTTCGGTATTGGGGATGAGGTTCAACGGTGCTCCGCAGCTCGCAGTGGAGCCGGGCAACAGCAAAGGGCCGCCCGGCGGGAACCGGGACGGCGAGCGCGGATTCAGCAGGAAGAAGGCGCCGCCGTCAGCGGGCGGAGCGGATCTTCTGCGACCAGATACCTCGTGCCATGACGGCCACGTTAGCAGCCTTGAGGCGCCACACTCATCCGGATTTCGCCCGGGGCGCATGATGGTGACTTCCGTCTCACGAGGCAACCTGGACGGCGACTGTGCATGGAAGAGGTATGCGATTCGCGATTCAACGAACGGTGGAGGAGCCGGAGCCACCGCCTGCCCCGGCCATGGACGAGGCTGTCGTGGCCGAACTCTTCCTGACTCAGCGGCTGGGCCTGGTCCGGTTGGCGTACTTGCTGGTGGGCGATCAGGAGACGGCCGAGGACGTCGTCCAGGACGCCTTCGCGGCGCTGCACCGCCGATGGAGCCGGTTGACCGACCGTGATCGGGCGCTGCCCTACCTGCGGGCGAGTGTGGTGAACGGATGCCGCATGGTCCACCGCCGCCGGTCCATCATGAGCAGGTTCACCGGCGATCGGCAGAAGCCGTTCCGGTCGGCGGAGGCTGTCACGCTGCTGGGGGAGACGCGCCGGGAGGTGTCCGACGCGGTACGCGCCTTACCCCGCCGCCAGCGAGAAGCCGTGGTGTTGCGTTACTACCTCGACCTGTCCGAGGCCGAGATCGCCGAAGCCATGGGAGTCAGCCGCGGAACAGTGAAATCGACCGTCTTTCGAGCCCTGAAGGCACTCACCGTCAAACTGGAGGGAAACCGATGACTTCCTGGCTCGAAGATCAGCTCAAGGACGCCCTCACCGCCGACGCCGAGCGGATCCGCCCGGAAACCCTGCGCCCGGCGGCGCGGGCCCTTCCCGCGCGCCGGCTCGCCCTGGCGGTCCCGCTCGCGGCCGCGCTCGTCGTCGTGGTCATCGGCGCGGTCGCCGCCATGGTGGCCGGGACACGAGGCGCGCCTACCGCGCCCGCGACGCACGCTCTCACCGGCCCGCGTTTCCTGCTGATGGCGAGCGCTGACGGCGTGACGGTCCACGACGCCCGTACCGGGAAGGTCACGAGCCGGCTCGGGCTGCCCCCCACCCCTGAGGGAAGCTTCCGGGAGCCCGGTGGATATCTGCTCGCGGGCGCCGGCGACGGTGAGACCTTCTACATCGCCCAGAGCGTCCAGTCGCGCGAGACGCAGGTGAGCAGCACAAGGTTCCACCGAGCGCGGGTCGACGGACAAGGGAGGCCGGCCGAGCTGGTTCACGACGTGATCCCCAAGGTGCTCGGTACGACGGCGAGCTCCCTTGCTGTCACCGGCGACGGCACCCGGCTCTCCTACAGCCTCGACGGCAAGGTGTGCGGTAAGGGGGAGACGTTGCGCTTCTGCCCCGGGGCCCAGCTCACGGTCGTCGATCTGCCCACGGGTACGACACGCACGTGGACGACGAACGTCGCGGGACAGATCGAGAGCCTGTCATGGGCGGCCGATCGCCGCACCCTCGGTCTCGTGGTCGGATCCGAGGCCCGGGTCCTGGACACGGCCGCCTCCGGCACCACACTCGCGGCCAGTCGCGTCGTAGCGCCAGGGCAGGAGGTCACGGCCTCGACGATCAACCCGGACGGCCGCAGCATGCTGATCGGCCACAGCCGGCTGTCCGACGGCCGGCGACCGCACCGCTACACCGTGGACGAGTACTCCGTCACAGACGGACGCAAGATCCGCACCCTGTTGAGCAGGGACCACGAGGGCGAGAGCATCGCGCTCTGGAACCTGATCCGTTACGACGGCACCGGGCGCCACCTGCTGCTCGCGGGCAACTTCCATCCACTGAGCAGAGTCGACGAGGGACACGTCACGTCCTTGGTCCACCCCGGATCTCCCGATCCCGAGCTCTTGGGGTCCCGCCCGGTGATCGAGGCGGCCTGGTAACCGGCCCTCGACGACCCGTTCCCGTTCGGCGGGGCGCGATGTCGGACGGCTGGACGGGCCGGCCGATTCCTACGCCTGCGAGCTGTCCGTCCTGCCGTCGCCGCGCCGCGCTTCGGCGTCGTCTGGTGGGCCGTCATCCCCGTCTGAGGCCTCGTCGTAGCGGGTGTAGAGCGCGGCCACGGCCCGCGACGGGTCCAGTTCGGCCAGGATGGCGTCGCTGATGGCGGTGACCTGGTCGAGCTGCTCGTCGGTGAGCACGTCGACGATGTGGTGCCGGACGGTGGCCACGTGCCCGGGCGCGGCCTGCCGCACCTTCGCCCACCCGTGGTCGGTGAGCCGGGCGTTGATCGCCCGGCGGTCCTCAGGGCAGGGGACGCGCTCCAGCAGGCCGCGGCCCTCCAGGCGGGTCACCACGTGCGAGAGCCGGGGCAGCGTCGCGTTGGTCTGCTGGGCCAGCTCGGTCATGCGCAGCGTCCGGCCGGGCGCCTCGGACAGCATCGCCAGCGTGTAGTACTCGAACTCGGTCAGCCCGGAGTCACGGCGGAGTTGCGCGTCCAGGATCCCGGGGAGCAGTTCGAGCACCGCCCGCAGGCGGATCCAGGCGCGTAGCTGCCGCCGGTCGAGCCACGGAGTGTCCACGGTCAGGTCCCTCGTCCAGGAATAGTTGTAGCGACAAGTTTGCTCTCATGGGTACCAGTCGTGCAACAACCACTACAAGGAGCACCGACATGACACAGGTGAGCATCATCGGCCCCGGCGCCATGGGTTCGGCCATCGCCGACCTGGTCCGCAGAAGCGGCAACACCGTCGAACTTCTCGGCCGGGACGACACAGGCAAGCCCGTCACCGGTGACATCGTCGTCCTCGCCGTCCCGTACGGAGGGGTGGCCGGAGTCATCGCCCAGCGCGAAGGACAGTTCGACGGCAAGGTCGTCGTCGACATCACCAACCCGGTGGACTTCTCCACGATGGACTCCCTGACGGTCGCGGCCGACGGCTCGGCCACCGCCGAGATCGCCGAGGCGCTGCCCCGCTCCCAGGTGGTCAAGGCGTTCAACACCAACTTCGCCGCCACCCTGTCCCAGGGCAACGTCGGCGAGCAGCCCACGACCGTGCTGATCGCCGGCGACGACGCCGGTGCCAAGGCCGCGCTCGCCCAGATCGTCACCGACGCTGGCCTGCGCGCCGTCGACACCGGCCCGCTGAGCCGGGCCCGCGAGCTGGAGGCCCTCGGCTTCCTGCAGATCGGCCTCGCGGCCGGCGAGAAGATCGCCTGGACCGGCGGGTTCGCCGTCGTCGCCTGACAGCCGCCCCCGCGACCCCGCGCGGGATGACCGACGGCCGCGCCCCCGGCGGCCCTCGGCCCGATGAGACACCCATGATCTCCCCGACGAGGAGCCCCGATGACCACCACCACGACCGCCGCCGACGCCCGCATACCCGCCGCGCACCCGTTCGCCACGCACCTGAAGCGCGCCGCCGCCCTCGAGGCCGCCGAACCGCACCGGCCGTGGACGGCCCAGGACGGGCCGCTGCCCAGCCTCTACCTGTCCCACGGCGGCGGACCCATGCCCTTCGAGAGCCCCGAGTGGCTCACTCCGCTGCACGACTGGGCCAGGGCCCTGCCCAAGCCGAAGGCGATCCTGGTCGTCTCCGCGCACTGGGAGTCAGCGCCGCTGTCGGTGAGCGCCGAACGACCCAGCGAGCTGGTGTACGACTTCGGCGGCTTCGACGCGTTGTACTACACCTTCCGCTACGACACGCCCGACGCCGGGGAGCTGGCGCGGCAGGTCGTGGGAGTCATGCCGGACACCGGGCAGGTGCACCGGCACACCAGCCGCGGGCTTGACCACGGCGCCTGGGTCCCCTTGAAGATCATGTACCCGGCCGCCGACATCCCGGTGCTGCAGCTGAGCCTGCCCACCGAGGACCCCGATCGGCTGCTGTCCATCGGCGAGCGGCTGCGGCCGCTGCGCGAGCAGGGCGTGCTGGTGATCGGCTCGGGGCACATGACGCACGGCCTGCCGTTCCTGACCAGGGAGATGTTCCTGGAGAACAAGGTGCCCGGCTGGTCGTCCGACTTCGACGCCTGGGCCGCCGACGCGCTGGCCCGCGGTGACGTCGCCGAGCTCGCCCGCTTCCGCACCGCCGCCCCCGGCATGCCGTACGCGCACCCGACCGTCGAGCACTTCACCCCGCTGTTCGTCGCCCTCGGCGCGGCCACCGACCCCACCGCCCCGGTGGTGACCACTCTCGACGGCTACGGCGTCGGCCTGTCGCGGCGTTCCTTCCAGGCGGCCTGAGCGCCCGTGTGATCGCCGGAGCCTGCCTGACGCCTCCCACGAAGATCCCCGAGACGCCGGAGACGCCGATAATCGAACCGTCGATCTACCGCCCCGCCCTTCGGAAGGTCCGCATGCCCCCTGCCACTCCCTCCGCCGCTGACCCCCTCGACCCCCGCGGCCTGCTGGCCAGACTGATCGCCATCGACTCCGTCAACCCGGACCTCGCGGCCGACGGCGCGGGCGAGAGCGCCATCGCCGATTTCTGCGGCGAGTGGCTGGCCGCCCGCGGTTTCGAGGTGCACCGTCTGGACAAGCGCGGCGGCCGGCCGTCGGTGGTCGCGATCGCTCGCGGGGCCGGTGGCGGCCGGTCGCTGATGCTCAACGGTCATCTGGACACGGTGGGTGTGGCCGGCTACGACGGTGACCCGTTCGATCCGGAGATCCGTGACGGGCGGATGTACGGCCGCGGGTCCTTCGACATGAAGGGCGGTCTCGCGGCGATGATGATCGCCGCCGTCCGGGCCACGGCCGGCGGGCCGCTGCGCGGCGATGTGCTCCTCGCGTGCGTCGCGGACGAGGAGCACGGCAGCACCGGTACGGAGGAGGTGCTGGAGTCCTTCACCGCGGACGCGGCGATCGTCACCGAGCCGAGTCATCTCGAAGTCACCCTGGCGCACAAGGGCTTCGCCTGGTTCGACGTGGTGATCGAGGGTCGTGCGGCCCATGGTTCGAGGCCCGACCTGGGCGTGGACGCCATCGCCAAGGCCGGGCACTTCCTGGTCGCGCTGGAGGAGCTGGGGACGCGTCTCGCTCAGGGCCCGGCGCACCCCCTGCTCGGCACCGGCACCGTGCACGCCTCGGTCATCGCCGGAGGCCAGGAGCCCTCCACCTACCCGGCGCACTGCCGCGTCACCCTGGAGCGGCGCACCGTACCGGGCGAGAACGCCGACACGGTGGAGGCAGAGCTGACGGCCGTGCTGGATCGCCTGGCCGCCGCCGTGCCCGGCTTCCGCTACCGCCTCACGCGAGGACTGCACCGCGAACCGTTCCAGGCCGACCCGGAGGCGCGGATCGTCCGTACGCTGACCCGCCATGCGGAGGCGGTCCTCGGGCGTCCGCCGGTGGTGCGCGGCGAGCCCTTCTGGACGGACGCGGCCCTGCTGGACCGCGCCGGCATCCCCTGTCTGCTGTTCGGCGCCGACGGCGAGGGCGCGCACGCGGCCCGCGAGTGGGCGGATCTGGCCTCGCTGGACCGGCTCACCGGGATCTTTACCGCCACCATCACGGACTTCTGTTCCTGACCGATGCGGGTCACGGCAGCGGCGTCGCGCCGTCCGGTACGAGTGGCAGGAGGATCTCGTAGAGCTCGCGAAGCCGGTCGGCGTCGACAGGAGGGTAGACGACGCTCGCTCCGACCGCGAGCAGGTAGGGCAACAGGGCCGCGGTCCGGGCCTCCTCGTCGCTGGTGACGGCTGATCGCCACACCCGCTGGAGCGCGGACAGTCTGGCCTCGTCCAGGCGGGTCTGCACGACCCGCACATCCGCGTCCCACGTCGCCCACGCCCGCAGGGCGGTGTCGATCTCCGGCCGATAGAGCCCCGTGTTCCCGGGGCGGACGAGCTCCGTCAGCCGGGTGAGGATCGCCCGGGCACCGGCCGATTCCCCGATCTCGGAAATCGCGCTGTTGAGCGCTTCGACCGACAGGCGCTCGACATGGGCGAGAAGCGCCTTCTTGTATCCCTCGGCGCCATCGAAGTGATGGTGGAACGACCCTTTCGACAGGTTGAGCCGAGCGGCGATCCGGTCGATGCGAATCCCCGCCGCACCTTCTTCTGCGAGGATCTTCAGGCCTTCGTCCAGCCACCGGTCTCGTGCCGTGCTCATCGGATCAACGTACCATCTGGTATGGAACGCTCCGCGCTCGCGGAGAGTCACGTCATGAAGCTGTAGACGCCCACGGCGACGCAGATCAGCAGCATCCCGGTGGCGTTGAGGAAGAGGTTGCGGCCGAAGTCCCGGGCCGCGATGTGCATCGCGATGGCGACCAGGAAGTAGAGGACGAGCGCGGCACAGGTCACGGCGGCGAGGTAAGGCAGCCAGATGCCCAGGATCAGCCCCGCCGCGGCGGCGAACTTCAGCGGCGGCATGATCCACCAGTAGCGCCGCGGCCAGTTCACATCCTCGAAGCACCGGGCGATGAACGGAACGGGCTTGACGCACATGACGGCGTCCCCGGCCTGGATGATCGCCAGGACGACGACCGGCCAGACCGGATCGGGCAATGCTGACACGTCTGTCCCTCGGTCGATGGATACCTGCACCGTACCATACCGTATAGTACGGTCTCGGTACGAGCCGATGTCCCGGATCAGACGTGGGCGATCTTGACGCTCCGAGCCGGTGAAGGCTCCTCTAGAAGGTCGGCGGTGTGATCATCCAGACGGCGACCAGGGGCTCGGTGCCGGTGGCGACCCAGCGGTGGGGCACGGTGGAGTCGAGATAGATGGAGTCTCCGGCGGCGAGTTCCAGATCGGCGTTGCCCACCCAGAACCGCATCGAACCGAAGATGACGACACCGCACTCCTCTCCCGCGTGCGAGTGGGGATGACCGCCGCTCGTCGCCCCCGGCTGCGCCTCCACCCAGATCGCCTCGAACTGGCGTTGCAGGTCCGGCGTGAGCAGTTCGTTGAGGATGCCGGACCCCGGATAGCGGATCTGCTTGCGCATGCCCCGCTTGGTCACGACGAAGCGGGAGCTCTCCGGGGACCCGTCGCCCTCATCGACGAACAGGTCGCCGATCCGCATGCCCACGGCGTCGGCCAGCCTCTTGAGCGACTCGAGGGACGGGTTGGCCAGACCCCGCTCGACCTGGCTGATGTAGCCGGGGGAGAGGCCCGACGTGTCAGCCACCTTGTGCAGAGAAAGGCCCGAGGCCAGCCGCCAGCTGCGCAGCCTGGACCCGATCTGGATGGACTCCAGACTTCCCGGCTCTTCCTTCATCGCCTTGCCCCCGAGCATGTCATGGTCGTATTGCGTTCGGCGCCCGGACAACCGGAGGTTCAATCACCCGGCGGGCCATCGGATGTCGCGAGGCCGGCGGACGCCGACCGGCGGAGGTTCTCACGGAGCAGTCCTTTTTGGATCTTACCGGTGGAGGTCTTCGGCAACTGCCCGAAGAGTACGGTCTTCGGAGCCTTGAAATGTGCCGTTCTCGCTCGGACGTACCGCACCAGTTCAGCCTCCGTCGCCGCCTGTCCGGGCCGGATCGTCACATAGGCGACGGGCACCTCGCCCCACGTGCTGTCCGGGCGGCCCACGACCGCGCACTCCAGCACCGCGGGATGGCTCTCCAGCACCCGTTCCACTTCGACCGAGGCGATGTTCTCGCCGCCGGAGATGATGACGTCCTTCAGCCGGTCACGGATCTCGACGTAGCCGTCCCCGTGCATGACGGCCAGATCGCCGGTTCGCCACCAGTCATCGGCAGGCGGCGCCTCACCCAGGTAGCCGAGCATCACGTCGTTGCCCCGCACGGCGATCTCGCCCACCGTCTCGCCGTCCCGCGGCACGTCGGCTCCGGCGTCGTCGACGACGCGGAGCCGGTCGGCGACGATGTTGCCCACGCCCTGGCGGCTCAACAGGCGGGCGCGCTCACTCGGTGCTTCACGGTTCCATTCGGGAAGCCACTCGTTGATCGCGATGGGGCCGAAGGTCTCAGTCAGGCCGTACAGGTGCGTGACGTCCATAGCGAGGGCGTCCAGCCGCTCCAGAAGCGACGGCGACGGAGGCGCGCCGCCCGTGGCCACGCGCACCCGAAGACCCTCCCGCCTGTCGCCGGGGTGCCCGGCGGCGAGCATCGTGAGCACGGTCGGGGCGGCGCACAGGTGGGTGACGCCGTGCTCGCGGACCAGGCCCCAGGTGCCCGCCGGGTCGAAGGACCGCTGGCAGACATGGGTGGCGCCGGCCGCCGTGACGGCCCAGGTGAAGCACCAGCCGTTGCAGTGGAACATGGGAAGCGTCCACAGGTAGACGCTGTCGGCGGCGAGCCCCAGGTGGTAGGCCATGGCCAGCGACTGCAGGTAGGCGCCCCTGTGGTGGTACATGACCCCTTTGGGAGTGCCGGTGGTGCCGCTGGTGTAGTTGACGGCCACCAGCGCCGCCTCGTCCGCGACGGGTACGACGGTCTGGCCGGCCGCGGCGAGCCGGTCCTCGTAGTCGTCCTCCGGGCCGCCGGCCACGACGAGCTCGGCGTCGCACGCCAGAGCGACGTCGCGGGCCCGGTCCAGGAGCTCGGCGGTCGCGATGATCGTTCTGGCGCCGGAATGCCTGACGATGTAGGCGTGCTCGTCCGAAGACAGACGAGGGTTGAGGGACACCAGGGAGGCGCCGGCCCAGGGGGCGCCATGGTGCGCCTCCAGCATGACGTGGCTGTTGAGGCAGAGGGCGGCCACCCGGTCGCCCGGACGGACACCCGTCGCGGTGAGCGCTCCGGCCAGGCGCCGGCAGCGTTCGCCGAACTCCCGGTAGGTGAAACGGCGGTCGCCGTCGACGATCGCCGTCCTGTGACCGTGAACCACGGCCGAGCGCTCCAGGAACGCGGTCGGCGTCAGGGGGGTGAAGGTGTATCCGGCCATTCATCGCCCCTCGGGGGTCGGGGAGTCTCCGCCGCCGCGCCGCCACGGCCACCGCGAGAAGCGGGCGAGCCAGGCGGCCAGGACCTCGCGCAGCGACAGCCGCACGGTGCCGGGAGCCGGACGCTCGTCCCGCAGCCGGGCGGAGACGTTGGCCGCCATCCCTGCGAGCAGCTGCTCGACCACGTGCCGCCCGCCGCTTTCCGCGAAACCGGCCAGCGGCCCGCTGATGGCGACGTCCGCCGAGGAGACGAGCCGTACCGAACCGTCGCCGGGGACGAGGCGGAACCGCAGCGTGCCCGACGCCCTGCTGCGGCCCTGCCGGTCGGCGCCCCGCGCGACGATGGTCCCGCTCATGTCCTCCGGAGCCATGACGATCTCCGCCACGCCGGAGAACGCCACCCGCGTCGGCCCGAAGCTCACGGTGAGCTCGCCTCGGTGGTGTCCGTCGTCGTCGCGCCCGTCGAGCCGGACTCCCGGCACGCAGCCGGCGGCCGACTCGGGTTCGCACAGCAGGGCCCAGACGTGGGCCGCGTCGGCGTCGATGACGACGGACTGCTCCAGCTTCACCGCGTCTCGTCCGCCGGCTCGACGGGCACATCCGACGGGGTCAGGGAGCAGAGCACCTCGGCGGCGCCGGTGGCGACGACCTGCCGGAGCTGGTTGACGGCTTCCAGCCGGATGCCGATCACTCCCAGGCCGTCCTGCTCGGTGAGCGTCTCGACCTCCCCGCCGATCCAGACGGTGTCCCCCAGGATGTCGGGCCGCCGGAGCCGGATCGACAGCGTCCGCAGGAAGGCGGTGTCTCCCATCCAGTTGGTGACGGCGTGGGAGAACCACCCGCACCGCTGAGGGCCGTTGTCGTAGGCGTTGGGCATGCCGATCTCGCGCGCGACGTCGGCGTCCTGGTGACCGAGGCTGGGCAGCACGGTCTCGGCGAAGTAGCTCGGGTCGTAGTTGGACGGCAGCCGGGAGGGGTCGTTGAGCGCCCAGTCGCGGTACTTCCAGGCGACCTCGCACGCCTTGTAGCCGGGCGATCCGATGCATCCGGCGTAGTACGAGGTCATCGTGATGCGGTCGATCGGCCCCTTGACCACGGACGGGATCGGTGTGCCGGGCGCGAGCTCGCCGAAGACCAGGGGCGCGGAGCCCCGCCGGTACTCCGACAGCGCGTGCTCGCGGATCCGGTCGAGCTCCGCGTCGGAGTAGACGTACTCCTCGCGGGGCTCGTAGGCCAGCCCACCGCCGGAGGCGTCCCGGCGCGGCAGGCGGAAGGTGTGGGCGCGGGCGGTCGCGACGGGCGAACCGGCTACGCGGTACCCGATGTCGCAGCTCTGCAGGACCATGTCGCTGCTCGTGGAGCCGCTCAGCCGGCGGACACCGCTGAAGACGGCACTCGGATCGACCTCGTCACCGCGGCGTACGCGCCGATGGAACACCCACTCGGTTCCCGCGTACACCGGCTGCACGCCGGGCAGGCCTGCGCCGATCGCGCCGTCGAAGGCCGAATAGAGGAACGTCGGCGGGGCGAGCAGGTCGCCGTGCGGCCCGGCGGCTGCGTAGGCGGGGTCGCACCACAGGGGATTGTCGTCCCCGATGCCCAGCGCGTAGTGGCGGATGGTGTCCCGGGTCGCCTCGTGGTTGAAGGGCTCGATGCGGATCGGTGTGCCGACCAGGCTTTCGATGTGGGCGAACTGCTCTGGATCGATCTGGGGCGCGAGTCCGAGTCTGGATGCCATCGCCTGCTACCTCCTGGGGCGGAGACCGGCCGGTCTCCGCCGGCACGGGTCGAGGGGTCCTCGACGGAGTCTTGTATAGCAACATATTTTCTCTGAGCGAAGAGTCAAGCTAGAACTTTCGTCGGCTCGCCACGTTTTCCCTGCTCTACGAGGCGTGATCGGCAGGAGATCTCCGCTGCCTCTTGACGCGGTGTTTCCTCTGACTCAATATTTGCTGCTAGCAAACACGTCGAGGCCCGCACCTCGACGGGCACCGGGAGGACTCGTGCTCCTGTACGACTACCTGGCATCCGCCTTCGAAGCCGAGGGCGTCGACACACTCTTCGGGCTCATGGGCGACGGCAACATGTTCTGGATGACCGCCATGGCCGAGCGGCCCGGCGTCACCGTCATCCACGCCCGTCACGAGAACGCGGCGGTCGCCATGGCGGACGGTTACGCCAGAGCCTCCGGACGCGTGGGCGTCGCCACGGTGACCTGCGGCCCCGGCCTCACGCAGGTTCTCACCTCGCTCACGGCGTCGGTACGGCACCGCACCCCGATGGTGATCCTGACCGGGCAGACACCGGTCGAGGCCGCCTTCCACCTGCAGGAACTCGAACAGGAACCCCTGGTGCGCGCCGCGGGCGCGGAGTTCATCAGGGTCTCCACCGTCAACCAGGCCCTCGACGCGGTCGCGCGGGCCTTCTTCACCGCCCGCACGCACCGGGCGCCGGTCGTGCTCAGCGTGCCGTACGACCTCCAGGAGACCGACCAGCCCTGGACCGAGGTCATCACCACCTCCGCCGCGCTGGTGCCTGAGCAGGCACCGCTCCGGCCGTCACCCGAGTCCGCGGCCGAGATCGCCCACCTGCTCGGCGCCGCGACCTCTCCCGTCATCGTGGCGGGCGCCGGAGCGGTCCGGGCCGGTTGCCGGGCCGACATCCTCGAACTCGCCGAACGGGCGGGCGCGCGCGTCGCCACGACCCTGCGGGCCAAGGACTGGTTCGAAGGGGAGCCGCGTGACGTGGGACTCGCGGGCGCCTTCGCGTCCGAGGCGGCCAGGGAGATCTTCGCCGGAGCGGATCTCGTGCTCGGCGTGGGGGCCCGCATGGGCTACTACACCACCGAGGGCGGATACCTCTTCCCCGCCGCCCGCGTCGTCCAGATCGACACCGATCCGGCCGGCTACCTCGACGGTCAGCGGGTCGCGGACTCCTACACGCGGGCCGACGCGGCCGAAGCCGTCGCCGAGATACTCAAACTGATGCCACCACGCGGCGCGGCCCGTGACGCCCCCTCCGGGCGGCCCCGGCCCGACCGGGCGGACGATCAGCCGGACGGCCCGGCGCCCGGCACGCACCGTCCCGAAGCCGCAGTCGCGACGATCGACCGGGCCCTGCCGAAGGACGCGTCGATCACCGTCGGGGTGGGCCACTTCTGGAACTACGTGGTGCCCGGGATGACCGGCCGGGGCCCGGCGAGCTACCACTTCACCTACGACTTCGGCGCGATCGGGCAGGCGGTGCCCACGGCCATCGGCGTGGCCGTCGCCCGGAGATCCGCCGGGATCGACACTCCCAGCGCGGTGATCGAGGGCGACGGCAGCCTGCTGATGAACGTGCAGGAACTGGAGACCATCGCAAGGCACGACATCCCGCTGCTGGTCATCGTCATGAACGACGGCGCGTACGGCGCGGAGTACCACAAGCTCGCCGCCCGCGGCATCAGCGGCGAGCAGGCGGTGTTCGGCCGGACCGACCTGGCCCGCACCGCGCGGTCCTTCGGGCTGCGGGCCGAGCGTTGCGACTCCGACGAGGAACTCCGCGCGGCCGTCGCCGCCTTCGTCGCCGAGCCGGCGCCCACCCTCGTCGACGTCCCCATCGACCATCGCGCCGTGAGCGTCCAGTACCGCCGCCTGCACTACGGGACCGGAACCGTCTCCTTCGGGGGTGACGAATGAGCGTGACCGGCGCCCGCGAAACCGCCGGGAGCTCGCGTCTCGACGGCGCCGGGCTGGTGGACCTGATGTGCGCGCCCTCCGAGGTGGTCGTGGTGGGCGCCTCCGCCGACGAGTCGAAGCTCTCCAGCCGCGCGCTGGCCTTCCTGCTGCGGTACGGCTACCGCGGCGGACTGCACGTCGTGCACCCGCGGCACGAGTCGATCCTGGGGGTGCCGTGCGTGCCCAGGACCAAGGCGCTGCCCCGGCTCGAACGCGCCGTCGCGATCGTCAACCTCCCCGCGCACCTGGTCCCCGCGGCCGTATCGGACCTCGACGAGGCCGGCGCGGGCGCCGCGGTCGTGATCGGCAGCGGCTTCGAATCGCCGTCCAGCCGGCCACGGCGGGAACTGGAGGAGGTGATCCGGCGGCCCGGCTTCCGGATGCGGGTCATCGGCCCGAACTGCGTGGGCACCATGTCGGTCGGCTCGGGGGCGCACCTCAACTTCTCGACCGTGCTGACGCGGCGAGCCCCCCGCCTGGGCCGGATCGGCCTGGTGACCCAGAGCGGCGCGCTGGGCAACGGCCTGCTGATGGGCCTGCTCCGGCGCGGGGCCGGGATCGCCCACTGGTTCAGCACCGGCAACGAGATGGACACCGGTGCCATGGAGCTGACCGCCGGCCTGCTGGCCCGCGACGACGTCGACGTCGTCGGGATCTTCCTGGAGGGCCTGACCGACATCGACTGGTTCGACCGCGTGTCAGCAGCGGCCCACGCCTGCGGCAAGCGGCTGTTCGTCTACAAGGCCGCGCGTACGGCGGCCGGTCGCGCGGCGGCGGGCGGACACACCGGGCGGCTCGTCGGCCCCAACGACGCCACCACGGCCGTCCTGGCGGAGGCGGGATTCACCGAGGTGGACGACCTCGCGACCCTCGCCGACTGCCTGGTCGTCTCCGCGGCGTGCGGGACCGGGCACCGCGACGCGGCCGTGGGCATCGTCACCGTCTCGGGCGCGAGCGGCGTGATCGGCGCCGACCGGGTCCACGAGGCGCCCGGCCTGAGGCTCGCCGAACCCGGCCAGGACCAGCAGGCCGTACGGCTCGACCCGCGGCTGGAGTCCGCCAACCCGCTCGACATCCCCTTCCTGAACGAGACCGGCGTGTTCACCTCCGCCATAGGCGCCTACCGCGCCTCCGGGATCTTCGACGTCACCGTGGCGGTGACCTCCGGTCTGGCTCACGATCCCGCGACGCTCGTCTCCGATCTGGTGGCCCAGGATCGCGGGCCGTCCGCGCCCGTGGCGCCGCTCGTCCTGTGCCACCTGTCCGAGGACGACCGGCTCGGGGAGGAGGAGACGGCCAGGCTCGCCGCCGCGGGAGTCGCGGTGGTCCCCACGGTCGAGCGGGCCGTCGCCGCACTCGCCCTCACCTCCGCCCCTCGCACGCGAGCGCCGGACGGCGGCTCGGGCGCACATGTCCCGAGCCGCGGCGGAGGTCTCGGACTGGACGAGGCGCGTGCCGTCCTGCCGGGCCTGCCCTGGGTGGACTGGGCGCCCGCGCCGACGGCGGAGGCCGCCCGCCGGTTCGGCTTCCCGGCCGTCGTCAAGGCCGCCGGCCGCGGCATCGTCCACCGGTCCGAGCTGGGCGCGGTCGCCGTGGTGACGGGCGAGGACGAGCTGCGGGAGGCGTTCGCGAGAGTCGCCGCCGCCTGCCGGGAGCACGACGACGACGTGCTGGTACAGCGCATGGCGCCGCCGGGCGGGACGGAGTTCTTCGTCTCGGCGATGGAACACCCCGAAGTCGGGCCGTTCGCGCTCGTACGACCGGGAGGTCTGCTCACCGAGCTGATCCCCGGCCAAGCGATCATCTCGCACCGATGGAACGCTCCCACCCGCCGGCGCCGGCTGCTCGACTCACCGGTGGGGCGGCTGTGCGACGGATACCGGGGCCGGCCCGTCCTGGACGTCGACGCGTTGCTCGACGTCGTCGCCACGGCGCTCGACGCGGTGGCCGCCGGCCGGCTGGGCTTCGTGGAGCTCAACCCCGTCTTCCTTTACGAATCCGGCGCCGCCACCGTCGACGTGGTCGCCGGTCAGGCGTGACCCCCAGGAGATCAGCCGAGGAGAACAGCATGGAACCTGCCCAGGTCAAGCGGCGGAACCTGCCGGAGTTCGGGCACCCCGTCCGGCCGGCGAAGTTCTGCAACACCGACCGCATGTTCGAGGTCATGGAACAGCGGGGGATCGACGGATTCGTCAGCTACTACGACACCAACGTCTACTACTTCTCCGGCTTCACCCCGTCCGCGAGGCACGCGCTCCAGGAGGCCAACGGCCTGGCCGCGATCGTGCTGTCGCGGCACGCCCCCGACCACCCGATCATGCTGGTCGGTGACCAGCAGTTCCCCTTCTTCCTGAACCAGCCCACCTGGATCACCGACATCCGTGCGTACGCGGGCGGCATCCGCCAGCTCGACCTGCCGGACGAGCACAACGGGCTGCACCGGTTCCTCCCGAAGGCCTGGGCGGAGACCGAGGCCGGCAAGCACGCCGCCGCGAACTACTACATCGGGCTCAAGGCCGCCGTGATGTCGGCGATCACCGACCTCGGGCTGGGGCGGGGCCGGGTCGCCACGGACAACCTGTCCTTCGCAGGCTCGCTCGACCTGCCCGACGCCGAGATCGTCGACGGCTACGGGATGATGAAGTTCGTACGGTCGGTGAAGACCGCCGAGGAGCTCACCATGCTCCGCCAGGCCACCCGGATCAACCAGCTCGCCATCGAGCGGACGGCGGCCGGCTGGGAGCAGGGCCAGACCTGGCAGGAGATCAACCACTCCTACTTCCGCCATGCGGTCGAGCTGGGCGGATTCGTCCGCGGTCCCTCCCCGCTGGCCGTCGCCAACCCCCTGCCGGGGGAGCCCGACGCGCTGCTGATGCAGAGCCTGCGTGAGATGGACTACGTGATCCCCGAGGGGGCGCACATCGTCATCGACGGTCACGGCGAGTGGCTGGAGTACTGCTGGGACGGTGGCAAGACCTGGATCGCCGGCAACGAACCGACCCGAGAGGGACAACGGGTGGCGGACGCCTGCGGCGCGGCCCTGGAGGAGATCAACGCGGCGCTGGTGCCGGGAAGCACGGTGAGCGGTCTGCAGGCCCTGGGCCGTGACGTGCTGCGGCGGCACGGGCTGCCGCGTCCCGAGGCCGCGTTCATCTACTTCCACGGGATGGGTCTGGAACACGGCGAGCTGGAGGCTCCGCGAGGGGGCGGCTACACCACCGGCGGCGCCCTCGACTGGCGGATGGAGAAGGGGATGGTCGTCGCGACGCACATCTTCTACCCCGGGGACATCCGCACCCGTCACTGGCTGGAGGACATCACCCTGGTCACCGACCACGGAGGCGAGACCTTCTTCACCTGGGGCACCGACTTCATCTAGCGCGTCCCACCGTCCATCCCCCCAGGAGGTGGGACCCCATGACACGACTGAGCCTGCTCGTCGTCCCCCAGATGCTCCGTGAGCAGGACGAGCATCGCGACAGCCTGGCGCGCGCCGTCGAACTGGCGGAGGCGGCCGGCCAGGCGGGCTTCGACGCCTGCTATTTCCCTGAACACCACGGCAGGGACGACGACTACCCGTCTGCGCCGCTCACGCTGGCCGCCTATGTGGCCGGCCGGACGCCGCGCATCGGGATCGGCACCGGTGTCGCCCTGCTGCCGCTGCACAACCCGCTGGCCTTCGCCGAACAGATGAGCACTCTCGGCGCGCTCGTGGGTGACCGCCTGCACCGGGTCGGCGTCGGGATGGGAGGCCTGGACGGCGACTACGCCGCCATGGGCGTGCCCCGCGCGGAGATGAGACGCAGGTTCGCCGACTCCCTCGCGGTGATCCGGCGGCTGTGGGCAGGTGAGACCGTCACCGCCGACGTGGGTTCGCTGCGCCTGGCCGAGGCGCGGCTGTACCCGCGGCCGTCCCGGCCGCTCCCTCTCGCCGTGGGCGCGATGGCCGAGCCGAGCGTGCGCCGCGCCGGCCTGCTCGGCCTGCCCTGGATCACCGACCCCTCCCATTCGCTGACGACCCTGGAGCGTCTCGCCGAGATCTACTGGTCCGCCGCCGGATCGGAGGGCGAGGTGATCCTCATGCGCAACGCCTGGCCGGCCGCCGACCACGAGTCCGAGCGGATCTGGTGGCCGCATGTCGAGCGCTCCTTGGTGGAGTTCAGCGTGGGCGCCGGCCGGCTGAGAGAGGAGCCGGGCGTGCGGATCGGCTGGTCCGACTTCCGCGACAGGCTCCTCTGCGGCCCTCCGGAACAGCTCGTGAAGGAGGCGTGCGCGGCCGCGGCACGGCTCGACGCGGCCGAGGTCGTCATCCGCCTCGGCTTCCCCACCGGCCCCGGTCATGACGCCGTCCGGGCCGCGATCCGTTCCTTCGGCCGTCGCTCCCGCTGAGCGCTTCCCGGGCGAGGCCGTAAACGACTATAGAGTCACCCGTTCCCAGGAAATTCATCTGTCAGATGAAAGCGTGGAGGGGTGGGCGCACCGCGAACAGTGCCGGCGGTGTGCTTCGTCGTGCCTGATTCCCCGGAATTTGCCAGGCAGTAGACCCTCTCCGATGCCGATATGTCAATACGCGACAGCTATTGACACTCATGGCCCAGCCGCCCAATGTTAGGTACCAGTAAAAATTATGTGTCGATGAGATGTCCTCGACCCCGAGCGCATCTCCATCCGGTGTCCAGCGCACAGCCCTGACACCGTTCCCCGCCCACCCCCCACCGAGGTCCCGCCGCGGCCGTGCCGGGCCCGCGGGCTCGAAGCAATCAGCCGTAGCCACGGGAGACACCACCAAGGAGCGCGCGTTGAACATCGACCGCCTACTCGCGACCATGAAGGAGGTCGGCGCGGACGCCGTCCTCGCCACCAGCTATCCGAACGTCCGATACGCCGGGGGCTTCGCGTCCGCGACGGGGAGGCTGTACCCGCAGAACTCCTACTGGGGTCTCGTCACCGCCGACGACCCCGAGCGCCCGCACTTCGTGATGCCCTCCGCCGAGATCGCCGACATGGTCGACGCCGGCATCGGCACCGACCGGATGCACGTCTACGGGCGTCCGATCCTCGCAGTGGCCGATTCCGGTCCCGGCCCCGACGCCGGCATCCTGGAGGTCGAGGGGCGGCTGCACGCCGACCCGGTCTCCGCGTTGCGCGCGCTGCTGACCGAGCTCGGCCTGGAGCGGGCCGCGATCTGGGTCGACACCGACGACGGCGGAGTGGCATGGCGCCGCCTCCGGGAGGAGGACGTCGCCGCACGCTGGAGCGACGGCGGCGCGGACATCCTGCAGTGGACGCGGATCATCAAGACGCCGGCCGAGGTCGAGGCGTTGCGCAAGGCCGGCGAGATCAGCCAGCAGGCGCTGACCGAGGCGTTCGCCGTGCTCGGGACGGGCGGCACCGACGTGGACGTGGAACTCGCCTGGCGGCAGGCGATCTCCAGGCGACGAGCCCTGCCGACGTTCTTCATGGCCGGAAGCGGCGACCGCAGCGCGGTCTTCCGCCGCCCCGGCCGCCGGCGGGCGAGCCCAGGCGAACGGTTCCGCTGGGACTGCGGCCTCGTCGTCGACGGCTACTGCGCCGACACGGGCGGCGTCGTGCAGGTCCTCGCCGAGCCGTCGCCGTCCGAGCTGGACCACTACCGGGCCGTCACCGCCGCCGTCGACGCCGTGCTGGCGGCCGCGCGGCCCGGCGTGACGGCGTCCGCTCTCTACACGCTCGCGCGGGACACGATGCACGCCGCCGGAATCACCCGCTTCCGGCACTCGCACGTGGGGCACGGGATCGGCGTCGAGGCCCGGGACGCGCCGCTGCTCGCCCCGGCCCAGCCCTGGATGCCCCGGTTCCGGCCCGGGGAACGGGACCTCACGCTGCGCGAGGACATGGTCCTCAACGTGGAGGTGCCTTTCGGCATCCTCGGTGAGGGCGGCTACCAGCACGAACTCACCTTCCTCGTGGTCCGGAACGGCATCCGGCTGCTCACCCGCCGCCACCCCTACTACGTGGCCATGAGCGACCACGTCGACGAGATCGAGGTGTAGACATGGACACGTCCAGGGAAGTGCGCGCCGCCGAGGAACCGCGGATCCCCGCTTCGACCGGGGCCTGGTTGCGGACGATCGGCCCCGGCCTGGTGCTGGCCGCCGCGGCGGTCGGATCCGGTGACATGATCACGGCGCTGGTGGCGGGCGGACAGTACGGCATGGGCCTGCTGTGGGCCATCCTGCTCGCCGTCGTGCTCAAGTTCTTCATGACCGAGGGCATCGCGCGGTGGACGCTGAGCTCGGGCACCACCCTCATCACCGCGTGGCAGTCGCTGTCCCGCTGGGTGCTGGTGCCGTTCGCCGCCTATGTCCTGGTGCTGGCGATGGTGTTCGGCGCGGCCGGTCCGAGCGCGGCCGGGCTGGCGGCCAACGCCATGGTCCCCGGGCTGTCGCCGACCGCCTGGGCCATCGTGCACGCCGTCGTGGCGTTCATCGTCGTGCTCGTCGGCCGCTACCGGCTTTTCGAGCTGGTGATGAAGATCCTCGTCGGCATGATGTTCGTCTGCGCGGTCGCGGTCGCCGTCGCGATCCGGCCCAACGTGGGCAACCTGCTGTCGGGATCGATCCCGTCGCTGCCCGACGGCTCGCTGCTCTACGTCGTCTCCATCATCGGCGGGTTCGGCGGCACCCTCTCGATCATCGCCTACGGCTACTGGGCACGGGAGAAGGGCTGGCGCTCGCCGCCGTGGGTGCGGGTGATGCGCGTGGACGTGATCATCAGCTACGTCCTCGCCGGCATCTTCGCGGTCGCGATGCTCATCGTGGGCGCGGAGTTCCTGACGATCGCCAAGTTCGGCATCGAGGGCAACGCCGACCTGGTGGGCGTGGCGAACCTGCTCGGGCAGAGCTACGGCGCCCCGGTCGAGTGGCTGTTCCTCCTCGGCTTCTGGGCGGTGGTCGCGAGCTCGGTCCTGGGCGTCTGGAACGGATTCGGCTACCTCTTCGCCGACGCCGTGCGGGCCTTCCGTGGAGTGCCGGAGGAAGAGTCCGAACAGCACACCTCGACCCGCAGCCCCGCCTTCCGCGTCTTCCTGGTCCTCATCACGTTCCCGCCGATGATCCTCGCCGCGGTCGGGCAGCCGGTGTTCCTGGTCATCCTCACCGGGGTCCTCGCCGCGGTCTTCGCGCCGTTCCTGTGCGCGACCCTCCTGTGGCTGCTCAACTCCCGCCGGATCGACGCCGTGTACCGCAACCGCCCGCTGTCCGTGTCGAACCTCGTGCTCGGCGGCGCGATCCTGCTGTTCGCCGTGCTGGGCGGACAGTCCCTCCTGTCGATGTTCGGGTAACCGGCCGACCACCCCCACCGAGAAGGGAGCCACGCCGTGAGAACCATCACGAGGCGTGCCGGCGCGGTCGCCGCCATGCTCGCCCTGACGGCCGCCTGCGGGTCCGGCGGCACGTCCGGCGGCACGCAGGACGCGGACGGCAAGATCACCGTCCCCATCGGCGTGTCGCTGGCGCTCAGCGGCCAGTACGCCTCCGTCGGACAGTCGTTCCGCGAGGCCATCGAGCACGCCGTCGACGCCTATCCGTACAAGAACTTCAAACCCGAGATGACCTACGAGGACAACCGGCTCGACAACGGCGCGGCCGTCCAGGTCTTCACGAAGTTCGCCTCCCAGGCGAAGGTGCCGGTGGTGCTCGGCGGCTTCGCCGGGCCGTCCATCGCGGTGGCCCCCGTGGCCGACCGCACCAGGACGGTCTACATCAACCCGCTCGCCCCGACCGACAAGCTGGCCGGCCACGAGTACCTCTTCAACACCCTGCCGATGACCTCGGAGGAGATGCGCACCGTCGCCAAGGCGATGTGGGACGCCGGGCACCGGAAGATCGGGGTCGTCTTCGCCCCCGACATCGACGGCGGATCGGCCACCGACGTGCTGGCCGAGACGTTCACCCGCCTCGGCGGCACGGTGGCGGAACGCCAGAGCGTCGCCGCCGACGCGGTGGACTTCTCCTCCCAGGTGGCCAAGCTGAAGGACGCCGATCCCGACGCGATCTTCGGTTTCGCCGCCTACAGCGTCTTCGCCCAGGTCGCCAAGCAGATCAGGGAGGCCGGAGTCGACGTACCCCTGTGGAGCTACCGCGGGTTCGGCGAGCCGACGATCTTCACGATAGCCAAGGAGGCCGTCGAGGGCACCAAGTACTCCGACCCGAGCTACTCACTCGACGGCACCCCGGAAGCGGCCGCGGCCACGCGGAAATACCGCGAGAAGCACGCGAGCAAGGACCCGGGCGCCTTCTTCACCTCGATGTACGACGCGACCTGGGTCGCGCTGAGCGCCATCGACGCCATCGCGGGGGAGACGAAGGCGGCGCCCACCGGCGAGGACGTCAAGAAGCTGTTCGACTCCCAGGCGTTCGAGGCTCCCTACACGGGCACCACCCGGTTCCTGAACAGCGGACCCGAGCGGGGCACGGTGAAGAAGCCCTTCGCGCTCTTCGAGGCCCGCGACGGAGCGTTCGTCCGTGTCGAGACGCTCGAACCCGTTTCCTGAGCCAGGTGAGGGAAAGTGGAACTCCTCCTGCAACTGCTGGTCAACGGCGTCGCCGTCGGAGCGGTGTACGGCCTGTTCGCCGTGGCCTTCGGGACGACCTACCTGGTGGCCAAGGTCTTCCACGTCGCGCTGGCCGCGGTGTTCGCCACAGCGGCGTTCGCCTACCAGACCGCGCTGGCAGCAGGACTTCCAGCCGCCGCGGCGGTCTTCGCCGCGGCGGCGGCCGCCCTGGTGACCGGGCTGTTCTGCGAAGGCGTGGTCTACCGTACGCTGCGCCGCCGGGGCGGCGACGAGATGATGCTCCTCGTCGGATCACTGGCCGTGATGGCCATCGTCTCCTCCACCATCGCCCTGGTCTGGGGACACACGCCGCTGCCCGTGCCGGGGTTCGGCGACGGAACGTCGTACACGTTCGGCGGTGTGAACATCACCCTGCGGCAGATCATCATCGTCGCCTGCGGCGTGCTGGCCACCGTCGGCGTCGCGGCCTTCATGAACGGCACCGCCGAAGGACGCAAGATGCGGGCGGTCTCCGACAACCCCGTGCTCGCGGGCGCGGCGGGCATCTCCGTCCAGCGCTCCTACCTGTGGGCGTTCGCCATCGGATCACTCGTCGCCGCGGTCGCGGCGATCCTGTTCTCGTCGGGACGGACGATCACCCCGTTCCTGGGCCTCCAGCCCACCCTGGTGGGCGCGGTCGCCGTCATCTTCGGCGGCACCGGGCGGCCCGTACCCAACTTCCTGGTCGGCATCTTCCTCGGCATCGTCCAGAGCGTCGCGCTCTGGCGCGTGGAGTCGATCTGGGAGACGGCCATCCTGTTCGGCATCCTCTTCCTCGTCCTGCTTCTGCGCCCGCACGGACTGTTCGGCAACGCGCGCACGGCGATGGAGACCTGACCCCGGGTTCACGGAGAGGAAGGGAAACCGGCTATGGAATACGTCATCAGCCTGGCGATGTTCGCCGCCGTCTACATCATCGTGGTCACCGGGTACGGCCTCAGCGCCGGTCTCGGCAAACAGTTCCTCATCTCACAGGCGGCCATGTGGGGTGTCGGCGCGTACGTCTACGGCATCCTCTCGCTCGAGACGGACTGGCCCACCGCGGTCTGCGCCCTGCTCGGCGTGGCGGGAGGCGTCGTCGCGAGCGCGGTCATCGCGCTGACGGCACTGCGGGTCAGCGGCATCTACCTGGCGATCGTCTCGTTCGCCTTCCAGATCGTGTTCGTCACGGTGCTGCAGAACCTGGAGATCACGGGAGGGCAGAGCGGGCTCGCCGGCATCCGCGGGATGTCCTCCATCGGGCCGCTGACCGAGACCGAGTCGGCGCTGCTCGTCGCCGTCGCCGCCTGCGCGGTCGTCGTGCTGGCCTACCGGGTGCTGCACGGCAGCGCCTTCGGCCTCACCGTGCGGGCGCTGGGGGAGGACCCGCAGGTCCTGGAAGGACTGGGGGTGCGGCCCGCCGTACTCAAGATCAAAATCATCTGCCTGAGCGGGGGCACGGCCGCCCTGGGGGGCGTTCTGTACGCACAGTACCTGTCGTACATCGACGCGAACGCCTTCAGCATCCACGTGTCGATCACCCTGTTGTCCATGCTCATCGTCGGGGGATCGCGGGCGGTGCTCGGGCCCGCGGTCGGCGCGCTGTTCTACCAGCTCATCCCGCAGCTCCTGCAGTATCTGGAGATCCAGGCCGCCGAGGCCGCGGATCTGCTGCAGATCCTGTTCGGGCTGCTTCTTCTGCTCTTTCTCCTGTTCCGGCCCGAGGGCATCGTCGCGCCTCCCGCGCCGGCCCTGCGGGCGGCGCGCACGAGCCGCCCGCCCCCGTCACCGCCCCCCGGCCCCGGCGTCGACCGTGACCGCGTGGCGGCGGCCGAAGGGAGGTCCTGATGGCGACCATCGCCAGCCTGTCCGGAGTGACGGTCGCCTTCGGCGGCATCGTGGCCATGAACGACGTCTCGTTCGACGTCCCGTCGACCGGGATCATGGCGCTCATCGGCCCGAACGGCGCCGGCAAGACCACGGCGTTCAACGTGCTCTCGGGTCACATACGGCCGAGGTCGGGCACCGTCGAGGTGTTCGGGACCGCCGCCTCGGCTCTCGGCCCCGCGGGACTGGCCGGCCGGGGTCTGGCCCGCTCCTGGCAGGACGGCCGTGCCTTCCTGGACATGACGGTCCTGGAGAACCTCGTCGTGGCGGTGCGGTGCCCACGCGCGGAGAGCCCGTTCTGGCGGCTCGCCCGCCCGCGCCGGGCGGCCCGCTTGGAGGCCGGCCTCGTACGGCAGGCCGACGAGGTTCTCGAGACGCTCGGCCTGTCGGCGTTCCGGGACCACAGAGCGGGCGACATCGGCTACGCGGAGCAGCGCCTGGTCGGCATTGGCCGGCTGCTGATCCGGCGGCCGAGGCTCCTCCTCCTCGACGAGCCCGCGGCGGGACTGGACGGCGAGAGCATCGACCGCGTCGTGGGGATCGTCCGCGACATCGCCGCCGGGGGCCTCCCGGTGGTCATCGTCGAGCACAGCCTGTCCGTGGTGCGCTCCCTCGCCGACTCCTGCGTCTTCATGAGCAACGGAGAGGTCGTCGCCCGGGGCACCCCCGAGGACCTGTTCCGCAGGGACGAACTGATCGACATGTACTTCGGGAAGGGGTGGCGGGCGTGAGCGGCACGGCGACGGCTCTGCGTGTGACGGGTCTGGCCGCCGGATACGGGCGCGGCGACGTCGTCAAGGACATCACCTTCGCCGTGCCCAGGGGCGGCAGCCTGCTGCTCGTCGGCCACAACGGCGCGGGCAAGACCACGATATTCAGGGCGATCATGGGGCTCTGCGCGGTCAGCGCCGGCAGCGTGGAAGTCACCGGCGCCTCGCTGGACCGGCGTTCTCCTGCCGAGCGCGCGCGTGACGGTCTGTCCTATGTCATGCAGGAGCACGGCACCTTCCGCGGCATGACCGTCCAGGAGAACCTGGAAGTGATCATAGGCCTGTCCGGAAAACTGAGCAGGGCGCAGCGGTCCGAGGCGTTCACCCGCGTCTACGACTGGTTCCCGCGCATCCACGAGCGCCGCGACAGCCCGGCACGAGCCCTGTCGGGCGGCGAGAACCGGATGCTCGCGATCTCCCTCGGGCTCATCCGGAAACCCGCCGTCATGCTGCTGGACGAGCCGACCCTGGGCCTCGCCCCGGCCACCGCCGAATCCATGGTCGAAGTCGTCCGGCGGATCCAGGAGGAGACCGGCGT
This sequence comes from Nonomuraea sp. C10, assembly GCF_008017515.1. NCBI lineage: Bacteria > Bacillati > Actinomycetota > Actinomycetes > Streptosporangiales > Streptosporangiaceae > Nonomuraea > Nonomuraea sp. C10. The sequence continues at coordinate 2,491,397 of NZ_VPFF01000001.1, forward strand.
CGCCCTCGTCATCACCGAGTCGAGCCTGACAGCCGTGCGAGCCCTCGCCACCGAGACCAAGGTCGTCCGACGAGGTGGGCTCAGCCACACCATCGACGACCGCACCGACATCACGAGCCTCGACGAGATCCTCTGACCTCGTCCTCCAACCCACACCCGGAGGCTGACCATGACCGATGCGATCCCGGCCATCCGACTGGACCACGCGCGCACCGAACGGGAGTCCCTGCTCCCCGAACGGCTGTGCAACCTCGAACGGCTGCTGGCGACCATGGAGGCCCGCGACATCGACGGCCTCGTCTCCTATTACGTGCCCAACGTCCTCTACCTGAGCAGCTTCTACGCCGCCGGAGGCCACGCCCACCTGGAGGCCAACGGCCTGGCCGCCTTCGTCTTCTCCCGGCACCACCCCGACCACCCCATCCTGGTCGTCCAGGACACCGAGCTGGCGTTCTTCCGCCACCAGCCGAGCTGGGTGTCCGACATCCGGCCGTTCAGCAGCCTGGTCCGCCAGCTCGACCTGCCGGACGACCCCGACTTCATCGACAACTTCCTCCCGGGGGACGCGCTGAACACCGACTGGGCGCGCAGGATGCGGGAGAACCTCACCCCCAGCCTCGTGCTCGGCGTCCGCAAGGCCGTCGGCGACCTCGGCCTGTCCCACGCCCGCGTCGCCTTCGACAACCCGAGACTGGCCCGGCAACTGCGTCTCGACGACGTCGAGGAAGTAGACGGGTACGGTCTGATGAAGCACGTGCGGCTGGTGAAGACCCCGCAGGAGCTGGAGATCCTCAAGACCGCGGCCGACATCAACCAGCGCGCGCTGCAGGCCACCGTGGACAGCTGGACCCGGGGCATGACCTGGCGCGACCTCGCCAGGGAGTACGCGCGCAACGTCACCGCACGCAGCGGACTGTGCCGTGACCCCTACCCCTTCGTCGTGTCGAACCCGCCGCACGGTGACCCGGCCTTCCTGGTCCACGCGGGCCTCGACCCCGACTACGCGATCGAACCCGGCATGCGGATCATGTTCGACTGCCACGGCACCTTCAAGGAGTACGGCTGGGACGGCGGGAAGACCTGGATCGTGGACGGCGGCGACGATCCGGCTTCCGTACGGACCGCGAACGCGTTCTCCGAGGCCCTGCAGGAGATGGAGGCCCGCATGGTCCCCGGCACCAAGATCAGCGAGCTGCAGGGGACCGCACGCGCCGTGCTGCGGCGCCACGGTCTCGCCGACCCCGAGCGGGCACTGTTCTTCTTCCACGGCGTCGGCCTGGAGCACGGCGAGATCGAGCTGCCGGCCGAGGGGGAGAACCAGAGGCTCGCCGACTGGTCGGTGACCGAGGGGATGGTCATCTCCACCCACCTCTACTACGGCGGCTCCGTACGCGAACGGTACTGGCTGGAGGACGTGGCGATCGTGCACGACGACGGCGCCCGATCGATCTACGACTGGGGTTTCCAGCCACTCACCCGGTGAACCCGGGCGGCTTCGGCTCGTGCTTCCGCCGCCGACCCGCGGGCGCCGGTCAGGCCGGCCTGGCGGTGAGGTAGCGCAGCATCTCGGCGGCGTCCGGCGGGTCCGGCTGCGGGTCGCGGTACGTCACCGCGCCGGCCATCAGGTCGATCAGCACGTCCAGGTCGGCGTCGGCGGCCACCACGCCGTCCTGCTGGGCGCGCCGGAACCTCCCTTCCTTCACGGGACGTGCTCGTGAACGAAGTCGTGCGCCCGTCGATCCGTTTCGTCCAGGGGTACAGCTCGGCGAATTTGTGGATAGGGTCGTCTCAGGTGAGCCGGGAAGTCTGGTCGGCGCGTCATGCTGTCGAGGCTTGAGGATGCACTGTGCGCGCTCGTGACCTGATCATCGACCTTCCCGTGCTCGACCTGAACGCATCCGTCGGCGACGCCGTGCGGCTGCTCGCCGAGCGGGATCTGCCCGGACTCATCGTGGTCGGCGACGACGGATCGCCGTACACGGTCCTGCCGGGCACCGAGGTTCTGCGGCTGGCCGTCCCGCACCACTTCCAGGTTGATCCGAACCTGGTCCGGGTGGTGGACGAGGCGGGTTCTGACGATTTCCCGCATCGGATGAGCGGCCGGGCCCTGCGCGACTGCCTTTCCGCCCGCCCCGGGAATCTGCCGATCTGCGGCCCCGACGCCACCACGCTGCAACTGGCGGTCCTGATGACGCGCACGCGCAGCCCGCTGGTCGCGGTCGTGGAAGGGGGCCGTCTCCTGGGCGCGCTCACGCTCAACACCCTGCTGGAGGGGACCCTCGCCGCGTGACGGCGGTCAGTTCTGCCGGGCCTGGCCGGGCTCGTACACGTCCGGGACGCCGTCCTGGTCGAGGTCGGCGGTCTCGATCTCGTGGATGCGCCGGTAGGCGCGGTTGCGCAGGCGCAGGACCACCGTCGCCAGGAGCGCGGCGGTGACCGATGCGGCCAGCACCGCCACCTTGACGTGCGCGTCGTCACCCACGCCGAAGGCCAGTTCGCCGATCAGCAGGGAGACGGTGAACCCGATCCCGGCCAGCAGCGACAGTCCCAGCATGTCGACCCAGGACAGGTTCTCGTCCAGGTCGGCGTGGGTGAAGCGGGCCATGAGCCAGGTCGCCGTCATGATGCCGATCGGCTTGCCCGCGATCAGGCCCACGACGACGCCCAGCACCACCGGGTCGCGGAAGGCGCTCATCAGGCCGTCCGCTCCGCCGAGGGTCACTCCCGCGGACAGGAACGCGAACACGGGCACGGCCACCCCGGCCGAGAGGGGACGGAAGCGGTGCTCGAAGTGCTCGGCCAGGCCGGGGCCCGCGTCCGGGCCGCCGGACTTGGGGCTGCGCAGGACGGGTACGGCGAAGCCGAGCAGGACGCCGGCGACGGTGGCGTGCACGCCCGAGGCGTGCACCAGCGCCCACGTGATGGCGGCCAGCGGAAGCAGCAGCCACCAGGAGCGCACGCGGCGCTGCACCAGCACGGTGAACAGCGCCAGCGGCGCCAGCGCCGCCAGCAGCGGGACCGGCGAGAGGTGGTCGGTGTAGAACAGCGCGATGATGACGATGGCCACCAGGTCGTCGACCACGGCCAGGGTGAGCAGGAAGGTGCGCAGCGCCGTGGGCAGGAACCGGCCGATGACCGCCAGCACCGCCAGGGCGAAGGCGATGTCGGTGGCCGTCGGGATCGCCCAGCCGCGGGCCGCGCCTTCCACGCCCCCGGCGAAGAGCAGATACAGCAGAGCGGGGACGATCACCCCGCCCAGCGCGGCCGCGATCGGGACCGCGGCCCGCCGCGCGTCGCGCAGGTCACCGGCGACGAACTCGCGTTTGAGCTCCAGCCCGGCCACGAAGAAGAAGATCGCCAGCAGGCCGTCGGCGGCCCAGGTGGCCAGGCTCAGGTTCAGATGGAGCGCTTCGGGCCCGAACGTGACGCCGCGCAGCGTCTCGTAGGCGTCCGCCCAGGGGGAGTTGGCCCAGACCATCGCCACCACCGCGCCGACCAGGAGCAACGCCCCGCCGACGGTCTCCTTGCGGAGGATGGCGCCGATCCTCAGTGTCTCGCCCCAGGACCCCCGGCCGAGCAGGGCAGGCTTACGGGGCGGGACAGGGTTGGTCATGAGGCGCTCCGGGATTCGGGTACGGGTCGGTCATTTGCCGACCAGACTTCCCGGCGCACCTCATCCCACTGTACCGACCGGCCGGGAGTGCCTGTCGAGCGGAGGGGGCCCGGAGCCATCGCGCGCGGATCCGCGCGGCACGTCGTGGCGGGGCCGGGTCCGGGAGGGGAACGCCTGTACGTTCGTCCTGTTCGATGTCTCCACCACGAGCGAGGAGCCGTCATGCGGGCCATCACCGTTCGAGACCGCGCCGCCGGTCTGGCCGGGCTTTCCCTGACGGAAGAGCCGTACCCGCACGCCGCCGAGAACGACGTCGTCGTCCGGGTGCATGCCGCGGGGTTCACCCGCGGCGAGCTCGACTGGCCGGCGACGTGGTCCGATCGCGCCGGCCGCGACCGGACGCCCAGTGTGCCCGGGCACGAGGTGTCGGGTGTCGTCGCCGAACTGGGATACGGGACGACCGGCCTGACCGTCGGCCAGCGGGTGTTCGGGCTGACCGACTGGGCCCGCAACGGCTCGCTGGCCGAGTACGTCGCGGTGGAGGCCCGCAACCTCGCGCCGCTGCCGGCCGGTGTCGACCACACCGTGGCCGCCGCGCTGCCGATCTCAGGACTGACCGCGTGGCAGGGCCTGTTCGACCACGGCCGTCTTGCCGCCGGCCAGACCGTCCTGATCCACGGCGTCGCGGGCGGTGTCGGCTCTGTCGCGGCGCAACTCGCGCGCGAGGCGGGAGCCCGGGTGATCGGCACCGGCAGGGCCGGCGACAGGGACACCGCGTTCGGGCTCGGCGTGGACGCCTTCCTGGACCTGCGGGCCGATCCTCTCGAAGACGCCGGTCAGGTCGACGTGGTGTTCGACGTGATCGGCGGTGACGTTCTGGACCGCTCGGCCGCGCTGGTGCGCGCCGGCGGCACGCTCGTCACCATCGTCTCGCCGCCCGCCGTCCGGCCCCCCGACGGGCGGGCGATCTTCTTCGTCGTCGAGGCCGATCGCGCCCGGCTGGCGGACTTGGCACGGCGGGTCCAGGACGGACGGCTCCGCCCGATCGTCGGGGCCGTGCGGACGCTCGCCGAGGCGCCCTCCGCGTTCGCGCCGACCCAGCGCGTCTCCGGCAAGACGATCATCCGGGTCACGGAAGGCAGATGACCGGGCCGTCACCATGGCTTGGACTCGCCCGTGGTTAGGCGGCTAAACGCCGGGACACGTACCTATCACTCCTCCTGCCCGATCCCCGCTTCGTACGTGCGAAGCAGGACAGGAGAGCCGTGATGATCCGCGTACTGTCCGCCGGTGGGCTTCTGGCCGCGTCCCTCGCGTGCGCGCCCGCGGTGGAGCGCGCGACCGCCCAGCCGCCGGTGGCCGCCACGGTTTCGCGGCCGCCGTCCGAGACGCTGTCGCCGGCCTCCTGGAGCAGCCGCTGCCCAACGTCGAGGGCAAGACGTTCACCTCGGCGATCGTGGACTTCCCGCCCGCCGCACGCGCGGCGCCGCATCGGCACGGCCAGGCTTTCGTCTACGCGTACGTACTCGAGGGCACGGTGCGCAGCCGGCTCGGCGGCGAGCCGGTGCGTACGTACCGCCGGGGCGAGAACTGGGTCGAGCCGCCGGGCGCCCACCATGTGCTCACGGAGAACACCAGCCGGACGCGGCCGGCGAAGCTGCTGGTCGTCTTCGTCTCCGACACGGGAGACAAGCTCAAGGCCGACGACCCGCCAAGATAGGCCATCGGCCGGGCGGGCTCGGTCAGCGCGGTCCCCGCATCGCGTACCGACCGCCGCATGCGGCCGAGGCCGGACCTCGGCGGCCTGACGACCGGATGACAAGCTGGGCCCATGTTCCCGGAGACTCCCGCCGCCGCGGCGGCGCTGTCGGTGGCCAGGCGTTTCTACTCGCCCGCGTTGTTCAACCACTGCGTCCGCTCCTACCTCTGGGGGACGATGTACGGCACGGCGCACGGGATCGCCTTCGACGACGAGCTCTACTACGTCTCGGCCCTGCTCCACGACATCGGGCTGACGGAGCCTTTCGACAGCCACAGGGCGCCGTTCGAGGAGGCCGGAGGACATCTGGCCTGGGTCTTCGGCGTGGCGGCCGGCTGGCCGGCGGAGCGGGCCGCCAGGGTCGGCGAGATCATCGTGCTGCACATGCGCGACGACGTGTCCCCGGCCACCGACCCCGAGTCCCACCTGCTGCAGGTCGCCACGAGCTGGGAGGTGGTGGGACGGCGGCCGGAGGAGTTCTCGCCGGAGGCCAGGGCGGAGATGCTCGCCCGCCATCCCCGGCTGGGATTCGGCGCGGAGTTCCTGGCGTGCTTCGAGGACCAGGCGAGGCGCAAGCCGGACAGCGCCACCGCCGCGTCGGTCGGGAACGACGTCGCGGGACGGATCGCCGCCAACCCCCTCGAAGACCGCCGGCCCGCCTGACCTCGCCGTCAGCCGAGGGCGTGGTCGAGGTTGAAGGCCGCGCTGATGAGCGCGAGGTGGGTGATGGCCTGCGGGAAGTTGCCGAGCTGCTCGCCGGTGTGACCGATCTCCTCGGCGTACAGGCCCAGATGGTTGGCGTACGTGAGCATCTTCTCGAAGGCCAGGCGGGCCTCGTCGACGCGGCCGGCGCGGGCCAGGGCCTCGACGTACCAGAAGGAGCAGATGGAGAACGTGCCCTCCGAGCCCCGCAACCCGTCGGAGCTGACCGCGGGGTCGTAGCGGTAGACCAGCGAGTCGGAGACCAGCCCGTCGCCGAGCACGTCGAGGGTGGACAGCCACTTGGGGTCGGTCGGGGAGACGAACTTGGCCAGCGGCATCATCAGCAGGGACGCGTCCAGCACGTCCTCGTCGAAGTGCTGGACGAACGCCCGCAGCTTGGCCGACCAGCCGCGCCGCATGATCTCCTGGTAGATCGCGTCGCGTGCCTCACGCCAGCGCGGGATGTCGGCGGGCAGCCCGCGCTGGATCGCCACCCGCATGGCGCGCTCGATGGCCACCCAGCACATCAGCCGCGAGTAGACGAAGTTCTTACGGCCGCCGCGGGTCTCCCAGATGCCCTCGTCGGGCTGGTCCCAGTGCAGGCAGACCCAGTCGACCAGGGTGCAGAGCTCGTCCCAGCGGTCGCTGGCGATCGGGTCGCCCCACTTGTTGTAGAGGTAGATGGAGTCGATGAGCGCCCCGTAGATGTCGAGCTGGAGCTGGTCGGCGGCGGCGTTGCCGATCCGCACCGGGGCGGAGCCCCGATAGCCCTCCAGATGGCCGAGTTCGTGCTCGGGCAGGTCGCTGCGCCCGTCGATGCCGTACATGATCTGCAGCGGGCCGGTGCCGCTGTCGCTGCTGAGCGGCACGTGCGTGGACAGGAAGCCCATGAAGGCCTCCGCCTCCTTGGTGAAGCCCAGCCTGAGCAGCGCGTACACGCAGAACGCGGCGTCGCGGACCCACACGTAGCGGTAGTCCCAGTTGCGCTCGCCGCCGAGCTGCTCGGGCAGGCTGGTCGTCGGCGCGGCGACGATCCCGCCGGTCGGGGCGTAGGTGAGCAGCTTGAGCGTGAGCGCGGAGCGGTGGACCACCTCGCGCCACCGGCCGCGGTAGCGCGAGGACGACAGCCAGCGCCGCCAGTAGCGGACCGTGGCGGTGAACTCGTCCTCGGCCTCCGCGATCGGGCAGCCGCGCGCCGCCAGGTCGCCGCCGACCCGGTCGAGCGCGAACACCGCCTGCTCTCCCTCGCTGAGCTCGAACTTCGCCCACGCGTCCTGCCCGTCGGTCTCCATCGGCACGCTGGCGGTCAGGGACAGCGACAGCGACGCCGACTCGAACAGCACGCGATCCTCCTGCGGGATCACGGTGTGCGGCTGCCTCGCGTAGTCGAAGCGGGGCGCGACCCGGGCGCGGAACGGGAGCGAGCCGCGGACGCAGGACACCCGGCGGATCATCCGGTGCCGGTCGGCCTCGCGCGAGTCGTCCGCGATGGGCATGAAGTCCTGGATCTCGCCCACCCCGTCGTCGGCGAAGAAGCGGGTGATGAGGACGTTGGTGTCGGGGAAGTAGAACTGTTTGGTCCTGGCCGGGGTGTCGGCGGCCAGCTCGAACGAGCCGCCCCGGTCGGCGTCGAGGATCGCGGCGAACACGCTGGGCGCGTCGAAGCGCGGGCAGCAGTACCAGTCGATGGTGCCGTTGGTGCCCACGAGCGCCACCGTCCGCAGGTCGCCGATGAGACCGTGGTCTCCGATCGGCAGGTAGCGGGAGTCGCCTGAGTGACCGGGTTCTCCAGCAGTCATGGCCGCCCTTTCTCCCTGTCTGTCCCTCAAGGTAGACATGTTGGGTTCTTGACGGCCTCTGAGGTTCGCCAAGGGGCGGCAGATCTTCCTCGGGTGTTCTCGCCGGCCAGGTTGCGCCGGGGATCTCGTGGATGCCATGGCGGATCGGTAGAGAGCGCCGCTGTTGCGGTGCAAGACCGGTATTCAGGTTGGCATGTGCGAAGGGTATGGTGAGGGCTGTGACGACGTTCCGGATCAGTGAGGCCGCGGCGCTGCTCGGGGTCAGCTCCGACACGGTCCGCCGGTGGGTGGACGCGGGCCGGCTGCGCGCGGAGCGCGACGAGCACGGCCACCGGAGGGTGAACGGCGCCGATCTGGCCGCCTTCGCCCGTGCCCAGGTCGAGTCGGTCGGCGACGGCGGCCGCACGTCGGCGCGCAACCGTTTCCGCGGGATCGTCACCGAGGTGATCCGCGACGCGGTGATGGCGCAGGTGGAGATCGCCGCGGGGCCGTTCCGGGTGGTGTCGCTGATGAGCCGCCAGGCCGCCGACGAGCTGGGCCTGGAGCCGGGGGTGGTGGCGGTCGCCGTGATCAAGTCCACCAACGTCGTCGTGGAGATCCCCGGTCACGAGCGTGTGGCCAGTCATCTGTGAGGAGCCCCCTTGGTCTTTCGTCTTTCCCGGTGGGCGGTCGCCCTGCCCGTCGCGCTCGCGCTGGGGTTGTCGGGGTGCGGCTCCGGCGCCACGTCCCCCGCTTCGGAGGCGGCGTCCGGCGGCGACGCGAAAGAGGTGACGGTGTTCGCGGCGGCGTCGCTGACCGGGACGTTCACCGAGCTGGGCAAGGCCTTCGAGGCCGCGCATCCGGGCACGACGGTCCGGTTCAACTTCGGCTCCAGCGCCACGCTGGCCCAGCAGCTCGTCCAGGGCGCCCCGGCCGACGTGTTCGCGGCGGCGAGCCCGGCCACGATGAAGACCGTCACCGACGCCGCGCTGGCCGGTGCGCCGGTCACGTTCGTACGCAACAAGCTGCGGATCGCCGTCCCCGCCGACAACCCCGCGCAGGTGGACGAGCTGAAGGACCTGGCCGGCCCCGAGGTGAAGGTGGCGCTCTGCGCGGAGCAGGTGCCGTGCGGGGCGGCGGCCGTCAAGGCGCTGGCCGCGGCCGGGCTGAAGGTCACCCCCGTCACCCTGGAGCAGGACGTCAAGGCCACGCTGACCAAGGTGCGGCTGGGTGAGGTGGACGCGGCGCTGGTCTACGCGACCGACGTGATCGCCTCGGACGGCAAGGTGACCGGCATCGAGTTCCCGGAAGCGGACCAGGCGATCAACGACTATCCGATCGCCACCCTGGCCAAGGCGCCGGCCGGTGAGGCGGCCCGGCAGTTCGTCGACCTGATGCTGTCGCGGCAGGGCAGGGACGTGCTGACCGAGGCCGGCTTCGAGGCGCCCTGATCAAGGATGAGTTCTTCCGCGCCGGAGCGCCTCGACCTGCCGGGCCCGCGCCGTGAGGTCTCCGGGCGGCTGCCGTGGATGCTGGTGCTGCCCGCCGTGGTGGGGCTGGTCTTCCTGGTGCTGCCGCTGGCCGGGCTGCTGATCCGTGCCCCGTGGCCGACGCTGCTGGAGCGGCTGGCCGAGCCGCAGGTGCTGGAGGCGCTGCGGCTGTCGCTGGTGTCGGCCACCGTCGCCACCGTCGTGTGCCTGCTGCTCGGGGTGCCGCTGGCCTGGCTGCTGGCCCGGGTGGAGTTCCCGGGCCGGAGGCTGGTGCGGGCGCTGGTCACCGTGCCCCTGGTGCTGCCGCCGGTGGTCGGCGGTGTCGCGTTGCTGCTGGTGCTGGGGCGGCGCGGGCTGGTCGGGCAGTGGCTGGAGGCGAGCTTCGGGATCACGCTGCCGTTCACCACCGCGGGGGTGATCGTGGCCGAGGCGTTCGTCGCGATGCCGTTCCTGGTGATCAGTGTCGAGGGCGCGTTGCGCGGCGCCGACCGGCGTTTCGAGGAGGCCGCCGCCACGCTCGGCGCCTCCCGCTGGACGGTGTTCCGGCGGGTGACGCTGCCGATGGTCATGCCGGGGGTGGTGGCCGGGGCGGTGCTGTGCTGGGCGCGGGCGCTGGGCGAGTTCGGCGCGACGATCACGTTCGCCGGCAACTTCCCCGGCACCACCCGCACCATGCCGCTGGCCGTCTACCTGGCCCTGGAGACCGAGCCGGAGGCCGCGATCGTGCTCAGTCTCGTGCTGCTGGCCGTCTCCGTGGTCATCCTGGCCAGCCTGCGCGACCGGTGGGTGAGCGCGCCATGACCCTGCGCGCCCGCCTGGTCGTCAACCGGCCCGCGTTCACCCTCGACCTCGACCTCCATGTCGCCGCCGGGGAGGTGGTCGCGCTGCTCGGCCCCAACGGCGCGGGCAAGACCACCGCGCTGCGCGCCCTGGCCGGGCTCACCCGCATGTCCGGCGGGCAGATCAGCCTGCGCGGCCGGCCGCTGCACACCCTGCCCGCCGAGAGCCGCCCGATCGGCATGGTCTTCCAGGACTACCTGCTCTTCCCCCATCTGTCGGCGCTGGACAACGTCGCCTTCGGGCCGCGCTGCCAGGGCGTCTCCAAGGCCGAGTCCCGCCGTGCCGCCGCCGCCCTGCTGGAGCGGGTCGGCCTGGCCGACCGCGCGAGCGCCAGACCGGCGCAGCTGTCCGGCGGGCAGGCACAGCGGGTCGCGCTGGCGCGGGCGCTGGCCGTGCGGCCGGAGCTGCTGCTGCTGGACGAGCCGCTGGCCGCGCTCGACGCCCACACCCGGCTGGAGGTCCGCTCCCGGCTCCGACGCCACCTGGCCGACTTCGACGGCGCGACGGTCCTGGTCACCCACGACCCGCTCGACGCGATGGTGCTGGCCGACCGGCTGATCGTGATCGAGCACGGCGCGATCGTCCAGCAGGGCGCCCCGGGCGAGGTCGCCCGGCGCCCGCGCACCGACTACGTGGCCCGGCTGGTCGGGCTCAACCTGTATCGCGGCGGCGCCGACGCGGGCCGGGTCAAGGTCGGCGAGCTGCTGCTGCACACCTGCGAGCAGCTCGACGGGCCCGCGTTCGTCGCCTTCCCGCCCGCCGCCGTGGCGCTCTACCGCTCCCGCCCGGACGGCAGCCCGCGCAACCTGTGGCGGGCCACGATCGACGGCATCGAACGGCACGGCGACAACGTCCGGGTGCACCTCGACGGGCCCGTCACCGCGTTCGCCGACATCACCCCCGCGGCCGTGGCCGACCTGGACCTGACCCCGGGCCAGCGGATCTGGGCCTCGGTCAAGGCCACCGAGACCCACGCCTACCCGGCATGAGCGACGACTGCGACGGGGGCCTCCTCAGCGCCGGCGGTTCGCCCTCACGGGCGTGCCGACTCAGTCCTGCCTGTGCCGGAGCATGTCGCTCTCAGCAGGGTCATACGCGAGGCGTGAACTGGTTCAGGTCATAGATCCCGAGCGCCTTCTCGATGTCGGCCACCTGCCCGACGACGCCGGTGAAGCCGGCCGCGCCGAAACGGCGGTGCTCCTCGTCTTCGAAGGTCTCGGCCATCTCGGTGAATTCCCTGGGCGGGATGACCTCGCGCATGGCGGGGAAGACCACGGTGTCCTCGCGTGCCTCGTGGGGCTCGTACATGCGGATGAAGGCGGCCATGTCGGCGGTCAGGTCCCGGCGGGCCCGCTGGGGGGCAGGTTTGGCGGTGACGTCCAGGATGCGGCCGGTCAGCACGCGGCCGCGCTGGTGCTGCCGGACCAGGATGGGCGCGGTGTCGGTCAGTTTGCCGGCCTTGACCAGGCGCGGGAAGACGTGACGTTCTTCAAGTTGCTCGTGGTACTCCTCTGGGCGGGCACCGGCTCGCCGGCGTTGATCCGCCGGATGCCCTCCCGGTAGATCAGCAGGATGCGTTTGAGTACCCCGTGCTCGCGCATGAGGTCTTCTGGTGGCGTGACCGGCACCTCTTGGGTCTGCTCCGTGCTGGGGCAGGGGTGGATGTCGCGGCGCCGCCGGCTTGCCGGATCGTCCCGCACGCGGTCAGCACCGCCGAGCCACAGGCCAGGGCGACGGGCAGGCTGAGCATCTCGCGGCGGCGCACGCTCGGTGTTTCGCGGTCGTCCCACGCTTCGTCGCTCATCTTCGGTCCCGGCCCCCAACCAGCCCGATACGGCCGGCTGGACCGCATCACCCCAGATGCTGCCCAGCCACCGGTGATCCGACGTGACAACGGAGGTAATGCTTCCCTCTGTCCGGGCCGGCCGCCCGGTGCTCCCCGCCGGCGGTCGTGGTCAGCCGGCGGGGACCCGGCCGGCGACCGGTAGCCGCTCCCTCCTGTCCAGCCGCCTGACGGCCGCCGCGGAGGCCAGCCCCGCGGCGGCCAGCAGCGCCCACGGCAGAGCTGTCATGCCGTTGGAGCGGCCCGCGTCGACCAGGGCGCCCGCCAGCAGGTTGCCGGCCAGGATCCCGATGCCGGACAGCAGGTTGTACACGCCGTAGTAGGTGCCGATCAGCCGGTCTCCCGCCAGGTCGGCGATGGTGGCCATCTCGAACGGGAAGGCGGCCAGCGTCCCCAGGGTGAGCAGCAGCGTGCACGCCACCAGAGGCAGCAGCGCCCAGCCCGGGGGCAGGGCCAGGTGCGCCGTCGCCGCCGGGGGCAGGAACGCGATCCCCATGAGGGCCAGGCCCCGGCTGATCGCCTGTCCCCGGCTCCACCGGGCCGAGCACCAGGCGGTCAGCCGTACCTGCCCGGCGATGCCGAGCAGCGCCGACAGCGCGTACAACGCCATCACGCCGCTCTCGCCGCCGCCGACCCGCTCCACCTCCAGCGGCAGCGCCAGGTACATCTGGAACGACAGCGCGTAGGAGGCGATCATCGCCGCGGCGAAGGAGACGAAGGCCCGGTCGCCGAACGCCCGCCGCCAGTCGCTCAGCACCGGCTGCTGCTCACCGGCGGGCCCACGCCGGGCCGGCAGGCACAGGCCCTGCATGACGGTCAGCACCGCGAAGACACCCGCGGCGGACAGGCACACGGCGGTGAAACCGGCGTTCAGCAGGGCGATGCCGACCAGCGGGCCGAGCAGGATGCCGCCCTGGTAGAACACGTTGAACACGGCGAACGCGGCCACCTTGCGCTCACCCGCCTCGCACGCCAGGTAGGCGCGGGCCGCCGGGTTGAACAGCGCCCCGGCGACCCCGGTCACGGCGGCCGCCACGAGGAGCCACGGCAGCGACGTGGTCAGCCCGAACAGGGCGAACCCGATCGTACGGAGCGCGCACCCCAGCATGATCAGCGGCTTGTAGCCCAGCCGGTCGGCCAGGGTGCCGCCGATCAGGAACAGGCCCTGCTGGCTCAGGTTCCGCAGGCCCAGGACGAGCCCGATCGTCCAGGCGGCCAGACCGGCGCCGGACGACAGATGCTGGGCGAGGTAGGGCATGAGCATGTAGAAGCCGAGGTTGATGCCCGCCTGGTTGATCTGCAGGAGCTGGATGGGCCGGTCGAAGGAGCGGAACTCGGCCAGGGTGCGCCTCATCGCCCGGCTGCCAGCGGGGCGCGCACGCCTGTGCAGCGCGTCCAGCGGTGGACTTCCCGCTCGTCCGGAGCGAGCAGCAGGTCCGGCTCGCCGGCCGGGACGGCGCCGAGCAGGCCGTGGGCCCGGCAGTAGTCGTCGTCGTAGATGCTCTCCCAGTAACGCCACGGCCCGTCCGGGAAGATCGCGACGATCGTCCGGCCGGGCTGCGTACGGGCCAGCCACCGGGCCACGAGGGCGACGGCGCCGGTGCTCCAGCCGCCGGAGACGTAGTGCAGGGCGGCCAGGGTGCGGCAGGCCCAGACCGCTTCGGCGGGGGCGACCCAGTGGACCTCGTCGAAGGCGTCGTAGGCGACGTTGCGCGGGTAGATGCTGGAGCCGAGCCCGCGCATCAGCCGCGGCCTGGCGGGCTGGCCGAAGATGGTCGAGCCCACGGTGTCCACGCCGACGAGGCTCAGGCCGGGGAAGTGGCGGCGCAGCACGCTGGAGATGCCCGCGCTGTGCCCGCCCGTGCCGACCGAGCACACCAGCGTGTCGATCTGGGGGACCTGGTTCAGCAGTTCGTGGGCCAGCCCGGCGTAGGCGTCCACGTTGTCGGGGTTGTTGTACTGGTCGGGACAGTAGGCGCCGGGGCTCTCCGCGAGGAGCTGCCGCACCCGTTCGCGGCGGGCCTGCTGCCAGCCGCCGACGGCGCAGGGCTCGGTGACCATCTCCAGCCGTACCCCGTAGGAAGTCAGCAGCCGGCACATGAGCGGCTCCATGCCGGGGTCGGCCACGAGCACGACCGGATGGCCGAACACGATGCCGGCCAGCGCCAGGCCGAGCCCGAGCGTGCCGCTGGTCGACTCGACGACGGTCGCGCCCGGCTGGAGGTCGCCGCGCGCCCGTGCCCGGCGCACCATGTGCAGCGCCGGGCGGTCCTTGATGCCGCCCGGGTTGAAGCCTTCGAGTTTGGCCCAGAATCCTCCGCCGCCCGGCACGAACGGCTCGGATATGAAAGTCAACGGCGTATTGCCGACCGAGAGCGGCAGCGTCGAATATCTACCGGACGGCGCCTCTTTCAGGCGCGCGGAAACAGCTTGCGATGACATGATGGAGATCCCCGAAATGAATGGACGGTTGACGGCTCATGAAAAGGCCGCGCGTCCTATATGCGCATCACACAGAGATCTTCCTGACAGGACGTGGGGCGGCCCGCCACGGCCGCCGGGGCCGTGCCGCCCACGGCGGCGGGAGGGGAGACGACGATCGCGGCCGGCATGGGCGCGCCGGTCGGCGGGCCGGCCGGATGGGTCGCCGAGCCGTCCTGCTCCGTGCTGTGCCTGTGTCTCTCGGGCAGCTGGTGATGCCAGCAGTGCGCACGGTGCTGAGCTGCGGCGACGTGCCCCTGGTCCGCGGCGTGACCGCCGTCGCCGACCTGGGCGCTGTGGCTGGCCTGCTCCGACAGCTCCAGGGCGGCGCAGGCGCCGCCGTGGGCGAAGACCGCGACGATCAGCCAGACGACCGCCAGCAGCGCGTGCGACACGAGCCGCCCGGCGCGAGATCCGGCCGGGCGGCGCGAAAGGGTCGTCCGTGTCGCTGACATCACCTGAAATAGTGCCCGGAAGGCGGCCGGGCGCGCTCGGCAGGAGCAAACTTTCCGGTAAAGCTACCGCCGGTCACAGGTTATGGCGGGCTTTCTCGCCGAGAGCGACCGGTCATTCGTCTTATCTGCGCGACACGGCGCCGGGGGTTTGCCCTGTCCGCCGGAATATCGGCCACACTGGACAGCGCGGCGGTCCTTCTCGTCCGCCGTCCGTCAATTCCCGCTGATATCAGGAGTGCGCCATGGCCCTGTCCAGACGACGGATCGTCGCCGGCTTCGGCGCCATGGCGGTCGGCGCCGTGGCATGCCCCTATGACCGGGAGCGCGCGTACGCGCCGGCGACCCTGGCCGTGCCGCCCGGCGTCGCCCCGGAGCGGCTCGCGCGTGACGAGCGCTTCTGGGCGACCGTCGCGCGGCAGTTCCGGGTGAGCCCGGACTTCGTGAACCTGGAGAACGGCTACTACGGGGTCATGCCGGAGCCGGTCCGGCGGGCGTACCACCACAACGTCGACCATCTCAACCAGCACAGCTCCCACCTGCTGCGGACCACCTACAAGCCGCGGGCCGACGAGGTCCGCGACCGGATCGCCGCCCTGCTCGGCGTGACGAGGAACGAGATCGCGCTCACCCGGGGCGGCACCGAGGCCCTGCAGAACCTGATCTCCGGCTACCGCCGCCTGCGCCCGGGCGACGCCGTCATGTACGCCGACCTCGACTACCACAGCGGGCAGTACGCCATGAACTGGCTGCGAGCCCGGCGCGGCGTCACCGTCGAGCGCATCGTCATGCCCGAGCCCGCCACCCGTCAGGCGGTGCTCGACACCTACGAGCGAGCCCTGCGCCTGCACCCGAAGGTGCGGCTCCTCCTGCTCAGCCACATGAACAACCGCACCGGCCTGGTCACCCCGGTACGCCAGATCATGGCCATGGCGCGTGAGCGCGGCGTGGACGTGATCGTGGACGCCGCCCACTCCTGGGGCCAGCTCGACTTCACCATCGCCGGCCTCGACGCCGACTTCGGGGTGTTCTCGCTGCACAAGTGGATGGGCGTGCCGCTGGGCGCGGGGTTCCTCTACATCCGCGCGGATCGCCTGGCCGACATCGATCTTCTGTACGACGACGAGACCTACCCGGCGTCCGACATCCGCTCACGGGTGCACTCGGGCACCATGAACGTGGCCCCGTTCCTGACCGCGGACGCCGCCCTGGACTTCCACGAGACCCTGGGCGCGAAGGTCAAGCAGGCCCGCCTGTGTTTCCTGCGCGACCGCTGGGTCCGGCGGGCGCACGAGCTCGGCGCGCGGGTCCTCACCCCGGACGAGCCCGGCATGTACGGCGGCATCACCGCGTTCCGGCTGCCCGGCCGCGACTCGGAGGCTGACAACGTCGCGATCGCGGACGAGCTCATGACCAAGCACCGGATCTTCACGGTCGCCCGCAGCGGTATGAGCGGCGGCGACGCCGTCAGGGTCACCCCCGCCCTGTTCACCTCCACCGACGACGTCGACCGCCTGGCAGCGGCCCTGAGCGACCTCGTCACCCGGCCTCGGTGAACGTTTCCGCAGGGCAGGGCGTCAGCGCGAGCCGTACGACCAGGCAGCGTGCCTGACAGATACTCCAGGTGACGGCGGGGTCACGGGGCCGGTGGGACCACCGCGACCGGGCACCTGGCCTCGCGCAGCGCGGTCTGGGTCACCGGTCCCAGCAGCAGGCAGGCGGGTGACTCGTTGCCGCGGCTCCCCAGCACGAGGAGCGTCGCGTCCTGGGCCGTCTCGATCAGCGCGCGCTGGGGCCGCTCGGCCACGAAGGCGGTCATGACCGGTACCTCGGGGTGCCTGCGGGCCAGCTCCGACGCGACTTCGCGGAAGCGGGCCTCCGCTCCCCTGCGCAGCGCGTGCGAATCCACGAAGGGCAGCGGATCCTGCCAGGCCGACGAGCCGCACTCGGTCCAGCAGCAGAGTGCCTGCACCGTGCCGCCGCGCAGGGCGGCCTCGTCCAGGGCGAAGTCGAAGGCCGCCAGGCTCGGGGGCGAGCCGTCGAGCCCGACCACGATCCGGACCTCCGGGCTGCTCGGCGGCGGGACGGGCCGTACGATGACGACCGGCCGCGCGCTGTGCGCGGGCACCTGCACGGCGGCCGATCCCACCTGCAAGCTGTCGAAGCCGCCCTGCCCGCGGGACCCGAGCACGGTCAGCTCCGCGTCGCGCCCGGCCTCCAGGATCACCGCCGCCGGCGTGCCCTTGCCGAGCAGTTGCAGGACATTCACGTCGGGAGCCAGCTCCCGGGCACGGCGGACGCCCTCCTCCACGACGGTCAGGGCGACGTGCTCGATCTGCGCCATGATCTCGTGGGTGACGGGCCGGAAGGCGTAGGGCCAGTGCAGGGCATGGCAGACCAGCACCGGCAGCCCTCGGATGCGCGCCGCGTCGAGCGCCCAGCTCAGCGCCTGGTGGCTCCCCGGCGAGTCGTCGTAGCCGACCAGTACGGGCCGACCGGCGTATCCATCGCTCATCGCCGCCTCCGGAGAAGTTCTGTGTCCTTCGTCAGCGCCGTCAGCCGCACGGCGGTGACCTTGTATTCAGGGCAGGAGGTCACGGTGTCCGCCCGGTCGGAGGTGAGGGCGTTGACCCCGCTGGAGGGGAAGTGGAAAGCGCAGAAGACCTGGCCCGGAGCCACGTCGTCGCTGAGGCGGGCGATCAGGGAGGCGCTGCCGTGGCGGCTCTCCACCCTGACCCGGTCGCCGTCGCGCAGGCCGTGCCGGGCCGCGTCGTCCGGATGGACGTCGACCCGGTCGACGGGGTCGAGCCGCAGATTGTCCGTACGACGGGTCATCCCGCCGGAGTTGTAGTGCGCCCAGCGCCGTCCGGTGACCAGGACCAGAGGGTAACGGTCGTCGGGCTGCTCGCCCGGCGGCAGATAGGGCGCGGCGCTGAGGTGGGCGAGCCCGTCGGGGGTCGCGAACCGTTCCCGGTAGAGCGAGGACTCGCCGGGCCGGTCGGGGTCCGGGCACGGCCAGCAGACCGCGCCTTCGCGGTCGAGCCGTCCGTGCGACAGCCCCGCGAAGGCGGGGACCAGGCGGGCGCACTCGTCCAGAGCGTCAGCCGGGGTGGGGCACCCCAGGTCGGCGCCGAGCGTCGCGGCGAGCGCGTGGATGACCTCGAAATCGGTGAGCACCCCTTCCGGCGGGCGGAGGGCGGCGCGCACCCGCTGGAAGCGGCGGTCGAAGTTGACGAAGGTGCCTTCCTTCTCCAGCCAGGACGCGACCGGGAACACGACGTCGGCCCTGCGGGCGGTCTCGGACAGGAACAGCTCGCTGCAGACGACGAGCGGGCAGGCGTCGAGCGCCTCGGCGACGAGCGTGCTGTCGGGATCGGTGGCGCAGACGTCCTCCCCGATGACCCACAGCGCGCGGAGCTCTCCCGACCGGGCGGCGGCGAACATCTGCGGGATGCGCAGCCCCGGCCGCGGGGGAACCGGGGCGCCCCACACCTCCTCGGCCCTGGCCCGGGCGGCGGGGTCGGTCACCTTCCCGTAGCCGGGCAGGAGGTCCGGCAGCGCGCCCATGTCGGAAGCGCCCTGGACGTTGTTCTGGCCGCGCAGCGGGTTCACCCCGAAGCCGCGGCCGGTCCCGACCGCTCCGCGCAGGATCGCGAGGTTGGACAGGGTGCGCACGCCGTCGGTGCCGTGCAGGTGCTCGGTGACGCCCAGCCCGTAGACGATCGCCGGCCGCTCCGCCCGGCCGAAGAGGCGGGCGGCCGCGACGATGTCGCCGGCGGGGACGCCGGTGACGGCGGCGGCCCGCTCCGGCGAGTAGTCCTCCAGCAGCGCGGTGAGCTCGGGCAGGCCGCTCGCCCGATGGCGCAGGAACTCCTCGTCGACCAGGCCCTCGGCGAGCAAGACGTGGGCCAGCCCGTGGAAGAGCGCGACGTTGGTGCCGGGCCGGGGCCGCAGGTGCACGTCGGCGTAGCGGGCCAGGCCGACCGCCCGGGGGTCCGCCACGACGAGCCGTGCCCCGCGCAGGGTCCGCTGGAGCAGCCGCGCGCCGACCACCGGATGCGCCTCGGCCGGGTTGGCGCCCACCAGCAGCAGGCAGTCCGCGGTCTCCACGTCGTCGAAGCCGTCGGTGCCGCCGGACAGGCCGAACGTCGCTGTCAGCCCGGCGGCCGAGGGGGAGTGGCACAGCCTTGAGCAGTTGTCGACGTTGCTGGTGCCGATCACGACCCGCATGAACTTCTGGAGCAGGTAGTTATCCTCGTTGGTCGCCCTGGCCGAGGAGATCGCCGCCACCGCGCCGGGGCCGCCCGCGGCGACCGCGGCCCGTAGCCCCCGGGCGACGTGATCGAGCGCCTCGCGCCAGCTCACCGGCCGCAGCCGGCCGGCGCGGCGCAGCAGCGGCCCGGTGAGACGCTCGGGCGAGCGGAGGAAGCCGTGGGCGAACCGTCCTTTGACGCACGCGTGCCCGCGGTTGACCGGGCCGTCGTGGGCGGGCGACACCGCGATCACCTCGCCGTCGCGCGTGAGCACGTCCAGCGAGCAGCCCACCCCGCAGTAGCCGCACGTGGTGCGGGTGCGGGCCGCCTCCGGCGCTCGGCCGCCGCCGGGCAGGCCGGGCTCGGTGAGCGCCCCGGTGGGACAGGTGTCGACGCAGCCGCCGCAGGAGACGCAGTCGGACTCCGCCCACGGCCCTCCCGTGCCGGGCGCCACCACCGTGTCGGAACCCCGTCCGGTCAGGGTGAGGGCGAAGGTGCCCTGCACCTCGGCGCACATGCGCACGCACCGGCCGCAGGCGATGCACAGGTCGCGGTCGAGGTGGACGTACGGGTGGCTGTCGTCACGTCCCCGGCCGCCGGTTCCCCGGGCCAGGTCCGGGGCTATCCCCAGCGAGTGGCAGAGTGTGGCCAGCTCGCTGCCGCCGTCGAGAGCGTACGGCGGCAGCGCCGAGACGATCAGCTCGACCGCCTCGCGGCGCGACGTCCGCAGATCCTCGGCGGCGACCTCGATCCGGGCGCCGTCGGCGGCCGGAGTGACGCAGGCGGCCACCACCGAGCCGCCGGATCTGACCAGGCAGGTGCGGCAGGAGCCCACGGAGGTCAGCCGGTCGTCGTCGCACAACGTGGGCAGTTCGCCGCCGGCCGCGCGCACGGCGTCGAGCATCGAGGCGCCGTCCGCGACGTGCGCGGTCACCCCGTCGACCAGAACCCTCACCGGTCCCACCCCGCCAGCCGGTCGCCGTAGGCGCGGGCGAGGCTGCGCACCGCCGCCGGCACGCGACGTCCGAAAGCACACAGGCTGGCCTCGCCCATGACGCGCAGCAGCCGCGCGTACTCGTCGCCCGCCCGCGCGGCGGTCCGGGCGATCTCCAGACCCCGGCGGGACCCCACCCGGCACGGCGAGCACGCCCCGCAGCTCTCCGCGGCGGCGAACTCCCATACGTGCCGCAGCACGTCCTCGGGCTCGACGTGCTGGTCGAAGGCGACGAGCCCGGCGTGTCCGAGCGCCGCGCCGCGACCGGCCAGGGCCGCCTCCGACAGCGGCACGTCGAGTTCGCCGGCGGCGAGGAAGCCGCCGAGCGGCCCGCCGACCTGCACCACGGCCAGCTCCGAGCCCTCGCGCAGGCCGCCGCCCAGCTCCTCGACGATCGCGAGCACGGACGTGCCGAGTTCGACCTCGTAGCAGCCCGGCCGGGCGAACCGCTCGGACAGGCAGACCAGCTTCGTGCCGGTCTCCGAGGACGTGCCGCGCGCGGCGTAGGCGTCTCCGCCCCGCTGGACGATCCACGGGACCGCGGCCAGCGTCTCCACGTTGTTCACCACGGTCGGGGCGTCCCACAGGCCCTTCCTGGTCGGGTACGGCGGGCGCGGCCGGGCGCAGCCACGCCCGCCTTCGAGCCCCGCGACGAGGGCGGTCTCCTCGCCCGCGACATAGGAGCCCGCGCCCTCGGCCACCTCGATGTCGAGATCGACGCCGGTGCCGTGGATCCGCCGTCCCAGATGCCCGTCGGCGCGTGCCCGCTCCACCGCGGCCCGCATGCGGGCCAGCGCCTGCGGATACTCCGACCGGACCAGCACCACGCCGCGGCGGCCTCCGGCCGCGTGACAAGCCAGCGCCAGCCCTTCCAGCACCCGTCCCGGATCGGCCTCCATCAGCAGCCGGTCGGCGTACGAGCCCGGGTCGCCCTCGTCGCCGTTGGCCACCACCACGGTGTCGGGCGAGCCCTGGGCGGCGGCCCACTTGGCGGCCACCGGGAAACCGGCTCCTCCGCGCCCGCGCAGCCCGGAGGCCGCCACCTCGGCGAGGACCCGTTCCGGGGCGAGCGTCCGCACCACGCGGGGCCACACCTCCCAGGGATCCTCTCTCCCGACGACGCCGGCCAGCACCACCGGAGCGCCGGTGGCGTCGGCGGCGGGTATCGGGGGAGCGTGGGCCCGCGCGCGGCCGGAGAGCTGGGCGGCCGGATCCGGGCCGGTGCACGGCGTGTCGCCGTCGAGGCAGGCCGGGCCCGCGTAGCAGTAGCCGAGGCACCGGACGCTCTGCAGCGAGACCCGCGCCCGCGCGTCCACGTGGTCCGCCGCGACGCCGAGCGCCTCCTCCACCTCCTGGACGTGGCGGCCCGACCCGGCCGCGAAGCAGGCGGCGGCGGTGCAGACCCGGACGTGACGGCGACCGCGGGGAGCGGCCAGATCGGCGTAGAAGGTGGCCGGTCCGAGCCCCGCCGCGGCCGGCAGGCCGAGTCGCCGGGCCACTTCGGGCGCCCGCTCCTCGGCGGATCCTTGTCCGGCTCTCGCCGCCTCGGACAGGGAATCCAGCATCCGCGGACGCCCGCGACGCTCGGCCAGCGCGCGAAAAGCGTCGAATCTGCTGGTTGAACCCACATTCCCATCATGAACCCGTGCCGGTGACTGTCCTACGAAGGCGCTGGTCATCATTGGGCAAGGGCACATTCACGGAACCGCCGCGAGGCCGATCACAGCGGCTGGGCCTCCCGGCGGCGCAGCAGCCACCGGCGGATCTCGTCGGCGCCCCAGACGATCAACGGGAACGGGGCGACGAAGGCGAGCATGTCCACTGTCAGGGCGGCGGTGCCCAGCAGCGCCTGGAACGGCGGGGTGTAGATGAGCACGGCGGCCAGGGCCAGCTCGAAGGCGATGCCCCACAGCAGCAGGGGGTTGGAGGTGACGCCGACCGAGCGCAGGGAGGCGCGTTCGGTGCGGGCCGCGAACGCGGTGCCGATCTGGCACGTGATCATGCCGAGGAAGGTCATGGTGGTCGCCTGCCGGTAGGCGTGGTGCAACGGGCTCCCGGGACCGGTCGGATCGCCCGGGTGCCAACCGGCTCTCAGGAGTACGTAGAAGAACCCGGACATGGACAGGACGGCGCAGATCACGCCGAGGAACAGCCAGGCGCGCAGCAGCATCGAGGTGCGGATCACGCTCTCCGAGCGCTCGCGCGGCGGGCGCCGCATGAGACCGGGCTCGGCGGGTTCGCGGCCGAGCGCCAGCGCGGGCAGGGTCTCGGTGCCGACGTCGAAGGCGAGCAGCTGCAGCACCGTGAGCGGGAGCGGGACGGCCCCGCCCGCCAGGGCGAACACCAGAAACGGGACGATCTCGGGGGTGGTGTGGGCGAAGATGTAACAGATGAACTTGCGGATGTTGTCGTAGACCTGCCGGCCTGACCTGATGGCGGCCACGATGGTGGCGAAGTTGTCGTCGGTGAGCACCATCGTGGCGGCTTCCTTGGCCACGTCGGTGCCCGAGCGCCCCATGGCGACGCCGATGTCGGCGCGGCGCAGCGCCGGCGCGTCGTTGACCCCGTCGCCGGTCATCGCCACCACGTGCCCCTCGGCGCGCAGCGCGTCGGCGATCCGCAGCTTGGCCTCGGGCGAGCTGCGCGCGAAGATCAGCTGACGGTGCTCGCGCAGCAGCGCGTCGAGGTCGTGCTCGCTCATGGCGTCGAGCCGCTCACCGGTGACGACCACCGGGTGCTCGCCGGCGATGCCCACCTGCTGGGCGATCGCCGCCGCGGTCAGCGCGTGGTCACCGGTGACCACGATGATGCGGATGCCGGCGGCGTGGCAGTACGCGACGGCCTCGGCGACTTCTGCCCGCGGCGGGTCGTGCATCGCCACCAGGCCCAGCAGGGTCAGTTCGCGTTCGGCGTCCGCACGGTCCCGGGGCGCGGGCCCTGCCGGATCGAGGCGGCGTGCGGCCAGGGCGAGCACGCGCAGGCCCCGGCGGGCGTGGGCGTCCACGACCTGTTCGACGTCGTGGCGCCGGGCCGCGGTGAAAGGCCGGACCTCGCCGCCTTCCATGATCGCGGTGCAGAGCGGCAGGACCGTCTCGGGAGCTCCCTTGGTGTCCACCCACGTGCCGCCGTCACGTTCGTCGACGGTCGACATCCGCTTCAGCACCGGGTCGAAGTGGAACAGGCGCAGCCGCCCGCCGGACCGGCCGGGTGCGCCGAGCCGGTCGGCGGCCGCGAGCATCGCCATCTCGGTCGGGTCGCCCGTCAGGGTTCCGGCGAGGTCGCGCTGGGCGTTGTTGCACGCCACCATGACGGAGAGCAGCCCTCCGAGCGCCGGGTCTCGGGTGTCCCCGGCGCTCGGAGGGCTGCTCTCCGGCTCGTAGGTCCCGGCCGCGGTCCAGATCACGGTGACGCGCATGCGGTTCTCCGTGAGCGTGCCGGTCTTGTCGGTGCAGATCACCCCCGTCGCCCCCAGCGTCTCCACCGCGCTCAGCCGTTTGACCACCGCTCCCCGCCGCGCCAGGTCGCGCACGCCCAGGGCCAGCGCCAGGGTGATCACCGGCAGCAGGCCCTCCGGCACGTTGCCCACCAGCAGCCCCACGGCGAACACCGCGGCCTCCTGCACCGGCAGGTGCGCGCCGAAGGTCGCCAGCGGGATGAAGGCCGCCCCGGTGACCACCGCGATCGCCGCGATCAGCCACGCCACCTTGCGGACCTGCCGCTCCAGCGGGCTCTCCTCGCGCTGGACGCGTTCCGACAGCGCCGCGATCCGCCCCAGCTCGGTCCGCATCCCGGTGGCGAACACCACGGCCCGCGCCCGGCCCTCGGTGCACATCGTCCCGGAGAACACCAGGTCGCGAGCCCGCAGCAGGCTCACCCCGGTATCCAGCAGCTCCGCTGAGCGGAACACCGGCATGGCCTCGCCGGTCAGCATCGACAGGTCGATCTCGACGCCGCCCTCGACCAACCGGGCGTCCGCCGAGATCCGGTCCCCCTCGTCGATCACCAGGACGTCGCCGGGCACCAGCTCGGCGGCGGGCACCACCGCCGGACGCCCGTCGCGCAGCACTTTCGCCTGCACCGGCAGGTACGCGGCCAGCGCCTCGACCGCCCGCTCGGCCTGCAACTCCTGGACGAACGCGAACGCCGCGTTGATGACGATCACCACCACGATCGCCACCGCCACCGGGATGATCCCCGCCACCCACGCCAGAGCCGCGGCCGCCCAGAGCAGCAGCGCCAGCGGGTGGGTGAACTGCCGCACCAGCTCCCCAGGCCACCGATGACCACCACGGCGGTGGAGCTCGTTCGGGCCGTACTGGACCAGCCGCCGCGCCGCCTCCCGCGAGGTCAGACCGGACCGGGCGCTGCGCAGATCACGCAGCAGCAGCTCCAGCCGCTCAGTCGGATCGACCTCCCGGCCCTGGGCCGGCTGCTCCGCCTGGCTCATCGATCACATCCCCCGCACTGGATCGCCTTCCTGCCCGGCTCCCTCCAGGGGCCCGCGAAGATGGGTTGATACCCAGAACGTGCGTGGAGGGGGTCTGGAGAAGGCAATCCGCGGGGCGGCCCTTGGGACGGAATCAACCGCATCAACCTGGGGAGATACGGAGAGGGGCAGCACGGTGGCCGGCTGAAGGGGAGGGCGTGTCATGGCGGGAAAGATCATGGCCGGAGTGGACGGTTCCGTACCGGCGACCGCGGCCGTCGAGTGGGCGGCCGCCGACGCGCACCGCCGCGGGCGCTCGCTCCACCTCGTACACGTGCACGAGCACTGGCCACTCGTCCTGGACGAGGCCGAGTCGCGGTACGGCGCCGATGCGCTGCGGGCCGCCGCCGCCCGGGCACACGAGGTGGCGTCAGACGTGGAGGTGACCACGGAGGTGCGGAGCGGCAACGTCGTCGAGCAGCTGATCACCGAGTCGGCCTCGGCCGAGTGCGTGGTCCTGGGCAGCCGGGGACGGGGCGGCTTCGCCGCGATGTTGCTCGGCTCGGTCAGCGCGGCCGTGGCGGGATACGCCGCCGTGCCCGTCGTCGTCGTGCGCGGCAGGGCCGAGGCGACGTACGGGCGGGTCGTGGTCGGCTACGACGGCTCGAAGTGCTCCCGGACGGCGATGAGGTACGCCATCGAGCAGGCGCGCGCCCGCCGGGCCCGTGTCCACGCGGTGTTCGCCTGGCAGGTGCCGATGTCCGTGCCGTACGCCGCCGCCTACGTCGGTGTCCTGGACAGCGCCTTCGAGGAGCAGCAGCGCGAGGCCCGCGAAGCGGTGACGCCGTGGCGGGAGGAGAACCCGGACGTCGGGATCACCGACGAGCAGGTGTGCGAGCATCCCGTCGCCGCCCTCATGAAGGCCTCGGCCACGGCCGATCTGGTCGTGGTGGGCTCGCGTGGCATGGGCGGCTTCGCCTCGGCCGTGCTCGGCTCGGTGAGCCGCGGCGTGCTGAACCACGTCACCTGCCCGGTGGCGGTCGTCCGGCCCTCGGCGGCGGACGACAGGTGACACGGCCGGTCACAGCTGCTGACCGGTCTTCGGGTCGTACTGCACCTCCACCGCCACCACCTGGTCGGTGGGCAGCACCTCGACCCACTGGTCGAAGACCTCGTACGGCTTCGCCGGGCGGAAGCCGCCGGCGAGGGGGTCGAAACCGGTCTCGAAGACCTCCTCCGCGGCGAGGGGTTGCCGATGAGCGTGTTGGACTGCTGCAACTGGGACGCGAGGATGTCCAGGACTTCTCCCACCTTCTTGCCCTGATAGGCCGGGGGGTCGCCTTCCTGGAACTCGTACGGGAGGTCGAGTGCCGCCTCTCCCTCGACGTTCGCCTGCCGGAGCCACTCCAGTGCGGCGCTCTCGCGTCCGGGCCGTACGGGCAGGACCGCCTTGGCCCACGCGGCGTTGAGGAACTCGTTGCGGCGGGCGTCGCCGTCGATCTGGATCAGCCAGCCGAGTGAGCTCCCCAAGGGCGCGGGCTGTGTCTGCTCGGTGATGAGGTAGTCGACCCGCCACTCGTCGGTGGCGTGGCCGCCCGGATCGATCGCGTTGGTGCGGTCGGTGTGGGAGTACCAGCCCGGGGCCACGAAGTACAGCATCTCGTCCACGTCGAAGATCTGCCGGAGCAGCTCCGACCCCAGATACTGGTTCTCGAACAGCTCGAACGGCTTGAGCTTGTGGATCAGGCTGCCGTAGATCACCTGGCGTTCCTCGCTGCGCAGGTCCTGCGACGGCCGCGGGCGTTCTCCGACGCGGCGCTCAGGCCGAGCCCCTACGACGCGCACCACACGGTGCCCGCCATCGCCTTCGGGCACGCCGCGCGGTTCGCCCTTCCCTGACTCCGGTGGCAGTCAGCGGACGGCTTCGGGCACGGGCTCGCGGTGCAGGATGCGGTCCAGCCGGGCGGCGGCGTAACCGAGGACCGACAGCGCGGTCACGATAAGCAGGTCTCCGGCGGCGAGGGGTTCGGTGCTGAGCAGGTCGCGGAGCAGCGGCACGTACAGGCCGGCGAGCTGCAGCAGCAGCGCTCCGGCCACGGCGACCAGCAGCGCCGGGTTGGCGAGGGAGCCGGGGCGCGCGCGGGACCCGAGCGCGACGCCGAGCTGGACGGCGCCCAGGGTGAAGAACGCCATGCTCTGCCAGGGACGTCCGGTGTGCAGGGCCCAGACGGCGACGCCGAGCGTGACGACGGTCAGGACGACCGCGATGCGGATCACCCGCTGCCACAGGCCCGCCCCGAGGATGCTCTGGTCCGGCGGGCGCGGCGGGCGGCGCATCGCGGCCGGCTCGGCGGGCTCGCCGCCGAGCGCGACGCCGGGCAGGCCGTGGGTGAGCAGGTTGACCCAGAGGATCTGGGCGGGCAGCAGCGGCAGCGCGAGCCCGAACGCCGGGCCGATCAGCATGACGGCGATCTCGGTGGCGCCACCGGACAGGCCGTAGACCAGGAAGCGGCGGATGTTGGCGTAGACGCGGCGGCCCTCGTCGACGGCGGCGACCACGGTGTCCAGGTCGTCGTCGGCCAGGACCAGATCCGCGGCCTGGCGGGCGACCTCGGTGCCGCGTCCCCCCATGGCGACGCCGATGTCGGCGCGGCGCAGGGCGGGGCCGTCGTTGACGCCGTCGCCGGTCATCGCGACCACCTCGCCGTCCGCCCGCATGTCCTCGATGAGGGCGAGCTTCTGCTCGGGGGTGGCGCGCGCGTACACGGAGGCGCCGGAGTGTCCGTCGGAGGTGGCGAGGGCGCGGCAGTCGACGACCGGCTCGCCAGGGCCGATGATGCCGAGTTCGGTGGCGATGGCGCCGGCGGTGCCCGGATGGTCGCCGGTGATCAGGATCGGCCGGATGCCGGCGCGCCGGCAGGCGGCCATGGTGCCGGCGGCGGCCCGGCGGGGCGGGTCCAGGATGGCGACCAGGCCGAGGAGCCGCAGCCCTTCCTCCGGCACCTCCTCGGGGATGCCGGGCAGGTCGGCCTCGGCCACGGCCAGGACCCGGTAACCCTCGAGGGCGAGGCGCGCCGCCTCGGCGGCGGCGTCGTCCAGGAGCGCACGGTCGTCGGCGAGGGCCGGCGCGCGCAGCAGCACCTCAGGCGCGCCCTTGCAGATCGCCTTCGACCGGCCCTCGGGCAGCCGGTGCAGGGTGCTCATCCGCTTGCGGGCGCTGTCGAAGGGCCGTTCGGCGAGGCGGGGATAACGGCGGTTCAGCTCGCCGCGGTCCAGGCCGAGCTTGGTGGCCGCGGTCAGCAGCGCGGCCTCGGTCGGGTCGCCCAGGGCCCGCCACTCCTCGCCGTCGCCCCGTATCAGCCGCGCGTCGTTGCACAGCGCGGCGGCCGTCAGCAGGCCGGCGAACGCCTCGGGCGCCGCGTCGCCCTCGACCTCCCCGTCCGGCCCGTAGCCGGTCCCGGTGAGCGCCGCGCGCGCGGCGGGTGTCCACAGCCGGCGCACGACCATCTGTCCCTCGGTGAGGGTGCCGGTCTTGTCGGTGGCCAGGACGGTGACCGAGCCGAGCGTCTCGACGGCGTGCAGGCGGCGTACGAGGGCGCGCCGCGCGGCCATCCGCCGGGCACCCAGCGCCAGGCTGAGAGTGACCACGGCGGGCAGCGACTCCGGCACGGCCGCCACCACCAGGCTGATCGCGGTGATCACCATCAGCTCCAGCGGCTGCCCGCGCACCAGGCCCAGCGCCCCGACCACCACGCACAGGAACACCGTCACCCCGGCCAGCAGCCGCCCCACCCCGACCAGCCGCCGCTGCAGGGGCGTCAGCCCGGCCGCCGCCACCATCAACGCCGCGATCCGCCCGGTCGCGCTGGCCGCGCCGGTCGCGCTCACCTCGCCCCGGCCGCGCCCGCGCAGCACCACCGTGCCCGCGGCGATCTCGTCACCGGGGTTCTTGTCCACCGGCACCGACTCGCCGGTCAGCGCGGACTCGTCGATCAGCAGGGCCGCGGCCTCTCCCAGGCGGGCGTCGGCCGGGACGATGTCGCCTTCGGCCAGCACCAGCACGTCGCCCTGGACGACCTCGGCCGCGGGCACCTCCCGCTGGGCGCCGTCCCTGACGACCCGGGCCGTGGGCGCGGTGAGCGTGGACAGCGCGGTTATGGCCCTGTCGGCGCGCACCTCCTGGGTCACGCCGACGCCGGTGTTGACGACGATCACCAGGAGGATGACGGTCATGTCCGTCCAGTCGCCGGTGAACGCGGTCAGCGCGGTGGCCACCAGCAGCACGACGATCAGCGGGTCACGGAGCTGCCCGGCCACCCGCCGCCACAGCGGCGTGGGCGGCTTGGCGGGCAGCAGGTTGGGCCCGTCGCGGTCCAGCCGTACGGCCGCCTCCTCCGACGTCAGCCCCGGTGATGCCAGCGTCATCGGTTCACCCATCTCTCCCGGCTCGCACGACCTCTCCCTCATCTTCGCTGGTCACAGTCGGGTGGCCAGGGCCGAAGGTCACACAGTCCGGCCTCGATGACCTATTCCCAGGACCCCCGGGACCTACGTGCCCGAGCCCGATTTGCGGAGAAGGGTACCCCTAGGGGTATGCTGCGGTCATGGAGCTGAACGAGAGCATGGTGGGCGACGCGCTGACTCGACTGAAGCGGGCGCACGGCCAGCTCGCCGGGGTGATCGCGATGATCGAGGCGGGGGAGGACTGCACGAAGGTGCTCACCCAGCTCGCCGCCGTTTCCAAGGCGCTCGACCGCGCCGGGTTCAAGATCGTCGCCTCCGGTCTGCGGCACTGCCAGGACGCGCAGAACCGCGGCGACCAGCCGCCCATGAGCGTGGCGGAGCTGGAGAAGCTCTTCCTCGCCCTCGCCTGAGACCCGCGGCCACGTCGTGGCCGCGTTTTTCTGACTCTCCTATACCCCCAGGGGTATTTGAAGGGAATGGACGCACGATGGACATCACCTCTTTCCGGACGCCCGGCCTGGGCGACCAGACCTACCTGCTGACGTACGAGGGCAAGGGCGTCCTCGTCGACCCGCAACGCGACATCGGCCGCTTCCTGGACGCCGCCGCCGAGCGCGACGCCGAGCTGCGGTTCGTGCTGGAAACCCACATCCACAACGACTATGTCTCCGGCGGCGAGCAGGCCGCGCTGCGCACCGGCGCCGAGCTGGTGCTGCCGGCCGCCGCGACGCCCGCCTACCGGCACACGCCCGCCTTCCACCTGGAGGACATCGACGGCGGCGCCGGCCTGACCCTCCGGCCCATCCACACGCCCGGCCACACGCCCGAGCACACCAGCTACCTGGTGCTCGTCGACGGCGAGCCGGTGGCGCTCTTCTCCGGCGGCAGCCTGCTGGTCGCCTCGGCGGGCCGGCCCGACCTGCTCGGCCCCGAGCGCGCCCGCTCCCTGGCACGCCTGCAGCACGGCTCGCTGCACCGCCTGGCCGCGCTGCCTCCCGGCGTCGGGCTGTACCCGACCCATGGCGAGGGCTCGTTCTGCACGGCCAGCGGCGCCGGCCGGTTGACGTCCACCATCGGAGCCGAGCGCGAGGGCAACCCGATGCTGGCCATCGACGACCCGGAGGAGTTCGCCGACGCCATGCTCACCGCTCCCATGCCCATCCCGGCCTTCTACCGGCACATGGGCCCGGCCAACACGCTCGGCGCCCCGCCCATGCCGGCCGTGCGCGTCCCCGAGCTCGACGCCGCGCCGGAGGGCTCCCACGTCGTGGACATCCGCCCGCGCGGGGTGCAGGCCCGCGGCATGCTGCCCGGCTCGACCGGCATCGAGCTGGACGAGGACTTCGGCAGCTGGACCGGCTGGCTGCTGCCGTACGCCGAGCCGATCACGCTGGTCGCCGAGCCCGGCCAGGACGTCACCGAAGCCGTCACGCAGCTCGCCCAGATCGGCATCGACACCGTGCGGGGCGTCGTCCGGCATCCCGGCCCGGACGCCACGCAGACCTACGAGCTCGCCGGGCTCGACGTCTTCGTCAAGCGGCTCGCCCAGCCGCGCGCTCAGCTGCTGGACGTCCGGATGCCCAGCGAACGGGAGCAGGTCCGGCTGCCGGGCACGGTGGAGCGCTTCCTGCCCGACCTGTTCGTCCAGGGCGTGCCCGCCGAACTCGACCCGGAGCGACCCGTACTCGTCGCCTGCGCCTCCGGGCGCCGGGCGGCCATCGCCGCCGGCTTCCTCGCCGGCCGTGGCTACCGGCCGGTCGCGCTCAACGGCGCGGGCATCGCCGAGGTCGCCGACGCCCTCCGCCGGCACCACACCGCCTGACAACCTTTCCAGGAGAGAACCTTCGTGTCCCACATCGACACCGCCACCGCCCGCGCACTGATCACGACCGACCCCGGCGTCCTCGTCGTGGACGTCCGCACCCCGTCCGAGTTCGAGTCCGCCCACATCGACGGCGCCGTCAACCTGCCGCTCGACCAGGTGGACGCCCACCTGCGACGCATCGTCCAGGACGCCGGCGGCCGCATGGTGCTCGTCTGCCAGTCCGGCGGCCGGGCCGAGCGGGCCCGCAGAGCGCTCAGCGAGGCCGGACTGCCCGGCGTGGCGGTGCTGGACGGCGGCATGAACGCCTGGATCGCCTCCGGAGCACCCGTCAACCGCGGCCGGCCGCGCTGGCCGCTGGAGCGGCAGGTCCGGCTCGTCGCCGGGAGCATCGTGCTCGTCTCGGCCGTGACCAGCCTGTGGGTCCCGGCCGCCGTGTTCGTCGCCGCGTTCGTCGGCGCGGGCCTGACGGTCGCGGCGCTCACCGGCACCTGCGCCATGGGCATGCTGCTGGCCAAGCTGCCCTACAACCGCGCCGGCGAGGTGGACGTCGAAGCCGCCGTCGCCCGTCTGCGCGGGCCTTCGGCCCCTTGACCAGGCGCTTTCTCATGTCCTTTGCATACCCCCGGGGGTATCTGTGATCGCCTTGACTCTCGCCGCCGCCGTCGTGGTGGGCATGACGCTCGGACTCTTCGGCGGCGGAGGGTCCATCCTCACCGTTCCCCTGCTGGTCTACCTGGCAGGTGTGCCGGTCAAGCAGGCCATCGCCATGTCGCTGTTCGTCGTGGCCGTCACCAGCGCCGTCAGCGCCGTCGGCCACGCCAGGGCCGGGCGCGTCCGCTGGCGCACCGGGCTGATCTTCGGCGCCGCGGGCATGGCGGGCGCGTACGGGGGCGGCCTGATCGGCCCGCACCTGCCCGAGACGCTGCTCATGGTGGCCTTCGCGGCCATGATGCTCGCCACCGCCGTCGCCATGATCCGTGGCCGTCGTGTCACCCGTGCGGTCCCGCGAGAGCTGCCCGTCCCGCACGTGGTCGCCGAAGGCGCCGTGGTCGGCCTGGTGACCGGGCTCGTCGGCGCGGGCGGCGGCTTCCTGGTCGTGCCCGCGCTGGTGCTGCTCGGCGGCCTGCCCATGGGCGCGGCGGTGGGCACCTCACTGGTCGTCATCGCCATGAAGTCGCTGGCCGGCCTGGCCGGATACCTGCACTCCACGCCCGTCGACTGGTCCCTGGCGCTGTCGGTGACCGCGGCGGCCGTGGCCGGCGGGCTCGTCGGCGGCGCCCTCGCGGGCCGCCTCGACGCCGACCGGCTGCGCAGCGGGTTCGGCTGGTTCGTCCTGGTGACGGGCGTCGTCGTCCTCGTCCAGCAGGCGCCGCTGTAGGCGGATGGAGCACCCTGGCGCCGGCGCCGGGTGGCTGCTTCTATAGAGACGAACCCCCTGGTAAGGCGACCGTATCCGCTCGGATCGGCCGGATAATATAGCCGATCGGGGTGTCGTGCGGGATGCTGCGCGTCTAGGATCTTCAGCGCGACACGCGCCGGGGGAGCCGAGACGAGAGGTGGTGCGATGGGCGCCAGGGCGGCAGAGGCGGGGCGGCCGCAGCTCAGCGACGACGCCGCCGCCTACGTGCGCAGCATGATCATGTCGGGGCAGTGGCGTCCGGGCGACTCCGTCCGGCCTGAGGCGGTCGGCCAGGCACTGAGCATCTCCGCGACCCCGGCCCGCGAGGCGCTGCACGTGCTGCGTGTGGAGGGCTTCCTGGAGCTGCTGCCCCGGCGTGGGTTCCAGGTGGCGCGGCTGACGGGGCAGGACATCCGCGACCTGTTCGAGGCGCACGCGCTGATCTCGGGGGAGCTGGCCGCCCGGGCGGCGGTCCGGGCGACCCCTGACGAGCTCGACGAGCTCGACGCCCTCCATCACGAGCTGCTGGCGGCGGCGTACCGTAAGGACCTGGCCCTGCTGGAGGAGAAGAACCACGCCTTCCACCGCCTGATCAACCTGGTCGCGGACGCCCGCAAGATCACGTGGGTGCTGACCCTGACCGGGCGGTACATCCCCACCCGCTTCTACTCCGAGATCGAGGGGTGGCCGCAGGCCACCCTGCACGACCATTCGAAGATCCTGGAGGGCCTGCGCGCCCGGGACGCGGAGGCGGCGCGGGCGGCGATGCACGATCACATCGCCAACGCCGGGGATCTGCTGGCCAGGCAGTTCGACAAGCGCGCGGCGGGCGAGCAGGACCCCGCCTAGCCCGTTCATGGAGCCAGGTGCCGGCCGGTCTCTATAGAGTTTCGCGCTCCCGTGTGCGGAGGGAAGTCCTGCTCAGCTACGAGATTCATGAGACATCTGGTGATTCGAGCATCAATAATATATTTTATATCGGGACGAAAGGGGAGACGTGCTGCCACTTACAGGGATCACCGTGGTCGCGCTCGAACACGCGGTGGCCGCGCCGTTCGCGACGCGCCAGCTCGCCGACCTCGGCGCCCGGGTGATCAAGATCGAGCGGCCCGGCTCCGGCGACTTCGCCCGGCGCTACGACGAGTCGATCAACGGACAGTCCAGCTACTTCGTCTGGCTCAACCGTTCCAAGGAGTCGGTGACGCTGGACGTGAAGTCGCCGCGCGGCCGGGAGATCCTGCACGAGCTGGTCGGCCGGTCCGACGTGCTGGTGCAGAACCTCGGGCCGGGCGCGGCCGACCGGCTCGGCCTGTCGGCCGCCGCCGTGCGGGCACGGGACCCCCGCAAGATCGTGCTCGGCATCACCGGGTGGGGCAGCGACGGCCCGTGGGCCGGCCGCAAGGCGTACGACCTGCTCGCCCAGTGCGAGGCCGGCCTGGTCTCGCTGACCGGGTCGGCGGACGAGCCCGCGCGGGTCGGCATCTCGGTCGCCGACATCGCCGCCGGGATGTACGGCTTCAGCGCCGTCCTCGCCGCCCTCTACCAGCGGCGGCTCACGGGCGAGGGCGCCACCCTGGAGGTCTCGCTGTTCGAGGCCCTGGCCGAGTGGATGGGCCAGCCGGCCCACTACACCGCCGGGAGCGGCCGCCAGCAACCGCGCGCGGGCGCCCGGCACGCCACCATCGCCCCGTACGGGCCGTTCACCGCAGGAGACGGGCGCACGGTCCTGATCTCGATCCAGAACGAGACCGAGTGGGTGCGGTTCTGCGCGGAGTTCCTCGGCGCGCCCGAGCTCGCCACCGACCCGCGCTTCGCCACCAACACGCTGCGCGTGGCCAACCGCGACGCCCTGGAGGCGATCGTGGACGCCCGCTTCGCCGCTTTCGGCGCGGCCGAGGCCTCCGCCCTGCTCGACCGGGCCGGGATCGCGAACGCCGGCGTCAACACGGTCGGCGACTTCCTGGACCACCCGGTGCTGCGGGAGCGCAAGCGGTGGCGGGACGTCGACACCCCCGGCGGCGCCATCCGCGCGCTGCTCCCCCCGATCTCCCTCGGCGACGAGGAGCCGCGGATGGACCCGGTGCCGGCCGTCGGCGAGCACACCGCCGCCGTCCTCGCCGAGCTGGGCCGCTCACCGGGGGAGATCGCCGACCTCGCCGACAAGAAGATCATCTGACCGGCCCCACGGGCGGCGAAGGAGTTCCGATGACGTTGAACGCCGAAGAGACGGCCATGGTCGAGGCGGTGCGCGACTTCGTCGACCGCGAGGTACGGCCGGTCGCGAGGGAGCTGGAGCACGCCAACGCCTATCCGGGCGAGCTCATCGACCAGATGAAGCGGATGGGCGTCTACGGTCTCGCCATCCCCGAGCCGTACGGCGACGTCCAGGTCTCCACCCCGTGCTTCGCGATGATCACCGAGGAGCTGGCACGAGGATGGATGAGCCTCGCCGGGGCCATGGGCGGGCACACCGTGGTGGCCAGGCTCATCCTCGCGTACGGCACCCAGGAGCAGAAGGACCGCTACCTGCCGCGGATGGCGACGGGCGAGCTGCGCGCCACGATGGCGCTCACCGAGCCCGGCGGCGGCTCCGACCTGCAGGCGATGCGCACCGTGGCCAGGCGTGACGGCGACGGGTACGTGATCGACGGCACCAAGACCTGGATCAGCAACGCCCGCATGTCGGGTCTGGTGGCGCTGCTGTGCAAGACCGACCCCGCGGCCGAGCCCCGGCACCGCGGCTTTTCCGTCCTGCTGGTGGAGAAGGTGCCGGGGGTCACCGTCACCGCCGACCTGCCCAAGCTCGGCTACAAGGGCGTGGAGAGCTGTGAGGTGGTCTTCGACGGCGCGCGGGTCCCGGCGGACGCGCTGCTCGGCGGCGTGGAGGGCGCCGGGTTCACGCAGATGATGCGCGGCCTGGAGATCGGCCGCATCCAGGTGGCGGCGCGGGCGACCGGGGTGGCCAGGGCCGCGTTCGACGACGCGCTCGCCTACGCCCAGCAGCGGGAGTCGTTCGGCAGGCCGATCTGGCGGCACCAGGCCGTCGGCAACCACCTCGCCGAGATGGGCACCAAGCTGACCGCCGCCCGACGTCTGCTGCTGTACGCGGCCGAGCGCTACGACTCGGGTGAGCGCAGCGACATGGAGGCGGGCATGGCGAAGCTGTTCTGCTCGGAGGTCGCGATGGAGATCGCCCTCAACGCGATCCGGGTGCACGGCGGCTACGGCTACTCCACCGAGTTCGACGTCGAGCGCTACTTTCGCGACGCCCCGCTGATGATCGTGGGCGAGGGCACCAACGAGATCCAGCGCGACGTCATCGCCCGGCAACTCGTCGAGCGCGGCGGCCTGCCCTTCTGACGGCGGCGCCGTACGGGCCGGGTAACGCCGGACCGTCATCCGGCGCACGCCGGGATAACGCCGCGCTCGTAGCCTCCCGGCATGGCTGAAGCTTTCATCATCGATGCCGTCCGTACCCCGGTGACCAAGCGGGGCGGGCCGCTGAGCACCGTCCATCCCGCCGACCTCGGCGCCCACAGCATCCGCGCCCTGGTCGAGCGGACCGGGATCGACCCGGGACTCGTCGACGACGTCGTGTTCGGCAACGTGGACTCGGTGGGTCCGCAGTCGTTCGACATCGCCCGCACCTGCTGGCTCGCGGCGGGGTTCCCGCTGCACGTGCCGGGGGTGACGATCGACCGGCAGTGCGGATCGGCCCAGCAGGCCGTGCACTTCGCCGCGCAGGCCGTGATGAGCGGCACGATGGACCTCGTCGTCGCCGGCGGCGTGCAGAACATGAGCATGGTGCCGCTGATGTCGGCGGCGAACGCGGGCCGCGCGCTCGGCTTCGACGACCCGTTCTCCACCTCGCCGGCGTGGACCGGCCGGTTCGGGGACGGCGAGGTCAGCCAGTTCCGTGGCGCGGAGATGATGGCCACCCACTGGGACATCTCCCGCGAGCAGATGGAGGAGTTCGCCGTCGAGTCGCACGAGCGGGCGCTGCGGGCGAACGCTGACAAGCTCTTCGAACCGGAGATCGCGCCGCTCGACGGCGTCGGCGCCGACGACGGCCCGCGCGAGCCGAACTGGGAGAAGATCAGGTCGCTGCCCACGCTGCTGCCCGGCGGGCGCATCACCGCGGCCTGCGCGAGCCAGATCAGCGACGGCTCCGCGGCCCTGCTGATCGCCGGCGAGCGCGCGGTGAAGCACCTCGGACTGACCCCCCGGGCGCGCATCCACCACATGAGCGTGATGGCCGACGATCCGATCATGATGCTGTCCGCCCCGATCCCCGCGACGGAGCGGGCGCTGCGGCGGGCCAAGATGACGCCGGACGACATCGACGCCGTCGAGATCAACGAGGCGTTCGCCCCCGTGGTGCTCGCCTGGCTGAAGGAGACCGGCTTCGACCCGGCCAGGGTCAACCCCAACGGCGGGGCGATCGCGCTGGGCCACCCGCTCGGCGCGACCGGCGCGCGGCTGATGACGACGCTGCTCAACCACCTGGAGCGCACCGGCGGCCGCTACGGCCTGCAGACGATGTGCGAGGGCGGCGGCCAGGCCAACGTCACCATCATCGAACGCCTGTAAGTCAGAGCGCGGAACGAAACGGCCGGGCCGGCGGGATCACCGCCGGCCCGGCCGTTCCCACCTGGCCACCTGAGGTCGCGTCAGGCCAGGTAGGTCTCCAGCAGCCGGTTCTCGTCGAGGTCAGCGCTGTTGCCGGAGGTCACGACGTCACCGACGACCATCACGTAGGCCCGGTCGGCCACCTCCAGCGCCAGCCCGGCGTTCTGCTCCGCCACCAGCACGGCGGTGCCGGTGGCCACCACCCGCTTCAGCGCCTCCAGCACGTCCCCGACGATGCGCGGAGCGAGCCCCATCGACGGCTCGTCGATCATGAGCAGGCGCGGCTTGGCCATGAGCCCGCGCGCGATCGCCAGCATCTGCTGCTCGCCGCCGGAGAGCACGCCGCCGAGGTCGTCGAGCTTGCGCCCGAGCACCGGGAACAGGTCGATCATCTCGGCCATGCGCTCCTCGACCCCGCCGCCGGGCAGCCGGTAGCCGCCCATCAGCAGGTTGTCCCGCACGGTGAGCGTGGACAGGATGGCCCGTCCCTCGGGCACGTGGCTGACGCCGAGCCGGGCGATCCGGTGCGCGGCCGTGCGCCCCATCACCCGGCCGTCGATCTCGACGGTGCCGGCGGCGGGCCGTACCAGGCCGGAGATGGTCCGCAGCAGGGTGGTCTTGCCGGCGCCGTTCGGGCCGACGATGGCGACGGCCTCGCCGGTGCCGACCGTGAGGCTCACCCCGTGCAGCGCCTCCACCGCGCCGTAGCGGGTGACGAGGGATTCAACGACCAGCATCGGGTGCCTCCACTGCGTTACGGTCGTGGGTGCCGAGATAGGCCGTCTTGACCCGTTGGTCCTGCCACACCTCGGTGGGCCCGGCCTCGGTGAGGACGCGGCCCCAGTCGAGCACGACGACGCGGTGGCAGACCTCGGTGACGAGCCGGACGTTGTGGTCGACGAGCAGTACGGTCACGCCCTCGTCGTTGATCGAGCGGATGAGCTCGCCGATCTCGTCAGACTCGGTGCGGTTCATCCCTGCGGTGGGCTCGTCGAGCAGCAGCAGCCGGGGTTCGGTGGCCATCGCGCGGGCGATCTCGACGCGCCGCCGCATGCCATAAGAGAGCTCGGCCACGTCGGCGTCGATCACGCCGGTGAGTCCGACGCGGTCGATGAGCCGCCGGGCCACCTCGTGCTGCTCGGCCTCCTCCCGCCTGCGGGTCCGGCCCATCTGCCAGCGGCGGCCCTTGAAGGACAGGTGACGGCCGATGAGGACGTTCTCCAGGACCGTGCTCTCCTCGAAGAGCTGCAGGTTCTGGTACGTGCGGGCGACGCCCGCGGCGGCGAGGCGGTGCGGGCGCAGGTCGGCCACGTCCGCCCCGGCGAGCCGGATGGTCCCGGTCGTCGGCTTGAGATAGCCGCTGATGAGGTTGACGACGGTCGTCTTGCCTGCGCCGTTGGGCCCGATGAGGCCGCAGATGGCGCCCTGCCGCACGGTGAACGAGACGTCGTCCACGGCCTTCATGCCGCCGAAGTGCTTGCTGACCCCGGACAGTTCCAGGAGCGCGGTCATGGGCTCGCCACCTTCTCCGCAGGTTCGTCGATCTTGGGAGACGGCGGGTTCCCACGGTCCCGCCATCGTCGTCGCAACCCCCGGTAGAGCGACCGGTCGGACAGGCCGTTCGGCGCCACCAGCAGCACCACCACGAGCAGCACGCCGTAGACGATGTCCTCCCAGTGGCCGCCGGCGACCTGCAACAGGTCGCGCAGGATCGTCAGCCCCCAGGTCAGCAGGACCGGCCCTGCCCAGTGCCCGTTGCCGCCGACGAGCACGTACGTGAACACGATCACCAGCGTGGCGAAGCCGTACTGGTCGGGGCTGATCACCATGGTCCGGTGCGCCTCCAGCGCCCCCGCGCAGCCGGCGATCGCGCCGGCGGCGGTGAAGGCCACGAACCGCACCCGGAACACGTTGATCCCCAGGCCCTCGGCGGTGCGCTCGTCCAGCCGCACTGCCTTGGCCGCCCGGCCGAAGTAGGAGCGGTGACCGAGCTCCAGCACCAGGAAGGCCACGGCCAGGGCGATGATGAGGTACTCCGTTCTCACCTCGACCGGGATGCCGGCGATGCCGTTCGGCCCGTTGGTGAAGTCGCTGATCCGGATCAGCACGACGATGGCCTGCGCGAGCGCGAGACTCCCGAGCGCCATGTAGATGCCGCGCAGCCGCAGCACCGGCGGCGCGAACAGCGCGCCGATCGCCCCGGCGAGCAGCGTCGCGCCGAGGAGCCCGACGGCGAACGGCAGCTCGGTCTTGGTCGAGACGAGGGCGGCCGTGTAGCCGCCGACGGCGGCGAACCCCATCGGGGCCAGCGACATGATGCCGACCCGGAACGTGACGTGCACGCTCACCACGAGCAGGGTGAGGATGAGAGCGGTGTCCAGCCGGAAGAGCTGGAGCGGTTCGAGCCAGTCAAACACGTGCGGCCTCCTTCTTGCCGAAGAACCCGGACGGCCGCGCGACCAGCACCGCGAGGATGGTCGCGAACGCGATGATCTCCCGGAACACGCTGGACACGTACGAGGTCGCGTACACCTCGATGACGCCGAGCACCAGGCCCCCGACGATCGCGCCCTTCACCGAGCCCATGCCGCCGAGGATGATCACCGCGAAGGCGACCAGCAGGAGGCCGTCACCCGATGAGTAGGACACCTGAGCCGCCGACGCCGCCACGAAGATGCCGGCCACGGCGGCGAGGCCGCCGGCGACGAAGAAGCAGATCGAGAAGACGAGCTGGCTGTTCACGCCGAGCAGTTCGGCGGTCTCCCGGTTGTGGGCGACCGCCCGCACCGCCCGCCCCGACCTGGTGCGGTTCAGCCAGAAGGCGAGGCCGGCCATCGCCACGATCGCGATCGCCAGCATGACGACCTGGAGCCGCGGCACGTTCTGCCCCGCCACCTCGAAGGCCCCCACCGGGAAGCCCTGCCGGGGGAACGCCTCGGTCTGCGCGTCGGTGTAGGTGCGCAGGATCGTGGTGAGCACGAGCGAGACGCCGATCGTCGCGACGACGAAGGAGAACTCGGGCGCCTTGCGGGCCCGGAGCGGGGCGAGGACGGCCAGGTCGAGGAGCACCGACAGCACGCCGGCCGCCACCATGCCCACCAGGATGGCGAGCGGCACCGGCAGTCCCAGGTGCAGGGCCGCCAGGGCGGCGAAGCTGCCCCACGTCAGGATCTGCGCATGCGCGAAATTCAGGATGCCGAGGACACCCCACACCAAGGTGACGCCTACGCCCAGCAGGGCGTAGGTACTTCCCAAGGCCAAGCCGTTAATGGTCTGCTGCACACCATCCTCCGCTCCCTCTCACAGCCTTGGGGGACCAGGCTGACTTCGGTGTGACGAGATAGGTGCCCAGCGTTCCGTCAGCTCGTTAACGCCACCGTTACGTCCCGATACGGGCGTTAACCACGGCCGGATCCGAGCTCCGGGAACTCCATGAGGTTCAGCATGGTCCCGTCCGGGTCGCGGATCGTGAGCACGTGGCGGTGCCGGCCCGGCATGGGGGTGAGCGTGACCGGCCCGGCCACCACGGGCACGTCGTGCTCGCGGATCCGGGCGAGGGTGGCCGTCATGTCGCGGACGCGCAGGCCCAGCCGGGCCAGGCCGGGCTGCTTGGCCGTACGGGGGACGGGCTCGCCGCGTTCGTCGGCGAAGCACAGCAGGTCGAGGTAGGTCGCGGCGTCGTCGTCGCTCCAGGTGAGCAGCGCGGCCTTGCAGCGCACCGAGCCCGTGACGTCGAGGATCGCCTGGAAGTCCGCGGCGGCGTCGAACTCGAAGACCCGCCCGATCAGGCGGGCGCCGAGCACGCGGGTGTAGAAGTCGAACGACCGGTCGAAGTCCGCGCAGACCACGTTGGCGTGGACGAGGTGGGTGATGCCCAGGGTCATGGTGGAGGTCCTCTCTCCGTGCGAGTGACGACGCCGCCCCGGCACGCTGGTGGCGTGCCGGGGCGGCGGCTTCTCTGAAGGGACGGGTTATTTGCAGGCGGCGGCCGTCTGCGGGTCGAAGAGCGTGATCTTGCTGTCCACGATCTGCAGCTTGGTGCCCTTGACGCTGGCGGTGCGGTTGTCAGTGAAGCCGATCTTGCCGAACGGCGTGTCGATGTCGCTCAGCCCGGCGAGCGTGTCCCGGACGGTCTTCTTGTCCGTGGTGCCCGCCTCCTTGAACGCGTGCGCCATCGACCAGAGCGACGCGTAGCCGGCCGCCTCGAACACGGTGGCGGAGCGCTTCTCGCCGTGCTGCTTCCAGTAGTCGAGGAAGTGCGCGTTGTTCCCCTCGGTGCTCTGGCCGTTCCAGGCGGTCACGTACACGAAGCACTGCATGGCCTGGCCCGCCTGCTCCATGGTGGCGTCGCTCACGTCCGGCGCCATGAACACCGGGCCGTCGTAGCCGATCTCGTCGAGCTGCAGGTAGATCGTGCTCATCATGCCGGGCAGGGGCATGGTCACCAGCACGTCCGGGTTCGCCTGCTTGAGCTTGGTGAGCTGGGCCCGCACGTCGGTGTCGGTGCCGACGAAGGTCTCCTCGCCGACGGTCGTGATGCCCGCGGCCTCCAGCGTCTCCTTGCGCTTGCCGATGACGATCTTGGCCGCCTCGGAGTCGCTCTGGTACAGGTACGCCGCGGTCTTGAGCCCGGTGAACGTCTCGGCGAACTCCTTGTCGGCGGGCGGCATCACGTTCGCCATGTCCGGATAGAGACGGAACATGTAGTCGCCGACCTCGGTGACGCCGGCCGCGGAGAGCCCGACCGCCATCGTCGGGATGCCGTTCTGCTGGAGCTGCGGCCCCGCGGCCAGGAACGACGGGGTGAGGGTGAAGCCCACGACCGCGTCGACCTTGTCCGCCGCGAGCTTGAGCACCGCCTGCACGGCCTCCTGCTTGTCCGCCTTGGTGTCGATCTCCACGAGCTCGATCTTCGAGCCGCCGAGGAAGCCGGTGTCGTTGATCTCCTTGGCGGCCAGCCGCACGCCGTCGCGCTCGCTGGTCCCCACGCCCGCGATGCCGGCCGCACCGCTCAGGTCGAGCGGGACGCCGATCTTGATGGTGGAGGGCAGTCCGGCCGCCTGCGCGGTGTCGCCGCCCTCGTCACCGCCGGAGCCGCAGGCCGCCGCCAGCAGTGCCGCACAGAGGATTATCCCGAGTTTGCTCTTTCGCATATCAACCTTCCGGGGGTCGACGACTCCGGCGGAGTCACCAGCATGTGACGGCGATGCGTCAGGGGGACCTGATCCTGCGGAGACCTCGTTAACGGGTCCGTTACGCTCGGTCGCCGCAGGGTGGGTTCACAGGCCGAGCAGGTTCTCGGCCGGCCGGTTCGCGGTCGCCAGGATCTCCGCGGCGCGGGCGAGGGTCTCGTCGTCCAGGTCGGCGGACAGCCCGCTGAGGCCGTCCGCCACCTCCGCCGCGTCGCGGCAGCCGAACAGCGCGACATCGGAGTACGGCTGGCGCACCGTCAGGGCCAGGACGAACGCGGCGAGCGAGAGCCCCAGCGGGTCGGCGAGCGCGCGCAGCCGCCGGGCGATCGCCAGATTGGCGGCGAACGCGTCACCGGCGAAGAACACGTTGCCCGACGTGCCGGACCGCCCCTCGCGGCGGCTGCGGCCCCGCCAGTCGTCGGGCTCGAACTCGTGGTCGTCGGTGAAGTCCTCCGACAGCAGGCCGTGTACGTACGAGCCATAGGTGATGCGCAGGCCGCCGCGCGCGCCCGAGGCGGCGAGCTCGTTCAGGTAACGATGGTCGAGCAGGCTGAAGCTGTACTCGACGGCGGTCGGGATGCCGGTGGCCAGCGCCCGCCTGGCCGCCTCGGCGCCGAAGTTGCAGAAGCCGACGTCGCGGGCGAGCCCCTCCTCCTTGAGGCGCAGCAGGTTTTCCATCTGCTGCTCGGGGGTGAGGGCCGGATCGAACTGGTGCAGCAGGTAGACGTCGACGTGGTCGGTGCGCAGCCGGGTCAGCGACTCCTCCATGAACCGGCGCAGCGCGTCGTAGGAGGAGTCGCAGACCAGGGTCAGCAGGTTCGTCGGGTCGGTGTAGCGCACGCCGCCCTTGGTGCACAGCCGCACCTCGTCGCGCCGGCCCTGGAGGATCTCGCCGACGATCGCCTCCGACCGGCCCGAACCGTAGAAGTGCGCCGTGTCGTAGAAGCGCACCCCCGCCTGGTACGCGGCCTCGACCGCGCCCCGGGCCGCGTCCTCGTCCACCTGTCCGTACCCTTGCGCGATCATGGTGCCGCTGCCGAATCCGACACGGCCGATCAGCGGGTTTCCATCCGGCATGACAACGTCTCCTCGATCCGCGGAGGTCATTTCGCTTCTGCGGACGCGCGCACGACGGCGTTCCCCGTCATCACCACCGCGTCCTGCCCGTCGGTCACGGTCAGCGCGACCGCGGCCGTCCCGTCGCCGTGCACCGACTCCACCCGGGCGCGGGCGGTGAGCGTCGCCCCCGGGAACACCTGGGCGCGGAACCGCGCCTCGTACCGCAGCAGCGACTCGGGCCCGAACCAGTCGGTCAGGACCCGGCCCGCCATGCCCATCGTGAGCATCCCGTGCGCGAACACCGACGGGTAACCGGCGGCCTCCACCGCGAACCGCTCGTCGGTGTGCACCGGGTTGAAGTCGCCCGAAGCCCCCGCGTACTGGACTATCCGTGTCCTGGTCAGATCGCGGACGAGCACCAGCTCCCTGGTGTCGCCCGCCGCCACGGCCGTCATCCGCCCGCCCCCACCGTGGTGGAGGTGGTCACCGTCACCATCGTCGCGGTGACGACCGGCTCGCCCTCCTGGTCGCGGTACTCCGTGATCTTCTCGGTGAAGGTGAGCGCGCCGCCCCGCCGTCCCTCCTTCCGCCAGGTCCTGCCCGGACGGTCCACCGCGCTGAGCACGTCGCCCTCGCGCACCGGCCGGTGGTACTCGTACCGCTGCTCGGCGTGGAGGCCGAGACCCGCGCCGTCGGCGGGGGGCGCGCCGGAGGGCGTCGCGCCCGAGCCCGGCCAGGGC
This sequence comes from Nonomuraea sp. C10, assembly GCF_008017515.1. Taxonomy (NCBI): domain Bacteria; kingdom Bacillati; phylum Actinomycetota; class Actinomycetes; order Streptosporangiales; family Streptosporangiaceae; genus Nonomuraea; species Nonomuraea sp. C10. The sequence continues at coordinate 2,535,336 of NZ_VPFF01000001.1, forward strand.
TCGTCCGGCTTCGGCCGGACGGCGCTGTCCGGGTCGTAGTGGTCGGCCGCCCAGACGAACGTGGGCGGGGCGATCGCCGGAGTGCCGGTGATCGCGCCGTGGTAGGCCGGGTGGGGATCCCCGACGGCCCGCGCGAACATCATGATGTGGCCCCCCTCGACCGGGAACCGCTCGACTGCCATGCTCGTGCCTCCTGGTTGTCGGCCGTGACTCTCCCGCCTCGCCGTTCGCCCCGGGGTTACGGACCCGGTTCGTAACGTCGCAGGTAACGGCGCGCCCGGCACGCTGGCGGCCCTCTGTCCGCGACGGCGACGCCCTCGCCGAGGAGGTCCACGTGCCCGCCGCCCCACGCCCGCGCATCGGGCTCAACCTGCCGCTGAGCTTCGCCGGCGCCGCCCCCGCCGCCATCGCCGCCTGGTTCGGCGACGTCGAGGCCGCGTCCGTCGACGCGCTGTGGACCCTCGACCAGCTCGCCGGGCGCATGCCCACTCCGGAGCCGATCGCGCTGCTGGGCTTCGCCGCCGCGCATACGACCCGCGTCCGGCTCGGCATCGCCGTCCTCGTCGCCCCCGGCCGGGGCCCGATCGCGGCGGCCAAGCAGCTCGCCTCGCTCGACCGCCTCACCGGCGGCCGGCTCGTGGTCGGCGTCGGCAGCGGTGACCGCCGCCTGTTCCCCGCGCTCCGGCTGGGCGACTGGGAGGACCGGCCGGGCGCGGTCCTGGACGAGTTCCTGACGGCGGTGCACCGCCTCTGGACCGGGACCGGCGTCACCCACGACGGCCCCATCTGGCCCTTCGCCGACGTCACGGTGACCCCGCGCCCTGTCGCGCCGCCCCCGCTGTGGGTCGGCGGCGGTTCGGTCCCGGCGCTGCGCCGGGCGCTGCGCCTCGGATCCGGCTGGGTGGCGGCCGGCCGGCAGCCCACCGCCCGCTTCGCGGAGCTGGCCGTCCGCCTGGACGAGGTCGCCGAGCAGGAAGGCCGAGCCCGCGACTCCTTCAGCGTCGCCAAGCGCGTGTACCTGCTGGTCGAGCCCGACCAGGCCCGCGCCCACCGGACGATCGACGCCTGGTTCGGCGCCTTCTACGGCACCCCCGACCACGGCCGCGAGGCCACCGTCCACGGCGACGTGGCGACCTGCGCGGAACAACTCGCCGAGCTGGCCCGCCTCGGCGTCACCGACCTGATCCTGCACCCGCTGGACGAGTCGCCGCGGCACCAGGCCGCCGTGCTCGGCGAGCTCCTGCCCGCGATCACGGCGGCCTCGACCGGCTAACCGGCTGATCGGCGCGCCGCCGAACGGGCGAAGTCCCAGCTCGCCCAGCGGTCGGCATGCACGACGATGCCGACCCGCGCGCCCGACAGCGCCATCTCCCGGTAGTCCGGCCGGCCCGGCTCCGGGAAGTTGCGCGAGACGATCGCCTCACCGATGCGCAGCATCCCCTCGTCGTCCTCGACGAGCTCCGCGCGGCCGGTCACCGACAGGCCCTTCAGGCTGCCGTAATCCTCTCCCGAATCCACCAGGCACGCCACGCGCGGGTCGGTGCGCAGGTTGCGCGCCTTCACCGACGTACGCTGCGTCCACATCACGATCTCGCCGTCGAGCACCCCGAACCACATCGTGGCCAGATGCGGCGCCCCGTCCGGATCCAGCGTCGCGAGCTGCAGACTCTTACGCGACAGCAGGTAGTCCAGCCGTTCACCCGGCTCGATCGGCAGCGGCCTGTCACCCATGGCGGGCTCCTTTCTCCCGCGCCCACTACAGCCGCCAGGGCATACCCCGGGGCGGCGGCGCACGGCGTAACGCGGGAGGTAATGGGGGACCGCGTTACGTGTCAGCGGTGAGCCCCGAATCCATGAGCCCCATGTTGATCAGCCCCGCTCTGACCCGGACGGGAGCCCTGCCACGATGATCGTGCCGGCCGACAACGAGATCCGGCTCGACCTCCCGGACGGTCCGCGGGTCGACACCGAGATCGTGCACTTCTACAGCGACGGCCTGCGGCTGAACGGCGTCCTGGTCACGCCCCGGGAGCGGGCGGGGGCCATGCCCGCCCTCGTCGCCAGCCACGGCTGGAGCGGCGCGGTCAACTTCCGCGTCCTGCCGCTCGCCGGCCGCCTCGCGCGGCGCGGCTACGCCGTGCTCGCCCTCGACCATCGCGGCTTCGGCCGCAGCGAGGGCGCCCGGCTGCGCTGCGACCCGTACGAGCAGGTACGCGACGTCTCCAACGCCGCCACCTACCTGGCGGGCCGGCCGGAGATCGACGGCTCCGCGCTGGGCGTGATCGGCGCCAGCTTCGGCGGGGCCATCGCGGTCGCCGCCGCGGCCGCCGACGAACGCCTCCGCGCCTGCGTCGCCCTCGTCCCGCTCGCCGACGGCCGCCGCTGGCTACGCGACCTGCACGCGGGCCCGCATGGCGGCCCGCACGGCGACCTGAACGGCGGCCCGCACGGCGGCCCGCACGGCCCGGGATCCTGGCCCGCCTTCCTGGACCGGGTCGCCCGGGACGAGGCGGAACGGGTGCGCACCGGCCTCGGCGAGCGGGTGCCGCTCGGCACGCTCATGCCGCTGCCGCCGAGCCCGGCCGCCGACGCCGAGGCCGCGCTCATCGCCACCGCCTATCCCGAGGGCTACCCGCTGGAGAACGCCCGGCTCGCCCTCGGCTTCTCTCCCGAGCAGCTGGTCTCCGCGATCGCCCCCCGCGCCCTGTGCCTGATCACCCCCGGCGACGACACGGTCATCCCGGCCGAGCACTCCCTCGCCCTGCACGCCCGCGCAGGCGAGCCCAAGGCGCTGCACCTGCTGCCGCACGGCGGTCACGGCGGCCCCATGGGCGAGCTCGTCGACACCACCGCCGAACTGGCCGGCGCGTTCCTCGCCGAGCACCTGCCGCCCGGGGCGGCGTCATGACCGGCCCCCTCGACGGCCGGGTGGCCGTGGTCACCGGCGGCGGCTCCGGCATCGGCCACGCCACCGTCGAACGCTTCGTGGCCGACGGCGCGCGCGTGGTGCTCGCCGATTACGCGGACTCCGCGGCCGGAGCGGCCGCCGAGATCGACCCCTCCGGCGCGCGGGTGGTCTTCCAGCGCACCGACGTCCGCCACGCCGGCCAGGTGGACCGCGCGTTCCAGGTCGCGATGGACCGCTTCGGCCGCTGCGACATCGCGGTGAACAACGCCGGCGTGATCGCCGGCGGATCCCTCCATGAGGACGACGCCGACGACGAGTTCGACCAGGTCTGGCGCGTCTGCGTCGCCGGCGTCTGGCACGGCTGCCGGTCCGCCGTGGCCCGCATGCGCCCCAACGGCGGCGGCGTCATCCTCAACACCGCGTCGACGGCCGCGCTCTGGCCCACCCCGGCCTTCCCCGCGTACGGCCTGGCCAAGGCCGCGGTCGTCCACCTGACCCGCTCACTCGCCGCCGCGTACGGCCGCGACGGCATCCGCGTCAACGCCGTCCTGCCCGGCCCCACCCGCACCGGCATCTTCGCCGCCGCGACCGGCGGCCTTGACATGGCGGACCTGGCGGACCTGGAACAGCGGTACACCGCGACGATGTCGCTCGGCCGCATGATCGAGCCGGAAGAGACCGCGTCCGCCTTCGCCTACCTCGCCTCCGACGCGGCGCGGTCGGTCACCGGCGCCGCCCTGCAGATCGACGGCGGCTTCCGGCCCGGCGGCTGACGCCCGGCCACCCCAGCATCCCCGCGTCCCCCCGCCTCACACATCAGGAGACCCGCAATGACCTATCTGGTCACCGGCGCCACCGGATTCATCGGCTCGTACGTCGTCGACCGGCTGCTGCGCGACGGCCATCCGGTGATCGCGCTCGACCGCCGCCCCGACTGGGCCCGCGAGCCGGCCGCCCCCGACCCGTCCGCTCTCACCTTCGTCGAAGGCGACGTCACCGACTTCTCCCTCGTCGCCGACCTGGTGAGCACCCACCGCGTGGACCGGATCATCCACCTGGCCGCCGAACTCCACGACCGCTCCGCCGGCCAGCGCGGCCAGTGCATCCAGTCCAACGTCGTCGGCACCTACAACGTCCTGGAAGCCGCCCGCCTGCTCGGCGTGTCACGCACCGTACTGGCGAGCAGCGCGGCCCTCTTCAGCCCGGCGCACCACGACCCCGCCCGCCCCATCGCCGAGGACGCCCGCATCCACGGGGGCGACGTGTACGAAGGCAGCAAGATCTTCGGCGAGACCATGGGCGAGTACTACCTGCGCACCCTCGGCGTCACCAACACCTCCATCCGCATCGGCCTCGCGTACGGCGCCGCCTGCCTCATCGGCACCGCCCGCCGGCTCGTCGACGAACTGGTCACCAAGCCCCTCGCCGGCGAGCCGGGCAGGCCCGCCTACCACGGCGGCTCGATGATGAACATGGTCTACATCCACGACACCGCCGACGCGTTCGTCCGCGCGAGCGAGGGCCCGGTCCCGTCGAGCCACGTCTACCACGTACGCGGCGACTACCGCAGCATCGGCGACATGGTGGAGGTCGCACGCAAGCTCATCCCCGGCGCCACCATCGAACCCGGCGACGCCGACCACCGCTGGCCGATGAACTTCGACGACTCCCTCTTCCGCCGGGAGTACGGCTACACGACCCGCTGGTCCCTGGAGGACGCGCTCGCCGACATCGTCAAGGAGAAGCGCTCCGAGACCGCCTGACCACGAGACGAACCCCGCGTCGCCCGAACGGCGGCGCGGGGTTCGTTGTCGAGGATCAGGCCCTGTTCAGACGCTGTCCCGGCGCGGGAAGCCGGTCAGCGGTTCCCGGCTCTCCAGGGCGGTGACGTCGCCGGGATCGGCGCCGATGTAGACGGCGCGGGCGACGCGGCGCATCACCTTGCCGTTGCGGGTCTTCGGCAGGGCCGCGACCGCGTGGACGGCCTTGGGACGGGTGGCCTTGCCCTCGCGGGCCACGATCGACTCCTCCAGGCGCGGGAGGACCTCGGCCGGGTCGGCGTCCCCGGTGAGGACGACGAAGCAGACGAGGGCCTCGCCCTTGAGGTCGTCGGGGACGCCCACCGCGGCGGCCTCCACCACGGCGGGGTCGTCGACGAGGAGGGACTCGATCTCGGCGGGGCCCACGCGCTTGCCGGCGAGCATGATGGTGTCGTCGGAGCGGCCGAGCAGGAACCAGTGGCCGTCGGGGTCGACGTAGGCGAAGTCGCCCTGCTGCCAGTTGCCGGGGAAGCGGCTCCAGTAGGTGGACAGGTAACGTTCCGGGCCGTCCCACAGGCCCTTGGTCATGCCGGGCCAGGGGGCGCGGACGACGAGTTCGCCGACCTGGCCGCGGACGGGCCGGCCGTCGGGGTCGAAGACGTCGGCGGCCATGCCGAGCGAGGGGGCGGAGAAGCCCGCCGGCTTGATCGGGCGGTGCACGGAGCCGCTCACGATGGAGGCGCCGCATTCGGTGCCGCCGCTCATGTTGACGATGGGAGTGCGGCCCTTGCCGACGTGGCGGAAGCACCACCACCAGGGCTCCAGGTTCCACGGCTCCCCGGTGCTGCAGATGACCCGCAGGTCGGGGAGCGCGTGTGCGTCCGGCCACCGGTCACCGAGACCGGCGAGGACCCGGATGAGGGTGGGGGAGACGCCGAGCGCGGTGACGCGGTGGCGCTCGACGACCGACCAGAGGCGGTCGGGGGTGGGATGGTCGGGCGTGCCCTCGTACAGGACGGCGGTGCCGCCGTTGGTGAACGCGGCCGTCACCACGTAGGCGCCCATGACCCAGCCCATGTCGGTGACCCACATGAGGCGCTCGCCGACGTCCATGCCGAAGCCGTGCCTGGCCTCCTGCGCGAACTTGAACGGCAGCCCGGCGTGGGTGTGCAGGCAGCCCTTGGGCCGGCCGGTGCTGCCGGACGAGTACAGCAGGACGCAGGGGGTCTCGGCGTCGAAGACCGGGGTCTCGGTCATCGGCTCGGCGGCGGCCGTCGCCTCGTCCCACCACTCGTCGCGGCCGGGCACGAGCGGGATGTCGCGGCCGAGACGGCGGACCACGAGCACGGTGCGCAGGCCGGGGGCGTCGGCGGCGGCCTCGTCGGCGGTCTCCTTGAGCGGCACGAGCTTGCCGCGCCGCTCGAACCCGTCGGCCGTGACCATGAGCTTCGCCCCCGAGTCGAGCAGCCGCTCGCGGACGGGTCCGGGGCCGAACCCGCTGAAGAACGGGGCCACGACGGCGCCGATCTTCGCGGCGGCGAGCATGACGACGGCGGCCTCCGGCACCATCGGCAGGTACAGCGCGACCACGTCGCCGGCGCCGACCCCGCGCGCGGCGAACGCGCCGGCGGCGCGGTCGATCTGCTCCTTCAGCTCGCCGTAGGTGAGGGTGCGCACCGCGCCGTCGTCGCCCTCCCAGACGATCGCCTCGGCGCCGGCGCGGCCCTCGTCGACCCAGCGGTCGACGGCGTAGTCCGCCCAGTTGAGTCCGCCGCCCTTGAACCAGTGCGGGAACTCGGGGCCGTCGGACAGGTCGAGGACCTTCTCGTACGGTCGCCGCCAGCGCAGCCCGACGTCGTCCGCGGCGGCGGCCCAGAACCATCCTGGGTCGGCCGCGGCGCGGTCGGCGACCTCGTCGACCGAGGTGAGGCCGTGCCGGGCGGCCATCCGGCCGAGCGGGGTGCCGGGGAAGGCGGCGGGGTCGGGCTCCCACGCGATGGGGAGCCGGTTCAGCTCGTCGACGTTCACGGGAATCTCCGGAAGGCGGGCGGGGTCATTTGATCGCCAGCGGGTTCAGCGGGGACCCGACCGCCTTGGTGAACGGCAGCGGCCCGGCGGCGAACATGAACTCGTAGACGCCGTCGGCGGCGCAGTCGTCGGCGAGCTTCTCCAGGTCGAAGATCTCGCCGATCAGCAGGCCGGCGTTGACGAGCAGCACGATGTGCACCGGCTGGAAGATCTCGTCCGTCTCGTTGGGCCGGACCTCCATGCCCCAGGTGTCGGTGGCGACGCCGGCGACCTCGTTGCCGCAGAGGAAGTGCGCGGAGTCGAGCGAGAGGCCGGGGGCGTCGCCGGCCGCGTAGTCGCCCCACGAGCCCCGCGCCCGGCACATGGCGATGTGCCCGGTGCGGACCAGGACGAAGTCGCCGCGGCCGACGGTGACGCCCTGCGCCTCGGCGCAGGCGGCGAGCTCGGCGCTGTCGATGCCCTGACCGGGCTCCAGCCACGGCACGCCGCGGTGGCGGGGGATGTCGAGCAGCACCCCCCGGCCGACGACCTTCTCGGTGGTCAGCTCGATGCCGCACTTGCCCGCTCCGGTGCTGGAGACGTGCTCCTGGCCGAAGCCGTTGTACATCTTGCCCTCGTAGAACACGTGCGACAGGGCGTCCCACTGGGTGCCTGACTGCAACGGCATGTAGACGGCGTCGTCGGCGTAGCGGAGCCTGGCCATGTGGTCCTGGGCGCCGATGGCGGCGTCGCCGCCGTCCTGCAGCATGAGGTGGATCGGGTTCACCCGGCCGCCCCAGCCGTTCTGCGGGCCGTCGCCGTCGTACGGCAGCGCGCAGGAGATCACCTTGCCCTGGCGGACGAGCGCGGAGGCGGCGACGACCATCTCCGGCTCGATGTAGTTGAGCGTGCCGATCTGGTCGTCGGGGCCCCACTTGCCCCAGTTGCGGTATCGCTCGCACAGGGCGTGGACGTCGTCCAGCGTCACCTTTCCGCGGCCGTCCCCGGCAGCGCCGGTGCTCACGTCAGTGTCGGTGCTCACGTCAATGTCTCCCCATCGTCGCGGAACGGGACTCAGGACTGCGCGGGCAGCGTGCCGAAGCGCTGGGCGAACCAGTCGGCGATGAGCTGCCGGGCGGGGTCGGGCTCGTCGGTCTGGCAGTGCTCGGCGCCGCCTTCCGCGACGGTGAAGATCCGCAGGGTCTTGTCGGCCGAGCCGGCCGCCTCGTACGCCTTGTGCGCGTCCTCGACGGCGACCTGGCGGTCGTTCTCACCGTGCACGATCAGCAGCGGCTGGGTGAGCTCGGGCAGCACGTCGACGAGCGTCCACTGCCGCACCCGCTCCAGGCCGGCCTCCATCGTGTCGGTGCCCATCACCCAGGGGAGCTGGAACCACGGCACCGAGACCGTCTTGGACCGGGTGGCCCAGCGCTTCTCCCAGGTGGCGCCCCAGTCCCAGATGCCGCCCCAGGCCGCGCACGCCTTGATCCGCGGTTCGAACGCGGCCGACCGCGGCGCGTAGTAGCCGCCGAGGCTGATGCCCATGACGCCGATGCGGTCGGCGTCCACGTCCGCGCGGGTCTCCAGGTAGTCGATGACGGCCCCGGTGGGGACCTCGTAGTCGGGCCGGGAGGGCACGTTCCGCAGCCGGAGCGGCTCGCCCACGCCGGGGCTGTCCATCACCAGGCAGGTGATGCCGCGGCGGACGAACTCCTCCTCGACGAAGCCGTACAGGATCTCCTTGGTGACGTCGAAGCCGCCGTAGAAGATCACGACGGGGGCGGGCTCGGCGGTGCGGGCCGGGATGAGGTAGCCGGGCAGGACGCCGTCGGGGGAGGGGACCTCGATGCGCTCCACGTTCAGCGGCGCCAGCTCGACGGCCTTCTCGAACGCGTCGAGCGCGGCGCGGTAGCTGGCCGTCTTCTCGGGGCCGGGGGCGATCTGCCGCTCGCCGCTGGCGTGGTAGACCGAGGCGCGCAGATAGCGCAGGCCCGCGCTGCGGCGCAGCCCCGCCTGGAGGTCCTTCTCGGCCTGCTCCTCCTGCTGGCCGGCCATGCCCGCCCACGCCTTGCCCCAGGCCTCGGGCTCGGGCTCGCCGTCGCGCAGCGGCGCGAGCCAGCGGTGCATCTCACCGAGCGAGCCGCCCGCCATGAGGGCGAGGTTGAAGGCCGATGACCACATGTAGTTGTCCGGGAAGTAATAGAACACCGTGCGGGCTCCGTTCACGTGCGGTGGGGGCAGAGGGCTCCACGCGCCACCTCATCCGGCCCGCGTTACCACCGTCGTTATGGCCCTGCCGGGATCCGGGGAGGCGGTCCGGGTGACGCCCGGAGAATGCCCGGGTGGCACGATCGGTGCCTGGCGAACGACCGCCCTAAGTGATCTCTATGGGGATATATCGCCCAAATGACATTAAATGGCCAAGAAGTCTTGACTTTGGTCGTCCCGTACCACTTTATGGAGAGACCACACCGCCGTAACGCGGGGATTTCGGCGGCCTTGCGTGACGTTACACTTCCGTGAACTGAGGTCGGCATGATCTTGAGTCACAAGGTCCTCCCCCCGGGACTACCACGTGGCACCATCGCCCGAGACCGCCTTGACGAGCAGTTCGCCACCCTCCTCGATGTCTACGAGACCATCGTGATCTTCGCCGCGGCAGGGTCCGGCAAGACCGTCCAGACCCGGATGTTCGCCGCGCGGTTCGGCTGGCCGCTCGCCTGGCTGACGCTCGACGCCGGCGACCGCAGCCCGTCCCGGCTGATGACCTACCTGGCCAAGGCCCTCGCCGAGGTGAACCCCGAGGCGCCGCGCACGGTGGAGACCGCGCTGGAGGAGGGCTTCCCCGCGGCCGAGGTCGCGGCGATGCTCGCCGAGGGCATCCACGACACGTCCCTGCTGCTCGTCCTGGACGACTGCGAATGGCTGGTGGAGGCGGACGAGGCGGTCGACGCGCTCGGCGTCTTCCTCGACTACCTGCCGCCGAACGTCCGCACGGTCATCCTCAGCCGCGAGGACCTGGGCGGCCCGATCGGCCGCATGATGCTGCAGGGCCGGATCGCCCGGGTGAGCGGCGAGGACCTGGCGCTGAGCATGGACGAGGCGCGCACCCTGCTCGCCGCGCACGGCCAGGGCGGCCGGGACCCGGCGCCGCTGATGGAGGCCACGAAGGGCTGGATCGCCGCGGTGGCCTTCGACATCGTCCCCGGGCTGCAGTCGGGGAACGGGCCGGACGTGCTGGCAGGCTTCGTCTCCCGGGAGATCCTCGCCCGCCTCCCTGAGGAGGAGCAGGACTTCCTGCTGCGCACGTCGATCCCGGCCGGCGTCACCGCCAGGGCCGCCGTCGCCCTCTGCGGCGAGAAGGGCTACCGGCTGTGGCAGTCGCTGGGCTCGCGGCACCTGCCGGCGACCAAGGTCGACCGGGCCCTCGTCTACCACCCCCGGTTCCGGCAGCATCTGCGCGAGCAGTTGCAGGCCCGCCTGCCCGGGGAACTGCCCGAGCTGCAGAGCCGCTACGCCCGCCTGCTGGAACAGTGCGGCATGCACGAGGACGCCGTCGAGACCTACCTGGAGGCGGGAGAGCTGGAGAAGGGCGCGGACGCGGCCGAGCGCGCCGTGGCCGCGCTGGCCGCGCGCGCGGACTGGCAGGTGCTGCTGCGCTGGCTGGAGGCGTTCGGCCCGGCGGCGGTCGAGTCCCGTCCGGTCCTGCTCGGCGCCGCGCTGCGGGCGCTGTACGGGGTGCGGCGCATCCCCGAGGCCCAGGCGCTCATCCTCCGGCTGCACCAGGAGGGCGTGCTCAGCGACGTCGCCAAGGCCGACCCCGGTGCGGTGGCGTTCGTCGGTTACGCCATGCAGTGGCGCCCGGCCGATGCCCTGGAGCTGGTGCGCGGCTACGAGGGCGACTTCCGGGCCGAGGCGGTCCGCTACGAGCTGGAGGCGGTGGCGGGCCGCGAGCCGGTGGCGCCGCCGCCCGGCCGCGACTGGGTGGACAGCGAGCGCGTCTACTCCTGGGGACTGCTCGTGCAGGGGCGGCTCGACCAGCTCCTGCGCATGCTCCCCGACGAGGGGGACTGGCCGCCGCGCTCCTTCTTCCGCACCCCCCACCCGCTGCTCGCCCTGGTGTGGCGGGGCGAACTGGCACTCGCCCGCGAGCTGCTCGACGAGGTGCCCGAGGCGATCAAGTTCGGCGCCCACACCGACCTGTGGTTCTTCCACGAGGCATGGCTGCTGTGGGCCGAGGGGCACGTCGAGGAGGCGCTGGCGGCCGCCGAGGCCGCGGTCGACCACAGCCGCAGGACCCTGTTCGGCTGGGAGCCCTGCTTCGAGGTCGTGGTCGGCGTCCTGCAGCTCGCGCTGGGCCGGGTGGACGACGCCCGCATGACGCTCGCCGACGCGATCAGCCGTTCGGCGGCGAGCGGCAACCGCTGCTACGCCGAGTGGGGCCAGACCTTCCAGGGGCTCGCCTACCTGCGCATCGACCGGCCGGAGGACGCCGCCCGGGTGCTGCGCACCGCCACCGAGGCGATGCGGGCGGCCGGCCGCACGCTCATGCTGCCGTTCGCCGCGGCCTACCTCGCCGAGGCCGAGGCCCGGCTGGGGCGTGCCGAGGCGGCGTCGGCCGCGGTCGAGCTCGCCTACGCGACCGCCAGCTCGATCGGCTGCCTGTTCGTGCTCAAGAACGCGCTGAACGACGTGCCGGGCGTGCTGCGCCGCCAGATCGAGAACGACGCCGGCGGCACCCGCTGGCGTCAGCTCGTCGGGCAGCAGCCGCCGGAGGTGCGCAAGCGGCAGCCGGCCGTCCCCTCCGAGCGGGTGATCGTCGTGGACGTGCACACGCACGGCCCGGTGGTCGACCTGATCGTGGACGGCGTGCCCCGCTGCTCGCGCCGCACCAAGGTGCTGGAGCTGGCCGCCTATCTCGCGCTGCACCCGGAGGGCGTGGAGCGGCACCGGCTGCAGGAGCGCCTGTTCCCCGACGCGGACCCGCGCCGCGGCGGCAACTACTTCCGCCAGGTGGTGCACAAGCTGCGCCAGGCGACGGGGGTGAACCTGTCCAGGACCGCGCACGGTCACGTCCGCTGGGCGGACGGCCTGTACGTGGACAGCACCGACCTGCGCTTCGAGCGGATGATCGGCGAGGCGTACCGGCTGCGGGGCGAGGAGCGGCTGGACTGCATCGAGTCCACGCTGGAGATGGTCGAGGGACCGTACCTGCCCGAGAGCGAGCTGGAGTGGGCCGAGGAGCGCCGTCACGAGCTGGAGGTGATGATCGTGAACGCGGCGGTGGACGCGGCCCAGGTGGCGGTGTCCCTGGGCTATTTGGAGCGTGCCAGGCAGGCGGCCACGTTCGCGATCAACCGCGACCCGTTCTGCGAGTCCGCCTACTGCGTGCGGATGCGGGTGGAGGGGGCCCTGGGCTCACCGCACGCGGTCCTGGCCGAGTTCCAGCGGCTCACCACGGCTCTGGCCGAACTCGGGGTCGAGCCGACCCCGGCGACCCGGCAGCTCGTCCGCGAGCTTCGGGCGACCTGACCGCGGGCCCGACCCGCGCGAAAACGGTGCGGCGGCGGCCGGAGGGGGCCGCCGCCGCACCGTTCGCCGTCAGGAGCTGACGAGGCGGGGGATGTCGAGGCCGAACAGGTCGATCGCGTTGTCGTGGGTGATCGCGGACACGACGGCGTCGTCCACGTCCTGGAAGTCGTGGGCGACCTGCTCCTGGGCGAAGGGGAAGTTGCCCTCGGTGTGCGGGTAGTCGCCGGCCCACATCAGGCGCTTCTCGTCGAGCATGGGCAGGGTGAGGATGCCGGGGCGGTCGTCCTCGAAGGTGGCCCAGAAGTTGCGGTTGAAGTACTCGCTGGGCTTCATCGACAGCTCGGGCACGGTCCAGCGGTGGTGGTCGGTGAACATGTGGTCCATCGTGTTGAGCTGGAAGGCGATCCAGCCGATGCCGCCCTCCACGAGGATGAACCGCAGGTTCGGATGCCGCTCCGGCACGGCCCCGTAGACGAGCTGCATGAACACCCAGCCCAGGCTGATCTTGTTGCCGATGGCGGTGGTCCAGAACACGCCGGGCGTGGTCTTGTCGTTGAAGATGGCGACCTGACCGGCGGCCTGGTGGAACCCGACGGGCACCCCGATCTCCTCCAGCACCGCCCACAGCGGCTCCCAGTGGGCGTCGCCCCAGGCCATGCCGGGGACCGCCTGGGGGAGGAGGAAGGTCTTGGCGCCGCGCGCGGCCCAGCGCTTCGCCTCCTCGATCGCGGGCTCGACCGGGCCGTTGCCCACGGGGAGCGCGACGGCGCCGATCAGCCGGTCGGGGGCGTGCGAGCAGAACTCCTCGAACAGCCAGTCGTTGTAGGCGCGGACGCAGGCGACCTTGAGGTCGAAGTCCGGGATGCTGTGCACGATCAGCCAGCCCGGATAGACGACCTCGGCCCGGACGCCCTGGCTGTCCTGGTCCTCCAGGCGCGCGACCGGGTCGTACGCGCCCGCCCGCTGGTCCTCGAAACGGTAGCCGGTGGGCTTGGTGATCACACCGTTGATCTTGGTGTTGATCATCGCGCCCTCGGTGCCGACCGGCTTCGGCGACATCCCCGTGTTCGGCACGATGAAGTAGTCGCCCTGCTCGGTGGACTGCACCTGCGGGGCCTGGTGCTGGAAGCGTTGCGGCAGCCTCTTGAGCCAGAGGTCCTTCGGCTCCACGACATGGGAGTCGACCGAGATCAGCGGACGGGGGTTACCGGTAGACATCGTGAGCTCTCTCCAGGTGGTGGGCGGTCGTCGGATCTGTTCCGGCTGGTGCGGGGCACGCTAGGCGGCGCACCGTTAAGCCGGTCGTTATCGGGAGGTGGCGGACGCGCCGAGCCGGTCGGCCAGCCACCGGTTGATCTCGGGTACGGCGATCGACAGGTTGTCCATCTGGCAGTGCTGCGCGCCGCCCTCCTCGGCGGTGAAGATCCGCAGCGTCTTGTCCGGCGAGCCGCACGCCTCGAAGAGCAGGTGGGCGTCGGACACCGGCACCTGCTGGTCGTCCTCGCCGTGCACGAGCAGGAACGCGCCCTTCATCCGGGGCACCACGTCGGCCAGCCGGAAGCCCTCCAGGACCTTCAGCGCCTCCTGCGTGGAGCCGGTCCCGGTGGACCACACCAGGTGCTCGCCGGGCACCGGGAGCTGCTTGGCGAACGCGGCCTCGATGCGCTCGCTCCAGACCCGGTGGTAGTCCCAGATCGCGCCCCAGGCGGCGCACGCCTTGAACCGGGGGTCCATGCTCGCGCTGCGCGAGGAGTAGTAGCCGCCGAGGCTCAGCGCGAGCACGCCGATCCGCTCCGGGTCCACGTCGTCGCGGCCCTGCAGCCAGTCGGCGGCCGCGCTGCCGGCGACCTCGTAGTCGTGCCGCAGGGAGACGCCGCGGAAGCGCACGGCCTCACCGACGCCGGGGCTGTCCAGCGACAGCACCGAGACGCCCCGGGCGAGCAGGTCCTCGACGCCGAGGAACCAGTTGTGCTCCTTGTTGCCGTCGAAGCCGCTCATGAACAGCACGGCGGGCGTCCGCTCACCGGGCGACCGCGCGGCGGAGACGAAGATGCCGGGCAGCGCCGTGTCCTCGTACGGGACGTCCACGTACTCGACCCGGTACCGGTCGTCGAGCTCGGCGGACAGCCGGAAGCAGCCGACCATCGCGCGGTAGGCGTCGAGCGCCTCGTCGTCCTTGGGGAAGCGGAACCGCTCGGCGGCGAAGTAGTAACTCGTCGCCCGCCGGTAGTGCGCCATGGCGGCGCGCCGGTCGCCGAGCTCCCGCGCCTCCTCGGCGAGCGCCCGGACCTGGTCGCCCATGGCGCGCCACTCGCGGAACCAGCGCTCGTCGTCCCCCACGTGCCCGGCGAGCCGCCGGCATACCCTGTCGACCTCGCCGACCTCGGCGCCGCCGGCCGGGATCACGGCGAGCACGAGCATGACGTTGTACGACCATCGGTAGTCCTCGGGAAACTGCGCGTGCCATTCGGCCTGGCGGATCGCGGCTACCACGTGTGTCCTCCTGTACGTTCCGGGTCAGTGATCGCGGGTGAGCGTCAGAACAGCCGGTAGGCGCTGCGGTAGAACAGCAGCGGCGCGGCCTCGGTGTCGGCGTCGAGATCGAGCACGCGGCCGAGCACCACCGTGTGGTCGCCGGCCTCGTACGTCTCGACGATCTTGCATTCGATGTGCGCGTGCACGTCGCGCAGCACGGGCGCGCCGGTGATGCCGGGGGTGTGCGTCACGCCCGCGAACCGGTCGCCCTTGCGGGCGAACGCCCGGGCCAGCTCCTCCTGGCCGGCCGCGAGCACGTTCGCGCAGAAGTGCCCGGCGGCGCGGATCGCCGGCCACGTGGACGAGGTGTGCGCGGCGCAGAACAGCACCAGCGGCGGGTCCAGCGACACCGACACGAACGAGTTGACCGCCATGCCCACCGGCGGCCGGCCGGGCTGGGCGGCGGTGATCACGGCGACGCCGGTCGCGAAGCAGGCCATCACCCCGCGCAGGTCGTCGCGGGCGATGCCCGGGAGCGTGCTCACAGTCCCACCCCGTCCGCGTACCGGGCCCGGTGCCGGTCGGGGTCGCCGAACAGCAGCGCCGACGACATCGCCCGCTTGACGTACAGGTGCGCCGGGTGCTCCCAGGTGAATCCGATGCCGCCGTGGACGTGCACGTTCTCCCCCGCGACCATCGTGTAGGCCTCCGAGCAGTACGCCTTGGCCAGGCTGGCGATCACGGGCAGCTCCGGCAGGTCCTCGCCGGCGGCGTACATCGCGTAATGCGCCGCGGACCGAGCTGTTTCGACCGCCATGAGCATGTCGGCGCACTTGTGCTTGATCGCCTGGAACGACCCGATCAGCCGGCCGAACTGGCTGCGCACCTTCGCGTACTCGACCGCCATCTCCAGGCACCGCTGCGCCCCGCCGACCTGCTCGGCGGCGAGACCGGCGGCGGCCAGGTCGAGCACCCGCTCCAGCACGGGCCCCGCGCCGCCCTCGGGCCCGATCAGCCTGGCCGGGCTGCGGTCGAACTCCAGCACCGCCTGCCTGCGGGTCTGGTCCATGGTGGGCAGCGGCTTCCGTGTCACCCCGGCGGCCTCCCCGAAGACCGCGAACAGCGACAGGCCGGCGCCGGTCCTGGCGAAGACCAGCAGCAGGTCGGCCACGTGCCCGTCCAGGACGAACGACTTGACGCCCGTCAGCCGCCAGATGCCGTCCTCCACGGCCGCGCGCGCCTCGACGTCCTCGCCCCACCACGACCCCGAGCGCTCGGCGAGCGCCACCGTGGCGATCGTCTCGCCGGCCGCGATGCCCGGCAGGAAATCGTCCTTCGCCTGCTCGTCACCGGAGTGCAGCAGCGCGTTGGCGGCGAGCACCACGGTGGAGAAGAACGGGGCGCACATCACCGCCCGGCCCATCTCCTCCAGCACCACGCCGAGTTCGAGGAAGGTCGCCCCCGAGCCGCCGAAGCGCTCGGGCAGGGCGAGCCCCTGCAGGCCGAGCTGCTCGGCCATCTGCCGCCACACCAGCGGGTCGTAACCCCGCTCGTCCTCCATGAGGCGGCGTACCTGTGTCTCCGGTGAGACGTGCTCAACGAACGACCGCACGCTCTCCCGGAAGTCCTCGTGCTCCTCGGCGAGGCCGGTGAACGACGCGGTCGCGTCGGCTAGCTGTTGAAGTCCGCTCATGTCAGGGGACGGTAGGCCGCGGGCGTGCACCGGGCATGAGCGGCGGAAGCCGTAACGCCCGCAGTAACTCCTCGCGCGCAAGAGTGCGGCTGGTGCCGACGCCGGTGCGTGCCCCGCCCCGAGAAGGAGGAAATTGCCGTGGATCTCAGCTTCGACGGTCGTGTCGCCGTCATCACGGGAGCAGGTGGAGGGCTCGGCCGGGCCCACGCTCTCGAACTCGGGCGCCGCGGTGCGAAGGTGGTCGTCAACGACATGGGCACGTCCCTGTCCGGGGACGGGGTGGAGCAGGACCGCGCGGCGATC
The DNA here is from genome assembly GCF_008017515.1 of Nonomuraea sp. C10. Classification (NCBI taxonomy): domain Bacteria; kingdom Bacillati; phylum Actinomycetota; class Actinomycetes; order Streptosporangiales; family Streptosporangiaceae; genus Nonomuraea; species Nonomuraea sp. C10. The sequence goes on from NZ_VPFF01000001.1 coordinate 2,552,014, forward strand.
GTGGTCAAGGAGATCGAGGAGCTCGGCGGCATCGCGGTGGCCGACACGAACTCGGTCGCCACCGTGGCCGGCGGCCAGGCCGTGATCGACACGGCGCTGTCCGCGTTCGGCCGGGTCGACGTCATCGTGAACAACGCGGGCATCCTGCGCGACAAGACCTTCCACAACACCAGCCCTGACGACGTGGACCCGGTGCTCGACGTGCACCTGAAGGGCGCGTTCAACGTCACCCGCCCGGCCTGGGCGCACTTCAGGGAGCAGGGGTTCGGGCGGGTCGTGGTGACCTCGTCGTCGGCCGGGTTCTTCGGCAACTTCGGCCAGTCGTCGTACGCCGCGGCGAAGCTCGCCCTGGTCGGCCTGATCAAGGTGCTCGCGATCGAGGGCCGCAAGTACGACATCAAGGCGAACGCGATCGGCCCGGTGGCGCAGACCCGCATGACCGAGGGCTTCGACAACCCGCTCGCGGACCACCTGGACCCCGCGCTGGTCTCGGCGGTGGTCGCCTACCTGTGCCACGACTCCTGCGAGCCGTCCGGCGAGATCCTCAGCGCGGGAGGCGGGCGCGTGGCGCGCGTGTTCGTCGGCGTCACCCGCGGATACCTGAACGGCGACCTGACCGCCGAGGACGTCCGCGACAACCTGACCGAGATCTTCGACGACGCCGGCTACGTGGTGCCGGAGAACAGCATGGCCGAGATGACCCTGCTCGCCAAGATGCTGGGGAAGTGAGATGACCGCGCAGCGCCTCCGCCCGGCCTCCCTGACCGGGCGGCGCCTGTCGAGGACGCAGATCGGCGAGTGGATCGACATGGCGGCCAAGCGCTCGCCGAACCGGGACTGCTTCGTCACCCCGTCAGGCACGCGCACGTTCGCCGAGGTGCGCGACCGGGTGCACCGGCTCGCCTCCGGTCTGCAGGCGATGGGCCTGGCGCAGGGGGACCGGGTCGCCGTGCTCGACACCGACTCGCCGGAGTACGTGGAGACCTTCCTCGCCCTGTTCAAGCTCGGGGCGGTCGCGGTCCCGCTCAACTTCCGGCTGTCACCCGCGGAGATCACGACGCTGCTGCGCAGCTCCGAGGCGTCCTGGATCTTCGTCGGGGACCGGTACGCGCCGGACGTGCTGGCGGCCAGGGACGACCTGGAGCATCTCGACCACGTCGTGGGCTTCGGCGGGAGCGAGGGCACGACGCCCTTCGAGGAGGTGCTCCGGCGCGGGGCCGGAGGCTCGCCGCGGGAGGCGGTCGTCGACGACGAGGACATCGTCGCGCTCGCCTACACCAGCGGCACGACCGGCCTGCCCAAGGGCGTCATGCAGTCGCACCGCATGTGGAAGACGATGGTCTCCAACGCGGTCCTGGAGTACCGCTTCCTGCGGGACGAGTTCCGCTACTCGGCGTCCCCGCTCTACCACGTCGCCGGGCTCAGCCTCGTGCTCAACGCGATCTGCCGCAGCTCGGCGTCCCTGATCGTCCCCCAGTGGGATCCGGCGGAGCTGCTGCGGTGGTGCCGCGAGGGCCTCACCGACGTGTTCCTCGTCCCCACGATGATCAGCGCCCTGCTCCGGCAGCCGGATGTGAGACCGGACGACTTCGCCACGCTGCGTTCCGTCTTCTACGGCGCCGCGCCGATGTCGCCCGGCCTGCTCACCCAGGCCATGTCGATCATGCGGTGCGACTTCTACAACGGCTTCGGCGCCGGCACCGAGGCGGGCATGCAGACCGTGCTCACCCCCGAGGACCACGTGCGCGCCCTCGACGGCCACCCGCACCTGCTCGGGTCGGTCGGCCGCCCCGGCTTCAACATCGACCTGCAGATCTGGGACGCCGCCGGCAACGAGGTGCCGGTGGGCGAGGTCGGCGAGATCGTCACCCGCAGCGACATGGTGATGAGCGGCTACCACGGGCAGCCGGAGAAGACCGCCCAGGTCGTCTCCGGCGGCTGGTTCAAGGGCGGCGACCTCGGCTACCTCGACGAGGACGGCTATCTCTACCTCGCCGGCCGCAAGGACGACATGATCATCCGGGGTGGCGAGAACGTCTACCCGCTGGAGATCGAGACCACCCTGTTCGCCTACCCCGGTGTGGTGGAGTGCGCCGTGGTCGGCGTCCCCGACCCGCACTGGGGCGAGACCGTGCGGGCCCACGTCGTGCTCGCCGAGGGGACCGAGGCCACGCCGGAGGAGCTCCAGCGGTTCTGCCGCGAGCGCCTGGCCAAGTACAAGGTGCCCGACCACATCCGCGTCCACACCGAGACCCTGCCCAAGAACGCCAGCGGCAAGGTGCTCCACCGCCTGCTTCGGGAGCAATCGTGAACGACCAGCGCCGGAACCCGGACGAGACCGCGTTCCAGGACGCCGTCCGGGCCTTCCTCGACACCCACGCCAAGCCCCTGCCGGAATGGGAGGAGGGCTGGGGCAACGGTCCCGACGAGCTGAGCGCGGGCGCGGAACCGACCCGCGAGGAGGAGCTGAGCATGGTCGCGGCCGCGGTGGCCTTCCGCCGCGAGCTGTTCGACGCCGGCTTCGGCTGGCTCACCGGCCCCGTGGCGTACGGCGGGGCCGGCCGGGACCAGCGCTACCAGGAGCTGTTCGACGAGGTCGCGGCCGACTACGAACTGCCGTCCGAGGCCTGCTTCATCGTCGGCCACCACATCGTCGCCCCGACGCTGCTCGCCTGGGGCACGCCCGAGGTGAAGGAGAGGTACCTGCGGGCGCTGTACCGGGCGGACCTCCTCGCCTGCCAGCTCTTCTCCGAGCCCGAGGCCGGCTCCGACCTCGCCGGCGTGAAGAGCAGGGGAGTCCGCGACGGCGACGGCTGGCGGGTCTCCGGGCAGAAGGTGTGGACCTCCGGCGGTCACTACAGCGACATCGGCGAGATGCTCGTCCGCACCGACCCGGACGCGCCCAAGCACGCCGGGCTCACCATGCTGATGGTCGACATGCACGATCCGGGGGTCGAGGTCCGCCCGCTGCGCCAGCTCACCGGCGGCGAGGCGTTCAACGAGGTGTTCGTCGACGACGTCTTCGTGCCCGACAGCCACGTGCTCGGCAAGCCGGGCGACGGCTGGAAGGTGGCGATGACCACGCTCGGCAACGAGCGGGCGTCGATGGGCTACCGCACCGCCTCGCCCGCCACCGACCCGGTCGAGCGGCTGCTCGGTCTCATCCAGCACTTCGGCCTCGACGGCGACCCGCACATCCGCCAGGAGTTCGCGCGGATCGCGATCCGGCGGGACGTGATCCGGTGGACCGCCGCCCGCGCCGCCGGCCGCGGCGAGCCGGGGGCCGAGGCCTCGATCATCAAGCTGATGGACTCGGAGAACGTCCGCGCCATCGGCGAGCTCGCCGGCCGCGTGCTCGGCCCGCGCATGACGGCCGACACCGGCGAGTGGGGCACCTACGTCTGGGCCGAGCTCGCGCTCAGCGCGCCGTCCCGGCGCATCGCCGGCGGCACTGACGAGATCATGCGCAACATCATGGCCGAGCGCATCCTGGGCCTGCCCCGCGAACCCCGCCCTTCGACCTGACACCGCGGGCGCGCCGCCCGCAGGCGGCGCGCCATCCCTTCGCGCATCCGAGGAGACAACACATCCATGGCTGACCGTACGCCAGTGATCGCCGGCATCGGCCTGAGCGATTACCCCAAGGCACCGCACCTCGACGCGGTCGGGCACCACGTGCTCGCCACCCAGCGGGCGCTCGCCGACAGCGGCCTGCGCAAGAGCGACATCGACGGGTTCATGTGCGCCCAGGGCGACTTCGCCCAGCCGGACAACGCCGGCACCATGGCGGAGATCCTGGGCATCAACCCCCGGTACTTCGACGGCACCGCCGTCGGCGGCTCCAGCTTCGAGCTGCACGTCCAGCACGCCAAGGCGGCGATCGAAGCCGGCCTGTGCGAGACCGTGCTCATCGTCTACGGCTCCGACCTGTACACCAAGTCGGGCACCAACCCCGGCTTCGGCGCCAAGAAGCCGGGCGAGCAGGTCGCGGGCGTGCTGCAGTACGAGGCGCCCTGGGGCAACACCCTGATCGGCGCGTACGCGATGGCCGCCCAGCGGCACATGCACGAGTACGGGACCACCTCCGAGCAGCTGGCCGCGATCGCCGTGGCCTGCCGCACGCACGCCGGGCTCAACCCCAACGCCCAGTACCGCAAGCCGCTGACGGTCGAGGACGTCGTCAACTCCCGCATGATCGCCGACCCGCTGCACCTGTTCGACTGCTGCGTCGTCTCCGACGGCGGCGGCGCGGTGATCGTCACCACCGCCGAGCGCGCCCGCGACCTGCGCCAGCCCCCGGTCCACATCCTCGGCGCGGCGTCGGCCCAGACCCACTGGAACATCAGCCAGATGCCCGACTACACCCGCACCGCGGCCGAGCGCAGCGGCAAGGAGGCGTTCGCGCAGGCCGGTCTCACCCCCGACGACGTCGACACCGTACAGCTCTACGACAGCTTCACCATCACCGCGCTGCTCATGCTGGAGGACCTGGGCTTCTGCAAGAAGGGCGAGGGCGGCCCGTTCGCCGCCTCCGGGGCGCTCCAGCTCGGCGGCAGCCTCCCGATGAACACCGACGGCGGCGCGCTCAGCTCCTGCCACCCCGGCATGCGCGGCATCTTCCTGCTCATCGAGGCCACCAGGCAGCTGCGCGGCCAGGCCGGCGACGCCCAGGTGGCGGGCGCCGAGGTGGCCCTCGCGTGCGGCTCGGGCGGCTGGCTGTCGGCGATGGGCACCGTGATACTCGGAAAGGACAAGGCATGACGAACGTGACCACCCCGCCGACGGAGGGCCGGCCGGTCCCGCTGCTCGACGCGGCCGGCCGCCCGTACTGGGAGGCCACCCTCCGCGGCGAGCTGCTCGTCCAGGAATGCCCCGGCTGCGGCCACCGCCAGTTCTACCCTCGCCAGATCTGCGTCGAGTGCGGTGACACGCCCGGCTGGCTCACCACGGAGGGCCGGGGCACCGTGCACACCTTCTCGGTGGTGCGCCAGCAGGGGGCCTACCCGTTCAACCAGTGGACCCCGTACGCGGTCGCCGTCGTCGAGCTCGACGAGGGCCCCCGCATCATGGGCAACGTGATCGGCTGCGAGGTCGACGAGGTGCGCATCGGGATGCGGGTCGAGGTCGAGTTCGTCCCGCTGAACGAGGAGGCGTCGCTGCCGTTCTGGCGACCGGCGGCCACCTGAGCCGCTCCCCGGCAACGCGGAAGCCGGGAGGGGATTCCCCTCCCGGCTTCCTCGTGTCCGGGGCGCTCAGGCGAGCGCGGGCACCGGCGGCTCCGGCAGCACCGGCATGCGCAGGGAGAGCCACTCGGCGATCAGGTCGAGGGCGGGGGCGGGGTCGTCCGACTGGATGTGCTCGGCGCCCCCGTCGGCGGCGGCGAAGACGTGCAGCCGCTTGTCGGCGGAGCCCGCGGCCTCGAAGGCGCGGCGCGCGTCCGCGACCGGGATCTCCCGGTCGTTCTCGCCGTGCACGATCAGCAGCGGCTGCGTCACGCGAGGCCAGACGTCGGCCAGCGTCCACAGTTCCAGCCGCTCCAGGGCCTCCTCGATCGTGCCGGTGCCCGTCACCCAGGGCAGGAACCACGACGTCGGCTCGGCCTCGGCCTCGTCCCAGCGCCGCCGCCACAGCGCGCCGCAGTCCCAGCTGCCCGCCCACGAGACGCAGGCCGAGACCCGCGGCTCGAACGCCGCCGAGCGGGCCGCGTAGTAGCCGCCGAAGCTGACGCCGAGCACGGCGACATGCCGCGCGTCCACGTCGTGGCGGGCCTGGAGGTGGTCGATGATGGCCGCGGTCGGCACCTCGTAGTCGGGGCGGGACGGCACGCCGCGCAGCCGGATCAGCTCCCCGGTGCCCGGGGTGTCGATGACCAGGCAGGTGATGCCCCGGCGGGCGAACGCGGCGCCCACGGTGGCGTAGAGCATCTCCTTGGTCAGGTCGAGCCCGCCGTACACGATGACCACCGGCCGCGGGTCGGCGGCGTCCGGCGCGATCAGGTAGCCGGGCAGCGTGCCGTCGGGGGAGTCGACGTGGACGCGCACCAGCGGCAGGGCCCCACAGTCCATGGCGTTCCCGAAGGCCTGCAGGGACGCGGCGTAGCTCTCCGACTTCGTCGGCCCCGGCGGGATCTGCCGCTGGGCGGTCGCGTGGTACACCGACGCGCGCAGATACCGCCGGCCGGCCGCCGCCAGGTATCCGGCGCGGACGTCGCCCGCGGCGAGCGCCTCCTGCTGGTGCGCCATGCCCGCCCAGGCGGCCGCCCAGGCGTCCAGGCCCGCCTCCGGCGTGTCCCGGAGCGGGCCGAGCCAGCGCCCGATGTCGGCGAGCGAGCCGCCGGCCATCAGGGCCAGGTTCACGCTCGACGACCGGACGTGGTCGCCCGGGAAGAACTCGAACACGGCGACTCCTCATGGAACGGTATGACAACGCGCGGCCGGGGCCGTGCGGTTCTCTCTGGTCAGTACAGTACAAGCGGTTGCATTACGGATGGCGTTACCCGGCGCGCCCGCCGCCGCGCGGCAGGCGCGGGCCGGCGCGCCGGGCGGGTCAGGTGGTGGCCCACTGCGCCCGCGGACGCTCCTGCGGGCCGGACAGGCCGCCGATCTCCGGGTAGACCTTGGTGGCCATCAGCTCCATCTCGCGGATCAGGTCGTCGGTCGGCTGCTGCGCCCAGTGCCAGATCAGCACGGAGTACTCGTACGGGACCTGCTCCCACTCGGCGGCGAACTGCGCCTTCGCCTGGTCGACGGTGCCGCCGAGGAACAGGCCGGAGTCCTTGATGGCCTGCACGACGTCCCCGTTCACCGGCATCTTCTTCTTGAAGAACTTCGCGTAGAAGTTCTCGAACATGTCCGCGTCGTAGTCGCGCAGGGCCTGGTCGTACGCCGCCGCGGACTCGGTGACGTGCGGCCAGCGCACGGGCGCCTGGTTCGCGCCGAGCGGCACCGGGTGGCCCACCTTGGCGGCCTCTTCGGCGTAGATCTTCGCGAACTCCTCGGTCTTCGCCGCGGGGGAGAAGCTGGTCACGACGAAGCCGTTGCGCGCGCAGTACCGGATCGACTCCTCCGAGCTCGACGACGCCACGAACACCGGCGGGTGCGGCCGCTGGTACGGCGGCGGCGTGACCGAGATCTTCCGGATGACGCCGTTCTCGTCGACCTCGTCCACCGCGCCCATCAGCGACGCGGTGTCGGTGGCCGGATAGGTGGTGATGCCGGCGTCGTACGGGAACGGGACCTGGTACTTGGCGCCGTTGAAGTCGAAGGAGTCCTCGGTCCAGGCCTTGAGCATCAGCTCGACCTGCTCCTCGAAGATGACGCGGTTCTCCTTGTCGGCGGAGCCGCCGTCGGAGAGCGTCGCCGGGGTGCCCAGGTGCTGGCCCAGCACGTCGGTCCAGCGGGACTGGTAGCCGCGGCTGACCCCGGCCCAGAACCGGCCTTCGAGCATGTGGTCGAGCATCGCGCACTCCTCGGCGACGCGGATCGCGTCATGGGTGCCGAGCACGTAGCCGTTGGTGCCGACGTTGATCCGGCTCGTGTGCGCCGCGAGCCACGCGTTCACCACGCCGGGCGACGGGGCCACCTCGTAGCCCTCGGAGTGGAAATGATGCTCGATCCCGGCGATGCCCCAGTAACCCAGGTCCTCGGCGGCCTTGGCGATCCTCGCCCAGTCCCGCATCACCTTCTGGAACTCGTCCCGATCCCGCCCGAGCGGGCGCCGGGCGGCACGCCCCGCGGCACCGCCTTCGGCCGGAATGACCGGATAGAGCTGCACGATCGCCTTGACACTCAAAATCTCGCTCCTCAGCAGCTGGCTGACAGAATCCTTCGCCGTCATCCAACGGGCGCGCAGTTACCGGGCCGTTCCGCGCCGCCGTTAATGAGGGAGTAACGGCCTCGGAAATAGAACCTGCCGCACGACAAACCCGGCAGCCGGCCATGATCTACGGAGGGTTCCAGATGAGGATTTGCCGCTTCACGCCGCACGGCTGGCCGGACGCGGAGGTGCGCGCGGGGGCCGCGGTGGGGGCGCTCGACGCGCCGGTCATCGTCGACCTGGCCGCGCTGCTGGCCTCCGAGATCGTCGCCGACGGCGGCGAGCCCGGCCGCGCCGCGGAGCTCGCCCGCGCCACCTTCCCGGGGAGCACGGTCGCCCTGCTCGGCTCCGGCGGACGCGCCCAGCGTGAGGCGGAGCGGCTCCTCGGCGCGCTCGGCGACCCTGAGGCCGCGCGGCGGGAGACCGGCCCGCTCGGCCCGCACGCCCACGCGCGCGAGGCGGTCCGCCTGCTCGCCCCCGTCGACCGCCCGCCGGCGCTGCGCGACTTCTTCGCCTTCGAGGACCACATGGTCAACGCCCTGCGCAACCTGGGCAGGGAGGTCCCGCCGGCGTGGTACGAGGCGCCCTCCCACTACGTGACCCGCAGCGCGTCGGTGTTCGGCCCGGACGAGGCCGGTCAGTGGCCGGCGTACACCGAGAAGCTCGACTACGAGCTGGAGTTCGCGATCGTCATCGGCAGGAGCGGCCGGGACATCCCGCCCGAGCGGGCCTGGGACCACATCGCCGGGCTCACCATCTTCAACGACCTGTCCTGCCGCGACGTCCAGCGCCGCGAGATGGGCACCGCGGTCGGCCCGGCCAAGACCAAGGGCTTCGACCGCGGCTGCGCCACCGGACCGTACCTCGTCACCGCCGACGAGATCCCCCGCCCCTTCGCGGCCGGCATGCGGGCCTTCGTCAACGGCGAGCTGTGGTCGCGGGGCTCCGCCGGGTCGATCCACTGGTCCATCGAGCAGATCGTGGCGCACGCCTCGGCGGGGGAGACGCTGCTGCCCGGCGACATGCTCGGCTCCGGGACGGTCGGCACCGGCGCCGGGATCGAGATCGACCGCTGGATCAAGCCGGGCGACGTGATCCGGCTGGAGATCGACGGGCTCGGCGCGCTGGAGACCCGCGTGGAGCGCGCGGGGGAGTCCTGATGCGCCCGGCGATCCTGCGTGAGCGGGACGTGCCGATCCCGCTCCCCGACGGCGTCGTGCTCCGGGCCGACGTGTACCGCGACCCGGCGGCGGGACCGCGGCCGGTGCTCCTCCAGTACACCGCCTACGACAAGGCGAACTGGGCCTCCGTCTACGGCGTGATCAACCCCGAGCGGGCGGTCGACCACGGCTTCGTGGTCGTCGTGGCGGACGCCCGCGGCCGGTTCCGCTCCGGCGGCGACGAGCCGTTCCGCCCGTTCGCCGGCTCCGGCGAGGACGCCGCCGCGTGCGTCGGCTGGGCCGCCGCGCAACCGTGGTCGAGCGGCCAGGTCGGCATGTACGGGGCGTCGAACAACGGCGTCCCGCAGTGGCAGGCGCTGCGCCGCCGGCCGCCCGCGCTGCGCACGATCGTGCCGCACTTCACCGCGTCCGAGTACGACAGCGGCTGGGTCTGGCGCGGCGGCGCGTTCCAGCTCGGCTTCAACCTGTGGTGGAGCCTGGCGAACCTCGCCCCCGACCAGCTCCGCCGCGCGGCAGCCCGCGACGGCGCCGCCGCGCACCAGGACACGGCGCGGGCGCTCGCCGGCGCCCTGCGCGACCCGGACGCCGCCTTCGGGCGGCTGCCGCTGACGGACGCGCCCGCCCTGGACGGCATCGCCCCGCACTACCGCGAATGGCTCGCCCACCCGCCCGGCGACCCGTACTGGCACGCGCTCAGCGCCCGTGACGCGCTCGCCGCGACCGACCTGCCCGTGCTGCACGTCGCCGGCTGGTACAACGTCCACCTCGACGGCAACCTGGCCGCGTACGAGACGATCAAGGCCGCGGGCGGCCCGGCGGCCGAACGGCAGCGCCTGATCATCGGCCCGTGGACGCAGTGGTCGCCCGCCCTGTTCGGCGACGCCTGCGGCCCCGAGCGGCGCTTCCCGGCCGCGATCGACATGGAAGGACTGCAGCTCGCCTGGTTCGCCCAGCATCTGTCCGGCGCCGGCGGTCCCGAGCTGCCGCCGGTGCGCGTGTTCGTCATGGGCGTGGACGAGTGGCGCGACGAGCGGGAGTGGCCGCTCGCCCGCGCCCGCGCCACCCCCTGGTACCTGCACAGCGGGGGAGCCGCCAACTCCCGCCACGGCGACGGCCGCCTGTCCCGCACACCCCCCGAGGGGCCGCAGCCGCCCGACACGTTCCGGTACGACCCGCGCGACCCCGTGCCCACCCGCGGCGGCGCGACCTACCTGCCCAACCCGGCGGCGAACTCCGGCCCGATGGACCAGAGCGCGATCGAGGACCGCGACGACGTCCTCGTCTACAGCAGCGACCCGCTGACCGGCCCGGTCGAGGTGATCGGCCCCGTCCACGCCATCCTGCACCTGGTCACCGACGCTCCCGCCACGGACGTGACGGCGAAGCTCGTCGACGTCCACCCCGACGGCCGGGCGTTCCTGCTCTGCGACGGCATCCGGCGGGTGACCGCGGCGGAGGTCGCCGCCGCCGGGCCCGGGCCGGTCCGCGTCGAAGTCGACCTGATCGCCACCGGCAACGTCTTCCTGCCGGGCCACCGGATCCGGCTGGAGGTCTCCAGCAGCTCGTTCCCCAAGTACGACCGCCACGCCGGCACCGAGGACGGCACCGCCACCGCGCCCGAGGACCTGCGCCCCGCGCGGCAGACCGTCGTCCACGACGACCGCCACCCGTCGGCGCTCGTCCTCCCTCTCGTCCCCGCCGAGGACCCGGCCGAGGAACCCGCCCCGTGACCTGTCACGGCGGCCCGGTAACGGAGTCGCCGCAGGCCACTCCGCCGTGGCCGCCCCGATCGTCCGCCCCCGCCCGCGCGCCGGTAACGATGCCGATAACGGCGTTCGGGTGAGGTCGAGCAACGCACGCGAATCCCGCCTAGGAGTTTCGATGCCCCCCACCTGTGCCGCCCGTGCCGCCCGTGCCCTTCGGATCCTCGCCGCGACAGTCCTGTTGGTGACAGCCGGAGCGTGCGGCGCCGGCGAACCCCCCGCCGTCACGCCCGAGACGAGCACGGCGGGCGCCGCCGGGCCCGAGGTGGACAAGGTGACCTTCAGCGGCGTCACCGCCAACGCCGGCAACTGGGCCATCCAGGTCGGCGTCGAGTTCGGCATCTTCAGGGAGCACGGCCTGGACGTGTCGATGATCTACTCGCAGTCCAGCCCGAACGCGCTCGCCGCCATGATCGGTGGCTCGGTGCAGTTCACCTCCACCGTGTACGACGCCGTCGTCCTCGCCCACCAGAAGGACCCGCGCGTCATCGCCGTCGCCGAGGGCTACCGGTCGTACCCCGAGTATCTGGTCGTGCCCAAGGAGGTCCGGTCCTTCGAGGACCTCAGGGGCGCGACGTGCGGCGCGCAGAACCCGGAGGGGATCGGCGACGCCCTCTACCTGTCGAAGATGATGGAGCACGGCGGCAAGCTGAAGGTGGGCGCCGACTTCAAGCTCACGAACGTCAACCTCAACGCCGGCCCCGCGCTCGCGGCCCTGCAGTCCGGCCAGATCAAGTGCATCGCGGTGCTGCCGCCCACGTCCACGCTGCTGGAACGGCAGGGCTACAAGATCCTGTACGACCTGCAGCAGGTGCCCGAATACCAGGACCTGTCCTTCTTCGGCATCATCGCCCTGAAGAACTGGGTCGCCGAGCACCCCAACGCCACGCGCGCCTTCCTCAAGGGCTATCTCGCCTCCATCGCCTTCCTCTACGACCCGGCGAACAAGGACCGGGTGATCGCCCTGCTGGCCAGGAACGCGCAGGTCGAGCCGGACGTGGCCGAAGCCTCCTACACCTGGGTGACCTCCGGGGCGTACCCGCGCGACGGCGTCATCGCCGACGAGGTGATCCCCCGGACGATCTCCTTGATGAAGTCCGGCGGCTCCCTGGACGCCTCCGTGCCGTCCGACATCGCGGGACTGATCGAGAACTCCCACGTCAAGGCCGCCTTCGACGAACTGCCCGACTCGGTCAAGAACGGCCCGGGCCCCAAGGGCCTGCTTCCCGAGGGCCAGACGGCGGCATGAGCGGCGTGACCTCCCGCGAGCGGGGGGCGCGGCACACCACCACGCCCCCCGCGCCGGGGCCGCGCCGGCGGAAGGGCTCCGGCCGCCGATGGCGCGGCTACCGGGCCGTCGTCAGCTTCGCCGGCTTCCTCGTGGTCTGGCATGTCGCGGCCGAGTATCTCGTCGCCAACCCGCTCTTCCTGGCCGGACCGATCAGCACCGTCCAGGCGGTCGGCACGATGTGGGCGGACGGGACGCTCCAGCAGGACCTGCTCGTCAGCGCGGACGAGTTCCTCAAGGGGTTCGGCGCCGGGCTCGTGGCCGGGGTGCTGCTCGGGCTGCTCCTCGGCACCAGCCGCCGCGCCAAGGACTACATCGACCCGCTCATCAACGGGCTGTACGCGACCCCGCTCGTCGCGCTCGCGCCGCTGTTCATCCTCTGGTTCGGCATCGGCGAGACCAAGACCGTGCTGCTGGTGTTCATGCTCGTCGTCCTGCCCATCGCGATCAACACCGACGCCGGGATCCGGGCGACGGACCCGCAGCACCTGGAGGCGGCCCGGTCGTTCGGCGCGAGCCGCCTGCAGCTGTTCACCATGGTCCGGTTCCCGACCTCCGTCTCGTTCCTGGTCGCCGGCATCCGCATGGGCATCGGGCGCGGGCTCATCGGCGTCGTCGTCGGCGAGCTCTTCGGCTCCCAGAGCGGCCTCGGCTACCGGATCCTCGTGTCCTCTCAGTACTTCCAGACCGACGTGCTGCTCGCCGGGGTGCTCATCTTCTCCGTCACCGGCGTGCTGCTCGTCAAGATCTTCGAATGGTTGGAACGGCGGGTCGCCCCCTGGCAGTCAGGCCAGGCATGACCCGCACCCACGACAGGGAGACCACGGCTATGCCGACCGACGAACCCCAGGGCCTGATCCCGATGCTCCCCGTCGAGGAGGCGGCGCGGATCGCCGTCGAGGCGGGCATGCGCGAGGAGATGTCGCGCATCTTCTTCTACCGGCTGCTGCTGAACTCGCCGCAGTCCGCCCGCGTCGAGAACGAGATCAACGACCGCATCCTCTGGGAAGGGAGACTGACCCGCAGGCCCGAGGCGACCCGGCTGCGCGAGCTCGCGATCATGCGCGTGGCCTGGGTGACCGGCTCCACGTACCTGTGGGCGCACCACTACGCGCCGACCGTCGACGTCGACCTGCCGGGCAAGCGGCCCGCCGACGTGCTCGGGGTGCGCGAGGGCGCGGCGTACGAGGGATTCGGGCCCGCAGAACGCGCCGTGATGCGCGCGGTCGACGAGATGACGCGCGACGACCGGGTCTCCGAGAAGACCCTGGGCGACCTGAAGGAGGTGCTCGCGAACGACGGCGAGGTGGTCGAGATCTGCTACGTCATCGCGATCTGGCGGGCGCTGACCATGCTGATGGACACCTTCCAGGTGCCGCTGGAACCGGACTACCAGCCGTGGGCGCCCGACGGCCGCCGGCCCGGGGAGGAGGGGCGGTGAGCAGGTTCGAGGAGTACCGGGACCGCTTCGGCGACGTGCGGATGGCGCGGGAGGACCGCATCCTCCAGGTGACCCTGCACACCGACGGCGGATCGCTGAAGTGGTCGGAGCGGGCGCACCGCGAACTGCCCGAGGCGTTCCGGCAGATCGCCACCGACCCGGACAACCGCGTCGTCATCCTCACCGGCAGCGGCCCCGACTTCCTCACCGAGATGGCGTTCGAGAAGCGCAACACCACCCCGCAGGGCTGGGACCGGGTGGCGCACGAGGGGCGGCACATGCTCTTCGACCTGCTCGACATCGAGGTGCCGATCATCGCCGCGGTGAACGGCCCGGCCACCGAGCACGCCGAGCTCGCCCTCCTCTCCGACATCGTCCTCGCCTCGGAGACCGCCGTCTTCGCCGACCACCAGCACGTCGTCGCCGGGGTGGTGCCCGGCGACGGCGTCCACGTCGTCTGGCCGTGGCTCCTGGGCATGAACAGGGCCCGGCACTTCCTGCTCACCGGGCGCACCATCGGCGCCCGCGAAGCCCTGGAACTCGGCCTGGTGGCGGAGGTGCTGCCACCGGACCGGCTGCTGGACCGGGCCTGGGAGCTCGCCCGCGAGCTCGCCGCCAACACCACGCTCATGCTCCGCTACACCCGCGCGTGCCTCACCATGCTGATCCGCCGCGAGCTGCAGTTCGGTCTCGCCCACGGACTGGCCCTGGAATCCCTCGCCGCCGTCGACGCCCGCTCTTTCTCCCAGGATGCCCGCGACTGACATCGGCCGTGCCCGGCCGCTCCGGGGAGCCGAGATCGAGAGAGGAAGCCGTATGCTCCGGTCCTTCCGCCGTCGCCCCGCCGGCGGCCAGAACCCCATCGACGCTCCCGTCCCGCCGGGGGCGTCGCCGCTGCTGGAGATCGACGGGCTGTCGGTCGGCTACGAGGTCGGCGGCGCCTTCACCACGGTCCTCGACGGTGTCAGCCTCACCGTCGAGGACGGGGAGTTCGTCTGCGTGGTCGGCGCGAGCGGCTGCGGCAAGACCACGCTGCTCAAGACCATCGACGGGCTGATCGCGCCGTCGGCCGGCGAGGTGCGCGTGTCCGGGCGTCCGGCGCATCCCCGCCACGGCGACATGGCGGTGGTGTTCCAGCAGGACTCCCTCTACCCGTGGCGGACCGTGCTCGCGAACGTCCGCTTCGGCCTGGACGTCCGCGGCCGTCGCTCGGCGGAGACGGACGCGCGGAGCAGGGAGTGCATCGAGCTCGTCGGGCTGCGCGGGTTCGAGAACCACTACCCGCACCAGCTCTCCGGCGGCATGCGCCAGCGGGTCAACCTGGCCCGTGCCCTCGCGGTGGACCCGACCCTGCTGCTGATGGACGAGCCCTTCGCCGCCCTCGACGCGCAGACCCGCGAGGTGATGCAGACAGAACTGCTCGACATCTGGACGAAGCAGCGCAAGACCGTGGTGTTCATCACGCACCAGCTCGACGAGGCCGTGCTGCTCGCCGACCGGGTGATCGTGATGGCCGCCCACCCCGGGCGCATCCGTGAGGAGATCCGCATCGACATCCCCCGCCCCCGCGACCTGCACACCAAGCGCGGGGAGAGGTTCACCGGCTATGTCGACCACATCTGGAACCTCATCGAGGAAGAAGTCCGGCGGTCCCTCATCCCCGGCACGGCCCAGGACACGCGGACCGGTGCCTGATCACGTACGTCCGTCCCGGCCCCTCCGTGCCCGCCACACCATCGCCGATCCCGGCGGTCGGTCCGCCGACGCGCTACCCGGTGGCTTCGCCGGTGAACAGGGCGCTGATCGGAGCGGGCTCGTGACGCGTGGCGTCCCCGTCGAAGAGCTCCGCCAGGAAGCGCTTGCTCGTCTCCGGGGACCATTCCTCCGGCTGCCGGGCCGCGCGCACCGGCGACCAGGTGCGCATCCGCCGCACGGTGTCCCCGGCGACGACGAAGACCTGCCCGGTGACGTCCTCACCGGACGGACCGGCGAGCCAGGCGACCAGGGCCGCGACGCGGTCGGGCGGCAGCGCGCCGCCGGGCAGCGTGCCGAACGCGGCCTCGCTCATCGGGGTGCGTGCCCTGGGGGCGATCGCGTTGACGCGGACCCCGTAGCGGGAGAGCTCGGCGGCGAGGGTCAAGGTCAGCGTGGCGAGACCGGCCTTGGCCGCCGCGTAGTTGCTCTGCCCGGCGTTGCCGTAGAGCCCCGACTCGCTGCTCGTGTTGATGATCCGCCGTCCCGCGCGCCGCGGCTGCCCGCGCCAGTGCCGGGCCAGGGCACGGCACAGCCGGAAGGGCGCGGTCAGGTTCACCGCGAGCACCGCGTCCCAGTCGGCGTCGTCCAGGTTGAAGACCATCCGGTCACGGACGATGCCGGCGTTGTTGACCAGAACCGAGACCGGCCGCCCGGAACCCTCGGCGGCGGCCAGGACGTCCTCGGCCGCTCCCCGCTCGGTGAGGTCCCCCTGCCAGGAGAGGGCGATGCCGCCCTCGTCGCGGATCTCCTCCACCAACGGCCCGGTGTCCGCCAGGTCCGCGCACAGCACCGCCGCTCCGCGCCGCGCGAGCAGCCGCGCCTCCGCGGCGCCGATGCCCTGCGCGGCCCCGGTGACGACGCACGCGTGTCCCGTCAGATCGAACTCGTCGTACGGGCCGGGTGAAATCATCATGCCGTTCTCCATGCGCTGTTCATCGAATCCCGCCTTTGTTCCCTATTATAGGAGCATTTAAGGCGATAAATGCAATGATGTAGGTCACGAATAGAACGGACGAGATTCTCGTGAATGACGGGAATCTGGCCCTCGGCCTGCTGTTTTCTTTCTTTGTTATCCTGGTCGTATTCATCTCTCGACGGCCTGGCCGGTCAGCACCGACTCCACGGATTTCGTCACCACTTCCGCGGCGTCGTGAGGAGCGAGGCGTCCCGCCCGTATTTCGGTCGCCGCCCCGTGCAGAATGTACTGGACGACGCTGACCAGCCATGTGGTGGGCAGGTCGGCGCGGAAGACGCCCTGGTCCTGGCCGCGGCTGACGAGCTCGGTCATGCGCCGGACCGGTCTCTCGTGCAGCTCCCTGATCCGTCCCGCGGGGAGGACCTCCTCGGCCGCGGCGAGCAGGGCCGCGGACTCGGCCACGATCTGCCAGCTCGACGCCAGCAGGCGGGTCATGGCCTCGCGGGCGTTCCCCGTCAGGTCGACGGCCGACAGGGTCTCGTCACCGGCCTTCAACGCGTCCACGAGCGCCGCTTCGACGAGTTCGGCGCGGGTGCCGAAGTGCCCGTAGAGGGTCATCCGCCCCACGCCCGCCGCCTTCGCGATGTCGTCCGTCTTCGCGTTGGGGTCGGAGCTCAGCAGGGCGCGGGCCGCGGACACGATGCGGGCGATGCTGCGCTCGGCATCGGCGCGGCGCTTGGGGCGTATGGACGGCTCAGCCATGTCGGCACTCTAACGCGTACGCACACATACGAGTTATAGTAAGGGCAAAGCTCGTACATGGAAGTACGAGTTCTTGCCATGGAGACCTCATGAACCAACAGATCGCCCAGCCGGGCGCACACCCGGCGCGCTGGCGCGTTCTCGGCCTTCTCGGCGTGGCGCAGCTCATGCTGATCCTCGACGTCACCGTCGTCGCCATCGCCCTGCCCCACATCGAGACCGAACTCGGGCTCACCCGCGAGGCGCTGACCTGGACCGTCAGCGCCTACACGCTCACCTTCGGCGGACTCATGCTGCTCGGCGGGCGGATCTCGGACCTGGTGGGCGCCAAGCGCGTCATGCTCACCGGGCTCCTTCTCTTCACCGCGGCGTCGCTGGTCACCGGACTGGCGGAATCCGCGGCCATGCTCGTGGGCGGCCGCATCGCCCAGGGGGTCGGCGCGGCCCTGCTGTCACCCTCGGCGCTGTCCCTGGTGGTGGCCCTGTTCGACGGCGAGGAGCGGAACAAGGCCCTGGGCGTCTGGTCCGCGCTCGGCGGAGGCGGAGCCGCCCTCGGCGTCCTGGTCGGCGGCCTCCTCACGGCGGGCCCGGGATGGTCGTGGGTCTTCTACGTCAACGTGCCCATCGGGCTGGTGATCGCCGTGGTGCTCGCCGCTCTCGTGCCGCGGCTGCCGACCTGGGGAACCGAACGGTCACGGCTGGACGTCCTCGGCGCGATCCTGGTGACGGCCTCCACCGCGTCGCTGATCTACGCTCTCATCGCCGCCGGCGAGCGAGGCTGGCTCACGTCGTTCACCGGCTGGCTCGTCCTGGCCGCCGCGGTGGGTTACGTCCTGTTCGTCGTGTGGCAGCGGCGGGCGCGGTCGCCCCTGATGGACGTCCGGTTGCTCGCGCGGCGGCCCGTGGCGGCGGGCGCGTTCCTCATCCTGATGGCGACGGCCCTGATGATCGCCGTGTTCTTCCTGGGCACCTTCTACTTCCAGCAGGCTCAGGGATACGGCGCGCTGCACACGGGCCTGTTGTTCCTCCCCGTGGCGGTGGCCACGATGCTCGGAGCCAACCTGACCGGCCGCGTGATCGGCCGCTGGGGCGGACGCGCGCCGGCCGTCGCCGGACTGGCGGTCGCGGCTCTCGGCCTGGCCGCACCGGCCGTGTCGATGCATCCCGCCGTCGTCGTGGTCGGCGTCTCCGTCGCCGCCGCGGGCACCGGCGCGCTGTTCGTCGTCGCCTCGGCGACCGCGCTCGGCCAGGTGGCGCCCCATGAGGCCGGGATCGCGTCCGGCATCGTGAGCACCTTCCACGAGTTCGGCGCCTCACTCGGCGCCGCGGTCGTCTCCAGCGTCGCCGCCGCGAGCCTGGCGGGAACCACGCTGAGCGGCTTCGCCGGCGGGTTCACCGTGGCCGCCGTCGCGGCGGGCGCCGGCGTCGTCGTCGCCGCCCTGGTGACGCCCGGCCGGTTGAGACAAGGGGATCCCATCCCCTCCACGCCGAACTAGGCACGTGATGACGCGGATCAGGCCGGGAAGACCGCTCGGCGCGCACCCGGCCTGCGCCGCGAGGGCGCCGGCGCGTACCTGGCCTGCGCCGCGAGGGCGCCGGCACGTACCTGGCCTGCGCGGCGAGGGCGCCGGCGTGTTCGGCGCCTGTCAGGGCGTGTCGAGGCCGAGAGCGGTGCCGAGGTCGCGGCGGGAGGTGATGCCGAGCTTGCGGAAGACGTTGTACAGGTGGTTGCCGACCGTGCGAGGGCTGAGGAAGAGCTGGGCGGCGATGTCGCGGTTGCGGACGCCGCGCGAGGCGAGCCTGGCGATCTGGCGTTCCTGGGCGGTGAGCAGGTTCCGGGGGACGTGCCCGGCCGCGCGGCCGTGACGCGGGTCGCCGGTGGCGCGCAGCTCGGCGGCGGCGCGGCGGGCCCAAGGACGGGCGCCGAGCTGGTCGAAACGTTCGCGGGAGGCTTCCAGCAACTCGCGCGCCGCGCGCTTGCGGCGGGTGCGGCGCAGCCACTGGCCGTAGACGAGCTCGGTCCTGGCCTGTTCGTACGGTTGCGGGTCGCGGTGATGAGCGCGCAGGGCGGCTTCGAAGCAGGCCTGGCGGTCGTCGTCCGGGGAGCCCGGAGGCATGAGGAGCGCCCGGCAGCGGTGGGCGAGCGCTTCGGGGGTGGGCCGGCCGGTCTGGGCGGCCCAGGCGTCGAAGCGGTGGAACGTCGCGCGAGCCCTCTCCGGCTGGGCGCAGCGCACCGCGGCCTCGACCTGGTCGGGGGCCGAGAGGTAGGCGGCGATGAGCGAGCTGCCCGACCAGCCGCCGGTCAGCCGGTCCAGAGCCGAGGCGTAGCGCGACAGCGTCGTCCGGACGGCGATGCTGCTCATGCCGAAGCGTCAGATGTACAACCAGCTGATGGCGTTCGGCGCCGACGGGCGGGCCTGGTGGTACGACTCCACGTTCAGCCGGGGCTACTACGCGTCCTACGAGGCTGTGAAGAAATACGGCGACTGACCGCCGGGCGGTGATGGAATCTCTTTGACGTGCGGAATGTTGAAGTGCGTATGAAGAAGATCGGGTTTCTGAGCTTCGGGCACTGGTCGTCCTCGCCGTACTCCAAGGCGCGCAGCGCGTCCGACACCCTGCTGCAGTCGATCGAGCTGGCGGTCGCCGCCGAGGAGCTCGGGGCCGACGGCGCCTACTTCCGCGTCCACCACTTCGCCCGGCAGCTCGCGAGCCCGTTCCCGCTGCTGGCGGCCGTCGGCGCGCGGACCAGCCGGATCGAGATCGGCACGGGCGTCATCGACATGCGGTACGAGAACGCCCTCTACATGGCCGAGGACGCCGGCGCGGCCGACCTCATCGCGGGCGGGCGGCTCCAGCTCGGCATCAGCCGCGGATCACCCGAGCAGGTGATCGACGGCTGGCGCTACTTCGGTTACGAGCCGGCCGAGGGCGAGACCGAGGCGGACATGGCGCGCAGGCACGCGGAGGTCTTCCTCAAGGTGCTGGAGGGCGAGGGGTTCGCCCAGCCGAACCCGCGGCCGATGTTCCCCAACCCGCCCGGACTGCTCCGTCTCGAACCGCACTCGGAAGGGCTGCGCCGGCGCGTCTGGTGGGGTTCCGGCTCGAACGCCACCGCGAAGTGGGCCGCCGGGCTCGGCATGCACCTGATGAGCTCCACGCTCAAGGACGACGAGAACGGCAAGCCGTTCCACGTGCAGCAGGCCGAGCAGATCGCCGCCTACCGGGAGGCGTGGAAGGAGGCCGGCCACGAGGGCGAGCCGCGGGTGTCGGTGAGCCGCTCGATCATGCCGATCGTCAACGAGACCGACCGCGCGTACTTCGGCCACGAGCGCACCAGCTCCGACCAGGTCGGCTTCATCGACGCCACCACCAGGGCCGTCTTCGGGCGCACGTACGCCGCCGAGCCCGACGTGCTCGTCAAGGAACTGGCCGCCGACGAGGCGATAGCCGCGGCCGACACGCTCCTGCTGACGGTGCCCAGCCAGCTCGGCGTGGACTACAACGCCCACCTGCTCTCATCGGTCCTGACCCACGTCGCCCCCGCACTCGGCTGGCGCTGACCGCGACGCCCCGGCGGCGGAACGCGTCCCTTCACCGCGCCGGACCGCTCCGGCGATCGCCATGAGGGCGAAGGCCAGGAGCGCCAGCTCGGCCAGGGCCAGCAGTACGGTGAAGACCCATTCGGCGGAGCCGCCCGGGCCGTAGACGCGGTTGGTCAGCCCCACGTCGACCGCCTCGACCCGCTGGCCCGCTCGATGGGTGCCCCGGTCGCTGCCCGCGAGGGTGACCTCCGTGCGCTGGACGAGGCCGTCGCGGGAGCGGAACGCGCCGGTCCAGGCGCAGCTCTCGTGCCCGGGATGGCGCAGGCAGTCCAGGCGCTGCGCGGTGAAGGTGCCCCGCAGGCCGTGGCCGGTGGCGAGCCGTAGCGCCGGGCCGATCCCGGGCAGCGTCCAGGACAGCGCGAGCGCGGCGACCAGCAGCAGGACGACGGCCATCGGCGGGGAGGGGCGGAACCTCATGCGGGCTGGAGCGCGCAGTCGCACCGCATGACGGCGCGTTCTTCCAGGCGCGGACGCCGGTGCAGCACCATGGCCACCACCATCGGCGCGAAGACCACGGCGTTGTAGAACAGATGCAGCTCGACGCGGGGGATCACGAGCTGGATGACGCTGGTGGGCGCGGCCCGTCCGGCCAGGTACGTCCCCGACAGCGCCTGGATCAGCAGGAGCAGGTGCTCGATGTGATGCCAGAACTGGATGGCCAGCGCGACGGTCCACCAGGTCCTGGAACGGCCGGTGAAGCCCGGGCGCAGCAGGATCAGCCCCACGAGCATGACCAGGGCGTAGCCGTAGTGCATCCATTCCGAGGTGACGAGCCAGGGGAACGGCAGCCCGAGCAGTCCGCGCGCCTCGGGGACCGGCCAGCCCAGCGCGTAGATCTGGATCGCCTGGACGACGTGTTCCGCCCAGTGCGCGAGGACGATCACGAGGAAGACACCGAGAGCCGTCTTGTGGTGTCGCTCGTTGAGCGTCGAACGGCTGATGGCGGGAGCGGACATGACGACTCCTGGGATCGGTTTCGTGGGGGATGGCGCGGCCGCGGTCAGGGGAGGGCCGGCACGAGCTTCACGCCGATCGAGTCGGCGTCGAGGCACAGCAGCAGCTCGGTCAGGCTTTCGATGCACCGGCTGTTGGCCAGGGGCCCGGCGTCGGCGATGTCGAATCCCAGCTGCTTGCAGAACCGGGTGACGAGCAGCTTGGCATCGGGGTCGTCGCCCGCGATGGGGATCGTGACCAGGCCGGGCGCGCGGATGTAGGCGCTGATCCATCGGGCCGACAGGCAGTTGAACGCCTTCACCACGGCGCAACCCGGCAGCGCCGCGGCGATCCGCTGCGCCGCCGAGGCGTAGGGCGGCGCGGCCGGCTCACCGAAGCACGGGTTGGACACGTCGACGATGACGGACCGCGTCCGCCGCAACTGGGGCGCCACGTCACGGCAGGTGGCGTCGATGGGCGTGGCCAGGATGGTCAGATCGGACTCGGCGGCGGCCTCCTCCGGCGGCACGGCCCGCGCGCACGACAGCTCGGCGGCGAGCGCGGCGGCCCGTCCGGGCGTCCGGTTGGCCAGCAGCAGCGGTATCCGGTGCAGGTCGATGAGCCGGGCCAGGGCCGTGCCCATCCGCCCGCACCCGATGATGCCGATCCGCGGATCCACGGGGCGGTCCTCCTAGGCTGCCGGGACGGGACGGTAAGGGTCGAGCGCCCGCCTGAGCGGGCCGGGGATCTCCGTCGGGTGGAGGGCGCCGCCGGAGCCGCGGCGCATGCACGCGATCGTCTGCCGTCCCCGGGCGACGAGCAGAGCCGGACCGGCGCCCAGCCGGTAGTAGTGGAACTCCATGGTCACCCGGTTGGCCTCGATGCCGCCCAGCGACATGCGGATCGACACCTCGTCGAGCGCGTACAGCTCGGCGAAGAACTCGCACGCGCAGTCGGCCGTCACCAGGGCGAGGTCGCGGGTGAGCTCCTGGAGGACCTCCGGCGCCTGATCGGCGAGGAACCGTTCCCGGCAGCGGCCCTGCCACTCGAAGTAATGGGTGAAGTACACGTTCCCGACCACGTTGGTGTCCGCGAAGGTCACCACCTGGCGGTGTTCGTAGAAAGGATTCATCGCCTCTCCTGGGTGAGCACGGCGACGACCATGGGTCGTGGCGGGCCGCCGGAATCGTTCAGGGTGAGCAGGCCGGACAGGACGGCCGACCCGGACGGGCCGCTGAGTTTGATCCAGCCGTGCTCGTACGCGGCCTCGACCCGGAGCGACGTGGCCTGGCCCGCTTCGGGCAGACACTTGAGCACCGCACTCAGCCGCGAGTTCAGAGAGGTGCGGGACTCGCCGGTCAGGCGCGCCAGCTGCTCGGCCTGATCCGTCCACTCGGGACCGAGCGGGAGCGGCGGGCCGTCCAGCTCCACCCACTCCTGGGTCACGGCGGCCGCCCCCGGGCACAGGTCCCCCACCACGCGTTCGAGGTACGGGCCGGTCAGCAGCGGCGGGACGGCGTCCAGGCGCAGCGGCCCGGTGTCGCGCAGCCGCAACCCCGACCAGCTGAACAGGGGACGCCCGTCCACGGACCGGGCCAGGACGTCGTAGGTGTAGTCGACGCCCTGGTGCTCCCGTTCGACCGCCTCGACGACCACGTCGGCGGACCGGGCGCCGCCGTGCACCTGGAAGCGATCGCACGCGACCGGCAGGAGGCGCCGGTGGGGCACGCACGCCTGCAGGACGTGGATGGCCGCGTCGTGCAGGGCGGCGTCCCCCAGAACCGGCTCGCCCAGCCCCAGGTCCTCGCCGGCCCCGGACAGCACCGCCCGGCAGCCGGTGGGGAAGAGGGACTCGAAACGGGTCAGGCGCCGGAACGCCGGGCCGTGGAAGAACAGCGATCCGTACAGGTCGGCCGGTTCGTGGCCGGGCGGGTCACCGGCGGGGACCTCGACGTCCGGCGGATCGGCCGGCCCGGGGACGACCCGTCCGGCGAAGTGGTCGGCGGAGAAGTCGGTCTCCGCGCTGCGGACGGTGACCGCCACGCTGCCGTCGGGGTGGCGCAGGGCGTGGATCCGGATGGTCCGCGTCCCGTCGGTGGGCACGATGACCGGTCGTTCGAACCGGGCGTCCGTGATCGTGCGAGCGGGAGTGCCGAGCATCTCCGCGGCCTGGGCCATGGCCTCCAGAGCGCAGACGGCGGGCAGCAGCCGCACCCCGTGGAGCTGGTGGTCGGCCAGGAACGCGCGCGACGCGTCCAGCTCGCATTCGGCCGCCAGCTCGACCCCCGGGACGAACCTGAGCAGGCGGTGCAGGAGCGGATGCCGCGGCGGGGTGACCTGCGCGCGGTCGAGCTGGGGAAGCCGGCCGCTGATGACGATGGTCTCCCCGGCCGGACCTGCCGCTATGGCGTCCAGCAGCAGCTCGGCGCCCCGTTCCGCGGGCAGGGTGCCGATCCCGGCGCCGGCGAGGTGGTCGACCACGCCGAGCCGTTCGGCCATCCCCGCCCCGGACCACACGGTCCAGGCCAGCGTCGCGCTGACGCAGCCGTCGGGCAGCCGGGGCGCGAGGGCGCGCACCATGGCCTGGAGCCGTCCGTTGGCCAGGGCGTAGTGCG
Source organism: Nonomuraea sp. C10 (assembly GCF_008017515.1). Taxonomy (NCBI): domain Bacteria; kingdom Bacillati; phylum Actinomycetota; class Actinomycetes; order Streptosporangiales; family Streptosporangiaceae; genus Nonomuraea; species Nonomuraea sp. C10. The sequence goes on from NZ_VPFF01000001.1 coordinate 2,576,088, forward strand.
TCTCGCCGGCCAGCCCGAACCGCCCGATCACGGACCCGTACGCGAGGAGGAGCCGCAGCCCGCTGAGGTCGACGGCGGCGAGCACGTTGGCCAGACCGGCACATTTCGTACGGGCGTGCTCGGCGAAGTCCTCGTCCGTGAGCTCGCCGAAGAGGGCGGGCCGGTTGATCCCGCTGGCATGCACCACCCCGGCGATCGGGCCGAGCTCGGACAGCTCCGCCATGGCCCGCGTGACAGCGGCGGCGTCGGTGACGTCCGCCCTGCGGTAGGCGGCCACCACCCCGGCGGCCCGCAGCCTCTCCAGGCCGCCGGCCAGTTCGGGGTCGGTGCCGGGATCCGACCGGCCGATCAGCGCCAGCCGGACCCCGTACGCCTTCGCGAGGGTGAGCCCGGCTTCCAGCCCGATCCCCTTGCCTCCGCCGGTGATGACGACCACGTCGTCCCGCCGGAGCGGGGGATCGCTGCGCGGGCGGGCCATGGGCGAGTGCCGGACCTCGTAGGTCCGGCCCGCGCGGTCCACGCCGAGCCAATGGACGTCGGCGTCCGGATGCTCCTGGCGCAGGGCGGCGACGAACCCGGAGGCGCAGTCGGCCTCGTCGGTGACGACGAGGGGCCGCCCACCGGCGATCGCCCGGCGCGCCGTGGCGACCAAGGCGGCCAGGTCGGCGTCCGTGGGCGCGGCGGGGACGTGCGCGCGCAGCGCGCCTTCCGGCTCGGGCGGCTGGACGGGCTCCCGGTGCTCGGTGAACAGGCGGAACCAGGCGGGCAGGTCCAGCGTGTGCTCCTCGGCCCGGGGGAAAGCCTCGACGGCGGCGATCAGGTCACCGACCGTGGCTTCGGCGATCGAGGGCAGGACCGGCGGCAGCGCCTTCCCGCACGCCGACGCCGACTCGGCGGCGAGCTGGACGACCTGCAGCGAGTTCATGTGCAGGTCGGCCAGGAGGTGGTCGTCGTCCGCGATCGCGTCAGGCTCCAGCTCCAGGGCGGCCCCGACCAGCTCGCGCACGATCTCGGCCACGCCGCCGCCTTCCGGCCGCGGCCGTTCCGGCGCGGCGGACGGGGCCGGCTCAGGCGCCGCCTCGCAGGGATTCGTCAGGAACACGGGCTCCCGGTCCAGCTCGAAGGGCCGGTGGAAGCGCTGGTCGAACAGGGTGCGCAACGAGTCGGTCGCGCCTGCCGCGAACAGGGCGGCGGCGGTCTCCAGCGGGCCCCGCGCGCCGGCCGCGCCGGCGTCGACGGAGACGGCCGGAGGCGAGCCGCCGAGGTGGGCGGTGGCCAGGGTCGCCAGCGAATGTCCAGGACCGGCTTCGACCAGCAGGTCGCACTCGGCGGCGAGCAGATCCAGCGCCTCACGGAACCGCACCGGATCGGTGATCTGGGCGGCCAGGTGCCGGCGCAGATCGGTGCCCGCGCTCAGCTCAGTGCCGGTGACCGTCGAGTAGACCGGTCCCACCGGCACGGTGAACGGCGCCTTGTCCAGGCAGATGGTGAACGGCGCGACGGCCTGCCGCACGGCGGGGGAGTGGAAGGCGTGGCTCACCTCCAGTCGCGTCGCCGTGACGCCGTCCGCGCCGGCCCGCCGCACCAGGGTCTCGACCGCGGTCCACGGCCCGGCGACGACCGTGGAGGCGCCGTTGTCGGCCGCGACGACCAGGTCCAGCCCTTCGATCAGGGCGGCGGCCCGGCTCGCGCGGGCGGAGACGGAGGCCATGCCGGTGCCTGGCGCGCCCACCTCGCCCATGATCCGGCCGCGCTCGGTCACCAGCTCCAGCGCGGCTTCCTCGTCGATGGCCCCGGACCAGGTCAGCGCCGCTATCTCGCCGACGCTGTGGCCGAGCGCGGCGACGGCGGCGACCCCGAGGCTGTCCAGCCACCGCAGCGCGGCCATGGAGGCCCGGAAGACGGCCGGCTGCACGATCGCCGTGTCGATGCCTTCTTCCCCGGTGAAGTACGCCCGCGCCCCGTCGTACAGCCTGCCCAGGGCGCCGGCGTCGCCGCGGGCCGGTCCGCCCTGGCCGGTGAACAGCAGGCCGACCTTCCCGGGCGGGCCCACCCCGCTGAAGACGCCGGACTCGGCGGCGGCGCGGCCCGCCAGGGCGGCGGCCCGCTCGGCCCGGCGGGCCAGCTGACCCGGATGGTGGGCCGTGAAGGCGACCCGGTGGCTCCCCTGCGGCTCACCGGCCAGCCGGGCGGCCAGGTCGGTGAGTTCGGAGAAGGACAGGGTCTCCGCCAGCCGGGCGACGTGCCGGAGCTTCCCGGTGAGCGCGGCGGGGCTGTCCGCCGTCACGGCGAAGACCTCCGTGTCCGTCGGCGTGCGCGCCATCCGCTCCTGTACGGCGGACAACCGGGTTCGACGGGCCGATCCCGCCCTCTCCACCACCAGATGGGTGTTGATCCCGCCGAACCCCATCGCGCTGACCGCTGCCCGTACGGGGGCCGAGGGCCAGGGGACGGGCCCCTCCGCGACGGTGAGCCCGTCCCCGAGGAGTTCGTGCGGCGTGTGCGAACCGGTGGTCGGCGGGACGATCTGATGGTGCACGGCCAGCGTCGCCTTGATCAGTCCGGCCACGCCGGCCGCCGCCTTGGTGTGCCCGATGTTGGCCTTGATCGACCCGACGAAGGCCGGGCGGCGGCCCTGCTCGCGCACGGCCCGCATGGCCTGGAGCTCGGCGTGGTCGCCGACCGCCGTCCCGGTGCCGTGCCCCTCGAAGTAGCCGACCGTGTCCGCGCCGAACCCGGCGCGTTCGTAGGCGCGCCGCAGGGCGAGCAGCTGCCCGTCGGGCTCGGGCCTGCTGATCCCGCCGCGCCCGTCGGAGGACACCCCCCATCCGCGGATCAGCGCGAGCGGCCGCCGCCCCAGCGCCAGCGCGTCCTCGGCGCGCATCAGCGCGACCATGCCGCACCCCTCGCCCGGCCAGAAGCCGGTGGGAGAGGCGTCGTAGACCCGCATGTCCGTACGCGCGAGGGCCCCGGTCCTGGCGAACCCGACCAGCTCGAACGGGTCGAGGCTCAGGTCCACGCCTCCGGCGAGGGCGAAGTCCAGATCCCCGGAGGTCAGGGCCACGCAGGCGTGGATCACCGCGAGCAGCGACGAGGCGCACGCGCCGTCCACGGTGAAACCCCCGCCGTGCAGGTCGAAGTGATTGCAGACGCGCCCGGCGATGGTATTGGACAGCGCTCCGGCGAGGCTCTCGTCCGTGGGCTCGGGGAACGGCGCCTTGAACAGCTCCTCGGCCCGCTTGACGAGCTGGTCGCGGACGGACTCGCCGAGGTCCTCGCCGGCCATGGCCTCTTGCAGGACGCGGCGCACGTACGGCCATCGCAGCCGCATGGCGGTGGCCCTGGTGAACTCGCCGGTCAGCGTGTTGCCCAGGACCACGCCGACCCTGTCGCGGTCGAGTCCGGACGCGTCGGCGAAGCCCGCCGCCGCGAGGGTGTCGGCGGCCACGTCCAGGGCCAGCCAGTGCGCCGGATCTGTGACACGGTAGGTGGTTCCCGGGATGCGGTGCCGGGCCCGGTCGAACGACCAGCCCTCCAGGAGCGCCGCGTACCGGACATAGGTCGAGTCGGGGTCGCCGGTGTCGTAGTCGGCGAGGTTCAGCCGGGTCGCGGGGATGGGCCGGAACGCCCGCCTGCGGGCCATGACCAGCTCCCACAGGCGGTCCGGGCCGGCCGCGTCGGGATAGCGGCAGCCCATGCCGACGATGGCGACGTCTGTCATGGCGGTCACCTGGAACTGGGGACGGCCACCGAGGTGGCGGGGACCGGCACGGCGCTCTGCTGGAGGCGCGCCTCCCGGGCGGACAGCGCCGCGAGCAGCACGCCCCGGGCGACGCACACGATGACCAGCGCGAAGAACAGGCCGTACACGATGTGGAAGTGCACGAGCAGGCCGTAGACCACCGCCGTGGACGCTCCGAAGACGACCTGGTTGCGCGGCTTGACCGGTGTCGTGCCGGGATCAGTGATCATGTAGTTGGTGAACAGGATGAAGGCGACGCCCGTCATGACCACCAGCGCGCTCGTCGTCGCGGTGCCGTCGACCCACGTGCGGATCACGGCCTGGGCGAGGAACGCCCCGGCCCAGCCCAGGATGAGCGGCATCTTCCCCGTGAGCTTGGCGTTGAGCATGGTCCCGGCGACGAGGATGAAGGCGGGGATGATCCAGTCGATCGGACCGCTGACCCACTCGGTGAAGTGGTACGGCGGCGCGATGCCGACCCAGGGGAACACCAGCAGGGTGATCGCGATGCCGGCGTTCGACGGGTTGAGTATGTGCCGCTTCTTCCCGGCGACGCGCACCCGGACGATGTACTTGCCGCCGATGGCGACGGCCACGGCGAACAGCACCGGCCAGAGCCGGTCGTTGGCGTACAGCAGCATGGCGCAGGCCAGACCGGAGATGTGGGCGGGCAGGAGGAAGTCCAGCAGGCCTTCTTTCCGGTACTTGGGCGTCCGCTTCTCGGCGCTCGCCTCCGCGGTCTCCAGCGCGAGGTCGAGCGCGTAGGCGAACGCCACGGCCACGATCGGGGTGATGTACGCCTGCTCGAAGCCGAGCCAGAGGTGCCCGAGGAGGTTGAACACGGTGATGGACAGGGCGAATCTGCGAAGCGCCGCCGTTCTCGGATCGCGCTGGGCAGAGGTCATGGTGTTCCCTCCGTGACAGGGGTGATCGAGCGGTCGTCGCCGAGGCGGAGGCGATGCCAGCCGGGCGCGAGGTCGACGGCGGCGGTGCGGGCCCGGCCGCAGGTGTCGCGCCAGGTCACCTCGACCGGCACGGACGTGGTGCCCGCGCGGAGCGCGAACATCAGCTCCGCGGCGGCGACGCCGGCGTGTCCGTTCGCGGGGTAGACCTGGCCGGTGCGCGTGCCCTGGGCGCCCGCAGCCAGCCGGACGGTCGCGCCGATGGCGGGGGAGAGGGCTTCGGCGTTGCTGGAGCAGCCGCCCGCCGGGCGCATCAGCTGAAGTCCCAGGAAGGGCGGGCGCCCCGGTCCGGTGTTGCGATAGAAGTGGCTCTGCCGCCATTGGTTGGCGACGGCGAAGTCCAGCCGGCCGTCATGGTCGACGTCCGCCGTGGCGATGCCGCGCGACGCGCCCGGATCCGCCACGCCGACGGCCTGGCCGACGTCGGCGTAGCGCCCGCCGGGGAGGCGGACGAAGAAGGGGTTGACGTTGTCCCCGGAGATGTCGGCGTCCGGATGGAAATCGGGCCACATGGCGGGATTCGCCAGGAGGTCGTCGTTGGTCATGGCGAGTTCCTGCAGATCCGCCCAGCGGTTGACCGTGCCGCGCAGGAATCCGGTGGCCTGGAGGATCTCGTTGACGCCGTCACCGTTGAAGTCGCCGGCCTTGATGTCCCAGCCCCAGCCGCTGCGCGACAGCCCGAGCGCCTCGCTCTCATCGGTGTAGAAGGCGGTGCCCGCGTCGTCGAAGACGCGCCCCCGGCCGCTGACCCACGCGAAGTTGCTCTCCAGCAGGCCGTACTCCTGGGTGATGTTGCTGACCAGGATGTCGGAGACCTCGTCGCCGTTCAGGTCCGCGAAGGCGACGCCCATGCCCTTGAAGGAGTCCTGGCCCAGCACCTTGGACTTCGGGGTGGTGACGTGGCGGGGTCCTCGCGTGACCTCGAAGGAGACCTCGCCGGGACGGGACCGGTTGCGCAGCAGGTGGTCGGGGGCGAAGTCGTTGGCGATGTAGAGCTCCGGCAGCCCGTCGCCGTCGAGGTCCTGGGCGCCGATCGCCAGGGTCCAGCCGTCCGCCACCTCCTGGTCGAAGGCGCCCGCGGCCTCGGCGTACGTCCCGCCGCCGCGCGACAGCAGGACACGGTTCGAGCCGCCGTTGGTGGCGTTCGACATGGAGGCCTGCATCCGCAGCTCGGGCCCGGAGCGGGCGGCCGGGTCCAGGACGCGCGCGCCGTCGGGGAAGTAGTTGCCGACGATCAGGTCCGTGCGGCCGTCGCCGTCCACGTCGGCCAGCGACAGGGCGTTGGTGTTCCACACCTGGAAGGGCTGGACCAGCTCCCGCGGGGTGAACGCGGCCGGGCCGGTGAGCGGCCCGTCGCCGCGCAGGAACAGCACGGGGGAGCGGCCCCAGTAGTAGACCAGGACGTCGGTGGCGCCGTCGTCGTCGTAGTCCGCGGGCACGCAGCCCATCGGCGCCATCGTCGGGTCGTAGGGCAGGCCCGAAGGGACGAGGGAGATCGGCGGATACCGGTCCTGCGTCTGGGGGGCCGGCTGGAGCGTGACGGTGTCGGTTCTCGGATCGACCAGGCACACGTCGTCGGAGCGGGAGTTGCCGTCCAGGTCGGAGAGCGCGACCGCGGCCCCGACCGAGGAGATCCAGTGTCGGATGTCCTGGTAGGCGGGGGCGACCTCGCGCACGCCGCGACCGCCGTCGGCGGCGTTGAGCGGCTGCCGGGCGAAGGAGAACGCGGCGGCGGCCCGCTCCACCTCGGCGGGGAGGTCGCCGGGCAGCGCCGCAGCCCAGCCTGTGGCGAGCATCGTGAGGAAGGCGCCGATCTTGACCGCGTGGGCCGACCAATTGATCATCACAGGACACCCTCGGTGTGGTGGTGGAAGGTCTTCCGGATCCCGGCGCGCCAGAGTTCGTAGTCCGCGGGGGAGCCGGGCCGGGGTATCCGGGCGAGAGCCTGATCCGTCCACCCGGCGGCCACGTCGGGTGTGACCCCGGTCAGCGTCTCGACGGCTTTCGCCGACCCGGGCGGGACGTGCCCGCTGAGCACGTGCGCCTTGGCCGCGAAGGCGGCGCCCTGGGCCAGATGCTCCCGGTGGCCCGCGCCGACGGCGAGCAGGTCGTCCGTCCCGCCGGACACGCCGGTGTAGGCGGCGGCCAGGCCGATGCCCGCCCACAGATCGCTCCTGCGGTGCGGCGGATACGTGCCGATGAGCCGGGCGATCAGCTCGGGGTCGGAGCCGGTGTAGAACCATAGGGCACGGCCCGTTCCCTGGTCTCTGATCGGGCGGGTGGCGCCGCGCGCCCCCACCTCGATCCAGTGGTTGTGGAAGACCTTGCGGGGCATGAAGTACGCCTGGTGAAATCCCCAGCCGTCCCAGGCCAGCCAGCGGAGCATCTCGTCGCCCAGGCCCGGCCACCGGGTGCGGCGCAGGCGTGCCAGAGCCCAACCGGCGCCGACATGGATCAGGTGGGTGTACCGGCCTCCGGTGTTCTCCATGAGAGCGCGCAGGCGGTTTCCCCTGAAGGTGATCGTGTCCAGCAGGGTGCAGCTCATGGCCGCGCCCTCGATCGCGAATCCGTGCAGATGACGCGGTAAATCGGTGACATCGGGAACTTTGTCGAGCGCCCGGTTATACCCTTCTCCAAAGGCGGCGACAATCTCCAGGAGTTGCCTTTTCGCCGGGCTGGAGTTTGGTACGAACCCCGTCAGTCTGCGTTCGGGCAGGCGAAATAGCCGGGTGAGCGCCATGGCTGTCCCCCGTCTGATCTGGATGACCTTCCGGGGGAGACACTAAGCAATTCTCAAGCGAAGGGTCAAGGGTCGGCGGATACGCCAAAATCCAGACAATTGAAGATTCATGAATTCGCGTACGGTTGGCATGTGAATCTTGAACTATAAATGCTGATGTTGGTAGATGACCTGGCATGTCGGGCGCCAGGTCCGGCAGATAGGAGCGTGGTTGACTTTGATAATCGGCTGTCCGTAATGCGACCAGTCATAGTCAATTGCCCACGTTTCCGAGTGGGGCGAAGTGGCTCAACTGTCTCCAGGTTCAGAGCCGCACGACGAAAGGGCTCGGCGATTGTCACTGATGAGACAGAGGCACATCCTGTTCAAGCTGTGTCACTGATGGTGAGGGTGTCTTCGATGTCCTAGGATCTGGTGGGTCGCTCTCCGATGCACAAGGAGCACCGTGCCCGACACCCGCCACGCGTCCATCTCGGTCGACCAGTTCATCCCCGCGCCGCCTGCCAAGGTGTGGGACGCGCTGACCAAACCCGAACTGCTGGCCCGCTGGTGGGCGCCCGGCGACGTCAGCGCGGTCGTCGGCCACCGGTTCCACCTGCAGATGCCCGGCTGGGGCTCGGTGCCGTGCGAGGTGCTGGAGGCGGAGCCGTACGAGCGGCTCGTCTACACCTTCAACACCACCTGGACCCTGACCTGGCGCCTGGTCGTCGAGGGCAAGGGCACCCGCCTGCTTCTCGAACATTCGGGCTTCGACCTCGACGACAAGCGCGACCGCGCGGCGTTCGAGCGGATGGGCAAGGGCTGGCAGGGCACGGTTCTGCCCCGGCTCGCGGAGGTCGCCGCGGCGGAGGGGTGAGCGACCCCCTACGCCCCGCCCGGCCGCATGAGCCCGCGCAGCACGAAGGGCAGCGCCTCCATCTGGAAATCCACCTCCGGGCACGCTTCGCGCAACGTCCCCTCCATGACGATCAGCGACAGGAGCGGGAACACGAAGTGCGGATCGGCGTAATAGCCGTGCCTGCGCTGGATGGCGAAGAGCCGTACGGCGAAAGCCACCAGATCGAACTCCGCGATCCGCGCGCCCGTGCTGCTGCGCACCAGCTCCTCCATGTCGGCGCGGAACCCCGAGGCGTCGTGGCCGGCGGCGCCGCCGAGCACCGTGGACAGCACGATCGAGGCGCACTCCGCCCCTTCCCCCCGGCTCATGCGGTAGAAGAACGCCGCGAACGCGAGCCGGTCGGAGTCGGCCAGCTGCCGGTGGAACCCCGCGTCGACGATCACCACCGAACCGTCCGGCATCGGGTGCAGGTTGCCCGGATGCAGGTCGCAGTGGACGAACCCGTCGATGAACAGCATGTGGTAGATCGCCCGCAGCGCGTTCACCACGGCCACCCGCCTGCCCGGTCCCCGGCCGGACCGGTCGAGTCCCGGCATGTACTCCATCACCAGCACGTCACGGCGGCAGAACTCGGTCAGCACCTCCGGCACCCGGACGGCCCGATGGTGCCGGAGGTCGGCCCGGAGCCTGCGCAACGCCGCCGCCTCGGCGAGGAAGTCGAGCTGCCCCGTCAGCGCGTCGCCCAGCTGGTCGACCACGGCCGCGAACGGCGCGCCACGCAGCCCCGGCAGCCGCTGGAGCAGCCGGGCGCCGAGCCCGAACAGGGCCAGATCGCGGGCGATCACCCGGTCGACGCCCGGCCTGCGCACCTTGACGGCGATCCGCCGGCCGTCCTCCAGCCTGGCGCGGTAGACGCACGCCACCGCGCCGGCCGCGACCGGTGTGAGCGGCTCCGCGAGGCGCCCGGCGAGACCGGCGGGCAGGGCCGGAGCCGCCTCCGCGACCGGGAGCGGGGTGAGGCGGTCCCGTAGCCGGGCCAGCGCCCGGCACGCCGCCGGAGGGATCACGTCGACCCTGGTGCTCAGCAGTTGGCCGATCTTGACGAACGCCGGTCCGAGACGCTCGCAGGCCCAGGCCAGCCGATCCCCGGCGATCGCCGCCGGCGGGACCCCGGACAAGAGCCCGCGCACGTCGGTGACCGCCCGCAGGAGGGCCAGCCCCAGGATCCCGCCGATCCGCGCCGCCCGGACGACCAGCGGCAGCAGGTCACGTGGCGGCGCCCTCATCCATCCGCGGAAGGCATGTCGATGTAGTGGGTGAGGTGGCTGCCGCAGACGCTCTGGGAGGCCAGCGCCAGGCTGGGCGTCGCGTTCCCCGGCTCCCGCTGGGCGATCCCGCCGGGCAGGTCCGCCACGTCGTAGAAGAGCGTGGCCCCCTGCGACAGGAACGTGGTGCCGATCGGCGGGAACACGGTGATCTCCTTGGCCTCCATCACCAGCGGGTCGATGTTGATGTGGAGTCGGCCGCGCAGCGCGAGGATCAGGTACTGGTCGAAGGTGACGTCGGCGGGCAGCAGCCGCTCCGGTCCCCCCGGCGCGATCCCGGTCAGCCGGCCCAGGTTGAGCCGGCTGGGGTTCTGCTGGATCAGCAGCCCGGTGACGTTGGAGTGGAAGTGGGTCATGAGCCGGGTCACCTCGACGGTCGGCCGCCCGTCCGGGGTCGTGGTGACCGTGTCCGAGCTTCGGACCGCGCTCATGCCCTGCACGTCGTCGCAGTCGAGGGTCTCCCCGTCGGCGAAGAAGAGCTTCAGCTCGCCTCGTATGGCCAGCCCCACGTGATGCGTGCTGCCCGGGATGATCAGCGGGTCGGCACGATCGAACCGGGCCGGCCGGGCGTCGACGGACATTCTCGCCACCTCGCTTTCGGCTTCACTTCAATAAACCATAGCTATTTACCTCGAACAATGGTCAGATCTAGACCTATATCGGGACATTTGGTATAGCTGTTTAAAGCTACGGAGGGAGGGCGGTCCGGATGACGGTCCCCATCGGCGCCGGGTTCGATCCCGTGGACCCCGCGGTCCTGCGCGATCCGTACCCCTACTACGCCTGGCTGCTGCGCCACGATCCGGTCCATCGCGGCGCGAACGGCATCTGGTACGTCACCCGGTACGACGACGTCCGCACCGTCCTGGGCGAGGCCCGGTTCGGCCGGGCCGGCATCCGCGACTTCTGGGCCTCGCTGGTCGGCCCCGGCCCGCTCAGCGAGGTGCTGCGTCACACGATCTTCTTCCAGGACGACCCCGACCACGAGCGGCTCCGCTCCCTGATCGGCCCGGCGTTCACTCCCCGGCTGATCCGGAGGATGGGCGCGGAGATCGAGCAGACCGCACGCGACCTGCTCCGGCCGCTGCGGAGGCGGGGCGAGATGGACCTGGTCGACGACTTCGCCTACCCGCTCGCGCTCGCCACGATCTCCACGCTGCTCGGCATGCCGGCCCGCGACCGTGACGCGCTGCGCGCCTGGTCGGTCGACATCGCCCCCACGCTGGACCTCCTGGCCAGTCCGGAGGAGATCGCCCGGGGCCAGGCCGCCATGGGACAGTTCGCCGAGTACCTCACCGAGCTGATCGCCGAACGGCGCAGGAGCCCGGGGGACGACCTCATCAGCGCCATGATCGAGGCCACCGGCGGGCAGCGGCCCATCACCACCAACGCCCTGATCGGCACGGCCGTGGCGCTGGTCTTCGCCGGCCACGACACCGTGACCAACCAGATAGGCAACGGCGTCCTCGCCTTCCTGCGCCATCCTCGGCAGCTGGAACTGCTACGCGCCGAACCGGACCGGCTGGCGGGCGCCGTCGAGGAGTGCCTGCGCTACGACTCGTCGGTCCAGTCCAACAGCCGGCAGATCTCGGCGGACCTCGACCTCTCCGGCACGAAGCTGCCCGAGGGCGCCTTCGTCGTCGCCCTCGCGGGGGCGGCGAACCGCGACCCGGCGCAGTTCACGGATCCGGACAGGTTCGACATCCGCCGCTCGGAGCGACCGCCCATGTCCTTCGGCGCCGGCATGCGCTTCTGCCTCGGCGCCCTGCTCGCCCGCATGGAGCTGAGGGCGGCGCTGGGGCAGCTCGCCGGTCTGGCCGAGCTGCGGCAGGCCGTTCCCACCGGTGAGCTGGTCTACCGGCGCAGCACGATGTTCCGCGGGGTGGTCAGCCTGCCGCTCACGTTCGCCGCCACACCCTAGCCAGCCGAGGAGGAATCACGTGTCCCTGTCAGACGCGGTCGCCTGGTTCGAGATCCACGTCAACGACATAGGACGAATGCGTACGTTCTACACGGAAGTGTTCGGCTGGACCTACGAGGAGATCCCCGAGTTCCCTCTGGGCGCGTACTCCATGATCGTCACCGGCGCGGGCGGGCCGCCCGTCGGAGGGCTCGCCCAGTCGGCGCGCCGGCCCTCGCCCACCGGTGAGTCCACCGTCGTCTACCTGCTCGTGGACGACATCGACGGCACGCTCGACGCCGTGCTGAAGGCCGGCGGCAAGGTGGACCGGCCGAAGATGGACATCGGCGGGAACCACGGCCACTGCGCCGTCTTCCGCGACCCGGAAGGCAACCACGTGGGCCTCTGGGCCGGCCGCTGAGCCCTGCCGCACACCGCTCCACCTCCCGGGAACCGTGATCGGCCGCTGCCCATGCGGGTCCCGGGGGTTTCGCCGCGCCGCGCGGCAGCAGGCAGCACCTGCGGCGCAGCCGTGTCCAGCACCTCGAACGTCCATGATCCGACCGGCGCGCCGGTCGCGCCGGTACGAAGAGGAGACCCACATGGCACTCACCGAACAGCGCCCCGCCGAGCGGGCCGGGATCCGCCATCCCTGGCGGGCCGTCCTGATCAGCTCGCTGATCGGATTCCTGCTCACCGTCGTCTGGTCAGCGGAGTTCGTCGACTCGGTCATCGGGGAGAACGTCGCCGGCACCGTGCTCGGCCAGGAGCCGGAGGCCACGGTCCTCGACGGCATCCTGCCCGGCATCGTCTTCGCCTTCGCCACCGGGCTGGGCGGCACCTTCACCGCCTGCAACATCGCCGTCCTCGGCGCGCTCTGCCCGATCGTCGGACAGCCGCGCTCGCTGTCCGACCGCGTGGGGGCCGTCTTCAAGCCCCTCGCCTGGCTGACCGTGGGCATGCTCACGGTCTCCGGCGTGTACGGAGCCGTGGTCGGGATCGTCGGGACCGCCATGCCGCAGTTCTCGACCGCCCCCACCCTCCCGGGGGAGCTGTCGGCCAGGAGCGTCCAGTCGATGGTGGCCTTCGGCGTGATCGGGCTGGCGTTCGTCTGGCTCGGGCTGGCCGCGCTCGGCATCGTGCGCGACCCGCTCGCCCGGCTCACCCGGCGCTTCCCCAACGCGCCCATGGTGGTCATGGGAGCGCTCATCGGCGGCTTCCTCATCGGACGGCCGTACGGACTGTTCCGGCAGCTGTTCCGGGACGCCGCCGAGAGCCACAACCCGCTCTACGGGGCGCTGGCGTTCATGCTGCAGTCCGTGGGGAACATCGTGATCCTCACGGTGCTCTTCGTCCTGCTCGCGGTGGTCATGGGCGGCCGGGTGCAGGGCTGGTTCGCCGCCCGGCCCGGCCGGCTCGCCCTCATCACGGGAGCGGCCTTCATCGTCGTCGGGGTCTTCACCTTCCTGTACTGGGACGTACGGCTGCTGGCCAGACGCGAGCTCATCCCCTGGTACCCGGTGATCCCCTGGTGACGGGCCGCCCGGACGACGGGCGGGCCGGTAACCGGAGCTGATGAGGAGAAGCATGGCCAGGCGAACGCAGGCCGAGCGCTCGGACGTGACGACGGCCCGGCTGGTCGGCGCCGCGCACGAGCTGTTCGGCGGCAACGGCTATGCCGCGACCTCGATCGACACGATCTCCGCGGCGGCGGGGGTCACCAAGGGCGCCGTCTACCACCATTTCGGTAGCAAGATCGAGCTGTTCCGCGCCGTCTTCATCCGCGAGCAGCAGAAGATCGCGGCAAGACTGGAGTACGCCGCCGCCGAGGAGGACGACCCGTGGGAAGCCCTGCACAACGGCGTCCGCACCTTCCTGGAGCACTGCCTGGATCCGGGTTTCCGGCAGATCGTGCTGCTCGACGCCCCGTCGTTGATGGGCTGGGAGGCCGTGCGGGAGCTGGAGCACGGCCACACCCTGCGGGTCCTGCTGGCCGGTCTGCGCCTGGCCGGCGGGGGAGCGCCGGAGACGGTGGCCGCCCGCGCGCAGCTCGTCTTCTCGCTGATCTGCGAAGGCGGCATGCTGCTCGCCCGGTCGCCGAACCCGGCGGTCGACCTTCCCCCGCTGGCCGCGGACATAGACGCGTACCTGGAGACGCTCAGATCGCGGTCGGGCGGGGGCCGGGAAGCAGCCCCAGCAGACGGGAACAGCGGGTGAGGGCTTCCTGGTCACCCTCCAGGCTCAGCCGTTTGGTCACCACGGCCTCGAAGGGCGAGAGCCGGCCGGAACCGATGTCCACGAACGTCTTGGCGTCGGTCGAGACCCGCAGGACCGCGTCCTCGGCGCCCTGCTGGACGACCGAGATCTGCCGGCCCCGCACCGCGATGTGGAACACCTGGTCGTCGACGAGGAACTCGTAGGACTCGTCGACGTCGGGGATCTGGTCCTTCCTGATCAGCGCCTCGACGGCCAGGACACCCCACTGCGGCCGCACCTCGTCTTCCGCGCTGAAGGAGTGGGGGACGTTCAGCCCCCACCGGGCCAGGCCGAGCACCGGCTCGCGGAGCTCCTCACCGAAGGACGTCAGCTCGTAGGTGTGCCCCCTGCCGCTCAGCCGCGGGTGCTGCCGGACGACGCCCTGGCGGGTCAGCCACCGGAGCCGTTCGGCGAGGAGGTTGGTGCCGATGCCTGGAAGATTGTGAAGCAGCTCGTTGTATCGCTGAGGGCCGACGAGGAGCTCTCGGATGATCAGCAGGGTCCACCGCTCGCCGATCACGTCGAGGCACGCGGCCAGACCGCAGTATTGCCCGTAACGTCTGCGTTCGCCGGCGCGGGCCACCGACTCGTTCACCATACTAAGAAAGTGTATAGCGATGCTCCGGCGATGCCTCGGGAAGCCGTCGCCGGCGAGGTGAGCGCGTGGCAGGGCTCAGCGGACGCGCTCGGCGCGGGCCCGCGCGACGATGGAGCGCAACACGACGGGGCCCGCCAGAGATTGGAAGTTGATTCCCGGATCCAGCTGCTTGACCTGCCCTTCTATGGCCAGAAGGGCCATGAGAGGAAAGATGAACTCGGCCCGTGAGAACGCCTGGTGCCGCCGCTGCACGGCGAAGAAGCGGGCGGCGAACCCCGCCAGGGAGAAGGCCCCCGCCGTCAGCCCCGTGACGGAGCCGATGAGGCCCTCCATGTCGCGGCGGAACGCCTTCTCGGCCTCGGGCGGCACCGGCCGGGCCGCGGCCGCCAGCGCGTGCGTGGCGCAGATCTCGGCGTTCCCGCTGGACATCCCGAGGAAGAACTCGGTGAAATGCGTCCGCATCTCCTCGTCCAGCTCGTAGGTGAACCCGGCGTCCACGATCGCCAGCCGGCCGTCGGGCAGCTCCCACCAGTTGCCCGGGTGCAGATCGCAGTGGACGACGCCGGTGATGAAGAGCATCTCGTACACCGTCAGGACGAGCCGCTTGGCGGTGCGCCGGGGATCGCGGAACCGCCGGCCGCCGGCCTGTCCCGGTATCCACGTCATCGTCAGCACGCCCGGCCCGCTCTGCCCGGGCAGCACCCGGGGGAAGACCACCGGCAGGACGAGTTCGAGGTCTTCGAGCCGGCTGAGGGTGGCCGCCTCCGCCACCAGGTCGGTCTGCCCGCGGACCGACTCGCACATCTCATGCACGACCCGTTCCAGCGTGGGCCCCGAGCGCCGGAGCAGGACGCCCGCGACCCGGGCCATGGCCGTGATGAGGCCGAGATCGATCCGCAGCTGTTCGGCGGCCGTGGGGTGGACCGTCTTCACCGCCACGTCGGCGCCGTCCACCTGGCGCCGCTCCACGGTGGCCACGGATCCGATCTCCACGTCCGCCCCGCCGGCGCCGGCCCGCCCGCGCGCCAGGCCCTCCTCCAGCTCCTCGCAGAACGCGGCGGGGAGGATGTCCCTGCGGCTCGACAGCATCTGCCCGACCTTGATGAACGCCGGGCCCAGCCGCCACAGGGCCGCGCTCACCACGGCGCCCGCCCTCCTGAGCGTCCCCTCCCGCCGGCCGTGCCGCACCACGGCCCAGGCCAGCGACGCCGCCGTGGCGCACACCACGACGGCGACCTGCGCGATCCGCACGGCCGACCGGGCCGCGGAGCTCATCTCCCGCCCTCCGGACGCCGGATCGCGTCCTGGCGGGAGGCCGCCAGGTGCCGCTCCAGGGAGTCCAGGTAGTCGGCCCAGCCGCGGGCGTACCCGTCGGCCAGCTCCGCGGGAGGATCGAGGTGCCGCAGCGTCAGGACCGCGCCGCCCGGCGCCCCGCTGACGCTCACCTCCACCACGCTGTCGTGATGACCCGGGTCCTCCAGCAGGAAGCGATACTCGCCCGCGTCCTCCCTGCGCCGGTAGCGGAGCACCGTCGCGTGTTTGACATAGGACTCACCGGAGTCTTCCGTGAACCGCAGCCGGTAGCGTCCGTCAGAGCCCCGGGCGCACGGCGTGAACCAGGCGGAGATCGACTCGGGCGCGGTCACCGACAGCCATAACTCGGGGAAAGCGCAGTCTAAATGCCGGTGGATGGAAACGGCGGACGAATCTCTGTCCACGGACATGGCGTCACGTTAGCACGCCCAAATCATCGGCGGAACGGGCCGGTCGCCGAATTCCGCAGGAAAGCACACCGCAATTTCGAAGAAGCCGCCCCGGAAACGCCTGACTATAATTCGTACATTTGCTGTCGTGCCAAAAGGGTGTCTTTCCATGGGTGAGAGAATTGCCGGGACGACCCGACACGAGATCGGCGACGGGCCGGAGCTGCCGCGGCCGATGGCCGTCGTGGCCACCGCGATGGTCGCCACGATGCTGGAATTCGGCTCGCGGACCGGGCTGAGCGCCGCGCTGGCCGCCGGCCCCGCTCAGGCGGCCGGGCTCGCCCGGGCCACCGGCGGCGACGCGCGCCTCGCCGAGGAGTGGCTGCGCGGCCTGGCCGCCGCCGGGCTGGTCTCCCACGACGAGGCGGGCTACGCGTGGTCGCCCGAGGTCCGGCCGTACATCGGCGGGATGATGGACGTGCAGCCGGGGGTGGCGTTGTTCGGCGCGCTGACCCGGTGCGTCCCCGCGATCGCCGAGGCCTATCACACCGGGGGAGCCCTCGACGACGCGAGCTATCCGCAGGAGCTCGCCGAGGCGATGCAGCGGATGAGCGCCCAGTGGACCGGGATCATCCTTCCGGACATCTGGTTGCCCGCCGTCCCCGGGCTCACCGACACCCTGCGGGCCGGCGGCAGGGTGGCGGAGATCGGCTGCGCGTCCGGTGAGACGCTGGAGACCCTGGCGACGGCCTTCCCCCGGATCACGGCGCAGGGCTTCGACCTCGACGAACGGCTGACCAGCGCGGGCAACGCCCGGCTGGCGGCGCGCGACCTGACCGGACGCGTCTCGCTGTGCCACCTGGACGCCACGACGGCGCTGAGCGGCGGATACGACCTGATTCTCGCGCTCAGCGTGCTCCACGACGTGAGCGACCTGTCCGGCATGCTGCGCGCCGCGGCCTCCGCCCTGCGCCCCGGCGGCACCCTGCTGGTCGTGGAGTCTCCGCCGCTGACCGGCCCGGCGGCGGCGATGCTGCTGGCGACCAGCGTGCTGTACTGCGTCCCGGCCACCGCCGCGCGAGGCGGCCGGCCGCTGGGCACCCTGGGGCTGACGCCCGAGACCCTGGTCGCCGCCGCCGCCGAGGCGGGGCTGTCGCCGGTCACGACGCTGCCCGCCGTGCACCCCATGGTGGCGGCGCACGCGTTCGGCAGGACGGCCGAGCGGGCGCCCGGCGATGCCGGACCGGGCGAGCCCGCGCGGGAGAGCGCGGCCGGCCCGGACCACCTGCCACGCGTGCGCGGGCTCCGCCTGGCCGGCCGCGCGGCGCGGCTGACCGGCCAGGTGGGCGCCGCGGCGCCGCACGTGGTGTCGGCGTGGCTGGTCGACCGGCTGCTCCGCGGCAGGACACGGGCGCAGACGCGCGGCACCAGGCGGCTCGTGCGGCATGTCGAACGCATGGGCCCCACCTACGTCAAGTTCGGGCAGATGCTGGCCAGCCGCGCCGACCTGTTCCCCGCCCACGTCACCGAGCAGCTGGCCGCCCTGCACGACGACGTCACCCCGATGGGCGCCGCGGAGTTCGGCCGTCAACTGGCCCTCGCCACGCGTCAGGAGCCGCGCCTGAGCCGGCTCAACGTGACGGATCGCTGCGTCGGCAGCGGCAGCATCGCCTGCGTGTACGAGGCCATCGACCCGGACGGCCGCCTGCTGGCCGTCAAGCTGCAGCGGGAGGGCGTCGCGGAGTCGATGTCGACCGACCTCACCCTGCTGACCGCGCTCACCCGGGTGGCCGAGAAGCTGCCGGCGGCGGGCGGCGCGCCCATGGCCGACCTCGTCGGCTACATGTCCCGGGCGCTCTACGGCCAGATCGACTTCTTCCGCGAGGCCGGCCACCTGCGCCGGCTCGCCGCGAACCTGGCCCGGTACGAGGAGATCATCGTGCCGCGGGTGCACGAGGACTACACCTGCCCCGTGGCCCTGGTGACCGACCTCGTCCCGGGGCTCGCCGACGACGTTCCGGCCGCCGACCTGGCCGGGCGCGACCGCGTCGCGTCGCGGGTGCTCGAAGCCGTCGGCTCGATGATCTTCAAGGACGGCTTCGTCCACTGCGATCTCCATCCGGGCAACATCTACATCCGGCCGGACGGCACCGTCGTGATCCTGGACGCCGGCTACTGCGTGGAGATGCCCGGGAGGGTCCGGGACGCACTCCGGGACTTCTTCATCAACCTGGCGCTCCGCAACGGGCAGCGGTGCGGGGAGATCATGTACGACTCGGCCTTCCCCACGGGACCGCCCGCCGGGCACACCCCGGCGCGCAGGCGCGCGTTCGCCCGCGAGATCGCCGGGCTCGTACGGGCGACGACGGAGCCGGGAGGGCGGTTCGACATGACCGACTTCGGCCCCCGCGTCTTCGAGCACCAGAACAGCTACGGCGTCCACCCGCCGGCCGACTTCGCGTTCCCCCTGATGTCCCTGATGATCGTGGAGGGGACGCTCCGGCGCTGGTGGCCCGGCCTGCAGGTCCCCGCGGCCACCGGAGTCCGGTGAGCCCGGGGCGGGCTCAGGCGTGGACCGCCCGCTGGAGGGTGTGCCGCCAGGTGGCCAGGAACCGGTCCCGCAGCACCTCCCGCGTCTCGGCGTCCAGGTCCAGCGCCGCCCATCCTGTGTGCCGCACCCGCAGCTCCAGCGCGGTCGCGGTGGCCGTGACGGCCACCTCGGCCTCGGTGGGCGGGCACCCGGGCACGGCTTCGATCCCGAGCGCGACCAGGTCGTCGAAGTGCGTGCGCCAGCGGACGACGGGAAACGGCCGGGGCCCCTCGGAGTCGATCACGTAGAACCAGCGCGGCGGCCACGCGGGACCGGAGAGCGGCAGCCACTCGCTCAGGACGGCCCGGTGCAGCGGGCGCCAGCCCGGCCTGTCGAGCGTCCGGCGCTCGGTGATGTCGGCGAGGCCGTCGTCCGTCTCGCCGGGGGCCGGGGGAGCGCCCGGCAGCGACGCCGCCAGGCGATCGAGCCGGTGCTGCCACAGCCGCCTGGCCTGGTGGACGGTCGCCGGGTCCGCCGACTCCAGCGTCTCACTGACGCGCAGCAGCACCGGCCCGGACCCGAGGACGTCGAACCGGACGGCGGTGACGGGGCTGACCCCGAGATAGGCGCTGGTGAACGCGAGGACCCGCTCCGGGAGGATCGTCTCGACCCAGAGGCGGTACACCGAGGACGTGCCCGTCGCGACGGTCAGCTCCTGGGCGACGTGGGTGATGTCCGCCTCCAGCCGCCCCCACCAGGCCTGGGCGCGCCGGGCGTCCACGATCATCCGCCACGCTGCCGCGGCGTCGCACGGCAGCCGGACGGAGTGCTCGACGACGGAACCGTTCACCTCTGCCTCCCCGGCGCGCGGGTGTTCCAGTCACGGTGGCCGGAACCCCAGGTGTAGACGGTGTCGTCCGCGACCTGGGCGCGGACGATCCGATCCCGCGGACCGACCTCCCGATGCCGCGCGGTCCCGCCCGGGAGGCAGAGCCTCACCAGGCGCCGCACCGACGCGTCGTCCGCCACGAGGGAGCTGCCGCCGATCCCGGAGATCGCCGCCACCGGACGCTCGGGCGTGGGCTGGGGCCCGCCGAGCACGATCTCCTCCGGCATCGGCCGCCGCCGGTCCAGCAGTCTCTCGGTGACCTGGACGCCCCACTCCGGCGGCACGACCGCGAACCCCGCCCGGCCCGCCATCCCGGCGCTGGCCGCCCCCATCCCCACCGCCGACCAGAGCGACCACTCCGCCGTGACGACGCGCACCTCCGGACGTTCCTCCCGCAGCCGCGCCGCCTCCCGCCGCAGCAGCTCGTTGGCCAGCGCGTACCCGCCGAACAGCCGGTGCGGGTGGCGGGACTCGGTCGAGCCGAACGCCACCACCGACCGCAGCCCGGCGGGCACCAGGGCCTCCACCAGGGTGCGCAGGGCCGTGGCCTTGCCGCCCGCCAGCCGTTCCAGGTCGTCGGCGGCCAGGTCGGCCAGCGGCGCCAGATCCAGCTCGCCCGCGGCGTGCACCAGGTGCGTGATCGGGAAGGGTGCCGCGGGAACGGCCGCGGTGACGTCCGCCTGATCGACGACCACGCGGGTGCGCGCGATCGTGGCGGCGAGCCGCCGCCGGTCGGCAGCGGGCAGGCCGCCCGCCGGGCGCCGGTCGAGCAGCCACAGCGGGTGCCCCGCGGCGGCGAGCCGCGCGGCCAGGGCCAGGCCGATCCCGCCGAGCCCGCCGCTGATCGCCACCCCGGCGGGCTCGGCGCCGGCACCGGTGGGCGCGGGCAGGCGGTACCGCATCCACCGTGGCGGACGCGTACGGAAGGACTCCCGGCCGTCGCGCACGATCTCGCGGTGACGCAGGTGCGGCCACTCGCGCGACGCCGCCCGGAGCAGGCTGCCGCCGCCGGCGCCGCGGTGGGCGAGCGTGAGCGGCAGGCCGCGCTCCGCGGCTCGCCTGATCCCGCCGAGGAGCAGAGCGGCGTCACCCGGGCGCCAGCGAGCGCCGAGTTCGACGAGGATCCCGTCGTCGTCCGCGTGCACACGTGATCCGGAATGCCGCCTTTCCGGGAGCGCGCACGGCCGCGGCGGGCAGGGGCCGGGGACGAACGTCAAATCCGTGTTCGGTGCGATCAGATTGCCCATCGCGACCCTTCCATGGATCACCTCGACCGGCTGATCGGCTTTCTGAGGTCACGCCGACAGTATCCGATCACTTTTTCTCCTGCCAGGCGCGAACACCGTGCCCGGCCTCGGTAGGCAACGTGGGAGAAGTTTTGTCATCCGCTCCCTCCTAGCGTGACTGCTGTAGCCACAACTTCGCCCTTCGGAGGCAACAGATGGCAATCGATCTATGCAATAAGTCCCCGGAATCAGTGGGTAACCCCGGTCCTGAGTCATCGCTTCCGGTCGAGGCTCCGCCGCTCGAGTCGCTCCGCGACGAGCAGCGGGACGCGCTCAACTTCGCCTACCGCACGACGCTCAGCATGGACCCGCGCTTCGTGGCCGGCGACCCGGCCGCCTGGTGCAGCGATTTCGGCTACGCCCTGAACAGGGCCGCCGTCCGGGTCGACAACCGGACCGACGAGGAGCTCCAGCACGACGCGCTGCACCACCCCGACCCGGTCATGCGCGAGCAGGCCGTCTTCGAGTACGCCGACCGGGACCTGCCCGACGCGTTCGAGCTGCTCGCCGAGGTCATCCGGCACGACAAGAACCGCGAGGTCCGCTGGGACACCCTCTGGGCCATGGAGAAGCTCGGCGGCCCGCACGCCATCGCCGCGCTGCGCCGCTTCGCGAAGGACTCCGACCCGGAGATCGCCGAGTGGTCGAAGCTGTTCGCCAGCGAGCTCACCACCGGCGACCCCGCGTTCGACGGCCGCGGCGGCGTCTTCACCGAGGGCAGGACCTTCGACGAGACGATCTACCTGCTCATCCACTGCGACCTCTACGTCCGCCTCGACGGCACCAACCAGCACTGGGGCAAGGTCTCGCTGGGCCCGCTCGGCCTGGCGCGCGTCTACGGCCAGGCGCACGCGTGCCCGAACGTCGCGACCCGCGAGAAGCAACTGCTGATGGCCAAGACGATCAGCGGCCTGCACGTCGACGGCTCGCCGCACATGGACAACTACCTGTTCCGCGGCTTCACCGAGCGCAGCAGGCGCGACCGCGGCAACTTCTTCTTCGAGTCGCAGGTCCCGCGGACGTTCTTCAAGTCCGGCCGCGCGGACGACCCCTCGCAGGGCACCCACGACACCCGCATCGGCTTCGCCCGCTACGGCACCTGGCACCTCGACCCCACGCTGAAGGTCCGCGGCGAGGACGCCATCAGGTACGTCCGGGGCCGGTTCCAGGGCTGGGGCTACACGAACGTCGAGAGCGTCGCCGGCAAGTCACTCGAGGAGATCCTGCAGCCGGGCAACGGCATCCTGTCGACCATGCACGACCCCGAGGTCAGGGACCTGACCAACGTGTTCATCCTCGGCACCTTCAAGGGGAAGCTGAACGACTGGGACGGCGACGGCCGCATCGACCTCAACTCCAGAGACGTCTACAGCACCGTCGACGGCGAGATCGACAGCAACCAGGACGGCATCGCCGACGAGCCCGGGCGCACCTGCTGCGACTACCGCGCCGTGGGCCTCTGACTCCGGCCACAGGCCGATCACACACCCCCTGAAAGGAAGAGCCATGATCACCAATCCCGAGAAGACCACCGTCTACGGCCGGCCGGTCCAGACGGACGGGGTGCCCAACCTGTACGAGGGCACGCAGGTCGTCCGCTGGGCCACGCCCGAGGCCGGCATCGACAACCTCGGCATCCACTCCTGGGACACCTTCGCCATCCCCGGAGTCGGCGAGTTCGACGTCGAGTTCGACGGTTACGTGCGGGTGGTCCGGTCCGAGCCCACGGAGAACGAGTGGGCCGACGCCGAGGTGTACACCAACCTCATCGAGATGAAGATGACCGGCACGTCGGAGGAACTGGGGACCATCACCGTCACCCTCAACCCGACCTGCCTGTCCGCCGGCCAGATCCGCAACCCCTTCGATCCCTACGCGGGAGAGGGCCCTTCGGCCAAGGCGTGCCGGATGGCCGTCGGATGCCTGTTCGACATCCCCAAGCTGGGCAAGACGCTGTTCAACAAGGAACCCGTCATCCTGACGATCGACGACGTCCGCTCGATCCCGCCGGCGGGCGCCCCGGGCAAGGGCCAGATCTACCGGATGCTGCCGCTGCACGACCTCAAGAACCCCGACGCCGAGCCGGTCGGCTACCTGACCAGCCTGCGCTTCAACATGGGCGGCTACCTGGCCCCGGAGAAGATCGCCTGACCGGTTTCCCAGCACCTCTGAACGAGCCGAGGACGCCATGACCACTGTCTCACCACTGCCCGACGAGCTCACCGTTCCGCTGACCGAGCCGTCACCCTTCCCTCCCTTCCGCGCGACGGCCCAGCCGGTCGCCCACGACCGGTGGGAAAGGCTGATCACGACGGTGACCGTACCGGCGGATCTGGACGCGGTGTGGACGGCGCTGGCCGATCCCGGGCGGATCGGGCTCTGGCTGGCGCGCACGGGTGAGTCCTGGGCGCGCGAGGGCGAGCGGAGCATGCTCGACTTCCGCGACGGCGAGTTCTTCTGGTGCCACACCGACGAGGTGCGGCCGCCCGGCCCGGACGGTCACACGGCCACGCTGAGCTATCGCTGGCGCTGGGTCGGCGTGGGCCCGGCCACCCGCGTGACGTGGCAGCTCACCGCCATGGGCGCGGCCACCGCCGTGACCGTCACGGAGATCAGCTCGAACGGGCCGTCGGACTGGCGGAGCTGGAACGGCACCGGCTGGCCGGGCATCCTCGACCAGCTCTCCGACCACGTGCAGACCGGACGGGACGTGCGCTGGACCTGGCGGCGCATGGGGCCGTACGTCCAGACCGAGCTGCCCCTGCCGGCCTACGAGGCGTGGGCGGCGCTCACCGCCGTCCCCGCGCTGCAGTACTGGACGGGACGCACCTCCGGCTCGCTGAACGTCGACGACCCGATGGCGTTCGTGATCGGCGACGCCAGCGGAAGCTGCGTGCTGACGGTCACCGAGCACCTGGAGGCCGGGCAGCGGTTCCCGTCCTACCTGCCGAGCCTGAACTTCAGGCTCGACCGCGGCGGATGGCCGGATCACCTCTCCGGCCATCTGTGGATCGAGCCGGCGCACCTGGGCGGCAGCCTGCTGCAGGTCTTCCACTACGGCTGGGAGATGTTCGGCTCGACGGAGACCGCCCCGCACGACCGCACCCTGCTCACGCGGTTCTGGGCTTCGGCCTTCGACCGTCTCGGCACTCTCATCCGGCGCGCGTCCGCGCCACCGGACATGCCGGACGGCATCCCCGGATGACGTGAGCCCGCGCAAGTCATCGCACGAACACCCAACGGAAGGACCGGCGACATGGGACACGCCGAGGACGAGGTTCACCCGCTGTACCAGCCGCATCTTCGCAACAACCCCTTCCCGATCTACGCGAGCATGCGGGAGGAGGGACCCGTCCAGCTCGTCAAGGAGCCGCGCGGCATCGAGCACTGGGTGATCACCCGGTACGAGGAGGCGCGGGCCGCGCTCGCGGACCGGCGGCTCTCCCGCGATCCCCGGAACATGTGGGAGGTCATGCGGCAGACGGAACTCTACGACGAGGGCGAAGAGGACTCCGAGCCGCACATGCTCAACGCCGACCCGCCCGAGCACACCCGGCTCCGCCAGCTGGCCAACAAGGCGTTCACCGCCGAGCGGGTGGAGCGGCTCCGCCCGGGCATCCAGCAGATCACCGATGAGCTGCTCGCCGGGATCGACACCTCCAAGCAGGTCGACTTCATGCGCGAGTTCGCGGCGCCGATGCCGATCAAGGTCATCTGCACGCTGCTGGGCGTGCCGTACCAGGACGCCGTGAGCTTCACCAACTGGGTGCTCGCGGCCCTCACCCCCACCTACGTCACGGGCGAGCGGATCCGCCCGTACGAGGCCAACCGGCTGCTGCGCGACTACTTCGTCGACCTGGTCGCCCGCAAGCGCGCCGAGCTCAAGCCCGGCTCGGGGCGCGAGGAGGAGCAGCCCGACCTGCTCAGCGCGCTGGTCGTGGCGTCGGACTCGGGCAACACGTTCAGCGAGAAGGAGGTCGTGTCCACGGCGGGCCTGCTCCTGATCGCGGGCTACAAGACCACCGTGAACCTGATCGGCAACGGCATGCTGGCGTTGCTGCAGCACCCGGGCGAGATCGAGCGACTGCGCCGGGACCCGTCCCTGATGACGTCGGCGGTCGAGGAGCTGGCCCGCTACGACGGCCCCGTGGAGCGCGCGATGCTGCGCGTGGCCACCGAGCCCGTCACGATCGGCGACGTCACGATCCCGGCCGGCGGGCTGGTGACGGTCGCCAACGCCGCGGCCAACCGCGACGAGAGCAGGTTCGAGGACGGCGAGCGGCTCGACGTGAGCCGCGGCGACCGCAACCACCTGGGGTTCGGCTACGGCATCCACTACTGCATCGGGGCGCCGCTGTCCCGGCTGGAGACCGAGATCGCGTTCACGTCGTTGCTGAACGAGTTCTCCGACATCACCCTCGCCTGCCCGGTCGAGAAGCTGGAGTACCGCGAGACCGGTGTGCTCCGCGGCCTCGCCGAGCTGCCGGTCTGGTTCACCCGGCGCGAGACCGCCTAGCCGCCTCGACGACCCGGCCAGACACCCGGCACGCCGATCCCCGCGCACCGACGCGGACCGGCGTGCCGGTTTCTTTCATCGCCTCGGCCCGCGGCCGCAATCTGGAAGAAGCCGCCCGGCTGAGCCGATGCCTACGCTGACGGAACTGGACAGGAAACGACGACAGGTGGCGCACATGGGCGATCCCGGCGTTTTCGACCGTACATCCGACATCGAAGAGGCCATGGCGGCCGGCGCGCGGTTCATGACGGATCTGAGCCGCGCCATGGTGGTGCTGTCGTGCGCCGTCGGGGACCAGCTGGGCCTGTTCGCGGCGCTGGCCGACGGCGAAGGCCACAGCGCGGACGACATCGCGAAGCGCGCCGACGCCGACGCCCGTTACGTGCGCGAATGGGCGCGTACGCTGGCCGCGGCCGGCTATCTGGAGCTGGACCGCTCCGGCGAGGAGTTCCGCCTCCCGCCCGCGTACACGGCGCTCCTGGCCGACCCCGGCTCTCCCTTCTACGTCGGCGGGATCGCCCGCCTGGTCCCTCCTCTGGCCGCGATGGTCGAGCGGGTGGCGGGCTGCTTCCGCAGCGGCGAGGGACTGACGCCGGGCGACTATCCGTCGGCGATGTACCAGGCCACCTGGCGGATGAGCGCCAAGTGGCTCGAAGCGATGCTGCTCGACCAGTGGCTGCCGCTCGTCCCCGGCCTGGAGGAGAAGCTGACGGCCGGCGCCGAGGTCGCCCACCTGGCCTGCGGGTCGGGCACCGCGCTCGCCCTGCTCGCCCGGCGCTTCCCGGCCTCGCGCTGCACGGGGGTCGACCGGCACGAACTCAACGTCGAGCGGGCCCGCGGCGAGATCGCCGAGTACGGCGTCGCGGACCGGGTGACGCTCACCCGGGTGACGGGGTTCGCGGACGGCCTGTCCGGACCGTACGAGCTGGTCATGGCCTTCGACTCGCTCCACCTCGCGGCCGACCCCGGCGACGTCCTGCGCGACGTGGCCCGCGCGCTGACGGAGACCGGCGTCTTCCTGCTGCTGGAGACGGACTGCTCGACCGACCCGCACGAGAACGTGGGGGACGTCGCCGCCTTCCTCTACGGCACCAGCACCTTGTACTCGGTGCCGCTCTCCCGGACGGGGCCGGTGGTGGCGGGCATGCTGGGGCTCCCGCAGCCGGTGCTCACCCGCCTGTGCGCCGACGCCGGTCTGACGGCTCCCCGGCGGATCGCCGCCCCCACCCCCTTCAACGTCCTCTACGAGATCAGGAAGGCATCATGAGCGGAGCCCGTACGGCCGGCGACGTCCCCGCACCGCCCGCGCCGATCCGCTGGTCCGAGGCGGGCGACGGCTCACAGCGGGCCCGCGTGCCCGTACCCGTCGACCACCGCGACCCGGATGGGCCGGCGATCGACCTCGCCCTGGTCCGCTACCCCGCCGCCGGGCCCGGAGCCCGGCGGGGCGTCCTGGTCGTCACCCCCGACGACCCGGGCAGCTCCGGCATCGCGATGGCCACGCAGGTGAGGGCGGCGCTGGCGCCGTCCGTCGCCGCCGCCTTCGACGTGATCGGGTTCGACCACCGCTTCAGCGGCGAGAGCGCGCCGCTGCGGTGGGGGCTGGACCAGCGCGAGATCTTCTGGGTGTTCCACGAGTCGGAGTCGTTCGCCGAAGAGGTCCGGTTCCAGGCCGAGCTCGCCGCCAAGGCCGCCGGCCACTCCGTCGACGTGCTGCCGCACATCACCACCCGCGCCATCGCCAGGGATCTCGACGTCGTCCGGCGTGCCCTCGGCGAGGAGCGCGTCTGCCTGCTCGGGCACAACTACGGCTCCTACGTCGCCGCCGTCTACTGCGAGCTGTTCGGCGACCGCGCCGACCGGGTGATCCTCGACAGCGTCCTCAGCCCCGACTGGGTGTGGCAGGGCCTGTTCACGAACTTCGCGCGCAACTGCGAGGCCACGCTGCGGCACTGGTGCGCGGCGACCGCCCGCCCGCAGGGTCCCCTCGGTGACACCCCCCAGCAGGTGCGCGACGCCTTCGACGAGGTCCTCCGCAAGGCGGGGGCGGCGGGGGTCACGCTGCCGGGGGTGCCGGTGCCGCTGGACGAGCAGTTCCTGCGGGTGCTGACGATGATGCTGCTCAGCTCGCGGCGCTCACATCCGGCCCTGGAGGACGTCGTCCGGTCGGCGAGGTCCGGCGCGCCACTCCAGGCGGGCACCCAGCAGCTCATCGGCTCGATGTTCGCGGTGCCACGCGACGCGAGCACCGCCGCCGCGCAGCTGGCGATCCTGTGCGGGGACGCGGCCTGGCCGCGGGCGCTGGAGGAGTACGAGGCGGCCGTTCAGGACGCGTCCGGGTTCATGGACCGGGCGCTGCTCGGCGTCAAGGCCGGCGCCTTCTGGCCGGTCCAGCCGCTGGAGCCGCCGACCGTGTTCGGCCCGCGCGAGACGGGCGGCGTGCTCCTGATCCAGGCGGAGCGTGACATGTTCACCTCCGACGCCGGGGCGAGACGGCTGCGCGGCCTGCTGGGCGACCGGTCCCGGCTGGTCATGCTGCGGGACGTGATCGAACACCGGATCTTCCCCTTCGCCGGCGACCCCCGGGTGGACGCGGTGGCGCAGGAGTTCCTGATGACCGGGCGGCTGCCGGAGGCCGACGTCGTCGTGGGCGACGACTCCTACGAGGATGGGGAGGCCCGTCGATGAACCAGCCGGCGTCCTATTACCGGCAGCAGGTCGCATGGGGCGAGCCGGACCCCGCGCTGGGCGGCGCCCGCCGGGCGGTGCTGCGGGTGCCCCTCGACTACCGGCGGCCGGGGGAGCGCGACATCGAGATCGGCATCGCCAGGCACAGTGCGACGGGCCGCCGCCAGGGGGTGCTTCTCGTCGGCCCGGGCGACGACCTGGGCAACAGCGGCCTGGCACTCCTGGCGGCGCTGCTCGGCAGCCTCCCCGACCGGCTGACCGAGGCGTTCGACGTCGTGGGGTTCGACCACCGGTTCATGGGCGCCAGCACCCCCGTCTTCTGCGACCTCGAACCCGAGGAACGCTTCTGGGTCTTCCACCAGCCCGAGTCCTTCGACGCCGAGATGCGCTACCAGGCCACGGTGGCCGCCAAGTGCTCGGCCGGGACGCTCGACCTGCTCGCCCACGCCAACTCCCGCAACATCTGCCGCGACATGGACGTCATCCGCGGTGTGCTGGGCGCGGACCGGATCTACTACCTGGGGTACTCGTACGGGACCTATCTCGGCGCCGTCTACGGCGAGATGTTCGGCGCGCACCTGAACCGCGCGGTGCTGGACGCGATCTGCAGCCCCGACTGGGTGTGGCGCGGGCTGTTCACCGACTTCCCGGCCAACGGCGAACGCGCGCTGAACCGGTGGTGCAGGTGGGCCGCCACCCAGCACGCCACCTACCGGCTCGGCACCGCCGGCCCCGAGGTGCGGGCCGCCTACGACTCCGTCCTCGCCGCGGTGGACCGGGGGGAGCCCGTCACGCTGATGGGGTTCCCCCTCGACCGCACCCTGGCCAGGCTGATCCCCGTCGGGATACTCAACAGCGAGAAGGCCTATCCCGTCCTCGCCGACATCCTCCGCCACCTGCTCACCCAGGCGGACCTCGACGCGAGCAGCATGGAGTTCCTCGCCCGGATGTTCGGCGAGCCGAAGGAGGAGAGCGGCACGGTCGCCCAGCTGGCGATCCTGGCCGGCGACGCGCTCTGGCCCCGCAGCCCGGCGCTCTACGAGCAGGACATGCTGAAGGCGGCCGGGGAGTTCCCCTGGACCGGCGCGGCGCTCAACGGGATCAAGGCGCCGGCGTTCTGGCCCGTCCCGCCGGCGGAGCCCGCCACCCGGCTCGGCACGGAGTCCGGCGGCGGCAGCTACCTGCTGGTGGCGGCCGACGAGGACATGTCCACTCCCTGGGCGGCCGCCCGGCGGATGCACGAGGTGCTGGGGGAGCGCTCGACTTTCGTGACCGTGGCGGACACGGCGCACCACCGGGTCTTCCCGTTCTACGGCAACACCGGACTGAACGAGCTGGTCTGCGACTTCCTGCTGACGGGGAGCACGCCGGGCCCCGACCACGTCTGCCCCAACCCGGACCGGCTCCTGGAACCGGCCGCGTCCGGCCGGGGCTGACCGGCGCCGGGAAGTAGCCTTCCTCTCATGCTGATCGAGAAGGAACGGCACGACGGCATCCGGCGCGGCGCCATCACCGTCCTGTTCCGCCGCTGGCGGCAGCGGCAGGCGACCGCGGGCAACGTGTACCGCACCGCGCTGGGACAGGTGGCGGTCGACGCGGTCGACGTCGTGACCCCCGAGCAGATCACGGACGCCGACGCGGCGGCGGCCGGCTACCCGTCCGCCGCCGCCGTGGCCGGCGACCTTCGCGGGCGCCCCGGCGACCCCGTGTACCGGCTCCGCATCCGGTTCGTCGACGAGCCGGATCCCCGTGACGAGCTCGCCGCCTCCGGCGAGCTCACCGCGGCGGACCTGGAGGACGTCGAGGCCAGGCTGGCCCGGCTGGACCGGGCGAGCAAGACCGGGCCGTGGACGGCGGCGACCCTGGAGATCATCAGCCGCCGGCCCGCCGTACGGGCCGGCGACCTGGCCGAAGAGCTGGGCCGCGATGCCGCCCAGTTCAAGCTGGACGTGCGGAAGCTCAAGAACCTCGGCCTCACCGTCAGCCTGGGCACCGGCTACCGGATCTCTCCGCGCGGCGCGGCCTACCTGGCGGACCGGCGGCGATAGGTCACGGGGGCGCCCACCCGAACAGGTCGGAGCTCTGCCTGCCGGAATCGCCTCCCCGAGTCATCGCCCTCAGCATCGCGTCGCGGATGACGGCCAGCAGCGGCGAGCGCACGTGCGCGACGCGGCCCAGCATCCGCGACTGGCGCACGACCTTGCGCACCCGCGGCCCTCGTTCCGCCGCGTAGCGACGCAGCGCCGCCTCGACCGCCGCGGTCGTCGCGACGCCCCCGGCCAGCACGGCGGCCAGCACGCCGGCCAGCACGGCCGCGTCCTCCAGGGCCATTCCGGCCCCCTGACCGAGGGTGTAGACCATGGGATGCGCGGCGTCGCCGGCGAGCACGACGCGGCCCCGGGCCCACGTGCGCGGCGGCGGGCGGTCGAAGACGTCGTGCGCCACGCACCCGGCCGGGTCCGCCGAGGTCGTCACCTTCCGCAGGTCCGGGTGCCAGCCGCCGACGCGCTCGTGCACCCGGGACAGGGCCTCGGCGATCGGCAGGGACGGCATCACGCCGCGCGGGGCGGTCATCGACGCGACCCAGTAGAGCTCGCCGCCGCCGATGGCGGCGGTGAACAGGACCAGGCCCCGCCCGTAGGCGATGAAGCCGTCCGGGTACGCGGCGGGCGCCGGGCCGATGCCTCTCACCGCGGTGAACCCCCGGTGGCGCGGTGGGCCGTCGCCCAGCAACTGGGCGCGGACGGCCGAGTGGATGCCGTCCGCGCCGACCAGGACGTCCCCGCTCAGGACGTCCTCGGTGCCGGTGACCAGTCCGACGCCCGAGTCACCGTGGAGGTAACGGGTGGCGGCGCGGCCCTCGACGAGTTCCGCCCCGGCCGCCTGAGCCTCGTCGCGGAGCAGCCGGTGCAGGTCGGCGCGCAGGACGGTGACCGAGGGCATGCCCCAGCGGTCCTCGTACCCGTCGAACGACACCCACCCGAGCACCCGCCCGCGATGGTCGAGGAACGCGCTGCGGTGCGGGGCCGAACCGCGGGCGCCCGCGGGGTGGCCCGCCTCCCGGACGCGACGGGCGAGATCGGGCGCGATCGCGGCCAGCGCCTTGACGGCGTTGGGAGCCAGCACCAGCCCGCCGCCGGCCCGCTCGGGTTCGGCCGAACGCTCCAGGACGACCGCGTCCAGCCCGCGGTGGCGCAGCGCGATGCCCAGGGCCAGCCCGGCGATGCCGCCGCCCGCCACGAGGATCCGGCCTCGTCTCGTCGCGTCCATCCTCCGAGCATGCCCGACAGGAGGGCGCGACTTTTCTCCCACATTGCGGCCCCTCGTACCGGGCGCGCGACGCCGACGCGTAGGAAGCAGCCGACCCTTGACGGGTAGGATCTTCCCTACCTACGATTGCCGCATGGAAATCACGCATCTTCAGAAACTCACCGTTCCCGTCACCGACCAGGACGCCGCCAAGGCCTTCTACGTCGACAAACTCGGCTTCGAGGTCCGCACCGAGCAGCCCATGCCGATGGGCGACAACCTGCGCTGGATCGAGGTGGCGCCCAAGGGCGGGCAGACCACGCTGGTGCTGTGCAACTGGATCCCGAACACGCCGCAGGTCCAGAACGCCATGCTCGAGACCAAGAACACCGACGAGGCCGTGGCCGCCCTCCGCGGGGCCGGTCTCTCCATCGACGACCCGACCCCGACGCCCTGGGGCAAGCAGGCGACGATCACCGACCCTGACGGCAACACGTTCATCATCACCGACGGCGGCGGCGCCTGACCCGACCGTCACCACCGCGCGGCCCGGCCCGCGTGGTGGCCCGCCCATCGTCTAGCGCCCGGTACGCGCCTCGCCCGAAGGGCGTACTGAGGTGGGAGAAACCATGACGCAACCACCCCGCGACGAAACGTGGTCACCATCCGATGCGGACGACCACCCGCCCGCAGGCACCGTCTCGACCCGGATGTGGATCACCCTGGTGCTGGTCTCTCTCGGAGCCATGATGGAGGCGCTGGACTCCACCGTGATGGCGATCGGGAACCCGATGATCGCCGTCGAACTCGGCACCCGGCTCACCCAGCTCCAATGGGTCAGCAACGGCTACATGTTCGCGGTGGTCGTCTTCCTGATCACGGCCGGGAAGATCGGTGACCGGTTCGGCCACCGCAACACCTTCCTCGTCGGCATGGTCGGCTTCGCCGCCAGCTCCGTCGCGGC
The DNA here is from genome assembly GCF_008017515.1 of Nonomuraea sp. C10. Lineage (NCBI taxonomy): Bacteria > Bacillati > Actinomycetota > Actinomycetes > Streptosporangiales > Streptosporangiaceae > Nonomuraea > Nonomuraea sp. C10. Next base: position 2,608,274 of record NZ_VPFF01000001.1, read on the forward strand.
CGGACTCGCCGGTTCCGTGGAAGTGCTCATCGCCGCCCGCGTCGCGCAGGGCCTGTTCGGCGCGGTGCTCGCGCCCAACTCCCTGGCGATCATCCGGAACCTGTTCCCGTACGATCGCATGAAGACCGCCATCGGGATCTGGGCCGGGTTCGGCGCGCTGGCCATGGCGGCGGGTCCCTTCGTCGGGGGCCTGGTGGTCGGTCAGTTCGGCTGGCGGGGGATCTTCTTCCTCAACGTGCCGATCTGCGTGGTCGTGGTGATCGCCGGCCTGCTGCTGATCGACAAGGGGCGCGAGCGGCGGCTCGTCGCACCGATCGACATCCCGGGCGTGATCCTGCTGTCGGGCGCGCTGCTGGCGCTGGTGTGGGGGATCGTCCGCATCCCCGTGGACGGCCTCGACCTGTTCACCGGGCTGCTCTTCGTGGCCTTCGCGCTGTTCGGCGGGCTGTTCCTGTGGCGGCAGCAGACCTCGGCGAACGCGGTGCTGCCGTTGCGCCTGTTCCACTCCACGTCGCTCTCGGCCGCCGTCGTGGTCATCGCGATGGCCGCCTTCGTCGCCTTCGGCAGCTACTTCTACTTCGGCCTCTACCTCGAACAGGTGCAGGGCCACGCGCCGTTGACCGCCGGATTGCTGCTGCTCCCGCAGACGGTCCTGTTCGGCGTCGGCGCCGCGGTCGGCGGCAAGCTGGGCAGCGACCGGGGCCCGCGCGTGCCGATGATGCTCGGCGCCGTCCTGGTCGCCCTCGGCTCGGTGGGGATCGCGCTGCTGCAGGCCGATTCCTCGTACGCGCTGCTCGGCCCGTCGCTGGGGCTGATGGGCGTCGGGATCGGCGCGATCGTGCCGGTGGCCGTCGGGGTGATCCTCGGCCACAGCCCCGCCAACCTCGCGGGGACGGCGTCGGGCATGCAGCAGACCGCGCTCATGCTGGGCGCGGTTCTCGGCACGGCCATCATCGGCACCGTCATCAGCCTGCGCGTCGCCGCCGACCTTCCCGGGCGCCTCACGGCGGCCGGGGTCCCGCAGGACGCCGCCGGCAAGGCGGTGGAGCAGACCTCGGTGGCGGCCCAGGGCGTTCTGCCCCAGGTCGGCGGGGTGACACCGGAGGTCGGCGCCCGGATCGAGATGGCGGTGGGGCAGAGCTTCACCAGCGGCCTGAACACCGCGCTGATCGTGGGCGCCGTCCTGATGGTGGTGGCCGCCGTGGTCGCGAGCCGCGTGCGGGCGCCCGAGCAGGACCCGGGCGGAGCCTGGGGCTGACTTCCGCAATCCATTGAAAGGAAACCTGGCCATGGCGCTCTCAGGAGCGGAGATGCTGGTCCGCGTGGCGGCCTCTCTATCCGACAAGACCGGCAAGTCGCTTGAGGAGTGGGTCGCCTCGGTGGGCGAGTCCGGACTCGACCCGCTCGACCAGCGCGCCGTGCGGCAGTGGCTGAAGTCCGAGCACGGGCTGACCAAACCGCAGCAGGAGGCGGTCGCCACAGCCGCGGCCAAGGAAGCCGGCTGGTCCGAGCCCACCGCCGACGATCATCTCGCCGCGCAGTACGACGGATCCAGGCAGGCGCTGAAGCCGATCTACGAAGCGCTGGTGGAGGCGGCCACCGGGCTCGGCGGTGACGTGACCCTGGAGGTGCGCGCCGGCTTCGTCGCGGTGAACCGCAAGCGGCAGTTCGCCGCCATCCAGCCGGCCACCGCGAGCCGGATGGATCTCGGCCTGCGCTTCACCGACCCGCCGGCGGACCAGCGGCTCAAGCAGGCCACGGCGCCGGGCCAGTCCACCCACAAGCTCGGCCTGACCGCCGTCGAACAGGTCGACGACGAGGTCAGGGCGCTGCTGCGGCAGGCGTACGAGCAGAACGCCTGATTCCCGGCCCCGGCACGCCGGGTCACCGCAGATAGTGCCGAGCCGGGTTGGCCCGCGGATACCTGCGCAGGTACGCGAAGAAGTCGGCGAGCGCGGCGTCGCCGCGGGTCAGCAACCCGGGCGTGTAGTGAATCGTCATCAGCACCGGCGCGTCCTCCGCCAGCAGGTTGAACATGAAGGCCTGTGCCTTCGTGAGGAACTCCTCGGCCTTCTCCGCGGGCTCGCCGGGCAGCACGTGGGTGCCCCAGCTGAAGAACGAGGCGGTCGTCCGCGCCCGGGGCGCCGCCATGCCGGTGATCCAGTAGAACCAGCGGCCGTCGAGCGTGCCCTGCTGCCAGAAGATGTTGCTGCCGTGGATCGACGCCCACACGCGGTACTCCTCGCCGCCCGGCATCAGCGCGTGGTAGCGGTAGCCGACGGAGAACTCGTCCCAGGTGACCGACTCGTTGGGGTCCTCGACGAACTTCCCCTCGTGCGGGAGCGCGAAGTGCTGCAGATCCATGGTCTGGGCCGCGACCACCCACGGATCCACCGCGAGCTGCTGGTCGAAGGCCATGGCCCGGGTCGCGACGCGCGCCCCGGGCACGGGCGGGTCCGCACGGGGCAGCTCGAACAGCGGCGCGGAGCCGTTGAACGCCCACACGATGCCGTGGGCCTCGACGGTGGGGAAGCGGAACAACCGCGCCCGCGGATCGACCGGGGTGCCGCCGGCGGAGACGCACCGCCCGTCCATCCCGTACCGCCAGCCGTGGAAGGCGCAGCGGATGGCGTCGCTCTCAAGGCTGCCCACCGCGAGGTCGGCGCCCAGGTGGACGCAGTAGGAGCTGAACACCGCCACCTCACCGGAGGGCCAGCGCACGGCCACCACCCTGCCGCCCAGCAGGTCGGCGCCCACGATGCCCCCGGTCTCGGGCAGGGCGTCGCTCAGGCACACCGGGTGCCAGGTCTGGGTGAACAACCCGTCCTCGCCCTCGGAGGGGATCGGCTCGGAGCGGGGCCGGTGTCGTACGTCGTCCGTGATCGTCATGACGGGTTCCGACCTTCCTGGCGGGGGGAGCTGAATCGCGTTCAGTCTCACCGCCGCCTGACGGCGGGGTCAATCGAGCCCGTCAGAACGACAATCTCGAAGAAACCCGGCATACGTCGATGTGTTTGCCTAAGGAGGTGTCATCCGACTGGGAGGAACCGTGCACGTCGATACGGACCAGCTCGCCGCGAACAAGGCCGTCGTGGGGAAGCTCGTCGACGCGTGGAACGTCCGCGACGTCTCGCAGATGATGCGGTACTGGTCGCCCGACATGGTGCATCACGGGCGGGACGGGGCCATGCCCGCCAGTGAGGTGGGCGGGGAGATGCAGCGTTTCATCGCCGCGTTCCCGGACATCCACATCCACGTCGAGGAGATGATCGCCGAGCGTGACCTCGTCAGCACCCGGCTCACGGTCTCGGCCACCCATTCCGGCCCCTATCTGAACATCGAACCCACCGGCCGGTCCGTCCGCTGCGCCCTGATGGGCCAGCTGCGCATCGTCGGCGGCAAGGTGGTCGAGCACTGGGGTGTCGCCGACACCGTCCATCTCCTGGAGCAGCTCGGGCTCATCGACGGCGAGCTGCTGGAGGCGACCGCATGACCTGGGAGGGCGTGTGAACGACGAACTGGCGACAGTCAAGGCCGAACGGGAAGAGGTCGTCCGGCGTTTCCGCGGGGCCGTCCTCTTCTCCAGGGATCTGTCGGCGATAGAGGAGGTGCTGGCCCCGGAGTTCGTGGACCACTTCGCGCCTCCGTGGGATCCGCCCGGCCGCGACGGCGTCGCGCACCGGTTCGGCCAGGCCGCCGACGCCCTGACCACGACCAAGGTGGAGGTGCTGGTCTCGGTGTGCGAGGGGGAGTTCCTGTCCCAGGCCATCGAGCTGCATTTCGCGCACACCGGCGAGTTCATGGGCATCCCGGCCACGGGCCGGTCCTTCGCGATCGGCGGATCGAACACGTTCCGCTTCGACGGCAGGCAGATCGTGGAGCACTGGGGGGTCTTCGACGTCGCCAAGATCCCGGATCTGCTGCGGGAGACCCACGGCGCCCAGGGCGGCTGGGCGTCGATGTGGCCGGAGCCCTCCAGGCCGGCCTGAACGACGGCCGGGCGGCGTGGACAACCCCGACCCCGTGAGCGGATGCTACTGGGAGCTGGAGGTAAGCGTGCGGATCCGCGGAAGCAGCGCAACGGACAAGCCCGGCATGTCAGACGATCATCGGCTCCGGGCCGTCGAACAGGTCCTCAGCAAGATCCGGCGTGACCTGTCACGCACCCACTCGCTCGACGACCTGGCGCAGACCGCGTGCTTCAGCCCGTTCCACTTCCTGCGCGTGTTCCGCGGCATCACCGCCACCACCCCCGCGCGGTTCCTGGCGGCGCTGCGGATCGCCGAGGCGAAACGGCTGCTCGCCGTCACGAACCTGGACATCACCACGATCTGCATGCAGGTGGGGTACACGAGCCTCGGCACGTTCTCCCACCAGTTCGCGCGGCACGTCGGGGTGTCCCCGCGCAAGTTCCGGCGGCTGATCAGCGAGATGGCCGACCAGTCCTGGGAAGCGGTGCTCGACGCCGCGGCGCCCCCGCCACCGGAGCCGGAGCCGGCCCGGACGCTCCGGGTGCGGCTCAACAACCTGCGGCCGGGCGACTTCGCGCTGATCGGGCTCTTCGAGTCCGGCATCCCCCAGGGCTGGCCGGCCGCCTGCGCCATGGCGCGGGGCACCAGCGAGGCCGATCTGGCGGTCGGACCCGACGGCTCCTACATGGCCCTGGCGATGAGCTTCCCGCCGGACGTCGACGTCGAGGACCTGATGACCAGCGACGTGCCCGGCCTCTGCCTGGTCGGCTCGTACGGGCATATACAGGTCAGAGGCGGCCACGTCACCCAGAGCAGCATCGTCATCGACCTGCGCCCGCGCCGGCCGAGCGATCCCCCTATCGTCTTCGTCTCCCCGCTGCTGGCGGCGCAGGAAAGCCTGCTGGACTCGACGGTCGGCACCTGACGGCCGTTGCGCAGGCTCGAAGAAGTACCGGCGACCGGCCTGACCTAGCGTTTGGGCCACCGCGTTATTCCCCCAGCGGAGGTGACCGTGACCAGTCTCGACGCCCCGGTGCCCCGGCCGACGAGCCCGCACCTTCCCCACGAAGGCGACGACGGACTCTACACACAGAGCTGGTACCCCATCTGCATGGCCGAGGATCTGACGCCGGGCGCGGTCGTCGGCGCGGAGTTCCTGGGCGGGCGCGTGGTGGCGTTCCGCGACCGGTCAGGGCGGCCGTCGGTGCTGTCCGCGTACTGCATGCACCTCGGGGCCGACCTCAGCGTGGGGACGGCCGCCGACGGGCTGCTGAGATGCCGCTTCCACGGCTGGACCTACGACGAGCGGGGGGTGTGCCGCCGGACCGGCAGCGGCGACGCGGTGCCCGACGGCGCGCGGCTGTTCAGGTTCCCCACCGAGGAGAGGTTCGGCGTCGTGTGGGCCTTCAACGGCACCGAACCGATCTTCCGGATCCCCGGGCTGCCCTGCCCCGAGGAGGAGATCAGGGCCCGGCGCGGACGCTTCGGCCACCTGGCCATGGAGCCCTGGATGGTCTCGGCCCACACCCTCGACCTGCAGCACCTGTCCCTGCCGCACGGGTTCGACCTGAAGGTGCCGCCCGCCGACACCGTGCGGCGCACCGAGCACAGCCACGGCTACGACCTCGTGGGCTCGCTGCCGGACGGCACCGCGTACGACGTCCGGATCGACATCCACGGCCCCAACCTGTTCCTGCAGACAGGGCTGCTCAACGGGCGCTGGTACTTCTGGATGACCTCGCCCAGCCTGCCCGCTCCCGGCCGGACGGACTCGTTCTTCGTGTACGGGATCCGCAAGGACGGGTCGGAGACCGAGGAGGCCGCGGAAGAAGCGCTGCAGCGGGTGTTCAAGGCGCAGATGCAGTTCTACTCCGATGACTCCGACATCTTCGACACCATCCACTTCCAGCCGGGCCTGCTCACCGCCCGTGACAAGACCCTGGCGATGTTCCTGGACTACATGCGCACCTATCCCCGTGCCAATCCGGCACGCGAGTTCCTCAACTGACCGCCGCGCGCTCCCGAACGGAGTAAAGGTGTCCGATGCCATGCCCGACATCCAGGCCGACGACGCGTTCGGCACCATGCTGGCCCTGACCGACACGGTCGCGCCCTGGGCCGTCCGCGTGGCGGCGACGCTGCGCCTGGCCGACCTGGTCGCGCCCGGCGGCGCCCCTGCTGACGCGATACTCAAAGGACTCGAGGCCGCGGGCGAGAGGGTGGATCACGAAGCGGTGCGCCGCCTGCTGCGCTACCTCGCGTCCCTGGGTGTCTTCGAGTACGACGCGGCTTCCGAGCTGTACCGCCCGACGCGGCTGTCGGAGCTGATGACGGGGGACAGCCCCGTCAGCATGCGCGACTGGTGGCGCATGGACAGCGCGATGTGCCGGCTCGACCAGACGCCCACCCTCATGATGGAGGCGATCAGGACCGGCGAGCCGGTGTACGAGCGGATCTTCGGCCGGGACGTCTGGGCGGACCTCGCCCAGCACCCGCCGCTGGCGGCGTCGTTCGAGCAGGCGATGGCCCACAAGACCCGCATATCCCTGGACAGCGTCATCGCGGCCGTCGACTGGCGGGCCCGCGGAGACGTGGTGGACGTGGGCGGCGGCCACGGGCTGCTGCTGCAGGCCATCCTGAAGATCTCCCCGCAAGCCCGCGGAACGGTGTTCGACACACCGGCGGGGGTCGCCACGGCACGGGCCCACCTGGCCGGCTCGCCGGTCGCGGGCCGCATCGCCTTCGCCGAGGGGGACTTCTTCGGCCGGTGGCCCGCCGGCGCCGACACCTATGTCCTGATGAACGTGCTGCACAACTGGCCCGACGACCAGGTGGTGCGGTTGCTGCGGCGCGGCGCCGAAGCCCTCGGGCCCACCGGCCGCCTCCTGGTCGTCGAGACGGTCGTCGGCGGCGCGGGCGACCAGCGGAGCCTGGCCCGGCTGGACATGATGATGCTGCTGTTCTGCGGAGGAAAGGAACGCAGCCGCCCGCAGTACGACGAGCTCGCCGCGCGGGCCGGGCTGACCATCACCGGTTCACACCCGACCTCCTTCGGCCTGGCCATCCTGGAACTGGCCCCGGCCGGGACGACGCCCGCCGGGAGCGCGTGATGGACGAGCGCACCGTGCACCGATTCCCGTTCGGCCCCACCACCGGGCTGGAGCTGGACGCGAAGTACCGCAAGCTGCAGGAATCCGAGCGCGTCGCCCGCGTCCGCATGCCCTTCGGCGGGGACGCGTGGCTGGTCACCGGGTACGAGGACACCAAGTTCGTGCTCTCCGACCCGAGGTTCAGCCGTGCGGTCACCCTGACGATGGACCTGCCCCGGCTGCAGCCGCACATCGTCCAGAACCCCGGCATGATCATGAGCATGGACCCGCCCGACCACACGCGGGTCCGTCAGGTGGCCGCCCGCGCGTTCACCCCCCGCAGGGTGGAGAAGCTGCGGCCGTGGATCGACGAGCAGGTCGACGGCCTGCTCGACCGGATGACCGGGCAGGGGCCGCCCGCGGACCTCGTGCGGGATCTCGCGCTGCCGCTGCCCGTTTCGGTGATCTGCGAGATCCTGGGCGTTCCGTTCGCCGACCGGGAGAAGTTCCGCGACTGGTCGGACATCGTCATGTCGGTCACGGCGTTCACCCCGGACGAGATCCAGGCGGCGTTCCTGAGCCTCACCGAATACCTGCGGTGGCTGGTCGGGCAGCGCCGCGTCGCGCCGGCGGCCGACCTGTTCAGCGCCATGGTACGGGCGCGGGACGTCGAGGCGGTGATGAGCGAGGAGGAGCTGATCACGTTCGGCGTCACCCTGCTCGTGGTCGGTCACGAGACGACCGTCAACGAGATCGCCGACATGATGTTCGTCATGCTCCGCGACGGCCTCTACGCCGAGCTGGCGCGGGGCGATGGTCCGCCGCTGCCCCGCCTCGTCGAGGAGCTGCTGCGCTTCGTCCCGCTGGAGAGCCCCGGCGGATTCGCCCGCGTCGCCACCGAGGACGTCGTCGTCGGCGGAACCCTCATCGCCAAGGGCGAGGCCGTGTACACCCAGCTGTCGGCGGCCAACCGGGACCCGGAGGTCTTCACCGAGCCGGACGAGATCGACGCCGAGGCCGAGCGGGAGCCGCACCTGACGTTCGGGTTCGGCCCGCACCGGTGCATGGGCGCGGCGCTGGCGAAGATGGAGATCGAGGCGGCCGTCGGCGGTCTGCTGCGCAGGGTCCCCGGCCTGCGGCTCGCCGTCGAGCCCGAGGAGATCGTCTGGAAAGCCGACCGGCTGGTGCGAGGGCCCGAGGCGCTCCCGGTGACGTGGTGAGCGGTCCGGCGGGAGGATTCGCCTGGCCCGGCGCGCCCGTCCTGCCCTCGCTCCCGCCGGCCGCATTGACAGGTAGGATAGCGCCTACTGATAATGTAGGCGGGTCGGCGCATACCGGGCCGCCGGCGACAGTGCGATCAAGGGTTGCTCATCATGCCGCGGAGCGGGAAGACGACGACGCCAGACGGCGTCCCCACCCTGCTCGACGACGTGTTCCCGGCGCTGGCCAACCCGGTCAGGCGCCGCATACTCCAGCTCCTGCTCGCCGGGCCGCATTCGGTCAACAACCTGGCGGCGCACTTCGACATGGCCCGCCCGAGTGTGTCGGAGCACCTGAAGGTGCTGCGCGACGCCGGCCTGGTGACCGAGCGGAGAGTGGGCAGGGAACGCCACTACTCGCTGTGCCGGGCGCCTCTGGAGGAGATCTCCAACTGGCTGCACCCGTACGAGGTCTACTGGCAGGACCGGCTGAGGCTCCTGCGCGACACGGTGGTCGAGGAGGAGGCCGATCAGCGGGGGCGGTAGGGGAGCCCTTCGCCGGTCGCGTCCTGCCCGGCCGTGTCGCCGGCGAGGACCGTCTCCAACCGGCTGAACAACCACGAGCGCCAGCCGCCGCCCATGATCCGGCGCGCTCGCTGCTGCAGCTCGTCGTCCGGGTCGAAGCCCTCGTGGTCGAAGAACAGGCGGGTGCCGTGGCCCTCGGCGACCAGCCGCCAGGTCGCCGTGCACCGCGCTCCGCTCGGGCCGTGGTCGTCCCAGCTGATGCGGAGCATCCGCTCGGGCTCGATGGCCAGCACCCGGCAGTGGATCACGCCGTCGAACTTCGTCGTCGGCACGGCCTGCGTCACGATGGTGAACCGGTGGCCGACGACCGGCTGGAAATCCTCCGGCCCCAGCCATTTCGTCACCAGCCGGGGCTCCACGAACGCCCGCCACACGCGGTCGGGAGGGTAGGGCACGAACTCGTCCAGCCTGATCGCGCGGGGGTCGTCCGTCATGTGTGTCAGCTCTCGATCAGCGACTGAAGAACCAGAGCGAGTCTATCGCCGCAGATAAGAAGGCGCACTTGCGAAGGAGACACCGATGAAGATCGGAATAGGGTTGCCGGGTGACGAACCGGACCTCCTGCTCGACTGGGCCCGGCAGGCGGACGCGGGACCGTTCAGCACGCTGGGACTGCTCGACCGCTTCATCTGGCGCAACCCCGAGCCGCTGGTGATGCTGGCGGCCATCGCCGCCGTCACCCGCCGGATCCGCGTCCAGACCGAAGTGCTGATCGGCCCGCTGCGTGACACCGCCCTGCTGGCCAAGCAGGTGGCCACCCTCGATCGGCTCGCACAGGGCAGGTTCACGCTGGGAATGGGAGTCGGCAGCCGGACCGATGACTTCGCCGCGGCCGGAATGCCGCTCAAGGGGCGAGGACGACGGCTCGACGACCAACTGTCCGAGATGCGCCAGTTGTGGGCCGGCGAGTGCACGGCGGGCGGGCTCGGGCCGGTGGGGCCCGCGCCGCTGACCCCCGGAGGCCCGGAGATCCTGTTCGGCGCGTTCGCGCCGGCCGCGCTGGCCCGGGTGGCCCGGTTCGGCCACGGGCTGCTGTGCGCCGCTCCTCCGCCGTGGGCCGGCGACCTCTTCCGCGCCGTGGACAAGGAGTGGTCCCAGGCCGGCCGGGCCGGGCGCCCGCGCAACGTCGGCCAGCTCAACGTGGCCTTCGGCTCGGCGGAGACCGTGGCCACGGCCAAGGCGGCGATCAGCGAGTGCTACGCGATCGTGGGGGCCTCCCACTGGATGGTCGAGGGCATGCTCACCACCGAGGACCAGATCCGCACGGCGCTGCGCGGCTTCGAGGAACTCGGGGCGGACGAGGTCATCCTCTACTGCTGGTCGCCCGAGGCGGGCCAGGTCGCCCGGCTGGCCGGTCTCGTCGACCGCTACGGCGCGGCCCTCACCTGACACCCACGGCGGTGGACATCGCCGGATATCCGTGTTTCGTACGTGCCAAGGGGTAGCGCGGCAGACCCGGCGGCGACCGTTCGGAATGGGGAACGACGGTGATCACTTCGATGGTGCGACTCGACGACGTGCCGGTCGGCGAACGGTTCGACTACTGGTGGCAGGCCGTGGCCAGGTCGGTGGTCTCGGTCAGCGCCGCCAGCGATCGGGCAGCCGACTTCTGGGCCGAGATGACGACGATCGACCTCCGCTCGGTGCAGATGTCCCGGGTCAGGTGCGCCGGTTTCGAGGCGCACCGGAGCATGAGCAGGATCCGGAGTTCGGATCCCGAGGCGTACCAGATCTCCCTCACCTTGCGCGGCACTTCGGGGATGCGGCAGGAGGGCCGTGAGACGCTCCTGACGCCGACCGACCTGATGCTCTCCGACACCTCCCTGCCCTTCAAGGCGTGGACGAGGAGCGATCCGCGCGACAGTGCGACGGGGCGGCACGGGGCCGGCTCGGACGGCCTCATCCTGCAGGTTCCGCACGCCGCCCTGCCGTTCCCGGAGCCGGAGATCCGGCGGCTGCTGGCCACCAGGATCGCGGGTCGGCAGGGCGTCGCCGCGCTGCTCGGTGATCTGCTTCGCGGCGTCGTGATCCGGTCCGGTGAGCTGTCGGCCGCCGACGTGGGCCGGTTGTCCACCGTCATCGTGGACTTCGTCATCGCCGTGCTCGCCCACGAGTTGGAGGTCGACCCCACCCCGTCCCTGACCGACCCCGGCGGGACGCTCGTCCTGGAGATCCGGGCGTTCATCGAGCAGCGGCTGGGACAGGCCGACCTGTCGCCCGCCGTCATCGCCGCCGCCCACCACATCTCCCTGCGCCAGCTGTACCGGATGTTCCAGCAGGAGGGGCATACCGTCGGCGGGTGGATCCGGCAGCGGCGGCTGGAACGCTGCCGCCGCGCCCTGGCCGACCCCCGGCTGGAGGGCGTACCGATCAACGCCATCGCCGCCCGCTGGGGTTTCCCGAACGACTCGCACTTCAGCCGGACCTTCCGCGCGGCGTTCGGCGTCACCCCGGCCGCCTACCGGTGGCAGGCCCGGGCGGACGGCTCGGCCGACAGCCGCTGACAGGCGTTCAGCCGGCCGCGCGGCGGACCACCACGCCGAGCAACCGGTCGCCGGGGACGTAACCGCAGTGGCGGGAGTCGTAGGAGTCGGCGGTGTTGTCGCCGCAGACGACCAGGCGGTCCGCGGGGACGGTCGTCTCGGGGACGTGGGCGAGGGCGTCGAAGCCGCTCCTGGGCACCGGGTCGCCGGGGGCGGCCGTCACGCGTTTGATGCTCCAGGGCTCCCTGACCGCGAGCTGCCAGTCCGGGGGATAGCTGAGCCTGACCACCACCACCTGGCCGGCCCGCACCGAGCCGACCGGGGCGCGGCGCACCCAGACCCGGTCGCCCGATCGATACGCGGGCTCCATGCTCGCGCCGGACACGGAGACCATGACGTAGCGGCGGCGCAGCCACAGGACGGCTCCCGCGCACACGGCCAGGGCCACGACGATGACGGTCACTGGGGGAATCCCTCCGGCCGGAGCGCGGCGGTGTCCGAGTAGCCCTGGGCCTGGAGCCGGAACATCCGCGCGTACGTCCCGCCGGCCGCGAGGAGCTCTCCGTGGGTGCCCTGCTCCTTCACGGTGCCGCTGTCGAGCATGACGATGCGGTCGGCGTCGCGGATGGCCCCGAGCCGGTGGGAGATGAGCAGGCTGGTGCGGCCCGACCTGATGGTCCTGAGCCGGGTGTGGATGTCGTGCTCGGCCTCCGCGTCGAGGCCCGCGCTCGGCTCGTCGAGGATCATGAGGTCGCGGGACCGGCGGAGGAAGGCCCTGGCCAGGGCCACGTGCTGCCACTGGCCGCCGGACAGCACGACCCCCGTCCGCGTGTCGTCGTCGCCTGAGTCGCCGAAGAACATCCGCGTCAGCAGGGTGTCGTAGCCGAGGGGCAGCTCGCGGAGGGTCTCGTGCACGCCCGCCGTGCGGGCCGCCGTCTCGACGCGGCCGCGGTCGCCGAGCGCGGATAGGTCGCCGAGTGCGACGTTGTCGGCGGCGCTGAAGTCGTAGGCCATGAAGTCCTGGAACACCGCGCCGATGCGGGCGCGCAGCCCGGCGGGGTCCATGTCCCTGATGTCGACGCCGTCCCACAGGATGGCGCCCTTCGTGGGGTCGTAGAAGCGGCAGAGCAGCTTCACGATCGTGCTCTTGCCCGAGCCGTTGTGGCCGACGAGCGCGAGCGTCGTCCCCGCGGGGAGGAACAGGTCCACGCCGCGCAGCACCCACGGATGCCCGTCGCTGTAGCGGAACCACACGTCGCGCAGCTCGATGCCGTGGCGCAGCTCCGGGCTGCCGAGGGGTTCGGCCGGGGCGGGCAGGTCAGGCCCGTCGTCCACCACCGCCGCGTAGTGGCCGAACATCATGAGCTGCTGGTGGCCGCCGGCGATCGCGTCCACCACGGAGTCCAGCGCGCCCTGCACGCCCATCACGGCGGCCACGAACATGGACACGTCGCCCACGGTGAGCCGCCCCTGGACGGCTTCGAACACGGTCCAGGCCAGCCCGGCGCCCGAAACCGCCGCCGACAGCGTCGCGAGCGCCGCCTGGACCAGCTGCTCGCGCCGGTCGAGTCGGCGGCGGGCGTCGTTGGCGGCCACGCGGTCGGCGAGCATCCGCCCGCGCAGGAAGCCGCCGAGCCCGAACAGCCGGATCTCCCTGGCCGCGTTCGCGCTGGTCAGGAGGTCGGCGTAGAAGAACTCGCGGCGCTCGGTCGGGCCGATCGACAGCAGCACCGCCGCCCTGAGCCGCGAGAGCCGCACGGACATCATCAGCGCGGGCACCGCGGCCGCCAGCACGATGACGGTGACCAGCGTGTTCATCACCAGGAGCGACCCGACGAACCCGGCGAGGGTGAGCAGGCCGCGGACGAAGCCGAGCACGCAGTCGACCAGCCGCCCGGGGGAGCTCGCGCTCTGCGTGGCGAGCCGCAGCCGGTCCAGGAAGGCGGGGTCCTCCAGCCGGCTCACGCCCACGGCCCGGTCGAGCGCGGTGAACAGCTGGTCCTGGGCCGCGAGCCCCACCCTGCGGTCGATCTCGCCCCGCAGGTACTGCGTCGCGTACGGCACGGCCGCGTTCGCCAGGCCGGCCGCCGCGAGACCGGCCACCAGCCCGGCGACCGCCGCGACGGATCCGGCCGTCACCACCGTGTCGAGCGTCAGCTTGGTCAGCCAGGCGATCGCCACGGGGAACGCGGCCGTCAGCACGGTGACGGTCAGGTAGCAGGCCATGGCGGAGGGAGCCGACCGGCAGGCGAGCCCGATCGCCCGGACCAGCCCGGCCGCCAGCGGGCGGCGGTCGGGCGTCGTCATCTCTCGGCGGGCGCCGCGAGCCTGGTGACCTCACGCTCGACCGCGAGGACCGTCCCCTCGCTGTCGACCAGGCAGAACGCGGGGTACTCGGTGACGGAGAAGGCCCTGGCGACCCCGCCGGCGTAGTTCTCGTCCACGACGACCGTCGCCACCTGCCGCAGCTCGGCGGTCATCTTCGCCGTCTCGGCCCGCTCCCCGGGCGCCACGACCGCGAGGATCAGCCGCCGGCCCCCGATGCGCTCGCGGGCATGGGCGAGGAAACCCGGCAGCTTCTCCACGCAGGGCGCGCAGCCGGAGCTGAAGAACGCCACCAGCGTCTCACCCGACAGGGAACTCCTGCCGATCTCCTCCCCGTCGAGGGTGGTCGCCGTGAACTCCCCGACGGTGGCCCCCACCTCCGGCAGCCCGCCGGGGAACGCCCCCGCCGGTCCGGCCCGCAGCAGGCCTTCGAGATGGGCGGTGTGCTCCTTCAGGCGGCGGACGACTCCGAGCGTCAGGACGAGATCCAGTGCGCACACCGCCCCGACCAGGACGATGGCGGCCCACATCACAGCCATTGCGTGCTCCCTTCGAGCGTCCCGGCGGCTACGACAGCCTCGGGCCGAACAGTTCGCCGATCTCCTCAAGACGTACGACGACCAGGGCGGCCGCGAGCGCCGCGCCCGCGGTGACCGCCAGCCCCGCGGTCCCGGCCGCGCCGAGCGGGCCGGGGTCGAACGTCAGCCCCGCGGCCACCGCGCCGAGGAGCAGCGCGTTGCGCACGAGATGCCACCCGCTCAGCGGCGCCGACCCGCCGAAGCACCGGCAGGCGGTGGCCACGCCCCGGCGCAGCGCCAGCGCGATGGCCAGGCCGAAGGCGGTGACCAGGACGCCCGCGAGAGCCAGAGCCGCGGCGGGCGCCGGGATCATCAGCACCACCACGGCGGCCTCGGCCGCCACGACGAGGGGGGCCACGAACTTGGCGGCGGCGGCCGGGGCGCTTCCCGACGGAAGGAGGGCGCCCAGCAGTTTCCGCGTCGACTCCGCGAACTCCCGCCGGTTCCCCTTGAGCTTGCTCGCGAAGGAGACGGCGAAGACGAGGGCGACGAGCCAGTGACATCCGAAAGCGAGGTACTCCACGCGTACTCCCAGCGCGAATCCGGCCGGACGGTGATTCCGGGACCGCCGTGCCCGTGGCGGGGCACGGCGGCCGCGTGCCTTCCGGTCAGCAGTAACCGCCGGTCAGTCTGCAGCCCGTGCACGCCGAGCCGCTGAAACAGTGTTCGATGTACGTTCCGCGCAGGGCGGGCAGCCCGCCGTCCTTCATGCAGCATGTGCGGACGCACTGGCAGGGACCCGACGCGAGGGCCGTCATCCTGGGGACGAGCCGCTCCAGCAGCCTGTCGCCGAACCTCATGATCGCTTGTGTCACCGGTGTTCACCTCCCTCCGGATCGCGTGCCGCCGATGCGGTCGCGTGTCGTACGGACAGGTGCGGGGGATCGGGCGCCGGGGTCCGCGGCGCCGCTAGCAGGTGCCGGAGGTCTGCGTGCAGCTCGTGCACGCCGAGCCGCTGAAACAGTGCTCGATGTAGGTTCCCTTCCTGCGGGTCCCGTCGCTGTAGACGATGCAGCACGTGCGCACGCACTGGCAGGGACCTGATGCGAGGACCGTCATCCTGGGAACGAGCCGTTCCAGCAGTCTGTCGCCGAACCTCATGATCGTTTCGGTCATGGATGTTCACCTCCCTTCGGATCTCGTGTGTGCCGACGCGGTAGCGTGCCTGTGTACGAAGAAGCAGAGGGGATGAGGGCACCCGATTCGTTCCCCCGTTCGATAGCTCCGGGTCGAGCATGGCACGGGCGCGCAGCCGCCGGTTTTCCGTGCGTGCCACGCCTGTTGCCCGTCCGTGCCAAGATTCCCGGCTCACGGCCTCCTGGCGGTGAACCTCGCCGTCGCGCCGTCGCCGCGCACGCGTCGCAGCCCGGCCTTCTCCAGGACACGGACGGAGGCCGCGTTCGCGAGCTCCACGTCGGCGAACACCTCGTCCACGCCCGGAGCGGTGAGCCCGAAGGCGGTCATCGCCCGGGTGGCCTCCGTGGCGTATCCGCGCCCACGCCGGGACTCCACGATCCCGTACCCGATCTCGATGACGCCGTCCTCGGGCGGCCAGAACAGCCCGATCGCGCCGACCGCGAGACCGCTCTCCCGCTCGACGATCTGGCGCTGGCCGTACACGTTCATGGCCTCGGGGTGCTCGGCGACGAAGCCGGAGATGCGCCGGTCGGCGGCGGAGGGGAAGTCCGGCGCCCAGTGCGCGAGCCGGTGGCCGCCGAGGACGGCGGCGACGTCGCCGGGAGGCCACGGACGCAGCACGAGCCGCTCGGTGGTCACATCGGCGCCGGTCAGGGAGAAGGAAGGGGACACGCGGCACTCCTGATCGTTCGTACGCCTCGGGGGGCGAGGGCGGACTCATCGGAGGAGCGATCGAAACGGGTCCGTCCCCATGGAACCACGATCCGGGCCCCGCGTGCGCCGGAGAGCCGTTGCCCTTCCGATCGTCCGCCGATCCTCGGCCGTGATCCGCCCGCGGCAAGATCACCGATCATGAAGAAGACCACGATCATCGCACTGGTGGCCTGCGGCTGCCTGCTGGCGGCGGGCGCGCCCGCTCAGGCCGCCCCGAAGGACCCCGTACGCGCGCTCAAGAGCAAGCTCGCCTCCGGCCACGGCGTGCGGTTCACCGAGACGACCACGCTCTCCGGCGGCGGCAAGAAGAAGATCCAGAGCCGCAAGGGGACCTTCCAGTTCGACGCCAAGGGCGTGGCGGCCTCCGACATCACCGCGACCTCCCCGACCCGCCCTCGCGAGCGTACGATCAGCGTCGGCAAGGTCAGCTACACCTCGGGCGGCATGTGGGAAGGCCGCTTCCCGGAGGGCAAGACCTGGCTCAAGGGCAACGCCATCCTCGGCGGCGGCAGCGGCTTCTACGGGCAGGTCATCAACCCGGCCGAGCCGAAGACCCTCGCGGCGCTGGTCAAGAAGGGCAGACTGCGCGGGAGCAGCCTCACCGGGAAGATCACCTTCAAGGAGCTGGAGAAGGTGTCACGCTGGTTCGACGCGTCGATCCCGCTGCGCATGCACAACGACACGAAGGTCTCCTACACGCTCACGCTGACCTCGGCCGGGCTCGTGAGCAGGGTGAAGTCGTCGTACGCGGCCACGGGCGTGTTCGACACCAACCAGCACGAAGGCAAGACGATCGTGATCGACAGCCGCTTCACCGGGTGGGGCGCCAAGGTGTCCATCAAGGCGCCCGATCCCGGGAAGGTGACCACCGACATCGGAGACTGACCGTCCCCGTGCGCCGGGCCTCAGCTCGCCGCCTGCTTCACCAGTGCGCTGATCCGCGCCTCGACCTCGGGCGTCACCTCGGTCAGGGCGAACGCGACCGGCCACATGGGGCCGTCGTCCAGGTTCGCCCGGTCGCTGAACCCGAGGGTCGCGTAGCGGGTCTTGAACTTCCCCGAGGGCTGGAAGTGGCAGACGATCTTGCCGTCCAGCGCGTAGGCGGGCATGCCGTACCAGAGCCTCGGCGCCAGGGCCGGAGCGCCGGCCATGACGGCGGCGTGCACGCGCTCGGCCATGATCCGGTCCTGGTCCGGCATCTCGGCGATCTTGGCGAGCACGTCTCGCGCCGCTTCCGCCGCCTTGTCCGCGTGCGTGCCGCGCCGTGCCGCCTTCTTCCGCTCGGTGGCGTGCTCCTTCATCGCGGCCCGCTCCTCGGCCGTGAATCCCTCGTACGTGCTGCTCATGACAGGACCTCTCTTTCGAATCTTTCGAAGATGTGCGGAACGGCTCAGACGGACGCGGGCTCCCAGACGAACCCGTCCGGGTCGGTGAAGGGCCCGGCGTCGCCGCCGATCACGAGCCTGTGCGACCCGGCGCCCTCCTGGGCGACTCCGGTGTCCTTGGCCAGCGCGCGGCGCGGGTAGAGCGCCAGCGTGACGGCCGACGACGGGGTGTCGAACTCGACGTACTTGCCGCCGAAGCTCTTGGCCACGGCCAGGCCGCGCTCGACGTAGAACCGCTTGCTCGCCTTGACGTCCGCCACCCCCAGCAGGAGGGCGACCTGCTCGATGCGCCGGGCGGCGGGGCCGGTGTCCTTCTTCTTCGAGGTCGCGATCTTGCAGATCGTCCCGTCCGGGGCGCGTACGACGCCGCCGTAGCCCCAGAACCCCTTCGCGGCCGGCTTCAGTGTCGTGGCGCCGGCGTCGAGCGCGGCGCCGATGAGGGCGTCGACGTCGCCCGGCTGGGCCGCCACGAGTGACAGCGCGAAGCCGCGGAAGCCGGTCGCCGGCGCGTCGGAGGCACGGACGTGCACGTACGGGTCCAGGCCGAAGGCCCGGTAGAAGGCGTCCGCGGCGGCGGGGTCGGGGACTTCCAGGGTGACGGATGCGAAGGAGGTCATGGCGGTTCCTTTGGGAGAGTCGGGGTCGCGGTCGATCAGGGGGCTCATCGGTCCTGGATCAGTCCGAGGACGTTGCCGTCGGGGTCGGTGACGGTGGCCACCAGGCGGCCGGCGCCGACCTCGTGCGCGGCCTCCCGCACGGTGGCCCCCGCGGCCGTCATCTCGGCCACCTTCGCCTCGATGTCGGGCACGTGCCAGTACGCCACCGGCGAGGTCATCCCCTGCGGCCCGCCGCCGGGCACCAGCCCGATGTGCTGGCCCCCGGCCTCGAAGCCGACGTAGTAGGACGAGTCGGTCTGCGGCTCGACACCGAGCAGAGCCGCGTACACGGCCTTGGCCTTGGCCAGGTCGGTCACCGGGTGCAGCACGGTCTTGATGGAGATGGTCATGGTCGCTCCTCGTGGTTCGTCGCTGGGTAAAGCCTGCCGCCCGGCCCGTCCGGTCCACATCCGTGCTCACCACGGAATCCGGCCACGGATCGACGGCACGGACCACGTACGGAGCGGATGCGCCAAACTGGGACAGTGGCGACAGAAGTGGATATCTCGGCTCGGGAAGCCGAGGTGCTGGACCTGGTCGGGGCCCATCTCAGCAACGCCGAGATCGCGGCACGGCTGTGCATCTCGGTGCGCACGGTGGAGAGTCACGTCTCCTCGCTGCTGCGCAAGCTGGAGGTGCCCGACCGCCGGGCGCTCGCCCGGCGCGCGCCAGAACCGGCCGGCGCCGCCCCGTCGCCGGCACCGGTCCTGCCGGCCCCGCTGACCTCGTTCGTCGGACGGGCGAGCGAGCGGGCCGAGCTGGCCGAGCTGATCAAGACGAACCGCCAGGTGACCGCGGTCGGTCCAGGCGGAGTCGGCAAGACCCGGCTGTCGCTGACCGTGGCCGCGCGGGCGGCCGGCGAGTACGCCGACGGCGTGTGGTTCGCCGACCTGGTCCCGGTCACCGATCCCGGCCTGGTCGCCACCGCCGTCGCCGGGGCCGTCGGCCTCGGCGAGGAGCCCGGCCGCGACCTGACCGAGTCGGTGGCCGCCGCGCTGGCCGACCGCCACGCGCTGCTGGTGCTGGACAACTGCGAGCACGTGCTGGACGGGGTGGCGCTGTTCACCGAGCGGCTGCTGGCGGCGTGCCCGCGCGTGACGGTGCTGGCGACCAGCCGGGCACGGCTCATGGTGCCGTTCGAACGCGTGTACACGGTTCCGCCGCTGTCGCTGTCCGCCGACGGCGGGTCCGACGCGGTCGCGCTGTTCATGGAGCGGGCCGCGGCGGCGGGCCGGCCGCTGGATCCCGCGCTGCGCGACCAGGTCGCCTCCGTCTGCGAGCGGCTGGACGGGATGGCGCTGGCGATCGAGCTGGCCGCCGCCCGGTGTTCCACGCTCGGTCTGGACGGCATCGCCGCCGCCCTGTCCCACCCGCTGCGGATGCTGACGGGCGGCTCCCGCGCCGACGAGCGGCATCGTTCGGTGCGGGGGGCGCTGGACTGGAGCCACGCGCTGCTGGAGCCGGCCGACCGGGCGCTGCTGCGCCGGGTGTCGGTGTTCGTCGCGCCGTTCACCGCCGCCGCGGCGGCGGAGGTGGCCGGGGACGAGGCGGGCGACGAGGAGGGCATCGTCGCCGAAGGGCTGGCCCGGCTGGCCGAACAGAGCCTGCTCGTGGTGACGGCCTCCCCGGGCGGGACCGGGTACCGGGCGCTGGAGACCATCCGCCAGTACGGGTTGGAACGGCTGTCCGAGGCCGACGAGCTGGCCGTCACCCGATCCCGCCACGTCCGCTGGTGCCTGGACCGGGCCGAGGGGCTGGCGGTGGCGCGGGAGGGCTGGCGGGCCGGGTTCGACGCGGTGGCGGACGATCTGCGCGCGGCCCTGACGTGGGCGGCCGACCGGCCGGAACGGCGCGCGGAGGCGTACCGCCTCGCCCGGTGCCTGGCGGAGCTGACCTTCACCCGCAACCTGATCGGCGAGTCCCAGGAGCGCTACGAGCAGGCCGCGGCGCTCGCCGGCGACGACGCCGCCGCGCCGATGCTCCGGCAGGCCGCCGCCGTGGCCGGGTGCAGGATGCGCGGCGACGACATGTACCGCCTGCAGCGCGCCGCCGCGGACGCCGCCCGCCGGTCAGGCGACCTCGCCGGCGCCGCCTGTGACCTGGCGGTCGCCGCCGCCAACGCCTGCCGGTTCTCCGGCAAGTTCGTACGGGAACTGCCACCGGAGGAGACGGACGCGCTCATCACCCGGGCACGGGAGCTGGCCGGCGGCGACGCGGTCGCCGAGGCCGCCGTGGCGCTGGCCGAGGCCGGGCGGGCGCTCACCGAGGTCGGTGCGGAGGAGGGCCTGGACGACGCGGTCCAGGCGACGATCGCCCGCGCGGAACGAGCGGTCGAGCTCGCCCGCCGCACGGGCGACCCGCTCGCCGAGTCCGCCGCGCTCGACACGCTCACCTGCGCCCTGAGCTGGGCCGGTGACACGTTCGCCGCCGCGGGCACGGCCCGGCGGCGGATCGCGCTGCTCTCGTCCGCGCCGGAGACCCCGGCCGGCACCCACGAGCTGATCGAGGCGCTGGGGGAGGCGGCGGAGGCCGGCATCGGCACCGGCGACCTGCCGGGTGCCCGCCGGTGGGCGCGGCGGCTCGCGGAGCATCCGTTGCTGGCGGAGGTCGGCCACCGCGCCACGGGCTGGCTCCTGGTGGCCGACGCGCTGGCGGGCGACGTCGAGGACGTGCTCACCGGCGGCGTACGGTTCCTCGACGCGTGGCAGCGGGCCGGCCGCCCCGCCAGGTCGGTCCTCGGCCCGCCGGCGGCCGCGGTGGCGATGACGCACGCCCTGCGCGGCGACCTGGACGCCTCGCGCGAGTGGAGCGCGGTGCTGGGCCGGCTCGACGACTCCCCGGGGAACACCCTCGGCTACGGGGCGGTCTTCGACGCACTGCCGCTGCTCCACCGCGGGCAGGCGGCGGAGGCGCTGGAGCGGCTGGCGCCCGAGCCGGGCGAGGTGTGGCAGTGGGTCACCTGGATCTGGCTCCACTGGTACGTGGCGCTGCGCGCCGAAGCCGCCGTACTGGCCGGGAGCCCCGACGCCCGCGACCGCGTGGCCGGGGCACGTGCCGTCGTGGCCGGCAACCCGGTCGCCGGCGCCATCGTGGAGCGAGCCGGAGCCCTGCTCGACGGCGACCGGGAGGCGCTGCCCGCCCTGGCGGCCGCATTCGACGCCGCCGGCTGCCGCTACCAGTCCGCGCGAACCCTGGTGCTCGCCGGCGGCGCCCACGCCTCACGCGGCGCCGCCACGCTACGCGACCTCGGACTCGCCCCGATGGCCCCAGCTCCGGCGCCGCTGCCCGAGGACTGACCCCGCCGCCGTACTGGCAGGACTCCCGCAGAGCTTGACCCGCGTCCTCACCGGCTTCGGCACCCGCTCCGGGCGCTCCGTCACGGTGTCGTGGATCCGCTCTCGTCTCAGGCGCCGGCCGTGTCGAGGCGGGCGAACTGCTCGTCGGTGAGCTTGACGTCGAGCGCCGGCAGGGCCGCCTCGTACTGCTGGAGCGTGCGCGGCCCGATCAGCGGCACGACCGTGGGCGAGGTCTGGCGCAGCAGCCACGCGAGGACCAGCGCGTTCGGCGTCACGCCCGCCTCGGCGGCCACCTCGGCGACGGCGGCGAGCCGGGCCTCGGCGTCCGGGCCGCCGTACGGCTCCATCGCCCCGTGGCCCTCGCGCTTGGCCGGGTCGTCGTAGATGCCCTTGAGGATGGGGGAGTACGCCACCAGGGTCAGGTCGTCATGCCCCTCCAGGTAGTCCAGCTGCTCGTCGTCCACGATCGACGCGTGCCGGAGCCCGGCGCGGCGGCGCAGGTACGAGTGCTGCTGCTGGAGCGCGACCGGCGCCGGCCAGCCATGCCGGGCGCACAGCTGCCGGATGCGCTCCAGCCGCCAGGTCCGCGCGTTGGACCAGCCGATGTGGCGGGCCTTGCCGGCCCTGACGATCCCGGCGAGCGCCTCCAGCGTCTCCTCCAGAGGCGTGGCCCGGTCGTCGACGTGGACGTAGTACAGGTCGACGTGGTCGGTGCCGAGCCGGCGCAGGCTGCCGTCGATCGCCTCCCGCAGGGTCTTCGCCCCGGCCCCGGCGAACGTCCTGTAGGCCACCTCCCAGTCCGGCCGGCCGCCGGCCCAGACCGCGTCCAGGTCACGGGGGACGGCGCTGCCCTTGGTGGCCAGGAACACGTCCTCGCGCCGTCCGGTCCTGGCCAGCCAGCGGCCGATCAGCTCCTCGCTCTCGCCGCCGCGGCTGCCCCGGCGCTCCCACCAGGCGTAGCAGTCGGCGGTGTCCAGGAAGCCGCCGCCCGCCTCGGCGTACCGGTCCAGGATCGCGACGGCCTCGTCCTCCGGCGTGGCGGTGCCCATGATCATGCAACCCAGGGCGAGTTGGCTGACCTGTTCACCGGTACGGCCGAGCTGCACGGTCTTCATGTGATTCGCGTCCTTCCTCGATCTCGTGGCGATGACGCCCGCGATCCCGGCGGCCCCCGTGGCGCGCCCGTGTCATGACGCTAGAAGCTCGAGTGCGCTCCAGGTCAAGTGCCCGGCCGGTGGGCCACCGGGTTCGACGCCGAGTCCGGTGCAGCCGGTAAATAGACGTGGATCGATGCCGGGCCGGAGGCGATCATCAGGGAGTCAGTTGCCATGTCCCCCTGAAGATCGGGAATGTACGCGCGATCCCGCCGGTCGGAAGGGGCTCTATGGGGTCCCGATGGCCATGAAGCACGCTCCTGCGGACTCGACGGGCACGATACCGGCCGGGCCGCCGGTGGAGTTCCGGCTGCTCGGCGAGGTCGAGGCGGCGGCCGACGGCCGGCTCGTGGATCTCGGCCACGCACGGCAACGCCGCGTCCTGGCGGTGCTCCTGATCGAGGCCAATCGTGTCGTGTCGGCCGACCAGATACTGGATCGGGTATGGGGTGAGGCCCCTCCGCAACGCGCCCGCGCGGCCGTCCACGGCTATCTGTGCAGGCTGCGGCGGGTGCTGACCGAGATGGACGGTGTCGGCCTCGTGCGCCGGCCCGGCGGGTACGCCCTCACCGTCGACCCCATGACCGTGGACCTGCTCAAGTTCCGGAAGCTGGTCGCCGAAGCCCGCGAGGCGGAGGAGGGCGGAACCGCCCTGGCCCTGTTCGACAGGGCGCTGCGTCTATGGCGCGGCGACCTGGTGGCGGGGCATGACTCCGCGTGGCTGAACGACGTCCGTCATGGCGTGGCCCTGGAGCGTCTGACGGCCGAACTGGACCGCAACGATCTCGTCCTCGACCGCGGCGGGCACGCCGGGCTGCTGGCGGAGCTGACCGCCTCCGCCTCCGCGCATCCGCTGGACGAACGGATCGCGGGTCAGCTGATGCTCGCCCTCTACCGCTGCGGCCGCCAGGCCGGCGCGCTCGACGTCTACGAACGGCTTCGGCGACTGCTCGCCGAGGAACTGGGCGCCGGCCCCACCGGGGCACTGCGAGATCTGCACGTGCGGATCCTGACCACGGATCCGGCCCTGGTCGTACGCGAGCCCGTGAAGGCAGCCGAACGGCCCGTCCAGCCGCTGATACCGCGTCAGCTGCCCGCGCCACCGCGGTCGTTCACCGGGCGGGCCCGCCAGCTCGCCGCGCTCGGCGAGGCCATGCGCGCGCCGTCCGGCCTGGGGGGCACCGTGACGATCAGCGGTGCCGGCGGCCTCGGCAAGACGTGGCTGGCTCTGCGGTGGGCCCATGAGAACGCGGACCGGTTCCCCGACGGCCAGTTGCACGTCAATCTCCGGGGTTTCGACCCGGCGGCGGATCCCCTGCACCCGGCGGTCGCGGTGCGCTCCTTCCTCGACGCTCTCGGCGTGCCGCCCGCCGTGATCCCGCCGGATCCGGAAGCGCAGGCGGCGATGTACCGGCACCTGACCGCCGGCAGACGCATGCTGATCGTGCTGGACAACGCCCGCGACTCCGCCCACGTGGCGCCGCTGCTGCCCGCCACTCCCACCTGCGCCGTGCTCGTCACCAGCCGCCGCAGGCTGACCGGGCTGATCACCGCGCACGGCGCCCGGCCGCTGGTCCTGGACGTGCTGACCGAGGCCGAGTCACGCCGGCTGCTCACCCGCGAGTTCGGCGCGAGCCGGACGGCGGCCGAGCCCGAGGCCGTCGCCGCCGTGATCCGCCACTGCGGGGGCCTGCCGCTGGCGCTCGGCGTCATCGCCGCCCGCGCCGCTGTCCACCCCGGGCTCTCCCTCGGCGTGCTCGCCGGTGAGCTGCGGCAGGCCACCACCCGGCTGGACGCCCTGGACGGCGGTGAACTGGCGGTCAACCTGCGGGCGGTCCTGTCCTGCTCGTACGATGCCCTGTCCTCCGGTGCGGCCCGCGTCTTCGCCCTCCTGGGCCGCGCCCCGGGACCGGAGATCAGCCTGCCGGCGGCGGCCAGCCTCACGGCGCTGACCGTCACCCGTACCCGGGCCCTCCTCCGCGAGCTGGTCAACGCGCATCTGCTGGACGAGCCGGTCCCTGACCGCTACCGGGCGCATGACCTGGTGCTGCTCTACGCGGCCGAGCTGTCCGGCCGTCTCGACGCCGGGGGAGCCGGGCTGAGGCGGCTGCTCGACCACTACCTGCACACCGCCCATCGCGCGGATCGGGCGCTCAGCCCGCACCGCGAGCCGCTGACGCTGCCCCCGCCCCGGCCCGGCGTCGTCGTGGCGGACATCGCCGACCACCGCGCGGCTCGGGCCTGGTTCGGCGCCGAGTACCCGGCGCTGCTGGCCACCGTCGACGACGCCGGGTCCGACGCGTACGTCTGCCGGCTGGGGTGGGCGCTCATGACCTTCTGCGACAGGCGAGGGCTGTGGCATGATCAGGCCGCGACGCAGCGCGCCGCCCTGGAGGCCGCCCGGCGTCTGGCGGACCGCCCCGCCGAGGCCCACGCCCACTGCGGCCTCGCGCTCGCGTACATCTCCGTGCGGCGGTACGGTGATGCCGGCGAGCACCTCCGGCAGGCCCTGCGACTGTTTCGTGCGCTCGGTGACCGCGCCGGGCAGGCCCACGCCCACCGCTGCATGGCCCGGCTGTTCGCACAGCAGGGCCACCACCGGGAGGCGCTGCCCCACGACGAGCAGGCATTCGACCTGTTCCGGACTCTGAAGAACCGGCGCGGCCAGGCCGCCGGGCTCAACGCCATCGGCTGGCACCACGCCCACCTGGGCCACCATCACCGAGCCCTCGCCCACTGCCGGCAGGCCCTGTCGCTCTACCAGGAGATCGCCGATCGTCAGGGCGAGGCGGCGACCTGGGACAGCCTCGGCTTCATCCGGCGCCGCCTCGGCCATCTCCGCCAGGCCGTCACCTGCTACGCGCGGGCGCTGGCGCTGTTCAGCGAGCTCGGCGCCAGGTACTCCGAAGGCCTGGCGCTGGACTCGCTCGGTGACATCCTTCACGACGCCGGCGATCCCGCCGCCGCCCACCGCCACTGGCAGGACGCGTTCGACATCCTCGACCAGCTCGGCCACCACCGCGCCGAGGAGGTCCGGGTCAAGCTCGGCGGGGCGCGAAGCTCCGGTCCCTCGCGGCCGGTCGCGCCGCGAGGGACCGGATCGTGAGCCGCCGAGGTCACGGGGCCAGCCACACCTGGACGCCGAGCGCCTCGTCGTAGTAGTCGGCCGCGCTGAACACCTCGCCGTTGTCGCAGTTCCCCACGTGCGATCCGTACGCCGTGTCGTTGAAGGACCAGCCGCCCCCGCTGTCGCCGCTGATGCCGACGTCGTTGTCGGTCCCGACCAGCCGCTCCGTCGGGAAGGGGAAGGGGGCGAACGTGCAGGTCACCGAGACGCTGTCGACGTCGGGAGTGCAGTGCCTGACGTTGGAGGACCGGCCGTACTGGCAGACGGACTCGCCCAGGCTGATAGCGGCCACCGGCTCCACCGACCTCGCCTCCCGCACGTCGGCGCTGCTGGCGTAGAAGATCCCCGCCAGTACGGGAACGCCGAAGTGGTACTCCACGTCGCCCCAGGCCCGGCGATGCTGGAACTGGGGCGTGATCGGGAACGACAGGCCCGCGTCGGTCCAGTCGATCTCGTTCATGCCGTCGCAGTGGCCCGCGGTGGTGATGCCGGGAAGCACGCCGTTGGCGAGGATCGGCCAGCCGCTGGTGCACTGGGAGCCGCCGCCGCGCACCCGTTCCCCGCCGAAGCCGAACTCCAGGCTCGTGACCGGCTCGTCCCGCACGGCGAGATCGATGTGCGGGCGCAGGCCCTGCGGCATCGCGGACAGCACGGCCTCCGGCCGCGAGTCGACCCCCGGCGTTTCGGTGACCTGGGCCGGGATCCGCCCCGCGCCCACGATGTCGACGGACGTGGCCACGGAGGTGAAACCGTAGGCCACGAGCGCCTTGTGCACGGTGAGCTGGCGCTCCTCCAGCTCACCGAACGAGTACGGTTGCCCGTCCACGACGTCGATGTCCACGTCCGCGCCGGCCACCAGCCGGTCGACGAACGCATCGGCCGGCCCCTTGACGTAGAGCGTCGGCGCACCGCCGGGAAGGGGGTTGACGGCCGAGCCGACGAAGATCTCCGGCCTCTCGCGCGCGACCTTCGCGGCGACGTCACCGACGGCCTCCGCCGCCTTGCGGTCCGCGGCGGCCTGCGCCAGGGTCCAGCCCTTGCCCTCCGCGACCAGCTTCAGATCTTGACGCAGGGCTTCCGCCGGCGACTGAACGGGCGGCGGGTCCGGTAAGCCGGTACGAGCCGCGGCCGAGGCCGGCGTCCCGGCTGACAGCAGCAGCGCCGCGACGACGAGGGCGACCGGCCCATGAATGCGTTGTCTCACTGACATACCTCCACCGTCGATGTGTAGGCGCCAGCCTGCGGGCCGCTCCTTCCGCAAATCTTCGGCAACCCTTGAATCCGCAGGTCAAAGGCCCGTGGGTCGCCCCTTCGGATCCCCGAAGAGGGCACGCGGGTCCGCGGCCGGCCGCACGGGGGTCAAGGGGTGTAGCGGTAGCCCATGCCCGGTTCGGTGATGAGGTGCCGGGGGTGGGCGGGGTCGCGTTCGAGCTTCTTGCGGAGCTGGGCCATGTACTGCCGCAGGTAGTGGGTCTCCTTGACGTACGTGCTGCCCCACACCTCGGCCAGCAGGTAGCGCTGGGGGATGAGCTTGCCGGGGTTGCGCAGCAGGATCTCCAGGATGTGCCACTCGGTGGGCGTCAGCCGCAGGCCGCCTGACACGGTCTTGCGGACCAGGTCCACGGTGTGGTCGCCGAGGTGGACGGCGGCGAGCTCGGTGTCCCGGGTGGCGGCGCGGCGGGAGACGGCGCGGATGCGGGCCAGGAACTCCTCGATGCTGAACGGCTTGGTCACGTAGTCGTCGGCGCCGGCGTCCAGAGCCTCGATCTTGTCCTGGTTGCCGGCCCGCCCGGACAGCACGACGATGGGGACCCGCGTCCAGCCGCGCAGTCCGTGGATGACCTCCACGCCG
Source organism: Nonomuraea sp. C10 (assembly GCF_008017515.1). Taxonomy (NCBI): domain Bacteria; kingdom Bacillati; phylum Actinomycetota; class Actinomycetes; order Streptosporangiales; family Streptosporangiaceae; genus Nonomuraea; species Nonomuraea sp. C10. The sequence goes on from NZ_VPFF01000001.1 coordinate 2,635,825, forward strand.
TCGACGTCGGGCAGGCCGAGGTCGAGCACGACCAGATCAGGATGCCATTCGGCGGCCTGGCGCAGCGCGGAGGCGCCGTCGGTGGCGACGGCGACCTCGTAGTCGCGTGCCGTCAGGTTGATGCGCAGCGCGCGCAGGATCTGCGGCTCGTCGTCGACGACCAGGATCCTGGTCATGAGGTCGACGTCTCGAAGTGGACCGGCATGCTGACGATCATCGTGAGACCTCCTCCTGGAGTCTCCTCGGGGGTGAGGGTGCCGCCCATGGCCTCGGTCAGCCCGCGCGCGAGGGCCAGGCCGAGCCCCACGCCGGTGCCGTTGTCGCGGTCGCCGAGCCGCTGGAACGGCAGGAGGACCCGCTCGCGGTCCTCCGGCGGGATGCCGGGGCCGTGGTCGACCACCCGGATCTCGACCATGTCGTCCTGTCGGCTGCCGGTCACCAGCACCTGGTGAGCGGGCGGGCTGTAGCGGACGGCGTTGCTGATCAGGTTGACCAGCACGCGTTCCAGCAGGGCCGCGTCGGCGACGATCTCCGGCAGCTCGATGGAGACGTCGCTCCTGACGCGCCCGCGCAGCGGGCCCAGGTCGTCGATCGCGCGGGGCACGACCTCTTCCAGGGCGATGGGCTGGAGCGACAGGCCGAGGACGCCCGCCTGCAGGCGGCTCATGTCGAGCAGGTTCTCCACCAGCCGGCCCAGCCGGGCCAGGGACTCGTCGGCGGTCGCGAGCAGCTCCTCACGGTCCTCGTCGGTCCAGGTGATCTCGCGGTTGCGCAGGCTCTCGACGGAGGCCCTGGCGGCCGACAGGGGGGTGCGCAGGTCGTGGCTGACGGCGGCGAGCAGCGCGGTGCGCATGCGGTCCGCCTCGGCCAGCGGCCTGGCCCGTTCGGCCTCCTCCTCCAGGCGCTCATGCCGCAGCGCGACGGCGGCCTCGGCGGCGAACGCCTCCAGGACGCGCCGGTCGCCGGCGTCCAGCAGCCGCCCGCGTGCGGCGAGCACCAGCTCGTCGCTGATCACCACGTCGGTGTCGGCCGCGGCGGGCGCGGTGCAGGGGGCGGAGCCGGAGGCGGCGACGATGCGCCAGGCTCCGGGTTCGGACTTGTCGTCGGGCGTGGGCTCGCCGACGCGTTCGAGCAGGGTGACCGAGTCCAGGCCGAACGTCTCGCGCAGCCGGGCGAGCAGTGAGGGCAGCGCGGCCTCGCCCCGCAGCACGTGCCCGGCCAGGGTGGACAGCACCTCGGCGTCCGCCCCGGCGCGGGCCGCCTGGCGGGTACGCCGGGCGGCCACGTCCACGATCGTGCTGACCGCCACCGCGACCAGGACGAACACGATGAGCGCGAGCAGGTTGTCCGGATCGGCGATCGTCAGCCTTCCCGTGGGCCGGGTGAAGAACCAGTTGAGCAGCAGCGACCCGCCCACCGCCGTGGCGATCGCCGGCAGCATGCCGCCGATCAGCGCCACCACGACGACCAGGCACAGGAACAGCAGGATCTCGCTGGGCAGCGAGATCACGTCGCGGAACGGCCAGAGCGCGGCGGTCAGCGCCGGCAGGCCCGCCACCGCCACGATCCACCCGGCCACCCGCCGCTTGCGGGTCAGCGCCGCCCGCGCGCGTTCGGGCCGCCGGCGGCCCCGCTTGACCTCCTCGTGGGTGACGAGGTGGACGTCGATCGAACCGGACAGCGCGGTGGTCTCCAGGCCGACGCCGCGGGAGAGGATCTGCGCGAACCTGCCGCGCCGGGAAGCGCCCAGGACGAGCTGGGTGGCGTTGACGCCCCGGGCGAAGTCCAGCAGGGCGCGGGGGATGTCGTCGCCGACCACCTGGTGGTAGCTGCCGCCCAGGCTCTCCACCAGCGCGCGCTGCCGGGCCAGGCTCGCCGGGTCGCTGGCGACCAGGCCGTCGGAGCTGGTGACGTGGACGGCCAGCAGGTCGGCGCCTTTGGTGCGGGCGGCGATGCGCGAGGCGCGGCGCACCAGGGTGTCGCCTTCCGGGCCTCCGGTCAGGGCGACGACGACGCGTTCGCGGGTCTCCCAGGTGGTGGTGATGCCGTGCTCGGCGCGGTAGCGGTCGAGCTGGTCGTCCACCTTGCCGGTGACCCAGAGCAGAGCGAGCTCGCGCAGGGCGGTGAGGTTGCCGACCCGGAAGTAGTTCGACAACGCGGCGCTGACCTTCTCCGGCGCGTAGACGTTGCCGTGGACCATCCGGCGGCGCAGCGCCTCCGGCGACATGTCGACCAGCTCGATCTGGTCGGCCCGCCGTACCACCTCGTCGGGCACGGTCTCGCGCTGCGGGACGCCGGTGATCTCCTGGACGACGTCGTTGACCGACTCCAGGTGCTGGATGTTCACCGTCGTCACGACGTTGATGCCGGCGTCCAGGATCTCGTCGATGTCCTGCCAGCGCTTGACGCGTTCGGAGCCGGGCACGTTGGTGTGGGCCAGCTCGTCGATCAGCGCCGCCTTCGGTCTGCGCGCGATGACGGCCGCCACGTCCAGCTCGGTGAAGGCGGCGCCCCGGTGCACGATGGTCTTGCGGGGGACGATCTCCATGCCCTCCAGCAGGGCGGCGGTGCGGGGGCGGCCGTGGGTCTCGACGAAGCCCACGACCACGTCCCGGCCGCGCTCCCGGGCGCGGCGGCCCTCGGCGAGCATCGCGAACGTCTTGCCGACCCCGGGCGCCGCCCCGAGGTAGACCCGCAGCCGCCCCCGCACGTCACGCCCCGTCGAGGGCGAGGTTGAGTTCGAGCACGTTGACCGCCGGCTCGCCCATGAAGCCCAGCGCGCGTCCGGTGGTGTGCTCCTCGACCAGGGCCTTGACCCGTGCGGGCGGCAGGCCGCGTTCGCGCGCCACCCGGGGCGCCTGGAGCTCGGCGTAGGCGACGGAGATGTGCGGGTCCAGTCCGGAGGCGCCGGCGGTCACCGCGTCCGCCGGCACGGCCGGCGGCCCGGCGTCGCCGCGCACCGCGACCGTACGGCCCGCCGCGTAGTCCTCGCCCGGTTTCGCACACTCCACTCTCTTGCCCTGGTACGAGGCGATGAACGGGGTGGCGGGACAGGCCTGGTTGACGCTGACCGCGTGGCCGGCGAAGACCTTCAGCACCGCGCCGGTCCCGTCGGGGGTGCAGTACGGTCGGGCGCCGCTCACGCCCTCCAGCTCACCGGCCGCCTTCGAGCGGGCGCAGACCCGGGTCAGCAGCGACTGCCTGCCCTCGTCCCCCGCGCCGGGCACCGGCAGGACGTCCACGATGTCCTCCGGGCCGAGATTGCTCGCGCCGGTGGAGGTCGGGTCGTAGCCTTCGCCGGACGCCGCCGGGCGGGACTGGAAGTACTTCTTGACCGGATCGCCGCCGGCGTCGGTGAAGGACTGGCCGATCAGCGAGCTGCCGCGGCCGCCCTCGACGATCGAGCCGTTGGCCCGGTGGTTGAACAGGATCTGGGCGACGCCTGTGGTGACCAGGGGATAGATCAGGCCGAGCAGCACCGTCAGGACGGCGACCGCCCGGACCGCGGCCGCGTACCGGCGCACCCAGCTTGGCAGGCGTTTCATCATGACATCCCCGGAAGAAACTGGATCAGCAGATCTATGATCTTGATGCCGATGAACGGCGCGATGATGCCGCCCAGGCCGTAAACGTACAGGTTGCGCGACAACAGCTTGGAAGCGCTGGACGGCCGGTAGCGGACCCCGCGGAGCGCCAGCGGGATCAGCGCGACGATGACGAGCGCGTTGAAGACGACGGCGGACAGGATGGCGGACTGCGGGCTGGCCAGGCGCATGACGTTGAGCGCGTCCAGGCCGGGATAGACGGCCGCGAACATGGCCGGGATGATCGCGAAGTACTTGGCGACGTCGTTGGCCATGGAGAACGTGGTCAGCGCGCCGCGCGTGATGAGGAGCTGCTTGCCGATGTCGACGATCTCGATGAGCTTGGTCGGGTTGGAGTCCAGGTCGACCATGTTCCCGGCTTCCTTGGCGGCGCTCGTGCCGGTGTTCATGGCCACGCCGACGTCCGACTGGGCCAGGGCCGGGGCGTCGTTGGTGCCGTCGCCGGTCATGGCCACCAGCCGGCCGCCCTCCTGTTCCTTCTTGATGAGGGCGAGCTTGTCCTCGGGGGTGGCCTCGGCCAGGAAGTCGTCCACTCCCGCCTCGTCCGCGATGGCCTTGGCGGTCAGCGGGTTGTCGCCGGTGATCATGACGGTACGGATGCCCATCCGGCGCATGTCGTCGAAGCGCTCCCGGATGCCCTCCTTGACCACGTCCTTGAGGTGGATCACGCCCAGGACGCGGCCCTTCTCGGCGACCACCAGCGGGGTGCCGCCGGAGGCGGCGATGCCGTCCACGAGACCGCCGGCCTCGTCGGCGGGGTGGCCGCCGGCGTCGCGCACCCACTTCATGACCGCGGTGGCGGCGCCCTTGCGGACCTGGCGCCCGGCCTGGTCCGGCGCGCCGGGTTCCGGTGGGAGATCGACCCCGGACATGCGGGTCTGGGCCGTGAACGGCACCCACTCCGCATGGGCCAGCTCGCCCGGCCGGCGCTCGCGCAGGCCGTAGCGCTGCTTGGCGAGGACCACGATCGAGCGGCCCTCGGGGGTCTCGTCCGCGAGGCTGGACAGCTGCGCCGCCTCGGCCAGGTACGCCTCGGCGACCCCGTCCACCGGGACGAACTCGGTGGCCTGCCGGTTGCCCAGGGTGATCGTGCCGGTCTTGTCCAGCAGCAGCGTGGACACGTCGCCGGCGGCCTCGACCGCGCGGCCGGACAGCGCCAGGACGTTGCGCTGGACGAGGCGGTCCATGCCGGCGATGCCGATGGCCGACAGCAGCGCCCCGATCGTGGTGGGGATGAGGCAGACCAGCAGGGAGACCAGCACGATGCCGGTGACGCCGTCCGAGCCGAGGGCGAGCGAGTCCGGCACGCCCGGGTTGACGAGCTTGGTGTAGATGGCCAGGGGCTGCATGGTGACGGTGGCGGTCAGGAAGATGATCGTCAGCGCGGCCAGCAGGATGTTGAGCGCGATCTCGTTCGGCGTCTTCTGCCGGTTCGCGCCCTCGACCAGGGCGATCATCCGGTCGATGAAGCTCTCGCCGGGCTTCTGCGTGATCTCGACGATGATCCGGTCGGACAGCACCTTGGTGCCGCCGGTGACGGCGGAGCGGTCGCCGCCGGACTCGCGGATGACCGGGGCGGACTCGCCGGTGATGGCGGACTCGTCCACGCTGGCGATGCCTTCGACGACGTCTCCGTCGCCGGGGATGACCTCACCCGCCTCGACGATCACCCGGTCGCCCTGCCGCAGTTCGGGCGCCCGGACGACGTCCCAGTGGCCGGGGTCGTCCGGGCTCCTGAGCCTGCGGGCCTCGGTGCCGGTCTTGGCCGCGCGCAGCGTGGCGGCCCGCGCCTTGCCGCGGCCCTCGGCCACGGCCTCGGCCAGGTTCGCGAAGATCACGGTGAGCCACAGCCACACCACGACGGCCCAGGCGAAGAACGTCGGCTCCACGACGGCCAGCACGGTGGCGAACACGGCGCCGGCCTCCACGATGAACATCACCGGGTTGCGCCACGCCGTGACCGGGTTGAGCTTTCTCAACGCGTCCGGCAGCGAGCGGATCATCGGGACAGTCCTTCCGCGAGGGGGCCGAGCGAGAGGGCCGGAAGAAAGGTGAGGGCGACCAGGATGATCGTCACGCCGGCGACCATGCCGACGAACTGCGGCCGGTGGGTGGGCAGCGTGCCGGCGCCCTCGGGGACGGGTGACTGCGCGGCCAGCGAGCCGGCCAGCGCGAGCACCAGGATGATCGGCAGGAACCGGCCGAAGGCCATGCACAGGCCGAGCGCCACGTCGTACCAGGGGGTGTTGACGGTCAGGCCCGCGAAGGCGGAGCCGTTGTTGTTGGAGGCGCTGGTGAAGGCGTACAGGACCTCGGAGAGGCCGTGCGGGCCGGTGTTGAGCATGGCCGCGCGCCGCTCTTCCGATCCCATCGCGGACGCGGTCCCGGCCAGCACCAGGACCGGGGTCACCAGGAAGTACAGCGAGGCGAGCTTGATCTCGCGGGCGCCGATCCTCTTGCCGAGGTACTCCGGCGTGCGGCCGACCATCAGCCCGGCCACGAACACCGTGATGACGGCCAGGATCAGCATGCCGTACAGGCCGGAGCCGACCCCGCCGGGGGCGACCTCGCCGAGCATCATGTTGACCAGCGTCATCATGCCGCCGAAGGGCGTGTAGGAGTCGTGGGCGGAGTTCACCGCGCCGGTGCTGGTCAGGGTGGTGGAGGCGGCGAAGGTGGCGGAGTTGGACACGCCGAAACGCATCTCCTTGCCCTCCATGGCGGCGCCGGCCGCCTGTGGCACGGTCGCGTTCCCGGAGAGCTCGAAGACGTTGGTGAGCAGGACGCTCGCCAGCGCGAGCACGCCCATCACGGCGACGATCGCGTAGCCCTGCCTGACCTGCCCGACCATCCTGCCGAAGGTGCGCGGCAACGCGAACGGGATCAGCAGGATCAGGAAGATCTCGACCCAGTTCGTCCAGGCGGTGGCGTTCTCGAAGGGGTGGGAGGAGTTGGCGTTGTAGAAGCCGCCGCCGTTGGTGCCCAGCTCCTTGATGGCCTCCTGGGAGGCCACCGGGCCGCCGGTGATCGCCTGGGTGCCGCCGGTCAGCGTGGTGACCTCGTGGACGCCGGAGAGGTTCTGGATCACCCCGCCCGCGACCAGCACCAGCGCGCCGGTGAACGCGATCGGCAGCAGGATGCGGACGGTGCCGCGGACCAGGTCCACCCAGAAGTTGCCGATCGTGCCGGCGGAACGCCGGGCGAACCCGCGCACCAGGGCGATCGCCACGGCCATGCCGACCGAGGCCGAGACGAAGTTCTGCACGGCCAGCGCGGCCATCTGGGTCAGGTGGCCCATCGTGGACTCGCCGGAGTAGGCCTGCCAGTTGGTGTTGGTCACGAAGCTGACCGCGGTGTTCCAGGCGATGTGGTCGGTCACCGGCGCCATGCCCAGGCTCAGCGGCAGCTTGTCCTGCAGCCGCTGCAGCCCGTACACCACCAGGACCGAGACGACGGAGAACGCGAGCAGGGCGCGCGCGTAGACGCCCCAGCGCTGCTCGGCGTCGGCGCGCACCCCGAGCAGCCGGTAGATGCCGCGTTCGACGAGGTTGTGCCGGTCGGTCGAGTAGACGCGGTACATGTAGTCGCCGAACGGCTTGTGCACCAGGGCCAGCGCCGCGATCAGCGAGGTGACGAGGACGAGGCCCGCCACGGTGGTGCTCATCAGAAGCGCTCGGGGAACAGCAGGGCCGCGACCAACAGGATCACCAGGGTCACGGCGACCACGAGACCGGTCGCGTTGACGGCGTTCACAGCCGCTCCACCGCCCTGACGACCAGCCCGAGGACCGCGAAGACCGCGATCGTCAGGACGACGAAGATGACGTCTGCCATTCCACTCCTCAGTTCGATGTCCGAGAGCGCCGCCGCCTTCACCGCGGTGGCCGCAGAACAAGCGAACGCTGAGGTATGGAGGGTTTTGCCGTTCTTGACGGGTTTCATACGGCTACGAACCGAATCTTGACGGCTTCTCTACGCGTGCCATCGGAAGCGACGCGCGCCGCCGGTCACTCCGGTTCGACGCGTACCGTGCCCGCCGTGCCGTCGACCGTGATCAGCTGACCGGTCGTGATCTCGCGGGTGGCGTCGCGGACGCAGATGACGGCCGGGATCCCGTACTCGCGGGCCACGGTGGGGCCGTGCGCGACCGGCGAGCCGGTCTCGGTCACCAGGCCGGCCGCGGTCATGAACAGCGGCGTCCACCCCGGGTCGGTGGTCGGCGCCACCAGGATCTCGCCCGGGTCGATGTGCGCCCCGACCGGGTCGCGGATCACCCGCGCCCGGCCCGTCGCCTGGCCCGCGGCACCCGACATCCCGGTCAGCACGCCGTCCTGGACCGGCCGCGCGGGGGCGAGCGCCTCCACGTCGGTCCCGTCGGACAGCAGGGCGCCGGGAACGGAGGGCCGCCGCAGCTCCCGCTCGTGCTCCGCGCGCCGCCTCGCGGCCAGCCCTCGCTGGTCGGTTCCGTCGTGCACGGCGGCGCGCGCCTCGTCGAGAGTCAGGAACATGATGTCGCCGGCGTCCGCCAGCCGGTCACGGGCGGCCAGGTCCGCGCCGACCAGGAGGAGTTGCCGCCGGGCCGCCTGGATCGCGGGCAGCCAGGCGAACTTCCCGATCTCCCGCAGCCCGGTGAGCCGGCGCGAGCGGCGCATGAAGAACACCGCCAGCCGGCCGCGCACCGGCCGTCTGCGCCGCGCCCGCCGCGACAGCGTCGCGATCATCCGCTCGGCCTTCGCCGCCGCCGCCCTGAACCGCACGTCGGGCGCCTGCCCGGGGTCGTCGACGCGGAGATAGTTGGCGATCGTCGCGAACAGCGGCGCGGGGTCCTCGTCCCAGTGGGGCACGCCGACGTCGATCTCGGCCGCGGCGCGCATCCCGTACTTCTCCAGGAAGCCCGCCATCCCGATGTCCGGGAGGTCACCGGCGAAGTATCCGGCGGCGAGCTCCTCCGGCGGGGTGCCGAGGAACAGCTCGCGGTGCTCGCGGGCCCGCACCGCGAGGTCCCAGAGCTGGAGGTCCATCTCCGTGGTCACGTTGTACGGCATGCCGCCGAGTACGGTGTCGAGCTCCTCGTCCGAGGCGACGCCCTTGAGCAGCGCGGCCGGGATCGTCCCGGCGATAATGCCGGCCGCCAACGGCCAGAGGATCCCGTGCATGTCGATGTTCATGATCGGCTTGTGGGAGTCCTCGATCACCCACCGCAGCCGTTCCGCGGCGGTGGCGGACTCGCCCGGCGGGGTGGTGAGGCGCCTGATCTCCGCGACGCCACGGTAGGCGCGGGCGCGGGCGAGATCCGGGTTGACCAGGCTCGACACGACTCCGGCGACCCCGCCGGGCAACATCCGCAGCGCGCCCTTGACCAGGCTGCCGACGCGGAACGGCAGACCGGGCCGCGGCGCGAACCGCGGATCGTCCAGCATGCTCAGGACGGCGCCCTGCACCCTCGGCCCGTAGATCTCCAGCGAGGTCCCCAGGCGATCGCGCATGACCCCGCTGCGCAGGAAGTCGGTCACGTCGAAGAACAGCCGGCCGCCGATCGACACCAGCCGGGGCATCGGGTCGCGCCGGTCGACCCGGGCCCCCGCGGCCTCGAACCACAGGCTCGAGCCCGACTTGAGCAGCGAGAACCCCATCGGGGTGCACGGGCGCAGCATGCCCTGCATGTGGCCGAACTCCAGGTAGAGCCGCGTGTCACCGGTGTCGGGCGGCGGCGGGAAGAGCGTGGTGATCGGCCGGGACTGCAGCAGCCACAGCGTCCCCTCGGCGTCGATCGCCCACTCGACGTCCTGCGGCGAGCCGAAACGCTCCTGCAGCCGCGCCCCCGCCGCGCGCAGCTCTTCGAGCCGCGCCCCGTCGAGACACCCGTCCGGGTCCGGCACGGCCGGCGCTCCCCGGCGGAGTACATGATGGTCGGGTACGACGGTGCCCTCGACGATCGCGGTGCCCAGACCGGGAGCGGCGTCGACGACCATGTCCGTACGGCAGCCGGTGATCGGGTTCGCGGTGAACATCACCCCCGCCACGACCGGGTCGATCATGCGCTGCACCACCACGGCCATGGCAGGCTCGTCCTCGACGCGCACGGCTGCGCGGTAGGCGACGGCGCGCTCGGTGAACAGGGAGTCCCAGCAGCGGCGGACCGCGTCGATCAGCTCCGCGTGACCCTCGACGCCGAGGTACGTGTCCTGCTGCCCGGCGAAGCTGGCCTCCGGCAGGTCCTCCGCGATGGCGCTGGACCGGACAGCCACCCGCCCACCGCCGAGCCGCTCGTACGCCTCGACCAGCTCCCGCTCCGGCAGCTCTCCTGACCGGTAGCACTCGACGGTGAGGCAGAAGCCGTCGGGGACGCGCTCACCCGCCCTGATCATCTCTCCGAGCCCGGCGCCCTTGCCGCCCACCAGGTCGATCATGGAGGCGTCGATCTCGGACAACCCGATCAGCTTCATCGCGCCATCTCCTCATGGCCGGCGCCATGCGCGACATGGCCGCCCCCGGTTTCCCGGCGCTCCGCCCCCGACGCTAACACCGCGGGGGAATCCAGACCAGGCGGTCACCCCCGTGTCACGAGGGTGACCGCCGGGCGGGTCAGGTCGTCGCCGCGAACGCCGGCCGTCGACGCGCAGGTCGACGGCCTCGACGTGGGGCTGTCCGCCGGCGGCGGACGCCGGGGGGACGAGGGGCTGCGAGAGGACGAGGGCGAGAGACACCCCCGCCCCGGCGAGCACGCGGGTCCGGCGAGGTGCGGTGAACACGAGGTCACTCCCTTCCGGCGGCATGGCCGCTCTTCCGTGGTGAGCCCCCTGGAGAGTGAAACGATTTAACATCCGCGGACGTCGTCACCGTAAGCGCTCCCTCATGTGCCGTCAAGAGGCAACGGTTCCCGCTCCCGTCCCACCTCATCCGGCCGCGTGGCGTGGATTCGTGGGTAACGTTACCCACGCGTCAGGACGCGGGCGGGGCCGTGGAGCCGCGGACGACCAGGCTGGGGGTGACCGAGAAGCGGACCGCGGACGTGCGGCCTTCGATGCGCTCCAGCAGCAGCTTGCCGGCGGCGCCGCCCATGACGGAGCCCTCCTGGTCGACGCTGGTCAGGGTGATGTTGGGCAGGGCGGCCAGGTGGGTGTTGTCGTAGCCGGCCACCGAGACGTCCGCCGGGACGCGGAGCCCGGCCTCGTAGACCGCGGCGAGCGCGCCGAACGCCGCCTGGTCGGCCCCCGCGAAGATGGCCGTCGGTCGGGGATCGCGGTCCAGCAGCTCCCGCGCTCCCTCGTAGCCGCCCTTCTCGTGGTAGAAGCTGGTCGCGACGGCGATCTCGTCGGCCAGCCCGTGCTCGCGCATGACGCGCTCGTAGGTCGCGGCCCGGATGTTGTGAAGCAGGTCGGCCGGCTGCGCCTGGCTGTCGTCCTGGTGCGTGATGTGCGCGATCCGGCGGTGACCGAGCTCGATGAGGTGCTTCACGACCAGCTCGGCGCCCGCCTCGTCGTCGTCGTAGACGGAGTCGTAGAAGGACGACCGCTCGTGGCGGGCCAGCACCACGGTGGGCTTCTCCTGGGCCACCTCCTCCAGCCGCGCCTTCGAGGCGAGCGGGGCGACCATGATGATGCCGTCGACCTGGCGGTCGATGAGGGCGTCGACCGCCAGTCTCTCCACCTTGCGGGTGGCGCCCCCCTGGATCATGAACGCCCGGTAGTCGGTGCCGGCGAGCTGCTCGGTGAGGCCGTCGAGGATGTCGGCGAAGAACGGGTTCCTGATGTGCGGCAGCATCAGGCCGATCGTGAAGGTGCGCCCGCGCATGCCCCGCGCCACGGCCTGGGGCCGGTAGCCCAGCTCCTCGATGGCCGTCTTGACCCGGTCTCTCATGGCGGGGCTGACGCCGTAGGCGTTGCGGATCACCTTGGACACCGCGGTGACGGAGACCTGGGCGCGGCTGGCCACGTCGTTGATCGTCACTCGTCGGCGTCGGCTGGGCGCGACCATGAGGCTCCAATTCCCGAGGGGTGATCCCAGTGTACGAGCTGGACGCGAGCCGGTCCGACGGGGGAAACAATACCTGCGTTACTCGTGCATACAGCGATCTCAACTGCGAGAAGAGTGGGTACCGTTACCCAAATCATGTCTTGACACCCCTTCGGGCAACGCCTACGTTAACCGCATCGGGGAGCCGCTTAAAACGATTCAAAAACCCCTGGAGGGTGTGTGAAGACCTCCCACCGCATGCTGGCATCGGCCGTGGCCGTGCTCGCGACGGCGGCCCTTGCCTCGTGCGGATCCGGCTCGGAGCCCGCCGCCGACGGCACCGTGACCCTGTCCTTCATGACGGGCAGCGACCAGTCGACCGTGGACACCTCCAAGGCGCTGGCCGACGCGTTCATGAAGGTCAACCCCACGATCAAGATCGACATGGAGCACCAGCCGGGAGGCAGCGAGGGCGACAACGTCGTCAAGACCCGGCTGTCCACCGGCGAGATGACCGACGTGTTCTGGTACAACTCCGGTTCGCTGCTGCAGGCGCTGAACCCGGCCCAGACCCTCGTCGACCTGACCGGGGATCCCGTCCTGGCCCAGGTCCAGCCCGACTACCTGCCCGTCGTCTCGCACGACGGCAAGGCGTACGGCGTCCCGGCCACCACGATGGGCGGCGGCGGCATCCTGTACAACCGCAAGGTCTACGAGCGGCTCGGCCTGGAGGTCCCCAGGACCTGGGCCGACTTCATGGCCAACAACGACACGATCAAGGCCGCCGGGATCACGCCGGTGATCAGCACGTTCAAGGACACCTGGACGTCCCAGATCTTCGTGCTCGCCGACTACCACAACGTCCAGGCCGCCGTGCCGGGCTTCGCCGCCGACTACACCGCGGGCAAGGCCAAGTTCGCCACCACGCCGGCCGCGACGGGCGGCTTCCAGCACCTCGCCGACGTGCACGCCAAGGGCCACCTCAACAAGGGCTTCGGCTCGGCGACCCTCGACCAGGGCCTGAAGATGCTGGTCGAGGGCGAGGGCGCGCACTACGCGATGCTCAGTCAGCTGCTCCCGCCGCTGCTGGAGACCTACCCCCAGACCGCGACCGACGTCGGCTACTTCGGCATCCCGGGCGACGACCCGGCCGCCGGCGGCGCCACCGTCTGGGAGCCCGCCGCCCTCTACATCGCCAGGACCACCGAGCACCTGGACGCGGCCAAGAAGTTCCTGGCCTTCGTCGCCTCCCCGGCGGGCACCGAAGCCGTGACCGCCGCCGTCCAGCCGTCCGGACCGTACCGGATCAAGGGGTCGAAGCTGCCGGAGGACGCCATCCAGGTGGCCAAGGACCTCCAGGCCTACATCGACCGGGGCGCCACGACGCCCGCGCTGGAGTTCCTGTCGCCCATCAAGGGCCCGTCGCTGGAGCAGATCACCGTCGCCGTCGGCTCGGGGCTGACGCAGCCCGCCGAGGGCGCCGCCCAGTACGACAAGGACGTGGAGAAGCAGGCCAGGCAACTGGGGCTGGCAGGGTGGTGACCGAGCAGCGTGCCGGGCTCCGCGCGGGGCCCGGCGGGCCGCCGGCCGAGCGGCACGCCCGGCCCGCGGCCAGGCGCAGGTCGCCCTACCCGTACGCCCTCTACCTGCCGGCCGCCGTCGTCTACCTGGTGATCTTCCTGGTGCCGACGGTGATGGCGTTCTACTTCGCGCTGACCCGGTGGACGCTGTTCGACAGCGAGTTCGTCGGCCTGGACAACTTCCGCGACTTCCTCTCCGAGCAGAACCTGCGCGTCGGCTTCCGGAACACGATCGTCTACGCCGTCGTCACCAGCGGGCTGAAGGTGGTGCTCGGCCTGCTGCTGGGCGTGCTGCTCACGTCCAGGCTGCGGCTGTGCGGCTTCCTGCGCGCGGTGGTGTTCTTCCCGGTCCTGGTGTCCACCGTGGCGGTCGGCATCACCTTCAGCGCGCTGCTCCGCCCGGACACCGGCCTGGTGAACAAGGCCCTCGCGCTGGCCGGCGTCGACGGCGCCGACTGGCTCGGCGACGCCACGACCGCGCTGCTGTCGGTCGCGCTGGTCGACGTGTGGAAGGGCGTGGGCCTGGCCACCGTCATCTACATCGCGGGGATCATGTCGATCCCGCGCGACTACTACCAGGCGGTCGAGGTCGACGGGGGCGGCGCCTGGCACCGGTTCCGGCACGTGACGCTGCCGCTGTCCTGGCCCGCCACCTACTCGGTGATCATCCTGTCGTTCATCGGCGGGCTGCGGTCGTTCGACCTCATCTGGACGATGACGCGGGGCGGTCCCGGCTTCACCAGCGACGTCATCGCCTCGATCATCTACAAGCAGTATCAGGCGGGCTTCTTCGGCCTGTCGACCGCCGGCAACGTGCTGCTGTTCCTCATCGTCACCGCCATCGTCGTCCCGCTCACCTACGTCCTGGGCAAGAGGCAGGTCGCCGTATGAGGACCTTCAGGAGGTACGGCGCCGACACGATCGCGCTGGTCCTGGCCACCGTGATCTTCCTGGTGCCGTTCTCGTTCATGCTGCTGACCGCGGTCAAGGACCCGGCGCAGGCCGCCGATCTGGACTTCGCCTGGCCGGTCGACTGGCGGGTGGTGGACAACCTCGTCGAGGTCGTCCAGGCGCGCGACTACGTGCTGCTGCGCGCCTTCGTCAACTCCACCGTCCTCACCGTCGCCTCGGTCGCGCTCATCGTGTTCTTCGCCGCCATGGCCGCGTTCGTGCTGCAGCGCCGCGCCGGCAAGGTCGGGACGCTGGTCGACTTCCTGGTGCTGTCCGGGCTGATCATCCCGCCCGCGATCGTGCCCACCATCTGGCTGCTGCAGGCACTGGGCCTGTTCAAGACCCTGCCGGGCCTGATCCTGGTCGAGGTCGCCTACGGGCTGTCGTTCGCGATGCTGTTGTTCAGGGCGTTCATCGCGGCGATCCCGCGCGAGCTGGACGAGGCGGCCCAGATCGACGGCTGCCACGGGGCGCGGCTGTTCTTCCGGGTGATCTTCCCGCTGCTCCGGCCGGTCACCATCACGGTCGTGCTGACCTCGTCCGTGGCCGTCTTCAACGACTTCGTCAACCCGCTCTACTTCCTGCCCGGCGACGACAACGCCACCGTGCAGGTCACCCTCTACAACTTCCAGAGCCAGTACAGCACCCAGTGGAACCTGCTGTTCATGGACATCGTCCTGATCACGATCCCGCCGCTGCTGGCCTTCGTCTTCTTCAACCGCAAGATCGTGGCCGGCATGACCGCCGGCGCCATCAAGGGATGACATGACCTCTCTGCGGCGACGGCACCCGCACCGGCGTCGTCGCGTCGGGGGAGTCGGTGCTCGTGCCGTGGCCAGGACCGGAGCTGGGCTCGCGCGAGCGGCGCGGTCCCGTCGAGCGGGCCCGCCTGTACGTCACCGCGCACGGCACGTACGAAGTCGAGATGAACGGCCGGGTCGTGGGCGACGACGTGCTCGCCCCCGGCTGGAGCAGCTACCACCACCGGCTGCGCTACCGCACCCACGACGTCACCGCCCTGCTGGAGGAGGGCGCCAACACGATCGGCGCCACCCTCGCCGACGGCTGCTACCGGGGCCGCGTCGGCTTCGCCGGGGGCAGGTCCGCCGTCTATGGCGACCGGACCGCCCTGATCGCCCAGCTGGAGATCACCTACTCCGACGGCACCACGGACACCGTCGCCACCGACGGCGCCTGGCGCTGCGCGCCGGGCCCGGTCACCGCCGCGAGCCTCCACGACGGCGAGTGCCACGACGCGCGCCTGCTTCCCGGCGGCGGCCTCACCCGCGCCCGCGCCACGCTCGACACCCCGTACGGCCGGGCCGAGGCCGGCTGGGAGCGGACCGGGGACCAGACGGAACTCGTCGTGGTGGTGCCGGCGAACACCACCGCCGCCGTCCACGTGCCCCCTGACCCGGATACCGCCGTCGAGGTGGGAGCCGGACGGCACGTCTTCCGCTGGGCGTGATCAGCTGGGCTCCGGGCCGAGCGCCCGGCGCAGGAAGTCCAGCTCCAGCAGGAGCAGGTTCTCGGCGACCTGCTCCTGGGCGGTCATGTGGGAGACGCCCGACAGCGGCAGGACGGTGTGCGGGCGGCCCGCGGCCAGCAGCGCGGCGGACAGCCGCAGGGTGTGCGCGGCGAAGACGTTGTCGTCGGCCAGACCGTGCACGAGCATGAGCGGGCGGCGCAGGTTCGGGGCGTCGGCGATCAGGGAGCTGCGGTCGTACGCCTCGGGGTTCCGGTCGGGATGGCCGAGGTAGCGTTCCTGCCAGTGGGTGTCGTAGAGGCGGGCGTCGGTGACCGGCGCGCCCGCGACGGCGGCGTGGAAGACGTCGGGGTGGCGCAGCACGGCCGCGGCGGCCAGATAACCGCCGTACGACCAGCCGCGGATCGCCACCCGGTCCAGGTCCAGGTCGGGGAAGCGGCTCGCGGCCGCCCGCAGCGCGTCGGCCTGGTCCTCCAGCGCCGCGCTCAGCTTGTCGAGGTGCACGGCCCGCTCCCAGGCCGGTCCGCGGCCCGGCGTGCCGCGCCCGTCCACGACCAGCACGGCGAAGCCCTGGTCGGCGAACCACTGCGCGACCGCGTAGTCGTCCAGCCCGCGCAGCACCAGGGCGCCGCCCGGCCCGGCGTACGGGCTGAGCAGGACCGGCAGCCGCCGCGAGCCCGGCACGTGCCCGGACGGGAACACGATCGCGCCGCGCAGCTCCCGTTCGCCCAGCGACACCAGGTCCACCCGCGGGCGCACGACCGGGGTCGCGCCGTTCGAGACGATCGGCGTGACCGCCCCTCCGCCGGTCACCGTGACGCGGGTCCCGTGCTCCTCCAGAGTGCGGCTGACGACCAGGGTGACGCCGCCGGCGCGCGTTCCGGTGTGCACCCCCGGCTCGGAGGTGACCCTGGTCAGCCCCGCGGCCCTGGAGTAGCTGTAAAGGTGGCGTTCCGTCGGCTCGTCGCAGCACTGCGCGAGCACGGTGTCGCCGTCCACCGCCAGGATCCGCAGCACCTGCAGGCCCGGCGGCGTGACCAGGTCGTCCCCGACCATCAGCCGGCGGGTGTCGTCGCGGTCCACCGTCCAGACCAGCTCACCGGCCGCCGTGCGGGCGGGGGTGCCGGGCACCAGCGTCAGCCAAGCATCGTCGGCGTCCTCGCGCACCAGCGTGGTCGCGCCCGTCCCGGGGTCGGCCTCCAGGAGGCGGGTGGTGCGCTGGTCGCGGCTCTGCACCAGGATCAGCAGCCCCTGCCCGGTCCACGACACCGCCGCGACGTACTCGAACGCCGCCCTGTCCCAGACCACCTCGGTACGCTCCCCGGCCGGCGTGGTCAGCCAGAGCGTCACGTCGGCGTTGTCGGTGCCGGCCGCCGGATAGGCCATGGTCCTGGAGGGCCTGCCAGGATCGGCGGGCTCGGACAGGTGCCACCTGCTCACCCGGGCGTTGTCCACCCGCGCCACCAGCAGGCGGGTGCCGTCGGGCGACCACCAGTAGCCCCGGTGGCGGGCCATCGACTCGGCCGCCACGTGCTCGGGCAGCCCCCAGGTCACCTCGGGACCGTCGGGAGTCAGCAGCGGCTTGCCTTCGAGGTGCAGGGCGCCGTCGGACACGTGGGCGACGCGCTGCCCGGCCGGGTCGAGCCGCGGGTCGGATCCGGTCGTGCCGAGCGGGGTGACCTCGCCGGTCAGCAGGTCGACGGTGTGGAGCGCGCCGTCGAGCGCGTAGACGGCCTTGGTGACGGCGGCGTCGGTGGCGTAGGCGACGATGCCGCTCGCGCGCTCGCGGGTGCGTTCCCTGCGGGCGCGCTCCGCCTCCGGCAACGTTCCGCCCGGCGTGCCGGGGTCCACGAGCAGCCGCTCCTGCCCGGTGGCCACGGTCAGCGTCCACAGCCGGTTGACCGGGTCCTCACCGCCCGAGGACCTGAGGAACACCACCCGGGCGCCGTCCGGCGAGATCGTGAAGTCCCTGGGGACGCCGAGCTTGAACCGGGCCGTACGGGCATGCTGACGAGGAAGCGTGAGGGGAGGCATGGGGGATCATAGGCACGCCCGCCGAGCCGGACGCAACCGCATAAACCAGCGCCGATCGCCCTTCCCGCCACCCTGCGGTTACGTCGTCACGGTGCGGCCTCGTCGTTACGGTGCGACCCCTCTTTACGGCACGATCCCGTTGTCACGGTGCGGCCCCGTCGTTACGGCGCGACCCTCGTTACGGCGCGGCCTCGTTGTTACGGCGCGTCCGAGGCGGCCCGGATCGGGCAGGCGGAAGGAACCTCGGGGCGTTCTCGCCCGGCATCGGCGCTCAGCTTCTCGAACCGGACTTGATCGACGAGATCGACCCGCACCTCGCGCCGACCCTGCTCGCGGAGGTCCGGCTGTACGACAAGCCGGTCCGCCTCCACAACCCCAGCTCGGAAGCTCACGGCGCCCGGCAGTCTCTCTCCCCCCCGGGCGGGGGGTCGCGTACGGACCGGACCCCCACGGCGCCGGCCAGCCTCCCCACGGACCCAGATGGAAGCCCGCGTACGGTACCGAATACTCACAGCGCCGGGCAGCCTCCACCACCCCAGGGCGGGGGTTCGCGTACGGACCGGACTCTCACGGTGCTGGGCGGCCTCCCCACGAACCCGGGGGAGTTCGCGTATGGTACGGAACCTTCACGGTGCCGGTCAGCCTCCACCCAGGGCGGAAGTTCGCGTACGGTGCTGGATGCTTACGGTGCCGGGTGGTTGATCGTGTGGGCGAGGACGAGGAGGCACCGCGGGCTGCCGTCCTCGCGCCGGCCCAGAGCCGTCAAGGGGGCCGTCGCCACGGTGAACCCGGCCGTGGTCAGCTCGGCGCGGACCGCGCTCAGCGGGCAGGTGTTGTAGTACATGACGAACGGCGGGCGCCACAGCGCGTTCCGGGCCCGCATGGCGAGGTCAAACCCGAGCATCGCCCAGTACATGCCCGACGTGACGGGCGGCGGCGCGCCGATGGGGAAGGCGAAGAGCCCGCCGGGCCGCAGCGCGCGACGCACCCCGGCGAAGAGCGCCGGCCGTTCGGCGGGCAGGAAGTGCCCGAGCGCCCCGAAGCTGACCGCGAGGTCGAAGGACCCGGCGAAGGGCAGGGCCCGGGCGTCGGCCTGGACCCACGCGGCGTCCGGGTGCGTCCGGCGCGCCCGCGCGAGCATGCCGGCGCTGAAGTCGACGCCCGTGATCGGTCCCCGGCACAGGGGCGCGAGGACCCGCATGCCCGCGCCGGTGCCGCAGCACACGTCCAGCGCCTGACCGAACGGCCCGAGCGGGCGCAGCACGTCGGCCGTGGCGTCGAGGACGCTGTCGGGGGTGCGGAAAGGCGTGTGGTCGAACTTCGGGGCCAGCAGGTCGTAACCCCGCTCCACCGAGGACAGCGCCTGGACCACCAGTTCACGCAGCGACGGACCCTGAGGCGAGAACATCGGCCCAGGGTACTTCGCCCGCCGACATCGCGTTCGAACACCCGCCCCGAAACGGCGGGCAACCGCCGAAAGCGCCTTCCGCTTCCGCCGCCGTTACGTGCGGACCGGCAGCGCATGGCGCGCTTCTCCGTGACGTCACCGCCCGGCAGCCCCCTTCTCCGCGACCTCCCGGGGTGCGTCATCGCCCGGGGGCGCCCTTCTCTGCGACCTGTCGCGGGGCCTCACCGCCCGGCGGCCCCTTCTCCGCGACCCGCCACGGGGCATGATCCGCCGGTTTCCGGTCCGGGGAGCGTCTGGTGAGGCGGGCCGCGATGGGTTGTCCCAGGAGGATGCCGAGGAAGACCAGGACGAGTCCGAAGATCTGCCGGCCGGTCAGCGTCTCGCCAGCGAGCACCGTACCTAGGAGGACTCCCGTCACCGGGTTGAGCAGCCCGATGAGCCCGACCGTGCCGGCGCTCAGGTGGCGCAGTCCCGCGAACCAGGCCGCGAAGGCGAGCGCGGTCGCGACGACCGTGACGTAGCCGAAGCCGAGCAGCGCGGGCCCGTCCAGCGAAGGGGGTGCGCCCTCGACCGCGACCGCGACGGGCACCAGCGCGGCGCCACCCGCGATGAGCTGCCAGGACGTGAGCGAGAAGACGTCGACGTCGCCGCTCCACCGCTTGGCCAGCACGTAACCCAAGGACGACATCGTCATGGCGGAGACGGAGGCGAGGATGCCGGTGAGACCGGCCGCTCCCATGTCCTCCAGCAGCATCAGGCCGACGCCCGCGATCCCGACGCACGCCCCGGCGAGATGGGTCACCCGGGGCCGTTCGGACAGGGCGGCCCAGGCGAACAGCATCATCACCATCGGGGAGGTCGCCATGATGGTGGAGGCGACGCTGGTCGGGAGCGTCTGCGCCGCCAGGTAGACCAGGGCGAAGAAGGCGCCCATGTTGAGCGTGCCGAGCACCGCCGACTTCCACCACCACGATCCCCGGGGGAGTCTCCTGCGGACGAGGAGGAGCAGCAGGCCCGCGGGAAGCGCCCGGATCGCGGCGCCGTACATGGGATGGTCGGCCGGCAGGAACTGCTGGGTGACGTAGTAGGTCGCGCCCCACGCCACGGGCGCGATCGCGGTGACGGGCAGCCAGCGGAAGGTAGCTTCCATGGAAGCAATATAACTTCCCGGGAAGATATATTGGAACCATGAGCGAGTACTCGGACCACGTGGCCAGGATCCAGCGAGCGTGGGAACGCGAACGGCCCGACCTGGACGTGCGGCCGCAGGGCGTGATCGGGCGCCTCCACCGCCTCGCCGGACATCTGACCGAGCAGCTCTGCGCGGTCTACCGCCGCTACGGTCTGGCGGAGGGGGAGTTCGACGTGCTCGCCACGCTGCGGCGCGCCGGCGAACCCTTCGAGCGCGCGCCCGGCGAGCTGGCCGCGCACACCATGGTCACCACAGGGGCGATGAGCAAACGCATCGACCGGCTCGAACGCGCGGGGCTGGTCACCCGCCGCCGCAGCGCGAGCGACGGCCGCGGCCGGGTCGTCGCCCTGACCGCCGCCGGCCGGGAGCTGATCGACGAGGCGTTCACCGAGCACATGCGCAACGAACGCCGGCTGCTCGACTGCCTGCCGCCCGAGGAGGCCGCCCAGCTGGAGTCGCTGCTGGCCACCTGGCTCGCCTGCTTCGAGACGCCACGCCGGGACGACGCCGGCCGTTGACGTGGGGGCCTTCGCGGCAAAACCCTTAATTTCAGGTTGACTTAGTGGGGAATTTCGGCCAACCTGTGACGCATGCACTCCGGGTCCCTTCTCTGGTCAGACCTGCCCGTCGATCTCGGACGGCAGGCGAGCGCGCTGTGTACGGCGCCCGCATCCGCGTGACGACGACCGGCATCGACGAGATCAGGAACACCGACATGACCGTGACGACATCCGCGCCCGCCCGTCCCAGCCTGGAGAGCAGGGCCCGCGCCATCGCCGCCGACCTCGACGCGTGGGTGGGGCGCGTGCGGCTGAACACCGGGGAACGCTGGTACGAGCGACTCCACCAGGACGACGACCACGAGGTCTGGCTGATCAGCTGGCTCCCCGGGCAGACGACCGGCTTCCACGACCACGGCGGCTCGCGGGGCGCCTTCGCCGTCGCCCTCGGCACCCTCCGGGAGCACGACCTGACCGCCGAACGCGACCTCGCCCCCGGTGAGGCCCGCGCGTTCGGCCCCGGCTACGTGCACGAGGTCCACAACGGCTCCGCCGCGCCAGCGGTCAGCGTGCACGTCTACTCGCCTCCGCTGTCCACGATGAACCGCTACGAGCTCACGGACCACGGCCTGGTCAAGCTGGTGGAGGAGACGGCGGAGCAGTGGTGACGGGACCGCCGCCCGGCGCGCGCACGATCGACCAGATCCTCGACGACAGGCGGAGGCTGCTGCGCCGGCTGCCGCCCGCCGAGGCGCACACCCGGTCCCTCGCCGGGGCGCTCATCGTCGACATCCGCCCGGCGGCCCAGCGGGCGGACGAGGGCGAGGTGCCGGGCGCGCTCGTCGTCGAACGCAACGTGCTCGAATGGCGCTTCGACCCCGCGGGAGAGGCCAGGCTGCCGGTGGCGACCGGCTACGACGTCGAGATCATCGTCCTGTGCTCGGAGGGCTACACCTCCAGCCTGGCCGCCGCCTCGCTGCACGAGCTCGGCCTGACCAAGGCCACCGACGTCGTCGGCGGCTTCCACGCCTGGCGCGCGGCCGGCCTGCCCACGACCGGCGGCACCGCGGCCTGGTACGGCAGCCGGAGGTCGTGATCTTGGGTGTGGCGGCGTGACATGGGACAGCCACCACATGATCATGCCGGGCTTGTGCCGAGTACGAATGCATCAGGATGCAGGTCTTGGGGACAGCACTGCATCAAGTCGGTCGAAGCCCTCGGCCACACCGCGGGCCATGGGGGAGGAGACGACGAGATCGCGGGTGTGCTGCGAATCGAACAGCATGGTGGTGGTCAGCGTCGTCCTGCCGTCCTGTTCGGTGAAGTCGTGGCTGACCAGCGACTCGCCCGGATACCAGTGGTCGTCGAAGGACTCCGTGTAAGCGAGGCGGGCGGGCGGATCGATCTCCCGGTAGACCCCGCCGGAGGACATCGAGGCGCCGTCCGGCCCACAGACGAAGCGCCACTCGCCGCCGAGACGGAGATCGACCTCGGCCACGACCAGGTTCCAGCCGTGTGCGCCGTACCACTTGACCAGCAGCGAGGGTTGGGTCCAGGCGTCGAAGACCAGATGGCGAGGGGCGCTGAAGACCCGCAGCATCACCACAGTCCGGTCGGAAGGCGTCAGAACGGTGACCCCAGCCGTCATGCGGACCACCGCGGATCGCGGCCGATGAGGGCGAGCAGCCGGTCCTGCGGCGGGGCGTCCTCCTCGATCCGCACCTCCGGGCCGAACACCTCCACGCCCGGACCGAACGCGCCGGGCGTGCGGTACTTCTCCAGGAGGTCCGCCGGCAGCGCGGTGATGGCCGACCAGTGGTATTCCACATCGGCGGGGTCCATCGTGTCGTCCTGGCCGGTGGCTCGGGCGAGGTCCCATCCGTGCAGCGGAAGATCGGCGCTCGGGACCTTGTCGATGTGCTCCTCGGCCGTCATGCTGCCGGTGGGCGTCTCACACTCAAGGCTCGCCAGCGAAGGGTCGTCCAGGATCGCCTCGACGTCGGCCCGCGCGGAACGGAACGCGGCGACCGGATCCTCGTCCACGGACGGCGCGGCGCTGGGCGTGCGGTCAAGCTGGCGCAGTATCACGCCGTGCATGTCGATGATGTGCCGCACCACATCCCGGGCGGTCCACTTCTCGCACGGGGACGGGTTGTTCCATTGATCAGGGCGTACGGTCGCGACCTTGCGGTCGAAGGCGTCCGCGCGCCGCCGGTAGCGGTCGGCGATCTCACCCATCGTTGGCCTCTTCACCTTTGAGTTCGTCCAGCAGTTCGTCGAGGTTCTGGTAGCGGTCCTCCCAGAACCGGCTATAGCCCTCCAGCCAGTCGGTGGCGGCCTTGAGCGGACCCGCCTGGAGCCGGCAGGGCCGTCGTTGCGCATCCCGGCTCCGGGAGACGAGCCCGGCGCGTTCGAGCACTCTGAGGTGCTTGGAGATCGCCGGCTGGCTCATGTTGAACGGGCGGGCGAGCTCTGTCACGGTGGCCTCGCCAGACCTGAGCCGGGCGAGGATCGCCCGGCGCGTCGGATCTGCGAGGGCGGCGAAGGTGTCGTCGAGCACACTCATCCATAACCTAGAAGTTCAATAACCACCTGGTTTCATACAGCATCGGCAGTTCGGGTGTCAACGAGGACTCGTGCGGCGGCCGAAGGTTGTGACCTTTGTGGTTCCGCCGTCGGCGTGCGTCGCCGGTGGTGACAGGTTCGGGCGCGGTGCTGGTGTTGTCCGCTCCGGCGCGTGTGTCATGCGCCGCCCCACATGGGCACGTCGGCGATGTCGTCGTGCTTCCAGTTGAGCTCGTCGCGGACGGAGACGACGCCGTCGACGTTCTCGGCCAGGCGGACGGCGGTGACGGCCTGGCTGTGCTCGGGCAGGGTGCCGGTCAGGGTGACCACGCCCTCGGCGACGGCGACGTCCAGGGCGTGGTCGCCAGCGCGGACGATCTCCCGTACGTGCCGCTCGATGTCCTCGTCGGGGCGCAGGAAGATCTTGATCAGGTCGCGCCTGCTGACGATGCCGACCAGGCGTCCGCCGGCGTCGACCACGGGCAGCCGCTTGACGCCGTAGCGGTCCATCACGCGTGCCGCGGCCACGACCGGCGTGTCGGGGGTGGTGACACGGGCGGGGCTGGTCATCAGCGCGCCGGCGGTCTCGCCGAGCGACTTGCGGTAGCCGCCGCCCCCGGCGCCCGCGCCGTGGCGGATGCGCGCCCGCAGCGGCGGCCGGTAGTCCTCGCCGTAGTAGAGCTGCTTGAACTCGTGCTTGGCCAGGAGGTCGTCCTCGGAGACGACGCCCAGCACGCGGTTCTCGTCGTCCAGGACCGGGACCCCGCTGACGCCCCGGCTGATGAGCAGCTCGGCCACGGTGTGGAAGGACGCGTTCTGGTTGACGGCGGCGACGTCGGTGGTCATCACGTTCTCGACGATGGCGGTCATGGCGATCTCCTCAGGAGCTTGACCCGGACGACGCCGGGCACGGTGCGGGCGAGCAGACCGGCGATCTGACCGGCGTGCTCGGAGGGCGGCCCGCTGAGCTCGGCCACGCCGTCGCGCACGGTGACGTCCCAGCTCGGGCCGGAGGGATACTGCTCGCGCAGCGCCGCCTCGACCGCCGCGCGCAGTTCGTCGTCGGTACGGGCGAGCATGGCCATCAGGTCGCGGCGGCTGACCATGCCGACGATCTCCTTGCCGCGGAGCACGGGCAGGCTCTTGATCCGCTTGCCCACCATCAGGTCGACGGCGGTGGTGACGTCGGTCGTCTCGGTGACCGTGACGACGTCGCCGGTCATCACCTCGTGCACCCGGTGCGGCGGCGGCCCGTCCGTCCGGGGGACAGGCGTCACGGTGGCGCGGGGGTCGGGCTCGAACTCCCCGCGCAGCAGATCCAGCTCGCTGACCACGCCGACCAGGCGGCCCGCGTCGTCGACGACCGGAGCGGCGGTGATGTCGTGGCCGTGCAGGATCCGGACGGCCCGCCGCACCGGGTCGGCGCCGCGGACGGTGACCACCGGGCTGCTCATGACCTCGCGCACCAGCATGGCTACCTGCCCTCCCACGCGGAATCGTCCTGCTTCCAGGTGAGCTTGTCGATGACATCGACGACGCCGTTGACGCGGCGGGTCATCCGGACGGCGATGGCGGCCTCGGTGCGGCGCTCCATCCAGCCGGACAGCGTCACGACGCCCTGGTACACCTCCACCCGCACGCCGGAGGTCTCCACCCACAGCGCGTGGTCGAGGATGTCCTCGCGGACCTCGGCGGCGATCTCCTCGTCGCCGCGCAGGAACAGCTTGACCAGGTCACGACGGCTGACGACGCCCGCCAGCCGGCCGTCGGGGTCGACGACGGCCAGCCGCTTGACGTCGTGCGCGTCCATCAGGCGAGCGGCCTCGACCGCCGACGCCTGGGGGGAGACGGCCACCGCGGGAGCGGTCATCAGGTCGGCGGCGGTGTCGCCCTCGGCCTTCTGCCGTCCCTTGGGGTTGCGCAGCCGGGCGCGGAGCGGCGGCCGGTAGCCCTCACGGTAGAACTGCTCCCTGAACTCCTCCTTGCGCAGGAGGTCGGCCTCGGACACCATGCCGATCACGTGGCGGTCGTCGTCCACGACGGGGACGGCGCTGATGCCGCCGGTGATGAGCGCTTCCGCGATGTCCTTGAACGGGGTGGTGGCGGTGACGGAGACGACCTCGGTCGTCATCACGTCCGCGACGGTCATCCGCATCGGGGTCTCCTTTGTCGTCCCCTCCATCGCACCTCATGGAGGAGGCGGATCGAAGGGCCGGAAGTCCTCTGCCGGACGGTCGTTGGTCAGCGCGCCACGCGGGGGCGGACGCTCAGCCGGACGGGGTCCGGCGCGGCGCGTTCTCGACGGCGCGCGCGAGGGCGAGGCAGGCGGCCGTCAGCGTGCGCACCTGTTCGTCGAGGTCGTCGACCCGCTTCTTCAGGGCCAGCAGTTCGGCGTCGATCGCCGGGGCTTCCATGATCACGCGTCCACCGATCATGATCGGTTCACCTCCACATGCCGTGACACCGTCAGGATGGTTTCCCGGGCGGGCCGGGGGAAGCGGCGAACGCCCCTGGTTTCCGGGACCTATGGCTGTGGCCGGCGCCGTCGCGCCGTGGGCCGCCGCCGCTCCGGCCCCGCCGGGGCCTGAACCTCGCCCGAGCCCGTGGCCGGCCGGCCACCTCTCGGGCGATGCCAGGAGCGCCCTAGTGGGCGGCTTCGTACTTCTCCACCACCGAGGAGGCGATCCGGCCGCGCTCGCTCACCGGCAGGCCCTGGGCCCTGGCCCACTGCCGGATCTCGGCGGACTTCTCCCGGCTCAGCGCGCGGGCGGCGCCGCCGGACCCGCGACGGCCGCGCCCGGCCCGCTCGCTCTTGACCGGGCGAGCCTTGGTGATGAAGGGCGACAGCGCCTTGCGCAACGCTTCTTCGTTCTTCTCTCCCAGATCGATCTCATAGGCGACGCCGTCGAGGCCGAACTTGACGACGTTCTCGGACGACATCCGGCTTCCGTCGAGGTCGTCAATGTAAATCTCGCGAATCTGCTTAGCCATGCTGCAGCTCCATAGTCATAGGCTTGCGGTCTACTGTAGCGGTCTTCAGTAGACGGGTTGTCCTCCCGTGACTATGGTGCGTGCGAAACGCGGAGACCGGAGCGTGAAGTCATCCGGGGCGCGCATTGAACCATCCGGAGCGGGCGGGCAGGCCGACGGGAGAACGAGCCGATTCATGGCGGGAGAAGGTTGTCCTGAGCGCTTGGGAGCCGGGCGGTCCCGCGCGCCCGATCCGTCCGTCCCACCCGGCGTGACCAGTGCGTAGCCGATAACGGCGGGTGCCCGGTGCAGCGTCCATATCAGCTCGGCATCTCTTCCGCCAGCCTGATTCCCGGCCGTATTGAGAAAAGCCCGTCCGGCGGTTTCCCCGATCCCCCGGAGCGGGGCCCGGCAAAGGCTTCTTCACGGCGGTTTCGCCGCCGGATGCGGGCCCATGCATCGGGGCGATGAGCGCGTGCTGTCGAAATCGAATTCAGTAGCCCAAGCCGTTCGGTACGTTCCAGACCGGCGCCGGCGCGCATGGAACAGCAGAGCCGCGGACGAAAACTCGCCCGCGGCTCTGTCCCGATCCCTACGCCTCGACGGCCGCCGCGGTGGGACCCGACGGGCGGTCGCCGCCCCGCGCGCGGGGAGCGGTGGAGTCGCGGAGGATGAGCTGCGCGCCCACCCGGTAGGCGCGGCCGTTGGGGGTCTCGCCGTTCTCCGCGCCCCGGGTCTGCTTCAGCTGGTGCAGCAGGAGGTTCATCGCCAGCTCGCCCAGCTCGCTGGCGCCGTTGTCGACCACCGTGATGGCGGGGGACCAGTAGCGCAGCCACGGGATGTCCTCGTAGCACACCAGCGACAGGTCGCCGGGGATGGCGACGCCGGTGCTCGCCAGCGTGGGCAGGATCCCGAACACGGCCTCGTGGTTGGCGGCGAACAGCGCGGTCATCCGCGGCGTGCGCCCCAGCAGCCGGGCGATGGCCTCGGTGCCGAAGGCGGGGGTGAAGGGGCCGCGCTCGATCAGTGACGCGTCCGGGTCGAGGCCGCGTTCCCGCAGCGCCTGCTCGTATCCGGCGAACCGCTCCCGCCCGGAGTTGGCCGTCGGCTCGCCGCCGATGAACCCGATGCGCTCGTGACCGAGGTCGAGCAGGTGGGCGGTGGCCGCGTGGGCGCCCTCCCGGTCGGCGGCCAGCACGGCCGGGGCGGCGCTGTCGATCGGACGGCGGATGACGTTGACCACCGCCACGCCCTCGGCGCGCAGCGCGTTGGTGGTCGCGCCGTTCTTTCCCGTGCCGATCATGACGATCCCGTCCACGCCGTGGGCGGCGAGGGTGAGCAGGAACGCCTTCTCCCGCGCCGGGTCGGCGTCGGTGATGCCCAGCATGACCTGGTATCCCTCGGCCGCGGCGCGGCGCTGGACGACCTCGGCGATCGTGTGGAACGACGCGTTGATGAGGTTGTTGAGCACCAGGCCCACCAGGTGGGAC
Organism: Nonomuraea sp. C10; assembly: GCF_008017515.1. Lineage (NCBI taxonomy): Bacteria > Bacillati > Actinomycetota > Actinomycetes > Streptosporangiales > Streptosporangiaceae > Nonomuraea > Nonomuraea sp. C10. The sequence continues at coordinate 2,663,561 of NZ_VPFF01000001.1, forward strand.
TGCCGCGTGCGCAGGGCGCCGGCCAGCCGGTTGGGGCGGTAGTTGAGCCGGGCGGCCGCCTCCTCGACGGCCGCTCGTGTCTCGGCGGAGATCAGCGGGGAGCCGCTGAGGGCGCGAGAGGCGGTGCTGCGCGACACCCCCGCCTCCGCGGCGACCTCCTTCAGTCCGATCCGCATCGTCCTCCTGCCTGGCGTGGATCTTTGGGATCGATCCCATTGTGCACGGTGATCCTTCCAGAAGATCACTCGTACGTCGATGTAACGCCGAGATTTCGCCGGTAAAAACCCGGTTTCGCCCTTGACCGGAAACCGGCGGATGCTACAACCTTATGCAATCGATCCCATTCCAACTTTTTAGAGGTCGAAGAACCGCATGGACCGCGACGACGTCACCTGGCACGGCTACTGGCCTGCCGCTCCCACTCCCTTCACCGCCGACGGGCGCCTCGACGAGGACGCGTGGCGCGCGCTGCTGCGCCTCTACGCCGAGCAGCGCGTGCACGGGGTCCTGGTCAACGGGAGCACCGGCGAGTGGTTCAGCCAGAGCCCGGACGAGCGCCGGCGGGTCGTCGAGATCGCGGCGGAGGAGGTCGCCGGGCGCTTCCCCATGGTCGCCGGCATCACCGCCTACACGCCGGACGAGGCGATCGGCCTGGCCCGCCACGCCGCCAACGCCGGCGCCGACGGCGTGCTCGCCACGCCGCCGCCGTACGTGCACCCGGGCCCCGACGAGATCGTGGACTACTACGACCGCATCAGCTCCGCCACCGCGCTGCCGTTCATGGTCTACAACTGGCCGCGCGGGGTCGCCGTGGACATCTCCGCCCATCCCGGGCTGGCCGAGCGGCTGGCGGCGCTCGACAACGTGGTCGCCATCAAGGACAGCACCGGCGACTGGCTGCGGATGCTCGGCACCGTCGAGGCGGTCTGCGACCGGGTGCGGGTCTTCGGCAGCTTCCTGCACCGGCGCGGCCTGGCCGTGCTCATGGAGATCGGCGGCGACGGCAACATCGACGGCGGCGGCATGGGAGCCCCGTTCGCCGTCCCCTACTACGAGGCGGTCGCCGCGGGCGACCGTCAGGCCGCCCGCGAGTGGGCCGGCCGCTACGGCGCGCTGTCGTCCCGGCTCATCAACCCGGACTACAGCGGCGTCTACGGCACGCCCATCGCCCAGCTCAAGGCCGCGATGAACCTGCTCGGCCAGCCCGGCGGGCACGTCCGCCCGCCGCTCCTGCCGATCGAGGACGAGGCGACGCTGCGGGCGATCGACGCCGTCCTGACCGAATCCGGCCTGAAGGCCGCGGCGGGAGCCCGGGCATGAGAGCGAAGGCCGTCATCGGGACGCCGCCGCGCACGGTCACGATCCACGTGGACGGCCGGCCGGTCAGCGTCGTCGAGGGCGTCAGCCTCGCGGCGGCGCTCGTCGGCGACCGCACCTGGACCTTCCGCTACAACCCGGTCAGCGAGGAGCCGCGCGGCCCGTTCTGCGGCATGGGCGTCTGCCTCGAATGCGAGGTGACGGTGGACGGCCGGCCCGGCGTGCGGGCCTGCCTGACCCCGGTACGCCCCGGCATGCGCGTCGAGACCGAGGAGGAGCGGGCGTGACCGTCCACGAGCGCGACGTGGTGATCGTCGGAGGCGGCCCCGCCGGGCTGACCGCCGCGCACCGGCTGGCCGCCGCCGGGCTGAGCGTCACCGTCGTCGACGAGCAGGCGGAGCTGGGCGGCCAGTACTTCAGGCGGCCCGCCCCCGAGGTCGCCCGCGTCTGGGGCGACCACCGCCCCGAGGGCGGGCGCCTGGTCGGCGCCGTGCGCGCGGCCGGCGTCGAGTGCCGCACCGGCCACCTGGTCTGGGGCGTCGGCGACGACGGGCGCACACTGCTGGTCTGCGACCCCGCGGAGCGTCCCGTGCGGCTGCGCGGCCGCTACCTGATCATCGCCACCGGCGCCCACGAGCGCCCCTTTCCCTTCCCCGGCTGGCAGCTGCCCGGCGTGACCACGCCCGGCTTCGCCCAGCATCTGGCCGCCGCCGACCACACGCCGATCGGCGAGCGGGTCGTGCTGGCCGGCTCTGGACCGTTCCTGCTGCCGGTGGCCTGCTCGCTGCTGGACCTCGGCGTGACGGTCGCCGGGATCGCCGAAGCCGGCCGTCCCTACCGGCCCAGCACCCGCGCGCTCGGGACCGTACGGCATCCCGCGCGCTTGCGTGAGCTGGCCGGATACGCCGCGCGACTGGCCAGGGCACGCGTGCCGCTCTGGCAGAACACCGTGGTGGTGCGCGCCGACGGAGGCGACCGGATCACCTCCGTGACGCTGGCCGCCGCCACCGCGCCCACCCGGCCGGTGCGCACGGTCCAGGTGGACGCGCTCTGCGTCGGGTACGGCTTCCGCCCGCAGACCGACCTGGCCAGGATGCTCGGCTGCGCGGTGCGCACCGACCCGGCGACGGGGGACGCGACACCGGAGCTCGACGACTCGGGGCGCTCCTCGCGCGACGACGTGTACGTCATCGGCGAGGCGGCGGGGATCGGCGGCGCGCCCGTCGCGGAGGTCCGCGGCCTCGCCGCCGCGCTCGACATCCTGGGCCGCGAGGGGCACGAACCCCGCGCCGGCGAGGCGCGCGGGCTGGCCGCGGCCGGTCGCCGCCTCGCGCACTTCAAGCGGCTGACCGACGCGCTCTACCCGGCTCCGGCCGAGCTGGCGCGGCTGCTGCCGTCCGCGCTGCCGGACGCCGCCACGCTCTGCCGCTGCGAGGCCGTCTCCGCGGGAGAGGTCCGCGGGATCGCCAGGACCGCGGGCCGCGACGTGAACGCCGCCAAGGCGTGGACCCGCGCCGGCATGGGACCGTGCCAGGGCCGGGAGTGCGGCTTCGCCGTCACCGCCGTGACCCGGGCGTCCCCGGCGGACGGGCTGCCCGCGGGGGTCTTCCCGTCCCGGCTCCCGGTCCGCCCCGTGCCGGTGGCCACGCTGCTGGAGATGGCCGGCGAAGGGGAGCCGGCATGAGGACGGCGGACGTGGTGATCGTCGGCGCCGGCGTGCTGGGCGCGTCGGCGGCGAGCAGGCTGGCCCGCGACGGCCACCGGGTCGTGGTGCTGGAACGTGGCGCCCCCGGACGGGAGGGTTCCGGCACCACCGCCGGGAACCTGCACGTGCAGGCGGTGCACACCCGGCGTCCCGGCCAGGCCGTCCCCCTGGACAGCGCCCGGTTCGCGCCGCTGCAGCGCGCCGCGAGCGACCTGTGGGAGACCGTCGAGGACGACCTGGGCGCCTCGGTCGAGCTGCGCCGCAGCGGCGGGTTCACCGTCGCCGAGACCCCCGAGCAGGTCCAGGAGCTGTACGACAAGCAGGACTGGGAGAACGCGGCCGGGATCAAGACGGAGATCCTCGGCGGCGACGCGGCCCGCGACGCCCTGCCGCAGCTCGGGCCGACCGTCGCCGCCGCCACCTGGTGCCCGCACGACGGCTACGCCAACCCGCTGAAGGTCACCCCGGCCTACCTGGACGACGCGGTGCGGCACGGCGCCGAGGTGGTGCCGTTCGCGCCGGTCACCGCGATCGCCCGCGAGGGCGGCTCGTGGCGGGTGCGCGCCGGTGCGCGGGAGATCGAGACCCCTGTGGTGATCGACGTGGCCGGGCCGTGGCTGCACAAGATCGCCGCCCTGACCGGGGTCGCGCTCGACATGGCCCCGGTGGCGATCCAGATGCACGCCACCGTGCGCTGCTCGTCGGGCCTGCCGCACCTGGTCCAGCACATCGGCGAAGGACTGTCGGTCAAACAGGTGAACGCGGGCAACCTGCTGGTCGGCGGCGGCTGGCCGGCCCGCCGGCTGAACCTCGACGGCCGCAGCGACGCGGGCGTGGACAGCATGGTGGGCAACCTGGCCCTGGCCGTGCGGATCCTGCCGTTCGTGCGCCGGCTGCGGCTGCTGCGGGCATGGGCCGGGCCGCTCGCGGCCACGCCCGACGAGATGCCGGTGATCGGCGAGGTGCCGGGCAGGCCGGGGTTCCTCGTCGCGGGCGGCACGTACGCCTTCACCTTCGCCCCCTTGTGGGCCGAGACCCTGCGCTGCCTCGTGGCCGGTGCGGAGCCGCCCGTGGACGTCTCCGACCTGGGGCCGGATCGGCTCATGCACAACCTCCCCGAGAAGAAGAGATGAGGAAACGGTGACAGCGATAGACGGGCGAGCGCCCGTGACCGAGCCCGTGTGGCTGTCCGGCGGTCACGTCGTGGACGTGCGATCCGGATCGATCCGGCGGGACACCAACGTCGTCGTACGCGACGGCCGGATCGAACGGATCACCACCGACGCCCCGCCCCCCGGAGCGCGCACCGTGCCCCTGGGCGGACGCTACCTGCTGCCCGGGCTGATCTCGGTGCACACCCACCTGTCGGTGGTCTACCCGTTCTCGGACAACGACGAGTCGGAGAACCCCGGCATCACGGCTCTGCGCGCGCTGTCCAGAGCTCGCGAGGCGCTGTACGCGGGAGTCACCACGATCCGGACCGTGCACGAGCAGAACCGCGCCGACCTCCTCGTCCGCACCGCCGCCGGCCAGGGCTGGGTGGAGGCGCCGCGGATCGTGGGCGCCGGCCGGGCGATCTCCACGACCGGCGGCCACGGGCAGGGCAGCGGCTGCGCCTACGCCGACGGCTACGACGCCTTCCTGCGCGCCGCCCGCACGGAACTGGCCGCCGGGGCCGACCTCATCAAGATCTTCATCACCGGCGGCATCGCCCACCAGGGCGAGTCGTTCAACGGCGCGCAGATGACCGTCGACGAGATGCGCGCCGTGGTCCGCGCCGCCGACGAGCACGGCACGTACGTGACCGCGCACGCCGGCGCGGGCTCGGCCATCCGCGAGGCGCTCACCGCCGGGGTGCGCGGCTACGAGCACGCCTACGACCTCGACGAGGCCACCGCCAGGCAGATGGCGGCGCAGCGGGTCTACCTGACCCCGACGCTGTGCGTGACCCGCTGCCCCGACTGGATGGCCGAGCACGCCTTCACCCCGTGGCAGATCGAGCGGGCGCTGGAGGTCGGACCCGGGCATCTCGCCAGCATCCGCACCGCCATCGCGGCCGGCGTCGCCGACCCGACCGACCCGGAGAAGCCCGGGATCACCTTCCTGGCCGGCACCGACTACCCGCCCGGCGCGCCGATCGAGGACACCGTGGTCGCGGTCCGTGAGATGGAGTTCCTGGCCGAGGCCGGGCTCGACACCCACCAGGCGCTGCGCTCGGGCACCCTCGACGCGGCCCGCCTGACCGGCCTCGAAGGGCAGGCGGGCGTCGTGGAGGAGGGCCACCTCGCCGACCTGATCGTCACCGAGCGCGACCCGCTGAGCGACCTGTCGGCGCTGCGCCGGATCACCTTCGTCATGCAGGCCGGGCGGGTCGTCCGCGACGACCTGCCCGCCGTACCCGACCACCACGCCACGGAGGGCGCACAGTGAGCCAGGACTCCGGCCGCACCCGCTTCGCCGTCGACATCGGCGGCACCTTCGTCGACGCCATCTCCTACGACGACGCCACCGGCGAGCTGCGGCTGCACAAGGCCTCCACCACCCCCGACGCCCCGGCACGCGGCGTCCTCGACGCGGTCGGCGGGCTCGCCGACCGGCTGGACGACGTGGAGGCGTTCGTCCACGGCACCACGCTGGGCCTGAACGCGATCCTCCAGCGGCGCGGCGCCGACGTCGGGATCATCACCAACGAGGGCTTCCGCGACCTGCTGGAGATCGCCCGCGCGAACGTGCCCTCCCAGTACATGTACGACTTCTCCTACGCCCCGCCGCCGCCCCTCGTCCCCCGCCGGCACCGCGCCGGCGTGCCCGGCCGCGTGGACGCCCAGGGCACGATGATCGAGCCGCTGGACGAGGACGCGGTGCGCGAGGCGGGCCGGGTGCTGGTGGAGGAGCACGGCCTGCGCTCGCTGGCCATCTGCTTCCTGCACTCGTACGCCAACCCCGAGCACGAGCGGCTGGCGGCGCGCATCCTGCGCGAGGCGTACCCCGAGGTGTCGGTCTCGACCTCCACCGACATCACCCGCGAGTACCGCGAGTACGAGCGGACCAGCACGGTCACCCTCGACGCCTACATTCGGCCGGTGCTGAACGACTACATCGCCACCCTGGAGTCGCGGCTGAACGACTCCGGGCTGACCCACCCGCTGCACATCATGCGCTCGGGCGGCGGCGCGATGACCTCCGAGCTGGCCCGGCAGGCGCCGCTGATGACCGTGCTGTCCGGGCCCGCGGGCGGCGTGGTCGGCGCCTCCTTCCTGGCCCGCGAGCAGAACCTGCCGAAGGTGATCACCTTCGACGTGGGCGGCACCAGCCTGGACTGCTGCGTGATCGAGGACGGCGAGCCCGGCGAGGTGCACGAGGCCGCCATCGACGGCTTCCCGCTGCTCATCCCGATCTTCGACATCCGCACCGTGGGCGCCGGCGGCGGCTCGATCGCCTGGATCGACGAGGGCCTGCTCAAGGTCGGCCCGCACAGCGCGGGCGCGGTGCCCGGCCCGGTGGCGTACCGCGCCGGCGGCACCGAGCCGACCGTCACCGACGTGGCGTTGGTCCTCGGCTACCTGGACCCCTCCGGGTTCCTGGACGGCGACATGACCATCGACGCCAACGCCGCCCGCGCCGCCGTGCGGACCGAGCTGGCCGAGCCTCTCGGCGTCGACGTCACCAAGGCGGCGGCGAGCGTCTTCCAGGTCCTGCTGGCCCGTACGGTCGGCGCGCTGCGCGAGATCACCGTGGAGCGGGCGCTGGACCCGAGGGAGTTCGCGCTGCTCGCGTTCGGCGGGGCGGGGCCGCTGCTGGCGCCCATGCTGGCCCGCGAGATGGGCATCGCCACCACGATCGTGCCGCAGGTCCCGGCCGCGTTCTCGGCCTTCGGCATGCTGATGTCGGACCTGGAGTACGAGTTCGCCACCACGGTCCTGCGCCCGCTGACCGACGAGACGCTGGCCGCGGTGGAGGACACGTTCGCCGAACTGGAAGGGCAGGGCGAGGAGGTGCTGTCCGCCCAGGGCGTCAAGCCCGAGGACCGCACCCTGATCCGCCGCCTGGACGTGCGCTACCACGGCCAGGAGCACAGCCTCGGCATCGACCTGGTGCCGGGCGACACCGCGGCGTCCGTGCTCGCCCGCTTCAGCGAGCAGCACGAGGCCCGCTATGGCCACGCGATGCCGGAGCCGGGCCAGATCCTGACGCTGCGGGTGCGCGCGGTCGGCCGGCTGGCCAAGCCGGGCCTGCGCGAGCTGCCGCCGGCCGGGACCGCCACCCCCGAGCCGATCGCCGAGCGCCCGGCGTTCGACGTCGCGACGGGCGAGACGGTCCCGTTCCCGGTGTACGCGCGGGCCACCCTGGGCGCCGGCCACGAGGTGAGCGGGCCGGCCATCGTGGAGGAAGGCACCTCCACCACGGTCATCTTCGGAGACCAGCGGCTCACCGTCGACCGATACGGGCAACTGGTGATCACGGGAGGCCAGGCATGAGCACGGGCGAGCGGCTGGACGGCGCGACCGTCGAGGTGATCAGGAACTACCTGGTCTCGGTGGGCGAGCAGATGCGCCGCACCCTGGTCAGGGCGGCGTTCAACCCGGTCATCTACGAGGTGCTGGACTTCGGCATCTCGATCTACAACGCCGACCTGGACCTGACCGCCGAGGCGGCCGGCATCACCTCGTTCCTGGGCGCCAACGACCACGCCATCGTCAAGGGCGTGGAGTACGTCGGCCGCGAGAACCTCGCGCCCGGCGACGTCTACCTGCTGAACTATCCGTACTGGAGCGGCGCGCACTCCTACGACGCGATGCTGTTCGCCCCGGTGTTCCGGGACGGGCACGACGGCCCCGCGGCCTACCTGGCGGTCCGCGCCCACTGGATGGACCTGGGCGCCAAGGCCCCCGGCTACGTCCTGGACTCGACCGACATGCACCAGGAAGGCCTGATCTTCCCCGGCACGAAGATCGTGAGAAGTGGTGAGCCGGTGCGGGACATCATCGAGCTGATCCGGTTCAACTCCCGGCTGCCCGACCTGACCATCGGCGACTTCCACGCCCAGCTCGCGGCGCTGCGCACCGGCGAGAACCGGCTGGCCCAGGTGTGGGAGAAGTTCGGCGGCGAGACCGTGGACCAGGCCATCCGTCAGCTCATCGAGCACGGCGAGCGGGTCGCCCGCAAGGCCGTGGCCGCGCTGCCCGACGGCTCCTGGACCGCCGTGGACTATTGCGACGACGACGGCATCACCGACGACCTGATCCGGATGGAAGTCAAGGTCACCATCGACGGCGACCACATGGAGGTCGACTTCAACGGCTCCGACGGCGCCGTGCTGGGCCCGGTCAACCTGCCCATCGGCGCCACCGAGAGCCTGGCCAAGGCCACGTTCAAGGAGCTGACCAGCGCGGACGAGCCGTCCAACGCCGGGCACTACCGGGCGCTGTCCGTCGTGGCCGACCCCGGCAACTTCTTCAACGCGCAGTATCCGGTGGCGACGTTCACCCAGTGGAGCGCCATCGTCGCCTTCGAGCTGCTGCACAAGGCCCTGGCCCAGGTGCTCGACACCATCCCGGCCTCCTCCGGCGGCGACGAGCCGGGCTTCATGGCGCTCGGCAACGACCCGCGCACCGGCGCCGACTTCGTCATCAGCAACAACGAGGGCATCGGCTGGGGCGCGCGCAAGGACCGCGACGGCGCCAACGCCCAGCAGCACCCCTCGCAGAGCGTGGTCCGCAACACCCCGATCGAGGTGCTGGAGCACAAGTCGACCGTGTTCCACGAGCGGCTGGAGCTGATCCCCGACTCCTGCGGGGCGGGCCGCTTCCGTGGCGGCGTGGGCGTGCTGCGGCAGGTCCGCTACCTCGCCGACGGCGAGGTGCTGTCGATGAAGAAGAAGAGCAAGACCCGCCCCTGGGCGCTGGACGGCGGCCACGAGCCCGAGCCCAGCGAGATGGTGCTGTGGCCGGGCACCGACCGGGCCAAGCGGGTCGGCATGTACCGGGCGGCGATGCGGGCGGGGGACCGCTTCGTCAACCGCACCGCGGGCGGCGGCGGGTACGGCGACCCGCTCGACCGCGACCCGGCCGCCGTGGTCGCCGACGTGCTCGACGGCTACGTCAGCGCGGAGGCGGCGGAGCGGGTCTACGGCGTCGTCGTGGACGACTCCGGAGCCTGGCGGCCCACGCCGGCCAGAGCGGCGCGAACGGCCGCCCCGGAGTCCTGACCACGTGGGACACGGCAAGGCGCCGTGGCCGGAAGCAGGTGTTCGCCGCAACGGCGTACTCATGAAGGGTAGAAGATCCATGCACCACCGCATCCCCCCATCAGCGGGACCGTCCCGCCGGGTCCGTCCCCTGCGTCTGGTCGCGGCCGCCCTGGCCGCCTCCCTCGCCCTCGCGGCGTGCGGCGGCGGCGCCGGCTCCACCGGGGCAGGCGCGGACGCGCGCAAGCAGACCCTGATCATCGCCGAGAACGAGCCCCCGGCGACCTTCGACCCCGCCCAGGCGGACAACTCCACCGTGGACGAGGTGTCCATCCCGGCCTACGACACGCTGCTGCGGTACGAGGGCAACGAGCTGTCGCCGTCGGTCGCCACGGAGTGGAAGTTCGACGAGAAGGGCACCGCGCTCGACCTGACGCTGCGCGACGACGTGACCTTCCACGACGGCGCCAAGCTGACGGCCGCCGACGTGAAGTACACGCTCGACCGCGTCGCCCGGCTCGGCATCGGCGTCGCGTCCCTGGTGAGCGCCTACGACTCCACCGAGGTCGTGGACGACACCCACGTGCGGATCAACCTCAAGCAGCCGAACGCGCCGTTCGCCTCCGCGCTCACCCGCGTCTACCTGCTCAACTCCAAGCTCGTGACCGCCAACGCCGGCGACGACGACGGCCAGAAGTGGCTGGCCACCAACGACGCCGGGTCCGGCCCGTACAAGCTGGCCGGCTACACCGCCAACCAGGAGGCGCGCTTCACCCGCTACGACGGCTACTGGGGCGGGTTCACCAACCAGGCCAAGGACGTGGTGTTCCGCTACCTCCCGCAGGCCGCGACCCAGAAGACGGCGCTGGCCTCGGGCGACGTGGACATCGCGATGGACATCGCGCCCACCGACTGGGCCGGGATGGAGGGCTCCGGGTTCACGGTCGACAAGGCCGACACCAACGTCCAGCTGTACGTGTTCTTCAAGATGAAGGACTCGGCGGTGTCGAACCCGAAGCTGCGTGAGGCGATCGCGCACGCCTACGACTACGACCAGCACGTCAGCGCCATCCTCAAGGGAGCCGGCAAGAAGGCCGTCGGCGTCCTGCCCAGCGGCATGACCTGCTTCGACGAGACCACGCCGCAGCCGGTCAGGGACGTGGCCAAGGCCAAGCAGATCCTGGCCGACGCCGGGCTGAGCGGCGTCACGCTCACCATGACGTACCTGAAGGCCACGGCGGAGATGGAGCAGGCCGCCACGCTGCTGCAGTCCAACCTGTCCGAGATCGGCGTCAAGCTGAACCTGGAGGCCATCACCTACCCGCAGTACGTGGAGCGGCTGAAGACCAACGAGACCACGCCGGACCTCGGCATGATCTACGGCTTCCCGCCGTACCCGGACCCGGACGCGGTGCTGTACCTGCAGTTCCACTCCAGCTTCGCCAACGGCGGGCTGAACAGCGGCGGCTACGACAACGCCGAGGTCGACAAGCTCACCGAGCAGGGCCAGCAGGCGACCGACGAGGCCGAGCGGTGCGCCGCGTACAGCGAGGCCCAGAAGCTCATCGCCGCCGACCACTACGCCGTCAACCTGGCGAACTCGCAGTACGTGACGGTCCTGCGCCAGGGCCTGACCGGCTACACCTACCAGCCGGCCCACCACCAGACCGTGGACGTCTACAAGATCCAGGTCGGCTGAGCCGCGGTACGAGGAGGGACCCCCGCATGGCCCGTTTGCTGCTCCGGCGGCTCGTCACGAGCGTCGTCGTGCTGGTCGGCCTGGCCGTCGTCACGTTCCTGATGACCCAGGTGCTGCCCGGCGACCCGGCCCGCGCCGCCGCCGGGCGCAACGCGACAGCCGAGCAGGTGGCCGCCGTCGCCGCCCGGCTGGGCCTGGACCAGCCGGTGTGGGACCAGTTCCTGGCCTACATGGGCCGGCTGTTCCAGGGAGACATCGGGACGTCGGTGTTCACCCAGCGCCCGGTGCTGGAGGATGTCGCGGCCATGCTGCCCTCCTCGCTGGAACTGGTGCTCGCCGCCATGGTGATCAACATCGTGGTGGCGGTGCCGCTGGGGACGTACGCCGCCTGGCGGAGCGGCCGGGCGGCGGACGCCGCCGCCCGGCTGATCACCCTGCTGGGCGCGGCCGTGCCGGTGTTCTGGCTCGGCCTGATGCTCCAGCTGGTGTTCGCCGCCGAGCTCAGGGTGCTGCCCCTCACCGGGCAGCTCTCCTTCGGCCGCCAGGTGCCGGCCATCACCGGCATGACCTCGGTGGACGCGCTGCTCAGCGGTGACATGGCGGCCTTCGGCGACGCCATGGCCCACCTGCTGCTGCCGGCCGTGACGCTCGCCGCGTCGTTCGTGGCGGTGGTGGCCAGGACCGTGCGCTCCTCCATGCTCACCGCGCTGAGCTGCGACTACATCGCGCTGGCCCGGGCGACCGGCGCGTCGGAGTTCCGCGTGGTGGTGCGGCACGGGCTGCGCAACGCGCTGGTGCCCGCCAGCACCATCCTCGGCATGCAGCTCGGCTGGATGCTCGGCTCCACCGTCCTGGTCGAGTCCGTCTTCGGCAGGACCGGCATCGGCTCCTACGCGGTGACCGCGGTGCTGCAGAACGACCTTTACGCCGTGATCGGCACGGTTCTCGTGATCGGAGTGGTCTTCGTGCTGGCGAACATCGCCGTCGACCTCGTCCAGCTCTGGCTGAACCCGAGGCTGCGCCACACCGGCGCCCGCGCCCGGCGCACGACCGTGCCTTCCGAGACCCCCGCGACGGAGGTGCCGGCATGAGCGCGCACGCCGCCGCCAAGCCGCGGACCCGGCGCCGGGTGCCCGTCGTGGAGGGGATCGCCCTCGCCGTGGCGGCGCTCGTGGTCCTGATGGCCGTCGCCGGGCCGCTGCTCGCCCCGTACGACCCGTACGCGGTGGACCTCTCCCGGTCGCTCCTGCCGCCGTCGGCCGAGCACTGGCTCGGCACCGACTCCAACGGCCGGGACGTGCTGAGCCGGGTCCTGTACGGCGCCCGCGTCACCCTGCCGGCGACCCTCGTCGTCATCGCCGCCTCCACGCTGATCGGCCTGCTGATCGGCACGCTCGCGGCGCTCGGCGGGAAGGTCGTCGACGAGGTGCTCATGCGGATCACCGACATCGGGCTGTCGCTGCCGGCGATCATCCTGGCCCTCGGCCTGGCCGCCGCGCTCGGGCCCGGCCTGTCCTCCGCGGTCATCGCGCTGTCGCTCACCTGGTGGCCGGGTTACGCCCGGCTGGTGCGCACGCTCGTCCGCGAGGTCAAGGACGCCGAGTACGTCGACGCGGCCCGCGTCATGGGCGTCCCGCAGGGACGGCTGATCTTCCGGCACATCCTGCCCAACGCGCTCAACACGCTCTACGTGCAGACCACGGTGGACGTGGGCGCGGTGATGCTGGTGATCTCCGGCCTGTCCTTCATCGGCGTGGGCGCCCAGGTGCCCTCGTCCGAGTGGGGCGCGATGATCGCCGGTGAGGCCAACAACCTCACCAACGCCTGGTGGGCCGTGGCCTTCCCGGGCCTCGCCCTGCTGCTGACCGCCCTGGCGTTCAACCTGGTGGGCGACTGGCTGCGGGTGCGCAACGACCCGACGATCCGTCAGGAGGCGCGATGAGCACCGACCCCCTGCTCCGCATCCGGGACCTGCGGGTGTCCTACCCGGCGGCGGGAGGCGCGGGAGGCATGGCCGAGGTCGTCCACGGCGTGGACCTCGACCTCGCGCCCGGCGAGCGGGTCGCCCTGGTCGGCGAGTCGGGGTCCGGCAAGTCGGTCACGGCGCGGGCCGTGCTCCGGCTGGATCCGGACGCGCGGCTGTCCGGCGGGATCGAGCTGGAGGGCGTCGACCTGCTGGGGCTGCCGCAGCGCCGGATGCGCGAGATCCGCGGCGGCCGGGTCGGCCTGGTCTTCCAGGACCCGCTGGCCTCGCTCAACCCGGTCATGACCATCGGCCGCCAGGTCATGCAGCCGCTCGTCATCCGGGGCGTGTCCCGGCGGGTGGCCCGCCGCCGGGCGATCGAGCTGCTGGAACGGCTCGGCGTGCGCGACGCGGAGCACCGCGTCGACGACTACCCGCACCAGTTCTCCGGCGGCATGCGGCAGCGCGTGGTGATCGCCATCGCGGTCATCGCCGAGCCCGCGCTGCTCATCGCCGACGAGCCCACGACCGCGCTGGACGTGCGGGTGCAGGCACGGGTCCTGGAACTGCTGCACGAGCTGGCCGCCGAGCGCGGCATGTCCATCCTGCTGATCACCCACGACCTGGGCATCGTCGCCGGGTTCGCCGAGCGGGCGGTGGTGATGCGCCACGGCCGGGCCGTCGAGACCGGCACCGTCGACCAGATCTACAACGCGCCCCGGCACGACTACACCAGGGCGCTGCTGGCCGCCGTCCCGCGCATCGGCGGCGACGTCACCCGGCCGCTGGCCGTCATCGGCGCCGCCGGGAACGCGCCCGAGGAGGAGGAATCGTGAGCGAGCCGCTGCTCCAGGTCCGTGACCTGGTCAAGACCTTCGGCGGGCGGCGCGTGCTGGGCGGCGTCTCCTTCGACGTGGCGCCGGGCGAGGTGCTCGGCCTGGTCGGGGAGTCCGGGTCGGGCAAGTCCACCACCGCGCGGTGCGTCACCCGGCTCACCCGCCCGGACAGCGGCCGGGTCCTCCTCGGCGGCCGCGACGTGCTCACCGCCGGGCGGCGCGAGCTGCGCGCCCTGCGGGCGGACATGCAGATGGTCTTCCAGGACCCGTACTCGTCGCTGAACCCGCGCATGACCGTGGCCGAGCTCGTCGGCGAGCCGCTGCTCGTGCACGGGCTGGAACCCGATCGCCGGCGACGCCGCGAACGGGCCGCGGAACTGCTGGAGACGGTCGGCATGTCGGCCGAGCACCTGGACCGCCACCCGCGCTCCTTCTCCGGCGGGCAGCGCCAGCGCATCTCCATCGCCCGCGCCCTCGCGGTGGAGCCGCGGCTGCTCATCTGCGACGAGCCGGTCTCGTCGCTGGACGTGTCGGTCCAGGCCCAGGTGCTGAACCTGCTGCGCGACCTGCGCGAACGGCTGGGCCTGTCCATCCTGTTCATCGCCCACGACCTGGCGGTCGTCTACTACCTCTGCGACCGGGTGGCGGTCATGCTCGACGGCGAGCTGGCCGAGATCGGCACCCGCGAGCAGATCTACGGCGAGCCGAGCCACCCCTACACCCGCTCGCTGCTCGACGCCGTGCCCGTCCCCGACCCGGCGCTCGCCAAGCGGCGCCACACCACCGCATGAAGGAGCACCACGTGGAGAATCTGCGCATGTTCGTCAACGGCCAGGCGATGTCGGGCGGCAGCCTGAACGCCGCGCTGGCCGGCGCCCGGTTCCTGGGGCCGGCGACGACGGCGCCCCGCTACCGGTTCTACTCCGTACGCGACGAGTTCCCCGGCCTCCACCCGGTCGGCGACGGCTACGCGGTGCCCGGCGAGCTGTACGAGGTCACGTACGAGATCCTGCGCGACCACCTGCTGCCGGGCGAGCCGCCCGAGCTGGAGCTCGGCGTGATCGAGCTGGCCGACGGCAGCGGCTCGCTGTCGATGCGGATGCGCGCCGAGGCGCTGGAGGCGCCGGGCGTCGTGGACATCAGCGAGGCCGGAGGCTGGCGCGCGCACCTGGCCGGAGCCGGCGGATGAGCGACCCTGTGGTGATCCGCGGCGGCACGGTGGCGGAGGCGAGCTGGTGCGCCCCCGCCGACGTGTTCGTCGCGGATGGAAGGGTGACCGCGCTGGCCGAGCCGGGCACGCCCGCGCCGCGCGGCACCGCCGAGATCGACGCCGGCGGCATGCTGGTGCTGCCCGGCGGCGTCGACCCGCACTGCCACGTCGGCTTCACCTCGGGTGACTTCACCTCACTCGACGACTACGCCCAGTGCACGACGGCCGCGGTGTTCGGCGGCACCACCACGATCGTGGACTTCGCCATCCCGCGTCCCGGCCAGGCTCCCGCCGACGCCGCGCACGCCCAGCGGGCCAAGGCGGCGGGCGGCCTGTGCGACAGCGCGCTGCACGCCTGCGTCGTGGAGTGGGACGAGACGGTGCCCGACCAGCTCCGCTCACTGGTCGCCGACGGCATGCCGACGGTGAAGATGTTCACCACCTACCGCGGCGAGACGATGGCCGACGAGGACACGATCCTGCGCACCATGTCCACGCTGCGTGACCTCGGCGGCATGGTGGTGATCCACTGCGAGGCCAACCACATCATCGAGGACACCCAGACGCGCTGCTCGCACGACGGCCGGATCGGCGCCGAGCACATGGCGGCGACCCGGCCCGAGCTGGCCGAGACCGCGTCCGTGGCCGAGGTGCTGGCCATCGCCGAGTCCCTGAAGGCGCCGGTCTACTTCGTGCACCAGTCCACGCCGGAGGCAGTCGAGCTGGTGGCCGCGGCCAGGCGGCGCGGCCTGGCGGCCTACACCGAGTCCGTCGCGCACCACCTGGTGCTGGACGACGGGCTCTACGCCGGGGCCGCCCCCGAGCGGTTCGTGTGCTGCCCGCCGCTGCGCCCGCGCCCGGTGGTGGACGGTCTCGCCCGCCACCTGGCCACCGGCGAGATCACCACGATCGGCAGCGACCACTGCTGTTACGACGTGGCGCAGAAGGAGTCACGCCGGTCCGACGTGCGCGCCATGCCGAACGGGCTGCCCGGCGTCGAGACCCGGCTGCCGGTGATCTTCTCGGAGTTCGTGGCGGGCGGCGCGCTGCCGGTCAGCCGGTTCGTCGAGCTGACCGCGGCCAACCCCGCCCGGACGAACGGCCTGTATCCCCGCAAGGGCACCCTCATGCCGGGCGCCGACGCCGACATCGCGATCTGGGACCCGTCCGCCCGTTGGACGATCACCTCAGGCGACCTGCACATGGCGACCGACTACACGCCGTACGAGGGGATGACGGTCACCGGCAGGCCGCGCACCGTCCTGGTCGGCGGCCGGGTGGTGGTCCACGACGGCGTGCTCGCCGACGCCACCCCGCGAGGCCGCCACCTGGCCGCGAGCCCGATCACACCGGCGCCCGCCCGCCGCTGAGCGGAGGGCCGTCCGGCCCGGCGGGCGGTCCCGGCGGCAGCAGCGGTCTCGGCGGGAGCGGGGACGAGTAGACGACGCTCGTGGTGACGCCGCCGAGCGCGCCGATCCGGCCGCTCACCCGTTCCAGGTGCTTCATGTCCGTGGCGACGACCTTCATCACGAAGCAGTCGTCGCCCGTGACGTGATGGGCCTCGATCACCTCGGGGAGCTCGGCGAGCAGGCTGTGCAGCGGCTCGTAGGCGCTGCTCGGGTAGCGCAGGCGCAGGAAGGCCATGATCGTGAACCCGAGCCGCTCCGGGTCGACCTGGGCGCCGTAGCCAGTGATCACGCCCGCCTGTTCGAGCCGCCGGACGCGCTCCGCCGTCGCGCTGTGGCTCATGTTGATGCTCCGCGCCAGGTCCGCGACGCTCTGCCGGCCGTTCGCCTGGAGAGCCCGCAGGATGCTCGCGTCGACCTTGTCGAGCTCGTAAGGGACACTGAAGGTCATGTCCTAGATATTGCATCAAATTCCCCGCTATAGCGGCGGAATGCCGGTGATCGGCTCTTCAGCCGAGGCCGGAGCCGTCAGTATCGTCGAGGCATGTCACCCGTCACTTCCGCCGCGAGCGCTCTCGTGGCCCACTTCGCCGGCAAGCTCCAGTTCGAGACGGACCCCTCTGACGTGCACGCCGACCAGGAACGCGGCGCCCGGTTCGTGCTGGTCGACTCCCGGGGGGACGACGCCTGGACCCAGGGCCGCGTCACCGGCGCCGTCCACCTGCCGACCGCGCGGATCGCCCGTCGCGCGCCTCTGGAGATCCCCCTGGACATGCCGGTCGTCACCTACTGCTGGGGACCCGGCTGCAACGGCGCCACCCGTGCCGCGCTGGAGTTCGCCAAGCTCGGCTACCAGGTGAAGGAGATGATCGGCGGGTTCGAGTACTGGGCCCGCGAGGGCTACCCTGTCGAGGACGACCACGGCCGGGTCGTCCGCGCGGTGGACCCGCTCACCGCTCCCGCGCACGCCATCGGCTGCGACTGCTGACCCCGCCCGGCCGGGACCGGCTTCGCCGACGTCGCCACCAGGGGTGTATCAACCGCTATGGTTAGCATAGATTCAGGACCTCGGGCGATCACCTCCACGAAGGGGCGACATGACGAACGGTACCCGGCCGCCCAAGGCCGCGATGCTGGTGGCCCAGCGGATCATGCGTGACGTCAGCCGGGACGACCTCCACCCCGGCGACATGCTCCTGCCCGAGCGCATCATGCTGGAGAAGTACGAGATCGGGCGCGGCACGCTCCGTGAGGCCCTGCGGCTGCTGGAGTTCCACGGCGTCATCGCCCTCAAGCCCGGCCCCAAGGGCGGCCCGGTGCTGCTCGACCCCGACCCGTCCCACCTGGCCAGCACCATGCTGCTGCTCATGCAGGTCAAGCAGGCCCCGTTCCGGGCGATCATGGAGGTGCGGGCCACGCTGGAGCCCAAGACGGGCGCCCTGGCCGCCGAGCGCATGAGCGACGACCAGATCGCCGAGCTGGGCCGGTGCCTGGCCGACATGCGTGACCACATGGACGACGACTACATCTTCTTCGACACCAACCAGCGCTTCCACGACATCATCGCCTGGGGATCGGGCAACGCGCTCTTCGGCTACATCGTCGACTCGCTGCTCGGCATCCTCGACGGCACCGTCGCCGCCGTCGACTACAGCGCCGTGGGCAGCGACTACCCGCAGCGCAGGCGTAAGGCCATCCTCAAGGCCCACGAGGAGATCTACGCCATGATCGCCGCCCGCGACGCGGCGGGCGCGGAGGCCCGCATGCAGGAACACATCGACGCCTACGTCCGCTACGTCGAGCGCAAGCATCCGAAGCTGCTGGAGCAGACCATCCGCTGGGACGCGCGGTCCTGAGGCGGAGGGCCGCGAGCGGCCCTCCACCCGGTCACAGACCGGCCGGCCAGTCCGCCTTCTTCCAGGGGTCGCCCGCCCGCATGCGCAGCCGGTCGCCCAGCGCCTGCGGATACTCGCGGACGTCGACGAAGTACATGTAGGCCTGCACCCGCTCGCTGAACCGCCAGCCGTCAGGGCCGCGCCGGTAGCGGTCGTGGTAGCGGAGCGCGGTGATCATCGGCGCGCCGTCCCGCCACACCTCGGCGTGCGAGGAGACCAGCCCGGTGGCCACGTCCGGGTCCTCGTCGTCGAAGTCCACGACGTGGCCGTGGGTGAAGTGGTTCGTCGGCCCGAGGGCGGCGAACCGGCCGCCGAAGTAGGCGGCGATCGCCGCGACGCCCTTGCCCTTGCCGGGCCCGCTCATGGTGCGCAGCTCGGCGTCCTCGGTGAAGAGCGCGCAGACGCCGTCCAGGTCGCGCTCGTCCACCGCGAACCCGTACCGGACGGCCAGGCCGCGGATCTCCTCCAGGTCCTCCAGCCGGCGGATCCGGCTCTCCAGGTCGCTCATGCCCGTCCTCACTCCGGCAGCGGCAGGCCGTTCGCGGCCTCGTGGATCTGGACGTAGACGTTGCGGTAGAAGGTCTTGGCCTTGGCCTTCATGCGCTCGGTCGTCACCGTGCCGTTACGGTAGTTCTGCTGGTAGTCGGGGTTGTCGACGACGGAGACGTCCTCCAGCTCGTAGATGCACAGGTAGTTCGGCCGCCCGTCCAGCGCCTTGTACCTGCGCGCGCTCAGGAAGCCCGGCACCCGGCCGATCTTCTCGGGGATGTGCTCCTCCTCGTACCAGGTGTTGAACTCCTCGTCCAAGGAGTCGGGGATGTCGAACATGGCGACCATCACGCCTGGGCGCTTCGTCATGGTTGTGCCCTCCCGGGGGTCATAATTGGTATGCATGATTAGTATGGTGACCACGTTGCCATGTCAAGAAAAGGTGAGAGCGTCATGAAGGTGTCGGTGCGCTGTTTCGGCTTCCCGCTCACGTGGTACCGGCCCATCGCGGAGACGGCCGAGCAGGAGGGGTTCCACGGGCTGTGGATCCCCGACCACGTCGTCTCGCCGACCATGACCGACGGCAAGTACCCGTACAGCGCGCACGGCCGGCCGAGCTTCGACCCGGCGACGCCGTTCGCGGACCCGCTGGTGATGGCGGGCCACCTGGCGGCCGCGACCTCCCGGATCCGGCTGGGCATCGGCGTCTACGTGCTGCCGCTGCGCCACCCGCTCATCGCCGCGCGCTCGGTGATGTCCGCCCAGGAGCTGTCCGGCGGACGGCTCGTGCTCGGGGTCGGCGTGGGCTGGATGCGCACCGAGTTCGAGTCCCTGGACCAGGAGTTCTCCGGCCGCGGCGGCCGCACCGAGGAGATGCTGGACGTCATGCGCCGGGCGTGGACCGGAGAGCCGGTGCGGCACGAGGGCCGGTGGTACTCCTTCCCCGAGCTCACCGTCGCCCCGCCGGTGACCGCGCCGGTGCCGGTGCTCATCGGCGGAGCCAGCGAGCGCGCCCTGGCCCGCGCCGTCCAGCACGGCGAAGGCTGGTACGGCCCTCCCGGCACGGCGGACCAGACCGCTACCTACGTCACCGCGCTCCAGGCCGAGCTGGAGCGCCAGGATCGCGAGCGCTCCTCCTTCCACATCGTGGCGCGGGCCCCGGAGGACGAGCCGCTCGCCGGCGTCCGTGCGCTGGCCGAACGGGACGTGGACGAGGTGGTGCTGAACCTGCCCAGGGCCGTGGCGGAGGTCGGCGAGGTCACCTCCTGGATCACCGAGGCCGCGGCCCGGCTGCGCGCCGACGGCGCCCTCGCCTGAGCACGGCCCGCCAACGGCTTGTTGAAGATCACGTCAACACATCGAGGCGTCTCCGGACGGGGATCCGGGCGCGCCGGTGGCCGGGGCGTCCCCGCCGAGGCACCTGCCGCGCTATCAGTGATAACCAATCGTACGGAATCCACACAGGGCACAGGGCCGGGGCGTAGCGCGCTCCGGCCATCGCTTACCCTGCCCTCATGAGGGTCCGTCCGGGTCCGCCGAGTCCGTAACCGGCAAGATCTGGCTGCTCGCAGACACTCCGGTGACGCCAAGTCGACGCGGGGAAATCGTTGACGTTGCGCTCTACTGTCCCTATCGTTATCAGGAATTATTGAGGCCTACCTGCACGCCCCCCGGAGATGAGCGCTCCTATGGTTCGTTCCACAAAACTCGTTGCCTCGGCCCTCGCGGTCCTGCTCACGGTTCTCGTCAGCGGATGCGCATCCTCCTCGCCGGAGGGTGGCGAGAGCGCCGCGTCCGGCGATGGCGGGCTGACCACGATCAGTTACATCGACGCCGGCTCGGCCTGTCTGTGCAGCTACCCCAGGCTGCAGGCGGAAGCCCAGGGCTACTTCGCCCAGCAGGGCATCGAGATCGACAACAAGACCTCCATCTTCAACGCCAACCAGCTGATCCAGGCCGTCGCCCAAGGTCAGGCCGACATCGCGCTCACCGGCGGGACCGCTCCGCTGGCCTCGGCCGCGGCCGGCAAGCTGGTCAAGGTGGTGGCCGTGCTCGGCGCCCCGGCGCCCGAGCAGATCACGCTCAACAACCAGACGCTGGAGAAGCTCGCCCAGAAGGGCGTCACGCCTGAGTCCCCGTACCAGGAGAAGCTCGCGGCGCTCAAGGGTTTGAAGATCGCTTCAGCGGCGACCGGCTCCACGACGGACCTCCTGTTCCGGCAGATCCTCACCCTCGGCGGCCTCAAGCCGGACAGCGACGTGACGATCCAGCCGTTCAGCGACGCCGCCGCCGGCACCGCCGCGGTCAAGCAGGGCGCGTCCGACGGGCTCGCCGGGTTCCCCAGCCAGACGACCGGCCCCGAGGCCGACGGCTGGGGCAAGGTGTTCATCGACATCGTCAAGGACGCCCCCGAAGCGGCGAACATCCCCTACATCGTGGTGGCCGTCAACCCGGACTTCCTGAAGAACCAGCCCGACGCGGTGACGAAGTTCCTCAAGGCGATGACGCAGGCCCGCGACGACGCCAAGGACTTCAGCCAGGAGCACAGCGACGCCCTGCACCAGAAGTTCTTCGCCAGCACCAGCGACGCCGCGTGGAAGACCGGCATCGAGGCGATCCTGCCCGTCTTCACCGGCAGCATCGTGCCCACCCAGGAGCTCGCCGACAACCTGATCAAGGTCTACAACATCGGCAAGCCGGACCCGGTCTCCGTGCCGTTCGAGGAGCTCTACGACACCGAGCTCGTCAAGGCCCTGCCGGACGCCTGAGTGAGGGAGAGACCCGTGTCCAGCATCGGAACATCGACCGAGCGCGCGTCCGCCGCGGCGGCACAGGCGGACGACCGTCCGATCGCGGTGAGCTACCACCAGGTCGGGCGCACCTTCACCACCGCCAAGCGCACGTTCACCGCCGTGCAGGGGATCGACCTGGAGATCCGCAAGGGCGAGTTCATCTGCATCATCGGCCCCAGCGGCTGCGGCAAGAGCACCCTGCTCAACATGGCCGCCGGCCTGCTCACCCAGAGCACGGGCGAGGTGCTCTACGACGGCAAGCCCATCAACGGCATCAACAACGACGTCGGCTACGTCACCCAGAAGGACACCCTGCTGCCCTGGCGGACCGTGGAGAAGAACGTCTCGCTCCCGCTCGAGGTGCAGAAGGTGCCCCGCCGGGAGCGCAAGGAGCGGGTCGCCCAGGTGCTCGACCTGGTCGGCCTCGGCCAGTACGGCAACAGGTACCCGTCGCAGCTGTCCGGCGGCATGCTCAAGCGCGCGGCGCTCGCGCAGACCCTGGTCTACCGTCCCAACACGCTGCTGATGGACGAGCCCTTCGGCGCGCTGGACGCGCAGCTGCGGCTCAACCTGCAGCGGCAGACCCTGGAGATCTGGGAACGCGAGCGCAAGACCGTGCTGTTCGTGACCCACGACCTCGAAGAGGCCATCCTCATGGCCGACCGCGTCGTGGTGTTCGGCGCGAACCCGGGGCGGATCATCCACGTCGAGCCCATCACCTTCGCCCGGCCCCGCGACTTCGGATCGCTGCGCACGGACCCCGAGTTCGCCGCGGTCTGGTCACGGCTGTGGGCGCTGCTCAGCCCGCAGATGGAGGATCACTGATGACCAGGTCCGACACGATCGAGGCCGGCCGGCCGGAGGCCGCCCCGAAGCCGGTCGGCGCGCCGGCGGCCTCCGGCGGGCTCAACCCGAGGCTGACCCGGCGCCTGCTGATCACCGCGATCCAGGTGGCGCTGCTCGTCGCCGGGCTCGCGGCCTGGGAGTACTTCGCCGGCAAGCCCGGCGAGCCGCACGTCCTGATCGACCAGTACTACGTCAGCAAGCCGTCCCTCATCTGGGAGGCCATGGGCCTCTGGGTCTCGCAGAACCTGCTGTGGCCGAGCCTGTGGGTCACGCTGCAGACGACCGTGATCGGGTTCGTGCTGGGCGCGCTCGCCGGCCTCGTGGCCGGGTTCGTCCTCGGCGTCAGCCCGTTCCTCGCCGCCGTCTGCCAGCCCTTCGTGGACGCGATCTACGCGATCCCGCGGCTGGCCCTGGTGCCGCTGTTCATGCTCTGGTTCGGCATCGGCATCGGCTCCAAGCTGGCCCTGGTCATCAGCGTGGTCGCCTTCCTCGTCTTCTACTCCACGTACGCGGGGGTCAAGGACGTCGACCACCTGCTGGTGGACAAGCTCCGGCTCATGCGGGCCAGCCGCCTGCAGGTGCACCTGAAGGCCACCCTGCCCTCGGCGATGACGTTCATCATCTCCGGTCTGAGCGTGTCGGCCCCGTACGCGCTCGTGGTCGCGGTGACGGCCGAGATGATGTCGTCCAACCGCGGGCTCGGATACCTGCTCGTGCAGTCGGCCAACCAGTTCGACACCGCCGGCACGTTCGCCGCGATCTTCGTGCTCATGATCGTGGGCATCGCCCTGATGCTGCTGATCCGCCTCATGGAGATGTGGCTGCTCCGCTGGAAGCCCAAGCGGCCGACCGGGCGGGCCTGATGGAGACGTTCATCGCGCTCGGCCCCGCCGGGCTGCCCGCCCCTGACGGGGCCGCCGTCTGGTCGCTGGCGCGCGACATCGGCGAGAACGACACCGTCTTCCCCGTCCTGGCGCTCGCCCGCGTGACCGGTCCCGGCGCGCTCGACCCCGGGTTCGGTGACGTCGCCTGGCGGGCCGTACCGCAGACCGGATGGGTCAGCCCTTCGGCGTCCGAGTCCCTGCCCGAGGACCATCGGGAGATCTTCGTGGTCTTCAACAACGCCGTCCAGGGCCGGGAGGACGAGTACGCCCGCTGGTACGACCAGGTGCACCTCGCCCACACCTTCGAGCACATGGGATTCGAGGGCGCCCAGCGCTTCGCCCTGGAGCCGGTCGGCGGGCAGAGCCCGCCCTACCGCTACCTCACCCTGTACGCGGTGCCCGAAGGCGGGATCGGCCGGTGCGAGGAGCGCCGGATCGCCGTGGGGGAGGAGCGCGAGCGCGCCGCCCGCGCCGGCCGAGAGCCCGAGGTGCCGGTGAGCGACGCGCTCACCGGGCCCCGCCACGCCAACTACTTCAGAAAGGTCCCCGGCTGATGTCAGACGTGTCAGGTCTGCGGTTCCTCATCACCGGCGGCGCGAGCGGCATCGGCGCCGAGACGGCGCGCCTGGCCGCGGCCCGCGGCGCGACGGTGGTCATCGCGGACATCGCCGACGACGCGGGCAGGCGGCTGGCCGCCGAGATCGGCCCCCGCGCCGACTACGTGCGCGGCGACATGAGCGACCCCGCCTCGATCACCGAGATGGTGGAACGTGCCACCGCTCTCATGGGCGGCCTCGATGTGCTGCACAACAACGCCGGCGTGGCCGACGCCGTGGTCAGCCGCACCCTCGGCATCGAGGACTTCGGCCCCGAGGAGTGGGACCGGGTGCACGCCGTCAACCTGCGCGGACCGTACCTCGCCGCCCGCGCCGCACTGCCGCACCTGCGGCGCAGTGAGAACCCCTCCATCATCAACGCCGCCTCGATCGCCGCCGGCCTGGCCCGGCCGCACACCCTCGCGTACGCGGCCAGCAAGGCCGGAGTGGCCCAGCTGACCCGCAGCCTGGCGCTGGAGCTCGCCCCCGACGGCATCCGGGTCAACTGCTACGCGCCCGGGATGATCGAGACCGAGATGGCCTCGCGCTACATCGCCTCCCGCCCCGACCCCGAGGCCACCCGCCGGGACGTCCTGGCGAACTACCTCAGCCGTTCCATCGGCAAGCCGCGTGACGTGGCCGAGGTCGTCTGCTTCCTGGCGAGCCCCGCCGCCGCGTTCGTCAACGGCGCGGTGTGGAGCGTCGACGGCGGGTTCACGGCCTGGAAGGCCACCGGGTCCGAGCTGGAGTCGTGAGGAGTTGTGATGACTGATCGTGGTCTGCCGGAGCTGCTGTCCCCGGAGGTCGCCGCCGACCCGCACGCCTTCTACCGCCGCCTGCGCGCCGAGGCGCCGGTCGTCTGGGACGAGAGCGTGCGGGCGTACCTGGTCAGCAGGTACGAGGACGTCGCGCGGGTGTACAAGAACCCGGTCTTCAGTACGAAGGCGTACGAGTGGCAGCTCGAACCGGTGCACGGCAAGACGATCCTGCAGATGGACGGCACCGAGCATGCCCGGCACCGGGCCCTGGTGTCTCCCGCCTTCCGGGGCAAGAGCCTGGACCGGCTGCACCCGATGCTCATGCGCAACGCGGGCGCCGTGGTGGAGGAGATCGTGCTGCGCGCCGCGACGGACCTCGCCGGGGAGCTGGCCGGGCGGCGTGACGTCGACCTGGTGCGCGACTTCGCCAACTACTTCCCGGTGTACGTGATCGCCGACCTGCTCGGCTTCGACAAGGAGGACCACCCGAGGTTCCTGCGGTGGTACACCGCCGTGATCCGGGTCATCTCCAACCTCGGCCGCGACCCCGAGATCATCGCCGAGGCCGCCGCCGTCCGGGCGGAGATCAGCGAGTTCGTCACCCCGTTCATCGCCGAACGGCGGGCGAACCCCGGAGAGGACCTGCTGTCGGTCCTGGCCACCGCCGAGATCGACGGCGAGCCGCTCGCCGACGACGAGATCAGGGCGTACGTCAGCCTGCTGCTGACGGCCGGGGCGGAGACGACCGACAAGACCTTCGCGAGCCTGTTCCGCAACCTGCTCGCCGACCCCGGCCAGTTCGAGCGGATCAGGCATGACCGCTCGCTGGTCGTCAAGGCGGTCGCCGAGACGCTGCGGTTCTCCCCGCCGACGCAGATCAACACGCGGGAGACGACGGAGGACGTCGAGCTCGGCGGCGTGCTCATCCCGGCGGGGTCCACGGTGCTGGTGCTCATCGGCTCGGCCAACCGCGACGACCGGCGCTACGCCGATCCGGACCGGTTCGTGCTCGAACGTGAGGACCTGGACGCGACCAAGGCGTTCTCGGGAGCGGCCGACCATCTGGCGTTCGGCTCCGGGCGGCACTTCTGCCTGGGAGCCATGCTGGCGAAGGCGGAGCTGGAGATCGGCGTGAACCTCTTCCTGGACCGGTTCCCGGAGATGCGGCTGGCCGACCCTGAGGCGGCGGGTGACGTCGGGCTGAAGATGCGCGGGCCGCGTACCGTGCCCGTGACCCTGTAGCGGGAACGGGTGGAACCGGCCGAGACCGTCCAGGCGTTCCGGCCGGTGCCCGCCGGCGGGCGGGCGTGGTGGGCGGCCATCCTCATGCTGGCGGCGGTGGTGTCCACCCCGATCCTGGTGGGTGTCCTGGCCGTCGAGATCCAGGCCGACCTGGGCATCGGCGACGGCGCGCTCGGGCTGTGCGTGACCGCGTTCTGGGCGTGCACCGGGCTCACCGCCCTGGCCGGCGGCCGTCTGATCGACCGCGCCGGCTGGCGGCGCGCGGCCCTGGCGGGGCTGGCGGTCAGCCTGGTGAGCCAGCTCGGCGTCGCCACGAGCGGGTCGGTCGCGGCGCTGCTGGCGTGGCTGGTCGTCGCGGGCGCGGGGTACGGGGTGGTAGCGCCCGCCAGCAACCTGGTCGTGGTCCGGGAGATCCCCGCCCGGCTGCGCGGCACGGCGCTGGGCGCCAAGCAGTCGGCGACCCCCGTCGTCGCCCTCCTGGCCGGGCTCGCCGTCCCCCTGGTGGCCCTGACCATCGGCTGGCAATGGGCCTTCGTCCTCGCCACCCTCCTGACCGTGGCCGCAGCCGCAACCAGCCTCCCCCGCACCCGGCCCTCACCTCGGGCCACCGGTCCGGAGCACACCCCCGCGCCCACGACGCAACCCGCACGCAAAGATCAAGATTCGGCGGGGTCCGCAGAAGAGACGCGGCCCACGCCTGCGGGTCCGGGGCTTACGGCGAGTTCGGGGTCTGCGGGCGCCGCTGGGGAGGTGCGGTCCGCAAGCGCGAGTCCGGGGCCTGTGGCGAGTGCGGGGCCTGCGGCGGCCGCTGGAGACGTGCGGTCCGCGCCCGCGAGTCCAGGGTTCGCGGCGGTTGCTGGGGAGGTGCGGGTCGGGAGCACAGGTCCGAGGGCGGTGACGTCGTTGGTGCGGGTTTCGGTTGTGGCCGGGCTTGGGACGTTGTCTATTGGTTCGCTCACGACCTTTGCTGTGAGCACGCTCACGCGGGCCGGGCTCGATGTCAGTACGGCGGGGCTGGTGATCTCGGTCACCAGTCTCGTGTCGCTCGTCGTGCGGCTCGGCGCGGGGCGGCTGGCGGACCGGCGCGGGTCGGACGGGTTCAGGCCCGCGGCCGTGATGATCGCCGCCTGCGCGCTGGGGATGCTCGCGATGGCCTCGGGCGGCACCGCGCTCACCGTGGCCGGCACCGTCGTCGCCTTCTGCGGCGCGTGGGGCTGGCCCGCGTTGCTGCTGATGGGCGTGCTGGCGCAGCATCCGGACCGGCCGGGAGTGGCCGGGGCCAGGTTCCAGCTGGGCACCGCCCTGGGCGCGGCCACCGGGCCGCTGCTGTTCGCCGCCGTGTCCGAGGCCGCGGGCCTGCCCGCCGCCTGGCTCACCGTGACGGCCTGCACGGCGGTGTCCGCGGCCCTCGTCCTTCTCAGCAGCCGGACCCGAGTTGCAGGACGAGGATAATCATGTGTATCAATAGGAGGGATTGCAGAGGAGTCAGGATGGGTTCTGGAGTGCGGTTCGGCATCCTCACCACGCCGATCCACGGCGCCGAGACGCCGTACGGGCAACAACTGAGAGAGCACCGCGAGCTGGTCAGGGTCGCCGACCAGCTCGGCTTCGACATGATGGTGGCCGGTCAGCACTTCCTCGGCACCGAGCTGCGCTACTACCAGCCGGTCCCGTACCTCACGTACCTGCACGGCGCCGCGCCCCGCATGACCGCCGTCACCGGGATCATGCTGCTGTCCATGGCCAACCCGGTCGACCTTGCCGAGCAGATCGCCACGCTCGACGTGGTCACCGACGGCCGCTGCGTCTTCGGCGCCGGGCTCGGCTACTCCGAGCGGGAGTTCCGCGCCTTCGGCATCGACTCCCGGTCCAAGGTCAAGCGGTTCGAGCACGGCCTCGCCCTCATCAAGGCCCTGTGGTCGGGGGAGAAGGTCGACTTCGACAGCCCGTACTGGAAGGTCGAGGACGTGCTCCCGGCCGTCCAGCCGGCGCGGCCGGGCGGCCCGCCCGTCTGGATCGGCGGCCAGTCGGAGGCGGCCGTGCGGCGCGCCGCACGGCTGGGCGACGCCTGGTACGCGCCGCCGTTCCCCAGCCACGACGAGCTGGCCGGCCTGCGCGAGATCTTCCTTGAGGAGCGCGCCGCGCACGGCCTGCCCCTCGACGGCGACTTCCCGCTGCGCCGCGAGCTCATCGTGGCCTCCTCCCGCCGCGAGGCGGAGGAGCTGGCCCGGCGGCGCAGCGCCCTGCGCTACCAGACCTACCGCTCGTGGGGCCTGTCGGGCGAGAACACCCCGGTCCAGGCGGACGCGCCCGGCATCGACGTCGAGCGGCAGTTCCTGCTCGGCTCGCCGGCCGAGATCGTCGACCAGCTCGGCCGGCTCCGCGACGAGCTGGGGATGACGCACTTCATGTTCAAGTCGCACTGGCAGGGGCTCCCGCACACCGAGGCGATGCGCCAGCTGGAGCTGTTCGGCACCCGGGTGCTTCCCGAGCTGGCCGGTTGAGACGCAGAGAGGATCAGATGGTGACAGCCACCGACATGGCCGGCGAGGCGGCACAGGAGCTCGGAGCGCTCGTGCGCGACTTCGGTCTCAAGGAGATCCGCCCCCGGATCCGGGAGCTGGAGGAGGCCGGGGAGTTCCCCCGCGACCTCTACCGGCAGATGGGCGAGCTGGGCTTCTTCGGCTGCTGCTTCCCCGAGCAGGTGGGCGGGACCGACGCCGGCTACCAGGCGCTGGCCGCGGTCGCCGAGCAGCTCGCCTGGGCCTACCCGCCGCTGAGCGCCGCGATGAACCTCCAGGCCGCCACCGTGCCGCTGACCATCGCCAACTGGGGCGCCGCCGAGCTGGTCGAGCGGTACGTGCCGGGCCTGATCTCCGGCACGCTCCTGGGCTGCAACGCGATGACCGAGCCCGACGGCGGCTCCGACCTGCTGGGCGCCATGCGGACCAGGGCCGTGCGCGACGGCGACCACTACGTCATCACCGGCAGCAAGATGTGGATCACCAACGCGAACGTCGCCGACGTCGCCGTGGTCTACGCCAAGACCGATCCCGAGCTGGGCCACCGCGGGGTGAGCGCGTTCGTGGTGCCCACCGGCACGCCGGGCTTCGCCACCAGCCGGGTGCCCTGCCGGGTGCTCGGCAAGCTGATGCCCACCAACGAGGTCATCCTCAGCGAGGTCCGGGTGCCGGCCGCCAACCTGCTCGGCGAGGAGGGCGAGGGCTTCAAGGTCGCCATGAGCGCCATGGACTACGGCCGGCTCTCCGTCGCCGCTCGCTCGGTCGGCCTCGCCCAGGCCTGCCTGGACGCCTCGGTCGAGTACGCGAACCAGCGCGAGGCGTTCGGCCAGCGGATCGGCTCCTTCCAGATGGTCAAGAAGCAGATCGCGGACATGGCCTGCGAGGTGTCGGCCGCCAGGGCTCTGGTCCAGGACGCCGCCGCCCGCTACGACGAGGGCGTCATCCCCACCCGGGAGAGCTCCATCGCCAAGTACTACGCCGGCGAGGTGTGCAACCGGGCGGCCCAGGCCACCGCCGAGATCTTCGGCGGTTACGCCTTCAGCGACGAGCTGCCGATCAGCACCTATCTCAACTACGCCAAGCTCTGGCAGACCGGCGAGGGCTCGGCCAACATCCAGGCCGTCCTGATCGCCGACGACGCCCTGGGCTGGAAGTCCATGGACCGGCACCGCCGTCCATCCAAGCCGGGAGCGCGCGCGTGAACCTGGAACTCGACGGCAAGGTCGCCATCGTCACCGGAGCCAGCCGCGGCCTCGGCGCCGCGGCCGTGCGCAGCCTGGTGGCCGAGGGCGTGAACGTGGTGGCCGCGGCTCGCTCCGGCGACGAGCTGGACAAGCTCGCGGCCGAGGCGCCGGGCCGCATCGCCGGCGTCGTGTGCGACATGCGCGACGCGGCCGGGCTGGCGGCCCTGCCGGAGCGGGCGCTGCGGGAGTTCGGCCGGCTGGACATCCTGGTCAACAACGCCGGCATCGCGCCCGCGGGGAAGTTCCTGGACGCCACCGCCGAGCTGCTTGAGGACGTCTTCGCGGTCAACGTGGTGGCGCCCGCATTGCTCGCCCGCGCCTGCGGCGAGATCTTCGTCGGGCAGGGCTCGGGCAAGGTCGTCAACGTCGCCTCCATCTCCGGCGTGCGCGGCAAGGGCAGCCTCGCGGTCTACTCGGCGTCCAAGGGCGCGCTGGTCCGGCTCACCGAGGCGCTGGCCGCCGAATGGTCCAGGCACGGCGTCCAGGTGAACGCGATCGCCCCCGGCGCGTTCGCCACCGAGGCGCAGCGCGCGGTGCTCGACGACCCCGAGACGCTGCGCCGCCGGGTCGCCAAGATCCCCGCCCGCCGGGTCGCCGACCCGGCGGAGATCGGCGCCCTGGTCTGCTACCTGGCCTCGCCGCTGAGCGGCTTCGTCAGCGGGGCCACGTACGTCATCGACGGCGGCGAGACCGCCAAGATCTGAGGAGACTCCTGTGAACGGTTTTCGGCTCAGCGATGAGCAACTCCACCTGCGCGAGGTCGCCGCGAAGGTGGCCAAGGAGGTGTACGCGCCCAAGGCCGCGCAGTGGGACCTGGAGCGCGCGCCGCTGCCCGCCGAGGAGGTGACGCGCCTGGCCGAGCTGGGCTTCCTCGGCCTGGCCCTGCCCGAGGAGTACGGCGGCGCGGGCGGCACCCTGCTGGACGCCCTGATCGTGATCGAGGAGCTGGCCAAGGAGTGCCGCTCCGCCGCGTTCCAGGTGTTCGAGGCGAACGTGGGCCCGGCCCGGGTGCTGGAGTTCTTCGGTACCGAGGAGCAGCGCCAGAAGTACCTGCCGAAGGTGGTGACGGGCGAGGTGACGATGGCCATCGGCATCTCCGAGCCCGACGCCGGCTCCGCCGCCACCGACATGACCACCCGGGCGCGGCTGGAGGGTGACGAGTACGTCATCAACGGCACCAAGCGGTGGATCTCCAACGGCGGCCACGCCGACCACTACCTGCTCTACTGCAGGCTCAGTGACGCGCCCGGGTCGAAGGGCATCGGCGCGATCATCGTGTCCGCCGACACGCCCGGCCTGTCGTTCGGGCAGCGGGAGCGGCTGATGGGCTGGCGCACCATCCCGTCCGCCGACCTGATCTTCGAGGACGCCCGGGTGCCCGCCGAGAACCTGGTGGTCGGGCCCGGCGGGTTCCGCGACCTGTTCGGCGTCTTCTCCATCGAGCGGCTCGGCAACTCCACCATGAGCCTGGCCCTCGGGCAGGCCGCGCTGGACCGCGCCGTCGCGTACGTGCAGGAGCGCAAGCAGTTCGGCCGGACGCTGGTCGAGTTCCAGAACGTGCAGATGACCGTCGCCGACATGGCGCTCCAGGTCGAGGCCGCGCGGCTGCTCATCTACCGGGCGGCGGGCAACGCCGGCCGCGGCCTGCCGGACCCGCTGGAGGTGTCGCTGGCCAAGTGCTTCGCCAACGAGATGGGCAAGCGGGTCTCCGACCTGGGCATGCAGATGCACGGCGGCAACGGCTACACCGAGGAGTTCGGCCTGGAGGCGCTGCACCGCGACGCGCACGGCTGGGCCATCGCCGGCGGCACGCCCGCCATCCAGCGGGTCAGGATCGCCTCCGAGCTGTTCGGGCGCGGCTTCGACCAGCGTCCGGCGGTCGCCCGATGAGCGGCGCCGAGTTCGAGCTGCCCGAGCGCTACCACGGGCTGCGCGAGGAGGCCGCGGCGCTCGCCGCGTCGGTCGCGCACCTGGCCGCCGAGGCGGACGAGGCCGACGCGATCGACCCGGCGATGCGCGCGGCGCTGGCCGCGAGCGGGCTGGCCGCCGTGTGCGTGCCCGCCGAGTACGGCGGCCGGTACGCGGACCTCGACCCGCTGGCCGTCGCCGTCGTCCGCGAGCAGCTGGCCGCCGAGAGCGCGCACCTGGACTCGCTCTTCGCCATGCAGGGCATCGGCAGCTACGCGCTGGCCAGGGGCGGCACGCCCGAGCTGCGCGAGCGGTGGCTGCCCCGGGTGGCCGCGCTGGACGCGATCGCCGCGCTCGGGCTGACCGAGCCGGACATCGGCTCCGACCTGCGCGGCACCGCCACCACCGTCGCCGAGGACGGCGACGAGCTGGTGGTCGGCGGTCACAAGTCGTTCATCACCAACGGCGGCGACGCCGACTTCTACTGCGTGCTGGGCAAGGAGGAGGCGGGCCTGTCCATGGTGCTGGTGCCCGCGGACACGCCCGGCCTGACCACCACCCGCCCGCACCAGATCATCGCCCCGCACGTCCTGGGCGACGTGGTGCTGGACGGGGTCCGGGTGCCCCGGTCGTGGCGGCTGGGCGAGCCCGGCAAGGGCATGCGGCTCGGCCTGGCCACGCTGGCGACCTTCCGGGTGTCGGTGGCCGCCGCGGCGGTCGGCACCGCGCAGGCGGCGCTGAAGGAGGCCACCGTGCACACCGCGAACCGCGAGCAGTTCGGCCGGCCGCTCATCCAGCTCGGCGCCGTGGCCGACCAGCTCGCCAGGTCGTGGACCGAGATCGAGATGGCCCGCGCGTTCACCTACCGGGCCGCCGCGGCGGCCGCCCGCGACCCGCTGGGCAGCCTGCACCTGTCCTCGATGGCCAAGGTGGCGGCGACCGAGACGGCCGGTCGGGTGGTCGACCGGTGCGTCCAGGTGATGGGCCGGTTCGGGCTGGTCCGGGGGTCGAAGATCGAGCGGCTCTACCGTGCGGCCCGGCCGATGCGCGTCTACGAGGGCGCCACCGAGGTCATCTTCGACTCGCTCTCCCGCAAGCTGGTCAAGGAGCTCGCCACATGATCATCGACGCGCACGCGCACGTCTGGCCGGACGAGATCGCCCGCAAGGTGCTGGCCGACCGCCCGGTCGGCCTGGACCCGGTGCACGACGGGACCCTGGACGGCCTGCGGGCCACCATGGACGCGGCCGGCATCGACCTGGCCGTCTGCCTGGCCGTGGCCAACGTGGCCAGGCACGTGGCCGGCACCAACCGGTTCATCGGCGGCATCGACCGCACCAGGTTCATCCCGTTCGGCACCGTCCACCCGGACCTGACGGTGGAGGAGAACCTCGCCTCGCTGAAGGACAACGGGATCCCCGGCGTGAAGCTGCACCCGCTGTTCCAGGAGCTGTCGCTGGGCGACTCCCGGGTGGTGGAGCTGCTGTCCGCGCTGGCCGAGGAGGGCATCGCCGTCATCACGCACGTGGGCGCCGGCGGCGACGAGGCGGCCAACGAGCGGGGCGCCTCGCGGCACATCCCCGCCCTGGCCGAGCGCATCCCGGGGCTGACCCTGATCGCCTGCCACTTCGGCGGCTACCACCGGCTGGAGGAGGCGGAGGAGGTCGTGGCCGGCTCCGGGGCGGTGCTGGAGACGTCCTGGCCGCCCAGCCTCGGGAGCCTGCCGCCCGAGCGGGTACGGAAGATCATCGAGAGGCACGGCGCCGATCGCGTGGTGTTCGGCTCCGACTGGCCGATGACCGACCCGGCCACGGAGATCGCGGCGGTGCGGGCGCTGGGCCTGCCGCCGGAGGACGAGGCCGCGATCCTCGGCGGGAACCTGGCGGGCCTCCTGGGCCTCCAATGACCGTGGTGCCGCCGCGCGTCCCCCGGCCGCGGCGGCGCCACGCAAGCCCGCCACCAGGAGAAATTCGATGAGGCTGACCGATTGACGCGGCCGAATCTATGCATAAGATTAGCATCAAGTGAGATCGTGATGGGGAGCAGCGAGTGAAGACAGTCCGACTGGGTGCGGGTATGGCTTTCTGGGGGGACAGCGTGCTCCCCGCCGTCCAGATGGTGGAGCGCGGGGAGATCGACTACCTCTGCTGCGACCATCTGGCCGAGCTGACCATGTCGATCCTGAGCAAGCAGAGGTCCCGCAACCCCGAGTACGGCTACACGCGTGATGTGCTCGACCTGCTGCGCCTGAGCATCCGCCAGTGCGTGACCAACGGCGTCAAGGTCATCACCGACGCCGGCGGCGCCAACCCGCGCGCCTGCGCGGAGCGGGTCGCCGAGCTGTGCAAGGACCTCGGCCTGACCGGCGTCCGCATCGCCGTGGTGACCGGCGACGACATCAGCGGCGACATCGACCGGCTGATGGCGCAGGGCGTCTCGTTCACCAACATGGACACGGGGGAGCCTCTCTCCTCGGTCCGTGACAGGCTCACCCACGCCAACGTCTACACCGGCGCCGACGGCATCGTGACGGCCCTGGAGCAGGGCGCCGACATCGTCATCTGCGGCCGGGTCACCGACATCGCGCTCTACCTGGGGCCGTTGCGGCACGAGTTCGGCTGGGCCGCCGACGACTGGGAGCGGCTCGGCATGGCCACCGTCGTCGCGCACGCGATCGAGTGCGGCGGCCAGGCCACCGGCGGCCTCTACGACGGCGGCTGGTGGAAGACCCCCGGCCTGGAGAACCTCGGCTACCCCATCGCGGACGTCAGCGAGGACGGCACCGCGGTCATCACCAAGACCCCCGGCAGCGGCGGCAGGGTGGACATCGGCACGGTGAGCGAGCAGCTCGTGTACGAGATCCTCGACCCGGCCAACTACCTCACCGCCGACGTCACGGCCGACTTCTCCGGCGTCCGCCTCACCGAGGTCGGCCCGGACCAGGTCCGCATCACCGGCGGCACCGGCCGCGCCCGCCCCGACACGCTCAAGGTCAACATGGGCTACCGGGCCGGCTTCATCGGCGAGGTCCAGTTCACCTACACCTGGCCCGACGCCTACGCCAAGGCCCGGCGCGGCATCGAGTTCCTGGAGAACCGGCTCGACAGGGCCGGCTTCAAGTCCGACGACGTGCAGATCGAGTACGTCGGGCGCAACTCCATGTGGGGCGACCGGGTGGCCGAGCCCGACCCGGCGGACGACGACCTGCTGGAGCTCGTGGTGCGCTACGCCGCCCGCTGCCCGGACGAGACCGAGGCGCGCAAGGTCTTCACCGAGAGCGTCCCCCTGTACAACAACGGCCCGGCCGGCGTGGGCGGCATCGGCACCCGCCCGCCGCTGAAGGAGCTGTTCTCGCTCTGGCCCTGCCTGATCCCCCGCGAGCACGTGACCGCGGCCGTCGACATTCTGGAGGTCTGAGATGGCGAACATCAGGGTCGCCGACATCGCCCACGGCCGCTCGGGCGACAAGGGCGACGTGTGCAACGTCGGCCTGGTCGCCTACGACGACGCGGGCTACGCCACGCTGAAGAGCGAGCTCACCGAGGAGCGGGTCAAGGAGCACTACGGCTCCCTCGTGCGCGGCACCGTCACCCGCTACGAGATCCCCGGCATCAAGGCGCTCAACTTCGTGCTCACCGGGGCGCTCGACGGCGGGGGCACCCGCTCGCTGCGCTCGGACCACCTGGGCAAGACCATGTACGCCTGGCTGCTGCGCATGGAGATCACCGCCGCCGAGGACGTCCCCACCTACCCGACGGGACCGCGGCCGGAGGCGGTCGCGTGATCACCGTCACCGGCGCGGAACCCGCCGTCCAGACGCTCTTCAACCCCCGGTCCGTCGCCGTGATCGGCGCGTCGAGCAAGCCCGGCACGCTCAGCTGGTGGCCGCTGCGCCTGCTCGTCCAGTACGGCTTCGCGGGCGGCGTGCACCCGGTCAACCCGTCCCGCAGCGAGATCGAGGGCGTGCCCTGCGTCGCCTCGCTCGCCGACGTCGGCGGGCCCGTCGACCTGGCGGTCATCGCGCTCAACGCCAAGAACACCGTCCAGGCCGTACGCGACTGCGCCGCCGCCGGCGTCAAGGTGGCCGTGCTGCCCTCGCAGGGCTTCGGCGAGACCGGCGAGGACGGCCGGGCCATGGAACGCGAGATGCTGGCCGCCGCCCGCGAGAGCGGGCTGCGCATCGTCGGCCCCAACACCGACGGCGTCGGCAACCTGGCCACCGGCGCGCTCGCCACCATCCAGCCCATCTTCGGCCAGGGCGTCGAGCCCGGCCGGGTCGCGGTGATCACCCAGAGCGGCGCCACCGCCGCCTCCCTGATCATGCGGCTCAAGGAGGAGGGCATCGGCACCCGGCTGTACGCCAGCGCCGGCAACGAGATCGACCTGGGCCTGGCCGACTACCTGTCCGTCGCCCTGCAGGACCCCGAGGTCTCCATGGTGGTCTCGTTCGTCGAGGCCATCCGCCGTCCCGACGACTTCGTCAAGGTCGCCGAGCTGGCCGCCGAGCTGGGCAAGCCGATCGTGCTCATCAAGGTCGGCAGGACCGAGCAGGCCGCCCGCCGGGCCGCCGCGCACACCGGCGCGCTGGCCGGCGCCGACGAGATCTACCAGGCGGTCT
This sequence comes from Nonomuraea sp. C10, assembly GCF_008017515.1. Classification (NCBI taxonomy): domain Bacteria; kingdom Bacillati; phylum Actinomycetota; class Actinomycetes; order Streptosporangiales; family Streptosporangiaceae; genus Nonomuraea; species Nonomuraea sp. C10. The sequence goes on from NZ_VPFF01000001.1 coordinate 2,699,678, forward strand.
TCGACTCGCTCGGCATCATCAGGGTCGACGAGCTCAGCGAGGTCGTCGCCGTCGCCAAGTTCTACCTGTCACGCGGGCTGCCCCAGGACGACGGCGTCGCCATCATGTCCGTCTCCGGCGGGCAGGCCGGCGCGCTCGCCGACCGGGCCGCCCGCTCCGGCGTCACCGTGCCCGACCTCGGCCCGGCGGCCACCGCCGAGCTGGAGGAGCTGCTGGCCTTCGGCACCGCCATCAACCCGTGCGACCTGACCGGCGAGGTGGCCAGGGACAGCGGCCTGGCCACCGCCGCCTACACCGCCTTCGACGCCGACCCGTCCGTCTCCACGGTCGTGTACGCGCGCAAGGAGCTGACCGGCGACGCCGGGCGGCGAGCCTCCGAGCGGATCGCCGCGGCCGCCGCGCCGAAGGAGCGCACCCCGCTCGCGATCTACTCCATGGACGGGGAGCCCAACGACGAGGAGAAGGCGGCGTTCGCCGAGGCGGACATCCCCGTCTTCACCTCGGCGGGCGAGCTGTTCACCGCCGTCCGCACGCTGGCCGCCTACCGGCGCGGCGCCGAACGCGCCCGCACCAGGAAGACCGGCCCGGCGGCCCGGACCGGGGAGTCCGGTGGGGCGGGAACCGTCCCGGCGATCCGCATCGGGGAGTCTGGTGGGGCGGGAACCGGCCCGGCGGCCCGCACCGGGGAGTCCGGCCAGGCGGCCTCGCGCGCGCTGCCCGGCGGCGCCGGCCCGCTGGACGAGGCGGCCGCCAAGGCGCTGCTCGCCGAGTACGGGGTCGCCGTCCCCGCCGAGGCGCTGGCCACGAGCGCGGACGACGCGGTGGCGCACGCCGAGCGGATCGGATACCCGGTCGTGCTCAAGGTCGCGGACGCCCGCGTCCCGCACAAGACCGAGATCGGCGGCGTCGAGGTCGGCCTGGCCGGCGCCGCCGCCGTGCGCGCCGCGTACGAGGGGATCGACGCCCGCGCGCGGGCACACCTCGGCGACGCCCCCGAGGGCGTGCTCGTGCAGCAGCAGATCACCGACGGCGTCGAGATGATCGCCGGCATCGTGGTGGACCCCCAGTTCGGCCCGTTCGTGCTGCTGGGCAGCGGGGGAGTGCTCACCGAGCTGCTCTCCGACGCCGTGCTGCGGCCCGCCCCTGTGGAGCCCGGCGAGGTCCGCGACATGATCGCGGAGCTGCGCGGCCGGAAGCTGCTCACCGGCTTCCGCGGCGCCCCGCCCGCCGACGTGGACGCCCTGGCGGACACCGTCAGCGCCCTGTCGAGGCTCGGCGCCGACCACGCGGACCGGATCGCCGAGCTGGACCTCAACCCCGTGCTCGTCAGGCCCGCCGGCCACGGCGCGGTCGCGGTCGACGCACTGATCGTCCTCGGCGAGACGGAGGAGAGCCGATGAGCAGCGGCGAGAAGATCCTGGTGACCCGGCGCGGCAGCCTCGGGCTCGTCACGCTGAACCGCGCCAAAGAGCGCAACCCCCTGGACAAGGAGACGGCGGCCGGGCTGCGCGACGCCTTCCTCGGCCTGTTCGCCGACCCGCAGGTGCGTTCGGTCGCGGTGACCGGCGACGGGGACGCGTTCTGCGCCGGCGGCGACCTGAGGCAGATGCGGGAGCTGGCCGAGGGCGACGTCGAGGACGCGTACCTGTGGCCCGGCGCCATCGTCGACCTGCACCGGCTCATGCTGGAGGCGCCCAAGCCGGTGATCGCCGCGGTCCACGGGCCCGCCTACGCGGGCGGGATGGGCCTGGCCGGGATGTGCGACGTCATCCTGGCCACGCCGAAGGCCCGGTTCGCGATGCCCGAGGTGAAGATCGGGCTCTTCCCGATGATCATCGTGGCGCACCTGGCCAGGTCGCTGCCCCGCAAGCGGCTGCTGGAGATGATGCTGACCGGAGAGAGCATCGACGCCGACGAGGCGCACCGGCTCGGCTTCGTCAGCAAGGTCTACCCCGACCACGACGGCCTGATGGAAGGGCTGGACGCGTACGCGGCCAAGTTCGAGGCGGTCAGCCCGGCGGCCGTCCGCCTCGGCAGGCGCGCCTTCACCCTGCTCTCCGACATGCCGGCCGGGCAGGCGCTGGACGCCGCCCAGTTCCTCAACCTGCCGTTCTTCCTCGGCGGCGACCTGCGCGAGGGCACCCAGGCGTTCTTCGACCGGCGCCCGCCCCGCTGGACCACCCCCGACGACGAGCTGGAGAAGACCTCATGAGGACAGCCGTGGTGGTCGACGCGGTCCGTTCCCCGATGGGGAAGGGCAAGCCCGGCGGCGCGCTCTCCGAGCTGCACGCCGTCGAGCTGCTCGCCCAGGTGCTGGCCGGGCTCGTGAACCGTACCGGCATCGACCCCGGCACGGTCGAGGACGTGATCGTCGGCTGCGTCAGCCAGGCGGCCGACCAGTCCGTCACCCCCGGCCGTATGGCCTGGCTCGCGGCCGGGTTCCCCGAGCACGTGCCCGCCACCACCATCGACCGCCGCTGCGGATCCAGCCAGCAGGCGCTGCACTTCGCCGCCCAGGGCGTGCTCGCCGGCGCCTACGACGTGGTCGTCGCGGGCGGCGTGGAGTCGATGAGCCGGGTGCCGATGGGGTCGGCGCGGATGGGCCGCGACCCGTACGGGCCCTCGGTGACCGAGCGGTACGCGCCCGGCCTGGTCTCCCAGGGGGTGGCGGCGGAGCTCGTGGCCGCCAAGTGGGCGCTGGAGCGCGAGACGCTCGACGCCTACTCGGCCCGCTCCCACCACCGGGCCGCCGCCGCGGCCGACGCGGGACACTTCCGCGACGAGATCGTGCCGATCACCGTGCCCGGCGGGACCGTCGTCGACCGCGACGAGACCATCAGGCCAGGCACCACCGCCGAGCGGCTGGCCGGGCTCAAGCCCTCCTTCCAGGACGAGGAGGCCGCCCGGCGCTTCCCGGAGATCGGCTGGCGGGTCACCGCCGGCAACTCCTCGCAGATCACCGACGGCGCCAGCGCCGTGCTGGTGATGAGCGAGGAGCGGGCCGAGCGCCTCGGCCTGACCCCGCTGGCGCGCTTCCACGCCTTCTCGGTGTGCGGCGACGACCCGGTGACGATGCTCACCGCCCCCATCCCCGCCACCGCCACGGTGCTGGAGCGGGCCGGGCTCGACCTCGCGGACATCGACCACGCCGAGGTCAACGAGGCGTTCGCGCCGGTGCCCCTGGCCTGGCAGGCCGAGTACCCGGTCGCCGACGAGGTGCTGAACCCGGTCGGCGGCGCCATCGCGCTCGGGCACCCGCTCGGCGCGTCCGGCAGCCGGCTCTTCACCAGCATGCTGTGGAACCTGCGCCGCACCGGCGGGCGCTGGGGCCTGCAGACCATGTGCGAGGCCGGCGGGATGGCCAACGCGACCATCGTCGAACGTCTGTGAACAGGAGTTCATCACCGTGAAAGTGGAAGGATCCGTCGCGCTCGTCACCGGCGGCGCGTCCGGGCTCGGCCTGGCGACCGCGACCCGGCTCGCCTGGGGCGGCGCGAAGGTCGTCATCGCCGACCTCCCCGGCTCGCCCGGCGAGCAGGTGGCGGCGGACCTCGGCTGCCGGTTCGCGCCCGCCGACGTCACCGACCCCGAGCAGGTGACGTCGGCCCTCGACGCCGCCGCCGGACTCGGCCCGCTGCGCGCGCTCGTGCACTGCGCCGGCCGCGGCGGCACGGTCCGCGTCGTCGACAGGGAAGGCGCCCCGGGCTCGCTGGAGGACTACACCCGCATCGTCACCACCAACCTGATCGGCTCGTACAACGTGATCCGGCTGGCCGCGGCCCGCATGTCCGCCACCGAGCCGGTGGACGGCGAGCGCGGCGTGTGCGTGCTGACCGCCTCCGTCGCCGCCTACGAGGGCCAGATCGGCCAGGTCGCCTACGCCTCCTCCAAGGCCGGCGTGGTGGGCATGACGCTGGTGGCGGCCCGCGACCTGTCGCGGCGGCTCATCCGCGTGTGCAGCATCGCCCCCGGCGTGTTCGACACCCCGATGCTCGGCCGGCTGCCGGAGGAGGTGCGCGCCTCGCTCGGCGCGGCCGTGCCGCACCCCAGCAGGCTCGGCGACCCCGCCGACTACGCGGCCCTGGCCGAGCACATCATCGCCAACCCGATGCTGAACGGCGAGACGGTCCGGCTCGACGGCGCGATCAGGATGGCTCCCCGATGAGCGCCCCCGTCCTGGTGGCCGACGAAGGCCCGGTGCGGCTCATCACCATCAACCGGCCGCAGGCCCGCAACGCCGTCGACCTCGCCGTCGCCGAGGGCATCGAACAGGCCCTCGACGCGTACGAGGAGACGCCCGGCCTGCGTGCCGCCGTCATCACCGGCGCGGGCGGCACCTTCTGCGCCGGCATGGACCTGAAGGGCTTCCTGCGCGGCGAGCGTCCCTCGACGGCCAGGAGCGGGTTCGCCGGCCTGGTCGAGCGCCCCCTGAGCAAGCCGCTCATCGCCGCGGTCGAGGGCTACGCGCTGGCCGGCGGGTTCGAGATCGTGCTGGCCTGCGACCTCATCGTGGCCGCGGAGTCGGCCGTGTTCGCCCTGCCCGAGGTCCAGCGCGGGCTCGTCGCCGCCGGCGGCGCGCTGCTGCGGCTGCAGCACCGGCTGCCCTACCACCTGGCCATGGAGCTGGCGATCACCGGCAGGCGGCTGAGCGCCGCCGACGCCGCCGCCCACGGCCTGCTGAACCGGCTCGTCCCCGAGGGCGGGGCGGTCGCGTCCGCGCTCGAACTGGCGCGGGCGGTGGCCGCCAACGGCCCGCTGGCCGTCTCGGCGAGCAAGAAGATCATGACCGAGTCCGCGCACTGGCCGCCCGAGCAGGCGTTCGACCGTCAGCGCGAGATATCGGAACCCGTCCGTGCCTCCGAGGACGCCCGCGAAGGCGCCCGCGCCTTCACCGAGAAGCGGGCTCCCGTGTGGCAGGGACGTTGACAGGAGAAACCATGCGAGAAGCCTTCATCGTCGGCGCGGTGCGGTCCGCGGTGGGCCGCCGCCGCGGCGGACTGTCCGGCGTCCACCCGGCCGACCTCGGCGCCGAGGTCGTGGCCGCGCTGCTGGACCGCGCCGGCATCGCCGGCGAGCACGTGGACGACGTCGTCTTCGGCTGCGTCAGCCAGATCGGCGCCCAGTCGACCAACATCGCCAGGGTCGTCGCGCTGTCCGCCGGCCTGCCCGAGTCGGTGCCCGGCACCACCGTCGACCGGCAGTGCGGCTCGTCCCAGCAGGCGGTCCACTTCGCCGCGCAGGCGGTCGCGTCCGGCGCGCAGGATCTCGTGGTGGCGGGCGGCGTCGAGGTGATGAGCCTGATCCCGATCGCCTCCTCCGCCATCGTGGGCGCCGACGCCGGCATGGGCATGCCCCGGGGCGGCCGCAAGTGGGCGGAACGCTACGGCGACCAGGAGATCAGCCAGTTCCGCGGCGCGGAGACGATCGCCGCCAAGTGGGACGTGAGCCGCGCGGCCATGGAGGAGTTCGCGCTGGCCAGCCACCAGCGGGCCGCCGCGGCGGCCGGCGCCGGGCTCTTCGCCGGCGAGATCGTCCCGGTCGCCGGGCTGGAGGCCGACGAGGGCCCGCGCCCCGCGACCAGCCTGGAGAAGATGGCGACCCTCCAGCCGCTCGTCCCCGACGGCCGGCTGACCGCCGCCACCTCCAGCCAGATCTCCGACGGCGCCGCCGCGCTGGCGATCGCCTCCGGCGACGCGGTACGGAGGCTCGGGCTCACGCCGCTGGCCCGCGTGCACAGCATGGCGGTCGTCGGCTCGGACCCGGTGCTCATGCTCACGGGCCCGATCCCGGCCACCGAGGCGGTGCTGCGCCGGGCCGGGCTCAAGCTCGGCGACATCGACGCGTTCGAGGTGAACGAGGCCTTCGCCTCGGTCGTCCTGGCCTGGCAGCGGGAGACCGGCGCCCCGGCCGATCGCGTCAACCCGCTCGGCGGCGCGATCGCGCTCGGCCACCCGCTCGGCGCGACCGGCGCGCGGCTGATGACCACGCTCGTCCATCACCTGCGCCGCAACGGCCTGCGCTACGGCCTGCAGACGATGTGCGAGGGCGGCGGCATGGCCAACGCCACGATCATCGAGGCGGTCTGAGCTGTGATCAAGCAGGTTCGGCAGCTCGATCGGGTGATCATCCGGTTCGCCGGTGACTCCGGTGACGGCATGCAACTCACCGGTGACCGGTTTACCGCGGGCACCGCCGAGTTCGGCAACGACCTGTCCACGCTGCCCAACTTCCCCGCCGAGATCCGCGCCCCGGCCGGCACCCTGCCCGGCGTGTCCAGCTTCCAGCTGCACTTCGCCGACCACGACATCCTCACCCCCGGCGACGCCCCCAACGTGCTGGTCGCGATGAACCCCGCCGCGCTCAAGGCCAACCTTTCGGATCTGCCGCGCGGCGCGGACATCATCGCCAACACCGACGAGTTCACCAAACGCAACCTGGCCAAGGTCGGGTATGCCGCCAGCCCGCTGGAGGACGGGTCGCTGGCCGAGTGGCGGGTGCACTCCGTGCCTTTGACGTCGTTGACGGTCAAGGCGCTGGAAGACGTCGACATCAGCAAGAAGGACGCCGAACGCGCCAAGAACATGTTCGCGCTCGGCCTGCTGTCCTGGCTCTACCACCGCCCGACCGAGCAGACCATCAGCTTCCTGGAGACCAAGTTCGCGCGGAAGCCGGAGATCGCCAAGGCCAACATCGCCGCCTTCCAGGCCGGCTGGAACTTCGGCGAGACCACCGAGTCGTTCTCGGTCTCGTATGAGGTGAAGCCGGCCCGGCTGGCGCCGGGTGTGTACCGCAACATCTCCGGCAACCAGGCGCTGGCCTACGGATTGATCGCCGCCGCCGTGCAGGCGAAACTGCCGCTGTTTCTGGGGTCGTATCCGATCACTCCGGCCTCGGACATCCTGCACGAGTTGTCGAAGCACAAGCAGTTCGGCATCCGCACCTTCCAGGCCGAGGATGAGATCGCGGGGGTGGGTGCGGCGCTGGGTGCGGCGTTCGGTGGCGCGCTCGGGGTGACCACGACGTCCGGGCCGGGGGTGGCGTTGAAGGCCGAGACGGTCGGGCTGGCGGTCACCACGGAGTTGCCGTTGATCGTGGTGGATGTGCAGCGGGCGGGTCCGTCGACGGGGATGCCGACCAAGACCGAGCAGACCGACCTGCTGATGGCGTTGTTCGGCCGCAACGGCGAGTCGCCGGTGCCGGTCATCGCGCCGATGTCGCCTTCGGATTGTTTCGACGCGGCGGTGGAAGCGGCTCGTATCGCGGTGGCCTACCGGACGCCGGTGATGTTGTTGTCGGATGGGTATCTGGCCAACGGGTCGGAGCCGTGGCGGCTGCCGGAGGTTGCCGCGCTGCCGGACATCAGTGTGCCGTTCACGACCGAGCCGAACGGCCAGGACGGCGCGTTCCTGCCGTTCCAGCGGGACCCGGCGACTCTGGCGCGGCCGTGGGCGATCCCGGGCACGCCGGGGTTGGAGCACCGCATCGGTGGTATCGAGAAGGCGGACGGCACCGGGAACATCTCCTACGATCCGGACAATCATGACCGGATGGTGCGGTTGCGTGCGGCCAAGGTGGCCGGTATCGACGTGCCGGACGTGGCCGTGGACGACCCGGATGGGGACGCGCGGGTGCTGGTGCTGGGGTGGGGTTCCACCTACGGGGCGATCGCCGCTGGGGTGCGGCGGGTGCGGGCGGCGGGCGGGAAGGTGGCCCAGGCGCATCTGCGGCATCTGAACCCGCTGCCGGCCAACATCGGTGAGGTCCTGGCGCGCTATGACAAGGTGTTGCTGCCGGAGATCAACCTGGGTCAGCTGGCGTTGCTGCTGCGGGCCCGGTTCCTGGTCGACGTCATCAGCTACAACCGGGTGCGCGGGCTTCCGTTCAAGGCCGAGGAACTGGCCGCAGTGATCCAGGACGTGATCGACCGTGATGATCAGCAGGTGAACGGCAGTGACTGACATGGACGGGCTCGTCAACGGCAAGGGCCTGTCTCTGGTGCCCAAGACCGACGTGAAGCAGGGCCTGAAGGACTTCAAGTCCGACCAGGAGGTGCGCTGGTGCCCGGGCTGCGGCGACTACGCCATCCTGGCCGCCGTCCAGAGCTTCCTGCCCGAACTCGGACTCAAGCGCGAGAACATCGTGTTCGTCTCCGGGATCGGCTGCTCCTCCAGGTTCCCGTACTACCTCAACACCTACGGCGTGCACTCCATCCACGGCCGCGCGCCCGCGATCGCCACCGGGCTGGCGGCCTCGCGGCCGGATCTGAGCGTGTGGGTGATCACCGGTGACGGGGACGCCCTGTCGATCGGCGGCAACCATCTGATCCACGCGCTGCGCCGCAACGTCAACCTCAACATCCTGCTGTTCAACAACCGGATCTACGGGCTGACCAAGGGCCAGTACTCGCCCACCTCCGAGGTCGGCAAGGTCACCAAGTCCACCCCGATGGGATCACTGGACAAGCCGTTCAACCCGATCTCGCTGGCCCTCGGCGCCGAGGCGTCGTTCGTGGCCCGCACCCTGGATTCGGACCGCAAGCACCTGCAGGCGGTGTTGCGGGAGGCGACCGCGCACCGGGGCGCGTCCCTGGTGGAGATCTACCAGAACTGCAACATCTTCAACGACAACGCCTTCGAACCACTCAAAGACCCCGAGCTGCGCGACGACATCACGTTGAAGCTGGAGCACGGCCGGCCGATCGCCTCGGCCTCCAAGGCCGTCATCCGGGCCGCGAACGGCAGCCTGGACGTGGTCCCCCGCGACAGCGTCGAGCAGGACCGGGTCCTGGTGCACGACGTGCACAGCCCCGACCCGTCGGTGGCGTTCGCGCTGTCCCGGCTGGACGAACCCGCCTTCGACCACGTCCCGATCGGGATCTTCCGGCAGATCGACCGCCCGGCCTACGACACGCTGATGACCAGCCAGCTCGACGAAGCGGTGGCACAGAAGGGCCAGGGTGATCTGGCCGGTCTGCTGATGGGCGGCGACACCTGGCGCATCGGCTGAGTCCGCCTGGGATGTAGGGCGAGCCCTACGGTCCACGCGGAGTCAGCCGGGCCGCTGCCCCGGCTGGTCGACGACAGCCGCCGCGATCAGGGCGTCCCAGTCATGGATCTCGCCCTTCTTCATGGTCCCGAAAGGCCTGTCCTCGTGGTCCTCGACCACGAGGGTGCGGTAGCCCAGATACTCGTAGGTCTTCGGATCGACGAAGATCTCGTCGCGCAGGTAGCCGTCCAGGACGTGGTAGAGGGTGACGCCTCGGCGCTTGAGCAGGTCGGATGCCTCGGCTTCGTAGCGGACGCCCGGGATCTTCGCCATCGCGCCGTACATGGCGGCGCGGAGCCTGGGCGGCAGCGCGGTCTCCCTCATGCCCATCGCGATCAGCTGGAACGCCCACCGGTCGCGGTCCTGGGAGGTGAACGCGGGCAGCGACTCCCCGGCCAGCCGCTTCGCCTCCTCGGGGGTCTTGCCCCTGTTCTCCGCACGTTCCCGGGCCGAGCGCAGGAAGGAGGCGCGATTCCTGGCGTTCTCGGTGTCGACGGTCTGGTAGACGCGGGCCAGCAGAGGGCCGGCGTCGGCCGGCAGGGAGAGCAGGTAGGGGTAGGTCACCTCGAACTCCGACCCCTTGGAGACCTTGAGCCTGCCCTTCTCGACGGTGGCGAACGCCTTGTCGTCGAGCCGCCGCCACTGCTCGTGGGTGCTCGTCACCTCCGGCCTGCCGATCAGCCATCGCCCGCCGTCCAGCCGTGTCCGGGCCCGCAGGCTCTTCACGTAGCCCCACTGCTCGGGGCCGGCGCTCCATCCGGGCTCGCCGGAGGCCAGCACCGCCGCGTTGTCGGCCAGATCCTGGGCGTTCGCCACCGGTCGCAACCGGAGCTCGGTGATGGCGGGGGAGTGCCGCGCCCCGGCGACCTCGCCGCCTTTCTCCTGGGTGACGCCAGGAACCATCGTCGCGGCCACGGCCAGCAGCGCGGCCGCTCCGGCCAGGCCCAGCCCCCACACCGGCCGGAGGCGGCGGGCCCGCGGACGCCTTCGCGCGTGATCCGCCAGGCGGGACCGGGCCGCGCCGATGGTCTCCGCGGAGGTCTCCGGCAGCGCGTCGTGATAGCGGCGCAGTTCCTGCAGCTCGTCCATGATTCAAACCTCCTTCGCCACGTGACCCAGTGCCTCGCGCAGCTTGGCCCTGGCCCGGTTCACCCGGGAACTGACGGTGCCGATCGGGATGTCCAGGGCCGAGGCGGTCTCCGCGTAGCTGAGGCCGGCGCAGGCCACGAGCATCAGCGCGTCGCGGTCGCCCCGGGCCAGGCCCTGCAGGCCGCGCGCCAGCCGGGGGCTGAGCTGCTCGGCGGTCACCCGGTCGGTGACGCGGTCGGCGTGGCCTTCCACGTCGTCGCGGGCGGCCGAGCGGCTGAGTGCCCGGTAGAGGCGGAGCTCGCCGCGGCGATGGCGGCCGATGAGGTTGGTGGCGATGCCGTACAGCCAGGCCCTGGCCTCCGGGCGGGTCAGGTCGTAGCGGTCGCGCTGGTCGAACGCAGCCAGGAACGTCTCCGCTGCCACGTCGTCGGCGGCGCCGGACCCGAGCCGGGCGGCGGCGTAGCGGTGGATCGCGGTGAAGTACCGGTCGAAGATCACCGAGAACCACTCCGGCTCGTGCCGGGAGTTCGCGATGACCGACGCGTCGTCCGGCTCCGCGGCCAGCCGTGTGGCGGGGTACGAAGGGTCATGCATCCGGCGCCTTTCTCGAGAAGAGGGTCGGCGCTGATTGCCCGATGCGGGCGTTCTTGTTCGCGGTGCCCTCCGGACGGTGACGACGATCGGCGTCCCGTCGCGCCCCCCGGCCACGGCAGGTCACTGTATCCGCGGGGCGGGCGGAGGACCGGCCGCCCCGGCCGTCCGGGTGCCGAAGATCACACTTCCGGGGCATACTCCGCGATACTGGGAAGCCGGACGATCGCGGAGGTCAGGTTGGTTCAGGAGGAGATCCGCCGGAACAACGTCGGCACCCTGCTCCGACACGTGCACCTGGGCGGTTCGGTCTCCCGTACGGCGCTGAGCGAGCGGATGCGGCTCAACCGCAGCACCATCATGGCGCTGATAGCGGAGCTCACCAGGGCCGGCCTGGTGCGCGAGGAGCTTCCCCAGGGCACCGGGCGGGCGGGGCGGCCGTCGCTCGTGGTCCGGCCCGAGTCGGGCCGGGCGTACGTGCTGGCCTTCGACGTGGCGGTGGACAGACTGGTCGCCGCCAGGGTCGCGCTGGGCGGGATCGTGCTCGACCGCAGGGAGGCGGTCCGCCCGCGCGCCGGGGCGGACCTCGACCGCGTGGTCGAGGTGCTCGCCGAGTTCGGTCGCCGGCTGCACGGGGAGGCTCCTCCTGACGCGCTGTGCGTCGGGGTCGGCGCGTCCTACTGCGGGATGATCCGGCCCGGCGACGGCATGGTGCGCTTCGGGCCCGACCTGGGCTGGGTCGACCAGGCGTTCGGCGCCGAGCTCGGGCGCCGCCTCGGGCTCGGCCTGCCGGTGTCGGTGGGGAACGAGGCGCACCTCGGCGCGCTCGCCGAACAGCAGCGCGGAGCCGGCGCGAACTTGCAGAACCTGATCTACCTCCATGGTGACGTCGGCGTGGGCGGCGGCATCATCGTCGGCGGCAAGTTGCTCGACGGCGACAGCGGATACGGCTGCGAGCTGGGGCACATGGTGGTCAACCCGTACGACGGGCGCCCGTGCGGCTGCGGCTCGCACGGCTGCCTGGAGGCGGAGGTCGGCGAGCGGGCCCTGCTCGACGCCGCCGGGCGACCGGCCGAGCTGTTCGGCCGCGACGCCGTGCGGGCGGTGGCGGACGACGCCGACCGCGGCGATCCGGCGGCCCAGGAGGCGCTGCACCGGATCGGTGACTGGCTCGGCATCGGGGTGGCGAACCTGTGCAACCTCTTCAACCCCGGCATGGTCATCTTCGGCGGCACGTTGCGCGAGATCTATCCGGGCATGGCGGCACAGGTGCGCGCCCGCATCGCCGCCAACGCGCTGCCCGTCGCCCGGGAGAGGGTACGGCTGCGCACGTCGGCCCTGGGCTACGACGCCACGCTGGCCGGCGCCGCCGAACTCGGCTTCTCCGGCCTGCTGGCCGACCCGCTGGGCGTGCTCGCCCGTACCGCGCCGTGTTCAGCCCGCCGGTGAGGTGCTGGCCCGCACCATGAGCCGGGTGGGCAGGACCTCCACCGCGCCCGGCGCGACGGCGCCGGTGAGAAGGTCGGCGAGCATCCGCGCCGCCCGGCGGCCCATCTCGCGCGGCGCGATGTCGATCGCGGTGATGGGGGTGGCCAGGCCGCGCAGGGAAGGGCTGTCGACGTATGAGGCCACCCGCAGGTCACCGGGCACGTGGCGGCCCTGCTGGAAGGCGGCCTGCACGGCGCTGTTCGCGCCGCCGTCGGGGACGGAGACGATCGCTTCGACGCCGCCGGGCGCCCGCAGGGCCTCGGCCACGGCGCGGCTGACGTCCTGCGGCTCGCAGACCAGCGGCACGTCGTAGACCAGCGGCGTCCGGCCGGTCTCGGCGCACCACCTCTGGTAGGCGGTGCGGATGTCCAGGCCGAACGCGGTCTCCTCGCCGGGGCAGAGCATCGCGATCTGGCCGCCGTGGCGGGACAGGTGGCCGAGCAGCGTGCGGGTCGCCGCGGCGTGGTCGGACTCGACCCGGCCCGCGTGCCGGGCGCCCGGCGTCAGGTCGCGCTCGCAGGTGACGATCGGCACACGCAGGCCGGTCAGCGTCTCCAGCATCGGGTCGCCGAGCACGGGGTCGGAGACCACCACGCCGTCGAGGTGGAGGGACGGCGCGCGCCCCGGATCCTTCGTCGCCGGGATGAGCGTGAGCGCCAGATCGTGGGCCAGGGCCTCCTCGGCGGCGCCGATGGCGAGGTGCATGTAGTACTCGAGACCGATCGTGCGGCCGGGGAAGTAGAGGCCGATGGCCCCGGTGCGGCCCCTGCGCAGGTTGCGGGCGCTCCGGTTGGCGACGTAGCCCAGGTCGCGGGCGACCGCGGCCACCCGCTCGCGCGTCGCGGCGGGCAGCCGGCCCCGGCCGCTCAGGGCGTCGGACACGGTCGTCGTCGACACCCCCGCCGCGCGGGCCACGTCCTGCAAGGTGATCGGTCGAGGCGCGTTCATCAAGGGCCACCGTACTCCCGCGCGACGGCGGTCGCGGCCGTGGTTCCCGCGCCTGTGCAGGAACGTTTCTCCAGACCATTGCAGGAACGTTCCTGTACGTGTTCTAATCATGCCCACCTCGGCGGATTCCCTACAGGTCATGGAGGCGGTCGTCGTGCATCTCACTCCTGCGGAACGCGACCGGCTGCTGCTGTTCACCGCGGCGGAGCTGGCACGGGCGCGGCGGGCCAGGGGCCTGCGGCTGAACGTGCCCGAGGCCACCGCGCTGATCGCGGACACGGTCTGCGAGGCGGCGCGTGACGGCCGGCGGGTCAGCGAGGCGATCGCCGCCGGGCGCTCCGTGCTGACCCACGAGGACGTGCTGCCCGGCGTCACCAACGTGGTCGCCGAGGTGAAGGTCGAGGCGGTCTTCGACGACGGGACCCGGCTGGCCGTGGTCACCGCCCCGTTCGGCCCTGCGGTTCCCGACCCGGCCGGGCCGGGCGCCCTGCTGCCCGGGGCGGACCGTCCCGAGCCGTACGGCGACGAGGTTGTGACGGTCCTGGTCACCAACACGGCGGCGGTGCCGATCAGCGTCACCTCGCACTTCCACTTCTTCGAGGTGAACCCGCGGCTGCGGTTCGACCGGGCCGCCGCCTACGGGCGGCACCTGGCCGTGCCGGCGGGCACGGCGACGCGGTTCGACCCCGGCCAGACCACCGGGGTGCGGCTGGCGCCGATCGGCGGCGCGCGCGTGGTGGTCGGCTTCGCCGGCCTCGTGGACGGGCCGCTGGACGCCCCGGGCGCCCGGGAGGCGGCGCTGGAACGGGCTCGGGCCTGCGGCTACCTGGGATCGGAGTGACCGTGAACGGCGGCGACTACGCGGCGGTGTACGGGCCGACCACCGGGGACAGGGTGGTGCTCGGCGACACCGGGCTGGTGGTGGAGGTCGAGGCGGACGCGCAGCGGCGCGGGGACGAGTTCCTGGCCGGCTTCGGCAAGACCGCCCGCGACGGCCTGCACCTGAAGGCCACCTCGACCCACGACACGTGCGACCTCATCGTGTCCAACGTGCTGATCCTCGACCCGCTGCTCGGGGTGCGCAAAGCCTCCATCGGGATCCGGGAGGGCCGCATCTCCGCGATCGGGCGGGCGGGGAACCCCGACACCCTCGACGGCGTCGACGTGGTGGCCGGCACCGGCACCACGATCATCAGCGGCGAAGGCCTGATCGCCACCGCGGGAGTGATCGACACGCACGTGCACCTGCTGTCGCCGCGGGTGATGGAGGCCTCGCTCGCCTCCGGGGTGACCACCATCCTCGGCCAGGAGTTCGGCCCGGTGTGGGGCGTCGGGGTGAACTCGCCGTGGGCGCTGCGCACCGCCTTTGCCGCGTTCGACGCCTGGCCGGTCAACGTCGGGTTCCTGGCCCGCGGCTCCTCGTCGCGGCCCGAGCCGCTGGTCGAGGCGCTGGCCGAGGGCGGCGCCTGCGGGTTCAAGGTGCACGAGGACATGGGCGCGCACGCCCGCGCGCTGGACACCGCGCTCCGGGTGGCCGAGGATCACGACGTGCAGGTCGCGCTGCACACCGACGGGCTGAACGAGAGCCTGTCTGTACGCGACACGCTGGCGGTGCTGGACGGGCGCACCATCCACGCCTTCCACATCGAGGGCTGCGGCGGCGGTCACGTGCCCGACGTGCTCAGCCTGGCCGGGCAGCCGCACGTCATCGGCTCCTCCACCAACCCGACGCTGCCGTTCGGCCGGGACGCCGTCGCCGAGCACTACGACATGATCGTCTCCTGCCACGGGCTCTCTCCGGACCTGCCCTGCGACGAGGCGATGGCCCGCGACCGGATCCGCGAGCAGACCATGGGAGCCGAGGACGTGCTGCACGACCTCGGCGTCATACCCATCACCTCCTCCGACGCCCAGGGCATGGGCCGGGCCGGTGAGACGGTCCGGCGGACCTTCGCCCTGGCCGCGAAGATGAAGGCCGAGCGGGGGGCCGAGCACGACCGCCACGACAACGCCCGGGTCCTGCGCTACCTGGCCAAGCTCACCGTCAACCCGGCGCTCGCGCACGGGCTCGGCCACGAGATCGGCTCGCTGCGGCCCGGCCTGCTCGCCGACCTCGTGCTCTGGGAGCCGGCCAGGTTCGCCGCCACTCCGCAACTGGTGCTCAAGGCCGGGTTCCCCGCCTGGGGCGTGACCGGCGACCCGAACGCGGCGGTGGACGAGGCGCAGCCGCTCGTCCTCGGCCCGCAGTTCGGCGGGTACGGGGCCGCTCCCGCCGAGCTGGCCGTCGCCTTCGTCAGCCGGGCCGCCGCCGAGGCGGGGTCGGATCTGCTGCCCACCCGCCGCCGCCGCGTCCCCGTACGCGGCACGCGCGGCATCGGCCTGCCCGACATGGTGCGCAACGCCCGCACCGGCCACGTCCACGTCGACCCGCGCACCGGCGCCGTCCGGCTGGACGGCGAGCCCATCAGTTCCGCACCGGCCGAACAGGTGTCCCTGTCCCGCCTGTACTTCCTCTGACCTCGAAGAAGGTGCACCGAGTGACCCCACACGCCGATCTCGTGATCGTCGGAGCCGACGTCTACACCGTCGACGCCGCACGGAGCTGGTCCGACGCGGTGGCCGTGCGCGGGGACCGGATCGTCGCACTGGGCGAGCCCGCCGTCCGCGAGCTCGTCGGCCCGCGCACCCGGGTGATCGAGGCGCGCGGCGGGATGGTGCTGCCCGGCTTCCAGGACGCGCACGTCCACGCGCCGTTCGCCGGCCGCAACCGGCTGAACGTGGACCTCAACGGACTGGTGGGCCGGCGGGCCTACCTCGACCGCATCGCCGCCTACGCGGCGGGGGAGCCGGACCGGCCCTGGATCGTCGGCGGCGGCTGGGCGATGGAGTACTTCCCCGGCGGCACCCCGCGCAAGGAGGACCTCGACGCGATCGTGCCGGACCGGCCGGTGTTCCTGTTCAACCGGGACGTGCACGGCGCGTGGGTGAACTCCGCCGCGCTCGCGCTGGCCGGGATCACCGCCGCCACCCCCGACCCGCCCGACGGCCGGATCGAACGCGACCCGCGGACCGGCGAGCCCACCGGCACCCTGCACGAGGGCGCGGCCTACTCCTTCAACGACCGGCACGTCCCGCTGCCCTCCCGCGAGGAGTGGGAGGACGCCATCCTCGACGCCCAGGCGCACCTGCACTCCCTCGGCATCACCGGCTGGCAGGACGCCTGGGTCACCCCGGCCACCCTGGACGCCTACCGCTCCCTGGACTCCGCCGGCCGGCTCACCGCGCGCGTCGTGGGCGCGCTGTGGTGGGACCGGCATCGCGGGCTGGACCAGATCCCGGAGTTCCTCGGCCAGAGGGAGACGGGCACCGCCCGGTTCCGCCCCACCACCGTGAAGATCATGACCGACGGGGTGATGGAGAACTACACGGGCGCGCTGCTTGAGCCCTACTGCGACGGCTGCGGCGGGCACACCGCCAACCACGGCCTGACCTACGTCGAACCCGACCTGCTGGCCGCCGCGGTCACCGAGCTCGACCGGCTCGGCTTCCAGACGCACCTGCACGCGATCGGCGACCGCGCCGTGCGCAACGCGCTCGACGCCGTGCAGGCCGCCAGGACCGCCAACGGCCCCGGCGACCGCCGGCACCACATCGCGCACCTGCAGCTCGTGCACCCCGACGACGTCCCCCGCTTTCGCGCCCTCGGCGTCACGGCCAACTGCCAGGCGTACTGGGCGCAGATGGAGCCGCAGATGGAGGAGCTGACGCTGCCGTTCCTCGGCCGCGACCGCGCCGACCTGCAGTACCCCTTCGGCGACCTGCTGCGCTCCGGCGCGACCCTGGCGATGGGCAGCGACTGGTCGGTGACCACCGCCAACCCGCTGGAGGAGATCGAGGTCGCCGTCACCCGCGTCGACCCGGAGAACCGGGACAACGCGCCGTTCCTGCCCGAACAGGCGCTGCCGTTGCCCGTCGCGCTGGCCGCGTTCACCGCCGGCTCCGCGTACGTCAACCACGACGCCGACGCCGGCACCATCGCCGTCGGCAACCGCGCCGACCTCGCCGTCCTCGACCGCAACCTGTTCGCCCGCGCCGCCGGCCCGGCCGCCGACGCCCGCGTCGACTACACCATCACCGAGGGGTCCGTCGTCTACGAACGCCCCTGAGGAGGAACCCTTGTCCAGCCAACCCCCCACCCCACACCTGCGGCGGGTGCTCGGTCTGCCCTCGCTTGTCCTGTTCGGCCTGGCGTACATGGTGCCGCTCACGGTGTTCACCACGTACGGGATCGTCACCGAGATGACCGAGGGGCACCTGCCCGGCGCGTACGTCGTCACCCTCGTCGCGATGCTGTTCACCGCCTACAGCTACGGGCGGATGGTCCGGGCGCATCCGTACGCCGGCTCGGCCTACACCTACACCCAGAAGTCGTTCGGCCCGCACCTGGGCTTCATGGCGGGCTGGGCCCTGCTGCTGGACTACGTGTTCCTGCCGATGATCAACTACCTGGTGATCGGCATCTACCTGAACGCGGCCTTCGAGGCGATCCCGGCCTGGGTCTGGGTCGTCGGCGCGATCGCCCTGGTCACCGGGCTGAACGTGCTGGGCATCCGGATGGTCAGCCGGATGAACGTCGTGCTCATCGGGATCCAGGTCGTGTTCGTCGTGGTGTTCCTGGCCGGAGCCCTGCGCGCCATCGCCGGTGAACCGATGCCGTCGATCACCGAGCCGTTCTTCGGCGACGGCACCGACCTGTCGACGATCCTCGGCGGCGCCGCGATCCTGTGCCTGTCCTTCCTGGGGTTCGACGCGGTCTCCACGCTGTCGGAGGAGACGCACGACCCCCGGCGGCGGGTGCCCCGGGCGATCATGCTGACGACCCTGGCCGGCGGCGTCTTCTTCATCGTCATCTCCTACGTCGGCCACCTGGCCTTCCCTGACTGGCAGTCGTTCACCGACCCGGACTCGGCGGCCCTGGACGTCATGCGGCACGTCGGCGGGACGCTGCTGGCCGCCTTCTTCACCGCCTCCTACATCTCCGGCGCGTTCGCCTCGGCGATGACCTCGCAGGCGAGCGTCTCCCGCATCCTGTACGCCATGGGCCGCGACGGCGTGCTGCCGCGGCGGTTCTTCGGCTACGTGCACCCCAGGTTCCGCAACCCCGTGCTCGCCACGCTCGCGGTCGGCGCGCTGTCGCTGGTGGCGCTGGTCATCGACCTGGAGCTGGCGTCCGCCATGGTCAGCTTCGGCGCGCTCGTGGCCTTCTCCTTCGTCAACCTCTCGGTGATCAAGCACTACGTCGTGAACGAGGGCAGGCGGACTCCGCCTGACCTGGTCAAGTACGGCGTGGCGCCCGCCGTCGGCGTGCTGCTCTGCCTCTGGCTGTGGACCAGCCTGTCCGGCCTCACGTTCATCGTCGGGCTGACCTGGGTCGGCGCCGGATTCGTCTACCTGCTCGGCCTGACCCGGATGTTCACCCGCCGCCCGCCGGAGCTGCGCCTCGGCGAGGTCGAACGGGACGACGACGTCACCGTGCCGACCACGTAGGTCACCCCGCTGACGCGTTTCCACCGGGGAAAACATCCTTTACGTACGAATGTACATATAATGTGTACACTCGTCCTTATGACGCATGATTCGGACGGCCGCTCGATGCGTGAGCGGATGCTCGCCGGCGACCTGTACATCGCCGACGACCCGGAGCTGGCCGAGCACATGCGGCGGGCCGCGGACCTGATGGACGCGTACAACGCCACGTCGGCCCGTGACCCGCAGGTGCGGCGGCGGCTGCTCGCCCAGCTGCTCGGCGCGGTCGGCGAGGGCACGGAGATCCGGCCGCCGTTGCGGGTCGACTACGGCAGCCACATCCGCGTCGGCGCCCGGTCCTTCGCCAACTTCGGCCTCGTCGCCCTGGACGTCGCGCCGATCACCATCGGCGACGACGTGCAGATCGGGACGAACGTGCAGCTGATGACCCCGACCCATCCGGTGGCCCCGGACCTCCGCCGGGCGAAGTGGGAGTCCGCCGCGCCGATCACCATTGGCGACAACGTCTGGCTGGGCAGCGGCGTGATCGTCCTGGCCGGCGTCACGATCGGGGAGAACACGGTCGTCGGCGCCGGCGCGGTGGTCACCCGCGACCTCCCGCCCAACGTGGTCGCGGCCGGCAACCCTGCCCGGGTGATCCGCACGATCGAGCACACCGGACCGAGCGCAGGTCCGGACGCAGGTCCGGGTGCAGGTCTGGGCGCTGGTCCGGGCGCGGGGTGAGTCGTGTCTCCGGCGGGGACGGCGGGGCCGCGCCCCGGCGCGCCCGCCGCCACGACCCCGGCCGGCGGGACCGGCTGATCGACGCCGCGCTCACCGTCATCGCCGAGCGCGGCCTCGCCGGGACGACCCACCGGGAGATCGCCAGGGTGGCGGACGTGCCGCTGGGCTCGACGACCTACCACTTCACCTCTCTTGAGGAACTGCTCGCCGAGGCGTTCAAGCGGTACGCCGCCACGGTGGCCCGGGTGTTCGACGAGCGGATGGCGGCCGCCCGTGACCGGGACGCGGCGGTCGAGGCCGTCATCACGCTGGTCTCGGACGACCTGCTCGGCTCGCAGCGCGACCTCGTGCTCACGGTGGAGCTGTACGTGGCCGCGGCCCGCAACCCGGTCCTGAGAGCCGTCACCCAGGAATGGATGGCCCGCAGCCGCCAGGCGCTGGAGCGCCACTTCGACGCCGACACCGCCCGGGGCCTCGACGCGCTCATCGAGGGCCTCACGCTGCACAACGCGCTGTCGACCGAGCCGATGACGCCCGCGCAGATCCGCGACGCCATCCAGCGCTACCTGCGCTGACCCCCACCCCCTCTACCCCGATCGGAAAGCCGATGTCCGTCACCGCGCCCGCCCGCCGGGCCCGCGTCGCCGTCGCGGCGCTGTTCCTCACCAACGGCGCCGTGTTCTTCAACATCGTCCCCCGCTACCCGCAGATCAAGGCCGACCTCGGGGTGACCAACGCCGTCTTCGGCACCGCGCTCGCGGGATACCCGCTGGGCGCGCTGCTGGCCGGGCTGCTCGCCGGCGCCGCCATCCGCCGCTTCCGCTCCGCGCGGGTGGCGGCGTTCGGGATCGTCCTGACGACGATCGCGACGCTGGTCCTGCCCTTGGTGCCGAACTGGGTCGCGTTCGGCGGCGTGCTGTTCGTCGTGGGCGCTCTCGACGCGATCGTCGACGTCGCCCAGAACGCCCACGGCCTGCGGGTCCAGCGGCTCTACCGGCGCTCCATCGTGAACTCGCTGCACGGCCTGTGGAGCGTCGGCGCGGTGCTGGGCGGCCTGATGGGCGCGGCCGCCGCCGGTCTCCGGCTGCCCCTGGCGATCCACCTGGCCATCTCCGCCGCGCTGTTCAGCGTCGTCGCCGTGGTCGCCTACCGGTTCCTGCTGTCCGGCCCGGAGGACGCCGAGCGCACCGCCGAGGCCCAGGACCCGGTCGCCGCAGACGGCCATCCAGCCGCCCCGGCCGCCGCCGACGGCCATCCGGCCGCCCCGCCCGTCCGGGGCGGGCGGCGCTCGTTCGCCGGCCCCGCCGTGCGGATGCTGGCCGCGCTCGGCGTGCTGGCCGCCTGTGGCGCGCTCGTCGAGGACGCCGGCGCGTCCTGGGGCGCCCTCTACCTCAGCGGCCTGCACGCCGACGCCGCCACCGCCGGCCTGGCCGTGGTGGCCTTCCAGGCCGCCATGACCGCCGGCCGCCTAACCGGCGACCGCGTGGTGGACCGCTTCGGCCGGCGCGCCGTCGCGCGGGCGGGAGGGGCGCTGGCCGCCGCCGGCATGGGCGGCGCGCTCGCCGTGCCGTCGATCGCGACCGCGCTGACCGGCTTCGCCCTGGCCGGGCTCGGCTTCGCGACGCTCGTCCCCGCCGCCATGCACACCGCCGACGAGCTGCCGGGGCTGCCCCCCGGCACCGGCCTGACCGTCGTCAGCTGGCTGCTGCGCGGGGGACTCCTGCTGTCCCCGCTCCTCGTCGGACTCGTCGCCGACCTCGTCAGCCTCCGCGCCGGGCTGCTCTCCGTCGTGCTGGCGGGCCTCGTCACGGTCGTCTTCGCCCGTGCCCTGGTCGACCGGGAACACGTCCGGTCGCGCTGACCTACCTCGGCGGCATGTCCTTGACGTACACGATGCCGTCGCTCTGAGCCAGGTGGGCCGGATCGAGGGGGAAGTAGCCGAACCAGGAGGACTCGCGGGGCCCGGGCGGCGCATCGGCGAGGACGGCGGCCAGCCAGCGGGCGTCGACGACGTAGCGGTCCTCCGGGAGCGCGTACAGGAGCCCTTCGACGGTGTCCGGGGGCGGGGTGTCCACCCCCTGGTGCCGGATCGTGCCGAGAGCCCCGGCCACGAAGGCGTACTCCTCGCCCAGGTGGGCGCTCACCAGCGCGCCGGCGCCCCACCAGTCCAGCGGCAGGTCGCCCATCCGCATCGCGGCCTCGTGCCGCTGCAGGTGGAGGTTGTGGGCGTGGACCAGCACCGGACCCCGCCGGGCGGCGGCGAGGAGGTTGTCGGCCATGATCGAATCCCGTACGCCCAGCAGCCGCGCCATGCGGCCCGGCGAGTCGTCGGCCATCCAGAAGTGGTAGCGCATCAGGCCGGTGGCGGCCCGCGCGTACTGGCGCGCCCGTTCCCAGGCGTCGCGTGAGGTCGCCGCGATCAGGTGCGGCGTCCGCTCGTCGAGCAGCGCCGCCAGATCGTCGGCGAGCAGCCGCAGCTCGCGGGCCTCGGCCGACCGTCCCACGGACCGGGACGGATCCATCATCGCGGCCTGCTCGGTCCACCGGTCGTCGGCGCCCAGCAGGCGGTCGAGCGTCTCCGCCGTGCAGGGGAGCAGGCTCTCGTGGACCAGGGCCGCGAGGTAACCGTGGAGCGCGGTGAGCGACTCCCGGGGGCTCGCCGGGCCGGTCATCTCCATCGGGCCGTCGACACCGGCGAAGCGCAGCCGCTCCGGCGCGGGCCGGCCCTCGTTGTAGGCGCGCATCCAGCGCACGAGCTCGCGGTTGCCCGCCGCCGCGCCCCACCCGTGGCTGATGCCGCGCTCCATGACCTCGTCGAGGGTGCCCGTGCCCCCGGTGACGTAGTCGTCCACGACCAGGCCCATCACGCAGTCGCTCTCGATGGCGATCGTGGTGTAGCCCTCCTGCTCGACGAGCTGCCGGAAGAGCTCGTTGCGGACGTCGAGCAGGAGCTCCTCGCCGTGGGTCGGCTCGCCCAGCGCGAGCACCCGCGGCCGAGCCGGGAGCAGCCGCATGACGGCGGCGGCCTCGACGGCATGGGCGGTGTCCTTGATGCCACTAGTCATGCCATCAACGGTATCGTTGGACGTACGGTTGAGACTTTGCTCGCCTCCATGCCTGGTGGAGGAGCACAACCCTCAAAAAGAGGTCAGCTGTCCGACCTAGCGGCCACGGGCGGGGCGGCACGGACGCGCGACGGTCGCGAGCGGTGAAACTTTCAGCGCGCCGCGCCGGGCGACCGGAGCCGCGCGGGGCGATCTTCCGTGGGGATCACGGGCAGGTGGCGGGCGGCGGCGGGCACCGCGGGCGGCGGCGGGCGCCGTTCCTGCGGTACGGCGGGGCTGCGCGCGGTTCCTTGACCGGCCGGTTGTTCGCGCTAACACTGGGCGCACAACCAGGATGACCAGCACCGCGGACGTCGGCCCTCGGTGGTGTAGTTCTCGATCGACCTTCCTTTCTCGACAGCCCCGCCATCTGTTAGCGCTAACATCGAGAGGCGCTCCATGAACAGACCCGCCCCCTCACGACCGAGACCCCGCCGCGCCGTCACGGCAGCCGTCGTGGCGCTGCTGGCCATGTGCCAGACCCTCGTGGCCGCCGGGCAGGCGGCCGCCGCGACGATCGACACCAGCGCCTGGTACGTGCTGGTCAACCGGCACAGCGGCAAGGTCATGGACGTCTACGAGCGCGCCACGGCCGACGGCGCGCCCATCGTCCAGTGGGCCCGCAACGACGGCGCCTGGCAGCAGTGGCAGTTCGTCGACTCCGGAGGCGGCCACTACCGCCTGCGCTCCCGCCACAGCGGCAAGGTCCTCGACGTCCGCGACAACTCCACCGCCGACGGCGCGAACATCGTCCAGTGGAGCGACCGCAACGGCGCCAACCAGCAGTTCCGCGTCGCCGACACCGACAACGGCTTCGTCAAGCTGATCAACCGCAACAGCGGCAAGGCCCTGGAGGTCTGGGAGTGGTCGACCGCCGACGGCGGACGGCTGTCGCAGTACGCCGACCTGAACGGCGCCAACCAGCAGTGGCAGCTCGTCAAGCTGGGCGACTCGTCCACGCCGCCGCCCTCCTACCCCGCTCCCGGCACCGTCACCGGCTCCGTCAACGTGCACGATCCCGAGGTGGCCAAGACTCCCGCCGGCGGCTATCTGCTGGCCCACACCGGCGAGGGCATCCAGCTGAAGACCTCGGCCGACCGGACGGCCTGGCGCAACGCCGGGTCCGCCTTCCCCGGCGGCGTGCCGTGGGCGCATCCGTACACGAACGGCGGCAACACGCTCTGGGCTCCGGACATCACCTACACCGGCGGCCGCTACGTCATGTACTACTCGGCCTCCACCTTCGGCTCCAACCGCTCGGCGATCTTCCTCGCCACCAGCACGAGCGGGGCGTCGGGGTCGTGGACGAACCAGGGTCTGGTCATCGAGTCGCGGACCTCGGACGACTTCAACGCCATCGACCCCAACCTCGTCGTCGACGACCAGGGCCGCTGGTGGCTGAGCTTCGGCTCGTTCTGGTCCGGCATCAAGATGATCCAGCTCGACCCGGCCACCGGCAGGCGGCCCGGCTCGGCCATCCACTCCATCGCCGGCCGCAACGGCGGCGCGATCGAGGCGCCGACCGTCTACCGGCACGGCGCGTACTACTACCTGCTGGTCTCCTTCGACGCGTGCTGCCGGGGCGCCGCCAGCACCTACCGCGTCATGGCCGGCCGCTCCACCTCGGTGACCGGCCCGTACGTGGACCGCAACGGGGTGGCGCTGACCGCCGGCGGCGGCACGCAGATCCTGGCCGGCCACGGCGACATCCACGGCCCCGGCCATCAGGCGGTCCTCGCCGACACCGACGGCGACGTCCTCTTCTACCACTGGTACGCGGCGGACAACTCGTCCCGGCTGGGCATCAACAAGATCGGCTATGACGCGGCCGGCTGGCCGTACGTCTACTGACGCGGCAGGGCGGCCGGCACGCGCCGCGCCCGGCCGCCCTCTACCCGCCCCCGGCGTCCCCGTGCACCCCGGTCGCCCGCAGCAGGTGCGGGCGCAGGAGTTCGGCCCGCTGCAGGGGCAGCCCGCCGGCCCGCGCGGCGCCCGTGAGCGCGTCGGCGATCCAGCCGGGCTCCACCTGACCGCCGTCCGGCCGCCTGATCAGCGGCTCGTCGGCGCCCCGTCCGGCGGACTCGGCCTCCAGCAGGCGGCGGATCTGCGGCGAGATCGGGTACGCGACCGGGTCCCGCTCGTCGCGCACGACGAGCACGACGGGCGGGCCGTCGCCGGGCAGCGCGTGCAGGTCGCGGGCCGACAGCGAGGCGAGCGCGTCCGCGGACGTGCCGGTGGCCTCCAGCAGGGCGACGGCGAGCGCCTCGGCGCGCCGGCCGTCACCGGCCAGCCGCGCGATCCCCCTGCGCAGCAGGCGTCGTTCGTCCCGGGTGAGGCGGGACGTGCCGTTCAGGATGCGCTGCGCCCGTACGGCGCCGGTCCGCTCGGCGTGCGCGTAGAAGGAGGCCACGACGGCGCGCCTGCCGGCCACCGTCGCCTGGGCCAGCGGCCTGGCGGTGACGCCGTCGCCGGTGGTGAGTGCGGCGTAGCAGTAGGCGTCGAGATGGGTGGCGGAGGCGGCCAGCGGTTCGAGGCCCTGTTCGGCCGCGTACAGCCAGCGCAGCCATGAGGCGAGGACCCGCAGGCAGGTCCGCCGCCGGGCCGTGGAGGGCCTGCCCGCGAGCCAGGTCATGGCCGCGCGCCAGGTCAGCGGGTCCAGCGCGTCGACCAGGGCCACGTCGGCGTCGCCCCGGCCGCGGTGGGGCGGGCCAAGCCCTCCGAGCTGACCGACGCTGGTCAGGCCGGAATCGTCCAGGCGGCTCATGCGGTGACCATGACCCCCGAAGTGGTGCCGTATGTCGCGGAGGCGGCGACGTGCCGAATATAGCGGACCATGCATGACAGACCGATCACGAATAGATCATTCCACGATCTGCCATGCCGTCAGCAGCGTCCGGCCGAGGAGGGGGCGTTCAGTGACAGATGATCTCGCTGATCCTCAGCTCGCCGTGCGCGGGGACCACGCGGGCGCCGCCGGCGTCCCGGACCAGGGTTCCCCAGCCCGTCGGGAGCAGCAGCGGCCATCGGCCGTGCCCGCGCGGCGCCAGGGTGAGGCGCCCGCTGGTGGCGTCATAGGAGGCTCCCGCCAGGGCGTCGAGCACCGACCAGCCGGCCATGGCGCGCACGTAGTGGTCGCCGCACTCGATCTCGTTGTAGGGGTTGCGCCGGCCGCCGTCGTAGCGGCGCCAGAGCCCGGCGAGGATCGCCTGCGCCTCCTCCTCCAGCCCTTCCCACAGGCAGTGCGCCGCGACCTGGTACTCGCGCACGTCGGAGAGCCCGCACAGCTCGACGACCTCGTCCACCCGCTGGAGCAGGGCCTCGGTCTCGCGCCTGCGGTGCGGCAGGCCCAGCAGGTCGCCCAGCAGCCCGCGCCCTCGGGTGCGCCATTCCAGCGGTACGAGCACGTTCTGCCGGACGGTCAGCCAGCCGAACGCCTGGTGCCGCTGGAAGGTCCGGCGGATGCCGTGCCGGGAGAGCCAGGAGGCCGTCCTGGCGGTGACGTCCGCGCCGTCGAGGACGATGCGCCCTTCGGTGGGGGTGCGCAGCCCCGAGACCGAGTCCAGGAGTGTCGTCTTGCCGGCGCCGTTGGGGCCGATGAGGCCGACCACCTGGCCGCCGGGAACGTCCAGGGTGACCGCGTCGACCGCCGTGATCCCGCCGAATCGCACCGTCACGTCCGCCAGGCGGAGAACGTTCGCGCCGCCGGGATCGCCGGGCGGGCGGGCATGGGCGGCTTGGGCAAGGTTCATGTGTGCTCACTTCCTCGGAGAGGCGCGTCTCCACCGCAAGCGCCGACCGGCGTCCTAGCAAAGAGAACCCGTTACCGTTGGAGGTAGCGTGACCAGCCGAGTACGGCTTGTCAATATCGCTGCTGCCACCGGAATCTCGGCGGCACTCTTGACAGATGCCGCCGGACGGGTGAGCCTTCGCTAAACAGAACGTGTTACCAAACGGTCGTGATGTGCCCGGCAGTCCGGCCGTCTCCATCTCCGAGAGGAACGCGGATGACGTCGATCGATGAGTTCCGTGCCAGGGCGCGAGCCTGGCTGGAGCAGCACGCCAAACCCTTCGACGAGGCGGCCGGATACGACCTGGAGGGGAGCGCCGTCCCGCTCCAGGAGTCGAAGCGGTTCCAGAAGGCCCTGTGGGAGGCCGGGTTCGCCGGCATCACCTGGCCGAAGGAGTACGGCGGGCAGGGCCTCGGCGCCGCGGAGCTGATCGCCTTCAACGAGGAGGCGGCCGACTTCGACCTGCCCACCGGGCCGTTCACCATCGGCCTCGGCATGCCCGGCCCGACGATCCTGGAGCTCGGCACGGAGGAGCAGAGGAAGCGCTACCTGCCCCCGCTGCTGCGCGGCGACGAGATCTGGTGCCAGCTCTTCTCGGAGCCCGGCGCGGGCTCGGACGTCGCCGGCCTGCAGACCACGGCCACGCGGACCGAGACCGGCTGGCTCATCAACGGCCAGAAGGTGTGGACCTCGGGCGCCCAGTACAGCGACTTCGGCACCATCATCGCCCGCTCCGACCCGACGGTGGCCAAGCACCGCGGCATCACCATGTTCATCGTCGACATGCACCACCCGGGCGTCACCGTGCGGCCCCTCGTCGTGGCCACCGGGCACGCCCCGTTCAACGAGGTGTTCTTCGACGACGTCGAGGTGCCGGCGGACGCGGTCGTCGGCGAGGTCGGCGAGGGCTGGGGCGCCGCGGTGGTGATGCTCCGCAACGAGCGCGTCACCATCGGCGCCGGGGGCCGCGCCCGCTCCAACCCGCTGGGCTTCGACGCGCTCGTCGAGCTGGCCCGCGCTCGCGGCCTGGAGACCGACACCGCCGTCCGGCGCAGGCTCGCCGTCCTGTACGCCCGGGAGTCCGCGCTCGGCGCGTACGGGCGGGTGCTGCACGAGGAGACCACCGCCGGCGTCGAGATCGGCGCCCGCGGGTCCGCCGCGAAGCTCGCCGGCGCCGAGCTGGCCCTCTGGGCGGCCGATCTGGCGCAGGACATCATCGGCAGCGACATCGCGCTCGGCGGCGCCGACCTGGAGCGGGTGGTCTCGGCCATCGTGGCCGCCCCCGGCGGCGCCGTGGCGGGCGGCACCAACGAGATCCAGCGCAACATCGTCGGCGAGCGCGTGCTCGGGCTGGCGAAGGATCCCGGCGTCGACCGGAACACGCCCTTCAACCAGCTCAAGCTGTCCCGCTGACCGGGCCATCACCTCAGGAGCTCACGTGTCACTCATCTTCACCGACGACCAGAAGAGCCTCGCCGAGACGGTCAGGCACTTCGTCGCGCAGCGCACGCCCCTGCCGAAGGTCCGCGAGGTCATCGGCGGCGACCAGGCCTACGACCAGGAGGTGTGGTCGCGGCTGGCCGGGGACCTCGGCCTGGCCGGTCTGACCATCCCGGAGGAGTACGGCGGCGCCGGCGCCACCCAGGCGGACCTGTCGGCGGCGCTGCGCGAACTGGGCGCGGGGCTGGTGCCCTCGCCGCTGCTGGCCTGTGTGCTGACGGCCGGCGCCCTGCTCGCCCTGGACGACGAGGAGGCCAAACGGGAGGTGCTGCCGCGGATCGCCGAGGGCGCCCTCGTCGGCGCGCTCGCCGTCAGCGAGCCGGGGAACCGCCGGTGGATCCCCGCGGATCCGGAGACCACGGCGACCGGCTCCGGCGACGCGGTCACCCTGTCCGGCGCCAAGGTGGCGGTGCTGAACGGCGCGGAGGCGGGCGTCCTGCTCGTGCAGGCCCGCGGCCCGCAGGGCGTGGGCCTGTACCTCGTCGAGCGCTCGGCCGGCGGCCTCACGGTGACCAAGGACGAGGTCGTGGACCCGACCCGCAGCTCGGCCACCGTGACGCTCGACGGCGCCCCGGCCCGGCTCGTCGCGGGCGACGCCGTCGCCGCGCTCGACCGCGTGGCCGACCTCGCGAACCTGGCGATCGCCTCGGAGCAGTGCGGAGCCATGCTCGCGTGCCTCACCATGACCACCGAGTACGCCAAGGTCCGCTACGCGTTCGGCCAGCCCATCGGCGCCTACCAGGGCGTCAAGCACAAGCTGGCCGACATGTACAACCTGTGGGCGCTCGCCGACGCGGCGCTGCGGGAGGCGACGCGGGCGGCCGACGAGGAGCCGGCGAAGCTCGGCACGGCGGCCGCGGCCGCGCGGACGCTCTCCTCGCCCGGATATCTCACCTCGGCCAAGGAGACCATGCTCCTGCACGGCGGCATCGGCTTCACCTGGGAACACGACGCCCACTTCTTCTACAAGAACGCGATCGCCGGCAACGTGCTCGCCGGCGACGCCGACTACCAGCAGGACCGGCTCGCCGACAAGCTCGGCGTCTGACACGCGGCCACGGGCGGGCGCCCGCGCGGCGCCCGCCTTCCATGCCTTCCACCTGGGATGAACCATGACCGCTGACCCGCAGGCCCCCGCCGACACGGACCCACGGGCGATACTCCGCCGCGCGCGGCTGCCGCTCGTCGCCGCCCCGATGCTGCTCGTCTCCGGTCCCGAACTGGTGATCGCCGCCTGCCGCGCGGGCGTCTTCGGGAGCTTCCCGACGGCGAACTGCCGTGAGGAGGGCCAGCTCGACGAGTGGCTGCGCCGCATCGGGGAAGAGTGCGCTCACGGCGGGAGCGGGCGGCCAGACCGGCAACGCCAACCCGTTCGCCTTCGTACGCGCCGTACGGGAGAGGTTCGACGGGATCATCGCGCTGTCCGGCGGGCAGGCGGACGGCGCGGCCCTGCTCGCCGCGCAGGCGCTGGGCTGCGACCTCGGCTACATGGGCACCCGCTTCATCGCCACGCGGGAGGCCCGCGCCCAGGCGCGCCACAAGGACCTCATCGTCGAGAGCGAGCTCGACGACATCCACCTGACCAACGCCCTGTCCGGCCTGGAGACCAACCTGCTGCGCCGGTCCCTGCCGGCCCAGGGGCTCGACCCCGCCGAGTTCGGCATCGGGCCGAAGCGCTTCTCCATGACGGCGCTGGAAGGCCGCGAAGGCGGAGCCCCGAAACGGTGGCGCGACATCTGGAGCGCCGGCCACTCCGTCTCGGGCGTCCGCGACGTGCCGTCCGTCGCCGAGCTGGTGGACCGGCTCGCCCGCGAGTACGGGGAAGCGGCCGAGGCGATGCTGGCCCTGGCCTCCGGGGTGCGGCGATGACCGGTCACGGCGGCAGTGAAGGCCCGCCCGGCGCGCTCGCGGCGGTGAACCCGCGCGTCGTGCTGGCCGGCGTCACCCCCTTCGGCCAGACCGGCCCGTACGCCCGCCACGCGGCCGGCGACCTCGTCGTCGCGGCCACCGGCGGCGCGGTGTGGCTCAGCGGCGACCCCGACCGCCCGCCGGTCCGCATCAGCTCCGGCCAGTACTTCCTGCACGCCGCGGCCGAGGCCGTGGTGCACACGCTCGTGGCGGTCCGGCACGCCAGGCTCACCGGGCGGGGCCAGCACGTCGACGTGTCGGCGCAGCTGGCGACGATCCGCTCGCTCATGAACGCGGTGCCCGGCCCGTACACGGACGGCTCGGTCGTGGACCGGGCCTCCTTCGGGGAGCCGGTCCCCGGCCTGCCCTACAGCTGTACGCCTGCCGCGACGGGCACGTCCTGGCGACCGTCCCCTTCGGGCCAGGACCAGAGGGGTATCTCGCCTGGCTGCGCGACGAGGGGCACCTCACTCCCGGGCTGGAGGCTTCGGCCGACGGCGATCCCGGGTTCCCCGAGCTGCTGGCCGGCGCGCTGGCGGCGTACTTCCGCACCGAGACCAAGGCGACGCTGACCCGCAAGGCGCTGGAGCGCCGGCTCATGGTGGCTCCCGTCAACACGGTGGCCGACCTGATGGACGACGAGCAGCTGGCCGGGCGCGACTACTTCCGCACGGTGCGCGCGGGCGGCGAGACCCTGCGCGTGCCCGGCACGTGGGCCCGCCTGTCCGCGACCCCGCTGGCGGGCGGCGGGCACGTCGCCGAGGCCGGGGCCGACAACGAGACGGTGTGGCGGGACGAGGCCGGGCTCTCCGCCCTGGAGCTGCGCCGTCACCGCGACGAAGGGGTGATCTGATGGCCGGGCCGCTCGGCGGCGTCAAGGTGTGGGACGCGTCGTGGGTGGGCGTCGGCCCGCTGCCGGCGAGATACCTGGCGGAGTACGGTGCCACGGTGGTGCGCACGGAAAGCCTCCGGTCGGTGGACGTGCTGCGGATGGCGCCGCCGTTCAAGGACGGCGTGCCGGGCGTCAACCGCTCGCAGTTCTTCGCCGACTACAACGCCTCCAAGCTGGGGCTGGGGGTGAACCTGTCCACCGAAGGCGGCAAGCGGGTCGCGAACCGGCTGACGGCCTGGGCCGACGTCGTCATCGAGGCGTTCACGCCCGGCGTGATGGACCGGCTCGGGCTCGGCTACGACCGGCTGCGGCAGGTCAACCCCGCGCTGATCATGATCTCGACGTCCATGAACGGCCAGACCGGCCCGCGCCGCCACTTCGCCGGCTTCGGCACGGTGCTCGCCGCCATGAGCGGCTTCTGCGAGCTCACCGGGTGGCCCGACCGCGACCCGGGCTCCCCGTACGGCGCGTACACCGACTTCATCGCCCAGCGGTTCGCGGCCGCGGCCGTCATCGCCGCGCTGGAGCACCGCGACCGGACCGGCGAGGGACAGTACATCGACCTGTCGCAGATGGAGACGGCCCTGATGTTCCTGGCGCCGGAGCTGGTGGGCTACCAGCGGACCGGGCGCGTCGCGACGCGCGACGGTAACCGGAGCCGCGAGGCCGCGCCGCACGGTGTCTTCCCGTGCCTGCCCGAGGACGGCCGCGAGCGGTGGGTCGCCATCGCGGTGACGTCCGACGCCGTGGGCGGCCCTGCGCCGGGCGCTGGGCGACCCCGGATGGGCGGCGGATCCCCGCCTCGCCACCCTGGCCGGGCGCAAGGAGCAGGAGGACCGGCTCGAAGCGGAGCTCGCCGCCTGGACGCGCGCCCGCACCGCCGCCGAGGTGGCCGGCGCGCTCCAGCCGGGCGTGCCGGCCGGGCCGGTGCACGACGCCCGGGGGCTCCAGGCCGACCCGCAGGTGGCGCACCGGCGCTACTTCCGGCGGCACCCGCACCCCGTCATGGGCGAGATGCCCTACGAGGGCGCCCAGGCGGAGATGTCGCTGACGCCGCACCGCGTCACCAAGGCGGCTCCGCTGCTCGGAGAGGACAACGAGAAGGTCCTCACCGCGCTGCTGGGCTTCAGCCGGGCCGAGGTGGCGGAACTCGCCGCGTCGGGCACCCTGGAGCAGGTCCTCGACTGACCCACCCGCAACGGAAGGTGACCGCCATGTCCCCTCAGATCGTCGACCTCACGGGCCAGACCGCCGTCGTGACCGGCTGCTCCTCGGGCCTCGGGCGGCGGTTCGCCGTCACCCTGGCGGAGCACGGCGCCCACGTGGTCGCGGTGGCGCGGCGGGCCGACCGGCTCAAGGACCTCGCCGAAGAGATCGAGGCGGCCGGCGGCTCCTGCCTGCCGCTCGGCGCCGACCTCACCGACGACGCCCAGCTCGGCGGCGTGCTCGACGCGGCCGAGGAGCGGTTCGGCACCGCCACCATCCTGGTCAACAACGCCGGCGTCCCCGACGCCCAGTACGCCACGAAGATGCCCGTGGAGCTCGTCGACCGCGTGCTGGGCACGAACCTGCGCGCGCCCTGGCTCCTGTCCTGCGACTTCGCGCGCCGGCTGATCAAGGCGGGCACCGGCGGCCGGGTGGTGAACATCTCCTCCATGGGCGCCTACGAGTACAGAGGCGGGGGAGCGGCGCTGTACTCGGTGACGAAGGCCGCCCTGTCCAGGATGACGGAGGTGCTCGCCGTCGAGTGGGCCAGGTTCCACATCAACGTCAACGCCATCGCGCCGGGGGCCTTCGCCTCGGAGATGATGGACGGCATGATGGAGCGGACCGGCGCCGACCCGACGGGCTACTTCCCCCGGGCTCGCATGGGCGACCCGCGGCAGCTCGACAGCACGCTGCTCTACCTGGTCTCGCCGCACTCCGAGTTCGTCACCGGGACGGTGGTCAAGGTCGACGACGGCCAGGGCGCGCGCTGACGCGGATCACCTGCCCGCCTCGGGCTCCGGGGCGAGCAGGCGCTTGGCGGCGAACTTCAGCCGCTCCTCGACGTACTCGGGGGTCATCTGGTCGTTGAGCCAGCCGATGACGCTGCTGTTCCAGAGCGACTCCAGCATGTGCAGCACGCGGTACTCGGCCGTCGTGGTGCGGTGTGACGGGCCCCAGGCCGCGAGCGCGAGGAGGTCGGTGAGCGCGGTCGGGTCGGACTTCTCCACCAGCGGCGAGGCGTCCTCCGGCTGCTGCCCCAGCGGCTTGGGGATGTGGTAGGCGCTGAGCGCGGCGTGTGCCCAGCCGCGGTTGTACTGCATCGCCCGGAAGGCGCGGTTGAGCACCTCAGCGGCCCGTCCCTCGGGGGTGCGCTGCCGTGGCGGGCGCCGGATGATGTCCTGCCGCAGCTCTTCGAGCTGCACCATGATGGCAGCGCTGATCAGCGCGTCCTTCGACGGGTAGTAGCGGTAGAGGGTCGACAGGGCGACGTCCGCGATGCGGGCGACCTCGCGCATCTGGACCGCTTCGTAGC
The DNA here is from genome assembly GCF_008017515.1 of Nonomuraea sp. C10. Lineage (NCBI taxonomy): Bacteria > Bacillati > Actinomycetota > Actinomycetes > Streptosporangiales > Streptosporangiaceae > Nonomuraea > Nonomuraea sp. C10. Next base: position 2,732,822 of record NZ_VPFF01000001.1, read on the forward strand.
CGCCCCTGGTGGCCAGGGCCATCCCGGCATCCAAAACGCGTTCCGCTCTGAAGGCCCGGGCCTCGGGCGTCCGGCCCTTCCTGCTGACACGGCCCACGAAGAGCCCCCTTTCCGGCCGGTGGAGAACGCTACGGCCACCCCGCGTGGTACGGCGTCGACGGCTGAAAGCCGGAAACAAAGAGTACAGGTTATCGAGTGGGGCGGCGCCTTCCCCGGCGCCGCCCCGCCGGGCTCAGCCGCGGTGGCGGGAGAGCACGAGGCTGCCGGCCGCGGCGAAGAACATCCCCACGCCCTGCACGAAGCTGACGTCGACGTCCTGGACCTGCTCCACGGCCTCGCCCCGGAGCTGGCGCACCGCCTCCTGGATGGCGAACATGCCGTACATGCCGGTGTGGGTGTAGGACAGGCCGCCGCCGTTGGTGTTCATCGGCAGCGAGCCGCCCTTGACCGTGTTGCCCTCCGCGACGAAGTCGCCCGACTCGCCCCGGCCGACGAACCCGAGGTCCTCCAGCATGTAGAGCGGGACGTGCGCGAAGGCGTCGTAGGCCATGAGATGGTCCACGTCGGCGTGCGTGATGCCCGCGGTCCTGAACGCCTCCTCGCCGGCCTTGCGGAAGGCCGCGAACGATCCGGGGTCGGCCATCTGCGACACCAGGGGGCCCTCGGCCGCCTCTCCCGAGCCGAGGAGGTACACCGCCCGGTCGCCGCTCGGCAGGTCCTTCGCCCGCTCGGCCGAGGTGAGCACGAGCGCGCCGCCGCCGTCGGTCACCACGCAGCACATGTCCCTGGTGAACGGGTACGCGATCGGCGGACCCGCCAGGACCTCCTCGACGGTGACGGGCTTGCGCCGGAAGGCGCGCGGGTTGTTCAGCGCCCACGACCTCTGCGCCACCACGACCTGGGCCAGGTGCTCGCGGGTCATGCCGCGCTCGTGCAGGAAGCGCAGCGCGGGGAGGGTGAAGGTGGAGTACGGGGCCTGGGCTCCGTACACGGTCTCGAACTGCCCGCTCGCGGAGGCCGGGTTGGGCGCCCAGGGCGCGACGCCGACGCGCGAGCGGCCGGACTCGCCGTGCGTGACGAGCACGACGTCGGCGGCGCCCGCCGCGATGGCGGCCGCGGCGTGCCGGACGTGCAGCATGAAGCTGCAGCCGCCGACCAGGGTCCCGTCGAGCCAGCGCGGCTCGATGCCGAGGTGGTGGGAGACCTCCATGGCCAGCGGCCCGGCGGTGGCCACGCCGTCCACGTCGGCGGTGGTGAGCCCCGCGTCCGCGAGGGCGTTCCTGGCCGCCTCCGCGTGCAGGCCGAGGACGGACATCTCGGGGCGGACGCCGATGCCGGTGGTCTCCGCGGCGCCGACGACGGCGATGTCGCCGCGGTGCATCGACGTCATCGGGCCACCGCCGGGGCGAACACCGGGAGCGTGTAGTCCTCGTACTCGATGAATGCGGCCTTCAGCGGCATGTCCAGCTCCAGGTTCTCGGGCTCGGGCGCGACGCCGACGATGTTCGTCATCATGCGGGGCCCCTCGGCCAGCTCCACCAGCGCCACGACGACCGGCGTCGCGGGGTCGAAGGGCGGGAACGGCCGGTAGTTGATGATGTACGACACCAGCCGCGCGTCGCCGCTGACCGTCGTCCACTCCACCTCCTCCGAGCCGCACCGGGGACAGAACGGGCGGGGGTAGAAGTAGTGCCGCGAGCAGGGGGTGCAGCGCTGGACGCGCAGCTCCTTGTCCGCGGCGCCCTCCCAGAACGGGAGCGTCTCCGGGATGGGCGCGGGGGCCGGGCCGGGCATGGCGGTTCCTTTCGACGGCGCGGGACGACGGTCGGCGGGCCGAGCCCGGCCGAGTTAAAGACAACATGTTCTGCTTATAGCAGGGTTGACGCCAGAGCGCCCCTTGTCAAGGGGGTACGGACTCTTGTCCTGTTTGCCGTAACGTGTTCTACTTGTCGTCAGTTGTGGGACCGGGACGGATCCCGTGGTCATGTCCGCCGAGCGTTCGCGGGAATGAGGATCATGCCAATCGACGCATCTCTGGTCGGCCGCAAGAGCGAGCCCCTCACGAGGTCCTGGACGTCCGCCGACGCGCTGCTCTACGCGATCGCCGTCGGCGCCGGCCAGGAGGACCCGCTGACCGAGCTGGAGTTCACCACCGAGAACACCGAGGGCAAGCCGCAGCGGGTCCTGCCGACCTTCTGCAACGTGGCGATGGGCGGCGGCATGGCCCTGCCTGACGACCTCGACCTCACCAGGATGCTCCACGCCGAGCAGGCCTTCGAGCTGCTGGGCACGGTCCCGGCCACGGGCGAGGTCGAGGCGACGGGCGAGATCGTCGGCGTCTACGACAAGGGCTCCGGCGCCATCGTCACCAGTGAGACGCTCGCCCGCGACTCCGCCGGCCAACCGCTCGCCAGGATCCGTACCTCGCTCTTCTTCCGCGGGTACGGCGGCTTCGGCGGCGAGCGGGGGCCGGGCACGTCGTGGGAGCTGCCGACCGGCGCCCCCGACCACGTCGTGACCTACGCGACCCGGCCCGATCAGGCGCTCCTCTACCGGCTGACCGGCGACCGGAACCCGCTGCACACCGACCCGTCCTTCAGCGGCAGGGGCGGCTTCCCGAGGCCGATCCTGCACGGCATGTGCACCTACGGCTTCACCGGCCGCGCGCTGCTGCACGCCGCCGCCGGATCCGACCCCGGGCGCTTCCACGCCATGTCCGGCCGTTTCACCAAGCCGATACTCCCCGGGCAGACGATCACGGTGTCGATCTGGGCCGACGGCGCCGACGTCCGGTTCCGGACGACCGACGAGACCGGTGCCGTGGTGATCGACCACGGAACCGCGGTCATCCGCTGACCGGCTTCTGACAGGCGCGGCCCCGCCGCGCCCGTCAGAAGGCGCGGCCCCGCCGCGCGAACACCTCCAACTCCTCCACATCGGAAGGGCGTCCCATGGGATCTCTTGACGGCAGAGTCGCCATCATCACCGGTGCCGGCCGCGGCATCGGAGCCTCCATCAGCCGCGCGTTCGCCCAGCAGGGCGCGCGGCTCGTGCTCAACGACCTCGGCGCCGGCCCGGACGGCAGCGGCGGCGACGCCGGGCCCGCGCAGGACATCGCCAAGGAGGTCACCGACCTCGGCGGCGAGGCGGTCTCCGACGGCGGCGACATCGGCGACACCGGGACCGGCCGGCGTCTCGTCGAGATGGCCGTCGAGTCCTACGGGCGCCTCGACGTCGTCGTCAACGTCGCCGGCATCCTCCGCGACAAAATGATCTTCAACCTCCCCGAGGAGGACTGGGACGAGGTCATCCGGGTCCACCTGCGCGGCCACTTCAGCGCGATCAAGCCCGCCGCCGCCTACTGGCGCCAGCAGCGCAACCCCGACGGGCACTACCGCATCATCAACTTCACCTCCGACTCCGCCCTCCAGGGCTCCCCGGGCCAGCCCAACTACGCCGCCGCGAAGATGGGCATCATCGGCCTGACCGCCTCCCTCGCCAACGGCCTGGCCCGGTACGGCGTGACGGCGAACGCGATCGCCCCCGGCGCGGCCACCCGCCTGACCGCCACCGTCCCCGACGACAAGAAGCTCGGCGAGGACCCTGGCGAGGAGCAGCTCATGTCGCCGGACAACATCGCGCCGATCGTCACCTACCTCGCCGGCACCGAGTCCGACTGGCTGTCGGGCCGCACCATCGGCGCGGCCGGCCACGAGGTCCGGCTGTGGAACAACCCCGAGGTCGTCGAGACCATCAGCTCCGACGGGCCGTGGGACCTCCAGGACCTCGCCGCCAAGCTCACCACGTCGTTCCGGCCCAAGGCGGACGGCCTGCACCCGTCGATCTTCATGGGGCAGCTTCCCAAGTGAGGGCCGCGTCCAGGTGGGGCGGCCGGGCAGCCGCTCACCGGGACGCACCGGCCGGGCGGGCCGCGATCCCGCCCGGCCGCCACGACACGGGGGCCCGGGGGCCACGGGGGGATCGTCTAGCTACGTCACGCCGACAGGAGAGAGACGCACCATGTCCTTTGCCACTCACTCGACCACGGCACCCACCGGCTTCTACGAGATCGCCGCCGCCGACCCCGGCCGGCCCGCCATCATCGACCCCGATGGATCGACGATCACCTGTGGCGACCTGCTGGCGCGGGTCAACCGCGTCTCGCGCGCGCTGCGCTCCCACGGCCTGTCGGCCGGTGACAGCGTGGCGGTGGCGGTGCACAACGGCCACGAGTATCTGGAGCTGATGCTGGCCACCGGGCAGGTCGGCATGTTCCTCGTCCCGGTCAACTGGCGGCTGACCCCGGCGGAGATGCTCTACATCATCAAGGACTCCGGAGCCAGGGTCGTCGTCGCCGACGTCGAGCAGGCCCGTACGCTGCCGGAGGAGTCGCTGCCCGAGCACCGGTTCGTGATCGGCGGGCAGACGGCCGGCTGGCGCCCGTACCCCGAGCTGGGCGAGGGCGAGCCGTCCGACGCGCCGCCGGACCGCCGGTTCGGCGGCACCATGGGCTACACCTCCGGCACCACCGGCAACCCCAAGGGCGTGCGGTCCCTCCTCTACCCCGACTCCGAGCCGGAGCCGGTCATCAGCGCCCTGTACGGGGGACTCGCCGCCCGCTACGAGGTCACCCTGGACAAGGGCGTGCACCTGGTGTGCTCGCCGATCTACCACGCCGCCCCGACCGGGCACGCCTACGCGTTCCTCCAGCTCGGGCACACCGTGGTGATCCAGGGCAAGTTCGACGCCGAGGGCGTGCTGGAGGCGATCGAGCGGCACCGGGTGACCAGCGTGCACATGGTCCCCACCCACTTCAACCGGATGCTGCGCCTGCCGGAGGAGGTCCGGGCCAGGTACGACCTGTCCAGCCTGGAAGCGGTGATCCACGCGGGCGCGCCGTGCCCGGTGCCGATCAAGCAGCGGATGCTCGACTGGCTGGGGCCGGTGGTGTGGGAGTACCTCGCCTCGACCGAGGGCGGCGTCTCCCTGGTGAGCCCGCGGGAGTGGTTGCGCAAGCCCGGCACCGTGGGACGCCCGACGCCGAACACCATCGTCAAGATCCTCGGCGAGGACGGCGAGGAGGTGCCGACCGGGACGGCGGGCACGATCTACTTCGGCATCCCCGGGCGCGAGGCGCTCTTCGAGTACAACAACGACCCGGTCAAGACCGCCGCCAGCCGGAGGGGAGGGCTCGCCACCGTCGGCGACTACGGCTACTTCGACGAGGACGGCTACGTGTTCCTGCTCGACCGGCGGACTGACCTCATCATCTCCGGCGGCGTCAACATCTACCCGGCGGAGATCGAGCAGGCCCTGATCACGCATCCCGCCGTCGCCGACGTCGCCGTCATCGGGGTCCCCGACCCGGACTGGGGCCAGAACGTGCTGGCCGTCGTCCAGCCGGCCGAGGACGCGGTCCCCGGTGACGAGCTCGCCGCCGCGCTGCGCGCCCACTGCGCCGAGCGCCTGGCCTCGTTCAAGATCCCCCGGCGTTTCGAGTTCCGGGCCGACTTCCCCCGGACGGAGACCGGCAAGCTGCAGCGCCGCAAGCTCCGCGACCACTACGCGGGTGAGGGGGAGAAGCCGTGAAGACCGGCGTGCACGCCTTCGAGGCCGGCATAGCCGACGTCGCCGCCTGCGCCGCGTGGGCCGAGGAGGCCGGCTACGACGTCGTGGCCAGCGCCGAGGTCGACCACGACCCGTTCCTGCCGCTGGCGCTGGCCGCCCGTGACACCAGCCGGATGCGGCTGGCGACCACGATCGCGGTGGCCTTCGCCCGCACGCCGATGACGATGGCGTACGTCGCCAACGACCTGCAGGCGCTGTCCGGAGGCAGGTTCGTCCTCGGCCTCGGCACCCAGACCAAGCCCCACATCACCCGCCGGTTCGGCATGCCGTGGGGCCGGCCGGCGGCGCGGATGCGGGAGTACGTCACCGCCCTGCGCGCGATCTGGGACGACTGGAACACCGGCCGCCCGGTCCGGCACGAAGGGGAGCACTACCGGCACACGCTGATGACGGCGACCTTCCGCCCGGCGCCGCACGGTCACGGCAACCCGCCGATCCACCTCGCCGCGGTCGGGCCGCTCATGACCCGGCTGGCCGGAGAGGTGGCCGACGGGCTGATCCCGCACGGCTTCAGCACCGAGCGCTACTTCCGCGAGGTGACCCTCCCGGCCCTGGAGGAGGGCCTGGCGCGGGCCGGCCGCGACCGCTCCGAGGTGACCGTCCACTGCCCGGGGTTCGTGCACGTCCACGCCCCCGGCGACGACGTCGACGCGCAACGGCGGATGCTGCGCGGGCGGGTCGCCTTCTACGGCTCCACACCGGCCTACCGCGGCGTGCTGGACCTGCACGGCTGGCAGGAGCTGCACGAGCGGCTGCACGCCCTGTCGGTCACCCCTGACGAGGACCGCTGGGACCGGATGGCCGACCTCGTCGACGACGAGGTGCTCGACACGTTCTGCGTCAGCGGCTCCCTCGCGGAGGTGACGGCGGAGGTCTCCCGCCGGTTCGGCGGGCTGGTCGACCAGGTCCACATCCAGCCGCCGGCCGGCACGCCCGCGCCGGAGATCCGCGCGGCGCTGGCGTCGCTGAAGAACCAGGCGTCCGGCGCCCGCTGACCGGCGGGAGAGAGGAACGGCATCCGTGTCCGACAACCTTGTCGTCCTGGTGGAGCGTGACGGGAGCGGCATCGTCACCGTCACGCTCGACCGGCCCGACACCAAGAACAGCGTGCCGCGCGCCGGCTGGATCGAGCTCGCCGAGGTGTTCGGCGACATCGCGGGCCGGGCGGACGACCGCGTGGTGGTGCTCACCGGCGCGGGCGGCGACTTCTGCTCCGGTTCCGACCTGCGCGGCGGCGACTCCGCGGACTCGCCGCGCCGCGCGATGCGGATTGTCAACGCGGCGCTGCTCGCCGTCCGCGACCTGCCGCAGCCCACGATCGCCGCGGTCTCCGGGGTCGCGGCGGGCGGCGGCTTCAACCTGGCGCTCGCCTGCGACCTGGCGATCGCCGAGGAGACGGCGAGGTTCTCGCAGATCTTCGCCAGGCGCGGGCTCTCCGTCGACTTCGGCGGGACCTGGTTCCTGACGCACATGCTGGGGCTCCACCGTGCCAAGGAACTCGCCTTCTTCGGCCGGATGCTCCCCGCCGCCGACGTCCACGCCCTCGGGCTGCTCAACAAGGTCGTGGCCGAGGGGGAGGCCCTGGCGCAGGCGTACGAGTGGGCCCGTGAGCTGCTGGCCCTCGCGCCCCTCGCCCTGTCGCAGACCAAGGAGATGCTCAACCTCGCCGCCTCGGGAAGCTTCCACGACAGCGTCCTGCGTGAGGCGGCCGCCCAGAACATCAACGGCACCACCGAGGACACCCGCGAGGCGATCCGGGCCTTCCTGGAGAAGCGGGATCCCGTGTTCCGCAACCGGTAGCGTCGTGGGCGCCTGGGCGGGAGGTGTTGGTTACCTCCTGACGTCGGGGGTAGGCGGGCGTAACCGACGTCACCTTCGGGGGAGGGGACCATGACAACGGGTGATTTCTGGAACTACGGCCACGGCCCCATGGACGATCTCCTGGCCAGGTTCTTCGGGTACGGCCAGCCGGCGTTGCCCCGCCGTGTCGACATCGGGAGGCTGCTCAGCGAGGACGCGATCGACCTCCTGCGCGTGGCGACGGAGAAGGCGGCCGAGTGGGGCGCCGACTACGTGGACACCGAGCACATGTTGTGGGCGGCCGCCCAGGTGGACACGGCCCGGCAGTTCCTGGAGCGGGCCGGGGCCGACCCGGCCGCGCTGGCCCGTGAGGTCGAGCAGGCCGTCGAGAAGCGTGAGCCCCGGCAGGACCCGATGTCGCTCGCACCGGCGGCCAAACGGGCCCTGCTGGACGCCAGGCAGGTGGCGCACGCCACCGGCGCCTCCTACATCGACCCGCATCACCTGCTGCTCGCCATGTCGGCGAACCCCCGGTCGATGGCGGGGCGGCTGCTCCGGGAGGCGCACGTCACCCCGCAGTCGTTCGTCCAGGAAGGCGCCGGCAACGGGGAGACGCTGACGGGCCAGCAGGCGCCGCCCAGCAGCACCCCGACGCTCGACCAGTACGGCCGGGACCTGACCGGCGAGGCCCGCGAGGGCGGCATCGACCCGGTGGTGGGCCGGGACCAGGAGATCCTCCGGGCGGTCGAGGTGTTGTCGAGGCGGACCAAGAACAACCCCGCGCTGATCGGCGAGCCGGGCGTCGGCAAGACGGCGGTCGTCGAAGGGCTGGCGCAGCGCATCGCGGACGGCGAGGTGCCCGAGACGCTCAAGCGCAAGCGCGTGGTCCAGCTGGATCTGGCCGGCCTGGTCGCGGGGACGAAGTTCCGCGGCGAGTTCGAGGAACGCCTGAGCAAGGTCATGGAGGAGATCCGCGCGCACAGCGAGGAGCTCATCATCTTCATCGACGAGCTGCACACCGTCGTCGGCGCGGGCGGCGCCGAGGGCGCCATCGACGCCTCCAACATGCTCAAACCCGCCCTGGCCCGCGGCGAGCTGCACGTGATCGGCGCCACCACGCTGGACGAGTACCGCAGGCACGTGGAGAAGGACGCCGCGCTCGAACGGCGCTTCCAGCCCATCCTGATCCCCGAGCCGGACGTCGCGGACACCATCGAGATCCTGCGCGGCCTGCGTGACCGGTACGAGGCCCACCACCAGGTCAAGTTCACCGACGAGGCGCTGGTGGCGGCGGCCGACCTGTCCGACCGCTACATCTCCAGCCGTTTCCTGCCCGACAAGGCGATCGACCTGATGGACGAGGCGGGCGCCCGGGTGGCACTGCGCACCGGCACCGCCCCGACCGGCACCCGCGAGCTGGAGGAGGAGCTCGGCCACCGGCAGCGGGAGAAGGAGCAGGCGGTGACGCGCGAGGACTACGAACGCGCCCGCGAGCTCCGCGACGAGATCTCCGATCTCCAGTCCAGGATCGAGCAGACCCGCGACGGCCGAGGGAAGGTCGCCGAGGTGACCGCGGACGACATCGCCGCCGTCGTCTCCCGGGCCACCGGCATCCCGGTCGCCCAGCTCACCGAGGAGGAGCGGGACCGGCTCCTGGGCCTGGAGGAACACCTGCACCAGCGCGTCATCGGCCAGGACCAGGCGGTGGAGGCGGTCGCCGAGGCCGTGCGCCGCTCCCGCGCCGGCCTGAGCGATCCCAACCGGCCGATCGGCTCCTTCCTGTTCCTCGGGCCCACCGGCGTGGGCAAGACCGAGCTGGCCCGGGCCCTGGCCGAGGCGCTGTTCGGCGAGCAGGACCGGATGATCCGGCTGGACATGAGCGAGTTCCAGGAACGGCACACCGTCTCACGGCTCGTGGGGGCGCCCCCCGGTTACGTGGGCTACGAGGAGGCGGGCCAGCTCACCGAGCAGGTCCGGCGCAAGCCGTACGCGGTGGTCCTGCTGGACGAGATCGAGAAGGCCCACGCGGACGTGTTCAACCTGCTGCTGCAGGTGCTGGAGGACGGGCGGCTGACCGACGGGCAGGGCCGGACGGTGGACTTCAGGAACACCGTGCTGATCATGACGTCGAACCTCGGCGCCGACCTCATCATGGCGCACGCCGGCGAGGACCCGCAGGCGCTGCGCGGCCAGCTCTCGCGGCTGCTGCAGATGCAGTTCAGGCCGGAGTTCCTCAACCGCGTCGACGAGATCATCATCTTCCGCGGCCTCGACGCCGAGCAGCTCCGCCAGATCACCGTCCTGCTGCTGGAGGAGACCCGGCGGCGGCTGCACGCGCAGAAGGTGGTCCTGGAGATCGAGCCGGCGGCCGTCGACTGGCTCGCCAAGGAGGGCTACCAGCCGCAGTACGGAGCCCGGCCGCTGCGCCGCACCATCCAGCGCAAGCTCGACAACACGCTGTCGCGGCTGCTGCTGGACGGCACGCTCAAGCCGGAACAGCACGCCCACATCGGCGTCAGGAACGGCGACCTGGCCATCACCGTCCTCGACGCGGGGGCCGAGGTGGGCCCGGACACCGAGCCGCAGGTCCTGGCCAAGCCCGAGCCGCGTTCCCCCGAGGAACGCCGCGACCGGAGCGACCCCGGGCTCTACCTGTAATCGGATCGTGACGATGTGTCGCGTTAGTCCCTTCACTCCACCGATCATCACATGAGGGGGGAGTGAAGGGGGGTTCTCGGTGGGGTCGTCGGAATCGTCCACACATCTGGTCTATCTGGTGACGTACTGGCGGGAGTGGCGGGCGTGGGGGCCTGGGGGCGGCGAGGCGGACGACCGCATCATCAGGGAACTGCTCGAGTCGAACGGGGGCGCCGAACCCGGGGTGTGGCTGGCGACGTCGCCCGACGGCCTGCTCGACCAGGTCACCTGGCGCACCGGCGACGCCGCGCTGCGGGAGCTCGACCGGGGCAACGAGAAGGTCGACCAGGCGTACCGGGAGATCGAGGCCGGCTACCTGGACGCGGCCGACAGCCTCCACTGGTACCACGTCCTGATCCACCCCGACCACGAAGTGGGGCCGTTCAAGCGGGAGGGCGGGGGCGGGAAGCCGTGGATCCTGTTCGACATCCAGTTCCGCAACCGCTGGAGCTCGCGGATGATGTTCATCGGCGTCAGCTTCTGGGTCGGCGATCCGAACTGGATCCCCGACGAGGCGCTGGGCCGCGCACCGCGGGAGACGAGCGCCCACCGGCGGCACGAATGGTTCATGCGCTGCGAGCGGCAGGCCCGCACCCACGTGAGAGCCCACTTCCGCAAGGCGAAGCAGGACATCAGGGAGTACGAGGCCCCGGAGTTCTGGATCGCGCTGGAGGACAACGGCACGGGGGACCGGCCGAGCCTGAAGAACGCGCGTGACCTGTACGAGGTGGTGCACGGAGGTGCCACGTCCGGTGGGGCGCGCAGGCGCTTCCCGCTGCGCCGGCTGCTCGGTGGCGCCGGCGCCACGGAGCTGAGCAGCGCGGACGTGTGTGTGGAGCCCGCCCGGCGCGACGACCGCACGGTACGCGAATGCTACGTGGTGCTGCCCGACACGCCGCATCTCAACGGCACGGTCGTGGGGGAGCGATTACGTCCCGCGGTGGCGGGGCTTCTGACCCTGGAGGCGCTGGCCGCCTCCGGCAACGACATCCGCGAGCAGCTCCAGGTCTGGCGCGAGCACGCGATGATCTACCAGCACGCCGCCCGCACGGCCGGGGCCCTGTGGGACGGGGTGGCCACCCACCTGCCGATCCGGCGCTGGTGGCGGCTGAACCGCGCGCACCGGGCGGTGGAGCTGATCCACCTGATGCTGCTGCAGGGCATGGCGGACCTCGCCGACGTGGCCAGCCACGTCGACGAACGGGTGAGCCGGATCGAACGGCTGGAGCACCTCGCCGACGAGCGGTTCGCCGAGACGCTCGGCTGGGCGGGCCGCGGGCTGCGGGAGGCGCTGGCCGACGCCAGCCACTTCACCGAACTCAAACGGTTCGGCTCGCGGGCGCGGGACGTCGCCGACCGCGCCACCGAGCAGTACAAGAACCTGCTCGAGTCGATGGCGCACGCCTTCGACGAGCGCCGGGTCAGGGAGCTGGAGGTGCTGCAACGGGCGGGCTTCTGGCTGAGCATGACGATAGGCGCCTTCGCGGTCCTCACCTTTATGGACTTCTTCATGGAGATCGAACACAAGCAGGTCGTGGACGACCTGTTCATGGCGGACCGCCGGCTGCACGCCATGGTGTGGGGCGTCCTCGGCCTGCTGACCGCGATCGTGCTGGGCGTGACGGCGAAGTCGCTGTGGTCGCAGCGGATGGGGTCGAGCTGGTTCCACCGGACGTTCCGGCGGCTGGAGCGCTATCTGCGCCTGTCGTCCACCCGCGAACTGGAGCTGCTGCGCGGCCGTATCACCCGCACGCGCAAGGACACGTGGAAGGGCCGCGACCAGGACCTGGCCGACCGCTTCGCGGACCTGTGGGACGAGTCGGCGCGCGCCGTCGCGGCCAACTCGTCGGCCAGGCCGCAGCCGCCGCGCCGGGCCGGGCGGTCCGGGGGACCGTCCGGCTGGCTGGACGCGCGATGGGTGGCCCTGCGCGGTGTGCGCTGGTCCGGCCGCGATCTGGCCACGCAGCGCCGCGACATCGAGGCGCTGATCGTGCGCACTCTCCTGCTGGCGGAGCGGACGCCGACGCTGCGCCGGTACGGGCTGGTCCGGCTGGCGCTGCTGCACCGGCACTGCGGGCGGCTGCCCGGCAACTGGTTCGGCGAGTTCGACGGGGTGTCGAGGTCGGAGCTGCGGATGGTGTTCACGACCGCCGGAGGCAGCGCGGAGATCGCGGACAGGGTCGACAAGCGGATGGCGGAACGGATCGCCCACACCAAGGCGGTCGAGGCGGGCCGGGTCGACGACCGGGCCGCGCCCGCCGGCAAGATCAGGACCGCTCGGGAGCTGCTGGAGGCGATCGAGCAGGAACTGGTCCGGCCCGACCTGCCGGGGCTGGCCGCGTGAGCGTGGGCGCCCGCGCGCCGTCGGCGCCGGTACGGCGCCCGGCGTGCGGCGCCGGTACGCCGGGCGCTCAGGGGACGCGCCAGGTGTCGCCGGAGTCGAACAGGTGCCTGAGGTCGCCCCGGCCCTTCTGTGTCACCGCTTCGTCGAGCTGGCTGGTCATCAGCGTGTCGTAGGCCGGCCGGTCCACGCTGCGGAAGATCCCGATCGGGACGTGGTCGAAGGCGGGCTCGTCCAGCCGGGACAGCGCGAACGCCACCGACGGGTCGGGGTTGTGCGCGTCGTGCACCAGGACCCGGTCCTCCTCCACGCTGTCGCGGGGGACGACCTCCAGGCTGCCGTTCGCGGCCCGGATGACCGCCTTGGAGGCCGAGGCGATCGGCCGGCCGTGTTCCAGCTTCAACGTGATGTCGTCGCGCAGCTCCGGGTCTTTGAGCGGCTCGAAGGCGTTGTCGTTGAAGATGTTGCAGTTCTGGTAGATCTCCACCAGGGACGCGCCCCGGTGCGCGGTCGCCTCCCGCAGCACCGCCTGCAGGTGCTTGCGGTCGGAGTCCAGGGTGCGGGCCACGAACGACGCCTCCGCGCCCAGGGCGAGGGAGATGGGGTTGAACGGCTTGTCCAAAGATCCCATCGGGGTGGACTTGGTGACCTTGCCGACCTCGGAGGTGGGCGAGTACTGGCCCTTGGTCAGCCCGTAGATCCGGTTGTTGAACAGCAGGATGTTGAGGTTGACGTTGCGGCGCAGCGCGTGGATCAGATGGTTGCCGCCGATCGACAGGGCGTCCCCGTCACCGGTGATCACCCACACGCTCAGATCCGGCCGCGAGGCCGCCAGCCCGGTGGCGATCGCGGGGGCGCGGCCGTGGATGGAGTGCACGCCGTAGGTGTTGAGGTAGTACGGGAACCTGGAGGAGCAGCCGATCCCGGAGACGAACACGATGTTCTCGCGCTTGAGCCCCAGCTCAGGCAGGAACGACTGCACCGCGGCCAGGATGGCGTAGTCACCGCAGCCCGGGCACCAGCGCACCTCCTGGTCGGACTTGAAGTCCTTCAGGCTCTGCTTGGTGTCGGTCTTGGGCACCAGCGACAGGCCCTTGCCGTTGACGAGCCCGTTCATGTCAGTCACTGCCGTTCACCCGCCGGATCAACAGGTCGCTCATACGGTCCATCGCGGTCGATCACGTCCTGGATCACTGCGGCCAGCTCCTCGGCCTTGAACGGAAGCCCGCGCACCCGGTTGTAGCTGATGACGTCGACCAGGAACCGGGCCCGCAGCAGCAACGCCAGCTGACCCAGGTTGATCTCCGGCAGCAACACCTTGTCATAGCGCCCCAGGACCTCGCCGATGTTGGCCGGCAGCGGGTTCAGATGCCGCAGATGCGCCTGGGCCACCTTCCCGCCCGCCGCCCGCACCCGCCGCACCCCAGCGGCGATCGCACCGTAGGTGGAACCCCACCCGAGCACCAGCACCCGCGCACCACCAGACCCAGACCGGCCAGACCCGGCGTGAGCGCGGGACTCGCCGGGCCCGCCAGGACCGCCAGGACCGCCTGGGACATCGGGGCCGTGAGGGTCGTCGGGGTTGTCGGTGACGTCGAGATTGTGCGGGTCGTGGGGGTCGTCGACCTGAAGATCCGGCACGTCGATGCCGGCCACCTTGGCCGCACGCAACCGCACCATCCGGTCATGATTGTCCGGATCGTAGGAGATGTTGCCCGTGCCGTCCGCCTTCTCGATACCACCGATACGGTGCTCCAACCCCGGCGTGCCGGGGATCGCCCACGGCCGCGCCAGCGTCTCCGGGTCCCGCTGGAACGGCAAGAACACGCCGTCCTCGCCGTTCGGCTCGGTGGTGAACGGCACACTGATGTCCGGCAGCGCCGCAACCTCCGGCAGCCGCCACGGCTCCGACCCGTTGGCCAGATACCCATCCGACAACAACATCACCGGCGTCCGATAGGCCACCGCGATACGAGCCGCTTCCACCGCCGCGTCGAAACAATCCGAAGGCGACATCGGCGCGATGACCGGCACCGGCGACTCGCCGTTGCGGCCGAACAACGCCATCAGCAGGTCGGTCTGCTCGGTCTTGGTCGGCATCCCCGTCGACGGACCCGCCCGCTGCACGTCCACCACGATCAACGGCAACTCCGTGGTGACCGCCAGCCCGACCGTCTCGGCCTTCAACGCCACGCCCGGCCCGGACGTCGTGGTCACCCCGAGCGCGCCACCGAACGCCGCCCCCAGCGCCGCACCCACCCCCGCGATCTCGTCCTCGGCCTGGAAGGTGCGGATGCCGAACTGCTTGTGCTTCGACAACTCGTGCAGGATGTCCGAGGCCGGAGTGATCGGATACGACCCCAGAAACAGCGGCAGTTTCGCCTGCACGGCGGCGGCGATCAATCCGTAGGCCAGCGCCTGGTTGCCGGAGATGTTGCGGTACACACCCGGCGCCAGCCGGGCCGGCTTCACCTCATACGAGACCGAGAACGACTCGGTGGTCTCGCCGAAGTTCCAGCCGGCCTGGAAGGCGGCGATGTTGGCCTTGGCGATCTCCGGCTTCCGCGCGAACTTGGTCTCCAGGAAGTTGATGGTCTGCTCGGTCGGGCGGTGGTAGAGCCAGGACAGCAGGCCGAGCGCGAACATGTTCTTGGCGCGTTCGGCGTCCTTCTTGCTGATGTCGAAGTCTTCCAGCGCCTTGACCGTCAACGACGTCAAAGGCACGGAGTGCACCCGCCACTCGGCCAGCGACCCGTCTTCTAGCGGGCTGGCCGGGTAGCCGACCTTGGCCAGGTTGCGTTTGGTGAACTCGTCGGTGTTGGCGATGATGTCGGCGCCGCGCGGCAGGTCGGCCAGGTTGGCCTTGAGCGCGGCGGGGTTCATCGCGACCAGGACGTTGGGGGCGTCGCCGGGGGTGAGGATGTCGTGGTCGGCGAAGTGCAGCTGGAAGCTGGACACGCCGGGCAGGGTGCCGGCCGGGGCGCGGATCTCGGCGGGGAAGTTGGGCAGCGTGGACAGGTCGTTGCCGAACTCGGCGGTGCCCGCGGTGAACCGGTCACCGGTGAGTTGCATGCCGTCACCGGAGTCACCGGCGAACCGGATGATCACCCGATCGAGTTGCTGAACCTGCTTGATCACAGCTCCTGAACTCCGTTCTCGAACCGGGCGAGCAGTCTCGCCAGCTCCTCGTGGTATCTCTCGACGTTGCGCAGCTTCACGTCCTCGTACCCGCGCACCAGGTCAGGCAGCTCCGCCAGCTGGACCGCGAGCGCGAGGTTGTCCGGGGAGAGGCGGCCGGCGAGGCGCTCCACCAGGCCGGCGTACTCCCGCACCAGCTCACGCTCGACCCGGCGCACCCTCGTACGGCCGAACGGGTCTAAGGCGGTCCCGCGCAGGCGGCGCAGGCCGCGCAGGGCCACCAGCGCCGGCCGGAACCACGGGCCCAGCGTGAGCTTCCGCCGCACGCCCATCGCCCGCAGCAGCGGAGGGTGGAGCTTCCACGACGCCTTGGCGCCGGGTCCGAACCGCTCCGCCAGCGCCGACCGGACGTCGTCGCCGAGGCTGAGGCGGGCGACCTCGTACTCGTCCTTGTAGGCCATCAGCTTGAACAGGTGGCGCGCGACCGACTCGGCGAAGGCGGCCGAGCCGGGCACCCGCGACGCCTCCAGGGCGCGCACCCGTTCCACCAGGCGCGTGTAGCGGCGGGCGTAGCCGAGGTCCTGATAGGCCAGCAGCTCCTGGGACCGGAGCCCCACCAGCCGGGCCAGCTCCGACCCCGGAGGCGCCTGCACGATCCCCGTCACGTCCTCCTGCGGAGCGGGCCCGGGCGCGTCCCGCACGGCGGGGTCGCTGACGAACGTGCGGCCGTGCCGGAACGCCCGCAGGTTGACCTCCACCGCGACGCCGTTCACCCGGATGGCCTCCTCGATCGCCTCGGCCGGCAGCGGGATCGCGCCCTGCTGGAAGGCGACGCCCACCAGCAGCATGTTGGCCGTCTGGTCGTCCCCGAACAGGTCGGAGGCCAGCGCGCGGGCGTCGAGCAGCCGGGCCAGGCCGGGACGGACCCGGTCGAGTATCGGGCCGGTGACCTCGTCCGGCTCGGGGAAACCCACCGCCGGGTCGGCGACCATCCGGCCGGTGGGCACCTCGGAGGTGGACAGCACCGCGACGGTCCGCTCGGGCGAGGCGACCGTCAGGTTCCCGGGGTCGGCGGCGACCAGGAGGTCGCAACCGAGGTAGAGATCGCACTCGCCCTCGGCGAGCCGGTTGGAGGTCAGCCTGCGGTCGCGGGAGAACTTCACGTCCGACACCACCGCCCCGCCCTTCTGCGCGAGCCCCGTCTGGTCGAGCGACCGCGCGTTCCATCCGGCGATCAGCCCGGCGGTGGCGAGGATCTGGGAGACGGTGACGACGCCGGTCCCGCCGATGCCGAGCACCCGGACGCCGAAGGCGTCACCGCCCACCACGGACTCCGGCTCCGGCAGGTCCGCCTCGACCGCGCCGCCCTCGCGGGTCACCGGGGCGGCGGAGACCGTCATGAAGGCGGGGCAGTCGCCGTCCAGGCAACGGGTGTCGAGATTGCACGAGGCCTGGTGGATGCGCGTCTTGCGGCCGTACTCCGTCGGGACCGGCTGCACCGACAGGCAGTTGGACTTGCGGCCGCAGTCGCCGCAGCCCTCGCAGACCCGCTCGTTGATGAAGACCCGCGTCGCCGGTCGCGGGAGCAGGACCCGCTTGCGCTTGCGGCGGGTCTCGGTCGCGCACTCCTGGTCGTGCAGGAGCACGGTGACGCCCGGGGTGCCGGCCAGGACCCGCTGCGCCTCCTCGACGCGCGACCGGTCCCAGACCTCGACGCCGCGCGGCAGCCGGATCCGGCGGTACCTGCGGCGGTCCTCGGTGGTGACGATGATCTTCGAGACGCCCTCGGCCAGCAGCACGCCGACGATCCGGGCCGCGTCCATCCCGCCGACCGTCCGCTGCCCCCCGGTCATGGCCACGGCGGAGTTGTAGAGCAGCTTGTAGGTGATGTCGACGCCCGCCGCCACCGCCGCCCGGATCGCCAGGGAGCCGGAGTGGTCGAAGGTGCCGTCCCCCAGGTTCTGTACGTAGTGGTCACGTTCGACGAAGGGCGCCATCCCCACCCATTGCAGGCCCTCCCCGCCCATCTGGGAGAGCCCGGTGACGGAGCCGACCTGGGCCTCGTCCATGAGCACCACCATGGCGTGACACCCGATGCCGCCGCCGACCAGGCTGCCTTCGAGCGTCTTGGTGGAGGTGTTGTGCGGGCAGCCCGAGCAGAAGTACGGCGCGCGCCGCAGGAGCGGCAGCGGACGGCGCGGGTCGGGGCGCGGTCCCGGCGTCACCGGGATGCCGTTGGCGAGCAGCCGCCGGCGCAGCCGGGGGACGATCGCGTCCACGTCCAGCTCCCCGTACGCGGGAACCAGCTCGTCGCCGTCCTGGTCCCGCTTCCCGGTGACCAGGGGGACGGCCGGGCCGCCGTAGAGGATGTCGCGGACGGCCGTCTCCAGGAAGGACCGCTTCTCCTCGACGACCACGATCTCGGCCAGCCCGTCCGCGAACTCCCTGACGGTCTCCGGCTCCAGCGGGAACGGCATGCCCACCCGGAGCAGCCGGAGCCCGCTCGCGCGCAGGTCCGGCTCGTCGACGCCGAGCCGGCGCAGCGACTCGACCACGTCCAGGAAGGTGCGGCCCGCGGCGATCACGCCGACCCGGTCGCCCGGCGCCGCCCCCACGACGCGGTTCAGGCGGTTGAGCCGGGAGTAGTCGACGGCCAGCCGCAGCCGGTTGGTCACCAGGTCGCGTTCGAGCGGCCCCAGCGTGGGCTGCAGCAGCCGCGCGGTGGGCCGGTGGCGCCCGGCGCCCGGCGGGAGCACCGGCTCGGGCCGCTCGTCGTCGAGGAACACCGTCGAGGAGCCGTCGGCCACGGCGGTGACGATCTTCAGTCCCACCCACAGCCCGGTGGCCCGGGACAGCTCCACGGCGTGCGCTCCCAGGTCCAGCACGTCCTGGGAGTCGGCCGGATACAGGAACGGCATGGCCAGATCGGCCAGCGCCGCTTCCGACGAGCAGGGGACGCTGGAGGACTTGGCGGCCGGGTCGTCGCCCACCAGCACGATCGCGCCGCCGTCCGGGTGGGCGCCCATCAGGTTCCCGTGCCGCAGGGCGTCCGTGGCCCGGTCCAGCCCGGGGGCCTTGCCGTACCAGATGCCGAGCACGCCGTCGTATCGGGCGCCGTCGAGGGTGTTGGCCAGCTGGCTGCCCTGCACCGCGGTCGCCGCGCTCTCCTCGTTCAACCCTGGCCGGAAGACGACGTCGTTGGCGTCGAGGAGGCGGCGCTGGCGGTGCAGCTCCAGGTCGTAGCCGCCGAGCGGCGAGCCCTCGTAGCCGGAGACGAAGGTCGCGACCCGGCGGCCGCGAGCCAGGTCCCGGCGGTGCTGGTCGATGGGCAGCCGGGCCAGCGCCTGCACGCCGGTCAGCTGGACCCGTCCAGCCGTCGCCTCGTAGCGATCTTCCAGCCGCATCCGGTCCGTCCCCCTTCCTGGGTGGCTGGGCGAGATTCAGCCACGCGGGCGCGGCGGGCTCAAGAGGGTCTGGGCCACTGGCACAGAAGAGGCCGGTCGGCCGGCGGGCTCACTGGACACTTGGCTAGTCGCTAACCTGTTAACGGCTAAAAAGTCAGCGGATACGGCTTCCTGGAGCGGTGTAGTCGTCGTTAGCATCCCGTCCAAAGACAGTGAGGTCGGGAGGCTTCCGTGGGGCGTTCGCTCGAAGGGATGCCGGTGCTCGTCACCGGGGGCGGTTCTGGGATCGGCGAGGCGGTGGTCCACCGGCTGGTCAAGGCCGGTGCGAAGGTGACACTCGCGGGCCGGCGCGCGGACAGGGTCGAGGCGGTCGCCAGGCAGGCGGGCTCCGGCGCGTGCGGCGTCGTCGCCGACGTCACCGTGGCCGCGGACCGCGAGCGCATGGTCGCGCGGGCGGTCGAGCACGGCGGCGGGCTGGAAGCCGTGGTGCACGCCGCGGGCAACATGTACCGAGGCGCGCTCGAAGACCTCGACGAGCAGGCGCTGCACGACGTGTTCGCCTCCAACACGATCGGCCCGATGATGCTGACCGCGCTCGCCCTGCCGCACCTGCGGGAGCGCTCCGGCGCCGTGGTCTTCTTCGGTTCCGTGCACACCCAGCGCGCCTTTCCCGGCGCGTCCCCGTACGCCGCCACGAAGGGCGCGCTGGAGACGCTGACCGGCGTCCTGGCCGCGGAGCTGGGGCCTCAGGGCGTGCGGGTCGGCTGCGTGCGGCCCGGCGGCGTGCTGACCGAGATCAACCAGCGGGCCGGGCTCATGGACGACGCCACCGCCGCCGAGCGCATGCGCTCGCTCGGCCCCGCCCACGCGCTCGGCCGGGCGGGCACCGCGGCCGAGGTCGCCGAGGCCGTCGAGTACCTGATCACGGCCGAGTGGGCGACCGGCGGCGTGCTCACCATCGACGGCGGCCTCGGCCTCGGCGTCACCAACGCCTGACGACACGGGCGGGCCTGTGCGAGGTTTGCCGGCGGTGGGCGCGTGGCGGGGACACCACGCGCCCTTCGGGTCGTGTCAGGACGCGGACTTGCCGGGCTCCAGCCAGTCCTCGCTGACGAGCTTCCACGCGGAGCCGTCCCACTCCGCGACCTTCGCGCCGGTCGTCCCGACATGCCCGCCGCCGGCGGCCGGGCCGAAGGTGATCGGCGGGTAGATGCCGGACGCGTGCTCCTTGAGCGACTCGGCGGTCTTCTGGAAGCTCGCCCAGCTCAGGTCGTCGCCCATCCGGTTCACGATCTCGAAGAAGATCTTCGTGTTGGCGTACGCCTGCAGGGCGTAGGCGCTGCCGGCCTGGTCCGGGGCGACGGCCTGCTGGGCGGTCCGCCACGCCGCCGCCTCCGGGGCGTCCGACGTCGGCAGCTCGGAGATGAACGTGCCGTAGATGCCCTTCGCCGCGGGCCCCGCCGGTCCCACCGTGCCCGCGCTGCCCGTGGTCACGGTCGAGGAGGTGCCCATGATCGTGGGCTTCCAGCCCAGCTCGCCGACCGCCTTCATGATCAGCGCCGACTGCGTGTTGTCCGTCCCGAGCACGATGGCGTCCGGCTTCGCCTCCCGCACCTTCAGTACGGCGGAGCTCACCTCGGTCGAGTTGGGCTCGGTCGTCTCGTTCGCGACGACCTCGACCCCCACGGCCGCGGCCTCCTCCTTGACCCCGTCCCGGATCGCGTGGCCGAGCTCGTTGTCCTGCCCGATGACGGCGACCTTCTTGACGTCCTTGCCCGCCAGGAAGTCCACGATCACCCTGGCCTGGTCACGCTGGCTGGTGCCGAGCAGGAACACCGAGTCCTGCTCCGGGTCGGGCGGCAGCACCGGCGCGAACAGCGGCATCCCCTTCTGCGCCAGGTAGGGGTAGCTGCCCGGGATGTTGGCCGACCCGGCGGGGGAGACGACCGCGTACACCTTCTCCTGGTCGCCCAGCCGGCGGATGTTGGCGACGCTGCGCGCCGCCTCGAACCCGTCGTCGAGCACGACGAGCTTCACCTGACGCCCCAGGACGCCGCCCTTGTCGTTGATCTCCTTGACCGCCGCGTTCAGCCCGGCTTCGAAGCCCTTCCCCGAGGTGGCGGCGCCGCCGGAGAGCGGCAGGGTGGTGCCGATGGTGATGGTGTCGTCCGTGACACCCTGGACCGTCCCTCCCGCGTCCGACGGCGCGGCCGCCTGGGACGAGCAGCCCGCGACGGCGAGCGCGGTCAGCAGGACGGGCAGGGCGGTGAGCGGGAACCGTCGTGGCCTCATGGGACCCTCCAGTCAGAATGGTGCTAGTGGTTCAGCCGAGGTAGGCGCGGACGAGGTTCTCCGAGTCCGCGAGCTCGTGGGCGGGGCCCGAGGTGTGCACGGCTCCGCCGGCGAGCACGTACGCGCGGTCCGCGATGTCGAGCACGGCCGAGTTCTGCTCGACGAGCAGGAACGCCGTGCCCGACTCCGCCCGCAACCGGGCGACCAGCCCGAGCAGCTGGGTGACCAGGATCGGCGCGAGGCCGAAGGACATCTCGTCCACCATCACCAGGCGCGGCCGGCCGAGCAGCGCCCTGGCGACGGCCAGCATCTGCTGCTGGCCGCCGGACAGCGAACCGGCGGGCGCGGCCAGCTTGTCGCGGAGCGCGTCGAACACCTCCAGCAGCCGCTCCTCGTCCCGGGCGACGTCCCGGGCGCCGCGCCCGCGGGCGGTGGCGCCCAGGCGCAGGTTCTGCCGCACGGTGAGGGACGAGAGGATGCCGCGGCCCTCGGGGACGTGGCCGAGGCCGAGCCTGGCCCTGGCCTCCGGCGGCCGCCCGCCGAGCGTGGCGCCGTCGAAGCTCACCGAGCCCGACCAGGTGGGCAGCACGCCGGAGACGGCGCGCAGCGTCGTGGTCTTGCCCGCGCCGTTGACCCCGAGCAGCGCGACGATCTCGCCCTCCGCCACGTCGAGGTCGACCCCGCGCAGCACCGGGACCCGGCCGTAGCCGGAGGTCAGCTCACGAATCGACAGTAGCAACGCCGGCTCCCAGGTAGGCCTTGACGACATCGGGATGGGCGACGACCTCGGCCGGAGTGCCGTCCGCCAGGATGCGCCCGAAGTGCAGCGCCGCGACCCGCGGGCACAGCCGCGAGACGAGCTCCAGGTCGTGCTCGATGATCAGGATCGACAGCTCGTCCCGCTCGCCGATCTCGGCCAGCGGCGCCACCATCCGGTCGACGTCGGCCGCCGACAGTCCGGCGGCGGGCTCGTCCAGCAGCACGATGCGCGGCCGCGGAGCCAGCGCGCGGACGACCTCGACGATCTTCTGGCTGCCCAGCGGCAGGTTGCCGGCGGGCTCACCGGCGCGTGCGGCCAGCCCGAAGGCGTCGAGCAGCTCGCGCGCCCGCTCCCTGGCGGCGCGCGCCCCGCGCGAGACCCCGAGGAAGTCGGCCAGCCCGCCGCCCGGGGGCAGCCCGGCGTCCAGCCCGGCCAGCACGTTCGCCTCGACCGACAGCTCGGCCACCAGCCGGGGAGTCTGGAACGTCCGGCGCACGCCCCTGCGGGCCACGACGGCCGGGCGTCCGGCGCGTACGGGCTCGCCCGCGATCCGCACCGACCCCGCGACCGGCCGCACATAGCCGGTCACCACGTTGAACACCGTCGTCTTGCCCGCGCCGTTCGGGCCGATCAGCCCGGTGAACCCCGGGCCGACGGCGAGGTCGACGCCCTTCAGCACCTCGTTGCCGCCGAAGCGCACGGCGATCCCGGACAGTTCGAGCGCGTTCATCGGGCGGCTCCCGTCAGGTCGGCCTGCCCGGACACGGGCGGCGGTTCGGGCGCAGGCGGGGCCGGGCGCCTGGCCCGCAGCCGGGCGGGCAGCGAGGCCAGCCCGCGCGGCAGGAACGCGATCGCCAGCGCGAGGATCAGCCCGTACACCAGTCGCTGCCAGCTCCCCAGGTCCTGCAGCAGGTCACGCAGCACCACCACGACGACCGCGCCGAGGAACGGCCCGGCGACGTAACCCACGCCGCCGAGGAACGCGACGACCAGGAACTCGATGAGCAGCCCCATGTCGAAGATCTCCGGCGTCAGGTACGACAGGCACTGCGCGTACAGCGCCCCGGCGACGCCCCCGATGAACGCCGACAGCGCGAAGGCCAGCAGCTTCGTCCGCATCGGGCTCACCCCCAGCGACGGCGCGGCGATCTCCGCGTCCCGCACGACCCGCAGGCGCCTGCCGAGCCCGACACGGCCGATGCGCATGACGACGGCGGTGGTGACGGCCGCCACGGCGAGGCACAGGTACCAGCGGCTGCCGTCGACGTCGATCCCGGGCAGCACCACGGCCTGCACGGCGGTGCCGGCGATGCCGCCGGTGACCGGCGTGGCCTCCACGAACACGCGGATCATCAGCTCGGCGAACGCGAGCGTGGCGATCGCCAGGTAGAAGCCGCGCAGCCGGGTGGCCGGCAGCCCGATCAGCACCCCGAACAGCGCGGCGACCAGGCCCGCGGTGACCGCCGCGAGCGGCCAGGCCCAGCCCTGCGCGACCAGGTACGTGGTCGCGTACGCCCCGACGCCGAGGAAACCGGCCTGGGACAGCGCGATCTGCCCCGACCATCCCATGATCAGGACCAGCCCCAGCCCGGCCGTCGCCGTCACCATGACCAGGCACGCCTGGAACAGCAGGTACGGGTTGACCAGGCCGGGCAGTGCGAGCAGGACGAGCGCCGCCGCGACGGCGCCGGCCACGCCGGCGACCCGCCGGGGCGAGCCGGAGAGCAGCGCGAGCGGTGTCATCAGACCTCCCGGACCTGGTGGCGGCCGAACAGCCCCTGCGGCTTGATCGACAGCACCACGACGATGGCCAGCAGCGCGATCGCGGTCTTGCTCGACGTCGAGATGTACGCGCCCGCCAGGTTCTCCGCGACGCCGAGCGCGAGCCCGCCGACGAACGCCCCGGTGATGCTGGAGAACCCGCCGAGCGTCGCCGCGACAAAGCCCTTGATGAGCAGCCCGGAGCCATTCTGGTCGGTGAGCAGCGAAGCCTGCCCCTGCAGCAGCAGCGCGATCGTGGCGATCGCCCCCGCCAGGGCCCACGAGGTGCGGAACACCGTCGTGACCGAGACGCCGAGCAGCCTCGGCGTCACGCGGTCCTCCGCGATCGCCTGCATCCGCACGCCGAGCGGCGTGCGGAAGAAGAGGATGAGCCCGGCCATCACCGCCAGCCCGGCCGCGATGCTGAGCAGCTGCTCGTACGCCACGACCTGCCCGGCCACGGTGAACGAGCCCGCGAACGGGGAGTCGATCTTGCGGGGCTCGGATCCCCACACGAGCTGGACGACCGCGTTGATCACGACGAAGACCGCGATCGTCATCAGGACCGTGGCGAAGTGGTTCTCCGCCAGGATCGGACGGATAGCCGTTCGTTCCACCACTACGGACAGCGCGACGCCGATGAGCAACCCGATCGGTACCGCGAGCCACCATGACAGGTGCGCGCCGTCGATGAGCGCCCAGGTGCAGAAAGCCGGAAACAATCCCAGCTCAGCCATGGCGAAGTTGGGTACGTCGGTCGCCTTCAGCACGAGGACGATGGCCAGTGCCATGAGGGAGTACCAGCTCCCCGCCTGCAAGCCGCTGATGATCTGTTGCCACACGGTTACGCCTCCAGCCGCTAGTCGTCAGGATGCTAACGTCCAATGGGAAGACGCGACAGTCCCGATTTGGCAACGACGCGGCGAGACCGGAGCGACCGGAGCGCGATCAGGCGGCCCGGCCTGCGGGCACGCGGAAACGGCGCCCATCGTCAGATGGACGCCGTCGCGATCCTGATGCGGCCGGATCGGCGGGCGGGGCCGTCCGGCGGGTCCGGGGGTCCGTCCGCCGGACGCCCCCGCGTCAGCGGATCAGCGGGACGTGTCGTTCCCGCGCCGGCGGCCGGGGGCGGGCGGGGGCGCGCCGGCGCCCCTTCTGAGCAGCGTGGCGGGGGCGCCGTGGTCGGCGCGCAGCCGCAGCAGCGCCGGATCGGACTTCCAGAAGGTCTCGAAGTCCTCGGCTGCGAACTTCTCCACGATGAGGTGCATGGCGATGTCGTGGCGCACGTACTCGACCGCGACCAGGACCACCGCCGGGTCGTCGGTGTAGACGCCCCAGGCGTCGTCGTTGATCACGCCGCCGATGACCGCCTGCTCGCGGTCGGCCACCACGACCAGCAGCCGGCAGCCCAGGTTCTCAAGCGCCACCTTGGGGCTGGAGAAGCGGTGCTGGGTGGTGTGGCCCACCGGGTCGGGGTCGTCGCCGAAGACGACCGTGGAGACGTCGACGCCGTCGGACTCGGCCCTGCGGGCCAGCGGCTTGAGCGGCTCCAGCTCCGCCGGCCAGCCGGACAGGAACAGGTCTCTGCGCGCCGCCGAGACCACGTCCTCGGCCCGGGTGATCAGCGACGACCGGTCGGTCAGGTTGTGGATCAGCCGGACCTGGGTGGGCGAGGCCACCTCGGGCAGCGACTCGCGCAGCGTGCTGATCGACTGGTCGAACTCGCGCCGCATCCGGTCGAGCAGCGACATCGGGGGCAGCGAGATGTAGCCCACGCCCGCGTCGCCGAGCCGCACCTCGTAGGCGGCTCCCCGGCCCACGAGCTTGCCCAGCGTCTCGTAGACCGTGCTGCGCGGCACTCCCGATCGTTTGGCCACCTCGTAGCCGTTGAGCGGGGCGCCGGCCGCCACGAGCGCGACGTAGGCCTTGGCCTCGTAGCCGGACATGCCGAGGCGCTGGAGCTCTTCGATCACTCTCTGCTGAGACACGTTGCCATCGTCGCATCACCTCGGGCTCCGGGACGAATTCCGATCACCGCCAGGCCAGTCTAGCCAGGACGCTTCATAGTAGTTAACCTTCTGACGCATAACGAGGTCCGAGGAGAGCCGATGGCCGACAGCATCTTGATCACCGGAGGCGCCGTCATCGACGGCACCGGCGCCGCGCCGCGAGCCGACGAGGCGGTGCTGGTGCGCGGCGACCGGATCGCCGCCCTGGGCGCCGAGGCGCTGGCCCAGGCCGAGTCGGACGGCGTGGACGAGCGGATCGACGCGAGCGGGCGCACGGTCATGCCCGGCCTGATCGACGCCCACACCCACCTCAGCTTCGGCGAACCGACCGGCAACGACGAGCTGCTCAACCACCGCACGCAGGGCTACAGCTCGATGCTGTCGGCCTACCACGCCCGCAAGGTGCTCCGCGCCGGGGTGACCGGCGTGCTCGACGCCGACTGCCTGTGGTCCATCGGCGTCGAGCTGCGGGACGCCATCGACACCGGCATCGTCGAAGGTCCCCGCATGCGCGCCGGGGGACAGGCCCTGATGACCATGCTCGGCGGCACCGCCGGCCGGATGATCCGCGACGAGGGCACCACCGGCTACGCGACCGTCGTCCACAACCGCGACATGATGGTCAAAGAGGTACGACGCCAGATCAAGTACGGGGTCGACTGGATCAAGATCATGGTCACCGGCCTGATCCCGTCCATGAAGGGCCCCGAGGTCAAGGTCTGGAGCTTCGACGAGCTCCGTACCGTCTGCGACGCCGCGCACGAGCTCAACACCAAGGTCGTCGCCCACTGCCGCAACTCCGAGAGCACCCGCGACGCCGCGAGGGCGGGCGTCGACCTGATCTACCACGCCTCCTACATGGACGACGAGGCGCTCGAAGCCGTCGTCGAGTCCGGCAGCGCGCTGTGCCCGACGTTCACGCTCCTCGGCAACCTCGCCGACTACGGCCAGAAGATCGGCAGCGCGCCCGAGCTGCTCGACGTGTTCCGCGCCGAGATCGAGGTCACCGCCGCGCAGATGGCCAAGGCGCACGCCGCCGGCGTGCCGTTCCTCACCGGCTCGGAGACCGGCTTCGCCGTCACCCCCGTCGGCGAGTGGCACGCCCGCGAGCTGGAGATGTTCGTCCAGTACATGGGCATGACGCCGATGGAGGCGATCGTCGCCGCCACCCGCAACGGCGCCTTCGCGCTGCGCATGGAAGGCGAGGTCGGCACCCTGGAGACCGGCCGGCTCGCCGACGTCCTCATCGTCGACGGCGATCCGCTGAAGGACGTCACGATCCTCCAGGACCGCACCCGGATCGCCGAGGTGATCAAGGGCGGGCGCCGGATCGACCTCACCACCCCGATCCCCGAGCGCCGCATGCGCTCCACCGACCAGGTCAGGTTCCTCGCCTCCTGCCCCCTCACCCGCGGGCTGGCCCTGACCGAGGATCAACTGGAGAAGCTGGCCCGTGTCTGACCACCTCGAGCTTCCTCCCGGGCGTTCACCGGTGATCGACGTGCACGCGCACGCCGTACTGGAGGTCAGCCTCGGGGCGGCCGGCGCGGCGGGGCCCGAGCTGGGCGTCTCGCCCGACGGCACGCCCTTCTACCGCGTCGGCGGGTACGTGTTGAACGGCGTGCGCTACGCCGGAAGCCCCTTCATGGACGTGGGCGTCCGCATCGCCGCCATGGACGAGGCCGGCGTCGACGTGCAGCTGCTGTCGCCCAACCCGCTGACCTACTTCGACCGGCTGGACCCCGGCGCGGCGGTGGCCTACGCGCGCACCCACAACGACGCGCTGGCCGAGACGGTGGGCAAGCACCCGGCGCGCCTGCTCGGCGCCGCCCAGCTGCCGGTGCAGGACGTCCCCGCGTCGATCGCCGAGGCCCGGCGCGCCGTGCGCGAGCTGGGGATGGCGGCCGTGTACATCGGCACCGACCCCGCCGGGCGCACCCTCGACGATCCCGGGCTCGACCCGCTCTACGAGGCGCTCGCCGACCTGGACGTGCCGCTGTTCGTGCACCCGTCGCCGCTCGGCCCGGACGGGCCGCCGCAGGACCCCCGGCTGCGCCGCTTCGACCTCGACCTGCTCTTCGGGTTCGCCCGCGACGAGACGCTGGCCGTGGCCGCGCTGGTCTTCGGCGGCGTGCTCGACCGGCACCCCGGCCTGGACGTGTGCGTCTCCCACGGCGGCGGCGCCGCGGCGTTCGTCGCCGGGCGGTTCGCCCGCGCCGTGGAGAAGCGCCCGTGGGCCGGCGCGAAGCTGCGGGAGAACGGGTTCGAGCACTACTACCGCCGCCTGTGGTTCGACACCCACGTGCACGACGACCTGTCGCTTCACCTGCTCGCCGAGCACGCGGGGACCGAGCGGCTGGTGTTCGGCACCAACTTCGCCGGCTGGGACTCCGGCGCCCACGAAGGGCCGGGGCTCGACCCCGCGGTCCTGGCCGCCAACGCCGCCCGACTCCTGCGCCGCCCTGACCTGCTGGAGGTCCGATGACGGCGCCTGGCCGTGAGGGAAGTCTGCTGGAGGTCCGATGACGGCGCCTGGCCACGTGGGAAGTCCGGCGAGGACCCTCGGCCAAGTGGGAGATTCGGCCAGCGCATCCTGCCGCGTCCTCGTCACCGGTGGCGCCTCCGGCATCGGCCTCGCGTGCGCAGAGCTCCTCGCCGCCCAGGGCTGGGAGGTCGAGGTCGCCGACCTGCGCCCCGGGCCGGGGCGGCACGAGCTCGACGTGGCCGACCGGGAGTCCTGGGAGCGCGTGCTCGACGCGGCCTGGCCGCTCGACGCCCTGGTGAACTGCGCCGGCCACCGCAGCCGCGGCGCGATCACCGAGCTAGACGTCGCCGAGTTCGAACGCATGCTGTCCGTGCACGTCACCGGGACGTTCCTGGGCATCCAGGGCTGCGCCCGGCGCTGGCTGGCGGCCGGCGTCGGCGGCGCCGTCGTCACCATCAGCTCGGTGACCGGCACCCACGCCGTCGCCGGACAGCCGCACTACGTGGCCGCCAAGGCCGGGGTCGCCGGGCTGGTCCGCGCGGCGGCGGCCGAGCTGGCCCCCGCCGGGATCCGGGTCAACGCCATCGCGCCCGGCGTCATCCGTACCCCCATGACAGCGGACCGGCTCGGCGCGCCCGAGCAGGCGGCGTGGCTGATGAACCGGGTCCCGATGGCGCGCGTGGGCGAGCCGGAAGAGGTCGCGGCGGCCGTGGCGTTCCTGCTCTCCGGCGGCGCGTCGTACCTCACGGGCGCGGTGATCCCGGTCGACGGCGCCTGGACAGCCACCTGACGACCCCATGCCCTCCACAGCCTCTTCGTGCAGCGTTTCGTACGGAGCTTCCGTACGGAGACGGAACGTACGGCGACGGAGCTTCCGTACAGAGACAGAGCTTTCGTGTGGCGACGAAGCTTCCGTACGGAGACAGAGCTTTCGTGTGGCGACGAAGCTTTTGTGCGGAGACAGAGCTTCCGTGCGGAGACGGAGGCTTCGTGCGGATACCCAGCCTGCCCCGGTGGCTGTCGATAGGGCACCCAGGCTGATCTGACACCTAACTGCGAAGGGACACCCCATGCGTGCCGTTGTGCTGTCCGGAGGGCTCACCCATGACTTCCCCGCCACCACCGCCTGCCTGGTGGAGCTCCTGTCCGGACAGGGGATCCGGGCGGAGGTCCATACCGACGTGGACGCCGCCCTGCGGGCGCTGCCGGGTGCGGCGCTGCTGGTGGTGAACGCGCTGCGCTGGACGATGACCGGGCCAGGCACCCCCGACCGCTATCGGGAACTGGCCGGAACGGAGGGCGAGAGCCCGTCCCAGAGCGCCAGGGCCAGACTGGCGGCCCACCTAGAAGCGGGCGGCGGCGTGCTCGGTATGCACACGGCGAGCATCTGCTTCGACGACTGGCCGGAGTGGGGGCGGACGCTCGGCGCCGCCTGGGTGTGGGGCCGCTCGCACCACCCGCCCATCGGCCCCGCGGTCGAGGTGCGGCCGGAGGGCGGGCACGAACTGGTCGACGGCCTTGCCCCGTTCACGGTCGTCGACGAGGTCTACGGGAACCTGGAACGGGCGCCCGGGACCGTCCCGCTCCTGACCGCCGCCCAGCCCACCGGCCCGGACACCCACAGCCGCCACCCCCTGCTGTGGGCCCGCGAACACGCCGGCGGCCGCATCGTCTACGACGCCCTCGGCCACCACCCGCCGTCGTACGAGGTCCCCGAACACCGCGAAATCCTCCGCCGCGCCATCCACTGGACCACCCACGGCTGACCCACACACCCCAAACCGCACCCGCACGTGTGAAGACAACCCTCACCGCCGTACCGACCAGCGCGTATGAAACGGCCGGCCGCACGCGAGACGGCCCGTCACACGGGAGACGGCACGCACAGGGAGACGGCACGCACACGCGAGACGCCCCGCACACGCGACGGCTCGCACATGCGAGACGATCCCGCCGGCGCGCGAACAGCCCGTGCACAAGACGGCGGGGGGCGCGTCACGTACGACGTGACGCGCCCCCAGTCGTCAGGCCTCGGCGAAGCCGACGGAGTCCACTGAGGCCGGGCGTGGGAGGGAGGCGAGGGTGCTCTTGATGAGGCCGCCGTCGACGGCGAGGGTCTGGCCGCTGACGTAGGCGGACTTCTCGGAGCCGAGGAAGAGGACGGCGGCGGCGATGTCCTCGGCCGAGCCGAGCCGGGCCAGGGGCACCGCGCCCTCGCGGACGCGCCGGACCTCGGGGTCGGCGTAGATGGCGTCGGACATGCCCGCGTGGATGAGCCCGGGAGCCACGCAGTTGACGCGGATGCCGTGCCTGGCCCACTCCATCGCCATGTGCTCGGTCAGCCGGACGACGCCGGCCTTGCTGGCCGAGTAGGCGCCCGCGTTCGGGGCGGCCGCGATGCCGTTGATCGAGGCCAGGTTGACGATCGCGCCTCCGCCGGCGTCGGCCATCGCCCTGGCGAGCGTCCTGGCGACGATGAAGGTGCCCGTCAGGTTGACCCGCAGCGCGGCCTCCCACTCGGTCACCGGCAGGTCGAGCAGCGGCCCGAACCGGACGATGCCGGCGTTGTTCACCACCAGCTGCGGCGGCTCCGGCAGCAGCGCCGCCGCGGCGCGCACCGACTCCTCGTCGGCGACGTCGACGGCCGTGCCCGCGCACGCGTCGCCGATGTCGCGGGCCGTCTGCTCGACGGCCGGGCCGTCGACGTCCCATGCGGCGACCCGGTAGCCCTCTTTCACCGCGTACTCGGCGATGACGGCTCCGATGCCGTGCGCCGCCCCGGTGACCACGGCCCATTTCGTCATGCTGTTCTCTCCCCTTGTCGGCCTGTCCCAAGCGTCGTCATAAGGATAACGACGCTAAGGGACGCGGCGGCGTGCCTTGTTCACAACGTTCGACGGGTCACCCGGTCACAGCAGCGCCTGGTAGGCCCCTCCGTCCACGGGCACCGCCGCGCCGGTGAGGTAACCGGCCTGCGCCGAGCACAGGAACGCGACGACCGCGCCGAGGTCGGCCGGCTCGCCCAGCCGTCCCGCCGGCACGTCGCCGACCGGCGGGCTGTCGCCGTACACCTGCGTGACCCGTTCCGTACGGTGCAGGCCGGGTTGCACGGAGTTCACCGTGATCCCGTCCGCGGCCACCTCGCGGGCCAGCGTGCGCAGGAAACCCGTGGCGCCCGCGCGTGCGGTGTTGGACAGCGCGAGGTTCGGGTACGGCTGGCGCACGCCGAGCGAGGTGATCGCGACGATCCGGCCCCAGCCCTCCTCCCGCATGAACGGCAGCGCGGCCAGCGACATCCGCACGACGGCGAGCAGGCTGCGTTCCAGCGCTGGTTGGTAAGCGTCCAGCGGGGTCTGCGCGATCGTGCCGGGCGGCGGGCCCGGCCCGTTCACCACCAGGATGTCGAGCCCGCCCATCAGCGCCGCGGCCTCCTCCACGAACGCCGCGGCGCCGTCCGGCCCTGAGACGTCGGCGCGCAGCCACCGCACGCCTGGCCCCAGGCGCTCCGCCGCGGCGCGCGCCCGCTCCTCGTCGGAGCCGCAGATCGTGACCCGCGCCCCCTCCGCGACCAGCGCGGCCGCGCTCGCGTGACCGAGCCCCGCGCTCGCCGCCGCCACGGCCGCACGCCGGCCCCGGATTCCCAGCTCCACGACTACGGCTCGCGCCGCGCGGCGAACCGCCCGAGCGGCCCGCCCACGGTGTCCACGGCGCTGACCGTGCCGAACGGGATCAGGCCCTCAGTAGACATCGATCTCCTCGTCCCCGTCGAAGACGCGGATGGCGCCGGAGGGACAGTCGCGGGCGAGGTCGAAGATGTGCTCGTCCGTCAGCCGCGGCCCGCCAGGGACCAGCGCGACGATCTCGTCGTCGTCGAAGCGGAACGACTCCGGCGCCTCCGCGACGCACCTGCCGGAGCTGATGCACACGTCCCGGTCGAGCTCGATCCGGTACGTCACTCGTCGCCTCCGAACAGGACCGGGTAGGAGCCCCAGTAGGGCCGCTGGGTGTTGGCGTCCCGCTGCGGCGGGTTGTCCGGGTCGCGCCGCACCCGCGCCGCGAACATCCGCTGGACCACGCCGGTGACCAGGCCGAAAAGGTGGTCGTCCGGATCCGAGCCGGCCCGTTGCACGACCCCGGCGGCGAGGTCCTGGCCGATGCACACGTGCATCCCCGCGGCGAAGCTCAGCCCGAACGGGGCCACGTTCGGGGGGAACGTGCGGTGCGGGTCGAACGCGGCGGCGTCCGGGCCGAAGACCTCCGGGTCGCGGTTGACCGACTGCAGGTCGATCACCACGGTCGCGCCCTCGGGGATCTCGATGCCGGAACGCAGCGAGACCGGAGCCAGCGCGCGCCTCCGGCCGATGGGGCTGGACGGGTTGAGCCGTACGGTCTCGTGCACGGAGCGCTGGACGAACAGCGGGTCGGCGGCGGCGAGCCCGGCGTCCTCGGGGTGCGCCTCGATCCAGCCCAGGATGTGATCGACCGAGCGGACGAACGCGGTGGCGCTGGTGTGCGCGCCGGCCAGCAGGAAGAACGCGACCTCCCTGCGGATCACCTCGTGCGGCAGGCGCAGCTCCCCGGTGTGGCGCAGCAGCGTGGTCAGCACGTCGCTGGGCACGTCCACGTCCTCGCCGGCCGCCTCCCGCTCCAGCAGGTCGCGGCGGCGGGCGATGGACGGGGCCAGGAACTCCGCGTCCCAGTCTTCGAGGGCCCGCGCGATCACGCGCCGCTGCTCGTCCTTGTCCTTCGTCGAGTGCGCGAGCGTGGCGCCCTCGATGAAGCTCATCATGTACGCGTAGAGCCGGCCGGTCTCCTCGGCGGTGCCCGCGGGGCGGTCGACGCCCGCGGTCAGGGCGGCGAGGTTGAGCATCAGCTCGTGCCCCAGGTGCACCAGGTCGACCCGGCCCTCCGCCTGGTACGGGGCCAGGGTCTGCTCGATCACCCGCGGGAACAGCTCGCGTTCGTAGCGTTCGAACACCTCGCGGCGGAACATCCGGTTCTCCACCCGGCGCCGGGACCTGTGCTCGTCGCCGTGCAGGTTCACCAGCACGTCCGCCATCACGACCTCGCCCTCGTCGTAGAGCGACTGGCGCAGGTCCTTGCTGCGATAGGCGTCCTTGGCGTCCGCGAACGTGGTGAGGACGATCGTTGTCTCTTCGGCGACGGCTGTCATCTGGACTTGCTCCTCCGTTGCGCACGACCGGATCGGGGGGTTGCCGGTCCCTGCTGAGGGTCTCGTGGCTCCCCGAGCGGCGTCAAGACCCTAACGACGAATGACAGGGCGGTACGCAGGGTCACATCTTCCGCAGGGCGGTGTCCGCTGGTAGCGTCGTTAGTGTTCTAACCCCGTGTCAATCAGGGAGCGCGTGGCGATGACGACGATCACTCTTGACGGCTACGCCGACGTACGCGAGGCCTTCCGGCTGCGCGACCTCAAGCAGGCGCTCTACGACGAGGGCGGGGTCGTCATGGCCGACTGCCTGCTGGTGCTGCACGGGGAGGACCACCGCGTGCGGCGCAGGGTGGAGAACCGGCTGTTCCGCCGGGGCACGTTCCGGCACTGGGAGCGCGAGTTCCTGCACGACGTCGTACGCGACACGCTGGCGCCGTTCGCCGCCGACGGCCGCGCGGACCTGGTCGAGCTCGGCTACCGCACGATCATGAGCTTGACCGCGCTGGTCGCCGGCATCGACCGGCCCACCGGCTCCGCGACCGAGGCGGACGCGCTCTACCGCTACGCGAAGAAGTTCTCCGAAGGCGCCACCCTGGTGCACACCACCCGGGACCCGGACGTCGTCCGGGCCGAGGTGCGGGCGGCGCTGGACGAGTTCGACGCCACGTTCATGCGGCCGTCGCTGGAACGCCGCAGGGCGCTGCTGGCCCGGCACGCGGCCGGCGAGCTGGGTGAGCAGGACCTGCCCCGCGACGTGCTCACCGGCCTGCTGCGCCACTGGGACGAGCTCGGCATCGACCAGGAGATCCTGCTCCGCGAATGCGCCTTCTACCTCCAGGCCGGCTCGCACAGCACCGCCGACGCGTTCACGCACTCGGCCGACGAGTTCTTCGCCTGGGTCCGCCGCGACCCGGCCGCCGCCGAGAAGGCCCTCGACGACCCGGCCCTGCTCCAGCGCTGTGTGCACGAGACCCTGCGGCTGCACCCGGCCAGCCCTGTCGCGCAGCGCCGCGCGCTGGCCCCCGCCGTGCTGCGCGGCGGCACCGAGATCCCCGAGGGCGCGTTCGTCGTGCTGGACATCGCGGCGGCCAACCGCGACCCCCGGGTGTTCGAGCGCCCGGACGAGTTCGACCCCCTGCGCGAGGTCCCGGCCGGGGTCCCCCGCTGGGGCCACGCCTTCGGCGGCGGCACCCACGCGTGCATCGGCACCGAACTCGCCGGCGGTGTCCCGGCGGCGGACGACGCCGAGCAGGTTCTCGGCACCGTCACCCTCATGCTGTCGGCCCTGCTCACCGCCGGCGCCCGCCCCGACCCCCACCATCCGCCCAGGCGCGACCCCAACTCCTCCCGCGACCACTTCGCCTCCTATCCAGTGCTGTTCCGATGACATCCACCCACGCGATGACGACCGGCTGTGGGGTGTTGGGCGCTCACGGGAGGGTGGGTGGGGACGGGTGACGGCCGGGTATCGGGTGACGGAGCGGTTTCTGGCGGCGGTGCACGCTAGGGATGCGGACGCGGCGGCCGGATGTTTCGCGGAGGACGGCACGTACGCGAACGTCCCGCATGCGCCCGTGGCCGGGCGGGCCGGCGTAGCGGCGTTGCTCCGGCCGATTCTGGGCCGCGCCGAGCGGGTGCGGTGGGAGCTGGTGACCGCGAGCTACACGGACGAGCGCGCGTGGCTCGAACGGGTCGACCGGTTCTGGATCGACGGCCGGGAGTACAGCGTCGCCTGCAACGGCGTCGCGGAGGTGGATCCCGCCCGCGAGCTGATCACCGGCTTCCGCGACTACACCGATCTGGCCCCCTGGCGGGCCCTGATCGCCCCCGTGCTCGCGGGCTGACAGCCTCGTGGACCTCGACGACCTGGACCTGGCCCTCCTGCGCCTGCTCCTGGAGGAGCCGCGCGCGGGCTACCGCGAGTACGCGCGGGTGCTCGGCGTCGCCAGGGGCACGGTGCAGGCCCGCATCGCGCGGCTGGAGCGGCGCGGGGCGATCACCGGCTACGCCGCGCACGTCTCGCCGGCCGCCCTCGGCTACACCGTCCAGGCGTTCGTGCACCTGCACCTCGCGCAGGGCAGGCTGGACGACGTGACCGAGCGGCTCGGCCGGCTCCCGGAAGTGCTGGAGGCCCACTCGACCACCGGAGAGGGCGACCTGCTGTGCCGGATCGCCGCCCTGGACAACGGTCACCTGGAGCAGATCGTGCAGGCCCTGCTCGCGCTTCCCGGCGTGGTCCGGACCCGTACCGAGGTAGCCCTGCGCGGTCGCGTCCCGTACCGCGTGCTCCCGCTCCTCCAGCAGGTCAAGCCGACGTCCTGAACGAGCGGGGCCCGGCCGCGAGGTCGCGGCCGGGCCCCGGGCTTCTACAGCGCGGCCAGGGCGCGGGTCACCAGCACCTCGGCGAGGTGGACGCGGTAGGACGCGCTCGCCACCGCGTCGTCCGGCGGCTCGCAGCCCCACGCGGCCAGCCGGGCAGCCTCCGCGGCCGGTTCGCCCGCCGCCAGGGCCTCCTCCACCGCCGTCGCCCGCACCGGCGTCGGCCCCATGCCGATCAGCGCGATCGCCACGCCCCCGCCGGGCCGCGCCTGGGCCGCGACCCCCACCACGGCCCAGTCCAGGGCGCGGCGGCTGAACTTCTCGAACGCGTACGACCGGCCGGGCGCGGCCGGCAGCCGGATCTCGGTGAGCAGCTCGCCCGCCGCCAGCGCGTTACGGCGCCGGCCGGTGAAGAACTCCCGCGCCGGGATCTCCCGCACGCCCGCAGGGCCGCGCGCCACCAGCACCCCGTCCAGCGCGAGCACCGCGCCGGCCAGGTCGGCCGCCGGATCGGCGTGCGCCAGCGAGCCGCCGATCGTGCCCCGGTTGCGCACCTGCGGGTCGCCGATCCGGCGCGCGGCGGCGGCCAGCAGCGGCCCCTGCGCGGCCACCACCGGGTCGCGCTCCAGGGTCCGGTGGCTGGTGAGCGCGCCGACCGCGATCCGGTCGCCGTCCGTTCTGACGTACGACAGCTCGCGGAGCCGGCCGATGTCGACCAGGACGCCCGGCTCGGCCCGCCGCAGCTTCATCGCGGGCAGGAGCGAGTGGCCGCCCGCGAGCGGCCTGGCGGCGTCGCCGTGCCGGGAGAGCTCGTCGAGCGCCTCCTCGACGGAGCCGGCGCGCACGTAGGAGAAGCCGGCCGGGATCACTTCGCGCCTCCGTTCGCGGCGGCCCACTGGACCGACTCGACGATCATCTGGTAGCCGGTGCACCGGCACATGTTGCCCTTGAGCCCGCCACGGATCTCCTGCTCCGTCGGGTCGGGGTTCTCGGCGAGCAGCGCGGTGGCCGCCATCACCATGCCCGGCGTGCAGAACCCGCACTGCAGCCCGTGACACTGCCGGAAACCCTCCTGCACGGGCGACAGCCCGTCCTCACCGGCCAGCCCCTCGACCGTGGTGACCGCGAGGCCGTCGGCCTGCGCCGCCAGGACGGTGCAGGACTTCACGGCCTCGCCGTCGAGCAGGACCGTGCAGGCGCCGCAGCTGGAGGTGTCGCAGCCGACGTGCGTGCCCGTCAGGGACAGCGTGTCGCGCAGGAAGTGGACGAGCAGCAGCCGGGGCTCGATCTCCCGGCTGTGCGCCTGCCCGTTGACGGTGATCTCAACTCGCATCGTGCATGACCTTCCAGACTCGTTCCGGCGTGCAGGGCATCTCCACGTCGCGCACGCCGAGATGGGCCAGCGCGTCCACCACGGCGTTCACCACGGCCTGCGGCGCCGCCGTCGCGCCCGCCTCGCCGAGCCCCTTGGCGCCGAGCGGGTTGAAGCTGGACCTCGTCTCGATGTGGTGGGTCTCGTACGGGGGCAGGTCCAGCGCGCCCGGCACCATGTAGTCCTCCAGGGACGCGGTGAGCGGCCGGCCGCCGGCGTCGAAGGCGACCTTCTCGAACAGCGCCTGCGCGATACCCTGGGCGACCCCGCCGTGGATCTGCCCGCGGGCCGTCATCGGGTTGATGACGGTGCCGCAGTCGTCCACGCAGACATACCGCAGGATCGACACCCGCCCGGTGTCGCGGTCGATCTCCACCACGCACCCGTGCGCCCCGCTCGGGTAGCTGAGGTTCTTCGGCTCGAAGTACGAGGTGTTCTCCAGGCCGAGCGCGGTGCCCTCGGGCAGCAGGTGCGGCTTGAAGGCGCGCTCCGCCACCTCCGCCAGCGTCACCGTCGCGTCGGGCACGCCCTTGACCTGGAACCCGTCGCCGATCCGCACCAGGTCGTCCGCGTCGGCCTCCAGCATGTGGGCCGCGACGCGCCTGGCCTTGTCCGCCACCTCCACCGCGGCCATCCGCACGGCGTTGCCCGCGACCGGCATGCCGCGGCTGCCCATGGTGCCGGTGCCCTCCTGCACGACCGCGGTGTCCCCGTACAGCACGCTGATGGCGTCGAAGGGCACGCCCAGCTGATCGGCGGCGATCTGGGCCAGCGCGGTCTGGTGGCCCTGCCCGTGCGGGGCGGTGCCGACCAGGACGATCACCGATCCGTCCGGCTGCATCCGGACGTTCGCCGACTCCCAGCCGCCGAGGTAGCCGAACTGCTCGAACAGCGGCGTGGGCCCGAACCCGCCCATCTCCACGAACGTGGACAGCCCGACGCCGAGCAGCGGCGCGCGCGGGTCGGCGAGCCGCCGCGCCTGCTCCTCGCGCAACCCGGCGTAGCCGAGCCGGTCCAGCAGCAGGTCCAGCGCGGCCGGGTAGTCGGCCTCGTCGTACACGATCCCCTCGAACGGGGTCTGGTACGGCATCTCGCCCGGCTGGATCAGGTTCGCCTTCCGGACGTCGGCGGGGTCCCTGCCGAGCTCGCGGGCGACCAGGTCGACCACCCGCTCGATCAGGAAGCTCGCCTCGGGCCGTCCCGCTCCCCGGTAGGACGCGGTAGGCGTGGTATTGGTAACGACGCTCCGGTAGCGCGCGGCGATCTTCGGGATCTTGTAACAGCCGCCCAGCATGTACGAGGTGAGCGTGGCGAGACCGATGCCCACCGGGTCGGGCACGCCGCCGATGTTGACCGTGAGCGTCACGTCCAGGGCGAGGATGCGGCCCTCGTCGTCGAAGCCCACCTCGACGTCCTGCAGCTGGTCGCGGCCGTGGTAGGTGTGCACCATGTGCTCGCCGCGGGTCTCGACGTACTTGACCGGCCGGCCGAGCCGGCGCGACAGCTCGGGCGCGAGGAACAGCTCGGGCATGAACGACGACTTCACCCCGAAGGCGCCGCCGACGTCGGGCGCGACCACCCGGACCAGGTGCCTGGCGAGCCCGAACCGCTCGGCGATCTCCGCCCGGACCCGGTGCGGCGCCTGCACCGTGGCCCACACGGTCGGCCCGGCCCCGGTCCAGTCGGCGAGCACCCCGTACGGCTCCATCGGCGCGCCCGCGCAGCGCTGGTTGACCAGGCGGGCGCGCAGCCGGTGCGGGGCGGCCTCCAGATCGGCCGTCACGTCTTCCGGCGTCACCTGCTGTTCCAGGGCGAGGTTGCCGGGCAGCGGCGCGAAGATGGGCACCGCGTCCGGCGCGAGCGCGTCGGCCACCGTGGCCATCACCGGCAGCGGCTCGTACGCCACGCGCACGGCGCGCGCCGCGTCCGCGGCGGCGTACCGGTCGGCGGCGACGACGACGGCCACCGGCTCGCCGACGTAGTGCACCTTGCCGGCGGCCAGGTAGCCGCGTTCCAGGCCGGGCACGGACGGGCGGGGCGGCAGGCCGGCGAAGTCCCGCGCGGTCCAGACGCCGACCACGCCGGGCAGCGAGCGGGCCTCCTCGGCGTCGACGCCGGTGATGAGCGCGTGGGCCTCCGTGCTGTGCACGTAGACCATGTGGAGCAGCCCGGGACGATGGATGTCGTCCACGAACGTGCCGCGCCCGGTGAGCAACGCGGCGTCCTCCTTGCGTGGTACTGCCGAGCCGATCATCGTCACAGGCCACCTCCGTTGGTGCCAGGGGCGCGTCGTTAGACGTATAGCGACTTATATTGTCGCCTACGTCACACCTCCGGCAAGACCTTGGTGCGGCCGATCACGAAGAGGGGTACACGACGTGGTCGCCGAAGGCGGCGCGCACCACGTCCGCCCGGCGCGCGTCCAGGAGTTCCAGGCACCAGGGCACCTGGGCGTCACGCGACTCCGAGTACAGCCAGAACCCCGGATCGACGGGAAGCGGGCCGCTGCCGCGGGCCACCGCGGACACCGGCGTCCCGGCGGGTCCGGGCCGGAGGCGGGCGGCGGGGGAGTAGGTGACGTCGGCGTGGTCGGCGAGCGCGGCGACGGCGTGGTCCAGGTCGCGCACCCAGAAGGCCAGATGGTGGATGCCGGGGCCGCGGGTCTCCAGCCAGGCCGAGGTGCGGGTGCGGCCCTCCAGCGGCTCGACCAGCTCGATCGCCGTGTCCGCCAGGCGGGCCATGGCGATCCTGGAGCGGGACGGGCCCTGCCGCTCGCCGTGCAGCTGGAGGAGGCCGGCCGGCTGGTCGATCTCGGTGACCAGCCAGTCGGAGACGCCCAGCAGCGTGCCCCAGGTACGGGTGAACTCCGCCACGCTGGGCACGGCGATGCCCACGTGGCACAGTCCGAGCAGGCCGAGATCGGTCATCGGGTCCTCCTGTGCGTGCTGCGTACAATCTGCGGGTGCGAGTTGATCCCGGTGAGCGCCGCCCGAAGCTGTCTCTCGAGGTCGCCAGGCAGATCGTGGAGACGATGCGCGACAGCGGCATGGGCCCGGGCGACCGCTACCTGCCGGAGGCCGAGGCGATGCGGCGGCACGGCGTGGGGCGGGGCACCTACCGGGAGGCGCTCCGGTTCCTGGAACACCAGGGGCTGATCGTGATGCGGCCGGGGCCGAACGGCGGGCCGGAGATCGTGCAGCCCGGCTGGCCCAACCTCGCCTCCACCGTCGCCCTGCTGCTGCAGTTCGCCGGGGCGCCGCTGAGCTCGGTGCTGGACGCCCGGGTGATGATCGAGCCCGGCCTGGCGGAGCTGGCCGCGCGCAACGCCACCGACGAGGAGCTGGCCGCGATGGCGGGCGACCTCGACGCGATCGAGCGCGGGCTCGGCTCCTACCGGGCCTTCTCCGCGGCTTACGAGTCCTACTGGCGCCACCTGGCCGAGAGCTGCCACAACGAGCTGTTCGCCTTCCTCAGCCCGGCCCTGCGGGCGATCGTGAACAGCGCCGGGTTCGTGCCGGACGAGCGCTACCGCGCGCAGGTGCTGGGCCGGCTGCGCACGGTGCACGCGGCGGTGGCGGCGCGTGACGCGCAGGCGGCCCGCGACGCGATGCGCGAGCTGGAGGAGGAGTTCGGGCGGCGGCTGCGCGAGGGCTACCCCCGGCAGATCGCCCAGGTGATCGACTGGTCGGACGTGCGCGAGCCGTCCTGACTTTCCCGCGCGCACCCGCTTGAGGGTTGCCACCGTTTCAATTTATCGTAGCAATGATAGAAAACATAGCTGAGAAAAACTAGGTACCTGAATTCGCTTCAGGTCTCTTGTCGGCCGCTCGTACGGGCTGTAAGACTAGGTACCTGGTTATGGAAGCAAGGGTGGTGATGGCCGTGACGTCGACCGGAGCGCGGCTGGTGGCGGAGTTCGAGCGGATGGTCAGCCGTGACGGCGGCGAGCTCGTCCTGCTGGCGGAGGACGCCGGCACGATCCGGGTCGGCTACCGGCCCGGCAGCGCGGGTCCCGACTGCGCGGACGACGTGTGCGTCCTGCCGCAGCACGAGCTGAGCCAGCTCATGGCGGAGACGCTGCGCCGCCGCAGCCCAGGAACGGAGATCGTGGTGGAGGTCCTTACATGAGTGCCCGGCTGAGCATCGTCAACCCGGTGGCCACGCCACGCTCCCACGCCGACGGCGACCGGTTCCCGCCCGCGCCGCGGCCGGAGACGCTCGACGGCGCCACGGTGGCGCTCTACTGGAACGGCAAGCAGAACGGCCTCGACGCGCTGGTCAAGGCCCGCGAGCTGATCGAGGCCGCGTACGAGGACGTCACGTTCGTCGAGATGACCGGCGCGCTCGGCGGCACGACCCGCTACCTGTCGGAGGAGCAGCTCACGCTCATCGAGGAGAAGGTCGACGCCCTGGTGGGCACCTCCGCCGACTGCGGCAGCTGCACCTCCTGGCTGATCCGCGACCTGTGCGAGGTGGAGCGGCGCGGCGTGCCGGCGATCGGCTACACCGCGGCGATCTTCGACGAGGACGCCCGGTTCAGCGCCAAGACCTTCGGGGTGCCCGAGGCCTGCCCGGTCATCGTGCCCGAGTGCTTCTCCAACAAGGACACCGCCGAGATCCACCGCATGGTCGAGGAGTCGTTCGCCGAGGTGGTCGAGTGCCTGACCAAGCCGCGGCCGGTGTTCGACGTGCTGCCCG
The DNA here is from genome assembly GCF_008017515.1 of Nonomuraea sp. C10. NCBI lineage: Bacteria > Bacillati > Actinomycetota > Actinomycetes > Streptosporangiales > Streptosporangiaceae > Nonomuraea > Nonomuraea sp. C10. The sequence continues at coordinate 2,774,699 of NZ_VPFF01000001.1, forward strand.
AGTTCGCCTCGATGGTCCTGGAGAGCGCCCCCGAGCTGCACTACGGAGGGGGCGACCTGCTGGAGGCGTTCGACGAGATGCAGCGCCGGTTCGTGGCCAACGGCTGGAGCGACGGCATGCCGCTGGTGCCGCCCACCCGGGCCAAGGTCGACGCCATGATCGCGGCGTCCGGGCTGGACGGCGGCCACGTCGTGGGCGACTTCGCGCCGGGGTTCGGCATCGGCACGGTCGAGAAGATCGCGGCCAACGCGGTCATGGCCGGCTGCCGGCCCGAGACCATGCCGGTGATCATGGCCATGATGGAGTGCGTGCTGGACCCGTCCATCGGGCTGCGCACCTGGGCCATGTCCACCGGCCCGCAGGCGCCCGTGGTGCTGGTGTCCGGCCCGATCGCCGACGAGATCGGCATGAACCGCGGCATGTGCGCCCTCGGCCCCGGCTCCGTCTCCGAGGTCAACATCGCCATCGGCCGCGCCCTGCGGCTGATCATGATGAACGTCGGCCTGTCCTACCCCGGCATCACCGACATGGACACCATCGGCACGCCGATGAAGTTCTCCGCCTGCGTGGCGGAGAACGAGGAGCGCACCCCGTGGGCGCCGTGGCGGGTGCAGCAGGGCCACTCCCTCGAAGACTCCACGGTCACCGTGAACGTGCCGTACGGGATGACCGAGTTCTTCGACTTCCAGAACTCCGACCCGGAGAAGCTCATCGAGAGCTGGTCCACGCTCACCTCCCACGCGGTCGGCACCCCGTCCGCCGGGGCGTGGCTGATCAAGAAGGACGCGCCGCTGGAGGCCGGCTACCCGTTCCACGGCACGTTCTCCAACCTGCTGCTGATGGCGCCCGACCACGCCGCCGCGTTCGCCGCCGCCGGGTGGACGCCCGCCGACATCAAGGAGGCCATCCACCGGCGCACCAAGCTGCCCTTCCGCCAGCTCATGCTCAACCAGTCGATGCCGGCCTTCGAGACCTCGCACCCCGAGCTGCGCTGGCTGCTCGACGCCCCCGAGACGCCGGTCACCGTCAACCCGTCGGCCGACTGCTTCGAGCTGTTCGTGGTCGGGGCCAAGGCGGGGCGCAGCCAGTTCTGCTTCGGCGGCACCAACTCGGTGACCAAACCCGTGATCAGGCGATGACCTGGCCGCTCGGCGGCCCGCCGTCCGACGTGCCCGTGTCCCGCGAGATCTGCTCCGGGACCGGCGCGCTCTTCGGCGGCTGGGGGCTCGGGCTGCTCGCCGACGCCGCCCAGCGCGCTACCGGGCGGCGGCTGCGCGACCTGTCCGCGGCCTTCCTGCGGCCCGTCGCGCGTGGCGCCCGGCTCTCCGTACGGTGCGACGTGCTCACCGAGGGCCGGGCCCTGTCCCACTGCCGCCTCGACGCCACCGACGGCGACCGACCTGCCCTCACCGGCACCGCCGTCGTCGAGGCGGCCCCCGCCGCTGAGGCGGTGGCGCCGGGCGGCGTCGTCGCTCGCCCTGGGACGGTGACCTCGGGCGGCGTCGCGAGCCCGCCGCGGGTTCCCGGGCCGTTGGAGTGTCCGGAGCGCTCGTACGAGTCGGGGTCAGGCGGCGCGATGATGCTCGACGTCCGGGTGGCCGGTGGGTCGCCCGGGTCGGTCCTGTTGTGGGCGCGGGTGCTCTGCGACGTGCCGGACGAGGTGCGGCTCGCGGTGGTCAGCGACCACGTCCCCTACCTGCTGCGCCGGACCCTGCCGGAACGGCCCCGGGTGACCACCGTCAGCGCGTCGCTCCGGCTGTTCGGCGGTCCCGTCGCCGAGTGGGTCCTGCTCGACGTGAGCCTGGTGGCCCGCGCCGGCCGCACCGCCGCCGGCCGGGTGGCGCTGTGGCAGGACGGCGCCTCCCTGGCCGGGGTCGCCGAGCAGACCATGCGCCTCAGCGCCTGAACCTCCGGAGGGTCCCCGTGAACGACAAGATGTACATCCACGAGTTCATCGACGTCACCGGCCACAACCGCGCCCGGTACATGCACCACATGACCGCCAACTTCAGCCCCATCGCCCAGGAGGAGCGCGACCAGCTCTGCTACGGGGTGTGGGGCGTCGTCGGCTCGACCGCCTGGTGGCCGGGCGTGGTCAACATCTGGGAGGAGGACGGGTGGGACGGCCTGGCGTCGTCGTTCCGGCACGAGCTGGGCCACCCGTCGCTGCAGGACCCGAAGCTGGCCGCCTGGTGGGCGGCCGCCGCCGAGATGCGCTCCGGCGGCGTCGACCGCCTGCTCCTGCCCGCGCCGTGGACGCGCACCATCGAGGAGCTGTGCGCCGACGGGGTGCGCGGCGAGGTGTACGCGCACGAGCGGATCACGGTGCCGCCGGGGGACGCGGCCGACTTTCTGGAACGGGTCCGCGACCAGGCCGTCCCGCACTACGGGCGCTTCGGCTGGGACCTGGCCGGCGCCTGGCGGACCGCGCTCGGCGACGACTCCGAGTGCTTCCTGCTCTGGGCCGTGCCGGACTACGAGCGGTGGGCCGCCTTCGAGGCCGCGAACGACGCCGACCGGGCCGCCGGCGGCTGGAAGACCCGGCTCCGCGACACGGCCCGGTCCTTCCAGCGCACCCTCCTGGTCGACGCCCCGCTGTCCCCCATGCGCATCGGCCGCCAACCGGCCCGCTCCGACCGCACCGAGGACTGGGCAGAGTAACCAGACCAGGCCGCCGCACCGTGCGCGGGGCCGGGCCGGGTGTGGGAGCCCGGCCCGGCCCCGCGTCGTGCGGGGGTTCACGTCAGGACGTGATCACCAGGGCGTCGACGGCCACCGCTCCGAGGCCGTCCGGCCGTACCAGCAGGGGGTTGACGTCCAGTTCGCGTATGGAGTCGCCGAGCTCCAGCGCCAGCGTCTGCAGGCGCATGACCGCGTCGGTGACCGCGTCCAGGTCGCCGGCGGGCCGGCCGCGGACGCCGGCGAGCAGCGCCGGCGCGCGGGTCTCGCCGATCATCCGCAGCGCCTCCTCACGGGAGAACGGCGGCACCCGGAACGACACGTCCCGCACCACCTCGGTGAACACCCCGCCCAGCCCGAACGTGATCGTCGGCCCGAACGGCGCCTGGTGGCTGACCCCCAGGATGAGCTCGGCCACCGCGTCGGTCACCTGCGGCTGGACCACCACCCCCGTCAGCCGCAGCCCCGAGGCCCCGGCCACGATCTCCGCGTACGCGTCCCGTACCCCGTCCGCGTCGCGGAGCCCGACCCGGACCAGCCCGAGGTCGGACTTGTGGGCCAGCCCGTCGGCGAGCGCCTTGAGCACCACGGGATACCCGAAGCGGGCCGCCGCCGCCACCGCCTCGTCCGGCGACGCGGCGACCGCCTCCTCCACCACCGGGATCCCGTACGCGCGCAGCACGTCCTTCGCGGCCACCTCGTCCAGCGTCGAGCCGGGCACGAGCCGGTCACGGACGGCGGCCAAGGCGGCGGACGGCTCGCGCGGCGCGTCCGCGAACGGGCCGCGGTAGCCGCGGTGCAGCGCCCAGAAGTCCGCCATCGCCCGGATGCCGCGGACCGCCGTGCGGAAGGAGTGGAACACCGGGATGCCCGCCTCGCACAGCGCCCGATGGTCGGCGTCCCTGATCGGCGACGTCCAGGCGACCACGATCGGCTTGCCGCCCCGCTCGTGCAGCGCGATCAGGTCGCGGGTGATGGCGTCGCTCATGCCGGGGAACACGCCGGTGATCGGCGCGAGCAGGACGTCGGTGTTGGCGTCCTCGATCAGCGCCTCCAGCACCTTGCGGCCCTCGGGCCGGGCGGTCGCGACGCCGCCCGTGTCGACCGGGTTGCCGAGGTGCAGGTAGCCTGGCAGCAGCTCGCGCAGCCGGGCGATCGTACGCTCCTCCAGCCGGGGCAGCGGCACCCCGGCCAGGCCGCACAGGTCGGCCACGTGCGAGCCGGTGCCGCCTGACATGACGCACAGCGCCACCCGGTCCCCGGCCAGCGGCGGCGTGTGGCAGAACGCGCCGGAGACCTCGATCGCCTCGTCGATGTCGTCCACCCGGATCACCCCGGACTGGCGGAACACGGCGTCGTGCACCGCGTCGGGGCCGGTCAGGTGCCCGGTGTGCGCCCTGGCCATGGCCTGGCCCTGGTCGCTGCGGCCGACCTTGATGCAGACGATGGGCACGCCCGCCCGCACCGCCTCGTCGGCGGCCAGCCGCATGGTGCGGCCGTCGACGAAGCCCTCGACGTACGCGGCGATGGCGCCGACGCCCGGCGTCCTGGCGAAGTGCGCGGCGAAGTCGGCGAACTCCAGGTCCACCTCGTTGCCGACGGTCGCCCAGGCGTGGACGCCGATGCCCAGCTCCTGCCCCTGCACGACGGGCCGTCCCTGGTTGCCCGACTGGGTCACCACGGCGAGCTTGCGGCCGGGCAGGCCTTCGCGCCACGGCTCGATGAGGTTGAGGTTCGTGTTGGGGCCGATGATCCGCATCGGGCCGCGGGCGACCTCCTCCAGCCGCCGCTGCGCCGCGTGCCCCTCCTCGGTGCCCAGCTCGGCGAAGCCGGCCGCGAACACGTACGCGAACCGCACGCCCTTGGCCAGGCAGTCCTCCAGCACCGGCAGCGGGTCGCGGACGAGCACGATCGCCACGTCGACGTCGCCGGGGACGTCCAGGACGTTGCGGTACGCGGGGACGCCGTCGATGGCGGGCTTGACCGGGTGGACCGGGTGGACGGCGTGGGCCCCCCGCGCGAGCAGGCGTTCCCTGGCCTGGCGCCACTGGGCCCGCTGCGGGCTGCCCTCGGTGTCGGTGGCCCCGATCACCGCGACCGAGCGCGGGGCGAACAGGGGGTCCCAGTCGATGGCCCGCAGGGCGAGCGGGCGGCCGCTGACGTCGAGTGGGGGTGAAGTCATGTGATCAAGCCTAGCTCAAAGAGAGCAATCATGGTTAAGATTGATAAGACAATAATATCAGTGGAGGTGGCATGGACCTCAGCGCGAAGGCGATCCTGGTGGTGGGAGCGGCCCGCCCGCCCGGCATCGGCCGGGCCACGGCGCTACGGCTGGCCAGGGCCGGCGCGCGGCTGGTCCTCGCCGACGCCGTGGACGTGTCCCAGGGAGGCGCGGGCACCGGCAGGGTGGCGGCGGCGAAGCTGGAGGACGTCGCGGCCGAGGTGTCCGAGGCCGCCGGGCGGCCGGTGGCCGCGTTCCCGGTCGACCCCACCGACCCGGCCTCGGTCGAGGAGCTCGTGGCCCGTGCCGTCGGGGAGCTGGGCCGCCTCGACGCCTGCTGCAACCTGGTCGGCGCCACCGGCTCGGCGCTCGGCGACGGTCCGCTCGCGGCCACCGGCCCGGACGCCTGGCAGCGCGGCCTGGACTGGAACCTCACCGCCGCCTGGCTCATCGCCCGCGCCTGCGTGCCCCCGCTCACCGCGGCCGGCGGCGGCGCCATCGTCACCCTCTCCTCGTACGCGGGCCTGACCCCGGTCGCCGACGCCGGCGTGGTCGGCGTGGCCCGCGCCGCGGTCAACCACCTCACCGCGGCGCTCGCCGGCGAGCTCGGCCCGCTCGGCATCCGGGTCAACACCGTCTGCCCGCTCGGCGTCCACCCGGGCGACCCCCGGTTCCCCAACCCCGGCCTGGTCAGGCTGGCCGAACGCGAAGGGCTCCCGCTGGCCGACTGGCTCGCCCGCACCATCCCGCTCGGCCGCGGCCAGTCGGCGGACGAGGTGGCCGCCGCCGTCGAGTTCCTCGTGTCCGACGCCGCCTCGTTCGTCAGCGGAGTGAACCTCCCGGTCGCGGGCGGGGCCGCCGCATGATCCAGACGGAGACGAGCGGCGTCAAGGCGTTCATCGGCGTCGACACCGGCGGCACCTTCACCGACACCGTGGTCACCCTCTCCGACGGCCGCCTGGGCGTCGGCAAGGCGCTCAGCACCCCCGGCCGGGTCGAGCAGGGCGTGCTCGACTCCATCGGGCAGGCCGCCGCCGCGCTCGGCCTCACCCTGTCCGAGCTGCTGTCCCGTACGGTGATCCTCACCCACGGCACCACGGTCGGGCTCAACGCGCTCCTCACCGGCGGCGGCGCCCGCGTCGGCCTGCTCACCACCGCCGGGTTCGAGTCCACGCTGCCCATCGCCAAGGCCAACAAGCTGCACGGCCTGGACGAGCTGGACGTCACCATGCCGGTCCGCTGGCGCAAGCCGGACCAGCTCGTCGCCCGCTCCCGCACCGCCGGCGTCAGCGAGCGCGTCGACGTGTCCGGCGCCGTCGTGCGGCCGCTCGACGAGGAGCAGGCCCGGGCCGCCATCCGGCGCCTCGCCGAGTGCGGCGCCGACTCGGTCGCCGTCTGCCTGCTGTGGTCGCCGGTCAACGACGGGCACGAGCGGCGGCTGGCCGCCCTGGTCGCCGAGGAACTGCCCGGCGTGCACGTCTCCTGCTCCTCCGCCATCGCCCCGGTGGTGGGCGAGTACGAGCGCACGTCCACCGCCGTGCTGGACGCGTACGTGGCCCCGGTCGTCGCCACCTACCTGCGCGCGCTGCAGGAACGGCTGCGCGAGCACGGCTTCGGCGGGGTGCTGATGATCCTGCGCACCGGCGGCGGCGCCGAACCCGTCGAGCACACCCTGCGCGCCCCGGTGAACACCCTGCGCTCCGGACCCGTCGCCGGGCTCGCCGCCACCGCCGCGCTCGCCGCCGAACTGGGGCACGCCAACGTCGTCGCCACCGACGTCGGCGGCACCAGCTTCGACGTCGGGCTCGTCATCGGCGGCGCCATGCAGCGGGCGAGCACCCCGATGGTGCACCGGCACGCGCTGGCCATCCCGGTGGTCGAGGTCGAGTCCATCGGCACCGGCGGCGGCAGCCTCGCCTGGCTCGACCAGGGCCTGGGCGCGCTGCGGGTCGGCCCGCGCAGCGCGGGCGCCGACCCCGGTCCGGCGAGCTACGGCCGGGGCGGCACCCGTCCGACGCTCACCGACGCCTCCGCCGTCCTCGGCTACCTGAACAGACTCGGCGAGTCGATGCCGCTCGACGTGGCGGCCGCCCGCGAGGCGATCCGCGCGCACATCGCCGAGCCGCTCGGCATCGGCGTCGTGGCCGCCGCCGAGGGGATCGTCCGCATCGCCGCCGACCAGATGCGCGACCTGATCCGCCGCACCACGATCCAGCGCGGGCACGACCCGTCCGCGTTCGCGCTGGTCGCCTTCGGCGGCGCGGGGCCGCAGTACGCGAGCTGGTACGCCGACGGGCTCGGCGCGACGGACGTGATCATCCCGAACCTGGCCGCCGAGCTGTCCGCGTACGGGGCGGTGTCCAGCGACCTGAGCATCGGCGTCGAGCGCGGCCTCGTCCCCGGGCCCGTCGCCGAGGCCGGCCCGGCCGTCGCGGCCGCGCTGGCGGAGCTGGCCGGCGGCATCGAGGCGGACCTGCCCGGCGCGGTGGACAGCGTCACCGCGGTGTCCGGCCGCGCCCCCGTCCTGCGCCACACCGTGGCCCTGCGCTTCTACCGCCAGCAGCGCCGCATCGAGCTGCCGGTCGCCGTGCCGGTGGACGCCGCCGAGCTGGCGCGGCTGGAGTCGGAGTTCCGCAAGCGGTACGAGGAGATCGTCGGCGCCGGCACCGCCGCCGACGGCACCCCGGTCGAGGCGGTCGGCGTCCGGGTCGAGCTGGTGGCCCCGGTGCCGGTGCCGCCCCCGGTCACGCGGCCGGGCGGCGCGGCCGAGCCGGTGGACGAGCGGGCCGCCTGGTTCGCCGGAGCCGAGCACCGCTGCGCCGTCTACGACTGGCGCCGCCTGAGCGCCGGCTGCGAGATCACCGGACCCGCCTTCGTCGAGTCCGGCCAGACCACCGTCGTGCTCCCCCCGGGGCGCCGGGCGCGCATGGACGCCGGCGGCCACCTCCACCTGACCTGATCCCCGAGCTGACAAGGAACAGCGATGATCGACGAGATCACGTTCGAGGTGCTCAGGCACCGGCTCGACACGATCAACGACGACGCGGCCGCGGTGCTGGCCCGGCTGTCCGGCTCGCACCTGGCCGCCGAGGCCAGGGACCTCAACACCGCGATCATGGCGCCGGACGGGCGGGTCGTCTGCTGCGGCCGGTACGTGCTCGCCCAGGTCGTCTCGATGCACCTGGTCGTACGGGACATCCTGGAGAACTACGCGGACAATCCCGGCTTCGGCCCCGGCGACCAGTTCGTCACCAACGACCCCTACATCGGCACCCTGCACCAGCCCGACGTGGTCGTGGTCGCGCCCATCTTCGTGGACGGCGCCCTCGTCGGCTGGTGCGGCTCCACCGCCCACCAGGCGGACGTGGGCGGCCCCAACCCGGGCGGCATCACGTATGACGCCCGCTCCATCTTCGACGAGGCGGTGCCCATGCCTCCGGTGCGGATCGTCGAGGGCGGCCGGCTGCGCCGCGACCTCGAACGCGAATATCTCGTACGCTCCCGTACGGCCGAACTGAACCGGCTGGACCTGGTCGGCCAGGTGGCCGCCAACCGGAGCGTCACCGCCGAGGTGGGCAGGCTGTGCGGGCAGTACGGCGCGGACGCGGTGGCGGCCGTCATGGACCGGCTGCTGGAGCGTACCGAGGCGCTGCTGCGCGAGCGGCTGCGCGCGCTGCCGGACGGCCGCTGGCGGCACGTCGCGTACGTCGAGTACCGCCCGCACGGCGGCACCACCGAGGCCGTGTACGCGGTGCGGCTGACCATGACCAAGCGCGGCGACGACTTGGAGCTGGACTTCACCGGAAGCGACCCGCAGGCGCCCGGCACCATCAACGCCGCATACCCCGCGCTGGCCGGGTTCGCGATCGGCGGCGTGCTCATCTACCTGTGCGGCGGCCTGCCCTGGGTGCCCGGCGGGGTGTGGCCGGTCGTGCGGATCCGCAGCCGCGAGGGCACCGTCGTGCACGCCCGGTGGCCCGCCGGGGTCGCCATGAGCACCGCCGCCACGTGTCAGGCGGTCCGGGTCTCCGTCAACGCGTGCCTCGCCAGGATGCTGGAGGCGTCGCGGGACCTGGCGCACCTGGTGATGGCGAGCTGCCAGGCCGCGGGCGGCGGGGGCGGGACGGTGCACGGGGAGCGCGGCGACGGCACCTCGTACGCCACCATGACGCTCGACGAGATCACCGGCGGCGGCGGCGCCACCTGGTCCGGCGACGGCGCGGACTCCTCCGGCTACACCACCTCGCCCGGCGCTTCGTGCGCGAACGTCGAGGTCAACGAGGCGTACCTGCCGCTGCTGTACGAGCGGCGCGCCGAACTGGCCGACACCGGCGGACCCGGACGGCACCGCGGCGGCGTCGGCACCCTGCACGCGCTGACCCCGCACGGGGACGGGGCCTCGATGACCATGATGTCGTTCGGCCAGGGGTTGCAGCATCCGCTGGCGGCGGGGGTGTGCGGGGGCGAGTACGGCGGGCAGAGCGTCGTGGCCGTCGTGCCCGATCTCGCGGATCTGGAGGACGAGGGGGAGCGGCGGCTGCCCATGCCGTCGGCGACCGTGCCGATCCGGACGGGCGACCTGCTGGTCTCCGTCTCCCAGGGCGGCGGCGGGCTGGGCGACCCGCTGGACCGCGACCCGGCCGCCGTGCTGGACGACGTCCTGGACGGCCTGGTGTCGGTACGCGGCGCGCTGCGCGACTACGGCGTCGTCGTCACCGGCGACCCGCGGCGGCCGGACGGGCTGCGCGTCGACGATCCCGCCACGTCCCGGTGCCGCGACGACCGCAGGCACGCCAGGATCGGCCGACCGCCCGCGCCCCCTGCCCCCTCCCGCCAGGGCCGTCCCCTCTCGGCCGTCCTCGACCTCCTCCCACCGGACGGCGACGCGCCGCACCGGGAGGGCGTCGTGGCGTGCGGGCGGTGCGGCACCGTGCTGTGCGGCGCGGCCGGGAACGTGTACGAGCACCTTGTCGTGTCCGACGCGTCCCCGGCCGAGCGCAGCCCGCTCGGCGCCGTGTACGAGGGCGCTGACCGTTTCGTCCTGCGGCGTCTCTACTGCCCGGCCTGCGCCGTCCAGATCGACGTCCAGGTCTGCCGCACGGGCGACCCGGTGCTGGCGGCCATCGAGGTGCTCTGACCCGAGCACGACGCGCGGCCCGCCGCCCCCGGGTGGCCCCGGGGGCGGCGGTTCCGCGGTGTGGTGACCGCTGGGGGTCAGCCCAGAACGCCGGCTTCGCGGAGTTCGGCCAGTTCGGACGCCGGGACGCCCAGGGAGGTCAGGACCTCGTCCGTGTGCTGACCGGGGGTGGCGGCGGGGGAGGGGCGGGCGAGTTCCTCGTCCTCCAGGTGGACGGGGAGCGGCAGCAGGTCGGCGCCGTACTCGGCGGCGGGCAGCCACGGGGTGCGGGCGGCGAAGTGCGGATCGGCGGGAAGGGTCGCGGGGGAGTTCACCGGCGCTATCGGCACGTCGGCGGTCAGCCCGAGCCGGATCCAGCCGGCCGTGTCACGGGTGCGGAAGATCTCGGTCAGCTCGGCGCGCAGCCGGTGGTCGCCGAGCGCGTGGTCGGCGACCTCTCCGCCGGGGGTGTCGCCGAGCAGGTCGGGCCGCTCGACCGCGTGGCAGAACCGCTCCCAGAACTTCCGCTCCGTCGCCATGATCAGGACGTGCCCGTCGGCGCTCGGGTACACCTGGTAGCGCACGCTGTCGCCCATCCCCGCCGTGCCCGGCTCGCGGCGTACCCCGCCGTCGGACGGGTTGCCGGTCACCTCGGTCGCCGGCCGCAGATGCGCCCGGTGCCCTTCGATCGTCAGCCAGTCCACCGACGCGGCCGCCTCGGCCTGGGCGATGTCGATCGCGCACCCCCGCCCGGTGCGCGCCGCCCGCAGCACCGCGGCCAGGATGGCGCTCGCCGCCAGCAGGGGCGCCACCCGGGTCCCGAGCGGCACGTTCAGCTCGGCCGAGGCGAACCCCCGCTCGTCGGTCCCCAGCCGCAGCCCGCCCGCCCAGGCGTCGAACGCCACCCCGTGCGCGGCCAGCCCGGCGTACGGGCCGGTGGTGCCGTACCCGGAGACCGTGCACCACACCAGCGCGGGGTGGCGCTCGCGCAGCTCGGCCGAGCCGAGCCCGCGCCGGGCGAGCACGCCCGGCCGCATGCCCTCGATGACGACGTCGCTCGCCTCGACGAGGCGGGCGGCCAGCCGGGCGCCCTCCGGCCGCTGGATGTCGAGGGCGAGGCTGCGCTTGCCCCGGCCGAGGTGATGGTGCATGAGGGACACGCCGTTCACGAACGGCCACCCGACCTGGCGGATGTAGTCGCCCCCGCCGGGACGCTCCACCTTCACCACGTCGGCGCCGAGGTCGGCGAGGACGGTGCCGACACCTCCCGCTTCGAGGAGAGCGAACTCCACCACGCGGACACCTTCGAGCAGCCGGACCGCCACGTTGCCTCCTGATCGTTGACTTGTCTCTATTCTCATTACTATCTTGTAAATAATAGCAATGCTAAATCTAATATCCCCTCGCCGACAGGGAGACCCATGGATCACGTTGGCCGGCGCATCGCCGCCCGCGACGTCACCCGCTCCTTCGTCACGACCGGCCGCTCGACCGTGCACGCCCTGGGACCAGTCGACCTGTCGATCGGCGATGACGAGTTCCTCTGCGTGGTGGGGCCGTCAGGTTGCGGCAAGTCGACCCTGCTCAAGATCATCGCGGGCCTGCTGGCGCCGTCCTCGGGAGAGGTCGCGGTCGAGATCTCCGGAGACAACCGCATCCCCATCGCGATGGTCTTCCAGGACTACGGCATCTACCCGTGGAAGACCGTCCGCGCCAACGTCGAGCTCGGGCTCCGGCTCAGCGGCCGGCCTCCCGCCGAACGGCGTGAGACGGTGGACGACTGGCTCGGCCGCCTCGGGCTGACCGACTTCGCCGACGTCTACCCCAGCGCGCTGTCCGGCGGCATGCGCCAGCGCGTCTCCATCGCCCGAGCGCTGGCCATCGACCCCGAGGTCCTGCTCATGGACGAGCCGTTCGCGGCGCTCGACGCCCAGCTCCGCGAGGTGCTGCAGGACGAGCTGCTGGCCATCTGGCAGGCCAGGCGGCGCACGGTCGTGTTCGTCACCCACAGCCTGGAGGAGGCGCTGCTGCTCGGTGACCGGGTGGTCGTGATGAGCGCGCGGCCCGGCCGCGTCATCGCCGACATCGACGTCCCGTTCGAGCGCCCCCGCTCCAGCGCCATCCGCACCGATCCCCTGTTCGCCAAGTTGCGCGGCGAGCTCTGGTCGAGCCTGCACTCCGAGGTCGTCGCCCAGTTCGACGCCGGGAAGGACCCGCGATGAGCACGACGTTGTACCGCCGTCCCGGGGTGGCCGAACTGCATCCCGTACGGACCCGCCGCCGCTGGAACGCGACCAAGGTCGTGCTCGGCGTCTCGGTGCCCGTGGGGTTCGTGGTGCTGTGGCAGCTCAGCGCCGTGCTCGAATGGGTGGACCCGTTCCTCTACCCGCCGCCGAGCCGGTTGATCCCGGGCCTCGTCGCGCTGTGGGAGGACGGCAAGCTGGTCGAGGCCACCGTCACCAGCGTCCGCCGGGTCATACTCGGCTACCTGCTGGGGGCCGCGGGCGGGCTCGTGGTCGGCCTGCTCATGGGCATGTCGCGGGTGTTGCGCGCGGCGCTCGAACCCTTCTCCTGGGCCTGGTACACCGTGCCCAAGCTGGCGCTGCTGCCGATCTTCCTGACCATCTTCGGCTTCGGCGACACCTCGGTCGTGGTCCTGATCGCGGCGACCGTCTACTTCTTCGTCTGGATCTCGGTCATGTCGGCCGTCATGGCGGTGCCCACCGGCTACCGCGAGGCCGCGCTGATGCTGCGCGCCAACCGGTGGGAGATGTTCCGCCACGTGCTGCTCCCCGCCGCGCTCCCGGAGATCTTCGTCGGCCTGCGGATCTCCGCCGGCGTCTCCGTCCTGATGCTCGTCGGCATCGAGTTCGTGATCAGCGACCAGGGTCTCGGCTATCTCATCGAGCAGGGCCGCACCCTGCTGCTGCTGGAACAGAGCTACGTCGGCATCGTGCTCGTCGCCCTCATCGGCTATCTGTTCGCGCTCCTGGTGAAGGCCATCGGCCGGCTGTTCATCCGGTGGACGTCCGACGACAACGCGATCATCCCGACCTGACCCCCCCTTCCGCATGTTCATCCTGGAGGAACCCATGTCCAGATTCCGCGTCCTGGGCGCCGCGCTGCTGTTACTGTCCGCCGCGGCGTGCGGCGGTGGCGGCGGGGAGCCGTCGGCCGCGCCCGCCACCGACCTCGGCGCGGTCGTGCCCGTCGAGGGCTGCGGGCCGGACTCGTACGTCGACCCCGCCGACCTGAGCCCGGACCGCAAGATCGCCCGGTGCGAGGCGGGCACGCCCGCGGCGCAGCCGCTCAAGGAGCCCGCGACCATCCGCATGACCTCCGCGTCCCGCTCCAGCAGCCTCGCGCCGATCTTCGTCGGGATGGCGCAGGGCGAGTTCGAGAAGGAGAACCTGAAGATCGAGTTCTCCGTCCTGCCGTTCGCCGACGCGATGCCGCAGCTCGCCGCCGGCCGGGTGGACGTCTCGTACGGCGGCACCGAGGCGGGCCTGTTCAACGCGGTCAGCCAGGGGCTGGACATCAAGTGGGTGCTGGGCAACTTCGTCGAGCCGAAGGCGGCCGACCTGTCCCAGCCGCAGACCGGGCTGTGGGCCCGCCGCGACATCTTCTCCGACCCGGCCGATCCGGACCTGAAGGAGCTGAAGGGCAAGACCCTCGGCTCCACCGTGGGCGCCGCCTCCGCGATCGCCTACCCGATGGACAAGGCCCTGCGCGAGCACGGCATCACGCTGGGGGACATGGAGATCAAGCAGCTCCCGGCCGCCGACCTGATGACCGCGCTGTCCAACAAGGCCATCGACACCGCCTGGCTGCTGGACCCGTACTGGCTGGCCGCGGCCGACCAGCCGGACAGCTACGTGCTCGTCGGCGGGCAGCCGGCGGGTGAGCCGCTCGGCGGCTTCTACGCGGGCAAGTCGATGATCGAGGAGCGGCCCGAGGTGCTCCAGGCGTTCGTCCGCGCGTACATCCGCACGGTCAACACCTACCTGGACGGCGACTACATCAAGGACGACAAGGTGCTGGACGCCATGGCGGAGGGCACCCAGCAGCCGCGCGACTCGCTGACCCGCACGCCGTCGCTCACCTTCGACTGGGAGATCCGCCAGGGGACCGGCGAGTCGGAGCAGAAGGTGTTCATCGCCTTCAAGACCGTGAAGTACGCGGACGTCATCGCGGAGGACCGGTACGTGGACCGCTCGTTCTACGCGAGGGCGGTGGGCCACAGCGCCTCCTGACCCCAGCGGCGTCCCGGGCCCGGCGCGTGACGGCGCCGGGCCTTCCCACGGGTACGTCCCGTTGTTAGGGTCCACGCAAGAATTCATTTCAGATTTGGGAGGTGTGATGACCCCTCTCAACGCGGGCGCGGAGCCGCCGCCGTCCATGGTCGAGCGGATGACGCTCATCATGGACGCGTTCGCCGGCCGCGCCGCCCTGCTCACCCTGGAGGACGTCGCCCGCCGGACCCGGCTGCCGCGCTCCACCGCGCACCGCATCCTCGACCAGCTCGTCAGGCTCGACTGGCTGGAGCACACCTCGTCCGGCTACCGCCTGGGCCGGCGCGCGCTCGGGCTCGGCGGCGACGGCGGCCACGGCCGGATCCGCGAGGCCGCCGCGCCGCTGCTGCACGAGCTTCAGCTGAGCAGCGGCCTGGTCGTCCACCTCGCGGTCCTCGACGGCGCCGACGTGCGCTTCCTGGACAAGGCCGGCGGCCCGTTCGCGCGGTCGGTGCCGTCCAGGGTCGGCGGCCGCGCGCCCGCCCGCGCCACCGCGCTCGGCCGGGCGATCCTCGCCTGGCTGGAGCCGGAACGGGTGGAGGCGCTCATCGGCGACCCGGGCTCCCTGCACCAGGAGCTGCACCGCGTCCGGCAGCGCCGCGGGCTGGCCTTCGAACGCGGCGACTGCTTCCCCGGCATCACGTCGGTCGCGGCGGCGATCCGCGGGCCCGAGGGGCCGGTGGCGGGCATCTCGCTGGCGGGCGACTCCCGCGCGCCGCTGGAGCGGGTGGCGCCGCTGGTGCGCGACGCCGCGCGGCAGGCGTCGCGCGCGCTGTTCCCCGAGCCGGAGCCGCTCCGGCACGCCGCCCGCGTGCCGCACCGGGGACGGCTCCCCGGACCGATCGACCGGCTGCTCACCGCCGGACGAGGCGACCGGTCCTGATCCCCGCGGCAGCCCACGCGCCTGCCCGGACGATCGTCGTGCGCCGGTCCTTGCTCCTGTCCAGGGGTTCGCGGGCCGGACTCAGTAGTCGCCCCAGCTCCACAGGTTGGCGCCGGGCTCGCCGGGCCGCCGCTCGCCGAGACCGAACCGGCCGCGGTAGAACAGCATCGGCTGCTGCTCGGTGACCGGTTCGAGCTCCCGTACCAGACCGATGACCACGTCGTGGTCGCCCGCGACGTGCACGTCGCGCACCTCGCCGTGCACCCGCAGCAGCACGTCGCGCAGGGCGGGGACGCCCCAGCGGGACAGATCCCAGCCGAGGCCGTCGAACTTCCCGCCGGTGCTGGACCCGAACCGGCCGCAGAGCTCGACCTGGTCCTCGCCCAGCACGTTCACGCAGAAGCGGCCGCTCTTCCTGATGCGCGGCCAGGCGCGCCCCCGGTGATCGGCGCAGAAAAGGATCAGCGGCGGCTCCAGCGACACCGACGCGAACGACTGGCAGGTGAACCCGACCGGCTCGCCGTCGTCGAGGCCGGTGACCACGGTCACCCCGCTGGCGAACATGCCCATCGCCCTGCGGAACTCGGCCGTGGTAGGTGGGTCGATCAGGGGTTCGGCGTCGGCGAACTCGGCTGTCATCGCTTCCCCTCAACGTGCGCTTGACGACTCGAACCTACAAACCCCCCTCCGGCATTCCACCCCCGGGATCCCGTTGAGTGGAAGACTCCCAGGTCCACGGGCGCGCGGGTGTGTAGGGTCGTGCCATCCCACAGACCGGTCGGGGGGAGAAGGTGCCGAGGATCGCCGAGGTCAGGACACCGGCCGAGCCCAGCTCGCCGGAGCAGCGGGCCCGCCACCTGCGCATCCTCGGGGCGGCGGCGCGGATCGGCGCCGACAGGGGCCTGGAGCGCGTGCAGATGCACGAGGTGGCGAAGGAGGCGGGGGTCGCCATCGCCACCCTCTACCGCTACTTCCCGTCCAAGACCCACCTGTTCACCGCGGTGCTGGCCGAGCAGATCGACCGGTTCAGCGAGAGCATCCGCCGCCCGGAGCCCGCCATCCGCCCGGAGGACGCGGTCGCCGACGTGCTCGTCCAGGCCAGCCGCCAGCTCCTGCGCCGGCCCGCGCTGGCCGCCGCGATGCTCCAGTCGGCCAGCACCGCCAACCCGTCCGTGGTCGCCGACGCCGCGCGCGTCGAGGACACCTCCCGCGACATCATCCTGCGGACGCTGGCCGTCGACGAGCCCACCCCGATGGACGTCACGCTGGTGCGGCTGCTCGTCCAGTGCTGGTACGGGGTGCTGCAGTCCGGGCTCAACGGGCGGCTGCCGATCCCCCGGATGGAGGGCGACCTGCGCATCGCCTGCCGCCTCCTGCTCGCCGGTCGCTCGAACGCCTGACGTCGCTCCCGTTCAGCGGGATTCGCCCTCCTGCCGGGGCTCCCGGATGGTTAACGTCGGAGGCCGGCAGGCGTTGCTCAGGGAGGGACCCGTTGGCCCAGACAGAGCAGGACGGTTACGAGAAACGGCTGGGGGAGTTCGCCGGCCGGGAGGCGGCGCCGCCGCGGCCCGGACCCGACCCGGTCAACGTGCCGATGATCCGCCACTGGGTGGAGGCGATGGGCGACCGCAACCCCGTCTACCTC
This sequence comes from Nonomuraea sp. C10, assembly GCF_008017515.1. Classification (NCBI taxonomy): domain Bacteria; kingdom Bacillati; phylum Actinomycetota; class Actinomycetes; order Streptosporangiales; family Streptosporangiaceae; genus Nonomuraea; species Nonomuraea sp. C10. The sequence continues at coordinate 2,791,535 of NZ_VPFF01000001.1, forward strand.
GACGAGGAGGCCGCCCGCCGGACCGGCCGCGCCGGGATCGTCGCCCCCGCCTCGATGATGCAGGCCTGGACCATGCGCGGGTACGCCGCCGCGACCGCCGGGCAGGACGGCGGGTCCGGCCTGGGCGAGCTGATCGCGCTGCTGGCCGAGGGCGGCTACACCTCGGTGGTGGCGACGGACTCGGAGTTCGCCTTCCACCGCGAGCTGACCGTGGGCGACCACGTCGGGGTGCGCGAGATCATCGAGTCGATCTCGCCGGAGAAGAAGACCGCGCTCGGCGCCGGGCGCTTCGTGACCACCGAGCGCACGTACCTGGACCAGCACGGCGAGACCGTGGCCGTCCAGCGCTGGCGCATGCTGTGGTTCCGCCCCGCTCGGACGCCGCCCGGAGGCCGGGAGCCGACGGCCCTGCGGCCGCGGCCCGCCGTCAACCGGGACAACGCGTTCTGGTTCGAGGCCGCGCGGGAGCACCGCCTGGTCATCCAGCGCTGCGACGCCTGCGGCGCCCTGCGCCACCCGCCCGGCCCCTGCTGCCCCCAGTGCGGCTCGTACGGATGGGACACCGCCGAGGCGTCCGGCCGGGGACGCGTCTACAGCTACGTGATCAGCCACCACCCGCGCCACCCGGCCTTCGAGCCCCCGTACGTGGTCGCGCTCGTGGAGCTGGAGGAAGGCACCAGGCTCGTCACCAACCTGGTCGGCGTCGCCCCCGAGGAGGTCGAGATCGACATGCCGGTCGCCCTCGAATGGCTCGACCCGGACCCTGAGCTGTCGCTCCCGGTGTTCCGGCCGGTGACGGCATGAGGAGCCGCGCGTACGACGAGGTGACGGTCGGCGAGACGCTGCCCGAGCTGCCCGTCCCGCTGACCCGCACGCTGATCGTGGCGACGGCGATCGCCAGTCGTGATTACCAGGACGTGCACCACGACCCCGGCCTGGCCGCCGAGCGCGGCTCCCCGGACGTGTTCATGAACATCCTGACCACCAACGGCCTCATCGACCGGTACGTCACGGAATGGGCGGGACCGGCCGCCGAGGTCAAGGCCATCAAGATCAGGCTCGGCGCGCCCAACTACCCCGGTGACACCATGGTGCTGACCGGGACGGTCACCGCCAAGCACGACGAGGACCGCCGGGTCGAGATCGCCGTACGCGGCGCCAACCGCCTCGGCGCGCACGTCACCGGCACCGTCGCGGTGCGGCTGCCGGGCGGGGCGGAGTCGTGAGCGGGCTGTCCGGGCGGGCGGCGATCGCCGGGATCGGCGCCACCGAGTTCTCCAAGGACTCCGGCCGCAGCGAGCTCCGGCTGGCCTGCGAGGCCGTGCTCGCCGCCGTCGCCGACGCCGGGCTGCGGCCGTCCGACGTGGACGGGATGGTGACGTTCACCGCCGACTCCAGCTCCGAGATCCACATCGCCCGCAGCACCGGCATGGGCGAGCTGAGGTTCTTCTCCCGCGTCCCGCACGGCGGGGGCGCGGCCTGTGGCACCGTCCAGCAGGCCGCGATGGCGGTGGCGACCGGCGTCGCCGAGGTGGTCGTCTGCTACCGGGCCTTCAACGAACGGTCCGGGCAGCGCTTCGGACTCGGCAGGGCCGACGCGCCCTCCGGCGCCGGGGCCGACGACGCCGCCTTCGCCTGGGTCAGCCCGTTCGGGCTGTTCACCCCGGCCCAGTGGGTGGCCATGTTCGCCCGCCGTTACATGCACGAGTACAAGGCCACCGGCGAGGACTTCGGCCGGGTCGCCGTGGTCGACCGCAAGCACGCCGCGACCAACCCGGCGGCCTGGTTCTACGGGCGGCCGATCACCCTCGCCGACCACCAGGCCTCGCGCTGGATCGCCGAGCCGCTGCGCCTGCTCGACTGCTGCCAGGAGAGCGACGGCGGCCAGGCCCTGGTCGTGGTCTCCGCCGAACGCGCCCGCGACCTGCCGCACCCGCCCGCGCTGATCCTCGCCGCCGGCCAGGGCTCCGGCGACGACCAGCACATGATGACCAGCTACTACCGTCCCGAGATCACCGGCATCCCGGAGATGGGCCTGGTCGGACGGCAGCTCTACGGGCAGAGCGGGCTCGGCCCCGCCGACGTCGACGCGGCCGTCCTGTACGACCACTTCACGCCGCTGGTGCTGCCGCAGCTGGAGGAGCTCGGCTTCTGCGGCAGGGGCGAGGCCCGGGACTTCATCGCCGACGGCCACCTGGAGGTCGGCGGCAGGCTGCCGGTCAACACCCACGGTGGCCAGCTCGGCGAGGCGTACATCCACGGCATGAACGGCATCGCCGAGGGCGTGCGGCTGGTCCGCGGCACCTCCGTGAACCAGCCCCCGTCCGTACGGCACGTCCTCGTCACGGCCGGGACCGGCGTGCCGACCAGCGGCCTGATGCTGGGAGCGGACCGGTGAACGAGGACCTGACGATCCCCGGCGTCCTGGCCCGTGCGGTCCGCGAGCACCCGGACGCCGAGGCCGTCGTCGACGGGCCGGTCCGGCTCACCTACGCCGAGCTCGGAGCCCGCGTGCGGGAGGCGGCCAGGGCGTTCGTCGCGGCCGGCGTCCGGCACGGCGACCGGATCGGCATCTGGGCGCCCAACAGCCACCGCTGGGTGGTGACCGCGCTCGGCGCGCTGACCGCCGGCGCCGTCGTCGTGCCCGTCAACACCCGCTACAAGGGCGACGAGGCCCGCTGGATGCTCGGCCGCGGCGGCGTGCGGCTGCTCTTCACCGAGGACGGCTTCCTCGGCAACGGTTATCTCGCCATGCTCGGCCTCACGCCCGGCGCGGGCGTCCCGGCCCTGCCCGGCCTGACCGCTGTCACGTACGACGCCGGACCCCGTCCGGGCGCCACCACCTGGGAGGACTTCCTCGCCGCCGGCGCCTCGGTCGGCGACGAGGAGCTGGACGCCCGCGCCGCCGCCGTCCGGCCCGGCGACGTGGCCGACATCCTCTTCACCTCGGGCACCACCGGCCGCTCCAAGGGCGCCATGTGCACCCACGCCCAGGACGTCAGGACCAACCGCGCCTGGGCCGACAGGACCGGGCTGCGCCACGGCGACCGCTACCTGATCGTCAACCCGCTCTTCCACTCCTTCGGCTACAAGGCCGGCGTCTTCGCCTGCCTGATCAGGGCCGCCACCATGGTGCTGCAGCCGGTCTTCGAGGCGGGCGAGACGATGCGGCTGATCGAGGCCGAGCGGATCACCGTCCTGCCCGGCGCGCCGACCATCTACATCACCATGCTGGACGCCCCGGAACGCGTGCGGCACGACCTGTCGTCGCTGCGCCTCGCGGTCACCGGCGCGTCGGTGGTGCCGGTCGCGCTGGTCCGCCGGATGCGGGCCGAGCTGTTCCCCGAGGTCGTCACCGCGTACGGGCTCACCGAGTCGTGCGGCACGGTCACCGCCTGCTCCGTGGACGACGACGACCGGACCGTGGCCACCACCTCAGGCAGGCCCATCGAGGGCGTCGAGGTGCGGGTGACCGGCGCCGACGGCGCGCCGGTGCCCGCCGGGGAGGACGGCGAGATCCTCGTGCGCGGCCACAACGTGATGCTCGGCTACCTCGGCGACGAGGCCGCCACCGCGGACGCCGTGCGGGACGGCTGGCTGGTCACCGGCGACCGCGGCCGGCTCGACGAGCGCGGCTACCTCACCATCACCGGCCGCTCCAAGGACATGTACGTGACCGGCGGCTTCAACGTCTACCCGGCCGAGGTCGAACAGGCGCTGGCCGGGCACGACGCGGTCGCCGAAGCCGTGGTGACCGGCGTGCCGGACGCGCGGATGGGCGAGGTGGGCCGGGCCTACGTGGTGCCCCGCCCGGGCCTGGCCGTCACGCCGGAGGACCTGATCGGCCACTGCCGGGAGCGGCTGGCCGGCTTCAAGGTGCCCCGCGAGATCGTCCTGGTCGGCGCCCTGCCCCGCAACGCCACCGGCAAGATCGACAAAGCGGCCCTGGCGGGCTCGGCGAAGCCCTGACCGCCTCAGACGAAGCCCTCGTCGAGGAGCCGTACGCCGCCCTCGTCTATCGCGTGCCTCTGCCCCGACCCGCCCACCACGCGACACCAGCTCTCCACGACGAGCCCGGGCGGCTCCAGGCGGTAGCCGAACCCGCCGTACATGCCGGGCACGGGGAACCAGCAGGACGGGTCCGCCTGCTCGGTGAGCGGCTCCAGCTCGGGCAGCCGGAGCCGGTGGAGGGTGACCAGGTCCTCGGCGCGCTGGCGGATGAGGCCGTGGAAGTGGCGCTGGATCGTCGCCAGCGTGCCCTCCGGCACCGGGTGGAGGATCGCGGGCGTGAGCGGTTCGACCAGGTGCCGATGCCCCTTACGGCGGGCGACGTCCACGGCACGCTCCCCGCTGGCGGTGCGCAGCGTACGCCAGGCGCCGAGCGCGACCAGCCGCCGCACGGCTTCCGGCGCGGCCCCTCGCCAGGCCGCCTGGTGCAACGGGGCGTACCAAGTCGCGCCGCCGAGTCTGCCGCTGTTCACCCAGCCGGGGTGCTCGCCGAGCAGGGCGAAGACCGCGTCCCAGTCGCCGTGCCGCGCGGCGTCGGCGAGCGCGTCGCGTTTCCCGGCCTCGTGGTGGCCCGGCCGGAGGGTGATGCCGTCCCAGATCACTGTGTCGCGCTCCCTCTGGTGCCGCGGTGGGAAGTGCGGACACCCTGACAAAGGCAACATCTCATGCCTCTTCGGTAGGTGCGGGTGCTGCGCTAAGCTACACACTGTTCGCATAAGGAACGTGTGTTCGTATAGCGAACAGAAGGGGAGGACGTGATGGGTTCGGCCTTCGTCTACGCCGCCGCGCGCACGCCGTTCGGCAAGTTCAACGGCGCGCTCGCCGGTGTCCGACCGGACGACCTGGCCGCCGCCGCGCTGCGCGGCGTGCTGGCCAGGGTGCCCGAGCTGGATCCGGCCGGCATCGGCGACGTGGTGTGGGGCAACGCCAACGGCGCCGGGGAGGACAACCGCAACGTGGGCCGGATGGCCGTGCTGCTGGCGGGGCTGCCGGTGACGGTCCCGGCGACCACCGTCAACCGGCTGTGCGGGTCGAGCCTCGACGCCGCCATGATGGCCTCGCGCACGATCGAGAGCGGCGACGCCGACGTCGTGGTGGCCGGCGGGGTGGAGTCGATGACGCGGGCGCCGTGGGTGCTGCCCAAGCCGTCGCGGGCCTTCCCCGCCGGCGACGTCACCGCCGTGTCGACCACGCTCGGCTGGCGCCTGGTCAACCCGCGCATGCCGAAGGAGTGGACGGTCTCGCTCGGCGAGGCCAACGAACAGCTGCAGGAGAAGTTCTCCATCTCCAGGGAGCGGCAGGACGCGTTCGCGGCCCGCTCGCACGCGCTGGCCGACGCCGCCTGGAGCGCCGGGTTCTACGACGACCTGGCGGTCCCGGTCGAGGGCACAGAGCTCGCGCGCGACGAGGGCGTCAGGCCCGGCTCCACGCCCGAGGTGCTGGCCGGGCTCAAGCCCGCCTTCCGGCCCGGCGGCACGATCACCGCCGGGAACGCCTCTCCGCTCAGCGACGGCGCGTCGGCGCTGGTCCTCGGTTCCGAGACGGCCGCCCGGCGGCTGGGCGCCGAGCCGATCGCGCGCGTCGCCGGCCGCGGCGCCGCCGCCCTCGAACCCCAGGCGTTCGGGTACGCGCCGGTCGAGGCCGCCAACCAGGCCCTGAGACGGGCCGGCGTCGGCTGGGACGACGTCGGCGCGGTCGAGCTGAACGAGGCCTTCGCCGTGCAGTCGCTGGCCTGCGTCGACGCCTGGGGGATCGACCCGGAGATCGTCAACGTCAAGGGCGGCGCCATCGCCATCGGCCACCCGCTGGGCGCCTCCGGCGGCCGCGTCCTCGGCACCCTCGCCCACGTGCTGCGCGAGCGGCGCGAGCGGTGGGGCGTCGCCGCCATCTGCATCGGCGTCGGCCAGGGCCTGGCGGTCGTCCTGGAGAACGTGAGCGCCGCATGACCGCGATACTCACCGACCCCGACGAGGCGCTCGCGGGCGTCGAGGACGGCTCGACCGTCCTGATCGGCGGCTTCGGCATGGCCGGCATGCCGGTCACGCTCATCGACGCGCTGATCCGGCAGGGCGCCAAGGACCTGACCGTGGTCAGCAACAACGCGGGCAACGGCGACACCGGCCTGGCGGCGCTGCTCGCCGCCGGCCGGGTACGCAAGATGATCTGCTCGTTCCCGAGGCAGAGCGACTCGTGGGTGTTCGACGGCCTCTACCGCGCGGGCGAGATCGAGCTTGAGGTGGTGCCGCAGGGCACGCTCGCCGAGCGGATGCGCGCCGCCGGGGCCGGCATCGGCGCGTTCTACTGCCCCACCGGCGCAGGCACGCCGCTGGCCGAGGGCAAGGAGACGCGCACCATCGACGGCCGCGACCACGTGCTGGAGTACCCGATCAAGGGCGACGTGGCGCTCATCGCCGCGCACGCCGGCGACCGGCTCGGCAACCTCGTCTACCGCAAGACCGCGCGCAACTTCGGCCCGGTCATGGCGACCGCGGCCGCCCTGACGATCGCGCAGGTGAGCCACGTGGTCGAGGTCGGCGACCTGGACCCCGAGACCGTCGTCACCCCCTGCGTCTACGTCGACCGGATCCTGGACACGAAGGCGGGGGAGGCAGCATGAGCACCGTCGAGCATCCGGGCCGTGGGCCGCTCGGCCGCGAGGAGCTGGCCGCCGTGGTCGCCCGCGACATCCCGCGCGGCGCGTTCGTCAACCTCGGCATCGGCCAGCCCACCACGGTCGCCGACCACCTGCCGGCCGACTCGGGCGTCATCCTGCACACTGAGAACGGCATGCTCGGCATGGGCCCCGCGGCCAAGGGCGACGAGGTGGACCCGGACCTCATCAACGCCGGCAAGCTGCCCGTCACCGAGCTGCCGGGGGCGTCCTACTTCCACCACGCCGACTCCTTCGCCATGATGCGCGGCGGTCACCTCGACGTGTGCGTGCTCGGCGCCTACCAGGTGTCGTGGCGCGGCGACCTGGCCAACTGGCACACCGGCGCCCCCGACGCCATCCCGGCCGTCGGCGGCGCCATGGACCTGGCCATCGGGGCGAAGCAGGTGTTCGTCATGATGACGCTGTTCGCCAAGGACGGCACGGCCAAGCTCGTCCCCGAGTGCACGTACCCGCTGACGGGCCTGGCCTGCGTGAGCCGCCTCTACACCGACCAGGCGATCTTCCACCTCGGCCCGGACGGCGTCACGGTGGCGGAGACGTACGGCATCGGCTTCGACGAGCTGGCCGCCCGGCTGGAAGTCCCCGTCCGCCGAGGCTGAGCGCCCGGACCGGCCCGCGCCGTCAGCCGACGATCTCGGCCAGGCGCGGGATCCGGCGCAGCACCAGCCGGTCCAGCAGCAGCACCGCCAGCATCGTCACGCCCGCCAGCGGGAACAGCACCCCCAGCACCACCATGATCGCCGTCACCCCGTACGCGGCGCGCCTGTCCATCGGCCGGGCGGGCGCGCCCATCCGGCCCTTCGGACGGCGCTTCCACCACATCCACGCCCCCGAGACGACCAGCGTGATCAGCGCCAGGCAGGCGCCCAGCATCACCAGCAGGTTGACCGTGCCGTAGCGGCGGCCCTCGTGCAGCGCCACGCCCTGCTCCACAGCCTTGGCCAGCACCCCGTACTCGTCCCACCCGTACGAGACGAGCACGCGGCCGCTGTACTGGTCCACGTGCAGGGTCTGGGCGGCCGACGGGTCGCGGCGCGGGGCGGTGACGACCGTGTAGACGCCCTCGTGGTCCTTCGGCAGGAGGATCTTCAGGTCGCACTCGGCCGGCGAGCAGTCCCGGATGGCAGGCCGGGCGGCGGCCAGCGCCTGCTCCAGGGGGAGCGCGCCCGGGTGCAAGGCGCTCCCGCCTCCCGCGTCGTGGCCCGCGTGCCCGCCGTCCTGGGAGGTCGGCACCGGCAGCCGTTCCGCGGCCCACGGCACCTTGGCGTCGGGGTTGTCCGACAGATCCGCCGAACGGTTCGGGTAGTCGCCGGCGTCGGGGTAGGTGGAGCCGGTCCGCTCCTGGATCCGCTGCAGCGCGTCACCCCACACGCCCGACCAGGGCAGGCCCGAGATCACCAGGAACACGATGACGACGCCGGCGCCCGCCCCGGTCAGCGCGTGCACGCGGCGCAGCCTGGCCCTCGGCGAGCGGGCCGGGCGCCTGCCGCGGCTGGTCCACCACAGGTACGTGCCGGTCGCGACCAGGATCAGCGACCAGCACGCCGCAGTCTCCACCACCCGGTCGCCGGCGGTGCCCGCCATCAGCTCGCCGTGGATGGTGCGCACCACCCGCATGAACGTGGCCGCGTCGTCGATCGTGCCGACGACCGTGGCCGACCCCGGATCGACGTACACCGAGACGCCCTCCGCCCACGGGCCGGCGTCCTCGCCCTGGAAGATGATCCGGGTCGTGCGGTCGGGAGCGGTCGGCGGGATCACCGACATGACGGGCGCGCCTGGCATGCTCCGCTGCGCGGCCGTGATCTGCTCCGACAGCGGGCGGGCGGTGGTGACGGGCTCGGCGAGCGTGCGCACGTCCTGGTAGCGCCACTCCTCGAACGGTTCCTTGAACAGGTAGACGGACCCCGTGATGGCCAGGACGAGCAGGACGGGGGCGACGAACAGGCCCGCGTAGAAGTGCCAGCGCCAGAAGGCGCGGTACCGCCGCGAGGAGGACGGGGCGGGCCGGACGGTGACGGTCTCCGGGCGCGCGTGGACAGTGGTCATGGTCAACTCCGGAAGAACGAGAGCGAGGGGGCCGCCACGGCCGGCATCCGGCCATGACGATCAGGCCGCGCGACGGCGACCGGCCACAGCGGCGGGCATCCCGCGGCACGATCGAACCGACGGCGGTTCCGGCGCCGTGATCACGGCGCGACGGACCGACGGCGGGTTTCCGGCGCCGTGGTCAGGGCGTGGCTCCGTCGGCGGACGATGTCTTTCCCCGCTCTAGCGGGGCGGTCCCCGATGGCTCACGGCCCACGCGAGCACCTGTGGCCCGCGTACCGGTGGCTCTCCGGCGGCGGGCACGATCCGGAGAGGCGCAGGAGTCAGCGGGCCGCGCGGCGACGGCCGCGACAGCCCGGCCAGCGAGCAGCCCAGCAGGACGAGCACGGTCACCAGCGCCGTCTCGCCCCGCTCCAGCCACCAGGCGCACAGCACGGCGACCAGCACGTGCGCGAGCGGCATCGCCACCCCGGGCAGCGGGCCCCCGCCATGGTGGCCCGCGCCGTGGCCCAGGACGTGCGCCGCATCGGGGATGTCCGCGCTGAACACCTGGTGCATGCCGTACTGGGCGGCGAACGAGGCCGCCACCAGCACACCCCTGCCCCGGCGGCGCCGGCCCAGCAGGTACGCGCCCGCCCCGGCGGCCACGGTCGTCGCGGCCACCACCCCCAGGGAGGCCCCGGAACCACCGGCCAGCACGTGCGTCCCGAGCGCCGCGTACACGCAGACCGTCGCGAACACGGCGGCGCCCAGGAGCCGCACGGCGGACCGGCCGGTCGCCTGCGCCTCCCGGGCGCCGCGTGCGCGAACACCACTCACACGCGGGGATACGCGGAGCGCGCGGCCCGGGTTCAACAGCCCCGCGCAGGGGCCCTGTTCGGGGAGGTATGTCCGGCGTACCGTCGGGTCATGAATGACACGTTCATCGCCACCACGCTCCGCCGGGTCCGGGAGGCGGCCGCGGAGGTCGAGCGGAGCGGCACCGGCGTCGAGGAGGCGTTGCGGGCGGTCCGCAAGCTGCGGACCGCCGCCGAGCAGGCCGAGGACGAGCTGATGGAGCACCGGCTGTCCCGGCTCAGGTAGTCCGCCAGGCTCAGCGCAGCCGCACCACGTCCGCGTCCAGACCGTCCACCCCGGACGCGCCCAGCAGCGCGAGCGTGCGCACCAGCTCGCCGCGGAGCATCGCGAGCACCCGGTCCACGCCCGCCTCCCCGCCCGCCATCAGGCCGTACAGGTAGGCGCGGCCGACCAGGCAGGCCCGCGCGCCCAGCGCCACCGCCGCCGCGACGTCCGCGCCGCTGCGCACGCCGCCGTCGAGGAACACCTCGGTCCTGTCGCCCACCGCCGCCGCCACCTCCGGCAGCAGCTCCAGCGGCGTGGGGGAGCGGTCGAGCTGCCGGCCGCCGTGGTTCGACACCACCAGGCCGTCCACCCCCGCCGCCACCAGCTCCTCGGCGTCGTCGACCCGCTGCACGCCCTTCACCAGCAGCCGCCCGCCCCACTCCGACCGGATCCACTCCAGGTCGCGGAGGGTCACCGCCGGGTCGAACATCAGGTTCGTGATCCCCGCCAGGTCGTCCGGCGCCCCCTCCACCGTCGCGAACCGCAACGGCTCGCCGGTCAGGAAGCCGAACCACCAGGCCGGCCGGGTCATCGCCTGCGCCAGCCCGCCCCAGCGCAGCGACGGCGGCATGGTCATGCCGTTGCGCACGTCACGCAGCCGCCCGCCGGCCACCGGCACGTCCACGGTGACCACCAGCACGTCCATGCCCGCCTCACGGGCCTGCCGCAGCCACTCCCTGACCCGCCCCCGGTCACGCACCACGTACAGCTGGAACCAGTTCCACCCGCCGAGCGCCGCCGCGGCCACGTCCCGGGCGCTCGTGGTGCCCATCGTGGAGAGTGTGTACGGGACCCCGGCGCGGGCGGCGGCCCTGGCCACGGCCCGCTCACCGGCCCGGTGCATCATCCGGGTGAACCCCGTGGGCCCGAGCACCACCGGCATCGATACCCGCCGCCCCAGGATCTCGGTCCCGGTGTCGACGCGGGCCACGTCCCGCAGCACGTGCGGCCGGAACTCCACCCGCGCGAACGCCTCCGCCGCCCTGGCCGTCGACAGCTCGCCCTCGGCCGCGCCGTCGACGTAGTCGAACACCACCCGGGGCGCCCGCCGCCGCGCCAGCCGGCGCACGTCCGCCACGTCAGCCGCCCCGGCCAGCCCGCCGCGCGCCCGCCTCCGGGGCACGAACGCGCGCAGCTCCCGCCACCGCGGCAGCCGCCGGCCCGCACCCTGACCCTGCTCGATGCCGCCACGCTAACAAGCGGGCGGCGACCCGTGAACCTTCCCGGCGGTCACGGCGCGCGGCTAGGGTGGCCGGGTGCTGGAGGAGTGGCGTGCGCTGGTGGGCGGGTCCCGGGCCGGGGACGCGGTGGGAGCCGAGCTGGTCGCCCGGTGGTCCGAGCCGCACCGGCGCTACCACGACCTCGACCACCTGCGGGCAGTCCTGCGCGCCGTCGGCCTGATCCAGGAGTGGGCCGCGGACCCCGTGGCCGTGCGCCTGGCCGCCTGGTTCCACGACGCCGTCTACGACGGCAGGCCCGGGTGGGACGAGGAACGCAGCGCGCAGCTCGCCCGGTCCCGCCTGCCCCGCTGCGGCGTGCCGGCGCGGCGGGTGGCCGAGGTGTCCAGGCTGGTACGGCTGACCGCGGCGCACGACACGCTGGCCGAGGGAGACCGCGACGGGGCCGTGCTCTGCGACGCCGACCTGGCGGTGCTGGGCGGCGACGGGTACGCGGACTACGCGGCCAAGATCAGGCAGGAGTACGCGCACGTCCCCGGTGAGCTGTTCAGGCGGGGCCGGGCCCAGGTGCTCCGCCGCCTGCTGGCCGTACCCCGCCTCTACAGGACACCGCCGGCGCGCGAGCTGTGGGAGGCGCGCGCCCGGGAGGCCGTGAGCGCGGAGCTGGCCGAGCTGGAGCGCTGACGAGCGGCATGACCGCGCTTGACGGACAAGGAGCGGCGCGGCCCGGCGATCTGTCAGTGTGGGCGGTCATGGACACCGACGACGCCCGGTCACTGGCCCGGTCGCTGAGAGAGCTGATCCAGGACGCCCACCACACCCTCGCCCTCGACACGCCACCCGAGCTGGTGACCCGCGTGACCGGCCACCTCGGCTGCGAGCTGAGACACGTGGTCAACGTGGTGGCCGCGTTCCCCGGCTGGGAGCACGCCAACCTGCAGCGCGGCGTCGACGCCTACCTCGCCGCGCACACCCCCGGCGCCGAGTGGTTCGGCATCGCCGGTCAGGGCCGCGAGCACGACGACATCGTCAACATGCTGGCCCGCGCCGCCCGGGGCTGGGAGCGGTACGAGCCGGGCGCGGTCGACTATGAGGCCGTGGCGATCGGCCCCGACGAGACGACCGAGGTGATCTCGCTGGGGATGGTGCTCACCCGGGCCCCCGGCGGGACGCCCGTGGTGCTGGCGCTGCGCGGCGCCCAGGAGCACATGTCGACCGACTGCCAGGTGGTCGTGCTGGCGCCGGACAGGGCCGCCGCCAAGGAGTCGCGCGACGAGATCGAGCGCCTGATGCGCGAGCACGACGTCTACCGGGGGCAGATCCTGTCGTTCGCGTGGAGCGAGTACCGCGGCAACGACCTGGTGACCTTCCTGCCCCGCCCCGACCTGAGGCCCGGCCAGGTGGTGCTGCCCGACGGCGTGCTGGAGACGATCGAACGGCACATCGTCGGCGTCGCCGAGCAGGCGCCGCGGCTGCGCGCGCACGGCCAGCACCTCAAGCGCGGCCTGCTGCTGCACGGCCCGCCCGGCACCGGCAAGACCCACACCGTCCGCTACCTCATGGCCAGGATGACCGGCTGCACGGTGATCGTGATGACCGGAGGGGCGATCCGGTTCGTGTCGCAGGCGGCCGGGCTGGCCAGGCGGCTGCAGCCGGCGATCGTGGTGCTGGAGGACGTCGACCTGGTGGCGCGCGACCGGTCGTTCGGCGACGACCGCAACCCGCTGCTGTTCGCGCTCCTCGACGCCATGGACGGGGTCGGCGCGGACGCCGACGTGACGTTCGTGCTCACCACCAACCGGGCCGACGTGCTCGAACGCGCGCTGGCCGACCGCCCCGGCCGGGTCGACCTGGCCGTGGAGATCCCCAGGCCCGACGCCGCCGGGCGGGCGGCGCTGCTCCGCCTCTACGCCCGCGACCTGCCCCTGCGGGCCGACCTGGAGCCGATCGTGGCGCGTACCGAGGGCGCGACCGCCTCGTTCTTCAAGGAGCTGCTGCGCCGGGCCGTGCTGGACGCGCTCGCGCACGACGGCGGGACGCCCGCGATCACCGGCGACCTGCTGAACCGGGCGCTCGACCGGATGCTGCACGAGCGCGCGGCGCTGACCCGCACCCTGCTCGGGTCGGGCGAGCCGGGCGAGGAGGAGGAGCCGGTGCCCGAGGACGCGTACGCCTCTCTGGGCGGGGCGTCATTCCCCGGCGCGTACGGCGTGCACCTTCCGGCGGCGGAGCCCGGCCGCGACCAGCCGCTGCAGTAGCTCGCGGGAGGTGACCGCCTGCGCGCCCAGCGACACGGCGAACGCGTGCACGGTCTCGGGCACGTCGTAGTGGTCGCGGTCGAACGCGCGCACGGGCACGCTCAGCCGGGCGGCGAAAACGTGGAGTTCGTCCAGGGACGTGTCGCTGACCAGATGTGACCACATCAGGCCGCGCGGCCCCGGCCACTGCGGGGGATCGATGAGCACCGTCACGAGGTCAAGGGTAGAACGCGGCCGCGCACGACCGGCTCACCGAGGTCCTTCACCACCAGGTCGGCGCCCTCCCCGGCCGGCGCCAGGGCGATCACCAGGGCGAATCCGCCCTTCCTGCCCGCCTCGACGCCCGCCGGCGCCGACTCCACCACGGCGGTCCTGCCGGGCGGCACGCCGAGACGGCGGGCCGCCTCCAGCGGCAGCGCCGGATCGGGCTTGCCCGGCAGGTTCATCAGCGCCGCGTCGCCGCCGTCGACCAGCGTGTCGAACAGGTGCAGCACGCCCGCCGCGGCCACCAGCGTGCGCCCGTGCAGACTGGCGGACACCCCGGCGGTGCGGGCGCCCCGGTTGCGCAGCTCGTGCAGCAGCGCCACAGCGGCGGGGAACGCGGCCACCCCGTGCAGCCTCACCTGCTCCATGAACAGCTGCTCCTTGGCCCGGCCCAGACCGTGCACGGTCGGCGCGCCAGGCTCGTCGTCCGGCGCGCCCTCCGGCGCGGTGAGGCCCCGTGAGGCCAGGAAGGCGCGGACGCCGTCGAGTCGCGGCCGCCCGTCGACGTACCGCAGGTAGTCCTCCCGGACGTCGAACGGCTCGAACGGCGCGGAGCGGCCGCGCAGGAACCCGTCGAACACGTGCTTCCACGCGGCCGCGTGCCCGCGGGCGGTGTCGGTGACCGTGCCGTCGGTGTCGAACACCACGGCGCCGATCGCGCTCAGGTCGATGACAAGCTCGTTCACCCTGCGAACGTAACCGCTTCACCACGCCACGGGTAGCTTCTCCACGCCGTAGACGATGGCCAGCTTGCGCCACGGGACCTCCCCGTCCAGGCGCAGCGTCGGGAAGCGGCGCAGCAGCATCGGGTAGGCGATGCGCAGCTCCATCTGCGCCAGCGGCGCGCCGATGCAGCGGTGGATGCCGTGACCGAACGCCAGGTGGGAGCCGGCGGTGTGGCGGCCCGGCTTGACCTGGTTCATGTCCTCGCCCAGGTTCGGGTCGCGGTTGGCGGCGGCGAGCGAGCAGAGCACCAGCTCGCCCTTCTTGATCTGCTGCCCGTGCAGCTCCAGATCGTCGCGGGCGAAGCGAGGGAAGGCCACCTGCACCACGGTCATGTAGCGCAGCAGCTCCTCGATCACCTCGTCGATGTAGCCGTCGACCTCGCGCACCTTGGCGGCCTGGTCGGGGTTCTCCAGCAGCCAGAGGGAGCCGAGCGCGAGCATGCTCGTGCTGGTGTCGTGACCGCCGGTGAGCATGCCGTCGGCCATGCTGGCCAGGGTGCGGTCGTCCAGCGCGTCGCCGTGGTCGCGCAGCAGCTGGCCGAGCAGGCCGTCGCCGGGGTCGCGCCGCTCGCGGGCGACCAGGTCGGTGAGGTACGTCATCGCGTCGTTGATCGCCTGCAGCGACGCCTCGGGCCCGGCGGTGAAGTCGAACCGGTTCGTGCTCACCTTGACGAAGTCGGCCTGCTCGTCGTATGGGACCCCGAGCAGCTCGGAGATCACCAGGGACGGGATGGGGAGCGCGAAGTCCTCCATCAGGTCCGCGGGGGAGCCCTTGGCCTCGATCCGGTCCAGGCACTCGGTGACCAGCGCCTCGATGCGCGGCTCCAGCCGCCGCAGCCGGCGCATGGTGAACTCCGGCGTCAGGAACTTGCGCAGCCGGGTGTGCTCGGGCGGGTCGCGGAAGCCCAGGCCGCCCGGGTCCTCCTGGTTCGAGCCGAGGCCGATGACGCCGGCGAAGTCGTTGCTGAACCGCTCGTGGTCGCCGAGCACGCCGCGGACGTCGTCCCAGCGGGTGACCAGGTAGACCGTCTGCCCGCCGGGGATCTCCATCGGGTAGACGGGGTGATCCGCCTGGATGCGGAGCAGTTCATCCGCTGGATCGAACCGTTCCCGCATGAACTGGACGAGAGGAAACTCTTCTGACTCTGACATGGATTCCGTCCTGCTGGGATACATCGCACGATGCTGGGATAAATCCCTCGCTAGATGGTCCCATCCTGGAAGCCGTGCTGGTGACCTCCCGAAGGACGAGATTTCATCTCAGCCTCAGGTAAGAGCCCTGGTCACCTCGCCCCCAGGGCGGAACCGTCCGGTGATGAGCGTAGACGGGCGGGTTCGCGGACGGAGCCCCGACCGCCGGGTAAGCGGGTGGCGAGCCGGGTGCGCTCCGTGAGGATCGGGGAGACGCCGTGGCGTCCACGGGACTGGCCACTCCGGGTCCGTTTGGCGCGTTCCCCGACAGCTCCGGTGCTGGTGGGACGTATGGGGAAATCAGTGCAAACTGGGCAGCAGCCGGAGTTTGGCGTACAAGGTGGCTACAGTCTGCAATGATCTCGTCATCGAGCCCCCCGAGACTGAGCCTCAACGGATAGTGACTGATGCCCACATTTGAGGAAATCACTACCTTCATCACCGAGAAGCCGCTCGCGACCGCCGTGATCGCGCTGCTGAGCCTGGCCGGGCTCATCCTGGCCTTCCTGGTGCTTCGCGTCGCCTGGCGGGTCACCGCCTGGCTGTTCGCCCGCTACGTCGCCAACCGTCCCATCGAGGACGTGCTGACCATCGTGGCCGCCTCCATCGCGACGGGCGTGTCCGCCCAGGGCATGTGGCGCTTCTCCGGTGACGTGCTGGGCCTGGACGGCCCGCTGAGGCTGCTGCTGTTCGCCTTCATCGAAGTGGCCATCATCACCTCCGCCGTGCGCGCCCGCCGCAACATGCGGGAGAACTTCTCCGCGGGCATCGACGGCATCGCCGTGTGGGCGCTGACCTGCCTGACCGCGGTGCTGTCCAGCATGGACGCCAGCAGCTTCCCCGAGGCGGTGTTCCGGCTCGCCGCGCCGCTGGTGGCCGCCTGGCTCTGGGAGCGCGGCATGGCCATCGAGCGCCACCGCATCCGCGGCACCGGCCGCATCAACTGGCGGCTCACCCCCGAGCGGCTGCTCGTCCGGCTCGGCCTGGCCGAGGTCAGCGACCGCACCGCCAGCGAGGTCGACGCGCACCGCAGGCTCACCCGGGTCGCGCTGGCCGCCAAGCGGGCCAAGGCGCTGCGCGAGGCCGGCGCCCCCGACCGCAAGATGCGCGCCGCCCTGGCCAAGCTCGACAAGGCCATGGACCAGGCGGTCGAGCACACCGGCCTGGCCGTCGACCAGGGCCGCCAGGAGGCGCTGCTCGCCCAGATCGCCGCCCTCTACAACACCACCGCGCTCATCGACGCCGACCCTCGGGTGCCGTGGGAGCCCGAGCGCGACCACCGTCCGGTGCCCGCCAGGCCCGAGCTGCCGCCCGCGCTCGCCGAGCTGGTGCGGGAGGAGGACGACGAGGAGATCGCGGTCATCGACGCGGCCCCGCAGATCGTCGACACCGCCCAGCGCGCGGTGCTCATGCGCCAGGCCCGCGCCTACTGGAACCGGCAGATCGCCAAGGGGATCGTGCCGCGCACCGTGGACATCGCCCAGGAGATCGGCATCCCGGTGCCCGTCGCCCGCGAGTGGCGCGCGCTGTGGAAGCTGGAGCCCGCGGCCCACGCCCTCATCGAGCAGCTCTACCACCAGCACGGCATCGTCGACACCGGCGCGTTCCCGGCCATCGACGACGACGGCCGGGTGCTCGCGAAGTCCTGAAGGGTCCTGATCAGCCCAGCGCCGCGGAGACCAGCGACCGGGCCTCCTCCTGCACCTTGGCGAGGTGGTCCGGGCCGCGGAACGACTCGGCGTAGATCTTGTAGACGTCCTCGGTGCCCGACGGCCGGGCGGCGAACCAGGCGCTCTCCGTGGAGACCTTGACGCCGCCCAGGGACGCCCCGTTGCCCGGCGCGGCCGTGAGCACCGACGTGATCGGCTCGCCGGCCAGGCTGGAGGCCGTCACCTGGTCGGCCGACAGCTTGCCGAGCACCGCCTTCTCCTCGCGGGTGGCCGGCGCGTCCACCCGCGCGTAGGCGGGCTCGCCGAACCGCTCGGTCAGGCCCCGGTAGTGCTCGCTCGGCGACCTGCCCGTGACCGCCTGGATCTCGGCCGCCAGCAGGGCCAGGATCAGGCCGTCCTTGTCGGTGGTCCACACCGAGCCGTCGCGGCGCAGGAACGACGCGCCCGCGCTCTCCTCGCCGCCGAACCCGAGCGAGCCGTCGAGCAGCCCCGGCACGAACCACTTGAAACCCACCGGCACCTCGTACAGCCGCCGCCCCAGCGAGGCGGCCACCCGGTCGATGACGCCGCTGCTGACCATCGTCTTGCCGACCCCGGCGTCTCGCGGCCACCCGTCGCGGTGCTCGTACAGGTAGGAGATCGCCACCGCCAGGTAGTGGTTCGGGTTGACCAGCCCGCCGTCGGGGGTGACGATGCCGTGCCGGTCGGCGTCGGCGTCGTTGCCGGTGGCGATCTGGAAGCGGTCGCGGCCGTCGATGAGCGAGGCCATCGCGTACGGCGACGAGCAGTCCATGCGGATCTTGCCGTCCCAGTCGAGCGTCATGAACCGCCACGTCGGGTCGACCAGCGGGTTGACCACGGTCAGGTCGAGGCGGTGGCGCTCGGCGATCTCGCCCCAGTAGGCCACACTGGCGCCGCCGAGCGGGTCGGCGCCGATCCGCACCCCGGCCGCCCTGATCGCGTCCAGGTCCACGACCGAGGGCAGGTCGTCCACGTACGAGCCGAGGAAGTCGTAGCGGCCCGCCGCCTCCAGCGCCCTGGCGTAGGGCACCCGGCGCACCCCGGTGAGGTCCTGGGCCAGCAGCCGGTTGGCGCGGTCCTGGATCCACGAGGTGGCCTCGGTGTCGGCCGGGCCGCCGTTCGGCGGGTTGTACTTGAAGCCGCCGTCGGACGGCGGGTTGTGCGACGGCGTGATGACCACCCCGTCGGCGAGCCCCGATTTCCTGCCGCGGTTGTACGTGAGGATCGCGTGGGAGACGGCCGGCGTCGGCGTGTAGCCGTCGCGTGAGTCGATCAGCACCCGCACGTCGTTGGCCGCGAGCACCTCCAGCGCCGACACCCGCGCGGGCTCCGACAGCGCGTGCGTGTCGATGCCCAGGTAGAGCGGGCCGTCGGTGCCCTGCGTCAGCCGGTATTCGCAGATGGCCTGGGTGGTGGCCAGGATGTGGGACTCGTTGAAGGCCGAGGCCCGCGACGACCCGCGATGGCCCGAGGTGCCGAACGTCACCCGCTGCCCCGGGTCGCCCGGGTCGGGCCGCAACGCGTAGTAGGCGGTCACCAGCCGGGCCACGTCCACCAGATCCGCGGGCTGAGCGGGCTGTCCCGCACGTTCGTGGGTCATGAAGCCACTTTACAAAGGGGGTACGGCCCGGCCTCGGCACCACCCGGCGCGACCGGGGTTACACTCGCCCCAGCCGACTAGAATGGAGTTCTGTCAGCATGCGATTCGGACTTCTGATCAATGAGCCCAACGGCCAGGATCCGTTCCCCGACCTGCGCGACCGGATCGCCCGCGCGGCCGACGACGGTTTCGACTCGGTCTGGATGTCCCAGATCTTCGGCCTGGACGCGCTCACCTCGCTCGCCGTGGCCGGCAGCGCCGCCCTGGCCGGGGGCCGCGACATCGAGTTCGGCACCGGCGTCGTGCCCACCTACCCCCGCCATCCCGTCGTGCTCGCCCAGCAGGCCATGACCGTCAACGCCGCGCTCGGCGGCCGGCTGGCCCTCGGCATCGGCCTCTCCCACCAGGTCGTCATCGAGGGCATGTACGGCTACAGCTTCGACCGGCCCGCCCGGCACATGAAGGAGTATCTCGACGTCCTGCTGCCCGTCACCCGCGGCGAGCAGGTCGACTACACCGGCGAGACGCTCAAGGCCAACGTGCGGCTCAGCACGCCGGGGGCCGGCCTGCCGGTGCTGGTCGCCGCGCTCGGCCCGCGCATGCTCAAGCTGGCGGGCACCGTCGCCGACGGCACCGTCCTCTGGATGACCGGCCGCAAGACCGTCGCCGAGCACATCGTGCCCACCATCACCGCCGCCGCGAAGGAGGCGGGCCGGCCCGCGCCGCGCGTCGTCTGCACCCTGCCCGTCTGCGTCACCGACGACCCGGAGGCCGCCAGGGCCAAGGCCGACGAGATCTTCGTCATGTACGGGCAGCTCCCGTCCTACCGGGCCATGCTCGACAGGGAGGGCGTCGAGAACCCCGGCGGCGTCGCCGTGGTCGGCGACGAGGACGCGGTGCGCGCCCAGATCGACGCCCTGGCCCAGGCCGGGGTCACCGACTTCGTGGCCGCGGTCTATGGCGACCGCGAGCGCGCGCACAAGCTGCTCATCGGCGCGTCGAAGGGCTGATCAGCCGGAGTCGCCATAAACTCCGGCAGGGTGTACTCCGACATGGACAAGCGCTTGCTGCACGGCATCGACGTGTCCAACTGGCAGAAATCCGTCGACTGGGCCGAGCACGCGCGCAGTGGAGTGGCGTTCGCCTTCGCCAAGGCCACCGAGGGCGGCGACTGGACCGATCACTGGTTCTCCCGCAACTGGGACCGCATGCGGGAGAACTGGATCGTCTGCGGCGCCTACCACTTCGCGCGACCCAAGGGTGATCCCGTGGAGCAGGCGCGCCACTTCCTGCGCACGATCAACCAGGCGGGCGGGCTGCGCCGGGGCGACCTGATCGCGCTCGACCTGGAGACCGATGACGGGATCAAGCCCGAGCGGGTCGCCGGCTTCGCCCGCCGCTGGTGCCAGTACGTGGAAGCGCGCACCGGCACGCGGCCGTTCGTCTACACCTTCCAGTCCTTCGCCGAGGAGGGCAACTGCGCGGGCCTGGGCGAGTACCCGCTGTGGATCGCCAGCCCGCACCGCCCGCGCGGCCGGCCTGCGGTGCCGGGACCGTGGCGGGACTGGTCGATCCACCAGCACGCCAACAGCCCGATCGACCGGAACGTGTTCCTGGGCAGCCGCAGAAGGCTGACCAGGATGGGGTTCGACCCGCGATAGCATCGTTTTCCGTCACCGACGAGCGCTATCCAAGGGAGCCATCGTGTCAGCCGAGCTACGCATCACCCTCGCCGGAGCCGAGCGTGTGGTCGCGGCCGGCACGACGGCCGGCCAGGCGCTCGACGCCGACGGCCGCACCGTGATCGCCGCCAGGGTCAACGGCGAGGCGCGCGACCTGGCCTGCCCGCTCGCCGACGGCGACGCGGTCGAGCCGATCGAGATCTCCAGCGAGGAGGGCCGGGCGATCGTCCGCCACTCCACCGCGCACGTCATGGCCCAGGCCGTCCAGGAGCTGTTCCCCGAGGCCAAGCTCGGCATCGGCCCGCCGGTCGACAACGGCTTCTACTACGACTTCGACGTGGCCGAGGCCTTCCACCCCGACGACCTCAAGCGCATCGAGAAGCGCATGCGCGAGATCGTCAAGCAGGGCCAGCTGTTCTCCCGCCGTCCCGTCGGCGACGACGAGGCACGCGAGGAGCTGGCCGACGAGCCCTACAAGCTGGAGCTCATCGGCCTGAAGGGCGGCGCGGACGCCGAGGAGTCGGTCGAGGTCGGCGCCGGCCAGCTCACCATCTACGACAACCTCGACGCCAAGACCGGCGAGCTGCACTGGAAGGACCTGTGCCGCGGCCCGCACGTCCCGTCGACCCGGTCCATCCCCGCGTTCAAGCTCATGCGCTCCGGCGGCGCCTACTGGCGCGGCAGCGAGAAGAACCCGCAGCTCCAGCGCATCTACGGCACCGCCTGGGAGTCCCGCGACAAGCAGGACGAATACCTCAAGCTGCTGGAGGAGGCCGAGAAGCGCGACCACCGCAAGCTCGGCGCCGAGCTCGACCTGTTCAGCTTCCCGCCCGAGCTGGGCAGCGGCCTTCCCGTCTTCCACCCCAAGGGCGGCATCATCCGCAAGGAGATGGAAGACTACATGCGCCGCCGCCAGGCCGAGGCGGGCTACGAGTTCGTCAACACCCCGCACATCACCAAGTCGACGCTGTTCGAGACCTCCGGCCACCTGCCGTGGTACGCCGACGACATGTTCCCGCCCTTCGAGCTGGAGGGCGTCGAATACCGCGTCAAGCCGATGAACTGCCCGATGCACAACCTGATCTTCCGGGCCCGCGGGCGCTCCTACCGCGAGCTGCCGCTGCGGCTGTGCGAGTTCGGCAGCGTCTACCGCTACGAGAAGTCGGGCGTGGTCCACGGCCTGACCCGGGTGCGCGGCATGACGCAGGACGACTCCCACATCTACTGCACCCGTGAGCAGATGGTCGGCGAGATCAAGAGCCTGCTCACCTTCGTGCTCAGCGTGCTGCGCGACTTCGGCCTGTCGGAGTTCTACCTGGAGCTGTCCACCCGCGACGACTCCGAGAAGTTCATCGGCGACCCCGCCCACTGGGACGAGGCCACCGAGGCGCTGCGCGAGACGGCCGTGGAGTCCGGCCTGGAGCTGGTCGACGACCCGGGCGGCGCGGCCTTCTACGGCCCCAAGATCTCCGTGCAGGCCAAGGACGCGATCGGCCGCACCTGGCAGCTGTCGACCATCCAGCTCGACCTCAACCAGCCCCAGCGGTTCGGGCTCGAATACCAGGCCGCCGACGGCAGCCGCCAGACCCCGGTCATGATCCACCGGGCGCTGTTCGGCTCCATCGAGCGCTTCCTCGGCGTGCTGACCGAGCACTACGCGGGCGCCTTCCCGCCCTGGCTCGCGCCCGTCCAGGTGGTCGGCATCCCGATCGCCGACACGCACGTGCCCTACCTGCAGGACGTCGCCAAGAAGCTGCGCGAGCGCGGCATCCGGGTCGAGGTCGACGCCTCCGACGACCGCATGCAGAAGAAGATCCGCAACGCCCAGAAGGCCAAGGTGCCCTACATGCTCCTGGCCGGCGACGACGACGTCGCGGGCGGCGCGGTGTCCTTCCGTTACCGCAGCGGCGAGCAGAACAACGGCGTCCCGGTCGACCGAGCGGTCGCCGAGATCGCCGACGCCATCGAACGCCGCATCCAGGTCTGACACCCAACCCCCGGACGCGTCCGGCTTACCCCGGACGCGCACGGGACGCGTCCGGATGTGCGGGCGTTGGAGTGTCCGGGTCAGCGGTTGAACAGTCTGAAGGGGATCGCGGGGCGGCCGGCGAAGCGGGTGGCGCTTTCGCGGGCGAAGCCCTCGACGAGTTCGCGCGCGTACTTCTCCGGGTCGTCGCCGGTGAGCGCCTCGATGTAGGCGCGGTGCGCCACCAGTGAGCGCACGCCGGCCTCCAGGCCGTCCGTGACGTCGACGGCGTGGGTGGGGGAGTCGCTGCCCGCGACCGCCACCCAGCGCACGCCGCCCCACGGCTCGCCCGCGTCGGGGAAGATCCACCGGTTGCCGGCGTCGGCGACGGCGTCCATCACGGCCCGGCCGACAGCCCTGTGGTCGGGGGTGTTCCAGTAGGCGCCGCCGGCCCAGGTGTCGTCGAAGTTGAGGGTCACCACCAGCTCGGGACGGTGGCGGCGGATCGCCGC
Source organism: Nonomuraea sp. C10 (assembly GCF_008017515.1). Lineage (NCBI taxonomy): Bacteria > Bacillati > Actinomycetota > Actinomycetes > Streptosporangiales > Streptosporangiaceae > Nonomuraea > Nonomuraea sp. C10. The sequence goes on from NZ_VPFF01000001.1 coordinate 2,814,455, forward strand.
CGCGATGTCGCGGCGCAGCGCCGGACCGTACTCGATCACCCCGTCGGCGTGGTCGAGGAACTCCACTGTGGTCACGCCCACGACGGCGGCGCCGGCCCGCTCCTCCCGCTCGCGCACCGGACCCGCCTCGGCCGGGGCGAGCGTGTCGATGCCCGCCTCACCGCGGGTGGCCATCAGGTAGGCGACCTCGCGGCCCGCCGCGGTCCAGGTCGCGACGGCGGCCGCGCAGCCGTACTCCAGGTCGTCGGGGTGGGCCACCACGGCGAGCGCCCGCTGCCAGTCGGTGGGCATGGGTTCGAGTTGATCGGCCATGCCCGCCACCCTAGACGCCGGGCGCCCGGATTGTCGGCGGCGGCGCGTACGATGACCCGCGCGACGAGGGGAGGAGCGGTGAGCGAGACCGGCGAGGTGACCGAGGCGATCCGGGCGGGCGACCAGGAGCGGTTCGCCGCGCTGGCCCAGTGCCACCGGCACGAGCTGGAGGTCCACTGCTATCGCATGCTCGGGTCCTACAGCGACGCCGAGGACATGGTGCAGGAGACGCTGCTGCGGGCGTGGCGGCGGCGCGAGACGTTCGAGGGCCGCGCCACGCCGCGCGCCTGGCTCTACCGGATCGCCACCAACGCCTGCCTCGACGCGCTGTCCGGCCCGGCCCGCTCGCGCGAGGTGGTCATGGCGATGGCGGGCGGCGAGCGGTCGGCGCAGGCCGAGGTGCCGTGGCTGCGGCCGATCCCCGACCGGGTGCTCGACCTGGCCGCCCCGGGGGAAGGCGAGCCGCACGCGGTGGCGGCCGCGCGGGAGACGATCGAGCTCGCCTACCTCGCGGCGATCCAGCATCTGCCGCCGCGCCAGCGGGCGGTGCTGATCCTGCGTGACGTGGCCGGATGGCGGGCCGAGGAGACCGCGGACGCGTTGGAGCTGAGCGTGCCTGCGATCAAGAGCGCGCTCCAGCGGGCCCGCGCCACCCTCCGCGCCCACCTGCCCGAACGCCGCGCCGACTGGAAGCCGGCCACCGAACCGAGCGCGGAGGAGCGGCAGGTGCTGCGCCGCTACCTCAAGGCCTCCCAGGCGGGCGACCTGGACACGCTGGCCGCGCTGCTGCGCGAGGACGCCCGCCAGGCCATGCCGCCCGCGACCCTGCTGTACGCGGGCCGCGCCGCGATCCTCGAGATGTGGCGCCCGGTCATGGAGGGCCCCGAGGCGTGGGGCGAGTGGCGGCTGATCGAGACCGGAGCCAACCGGCAGCCCGCCGTGGCGAGCTACGTGCGCCGCCCCGGCGAGACGTCGTTCACCGCGGTCAACCTCGACGTGCTGCGGATCGAGGACGGCCTGATCGCCGAGATCACCACGTTCGGCCCCGAGGTGCTCGCAGCCTTCGGGCTTCCGGAGAAAATCTGAGTCCCGCCGATTCCTTTTCCGCGCCACCGCCGTCATACGGGCACAACCGACGACGACCTGTGAAGGACGGCGACATGAACACCGGCGACAAGCAGCTTGAGGCCCTGGACCGGCTGGTCGGCACCTGGCGGGTGACGGGCGGCAGCGAGGGCACCGTCACGTACCGCTGGCTCGACGGCGGCTTCTTCCTCATCCAGGACATCGACCTCGTCCAGGACGGCCACGCGGTCAAGGGCGTGGAGATGATCGGCAGGGAGCGGCCCTTCGGCGGCGAGCCGGGCGAGGACGTCAAGTCCCGCTACTACGGCAGCCAGGGCGAGACCTTCGACTACGTCTACGAGATGGCGGGCGACACGCTCACCATCTGGGGCGGCGAGAAGGGCTCGCCCGCCTACTACCGGGGCACGTTCGACGGCGACTCCGTCACCGGCGCCTGGGTCTACCCGGGCGGAGGCGGCTACGAGTCCAATATGACCCGGGTGAAGTGACGGCTTCACCTGTGGTGGACTGGCCCCGTGAACCTGCCCGGCGCGCTGCGCGCCGCCCTCGTGGTCCTCGTGGTGGCGGTGCTGCTGCTCGGGCTGCTGTGGGTCTTCCAGCGGCGGCTGATCTACCTGCCCGACCCGGCCCCGGTGCCGCCGGCCGGGCAGGTCGTGCCGGGGGCGCGCGAGGTGACGCTGACGACCGCTGACGGGCTGCGGCTCGGCGCCTGGTACGTGCCGGGCGACCACCCGGTGACCGTGCTGGTGGCAGGCGGCAACGCCGGCAACCGGCTGCATCGGGCGCCGCTGGCCCGCGCGCTCGCCGCCCGCGGGCTGCCGGTGCTGGTCGTCGACTACCGGGGCTACGGCGGCAACCCCGGCAGCCCCACCGAGGAAGGGCTGCGCCTGGACGTCCTGGCGGCGCGCGACTTCCTCGGCGACGTGCCGGTGATCTACTTCGGCGAGAGCCTCGGCGCGGCCGTGCTGGCCGGGCTCGCCGCCGAGCGCCCGGCGGACGGGCTGGTGCTCCGCTCGCCGTTCACCGACCTGGCCGCGGCGGGGCAGGCCAACTACCCCTTCCTCCCCGTACGGGCCATGCTCCGCGACCGCTTCCCGGTCGCGGAGCGGGTCGCGGCCATCAAGGCGCCGATCGTGGTGGTGTACGGGACCGCCGACACGATCGTGCCGGCCGGCCAGAGCCGCGCGGTCGCCGCGGCCGCCGCGGGCCCGGTCACGGTCGTCGAGATCGCCGGGGCCGGGCACAACGACCCGGTGTTCCTGTCCGGGCCCCGGATGATCGGCGCCGTCACGGACCTCGCCGACCGGATCCGCGACACCCGCTAGAAGGGCGTGGAGCCGGCCTGATGAGCACCTCGTCGGTCCGTTGCACGGGGGCCCTATGCTGCTAGATATGCACGATCAGGCAGGGGCAGGGGAGCCCGACAACTTCGAGCGTCTGTGGACCCCGCATCGCATGGCCTACATCAAGGGCGAGAACAAGCCGATCGACACCAGCCCCGACGGGTGCCCGTTCGACGCCATCCCCGAGATGAGCGACGAGGACGGCCTGGTCGTCGCCAGGGGCGAGGTCGTGTACGCGGTGCTCAACCTCTACCCCTACAACTCCGGCCACCTGATGGTCGTGCCCTACCGTCACGTCTCCGACTACGACCAGCTGACCGCCGCCGAGATCGTCGAGCTGGGCGAGTTCACCCAGCGGGCGCTGCGCGCGCTGCGCGAGGCCAGCGGCGCCCAGGGTTTCAACGTCGGCATGAACCTCGGCCACGTCGCGGGCGCGGGCATCGCCGCCCACCTGCACCAGCACGTGGTGCCCCGGTGGGGTGGCGACACCAACTTCATGCCCGTGGTGGCGCGCACGAAGGTGCTCCCGCAGCTGCTCCGCGACACCCGCCGGCTCCTCGCCGAGGCGTGGCGCGACTAGCCGGCTTCGACCTTCACCCGGGCCGCGCCGCTCTCGTTGTGGAGCCGGTCGAGCGCGGTCACCAGGTAGGTGCCTGCCGACTTCGCGGTGAACGACGGGTCCGACACCACGGCCACGAGGTTGCGGGCGTCGGTCGTGTGGCAGTCGTCGCCCGACTTCGGCACCCGGTAGACCGCGTACGCGCGGGCCCCCTTCACCGGCGCCCACGACACGGCGGAGCCGGCCGCCTTGACGCCCGACGGCTTCGCCGGGGCGGCGCCGCCGCGCTCCTCCATCAGCGGCAGCAGCGCCGGGCGGGCGTAGTGGGCCTTGGCCACCCGGTCGATGGCGCCCAGCGGGTTGGTCAGCAGCTGCTTGGCGCTGAAGTACACGTCACCGCTGATCCGGTCGAGCTTGCGGTTGAGCGTGAGGTGGGCCGGCAGCTCGCCCGGCTTGGTCCAGGCGGCCTCGTCCTTCGCGCCGACCCGGTAGAGCGCCTGGCCGATGTAGAGGTGGACGTCGGTGCCCTCGACCGCGTCGGCCCACCACGGCGCCAGCTTGCCGTAGCCGGCCAGCTTGTGCGAGCGCGACCAGTAGAGCTGGGGCATCACGTAGTCGACGGTGCCCGCCTCGATCCACGCCTTGGCGTCGGCGTAGATCGAGTCGTAGGCGGACATGCCGGAGGTGTCGGAGCCGGACGGGTCCTGCGCCTTGTTGCGCCAGATGCCGAACGGGCTGATGCCGAACTTGACGTGTCCCTTGGCGGCGTGGACGGCCTCGTCGACCTCGGCCACGAGCTTGTCGACGTTCTGCCGCCGCCAGTCGGCCAGCTTCATGCCCTTGCCGTGCTTCTTGAAGGCCGCGCGGTCGTCGAACGTGCTGCCGGGCGCGGGATAGGGGTAGAAGTAGTCGTCGAAGTGGACGCCGTCGACGTCGTAGCGCTCGACCACGTCGGTGACGACCTTGACCACGTGGCGGCGCACCTGGGGCAGGCCCGGGTTGTAGTAGAGGCGGTCGCCGTACTTGACGGTCCAGCCGGGGTTCTTGCGCGCCGGGTGGGAGGCGGGCAGCTCGGCGACGCTCGCGTCGTAGGCGGCGCGGTACGGGTTGAACCAGGCGTGGAACTCCAGGCCCCGCTTGTGCGCCTCCTTGATGAGGAACGGCAGCGGGTCCCAGCCGGGGTCCTTGCCCGGGGTGCCGGTGAGGAACTGCGACCACGGCTCGATCGACGACTTGTAGAGGGCGTCGGACGCCGGCCTGACCTGGACGAAGACGGCGTTGAAGTTGCGCTTGGCGGCGGCGTCGAGCAGCCTCGTGTATTCGGCCCGCTGCCGGTCGGCCGACAGGCCCTTGCGCGAGGGCCAGTCGATGTTGTTGACCGTGGCGATCCACACCCCGCGCAACTGGCGTTTCGGGTGGCGCGGGTCGGGGGTGCACGCCGCGGTGACCACCGCGCTCTCGGTCGACTTCTTCTTGGCCGCCTCCGCCTTGCGCTGGCCGGCCTCGGCGGGCCCGAAGGTGTAGGCAGCGCCGACGGCCACGGCGGCGAGGGCGGTGGCGGCGAGGAGTGGGCGTCCGGTTCGCATAGTGCCAACCAGTCTCGCATCGGAGCCGGCATGCTCCGTACGGAAAAAAGAAATCGACTCGTGACACCATTGTGACCGGTGGGCCGGGAGGGGCTGCCCTCCCGGCGACCCGGCGGGACCCTAGCCCGACTCCGCGGCCAGTTTGTCGGCGAGATGCGGCGGCAGCGGCTCGTAGCGCAGGAACGCGCGCTGGAAGGTGCCGGTGCCGTGCGACATGGAGCGCAGGTCGATCGCGTACCGGGTGACCTCCAGCTGCGGCACCTCCGCCTTGACCAGGGTGCGGCCGCGGCCCACCGGCTCGGTGCCGAGCACCCGCCCGCGCCGCGACGACAGGTCGGACATCACGGCGCCCACGTGCTCGTCGGAGACCAGCACCGACAGCTCGTCGACCGGCTCCAGCAGCAGCGTCGGCACCTTCGACGCCGCCTCCTTCAACGCCAGCTGACCGGCGATCTGGAACGCCATGTCGGAGGAGTCGACGGAGTGCGCCTTGCCGTCGTACAGCGTGACCCGGACGTCAACGACCGGATAGCCGGCGCGCACCCCCCGGTCCATCTGGGCCCGCACGCCCTTCTCGACCGACGGGATGAACTGGCGCGGCACGACGCCGCCGACGATCTTGTCGACGAACTCGAACCCGCCGCCCGACGGCAGCGGCTCCACCTCCAGATGGCAGATGGCGTACTGGCCGTGGCCGCCGGTCTGCTTGACGTTGCGGCCCATCGCCTGCGTCCGGCCGCCGAACGTCTCCCGCAGCGGCACCCGCAGGGCGATCCGCTCCACCTCGACCCCGTGGCGCTTGGCCAGCCGGTCCAGCAGCACGTCGGTGTGCGCCTCGCCCATGCACCACAGCACGAGCTGCCGGGTCTCGGCGTTGTTCTCCAGGCGCAGCGTCGGGTCCTCGGCCACCAGGCGGCCCAGCGCCTGCCCCAGCTTGTCCTCGTCGGCCTTCGACTTGGCGCGGATCGCCACCGGCAGCAGCGGCTCGGGCATGTCCCAGGCCGTCATCAGCAGCGGCCGCTCGACCTCCGACAGCGTGTCGCCGGTCTCGGCCCGCGACAGCTTGGCCACGGCCACGATGTCGCCCGCCACGCCCTTGGCGGTCTGGCGCTGCTGCTTGCCGAGCGGGCAGCTCAGGGCGCCGACGCGCTCGTCGACGTCGTGGTCCTCGTGGCCGCGCTCGGCCAGGCCGTGGCCGGAGACGTGCACGGTCATGTCGGGCCGCAGCGTGCCGGAGAAGACGCGCACCAGGCTGATGCGGCCCACGTACGGGTCGCTGGTCGTCTTGACGACCTCGGCCACCAGCGGGCCGTCGGGGTCGCAGGCGATGTTCGCCACCGGCTTGCCGTCGAGGGTGGTGATCTCGGGCATCGGGTGCTCGTGGGGCGCGGGGAAGCCCTGGGTGACGAGCTCCAGCAGCTCGATCGCGCCCACGCCGAGCCCGGTGCAGAGCACCGGGTGGAAGTCGCCCTCGCAGACCGCCTTCTCCAGGTCCTGGACGAGCACCTTGATGTCGATGGGCTCGCCCTCGAGGTAGCGCTCCATGAGCGACTCGTCCTCGCTCTCCTGGATGATCCCCTCGATCAGGACGCCGCGATGCTCCTCGATGCGGGCCTCGTACTCCGCTCCCGGCTCCTTCTCCGTACGGGTGCCGCCGGCGTAGTTGTAGAACTTCTGCGTCAGCAGCCCGATCAGGCCGTTCACGTTCCCGTTCGTGATGACCGGCAGATACAGGGGAGCGACCCCGTCGCCGAAGACCTCCTGGCAGGTGGCGAGCACCCCGTCGAAGTCGGCCCGCTGGTGGTCGAGCTTGGTGATGACCACGGCCCTGGGCATGCGGACCTGGGCGCACTCCTCCCACAGCATCTGGGTGAGCCCGTCGATCCCGTCGGTGGCCGACACCACGAACAGCGCCGCGTCGGCGGCGCGCAGCCCGGCCCGCAGGTCGCCGACGAAGTCCGCGTAGCCGGGGGTGTCGAGAAGGTTGATCTTGATGCCGTTGAAGGTCAGCGGCGCCGGTGTCAGGTTGACCGAGCGTTGCTGGCGCACCTCCACCTCGTCGAAGTCGCTGACCGTGTTGCCGTCTTCCACCCGGCCTGCCCGCTGGATGGTGCCGGTCGCCGCCAGCAGTTGCTCGACCAGGGTCGTCTTGCCCGCTCCAGAGTGGCCGACCAGGACGACATTGCGTATCGCATCCGCCTTGTCGGCCGCTGGTGCCCTGCCCGCGGCTCCCATGGCCCCGCCCGCGTTCTTGTCCGCCACTACGCCTCCCGCGTCGTCGGTTTGCGTGCCAACGCCGCGCCCGCGCGGGGAGTGAGAAAACCGCATGGACGCGGTGTGTTCACCAAATACCCATGTGGCGGATATCACAAGGGGGCCGGGGCAAAGAAAGTGGCCGGTGCCGGGATGGCCTACGATCGACATCGCGATGCTGAAACTCCTGCGCCCGGCCGTGACCCGGCTACTCACCCCGTTGGGCAGGGCACTGGTCCGCCGCGGGATCGGCCCGGACGCCGTCACGGCGATCGGCACTCTCGGCACGGTGGTCTCCGCCCTGTTCTTCTTCCCCATGGGCCTGCTCACCGCCGGCGCCCTGGTGATCACCGTGTTCGTGCTGTTCGACCTGCTCGACGGCGTGGTGGCGCGGCTCGGCGGGGGAGGGGGCAGCACGTGGGGGGCGTTCCTCGACTCCACGCTCGACCGGGTCGCCGACGCGGCCATCTTCTCCGGGCTGATCCTCTACTTCATCGCCGACGGTGACGCCCTGCTGGCGGGAGTGACGCTGTTCGCCCTGGTGGCGGGCCTGCTGGTGTCCTACGCGAAGGCGCGGGCCGAAGGGCTCGGGCTGACCTGCGACGTGGGGCTGGCCGAGCGTCCCGAGCGGCTGGTGGTGGTCCTGGTCGCCGCCTGCTTCTCCGGGCTGGGGGTGCCCTACCTGCTGGCGGCCGGCATGTGGTTGCTCGCGGCGGCCGGAGCCGTCACCGTTGTACAGCGCGTGGTCCATGTCTACCGGCAGACGAGGGAGCGATGAGCGGCAAGCCGTCAGTCACCGATCGCGTCGTCGCCGCGGGGTTCGCGGCGGGCTGGACGCTGGTCCCCTACCTGCCCGAACGCCCGACGGCCGCGGCGTTCGGGTTCCTGGCCGACCGGGTGTGGCGGCGGCGCGGCAGGTCGGTGCGCCGCCTGGAGGCCAACCTGGCCAGGGTGACCGGGCTGCGGCCCGGCAGCAGCGAGCTCGGCGAGCTCACCAGGGCCGGCATGCGGTCCTACTTCCGCTACTTCCACGAGATCTTCCGGCTGCCCTCCATCGACCGCGCGGAGATCGTCCGGCGCACCCACGTGGTCGGCGCCGAACACGTCCACGGCAACGTCGCCGCGGGCCGCGGCGTGGTGCTGGCGCTGCCCCACATGGGCAACTGGGACGCCGCGGGCGCCTGGCTGGTCGGCGTCGGCCATCCGTTCACCACCGTGGCGGAGCGGCTGCGGCCCGAGTCGCTGTTCCGCCGCTACGTGCGCTTCCGCGAGGGGCTGGGCATGGAGGTGCTGCCGCTGACCGGCGGCGACGGCCACAACTTCGGCACCCTCGCCTCCCGGGTGCGCAAGGGCGGCGTGGTGTGCCTGCCGGCCGAGCGCGACCTGACCAAGAGCGGCGTCGAGGTGCAGTTCTTCGGCGCGGCCACCAAGGTGCCTGCCGGCCCGCCGCTGCTGGCCGTGCAGACCGGTGCCGCGCTGCTGCCCGCCGTCGTCTACTTCGACGGCGCCGACTGGGGCATCCACATCCACGAGGAGGTGCCGGTGCCCGAGGAGGGCACCCGCCAGGAGAAGGTCGCGGCCGTGGCGCAGGGCCTGGCAGACGTCTTCGAGAAGGGCATCGCCGAACACCCCGAAGACTGGCACATGCTGCAGCGCCTGTGGCTGGACGACCCGCGGTGAGGATCGGCATCGTCTGCCCCTACTCGTGGGACGTGCCCGGCGGTGTCAAGCAGCACGTCGACGACCTGGCCCAGGCGCTCATGGCGCAGGACCACGAGGTCTCCGTCATCGCGCCTGCCAGTGACGACGACGAGCTCCCCGGCTACGTGACGGGCGCCGGCCGCGCGGTGCCGGTGCCCTACAACGGGTCGGTGGCCCGGATGTCGTTCGGCTTCCTGTCGGCCGCCCGGGTGCGCCGCTGGGTGCGCAACGGCCGTTTCGACGTGCTCCACATCCACGAGCCGCTGATCCCCAGCCTGGGCGTGCTGGCCTGCTGGGCGGCGAAGGGACCGATCGTGGCCACCTTCCACGCCTCCTTCACCCGCTCCCGGGCGATCGCGATGGCCGAGCCGCTGCTGCAGAGCGCGCTGGAGAAGCTGAGCGGCCGCATCGCGGTCTCCGACGCCGCCCGCAAAAGCCTGGTCGAGCAGTTCGGCGGCGACACCGTGGTGATCCCCAACGGCGTGACCGTCAGCCGCTACACCGACGCCGAGCCGCTCGACGGCTGGGGGCCCGGCGGCGCCACGATCGGCTTCCTCGGCCGCATGGACGAGGAGCGCAAGGGCCTGCCGATCCTGCTCGACGCCTTCAACCTGCTGGCCGCCGAGCGGCCTGACGTCAAGCTGCTGATCGCCGGGCCCGGCGACACCGGCGACGTCTACGACCGGGTGCGCAAGGAGTTCCGCGACCGGGTGACCGTGCTCGGCATGGTGAGCGAGGCCGACAAGATCCGTGCCTACCACTCGGTCGACGTGTTCTGCGCGCCCAACACCCGCGGCGAGAGCTTCGGCATCGTCCTCGCCGAGGCCATGGCCTCCGGCGCGACGGTGCTGGCCAGCGACATCCCGGCGTTCCGCAAGGTGCTCGGCGAGGGGCAGGCGGGCGCGCTGTTCGCCAACGGCGACCCGGCCTCGCTGGCGCGCGAGGCGGGCGCGCTGCTCGACGCGCCGGACCGGCGGGCCAAGCTCGCCGAGGAGGCCCTGGTCGCGGTCATGAAGTACGACTGGTCGACGGTCGCGCGTGACGTGGTGCGCGTCTACGAGACGGTGACGGCGGCCGGCGCCGGCGTGGAGGAAGACCTGTGACACCCACGATGATCGTCCTGGTCGTGGGCATCGTCGTGGTGCTCACGGCCGTCTACATCTCCTGGCGGGCGGGCCGCCTGGACCGGCTGCACATCCGGCTGGAGCTGGCCCGCGAGGCGCTGGAGGCGGCGCTGGTGCGGCGGCGGGCCGTGGTGCTGGAGCTGGCCGGCTCCCGGCTGCTCGACCCGGCGACCTCGCTGGTGCTGGCGGCGGCCGCGCACGAGGCCAGGATGGCCGGTCCCGAGGAGCGCGAGCACGCCGAGAGCGACCTGTCGGGGGCGCTGCGCGCGGTGGCGGACCAGGAGCGGTTCAGGGAGAGGCTGGGCGAGTCGCCCGGCGGCCAGGACCTGCTGGAGGAGCTGGACGCCGCGGTGGCCAAGGTGGTCTACTCGCGCCGCTTCTACAACAACGCGGTCGCGGTCACGCGGGCGGCGCAGCGGCGGTGGCTGGCGCGCACGCTGCGCCTGGCGGGTCATACGGAGTATCCGCAATTCTTCGAGATCGATGACAATCCGCCCGCGACGATGGCAACTGAATGACCCGGTTTGAGGGAGACCGGTAAGCTTCCATCCGTTCTGGGCAAAAGCGGAGGAGTGTACAGGTGCGGCTACCCCGGATGATCACCGTGACGCTGGCCGGGCTGGCTGTTCTGCTCCCCGTCACGGCCTGCTCGTCGGACGAGCCCGCGGGGGGCGCCGCCCCGCAGGCCAGCGAGTCGGCCACGCCGACCGAGGAGCCGACGCCGGAGAACCTGCATCCCTTCACCGGGCAGCCCGCCGACAAGATGAAGCCGGTGCTCGCCGTCAAGATCGAGAACACCGCGGCGGGCAAGCCGCAGATGGGTCTCAAGAGCGCCGACATCGTGTACGTCACGCAGGTCGAGGCCGGCCTGACCCGCCTGATCGCGGTCTTCTCCTCGAAGATCCCGGCCAAGATCGGGCCGGTCCGCAGCGCCCGCATCACCGACCTGCACGTGGCGCCCATGTTCGGCGAGCCCGCGTTCGCGTACTCGGGCGCGCAGACCAAGATGCTGCCGTTCATCGCCGAGGCGTCGCTGCACGACGTCTCCGACAGCCGGGTGCCCGGCGCCTACTACCGCGAGCCCGGCCGCTACGCCCCCTACAACCTGTTCGCCAGGCCCAAGAAGCTCCTGGCCGCCGCCCGCCAGGCGAGCAAGGCCGGCGACATCGGCTTCACCTTCGGCGATCCGCCCGCGGAGGGCGGCGTCGACCGCACGTCGTACACCGTCAAGTGGCCCGCCGCGCGCTTCACCTTCCGCTGGTCGGAGGACGAGAAGCAGTGGCTGATCTGGCAGGACGGCAAGAAGGACGTGGCGGCGGAGGGCGGCCAGCTCGGCGCGTCCACGGTCGTCATCCAGTACACCAAGACCGAGCGCTCCGAGTTCCACGACTCCAACCAGAGCTACACGCCGCTGGTGAAGACGGTCGGCAAGGGCTCGGCCATCGTGCTGCGCGACGGCAAGGCGTACAAGGCGAGGTGGGAGCGGGAATCCGAAGAGGGCGGCACGACGTTCACCACACAGAGCGGCGAGCCGATGAACTTCGCGCCCGGTCAGGTCTGGGTGGCGCTCGCCAGCCGCAAGCCCGTGACGCCGTGACGTACAAAACTCCGCGCCATTCGTGACATGGTGGCATGCGGGGGAGAAGTGCCTCAGGACCTACGATGGGTTTGAAAACTTACCGTTCCCCCCTAGCTCGTGAGGAAGACCGTTGTCCACCAGCACGCCCGAAACCCCGTCGACCACCGGCACCGGCACCGCCCGCGTCAAGCGAGGCATGGCGGAGATGCTCAAGGGTGGCGTCATCATGGACGTCGTCACCCCCGAGCAGGCGAAGATAGCCGAGGACGCCGGTGCGGTCGCCGTCATGGCCCTGGAGCGCGTGCCCGCCGACATCCGCGCGCAGGGCGGCGTCTCCAGGATGAGCGACCCCGACATGATCGACGGGATCGTCAACGCCGTCTCGATCCCCGTCATGGCCAAGGCCCGCATCGGCCACTTCCTCGAGGCGCGGGTGCTGCAGTCGCTCGGCGTCGACTACGTCGACGAGTCCGAGGTGCTCACCCCGGCCGACTACGCCAACCACATCGACAAGTGGCAGTTCACGGTGCCCTTCGTGTGCGGCGCCACCAACCTGGGCGAGGCCCTGCGCCGCATCACCGAGGGCGCGGCCATGATCCGCTCCAAGGGCGAGGCCGGCACCGGCGACGTCTCCAACGCCGTCACCCACATGCGCACCATCCGCGGCGAGCTCAAGCGCCTCGCCTCGCTGCCCGAGGACGAGCTGTACGTCGCCGCCAAGGAGCTGCAGGCCCCGTACGAGCTGGTCGCCGAGGTGGCCAAGGCCGGCAAGCTGCCGGTCGTGCTGTTCACCGCGGGCGGCATCGCCACCCCGGCCGACGCCGCGATGATGATGCAGCTCGGCGCCGAGGGCGTGTTCGTCGGCTCCGGCATCTTCAAGTCGGGCGACCCGGCCAAGCGGGCCGCCGCGATCGTCAAGGCCACCACCTTCCACGACGACCCCGACGTCATCGCCAAGGTCTCGCGCGGCCTGGGCGAGGCCATGGTCGGCATCAACGTCGACGAGATCCCGCAGCCGCACCGCCTGGCCGAGCGCGGCTGGTAACCGGCGCGTCGCACCCCGTGTCCGGGCCCGCCGGATGAGACGATCTTGTCCGGCGGGTGCCCCGTACAGTGGGTGCTTATTTCCGAAAATGGCGACATCCGCGAAGGATGTCGCCATTTTTGTGTTGATCGGCGTTCACTCGGGAGTCAGGATCACCAGTCAGGATACGGACGTCCCCCTGGCCATGATCGCCTCCTCAGGAGCCTCCCATGCCCGAGCTCAACCGCCGGCACTTCCTCGTCACCGGTCTCGCGGCCGGCGCGGCCGCCGCCGTCCCCGCCGCCGCGCACGCGGACCCCGGGACCACGCGGGCCCTCGCCTCGCGCGGGCCGCACGCCGACCCCTTCACCCTCGGCGTCGCCTGCGGCGACCCCGGCAGCGACGGCTTCGTGCTCTGGACCAGGCTCGCCCCGCAGCCGCTGGCCGAGGACGGCCTCGGCGGCATGCCGGCCCGGCCCGTCCAGGTGCGCTGGCAGGTGTACGCCGACGAGCGCTGCCGCCGCCTGGTCCGCTCCGGCGTCGCCGTCGCCGCGCCGGAATGGGGCCACAGCGTGCACGTCGAGCTGGACGGCCTCAGCGCCGGGCGCGACTACTGGTACCGCTTCCGCGCCGGCCCGTACGTCTCGCCTGTCGGGCGCGCCCGCACCGCGCCGCACCCGCACTCCTACGGCGGCCCGCTGGCGATGGCCTTCGTCTCCTGCAGCCAGTACGAGCACGGCTACTTCACCGCCTACCGCAGGCTCGCCGAGGAGCACCCCGACCTCATCCTGCACCTGGGCGACTACCAGTACGAGTACGCCAGGAACAGCTACGAGGCCCCCGGCGGCAACGTCCGCGACCACGAGGGCCCGGAGACCGAGACCCTCGCCGACTACCGGCTCCGGCACGCCCAGTACAAGACCGACCCCGACCTGCGGGCCGCGCACGCCGCCGCGCCGTGGCTGGTCGTCTGGGACGACCACGAGGTGGACAACAACTGGGCCGGCGAGGTCCCCGAGCGCCCCGACCGGCCGCAGCCGGACTTCCTCGCCCGGCGCGAGGCCGCCTTCCGCGCCTACTACGAGAACATGCCGCTGCGCCGTGACTCCATCCCGCGCGGCGTCGACATGCAGCTGTTCCGGCGGGTGCGGTGGGGCCGGATGGCCACCTTCCACATGCTCGACACCCGCCAGTACCGCGACGACCAGGGCTGCGGCGACGGCGCCGACTCCGACCCCGCCACGCACCCCTTCCTGGGCATCAACCCCCACCTGCGGTTCTACAACAACCAGCGCGGCTACGTGATCACCCGGGTCGAGCGCGAGCGGCTCACCGCCGACTTCAAGGTGGTGCCGACCGTGCGCGAGCCCGGTGCGGAGGCGCACACCAAGGCCACCTTCGTGATCGAGGACCGGGTCCCGGGCGTCCAGCAGACCTACCTGCGTCCGCTCGACCCGTCGGCCCGCTCCAGCGGCCAGATGACGGCCGAGGACACCGTCCGCTGGGAGACCGAACGCCCGTGACCCCTGGGGGCGGAACCCCGCCCCCAGCCCTCCCCTCCCGGAGACGGCAACCCACAGATCCGGAACGTGGCGATCGCAGACCCCCGCCCCTGAGGTCCTCCCAGGAGGTGGGATCGCCGGACTCCACTCGTGACGTTCGTGTCGGCGGATTCGCGGATCCTCGCTCGTGACGTCGTCCCTGAAAGCGGGAGTTGCGGGTCTCGCCCGGTGACGGGGCCGGGGGGTTCCCAGGCTCCGTTTCGCCGGGGTGGGGCTGGGTTGCTGTCTGCTCGTACGAGATCCGCGGGAGTCTGGCCATCTGGTTGGATGCGTTCGTGGTCGCACGGCTGATCCTCACGCTGACCCTGACCGTCACGGGCGTCGCGGCGGACGGGCGGGTCCGGTTGTCGGTGCTCAGTTGGAACGTGTGCGCGGGCACGAACGCGGCGTGCGCCCTCTACCGGGCCGGAGCCCAGGAGCTGGCCTGGAACATCAGCGGGCACGCGATCGGCGCCCCCGTCCGCCCGGACGTGATCTTCCTGCAGGAGTTCTGCTCCGGCGCGACCCACACCCTCGAACGCACGCTGGAGATCCGCACCGGCCGCGCCTGGACGGTCGGCTCCTGGAGCCTGCTGGACTCCGCCGGCGTCCCGTACCCGTGCCATCCCGACCGCCTCGGCCGCCCGCGCGGCGCGCAGAGCGTCGCCGTCGCCGTCGCCCGCCACGAGGCCGACTTCCGCGTCCACCCGCTGCCCTCCCCGCCCTGGTACGTACGCCGCGCCGTCCTCTGCGCCACCGTTCGGGCCATCCGCGTGCACGCCTGCAACACCCACCTGTCGGCCGGCACCTCCTACGACGACAGGCAGCCGGGCGCCCCCTACCGCACCAAACAGATCAGAAGGCTGCTCGACGTCGCCGACAAGGAGGGCCACCGGGCCGTCTTCGGCGGCGACCTGAACGCCGCGCCGCCGGACAGCCGCACCGGCGCCGCCGCCGGCCGCCGCGCGGTCGCCCCCGCCTACCGGCGTCACCAGGAGTGCGACCAGCGCGGCGGCGACCGCACCGGACGGTGGACGCACCTGGGCAGCGGCAGGCGCAAGAAACTCGACTACGTGTTCGCGCCGCCCGGCGCCGTCCGCCGCTGCCACGTCGGCCACGGCGTCACGCTCTCCGATCACCGGCCGCTCTACGCCGAACTGGCTCTGTAGGAAGATGTCAGGTATGTGCGGTGTTGAACGGACGACACCCTGAAGCTGACGGAAGGACGACCGTGCCCGAAATCGGGGTACTCGCTCTGCAAGGCGACGTGCGTGAGCATGTGCGCATGCTCCAGGAGGCGGGCGCCGAGGCCCGCCCCGTGCGCCGGCCGGCCGAGCTCGACGCCGTCGACGCCCTGGTCATCCCCGGCGGCGAGTCGACCACCATGTGGAAGCTCGCCGAGACCTTCGACATGCTCGAACCGCTGCGGATGCGGGTCAAGGAAGGCATGCCCGCCTACGGCTCGTGCGCCGGCATGATCATGCTGGCCGACCGCATCGAGGACGGCGTCGCCGGCCAGCAGACGATCGGCGGCATCGACATGGTGGTCAGGCGCAATGCCTTCGGCCGCCAGGTCGACTCCTTCGAGGCCGGCCTCGACTTCGCCGGCGCCCCCGTGCACGCCGTCTTCATCCGCGCCCCCTGGGTCGAATCGGTCGGGCCGGGAGTCGACGTGCTGGGGCGGGCCGAGCCTGGGGATAGGATCGTCGCGGTCCGACAGGGGCCGTTGCTCGCGACGTCGTTCCATCCCGAGCTGACGGGAGACACGCGCGTGCACCGATACTTCGTAGACATGGTGAGGGAGCTATAGGCGATGTCCGGCCACTCCAAATGGGCGACGACGAAGCACAAGAAGGCCGCGCTCGACGCCAAGCGCGGCAAGCTGTTCGCGAAGCTCATCAAGAACATCGAGGTGGCGGCCAGGACTGGCGGGCCTGACCCGGATGCCAACCCCACGCTGTTCGACGCGATCTTCAAGGCGAAGAAGAACTCGGTCCCCAACGACAACATCGAGCGGGCCCGCAAGCGTGGCGGCGGCCTGGAGGCCGGCGGCGCCGACTACCAGGTCATCATGTACGAGGGCTACGCCCCCGGCGGTGTCGCGGTGCTCATCGAGTGTCTGACCGACAACCGCAACCGCGCCGCCTCGGAGGTCCGGGTCGCGCTGACCCGCAACGGCGGCTCGCTGGCCGACCCCGGCTCGGTGTCCTACATGTTCAACCGCAAGGGCGTCGTGATCGTGCCCGGCGACGGGCTCGACGAGGACACCGTGCTCATGGCCGTGCTCGACGCGGGCGCCGAGGAGGTCAACGACCTGGGCGAGTCGTTCGAGGTGGTGTGCGAGGCGGGCGACCTGGTGCCGGTGCGCAAGGCGCTGCAGGACGCCGGCATCGACTACGACTCGGCCGACTCCAGCTTCCTGCCGACGATGAGCGTGCCCCTCGACGAGGAGGCCGCCAAGAAGGTGTTCCGGCTCATCGACGCGCTCGAGGACAGCGACGACGTGCAGAACGTCTACGCCAACTTCGACGTCTCCGACGAGGTCATGGAGAAGCTCGACGCCTGACGGGCCGCCGTCGCGAGCCTGCTCCTCGCGGGCGCTCAGCGCGCCGTCGCGCGGAGGCGGGCGCGTCGTCCGGCCTGGGTAGCCGAGGGCTCACGGTGTGCCGTCAGCGACCTCCTGGGGGCCGTCCCAGGGGGGCCGTCGTTCCCGCTCGGCGCGTTCCCGGACGCGTAGCAGGGCGGGCCGGAATCGGCATAGGGTCGGGCGTCGTGACCTCCCGCACTCCTGACTCCCCGGCCCCGGTGCTGGGCTGGCTGCTCCTCATGCCGGCCGTGCTGGGCATGCTGATCACCTTGCTCCTGCCCACGGTCCTGACGATCGGCTTCAGCCTGCGCTCGGGCGGGCTCGTGGGGCCGAGCGCGTTCGCCGGGCTCGGCAACTACGGCCGGCTGCTCGGCGACGACTCGTTCTGGCCGGCGCTCGGCTTCACCCTGTCGGTGACGATCATGCCGCTGCTCGTCGCCCTGGTGGTCGCGCCGCTGCTGGCGCTCGCCCTCGACCGGGGCGGCGCCTGGGTCAGGCGGGCCGGGCGCATCCTGCTGTCGCTGTCCCTGGTGACCTTCTCGCCGGCCGCCGTCGCCGTCTCCTGGCTGCGCGGGCTCCGGCCGGACGCCGAGGGCCTGACGGCCATGGCACGCTCCCTCGCCGAACCGGCGACCGCCCCGGGAACGCTCCGGCTCATCGTCGCCGCGGCCACCTTCGGCGTGGTGTGCGCGCTGGCCGTCCTGGCGTTCCTGCCCGCCCTGCGCGGCGGCACCGTCACCCCGGCCATGCTCGCGGTCGCCGGGATCGTCGCGCTCGCCACCGTCGCGGCGGGGCTGCAGCTGTTCACGCTCGGGCTGGTGCTGACCGGGGGCGGGCCGCGCGACTCCACCCAGACGCTCGCGCTCCTGCAGTACACGTTCACCTGGCGGGCGGCCAGGCTGGGCATGGGAGCCGCGATCGCCACCCTGACGGGCGTGATCCTCGGCGTGCTCGGCATCGCCGCCACCATCCTCGCGATCGCCACCCGCATGCGCCTCACCGTGACCCCCGCCACCGCTCCGGACGAGGATCACTCCGCGCGGGCTTCCGCGGCGGGCCCAGGCAGTCCGTACTTCCAGGCCCGGCCGCAGGACGCCGGGCTCGCGACCGGGCTGTCCGGCCAGCCGCCGGGCGCGGCCGTCCCGTACGGCGCCGCGCCCCCTCCGGGCAACCCGTACGCGCCGGGCACCCCGTACGAGACCGGGGCCGGGAAGCCGGACACCGCCCGAAAGCCCTCGGCGGCGGGCATGGCCGTCGGGGTGGCCGCGCTGCTCGTGGCGACGGTTCTCGTCTTCCTGTGGAGCCGGCCCTGGCTGTCGGCCCTTCTCCAGCCGGCGGAGGCGGGCGCGCCCCACGGGCGGAACGTGCACCTGAACACCTGGCTGCCCGCCTTCGCCGGCGCGCTGGTCTCCGTCGGCGTCGCCTATCTCGGCGCGCTCGGCATCGGCGGCCTGCGCCCGCTGGGCAGGCGCAGCGAGTGGCTCCTGCTGCCGTTCGCCCCCTGGCTGTTCGTCGGCGCGGGCCCGCTCAGCATCGCCAACTGGAACACCCTGCGCGGCCTCGGTCTCGTCGACACCGTCGCCGCCCTCGTGCCACCGCTGCTCGTCAGCGTGCCCGCCCTGGTCATCCTCACCCTGCTCTGCAAGGGCCTGGCCGAGCGCAACACCGGCGACCTGCTCTCAGGCGTCGTCAGACCCTCGTTCCCGATGGCCTGCGTCCTGGTCGTCGCCGTCACGCTGGTGAACGCCCAGGACCTGCTCTGGCCGCTCCTGGTCACCCAGCAGCCGGACCTGGCCACCGCGCCGCTCGCCCAGTTCATGGCGTCGAGCCAGTTCCCCGGCGGCGGCGCCGACGTGGGTCTCGCCACACCGCTGATCGCGATCGTGCTCGCGCTCGCCGCCGCCGTCGCGGCGCAACTGCTGTACTTGGACCGGCTCGCCCTCACCGTCGGGCGCGATATCGGGTCGCGGGAGCACGGGCCGGATGCTTAGGTTGGACGGTTGTGGACATTCGTGACCTGACGGCCGACGACCTCGACGCCGTGCTCGACCTTCGCAAGCGCGCCTTCGGCCCCATCCCCGCCGGACACGTGGAGACCTTCCGCAAGCTGGTGCACCCGACCCTGGCCGCGGGCCGCTACCTGGGCGCCTTCGACGGCGGCCGGATGGCGGCCGCCGCCCGGCTGCGGCCCTTCACCCAGTGGTGGCACGGCAGGCCGCAGCCCATGTCCGGCGTCGCCGGCGTGACCGTCAGCCCGGAAGACCGCGGGCGCGGCGTCGGCAGCCTCATCATGCGCGCCGTGATCGAGCGGGCCGCCGCGCTCGGCGACGCCGTGTCGGCGCTCTATCCCGCCACCACCCCCATCTACCGGTCGCTCGGCTACGAGCACGCGGGCGCCCAGAACCTGATGACCCTGCCCGCCGAGGCGCTGCGCACCATCCCGCCAGGCAAGGACGTCAAGCTCCGCCGGATGGGGCCCGACGACGCCGCCGAGGTCATCGCCCTGCTGCACCGGCTGCACGGCGCCGCCCGCGCCAGCGGCCCCATCACGTACGGGGAGGACATCTGGCGGCTGTGGCTGTCCGAGGAGGACGACTTCCTCTACCTGGCCGACGACGGGTTCGTCGTCTACCGGTGGGACGGCCAGGACATCGAGGTCGACGGCGTGGTCGCCGGCTCGGCCGACACCGCCAGGGCGCTGTGGTCGCTGGTCGGCACGTCCTCGTCGGTCGCCAAGCAGGTCAAGGCCGTGGTCGCGCCCGACGACCCGGTGCTGTGGCTGCTGCGCGAGCGGTCGAAGGAGAAGACCGAGCAGGTGCGGTGGATGTTCCGGGTCATCGACCTGGTGGAGGCGGTGGCGCGCCGGGGCTATCCGGCCGCGGTCGGAGCCGCCGCCGTCGTCCGGGTGGATGACCCGCTGCGGGCGGGCAACGCGGGCTTGTGGCGCCTGGAGTTCGCGGACGGCTCGGGCGCCGCCACCTGGCTCGGCCAGGCGGACGCCGCCGGGGAAGACGCGCCCGTGCTGAGCGTGAACGCCTTCTCGGCCCTGTACGCGGGCATCCCGACCGCCACGCTGCGGCGCGGCGGGCTCATGACCGGCGACGAGCGCCACGACGAGGTGCTCGACGCCGCGTTCGCCGCTCGCCCGTACATGCTCGACTACTTCTGACAGGCGTTTCCCGGTGCGCGAGCAGGCCGGGCGGGGTAGAGTCTCGTGCCGAACTAGTGTTCGGCGGGGCGGGGAGGCATGCCGGTGCGGGTGATGGGCGTCGATCCGGGGCTGACCCGGTGCGGCCTGGGAGCCGTCGAGGGGCGCCCGGGCGCGCCGCTCAGCCTGGTGGCCGTCGGGGTGGTCCGCACCGCCGCCGGCGACGAGCTGGGCGCGCGGCTCGTCGGCATCGAGGCCGGCATCGAGCAGTGGCTCGACGACGTGCGCCCCGACGCCGTCGCGGTCGAGCGGGTCTTCGCCCAGCACAACGTCCGCACCGTCATGGGCACCGCCCAGGCCGCCGGCATCGCCGTGCTGTGCGCCGCCCGCCGCGGCCTGCCGGTCGCGCTCCACACGCCGTCCGAGGTCAAGGCCGCCATCACCGGCAGCGGCACCGCCGACAAGAAGCAGATCGGCGCCATGGTCACCCGGCTGCTGCGGCTGAGCGAGATGCCCAGGCCGGCCGACGCCGCCGACGCGCTGGCGCTGGCCATCTGCCACGTGTGGCGCGGCGGCGCCCAGCACCGCCTGGCCGAGGCCGTCGCCCGCGCCTCGCGGAAGGGCGTGCGGCCGTGATCGCCTCCGTGACCGGCCGGGTGGCCGCCGTCGCCCCCGACGCGGCCGTCGTCGAGGTCGGCGGCGTCGGCGTCCTCGTCCACTGCACGCCCGGCACCCTCGCCACGCTCAAGACCGGGCAGGAGGCGCGCCTGGCCACCTCGCTCGTGGTGCGCGAGGAGTCGCTCACCCTGTACGGTTTCGCGACCGACGACGAGCGGGCCGTCTTCGAGCTGCTCCAGACGGCCAGCGGCGTCGGCCCCAAGCTCGCCCTGGCCATGCTCGCCGTCCACTCCCCGCAGGCCCTGCGCGTGGCCGTGGCCGGAGCCGACCTCAAGGCGCTCACCCAGGTGCCGGGCATCGGCCAGAAGGGCGCCCAGCGCATCGTCCTGGAGCTGAAAGACCGCCTGGGCGCCTCCCCGGAGGCGGTCGACGCCGCGCTCAACGGCTCACGCAAGGACACCCTGTGGCGCGAGCAGGTCCACTCGGGGCTGGTCGGGCTGGGCTACTCCGGCAAGGACGCCGACGAGGCCGTCGCCGCCGTCGAGCCCCAGGCGGAGGCCGACCTGGCCGCCGGCCGCGCGCCGCAGATCGCCGCCCTCCTGAAGGCCGCGCTCCGGGCGCTGAGCGTCCGATGACCCGCCACACCGGAGGCGTGGGCCCGTCCCGATCCCCGGCGGAGGTGGTGTCGTGACGTTCGAGCGGGAGCTCGTGTCGCCCGACGCCGACGGCGAGGAGCGGCAGATCGAGGCGGCGCTGCGGCCCAAGCGGCTGGCGGAGTTCATCGGCCAGGCCCGGGTGCGCGAGCAGCTGTCACTGGTGCTGGAGAGCGCGCTGCGGCGGCAGCGGCCGCCCGACCACGTGCTGATGAACGGGTCGCCGGGGCTCGGCAAGACGACCCTCGCCATGATCATCGCGGCGGAGCTGAACGCGCCGCTGCGCATCACCTCCGGCCCCGCGCTGGAGCGGGCCGGTGACCTGGCGGCCATCCTGTCGACGCTGGGCGACGGCGAGGTGCTGTTCATCGACGAGATCCACCGGATGGCCCGCCCCGCCGAGGAGATGCTCTACATGGCGATGGAGGACTTCCGCGTCGACATCGTCGTCGGCAAGGGTCCCGGCGCCACCGCTATCCCACTCGACATCGCCCCCTTCACGCTCGTCGGCGCCACCACCCGGGCCGGCCTGCTGCCGGCGCCGCTGCGCGACCGGTTCGGGTTCACCGCCCACATGGACTTCTACGAGACCGGCGAACTGGAGCAGGTGCTGCGCCGCTCGGCCGCGCTGCTCGCCGTCGAGCTGCCCGACGACGCCGCCAACGAGATCGCCAGGCGCTCGCGCGGCACCCCCCGCATCGCCAACCGGCTGCTGCGCCGCGTGCGCGACTACGCCGACGTGCGCGCCGGCGGCGTGGTCGACCGCGCGGTGGCCGCCAGGGCTCTGGAGCTGTACGAGGTCGACGGCGAGGGGCTCGACCGGCTCGACCGGGCGGTGCTCGGCGCGCTGCTGCGCAAGTTCGGCGGCGGCCCCGTCGGCCTGTCCACCCTCGCCGTGTCCGTGGGGGAGGAGCCGGAGACCGTCGAGGTGGTGGCCGAGCCGTTCCTGGTGCGGCAGGGCCTGATCGCGCGCACCCCGCGCGGCCGGGTCGCCACCGCCGCCGCCTGGACGCATCTCGGCATGACGCCACCGCCCGACGCGTTCGGTGCCGGACCCTCCACCTGATCACGAATCGGTTGCAACCATTGCGAATCGGGAACTTCCCCGCGCGCCGAAACGCTGCCTCGTTGCCGCGTTTCGCAACAAGCGCCTACACTCCGTGGCTTGGCTGGCTGTGTAGGCTGATGCGCTGAGCGGCGCCGCCCGCAACCGCGGAATTTCCGGCGGGAAGCCGGTGTCAACTCACTGTACGACGATGGAAGGTCGCCCCTGATGGACCAACTCATGAGCATCGCGCCGCTGATCCTTCTGGTGGTGGTGTTCTACTTCCTGCTGATTCGCCCGCAGCGCAAGCGCCAGCAGGAGGCGATCCAGATGCAGAACTCGTTGACGCCGGGCACTCGTGTCATGACGACGACAGGCCTGTTCGGCACCGTCGTCGCGGTGGACAATGAAGATGTCGTCCTCGAGATCGCGCCCAACATCGAGACGCGCTGGGTCAAGGCCGCCATCGGCCGTATCGTCACGCCGGGTGACCCGGTGGCCGACGAGCCCATCGCCGACGAGCCGGCCGACGGTGACACGAGCGCGGAGCACAACGACGACCAGGACTCCCGCAAGAAGTCCTGAACCCATGACCCCAATCCGAAAGAACTGACGACCAGTGGCCCGACCGACCAGCAGCCACAGCAAGCCGGGGCGAACGCTCCTGCTGCTCCTGGCGCTCATCCTCGCCCTGGGCGGGACGATGTTCTTGCAGAAGGCGTTCACGCCGAAACTAGGACTCGATCTCGCCGGCGGTACGACGGTGACACTGTCACCGGTCACCCAGGACGGTGCCTCTCCTCCCGAGGAGATCCTCGACCGCGCGGTCAACATCATCCGCGACCGGGTCAACGGCACCGGCATCTCCGACGCCGAGGTCGCCAAGTCAGGCGACAACATCATCATCTCCATCCCGGGCGTCGGGCAGAGCGAGGCCATCAAGCTGGTCGCCACCACTGCGGAGCTCCGCTTCCGGCAGGTCCTGGCGATGGAGATGACTCCGATCGCGCAGGAACAGCTCGCCACCGAGGCGCCCAGTCCGGACGTCTCCCCGACGGCGTCGACGGCCCCGTCGTCGACGCCGTCGGTCGCGCCGAGCCAGTCGGCCAGGCCGCAGCCTTCGGGGTCACCGTCAGTCTCTCCGACCGGGAAGGCGCTCTCGTCGGCGCTGACCGACCCGGCGCCGTCGACTTCCCCGACTCCCTCTCAGGGCGACAGGGGCAACAGGGACAAGAAGTCGACACCGTCGCCGTCAGCGACCGACGAGCCCGCACCAGATCCCAACGCTCAGACCCCCAACCCGCAGATCGACACCAAGGGCATCGACCCGGCCGTGCTCAAGCAGTACGCCGCGCTCGACTGCACCGACCCGAAGAACCGAGGCCAGGGAGTCCAGGACGACCCCGGCAAGCAGTACGCCGCGTGTGAGTCCAACGGCAGCTTCAAGTACGTCCTCGACGTAGCGAAGGTCGTCGGCACCGACATCAGCACCGCCACAGCCGGAGTCCAGCAGGGCACCACCGAATGGGTGGTCCAGCTCGACTTCAAGAGCGCCGGCGCCCAGGAGTGGAGCAAGCTCACCTCCACCGCCTACAACTCGCAGGA
This sequence comes from Nonomuraea sp. C10, assembly GCF_008017515.1. Classification (NCBI taxonomy): domain Bacteria; kingdom Bacillati; phylum Actinomycetota; class Actinomycetes; order Streptosporangiales; family Streptosporangiaceae; genus Nonomuraea; species Nonomuraea sp. C10. The sequence goes on from NZ_VPFF01000001.1 coordinate 2,838,219, forward strand.
ACCGCGCAACAAGGTCGCGGTGGTCCTCGACGGCGTCGTCATCACCGCTCCCAACATCATCAGCCCGATTCCCGGCGGCCGCGCCGAGATCACCGGCCAGTTCGACCAGCAGTCCGCCACCGAACTCGCCGAGCAGCTCAAGTACGGCGCGCTTCCGCTGAAGTTCGAGCGCAGCTCCATCGACACGGTCTCCTCGACGCTCGGCCAGGACCAGCTCCAGGGCGGCCTCATCTCCGGCGTCATCGGCCTGGCCCTCGTGGTCGTCTACTGCCTGCTCTACTACCGCGGCCTCGGCATCGTGGCCGTGCTGAGCCTCGTCGTCGCCTCGATCCTGACCTACACCGCGGTGGTCGTGCTGGGGCAGAACGCCGGTTTCCGGCTCTCCCTGCCGCACATCATCGGCCTGGTGGTCTCCATCGGCATCACCGCCGACTCGTTCATCGTGTACTTCGAACGCATACGCGACGAGATGAAGGAGGGCAGGCGGACTCTCCGCGCGGCCGTCGAAGTGGCCTGGGTCCGCGCCCGGCGCACGATCCTGATCGCCGACGCCGTCATGTTCATCGCCGCGATCGTGCTCTACCTGCTGTCGGTGGGCGGCGTCGCCGGCTTCGCCTTCGCGATGGGCCTGACCACGCTGATCGACGTCGTCGTGGTGTTCATGTTCACCAAGCCCTTCATCGCGCTGCTGGCCAGACTGAAGTTCTTCGCCAAGGGTCATCCGCTGTCCGGCCTGGACGCCGAGCGCATGAGCGTGGCCGACACCAGCGGATCCGTCCGCAAGACCACCCCGCGGGAGGCCTGAGATGGGACTGGGGCGACGCCTCTACCGGGGCGAGATCGACGTCGACTTCGTCGGGAAGTGGCGGCTGTGGTACAGCCTGTCCGCCATCCTGCTGGTGATCTCCTTCGCCGGCCTGCTCTGGAACGGGCTCAACCTGGGCGTCGAGTTCAAGGGCGGTTCGGTCTTCTCCTTCCAGCCGACGCAGACCGTCAGCGTCCAGGAGGTGCGCGAGACGTTCAGCGAGCAGGGCATCCACCAGCCGATCGTGCAGACCGCCGGCGACCGCTACCGCGTCACCACCGAGACGCTCGTCGAGAGCCAGAGCCTGCGGATGCAGGACGTGATCTCCAAGGAGTTCGGCACCCCCGTCGAGCAGGTCAACGTGCAGTCGATCGGCGCCTCGTGGGGCGGTGAGGTCTCCACCAAGGCGCTGTGGGGCCTGGTCGCGTTCATGGTGGCGATCATCGCCTACCTGTCGATGGCGTTCGAGCCGAAGATGGCGCTCGCCGCGATCGTCGCGCTGCTGCACGACCTCGTCATCACGGCCGGCGTCTACGCCTGGTCCGGGTTCGAGGTCACGCCGGCGACGCTGCTGGGCTTCCTGACCATCCTGGGTTACTCGCTCTACGACGCGGTCGTGGTGTTCGACATGATCAAGGAGGTCACGGCCAAGCTCGGCACCACGTCGAAGCAGACCTACTCGATGGCCGCCAACGACGCGCTCAACCACACGCTGATCCGCTCGCTGAACACGTCGCTGGTCGCGATCCTGCCGGTGGCGGCGATCCTGTTCATCGGCACCACCGTGCTCGGCGCCGGCACGCTGAAGGACCTCGCGTTGGCCCTGTTCGTCGGCATGGTGGTCGGCACCTACTCGTCGATCTGCGTGGCCACGCCGCTGCTGGTGACGCTCAAGGAGCGGGAGCCGAAGTACCAGGCCATCGCCAGGAGGCTCGCCTCCACCGGCGGCGGCAAGGGCGCCAGGCGCGCCGCCGCGGCCAAGGGCTGACCTGTCCGCACGCGCCCCCGTCCCTCCCGGGCGGGGGCGCAGCCGTGGGGACGTCAGGGGCGGGGATGCGCCATCATGAAGCCCGGCGGACGCGGACCCCTCCACGTCGCCACCCACCTTGACCCCTCCGAGGAGCACCTCATGAGCGACCTGACCGCGCTGATCCTGGACCGCATCCGGGACGTGCCCGACTACCCCAAGCCCGGCGTGGTGTTCAAGGACATCACCCCGCTGCTCGCCGACCACGCCGTGTTCTGCGCCGTGGTGGACGCCCTGGCCGACGGGTTCGAGGCCGACAAGATCGTGGGCATCGAGGCGCGCGGCTTCATCCTGGCCGCGCCGGTGGCCTACCAGGAGGGTGCCGGCTTCGTACCTGTGCGTAAGAAGGGCAAACTGCCTGCCGCCGTGCTCGAAGAGTCCTACGATCTGGAATACGGTTCGGCGACCATCGAGGTGCACGACGACGCTTTCTCGCCCGGCGACCGGGTGCTCATCGTCGACGACGTGCTGGCCACGGGCGGCACGGCGGCGGCGGCGGTGGAGCTCGTGCGCAGGACGGGAGCCGAGGTGGTGGGCGTCTCCGTGCTGATGGAGCTCGCCTTCCTGAAGGGGCGCGAGCGCCTCACGGGAGTGGAGACCCGCTCCCTGCTGATCGTCTGAGGAGAGGACCCGAGGCGGTCCGGGTGCGTCGCCTGGATACACTGGGGATCTGGACTCGAACGTAAGGAGTCTGAGTGCCCCGTGATGTGGTCGTGCCCGACGTAACGGACGCGAGTGGTGCCGCCGCGCAAGCCGATGCCGCGCCGGCCGCACCCGCGGCGCGCCGTCGGCGGTTTGGGGGTGGGGCCATGAATCCGGTGCTGGAGCCGCTCTTCCGCACTGTCCGGGCCACCCACCCCAAGGCCGACCTGCGTGTCATCGAGCGCGCCTACGAGGTGGCGGCTCACCACCACCGCGACCAGAAGCGCAAGAGCGGCGACCCGTACATCACCCACCCGCTGGCGGTGGCGACGATCCTGGCCGAGCTCGGCACCGACGACGAGACGCTCTGCGCGGCCCTGCTGCACGACACCGTCGAAGACACCGCCTACGGCCTCGACGAGCTGCGCGGTGACTTCGGCGACACGATCGCCTCGCTGGTCGACGGCGTCACCAAGCTCGACAAGGTCAAGTTCGGCGACGCGGCCCAGGCCGAGACCGTGCGCAAGATGGTCGTGGCCATGTCCCGCGACATCCGGGTGCTGATCATCAAGCTGGCCGACCGGCTCCACAACATGCGCACGATGCGCTACCTGCCGGAGCACAAGCGCCACCAGAAGTCCCGCGAGACCCTGGAGATCTTCGCCCCGCTGGCCCACCGCCTGGGCATGAACACGATCAAGTGGGAGCTAGAAGATCTCGCCTTCGCCATGCTCTATCCCAAGCGCTACGACGAGATCGCGCGCATGGTGTCGGAGCGGGCGCCGCGGCGCGACCTGTTCCTGCAGGAGGTCATCGAGAAGGTCTCCGGCGACCTGCGCGAGGCCCGCATCCGGGCCGTGGTCAAGGGCAGGCCGAAGCACTACTACTCGGTCTACCAGAAGATGATCGCCCGCGACGTCGCCTTCGACGACATCTACGACCTGGTGGGCATCCGAGTCCTGGTCGACTCCGTACGCGACTGCTATGCGGCGCTCGGAACGATCCACGCGCGCTGGAACCCGGTCCCCGGCCGGTTCAAGGACTACATCGCGATGCCCAAGTTCAACATGTACCAATCGCTGCACACCACGGTGATCGGTCCCGAGGGCAAGCCGGTGGAGCTGCAGATCCGCACCCACGCCATGCACCACAGGGCCGAGTACGGCGTGGCCGCGCACTGGAAGTACAAGGAGGAGGTCGGCGGGCCCGGCCCCGTCGGCAAGGTCAAGCCCGGCAGCGACATGGCCTGGCTGCGCCAGCTCCTCGACTGGCAGAAGGAGACGGCCGACCCGGGCGAGTTCCTGGAGTCGCTCCGGTTCGACCTGTCGGTGTCGGAGGTCTACGTCTTCACCCCGAAGGGCCAGGTCATCGCCCTGCCCGAGGGCGGCACCCCCGTCGACTTCGCCTACGCGGTCCACACCGAGGTGGGCCACCGCTGCATCGGCGCCCGGGTCAACGGCCGGCTGGTGCCCCTGGAGTCGCGGCTGGGCAACGGCGACACGGTCGAGATCTTCACCTCCAAGTCGCCCGACGCCGGGCCCTCGCGCGACTGGCTGAAGTTCGTCAAGTCGGGCCGCGCCCGTAACAAGATCCGGCAGTGGTTCTCCAAGGAGCGCCGCGAGACCGCGATCGAGGCGGGCAAGGAGGCCATCGGCCGGGCGATGCGCAAGCAGGGCCTGCCGCTGCAGCGCCTGATGTCCGGCGAGGCGCTGCTGGCGCTCGCCCGTGACCTGCGCTACCCCGACGTGTCGGCGCTGTACGCGGCCGTCGGAGAGGGCCACACGGCCGCCCAGACGGTCGTGCAGAAGCTGGTGGCGTCCATCGGCGGCGTGGAGAGCGCCGAGGAGGACATCGCCGAGACCTCGCTGCCGACCCGGCTGCGCGGCCGCCCCAGGGGTGGAGGCGGCGCGGGCGTGGTGGTGGCGGGCGACGCCGACGTGTGGGTGCGGTTGTCGAAGTGCTGCACCCCCGTGCCCGGCGACGAGATCGTCGGCTTCGTCACCCGCGGCCACGGCGTCTCGGTCCACCGCTCCGACTGCACCAACATCCAGCAGCTCAGGTCGCAGCCCGACCGGCTGGTGGAGGTCAGCTGGTCGCCCGGCGACGACAGCGTGTTCCTCGTGGCCATCCAGGTGGAGGCGCTCGACCGGCCCAGGCTGCTGTCCGACGTCACCCGTACGCTTTCCGACCAGCACGTCAACATCCTGAGCGCCTCCGTGACCACCTCGCGCGACCGGGTGGCCGTCAGCAAGTTCACCTTCGAGATGGGCGACCCCAAGCACCTGGGCCACGTCCTGAAGGCCGTGCGCGGCATCCAGGGCGTCTACGACGTCTACCGCGTCAGCGGCGCGGGCGGCTGAGGGGCCGCCGTCACCGCATCCGCAGGTCCGGCAGGTCGACCACGATCGCCTCCTGGGTGCTGCGGGCGATGACCACCACCGCCTCCTGCTCCGGGTCCGGGTTCTCCTCGCGGTGCGGGACGAACGGCGGCACGAACACGTAGTCGCCCGGCCCGGTCTCGATCCGCCGCTCCCCGCCGTCCTCCAGGAACACGAACACCGGCCTGCCGCTCACCACGTAGATGGCGGTCTCCGACTCGCCGTGATGGTGGTCGGCCGAGCGGGTCGCGGGCGCCACGTGCGTCTGGCCCATCCAGAGCCGCCGTGAGCCGGTGGTGGCGTCGCTGACCGCCGCCAGCCGGCGCATCCCCGCGCTCTGCGCCGTCGCCCCGGACAGGTCCTCAGGAGTGAGGTGCCGCAGCGGACGGTGGAAGACGTCGCCGTCGGCCCGGTATCCCTCCCACAGGCGTCCACCGGCCCGCTCCAGCACCCCTCCGGCCACCGCCGCCAGCTCGCCGGGCGTCTCCCGTGCCTTCAGCAGCGCCTGGGCCAGCTCGGGATCGTGCGCGCGCAGCTCACGCAGCAGCCACTTGCCGCCGCCCTGCCAGCGCCCGCCCAGCGACAGCGCCAGCCGCGCGGCCTCCTCGACCACGTTCCACTCGATGAACGCCCGCTCGCCCGGGTCGGTCACCCCGGCCAGATCGTCCAGCAGATCGGACAGCACGTAGCGGGCCCTGCCGAGCGCGGCGTCGTGCGGAGCCCCGGGGCCGCGCTCCAGCCGCCCTCTCAGCTCCTCCCTGAGCGCCTCCAGCCGCCCGCCACTCCGGTCGGCCAGCACGATCCCCTCGGCGCAGAGGCGGGCCAGCACGGGCTGCCGGTTGCCGAAGTCACGCTCCAGCCAGGCCCCGAAGCTGGTCTGGCTGTGCACGAGCAGCTCGACCGGCCAGTCGTGCCGGCGCAGGGACTCCCGGTACGGTGCCGCGAGCCCGTCGACGACGACCAGGATGTCGAGGTCGGAGGTGGGGGTCCGGCGCCCGGCCGCCACGCTGCCGCCGAGCAGGGCGTACAGCGCCTCCGGGAACAGCTCGTCGACCAGGGCACGGGCCTCGCTCACAGGATCCATGGCGGCCACGATAGCCAACCGGGCACACCATGATCGAGACCTCCGGCTCGCCGGCCCCGCCTCCGCTGGGCAGGGACCGCGAGCCGGGCTCGGTCAGCTGAACTCGGCGAGCGTGCGCTCGGCCTCCTCCAGCCAGGCGCGGCGGGCCGTGATGGCCTCCTCCGCCTCCTTGACGTCCTTGGCCCGTCCGGCCGCCTGCGCCTTGGCCAGGCGCTTCTCCAACTGCTCGATGGAGGTGCGCAGCTGGTCGACGGTGCTCTGAGCGCGGGCGCGGGCCTCGGGGTTGGAGCGCTTCCACTCGGCGTCCTCGGCCTTGCGCACGGCCTCGTCGACCTTGCGCAGCCCGCCTTCCAGGCGGTCGCGGTGCTCGCGGGGGACCGGGCCGGCCGCCTCCCAGCGCTCCAGGATGTGGCGGAGCTGGCCCCTGGCGGTGCGCACGTCGGTGACCGGGAGCAGCTTCTCGGCCTCGATCAGCAGCTCCTCCTTCACCTGCGCGTTGGCGGCGAGCGAGGCGTCACGCTCGGCGAACACCGCCGAGCGGGCCTGGAAGAACTGGTCCTGGGCGGCCTTGAAGCGACCCCACAGCTCGTCCTCGACCTCCCTGGAGGCCCGGCCGGCGCTCTTCCAGCGCTGCATCAGATCCCGGTAGACGGCCGCGGTCTGCCCCCAGTCGGTGGAGTCGGCGATCGCCTCGGCCTCGGCGACGATGGCCTCCTTGGTGGCACGCACACCCTCGCGCTGCTCGTCGAGGGTGGCGAAGTAGGCCTTGCGCCGCTTGGCGAAGGCGGTGCGGGCGGTCGACAGGCGCTTCCACAGCTGCGCCTCCGTCACCCTGTCGATCCGGTCGGCGGCCTTCCACTCCTCGACGAGCTGACGCAGCCGCTCACCGCCGGACTTCCAGTGGGTGGTCTCCTCGGCGATGCGCTCGGCCTCGGCGACGATCCGCTCCTTGACGGCCCTGGCCTCGGCGCGGGCGACCTCGCGCGCCGCCTTCAGCTCCTCGCGGCGCTGCGCGACCAGCGCGGTCAGCCCGTCGAGCCGGGCCGTCAGCGCGCCGAGGTCACCGACGGCGTGCGCGTCGGCCACGGCCTCGCGCAGCTTGACGATGCTCGCCTCGGCCTGCGCGGGCGCCAGGTCGGTGCCCCGCACCCGCTGCTCCAGCAGCTGGACCTGGCCCGCCAGCTCGTCGTACTTGCGATGGAAGTAGGCCAGCGCCTCTTCGGGTTCGCCGGCCTGCCAGGACCCGACGGCCCGCTCTCCCTCAGCCGTTCGCACGTAGACGGTGCCGTCGTCGTCTACCCGGCCCCACGGGTCGGTGCTCACCGTGTCCTCCCGCACTTTCCATCAGACCCTTCGGGACTGTTCGTCCCTAGTTTGTATTACGTCAGCTCTTGCCAGCGATTGTCACGTCTTTGATTTCCACGGTTTCCTTCGGCGCTCCGGTGCCGTCAGCCGTACCTGCCAGGACACCCGCCTTGTTCACCTTGTCCAGGATGTCGAGCCCCTTCGTGATCGTACCCACCGGTGTGTAAAGCGGGTCGAGCTGGATATCGCCGTACACCAGGAAGAACTGGCTGCCCGTGCTGCCCGGGGCCTGCGTCTTGGCCATCGCCATCACGCCCCGCTTGTACTTGGCGTCCTTGGTGTTCTCCTCCACCAGCACGTAGCCGGGGCCGCCCGAGCCGTCGGTCTGGCTCTTGCCGTCGGCCTTGGCCGTCGGGTCGCCGCACTGCAGCATCGGGAACTGCTCGTTGCCCAGCCGGTGGCACTTGCTGCCGTCGTAATAGTCCTTCTCCGCCAGGAACTGCAGCGAGTTGACGGTGCACGGCGCCTTGGCGTTGTCGAGCTCGACCACGATGTCGCCGAGACCGGTCTTCATCGTCATCGTCTTCTTGGCCGGCTTCAGGTCCACCTTCTCCGGCGGCATGCCGACGTCCTTGACCTGACCGCCGCCGGTGTCGGCGACATAGCCGCAGGTGCCGGTCTTCTCGTCGTAGGGCTTCGGCTGAGCGACCGCCGGGGCGGACGTGCTCGCCTGCGCCGACGGCTCGGCGGCCGCCTCTGTGGGCTCGTCGCCGCCGCCCAGCAGGGCGACCGAGGCCACGATGCCGCCGACCACGACGACGACGCCCACGGTGGAGCCGATGATCGCCATGCGCTTGTTGCGCTGCTCGCGCTCGAGCCGGCGCTGCTGTTGGCGCTCGTAGTGCTCGCGTGCCAGCTGCTTCTGCCGGTCCTTGCCCGTGGCCACCGCTTTGCCTCCCGTAGTCAATCAACTGAGGTGGGCGAATCGTATCGGCCAAAGGCCGATGATTCGCAGCCCGGCGACCCGCACCGGTACCCTTCGGTTACATTCCCATTGGCTTTTTTGACGAGATCAGCTGAGGCAGATGCTCATCGCCGGCTTCCCCGCAGGGGCCTTCCAGACCAATTGTTACGTCATCGCGCCCGCGGAAGGCGAGGAGTGCGTGATCATAGACCCCGGTCAGGACGCTGTCGAGGGGGTCGACGAACTGCTGCGTGAGCATCGTCTCAAGCCGGTCGCGGTCCTGCTCACCCACGGCCACCTCGACCACGTCTGGTCGGTCGCCCCGGTGTGCGGCGCGCGCGGCGTGCCGGCCTGGATCCACCCCGACGACCGCCACCTGCTGAGCGACCCGGCGGCGGGCTGGTCTTCCACGAGCTCCTCCCTCTTCGGCGACCTCACCCTCAGCGAGCCCGACGACGTGCGCGAGCTGTCCGACGGCGCCACGCTGGAACTCGCGGGCATGGAGCTGGTCGTCGACCACACGCCCGGCCATACCAGGGGGTCGGTGAGCTTCAGGGGAGACGCGGGCCGCGGCGTGATGTTCTCCGGTGACCTGCTGTTCGCCGGCTCCATCGGCCGCACCGACCTGCCGGGCGGCGACTATCCGACGATCCTGCGCAGCCTCGCCGCCAAGTGCCTGCCGCTGCCTGACGATACGGTCGTCCTGCCGGGCCACGGACCACAGACCACGATCGGCCGCGAGCGCGCCACCAATCCTTATCTCAAGGAGGCCGCGCCGCACGCCGGTCCCACAAGAGGAATCTGATGACCTTCCAAGCACCCAAAGGCACCTTCGACTGGCTGCCTCCCCGCTCCGAGCAGGTGCTCGCCGTCCGCGAGGCGCTCGTCGCCCCGGCCAGGCGCGCGGGATACGGCTACGTCGAGACGCCGGTCTTCGAAGACACCCAGCTGTTCGCCAGGGGAGTGGGCGAGTCCACCGACATCGTCTCCAAGGAGATGTACACCTTCCCCGACAAGAAGGGCCGTTCGCTGACGTTGCGCCCGGAGGGCACGGCGTCGGTGGTCCGCGCCGTGCTCCAGCACGGCCTGCACAACGGCCAGCTGCCGGTGAAGCTGTGGTACTCGGGCAGCCAGTTCCGCTACGAGCGCGCCCAGAAGGGCCGCTACCGCCACTTCTGGCAGGTCGGCGCGGAGGCGCTGGGCGCCGAGGACCCGGCGCTCGACGCCGAGCTGATCGTGCTCGCCGCCCGCGCCTTCGCCTCGCTGGGCCTGCGTCAGTTCACGCTGCTGCTCAACTCGCTCGGCGACAAGACCTGCCGCCCCGCCTACCGCGCCGCGCTGCAGGAGTTCCTGCGCGGGCTCGACCTGGACGAGGAGACGCGGGCCCGGATCGAGATCAACCCGCTGCGGGTGCTCGACGACAAGCGCCCCGAGGTGCAGGCCCAGCTCGGCGGCGCGCCGCTGGTCGTCGACCACCTGTGCGCCGCCTGCAAGGCCTACCACGAGGAGGTCCGCGCCCTGCTGAAGGCCTCCGGCGTCGCGTACGAGGACGACCCGAGGCTGGTGCGCGGGCTCGACTACTACACCCGCACCACGTTCGAGTTCGTCCACGGCGGGCTCGGCTCGCAGTCGGCGATCGGCGGCGGCGGCCGCTACGACGGGCTCAGCGAGATGCTCGGCGGTCCGCCGCTGCCCAGCGTCGGCTGGGCGCTCGGCGTCGACCGCACGGTCCTGGCCATGGAGTCCGAGGGGCTGCTCGGCGATGCCGCGCCCGGCGGCGTCCAGGTGTACGGTGTCGCGCTGGGCGACGACGCCCGCCGCCGGATGTTCCTGCTCGTGGCCGAGCTGCGCGAGGCCGGCGTCAGCGCCGACATGGCCTTCGGCGGCAAGGGGCTCAAGGGAGCGATGAAGGGCGCCGACCGCTCGGGGGCCCGTTACGCGCTGATCTTGGGCGAGCGTGACCTGGCGGCGCAAGCCGTGCAAGTGAAAGACCTGACCACCGCTGAGCAGACCGAGGTGCCGCTGGCCCGGGTCGTGGAAGTCTTGAAGGGGAAAGTGCAGTGATCCGCACGCATACGGCCGGGTCGCTCCGCAAGGAGCACGCCGGGCAGCAGGTGACGCTCGCCGGATGGGTGGCCCGCCGCCGTGACCACGGCGGGGTGGTCTTCATCGATCTGCGCGACGCCTCCGGCTCGGCGCAGGTGGTCTTCCGGGAGGAGGACCACGCCCACGACCTGCGCGCCGAATACTGCGTGAAGGTGGTCGGCCAGGTCCGCGTGCGCCCCGAGGGCAACGAGAACCCCGACCTGCCCACCGGCGAGGTCGAGGTGGTGGCCGACGCGGTCGAGGTGCTCAGTGAGTCCGCGCCGCTGCCGTTCCCCATCGAGGGCGGCACGGGCGTCTCCGAGGAGGCCCGGCTGAAGTACCGCTACCTCGACATCCGCCGCCCGCAGGTGGCCGAGGCGATGCGGGTGCGCTCCAAGGCGACCTACCTCGCCAACGAGGTGATGAACGAGCTCGGCTTCGTCTACGTCGAGACGCCGACGCTGACCCGCTCCACCCCCGAGGGCGCCCGCGACTTCCTGGTGCCGGTCCGGCTCCAGCCGGGCAGCTGGTACGCCCTGCCGCAGTCGCCGCAGCTGTTCAAGCAGCTGCTGCAGGTGGCCGGCCTGGAGCGCTACTACCAGCTCGCCAAGTGCTACCGCGACGAGGACCTGCGCGCCGACCGGCAGCCGGAGTTCACCCAGATCGACATCGAGATGTCCTTCGTCGACCAGGAGGACGTCATCGCGGTCGGCGAGAAGCTGATCGGCCGGCTGTGGCGCGAGATCCTCGGCTACGAGATCCCCCTGCCGCTGCCCCGCATGACCTACGCCGACGCGATGGCCCGCTACGGCTCCGACAAGCCCGACCTGCGCTTCGGCCAGGAGCTCGTCGACATGACCGACTACTTCTCCGGCACCTCCTTCCGCGTCTTCCAGGCCGAGTACGTCGGCGCGGTCGTCATGCCGGGCGGCGCCTCCCAGACCCGCAAGGAGCTCGACGGCTGGCAGGAGTGGGCGCGCAGCCGCGGGGCCAAGGGCCTGGCCTACGTGCTCGTCCAGGAAGACGGCACGCTCGGCGGCCCGGTCGCCAAGAACCTGTCCGAGCAGGAGATCTCCGGCCTGGCGGGCAAGGTCGGCGCCGCGCCCGGCGACGCGGTGTTCTTCGCCGCGGGCGCCCGCGGCGCCGCCCGCGACCTGCTCGGCGCCGCCCGCCTGGAGATCGGCCGCCGCTGCGGGCTCATCGACGAGTCGCTCTGGTCGTTCCTGTGGGTCGTGGACGCGCCCATGTTCGAGGAGGACGGCGAGGGCGGCTGGACCGCCGTGCACCACCCGTTCACCGGTCCCAAGCCGGAGTGGTCCGACAACTTCCAGGACCATCCGGGCGAGGCGCTCGCCTACGCCTACGACATGGTCTGCAACGGCATGGAGATCGGCGGCGGCTCGATCCGCATCCACCGCGCCGAGATGCAGCAGCGCGTCTTCGACGTGCTCGGCATCTCCAAGGAGGAGGCGGAGAGCAAGTTCGGCTTCCTGCTGGAGGCGTTCAAGTACGGCCCGCCGCCGCACGGCGGCATCGCCTACGGCTGGGACCGCATCTGCATGCTGCTGTCGGACGGCGAGTCGATCCGCGACGTGATCGCGTTCCCGAAGACGGCCTCCGGCTTCGACCCGCTCACCGGCGCGCCCACGCCCATCACGGCAGGCCAGCGCAAGGAGGCGGGCGTCGACGCCCGGCCCAAGGCCGACGCCTGACATGCGAAACGGCAGGCGCCCACCGCGGCGCCTGCCGTATCTTTCGCGGCTCTTCTTAGGAGAGCTTGACCTTCTTGATGATGATCGGCGTCTTGGGCGCCGTGGAGCCGCCGTCGCCGGTGATGTCGTCGTCGTTGACGATCACGCCGTCCTTGGCCACCTTGTCGATGATCTCCAGGCCGGAGGTCACCATGCCGAGCACCGAGTACACCGGGTCGATCTGGGTGTTCTCGTCCGACAGCGAGATGGCGAACTGGCTGCTGTTCTGGCCCGCCGCGTCGGCCGGCTGCGTCAGGAACACCACGCCCCTGCCGTACGGGATCGCGCCCGCGGCCTCGTCGAGGAACGTGTAGCCCGCCGTGCCCTGGCCGTCGGTCGGGTTCTCGCCGTCGGCCTTGGCCTTCGGGTCGCCGCACTGCAGCAGGTAGAGCCCCGACACCTCGGGCGTCACCAGCCGGTGACACTTGGTGTTGTCGTAGAAGCCCTTCTTGGCCAGGAACGCCATCGAGTTCACCGAGCAGGGCGTGAGCTGCGGGTCGACCTCGATGACGATGTCACCGTGGTTGGTCGTGACCGTCATCTTCGACAGCTTCAGGTTCGGCTTCTTGCCCGGCATGCCCACGTACTTCATCGGCACGTCCGAGGTGTCCCGCTTGTATTGGCAGGTCACCGGGCCGGTCTTGGTCGGCGTCGGGAGCGCCGTGATGGGCTCCTCCGTGGGACTGGCGGACGCCGAGGACTCGGCCGCCGCCGGCGTGCCTGGCGCGTTGTTGTTGACCAGGGTCGTCACGGCGAAGATGCCACCGGCCACCACAGCGACGGCCACGCCCGCGCCGATGAAGGTGTTGCGCCTCGCCTTGGACGACTGCTCGGCGGCGCGTTGCCGCTGCCGCTCCTTGTGCTGACGCGCCAATTCGCTCTGGCGGTCGTCGTCGTCGCCGCTCACCGGTATGTCCTCCATCTTTGCCTACACATGACCAAACAACTTGGGGAATGCTACCGGCCCTAGATATGTGCTGGACGTAAGTGACCAGAAGCCACCTGTGTGGCCGGAAGGGTGGAACCATATCGATCCGGGATTCGTAGTTGAAAACGAAACTAAGGAGCCCCGGATGTTCGATCAGGTTCTCGGCCTGCCCGCGCACCCCCTCGTGGTGCACTTCGCGGTGGTGCTGACGCCCATGCTCGTGGCGGTCGCCGTAGCCTACGCCCTCGTGCCCCGCTGGCGGGCCGCGACGGCGTGGGCGGTGACGCTGCTCTCGATCGCCGCCCCCGTGGCTGTCTTCGCCGCCTGGCAGAGCGGGCAGAGCCTCAAGGCCGCCCGCTTCGCCACCGCCGGGGGCGAGCTCGGCCAGCGGATCAGCGCCCACGAGGCGCACGCCGTCCCCCTGCTGCTGTCGGCCGCGGGTCTCGGTTCGGTGTCGCTCGTCCTCGTCCACGCCTCCCGCGGCGACCGGTTCGGCAAGCCCGGCACGGCGGTGCTGTCCGGCCTGACCGTGGTGCTGGCCGCGGTGACGGCGTACTACGTCTTCCTGGCGGGGGACTCGGGCGCGAGAGCCGTGTGGGAGCTGTAACCTCGCGGATGTGGAGAGCTTGTTCGATTCGGCGGCCGAGGAGGCCACACCTCAGCCCCTGGCCGTGCGCATGCGCCCCCGCAGCCTCGACGAGGTGATCGGCCAGCGCCACCTGCTCGGCCCCGGCACGCCGCTGCGCCGGCTGGTCGAGAGCGAGGCGCCGATGTCGCTGTTCCTGTGGGGGCCGCCGGGCACCGGCAAGACCACCCTCGCCTACGTCGTGTCCAACGTCACCAAGCGCCGCTTCGTGGAGATCTCCGCCGTCTCCGCCGGCGTCAAGGACGTCCGCGCCGCCATCGACGCCGCCCGCCGCGAGCTCGGCATGAGCGGCCGCCAGACCGTGCTCTTCGTCGACGAGGTGCACCGCTTCAACAAGGCCCAGCAGGACGCCCTGCTGCCCGCCGTCGAGAACCGCTGGGTCACCTTCATCGGCGCCACCACCGAGAACCCGTTCTTCTCCGTCATCTCACCGCTGCTGTCGCGCTCGCTGCTGCTCACCCTCGAATCGCTCGGCGACGACGACGTCCGCGCGGTGCTGGAACGGGCGGTGTCCGACGAGCGCGGGCTCGGCGGACGCGCCACGCTCGCCCCCGAGGCCCTCGACCAGCTCGTCCGCCTCGCCGGCGGCGACGCCCGCAGATCGCTGACCTACCTCGAAGCGGCGGCCCTGCTGTCCGACGACATCACGATCGAGGTGGTGGAGAAGGCCGTCGACAAGGCGGCCGTCCGCTACGACCGGCAGGGCGACCAGCACTACGACGTCATCAGCGCGTTCATCAAGTCGATGCGCGGCTCCGACGCCGACGCCGCGCTCCACTACCTGGCCCGCATGATCGAGGCGGGGGAGGACCCGCGCTTCATCGCCCGCCGCATCGTCATCTTCGCCTCCGAGGACGTCGGCATGGCCGACCCCGCCTGCCTGCAGACCGCGGTCGCCGCCGCCCAGGCGGTGCAGCTCATCGGCCTGCCCGAAGGCCAGATCAACCTCGCCCACGCGGTCATCCACTGCGCGCTGGCTCCCAAGTCCAACGCCGTGGTGAAGGCCATCGGCGCCGCCGTCGGCGACGTCCGGCGCGGCCTCATCGGCCAGGTGCCCGGCCACCTGCGCGACGCCCACTACCCCGGCGCGGCCAAGCTCGGCCACGGCGAGGCCTACAAGTACCCCCACGACTTCGAGCACGGCCTCGTCCGCCAGGACTACGCGCCCGAGCAGATCCGCGACCGGCGCTACTACGAGCCCACCCGCCACGGCGCCGAGGCGCCGGTCGCCGAACGCTGGGCGCGCATCCGCGACTTCCTGCGCGGATCCCCATGACCGCGCCGCCTCTGGGCCATGCCGTTCATGGGCATGGGGGTCGCCGGGGCACCCCATCCATGAGCTCGTGGGTCCCCGAGACATGACCGACCACGAAGTTCCCAGGGATGCCCGGGAACGACCGACCACGACCTCCATGAACTCGGGGATGCCGGGGGCATGACCGACCACAACATTCCCGATCTCAGGGACGCCCGGCAATGACCGACCACCGCGCAGCCTTCGACGCGTCCATCACCTTCGGCAACGGCGGCGATCTGACCGTCCACGACTTCCGCGTCGACGTGCCCTCGCCCGGCGTCACCGAGGACGAGATCGCCGCCCTGTTCGTGGCCTCACTCGGGCTGTTGATGACCGACGCGGTCGAGCTCTCCCACGTGCGTGTCTTCCCCGAACCGCACAAAGGCACCCGAGGCGGCCCCAGCGACCGCACCGCCCCCGCGGCCTTCCACGGCTGCATCCTCCCTCTCGACACCCCCGCCACCCGCCTGGAACTCCCTGCCGGCGTAGCCGCCCCCGCGGCACTCAGGGGCACCGCAGCCGGCGGAGTCGGTCCTGCCGCAGTCTGCGGGGAGGGTTCGACTGATGTCGAGCGCGTCGCAGTCCGTGGGGAGGCTGCGGTCGGCCCGCATGGGCCGGCCACAGGCCGAGGGGAGGCTGCGGCGGGTGTGGTCGGGCTTGCCGCAGTCTGCGGGGAGCGTTCGGCTGGTGTCGAGCACGCTGCGGTCCGTGAGGAGGTCGCGGTCGGCATGCTCGGGCCGGTCGCAGGCCGAGGAGAGGCCGCGGCGGGTGTGGCCGGGCCCGCCGCGGCCTGCGGGGAGACCGGAGCTGGTGGGATTGGACCTGCCGTAGTCGGCGGGGAGGGCTCGGGTGGTGTCGAGCGCGCTGCAGCTCCTGCAAAGCCCTCGGCCGGGTCGGACACGGGCCGAGGGGAGGCTCCCGCTGGTGAGGGGGAGGCTGCCGGAATCGGCCCGGAGACGGTGGTTGGTGGCGATGGGCCGTCAGTGACCCGCGAGGAGGCTATTGACGTTCTTGCACGTACGGTCGAGCTTCCCGCGGTGGTGGTGCGTGCCTCCGGGGCGGACTGGGAGACGATCGGCGTCGGTGCTCTGGCGCCCTTCGCCGTCCGCGGTCACGCGGTCCTCCTGCAGACCCAGGCCGGCGAGTGCCTGAGCGAGGCAGCCGCTCGCTGGCTCGTCTCACAGGCTGTCGCTCTGGTCGCCACCGATGCGCGCACGCTCGGCGCATCGCGGAGCCTCCTCCTGGAGGCAGGCATACCCATCGCCGAGTCCCTCACCGGCCTGGAAGCGTTGCCGCCCACGGGCGCCTACTTCACCGCCGTCCCGCCTCACGCCGCGTCGGGCGCCACCCCGGCCCGCGCGTACGCCCGCGTCCCGTAGTGGTCCCTCCCGTCGCGAATCCACCCGCGAAGGCCGCCACGGGGTCCTGCACCGGCCTCGGCCGCCAAGGGCGCGTCCTCGCCCGCGATCTTCAGCCTTAAGTCTGCCGGGCAACGATGGCGTCCTGCTCCGGGAGGTGGCAGCTCGCAT
The DNA here is from genome assembly GCF_008017515.1 of Nonomuraea sp. C10. Classification (NCBI taxonomy): domain Bacteria; kingdom Bacillati; phylum Actinomycetota; class Actinomycetes; order Streptosporangiales; family Streptosporangiaceae; genus Nonomuraea; species Nonomuraea sp. C10. The sequence continues at coordinate 2,854,660 of NZ_VPFF01000001.1, forward strand.
AACGGGCAGCGTCTCGAAGGCATCCGCACTCGTACGGGGCCGCGTTGCGAAGGCAAGCGCACTCGTACGGATCCGAACGGAATTCCCTCAGCGCACTCGGACGGGACCCCAGCCGCCACACCCGCACGGCGAGGAGGCCCGTTTCCCGTACCAGAGGGGGCCGCCGGGGCGGGATGGCCGAGGTCAGGACCGGAACGGGCCTGGCACGCCGCGTGATCAAGGACTCGGTCATCGCCGACCTCGTCCGCCGGACACGATAGGGTCTTGACGTTCCGGCCCAGCGTACGAGGGAGATGCGCGGATGCTTACCGCTGGAGAGGTCGCCGGGCTGATCGCGGCCACGGGATGGGTGGTCCTGGTCTGCGTTCTCACGATGGCGCTCCTCAAGCTCGCCAGGCTGCTCACCGAGACGACCAAGGCGGTCTCCGAGCTGAACGCCCGCCTGACGCCGCTGCTCGACGACATGAGCCTCACGGTCAACGAGACGAACCGGCAGCTCGTCGCCGTCGAGTCCATCGCCAGGGACGTCAAGCAGGTGACCGGCCACGCCGCCAAGCTCAGCGCCGTCACCCAGACCGTCTTCACCGGTCCGCTGATCAAGGTGTCGTCCATCAGCTACGGCGTGCGCCGGGCCATCGAGGCCCGCAAGCCGCGCAGGACGGGGCGGCGGCGATGATCAGGCGGCTGTTCTACCTGTCGCTCGGCGCGTTCCTCTCCCTGTGGGTGATGCGCAAGCTGCAGGCGCTCCACCCCAACCACGTCGCCCGCAGGACCGCCCACGGTGCCGCGGGCATGCTCGAACAGGTGAGAGACTTTACTTCTGACGCGCTCGGCGAGGCCGCCGGCCGCGAAATCGAGTTGCGGGCCCGTTTCGGCCTCGACAACCCTGAACACAACGACTAACGCAAAGGACGGCCGCCATGGAGTCGGCAGAGATCGCCCGCCGCTTCCTGCGCTTCTTCGAGGAGCGTGGGCACAAAGTAGTGCCCTCGGCCAGCCTGATCGCTGAGGACCCGACGCTCCTCCTGGTTCCCGCCGGTATGGTGCCCTTCAAGCCGTACTTCCTGGGGCAGCGCAAGCCTCCGGCGTCCCGGCTGGCCACCGCGCAGAAATGCGTGCGCACCCCCGACATCGACGAGGTCGGCAGGACGACCCGCCACGCCACGTTCTTCCAGATGCTCGGCAACTTCTCCATCGGCGACTACTTCAAGGCCGAGGTGATCCCGTACGCCTGGGAGCTGCTCACCAAGCCCGAGTCCGAGGGCGGCTTCGGCTTCCCCGAGGACCGGCTGTGGGCGACGGTCTACCAGGACGACGACGAGGCGTTCGAGATCTGGCACAAGACGGTCGGCCTGCCCGCCGACCGCATCCAGCGGCGCGGCCTGGCCGACAACTACTGGCACATGGGCGTGCCCGGCCCCGGCGGCCCCTGCTCGGAGATCTACTACGACCGCGGCCCCGAGTACGGGCGCGAGGGCGGCCCCGTGGCCGACGAGGACCGCTACCTCGAGGTGTGGAACCTCGTGTTCATGCAGTACCAGCTCAGCGAGGTCCGCTCCAAGGTCGACTTCGACGTGGCAGGCGAGCTGCCCAGCAAGAACATCGACACCGGCATGGGCCTGGAGCGCATGGCGGCGATCCTGCAGGGCGTCGACAACATCTACGAGATCGACACCACCTACAAGATCCTCGACAAGGCGGCGGAGCTGACCGGCACCGCCTACGGTCGTGACCCGCGCACCGACGTGAGCCTGCGGGTCATCGCCGACCACGTGCGCGCCGGCACCATGCTGGTGGCCGACGGCGTCATGCCCGGCAACGAGGGCCGCGGCTACGTCCTGCGCCGCCTGCTCCGCCGCACCGTGCGCAACCTGCGCCTGCTCGGCTCCGGCGACCGGCGGCTCATGCACACCCTGACCGACGTGGCGATCAACGTCATGGGGGAGCAGTACGACGAGCTCAAGACCGACGCGCCGCAGATCCACGCGGTCATCGACGCCGAGGAGGCGTCGTTCCTCGGCACGCTCCGCACCGGCACCGCGATCTTCGACGTGGCCGTCGAGGAGACCAAGCGCAAGAAGGCGGCCACGCTCTCCGGCGAGCAGGCCTTCCAGCTCCACGACACCTACGGCTTCCCGATCGACCTCACCCTTGAGATGGCGGCCGAGCAGGGGCTCAAGGTCGACGAAGAGGGCTTCCGCCGCCTGATGAAGGAGCAGCGCGAGCGCGCCAAGGCCGACGCGGCGGCGAAGAAGATCGGCAACGCCGACGTCTCCATCTTCGGCCGGCTCCTGGAGGAGGCGGGCAAGGTCGAGTTCCTCGGTTACGACGAGACCGCGGCCGACACCACGATCGTCGGCATCCTCGTCGACGGCGCGTCGGTGCCGGCGGCGGGCGCGGGCACCGAGGTCGAGGTCGTGCTCGGCCGCACCCCGTTCTACGCCGAGGGCGGCGGCCAGCTCGCCGACCAGGGCGTCATCCGCACCGGCGGCGCCGAGGTCGAGATCCTCGACGTGCAGTCGCCGATCGGGGGCCTCGTCGTCCACCGCGGCAGGATCCGCAGCGGCGAGCTCAAGACCGGCGACGAGGCGCACGCCGAGATCGACCTGGAGCGGCGGCGGGCCATCTCGCGCAGCCACAGCGCCACCCACATGGTCCACCGCGGCTTCAAGAACGCGCTCGGCGAGACGGCGGCCCAGGCGGGCTCCGAGAACTCGCCCGGCCGCTTCCGCTTCGACTTCACCGCCGCGGGCGCGGTCCCGCAGAGCGTGCTGCGCGACGTCGAGGACGAGGTCAACGCCGTTCTCGTCAACGACCTCAAGGTCAACGCCTTCTACACCTCGCAGGCCGAGGCCAGGGCGATGGGCGCGCTGGCGATGTTCGGCGAGAAGTACGGCGACGAGGTCCGCGTGGTCGAGATCGGCGACTACTCCCGCGAGCTCTGCGGCGGCACCCACGTCCACAGCTCCGGCCAGCTCGGCCTGGTCAAGGTGCTGGCCGAGCAGTCGGTGGGCGCGGGCGTGCGCCGCGTCGAGGCGCTGGTCGGCATCGACGCCTTCCGCTACCTGGCGCGGGAGAGCGTGCTGGTCTCGCAGCTCACCGAGCAGCTCAAGGCGCGCCGCGAGGAGCTGCCCGAGCGCGTCGAGGGCATCGTCACCCGGCTCCGCGCGGCGGAGAAGGAGCTGGAGAAGGTCCGCTCCGCCCAGGTGCTGCAGGTGGCCGGCGAACTCGCGGGCAAGGCCACCGACCTGCACGGAGTGTCCGTCGTGACACACCGCGCGCCTGATGGCACGAACGCCGACGATCTGCGTAAGCTCGCGCTGGACGTACGCGGCAGGTTCCCGTCCGACCGGCCGGCGGTGATCGTTGTCGCCGGCGTCCCCTCCGACCGGCCCGTGGTGGTCGCCGCGGTCAACGAGGCGGGACGCGAGCGCGGGCTCAAGGCCGGACGACTGGTCGGCGTCGCCGCCAAGGCGCTTGGAGGTGGCGGTGGCGGCAAGGACGACGTCGCACAGGGCGGCGGCAGCCGTCCCGAGGCGATCGGCGACGCGCTGCGGCTCGTCGAACAGGCCATCACGGAGCAGCTCGGCTGACATGAGGTTCGGCACACGGCTCGGCGTCGACGTCGGGTCGGTTCGCATCGGCGTGGCGCGCAGCGACCCATCGGGGATGCTCGCCACGCCGGTGGAGACCGTCAAACGCGGCAAGGGCGACCTCGACCGCATCGCCGCGATCGCCGCCGAGCACGAGGCGATCGAAGTGGTGGTGGGGCTGCCCACGTCGCTGTCGGGGCGCCAGGGCGCCGCCGCGGCGCTCGCCCGCGAGTTCGCGGGCCTGCTCGCGGCCCGGCTGGCTCCGACGCCGGTCCGGCTCTTCGACGAGCGGCTCACCACGGTCGCCGCGCAGCACGGGCTGCGCGCCAGTGGCGTGCGGGCCAAGAAGCAGCGCGGAGTCATCGACCAGGCGGCGGCGGTGGTGCTGCTGCAGGACGCCCTCGACTCCGAACGCGCCACCGACAGGCCGCCGGGCCACCCCGTCACCCCGCCCGGCGACCCCGCCTCATGACGGGCCGCCGGCCACCCCCGCACATCCCACCCACCCATCCGCGCGCCTTCGCGCTCCGGCCTGCCCGGACGGCTTCCCGCGTGCCGGTTCCGCGCGAGGTCCCCGCTGGTCGCGCGGGGGTACGGAAGAGGGCGCGCGCAGATGCTTCGTCCGATTCGCCCGGAAACACAGGCGGTTGTGAACGGGTTCGTGTGTGTGCCGTTTTCGGGGGAAGACTCGCATTTGTGAGCAGGACGCCCCTGCCGTTGAAGATCGCTAAAGTGGGCGGGCACGCTCATGCCGGAACGGACGTCTCGTACCGGCGTGTACCCGTCACTCTGGGTGAACCGTCCGCTCGCACGCCAGGCGGCGGACACACTGCCGAGGGTTCGGGCAGCAGGTTTGGTAGCCAACCTCAGGTGCATAGAATCACCCAATTCACCCGCAAAGAGAGCGAGTTCGTGAGATACCGGAAAGAGCCGAACGAGAGACTCGGGACGAACTCATGCTCACCGGGCCAGTAACCGCAGTTCGGGAGGACGTCGCACCATCCAGGCGACCCTTCCGAGCCGGGACACACGCGCTCTTTCCATCCTCTAGCATGGCTACCCACAGTGACCTCGGCCGGTCGTCAGGGCGTGACCGGCGCATCCCCCTCATCCGCTCGGTGACCCCCCGCCGCCAGGCGCTCCCAATCGGCGCCGGGCCAGCAGTACCGGGAGATTGGCCAGCTCACCTATGAACGATCTCGACGACATGGACTTCCTGCTCGGTTCGGATGACGACGACGGCCGCGGCAGGCGCCGGGGCCGGGGCCGGGGCCGCAACGGCCGGCGGGGCAGCAGGCGGCGGCGCCGCCGCAACCGGGGCGGCTTCCTCGCCCCGCTGCTCGCCTTCATCATCCTGGCCGGCATCATCGGCGGCGGCGGCTACTACGGCTACCGATGGGTCAGCGACGCGCTGGTGCCCGACGACTACACCGGCCAGGGCACGGGCGAGGTCGTCATCGAGATCAAGGACGGCCAGAGCGCCTCCGAGGTGGCGCAGGAGCTGCAGCGGCAGGGTGTCGTCGCCAGCGCCAGGGCCTTCACCAACGCCATCGACAGCGCGGGCAAGAGCTCCTCCCTGCAGCCCGGCACGTACAAGCTGCGCAAGCAGATGGCCGCGGCCGAGGCGGTCAAGCTGCTCGACCCGGGCAACCTGATCGTGGCCAAGGCGACGATCAAGGAAGGCCTGCGGCTGTCCGACACCTTCAAGCAGCTCGCCGAGAAGACCGGCAAGAAGCCGAAGGATTTCGAGAACGCGGCCAAGAGCGCCGAGGATCTCGGCCTGCCCTCGTACGCCAAGGGCAAGCTGGAGGGCTACGTCTTCCCCGCCACGTACGACTTCCAGCCGAAAGCCACCCCGGCCGAGATGCTCGCGCAGATGATCGAGCGGTTCAACCAGACGGCCGAGAAGTTCGAGCTGGAGTCCAGCGCCAAGAAGATGGGCTACACGCCGCACGAGATGATCACCATCGCCAGCATCATCCAGGCGGAGGCGGGCCGTCACGAGGACATGCCGAAGATCGCGCGGGTCATCTACAACCGGATGAACCACGAGCCGGAGATGACGCTGTCGATGGACAGCACGGTCATGTACGCCTGGCGCCGCTACCGCACCAGGGCGACGCACGCCGAGCTGGAGATCAAGTCTCCGTACAACACGTACAAGAACCTCGGCCTGCCGCCCGGCCCGATCGCCAACCCCGGTGACCACGCCATCGAGGCGGCGCTCAACCCCGCCAAGGGGCCCTGGCTGTTCTTCGCCGCCACCGACCCGAAGAGCAACGTCACCAAGTTCGCCACCACCGACGCGGAGTTCCAGGCGCTCCTCGCCGAGCTGGAGCGGAACTCGTCCGGCGGCTGACCCGTATGATGGCGGACCGAAAGGGGGGTGCATGCGAGCTGCCGTGATGGGCTCGCCGATCGCCCACTCGCTCTCGCCGCACCTGCACCGGGCCGCCTACCGTGAGATGGGGCTGTCCGGCTGGAGCTACGACGCGTTCGAGTGCGACGAGGCGGCGCTGCCTGGCCTGCTGCGCGAGCTGCGCCCGGTGCGCGGCGAAGGGCCGGAGGAGCCGGGCACGTGGGCCGGGCTGTCGCTGACCATGCCGCTCAAGCGCGCCGTGCTGCCGCTGCTCGACACCGTGTCCGAGGTGGCGCTGGAGGTCGGCGGGGCCAACACCGTGGTGTTCGCCGGCGGCGCCGCCCATGGCCACAACACCGACGTCCACGGCATCGAGCAGGCCCTGACCGAGGCGGGGGTGCCCGCGCCGCGCTCGGCGACCGTGCTGGGCGGCGGCGCCACCGCCTGCTCGACCCTGGCCGCGCTGCGCGACCTGGGTCTGCACGAGGCCACGCTGGTGGTCCGCGATCCGGCGCGGGCCGGCGAGACGGCGGGCGCGGCCGAGCGGCTCGGGATGGCGCTGGCCGTGCAGACGTTCGACAAGCTCGACACGGTCCTCGGGGTCGACCTGGTGGTCTCCACCCTGCCGGGCGGCGCCGCCGACGCGCACGCCGACCGGCTGGCCGGGGTGCCCGCGCTGTTCGACGTGGTCTACTCTCCCTGGCCGACCCGGGCGGCGGCGGCCGTCGAGGCGGCGGGCGGCATCGTGATCGGCGGTTTCCCGATGCTGCTCCACCAGGCGGTGCGCCAGGTGGAGCTGATGACGGGCCGCGCCGACGTCCCGGTGGCGGCGATGCGAGCGGCCGGCGAGGCCGAGATCCTCAGACGGGCCACTCGAACGGGTTGACCATCTTCACGGCCAGGCCGTCGAAGTCCTTGACGTTGCGAGTGACCAGCGTGAGACCACGGGCGCGGGCCGTGGCGGCGATGAGGCCGTCGACGACGGGGAGCGGTCGCTTGGAGTGCAGCCGTCCCCACTCTTCGGCCACGTCGGCCGTGATCGGTATGATCCGCGTGCTGAATTCGCGCTGGAGCCTGTCGAGCCAGGCCTCGTAGACCCCGGACTGCGCCGGGTCGCGGCGGCGCAGCTGCTCGACGCCTTTGCGGATCTCACCCAGCACAAGGACGCTCAGGTGCAGGATGGGGCCGTTGGTGCTGTCCAGCCAGGCCTGCACATGCGGGTCCCGCGAGCGCTTGGTCATCTCTGACACGACGTTCGTGTCGAGGAGGTGGCTCACCAGCCGTCACCGAAGTCGACTTCCCGAGGCAGGTCCCGGGAGCGGGTCAGCTCCAAATCGGACAGGTCTGGTCCGTTGAGCAGGAATTCCTTGAAGTCCGGCTGCTCGCCCTTGAACCGGCGGTACTCTTCCATGTCGATGATCACCGCCACGTCCAACCCGTGACGGGTGACGATCTGCGGTCCCTCGTCGTGCGCCTTCCTGACGACCTCGCTGAAACGCTGCTTGGCCTCCTGAAGCTGCCAAACGCCCATGAAGCCCCTCCTTCTGTCCAGACTGGACAGAAGTTTATCAGGGCGGCCGCCGCCCACGGGGAAGATTCGAGGTCGCGCCGGTGTTGTGGTAGCGTAGCTCTCTGATCGGTCCGGCATGCCATTGCTGGACGCGCAAGCGGAGGTCTCCCTCCCACCCGAGCGACCGAAAGGTGGCCGGGTCAAGGATCACGCCGGACTACTCCGGGGAGCTTGAAGGCCACGATGCCGAAGAGCTCAGTGGCCCCGCATGCGCGACGTGCGGGGCTTTTCGCGTTTCGCGGGAGCTCCCGGCACGACGAGCACGTAGGGATCGCAAACCTAGGAGGCCCCATCAGCACTGAGCCCCGCATCAACGAGCGTATCCGAGTTCCCGAGGTGCGCCTCGTGGGCCCGAACGGCGAGCAGGTGGGCATCGTGTCCATCCACGACGCACTCAAGCTCGCCCAGGAAGCCGACCTTGACCTCGTCGAGGTCGCGGCGACGGCTCGACCGCCCGTGTGCAAGCTCATGGACTACGGAAAGTTCAAGTACGAGTCCGCGATGAAGGCGCGCGAGGCGCGCAAGAATCAGGCGCACACGATCATCAAGGAGATCAAGCTCCGGCCGAAGATCGACCCGCACGACTACGAGACCAAGAAGGGTCACGTCGTCCGGTTCCTCAAGGCGGGAGACAAGGTCAAAGTCACGATCATGTTCAGGGGCCGCGAGCAGTCCCGGCCCGAGCTGGGATTCAGGCTTCTGCAGCGGCTCGCGCAGGACGTCCAGGAGCTCGGCTTCGTGGAGTCCCAGCCCAAGCAGGACGGCCGCAACATGATCATGGTGATCGGTCCGCACAAGAAGAAGGCCGAGGCCAAGGCCGAGAAGGCCGCCGCGAAGGCCCAGCATGGCAGCGAGGAGCCCTCCAAGCAGGAGGCGTGACCCGCGGCTCGGGTTAGCCTTACTGGCGCACCCCCGAGCAGCCAGACGAAGACGCCGAAGACCGGGCCGGCTCCGCCGCCGGCCCGGCCACCGGCACGACCGAATTGAGGAGAGACGGCGAGATGCCGAAGATGAAGACGCACAGCGGTGCGAAGAAGCGGTTCCGGCTTACCGGCACCGGCAAGGTGAAGCGCCGCCGCGCCAACCGCGCTCACTACAACGAGTGGAAGTCGTCTAAGCTGACGCGCCGTCTCAAGAACGAGGTCGTCCTTTCCGAGGCCGACACCAAGAAGATCAAGAAGCTGCTCGGCAAGTAGCGCGAACCCCCGGGGAGAATAAAATGGCACGCGTGAAGCGGGCGCTCAACGCCAAGAAGAAGCGCAAGGTCGTTCTCGAGCGGGCAACCGGTTACCGTGGCCAGCGGTCGCGGCTCTACCGCAAGGCCAAGGAGCAGATGCTCCACTCGATGACGTACGCCTATCGGGACCGCAAGGACCGCAAGGGCGCCTTCCGCCGTCTGTGGATCCAGCGGATCAACGCCGCGGCTCGTCAGAACGGCATCACCTACAACCGCCTCATCCAGGGCCTGCGCCTGGCCAACATCGAGGTGGACCGCAAGATCCTCGCCGATCTCGCGGTGAACGACAGCCAGACCTTCGCCACGCTCGTCGAGGCCGCCAAGAAGGCGCTGCCCGCGAACGTGAACGCGCCGGCCGCGGGCTGACCCGAATTCTGCGGGAAGGGCTCACCCGAGTGGTGGGCCCTTTTCCATGCACGCACCCAACAGGAGTGAGATGGCCGGAGCCGAGCTGACCAACGTCCGGTCGCCGCGGGTCAAGGCGGCTCGCAGGCTCACCAAACGCGCCTTCCGGGACCAGGACCGCAAGTTCCTGGCCGAGGGCCCGCAGGCGGTGCGCGAGGCGCTCAAGCTGGACGGGATCACGCTGGAGCTGTTCACCACCGCCGAGGCCGAGGCGCGCCATCCCGAGCTGGTCGGCACGGCCGCCGAGCAGGGCGTCCCGGTCCACCGGGCCAGCGGCGAAGTCATGGCCGAGCTGTCGCAGACCGTCACCCCGCAGGGCCTGGTCGCCGTGTGCCGGCCGGTGCACGTGCCGCTCGACGACGCCCTGCCCGAGGCCGCCCGCCTGGTGGCGGTGCTCGCGCACGTGCGCGACCCGGGCAACGCCGGCACGGTCATGCGCGCCGCCGACGCCGCGGGCGCGGACGCGGTGCTCTTCACCGATGCCAGCGTGGATCCGTACAACGGCAAGTGCGTGCGCGCCAGCGCGGGTAGCCTGTTCCACGTGCCCGTGGCCGTCGGCGCCCCGGTCGCGCAGGCCGTGCGCCGGCTGAAGGAGCGTGGGCTGCGCGTGCTCGCGGCGGACGGCGCGGGCCGCCACACGCTCGACGACGTCGACCTGTCGGGGCCCACCGCGTGGATCTTCGGCAACGAGGCGTGGGGTCTGCCCGAAGAGGTGCTCGGGCTGGCCGACGATGTGGTGCGCGTGCCCATCTACGGACAGGCCGAGAGCCTCAATCTGGCCACCGCCGCGGCGGTGTGCCTTTACTCCTCCGCCAGGGCTCAGCGAGTGCCCTAGGCGGCGGGAAACCCGCTATTGTCGGCCTTGGAGGCGGAGGAGGCGAGGTCGTGCACGGCGCAGACACCGATGGGCGGCTGGTCGCCGCCGCGTGCACGATAGCGATCGACGATCTCCCTGACGGGCTCGTCGTCGCCGACCGGTTCGGCCGCGTGCTGGCGGTCAACCGCGCCGCCGCCCGGCTCACCGGCGTCACGCCCGAACGCGCCGTCGGCCGCGACATGAACGAGGTGTTCCCGTTCCGCGACAACGACGGCCGCGACTGGTGGAAGGCGCTCGACCCCGAGGGCGGCCTGCGCACCCGCAGCCGCGTCCCGGAGAAGCCCCTCCACCTGCCCGGCCGCCAGGAGCTGTACGTGACCGCGCGGTTCGTCCGTGAGCCGGAGCGGTGCGGCGACGTCGAGCGGGTGGCGATCACGCTGCGCGACGGCGGCGCCCGGGCCCGGCTGGAGCGCAGCCGCGCCGACCTGGTCTCCACGGTCGCCCACGAGCTGCGCTCGCCGCTGACCAGCGTCAAGGGGTTCACCGCGACGCTGCTCGCCAAGTGGGGCCGCTTCACCGAAGAGCAGAAGCTCGTCATGCTCGAGACCGTCAACAACGACGCCGACCGCGTCACCCGGCTCATCACCGAGCTGCTCGACGTCTCCCGCATCGAGTCCGGCCGGCTGGAGCTGCGCCGCCAGGTCGTCGACATCCCCGCCAGGGCCCGACGGGTCGTCGCCGGGCGGGTCGCGGCGGGCGAGCAGGAGGACCGCTTCCGCCTCATCACGGGTGACGATCTTCCCGAAATGTGGCTTGACCAGGACAAGGTTGACCAGATCCTGGCTAACCTGGTGGAAAACGCGGTGCGTCACGGTCGAGGCACCGTGACCATCGAGATCGAGTCCGTCGGGTGGGGAGTGGCCGTGTCGGTGCGCGATCAGGGCGAGGGCGTCAGGCCCGAGGTGGCCCCGCGCGTATTCAGGCAGTTCTGGCGCGGCAACAGCCGCAAGCGTGGCGGCACCGGCCTCGGCCTGTTCATCGTCAAGGGGCTGGTGGAGGCCCACGGCGGCACCATCACCGTGCAGCAGGCGCCCGAGGGCGGGGCGGAGTTCCGATTTACCGTGCCCACCGGCACGCCCGACTTCGCGTGACACCGGGACCGGTGGGCCACCACTAGACTTTTCCCGCTCAAGCCCTGGATACGGAGCTCACTCTTGTCTGACTACGACCCGGTCGAGGTCACCCCGCTGCACGCCGACGAGGTGTCCCGGATGGAGGCCGACGCCATCGCGGCGATCAAGGCGGCCGGCAGCCTCGACGCACTCAAGCAGGCCAGGCTGGCGCACTCCGGCGACCGCTCGCCCCTCGCCCTGGCCAACCGCGAGATCGGCGCCCTGCCGCCCGCCGCCCGCGCCGAGGCGGGCAAGCGGGTCGGCACCGCCCGCAGAGCCGTCGCCGAGGCGCTGGCCGCCCGGCAGGCCGAGCTGGAGGCCGAGCGCGACGCCCGGGTGCTCGTCGAGGAGACCGTCGACGTCACCCTGCCGTGGGACCGCCGCCCGCGCGGCGCCCGCCACCCGCTGACCACGCTGCAGGAGCGCATCGCCGACACGTTCGTCGCGATGGGCTATGAGGTGGCCGAAGGCCCCGAGCTCGAAGGCGAGTGGTTCAACTTCGAGGCGCTCAACATCGCCAAGGACCACCCGGCCCGCTCCGAGCACGACACGTTCTTCGTCGGCTCCACCGACTCGGGCATGGTGCTGCGCACGCAGACCTCGCCGCTGCAGATCCGCGCCCTGCTGGAGCGCGGCGCGCCGTGTTACGCGATCGCGCCCGGCAAGACATTCCGCACCGACGAGCTCGACGCCACCCACACCCCGGTCTTCCACCAGACCGAGGGCCTGGCCGTCGACAAGGGCCTCACCATGGCCCACCTCAAGGGCACGCTCGACCGGTTCGCCGAGGTCATGTTCGGTGAGGGCATCACCACCAGGTTCCGGCCCAACTACTTCCCCTTCACCGAGCCGTCCGCCGAGATGGACCTCAAGTGCTTCGTCTGCCGCGGCGCCTCGGCGGTGCCCGGCAACCCGCCCTGCCGCACCTGCAAGAACGAGGGCTGGATCGAGTGGGGCGGCTGCGGCATGGTCAACCCGCGGGTGCTGGTCGCCTGCGGCATCGACCCGTCGGTCTACTCCGGGTTCGCCTTCGGGATGGGCATCGAGCGGACGCTGATGTTCCGCCACAACGCCGAGGACATGCGCGACATGATCGAGGGAGACGTGCGCTTCACGCTCCCGTTCGGAATGGAGATCTGATGAGGGTCCCGCTTTCCTGGCTGCGGGAGTATGTCGATCTCCCGGCGGTCACCGCCCAAGAGGTGGCTGACAAGCTCACGGCCGCCGGGCTCAAGCTGGAGTCCATCGCCTCCCACGGCCACGACGTCAAGAACGTCGTCGTCGGCGAGGTGCTGGAGATCGAGGAGCTGACCGGCTTCAAGAAGCCGATCCGCCACTGCCGGGTCGAGGTCGGCGAGCCGACGCCGCGCGAGATCGTCTGCGGCGCCACCAACTTCGCCGTCGGCGACCGCGTCCCCGTGGTGCTGCCCGGCGGCGTGCTGCCCGGAGGGTTCGAGGTCGGCGCCCGCAAGACCTACGGCCGCCTGTCCGAGGGCATGATCTGCTCGGAGCGCGAGCTGGGCCTGGGCGAGGACCACGCGGGCATCATGGTGCTGCCCGCCGGCACCCCCGTCGGCGCCGACGTGGTGGAGCTGCTCGGCCTGCGCGACGACGTGATCGAGCTGGAGATCACCCCCGACATCGGCTACGCGCTGTCGATCCGGGGCGTGGCCCGCGAGGTCGCGATCGCGTTCGGGGCGGCGTTCCGCGACCCCGCCGACGTGCGGCCGCCCGAGCACACCAGCCGGGCCTGGCCGGCCTACATCGACGACCCGACCGCGTGCGACCGGTTCGTGCTGCGCCAGGTCACCGGCTTCGACCCGGAGGCCAAGAGCCCGCTGTGGATGCGCACCCGGCTCATCCGGGCCGGCATGCGGCCGGTGTCGCTGGCCGTCGACATCACCAACTACCTCATGCTGGAGCTCGGCCAGCCGCTGCACGCCTTCGACACCGACAAGCTCACCGGCGAGATCGTGGTGCGGCGCGCGCTGCCGGGCGAACGGCTGGAGACGCTCGACCACGTCGTGCGCGACCTCGACCCCGACGACATCCTCATCACCGACCAGTCGGGGCCGATCTCCATGGCCGGCACCATGGGCGGCCTGGAGACCGAGATCTCCGACGGCTCCACCGAGATCGTCATCGAGGCCGCCCACTTCTCGGCTACCGGCATCTCCCGCGAGTCCCGCCGCCACAACCTCGTCTCCGAGGCGTCCAAGCGGTTCGAGCGCGGCGTCGACCGTGAGCTGCCGCTCGTCGCCTCCTGGCGGGCCGTGAGCATGCTGGCCGAGCTGGGCGGCGCCACCATCGTGCCCGGGGTCACGCACGCCGAGGTCGAGGTCAGGCCCGCCCGCGTGTCGATCCCCGCCGCCCACCCCGGCGACATCGCCGGCATGCCGTACGCGAAAGAGACCGTCGTGCGCAGGCTGGAGCAGATCGGCTGCGTCGTGGTCGACGGCGACGACCCGGCCGTGCGCGAGGGCGGCGTCGACCCGACCGGCGTGGTCACCGGCGGCGAGCTGGCGGCCAGGCTGGCCGTCAAGGGCGACGACATGATCACGGTGACCCCGCCGTCGTGGCGGCCCGACCTCACCGACCCCAGCGACCTCGCCGAAGAGGTCATCCGGCTGGAAGGGTACGAGCGGCTGCCGTCCGTGCTGCCCAGCGCCCCCGCGGGGGCAGGGCTCACGGAGGGCCAGCGGCTGCGCAGGAGGGTCGGCCGGGCGCTGGCCGAAGCGGGCTACGCCGAGGTGCTGGCCTACCCGTTCATCAGCGCCGACGACTTCGACCGGCTGCAGCTGCCCGCCGACGACGCCCGCCGCCGCGCGATGCGGCTGGCCAACCCGCTGGGCGAGGACGAGCCGCTGATGCGCACCACGCTGCTGCCCGGGCTGCTCAAGACCCTGGTACGCAACGTCGGGCGCGGCTTCGCCGACGTGGCCCTGTTCGAGGCCGGCGCCGTCTACCGGCCGCGCGAGGGGGCGCCCGAGGCGGCCCCCGTGCTCGGCGTCGAGCGGCGGCCCACCGAGGAGGAGCTGGCCTCGATCGAGGCGGCGCTGCCCGACCAGCCGTGGCGGGTCGCGGTGGTGCTCGCCGGCGAGTTCGAGCGCTCCGGCTGGTGGGGCGCGGGCCGGCAGGCGTCGTGGGCCGACGCGGTGCAGGCCGGACGGATCGTCGCGGCCGAGGCCGGGCTGGAGCTGTCGGTCGTGGCCGACCAGCACGAGCCGTGGCACCCGGGCCGGTGCGCCGCCCTCTACCTCGGCGACCTGCTCGTCGGCCACGCGGGCGAGCTCCACCCGCGGGTCATCGAGGCCTACGGGCTGCCGCCGCGCACGGCCGCGCTGGAGCTGGAGCTGACCCGCCTGGAGACGGCCATGCCCGGCCCGGCCCAGGCTCCGGCCATCTCCGCCTACCCGGTCGCCACCCAGGACGTCGCGCTGATCGTGCCCGACTTCACCCCGGTGGCCGACGTCGAGGCGGCGCTCCGCGACGGCGCGGGTGAGCTGCTGGAGTCGGTGCGGCTGTTCGACGTCTACGCCGGTGCCCAGGTGGGCGAGGGCAACAAGTCGCTCGCGTACGCGATGCGTTTCCGCGCCCCCGACCGCACGCTGACGGCCGAGGAGATCTCCGCCGCCCGCGACGCCGCCGTGGCGCTCGCCGCCGACCGCGTCGGCGCCCAGCTGCGCTCTGCCTGACGCGTCAAGGGCCGGTACGGGTTCGTACCGGCCCTTTTCGGTCAGATCGAGTCGATCTCGGCGAGGTCGATGTCCATGTCGAACGGGACGGTCACCTTGGCGCGGTCGTGATGGATACCCGTGGGCACGTAGGCGCGGGTGGCAGGGTCGAGTTCGTAGACGTAGACGACAGGCCTGCCGGAGTCGTTCTCGACCCGCCAGAAGTGGGGGATGCCCGCCTCCGCGTAGAGCAGGGGCTTGCGCTTGCGGTCGCGCTCCTCGGACTCGGGGGACACCACTTCGACGGCGAGGGCGACGTCGCCGGCCGGGTAGTAGGTGGCTGAGGAACGGACGTCGGCGCCGGGCTTGAGAACGATCAGATCCGGCTCCGGGCGCTGTCTGGGACCGAGTTTGACGCTCATCTCGCGGCGCACGCGGTGGCCCTTCGGAGCAGCACGGCGCAGACCGGCCTCCAACAGGTAGATCGTCGAGGTGTGGAAGTCTAGCTGCGGGCTCACGAAGACCAAGCTTCCGTCAATCAACTCCGTGTGCGCAGGCAAATGCGGAAGGTGATCGAGGTCATCCGCCGTGAACCCCTCAGGGGGAGGGAAGATCCAGTCGGGCAGCGAGGACTCTGGCGCCATGGGAATGCTCACCGCTTCGGCCGTCATGGTCTTACGTTAGCAACGTACCCCGCTCACTGTTCGTGAACGCGCGCTCTCGCCTGCTGCCAGAATGCCGTTCATGAGGCAGTTGCTGATCTTTTCTGAGCGGGACGACGCCGAGGAGGTCGCGGCGACGCTCGGCGAGTGGTTCCCCGGCCTGGGTGTGCCGCGGGTGGTGCGGGAGACGCTGGCGGGGGAGGACGACGCGGAGGACGCGCAGTGGCTCGTCGTCGTGGAGGGGCTCGCCGGGGAGAGCCTGGCCAAGGTGGACGAGCTGACCGAGCGGTTCGAGGGGTGGCGCGAGGAGGGCTGATGTGGCGCGGGCTCCGCCGCTGCGGTGGCGGGGCCCGCGCCGGGGGCTCCCCGGCTTCGCCGGTCGGGAGCCCTGTCCCGGATGGCTAGGGGAGGCGCTCGAACGGGGTCGGAGTGCTGCCGGTCCAGCGGTGGAGCCGGGAGTGGGCCGTCTGCTTGGTGACGCCGTCCTCGGTCACGGTGCCGGCGTCCACCAGGTAGAAGCGGCCGTCGTCCAGCGAGGCCAGGCCGTACTCACCGGAGGACTCCCAGCCGCGGACGCCCGACGCCTCGTGGTGCAGGCCCTCGGGCGCGAGCGTGAGCAGGTCGCCCTGCTCCGGCTGGGGCTGTCCCTCGATCGGTCCGCGCACCGGGCGGGTGGCGCCGTCGACGGTGAACATCGAGTAGTTGGGGAACTGCGGCTTGGCGCCCTTGTAGACGGCCATCAGCCACTTGCCGGTGTGGCCGTCGTACTCCAGGTTCTGGACTCCGTACCGGGTGTTGCCGGTGCGGGCGAAGTACTTCCCGTCGACCTTGGCCGGGCCGGAGGTGTGCGGGGCGCTCTGGGTGAGCGGGCGCTCGTACTTGCGCCACTTGGTGATGTCGTACTGGAGCAGCACCTGGTGGTCGTTGTCCTGGCGAGCGGTGTTGGAGTAGACGCCGTAGGCCACGGTCAGCTTCTGCTTGCCGTGCCGCTTGCCGAACTCGGGGCCGAACGCGACGCCGTCGATGCCGCTGCAGCCGTAGCGGTGGTCGGGGGTGTTGGCCACGTTGCCGTCGAAGACGCCGTCGCCGTTCATGTCGGCGCTGTAGTCGTCGACCACCTCCTTGAGGTAGACGGCGGTCACCACGTCGGAGGTCTCGGCGTCCATGCCGAGGCTGCTGATGCGGTCGACGTCGAAGATGGCGATGTAGAACGCCTGCGCGTCCTTGTATTCCAGCGACCCGTACACCCGGCGGTCCTGACGGTTGAAGTCGAGGTCGCCGAGGTGGCCGGTGAAGCCGGTGACGGAGCCGACGGGCTTGCCGGACAGGTCGGTCTTGACGAGCAGGTTGGTGAAGGAGAAGTACATGAAGCCCTTCTTCTCGTCCACCGCGATCCCCTGCACGTGACCCGCCTGCCAGGCGCCGCCGTACACCTCCGCGGGGAACTCGGGGCGCGGCGCCGCGTGGGCGGCGGAGGCGCTGGTGACGAGGGCCGAAGCCAGGACTGCCGTGAGTAGTGCGTTTGCCACCCGCATGTGTACGTTACGTACCCTTCTTTGATCCTTCTTGAGCGCAAATCACGCTAAAGCTGCAAGTTAGATCTTTACTGACTTCCACCTGACAAGTCCATGACCATCCGTGGAAACATCGGAGCGGCAAGCGGAAGCCCCCGCCGGGGCGGGGGCCATGGGAGAGGAGGGTCAGACGGCCGGCACCTTGTCCAGGAAGCCGAGCACCTTGCTGATGCGCCCGTCCTCGGCCAGCTCCACCACGTCGAAGCCGGTCGCCACCGGCTCCCCGCCCTCCGGGCCGAGGTGCCAGGTGAAGCGGGCGACGCCGTGGTGGGCGTCGTACAGCTCGCCGGGGGTGAAGACCAGACCGGGGAACATCCCCTGGGCGCCCTCGATGACGGCGGCGATGCCGGCGTGCCCGGCCACGTCCGCCAGCGGGTCGGTGTACGTCGCGTCCTCGGTCCAGACGCCGGCCACGGCCTTGGCGCGGGCGGCGGGGTCGGTCTCGTTCCAGGCGGCCACGTAACGCTCGACGAGGTTCGTCATGATTTGTCAGCCTTTCAGATGGTTAGCGAAGCTTGCGGAGACCGGCGATCTGCAGCACGGCGAACCCGGCGACCACGAGGGCCTGGAGGATCGCCCACACCGCGCCGATCGTGGTGAACGCGAGGAGACCGGTGACGACGGCGGCGACGCTTGCCAGTGCCCAGACGACGTTCAGGCCGATCACGACCTGGGTGCCCGCCTCGCTGACCTGGCGGCGGCCCGCGAGGAGACCGACGGCCACCCCGTACGCGAGCAGGAAGATCCCGATCCCGCGCAGCAGGCCCGCGTCCGGCCCGAGCAGGTCGCTCAGAAGGCCGGCGGCGGCGAGGTAGGCCAGGCCGTTGACCCCTGTGACGACGGCGTCCGCGGCGAGCACGAGCCGCAGGAAGCTCGCGCGGCCGGTAGTGGCGCTGGTGGGGGTGCTCATCTCGCGTCTCCTTAGGTGTTCGTTCCGACACCCGCAACGGTGCCAGCGAGCACATAGGCCACGCGATTACGTGGAAGGTAATGCGATCTGGTGCAGACATGCTGACCTGGTGATATGTCATGAAAAAAGCGGCCCGCCGGTCGAGGGCGGGCCGCTTCGCGCGTCGTCAGGCGCCGAGCACCTCCCGGCGCAGGTGGGTCTTGAGGATCTTGCCGCCGGGGTTGCGCGGCAGCTCGCCCTCCCGGAACCAGAAGTGGCGCGGCACCTTGAACGCGGCGATCCGCCCGTCGAGGAACGCCCGCAGCTCCTCGCCGGTGGCCGGGACGCCGGCGGCGAGGCGGATCACCGCGCCCACCTCCTCGCCCAGCTCGTCGTGCGGCACGCCGATCACCGCGACGTCGTCCACGGCCGGGTGCTCGAACAGCGCGGCCTCCACCTCGGCGCAGTAGACGTTCTCGCCGCCCCTGATCACCATGTCCTTGGCCCGGTCGACGATGTAGACGAACCCGTCCTCGTCGATCTTGGCCAGGTCGCCGGTGTGCAGCCAGCCGCCGACGAACGTCTCGGCGGTGGCCTCCGGCTTGTTCCAGTAGCCCAGGATCACGTTGGGGCCGCGCACGCAGAGCTCGCCGACCTCGCCGGGCGGCAGCTCGTTGTTCATCGGGTCGACCACGCGCACGTCGACCACGGGGGAGGGCCTGCCGATGCTGTCGGGGTGCGCCTGGTAGTCGGCGCCCCCGTTGCCGATGGCCAGCGCGGTCGTCTCGGTCATGCCGTAGCCGTTGGACGCGGCGCGGGCGGGGAGGTTCTCGGTGATGCGCTCCAGCAGCCTGGGCGGGGCGGGCGCGCCGCCGTAGCCGAGCGTGTTGAGCGACGACAGGTCGTGCTTGGCGAAGTCGGGGTGGGACATCAGCTGCCAGGCGTTGGTCGGCACGCCGATCATGGCGCTGACCTTTTCCCGCTCGATCAGCTTCAGCGCCTGGCCCGGGTCCCACTTGTACATGAGCACCAGGCCGCCGCCGCTGAACAGGGTCGTGGTCAGCGCCGAGAAGCAGCCGGTGACGTGGAACAGCGGCACCGTCAGGAGCGTCACCCGGCGCACGGCCGTGGCCTCGCCGGGGTCCTTGCCGGCCAGCGCGCTGGCGCGGTAGAGCCCGTAGGCGACGGTCATCGGCGACTGGCCCAGGTTGCGATGGCTGCCGAGCGCGCCCTTGGGCCGCCCGGTGGTGCCGGAGGTGTAGAAGATGGTGGCCGGGTCGTCGGGGGAGAGCTCCACCTCGGGCAGCGTCACGTCGGCCCTGACCTCGCCGAGCACCTCGTCGAACGTCCGCGCCCCCTCGGGCGCCGCGCCCCTGGCGACGATCAGCGGCACGCCGGTGCCGGCCAGCCTGGGGGCCCGCTCGTCGTCGGCGATGATCACCTTCGCGCCGGAGTCGCTCACCCCGTACGCCAGCTCGGGCTCGGTCCACCAGGCGTTCAGCGGCACCGCGACGGCGCCCGCAGCGAGCGCCGCGGAGAAGGCGATCGACCATTCGGGGTAGTTGCGCATGGCGACCGCCACCCGGTCGCCCTTGCGCACCCCGTAGTCGTCGGCGAGGCGGGTGGCGAGGGTGGCGGCGCGCCGGTAGTGGTCCTCGAAGGTGATGTGCTCGTCCTCGTAGACGAGGAAGACCTTGTCGCCGTGCCACCGGCTGTTCTCCAGCAGCACGCGGAAGTGGGCGGGTGCGTGCTTCCACGTCCGAATGCCGGTGCCGCCGATCTCCTCCATCTCGAAGAGCTGTCCGGGTCCGGTGAGCTGGGCTTCCACCTGGGCGTGCGAAAGGGTCATTACGCAGTACTCCCGCTGGACGGCTGTCGGATACATCACAGTACCGACCGGTAGGTACGTAGCGCTAGACCGTGATTCACCGGGGATTATCCGTGGCCGTGCGCGTTCCGTCACCGTCCCGATATACGGTCTACGGGTTGCATGTTCATCCCCTGCGGTGCATCCTCTTAAAAAGCAAATCCATGAGGTAAGATGCATGACTATGCAGGAGGCAGGCATGAGAGCAGCGGTCGCCGGAGCCAGCGGCTACGCGGGCGGCGAGTTGCTCCGCCTGCTGCTCGGCCACCCGAGACTGGAGATCGGCGCGCTCACCGCCGCCTCCAGCGCGGGCAGCCCGCTCGGCGCCCACCAGCCGCAGCTGCCGGCGCTGGCCGGGCAGATCATCGAAGACACCACGCCAGAGACGCTCGCCGGCCACGACGTGGTCTTCCTCGCGCTCCCGCACGGCCACTCGGCGGCCATCGCCGCCAGGCTCGGCGACGAGACGCTGGTCGTCGACTGCGGCGCCGACCACCGGCTCGCCGACGCGGCCGCCTGGCTGGAGTTCTACGGCGGCGAGCACGCGGGCACCTGGCCCTACGGGCTGCCGGAGCTGCCCGGCCAGCGCGAGGTGCTCAAGGGCGCCCGCCGCATCGCGGTGCCCGGCTGCTACCCCACCTCGGTCCTGCTCGCGCTGACGCCCGCGTTCGCCGCGGGCCTGGCCGAGCCGGACGTCGTCGTGGTCGCCGCCAGCGGCACCAGCGGCGCCGGCAAGTCGCTCAAGCCCAACCTGCTCGGCAGTGAGGTCATCGGCTCGGTCAGCGCCTACGGCGCCGGCGGCGTCCACCGCCACACCCCCGAGATGGAGCAGGGGCTGAGCGCGGCCGCGGGGGTCCCGGTGCGGGTCTCCTTCACGCCCACGCTCGCCCCGATGAGCCGCGGCATCCTGGCCACCTGCACCGCCCCGGCCGCGCCCGGCCTCACCGGGGCCGCGCTGCGCGAGGCGTACGAGGAGGCGCTGCGCGCCGAGCCGTTCGTGACGCTGCTGCCGGAGGGCGTCTGGCCCGCCACCGCGATGACCTACGGCGCCAACACCGCCGCCCTGCAGGTGGCGCTCGACGAGCGGGCCGGCCGCGTGCTGGCCGTCATCGCCATCGACAACCTCACCAAGGGCACGGCCGGAGGCGCGATCCAGAGCGCCAACCTCGCCCTCGGCCTGCCAGAAGAGCTCGGTCTCCCCACGAATGGAGTAGCTCCATGAGCGTGACCGCCCCCCTAGGCTTCCGGGCCGCGGGCGTGGCCGCCGGCATCAAGTCCGGCGGCGCCCGCGACCTGGCCCTCGTCGTCAACGACGGGCCCAGCCGCGCCGCCGCAGGCGTCTTCACCGCCAACAGGGTGAAGGCGGCGCCCGTGCTGTGGTCGCAGCAGGTCCTGCGAGGCGGGCGGCTGCGGGCGGTCGTGCTCAACTCCGGCGGCGCCAACGCCTGCACCGGCCCCGAGGGCTTCCAGGACACGCACGCGACCGCCGAGAAGGCGGCCGCGCTGCTCGACGACTCCGCCGGCGAGATCGCGGTCTGCTCGACCGGGCTGATCGGCGAGCGGCTGCCGATGGACGCGGTGCTGGCCGGCGTGGAGCAGGCCGCCGCCAAGCTGTCCCGCGACGGCGGGCTCAACGCGGCCGACGCCATCCGCACCACCGACACGGTGTCCAAGATCTCCTTCAAGCGCGGCGCCGGCTACATGGTCGGCGGGATGGCCAAAGGGGCCGGCATGCTGGCCCCCGCCCTGGCCACCATGCTCTGCGTGATCACCACCGACGCCGAGCTGACCGCCGAGGAGCTGGGCTCGGTGCTGGGCAGGGCCACGTCCACGACGTTCGACCGGCTCGACACCGACGGCTGCATGTCCACCAACGACACCGTGCTGCTGCTGTCCAGCGGCGCCGCCGGGGTCAGGCCGGACCTGGCCGAGTTCGAGCAGAAGGTGACGGAGGTCTGCGCCGACCTGGCCAGGCAGCTCCTCGTCGACGCCGAGGGCGCCAGCAAGGCCATCTCCATCGAGGTGGTCGGCGCCGCCTCCGAGGACGACGCGGTCAAGGTCGGCCGCGCGGTCGCCCGTTCCAACCTGCTCAAGTGCGCCATCCACGGTGAGGACCCCAACTGGGGCCGGGTGCTGTCCGCGGTCGGCACCACCGACGCCGAGTTCGAGCCCGAGCGGCTCAACGTGGCCATCAACGGCATCTGGATCTGCCGCGGCGGCGCCGTCGGCGACGACCGCGACAAGGTCGACATGCGCCCGCGCGACGTCACCATCACCGTCGACCTGTCGGCCGGCCCGCACACCGCCACGGTGCACACCACCGACCTGACGGCCGAGTACGTCCACGAGAACTCGGCGTACTCGACATGAGGGACGCACAGGAGAAGGCGGCCGCGCTCATCGAGGCCCTGCCGTGGCTGGAGCGTTTCCACGGCGCGACCGTCGTCATCAAGTACGGCGGCAACGCGATGACCGACGAGGCGCTCAAGGAGTCGTTCGCCGAGGACGTCGTCTTCCTGCGCCACGCCGGGCTGCGGCCGGTCGTGGTGCACGGCGGCGGCCCGCAGATCAACGCCCACCTCGACAAGCTGGGCATCGAGTCCACGTTCACCGCCGGGCTGCGGGTCACCACCCCTGAGGCCATGCAGGTCGTCAGGATGGTGCTGGTCGGCCAGGTCGGCCGCGACATCATCGGCCTGATCAACCGCCACGGCCCGTTCGCGGTGGGCCTGTCGGGCGAGGACGCCCACCTGTTCACCGCCGAGCGCAAGAGCGCCATCGTCGACGGCAGCCCGGTCGACATCGGCCAGGTGGGCGAGATCGTCAAGGTCGAGCCCGGCACGGTCGAGGCGCTGCTGGCCGACGGGCGCGTCCCGGTCGTGTCCGGCATCGCCCGCGGCGCCGACGGCGAAATCTACAATGTAAATGCCGACACCGCGGCCGCCGCGCTGGCCGTGGCGCTCAAGGCCGACAAGCTCATCGTCCTCACCGACGTCGAGGGTCTGTACGCCAACTGGCCCGACGACACCGACGTCATCGACGAGATCGACGCGGCCGAGCTCGAGCGGCTGATGCCCACGCTGTCCAGCGGCATGGTGCCCAAGATGGAAGCCTGCC
Source organism: Nonomuraea sp. C10 (assembly GCF_008017515.1). Lineage (NCBI taxonomy): Bacteria > Bacillati > Actinomycetota > Actinomycetes > Streptosporangiales > Streptosporangiaceae > Nonomuraea > Nonomuraea sp. C10. The sequence continues at coordinate 2,877,596 of NZ_VPFF01000001.1, forward strand.
TGACCGCCGTGCGCAACGGCGTCCCGCAGGCCCACGTGCTCGACGGCAGGGTGCCCCACTCGCTGCTGCAGGAGATCTTCACCAACGAAGGAATCGGAACCATGGTGGTGCCCTGATGAGTAGCCTGTACGAGCGGTTCGAGCAGGTCTTCATGCCCAACTACGGCGTCCCGCCGGTCGCGCTGGCCAGGGGCGAGGGCGCCCGCGTGTGGGACGTCGAGGGCAGGGAGTATCTCGACTTCATCGCCGGCATCGCGGTCGTCTCGCTCGGTCACGCCCACCCCGCGCTGGTCGAGGCGGTGTCGAAGCAGGTGGCGACGATCGCCCACACCAGCAACCTGTTCCTGCACGAGCCCGAGGTGCTGCTGGCCGAGAGGCTGACCGGCCTGCTCGGCGCCCCCGCCCGGGTCTTCTTCGCCAACTCCGGCACCGAGGCCAACGAGGCCGCCTACAAGCTCGCGGTCAAGTACGGCAAGCGCACCAGCAGGTCCTACTTCGTCGCGGCCGAGAACGGCTTCCACGGCCGTACGATCGGCGCGCTGTCGCTGAGCGGCAAGAAGTCCATCCGCGACCAGTTCGGCCCCTTCCCGGTCGACGTCCGGTTCGTCCCGTACGGGGACGCGGACGCGCTGAAGGAGGCCGTGACCGGCGACTGCGCGGCGGTGTTCCTGGAGCCGACGCAGGGCGAGGCCGGCGTGGTGCCGCCGCCCGACGGCTACCTGGCGGCGGCCCGCGAGATCTGTGACGCGACCGGCGCGCTGCTGGTCGCCGACGAGATCCAGTCGGCGATCGGCAGGACCGGCCACTGGTTCGCCCACCAGGCCGACGGCTTCACCCCCGACATCCTCACCCTGGCCAAGGGGCTGGGAGGCGGGCTGCCGATCGGCGCCTGCGTCGGATTCGGCGAGGCCGGCACCCTGTTCGAGAAGGGCGACCACGGCTCGACCTTCGGCGGCAACCCGGTGTCCTGCGCCGCGGCCCTGGCCGTGCTCGACAACGTGGACCTCGGCCATGTCAACGAGGTCGCCGCGCGGCTGCGCGGCGGTCTCGAATCCATCGCGCACCCGCTGCTGAAGGGGGTGCGCGGACGCGGCCTGTGGCTGGCCGCCGTGCTCGCCGAGCCCGTTTCGGGGAAGGTGCAGAAGGCGGCGCAGGATGCGGGCTTCCTCGTCAACGCCGTGCAGCCGGACGCGGTGCGGATCGCGCCGCCGCTGGTCGTGACGGCCGGCCAGGTGGACGCCTTCACCGCCGCGTTCCCGAACATTCTCACGGAGGCGAGCCAGTGACCGCAGGAAACAACGCGGACGTCAGGCACTTTCTGCGGGACGACGACCTCTCGCCGGCCGAGCAGGAAGAGGTGCTCGTCCTGGCGGCGGAGATGAAGAAGGACCGCTTCGGCCACCGTCCGTTCGAGGGGCCCAAGACCGTGGCGGTGCTGTTCGACAAGCCGTCGGCCAGGACCCGCGTCTCCTTCCACGTGGGCATCGGCGAGCTGGGCGGCCTGCCGCTGATCGTCGACGGCGTCTCCACCCTCATGGGCCGCGGCGAGCCGGTCGAGGACATCGCCCGCGTGCTCGACCGGCAGGTGGCCGCCATCGTGTGGCGCACCAGCGGCCAGGAGCTGATCGAGACCATGGCGGCGAACTCCGCGGTGCCCGTGGTCAACGCGCTCACCGACGAGTTCCACCCCTGCCAGATCCTCGCCGACCTGCAGACGGTGCGCGAGCGGCTGGGCCGCACCGCCGGGCTGACACTCGCGTACGTGGGCGACGGCGCCAACAACATGGCCAACTCCTACCTGCTGGGCGGCGCCACCGCCGGCATGCACGTGCGGATCGGCGCCCCGGTGGGCTACCAGCCCGACGCGGTGGTCCTGGCCAGGGCCGCGGCCATCGCCGCCACCACCGGCGGTTCCGTGGTGTCCGTCTCGGACCCGGTCGCCGCCGTTCAGGGGGCGCAGGTCGTGGCGGCCGACACCTGGGTGTCGATGGGCCAGGACGGCAAGGACGACCGGGTCCGCGATCTCATGCCCTACCAGGTCAACGCCGAGCTGCTGGCACACGCCGACGGCGACGCGGTCGTGCTCCACTGCCTGCCCGCCTACCGCGGCAACGAGATCACCGCCGACGTCCTGGAGGGCCCGCGCAGCGCCGTGTGGGACCAGGCGGAGAACCGGCTGCACGCGCAGAAGGCGCTGCTCCACTGGCTGGTGACCAGACCATGACGATCCCGATGACCAAGGCGGCCCGGCAGGCGAAGATCACCGACCTGCTCCAGCGCCAGCCGGTGCGCTCCCAGCCCGAGCTGGCCAAGCTGCTGGCGGAGAGCGGCGTCGAGGTCACCCAGGCCACGCTCTCACGCGACCTCGACGAGCTGGGCGCGCTCAAGCTGCGCGCCGAGGACGGCTCGCTGGTGTACGCGCTGCCCGGTGAGGGCGGCGGGCGGATCCCGCTGGCCAGGCTCGGCACCGGCGAGTCCCCGGCCGCGCGGCTGCACCGCATCGCGGAGGAACTGCTGGTCAGCGCCGACGCCTCGGCCAACCTGGTCATCGTCAGGACTCCGCCGGGCGCGGCCCAGTTCCTCGCCTCCGCCATCGACCACGCCGACTGGGAGTCGATTCTCGGCACCGTCGCGGGTGACGACACGATCCTGGTCATCAGCCGAGACCCGCAGGGCGGGCCGGCTCTCGCGGAGGCGCTGCTGAAGGCGGCAGACCGGCGCACTTAGACCGAATTATCACGCTTTATCGCAATCGATGGAGACAGAGCAATGACGGAGAGAGTGGTCCTGGCGTTCTCCGGGGGCCTGGACACGTCGGTGGCCATCCCGTTCCTCGCCGAGAAGATGAACGCCGAGGTCATCGCCGTCGCGGTGGACCTCGGCCAGGGCGGCGAGGACATGAAGGCCATCCGCGAGCGCGCCCTGGACTGCGGCGCCGTCGAGTCCGTGGTGGTCGACGCCAAGGAGGAGTTCGCGGCCGACTTCTGCGTGCCCGCGCTCCAGGCCAACGCCCTCTACATGGACCGCTATCCGCTGCTGTCGTCGCTCTCGCGCCCGCTCATCGTCAAGCACCTGGTCACCGCGGCCAAGCAGCTCGGCGGCACGATCGTGTCCCACGGCTGCACCGGCAAGGGCAACGACCAGGTCCGCTTCGAGGCCGGGCTGGCGGCGCTGGCCCCCGAGCTCAAGGTGGTCGCCCCGGCCCGCGACTTCGCCTGGACCCGCGACAAGGCGATCGAGTACGCCGAGCGCAGGGGCCTGCCCATCGAGACCACCAAGAAGAACCCGTTCTCGATCGACCAGAACCTGTGGGGCCGCGCCATCGAGACCGGCTTCCTGGAAGACATCTGGAACGCGCCCAGCGAGGACGTCTACGCCTACACGGCCGACCCCGCCGTGCCGCGCGAGCCCGACGAGGTGGTCATCACCTTCGAGCGGGGCGTCCCGGTCAAGCTCGACGGCCGCCCGCTCACCCCGTACGAGATCATCGACGAGCTGAACCGGCGGGCCGGCGCGCACGGCGTCGGGCGCATCGACATGGTCGAGGACCGGCTGGTCGGCATCAAGTCACGCGAGGTGTACGAGGCGCCCGGCGCGATCACGCTCATCACGGCGCACCTGGAGCTGGAGAGCGTCACCGTCGAGCGCGACCTGGCCCGCTTCAAGCGGGGCGTCGACCAGCGGTGGAGCGAGCTGGTCTACGACGGGCTGTGGTACTCGCCGCTCAAGCGCGGGCTCGACGCGCTCATCGCCGACGCGCAGCGGTACGTCAGCGGTGACATCAGGATGACCCTGCACGGCGGCCGCGCCACGGTCACGGGCCGGCGCTCCGAGCAGTCGCTGTACGACTTCTCGCTCGCCACCTACGACACCGGCGACTCGTTCGACCAGTCGCTGGCCAAGGGTTTCGTACAACTGTTCAGCCTGCCTTCGAAGATCGCGGCGGCTCGCGACGCGAAGCAGGGGTGAAGTGCACTAAGGTCGCGGAGGACGTGCGGTGAAGGCTGAGGAGAAGACGGTGAGTGATGGCAAGCCGATGCGGCTGTGGGGCGGGCGTTTCGAAGGGGGCCCGTCCGACGCGCTGACCCGGCTGTCGGTGAGCGTGCACTTCGACTGGCGGCTGGTGCCCTACGACCTGGCGGCGTCCAGGGCGCACGCCCGCGTGCTGCACAGGGCGGGGCTGCTGAGCGCCGAGGAGCTGCAGCGCATGATCGGCGCGCTCGACGACCTGGAGCGCGCCTGCAAGGAGGGCGAGTTCCGGCCCACCGTCGCGGACGAGGACGTGCACACCGCGCTGGAGCGCGGCCTGCTGGAGCGGCTCGGCTCGCTCGGCGGCAAGCTCAGGGCCGGCCGCAGTCGCAACGACCAGATCGCCACCGACCTGCGTCTCTACCTCCGCGACCACGCCCGCACGATCGTCTCCCGGCTGGTGGAGCTGGAGACGGCGCTGATGGAGCAGGCGGGGCAGCACGCCGAGACGGCCGCGCCCGGCATGACCCACCTGCAGCACGCGCAGCCGGTGTCGTTCGGCCACCAGCTGCTCGCGCACGTGCACGCGTTCGCCCGCGACGTCGACCGGCTCACCGACTGGGACAAGCGGGCGGCCGTCTCGCCGCTCGGCTCCGGCGCGCTGGCCGGCTCGTCGCTGCCGCTCGACCCACAGGCGGTGGCGCAGGAGCTCGGGTTCGACTCGGCCGCGCCCAACTCGATGGACGCGGTCGCCGACCGTGACTTCGCGGCCGAGTTCCTGTTCGCCGCGGCCCTGATCGGCACCCACCTGTCCCGGCTGGGCGAGGAGATCGTCCTGTGGGCCTCGCAGGAGTTCCGCTGGATCGAGATGGACGACGCCTACTCCACCGGCTCGTCGATCATGCCGCAGAAGAAGAACCCCGACGTGGCCGAGCTGGCCCGCGGCAAGTCCGGACGCCTCATCGGCAACCTGATGGCGCTGCTGACCACGCTCAAGGGCCTGCCGCTCACCTACAACCGCGACCTGCAGGAGGACAAGGAGCCGGTGTTCGACTCGGTCGACACCCTGCTGCTGGTCCTGCCCGCGATGGCCGGCCTCGTCTCGACCATGCGGGTCAACACCGCCCGGATGGAGGCGTCGGCGCCCGACGGGTTCGCCCTCGCCACCGACCTGGCCGAGCTGCTGGTGCGGCGCGGGGTGCCGTTCCGTGAGGCGCACGAGGCGGTCGGCCACCTCGTGGTGTGGTGCCAGGTCAACGACAAGGACCTCGGCGACCTCACCGACGACGAGATGGTCAAGGTCTCGCCGCACCTGACGCCCGACGTGCGCGACGTGCTCAACGTGCCGGGCGCGCTCGCCGCCCGCAAGGCCCACGGCGGCACCGCCCCCGACCGCGTCCGCGACCAGCTCGTGGCGCTGCGCGAGGCGGTCGACGCCCAGGCGGCCTGGGCGGCCGGCTCCTGAGCGGGGTGCTGAGCACGGCCCCGCTGCCGCGGGCCTTCTTCGACCGGCCGTCCCACGAGGTCGCGCCCGACCTGCTCGGGCGCCTCATCGTGCACGGCGGCGTGGCCGTACGCCTGACCGAGGTCGAGGCGTACGGCGGGCCGGGCGAGGACCCCGCGGCCCACACCTACCGCGGCAAGACGGCGCGCAACGCGGTCATGTTCGGCCCGCCCGGACACCTGTACGTGTACTTCACCTACGGCATGCACTTCTGCGCCAACCTCGTCTGCCTGCCCGAGGACCAGGGCTCGGCGGTGCTGCTGCGGGCCGGTGAGGTGGTCGGCGGCGTCGGCCTGGCCCGGTCCCGGCGGTCCGGCAGGGGAGCGCCCGCGGGCGACGGCGGCCCCAGGCCGGTGGCCGACCGCGACCTCGGCCGGGGGCCGGCCAGGCTGGCCGTGGCGCTCGGGCTGCTGCGCGAGCACAACGGCGTCGACGCCGTCTGGGAGGGCCCGCCCGGCGCGATCCCGGCCGTCGACCGCCTGATCAGTGCCGCGCCGCAGGCCGACGGCCCGCCGGTGTGGCCCGCCGGGTCGGCGGTGGTCCTGGAGGGCCGCCCGCCGGAGCCCGGAGCGATCAGGTCGGGGCCGCGCACCGGGATCTCGACGGCCAAGGACACCCCGTGGCGGTTCTGGGTCGAGGGAGATCCGACCGTCTCCCCGTACCGCGCTCACATGCCGCGGCGGCGCAACGCCGCGGCCACCTCCGTGGGTGAGGCGCCGAGGTCGTGAGCGCTGAAGATGTGCAGATGGTCGCCGGTGTCGATCTCCAGCATCTCGCTGCGCAGGCCCCACCGCCTGCGGACGTCCACCTCGACGTCCCGGATGGCGTCCCACGGCACGTGCCGCCTGCCCGCGAAACCGTGCACCACCGTGATGCCGCTCTCGTCCATCGCCAGCCGCACCGGGGCCAGTATGTCGCGCAACCCCATCCCGCCCAGCAGCACCGCCGCCGGCACCGCGAGGACCACTCCTGGCACGTCACCGTCGGCATACCAGTACGCTGCGAGCCCCGCGCACGCCAGAGCCCCTAAGATCTTGAAAACGGCCAGTTCACGACGGACCTTCCACATGGGGCCGACATTATCCAAGTGGCGGCGTCCGGCCGCGATCAGGCACGCTGTACCCACTCACCATCTATCAGGAAAGTCAGCATCGTGACCGACATCCTCGATGAGCTCGAATGGCGCGACGTGACCGCGCAGACCACCGACACCGACGCCCTGCGCGAAACGCTGTCGAAGGGTCCGATCACGGTCTATGCGGGCTTCGACCCGACCGCACCGTCGCTGCACGTCGGCAACCTCGCCACGCTGCTGATCCTGACCCGTTTCCAGCGTGCGGGCCACCGGCCGATCGGCCTGGTCGGCGGCGCCACCGGCCTGATCGGCGACCCCAGCGGCCGCAGCACCGAGCGGGCGCTCAACACCAGCGAGGTGGTGGCCGAATGGGTGGCGCGGATCCGGGTCCAGGTGGAGAAGTTCCTGTGGTTCGAGCCGGGCCCCAACGCGGCCACGCTCGTCAGCAACCTCGACTGGACCGCCGAGCTGTCGGCCATCGACTTCCTGCGTGACGTCGGCAAGCACTTCCCGGTCAACCGGATGCTCGCCCGCGAGTCGGTCTCGGCCAGGCTCGGCGGCGAAGGGCTCAGCTACACCGAGTTCAGCTACCAGATCCTGCAGGCCAACGACTACCTGGAGCTCTACCGGCGCCACGGCTGCACCCTCCAGCTCGGCGGCAGCGATCAGTGGGGCAACATCACCGCGGGCGTCGACCTGATCAGGCGGGTCGAGGGCGCTCACGTGCACGCCCTCACCGGCAAACTGATCACCAAGGCCGACGGCACCAAGTTCGGCAAGACCGCCGGCGGGGCCGTCTGGCTCGACCCGGCGCTGACCACGCCCTACGCGTTCTACCAGTACTGGCTCAACGCCGACGACCGCGACGTGATCCGCTTCCTCAAGGTGTTCACCTTCCGCTCCCGGGAGGAGATCGAGCAGCTGGAGAAGGCCGTCGCCGACCGGCCGTTCGCCCGCGAGGCGCAGCGGACGCTCGCCGAGGACCTCACCACGCTCGTGCACGGCCCGCAGGAGCTGGCCGCGGCGGTGGCGGCGTCCAAGGCGCTGTTCGGCCAGGGCTCGCTGGACGAGCTGCCGGCCTCCACCCTGGCGGCGGCGCTGGCCGAGGTGCCGAAGGCGACCGTCCCCGGGCTCGGCGCGTCGCTGGTCGACCTCATGGCCGACAGCGGGCTGGTCGAGTCCAAGTCGGCCGCCCGCCGGGCGGTCAAGGAGGGCGGCGCCTACCTCAACAACACCAAGATCACGGACGAGGCGTACGTCCCGGCCGCCGCCGACCTGCTCCACGGCCGCTTCCTGGTGCTGCGGCGCGGCAAGAAGTCGGTCGGCGGCGTCGAGGTCGGCTGACCCTCAGCCGCCCGCCTTCGTGTAGAGGGCGACCGTCATGCCCGGCAGGTCGGCCGAGTGCCACGAGCCCTCCCGCTCGTACCCGGCCTCCTCGACTTCCCGCACCCGGGCCAGACGGTCGCCCGTGGCCTTGGTGCCGCGCCACACCACCCACACCCGCTCGCGCCCGCGCAGCGCGCCGGCGACGGCGCTCCGCTCGCGGTAGCCGAAGCCGGTTGGCGACGGGTCGTGGCCGAGCCGGAGCACGTCCTCCGGCATCGAGCCGTCTCCGAACCCGTCGAGCCCGTAGTAGGCGGGGCCGTAGTAGTCGAACCCGGACCGCATCTGGCTCTGCCCGTACACGATCGCGTCGCCCGGCTGGGCCTGGATCCGGGAGATGGCCCACGGGAAGTTCTCGAACCGCCCGTTCTCATCCCGGACCTCCGCATGTTGGTACGTTCCCGCCGTCAGGCAGACCGCGACCAGCGCCCAGCAGACGGCCACGGACACCCGCCGGCTTCCGGCGTGCGCGGCGGCCAGCCCCGCCAGCAGGGTCAGCGCCGGCGCCGTCACGAACAGATAGCGATCCACGTACACCGGCGTGACCAGGTGGGACACCGCGAGCAGCAGCAGCGGCGGCAGCACCAGCCACCCCAGCAGCGCGCCCGCCCAGCGCCAGGGCGGGAGACCCGTGCTCGCGGCGCCCCGCGGCCCGGCCGCCCGCCGCGACAGCCCCAGCAGCGCCGCCCCGGCCAGCGCGACCACGAACAGCGGCACCCCGGCCTCGGCCGCCCCCGCCGCCATCTTCGGGAACTTCAGCAGCACGTCGGGGCCACGCTGCGGGATCCAGCTGATCGCGTGCCGCTCCCCGTACCCGACGAGCCCCAGCACCACGGCGGGCACGCACCCCGCCGCCAGCGCGGCGAGCATCCGCGCCGCCGTCTCCCGCCGGATCAGCAGCAGATGGGCCGGCAGCACCAGCACCGCGAACAGGTGCGTGCAGCAGACCAGCGCCACAGTCGCGCCGTACGCCGCCCACCGGCGCGGGCCGGAGCGTTCCAGCGCCCGGTGCAACGCCCAGAACGACAGCACGACCGCGGCCGCGGCGAACGCGTACGGTCGCGCGAACGCCCCGTAGTACGACACCGACGGCAGCGCCGCCAGCAGCGCGGCCGCTGTCACCCCGGCCCGCGTGCTGTGCAGCCGCCTGCCCAGCGCCACCAGCAGGCCCGCCGCCGCGCCGATCGCCAGCGCCGACGGCAGCCGCAGCCACAGCTCCGCCGTGCCCGCCAGCGCCCACACGTGCATGAACAGGTAATAGGGCAGGAAATGGCCGTCGATGTGCTGGACCAGCTCCCACAGCCCGGCCAGCGAGCGGGTGGCGGCGCTGATCGTGGCCAGCTCGTCGCCGTTCAGCGTCGCCGCGCCCGACCCGCTGAACGCCACCCCACCGGCCAGCGCGGCCATCACCCCCTCCGCGTACGGCCTGCCGCGGGTGCGACTCTGTCGCGGAACTGGCGGGGCATCAGGGGCAAGTGTGGCCGCAGAGATCATCGGTGCAGAATACGGCGCATAGGCTCTGATGCATGAATCAAGTAATCGTTTTCGATCTGTACGGTGTCATCGCCCGGACCCAGACGGACGAGGCGAAGCAGCAGCTCGTGGACCTGGGCGGGGTCTCCGCCGAGGCGTTCTGGGAGGCCTACTGGGGCTGCCGGCCCGCCTACGACGCCGGGCAGGAGACCGGTGCGTACTGGGCGGCGGTCGGCGAGCGGCTGGGAGTGGAGTTCGCCGACGTGGCGGCCCTGACGGCGGCCGATCTGGAGAGCTGGTCGCAGGTGGATCAGGAGATGGTGGCGCTGGTGCACGAGCTCGCCGACCGCGGGGTCAAGCTGGGGCTGCTGTCGAACATCATCGAAGACCTGGTGCCGGTGTGGGAACGCAACCACGGTGACTGGCTGGGGCGGTTCGACGCGCTGACGTACTCGTGCCGGATCAGGGTCGCCAAGCCGGACCCGCGGGCGTACGAGATCTGCGCGGCGCGGCTCGGGGTGGCTCCGCGGGACGCGCTGTTCTTCGACGACAACGAGGTCAACGTGGCGGGGGCGCGGGCGGCGGGGATGCCGGCCGAGCTGTTCACCTCACCGGACCAGGTCCGCGCCCTCATCCGTTAGCGGGCCCGCGTCCCTCCGACGCATGGCGTGGTGGCTTCGGGGGATGAGAACGCTTCCTTCAGCACCACATCGCTGTGGCGCGAGGACGACAGCCCGGCCGTCCGTCCGGCGTGTGATTTGACGTCTGGCGGATCGCGACCTAACCTCATAACTCGCCCCGGGAGTGAGCCGGACGCCGGTCAGGCGGACGGGCCCCAGGGCAGAGTCCCTTGAGAACAAGCCACTCGGCCGGAGCGCTGCAATGCGCTCTTGATCGGGTTGTCTCGGGCGTCCGGCGTGATCACCGAATAAATCGGTTGATTCGACAGACGCAGGATGACACTGTAAGTTCCGGGGACTGCCAAAATCTTGATCAGATGAACCGATAAACGGATTTGACCGGATATCGGGCCACCTGATAAAGTGGAGAAGAGCAGATGTGCGCCCCTGGTACTGAAGGCGATAATCTTCGGTGCGGGTGTACGCGTCCGTTTCTTGAGAACTCAACAGTGTGTTAAAAGCCAGTGCATGATGCACAACCCCGTCATGTATTTCTGTGACGGATTCCTTTTTGGTTGGGATTCAAATTCATTTTATGGAGAGTTTGATCCTGGCTCAGGACGAACGCTGGCGGCGTGCTTAACACATGCAAGTCGAGCGGAAAGGCCCTTCGGGGTACTCGAGCGGCGAACGGGTGAGTAACACGTGAGTAACCTGCCCCTGACTCTGGGATAAGCCCGGGAAACTGGGTCTAATACCGGATACGACCACTTCAGGCATCTGATGGTGGTGGAAAGATTTCTTGGTTGGGGATGGACTCGCGGCCTATCAGCTTGTTGGTGGGGTAGTGGCCTACCAAGGCGACGACGGGTAGCCGGCCTGAGAGGGCGACCGGCCACACTGGGACTGAGACACGGCCCAGACTCCTACGGGAGGCAGCAGTGGGGAATATTGCGCAATGGGCGGAAGCCTGACGCAGCGACGCCGCGTGGGGGATGACGGCCTTCGGGTTGTAAACCTCTTTCAGCAGGGACGAAGTTGACGTGTACCTGCAGAAGAAGCGCCGGCTAACTACGTGCCAGCAGCCGCGGTAATACGTAGGGCGCAAGCGTTGTCCGGAATTATTGGGCGTAAAGAGCTCGTAGGTGGCTGGTCGCGTCTGCCGTGAAAGCCCGCAGCTTAACTGCGGGTCTGCGGTGGATACGGGCCGGCTAGAGGTAGGCAGGGGCAAGTGGAATTCCTGGTGTAGCGGTGAAATGCGCAGATATCAGGAGGAACACCGGTGGCGAAGGCGGCTTGCTGGGCCTTACCTGACGCTGAGGAGCGAAAGCGTGGGGAGCGAACAGGATTAGATACCCTGGTAGTCCACGCCGTAAACGTTGGGCGCTAGGTGTGGGACCCTTCCACGGGTTCCGTGCCGGAGCTAACGCATTAAGCGCCCCGCCTGGGGAGTACGGCCGCAAGGCTAAAACTCAAAGGAATTGACGGGGGCCCGCACAAGCGGCGGAGCATGTTGCTTAATTCGACGCAACGCGAAGAACCTTACCAAGGTTTGACATCACCCGGAAACGTGCAGAGATGTGCGCCTCTTCGGACTGGGTGACAGGTGGTGCATGGCTGTCGTCAGCTCGTGTCGTGAGATGTTGGGTTAAGTCCCGCAACGAGCGCAACCCTTGTTCCATGTTGCCAGCACGCTCCTTCGGGGGTGGTGGGGACTCATGGGAGACTGCCGGGGTCAACTCGGAGGAAGGTGGGGATGACGTCAAGTCATCATGCCCCTTATGTCTTGGGCTGCAAACATGCTACAATGGCCGGTACAGAGGGCTGCTAAACCGCGAGGTGGAGCGAATCCCTAAAAGCCGGTCTCAGTTCGGATTGGGGTCTGCAACTCGACCCCATGAAGTCGGAGTCGCTAGTAATCGCAGATCAGCAACGCTGCGGTGAATACGTTCCCGGGCCTTGTACACACCGCCCGTCACGTCACGAAAGTCGGCAACACCCGAAGCCCGTGGCCCAACCACCTTGTGTGGGGGGAGCGGTCGAAGGTGGGGCTGGCGATTGGGACGAAGTCGTAACAAGGTAGCCGTACCGGAAGGTGCGGCTGGATCACCTCCTTTCTAAGGAGCACCGGCCGGGGCCTGACCGCCCTGGTCCACGCTGTGCCTGCAAGCGAACGTCTTGCACACGGCAGCTCACTAGTGGAGCACTGGCTACTCAACCGGTCTCGGTTGTCACCGCGCTAGTACCGCCTGCCCTCCTCGTGAGGGTGGGAGTGGGAGCGTGCGATCAGAGGATCGAGACTGGTTGGACACACTGTTGGGTCCTGAGGAAACGGACCAGCTGGGCCCACTCGTTCGGGTGGGCCCGCCTGTCTGTGGGACCTCAGCACAGGACCAGGGATGTCGTCACAGGTGGTGGCGGTGGAGCTGGTTGCTGTTTGTTGTTTGAGATTTGCATAGTGGACGCGAGCATCTTTGTGGCCAAGTTTTTAAGGGCACACGGTGGATGCCTTGGCATCAGGAGCCGATGAAGGACGTGGGAGGCTGCGTTAAGCCTCGGGGAGTCGCCAACCAGACGTTGATCCGGGGATGTCCGAATGGGGAAACCTAGCACCAGTCATGTGGTGTTGCCTCCGCCTGAATGTATAGGGCGGTTGGTGGTAACGCGGGGAAGTGAAACATCTCAGTACCCGTAGGAAGAGAAAACAAGAGTGATTCCGTGAGTAGTGGTGAGCGAAAGCGGAGGAGGCTAAACCGGGCGTGTGTGATAGCCGGCAGGCGTTGCATGTCCGGGGTTGTGGGACCTTCTTGAAGTCTCTGCCGGGATTTCGAGCAGTGAGAAATCGATGGGGTAGTCGAAAGCTCTGGGAAGGGCTGCCGTAGACCGTGAGAGCCGGGTAGGCGAAACCTTGTCGACTGCTGGAGGGGATCCCAAGTAGCACGGGGCCCGAGAAATCCTGTGTGAATCTGCCAGGACCACCTGGTAAGCCTAAATACTCCCTGGTGACCGATAGTGCACGAGTACCGTGAGGGAAAGGTGAAAAGTGCCCCGGTGAGGGGTCGTGAAAGAGTACCTGAAACCGTGTGCCTACAAGCCGTAGGAGCTTACACGTCTTCGGACGTGTGTGATGTGACTGCGTGCCTTTTGAAGAATGAGCCTGCGAGTTATGGTGTGTGGCGAGGTTAACCCGTGTGGGGGAGCCGTAGCGAAAGCGAGTCTGAAGAGGGCGTTTGAGTCGCATGCTGTAGACCCGAAGCGAAGTGATCTACGCATGGGCAGGTTGAAGCTCAGGTAAGACTGGGTGGAGGACCGAACCCACCAGGGTTGAAAACCTGGGGGATGATCTGTGTGTAGGGGTGAAAGGCCAATCAAACTTCGTGATAGCTGGTTCTCCCCGAAATGCATTTAGGTGCAGCGTCACGTGTTTCTTGCCGGAGGTAGAGCACTGGATGGCCGATGGGCCCGACAAGGTTACTGACGTCAGCCAAACTCCGAATGCCGGTAAGTGAGAGCGTGGCAGTGAGACTGCGGGCGATAAGGTTCGTAGTCGAGAGGGAAACAGCCCAGATCACCGACTAAGGCCCCTAAGCGTGTGCTAAGTGGGAAAGGATGTGGAGTCGCAGAGACAACCAGGAGGTTGGCTTAGAAGCAGCCATCCTTGAAAGAGTGCGTAATAGCTCACTGGTCAAGTGATTCTGCGCCGACAATGTAGCGGGGCTCAAGTACACCGCCGAAGTCGTGGCACTGATGGGACGTGAGTCTTGTTGGTGGGTAGGGGAGCGTCGTGCAGCCGGTGAAGCCGCCGAGTGATCGAGTGGTGGAGGCTGTGCGAGTGAGAATGCAGGCATGAGTAGCGAATCGAGGGTGAGAAACCCTCGCGCCGGATGACCAAGGGTTCCTGGGGCAGGTTAATCCGCCCAGGGTAAGTCGGGACCTAAGGCGAGGCCGACAGGCGTAGTCGATGGACAACGGGTTGATATTCCCGTACCCGCTTCAATGCGCCCATACTGAACCCATTGATACTAAGAGTCCTTAAGTCAGCCGGCCCTTCGGGGCGGGTGTTAGGCCGAACGCTCGACCTGATTTGGTAGTAGGTAAGCGATGGGGTGACGCAGGAAGGTAGTCCAGCCCAGGCGATGGTTGTCCTGGGGTAAGCATGTAGGACGGAACGTAGGCAAATCCGCGTTCCATGTGTCTGAGATGTGATGCCGAGCCGATTGTGGCGAAGTGGATGATCCTATGCTGCCGAGAAAAGCCTCTAGTGAGTGTTGTGGCGGCCCGTACCCTAAACCGACTCAGGTGGTCAGGTAGAGAATACCAAGGCGATCGGGTGAACTGTGGTTAAGGAACTCGGCAAATTGCCCCCGTAACTTCGGGAGAAGGGGGACCTCTGCTGGTGAACGCCCTTGCGGTGGGAGCTGGTGGGGGTCGCAGTGGCCAGGGGGAAGCGACTGTTTACTAAAAACACAGGTCCGTGCGAAGTCGTAAGACGATGTATACGGACTGACGCCTGCCCGGTGCCGGAACGTTAAGGGGACCGCTTAGCGCGATTCGTCGTGCGAAGGTGAGAACTTAAGCGCCGGTAAACGGCGGTGGTAACTATAACCATCCTAAGGTAGCGAAATTCCTTGTCGGGTAAGTTCCGACCTGCACGAATGGCGTAACGACTTCCCCGCTGTCTCAACCGCAGACCCGGCGAAATTGCACTACGAGTAAAGATGCTCGTTTCGCGCAGCAGGACGGAAAGACCCCGGGACCTTCACTACAGCTTGACATTGGTGTTTGGAGCGTCTTGTGTAGGATAGGTGGGAGACTGGGAAGCTCGGACGCTAGTTCGGGTGGAGTCATTGGTGAAATACCACTCTGGTCGTTTTGAATGTCTAACTCTGGTCCGTGATCCGGATCGGGGACAGTGTCTGGTGGGTAGTTTAACTGGGGCGGTTGCCTCCTAAAGGGTAACGGAGGCGCCCAAAGGTTCCCTCAGCCTGGTTGGCAATCAGGTGTTGAGTGTAAGTGCACAAGGGAGCTTGACTGTGAGACTGACGGGTCGAGCAGGAGCGAAAGCTGGGACTAGTGATCCGGCATCGGCGTGTGGAAGCGGTGTCGCTCAACGGCTAAAAGGTACCCCGGGGATAACAGGCTGATCTTCCCCAAGAGTCCATATCGACGGGATGGTTTGGCACCTCGATGTCGGCTCGTCGCATCCTGGGGCTGGAGTAGGTCCCAAGGGTTGGGCTGTTCGCCCATTAAAGCGGTACGCGAGCTGGGTTTAGAACGTCGCGAGACAGTTCGGTCCCTATCCGCTGCGCGCGCAGGAGACTTGAAAGGGGCTGTCCCTAGTACGAGAGGACCGGGACGGACGAACCTCTGGTGTGCCAGTTGTATCGCCAGGTGCATGGCTGGTTGGCTACGTTCGGGAGGGATAACCGCTGAAAGCATCTAAGCGGGAAGCTTGCCTTGAGATGAGGTCTCCCACCCTGTGAAGGGGTAAGGCTCCCGGTAGACGACCGGGTTGATAGGCCGGAGGTGGAAGCGCGGTAACGTGTGGAGCTGACCGGTACTAATAGGCCGAGGACTTGACCACAAAGCGTTCTTTTTGAGTTTTGCTCGCGTCCACTAGGCAATTCTGAGACAGCAAGCGGTGCTTGTGTGTTTCGGAGGGTTACGGCGGTTATGGCGGGAAGGAAACACCCGGTTACATTCCGAACCCGGAAGTTAAGCTTCTCTGCGCCGATGGTACTGCACTCGGGAGGGTGTGGGAGAGTAGGTCACCGCCGGACAATTTTCATATGGGAAAGGCCCCGACAGTAGTGTCGGGGCCTTTTTCGTGGGTGGGCCCTGAGGCTTCGGTCTCGGGGGTTTTTCTTGTGGTGAGCCCCGAGGCTTCGGCTTCGGGGCTTTTCTCGTTTTCTGGGGCCTCGGCATGCTTGCCGAGGCCCCTTTGTGTTTCAGGAGGTCGCCTCCTGGCGGAGTACGAAGACACCCCAGCCCAGATACTCCCGCCCGTACTCCAGATGTGAGCGCCTGGCCGTCGTCAGGAACTCACGCATGGCGTCGGCGTCGGGATCTCCGGGGTTGGCGCGAAGCCAGTCGCTTATCGTCCACCACTGGCTCGCCACGTACCGATCCCAGCTGTCCGGGCTGGCCAGCACCATTTCCAGCAGCTCGAATCCCGCCTGCTCGAAACGCTCGCCCGTACCGGAAAGAGAGGTGAAGGTGTCCTCCTCCAGAGAGAGGGCCCGCACCGCTTCGGGCGGGGGCGGGGTCGTCCAGTAGCACTCTCCCACCAGGGCGAGCCCGTCACGGCGGAGGGGGCGGCGCATCAGGTCGAGGGTGCCGGAAAGGCCGCCGCCGATCCACGTCGCGCCGATGCAGGACACGATGTCGAACGCTTCCGGTTCGGCGTCGTATGTGCCGGCGTCCGCTTCGACGAACTGGACGCGGTCGGCGACCTCCAGTTCACCGGCGCGATCTCTCGCCGCTTCCAGGAACACCTTGCTGATGTCGACGCCGATGCCCTGATGGCCGTAACGGGCGGACCAGCGATTCAACATTTCGCCCTTGCCGCACGCCAGGTCGAGTTGCCGCGTTCCCGCGTCGACATGGCAGATCTCGCCCAGCAGATCGAGCTTGTCATCGGTGAGCGGATTGAGTATGCGGTGACGGGCTTCGGCGATTTCATGGAAGCGCAGAGACATGGGGTCAGTCTCACGGAAGCCGCCTCGGCCCTGCCACTCAATATGCGGGTCACTCAGATGACCGGCGGCTTCAGGTTGGCCGGATCCGTGGTTGTGCGGGTTCCGGACATGCCCCGGCTTGCTAGGCTGGGGGAGTACCGGGCCACCCCAACCACGGGTGGCCTTCGTCGCGTAAGGCCCGGGATGGGCGGCGACCAGCCACGGCGGGCCCGTACGGGTAATAGAGGCTCGCTGAGTGAGCCAACGAAATGGACCAGAAGTGAACAGAGATAGCGGATCGGACGGCGAGCAGCGCGGGCGCGGCGACAACGGGGGCGAGCGCTCGCATGGCGACAGGAACGGCGGATCCGGTTCCCGCGGGCGCGACGATCGAGACCGTCCGTTCCGTTCAGGCGGCGACAGGCGTTCCTATCAGGACCGAGGCCGGGGAGGCCAGGGGCGGGGCGAAGGCGGTGGCGGCCGGCCGTTCCGCGACCGCGACGATCGCGGGCCGCGCGGCGCCGGGGGTTACCGGGATCGCCGTGAGGGCGACGACCGCCGTTCCTATCGGGATCGTGACGAAGGTCGTCCTTCCGGAGACCGTGGCGAGAGCCGGCCGTACCGGGACCGTGATGACCGCGGTCCTCGGCAGGAGCGTGGTTACAGCGGCGAGCGCCGGTCGTTCCGGGATCGGGACGACCGTGGACCGCGTGGTGAGGGCGACCGTCGTCCCTTCCGCGATCGGGACGACCGCGGCTCCCAGCGTGGCCCGTCAAGGGACAGGGACGAACGTCGGCCCTACCAGGACCGGGGGGATCGTCCGTCCTATCAGGATCGTGGGGAGCGTCGGCCGTACCAAGATCGTGGGGACCGTCCCTCTTACCAGGACCGTGGCGAGCGTCGCCCCTATCAGGACCGGGGAGACCGCCCGTCCTACCAGGACCGGGGTGACCGTCGGCCGCACCAGGATCGTGGGGACCGTCCGTCCTATCAGGATCGTGGGGAGCGTCGGCCGTACCAAGATCGTGGGGACCGTCCGTCCTATCAGAATCGTGGGGACCGTCGGCCGTACCAAGATCGTGGGGACCGCCCGTCCTACCAGGACCGTGGCGAGCGTCGCCCTTACCAGAACCGGGGGGATCGTCCGTCCCATCAGGATCGTGGCGAGCGTCGGCCCTATCAGGACCGTGGGGACCGTCCCTCCTACCAGGATCGTGGCGAGCGTCGGCCCTACCAAGACCGTGGGGACCGTCGGCCGGATCAGGATCGTGGCGAGCGTCGCCCCTATCAGGACCGGGGTGACCGTCCGTCCTATCAGGATCGTGGGGAGCGTCGCCCGTACCGCGATCGGGACGAGAGTCGTCCTCCCAGGGATCGTGATGAGCGTCGTCCGTACCGGGATCGCGACGATCGCGGCTCCAGGAGCGAGGTTGAGCGCCGTCCCTTCAGGGAGCGCGACGATCGCGGACCCCGGCGTGACGACCGTGGCCCGCGCCGTGAGGGGGGCTCGCGTCCGTTCTCGCGGGAGGAGCGGCCCGGCACTCGCGCCCGCTTCGGCAGGGACGACCGCGAGGGCGACCGGCCGCAGCGCGAGCCGCTGCCTGAGGTCGCGCCCGACATCAGTGCCGACGACCTCGACAAGGAGGTGCGCGAGGAGCTGCGGTCCCTGCCCACGGATCTTGCGGAGCTGGTGGGCCGGCACCTCCTCGCCGCCGAGCGCGCCCTCGAAGAGGACGATCCCGACAAGGCTCACGAACACACCAAGGTGGCGCGCAGGTTCGCGGCCAGGATCGGTGTCGTACGGGAGGCAGCCGGCATCGTCGCGTACCGGGCCGGACACTTCAGCGAGGCGTTGAGCGATCTGCGCGCCGCCAGGAGGATGACCGGTTCGGAGGCGTACCTGCCGGTCATGGCGGATTGCGAGCGCGGGATGGGACGTCCGGAACGGGCGCTCGACCTGGTGCGCTCGCCGGAGGCCGAGCGGCTTGACCGGGCCGGGCGGATCGAGCTGACGATCGTGGAGTCGGGGGCGCGTCGCGACCTCGGCCAGCACGACGCGGCGGTCATCACGCTCCAGCGGCTTCCGGAGCTGCGCGACCCGCAGCCCCGTCCGTGGTCGGCGCGCCTGGCGTTCGCGTACGCGGACGCGCTGGAGGAAGCGGGACACCACGACGCGGCGGTGGACTGGTTCGGCAGGGCGGTGGCGTTCGACGAGGACGGCGAGACGGACGCCGCCGAGCGGTACGCCGAGCTGACCGGCGCGACGATCGAGGACGTCGAGGAAGGCTACGACGAGGACTTCGTGTCCCCGGGGGACGCCGCTTCCGAGGCATCCACGGAGGCCGGCGGCGAAGGCGAACCGGAAGCTCGTGACGCCGGACCGGCCGCGCAGGATGCCGGCAAGGCCGGCAGCGAGGCGGAGCCGGACGCGCCGCGTGCTGAAGAGGCCGACCATGACGCCGAGCAGGGCAGGTCGTCCGAGCGGCCCGGCGTGGACAACCGCCGTGAGCAGGCCGAGAGCGTCCCGGCTGCGTCGCCTGAGCAGTCCGGGGACGACAGCGACTCGGCCACGTCCCCCGAGCAGGCTCGGGGGGAGGCAGGTACGTCGGCCGAGCGGGCTGAGGGCGAGAGCGACGCGGCCACGTCGCCGGGGCAGCCTCGGGAGGCGGGTACGTCGGCCGAGCGCGCCGGGGACGAGAGTGTCGCTACGTCGCCTGAGCGGGCTGAGGGTGAGAGCACCTCGGCCATGTCGCCCGGGCGGGCTCGGGAGGAGGCGGGTACGTCGCCTGAGCAGGCCGGGGGCGCGTCGTCCAAGCGAACCGGCGGGGCGGCACGACCCGTTCAGACGGGCGAGCCCGTAGTGGGCGAGCCGGACGAGCCGGCGGATGCCGAGCACGGAAAGCAGGGCGGCGCTTCATCGGTGCCGATCTCCCCGTCCTTCATCGAGCCGGACTTCGGTGACCATGCTGGGGACGAACCCGGTAAGCAGTCCGAGTAGGTGACGTTCTCGGGTACGCACTCCCGTTCCGGCGAGTGCGTACCCGAGGTCGCGTTCACGGGGAGACGCGGTCCAGCCAGTGGAGGATGCCGGCGACGTTCGACGGGGCGCCGCTGAGCAGCTCGAACTGCTCGGCCGTCTCGTCGTCGCCGGCCAGCGCCTGGTAGCGCTCTCTGGTACGGTCCCGCACCATGGCCACGGCGTGGTCCAGGTCCAAGCCTTCGGCGTGGGCCTGGCGGGTGAGGTCCACCCAGATGCGCAGCTCCTCAGCTGATCGGTCAAGTGTGTCCCGTACCGCGTCGACCGGCCCGTAATGGCTGAACAGCAGCCGTTGTGGCTGCAGTGCCTGGAACAGGGCGATCGAGTCGAGGGCGGTCTGCAGGTCGAAGTCCGGAGGCGGGGTGGCCGGGCGCAGATCGCCGGTCTGCGGCAGGTAGACGCCCGCGGCGTCGCCGACATAGAGGTCACCGGTGGCGGAGTCGATCAGCCCTACGTGGTGCTTGGCGTGGCCGGGAGAGTAGTGGCTGCTCAGCGTCCTGCCGTTGCCGAGGTCGATGGCGCCGGTGTCGCCGAGGGCGACGATGCGTTCGGCCTCGGTGGGGGAGAGCTCGCCGAACAGCGTGTCCAGGCGGTCTCCCCACACCATTCTGGCGCTGGCCATCAGCCTGGCCGGTTCGGCCAGATGCCGGGCGCCCTTCTCGTGTACGACGACCTGCGCGGACGGGAAGAACTTGGCGATGTCTCCCACCCCGCCCGCGTGGTCGAGATGAATGTGCGTGACCACGACGGTGGCCAGATCCTCCGGGCCGACGCCCAGCGACGCGAGCGCGTCTCGCACGACGGGGGCCGAGGTGGATGTCCCCGTTTCGACCAGGCAGGGACGATCACCCAGGATGAGGTAACCGGCGGTGATACCTGAGTATCCGGCCATCTTCGTGTCGATCTCATAGACGTCGCCGCCCAGGGCGGTGATGTTGTCCACAGGCACTCCAGAGCCGTGTCCGCTATCCCCAGAACGGCGTTCGAGCCGAACTGGACTTCCTCACATCGTAGAGAGTGATCTCCACCCGATCACCAATGGGAGGACGACAGTGGACCGCAACGAGGTCTTGCTGGTGGGACGGCTGTCCGCGGCAGTCGAAGACCGGAGTCTGCCGAGCGGCGACACCATGACGAAGTGGCGGCTGCTGGTGCGCCGCCGCAGGCACAGGCGGGACGGCATGGTCACCGACAGCATTCCGTGCGTCAGCTTCAACCAGGAGGTGGCCGACGTCCTCCGCACTCTCCGACCCCGTGACGCCATGGAGGTCACCGGTGCCTTCCGCTGCCGTGTCTTCGGTCCGGCGTCGGGCAAGGTCTGGGCCTACGAGGTCGAGGTGGCCACGGTCAGGGTCATCGAGGCCGACCCCCTCCCGGCGGGCGAGCCCGGCGAACCGCCGGTCCCTTCCGCGCCCCGCCCGGTCGCCGTCCTCGCCGAGGCGGGCTGACGCCGGGCGGTCCGTTCGGCGCGCCGTCCGTGATGGGCGGTCCGCTCGGCGGGCCGTCCGAGACGGGCCGGTGCTCTCCGCCGTCGGTGCTCGTGACAGGGGAGAACGGTCAGCGGATGGCGAAGGTTCGCAGGACCAGGCCCGTGCGGGGCTTGGGGCCGAAGGAGGTCGACTTGCGCGGCACCCGCTCGCCGCCCGACGCCACCGCGAGGACGTCGGCGACGTCCAGCGGTCTGAGGATCACGGCGGTGCCACCTGTGGCCGCGGCGAGCTGCACGGCGGCGTGCGGGTCGTGGTGCACGATCCGCACCGTCTCCTCGTCGTCGCGCAGGCCCCACACCTTGGGCAGGACGAACTCGGTGAGGATGGAGGTGTTCAGCGAGTTCCACCGGGCCGAGCGGTCCGCCGGCATGGCCTGCGCGAGTTGCAGCGGGTCGGGGCTGGTGAGGAGGTGCGCGCCGTTCTCACAGGCCAGCAGGAAGGCCGGGCCTTCGGTGTGGTGGAGCGCGTGGATGCCCTCGTCGAGGTCGCTGAGATCCTGTACGCGCCACGAGCCCTTGGCCCTGGCCACCGCCTCCTCCAGCGGGAGGCCGGGGATGACGCGATGGATGGCCTTGAGGTCGGGCGGGTACGCGTCGGTGTCCACGAGCAACGCCAGGCCGAAGTCCCACGGGCTCCGCTTGACCTGCTCCGAGTCCTGAGCGCCTCGGCCGTCGTCCTCACGGCCGTTCGAGGGGATCCCGTCCTGGGCGGGGTGGCCGGGTCCGGTGGGTTCGGCGTGCAGGGCGTGTTCGCGGCGCTGGAGTATGCGGTACGTCGCGTACCTGTGGTGGCCGTCGGCGATGAGGGCCTGGCGGGGATGGAGGTCGGCGTTGACGGCGGCTATCTCCGCGTCGTCGGTGACCGCCCAGAGCCGGTGGGTGAGGCCGTCCTCGGTGTGCGCGGTGACCAGGGGCTCGCGGTGGGTGGCCACCTCGTCCACGAGGCGGGTCGCCGCGCCGTCCTGGCCGTTGTAGAGGAGGAAGATGGGCTCGAGGTTGGCCTGGGTGGTGCTCATGAGGGCCAGGCGGTCGGTGATGGGGCCGGGTAGCACGTCCTCGTGCGGCAGGATGATGCGCTGCGCCGGATCCGGGAGGCAGACGTCGCCGATGATGCCGCGCTGCAGCACCCCTGGGCCTCGCTGCTCGTACACGTAGAGCGCCGGCTGCTCGTCGGGGACGAGGACACCGGACGCGAGCCACGCTTCCAGCGTTCTTCCCGCCTCCTGATACCTGGAATTGGGCGAGACTTGGATCTGACTTTGGGAGGAAACAAGAGGATTGTCAGAGTTAATGGTGTTCTGGTCTGTAGAGGTAGAGGGATCGGAAGGGGGCTTCTGAGCATCAGTGCCGGGTCTGCCGGGAACGATGAGACGGACGACGTTGTTGGGATGAGCGTCCAGCAGGGCGCTCACATCGCCGTCGGAGATCAGGTCGTAAGGCGGGGAGGTCACCTTGGCGGGATCGTCTACGGCGAAGCGGACGCCCCGGAACGGGCGAAGGATCAGCCCGTCCGGTATCGGCAGTTCAGAATTCCCCATACCGGGCATGCTGCCATAAACGCCCGAGTCTTCCCGTAGTCGCCTCAATGCCCCGCTGGGATCCGATTCCGTAACTCCGTCGTATGCCGATGTAGGAGGGCTCACGCATGATGGAAGGTGCCGACGGCCGCGCAGATTCCCCCGGCACTCCCCAGGGTGACGTGTACGACTGGTACCAGCGGGGTGTGAAGCTCTTGAAGGAGGGCAGCCCCGCGGCCGCCGCCGCGCTGCTGGAGCGTGCCGCCGACGCGGAGCCGGATTCGCGCAGCATCAGGGAGGCGCTGGCACGGGCCCAGTTCAACTCCCGCCGGTACGCGGAGGCGGCCAGCAGTTTCCAGTGGATCGTGGACGACAACCCGACGGAGGATTACGCGTACTTCGGGTTGGGGCTGTCGCTGTGGCGGACCGGCGACATCGAGGCGGCCCAGGAGCCGCTGGCGATCGCCGTCGCCATGCGGCCCGACGATCGCAACTACGTGTCGGCGTTGCGCAGCGTCCGGGCCACCTTAAAGGCCCGGAGGGACATGTGAGGCGCGGCTGCCGTCACGGAGGGCTGATCACGTACTGGAGTATGCCGTCCGCACCGCCCCTGGGCACGGCGCCCAGGCGCCGGGCCAGGCGCTGGGAGGCGACGTTGCCCTCGTCGGTCTCCAGCAGGATCTCCTTGAGGCCCGCTCGCCGGCCCGTCTCCAGGACGGCGAGGGCGGCCTCGGTGGCCAGGCCGGAGCCCCAGCGGGCGGGTTCGAGGCTGTAGACGATCTCCACCTGGCCGCTGTCGTGCCGGCGAAGGCCGCACACGCCGACGAGCTCGTCCCGCAGGTATGCCTTCCACAGGCCGTACCCGTGTTCGGTGAAGTCGTCAGCGCTGTCGGCGAGGATGGTGGCGGCGAGTTCGGCGGAGACCTCCCGGTCGTCGAACAGGTACTGCCTCACTTCCGGCTGGTTCCAGTGCGCGACCAGGATGTCCAGGTCGGCCTGACTGGCCGGGAGTAGTTCCAGCCGGTTGGTACGAAGAACCGTCACACCATCCAGGAAACACGTGTCATCGCCGTCACGCAGCCCGATAGAGCTCCTGTCGCTGTATGACGGCCTCCCCAGGGGAACTCGCCACCGGGGATGAGTGCACCGTTCGGCGTGCGGCCTCGGCGGGTCGGACGTGACTGACGGTAAGAGCAGCGCGCCTCGCGGCACCTTCCACGGCGGATCTGCAGGGCAGGTCGGCGTGGCAGGTCTAGGCGATGCGTGGTGGGTCTGGGCGGTGCGCCTGGGTGGCGGTCTGCGTGGTGGGTCTGGGCGGTGCGCCTGGGTGGCGGTCTGCGCGGTGGGTCTGCGCGGTGGGTCTGCGCGGTGAGTCTGCGTGGCGGGGCCGCGTGGCGGGGCCGCGTGGCGGGTCTGCGCGGTGCGTCAGCATGGCGGATTTTCGTGGCGGATCTGTACGGAGATCCCTCACAGCGGTCTCCCGGGTGGGGTTCCACTGCGGGACCTGGGGTGTTGTGTGTCGACCTCTGAGTCGGTCGTGGAGTGGGGCCGGCAGCAGATATCCACGGTGGGTCTCCCGAGGCGGGGCTCGACGGCGTCGCATGGGCCTGTGGGCGGTCTCATGTGGTTCTGGGCGTCCGGTGGCAGGAGCTCTGCGGCCGTGGTCTTGGGCAGCCGGTCGGGGTGGCGGGTGTGCGGGAATGGGAGTTCACGGGGGTGCTGGAACGGGACTCGCGGGGGTGCTGGAACGGGACTCGCGGGGGTGCGGGGACGGGATTCGCGGGGGTATGGGCGCGAACGTGGCGGTGGGACGGCGGGCTAGAGTCTCACAGGATGTGAGCCGGAGACGGAAAGAGGCGCGGTGCTGATCGACGGTTACGACACCCTGCTGCTCGACCTCGACGGCGTCGTGTATCTCGGGCCAAGGGCCGTGCGCGGCGCGGCCGAGGCGCTGGAGGAGGCGGGGCGGCAGGGGGTGAGGCTGGCGTACGTGACGAACAACGCCTCACGGACGCCGGCCGCCATCGCCGCCCATCTGCGGGAGCTGAGGGTTCCCGCCGAGCGGGACGACGTGGTGACGTCGGCGCAGGCGGCGGCGCGGGTGGTGGCCGAGCGGGTGCCGGCGGGGGCGAAGGTGCTGGTCGTCGGCGGGGCCGGGCTGCGGATGGCCGTGCGCGGGCAGGGGCTGAGGCCCGTCACGGCGGCGGCCGAGGGGCCCGCGGCCGTGGTGCAGGGGATGTGGGCGGGGCTGTCGTACGGGCTGCTGGCCGAAGGGGCGCTGGCGGTGCGGCAGGGGGCGCTGTTCGTGGCCGCCAACCGCGACTCGACCATGCCCACCGGGCGCGGCGAGGTGCCGGGCAACGGGGCGATGTCGCGGGTGATCGCGTCGGCGACCGGGGTGGAGCCGCTCTACGCGGGGAAGCCGGATCCGCCGCTGCACCGGGAGTCGATGATCCGTACGGGGGCGCGGCGGCCGCTGGTGGTCGGCGACCGGCTCGACACCGACATCGAGGGGGCGCGGAACGCGGGTGTCGACGGGCTGCTGGTGCTCACGGGGGTGGCCAAGCCGCTCGACGTGCTCACCGCGCCGCCGCACCAGCGGCCGACGTACGTGGCCGAGGACTTGTCCGGCCTGCTGGCACCGTACCCGGAAGTGCGGGACGGGGCGTGCGGCGGGTGGCGGGCCCGCTGGGTGGACGGGACGCTGCGGCTCGACGGCGACGGGAGCCGGATCGACGGGCTGAGGGCGGCGTGCGACGCGGCGTGGGCGGCGGCGGGGGACAGCCCCGCCGAGGAGGACGCGGTCAAGCCGGTGCTCGGTCGGATCGGCTGATCCGGTGCTCGGGGACGACCGGCTGACCCGGTGATCGGCGGAGGAATCGACCCGGACCGGCCACGCCGCCTGCGGTGAGCGGGCGGGCGGCTCGGTCAGAGGAGCCGGCGCAGGCGGAGCAGGTCGCCGAAGCTGGCGTCGATCCTCACCCGGCCGCCGAGCAGCGCACGGGCCAGATCCAGCTCTCCGTCGACCAGCGCCACGAGGTCGTCGCTGACGATCGTCAGCTTCACGTCGGCCGGCCTGCCGTCGGCCGGCGGCGCCTCCAGGAACGGGTCCAGGCCCCCGTGGTGCAGGCGTCCGTGGAAGGTCACGTCGAGATCGGAGACGCGGCAGCTGACCGTGCGCTCGACCACATGCCTGGCACGGTCCTCCTCGTCGATCTCGTCGAACTGCGCGACGAGCTTGACCAGTGCCGCCCGGCACTCCTCGACGCTTGCCATGATCGCTCCCTTTCTACTTCCTTTACGGTCGGTAGCGTTCCACACCGAGCGCCCCGTATGACCCTTCAACGCGTGACACGCCTGCCAAGGTCCCGCGCGCTCGCCCGAGGCGTTACCGTCGAGTCATGAGTGAGCTGCCAGAGGAGACCGGCGACGCGCGGGTCGACGCGGTCCTCGCCGGGCTGGGCCGGCTGCCGGGCCTGCCGGTGAGCGATCACGTGGCGGTGTTCGAAGAGGCGTTCTCCGGGCTGGAGGCCGCGCTGGGCGCCGTGGACGCCCAGTGAGCCGCAGAGTCCGGCTCGACAGCGAGCTCGTGCGGCGCGGGCTGGCCCGCTCCCGGGAGCAGGCGGTCCAGCTCATCGAGGCGGGCCGCGTCACCGTGGGCGGACGGCGGGCGGCCAAGCCGGCCACCCAGGTCGACACCGCCGCCGCCGTCGTCGTCGCCGAGTCCCAGGACGGCCCCGACTACGTCTCGCGCGGCGCCCACAAGCTCATCGGGGCGCTCGACACGTTCGGGAGCCTCACCGTCGAAGGGCGGCGCTGCCTCGACGCCGGCGCGTCCACCGGCGGGTTCACCGACGTGCTGCTGCGCCGCGGCGCGGCGCACGTGCTCGCCGTCGACGTCGGCTACGGCCAGCTCGCCTGGTCGCTGCGCACCGACGAGCGGGTCACGGTGATGGAGCGGGTCAACGTCCGCGACCTCACTCCGGATCTCGTCGGCGAGCCGCCCACGCTGGTCGTCGGCGACCTGTCGTTCATCTCGCTGCGGCTCGTGCTGCCCGCGCTGGCCGCCGTCGCGGCGCCGGAGGCCGACTTCGTGATGCTGGTCAAGCCGCAGTTCGAGGTGGGCAAGGACCTCGTCGGCGCGGGCGGGGTGGTGCGCGACCCCGAGCTGCGGGCGGGGGCCGTGCGCGCGGCCGCGGCCGAGGCGGCGCGGCTGGGGCTGGCCGTGCGCGGCGTCACCTACAGCCCGCTGCCCGGGCCGTCGGGCAACGTCGAGTACCTGCTGTGGCTGGGCAAGGGGGAGGGCGAGCCGCCGGTCGCCGACCTCGAGCACGAGATCCGGCGGGCCGTCGCGGAAGGGCCGCAATGAACCGGACCGTCCTGGTCACCGTCCACACCGGCCGCGAGGCCGCCGTCGAGAGCGCCCGCCTGGTCATCCGGCGGCTGCTCGACGCGGGCCTGCGCGTACGGGTCCTCGACGTGGAGGCCGGCGAGGTCGGCGCGGAAGGCGTGGAGGTGGTGCCCGCGGAGCCGAGCGCCGCCAAGGACGCCGAGGTGATGATCGTGCTCGGAGGTGACGGGTCGCTGCTGCGCTCGGCCGAACTGGCCAGGCCGACCCGCACCCCGCTGCTCGGCGTGAACCTGGGCCACGTCGGGTTCCTCGCCGAGGCCGAGGTCGCCGACCTGGACGACGCCGTCGACGACGTGGTCGCCGGCCGCTACGACGTCGAGGAACGCATGACCGTCGACGTGCTGGCCCGCCAGAACGGCAACGTCATCGCCGACACCTGGGCGCTCAACGAGGTCACCGTCGAGAAGCAGGAGCGCATGCTGGAGGTGGTGGCGGAGATCGACGGGCGGCCGCTGTCACGCTGGGGCTGCGACGGCGTGATCTGCGCCACCCCGACCGGGTCCACCGCCTACGCGTTCTCCGCCGGGGGGCCCGTGGTCTGGCCGGAGGTCGAGGCGCTGCTCATGGTCCCGATCAGCGCCCACGCCCTGTTCGCCCGGCCGCTCGTCATCTCGCCGCGCTCCACGGTCGCCGTCGAGATCCTGCCCGACACCCCGGGCGGGGTGCTGTCGTGCGACGGCCGCCGCCGCTTCGACCTGCCCTCCGGCAGCCGCGTCGAGGTGCGGCGCGGCGCCGAGCCGGTGCTGCTGGCCCGGCTGCACGGCGTCGAGAGCACCGGCGCCCCCTTCACCGACAGGCTGGTCGCCAAGTTCGAACTACCTGTGCAGGGCTGGCGTGGGAGGGTGCGACCCTGAATGAATTGAAGGGCCGAACACGTAGGATCGCATACGCACACGTGTTCGGGCCGCGGCGCGGTTGATCGTATTCTCGCAAGTGACGGGAGTGGGCAGTGCGACCAAGGGTCGAGGAGGTCCGCATCCAGGGGCTCGGTGTCATCGATGAGGCCGTGCTGGAGCTATCGCCGGGCTTCAACGTGGTGACCGGCGAGACCGGCGCGGGCAAGACGATGGTCGTCACCGGCCTCGGGCTGCTGTTCGGCGGCCGGGCCGACCCGTCCCGCATCAGACCGGGCGCCGACAAGGCCACCGTCGAGGGCACGCTCGTCATCGAGCCGGGCGGCCGCGTGTCCCAGCAGGTCGAGGACATCGGCGGCCAGGCCGAGGACGGCGAGCTGATCATCTCTCGCACGGTCTCCGCCGAGGGCCGTTCGCGCGCCTGGCTCGGCGGCCGGTCCGTGCCCGTCGGCACGCTGACCTACCTCGCCGACGACCTGGTGGCCGTGCATGGCCAGATGGACCAGCAGCGGCTGCTCCAGCCCGCCAGGCAGCGCGCCGCGCTCGACCGCTACGCCGGCAACGACCTGGTCAAGCCCCTGCGGGCCTACCAGCAGGCATACAAGCGCCACAAGCAGGTCGGCGCGCAGGTCGAGGAGCTGACCACCAGGGCCAGGGAGCGCGCGCAGGAGGCCGACCTGCTCAGGTTCGGCCTGGAGGAGGTCGAGAAGGTCGACCCCAAGCCCGGTGAGGACGCCGCGCTGCGCGAGGAGGAGGAGCGGCTCTCCCACGCCGACGCCCTCCGCACCGCCGCGACCGGCGCCCACACCGCGCTGCTCGGCGACCCCATGGAGGCGGCCGACGGCGGCGCCCACGACGTGATCTCGCTGCTCGGCGAGGCCCGCGCGGCCGTCGAAGCGGTCCGCGACTACGATCCCGCGCTGGCCGCCGTCGCCGACCGGCTGGCAGAGGCCGGCTACCTGATCTCCGACGTGGCCACCGACCTGGCCTCCTACGCCGAGTCGGTCGAATCCGACCCCGCCCGGCTGGCCGCCGTCCAGGAGCGCAGGTCCGTGCTCACCGGCCTCATCCGCAAGTACGGCGAGGACAGCGCCGCGGTGCTGGCCTGGGCGCAGCAGGCGGCCGCCCGGCTGGCCGAGCTGGAGGGCGACGACGACCGCGTCGGCGAGCTCACCCGCGAGTACGACGAGCTGACCGAACGGCTGACCGAGCTGGCCGGCGAGCTGACCCGGGTGCGCGAGGCCGCCGCCGAGCGCTTCGGCAAGGCCGTCACCGAGGAGCTGACCGCGCTGGCGATGCCGCACGCCCGGGTCGTCGTCCAGCTCGCCAGGGCCGCCGAGTTCGGCCCCGACGGGGTCGACGAGGTGGAGCTGCGCATGGCGGCCCACCCCGCCGCGCCGCCGCTGCCGCTCAACAAGGGCGCCTCCGGCGGTGAGCTGAGCCGGGTGATGCTCGCCATCGAGGTCGTGTTCGCCGGCGCGGACCCGGTGCCCACGTTCGTCTTCGACGAGGTCGACGCGGGGGTGGGCGGCAAGGCCGCGGTGGAGATCGGGCGCAGGCTGGCCAGGCTGGCGCGCACCGCCCAGGTGGTCGTCGTCACCCACCTGCCGCAGGTCGCCGCCTTCGCCGACCAGCACCTGGTGGTGGAGAAGGCCGGCGACGGCAGCGTGGTGCGCAGCGGCGTGGTCACGCTCGACCACGAAGGGCGGGTGCGCGAGCTGTCGCGCATGCTGGCCGGCTTGGAGGACTCCGAACTGGGCAGAGCGCATGCAGAAGAACTTCTAGGGTTGGCGGCGGCCGACAGGTGATTCCGTGTGACATAGCGGACACGCCCGGTCATGCGTGGCCTCCCCGGTCTTTTGCTCTGGCAGGATGGTCTTGATGAAGGTTCCGGGGAACAGGATGCCGGGCCTCCGCGCGAAGAAGGCCAACGACCTTCCCGGCGTCACCGGTGTGGCGAGGATCGACCGGCGGACCAAGAGGCTCACCAAGCGCCTCCAGCCCGGCGAGATCGCCGTCATCGACCACGTCGACGTCGATCGGGTCAGCGCGGAGGCCCTTGTGGCGTGCGGAGCGGCGGGCGTGGTCAACATCGCCGCCGGCATCAGCGGCCGCTATCCCAACCTGGGCCCCCAGATCATCGCCGAGGCCGGCATCCCGTTCGTCGACAATGCCAGCCAGGAGCTGTTCGAGCGGGTCAAGGACGGCGCCGTCGTCCGGCTCCACGAGGGCATCGTCTACCTGGATGACGAGGTCGTCGGCAAGGGCGAGGAGCAGACGGCAGAGTCCATCGAGGCGGCCATGGCCGAGGCCCGCGCCGGGCTGGCCGTGCAGATCGAGGCGTTCGCCGTCAACACGATGGAGTACGTCCGCGGCGAGGGCAAGCTGCTCATCGACGGCGTGGGCGTGCCCGACATCCGCACCAAGATCGAGGGCAGGCACGCGCTCATCGTGGTCCGCGGCTACCACTACAAGGAAGACATCGCCACCCTCCGCCCTTACCTGCGCGAATACCGTCCCGTCCTGATCGGCGTCGACGGCGGCGCCGACGCGCTGCTGGAGGCGGGCTACCTGCCCGACGTCATCGTCGGCGACTTCGACTCGGTCTCCGCCAAGGCGCTCACCTGCGGCGCCGAGCTGATCGTGCACGCCTATCGCGACGGCCGGGCGCCCGGCCTGGAGCGGGTCCACCAGCTCGGCCAGGAGGCGGTCGTCTTCCCGTCGACCGGCACCAGCGAGGACATCGCCATGCTGCTGGCCGACGAGAAGGGCGCCGAGCTGATCGTCGCCGTCGGCACCCACGGCACGCTGGAGGAGTTCCTCGACAAGGGCCGCTCCGGCATGGCGAGCACGTTTCTCACCCGGCTGCGCGTCGGCAGCAGACTCGTCGACGCCAAGGGCGTCAGCATGCTCTACCGCAGTCGCATCACCACCTCCCAGCTGCTGCTCCTGGCGGCCACCGCGCTGGTCACCATGGGCGTCGCTCTCTCCGCCTCACCGCTCGGCCAGATCTGGCTGAACGGCCTGCAAGACGTCTGGAACGCGTTCATCTTCTGGTTGGTCGGACTCTTCTCGTGATCGATTTCCGCTATCACCTCGTCTCCATCGTCGCCATCTTCCTGGCGCTGGCCGTCGGCATCGTGCTCGGCACGAACCTGCTGCAGGATCCAGCGATCAAGACGGCCAACGAGATGACGCGTCAGCTCACCCAGACCAACGAAGGGCTGCGCGGCGAGCTCGACGTGATGAAGGGGCGCGAGCAGGTCCACCAGGAGTTCATCACCACCCTCACCCCGCAGCTCGTCCAGGGCGGGCTCGCCGGTGAGCAGGTGCTGCTGGTGGAGGCGCCCGGCGCGAGCTCCACCTATCGCGAGCTGACCGAGCAGGTGCTCGCCGAGGCGGGCGCGAAGGTCACCGGCCGGCTCCTGCTGCTCGACAAGTTCTTCGACCCCAAGAGCGCCGGCGTGCTCGACGGCCTGGTCAACCAGCTCAAGCCCGCCGAGATGGCCTTCGCCGACACGGCCACCGTGCACGACAAGGCCGCCACCCTGCTCGCCGCCACGCTCATGACCGCCGACCCGGCGCTGGCCGGCACCCCCAACGAGGCCACGTCCGCCGTCGTCGACGGCCTCCAGACGGGCGGGTTCATCGACGTCGACTTCATCGACGACAACGACGAGCCGATCAACCGCGCCACGCTCGCCGTCCTCTACTCGCCCGACGCGCCGTACGAGGGAGACAACGCCGAAAGCCAGGCGGCGGCGCTCGTCTCGGTGGCGGGCGGGATCGACGCCGGCGGCAAGGGCGCCGTGATGGCCGGCGCCGCCGCCACCTCCGCCGCGCCGGGCGGCGCCATCACCGCCCTGCGCGACGACAGCGAGACCGCCAAGCGGGTCTCCAGCGTCGACAACGTCGATATGCCTGAAGGCCAGGTCGTGATCGTCTACGCTCTGCGAGAGCAAGCGACCGGGGGCGTGGGCCAGTACGGCACCGGCGCCGGAGCCACGGCGTTCCAGCCGGTGACACCCAGCCCGGCCCCGTCGTCCACCGAGTCAGGGAGCTGACATGGCCCGTGGCCTGCTCTACGCCCTCGCGGGCGCCGCGATCGGCGCCGCCGCGGCTCGTGCCGCCTACGCCGCGCTCACCCGTACGCAAGGCGGGGGCGGCGACCCCGCCAGCCGCTGGACCCGCAAGAACCACCGCGGCGAGCCCATCACGCTGCTCGAAGGGCCCGCGTTCGTGGCCGGGGCGAGCGCCGCGGCCGCGCTGGCGCCCGGCCTGCCCGCCCGCGCGCGGGCGGCGGCGCTGCTGGCCGGAGCCGGCAGCGGCGCGCTCGGCGCCTACGACGACCTCTACGGCACGACCTCGTCCAAGGGGTTCAAGGGCCACCTGAGCGCGCTCGCCCGGGGCGAGGTCACCAGCGGCGCGGTCAAGATCCTCGGCATCGGCGCGACGGGGCTGGCCGCCGCCGCGCTGGTGTCCGACGGCCCCGCCGACACGCTCGTCAACGGCGCGGTCGTCGCGGGCGCGGCCAACCTGGCCAACCTGTTCGACCTGCGGCCCGGCCGGGCGATCAAGGTCGGGCTGCTCACCGGCGGGCCGCTGCTGGCGGCGGCCGTGGCCGGCGACTCGCCCGCGACGGCCGCGCTGGCCGCCGTGCCGCTGGGCGCCGCCGCCGCGCTGCTCCCCGACGACCTGGGCGAGCGGGCCATGCTCGGCGACGCGGGCGCCAACGCGCTGGGCGCGCTGCTGGGCCTGGCCGCGGTGACCAAGCTGGGCCGTCCCGGCAGGCTCGTCCTGCTCGGCACCGTGGCCGCGCTCACCGCCGCCTCCGAGAAGATCAGCTTCACCAAGGTCATCGCGGGCAACAAGGTGCTCAACCGGCTCGACCTGCTGGGCCGCCGCCCCGCCGACGCGTGACCCGTTGACCGAACGCGAGGCGAGGCTGGCCCGTGGCGTGGCCGGCGGCGCGCTGCTCATCGGCGCGATCACCGTGCTGGCCCGGGTGGCCGGCTTCGCCAAGCAGTACGCGCTCGCGCGCACGGTCGGCACCAACTGCCTGACGTCCGCGTACTTCACCGCCAACCAGATCCCGAACATCGTCTTCGAGGTCGTCGTCGGCGGCGCGCTGGCCGGCATGGTCGTGCCGGTGCTCGCCGGAGCCGTGTCCGAGGACGCCAGGGAGCGGGTGGGGCGGATCGCCTCCGCCCTGCTCACCTGGGTGCTCGTGGTGCTCGTGCCGGTGGCCGTGCTCACCGCGCTGCTCGCCGGGCCGATCATGGGACTGTTCGCCATCGAGGGGTGCGGCCGCGCCGCCGTCGACGTCGCCGCCCGCATGCTGGTGATCTTCGCCCCGCAGATCCCGCTGTACGGGATCGCGGTCGTGCTCTACGGGCTGCTGCAGGCGCACCACCGGTTCGCCGGGCCCGCGCTCGCGCCGCTGGTGTCGAGCATCGTGGTCATTGTCGCGTACCTGATGTTCGTGCCGCTCAGCGGCGGGATCGCCACGCCGGAGAGGGTGCCGCGCGCGGCCGAGCTGGCGCTGTCGGCGGGCACCAGCCTCGGCGTGCTCGCGCTCGTCCTCACCGTGATCGGGCCGACCGCCCGGCTCGGCGTGCGGTGGCGGCCCACGCTGCGCTTCCCCGACGGGGTGGCCGGGCAGGTGCGCAGGCTCGCCCTGGCCGGGATCGCCGGGCTGCTCGCCCAGCAGGCCGCCATGGTCGTGGTGCTGCTGCTGGCCAACGACGTCATCGGCGGCGGGGCGCTGGCCGTCTACAACTACGCCTGGGCGATCTACCTGGTGCCGTACGCGGTGCTCGCCGTGCCCATCGCGACCAGCGCGTTCCCCCGGTTGTCCGCGCACGCCGGCGTGGGGGAGGACGAGGCGTTCGCCCGGCTCGCGGCGAGCACCACCCGGGCGATCGTGCTCGTTTCCGGGGTGGCCGCCGGGGTGCTGGCCGCCGCGTCCGAGCCCGGGGCGGCGGTGTTCCTGGCCGACAAGAGCGACGTGGACCCGCTGGCGCTGGCGCGGGCCGTGGCGCTGTTCGCTCCTGGTCTGATCGGATACGGGCTCATCGCGCACCTCAGCCGGGTCCTGTACGCGACCGGCCGGGGGCGGGGGGCCGCCGTGGGCACCGTGTCCGGGTGGTCGGTGACGATCGTGGCGCAGACGGTCTTCGCGCTGTCGCTGCCGGACGGGTGGCGCATCGCCGGGCTGGGGCTCGGGATGACGGTGGGGATGACCGCCGGCGGGGCGCTCATGCTCGGGTACGTGGTCGCGGCCCGCGGCCGTGCGGCCATGGCCGGGCTCGGCCGGGCGCTGGGCGCGGCCGTCGCGGGAGGCGCGGCCGGGTTCCTGGCGGGGGCCTGGGCGGCCTCCGGGATCGGGGCGCACGGGGTGTGGGCGAACCTGGGCGTCACGCTGCTGGCCGCCGTGGTGGCGGTCGCGGTGGGCGCCGGCGTGGTCGTGCTGGTCGACAGGGACGACGCCCGGGCGGTGGCCGGGGTCCTCCGGCGGCGCGCGCCCGGAGGGTGACCGGGCCGGGCTGGGTGGTGGCGGCCTCGATGCTGGAGAGGGAGGGGTACGGGTGCGAGTGGCTTACGTGGTGGGCACCACGACGGGAGGGACCGGGCGGCATGTGCGCATGCTGGCCGCGGGGCTGGTGCGGCGCGGGCACCGGGTGGTGGCCGCCGGTCCGCGGGAGGTCGGGGAGCAGTTCGGGTTCAGTGCGGCCGGTGTCCGGTTCGTCGAGGTTCCGGTGTCCGATCGGCCGCATCCGGTGAACGACACGCGAGCGGTGCTGGCCGTCCGGCGGGTGGTACGGGGGGCCGACGTCGTGCACGCCCATGGTCTGCGCGCCGGCGCGCTGGCCGCCCTGGCCATGCCCCGGCGTGCCGAGGCGGCCTCCGCTTCCCTCGGGGCGCCGGCGGGGGAGAGGGTGCCGCTGCTCGTGGTGACGCTGCACAACGCACTGACGGCCGGAGGGTTCGTCGGGGCCGTGTACGGGGTGCTGGAGCGGATCGTGGCCCGGCGGGCGGACCGGGTGCTGGTGGTCTCGCCCGATCTGGGGGAGCGGATGAGCGCGCTGGGCGCGCGGGACGTCAGGCCCGCCGTCGTGCCCGCGCCGCCCCTGCGGGAGCCCCGGCGGACGCCCGGGGAGGTGCGGGCCGAGCTGGGGGCGGGTGACCGGCCGCTCGTGCTCACCGTCGCCAGGCTCGCCCAGCAGAAGGGCCTGGAGACGCTGCTCGACGCCGCCGCCGGCCCGTGGCAGGATCCGCCGCCGCTGTTCGCGATCGCCGGAGAGGGGCCGCTGCGGGGCGAGCTGCGCCGCCGGATCGACGCCGAGCGCCTGCCCGTGGTGCTGCTGGGCAACCGGGACGACGTGCCCGACCTGCTCGCCGCCGCCACCGTCGCGGTCTGGGCCAGCCGGTGGGAGGGGCTGCCGCTCAGCGTCAGCGAGACGCTCAAGGCCGGCACACCCGTCATCGCCACCGCCGTCGGCGGCGTTCCCGGCCTCGTCGGCGACGCGGGGATCCTCGTCCCCTACGGTGACCCTGCCGCCCTGCGCTCCGCCGTACAGGATCTGATCTCCGATCCCGGGGAGGCGGCCCGGTGGGCGGCGGCGGCCGCCCGCAGGGGCGAGGAGCTGCCCGGGGAGGACGACGCGGTGCGGAGCGCGCTCGCGGCCTACAGCCGGTCGTGACGGACCGCACCGGTTTGTGATCCAGAGGGAAGATGACATTGCACTGAGACGTTCTCGTATACTGCGTGAGTTGGGGAGGGGAGTATCCCTTCGCGGCAGCCTCGTCATCACGGTGTAGCCCCGATCCACGGGGCCCCCGGGGCTGCCGGTCCGCGGGTTTGGCGGGCGGGAGAGACCTCCGGCAGTCAGTCCTGCGTGCCGGAGGTTGTACAACGTGACCGAACCCTTGTGGGCGTGGATCGTCGTGATCGGCGGTCTTCTGATCGTCCTCGCCGTGGACCTGTGGATCGTCGACCGCGGCGAGGCCCGCGAGTTCTCCATGCGCCAGGCCGGCGCCTGGGTCAGCTTCTACGTGACCCTGGCCGTCATCTTCGGCGTGATCCTCTGGTTCACCTCGGGGCCGGAGAAGTCCGGGGAGTTCTTCGCCGGATACATCACCGAGTACAGCCTCAGCGTCGACAACCTGTTCGTCTTCTTCATCATCATGAGCCGGTTCGCGGTGCCGAAGGCCTACCAGCACAAGGTGCTCCTCATCGGCATCCTGCTCGCGCTGGTCATGCGCGGCATCTTCATCGCGCTCGGCGCCGCCGCCCTCGAACGGTTCGGCTGGCTGTTCTACGTCTTCGGCGCCTTCCTGATCTACACGGCGATCAACATCATCCGCGGCCACCTGAAGGGCGAGGCGGAAGAGGTCAACGAGAACCTCCTGCTCCGCTGGGTGCGCCGGAGCCTGCCCACCACCGAGGGATACGTCGGCTCCAAGATCACCGTGAAGATCGACGGCAAGCGCATGGTCACCCCGATGCTGATCGTCATGATCGCCATCGGCAGCACCGACCTGCTGTTCGCGCTCGACTCGATTCCGGCGATCTTCGGGCTCACCACCGACCCGTTCATCGTCTTCACCGCCAACGCGTTCGCCCTGATGGGACTGCGTCAGCTCTACTTCCTGCTGGGCGGCCTGCTGCAGAAGCTGGTCTACATCAGCTACGGGCTCGCGTTCATCCTGGGATTCATCGGGGTTAAGCTGGTTCTGGAAGCTCTGCACTCCAGTGGAGTCTCCTGGGCGCCCCACATCCCGATCTGGGTGTCCCTCACGGTCATCGGCTCCACGATGGTGATCACCACCGTGGCAAGCTTGATCAAGGCCCGCGTCGACATGCGCAAGAGTGTGAAGGCGGCCTCGGAGAAGGTCTAGCTAAACGGCTTTCGAGGCGCTTTGCTGGAGAAGCTGTATCGTGTCATAGTTGCGGGTTCTGTACCATCACGGCAAAAGCGCTCCGTTCAGTCACCACCAAAGGTTGTACGTGTCAGTCGATTCTGCAAAGTCGAGCCGGGTCAGGCTCGCACGCGGGGTCTCCCCGTGGCTCCT
This sequence comes from Nonomuraea sp. C10, assembly GCF_008017515.1. Lineage (NCBI taxonomy): Bacteria > Bacillati > Actinomycetota > Actinomycetes > Streptosporangiales > Streptosporangiaceae > Nonomuraea > Nonomuraea sp. C10. The sequence continues at coordinate 2,914,679 of NZ_VPFF01000001.1, forward strand.
CCCCACGACGGCCGCGGCGGCCGCCACCGCGCTGCTGACGCGACGGGACCGCCGATGGGCGTTCGCGGCCGTGCCGCTGGGCGCCCTCACCGGCGCGATGCTCTGGTTCTTCCGCGACCCCGACCGCACGGTCGGGGACGGGCGGATCCTGTCACCGGCCGACGGCGTCGTCCAGAGCGTCGACCCGTGGCCCGACGGCCGCACCCGGGTGGCCATCTTCATGAGCCCGGTGAACGTCCACGTCAATCGTGCACCTCTTGCGGGAAATGTCACCTCCGTGCAGCATGTGGCGGGTGGGTTCCTGCCGGCATTCAACAAGGACAGCGACCAGAACGAGCGCGTGGTGTGGCATTTCGCGACAGCGCTCGGCGACGTCGAGATGGTGCAGATCGCGGGCGCGGTGGCGCGCAGGATCGTGCCCTACCTGACTGCCGGCGCGAAGGTCGCGCAGGGTGAGCGCATCGGGCTCATCCGCTTCGGTTCCAGGGTCGACATCTACCTTCCCGAAGGGATCTCCTCCGCGGTGTCCGTGGGCGAGAAGACGGTTGCGGGGGTGACCAGAATTGACCACGGCTGACGCCGGTGGCTGGCAGGCGGCTGAAGAGGAAGAACCTCGCGGCCCCGTCGGCAAGGCGTTCCGTCTGTCCGCCGCGGACTCGTTGTCCCTGGGCAACGCGCTGTGCGGGTTCCTCGCCGTGTGCGTGCTGGCCGCGTCCGTCTTCGACGCGCTGCGCACCAGCGGCGACTTCACGCCCGCGCCCGGCTACTTCGCCACCGCGGTGGTGCTGCTGCTCATCGGCGCCACCTGCGACCTGTTCGACGGGCTGGTGGCCCGGCGCTTCCGCGCTTCCGCGATGGGCGCCGAGCTCGACAACCTCGCCGACGTGATCAGCTTCGGCTTCGCGCCGGCGTTCATGGTGGTGATCTGGGGCGGCTTCACCGATGCCGTGCCGTTCGCCGCCGTGGTCACGGCCGCCGCGGCGGTGCTGGTCGCCGGGGTGGTCCGGCTGGCGCGGTTCGCCTGCGTCAAGACCAAGAGCGGCGACTTCATGGGCCTGCCCATCCCGATGGGCGCGATGACCGTGATCTCGATCGTGCTGCTCTTCGAGCCCAGCGTGTGGACGCTGCTCGGGGTGCTCGCCGTCGCGTGGCTGATGGTCAGCCGCATCGAATACCCCAAGCCCAAGGGCCAGCTCGCCGCCGTCGTGCTCGCCTGGATCATGGTGAACGTGGCGTTCCTGACCTTCTGGGTCGCCTGGCCCGAGGGCGGCGACATGCCGATCAAGATCGGCGCCACCATGCAGATCGCCCTGGTCGCCGCCATCCCGCTGCGGATGATGTTCTACAAGCGCGAGCTCCGGCGCGAGGCCGCCCGCCTCGGCCAGTGACCCTCCGGCGCCGGGAAAGTGCGGACTTTCCCGGTGTCATCGGCTTTCATGGAACCATGCCGGCCAACCCGCGCGAGCACACGCGCACGTACTTCCTCGCCAAGCTGGCGGGGGAGCTGGAGCGTCACGGGCTGAGCGCCACCCTCCGGGCCGACCCGCCCGTGCTGCGCGTCAGCGATCCCGACACGGTGATGCTCGCCGAGACCGTCGACTGCGTGCCGCTGGCCGACGGCTGGTTCTACCGCTGGTCGTGGGGCGAGCTCGTGGGCCTGGTCGACGAGCCCGCCCGGGCGGCCGAGCGGATTGTGCGCGTCCTGTCGCGCGGCTGACCCGCGGACCGGCCGCGCTCCTACCAGCCGCGTGCTTTCCACTCCGGCAGCGACGGGCGCTCGGCGCCCAGCGTGGTGTCCTTGCCGTGACCCGGGTAGACCCACGTCTGGTCGGGGAGCCGGTCGAAGATCCGCTCCACCACGTCGGTGTAGAGCTGCTCGAACCGCTCCGGGTCCTTCCAGGTGTTGCCCACGCCGCCGGGGAACAGCGAGTCGCCGGTGAACAGGTGTTTGTGGTCGTCGTCGCCCTCGTACAGCAGGGCGATCGAGCCGGGGGTGTGGCCGCGCAGGTGGATGACCTCGAGCGTGACGTCGCCCACGTTGATCCGGTCGCCGTGCTCGACCGTGCGGCCGACCGGCACGGGCAGGGCGGGCGCGTCGAGCGGGTGCGCCACGACCTGGGCGCCGGTCATCTTGCTCACCTGGTCGAGCGCCTGCCAGTGGTCGCCGTGCTGGTGGGTGGTGACGATCGTGCTGACCGGCTTGTCGGCGATCAGGGCGAGCAGCCGGTCGGGCTCCGCGGCCGCGTCGATGAGCAGGCCGTCGCCCGTCGCCCGGCAGCGCAGCAGGTAGGCGTTGTTGTCGTAGGGGCCGACGGCGAGCTTGGAGATGCTCAGATCGGTCAGCTCCCGCACGTCGGCGGGGCCGCCGACCTGGACGTCGCCGGTGTAGGTCATCAGTAGTCCTTCGGAGGCGTCGCGGGCAGGTCAGCGGGGGCGACGCCGGTCAGCCACGGCGGTGGCGGCGGGACCGGCCGTCCCTCTGTCACCACCCTAACCCGATCTCCCTCCGACCTCCCGGTCAGCCAGGCCAGCATGTCGGCCGGCGTGCCCATCACCACCGGGCCGTCGCCGAGGTCGGGCCACTCCTCCAGCGTCTCGCCGCCCGGGCCGACGAACCGGGCCGCGCCGATCGTGCTCCGGTCGCGCGGCCACGTACGCAGGCAGTCGCGCAGCTCCCTGGCCACGAACGCGTCCGTCCAGTCGGCGGGGCCGTATCCCGCGTCCAGGTCCACATGGTGCATCCCCACCTCGCGCAGCCGCCTGACCAGGCAGTACCAGGCGGGGTGACGGGGCGGGCGCAGGCCGCCGACCGGCGCCCGCCAGGCGTCCGGGGGCAGCTCGCGGACGGCGCGGTCCAGGCGCGCGGCGCTGTCGCGCAGGTCCGCCACCTGCTCGGCCGCCGGGCGGGCGGCGCCGGCCTCGATCCCGGCCTCGCGGGCCTCAGGGCTCGGGTACTGCGGGGTCTCGACGCCCGTCCTGGCCCAGGTAAGCAGGTTGACGTGGCTGTCGGCGTTCCTGGCCAGATGGGTGAGCACGTGGCCGCGGGTCCAGCCGGGCAGCCTGGACGGGGCGCGGACTTCTGGGTCGGTGAGGGCGGCGGCGGTGGCCAGCAACCGGGCGGTCTCCTCGGCCAGTTCCTCCCGCACCGCGGCAAGCACAGTCATGAACCGATATTTCATCACGCGCTCCGGCGCAGCGGGGCACGGGCATAAAAGCACAGGTCATGCGGTTGACAACGGAAGACCTCCTGCGCTGTGCCCTGGAGGCCGTAATCTGAGAGGGACGGAGTTCCGGCGAGCGGCACCGGCCGGCCGGGATCGGCTCAGCGAAATTGTCGGGGCCCCCGTCTACCATCCCCCGTGGACCTATCCGCCTTTCGACTTCCGGGATCGCCGTGGCAGACCGCCTGATCGTGCGTGGTGCACGAGAGCACAATCTCAAGGACGTCTCGCTTGACCTGCCGCGAGACTCTCTGATCGTTTTCACCGGCCTCTCCGGCTCCGGCAAGTCCAGCCTGGCCTTCGACACGATCTTCGCCGAGGGGCAGCGGCGTTACGTCGAGTCGCTGTCGGCCTACGCCCGCCAGTTCCTCGGCCAGATGGACAAGCCCGACGTCGACTTCATCGAGGGCCTGTCTCCCGCGGTCTCCATCGACCAGAAGTCGACCAGCAAGAACCCGCGGTCCACGGTCGGCACGATCACCGAGGTCTACGACTACCTGCGGCTGCTGTGGGCGCGCGTCGGCAAGCCGCACTGCCCGGTCTGCGCCCGCCCGATCGCCCGCCAGACGCCCCAGCAGATCGTCGACCGGGTGATGGACCTCGACGAGGGCACCCGGTTCCAGGTGCTGGCCCCGGTCGTCCGCGGCCGCAAGGGCGAGTACGCCGAGCTGTTCCGCGAGCTGCAGACCAAGGGCTTCGCCCGCGCCCGCGTCGACGGCACGGTCGTGCGGCTGGAGGAGCCGCCGACGCTCAAGAAGTACGAGAAGCACGACATCGAGGTCATCGTCGACCGCCTGTCGGTCAAGGAGTCGGCCAGGCGGCGGCTCACCGACTCGGTCGAGACCGCGTTGCAGCTGTCCGGGGGCACGATCACGCTCGAGTTCGTCGACCTGCCCGAAGGCGACCCCGGCCGTGAACGGTTCTACTCCGAGCACCTCTACTGCCCCTACGACGACCTGTCGTTCGAGGAGCTGGAGCCGCGCTCGTTCTCGTTCAACTCGCCGTTCGGCGCCTGCCCGGAGTGCACGGGTCTCGGCACCAAGATGGAGGTCGACCCCGACCTGGTCGTGCCCGACCCGGAGCGCACGCTCCGCGAGGGCGCGATCCACCCGTGGACCGGCGGCCACGCCAGCGAATACTTCGGCCGCCTGATCGAGGCGCTCGGCAACGCGATGGGCTTCACCCCCGACACCCCGTGGGAGAAGCTCTCCAAGAAGGCGCAGAAGTCGCTGCTGTTCGGCCACGGCGAGCAGGTCCACGTCCGCTACAGCAACCGTTACGGCCGCCAGCGCGCCTACTACACCACCTACGAGGGCGTCATCCCGTGGGTGCAGCGCCGTCACGCGGAGGCGGAGAGCGACTCGACCCGGGAGCGGTTCGAGGGCTACATGCGCGAGGTGCCCTGCCCAGCCTGCAAGGGCGCCAGGCTCAAGCCGGTCACGCTGGCCGTGACCGTCGCCGACAAGTCGATCGCCGAGGTTTCCTCGATGTCGATCGGCGAGTGCGCCAAGTTCCTGGCCGGGCTCAAGCTGTCCGACCGTGACATGCACATCGCCGAGCGGGTGGTCAAGGAGATCAACGCCCGCATGGGCTTCCTGCTCGACGTCGGTCTCGACTACCTCTCGATGGACCGCGCCGCCGCCACCCTCGCGGGCGGCGAGGCGCAGCGCATCCGGCTCGCCACGCAGATCGGCTCCGGCCTCGTCGGTGTCCTGTACGTGCTCGACGAGCCGTCCATCGGCCTCCACCAGCGCGACAACATGCGCCTGCTCGACACGCTGATCAGGCTGCGCGACATGGGCAACACGCTGATCGTGGTCGAGCACGACGAAGACACCATCGCCGCCGCCGACTGGGTGGTCGACATCGGCCCCGGCGCGGGCGAGCACGGCGGCCAGGTCGTCGTCTCCGGCACCGTCCAGGATCTGCTGACCAGCGAGGAGTCGATCACCGGCCAGTACCTGTCGGGGCGCAGGAGCATCCCGGTGCCGGCCACCCGGCGCAAGCGCGACAAGAAGCGGCAGATCACCGTCAAGGGCGCGCGCGAACACAACCTCAAGGGCGTCGACATCGACTTCCCCCTCGGCGTGTTCACCGCCGTCACCGGCGTGTCGGGGTCCGGCAAGTCCACGCTGGTCAACGACATCCTCTACAACTCGCTGGCCAAGGAGCTCAACGGCGCCCGCACCGTCCCCGGACGCCACTCCAGGATCAACGGCATCGACCAGGCGGACAAGGTCGTCCACGTCGACCAGTCGCCGATCGGCCGCACGCCCCGGTCCAACCCGGCCACCTACACCGGCGTGTTCGACCACGTGCGCAAGCTGTTCGCGGCCACCACCGAGGCCAAGGTGCGCGGCTACCAGCCGGGCAGGTTCAGCTTCAACGTCAAGGGCGGGCGCTGCGAGGCGTGCTCCGGCGACGGCACCATCAAGATCGAGATGAACTTCCTGCCCGACGTCTACGTCCCCTGCGAGGTGTGCCACGGCGCCCGCTACAACCGCGAGACGCTGGAGGTCCACTACAAGGGCAAGACGATCGCCGAGGTGCTCGACATGCCGATCGAGGAGGCGCTCGGCTTCTTCGACGCCATCCCGGCCATCAAGCGCCACCTGCAGACGCTCCACGACGTCGGTCTCGGCTACGTCCGGCTCGGGCAGCCCGCCACCACGCTCTCCGGCGGCGAGGCGCAGCGCGTCAAGCTCGCCTCCGAGCTGCAGCGGCGGCAGACCGGGCGGACCGTCTACGTCCTCGACGAGCCCACCACCGGCCTGCACTTCGAGGACATCCGGCGGCTGCTTGGCGTCCTCGGACGCCTGGTCGACGGCGGCAACACCGTCATCGTCATCGAGCACAACCTCGACGTCATCAAGACGGCCGACTGGATCATCGACATGGGCCCCGAAGGCGGCTCGCGCGGCGGCACCCTGGTGACGGCGGGCACCCCCGAGGAGGTGGCCCTGGTGGAGGAGAGCCACACCGGGCGCTTCCTGCGGAAGATCCTGTCCGTTTGACACGGGGTCGTGGCCCCGTCCGGACGGGGCCACGACCGGGGTGCGGGTGGGCCCTTGTCTTCCGACGGGTGGTTTGACAGGGTCTGACCGTGTCGGAAGATGCGCCGCGGCCCCTCATGCTGGGCGGTGTGTGCGTGCACGAGCTGCTGGAGCGGCCCCTCGTACGCCTCGCGCGGCGGCTGGTCGGCGAGTTCGCCGAGGAGATCCCGCTCTACCGGCGGCTGCCCCGGGAGGAGCTCGACGGCGACATCACCCGCATCACCGAGCACAACCTGCGACTGATCAGCGGGATGTTCCGGGAGCGGCGCCCGCCGACGCGGGCCGAGCTGGCGCCCCTGCGCGCCTCGGCCGCGCGCCGCGCCCAGGAGGGGGTGCCGCTCGACGCGCTGCTTGCCGCCTACCAGCTCGGGGTGACGAAGGTGTGGGAGAGCCTGTTCGCCCACGCCGGGCCCGGCGACCTCGGCGACGTGCTGGAGGCCAACCGGCTCATCCTCTGCTACACCGGCGCTGTGACGTCCGCGGTGTGCGCCGCGTACCTGGAGGAACGCGAGGCGATGCTCAGCCAGGAGCAGCACACCATGCACGCGACCGTCGCCGCGCTGCTCGCCGGTGACCGGGAGGCGCTGGCCGGGGTCCGGCTCGCGCCCCGCTACCTGGTCGTCGCCACCGCGCTCGGCACGCACCCGGACGAGACGGCCGACGACCAGGGCGGGCCTATCGCCGGCCTGCGCAAGCTGCACCGGTTCCGGGCCGCCTGGCAGCGGCACGCCGCCGGGCAGGTGCTGTCGGCGCTCGACAGCACCGGCGGGCTGGTGCTGGTGCCGCTGGGCGCCGGCGAGCCCGGGTGGTGCCGGGCCGGCGAGCTGGTGACGGCGGCGGGCCGCGCCGCGGGCGTCCCGGTGTGGGCCGCGGCCGAGCCCGCCGAGCCGGCCCGCGTGCCCGCCGCCGCCAAGCTGGCCGAGGAGGTGCTGGAGGTGGTGCGGACCCTGGGCCGGCCGCCCGGCGCGTACCGGCTCGCCGACGTGCTGCTGGAGTATCAGCTGAGCAGGCCCAGCGAGGCGCTGGCGAGCCTCGCCGGGCTGCTGGATCCGCTGCTCGGCAACCCCGATCTGCTGCGCACGCTCAAGGCGTACCTGGACGCGGGCCTGGACCGGCGGCGCACGGCCGAGCGCCTGCACGTCCACCCGAACACCGTGGACTACCGGCTGCGCAGGGCCGTCACCCTGACCGGGCTGGACCCGATGGACCCGGCCCAGCTCCAGCGCATCGGCGCGGCCCTGGCGGCCCGACGCACGCTGAACGGCGGGTGAGCGTCAGCGCGCGGCGTTCACGGCCGAGGTCACGATGGTGGCGAAGTTACGCATGCCCAGGGCGTTCGGGTGGAACGGGGCCGCGGGTGAGGCCGGGACGTACGGCTCGATCCAGCGGGTGCCCGTGGAGGCGCACGGGTCGTGGCCCACGCTGGGGGTCTGCAGGTCGATGAAGCCGATCCCGGCGGCGGCCGCCTGCTCGGCCAGCATCTGGTTGAAGTACTGCAGCGTCGCCCGGATGTAGTTCGCGTCCTGCCTGATGATCGGGACGCGGGGATAGCAGCCGTCGGGCCGCGCGTACGTGGCGTACCCGACCATGAAGATCCTGGCCTGCGGCGACCGGGCCCGGATGTCGCCGGCCAGCCTGACCAGCGTGGGCCGCAGGGCGTCGGTCTTGACCCGCCAGCTGTCCTGGCCGTCCGGGGTGCGGTAGTCGTCGTTGCAGGCGTCGCCGACCGGAGGCGGCAGCAGGTTGAGGCAGTCCTCGATGAAGCCGGTCAGGCCGACGTCGTTGGCGCCGATGTGCACCGTGACCAGCGTGGTGTCCGGGCGCAGGGCGTCGAGCTGCGGAGCCACCGAGCCGAGTTCGGTGTTCTGGCGCTCGTACATGTCGCGGGTCTTCGCGCCCGAGCAGGTGACGTCGCGGAACGAGGCGGCGCCGATCGCCTGCGCGGTCAGGCGGGGGTAGTTGCGGTCGGAGCGCAGGCAGCCCAGGTCGGGCAGCACCTGGTTGGGGATGAGCGGGCCGGCCGCGGCCGAGTCGCCGAGCGCGACGTACGACTCGGCGGCCCGCGCCTGGGCGGGCGGGGACAGCAGGAGGACCAGCAGGGGCGCGGCCAGGGCAGCGGTCAGACGTCGGATCATGCGGGGCACCTCTCGGGGGGAGTGGGGGGTGGAGCGGTGCTGGGGGCGGAATCAGTGGCGGAAGGGGCCGGTCACCTCGTACGTGATGCCGTCAAGGCCCGCGCTGCCGCCGCTGGAGCCTCGCTGGGAGGAGAAGTACAGGCGGGTGCCGTCGGGGGAGAACGCGGGCCCGGTGATCTCGGACCCGTCGTGGCCGTCGACGCGCAGGACGGGCGCCACCACCCCGTCCGGCGTGATGATGTTGATCTCCATGTTGCCGCCGTCCTCGGCCACGTACAGGTCACCCGTGGGCGCGCCGGTGATGTTGTCGACCCCGTCGAGCGTGCCGCCGCCGTCGTAGACCGAGCCGAGCCGCTCGCGGACCGCGTCGTACGCCCACACCTTGCGGTCGCCCTTGGCCGTGAAGTAGCAGACGCCGTTGGCGTAGTGGCAGCCCTCGCCGCCGTCGAAGTGCCTGGCCTCGCTCACCTGGTGCCGCGTCTGCCGCTGCAGCACGGCGGGCGTGGGGTCGGGGACCTGGCGCCACACCACCGGGTCGCCGCCGCACAGCACCTCCAGCCGGCCGCTCGACAGGTCGCCCCACGTGGACGGGACGAACCGGTAGAAGCAGCCGTCGTCCTCGTCCTCGGTGAGGTAGACGACCCGCCGGTCGGGGTCGCACGCGGCCGCCTCGTGCTTGAACCGGCCCATCGCCGGCCGCGGCTGCGCGATCCGCACGCCGTACGGGTCGGTCTCGTAGACGCGGCCCCGGAAGATCTCCTCACAGGACAGCCAGGTGTCCCACGGCGTCCTGCCGCCCGCGCAGTTGAGGTTCGTGCCGTCCAGGATGCGGTACGCGCGCTCGATCGAGCCGTCAGCCCGGAACCTGATCGCCGACGCGCCGCCGACCAGCGGCACCTCCGAGTTGGACACGTAGATCCAGCCGCCGCCGTCGGCGAAGCAGGCGCCGCCGTCGGGCGCCGGATGCCAGAGGATGCCGCCGACCGGCCTGCTCGACCGGGCGACCACCCGGCTGGTGAACCCCGCGGGCAGCGCGACGCCGTTGCCGTCGGGAGAGCCCAGCGGCCCGTACGGGCTCGCGCCCCGCACCACCCCGGCCACGGCCGCCTCCTGCCAGAGCGAGCCGGGCAGGGCGACGGCGCCCAGACCCGCGGAGACCGTACGGAGGAACGTCCGGCGATGCATGGCGGCTCCCGAGGGGGTACGCGACGGCGTCCACACACGATGAGCCGTGGACGGGATCCTGTGAATTGGACGGGAACGTAAAGTCGGCGGCCGGTTGCTGTGACCCGTCACAAAACCGGTGCGGGGCCTGTGAAGGGGATTGACGGGACCGGGCGGGAGGCTGATCATCGGTACGCCCGACCGCTCTTCAGAAGGTGCCGCCCATGCGAGCCGTTGCCCGCGCCCTCACGCTCGCCACGGCCCTGATGACGGCGCTCGTCACGGCGCTTGCGGCCCCGCCCGCCGCCGCGCGCCCGGCTGTCACCACCGGCCCGGCCGCGCCCGGATGTGATCCGATCGACCCGGCCGTCTGCCTGCTGCCGTTCCCCAGCGACCACTACACCGTGGCGGACCGGGGCACCGCCACCGGCCGCCGCGTCGCGTTCCCCGTCGAGGCGATGCCCCGCTCGGTGGCCGGAGTCCCCGTCGATCCCACCGCGTGGAACGGCAACGACGGCTTCTCGCCCGGCTCGATGATCCTCACCCTCGTCCCCGGCCTCGACCTGGCCAGGACCGGCGCGGCCCCGATCACCGACATCGGCGCCTCGCTCGGCAGGGACGCGCCCATCGTCCTGCTCGACCTCGACACCGGTGAGCGCTGGCCGTACTGGGCCGAACTGGACGCGAACGCGCCGGAAGGCCGCCGGGCGCTCATCGTCCGCCCCGCCCGCAACCTGCGCGAGGGACACCGGTACGCGGTCGCGCTGCGCCACCTGCGCGACGCCGGCGGCGACCCGATCCCGCCCGGGGCCGCGTTCGCCGCCATCGCCGGCGCACCGCTGCCGCACGGGCACGAGCTGCGGGACCGGCAGCGGGAGCTCCAGCCGGTGCTGCACGCGCTGCGCCGCCACGGCGTCCGCGCCGGCGGCCTCCACCTCGCCTGGGACTTCACCGTGGCCAGCGAGCGGAACCTGGCCGGCCGGGCCCTCGCCATGCGCGACGACGCCCTGCGCGGGCTGCGCGGGAACGCGCCCCCGTACGAGGTCACCGCCGTCACCGACCTCACCCCCGAGCAGGACGACAGGATCGCGCGCCGGGTCGAGGGCACCTTCCGGGTGCCGAGCTACCTCGACAGGCCCGGCGGGCCGCCCGGCTCCGGGCTGAACTACGGCCCGGACGGGCGGCCGGCCAGGCTGCCGGGGAACGAGCAGGTCGCCACGTTCCGCTGCGAGATCCCCCGCGTCGCCTTCACCCGCCCGGCCAGGCCCTCCCTGTACGGGCACGGGCTGCTCGGCAGGCACACCGAGGTGGGCGCGTCCAACGTCAGGACGATGGCGCAGCGGCACGGGTTCGTGTTCTGCGCCACCAAGTGGATCGGCATGGCGGACGAGGACATCCCCAACGTCATCGCCACATTCGGTGACATGTCACGCTTCCATACCGTGCCTGACCGTACCCAGCAGGGCTTCCTGAACTTCATGTTCCTGGGACGCGCGATGACGGCCCGCGACGGCTTCACCGCCCACGCCGCCTTCAGGAACGAGCGCGGGCGGCCGCTCATCGACACCCGCGCCGAGCTCGTCTACGACGGCAACAGTCAGGGCGGCATCTTCGGCGGCGCTCTCGTCGCGCTCTCCACGGACATCCGGCGCGGCGTGCTCGGCGTGACCGGCATGAACTACAGCACCCTGTTCAACCGCAGCTCGGACGCGGCGCCCTTCCAGGCGGTGTTCGACCAGAGCTATCCCGACCGGCTGGAGCAGCAGATCATCCTGGCGCTCATGCAGATGCTGTGGGACCGCGGCGAGGCCGGTGGGTACGCCGCCCACATGACCGACGACCCGTACCCGGGCACGCCCCGGCACCGGGTGCTCATGCAGGTGGCGTACGGCGACCACCAGGTGGCCACGGTGACGGCGGAGGCCGAGGCGCGCACCGTCGGCGCCCGGGTCCGGCTCCCGGCCCTCGCGCCCGGCCGCTCACCCGACACCGAACCGTACTGGGGCATCCGCGGCTTCCGCACCGCGCACGCGGGGTCGGCGCTGGTGGTGTGGGACAGCGGCACCCCGTCGCCGCCGCTCACCAACACGCCGCCGATGGAGGGCCCGCACGGCACCGACCCGCACGAGGACCCCCGCCGCACCCCCGCGGCCCAGCTCCAGAAGGCCGTCTTCCTCAAGACGGGGGTGGTGACGGACGTCTGCGGCGCTGCCCCGTGCCTGTCGGCCCCCGAGTGAGAGCACCGCGACCGGCCTGAAGATCACGTGCAGGGTCGGTCAGCGTCCCGGCGCCCGCTGAGGTCGCGGGTCGTTCGGGGCGGGGCGGAAGAGAGGGCGACGGGGGGTGGCCCTATCGTGAAAAGCCGGTAATGCGCAGGCCATGAAGGTCAGGGGAGGGCATGACGGTGGACGGGGGCTCCGTGATCGGGCGGCGGCAGGCGCTGGGCGCCGCGGGGGTGGCCGCGTGCGGCGTGTCGCTGGCGGCGTGCGGCGGCGAAGCGGAGGACCGGCAGGTGCCGGGCATCAAGGGCAAGGTCATCGCCAAGACCGCCGACGTCCCGGTCGGCGGAGGCACGGTGGTGAAGAAGTACAAGATCGTGGTGACGCAGCCGTCGGAAGGCGTCTACAAGGCGTACGGGGCGTCCTGCCCGCACCGCGGCTGCGCCGTCAGCACCCCGCGGGACAACGTGATGACCTGCCCCTGTCACGGCAGCGAGTTCGACGCCGGCACCGGGCAGGCAACGAAGGGCCCGGCCACCGGAAGCCTGGTCTCGTACCAGGTCAAGGTCGAGGGCGACGGCATCGTGGTCGTGTGAACCGGTAATTGTGCGTGGTTCTCCCGGGTTGGTGCGCGGCACGCTGAACCGCAGTCAGGTCGCCGGACGTACCTGAAGTGAAACCCGAACCTGGGAGGACGCACCATGACCGAAACGACGCGCCGGGCGGTGATGTTCGGAGCGGGCGGGGCCGGCCTCGCCGCGGTGCTCACCGCTTGCGCCAGCTACGGCTCACCGGCGGCGGAGCCGGCCCCGGACACGGCGGACCTGGCGGAAGAGCCCGACGGCGAGGAGTCGGCCGCCGCGCCCAAGAAGAAGAAGCCGAAGGCACTCGCCGACACCAGCGACATCCCCAGCGGTGAGGGAAAGATATTCAAGAACCAGGACGTGGTCATCACCCAGCCGTCGGAGGGCGAGTTCCGGGCGTTCAGCGCCACCTGCACCCATCAGGGCTGCGCGGTCGCCAGCGTCTCCAACGGCGTGATCAACTGCCCGTGCCACGGCAGCCAGTTCAGCATCGAGGACGGATCCGTGGTCCAAGGTCCGGCCGGCGAGCCGCTGGCAGAGAAAAAGATCAGTGTGTCAGGAGGCAAGATCAGGCTCGCCTAAGGCGCCTTTCATGGTTTTCTCACCTGGCTGCGGTTGGCTGTGGCGCATGGGAGAAGACCTCAAGAGCCGTAGAGCGGTGATCGCGGGTGTCGGCGCGGGTGGGCTGACGCTGGCACTGGCCGCCTGCGGCAGCAGCGACACCACGGCCGCGACGCAGGAACCGGCCGCTCCGGCCTCGTCCAGCGCCCCCTCGCAGGCCGCGCCCGCGCAGGGCGGGGGGCTGACCACGACCTCCGAGATCCCGGTCGGCGGGGGCAAGATCTTCGCGGACCAGAAGGTCGTCGTCGTGCAGCCGGCGCAGGGGCAGTTCAAGGCGTACGGCATCTCGTGCACCCACCAGGGCTGCCCGGTGGACAAGGTCGAGAACGGCGCCATCGTCTGCCCGTGCCACGGCAGCAAGTTCAAGATCGAGGACGGCTCGGTGAGCGACGGCCCGGCCACCAAGCCGCTGCCGGAGCACCAGCTCACCGTGGAGGGTGACCAGATCTCGCTGGCGTGACGTCCCGGCGCTCGCCCGCCTTCGCGGCGGGCGAGCCTGTCGGTGACGGCCACTAGGCTGGAATCGTGGCGCGATCAGGTGGCAGTCCGTTGAGTTTCCGTCCCCGGCCCGGCTCCATCCCCGATTCCCCCGGGGTCTACCGGTTCAGGGACGCTCACGGACGCGTGATCTACGTCGGCAAGGCCAAGAGCCTGCGCCAGCGGCTCAACTCCTACTTCGCCGACTTCTCCGCCCTGCACCCGCGCACCCAGACCATGCTGACCACGGCGGCCGACGTCGACTGGACCGTGGTCGCCACCGAAGTGGAGGCGCTGCAGCTCGAATACTCCTGGATCAAGGAGTTCGACCCGCGCTTCAACGTCAAGTACCGCGACGACAAGTCCTATCCGTACCTCGCCGTGACCATGGGCGAGGATTTCCCGCGCGTGCAGGTCATGCGCGGCGCCAGGCGCAAGGGCACCCGCTACTTCGGCCCCTACTCGCACGCCTGGGCCATCCGCGAGACCGTCGACCTGCTGCTGCGCGTCTTCCCGGTCCGCACGTGCAGCGCGGGCGTGTTCAAGCGCGCCGGCCAGATCGGCCGGCCGTGCCTGCTCGGCTACATCGACAAGTGCTCGGCGCCGTGCGTCGGCCGCGTCACCCCCGAGGAGCACCGCGCGCTCGCCGAGGACTTCTGCGACTTCATGGCGGGCAACACCAGCCGCTTCATCAAGCGGCTGGAGCGCGAGATGCGCGAGGCCGCCTCCGAGCAGGAGTACGAACGCGCCGCCCGGCTCCGCGACGACATCCAGGCGCTGCAGCGGGCGCTGGAGAAGCAGGCGGTCGTGCTCGGCGAGGGCACCGACGCCGACGTCGTCGCGCTCGCCGAGGACCCGCTGGAGGCCGCCGTCCAGGTCTTCTACGTGCGCGGCGGGCGCATCCGCGGCCAGCGCGGCTGGGTGGTCGACAAGGTCGAGGAGGCCGGCCCCGGCGAGCTGGTCGAGCAGTTCCTGCTCCAGATGTACGGCGACGCCGCCGCCGAGTCGATGCCCCGCGAGGTCCTCGTGCCCGCGCTGCCGCCCGACGCCGACGCCGTCGCCGACCTGCTGACCGAGCAGCGCCGGGCCCGCGTCGAGGTGCGGGTGCCGCAGCGCGGCGACAAGAAGGCGCTCATGGAGACCGTCGAGCGCAACGCCAAGGAGTCGCTCGCCCAGCACAAGATCCGCCGCGCGAGCGACCTGACCACGCGCAGCAAGGCCCTGCAGGAGATCGCCGACGCGCTCGACCTCGACCAGGCGCCGCTGCGCATCGAGTGCTACGACGTCTCCCACCTGCAGGGCGAGAACGTCGTCGCCTCCATGGTGGTGTTCGAGGACGGCCTGGTCCGCAAGAGCGAATACCGCCGCTTCGCGGTCAAGACCAAGGAGGGCGACGTCGCCGCCATCCACGAGGTCATCCTGCGCCGCTTCCGCCGTTACCTGGAGGAGCGCTCCGCCACCGGCGAGCTGACCCCCGAGGACGACGACGGCCACGGCCCCATCGACCCCGAGACGGGCCGTCCGCGCAAGTTCGCCTATCCGCCCAACCTGGTGGTGGTCGACGGCGCGGGCCCGCAGGCCGCCGCCGCGCAGCGGGCGCTCGACGAGTTGGGCGTCGACGACGTCGCCGTGGCCGGCCTGGCCAAGCGGCTGGAGGAGGTGTGGCTGCCGGGCGACGACCAGCCGGTGATCATGCCGCGCTCCAGTGAGGGCCTCTACCTGCTGCAACGCGTGCGTGATGAGGCACACCGGTTCGCCATCACCTACCATCGGGCCAAGAGGTCCAAGTCCGTCAAGGAGAGCGCGCTCGACAGCGTGCCCGGCCTCGGACCGGCGCGCCGCCAGGCGCTGCTCAAGCACTTCGGTTCCGTCAAGAAGCTGCGCGAGGCCACCGCGGAACAGATCCGCGAGGTCCCGGGCATCGGCCCCGCCACGGCCGAGGTGATCGTGTCGACCCTGAAGGGGGAGAGGCAGTGAAGACCACCGAGCCGGCGTTCGTCATCGTCACCGGCATGTCGGGGGCCGGGCGGAGCACCGCGGCCAAGGCCCTGGAGGACCTCGGCTGGTTCGTGATCGACAACCTGCCGCCCGGGCTCCTGTTCGCCATGGCGGAGGAGGCCGGCAAGGTCAAGCTCGCAGCCGACAAGGTGGCGGCCGTCGTCGACGTGCGCAGCCTGGCGTTCACCACCGACCTCAACGCCGCCATCGAGGAGCTGGAGACGCGCGCCGTGCGGGTGCGCGTGGTGTTCCTGGAGGCCAGCGACGAGGAGCTGGTGCGCCGCTTCGAGAACGTCCGCCGCCCCCACCCGCTCCAGGGCGACGGCCGGCTCGTCGACGGCATCACCCGCGAGCGCGGCATCCTGCGCGAGGTGCGGGCCAACGCCGACCTGGTGATCGACACCACCGCCCACAACGTCCACGAGCTGCGCAACCGGATCGTCGCCTACTTCGGCGGCGACGACCGTCCCGGCCTGCGGCTCAACGTGGTCTCGTTCGGCTTCAAGTACGGCCTGCCGGTCGACGCCGACCTGGTCGTCGACTGCCGCTTCCTGCCCAACCCGCACTGGGTGCCCGACCTGCGCCCGATGAACGGCACCGACCCGGCCGTGCGCGACTACGTCCTCGGCCAGCCCGGCGCCAAGGAGTTCCTCGACTCGTACGAGGAGGTCCTGCGGGTGGTCGCGACCGGCTACGGCCGGGAGGGCAAGAGCTACGCCACGCTCGCCGTCGGCTGCACGGGCGGCAAGCACCGCAGCGTCGCCATGGCCGAGCAGCTCGCCGCGCGCCTGCGCGACCGCGGCATGGAGGTCCAGGTGAGCCACCGGGATGTGGGGCGGGAGTGACCGGTGGCAGCGGGCGCGGGTTAAGCGAACCACCGTTCTGGGCGGGGTCGCAGCCGCCGTCCGGAGGGCCCCGCGTGGTCGCCCTCGGGGGCGGCCACGGGCTGTACGCGTCGTTGTCCGCGCTGAGGGTGGTGACCGACGCGCTGACGGCGGTGGTCACCGTCGCCGACGACGGCGGCTCCAGCGGCCGGCTCAGGCGCGAGCTGGGCGTGCTCCCGCCGGGTGACCTGCGCATGGCGCTGGCCGCGCTGTGCGGCGACGACGAGTGGGGCAGCACCTGGAGCGAGGTGGTGCAGCACCGCTTCCGCAGCGAGGGCGAGCTGCACGGGCACGCCGTCGGCAACCTGCTCATCGTGGCCCTGTGGGAGCTGCTCGGCGACCCCGTGGCGGGCCTCGAATGGGTGGGCCGGCTGCTCGGCGCGCACGGCAGGGTGCTGCCGATGGCCTCGGTGCCTCTCGACATCGTGGCGGAGGTCGAGCTCGACGGCGTGATCTCGACCGTGCGCGGCCAGGTGGCGTGCGCGCTGACCCCGGGCCGGGTGCAGGCGATCTCGCTCGTGCCCGAAGACCCGCCCGCGCGGCCGGAGGCCGTCGAGGCGGTGCTGGAGGCCGACTGGGTGGTGTTCGGGCCGGGCTCGTGGTTCACCAGCGTGCTGCCGCACCTGAAGGTGCCCGAGCTGGCCAGGGCACTGCACGACACCGGCGCCAAGCGGCTGGTCACGCTCAACCTGGCGCCGCAGCCGGGCGAGACCGACGACCTCTCGCCGCAGCAGCACCTGGAGGTGCTCAGGCAGCACGCTCCTGGCCTCTCGCTCGACGTGGTGCTCGCCGACGTCGGCGTGGTCGACGACCTGCCCGCGCTGGAGAAGTCGGCGGCGGCGTTCGGCGCCAGGCTGGTGACGGCCGACGTGGCGGCCCGCGACGGCTCCCCCCGGCACGACCCACGACGTCTTGCCTCCGTCCTGGACGAGATTTTCCTCCAGAAGCGTTGATCCTGGTCGGCGTGGCGCGAAGGTGCGAGAGGATGCTGTGAGCCGGTCTGTTTGGGGGAGGACTAACGCTCATGGCGATGACGGGTGTGGTGAAGGACGAGCTGAGCCGACTGTCTGTGCTCAAGCCCTGCTGCCGGAAGGCGGAGGTGTCGACGCTGCTGCGGTTCGCCAGCGGCCTGCACCTCGTGGGAGGGCGCATCGTGATCGAGGCGGAGCTCGACACCAACGCCACCGCGCGGCGGCTGATCAAGGACATCGGGGAGGTGTTCGGCCACAAGGCCGAGGTGCTGGTGCTGGCTCCCGCAGGGCTGCGCAAGGGGTCTCGCTACGTCGTGCGCGTCTACCGCGACGGTGAGGCGCTGGCCCGGCAGACGGGACTGATCGACAACCACGGGCGGCCGGTGCGGGGCCTGCCGCGGCAGGTGGTGGCGGGCGCCTCGTGCGACGCGGAGGCGGCCTGGCGCGGCGCGTTCCTCGCCCACGGGTCGCTCACCGAGCCGGGGCGTTCGATGTCGCTCGAAGTGACGTGCCCGGGTCCGGAGGCCGCGCTGGCGCTGGTCGGCTCGGCCAGGCGGCTGAAGATCCACGCCAAGGCGCGCGAGGTGCGCGGCGTCGACCGGGTCGTGGTGCGCGACGGCGACGCCATCAGCGCCCTGCTGACCAGGCTGGGCGCCCACGACAGCGTCCTGATGTGGGAGGACCGGCGGATGCGCCGCGAGGTCAGGGCGACCGCCAACCGGCTGGCCAACTTCGACGACGCCAACCTGCGCCGCTCCGCCAGGGCGGCGGTGGCGGCGGGCGCGCGGGTGCAGCGGGCGCTGGAGATCCTCGGCGACGAGGCGCCGGTGCACCTGGTGGTCGCGGGCCGGCTGCGGGTGGAGCACAAGCAGGCGTCCCTGGAGGAGCTGGGCCAGCTCGCCGACCCGCCGCTGACCAAGGACGCGATCGCCGGGCGGATCCGCCGGCTGCTGGCCATGGCCGACAAGCGCGCGGCCGACCTCGGCATCCCCAGCACCGAGGCCAACCTCACGGTCGACATGCTGACGTCCTGAGCGGCGCTCAGGCCTGGCCGCGGTCCGGCGGGAGGAAGAAGCTGCCGGTCGCGGTCGGGTCCGCCTTGGGCGGCTGGAGCGGCTCGAACGGGGCCCGATACTCGGGCTCCGGCTCCTCCGCCGTCTCCTCCGGGTCCCGCTGCGGCTTCTCGGCCGCGGCGTGCCTGCCCGTACGCCGCAGGCGCAGGGCGCGGGAGAGTACGAGGACGAACGCGGGCAGGGCGGCGGCCGCCATGATGGCCGGCAGCGGCCACGAGGGGTCGAGCGAGTTCCAGAACTGCCGGGCGGCGCCCGGGAGCGCGTCGAGGAAGCCCTGAAGGGTCAGCGGCGCGGCCGCGGTGTCCGCGCCGAAGCGCTGCGCGCCGACGGTCGAGAACACGTACGCGCCCATGACGATCAGGCCCCCCGGCACGGCCGCGGCCGCGTACAGGGCCGCGAAGAAGGACAGCAGGACGCTGCGGGGGCGGACGAGGCGGATGGCCCAGCCGACGAGTACGCCCACGACGAACGCGAACGCGGCGAGGACCGGGATCCCGTCCCCGAAGGCGCGCAGCGATGGGGGCAGCCGGTCCATGAAGATGACGGCGGTCCCGAATCCGGCAGTGCAGATCAGCATCGTGATCAAGCCGATGACCAGGCCTGAAAGCAGGCCGGATCGTTGTCTTGACATCTCAGCCCCCAGAGAATGCCCGAGTTTACTCCGATGAGTCGGGCACTTTACTCGAAGTGCACAAAGCGCGCGTAACGAACCGCCATTCACGGCGAGGCGGGACCGCGTGGTCTAAACCAATTTAGGTCCGATAGGGTTTCTGGAGTTGAGGTATCAGCCCGCCATCACGTACGAGGAGATCGGTTCCGTGAGCATCCGCGTAGGCGTCAACGGCTTCGGCCGCATCGGTCGCAACTTCTGGCGCGCGGTGGCCGCCAGTGGCAAGGACATCGAGATCGTCGCTGTCAACGACCTCACCGACAACGCGACGCTGGCCCACCTGCTGAAGTACGACAGCATCCTGGGCCGCCTCCCGTACGAGGTGAAGGCTTCCAGCGACGAGATCACCGTCGACGGCAAGGCCATGAAGGTCTTCGAGGAGCGCGACCCGGCCAAGCTGCCCTGGGGCGACCTCGGGGTCGACGTGGTCGTCGAGTCGACCGGCCTGTTCACCGACGCGACCAAGGCCAGGGTCCACGCCGACAACGGCGCCAAGAAGGTCATCATCTCCGCGCCGGCCAAGAACGAAGACGTGACGGTCGTCATGGGCGTCAACCACACCGCCTACGACCCGGCCCAGCACACCGTCATCTCCAACGCCTCCTGCACCACCAACTGCCTGGCCCCGATGGCGAAGGTCCTGCACGACGCCTTCACCATCGAGAAGGGCCTGATGACCACCATCCACGCCTACACGCAGGACCAGAACCTCCAGGACGGCCCGCACAAGGACCTGCGCCGCGCCCGCGCCGCCGCGCTCAACGTGGTGCCCACCTCCACCGGCGCCGCCAAGGCCATCGGCCTCGTGCTGCCCGAGCTCAAGGGCAAGCTCGACGGCTTCGCCATGCGCGTGCCGATCCCCACCGGCTCGGCCACCGACCTGACCATCGACGTCAGCCGTGACGTCACGGTCGAGGAGGTCAACGCCGCGGTCAAGGCCGCCGCCGACGGTCCGCTCAAGGGCATCCTCACCTACACCGAGGACCCGATCGTCTCCGCCGACATCGTCACCGACCCGGCCTCCTGCATCTTCGACGCCGGCCTCACCAAGGTCATCGGCAACCAGGTCAAGGTCGTCGGCTGGTACGACAACGAGTGGGGCTACTCCAACCGCCTGGTCGACCTCATCGAGCTGGTGGGCGCGGACCTGTAGGACGACGGGCGAGCGAGGAAAGGGAGCCAGTTGCGCAATCTCGACGATCTCGACGTGAAGGGCCGGCGCGTGCTCGTGCGCGCGGACCTCAACGTGCCGCTCGACGGTGAGACGATCACCGACGACGGCCGCATCCGCGCGTCGCTGCCCACCGTCCGGGCCCTCGCGGGCAACGGGGCGAAGGTCATCGTCTGCGCCCACCTGGGCAGGCCCAAGGGGCAGGTCAAGCCGGAGTTCTCGCTGCGGCCGGTGGCCCGGCGGCTGGGCGAGCTGCTCGGCCAGGACGTCGCCTTCGCCTCCGACGTGGCGGGCGACGGCGCCAGGGCCACGGTGGAGGGCCTCCAGGAGGGCCAGGTGGCCCTGCTGGAGAACCTCCGCTTCGAGCCCGGCGAGACGGCCAAGGACGACGCCGAGCGCCGCGCCTTCGCCGAGCGGCTGGCCGGGCTGGCCGAGCTCTACGTGGGCGACGGGTTCGGCGCCGTGCACCGCAAGCACGCCAGCGTCTACGACGTGCCGGCGCTGCTGCCGCACGCGGCGGGCGGGCTGATCGCGGCCGAGGTCGACGTGCTGCGGAAGCTGACCGAGGACACCGAGCGGCCCTACGTGGTCGTGCTCGGCGGCGCCAAGGTGAGCGACAAGCTCGGCGTCATCGCCAACCTGCTCACCCGCGTCGACCGGCTCCTGATCGGCGGCGGCATGGCCTACACCTTCCTCAAGGCCCAGGGCCACGAGGTCGGCGGGTCGCTGCTCCAGGAGGACCAGCTCGACCAGGTCCGCGGCTTCCTGACCGAGGCGGCCGAGCGCGGCGTCGACCTGGTGCTGCCGGTCGACGTGCTGGCCGCCACCCACTTCGCCGCCGACGCCGCCTTCGACGTGGTGCCCGCCGACGCGATCCCCGCCGACCGGCAGGGGCTCGACATCGGGCCCCGTACGCGGGAGCTGTTCGCCGGCAAGCTGGCCGACGCCAGGACCGTGTTCTGGAACGGCCCGATGGGCGTGTTCGAGTTCGACGCGTTCGCCGGCGGCACCCGCGCGGTGGCCGAGGCGCTGATCTCGTCCGACGCCTTCACCGTGGTGGGCGGCGGCGACTCGGCGGCCGCGGTGCGCAGGCTCGGCCTGCCTGAAGACGGCTTCTCGCACATCTCCACCGGTGGCGGGGCCAGCCTGGAATACCTTGAGGGCAAGACCCTCCCCGGACTCGCCGCTTTGGAGGACTGAGCGTGAGAAAGCCCCTCATCGCCGGCAACTGGAAGATGAACCTCAACCACCTTGAGGCGATCGCGCTGGTCCAGAAGATGGCCTTCGCGCTCAACGACAAGGACTTCGACCGCGCCGAGGTGGCGGTCCTGCCGCCGTTCACCGACCTGCGCAGCGTGCAGACGCTCGTCGACGGCGACAAGCTGCGCATCGTCTACGGCGCGCAGGACCTGTCGCCGCACGACGCCGGCGCCTACACCGGCGAGATCTCCGGCGTCATGCTCGCCAAGCTGGGCTGCACGTTCGTGACCGTCGGTCACTCGGAGCGCAGGCAGTACCACCGCGAGGACGACGACCTCGTCAACGCCAAGGTGCTGGCCGCGCTCCGCCACTCGCTGACGCCGATCCTGTGCGTGGGCGAGGGGCTGGAGGTGCGCCAGGCGGGCGGTCACATCGCCCACTCGCTCGGCCAGCTCGACGGGGCGCTGCGCAAGGTCACCGCCGAGCAGGCGAAGTCGATCGTGGTGGCCTACGAGCCGGTGTGGGCGATCGGCACCGGCGAGGTGGCCACTCCCGACGACGCCCAGGAGGTCTGCGGCGCACTGCGGCAGCGACTCGCGGAGCTGTACGACCCCGAAGTGGCCTCGGCGGTCCGTATCCTTTACGGAGGCTCGGTCAAGTCGGCGAACATCGCGGGGATCATGGCTCAGCCGGATGTCGACGGTGCGCTCGTGGGTGGAGCCAGCATCGACGCCGGGGAGTTCGTGAAGATCTGCCGATTCTCGGATATGGCAGGCTAACTGAGCCGTTCGGTGGGTGCGACTTGACATGAGGTCGTACCCTCTAGAGGCAAGTCTGAATCGTCACGCGTACCAAACCATTGAAGGACTAGGCATACCGTGGAACTCGGAATCTCCATCGCCCTCATCCTGACGAGCCTGCTGATGATCTTGCTCGTCCTGCTCCACAAGGGCAAGGGTGGCGGCCTGTCTGACATGTTCGGCGGCGGTTTCTCGTCGAACTTCGGCGGTTCCTCGGTGGTGGAGCGTAACCTCGACCGGCTCACCGTCATCACGGGAGTGGTCTGGTTCGTCTGCATCATCGCTCTGGGCCTGCTCGTCAAGCCCTGAGGCCAGACAGAACGCGTGACAGTGATTCTCCCCCCGTGGCTCACGGGGCGATCGAGCGAGGAGTTCATCCGTGGGTAGTGGCAACGCGATCCGTGGCAGCCGAGTCGGTGCCGGTCCTATGGGGGAGGCCGAGCGCGGCGAAGCGGCTCCGAGAGTGCGGGTCTCGTTCTGGTGCGCCAACATGCACGAAACGCGCCCCAGCTTCGCCAGCGACGCAGCGATCCCCGAGCTGTGGGACTGCCCGCGTTGTGGCCTCCCGGCCGGTCAGGATGAGAATGCGCCGCCTGCCCCCCCGAAGAACGAGCCCTACAAGACGCACCTCGCCTACGTGAAGGAGCGCAGGAGCGACAAGGACGGCAAGGCCATCCTCCAGGAAGCCCTGGAGCGGCTGCGCAACAACAAGTCCCCCTGGTAGGGCCAGACCACCCGAAGGGCCCCGGCGTCGCGCTGGGGCCCTTCGGCGTGTTCAGGCCTTCTCGTACACGGCCTCGCCGTCGACGAACGTCATGCGGACCCGGGTGGTCCAGATGTCCTCGGCCGGCAGGGCGAACGGGTCGCGGTCGAGCACCACGAGGTCGGCGGGGCGGCCCGGCTCGATCTTCCCGGCGGGGGAGCGGTTGATCCACGCCGAGCCCGCCGTGTACGCGGTCATCGCGGTGGCCAGGTCGACGCGCTGCTCGGGCAGGAACGGCGTCTGCGCCGTCGGGTAGCCGGCGTGCACGGACCCGCCCGGTTCTGTGCGGTTGACGGCCACGTGCATGCCCTGCAGCGGGTCGGCGTTCGACACCGGCCAGTCGCTGCCGGCGCAGAACCGGGTGCCGTGGCGGAGCAGGTCCGCGAACGGATACTGCCAGGACGAGCGCGGCTCGCCGAGGAACGGCAGCGTCAGCTCGTCCATCTGCAGATGGTGGGTGGCCCACAGCGGCTGCAGGTTGGCCGTCACGCCCAGCTCGGCGAAGCGCGGCACGTCCGACGGCTCGATGATCTGCAGGTGCGCGATGTGGTGGCGGTTGGCCGGATCGGTGCCGGCGAAGCCGTCGAGTGCCTCCCGCACCGCGCGCTCGCCGATCGCGTGGACGTGCACCTGGAAGCCGAGCCGGTCGAGCTCGGCGACGTACTCCCTGAGCTTGGCCGGATCCACGTACGACAGGCCCGTGCCGCCGCACCGGCAGTAGGGCTCCAGCGTGGCGGCGGTGAAGTTCTCCGTGATGCCGTCCTGCATGATCTTGATCGAGGTGGCGGCGAACCGGTCCAGCCCCTCGGCCGACGCCCGTCGTGAGAGCAGGTCGTCGATCTGGTCCAGGCCGCGGGTGCGGTCCCACCACAGCGCGCCCACCACGCGCGCCCTGAGCCGCCCTGAGCGGGCCGCGGACAGGTAGGCGGGCAACTGGTCGTCCGAGCCGGCGTACGAGCCCACGATCGCGTCCTGCCAGCCCGTGATGCCCAGCGTGAACAGGTGCGCCTGGGCGTCCATCAGGGCGGCGTCCAGGTCCGCCGCGGTGGGGCGCGGGGTGAGCAGGCCGACGAGGTCCATCGCGCCCTCGTGCAGCACGCCCGTGGGGGTGCCGTCCGGGTCGCGCTCGATCCGGCCGTCGGCGGGGTCGGGCGTGTCCTTCCCGATCCCGGCCCGTTCCAGCGCGCGGCCGTTGACCCAGGCGGCGTGGTGGTCGCGCTGGATCAGGTAGGCGGGCCGGTCCAGGAAGTCGAGCTGCTCGCGCCTGGGCAGCCCGCCGGGGAAGGCGGACATGTCCCAGCCGCCGCCCTCGATCCAGGCCCTGTCCGGGTGCGCGTCCGCGTAGGCGCGGACGGCGTCAAGATACTCGTCCAGCCCGTACCGTTCCGAGAGGTCGCATCGGGCCCGCTCCAGGCCCGCCTGGACCGGGTGCATGTGCGCGTCGGTGAAGCCGGGCGTCAGCAGGCCGCCGTCCAGGTCCACGGTCTCGTGCCCGGGCGCCCGGGCGGACAGCTCCCGCTCGGCGCCGACGGCGGCGATCACTCCGTCGCGCACCAGGACGGACTCGGCGAAGTCGCCCTTCGCGGTGAACACGCGTCCGCCTCGGAAGAGTATGTTCATGCGGCCTGCTCTTTCGTACAGGTAGTTGAGCGGTGAAACACGACGTTAGCGGCAACGTAACAGGTACCCGGCATCCTTCTCATATGGGATTTCTGCGCATCCGCACCACCGTCGACGAGCGTCCCGGACGACTCGCCTCCCTCGCCGCCGCGCTCGCCGAGCGGGGTGGCAACATTCTCGGCCTGAGCGTCCAGTCCGACCCTGACGGCACCGTGGACGAGTTCGTCGCCGACATCCCCGCGAACCCCGAGACGGTGCGCGAGGCGCTCGAAGCGGCCGGCGGGCGGCGCGTCGTGGTCGTGCCCGCGACCGCGCACGAGCTGACCGACGAGCCCACCCGCGCCCTGCTGCTCGCCTCCCGGCTGCGCGCCATGCCGTGGCGGCTCCCCGAGCTGCTGGCGGAGCTGCTGCGCGCGGACGACGCCAGGTGGACCTATGGTGATGCGGTGAGTGATTTGCCTGATCCGACCCAGCTTGTCGTGCCGGTCGCGGCCAAGAGAGCCGTGCGGCTGCGCCGCGCGGAGCTGCCGTTCACCCTGACCGAGGCCGCCAGGGCCGCCTCCTTCGCCCGGCTGGCCCAGCCGCCCGTGGAGCAGGCGGGCGGTGAGACCGCGGTCAAGCTGGCCGACGGCGCCGAGGTCGTGATCAAGCCGCTCACCCCGGTCTACCGCGAGGCGGTACGCGACCTGCACGACCGTTGCTCGCCGGAGTCGCGCCGGTTCCGCTACTTCACCGCGATGCCGTCGCTGCCGCCGCGCATGTTCGAGCGGCTGTGCGACCGCCGCCGCGGCCACTCGCTGGTGGCGGGCAACGACGGGCAGGTGGTCGCGCTGGCCAACCTCGTCTTCACCGCCGATCCGGGCATCGCCGAGATGGCGTTCCTGGTAGAGGACCGCTGGCAGGGGCGCGGGCTGGGCTCGGTCATGGCCAGGGCGCTCGTGCGGGAGGCGAGGGACCTGGGCTACGCCGAGGTCAGGACCTCCATGCTCGCCGACAACGTACGCATGCGCAGGCTGCTCGTCTCGCTGGGCGCCACGCTCGCCTACACCGACGACCCCGGCGTGGTGGAGGGGCGGCTGCCCGTCGGCGCCATGACGTCAGTCTGACGGACCGGGCTCCGGCCCGATGCCGAGATGCCGCTCGATGCGTTCGAGGCTCTCCTGGATCTGCGCGAGCCGCTGGGCCACCGTCGAACTCGCGGTGAAGTACGTCTCACCCGGCCGCTCCTTCGGGCCCCGGTCCAGCCGGTCCAGGACGCGCTGCCGTATCGCGACGAAGTCGGCCCCCGTCGCCGCGAGCGCCTGCGCGCCCAGGCCCTGGCCCTCCTTGAGCAGGCCGAGCAGGATGTGCTCGCTGGAGATGTAGGTGTGGCGGAGCTGCAACGCCTCGCGCAGCGACAGCTCCAGCACCTTCTTGGCCCTGGGGGTGAACGGGATGTGCTCGTCGGGCCCGCTCTCGCCGGTGCCGATCTCGCGCACCACGAACTCCCGCACCGGCTCCAGGCTCGCCCCGCAGTCGGCCAGCACGCGCGCGGACGCCCCCTCGCCCTCCCGCATGAGACCGAGCAGCAGGTGCTCGGTGCCGATGTAGTTGTGACGCATGGCCCTGGCCTCCACCTGGGCGAGGACGACGACCTGGCGGGCACGGTCGGTGAAGCGCTCGAACACGGGCGGCCTCCGTTCGAGTGGGCTGTCTCCACTATGCGCTAGAAAACCGGCCATGTGGGGTACCCCACATGTGTGGATCTTGATGAGGTGGCCGGGCGGCTGTACGCGCTGCCGCCCTCCGACTTCACGGCCGCCCGCACGGCCGAGGCCCGGGCGGCCAAGGAGGCGGGGGACGCCGCGCTGGCCCGCGAGATCGGCAAGCTGCGCAAGCCCACCGTCTCCGCCTGGGCGGTGAACCGCGCCGCCCGCGAGCACGCGGACGAGCTCGGCGAGTTGCTGGCCGTCGGCGAGGAGCTGCGCGCGGCGTGGGCGGCCCAGGACTCCGACGCGCTGGCCGCGGCGACCCGGCGGCGCGGCGAGGTGACCGGCCGGCTGTCCCGGTTGATCAGGGAGGTTGCGGACCTGTCGGCCGCCGCAGCGGCGGAGGTGGACCAGACGCTCGACGCCGCCGTCGTGGACGCGGACGCCGCCGATGAGGTGCGCCGCGGCCGCCTGGCCAAGCCGCTCAGCTACAGCGGTTTCGCGCCCGCTCCCGTGAGCGCCGCTCCGGCGGCCCGCAGGAAGAAGCCGCCCCCGCCGGAGGACGAGGCCCGGAAGGCGAAGGAGCGGGCGGAGGCCGAGGCCAGGGAAGCGAAGGAGCGGACGGAGGCCGAGGCCGCGCACCGCGAGTGGAGCGAGACTCTGGCCGAGGCCGAGCGGGAGCACGGCGAGCGCGCCGACAAGGTGGCCCGGCTGGAGAAGAGGCTGGCCAAGGCGCGCAAACGGCTGGAGGCCGCGGCCCACCGGCTCGACGTGGCCCGCCGCGAGGAGCGCCACGCCCGCGCCCGGCTGAACGGCTAGCGTCTCCCGAGGCAGAAGTACCGCCCGTCAGAGCGACGGCGCGGCCATGTACGACAGCGCGCGGCCATGAACGGCAGCGGGTCATGAACGGCAGCGCGGTCACGAAGGTCATGCCGGCCGCCATCCCGGCCGAGCACAGCTCGTGGCCGGTCACCCTTCGGCTCCTGCCCCGCTCGGGCAGGACGCGGACAAGGTCGCAGGTCCAGGTCCACCACGGCTAGCGAACCGCCCCCGTGCGCGTGGCCGAGCGGAGCGCCGGACGCCGCCAGCACCAGGAGGACGGACATGAATACGAGGTCCCCGATGTGAGGACCGGTGTCCGCACGGTGGGAGGAGTGCCGCAGAGCCCGCCGAGGGTCAGGACAAATCTGACAAGATAATGGCAGATTTAGGTGCGAAACCTTCCGGATGGAACCAGGCCCGGCCTAAGGTCGTCGGCATGACCATCGACGCCTTCATCGACGCCCTGCCCAAGGTCGAACTCCACGTCCACCTGGTCGGATCCGCCTCCGTGCCCACCGTGCTGGAGCTGGCCCGCCGCCACCCCGGCAACGGCGTGCCCACGAGCGAGGAGGAGCTGCGCGCGTTCTACACCTTCCGCGACTTCCCGCACTTCGCCCAGGTGTACGCGGCCGTCAACGCGCTGGTCCGCGAGCCGGAGGACATCGCCACCCTCGTCACCGGGCTGGCCCGCGACCTGGCGGGACAGGGCGGGCGCTATGCCGAGCTCCAGGTCACCCCGTACGCGCACCACATCACCGGGATCCCCAGAGGCGAGGTCACCCGGGCGCTCGACCTGGCCGCGCGGCGGTCGCTCGACGAGCACGGGGTCGAGATCGCGTACATCTTCGACATCCCCGGCGAGTTCGGCGAGGAGGCCGCGAAGATCACGCTCGACCACGCGCTCGAAGAACCTCCCGCGGCATTGGTAGGTTTCGGCCTGGGCGGGATCGAGCAGCGGCGGCCCCGCTACCGCGACGCCTTCCGCGACGCGTTCGCCGCCGCGCGGGCGGCGGGGCTGCACAGCGTCCCGCACGGCGGCGAGATGACCGGGCCCGAGACCGTCTGGGAGGTCATCGAGGGCCTCGGCGCCGAGCGCGTCGGTCACGGCATCGCGTGCCTGGCCGATCCCCGGCTCGTCGCCCACCTGCGCGAGACGCAGCTCCCGCTGGACGTGTGCCCCACCTCCAACGTGTGCACCGGCCAGGTGGCGCGGATCGAGGACCACCCGCTGCCGCGCCTGCTGGAGGAGGGCCTGTTCGTCACGCTCAACAGCGACGACCCGCCCATGTTCGCCACCACCCTGGCCGGCGAGTACCGCGTGGCGGCCCGCGTCTTCGGCCTCGGCCGTGCGGAGCTGGCCCAGCTCGCCCGCAACGCGGTGACGGCGTCCTACCTGGCCCAGGAGCGCAAGAAGGCACTCCTGGCCGAGATCGACGCCCTGGTCGCCTGACGATCCCGCGATTTGTCGGCGGGACCCCCTAAGGTCCCGATCATGACGAACGCCTGGGAAGAGGTCAGGTCCGCCATCGAGGCGGTAGACACGCCCGCCGTGGTCAAGCTGGTGACGAGGCTCGACGACGAGCAGCGCCGCGAAGTGGCCGCCGCCCTGCCGGGACACCTGCCCGTCGCCCAGGAGGTCGGCCGGCGCAGGGAGCACGAGCGCGCCGAACAGCGCATGGCCGCGGTCCGCGAGCTCGCCGGCAGGAGGGGCCGGTCGATGTACGAGTTACCCGAGTACCACGAGCACGTCCGCCGGTCGCGGCATGACCTCTGGATCGAGCCGATGCGGGTCGCCGGGGCCGCCACCATCGCGGGCGCCGCCGCTGTCGCCACCTGGCTCAGCAGGCCAGACCTGCAGCGCCAGTGGGACGAGCCCGGGCGCGACGACGTGCCGTTCATCCTCGACGTCGTGTCCGCCCGGCCGGTCGCCTGGCAGCAGGACCTCGCCGTACGCTTCGCGCTGCGGCTGCGCGGCACCCGCCCCACCCGCGACCGGCGCGTCCAGCTCGCCCTGAGGCTGCTGCGCCACACGGGCGCCGTCTCGCCCGCGCACGACCCGCTCACCCTCGCCTGGATCGTCGGCACCCCGCCCGTACCGGCAGGATCGCCCGGCAGGTGCTGCTCGACGGCTGCCTCACCCGGTTCCTGCGCGGCGGCGAGGCCACCGGCCTGCGCTTCTTCGTCCGTCTCCACGAGCGGCTCGACCCCGCCCCCGAGGAGGTCGCCGGCCGCCTGGGCGACTACCTGGCGCTGCTGCCCGCGTCCGCGGCCAACGTCGCCGACCTGGCGCTCAAGCAGGTCCAGCGGGGCGGTCCGGTGCCCGCCGCCGACGCTGGCGAGGCCGTCCAGGGTCTGCTGTTCCGCAAGGAGGGCAAGCTCGTACGGGCCGGCCTGACCTGGCTCGACCGGCTGCTCAAGGACGGCGACGACGACCTCGACGCCTACGCGCCCGCGCTGGCCGTCGCCCTGCTCTGCGAGGCCGCCGGCGCCCGCGAGCGCGCGGTGAGGCTGGCCGTCAAGCACACGGCCCGGTTCGGGCCGGCCGGAGCCGAGACGCTGCGCGAGGCGGTGGCGACGCTCCCCGCCCACCAGGGAGCCGCGCTGGCCGCGGCCTTCGGAGGCGACGTGGCGGCGGAGCCGGAGCCGGAGACGTTCACGCCCGGCACGCTGCCGCCCGAGCCCCAGGCCGCCCCGATGCCGCCGCCGCTCCGCACTCCCGGTGAGCTGGGCGACTTCATGCCCAAGGAGTCCAGCTGGATCAGGACCGAGCGCTGGCTGGACGCGTTCGTCAGGCTCTTCGCGGGGCCTGAACGCGACCGGCTGCCCGCCGCGCTGACCCGGTACGCGACCCCCGACAACGAGTTCAGGGGAGCGCCGTGGTGGCACGCGAGCACGTGGGCCGGCGCGATGATCAGGGAGCTGGCCGATCCGGGGGCCGAGAGCCGGATCCGGGACGCCGCGGGTACTTCGGCGCGTACAAACCCGCCGACGTCGCCCTGCTGGCCGACGGCGACGGCCCGGCGGGGCCCGGGATGTCGTTGATGCTGGCGTACTCGCTGGTCGACGCCGGCCAGGACCTGGCGGTGGAGGCGTTCCTGCGACTGGCCGCGGGGGGTGGTGTGGCGGGGGAGGAGGCCGGCCGGCGGCTCGCCGAGGTGCTGCGGCACGGCGGGGAAGGGCCGAAGCGCGCTCTCGCGGCACTCAGGGAGGCGGCGCTGAAGGGCGCGCACCGGGAGGTGTGGGAGGTGATGGCCGGCTGGCTGACCGCCTCTCTGCCGGGGCCGGGGGAGCGGGCCACCGCGGGGCACACCCGGATGGTGTCGCTCGCGGCCGACGTGGCCTCATGGGTGGGTGCGCGGGGCGAGTTGCCGGTGATCGCCGAACTGGCGAGCCGCCGACCCGGCAGCGAACTCGTCCGCCAGGCCCGCCGCCTGCACGCCTGCCTCACCACCCCGCCCGCCTGACGCCGCCACGGCGGGGCATGGGTGGCCGACCGGTTCGCCACGCGGAGGTGGTGGCCCGGCTCGTTCCCCCTGCCGTGGCGTTGATCGTTCTCAGGACGGCTCGCTAGCGTTGGTCGCCTTTCGTTCACCCGTTCCCCTTCTCGGGAGATGTCCCGTGCGCCGTTACCGTTTCGGCTGGATCGCCGCCCCGATCGCCGTCGCCTTCGGGGGCGCCGCCGTGGTCGCCGGCGTCTTCGCGCTGGTCACCGGCGACGCCGCCGTGCTGCGGGCGCTCGTCGTGCACGGCTGGGACACGGACATGGTGCCCTACACCTGGTGGGTGGAGGTCATCCTGGCCGGGGGCGGGATCCTGACCGGCTGGGCCCTGTGGCAGATCCTGCGCGGGCGGCGGGCCGGCGAGGCGCCTGTCCTGGCGCGGCCGGTGCGGCTGCTGCGGGCCGCGCTGTACGTGAGCCTTGCCTGCGCCCTGGCGTACGAGGCGCCGATCCCGTACCAGTGGTGGCTCGAACTGCCCGGCACGTTGACCCAGTTCGCCATCGTCTGGCTGTTCTTCGTGGTCCTCGCCGGATCCGTCCCCCGGTGGCTGCGGATCGTGGCACTCGTGGCGGGCCTGGCCGACACCGCCGTGGACCTGGTCGCCATCGTCGCCTACGGCCTGGGGCAGTACTGGGACCTGCCGCGGCTGGGCAACGTGCTCCACCTGCTGTGGGTGGTGCCGGTGCTGATCGGGCAGGCCCGGGACGGGCGCTGGAGCCGGGACACCGTGCGGGCGGGCATGGTCGCGGCGGTGCTGGCGTCGCTGTCGTCCCGATCGTTCATGATCGTCGGGTTCGGCGGCATCGCGGACCACGGCACGGTGATCCTCATGGTCCGCACCATCCTGAGCGTCTTCGAGCTGATCTGGATGGCGCGGACGGCCCACGAACTGGCCGGGCCGCCACCGGAGCCGTCCACGCGCCGGGGCGAGCGGGCGGCGGTGCGCCCGTGGCCGCTCGCCGCCGTGGCCGTGGTGCTGCCGTCGGTCCCGGCCGCCGTCAACCTCGCCCAGGGGATGCCCTTCTGGATCGGCCCCAGGGGCGCGGTGGACATGTTCTTCCGCGAGTACTCCAGTTACCCGGCGGGCCTGGCCTGGGTCGCCGTGGACGTGCTCGTCGGGGTGGGCGCCCCGGCCGTGCTCGTCCTGGTGGCCGTCATCCGCAGGAGCAGGCGGCTGCTGACCGGCACGATCCTGTTCCTGCTCCTCGCCGCCGCGGCGGGCGTCGTGACGGCGCTCACGGCGCGGCCGGAGGAGGACTGGCAGGTCGTTCCCGAGATGGCCGAGGAGCGGCTCGCCGTCTACCCGGACGGGCAGTTCGGCGGGGGCCTGGACGGTCAGCTCGTGTTCGGCCTCTCGCCGCTCTGGTACAGCGCGGCGCTCGCGGTCTCCGCCCTCGTCCTGTTCCTCCTGTACGCGGCCCCGCCCGCCGCCCGGCGGGGGCGCCGGGTGTTCGCGATGGCGCTCGCCACGGCCGTGGCGCTGATCTTCGTCCCGGCCGCCGACCGGTCGCTGGGCACGGTCACCACCGCCGCCGACTGTTCACCACCGGACCGCCGGCAGACGGGGGTGGAGCCCGCGCCGCTCACGGGCGAGCGCGCGTTCATCTGCGAGGTACGCACCGGCCAGGTCCTGGACATCCCCGCCACCATGCCCGACCAGGCGCTGCTCGCCTACGGCCGGAGCCTGTGCGGTGTCTACACCCGTGACGACCCGCGCGAGCTGGCCCGGGTCGAGTCCGTGGAAGGACTGCGGGTCCGGGACCTGTACTGGGCGATCGACGACATCTGCCCCGCCGCCGCGGCGAAGGTCAAGACCGAGCGGGAGGCGGACGACCAGGAGTTCGCCGCGTTCCAGGGCGAGGAGCGGGCCAAGTGCGCCGCCACCCCGCGCCACCGTCCGCTCATCGAGCCCGTCAAGGCGGTCCGGCTCGATGACCCGGTGTGGCCGGAGACCGGACTGGAGATGCGGGACACGGCGAGCACCGGCGATTCCGGCGGCGGCCGGCACGACGACCTGGTCGAGTCCGGTCCCGGGCACCTGACGGTGTCGGTGGACTCCGAGTACCACCTCTGCGTCACCCTGGAGACGTACTCCCGCCGCCCGCCGGTGGAGACGAAGGGCTGGGACCACGTCACCGAGGCCGGCTACACCAGCACGGACGGCGAGCTGGTGTTCCATGACGTCCTGGCCGGCATCGTACTGCCCGACCTGTCGCCCGGCGGCCGCCGGGGCCGCTACCGCATCCGCGTCCACCACGCCTGGTTCCCGTGGAAGGGCGAGGAGAGGGGCACCCAGCGGCTGCTGATCATGGCGTACCCGGGGAAGGACGACAAGCTCGTCACCTACCGCAAGCCCGCGGGGGGGCGGTGAGAGTCCCGCTCCCCGGCCAGGGCGGCCACGGCCCTTCCGGCTGGCAGGCTTCCACGTCCCCCGAACCGGCCGAAAGGGCGGGGCCGCCCGGTGGCCCCGCCCTCGCTCAGGTGCTAGCCGCTGTAGGTCTCGAACTCGGCGACCCTCGGTGTGCCGGACGAACCGGTGATCCGGAAGGTGATCTTCTTCAGCGTGGTGGGGGTGAAGGTGATGGCGCCCGCCCCGCTGCCGGATGCCAGCACGGCGGAATTGTCGTGGTTGACGAGCTGCCAGGACCCGATCGAGGAGCCCGACGCCTCACGGATGACGACCCTGGACACCGTCTTCGCCGAACCCCACTTGACCGAGATGTCACCGGTCGAGCCGCTCGGCGACCAGTGGGTGCCCGCGTTGCCGTCGATCACGTTGCCGTAGCTCGTCCCGGAGGCCTTGCTGGAGCCGTCGGCGCCGGCCCCGATGCTGAGGTTGGTCCCGCCGCCCGTCGGCGTGGTCGTCGGCGTCGGGCTGACCGTCGGGGTGGGGCTGTTCGTGGGGGTCGGCCCCGGTGTCTGCGGCGTGCAGCTGCCGTTCGACACCCGCAGGCCCTTGTTGGCGCCCGCCGTCTGGGAGACGACGTTCGGCACGCACGAGGCGCCGTCCATGCTGTAGGAGTACGGGACGCTGACGCTGGTGTTGGACTGCGGGTTGGGCCCGGCCGGGTTGTTGTCGCCGCTGCGGCTGGACCAGGTCACGTTGTCGAAGATGTTGCCGGCGACCTGCCAGTAGCCGGCCTCGCTGGTGTAGAAGGTGCCCAGGACGTCCTTGGAGTTCCTGAAGTAGTTGTTCTCCACCTTGGCCCGCCCTCCGGCCCGGGAGTTGATGCCGGACTCGTGGAGGCTCACGTACGAGTTGTTGTAGATGTGCGCGATGCCGCCGCGCAGCAGGGGCGTACGGGAGTCGATATTCTCGTACAGGTTGTGGTGGAAGGTGACGAAGCCGTTCGAACGGTCGCTCTCACTGGACCCGATGAGCCCGCCGCGGCCGGAGTTGCGCAGGATGCTGTACGACAGCGTCACGTACTGGGTGTTGTCCTTCATGTCGAAGAGGCCGTCGAACCCCTCCGACTCGCCGCCCGAGGCCTCCAGGGTGACGTGGTCGACCCAGACGTTGCGTACGTCGCTCTCCATCCCGATGGCGTCGCCGCCGTTGGAGGTGGGCGAGCCCGACTTCTTGACGTTCCGTACGGTCACGTTCTGGATGATGATGTTGCTGGCCTCGCGGATGTGGATGCCGAGCTGGTCGAAGACGGCGCCGTTGCCGACCCCGATGATCGTGACGTTGCTGATCTGCTTGAGCTCGATCACACCGGCGGCGGTGTTGCAGCTTCCGCCCGACACCTTGGAGGTGTTGCCGTGGTTGATGGTGCCTTCGACCTCGATGGTGATCGGGGTGCTGCTGCTGGCCCGGTTGCACAGGGCCGCGTGGATGGCGGTGCCCGTGGTGGCCCGCACCGTCTGCCCGCCCGCACCGCCGGTGGTGCCGCCGTTGGCGGTCGCGTAGCCGGTGGCGCTGCCGACGGCCGCCGTGGCGTTCAGTGCCGGTAAGGCCACACCCAGCGCGGCCACCAGGGCCGCCGTGGACAGCGCGGCCGGGAGCCGCCATGCGCCTGCTCGTCTCATCCTTGTCCTACCTCTCTTCTCAGGCTGGTCTCGCTGTTTCGGTCAGAGGCGGGCGCCGACGTCCGCGCCGTTGGCGGGCCGCAGGAAGGACGAGGAGCGGATCGAGCCGTCCGCGGCGCGCGGGCCGGTGATCGTGCCGCTGTCGGTGCTCGCGAGCGTCCACGTGCCGCCGAGGTCCCAGGAGTTGCCGGAGCTCGACGACGAGCCCGGCGCGGCCTGCGTCCGGTTCGCCACCGACAGGTTCCTGGTCAGGACGGAGACGGAGTCGGCGTAGTCGAAGCCGGTGCCGCCGTTGCGCCAGGCGGTGCTGCGGTCGGTCACCAACCGGCCGGGATTGCCGTTGTCGGTGAAGCCGTGCACCGCGTTGTCGAAGGCCATGGAGTTGCGCACGGCATGGCCGACCGCCGGGTCCGGGTCGCCGCCGCCGAGCTTGAAGCCGTTGCCGTCGCCGGTGTAGTCAGGCAGGTTCCACCGGTTGAACCCGTTGCCCCAGGCCACGGACGACTCCACGGTGACCTGCCCGAGGAACATCCAGAAGTCCAGGCCGTCGTCGGAGTTGTTCCACAGCCGGGCGCCGCGGATCACGTTGCCGCTGCCGGACCCTTCCTTGATCGCGACCCCGTCGGCGCTCTCGCCGTTCTTGCGCGGGTCGCGGTTGCCGTGGCTGTCGAGGTCGACGATCAGGTTGCCGCTCGACGCGCCCTGCAGGTGCAGGCCCGACTCGTAGTTGTCCCTGGTGACCAGGCGGTCGAAGACGTTGCCGCTGGCGTCCAGGCCGAAGATCCCGTACGGGCCGTTGACGATCTCCAGCCCGGCCAGCCGCCAGTGGTCGCCCTCGATGTGGACGGCGCCGCGCTCGGCGCGCGGGATGCTGGAGCCGACCGCGCCCGGCGTGTGGGGCATGTTCTCGCCGTCGATGATCACCCGCTCGCCGTCGTGGGCGGTCATGGTGATCGGCTGCGCGGGAGTGCCGTCCTTGAGGATCCGGATGTTCGTGCCCGGCGCGTACGTGCCACCCCGGATGAGGATCGTGTGACCGGGCTGCGCCAGGTCCACCGCCCGCTGGATCGTGCGCAGCGGCGAGGCCAGGGTCCCGGGGCCGGTGTCGTCGCCGTTCGTCGCCACGTAGAGGGTGGTCGCCGGCTGCTCGCCGCCGGTCTCGGAGTCCAGGTAGTCCAGGTTGGGCAGGCCCGCGGAGGTCGTCGGGCTCAGCCGGACGGTGTTGGCGCCGGAGTTCACGGGGACGGTCACGGTCGCGGTCTGCCACGTGGACCAGGCGCCGGTGCCCTCGAAGGACAGGGTCCCCGCCGCGGCGCCGTTCACGGTCAGCCCGGCCGGCCGGGAGCTCGTGGTCCCGTTGGCGAAGCGGATCCGGAGCGTGGCGGTGCCGCCGGCCCCGGCGGTCACGGTGAACTGGGCGTGGGCGCCGGCGGCGTTGGCGCCGTTGCAGAAGCCGCTGCCGGAGTAGCCGGCCCAGTTGGACTCGATGGCGCCGGTGCAGACCGCCGGTGCGGATTCGGCCTCGTACCGGGTGGAGGCGGCGTGCGCGGGCGACACCGCCGCGAGGGTGCCGGCCACGAGGCCGGCGCAAGCGAGGAGCGTTCTGAGGCGCATCGTCCAACTCCCGGTAAGCGCTTTCCGAATGCTGCCGACTCAAGCACAGCACCGGGATCACGGAAAGAACCCCCGGCTCCGGCGCCGCTCACAGCCGGTCGCGCCACGCCTCGCCGGCCGTCATGAACCACGGGTCGGCGCAGGTCGGCAGCGGTGCCGGGGGGAGACGGGAGGGGCGTGCCCGGCCGGGCCGGAGGGATGAAACTTTCATCGCCGGCGCCGGGCGGGGTGTGCGCCGGGGGACGGTCGGAGCCAGGAGGGACTCGCCCGCCGCGACCACCCCGATGCCCCGGAGCAGGTCGGCGGGCGGGGTGTCCTTGAGCAGGAAACCCGTCGCGGCGCTCGCCGCGTGGGCGGTCGTGCCGCTGGCGATCTCGATGACGGCGCGGACATGACGAGGGCCGCCCTCGGCGAACGCCGGCGGCGGCCCGGAGGACGGAGGGTCAGGGAGAGGCGATGCGGCCCAGGCCGGGCGGGATCTTGCTGGCCGCCGCGCGGTCCAGCAGGAACAGGGTGCGGCCGCGGGCGCGCGCGCCCGCCGCCGGGACCTGCACCGGGCCGGACTCCTCCAGGGCCAGGCGGACGGCGCCGGACTTCTCCTCGCCGGCCGCCACCACCCACACCTCGCGCGAGCCCTGGATCACCGGCAGCGTCAGCGTGATCCGGGTCGGCGGCGGCTTCGGGGCGCCGTGCACCGCCACCGCGGGGCGGGTGTCGTAGAGCGCCGGCATCCCGGGGAACAGCGACGCTACGTGCGCGTCGGGGCCCATGCCCAGCAGCATCACGTCGAAGCTGGGCGCCGGCCCGTGGTCCTCGGGCCGGGCGGCCTTGGCCAGCTCGGTGGCGTAGGCGTCGGCCGACTCCTCCGCCGACAGGCCCGAGTCGGGCCCGGCCATCACACGGACCCGCGACGGGTCGACGTCGACGTGGTCGAGCAGCGCCTGCCGGGCGCCCGTCTCGTTGCGCTCGGGGTCGCCCGAGGGCAGGAACCGCTCGTCGCCCCACCAGATGTCGAGACGCCGCCAGTCGACGGCGTCTCTGGCGGGGGTGTCGCGGATGGCGGCCAGCGTGGCGATGCCGACGGTGCCGCCGGTCAGCACCAAGGACGCGGAGCCCTTCGCGGACTGCGCGTCGACCAGCCGGGTGATGATCCGCGCGGCCACGGCCTTGGCCAGCACGTCGGCGTCGCGGTGCACGACAACAGTGGGAACGCTCACCCGTATCACCTTAGTGTGCGTACGTCCGGGCCAGGCGCTTGACGGCCAGCTCGTACGTCTCGTCGGAGTCGAGCCGGCGCAGCTCCTCGGCGAGGAGTTCGGACAGGTGGCGCCGGGTCAGGGCGACGTTCCGGTCGGGCTGGCCGGGACGCGACAGGGTGGCCACCCGGGCGTCGTCGCGCGTCACCGACAGCTCGCCGTCGTCGAGCGTGAGCCGCACCTCGGTGAGCCCGGGCCCGTCGGACTCGGCGGTGCCGACCGGCACGTCGAGCCGCTCCCCCAGCCAGGCGGCCAGCAGCGGCGCGCTCGGGTTGTCGGCGGAGGCCGCCACCTGCCCGCCGTACACCTTGCCCACCGGCTGGTCGAACGCGGCCGCCAGCAGGCTGCGCCACGGCGTCAGCCGCGCCCACGCCAGGTCGGTGTCGCCGGCCGAGTAGCCCTTGGCCCTGGCCACCAGGGCGGCGACCCCGTCGGGGGCGGACCTGGCGTCGGTGAGCCGCCGCTGGGCGAGCGTCCCGATCGAGTCCTCCGACGGCACGTCGGGCGCCCGGCCGGGCCACCAGGCGACCACCGGCGTGTCGGGCAGCAGCAGCGGGCTCACCACCGAGTCGGCGTGGTCGGTCAGCTCCCCGTACAGCCGCAGCACCACCGTCTCGCCCGGCGCGGACTCGCCGATGCGCAGCTCGGCGTCGAGCCGGTTGGCCTCCTCGGTCTCCCTGTTGATCACCACGATGATGCGGGACGGGTGCTCGCGCGCCGCCTCCGTGGCCGCGCGCACCGAGTCGTACTGGTCGCGCTCCTCGCACACCACCACCAGCGTCAGCACCATGCCGACCGCGGGCGCGCCCATCTGGTGGCGCAACTGCGTGAGCTGGCTGGAGATCTTCCCCGCCGTCGTGTCGGCCAGCATGAAGGTAGTCACGACGCCTCCCGCGCCGGTCTCGTGCCGCGTCCAACGCCTGTCACTAGAGCCTCCTCCACACGCGCCCGTCGCGGGCCATCATCTCGTCGGCCGACGGCGGCCCCCACGACCCGGAGGGGTAGGGCTCCGGCTGCCCCTGGGTGGCCCAGAACTCCTCGATCGGGTCGAGGATCGTCCACGACAGCTCCACCTCGCGCTGGTGCGGGAAGAGCGGCGGGTCGCCGATCATCACGTCGAGCAGCAGCCGCTCGTACGCCTCGGGCGACGTCTCCAGGAACGACTCGCCGTAGGCGAAGTCCATGGACACGTCGCGCACCTCCATCGCGGTGCCCGGCACCTTCGAGCCGAACCGCACCGTGATGCCCTCGTCCGGCTGCACCCGCACCACCAGCGCGTTCTGCCCCAATATCTCGGTGTCGTCCTTGCTGAACGGCAGGTGCGGAGCCCGCTGGAACACCACCGCCACCTCGGTCACCCGGCGGCCCAGCCGCTTGCCGGTGCGCAGGTAGAACGGCACGCCGGCCCAGCGCCGGTTGGCGATCTCCAGCTTGACCGCGGCGTACGTCTCGGTCATCGAGTCGGACGAGATGCCGTCCTCCTGGAGGTAGCCGGCCACCTTCTGGCCGCCCTGCCAGCCCGCGGCGTACTGGCCGCGCGCCGTGTTGAGCGCCAGGTCGGACGGCAGCCGCACGGCCCTGAGCA
Source organism: Nonomuraea sp. C10 (assembly GCF_008017515.1). Classification (NCBI taxonomy): domain Bacteria; kingdom Bacillati; phylum Actinomycetota; class Actinomycetes; order Streptosporangiales; family Streptosporangiaceae; genus Nonomuraea; species Nonomuraea sp. C10. The sequence continues at coordinate 2,953,797 of NZ_VPFF01000001.1, forward strand.
CCTTCTCCTTCTCGCGGCGCAGCGCCTTGGCGTCGAAGGAGGTCGGATCCTCCATCGCCACCAGCGCCAGCAGCTGCAGCAGGTGGTTCTGGATCACGTCGCGGGCCGCGCCGATGCCGTCGTAGTAGCCGGCCCGGCCGCCGATGCCGATGTCCTCGGCCATCGTGATCTGCACGTGGTCGACGAAGCTGCGGTTCCAGATCGGTTCGTACAGGTTGTTGGCGAACCGCAGCGCCATGATGTTCTGGACGGTCTCCTTGCCCAGGTAGTGGTCGATCCGGAAGATCGAGCTCTCCGGGAAGGCCGACGTGGTGATCTCGTTCAGCTCGTGCGCCGACTTCAGGTCGTGGCCGAACGGCTTCTCGATCACCACCCGCCGCCACGAGCCGTCGGGCGCCTGCGCCAGCCCCGTCCGCTTGAGCTGCTCCACCACCACGGGGAAGAACTTCGGCGGCACCGAGAGGTAGAACGCGTAGTTGCCGCCCGTGCCGCGCAGCTCGTCGATCTCCCGCAGCGCCATCGCCAGCGCGTCGAACGCGCCGTCGTCGGAGAACTCGCCCGGCACGAAATGGATGCCCTCGCGCAGCTGCCGCCAGACCTCCTCACGGAACGGGGTCCGGGCGTGCGTCTTGACCGCGTCATGCGTCAGCTGGGCGAAATCCTGGTCCTGCCAATCACGCCGGGCGAACCCGACCAGCGAGAAACCGGGCGGCAGCAGCCCCCGGTTGCCCAGGTCGTAGATGGCCGGCAGCAGCTTGCGTTTGGCCAGGTCACCCGTCACGCCGAACAGCACCATCACACACGGGCCCGCCACCCGCGGCAGCCGCTTGTCACGCGGGTCGCGCAGCGGGTTGGCGGCCGCCACCTCGATCGTCGTCGAGGTGCCGGCGACGGCGGCCGCGACCGCGAGCGCCTCCTCCGGGGGCCCTGCCGGGTCACTCATCTCAAACCTCCTGTGCGGGTGCGCCGCGGCGGAGGAGCCGGGCTCCTCGCCGCGGCGCCGGCGGTCTAGGGGACCAGGTTCTTGCGTACGCTGTCGAGCAGTTCGTTCCAGGACGCCTCGAACTTCTGCACACCCTCATCCTCCAGCACCCGCACCACGTCGTCGTAGTCGATGCCGGCGTCCTTGAGCTCGGCCATGGTGTTCCAGGCCTGCTCGTAGAAGGGACGCACACTGTCACCGCCGACGTCGCCGTGGTCGGCGGTCGCGTCGAGCGTCTTCTCCGGCATGGTGTTGACCGTGCCGGGCGCCACCAGCTGGTCGACGTACATGGTGTCGGCGTAGTCGGGGTTCTTGACGCCGGTCGAGGCCCACAGCGGGCGCTGCGGCCGGGCGCCGGCGGCGCGCAGGCGCTGCCAGCGGTCGGTGTTCATGATCTCCTCGAACGCGGCGTAGGCCAGGCGCGCGTTGGCGACGGCGGCCTTGCCCTTCAGCTCGGGCCTGCCGAGCTTGTCGAGCCGGCCGTCGATCTCGGTGTCGACGCGGCTGACGAAGAACGACGCCACCGACTCGATCGTCGCTAGGTTGAGCCCCTTGGCCTGGGCGGCCTCCAGACCGGCCAGCCAGGCGTCCATCACGGCGCGGTAGCGTTCCAGGGAGAAGATCAGCGTGACGTTGACGCTGATGCCCTCGCCGATCGCCTGCGTGATCGCCGGCAGGCCTTCGAGGGTCGCCGGGATCTTGATGAACAGGTTGGGCCGGTCGACCAGCCACCACAGCGCCCTCGCCTCGGCGACCGTCTTCTCGGTGTCGCGCGCCAGACGCGGGTCGACCTCCAGCGACACCCGGCCGTCGACGCCCGACGTGGAGTCGTAGACCGGGCGCAGCACGTCGGCGGCCCACCGGATGTCGTAGGTGGTGATGGCGCGCACCGCCTCGCCGATGTCGACGCCGCGCACCGCCAGGTCGTGCATCTGCGTGTCGTACGCGTCGCCCTTGCTCAGCGCGCTGGCGAAGATCGTCGGGTTGGACGTCACCCCGACGACGTTCTTCTCGCGGATCAGCTGCTCCAGGTTGCCCGTGCGCAGGCGCTCGCGGCTGATGTCGTCGAGCCAGATGGCCACGCCCTGGCCCGACAGCTTCTTCAGGATCTCGCTCATGTCACTCAGTTTCCCGTCGTCTCGCCCTTGTCCTGGCCCAGCTTGGCCAGGGACGCCCTGGCCGCCGCGGCCACACGCTCCGCCGTCAGCCCGAACTGCTCGTACAACGTCCTGTACGGCGCGGAGGCGCCGAAGTGTTCGAGGCTCACGACCTCGCCGCACTCTCCGACGAACTCGTGCCAGCCGAGGGCGATGCCCGCCTCGACCGCGACCCGAGCCCGGATCGACGACGGCAGGACGGTCTGCCTGTATGCGGAGTCCTGCCCCTTGAACCACTCGACACACGGCATCGACACGACCCGTGCCGGAATGCCCTGCGACTCCAGCAGCTCGCGGCCGTGGATCGCGATCTCCACCTCGCTGCCGGTCGCGATGAGGATGACCTTGGGCTGGCCGTCGGAGGCCTCGCGCAGGACGTAGCCGCCGTGGGCCACGCCGTCGGCGCTGGTGCCCTCCAGGACCGGCAGGTTCTGCCGGGTCAGTGCGAGCGCCGCGGGCCGGTCGGTGTGTTCCAGCACCGCCTTCCAGGCCGCGGCCGTCTCGTTGGCGTCGGCCGGGCGCACCACGTCCAGGCCGGGGATGGCGCGCAGCGACCACAGGTGCTCGATCGGCTGGTGGGTCGGGCCGTCCTCGCCCAGGCCGATGGAGTCGTGCGTCCACACGTACACGACCGGCAGCTTCATCAGCGCGGCCAGCCGCACCGACGGGCGCATGTAGTCGGAGAACACCAGGAACGTGCCGCCGTAGGGGCGGGTGCCGCCGTGCAACGCGATGCCGTTGAGAATGGCGCCCATGGCGTGCTCGCGGATGCCGAAGTGGAGCGTGCGGCCGTAGCGGTTGCCGGGGAACTCCTTGGTCTGGAACTCCTCGGGGATGAAGGACGGCTCGCCCTTCATCGTGGTGTTGTTGGACTCGGCCAGGTCGGCCGAGCCGCCCCACAGCTCGGGCAGCACCGGCGCGAGCGCGCTCAGCACCTCGCCGGAGGCCTTGCGGGTGGAGATCGAGCCGCCCACGTCGAACGACGGCAGCGCGCCCGCCCAGCCGGCGGGCAGCTCACGGTGGGAGATGCGGTCGAGCTCCGCGGCCCGCTCCGGGTGGGCCGAGCGCCAGCGCCGGTAGCCGTGCTCCCACTCGGCGTGCTCGTGACGGCCGCGGGCGGCCACCTCGCGGGCGTGCTGGAGCACCTCGGCGGGCACGTCGAAGGTCTTGGCGGGGTCCATGCCGAGCACCTGCTTGGTGGCGGCGACCTCCTCGGCGCCGAGCGCCGAGCCGTGGATCTTGCCGGTGTTCTGCTTGTTGGGTGAGGGCCAGCCGATGATCGTGCGCAGCCGGACGAACGAGGGACGGTCGGTCTCGGCCTTGGCCGCCTCCAGCGCCTCGTGCAGCGCCTGCACGTCCTCGGCGTAGTCGCCGGACTGGGTCCAGTCGACGCTCAGGGTGTGCCAGCCGTAGGCCTCGTAGCGCTTGACCACGTCCTCGGACTTGGCGATGAGGGTGTCGTCCTCGATGGAGATGCGGTTGTCGTCCCAGATGACGATGAGGTTGCCCAGCTTCTGGTGGCCGGCGAGCGAGCTGGCCTCGTGGCTGATGCCCTCCTCGATGTCGCCGTCGCTGACGACGCACCAGATGTGGTGGTCGAACGGCGACCGGCCCGGCTCGGCGTCCGGGTCGAACAGGCCGCGCTCGCGGCGGGCCGCCATCGCCATGCCCACGGCGTTGCCCAGGCCCTGGCCCAGCGGGCCCGTCGTGGTCTCCACGCCGGCGGTGTGGCCGTGCTCCGGGTGACCGGGCGTGAGGCTGTCCCACTGGCGCAGCCGCCGCAGGTCGTCCAGCGTGAGCCCGTAGCCCGACAGGTAGAGCTGGATGTACAGCGTCAGGCTGGTGTGCCCGGCGGAGAGCACGAAGCGGTCGCGGCCGATCCAGTTGGGGTCGGTCGGGTCGTGCCGCATCGCACGCTGGAAGAGCAGGTATGCGGCGGGAGCCAGACTCATCGCGGTGCCTGGGTGTCCCGAGCCCGCCTTCTCCACTGCGTCCATCGCCAGCGCTCGGACCACGTCGACGGCCTGCTTGTCGAGGTCGGTCCACTCAAGGGCTGGCACGAGTTCGGTGCTCAAGCTCGATCTCCGGAATCTATTCGTCTGCTGATGGTGCCTGTTGGCAAAATCCCGCCCACACGGGACCCTAACCGAGTGGAGACGGCCATCGATTCCCTATCCACCCGAGCGTGTCCGTGAACAGGCCCACGCACCCCCTTGGCCGGACCGCCCATCCCTGCGACTACAGTTTGCTTGTTCCCAGGGACGCCCCGGCTGCCCTCACGAATCCGCTTCAATCCGAGGTTACGCGTTGACTCCGCACGTGCTGGAAGCGCCTTGACGGTGCTGACGAACAGGCAGGCGAGCAGGCCGCACGACGCCCCCGGCCACCGGGAGACCACCCCGGCGCATCCCGCGCCGCGGTCGATCGGTGAGGTCGTCATGGCCTACGTAGCCCTCACCAAGCCGCGCGTCATCGAGCTGCTGCTGATCTCGACGCTGCCCGTGATGTTCCTGGCGGCCGGCGGCCTGCCGCCGCTGTGGACGGCGGTGTCGGTCATGGTGTTCGGCACGCTCTCGGCGGGCAGCGCCAACGCGCTCAACTGCTACATCGACCGCGACATCGACCAGAAGATGCGCCGCACCCGGCGCCGGCCGCTGGCCAGGCACCAGGTGTCGCCGCGGGCCGCGCTGGTCTTCGGCATCGTGCTGGGCGTGCTGTCCACCGCGGGGCTGTGGCTGACGACCAACTGGCTCGCGGCCGCGCTGTCGACCGCCGCGATCCTCTACTACGTGCTGGTCTACTCGCTGATCCTCAAGCGGCGCACCGCGCAGAACATCGTGTGGGGCGGCATCGCGGGCTGCATGCCGGTGCTGATCGGCTGGGCGGGCATCACCGAGCGGCTCGACTGGGCGCCGCTGGTGCTCTTCGGCGTGGTGTTCTTCTGGACGCCGCCGCACACCTGGACCCTGGCCATGCGCTACAAGGAGGACTACGCGGCGGCCAAGGTCCCGATGCTGCCCGTGGTCGCCACCGAGCGCCGGGTGATCCTGGAGTCGATCGCCTACACCTGGGCGACCGTGCTGTGCTCGCTGGCCCTGTGGCCGGTCGCCGGCACCACGCTGTTCTACCCGGCGGTGGCCGCCGTGCTGGGCGCGCTGTGCCTGTGGGAGGTGCACGCCCTGCTGACCCGGCTCAACGCCGGCAAGACCGGGGTGGACCTGCGGCCGATGCGGTTCTTCCACTGGTCGAACGCCTACCTGGCGCTGCTGTTCCTGGCCGTCGCCATCGACCCGCTGCTGTCCTGATCCCTTGCCGCCTGTAACCGAATCGCAGGTAGGACATCACATTCCTGATCGGTTACAGTCACCGTATGCCGTCCCATGATCCACGCTGGGTGTTCAAGGACCGCCCGTCGTCAGCGTTGATCATCGGGCTGGTCCTCACCGGCATCTGCACGCTCGTGTCGTTCTCCTTCGACGTGCTCAACGGCGAGCCGGTGCAGTTCTTCATCGCGCTGGCCCTGGCTCTGGCGCCGGTGCCGCTGCTGCTGGCCGCCGTGCTCGCGCTCGACCGGATGGAGCCGGAGCCGCGCAGCAACCTGATCTTCGCCTTCGCCTGGGGGGCGGGCGTGGCCGTGCTGGTCGCGGGCGTGGTCAACTCGCTCAACCTGCACTACATCATGGACACCGTCAACCTGTCGGAGGCCAGCGCCCGCAACATCGCGGCCACCTTCGGCGCCCCCGTCGTCGAGGAGACGATGAAAGGGCTCGTCCTGCTCGGGATGCTGCGCTTCCGCAGGTTCGAGCTCGACGGGCTCACCGACGGCATCATCTACGCCAGCATGGTCGGGCTCGGCTTCGCCATGAGCGAGAACGTCAGCTACTACCTGGCCGCGCTCAACTCCGAGGCCGGCGGGGTGGGGCTGGCCGTCACCGTGGTGCTGCGCGGCATCCTGTCGCCGTTCGCGCATCCGCTGTTCACCTCGATGATCGGGGTGGCGGTCGCCTTCGCGGCGCAGCGGCACGGGCCGGAGCGGACCTTCTCCATCATGGCCGGCTGGTCGGGCGCGATGATCCTGCACGGCCTCTGGAACGGGCTCGTCTCGTACGGCGGCTTCCCCGGGCTGGTCGTCGCCTACCTGGTGCTGATGGTGGTGCTCGTGGTGCTGATCGGCGTCGTGGTCCGCGACCGGCGCCGCATCGTCGCGCTCATCCAGCTCTACCTGCCCCCGTACGAGCCGACCAAGCTGGTGACCAGGGACGACATCCACATGCTGTCGGCGCTGCCCCGGCGCAGGCACGCCCGCCAGTGGGCCCGCATGTACGGCGGCAGGAAAGGGCTGCGCGCGATGAGCGACTACCAGCTCGCCGCGACCGAGCTGGGGCTGCTGCACGAGCGCGCCGCCCGGCGCATGGTGGACGAGCAGACCTTCCACGAGGAGCAGCGGGCCCTGCTGGAGTGCATGAGCACCGCCCGCGCCGAGTTCCCGGTGCCGCCCGCGCCCGCCGGCACGGCCGGTTACGCGCCCGGCTGAGTTCCGAGAGGGGCGGACGAATGCCGCGAAAGGCGCCTCACGGCGGTGGGGGAGTGGCGGACTTCTCACCCCAAAGCCTGACAGACAGGCACGGGTCGCGGAGGACGACCGGGTGGGGGAGTGGCCGGGGCCCGATCAGGCGGGGGCGGCGGCCTCGGCGACGGGCCGGGCGGCGGGCTCGTCCAGCGGGTCGTGCGTGCGCAGCGCGGTGACCACCCGGAGCGCGCAGATCCACACCAGGGTCGAGCCGAGCACGTGCAGCGTCACCAGGGCGGCGGGCACGCCCAGGAAGTACTGGACGTAGCCGATCACGCCCTGCAGCAGTTCCACCGCCAGGAGCGTCCACGCCGCCCGGCGGGCCCGCAGGGGCGCGCCGGTCACGCGCAGCGCGAACGCCAGCGCGAACGTGAGCCCGACCACCAGGTAGGCGACGTCGGCGTGCAGCCGCGCCACGGTCTCGATGTCGAAGCCGAACCGCGAGGCCACCACGTCACCCGAGTGCGGCCCCGTACCCGTCACCACCACGCCCGCGACCACCAGCACGAACACCGCCGCCACCAGGACCTGCCCGAGCCGCCGGAGGTCGCGGTGGACCACCGGGCGGGCCGGCGCGTCACCCTCGCCGGCGCGCGCGTAGAGCGCCCAGCAGGCGGCGGTCAGGCCGATCGACAGCAGGAAGTGCATGCTCACCGTGATCGGGTTGAGCATGGTGCCGACCACCACGCCGCCCCACAGCGCCTGCGCGGCGATGCCCACCGGCTGCAGCCAGGCCAGCCGAACCAGCGACTCGCGCCGCGGCGACAGCCGCATCGCCGCGACGACGCAGGCCAGGCCCACCACCAGCACCAGGAACGTCACCAGCCGGTTGCCGAACTCGATGGCCATGTTGAGGGGGTCGACCTCGGGGTGCGCGACCGGGACGAAGCTGTCGGGGGTGCAGCGCGGCCAGGTCGGGCAGCCCAGGCCCGAGCCGGTGACGCGCACCACCGCGCCGCTCACGGTGATGCCGGCGTTGACCACCACGGAAGCCAGCGCCCAGCCCCGCATGGTCGCGGGTGTCGGCGCCCAGAAGGAGAACAGGCGCCGTACGAGGGGGGAGTGATGGTCCGTGGGTAGCTTCACGTCATCGATGGTACGGGCCCCATGGGCCGGTCCTTTCACCGCCTTTTCAACCTCCGGCGTATGTGACATATTACTGAAGGGAGGTGGGCGATGTCCGACGTCATCGTGGTCGGCGCGGGGGTCGTCGGAGCCGCGTGCGCCTACTACGCCGCCCGCGCCGGGCTCGACGTGACCGTCCTCGACCGCGGCCCCGTGGCCGGCGGCACCACCGGGGCGGGCGAGGGCAACGTGCTCGTCTCCGACAAGGAGCCAGGCCCCGAGCTGGAGCTCGCCCTGCTGTCCAGCCGCCTGTGGCGGGAGCTGGCCGCGACGGGTGGCGGCTTCGAGTACGAGCCCAAGGGCGGCCTGGTCGTCGCCGAGACGCCCGAGGTCCAGGAACGGCTGGTGGAACTGGCCGCCGAGCAGGACGTGCCGCACGAGGTCGTGCCCGCGGACAGGCTGCGCACGCTGGAGCCCGAGCTGGCCGGCGGGCTGGCCGGCGGCGTCCACTACCCGCAGGACGCGCAGGTCCAGCCCATGCTGGCCGCCGCCCAGCTGCTCCGGCACGGCGCCGACAGCTTCGGCCGCGGCGCGCTGAAGGTGCGGCTCGGCGTCACCGTCACCGGCTTCACCCGCTCCGGCGACCGCGTCACCGGCGTGCGCACCAGCGAGGGCGACATGCTGGCCGGGGCCGTGGTCAACGCCGCCGGCACCTGGGGCGGCGAGCTGGCCGCCCGCGCCGGGGTGACGCTGCCCATTCTGCCCAGGCGCGGATTCATCCTCGTCACCGAACCGCTGCCCCGGCCGCTCATCCGGCACAAGGTCTACACCGCCGCGTACGTCACCAACGTCGCCAGCGACTCCGCCGGGCTGGAGACCTCGGCCGTCGTCGAGGGCACCCCGGCGGGCACCGTGCTCATCGGGGCCAGCAGGGAGCGGGTCGGGTTCGACCGGACCACCTCGCTGCCGGTGCTGTCGCGGCTGGCGGCCCAGGCCGTCGCCCTGTTCCCGGCGCTGCGTGAGGTGCGCGCCATCCGGTCCTACTGCGGGTTCCGCCCGTACTGCCCCGACCACCTGCCCGTGATCGGCGCCGACCCGCGCGCGCCCGGGCTGCACCACGCCTGCGGCCACGAGGGCGCCGGCATCGGCCTGGCGCCCGCCACCGGCCACCTGCTCGCCCAGGTGCTCACCGGCCGACGGCCCGACCTGGACCTGTGGCCGTTCCGTCCTGACCGCTTCCGCTCCGGGGAGGACCGTTGACCTTCGAGATCACCGTCGACGGGCGGCCCGTGCCGGCGCGGCCCGGCCAGACGATCGGCGCGGCCCTGCACGCGGCGGGCATCCGCGCCTGGCGCACCACCCGCGTGGGCGGCCGGCCGCGGGGTCTCTTCTGCGGGATCGGGATCTGCTTCGACTGCCTGATCAGCGTCAACGGCGGGCCCGTGGAGCGCGCCTGCCTGGCCGAGGCCCGTCCGGGGGACGAGGTGACCACCTCATGACCGTCTACGATCTCGCCGTCGTCGGCGGCGGGCCCGCCGGGGTGGCGGGGGCGCTGACGGCGGCGCAGCGGGGGCTGCGGGTGGCGCTCGTCGACTCCGGGGTACGGCCCGGGGGCCAGTATTTCCGGCACCGGGACGTACCGGACGAGCCCGCGACCAAGGGCTTCGAGCGGTTCGCCCGCCAGGTGCGGGCCCTGGAGGACCGCGCCGACGTCATGACGCGACGGCAGGTGTGGGCCGTCACCCGGGAGGACGACGGGTTCACCGTCCACTGTCTGGGCGGGGCCGCTGTCCGGAGCCGTCGGCTGCTGATCGCCACCGGGGCGCACGACCGGCCGCTGCCGTTCCCCGGGTGGGACCTGCCCGGGGTGCTCACGGCGGGCGGGGCGCAGGCGCTGCTCAAAGGGCACGGAGTGGTGGCGGGCAGGCGGGTCGTGGTGGCGGGGACCGGGCCGTTCCTGCTGCCCGTCGCGGCGGGCCTGGCCGCGGCGGGGGCCGAGGTTCCCGGCGTGTACGAGGCCAACGGCGGGCTCGGCCTGGCCCGGCACCCCCTGCTCGCCCTGGACAAGGCCGGCGAGGCCGCCGGATACCTGGCGGCGCTGGCCCGTCGCCGCGTCCCGTACCGGACCCGCCACGCGGTGGTGGCCGCCCACGGTGACCGGGAGCTGGAGGCCGTCACCGTCGCCCGCCTGGACCGCGACTGGAACGTGCTGTCGGCCCGCCGCGTCCCCTGCGACACGCTCGCCACCGGCTACGGGTTCGTCCCCCAGCTCGACCTCGGGATCCAGCTCGGCTGCGCCACCCGCCCGGACGCCGACGGCACCCCGGTGCTCTCCGTCGACGCCGCCCAGCGCACCACCGTCCCCGGCGTCTGGGCCGCGGGCGAGCCCACCGGCGTCGGCGGCCGCCACCTGGCCGAGCTCGAAGGCCGCGTCGCGGGCCTGTCCATCGTGACAGCCCACGAGACCGCCCCGGCGACACGCGCCGCCGGCGTGCCGGAGGTCCTGCTGAGGAGGCGGACGCGGATGCGCGCGTTCGCCGCCGCGCTGCTGGCCGCCTACCCCGTCAAGGACGGATGGCGCGGCTGGCTGCGGGACGACACGGTCGTGTGCCGGTGCGAGGAGGTGCCGCTGGCCGGGATCCGCGAGGCGCGCGAGCTGGGGGCCACCGACGCGCGCTCCGCCAAGCTGCTGTCCCGGGCCGGCATGGGCTGGTGCCAGGGACGCGTCTGCGCCTACCCCGTCGCCTGCCTCGTCGGCGGCGGCCAGGCCGCGCCCCGCCGCCCCATCGCCCAGCCCGTCACCCTGGCCGCCCTCGCCGAACTCACCCTGGAGGAACCCCATGACTGAACGCACCCGCCCCTGGCACGGCATCATGGTCGCCACCACGCTCCCGCTGCACGACGACCTGTCCGTCGACTACGACGGCTACGCCGCGCACTGCCGCTGGCTGGTGGAGAGCGGCTGCGACGGCGTCGTCCCCAACGGCTCGCTCGGCGAGTACCAGACCCTCACCCCCGAGGAGCGCGCCAGGGTCCTGGAGACCGCCGTCGAGGCGGTCGGCGGCGACCGCGTGATGGCCGGCGTCGGCGCGTACGGCGCGGCCGAGTCGCGGCGGTGGGCCGAGAAGGCCGCCGAGCTGGGCTGCGGGTCGGTGCTGCTGCTGCCGCCGAACGCCTACCGGGCCGAGGAGCGGGCCGTCTTCGCGCACTATCGTGAAGTGGCCGGAGCCGGGGTGCCCGTCGTCGCGTACAACAACCCCTACGACACCAAGGTCGACCTGACCCCGGCGCTGCTGGCCAGGCTGCACGAGGAGGGGCTGATCGTGGCGGTCAAGGAGTTCACCGGCGACCCTCGGCGCGCCTACGAGCTGGCCGAGCTGGCCCCCGGGCTCGACCTGCTCATCGGCTCCGACGACGTGCTGCTGGAGCTGGCGCTGGCCGGGGCCAAGGGCTGGATCGCGGGCTACCCGAACGCGCTGCCCGTCTCCAACGTCGCCCTCTACCAGGCCGCCACGGCGCACGACCTGGCGACGGCGCTGCCGCTCTACAAGCAGCTGCACGCGCTGCTGCGCTGGGACTCCAAGACCGAGTTCGTCCAGGCCATCAAGCTCTCCATGGACCTCGCCGGCCGCCGCGGCGGCCCGTGCCGCCAGCCCCGGCAGCCGCTCACCGCCGAGCAGGAGGCGGCCGTCCGCGCCGTCACCGAGAAGGCGCTCGCGGAGGGCCTGCGATGAGGACCAGGCGGGTCTTCCACGCCGTCGACTCGCACACCGAGGGCATGCCGACCCGGGTCATCACCGGCGGCGTCGAGGTCGTCCCCGGCGCCACCATGGCCGAGCGGCGGGTCCACTTCCGAGACCACCTCGACCACGTGCGCAAGCTGCTGATGAACGAGCCGCGCGGCCACGCCGCCATGAGCGGCGCCATCCTGCAGCCGCCCACCCGGCCCGACGCCGACTGGGGCGTGCTGTTCATCGAGGTGTCCGGGCTGCTGCCGATGTGCGGCCACGGCACCATCGGCGTGGCCACCGTGCTCGTCGAGACCGGCATGGTCGAGGTCACCGAGCCCGTCACCACCGTCCGGCTGGAGGTCCCGGCCGGGCTGGTGGAGGTGGACGTGGCGGTCCAGGACGGCATGGCGATGTCCGTGACGCTGCGCAACGTCCCGTCCTACGCCGACCGGCTCGACGCCGTCGTGGAGGTCCCCGGGTACGGGGAGATCCGCTACGACCTGGCGTACGGCGGCAACTTCTACGCCATCGCCGACCTCGACGCGTACGGGCTGCCGTTCGACCGCAAGGCCGGCGGCGAGATCCTCGCCGCCGGGCTGGCCACCATGGAGGCGATCAACGCCGCCGCCGAGCCGGTGCACCCGGAGGACGACCGCATCCGCGGCTGCCACCACGTCTACTTCGCCGCCCCCGGCTCCGACGCCCGCCACTCGCGGCACGCCATGGCCATCCACCCCGGCTGGTTCGACCGCTCGCCGTGCGGCACCGGCACCAGCGCCCGGATGGCCCAGCTGCACGCCCGCGGCGAGCTGCCGATCGGCCGCGACTTCGTCAACGAGTCGTTCATCGGCACCCGGTTCGTGGGCAGGCTGCTGGAGGAGACCAGCGTCGGCGGCAGGACCGCCGTGGTGCCGTCCATCACCGGCCGCGCCTGGATCACCGGCACCGCCCAGTACTTCCTGGACCCGCGTGACCCCTTCCCGGAGGGCTTCGAGCTGTGACCATCCCCACGACCATCCCGACAACCGTCACGACGGTCGACTACCACACGGCCGGCGAGCCGTTCCGGATCGTCACCGGCGGCGTCCCCGACATCCCGGGCGCCACCGTCCTGGAACGCCGCGCCAACGCCGCGTCCGCCGACCACGTCCGCAGGCTGCTCTGCCACGAGCCGCGCGGCCACGCCGACATGTACGGCTGCTTCCTCGTACCGCCCGACGACCCCGGCGCGCACCTCGGCGTGCTGTTCTGGCACAAGGACGGCTACTCCACCGCGTGCGGCCACGGCACGATCGCGCTCGGCGTGCACGCCGTGCGCGAGGGCCTGGTCGAGGCCGCCCCCGACGGCGAGACGGACGTGGTCATCGACGTGCCCTCCGGCCGCGTCACGGCGCGGGTGCGCAGCGCCGGCGGCCGCGTCACCGCCGTCACCTTCGTCAACGTCCCCTCGTACGTGATCGCGCGCGGCGTCGAGGCCGCCGGCGTGCAGGTCGACGTCGCGTACGGGGGAGCGATCTACGCCTCGGTGCCGGCCGCGGCCGTGGGGCTGAAGGTCGGGCCGGAGCACCTGACCGAGCTGATCGCCTGGGGACGGCGCATCAAGGCGGACCTGGCCGGGCACCCGGCGGCCCGCCACCCGGGCGACGACCGGCTGTCCGGCGTGTACGGGGTCATCTTCCACGAGGAGCTGGACGGGGAGCCCGGATACGCGCGCCAGCGCAACGTGACGGTGTTCGCCGACGGGGAGGTCGACCGGTCGCCGTGCGGGTCGGGCACCGCCGCCCGGCTGGCGCTGCTGCACGAGGACGGGCTGCGCGACCCGCTCGTGCACGAGAGCGTCGTCGGCACGACGTTCATGGCACGGGTGAACGGCGTGACCGGCGCCGGGGTGATCCCCGAGATCGAGGGCATGGCCTATCGCACCGGGCGGCACTCCTTCGAGCTCGACCCCGACGACCCGCTCGGCACCGGGTTCACGCTGCGATGAGCGGACTGCCCTACCTCGACGCGGACGCCGTGGCCAGGCTGGTGCCCGCCGCGCGTGCCGTACAGCTGCTGGAGGACGCGCTGCGCGCCGGGCTCGACCCCGAGGAGACGCCGCGGCGGCCCGTCGTCGAGCTGCCCGCCGGGCAGCTCCTGCTCATGCCCGCCGCCTTCGGGCGCTACGCCGGCGTGAAGGCGGCCACCGTCGCGCCCGGCAACGCCGCCCGCGGGCTGCCCCGCATCCAGGGCACCTACCTGCTGTACGACGGCGAGACTCTGACGCCGCTGGCCGCCATGGACGGCATCGCGCTCACCTCCCTGCGCACCCCGGCCGTCTCCGCGCTGGCGGTCCGCCACCTGGCCGACCCCGGCGCGGGCGACCTGGTGGTGTTCGGCACCGGCCCGCAGGCGTGGGGCCACGTCCTGGCGTTCGGCGAGGTCCGCCCGCTGCGCCGGGTCACCGTCGTGGGCCGCGACCCGGCCCGCGTGCAGGCCTTCGCGGCCCGCTGCGCGGCCCTCGGCCTGGAAACGGCCGCACTCACCGCCCGCCCGCAGGAGCCGGGCTCCCCGGCACGGGTGACGGACGAGGTGGCGGAGGCTGTCCGGGGCGCCGATCTCATCGCCTGCTGCACGACCGCCAGGGAGCCGCTGTTCCCCGGCGGGCTGGTCCGCGACGGCGCCACCGTCGTCGCCATCGGCTCGCACGAGCCGGACGCGCGGGAGCTCGACGGAGACCTGATGGCCCGCTCCACGGTGGTCGTGGAGGCCAGGACCGCCGCGCTCGCCGAAGCAGGCGATGTCGTCATCCCGATCAGCCACGGTACGATCACCACCCACCATCTCGCCGGCGACCTCGCCGACCTGGTAGCCGGCCGGGTGGCCGCCGGGGCCGGGCCGCGCGTGTTCAAGGGCACCGGCATGGCATGGGAGGACCTGGTGGTCGCGGCCGCCGCGTACGAAGCCTGGCATGGTGAGACCTGAGCGAAGGGAAGGGCGATGGCTGCCGAGGACCGGCTCGACCTGCCGATGGTGGGCGAGCGGCAGAGCCTGCGCGAGCAGGTGGCGCAGGCGCTCAGGGCGGCGCTGATCACCGGCGAGATGCGGCCGGGGGTGGTCTACTCGGCGCCGGTGCTGGCGGCCCAGTTCGGCGTCTCCGCCACGCCGGTCCGCGAGGCCATGCTCGACCTGGCCAAGGCGGGCCTGGTGGAGGCCGTGCGCAACAAGGGCTTCCGGGTGACCGAGCTGTCCGAGCGCGACCTGGACGAGCTGACCGAGATCCGCGAGCTCATCGAGGTGCCGACGGTCGCCCGGATGGCCGACGCCGGCCGGGCCGCCGACTTCGAGCGGCTCCGCCCGGCCGCCGAGGAGATCCTCGCCGCCGCCCAGCGGGGCGACCTGCTCGCCTACGTCGACGCCGACCTGCGCTTCCACCTGGAGCTGCTCGGCCTGTCCGGCAACGGCCACCTGGTCGAGGTGGTCAAGGACCTGCGCACCCGCGCCCGCCTCTACGGCCTGTCACAGCTGTCGGAGCGCGGCATGCTGGCCGACTCCGCCAGGGAGCACCTCGCGCTGCTCGACGCGCTCAAGGGCGGCGACGAGCGAGCCGCCGAGCACATCATGAGCGAGCACATCCGGCACGTCAGGGGCATCTGGGCGGCCCGCGAGGGCTAGCGCCGCCGCACCGCCCTGGTGGTGCCGAGGCTGGCCGCGACGATGCACACCACGGCCACCCACTGCTGGACGTGCAGCACCTCGCTGAGCACCAGCACGCCGATCAGCGCGGCCGCGGCGGGCTCCAGGCTCATCAGGATGCCGAACACGTGCTTCGGCATCCGGCGCAGTGCGTTCAGCTCCAGCGAGTACGGGATCACCGACGACAGCAGCCCCACGCCCAGCCCGATCATCAGCAGCTCGGGCTGGAGCAGGTCGGCCCCGCCGGAGACGACCCCCACCGGCGCGACGACCACGGCCGAGACCACCATCGCGAACGCCAGCCCGGTCGTGCCGGGGAAGCGGCTCCCGGCCGCCGCCGACAGCAGGATGTAGGCCGCCCAGCAGGCGCCCGCCGCCAGCGCGAACGCGATGCCCACCCAGCTCGCCGACGCCGACTCGCCCCGGGGCGCGAGCAGCACCACCCCGGTCCCGGCCAGCCCCACCCAGACCAGGTCCAGCCGCCGCCGGGAGGCGGCCACCGCCACACCCAGCGGGCCGAGGAACTCGATGGCGACCGCGACCCCCATCGGCAGCCGCGCCAGGGCCTCGTAGAAGGTCAGGTTCATCAGCGCGAGCGTCACGCCGAACCCGATCCCCACGGCCCAGTCGCGCCACGCCATGCCCTTCAGCCTCGGCCGCGCCACCGCGCCGATGATCAGCGCGCCCATGGCGATGCGCAGGAACACCACCGCGCTCGGCGGCAGCGCCGTGAACAGCTGCTTGGCGAACCCGGCCCCGAGCTGCACCGAGAAGATCGCCAGCAGCACCAGCCCGGACGGCGGGATGGAGTCGGCGGCGGTGCGCAGCAGGTTCCCCGGCCGGGGCAGGCCGCGGTCGACCGGGTCGTCAAGGGTGAAGGCGGGCACGGAACTCCTCGTATCGGACACAACGCCCTGAAGCGTACCGACCTCGCCCGACATTCCTGTCAGAGGGTGTTTTACTGATCAATATCCCCCCAACCGGATGCAGGAGCACATGAGCGCCTCAGCCCCGCCCGTCACCCTCACCCGGCCGCCGGCCGCGCTCGCCGCCGCCTCGTTCGTCAGCAGCTTCGACCGCCTGGTCGTGACGCCGCTCCTGGTGCTCATCGCGGCCGAGCTGGAGGTCCCGCTGGCCACCGCGGTGGCCGTGGCCAGCGGCTACTACCTCGCCTACGGGGTGTCGCAGCCGGTCTGGGGGGTGCTGTCGGACCGGTTCGGGCGGGTGCGGGTGATGCGGCTGGCCCTGCTCGGCGCCGGGCTCGCGGGCCTGGCCTCGGCGGCCATGCCGGCGCTGCCCGCGCTGATCGTCGCCCGGGTCGCCGCGGGCGCCTGCTTCGGCGCGGTCATCCCCACGTCGCTGACGTACGTGGGGGACACGTTCCAGGTGTCGGTACGGCAGCGCGCCCTGTCCGACCTGATGGGCCTGATGGCGCTGGGCACCGCGCTGGCCACCGGGCTCGGCGGCGTGCTGGGCGACCTGGCCGGCTGGCGGGCGGCGTTCACCGTGCCCGCGGTGTGCGCGCTGGCCTGCGCCGTGGCGCTGCGGACGCTGCCCGAACCGCCGCGCGCCGAGATCGGCGGCCTGGGCCGGCACGTCGGCGCGGTGCTGCGCCGCCCGTGGGCCCTGCTGGTGTTCGCGCTGGCGTTCGTCGAGGGCGCGGTGCTGCTCGGCATGCTGACGTTCCTGGCCACGGTCCTGCAGCACCAGGGCGTCTCCTCCGCCCTGGCCGGCCTGGCCGCGGCCGCCTACGGCCTGGGCGTCTACCTGTTCTCCCAGGTGGTCAAGCGGCTGGCGGGAGGCCGGCCGGTGTGGTCGCTCATCCTGATCGGCGGGGCCCAGATGTGCGCCGGGTACGCGATCGTGGCCGTGGAGGCGAACCTCGGCACGGTCGCGCTGACCGCGCTGCTGCTCGGGGGAGGCTGGTCGTTCATGCACTCGTCGTTGCAGACCTGGGCCACCTCGGTGGTGCCGCAGGCGCGCGGCACCACGGTCGCGTTCTTCGCGTCGTGCCTGTTCATGGGCAGCGCCGTCGCCTCGTGGGCGGCCGGTCCGCTGGCCGGGAGCGGATCGTACGGGCTGCTGTTCGGCCTGGCCGCGGCCGTCGCCGCGCCGCTCACGGTGGTCGCCGCGGTCAGCCGCCGCCGTTACGGCGCGCGCGCCCCCGAGGAGGACGCCGCGCCCCGCCCCGAATGATCACTCCCAGCGGAAGGTCCTGGCGGCCAGCACGAGGGAGACGACGGCCCACGCGGCCAGCACCGCCACCGCGGCCACCGGCAGCGCGCCGCCGCCGAGCACGGTGCGCAGGCCGCCCGTCAGCGCCGAGATCGGCAGCAGCTCCAGCACGGGCCGCACCGACTCGGGGAACTTCGCCAGCGGGAACACCACCCCGCCCGCCGCCAGCAGCAGCAGGTAGACCAGGTTGGCCGCGGCCAGCGTCGCCTCGGCCCGCAGCAGACCGGCCATGAGCAGCCCCAGCCCGCTGAAGGCGGCGGTGCCCAGCAGCACCAGCAGCGCGCAGCCCAGCACCGCGGCCACCGGCGAGCCCTGCGGGCTCCAGCCCAGCGACAGCGCCACCGCGACGAGCACCACCACCTGGACGGCCTCCACCGCGAGCACCGCCACCGTCTTGGCCAGCATCAGCCCGCCCCTGGACAGCGGGGTCGCGCCCAGCCGCTTCAGCACCCCGTAGCGCCGCTCGAACCCTGTCGCGATCGCCTGGCCCGTGAACGCGGTCGACATCACCGCCAGCGCCAGCACACCCGGCGCCAGGAAGTCGACCCGGCTGCCGCCGCCCACGTCGATCAGCGGCGCCACCGAGAAGCCGACCAGCAGCAGCACCGGGATGATCATGGTGAGCAGGAGCTGCTCGCCGTTGCGCAGCATGCCGCGGATCTCGGCCCCCGCCTGCGCCAGCACCATCCGCGGGAACGGCGCCGCCCCCGGTGCGGGCGTGAAGTCGAGTGTGGGTGTCGTCACCGCAGCTCCCTGCCCGTCAGCTCCAGGAACACGTCTTCCAGCGTGCGCCGCTCGATGCGCAGGTCGTCGGCCGTCACGCCCTCCGCCGCGCACCAGGCGGTCACGGTGGCCAGCAGCCCCGGGTCGACCTGCCCCTCGACGATGTAGTGGCCGGACGGCGACTCCTTGGCCGCGCTGCCGATCGGCAGCGCGTTGAGCAGCTCCTCCAGCGCCAGCCCCGGGCGGGCGCGGAACCGGAGCTGCCGCTCGGCCCCCGTCAGCGCGGCCGGGCTGCCCTCGGCCACCACCCGGCCCCTGTCGATGATCACCACGTGGTCGGCCAGCCGCTCCGCCTCGTCCATGTGGTGGGTGGTCAGCACCACCGACACCCCGGCGGCGCGCAGCTCGCCCACCAGCTCCCAGCAGGCGTGCCGGGCCTGCGGGTCGAGCCCCGCCGTGGGCTCGTCGAGGAACACCAGCTCGGGCCTGCCGATGACGGCCGCGGCCAGCGACAGCCGCTGCTGCTGCCCGCCCGACAGGCGCCGGAACGGGGTCCGTACGTGATCGGAGAGGCCCAGCCTGGACAGCAGGGCGCCCGGATCCAGCGGCCGGGCGTGGAAGCGCGAGACCAGCCGGAGCCACTCGCCGCAGCGCGCGGCGGGCGGCACGCCGCCCGACTGCGGCATGACGCCGACCCGGGGGCGCAGCGCGGCCGAGGCGGGCGGCAGGCCCAGCACCCGCACCGTGCCGCCGTCGGCCGTGCGGAACCCCTCGCAGATCTCCACCGTCGAGGTCTTGCCCGCGCCGTTGGGGCCGAGGACGGCCGTCACCGCGCCGCGGGCGGCGCTCAGCGTGAGCCCGTCGATCGCGGCGGTGCTTCCGTACCGCTTCACGAGGTCGACGATCTCGACGGCTGGGGATGTCATGAGCACGAGTCTAGGGACCGCCGGGGGTGGTTCGCCGGTCAGCCCCGCGTCGGCTTGTCAGGGAGGTTTCACCTACGAACGATACGTTTACCGGAAATTTCCGGAAACCGGGAATGAGTATTACCAGAAAAGGGTTTAGTCCTCTCGGTTCATGTCCGCATCTCACATTTTGGCCCGCATGGAGAGGTAAACGCGCATGTCCGTGGCAGAAGCCGCGCAACCGGTCGTCCAGGAGAGCCGCCGCCGCGCGGGGCTCCTGCTCTTCATCCTCGGGGCGCTCTCCGCGATCGGGCCCCTGTCCATCGACATGTACCTGCCCGCGCTGCCGGCCATCACCGAGGAGATGCTCAGCGTCCCCGCCCAGGTCCAGCTCACGCTGACGGCCTGCCTCGTCGGCGTGTCCGTCGGTCAGGTGGTGGCCGGGCCGCTCAGCGACGTGCGCGGCCGGCGGGTGCCGCTGATCGTCGGCGTGGGCGGCTTCATGGTGGCGTCGCTCCTGTGCGCGTTCGCCCCCTCCGTGCCCGTGCTCATCGCGCTGCGGCTGGTGCAGGGCATGCTCGGCGGCGCGGCCCTGGTCATCGTGCGCGCCGTGGTGCGCGACCTGTACGACGGCGCCGCCATCGCCCGCATCTTCGCCAGCCTCATGCTGGTCAGCGGCCTGGCGCCGATCCTGGCGCCGATCGCCGGGGCGCAGCTGCTGGAGTTCACCTCGTGGCGGGGCGTGTTCGTGGCGCTGAGCCTGGCCGGGCTCGTGCTGATGCTGGCCGTGCTGGCGGGGGTGCGCGAGACGCTCCCGGCCGACCAGCGGGAGAGCGGCGGGTTCAGGCACACCCTGCGCAGCTTCTCGCGCCTGCTGCGCGACCGGCCGTTCATGGGCTGCGCGCTGACCGCCGGGCTCGCGTTCGGCGCCATGTTCGCCTACATCTCGGGCTCGCCGTTCGTCCTCCAGGACGTGTACGGGGCCTCGCCGCAGCAGTACTCGCTCATCTTCGGGCTCAACGCGTTCGGCCTGATCGCCATGTCGCAGGTCGGCGGGCGCCTGGCCGGGCGGGTGCCGCAGGTCCGGCTCATCCTCGCCGGTCTGGGCGTCGCCCTGGCCGGCGGGGCGCTCCTGCTGCTGGCCGTCGTCATCGGGCTCGGGCTGACCGGGGTCGTGGCCGGGCTGTTCGTCATCATGTGCGGCCAGGGCCTGATCCTGCCGGGCACCGGCGCGCTGGCCCTGGCCGGCCAGCCGCCGCAGGTGGCCGGAGCGGCCTCGGCGCTGCTCGGCGTGCTGCAGTTCGCGCTGGGCGCGGTCGCGGCGCCGTTCGTCGGGCTGTTCGGCGCGGACACGGCGCTGCCCATGGCCGTCGTCATGACCGGCCTGTTCGCCTGTTCCGCCGTGGTCTTCGCGATCATGGCCCCGAAGTCTGTTAGGTAAGCCTTACCTGAGTGAGAAATTGCATTGACCCGCTGCTCGGAACCGTTTGTGGACCGGGAAGGAATTAGGGCACACTGATGTTGTGAAAAACGTGCCCTTGATAGAGCCAGGCAGCGAGCGCAGCACCCGTGCGCGCGTCGCCCGGCTCATTCTGGAGCACGGGCCCATCGCCGCGTCGGCGCTGGGCGAGCGGCTCGGGCTCACGCCCGCGGCCGTCCGCCGCCACCTCGACGCGCTGCTCGCCGACGGGATGATCGAACCCCGTACGGTGCGGCCGCGCGGTCAGCGGGGGCGCGGGCGTCCGGCCAAGCTGTTCGCCATCACCGACGCGGGGCGCAGCGCCTTCGAGCACGCCTATGACGACCTGGCCGGGAGCGCGCTGCGTTTCCTGGCCGCGCGTCTGGGGGAGGAGGCGGTGGCCGACTTCGCCCGCACACAGGTCTCAGGCCTGCTGCGGCGGCTGGAGCCGGTCATGCGGCAGGTGCCACCCGACCAGCGCGTCCAGGTGCTGGCCCAGGCTCTGTCCGCGGAGGGCTACGCCGCCTCGGCCACCAAGGCCAAGTCGGGCGGCGACCAGCTCTGCCAGCACCACTGCCCGGTGGCCCACGCGGCCGCGGAGTTCCCGCAGCTGTGCGAGGCCGAGACGGAGGCGTTCGCGCAACTGCTCGGCACCCCCGTGCAGCGGCTGGCCACGATCGCGCACGGCGACGGGGTCTGCACCACGCACGTGAGCCCCCAGACGCTGGGGGTCCCACATAGAGCAACTGCCGAGAAAAGCACTCGCGAGAAGAGCAAGGAGACCGGAGGGTGACTGTCACCGACCGCCCGGAGCTGGAAGGCCTCGGGAATTACAAGTTCGGCTGGGCCGACCCCGACGCCGCCGGCGCGGCGGCCAAGCGAGGCCTGTCCGAGGAGGTCGTACGCGACATCTCCACGCTGAAGAACGAGCCGGAATGGATGCTCGACCTTCGCCTGAAGGGCCTCCGCCTGTTCGACAGGAAGCCGCTGCCGACGTGGGGCTCCGACCTCACCAGCATCGACTTCGACAACATCAAGTACTTCGTGCGTTCGACGGAGAAGCAGGCGACGTCCTGGGACGAGCTGCCCGCCGACATCAAGAACACCTACGACAAGCTCGGCATCCCCGAGGCGGAGAAGCAGCGCCTCATCGCCGGCGTCGCCGCCCAGTACGAATCCGAGGTCGTCTACCACAAGATCCGTGAGGACCTCGAGGAGAAGGGCGTCATCTTCGTCGACACCGACACGGGCCTGAAGGAGCACGAGGAGCTCTTCAAGGAGTACTTCGGCTCCGTCATCCCGGTCGGCGACAACAAGTTCGCCGCGCTCAACACCTCCGTGTGGTCCGGTGGCTCGTTCATCTACGTGCCGCCGAACGTCGAGGTCGAGATCCCGCTGCAGGCCTACTTCCGGATCAACACCGAGAACATGGGCCAGTTCGAGCGGACCCTGATCATCGTCGACGAGAACAGCTACGTCCACTACGTCGAGGGCTGCACCGCGCCGATCTACTCGTCCGACTCGCTCCACTCCGCGGTCGTCGAGATCATCGTGAAGAAGAACGCCCGCTGCCGTTACACGACCATCCAGAACTGGTCCAACAACGTCTACAACCTGGTCACCAAGCGCGCCGTCGCCTACGAGGGCGCGACCATGGAGTGGATCGACGGCAACATCGGCTCCAAGGTCACGATGAAGTACCCCGCCGTCTACCTCATGGGCGAGCACGCCAAGGGCGAGACCCTGAGCGTCGCGTTCGCGGGCGAGGGCCAGCACCAGGACGCCGGGTCCAAGATGGTCCACCTCGCCCCGCACACCAGCTCCACCGTCATCTCCAAGTCGGTGGCGCGCGGCGGCGGACGCACCTCCTACCGCGGTCTCGTGCAGATCGAGGAGGGCGCCCACGGCAGCGCCAGCACCGTCAAGTGCGACGCCCTGCTCGTCGACCAGATCAGCCGCTCCGACACCTACCCGTACGTCGACGTCCGCGAGGACGACGTCTCGATGGGCCACGAGGCCACGGTCTCCAAGGTCAGCGAGGACCAGCTGTTCTACCTCATGAGCCGCGGGCTCGACGAGGACGAGGCGATGGCGATGATCGTGCGCGGCTTCGTCGAGCCGATCGCGCGCGAGCTGCCCATGGAGTACGCACTCGAGCTCAACCGGCTGATCGAGCTGCAGATGGAAGGAGCCGTCGGCTGATGGGCCTGAACGAGAAGCCCCTGTCGACCCTGCACGAGAAGGCGTCGTACGACCTGGCCGACTTCGAGGTGCCGGCCGGGCGCGAGGAGGCGTGGCGCTTCACCCCGCTCTCGCGCCTGAAGGGCCTGCACGACGGCAAGGCCGTGGCCGAGGGCCACGTCAAGGTCGACGTGGACGCCGCGCCCGAGGTCACCGTCGAGACCGTGGGCCGCGACGACCCGCGGCTCGGCAAGGTCTACGTGCCCGCCGACCGGGTCAGCGCGCAGGCGTTCAACGCCTTCGAGAAGGCGACCGTGCTCACGGTGGCGCGCGAGGCCGTCACGTCCAAGCCGACCGTCGTCACGCTCACCGGCGCCGGCGACGGCGCCGCGTACGGTCACCTGCTGGTCCAGGTCGAGCCGATGGCCGAGGCCGTGATCGTGCTCGACCACCAGGGCAGCGCGGTCTACGCCGACAACGTGGAGTTCGCCGTAGGCGACGGCGCCACGCTGCGCGTGGTCAGCCTGCAGGACTGGCAGGACGACGCCGTCCACGTCAGCCACCACCACGCCAGGCTCGGCAGGGACGCCACCTTCCGCAGCTTCGTGGTGACGCTCGGCGGCGACTTGGTCCGGCTGTCGCCCAGCGTGTCCTACGACGGGCCCGGCGGCGACGCCGACCTCACCGGCGTCTACTTCGTCGACGCCGGTCAGCACCTGGAGCACCGCCTCCTGGTCGACCACTCGCAGCCCAACTGCAAGAGCAACGTCGACTACCGCGGCGCGCTCCAGGGCGAGGACGCGCACGCCGTCTGGATCGGCGACGTGATCATCCGGGTCGCGGCCGAGGGCACCGACACCTACGAGCTCAACCGCAACCTCATCCTCACCGACGGCGCCCGCGCCGACTCGGTGCCCAACCTGGAGATCCTCACCGGCGAGGTGGCCGGCGCGGGGCACGCCTCCACGTCCGGCAGGCTCGACGACGAGCACCTGTTCTACCTCCAGGCCCGGGGCATCCCGTACGACGAGGCGCGCCGCCTGGTCATCAGGGGCTTCCTCGGCCAGCTCGTCGAGAAGATCCAGATCCAGGAGATCCGCGACCGCGTCATGGCGGCGCTGGAGGCGGAGCTCGCCCGATGAGTTTCGAGAAGGTCTGCCAGATCGGCGACATCCCCGACGGTGGCGTCATCGCCGTCGAGCTCGGCGAGACGCCGGTGGCGCTGGTGCGCAAGGGCGGCGACGTGTTCGCCCTGCACGATGTCTGCTCCCACGCCGAGGTGCGGCTCAGCGAGGGTGACGTCTACGACGGCACGCTCGAGTGCTGGCTGCACGGCTCGTGCTTCGACATCCGCACCGGCAAGCCCACCGGCCCGCCCGCCACCAAGCCCGTGAACGTCTACACAGTCAAGATCGACGGCGACGACGTGCTCGTCTCGCTCTCGAAGGAGTCCTAAGCAATGTCCACCCTTGAGATCCGTGACCTGCAGGTCGCCGTCGAGGACAAGGAAATCCTGCGCGGCGTCAACCTGACCGTGAAGTCGGGCGAGACCCACGCCATCATGGGCCCCAACGGCTCCGGCAAGTCCACGCTCGCCTACGCCATCGCCGGTCATCCGAAGTACACGATCACCGGCGGTCAGGTGCTGCTCGACGGCGTCGACCTGCTGGAGCTGTCGGTCGACGAGCGGGCCCGCGCGGGCTTGTTCCTGGCCATGCAGTACCCCGTCGAGGTCCCCGGCGTGTCGGTGTCCAACTTCCTGCGCTCGGCCGTCACCTCCGTCCGCGGCGAGGCGCCCAAGCTGCGCCAGTTCGCCAAGGACCTGAAGAACGGCATGGACGCGCTCGCCATCGACGGCTCCTTCGCCCAGCGCAACCTCAACGAGGGCTTCTCCGGCGGCGAGAAGAAGCGCCACGAGATCCTCCAGCTGGAGCTGCTCAAGCCGAAGATCGCGGTGCTCGACGAGACCGACTCCGGGCTCGACGTCGACGCGCTGCGCGTGGTGTCGGAGGGCATCAACCGCTTCCGCGAGTCCGGCGAGACCGGCGTCCTGCTGATCACGCACTACACTCGCATCCTGCGCTATGTGAAGCCCGACTTCGTGCACGTCTTCGCCAACGGCAAGATCGTCGAGGAGGGCGGGCCGGAGCTGGCGGACAAGCTCGAGTCCGAGGGCTACGAGCAGTACACGAAGGCATCTGCATGACTCAGACCAGCTTTGACGTGGAGAGGATCAGGAAGGACTTCCCGGTTCTCTCCCGCGAGCTGCCCGGCGGGCGCCCGCTCGTCTATCTCGACTCGGGCAACTCTTCCCAGAAGCCCACACAGGTCATCGAGACCATGCGCGAGCACCTGGCGCTGCACTACAGCAACGTGGGGCGTGCCATGCACGCCCTGGGCGCCGAGTCCACCGAGGCCTACGAGAGCGCCCGCGACAAGATCGCCGCTTTCGTCGGCGCTCCCTCGCGTGACGAGGTCGTCTTCACCAAGAACGCCTCCGAGGCGCTCAACCTGGTCGCCTACTCCTTCGGCAACCCGGCCAACACCGACGACCGCTTCCGGCTCGGCCCCGGTGACGAGATCGTCATCTCCGAGATGGAGCACCACTCCAACATCGTGCCGTGGCAGCTGCTCGCGCAGCGCACCGGTGCGACGCTGAGGTGGTTCGGCGTCACCGACGAGGGCCGGCTCGACCTGTCCGGGCTCGACGACCTGGTCACCGAGCGGACGAAGATCATTTCGATCGCTCACCAGTCGAACGTCCTCGGCACCGTCAACCCGGTCGCCGACGTGCTGGCCCGCGCCCGGCAGGCCGGCGCGCTGGTGATGCTCGACGCCTCCCAGTCGGTGCCCCACCACCCGGTGGACGTGGCCGCGCTGGGCGTCGACTTCGTCGCCTTCACGGGCCACAAGATGGTCGGCCCCTCCGGCATCGGCGTGCTGTGGGGCCGGGGCGAGCTGCTCGAGGCCATGCCCCCGTTCCTGGGCGGCGGGGAGATGATCGAGGCGGTCTGGATGGACCGCTCGACCTACGCCCCCATCCCGCACAAGTTCGAGGCCGGCACGCCGCCGATCGTCGAGGCCATCGGCCTCGGCGCGGCCGTCGACTACCTCAGCGGGGTCGGCATGGCGGCCGTCGAGGCCCACGAGCGCGAGCTCGCCGCGTACGGCCTCGACGCGCTGCGCGAGCTGCCGGGGCTGCGGCTGATCGGCCCCGACTCGCTGGAGATGCGCGGCGGCACGCTCGCGTTCACGCTGGACGGCATACACCCGCACGACGTGGGGCAGATCCTCGACGACGCGTTCGGCGTCGCGGTGCGCGTCGGTCACCACTGCGCGCGCCCGCTGCACCTGCGGTTCGGAATACCGGCGACCACGCGGGCGTCGTTCTATCTGTACAACACCACGGGCGAGATCGACGCCCTGGTGCGCGGCCTCCACCACGTCCAGAAAGTGTTCGCATAGCGATGATCGGCGAGTCGATGTACCAGGAGCTGATCCTGGAGCACTACAAGCACCCGCAGGGGCGGGGGCTGCGCGAGCCGTACGACGCCGAGGTTCACCACGTGAACCCGACGTGCGGCGACGAGATCACGCTGCGGGTCAGGGTGGGCGAGGCCGGCAAGATCGAAGACGTCTCCTACGACGGTCAGGGCTGCTCCATCAGCCAGGCCGCGGCCTCGGTGCTGCACGAGCTGACGACCGGCTCGACCGTACGGGAGACCCTGTCCGTGGTGGACGAGTTCACCCGCCTCATGCAGGGCAGGGGGCAGGTGGAGCCCGACGAGGACGTGCTCGGCGACGCGGTGGCGTTCGCCGGGGTGGCCAAATTCCCCGCGCGCGTCAAGTGCGCGCTGCTGTCATGGATGGCCTACAAGGACGCTGTGGTGAGGAGTGCTGCACAATGAGCAAGCCTGTCGAGACCCCGACCGGCTTCGACGGTGACGCGACCGTCGAGGAATTGATGGAGGCGCTCAAGGACGTCGTCGACCCCGAGCTCGGCATCAACGTCGTCGACCTCGGCCTGATCTACGGCCTCAACCTCGATCCCGGCCAGGACGGCAAGCCCGTCGCCACCATCGACATGACCCTGACCAGCGCGGCCTGCCCGCTGACCGACGTCATCGAGGACCAGGCGCACTCCGCGCTCGACGGCATGGTCTCCGACGTGAAGATCAACTGGGTCTGGCTGCCGCCGTGGGGCCCTGACAAGATCACCGACGAGGGCCGCGACCAGCTTCGTATGCTAGGCTTCAACGTCTGATCTTTTCTGCTGGAGGCTGGCGCCTCGGCGCCGGCCGCTTCAGCATGCCGGAGGTCTCCGGAAAGTCCGGAGATCCTCCTCGGGAATAAGCGTGATCTCTCCCGTGTTGGCACCCAAGGACACCTGACGCCTCATCGCGCGTCCCGCGCCGCCTGCGGCCGGCGCCCTCAGGTGCGCCTTCCCCCAAGCTCCGCCCCGATGGCGGGCGCACTGCAATGTGTACGGCAATGTCGCCGTACGTCCTGGCTCGTCCTTTCGCAGAAGTGACGTGCCACTTCGACTGAAAGGCACGAATTTCGTGACCATGCTTGACGCTGTCCTGCCCGAGACGACCCCCGAGCAGGGCCCGTCCGAGTTCGAGCTGCTCGGCCTGCCCAAGCCGCTCGTGAACGGCCTGGCCAGGCAGGGCATCGGCTCCCCGTTCCCCATCCAGAGCGCGGCCATCCCGGACGTGCTCGCCGGCGCCGACGTGCTCGGCCGCGGCCAGACCGGCTCCGGCAAGACCCTCGCCTTCGGCCTCCCCATGATGGCCCGCATCTCCGGCGTCAAGCCGGCCCCCGGACGCCCCCGCGCGATGGTCCTCGTCCCCACCCGCGAGCTCGCCCTCCAGGTGCACGACGCCCTCGAACCCCTCGGCCGCGGCCTCGGCCTGCGCATGAAGGTCGTCGTCGGCGGCATGTCCATGGGCAAGCAGATCGAGGCGCTGCGCCGCGGCGTCGACGTCGTCATCGCCACCCCCGGCCGGCTCGGCGACCTGATCCGGCAGGGCGAGTGCTCGCTGGAGGACATCGAGATCAGCGTCCTTGACGAGGCCGACCACATGTGCGACCTCGGCTTCTTCCCGGTGGTGACGGAGCTGCTCGCGCAGACCCCGCCCAGCGGGCAGCGGCTGCTGTTCTCCGCCACCCTCGACGGCGACGTCGACAAGCTCGTCCAGCGCTTCCTCAAGGACCCCATCAGCCACTCCGTCGCACCGGCCACCTCGCCCGTCGACACGATGGAGCACCACGTGCTGCAGGTGACCCGCGACGACAAGTTCGACATCACCGCCGAGATCGCCAACCGCGAGGGCCGCACGATCATCTTCGTGCGCACCCAGCACGGCGTCGACCGCCTCTGCAAGCAACTGGCCAGGGTCGGCGTCAAGGCTGGCGGCCTGCACGGCGGCAAGCGCCAGAACCAGCGCACCCGCATCCTGGCCGAGTTCCGCGAGGGCTCCGTCAACGTGCTCGTCTGCACCGACGTCGCCGCCCGCGGCATCCACGTCGACAACATCAGCCTGGTGCTGCACGTCGACCCGCCCCAGGACAGCAAGAGCTACCTGCACCGGGGCGGCCGCACGGCCCGCGCCGGCGAGAAGGGCACCGTCGTCACGCTGGTGCTGCCGAACGAGCGCCGCTCCACCGAGTCGCTGACCCGGCGGGCCGGCATCCACCCGTTCCGCCTCAAGGCGACCCCCGGCCACCCCCGGGTGGCGGAGGTCACCGGCGCCCGCGTGCCGAGCGGCGAGTCGATCCCCGTGTGGGAGCCGGACGTCCGCAAGCCCCTGCGCCCGCGCCGCGACAACCACAACGGCCGCTCCCGCCGTCCCCGTCGCGACTTCGACGGCGAGCGCCGTCCCCGGCGTCACGAGGACGGTTTCTCCGGCCCTCGCCGTCACGAGGACGGCTTCTCGGGTCAGCGCCGCCACGAGGGCGAGCGGCCGTTCGGCGGCCCGCGCCGCCACGACGGCGGAGACGCGCAGCCGCGCAGCTTCGGTGAGGACCGCCGCGACCGCCCCTTCCGCGAGGGCGACCGTCCCCGTGGCGGTGGCTACCGTGACGACCGCCCCAGCGGTGGTTACCGCGACGACCGTCCCGCCCGCGACGGTGACCGTCCCCGTGGCGGCGGTTACCGTGACGACCGCGGGACGCGAGGCGGCGGGTTCCGTCCCGACGACCGCGGCAACCGCTACTCCGCCGACCGCGGCCGCCCCTCCACGGGTGACCGCGACCGCGGCGGATACCGCTCCGACGACCGTCCCCGCGACGGCTACCGTCCCGGCAACTTCCGCTCGGACGACCGCGGCACCAGGGGCGGCGGCTACCGCCGCGGCAGCTCCGGCCGCAGCTTCGACCGCTGACCCACACCGCCCGTGACGGGTTCCGTCCATCCGACGGGGCACGCAAGGCCAGACCATACGAGCACCCCCGCTCCGTTCACCCGAACGGCGCGGGGGTGTTCGCATGTGCGGGGGTGGTGATTGCGCTCCGTCCGGCAGGGCACGCAAGGCCGGCGCCATACGAACACCCCCGCGCCATTCACCCGAACGGCGCGGGGGTGTTCGTGTGTGCGGAGGTGTGGGTCAGTGGTGTGTACGGCGGGTCGTGGGTGATGTGATGGGCGGGGCGCGCACGACCCGAAGTCATGCGAGCGCCCCCGTTCCGTTCAGTCGAACGGTGCGGGGGTGTTCGTGTGTGCGGAGGTGTGGGTCAGTGGTGTGTACGGCGGGTCGTGGGTGATGTGTTCGGCGGGGCGCGCACGACCCGAAGTCATGCGAGCGCCCCCGTTCCGTTCAGTCGAACGGTGCGGGGGTGTTCGCGATGTGCGGAGGTGTGGGTCAGTGGCGTGTACGGCGAGGCTTGCACGACGGGGCCTGCAGGAGCGGCATTCGAGTTCCCGCTCCGTTCGTCCGAAGGGGTGCTCGCAGGTGCGGACGGTGGTCATGCCGGTCCGGCGTCGGCGGTGCGGGGTGGGGGAGGCGAGACGGCGGGCCGTGAGGGCGATCGCGGACTGGGGCGCCGGTGTGGGTGCGGAGCGGGTGCCGCTTGTTCGCGGGGTACTGGTGGGAGGGGGCGCGGGGCGGCTGGTCGGCTGGGGGGTGTTATGGCCTGGGTAGGAGGCAGTGGGGCGTGTTGATCGCGCTCGCGAGTTGCGGACCGGGTGTCATGGCTGGGGTGTGGGGCGGCGGGTTGTGTTGTTCGCGCTCGCGAGTTGCGGACCGGGTGTTGTGGCTGGGGTGTGGGGCTGTGGGGGGGTGTTGTTCGCGCTCGCGAGCTGCGGACCGGGTGTCATGGCCGGGGGGTGGGGCGGCGGGCTTGGTTGGCTTCGCGGACGATGGCCCAGGCGTCCGCGACCTGGCCCAGGTGGCGGAGCTTGTCGGGGTTGATCACTGCGCGGATCGTCTGGACGCGGCCGGAGAGGATGTCGAGGGTCAGGGTGTTGACGATCCTGCCGTCCCGGTCGCGGAAGATCGCGCCCGGCTGGCCGTTGACCTCGTGCGGCTGCACCACGCCGCCGATGCGGACGAACGGCCCGGCGATCCCGGCCAGGACCCTGGCCACCTTGCCGGCGCCGAAGACGCCCGTGCCCCACAGCGGGGCGTTGCCGCCGCTGTCGCCGACCATCCGCACGTCGGCGGCGAGCAGGTCGCGCAGCCCGTCGACGTCCCCGTCACGGAAGGCGTCGAAGAACCGTCCGGCGAGCTCGTCCCGCTCGCGGCGGTCGGTCTCGAACCGGGCGCGTCCCGCCTCCATGTGACGGCGCGCCCGCACGGCGAGCTGGCGGCACGCCGCCTCCGAGCGCCCCACCGCCGCGGCGACCTCGCCGAAGCCGAACCCGAACACCTCCCGCAGCACGAAGACCGCCCGCTCCAGCGGGCTGAGCCGCTCCAGCAGCAGCAAGGCCGCCATCGACAGCGAGTCGGCCAGCTCCGCCGCCCGCTCCGGATCCTCGTAGGGGTCGGCCAGCAGCGGCTCGGGGAACCACCGGCCGGTGTACTGCTCCCGCCGGACGCGGGCCGAGCGCAGCACGTCGATCGCGATCCTGGACACCGTGGCCGCCAGGAACGCCTTGGCCGACGCCGGTCGCCCGGGGTAGGCGTCGTAGCGCAGCCAGGCCTCCTGGACCGCGTCCTCGGCCTCGCCCACGCTGCCCAGGATCCGATAGGCGATCGAGAACAGCAGCGGCCGCAGCTCCTGGAACTCCTCCGTCCTGGTCACGCCAGCTCCTCCTTGAAGCCCTGACGCCAGGAGGGGTGGCGCAGCCGCCAGCCCAGCTCCCGCTTGGCCTTGGCGTTGGAGAAGCCGCGCCCCTCGGTCATCATCGCCACCGCGGTCCTCCCGGCCAGCGGCCTGGCCAGCCAGACCGGGATCCGCATCGGCGGTTTGGCCCCCGCGCACGCGGCCAAATAGGGCAGCCACTCGCGCGCCGGGGCCGGCTCGTCGTCGACGATGTTGAACACGCCCCTCGCCCGCTGTTCCACGGCCAGGACGGTGGCCTCGGCCGCGTCGTCGAGATGCACCCACGAACTGTAGCCGCCGCCGTCGCCGATGACCGGATACTGCCGCTTGCGCACCAGCTCGACCTGGGCGTCGGTGGCCCCGGGCCCGTAGAAGGCGCCGTAGCGCAGGACCGCGCCCCCGGCCGCGGCGACCACCTGTTCGAGGTGGCGGATCGCCGCCGCCCCCTGGCCCGTGCTCGTCGGGTCCAGCGGATCCTCCTCCGTCTTCACCCACCCGCCCGTACGGATGCCGTTCCACGAGGCGTAGCTCTGCGCGACGACATGGGAGACGCCGGCCGCCTCGGCGGCGGCCAGCAGGTGGTCCGTCCCCTCGGTGCGCAGCCGGTTGGTGGTGGCGAACCAGCGGTCGAAGTGCTTGATGTCGGGCTTGCCGCCGATCGCGGTCATCTGGTGCACGATCACGTCCGGCCGGGCCCTGGCCACCGCCTCGCCGACCGCTTCCGCGTCCAGCCCGTCCATCACGACCGCCTCGGCGCCGAGGCGCTCCAGGAGGCCCAGCTTGCCCGCGCCCGTCGTCGTCGCCGTCACCTGGTGGCCGCGCGCCACGAGCCGCCGCACCAGCCGCCGTCCCAGCACCCCGGCCCCGCCGGCCACGAACACCCGCATGACCATCACCTTTCCCCACGTCACTGGCTTTCTCCGCCACCCGGGACGAGACAGCACAGCCGTCTGTGACATCGGCCGTCCATGTCACAGCGCGGCCGGCCTGTCTCGTCCCGGGGCGGACAGACTCACTGAGACAGGAGCTTGGCGATGGACGAGCGGAACACACACCGGAAGATCGCCCTGATCACCGGGGCGAACAAGGGGATCGGCCGGGCGACCGCGGAGCGACTCGCCGAACTGGGCGTGACGGTCCTGATCGGCGCCAGGAACGCGCGGCGTGGCGAGGAGGCCGCGGCGGCGGTGCGCGCGGGAGGCGGCGACGCGCACGCCGTCACCCTCGACGTCACCGACCTCGCCACCGTCGAGGCGGCCGCCGGATGGGTCGAGGAGCGGTTCGGCCGCCTCGACGTGCTGGTCAACAACGCCGCCATCACCGGCTCCGGCCAGGTCCCGCCCGAGGACGCCGTCGACCAGATCCCCAGCGGCGTCGACCTGGACATGGTCCGGTCGGTGTTCGAGACCAACGTCTTCGGGGTGATCGCGGTCACCAACGCCATGCTGCCGCTGCTGCGGCGGTCGCCGGCGCCGCGGATCGTCAACCTCAGCAGCGGCGGCGGGTCGCTGACCGTCAACAGCGAGCCGGGCGGCCCGCTGAGCGGGCTGCCGCAGTCGGCCGCGTACTCGCCCTCCAAGACCGCGCTGAACGCGCTGACCGTGCAGTACGCCAACGAGCTGCGGAAGGACGGCATCCTGGTCAACGCCGCGGCCCCCGGCTACGTCGCCACGGACATCAACGACCACCGCGGGTTCCTCACCCCCGCGCAGGGCGCGACGGTCGTGGTAAGACTGGCGACGCTGGACGCGGACGGGCCGACCGGTGGGTTCTTCAGCGAGGACGGCCCCGTGCCCTGGTGACTGCCGGTTGAACGGACCACCCCACCCGAGAGGCCGGGCGCGACGCGCCAGGGAACGCGCCCGGCCGCGGGTGAGTCCGGTGCCTGGCGCAGACTAGGCTTGAGTAGCATTCCTGCCGAACGACGAGAGAGATCATGAAGACCTTCGAAGAGCTGTTCGCCGAGCTGTCCGAGAAGGCGCAGACCCGGCCCGCGGGCTCGGGCACCGTGGCCGCGCTCGACGCCGGCGTCCATGCCATCGGCAAGAAGGTCGTCGAGGAGGCCGCCGAGAGCTGGATGGCCGCCGAGCACGAGTCGAACGACCGGGCCGCCGAGGAGATCTCGCAGCTCCTCTACCACGTGCAGGTGCTGATGATCGCGAAGGGGATCGGGCTCGACGAGGTGTACAAGCATCTCTAGGGCGCCCCGCGCCCGCCTCCGCCCGTCCCGCACGTTTCGCGACCCATCCGAGGACCACTGACATGCTACGTCTGGCCGTACCCAACAAGGGCGCTCTCAGCGAGGCCGCCCAGACCATGCTCAAGGAGGCCGGCTACCGGCCCCGCAGAGACAGCAAGGAGCTGTTCGTCGTCGACGAGGCGAACGGCTGCGAGCTGTTCTTCCTGCGCCCCCGCGACATCGCCGTCTACGTCGGCGAGGGCACGCTCGACGCCGGCATCACCGGCAGGGACATGCTCATCGACTCCGGCGCGCCCGTCGAGGAGATCATGCCGCTCGGCTTCGGCGCCTCCACCTTCCGGCTGGCCGCCAAGGCCGGCACCCTGACCAGCGTGCACGACCTGCAGGGGCTGCGGGTGGCCACCTCCTACACCGGGTTGCTCGAGAAGTACCTGTCCGACCAGGGCGTCGACGCCCGCGTGATCAAGCTCGACGGCGCCGTCGAGACCGCCATAAGGCTGGGCGTCGCCGACGCGGTGGCCGACGTGGTCGAGACCGGCACCACCCTGCGCAACGTCGGGCTGGAGGTGTTCGGCGAACCGATCATGCGCTCGGAGGGCGTGCTGATCAAGCGGAACGGCACCCCCGACTCGCCCGCCATGCAGCAGATCGTCCGCCGCATCCAGGGCGTGGTGCACGCCCGCGACTTCGTCATGATGGACTACGACATCCGCGCCGAGCGGATCGAGGAGGCCATCGCGCTCACGCCCGGCATGGAGGGGCCGACGGTCTCGCCGCTGCACCGCGAGGGCTGGGTGGCCGTCCGCGCGATGGTCCGCCGCCAGGGCCACCAGCAGGTCATGGACAAACTGTGGGACCTCGGCGCCCGCGCCATCCTCGTCACCGACATCTACGCCTGCCGGCTCTAGTAGCGCAACCCGTGGTCGAAGCGGCGGGCCGGCGAAACGCGTGCCCGAGGCGGGAACCCTCACGAGCGGCCGGCAGGACGTCAGGCGAGTCCTTTCACCGCTTCGACGGCGTGGTCGACCTGCTCGGGCGTGGTGACGATGCTGGTGCCGAAACGCAGCAGCGACGGCCTGTACGGGGTGGTGGAGGCGATGACCTTGCGCCCGTGCAGGTGGGACACCGCCTGGGCCGCGTCCATGCCGTCGATCGAGCAGCACACGAGCCCCGCCGAGAGGCCGGGGGAGTCGGGGGTGGCCAGCCGGACGTGCGGGAGCGCGCTCAGTCCGGCCTTGAGCCGGGTGGCCAGCTCCTGGGTGCGCCGCTGGATGCGGTCCTTGCCGATCGCCTTCTGGAAGTTGAACGCCTGCGTCATCGCCCACCGGTGCTCGAACGCCTTGTAGCCGCCCGGCGTGGCCAGGTCGGCCGTGGTCTCGGCCGGCCCCTCGCCGCGCTGCCAGGCCACGAACGAGGACCGCCCGAAGCCGGGGATGACCGGGGCGAGCGCGTCCCAGGCCCGGCCCCACAGGATGCCGGTGCCGCGCGGCCCGAACAGCCACTTGTGCGTGCCGCTGGCCATGAAGTCGCAGCCCAGGTCGCCCATCTCGTCGGCCATCGCGCCGAACCCGTGCACGCCGTCGACGCACAGCAGCGCCCTGTCGGCCTCGTCGCGGCCCCGGTTGGCCTCGGCCAGCATGTCGGCGATGGCCCGGATCGGCAGCCGCACCCCCGTGCTGGAATGCACCCACGTCACCGCCACCACGCGGGTGCGCGGCCCCAGGCCGTCCTTGATCGCCTCGACGATCCTGGCCTCCGACGCCTGGGCCGGGTCGTCGTACAGCCTGACCCTGCGCACCTTCGCGCCGGTGCGGTCGGCGAGCAGCCGCACCCCCTCGTGGGTGGCCAGGAAGTCGTGCTCGGTGGTGAGCACGTCCTGGCCGTCCTTGAGACGCATGCCGGAGTAGAGCAGGCCCAGGCCCATCGTGGTGCTGTCGGTGAGCGCGAGCTGCCGGGCGTCGGCGCCGACGAAGCGCGCGGCCGTCTCCCGTACGGTGGCGTCAGGAGAGGCGTTGCCGGCGGGCAGGTAGTGCGGGTCGGCGTCCAGGCCCGCGCGGTGCCGCTCGATCGCCGCCCGCACCGGGGCCGGCGCGGGGGCCAGCACGAACGCCGCGAACTGCCCGTACGCCGGATCGAGCGTGAACTGCGCGCGCACCGACTCCCAGTCGTCCGCGTCGAAGGCCGGAGACGGCTCGGGGGCGGGGGAGGAGGTGCAGGCCGCCACCCCGGCGAGCATCCCCGCGCCGAGCACCGCCCGTCTGTTCAGCTGCCGCGTCACGCTCCCTTCCTATCCCGGGACGCGCCGATCTGCCCAGAGCGCCGGGCGAGTCGTTACCTGCCTGATCAGGTCCGAGATCCGGACGATGCCGAGGCAGCGGTTCACCTCGTCGGTGACCACCAGGTCGTCGTAGACGCGGCCGGTGTCCCGGCCGGCCGCCTGCATCGCCGCCACCGCCGGAGTGGTCCGCGGCACCGTGCGGGGCGGATCGGCCAGCCGCCGCGCAGGTTTCGACCCGTACAGCGCGTGCCCGTACCGGGAGGCGATCGAGAGCAGGAACCGGCCGCGGTCCAGGCTGCCCAGCGGACGCTGGTACTCGTCCACCAGGACCACGCTGGTGATCGTCGGCTCGCGCCCGAACGCCTCCACCGCCTGCTCCGCCTTCGCCGCCTCGGGCAGCGTCACCGCCGGCAGCAGCAGCTCCTGCACGCGGGGGCCGAGCGTCGCCTCCGGCTGGTCGTCGGCCGTGCCCAGCGGCACCCGTACCAGCCCGTCGGGGCCGGGCGACAGCAGCGGCCCGGTCGCCATCCGCGCGCCCCACGAGCGCGCCGCGGCCAGTTGCGCCTCGTCCTCGATCGCGGGTGCCAGCACGTGCGCGCCCACGCCGCGCGCCAGCGTCACCACCGCGCGCGCCGCCGCCACCGCCCGGTGGTCGCGGGGCGCCCGCGCGATCAGCTCCGGCGCGATCCCCACCAGGTACGGGGACGCGTCCGCGATCAAATCCAGCGGCACGTGCTCGGTCCCGGCGCCGCCGAATCCGAGCAGGTAGCCGTGGGCCCGCAGCCCGTCGAGCGCCACCCTGAGCAGCCGGCGCTCCTGCGGCGCGCACGGGCCGCTCAGCAGCAGGATCAGCTCGCGCGGATGCCGGCCGGCGCGGCGCAGCGCCTCGTGCAGCGGGGCCATCGCCCCCGCGCCCGACAGCACCACCTGGACCGGGACGTCCAGGACCATCGGCAGCGGCGCGGCCCGCAGATTCCCCGACGGGTCGAGCATCGCCGGCCGGGCGATCACCGAACCCGTGTCGAGATCCACAAGAGGGCCTGTGAGCAGGGAGGACACGTAGCGATGATGGGCTGGTCCGGGACCCCGCGACAGTCTCCCGCGGTGGAATTCACCGACATTTCCCCGGAGATTCCCCGGCCGGTGAACGCGCGCCGCCGGTCGGTTAGCCTTCCGGCATGAACGCGCGACCGGCGAAGGGCGGCGGCCGGTGGGTCTCCGTGCCGCCTGAGCGGCTGAATCCGTGGATCGACGGGTTCGCCGCCCGCCACGGGCCCTTCGAGGCCGCCGGTGACGACCGCCTGGTGCGGCTGACGGCGCGCGACGGGGCGGTGGCCGAGCTGCACGTGCCCTTCCCGCCGATGCGTCCGGGCCCGCCGCACGTCACCAGGCTCGTCGAGCACTCCCGCGCCGCCCGTCGGGTGGGGGTCGTGCTGGTGCGGCTCGGAGGATACGCGGCCGGGGTGTTCGACGGGACCGCGCTGGTCGCGTCGAAGGTCGGGTCGCGGCTGGTCCAGGGGCGCACGGCGGCGGGCGGCTGGTCGCAGCAGCGCTTCGCCCGCCGCAGGTCCAACCAGGCGGGCAAGGCCTTCGAGGCGGCCGCAGAGACGGCCCTGCGGGTCCTGACGCCGCACGAGCTGGACGCCGTCGTGCTGGGCGGCGACCGCAGAGCGGTGGACGCCCTGCGCGCCGACCCGCGCCTGGCGCCGCTGCTGGCCCTGGAGACCGAGCCGTTCCTGACGGTCCCCGACCCGAAGCTGACGGTGCTCAAGGAGACCCCGGCCCAGTTCCGGGCCGTCCGCGTGCGCGTCACCGACCCCGTGTGACCGCGCCCGGCGGAGGAGGTCAGGCGCCGAAGGCGTGGGCGTGGTCGGCGAGAAAGGCCGTCAGGGGGCGCGGCGGGCGGCCGGTGAGGTCCTCGACCGCGGAGGTGACCGAGGCCCAGTCCTCCGTCTCCATCTCCCGCATCATCGTGGCCACCTCCGTGGCGGCGCCCTGCGGCACGCCCTGGGCGGCCAGGTGGGCGGCCATGGCGGGGACCGGGAGGTCGACGTAGGTCACCCGCCGGCCGATCGCCGCCGTGACCGCCGCGGCGATCTCGTCGTGGGTGTGCGCCTCGGGCCCGGTGAGCGTGTACGTGGCGCTCGGGCCCACCGGCGCGGTCAGCAGGGCGGCCGCCGCCGCGGCGATGTCCCGGGCGTCGATGTAGCTGACCTTGGCCGCGCCGTACGAGCCATGGATGCGGCCGTCGCGCACCTCGCCCGGCAGGTTCTGCATGAACCCGCCGGGCCGCAGGATCGCGTGCGGCAGACCGGACGCGCGCAGGTGCTCGTCGATGCGGCCGTGCGGGTCCTGACCGAGCCTGCCGCCCGGCCTGGCGTGGCGTACGGAGACCGTCACCACCTGCGCCACCCCGGCCTCCCGCGCCAGGTCGACGACCGCGCGGTGGGCGTCCACGACGCCGGGCCAGAGCGAGCTGTTGAGGAACAGCCGGTCGCCGGGTGACAGGTGCGCGCCGATCGACTCAGGCCGTTCCAGGTCGCCCGGCACGTACGGACCGCCGAGACCGGCGGGCTCGCGGGTGACGGCGGCGACCTCGCCGGGCGGGAGCAGGGCGACGAGCGCCCGGCCTATGGAGCCGGTGGCGCCGGTGACCACGATCATGGACTTCCCCTAAGTGGATGACATCATTCCGGTTAGGTGGACCGTACAGGTAGCGGAATCTCGCCGTCCACTTATTCGGGGCGGTACGATTTCCTCCGTGCGGGCGGACGCCAGGCGGAACCTGGGCAAGATCGTGGAGGCCGCGGCGGCCGTCATGGCCGAGCGGGGCCCCGCCGCGCCCATGGAGCTCATCGCCCGCCGCGCGGGCGTCGGCGTCGGCACGCTCTACCGGCGCTTCCCCGATCGGGCCGCGCTGCTCGCCGCCATGGGGGAGCACTACGTGCACTCGCTGGGCGAGGCCCTCGACCGCGCCGTGGCCGAGGAGCGCGACGCCTGGAGCGCGCTGCGGGCGTTCGTGCTGTGGGCGGGCGACTCGGGGCGGGGCGTGCTCGCCGCCGTGCTGGCCGGGGTGCCCGAGGAGGCGACGGTCGGGCCGGGGTTCGAGGAGACCCGTCAGCGCTGGCTGGAACGTTTCACCGCGCTCGTCCGGCAGGCCCAGGCCGACGGCCGGATGCGCGCCGACGTGGGGGTGGACGACGTGGTGGCGCTGCTCAACCTGTTCGCCTGCCATCCAGGCTCGCTGCCCGCACACGTCGCGGCCCGGCCCACCTGGTTCCTCGGGCTGATGCTGGACGGGATGGCGGCCGGGGCCGCGCGAGTCTGATCACGGGATCGCCACGTCTTTGAGACGATTCAAAAAAATCTTCAAGGCCGCTATGATGAACCCGTTAACAGCGGCACGGCCTCGTGAGGATCAATGGGGACCAGGAGCATCAAGGAGGTCGCGCAGCTGGCGCGGGTCTCGGTCGGCACCGTGAGCAACGTGCTCAACCGCCCCGAGATCGTCTCGCCCGCCACGCGTGAGCGGGTCTTCGAGGCCATCCGCGAGCTGGGGTTCGTCCGCAACGAGGTGGCCCGTCACCTGCGGGTCGGGCGCAGCCGCACGGTCGGGCTGGTCGTCCTCGACGTCTCCAACCCGTTCTTCGCCGACGTCGCCCAGGGCGCCGAGGCGGTGGCCGACGAGCACGACACGATGATGATGCTCTGCAACAGCGCCGCCGACCCCGACCGCGAGCGCCGCCACCTCGACCAGCTGGAGCAGCAGCGGGTGCTGGGCGTCCTGATCACCCCGGTCGACGCCGCCAGCCCGCGCCTGGCCCAGCTCACCGCCAGGGGCACGCCCGTGGTGCTGGTCGACAGCGCCGCCACCGGCATGCAGTGCTCGGTCGCCGTCGACGACCGGCTCGGCGGCCAGGTGGCCGCCGCCCACCTGATCGAGCGCGGCCACCGGCGCATCGCGTTCGTCGGCGGGCCGCTGTCGATCAAACAGGTCGCCGACCGCCACGCCGGGGCCTCCGCCGCCGTGTCCGCCGCCGTGTCCGCCGCTGTGTCCGCGTCCGCCGGGGAAGGCGCCGAGCTCGTCGACTTCGAGACCACGGCGCTGGGCGTGGCCGCAGGGCGGGCCGCCGGCGAACGCCTGGCCGCGCTGCCGGGGGCCGAGCGGCCGACCGCCGCCTTCTGCGCCAACGACCTGCTCGCCCTCGGGTTCCTGCAGGCCATGTCGCTGCGGGGGCTCAAGGTGCCCGACGACGTGGCGATCGTCGGCTACGACGACATCGACTTCGCCGCGGCCGCGGCGGTGCCGCTGTCGTCGGTGCGTCAGCCGCGTGAGCTGCTCGGCCGTACCGCCATCGAGCTGCTGCTGGAGGAGGTCTCCTCACCGGACGAGCACCGTCACAGGCAGGTGATCTTCCAGCCCGACCTGGTCGTCCGCGAGTCGAGCAAGGCGATCCGCAGAGACGCCTGAGCGGCGCTCCACCGTCCGGGGAAGCGGACGCGTGCCTGGAGTGTGCGTCTGGGCAGGATGCGGCTGGAGAGCTGCCGTCCGACGGCCTGGTGTTCCGGTGCCTGGCCGGCGTGGGACGGACGGTCCGAGCCGGCGATCGGGAAAGATCGTTGCACAGCTGCAATCCGCGCGAGAGTCATGGCTTCCACCTGGTCGCGCAGGGGTGGACCCGCTGACGGCGGTGCTCGACGCGGTGGGCGTGCAGGCGGCGGGGTGACCTTCTCGGTCCTCGTTCCGCTGGACCGGCGGCGCGGACGGATGGGGTTCAGGGAGGTGGCGGAATCCGGGGGTGGCGACGCATTGACTTTGAGTCGATTCAACACTACTTTCGCAGCAACCGACCGCCGTTCACCCCCGCGTAACGGGACGGGAACCAGCATGCAACGGCTCCCGTCCCCGGGTCCGCGCACACGCCACGAGAAGGTGCTGCCGGATGAGCCATCCCGCCATGTCAATCAGGTTGCAGGCCGCCTGTTCCGAGGTGGTCTGGGCGGCCCGGCTGAACGTGCTGTGGGTCGTCTTCACGCTACTCGGCGGCGTCGTGCTCGGGCTCGGGCCCGCCACCGTGGCCGCGTACACGCTGGCCCGGAGGCACGCTCGTGGTGAATCGATTCATGCGCTGCCCGAGTTCTGGCGCGTCTACCGGCGCGAGTTCGTCCGCGCGTCCCTGCTCGTCCTGCCCCTGGCGGTGGTCGCCACCGTCCTCGTCGGCAACCTCCTCTACTTCGCCGCACTCGGGCCCGGCGCCAGGGCATGGCAGGTGGCGACGCTCGTGGCCCTCGTGGCGCTCGCCTGCGTCGGGTCCTACCTGGGGCCGCTCTACGCGCACTACGACCTGCCGCTGCCGGCCTACCTGCTGAAGGCCTCACTGCTGGCGCTCACCCGGCCGGCCTCGTCCGTGCTCCTGCTGTTCGTGCTCGCCGCGATCGTCTTCGCGACGGTGGCGGCCCCCCTCCTCGCGCTCCTCCTCAGCGTCGGCGCGTGGATCTGCCTCAACACGTGGCTGTGCCTGCGGTTCTTCGAGGAGAACGAGGCGCGCCTGCACTCGAAAGGGAACCGATGACCGCATCCCGTCGTCGCCGGCTGGCCGCCGGTGCGTTAACGCTAACAGCAGCTCTCGTGGCGTCCGCCTGCTCCAGCGGCGCCGGTGAGGGGGCGGCGGAAAGCGACACGCTGACCATGATGGTCCCGCTGTTCCAGACCGCCCCCGACCCCAAGGGCGAGATCCAGCAGGCCGTCGAGAAGCTCGTGGGCAAGAAGCTGCAGATCACCTGGGTTCCCAACGCCGAGTACAACGACAAGACCAACGTCATGCTGGCCTCCAACGCCATCCCGGACGTGGTGGTCATCCAGGACAACAAGGGCGCGTCGTTCGTCCAGGCCGCGAAGGCGGGGGCGTTCTGGGACCTGACCGACAAGCTCGACAAGTACCCGAACCTCAAGCCGAAGTCGCAGCAGGCCTGGATCAACTCCAAGACCGACGGCCGCAACTACGGCATCTACCGGGTCCGCCCGCTGCTGCGCTCGGCGGTCGTGCTCCGCAAGGACTGGCTGGAGAAGCTGGACCTGGAGCCGCCCAAGACCACCGACGACCTGTACGAGATCGCCAAGGCGTTCACCGAGAAGGACCCCGACGGCAACGGCAAGAAGGACACCTACGGCCTCATCCTGCCGAAGTGGCCCGCCCCCGTGTTCTCCGCGTCCAGCCCGTACAACGCCATCGACGTCTGGTTCGGCGCCCCCAACAACTACGGCATGCGCGACGGCAAGCTCGTCCCCGAGTTCGACGTGCCGGAGTTCTGGGAGGCGCAGAAGTACACCAAGAAGTTCATCGACGAGGGCCTGGTCAACCCCGACTGGGCCACCCTGGACACCGGCAAGTGGAACGACCCGTTCCTCCAGGGCAAGGGCGGCATCATCATCGACGTCAACGTCCGGGCCGGCGAGCTCTTCGACAAGTTCAAGGAGCTGGACCCGGAGACCTACGACCAGAAGGTCGCGATGGCGGGCAACCTGACCCGGCCCGACGGGCAGAAGTTCTCCCTGCCGTTCACCGGCTACAACGGCATCGTGGCGATCTCCAAGCAGCGCGTCCAGACCGAGGAACAGCTCGACGACGTGCTGACCACGCTGGACAAGCTGGCCGGCAAGGAAGGCTCGATCCTGCTGAACAACGGCATCGAGGGCCGCAACTTCAAGGTCGAGGACGGCTACGCCGTGAAGATCAACGAAGACGACCCGGCGGTCAAGGTCATCAACAACGACGTGCAGTTCGGCTTCATCCAGCTCGGCACGACCGCCAGCGTCGGCGTCGCCGGTGACGCGTACGAGTGGATGCGCCCCAGCCAGGCCGAGCAGGACTGGCTGAAGCAGCGCGACGAGCTCATGGAGCTGGACCTGCAGACCGCCGTGCACGACCCGTCGCTGCCGGTCATCTCGCAGACCGCGGTCGAGAAGGGCGCCACGCTCGGCCCGATCCCGACCGACGCCCGCATCAAGTATCTGGCGGGCGCGCTGACCGAGGACGAGTTCAAGGCCGAGATCAAGCGCTGGTACGACAGCGGCGGCACCCAGATCCTCGCCGAGCTCCAGGACGGGATCTCCAAGATAGGCGGCTGACCGGCACGACCGAGAGGCCCGGGGGCCACCCGGGCCTCTCCTTTCGAAAGGAGGCCGCCGTGGCCACCGATCTGGCGTCGCCCGTCACCGAGGCGGCCCCCAAGAACAACCGGGACGGATCCGGCAGGGTGTCGGTCCGCGCGGCGCTGACGCGCTACCGCTGGCTGTACGTGATGCTCATCCCCGGCCTGGCCTACTTCGCGATCTTCAGATATCTGCCGTTGTACGGCCTGACCATCGCCTTCCAGGACTTCGTGCCGTTCCTCGGCTACTCCGGCAGCCCCTGGGTCGGCCTCAAGCACTTCGAGGCGCTGTTCACCGGGCCGGACTTCGCGCGCCTGCTCTTCAACACCCTGTTCCTCGCCCTGCTGACCGCGATCTTCGTCTTCCCGGCGCCGATCATCCTGGCGCTGCTGCTGAACGAGCTGCGGGTCAGCGTCTACAAGCGGTACGTGCAGTCGCTCATCTACATCCCGCACTTCCTGTCCTGGACCATCGTCTTCTCGCTGACGTACCTGCTGTTCGCGGTGGACTTCGGCGTGATCGCGGGCTGGATCCACAGCCTGACCGGCGGCGGCCCCAAGGTCGACTACATGGCCCAGCCGGAGTGGTTCAGGCCGCTGGTCATCCTGCAGCTGCTGTGGAAGACGTCAGGCTGGGGGACGATCATCTATCTGGCCGCGCTGGCCAGCGTGGACACCCAGCTGTACGAGGCGGCGCGGATGGACGGCGCCGGCCGCTTCCGGCAGTTCTGGCACGTCACGCTGCCGGCGATCCGGCCCACGATCGTGGTCATGGCGATCCTGACCTCCGGCAACCTCCTCGACCAGAGCTTCGAGCAGATCTGGCTGCTCACCAACTCGCTGAACCGCTCGACGGCGGAGGTGTTCGACACCTTCGTCTACTACGTCGGCATCGCCGGGGGCGGCTACAGCTACGCCACGGCGGTCGGCCTGTTCAAGGGCATCGCCGGCGTCATCCTGATCTTCGGCGCCAACTGGCTGGCCAAGCGCATGGGCCAGCGCGGACTTTTCTGAGGAGCGCGCGGCCGTGTCCGACAAGAAACCTGCCAACACGCCGATCAAGCACTACAGCTCGCTCGGCAGCCGCGTGTTCGACACGCTCAACGTCGTCGTGCTCGGCGCGGTGGCGCTGGTCACCGTGCTCCCGTTGTTCTACGTGCTCGCCGGGTCGTTCGCGACCGAGGCGGAGATCTCCACCCGGCCGTTCTTCCTGTGGCCGGAGAAGTTCGTCACGAGCACATACGAGTACATCTTCGCCAACGACACCATGCTGCGGGCACTGCTCACCACCATCGCGGTGACCGCCGTGGGGACGGTGCTGCAGGTCGCGCTGACCTTCACCATGGCCTACCCGCTGTCGAAGCGTTACCTGCCCGGCCGCACCCTGGTGCTCAACCTGGTCGTCTTCACGCTGGTCTTCGGCGGCGGGATCGTGCCGACCTACCTGGTGGTGCGCGACCTGGGGATGCTGGACAGCTACTGGGCGCTGATCCTGCCGCTGGCGATCAACCCCTTCTACCTGATCATCGTGAAGTCGTTCTTCCAGGAACTGCCCCAGGCCCTGGAGGAGGCGGCGCGGATCGACGGCTGCAACGAGCTCGGCGTCTTCTTCAAGATCGTCATGCCGCTGTCGAAGCCCATCATCGCCACGTTCTCGCTGTTCTACGCGGTGGGCATCTGGAACGACTACATGTCGCCGCTGCTCTACATCAACGACAACGACAAATGGACCCTGCAGGTGCTGGTCCGGCAGCTCACCAGCCCCGACGCGGCCAACGCCATCAGCGCGCTGGACACGGTGTTCT
The DNA here is from genome assembly GCF_008017515.1 of Nonomuraea sp. C10. NCBI lineage: Bacteria > Bacillati > Actinomycetota > Actinomycetes > Streptosporangiales > Streptosporangiaceae > Nonomuraea > Nonomuraea sp. C10. The sequence goes on from NZ_VPFF01000001.1 coordinate 2,998,180, forward strand.
TCCCCGCGAGGGGTCTGATGTTCGCGGTCGTGGTGATCGCCACGCTGCCGATCCTGTTCTTCTACCCGTTCCTGCAGAAACACTTCGCCAAGGGCGTGCTGATCGGGTCGGTGAAGGAGTGACCGGAGCGGAGACCTCGCTGCGCTGGCTGGACCGTCCGGGCGGCGGGCAGGGGGTGACCTGGGGCGTGCCATGGCCGCGCGGCGCCGTCGCCCCCGGCGTCCCCTTCGCCCTGACCGGCCCCGGCGGGGGAGAGGTGCCGGTGCAGAGCTGGGTGACCGCCACCTGGCCGGACGGCTCGGTCAAGTGGTCCGCCCACGCCGCGGCGGCCGCCGGGGAGGACGCGTACGTCCTCGTACCGGGAAGGGAGCCCGCGGCGCCGCACGTGCCCGTCACCGTCACCCGCGAGGGCGGCCTGATCAGGGTGAGCACCGGGACCGTCGCCTGGACGATCGAGCCGTCGGGGGACACGCTGGTCCGCTCCGCCGGGCGGGACGGCAGGGAGATCCTCCGCGACGTCCGCCTCGTCAGCCTGCGCCAGGACGGGCCCACCCCCGACGACGGGGGCGCGGTCCGACGGGAGAGCGCCACGGGACGGATCGAGCGGGTCACCGTGGAACAGGACGGGCCGGTGCGCGCGGTGATCAGGGCGGAGGGCCGGCACGGCGACTGGCTGCCCTTCACCGTCCGCCTCTACTTCTACGCGGGCGCCGAGGACGTGCGGATCGCGCACACGTTCGTCTGGGACGGCGACCCCGGCCGCGACTTCCTCGCCGGGCTGGGCCTGCGGGCCGGCGTCGTGATGCGGGACGAGCTCCACGACCGGCACATCCGGCTGGCCGGCCGCGACGGCTTCCTCACCGAGGCGGTGCGCGGCCTGACCGGCCTGCGCCGCGACCCCGGCGAGCGGGTGCGGCGCGCCCAGGTCGAGGGCCGCCCGTGCGGGCCCGTCGGCAACCCGGAGGTGGCCGGCCGCCTGCACCTCGTCCCCGCCTGGAACGACTACACGCTCGACCAGAACTCCGCCGACGGCTACCTGATGCGCAAGCGCACCGCCGAAGGCCACGCGTGGGTGACGATCCCGTCCGGGACCCGCTCGGCCGGGTACGGCTACGCCGGCGGCACGAGCGGCGGCCTCGGCTTCGGCCTGCGCGACTTCTGGCGCCTCCACCCGGCCAGGCTCGACGTCCGCGACGCCGCCACCGGCCTGGCCACCGCCACGGTCTGGCTCTGGTCGCCGTCCGCGCCCGCCATGGACCTGCGGTTCTGGCACGACGGCCTGGGCCAGGACACCTTCGCCGAGCAGCTCGAAGGCCTGGAGATCACGTACGAGGACCACGAACCCGGCTTCGGCGACCCGTACGGCATCGCCCGCACCCACGAGCTGACCCTGCGCGTGTACGGGGCCACGCCCGCGCACCCGGACCTGGCCGCGCACGCGGCCGCGATGAACGAGCCGCCGCTGCTGGTCGCGAGCCCGGAGCGGATCAGGGCGGCGGGCGTGTTCGGCGACTGGGCGCCGCCCGACCGCGCCACCTCCGCCCGCGCCGCGATCGAGGACCGCCTGGACTTCCTGTTCGACCTGTACGCGCGCGAGCGCGAGCAGCGCCGCTGGTACGGGTTCTGGGACTACGGCGACGTCATGCACACCTACGACGCCGACCGGCACACCTGGCGCTACGACGTCGGCGGCTACGCCTGGGACAACTCCGAGCTGTCGCCGGACCTGTGGCTGTGGTACCAGTTCCTGCGCACCGGGCGGGCCGACGTGTTCCGCTTCGCCGAGGCCATGACCCGCCACACCGGCGAGGTCGACGTCTACCATCTGGGCCGGTGGAAGGGCCTGGGCAGCCGGCACAACGTGCAGCACTGGGGGTGCAGCTGCAAGCAGTTGCGGATCTCCAGCGCCGCCTACCGTCGTTTCCTCTACTACCTGACCGCCGACGAGCGCACCGGCGACCTGCTCGACGAGGTGGCCGAAGCTGAGGAGGCGTACGCGGCGCTCGACCCGCTGCGCAAGGTCCGTGAGGACGACTACACGCCGGACCCGTCGGCGCTGTCGGTCGGGCTCGGCGCCGACTGGGGCGCGCTCGCCGCCGCCTGGCTGACCCGCTGGGAGCGCTACGGCGACGGGCGGGCCAGGGACAAGCTGCTGCGCACCATGGCCGGCATCGGCGCGCTGCCCAACGGGTTCCTCACCGGCGAGGCCCGCCTCGACCTGGACACCGGCCGGTTCGACACCTCGCGCGACACCGTCTCGGTCTCGCACCTGTCGGCGGTCTTCGGCCTGTCCGAGGTGTGCTCCGAACTGCTCTCGCTCGGCCTGGACGTGCCCGGATTCGAACGGGCGTGGCTCGACTACTGCCGCCTCTACCTCGCCACGCCCGAGGCGCAGGCCGCCGAGACCGGCCGCCCGCTGACCGGGATCTCGCTGATCCAGGCGCACAGCCGCCTGGCCGCCTACGCCGCCGCCCGGCTCGACGACGCGGACCTGGCCGCGCTGGCCTGGCGCAGGTTCTTCCACGATGAGGGCGACCAGCTCAACAGCAACCCCTTGCAACGTGAACCCGACTGGCGGCTGACCCGGGTCGAGGGGCCGCACGTGCCCGCCGCCCTCTGGGACGCGCCGTTCGTCAGCACCAACGACGCCGCCCAGTACGGCCTCGCCGCGATCCAGAACCTGGCCCTGATCGCCCGGCACCTGCCGGAATCGAACGACGGCCCCCCGGCGTTCCCTCGTACGTGACGCTTCGAGCGAAGGCGGAGCTCCAGGCACGGGCCCTACACTGATCCGTATGCACACTCCCGATTGACCGGCGTCGCTCGCCCTCATCCCTCGTTTCCTAGCTCGGGAGTGCTTCGTCAATCATGATCATTGCCACTGACATCGAACTGCGTGCGGGCTCGCGCCTCCTCATCGAGAACGCCTCCTTCCGGGTCAACCCCGGCGACAAGATCGGGCTCGTCGGGCGCAACGGCGCCGGCAAGACGACGCTGACCAAGGTGGTGGCAGGCGAGGCGCTGCCCGCCGCCGGCACCGTCACCCGCACCGGCAGCGTCGGCTACCTGCCGCAGGACCCCCGCACGGGCGACCTGGAGGTGCTGGCCCGCGACCGCGTCCTGTCGGCAAGGGGCCTGGACGAGGTGCTGCGCAAGCTGCGCGAGGCCGAGGCCGGCATGTCCTCCGCCGACGAGCGCACCCGCGAGAAGGCCGTCAGGCAGTACGGCCGCCTGGAGGACCAGATGCACGTGCTCGGCGGCTACGCCGCGGAGTCGGAGGCGGCCTCCATCGCCTCCAGCCTCGGCCTGGCCGACCGGGTGCTCGGGCAGCCGCTGAAAACGCTTTCTGGCGGCCAGCGCAGGCGGGTGGAATTGGCGAGAATTCTTTTCAGCGGGGCGGAAACTCTCCTTCTCGACGAGCCGACAAACCACCTAGATGCGGACTCAATCGGGTGGCTTCGTGATTTTTTGCGCTCTCATCAGGGCGGCTTGGTGATCATCAGCCACGACGTCCAGCTTCTTGAAGCCACGGTCAACAAGGTGCTCCACCTCGACGCCAACCGGTGCGTCGTCGATCACTACAACGTCGGCTGGAAGGCCTACCTCGCCCAGCGCGAGACCGACGAGAAGCGCCGCAAGCGCGAGCGCGCCAACGCCGAGAAGCAGGCCGGCGCGCTCCTCTCGCAGGCCGACAAGATGCGCGCCAAGGCCACCAAGGCGAAGGCCGCGCAGGACATGATGCGCCGCGCGCACCGCCTGCTGGCCTCCACCGAGGAGGAGCGCGTGAGCGACAAGGTCGCCCGGCTGCGCTTCCCCGATCCCCAGCCGTGCGGCCGCACCCCGCTGATGGCGGAGGGCCTGTCCAAGTCCTACGGGTCCCTGGAGGTCTTCACCGACGTCGACGTGGCCATCGACCGAGGTCACCGGGTGGTCATCCTCGGGCTCAACGGCGCCGGCAAGACCACGCTGCTGCGCCTGCTGGGCGGGGTGGAGCGGCCCGACACCGGGGAGATCCGGCCGGGCCACGGGCTGAAGATCGGCTATTACGCCCAGGAGCACGAGACGCTCGACAGTGACAGAACCGTCCTGGAGAACATGCGTTCGGCAGGCGGAACGTTCACTGACGCCGAGCTGCGCAAGGTCCTCGGCTCGTTCCTGTTCACCGGGGACGACGCCGACAAGCCCGCCGGAGTCCTGTCCGGAGGCGAGAAGACCCGCCTGGCGCTGGCCACGCTGGTGCTGTCGAGCGCGAATGTCCTGCTGCTCGACGAGCCGACGAACAACCTCGATCCGGTCAGTCGTGAGCAGGTTCTCAACGCTCTGAGGTCGTATTCAGGAGCGATCGTGCTGGTGACCCATGACGAGGGTGCCGTTGACGCCCTGTCACCGGATAGGGTGATCTTGCTGCCAGACGGAACTGAAGACGCGTGGAGCGAGGAATTTTCCGATCTTGTGGCACTTGCCTGATCTTAATTTGGGTGGGTACGGATCTTTTCCCGTGGAGTAGGTAGCCGATCCCGCTGAAATGACTGATCATGGCGGAGTAACGCTGCGGAAGTCCGGCACTACAGGAGGTACTCGTGGCCGAGACACTGAAGAAGGGCACCCGGGTGACGGGGGCCGATCGCGAGAAACTGGCCGGCGATCTGAAGAAGCGCTATGCCGCGGGCGAGAGCATCCGCGCCCTGGCGGCTTCGACCGGCCGGTCCTACGGGTTCATCCACCGCATCCTCAGCGAGTCCGGGGTGACTCTGCGCGGACGCGGAGGGGCGACCCGGGGCAAGTCCAAGCGCTGACGGCCGCCTCGGAACGCGCGACCGCAGCCGCTCGTCCCTAGTCAGCCTGCCGTCGCGCCCGGGCCAGAATCTCATTCTGTAAGCTCGGGCGCGACGGTACAGCGAGGAGGGCAGCGGTGATGGGCGACGCGAAGGCGCCACAGCAGCGCGGGGGGTACGCGGAGGAGGTTTCCGCCGAGGAGCTGGCGGAGATCGGCCTGCGCTACGAGGTGGACGGTGAGATAGCCACGGTCACTCTGAACCGGCCGGACAAGCGGAACGCGCAGACGTCCGCGACCTGGTCGGCTCTTGCACGCATCGGCGCCGGCCTGCCGGAGCAGGTGCGCGTGGTCGTGGTGAAAGGTGAGGGACCGTCCTTCTCGGCAGGCATCGACCTGCGGATGTTCACGAAAGAAGGGGTGCCGGGGCAGGGCTCGTTCGGCTCGGCCGGCAGGCAGGACGACAGCTCGCTCAAGCGACTGGTCGACCAGGCTCAGCAGGGTTTCCTGTGGCTGCGCCGCCCCGAGATCGTCTCCATCGCGGCCGTGCAGGGTCACGCGATCGGTGCGGGCTTCCAGCTCGCGCTCTCCTGCGACCTGCGGATCGTGGCCGACGATGTCAAGTTCTGCATGAAAGAGCCCGCGCTCGGGCTGGTGCCCGATCTGACCGGCACCAAGCCCCTGGTGGAGCTGGTGGGCCTGGCCAAGGCGATCGACATCTGCCTGACGGCCAGGATCGTGGAAGCCGACGAAGCCTTCCGCATCGGCCTGGCCGAACACGTGGTCGCGGGGGGCGACCTCGACAAGGCCGTGGCCGACAAGGCCGCGCAACTGCTGTCGACCAACCGGGACGCGGCGGCCGCGACCAAGCGGCTCCTTCAGGGCGCGTCCGCGCGCACCCTGGAGGAGCAGAGAGCCGCGGAGGGCGCCGAGCAGGCCGAACGCCTCAGGGCCCTCTTCAACGCCCAGTCTTGACGGGGCGGGGCGGTTTCGCCAGAAGCTGATAAGGGAATCGACGGACGGCCCCGCGACGCTTAGCTGGGGGAGTGAGAGGATTTCCCCTGGATGGCGATGATGGGAGGGGGTTTCGGCCCCCAAGTGTGGGCGTCGCTGCGGCGGGACGGCTCGGTGACCAAGCAGCGGCTCGCGCCCGGCACGGTGCGGCGGATCGCCGGCTATGCCCGCCCCTACCGGCGGCAGATCGCGGCGTTCCTGCTGCTGGTGGTGGCGGGCGCGGTCGTCGTCGTGGCCAACCCGCTGCTCATGAAGGCCATCATCGACGACGGCATCCTGCCGAAGCGGACCGGAGTGGTGATCGGCCTGGCGGTGGCGATCGCCACGCTGGCGGTCGTCGACGCCGGGCTGACCCTGGCGCAACGGTGGTTCTCCGCCCGCATCGGCGAGGGCCTGATCTACGACCTGCGCACCGAGGTCTTCGACCACGTGCAGCGGATGCCGGTGGCGTTCTTCACCCGGGCCCAGACCGGGGCGCTGGTGTCACGGCTCAACACCGACGTGATCGGCGCCCAGCGGGCGCTGACCAGCACGCTGTCGTCCGTGGTGTCCAACATCGTCAGCCTCGTCCTGGTGCTCGCCGCCATGCTCGTGCTGTCGTGGCAGGTGACGCTGGTCGCCCTGGTGCTGCTGCCGATCTTCATCGTGCCCGCCAAGTGGGTCGGCCGCCGCATGTCGGCGCTGACCCGCGAGCAGATGCAGCTCGACGCCGAGATGAGCAGCGTCACCACCGAACGGTTCAACGTGGCCGGCGCGATGGTGGCCAAGCTCTACGGCCGGCCCGAGGACGACGCCGCCGTCTTCGGTGAGCGCGCCGCCCGGGTGCGCGACATCGGGGTGCGGGTCGGCATGTACGCCGCCGTCTTCCGGGTCGCGCTCGGCCTGGTCGCCGCCCTGGCGACGGCGCTGGTGTACGGGATCGGCGGCGTGCTGGCCGTGGGCGACGTGTTCGAGCTGGGCACGCTCGTCGCCCTGGCCGCGCTGCTCATGCGCCTGTACGGGCCGCTCACGTCGCTGTCGAACGTGCACGTCGACGTGATGACGGCCCTGGTGAGCTTCGACCGGGTCTTCGAGATCCTCGACCTGAAGCCGATGGTGGCCGAGCGGCCCGGCGCCCGTCCGGTGCCGGACGGCCCGGTCACGATCGAGTTCGACGACGTGAGCTTCCGCTACCCGTCGGCGGATGAGGTGTCGCTGGCGTCCCTGGAGTCGGTCGCCAAGCAGGACACCGGCCCGTCGGCGCAGGTGCTCGACGGCGTGACCTTCACCGCCGAGCCCGGCAGGCTCATCGCCCTGGTCGGCCACTCCGGCGCCGGCAAGACCACGATCACCTCGCTCGTCTCCCGGCTCTACGACGTCACCGGCGGAGCCGTCCGGATCAACGGCCTGGACGTGCGCGACGCCACGCTCGCCTCGCTGCGCGACACCGTGGGCGTGGTCATGCAGGACCCCCACCTGTTCCACGACACGATCGGGGCCAACCTGCTCTACGCCCGCCCCGGCGCGAGCGAGGAGGAGATGTGGGCGGCGCTGCGGGCCGCGCAGATCGGCGAGCTGGTCGAGGCGCTGCCCGACCAGCTGGAGACCGTGGTCGGCGAGCGCGGTTACCGGCTGTCCGGCGGCGAGAAGCAGCGCCTGGCGCTGGCCCGGCTGCTGCTCAAGGCGCCGCGCGTGGTCGTGCTCGACGAGGCGACCGCCCACCTGGACTCGGAGTCGGAGGCGGCCGTGCAGCAGGCGCTCAAGACCGCGCTGACGGGCCGCACCTCGCTGGTGATCGCGCACCGGCTCTCCACGATCAGGGAGGCCGACGAGATCCTGGTCGTGAACGCCGGCCGCGTCGCCGAGCGCGGCCGCCACGAGGAGTTGCTGGCCCGCGGCGGGCTGTACGCCGAGCTCTACCGCACCCAGTTCAGCTCGTCAGGTAGCCCAGCCGGGTGAGCTCCTGGCGGGCCACCTTCTCCACCAGCTCGGCGTCCTCCGCCCGCAGGCGGGCGCGCCAGCCGCCCACCCGGGGCGCGGGCGCGTACAGGGCGACCTTCGGCACCCGGGTGTCCAGGAACTCCGACAGCCTGGCCGCCTCCTGCGCGGGTCTGAGCGCCAGGTCCTCGTAGCGGACCGTGATGAGCTGGTCCTCCGGCAGCTCCTGGCGGAGGGTCGCGTTCAGCCGCACCGCGCTGCGCCAGCGCAGCGCGCTCTTGCCGGCCACCGGCATGGTCTTCCAGCGGTCGCGGTGCTCGTCGCGGTTGACGCCGAGGAACTCGTTGGGGAACTCGGTGTCCTCCGGCAGCATCACGGGCTTGAACCAGGCCAGGCAGGCCGGGTCGTCGAGCATGTCGGCGGTGACGTCCCGGCCGTCGCGGATGAGCTGCACGAACCGCGCGTCGGGGAAGGCGCGCCGCAGCACGGGCACGGCGTAGAGCAGGTCGGGGCTGGCGTCGCCGAACCTGGTGACCTCGCCGGTCGCCACGCACGGGCCGGTGCTGGTCACGCCGCCCGCCTCCCGGCAGGCGTCGGAGCACAGCCCGCACGAGCCGTTCAGCACCTGCCACGACTCGGCCAGCGCGTCACGCAGCACCCGCACCGCGCCGGAGGTGCGGCCGATCGACGGCCGGCGGGCGAAGGCGTACACCACGTGCGCCACGCACGCGCGGCCCGTCGTCAGGTGGAACCCGGGCGCCCGTTTGAGGGCGCGGGCCAGCAGGTCCGTGCCCGAGTGCGGGGCGCCGACCAGGAACACCGGCCTGCGGACCTTGATGCCGTTGACCACGAGGATGTGGGGCGGAAGTCGCATACGAGAGGTAAGTGTGACACCGTTTTCCGGGTGATAGAGACAACCGGATTCTTGCACCATGACGCCACCGTCGCCGTCGTGTCCCCGTCGGGCCCGGCGGACGCCGCCGTGCTGAAGCGGGGGGTCGAGCGCCTGGAGGGGCTCGGCATGAAGGTCATCGTCGGCCCGCACGCGCTCGACCGCCAGGATCTGCCCTACCTGGCCGGTGAGGACGCGGCGCGGGCGGCCGACCTGCAGGCGGCGTGGTGCGATCCGGCGGTGTCCGCGGTGTTCTGCGCCAGGGGCGGCTACGGCGCGGCCCGGCTGCTCGGCCTGATCGACTGGGACGCGATGCGGGCCGCCGGGCCGAAGGTGCTCATCGGCTCCAGCGACATCACCGCGCTGCACCAGGCGTTCGCCGTGGAGCTGGGCGTGCCCACGCTGCACGGCCCGATGCCCGGCAACGTGCTGATCGGCGGCGAGCAGGGCCCCGAGCCGGTCACCTGGGACGCGATGCTCGCGGCCCTGTCCGGCGCCGCCGCGCCGGTCACGGGCGATCGGGTGCTGGTGCCCGGCCGGGCCGAAGGGGTGCTGACCGGCGGTAACCTGTCGCTGCTGGCCTCGCTGTGCGGCACGCGCCACCAGCCGTCGTTCGACGGCCGGATCGCGTTCCTCGAAGACATCGGCGAGGAGCCCTACCGCGTCGACCGCATGCTCACCCAGCTCCTGCAGGCCGGCGCGTTCGCGGGCGTGCGGGGGATCGCGCTCGGGTCCTGGGTCGACTGCGGCGATCCCTACCCGGTGCTCCGTGACCGCCTGGAGCCGCTCGGGGTGCCGGTCGTCGCGGGGCTTCCCGTAGGGCATGGATCGCCCCAGATGAGTGTGTGGCTTGGGGCTCTTGGGGCTATTGATACCGAATCGTGCTCCCTGACCGGCCCCTACTGGAACGAGGACCAGGCAAGGTAGGACAAGAAGGGGACAAAACCGACAGAAAGGGACACGGCGCGTGCCATCCTTCCAACAGGAGCCCTCGCGACGATCGGTGGAGGACGTCGACCTCGACTCGCTGCTCGCCCTCGTCACCGAGTCCCTCGGCTACACCTGCGTGTTCGCGGCCGACGGCGCCTCCCTGACCATGCGCGGCCCCCGGGAGATCCGGGTCAGGCTGACCGGGTTGCGCAGGGAGGCGGTCCGCCGGGCCCGCGAGGACTGGCCGACGCTCGTCTCCGAGCACCTGGCGCACGCCGTGGCGGGCGGCCCGCTCGACTACTGCGACCTGGAACAGGTCCGGCCGCTGCTGACCACCCGCGTGGAGCCGGCCGGTGAGGTGGCCGACCCCGCCCGGGTGGTTGGCCGCCACCTCAACGGCGACCTGGTCGAACTGCTCGCCGTCGGCGACCGCCCGGTACGGCCCGAGGAGGCCGGCTGCTGGCCGGTGCCGGCCGCGCGGGCGCTGGAGCTGGCCGTGTCCAACGTGCGGCTCGGCGTGCGGCTGACCACCGAGTCCGTCGAGCTGTCGGGCACCCCGGTCACCCGGCTCACCGCGGCGACCCCGGCCGCCGCGACTCACCTGCGCTGGCTGGAGGAGTATCTCCCGGTGCCCGCCGACGGGGCGCTGGTCGTCCTGCCCGACCCGTACACCCTGCTCGTCCACCCGGTCGACGGGATCGGCGTGGTGCGCGCGATCGAGCGGCTGCGCGTGCACGCCGCCCGCACCGGCGGGCTCAGCTCGCAGGTCTACTGGTGGCACGACGGCCGGCTCGCGCTCATCAGGGCCGACATCGAGCTGCGGCAGGGCCAGACGAGGCTGGTCGTGGCCCCGCCGCCGGAGTTCGCCGAAGTGCTCGCCAGGCTGGCCGTCTAGGGCTCACATGAGCTTCGACAGCGCCCGCGCCGCGTGGATCAGCGGGACGTGCGAGAACGCCTGCGGGAAGTTGCCCACCAGCCTGTCGTAGCGCGGGTCGTACTCCTCGGCCAGCAGCCCGACGTCGTTGCGCAGCGCCAGCAGCCGGTCGAACAGCTCGGCCGCCTCCTCCTTGCGCCCCTGCATGGCCATGACCTCGACCAGCCAGAAGCTGCACGCCAGGAACGCGCCCTCGCCGCCGGGCAGCCCGTCGACGTCGTTGTCCTCGGCCACCGGGTAACGCAGCACGAAACCGTCGGCCATCAGCTCCTTCTCGATGGCGGCGACCGTGCCCGTCACCCGGGGGTCGTCGATCGGCAGGAACCCGAGCATGGGGATGAGCAGCAGCGCCGCGTCCAGCTCGTGGGAGCCGTAGGACTGGGTGAAGGTGTTGCGGTGCGGGTCGTAGCCCTTGTCGCAGATCTCGGTGTGCATCTTGTCGCGCGCCGCGCGCCAGCGGTCGGCCGGGCCGGTGCGGTCGAACCGCTCGACGTACTTGACCGCCCGGTCGAGGGCCACCCAGCACATCACCTTCGAGTGCACGAAGTGGCGGCGCGGGCCGCGCACCTCCCACAGGCCCTCGTCCGGCTCGTCCCAGTGTTCCTCGACGTAGTCGAGCAGCTTGCGCTGGATCGACCAGGCCCGCTCGTCCGGCCCCAGACCGGAGGTACGGGCGAGGTACAGCGAGCTCATCACCTCGCCGTACACGTCGAGCTGGAGCTGGTCGACCGCCTGGTTGCCGATCCTGACCGGACGGGAGCGCTCGTAGCCGTCGAGCCAGCCGAGCTCCAGCTCCGGCAGCCGGCGCTCGCCCGCGACCCCGTACATGATCTGCAGGTCCTGCGGCCGGCCCGCGATGGCGCGCAGCAGCCACGCCCGCCACGCGGCGGCCTCCTCCAGGTAGCCGGAGCCGATGAGCGCGTCCAGCGTCATGGTCGCGTCGCGCAGCCAGCAGTAGCGGTAGTCCCAGTTGCGCACGCCGCCGATGTCCTCGGGCAGGGAGGTGGTGGGCGCGGCCACGATGCCGCCCGTGGGGGAGTAGGTGAGCGCCTTGAGCGTGATCAGGGAGCGGACCACGGCGTCGCGCCACCTGTCCGGCCCCTGGTAGGAGCAGGCGCCCACCCAGTCGCGCCACATGACCTCGGTCTGCACGAGCTGGTCCTCGCACTCGATCTGGGGCGGCATCGGCTCGTGTGACGGGTGCCAGGTGAACACGAACGGCAGCCGGTCGCCCGCCTTCACCTCGAAGGTCGCGGTGTGCGCGTAGTCGCCGCCGCGCAGCGGGATCGGGGAGTGGAGCCAGGCCGAGTCGGGGCCGCCGACGGCCTGCAGGTGGCCGCCGTTGCGGCGCATCCACGGCACGATCCGGCCGTAGTCGAAGCGGACCCGCAGCTGGGTGGACATCTCGACGGTGCCCGACACCCCTTCCACGATGCGGACCACGTCGGGGTTGACGTCGCGCGGCGGCATGAAGTCGATCACCCGGACGGTGCCGGTGGGGGTGTCCCACTCGCTCTCCAGGATCAGCGTGTCAGGCCGGTAGCGGCGCCGGTCGGCCGGCCGCCTGCCGGCCGGGCCGAGCCACCAGTGTCCGTTGCGGTCGTTGCCGAGCAGGGCGGCGAAGCAGGCTGGGGAGTCGAACCTGGGCAGGCAGAGCCAGTCGATGGAGCCGTCCCTGCCGACCAGAGCCGCCGACTGCATGTCACCGATGAGCGCGTAGTCCTCGATCCGCATGCCCCGACACTAACCTCAATCGAGCGGGAACCAGCGGGTGAAGAGCTGGGTGAGCGGTCCGATGGCGAGCGCGAAGGCCAGGGTGCCGAGCCCCGCCGTGCCGCCGAGCAGCCATCCGGCGGCCAGCACGGTGATCTCGATGAGGAACCGGCTCAGCCGCACCGAGAGGCCGAGCTTGGTCAGGCCGGTCATGATGCCGTCACGCGGGCCCGCGCCCATCCTGGCGCTGATGTACAGGACCGTGGCCAGCGCGACGGACGTCACGCCGAGCGCGACATAGAGCCAGCCGACGACCGGGTTCCCGGGGGAGGGCAGCAGGTGGAGCGCGGCGTCGGCGAACAGGCCGATGAAGATCACGTTGCTGATCGTGCCGAAGCCGGGCCGCTGCCGCAGCGGTATCCAGAACAGCATGACCACCGCGCCCACTATGATGATCATGGTTCCGATGGAGAGGCCGGTCCACAGCGCGGTCCCCTGGTGGAAGACGTCCCAGGGGCCGTTGCCGAGGCCGGATTCGATCTGGAGCCCGATGCCGCCCCCGTAGAGCGCCAGGCCGCCGTAGAGGCGGAGCAGGCGTCCGGGCAGGGAACCGGCATGCGGGATGGTCGCTTCGCTCATGATGACCTCACCGTGGCACATGGCCGGTTTGCCAAGACAGGGCCAATCCTGAAAAGTGGCCTTATGCGGTTTCTTTCGGCAGGTCAGGTGGCCCGGCTCGTCGACGCCGGTCCGCACGCGCGGCCCTACTACCGGGCGCTCGCCGACGCGATGCGCGCCGCCGTCATGGGCGGGCAGATCCCGGTCCGGGTACGCATGCCGGCCGAACGCGACCTGGCCAGGACGCTCGGCGTCAGCCGCACCACCGTGACCGCCGCCTACGACCTGCTGCGCGAGCGCGGCTTCCTGGAGAGCAGGCAGGGCTCGGGAAGCTGGACCGCGCTGCCCGACCCGGCCGTCACCGCCGACAACCCGTGGCTCGCCGTCGACGGCGAGGGCCTCATCCAGTTGCACGCCGCCGCCCCGCCCGCGCCGTCCGCGCTGCGCGCGGCCATGGCGCAGGCCGTCGAGGAGGTGCCCAGGTACGGCATGGGCAACGGCTACCACCCGCTCGGGCTGCCCGTGCTGCGCGAGCGGATCGCCGCCCGCTACACCGAGCGCGGCCTGGCCACCCGCCCGGAGCAGATCCTCGTCACCACCGGCTCGCAGCACGCCATCATGGTGGTGCTCGGCGTGCTGGCCGGCGCCGGCGACGCGATCATCGTGGAGTCGCCCACCTACCCGCACGCCATCGACGCCGCCCGCCGGCTCGGCGCCCGGGTCACGTCCGTCGGCGTCTCCTCGGGCGGCTGGCCGGAGGACCTGGTCTCCGGCGCGATGCGGCAGGCCGCCGCCCGGCTCGCCTACCTCATGCCCGACTTCCAGAACCCGACCGGCGCGCTCATGGACGACGCCACCAGGTCCGCCGTCGTGGGCGCCGCCAGGCGGGCCGGCACCTTCCTGCTCGTCGACGAGACCTGGTCGGAGCTGGCCCTGGACGAGGTGCCGCGCACCGCGCCGATGGCCGCGTTCGACACCGGCGGCACCGTGATCAGCATCGGCTCGGCGTCCAAGCTGTGGTGGGGCGGGCTGCGCATCGGCTGGATCCGCACCACGGCCGCGCTCGCCCGCCGGATGGCGCAGCACCGGGCGTCGGTCGACATCGCCAGCCCGGTGCTGGAGCAGCTCGTCGTGGCCGCGCTGTTCGAGCGCCTGGCGCAGACCAGGGCCGAGCGCCGCCGCACGCTGCGCGCCTCGCGCGACGCGCTCGTGACCGAGCTGCGCGCACGGCTGCCGGGCTGGGAGTTCGCGGTGCCGCCGGGCGGCGGCACGCTCTGGATCCGGCTCGACTCCGGCTCGGCCGTCTCCCTCGCCGAGGCCGCCGCCTGCCATGGCGTACGGATCGCGCCCGGCCCCTGGTTCGGCCTGGAGGGGACGCTGGACGGCTACCTGCGGCTGCCCTTCACCCAGCCGCCCCAGGTGCTGAGGGAGGCGGTCACCCGGCTGCACACGGCCAGGCGCCTCGGCCTCACCGGGGCGGTGCGCAGGCCGGACGCGCTGAGTCCTATGGTCTGAGGGCTCATTCGCCGACGCCGCGGGCCAGGGGGGCGCGCCAGTTGTACCGCATAGCGGCGATGCGCAGCCCGAAGGTCAGCACCGCCGCCCCCAGCGCCACCGGCCAGCCGTTCAGCCCGGCCCACGACATCCCGGCCATCGCCGCCGAGCCGATGAGCGCGGGGACCGCGTACAGCTGCCTGTCGTACAGCAGCGTGGGGATCTCGCCCGCGAGCACGTCGCGCAGCATGCCGCCGCCCACGCCGGTGGTGACGCCGAGCAGGGTGGCGTGCAGCGGGCTGAGCCCGTACTCCATCGCCTTGGCGGTGCCGACGGCGCAGAACAGGCCGAGCCCGGCCGCGTCCAGCACCAGGATGAGCGGCATCACCCGGGTGACGTGCGGATGCCAGAAGAACACCACGGTCGCCGCCGCCAGCGGCACCAGCACGTAGCCGAGACTCTGGAAGGCCACCGGGGAGACGTTCAGCACCAGGTCGCGCATGATGCCGCCGCCGAGCGCGGTGATCTCCGCCAGCACCGCCATGCCCACCACGTCCAGACGTTTGCGCACCCCCATCAGCGCGCCGGTGAGCGCGAAGACGAAGATGCCGACGAGATCGAAGAGTTCTGCCACGCTGGACTGTCTACCGGACCGGCGGCATCGCGGGTGGCGCGTGGTGCTCGGCCATCATGGCGCGCAGCTTGCGGTTGAACGCGAACAGCCCCAGCCCCGCGACGATCGCCATCGCGGCCAGCACCAGGTAGTAGGCCGGTTCGGACATCACGTCGCCGAGCCGCCCGGTCTGCCCGCCGACCGCGTCGCCCACCGACACCGCGATGAACCAGACCCCCAGCATCTGGCCCTTGAACGCGCGCGGCGCCAGCTTGGTCGTCACCGACAGCCCCACCGGGCTGAGCGCCAGCTCGCCGAACACCTGCACCAGGTAGACCAGCACCAGCCACCACACCGACACCCGGCCGCTCTCCGCCAGGTTCGCCGCCGTCGCCATGACGACGAAGCTCAGCCCGACCATGACCAGCGCGAAGCCGAACTTCTGCGCCGTGCTCACCCGGTCGCCGAGCTTCACCCACAGCGCCGCGAACACCGGCACGAAGATCATGATGAAGAGCGGGTTGAACGACTGGGTGGTGGCCGCGTGGATCGGGATGCCGAACAGCGACAGGTCGGTGTTGTTCTCGGCGAAGAACAGCAGCTTGCTGGGCGCCAGGTCGTAGATCATCCAGAAGATCGAGGCGGCGGCGAACAGCCAGATGTAGGCCTTCATCCTGGACCGCTCGTCCTCGCTCAGGTCGTGCGCGCCCAGCATGATGTAGCCGAAGTAGGCGATCGGCACGGCGATGATCACCGCCGTCATCACCGCGGTGAACCGGCCGAGCGTGAACGTGCCCGTCGCCGCCCACGCGCCCAGCGCGATCGCCACCGCGGCCGCCACCCCCGCCGCCGTCAGCCCGACCCGCCGCAGCTCGTGCGGGCGCAGCGGGACCTCCGGCCGGTCGCCGACCCCGCGCAGGCTGACCCGGCCGCCGATCGTGTACTGCAGCAGGCCGAACGCCATGCCGACGGCCGCCGCGCCGAAGCCGAGATGCCACCGGTCGCCGGCCGCCAGCGAGCCGACCACGATCGGCGCGAAGAACGCGCCCAGGTTGATGCCCAGGTAGAACAGCGAGAACCCGGCGTCTCTGCGCGCGTCGTCGTCCTCCGGGTACAGCTTGCCCACCATGACGGAGATGTTGGGCTTGAGCAGCCCGGTGCCCAGGACGATCAGCAGCAGGCCGAGCCAGACGTAGGCCGGCGAAGGAACCGGGACGGCCATGCTGATGTGGCCGCACATGATGACGAACCCGCCCCAGAACACCGACCGGCGCGCGCCCAGGATCCGGTCCGCGATCCACCCGCCGGGCAGCGCCACCAGGTAGATCAGCGCGCCGTAGATGCCCACCACGGCCTGCGCGGTCTCCTGCGACAGGCCCAGCCCCTGATGGGCGGGGGAGGCGACCATGAACGTCGCCAGGATGGCGCGCAGCCCGTACCAGCTGAACCGCTCCCACATCTCCGTGCCGAACAGAGTCGCAAGCGCCCACGGGTGACCGAAGAACGTCTTGCCGTCGTTACCCATCCGGACCCTCCGGTCACAGGAAGCACGTGAATAATCACTGTACGTGACGGCTTCTCCAGATACTTGCCGCTACTCGCGCCGTGTGGTGCGATGCATCCCAGCTGCGCAAGTGATTACTGACTGAAGGCGGGTGTCATGGCCGACGTCCTCGAGGTGCGGGCGGAGATCGAACGTTCCATCGCCGGGCTCACCCTGTGCGAGCAGTTGAGAAAGACCGCCGAACAATACCCCGACGCCCCCGCCTACTCCGATCCGGACGGCGACGGCTGGTCCACCCTCACCTACGGCCAGGCCAGGGAGCGGGTCCTGGAGATCGCGGCCGGCTTCGCGGCCCTCGGGCTGGAGCCCGGCGACGCGGTCGCGCTCATGATGGTCAACCGGAGCGAGCACGTGCTCGCCGACCTCGGCGCGGTGCACGCCGGAGGCGTCGGCTGCACCATCTACGGCACGTTCGCGCCGGACCAGGTCGCCTTCGTGGCGGGCGACGTGGCCGCCAAGATCGCGGTGATCGGCGGGCCCGCCGAGCTGGCCCGCTGGGAGCCGTCGCTCGACCGGCTGCCGGACCTCCGCAAGATCATCATGCTGGAGGGGGCGCCGGAGGGCGACCGCTTCATGTCCTGGCAGGACTTCCTCGACCTGGGCAGGGCCCGGCTGGCGGAGGACCCCGCCGCGGTCGAGGCCCGCTGGCGGGCCGTCACCGCCGGCGACCCCGTCACCGTCCTCTACACCTCGGGCACCACCGGCCGGCCGAAGGGCGTCCCGCTCAGCCACGCCAACGTCTTCTACGAGGTGGCCTGCACCGACCGGATGGCGAACCTGCCGCTGGAAGGCACCCAGATCTCCTACCTGACCTACGCGCACATCGCCGAGCGGGTGCTCAGCCTGTACCTGCCGCTGGTCAAGGTCTCCCACGTCTACTTCTGCACCGACCTGGCCAACCTCGGCGCGACGCTCGGGCAGGTCAGGCCCGTGCTGTTCTTCGGCGTGCCGCGCGTGTGGGAGAAGATGATGGCCCGGCTGCTCGCGGTCATGTCCACCCAGCCGGAGGAGCAGCAGGCCGCCGTGCGCCAGGCCATGGCCGCCGGCGTCGCCTGGGTGGAGGCCGGACAGTACGGCCACACCATGACGCCGGAGATCGAGGCCGCGTACGAGAAGGCCGACAGCTCGCTGCTGTCGATCATCCGCGGCATGATCGGGTTCGACCGCGCGGAGTGGACCGCCACCGGCGCCGCGCCGCTCCCCGGCGAGGTGCAGCGCTTCTACGCCGGGCTCGGGCTCAAGGTCATCGACGTGTACGGGATGACCGAGACGACCGGGGCGTTCACCGGCAACGCCCCCGACTGCTACCGCCTGGGCACCGTGGGCAGGGCCGAGCCGGGCGCCGAGGTCCGCATCGCCGAGGACGGCGAGATCCTCACCCGGAGCCCGCTCAACACCAGCGGCTACCTCAACCGGCCGGAGGCCACGGCCGAGCTCATCGACGCCGACGGCTGGGTGCACACCGGCGACATCGGCACCGTCGACGAGGACGGCTTCTACCGGGTGGTCGACCGCAAGAAGGAGCTCATCATCACGGCCGGCGGGGAGAACATCTCGCCCGCCGAGATCGAGAACCACCTCAAGGAGCACCCGCTGATCGGCCAGGCGCTCGCGTACGGCGACCGCCGCCCCTACCCGGTGGCCATCCTCACCCTCGACGGCGAGATCGCCCCCGGCTGGGCGCAGTCGCGCGGCATCTCCTACACCACGCTCGCCGACCTGGCCGAGCACCCGGACGTGCTCAAGGAGGTGGGCGGCGCGGTGGAGACGGCCAACGCGAAGCTGGCCCGGGTGCAGCAGATCAAGAAGTGGGCGCTGCTGGGCACCGAGTGGACGCCCGAGAGCGAGGAACTGACGCCCAGCCTCAAGCTCAAGCGGCGGGTGGTGCACAGCAAGTACGGCGATCTGATCGAGAGCCTCTATACCGACTGAGCCGGTTTTGCCATCAGGGGCGTGTGTCGTGGCCCCGGTCATGGCCGAGCGGTTCCTACCGTCTTGCGCATGATCAGATGCCTACTTCTCGCCTCGTTCGCGGCGGCGGCGCTGAGCGTGCCCGCTCCGGCGTCCGCCGCCGAGGACGAGCCCGTCATCAGGGAGATCGACGTACGGCCCGCCGCGCCCGTCGTCGGAGCCGAGGACTCCGTCCGTCTGGTGATCGACGTGGTCGCCAGGGGAGTGAGCGGGCGGCACGGGGTCGTCGTCGAGGTCGAGCCGGGCGCTCCGCCGGGGCCGGTGCTCGACAGCCGCCGGCCGGTCCGGCCGCCCGCCGCGGACGAGCGCGAGGAAGGCCGGTTCCCCCAGGACGGGCCCGGCGAGCCCAAGTCGAGCGGGTCCATCGCGGCCACGATGGCCTCGCGCCTGGTCACCGACGGCTGGCAGACCTGGCGCTTCCTGCCCGACAAGCGGCTCAACCGCTTCTACCCGGCCGGCACCTGGACCGTGACCGTGACCGCCAGGGGCGAAGGGGGAGCGGAGCGGACCGAGTACGCCTCGTTCCAGCTCAGGCGGGAGACCAGGCTGGCGGCCGTGAAGGCGGAGCGTGACGCTGCGGGCGTGCGGGTGAGCGGCCGCCTGAAGAGGCTGGATCCGCGCGGCTACGCAGGATTCCTGCCGTTCCGCGAGCAGCGGGTCGAGATCCTGTGGCGGCGGGACGCGTCGGACGGCTGGGAACGCGCGGCCGAGGCCGTCACCGACGGCCAGGGCGGCTTCTCACGCACCGTGCCCGGCCGGGAGGGCGGCGAGTGGCGGGTCCGCTACCCCGGGAACGGTCAGCAGGCCGAGGACGACTCGAAGATCCACCAGTTGTAGGGACAGCCGGCGGCGTTGCGGAATCGTGATCGGCTTTACCAGAACTTTTCCTTACCCTTACGCGTCATTGGCGTTGACGCGCCCTGTCGTGGGGTGCGTCCTCCTACGGGGAAGGAAGTCACTTTCATGATGCGACGACTCGCCGCCGGAGTGGCGGCGGCCGCCATGGGCGCCGCGGTGCTCGCCGGCACGGCCACCCCCGCGATGGCCGACGACGAGGGCCGCACGCGCCTGCAGATCGACGTCAACCCCGAGCCCGCGTGGCGCGGTCAGCCGCTGTCGGTCAAGGGCAAGCTCTCGGTGAAGTGCGACGAGGACTACATCGACGGCTTCGTGTCGGTCCACCACGCCGACCACTGCGACGAGACGGGCACCTGGCACCACCTCGGCTGGAAGCGGATCGTCATCCTCTTCAAGCCGGCCGGCAGCGGCAGGTGGGAGCACGTCGACACGGTCAAGACCTACCGTGACGGCTCCTTCCACACCAAGGTCAGGGCCCGCACGTCCGGCACCTGGCGCGGGGTCTTCGAAGGCTCTCGCCACCTGGCGCCCTCCGAGGGCACCGACTGGGTGAAGGTCCTCGGCCACCGTCACCGCCACTGAGAAACGCACGATGTCGCCCGGTCCCCCCTCGCGGGGCGACCGGGCGATCTACTTGGTAAAGGCGAAGCTCCGGTCGGCCCGGTTGCGGCGGAACCTGCCCAGCCGCTCGAAGTCCAGCTCGTACGCGGCGACGGCGGCCGACGGCTGGGCGGTGAAGAACCCCGCTCCGTCAGCCGGCGACGGGTTCGCCAGACCGGTCACCCCGGCGCAGGGCTGCCCGTGGTACCCGGCCTCGTGATGCCAGTCGCTGACCGCCACGTACGTCATGAACTCGTACGCCCGCGCCACGCTCATGTGCTCCCACAGGCTGCGCGCCGGGCCGGGCGTGGGCCACTGCGTCACCGAGAACGCGGGCACCACCACCACGTCGGCAGGCGGGCCCGCCAGGCTCCCCGAGTACCACAGGTCGGCGCAGAGCAGCACCCGCACCCGGCGGCCGGCCACCTCGAAGCCGTCCCCGATCGGCGCGGGCACGACCCCGTCGTCCCGCTCGACCCCGTACGGGTGGAACTTGCCGTACCCGGCGAGCACCTCGCCGGCCGCGGAGACCGCCAGACCCTGGTTGACCTTGCCGGCGCCGGCGGGCGCGTAGTGGGAGCCGCCCACGACGGCGGCGCGGGCCCGTGCCGCCAGGCCGCGCAGCCGCTCCAGGTACTCCCGCCGCGGCAGCTCGGAGCCGGCCAGTTCGGGGAGCACCACCAGGTCGGCGGGCGGAGCGCCGGCCAGCAGCGTCTCGACGGCGGTGAGGTTCGCGTGGCCGTCGGGGGACCAGCGGGCGGGCTGGACGAGGAGGATCCGCACGAATCCGCTCCTTCGGGGTTTTCCTCGCATCATGCCAGGCGGCCCCGAGGCGGCCTCGGGCCGTCCCCCGCTGAACCCGGGTCTGCCCTGGCGCGTACCTTCTCACGTTCTGTTCAGGTGCCATGGAGGTGTCGTGGAGCTCAGCCTTTTGCGTGCCCAGGCGCACAGCCCTTCGTACTTCTCGTTGCTGCGCGGCTCCGACGGCCAGCGCCCGCCGGTGGACTTCTGCATCCCGTGCAACCCGTACTTCCCCACGCCGGAGATCTTCGAGCACCTGGGGAGGAACCTGGAGACGATCCTGAAGTTCTACCCGAGCGGCGCAGACACCATCACCGCCGAACTGGCGGCCACGATGGGGCTCCACCCCAAGACCGTGGCCATGGGCAACGGCTCCACCGAGCTGATCACCTGGATCGACCACCTGCTGGTGCGGGAGAGCCTGGCGATCCCCATCCCCACCTTCGGCCGCTGGACCGACCAGCCGATGGAGACCGGCAAGCGGGTCGACATGTATCCGCTGCTGGAGAGCCGGGGCTTCGCGCTCAACGTCAACGACTACGTGTCGTTCATCCGTACCCGCGGCTCCCGCGTCGCGGTCATCTGCAACCCGAACAACCCCGACGGCGGCTACCTGCCCAAGCACGAGGTGCTGCACCTGCTCGACCAGCTCATCGACCTCGACCTGGTGATCGTGGACGAGTCGTTCGGCGACTTCGTGGACGCCGAGCCCTACCCCGGGGTGGCGGCGGAGGCGGCGGTGCGGCCGAACGTGATCGTGCTGCGCAGCCTCGGCAAGAACTTCGGGCTGCACGGCATCCGCTTCGGCTACCTGGTCGCCAACCCGGCGCTGGCCGGGAAGATCGCGGACGCGCTGCCCAAGTGGAACCTGAACTCGTTCGCCGAGGTGGTCGTGTTCATGATGAAGCAGTGCATGGGCGAGTACCAGGAGAGCCTGCGGCGCCTCGCCCAGGACCGGCGCGCCATGTACCACCAGCTGTCGTGCATGCCGGAGCTGACGGTGTTCCCGTCGCAGGGCAACTTCCTGCTGGTGAAGCTGCCGTCCGGCTTCGACGGGGTGCCGCTGCGCGACCACCTGCTGGCCGAGCACGGCGTGTACGTCCGCGAGTGCGGCAACAAGCTGGGCACCACCAGCCAGTTCCTGCGCCTGGTGGTGCGCCCTCAGGAGGACGTGCGGCGGCTGCTGGTCGGCATGACCCAGTTCCTCTACTCGGGGAGCCTGCACGAGGTGCCGGTGATCGGGGTGCACCACCGTCACCCGAACTCGCTGTCGGCCTGACAGGCCTGGTAGGTGTGGGGGCGCGGCGGCTGACATGCCGCGGCGCCCCGCGGTGGGAGTCGCGAGGCGCCGCGGTCTCCTCCACACGCCGCGTGAGGAGAAGCTCAGCAGGCTGTCAGCGGGCGGCGAAGTTCTGGGTCCAGTAGATCTGGCCCGAGGAGTTCTTCACGGCGCCGACGCCGATCAGGTTGTACGAGCAGTTCATGATGTTGGCCCGGTGACCCGAGCTGTTCATCCAGGCCTTGACCACGTCGGCCGGCGTGCGCTGGCCCATGGCGATGTTCTCGGCCCAGCCGCGGCCGCCGGTGAAGCCGGCCTGCCGGATGCGGTCCATGAACGAGCGGCCGTCCTGCGAGGTGTGGCTGAAGTAGCCGTTCCTGGCCATGTCCGAGGAGTGCCCGGCGGCGGCCTTGTTCAGCTGCGCGTCGTGCTTGAGCGCCTGGCAGCCGCCCTTGGCGCGCTCGGCGTTGGTGAGGCGGACGACCTCGTTCTCCTCGGCCGTGCCCACCGTGCCCGGCGACGAGGTCGTCGTGGGCTGGGGAGCCTGGGTGGCGGTGCGGGTGGGGGTCGGCCTGGGCGTCTGCGTCGCCGTGCGGGTCTGGGTGGGGGTCGGCCTCGGCGCCTGCGTGGCGGTGCGGGTGGCCGTCGGAGCGGGCTGGGGAGTCCTCGTCGCGCTGGGGACCGGCGTGGCGGCCAGGTCGCACTCCTTCACGCGGACCGCCCGGGACTTGCCCGCGTGGCCGCGGTAGTCGGTGGCGACGGCGTAGTACGTGCCCGGCGCGCACGCCATCGCGACGGTGACGCGAGGGCTGCGGCCCCGGTCGGCGCCGCTCTTGAGGATCCGGTCCTTGCCGGGCACCGCTCGCAGGATGCGCACGCGTACCGTGCCGTAGGTGTAGCAGCCGCGCAGGGCGGCGGTCGCCCGGATCTTGCCGTCGTCGGCGAGACGCGGCTTGGTCACGGAGACGCGGCAGGCCGACTGGGGCACCGTCGCGGCGTTCGCCGTGGCGACGGGTGCCGAGAGCGCGGCCGCGCCCACGAGGCAAGCGAGTACCCCTAAGGGTCTACGCATGGGGGGATTCCTTCCAGTTTGCGGTAGAGAGGCTGGATGGATTCCGCATTCTGCCGAGTCCGTCTCGCCTTTGTCACCAAAAACCGGATATTTGTGTAAACCAAAGGGGCCTCTCAGGCGTCTGGGACGCCTGCGAGAGGCCCCTTCTCATGGGGATACGCGGACAGGTGGGACTCGGTTCACCACTGCCGCTGTCGAACGCGCGGCCACCGGCCCGCGCGGAGGCCGGTCAGCCGAGCCCGAAGGCGTCCAGGAGCCCGGCGATCCTGAGCTGGTCGAAGACCCGGGGGGTCGGGTTGACCACCCTGAACCCGGCCTCGACCTCCCACGCCGACTTCATGGCGTCGACCAGCACGCCGACGCCGGAGGAGTCGAGGAACGTCACCTCGCCCATCTCGACCCGCACCGCGCGGGGCCGCCGCGCCGACACCGCGGAGGAGATCGTCTCCCGCACCCGCGCGGCGTTCGTGAAGTCGATGTCGCCGCGCAGCACCACGGTCAGCGTCCCGTCCGTGACCTCGCCCACCGAAACCACGTCCATGTCGCGTTCGCCTCCTCGGAGCCTGGGCGAGCCTCGCCTGCTTGCCCGTACGCTGCCATACTCGGCCGCGTCCGGTCGAACCGGCCCGGCGCGGCGTCCGCGCCGGGCTTCCCTCCACCGCTGTCTATCATCGGGACCTCCGCACCGCTACGGCGGGCTGCCGGTCGATCGTGCGGAGGGACACCGCCGCCCCCACCCGGCGAGGTGCGGGCGGGGGCGGCGGCGTATGCGGGGACGGCCGGTCGGCCGGTCAGCGGGCGCCGAGCAGGTGGTCCATCGCCAGCTGGTCCAGGCGCTCGAACGCCATGCCGCGGCCGCCCGCCGCGTCCGCGTCGAACTCCTCGAAGGCGGTGCGGTCGGCCAGCAGGTCCGCCAGCGACTCCCCGTCCGCCAGCGTCGGGCGGGCCAGGTCGTCCAGCCGGGCCGCCCGCAGCGCCTCCTGCACCTCCGGGTCCGCGCGGAACGCCGCCGCTCGCTCCTTCAGCAGCAGGTACGTCCGCATGTTCCCGGCCGCCGAGGCCCACACGCCGTCGATGTCCTCGGTGCGCGGCGGCTTGAAGTCGAAGTGCCGCGGGCCGGTGTATCCGCCGGTCTCCAGCAGGTCCACCACCCAGAACGCGTCACGCAGGTTGCCGGCGCCGAACCGCAGGTCCTGGTCGTACTTGACGCCGGTCTGGCCGTTCAGGTCGATGTGGAAGAGCTTGCCGTGCCACAGCGCCTGGGCGATGCCGTGGGTGAAGTTGAGCCCGGCCATCTGCTCGTGGCCGGTCTCGGGGTTGACGCCGACCAGCTCGGGATGGGCGAGCTCCTCGATGAACGCCAGCGCGTGGCCGACGGTGGGCAGCAGGATGTCGCCGCGCGGCTCGTTCGGCTTGGGCTCGACCGCGAAGCGCAGATCGTACCCCTGGCCGAGCACGTACTCGCCGAGCAGGTCGAACGCCTCCTTGAGCCGGTCCAGGGCCACCCGCACGTCCTTGGCAGCGCCGGACTCGGCGCCCTCGCGCCCGCCCCACGCCACGTACACCTTGGCGCCCAGCTCGACGGCGAGGTCGATGTTGCGGATGGTCTTGCGCAGCGCGTAGCGGCGCACGTCGCGGTCGTTCGCGGTGAACGCGCCGTCCTTGAAGACCGGGTGCGTGAACAGGTTCGTGGTCGCCATCGGCACCACGAGGCCGGCCGCGTCCAGCGCCTGGCGGAAGCGCTTGACGTGGCCCTCGCGCTCGGCGTCGGTCGAACCGAACGGGATGAGGTCGTCGTCGTGGAAGGTCACGCCGTACGCGCCCAGCTCGGCGAGGCGGTTGACGCTCTCCACCGGGTCCAGCGGGGGACGGGTGGCGTCGCCGAACGGGTCGCGGCCCTGCCATCCGACGGTCCACAGGCCGAACGAGAACTTGTGCTCCGGGCGGGGAGTGAGGCTGTCAGTCATCGGACTCCTATTCGTAAGGGCAAAAAACAAATTAATATGCGGGAGCGCGGTAGGGAAGCCCACAACCGGGAGGCACCATGTCGGCACAGCGCGTCGTCATCGGCATCGACAGCTCCACCCAGTCGGCGAAGGCCGTCGCCGTGGACGTGGACACCGGCGCGATCGTGGGAGAGGGCCGAGCCCCGCACAGCGTGACCTCGGGCGCGGGCCGCGAGAGCGACCCGGAGCAGTGGTGGCGGGCGCTGTGCGCGGCCGTCGAGCAGACCGGCTGGGCCGGCCGGGCCGGCGCGGTCTCCGTCGGCGGCCAGCAGCACGGCCTGGTCACCCTCGACGAGTCCGGCGCGCCCGTCCGTCCCGCCCTGCTCTGGAACGACGTCCGCTCCGCCGGTCAGGCGGCCGCGCTGGCCGACAAGTACGGCCCCGAGACGCTCGCCCGGCGCACCGGCAGCGTGCCGACGGCGGCGTTCACCATCTCCAAGTGGCTGTGGCTGCGCGAGAACGAGCCGCACCACGCCGCGCGGGCCGCGGCCGTCCGGCTGCCGCACGACTACCTCACCGAGCGCCTGACCGGCGAGGGCGTCACCGACCGCGGCGACGCCTCCGGCACCGGCTGGTGGACACCCCAGGGGTACGACACGGACCTGCTGCGCGACATCGGGCTCGACCCGGCGCTCCTGCCCAGGGTCGTCTCGGGGCGGGCGGGCACCGTACGGGCGGGCGGGCCGCTGTCCGAGGGCACCCTCGTCGCCTCGGGCACCGGCGACAACATGGCCGCCGCCCTCGGCCTCGGCCTCGAACCCGGCACCCCGGTGCTCAGCCTCGGCACCTCCGGCACCGTCTACGCCGTCACGCGGCAGCACCCCGAGGACCCGACCGGCATCGTCGCCGGGTTCGCCGACGCGCTGGACAACTGGCTGCCGCTGGCCTGCACGCTCAACTGCACCCAGGCCATCGACAAGATCGCCGCCCTGCTCGGCCGGGACCGGGAGGCGGTCGAGCCGGGCGGCGACGCCGTCGTGCTGCCGTTCCTCGACGGCGAGCGGACCCCCAACCTGCCGCACGCCGCCGGGCTCGTCTACGGGCTGCGTCACGACACCACCGCCGGGCAGGTGCTGCAGGCCGCCTACGACGGCGCCGCCGCGGCCCTGCTGGCGGCGCTCGACGACGTGCTGCGCGCCGGCGGCGAGCGGCCCGACCCGGCCACGCCGCTGCTGCTCATCGGCGGCGGCGCCAGGGGCGCCGCCTGGCGGCAGACGATCCTGCGCCTGTCCGGGCGGCCGGTGCTGGTGCCGGCGGCGGCCGAGCTCGTCGCCCTCGGCGCCGCCGCCCAGGCCGCGGCCCTCCTCACGGGCGAGGCCCCGGACGCGGTCGCCCGCCGCTGGGGCACGGCCCGCGGCGAGCTCCTGGAGCCGGTGCCCCGGGACGTCGCGGCGGTGGAACGCATCGCCGGCACCCTGCCCCGCGCCGGCCAGCTCTTCACCCGGCTCTGATGTCGGAAGAACCGCCATGCGTCCCCACCGGCTCTGACCCGGAAGAACCGTCATGCGCCCCTTCCCCCGGCCCCTCGTACCCGACCCCCGCACCCTCCCTGGTCCGGCTTCCCCTCCTGTACCGGCGCGGAGACCTGCTGACCACGCCGGGAGCCCTCGCAGGCTGTCCCCGGCCACGGCGCGTACGCTCCCTGGCCCGGGCCGCGTACGTTCCCTGTTCTGGTCCTTCGGTCAGTGCGACGGGGGCAGTGCTGGGGATGCCCGCCGGTCTTGGTCTTTGGCGCGGGCTGTGGGGGGCGGGTCGGGCGCTCCCCACTCCGGTTTTCCGCCCGCACCGAGTACGCTCCCCGGTCCGGTTCTTGGGTCTGTGTGATCGAGGGTGACGCGCGGGTGAGCGTTGGTCTGGGTTTTTGGTGGGCGGGGCCCGGCTGTTTGGTTGGCGCTTCGGTACGGTTTGCGCCGTTGGGGGTGGTCGGTCAGGTGAGGGCGTTGTTCGGGGGAGGTCCGGGGTGAGAGGCGGGACGCGGCCCGCGTCGCAGCGGAGCATGCGGCATCACAACCTGGCCCTGGTGATGGGCACCGTCGCCGGGCACGGCCCGGTGTCCAGGGCGGCCGTCGCCGGGCACACCGGGTTGACCAGGGCGGCCGTGTCGAGCCTGGTCGACGAGCTGCTCGCCGCCGGGCTGCTGACCGAGCTGGGACCGGCCGCCAACGGGCGGGTCGGGCGGCCGGGCAGCGCGCTCATGGTCAGCGACAGGGGTCCCGCCGGGCTCGGGCTGGAGGTCGGCGTCGAGCACCTGGGCGTGTGCGTGACCGACCTGCGCGGCCAGGTACGCGCCTGGACGGTGGTGGACAGCCCGAACGCCGCTCTGCCGCCCGCCGAGGTGCTCGCCCGGCTGTCCGCGCTCGCCGACGACGCGACGGCAGACGTTGCCGGGCTGGGGTTGCGGCCGGTGGCGGCGGTGATGGCCGTGCCCGGCCTGGTCGCCGACGCCTCCGGCACCGTCGGGAGCGCCCCCAACCTGGGCTGGCACGACGTGCCCGTGGCGGACCTCTGGCCGGGCGCGCTGCCGCCGCGGGTCGAGAACGAGGCAAACCTGGGGGCGCTCGCCGAGCTCTGGGCGCACCCGGTGGCGTCCGACTTCATCCACGTCTCGGCGGAGAGCGGCATCGGCGCCGCCCTGGTGGTGGGCGGCCGCCTCTTCACCGGCGCACGCGGCCTTGCCGGCGAACTGGGCCACATGCCGGTCCACCCCGACGGCCCGCCCTGCTCCTGCGGCGCCCGCGGCTGCCTGGAGCAGTACGCCGCCAAAGCCGCCGTCCTCCGCACCGCCGGCCTCCCTTCCCCCTCCGCCCCCACCACCCCTGGGGTAGAACCTCGGATGACGGCCCTTTCACCTGACCTGGGTGCCGCGCCGTCGAGGCAGCAAGCGGCTCCTTCCGGTTCCGGGGACCCTCCGGTGACGCCTTCCGGGAGCGGGGGCACTCCGGCGGATTCTCTCTACGATTCAGGCGCCCCCGGGCGGCAGGCGGCTCTGCCTTACGGAGTGGCTGCCGGTGAGGCTGGGCACCGCGAGGCGGCTCCTTCCTCCGGTTCCAGAGGCTTGAGGGCAGGGCTTCCCGCGGCTCTTCCGTACGGACCCAAGGGCGTCTCGGCAGAGGGCCGTGCGACGGTTCCCGATGCGCACGAGGCGGGGCTTCCGGCGGTTTCCTCTGATCCCGGAATACCTGTGGCCGGCCTCCTGGTCGATCCCGATGCGCCTGGGGCGGGGATCCAAGAGCGGTCTGGCGGATGGGGTGGACGGATGCCCGGTCCCGATGGGATCGGGTTGCTGGCGGCGCGGGCGCGGGAGGGGGACGCGCGGGTGGTAGCGGCGCTGGAGGAGGCCGGGAGGGCGCTGGGGACGGCGCTGGCCGGGGCGGTGAATCTGCTCGACCCGGCCGCCGTGGTGCTCGGCGGGGCCTATGCGGAGCTGGGGGAGTGGCTGGTGCCGCCGATACGGCGGGAGCTGGCCGCGCGGGTGACCGTACGGGAGTGGGACCCGGAGGCGCTGACCGTGTCGGAGCTGGGGAGGCGCGGGCCGCTGCTGGGAGCGGCGCTGGCCACGGTGCGCTCGGTGCTGGAGGACCCGGCCGCGCTCTGGGCCTGAACCCCCAGGGTGCTCTCCCGGGCGATCAGCGTGTGGGAGGCGCACACCTCCTGGGGGCGCCGGTCGGGAGCCGGGCCCGCCAGGAGGCCGGCGAGCAGGTCGACGGCCGTCTGGGCGATGCCCGCGCGGTCGGGCGCGATGGTCGACAGCGACGGGGTGGAGAACCGCCCGTCCTCGATGTCGTCGAAGCCGAACAGCGCGATGTCGTCCGGCACCCGCACCCCGCGCGACAGCAGCGTGCGCAGCGCGCCCAGGGCGAGCGTGTCGTTGAAGCAGAAGACCGCGTCCGGCCCGGCCCCCGAGTCCAGCAGATCGGCCATCGCCCGGGCCCCGTCCGCGCGGTGGAAGGCGTCGACGGGCACGACCAGCGCGGGGTCCTCCGCCAGCCCGGCGGCGGCCAGCGCCTGCCGGTAGCCGCGCAGCCGCAGCCGCGCCGTCGCCCCGGACGCGGCCTGGCGCGCGCCTATCGCCGCGATGCGGCGCCTGCCCAGCCCGGTCAGGTGCGAGGTGGCCTCTTGCGCCGCAGCCACGTTGTCGATGCAGACATGGTCGTACGCGGTGCGCCGCCGGCCGATCCGCTCGCCGAGCAGCACCATCGGCGTGTGGTCGGCGCGCTGGGCGAGGTCGGCGGCGGTGAGCGCGAGCGGGCTGAACAGCAGGCCGTCGATGAGGTGGGCCCGGATGCCCGACACGACCAGGCGCTCCTTGGCCCGGTCGCCCTGCGTCTGGTCGATGAGCACGGTCCAGCCGTGCCGGTCCGCGGCGGAGATCACGTTGGTGGCCAGCTCGGCGAAGTAGGGGATGTCCAGGTCGGGCACCGCCAGCGCGATCACCCCCGACCGGCCCTGCCGCAGGTTGCGCGCGGTCAGGTTGGGCCGGTAGTTCAGCTCGGCGATGGCCCGCTCCACCCGCTCGCGGGTCTCCGGCTTGACGAACGGATAGCCGTTGACGACGTTGGAGACCGTCTTGATCGACACTCCGGCGAGCTCGGCGACGTCCTTCAGTCGTGGCTGCACAGAGGCACTATAGCCGGGTTTCCAACGATGTAACACTTCAGTCTCCTCCTGTTTACAACGTTGGATTCATCGATGTAGAAATGCGGTCATCTCACCACCGTTGGGGAAGTGATCGTGATGACCGAGACGTCTACCCACACCCTCACCCGCCGCGGCCTGCTCGGCCTCGGCGCCGGCGCCGGCACCGCCCTGCTCCTCGCGGCCTGCGGCGGAGGCGGCGGTCCCGCCGGTCCCGCGGCCCGCCAGTCCGGCCCCGCCTCCGCCGCCCCGACCGCCTACACGGGCCCGAACGTGACCCTGTCCTTCTGGAACGGCTTCACCGGCGGCGACGGCCCGTACATGAAGAAGCTCGTCGACCAGTTCAACGGCGAGCACCCCAACATCAAGGTGACGATGAACGTCTACCAGTGGGCGGACTACTACGCGAAGGTGCCCGCCGCGGTCACCGCGGGACAGGGGCCCGACCTGGGCATCATGCACGTCGACAGCGTGGCGACCAACGCCGCCCGCCAGATCGTGCTGCCGCTGGACGACCTGGCCGCCTCGCTCCAGCTCGCCGAGGCCGACTTCTCCCCGCCGGTCTGGCAGGCCGGCACCTACAAGGGCGGCCGGTACGCGATCCCGCTGGACGTGCACCCGCTCGGCATGTTCTACAACAAGACCGTCATGCGGGAGGCCGGCCTCGACCCGGAGAAGCCGCCGCAGACCGCCGGCGACTACCTGGCCGCGCTGGAGGAGCTGAAGAAGGCCGGCGTGCAGGGCCACTGGGCGACCCCGTTCCCGTTCACCGGCACGTTCCAGTTCACCAGCCTCCTCTACCAGCACGGCGGCACGCTCTTCAACGACGACGCCTCCAAGGCCATGTTCGGCGGGGACGCCGGCGTGCAGGCCCTGACCTGGCTCGTCGACCTGGTCAAGAAGGGCTACAGCCCGAAGAACGTGGGCCAGGACGCCGACGTCATCGCGCTGAAGAACGGCAAGGCCGCCTTCAACTGGAACGGCATCTGGACCATCAACACCCTCAACGAGGTCGAGGGCCTGGAGTGGGGCGTCGCGCCGCTGCCGCAGATCGGCTCCCAGCCGGCGGCGTGGGCGGGCTCGCACCAGTTCGTGGTGTTCAAGCAGCGCAGCCAGGACGACGACAAGCTCACCGCGGCCAAGGTGTTCATCAACTGGATCAGCCGCCACTCCCTGGAGTGGGCCAAGGGCGGCCAGGTGCCCGCCCGCAAGGCGATCAGGGAGAGCGCCGAGTTCCAGGCGCTGAAGGAGCAGGCGACCATCGGCTCCCAGATCGACCACCTGTTCTTCCCGCCGCCGGTCGCGGGCGTCGCCGACGTCAGCCCGCTCATCGACACCGCCGTCAACAGCGCGATCCTGCTCAAGAAGGAGCCGGCGGCCGCCCTGTCGGACGCCGTGACCAAGGCCGACAAGCTCCTGGAGCAGAACCGCAAGAAGTACGGCGGCTGATCCCGTGGTGGACGTACGCATCCGGCGGCCCGCACCGGTCGGGGGAGGCATGACGGCGCCCCCCGTGCGCAGGCGCGGGCGGCTCACGCCGCTGTTCTTCCTGAGCCCGTACCTGCTGCTGTTCTGCCTGTTCGTGGCCGTGCCGGCGGTCTACATCAGCCTGCACGAGTGGGACTACCTGCTGCCCGGCAAGCCGTTCGTCGGGCTGGACAACTACGCGGCGCTGTTCGACCCGGACTCGCCGGTGCACGACAACTTCTGGACCTCGATGAAGGCCACCGGCGTCTTCACCCTCGGCAGCGTGCCGCCGCTGGTGGTGCTGCCGCTCGGGGTGGCGATGATCCTGAACCGGCGCTTCCCCGGCCGCACGTTCTTCCGCGCGGTGTTCTTCCTGCCGTTCGTGCTCGGCGTCGCGGTCATCGGCGTCATGTGGCGCA
The DNA here is from genome assembly GCF_008017515.1 of Nonomuraea sp. C10. Classification (NCBI taxonomy): domain Bacteria; kingdom Bacillati; phylum Actinomycetota; class Actinomycetes; order Streptosporangiales; family Streptosporangiaceae; genus Nonomuraea; species Nonomuraea sp. C10. The sequence goes on from NZ_VPFF01000001.1 coordinate 3,029,751, forward strand.
TCCTGCTCGACCCGAACCTGGGGTTCGTCAACCACCTGTTCGGCCTGGACATCCCGTGGACGACCGACCTGCCGTGGGCGTGGGTGTCGCTGATCGGCATCACGGTGTGGTGGACGCTCGGCTTCAACGCCGTCATCTACCTGGCCGGGCTGCAGGACATCCCGCGCGAGCTGTACGACGCCGCGTCCGTGGACGGGGCGGGCGCCTGGCAGAGGTTCTTGCACGTCACCCTGCCAGGGCTGCGGCCGGTGGCGGTGTTCGTCACCACCGTGACGATCCTGGCCTCGGCCAACATGTTCGGCCAGGCGCTGCTGGTCACCCAGGGCGCGCCCGGGATCGAGACCCGCACCGCGATCATGTACATCGCCCAGGAGGGTCTCGTCGACTACCGGATGGGCAGCGCCGCCGCCATGAGCTACGTGCTCACCCTCGCCCTCATCGTGGTCAGCGTGATCAACTTTCGGATCTTCAGGAGCAGGTCATGAAGACGCTGAAGGCGTCCGCCTGGTACGTCATGCTCGTCGGCTTCGCCGCGATCGTGATCGTGCCGCTGCTGTGGATGCTGCTCACCTCGCTCAAGACCAACGTCGAGGCGACCCGGATCCCGCCCACCTTCGTGCCCGAGGAGTGGAGCACCGGCGCCTACCGGACGCTCGCCGAGGGCACCAGCGAGACGCCGGTGCTGCGCTGGTTCCTCAACAGCATGGTCGCCGCCACCGGGCAGACCGTGCTCGTGCTGGTGGTCGCCTCCACCGCCGCCTACGCCCTGGCCCGGCTGGAGTTCCGCGGCTGCGGCCTCCTGTTCGGGATCATCGTGGGCACGCTGCTGGTGCCGAGCTTCACGCTGCTCATCCCGAACTTCCTCGTCGTGGACCAGCTCGGCTGGCTTGACAGCCCGTGGGCGCTCATCGTGCCCGGCGCTGCCAGCGCGTTCGGGGTGTTCTTCCTGCGCCAGTTCTTCCTGTCGCTGCCGCCCGAGCTGGAGGAGGCCGCCACCCTGGAGGGCGCCAACCACCTGCAGATCTTCCTGCGCATCGTGCTGCCGCTGGCCCGGCCCGCGCTGGCCACGCTGGCGGTGCTCACCTTCCTGAGCAACTGGAACGAGTTCATCTGGCCCATCTACGTGCTGTTCAGCCCGGACCAGTTCACGCTGCCGCCGGGGCTGTCCATCCTGCAGGGCGCCTACACCATCGACTATCCGGTGATCATGGCGGGCGCGGTGCTCGCCAGCGTCCCCGTCCTCGTCCTGTTCGTCATCGCCCAGCGCTACGTCATCGAGGGCGTGTCCCGGTCGGGCCTCAAGGGCTGACCCGTCCGCATTTCAAGGAGCTGTTTACGTGGAGACCGCACGGCTGACCCTGGACCGCGACTTCACCATCGCCCCGGTCGGCAGGCGCCTGTTCGGCTCGTTCGTCGAGCACATGGGCCGCTGCGTCTACACCGGGATCTTCGAACCCGGCCATCCGACCGCCGACGAGCACGGCTTCCGCGCCGACGTGCTGGAGCTGACCCGCGAGCTGGGGGTGAGCGTCGTACGGTACCCCGGCGGCAACTTCGTCTCCGGCTACCGCTGGGAGGACGGCGTCGGCCCGGTCGCCGACCGGCCCACCCGGCTGGACCTGGCCTGGCGGCAGATCGAGACCAACCGGTTCGGCCTCGACGAGTTCATGACCTGGACGCGGGCCGCCGGGGTGGAGCCGATGATGGCGGTCAACCTCGGCACCCGCGGCATCCAGGAGGCGTGCGACCTGCTGGAGTACGCCAACCACCCCGGCGGCACCCGCCTGTCCGACCTGCGGGCCGAGCACGGCAGGCCCGACCCGTACGGGATCCGGCTGTGGTGCCTGGGCAACGAGATGGACGGGCCGTGGCAGGTCGGCCACAAGACCGCCGACGAGTACGGCCGGCTCGCCAACGAGACGGCGCGGGCCATGCGGCTCGTCGACCCGGACGTGCGGCTGGTGCTCTGCGGCAGCTCCAACAGCCGGATGCCGACGTTCGGCGGCTGGGAGGCGACCGTGCTGGAGCACGCCTACGACGCCGTCGACTACCTGTCGCTGCACGCGTACTACGAGGAGGACGGCGACCTGCCCGGCTTCCTGGCCAGCGCGGCCGACATGGACCGGTTCATCTCCTCGGTGGTCGCCACCGCCGACCACGTCGCCGCCAAACAGCGCACCCGCAAGCGGATCGACCTGTCCTTCGACGAGTGGAACGTGTGGAACCAGGCCGACTACCACGGCCGCGAGCGGGAGCCGTTCGAGGAGGCGCCGCGCCTCATCGAGGACACCTACACCGCCGCCGACGCCGTCGTCGTCGGCGACCTCCTCATCACGCTGCTGCGGCACGCGGACCGGGTGGCGGTCGCCTGTCAGGCGCAGCTCGCCAACATCATCGCGCCCATCCGCACCGAACCCGGCGGCCCCGCCTGGCGGCAGAGCATCTTCCACCCGTTCGCGCTGACCGCCCGGCACGCGCGCGGCGAGGTGCTGCGCGTCGAGCCGGTGTCGCCGTCGCTCGACACCGGACGGCACGGCGAGGTGCCGCAGCTGTCCGCGGTGGCCACGCTCGACGAGGACGGGGTGACGCTGTTCGCCGTCAACCGGTCGCCGGACCGGCCGCTGGAGATGACCGCCGACCTGCGGGACGTGCACGCGGACCGCGTCGTCGAGGCGTGCACCCTCGCCGAGGACGACCCGCACCGGGTGGGCGGCCCCGCCGAGGAGGTGCGGCCCCGGCCGCTCGACGGCGTGAAGGCCGACGGCGGGACGCTCACCGCGGTGCTTCCCCCGGCCTCCTGGACAATGGTCAGACTGGGGCGCCGGGCATGAACCCCCGCGTCCTGGCGGGCGCGCTCCTGTGCCTGCTGGCCGCCTGTTCGACGGCAACCCCCACGGGAGAGAGCATGACCTTCACCAACCCGGTCCACGACGCGAACTTCCCCGACCCGGGCGCCCTCCGGGTGGGCGCGACGTGGTACGCGTACGGGACCAACGGGGGCGGCGCGAACGTGCCCCTGCTCACCTCGCCCGACCTGGTGACCTGGACGCCCCGCGGCGACGTGCTGCCCGAGCTCGGCTCGTGGGCCGAGCCGGGCCACACCTGGGCGCCGGAGGCGATCCAGGTGACCGGCGACCGGTTCGCCCTCTACTACACGGCCCGCGCCGCCGGGACCGGCCGCCAGTGCGTCGGCGTCGCCACCGCCGCCCGCCCGGAGGGGCCGTTCAGGGACGACTCCGACACCCCGCTCGTCTGCCAGGCCGGCGAGGGCGGCTCCATCGACGCCAGCCCGTTCCGCGACGCCGACGGCGCGCTCTACCTCTACTGGAAGAACGACGGCAACGCGATCGGGGAGACCACCTGGCTGTACGGGCAGCGCCTCACCCCCGACGGGCTCGGCCTCGAAGGGGAGCGGGTGCGGCTGCTGGCGAACACCGCAGCCTGGCACGGCAAGGTCGTCGAGGCGCCCCAGCTCGTCCGCCACGAGGGCCGCTACTACCTGTTCTACTCGGCCAACGCCTTCGACGCCGCCGCGTACGCGGTCGGGTACGCCACCTGCGACACCCCGCTCGGCCCCTGCCACGACGCCCCCGAGAACCCGATCCTGTCCAGCGGCGAGGGGGCGGCCGGGCCCGGCCACAGCTACCTGGTGACCACGCCGGGCGGGCAGACCTGGCTGCTCTACCACGCCTGGCCGCCGGACGCGATCGGCAGCGTGGAGCCGGGGCGGCGGCTCTGGCTGGACCGGGTCGACTGGGAAGACGGCAAGCCGATCGTGCGCGGCCCCACCGCGACCCCCCAGCCCCACCCCGCGTAGGAGGGCCGGCCTAGCGTCCTCTGTCCTGGCGGCGGGCCAGCAGGGCCAGCCCGCCCGCCAGCGCGAGCAGGCCGCCGCCCGCCAGCCAGGGCAGGCCGGCGGCCCCGTCCGGCGGCTTCGCGGCGATCGTGAACACCACGTCCGAGCACGAGTAGTACGTGTCCGGAGTGTCGGTGTTGCGCCAGACCGTGTAGATCAGGTGGCGGCCCGTCTTGCCCGCGGGCAGGCGGCCCTCCATCACGTACGAGCCGTCCCGCATCGGCGGGTCGGTCGCCTCCACGAACGGGCGCGGCTCCAGGTCGTCCCAGCCGAGCGGCCGGGCGGGGTCGTAACCGTCAGCCGTCACGTACAGGTGGAAACTGCCCCGGTGCGGGATCGTGCCCCGGTACCTGAAGGTGAAGTCGCCGCCCCGCACGAGCGTGGTGGCGGGCCAGTCGGCGCGCGGCAGGTCCAGGCCCCGGTAGGCGTCGAGCCCGCCGCTGCACAGCCTGCCGTCGGGGATCACCTCGCGATCCCGCCCGCCGACGTCCGCCACCCGCAGGTCGTCCCACGCGTCCGGCAGGCCGCCGCCGTTCGCCGCCGCCGCGGCGGCGCACGCCGGCTCCCGCGGCGTCCCCTCCGCCCCGCAGGCCGCCGCCCGGCTGACGGGCTCCTCCAGCGCCCCGTGGGAGCCGGTCGCCCACAACCCCAGCACCGCGACGGCCACCCCGGCGATCCGCTGACGCACCTCGGCCGACCTCCTCCTCCGGCGACACCCTGCGCTCAGAGGTACGCCGCCGGGCCCCGGGCAGTTCAGGCCCATGGCGTAAAGGGGACATTGAGCAGTTAATGAGCGTAGAACGACCTGTTGAGTGAACAATGCCCCGGCGCATGCTCGCCGGGTGAACAGGGGGCGGGACAAGGCGTACGAGAGCCGGCACCGCAAGGCGGACCGGCTGTACGAACTCGACGGGTTACGGCTGGCGGCGGCGCTGTGCGTGGTGCTCTTCCACTACACGTTCTCCGGGCCGGTGGGCGGCACGACGACGATCACGTATCCGGAGATCTCCGGTCTGACCCAGTACGGCTACCTGGGCGTGGACCTGTTCTTCCTCATCAGCGGCTTCGTGGTGCTGATGAGCGCCTGGGGCAAGAGCCCGCGCGCGTTCGCCGCCTCCCGGCTGGCCCGGCTCTACCCGGCGTACTGGCTGGGCGTGGCCGTGACCGCGCTGGTGACGGTGACGCTCGGCCAGGGCATGTTCGAGGTCTCGCCGATCCAGGTGCTGGCCAACCTGACCATGTTCCAGTCGGTGGCCGACGTGCCGAACGTGGACGTCGTCTACTGGACGCTCTGGGCCGAGATGCGGTTCTACTTCCTCATCCTGGCGTTCGCCTGGGTGGGGATGACCAGGGGCCGGGTCATGGCCATGCTGTGGGGGTGGCTGGCCATGACCGCCCTGGTCCAGGCCGGGGTGCTGCCGGGGGTCGCCGACCTGGTCGTGCAGTCGGAGTTCGCGCACTACTTCATCGCCGGCATGGCGCTGTTCATGGTGTACCGGTTCGGGGTCACCTGGCAGACGCTGCTCCTCGTGCCGCTCTGCCTGGCCAACGCGGTGTACCGCGGCATCGGGTACGCCGACGCCGTCGGGCGGCGGTACGGGGCGGAGTACGACCCGTGGGTGATCGCGATCGTGATCGCGGCGGCGTTCCTGGTCATGACGCTGGTCGCGGTGCGCGCGCTGCGGCCGCTCGCCCGGCCCTGGCTGGTGACGGCGGGAGCGCTCACCTACCCGCTCTACCTGCTGCACGGTCACATCGGCTTCGTCGTCATCGAGCGGACCGGCGGCGCCGTGGACCGGTGGGTGCTGCTGGCGGCGCTGGTCGCGGTCATGTGCCTGGCCGCCCACGCCGTGCACCGCTGGGTGGAGCGGCCCGCCGCCCCGCTGGTCAGGCGTCTGGCCGGGCCCCGAACACCTCCTGGTGCCACAGGATCTCCGCCACCCGTTCCAGTCCGGCCGCCAGATGCCGCCGGTAGGTACTGAACGGCAGCCCCAGCCTCTCGGCCGCGGCCTCCTGGGTGGGGACGCGGCCGAAGTACGTGGTGGCCAGCGCCCGGTGGAAGCGGTCCGCGCGCGGGTCCTGCCGCACCTGCTCGACCGCCTGTTCCAGCAGGTCGCGCACGGCCCGCGCGGGGTCGCGCTCGGGGTGCACGGCGACCAGCCGGCACCGGGCCAGCGCGTTGCCCGCCAGCGCGTCCGGCCGCGACACGTTCCGTAGCGCGTCGCGTACCGCCGCGTCGAAGTCCGTACGCGCCAGCACCGCGAGCTCCTTGCCCTGCGGGGACGCGGGCCTGCGCAGGCCCAGCCCGCGCGTGCTCATCCGCTCCAGCCAGGCCTCCGGCGTGATGGTGCGCCAGTCGTGCGCGAACAGGCCGAACGTCTCGCGTCCCAGCGGGATGCGGACGCCCAGGTCGTGCATGTCGTAGTGGCCCAGGTAGCGCCGCCACGAGTCCGGGTCCCGCATGACCAGGAACGTCCAGGCCAGCCGGTCGGAGCGCAGGCACTCGCCCACCGCGCGCCACTGCACCAGGTCCATGACCGGCGACCTGCCGTGGAAGGGGGGCAGCACCCAGGCGCGGGCCAGCGCGATGTGCTCGCCGGGCCGCGGCGGCGCGGTCTCCTCCACGTGCCGCCACGCCGCCGCGATGAGCGGGCAGTCGGCGTCCGGCTCGGCCGGGCCGCTCACCCGCACCCACGACATGAGCGCGACCGGCTCGCCGGTCTCGGTGCGCCGGTGCACCCAGAACCCCTCCGGCTGCCGGTCGATCCAGTAAGCGGCGTCCGAGGCCGACGCCTCGCCCTCGGCCTCGGCGGCCATCCGCAGGACCTCGTCGCGGTCCTCGGGGTTGAAGGCCTCCTCGTGCACCTCGCCGTCGCCGCGCCAGTTCTGGAACTTCGAGGTCACCCCGTCGTGGCGGTGCAGGAAGAACAGCGAGCCCATGGCCGTCAGCGTGTCCTGCCCTGCGGCGGCCCGCACCTGCGCGGCCAGGTGGGCGTGGATGCGGTGGTGCATGTCCGCGTACCCCTCGGGGTCGCGCCAGCGCAGGTCCGCCTCCAGCGCGTCGCGCACCACGTCGTGCGGGAACAGGCCGTGCCGGCCCGACTCGATGAACGGCAGCCGCCGCAGCCAGTCGAACAGCGGCTTCGGATGGTCGGGCAGCACCGCGCGCAGCAGCTCCTCGGTGGTGGCGTGGGCGTGGGCGCACACCTCCAGGGCATGGCGGTGGGCCGCCGAGGGCACCTCGCCGACGAGCTGGTCCAGCAGCGTCTCGGCGAGCTCCTCCGGGATGTCCTTGTCCAGGGTCCAGCGGGCCGAGGCCCGCTCGTCCTTGGCGGCGACGGCCGCGCCCAGGCACAGCGCCAGCGGGTGGCCTCCCGCGAAGGCCAGCAGGGGCTCGCGCAGGTCCGCCGCCACCCCGCGGGCGTCGATCAGCGCCATCGCCTCCTGCGGCGCGAGCGTGCGCAGCCGGATCACCCGCAGCACCTCGGCCCAGCCGGGGTCGGCCTGCCAGCGCAGGTCGGGCGGGTTGCGCCCGGCGACCACGACGAGGGCTCCCGCCGGCACCCGCGGCAGGAACCTCTCGCGCAGCCAGCCCTCCAGGCCCTGGCACCGCTCGAACGTGTCGACCAGGAGCACCCCGCGCTCCACGGTCAGCACCTGCCCGGCCTCGGCCTCGAAGCCGCCGGGCGACGGGTCGACGGTGTGCCCGTCCACCGTCACCACCGGACGGCCCGCCGCGGCGGCCTCTGCGGCGAACCGGCGCAGCAGCGCCGACTTGCCGATGCCGCCCGAGCCGTGCACGAACAGGACCATGAACGAGCGGTCCGTGCCGAGCGCGGATCGGAAGAGGGCCTGCTCCTCCTCCCGCCCCACGAACGCACGGTCACGGGCGGCCTCCAGGCGCTGCCCCAGTGACGAGAATCCCGCCTCAGGACCCGATAACATGCGGGCCACGATAGCTGTGTGATCTTGACAAGGTCCGGCTAATACAGATCGTCAAACGTGAAAAATTCAACAGAATTTGCTCGCGAGTCATGTTGGCCGAGCACGCGCGGGGCCGTGCTAGTCTTAGAGACGTTGCAGTTCTGGTACCCATGACTTCGTGTGCGCCTAACGGTATGTAACCGTCGGGCGCATTTTGTTTTACCGGTCATTTCCGGATGGGTCCGGACACTCCGGCTCTGTACTCATCAAAGGAGAAATGACATGGCCACAGGCACCGTGAAGTGGTTCAACGCCGAAAAGGGCTTCGGCTTCATCGAGCAGGACGGCGGCGGCGCCGACGTCTTCGCCCACTACTCCAACATCGCCGCTCAGGGCTACCGCGAGCTGCGTGAGGGCCAGAAGGTGAGCTTCGACATCACCCAGGGCCAGAAGGGCCCGCAGGCGGAGAACATCGTCCCCGCCTGACGCTCCACGGCCGAGGGCCCGCATCCCGTTCCGGGGTGCGGGCCCTCGCTCGTTCCCGGCAGCTCCTCGGCCGCGCCGGTCGCTCGCCGCCAGGCCATGGCGCTGCGGGTGCCCGCGACGTGCTAGACGGGACGCGCCGGAGGCTGCCAGTCGTCGCCGGGGACAGGCGGCTCGTCGCGCTTGCGGATGAGGTAGGGCGGCAGGGCCAGCGCGTGCAGGCCGGTCTTGCGCAGGGTGCCGACCGAGTGCTCCGGCGTCTCGGTGAGCGGGTCGCCCGGCCCGTTCAGCGAGGTGTTGACGAGCACCGGGCAGCCGGTCCTCTCATGCCAGCGGGTCAGCAGCTCGTGCAGGAACGGCGTGCGGCCCGGCTCCACCGTCTGCGGCCGGGCGGTGCCGTCCACGTGTGTGACGCAGGGCAGCTCCTCGCGGTGCTCAGGCCGCACCTCGGCCGTGTACTGCATGAACGGCGCCGGCCGGTCCACGTCGAAGATCCGCCCCGCGTGCTCGGCCAGCACCAGCGGGGCCAGCGGCCGGAACCACTCGCGGCCCTTGACCTCGACGTTGACGTAGTCGCGCAGCTCGGGCACCCGCGGGTCGCCGAGGATGCTCCGGTTGCCCAGCGCGCGCGGCCCCGACTCGGAGCGCCCCTGGTGCAGGCCCACCGTCCGGCCGCCCGCCAGCAGCTCGACGATCGCGCCCGCCAGGTCGGCGGGCCGCTCGGCCGTCAGATCCTCCGGCAGCGCCCGCACCGCCGCGTCGATCTCGGCCGGGTCGGGTTCGGGCCCGAGGAAGTCGTCGGCCCACCGGAAGCCGCTCTCGGCGCCCAGGCACTCGATCATCCCGTACAGGGCGCAGCCCACGGCGGTGCCGCCGTCGTGCGGGCTCGGCGGGATGAACACCTCGCGGAACGGCGACCCGCGGATCAGCCGGCCGTTGGCCGTGCAGTTCAGCGCCGTGCCGCCCGCGAACACCAGGTCCGCCAGGCCCGTCCGCTCGTGCAGCCAGGCCGCGAGCCGGTCGAGCGCCCGCTCGAACGCGCGCTGACCGGCGGCGGCCAGGTTGGCCGACCGCTTGAACGTGCTCGCGCCGTTGGTCACGTAGCGGAACGCCGCGCCCTGGTCGAACGTGTCCAGCCACGCCCGCGGGATGAACACCTCGTGCCCGCGCACGTCCAGCTCCGGCAGCCCGAGCGCGTCCGGGTCGCCGAACGGGGCCAGGTCCATCACCTTGCCCTCGTCGCCCCCGCCGCTCGGCCAGAGCATCCGCGTCAGCAGCGCGTAGAAGCAGCCCAGCCCCGCGGGCCTGGTCCAGTCGCCGTCCCAGAGCTGCTTGGCCAGGCATTCGACCCGGCCGCGCGCGCACCGGTAGAAGGACGACACCTCCAGCAGGTCGCCCGGCGTGCCGCGGGGCAGCTCCACCCGCTCGGTGAAGTCCCGCACCCGGCTGCCCTGCGTGTCCACGACCAGCCCCGCGGCCTCCTCGAACGGCGACGGCGGGAAGGCGCTGTAGAGGTGGCTCAGGTGGTGCGAGACGAGCACGACCGGCGTGTCCCCGGTCAGGCCGAGGGTCTCGCGCAGCTCCGCACGGTAGGCGGCCAGATTGGCGATCTCGGTGTCGGACGAGTAGCCCTCCACCACGAGGTCCACCGGCCCGGCGAGCTGGGGCAGCCGGGGCAGGTAGTGGTCCGGCAGGTCGCCGAGCCGGCCCCGGTGGTGCTCGCGGCGGGTCATCCGCTCCTTCTGCAGGCTGTGGACCGAGGTCCGGCCGCGGGCGACCGCGATCGACCCGTCCCGGGTACGGTTGACGCCGATCACGACAGGACTTCCGGTCATCTTCGAACCCCCCGAACGAGCGACGAACCAGGAGTCCCGTACCCCGATATCACGATATGTCACAGTATGATGACACAGTGCTCATGAAGGCCCGGCCGGATCCTCTTCCGGCAGCGACCGCACCCGCTCGATGATCGCCGTCGTGGACCGGTCCGAGACGTAGTCCAGCACCCGCACCTCGCCGCCCATGGCCCGCACCAGCGGAGCCTCCTGCAGCATCTCGGGCGTGTAGTCGCCGCCCTTCACGTACAGGTCGGGGCGGACCATCCGCAGCAGCCGCTCGGGCGTGTCCTCCTCGAACGAGATCACGTAGTCGACGTAACCGAGCGCCGCCAGCACCGACATGCGGTCCTCGCACGAGTTGATGGGCCGCCCCGGCCCCTTCAGCCGCGCCGTGCTCGCGTCGCTGTTGACCGCCACCACCAGCACGTCGCCGAGCCGGGCGGCCCGTTCGAGGTACGTCACGTGCCCCCGGTGCAGCACGTCGAAGCAGCCGTTGGTGAACACGATCCGCTGCCCGCGCCGCCGGTGCTCGTCCAGCCGGGCCGCCAGCCGCTCCGGCGTCTGCGCCCGCCCGTCCTCCCGGTGCAACGCCCGCAGCAGCTCCTGCCTGGTGCAGGTGGCGGTGCCCGGCCTGCGCACCACCACCCCGGCGGCGGCCTGTGCGGCCTGCGCCGCCTGCTCCGGGGCCGCCCCGCCGGCCAGCCACAGCGCGAACGCCGCCGTGTAGGTGTCGCCCGCCCCGGTCGTCATGTGGTCCGGCGCCGGCTCGGCGTAGGTCCGGTACGGCGGCCGTCCCTCCTGGTGCAGCAGGGTGCCCTCGCCGTCCAGCGTGGTCACCACCATCCGCGCGCCCGACTCCGCCAGCAGCCGGCCGGAACGCTCGGTCAGGAAGCGCACCCGGTCGTCGTGGCCGCCGTCCTCACCCAGCAGTTGCAGGACCTCGCCGTAGTTCGGCAGCACCACCGCGGGGGCGCAGGTCCGCCACGGCGTGATCGCGTGCGCGTCCACCACCAGCAGGGGCAGCCCGGCCAGCGCCCGCCGCACCGCGTCCGTGCACCCGCCCGCCCCGTAGTCGCAGGCGATCACCACGTCTGCGCCGGGCAGCGACTCCCGCAGCTCCTCGATCACGCGGGCCTCGGCCGCGGCCGGGATCGGGTCGCGGTCCTCCTCGTCGTAGCGGGCGATGAGCTGCTCGCCGACCATGAGCCGCTGCTTGTGCGGGGTGCGCCTGCCGGGCACGGTCACCATGCGGGCGTCCACGCCCAGCAGGCTGAGCGCCGTGGCCAGCTGCTCGGCGCAGGCGTCGTCGCCGACCGGCCCGATCAGCCGCACGCGCGCGCCCAGCGCGGCCAGGTTGGCCGCCGTGTTGCCCGCCCCGCCCGGCGCGTCCTCGGTGGCCTCGACACTCACCACGGGGACCGGCGCCTCCTGGGCGATGCGCTTGACCGGCCCGCGCAGCCACGAGTCGAGCATCACATCACCGACGACCACGGCCTGGATGTCCCTATCCATAGAAGGGCGACTACCAGGAGGAACGGTTCTCAAACGGTCGCGCTGATCTCACGACCCGGCAGGTCCCCGGATGGCGGCGGCGCACCCCGTGATCCGCTCGGCTGTCCCGCTCTATACAGTCGCCCCATGACGACCGTCCGCTCCCTGATCCTGTTCGCGCTGGCCGCCGTCGCGGAGATCGGCGGGGCCTGGCTGGTGTGGCAGGGGGTGCGGGAGCAGCGCGGGCTCCTCTGGATCGCCGCCGGCGTGCTCGCGCTCGGTGCCTACGGTTTCGTCGCCGCCTTCCAGCCGGACCCGCATTTCGGGCGCATCCTCGCCGCGTACGGCGGCGTGTTCGTGGCCGGGTCGCTGCTGTGGGGGGTGCTGGTCGACGGCTTCCGGCCGGACCGCTGGGACCTCGCGGGCGCGGCGATCTGCCTGGTCGGCGTGGCGGTCATCATGTACGCGCCGCGCGCCTAGTCGCAGAGCCGGGCGTCCGGCAGAGGGCGGCCCATCACCACGTCGGCGGCCGTCGGGAAGGCGCCGACGCACTGCTCGTTGATGCGGTAGAGGCTGGACGTGCCCTGACGCTCCACCAGCACGAAGCCGACGTCGGCGAGGATCTTCAGATGGTGGGACACGGTCGACTGGCCCACCCCGGACGCCGCCACGACCTCCCCGACGCTCATCGGCCCCCGGCGCCGGGCGAGCAGCGACACGATCTGGATGCGGGTGGCGTCGGCCAGCGCCCGGAACCAGCTCGCGTACTCTTCCGCCGCTGCGCGGTCCAGCGGCTGCGTCGACTCGTTCATCGGCCACCCACGATAGCCGTCAGGCGTCCCGCCGCAGCACCACGAGCGCCACGTCGTCCTCGCGCGACCCGAAGGCGGCCAGCATCCGGTCGCAGAAATGCTCCAGGTCGTCCTCGACCGTCTCCGCCAGCTCCCTGGCCCGCTCCAGGCTGACGTCCAGCAGCACGTCGCGGTCTTCGAGCAGCCCGTCGGTGAACAGGACGATCGTGCCGCCCGGCGGGAGCATCAGGTGGTCCACCTTGTACTCCTCCTCCGCCACCCCGAGCAGCAGATTGCCCATCCCGTGGTAACGCGCCCCGTCGCCGACCAGCAGGGGAGGGATGTGACCGGCGTTGGCGAGCTGGACCTCGCCGGTGCCGGGGTGCAGCAGCAGCATGCAGACCGTGGCCGTCATGCCCGGGTGGTAACGGCGCAGGACCTTGTTCAGCAGGCTCATCGAGGCCGCCAGGTCCACCTGGTCCATCACCGCGGCGCGCAGCGCGTGCCGCAGCTCGGCCATGACGGTGGCGGCGTGCAGGGAGTGGCCCATCACGTCGCCGATCGCCACCAGCACCCGGTCGTCGGCCTCCAGCACCTCGTAGAAGTCGCCGCCGACCTCCACGCTGTCGACCGCGGGCCGGTAACGCAGCCCCACCGACAGCCCCGGCACTTCGGGCACCCGCGTCGGCAGCAGGCTGCGCTGCAGGGTGAGCGAGATCGTGTGTTCCTGGGTGTAGGCGCGCAGCGCCTCCACGGCGAGCGCCAGCTCCTGGGCGAGCTGCCGCAGCAGGTTGATCTCGTTGCCGTCGAGTATGGGATCGGCCTCCACGCCCAGGAACACCGGCGGCCTGCCCTTCTTGGTGCGGCACAGCACACCCACGACGGGCCGCGTGACCTCCGAGGCCGGCATCAGCGTGGCCCAGTCGGCGGGGGAGATGGTGACCAGCTCGGCGCCGGCGCTCGGGCCCAGGACCATCTCGCACAACCGGTCGAGCAGGTCGGGCGCGACGTCCCTGGTGACGGCGCGCTCGCCCGGCTGGCCGAGGTAGCGGCGCAGCCGCCCGTCGGCCGGCACCGCCAGCGCCCTCGCCTGGCGGCCCAGGATCGAGGCGGTGCCCTGGACGGCCACCTCCTGCAGGCGTTCGAACGAGTCGGACCGGTTGATCCGCAGCGTCACCTCGGCCAGCTCGGCCAGCCGGTCGGCCATCACCTCCGCCCGCCGCCGCGCGCGCGAGTAGCGCAGCGTCGCCTCCACGGTCGCGATGAACTCACTCGGCTCGATCGGCTCCGCCAGGTAGGCGTCGGCTCCCCGCTCCAGACCCTCGGTACGGTCCTGCACGGTGACGGCGTTGCCCGACACCTGGATGACCGGGATGGACGCCGTCGCCGGATCGGCCTTGATCCGCTCGCACACCTCGAAGCCGCTCATGTCGGGCAGCCAGACGTCCAGGACCACCAGGTCGGGATGGTGCGCGTGCAGCACCGCCATCGCTTCCTCGCCGCCGCCCGCCTCGATCACGCTGTGACCGGCCCGGCGCAGCCAGCTGGACAGGATGTAGCGCTTGGCCGGCGTGTCGTCGACCACCAGCACGCTGGCCGGGCCGGAGTCAGGCACCGCGCCCCCTGACCGCCTCGCGCACCGCCTCCAGCAGGTCATGACGGCGCATCCCCTGCTTCGACAGCACGGGATGGCCCTCCGCCGCCTTGCCGGGCGCCACTGTCACCACGACCACCGAGACCTCCCCCAGGTTCTCGTCCTCCGACATCCGCTGCAGGAGCGCGTTGCCGTCAAGCCTGGGCATCAGCATGTCCAGCACGAGGACGTCCGGGGGCCGCGCCGTCATCAGCTCCAGCGCCTCGATGCCGTCGGCGGCCTCCTCGATCTCGCTCGCGACCCCGTACAGCATCCTACGGGCCAGCTCGCGGAAGCCCTGGTCGTCGTCGGCGATGAGCAGCCGCCCGATCTCGGGAGGCCCGTGGCGGCGAGGGAGCCGCAGGGTGGCGGTCGTGCCGGAGCCGGGCGCGCTGGTCAGCTCCAGCTGACCGTCGAGCGCCTCGGCCAGCCTGCGCGCGTACGGCAGGCCGAGGCCGGTGCCCTTGGTCTTGACCTGCAGCGCGTTGGGCACCTGGAAGAACTCCTCGAACACGCGGCTCAGGTGTTCCTCGGAGATGCCGATGCCGGTGTCGGACACCGTGATCACCACCTGGCCGGCCTCCTCGTCGAGGCGGGCGCTCAGCCGCACCTCGCCCTCCTGGGTGTACTTCAGCGCGTTCGCCACCAGATTGCGCAGCACCCGGGTGAGCATGCCCTCGTCGGTGTAGATCTCGCCCACCTCCGGCGCCACCTCGGTGTGCAGGGCGACGTCGCTGGTGGGCTGCATGGTGGCTCTGAGCTGGTGCACGAGCCTGACGAGGTTCACGGAACCGAGCTGGGGATGGAGCGGGCCCGACTCGGCCTTGGCCATGTCGAGCAGCTCGCCGACGAGCGCCAGCAGCGTCTCCGCCGAGCTGCCGATGAACCCGATCTGCTGCTCCTGCTCCCTGGAGAGCGGCTCGCCGCCCGGGCCGGTCAGCAGCCGCACCAGGCCGATGATGGAGTTGAGCGGAGTGCGCAGCTCGTGGCTGACCGTGGCCCAGAACCGGTTCCTGGTCTCGGCCACCTCACGCAGCTGGCTGGACTTCTCGTCCAGCTCGGCGTAGAGGGCGACCACGCCCCTGTTGGTCTCCTCCAGCTCCGTGGACAGCTCGTTGTACAGGGCCAGCACGCCCGCGTTGGTCTCCTGCAGCTCGGCGTTGAGCCGCAGCACATCCTCCAGGGTCGCGGCCAGCTCCCTGTTCTGCTGGCGAAGCTCCTCCATCGCGGTGGTGGGGGCCACGCGGGCCAGCTGCTCGCGGATCCGCGCGGCCGGCATCGAGGGCTTGCGCCCCGGCAGCCGCTTGACGAGGGTGACCCGCCCGTCGTCCGCGGTGACCCTGTCCACCAGGCGGCGGGCCAGCGCCACGCCGTCCGATGCGGCCGGGTGGGCGTCGGCGGCGTGCTCGATCGTGATGAGCAGTTCGCCGTCCTCCAGTGTGGAACGCACGAGGGTGCCCGAACCGATCACCTCCCGGCCCACCTCGCTGAGCGCGGTGGCGATCCGGATCTGGTCCTGAGTCTCCAACCCGGCCAGCTCGGCGGCGGCGCGGCCGAGCCGGCGCAGCACGAACACGTCCCGGTCCTCGGCCAGGTGCATCCTGAAAAGCTCAAGCGCGGTCACGTCGCGGCCTCACGATCACTACGCAGGCGTCGTCCCGCCGGCTGCCCGCCTCGCGGAGCAGCCCGGCAGCGATCACGGCGGGGGAGCGGGAGAACAGGCCCGGCATGGTGGCGGGCGACCACCGGTCCGTGAGCCCGTCGGAGTGCAGCACGACCGTCGCGTGCTCGTCCAGGTCGTACTCGTACTGCCTGAGGCGCCGCCGCTGGTGGCCGGTGATGCCGGGCACCGACACCATGCCCTGGCGGTCGTCGGCGTGCGCGATCCAGCCGGAGATGTTGCCCAGCCCGGCGTAGCTCACCCGCGCGGAGGTGACCCGCGCGACCGCGGCCGCGCCGCCGCGGGTGTGCGCCAGCCCGTCGTGCAGGCGGCGCAGGATGGCCAGCGGCTCGTCGTCGGGCCCCTCCAGGAAGAGCTCGACCGCCTTCCTGGAGGCGTGGGCGGCGGCCGGTCCGTGGCCCAGCCCGTCGAACACCAGGACGGTGAGGGCCTGCTCGCCGCTGGACACGGCGAAGGCGTCACCCGAGATGACCTCCTCGCCGATGGGGCGGACGAAGCCGCTGGCCGGCGGCGGCTCGATCGTTCCCTTCGCGGCGAACTGCACGGCGAGCAGCGTTCCCCGGCCCGGCAGGGAGTGCACGTCGTACGAGGACGCCATGCGGGTGATGGCGCCCAGTCCGATGCCGAGCGTGCCGGAGGTCGAGTAGCCGTCGCGCAGCGCCCGCGCCACGTCCGGCATGCCCGGCCCCCGGTCCAGCGTGATCAGCTCGACCACCTCCGGCGCGCCGGGGCAGGGGCGGACCAGGGCCACACCCTGCACGGCGTGCTTGACCAGGTTGGAGACGGCCTCGGTGACCGCCACCGCCACCTGGCCGACGCGCTCGTCGCCGAACCCGGCCGTCTTGGCCAGGTCGATGGCCAGCCTGCGCACCGCCCCCACCGAGCTGGGCTCCTCGGCGCGGATCCAGGCGTCGTCGCGGACCTGGTCGGCCTCGATCATCCGCGGGCCCACTTCGTCACGACGATCGTGGTGCCCTCACCGGGGGCGGAGGTCAGGTCGAACTGGTCGACCAGCCGCCGCGAGCCGCCGAGGCCGAGGCCGAGCCCGGGGCCGGTGGTGTAGCCGTCGACCAGCGCCTGTTCGACGTCGGCGATGCCGGGGCCCTCGTCGCTGAAGGCCAGACGCAGGCCGCGACGCCGGCCGTCCTCGACGACCTCCACGGTGACGCGGCCCCCGCCGGCGTGCACCAGCACGTTGCGTGCCAGCTCGCTCGCCGCCGTCACCACCTTCGTCTGGTCTATCAAGGACATGCCCGCCTCGATCGCGACGGCACGCACCTGCTGGCGGACCGCCACCACGTCGGCGTTGCTGGCGATGGGCATCCGGCCGCCGTCCGTCATCGCGTCGCGCCCCTGCCGCGGACGTGCTCAAGGGCCGCGACGCCCTTCTCCAGGTCGAGTGCGGTCCGCACGCCGCCCAGTGACAGGCCGAGCTCCACCAGGGTGATGGCCACGGCCGGGCGCATGCCGACGACCACGGTGTCGGCGTCGAGCAGCCGGCACATGGCCGCGATGGTGGCGAGCATCCTGCCGATGAACGAGTCGATGATCTCCACCGCCGTGATGTCGATGATGACGCCCCGGGCGCCGGTCGCGACGACCCGCCCCGCCAGATCCTCCTGCAGGCTCAGGACGCTCTGGTCGTCGAGGTCTATCTGGATGGAGATGATCAGGATGTCGCCGAGCTTGAGGATGGGGACACGTTCCATCACGCGTCCTCCGCGCGGATCGCGATCTGGGTCCGCCGGTGCTCGCCCACCTCGATGCCGCTGCGCTCCAGCGTGTACGCGAGCGCGTCGGCCAGGGTGGCCTTGGTCACGATGTCGCCGAACTCGATGCCGAGCGTGACGATCGTGTACGCGATCTGCGGGCTGATGCCGGAGATCACGCACTCGGCGCCCATGAGCCGGGCGGCCACCACGGTCTTGAGTAGATGCTGGGCCACCTGAGTGTCGACGGCGGGCACGCCGGTGATGTCGATGACCGCGTGCTCGGACCCGGTGTCGACCAGGGTCTGCAGCAGCTTCTCCATCACGACCTGGGTCCTGGCCGAGTCGAGGGTGCCGACCAGGGGCACGGCCACGATGCCGTCCCAGAGCTTGACCACCGGGGTGGACAGCTCCAGGAGCTGCTCGGCCTGGTCGAGGATGACCGTCTCCCTGGCGGCCGAGTACGTCTCGATGGTGTACAGGCCCAGGTCGTCGATCAGCCGCGAGAACCAGATGAACCCGCGCAGCGCCTCGGGCTCCCCGTCGGCCTCGACGACCTCGTACACCGCCTCCTTGAGGCCGAACACCGCGCGTGCGGTGTCGGAGGGGGTGTGGCCCTGGCGGACGCGGTCGCGCGAGAGCTCCGCGAGCAGGCCGCGGATGTCGGCGAGGTCATTGCCTTCCTCCGCCAAGGCGGTGCGCAAGGCCTGGTAGAGCTCCTTCAGCTCGTCTACCGGGGCCTTGGCGAGGGCGCTCCAGCGGCGCAGGATCTGCTCGTCCGAAGTGCCCAGCAGCTCCTCTACGCGTCGCCTCGCGACGTCGGCATGGACGTTCAAGTGGACTCCTGATGATACGTATGACGCACTGCCGGGCAAAGATTAACGCCCGATTGGTCCGGCAGGTGAAAGATGTGTGGTTTATCCCGAACCGTGTGCTCTCACGACGATATCCGATGCCGAGCACCGCACCGCGTACGAACATATTCCGCTGGTGCGGAGAGCGGGAAGCCGCTGTGCGGGCCTGGTCAGGACACCGCCGCCGTGGTACGCCGGGGCACCAGCGTGGGCGTGATCGAGATGCGCGCCGACGCCGTCCGGCCGCCGATGCGCTCCAGCAGCAGCCGGCCCGCCGTGCGGCCCATGGTGACGCCCGACTGGTCGACGCTGGTGAGCGAGATGTGTGCCAGCGCGGCCAGCCAGCTGTTGTCGTATCCGGCGACCGAGACGTCGTCCGGCACGGCGAGCCCGGCCTCGCGCAGCGCGGCGAGGGCGCCGATGGCGGCCAGGTCGGCGCCCGCGAAGATCGCCGTCGGCGGCTCCGGCCGGCTCAGCAGCTCGCCGACGCCCTTGTGGCCGCCTTCCTCGGTGTACGTGGTCCACGCGATGTCGGCGTGCTCGCCCAGACCCAGCCGGACCATGGCCCGCTCGTACGCCCGCGCGCGGATGGCCTGCAGCAGGGTGGCGGGCTCGCCCCGGCTGGAGTCGCGGTGGGCGATGTGCGCGATGCGGCGGTGGCCCAGGCCGGCCAGGTGCTCGACCACGAGCTCGGCGCCCACCTCGTCGTCGTCGAAGACGGCGTCGTAGCGGGGGGAGCGGTCGTGGCGGCCGAGCACCACGACCGGCACCGTGGCGGCGATCGCCTCCAGATCGGACTGCGGGCTGAGGGGGGCGACCAGCACGATCCCGCCCACCGACTGGTCGATGAGCGCGTGGATGGCCCGCGACTCGCTCGCCGGGCCGCGGCCCCCCTGGCTGATCACGACCTCGTACCCGGTGCCGGCGATCTCCTCGACGACGCCGTCGACCAGGTCGGGGAAGAACGGGTTGCGCAGGTCGGGCAGGAGCACGCCGAGAGTGGAGGTGTGGCCGCGCAGCGCGCGGGCCGCCACGTGCGGCCGGTAGCCCAGCTCGTCGATGGCCGCCAGCACCCGGGCGCGCATGGAAGGGCTGACCCCGTAGGCGTCGCGGAGCACCTTGGACACCGCCGACCTGGACACCTGGGCGTGCAGCGCCACGTCCGCGATGGTCACCCTGGTCATCCGGCCTCCCCGTAGAACGAACCACACCAGACGTGCCGTCGAGCCTCTTGACACCCCTCCGGAGTGGAGGATAGCAATGGAGAACGTTCTACATCCCGTCTCGGAGCACCCGGATTCCCTCGGCGTCGCCCGCTTTCACGACATAACCGGAAAGCGGCCTTTCCGCATGCCATGAATTTCCGGAAATATCCCCGATGGGAATCGTTATCCGGACAAGGTCTTGACGCTACCGAATCGCAAAGTTTAAGTTAGCGGCGATTGGGGGGCTTGAAACGATTTAATGGTCCACGCGAAATTCCTGGAGGGCGTCATGAAGGCCGCTTGCCTCAGAATCGCAGCCGCCGCCACCGCCGTGGTCACGTCACTGACCTCATGCGGGTCGTCCGAGCCGACCTCGGCCGACGGGACCGTCACGCTCAAGCTGCTCATCGACAACGCCGAGGCCACCGTGGCCGCCGCAGAATCCGTGGTGCGGGCGTTCGAGGCCGCCGAGCCCACTGTCGAAATCGACACCGAGACCCGTCCCGGCGGCGCCGAAGGCGACAACATCGTCAAAACCCGGCTCTCCACCGGCGAAATGGCCGACGTTTTCTGGTACAACTCGGGCTCGCTCATCCAGGCGCTCAACCCGAGCCAGACGCTCGTCGACCTCACCGGCGACCCCGTCCTCGCGAACGTGCAGGAGTCCTACCTGCCGGTGGTGTCCCACCAGGACAAGGTGTACGGGGTCCCGGCCGGCACCGCGGCCGGCGGCGGCATCCTCTACAACCGCAAGGTCTACGCCGACCTCGGCATGGAGGCGCCCAGGTCCTGGGCCGAGTTCATGGCCAACAACGACAAGGTCAAGGCCGCCGGCCTGGCGCCGGTCATCTCCACCTTCAAGGAGACCTGGACCTCGCAGCTGTTCGTGCTCGGCGACTTCTACAACGTCCAGGCCGCCGTGCCCGCCTTCGCCGCCGGCTACACCGCCAACAAGGCCAAGTACGCCACCACCCCGGCCGCGCTGTCGGGGTTCCGGAAGCTCGCCGAGGTGCACGCCGCCGGCCTGCTGAACGACGGGTTCGGCTCGGCCACCCTGGACAACGGGCTGAAGCTGCTGGCCGAGGGCAAGGGCGCGCACTACCCGATGCTCACCGGCGTGATGCCGGCCCTCATCGAGCAGTACCCGTCCGGCAAGACCGACATCGGCTTCTTCGGCATCCCCGGCGACGACCCGGGCACCCACGGCGCCACCGTCTGGGAGCCCGCCGGCGCCTACATCCCCGCCTCCAGCGAGCACGTCGACGCGGCCAAGAAGTTCCTCGCCTTCATCGCCTCACCGGCCGGCGCCCAGGCGTTCTCCGAGGGCGTCGCCCCGACGGGACCGTACCGGATCAAGGGCGCCGAGCTGCCCGAGGACGTCATCCAGGTGGCCAAGGACCTCAGCGCCTACATCGAGAGCGGCGCATCCGCGCCCGCGCTGGAGTTCGTCTCGCCGGTGAAGGGCCCGTCGCTGGAGCAGATCACCGTCGCCGTCGGCTCCGGGCTCACCACGCCGGCGGAAGGCGCGGCCCAGTACGACAAGGACGTGGAGAAGCAGGCCAGGCAACTGGGGCTGGCCGGATGGTGACCTCGGCCCGGCCTCGCCGGGTGGCCGCTCCGGAGAGCGGCCGCCGCCCGGCCCGGCCCAAGGCCCGCGCGGTCTACCCGTACGCGTTCTACCTGCCGGCCGGGATCGTCTACACCGTCATCTTCCTCGTGCCGACGGTGATGGCCTTCTACTTCGCGCTCACCCGGTGGACGCTGTTCGACAGCACGTTCGTCGGCCTGGACAACTTCCGCGACTTCTTCGCCGAGCAGAACCTGCGCGTCGGCTTCCGGAACACGATCGTCTACGCGGTCGTCACCAGCGGGCTGAAGGTGGTGCTCGGCCTGTTGCTGGGCGTGCTGCTCACCTCGAACCTGCGGCTGCGCGGCTTCCTGCGCTCGGTCGTGTTCTTCCCCGTGCTGGTCAGCACCGTCGCGGTCGGCATCACCTTCAGCGTCCTGCTCAAACCCGACACCGGCCTGGTCGACAAGGCGCTGGGCGTCTTCGGGATCTCCGGCCCCGACTGGCTCGGCGACGCCACGACCGCGCTGCTGTCGGTCGCGCTGGTCGACGCCTGGAAGGGCGTGGGCCTGGCCACCGTCATCTACATCGCCGGGATCATGTCGATCCCGCGCGACTACTACCAGGCGGTCGAGGTCGACGGCGGCAGCGCCTGGCACCGGTTCCGGCACGTCACGCTGCCGCTGTCCTGGCCCGCCACCTACTCGGTGATCATCCTGTCGTTCATCGGCGGCCTGCGCACCTTCGACCTCATCTGGACCATGACCCGGGGCGGTCCCGGCTTCACCAGCGACGTCATCGCCTCGATCATCTACAAGCAGTATCAGGCGGGCTTCTACGGCCTGGCCACGGCCGGGAACGTGATCCTGTTCCTCGCCGTCACCGCGATCGTGGTCCCGCTCGTCCGCCTGCTCGACCGCCGGGAGATCCACTCGTGAGGACAACCGCGCGCAGGATCGGCGCCGAGACGCTCGCGCTGGCGGTGGCCGCCGCCGTCTTCCTGGTGCCCTTCTCGTTCATGCTGCTCACCGCGGTCAAGGACGAGAAGCAGGCCGCCGACCTGGACTTCGCCTGGCCGACGAGCTGGCCCGTGGTGCGGAACCTGGTGGAGGTGATCTCCGCCCGCGACTACCTGCTGCTGACCGCGTACGTGAACAGCACCATCCTCACGGTCACCTCGGTCGCGCTGCTCGTGGTGTTCGCCTCCATGGCGGCGTTCGTGCTGCAGCGGCGGCCCGGCCGGGTGGCCGGCGTGGTCAACCTGCTCGTGCTGTCCGGGCTGATCATCCCGCCGGCCGTGGTGCCGACCATCTGGGTGCTGCAGGGCATCGGGCTGTTCAAGACGCTGCCGGGGCTCATCCTGGTCGAGGTCGCCTACAGCCTGTCGTTCGCGATGCTGCTCTACCGGGCGTTCATCGCCGCCATCCCGCGCGAGCTGGACGAGGCCGCCATGATCGACGGCTGCACCGGGATGGCGCTGTTCTTCCGGGTGATCTTCCCGTTGATGCGGCCGGTGACCATCACCGTGATCCTCACCACGTTCGTCGCCGTCTTCAACGACTTCGTCAACCCGCTCTACTTCCTGCCCGGCGACGAGAACGCCACCGTCCAGCTCACCCTCTACAACTTCCAGAGCGAGTACAGCACCCAGTGGAACCTGCTGTTCATGGACATCGTCCTGATCACGATCCCGCCGCTGCTGGCATTCGTCTTCTTCAACCGCAAGATCGTGGCCGGCATGACCGCCGGCGCGATCAAGGGCTGACCCACTCGCACGAGGAGCACCATGACCCGAGCGTCCGGCATCACCGTCGACGCCCCCCGTTTCGAGCACCACCGCTTCGACCCGCACCGGCCGCCCCTCGGCATCGGTGCGTCCAGGCCACGCCTGACCTGGACCGTCACCGCCGCACCGCCGTCCTGGACGCAGGACGCGTACGAGATCGAGATCCGCACCGGCGGCGGCACCGCCACCCACCTGGTGCGCTCGGCCGAGTCCCGGCTGGTGCCGTGGCCAGGCGAACCGCTCGGCCCCGCCGAACGCTGCGCCGTCCGCGTCCGGGTGCACGGCGGCGGCCGGGCCGGCGACTGGAGCCCCTGGTCGGAGGCGGAGACCGGGCTGCTGACGGCGGACCGCTGGCAGGCCGCGGCCGCCGCGCCGCCGACGTCGCTCACCGGCCCGCCCGACGGCCCGGCGCCGCTGCTGCGCCGCGGCTTCGACCTGCGCGAGCGGCCCGTGCGGGCCCGTCTGTACGTGACCGCGCACGGCCTGTACGAGGTCGAGATCAATGGCCAGGTCGTCGGCGACGACGTGCTCGCGCCCGGCTGGACCAGCTACGGCCACCGGCTCCGCTACCGCACCCACGACGTCACGGCCCTGCTGCGGCCCGGCCCCAACGCGATCGGCGCGATGCTCGCCGACGGCTGGTACCGGGGCCGCGTCGGCTTCCTGGACGGCAGCACCAGCACGTACGGGACGCGCACCGCGCTGATCGCCCAGCTCGAACTCGTCTACGCCGACGGCGGCACCGAGACGCTCGTCACCGACGGCTCGTGGCGCGCCGCCCCCGGCCCGATCACCGCGACCGGCCTGTACGACGGCGAGAAGCACGACGCCCGGCTGCTGCCCGGCGGCTGGTCGTCGCCCGGGTTCGACGACTCCGGCTGGCTGCCCGCGGACGTGCTCGACCACGACCCCGCCCTGCTGGTGGCTCCCGACGGCCCGCCGGTGCGCCGGGTGGAGACGCTCGCCCCCGTCGCCACCCTGACCGGGCCGTCCGGCGAGACCATCCTCGACTTCGGCCAGAACATCTCCGGCCGGCTGCGCATCCGCGTGCAGGGTCCCGCCGGGCACACCGTCTCCCTGCGCCACGCCGAGGTCCTGGAGGACGGCGCGCCGGCCGTGCGCCCGCTGCGCGGCGCGGCCGCGCACGACACCTACACCCTGCGCGGCGGCGGGGCCGAGGAGTGGGAGCCGCGCTTCACCATCCACGGCTTCCGCTACGCCGAGGTGACCGGCTGGCCGGGGGAGATCCCGCCGGACGGCGTGGTCGCCGTCGTCTGCCACACCGACATGCGCCGCACCGGCTGGTTCGGCTGCTCGGACCCGCTGCTGGAGCGGCTGCACGAGAACGTGGTGTGGAGCATGCGCGGCAACTTCGTCGACATCCCCACCGACTGCCCGCAGCGCGACGAGCGGCTCGGCTGGACCGGCGACATCCAGGTGTTCGCCCCGGCCGCGGCGTTCCTGTACGACTGCGCGGGCCCGCTCGCCTCCTGGCTGCGCGACCTCGCCGCCGAGCAGGCCGAGCTGGGCACGGTCCCGCCCTACGTGCCGTGGGTGCAGGTGCAGTTCCCGCCGCTGCCGGCCGCCGCCTGGGGAGACGCGGCGGTCCTCGTGCCGTGGGTGCTGTACGAGCGCACCGGCGACCTGGAGCTGCTGCGGCGGCAGTATCCGAGCATGCGGGCCTGGGTGGACCAGGTCGCCGGGCTGGCGGGGCCGGACCGGGTGTGGTCCGACGGGTTCCAGTTCGGCGACTGGCTCGACCCGTCCGCCCCGCCGGACGCGCCCGCCGACGGGCGCACCGACCCTTATCTGATCGCCACCGCCTACCACTTCTCCACCGCCTCCATCCTGGGACGGGTGGCCGGGCTGCTCGGCCACGACGACGACGCGGCCCGTCACGCCGCTCTGGCGGGGGAGGTGCGGGAGGCGTTCCGGCGGGAGTACGTCACGCCGTCGGGACGGCTGGTCGGCGACAGCCAGACGGCCTACGCGGTCGCCCTCCGCTTCGGTCTGCTCGACGACGGCGGCGAGCGGGATAGGGCCGGGCGGCGGCTGGCGGAGCTGGTCGCCAGGGACGGGTACCGGATCGGCACCGGCTTCGTCGGCACCCCGCTGGTCTGCGACGCCCTCGCGGAGACGGGCTCCCACGACGCGGCCTACCACCTGCTGACGCAGCGGGAGTGCCCGTCGTGGCTCTACCCGGTGACGATGGGGGCGACCACGATCTGGGAGAGGTGGGACAGCCTCCTGCCCGACGGGTCGGTCAATCCGGGGGAGATGACCTCGTTCAACCACTACGCGCTGGGGGCGGTGGCCGACTACCTGCACCGCGTGGTGGCCGGGCTGGCCCCCGCGGCGCCCGGCTACCGCCGCCTGCGGGTCGCGCCGCGGCCGGGCGGCGGCCTCACCCACGCCCGCGCCGCGCACGACACCCCGTACGGGCGGGCGGCGGTGTCGTGGCGGCGGGCGGGCACGGAGCTGACGGTCGAGGTGACGGTGCCGCCCGGCACGACGGCCGAGGTCGATCTGCCGGGTCGGGCGCCGGTGCAGGCCGGTCCCGGCGAGCACGTCTTCACCTGTGACTACCGCGCGGTGGATGACGACCCGCCGATCCCGGCCACGGCGGGCCCGTTCCCGCTCCCCGAACCCGTCGCGACGTCGTAGGTCACGAACGGGCGGGGCGCCACGGGCGTGGTGTCCCGCCCTTTCCTCGCTCCGTCAGGTGAAGGGCCTGGCCACCTCGTCCAGGATCTCCTCGCCGACCTCCAGCAGGGACCGGGCCTCCTCCTCCTCGATCCACTGGAAGGTCGCCAGGCGCAGCGCCCCGAGGAAGGCCGCCGCCATCACCCGCGGCCGTGCCGGGGCGCGCCGGTCGGCGATGGCCTGCGCCAGCTCGCGTTCGAGTGCGGCGTGGTTGGCGAGCTGGCGTGCCAGCAGCGCCGGATGCTTCTTGGCCAGCCGGGTGCGGATCGCCCACTCGCGGTCGGGGGTGCCGACCTCCTCGTACAGATCCAGGATCGCGGCCCGCATGGCCTGCCACGCGCTGTGGCCGGGAGGCTGCTCCTGCACCAGCGCCACCAGCCGGCGGAAGCGTTCCTCCTCCCCGTACAGGAGGGCGTCTTCCTTGCCGGCGAAGTAGTTGGAGAAGGTGCGGCGGGAGATGTTGGCGGCGTCGGCGATGGCCTCGACCGTCACGCCGTCGAAGCCGTGCTCGACGACGAGCCGCAGCGCCGCCTCGTGCACGGCCTGCCGGGTCTCGGCCTTCTTGCGCTCGCGCAGTCCCAGCGTCGTGGTGTCCATCTTGCGGTCACTCTACCCGCCGGGAATAGATGCGCAATGCGCAAACTTTCTCAATGGGAAGTAGAGTAGCCGGTCGTCACCCCGAGATCCGAAACGGAGGTCGCGCGTGAGCGCACCCATGACAGCACCTGCCGAGCCGATGACGCATCGGCAGGTGCTGAAAGCCCTCAGCGGGTTGCTGCTGGTCCTGTTCGTCGCCATGATCAGCGGCACGATCGTGTCGGTCGCGCTGCCCCAGATCATCGGCGCGCTGAAGGGCACCCAGTCGCAGTACACCTGGGTCGTCACCGCCTCCCTGCTGGCCGCCACCGCGTCGACGCCCATCTGGGGGCGGCTGGCCGACCTCTTCAGCAAGAAACTGCTGCTCCAGATCTCCATCGTGATCTTCATGGTGACCTCGCTGGCCTGCGGGTTCGCCCAGAACACCGAGCAGCTCATCGCCTTCCGGGCGCTGCAGGGACTCGGCATGGGCGCGCTGCAGATCCTGGTCCAGGTCGTGATCGCCGCGATGATCAGCCCCAAGGAGCGCGGCCGCTACAACGGCTACCTCGGCGCCGTCATGGCCGTGGCCACCGTCGGCGGGCCGCTGCTCGGCGGGCTCATCGCCGACACCTCGTGGCTCGGCTGGCGCTGGTGCTTCTTCATCGCCGTGCCCTTCACCGTCGTCGCCCTGGGTCTGCTCCACAAGACGCTGCACGTGGCCACCGTCCGCCAGGACAACGTCAAGATCGACTACGCCGGGGCCACCCTCATCGCGGCCGGCGTGAGCGTGCTGCTCATCTGGATCACGTTCGTCGGCAACTCCTTCGACTGGCTGTCGTGGCAGACCGCGGCCATGGCCGGCGGCGGCGCCGTCCTCCTGGCGCTGGCCACCTGGGTGGAGACCAGGGCCGCCCAGCCGGTGGTGCCGCTGCACGTCATCCGCCGCCGCACCCCCGCCCTGGCCATCGTGGCCAGCCTCGCGGTCGGCATGGCCATGTTCGGCGGCTCGGTCTTCCTGGGTCAGTACTTCCAGATCGGCCGCGGCTACACCCCGACCGAGGCGGGCCTGCTCACCATCCCGATGATGGCGGGCGTGCTGGTCTCCTCCACGATCAGCGGCCGCATGGTCTCCAGGAGCGGCAAGATCAAGCCGTACATCGTGACCGGCTCGATCGTGCTCACCCTGGGCTTCCTGGTGCTGTCGACGATGGACCACCAGACGTCGCTGTACCTCATCGGCGCCGCCATGGTGCTGGTCGGCGTGGGCGTCGGCATGTCGATGCAGAACCTGGTGCTGGCCATCCAGAACACCGTCCCGCTGCGCGAACTCGGCGCGGCCAGCGGCGCCATCACGTTCTTCCGCTCGCTCGGCGGCACCATCGGCGTCTCGGTCCTCGGCGCCGTCCTCGCCAACCAGGTCGCCACCAGCATCAGCCAGGGGCTGGCCAAGGCCGGCATCCCGGCCTCGGCCAGCGGCGGCGCGGCCACCCTCGACATCGCCGCCCTGCCGGAGCCGATCAAGACGATCGTCCGATCCGCGTACGGGGACGCGACCGGTCACATCTTCCTCATCTCGGCGGGGCTCTCGGTCGTGGGCGTCATCGCCACCCTCTTCTTCAAGTCCGTCACCCTCCGCGACACCCTGGACCTCCCGGACCCCAAGCAGGCGGACGAGCACCCGGTCCCGGCCTCCTGACACCGGCCCCTTCCCGTGCCGAGCCGCCAGGATGAATCCGTGACTCCTGATCATCGGGTGATCCGGGTCGAGAAGATGCTCGACGGCGGTACGGGGTTCAGCGCCGCCTGGACGGCCGTGGGGGACAAGGTCACCGTTCCCGTGGCGTCGCGGCCCGTCCCAGACTCCAGGCTCCTGTCCTCGATCGGGCGCGGCCTGCGTGCGTGCGGCCAGACCCGCGTCCTCGCCGCGCCGCTCGGTGCACGGCGAGTCGAGACGATCTTGGTGGGCGATGGCGCCCTCGCGCTCCCGGGTTCGTGGGCCGGCTCCGACGTCGTCATGACTTTGCCCGACATGTCGGGAGCGGTCCTCATGACCATGCGGCAGTACGCCCTCGTCTCCGGCCCTCGTGCGTTCGTCGCGGCCTGCCTCGCCTGCGGGACCGAACAGGCGAAGGCGGATTTCGCGCGGCTCGCGCGGCGGCTCGCCACGACGAATCCCTTCCTGCTGGAGGTCGCGGCGGCTCATCCGCCCCGATGGCCCTCCTGGCGGACGCCGGCGGAGGTGCCACCGGAGTCGGTCACCCGGAGGAAACTCTCGCTGATCGACGGGTTCGTGGCGGGCCGTCTCGACGTCGAGCGGTTCCGCCACGCTTGGGTGGCGGCGAGAAGGGAAGCCATGGCGGCGGGGGAGCGGGCGCACGGCGATCTCGGCCGGCTTCTCGACGAGGCGTTCCACGAGATCGACGACTACGACGTGTACTCCGACGAGCGGGAGTTCACGCGGAGGATGACCGTGCTGCACGCCCGGCTCCACCGCATGTCGCGCAGGCAGGAACCCCGCTGACAGTCGGGTTCGCCCACTCCACCCGCGCGGGTCAGTCCGCCTTCTTCCAGCGGGCGATCAGCTCGTCGTAGTCCAGGGTCTCCGGCTTGCCGCGCTCGTCCGGGAGCTTCGCCACGGGCGCGCCCGGCTGGTCGAACCAGTACTGCGCGTCCCGTTCCTGGTTCAGCTTGGGCGCGCACTGGCCGCCGTAGCCGCGGCGCTCCAGCCGGGACAGGATGTCGTCCTGCTGCTTGGCCAGGCTGTTCATCGACTGCTGCGGCGTGGTCTCGCCCGTGACGGCGGTGGCCACGTTCTGCCACCACAGCTGCGCCAGCCGCGGGTAGTCCGGCACGTTCGTCCCGGTCGGCGTCCACTGCACGCGCGCCGGGCCGCGGTAGAACTCGATCAGCCCGCCGTACTTCTCCGCGTTCTGCTCGAAGTACTCGCTGCGGATGTCGGTGTCGCGGATGAACGTCAGCCCGACGATCGACTTCTTCAGCGACACCGTCTTGGACGTGACGAACTGCGCGTACAGCCAGGCCGCCGCCCTGCGCTCGGCCGGGGTGCTCTTCAGCAGCGTCCACGAGCCGGCGTCCTGGTAGCCGAGCTTGTGGCCGTCCTTCCAGTACGCGCCGTGCGGGCTCGGCGCCATCCGCCACTTGGGCGTGCCGTCCTCGTTCACCACCGGCAGCCCCGGCTGGGTCAGGTCGGCGGTGAAGGCCGTGTACCAGAAGATCTGCTGGGCGATGTTGCCCTGCGCCGGCACCGGGCCCGCCTCGCTGAAGTTCATGCCCGCCGCCTCGCGCGGGGCGTACTTCTTCAGCCAGTCGACGTACTTGGTGAGCGCGTACACGGCGGCGGGCCCGTTCGTGTCGCCGCCCCGGCTGACGGACGAGCCGACCGGGCGGCAGTTCTCCACCCGGATGCCCCAGTCGTCCACCGGCAGCCCGTTCGGGATGCCCGGGTCGCCGTTGCCCGCCATCGACAGCCACGCGTCGGTGAACCGCCAGCCCAGCGACGGGTCCTTGCGCCCGTAGTCCATGTGGCCGTAGACCTTCTGGCCGTCGATCGTGCCGTCACCGTTCACCTTGCTGGTGAAGAAGTCGGCGATGTCCTCGTACGCGGCCCAGTTGACCGGCACCCCGAGCTCGTAGCCGTACGCGTCCCTGAACTGCTTCTTGATGGCCGGGTCGGTGAACCAGTCGTACCGGAACCAGTACAGGTTCGCGAACTGCTGGTCGGGCAGCTGGTAGATCTTCTTGTCGGGCCCGGTGGTGAAGCTGATCCCGATGAAGTCCTCCAGGTCCAGCGTCGGCGAGGTGACCGCCTTGCCCTCCCCGGCGATGTAGTCCGACAGCGGCAGCACGTAGTCGCCGCGCGCGTGGGTGCCGATCAGGTCGGAGTCGTTGACGTAGGCGTCGTAGATGTTCTGGCCGCCCTGGATCTGCGTCTGCAGCTTCTCGATCACGTCGCCCTCCTGGATCAGGTCGTGCTTGAGCCTGATCCCGGTGATCTCGGAGAACGCCTTGGCGAGCTGCTGCGACTCGTACTCGTGGGTGGTGATCGTCTCCGACACCACGTTGATCTCCATGCCGCGGTACGGGGCCGCGGCCTTCATGAACCAGTCCATCTCGGCGAGCTGCTGCTCCTTGGAGAGCGTGCTCGGGGTGAACTCGGTGGACACCCACCGCTGGGCGGCCGCCTTGGCGTCGGCCTCCCTGAACTCGCCGCCACCTGCCGAGCCGCCGCCCTGCGAGCAGCCCGTGGCCAGCAGGACGAGCACGGCCGCGCAGATCGTGCTCCTCTTGGGGATCTTCCTGCCGAACGGCATCGCCGCCTCCTTAGTCAGCCCCACATCCCGATCGCCAGCACCACCAGGAACGCCACCGCCAGCGCCAGCCACATGGACAGATCGGTGACGGCGATCCACCCGGCGAGCACGGCGGCCGCGCTGATCAGGCCGATGTACAGCCGGTCCCCCCGATCGGTCTCGATGCGCAGGAACCCCCGCCGCGACACCGGCGGCGAGATCCTCGCCCACATCGCCATCCCGCACAGCAGCAGGCCGAGGCCGACGAAGACGGCGGCGGTGGGCCCGGTCCACACCATCCAGTCGGGCATCGGCTACACCCTCCCCAGACTGAAGCCCTTGGCGATGTAGTTGCGGACGAACCAGATGACGATCGCGCCCGGCACGATCGTCAGCACCCCGGCCGCCGCGAGCAGCCCCCAGTCGACGCCCGCCGCGCTCACCGTGCGGGTCATGGTGGCGGCGATCGGCTTGGCGTTCACCGACGTGATCGTGCGCGCGATGAGCAGCTCGACCCAGCTGAACATGAAGCAGAAGAACAGCGTGACGCCGATCGCCGACCGGATCATGGGCAGGAAGATCCTGACGAAGAACCGGGGCAGCGAGTAGCCGTCGATCGCGGCCGTCTCGTCGATCTCGCGCGGGATCCCGGACATGAAGCCCTCCAGGATCCACACCGCGAGCGGCACGTTGAACAGCATGTGCGCGATGGCCACGCCCAGATGGGTGTCGAACAGCCCGACCGCCTGGTAGATCTGGAAGAACGGCAGCAGGAACACCGCGGGCGGCGCCATCCTGTTCGTCAGCAGCCAGAAGAACAGGTGCTTGTCCCCGGCGAACCTGAACCGGGAGAACGCGTACGCGGCCGGCAGCGCGATGACGAGCGACATGACCGCGTTCATGGACGTGTAGACGATCGAGTTGAGATAGCTGGAGTACCACACCGGGTTGGTGAAGAACGTGACGTAGTTGTCGAACGTCACCCGCTCCGGGATGAGCCGGAAGCTGCCGAGGATGTCCTGGTTCGGGCGGATCGACATGCCGAACATCCACAGCAGCGGCAGCATCAGCGTGATCCCGTACAGCCAGAACACCGTCCGCGCCCACGGCAGCCTCCGCACCGTGCTCACCTCCCGGTCCTGGTCAGCACGGTGAAGAACACGTAGCAGACGATCTGCACGGCCAGGAAGTACAGCAGCGAGAACGCCCCCGCCGGCCCCAGGTCGAACTGCCCGACCGCGATCTTCGACAGCAGGACGCTGAGGAAAGAGGTCGCGTTCCCCGGCCCGCCCCCGGTCACCACGAACGGCTCGGTGTAGATCATGAAGCTGTCCATGAACCGCAGCAGGATCGCGATCGTCAGCACCCCGCGCAGCCGCGGCAGCTGGATGTGCCGGAACGTCGCCCACGCCGACGCGCCGTCGATCTGCGCCGCCTGGAAGTACGGGTCGGGGATCGACCGCAGCCCCGCGTACGCCAGCAGCGCCACCAGCGGCGTCCAGTGCCACACGTCCATGACGAGCACGGTGATCCACGCGTCGCCGGCGTCCAGCGTGTAGTTGTAGTCCAGGCCGAGCACGTTGTTGACGGCCCAGCCGCCGAGCCCGATGTCCGGCCGGGCGAAGATCTGCCAGATCGTGCCCACCACGTTCCACGGGATGAGCAGCGGCAGCGCGACCAGCACCAGCGCCGCCGGCACGCCGAGGCCGCGACGCGGCATCACCACCGCCACCGCCACGCCCAGCGGGATCTCCAGCAGCAGCACCTGCGCCGAGAACAGCAGCGTGCGGACGAACGCGGCCCGTACCTCAGGGTCGCGCGCCACCGACCGGAACCACTCCAGGCCGACGAAGAGCCGGTCGTCCGGGCTGAAGATGTCCTGCACCGAGTAGTTCACGACCGTCATCAGCGGGATGACGGCGGTGAACGCGACCGACACCACCACCGGCAGCACCAGGAACCAGGCCCGGTTGGCGCGCCGCTTGCCCTGGGCCCGGTCCTCGGCGGCCGGCTCCGTCCGCCGCGAGGGGAGGGCGGCCGTCACGGGGCGCTCCCCGGCAGCGGCTCGACCACCCCGCACCGGACCGCGTCCCTGAACAGGAACGCCCGGCCCTCCGCGAAGCGCAGGAACGTCACGGAGCCCGGCTCGCGCACGGCCGCCGCGTCCGTGCGGGCGACCAGCGGGTGCCCGTTCACCTGGGCGTGCACCAGGTCGTACGCGCCCATCCGGTCGATCCCGGTCACCCGGGCGGCGATGCCGGGCGGCGCCTCCTCGCTTGTGAGCCGCACGAACTCCGGCCGCACCCCGATCCGCACCGGCCCCGGCGGCAGGTCGCCGGACGCCCGGCCGACCGCGGCGTCGCCCACCCGCACCAGCCCGCCGGCCACCGCCCCGTCCAGCACGTTCATGCCGGGCGAGCCGATGAAATGGCCGACGAACTCGTGCGCGGGCGACAGGAACAGCTCGCCCGGCTCGCCGGCCTGCACGATCTCGCCGTCGTTGAGCACCACCACCTCGTCGGCGAACGTCAGCGCCTCCGTCTGGTCGTGGGTGACGTAGACCAGCGTGTGCCCGGTGTCGCGGTGGATCTCCTTGAGCTTGCTGCGCAGCGTCCACTTCATGGCCGGGTCCACCACGGTCAGCGGCTCGTCCAGCAGCACCGCGGCCACCTCCGGGCGGACCAGGCCGCGGCCCAGCGCCACGATCTGCTGGCGGCCCGGGTCCAGCCGCCGCGACCGGCGGCGCAGGTGCTCGTCCAGCCCGAGCAGGCCCGACACCCGGCGCACCCGCCGGTCCACCTCCTGCCTCGGGTACCCGCGGTTGCGCAGCGGGAAGGCCAGGTTGTCGTAGACCGACATCTGGTCGTACAGCACCGGGAACTGGAAGACCTGCGCGATGTTCCGCCCCGCCGGCGGCACCCCGGTCACCTCGCGGTCGTCGAACCAGATCCGTCCCCGCGTCGGCGTCAGCAGCCCGCTGACGATGTTGAGCAGCGTCGTCTTGCCGCACCCGCTCGGCCCGAGCAGCGCGTACGCCCGGCCGGTCCGCCAGGTCCACGTCATCGGCTTCAGCGCCCACGTGCCGCCGCCGTCGTAACTGTGCGCCACGCCTTCCAGGCGGATCTCAGCCATGCGGGCGGACCTCCGCCCCCAGCGGGGCATGCAGCCGCGCGCCGTCCTCGCCGAACACGAACACCCGCGCCGGATCCACGTACGCGACCGCCGGCTCTCCCGGCTCGTACGGGTGCGTGCCCGCCAGATGCGCCACCAGGTGCGTCCCGCCCTCCAGCAGCAGGTGGACGAACGTGGCGCTGCCCGTCACCTCCGCCAGCCTGATCTCGGCCGGGAACTCCAGCATCCCGGGGCCGGCCCGTTCGATGCCCACCTGGTGCGGGCGCACCGCCACCACCACCCGCCGGTCCGGCCCGGTCAGGCCCGGCGCGGGGAACGGGGCGCCCAGGCACTCGATCCGGCCGTCGCGCACCAGGCCGGGCAGCAGGTTCAGCGGCGGGTCGCTGAGCGTCGCGGCCACCTCCAGCGTCGGCGGCCCGGCGTACAGGTCCGCGGGGTCGCCCCGGTGCCGCACCCGGCCCTCGCCCAGCACCACCGTCGGCGCGGCGAAGGACAGCGCCTCGTTCG
Source organism: Nonomuraea sp. C10 (assembly GCF_008017515.1). Lineage (NCBI taxonomy): Bacteria > Bacillati > Actinomycetota > Actinomycetes > Streptosporangiales > Streptosporangiaceae > Nonomuraea > Nonomuraea sp. C10. Next base: position 3,063,800 of record NZ_VPFF01000001.1, read on the forward strand.
GGTCCGCCGTCGCGTACAGCACCACGCCGGGGGAGTCCCTGAACATCCGCTTGAGGTCGGCGCGTAACTGCTCGCGCAGCTTGAAGTCCAGGTTGGCGAGCGGCTCGTCGAGCAGCAGCACGTCCACCGGCCGGGCCAGGGCCCTGGCGATCGCGGTGCGCTGCTGCTGGCCGCCCGACAGCTCGCCGGGACGGCGGCCGAGCAGTTCGCCGATGCCCATCAGCTCCGCGACCTCGCGCACCCGCCGGTCCACCTCGCCCTTGGGGAACTCCGCGGCCAGGCGCAGCGGGGAGGCGATGTTCTCGTAGACGGTCAGCGACGGGTAGTTGATGAACTGCTGGTAGACGAAGGCCACCGACCGCTTGCGCACCGACACGCCGGTGACGTCCTCGCCGTTGACCACCACCCGCCCGGCGTCCGGCGGCAGCAGCCCGGCCACCACCCGCATCAGCGTGGTCTTCCCCGCGGTCATCGGCCCGAGGAGCGTCGTCATGCCACCGGATGACTCCAGGTGGATGTCGTCGAGCCAGATCTCCCCGCGCCGGCGTACGGAGACGCCATCGATGACGAGCGTCACTGTGCCCGGTCCTTCCCGGAACAGGTGTCAGCTACCGCGACGATCGAGACTTTTCACCTCTAGTTAACATGATCCACAACCTCGTGCAAAGGCCGGATTTTGTGGTGTGAAGCGGGATTTATCCGGCGGGAAGATGAGAATCCACAGGCATCTCTTGTACGCAGAGTTACTTTGTGATTACGGTGGGTAGCAATCCCGGGGTGACCCGATTACCCGCCCAAGGAGGGCACATGCGACCCACCACCCGCTCGCTGACGGCCGCCACGCTCGTGGCCGCCGGCCTGCTCGCCGCTACCCCCGCCCACGCCGTCGTCGACCCGGTCGCGGTCTCGCTCTGTCTGGCCGAGAGCGCCGCCGGTGCGACCAGTCTCGTCGACCCCAGCTCGCCGGGCATCCCGGCCGAGCTCCCCGCCGTCCACTGCCTGGCTCCCTGACACCTTCCCCCAGGCCGGTGGCGAGGGCGGCGCGGTCTCCAGCCGCGCCGCCCGGACGGATCCCCCGGTCCCCGCCCCCGCGCGCGTCCCCCCGCTTATGAACCAAGGAGCTGCGATGTCCGACCGAGCCCTGGCCGCCGCCCTCGCCGCGGCGGCGATCGTCCTGCCGCCTCATATCGGCGGCGAACCGATCGCCCGCCTGGAGGCCGTGGTCCAGCACGTGAACATCCTCACGTCCTAGATGTATCCGCAGCTGCGCACCCTTCCCGCCCGGCGGCGCGCCGCCAGCCGGCTCGGCTATGTGATGTTCCTGAGCCGCTGGATCCAGGCGCCGCTCTACTTCGGCCTCATCGCCGCCCAGGTGGTCTACGTGTGGCGGTTCATGGCCGAGCTCGTGCATCTCGTCCATCTGGGATTCACCGGCCATCCGGCCGAGACCACCGTCATGCTCATCGTGCTCGGCCTGGTCGACGTGGTGATGATCTCCAACCTGCTGATCATGGTGATCGTCGGCGGCTACGAGACGTTCGTCTCGCGGCTGCGCATCGAGGGCCACCCCGACCAGCCGCAGTGGCTCTCCCACGTCAACGCCAACGTGCTCAAGGTCAAGCTCGCGATGGCCATCATCGGCATCTCGTCCATCCACCTCCTCCAGATCTTCATCAACGCGGCCAGACCGGCCGTCACCGACAGGGAGCTGCTTTGGAAGACACTGATCCACCTGACCTTCATCGCCTCGGCGGTGGCGCTCGCGCTGATCGACCGGATCATGCAGAGCAGCCGCCACCGTTCCGACCAGACGGCCGGTCCCGCCGGCGCCTCGCCGTCACGGGTCTCGGCGGCGTGATCGCCGGCCTGGTGTGCACCGCCGTCCCCGCCGCCCCCGCCGCCGCCGAGGCTCCCGAGACCGCCAAGCCCGCCTCCTCCCTGATCGGCGATGTGATCATCTTCAACGACGAGATCGTCGAGCCGGTCTCCGCGCCGGTCAGCACCTGCGGGGCCGCGCTGAAGCTGCTCAGCACGGGCACCAGCACCTGCGCCGACGCCTCCCGGGTGTCGGACGACGACGCCTGACGAGGGCCCACCAGACCGTGCCCGCCCCTCATCTCCCCCAGCGGGGGCGGGCACGCCATCATGAGAGCAGGCGCATCGTTCGATGAAAGTTTCACGAGATTGCCGATAATTTCAGCTCTCCACCTGCTCTAACAGCAGCGTGCGCGCGCGGGCATTGACCCTGTCTCCTGCCTGTCCCTACCGTCCCGGCAGGGATCCCGAAGACGCCGAAAGATTTCGGGACCGGATCTTGGCAAGCTTCCGGAGGTAGGTGCTCGTGCTTTCGTCAACCCCCATCAGACCCGGCAGCCGGCCCAGGACGCTCGCGGCGGCGGCCCTGCTCGGGCTGCTCGCCGTGTTCTTCCTGCCGGCCGGCCCCGCCGACGCCTCGGCCCCACTGCGCCAGCACGCCGCGGCGCGGGGCAAGTTCATCGGCACCGCGCTCGCCACCGGACCGCTGTCGAACGAGACCCAGTACCGGAACATCGCGGCGACCGAGTTCAACCAGATCACCGCCGAGAACGCGATGAAGTGGGACGCCACCGAGCCCAACCAGGGCCAGTTCAACTTCTCCGGCGCCGACACCATCGTCAACTTCGCCACCCAGAACAACCAGCAGGTGCACGGCCACACCCTCGTCTGGCACAACCAGACCCCCGGCTGGGTGCAGGGCCTGGGCGCCACCGCCATGCGCTCGGCCATGCAGAACCACATCAGCCAGGTCGTCGGCCGCTACGCCAATAACGCCGCCGTCGTCTCCTGGGACGTGGTGAACGAGGTCTTCGAAGAGAACGGCAACCTGCGCTCGTCGTTCTGGTACAACACGCTGGGCCAGAGCTACATCGCCGACGCCTTCCGCTACGCCCGCGCCGCCGACCCGGACGCCCGGCTGTGCATCAACGACTACAACGTCGAGGGCATCAACGCCAAGAGCACCGCCATGTACAACCTGGTGCGCTCGCTGCGCGAGCAGAACGTGCCCGTCGACTGCGTCGGCTTCCAGAGCCACCTGGCGATCCAGTACGGCTTCCCCAGCGACCTCCGGCAGAACCTTGAGCGCTTCGCCGCCCTCGGCGTCCAGGTCCGCATCACCGAGGTGGACGTCCGCATGCAGATGCCCCGCAGCTCCAGCAAGGACACCACCCAGGCCAACTACTACCGGGACGTGATCCAGGCCTGCCTGGCCGTGAACGCCTGCGCCGGCGTCACCATCTGGGGCTTCACGGACAGGCACTCGTGGGTGCCCGACACGTTCTCCGGCGAGGGCGCCGCGCTCATCTACGACGAGAACTACCAGCAGAAGCCGTCCTACACCGCCGTCCACAACGCGCTCGACGGCGGCACCCCCTCCGACACCACCCCGCCCACCACCCCGGGTACCCCGGCCGCCTCCAACGTCACCGGCAGCTCGGCCACGCTGACCTGGTCGGCCTCCACCGACTCCGGCGGCAGCGGCCTGGCGGGCTACAACGTCTACCGCGAGCAGGGCACCACGGACCCGCAGCTCGGCCAGTCGTCCACCAACTCGATCAACCTGACCGGGCTGTCCGCCAACACCCAGTACCAGGTGTACGTGCGAGCACGTGACGGCGCCGGCAACCTGTCCAGCCCGTCCAGCGCGGTCACCTTCACCACCACCGGCGGCGGCGGCCCGAGCGGCCCCTGCACCGCCACCGGCACCGTCCAGACCCAGTGGGGCAACGGGTACGTCATCCAGCCCGTCACCGTGACCAACAGCGGATCGTCGGCCATCAACGGCTGGACCGTCACCTTCACCCTCCCCGCCGGCCACAGCGTCACCGGCTCCTGGAACGCCACCCTCACCACCAGCGGCCAGACCGTCACCGCCAAGAGCATGGGCTACAACGGCAACCTCGGCCCGAGCGCCAGCACCTCGTTCGGCTTCCAGGTCAGCCGGCCCAACGGCAACACCCAGACGGTGTCCGGCTACACCTGCGCCTCACCGTGAGATCCCCGCGCGGGTTCGAGGGAGGCACGGCGAGCGCCGAGGAGCCCGCGCGGTCACCCCTCTGACCCTCCGCCCCCGTTCCGTTCCTCCGTCCCCGTGACTGCCTCGACGGGGCGGAGGAACGGAACCACCCCGTCCCGCCGCCCCGTCCCGTCCGGGACACCCCTCTCCGGTACGCGACGGGGGCCGGCGGGACGGGGTTTCCGTCCGTCCCGCCCCGGCGCGCGGACCATGATCCCTCTGCCGTACCGTCTGCTCCAGGGGACGAGAGGGGGGAGCGCCGATGGTGACGGAGCCCGTGCGGGCGGAGGCGCTGCGGCTGGCCGGCGGGGGAGACCTGCCCGCCTACGTGTACGACCTGCCGGCGCTGCGTGCGCACGCCGCCGGAGTGCGCGGCGCGCTGGCCGGGACCGCCGAGCTCTACTACGCCGTCAAGGCCAACCCGGCCGCCGAGATCCTGCGCGCGCTCGTCCCGTACGTGGACGGCTTCGAGGTGGCCTCCGGCGGCGAGCTGGCGCACGTGCGCGAGGTCGCCCCTGACCTGCCGATCGCCTTCAGCGGACCCGGCAAGACCGACGCCGAGCTGGCCCTCGCCCTGACGCCCGGCGTGCACCGGCTGCACGTGGAGAGCCCCCGCGAGCTGGCCCGCCTGATCGCCCTCGGCGCCCCGGCGGACGTACTGCTGCGCGCCAACCCGGACCTGCCCGGCGAGGACACCCGGCAGGCCGCCGCCAGCCCGTTCGGCATGGACCAGGACGGCCTGGCCGCCTGCCTGCCGCTGCTGGCCGCCGCCCCGCACATCCGGGTGCGCGGCCTGCACACCCACCTGACCTGGGCCCAGCACGACGCCCCCGCCATGGCCGCTCTGGCCCGCCGGGTGACGTCCTGGGCGCTGCCCTGGCTCCGCGCACACCTGCCCGGCCTCACCGAGCCGGAGCTGGACCTCGGCGGCGGCATGGGCGTCGACTACCGGGCGCCGGACCAGGTGTTCGACTGGAAGGCGTACGCCGCCGCCCTGCCCGCCGCCCTGCCCGCCACAGGGGCGCGGCTCCGGGTCGAGCCCGGCCGGTCGCTCACCGCGTACCACGGCTGGTACGTCACCGACGTGCTCGACGTCAAGCGCAACCACGGCCGCGACTACGCCGTCCTGCGCGGCGGCACCCACCACCTGCGCACCCCCGTCGCCCGCGGCCACGACCAGCCGTTCACCGTCCTGCACCGGGCGATCGCCGGCCCCGCGCTCACCGGCCCGGCCACCCTGGTCGGCCAGCTCTGCACGCCCAGGGACGTGCTCGCCCGCGACGTCCCGGTGACCGGGCTGCGGCCGGGCGACCTCGTGGTGTTCGAGCTGACCGGCGCGTACGCCTGGAACCTGTCCCACCACGAGTTCCTCATGCACCCCCCGCCGCGCTTCCGCTACCTCGACTGAGACCGTGCCGGGCCGGGTATCTACCGGCTCTCCTACCAAGGAACGGGTGCGAATGATCTTTGACGACCGGCGGGAACCGTTGCGGGTGTGGCAGTACGCCGAACGGTATCTGGGCGCGGGCACCCGCGCCTACAGTCGTTTCTCCGCGGACCTGGAGATCTCCGAGCCGTACCATCCGCAGCTCGGCCTCGACCGGTTCGCGGTGCCGACCTTCCGCGTGCCGCCCGAGCGGGGGACCTTTCTGCGCAACGCGCTGGAGTCCACCACGGTCAAGCTCTACCGGGGCGGCGACGGGTTCCTGCTGCCCGTGCACCCCGAGACGCTCGCCTTCCCCGGCCTGCCCGACCGGGACGCGCTCACCGAACGCGGGCCCGACCTGACCGTGGTGCCGTCGGCCAACGCCCGCACCGTGTTCGTCGAGCGCATCGGCGACGAGCCGGTGGAGCCGCACTTCGTCAAGCTCCACTACCCCCGGCGGCTGTCGCGCTTCACCCGGCGGCTGCGGCGGCCGATCATCTCGGTGCAGCTCTGGGCGGCCGAGGAGCTGTCGGCGGCCGGGCTGCCGGTCCTCCCCGAGGTCGCCGCCGGAGTCCTGGGCGCCGACCCGGCCGAGGCCTGGGGCTTCCTCATCCGTGAGATCCGCCCCCACCTGCTCCCCGGCCCGGCCCGGGGGACCCCGCGGTTCACCGTGCCGCTGTTCGCGCTGTACGGGCAGGACGTGCGCGGCCCGGACGACCCGCCGCTCATGGCGCAGCTCGCCGCCCGCAGCGGCGAGGACCCCACCGGCTGGCTGGCGAGCCGGGTCGTCGCCCCCATGGTGCGCCTCTGGCTGCGCGCCGTCTCCGCCACGGGCTGCGTACCGGAGCCGCACGGCCAGAACACGCTGTTCGCGTTCGACCCGGACGGCCGCCGCACCGCGATCCTGTACCGCGACTGCGGCGTCTACATCGACCCCGCCACCCGCGCCGAGCGCGGCCTGACCCGCGACCTGCCGCCCGTGAACGTCGTCTCCCGCGACGTCGAGCAGCCGCGCGAGCGCGTCTTCAGCCTCACCTACGACAGCTTCATGGGCCACCACGCGCTCGAACGCCTCGCCAGGGTCGCCGCGGACACCCTCGGCGTGGACCCGGAGCACCTGCGGCGCGCCGCGCGGGAGGAGTTCGCCGCCGGGCCGCGCGTCGGCCTGCCGCCCACCGTCCATTACTACGAGGACCGCCTGCATGCCGACGGCCGGTGGAACCTCGTCGACACCGGCGAGCCCCCCGCCTGGCGCTAGTTACAGCAGCGCCTGGTAGACGAGCTGCCGCAGCCTGCTCCTGATCGGATGGGTGTCCGAGGGGAGGAGCTGGGTCATGAAGACGACCGTCAGCTCCTCCGCCGGGTCCACCCAGAACGCGGTGCTCGCCGCCCCGCCCCAGCTGAACTCGCCCGCCGAGCTCAGCGTCCGGTGCCGGGCGGCGTCCCGCACCACCGCGAACCCGAGCCCGAACCCGACCCCCGCGTACGGCACCTCGGCGAACACCGGCCGCCCGAACTCCTCCAGGTCGGCCCCGCCCGGCAGGTGGTTGCGCGTCATGTAGGCGACGGTGCGCGGACCGAGCAGCCGAACCCCGTCCAGCTCGCCGCCGCGCAGCAGCATCTGGGTGAACCGGTGGTAGTCGCCCGCCGTCGAGATCAGCCCGCCGCCGCCCGACAGGAACGACGGCCGCCGCAGCTCCGCGCCCCGCGTGTCCATGGGCACGGCCCTGCGGTGGCGGTCCGCCGAGTAGAGCGTGGCCATCCGCCCCGCCCGCTCACCATCGATCCAGAACCCGGTGTCGTCCATGCCCAGCGGCCGGAAGATCCGCTCGCTCAGGAACTCGTCCAGCGGCCGGCCCGACACCATCTCGACCAGCCGGCCCAGCACGTCGGTGGCCACCGAGTAGTTCCACTGCGTGCCCGGCTCGAACAGCAGCGGCAGCTCCGCCCACCGGTCGACCGCCTCGGCCAGGCCCATCCCGCGCGGCGCACCCCGGTCGAACCCGGCCCGCCGGTAGAGCTCGTCCACGACGCTCACGTGCTGGAACCCGTACACCAGGCCCGAGGTATGGGTGAGCAGGTGCCACACCCGCACCGGCTCCGCCGCCGGCCGGGTGACGGGGGAGAAGGCCGGCCCCTTCTCGTACACGCGCACGTCCGCGAACGCCGGGAGGTGGCGGCTGACCGGGTCGGTCAGCTCCAGCAGCCCCTCCTCGTACAGCATCATCACCGCGACCGAGGTGATCGGCTTGGACATGGAGTAGATCCGGAACAGCGTGTCCGGCTCCACCGGGGCGCCCGACGCGACGTCGCGCGACCCGTACGCGGACAGGTGGGCGATCTCGCCGCGCCGGCTCACCAGCGCCAGCCAGCCGGGCAGCCGCCCGTCGTCCACGTACGGGGCGAAATGGGCGTCGATCCGCCGGAGGCGGGCGGAGTCGAGGCCGACGTCCTCCGGGTCGCAGGTCACCTTCAGCTCGCCCACCGCGCCTCCTCCGGAGCCCGGAACAAATCTAGAACAGGATTCTAGGCCGGTCGCGCGGCGTTGTGCAGCCCTCTGATCGCCAGCACGTACCCGTACACCCCGAAACCGACCACGATCCCTCTGGCCACCGGCGAGATGTAGGAGTGGTGCCGGAACGGCTCGCGGCGGTGCACGTTGGAGATGTGCAGCTCGATCACCGGCAGCTCCACGCCCTCGATCGCGTCGTGCAGCGCGACCGAGGTGTGGGTGTAGGCGCCGGGGTTCAGCACCGCGCCGACGGCCTGGCCGGCCTTGACCGCGGCGCCCGCCTCCTGGATCCAGTCGATGAGCTGGCCCTCGTGGTTGGACTGCCCGAAGACCAGCTCCAGGCCGAGCGCCTCGGCCTCCTCCCGGCACATCGTCTCGACGTCGGACAGGGTCGTGGTCCCGTACACCTCCGGCTTGCGGGTGCCGAGCAGGTTGAGGTTCGGGCCGTTGAACACGTAGACGGATGTCATCCGACTGATCGTACTCAGCCCTTGTAGTTGAAGACCTGCCGCAGCGTGTGCTGCACGGTGACCAGGTCCTTCTGGTCGTCCATCACCCGGTCGATCGGCTTGTAGGCCTCCGGGTGCTCGTCGACCAGCGCGGCGGCCCGGTCGGCGTTCCAGGTTCGGCCGCCCATCGCCGCCTTCAGCGACCTCGCCGACAGCTCGCGCTTGGCCTGGGTGCGCGACATCCGCCGCCCCGCCCCGTGCGCGCACGAGTGGTAGGAGTCGGCGTTCCCGCGCCCGCGCACGATGTACGACTGCGCGCCCATCGAGCCCGGGATGACGCCCTCGTCGCCGGTGTCCGCCTTGATCGCACCCTTCCTGGTGATCCACAGCCGCTTGCCGTGGTGCGTCTCCAGCTGGGTGAAGTTGTGGTGGCAGTTGATGGTCCGCACCCTCCGGCCCGTGCCGACGACCTGGAACAGGGCGTTGACCAGCACCTTGTCCATGCGGGCCCGCGAGGCCATGGCGTAGTGCTGCGACCAGAGCATGTCCTCGATGTAGGCGTCGAACTCCGGCGTGTTCTGCACCAGGTAGGCCAGCGCCGGGTCCTCCAGGCCGATCGCCTGGCGCTTCATCAGGTTCTTCGCGCCGGTGATGTGCATGGTGGCGAGCTGGTTGCCGATGCCGCGCGAACCCGAGTGGAGCACGGTCCACACGCGGTCGCGCTCGTCCAGGCAGACCTCGACGAAGTGGTTGCCCGAGCCGAGGGTGCCGAACTGGCGGGCGACCTTGGTCTCCTGCTCCCGCGTCAGGCTCGTGTGCGGGTGGCCGAGCTCGCTGAGCGCCCGGTCGACCGACGGGTCCTGGTGTCCCTGGCCGACGCCGGCCGGGATGCGGCGCTCGACCAGCGACATCAGGGCGGCGAGCGTGTCGGGCAGGTCGGCGGCGGTCAGCGTGGTCTCCGTGGCGACCATCCCGCAGCCGATGTCGACGCCGACGGCGGCCGGGATGATCGCGCCCTCGGTGGGGATGACCGAGCCGACCGTCGCGCCGATGCCGACGTGCGCGTCGGGCATGAGCGCGACGTGACCGGACACGATCGGCATCCGGGCGGCGCGGGCCGCCTGCTCGATCGTGCGGTCGTCGATCTCGCTGGCCCAGGACAGCAGGTTCGGGGCGGGCTGGTTCGGCATGACGGGAAACTCCTTGATCGTCCTTGATCCAGTCTGCCCTGGAACCGCCGCTCCAGCCCACTCATTTACGCTGGCACGGAATATGGGACGGTTAATTGAGCTTGTTACGATCATCCTGTTACGGCCCTTTGCGGGTGGAGCGTGGGTGGAGCGTGAGCTGTGCTGCCTGACCCGACCGGATCCACGACCGAGGAGATCCTCGCGGGCGGTGGCGTCAACGTGGTCGTCCGCGTCGGCGACACCGTGCGCAGGCCGGCCGGTCCGTGGACGCCCGCCGTGCACGCGCTGCTCGGCCACCTCGCCGCGCGCGGCTTCACGGGCGCGCCCCGCGCCCACGGCCTCGACGGGCAGGGCCGCGAGATCCTCGACTTCGTCCCCGGCACGGTCGCCTGCGACCCGGTGCCCCCGTACGTGCGCGACGACGCCACCCTGCGGGCCGTGGCCGGCCTGCTGCGCGCCTACCACGACGCGACCACCGGCTTCACGCCGCCCGGCGACGCCGCGTGGTACTTCCCGCCGCGCGAGCCCGCCGAGGTCGTCTGCCACGCCGACATCGCCCCGTACAACTGCGTCTTCCGCGACGGCGCGCCCGTCGCGTTCATCGACTTCGACACCGCGCACCCCGGGCCGAGGCTCTGGGACGTCGCGTACGCGGCCTACCGGTTCGTCCCCCTGACCGCCCAGGGCCACGGGGAGGCGCCCACGCCCGTGCCCGAGCAGGCGCGGCGGCTGGGGCTGTTCTGCGACGCGTACGGGCTCGCCGCCGCCGACCGCGCGGCCCTGACGGACATGGTGGGGGAGCGCCTGCACGGCATGGCGCGGCTGATCCGCGAGAAGGCGGCGGCGGGCGATGCCGCCTTCGCCGCCCACCTGGCCGGCGGCCACGACGCGCTGTATCTCGCCGACGCGGCCCACGTGGCACGCCACGCGCTCGTCCTCCAGGAGGCCGTACGGTGATGCGCCGTTTTGAGACCGGACACAAGGCGGACGTAGGCTGTCCTTTTGGCGACCACGGGAGGTGACGCCCATGCTGCGTGACTCGTTCGGGCGGGTGGCTACCGATCTTCGGGTGTCCCTCACGGACAAATGCAACCTGCGCTGCACCTACTGCATGCCGCCGGAAGGGCTCGACTGGCTGCCCAACGCCCAGCTCCTGACCGCCGACGAGGTGGTCAGGCTCGTCACCATCGGCGTGGAGCGCCTCGGCGTCACCGAGGTCCGCTACACCGGAGGCGAGCCGCTGCTGCGCCGGGAGCTCGCCGACATCGTGGCCCGCACCACCGCGCTGCGGCCCCGGCCGCAGGTGTCGCTCACCACCAACGGTATCGGCCTGGCCCGCATGGCGGACGCGCTCGCCGGCGCCGGGCTGGACCGGGTCAACGTCTCCCTCGACACGCTCGACCGTGACACGTTCAAGCGGCTCGCCCACCGCGACCGGCTGCCCGACGTGCTCGACGGCCTGGCCGCCGCGCACCGCGCCGGGCTGCGCCCGGTCAAGGTCAACGCCGTGCTCATGCGCGACGTCAACCAGCACGAGGCGGTGCCGCTGCTGCGCTGGTGCCTGGAGCAGGGCTACGAGCTGCGCTTCATCGAGCAGATGCCGCTCGACGCGCAGCACGGCTGGAGCCGCGCGAACATGGTCACCGCCGACGAGATCCTCGCGCTGCTGTCCGGCTCCTTCGAGCTCACCCCCGACGACGTGGAGGAGCGAGGCAGCGCGCCGGCCGAGCGGTTCCTGGTCGGCGGCGGGCCCGCGCGGGTCGGCGTGATCGGGTCCGTCACCAGGCCGTTCTGCGGCGCCTGCGACCGCGTGCGGCTCACCGCCGACGGCCAGATCCGCAACTGCCTGTTCGCCCGCGAGGAGTCCGACCTGAAGTCCGCCATGCGGGCGGGGGCCACCGACGACGAGCTGGCCGAGCGGTGGATCGCCGCCGTCGCGGGCAAGCGTCCCGGCCACGGCATCGACGACCCCTCCTTCCTCCAGCCGGCCCGCCCCATGTCGGCGATCGGCGGCTAGTGCGGGCCCGCGACCTGGGCCTCGCCACCGGTGACAGCGGCCGGCACAACGCGATCACCGACGTGCCCGGCGTGGGCGTCGGGCACGTCACCCTCGTCCGCGACCCCGCCGTCCGCACCGGCGTCACCGCCGTCGTGCCCGGCGGGATCGGCCCGCACGCGCCGCTCCCCGCCGGGCTGTTCACCGGTAACGGCCACGGCAAGCTGGTCGGCGCCACCCAGCTGTCCGAGCTCGGCCTGCTGGAGTCGCCGATCGTGCTCACGGCGACCCTGTCGGCGTTCCGCGCCGCCGACGCGCTGGTGACCTGGATGCTCGCGCAGCCGGGCTGCGCCGGCGTACGGACCTTCAACCCGGTGGTCGGCGAGTGCAACGACGGCCACCTGTCCGACATCCGCGCCCGCCCCGTCACCGAGGCCCACGTCCTGCGGGCCGTCGCCACGGCCGCCGGCGGTCCCGTCGCCGAGGGCTGCGCCGGCGCCGGCACCGGCACCACCGCCCTGGGCTTCAAGGCCGGCATCGGCACCGCCTCCCGCCTGCTGCGTGCCGCGGGCGAGCAGGTCACGCTGGGCGCCCTCGTCCAGGCCAACTTCGGCGGCACCCTCCGCCTCCACGGCCGCCCGATCACCCCCTCCTCCCTGGGCCTCCCCGGCGAGTGCCTCCCTCCAGCCGGGCCGGAGGAGGCGGGCTCCTGCATGATCGTCATCGCCACCGACGCGCCCGTGGACGCCCGGCAGCTCACCCGGCTGGCCAGGCGGGCCGTCTTCGCGCTCGGCCGGGTGGGCGCCGACTACAGCCACGGGAGCGGCGACTACGCCATCGCCTTCACCACCAGCACCGGGCACGCCCCGATGCCCGACCACGAGCTGAACCCGCTGTTCGGCGCGGCCATGGACGCCGTCGAGGAGTCCGTACTGAACTCCCTGCTCGCGGCCGGGACCACCACCGGCGCCGAGGGCCGCACCGCCCACGCGCTCCCCGGGCCGCGTCTTCTGGAACTCCTGAGGACATGACCGCGTACGGTGGAGACGTGTTCGACGCGGTGATCCTGGCGGGCGGCAGGGCGGAACGGCTGGGCGGGGTGGACAAACCCGGCCTGGAGGTGGGCGGCACGCCGATGGTCGGCAACGTCGCCGCCGCCGCCCGTGAGGCCGGGCGCGTCGTCATCGTGGGACCTGCCAGGGCCATCCCGGGCGCCGTCTTCGTCCGCGAGGACCCGCCGGGCGCCGGGCCGGTGCCCGCGCTCCGGGCGGGGCTCGCCGAGGTCACCGCCCCCTGGGTGGTCCTCCTCGCCGGCGACCTCCCGTTCCTGGCCCCCTCCCACCTCTCCACCCTCCTGGCGCAGACCGGCGCAGGGCGTGGAGTGGTCGCCGTGGACGGGGAAGGACGCGAACAGTGGCTGCTCGGCGTCTGGGAGGCCGCCGGGCTGCGGGAGGCGCTGGCGGCCTACGAGGGGCGGTCGCTGCGCGGGCTGCTGGCGCCGCTCGTGGGGCGGCGGGTGCCGCTGCCCCGGCAAGCCTGGTTCGACTGCGACACCAGGGACGACCTGGAGGAGGCTCGGAATGAACGTGCTGGCTGAGTGGACCGCGCTGGCCTGCGAGGAGCTGGGCATCGACCCGGCCAGGGTGGATCGCGACCAGATCCTGGAGCTGACGAAGGAGGTCGCGCACGGGGTGGCCAGGCCGGCCGCGCCGCTGACCGCCTACCTGCTGGGGCTGGCCCAGGGCGCCGGGACCGCGCCGGAGGAGGCGGTGGAGCGGCTGACCGCGCTCGCCAGGAATTGGGGCCAGACCACAACCGAGACGCTGACCGACCGCTGACACTGGAACGAACTCGTGCAGTCAAGCCCCGCCCGACCCTGAAGATTCCCTGTGAATTGTGGGGCCGGCGGGGTGTAAACGATTTCGGGAAAGCGGCCCTATCCGACTGCGAAGCCGGCTCGTGAACAGATCATCAGCTTCGAAAGTTTTGCTGGGAAAAGGGCGACGCCGGGTGGTTACGGGGGCAAACCACCCGGCGTCGCTTCATCGGCGTTCCGACGGGGGCCCGGAACGCCGGCACCAGCACTCCGACGGGGGACCGGAGCGCTTGGCTAAAGCGTACACCTACAACCCGTGGGATGCGTCAAGACTTAGTCACGACCCGATCTCGCGTCGGTGCATCGGTATCTCGCTTTGGTTAGCTTCCGGGGTCTGAAAGGTGGGAGGTGGGGCGTCCTTGCCACGCTCATTGGCCCCGATAACCGCTATGTACGGCAAAAAGACCGCACCGGCGATGAACAGCAGCTTGTACGGCCACGGCAGCGGCACCACCACCGCCAGGATCAGGCAGATCGTGCGGATGCCCATCTTGATGAGGTAGCTCCGCTCCCGGCGCCGGATGTCGGTGCTCAGCGAAGGCCTGGCGTCCGTGACCGTGTGGACCGCCTGCTTCCTGCGCCAACTCCTCATACCCCCCACGTTAGACCTCGGACGGGCCGGCGGCGACAGCGCCCCTGGACGGCACTATGGGTCATGCGATCATGGCCTTGGAGTAAGGAGGATTCGGAGATGACGGATCGTACGTACCGCGTGACCGAGATCGTCGGCACCTCGCATGAGAGCGTCGACCAGGCCATCCGCAACGGCATCAGGCGGGCCTCGCAGACCCTGCGCCACCTCGACTGGTTCGAGGTGACCGAGGTGCGCGGCCACATCGACGCGGGGGAGGTGGCCCACTTCCAGGTCGGCATGAAGGTCGGCTTCCGCCTGGAGGACAGCTAACACCGTTAAGCCCCCGCGGCTCGACGGCCGCGGGCGATGCGACGAGACGGCGGACGCCACCCGGCCGGGTAGGACGGGCGAGCCCTCGCGGCTCGACGGCCGAGGGCGATCAGCGACGAGACGGCGGACGCCACCCGCCCGCGGAACCGCTCGTCCTGACTGGCTTACAGATCGAGCGCGCCCCGGGCCTCCACCGCCGGCTCACCGGCGGAGCGCGTCCCGGGTTTCCCGTCAGCTCACCAGCCGAACGCGCCCCGGGTCTCCGCCATCGGCTCACCGGCAGAGCTTGCCCTAGGGTTCCGCCGCCGGCTCATGGAGCGCGTCTGGGGTTCCCGCCGCCGGCTCATGGGCGGAGCGCGTCCTGGGTTTCCGCTATCGACTCACCGGTGGAGCGCGTCCCGCGTCTCCGCCACCAGTTCACGCGCCGCGTCCACCGCCGTGGCCAGCGACTCCGGGGTCTCGCCCAGGCCGCCGAGCAGCGCGCGGGCCCGGCGGCCGAACCCGGCGGGGGCGCCCGGCAGTGTCTCCGCGACCGCCAGTGCGCCCTTCTCGTTGAGGCACCACCGCCGTTCGGCCGCGAACAGCGCCTGCACCAGCACGCCGACCGCCCGCGACAGGCAGAGCGCGACGTAGAGGGTGTCCGCCCTGCCCACGCCCTTGCCCGCCACCTCCACCAGGAACCCGGCCTCCTCGGCCGCCCCCATCAGCGACTCCCGCAACCGCTCCGGGTACACGGCGGCCTCCCGCCGCAGCCGTCCCAGCTCCCCGTGCGGATCGGCGAGGATCGCGCCGAGCGCCACCTCACCCGCGTAACACGGCGACCAGAACCCCAGCGGATGCCCCACCTGGACGCCCACCTCGTAGCGGCCCTCCCGGCAGTCCTCCCACACCCGCCGCACCCGGTCGACGTCGCGCAGGATCCAGTCCACCGCCACGCCGCCGACCTCCAGCCACGCCCCGCCGTCCACCCACGGCCCCCACCCGCCCGGCCCGGCCACCTCGACCCCGGGCCCCGCGAGCTTCCGCAGCCCCTCCACGTCGAGCGGCGCCCGATAGTAGACGCCCAGATCCCAGTCGGACTCCGGCCGGTGCTCCCCACGCGCCCGGCTCCCGCCCAGCAGCACCCCCACCACCCCCGGCACCTCGACCAGCCGCCCCGCCATCTCCGCCACAACGGTCCGCACCGCCCACCCTCCCCATCCGGCATGGTCATCCAAGATCAAATAGTGCCCATTCTACGTCCGCCCTGACACCACCCCACCCGCCCCTCAACCAGCCTCCGGCGCCACCCGCAGGCCGCAATGGCGCCCCCACCGTCCCAACCCCGGCGACTACCGCTCTGCCGCCACCGGCAATGGCGGCGATCGGTTTCGGATCCCCGTAGGGACGCATCGAGGCGGGACGGCGGCGGTCGCCCCTCCGGCGGAAAGGGCGGGCATAAGGTCGGTGACCATCGGGCTAGCCGGCCGTCGTACCGATGGCGCTGCCTCGGCGGCCACCACCGCGCGGCGGCGCCCAGGCAACCGCGGTGCCGGCGGACAACGCCGGTCCCGCACCACCGGCCTGCCCGCGTGGGTGCTCGACGCGCTGGCGGGTCGGCCGACAGCCACCTCCGTCGGGCGCACCTCCGTCGGCCGTCCGGCCGCCGCGGCACCGGCCGCATCACGTGCCGACCCGCTACGCGATCGAGGGACCTCGTCGGGCCGGGGGCGGCCCCTCGTCCGCGGTGGGCGTCAGGGGGCGGAAGCGGCCTCTCATCCACGGCGGGCGTCGGGGTGGGATTCACGCGCCTCCACGACCGGGGGCGTCAGGGGGGGATCCGGTCACTCCAGCCATGCCTCTCCCGGGCGGCGGGCGATCACGAGAGGCTCTGTAGGGGGTGACAGATGGGGGGAGCGGACGGCACACTTCGGTCATGCGCAGCCGTACCGCGGGGGTGTTGACGGCACTGCTCCTCGTCGCTTCCGCAGTGGCGTGCGCGGGGGAGCCGGCGGCGCGGCGGCCCGCGGGGGAGAGCCCGGTGTTACGGCAGAACCAGGACCAGGTCGAGCGGACCGCGGGCAGCCTGCGGCGGCTGGACGACCTGCCGATGTACGAGATGACCTACCACGGCGGCTACGACGCCGAGGCGCCGCTCACCGACGAGGAGCTGGCCCGCCCCGACAGCGCCTGGGCGTGCTCGCTGTTCGCCCGCGGCCCCGAGTCGGCCGGCGGCCCGGAGTTCGCCCGCAACTTCGACTGGGACCCGAACGCCGCCATGGTGGTGCACGCCAAGGCCCCCGGCGCGTACGCCTCGATCTCCGTCTCCGACGTCTCGTACGTGCTCGACGGCGGCGGGCCGGACCTGACGGACCCGGGGCACCGGCGGCGGCTCGGCCACGCGGTGCTGCTGCCGTTCGACGGCATGAACGAGAAGGGCCTGGCCGTCGGCCTGGCCCAGACGCCCGACGCCGAGCTGCCCGAACGGACGCCGGGCCGCGCGCTGGTGGGCACCACGCGCATCATCCGGCTGATGCTCGACCGGGCCGCCACCGTGGACGAGGCGATCGCGCTGATGCGCCGCTACGACGTCGAGTTCACCGGCGGGCCGCAGGTGCACTACCTGATCGCCGACCGGACCGGCCGCGCCGTCGTCGCCGAGTACGGCGGCGGCGAACTGCACGTCGTCGACGACCGGATCCTCACCAACATCACCATGGCCGGCACCAGCCCGGCCGACCGGCTGTCGGACGCCCGCTACGGCGCCCTGGCCAAGGGCACCGGCACCGGCGCCGACGCCCTCGACCTGCTGCGCCGGGTGGCGCAGCCGCACACCCGCTGGTCGATCGTCTACGACCTGGACGACCTCACCGCCCGGCTGGTCACCGGGCAGCGGTGGAGCAGGGTGCACGAGCTGGCGATCAGCTCGCCTGGCTGACCGTCGACATGTTGAAGTCCGGCACCCGCACGGCGGGCATGACGGTGCGGGTGAAGTAGTCGCCCCACTCACGCGCCAGCGTCTGCCGGGCGCCGCCCACCTCGCTCAGCCGGCCCAGCAGGTCGACCGGGCTCTCGTTGAACCGGAAGTTGTTGACCTCGCCCACCACCTCGCCGTGCTCGACCAGGTAGACGCCGTCGCGGGTGAGCCCGGTCAGCAGCAGCGTCTGCGGGTCGACCTCGCGGATGTACCACAGGCAGGTCAGCAGCAGCCCGTGCTTGGTGGAGGCGATCATGTCGTCCAGCGAGCGGCCCTCCCCGGGGCCCTTCATGATCAGGTTGTCGATGGCGGGCGTCACCGGCAGCCCGCTCAGCTCGGCCGAGTAGCGGGTCTGCAGCAGCGCCTCCAGCCGCCCCTCACGGATCCAGTCGGTGGACGACAGCGGCAGCCCGTTGTCGAACACCGAGCTCTGCCGGCCGGAGGAGTGCGCCGTCACGAACGGCGAGCAGGCGATGCCGTCGGCCGCGGGGTCGCTGGAGAGCGTCACGGGCACCGTGGCGAGCTGCTCGCCCACCCTGGTGCCGCCGCCCGGCCTGGCGAACACCGAGCGGCCGTCCACGGCGTCCCTGGCGCCCGCGGACCAGAAGAGGTAGACCATCAGGTCGGCCACCGCCGTCGGCGGCAGCAGCGTCTCGTAGCGGCCCGCGGGCAGGTCGACCCGCGTCTTGGCCCAGTCGAGCCGCCGCGCCAGCCCGGAGTCGAGGGCGGCGACGTCCACGTCGGTGAAGTCGCGGGTGGCCACGCCGGTCCACGCCGAGCGCTTGAGGTCCTCGGACTTGGCGTTGAGCTCCAGCCTGCCGGTCGGCTGGTCGTGGCGCAGCCGCAGCCCAGCGGAGCTGCCGAGGAAGGTCGAGGTGAGCGTGTGCTCGGCGAACCCGTACAGCTTCCTGCCGCCCGACGCGGCGGCCGAGAACGCCTCGCCGAGCGCGGGCGCGAAGTCCGCGAACACGTCGATGCCGGTCGGCGGCACCGGCTCGTCCCAGGACGGGCTGGCGGGCACCCCGGACACCAGCTCGCGGGCGTCCTCGGCGGGCCGCGCGTCGCGCGCCGCCGCGTCGGCGGCGGCCACCACGTCGGCGAGCTGGTCAGGGCGGACGGCGGCGCGCGACACCACGCCGACGCCCTGCCCGGCCACCGAGATCACCGTGAGCCGGCTGGAGCGCGCCACCCCGTTGGTGGTCAGCGTGTTGCCGGCGAAACGCAGGTTGGCCGTGGACTGCTCGTCGGCCAGCACCACGCACCCGTCGGCCGTGGAGAGCTCCAGCGCCTTCTCCACCATCTGCTGGGGAGTCACTTTCCGCCCTCCTGAACGGTGTTGAGTATCCGGACGTTCCTGAACAGCGCCGACGGGCAGCCGTGGCTCACCGGCGCGACCTGCCCCGGCTGGCCCTTGCCGCAGTTGAACGCGCCGCCCAGCACGTAGGTCCGGGGCCCGCCGACGGCTTCCATCGACTGCCAGAAGTCGGTCGTGGTGGCCTGGTAGGCGAAGTCGCGGACCTGCCCGGCCAGCTTCCCGTGGGAGATCCGGTACGCGCGCTGACCAGTGAACTGGAAGTTGTAGCGCTGCATGTCGATCGACCAGCTCTTGTCGCCGACGATGAACAGCCCGCGCTCCACGCCGGCGATCAGCTCCTCGGTGTCGGGGCCGCCGGGCGCGGGCTGGAGCGACACGTTGGCCATCCGCTGGATCGGGGTGTGGCCGGGCGAGTCGGCGAACGCGCACCCGTTGGACCGGCCGAGCCCCTTCATCAGCGCCATCCGCCGGTCGAGCTGGTAACCGACCAGGACGCCGTCGCGGACGATGTCGAAGCTCTGCCCCAGCACGCCCTCGTCGTCGTAGCCGACGGTGGCCAGCCCGTGCTCGACCGTGCGGTCGCCGGTGACGTTCATCGACGGCGACCCGTACACCAGCTCGCCGAGCTGGTCGAAGGTGGCGAAGCTGGTGCCGGCGTAGGCGGCCTCGTAGCCGAGCGCCCGGTCGAGCTCGGTGGCGTGGCCGATCGACTCGTGGATGGTCAGCCACAGGTTGGACGGGTCGACCACCAGGTCGTAGTCGCCGGCCTCGACCGACGGCGCCGCCAGCTTCTCCGCCAGGTGCAGCGGCAGCGCCTCCAGCTCCGTCCGCCAGTCCCACCCCGTGCCGGTGAGGTACTCGTAGCCGCGGCCCACCGGGGGCGCGATCGTGGACATGTCGTCGAAGCCGGACTCCGACGCCTTCATCGCGTTCAGGCTCGGATGGATCCGCACCCGCTGCTGCGTGGTCGTGGTGCCGGCCGTGTCGGCGTAGAACTTCTGCTCCTTGACCTGCAGCAGCCGGGCCGAGACGTGGTCGGCGCCCTTGAGCAGCCCCGCCGACCAGTCGGCCAGCAGCGCCACCTTGTCGGCCTGCGGCACCTCGAACGGGTCGACCTCGTAGGACGACACCCACGTGGCGTCGGCGTGCACCGGCTCGGGCGCCAGCTCGATCGGCTCGCGGTTGATCGGCGCGCTCACCTGCGCCACCCGGACCGCCTGCTCGGCCACCAGCGCCGCGGCCTCCGGCGTCAGCTCGATCCCGGCGGCGAAGCCCCAGGTGCCGCCCTTCACCACGCGGACGGCGTAGCCCAGGTCGTCCGCGTCGGAGGCGCCTTCGAGGCGGGCGTCGTAGAGGCTGAGCGTCTCGGCGCGGACGCGTTCCAGCCGGAAGTCGGCGTGTTCGGCGCCCAGGTCGCGGGCGCGCTGCAGGGCGGCGTCCGCGAGCCGCCGCAGCGGCAGCGCGAGGAAATCGGAGTCGATCTGGCGCATGTCCACGATCCTAACCCCGTGATCTTGTGTCCCCCGGATAAGCGGGTACCGGCGGGTAGCCGATAGCGTCTGGTGTCATGGCACGCTCTGTACTCGTCACCGGAGGCAATCGCGGCATAGGCCTCGCGATCGCCCGTGAACTCGCCGCCGCCGGCGACGCCGTCGCCGTCACCTACCGCTCGGGGGAGCCGCCGGAAGGGCTGTTCGGGGTCCGGTGCGACGTGACCAGCATGGCCGAGGTCGAGGCCGCCTTCGACAAGGTCGAGGCGGAGCAGGGCCCGGTCGAGGTCCTCGTCTCCAACGCCGGCATCACCAAGGACACCCTGCTGGCGATGATGAAGGAGGAGACCTTCACCGACGTCATCGACGCCAACCTCACCGGCGCCTACCGCGTCGCCAAGCGGGCCATCCGGCCCATGATGCGGCTCAAGCGCGGCCGCGTCATCCTCGTCTCCTCCGTGATCGGCCTGCTCGGCCAGGCCGGCCAGACCAACTACGCCGCCTCCAAGGCCGGTCTGATCGGCTTCGCCCGCTCCATGGCCCGCGAGTACGGCTCGCGCGGCATCACGGTCAACGTGGTCTCGCCCGGGTTCGTGGCCACCGACATGACGGCCGAGCTCGACACCGAGGCGATCGTCAAGAACATCCCCCTCGGGCGCCAGGCGTCTCCCGAGGAGGTCGCGCGCGTCGTCCGCTTCGTGGCGAGCGACGACGCCTCCTACATCACCGGGGCCGTGATCCCCGTCGACGGCGGTCTGGGAATGGGGCACTGACGTGGGCATACTCGAAGGCAAGCGGATCCTCGTGACGGGCGTGCTGACCGACGCGTCCATCGCGTTCTCGGTCGCCAAGCTGGCGCAGGAGGAGGGCGCGACCGTCGTCCTCACCGGGTTCGGCCGGCTGAGCCTGGTCGAGCGGATCGCCAAGCGGCTGCCCGATCCCGCTCCGGTCCTGGAGCTCGACGTGCAGGACACCGACCACCTCGACACGCTCGCCGCCCGGGTGGGCGAGCACGTCGAGGGCCTCGACGGGGTGGTCCACTCCATCGGCTTCGCCCCGCAGACGGCGCTCGGCGGCAACTTCCTCAACACCTCGTGGGAGGACGTCGCCACCGCCCTGCACGTGTCGACCTACTCCTACAAGGCGCTCGCGGTGGCCTGCCTGCCGCTCATGAAGGACGGCGGCGCGGTCGTCGGCCTCGACTTCGACGCCACCAAGGCCTGGCCGGTCTACGACTGGATGGGCGTGGCCAAGGCCGGCCTCGAGTCGTGCAACCGCTACCTCGCCCGCGACCTCGGCAAGCACGGCATCCGCGTCAACCTCGTGGCCGCCGGGCCGCTGCGCACCATGGCCGCCAAGTCGATCCCGGGCTTCAAGGAGTTCGAGGACAGCTGGCCCGACAGGGCCCCGCTCGGCTGGGACCTCGCCGACACGGTGCCGGCCGCCCGTGCCTGCGTGGCGCTGATGTCCGACTGGTTCCCGGCCACCACCGGCGAGATCGTGCACGTCGACGGCGGCGTCCACGCGATCGGCGGCTGACCCTCAGGCGAGCCGGTGCCGCCCCGCCGGCTCGAACGGGATCGACTCGTGCTGCTCGCTCCGGCGCCTGCGCTGCTGCACCACGCGGCTGGCCAGGACCGCCGTGGCGAGCAGCACCACGGTCAGCGTGGTGCCCACCACGTCGGAGGCCTTCGCCACCGGCCGCACCACCGGCTCCCTGCCCACCTGAAGGGGCAGCTTGTCGGTGAACGGATCCGGCCACAGCAGGTCGATGCGCAGGTCTTCGGGGTCGGCCGCCGGGTCGTCGGTGACCGGCTCCTCGCTGCCGTCGACGGAGTGCGTCTCGCGGGCGGGCGGCTGCGTCGGCCAGGTGGTGGGCGCCGCGTCCGCCTCCTCCCGGTCGTCCTCGCGGTCCCGGTCGGCCGGGTCGCGGCGGCGCTCCTCGCGCTCCCGCTCGGGCTCGGGCTCGGCCGTCGTACGGCCGGTGGTCTCGGGCGTGGGGCGGAGCGTCTCCTCCAGCAGGCCCTCGCCCTCGCAGGCCAGCCCCGGCAGGCAGACGTCGCTGA
Organism: Nonomuraea sp. C10; assembly: GCF_008017515.1. NCBI lineage: Bacteria > Bacillati > Actinomycetota > Actinomycetes > Streptosporangiales > Streptosporangiaceae > Nonomuraea > Nonomuraea sp. C10. Next base: position 3,086,034 of record NZ_VPFF01000001.1, read on the forward strand.
GCGGCTCGGGCAGCAGGGTCTTCTTGGGCTTGGCGGAGGGCTTGGCGTCGGCGGAAGGCTCGGCCGACGAACGCGGCGCGGCGGTCGGCACGGCCTCGCCGACGGTGCCGAGCACCTTGTCGGTGGTCTTGCCGAGTCCTTCGGTGAGAGGTTCGGTGAGCCCGCCGGTCAGCTTGTCGACCGTGCCGGTCACGGCGCCCACGGTGTCGCACAGGCCGTCGGTCAGGCCCGAGAGCAGGCCGCCCCCGCCGTGCTCGCAGTCGAGGACCTGGGCCCCCGCCGGGGCGGCGGCGGCGACGGGAAGCGTCACCATCGACACCGCGAGGATCCCAGCCGAGATCGCGGTTCTGCTCCCCATCCGTCCCCTCCCGCGTCGCTTCCGAGGAAAATCCTTATGGACACAGGCCAGACGACGCAGGGTTTTTCGGGGTAAAGTTGCGATTCGGTATCGACTAGTAACACGCGAGCGAGGCTCTCGTTCGTCATTCGGGGGACGAGACGTCATCAAGGGCCTCTCGGATCTCGATCGGGAGCTCCAGGTCTTCTGCGAGCAGCGTGCCTTTGAGCTGCGCGAGCGTGCGGGCGCCGACGATCGCCGAGGCGACCCCCGGCTGGTCGCGGACCCACGACAGCGCCACCGCCGTCGCCGAGACGCCCAGCCCTTCGGCCGCCGTCACGACGGACTCGACCACGCTGCGGCTCCTGTCGTCGAGGTACGGGCGGACGAAGTCGGCGAAGTGAGGGGTGGCGGCCCGCGAGTCGGCGGGGATGCCGGTGCGGTACTTGCCGGTCAGCACCCCGCGGCCCAGCGGCGACCAGGCCAGCACGCCCACGCCCATGTGGTGGGCGGCAGGCAACAGCTCGCGCTCCGCGTCGCGGGCCAGCAGGGAGTATTCGGTCTGCACCGAGGTGATCGGCGCCCGGCCCGGGATCACCCGCTGCGTCACCGAGGCCGCGGCGAGCTGCCAGCCGGTGTAGTCGCACACGCCCGCGTAGAGCGCCCGGCCGGAGGAGACGATGGTGTCGACCGCGGCCAGCGTCTCGTCGAGCGGGACCTCGGCGTCGTAGGTGTGCAGCTGCCACAGGTCGACGTAGTCGACCCCGAGCCGGCTCAGCGAGGCGTCGACCGCGGCGATCAGGTGGCGCCGGGAGGCGTCGCGCTGCCGGTGGCCCATCGGCGTCACCACGGCCTTGGTGGAGATCACCAGCTCCTCGCGCGGCACCTGGTCGCGCAGCAGTCGGCCGAGCACCCGCTCGGCGTCGCCGCCGGTGTAGACGTCGGCCGTGTCGACGAGGGTGCCGCCCGCGTCGAGGAACATCCCGAGCTGGGCCGCCGCGTCGTCGGCGTCGGTGTCACGCCCCCACGTCATCGTGCCGAGGCCCAGCCGGGACACCGACAGGCCGCTGCGGCCGACATAACGCTGCTCCATGATCCCGCCAGATTACCGCTCGGGGCCGTGAAACACCGCGACAGACGCCTGCGACACTTGGGTGGATGACGACGCTGCTATTGGCCCGTCACGGGCTGACCGATCTGACCGGGCCGGTCCTGGCCGGCCGCACACCTGGAGTTCACCTCAGCGACGCCGGCCGGGCGCAGGCCGCCGCGCTGGCCGAGCGGATCGCCGGCGTCCGCCTCGACGCCATCGTCTCCAGCCCGCTGGAGCGCTGCCGCGAGACCGCCGAGGCCGTCGCCGCGGGCCGCGGCCTGCCCGTCGAGACCGACGAGCGGCTGCTGGAGTGCGACTACGGCGACTGGACCGGGCGCGAGCTGAAGGAGCTGGCCAAGGATCCGCTCTGGCCGGTGGTGCAGGCCCACCCGAGCGCGGCGGTCTTCCCCGGCGGGGAGGCGATGACCGCCATGCAACACCGCGCCGTCGCCGCCATCCGGGGCTGGAATCGACGTCTGGGGGAGAAGGCTGTCTACCTGGCGTGCAGTCACGGAGACGTGATCAAGGCGATCGTCGCGGACGCTCTGGGGCTCCACCTCGATCAGTTTCAGCGGATAACCGCTGATCCGGCCGCTCTCACCGTTATTCGCTATGCACCCTTGCGTCCCTTTGTTCTCAAACTTAACGATATGGGGGAATTGAAGCTTTCTGAGGATTCGGAGGAGAAAGACGGGGGAGAAAACTCCACCGGGAGCGATGCCGCCGTCGGCGGCGGGCCCGGGACCACGTAAGGTCAGGCTATGCCGGTCTTCGACTACGACCCGCCGGAGAGGTTCGTGGCGGGCGCCCTCGGCCAGCCGGGCGCGCGCGCCTTCTTCCTCCAGGCCAGGGCCGAGGGCAGACTGACCACGGTCGCGCTGGAGAAACTGCAGGTGGCCGCGCTCGCCGGCAGGCTCGAAGAGCTGCTCGACGAGGTGCTGCGGCGCAGCGGAGGCGCCGCCCAGGTGCCCGCCATCGCCCCCGCCGAGCTGGCCGACGAGGGCCCGCTCGACGTCCCGGTCGCCGAGGACTTCCGGGTCGGCACGATGGCGCTGGCGTGGGACCCCGAGAGGTCGCAGGTGGTCATCGAGGCCCAGGAGATGGTCGACGAGGAAGACCTCGGGGCGCCCGAGCCCGCGGTGCTGCGGGTCCGCATCAGCGCCGGCGCCGCCAGGGCCTTCACCCGGCGGGCGCTGGACATCGTCGCGGCGGGCCGCCCGCCTTGCCCGCTCTGCGGGCAGCCGCTCGACGCCGAGGGGCACGTGTGCGTACGTCTCAACGGCTACCGCGGAGGTGAGGCGGCTTCATGACCGCTCCGGAGAGCGAGCCCGCCGTCAGGCCTGCCCTCCCCTCGGCCATGGACGAGGAGGAGACGCTCAAGCTGCTCCGTGACGGCCGCCTGGAGATGGCCGGGCGCCTCGTCGAAGCCACCAACATGACCCTCTACTGCACGGTCAGGCTGGGCGAGCGCGCGGTCGCGTGCGTCTACAAGCCGGTACGCGGCGAGCGCCCGCTGTGGGACTTCCCCGACGGCACCCTCGCCGCCCGCGAGGTCGCCGCCTACGAGGTCTCCCAGGCGACCGGCTGGCACATCGTGCCGCCCACGGTCTACCGCGAGGGGCCGTTCGGGCCCGGCATGTGCCAGCTGTGGATCGACACCGAACGCGAGATCGACCTGATGCGGCTGGTGCGCAGCCGCAACCCGGTGGTGCGCCGGATGGCGATCTTCGACGCGGTGGTCAACAACGCCGACCGCAAGGGCGGCCATCTGCTGCCGCTGCCGACCGGCCACGTCTACGGGGTCGACCACGGCGTCTGCTTCGCGGTGGAGGACAAGCTCCGCACGGTCCTGTGGCAGTGGCGGGGCAAGCCGCTGTCGCGCGAGGCGGTGGGCGTGCTGGCCAAGCTGGAGCGCGACCTCGACTCCGGTTCGCTGGGCCGCAAGCTGCGCGACCTGCTGACGACGGCCGAGGTCGAGGCGACCTGGAAGCGGGTGCGGCGGCTGCTCGACACCGGCGTGCACCCGTATCCCTTCGAGGGCTGGCCTGCCATCCCCTGGCCGCCCATCTAGAGCAGTTTTGTACGCTTTGCCGCATGTGCACGGTGATCGTGAGAACGGGTCGGCCCCTGACCCTGATGGGCATCAGGGACGAGTTCGCCGACCGCCCGTGGGAAGGCCCGGCCGAACACTGGCCCGACCATCCCGGTGTCGTCGGCGGGCGCGACCTCAAGGCGGGCGGCACCTGGCTCGCGGTCGACCGGCAGGCCCGCCGCGCCGCCGCCCTGCTGAACGGCCGCGGGCTGCCCGCCCCCGAGATCAGCAAGCTCTCTCGCGGCGACCTGCCGCTGCTCGCGGTCTCCTCCGGCGAGATGCCGGACGTCGACCTGACCCGCTACGACCCGTTCCACCTGGTGCTCGCCGGCCTGTCCGGGGCCCGCGTCTTCAGCTGGGACGGGCACCGGCTGGAAGCCGCCGAGCTGCCCGACGGCACCAGCGTGATCGTCAACACCGGGCTCGACCCCGGCCACGAGCGCGTCACCACCAACCTGCCGAGGTTCGCCGGCGACGCCGACTGGCACGAGCCGCTCCGCGACCCGCCCTCCGACGCCCCCGACGCGCTGATCGTCCGGCACGAGCTGCCCGACGGCCGCGTCTTCGCCTCCCTCAGCGTCACCCTCCTGACGCTGGCGCCGGACGGCGTGACGTACGAGTTCACCGACATGACCGCTGATCAGCACGGATAGGCTCGAAGACATGAAATCGTGGTCCGCCCCCAACGTTCCCAGGCTCCCCGGCGCGAGCGTCCCCCTGCGGCTCTACGACACCGCGTCCCGGCAGGTCCGGCAGACCGATCCCGGGCCGACCGCGAGGATGTACGTCTGCGGCATCACCCCCTACGACGCCACCCACCTCGGCCACGCCAACACCTACCTCGCCTTCGACCTGGTCGGCCGGATGTGGCGCGACGCCGGCCACACCGTGCACTACACGCAGAACGCCACCGACGTCGACGACCCGCTGCTGGAGCGGGCCGAGCAGACCGGCGTCGACTGGCAGAGCCTGGCCGAGCGCGAGATCGACCTGTTCCGCGCCGACATGGAGGCGCTGCGCATCCTGCCGCCCCGCGAGTACGTCGCCGTCACCGAGGTCGTCGGCCGGGTGGCGGAGCTGATCGGCGAGCTGGCCGAGCGCGGCGTCACCTACACCCTCGACGGCGACGTCTACTTCGACGCGGCCGCCGCCCCCCGCTACGGCGAGGTCTCCGGCTACTCGCGGGAGCGGATGCTGGAGCTGTCCGCCGAGCGGGGCGGCGACCCGCAGCGGCCCGGCAAGCGAGACCCGCTCGACTGGCTGCTGTGGCGGGCCGAGCGGCCCGGCGAGCCCGCCTGGGACTCGCGGCTGGGCCGCGGCAGGCCCGGCTGGCACGTCGAGTGCACCGCGATCGCCCTCGACAACCTCGGCTCCGGCTTCGACGTGGCCGGCGGCGGCTCCGACCTGATCTTCCCGCACCACGAGTGCGGCGCCTCCGAGGGGTACGCGGCCGCCGGCGAGTGGCCGTTTGCCCGCTTCTACACGCACGCCGGCATGGTCGGCCTCGACGGCGAGAAGATGTCCAAGTCCCAGGGCAACCTGGTGTTCGTCTCCAAGCTGCGGGCCGAGCACGACCCGATGGCGGTCCGGCTCGTCCTGCTGTGCAGGCACTACCGCGCCGACTGGGACTACACCCCTGACCTGCTCGCCGACGCCGAGGCCAGGCTGGAGCGCTGGCGCTCCGCCGTGGCCGTGACCGCCGGGCCGCCCGCGGAGGCGTTGCTGGCCGAGGTGCGCGACCGGCTCGCCGACGACCTCGACGCCCCCGGCGCCGTGGCCGCCGTCGACCGGTGGGCCGGCGAGGCACTCGACGGCGGCGGGAGCGACCGGGCGGCGCCGGCCCTGGTCCGCGACCTGGCCGACGCCCTGCTCGGCGTGGCGCTCTAGACCGTCATCCGGGCCGGCCGGTGACCGTCCAGCTCGCGGGCGAACCACTCGATGGTGCGCCGCAGCCCTTCACCGGCCGGCACCTTCGCCGTCCATCCGAGCCGCTCGGCGGCCAGCGTGGTGTCCGGCCGGCGCACCTTCGGGTCGTCCTCCGGCCGCTCGACGAACTCGATCGGCGACGCCGACCCGGTCAGCTCCTTGATCATGGTGGCCAGGTCGAGCATGGTCAGCTCGTCCGGGTTGCCGAGGTTCACCGGGCCGTCGAAGTCGCTCTCGGCCATGGCCAGCACGCCCGACACCGTGTCGTCCACGTAGCAGATCGACCGGGTCTGCGAGCCGTCGCCGGTGATGGTGATCGGCTCGCCGGTCAGCGCCTGCCGGATGAACGTCGGGATGGCACGGCCGTCGAACGGCCGCATGCGCGGACCGTACGTGTTGAAGATCCGCACGATGCCGGTGTCGGTGCCGCGCGAGTCGCGGTAGGCCGTGGTCAGCGACTCGGCGAAGCGCTTGGCCTCGTCGTAGACGCTGCGCGGCCCCACCGGGTTGACGTTCCCCCAGTACGTCTCGCGCTGCGGGTGCTCCAGCGGGTCGCCGTACACCTCGCTGGTGGACGCCAGCACGAACCTGGCCCCCTTCTCCCTGGCCAGCCCGAGCGCGTGCAGCGTGCCGACGCTGCCGACGCGCAGCGTCTCGATCGGGTAGCGCAGGTAGTCGGCCGGCGAGGCGGCCGAGGCGAAGTGCAGCACCAGATCCACGTGACCGGCGACGTGCACGTAGCCGGTCAGGTCGCACTCGACGATGCGGAACGACGGACGGTCGACCAGGTGTTCCACGTTGCGCGGCCCGCCGGTGAGGAAGCTGTCCATGCACACCACGTCAGCCCCCCGGTCCAGCAGCCGCTCACACAGGTGGGAGCCGAGGAACCCGGCTCCTCCGGTGACCAGCGCCCTCATGACGTGACCTCCATCGCGGCGTCGACGACCTCGGATACCTCGATCTTCAGCAGGCCCGGGTCCGGCTGGTCGCCGTGCGGGTCCCCCCGGCTGCCCGCCCACAGCGCCACGTGCCGCCACCCGGGCGGCGGCCCCCACTGCGCCGGGGAGACCGGCCCGAACAGCACCACCGACGGCACGCAGAACGCGGTCGCCAGATGGCCCACGCCGGTGTCGCCGCACACCACCAGGCGCGCCCTGCTCACCAGCTCGATCAGCTCGGCCAGGTCGGTGCGGCCGGCGAGCACCCGATCCGCCGGCAGCCCGGCCAGCTCGGCCACCCTCCTGGCCAGCCCGGCCTCCTCGGCGCTGCCGGTGACGACCACGTCGTCGTCCAGCAGCGCCGCCACCTTCGCGAACCGCTCCGGCGGCCAGCGCCTGGCCGGGTAGGCGGCGCCGGGATGCACGATCGCCGGCCCCGTACGGTCGGAGACGCCGAGCGTCAGGTCCTGCGGGTCGGCCGGGATGCCGTACCACCTCAGCAGGTCGCACCAGCGCCGCACCTCGTGCACGCCGTCCTGCCACGGCGGGCCGGTCTCGTAACTGATCAGCCGTCCCGGCTCGGTACGGCGCAGCGCCTCGATGCTCTGCGGGCCCCGGCCGTGCAGGTTGACCGCCAGGTCCGGCCGCTCGAACGGCACCGGGCCGGGCCCGGACACGTCGATCTGTTCGTCCACCGCGCCGGTGAGCGGCAGCAGCGGGCCGAGATAGGACGGGGTGGCGAGCGTGATCCGGTGCTCCGGATGCGCCTGGCGCAGCGCGCGCAGCGCGGGCACGGCGGTGAGCAGGTCGCCCAGCCCCAGCCCGCGCAGCACCAGGAGTTCTAGGGCCATGATGTCTCCGTGTCCGGGCAGACGACGAGTTCCCTGATCTCGCAGCCGACCGGCCTGCCCAGCGCGAACACGATCGCCTGGGCGACGTCCGCGGGGTCGTTCAGCCCCGCCTCCGGGCCGGGCTTGTACTGCTCGGGCCGGCCGTCGAAGAAGCCCGTCCGCATGCCGCCCGGCACCAGCAGGGTGACCCCCACCTCGCCGCGCAGCTCGACCGCCAGCGCCCGGGTCAGCCCGACCACGCCGAACTTCGACGCGCTGTAGGCCGAGGCGTCGCTCAGCGGGCGCAGCCCGAGCGTGGACGCGCAGGTGACGATCCGGCCGCGCGACCTCTTCAGGTACGGGAGCGCGGCCCGCACGACGGAGGCCGTGCCGAGCAGGTTGACCTTGACCACCTGCTCCCAGTCGTCGGCGGGCACGTCCTCCAGCCGCCCGCACCGGTCGATGCCGGCCGCGGTGACGACCGCGTCCAGCCCGCCGGCCCGCTCGGCCAGCTCGCGGACCGCGCGCTCGGCCTGCTCCCGATCGGCCAGGTCCGCGGTGGTGTGCTCGAAGCGCTGGCTCGGCTCGCGGACGTCGACGACGAACGATCGCCAGCCCTCCTTCTCGACCGCTTCCGCGGTGGCCAGGCCGAGGCCCGAGGCGCCCCCCGTGATCAGTACGTTCATCGGATCTCCTTGATCAGATTGGTTGTCGAACGTCCCGGCAGCAGGTCCAGCACCACCGTCTCGGCGCCGATGCCGGCCAGGACCTCGGATTCGGGCAGCGTGCCGCCCTCGTAGTCGCCGCCCTTCACCCACACGTCAGGGCGGAGCAGCTCGATCGCGCGGACCGGGGTGCCCTCGTCGAACACCAGCACCGCGTCCACGCAGCTCAGCGCGCGCAGGACCTCGACCCGGTCGGTCACGTCCACGATCGGGCGCGACGGGCCCTTGAGCCTGCGCACGGACTCGTCGGAGTTGACGCACACGACCAGCGCGTCGCCGAGCGCGCGGGCCCGCCGCAGCAGGCTGACGTGCCCGGCGTGCAGCAGGTCGAAGCAGCCGCCGGTGGCGATCAGCCGGCCGCCGGACGCCCGGACCAGCTCGGCCACCTCGACGGCGGTGCGCGGCCGGTCGCCCAGCTCCTGCTCCTGGACGCGGACGGCGGCCGCGCCGCCGCCGGCGACGAACCGCGAGGCCTCGCCGACGCCCGTGATCACCGCCTCCGCCACGCCGGCCCCGGCCCGCATCGCGAGCGCCGCGGCCCCGGCCAGCCTGTCTCCCGCGCCGCACGGGTCCTGGCCGCTCGCCCGGACCGGCGCCGGGATCTTGAGCATCGTGCCGTCGGCCAGCGCCAGGGACGCGCCCCCGGCGCCCCGGGTGACCACGACCGCGCCGGCGTCCAGCTCCTCCCGGATGGCGCGTGCCGCCCGGTCGGCGCCCGGGAACTCGCCCGGGCACAGCAACCTGGCCTCGGCCTCGCTCGGCGTGATCAGCGCGCATCCCCGGGGCGGCCTTACGCCTCTCGGGTGCGGATCCCACACCACAGGCGCCGCACAGCCGCGCAACAACTCCCGCGCCACCGCCGCCACCCCCCGGCCGTAATCCGCCACCAGCACCGCCCCCGCCCCGGCAACCACCTCAACCGCCCGCGCATACCCATCCCCAGCGGCCAAATGTCCCCCCACGACGGCCGTATCCACGCCCTCGGCCGTCACGTCCTGGACACCGGCATCCGGCCCCAACTCCCACATGTGTCGTTCGGCACCACTGACGCTTCCGCCTGCGGCGGTCACGTCTGAGTCGCGCGTGTTTCCCCTAGCGGCGGTTGGGTCCGATTCCGGCGTGTGTGGGTTGGCGGCACTCGCGCTTCCTCTTGCGGCGGTCATGTCCGCGTTGGGCGTGTTTCCGTTCGCGAGGGTTGGGTCTGGTCCCGGCGTGTGTGGGTTGGCGGCACTCGCGCTTCCGCTTGCGGCGGTCAGTTCGGTGTCGCGCACGCTTCTGTTGGTGGCGGTTGGGCCCCCTTCCCGGGTGTGTCGGTCGGCGGTCGTGTTTCCGCCTGTGACGATCACGTCTGCGTCGCGGGCGTTTCCCTTCGCGAGAATTGGGTCCGGCTCCGGGGTGTGTGGGTCGGTGGTTGTGTTTCCGCCTGCGGCGGTCACGTCCGCGTCGCGGGCGTTTCCGTTAGCGGCGGTTGGGTTCGGTTCCGGCTTGTGCGGGTCGGAGGTGGTCACGTTCGCGTGCTGCGGATATTCGCCTGCGGCGATTGTGTGGCTGTCCGTGTCTTGGGTGTGGTCTTCGGTGGGCAGGGCGTGGTGGTCGAAGTGGTCAGAGTGCGGGTCCCTGGTCTCGGGGGCTTCTTGCGGTTCGTCCTGGTGGGCGGGTCCGGTCGTGGGCGCTTCTGGGAAGGGTGGGGCGGTTCCGTCGCCGGTGTCCAGGCGCAGGAGTGTCTGGCCTCCGGCTCGTACGCGGGTCTTGCGTACGGTCTCGCCCCGCAGCGGGAGGCGTACCAGCTCCAGTTCGGCCGACAGCAGCCCGCACAGGCGGCGCCCCGCGGGGTCGTCGCCGATCGCGGTGATCAGCACCACGTCGGCGCCGTCACGGGCGGCGAGCAGCGCCGCCAGCCCCGCCCCGCCGGGACGGGCGTGCTCGGCCGTCACGTCGACCACCGGCACCGGCGCGTCCGGGCAGAGCCGCACGGCTTCGCCGTCGACGTCCACGTCCAGCAGCGTGTCGCCGATCACGACCAGCGGACCCGGCGGCGGGGGACCGCGATGGACGTCCCGGTCCCGCCGCGGATCCGTCACAGGGCCTCCTCGGCCGCGTCGCAGAGCATGTGGATCATGGCGAGGTGCACCTCCTGCACCGTGGCCGTCTCGTCGGCGGGCACGGCGACCGCGTCGTCGCACAGGTCGGCGAGCGGGTTCGGCGCGGGCCCGGTCAGCGCCCACGACAGGATTCCGCGCTCCTGGGCGGCCCGCGCCGCGGCCAGCACGTTGGCGCTGCGGCCACTGGTCGACAGGCAGATCAGCACGTCGCCCGGACGGCCGTGCGCGTGCACCTGGCGGGCGTAGATCTCGTCCGCGCCGAAGTCGTTGGCGATCGCGGTGAGCGACGAGGTGTCGGCGTGCAGCGGGATCGCCGCGTACGGCGACCGGTCGGCGCGGAACCGCCCGACCAGCTCGGCCGTCAGGTGCTGGGCCTCGGCCGCCGACCCGCCGTTGCCGCACGCCAGCAGCCTGCCCCCGGCCGCGAGCACGCCCCCGAGCTTGCCGCCCCAGGCGCGGATCGTGGTGGCGTGGTCGTCGACCCTGGTCAGGGCCGTGCGGAGCTTCTCCAGATGCGTGTCCATGATTACCCCCCCAGCGCGGCGAGACGGCTCGGCTGTCCGTCGATCACCTGCGTGTACACGGCCTCGGTCTGCTCGGCGATGCGCGGCCAGCCGTACCGTTCCCGGGCCCGGCGTGCGCCGGCCCCGCCGATCTCCCGGCGCATGTCCGGTCTGCCGAGCACCTCCTTCAGCGCCCTGGCGAGCGCCCTCGGCCTTCGCGGCGGCACCAGCAGCCCGCATCCGGCCACGGTGTCCAGGTGGCCGCCGACCGCCGACGCCACGACCGGCACGCCGCACGCCATCGCCTCCACGGGCACCAGGCCGAACGGCTCGTACCACGGCACGGTGACCAGCACGTCGGCCGCGCGCATGAGCGCCGGGACGTGCTCGCGCGGCACGCTGCCGATCACGTGCACCCGGTCCGCCAGCCCGTAGCCCTCGGCCAGCTCGCGCAGCCGCACCGCCTCCTCGTCGTCGGTCCGCCCGCCCGCGATGACCAGCTCGGCGCCGGGCAGCCGGCGCAGCGCCGCGATCACCGTGTCGACGCCCTTGCGCGGCACCAGCCGGCCGATGCTGAGCACCATCGGCCCCTCCGTGCGCGGCGCCACCGGCCCGTCCGGGCAGAACGTCTCCAGGTCGACGCCGCACGGCACGACCGTGATCCGCCGCTCGGGCACGCCCATCGCGACGAGCTCCGTGACCTCGTCGCCGCAGGTCGCCAGCACCGCGTCGGCGCGCCGGCCGATGGCCCGCTCGGTGGCCACGCGGTGCGCGGGGCTGGTGTCGGCGCCGCCCTGCCAGCGCCGCTTCACCGTGCCGAGCGCGTGGAACGTCTGCACCACCGGGAACCCGTCCGCCGCCTGCAGCGCCGCCTGCCCGCTCATCCAGAAGTGCGCGTGCGCCACGTCGGGGGCGCGCAGCGCCCAGCGGTCGGCCAGCCGGTCGGTGAACTCCGGCATGTACGGGGGAAGCTCGTCCTTCGGCACCGGGGCCGCCGGGCCCGCCGGCACGTACTCGACGGTGATGCGGGGGGAGAGCCGCACCGACGAGGGCTGGGCGGCGTGGGAGCGACGGGTGTGCACGACGATCGAGTGGCCGCGCGCGGCCAGCGCGGTGGCCAGCGCGGCCACGTACACGTTCTGACCGCCGGAGTCCACGCCGCCGATCGCGGCGAGCGGGTCGGCGTGCTCCGAGATGAGATCGATCTTCACTGCGTCAGCTCCCTCACTGCCTTGACCACCTGCTCACTCGTCACCTGCGACAGGCACGGGTGCCCGGGGACCGGGCAGACGCGCGCCCTGCTCGCCCGGCAGGGCGCGTGCTGGTCACCGAGCAGCACCGTGGGCACGCCGTACGGGGCCCACCGCTCGGCGGGGACGACAGGGGCGAACAGGCTGACCACCGGCGTGCCGACCGCCGCCGCCAGGTGTGCCGGGCCGGTGTTGCCCGCCACGAGCACCCCGGCACGCTGGAGGACGGCCGCGAGTTCGGCGAACGAAGTCCGCCCGCCGAGGTCCACGGCGTCCTCGCCGGCGACGAAGGCGGTGAGATCGCGTTCCTTGCCGGTGACCACGACCTGGTGCCCGTCGTGGACCAGCTCTCGTACGGTCTGGCGATGCCTCTCTGCGGGCCAGGTCCGGGCGGGAGCGGAGGTCCCCGGGTGCACCACGACATACGCGCCTTTGTCGGCAACGCCGCCGACATTGAGCAATTGCCCTGTTTCTCGGCTGATATCCGGAAGTGGCTGTCGAACTGCGAGTCTGCCGTCGTCGCCGGGCGGCAGCTCGAACCCGGCGGCCCGGGCCAGCGCCAGCATCCGCTCCGCCTCCGGCACGTCGACGCTCTCGTCGACCCGGTGGCGCACGTCGAGCAGCGAGCCCGGGTAGTCGTCGCTGATGGCGGCGATCCGCCCTACCCCTGCCAGCCTCAGCAGCAGGGCCAGCGGCAGCGCCGACTGGTGGAACGAGGTCAGGATCAGCGCCTCTTCGCAGCCCCGTACCTCCCGGACGAGCGCGTCCACCTCGGACCGCGTCACGGGCGGCGGCTCGCTCATGATCCACGGCGCCCGCCACTCCACCACCCGGTCCACCCCGGGCAGCAGCCCGGCGGCCGCGCTGCCATGGGGGCCGGCCAGGAAGACGACCTCGCCCGCCCGCCCGCGCACGGCCCGCACGGCGGGGCCGGCCAGCAGCACGTCCCCGGCGTCGTCGAGCCGCGCCACGAGCACCCGCGGAGCGCTCATCGCCGCACCTCCCATTCCCCCCTGAGCCGGTGCCAGCAGGCCACCGGTGGGATCAGCACGCCGGTGACGGCCATCCGCGCCACCTCGCCGGGGCTCCGCGGCCCCGGCCGCACCCGGGCCCACACGAACTCCCCGGTCATGAGCACCCACCCCGCCCCCGCCAGCCAGGCCCCGGCCTCGACCGGCCCTCGGACGAGCCTCCAACGGGAGAAGGCGGCCTGGTGAGCGGTCAGGCTGTAGGCGGTGCCCAGGGCGAGAGCGGCGGCGGCGAAGGCCGTCGTGAGGGCGTGGCGGCGCAGGCGCCCGCGGACGCCGATCGCCGCGCGCCAGGCCGGCCCGTGCAGGCGGCGCATCAGGGCGTCGTCGGCGTTGCCGCGCTGGAACCTGACGCTGGCCCAGAAACCGTCGTCGCGCACCGGGTGCACCGTCACCCGCGCACCCTTGACCAGCCGGTAACCGGCCCGCCGCACGCGCAGGGCCAGGTCGGCGTCCTCCCTGTAGGCGCGCGGGAACCGCTCGTCGAAGCCGCCCACCCGCTCCAGCGCCGAGCGCCGGTAGGCCATGTCGGCCGTCGGCCAGTCGGCGTCCACCAGCCCGGCGGTGTGCCGCTCGCCGTCGGTGGGCCGTCGCCCGGACGGCAGCGGCACCGTGATCCGCCCCTGGCTGCCCCCCACGTCCTCCGGCAGGTCCACCAGGTCCTTCCAGACCGCGCGCGCCCAGCCGGGCGACGGCACCACGTCGTCGTCCAGGAACGCCACCCACGGCGTGTCCGCCGCCCGCCAGCCGGCGTTGCGCGCCGCCGCGGGCCCGCGCCCGCCCGAGCGCACGACCCGTACGCCACCGGGCACCTCCAGCGGCTCGGCGGCGCCCGGCCGGTCGTCGGCCACCACGACCGGGACGTCCGCCAGCGCGGCCAGCGTGGCGCGCAGGCTCGGCCGCCCGATCGTGGGGATCACCACCGTGATCACGACGCGAACACCTCCCCCCGCCGTATCAGGTAGGGCCCCAGGGCCAGCACCTCCACCGGCGAGGACCCGAAGCACTCCAGCGCGTCACGCGGGTCGTCCACCATGGGCCGCCCGGCGGTGTTGAGGCTCGTGTTGACCACGACGGGCAGCCCGGTCCGCGCCTCGAACTCGGCCAGCACCCGCGCCATCAGCGGCTCGGCGGCGGGGGAGACGGTCTGGACCCGGGCGGTCCCGTCCACGTGCACCACGGCGGGGACGCGCTCACGCCAGCCGGGGAGCACGTCGTGCACGAACAGCATGTACGGCGACGGCACCGGCCCCCGGCCGAAGACGGCGGGGGCCCGGTCCTCCAGCACCATGGGCGCGATCGGCCGGAACTGCTCGCGCCCCTTGACGTCGTTGAGCCGCTCGGTGTTGGCCGCGTGCCCCGGGTGGGCCAGCAGCGAGCGGTGCCCGAGCGCCCGCGGCCCGTACTCCGACCGCCCCTGGAACCAGGCGACGAGCCGGTCGGCGGCCAGCTCGTCCGCCACCGCCGCCGCCAGGTCGGCGGGGCGCGTGTACGGGACGCGGGCCACGTCCAGCCACGCCCCGAGCTCCTCGTCGGTGAAGCCGCGGCCGAGCGCCGCGGTGCTCATCGGGGCGGCCGGCTCCCCGTGCACCTGGGCCAGGTGCAGCGCCCCGCCCAGCGCGGTGCCGGAGTCGCCGGCGGCCGGCTGCACCCACACCTCGTCGAACGGACCCTCGGCCAGCAGGCGGGTGTTGGCCACGCAGTTCAGCGCGACCCCGCCGGCCAGGGCCAGCCGCCGCTCGCCGGTCCGCTCGTGCAGCCAGCGGGCCAGGTCGAGCAGCACCTCTTCGAGCCGGGCCTGCACGCTGGCCGCCAGGTCGGCGTGGTCGTCCGTCCACTGCTCGCCCTTGCGCAGCGCCTTGGCGTACCCGCCCCACTCGATCGGCGTCACGTGGAAGCCGCCGTCACCCGTCGCGTAGACGAGCTCGCGCAGCTCCTCCAGGAACCGCGGCCGCCCGTACGAGGCGAGCGCCATCACCTTGTACTCGTCGCAGGAGCGCAGGAATCCCAGGTGCTCGGTCACGTCCTCGTACATCAGCCCGAGCGAGTGCGGCAGCGGCTGGGCGGCCAGCACCTCCAGCTCGCCGCCGGTGTAGCGGCCGGCCAGGTGGGAGACGTTCTCGCCGCGGCCGTCGCACACCAGCACCGCGCAGTCGCGCCAGGGCGAGGCCAGCCCCGCCGAGGCGGCGTGCGCGATGTGGTGCGGCACGAACCGCACCCGCGCCGCGTCCAGCCCTGGCAGCGCCGTGGACAGGAACAGCGGGGCGCGTACCGCGTAACGGGTGCGCAGTTCCTCCCAGTCGCCGTCCGGGCGCTGCTCGACCAGGGCGGGATCGTAGGAGTAGGCCACCGCGTCGACGTCCTCGGGGCCGATGCCCGCCTCCCGCAGGCACCAGGCGGCCGCCTGCTCCGGCAGCTCCCACGCGGAGAACGGGAGCGGGCGCTTGCCGTGCTTGCGCCGGCTGAACCGCTCCTCCTCCGCGGCGGCGACCACCCTCCCGTCCACGACCAGGGCCGCCGCGGGGTCATGGAAGATCGCGTTGATGCCGAGAAATCTCATCGGTTCCCTTCCTGCGAAGATTAGGAGAACGGCTACCGAGAGGAGCGCTCCTCAAACACACCCCCCTCGCTGAAATGGGCAAACACCCCCGAACTCTGGCGTCTGGTCACCCTGAGTAGTTGTTTGCCCGATATGGCGCCGGGTAGCTGTGGGCCACGCGACGGAGGTGGATGGTGTTCGAACAACGACGTCCCGGGGCGGTGCTCTTCGACAGGGATGGAACCCTGATCAGGGATGTCCCGTACAACGGCGACCCGGCCCGGGTCCGGCCCATGCCGGGCGCGCTGGAGGCGCTGAGCAGGCTGCGCCGCGCCGACCTGCCGGTGGCGGTGGTGACCAACCAGTCGGGCGTGGCCAAGGGCCTGATCACCGCGGACGAGATGGAACAGGTGAACGCCCGGGTCGAGGAACTGCTCGGGCCGTTCGACGCGTGGGCGATCTGCGTGCACGACGACGGCGACGGCTGCACCTGCCGCAAACCCGCGCCCGGCCTGCTCATCAGGGCCGCCGCGGTGCTGGACGTGAGCCCGCGCGAGTGTGTCATGGTCGGCGACATCGGCCGCGACATGGAGGCGGCCAGGGCCGCCGGGGCGCGCGGCATCCTGGTGCCGACCGTGGAGACGCGGCGCGAGGAGATCGAGCACGCTCCCGAGGTCGCCGACGACCTCACCGACGTGGCCGAACGGCTGCTGCGCGAGGCGGACGCCGCGCCGGCCCCCGTCGCCGCCGGCGGCTCCGCCTGGTCGCGGGCGCTCGGCTGGAGCCGCTGGTGAGGATCCTCCTCTGGCACGTCCACGGCTCGTGGACCACCTCGTTCGTGCACGGCCGCCACGAGTACGTCCTGCCGCTCGTCCCCGGCCGCGGCCCCGACGGCAGGGGACGGGCCGACACCTATCCGTGGCCTAGTAGCGCCAGGGAAGTGCCGTGGGACCGGCTCCGCGACGAGCCGGTCGACGTGGTCGTCTACCAGCGCCCGCACGAGCTCGACCTGGCCCGCGAGTGGCTCGGCCGCGACCTGCCCGGCGTCTACGTCGAGCACAACACGCCGGTCGGCGACGTGCCACGCACCCGTCACCCGCTGGCGGACCGCTCCGACATCACGCTCGTGCACGTCACCCACTTCAACGAGCTGTTCTGGGACAACGGCCGGGCTCCCACCCGGGTCGTCGAGCACGGCGTCGTGGACCCAGGCCACCTCTACACCGGCGAACTGCCCCGGGCGGGCGTCGTGGTCAACGAGCCCGTCCGGCGCACCCGGGTGGCCGGCACCGACCTGCTGCCGCGCTTCGCCGCCGAGGTGCCGCTCGACCTGTTCGGCATGAAGGTCGAAGGTCTCCCGTACGGGACGTACGAGGACCTGCCGCAGGCCCGCATGCACGCCGAGCTCGCCAGACGGCGGGTCTACCTGCACCCCTACCGGTGGACCTCGCTCGGGCTCGCCCTCATCGAGGCGATGACCCTGGGCATGCCCGTGGTCGCGCTGGCCGCCACCGAGGCCGTCGAGGCGGTGCCGCCCGAGGCGGGCGTCGTCTCCACCCGGGTGGACGTGCTGGCCCAGGCGCTCAGGGAGTTCGCGGCGGACCCGGAGCGGGCCGCCCAGGCCGGCAAGGCCGCGCGGACGGCCGCGCTGGCGCGCTACGGGCTCGACAGGTTCCTGCTCGACTGGGACCGCCTGCTCGAAGAGGTATGACCCGGAAGGCGCTGGGTAGGCGCGATGAGCATGATGATGCTCGACTGGTCACGCAGGGCCGCCTGCTCTGACCTGGACCCTGAGCTGTTCTTCCCGATCTCGCTCCAGGGTCCGGGCCAGTCGCAGGTGGAACGCGCCAAGACGATCTGCCACACGTGCCCCGTACGGGAGCCGTGCCTCGACTACGCGATCAGCAGCGGCCAGACGCACGGCGTCTGGGGCGGCCTGGATCCGGAACAGCGCCGCGCGCTCATCCCGAGGGCAGCGCCGCGGCCAGAAAGCGTTCGCGCTCGTCCGCTGACAGGTGGTCGCTGAACAGCACCCCGTCCAGATGATCGGACTCGTGCTGCAGAACCCTCGCCAGCACGCCCAGCGCCCGCACCGTGACGGGCTTGCCGAACATGTCGCGGCCACGCGCGACGACCATGAAAGCGCGCCGCAGCGGCCACCACACGCCCGGGGCCGACAGACAGGCCTCGTCCGCCGTGATCCGCCGCTCCGACAGCTCCAGCCGCGGATTGACGAGATGGCCTGACGCGCCCTCGTAGGCGTAGACGAGCACCCGCAGCGGCACCCCCACCTGAGGAGCGGCCAGCCCGGCCCGGCCGACGCCCGCCCGCAACGTCGCCGTCATGGACTTGACCAGCCCGCGCAGCTCCTTGTCGTAGTCCTTGACCGGCTCCGCGACCGAGCGGAGCGCCGGATCGTCGAAAGCCAGGATCGGCCGCACCGTCACCCGCGCCTCCCCGAATAGCCGCGTCGCACACCGACGGGTTTCCCTCCCGGGTCCGCCGCCAACCGCGCGGGCTGTCGCTTGTAGCACAGCGGTAACAGAAGAGACCCAGCGCGGAAACCCTCCGAATCCACGATGAAGGCGTGATCTCACTTCCGGTTCACGTACGTGTGATGCCCGGCCGGGTGCTCGGGGCCCGGCCGGGTGTCCCGATCCACGACGAGGTTCTCGCATGAGCGGGTCATCCATCGGGGACGCCGTCCTTTCGCCCGAGACGGCGCCCGACGCGCTGGCGGGCTTCACCGTCGGCGTCACGGCCACCCGCCGGCGCGAGGAGTTCGGGGCGCTGCTCGAACGGCGCGGCGCCCGCGTGCTGAGCGCCCCCGCCATCAGGCTCGTCCCGCTCGCCGAGGACGCCGACCTGCTCGCCGCCACCCGGCGGAGCCTGGAGAGGCCCGTCGACGACGTGGTCGTCACCACCGGCGTCGGCTTCCGCGGCTGGATGGCCGCGGCGGAGGGCTGGGGCCTCTCCTCCGACCTGGGCGACCACCTCGCCGGGGCACGCCTGCTCACCCGCGGGCCCAAGGCCAGAGGCGCGGTCCGCGCCGCCGGGCTCAACGACCACTGGACCCCCGCCACCGAATCCTGCGCCGAGGTCAAGGACTACCTGCTCGCCCAGGACCTGCGCGGCCGCCGCATCGCCGTCCAGCAGCACGGCGAGCCGCTCACCGACTTCGTCGCCGACCTGCGCGAGGCCGGCGCCGAGGTGATCGTGATCCCCGTCTACCGGTGGCTGCCGTACCGCGACCCGTCGCCGCTGCGGCGCCTGATCACCCAGACGGTCTCGGGCTCCGTCGACGCCGTCGCCTTCACCAGCGCGCCCGCCGTGCACGCCATGCTCAACGCCGCCCGCGCGGAGGGGGCCGAGGACGCCCTGCTGGCCGCGTTCGCCGGCCCGGTCGTGGCGGCCTGCGTCGGCCCGGTCACCGCGGGCCCGCTCGCCGACCGCGGCGTGCCCACCCTGCAGCCCGACCGGGCCCGGCTCGGCGCGCTCGCCCGCGTCCTGGCCCGCCACCTGCCCGCCCAGTCCGTCACCCGGCTCGAAGCAGGCGGGCACCGCCTGGAGATCCGCGGCCACGCCGTGGTCGTCGACGGCGAGCTGCGGCCGCTGCCGCCCGCGCCGATGGCCGTGCTCAAGCGCCTGGCCGACAAGCCCGGCCACGTCGTCTCCCGCGCCGACCTGCGCACCGTCCTGCCCGGCAGCGCCGTCAGGGACTCGGCCGAGCACGCGGTCGAGATGGCCGTCACCCGCCTGCGCCGCGCGCTCGGGCCGGCCGGGATCGTCGAGACCGTGGTCAAGCGCGGCTACCGGCTCGCCTGCCGGTACGAGGGCGCGCGGTGACCCCGACGCTCGTCCTGGCCGCTCACGGCACCCGCAGCGAGGAGGGGGAGCGCACCCTGTCCGCGCTGGCCGGAGCCGTCCGCGCGGCCCGGCCCCGCCGCCGCGTCGAGCTCGCGTACCTGGAGATCAGCGCGCCGCTGCTGCGTGACGTGCTGCCGGCCGTCCCCGGGCCGGTGGTCGTGGTCCCGCTGCTGCTCGCCGGCGGTTACCACGTGCACGTCGACCTGCCCGCGGTGCTCGCCGAGCACCGGCCAGGCGCCCTCGTCGCCCCGCCGCTCGGCCCGCACCGGCTGCTGACCGCCACGCTCGCCCGCCGGCTCAACAGGGCCGGGCTGCGCGCCACGGACGCGGTCGTGCTGGGCGCGGCCGGGTCCTCCGACCCGTCCGCGCTGGCCGGCGTGCGCGCCGCCGCCCACCAGCTCGCCGTCCGCCTGTCCCGCCCGGTCACCGCCGCCTTCGTCTCCTCCGGCTCGCCGGGGCTGGCGGAGACGATGGAACGGCTCCGCTCCGGCCCGGCGGCCCGGGTGGCGCTCGCCTCCTACCTGCTGGCGCCCGGCTTCTTCCACGCCCGCCTGGCGGCCGCGGGCGCCGACCTCGTCACCCCGCCGCTGGGCGCCGACCCCGACGTGGCCGCCCTGGTCTGGCACCGCCACGACCAGGCCCTGCGCCACCACACGGCCACCTCGGCAGCCGGCTGACACCCCACCGCCGTGCGGCCTCCCCGCATCCCCGGGCGGCCTCCCCGCATCCCCGTGCGGCCTTCGTGCACCGCCGGGCGGTCTCCCCGCACCGCCGGGCAGCCTCCGCGCGGCGGCCTGTGGCTCTGGCCGCGTCCGGAGGACGGCCCCGGGGGTCCGCTCAGCCCGTTTTCCAGTCTCACCGGGGTTCCAGCCGTAGTTCGCGGACGATCTCCTCGGCGGCGGTTTCGCGTGACGGTCCGGCGTCGGCGCCGACGAAGAGCTCGACGAAGGCGTGGCGGAGGCAGCCGGCGAGCAGGAGCCGGGCGCTGGCCTCCGGGTCGACCTCCGCGGCCACCCGCCCGAGCAGCCGTTCCTCCCGCAGGTACGAGGCGAGCGGGGTCACCTCGGCGGGCGGTCCCAGCCCGTTCGCCTTGAGCGCGTGCCGGAAGCGCACGGTGACCGCGGGGGAGGAGAACACCGGCAGCGCGGCCGACTGCACGTCCGCGTAGTAGCCGATGCCGGCCCGCGCCACCACGACGAGGTTGTCGCGCACCTGACCCCGGCCCGCGCGGTGCTCCAGGTCGCGCAGGACGCCCAGCCAGAGGGGGAGACGGTCCTGGAGCAGGGCCAGGAAGTGGGTCACCTGACCGCCGGGCCCGTCCTCACGCAGGGGCGCGGCCATCTGCAGGACCAGACGCCTGGTGTCCTGGCTGGTCAGGTGCGGGCTTCCGGACGGAATCGCCATGATCGGCCTCACGTGGACGGTCAGCGGAAACCCGATTATGAACCGGCGTACGGAAAAAGTCCGGCGTTTAGGTTTTTGGCCGCAAATGTCCGCCGGCGTCCAAGGCGCCCATGGCCTCGGCCGCGGCCGATCGGCGATCGGCGGGGAAGCGAACGCCGGACGTCAGCCGTCGGTGTCGCGGTCGCGGCGCCTCAGGTAGCGCTCGAACTCGGCCGCGATCGCGTCGCCGCTCGCCTCGGGCAGCTCCGCCGCGTCCTTGCGCTCCTCCAGCTCCTTGACGTATTCGGCCACCTCGCTGTCCTGCGAGGCCAGCTCGTCGACGCCGTGCTCCCACGCCCGGGCCTCCTCGTCGAGGTCGCCCAGCGGCATCGGGATCTCCAGCACGTCCTCCAACCGGCGCAGCAGCGCCAGCGTGGCCTTCGGGTTGGGCGGCTGGGCCACGTAGTGAGGCACCGACGCCCACAGCGTGACGGCGCTCAGGCCGGCGCGGCCGAACGCGTGCTGCAGGACGCCGACGATGCCCGTCGGGCCCTCGTAGCGGCTCAGCTCCAGGTTGATCGAGCGCGCCAGGCCGTCGTCGGTGGCCGAGCCGAGGACCGGCACCGGACGGGTGTGCGGCGAGTCGTTGAGCAGCGCGCCCAGCATGACGGCCATGTCGACGCCCAGCTCCCGGCAGACGTCGATGATGTCGGCGCAGAACGACCGCCAGCGCATGTTGGGCTCGATGCCGCGCAGCAGCACCACGTCGCGCTCGCTGCCCGGCGGCCGGGCCCGCAGCAGCCTCGTCGTCGGCCAGATGATCGACCGGGTCAGCCCGTCGCCCATCTCCACGACGGGGCGGGTGACCTGGAAGTCGTAGTAGTCGTCAGGGTCCAGCTCGGCCAGCGGCTCGGCCTTCCAGGCGGACTCGAGATGGGCGATCACACCGCTCGAGGCCTCGCCCGCGTCGTTCCACCCTTCGAACGCGGCAATGAGCACCGGGTCGACGAGCTCGGGGAGCCCTTCGAGCTCGATCACGTGTCGCCTCCTGTCTGCACCATCGCGCTAAGCCTATGCGGTGAGGAGGTACTCCTGTCACGTGGTAAGCGCGATCAGTGGCTCCCGCCGTACAGGCTGTGATGGAACGCCAGGTCAGGCGAGGGACGGGGCGGAGCGGCGTACGCTGCGAGCTGAGCCCGCGGGCCCTGCCGGAGGACGGTTCTTCGCCGCCTTGTCCTGGTGTGTCCCCTTCCGGAGGGGAGGGCGTCGCACCAGGCGCTGGACGTGCGAGGCGGGGCCCGGCGGGCGGGGGATCCCGGTGTGGCGCAGCCGATAAGCTGGAGCGCATGAGCATCGCCCGGTCATTTCGAGAAGTGCTGTCCCAGCGAGTCGTCGTCGCCGACGGCGCCATGGGAACGATGCTCCAGGCCCACGACCCGACCCTCGATGACTTCCAGGGCCACGAGGGCTGCAACGAGGTGCTCAACGTCACCCGCCCCGACATCGTCGCGGGCGTCCACGACGCCTACTTCGCCGTCGGCGTCGACTGCGTGGAGACCAACACCTTCGGCGCCAACCTCGCCGCGCTCGGCGAGTACGACATCGGCGACCGCGTCTACGAATACTCCGAGGCCGGCGCCAGGATCGCCAGGGAGCGCGCCGACCACTGGTCCACGCCCGACCGGCCGCGTTTCGTGCTCGGCTCGATGGGGCCGGGCACGAAGCTGCCCACGCTCGGCCACCTGCCGTTCGCCGTCCTGCGCGACGCCTACCGCGACAACGCGGCCGGCCTGATCGCCGGCGGCGCCGACGCGCTCATCGTCGAGACCTCCCAGGACCTGCTGCAGGTCAAGGCCGCCGTGCTCGGCGCGAAGCGGGCGATCGACGCGGCCGGGCGCGACGTGCCGATCATCGCCCAGGTGACGATCGAGACCAACGGCGCCATGCTGCTCGGCTCCGAGATCGGCGCCGCCCTCACCGCGATCGAGCCGCTCGGCGTCGACGTGATCGGCCTCAACTGCGCCACCGGCCCCGCCGAGATGAGCGAGCACCTGCGCTACCTCGCCCGCCACTCGCGGCTGCGGCTGTCGTGCATGCCCAACGCCGGCCTGCCCGTGCTCACCTCCGACGGCGCCTACTACCCGCTGAGTGCCGAGGAGCTGACGACCGCCCACGAGACCTTCGTCCGCGACTACGGCCTGTCCATCGTCGGCGGCTGCTGCGGCACCACCCCGGAGCACCTGCGCCAGGTGGTCGAGCGGGTGCACGGCCGGGAGGTCGTCCGCCGCCGCCCGCACCCCGAGCCCGGCGTCTCCTCCCTCTACCAGACGATCCCGTTCCGCCAGGACACCTCCTTCCTGGCCATCGGCGAGCGGTGCAACACCAACGGCTCCAGGGCCTTCCGCGAGGCCATGCTGGAAGGCCGCTGGGACGACTGCGTGGAGACGGCCCGCGACCAGGCGCGCGGCGGCGCCCACATGCTCGACCTGTGCGTCGACTACGTGGGCCGCGACGGCGTGGCCGACATGAAGGAGCTGGCGTTCCGGCTGGCCACCGCCTCCACCCTGCCGATCATGCTCGACTCGACCGAGCCGGAGGTGCTGCGCGCCGGGCTGGAGATGCTCGGCGGCCGCGCCGCGGTCAACTCCGTCAACTACGAGGACGGCACCGGCCCCGACTCCCGCTTCCAGCGGATCATGCGGCTGGTGCGCGAGCACGGCGCCGCCGTGGTGGCGCTCACCATCGACGAGGAGGGCCAGGCCCGCACCGCCGACCACAAGGTGCGGGTGGCCAGCCGCCTCGTCGACGACCTGACGGGCAACTGGGGCATGCGGGTCGACGACATCATCGTCGACTGCCTCACCTTCCCCATCGCCACCGGCCAGGAGGAGACCAGGCGCGACGGCCTGGAGACCATCGAGGCCATCCGTGAGCTCAAGCGCCGCTACCCCGGCGTGCAGACCACGCTCGGCGTCTCCAACATCAGCTTCGGCCTCAACCCGGCCGCCCGCATGGTGCTCAACTCGGTCTTCCTCAACGAGTGCGTCAACGCCGGCCTCGACTCCGCCATCGTCCACGCGTCCAAGATCGTGCCGATGGCGCGCATCCCCGACGAGCAGCGCCAGGTCGCCCTCGACATGGTCTACGACCGGCGGCGCGAGGGCTACGACCCGCTGCAGCGGTTCATGGACCTGTTCGAGGGCGTCGACGCGGCGGCCCTGCGCGCAGGCAAGGCCGAGGAGCTGGCCGCGCTGCCGCTGTGGGAGCGGCTCAAGCGGCGCATCATCGACGGCGAGCGCAAGGGTCTGGAGACCGACCTCGACGACGCGCTGACCCAGCGGCCCGCCCTGGAGATCATCAACGACGTGCTGCTCGACGGCATGAAGACGGTCGGCGAGCTGTTCGGCTCCGGCCAGATGCAGCTGCCGTTCGTGCTGCAGTCGGCCGAGGTGATGAAGGCCGCCGTCGCACAGCTGGAGCCGCACATGGAGCGGGTCGAGGGCGAGACGAAGGGCCGCATCGTGCTGGCCACCGTCAAGGGCGACGTGCACGACATCGGCAAGAACCTCGTCGACATCATCCTGTCCAACAACGGCTACGAGGTCGTCAACCTCGGCATCAAGCAGCCCGTCTCGGCCATCCTGGAGGCCGCCGACGAGCAGAAGGCCGACGTCATCGGCATGTCCGGCCTGCTGGTCAAGTCGACCGTGGTCATGAAGGAGAACCTGGAGGAGCTCAACTCCAGGGGCCTGGCCGAGAAGTACCCCGTGCTGCTCGGCGGCGCCGCGCTCACCCGCGCCTACGTCGAGCAGGACCTCGCCGAGCTGTTCGCGGGCGAGGTCCGCTACGCCCGCGACGCCTTCGAGGGCCTGCGCCTGATGGACGCCATCATGGCGGTCAAGCGCGGCGTGGCGGGCGCCCAGCTGCCGCCGCTGCGCCAGCGGCGGGTCAAGACCGGCGCCAAGCTCGACCGCACCCCCGTCGAGGAGCTGCCGTCCCGCTCCGACGTGGCCGCCGACAACCCGGTGCCGAAGCCGCCGTTCCACGGCGACCGCATCGTCAAGGGCATCCCGCTGGCCGACTACGCGGCCTTCCTCGACGAGCGGGCGCTGTTCCTCGGCCAGTGGGGGCTCAAGCCGACCAGGGGCGGCGACGGCCCCGGCTACGAGGAGCTGGTCGAGGCCGAGGGCCGGCCGAGGCTGCGCATGTGGCTGGAGCGGCTGCAGACCGAGGGCCTGCTGGAGGCGGCCGTCGTCTACGGCTACTTCCCGTGCGTCAGCGACGGCGACTCGCTGATCATCCTCGACGAGTCGGGCGGCGAGCGCACCCGCTTCACGTTCCCGCGCCAGCGCCGCGACCGCCACCTGTGCCTGTCCGACTTCTTCCGGGGCAAGGACTCGGGGGAGACCGACGTGGTCGGCCTGCAGGTCGTCACCATGGGCAGCAAGATCTCCCAGGCCACGGCCGAGCTGTTCGCCAAGGACGCCTACCGCGACTACCTGGAGCTCCACGGCCTGTCGGTGCAGCTCACCGAGGCGCTGGCCGAATACTGGCACGCCCGCACCCGGTCGGAGTGGGGCATCGGCGGCGACGAGTCGCTCGACGACATGCTCAAGGTCAACATCCAGGGCTGCCGCTACTCGTTCGGCTACCCCGCCTGCCCCAACCTCGAGGACCAGGTGCAGCTGTTCCAGCTGCTCGACCCGGAGCGCATCGGGGTCACGCTGTCGGAGGAGTTCCAGCTCCACCCGGAGCAGGCCACCTCCGCCCTCGTCGCGCACCATCCCGAGGCCAAATACTTCAACGTCTGACGGTCCGTCGGTCCCAGGGAGCACGGGTGGAAGCGGTTTTCTTCGACATGGACGGCCTCCTGGTCGACACCGAGACGGTGTGGCTGGAGGTCGAGACCGAGGTGATGGAGCAGCTCGGCGCCCAGTGGACCCCCGGGCACCAGGCCCACCTCGTCGGCGGCTCCATGGAGCGCACCGTCGACTACATGCTGGCCGTGTCGGAGTCGACGGTGCCCGCGTGGACGGTCCGGGAGTGGATGGCGACCGGCATGGTGGCCCGCCTGGCGGGCGGCGTGCGGGTCATGCCGGGCGCCTCCGAGCTGCTCGACGCGCTGCGTGACGAAGGGGTGCCGGTGGCGCTGGTGACCGCCTCGCTCAAGGAGATCGCGGACGCGGTGCTGAAGGAAGTGGGGCGCGACCGGTTCGACGCCGTCGTCACCGCCGACGACGTCCTCCGCACCAAACCCGACCCGGAGCCCTATCTGACGGCGGCCCAGCTGCTGGGCGTGGAGCCGGTGCGCTGCGTGGTGCTGGAGGACTCGCCCAACGGGGTGGCCGCGGCGACGGCCGCGGGCTGCGCGGTGGTCGCGGTGCCCAGCCTGCTGCCGGTGGAGCCGGCGCCGGGCCGCTTGGTGGTCTCCTCTCTCGCGGAGGTCGGCCCCTCCGACCTGCGCGCCCTCCTGGCCGCCTGACGCCCTCACGCTCCCGTACGGGCGCGAGAAGGCGCACGGGTGAGCCCTCGGGGACGAACCCGGAGATCCCGTAGGCCGGGAGCCGGGTCCCCCTAAGGGATCGGTGGTTCTCCCGGAGGAGGGGCAGACGCCGGATCGCGTGCCAGGATGGAGAGAAACGCGCATACCGAGGGGTGTCCCGAATGGGTTTCGAACAGATCGCATGGTTCCCGCTCTGCATCGGCCTGACCGCCGCGGGGCTGGTGCTGAGCTTCCTGGCGTTCCGGCGCAGGGGAGCGGCCTCGGGGCTGCGGATGCTCGCCTGGGCGCTGCTGCCGCTGGCCGCCTACCTGACCGACGCCCTGCGCGCGATCTGGACCATCGGCTCCACCGCCGTGGGGTTCGTGGCCAACCTGGTGTTCAACCCGGTGGTGTGGTCGGGCGTGGCCGTGGCCGGACTCTCGGTGGTGCTGTTCGTCGTCTCCGGCGTGCTGCGCGGCCGTAAGCTCCGCAAGGCCGAGGCCGGGGCGCCCGCCGCCGCAGAGGCCCCGGCGAAGACCTCTGCGAAGACCCCCGCCCAGGCGCCCGCCGCAGGCCGGCCACAGGCGGCCGCCAAGCCCGCCGTCGAGAACAAGAAGGCCTCGAAGGGCGATGACGATTTCTCGGACATCGAGGATCTTCTCCGGCGACGTGGCATCAGCTAGATCCGCGTATGTCACGGATCTGAGACGCAACCAGGACTGGCCGTGGACAATCCCACCAAGATCGATACGAATGCGTTTCGCGTCAATCACAGTTGAGCCACATAGCGGTCTGAGGGGCTAGTCAGCGCAGCTCAGGCCATACATTCTGCCTCCTGAAGGTCGCGACGAAGCGGTCTGAAAGACGAAACTCCAGACAACGTCGTCTGAGAATTCAGGGGGCTATCCGGCATGACCGCACCGCTCGACGTTTCCGGTGCTTCGGCGCAGGTGCCGCCGGAGCCCACGCTTTCCGGAGCGGACAGAGCCGTCCAGGGCCGGTCCCTCACCCGGATCGCCTGGATGCGGCTGCGGCGCGACAAGATCGCGCTCGCCGGCGGCATCACCGTGCTCCTGCTGATCCTCATGGCGATCTTCGCCACGCCCATCATCAACCTGTTCGGTCAGGACCCCCTGGAGTTCAACCAGGACGCGATCGACCCGAACACCCTGCTGCCCCTGGGCGCCTACGGCGGCATGGGCGCCGAGCACCTGCTCGGCGTCGAGCCGGTCAACGGCCGCGACATCTTCAGCCGGATCGTCGCCGGGGCCGGCATCTCGCTGCTGATCGGCTTCCTGGCCACGATCGTGTCGGTGCTGATCGGCACCGTCATGGGCGTCATCGCCGGCTACTTCGGCGGCTGGGTCGACCAGATCATCGGCCGCATCATGGACGTGTTCCTGGCCTTCCCGCTGCTCGTCTTCGCGATCGCGCTGGTCGGCGTCATGCCGAGCGAGGGGTTCGGGCTGGAGGGCAACGGGCTGCGGATCGCCATGCTGATCTTCATCATCGGCTTCTTCAGCTGGCCCAGCATCGGGCGCATCGTCCGCGGCCAGACGCTCTCGCTGCGCGAGCGCGAGTTCGTCGACGCCGCCAGGAGCCTGGGCGCACGCAACGGCTACATCCTGTTCCGGGAGATCCTGCCCAACCTGATGGCGCCGATCCTGGTCTACGCGACCCTGCTCATCCCGGCCAACATCCTGTTCGAGGCCGCGCTGTCCTTCCTCGGCGTCGGCGTCAACCCGCCCACCCCCACGTGGGGCGGCATGCTCTCCGAAGCGGTGCGCTTCTACACGCTGCCGCACTTCGTGATCTTCCCGGGTCTGGCGATCTTCATCACCGTTCTCGCGTTCAACCTGTTCGGCGACGGGTTGAGGGACGCCTTCGACCCGCGAGCGCACTGACCTTCGCCCATGCTCCATCCCCATCTCCACTAACAAGGGGTATCAATGAGAAGGAAATCCGCACTGGCAGCGGCCGCGACAGCGGCCCTCGCCCTGGTGCTCTCCGCCTGCGGCGGCGGAGGGGGCGGTACGCAGCAGCAGCCGGCCCAGTCGGCCTCCGGCGCCGCCGCGCAACCCGTGGCCGACGCCGCCCTGACCCAGGTCTACAACCCTTCGACCAAGAAGGGCGGTACCCTCAAGGCCGCGCACTCCGGCGACTGGGACAGCCTCGACCCGGCCGACACCTACTACGGCTACTCGTTCAACTTCGGCCGGCTCTACTGGCGGACGCTGACGATGTACAAGCCGGGCCCCGGCCCCGAGGGCAACACCGTCATCCCCGACCTCGCCGAGGGACTCGGCGAGCCGAGCGACGACGGCAAGAGCTGGACGTACAAGATCAAGCAGGGCGTCAAGTTCGAGGACGGTACCCCGATCACGTCCAAGGACGTCGCCTACGCGGTCGCGCGCTCCTTCGACAAGGAGACCTTCCCGCACGGCCCGTCGTACCTCAACGAGCTGCTCGACTGGCCGGAGGACTACAAGGGCGTCTACAAGACCCCGGACGCGGACTACAGCTCCGCCATTGAGACCCCCGACGACCAGACCATCGTCTTCAAGCTGAAGAAGCCGTTCGCGTCGATGGACTACGTCGTCCAGATGCCGATGACGGCCCCGGTTCCGAAGGACAAGGACACCGGCGCGAAGTACCGGGAGAAGGTCGTCTCCTCCGGTCCGTACAAGTTCGAGACCAACGAGACCGGCAAGCGCTTCGCCCTGGTCCGCAACGACCAGTGGGACCCGGCGACCGACCCGAACCGGCCCGCGCTGCCCGACCGCATCGAGGTCCAGCTCAACGTCAACGCCGACGACCTCGACAACCAGCTCATCGCCGGTGACATCCACCTGGACATCCCCGGCACCGGTCTCCAGCCCGCCGCCCTCGGCAAGGTCCTCCCGGACCCGGCGCTGAAGGCGCGCACGGACAACCCGGTCATCCCCCGGCTCTGGTACGTCTCCGTGATCCCGGAGGCTCCGCCGCTGGACAACGTCGAGTGCCGCAAGGCCGTCATGTGGGCCGCCGACCGCGTCGCCAACCAGACCGCCTACGGAGGCCCCGTCGCCGGTGGCGACATCGCGACCAACGTCATGCCGCCGCCCGTCGTCGGCCAGGAGAAGTTCGACCTCTACCAGACTCCCGAGAACAAGGGCGACCTGGAGAAGGCCAAGCAGGCCCTGACCGCCTGCGGCCACCCGGACGGCTTCGAGACCACCATGACCTACCGCGCCGAGCGCCCGCGTGAGAAGGCGCTGGCCGAGGCGATGCAGCAGGCTCTGGCCAAGGTCAACATCAAGCTCACGCTGAAGGGCTTCCCGGCCTCCAGCTACTTCTCCGACTACGCCGGCAACGTCGAGTACCAGAAGAAGAACAAGATCGGCCTGGCCGGTCACGGCTGGGGTTCCGACTGGCCCGACGGCTACGGCTTCATGCAGGCCATCGTCGACAGCCGTACCATCCGCGACGCCGGCAACTACAACCTGAGCGTCAAGAGCGACAAGGTCGACGGCCTGATCGACCAGGCCTCGGCCGAGCTCGACGCGACGGCCCGCGGCAAGCTGTGGGTCGACGTCGACAAGGCGGTCATGGAGGACGCCTCCATCCTGCCGGTGGTCTGGGCCAAGGCTCTGCTCCTGCGCGGCGAGGGCGTGACGAACATCGCCTACAACGAGGGCCAGAGCATGTACGACTACATCCTGCTCGGCGTCGAGTAGCAGGCGAGGCACGGGGATCTAGCGAAGGCAGGTGAAGGCAGGGATGGCCTGCCCGGCGACGGGCAGGCCATCCGGCCGCCAGCGGTGGTCACATACATCATCAGACGATTCATCGGCGCGATCGCCATGTTGATCATCATCAGCATGGTCACCTTCGGCATCTTCTTCGTGGTGCCGCAGTGGGCCGGGTCGACCCCGGAGTCGCTGGCCTCGCGCTACGTCGGCCGCGCGGCCACGGAACAGACGGTGGCCCTGGTCGCCGAGCGGCTGGGCTTCAACGATCCCGTGATCGTGCAGTACGGCCGGTTCGTCAAGGGCATCTTCGTCGGCACCGAGTACGACTACGGCGCGGGCGTGGAACAGTGCCCGGCGCCCTGCTTCGGCTACTCCTTCATCTCCGGCCAGCCCGTCTGGCCGGACCTGCTCGACCGGATGCCGGTGACGTTCTCCCTAGCCATCGGCGCCGCGTTCCTCTGGGTGGTCGCCGGCGTCTCCGTCGGCGTCATCTCAGCGCTGCGGCGCGGGACCCTGTTCGACCGCCTGTCCATGGGCACCGCCCTGGCAGGCGTGTCGCTGCCCATCTTCTTCACCGGCATGGTCACGCTGGTCGTCTTCTCCTACGGCCTCGGCTGGACACCGCCGGGCGGCTCGTGGACGGACTTCACCGAGAATCCGGCGCAGTGGGCCTACAATCTGCTGCTGCCGTGGATCACGCTCGCGTTCCTGTTCGCCGCCACCTACGCGCGGCTCACCCGGGCGGGCATGCTGGAGACCATGGGTGAGGACTACATCCGCACAGCCAGGGCCAAGGGCCTGCGCGAGCGGGACGTGGTGGTCAAACACGGCCTGAGAGCCGCGCTCACCCCGATCCTGACCCTCTTCGGCATCGACTTCGGCCTGCTGATCGGCGGCGCCGTCCTCACCGAGACCACCTATACTCTGCCCGGCCTCGGTCAGTTCGCCATCCTGGCCATCAGAAACCAGGACCTGCCGCAGGTCATGGGAGTCGTCCTGTTCGCGGCCTGCTTCGTGGTCGTCGCGAGCCTGGTCGTCGACCTGCTCTACGCCTGGGTCGACCCGAGGGTGAGGTTGTCGTGAGCTTTCTTGACGTCAAGGACCTGAAGGTCCATTTCCCCACCGACGACGGCCTCGTCAGGTCGGTCGACGGCCTCAGCTTCTCCCTCGAACGCGGCCGTACCCTCGGCATCGTCGGCGAGTCAGGCTCCGGCAAGAGCGTGACCAGCCTCAGCATCCTCGGCCTGCACAAGGGCGGCCGGGCGCGGATCTCCGGCGAGATCTGGCTCGACGACGAGGAACTCGTCGCCATGTCCGCCGAGCAGGTACGCCGCCTGCGGGGCAAGAAGATGGCGATGATCTTCCAGGATCCGCTGTCGTCGATGCACCCGTACTACAGCGTCGGCCACCAGATCATCGAGGCCTACCGGATCCACCACGACGTCAGCAAGCAGGTCGCCCGCAAGCACGCCATCGACCTGCTCGGCCGCGTCGGCATCCCGGAGCCGGCCAGACGCGTCGACAGCTACCCGCACGAGTTCTCCGGCGGCATGCGCCAGCGCGCGATGATCGCCATGGCGCTCTCCTGCGACCCCGAGCTGCTCATCGCCGACGAGCCGACCACCGCGCTCGACGTGACCGTGCAGGCGCAGATCCTCGATCTGATGCGCGACCTGCAGCGCGAGTTCAACTCCGCGCTCATCATCATCACGCACGACCTCGGCGTGGTGGCCGAGCTGTCCGACGACATCCTCGTCATGTACGCGGGCAAATGCGTCGAGTACGGCAAGGCCGACGACATCTTCTACCAGCCCGAGCACCCCTACACCTGGGGGCTGCTCGGCTCGATGCCCCGGCTCGACCGCGAGCCGACCGAACGGCTGCTGCCGATCAAGGGCTCCCCGCCGTCCCTCATCAACGTGCCGCCGGGCTGCGCCTTCCACCCCCGCTGCCCGTACGCCGAGCGCACCGAGGGGCGCGCGTCCACCGAGGTCCCCGACCTGGCCCCGACCGAGCGCGGCCACCTGGTGCGCTGTCACATGCCCAGGACGGAACGGCGGGCGCTGTGGGAGAACGAGATCAAGCCAGTCCTGGAGACCCAGTGAGCGAGAACGAGCCGCTTCTTTCCGTGCACAACATGGAGAAGCACTTCCCTGTGACCGCGGGCCTGTTCAGAAGGCAGGTCGGCGCCGTCAAGGCGGTCGACGGGATCAGTTTCGAGGTGTTCAAGGGCGAGACCCTCGGCCTGGTGGGCGAGTCCGGCTGCGGCAAGTCCACCACCGGGCGGCTGGTCACCCGCCTCCTGGAGCCCACCGGCGGCAAGGTGGTCTTCGAGGGCCAGGACATCACCCACCTGAGCCAGGGCAAGCTCCGGCCGCTCCGCCGCGACATGCAGATGATCTTCCAGGATCCGTACTCGTCGCTCAACCCCCGGCACACGGTCGGCGCCATCGTCGGCGCGCCCTTCCGCATCCAGGGCATCAAGACCGAGCAGGGCACCAAGAAGGCCGTCCAGGACATCCTGGAGCTGGTCGGGCTCAACCCCGAGCACTACAACCGCTACCCGCACGAGTTCTCCGGCGGCCAGCGCCAGCGCATCGGCATCGCCCGCACGCTCGCGCTCAAGCCCAAGCTGATCATCGCCGACGAGCCCGTCTCCGCCCTCGACGTGTCCATCCAGGCCCAGGTGGTCAACCTGCTGGAGGACCTGCAGAGCGAGCTCGACCTCACCTACGTGGTCATCGCCCACGACCTGTCGGTGGTGCGGCACATCAGCGACCGGGTCGCGGTCATGTACCTCGGCAAGATCGTCGAGATCGCCGACCGCAAGAGCCTGTACGCGACGCCCATGCACCCCTACACCAACGCGCTGCTGTCGGCGGTGCCGGTGCCCGACCCGAAGGCGCGCAGGGACCGCGAGCGCATCCGCCTCACCGGCGACGTGCCCAGCCCGCTCAACCCGCCGCCCGCCTGCCGCTTCCACACCCGCTGCTGGAAGGCGCAGGAGATCTGCAAGAAGGTCGAGCCGCCGCTGGAGAAGCTGGCCGACGGCCACCAGGTGGCCTGCCACTTCCCGGAGAACGCCCCGGTCGCCACCGCGGGAGCCGCCGCGGACGACACCGCCCAGGCCTGATCGCCTGATCGCCGCCCCGGGCGTCCGCTACGACAGGGCGCCCGGGGTGATCAGCCCCGTCTCGTAGGCCAGCACCACCGCCTGGACGCGGTCGCGCAGCCCCAGCTTCGTCAGCACGTTGCCGACGTGGGTCTTGACCGTCGTCTCGCTGACCACCAGCTTGGCCGCGATCTCCGCGTTGGACATGCCTTTGGCGATCAGCCGCAGCACCTCCAGCTCCCGCTCGGTCAGCCGGTCGAGCCGCGCGGGCGCGGGCTGCTCGTGAGCCGCCGGCAGCCGGGCCGCGAACCGGTCGAGCAGCCTGCGCGTGACGCTCGGCGCCACGATCGCGTCGCCCGCCGCCACCACCCGGATCGCCTGCACCAGCTCGTCCGGCGGCACGTCCTTCAGCAGGAACCCCGACGCCCCCGACCGCAGCGCCTCCACGATGTACTCGTCCAGGTCGAAGGTCGTCAGCACCAGCACCTTCGGCACGTGCGCCGACGGCACCGCCCGGGGCGCGTCGCGGACGATCCGGCGGGTCGCCTCGATCCCGTCGACCCCCGGCATGCGGATGTCCATCAGCACCACGTCCGGCAGCAGCGCCCTAGTCTGCTCCTGCGCGGCCTTGCCGTCGCCCGCCTGACCGACCACCGTGATGTCGGGCTCTGCCTCGAGGATCAGGCGGAAACCGGTGCGCAGCAGCGGCTGGTCGTCCACCAGCAGCACCCTGATCGTCATGATCCGTCCTTCAACGGGAACCTCGCCCGCACCTCGAAACCGCCCCCCGATTTCGGGCCGATGTTCAGAATTCCACCACAGAGGGCCACCCGCTCGCGAATTCCGACCAGACCGTGACCCGCCTCCTCCGGCCGCGCCGCCTCGCCGCGCCCGTCGTCCACCACCCGCACGTCCAGCTCGCACCGTCCGTGACGCACGGTCACCACCGCCTTCGCGCCCGGCCCCGCGTGGCGCAGGCTGTTGGTCAGCGCCTCCTGGACCGTGCGGTAGGCGGCCAGGTCGACGCCCGCCGGCAGCGGGACCGCCTCGCCCTCGACCGACAGCCGCGCCGGCAGGCCCGCCTCCGTCATCTGCTCCACCAGCGCGGGCAGATCGCGCACCCCCGGCTGCGGCCCGAGCTCCACGCCCGCGTCGGTGCGCAGCACGCCCACGATGTCGCGCATCTCGGACATCGCCAGCCGGCCGGTGTGCTCGATCGCGGTCAGCGCCTCCCGCGCCACGTCGGGATCCGACGCCAGCACCTTGCGCGCCGCGGCCGCCTGCACCGTCATCACCGACACGTGATGCGCCACCACGTCGTGCAGCTCCCTGGCGATCCTGGAGCGCTCCTCCGCCCGCGCCGCCCGCGTGTCGGCCGCGTGCGCCCGCTCCAGCCGCGCCGCCCGGTCCTTCAGCTCCTCCAGGTACGCCCTGCGCAGCCGCATGCTCCGGCCCGTGCCCCAGACCGCCACCAGCACCACGGCCATCATCAGATGGTCGCTCCAGTGGGCCGTGCGGACCGGCCCGGCCGCCGCCCCCACCGAGTAGACCGCCAGCGACACCAGCAGCCCGCCCAGCGCCGCCGCCAGCCCTCGGTTGGCGGCCACCGAATAGAGCATCACCAGCGCCCCCACCCCGGCGAGGCCGTAGCCGTAGCCGAAGGCCGCCAGCAGGGTCTCGGGCACCAGGCTCGCGCACAGCCCCGCCAGCGGCCAGCGCCTGCGCGCCGCCACCGGAGCGCAGCTCGACAGCACCAGGAAGGCGCCCAGGGAGTCGGGGCCGCGCAGCCCGTCGACCACCAGCCCCTGCGCCTCCAGCCGGCCGACGTTCTCGGTCAGGAACAGCGACAGCGACACCACGGCCGCCAGCACCGCCAGGACCGAGTCATGGAACGTCGTTCGGTCTGCGCGCACCGCTTCACTGTAAGCCCAGGTGAGCCGGGGCTCCTCCTCCTGCAGGAGGAGAAGGCGGCTACAGCTCGTCGGTGGCGGCGCGGCGGCTGCCGCGCACCGTGTCGCCCGGCTGCCGGTCGGGCACCGGCGGGGGAGTGCCGCCGAACTCGGGGCACAACGCCTGGTGATCGCACCAGTCGCACAGCCGGCTGCGCCGCGCCCGCCACTCGCCGGTGTCGAGCGCCCGCGCGATCGCCTTCCACAGCGCCTTGACCTTGCGCTCGGTGGCCAGCAGATCGGCCTCGTCGGGCGCGTACCGCAGCACCTCGCCCCGGCCGCCCAGATAGACCAGCTGCAGCAGCCGCGGCACCTCGCGGCGCAGGCGCCACAGCACCAGCGCGTAGAACTTCATCTGGAACAGCGCCTTGGCCTCGAACTCCGGCCCCGGGGCGCTGCCCGTCTTGTAGTCGACCACCCGGACCTCGCCGGTCGGCGCGACGTCCAGCCGGTCGACGTAGCCCCGCAGCATCAGCCCGCCGTCGAGCACCGCCTCCACGTAGAGCTCGCGCTCGGCCGGCTCCAGCCGGGTGGGATCCTCCAGCGTGAAGTAGCGCTCCAGCATCTCGCGCGCCTGGGCCAGCCACGCCGCCTGCTCGCCGTCTCCGGTGAACATCTCCGCCAGCTGCGGGTCCTCCTCCAGCAGCCGCAGCCACTGCGGCTCCAGCAGCTCCAGGGCGGCGCGTACCGAACGCTCCGGCGCTGGCAGGTCGTAGAGCCGCTCCAGCACCGCGTGCACGACCGTGCCGCGCACCGCCGCCTGCGACGGCTTCTCCGGCAACTGGTCGACCACCCGGAAGCGATAGAGCAGCGGGCAGGTCATGAAGTCGCCCGCCCGGGACGGGGAGAGGGCTCCGATGATCTCCGGCTCGGTCAACGTCATGACCCGCACTCTAGGCCACCCCTCCGACACAATGCCCCGGCACAAAAGGGACACGCGCGTCCTGGATCACCCTGCGCGGCGCGTAGCATCAAGGCAGGCACAGCCCGTGGCCGAGGGCGCTTTCGACGGCGCGTTCGACGGCTCTGACGGCATGTGGACGGCGCTTGGACGGCAAGGAGTGCGGTGAGCGAGCAGAGCCCGCGACAGGAATCCTCCGGAATTCTGATGGGAAAGCCGTTCGGCATCCCGGTCTACGTGTCGTGGACGTGGTTCATCGTCGCGGCCTTCATCACCTGGCTCTTCGGTGACACCTTCCGCTACATGATCCCCGGCGTCAGCGCCGCCGGGGCCTACGGCGTCGCGTTCGCCTTCGCGGTGCTGCTGTACGTGTCGGTGCTGCTGCACGAGCTGGCCCACAGCGTCCTGGCCAAGTGGTACGGCCTGCCCGTCCGCCGCATCACCCTCTACCTGCTCGGCGGCGTCTCCGAGATCGAGAAGGAGCCGCCGACCCCCGGCAAGGAGTTCATGGTCGCCGCCGCCGGGCCCGCGCTCTCCCTCGGCCTGGCCGGCGTCGGCTGGCTGGCCGACGTCTTCCTGGTCGAAGGCGACGGGATCCCGCAGGTGCTCATCTGGCAGCTCTGGGTGGCCAACCTCATCGTCGGCGTCTTCAACCTGCTGCCCGGCCTGCCGCTCGACGGCGGCCGGATGCTCCGCGCGGGAATCTGGAAGATCGCCCGCGACCCCGGCACCGGCACCGTCGCCGCGGCCTGGGGCGGCCGGATCCTCGCCGCGTTGCTCGTCGCCGCCCCCTTCGCGCTGGCGACGGCCACCGGGCAGGAGATCGACTTCCGCGACCTCATCTGGCCGCTCGTGCTGGCCTCCTTCATCTGGATGGGCGCCTCCCAGTCGCTGCGCGCGGCCCGCATCCGCGCCCGCATCCCCCAGGTCAACGCCCGCACCCTGGCCCGCAGGGCGATCCCCGTCACGGCCGAGACGCCGCTCGCCGAGGCGCTGCGCCGGGCCTCGGAGGAGCACGCCGGCGCGCTCGTCGTGGTCGACCACGACGGCCGCCCGCTCGCCATCGTCAACGAGTCGGCCGTGCAGGCGACGCCCGAGCACCGGCGCCCCTGGGTGAACGTCGGCTCCATGGCCAAGTCCCTGGAGCCGTCCCTGGTCCTCGCCGCCGACCTGGTGGGTGAGCCGCTCATCGAAGCCATGCGCGAAACCCCCGCGGGCGAGTACCTCCTCGTCGAGCGGGGCGGCGAGATCTACGGCGTGCTGTCCACCGCCGACGTCAACCGGGTCTTCACCGGCGTCTGATTTGTCCCACTCGAATAAGCGGCCGGCCACGACTAGTGTCTTTCCCGGTGATCTAGCCGGCCCTGCGATTCGAAGGCACGACGTCTGGCCCGATAGTGTGCTGTTTGGCCAAACTTGCACAGTTGACGGGTTCACCGCGTCCCACGGTTCACCGAATCGAGACGCGACGCGGCCCTGTTGCCTGGGTATGCGTATGGCTGGTGGCCAGCACGGTGATGCGCGCACCACGGCATCGCCTGCTTCCGGGAAGGACAGTTGAGTGACCGAGCGCAGCACGGTCATGTGGGAGGACTCATGACGGACCAGGGCTTCGGGACGGTGCGGCCGCTTCCCGGCAACGGGCTCGTCGCGTACGAGAGCGGCCTGCTCCTGGTGTGCGACGTCGACGAGGACTCCGGCACCCGCCTGATCGACGCGCTGCGCCAGACGGCCGCATCCGGGGGCGACGGCAGGGCGCTCGCGCGGCGCGCAGCCCAGGTGCTCGCCGCCACCATGACCAGCGACCCCGGCACCTGCGCGGTCGCCGGCCGCGTCGGCGACGGCGTGGCCGTCCTGGTCAGCGGCGCCGCCTCCGCCCACGTCACCGGCCCGGCCGGCGAGACGCGCCTGTCCGGCAGCGACTCGCTCACCTGGGCCGACCGGCTCATCGGCGGCCCCGTCGAACGCGTCGAGCTGGTCCTGCCCGGCGCCGGCCGCCCCCACCCCGCCGTCCGCTTCGAGAGCGGCGTCGTCCACGGCGGCGGCATCGTCGGCGAGCTCACCGCCCAGAGCCCGGCTCCCTCCAGGCCGCTCACCAGCGAGATGCCCAACACGGCGCTCCACTTCGAGCCCGACCTGATGCCGCGACAGGAGCCGCCCGCGCCCGCCCAGGCGCCGCCCTACCCCATGTCGGGCACCGACCAGCCGCCGCCGCTCCCTCCCCAGCCGCCCTCCGGCCCGCAGCCGCAGCCCCACTCCCAGCCGCAGATGGGCCCGCCGGTCATCGACCAGCCGCCCGCCAGGCCCGAGCCGGCGCCGTTCCCCTCCTACGACGAGCCCGCGCCCGCCGCGCCGTCCTCCGGCAACGGCACCATGCCGGAGTACGAACAGCAGCCCGCCCCCATGGGCCCGCCCCCGCAGGACCACTACGACCCGGGCCCGCCCCTCATGGGCCCGCCCCAGGACCTGCAGCCGCCGATGGGCCCGCCCCACGACCTGCACCCGCCCATGGGCCCGCCGTCGCAGGAGCAGCAGGCCGCGCCCGTCCAGGAGCAGGACCACGGCGACCGGCCGCTCGTCTACGGCGTCGACTGCAAGAACGACCACTTCAACGACCCGCGCGCGCCCTACTGCGCGGTGTGCGGCATCGCGCTCGTGCAGCGCGCGCTCGTCCCCTACAAGGGCCCGCGCCCCGCGCTGGGCGTCCTCGTCCTCGACGACGGCACCGCCCTGCCGCTGGAGACCGACTACCTGCTGGGCCGCGATCCCGAGCGGGCGCCCGAGGTCGCCGGCGGCAGCGCCCGCCCGGCCAAGGTGACCAGCCCCGACGGGTCGGTCTCCCGCCGCCACCTGCGCGTGGCGCTCGACGGCTGGGACGTCAACCTGGTCGACCTCGGCTCGGTCAACGGCACCCAGATCCAGCCGCCCGGCGACCCCAACTTCTACGACATCCCGCCCAACGAGCCCGTCACCATCGCCCCCGGCACCACCGTCCGCGTCGGCGTCTCCCGCACCCTCCGCTTCGAACCCCACCGCGGCTGACACCCCACCCCCGCGCCTTCCCCGAAGGCGCGGGCATCCATCGACGCCCAGCCCCTCTCAGGCTGGACCACGTCGACGTCCTCCCCGTACACAACCCCTTCACCATACGGACCTAGTCACCGTACGGACGCAGACCGCGGATAGCCTCAGCCTCCCGCCCGACCCTCGCCGTCCCCATCGGCCCTGGGGTCCCACCGGACTTGGCGCCCCGTACGACGGTGTGTACGGCCCTCACGCCCCGTACACACCGTTGGCTGACGAGCCGCAGATCGCCGGGATCGGGCCGACCGCTCCCGCCGCGACTTGCCCTTCAAGCCCCAATCAGCCCTATCGCCCTGCGGTCTCAGCCTCTCGAACGGACCTCTCCGTCCTAGTCCGCCCTTGTGTCCCACTCTGCGGCCCGTAAACGCCGTGCTGACGGGCAGCTGGTCGCCGGGATCGGGCCGACAGGCTTCGCCCCGACTGCCCCTTGAGTCCCAAGCGGCCCGATCGCCTTAGTGGGCTCACCACCCCGAACCGGCCCCTGCCCCAAAGGGCTTTGCCGCCGTAGTCGTCCTGCCGCAAGGAGTCCTGGCGCGCAATCGACCCTCCGATCCTCCAGGCGCCGCACTTGTCCTGCCCTAAGGGGCCTCTCTCGCCGCAATCGGCCCTCCGGCCCCAGGCGGGTCCTCATGCCGTAAGCGGCCCTTCGGCCCAAAACGGTCCTTACGCCGCAGCCGGCCCTGGGTCCGAATCTGGCCCTTTCCGCTTCCTCTCGTGTGGTGCCGCTGCGCTCGGTGCGTGCCGTGCCGCAGGCTCCGTGCCGCGCCCTCTTTATCCGCCTAACAGCGCACGGGGAGTCGGATGTTCCCGCCGACGCGGGGGTGCCGGTCTCCCGCGGTGGTTCCCACCAACTGCCTGTCCGGGGAGGGCCCGGGTCCGTACGGTGCGTTTGCCACCCCTCGGCCTAAGGGCCCTTGCCGCCGCACTCGTCCTGCCCCAAGGGGCCTCTCTCGCCGCAATCGGCCCTCCGACCCCAAACGGCCCTCATGCCGCAGCCGGCCCTGGGTCCGAATCCGGCCCTTTCCGCTTTCGTACGGTGCGACTGCGCTCCGTGCCGTGCATATGCGTGCCGTGCCATGCCGTGCCGCAGGCTCCGTGCTGAGCCTTCTCTCTATCCACCTGTCATCGCACGGGGGGCGCGGATGTTCCCGCCGACGCTGGGGACTTCCGGGGTGCCGGTCTTCCCGCGTATCCAACTGCCTGTCTGCGAAGGGCGCGAGTCCGTACGGGAGTTTGCCGTCCCCGCGCTGCCTTGACGGGTCGGGGCGCTCGGGCGCTGCGACTGGAGGGCCGGTGTTCCGTCCGCAGCCGGATGCGTACGAGGGGATCCCGCTGGGTGACGCCAGACTCCGTACGGTCAGCGGGGGTCAGGCCGGGGGGAGAGGCGGCGGGGGGCCGGGAGGCAGGGTTTGGGGGAGAGGGGGAGGGATTGGACGCCGCGGAGCAGCCGCGCCGCGGCCTCCAGGCCGTTGGACGCCTCCAGCGCCCGCCCCGCCGCGATCGCGAAGCGGCCGAGGAGGTGCTCGTCGCGGTCGTCGAAGGCCCGCCCCGCCGCCCAGAGGAACGCGTGGTCGCAGGTGACCGTGGCCAGCGGCGTCGCCAGGAACCCCGGTGTCCCCACCGACCTGTCGCAGGCCAGCAGCACCGGCCCGCGCGACACCGCCAGCTCCTTCAGCACCCCGCACTCCGCGAGCCAGAGCCGGACCCGCAGCGGGTCTCCCGGCGGCACGTGGGTGACCACGGCACACGCCTCCTCCCGGAGCGGGTCCACCCGCACGAAACCGGCATAACCCACCCGGACGACGGCGGCGGCGGCCCGGGCCAGGCTGTCCATCAGCCGGGACGACTCCAGGCAGGTGAAGGAGGAGACCAGCTCACGCATGGCGACTTCGGCACGGTCGAGCGGCATCGCGGCACTCCCTCGACAGGGTCGCGCAGCCCGATCACGCGACACTCAGGGGCGGTGACCCGGAGTATCACCCCGCACGGGCCCCTTGGCCATACCTCAAGAGGAAATCTGTCTTCCCGGGCGCAGCCGCAGCCACGAGACCTCGTCCGTACGGCTCCCGTCAGGCTGCGGGAAGAACTCCGGCCGCACCCCCTCACGCACGAACCCGGCACGTTCGAGCACCGCCTGCGACTCCAGGTTGGCCGCGTCGGTCCCGGCCACCAGCCGGTGCAGCGACGTGTGCGCGAACGCCCAGTCGGACAGCAGCCGCACCGCCCGCGTCATCAGCCCCCTGCCGCGGAACTCCGGCAGCAGCGAGTAGCCGATCATGCCCTGGCCGAACGCCGGCATGCTGTGCAGGAGCTGCAGGTGACCGGCGAACGCCCCGCTGACGGAGTCCCTGACCGCCAGCTCGATCCGCTGCCCCGACAGCCACAGGTAGCCCGTGGCCCGGCAGCGCCGCTCGTCCTCCTCCAGCGAACTGCCCGGCCCCAC
The DNA here is from genome assembly GCF_008017515.1 of Nonomuraea sp. C10. NCBI lineage: Bacteria > Bacillati > Actinomycetota > Actinomycetes > Streptosporangiales > Streptosporangiaceae > Nonomuraea > Nonomuraea sp. C10. Next base: position 3,127,349 of record NZ_VPFF01000001.1, read on the forward strand.
GTTGTATCGGGACACGCTCGGCTCGCCCAGCATCCGGTGGAAGTCGGCGGCGTCCTCCACCACCATCCGCGTCAGCCGCACCACCCCGTCGCCCAGCTCGCCGCCCTCGAAGAACGGCAGCGCCTGCTCCACCGGCTCGCCGCCGTCGCGGGCGATCCTGGCGAACGACACCAGGTCCACCCGCCGGCCGTCGCGCAGCGCCTTCGCGTCGCGCCGCCGCCCCTCCTCGGTGAACCCGGCGCGGTAGGCGGCCCGCAGGGACGGGAGGTTCTCCACCTCGGTCTCCAGCTCGACCCGCTCCACCCCGTGGTCGAGCAGCCACTCCGTCAGCCCGCGCGCCACCGCCCCGGCCACGCCCCGCCCGCGCGCCCACGGCGCCACCACGAGCTCCACCGTCGCCGACCCGTACGGGGTGAGCGGCGTCACCCCCGCCGAGCCGGCGTAACGCCCCTCCTCGGTGATCGAGAACTCCGCTCCGCCCGACTCCCACACGGTCTTGGCCCGGCGCACGTGCTCGTGCGCGTCCTCCATCGTGTACGGGGACGAGATCAGCGGCAGATAGCGGGCCGTCAGCGAATCGTCGCAGGTGGCACGTATCGCCGCCGCGTCCTCGTCCACCGGGGCGCGCAGCACCAGGGGGCCGACGGCGATCACTTCACGCGGGAGCATCCCTCATAGATATCGCGCGTCAGGAGCCCGCCGAAAGCCCTATAACCTTGCCGCCATGGGTTTCCGCAGGCATGGGCCGTTCCGGCCCGGGGATCAGGTGCAGCTCACCGACCCCAAGAACAAGCGCCACACCATCACGCTCAAGGAGGACGGCGTCTTCCACACCCACAAGGGCGCCATCCCGCACAGTGAGCTGATCGGGCAGCCCGAGGGCTCCGTGGTGCGCTCCTCCGGCGGCACCCAGTATCTCGCCTTCCGCCACCTGCTGCAGGACTACACGCTCGCCATGCCGCGCGGCGCCGCCGTCATCTACCCCAAGGACGCCTCCATGATCGTCGGCATGGCCGACGTCTTCCCGGGCGCGCGGGTGATCGAGGCGGGCGTCGGCTCCGGCGCCCTGACCTGCTTCCTGCTGCGCGCGGTCGGCCCGGAAGGGCACGTGACCTCGTACGAGCGCCGCCAGGAGTTCGCCGACGTGGCCGCCAAGAACGTGGAGAAGTTCTACGGCGGCCCGATGGACGACAACTGGCGGCTCGTCGTCGGCGACCTCGTCTCGTCCATTGACGAGTCCGACGTCGACCGGGTGATCCTGGACATGCTCGCCCCTTGGGAGTGCGTCGACGCCGCCGCCAAGGCGCTCACCCCCGGAGGCGTCATCTGCTGTTATGTGGCCACCACCACCCAGATGTCCAAGACGGTCGAGGCCATTCGCGATCACGGGAGTTTCACCGAGCCCCACGCGTGGGAGACCCTGGTTCGCGACTGGCATGTCGAAGGACTCGCCGTGCGGCCCGATCACCGGATGATCGGCCACACCGGGTTCCTCGTCTCCGCCAGGCGCATGGCCGACGGCGTGACCCCGCCGCCGCGCCGCCGGAGACCGAAGGGAACCACCGAAGAACTATGACAATTTGGCCACGAGGCTGCGCCGATGCGTGACACGGGAACAGATCACCGTGTTCATATGCTGGGAGTATTAAACACCCCATTGGGGATTATTCACCGAATACAGATAGTCACTGTACGAACACTGCCCGGCCAGGTTACGGAGGGGCCCGAGATAGGTAAGGTCCTTAGTAGTCGCCCTCGACTGGGAAGGAGGTGACGGGGCGTGGCAGCTCGCGATGATGCTGAGGCTCGAGCCGCGCAGCGCGAACGGGAGGTCGCTGATCTTTCAACACAGGTCTCCTTCCTCCAAGAGGAGATCACCGCGCTGAGGCGGAAGCTGGCCGAGTCACCCCGTCAGGCCAGGGTCCTCGAAGAGCGTCTCCATGAGGCACAGGCGAACCTCGCGGCCGTTACCGGCCAGAACGAACGCCTGGTGGCAACCCTCAAGGAGGCCCGGGACCAGATCGTCGCCCTCAAGGAGGAGGTCGACCGGCTGGCGCAGCCGCCATCCGGCTTCGGCACCTTCCTGGAGGCCAGAGACGACGGGACGATCGAGGTGTTCACCGGCGGCCGCAAGCTGCGGGTGAACGTCAGCCCGTCCGTCGACGTCGACTCGCTCAAGCGTGGCCAGGAGGTCATGCTCAACGAGGCGCTCAACGTGGTCGAGGCGCTCGGCTACGAAGAGGTCGGCGAGATCGTGATGCTCAAGGAGCTCCTCGACGAGGGCAAGCGCGCCCTGGTCATCTCACACGCCGACGAGGAGCGCGTCGTCCGCCTGGCCGACTCGCTGCTCGGCCAGCCCATCAGGGCCGGCGACTCGCTCCTGCTCGAAGCCCGCTCCGGCTACGTGTACGAGCGCATCCCGAAGTCCGAAGTCGAAGAGCTCGTCCTGGAAGAAGTGCCCGACATCTCCTACCACGAGATCGGCGGCCTCTCCCGGCAGATCGAGCAGATCAGGGACGCCATCGAGCTGCCCTACCTGCACTCCGACCTGTTCCGCGAGCACCAGCTCCGTCCGCCCAAAGGCGTGCTGCTCTACGGCCCGCCCGGTTGCGGCAAGACGCTCATCGCCAAGGCCGTCGCCAACTCCCTGGCCAAGCAGGTCGCCGAGCGCACCGGCCAGGAAGGCAAGAGCTTCTTCCTCAACATCAAGGGCCCGGAGCTGCTCAACAAGTACGTCGGCGAGACCGAGCGGCACATCCGCCTGGTCTTCCAGCGCGCCCGTGAGAAGGCCTCCGAGGGCACCCCGGTGATCGTGTTCTTCGACGAGATGGACTCGATCTTCCGCACCCGCGGGTCCGGCGTGTCGTCCGACGTCGAGAACACCATCGTGCCCCAGCTGCTGTCGGAGATCGATGGAGTCGAGGGCCTGGAGAACGTCATCGTCATCGGCGCCTCCAACCGCGAGGACATGATCGACCCGGCGATCCTGCGGCCCGGCCGCCTGGACGTCAAGATCAAGATCGAGCGGCCGGACGCCGAGGCGGCCAAGGACATCTTCTCCAAGTACCTGGTCACCGACCTCCCGCTCCACCCCGACGACCTGACCGAGCACGGCGGCTCCCGAGAAGCCACCATCCAGGGCATGATCCAGAGCGTCGTCGAGCGCATGTACACCGAGAGCGAAGAGAACCGCTTCCTCGAGGTCACCTACGCCAACGGCGACAAGGAAGTGCTCTACTTCAAGGACTTCAACTCCGGCGCGATGATCCAGAACATCGTCGACCGGGGCAAGAAGATGGCCATCAAGCAGTTCCTGGAGACCAAGCAGAAGGGCCTGCGGGTGCAACACCTCCTCACGGCCTGCGTGGACGAGTTCTCCGAGAACGAAGACCTGCCCAACACCACCAACCCCGACGACTGGGCCCGCATCTCCGGCAAGAAGGGCGAGCGGATCGTCTACATCCGCACGCTCGTCTCCGGCAAGCAGGGCGCCGAGGCCGGCCGTTCGATCGACACGGTCGCCAACACCGGTCAGTACCTCTAGATCACGACCAGGAGCCGCCGCCGCGTCGAAACGCCGGTCGGCGGCTCCTGCCGTGGGCTAGCCCCTCTCCGGAGCGGCGGGCCAGGGAAGCGTACGGGACGCCGCGGTGATGAGGGCGCCCGCCTGACGGACGGCCCGCACGAGGCCGTGGTCGGAGCCCGGCGGGCCGGATGCCAGGACCGCGTAGGCGACAGGGCCCAGGATGCCCACATCGGCGCGGACGCCGTCGTCGGTGCCCGTCTTGTTGGCCAGCCGGCCGCCCTCCGGGTCATGCCCCATGAAGGCGGGCACCAGGCCGTGGTCGGTGTTGGCCAGCATCCACCCGCGCATCAGCACCTGCCACCCCTCCGGGCCGGACAGCAGCGCCGCCAGGCCCGCCAGCTCACCGGCGGTGCCCAGGGCGAAGGCCGGCGGATGCTCGGGGCCGCGAGGCTCCCGGATCCGGTCCAGCAGGCGGGTGCGGGTCAGCCCGAGCGCCGCGGCGGTGGCGTTCACCCGGTCCAGGCCGATGCGGCGCAGCAGCGCGTTCGTCGCGGTGTTGTCGCTCACCGACGCCGTGAGCAGGGCCAGGTCGCCGACCGTCCACGTCCGCGCGGACAGTCCGGGCAGCAGCCCCGACCCGCCGCAGTAGTCGTCGTCATGCAGGGACACCGGCTCGTCCGGGTCCAGGACGCCACCGTCGATGCCCATCGCCACCTCGGCCAGCAGCAGCACCTTGCCCACACTGGCCAGCGGCAGCTCCACGTCCTCACACCAGGCCAACGCCGAGAGCCCCGCGTCCACCCGGCTCCCCGGCCCCATACCGGAGACCTCGGCGTGCACCCTGCCTGAAACGGAGAGTTCGGCCTGAGCCGACGACGCGAGAGAGGGGCCGGTGCGGGCCGCACCTACGGCGGTGGATCCGGTGTGTGCAGAGCCTGCGGGGGAGAGGCCGGCGTGTGCTGAGCCCGTGACGAAGGGGTCGGTGTGGTCCGAGGCCGCGGCGGAGAGGTCGGTGTGTGCTGGGGTTGTGAAGGTGGGGGCGGTTCGTCCTGGGCTGGGGGGCGATCCGGAGGGCGGGAGCGTGGTGATGGCGCGGACGGAGACGGCGAGCGTGCCGGGGCAGGCGGCCGCTATGCGCTCCAGGGCCGCGGCGAGCGCGGTGGAGTCGCCGCGCGCCGCGGCCGCCATGGTGAGATCGGCGCCGTCCGCTGCCTCCACGGCGGAGGCGGCCGTCCGGAGAACCTCGGCGGCCTCCTCCCACGATGGGACGGGCGTGCGGACGGGGTGGTCGCGGGGAGTCATGGTGCTGATCCTTCCGGGGCGGGCGGGGTGACCACATTGTCCCGGACGGCCACCTCGCCGGCCGTCACCACCAGGCGCGGGCCCGCAGCAGGTGGCGCCGTCCGCCACCGTGGTGACGGCCAGGCGAAACCACCTGGTCCACCGCGATGGCGGCGACAGCGGATCTCCGGAACTGCGCGCCGGAGGCATGGAGTCCGTACGGGCGATCAGTGACGGGGTGCCCGGCTGGGAGAACACGGCTGGCCACGGCGGCCGAGCCGCGTGCACGCCGCCGGACCCCGGCGCGAAGGCCGCACGATCACGTCTCAGCGGACCTGGCGGGCTCAGAGCGCAGGGTGACCAGGTACGCGCCCGACCCCGGCGATCGCGACCGCTTACCGCGACTTGGGCTAAGAAAACATCTGTGTGACGGATGTGAAAGGAGGGAACCGGAATGATCACTGGGGCGTCCAAGTCCCCATGCACCAACAGAACCGGCCGAAGCATGCTCGTGGGGACGGCCGGTTGGCCGAGCTCGACCTCCTGCGCTTCATCGCCGCCCTGGCCGTGCTGGCCTTCCACTACCTCGTGGCCTACGCGTCCGTCTGGGGCGACCGGCCCGCCGAGCTGTTCCCCGCCCTCGCCCCCATCGCCGGGTTAGGCATCCTCGGCGTCGAGCTGTTCTTCATCATCAGCGGCTTCGTCATCCTCATGACCATCTGGGGGCGTGGCCTCGGCTCGTTCGCCCGCTCCCGCCTCGTCAGGCTCTACCCCGCCTACTGGCTCAGCCTCCTCGCCGTCGCCGGCGTCTACGGCCTCACCAGCACCAAGGCGCTCGACCCCAAGCTCTCCACCGGCGAGTATCTGGTCAACGCCACCATGTTCCAGCGGCTGTTCAAGATCGGCGACGCCTCCGGCGTCTACTGGTCGCTCTGGGCCGAGCTCCGCTTCTACCTGCTCATCACCATCCTGGTCGTGGCCGGCGTCACCTACGGCCGGGTGCTCGTCTTCTGCGGCGTCTGGCTCGTCGCCGCGCTCGGCGCCGAACTCCTCGGCAACCCGGTGCTCAACGAGATCCTCATGCCCCGGTACGCGCCCTACTTCGTGGCGGGCATGGCCCTCTACCTCATCCACAAGCAGGGCAGCGCCTGGCTGCCCTGGATCTACGTCGCGGCCTCGTACGGCATGTCCCTGCACGCGGCGCTGGAACGGGTGCACGGCCGGATCGAGCTCGCGGGTTTCAAGAACATGCCCGTCACCGACGTCAGCGTCGTCATCACCATGACGCTGATCTATCTGGTCATGGCGCTCGTCGCCCTCGGCCTGCTGCGCCTGCGCGCCCGTCCCGCGCTCACCGCGCTCGGCGCGACCACGTACCCGCTCTATCTGTTCCACTCCGTGATCGCCGCCGCGCTCGTGCCGCTCCTCGTCGGCGATCTGCCGCCGTGGGCCACCGCGGTCATCACCACCGTCGTGGCCGTCGTCGTGTCGTACGCGGTCTACGCGTTCGCCGAACGTCCCATCCAGCGCATACTCAAGCCCCGCCGGGCATCCGTGAGCACGGCGGCGCCCGTGGTAGAGGTGGAAAAGACGTCGGTGCCATAACTCTGTGACCCTGGGGCACTGTGAAGGGCATAGGCTCGGGCATATAAACGGCGGATAGACAGATCCGGACGAACAGAGGGTGCGCATGACGGTGCGTCGGGTGATGGGCATCGAGACCGAGTACGGCATCTCCGTACCCGGTCAGCCAGGCGCCAACGCGATGGTGACCTCCTCGCAGGTGGTCAACGCGTACCTGGCCGCCTCCGCGGCCAAGGCGCGCAGGGCGCGGTGGGACTTCGAGGAGGAGAACCCGCTGCGCGACGCCAGAGGGTTCGACCTCGCCAGAGAGGTCGCCGACCCCAGCCAGCTGACCGACGAGGACCTCGGCCTCGCCAACGTCATCCTCACCAACGGGGCCAGGCTCTACGTCGACCACGCGCACCCTGAATACTCGACGCCGGAGTGCACCAACCCACGCGCCGCCGTCATCTGGGACAAGGCCGGCGAACGCGTCATGTACGACGCCGCGCAGCGGGCCGGCGCCATCCCCTCCAACGCCCCCATCCAGCTCTACAAGAACAACACCGACGCCAAGGGCGCCAGCTACGGCTGCCATGAGAACTACCTCATGCGGCGGGCGACGCCGTTCGCCGACATCGTCCGCCACCTGACCCCGTTCTTCGTCTCCCGGCAGGTCGTGGTCGGCGCCGGCAAGGTCGGCATCGGCCAGGACTCACGCGGCGAAGGCTTCCAGATCAGCCAGCGGGCCGACTTCTTCGAGGTCGAGGTGGGCCTGGAGACCACGCTCAAGCGGCCGATCATCAACACGCGCGACGAGCCGCACGCCGACCCGGAGAAGTACCGGCGGCTGCACGTCATCATCGGCGACGCCAACATGTCGGAGATTTCCACTTACCTGAAGCTGGGCTCGACCGCGCTCGTCCTCGCCATGATCGAAGACGGCTTCCTCACCCGCGACCTCACCGTCGAGAACCCCGTCCAGGCCCTGCGCGCCGTCTCCCACGACCCGTCCTGCCGCTACGAGATCGCCATGCGCGACGGCCGCAAGCTCACCGCCGTCCAACTGCAGATGGAGTACCTCGAACAGGCGCGCAAGTACGTCGAGGAACGCGAGACCGCGCAGGACGAGATGAACAAGGACATCCTCGACCGCTGGGAGTCCGTGCTCACCCGCCTCGCCGAAGACCCCATGCAGCTGTCCAGGGAGCTCGACTGGGTCGCCAAACTCGAGCTCCTCGAGGGCTACCGCAGCCGCGACGGCCTGGCCTGGTCGCACCCCCGGCTCCAGCTCGTCGACCTGCAATACTCCGACATCCGGCCCGACCGGGGCCTCTACAACCGGCTCGTCGCCCGCGGCCGCATCCAACGGCTGATCACCGAGGACGAGGTCCAGCGGGCCGTCGAGCATCCGCCCAGCGACACCCGCGCCTACTTCCGCGGCCGCTGCCTGCGGCAGTACAGCGAGGCCGTCGCCGCCGCCTCCTGGGACTCCGTCATCTTCGACATCCCGGGCAGGGAGTCCCTCCAGCGCGTTCCCACCCTGGAGCCCCTGCGCGGCACCAAGGCCCACGTCGGAGAGCTCTTCGACCGCTGCCGCACCGCGGCCGACCTCGTCGCCGCCCTCACCGGCGGTGAGTAGCGGGGCGTCGGGCTACACCAGCCCGACGCCCAGCGTCAGCGTCCCAGCCGCGAGCGACGCGCCGCCCAGGAACGTCAGGTAGATCAGCTTGTTCGGCTTGGTGTCGCCGGGCCGCACCACCGACAGGAAGAACCCCAGCGGCATCAGGATCGGCGCCGCCACGATCGCCAGGCGCACCAGCCCCTTCACCGGGTCCGACAGCGCCGCCTGGTCCACGTACAGCATCGCCACCAGGCTGAAGAGCACCAGCACGCCCGCATGCGCGTGCCCGGCCCGCCACAGACCGCGCCGCACCGGGTTGTCGAGATAGCCGGGAACGTTCCGCATCAGGAACCGCAGCAGCGTCACACCGCCGAAGGCGATGGTCGGCACCGTGATGAGCAGCACGCCTGCCGTGCTGAGTGAAGCGGGGGACATCTCAGAACCTCCTGTGTCATCGGGGGTCCCAGTATTGGATAGCAGCGCTATCCAGTCAAGCGGGTAAGGTCAGGGGACGATCGGCGCGAAATGTCGGGCCGTTCGGGGAAGATATGGACTGAGAGGCAGTCCCCCGCACATGGAGGTAGGGCATGGCTACGAAGGACACCGGCGGGCAGAAGCAGACCGGCCGGCGCGAGTCCGAGGTCGAGGAGACCGAGGCCTCCGCGGCGCCGGACGTCCAGGAGCGCCAGGAGAAGCTCACGGACGACGTCGACGCGATTCTGGACGAGATCGACGAGGTCCTCGAAGAGAACGCGGAGGAATTCGTGCGGAGCTACGTCCAGAAGGGCGGAGAGTAGGCCCAGGCGGACATCGACAAGGAGTGCGAACGGGTGGAACCACCGGAAGGATGTAAGCGCTGCTCCGACTGCGGAGAGGCCCCTGGCCTCTCCGCAGTCGGGCTGAACGAACGCGTGCCCGACGGGCGGGCGCGCCACCCCAAGGTCTGCTTCCGGAAACGGTCCACCCAGAGCTGTCGCGAGCGCAGAGGGTCTGCTGCCCGCCTCGCCCTACCGAAGCGATGCGCGAGATCAAGGATCATGACAGTCGGCACGACCACCTGCTGAAACACCGCTACGGCAACCCGAGCGCACGCTCCGCCGTCGACCACTGCCACCGGACGGGCCGGGTCCGGGGCAGTCGGGGTGCCGGGTCCGGCCCCGGCTCAGGAGACGGCGAGGCCGGCGTTCTACGGGGACGCGGTGCGGGTCCGGGCGGGCATCTGGTAGGCGGCGCCGACACCGAGGAGGCGTACGGGGCGGCTCAGGTCGAAGCGGGCGAGGGCGTCGAGGGCGGCGCCGGTGACGGTCCCGGGGTCCGTGGTGGGGGAGGGGAGCGTCGTCTGGCGGGTCCGGGTGAGGAACGGGGCGAAACGGACCTTGACGGTGACGCGGATGATGGCGCGGCCCGCTCCGGCGGCGTCGGCGGTGACCTGGCGGGCGAGTCCGGAGACCTGGGCGGCGATCTCGGCGGGATCGGTGAGGTCCTCCCGATAGGTGGTCTCGCGACTGTGGCCACGCGGGATCCACGGCGTGGTGACGACCTCGGCCTCGCCCTTGCCGAGGGCGAGATAGCGCAGCCAGGGGCCGTTGGTGGGGCCGAAGCGGCCGGCGAGGCCCTCTGGATCGGCGGCGGCCAGCTCGGCGACGGTGCGCAGGCCGAGCTCGGCGAGTTTCCCGGCGGTCTTGGCGCCGATGCCCCACAGGGCGTTGGTGGGCCGGTGGTTCATCTGCTCGGCCCAGGTGTCGCCGGTGAGCCGGTGCACTCCGGCGGGTTTGGCGAAGCCGGAGGCGAGTTTGGCCTGGTGCTTGTTGTCGCCGATGCCGACGGAGCACGAAAGCTCGGTGCGTTCGCGTACGGCTCGCTGGATGTCGCGGGCGAGGGCTTCCGGGTCGTCGGTGCGGACGCCTAGGAAGGCCTCGTCCCAGCCCCAGACCTCGACGTCGGCGGGGAAGTCGCGCAGGACGGCCATGACGCGGGCGGAGGCGGCCTCGTAGGCGGGCGGGTCGCTGGGCAGGAAGACGGCGTCGGGGCAGCGGCGCAGCGCGGTGCGCAGGGGCGTGCCGGAGTGGACTCCGCGGGCGCGGGCCTCGTAGGTGGCGGTCGCGGCGACCGTCCGGGGCCGGGTGGGGTCGCCGTCGCCGCCCACGACCACGGGCCGGCCGCGCAGCTCGGGGTGGCGCAGCAGCTCGACGGCGGCGATGAACTGGTCGAGGTCGACGTGCAGGACCCAGGTCCTCATGGGTCCAGTATCGGCGGGTCAGCCGCTGACGTTGGCGGCGCCCCCGGCGAGTTCTTCCAGTTTCGCCTGGTAGGCGGCGGCGGCCTCGTCGGCGCTCCGGCCGGAGACGATGTCGGCGGTGGCCTCCTGCAGCGCGACCGACACCTGCGGGTAGACGGCGAGGCCGGGCCGGTAGGCGGTGATGGGCAGCACCTCGTCGGCGATGTACCCGAGCATCGGGTCCCCGGCGAGCACCTCGTCGTTGACGTCGGTGCGGGAGCTGATGCGCACCTGGCCGGCGAGCTGCGACTCGGTGGCGGCCGCGGAGTGCATGAACGCGAGCAGTTCCCAGGCGAGCCGCGGGGCGGCGGAGCGGGGGTTGAGCACGCGGACGGCGCCGCCCGACATGCTGGCGTGGTCCTGGCCGCGGATGCCGGCGCCGGGCTCCTTGGCGGGGATCCTCGCGTAGCCGACGACCTTGTCGCGGTCCTTCATGAGGGCGACGCCGGCGTTGGGCTCGATGACGGAACGCCAGAAGTAGTCGCCTTCGAGCAGGATGGCGATCTTGCCGTCGGCGAACTGGGTGAAGGACTTGTCGCGGCCCTTGGCCTCCTGCTGCAGCTTGGGGTCGCCGAGGCCGCTGCCGCCGTAGATCCGCTCGTAGAAGCCGAGCACGTCCTTCATCGCCTGGGAGGCGCCGGTCCACTTGCCCTGGCTGTAGATCTCCGCGCCCGCGCCGGCGAGCAGGGGGAGGACGCCCTGCATGGTGGTGGCCTCGCCCATGGCGGTGCCGGCGTTGATCTGGATGGGCGTGGGCACGCCCGCCGCCTTCAGCTTCTCGCCGGCGTCGATGATGTCCTGCCAGCTCGCGGGCTGCCAGTCGGCGGGCAGGCCGGCCTTGCCGAACAGGGTCTTGTTGTAGAACAGGACGCGGCCGTCGGTGCCCTGCGGCAGCCCGTACTTCTTGCCGTCGAAGATGCCCAGCCCCTGCACCGCCTGCGGGATCTGAGACCAGCCCTCCCAGGAGTCGACCGCGGCCCCGCCGACCTCGGCGAGCGGCTTGATGTAGCCGGCCTGGGCGAACTCGCCGACCCAGATGCCGTCGACGTCGATGACGTCCGCCCCGGCGCCGGACTTGAGGTCCAGGGCGAGCTTGGTCTTGTACTGCTCGTCGTCGACGCCGCTGGGCTGGAAGAGCACCTTGACGTTCTGGTGGGTCTTCTCGAACTCGGGGATGACCCAGTTCTTGATCCAGTCGGCGGATTCCGAGTTCTTGCCGCCGGAGATCGAGTTGGCGGCGATGGCGAGGGTGACGGTGCCGCCCTCGGCGGGGGCGCCGGTGCCGCAGGAGGCGAGCGCCAGGCCGGCGACGGCGATGAGCACGGGCAGGCGGGGCATGCGCATGGCGTCCTCCTGTTCAGGACGTGCGGACATACCGACGATCGCACGGGCGATGCGGGGCGTAAAGAAACGATCTGATGAACGGTTCGCCCTGAGCTGATCGTGGGAAGTGCAGACAGCGACGCAACAACAGTAGGGTCGGCACAGGAACACTGAATGTTGGGAGGGAGTCGCGTGGCGAAGAGGGATCTGCCCACCGGCTTGGTGAGCCAGCTTTTCCAGAACACCGGAAGTTCCTCGTTCACCGATTTCGTGAGCGCGTACGCGCCGGAGTTGCTGCCCCGCAGAGACGAGGTGCTGGCTACGCCGATCGGCGACCAGGTTCCGCACGCGACCACGATCGTGGCGGCGACGTTCGCCGGCGGGGTGGTGATGGCCGGTGACCGGCGCGCCACGTCCGGCAACATCATTTCCCAGCGCGACGTGGAGAAGGTCTTCCGGACCGACGACTACTCGTGCATGGGCATCGCCGGCACGGCCTCGACCGGCATCGAGATGGCCCGGCTCTACCGCGTGGAGCTGGAGCACTACGAGAAGCTCGAAGGCCGCACGATGTCGGTGAAGGGCAAGGCCAACAGGCTGGCCACGATGATCCGCGGCAACCTGGCGATGGCGATGCAGGGGCTGGTGGTGGTGCCGCTGTTCGCCGCCTACGACCCCGACCGCGACGAGGGGCGGATCTTCAGTTACGACGTGGCGGGCGGTCCTTACGAGCGGGAGCGGTTCGACGCGATCGGCTCCGGTTCGATCTTCGCGCGCGGCGCGCTCAAGAAGCTCTACCGCGAGGGGGCGTCGGCCGACGACATCACGATGGTGCTCATCCAGGCCCTGTACGACGCCGCCGACGACGACTCGGCGACCGGCGGGCCCGACATGACGCGGAAGATCTTCCCGATCGTGTCGCTGATCGACGCCGACGGTTTCCGCCGGCTGACCGATGAGCAGGTGTCCGGCTACGTGCGGCAGATGCTCGACGAGCGCCTGATCTCCCCCGACGGCCCCATCGCCCCGCTGCGCTAGAAAGGACCCTCAGTCGTGTCCATGCCTTTCGGATATGCGTCCCCTGAGCAGATCATGCGGGACAAGGCGGACTACGCGCGCAAGGGCATCGCGCGGGGCCGTTCCGTGGTCGTGCTGCAGTACGTCGACGGCATCCTGTTCGTGGCGCCCAACCCGTCACGCGCCCTCCACAAGATCAGCGAGATCTACGACCGCATCGGGTTCGCCGCCGTCGGCCGCTACAACGAGTTCGAGGAGCTGCGGCTGGGCGGCATCCGCTACGCCGACATCAACGGCTACTCCTACGACCGCTCCGACGTGACCGGCCGCGGCCTGGCCAACCTGTACGCCTCCAACCTCGGCCGCATCTTCACCGAGTCGATCAAGTCGCTGGAGGTGGAGGTCGTGGTCGCCGAGGTGGGCGACGGGCCCGAGGGCGACGCGATCTACCGGCTGACGTTCGACGGCTCGGTCTTCGACGAGCACGGCTTCGCCGCGATGGGCGGCCAGGCCGACGCGGTGCTCGGCCGGCTCAAGGAGCACTACCGCGAGTCGATGTCGCTGTCCGACGCGCTGGAGGTGGCGCTGAAGGCGCTGACCGAGCCTGGCGGCGAGCGGCCGCCGGTGGAGCAGCTGGAGGTCGCGGTGCTCGACCGCAACCGCGAGCACCGCAAGTTCAAGCGGCTGGCGGGCGCCCAGCTCGACCGGCTGCTGGCGTCGGCCCCGCCCCCTGCCGAAGAGCCTCCGGCGGCGGAGTCCGACGAGAAGCCGCCGCCGACGGGCCCCGACGGCCCGGTCGACGACGGCTCGTCCCCGCTGTAGCGGCCGATTTCGTACGACAACCCCCGGTGTGAGGTGGATCACGCCGGGGGTGTCGAACCGCGGCGCGCGATCGGCCATCCTATGGTCCGTGAACACGACGATCCGCAGCCTGCTCGCCGGCGGCGCCGCCGCGGCCATCCTCCTGACGTCCTCCGCGGCGGCCGAGGCCGCCGCCCCGCGCTACAGAGCGCCCAAGATCTTCGGCACTTCCTTCCAGGCCGACCCGAAGCACGACTTCACCAGGTCGCCGCGGCCGCGCCACAACGGCATCCTGCGCGGCTGGATCACCCACGTGAGCGGCGGCGTGGCCGAGTACGAACCCATCAGGTGGAAGAAGGGCAAGGTCACCGAGGGCCGGTTCGTGGGCCCGCCGGAAGGCGACGTGCGCGTCTACGCCTCGCCCATCTCCCGGAAGGTGGTCTTCCTGTCCGCGCTGGGCTGCGGCCAGAAGATGACCGGCCTGACCGTCGACCGCCGGACCGGTCTGGGGAGCAAGCGCTGCTCGCGCGCCGACCTCATCAAGCGGGCCCAGCGAGGCGAGCGACCGGCCCTCATCACCGTCCACAAGGGCCAGATCGTGAAGGTCCAGGAGATCTTCACGCCCTGACGCCGGAAAACACCAGGCGGAGATCTCTCCCGCTTCCCCATCCGTGGGCATAGTGTGAGGTGATGGATCGTCGCATCTTCGGGCTGGAGAACGAGTACGGCGTGACCTGCACGTTCAGGGGGCAGCGCAGGCTGTCCCCCGACGAGGTCGCGCGCTACCTGTTCCGGCGGGTCGTGTCCTGGGGCCGATCGAGCAACGTCTTCCTCCGCAACGGCGCACGCCTCTACCTCGACGTAGGCAGCCATCCTGAATACGCAACCCCCGAGTGTGACAACGTCATCGAGCTGGTCACCCACGACAAGGCGGGTGAGCGGATCCTGGAGGGCCTTCTGGTCGACGCCGAGAAGCGGCTGCGCGAAGAAGGCATCGCCGGGGACATCTATCTGTTCAAGAACAACACCGACTCGGCGGGCAACTCCTACGGCTGCCACGAGAACTACCTCGTGGGCAGACACGGCGAGTTCGGGCGGCTGGCCGACGTCCTCATCCCGTTCCTGGTGACCCGGCAGATCATCTGCGGCGCCGGCAAGGTGCTGCAGACGCCGCGCGGCGCCGTCTACTGCGTCTCGCAGCGGGCCGAGCACATCTGGGAGGGCGTCTCGTCGGCCACCACCCGGTCGCGGCCGATCATCAACACCCGCGACGAGCCGCACGCCGACGCCGAGCGGTTCCGCCGCCTGCACGTCATCGTCGGCGACTCGAACATGAGCGAGACCACGATGCTGCTCAAGGTCGGCGCGACCGACCTGGTGCTGCGCATGATCGAGGCCGGCACGGTGATGCGCGACCTGACACTGGAGAACCCGATCAGGGCCATCCGGGAGGTGTCGCACGACATGACCGGCCGGCGGCGGGTGCGGCTGGCCAACGGGCGCGAGGCGTCCAGCCTGGAGATCCAGCAGGAATACCTGTCGAAGGCGCAGGACTTCGTCGACCGGCGCGGCGGCGACGCCATCGCGCACCGGGTGCTGGAGCTGTGGGAGCGCACGCTGCGCGCCGTCGAGACCGGCGACCTCGACCTGGTGTCGCGGGAGATCGACTGGGTGACGAAATACCAGCTGATCGAGCGCTACCGCAAGAAGTACGACCTGCCGCTGTCGTCGCCCCGGGTGGCGCAGCTCGACCTGGCCTACCACGACGTGCACCGCAAGCGCGGCCTCTACTACCTGCTGCAGAAGCGCGGCTCGGTGGAGCGGGTGGCGTCCGATCTGAAGATCTTCGAGGCCAAGTCGGTGCCGCCGCAGACGACCAGGGCGCGGCTGCGCGGCGAGTTCATCCGCAAGGCGCAGGAGAAGCGGCGCGACTTCACCGTCGACTGGGTTCACCTCAAGCTGAACGACCAGGCGCAGCGGACCGTGCTGTGCAAGGACCCGTTCCGCAGCGTGGACGAGAGAGTTGACAAGCTGATCGCCGGCATGTGAGCGGCGCCGGTTTACCTCGGGCCTACCAGGCTTCGGGTAGGGTGACGCGAATCTGACCGTCGTTCCCCGAGGGAAATCCATGCGCCGCGCTCTGGCCGCTCTGGCCGCCGTGCCTATGCTCTTCTTCGCCGCCGCGTGCGGCTCCGATACGGCCTCGACCGCGTCCGGAGACGGGTCCGCGGGGGTGAAGGTCACCGGCGAGGTGGGCGCCAAGCCCACGGTGACCTTCCCCTCCGGCGACCCCGCCACCACGTCGTCGTACAAGGTCCTGGAGACCGGCGACGGCCCCGCGGTCAAGGCGGGCGACCAGCTCATCGTCAACCTTTCCGTCTGGAACTGGGACGGTAAGGACAACGCCGCGCAGGGTTCCACGTACGACACCAAGACGCCGGAGACCCTGCCGGTGAACGAGCAGCTCCCGCAGCTGCTGCGTGACGGTTTCACGAAGATGAAGCACGGCGGGCGGCTGCTGGCGGTCATGGCCAACGACCTCGTCACCCCGGCGGCGGGGCAGTCGCCGTCCACGGAGGCGACGAAGGTGTTCGTGATGGACGTGGTCGGCACGCCGCCGAAGCCGCTCGCGGCCGCCACCGGCAAGGAGACCGGCGAGACCCTCAAGGGCGTCAAGGTGGAGAGCCCCGGCGGCGACAAGGCGCCGACGCTGACCACGAAGACCAAGGACAAGCCGTCCAAGGAGCTCGTCGTCAAGACCCTCATCAAGGGCGAGGGCGAGCCGGTCAAGGCCGGGGCCACGCTGAGCGTCCACTACACCGGCAAGATCTGGGGCACCGACAAGGAGTTCGACTCCAGCTGGGGCCGGGGCGAGCCCGCCTCGTTCCCGCTGGCGCAGGTCATCCAGGGCTGGCAGAAGGGCCTGGAGGGCGTGCCGGTGGGCAGCCGCGTGGTGATGAGCATCCCGCCGGACCTCGGCTACGGCGCCCAGGAGCAGCAGGGCATCCCGGCCAACAGCACGCTGGTGTTCGTGGTGGACGTCCTGTCGGCCTACTGACCGTCCTGACGACGGGCGTGTCTCCTTCGGTACGGGGGCGCGTCCGTCGTGTGGTTGCGGGAATGCCTTGCCCGTTTCGTCGCGTTCGCTGACGGGTGACCCGGCGGGGCGGTAGCATCGCGGGGCTCGTGCCCGGTGCGAGCCCTCATGCGTGTCTTTCGGGAGGCGCGCACGCCCGCGCAGGAAGGTCATCCCGTTGCCCACCCCTCACTCGGTCCCTGCACCGGCGACCGCAGCGCCCCGATGACGAGGTTCGTCCACCGCCCATCCCGCCTCCAGCGTGGGCGCGCCTCGCGGGTGAGTCTCCGGTGCGCGAGGAGGTCACGGCGGTGACCTCCGGGTGGTCGGGCCCGCGGGAGCGAGGATCCTCCAGGGTCGGGGATCTGCCCGGGACCCGGGAGTCCCGACGGCGGCAGGAGGGCCCTCCACGGGGTCACCGGCGACGGCGGGGCCGGGCTGTCGCGCTCGCGTTCGTGCTCGTGGCGCTCGCCGCGTGTACGGGGGCGGGACCGGAAGTGACCGAGCCCCGGGTCGCGGGGTCTTTCGGAGCCCGGCCCACGATCACCTTCCCGGCCGGCCCGCCGCCCGCCGAACCGCGCGTGGGAGAACCGGCCACCGGTCACGGGGCGCCGCTGGAGCCGGGCGGTGTGGCCGTCGTCCAGTACACCGCCCACCTGTGGGACGGCCGGGAGAACCGGCTCGTCGAATCCACCTTCAACCGCGGCACGCCCGCCGCGCTCCCGCTGGGCGCGCTCCCGGCGGGCCTCGACGCCGCCCTCCGCGGCCGCAGGGCAGGCAGCCGGGTGACCGCCGCCATCCCGTTGCGGGACGGCACCCCTGGGCCCACCATCACCGGGACGAAAGGTCGCCCGGAGACCGGCGGACCCGCCTTCACGGCAGGGCCCTGCGGCCCGCAGGACGTCAGGCCTCGCGGGCCACAGGACGTCAGGCCTTGCAGGCTACGAGACGTCAGGCCCTGCGGGCCACAGGACGTCACCTTCCCGTCTGAGGCGGCGCAGGACGTCACCTTCCTGTCTGAGGCGGCGCAGGACGTCACCTTCCCATCTGAGGCGGCACAGGCGGCTCATCGGGCTGGGGAGCACGCGCCCGGGAACGGCCCGATGGCTGCGGGTCAGTGGGCCGGTTCGCCGTCGGCGGCTCACGCCGCCGCCGCCCGCGTCATGGAGGGCCCCGCCACGGCCGTCCGTCAGGGCGGCGTGGACCCTGCGGCGGTGGAGGACCGTCCGGGGGACGGCGGGCGGGTGGATCTGTTCTATGTGGTCGACATTCTGGGCGCGCATGCCGGGGACGCCGCCGTGGAGGCCGACGCGGGGGCGGTGGCCGGGGTTAGCGTAGGCGGTGGGGCGGCGCCGGGGGTGACGATCCCGGACGTGGCGCCGCCGGGCGGGTTCGCCGCCGCCGTGCTGGGCCGCGGCACCGGGCCCGCGGTCGAGGCCGGGCGGCTGCTCGTCGTCCAGTACGTGGCCGCGGCCTGGAGCGACCGCCGGATCGTGACGTCCACCTGGGAACGCGGCCGTCCCGAGGCGTTCACGGTCGGCGACGGGAGCGTGATCAGGGGCTGGAACCGGGCGCTGACCGGGGTCCCCGCCGGGAGCCGGGTGGCCATGGTGGTGCCGCCCGACGACGGCTACGGCGCCACCGGCCAGCCGGGACTCGGGATCGGGCCGGAGGAGACGCTCGTGTACGTGGTGGACGTGCTCGCCGCTTACTGACGGCGACCCGGGGCACGGCCTGCGAACCCGGTTCTCACGCGTACATGATCAGAGCCTTGATCCTCCTCACCCGCGCTGCGCCACGACGCCGAGGCCGCGCGAGCAGTAGGGGGCCTGAAGTCCGGCCGGGCCCGCACGCTGGAGCGGGTCCGCGAGAAGCCGCGCACCGGCCCTAGACTCCGGGCTGTGAGCGACGACGACCTCGATGCCCTGACCCTGCTGCACGATCCCGTACGGCGCAGTCTGTACGAGGCGGTGGCCGGCCGCGGCGGCGAGGTGGGCAGGCAGGAGGCGGCGGAGGCCGCCGGCGTCTCCCGCACGCTCGCCGGTCACCACCTCGACAAGCTCGTCGAGGCGGGGCTGCTGGAGAGCGGCTTTCGCCGGCCGGAGCGCGGAGGGCCGGGCAGCGGGCGGCCCGCGAAGGTCTACCGCAGGGCGGCGGGGGAGCGGTCGGTGAGCCTGCCGCCGCGTGACTACGTCACCCTCGCCTCCGTGCTCGCCGGAGTGGTCGACGAGCTCGGCGCCGAGGAGCGGGCGGAGCGGGCGGCCCGCCTGGCCGGTGAGCGGCTGGGCAGGAGCCGCGGCGGCCGGCCCGTCGAGGAGGTGCTGCGCGAGCGCGGCTACGAGCCGTACGCCGACGCCGGCGGCCTGCGCATGCGCAACTGCCCGTTCCACGTCCTGTCGCACGAGCAGCCGCTGCTCGTCTGCTCCATGAACCTGGCGCTGTGCCAGGGCCTGCTCGACGGGCTGGGCGACGACCCGGGGAGGGCCAGGCTGGATCCGCGGCCCGGGGAGTGCTGCGTCGCCCTTTCTAAAACAAATGGAGATTGACATAGAAGCGCGGAGAGTGGTTCGCTGAGCGTCATGCATCTTGCGGAGCTCAACATCGCGCACCTGCGCGGCCCCGTCGACTCGGCCGAACTCGCCGACTTCGTCGCCCTGCTCGAACCGATCAACGCGCTCGCCGACGAGGCCCCCGGGTTCGTGTGGCGGCTGAAGGAGAGCGAGGCGGACCCCACCGCGACCGTGGTGCACGACTACGGCGACCACCTGCTGGTCAATTTCTCGGTGTGGGAGGACCTCGACTCGCTGTGGAACTACGTCTACCGCAGCGGCCACCTGGAGGTGCTGCGCCTCCGCCGGGAGTGGTTCCACCGGGTGGCGGAGCCGTACATGGTCATGTGGTGGGTCCCCGAGGGCGTCATCCCGACGCTCGCCGAGGCGATGGCACGGCTGGAACGCCTCAGGACCGAGGGCCCCGGCCCCGAGGCGTTCACGTTCAAGGACTCCTACACCAGCAGCGAGGCCGCCAGCCTGCCCGCCGCGGCCGAGGCCAGGAAGTAGGGCAGATCCTCCTCCAGCCCCCGGCCCATCGTCGACAGCCGCACCGGCGAGCCGCGCAGCGCCTCGTGCAGGCCGTCCACCTCGACCGGCACCAGCTCGTGGCGGACGGCCAGCAGCTCGGCCTGGTCGCGCACCCGCTCGCCGAACGCGCCCGGCAGGATCGGCACCGGCACCCTGGCGCGGGCCAGCGCCACCCGGCCGTAGGCGGTCAGCGAGTGGTGGGAGATCCCGTAGTGGCGCTCGCGCCGGTCGCCGTCGCTCACCCGCAGCGCCGCGACCGGCCGCCCGAGCAGCACCGACGCGGCGTTGACCGCCTCGCCGGCCGACACCCCGGAGAACCCCCAGCGGGTGCCCGAGCCCAGGTTGCCCGGCCCCTGCGCGACGATCGCCACGTCCGCCCCCAGCACGTGGCGGGCCGCCAGCAGGCCCGTGTGGGTGGTGACCGCCTCCACGTCGCCGCCGAACGCCTGGCCCACCGTGACCGTCCCGGCCAGCCAGCCCCGCTCCCGCAGCGCCGCCGCCGACATCGAGAACCACGCGGGCAGCGCCCCGCCGTCGAGCATCACGTACGCGACCCGTACCGACGGCCCCGCGTCCGCGTACAGCCCGCACAGGATCGGCGCCAGCGCCGAGTGCAGGTCGGCCACCACCACCGGCATCCCGTCGACCGAGTCCGCCTCGCGCAGCGCCTCGTGGTGCGGGGAGTCCTGCTCGTCCGCGCCCAGCACCGTGGCCTGCAACGGCGTGTAGCGGGCCTTCACCAGGTGCCCGGGCCCCTGCGGATCTTCCGGCAAACGGTTCGGCACGGCCACCACCATGGCGTAACCTCCCGTACCGAGACCCATCGCGAGTGCCGTCGTGTTGAGCAGCACCTCGTCGCCGGGTTCGGGGCGGCCCACCAGTGACGGGTAGGCCAGCGCCCGGCACGGCGCGCCAGGCCCTGAGCCGGGCGGGCCGTCCTCCCCGGGGACGGCGACATCCAGTTCCATCGCTCCCGGCCACTCGCGCCGGATCCGTACGACCTCGCCCTTGCGCCATCTGATCACGGGGGCAGGGTAGCGTCGTTGAAGGAGGAGTGAGCAGATGTCGCGCCGTAAGACAGAGCGGTTGCTGAATCTGGTGATCTGTCTGCTCGCCACCCGGCGCCCGCTGTCGGCCGAGCAGATCAGGCACGCCGTGCCCGGCTACGACCGCGACAGCGACGAGGCGTTCCAGCGGATGTTCGAGCGGGACAAGAACGAGCTGCGCGAGATCGGCATCCCCATCGACGTGGTGCGCGATCCCTGGGAGGACGAGCCCGGCTACCGCATCGAGCGGCAGTCGTACGAACTGCCCGAGATCACGCTCGAACCCGACGAGGCCGCCGTGCTGGGCCTGGCCGCCCAGGTGTGGCAGCGGGCCAGCCTGGCCGAGGCGGCCTCGGGGGCGCTGCTGAAGCTGCGCGCGGGCGGCGTCCACACCGACGACGCGCTCGGCGGCGGGCCCGGCGGCGGCATCGGGGGAGGGGTGCTGGAGCTGCGCGTCGACACCCGCGACCCGGCCTTCCCCGCGCTGTGGCAGGCGGTGCGCGACCGCAAGGTGGTCAGGTTCGACTACCGCGGCGCCGGCAGCGAGAACGTGCACACCCGCACCGTCGAGCCGTGGGGCGTGGTGAGCCGCCGCGGCCGGTGGTACCTCGCCGGCTACGACCGGGGCCGCGAGGCGCCGCGCGCGTTCCGGCTCAGCCGCATCACCGGCCCGGTGACCACCACCGGCAAGGCCGGCGCCGTCCAGGTGCCGCAGGGCGTCGACCTGCGGGCCATGGTGGCCTTCCCCGACGAGCCCGCCCAGGAGCGGATCGCGGTGGTGCGCGTCCGCCGCGGCGCCTGCGAGGGGCTGCGCCAGCTGGCCAGGGCCGTCACCCCGGGCGGCGACGGCTGGGACGAGGCCGAGCTGCCCTTCACCGACCCCGAACGGCTGGCCGGATGGATGGCCAGCCTCGGCTCCGACGTCGAGGTGGCCGGGCCGCCCGACGCCCGCGAGGCCGTCATCCGCCGACTGAAGGGGGCGCTCGCGTGAGCGGATCCGCCGACCGGCTGCCGAGGCTGCTCGCCCTCGTGCCCTACCTGATGTCCCATCCGGGCGCGCAGGTCGGCGAGGTGGCCGAGGTGTTCGGGCTGACCGAGAAGCAGCTCATCGACGACCTGCAGCTGGTGTGGATGTGCGGGCTGCCCGGCCACACCCCCGGCGACCTCATCGACGTGTCCTGGGACGGCGGCGAGATCCTCATCGACAACGCCGACACCATCGCCAGGCCGCTGCGGCTCGGCATCGACGAGGCCAGCGCGCTGCTGGTGGCGCTGCGCATGCTCGCCGCCACCCCTGAGCTGGCCGAGCTGCCGGGAGACGCGCTGCCCCGGGTCGTCGCCAAGCTGGAGCGGGCCGCCGGCGAGGGCGCCGCCGCCGTCAGCAGCCAGGTCGCCGTCGACGTCGACGCCGCCCCCGACGCGCTGCCCCGGGTGCGCGAGGGGCTGACCAGGAAACGGCGGCTGTCGCTGCGCTACTACGTGCCGGGCCGCGACGAGGTCACCCCGCGCGAGGTCGACCCGATGCGGCTCGTCGTCGCCGACGGCCGCACCTACCTGGAGTGCTGGTGCTACCGCGCCGAGGCGATGCGGCTGTTCAGGCTCGACCGGATGCTCGGCGTCGAGGTGCTCGACGAGCCCGCCGACCCGCCGGCCGAGGCCGAGCCGATCGACGTCGCCCAGGGGGTGTTCCGGCCGTCGCCCACCGACGAGCTGGTGGAGCTGGAGGTGACCGCCGCCGGGCGGTGGGTCGCCGAGTACTACCCGTGCGAGCAGGTCGCCGAGCTGGGCGAAGGGCGGCTGCGGATCGCGCTGCGGGCCCGCGACGACGACTGGATTCTCAAGCTGGCGCTGCGGCTCGGCGACACCGGCCGGGTCGTCTCGCCGCCCGGGACGGCCGAGCGGGTGCGCGAGGAGGCCGAGCGGGCGCTGGGGCTGTACGCTCACCGGCCATGACGTGGATCCTGGTGTCGATCGGGCTCGGTGTGGCCGGACTGGCCGTCCTGGCGGTCGCGGCCGTCCGGGTCGGCGCCGCCGCGTCCAAGCTGAACAGGGCAATTGTCCATGTTCACCATCAATTCGATCGCAAAGAGGACGCCAGGGGATGAGGCAGAGGCTCCGGCAGCGTACGATCGGGGGGAAACCGCACCTCGCTCTCATCATGAAGGGGGTCACATGAGCCTGGGAGCTCCGGAGATCATTCTGATCCTGGTGGCCTTGGTCCTGCTCTTCGGAGCCAAGAAGCTGCCGGATCTCGCCCGTGGCGTCGGCCGGTCCCTGCGCATCTTCAAGGCGGAGACCAGCGGGCTGACCGATGACGAGAAGCCCACCGTGGTGCAGGCCCAGCCCCAGCCACAGCCCCAGTCCCAGCCGGCGCCCCCGCCGCAGCTCCAGGCCACGCCCGTGGTGGAGCTGTCGGCCGAGGAGCAGGCGCGCCAGCTGGAGGAGCAGGCCGCGCGGCTGCGTGCCGCGGCCCAGACCGAGAAGCGTTCCTGACCTCGTCCACCTCGTCCCGAGGACTCATCGATGGCGCTGCTGAAACGGTCGGAGCCCAAGGCACCGCGTGACGCCGAAGGCCGGATGCCGCTCATGGACCACCTCCGCGAGCTGCGCAACCGGCTGCTGATCGCGATCGCCGCCGTGACGGTGGGCGTGATCGCCGGCTGGATCGTGTCGGGGCCGGTGTGGGAGGTGCTCAAGGACCCCTACTGCTCCACGACCCAGTCACACCAGCTCACCGGCGAGTGCAGCCTCACCTACAACGGCATCTTCTCGTCGTTCTTCATCACGCTGAAGATCTCGCTGATGGTGGGCCTGGTGCTGGCGTCGCCGGTCTGGCTCTACCAGATCTGGGCGTTCGTCACCCCCGCGCTCTACCGCACCGAGAAGCGCTTCACGATGGGGTTCATGGCGCTGGCCATCCCGCTGTTCGTGGCGGGCGCGGCGCTGTCCTACCTCATCATGGACGTCGCCCTGGGGTTCCTGCTCGGCTTCAGCCTCGACGGCACGGTCGCCACCATCGCGATCGACCAGTACCTCGACTACGTCCTGATCATGCTGTTGATCTTCGGGGTGTCGTTCGAGCTGCCGCTGTTGCTGGTGTTCCTCAACGTCATCGGGGTGCTGCAGCACGCGACGGTGGCCAAGCACCGGCGGCTGGTCATCTTCCTGATGTTCGTCTTCGGCGCGATCGTCACCCCTGGCGGTGACCCGATCACCATGATGGCGCTGGCCACGCCGATGATCGTGCTGTTCCTGGGCGCCGAGCTGTTCATGTACCTGCGGGAGAAGCGGCGTCCCGCCGGCGAGTTCGACCACCTGTCCGACGACGAGATCTCGCCGCTCGACCTCGGCTCCGATCCGGACGGCAAGCTGGAAGAGGATTCCGGTTCCGCGCGGTAGGGGGTAAGTTCCGGGGCGTGGCCCCCCATCTCGCCCTGCTCGTCAACCCTGCCGCCCGCGGCGGCCGGACGCTGCGCCTGCTCGAACCCGTCGCCCGCAGACTGCGCGCGGGCGGCGCCGAGCTGTCCGTGATCGTCGGCGGCGACGCCGCCGACGCGCTCGACCGGGCCTGCCTCGCGGTCGCCGAGCGGCCCGACGCGCTCGTCGCCTTCGGCGGCGACGGCCTGGTGCACCTGGCCGTGCAGGCCGTGGCCGGCACCGACGTGCCCCTCGGCATCATCCCCGCCGGCACCGGCAACGACATCGCGGCCGCGCTCGGCCTCGCGCACAAGGACCCGATCGCCGCGGCCGGGACCGTCCTGCGGATGCGGCCCCGGGCGGTCGACGCCGCCCGCATCGGCACCGGCGACGGCGAGGAGCTGTTCGCCGGGGTGGTGTGCTGCGGGTTCGACTCGCGGGTGAACGAGCGCGCCAACCGGCTCACCTGGCCGCCCGGCATGGCCCGCTACCTGCTGGCCACCGCGCAGGAGCTGCGCTCCTTCGAGCCCATCCCGTTCCGGGTCACGCTCGACGACGGCGAGCCGTACGAGCGGGAGGCCATGCTCGTGGCCGTGGGCAACACCTCCTCCTACGGCGCCGGGATGCGGGTGTGCCCCGACGCGCTGCCCGACGACGGGCTGCTGGACGTGATGATGGTGGAGGCGCTGGGCAAGGCCGAGTTCCTGCGCGTGTTCCCCAGCGTCTACCGGGGCACCCACGTGACCCACCGGGCCGTCACCGTGCGGCGCGCCAGGAGCGTGCGGCTGGAGGCGCCCGGCGTGGTGGCCTACGCCGACGGCGAGCGGATCGGGCCGGGCCCGGTGACCTGCGAGATCCGGCCGGGAACGCTGACCGTACTGACCTGACTTAGTAAAGGCGGCCGGCCCGGAGACGATCACCTTGGGACCGACCGGAATGGCGGTTTCGATAGGCTTGCCGGTATGACAACGCCAGCGGAACGCTACGCGGCCTTCCGTCAGAAGTACTCCGGTGACGAGGCCGCTCTCCGGTCGTTCCGGGGCCTGTACGAGTTCGAGCTCGACGACTTCCAGATCGACGCCTGCCGGGCGCTGGAGGCGGGCGACGGCGTGCTGGTGGCGGCCCCGACCGGATCGGGCAAGACGGTCGTCGGCGAGTTCGCCGTCCACCTCGCCCTGGAGCAGGGCCGCAAGTGCTTCTACACGACCCCGATCAAAGCGCTGTCCAACCAGAAGTACAACGACCTGGTCAAGCGGTACGGCACCGCCAAGGTCGGCCTGCTGACCGGAGACAACAGCGTCAACGGCGAGGCGCCCATCGTCGTCATGACGACCGAGGTGCTGCGCAACATGCTCTACGCCGGCTCGGCCACGCTGGCCGGGCTCGGCTTCGCCGTCATGGACGAGGTCCACTACCTCGCCGACCGGTTCCGCGGCGCGGTCTGGGAAGAGGTCATCATCCACCTGCCGGAGTCGGTCCGGCTGGTCGCGCTGTCGGCCACGGTCAGCAACGCCGAGGAGTTCGGCGAGTGGCTCGGCGAGGTGCGCGGCGACACCACGGTCATCGTCGACGAGCACCGCCCCGTGCCGCTGTGGCAGCACATGATGGTCGGCAACCGCATCTACGACCTGTTCCTGCCCGATGACGACGTGCCCCGCATCAACCCGACGCTGATGCGGGTCACGCGCGACGCCGAGCGGCTGATGGCCGGCCGCCGCGGGCGCGGCTACAACCGGCCGTCGCGGTCCAGGCCGCCCGACCGGGCGCAGGTGATCGAGAAGCTCGACGCCGAGGGGCTGCTGCCCGCGATCACGTTCATCTTCTCCCGCGCGGGCTGCCAGGCGGCCGTCCAGCAGTGCCTGTACGCCGGGATCCGGCTGACGACCGAGCGGGAGCGCCACGAGATCCGCCAGCTGGTCGACGAGCGCACCGCCCACCTGCCCGACGAGGACCTGGCCGTGCTGGGCTACCTGGAGTGGCGCGACTGCCTGGAGCGCGGGCTGGCGGCCCACCACGCGGGCATGCTGCCGGCCTTCAAGGAGGTCGTGGAGGAGCTGTTCACCCGCGGCCTGGTCAAAGCGGTGTTCGCGACCGAGACGCTGGCCCTGGGCATCAACATGCCGGCCCGCAGCGTGGTCATCGAGAAGCTCGACAAGTGGAACGGCGAGACCCACGCCGACCTCACCCCCGGCGAATACACCCAGCTCACCGGGCGGGCCGGCCGGCGCGGCATCGACGTCGAGGGCCACGCGGTGGTGCTGTGGCAGCCCGCCATGGACCCGCTGTCGGTGGCCGGCCTGGCCGGCACCCGCACCTACCCCCTGCGTTCCAGCTTCCAGCCCTCCTACAACATGGCGGTCAACCTCGTCGGCCAGTTCGGGCGGGAGCGGGCCAGGGCGCTGCTGGAGGAGTCGTTCGCGCAGTTCCAGGCCGACCGGGCGGTCGTCGGGCTGGCCAAGCAGCTGCGCAAGCAGGAGGAGGCGCTGGAGGGCTACCAGGAGGCGATGACCTGCCACCTGGGCGACTTCGGCGCGTACGCGACGCTGCGCAGGCGGCTGTCCGACCGGGAGGCGGAGATGTCCCGCCAGCGCGGCGCGGCCCGGCGCGCGGCGGCGGTGCGCTCGCTGGAGGCGCTGGAGCCCGGCGACGTCATCCGGGTGCCCGGCGGCCGGCGGGCCGGGCTGGCGATCGTGCTCGACCCCGGCCGCAACCCGCGCAACAGGTCGGCGGCGACGGGGCCGACGCCGCTGGTGCTGACCATCGGCAAGCAGGTCAAGAAGCTCGACCCGGCCGACTTCCCGGTGCCGGTCGAGCCGCTGGAGAAGATCCGCATCCCGAAGAACTTCAACGGCCGCTCGCCGAAGGAACGCGCCGACCTGGTCTCCACCCTGCTGGCCAAGATCGGCGACCGCGACCTGGGCAAGCCGCCCAGGGCGCGCGACCACGCGGTGGAGGACGAGGAGATCAACGACCTGCGCCGGCAGATCAGGCAGCATCCCTGCCACGGCTGCGACGAGCGCGAGGACCACGCCCGCTGGGCCGAGCGCTACCACAAGCTGCTGCGCGAGACCCAAGGGCTGCGCCGCAGGGTGGAGGGCCGCTCCCACGTCATCTCGCGCACCTTCGACCGCATCTGCTCGGTGCTGGAGCAGCTGGGCTACCTCCACGGCGAGCACGTCACCGACGAGGGCCGCCGCCTGGGCCGCCTCTACACCGAGCTCGACCTGCTGACCGCCGAGTGCCTGCGCAGCGGCCTGTGGGAGGAGCTCGACCCGGCCGAGCTGGCGGCGTGCGTGTCGGCGCTGGTGTTCGAGTCGCGCCAGTCCGACGACGCCCGCAGGCCGAAGATCCCCGCCGGGCGGGCGCAGGACGCGCTGACGGCCATGATCCGGCTGTGGGGCGAGCTGGAGGGCATCGAGGCCGACCACGGCCTGTCCACCATCCGCGAGCCCGACCTGGCCTTCGCCTGGGCGGCGTTCCGGTGGACGAAGGGCCACAGCCTGGACGCGGTGCTGATGGACGGCGTCAACGGCAGCGAGCTGGCGGCCGGCGACTTCGTCCGCTGGATCAAGCAGCTGATGGACCTGCTCGGCCAGATCAGCAGCGCGGCCCCGCCCGGCAGCGCGATCAGGCAGACCGCGACGAAGGCCGTCGACGGGATGCGGCGCGGCGTGGTGGCGTACTCGTCGCTGGTGTGACCGCCCGCGCGCAGCGGAGCGTCCCCGCGACCGTGCTCAGGACCGTGCTCAGGACCGTGCTCAGGACCGTGCCCGGGGACCTGCTCAGGGGAGGGCGAAGCGGACCTCGCGGGTGGCCGGCTCGGCCCTGATGAGCCGTACGGTCACGTGCTCGCCCAGCGGCAGGTCGCCGTCGCAGCGCGCGATCACGGCCGGGTCGGCCAGCTGCACCAGCCCGCCGCCGCGCTCGTGCACGTCCACCACCATCGCGGTGAACTCCTGCCCGATCAGGTCGCGCAGCAGGTAGGCCTCGACCAGGTCGACGCAGGCCCGCTCGGCCGCGCCCGCCCGCCGGCCGGAGACCGCCATCAGCTCCGGCAGCTCGGCCAGCGCCCGGCGCACGTCCGACGGCACCGGCTCGCCCGCGGCGATCGCCAGGCACACCTCGCTCGCGTAGCGGTCCACCAGCCGCCGCAGCGGCGCCGTCACATGCGCGTACGGGGCCGCGACCGCGGCGTGCTCGGCCAGTTTCGGCGGCGTCCCGTCGAAGGCCGCGTACCCGGCGCCGCGCAGCAGCACCCGCGCCTCGTGCAGGAACGCCGCGTGCCGGGGCAGCTTGGCGTCCAGGCCGTGCACCACCGCCCCGTAGGCGGCGCCCTCGGGCCACGGCACCTCCAGGGCCAGCGCCACCCGGCGCACCCGGTCCAGGTCGGCCGGGCGGGGCGCGGGCAGCACCCGGAGGACGCCGATCTCCGCCTCCAGCATCAGCTGCGCCGCCGCCGTCCCCGCCAGCAGCGACAGCTGGGCGTTCCACGCCTCGGCGGGCAGCGGCAGCCGGTACTCCAGCCGGTAGCCGCCGTCGGACGGCACCAGCTGCTGCTCCGGCGTCGGCAGCGTCACCCCGCCGCGGTCGCGCTCCAGCGCCAGCCGCAGCCCGCCGATCTCGGCCAGCAGGCCGATCGTGCCGTCGGCGGTGCCGGTCTCGACCGCCGCCTGCACGTACTCGTAGTCGAGCCGCTCGCGGCTGCGCACCAGCGCCCGCAGCACGTCCACGCCGACCGTGCGGCCGTCGCCGTCGAGGTCGATCCGCCAGACCACGGCGGGCCGCTCCGCGCCCGGCAGCAGGCTGGCCGCGCCCTCCGACAGCACCGGCGGGTGCAGCGGCACATTGCCGCCGGGCAGGTAGACGGTCGCGCCCCTGGCCCGGGCCTCGGCGTCGATCACGCCGCCGGGGCGGACGAACGCGCCCACGTCGGCGATCGCGTACCAGACCCGGTAGCCGCCGCGCAGCCGCTCCAGGTGGAACGCCTGGTCCAGGTCCATCGAGCCGGGCGGGTCGACGGTGATGAACGGCAGACCGGTCAGGTCCTCGCCGCCCGGTCTGGGCACCCGGGCCACCCAGGCGGCCTCCTCGGCCACTCTGGCCGGGAAGGCGTCCGGCAGCTTCAGCTCGCGCCGGATCCGGCCGAACCCGTCTTCGAGGCGGGCGGGGACCCCGGCCGGGACCCGGATGCTGGTCGTCTTCGACACGGGGTCAACCTATCGGGCCGGGCGACTCGCGGCATTAAACCCATATGTCGGATTCTCGTGCGCCCTAGCGGTTCAGCACGTCCAGCAACCTGTTGAGCGGCCCGTCGAGCCCATAACGGTCGGCCAGCGCCACCAGCGCCTCCGGGTCGCGCGGCTTGACCGGCAGCGTCAGGTCGGCGTCGGGCAGCGGCGCGTCGTGCGCGACCTTGACCACGACCGGCGCGGCCTCCAGGTAGTCGCGCGCGGCGGCCAGCTTGTTGCGCGCGCCCGCGGGGAACCCCTCGGCGCCGCCCCCGTCGAGCGCCTCCAGCATCGCCGCCAGCGAGCCGAACCGGGTGACCAGCGCCGCCGCCGTCTTCTCGCCCACACCCGGGACACCCGGCAGGCCGTCGCTCGGGTCGCCGCGGAGCGTCGCGAAGTCGGCGTAGCCGCGGCCCGGGATGCCGTACTTGGCGCTCACCCACGCCTCGTCCACCAGCTGCAGGTTGCGCACCCCGCGCGCGGTGTAGAGGACCCGCACCGGGCGGGCGTCGTCGACGAGCTGGAACAGGTCGCGGTCGCCGGTCACGATGTCCACCGCGCCGGGCGCCCGGTACGTGAGCGTGCCGATGACGTCGTCGGCCTCGTAACCCGGCGACTGCGGCCGGGGGATGCCGAGCGCGTCCAGCACCTGCTCGATCACCGCGATCTGCGGCACCAGCGCCTCCGGCACCTCCTCGACGTCGCCGTGGGCGACCCTGTGGGCCTTGTACGAGGGCAGCGCCGCCACCCGGAAGGCGGGCCGCCAGTCGGCGTCCATGGTGGCCGCCAGCCCGGTGGGGGAGTGGCCGCGCACCAGCGTGGCCATCATGTCGATCAGCCCACGCACCGCGTTCACCGGCATGCCGTCGGGCGCGGTGATCGTCTCAGGGATGCCGTAGAAGGCGCGGAAGTAGAGCGAGGGAGTGTCCAGAAGCATCAGCACGTGCCCAGTATGCCCACCGCCAGCAGACACGCGTCGTCTTCCGGGTTCGGGCCGCCGATGTCCTCCAGCAGCCGGTCCAGGCCTTCGTCCAGGTCGCGGTCCGGCAGCTTGCACGCCGCCGTCATCACCAGGTCCAGGCCCTCGTCGATGTCGCGGGTACGCCGCTCCACCAGCCCGTCGGTGAACATCAGCACCAGGTCGCCGCCCCGCAGCCGGGTCGTGGCGAGCTGGTAGGGCACCTCGCCGGTGGCGCCCAGCAGGATGCCGCGCGGCGGGGCGAGCCTGCTGGCCACGCCGTCGCGCACCAGCACCGGCGCCAGGTTGCCCGCCTGCCCCCAGGTGAACACCCGGGTGGCCGCGTCCAGATGGCCGATGATCGCCGTCGCGGTGGTGTCGGCCAGACGGTGCAGCACCAGGTCGTTCAGCCAGGTCAGCAGCTGGTTCGGCGGCTCGCCCGTCATCGTCAGCCCGACCAGGGCGTGGCGGAGCTGGGCCATGTGCGCGATCGCCGGCAGGCCGTGGCCGGACACGTCGCCGATGGCCAGCAGCGCCCGCCCGTCGGGCAGGGCCGCCGCCTCGAACCAGTCGCCGCCCAGGCTCGCCGTCTTCTCCGCGGGCACGTACCGTACCGCGATCCTGGTGTGCGGCAGGTCCAGGCAGCCGACCGGCTCCGGCAGGATCGCCTCGCGCAGCGCCAGCATCACGTGCCGCTCCTCGGCGGCCTGCACCCGCGCCTCCAGAAGCTGGCGGCGCGACTCCGACATGATGCGTTCGGCGCGGCGGCGGCCCGTGATGTCCTGGATCACCCCGTGCACGCCGGTCGGCCCGCCGGGCGCCATCAGCGGCTCCAGGACCATGCGCAGATTGCGCACGTCACCGTCGGCACGGCGGACCCGGAACTCGGCCTGGACCGGCTCCACGCCCTGCGTCACCGTCCACAGCAGCTCGTCCAGCGCGGCCAGGTCGGCGGGCTCGACGTAGGCAGCCAGGTTCGCCAGAGGCAGCGGGCCCTGCGCCGGGTCCCTGCCGAAGATCGCGTACACCTGCTCGGACCACACGATGCCGCCGGTGCGCAGATTCCACTCCGCCCAGCCCATGTTGCCCAGCCGCTGGGCGTGCGCCAGTCGGGCGGCGAGCAGCTCGATGTCGCCGTCGAGCATGCTCATCGGGACCTCCGGCCGGTGTGGGAACGGGACATTTGACATCACAGTACGTGATGATGCACGTGCGCTGTGTGCCTGGGGAATGGGGTGTGGTGAGAGCTTTTCGCGGATTTTAGGCGAGTACATTAAGCCTGTGACGTCCTCAGACTTGTATCCCGTGTCCCGCCTGGCCGCCGTGCGGGAGGCAACCGCCAAGGCCGGTGTCGACGCCCTGCTGCTCACGCCGGGCCCCGACCTGCGCTACGTCAGCGGCTACGACGCCAAGCCGCTGGAGCGGCTGACCTGCCTGGTGGTGCCCGCCGCGGCCGACCCGTACATGATCGTGCCCAGGCTGGAGCTGCCGGCCGCGCAGGCGTCGCCCGCCTCCCGGCTCGGCCTGGAGTTCGTGGCCTGGGACGAGACGGACGATCCCTACCGGATCGCCGCCGACCGGCTCGGGCCGGTCGGCAAGGTCGGCGTCGCCGACCGCATGTGGGCGATGGCGTCGCTGCGCTTCCGCGACGTGCTGCCCGACACCGAGCAGGTGCTCGCCGGGAGCGTGCTGCGCGAGCTGCGCATGCGCAAGTCGCCCGCCGAGGTGGCGGCGCTGCGCGAGGCCGGCGAGGCGATCGACGCCGTGCACCGGCAGGTGCCCGGCTTCCTGCGGGCCGGCCGCACCGAGCGCGAGGTGGCGCGCGACATCGCCGAGGCCATCCTCGCCACCGGCCACGCCACCGTCGACTTCACCATCGTCGCCTCCGGGCCCAACGGGGCCAGCCCGCACCACGACGTGTCCGACCGGGTCATCCAGGCCGGCGAGCCGGTCGTGGTCGACATCGGCGGTCAGATGCCCAGCGGCTACTGCTCCGACTCCACCCGCACCTACTGCGTCGGCGAGCCGCCGGCCGACTTCGCCGCCTACTACGAGGTGCTGCGCCGCGCCCAGGACGCGGCCTGCGCGGCCGTCCGCCCCGGGGTGTCGTGCGAGTCGATCGACGCGGCCGCCCGCGACATCATCGCCGAGGCGGGCTACGGTGACCACTTCATCCACCGCACCGGCCACGGCATCGGCGTCGAGGGCCACGAGGACCCGTACATCGTCGCCGGCAACGGCGAGCCGCTGGAGCCCGGCTTCGCCTTCTCCATCGAGCCCGGCATCTACCTGCAGGGGTCACACGGGGCGCGGATCGAGGACATCGTCGTCTGCACCGAATCAGGCGCCGACCGTCTCAACGTCACCACCCGGGAGCTCGTCGTCGTGTGATCGTGTGCCGCCCCGGTGTCGTCAACGTCGTGATGCCGGGGCGCGCGAACCGGCCCGTCGTGGCGTACGGGCGGGTGGTGGGCGGCGTGGGGCGGAATGTCGGGGGTGATCGCTAGCGTCCGTGCCATGCCCGTCGCCGTTCCGGCGCATCGTGCGCCTGGGACGCCCCCTGCGCGGGCGTGACCAGGCGGAGGTGCTCAGGTGAACCCGTGGCGGGAGGTCGTCGACAAGATCGAGGACGGGACGCTCGACGAGCTGGTGACGTTCCTGCACTCGCTCAACGACCTCGGCAGGCGAGCCGTCGCCGCGCACCTGCCCTCGTACGTGGCCGAGGTGCGGCGCGAGGGCATGGAGGGCCGCTGGTGGCTGCAGGACCGGGCCCCCAGGTTGCGCGCCGCCGGGGCCGCGTGCCTGAGCGGGGCGGCGCAGGTCGCCGACTGGCTCGACCGCCAGGACCTGCGCCAGGTGCGCAACCCGCGGACCGACGCCGCCCGCATCGTCTCCCTGCTCTCCCCCCGTACGGACGAGTGGCGTGCCGACCTCGCCGTGCGCCTGGTGGAAGGGCTGAGGCCGGTGCGGCGGCGCGGGTCCGACGAACGGGTGCCCAACTGGGAGCTGGCCGCCGCGCTGGTCGAGGCCACCGGCGTCGAGCCACCCGGCAACGACGCCTTCGCCGAGGGCTGGGCGTGGCGGCTGGCCATGGCGGTCTGGATGACACAGGACGTGCCGCCGCTGCTCGACGTCGTGGCGCCCCGCCTGTTCGAGGCGGCCGGGGTGGCCGCTGCGCTCAACTGGAGCGAGGCCCGCAACCACGGCGTCTCCGCGGCGGCACGCCTGGCGGGCATGGCCGCGGACGGGCTGGTCAAGCGGGAGACGATGGTCGACGGCTGTGCCGGCCGGTTCATGGCCGGGGGAGCGCCCGAGGAGGTCGCGCCGTTCGTGACGCTCTGGAGCTGTCTGGCCGTGGACGTCACCGAGATCCCGGTGCTCGACTTCGTCCGCCTGCTGCCGTCGGCGTCCCCGGCGCTGGCGGGGCTGCTGGCCGGGGAGCTGCGCCGGGCCGACGCGGCCGGGCTGCTGGACGACGAGCTGTTCGGCGAGGCCGTGCGGTCGCTGGCCTTCCGCCCGGAGAAGAAGAACGTCGCCGCGGCCCTCTCCTGGATCGCCGACCGAACCACGCCCTCCCGGGCCCCCGCCGCCCTGCACGCCCTCGCCACCGTGTTCTCCGAGGAGTCCCCCGCACTCCGCGACCGTGCCGCCCGCCTCGCCACCACCCTCGCCCACCAGGCCCTCACCCCCTCCACCCCGGAGTCCCCCGCCGCTCCTCGTCGGAAGCCCGCGAAGGGCCGCGCGTACACACCGGCCACCGAGCAGCCGCAGAAACCGGCGGTTGTCGCAAACGGCGAGAACTTCACGGGGGAGGTGGGCGCCGTCGAGATCCTTTCGAGGGAAGCGAGGGCCGCCAAGAACCTCGTGAGGGATGCGGGGCCCTTCGAGACGCTCGTGGGGGAGGTAGGAGACGGCGGGACCCTTACACGCGGGGCGGGAAGAGATGGCCTCGCCAGGAAGGCGCAAGCCACCGAGAACCTTGCGCGCGAAGCGGGAGACGGCAGGACCCTTACGCGCCGAGCGGGAGACGGCCTCGCCAGGAAGGCGCAAGCCACCGAGAACCTGATGAGGGATGCGGGGGCCGCTGAGAACCTCGTGAGGGATGGGCGGGCCGCCGAGAGCCTCGCGGGGGAGGTGGGAGACATCGAGAACGTCGCCGGGGGCGGTGCGTTGGAGGCGGTGGAGGTGGTGCGGGAGGCGGCGGGCGGGCTGCCCGTGCGGTGGCGGGAGCGGCTGGGCGCCGTCATCGGGCCGATCCCGGTGCGGGAGGAGGTGGGGCCGGTTCCGCCCGCGCCGGTGCCCGGCGGGCTCGCGCCGCTGCCTCCTCCGATCACGACCCCCGGCGAGGTCGCGTACGAGCTGGGCGCCATGAGCTGGCAGATGGAGCTGCAGCGGGCCGAACGGATCCTCGCCGCGCTCGTGACGCTGGCCCACCGCGACCGCGACGCCCTGGCCGAGGCCCTGCGGCCGTGGCACCGGACGGCGGCCGAGCGGCAGCCGTACCTGCTGACCGGCCCCCAGCAGGACCTGCAGCGCTTGCTGGCCCGGTGCGCGCTGGCGGTGGTGGCGCCCGGCGAGAGCGGGGTGCCCGACGACATGGTCGCCCAGGACGTGCACTGGAACTACCCGCACCCGCTCCAGCGGTTCCTGGCCCGGCGGCTGAACGAGGTGATCGAGCTGTTCGAGTCGGGCGGGAGCGCGCCCGTGCTGCTGGCCACCCCCACCGAGCCCACCGGCCACGTCGACCCGGTGACGCTGCTGGAGCGCATGGAGTCGCCGGGCGGTGCGGAGCCGCTCGAAGCCGACTTCCACCAGGCCCTGCTGCGCCTGCCGCGGCGGCTCGACCCCGCACTGGCCGAGCGTGCCGACCGGCTCGGGTCCGCGCCCGGACGGGCGCTGGCCCACTGGCTGCGCCGTGGCGGCCTGCCCGATCCCGACGTGACGTGCCAGGTGCGGACGAGGGCGAATCAGTACGGTTCCGCGTCCGTAGAGGTGGACGGCCGGATCGCGGCGCCGCGGGAGATCCCGCCGCCGATCGCCGAGCTGTGGACGCCGTTCGACGGGGCGCGCTACCTGTCGTACCCGCACACCATGGCGGCGTGGCCCGCGATCATGCCGTCGCACCGGGAGGTCGTCGCCGCCCATCTGGCCCGCTTCCTCCCTCAGGGCTTCAGCCGCAGCGACAGGGTCCAGGCGATCGTGGCGGCGCTCGCGCACGCTGACGGGCCCGCAGGCGACGCGGTGGCGGCCGTCGTCACCTTCGGCCTCGGCCACCGCCGGCCTGAGCGGCGCGGCCACGCCGTCGACGCGCTCGTCACGCTGACCACCCGGGGCGAGCTGCCCGCCGCCGCCGTGGGCCGGACCGTCGTCCAGCTCCTCGGCGCGGACGCGGTCAGGCTGGGCGCTCTGACCGAGGCGCTGCAGCAGGCCACGACCGCCGGCGCGTACACGGGGGTGTGGGGTGTTCTCGCCGAAGCTCTGCCCGCGCTGCTGCCCGCGCCGGGCGAGCGGCCCCGCGCCGGTCTGGCGGGCCTGCTGGCCGTCGCCGCCGAGACCGCGGCGTACGCGCGGACGGCAGGCCCCCTGGCGCCCTTGGCCCCGGTGCGGGGACGGCCCGGGATCGAACGGCTGGCCGAGGTGGCCGCCCGCCGGGGAGGCAGCAGGATGGCCGAGGAAGCGCGCCGTCTCCTGGAGCTCGTCAGCGGCTGACGGCCGGGCGATCGTGGGGCCGAAGCCGGGGCGGGCAGCCGCGGCTACGCGGCGGGGATCACGCCGGCCGGGGCGGTGCTGGTGCTGTCCGCGGTGCCGCCGTGGCCGGGCGGCGGTTCACGGCCGGTCGCTCCTGCGCGGCAGCCGGTGGACGACGAGCGCGGCGGCGGCCATGACGCCCAGGACGAGCGGCCGGCGCAGCTCGGGCAGGCGGCCTCGTCGCCCGAACGGCAGCCGATGCCCGCGCGAGTGTGACCGCTGCCACACCGTGATTCAAAGGTGTATCAAATCCGCTCCAACCACCTCTGGGAAAGGCGAGGGAGGGAGGAAGCGATGTTCGTGGGGAGAGAAGCCGAGCTCGACCTGCTACGAGCCGAGCTGCGCCTGTCGGCCGCCGGGCCTGCCCGCAGGGCGGTGGTCGAAGGGCCGGAAGGCATCGGCAAGACCGCTCTCATCCGGCAAGCGCTCGGCGACGCTTCCAAGGTCCGGACGCTCGCCGCCTGCGGCGACGCCGGCGAACGGCACCTGCGGTACGGGATCGTCCGCCAGCTGCTGCCCGACGTGGCGGGGGACGATCCGTGGACCGTCGGCCAGGCCATGTGTGAGGCGATCCGCCGCTCGCAGGCCGACGGGCCCGTGGTCGTGCTGGTGGACGACGCGCAGTGGGCCGACCGGCCGTCGCTGCGCGCGCTCTGCTACACCGTGCGGAGGCTCGGCGGCGAGCGGGTGCTGGTGCTGGTCGTCTGCCGCGACGCCGACGATCCGTGGCTGCCGGTGGGTCTGCGGCGGCTGCTGACCGGCGACGGCGCCTGCCGGATCTCCCTCCAGGGACTCTCGGTCGCGGAACTGGCCAGGCTGCCCGAACGGGCGCCTGAGGGCGCGACCGGGGGACGGCCGCCGAAGGACATGGGGAGTCCTGGAAAGGCGGCCGGTACGAGGCGGCGGCTCCCGGGGGGAGAGAAGAACGGGGAGCCGCCGCCCGGGGAGGAGAGCGGGCGCGCCGGGCCGGCGCTCATGGTGC
This sequence comes from Nonomuraea sp. C10, assembly GCF_008017515.1. Classification (NCBI taxonomy): domain Bacteria; kingdom Bacillati; phylum Actinomycetota; class Actinomycetes; order Streptosporangiales; family Streptosporangiaceae; genus Nonomuraea; species Nonomuraea sp. C10. Next base: position 3,164,297 of record NZ_VPFF01000001.1, read on the forward strand.
TGAGCAGGGGACCCGGCGCCACAGGGGCGAGCACGGGCCAGGCGTCCGCCAGGGAGACGCTGCCCCCACGGGCGGCGGCGCGGCTGCACGCGCACACCCTGGGCAACCCGCTGCACGCCCGCGCGATGCTCGCCGCCTTCCCGGCGTCGGTGCTCGCCGACCCAGGAGTGCGGCTGCCCGCCCCCGTCACGTACGCGGCCACCTTCATGCGGCGGCTGCGATCCTGTGGGCCGAGGGCGCGGGCGCTCATCGCGGCGTGCGCGGTGCTGGGGGACGGCTGCACCCTGTACGAGGCCGCCACGGTGGCCAGGGCGATGGCCGGCACAGCGGCGAGGGCTGGAGCCGACCACTCCCCGGAGACCGGAGCCCGTACGGAGGGAGCGACCGGCGCCCGGACACCGGAGCTGGACGCGCTGGAGAACGCGGTGGAGGCCGGGGTCCTGGTCGAGGAGGCCGGGCGGGCGATCCGGTTCCGGGAACCGCTGGGGAGGGCCGCAGCCTACGACGCTCTCGGAGCCGGGACGCGGGCGCGGCTCCACCTGGCCGCCGCCCGGATCGCCGGCGACACCGGCGCCGAGCTGCGCCACCGGGCCGCCGCCGCGTCCGGCCCCGACGAAGGGCTGGCCGAGGAACTGGCCTGGTACGCGGCCAAGGAGGCGCAGCACGGGCTGTGGCACGAGGCCGCCACCCACCTGGAGCTGGCCGCCGGGCTCACCCACTCCGCCGGAAGGCGCGACGAGCTGCGCACCGCGGCCCTGGAGCACGTGCTGGTCGGCGGCGACGTCGTCCGCGCCGCCCAGCTGGCCGCGTCGCCGAACGCCGACCCGCGCCCCGTGCGCCGCTACGTGCTCGGCAGGCTCGCCCTGGCCGAGGGCCGCCTGGAGGACGCCGGGAGGCTGCTGGAGGAGGCGTGGTCGCATCGGGAGACGCCGTACGCGGCCGACGTCGCCGAGCGGCTCGCGTGGCTGCGCCTGCTCGGCGACGACCGGCCGGAGGCGGCCCGGTGGGCGAGGCTGGCGCTCGACCAGCCGATCCAGAGCCCCGCCGCGCGACCGTACGACGTGCTGGCCCTGGCCGGGGACCCGTGCCCGCAGGCGCCTCCGGGGAGCCTGGCCGAGGCGGTGCGGCTGCTGCGAGAGGATGAGGTCGGCCCGGCCCGCGAGGTGCTCGACCGGGCGGCGGGCGAGCTGGCCGTGGCCGGGCTGCCCTGCCACCGGCTGCTCGCGCTGGCCCTGCTGGCCGTGGCCGAGTACCGCGACGGTCGCTGGGACGACGCGGTCGAGCGGGCCGAGCGGGCCGTGGCCGAGGCCGCAGGGCTGGGGCAGCGGTGGCTGCTGCCGTGCCTGGAGGTGGCGTGCGTGGCGCCGCTGGCCGCCAGGGGCGAGCACGACCGGGCGCTGGCGCACGTCACGGCGGCGCGGGAGGAGGCCGGGCGCCAGCGCAGCGTGCTCGGCGAGACGCAGGCGGATCTGGCCATGGCCGTGCTCGGGGCCGGGGCGGCGCCGCCCACCGCCGGGGACGCGTTCGTGCCCGATCCGCGGCCGCAACTCGTGGAGACGTTCGTGGCGGAGGGCGCGCTGCAGGAGGCGCAGGTCGTGCTCGACGGCCTGGCCGACGCCGGTGACGGGCCCCGCGCGCGTGCCCAGCGGGCCAGGCTCGAAGGTCTGCTGTTCGCCGCGCGGAACGTTCCAGCCGCCGCCGAGGAACGCTTCACCGCCGCGCTCGAACTCGCGGGCGACGCCGGATGCCGCATGGAGGAGGCACGTGTGCTGCTCGACCTGGGCCGGCTGCTGCGCCGTACCGGAAGGAGGAGGCTGGCGGCCGAGCGGTTGCAGGCCGCGCGGGCGGACTTCGCGGGGCTGGGGGCCAGACCCATGGTCGCGCGGTGCGCGCAGGAGCTGGAGGCGTGCGGGCTGGAGCCGGCGGTGACGGCGCGGCTGGGGCTGACGCCGCAGGAGTTCAGCACCGCGACGCTGGTGGCCGACGGGCTGACCAACCGGCAGATCGCCCGCGAGCTGCTCATCAGCGTCAAGACCGTCGAATACCACATCGGGAAGATCTACACCAAGCTCGGCATCGGCTCCAGGGTGGCGCTGGCCGCCCGGTTGGCCGCCTACGGGGAGAACCCCTAGCCGGGTCCTGAGGCGGGAGCCTGCCCGGCTCCCGCACGGTGACGGCCGCGCCGGGAGGAGGGGACCGGCGCGGCCGGCCACGAAGCCGCGTGGCGGCGGGAACGGCGATGCTCATCCAAGGGTCCTGGCGGCATCGCCGGGAACGCCCGCCACGCACGGCCGGGTGCGCGCACACAGCGCGCACCCGGTCATCCCCACCGCATGGGGAATCCGCCACCCGATGGGCCTGTCAGACGCGGATCCAGGAGGTGACGACAGGCCCGCCCCCGCGCGGGACCACCCGGAGCCGGAGCGGGCCGGGTGCGAGGGCGTCGGCGGTGAAACGGCCCAGCGCGTCGGAACGCACCCGCTGCTCACCGTCGCGGCGCTGCACGCGGATGTCCGTCTCCTCGGCCGGGACCAGCCGCCCCATCAGGCGCGGCCCCGACACCTCCATCTCCACCTCCACCGTCGCCGTGCGGAACGTCAGCAGCCGGGGCGCGCCCGATCCGCGGACCCGCGTCGCGGCCTGCTCGTCCCACGAGTCGAAGGCGAGCAGGGCCAGCTCGGCGTCGAGCGTCCGGAGCGTGAACGCCTGCATGGCGTCCTCCATCAGCTGCGGCGGCACCGGATCCAGCAGGCGCGCGATCACGCGCAGCTCGTTCTCCAGAGCGAGGTCGTCATCCATGTCGTTCACTCGGAACTCCCGGATACTCCGCGTCGTTCCACCAGCGTTCCGAGCCGCTTCAGGCAGCGTCCCCGCATGGGACCGACGCTGCCCACCGCGATGCCCAGGCCGGTGGCGACTTCCTGGTAGGTGGGCTTCGGCGAGGCTATGAGGACGCGCAGCAGGAGCCGGCAGCGCTCCGACAGCTCCTGGAAGGCCGCCCAGACCTCCTGGGCGCGCTCGGCCTCCGCGACCTCCTCCTCGGCTTCCAGCAGCAGCAGCTCGGGCGAGCGCTCGTCCACGTCGAACCCGATCAGCGCGACGTCGCTGACCGGGATGGCCCGGCCGCTGGTGCGGATCACGCGCAGCGCCTCGTTTCTGGCCGTGGCGGCCAGCCAGGCTCCGGCCCGTTCGGGGTCGCGGATCCTCGTGAGATTCTCGGCGAACCGGAACCAGGTGGTCTGCGCGACGTCCTGGGCGTCGGCCGCAACCGGCAGGTAGGCGCGGGAAACCGCCCACACCAGGCCGCTGAAGCGCTGGTAGAGCTCCCTCCAGGCGTCGGCCTCCCCGCCGGCGGCTGCTTTGACGAGGGCTGCGGTGTCGTCCAGCGCGGTGTCTTCCACGGTGTCGTCCAACGTCCTTTTCGGTCCAGGGGCGGAAAGCTCATGATATTTCGTGAGCCGCTCCAGGACAGGAGAACGTCCCGTCACCGCAGGTAACCGCTGAGATCCGGTACGGACAGCCGGCCCGCCACGAGCTGGCGCGCGGCCTGCCGCGACGAGATGCCGGCCTCGGACATCCGGGCCGCGATCAGCCCGGCCACGATCGGGGTGGCGAAGGACGTGCCGCTCCACTGCGCGAGCCCGGTGAACGTGGCCGTGTCGCCCGCCTTCATCACCCCCACGCAGGTGCAGCCGGAGTAGAGAGGGGTGTCGGAGTGGCGGCAGGACGCGCTGTGCGGGTAGCCGTAGGTGTACTGGCCGGAGGCGAACGCGTTCACCAGCCGCTCGCCCTGCGCGTACACGGTCACCCAGTCGCCGTGGTTGCTGAAACACGCCCTGCCCAGGCCGTCCTCGCGCAGCGCGCCCACCGACACCACCAGGTCGCCGGAGGCGTTGACCGGCTGCCCGGCGTAGGCGGCGGGCCAGAACGGGTCGGTGCCGCCGTCGTTGCCCGCCGCCGCCACCAGCACCGTCTCCGGGTGCAGCGTCAGCTCGGCCATGAAGTCGGCCAGGCCGAGCAGCGCCGCCGCGTCGCGCGTGCGGGTGCCGGCCGACAGCGACACGATGTCGGGCCAGCCGTGGGCGCCGAGCGTGTCACGGACGGCCAGCCCCAGCTCGTCCTCCGGCACCGCGCCCGCGTACGGGAACGTCCGGTGGACGCGCACGTCGGCGGCCGGCGCGGTGCAGCGCACCACCCCCGCGACGAACGTGCCGTGCCCGGTGTACGGGCCGATCACGCCGCCGGTGACCTCGTCGGTGACGTCGCCGTCGACGGCCGGGATCGCGGGGTCGCCGGAACCCGCCGCCAGCCACGGGTGGTCGAGGTAGCCGGGCACCAGCCCGGTGTCGAGCACGGTCACCCGCACCCCGGCGCCGGCGTCGCGGGCGCCCGGCGGCGGCCGCAGCGGCCCGGAGGCCGGCACGGGCTCGTCGCCGGGGCACAGATTGACCCCGGCCACCGAGACCAGGTGGACCGGCGTGGCCCGCATCCGGCGCGCGGTGAGCGTGTCGGCGACCAGCCGGGCGCTGCGGTCGCCCACGTACAGGCGGCGCACCGACACCCGGCCCGCGTCGTGCTCGGGCGGCCACACCACCCGCGGGTCGGCCTCGCCCGGCACCAGGTCCTGGACCATGTTGCCCGCCCGCTCCAGGTCCTGCGCGGGCACCAGGACGTGCCCGTCGAGCTCGGCGTATCCGGGCGCGACCGAGGAGCCGGGCGTGGCGCCCTCCGGCCCGGCGACCGCGCGCAGGCCGTCGGGCAGGGCGGCGTTCACCATCTCCAGCTGAGTCCAGAAGCGGGCGTCGCCACCCGGATCCGGTGTCGTCATCGTCGGTTCCTCCCGGGGAGTGTCGCCTTGGCCGGCGGGAGGCCAGTCCATCAGGCCGCCCCGACACTTATGAGCGCCCGTGCCGGCGGTTGATACACCACGTGGACGCGGGCCTGGGGCGGCTCTACCATCTATGCGTGTCTGGGCCCCGCGAACCCGGCGATTCACACGACGTGCTCGCCATGGTGTTCGCGCGCCCCAAAGAGGCGCTCCAGGCCGCCAGGGCCATCCTCGCGGGGCGGCGCGGCCCGTACGACTCCTCGATCGCGCGGCAGGCGATCGGCATCCTGCACCGCGAGTTCGGCGACATCGAGGCCGCGATCGGCGAGCTGCGGCAGGCCGTGCGGCTGGCGCGCAGGTCCGGCTCGCCGGACCGGGAGGCCGACGTGCTCGCCACCCTCGGCATCGCGCTCGTGCACCACGGCCGCACCCGTTCCGGGCTGTCGGCGCTCGACTCCGCCGCAGGCCGGGCCACCGGCACCACCCGCGCCCGCGTGCTCTTCCGGCGGGCCGGGGCCCGCTGGATCCTCGGCCGGCACGGCGACGCGCTCGACGACCTCGGGGTGGCCGCGCCGGCGCTGCGCCGGGCCGGCGACACCGTGTGGGCCGCCCGCGCGCTCAGCCTGCGCGGCCACGTGCAGCTCGCGCTCGGCGGCGTGCGGGCCGCCGACGCCGACTTCCGCACCGCGCAGCGCATGTTCGCCACCACCAGGCAGGAGCACGACTCGGTCGTCGCCGTGCAGAACCGGGGCGTCGCCGCCTTCGTGGCCGGCGACCTGCCCACCGCGCTGGCCCTGCTCGACGAGGCCGACCAGGGGTTCCAGCGGCTCGGCACCCCGATGCCCGACCTGGTCGCCGACCGGTGCGCGGTCATGCTCGCCGCCGGACTCGCCCGCGAGGCGCTGGAGCAGGCCGACGCCGGGCTGCGGCTGATCGCACGGCTGCGCGGCCAGGCCACCCGGCGGGCCGAGCTGCTGCTGCTCGCCGCCAGGGCCGCGCTGCTGGCCGCCGACCCGGCGACCGCCCGCGAGCGCGCCGCCGAGGCCCGGGCGCTGTTCGCGAGGCAGCGGCGCGCCTGGTGGGCCGAGCACGCCCGGCTCATCCTCGTCCAGGCCGGGCTGGCGGAGGGGGCCACGCCGCGGCTGCTCGCCGACGCCCGCCGCCTCGCCGGCCGGCTCGGCGAGCTCGGCTCTCCCGACGCGTGGCAGGCTCACCTGCTGGCCGGCCGGATCGCGCTGAAGCTCGGCCGGGCCGCCGAGGCCGACCGCCACCTGACCGCCGCGGCGCGGGCCAGGCACGGCGGGTCCGCCACCGCTCGGGCCGGCGGGTGGCTGGCCGAGGCGCTGCTGGCCGAGGCGGCCGGGCAGCCGCGCCGGCTGCTGCGCGCCTGCCGGGCCGGGCTTGAGCTGATCGAGGAGCACCGGCTCACGTTCGGCTCGTCGGAGCTGCGCGCGCTCGTCACCGCCCAGGGCGCCGAACTGGTCGAGCTCGCGCTGCGCCACCTGCGCCGCGCCGGACGCAGCCGAGAGCTGCTCGGCTGGACCGAGCGCTGGCGCGCCACCGCGATCGCCGTGCCGCCCGTGCCGCCGGCGGACGATCAGGAGCTGCTCGGCCGGCTCGCCGCGCTGCGCCGGGTCGACCAGCTGCTGGCCGCCGCGCGTTCCGGCGGCGCCGCCTCCGCCCCTCGCCTCGAACGCGAGCGCGCCGCGCTGGAGGCCCGGGTACGGGCCGGGACGCTGCGCCTGCGCGGCCCCGGCTGGCGAGAGGAACGCGGCTTCGACTGCCGCCGGGTGCTGGACGCGCTCGGCCCCGGCGGGCGGCTCGCCGAGCTGGTGCTCATCGACGGCACCCTGCACGTGCTGCTGTGCGGCGACGGGCGGGTGCGCTCCTACGCCGTCGGGCCGGCCGAGCGGGCGGTCGCCGAGACGGAGTTCGCCCGGTCCCGGCTGCGCCGCCTCGCCTACCAGCTCCGGCCCGACCCGGGGGAGCTGGCCGCGCTGGGACGGCGGCTGGAGGAGGCCGTGCTCGGGCCGGTCGCCCCCCTGCTGGCCGGCGGGCCGTGCGTGGTGGTGCCGCCCAGCGTGCTGCACGCCGCGCCGTGGGGGCTGCTCCCGTCGCTGCGGGAGACCGCCTTCAGCGTGGCGCCGTCCGCCGCCGCCTGGCTGCGCGCCCGCGCGTCGGCGCCGCCACCCGGCGGCGGCGTCGTCCTCGTCGGCGGGCCTGACGTGCCCAACGCCAAGGCCGAGATCCAGGCCATCGAGGAGCTGTACGAGGACCCGGGGCTCACCGTGCTGGAAGGAGGCACGGCCACGGCGCAGGCGGTGCTGGAAGCCGTGGACGGCTGCCGGCTCGCGCACGTGGCCGCCCACGGCACCTTCCGCGCCGACAGCCCGATGTTCTCCTCGCTCCATCTCGACGACGGCCCGCTCACCGGCTACGACCTCGAACGCCTGCGCCGCGCCCCCTACCGGCTCGTCCTGTCCAGCTGCGACTCCGCCCAGATGGCCGCCGTGGGCGCCGACGAGCTGCTCGGCCTGGCCACCGCGCTGCTCCACCTCGGCACCGCGGGCATCGTCGCCAGCGTGGTGCCGGTCAACGACGAGAACGCGGTCCCGCTCATGGTCCGGCTGCACGCCGGGCTCAGCAGCGGGCTGGGCCTGGCCGAGGCGCTGAGGCGGGCGAGGGGCGACGACGTCTCGTTCATCGCCATCGGGGCCTGACGCCACGCTGCTGTACCTTGATCGGATGATGCTGATCATGTGACAATTCGCTACACAGCGATATCAGCCGGTTATTGGGGGGAGTCGCCGATGTTCCCGACCGAGCGGCCGTGAGGACCCCCGGCGAGCTTGACGAGGCCTTCGAACTCGGCCGCACCTGCGCGCTGGCGGCCGAGTGCGACAGGGACCTGCGGCGCTGTGCCCAGATGTACGGAGGCCTTTTCCCGGGGGCGGCGTTCGGCCCGGAAATCTACTCGGCTCTGACCCTGACGAGCGCGTTCGGGGCGCCGTGGGCCACGGCGGAGCGGCTCAAGGTGGTCAACCGCGCCGCGCTGTGGGTGCTCGCCCTGGACCGGCTCGTCGACCACACGGCCACCACCCGCGAGCAGGTGAACGAGCTGATCGGCGACTGCCTGGCGGTCGCCGACGGCGCCGCGCCCAGGGCGGCCGTCACCCGCTTCCTGGCCGACCTGCGCGACGAGCTGGCCACCGTCCAGGAGTTCGCCGACCTGCACTGGCTCTGGCGCGAGCAGCTCGGCAGGACCCTGGCGGGCATGGGGAGGGCCTGGGTGTGGCGCGACACCGCGGCCGAGGTCTCGCTCGACCGCTACGTCGGCAACGCCGACAGCCGCGGCACCTGCTTCGTCGACCTGTCCCACCTCATCTACGCCGGCGACGCGTGGGTCAGGGATCACCTGGAGGACCTGCGCCCGGCCAGCGAGCAGGTGCAGCGCTACCTCCACCTGCTCGGCGACCTCGCCTCGTACCGCAGGGACCTGAGCTGGGGCGGGCTCAACGTGCTGCTGCTCGGGGTGGCGAGGGCCGACGTGAACGAGGCCATGACCGGCCTCGCCCGCGACGCGGGCGAGCTGATCCACGGGGTACGGGAGCGCAGTCCACGCACGGCCACCTACTTGTGGCGACAAATCGGCTTTAGTGCTGGTTATCACAATATTTCGGGCTATGACCATCAGAAGTGGTGAAGCGGTTCGATGACCTGACAACCGGGTTTACTCGGTGGAGAAATCCGCCCCACCTGAAGGTGCTGTAGGCGACAAAAGTTACATATTGATTTTTAAGAGGCATGGGTGCTTGAGTGGGGTTTACGGCATTGCTAGGGTGACTCGATGCCAGGCAGATGGATCTCCCTGACTCGCCTTGACAAGCACCGTTGATCGGGCCGAGGCGTGCGGGCGCGGCACGGCCGCGGAGGGACGTACAGGCGGTGCTGGATGGACTTCGGGCGCTCTGATCACTGGCGGCTGCCCGTCCCGATCAAGATCTTGATCGCCGGCGGCTTCGGCGCGGGCAAGACCACCATGGTCGGCGCGGTGTCGGAGACCAGGACCGTCCGCACCGAGGAGATGCTCACCCACGCCGGCGTCACCGTCGACGACCTGACCGGGGTGGAGACGAAGCCCACCACCACCGTGGCCATGGACTTCGGCCGCATCACGATCCGCGGCGACTACACCCTCTACCTGTTCGGCACCCCCGGCCAGGAGCGGTTCTTCTTCGTCTGGGACGAACTGGCGCTGGGCGCGCTCGGCGCCGTCGTGCTGGCCGACACCCGCCGCCTGGCCGACTGCTTCCCGGCCATCGACTACTTCGAGAAGCGCGGCCAGCCCTTCGTGGTGGCGCTGAACTGCTTCGACGGCGCCCGCCCCTTCACCATCGGCGAGGTGCGCCAGGCGCTCGGCCTCGACCCCGGCGTGCCGATCGTGCGCTGCGACGCCCGCCGCCGCGAGTCCGGCAGGGACGTGCTCGTGACCCTCGTCGAGCACGCGATGCGCATGGGCGCCTCTCCCGTCGGGTCCATGTCGTGAACGCGACCGGCTACCTTTGACCGATGGAGGAGATCGATCGCCGGATCGTCGCGCTGCTGGCCCGCGACGGCCGGATGAGCTTTACCGACCTGGCCAGGGAGACCGGGCTCTCGGTCTCGGCGGTCCACCAGCGGGTGCGCCGCCTGGAGAAGCGCGGCGTGGTGCGCGGCTACGCCGCGATCGTCGACCATGACGCGATCGGGCTGCCGCTGACCGCGTTCATCTCGATCAAGCCGATCGACCCGGCCGCCCCCGACGACGCCCCCGACCGGCTGGCCCACCTGAGCGCGATCGAGGCGTGCCACAGCGTCGCGGGCGACGAGAGTTACATCCTCAAGGTCCGCGTGGGGTCCCCCGTGGCGCTGGAGGAGCTCCTGCAGCAGATCAGGGCCGCCGCCAACGTGTCCACCCGGACCACCGTGGTGCTGAGCACCCCGTACGAGCACCGCGCCCCCGACGTGACCCGGGGCGGCGAGAGCGCCGGGCCCGATCGACCGCCGGCCGCGTGAGATCATAGAGGCGCCGCCTCGACTGGAGCACCACATGATCGCCAAGAGCACCGCCGCGATGACCACCCGCGCCGAGACGCGCGAGGAGCTGAGCCGGGTCTCCTACGACCTGCTCGTCATCGGCGGCGGCATCCTGGGCACGTCCGTCACCTGGATGGCCGCCCAGGCGGGGCTGCGCGTCGCCATGGTCGACGCCGGCGACTTCGCCGGGGCCACCTCCAGCGCCTCGTCCAAACTCGTCCACGGCGGCCTGCGCTACCTTCAGACCGGCAACGTCAAGCTCGTCGCGGAGAACCACAGGGAGCGCCGGGCGCTGGCCGGCGACATCGCCCCCCACCTGGTCAAACCGCTCACGTTCGTGGTCCCGATCTACCGCGGCGGCCCCCACGGCGCGGCCAAGCTCGGCGCGGGCGTCTTCCTCTACTCCGCGCTGTCGGTGTTCGGCGACGGCGTCGGCAAGGTGATCACGCCGCAGCAGGCGCAGGCCAGGGTGCCCGCGCTCAAGATGGACGGCCTGCGCTCCGCCGCCGTCTACGGCGACCACCAGATGAACGACAGCCGGGTCGCGGTCATGACCGTGCGCGCCGCCGTCGACGCGGGCGCGACCGTGCTCAACCACGCCGAGGTCGTCGGGCTGCGCAAGACCGGCGCCACCGTCACCGGCGCCGAGCTGCGCGACCGGCTCGACGGCGGCGAGTTCGGCGTGTCGGCCCGGCTGGTGCTCAACGCGACCGGCCCGTGGATCGACCACCTGCGCCGCATGGAAGACCCCGGCGCCGAGCCCAGCATCCGCCTGTCCAAGGGCGCCCACCTGGTGCTGCGCCGCCACGAGCCCTGGAAGGCCGCGCTGACCATCCCGATCGACAAGTACCGCGTGTCGTTCGCCATCCCGTGGGAGGACCACCTCCTGCTGGGCACCACCGACGAGCCCTACGAGGGCGACCCGGCCGAGGTGCGCCCCACCGAGGCCGACATCACGCAGATCCTCGACGAGGCCGGCCACGCCGTGCTCGGCTCCCAGCTGGGCCGCGACGACATCACCTACTCCTTCGCCGGCCTGCGCGTGCTCCCCGGCGGCCCGGGCCAGGTGACCGCGGCCAAGCGCGAGACCGTGCTCACCCGCGGCACGGGCGGCATGCTGTCGGTCGCCGGCGGCAAGTGGACCACCTACCGCCACATCGGCCGGGTGGTCCTCGACACGCTCGCCCACCTGCCCGGCCACCCGCTCGGCGACGACCTGGCCGACATCCTGCCGGCCGTGCCGCTGCCGGGGCTGGCGAGCCCCGACGCGGTGGCCATGCGGCTGTGGACCGAGCGCGACCCCGACGCCCGCATGGACCCCCTGGTGGCCCGCCACCTCGCCTCCCACTACGGCTCGATCGCCTTCGACCTGGCCCGGCTCATCCGCGACGACCCCGGCCTGGGCGAGCGCATCCACCCCGACGGCCCCGACATCTGGGCTCAGGCGGTCTACGCCCGCGACCACGAGTGGGCGGTCACGGTCGACGACGTGGTCCGCCGCCGCACCACGCTGACCGTCCGCGGCCTCGACACCCCGTCCGTACGCGAGCGCGTGGCCGCCATCCTGGCCCGCTGACCCGCCTTTCGGTCAAGTGTGGCCGAAGACGCGGTCCGGGCGAGTCCTTCGACCCGGACGGCGACGCTCCGGCGGGAGAGAGTGAGCGCAGCCGAACACGCAGCGAAGGTGACCGACATGGCCGTTCTCCTCGGTACGAAGCCCGCTCACGACGACCCGCTGGGCGAGACCTGCTTCGCCAGGGCGGCCGGCGCGCTGGACGCCCACCGGGCCGGAGCCGCGCACGCCTGCGCCTCCTGCGGCGCCGCCTGGCCGTGCGCGCCCGCGCTGGCCGCCGCCTTCATCCTCGAACTCCACTAGCGGCCGCTCACCCGCCGCGCAGGGTCGCCGTGGTGAGCCTGCGCAGCGCCTCCGCGTACGGCGGGTCGAACCAGTAACCGGCGTGCCAGCGGGTCTCCGGCAGCGGATCGCCCGGCTCCGGCCTGGCCGGGTCCCAGCAGAACAGGTCCACCGCCGACAGCGACTCGCGCGGCCCGAACGGGTCCACCCGCCCCAGGACGGGCCCGCCGATCGGGTCGCTCAGCCGGTAAAGGTTGAACCAGGGCACCGCGTCCCGTACCGCACCCAGCGCGGCGGGCCCGAAGTAGGCGGGGAAGAACGCCGCGTACAGCCGCCGCAGCGGCGAGCCGTGCGTGAGCAGCCGCACCCGCCCGCGCGCCGCCGGGTCGAGCTGCAGCACCACCGAGGCGGCGATCACGCTGCCCTGGCTGTGTCCGGAAAGCAGCACCAGATCGGCGTCATCCCTGGCCAGCCGGCGCACCCGGGAGATCAGCTCGGGCACCACCCGCTCGGTGTAGCAGGGCGGGGCGAGCGGGTGGGTGGCGCGCGGCCAGAACGTGGACACGTCCCACAGGATCCCGATCGTCCGGCGCAGCCCCGGATCGCTGTACGCGCGCCGGCCCAGCAGCACCAGCCCGACGAGGAACGCGGCCATCGCCCAGCTGCCGATCGTGGCGAACAGCCCGGCCAGCCCGTCCACCGGGCTCAGCAGCCGGAACTGGTAGAACACGGTCACCAGGGCGAACCCCGCCAGCCCGATCCCGGTCAGCAGCCCCAGCACCTGCCCGGCCCGGTCGGTCAGCCCGGCCAGCGCCCAGCAGCCGGCCACCTCCTCGCTGTGCCGCCCGTAGTGCGGCTCCAGCCCGGGAGTCAGCCGGGCCGCCTCGGACCTGCGCGCGTTCCACAGCACGAGCCCGACCACCACCAGGCCCGCGACCAGGACCGGCACCAGCGCGGCCGTCCACCACACCGGCTCGTCCAGGAACAGCCTGTGGCCCACCGGCCCGCCCGCGCCCGGTGAGGCCGGCACGCCGAAGAACGAGGCCGTCCAGAACATCACGCCCAGGCCCAGCGCGTTCGCCACGGCCGCGGCCACCAGCAGCGCGAACCAGCTCGCCAGCCCGCCCAGCGCCCGCGGCCCCGTCCCCCGGTCGCGCCGGGCCAGCCACCAGGTGCCCGCCAGCGTGAACGCCACCAGCCCCAGCGTCAGCACGAACTGCACCGTCCCCGCCCCGACCCCCGGCAACTGGCGCGAACCGGACGCGCCGGGCAGCCCGGCCGCCGCCGCGACCAGCGTCACGGCCAGCACCGCCGCGCCCGCCGCCTCCAGCGCCGCGCAGACCCGGCTCAGCACCGCCCCGCCGGGATCGTCGGCGCCCGGATCCACCCGCCGCGCCACCCCCGGCGCCACCACCGCCAGGACCGCGGCCACCAGCACCACGGCGTTCGCCACCGCCAGCACCAGCCCGAGGCCCGAGCGGGTGAACGGGGCCGCCACGGCCAGCCCGATCCACCCGAGGGCGAACGCCACGTGCACCGCCCGCAGCCGCCGCACCGGCTCGTCGCCGTGCCACAGCCGCGGCCGGGCCAGCAGCACGCCCGGCCGCTCGAACCCGTCGGGCGGCATGGCGGTCCGCTCGTCCCGCTGCCACGTCCGCCGCCCGACCACCCACAGCACCACCACCACCGCGAGCGGCACCAGCGCGGTCACGGCCAGCCGCCGCGAGTGCTCGGCGCCCCACAGCTCCGCCATCCAGCGCACCCAGCCGGGCGCGGTCGCGTACGCGCACGCCCGCCCGGCGGCGGTGCACTGCCAGCCGATCAGATCCACGCTGGCCCGCGTGACGGCCGCCACCAGCGTGCCCGTCAGCAGCAGCGCGAACAGCCGCTGAGCCGCCTCCAGGGCCCGCCGCACCGGCCGCCCGCCCTCCGGCCTGGGCAGCATGAAGTACGCCAGGTTGGCCAGCGCGAACGGCAGGAGCAGCAGCCACAGCGCGATGGTCCGGCCGCCGGAGGTGAGCCCGGCCCACGCGTACGCCTCGCGGTGACGCTCGCCCGGCACGTCCGCGTCCTCGGTCTCCGGCCGGCCCGCCGGCCACCAGCGCCGGTAGAACCCCGTCGTCCCGTCGCCCGCGACCAGCAGGGGATGCGGATGGTTGAGCATCTCCCCGGGCGGCGTGCCGGACACGCCGTGCACCCGCAACTCGGTCATGCCGCTCGTGCTGGTGTCCAGGAACCCGTCCATGACCGCAGCATGATGAGGGCACGCGTGACACGCCAGGGACAGGCCTACTCTGTCACGCCCACGACAGTGTCAAAGGTGGACGAAGCGGGCAGGCAGCCGGGCTTTCGCGGCCTCGGCGGCGGCGAAGCGGTCGAGGGCGTGACGTCAACCCGTCACGCCCGTGGAGTCGAGCACCTCGTCCCGCACCGTGGCCAGCGCCAGGTCGAGCGCTCCCACCAGCACGGGGTTGCCCGCCACCTGCGACAGCCGCATCCGCGGGCGGGCGATGGTCAGCGCGTGCAGCTCCTCCTCGATCAGCCGCCGCAGCGGCTCCCCGCCCGCCAGCGGCACCGCCCCGGTCAGCACGATCAGCGCCGGATCCATCACCGAGGTGATCGCGGCCAGCCCCACCGCCAGCCGCCCCGCCACCTCCCGCAACGCCGCCTCACCCGAACCCGCGGGCACCGCGTCCACCGCGCCGGCCATGCGGGTGTCCGGCGGGTTCGCCGCCGTGCTCTCTTGCGGTGGGCCCGCCGGCGGGTCCTCGGCGGCTCGGGCCGCGTTCCTGACCGTCTCGCGGAGGTCCGCGCCCGGGATGCCGTGCCGGCGGAGGACCCGCAGCACCGCCGCGCCGCCGGACAACGCCTGGAAGCCGTGGTCGGCGTACGGGCCGCTCTCGCGTGCCGTGGGCGCGCCCGGCGCGGGCATGTAGCCGACCTCGCCCGCACCGCCCGTCGCGCCACGGTGGAGCCGGCCGCCGAGGACGATCGCCGAGCCGATGCCCGCGTCGGCCCACAGCAGGACGAAGTCCGGTGTGCCCGCGGCCGCCCCGTGCGCCCGCTCCGCCAGGGCCACCAGGTTGACGTTGTTCTCCACCGACACCGGCACGCCCAGCCCCATGGACAGCCGGTCCACCAGGTCGTCGACGTGCCAGCCGGGCATGTCCTCGGCGGTCGCGTACCCCAGCCGCCCCGTCGTCGGGTCGACCGCCGCCTGCACCCCGATCACCAGATGGCGCGGCGGTGCGGGAGGCCGCGCCCCGGCCAGCGCGGCGCGCAGCCCGCCGATCAGGTCGCCGCCGGGCGGCTCCAGCACGTGCTCGCCGACCACCGCCCCCGTCAGGTCCGCCACCCGCGCCTCGATCCTGCCCGAGGTGACGTCCAGCGCGGCCGCGTACGCCGCCGACGCGTTGACCCGGTACACCTCGGCGGTACGGCCAGGCAGCCCCTCCCGCACCCCGTCCAGCACCACCAGCCCCGCCTCGCGCAGGCGGAGCAGCAACTGCGACGCCGTCGGCTTCGACAGCCCTGTCAGCGCGCCCAGCTCGGGACGGGTGAGCGGCCCGCGCTCCAGAAGCAGGCGCAGGGCCGCGCGATCGTTGATCGCGCGTAGCAGACTGGGAGTGCCCGGTACGGAACCGCTCACTGTCACCTCTTCCCCCCGGAGGTTAGGAAACTTTCCTAACCGAAGGTGACCGTAAGGAGCGCCGGGGCGTCCGGTCAAGAGGTGCGGCGAACCCGTGACCGTACCGAAGAGAGGGTCGCGCAGAATGAAGGGGCCGCACGGGAGAGGGGAGAGAGTAAAACGCGGGAGAGCGCCGCGACAGGCATGCTAATCTCGTCGTTTGTCGTAACAACAAGCAGAATGGCCCGGAGTGTCCCATTAACCACAATAATGGTCTGGCGGCAACCCGTCAATCGGAACTCGCCAGGGAGCAGGCGTACGTCACCCGCCTCTACGAGCGGCTGGACGAGCTGCGCGAGCGCACCCAGCACCAGTTGAAGGAGGTGCTGGCGTCCGGCGCCGTCGGAACGATGCAGAACCGGTCGGAGCGCGACACGTTCGCCGACATGTACGCCTCCCGGCTGGCCCGGCTGTGGGCGGTGGAGCGCGGCCTGGTCTTCGGCCGGCTCGACCACGTCGACGAGGGCCGGCTCTACATCGGCAAGCTCGGCCTGACCGACGACGAGCAGGAGCGCCTGCTCATCGACTGGCGGGCCCCGGTCGCGCAGCCGTTCTACCGCGCGACCCCGGCGGCTCCCATGGGCCTCACCCGGCGTCGCCACCTGCAGACCCGGGGCCGCACGGTCGTCGCGGTCGACGACGACCTGCTCGACCTCGACGCGCTCACCGAGGACGACCGGGCCACGCTCAACGGCGAGGCCGCCCTGCTGGCGGCGCTGGACGAGCGGCGCACCGGCCGGATGCGCGACATCGTGGCCACCATCCAGGCCGAGCAGGACAAGGTGATCAGGTCCGACCTGAACGGGGTGCTCGTCGTCCAGGGCGGCCCCGGCACCGGCAAGACCGTCGTCGCGCTCCACCGCGCCGCCTACCTGCTCTACACGCACCGGGAGCGGCTGGAGCGGCGTGGCGTGCTCATCCTCGGCCCCAACCTGACCTTCCTGCGCTACATCGAGCAGGTGCTGCCCTCGCTCGGCGAGACCGACGTGCTGCTGTCGGCGGTCGGCGAGCTGTATCCCGGGCTGACCGCGACCGCCAGGGACAAGCCCGAGGTGGCCGCGGTCAAGGGCGACCTGCGCATGGCCGAGGTGATCGCCAGGGCGGTGCGCGACCGCCAGCGCGTCCCGCGCAAGCCCGTCGAGCTGCGGCTCGGACGTTACACCCTGACCATGGACCGCAAGATGCTGGAGTCGGCCGCGAACAAGGCCGCCCGCTCCCGCCGCCCGCACAACCAGGCCCGCGCCGTGTTCGTCCGCTCCCTGCTCAACGCGCTGGCCAGGCAGGCCGCCCGACAGATCGGCAAGGGCCTGATCGACGACGACGAGCTGGCCGACCTGCGCGAGGAGCTGCGCACCGAGCCGGTCGTCAGGTCCGCGCTCAACCGGCTCTGGCCCTACCTCACGCCACAGCGGCTGCTGCTCGGCCTGTACGGGTCGCCGGACCGGCTGGGTTACGCCGCCGCCGGCCTGACGCCCGAGGAGCGGGCCCTGCTGCGGCGCGACGGGGCCCGGGGCGGCGAGTGGACGGAGTCCGACGTGCCGCTGCTGGACGAGGCGGCCGAGTTGCTCGGCGAGATCGACGAGCAGGTGCTGCGGGCCAGCGCGATGGCGGCGGAGGAGGAGCTGGCCGCGGCCCGTCAGGCCGAGGAGCACGAGCGCGAGGCCGAGCTCGCCTACGCCCGCGAGGTGCTGGAGCTGACCGGGCTGTCCGACGTCATGGAGGCCGAGCGGCTGGCCGAGCGTCAGCGCGGCGAGGGGCCGCACCTCACCACCGCCGAACGCGCCGCCGCCGACCGCACCTGGGCCTACGGTCACGTCATCGTGGACGAGGCGCAGGAGCTGTCGCCGATGGCCTGGCGGGCCGTCATGCGGCGCATCCCGACCCGGTCCATGACGATCGTCGGCGACATCGCCCAGACCGGTTCGGCGGCCGGGGCGCGCTCCTGGGCCGAGGTGCTCGACCCGTACGTGGCCGGGCGGTGGCGCCAGGAGCGGCTGACCGTCAACTACCGCACGCCCGTCGAGCTCATGGAGGTCGCCGCCCGCGTGCTCGCCACCATCGATCCTGACCTGGAGGCGCCGCGGTCGGTCCGCGAGATCGGGGCGAGCCCGTGGGCCGCGCCGCTGGCCGAGCTGCCCGCGATCGTCGCGGACGAGGTGGCAGGCGGGGGCAAGGTCGCGGTCGTGGCGCCCGACGAGCTGCTCTTCTCGCTGGGGGAGTCGGTGGAGGGCGCCGTGGTCGTCACCCCCGGCGCCGGGCGCTCCCGCGGCGCGGAGGCGCTCGACGCGCCCGTCGCCGTGCTCGGCGTGGCCGACGCCAAGGGGCTGGAGTTCGACTCGGTGATCGTGGCCGAGCCGGACCTGATCGCGGCCCAGTCGCCGCGCGGCACCAGCGATCTGTACGTGGCGCTCACCCGTGCCACGCAGCGGCTGGGCGTGGTCCACGATCGCCCGCTCTCAGATGCTTTGCGCGGCTTGGCGAGGCGGCCCGATGGAGACTCCGGCAGTGCCGGTGGGGTGCCTGCCGTGCCGGGAAATGGCCGCCCACCTGGGAAAACTTGATGTTTCTGCTGATCGGGACACGGTTGACATCTGAGGCTGAGTCGGTAGTTTGCTGCCCAGTCCAGCACGGGACTTGGCCGGTTGGCCGTCTCTGACATCGCCGGATCCTGCGTCCGTGACGGAGCGTGGCTTCGTCCACACAGCCAGGTGCAGGGCCGTCGGTCCGTCGAGTCGGGGCACCCCAACCGGGCGGGGGGTTGGACCCGGGACGGGCCCGGGAGCCCAGTAGACAACGGAATTCCGCGCTCGCCGCCGACGAGACGGGTCCGGTCCGAAGGGTTTCCGGGCCCTCTTCCCGTTCCCGTGCGCCGGGCTCGTCAGTGCGCCGGGTGGTCCCGTTCCTCGCGGGATCACCCTGTCGCCGCGTCCGGCATGACCGGAGAGCGCCTCCGGGGCGGTAGCGTTTTCGCATAGCAAGGCGTGCGGATCGCGAGGAGACCCCGCAGTGGTGCAGGAGAAGACGGGCCGACCGGCCACCCCCGGAGACGGGAGCGGCCCGCCCACGCCCTCATCCGGCGCCCCGGCCGTTGAAAGTTTCACCGGCTCTGCCGCCCCCACGGACGGCGAACGGCCGCTTCCGGCCGAGCGTGCGGGCTCTCGTCCCAGTGGTGATGGGCCGTCGGAAGGGCGGAAGCGGCGGGGGCGGACGGTGGGGGAGTCGCGGCGGGTGCTGGCCGCCCGGCTGGCCGCCGCCGTGGCCGGTGGGGTGCTGCTCTATCTGGCGTTCCCGCCGCTCGGGTGGTGGCTGTGCGCGCCGCCCGGGCTGGCGCTGATCGTCGCCTCCCTGTACGGGGCGTGGCCCAGGAGGGCGGCGTGGCTCGGCTACGTCGCCGCTGCCGTGTTCCTGACGCCCGCGCTGGCCTGGGTCAGCACGATCGGCGTCGACGTGTGGATCATGCTGGTGGCGGTCGAGAGCCTGTTCTACGCGGCCATGGCCGCCGCGGCGGCGCTGGTTCTCCGGCTGCGGCTGTGGCCGGTGTGGTTCGCGGCGCTCTGGGTGGCGATGGAGTGGGCGCGCGGGCTCGTCCCGATCGGCGGGTTCCCGTGGGCGCGGGTGGCCTTCAGTCAGGGCGAGTCGCTGTTCACTCCGTACGCCGCGCTGGGCGGCGCTCCGCTGGTCTCGTTCGCCGTCGTGGTGTGCGGCGCCCTGATCGCCCACGCGGTGCTCGTACGGCCGCGTACGGGCCTGCTGCGCGGGGTGCCGGTCGCGCTGGCCGTGGCCGTCCCCGTCGTCGCCCTGGCCGTGCCCAGGCCGCCGGACGAGGGCCGCACGGTCAACGTCGGCATCGTCCAGGGCAGCGTGCCGGGCCGCGGCATGCACATCTTCGGCGACGAGCCCGCCGTCGTGCTGAGGAACCACGCCGAGGAGACCAAGCGGCTGGCCGGGCGGGTCCGCGCCGGCGAGCTGCCCGCGCCCGACCTGGTGGTGCTGCCGGAGAACTCCACCGACATCGACCCCTACACCGACGCGTTCGCCTACGGCACCATCCACGACTCGGTGCGCGACATCGGCGTGCCGACCCTGGTCGGCGCGGTCGTGGCGATCGGCGACGAGCATCGCGCGACCCGCAGCCTGGTGTGGGATCCCGCCACCGGTCCCGGCGACTACTACGACAAGCAGAACCTGGTGCCGTTCGGCGAGTACACCCCGTTCAAGGAGCTCGTGCTCGCCCTGTACGAGCGCGCCAACCTGGTCGGCAGGCAGTCCGTCCCCGGCACCGGACCCGGCGACCTGAAGATGGGCCCGGTCACCGTCGGCGCCGTCAACTGCTACGAGGTGGCCTACGACGGCACCGTGCGGGCCACCGTGCGGGCCGGCGGCACGCCGCTGGTGGTGCAGACCAACAACGCCTCCTACGCCCTGTCCAATCTGCCCGCCCAGCAGCTGGCGATGTCCCAGCTGCGGGCGGTCGAGCACAACAGGGCGGTCGTGACGGCGGCCACGACAGGCATCTCCGCGTTCGTCACGCCGGACGGTAAGGTCTCGTGGCAAACCAGGGAACTGGTCGCCGACAGCACCGTTGTGACCGTGCCGATACGCACCGAACAGACGATCGCCACGAGGGTCGGCGCGGCTCCCGAGTGGGCATTGATGATGTTGGGAGCGGCGGCCACCGTCGTCGCCGCCCGGCGCGGGCGCCGGGCCGACCGGATGATGGGGGACGACTGACGATGGAGACGCTCGGCCGGGTGCTGGTCATCGTCCCGACCTACAACGAGCGCGAGAACCTGCCGTCGATCACCGAGCGGCTGCGGGCCGCGCTGCCCGAGGCCCATCTGCTGGTGGCCGACGACAACAGTCCCGACGGCACCGGCAAGATCGCCGACGAGCTCGCCTCGGAGGACGACCACGTGCACGTCCTGCACCGGCCGGCCAAGCAGGGGCTCGGCGCCGCCTACATCGCGGGATTCCGGTGGGGGCTGGGCGAGGGCTACGACGTGCTGGTGGAGATGGACGCCGACGGCTCGCACCAGCCGGAGGAGCTGCACAAGCTGCTGACGTCGCTGTCCGAAGGGGCCGACCTGGCGATCGGGTCGCGATACGTGCCGGGCGGCAAGGTGAAGAACTGGCCGGCCACGCGTGAGCTCCTGTCCCGGGGCGCCAACCTCTACACGCGGATCATGCTCGGCCTGCCCGTCCGCGACGCCACCGCGGGGTTCCGCGCCTACCGGGCGGCCGTCCTGGAGAAGGTCGGGCTGGCCGACGTGGAGTCGCAGGGCTACTGCTTCCAGGTCGACCTGACCCTGCGCACCTGCCGTCACGGGCTGCGGGTCGCGGAGGTGCCGATCACGTTCGTCGAGCGGACGGTCGGCACCAGCAAGATGAGCGGCCGGGTGATGGCCGAGGCGTTCTGGCGGATCTTCCAGTGGGGGCTCGTCGGGCTGCCCGCGCGGCTGCGCGGCCGGCGCTCCTGACCGCCGGAACGCGAGGACGGTTCCGGGCGTTGTTCTACCTAGACGTGTCCTTGATGTGCACAGAACGAGGCGACGATGCGGCTTCTGCTTTTCCTGGCCTTCCTGGCGATCCCCATCCTGGAGGTGTGGCTGCTGATCCAGGTCGGGTCGGTGATCGGCGGCTGGCCGACCGTGGGCCTGCTGGCGGCGGCGGCGCTGCTCGGCTCATGGCTGGTGCGGCGTGAGGGACGCCGCGCCTGGCACAGGCTGCAGGAGTCGATGCGCACCGGCGTGATGCCCGAGCGCGAGCTGGCCGACGGGGCGCTCGTGCTGGTGGGCGGCGTGCTCCTGGTGATGCCGGGATTCCTCAGCGACGTGGTCGGCCTCGCGTGCGTCCTGCCGTTCACCCGGCCGGGGATGCGGCGGCTCGGCGGGTGGTTCTTCGACCGGCGGGTCAAGCGGATGGCGGCGGCTTCCCCGTACGCGAACATGTTCCCGCCCCAGTCCGCGGGGCCGGTGCGCGCGGACGTCCCGCAGGCCGGTCCCCACGGCGGCGCGCCGCGCGGGAAGGTCGTGCACGGCGAGGTCATCCGCGAGGACCGCGACTAGCGACGCCGCCGGTCACGCGCGCAGCAGAAAACCCCCG
Organism: Nonomuraea sp. C10; assembly: GCF_008017515.1. NCBI lineage: Bacteria > Bacillati > Actinomycetota > Actinomycetes > Streptosporangiales > Streptosporangiaceae > Nonomuraea > Nonomuraea sp. C10. Next base: position 3,185,846 of record NZ_VPFF01000001.1, read on the forward strand.
GGCCGCCGGCCCGGGGGTTCACCGTGAGAGTGATGTCAGGCGCTCTTGCGGCGCTGGGCCCTCAGGACCGCCAGCCGCTCGTTGAGCACCTCTTCCAGATCTTCGATGGACCGCCGCTCGAGGAGCATGTCCCAGTGAGTCCGCGGCGGCTTGGTCTTCTTCGACTCCGGCTGCTCGCCGTCGACCCGCACCGCGGTCGCGCCGCACATGCGGCACTCCCAGGTCGCGGGAATCTCAGCCTCGGCGGCAAGCGGAACCTCGAAGCGATGCCCCTTGGGGCAGGTGTAAGACACCTCCTGGCGCGGGGCCAGATCCGTGTTACGGTCGTTCTCGTAGCTGGTTGCCCCGAGCCGGGTGCCACGAAGCGCGCGCTCGCCCATGTTTGAATGCCTCCTACAGGGCCCCCATGCGTGGGGGGTCTGTCTCCCACGGTGTGTAACGCTTGGTACCGTGATGGGATTCCCACCCGCGGGGAGATCCAATCGCTATACCGCCGAGGAGTTCGGGGCCGCGCCCGCTCGTCAGAGGTTCCTCGGCACCTCGTTGCCCGCCGCGCGGATCGCCTTCGGCAGGTTGACCAGCGCCAGCAGCACGAACCCGAGCACGAAGAAGACGACCATCGACATGATGGCGATGCGGTAGCTGTTGGTGAGCTGCAGCGCGATCGTCACCGTCAGCGCGCCGATGAACGCCGAGCCCTTGTCGCTGATCTGCAGCAGGCTGAAGTACTCGGCTTCCCGGCCCTTCGGGATCACCTGGGAGAAGAGCGAGCGCGACAGCGCCTGGGTGCCGCCGAGCACGATCGCGATGGCGAAGGCCATGAGGTAGAACTGCACCGCCTGCCCCTCGCGGACGAACAGCGCCATCATCACGATCACCGTCCACACCACGATGCTGGCCAGCACCGTGCGCTTGGTGCCGAACCGCTCCGCCAGCCTGCCCAGCAGCAGCGCCCCGAAGAACGCCACGAACTGCACCATCAGGATCGCGGTGATCTGCACCGTGCGGTCCAGCTTGAGCGCCTCGGAGGCGAAGGCCGCGCTGTTGCCGATCACCGTCTGGATGCCGTCGTTGTAGACCAGGTAGGCCACCAGGAACAGCAGCGTCAGCGGGTAGCGGCGCAGCTCCTTCAGCGTCCGCCAGAGCTGGCGGAAGCTGCCGCCCACCGACGCGAGCGCGGTGTGCTCGTGCGCCGGCGCCGGCCGGTTGCGCAGCCGCAGCAGCGGCACGATCGTGAAGGTCGCCCACCACAGCCCGGCCGACATCATCGCGATGCGCACCGACTCGCCCTGGGTCAGCCCCAGGCTCTCGTGGCTCAGGAAGAGCACCAGGTTGAGCGCCAGCAGCAGCCCGCCGCCGAGATAGCCGATCGCCCAGCCCCGCGAGGACACACGGTCGCGCTCGTCGGGGGTGGAGATCTGCGGCAGCCACGAGTCGTAGACGACGACCGAGGCCCCGTAGGCGACGTTCGCGATGACGAACAGCCAGCCGCCGAGCATGTAGCGGTCGCCCTCGACGAAGAACAGCCCCATCGCGGCGAGCGCGCCGACGTAGGCGAAGACGCCGAGCATCTCCCGCTTGCGGCCGGTGTGGTCGGCCAGCGCGCCCACCATCGGCAGGACCACGATCTGCAGCAGCACCGCCACTGTCGTGATCAGGCCGAAGAACGCGACCGGCCGGATGTCCATGCCGAGCACGTCCACGTAGCCCAGGCCCGGGTTCTGCGCGGCGAGCCGGTCGAAGCCGGCCGCGCAGGTGGCGGCGTCGACCTGGGCGAAGTCCTTGGCGCACGAGGCGGTCTTGGCGACCTCGATGATGTACGGGCCGAGGAAGACGGAGATGATCGTGGTGTAGAAGGCGGAGTTGGCCCAGTCGTAGACGTACCAGCCGCGCTGTTCGCGCCGGCGTACGGCGGGTGACTCGGAGGCGGGGTCGGAGGCCGCGGGGGGTGCGGGTACGGACATGGTGTGGAGTCGCTCCTAGGCGGCCATGCGGCCGGGATGCCACTGGCCGCGCCGCTCCAGGACGTCGCGCAGCCCGGTGATGTTGTCGGTCATGATGCCGTCGACGCCCAGATCGAGCAGGCGCTCCATCCGGGGGGTGTCGTTGATGGTCCAGACGTGCACCTGCATGCCGAGCGCGTGGGCCGTCCGCACCAGGTGGCGGGTGGCGACCCGCAGCCCGCGGAAGCCGACCGGCACCTGCGCGCACGGGATCGCCGCGCGTTTCAGCCTGGCCAGCAGGCGGCCGTAGCCGGAGGTGGCGGCGGCGGCGCGGAGCGCGGCCACGCCGCGCGGCCCGAGCGCCGAGCACACCTCCCGCCCGAGCGCCGCCCTGGCCAGCACCAGCCGCTCGTCGGAGAACGAGGTGAGGCAGATCCGGTCGTAGGAGTTCGTCCGGCGGATCGCCTCGGCCAGCGGCGCGATCGCCCCCGGCTCCTTCACGTCGATGTTGAACCGGATCTCCGGCCAGGTGCCCAGCAGGTCCTCAAGCAGCGGGATCTCGTGGACGCCGCCGATGCGGGCCCGCTTGACCTCCTGGTAGGGCAGCTCCGAGACGCGGCCCCGCCGGTCGGTCACCCGGTCCAGCGTGTGGTCGTGGAAGGCGAGCAGCACGCCGTCGGAGGTGGCGTGCGCGTCGGTCTCCAGATGGGTGTAGCCGAGCCGCACGGCCCGATCGAACGCCTCGAAGGAGTTCTCCGCCCCCTCCAGCGCCCCGCCCCGGTGGGCGAAGGCCAGCGGGCCCGGATGGTCGAGAAAGGCGAATCGGCGGCTGAGCACGGTCTGAAGTATGCCTTCCACGGGTGAACAAAAAGATTACGAATCGGGTAGATTCTGCCACTCCTGGCGGCGGGCCTCGGCCAGCGCGATGGCGGCCGCCACCGCCACGTTGACCGAGCCGACCCGACCCACCTGCGGGATGTAGCAGACGCCGTCGGCGGCGTCCAGCAGCGCGGGGGAGCAGCCGTGGTCCTCGCTGCCGACGACCAGGCACACGTCGCGGCCCAGCGCGGCCCGGTGCAGCGGCACCGCCTCGGCGGTCAGCTCGACCGCCATCACGGTGAAGCCGTCCTCCCTGGCCGCCTTGACGGCCTCCAGCGCGGGCACCGGGTCGTGCCACTTCACCAGCCGGTCGGTGCCGAGCGCGGTCTTGCCCGCCTTCGGGTTGGTGGGCGGGGTGGCGTTGCCGGCCAGCCAGATCTGCTCCACGCCGAACGCCGCGGCGGTACGGAAGATCGACCCGACGTTGAACGGGCCGGTGACCGACTCCAGGATCAGCGCCAGGCGGTTGGCGGTGTTCCTGCGCCAGGTGCGGTTGAGCCGCTTGACGTCGGTGGGGCGCAGCTGCCTTCTCATCTTTCGACCTTCAGTACGCGGTAGGAGGCCCTGGAGGCCTCACGGGAGGCCCGCCAGCCCTGCTCGCCGAGCCAGCGCTGCAGGGAGTCGGAGCCCAGGTGTTTCTGGACGACCAGGTGGGCGGCGCCGCCGGGGGCCAGCCGCGTCAGCCACCTGGTGAGCATGTCGTGCAGGGCCGCCTTGCCGATGCGGATCGCGGGGTTGGACCAGATCGCCTGGAACGTCACGTCGTCGGGGACCTCGTCGACATGCATCGACCTTACTTTGTCAAGGCCCGCGGCCCGGGCGTTGCGCGCCGTCAGCTCGACGGCCCGCCGGTTCACGTCGACGGCCCACACGGTCGCCTCGGGCGCCCGGGAGGCCATCGTCAGCGCGATCGGGCCGTAGCCGCAGCCGAGGTCGAGCAGGTCGCCGTGCGGGGGCGGCGGCGGGACCGTCTCCAGCAGGATCTTCGTGCCGAGATCGACCCGCTCGGGCGAGAACACGCCGCTGTCGGTCTCCAGCCGCAGATGGAGGTCGGGCAGGACGAGATCGGCCTGACCCGGCCTGCTCTCGGCCCCCGGCCGTTCGGAGAAGTAGTGCCCCACAGCGGAGAACGTTACGGGATCCGGCTGCCGAACAAGACCGCCGCGCCCCCGACCAGCAGCCCGGCGAAGAGCGCGGCCAGGATGAACTGCTGGGTGATCTCCTGTTCGACCACCTTGTAGCCGAGCGAGGTGCCGATCTGCTCGTAGACCTCGCGCAGCTCGCTGCCGGACTCGGCGGTGTAGGCGCGGCCGCTGGTGCCGTCGGACAGCGCCTGCAGGGTCTGCTTGTTGACCGGGACGTTCACCGGGCGGCCGTCGATGGAGACGGTGCCGTCGGGGGTGCCGTAGGCGATCGTGGAGACCGGCACGTGGGCCTGCTGCGCGGCGTCGGTGGCCTCGCGGACCGAGCGGCCGGAGGTGTTGTCGCCGTCGGACAGCAGCACGATCGCCGAGGGCGGCGGGTCGCTGGTGGCGTCCTGGTCGAAGGAGCGGACCGCGTCGAGCGAGTTGAAGACCGCTTCGCCGATGGCGGTGCCGGGCCGGGTGCTCAGGTTGCCGATGGCGGTCGCCACGGCCTGGTGGTCGGTGGTGGGGGAGATGACCACGTTGGCGGCGCGGGCGAAGGCCACCACGCCGACGTTGAACCGGTCGGGCAGCTCCTGGACGAACGCCTGGGCGGCGGTCTTGGCCGCGGAGATGCGGTCGGGCTCGACATCGCCGGCGTCCATGGACAGCGAGACGTCGAGCGCGATCATGATGGTGGCGCGGTCGCGCGGCACCCGTACCTCGCCGGCGGGCCGGGCGGCGCCGACGACCAGCAGCGACATCATGACCAGGAACAGCACGGGGGGCACGTGGCGGCGCCAGCCGGGGCCGCTCGGCGCGACGAGGTTGAGCAGGGCCAGGTTGGTGAAGCGCACGGTGTAGCGGCGCCGGGCGAACTGCGCGGCCACGTAACCGGCGATGAGGAGCACCACCAGCACGAACAGCCACAGCCAGGCGGGCGACAGGAACGTCAAGGGTTCACCTTCCGGTGTGCCAGGTGGCTCATGCGCCGCTGGCGCAGGACGAACTGGGCGACGTCGAACACCCAGTCGCGGTCGGTACGCAGCACCAGGTGTCCGACGCCGGCACGGCGCAGCGCGAGGCGGGTGCCCTCCCGCTGGAGGGCGGCGGCCTCCGCGTAGTCGCGGCGGATTTTCGGGGAAAGGTGCACTTCGCGTACCTTCCCGGTCTCCGGGTCGGCGAACGCGACGCGGCCCACGTCGGGCAGTTCGAGTTCGCGCGGGTCGATGACCTCGACGGCCAGCGTCTGGTGGCGGGCCGACAGGCGGCGCAGCGGGCGCTCCCAGGGGCGTTCCGCGTCGGGGTCCAGGGTGGGTGCGGCATCCAGGAAGTCGGAGACGATCACGCGCATGCCGCGCCGCCTGCGGGTGGCGGCCAGGACGTCGATGCCCTCGGCGAGGTCGGGCGGGTCGGCGACCACCTGGCCGCGCGGGGCGTCCATGAGCGCGCTGAGCAGCCCGTACAGGGCGGGCCTGCCGGTGCGGGCGGGCATGCGGTGGATGTGCTCGTCGTGGATGACGAGCGCCCCGAACCGGTCGGCCATCCGGCTGGACAGGAACCCGATGGCGCCGACGGCGGCGACGACCAGGTCGCGCTTGTCGGTGTCGGCGGTGCCGAAGTCCATGCTGGGGGACAGGTCGGCCAGCGCCCAGGTCTCCAGCTCGCGGTCGGCGACCAGGTCCCGCACGTGCGGGACGGTCGTGCGGGCGGTGACGTTCCAGTCCATGCGCCGCACGTCGTCCTCGCCGGGCACGTAGACGCGGCTGTCGCCGGCCTCGCTGCCTGTGCCGGGCAGCAGGCCCTGGTGGGCGCCGTGCAGCAGCCCGTCGAGCCGCCGGGTCACGGTGAGCTCCAGGCGGCGCAGGGCCTGTTCGGCTGTGCTCATGTGATGCTCAACGGTTCTGGTTCCAGACGACGAGGGGCGGGGGGACGGCGTGCAGGATCTGGCGTACGACCTCTTCGGGGTCGACGCCGTCGGCGAGGGCGTCGAAGGTGAGCATGAGCCGGTGGGACATGACGTCCACGGCCACGTCGCGCACGTCGTCGGGCAGCAGGTAGTCGCGGCCGCGCAGCACGGCCAGCGCCCGCCCGGCGGAGACCAGGCCGAGCGTGGCGCGCGGGCTGACGCCGACCTCGATGGTGTCGACCAGGTCGGGCAGGCCGTACTCGGCGGGGGAGCGGGTGGCCATGACCAACCGGACGACGTAGTCGGCGACGAGCTGGTGGACCGAGACGTTCTCGGCCGTCTCCTGCAGCGCGGTCAGCCGTTCGGGGTCGAGCACCCGGGAGGGCGCGGGCGGGGTGACGCTCATGCGCTGGAGGATCTGCAGCTCCTCGTGCGCGCTCGGGTGCGGCACCCGCACCCGGAACAGGAAGCGGTCGCGCTGCACCTCGGGCAGCGGGTAGACGCCTTCGGACTCGATCGGGTTCTGGGTGGCCAGCACGATGAACGGCCTGGGCAGCGGGTGGGTGACGCCCGCGAGCGTGACCTGCCGCTCGGCCATGACCTCCAGCAGCGCCGACTGGACCTTCGCGGGGGCGCGGTTGATCTCGTCGGCGAGCAGGAAGTTGACGAACACCGGGCCCAGCTCGACGTCGAACTTCTCGGTGGACGGATGGTAGACGCGGGTGCCGACGATATCGCTCGGCACCAGGTCGGGCGTGAACTGGATGCGGGCGAACGTGCCGCCCACGACGGTGGACAGGGTCGAGGCGGCGAGGGTCTTGGCGACGCCGGGGACGCCTTCCAGCAGGCAGTGACCACGCGCCAGCAGCGCGACGATCAGCCTCTCGACCATGTGATCCTGCCCGACGATGACCCGCCGGACCTCGTCGAGGGTCTGACGCAGCACGTCCGCGTCCGTTCCGCCTGGCAACTCTTCGGCGACGCTCATGACGCTATTCCACCAAAGGTGTCGCAAACGTGCACGACGCCACGTCTGTGCTTTCATGGCAGATGTGGCCAGTCCGCTTCAGTACGGCGATCCACCACGGCTCGGGCCGTACGTGGTGCAGGCGCGCCTGCACACCGCCCCGGCCGGTTTCGTCTACCTGGGCCAGGGGCCCGACGGCCGCGCGGTCTCACTGGCCCTGCTGACGAGAGGCGCGGCGTTCGACCCCGCGGCGCGCGACCGGTTCGTCACCGCGATCAGGCAGGCGGCGCCGGAGCAGGAGCGGCCGGGCGTGCGCGGCTGGTTCGGGCGCGGCGGCAGGTCGCGGACCGCGGTGCTGGACGAGACGCCGCCGGTGCTGGCGATCAACACCGGCCGGGCGCCGTGGGTGGCGGTCCCGTACGCGCCGGGACGCCCGGGGGCCGAGCGGTTCCTGGACCCGGTGATGGTGGGCGGCACGCTCATCGGGCAGGCGCACGGCCCGGACTTCGTCCCGTACTGGCTGACCGACCGGGCGCCGGCGCTGGCGCCGCCGGTCAGGCGGCGGCCGCTCACCGAGACGCGCAAGCGGGTGCTGATGGCGGCCCTGGCCCTGGTGCTGCTGCTGTTGCTGGTGACGGTGTTCCTGCTGCTGATGCTGCTGGGACGCTCCGGCGGCGACCCGATGCCGCAGCCGCTGCCGCCGACGCAGTTCCTGCCGACCCCGCCGCCGACGCCGACCTCGCCGGAGCCGCAGGAGCCGACCCCGTCGCCGTCGCCCTCGCCGTCGCAGAGTGGTGAGCAGACGCCCGGCCGCTCGCCCGGTGACGACTCCTCGCAGGATCCGCAACTTTGACTCTCCCGTAACGGGAGGCTTTAGCCTCGCCGTCATGGAGTTCATCGTTCACGACACCGTTTCCGCCATGGCCGCGACGCTCCGGGAGCCGCTGGAGCGGCGGCCGGACGCGCTGAGGGAGATGCTGGCCCCGATGCGCGAGGTGATCCCGATGCCCGGCGACATCGTCGACATCCACCACCAGGGCGGCGGCTTCCGTGTCGACGGCGAGGACCCCCGTTACCTGGAGGCGCTCGACCGGCTCGCCGCGGCGGACGTGCTGGGCCAGGTGGAGCGCGAGCTGGAGCGCGCCTCCGCGGCGCTGGGGCACCTGAAGCAGGCCGAGACGCTGCAGGTGATGTTCGTGCTCGGCAACCCGGACAACGCCCATCTGATGGGCACCGCGGGCGGCTACTACGGCATGGGCGGCGCCCCCGGCTGGCTCTACCTGCTGGCCTGGCCGGACGAGCGGGTCATCGGGCGGATCGCGCACTGCGCCGTGCACGAGTTCCACCACAACGTGCGGTACACGAACGTGGAGTGGGACCCGGAGAACGTCACCGTCGGGGAGCACGTGATCTCCGAAGGGCTGGCGGAGGCGTTCGTGCGCGAGCTGTCGGGGCCGGAGGCGATGGGGCCGTGGTCGTCGATGGTGACCGGCGCGGACTTCGACCTGGCGTACGAGCGGATCATGGCGGACTTCGGGCTGCGGGGCATGTGGAACACGCCCGCGTACGTGCTCGGCGACGACGCGACCCGGGCGTTCGGGCAGGAGCCCAAGGGGATCCCCAACATGGCCGGGTACGCGGTGGGGCTGCGGCTGGTGGACCGGGCGCTGGCGGGGACGGGCAGGACGGTGGTGGAGCTGTCGGGGCTGCCGGTCGCCGAGATCGTCCGTACGGCCGGGTAGGGGCGCGCCGGTCAGCCGGGGGAGACGAAGCCGGACTCGTAGGCGGCGATGACCGCCTGCGTGCGGTCGCGCGCGCCGAGCTTGGTGAGCACGTTGCCGACGTGGGTCTTGACGGTCTCGGGGCTCACCACCAGCTCGGCGGCGATCTCGCCGTTGGACAGCCCTCTGGTCATGAGCCGCAGCACGTCGCCCTCGCGCCCGGTCAGCCGGTCGACGCCGGGCACGCGGGCGCCGGGCCGTCGCGCGGCGAGCGCGCGGATGGCGGCGGGGAACAGCAGCGACTCGCCGGACGCCACCAGCTTCACCGCCCGCACCAGCTCCTCCGGCCTGGCCCGCTTGAGCAGGAACCCGTCGGCGCCGGCGCGCAGCGCGTCGTACACGTAGTCGTCGTTCTCGAACGTGGTCACCACCAGGACCTTGGGCGGCTCCTCCAGGGCGGTCAGGCGGCGGGTGGCCTCGATGCCGTCGAGCGCGGGCATGCGCACGTCCATGAGCACCACGTCGGGCCGCTCGCGCCGCACCACCGGCAGCACCGCGGCGCCGTCGGCGGCCTCGCCGACCACGGTCAGGCCCGGCTCGGTGTCGATGATGATCCGCAGCCCGGCCCGGATGAGGTCCTCGTCGTCGGCCAGCACGACCCTGATCGTCATGGTTCCGACCGTAGCGGCAGCCGGGCCGAGACCCGCCAGCCGCCCCCGTCAGGCCCCGCCGTGATCTCACCGCCGAGGAGCCTGACCCGCTCCCGCATCCCCTCCAGCCCTCTGCCCCCGCCCGGCGTGCCGTGGTTCGCGCAGGTGCGGTTGCCGATCCTCAGGCAGAGGTCCCCGTCGCGGACGTGGGCCGACAGGCTGATCGGGCCGCGGCCGTGTCTGATGGCGTTGGTGAGGGCCTCCTGGACGATCCGGTAGGCCTCGCGGGAGACCACGGCGGGCACGGACGACAGGTCGCCCACCTCCTGCCGCACCTCGGCCCCGGTGGAGCGCACCAGCGCGTCCAGGTCCGCCAGGGTGGCCCGCGGCGCCCGGTCGCGGTCGTCGCCGGCGCGCAGCACGCCGAGCACGTGGTCCAGGTCCTCCAGGGCGGCGCGGGCCGACTGCTCGATCGCCGCCAGCGCCGTCCTGGCGGTGCCGGGGTCGCGGTCGAGGACCCGGCCCGCGGCGGCGGCCTGGAGCGTGACGACGCTGAGCGCGTGCCCCACCGAGTCGTGCAGCTCGCGGGCCAGCCGGTTGCGCTGGGCCAGCACGCGGGCCCGCGACTCGGCCGCGGCCAGCCGCTCGGCCGGGGTGGGGCCGAGCAGCGCCGGGGCGAGCCTGGCCAGCAGCCCGCCGGACGCGGACACGAGCAGGACGAGCAGCGCCAGCATGGCCAGCCCCGCGGCGGGCCAGCCGATCGCCGACCAGCCGGGCTGCACGCGCACGCCGAGCACGTCGGCCGGATCGCCGGTGAACGGCAGCGCCATCGTCACCGCCGTGAACGGCACGATCGCGAGCGTGCAGCCGCTGGCCAAGCCGCCGATCGCCAGGTGCAGGGTGTACCAGGCGGCGGTGCGCCGGCGTTCCTGCCAGGAGCGCCGGCCCTCCTGCGGGGCGGTCTCGACGGCGACGCCGAGCAGGCTCTGCGCCGCGTTCACCTCCAGCGCGCGCACCGGCAGGAACAGGCCGGTGAGCGCCACCACCGGCAGCGCCGCGGCGAACACGCCGAGCTGCAGGGGCAGCAACAGCAGGGTCGTCGACTCCCGCTGCGCCCATCCGGCGATCAGCACCCCGGCCATCATGTACGGCATCAGCAGCGCCCCGCCGAGGATCAGGCACGCCCACCGCCGCGCCAGGCGCCGATTCCATCTCACACCGGTGATTCTATGTCGAGCTTTATTCGCTCTCGGTGGAATGCGCCTTCAGAGAAATGCGCCCAAGGCGAAAAGATTCCTTAGTCGAGGGCGCGCGGGTCTAGCGTCGACCATGCAATTGGTTCGAGTCGGAAAGGGCGACGTCCATGACGGAGAACGCGCGCACGCAATGGCCTGACCAGCTCAGCCAGCGCCTTCTGAAGGAACGCATCCTCGTTCTCGGCCAGGAAGTCGACGACGACATATGCAACCGGCTGTGCGGTGAGCTGCTTTTGCTGGCGGCCGAGGATCCCAAGCGCGACATCACGCTTTACATCAATTCGCCGGGCGGTTCCGTGCAGGCCGGCATGGCGCTGTACGACATGATGCAGTTCGTGCCGTGCGACGTGGCGACGGTCGCGATGGGGTTCGCCGCCTCGATGGGGCAGCTGCTGTTGTGCGCGGGCGCGCCCGGCAAGCGCTACGCCCTGCCCAACGCCCGCGTCGTGATGCACCAGCCGCTCGGCGGCATCGGCGGCTCGGCCACCGACATCCAGATCCAGGCCGAGAACATGATCTACACCAAGCGGCGGATGGCCGAGATCATCGCCCACCACACCGGCCAGCCGCTGGAGCGCATCCAGGCCGACTCCGACCGCGATCGGTGGTACACCGCGCAGGAGGCTCTGGAGTACGGGTTCGTCGACCACATCGCCGAAGGGATGAACTGACATGAGCGGGCGATACGTCCTGCCGTCCTTCACCGAGCGCACCTCGTACGGCATCAAGGAGATGAACCCGTACAACAAGCTCTTCGAGGACCGGGTGATCTTCCTCGGCACCCCCATCGACGACACCGCGGCCAACGACGTGATGGCCCAGTTGCTCACGCTCGAGTCGATCGACCCCGACCGGGACATCAACCTCTACATCAACTCGCCGGGCGGTTCGTTCACCGCGATGACCGCCATCTACGACACGATGCAGTTCGTCCGGCCGGAGATCCACACGGTCTGCGTCGGCGAGGCGTCCTCGGCGGCGGCGGTGCTGCTGGCGGCGGGCACGCCGGGCAAGCGGGCCGCGCTGCCGCACGCCCGGATCCTGCTCCACCAGCCGGCCACCGAGGGCGGCCGGGGCCAGTCGAGCGACCTGGAGATCCACGCCAGGGAGATCCTGCGGATGCGCGACCAGCAGGAGGAGATCCTGGCCCGCCACACCGGGCGCACCGCGCAGGAGATCAGGCGCGACATCGAGCGTGACCGCGTCTTCACCGCCGAGCAGGCGCGCACCTACCGGCTGATCGACGACATCTACGCCTCCCGCAAGCGGTCCCTGGTGACCGCCCGCTGAGCCGCGGGCGCCCGGAAGATGGGCTCCGGGCGCCCGCACCTGTAAGCCCTGGACCCGTGCCCTCCGGCGCTGGACGAAGGTCGCTACGCTTGCGGGGATTTGTCGGGGTCTCGGGGGAGAAGTGGCGTGCCGCTGGAGCAGGTCCTGATGTTGCTGGTGGCCGCCGCCGGAGCGGGCTGGGTGGACGCCGTCGTGGGCGGCGGCGGGCTGCTGCAACTGCCCGCGCTGATGATGGCCGGGGTGGCGCCGGTCGAGGCGATGGCGACGAACAAGTTCTCCTCCGTGTTCGGCACCGCGTCCGCCGCCGTCACGTACACCCGCACCACCAAGGTGGACCGGCCGGTCGCGCTGCCCGCGGCCGGGCTGGCCGTGCTCAGCGCGGCGCTCGGCGCGTCGGCCGCGGCGGCGATCTCGGCGGAGGTGCTGCGGCCCCTGGTCATGGTGATCCTGCTCGGCGTCGCGGCGTTCGTCACCCTGCGGCCGGCCATGGGCGCGGTCGCCCGCCCGCAGCTCCGCACCCGGGCCCGCGTGACCGTGGCGGTGCTGACGGCGGGCGTGGCCATCGCCTTCTACGACGGCATCATGGGCCCCGGCACGGGCACGTTCCTGATCATCGCGTTCACCGCCCTGCTCGGCCTCGACTTCGTCTCCGCCTCCGCCTCGGCGAAGATCATCAACACCGGCACGAACATCGGCGCCCTGCTGTTCTTCGGCTGGCACGGCCACGTGCTGTGGGTGCTGGGCCTCGGCATGGCCGCCTGCAACATCGCCGGGGCCCAGGCCGGCGCCCGCATGGCGATCCGGCGAGGTACGGGTTTCGTCCGGATCGTGCTGCTCTGCGTCGTGGCGGCCATGGTGTCCAGGCTCGCCTGGCAGCAGTTCGGCTGACGGTCAGGTGACGCGTTCGTACGGACACCGTCAGCGGGCGCGCAGGGCGGCGGCGGCGAGGGCGACGAAGGCGGCCAGGATCGCGGGGATGGCCAGGGCCCGGGGCAGGCCGGTCAGCTCGGCGGCGGCGCCGATGAGCACCGGGCCCGACAGGAAGCCCAGGTAGCCGATGCTCGCCGTCCTGGCCAGGGCCCGGCCCGCGAAGGCCGGGTCGCGGTGCCCGGCGGCCGAGAAAACCTGCGGCACGATGCACGACAGCCCGGCCCCGAACAGGCCGAACCCCGCCACGCCCGCCACCGGGTGGCCGACGAGCAGCGCCATCCCGAGCCCGGCCGCCGCCAGCAGGCCGCACGCCCGGACCAGCGGCACCGGGCCGAACCTGGCCGCCAGCCGGTCGCCCGCCAGGCGGCCCGCCGTCATCATGATGGAGAAGGCGGCGTAACCGGCGGCGGCGAAGCCGGCCGCGGCCCCCATGTGCTCGCGCAGGTAGACCGCGCTCCAGTCGGCCGCCGCGCCCTCGCCGACCAGGCAGCAGAACGCCAGCACGCCCAGGAACACGATCCCCTTCGGCCGGCTCCCCGGCCCGGCGGCCTCCCTGACCGGCGGCGGGCGCAGCGCCCACAGCGACGCCCACAGCGCGAGCGCGGTGATCGCCGCGCCTGCCGACCAGAACGTGACCGCGGGGGAGAGGCCGGCCTGCGCGAACACCCCGCCGGCGGCGGCGCCCGCGAACCCGCCGAGGCTGAAGACGGCGTGGAAGGAGGACATGACGCGCCGCCCCCACGCCCGCTCTACCACCACCGCGTTGGCGTTCATGGACACGTCCAGCACGCCGTGCACCGCGCCGAAGGCCAGCAGGGCCAGCGCCAGCGTCGCCAGGTTCACCGCGTACGCGGGGGCTACCAGGGCGGGGCCGTGCAGCAGCGCGGCGGGGATCATCACACGGGCGCTGCCGAACCGGTCCACCAGCCGGCCGACCGCCTGCATGCCCGCCATCGCGCCGGCCGCCAGCCCCAGCAGCGCGAGGCTCAGCTCGCCCTCGCCGAGCCCGAGGTCCTGCTTGATGGCCGGGATCCGGGCCGTCCACGTGCCTATCGCGGCCCCCGCCAGCAGGAACAGCAGGTAGACGGCGACCCTGGCGCGCCGGACGTCGCCCGGGTCGAGGCCCGTGTCCCCGCCTCCCGCACCGCCACTTCCCACCGGATCGGTCGCGGGGTTTTCGGGGGGTCGGGGGTTGTGGTCGGGTGTGGCGGTCGCGGGGTCTTCGGGAGGCCGGGGGCCGTGCGCGGGCCGGGCGGTCACGAGGGTTCCCGGACGATCCGGACCGTGACCCCCGCCGCGAGGAGGGCGTCGTGCTCCTCGCGGGGGATCCCGTCGTCCGTCACCACGACGTCCAGGCGCGAGATCGGGCACACCGCGCCGAACGCCGTGCGCGCGAACTTGCCCGAGTCGCACACCGCGATCACCCGCCGGGCCGACGCGATCGCCGCCCGCTTGATCGCCACCTCCGGCAGGTCGTGCGCGGTCAGCCCCTGCGCGGCCGACAGCCCGCAGCAGCCGACCACCGCCGTGTCGAACCGCAGCGCCCCGATGGACGTCTCGGCCAGCGGGCCCATGAAGTTCAGCTCGCCCGGCCGCACCTCGCCGCCGGGCAGCACCAGCCGCACCCGCGGCGCCGCCGACAGCAACGACACCACCTGCAGCGCCAGCGGCACCACGGTCAGCCGGCGGTCCACCAGCGCCCGCCCCACCTCGGCCGCCGTGGTGCCGCCGTCGAGCACCACCGCCTCCCCGTCGGCGATCAGCGAGGCCGCCTCGGCGCCGATGCGCCGCTTGGCCTCCACCGCCTCCCGCTCCCTGAGCGCGTACGGCGGCTCCTCGCCGCGCAGCAGCAGCGACAGCGCGCCGCCCCTGATCCGCCGCACCACCCCCTGCTGGGACAGCTCCTCCAGGTCGCGCCTGATCGTCATCTCCGACACCCCGTGCTCCTCGGCCAGCTCGGCGACGGAGACGGTGTCGTTCGTCCGCAGGGCGTTGAGTATGCGATGTAAACGATCCATATGTTCATATAAACATAGACAATGTGCGCTCTACAATAGGTGCATGCGCGCCAGCCGTCTGCTCTCCCTCCTCCTGCTGCTGCAGACGCGCGGCCGGATGACCGCGCCCGAGCTGGCCGAGGAGCTCGAGGTGTCGATCCGTACGATCTACCGCGACGTGGAGGCCCTGTCGGCCGCCGGCGTGCCGGTCTACGCCGACCGCGGCCCCGCCGGCGGCTACCAGCTGCTCGACGGCTACCGCACCCGGCTCAACGGGCTGACCGCCGAGGAGGCGTCGTCGCTGTTCCTGGCCGGGCTGCCGGGCCCCGCCGCCGAGCTGGGCATGGCCGAGCTGGCCGCCAACGCCGAGCTGAAGCTGCTGGCCGCGTTGCCGCCGGAGCCGCGCTCGCAGGCCGCGAGGATGCGCGAGCGGTTCCTGCTGGACGTGCCGGGCTGGTACCGCGGGCCCGACGACGTGCCCCACCTGAGCGAGGTGGCCGAGGCGGTGTGGGCGCAGCGGCCGCTGCGGATGACCTACCGGCGCTGGGGGCGGCAGGTCGTCGAGCGGCTCGTCCACCCGTACGGGCTCGTGCTCAAGGGCGGGTCGTGGTACCTGGTCGCCGCCCCGCCCGGCGAGAGCCCGCGCACCTACCGGGTGGCGCGCGTCCTCACCCTCGCCGCCGAGCCCGGCCGCTTCGACCGGCCGGAGGGCTTCGACCTGGCCGGGTTCTGGAAGGCGTACGCGGCCGAGTTCCGCGAACGGATGTACACCGCGACCGCCGAGATCAGGCTCGCCCCCGGCATGGAGGAGCTGCTCGCCTACACGATGGGCCAGGACGTGGTGGCGGGCGCCCTGGCCGGGGCCGCCGAGCCCGACGCCGAGGGGTGGCGGACGCTCACCCTGCCGGTCGAGTCGATCACCCACGCCCGCTGGCTGCTGCTGCGCATGGGCGCGGGCGTGGAGGTGCTCGGCCCGCCCGAACTGCGCGCTCTGATGGTGGAGGCGGTGGCGGAGCTGCGAAAAATGTATGAGTAAGTCGGGCCCGTTCCTGGCACGATGCCCGGTATGTATCTCCTAGCGTTCATCGGCGCGTGTGTCCTGGTGGCGATGGCCCCAGGCGTCAGCACCGCCGTCATCCTGCGCCAGACGCTCCGCTCCGGCCGCGGCTCCGGCATGGCGGCCACGCTCGGCAACGAGACCGGCATCCTGCTGTGGGGGCTGGCCGCCGCCTTCGGACTGTCGGCGCTGCTGCTCGCCTCACAGCTCGCCTACGACGTCATGCGGGTCACCGGCGCGGTCGTCCTGGTGGTGATGGGCGCGCAGGCGCTGTGGCAGGCCCGCAAGGGCGGGGCCGCCGCCGTCGAGGTCGCGCCGGTGGACGGGCGCCGCCGCGCCTACCTGGCCGGTCTCGGCACGTGCGTGGCCAACCCGAAGGCGGCGGTGTTCGCGATGTCGTTCCTGCCGCAGTTCGTGCCGCAGGGCGCTGACGTGCCGCTCACCCTGGTCACGCTCGCCGTCGTCTGGGTGCTGGTCGACATGCTCTGGTACGGGCTGCTGGTGTGGGCGGTGACCCGGGCCAAGGACCTGCTCGGGCGGCCCGCGGTCAAGCGGCGTCTGGAGCAGGTGTCCGGCGCCGTCCTCGTCGGGCTGGGTGTGCGACTGGCGCTGGAGGGCCGATGACGATCTGGTACGAGCGGGCGGGCGAGGGCGAGCCGGTGGTGCTGCTGCCGTCGAGCGCCGCCGACGCCGGCATGTGGGACGGCCAGTGGGACGCGCTCGCCGCGCGGTTCCAGGTGATCAGGGTCGACTACCGGGGGTTCGGCCACACCCCGTACCAGGCCGACCGGCCCTACAGCGACGCCGGCGACGTGGCCGAGGTGCTCGCCGAGCTCGGCGTCGAGCGGGCGGCGCTGGTCGCCTCCTCGTACGGGTGCCGGGTCGCGCTGCAGCTGGCCGGCCTGGCCACCCGGCTGGTGCTCATGAACCCCGGCTCCGGCCTGCCCGAGACCGAGGACGTGCGGGCGTTCGGCGAGGAGGAGGACCGGCTGCTGGAGGCCGGCGACGTCGAGGCCGCCGCCGAGCTGAACGCCCGCACCTGGCTCGGGCCGGAGGCCGACGAGGCCACCCGGCAGCGGGTGGTGGAGATGCAGCGGCACGCGTTCGCGGGGCAGCTGGCCGCCGACCCGGAGCCTTCGCAGTTCTCGCCGGAGTACGACCTCGACGCGATCACGGTGCCCGCGCTGATCGTCACCGGCCCGTACGACCTGCCGTACTTCCGCGCCGGCGCCCGCCACCTGGCCGGCCGGCTGGCGGACGCCGAGCTGGTCGAGCTGGAGTGGGCCGGCCATCTGCCCGCTCTGGAGCGGCCGGAGGAGGTCACCCGGCTGTTGCTGGACTACCTTTAGACCATGGCGGACGATCTGGCCGAGCTGGTGCGGCAGGCCCAGGACGAAGACCCGCTGCGCGCGCTGCAGGCCACCGCCGCGCTGCGCCGCGAGATCGAGCGGGTGGAGGCCGTCCAGGTGCGGCGGGCCCGGGTGGCCGGCCTGCCCTGGGCGCAGATCGCGCACGCGATCGGCGTCACCAAGCAGGCCGTGCACAAGAAGTACGGCAAACGCTAGGCCCACCGGCGGGCGAACCAGCCCAGCACGATGTTCCACGAGTAGCCGCGCCGGATCCGCCCGGCCACGTCGGGCGGCAGCGTGTCGAGGCCCCGGTGCTCCAGCGTCACCTCGGTGCCGCCGTCGACCTCGGTGAACGCGACCTCGATCTCCATCCGGCCGGTCGGGTTGATCAGGTCGGCCCAGACCAGGCGGTGCGGCGGATCCCAGGTGAGGATCCGGCCGGTGTCGACGTGGCCGCCGTCGGACCACAGCTCGCGCAGGTAGCCGTGCTGGAACCGGATGCCGACGGCCCGCTCCGGGTCGACCCAGCTGTGCCGGCCGCGCACGTACCAGGCGTCGATCTCGTCGGTGAAGACCCGGAAGGCGGTCGCGGGGTCCACCGGCACGGTGACGCCGGCCCTGACGGTGCTCACCGGCCGCGCTCCACGTGGTCCTTGAAGGAGCCGAGCTGCTCGGCCCAGAACGCCTGCACCTGGTCGAGCCAGGCCTGCAACGCGGTGAACGGCTCGGGCCGCAGGGTGTAGACGCGCAGCCGGGCGTCGTCGCCGCCGGCCTCGGCGCGTACCAGGCCGCCCGCGCGCAGCACCCGCAGGTGCCTGCTCAGCGCGGGCGCGCTCATGCTGACCGCCTCCGCCAGCTCCCCGGCCGGCCGGGGGCCGTCACGCAGCAGGTCGATCACCTTGCGCCGGGTCGGGTCGGCGAGCGCGGCCAGCGTCGCGTCCAAGTCGTTAACGTGTTGGTTAATCGTTGCCTTCTCGGTTAGATTAGTGCTTAACGTTGTCGTTGAATATTATCGCGGAGGTTTCGCGTATGCCTACCGAGCTCGGCTACTACACCCTGTCGGTGAAGGACCTGGACCGGGCGGCGGCCTTCTACGGGCCGCTGTTCGGCTGGGAGTTCACGCGCGAGCACGAGACGTACCTGCACGTCACCAACAGCACCCTGCCCATGGGCCTGAACGCCGGCGGCCCGTCGTCCCAACCGAACCTCTACTACAAGGTCGACGACCTCGACGCCGCCATCGCCCGGGTTCACGAGCTGGGCGGCACCACGGACGAGCCGTACGAGAGCAAGTCAGGCCGCGGCTGCGCCTGCACCGACGACCAGGGCACGGTCATCAGCCTCTGGCAGCCCGCGCCCGGCCTCTAGCCTCCTTCCAGGCCCCGGCCGCCCGGCCCGGCCGGGCGGCCGTAAGGTGCGTCCCCGGTGAAAGGCCCCGCTCGCGGACAGGAACTGACCGCGAGATCTCCTACCGTTCGGGGCGTCACCGACCGAAGGAGATCCGCATGACCATCCTCGTCACCGGCGCCACCGGCAACGTGGGCCGCCCACTCGTGGAGCGGCTGCTGGCCGCCGGCCACCGGGTGCGCGCGCTCACCCGCGACCCGGCGCGCGCGAACCTGCCGGAAGGCGCGCGGGCCGTCGCCGGCAACCTGGCCGACGCCGGATCCCTGGCCGCCGCCTTCGAAGGCGTCACCGCCGCCCATCTGATCACCTTCGACGGGGCCGACTACTCGCCCCTGGCGAACGGCCCCGCCATCGTGGCCGCCGCCGTCGAGGCCGGGGTGCGCAGGGTGACGGTGCTTCAGGGCGGGCTGTCCAGGAGCCCGCTGGAGGAGGCGGTCGCGGCGAGCGACCTGGAGTGGACGTTCGTGGGGCCGGTGGAGTTCATGTCGAACGTCCTCGAATGGGCCGGCTCCGTCAAGGAGGAGGGCGTGGTCCGCGACGGGTTCCCCGAGGCCAGGAGCGCCATGGTGCACGACGCGGACATCGCCGCCGTGGCCGCCGCCGCGCTCACCTCCGGCGGGCACGCCGGGCGGGAGTACGTGGTGACGGGCCCGGAGGTGTTCACCACGGCGGACAAGGTACGGGTGCTGGGCGAGGTCCTCGGCAGGGAGATCCGCTTCGTCGAGCTGAGCCGCGAGCAGATCACCGCCGAGTGGCGGCGGCAGGGCTACTCCGAGGAGGACGTCGCGTTCTTCCTCGCCGTGCGCGCCGACACCCCGGAGGTGGGCCGCACGGTGCGGCCCACCGTCGAACAGGTCACCGGACGGCCGCCCCGCACCTTCCGCCAGTGGATCGAGGAGAACGCCGCCGCGTTCTCCTGACTACGGCTTGCGGCCCACGCCCGCGTAGTAGACGGCCTCCCGGTCGGCGTAGAGCGTCTCGGGCGTGGGGCGCCAGCGCGGCAGCGCCACCACGCCCGGCTCCAGCAGCTCCAGCCCGTCGAAGAAGCCGGTCAGCTGCTCGTGCGTGCGCAGCGTGATCGGTACGGCGCCGCTCTCGTTCCAGCTGCGCACCCCGTCCTCCAGCTGCTTGCCGACCAGGCCGTGGGAGATGGCCAGGTGACTGCCCGGGGCCATGGGGGCCGTCAGCCGCTGGATGATCTCCTTGGGCCGGTCGCTGTCGGGCAGGAACTCCACCACGCCCAGCAGCACCAGCCCGACCGGCTGCGAGAAGTCCAGGTACTCGGCCGCCGCGGCCACGATCTCGGCGGGCTCGCGCAGGTCGCTGTCGATGAACCAGGTGTCGCCCTGCCCCGGCCCGCGCAGCAGCGCCCGCGCGTGGGCCAGCACCACCGGGTCGTTGTCGACGTACACGACCTTGCAGTCGGGCGAGACCGACTGGGCGACCTGGTGGGTGTTGTCGGCCGTGGGGATCCCGGTGCCGATGTCGAGGAACTGGCGGACGCCCGCCTCCCCGGCCATGTAGCGCACCGCCCGGCCGAGGAACTCGCGGTTCGTCTTGGCCAGGATCGGCAGCTCGGGGACCGCCTGGAGGATCTGCTCGCTGACGACGCGGTCGACCTCGTAGTTGTCCTTGCCGCCCAGCCACAGGTCGTAGATCCGGGCCGGGCTCGGGATCTCGGTGTTCACACGGCTGAGCGGATCGTCGGTCATCGTCGTGCCTTCCGGGAAGGGGCTGTACGCGACTGAGCCTAACGCGAGGAAGATCCCAAGTCTCGATCTTGCCCCGAGAGCTCCCATTCCGCGGGACTTCGTGCCCTCCCGGAGATGCGGGCGCCGGGACCTCAGGGGGCTGAGGTCCCGGCGCCGGTCGGTGGGCGGCCGGTCAGTCGATGGTGATCAGCCCGTAGCCGCCGTCGTAACGGTGGTAGATCAGCCGGCCGCGGCCGGTGTCGGCGTCGGCGTAGAACTCGAACGCCCGCCCGCTGACCTCCAGCCGGTCCACCGCCTCGGCGGTGGTCAGCCGGGGCGCCGGGCCCGGATCGATCGCGAGCGGCACCGCCACCTCGCCGAGCGCTTCCGGCCGCGGCTCCACCTGGGCCATCCGGTAGCCCTCCTCGGCCCGGTACAGGACGCTGTCCTGACCGCTGCCGGCCTCGGTGAACAGGTAGAAGCCGAAGTCGAGCTGCTCCATGTCGAAGGCGGCCTCGTCCGGGGTGGCCCGGTAGGCGGCCAGCGTCTTGCGGCGGACGATCTCCCGCTCGGCGTCCGCCGGGCGCGGCAAGACCGGCAGCGAGGACTCCCGCCGCTCCGGCGAGTAGCGTCCGCGCGTCTCCTCCCAGTGCCTGGCGGTGCGCCGCAACCGGGTACGCGCCCGGTCCTCCAGCAGGTCGAGCGCCTGGTACATGGACGGGCCGGCGGCCTGGGCGCGGATCAGGCGCCCGTTGACGTCGAGGTTGGCCTGCGCCGTGTACGGCCGCTTCGCGTCGGGAGCGTCCGGGGCGGTCAGCTTGACCCGCGCGAACAGCACGGGCTCGCCGGCCAGCCGGGTGAGCGCGGCGACGGCCTCCCTGGCGTGCTCGACGGCTCCCTGGCGGACCGGGCCACGTGTCTCGACCCGAACGTCGGCGGGGTCGATGGCGACCGGCGCGTTCCGGCGTCTCATGTCGTGCCTCCTTCTGCCGTTCCTTGCGAGCTCAGCCAACCGCGGAACGCCAGGACGCCGGTAGAGGAGAAAGACCATCGGAAAGGGACCTTCAGCCCTACGCGTCTCATCGGTTGCGACCTCGCCGGTTGCGTCTTTCCAACGCAGTGTTGGTATCTTGCCAACGGCGCGTCGGGAAGTCGGGGCGCTCGTCCGTCCCGTGAAATCCCTTCCTGTGAAGGAGTGCCATGTTCCTGGCCTGGCGCGAGCTGGTCTTCGCCCGCGCACGTTTCGGCCTGATGGGCGGAGTCGTCGCCCTCATAGCGATCCTCGTCGTGCTGCTGTCCGGTCTCTCCTCCGGGCTCGTCAACGACGGTGTCTCCGGGCTCCAGCGGTTGCCCGTCACCGCGTTCGCCTTCGCCGAGGGGACCAAGACCGACTCCGCCTTCTCCCGCAGCACCGTCAACGTGAACCAGGCCGGGACGTGGAAGGGCCGCGACGACGTCGGCGACGCCGTCCCGTTCGGCAACATGCTGGTCAACGCCAAGGTCACGACCGCCGCGGGCACCCAGACACCGATCGACCTGGCCCTGTTCGGCGTCGACCCCGGCTCGTTCCTCGCACCCGCCGTCTCCGACGGCGCCGGACTCGGCGACCCCGACGGGATCGTGGTCAGCCAGACCGTCCTGGACGACGGCGTGGCCATCGGCGACACCGTCGTCATCGACCGCCTGGGCACCCGGCTCAAGGTCATCGGCACCACCGGCGACCAGCGCACCTTCGGCCATGTCGACGTGGCGTACCTGCCGTTGCGCACCTGGCAGCAGGTGCACGCGGGCGCCGGGCCGGGTGACGAGGCGCGCGAGGGAGCGTACGAGGAGGCCACGGCCATCGCCTTGCGCGCCCGGGACGGGAACGAGATCGACCTGTCCGGCGGCGACGCCGCGGCGGGCACCACGAGCATGACGCTGGAGGGCTCCTTCGGCGCCTCCCCCGGCTACACCGCCGAGATCTCCACGCTCACGCTCATCCAGGTCTTCCTGTACGCCATCTCCGCGCTCGTCGTCGGGACGTTCTTCACCGTGTGGACGATCCAGCGCAAACACGAACTCGCCGTCGTACGGGCCATGGGCGCCTCGACCGGCTACCTCATGCGCGACACGATGATCCAGGCGACCGTCATCCTGACGGTGTCCACCGCCGTGGGCTTCCTGATGGGAGTGGGCGGCGGCGCGCTGCTCACCACCACCCCCATGCCGTTCGCCCTGGAGGCGGGCCCGCTCGTCGTCGCCGCCCTGCTGCTCGTCGGCCTCGGCCTCGCCGGCGCCGCGGCGGCCGTGGGCCGCATCGTCCGAGTCGACCCGCTCGCAGCCCTGGGAGGGCAGAGATGACCACCAGCCACACGTCCCCGCGCCCGGACTCCCGCCGGACCGGCGCCGAGGAACGCGGCGGCCTGCGGGTGGAGGGCGTCACCCTGGCCCTCGGCGACGGCGACGCCACCGTCACCGCGCTCGACGACGTCCACCTCCACGTGACGTCCGGCGAGTTCGTCGCCGTCGTCGGGCCCTCCGGTTCCGGCAAGTCGAGCCTGCTCGCGGTCGCCGGCGCGCTCACCACGCCCGACACCGGCCGGGTCCTGCTCGACGGCGTCGACATCTCCCGGGCGAGCTCCCGGGAGAAGGCACGCCACCGCCGCGAACGGATCGGGTTCGTCTTCCAGTCCGGCAACCTCATCCCTGCCCTCACCGCGCTGGACCAGCTCCGCTTCGCGCTCGACGTGGCGGGCAGGCGCGCGGGTGACGGTCACGACCCGCGAGAGCTGCTCGACCGGGTCGGCATGGGCCACCGCGCGGGACACCGGCCCCATCAACTGTCCGGCGGCGAGCGGCAGCGCGTGGGCATCGCCCGCGCACTCGTCACCCGTCCGGCGGTGTTGCTGGTGGACGAGCCGACCGCCGCACTCGACCGCGCCCGCAGCGACGACATCGTCACGTTGCTCGCGCACGAGACGCACGAATCCGCCGTCGCGACGATCATGGTCACCCACGACCACGACGTGCTCGGCCACTGCGACCGCGTCCTGTCGATGGTCGATGGGAGACTGTCGGAGTAGGCCGACCATGGTGGAGGAGGGCACGTGCCGCGCATCCGGGCGTCGACCGTCGCCGAGCATCGGGCCGCCCAGCATCGGGCGCTGCTCGACGCGGCCAGGGAGATCCTCGCGGAGACCGGCCGGCCGCCCACGCTGAGCCGGGTCGCGGCGCGCGCCGGGCTGGCCCGGCCCAGCCTCTACCAGTACTTCCGGTCGTCGGAGGACCTGCTCAACGCGGTGGTGGAGGACGTCTTCCCCCGCTGGTCGGCCCGGGTCGCCGCCGCGATGGACGCCGCCGCGACCCCGGCCGACCGCGTGCTCGCGTACGTGCTGACCAACTTCGAGCTCATCACCGAGGGCGAGCACGCGCTGGCCACCGTCCTCGCGGAGGTCGCGCCGGGCGACACGGTCGCCGAGCAGAGCCGCACCATGCACCAGCAGCTCCTGGAGCCGCTCGTGGAGACGCTGCACAGCCTCGGCGTCCCCGCGGTCCCCGAGACGGCGGAGATGATCAACGCCATCGTGTTCGCCGGGTCCCGGCTGATCGAGTCCGGCACCGACCTGGGGACCGTCTGGGAGTCGGCCAGGGCCCTGCTGGAGCCGTTCCTGCGCGCGACCGGCACGGGCGCGGCCCCTCCCGAGGCGACGTGACCGCCGGCCGGCCGGGGGCGCCCGCCCCCGGCGTACGGGTCAGGCCGCGGGGGCCTGGTGGTAGACCGAGTGCCACACCTCGTTGCGGATGCGGGAGAACTCCGGTGACAGCCGCACCTCCTCGGTGCGAGGGTACGGCAGGTCCACGTCGATGATCCGGTGGATGCGGCCCGGTCGCGCCGCCATGACGACGACCCGGTTGGCCAGGTAGACGGCCTCGTCCACGTCGTGCGTGATGAACATGACCGTGCGCCGCTCCCGGCTCCACGTGTCCAGCAGCTGATCCTGCAACTGCACGCGGGTGAGCGCGTCCAGCGCGCCGAACGGCTCGTCCATGAGCAGCACCTGCGGCCCGACCGCGTAGGCGCGGGCGATCGCGCAGCGCTGCTTCATCCCGCCCGACAGCGTCTTGGGCAGCGCGTCGGCGAAGTCCGTCAGCCCCACCAGGTCGATCGCGTGCTGGGCGCGGCGGTGCCGCTCCTCGGCGGAGATCGGCTGGAGCCTGAGCCCGAACTCGACGTTCTTGCGCACGGTCAGCCACGGGAACAGCGCGTACTGCTGGAAGATCACCCCGCGGTCCGGCCCCGGTCCGGTGACCGGCGCGCCGTCCAGCAGGATCCGGCCCGTCCCCGGCTCGACCAGCCCGGCCGCCATGCCCATCAGCGTGCTCTTGCCGCACCCCGACGGGCCCACGACGGTGACGAACTCGCGGTCGGCGATGTCCAGGTCCACCCGGTCGAGGGCGAGGAACCGGCCGCCCTTGAGCTCGAACGTCTTCGACACGCCCTGGAAAGAGATCTTGGTGTTCATCGGCGTTCCTGCCATCCGGTGAATCGGCGCTCGGCCAGCAGCAGCAGCCGGTCCATGATCAGGCCGAGCACGCCGATGCTGATCAGACCCACGAAGATCGTGGGCAGGTCGTAGTAGAGCTGCGCCTGCTGCATCCGGTAGCCCAGCCCTTCCTGGGCGGCGATCAGCTCGGCCGC
Source organism: Nonomuraea sp. C10 (assembly GCF_008017515.1). Taxonomy (NCBI): domain Bacteria; kingdom Bacillati; phylum Actinomycetota; class Actinomycetes; order Streptosporangiales; family Streptosporangiaceae; genus Nonomuraea; species Nonomuraea sp. C10. The sequence goes on from NZ_VPFF01000001.1 coordinate 3,210,697, forward strand.
CACCAGCGTCCCCCAGGCCGCGCCGAGCCCGATCCGCATGCCCACGATGATGAACGGCGTCGAGGCCGGCACCACGACCTTCAGGAAGATGGTCCGGTCCGAGGCGCCCAGCACCCGGGCGGCGTTGATGAGCGTCTTGTCCACGTCGAGCACGCCCTGGAACGTCGAGACCACGCTCGACAGGAAGGCCGCCAGGAAGATGACGAACACCTTCGGCGTCTCGCCGATGCCCATCAGCAGGATGGCCAGCGGGATGATCGCCAGGGGCGGGATCGTACGGAAGAACTGCACGTACGGCTCGATCAGGGCACGCGCGGTGGCGTACCAGCCCATCAGGAAGCCGACCGGGATGGCGAGCAGGGTGCCCAGCGCGAAGCCGGTGAACACGCGGCGCAGGCTGGCCAGCATGTCGTTGGTCAGGGTGCCGTCGGCGACCAGCTCGACGCCGCGCGCGGCCACCTCGACGGGGCCGGTCAGGCCCGTGATGCCGGACATCGACAGCGCCGTCCACGCGCCCAGGCCCGCCAGGACGGCGACCACGTTCAGGACGAGGGTGCGGCCCGGCCGCCGGAGCCGGCGGCCGGGGGAGGGCGGAGGGTCGGTCACGCTCACGGCGGTCATGTTCTGGGACTCTTCATGGCTCAGTGGAGATCCTCTTCGGTGGCGCAATAGCCCACAGGGTCCTGAAATATTGGGCTTTCTTCGGACAAATCACGGTAGTGCGGGACGGAGGTGGGCGGGGATCGACGGCTCCTCGTGCAGCAGGAGCGCGATCGCGCCCATCGCCGAGGCGTTCACGCCGAGGTCGGCCTGGGTGACCTCGATCTGGCGGGGCGACCGGGGCAGCGCCTGACGGGAGATCGCGTCCCGGATGGGGTCGAGGACCAGGCTGCCCAGCGCGGCCAGCTCGCCGCCCACCACGACCAGCGCGGGGTCGAGTTGGGTGACCGTGCCCGCCAGCACCCGGCCCAGGTCGGCCGCCGCCGAGGCGACCACCTCGCACACCGCGGGCACCCGGTCCTGCGCGGCGGTGACCAGCTCGTCCAGGCCCGCCAGCGGCACCCCGCGCGCGGCGCAGGCGTCCAGCAGGCGCTGACCGCCGATGCGGCCCTCCAGGCAGCCCCGGCCGCCGCAGTGGCAGGGCGGGCCCTCGGGGTCGAGCGAGACGTGGCCCACCTCGCCGCCCGCGCCGTGCGCGCCGCGCAGCAGCCTGCCGCCGGCCAGGAACCCGCCGCCCACGCCGACGGACCAGCGCACGTACACCATGTCCCGGACCGGCCTGGCCACCCCCCAGGTCGCCTCGGCCAGCGCCGCCAGCCTGGCGTTGTTGTCCACCGCCACCCGCACGCCGAACTCCTCGGCGACCCGCAGGGCGAGCGGCAGGTAGCGCGCGGGCACCCCTTCCGGCAGCCCGCCGGAACCCGCGCGCGTTCCCGACGGTCCGGCCGGTCCCGCAGATCCGGCAGTGCTGGATCGCGCGTGGGGTCCGGGAGGTCCGGCCACGCCCGCCGGTCCGGCATTGCCGGACCGCGCGTGGGGTCCCGCAGGTCCGGCCGCGTCCGCGGAGTCCGAGGGGTTGGACGGCGCGTTCGCGGGTTCCCAGGGGCCGGACGGTGCGTCCGTGGGTTCCCACGGGCCTGACGGTGCGTCTGCTGGTTCCGAGGGGGAGGGTGTGGTCGGTGCTGGGGTGGGGACGTGGTCGTCGAGCACTCCGACCAGGCCCAGCCCGACCGCCTCCAGCGCGCCCAGGCTGATCCCGCGCTCCGCGGCGACCTCGCGGACGAGCCGCACCGCCGCCTCCGCCTGCTCCGCCGGGGCGGCGTCCTCGCGCAGGGCGGCCGAGGCGGTGGCGACGACCTGGTGCGCGGCGTTGGCCACGGCCAGCCGTACCCGGCCCCGCCCCAGGTCGAGGCCCAGGAGCAGGCCGGCGGCCGGGTTGAGCGAGACCAGCGCGGCGGGCCTGCCCCGGCCGCGCGGCTCGGCAGGCACCGCCTCGGTCTCGATCACCGCATCCCTTTCCATCAGGTCGGAGATGATGGCGAACAAGGTCGTACGCGACAGGCCGGTGCGCTCGGTGAGCTGGGCGCGGCTCAGCGCGCCCGCCGAGCGCAGCGCGGACAGCACGGCGTCCTCGTGCACCCGCCGCAGCCGCTGCAGCGCGTCAGTGGGGGTCGACATGGCACCATGATGGTGGGCGACGGATTTCTGTCATCTTCTCGCGAAAAATCAGCCCGCGGCCGCCGACGCGTACAGGTCGGCGGTGAAGTACGTGGCGGGGTCGGGTGACTCGGTCAGCTTGCCCATGGTGACGAAGATGTCGGCCAGGCCCTTGTACCATCCGGCCACCGAGCCGTCCTCGGCCATCTTCCGCAGCTCCGCCGTCGGCACGATCTTCGTCACCGCCGAGGCGCCCTTGAACTGCTCCCCGGGCGCCTTCAGGAACGTGGCCGTCAGCGTCTCGGCCTCGGCCGTGTTGGCCGCCACCCAGTCGTTGCCCTCCTGCAGCACCTTGAGCACCTTGGTGACGGTCGCGGCGTCCTCGGCGACCAGCTCGTTGCGGGCCACGAAGGAGCTGGGGAAGCTGAGCGCGGGATAGTAGTCCTCGCTCTTGGTCAGCTCCACCAGGTCGGGCACGTTCTTCTTGATGGTGTCGATCAGCGGGTACCAGATGGCCGCCGCGTCGATCTGCTTGCCGCTGAAGGCGGTCACCACGGTGCTCGGGTCCATGTTGACCTTCTCGACGTCCTTGCCCGTCAGCCCGGCCTCCTTCAGCGCCAGTTCGAGGATCATGTCGCCGGAGGTGCCCTCGGGCACGCCGATCTTCTTGCCCTTGAGGCCGGCGATCGAGGAGATGCCGGAGCCCGGGTGGACGATCACACGGTCGGCCATGCCCAGCATGTTCGGGGCGATGATCTTGGCCTTGCCGCTGGCGGGCAGCCAGGTGGCGCCGGAGCCGATGTAGCCGAAGTCGATGTCGCCCGAGCCGAGCGCCTGGATCTGCAGCGGGCCGTTGGTGAACACCTTCAGCTCAGGCTCCAGCCCGTGCTTGGCCCACAGGCCCTGCTTGTCGGCGGCGGCGAGCACCGCCGCGCCGGCGAAGTCGGCGATGTAGCCGAAGCGCACCTTCGCGGGCTCGGCGCCGCCCTCCTCGGAGGAGGAGCCGCACGCGGTGACGGGCAGCAGGATGGCCAGGGCCGCGAGGGCGGCGGCCAGTATGCGAGGACGCCTCATCGGGAGGTCCTTTCTGGGTTCACGGGTGGGGTGACGGGCGGCATCAGGCCACCTCGTCAGCGACGCCGTCCACGTCGGGGGCTCGGCCCTCGCCGATGTCGGCCATGTAGCTCATCCAGCTGTACGCGGGATCGCCGCGGCGCAGCAGCTCCTGGTAGAGCCGCGCGGTCATGTCACGCCGGACCGCCGCGTAGGCGGGCACGGCGTAGACGTTGCGCAGCTCGTGCGGGTCGCTGTCCAGGTCGTACAGCTCGTGCACGCCTTCGGGGTTGAACACCAGCTTGTGGCGGTGGTCCCGGATCATGCGCTGGGAGTAGGGGAAGTGGTGGCCGTGGAACTCGGTGACCACCGAGTCGCGGCCCTCGGGCGGCTCGCCGCCGATCAGCGGGAGCAGGCTCGCGCCGTCGCACGGATCCTGCGGCGGCAGCCCGGCGAGGTCGAGGATCGTGGGGTTGAGGTCGATCAGCGTGGCGAAGGCGTCCACCGTCCGCGCCGGGGCGCCCGGCACCCGGACGATGCCCGGGATGCGGTAGATGTCCTCGTACATGGCGGGGCCCTTGTCGTTGAGCCGGTGCGCGCCCGTGAACTCGCCGTGGTCGGCCGTGAAGATCACCGCCGTGTCGTCCCACAGACCCAGCTCGCGCAGGGCGGAGAGCAGGCGCCCCACCTGCGCGTCGATCAGCGACACGTAGCCCCAGTAGGCGGCGATCAGCCCGCGCCAGGCGTCGGCGTCGAAGTGGTCGGCCGACCAGTACTCGGAGTAGCGGCGCTGCACCTCGGGTTTGCCGTCGAAGGTCTCGGCCATGGACTCCGGCAGCGGCACCCGCGCCGGGTCGTACATGTCGTAGAACTCGTCCGGGATCAGGTACGGCAGGTGCGGCCCGTACCAGTGGCAGGACAGCACGAACGGCCTGTCGCCGCGGTGGAAGTCGCCGGCGTAGCGCTCCAGCAGCTCCAGCGTGCGGTCGGCGAGGAAGGTCTCCACCGTGGCCGCCGCGGGCTGCTTGAGACGGCCGGCGATCAGGTGGCCGCGGCCGGTGCCGTTCTGGGCCGTGCCGAAGACGGGCCGCTCCACCGCGAACGGGGGATGGCCGTGCTCCTTCAGCCAGCTCTGGTAGGAGGGGTGGTGGAACGGGTTCAGCGCGCCCGGCAGGTGCTCGCCGTCCATGCCGTAGAACTCGGGGCCCCGTTCGCGGCCGATGTGCCACTTGCCGACGTGGCCCATGTTGTAGCCGGCGGCCAGCAGGGGCTCGGACATGACCGGCTGGCCGGCGGCGACCTCGTCGCGTCCGCCGCCGTTGCGCTCCGGGTTGACGAGCATGCCGTGCCTGAACGGGTGCAGGCCGGTGAAGAGCGAGGCCCGCGCCGGGGTGCAGATGGCGGTCGGCGTGTAGAACCGGTCGAAGCGCGTGCCCTCCGCCGCCAGGCCGTCCAGCGCGGGCGTGCGGACCTCCGGGTTGCCGTAGCAGCCGAGAGTGTCCACCCGATGCTGGTCGGTCATCAGGAACAGGACGTTGCGTGGACTGGTCACCCGTACTCCGATCGCTCATTTTTTCCTGGGCGTTTACGTTAAAGGTGACCAGCGCTGACCGCAAGAGGGGCGACCTGGGCGTTACCGCTACTTTATTTCCGCTCTCTTGACGTTAATCGGCAAGGGTGATCACACTGTGCGAACCACCGCGCATCGATAAGGAGTCCCATGCGCCGCTCCCTCGTGGCCCTAGCGACCGCCGCGCTCTTAACTCCCGCACTCACCATCCCCGCACCGGCCCAGGCCGCCGCCGGGCCCGTCAACCTCGCGCTCGCCGGCGCCGCCACCGCCTCCAGCGTCGAGCTGGACCGCGCCGACTTCGCGGCCGCGCACGTCAACGACGGCGACACCGCCACCCGCTGGTCATCGAAGTACCAGGACGACAACTGGGTCCAGGTCCAGCTCGCCGCACCCGCCAAGGTCGACCACGTGACACTCCACTGGCCGAACGCCTGCGCGCGCGACTTCGTCCTGCAGACCTCGGCCGACGGTCAGACCTGGACCGACGTCGCCTCGCTGCGGCGCGACACCTGCCCGCGCACCGACGTGATCGACGTGCGCTCCGCAGAGCCGGTCTCGTACGTGCGCGTGCACGGGAAGCAGCGCTGGGCCGCGTACGGTTACTCGATCTCCGAGTTCGAGATCTGGGACGGTCCGCCCGCCGCCCCCGAGCCCACGCTCGGCCTGCTGCCCAAGCCGGTGTCGCTCACCGAGACCGGCGGCGCCCCGTACACGCTGCACCGCAACACCCGCGTCCTGGCCCTCGGCGACGGCGCCCAGGCGCCCGCGAACCACCTGGCCCGCCTGCTGCGCCGGGCCACCGGCCACAAGCTGACGGTCGCCGCCGCCGGTCGCGGCCCGGCGCCCATCGTCATCGAGGTCGGCGCCGGCAAGGCGCCCGAGGGCCACGAGGCCGAGGGCTACACGCTGTCGGTGACCGCCGCCGAGGTGCGTATCCGTGCCGCCACCCCGAACGGCGCGCTCCACGGCGTCCAGACGCTCCGCCAGCTCTTCCCGCAGTGGGCCGAGTCGGGCGAGGTCGTCGGCGCCGAATGGACGGTGCCCGCCGTGGAGATCACCGACTACCCGCGCTTCGCGCACCGCGGCATGATGCTCGACGTCGCCCGCAGCTTCTACCCGGTGGACGAGGTCAAGACCTACATCGACGCCGCCGCCCAGTTCAAGGTCAACCGCCTGCACCTGCACCTGACCGACGACCAGGGCTGGCGCATCGCCCTCGACGACCCGGAGAGCAACCCGTCCGGCATCGACTACGGCGCCCTCACCGAGGTCGGCGGCGCCACCGCGATGACCGAGCGGGGCACCGAGCCCGGCATCACCGGCTTCTACACCAAGGCCGACTACGCCGAGATCGTCCGCTACGCCGGCGAGCACGGGATGACCGTCATCCCCGAGGTCGACCTGCCCGGCCACGTCAACTCGGCGCTGCACTCCATCCCGCAGCTCAACACCCCGGGCGCGCGGCCGGCACTCAAGCCGGGCGAGACCACCGTCCCGCACAACGGCACCGGCGCCGTCGGCTACTCCTCCCTGGACGCGCACAGCTCGGTCACGTACGAGTTCGCCGAGCACGTGCTCACCGAGATCGCCGCCATGACCCCGGGCCCCTACCTGCACATCGGCGGCGACGAGGCGTTCTCGACCAGCCACGCGGACTACGTCAAGATGGTCGACGCCTTCACCGGCAACGTGCGCGCCCTCGGCAAGACCGTCGTGGGCTGGAACGAGTACGCCGGCACCGCGCTGCCGCGGGACAACGCGGTGGTGCAGTTCTGGAACGGCAACCGGAACGCCGTGGCCGCCGCCGTGAACGACCGCGGCGCCCAGGTCGTGCTCTCCCCGGCCGCGCACGCGTACGTGCCGCAGAAGCAGGATTCGCGCCAGCCCGAGGGCGGCACCTGGGCGTGCGGCGGGCCGTGCGGCCTGGACCGCCACTACAACTGGGACCCCGGCACGTACATCCCCGGCATCCAGGAGAGCAGCGTGCTCGGCGTGGAGTCGGCGGTGTGGGGCGAGTTCATCCGCCGCGTCGAGCAGGCGCAGTACTACGCCTACCCGCGTCTGATCGCCACCGCCGAGGTCGGCTGGACACCCCAGGACCAGCGGGACTACGCCGACTTCAAGAACCGCCTGGCGAAGATGGGCGGCAGGCTGACCGTGCAGGGCACGAACTTCTTCCCGACCGCCGACGTGCCCTGGCGGCTGGAGATCCTCGGCGGATCGGTGAGCACCCGCACCGGCCGGCCCACCGGCGCCTCCTGGACCCTCACCGCGCCCGGCCACACCGCCGCCGGCCTGGAGGCGGCCGTCACCTGGAGCGACGGCGTCCAGGAGCCCGTGACCCCGGCCACCACCAGGGAGGGAAGCATCCCCGGCATGCGGATCAACGCCGCCTTCACCGTGACCTCGGCCAGGACCTTCAGCCGGCCCGGCACCTACACCGGCACGCTGACGGTCCGCACGCCGGGCGGCGCGCCCGTCACCGGGGACCTGACGGTCACCGTCACGGGGTGAGCTCACCCTTCAGGCACAGCAGGAGACCGCGCGTCAGGGTGGTGGACGTGAAGCCGGACCCGGCGAGCGCGGCCTGGACCTTGACCGCGATCTCCTGCGCCTTGGCGGCGCCCGGCGGCTCGTAGAACAGGTGGAGCGAGCCGCCGGGCGCGAGCGCCCGCTTGACCGCCGCCAGCTCGGCGGTGGGGGAGCGGGTCCAGAAGACGTTCACGTTGACGGCGAACACCTTGTCGTACGGGCCGCCGGGCAGCCCGCCGCCGTCGAGCTCGGCCTGCTCGATCACCGCGGCGCCCGCCTCGACGTGGCGGGCGTTGCGCTCGCGTGCGGCCTCGACCGCCGTCGCCGACCGGTCGATCGCGGTGACGGAGGCGGAGCGCTCGCAGAGCAGTCCGACGGCGACGCCGCGGCCGCAGCCGATCTCCAGGACCCGCTCGCCCGGCCGCGTTTCCAGGGTCTCGACGGCCCACAGCAGCCTCTCCGGCACCTTCATGACGGCGAAACTAGCACCGCGCCCGGTGTCCGCCTGCCGGACATTACGTTTATGTCAGCTTTTGTCCTGGCAAGAGTCATACGCCAGCTTGAACCGCGAGACACAGGAGCCGACCGTGCACCATTTCGCGATCGCCACCGTCGCCGAAGAGAGCACCGACTTCCGCCGGGTTCTGTGGACCGGGGAGAAGGTCCAGGTCGTCACCATGACCATCCCGCCGGGCGGTGAGATCGGCGAGGAGGTGCACGAGGACACCGACCAGATCCTCACCTTCGTCTCCGGGATCGGAGAGGCCCGTGTCGGCGGTGAGGTCCGTCCGGTGAAGGCGGGCGACCTGGTCGCCGTCCCGGCGGGCACCCCGCACAATTTCGTCAACACCGGCGCCGCGCCGCTGGTGCTCCACACGGCGTACGGGCCGCCCGAGCACGCCGACGGCACCGTGCACAAGACCAAGGAGGAGGCCGACCTGGCCGAGTCCGGCGAGGGCTCGCGCTAGAAGGACAGGCCGGTCGGGAAGCGGCAGTCGCCGGAGCGGCAGTCGGCGAGGCTCCGGGCGGCGAGGTCGCGGGCCCGGGCCAGCTCGGCGATCCTCGCGTCGATGCGCTCCACCACCGCTTCCAGCCGCCACCGCTCGCTCGCGCAGGTCGCGCCGCCCGCGTCGTGGGAGCGCAGGGCGCCGGCCACCTCGTCCAGCGTGAAACCCAGCTCCTGCAGGGCCTTGGCGGCGCGGATCCTGGACACCGCCGACGCGTCGAACACCCGGTAGCCCGACGGTCTGCGCCCCGCCGCCGGCAGCACGCCGCGGCGCTCGTAGAAGCGGACCGTGTCCACGCTGACCCCGGCCTCGCGGGCCACCTCGCCGATCTTCACACCGCTCTCCTCTTGACTCTGGACCTAGGTCCAGACTCTACGCTCCGGAAGTGACGGAAGGAGAGCACATCATGGACACCCCACCGATCGTCTGCGACATGACCACCGCCCGCGACACCCCCGAGGAACGGCTGGCCGAGTACCGGCGGCTGTTCGGCGAGGCGCTCACCGGACGCGAGCGGACCGCCGGGGGCATCCGGTTCCGGTTCCGCGCCGGTGACGGGGTCGAGGAGTGGGTACGGGATCTCGCCGCGCGGGAGAAGGCGTGCTGCGCGTTCTTCGCCTTCGAGGTCACGGCGCCGGGTGACGAGGTGATCTGGGACGCCGCCGCACCCGATGACGCGGGGCCGATCCTGGAGGAGTTCTACCTGCTGCCGGAGACGGCGGTGGGCCCGGCCGAGCTGCTGCGGCGCATGGAGGAGCGTGGGCTCAGGATCCACCAGGGCTGAGACGACTGTGACGCCTCCCTCGAGGGAGGCGTCACAGAGCGGGTCAGGCCGGACGGCCCAGGCTGCGGAGCTGGTCGGGGGTCAGGGCCGAGACGTTGTGGTCGATGGGCTTGTCGGAGTACTGGTGGATGGTCCACGACTTCCAGTCCGCCGGCGGGGTGATCTCGCCCTTGGGCTTGCTGTAGTGGGCCACCCAGAGCGGGTACTCCGACAGTCCCGCGCCGTAGGTGTCGGCGAAGTGCCAGCCGCTGTAGAACAGCGGCGTGACGCCGGTCTTGGCCTTGACGTGCGACAGCCAGGCCTTGGCCCAGGCGTTCACCTCGGAGACGGACCTGCCGTTGGTCGTCTCCAGGTCCAGCACCAGCAGGTCGCCGGGCTTGGCGGGCTGGGAGTTCACCACCGAGAGGAAGTGCTCGGCCTCGGCGATCGGGTTGTTGCGCGGGTGCGCGTAGTGGTAAGCGCCGCGCACGATGCCCTTCTTGTCCAGCTCCTGCCAGTGCCGGGCGAAGGTCTTGTCGGTGAAGCCGGTGCCCTCGGTGGCCTTGATGATGCCGAACTCGGCCGGGCTGGCCTCCCAGTCGTGGTCGGGCTGGTAGTTCGACACGTCCTGCCCGTACGTGAGCTGGGCCGCCTGCTGCTGGGCGATGGCCGGGTTCGGCTCGACGGGGGCGGCGGCGCCGCCGGTGGCGGCGATGGCGGTGCCGGTCACGCTGGCGACGGCGGTGGTCCCCGCCAGCAGCGCGCCGGCGAAGGCGTACTTGAGACGGTTGCTGGGACGGTACTTCAGCGCAGCGGCAAGCCGAGGCTTGGGCATGAGGAAATGACTCCTTGCTTCCATGCCGCCTACCGGGTTAGCTGACGGGTTCGGAGTTGGAAGTCCCCTACGGACGCTGGCGTCCGATTCACCCCAGGAAGTGGGTCCCCGGCTCCGCGAGACGCGGATTCGGCGGCCGTGCGCTGCCCTGGCGTGAGGGGGACACCGTCAGGACAGCGCACGGTCCGGTCAATCGATGCGGCAACAGAGTTGAGGTATCACCGCGAATACGCAAAAGGTATATATGCAGACAAAAATATTGCAAGTATGACATATCCGGTTTGGAGGTTCGGACCCGGGGTAACACCCCCGAAACCCCTTGTACGTAAGGGAATCCGGCCTCTGGGTAAAATCTCCCGGCGGTGCCGTCACGGCGCCGCGAAAGTGCCCTGCCTGCGCACCGTGTGCCAGCGCAGCCGCACCCCGAGCAGCGCCGTCGCCACCGACTGGAACACCACCAGATACATCAGCTGCCGGTACACCAGCTGCTGCAGCGGCAGCACCCACAGCGCCGACACCCGCTCCCGGTCCAGCCGCAGCGCGTACCAGCCCGCCGCCGCCTGCACCACCACGAACCCGGCCCACACCGCCACCGCCGGCAGCGGGTCGCCGACCGCCGTGTGGTAGACGGCCATCAGGTCCACCACCGGCGCCAGCAGCGGCAGCAGCACGTGGAACAGCGCCAGGTAACCCAGGCAGCGGCGGCCGAACGGACCCGGCTCGGCCAGCGCGCGGCGGTGCTTCCACATCGCCTGCATCGTGCCGTAGCACCAGCGGTAGCGCTGCCGCCACAGCTGCCCCAGGGTCGCGGGCGCCTCCGTCCACGCCAGCGCCCGCTCCTCGTACACCACCCGCCAGCCTGCCCGGCACAGCGCCATCGTCAGGTCGGTGTCCTCGGCCAGCGTGTCGGTGCTCACCCCGCCGAGCCCGACCAGCGCGCCGCGCCGGAACGCGCCGATCGCCCCCGGCACCGTCGGCATGCAGTCGAGCAGCTCGAACGCGCGCCGGTCCAGGTTGAAGCCGATCACGTACTCGACGTGCTGCCAGCGGCCGATGAGCCCGCGCCGGTTGCCGACCTTGGTGTTGCCGCTCACCGCGCCCACGCGGGGGTCGGCGAGCCGGCGCACGAGATGCCCGATCGTGTCCGGCTCGAACACCGTGTCACCGTCGACCATGACGAGGAACTCGTGGCGCGCGTGCCGGATGCCGGTGTTCAGCGCGGCGGCCTTGCCGGCGTTGTCCTGCCTGATCACCCGTACTCCCGGCAGCCGCGGCCCGGCGGCGGCCTCGGCGGTGCGGTCGGTGGAACCGTCGTCCACCACCAGCACCTCCACCGGCCCGGGGTACGCGGTCGCGACGAGCGAGCGCACGGTCGCGGCGATCCCCGCCTCCTCGTTGTACGCGGGCACGATCACGCTCACCCCCGGCGGCCGTTCCCAGGTCAGGGCCGGTCCCGGACCCCGGGAGCGCCGGGCGTGCACCCGGGCCAGCACCACCAGGAGCAGCAGCCGGGCCAGCGTCAGCACGCCGGTGGCGAAAAGCACCCACCACAGCGCGTCCGTGAACGCGTTCGCCGCGCGCTGCGCCAGGCCGAGCGCGGCGCCGGCGATCCGCTCCGGCTGCGCGGCCGGCCGGTGCGCCGACGGCATGCCGAGCGCGGAGGTCAGCGTCTCGGCGCGGTAGCCGGCCCGGTCCAGCCGGTCGAGCAGGCGGCCGACGGCCTCGACTGTCTGGGCGCGGTCGCCGCCGGAGTCGTGCATCATCACCACCGCCCCGCGCCCGCCCCGCGGGAACGCGGCCCTGGCGATGCCGGCCGCGCCCGGCCTGCTCCAGTCCTCGGTGTCGAGGTCGGCCAGCGCGATCAGGTAGCCCTCGCGGCCGAGCATCGCCAGGGTGTCCCACTGCTCGCCGGTGATGGCGTCAGGGGTCGAGGAGTACGGAGGGCGGGCCAGCATCGTGTGCAGCCCCGTCGCCCCGGCCAGCGCCTTCTGGGTGAGGTTCAGCTCCAGCTCGGCCCGCCAGGCGGGGACGGCGGACAGGTCGGGATGGGTGTAGGTGTGGTTGCCGATCTCGTGTCCCTCGGCGACGATCCGGCGGGCCAGCTCCGGATGGGCGGCGATCTTCGAGCCGACCGTGAAGAACGTCGCCTTCGCCCCGTGCTTCTTCAGCGCGTCCAGCACGAGCGGCGTCCAGTCGGGGTCGGGCCCGTCGTCGAACGTCAGCGCCACCGTGCGGGCCTTCGGGCGGGCGCCGGCCGGCTTGTCCCCGGTCAGGTCGAGCACCGGGCCGCTGCGGCGCACCGGCTCCAGCCACGACGCCGGGTCCCCGCCGCCTCGCTGGGGCCCGGTCTCGCCGACCACGTTCTTGACGAACCCGTCGAGCGTCAGCGCGCACCCCGCCAGCGCCACCCCGGCCAGCAACATCAGCCAGTGCCCCGAAGGCTCCACACCCCGCCCGGCCACCCGCCTCCTGCCCCGCCGCCGCCCACCCCGACGGACCTCACGCCCGTACGCCGGACCGGGCACCCGATCCGCCGCCTGCCCGATCGTCCTGCCGAGACCCGTGTCATGTGCCTGCCCCCATCCGGGCGCGGGCGCGCTGTCCGGTTGTGGGACGGGGCGTCTGCGGCGGGGGGTCATGAGGGGGTTCCGGGGGTGGTGGGGTTCTGGGTCTGGGAGGGCTCGTCGCTGGAGTCCGGGGAGGGGGTCGCGGCGGGTTCCGGTTGCTGGGTGGGGGTGGTCTCGCCTGGGGGTGTGGTGTCGCGGGCCGTCTCGGGTTCCACGGCCGCGCCCGTGTCCGGGGGCTCGGACGTACGGGACGGCCGCGCGGATGGTGAGGTGGGGCGGGCGGACGGGCTCTTGGCTCGCGTACGGGAGGGCGCGGCGGTGGTGCGCCGGCCGGAGGCGCGCGTGGGCGCTGACCGGGTCGGCGCCCGCCGGGACCTGGACCGGGAAAGGGACGGCTCAGGCTCGGCCTGCTCGCTGCCGGGAGCGGCGTCGTCGGAGTGCGTGCCGCCGGGCGGCGGGCTCGCGTGCCGGCTCGGCCAGCCGCCGGCCGGCAGCGGCGTGTCCGCGAGCACCGCGCCCACGAGCGTCACCGTCGCCGCCAGAGTGAGCGTGCTGACCAGGACCGCGCCCATCGTGAACCACCTCCTCCGCCGGCCGCTGTGGTCGACGAAGACCGCGCCGCTGGGCGGCGAGGGTTGCTCTCGGGCGGGGGTGAGGGGCGACATGGCCTGCTTCTGGGAAACCGGGGGGTGAGGACAGCTGATCATGTATAGACGATCATGCTGACGTCAAGTTGATACTCGAACACAAGTTCGTAAAAATCAATCTATGTATAACCAGAAGAAATAGTTGACCGACGCCGTCGTGGACGACCGCGTGCGCGGCCTGTACGCCGACCCCGGCAAGATCCACCAGGTCGACCACACGGGCGAGCACTTCGCGGTCCGCGGCCCGCTCAACGCGGCGCGCCCGCCCCAGGGTCACCCGCTGCTGGTGCAGGCCGGCTCGTCGGAGGACGGCAAGGAGTTCGCCGCCCGCCACGCCGAGGCCGTCTTCACCGCGCAGCAGACGCTGGAGGAGGCGCGCGCGTTCTACGCCGACGTGAAGGGCGGGCTGGCCCGTCACGGCAGGCGGCCGGACGAGCTCCTCGTGCTGCCGGAAATCTCGCCGATCACCGGGTCCACCGAGCGTGAGGCGCTGCGCCTGGAGAAGGAGCTGGAGGACCTCGTCATCCCCGCGTACGGGCTCACCCAGCTCTCCCCCATGACCGGCATCGACCTGACCGAGGACGACCTGGACGGCCCGCTGCCCGACGTGCCGGCCGGCACCGAGGGCGCGCGGAGCCGGCGGCGGCTCGTCGTCGACCTGGCCAGGCGCGAGCGCCTCACGGTACGCGGGCTCCTCCTTCGTCGACCACGTGGTGCCGGAGCCGCGGTCCAGAGGGCTGTTCCGGCACGAGTACGAGGGACGCACGCTGCGCGGGCACTACGGCCTCGACCGGCCCGCCTCCCGTTACACGGCCGGGCAGGAGGCGCTCGCATGACCTGCGGACGTCGTTTTTGACAGGATGAGATCATGACGATCCTGCCGCTGAGCCCCGACGAGCTGCTCACCACCACCCGCAGCGTCCGCAAGCGTCTCGACCTGCGCCGGCCCGTGCCGGCGGAGCTCGTACGCGAATGCCTGGAGATCGCCCTGCAGGCGCCGAGCGGCGGCAACCGCCAGGGCTGGCACTGGATCGTGGTGACCGATCCCGGCCTGCGCGCCCGGATCGGCGACTACTACGGGCGTTCCGTACGCGCCTACCACGCGTCGGGGTCGTCCGCAGGGAAGCTGTTCCAGGACGACCCGGACCGGGCGGCGACGCAGCGGCGCATCTCCGACAGCTCCGCCTACCTGGGCGAGCACATGGGGGAGGTGCCGGTGCTGGTCATCCCGTGCATCGAGGTGCCCGGCGGCGGGTTCCCCGAGGGAAACCAGGCGGGGCTGTGGGGGTCGCTGCTCCCCGCCGCGTGGAGCTACATGCTCGCGGCGCGGGCGCGCGGCCTCGGCACCGCCTGGACCACCCTGCACCTGGCGTACGAGAGCGAGATCGCCGAGCTGCTCGGCCTGCCGGCGGAGGTCCGGCAGGGCGCCCTCATCCCGACCGCCTACTACACCGGCGACACCTTCAAGCCCGCCCCCCGGGTCCCGCTCGACCAGGTGCTCCATCTGGACGGCTGGTCGCGTCCCGGGCCGTCCTGATCCCGCGCTCCGCGGCTGGTTCTATGGCAAAGTAATCGGAAATACATAGATTGGCCAAAGAGAGGGTGGATCCACATGAGCGCCTCCGGTACGGGGCCTAGTCTCGGGCGCATGCCGATCGATGAGAACGCCGCCGCAGCCTGGCTTCCCGATCCCGCCCGCTCGGTGGTCGCGGTCGTCCCGCCGGGCGCCGGCGACGGCCACTGGGCGGGCGCGCCCTGCGCGGTGGCCGCCGACGGGTTCGTCTACCTCGCCTACCGGCTGCGCAGGCCGGTCGGGGAAGGGCGCGGCCACGCCGTCGTGGTGGCGCGCTCCGCAGGCGGCGAGCGGTTCGAGACCCTGCTGACCATCACCAGGGACGAGATGGACGCCGAGTCCCTGGAGCGCCCGTGGCTGACGACGACGGAGGACGGGCGCTGGCGGCTCTACCTGAGCTGTGCCACCTACGGGAGCAAGCACTGGCGGGTGGAGGTGCTGGAGGCCGCGGCCCCGGCGGCCTTCGACCCCCGGCTGCGCGCCACGGTGCTGCCCGGCGACCCGAAGACCGGGGTCAAGGACCCGGTGATCGTCCGCCGGGGCGGCACCTGGCACCTGTGGGCCTCCTGTCACCCGCTGACCGGGCCGGGGGAGGAGGACCGGATGGTCACCGACTACGCCACCAGTGCCGACGGCCTGGCCTGGACCTGGCACGGCACCGCGCTGACCGGCCGTCCCGGCTGCTGGGACGCGCGCGGCGTCCGGGTGAGCGCGGTCCGTTTCACCGATGACGGCGTGCTCGCCTTCTACGACGGGAGGGCGAGCGCGGCGGAGAACTACGAGGAGCGCACCGGCGTCGCGGCCGGGACGGACCCGGCGGCGCTCACCCCGCTCGGGTCCGAGCCGTTCGCCGCCTCGCCGTACGCGGGCGGCGGGCTCCGCTACCTGGACGTGGTCGACCTGCCGGACGGCGGCGTTCGCCTCTACTACGAGTACACCCGCTCCGACGGGGCGCACGAGCTGCGCACCGAGCTGCGGCGCTGACCGGCGTGGCACCGGCCCGTGATCAGCCGATCACCGGGCGGCCGTTGCGGGCCTGGCGCTGGCCGTCCGGCCGCACGCCGACCTGCCCGCCCGAACGCTCCCTGGGCCGCACCCAGTCGCCGAAGTCCTCGCCGGTGACGCGCTGCAGCAGCTCGATGTCGTCAGCGAAGCGCGGGATGAGCTGCTGCCGCTGCTCCCAGGTCAGCGGGCGGCGGGCGGCGGACCGCCGTTGCAGCAGGTGCTCCACCGGCTCCGTCAGCGCCCGCGCCAGCCCGTAGGGGAGCGCGCGGCCGGTGCGGGCCAGCGCCCGCAGGGCCGCGGAGAGCAGCAGGTGCCTGCCGCCCGCGTCCGGGTGCGCGGTCACGTTCTCCCTCGGCGCCTCGGTCAGCAGGCCCTGCTCCACGCCGAGGAAGGCGCAGATGCGGTCCAGCGTGTGCGCCGGCCGGTCGACCAGGTCGCGGTAGCGGAAGACCAGCACCTGCTCGCGCGGGAACAGGGTGAACAGGTGGGCGAGCTGCTCGCCGTACCTGCCCAGCCGGACGTAGTGCCAGAAGTGCGCCCAGCCGTCCGCGACGCGCCGCTCCTCGGCGGCGCACGCGCGCACCACGTCGCCGATCGGCTCCAGCCCCGCCGACCACAGATGGGTCCAGTTGGAGTGCGCCCGCTCCACCGGGTCGCGCAGGATCGCGATGAGCCGCGCGTGCGGGATCGCCGCGTGGATGCGGCGCTGCGCGTCCAGGTCGTAGAGGTAGAAGGGGGTGGCCTCGCCGCGCGCCGCGCCCGGCGGCGCGGCGGCGAACAGCGCCTCGTAGTCGGCTCTGCGCCACACGTGCTCCCGGTAGGTCTGCTGGTCGCCGGGCCCGCCGCGGTCCGGCGGCGGGCCGTCCGTGAGGAAGAACTTGGGTTCCTTCACGGGCGGCAGGTAGAGCCCGGGGTGCTCGCGGAGCGCGGCGTGCAGGGCGGTGGTCCCGGCCTTCGGAGCGCCGATCACCAGGAAGTCCGGCAGGGGCATCGTCATCGTCCTTCCGTCGGTAACCTTATTTTCCTACCAAAAGTATGGGATAATCTAGCCGTGAGCCTGGATGAGATGCGCCCGCAGAGAACCAGGGCCGACTCCCCGCTGACCGCCGCCATCTCGGCGGGCCGGTGGATCCGTTCCGCCGCCGTCGACGACGACCACGGCAGGCACTGGCTGGCCAACCCCGACGCGCGCGGCAGGTCGGCCGTCACCCCGGAGCCGTCCTCCCTCTATTCGGGAGCGGCCGGCATCGTGCTGTTCTTCCTGGAGCTGGCCGCCGCCACCGGGCACGAGGCGTACCTGGAGGACGCCCGGGCCGGCGCCCGCAGGCTCGCCGCCACCTGGCGCGATGAGCGCGACCCCACCCTGTACCACGGGCTGACCGGCACCATGGTCGCGCTCATGGAGGCCGGGTGGGCGCTCGGTGACGACCTGTTCGAGGTGGAGGCGGCGGCCATCGCCGACGAACTCGTCCGCAGAGGGCGCGAAGGCGGCGACGGCGTCGGCTGGTCCCGCGAGCCGGCCCAGCGCGGCGACGGCGGCATCGTCCTCGGCCTGCTGCGCGCCGCCGCCCACTTCGGCGCGCCCGCGTACGAGGAGGCGGCCGTCGAGGCCGGGCTGCGCATCGCCGCGCTGCCCGTGCCGGGCCACCGCTTCGGCGAGTGCGCCGACCTGCCGCTGGACGCGGTCACGCCGGGCTTCCTGGCCGGCACCGCGGGCACCGCCTTCCTGCTCGCCCGCCTGTACGGGGTGACGGGGGAGGAGGTCTTCCTCCGGGCCGCGCGCCGGGGCGCCGGCTTCGTCCGCGAGCTCAGCGTCGTGACCGGTCAGTGCGCGGTCGTCCCGCACCACGTGCCGCAGGCCAGGCAGCTGCACTACCTCGGCTTCTGCTCGGGGTCGGCCGGCGTGGCGCGGATGTTCTACGAGCTGCACCGGGTGGACGGCGACCCGGGCGACCTGGAGTGGGTGGAGCGGCTCGCGAACGGCGTGGTGCGGAGCGGAGTGCCGCGCCGCCGCACCGACGGGTACTGGAACGTGGCCTGCCAGTGCTGCGGCACGGCGGGCCTGGTCGAGCTCTTCGTCGGCCTGTGGGCGGCGACCGGGCGGCGCGCGCACCTGACCTTCGCCCGCTCGCTGGCCGACGACCTGATCAGCCGGGCCACCGACCACGACGGGCGGGGCTACCGCTGGTATCAGGCCTACCGGCGGCTGCGGCCCGCCGAGGTGACGGCCGACACCGGTTACCTGGTCGGCGGGGCCGGCATCGGGGCCGCGCTGCTCCATCTGGACGCCGTCGAGCACGCGCGGCGCGTCATCCTCCTCCCCGACAGCCCCTTCCCCGCCATCCCGGTGCCGCCGGCGGCCGGCTAGCGTCTATTTCATGTATTTCAGATAGGAATAGCTCATGAGTAGAACAGAGTACGACTACCCCGGCGACGTCCACTGGTACGACCTGCCGGACGACGAAGTGGAGCTCGACGAGGCCCCCGCGCCCCGGAGCCGGCTGAGCCGCCTCATCCCCTGGAGGGCCGCATGAGCCTCGTCGTCCTGGTCGGCAACCCCCGGGAGGGCTCCCGTACGCGCGGCGTGGCCGTCGAGGCCGCGCTGGCGGTCGGGGAGCGGGTCGGCCTGCCGGCGCCGCACGACGTCATCGACCTGGCGGGCCTCGGCCCGCACCTGCTGTCGCCGATCCCGTCGGCCGACGTGGAGGTGGCGCTGGAACTGGTCGCCGAGGCGAGCGTGCTGGTGGTCGCCAGTCCCACCTACAAGGGCACCTACACCGGCCTGCTCAAGGCGTTCCTGGACCGGCTCCCGCCCCGGGCCCTGGCCGGCACGGTCGCGCTGCCGCTGCTGGTCATGGGGGATCCGGCCCACTCGCTGGCGGTGGAGGTCCACCTGCGACCGCTGCTGGTGGAGCTGGGCGCCACCGTGCCCACCCCTGGCCTGGCCGTGCTGGAGTCCCGGCTGCCCGATCTTCCGGAGATCCTCGCGGGCTGGGCGGAGCGGGTCGCCCCCCAAGCCAGTATCCAGTCTAAGAAAGTAGGGATTTAGGGCTTGACCGAGCCCCGCCCCTGCTTCAGGATTAACCCTACAAGTTAAGTAGGATTTATCGGAAAGGGTCGATCGTGCGAGCACTCCTCCTGCTCGGGCTGGTCGGTTTCGCGGCCCAGCTCGTCGACGGAAGCCTGGGCATGGCCTATGGCGTCACCTCCACCACACTGCTTCTGGCGATCGGCACCAACCCCGCCGCGGCCTCGGCGACCGTCCACCTGGCCGAGATCGGCACCACGCTGGCCTCGGGCATCTCCCACTGGCGCTTCGGCAACATCGACTGGAAGGTCGTCGGCAAGATCGGCGTACCGGGCGCGATCGGCGCGTTCGCCGGCGCGACGTTCCTGTCCAGCCTCTCGACCGAGGTGGCGGCCCCGGTCATGTCGCTCATCCTGCTGACCCTGGGCGTCTACATCCTGGTCCGCTTCACCGCCTACGGGCTGCCTCGGGGCAACCTGGGCAAGCCGCTGCGCAAGCGGTTCCTGGCCCCGCTCGGACTGGTCGCCGGGTTCGTCGACTCGACCGGTGGCGGCGGCTGGGGCCCGGTGGGCACTCCCGCCATCCTGGCCAGCGGCCGGCTGGCGCCGCGCAAGGTGATCGGGTCGATCGACGCCTCGGAGTTCCTGGTGGCGATCGCGGCCAGCGTGGGCTTCCTCGTCGGCATCGGCTCGGAGAACATCGACTTCGCCTGGGTGGCCGTGCTGCTGGCCGGCGGCGTGATCGCCGCGCCGATCGCCGCGTGGCTGGTCCGCCACATCCCGCCGCGCATCCTCGGCTCGGCGGTGGGCGGCCTCATCATCCTGACCAACGTGCGCACGCTGCTGCGCAGCGACTGGATCGACGCCTCCGGCGGCGTGCAGACCGTCGCCTACCTGGCCATCGCCATCCTCTGGGCCGGCGCGATCACCTACTCGGTGCGCGAGTACCGCAAGGACAAGGCCAACGAGTCGGTCGACGCGTACGAGGCGGAGCTCCGCAAGGAGGAGCCCACCGCCTCCGCCTGACCCACCGGACCGCCCGCAGGGCCCGGCCCCCGCCTTCGGGAGCCGGGCCCTTTCCGACCAGCACGGGAATCCATGAGAATCTCCGCACGCACCCAGTACGCCCTCGCCGCCATGATCGCCCTCGCGGAGGCCGGCGGCCCGGTGCACGCCGAGCGGGTCGCCGACTCGCAGGAGATCCCCCGCAGGTTCTGCGACAACATCCTGCTCCAGCTGCGCCGCGCCGGCCTGCTGCACAGCCAGCGCGGGCCCGACGGCGGCTACTGGCTCGCCCGGCCCGCCGCCGAGATCTCCCTGGCCGACGTCATCCGCGTGACCGAGGGGGTCGAGCAGGCCACCCGGCAGTTCCCCCGGGCGGCCGCGCCCCTGGACGCGATCTGGGCCCGCCTGCGCGACCACGAGAACTCCCTGCTCAGCGAGGTCACCCTCGCGGACGTCATGTCCCAGTCCGCGCCCTCCTAGAGCGTCCATGCCCACTTACCCGGGGGCACCCCCATGATTATTTCATGGTTTTCCAGTAGGTTATACTTGGTTCTATCCCGTTCCGTTCCCTCGAAGGGCGATTTCCCCATGTCACGATCCAGACTGCGATCCACAGCCGTGGCCGGCGCCGCCATGCTCGCCGTCGTGGGGCTGCTCGGCGCCTGTGGCGGTGCGGGCCCCGCCGGGGCGGCCAGGGCGGCGGGCGAGCCGGCCTACGGCGGCACCCTCACCTACCTGGAGCACCAGCCGCCGACCTGCCTCTACCTGCCGGCCGCGGGCTTCTATCCCAACGGCGGCATCCTCAACCAGATCACCGACAAGCTCACCTGGCAGAACCCGGAAACCCTCGAGATCGAGCCGTGGATCGCCACCAGGTGGGAGGTCAGCGAGGACGCCACCTCCTACACCTTCCACCTGCGCGACGGCGTGACGTTCAGCGACGGCACCCCGCTCGACGCGGAGGCCGTCGCGGCCAACTTCGACGTGTACGGCCTCGGCGACGAGAAGCTGAAGCTCCCGGTGGCCGAGTTCGTCAACAACTACGAGCGCAGCGAGGTCGTCGACCGGCTGACCGTGCGGTTCCACTTCGCCAAGCCCTCGCCCGGCTTCCTGCAGGGCACCTCCGTCATCGGCGCGGGCCTGGTCTCCAAGAAGACCATCTCGCTGCCGTACGAGGAGCAGTGCCAGCTCAAGAACATCGCCGGCTCCGGCCCCTTCACCGTCAAGCACCAGGTCGTCGACAAGGAGGTGCACCTGGCCGCCCGCGAGGACTACGACTGGGCGCCGCCCTCCTCCGAGCACCAGGGCCGGGCGTACCTGGACGAGATCAAGATAATCGTGACGCCGGAGGACAACGTACGCGTCGGCGCCCTCACCTCCGGGCAGGCCGACTTCGTGCGATACGTCCAGGCGTACGACGAGGAGACCGTCAAGAGCGCCGGCTTCACCATCTACGCCGAGCCCACCAGAGGCGTCAACAACGGCCTCTACCTGCGGCCGGGCAACAGCATCCTGAAGGACCCCGACGTCCGCCAGGCCCTGCTGGCGGGCACCGACGCCCGCGAGGTCGTCGACACCCTGTTCACGCCGAGCTACCCGGTCGCCACCTCGGTGCTCAGCCACCTCGCCCAGGGCTACGTGGACCTGTCGCCGCGGCTCGCCCACGACCCGGACAAGGCCAACGCGCTGCTCGACAAGGCCGGCTGGGCCCGCGGCGCCGACGGCGTCCGCGAGAAGGACGGCAGGAAGCTGCGGCTCGGCGTCTTCGTCGCCGGCCCGCAGCCGCTGTCGAAGCAGACGCTGGAGCTGATCGGCCAGCAGTGGGCCGAGCTCGGGATCAAGCTGGAGATCCGCCCCGCCGACGCCGGAACCCAGGCCGTCGACATCAAGGACGCCGAGAAGACGCCCCTGCAGCACTCCATGGTGGGCCGCGCCGACCAGGACGTCATCAAGAGCCACTTCCACAGCGAGAACCGCGACGCCATCCTGTCCGACGACGAGAAGCTCGACCGGCTGCTGGCCGAGCAGTCCGCCGAGCCCGACGTCGCCGCGCGCAACGCCAAGGTGGGCGAGATCCAGCGTTACGTGATCGACCAGGCCTACGCCATCCCCCTGTTCGAGGAGCCGCAGGTCTACGGCGGCGCCCCGCACGTGCACGGGATCGCCTTCGAGGCCGTGGCCAGGCCCTGGTTCTACGCGACCTGGAAAAGCTAGATGACCAGATACGTCCTGTTCAGGGCAGGTCAGGCGGTCCTCGTGCTGTGGGCGGCCTTCACCGCCGCGTACGTCCTGCTGCGGATGCTGCCCGGCGACTCCATCCTGATCAAGTTCCAGAACCCCGAACTCGGGCTGTCGCCGCAGCAGATCGCGGAGATCCGCGCCCACTACGACGGCGGCGCCTCCGCCCTGGCGACCTACCTCGACACCCTGTCCGGCTTCCTGCGCGGCAGCCTCGGCTACTCGATCGACACCGGCACGCCGGTGACCGAGCGGCTGGCCGAGGCACTGCCGGAGACGGCCAAACTGGCCTCCGCCGGATTCGGGCTGGCGGTGCTCATCGCGGTCGCCATCGCCTTCGCGGCCGCCTCCAGCAGGTCCCCGTGGATCAGGGGCGCGCTGCTGTCGGTGCCGTCGCTGTTCGTGTCCGTGCCGGTGTTCTGGCTGGGCATCCTGCTCATCCAGGTGTTCTCGTTCCGGCTGGGCCTGGTGCCCGTCATCGGCGGCAGCGCGGCCCAGCAGCTCATCCTGCCGGTGCTGACCCTCGCGGTGCCCATCTCGGCGCCCATCGCGCAGGTCCTGGCCCGCGCCGTCGACCAGGTCAGGGCCCAGCCGTTCGTGCCCGTGGTGGCGGCCAAGGGCGCCTCGCGGCAGTGGATCCTGTGGCGGCACGTCGCACGCAACGCGACACTGCCCGCCCTCACCATGGCGGGGCTCGTCTTCGGCGAGCTCATCGCCGGCTCCGTCGTCACCGAGACGGTGTTCGGCCGCAACGGCATCGGCCGGCTCACCGAGCAGGCCGTCAACGCGCAGGACACGCCGGTGATGCTCGCCGTCGTGGTGCTCGCCGCCGTCGTGTTCGTGCTCGTCAACCTGGTCGTCGACCTGCTCTACCCGGTGCTCGACCCGCGGCTGAAGGCGGCGCCGTGAACCGCGTCGGCCTCGGGCTCGCCGCCGCCTGGCTGGTGATCGCCGTCGCGCTGCTCTGGGCCGTCGTCCCGGGCCTGTTCACCGGCTACGACCCGATCGCGGGCGTGCCGGCCGAGAAGCTGCGGCCGCCGGGCGGACCGCACCTGTTCGGCACCGACCCGGTGGGCCGTGACCTGTTCGCCCGCGTGGTGCACGGCTCGGCGCACTCGCTGTCGGGAGCGTTCACCGCCGTCGCCGTCGGCCTCCTGCTCGGCACCCTGCTCGGGGTGCTGGCCGGCTCGGCCGGCGGGCTGGCCGACGACGCCATCATGCGGCTGGTCGACGTCCTGCTGTCGGTCCCGGGCCTGCTCCTGGCGCTCACGGTGATCATCCTGCTGGGTCCCGGCACGGTCAACGTGGCCATCGCGGTCGGCGTCGGATCGGTCGCGGCCTTCGCCCGCCTCACCCGGTCCGAGGTGGTACGGGTGCGCCGCACCGACTATGTGGAGGCCGCGTTCGGCAGCGGCGGACGCTACCCGGCCGTGCTCTGGCGGCACGTGCTGCCCAACTCGCTCGGGCCGGTCGTCGCCCTGGCCGCGCTGCAGTTCGGCCTGGCCATCCTCGCCATCTCCACGCTCGGCTTCCTCGGCTACGGCGCCGAGCCGCCCACCCCCGAATGGGGGCTGCTCATCGCGGAAGGACGCAACTACCTGGCGACGTCGTGGTGGCTGACCACGCTGCCGGGCGCCGTCGTGGTCGCCGTCGTGCTCGCGGCCGGCCGGATCAGCCGCTCGATCGGAAAGGACACCCCATGAGCCTGCTCGACGTACGCGATCTCGCCGTCTCCTACGACGGGCGGCGCGCGGTGGAGGGCATCTCGTTCACCGTCGATCCGGGCGAGGTCGTGGCCCTCGTCGGCGAGTCGGGCTCCGGCAAGTCGACCACCGCGCACGCCGTCATCGGCCTGCTGCCCGGCAACGCCACCGTCGACCGGGGACGGATCCTGCTCGGCGACGCCGACCTGGCGACCTGGTCCGCGCGGCGGATGGAGGCGCTGCGCGGCGCCCAGATCGGCCTGGTGCCGCAGGACCCGGCCAACTCGCTGAACCCCGTCAAGACCATCGGCGCCCAGGTCGGCGAGGTCATGCGCATCCACGGACGGGGCGACCGGCGGGAGATCCGGCGGCAGGTCATCGAGCTGCTCACCCGCGTCGGGTTGTCCGACCCCGAGACGCGGGCCCGCCAGTACCCGCACGAGCTGTCCGGCGGCATGCGCCAGCGGGTGCTCATCGCCATCGCGATCGCCCTGCGGCCCAGGCTCGTCATCGCCGACGAGCCGACCAGCGCGCTGGACGCCACCGTGCAGCGGCGCATCCTGGACCTCATCGACGACCTGCGCGCCGAGTTCGGCACGGCCGTGCTGCTGGTGACGCACGACCTCGGCGTGGCCGCCTCCCGCTCCGACCGGCTCGTCGTGATGAAGGCAGGCCGCATCGAGGAGCAGGGTCCCACGGCCGCCGTCCTCGCCGCCCCCGAGGCCGCGTACACGGCGAAGCTCCTGCGGGACGCGCCCGCCCTGTCCGTACGCGAGTACCGCGAGGCGGAGCCGGCCCCCCGCGAGCCCGCGATCGTGCTCCACGACCTGGTCAAGGAGTTCCGGCTCGGCCGGCGGCCGTTCCGCGCCGTGGACCGGGTCTCCTTCGAGGTGCCGCGCGGCACCACCCACGCGCTGGTGGGGGAGTCCGGTTCCGGCAAGACCACCACGGCGCGCATGGTGGTGCGCTTCACCGAGCCCACCTCCGGCACCGTGACGATCCCCGGAGCCGGCGAGGGCCGCCGGTTCCGCCGCCATGTGCAGCTCGTCCACCAGAACCCGTACGGCTCGCTCGACCCGCGCCAGTCCGTGGCCGAGATCGTCGCCGAGCCGCTGCGCAACTTCCGGCTCGGCGACCGCGCGGCCCGCGCTGCCCGGGTCGCCGAGTTGCTGGACCGGGTGGCGCTGCCGCGCGACCTGGCCGGGCGCCGGCCCAGGGAACTCTCGGGCGGCCAGCGCCAGCGGGTCGCCATCGCCCGCGCGCTGGCCGTCGAGCCTGGCGTGCTCGTCCTCGACGAGGCCGTCTCCGCCCTCGACGTCACCGTGCAGGCCCAGATCCTCGACCTGCTCGAACAGCTCCAGCGGGACCTGGGGCTGACCTACCTGTTCATCTCGCACGACCTCGCCGTCGTGCGGCAGATCTCGCACACCGTCTCCGTCATGAGCGAAGGACGCATCGTGGAATCAGGCACCACCCGGCAGGTCTTCACCGAGCCCGGCGACCCCTACACCCGTGAGCTGCTCGCCGCGATCCCGGAGCCGGTGCGATGAGGCTCGGATTCTTCACCCGGCTGCTCGACGACGTGCCGCCGGGTGAGCGCTACCGGCTCGCCGCCGAGCAGATCCGGCACGCCGAGGCCGCCGGCTTCGACACCGCCTGGGTCGCCCAGCACCACTTCGACGGCGACGAGGGCGGCCTGCCCGCGCCCCTGGTCTTCCTCGGCCACGTGGCCGCCACTACTAGCCGCATCCGGCTCGGCACCGGCATCATCACGCTGCCGCTCGAACACCCGGTGCGGGTGGCCGAGGACACCGCCGTGCTCGACCAGCTGACCGGCGGCCGGCTCGAGGTCGGGGTGGGCAGCGGCGGCACGCCCGCGTCGTTCGCCCCGTTCGGCCACGACAGCGCCGACCGGGCCGCCCTCTACGCCGAGCACCTCGCCGTGCTCATCGCCGCCTGGTCGGGCGCGGACCTGGGCGGCGGCAACCGGCTCTACCCGCCGGCGCCGCGACTGCCCGGCGCGGTCTGGGAGGCGACGTTCTCCGCCGCCGGCGGCGCCCGCGCGGGCCGGGCCGGGCACGGGCTCATGCTGTCGCGCACCCAGCCCAGGCCCGCCGACCGGCCGCAGGCGACCCTCGCGGAGATCCAGCGGCCCATCGTCGACGCGTACCACGACAACCTGCCGCCCGGCGCCGTCCCGCGGATCATGGCGTCACGGACCGCGTTCGTGGCCGACAGCAGGGCCGAGGCGCTGCGCTGGGCCGAACGCGGGCTCGGCCGCGGCAGGCTGCCGTTCGAGCTGCCGGACGGCGGCCTCGACACCCGGATCGCCGCCTTCGACGTGCACGTCGGCACCCCGCAGGACGTCATCGACAGCCTGCGCGCCGACCCGACCCTCGACCGGGCGACCGACCTGGTCCTCCAGGTCCACTCGGTCGACCCGCCGCACCCTCTCATCCTCCGCTCCATCGAGCTCCTCGCGACCGAGGTCGCCCCGGCGCTCGGCTGGACCCCCGCCCAGGAAGCGAGCCGCACATGACCGCCGACGTCATCGACCATCTGGCCGGGGTCGCGCCCGGGTCGCCGCTCGACGGGCTGCGCCGTCGGCGGCCCGCCGCCCGTGAGCACGCCCAGCGCTCCTTCGACGCGCTGTTCGCGCCCGGCTCGGAGACCGAGGTCACGCTCGTCGAACGGGACGCGGTCGCGGCCTTCGTGGCCGGGCTGCACCGTGACGACCCCGCCGTCCGCTTCTACGCCGACCGGCTGGCCGAGCTGGCGCCTCGCCTGGCGGACACCGTACGGGCCGAGACCGCGGCCGGACTCACCACCGGACCGTACGGGATCGACCCCGCCGTGCCTGCCGACGGCGCCGAGGGACTCCGCTACCGCGTACGGAATCCCGGCGCGCTGGGTGTCCGCCTCACCGCTGCGTTCGAGCACACCCACCTGCTCGTGTTCCGGCCGCGCGAGGCGAGCCGGGAAGCGCTCGGCGCGCTGGAGAAGGCGGGCTGGAGCACCACCGGCATCGTGACACTCTCGCAGCTCGTCGCCTTCCTCAGCTTCCAGATCCGGGTAGCGGCCGGGCTGCGGCTGCTCGGCCGTACGGAGGTGGCGGCGTGAGTGTCGTAACGAAGAACCGGGTCGATCGTGCGGGGGTGGCGGGCGTGGATGTCGTGACGCTGGAGCGGCTCGATCGTACGGAGGTGGCGGTATGAGCGGTTTCACGCTGGAGCGGCTCGGGTGGGCGCCGTGGCTGGAGCCGCTGAGCGCGGAGGAGCTGACCGACGAGCACCATGAGGCGCTGGTCGACCGGGCGCGCGCCGCGTCGCCGTACTTCCTGCTGCTCGCACGTGACCCGCACGTGCT
The DNA here is from genome assembly GCF_008017515.1 of Nonomuraea sp. C10. Taxonomy (NCBI): domain Bacteria; kingdom Bacillati; phylum Actinomycetota; class Actinomycetes; order Streptosporangiales; family Streptosporangiaceae; genus Nonomuraea; species Nonomuraea sp. C10. Next base: position 3,237,748 of record NZ_VPFF01000001.1, read on the forward strand.
GCAGGCGCGGACGCACACCGACAACGACATCTTCCACAACACCGACGGCGGGTTGCCGCGCGCCGAGCGCGAGTTGGCGGCCACCGCCACGTCGCGCCGCAACGGGTGCGTGTTCTGCGCGTCGGTGCACGCTCGGTTCGCCGCCCACTACGCCAAGCGGCCGGACGACGTGCGGCGGCTGCTCGACGAGGGCGTGCAAGCGCCGCAGGACGGCAGATGGCGGGCGATCATCGACGCCTCGGTGGCGGTCGCGGCCACCCCGAGCGAGCTCGGCGCGGCCCACGTCGAGGCGCTGCGCGCGGCCGGCCTCGACGACCTGGCCATCAGCGACGTCATCCACGCCGCCGCGTTCTTCAACTGGGCCAACAGGCTCATGCTCTCGCTCGGCGAACCCGTCAAGGAGGACCAGTGACCATCGACCACCTCGTCTACGCGGTGCCCGACCTGAAGGAGGGCGTCGCCGCCTTCGCCGCGCTGACCGGCGTCGAACCGGTGGCGGGCGGCAGCCATCCCGGCGGCACGGCCAACCACCTCGTCGGCCTCGGCTCCGGCCGCTACCTGGAGATCATCGGCCCCGACCCGGACCGGCCGGGCGCCCGGCCGCGCGCGTTCGGCCTGGAGAACCTGCGTGAACCCCGCCTGGCCGCCTGGGCGATCAGGCCGGACGACCTCGACGAGGCCGTCCGGAGGGCGCGCGGGAAGGGTTACGACCCCGGCGAGGTCCAGCCGCTGTCCCGGCGCACCCCCGGCGGTGTCCTGCTGGAGTGGCGGCTCACCAGGCGGGACGATCCGGCGGCGGTCAGGCCGGTGCCGTTCCTCATCGACTGGGGCGGCACCCCGCACCCGGCGGACTCCGGGCTGCCACAGCTGGAGCTGGAATCCCTGACCGCCTCCCACCCCGACCCGGACGCCCTCCGCCGCGACCTGGCCGCCGTCGGCGCCTCGCTTGACGTCACACAAGGTCCCGAGCCCGCGCTCCGCGCCGTCCTCACCACCCCGCTCGGCCCCATCACCCTGCACTGAACCGGAAACGAGAGCATGAGCACCCTTCGCGAGTACCTGTCCCAGAAGCGCGCCGCCCTGCTGGCCCGCCGCGCCGCCCCGGTCGGCGGCCCGGTGCCCCTCCACGCGCACGTCACGGCCGAGGGCCGGAGCGGTGTGCGGCGCATCCGCATCCGCGACCACCGGATCCTCAGCGACAGCGGCCCCGACTTCGCCGGCTACGACCTCGGCCCCGGGTCACCGGAGCTGCAGGCGGGCGTGCTGGGCAGTTGCGTCACACACATCTTCCTGATCAAGGCGGCCGAGCTGGAAGTGCCTCTGGACGCCCTGGAAGTGGACGTACGGGCCTCGTACGATCCCAGAGCCCAGCAACCGGGCGAGAGCGGCGTCCCGGTCCACCCGTACGGCTTCCGCTACGAGGTGCTGATCGACTCGCCCGCCTCCGACGAGGAACTGGACCGGCTGCACGCCGAGGTGGAGCGAGTGTGCCCGATACTCAACCTGCTCCGCGCCCCACAGCAGATCACCGGCACGATCGTACGATCACACCCCACCGCGGCGGCATGACCACCTCCCGATCGCCTCACCCGGGCGGCACGCGACCGTGAGATCGGCACCCGCGCCCCCCAAGCGCCGACCACGCCCCCGGAGCACCTGCCGGTCCAGAGGACCAGACGCGCTCCCGAACGCGACCGCGCCTGCTGATCCAGAGGACCAGACGCGTTCCCGAGCGCACCCGCGCCTGCTGATCCCGAGGATCAGGCGCGCTCCCGAGCGCGACCGCGCCTCCAGTCGCGCCTGCTGATCTCAAGGCTAAGGCGCGTTTCCGAGCATCACCGCGCCTGCGGAAGCGCCTGCCGGCCGCGAGGGGCAGGCGCGTCCGGCCTGGGGTGAGCGCCCGCAAGCGCTCGCGGACGTCGCCCGCTCGATCTGCCTCGCCTGCGGGGAGAGCCTGCTTGTCACAAGGACCAGGCGTGCTCCTGAGTGCCACCACGCCTCCAGGCGCCTGCTGATCCAGAGGATCAGGCGCGTCCGGCCTGGGCCGAGCCCTCACAGGTGCTCGCGGACGCCGCCCGCTCGGTCTGCCTCCTCAGATCTCCTGTGCCAGTTGTGGCTGTCGTGGGGCACGAGCGAGGTTCCGGCGTGTGCGGGTGTTTGTGGCTGTGGTGGGGCTGGCTTGGTCTGTCCTCTCAGGTTTCCGGTGTCTGCAGGTGGTTGTGGCTGTGGTGGGGGGTCGCTCGACCTGTCCCCGCAGATATCCGGCGACGGTAGGGGGTCACGATGGGGCTGGCGGATGGGGTTCGGGTGGTTGGAGGCGGTTGCGGATCTCGGTCACCTGCCGGGGTTCGGCGATCCCGTCCCAGGGCGCGAGCGCCGCCAGGCCCGCCGCGCGGTGCTGGGCCGCCTCGGCGCGGCAGAGGGCGGCCAGTTGCAGGTGGGCGAGTGCCGTGGTGAGGCCTTCCGGTGGTAGCCGCGGCTCGGCCTCCCGCAGGAGCGCGACCGCCTCCCGTTCCAGCGCGGCCGCGTGGGCCGGCAGGGCGGACGCCTCCTCCAGCACCGCCACGGCCTCACGTTCCAGCCGCGCCGCCCGGTCCGGGTGCGCCGCCGCCTCCCGTCTGAGCCGCGCCGCCTCCCCGGCCAGCGCCGCGGCCCGGTCCGGGAGGGCGGCCGCTTCCGCCGCACAGGCGGTCGCCCGCTGCACCCGGCAGCGGGCCCGGCCGATGTCGTCCGCGGTCCGCTCGTACAGCCGCTCGGACTCCTTCCAGTGCTTCATGGCGTCCCGAGCGTGGTCCAGCTGCCAGTGGGCGAGCCCCAGCAGCTCGTGGGCGTGCGCCCGCGTGCGCTCGTCGGCGCTCTGCTCGGCCTGGTGCAGCGCCTCGAACAGGACGGCCCGCGCGTCCGCGTACAGGCGCCGCGCCTCACCGCCGTCCAGCGGCTGGGCGCGGCGCATGAGCAGCGCGGCCACGTTGACCAGCCTGATCGCGTGGCCGGCCGTGTCACCGTGGGCGAGCGCCTGGCCGTACCGGACCAGGGCGGACTCCACGGCGGTGAACTCGTCGCCGGAGGCGAGCAGGATCGTCGCGTGCGTCAGGTGCAGCTCGGGCGGCCACGCCTCCACCGCACCCCACGCCGCCGCGGCCCGGTTGAAGTGCTGGCGCGCCTTCTCCGGATTGCCGAGCGTGATCAGCGCCTTCGCCTGACGCAGCTCGGCCGCCGCCCGTACGCGCTCGTCGCCCAGCTCCCACGCCGCCCAGGCGAGCAGGGCGGCGGCCCGCAGCCGGTCCTCGTGCCGCTGCTCCAGCGCGAACCAGGCCTCCAGCGCCGCGCCGATGCGGCCGAGCGCGCGTGCGGTCTTGCGTACGGGCTGCTCGCGGGCCAGCACCTGCAGCAGCACCCGGTCCTCGGCGGCGAACCAGGCGCCCGCGCCCGGATCGTCGGGCAGCAGGGAGGCGTACGCCTCGGCCTGGGCGGCGAAGTGCTCGACCAGCCGCCGCCAGGCCGCGTCGTCGGCCGAGCCGCTGTCGTGGAACGCGCCGATCACCCGGACGCGCGTCATGCGCACGTTCTCCACCAGGCCGCGCCCGGCCAGCTCGGCGATGGCGTCGTCCGCGGACGGCACGCCGAGCAGGGCCGCCGCCGCCCGATGGTCGACCTCGGCCACCGGCAGGCCAGCCAGCAGCACGAACAGCCGCTTGGCGGCGGGGCCCACCCCCTGCATGCTGCGCTGGAGCACGAACCCCAGCCTCTCGTCCACCGGCAGCCGGCTCAGGTCGTCGACCAGGGCGGCGAGCGTCACGCCCGGGTTCCGCGCGAGCCACCGGCCGAGCTTGACGATCTCGGCGGGGCTGCGCACGCACGCCTCCACCAGTGACCGCAGCGCCAGGGGGTCGCCGGTCACCCGGTCGTCGCGGACCTGCGCGGCCAGCAGCGCCTCCCCGTCCTCCGCAGAGAGCGGGCCCACCTGGACCGGTTTGATGTGCTGGGGCAGCTCTCCGGCCAGCTCGCCCGCGATCACGATGTGCGCGTCCGGCACCCGGGGCGGCAGCCACGCGACCTGGCTCCAGGTGCTCACGTTGTCGAGCAGCAGCACCCGGTCCCTGCCGGAGAGCGCCTCCTTGATCAGCGGCGCGGCGTCGTGCGGCTCCTGGATCAGGCCGGGCTGGCTGCCGAGCGCGCGCAGCACCCGCTGGGCCACGCTCAGCTCGGTCTCCGGCCGGTCCCGGTCGGGGCCACGCACGTCCACGTACCGCTGCCGGCTCTCCTCCGGGGCCAGCTCCCAGGCGGCGTGCACGGCCAGCGTGGACGTGCCCGTGCCGGTCCCGCCCTGCACCACCACGACGCCGCTGTCATGCGACCGGTCCACCACCTCGCGCACCTTGTCCCCCCGCCCGAGCAGCGGCTCCACCCGGTCCGGGAAGGACATCTGCCCGCCGACGGGCAGCGGCGGCGGCGTCTCGCGGGCGCGCAGGCGCCGGGTGAGGTGCGTGCCGAGCCCCGCCACGACGGGCGCGACGATCGCGAGCGGGATGAGCAGCGGCGCGGGGAGCACCGCCACCACGGCGTCGATCGCCTTCCCGCGTAACTCGTCCTGCAGGAGCAGCACCAGCTCACCGGCCGTCACCAGCCCGGACAGGCCGAGCTCGGGCAGGTGCGCCCGCGCCTGCCGGGAGGTGCGGTCCAGCCAGAAGCGCAGCCGCTCCTTGCGCGACATCCCGGTCATGCGCGCACCCCGCCCGTCAGCCCGCGGTACAGCAGGCGCCTGGTGACGATCACCAGGGCCACCGGCACGGCGGTCGCGATCACCGACTGGGCCGCCAGCGTCCCGGCCGTGCTCATGAAGTGGCGATTCTGCTCCAGCAGGATCAGCGGCAGATGGTCGCCGGCCGGCCAGTTGAGCAGCAGCCCGACCAGCGTGTCGTTCCACACCAGCACGAACGCCAGCACCCCGGCCAGCACCACCGACGGAGACCCCTCGCGCACCGCGTGCACGAGCGCCCACCGGTGCCGGGCCATCACCGGCGCCCGCACCCGCGCGAACCCCCGGTGCAGCACCAGCACGGCCAGCGGGATGACCAGCGCCGCGTGCACGGTGACCAGCGCCAGGGTGGAGCCGACCAGCCGGCTGAGGGACTCCTGCAGCGGCACCGCGAACGCCTGCGGCGGCAGCGCCGCCAGCGCCACCGCCACCAGGAGCACCGGGTGCCAGGCCCTGCGGGGCACCAGGTGCTCCTGCGCGAGCACGTACGCGGCCGGGACCGCGGCCAGCAGCACCAGCGCGACCACCACCACGGTGCGCACCAGCGTCGTCAGCAGCGCGCCGGTGAACCCGCTGTCGGCGAGCGCGTCCCCGTACGAGCGGAGGTCGGCCTGGATGTGCCACCATCCCGACACGGCCGCCGTCTCCGGAGCGCGCAGCGAGGTGAGCACGAGCACGACGAACGGCAGCAGCCAGAGCGCCGCCAGCGGCCCCATCAGCAGCCGCCGGCGCGAGCGCCGCCCGTGCGGGGCGGCCCGCTGTTCCGGCCAGGTCACCTGCCGGCGCAGCCCGGCCAGCGCGGGCAGCGCGAGCAGCCCGACCAGCACCGACAGCAGCACGGCGAGCGCGGCGGCGGGCCCGGTGCCCAGGTCGCTGTGGTGCCGCCACCAGAACTGGCCGCCGGGCTCCACCCACGGCTGCATCGAGCCCGGCGCCCCCATCAGCACCAGGTCGAACACCCGGGCCGCGGCCACCACCGCCAGCAGGTACGCCAGCGACGCCGCCCCGGCCAGCGACGGCAGCACGATCGACCAGATCTGGCGGCGCCGCTCCAGCCCGAACGCCTGCGCCATCCGCAGCAGGCTCGCCGGCATCCTGGCCAGCGCCTCGTGGAAGACCAGGAACGCCACCCCCGACCACTGCCACAAGAACGCCAGCCCCAGCACCAGCCAGATCCAGCCGAGCCCGAGGAAGGCCACGTCGGCGCCGAACGCCGCCAGCACCGCGTTGACCGCGCCCCGCTGCGGGTTGGTGTCGAACAGCAGGCGGAAGATCGCGCCGGTGGTGAGCGGCGAGACCACCGCCGGCAGCACCAGGACGACGCGGAGCACGCCGCCGAGCCGTGGGCCGACGTCGCGTGCCAGCCAGGCGAGCCCGAACCCGGCGGCGCACACGAGCACGGCCAGCCCCAGCCAGACCAGCGAGTTGCCGAGCGCCCGCAGCACGTCGGGGTCGGCGAGCACCCGGTAGTGGCCGAGCCCGTCCGACAGGCTGATCAGCACCGTGGCGGCCAGCGGCGCGAGCAGCACCCCCGCCGCGAGCAGGACCGCCAGGAGCAGGTAGCGGGCCGCCCGCCAGCGGCCGATCCCGTGCTGGGCCGCCGGGCCCCGGGTGTCGTGGTGCGGCGCCACCTCGTACAGGAACGCGTCCTCGCTCACGCCGCCCCCTTGCGGGCCGTCGCCACCAGCCGGGCGGCCGCCGCGGCGGCGGCCGCCGCCGGACGCTCCCGCGTCACGGTCGCCGCGGTGAACAGGTCGGTGAGTATCAGCCACAGCCCCCGCCCGTCGCCCCCGGCGAGCGGGCCGGTCAGCCGGTCGGACAGGTCGTACCGCGCGTTCCGCGCCTGGACGAGCTCGCTCGCGGGTCCCCGGAGCCCCGGCGGGGACACCTCCGGCGGGATGTGCGGAGCCAGGAACCCGCCCTCGCCGGCCCACGCCTCCAGCGGAGCGGGCCGGTCGGGGCCCGTCAGCCAGGTGACGAACGCGGCCGCGTCCGGGTCGCCCGCGTTCAGCGCGAGCGCCATGTCCCCGCCCACCACCAGCGGCGGCCCGGCGGCGGCCGAGGCGGCGGGGAAGCGGAAGTGCGCGGCCGTCACGCCCGCCGCGCCGTAGCGGGCGATGACGGGCCAGGCGAAGTCGGGCGCGGCCACCAGATCGGCGGTGCGGTAGGTGAACACGTCCAGGATCGAGTCGTGGAACTGCAGGGTCAGCGCCCGGCGGCCCTGCTCCGCGGTCATGCCCGCCTGCCAGACGGCCGCCAGCAGCTCCAGCGCCTCCGCCACCTCGGCGGACCCCCACAGCTCCGCCTGTGAGCCGAGCCCGGGGTACGTGCCGAGGCTGCGGGCCAGCAGCACGTTCTCGAACCAGTCGCTGAGCATCCACCCGTCGGCCGCGCCGATCGACAGCGTGCCCCGGGGCCGCGTCCACGCGTCGAGCGTCTCGGGAAGCGGGAGACCGTGGTCGTCGCGGTGCCACACCAGCGACTTGTGAGCGATCTTGAACCAGGCGCCGAGCACCCGGCCGGGCACCGGCGACACCAGCCGCCGCCAGAACTCCGGCTGGGGCGGCGGGTCCTCCAAGGGCCTGATCCCGGCCCGGATCCCCGGCTCGTACAGCATGCCGAGCCGGGGGATGACGGCCACGTCCGGCGCGACCTCCGTCGATGGCCCGCGCAGCAGGGCGGCGATGTTGTCGCCCGCCGAGTAGACGGTGACCGTCCGGTGCGGGTAGTCGCGCGCCACGGTGAGGAACCGGCGTAACTCGTCGCCGCTCCACACCACCGCGACCCGCAGCGGCCTGGTCCCGGCGCACCCGGCGGCCAGCCCGGCGGCGGGGATCGCCGCGAGGAACCGTCTACGGCTGAGCACCCGCCACCTCCTCGTCGGTCACGTCCCAGTCGGTGACATCCCAGAACAGCGTGGGAGGCGCGAGGCTCGCCACGCGGGTGCGGTCGTCGGTGATCACCAGCACCGCCAGCCCCGGGTCGGCGCTCAGCGCGGCGCTCACCGCCGCGTGGCACGGCCCGAACCCGGTACGGTCCTCGATCACCACCACCTTGACCGGACGGTGCCGGCACAGCACCCGGGTCAGCGCGACGGCCAGCCGCTCGTCGTGCGCCAGCTCGTGCGGCCGGGCGTGCAGGAACCCCTCGATCTGCGTCCGCCTGGCCATGTACGCGACCCGGCCCTGGACCCGGGCGCTGGCCCGCTCGTCGAAGGAGGTGAGCACGAGGTTCTTCTCGACGGTCAGGTGGGGGAGCAGCCCCGCGCCGGCGGGCACCAGCCCGATCTCGCGCTCCCACGTCGCCTGCGTGACCTGCTCGCCGCCGATGGTGATCACGCCGTCGTGGCCCCAGGACAGGCCGAGCAGGAAGTCGGCGACCAGGTCGGCCTCCTCGGCGTCGTGCGCGACGAGCACCGCCGTCTGCCCGGACCGCACGGCCAGCGGGTCGGGCGTCAGGCCGCGCGGCCGGCCGTCGGCCTCCCAGTGAAGGCCTTTCACCCGTACGAGCGGCTCCCGGGCACTGCTCTCTGTCCCGTCCACCAATTGACATTTACCCGAACGAAATCCAATGGAGAAGCCGAACAGCGATTCCTGCGGAAATGTCGCCGCGAGGAATCCCGCTCTTGACAAACGGTTGTTATATCGATTCAATCCGGGCATGTCTCCCCCCAGCAGCGCCCGCCGGTTCCTGGCGGCCGCCTCCGCCGCCCTGCTCTCGCTGACCCTCGCCGCCCAGCCCGCCGAGGCGGGCCGCGACGGTCATGGCCGCCACGGCGGCGTCCAGCTCGAACGCCTCGACCGCGGCCTGGTCGCGGTCCCGACAGGTCAGGGCGTGTTCCTGAGCTGGCGGTTGCTCGGTGACGAGGTCACCGGGCACGGCCGGTGGGGCATGACCGGCACCGACTTCCGCGTCTACCGCGACGGCCGGCCGATCGCCACCGTCACCGACAGCACCAACTATCTCGACAGCGCGGGCACCGCCGCGTCCTCCTACCGGATCGCCCCGATCGTCAAGGGACGGGAGGGGCCACGCGGCCCTGCCGTGACGCCGTGGGTTGAATCGTTTCACGATCTTCCCTTGAAGAAGCCCGCCGACGGCGTCACCCCGGCCGGCGAGGCGTACACCTACTCCGCCAACGACCTGAGCGTCGGCGACGTCGACGGGGACGGCCAGTACGAGTACGTCGTCAAGTGGGACCCGTCCAACTCCAAGGACGTCTCGCAGCGCGGCTACACCGGCAACGCCTACATCGACGCCTACGAGCTCGACGGCACCCTGCTCTGGCGGCTCGACCTGGGCGTCAACATCCGCGCAGGGGCCCACTACACCCAGTTCCTGGTCTACGACTTCGACGGCGACGGCCGCTCGGAGGCCATGCTCAAGACCGCGCCCGGCACGAAGGTCACCCGCTACGGCCGCGACGGCCGCGTGCTGTCCGAGCGCCACATCACGATGCCCAAGAAGGACGTCAGGGCCGGATACTCGCACGCCGACGACTACCGCAAGAGCGCCGCCGGCTACTTCGACCACCTCGTCGAGATGTTCCAGGGCTGGCACGAGCACCCCGAGGTGGTGGCCGGACGCTGGCCCGCCACGCTGGAGCAGGCGTTCGGCATCGAGCCCCGGCACGCCTACCCGCTCTCCCGCGAGTCGGCCGCCGACCTGGCGACCTACTTCGTGGACGTGTACGCGCCCGCCCGCAGTGGCAACAACCGGTTGCGGGAATTCGAGGGCTTCATTCTCACCGGCCCCGAATACCTCTCCGTCTTCGACGGCGCCACCGGCAGGGAACTGCAGACCATTCCCTACAAGCCCGGCCGCGGCGACGACGGCCTCCTGTGGGGCGACTACGCCATGGCCAGGGTCGAGCCGGGCAACCGCGTCGACCGCTTCCTGTCCGCCGTCGCCTACCTCGACGGCGAGCGCCCGTCGGCGGTCTTCGCCCGCGGCTACTACACCCGCTCCACGCTGGTCGCCTACGACTGGGACGGCAGGCGGCTCAAGGAGGCCTGGTACGTCGACAGCGGCCACGTGCCGATGGACAACCCGTTCAACGCCTCCCCGCACGGCGTCGACGGCACCGACCCCGAGTACGCCACCCTCACCACCCAGGGCTTCCACTCGCTGAGCGCCGCCGACGTGGACGGCGACGGCAAGCAGGAGATCGTGTACGGGGCCGCGACCATCGACCACGACGGCGGCCTGCTGTACTCCTCGTTCGCCGAGGGCCCGCCCGGAAGCGCCGTCCCCGGCCAGAACGTGCGGCTCGGCCACGGCGACGCCATGCACGTCGCCGACCTCGACCCGGACCGCGAGGGCCTGGAGATCTGGACGGTGCACGAGGGCGGCCGGTGGGCCCCGTACGGCTGGGCCATGCGCGCCGCGGCCACCGGCGAGGTGCTGTTCGGCGGCTACAGCGGCGTCGACACCGGCCGCGGCATGGCCGGCGACATCGACCCCGCCGTCCGCGGCCTGGAGGCGTGGTCCTCGATGCCGCCGGACCAGGCCATCGACGCCGGCCTCTGGTCGGCCCGCGGCGACCACCTGGGCAGGAACGTGCCCGGCACCAACATGAGCATCCGCTGGGCAGCCGACATGACCACCCAGGTCGTCAACGGCACCGCCACCACCGTGCTGCAGACGCCGACCATCGACGACTGGAAGCGCGGCACCCTGCTCACCGCCGAGGGCACGCTCACCAACAACTGGACCAAGGGCAACCCCGGCCTGGTCGCCGACGTGCTCGGCGACTGGCGCGAGGAACTGCTGGTGCGCACCGCCGACAGCACCGCCGTACGGATCTACCTGAGCACGGAGGTCACCGACCGCAAGCTGTACACGCTGATGCACGACCCGCAGTACCGCGCCGAGGTCGCGCGCCAGCAGACCACCTACAACCAGCCCGCCTACCCGAGCTTCTACCTCGCCTCGGACATGGACTGGTCGAAGGTGCCGATCCCGCGCATCCGCACCCCGCGAAAGTAGGGGAAGCGACCCCTCCGGCCGGCCTGGCGACGGCCGGCTGGGGGGTGACATCAGCGGCCGGCCTCCTGCTCCGCCTCGTCCGCCCGGCTCTGGTACGCGATACCGGGCCGTGCCGGGACCAGGCGCAGGGTGCCGGCACGCCGGGCCGACCGGGTCCACACGGTTCCGGCGGGCAGGAGGGCTTCGAGGGCGGCGCGGTCGCGCTGCGGCGCGAACCGGACCACGGCGGTGGGCGCCGAGCCGAGGTCCAGCAGGGGCAGGTCCTCGGCCGCGCAGAGCTGCCACATGGTCGCGTGCGCGTCGGCCCCGGCGGCCGCTATCAGCTCGGGCAGTTCCTCCTCGGGTAGGGCGGCCGCCTCCCCGTCCCGTTCGCGGGCGAACGGCGGTGGAGCGTACACCCCGTGCTCGGACGCGTGCGCGTGCCAGACGGCGAGCAGCTCGGTGGTCACGACGCGGGCGCACTCGGCGTGCTCGGCGGTCGAACCCGCCGCCAGGTCGCGCACCCGCGGCGCCATCGCCCGCTCCACCAGGTCGGCGAGACAGCGCTCGATCCGGGGGTCCGGCCGGGGCATGACCTGCGCCGAGGAGACGTGGTTCCGGATCACCGCGGAGACCTGTTCGAGCGCCGCGCCCATCCGGGCCGCCGCGTCGGCGGTGGCGGCCCGCGCCCCCGCCCGCGCCCAGTCCCCGGCGGCGGCGGTGGCGACGGCGAGCAGGTCGCCGACCGCCCGCTCCGCCGAATCCAGCCCGCGATCCCGGGCCCAGGCGCCGGCTCTGGACCGCCATGAGGCGCGCGCGGCCCCGAGCGCCAGGGTCAGCGCCGCGACGAGCAGCGGCGCCCAGACCGCCGGCGGCAGGGGCGCGGGAATCGCCCTGATGGTGATCACGGTCCCGCACACCACCCCGGCCGCCCCCGCCGTCGCGTTCGCGACGAGCGCGCCGGCCCGGGCGCCGAGCCGTCCGCCAGGACCACGCGTCACGGTGAGCGCCACCAGCAGGGTCCAGAGCGCCGCCATGAGCACCCCGCCGGCCGGGCCGAAGGGGGTGAACGTCGCGAGCGCGGCCGTCACCAGCCCGATGACCGGCAGCCACCTCTGCGGCTCCGGCATCGGCAGAGGACGGAGCAGCCGGGTCAGGAGCTCGTCGGGGCAGGCCCGGCGCAGGTCGGGGAGACGGGCTCCGCTGCCCGCCGGCGTCAGTCTCTCCTGCCACCCGTCCAGGCCGCCGATGAGCACGGGCAGGGACGCTCCCGCCCGCAGCCCGCGGGTCAGGTAGCCGCTGATGGCGTGACGCGCCACCGCGGGCTCGAACTCCTCGAAGCCGGGGAGGACGACGCCGGCCCGCTCGATCGACTCCTGCTGACGGGTGGTGAGGCCCGTGGTGGTGTGCGCGGCGGAGAGAAGGTCTTCGAGCCGCGCCCGCAGCGCTTTCAGGTGGCGGCCGGCGCCGGCCGCGACCGCCTCGGCGCCGGGGGCGCCGGTGAACAAGGAGGCACCGTCGATCAGCTCGCCGGCCACCGCGGTGGCCTCGGCGACGGCCGTCCTGGCCTCGTCGGCGGCGACCGCCAGCGGCCCGCCGGAACGGAGCCGGATCGGCCGGCTCTGCCCGTGCTCCTCGCCACAGGGGAGCTTCGGTGCCCGGCCTCTGCCCGGCGCCAGGATGCGGGCGGCGGCCGAGGCCATGGCCGGCTGGAGATCGCCCGCGTCGCCGCTCGGTCCCATCAGCCGCAGGCCGGGGTTGGCGATCAGGTCCGGCGACCGCCGGACGCGGCTGAGGGTCCCGTGGAAGACCTCCGGCTGGGACAGGACGTCGAGCAGCCGGAGCAGCTCGGTCTCCGGCCCGTGACTCCGCTTCCTGCGCGTGGCGGGAGCCGCGGCGGCGAGCTCCCAGTCGATCCCGCACGGGTCCGGCACCCAGATGATCCCCGCACCCTGAGCGAGGCTGCCCGGCACCTCCAGTCTCGGGGGGTTGCCGTCGATCGGCCCGACCGCGACGCACAGCAGTTCGTCCGTGTACCCCGAGGACGTCAGCGTCTCGTACGCGCGCTGATGCGCCTTCAGCGCCCGGGCCTCGTCGACCAGCAGGAGCAGCCGGAGATCGGGCTGCTCCTCGTCCGACAGCAGCGCCCCGGCCCGCGCGACCGCCTCCTCGCCGGTGGTGGAGCGCAGGTCGAGCTGGATCACACAGCGGTTCACGAGCCTCCTCCCGGGCGCCGGCACGCCCCGTGGAGCGGATGGGCGATCGTCGGCGCCAGGGCCACGCGTCCGCGGGATGCGCGACAGCTCCTGTGTCGCACGCCTGCATTCATAGAGGAATTCCTCAGGTGAATCCCCGGCACGTGGAATGTCGGGGGATGGTCATCCGGCCGCGAGTAAGAGACGCCCTCGCCCCTGTACGGGTTCTCGCACTGGCCAGTTTCGGACACTTCCAGGGAAAGTTGTCGTTTTGTGACCATCCGATTTATCGTGATTGTGGCAAATGCTTGATGTATCCGAATTTTGTCAAGGCTGGACGTGAAGGGCGCGCGCGAGATACGGCGCCCCACATCGCTGGATCTCCATCCAGGATGGGAAATAGCGGATATCGGCCAGATATGTGCCACGCCGCAGTGGTGACCGTCCCCGAATATGAGCGACGCCGACTCAGGTGACGCCATCCCTATGTACTGCCGCCGGCGGATCCGAGAGCGAGAGGGCTCGCGAAACTCGCCGACGGCGGGGCTGCCCCTGTAGAAGCGGTACGGCACGCAGCAGCATGCGTGACACCGATTACGGGAGCATGGCGAGTTGCCGGCCCTGGGCGACGAGGACGCCTTTGGTGTCCCAGATCTCGAAGTCTTCTTCGTGGTATCCGTTGATCAGGTGACGCGTGGTGGCGCGACAGGCGAGCCAGCCAGGAGCGGGCCGGGCCCGTAGATGCGCGGTCAACTCGAGCGTGGCGGAAGCGAACTCGCCGACGGCCAGCACGGCCGGAGGTGCGGCATCCAGCAGCAACGGCAACGCGTCTGGATCGGCGTGGCGGCCGTCCCGGAAGCGCATCCAGAACTCTGTTCCGGCATGCTCGGCGGGCTTCCCTCGCCACCAGCCGGGCACCTCGGCGAACCGGAACTCCACACGTTCGGTGATGCTGACACCGTCCAGCGACTTGCCGCCGAGCGGATCGACGCAGTCATCCGGGTCCGGGAGCACCGGCGGCTCGCCGGTGACGAGCGTACGCCCGTTGGCCTGGTCGAGGGTGCCGAAGGTGGCCGTCGCCCGCAGTCGCTCCTTACCTTCCTGCGACAGCACGACCTGGCCCGTGGCGACACGCCGCCCGGTCCGGATGATCTCGGTGCGCAACTCCGCCGGTCCGATGACCGCGGGGCGCAGGAAAAGGCGGAGCCGACGAGCACATCGGGGAACGGCATCTCCTGCTTCAGCGCACGCAGATACATCGCCATCAGGTAACCACCGTTCGGACCACCGCCAAGCGCATGCCAGCGATCAGTGACGATGCCCGCATATCGGTTGGCGGCCACGAAATCGGTGCGGGAATCGACATCGAACGCGGACAGGGATGGGGCTGTCATCGTCTCCTCCGGGGTCATGCGGTGCTCCGGGTCATCGCGAGCGGTAGTGATCGCTCCCTCGGCCATTTTCATGCGCACTCCCCGCTAGGTCGATGACCTGGCAGGTAAAGCGCCCCTCAGGTGAAATGACGCCCGACCCCGGCATGGGCGGAGTCCGGAAGTGACAGGTCAGAGCTTCAGTTCGAGCTGGATCCAGTAGACGCTGGAGATGTACTGGGAGAAGTCCGCGACGATCTCGGGCGCGTACGCGTCCTGACCGCGGAGCCGCACCTGCAGCGGGCGTCCCTCGTAGGACGCCGAGACGCGGTAACGGGCGATGGGGACGTCCACCAGGCCGGAGCCGTCAGGGGTGCGGACCGCCCTGCGGGTGATGACCTGACCCTGCGACCCGTCCAGCAGCGTGCTCTCGGGCGTGAGCGTGAGCTCGACCTTCTCGTCCTCCAGGAACGCTTCCGGGTTCCGCGGGTCGGTCATGTCCAGGTGGAACAGGACCGACCCGCCGTAGTGGCCCAGGCCGTCGGCCTTCTCGCCGGTGAGCTTCCAGGTGAAGTCCCTGATCGCGCCGGTCGGGCCGGCGAACGAGGAGTCGTCGTCCGGCGACAGGTCCACCTGGTAGGAGGCGCCGTTGTGCTCGACCGTCATCGAGGCCGTCACGTGGAACGTGGCCGCGATGTCGGTCTCGACCCGGTAGCGGCCGTCGGCGTCGGTCGACACGATGAGGTTGCTGTTGTAGAGCAACTGGTTGTCGGCCACGACTTTGGCCCCCTGGACCGGCCTGCCGTCGGCGCCCACGACCCTGCCCTTGAGCACCCCCGGCTCGACGCCCATGCGATCCCCCTCTTCCCGCGCGGTCTCGACCGGCTCTCCCGCCCGCGTGTCCGCGGTCATCGGGGCCATGGGTGTGATCACGCAGCCGCTCAGGCACACCAGCAGAGCGCCCGCCGGCACCAATCTCCTCATGGCGGGCCAACCTAGATCATCTGACTTGCAACCGACTTGGAACTCACCTCCGGAGCCACGCACCCGGCGGGCAGCGCGAACCAGCGCAGCCGCTCCGCGTCTCCGGGCAGCCGCGCCTGGCTCGCGTCCGGCTCGTCCGGAAGGGCCGCGAGCAGCTCGCGCGCCCGCGCCAGGTAGCCGGCCAGCGCGTCCTCCCCGGCCCGCGCACCCGGGGCCGGCCGCTCTCCGGAGCGGAACACCAGGTCGGACAGGCTGACGGCGGGCTCGGCCGCCTCGCGGTGCCGCCACAGCCCGGTACGGAGGTCGAACCGGTAGTGGGGGAGCAGGCGCCGGCCCCGGGAGGCGACCAGGTCGACGGCGTCGACGACGTAGTCCGCCACGGTGTCGGACATGAAATAGGCGAAGGTGACCCGCGCCCAGCCGGGCTTGACCCCTTCGTACCCGTACCCGATCTGGTCGCGCAGCTCCGCCGACCGCCCGGCGCCGATGCCCAGCAGCCGATGCCCGTACGGGCCCGCGCAGGAGCAGCCGCCGCGCGCCTGGACGCCGAACAGGTCGTTCAGCACGGCGACCACGAAGTTGTGGTGCAGGTAGAGCCCGTCTCCCGCGCGGACGCGCAGCGAGAAGATCGGCAGCCTCCGCGCGGGCCCGTCGCCGAGGATCTCGATGTCCGGGTTGCGCCGCCACCGCTCCAGCGCCCGCTCCCGGAGGCGCTCCTCGCGCTCCTGGATGAGGCCGGTGCCCACGGCCTCCTTGAGCGCGAAGACCAGCCCGGCGCGGATCGACTCGACGATCCCCGGGGTGCCGCCCTCCTCCCTGGCGACCGGATCGTCCAGGTAACGGTGCTCGCCGGGGCTCACGTAGCGCACGGTGCCGCCGCCCGGCGTGGTCGGCACCCGGTTGCGCACCAGGTCCCGCCGGACGACCAGCACCCCCGGGGTCTGCGGGCCGCCGGGGAACTTGTGCGGCGACAGGAAGATCGCGTCCTTGTGGTCGGTCCGCCCCGGCGCGCTCGCCGCCATCCGGATCGGCACGTACGGCCCGGCCGCGGCGTAGTCCCAGAACGACAGCGCGCCGAACTCGTGCAGCAGCGCGGAGACCGGTTCGGTGTCGGACAGGATGCCGGTCACGTTGGAGGCGGCCGAGAAGCTGCCGATGAGCAGCGGCCGGTCCGCGTGCCGCACCAGCTGGGCGCGGAGCTCGCCGAGGTCGATGCGGCCGTCGCGGTCCTGGCCGATGGCGACGGTGTCGGCCCCGGACTCGCGCCAGGGCAGCTCGTTGGAGTGGTGCTCGTACGGCCCGACGAACACCACCGGCCGGCCGCCCGCGCGGGTGGCGCGGTCGCGCAGCTCCAGGATGGCGACGAGCTTGTTGGCGGCCCCGGTCGCGCCGGATCCGCAGAACAGGACCACGTCGTCCGGGCCGGCGCCCACGGCGTCGTGGATGATCCGCCGGGCCTCCTCCCGCAGCCGGGTGGTCTGCAGGCCGGTGCCGGAGCTCTCGGTGTGCGTGTTGGCGTAACGCGGCAGCACCCGGGCCCTGATGAAGTCCTCGATGAAGTCCAGGGACCGCCCGGAGGCGGTGTAGTCGGCGTAGGTGATGCGGCGCGGCCCGTACGGGCCGTCGAGGACCTCGTCCTCGCCGATGACGCCGCCGCGGATGCGCTCCAGCAGTCCCGGGTCCACGGCGGTTCCCGTGGCCGGGCTCCCGGCGTGGGCCGCCCGGGTCTCGACCCACGTCGTGCGGCAGGCGGCCACCAGAGTGCCGTCCGGCTCGTACAGCCCGGCGGAGGCGAACAGCTTGCGGCGCTCCCTGCCGTCGCGGCGGGCGACGACCACGTACGTGACGCCGGCCCTGACCGGGCGGCGCAGCCGCGCGGTCATCCTGCCGAGCAGCGCGGCGCCGCCCGGCGCGAGATGCGTCCAGCCGGTGGGGCAGTCGAGCGCCGCCCACACCGACGCGGGCGGCAGGACCTCCTGCCCGCCGGTCAGCTCCGGGTCGGCGAACCAGGTCGCGGCGAAGACCTCCGGGTCGGCCGTCGGGCCCGGATGGACGCGCAGCCCGTCCTCGCGCGGGCCGCACACGAAGCAGCCGGGGAACGGGTGGCTCCCGTGGCCGGGGAAGCGCCGCTCGGCCTCCGCCGCGGCACGCAGGGACACGGCGGGCGGCGGCACCGGGTCCCCGGCGGCGGGTCTGGCCTCGGCCAGCAGCCGATCTCCCGCGAAGAGCCCGAGCCCGTCCGGCGCGTGCGCCACCCGTAACGGCGTGTCGACCGGCGCCGGGGCGCGCAGCGTCACCTCCACCGGCCCCGCCGCGCCCAGCTCGCCCGCCAGCAGGCCGGAGAGCCATCCGCCGTTCACCACCCCCGGAGGACCACAGAACCGGCTCATAACGCTAAAAGTGCATGTATCAGCCATAAGGGCAGGGTGGACCGACCCGGTTTCAGGCCAATAGCCGGACGATTGACGTGAACACCCCCGGCAGCCCCCGCGCCGCCGGGACCACCAGCCGCGCCGTGGCCGGCCGCCGCGCGACCTGCACCAGCGCGCCCGTCAGCAGCCGGTGGGTGCGCGACAACCGCCGCCACGCGCCCTCGTACTCCTCGGGCCGGTTTTCAGCCAGACAGCGGGCCAGGATCTCCGCCGAGCGCACAGCCAGCGACACCCCCTCACCGGTGAGCGCGTCCACGTACCCGGCCGCGTCGCCCACCAGCAGGACGCGCCCGGCGCGCCGCGCCCGCGCCCGCTGGCGGAACGGCCCCGCGCCGCGCACCGGCGTCACGGCGGGCCCCCGCAGCCGCTCGGCCAGAGCGCCGAACCCCGCCAGGTGCTCGTCGTACGTGCGCCGCACGGAGCTGAGGATCGCCACGCCCACCAGCTCGTCGCCCACCGGGGTGACGTACGCCTCGCCGTGGCCCGACCAGTGCACCTCCACGAAGTCGGTCCACGGCGCCACCCGGTAGTGCCTGCGCAGTCCGTACCGCCGCACGCCGCCGGGCGGCGCGTCCAGCCCGAGCGACCGGCGCAGCGGCGAGTGCAGCCCGTCGGCGGCCACCAGCCAGCGCGCCCGCAGCCCGGCGGCCTCGACCCCGTCGCCGTCCTGGACGGCGTGCGCGATCCGGCCGGTGACGGTCTTCACGCCGAGGTCGGCGGCCCGCCGGGCGAGCGCGGCGTGCAGGGCGACGCGCCGCGCGCCCAGCCCCATGGCGGGGCCGAACGTCGCGCGGACCCCGCGCCGGTCGTCGAGGTAGTGGATGCCGCGCAGCGGGCGCCCCGGCACCGTCACCCCCATCGCGGCCAGCGCCGCCACGCCGCCGGGCATGACACCCTCCCCGCACGCCTTGTCGACCGGGCCGGCGCGCGGCTCGACGACGACCGCCTCCATGCCGAGCAGCGCCGCGTGGATGGCCGTCGCCAGCCCCGCCGGGCCGCCACCGGCGACCAGCACGTCGATCACGTGGCGGGCCGCCCGGCCGGCAGGAGCGCCGCGTTCTCGGTGCGGATGCGCACCGTCAGCAGCGCCGCGTTCAGCACGGTGAACACCAGCGCCGTCACCCACGCCGTGTGCACCAGCGGCAGCGCGAACCCCTCCACGACTACCGCCACGTAGTTCGGGTGGCGCAACCAGGTCAGCCGGTACGGGCCGCGCGTCACCAGCGGCAGCCCCGGCACCACGATCACCTTGGTGTTCCAGCGCGGCCCGAGCGCGGTGATGCACCACCAGCGCAGCCCTTGCGCGGCCACCACCAGGACGAGCATCGGCCAGCCGAGCTCCGGCAGGAACGGCCGCCCGGCCAGCCACACCTCCAGCGGCGCCCCGGCCAGCAGCGCCGTGTGCAGGAGCACCATCCACGGGTAGTGGCCGCGGCCGGTCTCGACGCCGCCGCGCGCCATGCTCCAGGCGGCGTTGCGCTTGGAGACGACCAGTTCGGCCAGCCGCTCCAGGCCGACCAGCAGGATGAGGACGAGATACCAGGTCATGGGGTCACCAGCGCAGCAGGACGAGTTCGGAACAGAAACCGGGGCCCATCGCGATGAGCACCCCCCACGTGCCGGGCTCCGGCCGCCGCGTGGCGAGCGTCTCGCCCAGCACGTGCAGCACCGAGGACGACGACAGGTTGCCGTGGGCCGCCAGCGAGCGCCAGGTGACGTCGAGCGCGCCCGGCGGCAGGTCCAGCACGTCCGACACGGCCTCCAGGACCTTCGGGCCGCCCGGATGGCACACCCAGGCCGACACCTCGCCGGCCGTCACCCCGTGATCGCCAAGAAACGCGTGCACGTCGTCGGCCAGGTAGCGGCGCACCACCTCCGGCACGCCCGCGTCCAGCACCACCCGCAGACCGTCGCCACCCACCTGCCAGCCCATGACATGCTCCGAGTCCGGATACAGATGACTGCGAGTCGCCACCACGACAGGCCCGGCCGCCGGGTCGTCTGTCTCGTCCGGAGCGCGGCCGTCGCCGCAGGCCACGACGGCGGCGGCGCCGTCACCGAACAGGGCGCTGGCGACCAGGCCGGCGGGGGAGCCGTCGCCGCGCTGCACGGTGAGCGAGCACAGCTCCACCGACAGCAGCACGGCCACGTGGTCGGGCCAGCCGCGCAGGTAGTCGTGCAGCCTGGCGATCCCGGCCGCGCCCGCGACGCAGCCCAGCCCGAAGACCGGCAGCCGCTTGACGTCGGGCCGCAGACCCAGCGCGCCCACCAGCCGGGCGTCGATCGACGGCACGGCGATGCCGGTCACCGACGTGAACATGATCATGTCCACGTCGGACGGGACCAGCCCGGCGCCGTCCAGCGCCGCGCGGACGCTCTCCCGCCCCAGCTCGACCGCGGCGGTCACGTACGCGTCGTTGGCCGCGCCGAAGCCGTCCAGCTTCTCGTAGTCCTCGATCGGCAGGGCCAGGTTGCGGTACTCGACGCGGGCGCTGCGGTGCAGCCGGTCGAGCAGGCGGCGGTCGGCGTCCGGAGGCAGGCAGACACGGGCCGCCATGTCGGTCAACTCGGCCTGTGCGTATCGATTCGGGGGAAAGGCGCAGCGAACTGCGGCGATATGGGTCATGGAGGGCTCCCCTGGGCGGGCGGCCGAAAACACTCGTCGATGCCACGGTTCCCCCCAGGTTGATCTGCTAAGCCCAGCGGGCGGTCTTCCCTGTAGATCGGCCGGTCAGGCCCGGTCAATTCGTCACCCGTCGCGAGCGCCTGCCGAAGGGATCTTCCGAGTAGCATCGGCCTGTGACGGACGACGGGCGCCGGATGATCGCCGGGCTGGCGCGCGGCTGCCACCCCGGGCCCACCGTGGCGGTCACGGCACTGGTCACCGCGCTCGCCGCCGCGGCCGGGCACGGCGCGGCCGGATGCCTGCTCGTGGGCCTGGCGGTGCTGTCGGGCCAGCTGTCCATCGGCTGGTGCAACGACGCGGCCGACGCCGGGCGCGACGTGGCGGCGGGGCGCGCGGACAAGCCGGCGGTCGACGGCACGATCACGCCGCGTGCCCTCGGGATCGCGGCGGCGGTGGCGCTGGCGTGCTGCGTGCCGCTCTCGTTCGCCTCGGGGGTGCTCGCCGGCTCCGCGCACCTCGCCGGGGTGCTCGCGGCGTGGGCGTACGACCTGGGGGTGAAGGCGACCCTGCTGTCGTGGGCGCCGTACGCGGTGGGGTTCGGGGTGCTGCCCGCGTTCGTGACGCTGGGGCTGCCGGGGGAGCCGTGGCCCGCCTGGTGGGCGACGGCGGCGGCGGCCCTGCTCGGGGTGGGGGCTCACCTGGCCAACGTGCTGCCGGACCTGGCGGACGACCTGGCGACCGGCGTGCGGGGCTGGCCGCAGCGGCTCGGCGCCGCCCGCCTGCGCGCCCTGCTCCCGCTCCCGCTCCTCGCCGCCACCTGCCTGCTCGCCTTCGGCCCATCCACCACGACCCCTCCCACCGCCGAACCTTCGACTGCCACGGGCCACTCCGCCGCGCTCCTGGACGGCTCATCCCCATCGGCCCCGGCAAGCACGGATCCGTCCGCCGACGAAGCGGACGGTCCGGCCTTTCCCGGCCTCGCCCGTACGAGCTTGATGGGCTGGATCGCGCTGGCCACGGCCGTCGTCCTGACGGCTGCCGGGCTTCTGCTGGCCCGCAACCACCCCCGGGTGCCGTTCGCGGCGGCCGTCGCGGTGGCGGGCGTGGACGTGGCGCTGCTGCTGACCGGCGGTGCCTCCCTCACCGGCTGATGGCGGGCGGATACAACGGTCAACGGCCGCGTCGGTGGTGGCGGACGGTGTCGCGCAGCCAGCGGGAGGCCACCGCGTACGCCAGCGGGACGGGCACCGTCCCCGACCCCAGCCCCACCTCCACCAGCAGGTCGAACACCTCCTTGCGGTGGGCGGCGGTGGCGATGGCGGCGTCGATGAACCCCGGCGACTGCGCCAGCCGGGCCAGCACGTCCGTGGTCCGCAGGTGCCGCCCCAGCGCCGCGCGCAGGCCGCGCCGGTAGACGGGCAGCGGGTCGCCGGACGCGTCCGCGGCCGCCTCGCCGGCCAGCCGCCCCGACAGCAGCGCGTAGTAGATCCCCTCGCCGGTCAGCGGGTTGATCAGGCTCGCCGCGTCCCCGGCGAGCAGCACCCGCCCGGCACCGGGAGCCGGCCGGCCGGTGGACAGCGGCAGGTGGTGGGCGCGCAGGTCGCGGGCGGGCCGGTCGGGCAGCAGCTCGGCGAGCCTGCCGTGCAGCACCTGCCGCCCGGGCAGCCCGGTGGCGTGCAGCCGGGGCAGCAGCATCCCGAACCCGACGTTCGCGGTGCCGTCGCCGATGGGGAACGACCACGCGTACGCGGGCCAGCCCGCCCGCTGCATGGCGATGAGCTGCACGTCGTCCTCGTCGGGCACGTCCGCGTACCCGCGCACGGCGATGGCGGTGTGCCGCTCCGGCGTGGCCGGGAGCCCGATCAGCCGCCGCACCGCCGAGTTGGCCCCGTCCGCCGCGACCACGACCCGCGCCCGGATCCGGCCGTCGATCACCACCACCGGCCCGGCCTCGGCCAGCTCCCTGACCCGGTGGCGCCGCACCTCGGCCCCGGCCGCCCGGACCGCCTCGACCAGCCGGGCGTCGAAGACCCGGCGCGGCACCACGTGGTTGGGCCGCGCCGCGGTCGCCGACACCCGCGTGCCGCCGGGGGAGACCACGGTCAGGCGGGGCGTGGGCCGGTAGTCGTCGATCAGCCCCGGCACGCCCAGCCTGGCCAGCTCGTCACGCCCGTGGGCCGCGATGCCGTCGCCGCACGCCTTGTCCCTGGGGAAGTCCGCCTTGTCGAGCACCAGCACCCGCGCGCCGGGCCGCCGCCGCAGCGCGCCGAGCGCCGCCGCGGAACCGGCGGGCCCGGCGCCCACGACCACGAGATCCCACACGTCCTCCATGGGAGGACTCCTGCCCCGGCGCGGGACTCAGATCACTTGCCGAACCCCGCCGTCAGGCCGCTCAGCAACTGGCGGCGGCCCACCACGTACAGGATCAGGATCGGCAGCGTGGTCAGCACGACCGAGGCGAGCACCGCGGGCACGTTGACGCTGTACTCCCCCTGGAACGACCAGAGCGCGAGCGGCAGCGTCCGCTTGTCGGGACTCTGCGTCAGGATCACCGGCAGCAGGAACCCGTTCCAGATCTGCAGCGCGTTGTAGATCGACACCGTCACCACGGCCGGCCGGGTCAGCGGGAAGGCCAGGCGCCAGAGCGTGGTCTGCTCGCTCGCGCCGTCGAGCCGCATCGACTCGAACAGCTCCTTCGGCACGTCCCGGATGAAGTTGGCCAAGACCAGCACCGACAGCGGGATCGCGAACGCGATCGACGGCAGGATGAGCGCCAGCAGGCTGTCGTAGAGATGCAGCCTGATGATGATCAGGTAGATCGGGATGATCGTCGCCTGCAGGGGGATGGCCAGGCCCATGAGGAAGAGCCAGTTCACCGACCTCAGGAAGCGGTTGGTGCTCGCCCGCACGATCGCGTACGCGGCCATGAACGAGAACAGCACCGCCGGGACCACCGAGCCGACGGCGACGATGAGGCTGTTGAGGAAGTACAGCGGGAAGTCGGACTCGATGACCAGCTGGTAGTTGTCCAGCGTCGGCGCGGTGGGCGGCGCCATCGGGTTCGACAGGTAGTAGTCGCTCTGGGCCTTGAAGCTGGTGATGACCACCCAGTAGATCGGGATGATCACGATCGCCAGCCAGAGCCACGAGATCGTCCCGCCGATCCAGTTCTTGGTCTCGCGCGGCCTCGTCCTGCGGCGGCGGCGACCGGACGGCCGTATCACGGTCCGGCCCGGCTTGTCGGACAGCGTGGTCGCCATGTCAGGCCCCCTCAAGCTGGCTCGCACTGGCGTCGCGCCCGCCGAGCCTGCGCAGCACGAGCGCCAGGGCCAGGCCCACCAGGACGAGGATGACGGCGATGGCGCTGGCCGGGCCCATCAGGTTGGCCTGGTATCCCCGCTTGTACATGTCGAGCGCGAGCACCCTGGTCGCGTCGCCGGGCCCGCCCGCCGTCAGCACGAAGATCAGATCGAAGAGCGTCAGCGAGCCGACCACCATGAGGGTCGAGGACGTGATGATCGTGTACTTCAGCTGAGGCAGGGTGATGCTGAAGAACTTGCGCACCCGCCCGGCTCCGTCGAGCTCCGCGGCCTCGTACATCGAGCGCGGGATCTGCCGCACCCCGCCCTGGTAGAGCAGCGAGTGGAACGGGATGAACTGCCAGGACACCACGAAGATCACCACGCCGACGGCGAGGGGGCCCTCGCCGAGCCAGTCCTGCGCCAGGAAGTCCAGGCCCAGGCCGGCGCCGAGCCCGAAGTTCGGGTCGAGCAGCGCCTTGTACGTGATCGCGATGGCGGCCGAGCTGAGCAGCAGCGGGATGAAGTACAGCACGGCGATCAGCGTGCGGTAACGCTGATGGCCCGCCAGGAACACCCCGATGAGGATGCTGGCCGGCGTCTGCACCAGCCACGACAGGGCCATGATGAGGAACGTCACCCACAGGGCGTGCGGCAGCCCGGGATCGCTCAGCACCGCGCTCCAGCTCGCGAGCCCGCTGAAGGAGATGTCCTGGCTGAGCCCGTCCCACGTGGTGAAGCTCAGCGCGAGCACCCCGAGCAGGGGGATCACGCCGAAGGCGAGGAAGACCAGCAGGGCGGGGACGGCCAGCCACACCAGGGAGCCGCTGCCGCGCACACGGGTGGCGGCGGGCGGTCTCCCCCGGGGTGGAACGGTGACGATCGTGCTCACTTGCCGATGACCGCGTTCATGTTGGTGGCGAACTCCTGCGGCCCGATCGACAGCTGGAACAGCTTGGCGATGTTGTCGAGCAGCACCTCGGCGGCGGTCGGGCTGAGCGCCTGGTCCCACGACTGCTGGAAGACCTTGGCGTTGTTGGCGATGCCGACGACGAAGTTGAGGAAGTCGGCGTCCTCGGAGCCGGTGAAGAACTTCTCCGAGCCCTTGATCACGGGAACCGCGCCGGTGCCCACCCACTCCTCGGCCGACTTGTCGCTGACGACCTCGGTGGAGAAGAACTTCTTGGCGATCTCCTTCTGCTCGGCCGTGGCCTTGGCGGAGATCGACATGTACTGGCCGGGGTTGCCGACGGTGTTGCCGGGGTCGCCCTTGCCGCCGTCGATCGGCGGGAAGTTCATGTAGCCGAGGTTACCGCCGGAGACGAAGTCGCCGCCGTCCTGCTTCATGCTGCCGTACGTCCAGCCGCCGTGCACCATCATCGCGGCCTTGCCGGTGTAGAGCAGCGCCTGGTCGGCGTTGGAGTCGGCGGTGATGGAGGAGAAGCCCTTGATGAAGCCGTCGGCCTTGATCAGGTCCTGCATCTTGGTCAGCGCGTCGATGGCGACGGGGTTGGACCAGGCGTCCTTCTCCGCGTCGAACACGGCCTGGAACACCTCGGGGCCGCCCATGCGGTCGAAGAGGAACTCCAGCCACATCATGTTGGTCCAGCGCGACTGCCCGCCCAGCGAGAACGGCGCGATGCCCTTGGCGTTGAACTTGGGCACCAGGTCCATGATGTCGCCCCAGCTCTGGGGCGGCTCGGCGCCGATCTTCTCGAAGGCGCGCTTGTCGTAGTACAGGACGATCGGCTGCATCGTCTCGCAGGGGATCGCGTAGATCTTGCCGTCGACGGTCGCCGCGCCGAAGGACGAGGGGAACAGCTTGTCCTTGACGGCCGCGTTCTCGTCGAACCACGAGGTGAGGTCCTCGACCTGGCCGGCCTGCACGTAGCTGCGCAGACCGCCGCCGCCCCAGCCCCAGATGATCGTGGGCGCCTCGCCCGCGCCGATCGCCGTCTTGATCTTCGTCTTGAAGGCGTCGTTCTGGAAGGTCGTCCCCACGATCTTCCCGTTGGGGTTGGCCTGGTTGAACCGCTCCATGGTCCGCCTGCGGACGCCTTCCTGCGGCTCCGTCGACAGGTACCAGTAGCTGGCGGTGGCGCCACCACCGCCACCGCCGCTGGTGCTCGTGCTGCCGGGGCCGGAGGTGCCGCAGGCGGCGAGCGCGGCTCCCAGGGGCAGGCCCATGGACAGGGCGAGGAAGTTGCGGCGAGACGTTGTCCTGGATTCCACGCTGATCTCCGTACTCGAACGCCGGGGGATGGTGCCGCGGCTCCACAGTGTCGAAACATTTTCGAAACGACCGCGTGGCACGCCAATCTAGATTTCGGCCGAAGGGGTGTCAACCTCTCCCCGCACGAAACTCCCTCTCGGCAAGAGCGAGACGAGTGGGATACGCTCGCACGGGCGCCACGCTGGGTGATCTGGAGCCGAGAGCGCTCCCACGCCACCCCCGCGCAGCGCGTCCGAAATGTTTCGAAACTTTGCGGCAAAGAGCCGCCTCTAAGGAGAGCGATCAATGACGGCTCTAGATCGGCCGGCGGCGGGCCAAGCCCTCCGTCCCTGGCAGGATCCCGCGCTTCCGGTAGGGGAGCGGGTGGACGCCCTGCTGGCGGAGATGACGGTGGAGGAGAAGGTCGCGCAGCTCGGCAGCCGGTGGGAGGGCAACACCATGGGTGAGCCCGTCTCCGCCCCCGATCCGGGCGACGGCGGCACCGGCAACGTGGCCCCTTTGCAGGACGCGTTCGCCGCGTCGAACACCTCCCCGTTCCAGGAGGCGGTCCGCCACGGCATCGGCCATCTGACGCGGGTGCACGGCAGCCGCCCGGTGAGCCCCGCCGAGGGCGCCGCCGAGGTGGTCCGGTTGCAGCGTGAGGTGATCGCGCAGTCCAGGCTGGGCATCCCGGCGCTGGTCCACGAGGAGTGCCTGACCGGTTTCACCACGTACGGCGCGACGGTCTACCCGGCGGCGATCGCCTGGGCCGCCACGTTCGACCCCGAGCTGGTGGCCCGGATGGGCGCCGCGATCGGGCGCGACATGCGCGCCGTCGGCGTGCACCAGGGCCTGGCGCCCGTGCTGGACGTGGTCCGCGACTACCGGTGGGGCCGGGTCGAGGAGACGATGGGCGAGGACCCGTACCTCGTCTCGATGATCGGCTCCGCGTACGTGCGCGGGCTGGAGGGCGCGGGCGTCATCGCCACGCTCAAGCACTTCGCCGGCTACTCCGCCTCGCGGGCGGCACGCAACCACGGCCCGGTGCCGATGGGCCGGCGCGAGCTGATGGACATGATCCTGCCGCCCTTCGAGTCGGCCATCGAGCTGGGCGGCGCCCGTTCGGTGATGAACTCCTACTCCGACGTCGACGGCGTCCCCGCCGCCATCGACCCGTGGCTGCTGACCGAGGTGCTCCGCGACGACTGGGGGTTCACCGGGACCGTCGTCTCCGACTACTGGTCGATCCCGTTCCTGGCCACCATGCACCTCGTGGCCGCCGACGCCGGCGAGGCCGGGGTGCAGGCGCTCACCGCCGGCCTCGACGTCGAGCTGCCCGACACCCTCGGCTTCGGCCAGCACCTGGCCGAGCGGGTGCGCCGCGGCGAGCTGCCCGAGGAGCTGATCGACCGGGCGGTGCGCCGCCTGCTCACCCAGAAGGCGCAGCTCGGGCTGCTCGACCCGGACTGGACGCCACAGTCCTCGGTGACCGGCGCCGAGACCGTCGAGCTGGACTCGCAGGCCAATCGGGAGCTGGCCCGCGAACTGGCCGAGAGGTCCGTCGTCCTGCTCGACGCGGGCAGCGCGCTGCCCCTGCTCGGCGAGGGCCGCACCGCCCCGCGCCGGATCGCCGTCGTCGGGCCGTGCGCCGACGACCCGCGCACGTTCATGGGCTGCTACGCCTTCCCCAACCACGTGCTGCCCCGCTACCCCGGACTCGGTCTCGGCATCGACGCGCCGAGCGTGCTCGACGCGCTCCGCGCCGAGCTGCCCGGCGCCGAGATCGCCTACGAGCGCGGCTGCGACGTGCGCGACGGGGACCGCTCCGGGTTCGCCGCCGCGGCCGCCGCGGCCCGCGACGCCGACCTGTGCGTGGTCGTCGTCGGCGACCTGGCCGGCATGTTCGGGCAGGGCACCTCGGGCGAGGGCTGCGACGCCGACGACCTGCGCCTGCCCGGCGTCCAGGAGGACCTGGTGACCGAGCTGGCCGCCACCGGCACGCCGGTCGTCGTGGTCGTCGTCTCCGGCCGCCCGTACGCGCTCGGCGAGATCCACCCCAGGGCGGCCGGGCTCGTCCAGGCGTTCATGCCCGGCGAGGAGGGCGGCGCGGCCATCGCCGGCGTGCTGTCCGGCCGCGTCCAGCCCGGCGGCAGGCTGCCGGTGCAGATCCCGCGCACCCCCGGCGGCCAGCCGCACACCTACCTGCAGCCGCCGCTCGGCGCCGACAGCGACGGCATCAGCAACCTCGACCCGACCCCGCTCTTCCCCTTCGGGTACGGGACCTCCTACACCTCCT
Source organism: Nonomuraea sp. C10 (assembly GCF_008017515.1). NCBI lineage: Bacteria > Bacillati > Actinomycetota > Actinomycetes > Streptosporangiales > Streptosporangiaceae > Nonomuraea > Nonomuraea sp. C10. The sequence goes on from NZ_VPFF01000001.1 coordinate 3,265,888, forward strand.
TCGAGCTCGGCGAGTTCCGGATCAGCGACACCGAGGTGCCCACCGACGGCGAGTTCACCGTCTCCGTCCGGGTCCGCAACACCGGCGCCCGCGCCGGGGACGAGGTCGTCCAGCTCTACCTGCACGACATGCTCGCCCAGGTCACCCGGCCCGTGCGGCAGCTCGCCGGGTTCGCCAGGGTCCGGCTCGAACCGGGGGCCGCCGCCGACGTGCGCTTCCGCGTGCACGCCGACCGCACCGCCTTCACCGGCCGCGACCTGCAGCGGATCGTCGAGCCCGGCGACATCGAGGTGCTCGCCGGCACCTCGGCCCGCGACCTGCCGTGCGCCGGCACCGTCCGGCTCACCGGGCCGCTGCGGGCCGTCGGCCACGACAGGCGGCTGTTCACACCGGTGGACGTGCACCCGGCGGGGGATCGGGACTAGCCGTGCCGGCCAAGCGCGCCACGCTCGCCACGATCGCGGCCGCCGCCGGCGTGTCGGTCGCGACCGTCTCGAAGGTGCTCAACGGCCGCAGCGACGTCGCGCCGGCGACCCGCTCGCTGGTGCTGTCGGCGCTGCGGCAGCACGACTACGTGGCCCCGCCGCCCCGGCGCGACGAGACCGCCGGCACCGTCGAGCTGCAGTTCGACTCCGACCTGAACGCCTACTCCAACGAGATCATCCAGGGGGCGGTGCGGGCCGGCGGCGAACTCGGCGTGTCCGTCGTGATCAGCATCCGCAAGGGCTCCGAGCGCACCAGCAGGTGGGCCAGGGAACTGGCGGCGACCGGCCGGCGCGCGCTGGTCGCCGTCACCAGCGAGCTGACCGCCGCCCAGCTCGCCGCCCTGGCCGAGGCCGGCCTGCCCCTGGTGGTGATCGACCCGCTCAACCTGCCGCGCACCCGCGTGACCAGTGTCGGGTCGACCAACTTCGCCGGCGGGCTGGCCGCCACCCAGCACCTGCTCTCCCTCGGCCACCGGCGCATCGCCTACCTGGGCGGCCCCGCCACGGCGGCGTGCAACCAGGCGCGGCTGCACGGCTACCGCGCCGCCATGGAGGCCGAGGGCGTGGCGGTGCGCCAGGAGTACATCCAGCACCGCAGGTTCCGCTACGGCGACGGAGTGGAGGCCGGCGCCTGCTTCCTCACCCTCCCCGAACCGCCGACCGCGATCTTCGCCGGCTGCGACGAGACCGCGTTCGGCGTGATGGAGGCCGCGCGGGCGCGCGGCCTGCGCGTCCCCGACGACCTCAGCGTCGTCGGTTTCGACGACACCCAGATAGCCCGCATGGCCTCACCACCGCTGACCACCGTCCGCCAGCCGCTCCGCGAGATGGGCGGCGTCGCCCTCCGGCGGGCCCTGCGCCTGGCCGCCGGCGAACGGATCGACTCCCACCACATCGAGCTCGCCACCGAACTCGTGGTACGCGGCTCGACCGCCCCCGCCGCACCCCGGCAGTAGCCCTCATGCCAGACCGAGCTCGGCGACGGCCGTGCGGATCCTCGACTCGATCGACGGCTTGTTGTGGTGCAGATGGAGGCGGTCGAGGGTGAGCACGCCCCGCAGCCGCGCCGCGTCCAGCGCCAGGTGGCCGAGGACGACGTCGAGGTACGCGAGAGCGTCCGTCTCGGCGAAGGGCGCGAACGCCTGGCTCATCCGCAGGCACTCGGCGTACGCGTCCGCGAGGTCGGCGGCGGCGCACGCCCTGCTGGACAGCATCCACATGCGGAGCAGGGCGTGCGCCGGCGACTTCGCCTGGTCCTCCCAGTAGCCGGCGACCGTCGTCAGGGATCTGCTCAGCTCGGGCGCCAGCGGGGCCACCGCGTGCAGCAGCAGTTCCTCCTCGTACCCGCAGAGGAAGTGGAGGCTCCTGGCCGCCATCTGGAAGTCCTCGTACATCCAGGAGACGTGCCCGCGGTCGGTGTCCTCCGGCGCCTTGTCGTAGGTCCAGTAGAGGTCGCCGTCCGGCGGGGACGAGGTGTCCCGCCCCGCCCAGCGGATCAGCACCGTGCGCTCGCCGTCCCTCCAGGTGCGTTCCACGTCGAGCACCCGGGCCAGGTTCACCCAGGCGTTGTAGGGGACCTGCGACCTCCAGAAGCGGGTGAGGCTCCGCCACCTGCTGACCACCTGCATCGGCTCGGGGAAGAGCTCCTTGCCGCCGACGGTGCCGCCGCAGATGGCGAGCAGGATGAGCAGGTTCAGGCTGTAGACGGCCAGGCGCATGGGCAGCGTGCGCAGCTCCTTGACGCGGCCGGGCCGGTAGGAGCCGTACTGGGAGGACGTCCGGGCGTAGAGCGCGTCGCGGAAGATCTCCAGCAGGGTGGTCTTCAGCAGTTCCCGCGTGTCCGGGGGCAGATCGGCCAGGAGGTCCTGGAGGAATTCGAGAACGGACTCCCGGGCCGAGAGCGGGGCATGGGATAACAGGGCGTGCAGGAAGTCGTCGTCGTGCCGGACGGGCCGCGCGTGGCTCCGATGCCCGCGCGCCACCTCGGCCAGCTCCAGGATCTCCAGCACCGTCAGCCGGGCCACCAGGTATTCGCCGAAGGTGGAATGCAGGAACTCGTAGCTCTTGCGTTTCTTGGTGTCCTGTATCGCCTGGGACTCGTGCACGAAGAAGAACTTGCCCACGACGAGCTCGCCGGGATCGAGAGGCGCCTGGAACTGGTTCGTCTTCCGTGCCGCCGTCTCGGACAGGAGTATGACGAGATCGCTGGACAGCTCGTCGCCGGTGACCCACTGGCTGTTGCGGTTGAACATGGCGAACGCGACCACGGACAGCCGGGTGAGCTCCCGTCTGACGGTCCAGTTGACGTCCCGGTCGGGCAGGCCCCGCCCGCTCTTCAGGGCTTCGCGCTCGGCGAACCGGACGAGGAGCCTCTCGTAGAGTTCGGCGCGGCCCAGACGCACTCCCACGAGCCGGAGCGCGTTGCCGTCCATGTCGTACCGCCCCAGCATCGTCAGCAGCAGGGGCTGGGCGGCGAGTTCCCTGAGCCCGCGCACCGTGTCCAGGTCGAGCGGTTCCAGCCGGCGGCTGTGGAAGTAGCCGGTGTGGCGGGCGTTCCACATGCCGACCCACTGCGCGATCTGGCGGTCCCCGAAAGGCTCCAGGTGGATCACCACGGTCTCGCTGGGCAGGCGGGCCCGATCGGCGACCACCGTCCGGCTGGTGACCATCACCGCGGTCGGTCGTGACTGCTCCGCCTCCCGCGCCTGGAACGCGGCCACCTTCTCCAGATAGTCCGAACTGCTGACGCCCGTCACCTGCAGAAGCTCGTCGAAGCCGTCGAGGATGATCACGGCGACGGTGTTCGTGTCCGGACGGTGCAGCATGGGCCAGTGGATGGACTCCCCGGTGGCCTGCCGTACCGCGCTCTCGATCTGCGTCTGCAGGTCGTGCTCGGCCTGCACTTCGCGCAGTGGCACGCGGACCACGAGGAACTCCTCGGGCGGGAGCTGAGCCGCCACGATCTTGGTGAGCAGGGACTTGCCGGCTCCCGGCTGCCCGAGGACGAGCAGGGGTGACTGGGTGGCGGCGGGGTGGGTGAGATAGCCGAACAGGAACCCGCGGAGATCGTCCCGCACCGGGAAGGCCTGCCACCAGCGTTGTTCGGCGGGCCGGGCGGCGCTGTCCGTCACCGCCTGCCGGAAGGACGGGACGATGTACGCCTCGGCCAGGGGCGGCATCCGCACCTCAGGGGGAAGATCGGCCACCGAGACGATGGGCTTGTCCAGCAGGGCCTGGTAGGAGCGGGACAGCGCGGCCCGGACTCCCTCCGCCCGCGGGCCGGTCGCCACCGACAGGAGGTCCCGGCGCAGGTCGGTCAGACCGGCTCCGAGGTCGCCGATGAGGGCCCGCGTCGCCTGGTGGTCGGTGCGGTTCACCCAGGACCCGACCTCCGGCACCTCGGTGCTCAAGCGGTGGAAGAGCTCCTGATATGTCTCCAGGGCGGCGGTGGGCACCTCGTCGAGGAGCCACCGCTCCGCCCGCTCGCGCTCGGCCTCACGGAGTTCCTCCCAGAGCCGCAGGCCCCGCAGGAAGTCCAGCAGCCGCTCCGCGAGGCCCTCGTAGTACGCGCCCAGGAAGACCAGGACCCGTTCGTGGGTTGCGTGGGACCCGGGCAGGGGAGCTTGGCGCGCAGGAGGTGTTCCGCGAGGTCGCCCAGCCGGTTGGACGAGGCGTCGGGAGCGCCGGCCAGGCGTGCCTGCTCCGCCTTGAACAGGCTCAGGCCCGGACCGAGGAACCGGCCGCCCTGCCTGACCGTGTCGAAGAACCCGGTGAGGACGATGACGGCGTGCGCGGCGGCGACCCGTTGCGTCCGCCGATACCGGCCCAGCCCGAGCCGTCTGTCTTGCAGGGCTGCACTCGCGTCCCGGCTCAGCCGGGCGAACTCGGCCTTGGCGTCGAACAGCCCGAGGAAGAACTCCGGCTCGACCCCGGTGAAAGCCAGCAGGAAGCCACCGGTCAGCCGATCGAGCCGGCTGACCACCTCGCTCGGCTGACCGAGGAGTTTCATGGCGTCGGTGTAGCTGAACCAGCCTGCGGTTACGGGTCAAGCTTCACCACAAAGGGTGATCGGTCGTCCACGCTTTCGACTTTGATGTGACTCCCGGGTTATACAGCGGAAGTCCCCGGCGCCGTATTAAGTGCTGTCGGTAGCGCGAGAAAAGGTGTTTCCCTTTTTCAGCAGTCTTCGCACGGGGTGCCTTTGTCGAACCGCGCGTAGTCTTCGGCGAAGGCCTGTCTTGACGGCATCTATCGTTCGTATGCTGCCCCTTATTCGAGCAGTGCAATCGTCCGATCGACGCATGAGGCGGGGAGGGCGGCGCGGGTGACCGACGGACCGAGTGTCACGATGACAGGTGCCGGTGACCATCCCGAGGTGTGGAAGGTCCCGCCCCGCAACAAGAACTTCACCGGGCGCGAGGAGCTGCTCAACCGGCTGCGCAGCGACATCGCCGGCAAGGTCACCGCCGTGGTCCCGCACGCCCTGTACGGTCTCGCCGGTGTCGGCAAGACACAGGCGGCGGTCGAGTACGCGCACCGCTTCCGGCAGCACTACGACCTCGTCTGGTGGGTGCCCGCCGACCAGCCGGGCCTGGTCCGTACGACGTTGGCGCAACTCGCCCCTCGCCTCGGCCTGCCCGAGCCGTCCGCGATGGGCATCGAGGAGGCCGCGGCCGCCGTGCTCGACGCGCTCCGCCGCGGCGTTCCGTACTCCGCGTGGCTGCTGATCTTCGACAACGCGGACGAGCCCGCGGACTTCACCGACGTCATCCCGTCCGAAGGTCCCGGGCACGTTCTCGTCACATCCCGCAACCATCGCTGGGAGAACGTGGTCGACACCGTCGCCATCGACGTCTTCCAGCGGGAGGAGAGCGTCCAGTTCTTCAAACGGCGGATGCGCCGCGCGATCACCGACGAGGACGCCACCCGGCTCGCGGACGCTCTCGGCGACCTCCCCCTGGCGCTCGAACAGGCGGCCGCTCTGCAGACCGAGACCGGCATGCCGACCGACGAGTACCTCAGGCTCCTGGAGGAGCGGACGAGCCGGCTGCTCAGCGAGGGCAAGCCTATCGAGTACCGGCACTCCATGACGGCCGCCTGGGAGCTGTCCATGGCGCAGCTCAAGAAGCAGTCGCCCGAGGCGATGGAGCTCCTCCGCTGCTGCGCGTTCTTCGGGCCCGAGCCCATCCCGCGGGCGGTCTTCGCCCCGGTCGAGGGACCGGTCCGCGCGCAGACGGCCGAACTCGTGGCGGACCCGATCCGCCTGGGCAGGGCCATCGGCAAGCTCAACAAGTACGCCCTGGTCCGCATCGACAACGAGAGCCGCCTGCGCACGCTTCAGGTGCACCGCCTCATCCAGGCGCTCGTGCGCGAGGAGCTGCGTCCGGAGGAGCACCAGTCCATCCGCTCGGAGGTCCACTCGCTGCTCGTGGGATGGGCCCCGAGCGACCTGGACGTGCCGGCCGCCTGGGCCCGGTACGACGCCCTGCTCCCGCACATCGCGCCCGCGAAGGTGGCGGAGAGCCTGCGGCCGGGCGTGCGCGACTTCGCGCTCAACGTCGTCAACTACCTCAGCGCCTCCGGCAACCACGTCTCCATGCGCGAACACGTGCGGGTGTTCAGGGAGCAGTGGACCAGGGACTCGGGCCCGGAGGACGTGTACGTGCTCAAGGCGACCAAGGCCGAAGGCGACCTGCTGCGCTACCTCGGGAAGTACAACGAGGCGTTCGAGCTGAACACCAGGACGCTCGCCTCGCTGCGTCAGGCGGTCGGCAACGAGAATCCCGAGACCCTGGCCCTGCTCAACGGGATCGGGGCCGATCTCCGTGCCAAGGGGCTCTTCCGCGAGGCGCGTGAGCATGACACCAACTCCGTGAACCTCCACAAGAAGGTCCTGGGGCCCGGACACGTGCGCACGCTGCGGGCGATGAACAACCTGGCGATCGACCACGGGCTCCTGAGCGACTACTGGAAGGCCCGGGAGATCCTGGAGGAAGCGCTCCGGACCCAGCAGGGCGAACGCCAGGACCAGACGGGAACCGTCCTGAACCTGTGGAACAGCCTGAGCCGGGCGGTGCGCGGCTGCGGCGAGTACGAAGAGGCGTGCGACATCGGCCACGACGCCCTGGCCTACGGGCAGGAGCAGCTCGACGCGGATCACTACCGCATCCTGCTGGCCAAGAAGGACCTGGCCATCTCGCTGCTACGGGCGGGCGACAGGGCGGAGGCGCTCGAGATGGCCCGGGAGGTGCACGCGCGGTACGTCCGGCTCTACGGTCTGGAACATCCCGGCACTCTCGCCGCCGCGGCCTGCCTGTCCAACTCCCTGCGCGTCAACGACGAGGCGGAGAAGGCCTTCAAGCTCGCCGTCGACACGATGGAGCGCTTCCCCAAGCTGTACGGCGCCGAGCACCCCTACACCTGCGGCTGCGTCAGCAACGTCGCCCTGCTGCACCGGGTGAGAGGCCGGCCGGAAGAGGCCCGCAGGCTCAACCAGCAGGCGTTGGAGGGCATCGAGAAGAGGCTCGGCCGCGACCACCACTACTCCCTCATCATCGCCATCAACCTCGCCAGCGACCTGGCGGAGCTGGGCGACCTGGAGGCCGCGTGCCGGCTCGGCGAGGACAACCATCTGCGGTTGACCGCCCTGCTGGGCGAACGGCACCCCACGACCCTGGCCGCGGCGTCTAACCTGTCGGCGGACCTTCGCGCGTCGGGACGTGAGGAGGAGGCCGAGATCCTCTTCGAGCGGACCATGGAGCACTACGCCGCCACCCTGGGCAGGGAACACGCGGACGTCAAGGTGGCGGCCAACCAGCGCCATCTCGACCTGGACATCGACCCGCCACCGATCTGACGCCGTCAGCCGCCGGGACCGGCCGAAGCCTGGCGGGCCTTCCGGTCGGCGTCGAACCGGCGCCGGACATGGGTGATGAGCCGGTAGAGGTCCAAGCAGTAGACCGACGGGTTGCGGAAACCCGCGCCCGGACGGTAGCGGTGGGAGTAGAGCCCCGCGCCGCAGATCTGGTGGATGTCACACGCCGCGCACGTGTCGGACAGCGCCCTGGCTCCGATCTGGCGGGCGGCCACGGCGGGCAGGAGCAACGCCCGGTCGAACGGGTCGCGCAGCACGTGCAGAGGTGTCGCGGCGGCGCCGGGATACGCCGCCTTGAGGGTGTCCACCTGCTCGATGCCGCCGTTGGTCTCCACCACGACGTGCGCGGCGGGAGACAGCCCCACGGACTCGCTGCGAGAGGCCCTCCCCGCCGCCAGCAGCATGATCTGGTGGAAGAGCCTGATGTGCGTCTCTCTGCGCGGCGCCTCGTACCACCTGTCGAAGATCCGGATGAGCCACTCACCGTAGTGCGGGTGCTCGGGCGACCAACCCGGCGGGGGCGTGTTCCAGTTGCCGTGGGGGAGGAGGAAGTCGACGAAGGGCGGGCCGACCTCCAGGAGCGCCTCGTAGGTGGCCACGGGGTCGTTGGCGAGGTCGATCGTGCAGAGCAGCCCTCCGAAGAGGTGGCGGTACTTCTCCGTGGTGAGCAGGTCGAGCCGGGCCCGGACCTCCTCGTAGCTGCCCTCGCCCATGGGCCGGCGGCGGTGCCGGTCGTGCTCCTCGCGACCGCCGTCCAGGCTGACGCCGACGCGCACGCCCAGGTCGGCGAACAGGTCCAGGAACGGCCCGTCCAGCAGGGTGCCGTTGGTCTGCACCTGCGCCGTGAGCCGGACGCCGGGAGGCATCGCCTGGCGCAGCGCGGACACCGCGTAGCGGAGGTGATCGACGCCGGCGAGCTGCGGCTCGCCGCCATGCAGGACGACCTCGACCAGGTCCAGGCCGTGCGAGCGGGCGTGCTCGGCGATCCGCGCGGCCGCGCTGTCGATGATCGGCCGGGACATCCTGCGCGGCTGGAGACGCCAGCCCTGATCGGCCATCTCGTACATGTAGCAGTAGTCGCACGCGAGATTGCACCGGCTGTGCAGCTTGAGGACGAACTGGTGGAACGCGGTGGGCCGCCAGCCGCCCTCCAGAAGCCGCTGGACATCGAGATCCGCGGGCCACTCGACGCCGGGAGCGGCGTCGGCGCCCCCGTCGTCCAGCACGCTGATCAGCTCCCCGGCCGAGGACGAGCGGCCCCAGGTACGGCAACGAGAGTTCCCGAGCCGCGAGGTCGCTAAACGCGCTGCCGCGTCACTGTCCCGTCGGCCCGACGCAGCATGCCGGACGTGATGAATCACCGTTCGTGGTCGCGCCACAGCCCGCCGACGTGGATGCGGGTCACGGTCGCGCGATCACGCTGGAATCCCACCTCGGCGGCCAGCTTCAGGCACGCCTCGTTGCCGTGCTGGATGTCGGCCTCGACGCGGTCCAGCGCGAGCAGGGTGAACGCGTAGCCGAGGCCCAGTCGCACGCCGTCGCGCATGTAGCCCCGGCCCGCCGTGGCGGCGAAACCGCCGAAGCCGATGGTGGCCCGGTGCTCGTCGCCCCGGACGATGCCGCGGAGGTTGACGAACCCGGCCAGCCGGCCCGTGTCGCTCACGCACACCACCAGGCCGACCGCCGTGACACCGTCGAAGCGTCCCACGTAGTCCTCGAACGCCTCGGCGGACGTCGGCGGACTGACCCAGCCGTGATGGAGGCTCCGGCTCGCGCCGGACAGCGCGACGAACTCCTCGGCGTCGTCCGCCCTGACGCGCCGCACGGTGACGCGGGAATGTCCAGACACCCGCCCATTGTGCTGGGGCGAGATCGTTCAGCGCAGTACCCTCGCGACGGAACCTTGGGTCTTGCCGGAGTCGCCGGTTCGGCCTTCAATGACGGCCATACGGCGATCACCGGAGGAACCGATGCGTGGCTCACGGGCGTCCGCAGTTGTCCTGGCGATGGTGCTCACGACGTTCGTGGCCGCCGAGCCGTCGCTCCCGGCGGTCGCCGGCCCCGCCGATCCGGAGCCCGCCTCGCTGGTGACGCTCACGGTGCCCGACCGGGCCGCGCTGGAGCGGCTGGTGGGCTCGGGCGCCGACCTCACCGGCCGGGTGCGGCCGCAGCCCGACGGCAGCATCCGCGTCGACGCGGTGGTCACCCCCAGCCGGCTGGCCGAGCTGCGCCCGCTCGGCGCCACCCTGGCCACCGGCACCCCGGCGCCCGCCCCCGAGCACCGCGGCGGCACGAAGGACCGCATCGTGGTCGAGCGGGCGGTGTGGTTCCAGTCCCGCGACGGCTACTTCCTGTCGGTCGAGGCGTCCAGCAGCGCCGGCGCCGACGCCGCGCTCACCGTGACCTGGAAAGGCAGGGGCGGCGCGACCGGCCAGGTCGAGATGGTCCCGTACGTGGACGCCGGCGCCTATCTGGGCCACCAGTTCAGCGTCCCGGTGCCCGCCGGCGTCAGGCCGGACCGCGTCACCATCACCTCCGCCGCGGGTGGCGTGGCGGAGGCGCGGGTCGGGGAGTGGCCCGACGGCGAGCGGCCCGACCGCGACCGGCCGGGCTACCAGAAGGACTTCATCACCCAGTACATGCCGCCCGCGCAGCTCAACGCCCGGGTCAAGGACCTGCACCGCCGCTTCCCCGCCCTCACCGAGATCATCGAGCTGCCCCACCTGACCAACGGCTACCGGCGCCACGCCCAGGCCCTCATCGGCACCCCGCCGGGCGCCGCCGTCGTGGTCACCTCGCGCGCGTACGGGTCGGAAGGCGGCAACGACCTGGCCGTGGAGCTGTCCGACCCGGGCGCGGCCGACCGGACGCTGGCGGTGGTCGTGGACGGCAAGCAGGTCAGGGTCAGCCTGGCCACCGACGGCTCCGGCGCCCCGGTGAGCACCGCCGCCGAGGTCGCCGCCGCGATCACCGGCGCGCCGGGCAGCCCGGTGACCGCCGCCACGTACCGGACCGACCCGGGCGCGGGCGTCCTGGCGCCCGCGCCGCTCACCCAGCTCAGCGACTTCCTCGGCGCGCCCGCGGACGTGTCGCGGGAGCCGTGGCGGGTGCTGGCGCTGCGCATCGGCACGCACCGGGACGGCTCGCGCACCGGCGTCCTCGCCTACGCCCAGGAGCACGCCAGGGAGTGGGTGACGCCGCTGGTCACCATCGAGGCGGCCGAGCGGCTGCTGCGCAACTACCCGCGCGACCCGGCCACCAGGAAGCTGCTGCGCCGCGCCGACATCTTCATCGTCCCGACCGTGAACCCCGACGGCGCCAACTACTCCTTCTACGACTTCAACGCCCAGCGCAAGAACATGACCAACCACTGCCCGGCCGCCCAGTCCGACCCGGCGCTGCGGAACACCTGGGGCGTGGACGTCAACCGCAACTACGCCGTCGGTTCGCTGTTCGACGGCTACTTCGGCGCCTCGGCCAACTGCCAGAGCGGCACCTACGCCGGGCCCGGCGAGCACTCCGAGCCGGAGAGCCGCAACGTGATCTGGCTGGCGGAGACGTACCCGAACATCCGGTTCGCGCTCAACGTGCACAGCTACGGCGGCTACTTCATGTGGCCGCCCGGCGCCTACCGGCTCGACGGCCGCGTCACCCTGCCCAGGCCCAGCCGTCAGCAGGAGGCGTACTTCCTGCGCTCGGCCCGCACCATCCTGGAGGCCATCGCCGCCGAGCGCGGCACCGTCACCTGGCCGCAGCAGACCGGGCCGGTCACCGACGTGCTCTACTCGGCCGCGGGCAACTCCGCCGACGAGCTCTGGTACGACCACGGCGTCTACGGGTGGGACTTCGAGGTCGGCAGCGACCTGTGGAACCCGCGGACCGGGGCCTGGGAGGGCGTCGGCTTCCAGCCGCCCTTCGCCGAGGGCCACGCCGAGGCCATGGAGTTCGCCGCCGGCCTCATCTCCCTCATCGGCGTCGCCGCCGACTACCGAGAGGACCGGTGAACCATACCGCGGTGATAGGGGCAAAGTGCCTTGTCCCCGGACGATGCCGTCGCGTCTACCGTGACAGCACCCCCACTGTCCGAGGAGACACGATGCCAAGACCCCTCCGTCTCGCGCTCTCTCTCATCCTCACCCTGGCCTTCCTGCTGGCCACCACACCCGCGCAGGCCACCGCCCTGGTCAGGGTCCTCCGCTACGACGCCAGCCGGGCGGCGGAGTTCCGCGGCGCGGTCGACCAGGCCGCGCAGATCTGGAACGCCAGCGTCGTGAACGTCCGGCTCGTCGCGGGCACGCCGGCCGACTTCGTCGTCGTCGCCGACGACGGCTGGCCCCGCGCCCAGCCGACCAGCCTGGGCCGGGGCCGGATCTGGATGGGCCGGCAGGCCACCGACCAGGGCTACCACCCGGTCCGCATCGCCGCCCACGAGATCGGCCACATCCTGGGCCTGCCCGACCGGCGCACCGGCCGCTGCACCGACCTGATGTCCGGCTCCAGCGCCCCCGTGAGCTGCACGAACGCCAACCCGAGCGCCGCCGAGCGGGCCGAGGTGGACCGCAACTTCGCCGGCAGCACCCCGCAGGCCGAGTTCGGCAGGCTGTACGTGGACCGCTGAGCCCGGCCGTGACCGGGGCGTACGACCGGCCCGGCGACGCGGCCCGCTGATCGATCGTCCCTAGACTGGTGCCGTCCCGCAGCCCCGTCCCAGAGGAGCAGACGACGTGACGGCACCGATGCGGCTGGCGCCGGTGATCCAGCCCTACGCGTGGGGGTCGCCGACCGCCTTCCCCGAGTTGTTCGGCACCCCCGCGACCGGCGAACCGCAAGCGGAGATGTGGATGGGCGCCCACCCGGCCGCCCCGTCCACCGTGGGCGGGGTCCCGCTCACCGAGCTGATCGCCCGTGACCCGCTGGGCATGGCCGGGGCGTCCGGCCCCGGCCTGCCCTACCTGCTCAAGGTGCTGGCGGTGGCGGGCCCGCTGTCGCTGCAGGTGCACCCGACGGCCGAGCAGGCGCGGGCCGGGTTCGCCCGGGAGGAGGCCGCCGGGGTGCCGATCGGCGACCCGGCGCGCACCTACCGCGACCCGTTCCCGAAGCCGGAGATGGTGTGCGCGCTCACGCCGTTCCACGGGCTCTGCGGCTTCCGCGCGCCGGACGAGGCGGCGGACCTGCTGGAGAGCCTGGACATCCCCGAGACGGGCCGCTGGGTGGAGACCCTGCGCGCCCGCCCCGCCGGTGAAGCGCTCCGCGAGGTCTTCCAGGACATGCTCGGCGACGCCTCCAAGGACGCCCGCGAAGCGGTGGAGCACGCCCTGACCGGCGCGCCCTCCCGCGGCGGCTCCGGTCCCGCGGGCGGGCTCGCGGTGTACGCGGAGCTGGCGCGCGCCTATCCGGGGGATCCGGGCGTGGCCGCCGCGCTGCTGCTCAACCACGTACGGCTCCAGCCCGGCGAGGCGATCTTCCTCGGCGCCGGGGTGCCGCACGCCTACCTGGGCGGCGTCGGGGTCGAGATCATGGCCAACTCCGACAACGTGCTGCGCTGCGGCCTGACCGGCAAGCACCGCGACGTGCCCGAGCTCATGCGGATCGTCGACTTCACGCCCGCGCCGCCGCACCGGGTCCGGCCGTCCGCGGACGACGGGCGGCACGGCTACCACCCGCCGGCCACCCAGTTCGCGCTCGTCCGCCACGACCTCGCCGAGGGGGCCGCGCACACCGTGCCGGGCGGGGTCCCGCAGATCCTGCTGTGCACCGGTGGCCACGCCGTCGTGGGCGGGCTCACACTGGGGCCCGGCGAGTCGGCGTTCGTCCCGGCGAACGCCCCGGAGCTGACGCTGACGGGGGAGGGGACCGTGTTCCGCGCCCTGCCCGGCGGCTGACGCGGAGGCGGTTGCCTTCTCGTGGAGTCTGACGTAACCTACAAATGCAGTTGGAGGTTAGCGCCTAGCCAGCGAGGAGGTTCAGACATGCTCCTGACGACCGTCGACCCGTTCCTGCAGGAGTTCGAGCGCCAGTTCGACCGGCTCACCCGTCAGGCCTTCGGCGCCGGCGGAGCCGTCATGCCGATGGACGGCCTGCGCCGCGACGACGACGTGGTGCTCCGCTTCGACCTGCCGGGCATCGACCCCGGCTCGATCGAGGTCACCATCGACCGGGGTGTCCTCAGTGTCAGCGCCCACCGTGAGGAAGAGACCGGCGCGGACGAGCGTCTCTTCGTCCGCGAGCGTCCCATGGGCGCGTTCACCCGCCGGATCTACCTGTCGGAGCACCTCGACAGCGACAAGATCGACGCCGCCTACGCGGACGGCGTCCTGACCGTGCGGATCCCCGTCCTCGAGCGCGCCAAGCCGCGCAAGGTCGAGATCCAGCGCGCGGACGTCAAGGCCATCAGGCGCTGACGCCGCACCGCGCGGGGGGCGGCTCCCCGCCCCCCGCCCCGGAGGAGGCCATGATGTCCCAGCTGCCGATCGACGACGATCACGCGCCGCTCTACACGCTCGGGCAGGTGGCCGACATGCTCCGGGTCCAGCAGGCGTTCCTGCGCCGCCTCGACCAGCACGACGTGATCAGCCCCCGGCGCTCACCGGGCGGCCAGCGGCGCTACTCGCGCCGCGACATCCTGGTCGTGCGCCACGTCATCGGGATGACCGACCAGGGGATGACGCTGGTCGCCGTCCGCCGCATCCTCGAACTGGAGGCCGAGCTCGATCGGCTCCGCGAGGAGCTGGCGAAGGAGCGGCGGCGGCAGAGCCGGCCGGACTGACCGCCGGTCGCCCGTCACACCGCCGTGAGGTGGATCAGCACCGCGTCGTCCGGAGACAGCGACGGGATCCCGATGCCGGAGACGCCCAGCGCCCGCCCGGTGAGCACGTGCTCGCCCGTGACCCAGACCGGGTCGCCGTTCCGCGGCCGGGAGCGCACCGGCGTCAGCGGGCGGACGCGGTAGGCGGTGCCGGGGTCGAGCCCCGGCAGCCGCAGCAGGCCCGGTGGCCAGGTGACGGGCAGCGCCAGCATGGCGACGGCGAAGATCGCCTCGGAGCCGTCACCGGCCACCACCCCGTGCGCCTGGAAGCCCTCAGGCGCCTCGTCCAGCCGCACCGCCGTCCCGGTGTGCAGCAGCTCCCGGTGCCGCTTGTGCAGCTCGATCCAGGCGGCCACCTCGGCCAGCTCGGTCTCGGTCAGCGTGGTGAGGTCCCACTCCAGCCCGAAGTGGCCGAAGAACGCGGTCACCGCGCGGAACGGCAGCGCGTGGACGCGGCCGGTGGTGTGCGAGCGGGGCGCGCCGACGTGGCTGCCGATCAGCTCCGGCGGCAGCAGCTGCGCGGTCCAGCGCATGATCTGCTGCCGTTCGGTCGAGTCGATGCAGTCGCTGGCCCAGACCCGGTCGGTGTGCTCCAGGACGCCCAGGTCCACCCGGGCGCCCCCGGACGAGCAGGACTCGATCTCCAGCCCCGGACGGGCCGCGCGGATCTCGGCCAGCAGCCGGTAAAGGGCGAGCGTCTGCTCGTGCACCGCGGGCCTGCCGGTCGCCGCCCAGCCCGCGTCGACCAGGTCGCGGTTGTGGTCCCACTTGACGTAGTCGATGTCGTACTCGCCGATCAGGGCCAGCAGCCGTTCCTTGACGTAGGCGTACGCGTCCGGGTGCGCGATGTTGAGCACCTGCTGGTGACGGGCGGTGGGCGGCAGCCGGTCACCGGCCCCCATGATCCACTCGGGATGGGCGCGGGCCAGGTCGGAGTCCGGGTTGACCATCTCCGGCTCGAACCACAGCCCGAACTCCATGCCGTGCGCCCGCACCCGCTCCACCAGAGGCTTGAGCCCACCGGGCCACACCTCAGGGTCGACGTACCAGTCGCCGAGCCCGGCCCGGTCGTCGCGCCGGCCCCTGAACCAGCCGTCGTCCAGCACGAACCGCTCCACGCCGATCCGGGCCGCCCGGTCGGCCAGCTCGGTCAGCCGGTCCAGGTCGTGGTCGAAGTAGACGGCCTCCCACGTGTTGAGCACCACCGGCCGCGGCGCCGGCGGATGGGACGGGCGGGCGCGCAGGAAGCCGTGGAAGCGGTGCGCGGCCTCGTCGAGCCCGCGCCCGTACGCCGCGTACATCCACGGCCCCGGGTACGACTCGCCCTCGGCGAGCACGACCTCGCCCGGCAGCAGCAGCTCGCCGCCGCCGAGGTGGGTGCGGCCGGTGTGGACGCGTTCGGCGTAGGAGAGGTGGTTGCCGCTGAACGCGACGTGCACCCCCCACACCTCGCCGCGCCGGAAGCCCGCGTCCGGGGTGGTGGCGAACAGCACGGTCGCGGCGTCGGCGCCGGTCCGGCCGTGGCGGCCCTCGCGCAGGTGGGTGCCGACGGTGATCGGCCGCCGCTGCGGGACCCGTTCCTTGGACCAGCGGCCGGCCTGGTCGAGCAGGTCGGTGGCGACGGCGGGCACCGGCAGCGCCAGGTGCAGCGCCTCCAGCGTGTACGGGTCCGCGTGGTCGTTGCGCAGCCCGGCCCTGGCCCGCAGCAGCCCCGAAGGATGCAGCTCGACGGTGAGCGACAGCGTGAGCCGGGCGCGCGGGTCGGCGGCCTCCGCGGTGAGCGCCCGCACCCCGCCGCCCTCTTCGAGCCCGTACGTGACGGCGGTGAAGGCGGGCGACCAGTCGCGGCCCGCGCGGTGACCCCGCAGGCCGGGCATGCCGGTCCAGCCGGTGCGCGCCTCGGGGACCAGGCCGGTGCGTACGGGGACGTCGGAGGTCAGGTCGAGGCGGGGCCGCAGCGAGGAGGCCAGCGCGGCCAGCGCCCGGTCGTCGAGCGGGCCCAGGTCGGGCCCCCAGTACAGGATGGCGGGCAGGGCGTCGGAGGGGCATTCGATCACCACGGAGACCCCGGAGGCCCTGAAGTGGTGGATGACAGGCTCCATGCGCGTCTTTCTGGGTGAGGGGACAACGCTCGGCTCGATCGTTTCACACGGCCCCGAGACGTCCCCGTGATGATCGTCTGCGAGGATGCCCCGATCCCGTACTGATCATGAAGGACATCCGATGAAGCGTGCCATAGCCGCGCTGGCGGGCGCCGCCGCCCTCCTCGCCGCCGCCCCCGCCCACGCGACCGCCCCGGCCGACCCCGTGAAGGTCCTGCAGAAGCG
Organism: Nonomuraea sp. C10; assembly: GCF_008017515.1. Lineage (NCBI taxonomy): Bacteria > Bacillati > Actinomycetota > Actinomycetes > Streptosporangiales > Streptosporangiaceae > Nonomuraea > Nonomuraea sp. C10. The sequence continues at coordinate 3,282,379 of NZ_VPFF01000001.1, forward strand.
GCTGGCCAAGGGCACGGGGCTGAAGTTCACCGACACCGTCTCGTACATCGACCTGGAGGGGACGACGGCGGCGCTGCGCCGCACCGGGAAGCTGACGCTGGACCGGAAGGGCGCCGCCGCCGTCGAGGTGCGTGCCCGCACCGTGAAAAACGACGCGGACCACCTCGGAGGCATCGTGGACGACGAGCGGGTGATCGCCGTCGGCAAGCGGACCTACGTCAAGGGGGGCATCCTGTCCCGCAGCGCGCCGGAGGGCAAGACCTGGGTCAAGCTCCCCCGCGCCTCTCTCGGCCTGGGCGGCCGGTACAGCCAGACGATCAACCCGGCCGAGCCCGCCACGCTGAAGGCGCTGATCACCTCCGGCGAGAAGTCCGGGCGCACGTACACCGGCAAGATCAGCGAAGGAGAGCTGTGGAAGATCTCTTCCTGGTTCCGGCTCTCCAAGGTGATCAAACCCACGGATCCGGAAGTGCTGGAGTACCGGCTCACGCTGAGCGCGGGCGAGCTTCCCGCGAGGCTCGTCACCACCTTCCCCGCCGCGTCCGGACCGTGGCGGCGCAGCCACAACGGCGGCGAGACGATCAGCGTCGACACCCGCTACACCGGCTGGGGGAGCAAGGTGCGCATCAGCGCTCCGGCCAGGAGCCAGGTGCATGAGGTGAAGCGCTGAACAGCTCGTGACCTCCGGGGCCGAGCCTGCCCGCCAGCAGCCGCCCCGCGCCCGGCAGCGCGGCCAGCCGCAGCAGCCAGTCGCGGGCCGCGATCCGGCCCCGGCTCGGCGGCGCCATCCACTTGACGAACCGGCGGCCGAACCGCTGCACCCGCGCCACGGGCCCGCGCATCCGCGCCTCGTAACGCGCCGCCGCGGCGGGCACGTCCGCCAAGAGCCCTCCGCCGGGCGCCGCCGCGGCGGGCACGTCAGGTCCGCCACCGGTCAGTTCCTCCGCGAGCACCCGGGCCGCCGCCATCGCCAGCGACGCCCCGTGCCCGGCGAACAGCGACACCGCCTGGCAGGCGTCGCCCAGCAGCACCACCCGGCCCCGGCTCCACGCGTCCATCTCCACCTGGCTCACCTGGTCGTAGTACAGCTCCGGCGGGTCCGGGCAGTGCGGCAGCACCCGGGGCAGGATCCAGCCCAGGTGCCCGTACCGCTCACGCAGCGCGGCAGCGGGGGCGGCGGGCCAGGCCGGATCGGGCTCGCGGTGCAGGAACAGCATCGCGAGCCGGCCGCCGCGCAGCGCGTACGCGCCCGCCATCATCCCGGGAACGGTCAGCATGCGGTAGCGCACGCCCACCCGCCGGCTCAGCTCCTCGTCGTCGAGCGAGTACGCGGCCACGTGGTGGCCCAGGTAGCGCACGAACCGCTCCCGCGGCCCGAAGACCAGCTCCCGCACCCGTGAGTGCACGCCGTCGGCGCCCACGAGCAGGTCGGCGTCCCGCCACGTCCCGTCGGAGAGCAGGACGCGCACGCCGCCTGAGCCCTGCTCCACCGCGTCCACGGTGAGTCCGTACCGCACGGGCGAGCGCACCCGGTCGGCGACGGCCCGCGCCAGATCGCCCCGGAGCAGGCTGGTCACCCCGTACGCGCCGGGCGGCAGCGTCAGCCGGCTGGTGGTGCGCCCGTCCCCGTCCACGTAGCCGAGCTCGTTCACCTCGTAACGCAGCTCGCGCAGCCTCTCGCTCAGCCCCATCCGCGCGGCCACCTCGGCACCCGGGCCGTAGAAGTCGATCATGTAGCCGCCGTCGCGGAACGACCCGGCCCGCTCCACCAGCTCCACGTCCCACCCGGCCCGCTCCAGGTGCCAGGCCAGCGTCAGCCCCGCGATGCCGGCGCCGCACACCACCGCTCTCATCGGGTCCCCTCCCGCACCAGGGCCAGCAGCGGCGCGGCCAGCCGGTCCGGATCGAGGGCGGGGTCGAGCGCGCGATGCAGCACGATGCCGTCCATCGCCGCCGCCAGCACGGCCGCCACCGCGTCCGCGTCGCCCTCGTGCCCCCGCTCGCGCAGCCACGCCGCCACGACCGTCCGGAACCCGCCGACCTGCCCGCGCAGCCGCTCCCGCAGCTCCGGGATCCGGGTGGCGGCCAGGTAGAGCTCCGCGACCAGCAGCGACGCGGGGTCGGTGCCCGGATAGCGGCCCAGCTCGGCCATCATCCAGCGCACCCCGTCGCCGAGGTCGGCGTGCCGCGCCAGGCCGCCCGCGAACTCCTCCAGCAGCCGCCCCGTCACCTCCGTGCCCGCCTCGGCCAGCAGGTCCGTCACCGACGAGAAGTGGTAGTGCACCACCCCCGGCGCGACCCCCGCCCGCTCGGCCACCATCCGCGTGGACACCCCGCCCCAGCCCGCCTCCACGATCAGTGGCACGGCCGCGTCGAGCAGCCGCCGCCGTGTCGGAACCGCTGTCATACACCCTCCTTTTGGACGAACGCCTTGGACGACTGTCCAACACACTACGCGCGAAGGCCCGGAAGGGTCCAGCGGAGGGATCCACTCAGGAGAGATGGCGGCGCAGCAGCAGCATCGCGGCGTCGTCCGGCAGCGGGCCGCCGACGTGCTGGATCAGGTCGGCGCGCAGCGCGTCGAGGGCCTCCTGCGGCTCACCGGCCAGCAGGAGCCCGGTGCGGTCGGTCAGCGGGTAGAAGTCGCCGCCGCGGTTGCGCGCCTCGATCACCCCGTCGGTGAACAGCAGGATCTGGTCGCCCACGCCGAACGCCACCCGATGCGGCTTGGGCCGGTCGGTCGCGAGCGCTCCGAGCCCCAGCGGCAGGCTCTCCTCCGGCGGATCCACCGTGATGATCTTCCCCCCGCCGCGGATCAGCAGCGGCGCGGGATGCCCGAAGTTCAGCAGCGAGATCTCCTCGTCGTGCACCTCGGCCAGGATCGCCGTCACGAACGTCTCCGCGCTCAGGTGGCGGCCCAGGCTGGCCTCCAGCCGCTCGCCCACCTCGGTCAGCTCGCTCATGTCGTACGCGGCCTCGCGGAAGGCGCCGAGCACCCACGCGGCGGTCTCCACCGCGGTCAGCCCTTTGCCCTGCACGTCGCCGATCAGCAGCCGCACCCCGTGCGGTGTCGTGACCACCTCGTACAGGTCACCGCCGATCTGCGCCTCCGCCGCCGCCGACGTGTACGACAGCGCGATCCGCAGGTCGGCGGCCCGGCGCGGCACCGGCCGCAGCAGCACCCGCTGGGCGGCCTCGGCGACCAGGCGCACGTTGGCCAGCTCGCGCTCGCGCCGCAGCCGCAGCCGGCTGACGATCATGCTGGCCGCGGTGACGCCCGCGACCGTGGCGATGGTGATGTTGTTCTGCCGGGTCAGCAGCGTGCCCTGGTATTGAGCCAGGGGCACGCACAGCGCCAGCGCGGCCACGCCCACGAAAGCGGTCCTGCGCACGCTCCCGTACACGGAGGCGAACGTCGGGCCCAGCGTCAGCAGCGGGAGGAAACCCAGATCGCGGCCGGCCATCAGGTCGGTCACCGCCACCGCGAGCAGCACGGCGAACGGCAGGTAGCGCAGCACGACCTGCGATCTCACCGGAGCCCCTCGCCCCGTCGCCGCCCAGTCCCGACCCGCGCTCCCAGCACTTTCCTCCCCGAGCGTGCACGAACTCCCGGCCGTGAGACGTCAACGGCGCGCCGAGACAATCATGGCCGATCAAGGCGGTTTCGTTACCGACCGTTTCCCAATCGTAAGTCTTGCCTGCCGCGCGCCCCGGGAAAGACGCGCGGCTATCTGGACCGGATGCTCAGCGGGCTTCGTGCCGCTGACGGCAGGGCACGCAGTGCCGGGTCAGCGGCCTGATCTTCAACCGCTCGAACGGGATGCTGGTGCCGCAGTCGGCGCAGCGGCTGTAGCTGCCGTCCGCCAGCCGCTCCAGGGCGTCGCGGATCTCGGTGATGGTCCGCTCGGTGGCGGCCAGGTCGGCCAGCACGCCCTGCTTGGAGCCGTCGTCCGTGCCACCGCCTCCCTCCACCAGTGCCCGGAGCTCGTCCAGCCTGGAGGCGCGCCACATGAGCTGGCTCTGCAGGTTCTCGCTGATGGTCTGGACCTGGACTTCGCTGAGCATGACGTGCTCGTCGTGCTGGGTCATGGAATGCGTCCTTACGTGAGAGAGAGGTGTTCGTAGCTGCGGAAGAGGGGACGGCGCTCAGGCCGTGGGAAGGGCGAGCAGTGCCGCCATGGGAGGCAGGCACAGCCGCGCCAGCCCGCGCACGGTGGCGTGCGCGGGTTCGGGGGCGCTGCTCACCGTCATGCGCAGCCTGGAGCACAGGCGCCCCGCCAGCCCGGCTTCCGCCGCGCCGCCGCCGGTGAGCATCAGCCCGCCCTCGCGCGCCGCCGGGCGCAGCCGGGCCGGCAGGCGGGCCAGGAGTTCGGCCGCCATCTCGGTGACGCGGTCCTGGACGTGCGCGGGCAGCGACCCGTCGCCATCGGCGGGCAGCTGGACGGCGACGGCGTCGGTGACGGCGGCGTCCCTGATGACCACCGCCTCGATGATGCCCGCGCCGACGTCCATCAGAAGCCGCGGGCGCGGGCCGGTGATGTCCAGGCCGCTGCCGAGCGCGGCGGCCAGCGGCTCCTCCACCACGGTCGCCGCACAGCCGGCGGCCCGCTCGACGATGCCGGTGACCGTGGCCCGCTCGGCGGGCGAGGCGGTCACCGGCACGCCCACCAGCACCCGGCCGGGCGTCCGCGCGCCCTCGGGCAGCGCGGTGCGCAGCACCTGGTCGACCAGCCGCGCGCAGGCGGCGACGTCGGCGACCAGGCCGTGCCTGACCGGCCGGGCGGAGCCGGGCACGCCGGACGGCTCGTCGACGATCGAAGGGTGGCCGAAACCGATCAGGCGGATCCGCGCGGTGCCGAGATCGACCGCGGCCCTGTCGTCCAGCCAGGAAACGCGGCCGTTCCCGGTCACGTCTTGTTCCCCGCCTCGTCTCCGGCTCCAGGTCCCGGCGGGACGGCCGCCTCGGGCCGGCTCCGCTCCGGGACTCCCGCGGGGGCCGGGCGCGGCGCCGGGATCTCGGTGGCGCCGGAGTGCCCCTGCTGCTCCCTGGTGCCGGCGCAAGCGAGGCAGAGCTGCTCGTGCGGGATGCGGCGCAGCACACCGTACGGAATGAAGGCGCCGCAACGCACACAGGTGCCGTACAGGCCGCGGTCCATCCGGGCGAGCGCCGACTCGATCGCGTCGCTCTCCCGGCGGGCGAGCCCGGCCAGCGCCGCGGAACCCGCCGTCACGGCGGCCGACAGGTCGGCGCGAGCGGCGGCGAGCCGCTCCTCCAGCAGGTCGCGCAGCTCCTCAAGCCGCGCACGGTGCTGGTCGTAGTCCTGCATGAGTGTCTGCAATGAAGCCATGAGGCATCGCTCCTAGCCTGAGAGATCCGGCGCGTACGCCGAGGAGGCCCCGCGCCGCGACAGCACGGGGAGGGAGGATCTCTAGACGGGCGGCGGGCTCCGGGAGCCGGCCGCGCGATGACCCGGCTGCTGGGGGCCGCGGATGGCGGCCGAGCCCGCTTCCGGCCAGGACGGGGCGTGCCTGACGGACACCGTCTCGGCACGCTGGCGCGCCGGCCACAGGCGGGGCAGGTGCTCGGCCCTGACCTGCTGGTGCGGCAGCGTCGACACCGCCGTCACCTCCGACCCGGGCGTCATCACCCCCGCGGTCTGGACGCGCTGCTGCACCGGGTGGACCCCGGCCCAGCGAGGCGTGGAGGCGACCATGACCAGGGCAAGCAGCAGCAGGCCCACCACCGCGAGAAACGGGGTGGAGCCACGTGTGATGCTCCGGGTCGCCATGAGGCCGACCATAGCTCACTTTCCTGGTGGAAGCACCGGTCAAAGTCGCCTGATCAGGGTGGCGTCCGCACTCTGGAACGGGCCCGGGAAAGCACCCCTGAAAGGCGCCGATACCGGCGAGGCGTCCGGTGCTGGGGCGGGCACGCCGTAGGGTGGAGGCTTACGCGCGTGAGTGCCTTCGCGGCGCGCGTGTGCCAGCATGGAGATCGGATCCAGCCGTCCGGTCGCGTACCGCCGGTGGACGGGACGATCCCGCTGATCGTCCCGGTAAGATCATCGTCACCGATGGCGGCGGCTGCGCAGCGGGGAAACCGCGTTCCGTGCGGCCCGGCCGGATCTCCGGCGTCCACACCGCAAGCACGTCAAGATCAAGGCAGCGACGAGGAGGGACCGTGCGCACCAGGGTGCCCGCAGCGCTCCTCCTCATGCTGTCGTGGTTCCTGCCCGCCCCCGCCCACGGACAGGTCGTCCAGGTCGTCACCGCGCAGGGGGTGACCCAGCAGGCCCAGCAGGGCAGTCACCACCCGGGCGCGCGCAAGTCGCCGCTCCCGCCGTCCACCGCCCAGGCCCGGACGATCTCGTACGAGATGAGCGGCGGCGCCGCCCTGCTCCCGCCCGGCCCGCCGCGTCCGTCGCTGCACGCCGCAGCCGCCGAGCGGCCGCACGCCTGCGCGGGGTTCACCGCCGCCTGCCAGGAGACCACCCCCGCTCGCGCGCCCCCTTCCTCCACGGCGCTCTGAGAACACCCGGTCCCTTCTTTCCTCTCAAGCCCGTGGAGGCTTCCCATGTCACGTGCGCCGCTCTGGCGCGCACTGGCGGCTTTCGCCGTCATCGCGACCTCATTGGTCCTCGCCCTCACCATGGCGCCGCGGCTCGGCCTCGACCTGCGCGGCGGCACCCAGCTCGTGTTCGAGACGCGCGACTCGCCCACGATGAAGGCCGACTCCGAGGCCACCGACCGCGCCCTCGACGTGCTCCGCCGGCGGGCCGACGCGCTCGGCGTCGTCGACCCCACCCTGGTCCGCTCCGGCGAGCAGCGCATCATCGTCGAGCTGCCCGGCGTGCTCGACCCGGAGCAGGCGGCCGAGGTCATCGGCAAGACCGCCCAGCTGTCCTTCCACGCCGTGAAGGGAGTGGCCCAGGAGGGCGAGAAGGCGGAGAACGGCGAGATCGTGGTCGCCGACGAGAGCGGCCAGCGTCTCAGGCTCGGCCCGCCGGTCATCAGCGGCGACGGCGTCAGCGACGCCAACGAGCGCAGCGACCCCCAGCAGGGGCCGGGCTGGTGGGTGAGCGTCCAGTTCCGCGACGCCGCCGCCTGGCAAAAACTCACCGGGGAGGTCGCCTGCTTCGAGGCGGGCGACCCGCGCCGGCGGCTCGCGATCCTGCTCGACAACGAGATCATCTCCTCCCCGCAGCTCGACCCGTCCATCGCGTGCAGGGCCGGCATCCCCGGCGGCGGCACCGACATCACCGGCGACTTCACCCTTGAGGAAGCCCGCGAGCTGGGCGTGCTGATCAAGGGCGGCGCGCTGCCCGTTCCGATGGAGCTGGTCGAGCAGCGCACGGTCGGCCCCACGCTGGGCGCCGACGCCATCGAGGCCAGCGCCAAGGCCGGCGTGGTGGGTCTGCTTCTCACCACGCTGTTCATCGTCGTCATCTACCGGATGGTCGGCCTCGCGGCCGCCCTCGCGCTGGCCTGTTACGGGCTGATCTCGTACGCGGCGCTGGTGGCGATGGGCGCCACCCTGACCTTGCCGGGCCTGGCCGGTTTCGTGCTGGCGATCGGCATGGCCGTGGACGCCAACGTGCTGGTGTTCGAACGCGCCAGGGAGGAGTACGCGGGAGCGCCCAAGCGGGGCCTGCGCCATGCGCTCGACCGCGGGTTCAAGATGGCCTGGAGCGCCATCGCCGACTCCAACATCACCACCCTGATCGCCGCCGGGCTGCTGTTCTGGCTGGCCTCCGGGCCGGTCAAGGGCTTCGGCGTGACCCTCGGCATCGGTGTGCTGGCCTCGCTCGTGTCGGCCATGCTCATCACCCGCGTGTTCACCTCGCTGATCATCGACCGGATGGGCCCGCGCGTGTCCGGCCTCGGCTCGGTCGGGCGGGTCAGGACCTGGCTGACCAAGCGCGACCCGCAGGTCATGGCCCACAAGACGCTCTGGCTGGGCATGGCGGTGGTGGTGACCGTGGTCTCGCTCGCCGGCTTGTTCGCCCGCGGGCTCAACTTCGGCGTCGAGTTCACCGGCGGCCGGCTGGTCGAGTTCTCCACCTCCACCCCCATCACGGCCGACACGGCCAGGCAGGCGGTCGCGGACGCCGGCTTCCCGAACGCGGTGGTGCAGGCTTCCGGCCCGGACGTCTCCGTACGGGCGGGCGAGCTGGAGATCGCCGAGGTCAACCGGATCCAGGAGGCGCTGGGCGAGGTCGGCGGTGAGGTGAACAAGAGCCGCGACGAGTTCATCGGCCCGAGCCTCGGCGAGGAACTGCGCCGCAACGCGCTGATCGCGCTCGGCGTGGCGATCGCCGCCCAGCTCGCCTACCTGGCGTACCGGTTCCGCTGGACGTTCGGCACCGCCGCGGTCTCCGCGCTGGTGGTGGACGTGTCGGTGGTGATCGGGCTGTTCGCCTGGCTGGGCAAGCCGATCGACGGCGTGTTCCTGGCCGCGATGCTCACCGTCGTGGGTTACTCGGTCAACGACAAGGTGGTGGTCTTCGACCGGGTCCGGGAGCTGTGGGCGCTCAACCGCAAGGAGCCCCTGGCCAAGTCGGTGAACGGGGCGATCCTGCAGACGCTGCCCCGGACGATCAACACCGGTCTGGGCGCGCTGTTCATCCTGATGGCGCTGGCGGTGTTCGGCGGCGACTCGCTGCGCGACTTCGCCATCGCCCTGGTGACGGGCATCATCGTCGGCACGCTGTCGTCGTCGTTCGTGGCCGGGCCGCTGGCCATCACGCTGGGCCGGTTCGACAAGCAGCCGCCGCCGGAGCCGCCGCAGCCGCGTGTCAAACGAGCCCGCGAGGGCTCGGGCGCGGTGCTGTGACGAGCCCGTGAGGACAAGAGACGCGACGGCGGTTCGCCGGCGCGTCTCTTGCTTTCCGGGGTGATGACGCAGGTCAGAGCCCGGCCACGCCCTCCATGCGACGCGTTTGCGGATGTTTGCCGCCGCCTTTGACCGGTGGGACACGGCAACCGCGAATAATGGCCAGCAACCATAAAGGCGAAATGGGGGGCGAAATCCGATGAGCGGCCCTCGTGATGTCCGGAATGCGCTGAGCGGCCTGCTGCGGGACGGGCAGCAGGCCACGCTGGAGGACCTGCCGAACCTGGCCGCCCGCCACGCTCCGCAGGTGGGTGTCCGGCAGTGCCTGATCTACCTGGCCGACCTGCAGCAGAGCACGTTGCGGCTGCTCGCCGAGCGGGACGGGCCGTACGGCCACCCCGGCGCGCCGGACGACGTCACCGAGGACAAGCCGCCCGACGACCTGCGCATCGACGCCACCTACGGCGGCCGGGCCTTCCAGGAGGTGCGCATCCTGCGCAAGCCCGCCGAGCGCGGCATGGAATGCTGGTGGGTGCCGCTGCTGAACGGCGCCGAGCGCCTCGGCGCGCTCCGTGTCCTCGTCGAGCGCCCGAGCGCCGTGGCCGAGGAGGACGTGCTCGACCTGGCCCAGCTGCTGGCTCTCCTGGTCGCCGGCCGGCGCTCCTTCAGCGACTCGTACACGCGCCTGGTGCGCTCGCGGCGGATGAACGTCGCCGCCGAGATGCTCTGGCATCTGATGCCGCCGCTCACCTTCGCCAACGCCGAGGTGACCATCGCGGGAGTGCTGGAGCCCGCCTACGAGATCGGCGGGGACGCCTTCGACTACGCGCTCGGCGACGAGATCGTCCACCTGGCCATCTTCGACGCGATGGGCCACGACGTGGCCGCCGGGCTGGCCGCCAACCTGGTCATGGCCGCCAGCCGCAACCTGCGGCGCGACGGCGCCTGCCTGGACGCGACCAGCGAGGGCATCGAGAACCTGCTGCTGCGCGAGTTCGGGGAGACGGCCCGGTTCGTCACCGCGATCATGGCCGACTTCGACCTGCGCACCGGCATGCTGTCGTGGGTGAACCGCGGCCACCACCCGCCGGTGCTCATCAGGGCCGGCCGGTGGGTCACCACGCTGGACTGCCCGCCGACGGCCCCGTTCGGGCTCGGCCTGGAGCTTCCCGCGCAGGTCTGCCACGAGCAGCTCGAACCCGGCGACCGGCTGCTCATGTACACCGACGGGATCGTCGAGGCGGGACGCCACCGCGGCGAGCAGTTCGGGATGGAGCGGTTCGTCGACTTCATCCTGCGGCACTCCTGCGCCCGGCTGCCGGTGCCGGAGACGCTCCGCCGGCTCATCAAGGACGTCATGGACCACCACGAGGGCCGGCTCCAGGACGACGCCACGGTCCTGCTCACCGAGTGGCACGGCCGCGCCGGCGCGTAACGTCGCAGGTCATCGGTGTCAACCGGCTGCCTCGGGGCAGCGGTGCGGGGATGAGGTCGCACGAGGTGTCGTCGTGGCGGGAGCTGGACGACGCGATCTGCGAGGCCAGCAGGCCGCGCGGCAGCGCCCACGTGCATCCGACGCTGGTCTTCCGCGGGCTGGCCCGGAGCACGGACGCGCACGTGTCCAGCCTGTCGCGGCTGCGCGGCGACTACGCCGCCCTCGAGCGGCACCTGGTGCGCAACTTCCGCAAGTACGCCCACCGCGCCACGCCGGGGGAGACCGTGTGGGACTGGCTGGCGCTCGGCCAGCACCACGGGCTGCCGACCCGGCTGCTGGACTGGACGTTCTCGCCGCTGGTGGCCCTGCACTTCGCGACCGCGTCCTGGCCCGAGGAGGACGGGGCGCTGCTGGCCGTCGACTGCGAGCGCGCGCACCGGCTGCTGCCCGGGCCGCTGCGCGAGGAACTGGAGCGGGAGGGGGCGCTGGTGTTCACCACCGAGATGCTCGCCCGGGTGGCGGGCGACCTGGACGGGTTCGGCCGGCTGGCCGGCGACCGGCCGTTCCTGACGTTCTTCGAGCCGCCGTCGCTGGACGAGCGGGTCGTCAACCAGTCGTCAGTGCTGTCGGCGACCTCTTCCCCCGCCTACCAGGTGCAGGAATGGCTGGCCGGGCATCCGGACCTGTGGCGGGGCTGGCTGCTCCCCGCCCGGGTCAAACTGGAGATCAGGAACCGGCTGGACCAGGCGGGCATCACCGAGCGGGTGCTGCTGCCCGGCCTGGACGGGCTGGCCGCCTGGCTGCGCCGCTACTACACGCCCGGCGAGGCCGACCGGGGCTCCTCCGAAGACGGCAGCACCACGGCCGGCGGTTCCGCCCGCCGGTAAGAAGGCCGCATGGGCGCGTAGGAGTCGGCGAGGGCGGCCGCCTCCGCGATCAGCGAGGCCGTCATCCCGCCGTGCTGGAACGGGAACACGTGCGCCCCCGGCACCGTCACCGACCGCCCCAGCGGGGCCGTGATGGCCAGGCCGTCGGCCCAGGCCTTCGGGCACATGTGGTCGCGCGCGCCGCGGACGACCAGCACCGGGCAGGAGATCTTGCCGATCAGGTACTCGGGGAAGTCTGACTGCGCCGAGCGGACGCACCGCAGCACCTCGGCCGGCCCGCCCCGCAGGTAGTACGGCAGCGTGACGGGCAGCACGCTCAGCGGCTCGCGCACCACCGTGCGCAGGAAGGGCCGCGCCATCCGCCGCAGCGTCCGCTGGCGCGGCGGGAACGTCGGCCCGAGCAGCACCAGCGACCTCACCCGCGCCGGGTGTGCGGCCGCGACCCGCAGCGCGACCTGGGCGCCGCTGGAGTGCCCCGCGAGCACCACCGGCCCGTCGGGCACCGCCTCCAGCCAGTCGCCCACGGCCTCCGCCACGGCCGGCACCTCGGCCGCGCACGGCCTCGGCGGCCGGTGCCCGAACCCCGGCACGTCCAGCAGGAACGCGTGCGCCCACGAGGCGCAACCGGCCAGCGTGTCCTTCATGTAGCCGACGGCGCCCAGGCCGGGCAGCAGCACGACCGTCTCGCCGCGGCGCCCCACCTCCAGGCTCCGCATCCGGCGGCCACCCACGTCGTCCCAGCGCTCGCGCATCCGCAATCCACCCACACGCGACGCCCTACCGGAATCGAGCCCGTTCAAACGTGGGCGAATTGTTTTCCGGCGGCTCCGAGGCCGAGCGCATTCATATTGATAGGGATTTTTCTCGGGGAAATGCGGGGGAGGGATTTCGAGGCTTTCTTACTGGATGTGTTGCAACCAAGGGCCGTCCTTGTCATGATGTCGTGCCCCGTCGCGGTTCCCCGTGTTTCCGGTCCCCGGGGAACGGTGCCGTCGGCCTGCTCGTAGCGACTACGGCCGATATTGCTCGAACAGCTTTCTCGCCTTGACAAGCTCCTATTCATGTGGGCCGGAAAGCGGTGTGGAATCGCGCCGATGGTGGTGGCCGGATCGCCGGACCGTGGTCGCCGGGGGCGGGATCTGACGAAAAAACGCGCGAGCCGGGAATTCTTGTCACGGGGCCGGCCGCCCTGAGGCTCGGGGGTGCCTGCGGCTCGCCGTGCGGAAGCTCACCGGCGGCTGGGCGCAGCAGTGAATCACCCTATAGAGGCAGATTTGGAGATAAAGGCGGACATAGCGGACAGCGAGGCTCGGAATCGGTCCGCCGTATTTGGTTTCGGTCGCATTCGGCCGCCTCGCACGCGCGCCTATCATCCCAGGGCTGCCTGGGCAATATTTCCCCGGGTCTGATTTTTGTCGCGTCGCATGGCGGAAGAGCGTTAATCGCGGCGTTGACTCCTCCTCTCAACCTGGATATAAGAGTTCTTGTCGCACTACCGCGTTACATCGCACGAAATGTAGTGACCCTTCGTAGTAATTCCCCATTTGCTTAGTTGTTCCGAGGCATTTGTCGAGGAGCGCCGTAACATGGCGATTGACGGCCTGCACATCGAGCGACGAATCCATCACACTCCGACAACTTGCGCCGCTCCCCGCCGGGGAGGTGCTGGACGATCGCCGGCTTCTTGACGGCGGCGCAGCGGACCCCCCATCCCACGGTGCCCGCTCCCGCCCGCACGCTGTTCTGCCTGCCCTACGCCGGAGGAGGCGCGAGCGCTTACGGAGGTCTCCTCCGCGAGCTCGCCGGCCTCACGGTGACCCCCATCCAGCTCCCCGGCCGCGAGAACCGCATCGCCGAGCCGCCGGCCTTCACCGTGGGCGAGATCGCCGACGAGATCGAGCCCGCCACCGGCGCCCCGTACGCGCTGTACGGGCACAGCATGGGCGCGCGGCTCGCCTTCGAGGTGGTGCGCGAGCTGCGCCGGCGCGGCCTGCCGCCGCCCTCGCGCCTGTACGTGGGCGGCGCCCACCCGCCGCACCGCAAGGTCCCGCTCGCCGCCACCGCCGACCTGCCCGACGAGGCGTTCATCGACCAGCTCGTCCGCCGCTCGGGCGCGCTGCCCGAGCTCAAGCACGTGCCCGAGCTGCGCGAGCTGCTGCTGCCCGTGCTCCGCGCCGACTTCGCCTGGATCAAGAGCTACCGGTACGAGCCGGAGCCGCCCGTCGACACCCCGATCGTCGCCTTCACCGGCCTGGACGACGGCGAGGTGGGCGCGGCGGACATGCTCGGCTGGGCCCGCCACACGACGGCCGGCTTCCGCCTGCGCACCCTCGCGGGCGGCCACCTGTTCGTCAAGGACCGGCCCGGCGACCTGGCGGCCCTCATCGCCGCCGACCTCGCCGGCGTCCACCCCCTCCCTGACCTGGGCGAGGTCCACCTCTGGCTGGGCAGCGGACCGCTTCCGTACGGCGAACACGGAGACGCCGGGCTGACCGTCGCCACCTGCCAGGCGGCCGGCCTCGTCCTGACAGCGGCAACCCGCGCCCCGACCGTGGGCGTGGCCCTCACGCACCCGGCCGGGCCGGTCGACGCGGCGAGGTGGCTGAGCGCCGGGGAGCGGGAGCAGGTCGAAGGGGCCGCGGAAGAGGACCGGCGGTGGCTCGAACTGCGGGCCGTCACCGCGAAGCGGGCGCTCGCCGCCGCGGCGGGTCCCGGCGCCGACCCGACGGCCGCCGGGTTCCCCGATCTGGCCGATCCGGCGCCGTGGCGGGCCTCGGAAGGCCGGCTGTCCGGCTGGTGGGTCGTCCACCTGCCGGTGCCCACCGCCCGGGGCGAGGCGCCGGCCGCCGTGGCCGTGCCGTACGACCGGGTGCGGCTGAGATTCGACACGCTGCCCGACCGGGCCGGATGACGGGGTGAACGTGACCACCGCGACGCTGCTCCACGAACTCGTCACCGCCCAGGCCGCCCGCACTCCTGACGCGCCCGCGGTGCGGCAGTGGGACACGAGCCTGACCTACCGCGGGCTCACCGCCGCGGCGGGAGCGCTGGCACACCGGCTGCGCGAGCTGGGCGCCGGTCCGGAGACGCGGGTCGGCGTGTGCGGGCGGCGCACGCCGGAACTGCTGGTGTCGGTGCTGGGAGTCCTGATGTCCGGCGCCGCGTACGTCCCGCTCGACCCGTCGCACCCGCGCAAGCGGCTGGAGACCGTCATCGGCGACGCCGGGATCACCCTGGTGGTCGCCGACCAGGCGGGCCGCGGCGTCCTGCGCGACCTCCCCCTCCGCCTCGTCGCCCCCGCCCAGGGCGAGCTCCCGCCCCCGGAACCGGCCGCCGCCGCGGAGGGCTCCGCGGCGTACGTGCTCTACACCTCCGGATCCACCGGGCGGCCCAAGGGGGTCGTGGTGAGCCACGCGTCGGCGGTGGCGTTCGTGACCATGGCGGGCGCGTACTTCGGCCTGGACGCGTCGTGCCGCTCCATCGGGTTCGCGGCGCTCGGGTTCGACGTGTCCGTGCTCGACATCTTCGCGCCGCTCGCGCGGGGCGGGTGCGTCATGCTCACCGCCGACGAGGACCGGGTCGATCCCGTACGGCTGCAGCGGTTCCTGGAACGGCACCGGGTCACCTGGGGCACGATCCCGCCCGCGCTGCTGCCGCTGCTCGACCCCGACCGGCTGCCGGCGCTGCGCGACCTGCTCACCGCGGGGGAGCCGGCCGGGCCCGAGCAGGTGGCGCGGTGGTCGCGGCCGGGCCGCAGGCGGTTCCACAACTGGTACGGGCCGACCGAGACGACCGTGTGCGTGGTCGGCACCGAGCTCGACGGCGACTGGGACCGGCCGTTGCCGATCGGGCACCCGCTGCCGGGCTGCACCGCGTACATCCTCGACGACCTGCTCCGGCCGGTCCCGCCGGGCACGCCCGGCGAGCTGTGCGTCGGCGGGCCGCAGCTCGCCCGCGGCTACCTGCACCGGCCTGGGCTGACGGCCGAGAGGTTCGTGCCGGACCCGTACGGCGAGCCCGGTGCGCGGCTGTACCGGACCGGGGACCGGGTGGTGCTGGACGCGGACGGCCGGATCGGCTTCATCGGCCGGCTGGACCGGCAGGTGAAGGTCCAGGGGCAGCGGGTGGAGATCGGCGAGATCGAGGTGGTGCTGCGCGCCCACCCCGAGATCCGCCAGGCCGTCGTGGACGCCGGCACCGGAGCGGGCGGGCTGACGGAACTGGTCGCGTACCTGACCCCGCAGGAGGCCCCGGACCTGGAAGGGGTGCGCGCCCACTGCCTGGACAGCGTGCCCGCGTACATGGTCCCCACCCGGGTGCTGCGCCTGCCCGCACTCCCGCTGACACCGGCAGGCAAGGTCGACCTGGCCGCCCTGCGCACCCTCGGCGACCAGCACGCCCACCCCTCCGGCCCCGAGGTCACCACGGAGGAATCCGGCCACCGGCTCGCCCACGAGGAAACCACCAGCACCCATCGGACGGCCCCGCCCACGGCCGACCAGCAGACGACTCCTCGCGACGGCGAGCAGGGGGCCGGTTCGTCTGCGGCCCGCGAGAGCGATCACCTGGGCGGGGGTGAGGTGATGGTGCGGGAGGTGGCCGCGGCCTGGGGGGAGGCGTTCGGGGGTGCGGAGCCGCTGGCGGACGACGACTTCTTCGCCCGTGGGGGCCACTCGCTGCTGGCCATGCGGCTGACCGCGCTGCTGCGGACCCGGCTGGGCCGGGAACTGGCCGTCGAGGACGTGCTGGCGGGCAGGACCGTGGCCGGGATCGCCCGCCGGGCCGCGGCGGCGCCTCCGCTGCGGGAGGAGCCGCCCGGCGACGGACCGGCGGCGCTGTCGGCGGTGCAACGGCGGATGTGGTTCGTGGAACGGCTGGCCCCCGGCACGCCGGCGCACAACATCGCCATGGCCCAGCGGCTCACCGGCCCGCTGGACGTGGCGGCGCTGCGCCGGGCGCTGGCGTCGGTGGCCGAACGGCACGAGGTGCTGCGCTGGCGGGTGCCCCAGGCGGGCGGCGTCCCTTCCGTGACGGTCACGCCGCCCGGCCCGGTGCCGCTGCCCGTCGAGGACGTGACCGACGCGGAGCTGCGCGAACGGCTGCAGGCCGAGGCGCGGCTGGCGTTCGACCTGGCCGAGGGGCCGCTGTGGCGGGCCAGGCTGCTGCGGCTCGCCCGGGACGAGCACGTGGAGGAGCACGTGCTCGTCGTCACCGTCCACCACCTGGTGTTCGACGGCTGGTCACAGAAGGTGCTGTACGAGGACATCTCGCGCGCGTACCGGCAGGAGGCGTTCCCGCCGCTGCGCGCCACCTACGGCGGGTACGTGGACTGGCTCGGCCGGCGCGACGGCGAGGCGGACCTGGCCTGGTGGAGCGGGCACCTCGACGGCGCGCCCACGGTGCTGGACCTGCCGCGCGACCATCCGCGCCCGCCGGTGCAGACGTTCGACGGCGAGTCCGTCACCGCCGAGGCGGGCGCCGGGGTCAGCGCCGCCGTGCGGGAGCTGGCCGTGCGGCTCGGCGGCACCCCGTACGCGGTGCTGCTCGCCGCCTACGGGCAGGTCCTGCGGCGGCTGTCCGGCCAGCCCGACCTGATCGTCGGCACCCCCGTCGCGGACCGCCGCGACCCGGCGCTCGACCCGGTGGCCGGGTGCCTGGTGCAGGTGCTGCCGGTGCGGCTGCGGGTGGACGACGGCGCGCCGTTCGCCGCGCACGTCGCCCGCTGCCAGGAGGCGCTGTCGGGTGCGCTGGCCCATCTGGACGTGCGGCTGGAGCGGCTGGTGGACCGGCTCGGGCCGGGCCGCGACCTGTCGCGCAACCCGCTCGTGCAGGTGTTGTTCAACATGTACGACTTCACCGAGCCGCGGCTGGACCTGCCCGGCGTCGCGGCGGCCCCGCTGCCTCCCGGGCTGCCCGGGTCCTTGTTCGACCTCACCCTGTACGTGGGGGAACGCGACGGGTGCTATGTGCTGCAGGCCGTCTACAACCCCAGACTGTTCCGCCGGTCGCGCGTCGACGCTCTGCTGCACGGCTACTTGCGCCTCCTCACCGACCTCACCGCCGACCCGGCCCGTCCCGTACGCGAGTCACGCCTGCGCCCCCGTCCTCGACGAGGTGACGACGGGCCGCTCCCCGACCCGGCCGAGGTCAAGCCGCTGACCCTTGCCGGGGCGGCCAGCGCCGGTGGCGTGGAGGTGGCGGCGACGGCGGGGGCCCAGGCCGGGGTGGTGGGCGTCGGTGATGTGGCCGGGGCGGCCGAGGTTCAGGGCGGGGAAGTCTTCCGCGACGGCGGAGCGTCGGTGGGGCGCGGGGTGTGGGGCGGTGCTTCGCCGGATGTGAGTACGGGGCTCATGGATGCATCCGGGGCGGTCCGGCTGCCGGACGGGACTGCGGTGCTGTCCGGATGGGACGGGGCCGGGGTGGTGGAGCGGGTGCTCATGCAGGTGGCCGGTGGGCCCGAGCGGGTGGCGGTCAGCGGCGAGGACGGCGAGCTGACGTACGCGGACCTCTCCCGGCTGGCCGATGCGGCGGGCGCGGCCGTGCGGGCGGGGGAGACGGTGGCGATCCTCGCCGAGCGTACGCGCGAGCTGCCGGCCCTGATGCTGGGCGTGCTGGCGGCGGGAGCCCGCTGGGCGGTGCTCGACACGGCGCTGCCGCCCGCCCGGCTCGCGGCCCAAGCCCGCGCGGCCGGCGCGACCAGCATCATCGCCTGCCCCGGCATCCAGATCCCGCCCGACCTGGCATGGCTCCCTCCAGCAGGAGAACCCCGTACCCCCGCGAACGGTGACGAGGGGCCAGCCGACCTGGCAGCCCGGAATCTGACCGGTGAGGAAGGCGCCGCGGGTCCCGGCGTCCTTGGCGGGAGCGGTGACGGGGAGTCGGTCGATCTTGCCGCTCGGAAGCTGCTCGGTGAGGGAGAGACCGCGGGTCCCGGCGTCCTGAACGGGAGTGGTGACCGGGCAGTAGCGGCCACGAACGGCAGTGGGGACCGGACAGGGGTGCTCTTAGGCGGGAGTGGTGACGGGGCGGAAGCGGTCACGAACGGGAGTGGTGACAGGGCGGAGGTGGGTTCAGAGCAGGGTGGGACGGCCTGTCGGGTGGTGCCGATGGAGGAGCGGGGGTATCTGGCGTTCACGTCGGGGACCACGGGGGAGCCCAAGCCCGTGCGGACGCCGGAGCGCCCGCTGGCCCGGTTCCTCGACTGGTACCCGCGCGCGTACGGCCTCACCGGGGATGACCGGTTCGCGCTCCTGGCCGGGCTGGCGCACGACCCGCTGCTGCGGGACGCGTTCACCCCGCTGGTGCTCGGCGCCACCCTGCACGTGCCGGGCCCGGACCTGGTGCGGGACCCCGCCAAGCTGGCCGGATGGCTGCGCGGGCGAAGGATCACCGTCGCCCACCTCACCCCGCAGCTCGCCGCGCTCATCGCGGCCGCCGGGGTCCGGCTGCCTGATCTGCGGCTGGTGCTGTTCGGCGGCGACCGGCTCACCTACGCCGACGCCGCCCGGTTCCGCCGCGTCGCCCCGGACGCCCGCCTGGTCAACGCCTACGGCACCACCGAGACTCCGCAGGCGCAGGCCGTGCACGAGATCGGCGACCCGCCCGACCACGGCGACCCGGTTCCCGCCGGGCACGGCGTGGACGGCGCCGAGCTGCTCGTCCTCGACGCGGCCGGCGCGCCCGCGGCCGTCGGCGAGCTGGGCGAGGTCGTGGTCAGGAGCCGCCGCCTGGCGGAGTCGTACCTGGACGAGACCCTCACCCGGGAGCGGTTCGCCCGCGAGCGGGACGGCGAGACGGCCCGCTACCGCACCGGCGACCTCGGCCGCTACGACCCGGACGGCCGCGTCGTGCTCGCCGGCCGGGCCGACGGGCAGGTGAAGATCCGCGGCTACCGGGTGGAGCTCGGCGAGGTCGAGGCCGCGCTCCTGGCCCACCCCGGCGTGCGGGCCGCCGCGGCCACGGTCGCCGAGCGGCCGGGCGGCAGGGTGCCGCTCGCGTACGCGGTCACCGACGGGCCCGCCGTCGGCCAGGCCGAGCTGCGCCGCCACCTGGCCGCGAGCCTGCCCGGCTACGCGCTGCCGGCCGAGCTCGTCCTGCTGCCCGCGCTCCCGCTCACCCCCAACGGCAAGGTGGACCGCGCCCGGCTGCCCGCCCCGCCGCCCCGCCCCGCGCCGGCGAGCGGCCAGGAGCCCGCCACCGGCACCGAACGCCTGGTCGCCGGCGTCTGGCGCGAGGTGCTCGGCCTGCCCAGCATCTCCGCCGGCGCGAACTTCTTCGAGATCGGCGGGCACTCGCTGGCCACCGCGCAGGTCCAGGCCCGCCTGGCCGCCTCGCTCGGCCGTGAGGTGCCGATCGTCGACCTCTTCCGCTTCCCGACCGTACGAGATCTGGCCGCGCACCTCGACGGCGAACGCCGTCCGGCCGGCTGGGACCGAGCCGCCCGGCGGGTCGCCGCGCGGCGGGCACGATCCTCACCCCACCGGCCACAGCAGCCCAGACAGGAGAGCAACGAATGAACCACGAAGAAGGCAACGGGGTCGAGCCGATCGCGGTCGTCGGGCTGGCCTGCCGCCTGCCGGGCGCCGAGGACGTGCCCGCGTTCTGGCGCAACCTGGTGGACGGGGTGGAGTCCGTGAAGTTCCACACCCGGGCCGAGCAGGAGGCGATGGGCGTGCCCGCCCACCTGCTCGACGATCCGATGTTCGTCCCGGCGGCCTCCGTCGCCGACGACTACGGCGCGCTGGACGCCGCCTTCTTCGGCATGTCGCCGCGCGAGGCGGAGCTGCGCGACCCGCAGCAGCGCATGTTCCTGGAGCTGGCCAACACCGCGCTGGAGGACGCCGGCTACGACCCGGCGCGCTACCCCGGCGAGATCGGCGTGTACGGGGCGATCGGCTCCGACGAGTACCAGTGGCTGTACGTGCGGCCCAACACCGAGGTGTTCGCCTCCGTGGGCAACCTGGCCGTCTACACCGGCAACCACCCCGACTACCTGGCCACGCTCGTGTCGTACAAGCTCGACCTGCGCGGCCCGTCGCTCACCCTGCACACGGCCTGCTCGTCCTCGCTGGTGGCGCTGCACGTCGCCTGCGAGGCGCTGCGCGCCGGCGAGTGCGACATGGCGCTGACCGGCGGCGCGTCGCTGGAGCTGCCCGCCGAGTGGGGCTACCTGTACCACCAGGACGGCATCTACTCCCCGGACGGGCACTGCCGGGCCTTCGACGCGTCCGCGCAGGGCACGATCTGGGGCGGTGGCGGCGGCATGGCCGTGCTCAAGCGGCTGTCCGACGCGATCGCCGACGGCGACCACGTCCGCGCCGTCGTCATCGGCAACGCGATCAACAACGACGGCGCCACGAAGGTCGGCTTCTCCGCGCCCAGCGCCGAGGGCCAGGCCGCGGCGGTCTCGCAGGCGCTCGGCGTCGCCCAGATCGACCCGCGCACCGTCACCTACGTCGAGGCGCACGGCACCGGGACCTCGCTCGGCGACCCGATCGAGGTCGCCGCCCTGGCCGGGGTGCTCGGCGCGGCCTCGGAGGAGACCGGCTGGTGCGGCATCGGCTCGGTCAAGACCAACATCGGCCATCTCGGCCCGGCCGCGGGCATCGCCGGCTTCATCAAGACCGTGCTCGCGCTGGAGCACGGCATGATCCCGCCCAGCCTCAACTACGAGCGGCCCAACCCGCGCATCGACTTCGAGTCCGGGCCGTTCCGGGTCAACGCCACCCTGACCAAGTGGGAGACGAACGGCCACCCGCGCCGCGCCGGCGTCAGCTCCTTCGGCATCGGCGGCACCAACGCGCACGTCGTCGTCGAGCAGGCGCCGCCCGCCCCGCTGCCGACCGCCCGGCCGCGCCCCGCCCACCTGCTGCAGCTGTCGGCCCGCACCCCGGCCGCGCTCGACGCCGCCGTGCGGCGGCTGGCCGGCCACCTGGAGGACCGGGAGGTCTCCCTCGCCGACGTGGCGCACACGCTGCGCACCGGGCGCAAGCAGCACAAGCACCGGGCGGCCGTGGTCGCCGCCGACCCCGCCGACGCGGTCGCCGCCCTGCGCGACTCACGCCGGGTGACCAAGGCCAAGGCGGGCACGCCCCGGGTGGCGTGGCTGTTCTCCGGCCAGGGCGCCCAGTACGCCGGCATGGGCGCCGGTCTCTACCGCACCGAGCCGGTGTTCGCCGCCGCCGTGGACGAGTGCGCCGCGCTGCTCCGCGACGAGCTCGGCCTGGACCTGCGGACGCTGCTGTTCCCCGGCGACGACGAGCGGGAGGCCGCCGACGAGCGGCTGCGCCAGACGGAGCTGGCCCAGCCCGCGCTGTTCACCGTCGAGTGGGCGCTGGCCCGCCTGTGGTCGTCGTGGGGGATCGAACCGGCCGCCATGATCGGCCACAGCATCGGCGAGTACGTGGCCGCCGCCGTCGCCGGCGTCTTCCCGCTGCCGGACGCGCTGCGCCTGGTCGCCACCCGCGGCCGCCTCATGCAGTCGATGCCGCCCGGCTCGATGCTGGCCGTGCGCCAGGACCACGAGGAGGTCCGCCGCACCCTGCCGGACGGGCTGTCCGTCGCCACCGTGAACGGCCCGGGCACCTGCGTCGTCGCCGGCCCCGCCGAGCTGGTCGAGCGGTACGCGGCCACGCTGGACGAGGCCGAGGTCCAGCACACCGCGCTGCGCACGTCGCACGCCTTCCACTCGGCGATGATGGACCCGATCCTGGGCGACTTCCACGCCGCCGTCGCCGCCGCCACCCGCGACGCGCCCAGGATCCCGTTCCTGTCGAACGTCACCGGCACCTGGATCACGCCCGAGGAAGCCACCGACCCCGGCTACTGGACCCGCCACCTGCGCGAGGCGGTCCGGTTCGGCGACTGCGTGGCCGCGCTCGCAGCGGAGGGCGAGTGGCGGATGCTCGAATGCGGCCCAGGACGCCAGCTCGCCGGCCTGGCCAGGACACAGCTGCCGCGCACCGCCCCCGCCCCGCTGCCCAGCCTGCCAGGACCCGCCGACACCAAGTCCGACCTCGAGGTCCTGTACGCGGCCGCGGGCACGCTGTGGGCCGCGGGCGCGCCGCTCGACGTCACCGCGATCACCGAGCCCGCGCGGCGCGTCCCGCTGCCCGCCTACCCGTACGAGCGGACCCGCCACTGGGTGCCGACCGCGGTCGACCCCGAGCTGATCTACCCGAGAGCCGCGCGGACCGGGGCGCTGCCGCAGGAGGAGCGCTTCTCGGTGCCCGCCTGGCGGCAGGCCCCCGTCACCCCCGTCCCGGCGGACTCCCTCGCCGGCGCCCGCTGCCTGGTCTTCGCCGGGCCCGGCGGGGTGCCGCTCCTCGACGCCCTGCGCGCCGCCGGCGCCGACGCGGTCCAGGTCGTCCCCGGCACCGCGTACGGGGTCGCCCCCGACGGCACGGTCACCATCCGGCCCGCCGAGCGCGAGGACTACGAGGCGCTGATCGCGCAGACCGGCGTCCCCGCCAGGATCGTGCACGCCTGGCCGCTCGACGGCACCCCCGCCGGGGACATCGCCGCCACCGACGCCGCCCAGGACCTGGGATTCTTCAGCCTGCTCGGCCTCGTCCAGGCGCTCGCCCAGGCCGACCGGGACGGCGGCGTCCATCTCGACATCGTCACCAGGGGCACCCAGGGAGTCGTCGGCGGGGACGTCACCAGGCCCGAGCACGCCACCGTCGCCGGCTTCACCGCCGTCGTCCCGCTGGAAGCCCGCTGGCTGACGGCCCGCCACGTCGACCTGGAGGAGGGACCGTACGACCCGGCCGCCGTGCTCGCCGAGCTGGCCGCCGAGCCCGGCGAGCCGCCCGAGGGCGAGCCGCCGTCGCCGGTCGCGCTGCGCGCCGGCCGCCGCTGGCTGCGCGGGTACACCCGGGTGCCGCTGCCGCCGCAGGCCGACCCGCTGCGCCGGCACGGCGTGTACGTCATCACCGGCGGGCTCGGCGGCATCGGACTCACCCTCGCCGAGGACCTGGCCGGTCGGGCGCAGGCCCGGCTCGTCCTGCTCGGCCGGTCGGGGCTGCCGCCCCGGGAGGAGTGGGACACCCTCGACGGCGCCCCCGACCGGGTCCGCCGCGCCGTCGCCGCCGTGCGCCGCATGGAGCGGGCCGGCGCCGAGGTGGTCGTGCTGGCCGCGGACGCCGCGGACCCCGGGGCGCTGCGCCGCGCCAGGACCGAGGCGCTCGACCGGTTCGGCCGCATCGACGGCGTGGTGCACGCGGCCGGGGTTCCCGGCGGCGGCATGGCCGAGGTCAAGGAGCGGGCGGCGGCCGAGGCCGTGCTCGCCCCGAAGCTCGCCGGCACGCTGGCGGTGCGCGAGGTCTTCGGCGACCTGCCGCTCGACTTCGTCATGCTGTGCTCGTCGGTCACCGCCGTGGCCGGCGGCTTCGGCCAGGTCGACTACTGCGGCGCCAACGCCTTCATGGACGCCTGCGCGCACGCCTGGCCAGGCCGGGCGGTCTCGGTCAACTGGGGCGCCTGGCTGGAGGTCGGCATGGCGGCCGAGGTCGCGGCCCCGGCCGCGTTCCGGGCGCTGCAGCGCGGCGACCGGGTGACCAGGATCGACCACCCGGTGCTCGGCCACCGCCACGAGAGCGCCGGCCGCCGGCCCTGGTACGCGGCCACGCTCTCCCCGTCCACGCACTGGCTGCTCGACGAGCACCGGGTGGCGGGCGTGCCCGTCATGCCCGGCACCGGCTACCTGGAGACGGCGCGGGCCGCGTTCGAGGCCGCCGTGCCGAGCCCGGGCCCCGGCCACGCGATCGAGCTGCGCGACGTCGCGTTCGTCGCCCCGCTGCCCGTCGCCGACGGCGCAGCCGCCGAGCTGCGGGTGCTGCTCACCCCGGCGGGCGACGGCATGGACTTCGAGGTGGTCAGCGTGACCGGCGGCGAGGCCACGCAGCACGCCCGCGGCTCGGCCGCCTGGGTCGCCGGGGAGCCGCCGCCGTCGGACCTGGCGGGCGCCCGGCAGCGATGCGTGTACGGCGGCGAGGACGGGCCGAGCCCGTTCGCCTCCGCCTCCGGCCTGGTCACTTTCGGCCCCCGCTGGAACAGCCTGCGCTCGGTGAGCCAGGGCGGGGACGAGCGGCTCGCCCGCCTGGAGGCGGGCCCCGACGTGGCCGCCGACCTGGACCGGCTGCCGCTCCACCCCGCGCTGCTGGACGAGGCGACGGCGTTCATCTCTGTCGCGTCAAGCTCCGTCTCCGGCGGCCACAGCTACCTGCCGCTCGGCTACGGCCGCGTCACCGTGCACGCGCCGCTCCCGGCCCGCCTGTGGAGCCACGCCCGCCACCGCGACACCGGCGGCGGCGAGGTGCTCGCCGCGGACCTCACCCTGTACGACGACGCCGGCGAACCGGTGGTCACCATCGCCGACTTCGTGCTGCGCCGCATCGACAAGGACGCCGTCACGCGGACCGTCGGCGAGGGCGCCCGCCGGCAGGCCGAGGACACCGCCGTCGACGAGGAGTCGGCCGCCGCCGGTCAGGCGCTCGACGTGGACGGCGCCAAGCGCGGCATCAGCCCGGCAGAAGGCGCCGAGGCGTTCCGCCGGCTGCTCGCCGCGAACCTCGGCCCGCAGGTCGTGGTCAACGCCACCGACCTGGCCGAGTACGTCGCCGGCGTGCGCGAGCTGACCCAGGACACGGTCGCCGGCGAGCTGGACGCGGCCGCCGCGGCGGGTGGCGCGGACGAGCTCCCCGACGACCACGTCGCGCCGCGCAACGAGCTGGAGAGCGCGCTCGCCGGCCTGTGGGGCGAGGTGCTCGGCGCCCGCCGGGTCAGCGTCGAGCAGGACTTCTTCGACCTGGGCGGCAACTCGCTCGTCGCCGTCCAGCTCATCGCCCTCATCAGGAAGAAGGTCGGGGTCCGGCTGCCGATGCGCAGCCTCTTCCAGGTGCCGACCGTGGCCGGCATGGCCGCGCTCGTGGAGGAGCTGCGCGGCAAGCAGCAGGCCCCCGCCACCGGCACCACCACCATCAGCAGGCTCCCCCGGACGGAAAGGCGCTGACATGCGGGACGGCCAGTACAAGGTCGTGGTCAACGACGAGGAGCAGTACTCGATCTGGTTCGCCGGACGCCCCGTCCCCGACGGCTGGCGGGAGACCGGGTTCGAGGGCGCCAAGCAGAGCTGCCTCGACCACATCGAGCAGGTCTGGACCGACATGCGCCCGCGCAGCCTGCGCGAGGCCATGGACCACCACTAGGAGGACACCGGCCGTGACCGGCACCTACGTCTTGCCTGCCTCGTACGCCCAGGAACGCCTGTGGTTCCTCGCCCGGCTCGACCCGGACGCGCCCGCGCACCACGTCAACGCGGTGATCGAGCTGCCCGGCCGCAGCGACCCGGAGCGGTGCCTGGACGCGCTGCGCCAGGTCGTCGGGCGGCACGAGACGCTGCGCACGTCGCTGGCGACCGAGGACGGCGACCTGGTCCAGGTCGTCCAGGTGGACCTGCCGGTCACGCTGCCCTGCACCGACCTGCGCGGCCTGCCGCCCGAGCGGGCCGAACGCGAGTTCCGCGCCCTGGCCCTGGCCGAGGCGCGCAGGCCGTTCGCCCTGGACCGGCCGCCGCTGTGGCGGGCGCGGCTGGTCCGCATGAGCGACGAGCTGCAGCGGATCGTGCTGGTCGTGCACCACGCGGTGTTCGACGCCCGCTCCGGCGTCGTCTTCACCAGTGAGCTGAAGGAGATCCACGACGCGCTCGGCCAGGGCCGCGAGCCGGACCTGCCCGAACTGCCCATCCAGTACGCCGACTACGCCGCCTGGCAGCGCGAGCACCTCGCCGGGGGCGTGCTCGCCGGCCAGCTCGGCTACTGGCGCGAACGCCTGGCCGGGCTGCCCGGCGACACCGGCCTGCCCACCGACAGGCCGCGCCCGGCCACCCGCGGCCACGCCGGCGACGAGTACGCCCGCACCCTGCCCGGGGATCTCGTCGACGCGCTGGAGGAGCTGGCCAGGCGGCGCGGCGCCACCCTGTTCATGGTGCTGCTGGCCGGGTTCAAGGCGCTGCTCGCCCGCTACGGCGGCCAGGACGACGTCGTGGTCGGCTCGCCGGTCGCCGGCCGGGACCTGCCCGAGTTCGAGCCGGTCATCGGCATGTTCGTCAACACGCTGGTGCTGCGCACGGACCTGTCCGGCGACCCGTCCTTCGACGAGCTGCTGGACCGGGTGCGCGGCACCGTCCTGGAAGCGCTGGACCACGCCGACGTGCCGTTCGACCGGCTGGTGGAGGCGCTGCGGCCGGCCCGCGACCCCAGCCGCACCCCGCTGTACCAGGTGGGCTTCAACCTGCTGCCGATGGACTCGCGCGGCCAGTTCCCCAACGGCACCGCCCAGCACGACCTCGGCCTCGACGTGGTCAGGACCCCTTCCGGCGCGGGCCTCTACTTCGAGTACAGCACCGAGCTGTACGACGCGGACACGGTGGCGCGGCTGGCCGAGGCGTACCGGCTCGTCCTGGAGGCCGCCGTCGCCGACCCGGGGATCCGGGTGTCGCGGCTGCCGCTGATGACGCCGGAACGGGAACGGAGGCTGCTCACCGGCTGGAACGCCACCGCCGCACCGTACCCCGCAGGAACCCTGCACGAGCTGGTCGCCGAGCAGGCCGCGCGCACGCCGGACGCGGTCGCGCTCCGCGACCTCGCCGGCGGCACGCTCACCTACGCCGAGCTGGACGAGCGCGTCCGCGCGCTGGCCGGGCGGCTGGCGGCGGCCGGCGTGGGCGCCGAGACCTGCGTGGCGCTGTGCCTGCCCCGCGACGCCGAACTAGTGGTGGCGCTGCTGGCGGTCCTGCGGGCGGGCGGCCACTACCTGCCGCTGGACCCGGCGTACCCGGCGGAACGGCTGTCGTACATCCTGGCCGACTCCGGCGCGCGGCTGCTGATCACCACCTCGCGCCTGGCCGGCGACCTGCCCGCCGACCGGCCGCCGGTGTTCCTGCTGGACCGGCCGCCGGAAGGGCCGTCCGCGACGCCGGTACGGGTGGGTCCGGACAACCTGGCCTACCTGATCTACACCTCCGGCTCGACCGGGCGGCCCAAGGGCGTCGAGGTGCCGCACCGGGGGGTCGTCAACCTGGTCACCGACGTGATCCGCCGGGTCGGCGGCGGCAGCGCGCTGCTCATGACGTCGCTGTCCTTCGACATCGCCGCGCTGGAGATCTTCACGCCGCTGCTGTCCGGCGGCACCCTCGTCGTCGCCCCAGACGACACCTCCCGCGTGCCCCGTCAGGCCGGTCGCGCGGCCGAAGGGGTGGACCTGGTGCAGCTCACCCCCTCGGTGGCCGGCCTGGTCGCCGGGCACCTGCCGCCCGGCCTGCCGCGGGTCATCCTCGGCGGCGAGCCCCTGCCGCCCGACCTGGCGGCGCGGCTGCTGAAGGTGGCCGGGGAGCTGTGGAACTTCTACGGCCCGACGGAGACCACCATCTGGTCCACCGCCTACCGGGTGCCGCGTGACGCCACCACGATCCTCATCGGCACGCCGGTGGCGAACACGTCGGTGTATGTGGTGGATGGGGGGTTGTGTCCGGTTCCGGTGGGGGTGCCGGGTGAGTTGTTGCTGGGTGGGGTGGGGGTTTCTCGGGGTTATCACGGTCGTGCGGGGTTGACGGGGGAGCGGTTTGTTCCGGATCCGTTCGGTGGTGGTGGGGGGCGGTTGTATCGGACGGGGGATTTGGTGCGGTGGTGTGTGTCGGGGGAGTTGGAGTATCTGGGGCGTGTTGATGATCAGGTGAAGGTGCGGGGGGTGCGGGTCGAGCCTGATGAGGTTGCGGCGGTGCTGGGGGAGTGTCCGGGGGTGGGTCGTGCGGTGGTGGTGGTGCGTGATGACGCTCCGGGTGGTCGTGGGCTGGTGGCCTATGTCCAGCTCGATCCAGGTGCTGATGCCGGTTCGTTGAGGGCGTTCTTGCGTGCGCGGTTGCCGGAGGCGATGGTCCCGGCGGCGTTCGTGACGGTGGAGGGTTTCCCGGTGCTGCCGAGCGGCAAGCTCGACCGCAACGCACTCCCACCGCCGCACCCCGATACCGCCCCCGCCTTCGTGCCCCCGGCCACCCCCGCGGAGGAGACGCTGGCCGCCATCTGGTCCGACCTGCTCGGACGGGACCGCGTCGGAGCGCGCGACGACTTCTTCGAGCTGGGCGGCCACTCCCTGCTCGTGGTCCGCCTCATTGCCCGGATCTCCGACGAACTGGGCGTGGAACTGCCGCTGCGCCGCTGCTTCGACGCCACCACCGTCGAGGAGCAGGCGCTGGCCGTACTCGAGCACGCGCTCGGGACCGATCTGGAGCTTCTTGAGGAGGAGCGGTGAGCGACGCCGAAGGGATCCGCGAGCGCCTGGCCGCGCTCAGCCCGGACCAGCGGGCCGCACTCGAGGCCCGCCTCCTCGGCCGCCGCCGGCCGAGCCCGCCCACTCCGGCGATCCCGCACGCCGACCCCCAGCTGGGCGCCCCGCTGACCGAGGCGCAGCGCCGGCTCTGGGTCGTCGACCAGCTCGACCCCGGCAACCCCGCCTACACCCTGTCCTGGGCGTACCGGATCGACGGCCCGCTGGACGCCGCCGCGCTGGCGGCGGCGTTCGACGCGCTCGTGGAGCGCCACCCCGTACTCGGGTACGTGGTCACGCTCAAGGACGGCGAGCCCTGGCAGGCGCCCGGCCCCGTCAGGCCCGCGCTCACCGTCGAAGACGTCACCCCCGCCGAGGCGGACGCGGCGGCCCTCGGCGAGGCCGGGCACCGGTTCGCCCTGGAGACGGGCCCCCTCACCAGGGCCCGCCTGCTGCGGGTCGCCGAGCGGGAGCACCGCCTGATCCTGACCCTGCACCACATCCTGGCCGACCGCTGGTCCGTGGCGATCCTGCTGCGCGACCTGCTGGCGCTGCACGCCGGCGACCCGCTCCCTGCGGCGCCGACCGGCTACGCCGCCTACGCCACCTGGCAGCGGTCCCGCCCCGCCGGCGGGGACGGCGACCTCGCCCACTGGCGCGAGACCCTCGCCGGGCTGCCCGACGTGCTCGACCTGCCCGCCGACCGGCCCCGCCCGCCCGTCCGCCACAACGCGGGGCGCAGGCTGCCGTTCGACCTGGACCGGCCGACCGCCGACGGGGTGCGCGCGCTGGCGGCCGGACACCGGGCCACCCCGTTCATGGTGCTGGCCGCCGCCGTGCAGGCGCTGCTGGCCCGCTACACCGGCCAGACCGACATCCCGATCGGCACGCCCGTCTCGGCCCGCCCCGACCCGTCGCTCGACGACACCGTCGGCCTGTTCCTCAACACCGTGGTGCTGCGCGGCGACCTGTCCGGCGACCCGAGCTTCACCGAGCTGGTGGAGCGCACCCGGGAGCGGGCGCTGGGCGCGTTCGAACACGCGGCGCTGCCGTTCGAGACCCTGGTGGAGGAGCTGTCGGCGGGCCGCGACCTGTCCAGGAACCCGCTGTTCCAGGTGATGCTCGCCTACCAGAACACCCCGCCGCTGCCCGGCGGCGCGCGCGGCCTGCGCCTGGAACGGCTGGACGTGCGGCCCGGCACCGCCATGTTCGACCTGGACCTCATCGTCGAGGAGCGCCCCGACGGCCGGCTGCTGTGCGTGCTCGACTACCCCACCGACCTGTTCGACGACGACCGGATGGCCCGCCTGGCCGGCCACCTGCGCACCCTGCTCGCGGCCGCCGTCGCCGATCCCGGCCTGCGCCTGTCGGAGCTGCCGCTCATGCCCGCCGACGAACAGGAGCGCACCCTGCGGGCAGGCGACGGCCCGGCTCTCCCGTACCCGGAACGCGGCGTGCACGAGCTGGTCGCCGAGCAGGCCGCCCGCACCCCGGACGCGCCCGCCGTGGCCGACGCGCACGGCCGCGTCCTGACGTACGCGGAGCTGGAGGCGAAAGCGGCCCGCCTGGCCGCGCGGCTGCGGCGGCTCGGCGTCGGCCCCGAGACCCGGGTGGGCGTGTGCCTGCCCCGCACCCCGGACCTGGTCGCCGCCCTGCTCGGGGTGCTCAAGGCCGGCGGCTGCTACGTCCCCTTGGACCCCGGCTACCCGCCGGAGCGGCTCGCCGGGATCCTCGCCGACTCCGGGGCCGCGCTCGCCGTCACCACCGCCGCACTCCAGGCCCGCCTCCCCGACCGGCCCGGCCGCCTGCTGCTCGAAGACCTCCCCGCGGACGGGGAGGAGTTCGGTACGGGCGCGCACCCGGACCAGGCCGCCTACCTGATCTACACCTCCGGCTCGACCGGCCGGGCCAAGGGCGTCGTGGTGCCGCACCGCGGCCTGGTCAGCCTGCTGGGACACGTGCGCGAGGAGCCCGGCCCGGCGGCGGGGGAGCGGTACCTGTTCCTGACGTCGGTGTCGTTCGACATCGCGATGATCGAGATCTTCGGCCCGCTGGTCACCGGCGGGACCGTCGTGGTGGCCTCCTCCGCCGAGATCGAGCGGGTGCACCGGCTGGTCGGCGACGTGCACACCGTCCAGGCCACCCCGTCCATGCTGGAGGGCCTGCTGCCCGCGCTCGCCGCCCGTGTCCCCCGGATCATCTCCACGGGCGAGGCGCTGCCCGCCGGGCTCGCCGCCCGGCTCCTGAAGGTGACGGACGAGCTGTGGGACCTGTACGGGCCGACCGAGACGACCGTGTGGTCCACCGGGCACCGGGTCACGGGCGACGCAGGCGGCTCCATCGGCACGCCGGTGGCGAATACGTCGGTGTATGTGGTGGATGGGGGGTTGTGTCCGGTTCCGGTGGGGGTGCCGGGTGAGTTGTTGCTGGGTGGGGTGGGGGTTTCTCGGGGTTATCACGGTCGTGCGGGGTTGACGGGGGAGCGGTTTGTTCCGGATCCGTTCGGTGGTGGTGGGGGGCGGTTGTATCGGACGGGTGATCTGGTGCGGTGGTGTGGGTCGGGGGAGTTGGAGTATCTGGGGCGTGTTGATGATCAGGTGAAGGTGCGGGGGGTGCGGGTCGAGCCTGATGAGGTTGCGGCGGTGCTGGGGGAGTGTCCGGGGGTGGGTCGTGCGGTGGTGGTGGTGCGTGATGATGCTCCGGGTGGTCGTGGTCTGGTGGCGTATGTCCAGCCTGGTGCGGGTTCGGGGGTTGATCCTGGTTCGTTGAGGGGGTTCTTGCGTGCGCGGTTGCCGGAGGCGATGGTCCCGGCGGCGTTCGTGACGGTGGACGGTTTCCCGGTGCTGCCCAGCGGCAAGCTCGACCGCAAGGCCCTCCCGCCGCCCCCGCCGGAAGAGGCCCGCGAGCAGCGGCCGCCGCGCACGCCGGAGGAGCACACCTTGCACGCCGTCTGGACCGGCCTGCTCGGCAGGGACCGGATCGGCGTGGACGACGACTTCTTCACCCTCGGCGGCCACTCCCTGCTGGCGATGCGGCTCGTGGTCAGGATGCGGGAGGAGTTCGGCGCGCGGGTGACGCTGCGCCGCTGCTTCGAGACGCCGACCATCGCCGGGCTGGCCCCCCTGCTGACCTCGGCGCACGCCGCCTCCATACCCGCCGCCGAAGGGCCGGTGGAGCCGTCGCACGCCCAGGCCCGCCTGTGGTTCCTGGACCAGCTCGATCCCGGCAACCCCGCCTACAACGTGGCCTGGGCCGAACGCCTGACCGGGCCGCTCGACGTCGAGGCGCTGGCCGCCGCCTTCGACGACCTGGTGGACCGGCACGACGCCCTCCGCCTCGTCATCACCGGCGCCGACGGCGAACCGCACCTCCAGGAGGGCACCCGCAGACCCCGCCTGGCCGTCCGCCCCCTCCCCGCTCCCGGCGGGACGGACGAGGACGAGATCGGGCGCCGGGAGGCCCGCCACCGGTTCGACCTCGCCACCGGCCCCCTCGCCAGAGCCGTCCTCGTCAGGCGGAGCCGCGAGGAGCATGACCTGTTCCTGACCCTGCACCACGTGAGCGCCGACCGGTGGAGCCTGTCGATCCTGCTGCGCGACCTCATGGAGCTCTACCGGGCCCGCGTCACCGGCACCCCGCCGGACCTGCCCGCCCTGCCCACCGGCTATCGCGACTTCGCCGCCTGGCACCGCCGCCGGGCCGGCGAACGTACGGACGATCTCGCGTACTGGAAGGACATCCTCGCCGGCCTGCCCGCCACTCTGGACCTGCCCGCGGACCGGCAGCGGCACGGGCCGGCGGGCATGGCGGGCCGCAGGCTGACGTTCGGGATCGACGCGGACACCGTCGCCGCGGTCCGGGAGTTCGCGGCGGAGCGGCAGGCGACGCCGTTCATGGTGCTGCTGGCGGCGCTGCAGGCGGTGCTGGCCCGCTACACCGGACGCGACGACATCCCGATCGGCACGCCGGTGTCCGGCCGGGCGCACCCGGACGTCGAGGAGCTGGCCGGACTGTTCCTCAACACGCTGGTGCTGCGCGGCGACCTGTCCGGCGACCCCGGCTTCGGCGAGCTGGTCCGGCGCACCAGGGAACGGGTGCTGGACGCGCACGACCACGCCGAGCTGCCGTTCGAGGTGCTGGTGCGGGAGCTGGCCGAGGAGCGCGACCTGGCCCGCAACCCGCTGTTCCAGGTGATGCTCGCCTACCAGAACGTGCCGCCCGCCCCGCCGGAGGCGGCCGGGGTGTCGCTGCGCACCCTGGACATCGACCCCGGCGTCACCCAGGCGGACCTGCACCTGGTGATCGAGGAGGCCGGTGACGGGCTGACAGGGGTGCTGCACTACGCCACCGACGTGTTCGACCACGACCGGATGGAGCGGTTCGCGGACCACTTCCGCGCCTTCCTCACCCGGGCGGTGGCCGCGCCCGGGCGTCCCGTGAGCGAGGTGCCGCTGCTCACGCCCGGAGAGCTGGAGACGGTCCTGCGGGCCAACGACACGGCCGCCCCGTACGAGAGCGCGACGCTCGCCGGCCTGCTGGCGGACCAGGCGGCGCGCACCCCGCACGCCCCCGCCGTGCGCCACGGGGAGGAGTGGCTCACCTACGAGCAGTTCACCGCCCGGGTCGACCGGCTGGCCCGCACGCTGCGCGCGCTCGGCGCCGGACCCGACCGGGTCGTCGGCGTGTGCCTGGAACGCGGGCCGGACCTGGTGGTCGCCGTGCACGCGGTGATCGCCGCCGGCGCCGCCTACCTGCCGCTGGAGCCGGACCACCCGCCGGCCCGGCTCGCCGCCATGCTGTCCGACTCCGGCGCCCGCCTCGCGATCACGAGCACCACCCACCACGCCCTCCTGCCCTCCGGCATCACCCCCGTCCTCCTCGACGCGGCCCCCCTCACGGAGCCGGCCCCCGACACGACTCCTGAGGTCCATCCGGACGCGCTCGCGTACGTGATCTTCACGTCGGGGTCGACGGGACGTCCGAAGGGTGTGGGGGTGTCGCACCGGGCGATCGTCAACCGGCTGCGGTGGATGCAGGACGCCTTCCCGCTGACCGGCGAGGACCGGGTGGCGTTCAAGACGCCGTTCTCGTTCGACGTGTCGGTGTGGGAGCTGTTCTGGCCGCTCATCACCGGCGCCGGAATGGTGGTCGCCGACCCCGGCGGGCACGCCGACCCCGGCTACCTGACCCGCCTGTTCGGCGCCGGGGACGTCAGCACCGTCCACTTCGTGCCGTCCATGCTCGACGCCTACCTCGACGAACCCGGCCTGCCGCCGCTGCGGCGCGTCATCTGCTCCGGCGAGGCGCTGCCCCCGGAGCTGGCCGCGCGCTTCCACGAGCGGATGCCCGGTACGGAGCTGCACAACCTGTACGGCCCCACGGAGGCGGCCGTGGACGTCACCCGGCACGCCTGCGAGCCGGGGGAGACCGTGATCCCCATCGGCGGGCCGGTCGCCAACACCCGCCTGGAGATCCTCGACGAGCGCATGAACCGGGTGCCCGTCGGCGTCCCCGGCACGCTGTGGATCGGCGGCGTCCAGCTCGCCCGCGGCTACGTCGACCGGCCCGCCCTGACCGCCGAACGGTTCGCGCCCGACCCGCACGGCCCTCCTGGCGGCAGGCTGTACGACACCGGCGACCTGGCCAGATGGCGGCCCGACGGCGAGATCGAGTACCTGGGCCGCGCCGACCACCAGGTCAAGATCCGCGGCATGCGGGTCGAACTGGGCGAGATCGACGCCGCGCTGTCGGCGCTGCCCGGCGTGCGCGCCGCCGCCGCGCGGGCCGTCGCCGACGGGGCCGGGCTGCGGCTGGCCGGATACGTGGTGCCGGACGTCGGCGAGCACGACCCGGCGCGGTGGCACGCCCTGCTGCGCGAGCGGCTGCCCGGCCACCTGGTCCCCGCCACCCTGACGATCCTGGACGCGCTGCCGCTCAACCGCAGCGGCAAGCTCGACCGCGACGCGCTGCCCGACCCGTCCGCCCCCGACCCGGCCGCCCACGCCGACCCGGAGGGCGACGCTGAACTGGCCGTCGCCGCCGCCTGGCAGGGCGTGCTCGGCCTGGCGCGGGTGTCGGCGCACGACAACTTCTTCGCCGTCGGCGGCGACTCCATCCGCAGCCTCAAGGTGGTCTCCCGGCTGCGCGAGGCGGGCTACGCCGTACGGCTGGAACAGCTGTTCCTGCACCAGACGGTCAGAGAGCTGGCCGCCCGGCTGGAACCGGCCACGCCGGCCGCCGAACCGCGGGCCGCGGCGCCGTTCGGCCTGCTCGACCCCGAGGACCTGGCACGGATGCTGGAAGGCGAGGCGCGATGACTGTCACGACCGGGGCCCGGGGCCTGGAGGACGCCTACCCCCTGGCCGCTCTCCAGGCGGGCATGCTCTACCACAGCGCCTACGAGCCGGACGCGGCCACCTACCACGACCTGACCACGATCACGCTGCGCGGCCGGTTCGACCGGGAGGCGTTCGAGGCCGCCCTGGCCGAGGTGACCGCCCGGCACCCGGTGCTGCGCACCTCGATCGACATGACCGGGTTCAGCGAGCCGCTGCAGTTCGTGCACCGCTCGGCCACACTGCCGTTCGCCGTGACCGACCTGTCGGGCGTCCCGGACGCGGACGAACGGGTGGCGCGCTGGGCGGAGGAGGAGAAACGGCGCCCGTTCGACTGGTCGCGGCCGCCGCTGGCCCGCGCGCACGCGCACCTGCTGCCCGGCGAGCTGTTCGCGTTCAGCCTGAGCTTCCACCACGCCATCCTCGACGGGTGGAGCGTGGCCACGCTCGTCACCGAGCTGTTCCGCCGCTACCACGCCCGCCTGGCCGGGGAGCCGCTGCCGGTGACCCCGCCCGCCGCGGCCTTCCGCGACCTGGTGGCCCGCGAGCGCGCCGTCGTCGCCTGCGCCCAGACCCGTGACTTCTGGCAGGCCCGGGTGGACGACGCGCCGGACACGCGGCTGCCGCGGCTGCCCGAGCACCGGGACGGCGACGGCGTCGAGGTGCTGCGGCTGCCGCTGGAGCCCGCCCTGCTCGCCCGCGTGACCGAGGTGGCCCGCGAGCTCGCCGTCCCGGTGCGCACCGTCATGCTGGCCGCCCACCTGCGGGTGCTGGCGCTGGTCACCGGCGAGGACGAGGTGATGACCGGCCTGGTCACGCACAGCCGGCCGGAGAGCGAGGCGGGCGAGGAGGTGCTCGGCCTGTTCCTCAACACGGTGCCGCTGCGCCTCGACACGGCCGCGCCCACCTGGGGCGAGCTGGTGCGCCGGGTGTTCGACGCCGAGGTGGCGCTGCTGCCGCACCGGCAGTTCCCGCTCTTCGAGATCCAGCGGCTGTCCGGGCGCTCGCCGATGCTGGACGCGCTCTTCGACTACCGCGACTTCCATGTCTACCGCGGCATGCCCGGCGCCGAGATCGTCGGCCAGGAGTTCTTCGAGCAGACCGACCTGCCGTTCACCGCCGCGTTCACCCGCTCGCGCGAGCACGGCGGGTTCGACCTGGTCATCACCTACGACCGGGCCCAGTTCGGCGCCGCGCAGATCGCCCGTATCGGCGGCCATTACCTGACGGCCCTGCGCCTGGCCACCACGAGCGCCGCCGATCCGCGCCGGGCGGACCCGTTCCTGACGGCGGACGTCGGGGAGATCGGCCGGTGGAACGCCACCGCGCGGCCGTACCCGGAGGCGACCCTGCCGGAGCTGCTCGCCGCGCAGGCCGCACGCACCCCCACCGCGCCGGCCGTCTGCTACGACGGCACCTGGATCACCTACCGCGAGCTGGCCGCCCGCGCCCGCGCCGTCACCGCCCGGCTGGCCGCCGCCGGCGCCCGCCCCGGCGACGTGGTCGGCCTCCACCTGGACCGCGGCCCCGGCCTCCTGCCCGCGCTGCTCGGCGTGCTCGGCGCGGGCGCCGCTTACCTCCCGCTGGAGCCCGGCCTGCCGCCGGAACGGCTGGCCCACATGATCGAGGACGCCGGCGCCCGCATCGTCCTCACCGACGGCGACCCGCCGTCGTCCGACGCCGGTCTGCCTGCCGGGGTGGTGGTGCTGCCTCTCGACGGTCCCGCCCCCGACACGACTCCTGAGGTCGCCGTCCATCCGGACGCGCTCGCGTACGTGATCTTCACGTCGGGGTCGACGGGACGTCCGAAGGGGGTGGGGGTGTCGCACCGGGCGATCGCCAACCGGCTGCGGTGGATGCAGGAGACCTTCCCGCTCACCGGCGAGGACCGGGTCCTGCACAAGACGCCGCTGTCGTTCGACGTGTCGGTGTGGGAGCTGTTCTGGCCGCTCATCACCGGCGCCGGGATGGTCGTCGCCGAGCCCGGCGCCCACCGCGACAGCGCCCGCCTGGCCGCCCTCGCCGCCGGGCACCGCGCCAGTGTGGCGCATTTCGTGCCGTCGATGCTG
This sequence comes from Nonomuraea sp. C10, assembly GCF_008017515.1. Classification (NCBI taxonomy): domain Bacteria; kingdom Bacillati; phylum Actinomycetota; class Actinomycetes; order Streptosporangiales; family Streptosporangiaceae; genus Nonomuraea; species Nonomuraea sp. C10. Next base: position 3,319,260 of record NZ_VPFF01000001.1, read on the forward strand.
GAGGTGTTCCTGGACGAGCCCGAGCTGCCGCCGCTGCGGCGGGTCATCTGCTCGGGCGAGGCGCTCTCCCCGGAGCTGGCCGCGCGTTTCCACGAGCGGATGCCCGGCACGGAGCTGCACAACCTGTACGGCCCGACAGAGGCGGCCGTGGACGTGACCTGGCACGCCTGCGAGCCGGGCGAGACCGTGATCCCCATCGGCGGGCCGGTCGCCAACACCCGCCTGGAGGTGCTCGACGCCGAGGGCCGCCGGGTGCCGGTCGGCACGCCGGGCGAGCTGTGCCTGGGCGGCGTCCAGCTCGCCCGCGGCTACGTCAACCGGCCCGCGCTGACCGCCGAACGCTTCGTACCCGACCAGTACGGCCCGCCCGGCACGCGCCTGTACCGCACCGGGGACGTGGCCCGCTGGCTGCCCACCGGCGAGATCCAGTACCTGGGCCGCACCGACTTCCAGGTGAAGATCCGCGGCCAGCGGGTCGAACTGGGCGAGATCGAGTCCCTGCTGACCGCCCACCCATCCGTACGCGCCGCCGCCGTCGTCCTGCGCGGCGAACGCCTCGTCGGCTACGTCGTCCCCTACACCCCCGCCGACCCCGCGCAGCCCGAGGATCCCGGTGCCGAGCTGGCTGCCGCGTTACGGCGGCACCTGCCCGATCACATGATCCCGTCGGCGTGGGTGCGGCTGGCCGAGCTGCCCGTCACCACCAGCGGCAAGCTCGACCGGGCCGCGCTGCCCGAGCCCGGCGAGGCCGGGCGGCCCCCGTACCTGCCGCCGCGCGACCCGTTCGAGGCCCGGCTGGCCACCGCCTGGGAGGAGACGCTCGGCGTGGACTCCGTCGGCGTGCACGACGACTTCTTCGCCCTCGGCGGACACTCGCTCCTGGCGCTGCGGCTGACCATGCGGCTGCGCAAGGAGCTGGGCCGCGAGGTGCCGCTGCAGGCCGTGCTCACCGCCCCCACCGTGGCCCTGCTGGCCGCCGAGCTGCGCCGCCCGCACGACAACGACGGCGTCCCCGAGCGGATCGTGCCGCTGCGCCCCACCGGCGACCGGATCCCGATCTTCCTGTTCCACGCGCTGGGCGGCCAGGTGTTCCGCTACCTGCCGCTCGCCCGCCACCTCGGCGCCGACCAGCCCGTGCTCGCCGTCCAGGCCGCCGGGCTCGCCCCCGGCGAGGAGCCGCACAAGACGCTGGAGGAGATGGTCGACGACTACACCGAGCACCTGCTGCGGGTCCGCCCTCAGGGCCCCTACGTGCTCGGCGGCTACTGCATCGGCGGCAACATCGCGCTGGAGACCGCCCGCCGGCTGCGCGAGCGCGGCGAGCGGGTGCCGCTGGTGGTGCTGTTCTACTCCGACGCCGCCGAGCCGGTGCTGCGCGCCTCGCTGGAGGACGACGCCGTGCTGCTCACCCACGCCCTGGCGGGCGGCAGGGTCCAGGTCGACCTGGACGAGTTGCACCGGCTGGACCCCGACGAGCGGCTGCTGGCCGTCATCGACGCCGCCGCCCGCGCCGACACCCTCCAGCCCGACGCGGCCGACCTGCGCCAGGCGCGCCGCTTCGTCTCCGTCTTCCGCGCCAACGCGCACGCCGTCGGCTACTACCGGCACGCCCCCTACGACGGTGACGTGCTGCTGTTCTCGCCCGCCGCCGAGGGCGTGCCGCCCGACGACATGGGCTGGCGCGACGTCGTGACCGGGCGGCTGCGCATCTCGCCCATCCACGGCGAGCGCTTCACCGTCATGTACGAGCCGCGGGTCGCGCGGGCGGCCGCCGAGGTAAGGAGCAGCATCGACAATGGCCTCACCGACGACTGACCGCGCCGGCACCCTGTGGCGCAATCCGGACTTCCTGAAGTTATGGGCGGGTGAGAGCCTGTCCCTGGTCGGCTCTCAGGTGACGGTGCTGGCCATGCCCATCGTCGCCTACCTCCTGCTGAACGCCTCCGTCGCCGAGATGGGCGTGCTCGGCGCGCTGGCCCGCCTGCCGATGGTGCTGTTCTTCGTCGTCGGCGTCTGGGTGGACCGGATGCGGCGCCGGCCCGTGCTGATCTGGAGCGACGTGATCCGCGCCGCCATGCTCTGCACCGTGCCGCTGCTGTTCGTGATGGACATGCTCACGCTCTGGTGGCTGTACGTGGTCGTCCTGGTGATGGGCGTGTTCGGCGTGCTGTTCGAGATCGCCTACCGGTCGTACCTGCCGCTGCTGGTGGCGCCCGAGCATCTGGGCGACGGCAACAGCAAGCTGCAGCTGAGCGACTCGGTGTCCAAGGCGGTCGGGCCCAGCCTGGCCGGGGTCCTGCTGGCGGCCCGCTCCGCGCCGCTGATCATCCTGGTCGACGTCATCAGCTACGTCGCCTCGGCGCTGTGCCTGATCTTCATCCGCAAGAAGGAGGACCCGCCCCCGCCGGACAGCGGCGGCAGCATGATCTCGGCGATCCGGGCCGGGTTCGGTTTCGTGATGAGCCAGCCGATCATCCGGCCGCTGGCGATCGCGAGTGCCGTCTACTCCTTCTTCGACATCGGCATCCTGCAGACCCTCTACATCCCGTACGTGCTCGGTGTCGTGGACCTGCCGGCGGCGGTGGTCGGCGGGGTGCTCGCGGTCGGCGGGATCGGCGCGGTGGCCGGGGCGTGGCTGTCGGTGCGGCTGATGAAGGGGTTCGGGCCGGGGCCGACCATGTTCTGGTCCACGGTGATCGGCAACAGCGCGCTCATCCTGGTGCCGCTGGCCGGCGGGCCGCTGTGGCTGGCGCTCGGCACGCTGGGCCTGTCGCAGCTGCTGGTGGGGCTCTGCACGCAGATCTTCGTGGTCAACAACATCACGGTGCTGCAGTCGGCCGCGCCGCGCGAGCTGGTCGGCCGGGTGATCGCCACCATCTGGGCGATGGGGCTGGTGCCGGCGCCGGTGGGCGCGCTGGTGGCCGGGCTGCTCGGGGAGGCGTTCGGGATGCGGCCGGTGGTGCTGGTGGCGGCGGTGATCGGGGCGCTGGTGCCGATGGTGGTGCTGTGGCGGTCGCCGATCCCGAAGATGCGCGAGCTGCCCTCGGCTCCCGCCGGGAGCTGAGGGTCACGCGGCGAGTTCCGCCAGCCAGGCGAGCTGCTCGGCGCGGTCCTCCAGGGTGGGCGCGTTCAGGCCGACGATCAGCCTGGTCGCGCCCGCCTTGCGGTAGGCGGTCAGCCGCTCGCGCACCCGCTCCGGGGTGCCGCACAGGGTGAGGGCGTCGACCAGGTCATCCGGCAGCTCCTCCACGGCCGCACCCAGGTCGCCGTCGAAGTAGGCGTCCTGGACCCGCCCGGCGGCCGGCCCGAAGCCGAGCCGGTGCGCCAGCCGGTTGTAGAAGTTCACCCCGCGCGTGCCCATCCCGCCCAGGTACAGCGCCAGCATGGGCCGCACCATGTCGCGGGCGTAGTCGGCGTCGTCGTCGACCATGGCCATCACCATGGGCGAGACCTCGACGCGGGAGGCGTCGCGCCCGGCGCGGGCCGCCCCGGCACGGACGTGCTCCAGGGTCTCGGCCACGTGCTCCGGCGGGAAGTGGATGGGCAGCCAGCCGTCGGCGATCTCGCCCGCCAGCCCGGCCGCCTTGGGACCCATGGCGGCCAGGTGGATCGGCAGCGGCCGCTGCACCGGCGCCGCCTGCATGGTCAGCTCCTTGCCGCGGCTGCCGGGCAGCGGCAGCGTGATCTCCGGCCCGTCGTGCCGTACGGGGCGGCCGTCGAGCGCGGTGCGGACCACGGCGACGTAGTCGCGCAGGTGGGCCAGCGGGCGCCGGTAGGGGTGGCCGTGCCAGCCCTCGGCCACCTGCGGTCCCGAGGCGCCGAGCCCGAGCAGGAACCGGCCGTCCGACAGGCGGTCCACGGTGGCCGCGGCCATGGCGGCGGCGATGGCGGTGCGGCCGGTCGCCTGGAGCACCCCGGTGCCCAGGCGGATCCGCTCGGTCCCGGCCGCGAGCCAGGCCAGCGTGGTGGCCGGGTCCACCCCGTACCCCTCCGACGCCCACACCGAGTCGTAGCCGAGCCGCTCGGCCTCCCGGACGAGCGAGAGCTGGGCCTCGTGGGTGGCCGCGACGGGCCCGAGGGTGCCGATGCTGAATCCGAGTCGCACAGTCGCCTCCTCCAAGAATGCCGATCTTGCCCCACTTTCTCCCATCCAGGCGGGTGACGCCAGCGCTGCCGGGCGCGTGAACGGACCGCTTCCGGGTACGTACTGATTAGATGTGCCTCTAATTTGACATGTCTCTAAGTTGTCGGCCATCCTGTCGGAGAAGCTACTTCGACAACTGTCGAAACAGCGCGGACCGTCGCGGCCCGCGGAACCATGAGGAGAAGCACCATGAGCGGATGCTGCGGTCCCACCGCCGTCGAACTCCAGCCGAGTGCGCAGGCCGTGCGGTCCGACGACCTGCCCGTCGCGGTCGTCGGCGCGGGCCCGGTCGGGCTGGCCGCGGCGGCCCACCTGGCCGAACGGGGCCTCGATTTCGTGGTGCTGGAGGCCGGTGAGCAGGCGGGCGCCTCGGTGGCCCAGTGGGGACACGTGCGGGTGTTCAGCCCGTGGAAGTACGACATCGACCCAGCCGCCCGCCGCCTGCTGGAAGCCGATGGCTGGAGCGCCCCCGACCCCGAGTGGCTGCCCACCGGGACCGAGCTGATCGACGACTATCTCGCGCCGCTGGCCAAGCTCTTCGGCGACCGGATCCGTACGGGCGCGAAGGTGAGCGCGATCAGCAGACTCGGCTACGACCGGGTCCGCACGGCGGGCCGCGAGCGGGCGCCGTTCCTGATCCGGCTGGCCGGCGGCGGCGAGCTGCACGCCCGCGCGGTCGTCGACGCCTCCGGCACCTACGCCACCCCGAACGTGCTCGGCGCGTCCGGCCTGCCCGCCCACGGCGAGGCCGACGCGGCGGACCTGGTCGACCACGCGCTGCCTGACGTGCTCGGCGCCGATCGCGACCGGTACGCCGGCAAGCATGTCCTGGTGGTCGGCGCCGGGCACTCGGCCGCCACCACGCTGCTCGCGCTCGCCCAGCTCGACGACACCCCGATCACCTGGGCCATCCGCGCAGGCGACGCCGGCCGTACCTACGGCGGCGGCGAGGCGGACGCGCTGCCCGCCCGCGGCGCGCTCGGCACCCGCCTGCACGCCCACGTCAGCTCCGGCCGCATCCGCCTGCTGACCGGCTTCTTCACGCACGCCGTCGAACGCGACGGCGCGCGGGCGCGGGTGATCAGCCGCGATCCGTCCGGCGCCGAGCAGGCCGTCACCGCCGACCGGATCGTGGCCGCCACCGGCTACCGCCCCGACCACGCCATCGCGAGCGAGCTGCGCCTGGACCTGGACGCGGTCCTCGGCTCCACCCGGGCGCTGGCGCCGCTGATCGACCCGAACGCGCACTCCTGCGGCACCGTGCCGCCGCACGGCGCCGACGAGCTCGCGCACCCGGAGGACGGCTACTACGCGGTGGGGGTCAAGAGTTACGGCCGCGCCCCCACCTTCCTGCTGGCCACCGGCTATGAGCAGGCCCGCTCGGTCGTCGCCGCGCTGGCCGGCGACTGGGAGGCCGCCCGGGACGTGCGGCTCGACCTGCCCGAGACCGGCGTGTGCTCCTCCAGCCTGGCCGAGGCCCAGGAGCAGCGCCTCGGCCTGGCCACCGGGATCAGCGGCGGCCTGCTGGGCAGCCCGCTGCCGCTGGCGACCGCCGGAGCCTCGCAGGGCGGCGGCTGCTGCGGCTGATCCCCGACGACCGCCTTTTTCCAAGGAGCGCTTATGCCGGCCGTCGATCCTCTCTCCGCCGCCTCGGCCGGCGGAGAGAGCGGTGCCCGCCCCGCGCCCGGCCGCGGCCTGGGCAGGGGGTGGCCCCTGGTGGCGGCGCTGGCCCTCACCCAGACCCTCGGGTTCGGCGTGCTGTACTACAGCTTCCCGGTGCTGCTCACGCCGATGAGCCGCGACCTGGCCGCCGACCCCTCGCAGGTCTCGCTCGCGCTGACGGTCTCGGTGCTCATCGCGGCGCTGGGCGCGCCGGTGGCGGGCCGCTGGCTGGACGCGCGCGGCGGCCGCGCCCTGATGACGGCGGGCTCGGTGCTGGGCGCCGTCTCGCTGCTGGCCTGGTCGCAGGTGCGGACCGTGGCCCAGTTGTACGCGGTGTTCGTCCTCATCGGCGTCGCCGCGGCCATGGTGCTGTACGAGGCGGCCTTCGCCGTGATCGTCGCCCGCTTCGCCGCCCCGGCCCGCGCCATGGCGCTGCTCGCGGTCACCGTGGTGGCCGGGTTCGCCTCCTCCATCTTCATGCCGGTGACCGGCGCGCTGGTCCAGGCGTACGGCTGGCGCCAGGCCCTGATCATCCTCGGCGTCGTCTACGGCGCGGCGGCCATTCCGCTGCACCTCCTGGCCGTGGGCCGTCCCCGGACGGGGAAGCCTTCGGCGTCGGACACGAGTGACTCGGCCCAGTCCGGGGCCGGCGAGCGGGCGGCGCTGGTGCGCGCCGCCACCCGCCAGGCGGCCTTCTCGTTGCTGGCCGCCGCCTTCACCCTGCACAGCGCCGGCACGGCCACCATCTCGGTCCTGCTCATCACCTATCTGATCCACCTCGGCCACCCGCCGCTGCTGGCCGCCGGCGTGGCCGGGCTGCTCGGCGTGCTGTCGGTCACCGGACGGCTGATCACCACCGGGCTGCAGCGCCGCCTGCCCGCCGCGCTGATCGCCGCCGCCATCTTCGCCCTGCAAGCCGTGGGCGCCGCCGCGCTGCCGCTGATCGGCGCCACCACCGCGGGCGCCGTCGCCGCGGTGCTGATGTTCGGGCTCGGCTTCGGCGTGGCCACCATCACCAAGCCGCACCTGCTGACCGAACGCCACGGCACCACCGCCTACGCCAGCCTGTCCGGCCGCCTGGCCCTGCCCGCCACCCTGGCCAAGGCCGTGAGCCCGGCCGCAGCCCTGGCCCTGGCCCAGGCCGCCGGCTACGGATGGGTCATGGCCGGCGTCGCCCTCACCTGCCTGACCGCCGCCGCGGCGCTGACCCTCTACCACCGCCTATCATTTAGACGAACATCGAAACACCAGTCAGGCCCGGAGGCTCCCGCATGACCGCCACCACCCTGCCCCTCGCCCGAAGCAGCCAGGACGCTCAGGCCGGGACGTGCTGCGCGCCGATCGCCCGCCGGCCGCTCAGCGAAGGCGACGCCGCCGAGCTGGCCGTCCTGCTCAAGGCGGTGGCCGATCCGGTCCGGCTGCGCCTGCTGTCCATGATCGGCTCCCACGCCGGCGGCGAAGCCTGCGTGTGCGACCTGACCGACGCCTTCGACCTGACCGCGCCCACCATCAGCCACCACCTGAAGGTGCTGCGCACCGCCGGCCTGATCGGCAGCGAGCGGCGCGGCACCTGGGTCTACTACTGGATCATCCCCGAGACGGTGAACAAACTGGGCGCCCTGTTCGCCCCGCTGACCGAGCCCGGCCCGCGCTCCGATCGTCCGGCGGACTCCGCGGTCACTCCGGCCTGAGCCCTGCGGACGGGCGTCTTCGGTTGAAAGCACCGGACGCCGGCCCTCGCTCGTTGATCAGTTCCACCCGAGTGGGACAGTGAGTCCTTCCTCGGCCGCCAGCACCTCACCGCCGAACTCCTCGCGGGCGGCGGCCACGGCGGCGGCCCGGTCGTTGCCCGGCCAGAAGTGGGTGAGCATCAACCGGCGTGCGCGTGCGCGTCGGGCCCAGTGACCGGCCTCTGTGGAGGCGAGCAGATTGCGGGTGGGGCGGTCGGCCTCGCCGTCGCGGTCGGTGGCCTCGACGATGAACAGGTCGGCGTCGCGCCCGAGCTCGGCGAGCGCGGGAGTCGGACCGGTGTCGCCGGTGTAGGCCAGGACGACCCCGTCGGCCTCCAGGCGGACGCCGGCGTTGGGCACATAGTGCGGCAGCGACAATCCCGTGAGGGCGAACGGCCCCACCCGGTGACCGCCTGGCAGCGGACGCACGTCGAAGACCGCGTGGAGGTCGGCGTCGGGCTCCAGCCCGCCGATCCGGTCGAGCACGCCCGCCGGGCAGTACAACGGCAGCCGCGGGCCACCGGGGTCGCCGTAGAAACGCATCCGGAACAACCCGTGCAGGTCGACGCAGTGGTCGGGGTGCTCGTGGGTGACGACGACCGCGTCAACCGCGCCGTCCGGCCAGTGCGCGAGCAACCGCGGCAGCGTGGCGTAGCCGAGGTCGAGCAGCAGCCGGTAACCGTCCCAGTCCACCGCGAACCCGCTGCAGGCACGGCCCGGCTCGGGGAACGCACCACAACTGCCGAGGACGGTCACCTGTCGCATCCGTACAGGATGCCAGTCCCCTGTGACGGTCGTGGAACGGCGAAGGCCCCCGCCGGGTCGGCGGGGGCCTTCAGCCATACGTCTGCGTACCGGTGTGCGTGTCGCCTCTCGGCGAAAGGCTCAACGCGGCTCCAGCCGTACGGTAGTCCGCGAAGGCGATAGGTGAGGCCCGGGGACACTGGGCACACCGGCCACGAGTCATGTAACCACCGGGAGGCCGCGGATGTTCCCGCGCGGCCGGCCGGTGAAGGAAGTCACCGGTCGACGGCGTAGGTCGACTGGACGACGCCCGCGCCGAGCACCCGCGTGGACCAGTGGGTCAGCGCGACGTCCTCCTCCAGCGGGCTGAGGGTGCCGTCACCGGTCAGGGCCCGCAGGATGAGCGCCCCGTTGTAGGCGACCTGCACGGCGCGGGCCGGCGCGGGCACGTCGGTGGCGGGGGCACGTCGGTGGCGGGGGCACGTCGGTGGCGGGGGCACGTCGGTGGCGGGGGCACTGAATGATTTACTTTGTAAAGGTGCCGGGTCAGTGCACCGAGAAGCCGCCGTCGACGTACAGCAGGTGGCCGGTGACGAACGCGGCGGCGTCGCTCGCCAGGAACACCGCGGCGCCCGCGAAGTCCTGGGGGACGCCGTTGCGGCCGGCCATGTGACGGGCGGCCATCTGCTCGACGCGGCCGGGGATGGCCTGGGCGGGCTCGGTCAGCGGGGTGAGGACGAATCCGGGGATGATCGTGTTGACCGACACTCCCTGGGCGGACCATGCCTCGGCCTGGGAGCGGGTGAGGCCGGCGAGCGCGGCCTTGGCGGCGCCGTAGACGCCGCTGTCGCCGAAGGCGCGGACGCTCTGCTGGGAGCCGATGTTGATGACGCGGCCCCAGCCGCGTGCGGCCATGAGCGGCCCGTAGTGCTGCCCGAGCAGGTAGGGGGCGGTCAGGTTGACCGCGATGGTCTGCGCGTAGTCGTCCTCGGTCAGCTCGGCCATGGGCTTGCGGATGTTGTTGGCCGCGTCGTTGACCAGCACGTCGATGTGGCCGGCCTGCTCACACACGCGGCGCACGGCCTCGCGGTCGCCGAGGTCGGCCACGATCGTGGCGGCGGTGACGCCGTGTCCGCGCAGCCGTTCGGCGGCCCGGTCGAGCCCGGCCTTGCCGCGGGCGACGATCACCACTTCGGCGCCGGCGCGGCCGAGCGCCTCGGCGATGGCGTAGCCGATGCCGGAGCTGCCGCCGGTGACCAGCGCGCGCCGCCCGGCGAGGGAGAACAGGCTCTGCAGGTAGTCAGGCATGATCGGCAAGCTAGCACGCGGCCCGGCGGAGGCGGTCGGCAGGGAGGCGTTGCCGCGCACGCCGACGGGAGGTAAGCTCGACTGCTTGACATCTAAGGCAGTCTTCACACGTATCCCATGAGGAGTATACCACTTGATGGATAATCGTCAAGATGCTCTCGCCGCGGCCCTTGACACTGAACAGCGGGTCGTGTCGGGCCTCTACGGCAGGCTCGACTCCGCCAGGGAGCGGGCGGAGTCGGCGCTGCGCGCCGTGCACGCCCGGGGCGGCGGCACCCGCCAGGCCATGGTCGAGCGCGAGGCCCTGGCCACGTCGCAGGCCCGCCGCCTGGCGCAGCTCAACGGGGTGGAGCGCGGGCTGTGCTTCGGCCGGGTCGACGACCGCGACGGCCGGAGCGTCTACGTCGGCAGGATCGGCCTGCGCGACGAAGAGGGCTCGGCGGTGCTCATCGACTGGCGGGCCCCCGCCGCGCGCGCGTTCTACCTGGCCACCGCCACCGACCCCGGCTCGCTGGTGCGCCGCCGCCACCTGCACCTGCGGGGCCGCACGGTCACGGGGCTGGACGACGAGGTGTTCGACCTGGAGGGGATGAGCGACGGCGAGCGCCGCACGCTGGTGGGGGAGGCGGCGCTGCTGGCGGCGCTGCGCCGGGGCCGCACCGGCCGCATGGGCGACGTGGTGGCCACCATCCAGACCGAGCAGGACCGGGTGATCCGCGCCTCGCTGCAGGGCGCGCTGGTGGTGCAGGGCGGGCCGGGCACCGGCAAGACGGTGGCGGCGCTGCACCGCGCCGCCTACCTGCTCTACACCCACCGCGACACGCTGGAGCGGCGCGGCGTGCTGGTGGTCGGCCCGAACGCGATGTTCCTGCGTTACATCGGCCAGGTGCTGCCGTCGCTGGGGGAGACGCAGGTGGTGATGGCGACGCTCGGCGAGCTGTTCCCGGGGGTGCGCGCGACGGCCGCCGACCCGCCGGCGGCCGCGGTCGTCAAGGGCGACATCCGGATGGCCGGGGTGGTGGCCGCGGCGGTGCGCGATCGCCAGCGGGTGCCGGACGGCGAGCTGGTGGTGGAGCTCGACGGGTTGCGGCTGCGGGTCCCGCACGAGACCTGCGCCCGGCACCGGGCGCGGGCGCGCGCGGTGCGGCTGACGCACAACATGGCACGCAAGCTGTACGTGACGGAGATGCTCAAGGAGCTGGCCAGGGCCGAGGCGCGGGCGCTGGAGGAGGGGCTGCGCCTGGCGGAGATGGAGCTGGAGGACCCGGAGCTGGCCGGGCCGCTGGACCTGGAGTCCGACCTGGACGAGATCGACCTGGCGGTGGCCTCGGAGCGGCTGTGGGCGCAGCCGGAGGTGCGGGAGGCGCTCGACGCGCTGTGGCCGGAGCTGACGCCGTCGCGGCTGATCGGCGAGCTGCTGTCCTCGCCGGACACGCTGGAGGCGCTGTGCCCGCCGGACCTGGACTGGCGGGCGCTGGTGCGGCCCGCCGGCGCCGCCTGGACGGCCGGTGACGTGCCGCTGCTCGACGAGGCGGCCGAGCTGCTGGGCCAGGACGACTCGGCGGCGCGGGCGGCGGGCCGCCGCGCTGAGGAGGACCTGCGCGAGCGTCACCTGTTCGCCCGGGAGGTGCTGCAGACCACCGGCGTGCTGGAGGAGGGCATCTTCGAACGGGCCGACGTGCTGGCCGAGCGGCACGCCGACGACGGGTCCGAGCTGACGACGGCCGACCGGGCGGCGCGGGACCGCACCTGGGCGTACGGGCACGTGATCGTGGACGAGGCGCAGGAGCTGTCGGCGATGGCCTGGCGGCTGGTGATGCGCCGGGTGCCGGCCAAGTCGCTCACGGTGGTCGGCGACCTCGCGCAGACGGGTTCGGCGGCCGGGGCCCGCTCGTGGGGCGAGGTGCTGGATCCGTACCTGGAGGGCCGCTGGCGGGAGGAGCGGCTGGAGGTGAACTACCGCACCCCGGCCGAGATCATGGAGGTGGCGGCGGACGTGCTGGCGGCGATCGACCCGTCGCTGACGCCGCCGCGCTCGGTGCGCGACGGCGGCGCGCCTCCCCGATCGGTGCGGGCAGGGCTCGCGGACCTGCCGGAGCTGGCCCGCGAGGAGCTGGCGGCGATCGGCGAGGGCCGGGTGGGCGTGGTGGTCCCGGACGCGCTGTACGGGCGGGCGGCGGCGCTGTTCCCCGGGCAGGACCTGGACGCGCCGGTGACGGTGCTGACGGTGACGAGGGCCAAGGGGCTGGAGTTCGACGCGGTGATCGTGGCGGATCCCGCCGCGATCCTGGCCCAGTCGCCGAACGGGGCGCAGGACCTGTACGTGGCGATCACGCGGGCGACGCGCCGGCTGACGGTGGCCTGCGAGGGTGAGCTGCCGTCGTCGCTGTCCCGCCTGACCAGCTGATCTACATTGTAAAGGCGCCGGGCGGGGGTCGCGATCTCCCGTACGGAGGGAACCCCCGCTACGACGCCCGATGCAGCTCGGCGGCGGCTTCGTGGAGGCGGACGGTCACGTGGTGCAGGCAGCGGAGCGTCTCGGTGTCGAGGTGGTTCATGATCCGGCGGTACTGCTTGAGGCCGGCGTCGTTGATCTCCTCGATGAGGGTGCGGCCGGCGGGGGTGAGCTCGACCCGGCGTACGCGCCGGTCGTGCGGGTCCTCGTGGCGGCTGACCAGGCCGTGGGCGACCAGGCGGTCGACGAGGCCGGTGACGGTGCCGAGGGTGACGCCGAGGTTGTGGGAGAGGTCCTGGCCGGTGGCCGAGCCGTTGGCGGCGACGAGCATGATGACCTTGAGCTGGCGCATCGTGAGGTTGGAGGAGAACAGCGGCGACTGGTGGCGGGCGAGGGCCCGGCCGAGGTCGCGCTGGATCTCCATGATCTGGTGGATCAGATCGTCGCGTTCGTCGTTCACGTACACCTCTCGCTTTCCTGAGAAGGTTATCAGGAACGTCGTGCGACGTTAAATATTCGTCCAAGGCGAAGTGTTAGTCTGGGGCCGAAATCTTGAAGGGAACCGACTCCATGACCGCACTCGCCCGGTTGAGCCTTGCCAACCGCAGTCTAGTGATCTTGATCGCGGTCGTGCTCAGCGCCTTCGGCCTGTTCACGATCCCGCAGCTGAAGCAGCAGTTGCTGCCGTCGCTGAGCTTTCCCGGCGCCTTCGTGGTGGCGGCTTATCCGGGCGCGTCGCCGGACATCGTGGAAGAACAGGTCACCGAGCCCCTGGAGGACTCCTTCCAGGGGCTCGACGGCATGGAGTCGATGACCTCGACGTCGAAGGAGGGGCTGGCGCAGATCCAGGTCGCCTTCGAGTACGGCACCGACGTCGACGCGGCGATCAGCCGGATGCAGCAGGCGGTCAACCGGATCGGCGGCCAGCTCCCGGCGAACGTGGAGCCGCAGGTCGTGGCGGGCAGCACCGACGACATCCCGGTGCTGGTGCTGGCGGTGGGCGACGGCGGCGACCCGCGGGAGATGGCCGACAAGCTGCGCGGCATCGTGCTGCCGGAGCTGCGGGCCGTCGACGGCGTGCGCGAGGCGCAGGTGACCGGCACCCGCGACGAGGTCGTGACGATCACGCCGGATCTGGGGAAGATGGCGCTGGCCGGGGTGTCGGCGGCGCAGATCCCCGAGGTGCTGCGCGCCAACGGCACGCCGGTCCCGGCCGGTTCGCTGGTGGAGGACGGCACGTCGCTGACCGTCCAGGTCGGCACGCGCGTCGAGTCGGTCGAGGACATCCGCGACCTCTATCTCACGCCCGCCCAGCCGCAGCCCCAGGCCCAGCCGCAGCAGCAACAGCAGGCTCAGAACGCGCAGCAGGCGCGGCAGGCCCAGCCGCAGGCGCCGCAGCAGGCCGTCCAGCAGCGCGCGCCGAAGCCGGTCAAGCTCGGTGACGTGGCGACCGTGGAGCGCGGCCTGTCCGACGCCACCACGATCACCCGCACCGACGGCCACACCAGCCTGGGCGTGTCGGTCACCATGGTGCCCGACGGCAACGCGGTGGCGATCTCCCACGAGGTGCGCGAGAAGCTGCCCGAGCTGACCCGCGCGCTCGGCGACGGCTCCGACACCGCGATCGAGGTGGTCTTCGACCAGGCCCCGTACGTGGAGGAGTCGATCGAGAACCTCACCACCGAGGGCATCCTCGGTCTGGTGTTCGCGGTGCTGGTCATCCTGGTGTTCCTGCTGTCGGTGCGCTCCACGCTGGTGACGGCGGTGTCGATCCCGCTGTCGGTGGTGATCGCGCTGCTGGTGCTGTGGCTGGGCGACTACTCGCTCAACATGCTGACGCTGGGCGCGCTGACGATCGCGATCGGCCGGGTGGTGGACGACTCGATCGTGGTGCTGGAGAACATCAAGCGGCATCTCAGCTATGGCGAGGCCAGGCGGTCGGCCATCCTGACGGGCGTGCGCGAGGTGGCGGGCGCGGTGACGGCGTCGACGCTGACCACGGTGGCGGTGTTCGCGCCGATCGCGATCGTCGGCGGCATGGTGGGCGAGCTGTTCGCGCCGTTCGCGATCACGGTGACGGTGGCGCTGCTGGCCTCGCTGGTGGTGTCGCTGACGGTGGTGCCGGTGCTGGCCTACTGGTTCCTCGGGACGCGCGGGCTGACGCCGGAGGAGGCCAGGGCGCAGAGGGAGAAGGCAGAGGCCAAGGAGCTGCGCTCGCCGCTGCAGCGCGCCTACCTGCCGGTGCTGCGTTTCGCCACCCGTTTCAAGGTCGTGACGCTGCTGATCGGCGTGGTGGTGTTCGCCGGCACGATGGGGCTGGCGGGCAGCCTGCAGACGAACTTCCTGGACTCCTCGGGCCAGGACACGATCTCGATGAGCCAGCGGATGCCGGTGGGCGCCGACCTGAAGACCACCGACAAGGCGGCGGCCAAGGTCGAGGAGGTGCTGGAGCAGGTCGACTCGGTCGAGTCCTACCAGGTGAACGTCGGCGGCGGCAACGCCATGATGGGCGGGACCGGGGGCGGCGCCGACCGCGCCTCCTACTCGATCACGATCAAGGACGGCAGCGACACTCCGGCGGTGGAGCAGGAGCTGCGTGACCGGCTGGCCGAGGTGTCGGGCATCGGCGAGGTGACGGTGGGCGGCGCGTCGGCCGCGGGGTTCTCCTCCGACAGCGTCCAGGTGATCGTGCGCGCTCCCGACATCGGCGCGCTGCGCTCGGCCGCCGACGCGGTGACGGGCGCCATGGGCCAGGTGGAGGGGCTGCGGGACGTGTCCTCGAACCTGGAGACGAGCGCCCCGCGGATCGAGGTGCGGGTGGACCGGGAGAAGGCGGCCGCGCGCGGCCTGACCGAGGCGCAGATCGGGCAGACGGTGGCGCAGGCGTTCCGCGGCGCCCCGCTGGGCCAGCTCACGCTGGACGGCCGGGCGAGCGACCTGGTGCTGCGCGTCGGTGACGCGCCCGACGACGTCAAGGCGGTGCGGGACCTGCGGCTGCCGACGGCGTCCGGGCTGGTGAAGCTGTCGTCGGTGGCCGAGGTGGAGAAGGTGGACGGTCCCACCCAGATCACCCGGATCGACGGCGAGCGTTCGGCCACCGTCTCGGCGAAGGCCACGGCCGCCGACCTGGGCAGCGTCACCGCCGAGCTGACGCGCGAGCTGGACGGGCTGGGCCTGTCGGCCGGCGCCGCGTACGAGATCGGCGGCGCTTCGGCGGACCAGGAGGAGGCGTTCGCGGACCTGGGGATGGCGATGCTGGCGGCGATCGCCATCGTCTTCATGATCATGGTGGCGACATTCCGCAGCTTCGTGCAGCCGCTGATCCTGCTGGTGTCGATCCCGTTCGCGGCGACCGGCGCGGTGGGGCTGCTGGTGGCCACGGACACGGCGATGGGCGTGCCGGCGCTGATCGGCATGCTGATGCTCATCGGCATCGTGGTGACGAACGCGATCGTGCTGATCGACCTGATCAACCAGTACCGCGCCCAGGGCATGGGGATCGTGGAGGCGGTCGTGGAGGGCGGCCGGCGGCGGTTGCGGCCGATCCTCATGACGGCGGTGGCGACGATCTGCGCGCTGGTGCCGATGGCGCTCGGCGTGACGGGTCATGGCGGGTTCATCTCGCAGCCGCTGGCGATCGTGGTGATCGGCGGTCTGATCAGCTCGACGTTGCTGACGCTGGTGCTGGTGCCGACGCTGTACACGATGGTGGAGCGGGGCAAGGAGCGGATGCGGCGCACCCCGCCGGAGGCGAAGCCGGAGCCGAAGGTGCTGGAGACGGCGGCGCCCTGACGGGCGTGTCCGCCCGTGCGGCCCGGTGCCGTGCGGGCGGACGCCCCCGCTAGCCGCTCGTGGCGATGCGGTCGAGCCAGTCGGCCAGCAGGGCGCGTTCCGGCGCGTTGAGCGCGGTGGTGCGGGGCAGCACCGCGCGCAGCGCGACGGCGGCTGCGACCGGCCCGCCGTCCGGCGTCGCGCCGGGCGGCGGGCCGGTGGTGATGGTGGCGATGACCGAGTCGCGGGCGGTGGCGGACAGGGCCGGGTCGCGCTGCTCCTCGGGCATGGAGATGAGGGTGAGGGTGATCCCTCGGCCGGCGGCGTGCACGAGGAGGGCGGCGCGTTCCTCGGTCATGGCGAGCCGGCCGGCCTCGGCGATGCGGTGGATCATGCCGGAGAGGATCTCCGACGCCTGGCGGGCGGCGGGTGACTCGCCGGGGCGCGGGTCGCCGTAGATGAGGCTGTAGAGGGCGGGGTGCGCCAGGCCGAAGCCGACGTGCAGGTCCCAGCCGCGGCGCAGGTCGGCGACCGGGTCGTCGGTGACGGGGTTGTCCTTCTTGCTGCGCAGGTAGGTCTGGAAGCCGTGGCCGGCCACGGCGTCGAGCAGGCCCTGTTTGTCGCCGAAGACGCGGTAGATCGCCGGGGCCTGCACCCCGGCGGCGGCGCTCACGGCGCGGGTCGAGACCGCGTCGCGCCCGCCCTCGGTGAGCAGGGCCGAGGCGGCTTCGATGATGCGGTCCCGGTGCGTCTTCGCCATGTTTCCGATGGTAACAGGATGATGTTATCGATTTGGCCCGTGCCGGTCATCGTTCGCTGTCCAGGTGGGCCATCGCCGGCGCGGCGTAGCGCGCGCCGGAGGCGGCGCCGGCGGGCACCGCGCGCTCGATGTCCGCCAGGTCCTGCTCGGTGAGGTGGACGCCGGTGGCGGCGAGGGATTCGGCCAGCCGGGCCCGGGTGCGGGCGCCGACGAGCGGGACGATGTCCTGGCCCTGCCGGCTCACCCAGGCGATCGCGGCCTGGGCGGTGGTCACGCCCTTGCGTTCGGCGACGCCGCGCAGGGCCTCCGCCAGTGCCAGGTTGCGCTCCAGGTTGCCGCCCTGGAAGCGCGGGCTGGCGGTGCGGAAGTCGCCGGCGGCGAGGTTTCTGTCCGGGGTCCAGTGGCCGCTCAGCAGGCCGCGCGACAGCACGCCGTAGGCCGTGACGCCGATGCCGAGCTCTCGCGCGGTGGGCAGGATCTCGGCCTCGATGCCGCGTGACAGCAGTGAGTACTCGATCTGCAGGTCGCTGATCGGGTGCACGGCGGCGGCCCTGCGCAGGGTGTCGGCGCCGACCTCGGACAGGCCGATGTGGCGGATGTATCCGGCCTGGACCAGCTCGGCGAGCGCGCCGACGGTCTCCTCGATGGGCACTTCGGGGTCGAGCCGGGCGGGCCGGTAGACGTCGATGTGGTCGGTGCCGAGCCGCCGCAGGCTGTAGGCGAGGAAGGTCTTGGTCGCGGCCGGGCTGGTGTCGTAGCCGAGCCAGCCGCCGTCGGGGCCGCGCAGCGCGCCGAACTTGACGCTGATCACGACGCGGTCGCGGCCGGCGCCGCGCAGGGCGTCGCGCAGGAGCAGCTCGTTGTGGCCCATGCCGTAGAAGTCGCCGGTGTCCAGCAGTGTGACGCCCGCTTCGAGGGCGGCGTGGATGGTGGCCAGCGACTCCTTCTCGTCGGCGGGGCCGTAGAGGTCGGACATGCCCATCAGGCCGAGCCCGAGCTCGGACACGACCGGCCCGGTGACGCCGAGGGTGCGCGTGTTCATGAGGTGTCTCCCCGAGATGTTTTCACTGTTAACAGAACTGACGATATCACCGATAAGTTATCGGCGCTACCGTAAGAATGTGATCGCTGATACCGGCCTGTGCGGTACGGGCCGCGCACCTGGCCATACACTTGTCCAACGTGACTTCCAAGCCTCGCATCCCTGACGTCCTGGCAGCCCGTTACGCCTCGCCGGAGCTGGCCCGCCTGTGGTCTCCCGAGCACAAGGTGATCGCCGAGCGGCGGCTGTGGCTGGCGGTGCTGCGCGCGCAGGCCGAGCTCGGCGTGGCGGTGCCGGAGGGTGCGATCGCCGACTACGAGAAGGTCGTCGACCGGGTCGACCTGGAGTCGATCGCGGCGCGCGAGCGGGTGAGCCGTCATGACGTCAAGGCGCGCATCGAGGAGTTCAACGCGCTGGCCGGGCACGAGCAGGTCCACAAGGGCATGACCTCCCGCGACCTGACGGAGAACGTCGAGCAGTTGCAGGTCCGCGACAGTCTCCTGCTGGTGCGCGGCCGCGTGGTGGCGTTGCTGGCCCGCCTGGCCGAGCTCGCCGCCCGTCACGAGGCGACCGTGCTGGCCGGCCGGTCCCACAACGTCGCCGCCCAGGCCACCACCCTCGGCAAGCGTTTCGCGGGCGCCGCCGACGAGCTGCTGGTGGCCTACCGGCGGCTGGAGGAGCTGATCGCCCGCTACCCGCTGCGCGGCATCAAGGGCCCGGTCGGCACCGCCCAGGACATGCTCGACCTGCTCGGCGGCGACCACGCCAAGCTGGCGGAGCTGGAGGAGCGCGTCTCGGCCCACCTGGGCTTCGAGCGCCGGCTGACCAGCGTCGGCCAGGTCTACCCGCGCTCGCTGGACTTCGAGGTCGTCACCGCGCTCGTCCAATTGGCCGCCGCGCCGTCCTCGCTGGCCAGGACGATCCGGCTGATGGCCGGTCACGAGCTGGTCACCGAGGGTTTCAAGGAGGGCCAGGTCGGCTCGTCGGCGATGCCGCACAAGATGAACACCCGCTCGTGCGAGCGGGTCAACGGCCTGGCCGTGGTGCTGCGGGGTTACGCCTCCATGGTGGGGGAGCTGGCGGGCGACCAGTGGAACGAGGGCGACGTGTCCTGCTCGGTGGTGCGCCGGGTGGCGCTGCCGGACGCGTTCTTCGCCTTCGACGGCCTGGTGGAGACGATGCTGACGGTGCTGGAGGAGTTCGGCGCCTTCCCCGCCGTGATCTCCGCCGAGCTCGACCGCTACCTGCCGTTCCTGGCGACGACCAAGATGCTCATGGCGGCGGTCCGGGCCGGGATGGGGCGCGAGCGGGCGCACGAGCTGATCAAGGAGCACGCGGTGGCGTCCGCGCTGGCGATGCGCCGGAGCGGCGGCGCCAACGAGCTGCTCGACCGGCTGGCCGCGGACGAGCGGTTCCCGCTGGACCGGGCGGCGCTGGATGCGCTGCTGGCCGACCGGGTGTCGTTCACCGGCGCGGCCGCCGGCCAGGTGCGGGAGGTCGTCGAGCAGGTGGGCCGTGTGGTGGCCGAGCACCCGGAGGCGGCCGCGTACCGTCCGGGCGCCATCCTGTGATCCACGAGCTGGCCTCGCTCGCCGGGTTGCGGGCCGCGTGCGGTGACGACGACCTGGTGGTGTGGAACGCGCAGGACCTCGGCGGCGGCGGGCCGGCGCGGGCGTGGGCGTCAGGCGGCGCGGTGGTGTCCGCCGCGCCCGGGGTGTCGCGCCACGACCGGCTGGCGGTGTGGGGGGAGGCCGCCGACGCGGTGGAGCTGGTCCGGCACGCGCTGGCCGAGCTGGGGCCCTCCTACCGGCCGTGGGGCGAGCGGGAGCTGCTGGCGCAGGTGGTGGCGAAGCTGGACGGGCTGCAGGTGGGCGGCGCGTTCTCCTGGATGAGCCTGGCCGACCGGCCTGGTCCGGGTTTTCCGTCCGGTCCGCCCTTCGCGACGGAGGTGGGCTGGTTGCCGGCTCACACGGAGGGGGAGGTTGCCGCGCTGCTGGCGGTGGACGCGCCGGACTCCTACGCGGCTCCCGGGATGCCGGGGGTGCGCCGGTGGGCGGGGGTGCGGGTGGACGGGGTGCTGGCGTCGGTGGCGGCCGACGCCTGGCCGGCTCCGTCGGTGGGGGTGCTGGCGGGGGTGGCGACGGCGGCCGCGTTCCGGGGGCGGGGGCTGGCCGAGCGGGTGTGCGGGTGGGTGTCGGGGGAGCTGGTGGCGTCGTACGGGCGGGCGGCGCTGATGGTGGACGACGACAACGCCACGGCCATCGCCGTGTACGAGCGGCTCGGGTATCGGATCAGGCCGGTGCTGTCCTCGTACATGAAATCTACAATGTAAAGGGCGTGGGCGGGTGCGGAAACCGCACGTCACCAACCCTTCAACCCTGCGACGGTCAGAAGGGGTAGGTGCGGGGTTCGTCCCGTACGGTGACCCACTGGGTCTCGCAGAACTCCTCGGCGGCGAAGCCGAGGCCGAACCGTCCCCAGCCGCTGTCCTTGACGCCGCCGAAGGGCATCTGTGGTTCGTCGTTGACGGGCTGGTCGTTGACGTGGACGATGCCGGCTTCCAGGGTGGCGGCCAGGCGTAGTCCGCGCCGGCTGTCGCCGGTGATGATGGAGGCGGCGAGTCCGAGGTCGGTGTGGTTGGCGCGGGCGACGGCTTCTTCGGCGGAGTCGACGGTCTCCACGACGACGACGGCGCCGAAGGTCTCGCTCTGGGCGATCTCGGCTTCGTCGGGGACGTCGGTGAGGACGGTGGCGGGGTAGCAGGGGGGTGCGGGTTCGCCGCCTGCCAGGACGTGGGCGCCGAGTCCGACGGCTTCTTTGACGCGCCGGTCGAGCAGGGCGAGGGCCCATTCGTTGATGACGGGGCCGATGACGGTGGCGGGGTCGGCGGGGTCGCCGGTGGGGAGTCGGGCGGCGCGGGCGGCGAAGCGTTCGGTGAAGGCGTCGGCGAGGGGGCGTTCGACGTAGATGCGGCGGGCGCACATGCAGACCTGGCCCTGGTGGATGAAGGCGCCGTAGACGGCGGCGTCGACGGCGTGGGTGAGGTCGGCGTCGGCGGCGACGATGAGGGGGTTCTGGCCGCTGAGTTGCAGGACGACGCGTTTGAGGTGGCGGCCGGCTTTTTCGGCGAGGCGTCTGCCGGTGGGGGTGGAGCCGGTGAAGTTGAGGCGTTTGACGAGGGGGCTGGCGAGGAGGGTGTCGCCGACGGCGCCGGCTTCGCCGGGTGCGTGGGTGATGACGTTGAGTGCTCCGGCGGGGAGTCCGGCTTGGTGGAGGATTTCGGCCCAGAGGGTGCCGCCGGTGTAGGGGGCTTCTTCGGAGGGTTTGAGTACGACGGTGTTGCCGAGGGCGAGGGGGCCGGTGATGGCGCGGCCGGAGAGGGTGAGTGAGGCGTTCCAGGGGGCGATGGCGGCGACGACGCCGACGGGTTTGCGTACGGCCATGGCTTGGGTGCCGTCGGTGTCGGAGGGGAGGAGTTCGCCTGCGGGGCGGTAGGCGAGGTTGGCGGCTTGGCGGAGGAGTTTGACGGCGAAGTCGAGTTGTACGGTGCTGAAGTGGTGGCCGCAGCCGGTTTCTGCGGCGAGTGCGGCGAGGACGTGGGTGGCGCGTTGTTCGAGGAGGTCGGCGGCGTTGAGGAAGACGCGCTGGCGTTCGGCGGGGCGGGTGCGGCTCCAGGTGGGGAAGGCGTGGTGGGCGGCGGTGATGGCGCGTTCGGTGTCTTCGGCGTCTCCGGCTGCGGCGTGGCCGAGGATGTGGCCTGACCAGGGGGATCGGTTGGGGTAGGTGCGGCCGGTGGTTGCGGGTGTCCAGGTGCCGGCGATGAAGTGTGTGGTGTTTGCGGTCCAGGGGTGTGCCGCGGCCATCGAGTCCCCGATCTTCTTGCTCGTTGTTGCCGGCCGTTAGCTTTCCGGTGGTGGGGGCGGGCTGTCCACAGCGGTTCGGATGGTTAGAACGTTGGGGTCGTATTCTGGCACGCGTGGCTGATGATGGTTCTTCTCGTGGTCGTGCGGCGGCTGGTTCTTCGGCGTTCTCGGTGTCTTTGGAGCGGGGGCTGAGTGTGCTGTCGGCGTTCGGTGGTGATCGTTCGGTGCTGGGGATCGCGGATCTGGCGCGGGCGGTGGGGCTGAACAAGAGCACGACGTATCGGTATGTGGCGACGTTGGTGAAGCTGGAGTATCTGCGGCAGGACCCGGAGACGAAGAAGTATTTCCTGGGGCCGCGGGTGGTGGATCTGGGTTTCGCGGCGATCGATTCGATGGAGTTGACGAAGGTGGCGGGGCCGGTGTTGCAGGCGCTGGCCGATGAGACGGGGTTCACGGCGAGCATGGGGCTGTGTGACGGGCCGGACGTGGTGTATGTGGATCGGCGGCGTAGTGCGCGGCGGAGTTCGCTGGCGATGGATCTGAATTTGCATGTGGGGTCGCGGTTGCCGGCGTACTGCACGTCGATGGGGAAGGTGTTGCTGGCTTTCCGGGATCCGGTGGCGTTGCGGCAGACGCTGGATCGGATCGACATGGCGCGGCGGGGCCCGAAGACGATCACGAACAGGGAGCAGTTGGTGGCTGCGCTGGCGAAGGTGCGGCAGAGCGGGTGGGCGGTGAACGACGAGGAGCTGGCGCCGGGGTTGCGGTCGTTCGCGGCGCCGGTGCGTGATCGTTCGGGTGAGGTGGTGGCGGCGGTGAACGTGGCGGTGCATCTGACGATGGCGCCGGCGGCGGTGGAGTCGCTGGCGGGGCGGTTGGAGGGGCCGTTGCGGCGTACGGCGGCGGAGATTTCGCGGCGGTTGGGTTACCGGCCGGAGTAGGGGCGTTCGGGGGAGGCAAATCGCGTTCGGGTGGTTCGAACGCTGTGTTGCTCTGGTGTGGGCGGGACCGTACGGTCGGCTCAACTTCCGCCACCGGAGGTCCGTGCCGTTCCCCGGCCAGCTGGTGGCCGGGTGAGACATCCCCCAGAGCAACTGCGGCGTGTCCAGGTTCAGTGCTGCCTGCGCGCCGTCGAAACGAGGAGTTTGGCGTGAGTGACACCCCCACACGCGGCCTGGATCGGCGTTCTTTCCTGAAGGCGGCGGCGGCTCTCGGCGGTACGTCCTTGGTGGGCGCCTGCGGCGGGCTGAAGGGCGCTGGTAGTTCGTCGTCGGATGTGCTGAAGATCGGTTATGTGAGTCCGCAGACGGGTCCGCTGGCGGGGTTCGCCGCCGCGGACAATTTCGTGGTGCAGCAGATTCAGGACGCGTTGCGTAACGGTTTCACCGCTGGTGGGCAGAAGCGCCGGATCGAGATCGTCGTCAAGGACACGCAGTCGAATCCGAACCGGGCGACCGAGGTCACGCGTCAGCTGATCAACAGTGACAAGGTGGATCTGATCGTCGGTTCCTCCACTCCGGACACCACGAATCCGGTCGCCGACCAGTGTGAGGCGAACGGGATCCCGAACGTGACCACGATCGCTCCGTGGGAGGCGTGGTTCAACGGCCGGGGCGGCAAGGATGGTGAGGGGTTCACGTACACGACGCTGTTCTTCTTCGGTATGCGGGAGTTCGCCGACTGTTTCATCCCGATGTGGGAGCGGGTGGATCCGTCGAACAAGAACGTGGCGGCGTTGTGGCCGAACGACACCGATGCGAACGCCTTCCGGCAGGGGCTGGGGGCGATGATGAAGGAGTCCGGTTACACGCCGGTCGACGGTGGCGCCTATCAGAACGGGGCGGCGGACTTCACGGCGCAGATCGCGACGTTCAAGGAGTCGCGGGCTGAGCTGTTCACCTGCACGCCGATCCCGCCGGACTTCCAGACGTTCTGGAAGCAGGCGCGGCAGCAGGGTTTCCGGCCGAAGCTGGCCACGGTGGCCAAGGTGATGTTGTTCCCGTCGGAGGCGGAGGCGCTGGGGCAGCTGGCGGCCAACATCGCCACGGACTTCTGGTGGAGCCCGGCGCATCCGTACACCTCGACGCTGGACGGCAGGAGCGCCAAGCAGCTGGCCGACGACTTCGCGGCGTCGACGGGCAAGCAGTGGACGCAGGCGCTGGGGTCGGTGTATTCGCTGTTCGAGATCGCGGTGCAGGCGTTCAAGGAGGCGAGCGATCCGAAGGATCGTGACGAGGTGGCGTCGAAGCTGCGCGGGATGAAGATCGAGTGCATGAGCGGGAAGCTCGACTTCACGGCGGGGCCGCAGCCGGGCATCGCGATCCAGCATCCGGTGGGCGGGCAGTGGCGCAAGGGTGAGAAGTTCCCGTGGGATGTGGTGATCGTCGACAACACGCCGAACAAGGATGTGCCGGTCGGCGGCGACCTGCTGCCCACGAACCAGGGCGACTGATGGCGGCGCCGCTGCTGCGTCTGGACGGCGTCGCCAAGAGTTTCGGTCAGGTGGTCGTCGCCCGTGACTTGAGTTTGTCGGTGGAGCCGGGTGAGGCGTTGGGGATCGTGGGCCCGAACGGGGCCGGCAAGTCGAGCCTGTTCGCCATGATCTCGGGGGATCTGCGCCCGGACGGCGGCACGGTGTGGCTGGACGGGCGGGATGTCACGGGTGCGGCGCCGCATGCGCGCACGCGTGCCGGGATCGGCCGTACGTTTCAGGTGCCGCGGCCGTTCGAGCATCTGACGGTGTTCGAGAACGTGCTGGTGTGCGCGCATCAGGGGGCGGGGCTGCGGGGCAGGCAGGCGCAGGCGCACGCGATGGGCGTGCTGGAGCGCGTCGGCCTGGCCGAGCTGGCGAACACTCCGGCGGGGCGGCTGGCGTTGTTGCAGCGTAAGCGGCTGGAGGTGGCGCGGGCGGTGGGCACCGGGCCGCGGCTGCTGCTGCTGGACGAGGTCGCGGGCGGGCTGACGGAGCCCGAGGTGGCCGAGCTGGTGGCGGTCGTCAGGGAGTTGCACGCCGGCGGGCTCGGTGTGGTGTGGATCGAGCATGTGGTGCACGCGCTGGTCAAGACGGTCGGGCGGATGATCTGCCTGGCCGGGGGTGACGTGGTGGCCGACGGTGAGCCGTTGCGGGTGCTGGCCGACCAGCGGGTGCGTGAGCTCTACCTGGGCGCCGGTCCCGAGGCCGGTGCGGAGGAGGGGTCGTGACGCTGTTGTCGGTCCGGGATCTGACCGTCCATCACGGGCAGTTGCGCGCCGTGGACGGTGTGAGTCTGTCCGTGGACGAGGGTGAGGTGCTGGCGATCATCGGCGCCAACGGCGCGGGCAAGTCGACGTTGCTGCGCGCGCTGGCCGGGCTGAACGCGCCGTCGTCGGGGACGGTGGAGCTGGCGGGGCGTGACATCACCCGGATGCCCGCGCACAGGCGGGTGGTGGCGGGCGTCGCGCTGGTGCCGGAGGGCAGGCGGCTGTTCCGCTCGTTGACGGTGGAGGAGAACCTGCTGGCGGGCGCGTACCGGGGGCGGCCGGGGCCGTGGACGATGACGGCGGTTCTGGAGCTGTTCCCGTGGATGGCCGAGCGGCGCGGGCAGAACGCCGGGCAGTTGTCGGGCGGTGAGCAGCAGGCGGTGGCGATCGGCCGGGCGTTGCTGTCCAATCCTGACCTGCTGCTCATCGACGAGTTGTCGCTGGGGCTGGCGCCGGTGGTGGTGCGCCGCATCTACGAGGTGCTGCCGGGCATCGTCGGCGCGGGCACGACGGCGCTGATCGTCGAGCAGGACGTCTCGCAGGCGATGCGGGTCGCCGATCGGGTGCACTGTCTGCTCGAAGGCCGTTCGGTGCTGCAGGGCCGGCCGGCGGAGCTGACCGGTGAGCAGGTCGAGCACGCGTACTTCGGGATCGGGGCGGCGGAGCCCGCACAGGAGGGACGTCACTGATGGGCTGGGTCAACGCCGTCGTGCAGGGTTTGCTGCTCGGTGGCCTGTATGCGCTGTTCGCCACTGGGTTGTCGTTGATGTTCGGGGTGATGCGGATCGTCAATCTGGCGCACGGCGATCTGGCGGTCGTGGCGTCGTTCCTGGCGCTGGCTCTGGTCAGCGGGACGGGGCTGCCGTTGTGGGTGGTGATCGTGGTGACGGTGCCGTTGTTCGCCGCGCTCGGTTATCTGACGCAGCGGGTGCTGCTGCAGCGGAGCCTGTCGTCGGGGCCGCTGGCCACGCTGCTGGTCACGTTCGGGTTGTCGATCGTGCTGCAGAACGTGCTGCTGGAGGTGTTCTCGGCGGACACGCGCACGCTCGACGCCGGGGCGTTCGCGACCGGGTCGTTCGAGGTGAGCGGCGCGGTCTCGGTCGGTTATCTGTCGCTGACCACGTTCCTGCTGGCGTGCGCGGCGCTGGCAGGCATCCAGCTGTTCCTGTCGCGTACGGGGCTGGGCAGGATGCTGCGGGCCTCCTCCGACGACCCGGAGACGGCGAATCTGATGGGCGCCGACAGCCGGCACGTGTACGGGATCGCGACGGTGATCGCGTTCGCGACGGTGGCGCTGGCCGGGCTGATGTTCGCGATCCGTTCGTCGTTCGACCCGGCGATCGGCCCGTCGCGGCTGATCTTCGCGTTCGAGGCGGTCGTCATCGGCGGGCTGGGCTCGCTGTGGGGGACGCTGCTGGGCGGCATGGTGCTCGGGGTGACGCAGTCGGTGAGCGCGCAGGTCGATCCGGCGCTGACGCTGCTGGCCGGACATCTGATCTTCCTCGCCGTGCTGGCCTTCCGGCCGCAGGGCCTGCTCGCTGGACGGACGGCATGACGATCTCCCATCTTCTGAGCGCGCGGGCGGCGCGGAACGTGCACGTGGTGCGCGCCACCCGTTCGGCCAAGCTGTCGGCCGTGGTGCTGGCGGCCGCCGCGGCGGTGCTGGCGGCGCTGCCGTTCCTGGTGTTCAGCACGGTCACCGACACGCTGATCAACCTGTTCGTGCTGATCGCGCTGGCGAGCATGTGGAACCTGCTCGCGGGTTTCGGCGGCCTGGTGTCGGTGGGGCAGCAGGCCTACATCGGGATCGGCGCCTACAGTCTCGTGGCGCTGGCCGACCTCGGGGTGCAGCCCTATCTGGCGGTGCCGCTGGCGGCGCTGACCTGCGCGGTGTTCGCGCTGCCGACGTCGTGGCTGGCGTTCCGGCTGCGCGGCGACTACTTCGCGGTCGGCACCTGGGTGATCGCCGAGGTGTACCGGCTGCTGGTGGTGCGGGTGGACAGTCTGGGCGGGGCCAGCGGCAAGAGCCTTTCGGGGTTGTCGGGGATCGACGCGACGCTGCGCGGCGCGCTGACGTACTGGATCGCGCTGGCGCTGGCGCTGGCCACGATCGCGGGCTGTTATCTGCTGCTGCGCGGCCGGCTGGGGTTGTCGCTGATGGCGGTGCGCGACGAGGAGACGGCGGCCGCCTCGGCGGGGATCGACGTGCGGCGGGCCAAGCTGCTGGTCTACCTGGTCTCGGCGGCCGGGTGCGGCGCCGCGGGCGGGGTGATCACGCTGAGCTCGCTCAGCGTCAACCCGGACTCGATCTTCAGCGTGCAGTGGTCCGCGTACATGATCTTCATTGTGGTGATCGGCGGCATCGGCTTCATCGAGGGGCCGCTGATCGGCGCGCTGATCTTCTTCGCGCTGCAGCAGCTGCTCGCCGACTTCGGCTCGTGGTATCTGGTGCTGCTGGGCGTCGTCGGCATCGTGGCCGCGCTGCGGCTGCCGCGCGGGCTGTGGGGGCTGGTGCCCGGCCCGAGCCTGTTCCCGATCGGCTATCTGGTACGGAGGTCCGATGGCTCCGCGTGACCCGGTCGAGCTGACCGAACGGATGCTGGCCGCGATCGAGGCCACCGAGCCTCACCTGCACGCCTACGCCACGGTGACGGCCGGCCGGGCCCGGGAGCGGGCCGCGGCCCTGGCCAGGGAGCCGGCCCGCGGCCCGCTGCACGGCCTGCCGATCGGCGTCAAGGACCTGATCGACACCGCGGGCGTGGCGACCGGTTACGGGTCGCCGCGGTTCGCCGGGCACGTGCCGGCCCGGGACGCCGCCGCGGTCCGCGCCCTGCTGGACGCGGGCGCGGTGATCCTCGGCAAGCACACCACGCACGAGCTGGCCTGGGGCGGCCGCACCGACAGCCCGCTGCTCGGCCCCACCCGCAACCCCTACCGGCCGGGGCACATCCCGGGCGGCTCGTCCGGCGGGTCGGCGGCGTCCGTCGCGGCGGGCAGCTGCCTGGGCGCGGTCGGCTCCGACACCGCGGGCAGCGTGCGCATCCCGGCCGCGCTGAGCGGCTGCGTCGGTTTCAAGCCGACCCGCGGGCGGATCCCCCTGGACGGCGTCCTGCCGCTGGCGCCGTCCCTGGACCATCTCGGCGTCCTGGCGCCGACGGTGGACGGCGCGGCCGCCCTGACGGCGGCACTGACGGCGGCGCTCACGACCGGCCCCGCCGCCGTCCCCGCGTTCGAGCCGGGGGAGCTGCGGGTGGGCTGGCTCGGCGGCTGGTTCGACGCCGTGCTCGCCCCGCCGGTGCGGGCGGCGCTGGCGGCCACCCGCGCCCGGCTGGAGGAGCACGGCGTACGGGTGGACGACGTGGTCATCCCTGACGAGCCGCTCATGCCCGGGGCGGTGCTGGCCAGGATCCACGCCGAGGCGAGCCGGTTCCACCGCGACGCCTTCGAACGCGACCCCGAGCTGTTCGGCCCCGACATCGCCGAGCTGATGCGCCTGCCGGCCGCCACCGCCCAGCAGGCAGAACGTGACGAGGCCGCCATCGCCCGCATGACGGCCGCGCTGCGCCGGGCCCTGGCCGGCCACGAC
Source organism: Nonomuraea sp. C10 (assembly GCF_008017515.1). Classification (NCBI taxonomy): domain Bacteria; kingdom Bacillati; phylum Actinomycetota; class Actinomycetes; order Streptosporangiales; family Streptosporangiaceae; genus Nonomuraea; species Nonomuraea sp. C10. The sequence continues at coordinate 3,347,565 of NZ_VPFF01000001.1, forward strand.
GTGCTGGCCGCCGCCACCGTGCCGATCACCGCACCGCCGATCGGCGACATGACCGTCACCGTCGCAGGCCGGAACTGGCCGATCGAGCTGGTCCTGACCAGGCTCACCTCGGTCTTCAACGCCGCCGGGCTGCCCGCCGTGTCGGTACCGATGGCCCTGGACCAGGAGTGCGGGCTGCCCGTGGGCCTCCAGCTCGCCGGGGCCGCCATGAGCGACGACACCGTCCTGGGCGCGGCCCGCCTCGTCGAGGCCCTGACCCCGTCGCTGCCCCGTCCCGCCCCCACCCGCTGGAGGAACCCGGCATGAGAGTGACCGCGGCCGTCGTCGACCGGCTCGGCGGCCCCTTCCGTCTCGAGGAGCTGGAACTCGACGAACCCGGCCCCGGCGAGGCGCTGGTGAAGGTGACGGCGTCCGGCGTCTGCCACACCGACGAGATCACCCGCCACGGCGACCTGCCGATGCCGTTCCCGTGCGTGCTCGGCCACGAGGGCGCCGGCGTGGTCGCCGCCACCGGTGCGGGCGTGAGCGGCGTGCGGCCCGGCGACCACGTCGTCATCGGCTGGCCGTCCTGCGGCGCCTGCCGCAACTGCCTGGACGGCGAGCCCCGCTACTGCGCCCGCCTCGGCGAGGCGCTGTGCGGCGGCGGGCGGCTGCTCGGCCCCCTCGCCGGGCGAAGCGCGCTGCGCCGCGACGGCGGCTCGCCCGTGCACAGCCACTTCTTCGGCCAGTCGTCCTTCTCCACCTACGCGCTGACCTGGGCGGACGCGCTGGTCGTGGTGCCGCGCCAGGCGCCGCTGGACCTGCTGGGGCCGCTGGCCTGCGGCATCTCCACCGGCGCCGGCGCGGTGTTCCACACCCTCCAACCGCGGCCGGGGTCGAGCCTGGTCGTGTACGGGGCCGGCGCCGTCGGGCTGGCGGCCGTCATGGCCGCCCGCCTGTCACCCGCCACCACCATCGTGGCCGTGGACCGGCACCCGTCCAGGCTGGCGCTGGCCACCGAACTGGGCGCCACCCACACCGTCGACGCCGGACGGGCGGGCGCCGACCCGGTGGCGGAGGTCCACCGGATCTGCGGCGGCCCGGCCGACTACGCCCTCGAATGCACCGGCGTGATCCCCGTGGTGCGGCAGGCCGCCGACAGCGTCGGCATGCTCGGCACCTGCGTGCTCGTCGGCGGCGCCCCGGCCGGGGCCGAGTTCGGGCTCGACCATCTGAGCACCCTGTGGGGCAAGCGCGTCGTCGGCGTCCTGGGCGGCGGCGGCCGCAGCCGCGCCCTCATCGGCGCCCTGGCCGAACTCCACCGGCAGGGCCGCTTCCCCTTCGACCGCCTGATCCGCTTCTACGACCTGGCCGACATCGACCGGGCACTGGACGACAGCCGGCGCGGGGAGGTGCTCAAACCCGTCCTGCGCATGAACCACTGACGACGATCGGAAGAGACGACATGGAGAAAGGCGAATCGGCCGTGGCACTGCTCGACACCATCGACTGGCAGGGCAAGATCTTCAAGAACGGCGTGTGGACGGCCGGGCACGGCGGCGACTACGCCGTCGTCGAACCGGCCACCGGCGCCGAACTCGGCCGGATGGGGCTGGCGACCCCCGCCGACGTGGCCGAGGCCGCCGCGAGCGCCGCGGCCGCGCAGCGGGAGTGGGCCGCGCTGCCGCACACCGCCCGCGCCGCCGTCCTGCGCCGGGCGGGCGACCTGTGGCAGCGGCACGCCGAGGAGATCAGCGGCTGGAACGTCCGCGAGGTCGGCGCGGTGCCCGGCATGGCCGGGTTCGCGCTGCACGTGGCGGCCGAGGAATGCTACGAGGCGGCCACGCTGCCCGGCCGCGCGATCGGCGAGGTGCTGCCGTCGGAGCAGCCGCGCCTGTCGATGGCGCGCCGCATGCCGGCCGGGGTGGTGGCGGTGATCTCGCCGTTCAACGTGCCGATCATCCTCGGCATCCGCTCCGTGGCGCCGGCGCTGGCGCTGGGCAACGCGGTCATCCTCAAGCCCGACCCGCGCACCGCCGTCACCGGCGGCACCCTGATGGCGCGCGTGCTGGAGGAGGCCGGGCTGCCGCCGGGCGTGCTGCAGATGCTGCCCGGCGGCGCGGACGTGGGCGAGGCGCTGATCGCCGACCCGCACGTGCGGGTGATCTCCTTCACCGGCTCCACCCCGGTGGGCCGGCGCATCGGCGAGCTGGCGGGCAGGCACCTCAAGCGCGCCCACCTGGAACTCGGCGGCAACTCGGCGCTGCTCGTGCTGGACGACGCCGACGTGGACGAGGCCGTGAACCTGGCCGCCTGGGGGTCGTTCTTCCACCAGGGGCAGATCTGCATGACCACCGGCCGCCACCTGGTCGCCGACCGGCTCTACGACGCGTTCGTGGAGGGCCTGGCCGCCAAGGCGGGCGCCCTGCCGGTCGGCGACCCGGCCGCCGGCGACGTCGCGCTCGGCCCGGTGATCGACGCCGGGCAGCGCGACAAGATCCACGGCCTGGTCACCGCCAGCGTGGAGCAGGGCGCGCAGCTGGCCTCCGGCGGCACCTACGAGCGGCTGTTCTACCGGCCGACCGTGCTGGCCGGGGTGCCGCTGACCGCGCCGGCCTTCGCCGAGGAGGTCTTCGGCCCGGTCGCGCCGGTGACCCGCGTCTCCTCGGCGCAGGAGGCCGCCGAACTGGCCGCCGCCGGCGAGTACGGGCTGTCGCTCGGCATCGTCACCCGCGACGTGATGCGCGGCCTGGCCGTCGCCGAGCGGATCCCGACCGGGATCGTGCACATCAACGACCAGACCGTGAACGACGAGGCGAACGCGCCCTTCGGCGGGGTGCGCGCCTCCGGCACCGGCGCCCGGTTCGGCGGGGCCGCGGCCAACATCGAGGCCTTCACCGAGACCCGCTGGATCACGATGCGGGGCGAGCCGCCCCGCTACCCCTTCTGACGGCGCGCGGGCCCCGGCCGGGAGCGGGTTTCCGGCCGGGGCCCGGCCCTGCCGGGGGCGCGGATAATTCGGATGTGGCAGGCGGCGGCGTCAGGCACAGTGGACGGCGTGATGTCCGATTTCATGCCCGGTATCGAGTTGTCCCGCGCCTTCTACGGTGAGGTCGTGGCGCCGCTCGTCGCCGGTGTTCCGCATAGTGCCGCGCTGATCGGTCCCGGGTCGGAGGTGCTGGCGTTCGACACCAGCCGCTCGACCGACCACGACTGGGGGCCGCGCGTGCTGGTCTTCGCGCCCGCGGGGATGGTGACGGAGGTGGAGGCCCGGGTGGCCGCCGGGCTGCCGGAGCGGTTCCGCGGCCAGCCGACCGTGTTCGACTACCTGGGGGAGAGGCGGCCCGGCGTGGTGGTGACCGAGCTGGGGTCGTGGCTGAGCGGCCGGCTCGGGTTCGATCCGCGGCGTGGGGTGACGCTGCTGGACTGGCTGTCGGTGCCGTGGCAGCGGCTGGCGGAGGTGACGCAGGGGGAGGTGTTCCACGACGGTCTGCCGTCCCCGGCGGCGGAGGGCGTGCCATGGCAGCGCGGCCCGCAGCCGGGTGGCCTGGAGGCGGTGCGCGGGCTGCTGCGCTGGTATCCGCAGGACGTGTGGCGCTACGTGCTGGCCTGCCAGTGGCGGCGGATCGCCGAGGAGGAGGCGTTCGTGGGCCGGTGCGGCGAGGTGGGCGACGAGCTCGGGTCGGCGGTGGAGGGCGCGCGGCTGGTGCGGGAGGTGATGCGGCTGGCGCTGCTGCTGCGGCGGCGCTACCCCCCGTACGCCAAATGGCTGGGCAGCGCGCTGGCGCGGATGCCGGGGTCGGCGGAGCTGGCGGAGGCTCTCGGCGCGGCCCTGGCCGCCCGGTCGTGGCGGCAGCGCCAGGAAGGGCTGTCGGCGGCCTACCGGCGGCTGGCCGCGCTGCAGAACCGGGTCGGCCTGGCGGGCCGGCTCGACGAAGGGGTGCGCGGATACCATGACCGGCCGTTCGAGGTGATCGGCGGGGAGCGCTTCGCGGCGGCGCTGCTGGGGGCGGTGTCGGATCCGGTGGTGCGGAGCCTGCCGGTGGCGGGCTGCGTCGACCAGCTGTCGGATTCGACCGATCTGCTGACGTCGCCGCCCCGGGCGCGTGCCGCGACCGCCGCCGCCCTGGGCCTGTCCGCGCCGCCGGACCGTCTCACCGCCTGACGGCTCACGTCAGGGCTGGGCGCTGCGGGCGGCCGCGATGACGCGGGTGAGGACCTGGTGCAGGTCCTGCAGCTCGTCGAGGTCCATGCCGAGGCGGGCGACGATGGCCGGGGGGATCTTCTCGGCCTCGGCCCGCAGCCGGCGTCCTTCGGGGGTGAGGGTGACGCAGAGGGCGCGCTCGTCCAGGCTGCTGCGCTCGCGGTGGATGTAGCCGAGCGCCTGCAGCCGCTTGAGCAGCGGCGACAGGGTGCCGGCGTCGAGCTGCAGCAGCTCGCCGAGCTCCTTGACCGACAGGGGCTCGTGCTGCCAGAGGGCGAGCATGGCCAGATACTGGGGGTGGGTGAGCCCGAGAGGCCGCAGCAGCGGCCGGTAGAGGGCGATCACTCCGCGTGAGGCGACGCTGAGGGCGAAGCACACCTGCCGGTCGAGGGCGAGCAGGTCAGTCGCCTCTGTCACAGGCTTCACGCGTGCCCACCTCCGGTCGCCCCTGGTAGATTAGTTTGCGTACAAACTATTACTGTACAAAAAGTTGACACGCAAATCTTGGGGACGCCACGTGTTTCACCGCAAGTCGCTGGAGGAGCGCATCGCCGAGCGCCAGGCCAAGCTGCCTCCGCTGAAGGAGGGCAAGCACTTCGAGCACGGCCCGGCCAAGTTCGTGTTCGTCGCCCTGCTGGTCGCCGTGGCGCTCATGCACTTCGTCGGCCTGGCCGTGGTGATGCACTTCTACTGATGGGCGCCTCAGCCGGCGTCGAGCAGGGCCTCGGCCAGCTGCTCCACGCGGGCGCGCCAGGCCGCCAGGGTCGCGGCGTCGCCGGGGCCGGTGAGCGTGAGGCGGGCGCCGTGACCGGTGCCCTCGCCGAGCTCCCAGCGCACGGTGCCGCCGCCGGTCGCGTACTCCAGGATCTTTCCCGGTTCGGCGCGTGAGACCGGCCCCGCCGTCACGCCCGCGGCGGTGAACGGGGCCGGCGGCGGCGACCCGGGCTCGGCGCGCCCGCCCTCCAGGGCGCGCCAGACCTCGTCGGCGGGACGGGTGAGCTGGCGTTCGAGACGGACCGCGCCGCCGGAGAGCTCGCCGGAGGTCAGGCCGAGGATGGCCACGTAGTCCTCGTGCAGCCGGCCCATGTCGCCGGGGCGGGGGAGCGGGCGGCCGTCGAGCAGGGCCGCGAGCGCGGCCATGCAGGTGTGCCAGCCGGAGGCGAAGCTGGCCGCGCCGAACCGGTCACCGAACACGTGGGTGAGGGTCAGCAGGCTGCCGTCGCCGTCGGGGCGGATCTCCCAGCGCAGCTCGTCGTCGCCCCAGCTGTGGGCGAACACCCGGGGCGGGTCCAGCTCCAGCACGCGGCCGTCGGGGCCGAACCCGTAGCGGACGTGGTCGCCGTCGATGACGAGCTCGGCGGGGAACCACTGCTTGAGGTGCCCGGGCTCGGTGACGGCCCGCCACACCTTCTCGGGCGGGTGCGGCAGGCGGCGGCTCATGCGCAGCTCGGTGCGGCCGTCGGGACGGATCATCAGGTGGTCGTTCACCGGTCCTCCTCGCGGTGGTCGGGCATGGGATCGGGCGCCGTGTCGGGCGCCGTGTCGGGCATGGTGTCCAGGTGCCGCTCCAGCCGGTCGAGGCTGCCGCTCCACAGGCTGCGGTACGGGGCGAGCCAGGCGTCGATCTCGGCCAGCGGCTGGGGGCGCAGCTCGTACCAGCGGCGCTGCGCTTCCTTGCGTACGGTGACGAGCCCGGCCTCGCGCAGCACCCGCAGGTGCTTGGAGGTGCCGGGCTGGGACAGGCCGAGCTCCGCGGTGAGCTCGGCGACCGGGCGGGGCCGCTCCAGCAGCAGATCGAGGATCCGCCGCCGGGCGGGCTCGGCGAGCACGTCGAAACGCATGCCAGCCAACATACCGCAATGGTTATATACCGGCAACGGCATCAAATCCGGACTTATTAATCTACAAAGTAAATTCGCCCGGTTCGTACAGAGATCTACACACCAGACCGACAAACGTTGGCCACGATGGCCGAACGCAGGAAAGCGGCCAGGCCGGGCGTGAGCGTCTCGTAGGTGGCGGTGAACCGCGGATCCGACACGTACAGCTCGCCGAGCCCGCGGTGGATCTCGAACGTGCACGTGTAGAACCAGCGGCTGATGTGGCCGCGGTGCCGCTCGGCCAGGTCCATGGCGTGCTCGCCGTCCGGGGGCAGGCCGGCCTCGCAGGCGGCGGCGAGGCCCCGGCTGATCGCCTCGGCTTCGGCTCTGAGCTCCAGCCAGTCGGCCCTGGTGTAGGAGGCGACGCGGCGGCGGCTCTGCTCGTAGGCGGCGCTGCCGCCCCAGCGGCGTTCCACCTCGGCGTCGTGGTCCTCGGGGGTGAAGGCGCCGAAGAGTTCGAGGCGTTCTTGGGGGGTGAGGGCGATGCCGCGGGTGCGGGCTTCGATGGCGCGTTCGACGGCGGTGATGACCTCGCGCAGGCGTTCGGTCTTGCGGACGAGGAGTTCGTGCTGGCGGCGCAGCTGGGTGAGCTCGTCGGTGGCGGGGTCGTCGAGGATGACGGCGATCTCGTCGAGGGGGAAGCCGAGCTCGCGGTAGAGGAGGATCTGCTGCAGGCGGACGAGGTCGTCGTCGGTGTAGCGGCGGTAGCCGGCGTGGGTGCGCTCGCCGGGGGTGAGCAGGCCGATCTCGTCGTAGTGGTGCAGGGTGCGCACGGTGATGCCGGCCAGCCTGGCCACGTGTCCGACGGTGAGGCTCATGGGACCAGCCTGAAGCCTCACGCCGGGTGAGGCGCAACCCGCTGGACTCTCCCCCTCTCGGGAGGGCCCATGCTGGGGGCGTGGACGGTGATCTGCTGCCGATCGGGCAGTTCGCGCGGCTGGGCCGGTTGAGTGTGAAGCAGTTGCGGCATTACGACGAGCTGGGGCTGCTGGTTCCGGCGTGGGTGGATCCGGTGACGGGCTACCGCTATTACCGGGCGTCGCAGGCGCGGGTGGCGTTGTCGATCGGGTTGCTGCGGTCGCTGGACGTGCCGCTGCCTGTGGTGGGGCGGGTGCTGGAGGGCGACGCGGGTGCGCTGGAGGACGTCCGGGCAGGGCTGGAGGCGGAGCTGGCGCGGCGGCGGCGGACGCTTGCGTCGCTGGAGCGGGTGATGGCCGGCGGCCTGCCTGCGCCGGAGGTGTCGGTGGCGCGGCTGCCGGCGCGGCGGGTGCTGGTGGCACGGGAGGTGGCGGGCGGCCCGGAGGGGATCGGCCGGGCGACCTCGGCGGCGGTGGCGCGGGTGCTGGCCGTCTCGGCGGGGGAGGGGGAGGTGCGGCTGACGGGGGTGTTCCCGGTGGATCTGGACGGGGTGGTGGAGGTGGTGGTGGCGCGGGAGGTGCCGGTCGGGGCGTGGCGCGACGGCGCGGCGACGGAGGCGGGCGCGGGGGTGCTTGCGGAGGTGCTGGCGGGCGGGGTGTTCGCGGCTGCCCGGCATGTGGGCCCGTACGACCAGATCCCGCTGACGGCGAGTGCGGTGCTGGCGTGGTGCGGGGAGCGGCGGCTGGTGGCGCTGGAGGTGCGTGAGGTGTACGTGTCGGATCCGGCGGTGACGGCGCCGGATCGGCTGGTGACGGATGTGCTGGTCCGCTTCGAGGCGGAGGAGTGAGGCCGGCGGCCGTACGCCGACGACAGTGGGGGAGCGGTGGCGGGGCTGCGGCTGGCGGAGGTGACGCAGGGGGAGATGTTTCCCACGACGGGCTGCCGTCCCCTACGGCGGAGGGCGTGCCGTGGCAGCGCGGCCCGCAGCCGGGTGGCCTGGAGGCGGTGCGCGGGCTGCGGCTCGCCTCCAAGAGTTCGGCGTAGGACCCTGGGGTGATCAGGGTGGGGCCGCGGCGTTCGGCTCGCCACCAGAAGGACGGCGGGGGACGTGCCGGCCTGGGTGGTCAGGGTTCGGTGAGGATGACGGGGCCGTCGTCGGTGATGGCGATGGTGTGCTCGGCGTGGGCGGCGCGGCTGCCGTCGGTGGTGCGCAGGGTCCAGCCGTCGGCGGCGACGCGGTAGTGGCCGCTGCCGGGGGCGAGCATGGGTTCGATGGCGAGGGTCATGCCGGGGCGCAGGGTCATGCCGCGGCCTGGGCGGCCTCGGTTGCTGACGTGGGGGTCCTCGTGCATGTGGCGGCCGATGCCGTGGCCGCCGAAGTCGGCGGGGCCGGCGTAGCGGCCGCGGGCGGCGACGGTCTGGATGGCGTGGCCGATGTCGCCGATGCGGTTGCCGGGCACGGCGGCGGCGATGCCGGCGGCGAGGGCCTGGCGGGTGGTGTCGATGAGGGCGCGGTCGGCGGGATGCGCGGTGCCGACGGTGAAGCTGATGGCGGCGTCGCCGGCCCAGCCGTCGAGGTAGGCGCCGCAGTCGACGCTGACCAGGTCGCCGTCGCGCAGGCGGTCGCGGCCGGGGATGCCGTGGACGATGGCGTCGTTGACGGAGACGCAGATGACGGCGGGATAAGGGGTGGGGGCGAAGTGCGGCTGGTAGCCGAGGAAGGCGGAGGTGGCGGCGGCTTCGCGGATGGTGGTGGCGGCCAGGTCGTCGAGCTCGGCTATGGGGGTGCCGGGGGCGGCGTGGCGGGCGACGGCCTGGAGGGTGCGGGCGACGACGCGGCCGGCTTCACGCATGGCCTGGAGCTCGCCGGTGGTCTTGATCTCAACCATGGCGATAACTATACCGGTATTTCTATTGGGTTATAGACTTGCGGGCATGGTCCGTCCCCCGCTCACTCCCGAAGAACGCCTGCGCGGCGAGCGCCTCGGCACCCTCCTGCGCCAGGCCAGAGGCGAGCGCAGCATCACCGAGGTCGCCACCGCCGCCGGCATGTCCGCCGAAACCCTCCGCAAGATCGAGACCGGCCGCATCGCCACCCCCGCCTTCTTCACCATCGCCGCCCTGACCGACGTCCTCGGCATCTCCCTCGACGACCTCGCCCTCCACACCACCCCCGCCGTCCCCACCTGACCTGCTCCGGCAAGCAGCGGGGGAGTGCGGCCCCCGAACCCGTCACGGGTGTCGGCAAGAAACGTGTCATGAGCCCCGAACGGCGTTGATCTTGCTGTGACTTGCCTGGTCATCGCCGCGGGTTCTTCAGACCGTAACTGAGGCCGGCTCACCACGCAGGCGCTTCAGCCCAGCAGCGCGATCACACCAGCGAGGAGTATCGCGGCGACGAGCACGGCCACTACGACCAAGACCGTCGTGCCGAGCCGCCGGCGGATGAATACTGCGCAGCCGCACGATCCCAGCGGGGGTTGGCCGCGGAGCCGAAGCGCAGCAGGTCGGCGACGCTCCACCGGCGATACAGTGGCGTGTCCTGGGCGACGAACGCGACCGCGGCCGTCCCCAGCGGACGGCCGAAGACCTCCACCCGTCCCGCGGTGGGCGTCAGCAGGCCGGAAACCAGATTCAGCAGCGTGGACTTGCCTGCCCCGTTCGGCCCCGACCAACGCGGCCCTGACCCCGGCGGGCACCGCGATGGTGGCCTCGCGCAGCGCCCACCGCTGCCGGTAACGCCTGCCCAGGCCGCTGGTCCGCAGCGCGTTCACCGCTCTTCCCCGCCGGTCAGCTCGTGCATGCGGCGCAGCAGCGCTGCGCGCCGGGCATGGGCGCGCAGCGCCAGTGCCAGGGCCACTGCGGCGAACAGGCCCCCGACCGCCAGGGCGAGCCCCGCCCCGGTGCCACGCTGCACGGCTACGACGGTCACGAGTGCCGTGGTGGCCAGCGAGGCGGCCAGGCCGATCCAGGCGGCGATCACCCGATCGGTGGCGAACAGCGGAACCCGGCGCGTCAGCAGCCACCCACCGTAGGCTGCCCAGGCCAGGCAGAGCACGGTGAACAACGCGAACGCCACATGCGTGCGCCCGGGCAGCGGCCCTGGCTCCGACCACCACAACGTGCCCACGAACACCGCGCCGGCTGCACCGGCCAGCAGTGTCGTCACCGCCCGGATCCGGACTCTCAGCGACAGCACCGGAGCCAGGTGCTCGATCATGTCCTGCGCCGACAGGCGTGGTTCGTCCGTCATGGCCCGTATCCCTTCTCCTCCAGGTGTTCACGCAGCAGACGACGGGCGCGGTTGAGCCGGGACTTGACTGTTCCGGCCGGGATCTGGCAGATGTCGGCGCACTCCTCCACCGGCAGGTCCTCCAGGTAGAACAGGACGAGGATCTCCCGCTCCAGCACCGGCAGAGCTGACAGCACGCTCACGAGCGCGGCACGATCCACCATGGCCTCAGCCGGGTCTTCGACGACCATGTCGCCGAATCCGGACGTTTTCTCCTCCTGGGCGTACTCGCCGCGCAGCCGGTCGGTGACCGACCGCCGGGCGATCGTGAACAGCCACGGCGCGAACCGGCCGGGTGCCCTGAGCCGGGGCAGGCCGCGGACGACGGCCAGCCAGATCTCCTGCGTAACGTCGTCGGCCCGGTCAGCATCCAGCATGCGGCGCACATAGATCCACACCGGTCTCCGCCACCGAGCCAGCAGTTCGGCCAACCGCACGCTCTCCCAGCTGAGCGCGCACCACCAGCAGCTCATCGGTCATCTCGCCCTCCCGTCATCTTGCACAGTCGGGCGAGAAGCCAAGAAGGTTCACGGTTCCCGGATCACCTATGGAGTACGGTCACCGCAACCGGCAGGTCGACGTCGCGCTCACGGAGTTGCGCGGCCAAGTCGAGCAGATGCCGCAGGGATCGTGCGGCGCGTGACAGGCGAACGACGAAGATGTCGCCGGGCCGGAGGTAGTCCAGTGGGGCTCATGACACGTTTCTTACCGGCACCCCGTCACGCGCCGATGTTCGCCTGCGGGCCCGCGTACGCCTGGACCAGAGACGGCACCTGGGAGGCCGCGTCCAGGCTGTAGGAGTAGAACGAGCCGGGCGTGAACGCCGAACCCCCGGTCTCCTGCCGGCCCGTGCAGCCGGAGCAGACGCTGCCCGACTGCCGCAGCTGAGCCGCGGCATCGCGGTAGTACGGATCCTTCACGTTCTGGAAGTAGCTGTTCTCCAGCACCATCCTGGTGGCGCCGCGCGCGTAGTTGCCGTAGCCGGTGATGTTCTGCAGATAGTTGTTGTACAGGTGGCGGCCAGGGTGCCGTTGACCCGGATCACGTACGGCTGACTCGCCGTGGCGTAGCGGACCAGGTCCGCGTAGGTCGTCACGGTGACCGTCTGGCCCGCGGCGCCGCCCGTGGTGGTGGACAGGCCGCCGCCGCTGGTGGCGGCGAAACCGTCCGCGGTGCCCGGCCACGTCCTGCCGCCGGTCGAGACCGGGTTGAAGCGCCACTGCATCCGGGCGATGTCGGAGCAGGCCTCCTGGACGACGGGGTTGTTGCCCGCAGTGGAGCCGTCCTTGTTGCTGACGCACAGCCCGCTGTGGGAGCTGCGGACGAGGAACCGGTCGGCGACCGCCGACGGCGTCAGGGTCCACGTCTGGTTGCCGCTCACACCGCACGTCCACTGCCACAACTGGACGCCGGCCCGGTGGAGTAGCCGGGCACGTCGACGCAGCGGCCGCTGCCGACGTTGACCAAACCGTACGCGCCGTTCTGGGCGACGACCCGGAACCGCTGCGCGCCCGCGGACGCATCACAGGCGATCTGGGTCAGCAGGGCGCCCCGGCGCCACTGACGTTGACGCACTTACCGCTGGAGGCCGACACCAGCGTGTAGACGCCATCGGCCACCGGCGTCGCCGCCCCCGCCGGCGAAGCCGTCAACCCGACGGCGGACAGCGCCACGGCAGCGGCGGCCACGAGCACCCGCCTCACGGCCCGGACGTTCACGAGCGCAGCGCCGGCCGACGGCCAACTGTCAGGCATGACCTTGGTCTCCTTGTCAGCAGGACCCGGGAAAGCAGGCGCCCGCACGGCGCCGGTGTCGCTGGCCGAGAGCGAAACACGCTGGCGCCGAACCGGTCAACGAACCCCGCGCGGACCACAGCCGCCGCACACCCGCCATCGCCTTCCGGACCTGCGCCGCAAGACCGGGACGCCAGCGATCCGCAAAAGGTCCGATCCCACAGCTCCGGCAGCCCATGTCCGAGGGGGACCCGTCAACCCTGCCCGTCGTGAACGTCCCCGCCCGGCCCCACCCCGTCCCGGACGCGACCGGCACGCGGCTCCTTCAACAGCGGATGAGCCCGCATCGCCACCTCCAGCTCACCCGGCAACTCGTCACGATAACGCCCCAGCGTCGACAGATCACCATGCCCCAGCACCCGACGCACCGCGTCCATGTCGACCGCGTCCGCCAGCAGATGCGTCGCCGTCGTATGACGCAACCCATGAGGCGTGACCGTACGCCGCCGATCCGGATCCACCCGCCGCTGCACCCGATCGATCACCGCCTGCACGTCACCCCGCGCCAGCCGCCGCCCACGCCACGACAACAGCAACGCCTTGTCCGCCGACTCCGAACGGCCCCGCTCCAGATAGGCCTCCAGCACCCGCGCCACATCCGACGGCAACGGCACGTCACGCGTCCGCCCGCCCTTGCCGAAGATCCGCCAATAACGCACACCGTCATTGGTGAAGAAATCCTCCACATTGGCCCGCACCAGCTCCGACACCCGCGGCCCCAGCGTGGCCAGCAACAGCACGATCAACGCGTCACGCAACTCCGTCCGCTGATCACGACGGCCCGGCCCCGACGGCTCCTCACCCAGCCGCCGCGCCGCCCCCACCAGACCCTGCGCCTGCTCACGCGTCAGCGCCCGCCGCTCCGGCCGCAGCCCGCCCCGCTCCCTGGCCGTGATCGTCGCCACCGTCATCGGATTGACCTGCACCCAGCCCACCAGCGCCGCATGCTTGAACAACGCCGAGATCGACCGCCGGAACCGCGCCTGCGACGACGCCGACTGCCGGCCCCGCCCACCAGCCTCCCCACCGGCGGGCCGGCGGCCGTCGGGCTTGCGGGCGAACGCCAGCAGCACCGCGTCGACATCCTCACCCGTCAGATCGTCGAGCACCCGGCCCGCGCCCGCCAGCTCCACCAACGTCGCGATGTCACGCGCGTACACCTCCGCCGTCGCCGCCGACAACGCCCCCGTCAGCACCCTCGCCCGCACCAGCTCCACGTAGCGGTCCGCCGCCTCCGCCACCGACACCCGGTCGAGCTCCGCAGGCCGCACCCGTGCACCCCTTCTCCCGTCAAGATCCAGCAGAAGGACACGGTAGCGGCCGCCACCGACACTTTCAGATGTCGCGGAAGGTCTCGATCCGCGCCCCCAGCGCGTTCAGCCGCTCCGCCAGATCCTCGTAACCACGGTTGATCACGTACACGTTGCGCAGCACCGACGTGCCCTCCGCCGCCATCATCGCCAGCAGCACCACCACCGCGGGCCGCAACGCCGGCGGGCACATCATCTCCGCCGACCGCCACCGCGTCGGCCCCTCCACCAGCACCCGATGCGGATCCAGCAGCTTCACCGAAGCGCCCAGCCGGGTCAGCTCCGTCAAGTAGATCGCCCGGTTGTCATACACCCAGTCGTGGATCAGCGTCGACCCCTCCGCCGCCGCCGCGATCGCCGCGAAGAACGGCACGTTGTCGATGTTCAGACCCGGGAACGGCATCGGATGGATCTTGTCGATGGGGGAGACGAGCTTCGACGGCCGCACCGTCAGATCCACCAGCCGGGTACGGCCGTTGGCCGCCGCGTACTCCTCACCCCGGTCATGGTCGAGCCCCATCTCCTCCAGCACCGCCAGCTCGATCTCCAGGAACTCCACCGGCACCCGGCAGATCGTCAGCTCCGACGACGTCACCACCGCGGCGGCCAGCAGGCTCATCGCCTCCACCGGATCCTCCGACGGCGAATAGTCCACATCCCGCTCGATGTCCGGCACCCCGTGCACCGTCAGCGTCGTCGTGCCCACCCCCTCGACCCGGACCCCCAGCTCCTCCAGGAAGAAGCACAGATCCTGCACCATGTAGTTGGAGGAGGCGTTACGGATCACCGTCACCCCGTCATGACGGGCCGCGGCCAGCAGCGCGTTCTCCGTCACCGTGTCACCGCGCTCCGTCAGCACGATCGCCCGCTTCGGCGACACCCCCCGCTCCACCTCGGCGTGATAGAACCCACCGGTCGCGGTGATGTGCAGCCCGAAATGCTGCAGCGCCGACATGTGCGGCTGCACCGTACGCGTGCCCAGATCACAACCCCCCGCGTACGGGATCCGGAACACGTCCGTGCGGTGCATCAGCGGACCCAGGAACATGATGACGCTCCGCGTACGCCGCGCCGCCTCGGTGTCCATCGACTCCAGCTCCAGCCGGGCCGGCGGCACGATCTCCAGATCGTTGCCCTCGTTGATCCACCGCGCCCGCACCCCGATCGACGCCAGCACCTCCAGGATCCGGTACACCTCCTCGATCCGCGCCACCTTGCGCAGGATCGTCCGCCCGGAATTCAGCAACGACGCGCACAGCAACGCCACACACGCGTTCTTCGACGTCTTCACCTCGATGCTGCCCGACAGGCGCCGCCCGCCCACGACCCGCAGGTGCATCGGCCCCGCGTAACCGAGAGAGACGATCTCACTGTCGAGCGCCTCGCCGATCCGGGCGATCATCTCAAGGCTGATGTTCTGGTTGCCACGCTCGATCCGGTTGATAGCGCTCTGGCTGGTCGCCAGCGCGTCCGCCAGCTGGAGCTGCGTCCATCCGCGGTGCTGCCGCGCGTCCCGGATCAGCCGACCGATCCGTACAAGGTAGTCATCTCCCACAACACCTCAACCTATCTCACATATGAGATGCCTCCGCGTCAGGTGCCGGCGACGCGCCGGACCCCCGCCTATGCAGGGCCAGACGCGCCGGCGTGCACGCGGGCCGCCGCCCGTGCACGAACGCCCTCCTGGCCTCCCCGAACCCGCGACGGTCACCGAACACGTCACGACTCAGCTCCGCCAGCTCCTCCGCACGATAAGCCTCCAACGGCTTACGCCGCTCATCGGCCTCCCGCGCCTCCCGCTTGGCCGCCAGCAACCGCTCATAACGCGGGCTGGAAGCGAGCCTGTCAGCGTACTCCAGCACCGCCCCCTCGAACTCCGGCCGCGACCCCGGCACCACCCGATCCGCCAGCCCCAGCTCCACCGCCTCCTGCGCGCCCACCGGCAACGCCTGCCAGGCCAGCCGCCGCGCCTGCCGCGCCCCCACCCGGCGCGGCAGCACGTACGCCCACAACCCGCCCCCCGACAACCCCAACGTCCGGAAATGCGGATTCAGCACCACCCCTGAGCGCACCATCACCCGATCACCGCCCAGCGCCAGCATCACCCCGCCCGCCCACGCGTCACCACCCACCGACGTCACCACCAGCTGCCCCGTACACGCCACCAGCTCCCGGCACAGCAGACCGAACGCGGTCACGTTCATCCACGCCTCCAGCTCCGGATACCGCGCCGCCTCGATCACCTTCAGATGCACACCCCGGGAGAACACCTCACCACCCCGCACCACCAGCACCCGCGTATCCTGCGCCGCCGCATACCGCAACGCCGCCACCAGCCGCCGGCACTGACCCGCCGACATCGCCCCCTCGTAGAAATCGAACCCCACCACACCCACACCGTCACCCCGGTCATAGGTGATCTCGCTGAAGCCCGGCCGCTCCCGCACCCCGTCCAACCGCCCACCCAGCACCGAGGCCGCCGGCAACGTCACCGCACCCCGCTCCTCGGCCCGCAACTGGCCCACCCACACCGTCCCGTCACCGGTGTGCACCAGCACCGCACCCTCCCGCCGCCCCGCCACCACACCCGGCGCACCCCCCAACACCGGCCCCCGGTACACGTCGAACACCCGCACCGCCAGCCCGCACAACTCCGCCACCAACCCCGGCTCCCCATCAGCCGCCCGCACCCGCCGCACCACCTCCTCCGTCGGCGCCTCCCACGACAGCACCCCACCCGGCTCCCGCACCCGCACCACCGGCCCACCCGGCACCGGCGACTCCGGCACGAACCCCGGATCGGCAGCCCTGTCCGCCACCTCCAGCACCAGCTCCGCCGCCGCCTCCGCCACCGGCCCCCGATACAACGCCGACCTGCGCGGCGGCTCAGCAGGCATCGCGAACATCCGATGCCCCCACACCGGCGCCCCCTCCATCTCCCGCCCGGCCTGCAACGCCGTCACACCCCACTCACCCACCCCGCCCGCGATCGCCCGCTCCAGCGGGAAAGGACCCCGATCACCCGGCGGCCCCGGACGGATCACCACCGTCCGCGCCCCCTCCCACAACGGCGCCGGCGCCCGCCCCGCCGCCGACGGGCAGATCACCAGATCCGGCTTCGCCAGCCGGACCGCCTCCATCACCAACCGCTCCGACAGCGCCAGCTCCACGCTGACCTCGTGCCCGGCCCGGCGCAACGCCAGCCAGACACGCTGCACCAGACCGTCGAAGGAGAAACAGACAAGCAGGATACGCACAGGAAGATCATCCTCACCGGTGGGACGTGCCGCCGGAAGGGACGCGCACAGCCCCACCCGGCCCGTACAGGCAAGCATGCTGACACGTCCACGCAAACGTCGATGACAGATCCCAGCAAAACCCGCCACATCCGGGGGAGTGGAGCAACCCCCACACGACCGTGCCACCATGGGCCCATGACGGCGTGGCACGAGGTCGAACAAGCAGAGCCCGCATTCGCCCGGCGCGTACGAGCGCTGTTCGACGCCCACAGACACAAGACCATCGCCACCCTGCGCACCGATGGATCACCCCGCATCTCCGGCATCGAGGCCGCCTTCGAGGACGGCGAACTCGTCTTCGGCTCCATGCCGAACGCCCGCAAGGGCGCCGACCTGCGCCGCGACCCGCGCTTCGCCCTGCACAGCGCCACCGTCGACCCGGTCGAGGGCTCCGAGGCGCAGTGGCCCGGCGAGGCGAAGATCGCCGGGCGGGCGCTCGCCGGCGGGGGAGGAGCGGACGGTGATCGTTTCCGTGCCGACATCGCCGAGGTCGTGCACACGCATCTCGACGACCAGGCGACGGTGCTCGTCGTCGAGTGGTGGAAGCCCGGGCATGGGCTGCGCAGGGTGGAGCGCGCGTAGCCGCGACGGTTTTTCCGCGTTGACCGGTTCCGATCCGATACCGAACAGAATTCAGCTTCTGTTTGGTATCGGGTGGTTTGTCCGGGTTAGAGGCGGTTGACGAGGCGAGTGGCGGCCCGGTGACTCATGCCGGTCTCACCGCGTACGAGGAAGACCGCCTCCTGGATCTGACCCATCGCCTTCAGCTCGCGGGCCTGGTCGATGACGTCCTGCCGGGGGGAGGGACGGTTGCGGGGCGCCTTGGTCAGGCGGACGGCCAGGATGATCAGGTAGATGATCGCGACGGTGACGACGAAGGTCAGCGCGATCAGACCCCCGGTGGATACGGCCATGAGTCGATCGTACGTAAAGAGATCGCCTCGCGGGAGTCAGAGCGTGCCGACGAAGGTGGCGGCGTCTTCCTCGTTCATGCCGGTTTCTGCGCGTACGAGGAGGATGGCCTGTTCGGTGTGGCCGGCTTCTTTGAGGTGGCGGGCCCGGGTGGCGAGGTCGGGCTGGGCGGGTGTACCGGCGAGGGCGGTGTAGGCGGGGTGGCTGATGGGGCGGCCCGCGGCGAGGCCGTCGACGGCGTCCTTGGCTTCTCGCAGGCCCATGCCGGTCTGTTCGCGCAGGAGTTTGATGGCGTGGATCATCTTGTTCTGCTGGATGAGGGTGTGGAGCTGGGTGTCGAGCTGGTCTCGTGTGAGCTGGACGCGTGACGGCGCTGGTGTGATGCGGCCGCGGGTGTTTCTGTTTCTGATGAGGATGGTGGCGCCGGCGGCGAGGATGGCGAGGGTTGTGGCGATGATCAGTAACTCGGTGGCGGGCATGGCTGGGATGGTATCTCGGGCGCTCTTGTGGTTGCTTGATAATGGACATTATGTCAAGTAGTGCTGAGTGGTGCACTGTTGGTGGTTAGTCAGATTGGGTGGTTTCGGTGGTGCGGGATTTATATGTTGTGACATGCGTTACGTGACGGTGAGTGACGTCGTTGTGGCTGTCGGGCGTTATCGATGTGTGATGTGATCTTGTGGTGCCGGTGTTGTCGCTGGTGGCGGGGTGTGGCGGGTTCAGGTTGGGACCTCTCCCCCGGTGGGCGGCGGGTGCGGGCTGGATGCGGTGTGTGGTTGACAGGTGACATGACTTGTCGTTGATTCCTCGCCCTCGGGCAGGGGTGGCCTTTAGGGTGGTCTTCTGCTATCGCGCCGCGAGAGGAGCAGCACGTGGGGAACGAGTCCGTGTTATGTCCGGTGTGTCAGGGGGTTCTTCCCGCTGACGGGCGCGAGGCGTATACGCCGCTGCGTGGGCGGTTGATCCTGACGAACGGTTACTGCCCGGGTGGGTGTGCCGATCGGCGTGCCGCGCATGTGGAGCAGGTGCGGCAGCGCGCGCCTCAGGCGCCTCAGGCGTTGCCTCAGTCCATGGTGCCGTCGATGGGGCAGGGGGTGTCTCAGCCGGTCGCGGGGCCTGGTGGGGAGCTTCCGGTGCGGCGGCCGCAGGCGGCTGTGGTGGGGCCGGGGGTGCGGGTTCCGCGCTGATTGTTCCGGTTGCCGGTGTGCGGGGGTGTGCCGGTGGCGGGGTGTTGTGTACGGCGGGTCCATGGTCTGAGGCGGGTGTGCCGCTGAGGATGGTGGGCTCGCCGTTTTCGTGTGTGCGGGGTCAGGGGTGGTAGGGGCGGGTGCGGGTGACGGCGGTGGTGGGGAGCGGTCCGTACAGGTGGGGGTAGCCGTTCTCGTGGCGGATGTCGAGTCCGGTGGGGTCGATGTCGAGGATGAGCAGGGGTTCGGTCACGTGGCTGTAGTAGGTGGCGTGGACGGTGCGGAGTTGGTCGTGGTCGCGGCTGCAGTGGATGAAGCCTTCTTGGTCGAGGGTGCGGCCGAGGGTGGAGATGCGGTACTCCCCTGTGTGCTGGGCGTGGGTCCAGTCGGTGGCGAGGGCGAGGTGGTGGATCATGGGGTCCATTCGTGGTCGAGCATGGCGTAGATGAGTTCTGAGGACCATTCGCCTTTGACGTGTTCGTTGTCGATGAGGTGGGCTTCGCGGCGCATGCCGAGTTTTTCGAGGACGCGGGCGCTGGCGGTGTTGCGGGCGTCGAGGCGGCCGGTGATGCGGTGGAGGTGGAGGCCGTCGAAGCCGAGGCGGAGCATTTCGCGGGCGGCTTCGGTGGCGTAGCCGTGGCCGTGGTGGTCGGGGTGCAGGACATAGCCGATTTCGCCTTGGCGGTGGGCTTTGCTGGTCCAGATGAGCAGGCAGTTGCCGATCAGGGTGCCGTCGTGGGTGATGGCGAGGTCGATGGCGTCGCCTTCGTCGAGGAGTGCGGTGCGGGTGGTTTTTTTGTCGAGGAAGGTGCGGGTGGCGTCGCGGTCGCGGGGGTGCCAGTAGAGGTAGCGGGTGACGTCGGGGCGGGATTCGTAGGCGTGGAGGGCGTCGAGGTCGTCGGGGGTGAAGGGGCGGAGGGTGAGGCGCGGGGTGGTGATGGGGTATTGGGGTTTGAGCACGAAGGCATTTTAGGGGGGTTTCAGTGGGTGCCGGCGAGGTTGAGGATGACGACGCCGGTGATGATGAGGAGGATGCCGCCGATTTTGTGCAGGGTGAGGGTTTCGCCCATGAAGGCGGCGCCGATGAGGGCGATGGCGGCG
This sequence comes from Nonomuraea sp. C10, assembly GCF_008017515.1. Classification (NCBI taxonomy): domain Bacteria; kingdom Bacillati; phylum Actinomycetota; class Actinomycetes; order Streptosporangiales; family Streptosporangiaceae; genus Nonomuraea; species Nonomuraea sp. C10. The sequence continues at coordinate 3,367,380 of NZ_VPFF01000001.1, forward strand.
GTGCCGGCTCCGGCCCAGACGGCGTAGGCGGTGCCCATCTCGAGGTGGAGTTTGAGTGCTTGGGCGAGGAGGGCGAAGGAGGCGATGTAGCCGAGGGCGGTGGTGACGGTCCAGCCGGGGTTGGTGAAGCCGTTGCTGAGTTTGAGTGCGGTGGTGGCGGTGACCTCGCAGATGATGGCGAGGGCGAGCAGGAGCCAGGCCATGGTGTTTCTCCCCGGGAGGCGGTGCGGGTGTCCCAGCGTATGGGGGGTGTGCGTCCGGGTGGGGTGGTGGGCCGGGTTGAAAAGGGTGTCGAATGCGTGTTCCACTTGGTCGGTGGGTTGGGACGCGCAGCCTCTGGTGGAGGCGGCCGATGAGCGGCCGCTGATCGAGCGGCGTGCCGTGGTGCGTGACGGTTTCTACGAGCTGCAGGCGCGCGTGGTGATCGAGCGGGTGGCGCGCACGGCGGGGATCGCGCAGCGGTGGGCGGTGTCGCCGTATCGGGGGTGTGCGCACGCGTGCCTGGGTTGTGGCGCGCGTGGGGGGCATCGGCGGCTGGGGCTGGACGCGGGGCGTGATTTCGACTCGCGGGTCGTGGTGAAGCCGAATGTGGTGGCGCGGTTGCGGGCGGAGCTGGCGCGGTGGGGTGGTGAGCCGCTGGCGGTGGGGGTGAGTGGTGACTGTTATCAGCCGGCGGAGGAGACGTACCGGTTGATGCCGGGGGTGGTGACGGCGCTGGCGGAGGCGGGGGTGCCGGCGACGGTTTATACGCGCAGTCCGCTGGTGTTGCGGGATGCGGCGTTGCTGGCGGAGTGCGGGGTGCGGGTGGCGGTGTCGATCGCGTTCGTCGACGAGCGGATCCGGCGGGCGGTGGAGCCGGGTGCGGTGGGGGCGCAGGCGCGGTTGGAGCTGGTGGCGTCGCTGGTGGAGGCGGGGGTGGATTGCCGGGTGCTGATGGGGCCGGTGCTGCCGTTGCTGAGTGATGGTTCTGATCAGCTGGCGGCGACGGTGCGGCGGATCGGGCAGGCGGGGGTGCGGTCGGTGGAGCCGGTGGTGTTGCGGCTGCCGGCGGGGACGCGGTCGTGGTTCGGGGCGTGGCTGGAGCAGGCGCATCCTGGGCTGGTGGCGCGTTATGAGGAGTTGTACGGGCGTGACGGGTTGCCCTCCCCCGCTTATGAGGAGCGGATTCTGGGGCAGATCGCGCAGTTGTGCCGGGTGTACGGGATGCGGTGCGGGCCGGGTGAGCCGGAGCCGCGTGATCCGTGGTTCGGGCAGTTGGCGCTGGTGTGACCGCTCCCCCGCGCGTGGGGTCGTGCGGGGGGTGTCAGGCCGGGCTCAGGTCTGGTTCTTGAGTGCGCTGCCTTGCTTCCACTGTTTGAAGGACATCTGCCAGAAGCCCCAGCCGTTGTTCCATTCGAGTTCGCGGTCGGTGCCCTTGATCTCGACGATGTCGCCGCGCTGGAAGTTGTCGTAGTACCACTTGGCCTGGTCGGGGCGGGCGTTGATGCAGCCGTGGCTGACGTTCTGGCGGCCCTGGGCCCAGACGTTGTTCTTGGCGTGGACGTATTCGCCGCTGTTGGAGATGCGGACGGCATGGTCGACCATGACGTCGTAGTAGCCGGGGTCGCCCTTCTTGCGTCCTGGGGAGATCATGCGGACGGGGTTGACGCGTTCCATGGTGAGGTGGACGCCGCTGGTGGTGGTGTATTCGCGGGTGGTGGCCTTGCCGGCGCTGATGGCCATGGTCTGGACGCGTTTGCCGTTGCGGTAGACGTACATCATGTGCTTGGCGGCGTCGACCTTGCTGATGACCTTGTCGCCGATGTCGATGGCGTAGTCGTAGTTCTTCATGCCCCACAGGTCTTTGCCGGCCTTGACGCCGTCGAGGGCGGCGTTGAAGGTGACGGTCTGGTTGGGGGCCCAGTATTTGGCGGGGCGGTAGATGGCGTAGGAGTCGTCGATCCAGCGCCAGGCGCCGTCGACGGGTTTTTCGGCTTCGACCGTCAGGGCGCGTTCGACGGCGGCCTTGTTGGCGACGGGCTGGTTGAACCTGACCATGATCGGCATGCCGATGCCGACGGTTTCGCCCTTGATGTTGGGGGTGACGTCGGTGATCTGCAGGACGCGGTCAGGTTTGCGGGTGGTGAAGGCGCTGGCGGCGGTGGCCGCGCCGGCGGTGGCGGCGACGTTGTAGTCGGTGGCCGGCTTGAGCGCGGTTTTGGAGACCCATTTGGTGCGGTCGGTGTTGAAGGTGCCTTCGAGCTGCTGGCCGCCGGTTTGGACGGTGACGTCGTCGAGGGTGCCGCCTTCGGCGGTGACGACGATGCGTTTGCCGGGGTTGACCTTGGTGCTGCCCTGGGCGGGGGTGATGGTGATGGTGGGGGGTTCGGGGGTGGCGGAGGTGGTGGCCTCGGAGGCTGCCGGGGTGGTGCCGCCGGCGGCGGAGCAGGAGGCGGTCAGGGTCGCGGCGGCGAGCAGGGCGACCCCTGTGGCGGTCTTCCTCCAGGGTGTTGTGATGGTCAAGTGAACCTCTCCCCACTTACATGCACTGCACTAAAAGACCTTAATGCTCCTGCATGTAAGACGAGCGTTGGTTTCGGAGAGTTCAGTCACATTTCGATCACTTCTGGCGGTGAGTCGCTGGTCAGCGCGCCGCCGGGGTGGGGGAAAAACTCGCGGCCGGGCCGTACGGGGTCAGTCGCGGCGGGTGAGGCGGTGGGTGAGGCCGGTGTGGCGGCGGCCGGCGCCGCGGGTGCGGACGGCCTGGGCCAGGGCGCGGCGTGAGCCGACGATGACGACGAGCTTCTTGGCGCGGGTGATGGCGGTGTAGAGGAGGTTGCGCTGCAGCATCATCCAGGCGCTGGTGGCCAGCGGGATGACCACGGCGGGGTATTCGCTGCCCTGGGAGCGGTGGATGGACACGGCGTAGGCGTGGGCGAGCTCGTCGAGTTCGTCGAAGGCGTAGTCGACGCGTTCGTCCTCGTCGGTCAGGACGGTGAGCGCGTGGTCGTCGGGGCGGATGTCGGCGACGACGCCGACGGTGCCGTTGAACACGCCGGCGGCGCCCTTGTCGTAGTTGTTGCGCAGCTGGGTGACCTTGTCGCCGACGCGGAAGACGCGGCCGCCGTGGCGGCGTTCGGGGGCGCCGTCGCGGGCGGGGGTGAGGGCTTCCTGCAGGGCGGCGTTGAGTGCGCCGGCGCCGGCCGCGCCGCGGTGCATCGGGGCCAGGACCTGGATGTCGCGGCGGGGGTCGAGGCCGAAGCGGCGCGGGATGCGGCGGGCGGCCACGTCGACGGTCAGGGCGGCGATGTCGTCGGGTTCCTCGCAGGGGAAGAGGAAGAAGTCGTCGAGGCCGGCGAGCTGGGGCTGCAGGCCGGAGTTGACGCGGTGGGCGTTGACGACGACGCCGGACTCGGCGGCCTGCCGGAACACCTGGGTGAGCCGTACGCGGGGGATGTCGGCGGCGGCGAGCAGGTCTTTGAGGACCTCGCCGGCGCCGACGGACGGCAGCTGGTCGACGTCGCCGACGAACAGCAGGTGGGCGCCGGGGGCGACGGCCTTGACGAGGCGGTTGGCGAGCAGCACGTCCAGCATGGAGGCTTCGTCGACGACGACGAGGTCGGCGTCCAGGGGGTTGTCGCGGTCGTAGGCGGCGTCGCCGCCGGGGCGCAGCTGCAGCAGCCGGTGGACGGTGGTGGCCTCGTGGCCGGTCAGCTCGGACAGGCGTTTGGCGGCGCGGCCGGTGGGGGCGGCGAGGATGACCTTGGCGCGTTTGGCGCGGGCCAGGGTGACGATGGAGCGGACGGTGAAGCTCTTGCCGCAGCCGGGGCCGCCGGTCAGCACGGCGACCTTGTGGGTGAGGGCCAGGCGGACGGCCTGGCGCTGCTCGCCGGCGAGGTCGGCGCCGGTGCGTTCGCGCAGCCAGGTCTCGGCCTTGGCCCAGTCGACGTCGGCGAACGCCTTGAGCCGGTCGTGGCCGTGGTGAAGGAGGGTGAGCAGGGAGCCGGCCAGCGACTGCTCGGCCCGGTGGAAGGGCGGCAGGTAGACGGCGGGGACGTCGTTGTCGCCGGCGGGCACCTGCTCGCGGACGACGCCTTCGGCGGCGGCGAGCTCTTCCAGGCAGGTGGCGGTGAGCGGGGCGGGCACGTCGAGGATCTTGACGGCGTCGGCGGTCAGGTTGGGGGCGGGCAGGTAGCAGTGGCCGTCGTCGGCGGCCTGGGACAGGGTGTAGCGCAGTCCGGCCTTGACGCGTTCGGGGCTGTCGTGCGGGATGCCGACGGCCTGGGCGATGGTGTCGGCGGTCTTGAAGCCGATCCCCCACACGTCGTCGGCCAGCCGGTACGGCTCGGTGCGCACGACTTCGACGCTGCGTTCGCCGTACTGCTTGAAGATGCGCACGGCGATGGAGGTGGACACGCCGACGCCCTGGAGGAACACCATCACCTCTTTGATGATCTTCTGTTCTTCCCAGGCGTCGGCGATCATGCGGGTGCGTTTGGGGCCGAGGCCGGGCACTTCGGCCAGGCGGGCGGGTTCCTTCTCGATGACGTCGAGGGTGGCGGTGCCGAAGTGGTCGACGATCCGTTCGGCCATTTTGGGGCCGATGCCTTTGATGAGGCCGGAGCCGAGGTAGCGGCGGATGCCCTGGACGGTGGCGGGCAGGACGGTGGTGTAGGACCAGACCTCGAACTGGCGGCCGTAGCGGGGGTGGGAGGTCCAGCGGCCGGTCAGCCGGAGCGACTCCCCCACCTGGGCGCCGAGCAGGGGGCCGACGACGGTGAGCAGTTCGGTGGCGGAGCGGCCGGTGGCGACGCGCGCGATGGTGTAGCCGCTGTCCTCGTCGGCGTAGGTGATGCGTTCGAGCACGGCTTCGAGACGGGTAGCGGAGACACTAGTCGCACCTTCGCTCACCGAACAACCCTCTCCTCAGACCGGATGTGGGGCCAGAGTAGAGCAGCGGGGAAGCAACCAGGGAGCCACTGTGTGCGCCAGTGTGCATTCGTGTGACATGTGTGTGGATGGTCGGCGTGAGATCCCGTGAGGACGTGCTCACCGCTGGGCGGGTCCTTGCCGAGGCGCGCCCGGCGGGACGCATGTCGCCAGAGGACGAGCGGACTCCTCGACGGATACCCGTGCCGTCTCACGGATGCGATTGCGCGTTCAGCACCACCACGCTTCTCACTCTCGTTAGTGAGGCTGGGTTTTGAGCGGTGTGGGTGACACAACTCCGTTAGGGTGGTTGTAATGGAATACGCGGATAGCGCTAGCTGGTAGCGGGGCTCCTATGATCGTATCGTAGTCTCCCGCGATGATGGCTTTTCGCATTTCATATAGGCGTTCAAGAGAGGCGCGTAAGTCCGCTCTACTGCCGTATCCGTGTCGTGCGGCAAATACGCGAGCTTGGCCTTCTAGGACCTGCCATGCACTTCGGCATCGCCTATTGGTGATGACGCGGGTCTCTCCCTGTAGAAATCCCGCAGCCGCTACTAGTCCTGCCGCTATCAGGGCAAGGAAAGCTGCCGGGATACGGGCGTCGGCCGAGGCAAGCCCTGTTGCGCCTGAGATGCCTGCCAACACTGCGGCAGGCAGCCCTAGCACGATGTAGATGATATTCCACTTCTTGGCGCGTTTCCGAGCTTTTTCTGCGCGTGTATAAGCCTCCTCGGCCAGGCGGGCGATTTCTTGGCGAAGATGGGCGATCTGCGCGTCCTCGGCGCTATCCGTGAAAGTGATGCGCGCGGCGTCTGGCTGAGTCATGCCGTGATGATCGCACCTTGCCTGAGGCTGGTGAAGCTATCGAAGCCGTGACTTTCTCAATATGTCGTGGGGTGGCTACCCTCGCCCCGCGAGCAGTATCTGTAGCTTGCCCACGGCAGGTCGGGCCTGCTGGTCCATCAGCACCGCGCGCACAACCATCTGGGCAGTCTCCCGGACATGGTTTGCGGAAGCCGGCGAGTGGGGAACCGATCAATTCGGCCGCGATCCTCGCTCCGGTATCCACGCCGCCGATCGCCGCCACGCTGATCGCCTCGTGCAAACGGGCATTGATTCGGATACCTGCACGGGCGCCCGATCGTGAGCGCCCGCCCTGATGGTAAGCCGGTCCCGTACTGGCGTGGGGCGGGTCTCCGGGTGGTGGCGGCGGGCCGGCTCCTTGGGTGCGGTCCGCGGGGTGTCCGGGGGGTTCGGCTCCGCCGGACCTGGCTGATCGTGGCGGGGGGTGGCTGGTAGCGTGGCGGGTGGCTGCCCGCTGCGGGTCACGCCCCGGACGAGCGCGTCGTACCCGGCATGACAAGACGACGTGGACCGTGGTCTGTTCTCCTGCGGAGGTGCGTGTCGTGGCGTGGGTCGTGCTGGTCGTGTCCGGGGTGCTGGAAGCGGTGTGGGCGGCGGCTCTGGCTTCGTCGCAGGGGTTGTCGCGGTTGCGTCCCGCGCTGCTGTTCGTGGCGGCGCTGGCGGTCAGCATGGCGGGGCTGGGGTACGCGCTGCGGACGATCCCGGTCGGCACGGGTTACGCGGTGTGGGTGGGGATCGGCGCGGTCTGCACCGCGGTGTACGGGATGGTGTTCCTCGGTGAGGCGGTCACGGCCGCCCGGCTGGTGTGCCTGATGCTGATCGTCGCGGGTGTGGTGGGGCTGAGGTTGGTGTCCTGACGGGATCTCCCGCGGACTGCCTGGGGAGGGCGGGAGGTGCCATGGGCGGGGGGCGGGGCGTCGGCGTGGCGCTGCTGACGGCGATGCTGGTGGTGGTGACGGCCGCCGGCTGTTCCGGCCAGTCGCCGGAGCGGCCGTCGGCCGCGCCCACCGCCGTCCCCACCGCCGTCCCCACCGCCGCTCCCCCGCCGGACGGTTGCGCGGGCGGGCCGCGGCTCGCGGAGGGGCGGCACACGATCGAGTTCGGCGGGCTGGAGCGGGTGTTCCTGCTGGCGCTGCCCGAGGGGGACGGCCCGCACCCGGTGCTGCTGAACCTGCACGGGCTGGGTTCCAACGCGCGTGAGCAGGCCGCCTACAGCCGGCTGCCGCGGGTGGGCGCCGAGCGCGGCTACGTCGTGGCCACCCCGCAGGTGGCCAAGGGCAGGCTCGCCTGGACGCTGCCGAACGGGTTCGGGCCCGACGACACCGGGTTCCTGGGGGCGCTGCTGGACCGGCTGGAGCAGGAGTTGTGCGTGGACCGGCGGCGCCAGTTCGCGGCCGGGCTGTCGTACGGGGGCGGGATGGCGGCGGCGCTGGCGTGCTCGATGCGGGGGCGGCTGGCCGGGGTGGCGGCGGTGGCCGGGCTGAGCCTGGTGCGGCCGTGCCCGGAGCCGCCGCCGGTGACGCTGGTGTCCTTCCACGGCACCGCCGACCGGACCGTCCCGTACGGGGGCGGGCATCCGCTGCGGGACGCCACCGGTGACCTGCGCAAGCTGGCCGAGATGGTGAAGCTGCCGCCGGTACGCCGGAGCGCCGAGGGGTGGGCGGAGGCGCTCGGCTGCCCGGAGCCGCGGGTGAGCTCTCCCGTACGGTCGGTCGAACTGCGTGCCTGGGACGGGTGCGCGGCGGGGGCGGACGTCCGGTTGTACACGGTCGGCGGCGGCGGTCACACCTGGCCGGGGCCCATCGAGGTGCCGCGGCTGGGCGCCACGGCGCGAGGGCTGGACGCCAGCGCGCTGATCCTGGACGCCTTCGACGCCGCCGAGCCGCGCTGACCCCCTAGGCTTGCTGTTCATGACTCAGGTGGGACAGGTGACGGCCCGCGCGCTGATGCGCCGCCTGGCCGTCGAACAGAGCGAGTCGCGGATCCCCTCGATCATGGCGGCGGTGGTGCGTGAGGGGCAGGTGGCCTGGCAGGGCGGTCGCGGCCGGACGGCCGGTCCGCCGGGAGGCGAGCCGACGCCGGGCACGCAGTACCGGCTGGGGTCGATCACCAAGAGCATGGTGGCGGTGGTCGTCATGCGGATGCGTGACGAGGGCCTGCTCGATCTGGCCGATCCGGTCGGCAAGCATCTGCCGGGGGTGCGGGCCGGGGAGGCCACGGTCGCGCAGCTGCTGTCGCACACGGGCGGGCTGACGGCCGAGCCGCCGACCGACTGGTGGGAGCGCACGCCGGGCGTGGAGGCGGGTGAGCTGCTGGGCAGGCTCGGGCCGGCGCATGTCAAGCATCGGCCGGGGCGGCGCTACCACTACTCCAATCTCGGTTACGGGCTGCTCGGCGAGCTGGTCGCCCGGTTGCGGGGTGTGCCGTGGCTGGAGGCGGTGCGGGAGGAGGTGCTGGAGCCGCTCGGCATGGGTGACACGACGCCGCGGCCGCGGCCGCCGCACGCCGTCGGTTACGCCGTCCATCCGTACGCCGACGTGCTGCTGGCCGAGCCGGAGCATGATCATGGGGCGATGGGGCCGGCGGGGCAGCTGTGGTCGACGGCCGGTGATCTGGCGCGGTGGGCGGCGTTCGTGGCCGGTGACACCGGCGGGGTGCTGGCGGAGAGCACGCTGGCGGAGATGCGGGAGCCGGCGACGGTCGACGACGGTGACGCCTGGACCGGCGGTTACGGGCTCGGGCTGCAGCTGACGCGGCATGCCGGGCGCCGGTTGGCCGGGCACACCGGGTCGATGCCGGGGTTCCTGGCGACGGTGTGGGCCGATCCGGCCGCCGCGACGGGGGTGCTGTTCCTGGCCAACGCCACGTCGGGGGTGGGGCGGACGTTGCTGTTCGATCTGCTCGACATCCTGGAGGAGCATGAGCCGCGGATGCCGCGGGAGTGGGTGCCGGGTGCCGCCGACCCGGATCTGCTGGCGCTGACCGGGTTGTGGCACTGGGGTCCGGCGCCGTACACGCTGCGGCTGCTGCCCGATCGGGGGCTGGCGCTGGGGCCGGTGTCCGGTGGCGGGCGGGCGTCGCGGTTCGTGCCGCAGGACGACGGCACGTGGCTGGGGCTGGACGGTTACTACGCGGGCGAGACGTTGCGGGTGGGGCCGGATCATCTGGATCTGAACACGTTCGTGTTCACGCGTGAGCCGTACGATCCGGGGGCGCCGGTGCCGGGTGGTGTCGGGGACTGGCACACCCCCACTACTTGACGTCGGGCGTAAAGTACTTGCTATGGTACGTCAAGTAGTGGCGGGAGGCGGCGTGACCCACGACGAGCAAGGCGCGCTCGAACAGGACATCCTCCGGCTGGTCGGCAGCAGACTGCTCGACCCGCTGGAGATCCTGCTCGGCGACGGCGCGTCGGGGGCCCTGGAAGAGCTGCGCGCGAAGGCGCGGCACGACGCCGCCACCTGGGCGGCCGACCTGCTCGGGCCCGACCGGCCGCGCGCCGTCCACATCGGCGCGCGGCTGATCGCGGTCCTCTACCCCGGCGACGCCGCCTTCGACCCGCCGCTCGAGTGGTGGCGCACCCCTCTGGGCCGGGCGATCGCCCGGCGCGTCGGCCATCCCTCCGCCGACCGCGTCCCGTACGCGGTCGCCGGGGCGATGCTCGGCATCACCCGCCAGGGCGTCCACGACCTGGTGCGGCGCGGGAAGCTCCAGCAGCACCCGGACGGGGGTGTCGCCACGCGCTCGGTCCGCGAACGACTCGACCCCGGAGGGGCGCATGGAGACCATCCTTGACGGCGACATCCCGATCGCCGTCCACGACCACGGCGGCGACGGCCCGCCGCTGCTGCTGCTCCACGGAGCCGGCGGCAACCTGCTCAACTGGCGGCAGGTGGCCGCCCATCTGAGCGGGGTGCGCGCGGTGGCGGTCGACCTGCGCGGCCACGGCCGCTCCGGCGACGGCCCGTGGACGTGGAAGGCCGTCCTGGACGACCTGGAACACGTCGTGGCCGCGCTCGGCCTCGGCGAGCCCGCCGTGGCGGGCCACAGCCTGGGCGGCATGCTCGCCGGCCTGTGGGCCGCCCGCCACCCCGCCTGCCCCGCCGCCGTCAGCCTCGACGGCCACCGCGCCGCCGAGACCCACCCCGCCAACTACGCCGGCCTGGACGCCGGGCAGGTGACGGCCGGCCTGGCCACGCTGCACGAGATGTTCAGCCGGCAGGCCGAGGCGGCGGCCTCGCCGATGACCGCCGAGCAGGCCGAGGCCTTCCTCGACGGGCAGCGCGCCTTCGCCGCCGCCCAGAACGCCGACCCCGACGACTGGGAGGAGTCGGTGCGGCGCAACCTGCGCCCCCACGACGGCGGCTTCCTGCTGCGGCCCGGCCCCGGCGTCACCTCCGCGCTGCGCGAACTGCCCGAGTTCGCCGACGCGCTGCCCGTCTTCCGCCGCCTCACCGGCCCGTTCCTCATCGTCAACGCCACCCGCAACCCGCCCGTCCCGCTGCCCCTGGTCCCGCTCATGGACGCCTACCGGGCCGGGCTGCGCCGCGACCTCGCCGCCCTGGCCGCCGAACGGCCCACCATCGAGGTCCGCGAGATCGACGCCGGGCACGGCATGGTCGCCGAACGGCCCGCCGAGGTCGCCGCCCTCATCACCGGCTTCGTCCACCGCCACAGCAGGGCCGCCTGACCCTCCGGTCGTCGCCCCTCATGCCGGCCAGGCCCGCTCCGCGGCCACGACGCGGGCTGACTCGGCGCGGGTCGCGTCGCGGACGGTGAGCAGATCGCCGTCCGCGGCCAGGACGGTGACGATCGCCCGGCCCGCAACGGTGACACGGTGGGACGTCCCGGGGTCCGGCGGCCGGGAGGCGGCCAGATCCTGCCTGCGGACGGTGGAGACCGGCGCGCCCGCGGGGTCGAGGTCGTGGCGGATCCGGGTGCGGCACCGGTGCCGGGCGAGGGTGCGCCACGGGTAGGGGTCGCCGGTCACGTCCGGCCCGGATCCGTCCCGGGGCGGCGGGGCCGTACGCTCGCGCAGGACGGGCCAGTCCATCGACGGGACGTAACCGGAGGGCAGCGCCGCCGCGTCCTCGCGCAGCCCCGCGGGGCGCGCGTGCGGTGCCGGGTCGAAGACGTCGCGCAGCGGCCAGAACCGTAACAGCACGTGTGCCTGCCGGGGGTCCTCCCAGAAGTCGCCGTCGCTGCCCCTGGCCGGGGGCACGCGATGAGCGCGCACACCGTACAGGAAGCAGGGCGGGCCCAGCACGAGCGCGCCGAGGGAACGCTCGCCCTCGTCGTCGCCCATGGTCACGATGCCGCCGGCGCTCAGGTAGGCGCTCTCCCCCGCCGCCGTCCACGGGGCGGGGGCGGGCGGCGGGTCGGAGTCCCAGATTTCCAGGCGGACGTCCGCTCTGCCGTGGCGGACGCCGCTCTCGACGCGCATCCAGCCGCCCGCGGTGTCCAGGATGCCGTCGGACAGCGACGGGCCTTCCACGACGCCGTACAGGTCGTCGAGCTGGAAACCGCCGTGATAGGTGTCCACGGTGTCCCTGAACGATCGCAGCGTCATGGCCATGGTCTCTCCGCTTCCCGCGGGGATGGGCCCGCGGACAGTGACTCTAGGGACCGCGGCCGACAGTTCCGGCCCATCGGGGAAAGGGTTGGACGGGAGGGTGCCCGGGCTTGTAGTTTGCGGCTGACCGTGACGCCGCCCGAGGAGGTGAGACCCATGAACGCTGTAGCGATGTGGGTGCTCCCCCTTCCCGTCACGGCCGGGCGACCGAGGTAGGGGCCGCCGGGAGCGCCTCGCTGACAAGGCACTCCCGAAAGGCGACACCTATGCACTCTCAGCAGGTCACCGGCGCCGGGCGCGCGCCCCTCACCCACGATGTGATCATCGCCGGGTGCGGGCCGACCGGCGCGATGCTGGCCGCCGAGCTGCGGCTGCACGACGTACGGGTACTCGTCCTGGACAAGAGGACCGAGCCCGCGTCGTTCGTCCGCGTCGTCGGTCTGCACATGCGCAGTCTCGAACTGATGGCGATGCGCGGACTGCTGGACCGCGTCCTCCCGCACGGGCGGCAGCGTCCGGCCGGCGGCTTCTTCGCCGCCATCCCCAAACCCCCGCCCCAGGGCCTGGATTCCGCCTACGCCTATCTGCTGGGCATCCCGCAGCCGGTCATCGAGCGTCTGCTCGAGGAGCACGCGGCCGAACGGGGCGCGCAGGTCCGGCGCGGTCGCGCGCTGGCCGGATTCGAGCAGGACGACGAGGGCGTGACCGTCGAGCTGGCCGGCGGGGAACGGCTGCGTTCGCGCTACCTCGTCGGCTGTGACGGCGCGCGCAGCACGGTGCGCAAACTGCTCGGCGTCGGCTTCCCCGGCGAGCCCTCGCGGACCGAGACGCTGATGGGCGAGATGGAAGTGGGCGTGCCGCGGGAGGAGATCGCCGCCAAGGTGGCCGAAGTCGGCCAGACCCATCGGCCGTTCTGGCTCCGGCCCTTCGGCGAAACCGTCTACAGCGTCGTGGTGCCCGCCGCGGGAGCCGGCGACCGCGCGGAACCTCCCACCCTGGAGGATTTCCGGCAGCAGTTGCGCGCCATCGCCGGAACCGACTTCGGCGTGCACTCCCCGCGCTGGATGTCCCGCTTCGGGGACGCCACCCGGCTGGCCGAACGCTACCGCGTCGGGCGGGTGCTCCTGGCCGGCGACGCCGCGCACATCCATCCGCCCATCGGCGGGCAGGGCCTCAACCTGGGCGTCCAGGACGCGTTCAACCTCGGCTGGAAACTGGCCGCGCAGATCCGCGGCTGGGCCCCGGCGACACTGCTGGACACCTACCAGGCCGAACGTCACCCGGTCGCCGCGGACGTGCTGGACAACACCCGCGCCCAGATGGAACTGCTGTCCCCCGAACCGGGCCCGCGGGCCGTGCGCAGGCTGCTCACCGAACTGATGGACTTCGACGAGGTGAACCGCCATCTGACCGAGAAGATCACCGCGATCGGCGTCCGCTACGACTTCGGCGAAGGGCCCGGCCTGCTCGGCCGCCGCCTGCCCGACGTCGAGGTGAAGAACGGCCGCCTCTACGCTCTGCTGCATCACGGCCGCGGCCTGCTGCTGGACCGCACCGGACGCCTGATGGCCGGCGGCTGGGCGGACCGGGTCGATCACCTCGCGGACGCCTCCGCGGGCGTGGACGTCCCGTGCGTCCTGCTACGCCCCGACGGCCACGTCGCCTGGATCGGCGACGACCAGCAGGACCTGGACGACCACCTGTCCCGCTGGTTCGGCGAGCCCGCCACCTGAACACCGGCCGGTGGTGAGCCGTCAGGGCCGGGGTGGTCAGGTGAGCAGCCGGGCCAGCCGGCGCAGCGACAACCGGGCCAGCGCGTTCACCACCGGCCGGGCCACCGGCCACAGCAGCCACCCCACCGGCCCCAGCGGCGGCCGCAGCCGCTCGGCCCAGATCACCCGGCTGCCGCCCGCGCACGCCCGCACCCGGATCACCCCGTCGCCGCGCACCAGCCGCCCCACATGCCGCATCTCCACCACGTGGGGCGGCTCCCACCGGGTGATCGTCATCACGTCCAGGAAGCCCAGCCGGCCGACTCCGGTGAACGCCTCCACCCGGTCGCCGGCCTCCCACGCCGACGTCAGCACCATCCACTCCCGGTGCCGCGGCCAGTCCGTCACGAGCGCGAACACCCGCTCCGGCGGCGCCGGCACGAACACCTGCGCGGCCGCGTACACGTGACAGGTCACCTCAGAGGTCCTGCCCCGCGCTCACCGGCTCGAACATCCGCGCCGGTTCACCCCCTCGACGACGGGCGCCGCGCCGTCCTCCGCCGAGACCCGGACCGCCAGGGCCTGGGCCGATGGGCCCGGTCGGTGACCGCGGTGGTGAGCGCGGCGGCCAGCCGTGCGGGCGTCAGGCGGCGCCACGGGATCGCGGCCGGAGCCACGCCCGGCGCCGTCACCCGGCGGCCCGGAACGGCTGGTCGTTCACGCTGGACGCCGCCAAGGAGGCGAGAGTCCTGCACGGAACGCCACCCTGGTCGGCCGCTACACCCCCGAAGAGGTCACCGCGTTGCTCGACTACCACCTGGCGCGGCTCCGCGCGCGGTGACACCGGCTAGGCGTCCAGCCACTCGCCGTCGCGCATGAGGTCGCGGCCCGCCAGCTCGTCCTCCTCCCGCCACGCCTGCACCCAGACCGGGCGGATACGGAAATACAGGTACGGGGACGAGAGCGCGCGCGGGTCGAAGCCGGTCTTGGCGGCGAACGCGTCACCCGTCGCCTCCGGCAGCTCCTGCGGCCGGACCGCCGCGGCCGTCCCCTCGATGAGCACCACGTCACGCGTCAGCCCCACGCCGACGCGCACCCGGCCGTCGGCCACCAGGTTGCGCGCCGTCGGAGTCCTCGCCGCCGTGGAGATCAGCAGCGTCTCACCGTCCCACAGGAACGACAGCGGCACCATGCACGGCCCCTCCCCCGCCGTGGCCACCCACGCGTCCACGTCCTTCTCCAGCCGGGACAGGGTGTCCTTCAACCGTTCCGCCGGCGTACGAGGCATTCTCGAGTCCTTTGCTGTCACATGTGGCACCTGATGCGGTCACCACCATGACACGCCGCGGAGGGAGAACGTGACGCGCTACCGGCCCACGTAGGCGCGCAGGTGGCGGGCCGTCAGCGTGTCGCCCGAGTCCACCAGGTCGGCGGGCGTGCCCGCGAAGACCACCCGGCCGCCGTCGTGACCGGCGCCCGGCCCCAGGTCGACGATCCAGTCGGCGTGCGCCATCACCGCCTGGTGGTGCTCGATCACGATCACCGTGTTGCCGTCGTCCACCAGCCGGTCCAGCAGGCCCAGCAGATGGTCGACGTCCGCCAGGTGCAGGCCCGTCGTCGGCTCGTCCAGCACGTAGGTGGAGCCGTTCCTGGCCATGTGCACCGCCAGCTTCAGGCGCTGCCGCTCACCGCCCGACAGCGTCGTCAGCGGCTGGCCCAGGCCCAGATAACCCAGCCCGACCGCCTCCAGCCGGTCCAGGATGACCTTGGCCGGGCCGCTGGTGAAGAACCCGGCCGCCTCGGCCACCGGCATCTCCAGCACCTCGCTGATGTTCTTGCCGCGCAACCGGTAGGCCAGCACCTGCGGCGTGAACCGCCTGCCCTCGCACTCCTCGCACACCGTCGCCACCCCGGCCATCATCGCCAGGTCGGTGTAGATCAGGCCGATGCCCTTGCACGCCTGGCATGCGCCCTCGGAATTGGCCGAGAACAGCGCCGGCTTGACCCCGTTGGCCTTGGCGAACGCCGCCCGGATCGGGTCGAGCAGCCCCGTGTACGTGGCCGGATTGCTCCGCCGCGACCCGCGGATCGGCGACTGGTCGGCCACCACCACGCCCTCGCGGCCGGCGACGTAGCCGTGGATGAGCGAGCTCTTGCCCGACCCGGCCACCCCGGTGACCACGGTCAGCACCCCCAGCGGGATGTCGGCGTCCACACCTTGCAGGTTGTGCAGGGTCGCGCCGCGGATCGGCAGCCACCCGGCCGGCTCGCGCACCTTCTCCCGCAGCGTCACCCGGTGGTCCAGGTAGCGGCCGGTGAGGGTGCCGGAGGCGCGCAGCCCTTCCAGGTCGCCGGCGTAGCAGAGCGTGCCGCCCTGCGCGCCGGCGCCCGGCCCCAGGTCTGCCACGAAGTCGGCGATGGCGATCATCTCCGGCTTGTGCTCCACCACCAGCACGGTGTTGCCCTTGTCGCGCAGTTTGATCAGCAGCTCGTTCATCCGCTGGATGTCGTGCGGGTGCAGCCCGGCGGTCGGCTCGTCGAAGACGTAGGTGGCGTCGCTCAGGCTGGAGTTGAGGTGGCGGACCATCTTGACCCGCTGCGCCTCGCCGCCGGACAGCGTGCCCGACTCCCGGTCCAGGCTCAGATAGCCAAGCCCGATCTCCACCAGCGAGTCGAGCGTGGCCCGCAGGTTGTCCAGCACCGGGCCCACCGCGGGGTCGCCGATGCCGCGCAGGAAGCCGGCCAGGTCGTTGATCTGCATGGCCGAGCACTCGGCGATGTTGCGCCCGCCGATCCGCGCCGAGCGGGCCGCCTCGTTGATCCGGGTGCCGTCGCAGGCCTGGCAGCGCATCAGCTTGACCGCCCGGTCGGCGAACGCGCGGGCCTGCCCCTTCAGCGACTCGCGGTCCTTGCCCAGGTACTGCTTGCGCACCCGGACCACGAGCCCCTCGTAGGTGAGGTTGCTGGAGCCGACCTTCACCTTGGTGGTCGGCTTGTGCAGGAAGTCCTGCCACTGCTGGGGGGTGAAGTCCTTCAGCTTGACCGCCGGGTCGTAGAAGCCCGAGTTCGCCATCACCTGCCAGTACCAGGAGTCGACCGGGAACCCGGGCGCCTTGATCGCGCCCTCGTTCAGCGACAGCTCCCGGTCCACCAGCTCGTCCACGTCGATGTCGGTGATCTGGCCCAGGCCCTCGCACTCGGGGCACATGCCCTGCGGGGTGTTGAAGCTGAAGGCGTAGGCCGGGCCCACGTGCGGGGTGCCGATCCGGCTGAAGACGATCCGCAGCATCGTGTACGTGTCGGTCGCGGTGCCGACCGTGGAGCGGGCGTTGGCGCCCATCCGCTCCTGGTCGACGATGATCGCCGCGCTCAGGTTGTGCAGCGCGTCCACGTCCGGCCGGTTCAGCGGCGGCATGAACCCCTGGATGAACGCGGTGTACGTCTCGTTGATCAGCCGCCGCGACTCGGCGGCGATGGTGTCGAAGACCAGCGACGACTTGCCGGAGCCGGACACCCCGGTGAACACGCTGAGCCGCCGCTTCGGGATGTCGAGGGAGATCCCGGCCAGGTTGTTCTCCCGGGCGCCGCGCACCTGGATGTGGTCGTGGCCGTCGGCGGCGCGGTAATCAGACTTTCGTAGATCGTCGGCGGTAGTCATGCCATCAAGTCTGTCATTGAAGCTGCAAGTGTAAGGTTTCGCGGTCGTGGCCTGGAGGAGGCGTCGCTAACCTTAAAGTGCGACGTAACCCCTGTTCCTGGAAGGCGGGCGCCCGTGCGGCCCATCGATCTGGCGCGCGTCGCGGGCCTGTCGACCCAGCAGATCCGCAACTACGCCGACGACGGCGTCCTGCCGCCCACCCCGCGCACGCCCGCCGGCTACCGCCGCTTCGACGCCCGCCACCGGCAGGCGCTGCTCACCTACCGGGCGCTGGCCGCCGGCCACGGCTGGGACGCCGCCCGCCAGATCATGCGGGCCGTGCACGCCGGCGACGTGCCGCGCGCCCTCGAACTCGTCGACGCCGGCCACGCCGAGCTGCACGGCCGGCGCGCGGCCCTGGAGTCGGCAGGGCGGGCGCTGGAGACGGCGGGCCACGAGGAAGGCGCCTTCCGGGGCAGCCTGCGCATCGGCGAGGTCGCCGCCCGGCTGGGGGTGCGGACCTCGGCCCTGCGCGTGTGGGAGTCGGCGGGGCTGCTGGCGCCCCGCCGCGATCCCGTCACCGGCTACCGACTCTACGGCCCGGCCGACGTACGCGACGCGCGGATGATCTTCATGCTGCGGCAGGCCCGCCACCCGTTCCCGCAGATCAGGCCCGTCCTCGACGGGCTGCGCCGCACCGGCAGCAGCGACGCCCTGCGCGCCGCCATCGCGCGCCGCCGCCAGGAGCTGACCGAGCGCGCCACCGCCATGCTGGCGGCCGCCGCACGCCTGCACGAGTATCTTTCCGGCGGTTGAGACCCGGTCTATCGGGACGCGCCGCCGGTGAAAGGCGGCTCGCCCTGCTTCAGCGGGCGGAAACGCAGCGCCGACCACGTCTCGTCCACCGCCACCTGGCCGTTCGGGCGCAGCCCGAACTCGCCCACGATGGGCCAGAGCGTGTCGCGGTTGACGTCGGACTTGCCGCCCTTCGGATAGGCGACCCAGAGCACCGGCGGGCCGGTCAGCCGGTCGCGCTGCCCGTCCAGCAGGCCGCGGGCCGAGGCCGCGTCGGCGGCGAAGAACACCCCCACCGCAGCCTCGCCCAGGTCCTCGACGTAGTCCGCGCCCTCCGGCAGGGGGCCGACGAGCGGCCGGTGCTCCCCCGCGGAGATCCACACGGTGCCGCCCGGCTTGACGAGCAGCTTCTCGGCGACGGTCTTGGCGGCCATGGTCAGGCCCTCCCGTAGGTCAGGTCCAGCACGCCGGTGCCGAACGTCTCGGACTTGGTGAGCTCGAGCGGGATGTGCCCCGCGCCCTCCTCGAACAGCCGCTGCCCGCTGCCGACGACCACCGGGTGCACCAGCAGGTGCAGCTCGTCCAGCAGGCCCTCCCGCAGCAGCGACACCACCAGGGTGGGGCTGCCGCTCATGCCCAGGTCGCCGCCCGGCCCTTCCTTGAGCGCGGCCACGTCACCGGCGGCGATCACCGTGGTGTTCTGCCAGGAGGGGTCGGTGAGCGTGGAGGAGACCACGTACTTGGCGCGGCCGTTCATCATGGCGGCCAGCGGGTCGCCCGGATCCTGGTGAGGCCAGTGGGAGGCGAACGTCTCGTAGGTGTTGCGGCCCAGCAGCATGGCCTCGCAGCGCCGCATGAGCGTGTCGACCGACCGGCCCATGTCCTCGTCGTAGTACGGGAAATGCCACTTCTCCGGCGACTCCACGACGCCGTCGAGCGAGATGAACAGCCCTGCGACGATCTTCCGCATCGTTGACTCCTCGTTTCGGGGTGTGGCTCCACCGTCCCACCGACAAATAAATTTGTCAAGGCGGGCCGCAGGTCACCACAGGAAGGTGATACGTCCAGAAAAATCAGGAACCGAGGAAGCGGAGCACCGCCAGCATCCGCCGGCTGTAACCGGTGACGTGCGACAGGTCCAGCTTGTCGAACAGCGCGTTCACGTGCTTCTCCACCGCGCTCTGCGACACGTGCAGCGCCTGCGCGATCGAGGCGTTCGTCAGCCCCTGCGCCATCAGCTCCAGCACCTCGCGCTCCCGCGCCGTCAGCCTGGCCAGCGGATCCACCTGACTGGTGCGGGCCAGCAGCTGGCGCACCACCTCGGGATCGAACGCCGCGCCGCCCGCGCCCACCCGCTCCAGCGCGTCCAGGAAGTCGGCGACCTGCGCCACCCGGTCCTTCAGCAGGTAACCGACGCCCGACACGTCCGAGCTCATCAGCTCGGTCGCGTACCGCTTCTCCACGTACTGCGACAGCACCAGCACCTTCACCCCCGGCCAGCGCCGCCTGATCTCCAGGGCCGCGCGCAGCCCCTCGTCGGTGTGGGTCGGCGGCATCCGCACGTCCACCACCACCGCGTCCGGCAGATGCGCGGCCACCGCCGCCACCAGCGCCTCACCGTCACCCACCGCCGCCGGCACCTCGTGCCCCTCCTCCAGCAGCAGCCGGACCAGCCCTTCGCGCAGCAACGTCGAATCCTCCGCCAGGATCACCCGCACGGCAGCTCCGCCCTGATCACCGTCGGCCCGCCGGGCGGGCTGTCCACAGCAAAACCGCCGTCCAGCGCCGCCACCCGGCGCCGCAGCCCCGACAGCCCGCCACCGGACGCGCCCGCGCCGCCCACCCCGTCGTCACACACCGACACCACCAGCGTCGCATCCTCCATCCGCACCGCGACCTCGACGCGACCGGCCCCGGCGTGCTTGTTGGCGTTCGTGACGGCCTCGCTCACCACGAAGTACGCCGCCGTCTCCACCGCGGGCGGCGGCCGCCCCGGCAGGTCGCACGACACGGTGACCGGCACCTCGGACCGCTCGGCCACCCCGGCCAGCGCCTCGTCCAGCCCGAGCGCGTCCAGCCCGCTCGGATACACCCGCCAGGCCACCTCGCGCAGCTCGCCCAGCGCCTGCTGCGCCTCGACGTGCGCCTGGTCCATCAGATCCGGATGGCCGCGCCGCGCCCGGCCGATCAGCATCGACAGCGCCACCAGCCGCTGCTGCAGCCCGTCGTGCAGGTCACGCTCGATCCGGCGCCGCTCGGAGTCGACCGCCGCCACGATGCCGGCCCGGCTCTCCGACAGCTCGGCGATCCGGCGCTCCAGCGCCTCGGTACGGTCGGGGCCCAGCATCCGCGCGGCCAGCCGCCGCTCCAGCGTCCGCACCCCCACCAGTCCCATCAGCGCCAGGAACAGCAGCACGCCGCCCAGCGTGAACATGTAGAGCCCCAGCGGCAGCGAACGCGACATCCCGTCGTACGCCTCGTCCAGAACCCACGCCCAGACCAGCCGGCCCGCCTGCCAGGCGCCGAACACCAGCAGCACCAGCACCAGCGCGCCGAGCAGCCCCAGCGGCACCCGCGCGGCCAGGAACAGCCGCGCCCGCGAGCCGTCCCCGCCCCCGGCAGGGGGATCCAGGCTCGCGCGGTCCAGGACGGCGGGATCCAGCCGCAGGCGGCGCGCCTCCCACCGGGCCAGCCACCGCGCGGCCCCGGCCGTGCCGCCGGCGAACGGCAGCGTCACCAGCAGGAACACCGCCTCCACCGGCGCGGTCAGCGCACCCAGCACGACCGCGCCGAGCACCCGCGCCCCCTCAGCGGCGAAGTGCATGGCGTCCCTTGCGCCGCTCGCTCAGCCGCACCACCACGAAGACCACCACCGCGAGCAGGACCAGGCCGAGCACCACCTTGGAGGCCACCCCCATGTACGTCTCGACCAGACGCCACTGCTTGCCCAGGTAGTAGCCGGCCAGCACGAAGGTGGTGTTCCAGATGCCGCTGCCGGCCGCCGTGAGCAGGGTGAACTGCAGCACCGGCATCCGCTCCACCCCGGCGGGCACCGAGATCAGACTGCGGAAGATCGGAATGAACCGGCCGAAGAACACCGTCGCCTTGCCGTGCTTGAGGAACCACGACTCCGTCTTCTCGATGTCGGAGACCTTTACCAGCGGCATCTTCGCGGCGATCGCCAGCACCCGCTCGCGACCGAGCAGCGCGCCCACCCAGTAGAGGGCCAGCGCGCCGACGATCGAACCGACCGTGGTCCAGACGAGAGCGTCGACCAGGCCCATGTTGCCCCGGCTGGCCGTGAAGCCCGCAAGCGGCAGGATCACCTCACTCGGAATCGGCGGGAACAGGTTCTCCGCCGCCACCGCCATGCCGGCTCCCGGCGCGCCCAGGAGCTCCATCAACTGCACAACCCAATCAACCATGCGCCAAGGGTACGGAAGATCGGGTGGTCCCGTTGATGAGGCGGGCTTCCGTGTTCAGGTGTGGGAAACCACACCCCCGCGTACCGTACACTGTACGGTCGTGACAGGCGGACAGGAATCGGTACGGAACGCGGTCGTCTTCGAGCCCGGCGAACCCCCCAGAGCGGGCCACATGGCCTTCCTCGGACCGGCGGGCGCGGACACCGTCACCGTCGCCGAACCCTACGACGAGGGCATCCGCGTACGCGAGGCGGCCGCCACCAGGACGCCCGTGGCCGAGGCCGTCGCCGCGCTGGCCAGAGCCCGCACCGACGCCTCGGCCCACCCCGCGGCCCGCTTCTGGGGCGCGGCGGCGCTGGTGGCGCTCCAGCTGGTCACCCGCGGCCGCATCCGCCCCACGGTGACCGCGGCCGGCCACGACGCCTGGCGCGCCGGCCCTTTCGACGCCGCCGACGTCCAGCGCATCCGCGAACTCGCCGACGCCATGCCGGCCTCGGCCCGCGCCGTCCCCCTCGGTGAGGACCACGGCGACGCCGGACCCGTGCTGGCCGACGCCGAGACGCTGGTGCGGGCGTTCCTGGACGCCGTGGCCGACGGCATGCCGCGCTCACCCGGCGCCGTCAAGGCGACCGGCACCACCGCGTTCGCCGCCGTGCGCCCCGTCAAGGTGCCGAAGCTGCGCCGGTGGGCCGAGGACGTCTCCGCCGACCTCGACGCCGGGGTGCGGGTGTCGCTGCGGATCGAGGCCGACGACGTGGCCGCGGGCGAGTACCGCGCCGTGGTGCAAATCCACAGCCTGGCCGGCCCGTCACTCGTGGTGGACGCCGCCGACCTGTGGCAGGGCCGCGACCCCGGATTCGGCGGCCGGGCCAGGATCGAGACGACCATCGCCCTGCGCCGGGCCGCCCGCGCCTGGCCCCGCCTGGCGGCGCTGCTCGACAGCCCCGTCCCCGACGAACTGCCGCTGACCGACGAGGACGTCGGCGACCTGCTGGCCGGAGCCGCCGAACGGCTCACCGCCGCCGGGGCCGAGGTCCACTGGCCGCGCTCCCTCGTACGCGGACTGAGCGCCCGCGCCGCGATCGGCGAGCGCGACGCGGCCCCGTCCGACCTGCCCTCGTTCCTCGGCGGCCACCACCTGGTCGCCTTCGACTGGCAGCTCGCCCTCGGCGGCGAGCGGCTCACCGCCGCAGAGATGGACCACCTCGCCGAGACGCACCGGCCCGTCGTACGGCTGCGCGACCAGTGGGTGCTCATCGACCCCGACCTGGCACGCAAGGCACGCCTGCGCGAGCTCAAGCCGCTCACCCCCGTGGACGCGCTCGCCGCCGCGCTCACCGGCACCGTCGAGGCCGACGGCGAACAGGTGCCGGTCGAACCCGGCGCATGGCTGAGCGAGCTGCGCGACCGGCTGGCCGAGCCGGAGGACCTCGCCCCGCCGCCCGGCCTGGCCGCCACGCTGCGCGACTACCAGCTGCAGGGCCTGCGCTGGCTGGCCAGGATGACCTCACTCGGGCTCGGCGCCTGCCTGGCCGACGACATGGGTCTGGGCAAGACCATCACCCTCATCGCCCTCCATCTGCACCGCGGCGGCGGGCCCACACTCGTCGTGTGCCCGGCGTCACTGCTGGGCAACTGGGAGCGGGAGATCACCAGGTTCGCCCCCGGCGTGCCGGTACGCCGCTACCACGGCTCCGCCCGCACCCTGGCCGACGAGGGATTCGTGCTCACCACGTACGCCACCATGCGGCGCGACGCCACCCGCCTGGCCGCCCACCCGTGGGACCTGGTCGTCGCCGACGAGGCCCAGCACGTCAAGAACCCCGCCTCCGGCACCGCCGGCGCGCTGCGCGAGATCCCCGCCGCCGCCCGCGTCGCCCTCACCGGCACCCCCGTCGAGAACAACCTGTCGGAGCTGTGGGCCATCCTCGACTGGACCACCCCCGGCTTGCTCGGCACGCTGCCCCGGTTCCGCGCCCGCTGGGCCGGGCCGATCGAGTCCGGCGACACCGGGACCGCCGACCGGCTGTCGCGGCTGGTGCGGCCGTTCCTGCTGCGCCGCCGCAAGTCCGACCCCGGCATCGCGCCCGAGCTGCCGCCCAAGACCGAGACCGACCGGCCGGTCGCCCTCACCACCGAGCAGGCCGGCCTGTACGAGGCCGTCGTACGCGAGATGATGACGCGGATCGAGGGCGCCGGCGGCATGGCCAGGCGCGGCCTGATCGTCAAACTGCTCACCGGGCTCAAACAGATCTGCAACCACCCCGCCCAGTACCTGCACGAGACCGCGCCCCGGCTGACCGGCCGATCCGGCAAGCTCGAACTGCTCGACGAACTGGTCGACACCATCGTCGCCGAGGACGGCGCGGTGCTGGTCTTCACCCAGTACGTGACCATGGCCAGGCTGATCGCCCACCACCTGACCGCCCGCGGCGTGCCCAACCAGCTGCTGCACGGCGGCACCCCGGTCGCCCGCCGCGAGGAGATGGTCCGCCGCTTCCAGGACGGCGAGACGCCGGTGTTCCTGCTGTCGCTCAAGGCCGCCGGCACCGGGCTCAACCTCACCCGCGCCGACCACGTCATCCACTACGACCGCTGGTGGAACCCCGCCGTCGAGGACCAGGCCACCGACCGCGCCCACCGCATCGGCCAGACCCGGCCCGTCCAGGTCCACCGGCTGATCACCGAAGGCACCATCGAGGACCGGATCGCTCTGATGCTCGCCGCCAAACGCGAACTCGCCGACGCCGTGCTCGCCTCCGGCGAAGCGGCCCTGACCGAACTGACCGACGCCGAGCTCGCCACCCTCGTGGAGCTGAGATGACCGCCGCCCGCGGCTTCCCCGCCTTCCCCCGCCAGCGCGCAGGCGCCCGCTTCGCCACCACCTGGTGGGGCCAGGCCTGGCTCAAGGCCCTCGCCGACACCTCGCTCGACCAAGGGCTCCTCCAGCGGGGCCGCGCCTACGCCAAAACCGGGCAGCTCGGCCCCATCACCGTCAGCCCCGGGCGGCTGGCCGCCGTCGCCGAGCACGAGCACGACACGGTCGTGCGGGTCGAGCAGCTCTCCGACGCCGCATGGGACCGCTTCCTGGACCAGGTGGCGGCCAAGGCCGGGCACATCGCCGCCCTGCTCGACCGCGACATGCCCCACGACCTGGTACGGGCCGCCGAGGCCGCCGGCGTGCCGCTGCTGCCCGCGGTCGGCGACCTGGAACCGGAATGCTCGTGCCCCGACTGGGCGTGCCGGCACGCGGCCGCGCTCTGCTACCAGGCCTCCTGGCTCCTCGACGCCGACCCCTTCGTCCTGCTGCTGCTACGCGGCCGGGGCGAGCAGGAGCTGATCGAGGCGCTCCACCAACGAGACATCCCGGGCACGACCGGCGCGCGGAGCGAGAGCGCCGAGGGCGCTGAGGGCGCGGCGGGCGCGCGGGCCGGGACGCTGCCGGGCACGCCCGCGCGCGAGGCGTTCGCGCGCGGGGTGCCCCCGCTGCCCGAGCCGCCCCCTCTGGACGCCCCCCACGCGCCGCTCGGGCTGGAGCCCGCCCCCGGCGTGGACGTGGCCGCGCTGGAGGTGCTGGCCGCCTCCGCCGCCTCCCGGGCGCGCGACCTGCTCGTCTCCGGCCGCCTGCCGGCCCTGACCGAACACCAGGACCGGGTACGGATGAGCGCCGCGTTCGGCCTCGACCTCGGCCTCGACGCCCAGGTGGCGGCCTGGCGACACGGCGGCGCCGCCGGGCTGGAGGCGCTGGAGACGGCGTGGACCCCCGCCCGGCCGGACCTCGCCAGGGCCCAGGCCATGCTGGACGCGGCCTGGGAGGGCGAGCCGCCCGCCGGGGTGGAGTCGGCCCGCAACCGCTGGACCATCGGCGACCGCCAGCTCAGATACGGCAGGGACGGCCGGTGGTACCCCTTCGAGCGGCGCGGCGACACCTGGTGGCCCGCCGGCCCGCCCGCCCGCGACCCGGCCGCGCTGCTCGGCTGACCGTCAGGGCAGGTTGAGCTGCCAGGAGACACCGAACCGGTCGGCCACCCAGGCGAACTTGGCGCTGAAGCCGTACTGGCCGAGCGGCATCATCGCCCCGCCCTGCTCCGACAGCACCGGGTAGAGCCGGTCGATCTCCTCCTCCGACTCGCACTCCACGAACAGCGACAGCGACGGGGTGAACGTGAAGGCGTGCGACACATAGCTGTCGTTGCAGAGGAACTCCTGGCCGCAGACCCGCAGGTGGGCGAGCTGGATGCTGCCCTCCGGCCCCGGCTCGCCAGGGCCGTAGCGGACCACGGAGATCACCTCCGCGTCGTCGAACACCTTCAGGTAGAAGTCGATCGCTTCCTGCGCCCTGCCCTCGAACATGAGGAACGGCGTGATCTTCTTGGGCATCGCGTCACTCCGCGGGGGGTGCGTAGAAGGCGGTGGTCGCGGCGGTCACCGCGGCGGCCAGCTCGGGCGAGGCGCCGGAGGCCCGGAACGCCTCGCCCCAGGACCCGCTGCTGCGGACGATGAACTCCCGCCCCTCATCGGTCTCGTGGAAGTGCTCCTCGTCCACCTTCTCGCCGCCGGTCAGGTGCAGCGCCAGGCCGAGCAGCCCGAGATCCCAGCCGACGCCGACCGAGCCGGGACCGAACTGCTCCCAGAACTCGGGCGGCACCACGGCCTCGTGGCGCAGCTCGAAGCGGGTGCGGTCGCCGTCGGCCGCCAGGCGCACCTCCACGTACGACGCCGGGGCCTCACCCATCACCCACGACACCCTGAACCGGTTCGGCGGCTCGCAGGACAGGACCTCGCCGCCGGCGTTGCCCTTCAGCTGGTAGCTGCCGCCGAGCCGCAGGTCGCCGGTGATCGGCAGGAACCAGCGCGAGATGCGCTCCGCGCTGGTGCAGGCGTCCCAGAGATCCTCCAGGCCGGTGTCGTAGTGGCGGGTGAGCTCGACGACCTTGGCCTCGCCGGTGTCGCGCACCTCGCGATGGGTACGGGTGATCTCGTCGATGATGTCCATCGAAGTCAGCTTTCTGTCGGATGGCTGTCGCGGGCACGGCGTTCCCGCTTGCCGCGGGCGATCTCCGTGGACAGCGCGTCGAGGCGCTGCTCCCAGAAGCCGCGGAAGCGGTCCAGCCACTGGTCGACCTCGCGCAGGGGCGCCGGGTTCACGACGTAGAAACGCCGGGTGCCCTGGGCGCGCACGGTGGCGAAGCCGTTGTCGCGCAGCACCTTCAGATGCTGCGACACCGCGGGCTGGGAGATGCCGTGCTCACGCTGGATGACGGCGGTGACCTCACCGGAGCTCAGCTCGCCGCCGGCGAGCAGCTCCAGGATCCGGCGCCGGACCGGATCACCGAGAATGTCGAACGCGTGCACGAACAGAGTGTTTCAGGCAACGCTTATATAAGTCAAATGTGAAATACCTGGGGTGTCCGCGCAAGGCGACGGCGGCGCCACGCCGGGCGCCGCCGTCACGAAAGAGCCGTCAGTGCCGCCGGGAACGGAACTTGTCCAGGAAGTGCCTGGCCTTGTGTTGGTTACGGGGGTCGCGGGCCATCCGCTTGGCCGATTCGACCGTCTGCCTGCCTTTCGGGCTGCGCATGTACGCGCGCACCCGGTCCATGAGCGATGCCATGGCCGTCCCCTACCCCACACGGCCGCGGCTACCGCCCGACCCCGTAACGCAGGAAGATCACCCCGTTGCCGAAGCGCCGCTCGTCCAGCAACTCCAGGTCGGCGCGCACCCCGGCAGGGAAGAACGGGACGCCGCCGCCGGCGACCGCCGGCCCGACGAAGAGCTGGAACTCGTCCACCAGCCCCGCCCGGATCGCCTGCGCCGCCAGGTTCGGCCCGTCGACGGTGAGGTCGCGGTCGGAGGCCGCCTTCAGCTCACGCACCCGCTCCGGGTCGAAAGCCCGCTCGATCCGGGTCCGCCCGCTGGACACCTCCTCCAGCGTCGTCGAATAGACGACCTTGTCGGCGGCCTGCCAGACCTTCGCGCACTCCAGGATGAACGGCGGCTGGTCCGGCAGCGTGTGCGCGGTCTCCCAGAAGACCATCGTCTCGTACATCCGGCGGCCGTAGAGGTAGGTGCCGATCGACCGCATGTGCTCGTTGACGAACGTGTGCGACTCCTCGTCCGGCGCGCCCCAGCCGTAGTCGCCGTTCTCGTCGCTCACGTAGCCGTCCAGCGAGGTGATCATCGAGTAGATCAGCTTGCCCATCGCGGGCCTCCCGTCCTTCCGTCACTTCCCCGGGCAGACCTCGGGCCGCCCGGAAACTCATCGGGGTCAGCCCTGCCGGGTGGCGATGAGGACGGTGGCGTCCCAGTCGCCGGAGTGGGCGACGCGCGGTGTCAGGCCATGGCGGGCGATCGCCTCGACCGCGTGCGCCGCCTGCCGGCCGCCGGTCTCGAAGAGGAGGTGGCCGCCGGGGGCCAGCCACCGCCCGGCGGACGCGGCCACCCGGCGCAGCACCTCCAGCCCGTCCCCGCCGCCGTCCAGCGCCACCCGGGCCTCGTGCAGGCGGGCCTCCGCGGGCAGCAGCGGGATCTCGCCGGTGGGCACGTACGGGACGTTGGCCAGCAGCAGGTCCACCCGGCCGCGCAGCCCGGCGGGCAGCGGATCGAACAGATCTCCCTCGTACACCCGGGCGCCCGGCAGGTTGCGGCGGGCGCAGGCGACGGCGGCGGGGTCGATGTCGGAGGCGTGCAACTCGACCTCGCCCAGCGCCGCCACCAGGGCGGCGCCGAGCGCGCCGGACCCGCAGCACAGATCCACCACGACCGCCGCCGGGCCGGGCGCGGCGGCGATCGCCTGCTCGGCCAGGAACTCGGTGCGGGGACGCGGCACGAAGACGCCCGGATCGACCTGGACGCGCAGGCCGCGGAAACGGGCCCAGCCCAGGACGTGCTCCAGCGGCTCGCCGGCGGCGCGGCGCTCCACCAGGCGGGCCAGCTCGGCGGGATCGGGGGCGGCGGCGGCCAGCAGGCGTGCCTCGTCCTCGGCGAAGACGCAGCCCGCGGCGCGGAGCCGGGTGACGATGGCGGCAAGGGACATGAGCGCCTTTCGGTATGTCACGGGCGCTCTCCCCCGGCCGGCTAGACCGGGCAGATGTCGTGAGGTGAGAGCACCCGGCGGGTACGTGCGGGAATCGGTCTCACCTCCTCGTCCATCGCTGGGATGGCGACATTAGC
Source organism: Nonomuraea sp. C10 (assembly GCF_008017515.1). NCBI lineage: Bacteria > Bacillati > Actinomycetota > Actinomycetes > Streptosporangiales > Streptosporangiaceae > Nonomuraea > Nonomuraea sp. C10. The sequence continues at coordinate 3,395,470 of NZ_VPFF01000001.1, forward strand.
CGAGCCGCGTCCCCGCCCGCAAACACCGGGACGGGATTTGACAGCCGTCGAACGGGCGGCGTTGAATGATCGGCAGGTCGCGTGACGCCGCATGGGAGGACTGCGGCGGCATGGAGGCCGCGACGCAAGGGGACGACACCGTGACCACTTCACACGGACGCGCCTGACCTGAACCGCGCCTGCGCGCCGTCCCCGCTTCCCCTTTTCTCGCTTCATAGCTCCGCCAGCTATGCGCTTTTCCGCGCGGTCGGCGTGCGGGCTTTCCCACCGATCGGAGAAAGCACCGCATGACCATGGACTTCAACCAGCACGTCATCGAGCAGTTCAGGGCCGGCCAGGGCCGGGTCGGGCCGCCCTTCGAGGACGCCCGCCTGCTCCTGCTGACCACCACCGGCGCCAGGACCGGCACCCGCCACACCACCCCGCTCGGCTACCTGCTCGACGAGGATCCGGGCCGGCTGTACGTCATCGCCTCCGCCGGCGGCTCCCCCCGCCACCCCGCCTGGTTCCACAACCTCCGCAAGAACCCGCGCGTCACCGTCGAAACCGGCGCGTTCACGTACGAGGCCGACGCGCACATCCTGGAAGGCGCCGAACGCGACCGGATCTTCGCCCGAGCCACCGGGACCGACCCCGGATGGGCACGGTACGAGACCGCGTCCGGCCGCACCCTGCCCGTGGTGGTACTCGACCCCGCGGGCCCGCCCGCCCCCGCCGCCGCGCGGCCGGGCGACGGGCTCAAGCTCATCCACGACGCCTTCCGCAAGGAGCTGGCCATCGTCCGCAAGGAGGTCGCCGAGTCCGGCGGCGGCCTGGGCGCGCAACTGCGCATCAACTGCCTGGCCGTCTGCCAGGGGCTGAGCCACCACCACACGATGGAAGACGCCCACATGTTCCCGCACCTCGACGAGCAGTACCCGGAGATCGCCGACGTCATGGCCCGGCTTCGCCGCGAGCACGAGGAGATCGCCCGCCTCCTGGAGGAGCTGCAGCGGCTCGTCGCGGGCGAGCACACCGACCGGGCGGCGGTGTCGGCGGAGGTGGACCGGCTGACCGCGCAGGTGGAGGCACACCTGGACTACGAGGAGGAGAACCTCATCCCGATCCTGAACGCCAACGCCCCATGACGTCTCCGGCCTGCACCTGACCGCCCGCACCGCCAGACCCGACGCCACGGCGTCCGGTGGTCAGTGGGGGGATGCGGTGATCCGGACGCCGTCGCTGTCGCCGTCGGACAGGAACGTCGCCAGTTGCTGGCCCTGGTCGGCCACGGCTGTCCGGTCGGCCGGGCTGAGGCGGCGCAGCGGGGTGACCGTCACGGTGCCCGACTCGACGGTCCAGGTCGCGGCGACCCGGCCGTCGACCAGGACGACGCGGGCGCCGGCGACCGACAGGCCACGGTGCGCGTCGTCGATGATCCGGCCCCGGGCGTGGTAACCCAGGATCGCGTTGTCGAACGCCGGCAGGAACCGCACCGGGGCGGGCGTGTCGGGGTCGGGGCGCGGCGCGTCGGGCAGGTCCAGCAGCTCCCGGCCCCGCTCGTCACGGAAGGAGACCAGCTCCTCCCGTACCGCGGCCACCGCACCCGGCAGCCCGGCCAGGCCGGACCAGGCGCGCAGATCGGCCGTGGCGGCCGGGCCGAACGCGGCGAGATAGCGTCGCACCAGCGCCTGGCCGACCGGGTCGGAGCCGTCCGGGGCGTGCGGGTCGATCTCCCGCCCCAGCCAGGACGACAGCAGCACGTTGCGCACCCCAGCCCTCGCGCGCCAGAGCCCGCGCGGGGGCGCCTGCGCCACCGGGACGAGGGCGGAGATCACCATCTCGCCCAGGGCCCGCCGTCCCGGCTCCGGCCAGCGCCCGGCGAGCGCCTCCACGACCTCGGCCATCGAACGCGGCTCGCCGTCGGCCATCACCGCCCGGCCCGCCGCGGCCAACTCGTCCAGGTCCACCCCGGCGAGCTCGCGACGGTAGACCCCGAGCACGCGCTGGCGCAGCATGGCGTCGTGGCGCGCCCGCCAGGCCAGCACGTCACCGGCGGTGACGAGGTGGACGGTGCGTCGCATCAGATGGACCCGCACCACTCTCCGCCGGACCAGCAGACCGGAGAGCGCCGCCGGTTCGAACGCGCGCAGGCGCGACCAGAGGCCGACGAACGGCTCCTGAGGCTCCTGCGCCTGCAGCCCGCACAGGTGCGCGACGGCGCCGGTGACCGGCAGGTCGGCGCGATCGAGCAGCAACTGCCGGGCGAGCGTCGCGCGGTTCAGCGCCCGCTCACCGAGAACGGTCCGCACCGGGGGCCGCATCGTCATGGTGGTCACTTTCCTCGTCGTGCTTCCGGGGGCGTCGTCGTTTCCGGGAATGTGGTCGTTTCCGGGGGGTGTGGTCATTCTGGGGTGTCGTCGCGAGAGGGCGGCGTGCGCCTGTGGCTCAGCCGCTGTATTCGCTCGCCACGTCCAGGACCCAGACGACGCCGAAGCGGTCCGTGAGCATCCCGTAGAGCGGCGCCCATTCCGCGGGCGCCAGCGGCCGCGCGACGGTCGCTCCGGCGGAGAGCTTCTCCCAATATGTGGTGACCTCCTCGGCGGTCTCACCGCGGAGTGAGACGAAGAACGAGTTCTCACCCCGGTCCCACGGCATCCCGGCGGGCACGTCGTAGGCCATCACGTGGAAGCCGTCGCCGGCGATCACCTGGCCCCACATCACCTGGTCCGCCTCGGCGGGGTTCCGCACGTTCCCGGCGTCCTCGTACGTCACGGCGGTGAGTTCACCGCCGAAGACGGAACGGTAGAACTCGAGCGCCGGGCGGGCGTCGCCGCGGAAGTTCAGATGGGTCACGGACTTGACGGACATTTCGGCTCCTGACCTCTTCATGGGTTTCGTGGTGTTCCGGGGACAACAGTCGCAGGGGTAGCGGTCAGGTTGTGGCCGCTATTCACGGCAATATGGGGGACATGCCGAAGACCTCAGCACGGCTGCTGGCGTTGCTCTCGCTGCTCCAGGCGCGCCGCGACTGGCCCGGAGCGGTGCTGGCCGAGCGGCTGGACGTCAGCCCGCGCACCGTCCGCCGCGACGTCGACCGCCTGCGCGAGCTCGGCTACCCGATCGTGGCCGCCAAAGGTCCCGACGGCGGGTACCGGCTCGACGCCGGCGCCGACCTGCCCCCGTTGCTGTTCGACGACGAGCAGGCCGTCGCGCTGGCCGTGGCGCTCCAGACCGCCGCCGCCAGCGGCGCCGGCATCGGGGAAGCGGCGGCACGCGCGCTGACCACCGTCCGCCAGGTCATGCCCGCCCGCCTGCGCCACCGGATCGACACCCTCCAGATCACCGCCGTCGAGCGACCCGCCCCCCACCCGCTCCCACAGGTCGGCAGCGACGTACTCGCTGCGCTAGGCGCCGCCGTCCGCGCCCGCGAAGTCCTCCGCTTCGACTACGCCCCCGCCTCCCTGATCATCAGCCCCGCCTCCCGGCCACCAACGGACGATCACGCACCCGCGTCTCCGACTGACGACAACATCCGCCCACCCCGCCGGTACGCCCCCGCATCGCCGACCGACGATCGCGCTCCCGCGTGTCCGACTGACGACGTGCCCGCGTCACCGACGGATGACGGCATGCGGTCGCCTCGCCGGGTGGAGCCGCATCATCTTGTCACCTGGGGTGGGCGGTGGTATCTCGTCGCCTGGGATCTTGATCGCGACGACTGGCGGACCTTTCGCGTTGATCGCATCAGCCCGCGCACGCCCAACGGGCCCCGCTTCGCCCCGCGTGAGGTGCCCGGAGGCGAGGTGGCCGCGTTCGTGGCGGGCCGGTTCCGCGGGGGTGGCTCCGGTGACTGGCCCTGCCGTGGTGAGGTGGTGCTCCGGCTGCCCGCCGCCACCGTCTCGCGCTATCTCCGTGACGGCGTCGTCGAGGAACTCGGCACGGACCGCTGCCGGCTCGTCCTGGGCTCCTGGTCGTGGGCCGGACTCGCCGCGAGCGTCGGCAGGTTCGACGCCGATATCGAGGTCGTCGGCCCGCCCGAGCTCAAGGACGCCTTCGCCCAGCTGGCCCGCCGCTTCGCCCAAGCCGCCACCGCCCCTCTGCCGCCACCCTCGCGAGAAGGCGCCTGACCGGCCGTCCCGAGGCTCAGGCGGGCTGGTCGATCCAGAGGGAGGCGGCGGCGTGGCCCGCGACGAGGCCGCCCACCTGGGTTACGCGCACGGCCCGCACTTCTGCCTGGGCGCGTGGCCGGCCCGGCTGCAGGTCCGCACCGCGCTGACCGCCCCGCTGCGCCGATCCCCCGGCCTGGCGCCCGCCAAGGCGCCGGAGCGGATGCCCGACCCCGGCACCTGGCGGCCGGACTCCCTGCCGGTCGTCCTCTGACGCGCGATCAGGAACGCAGGCCGGGCCGGTCCACGATCGCGGCCTCCAGCTGCGCGGTCAGGCTCGCCGTGCCCGCCTCGAAGGTCTCCTCGGTGCCGTCGGACCACTCGTAGGTGCGGTCCTTCAACCGCGTCGAGCTGGTGCCCAGATACCGGTAGGTCTCCGGGTCCAGGACGAGGTAGCTGCGGGACTCGGCGTCGGTGAGGCTGAAGGCGACGCCTCGCCGTCCGTCGGCGACGGGCACGTCATGGGTCACGGTGATGCCCTTGATCGTGGGCAGCGCGCGGAAGAGCGCGGCACGCACCTCGGGGGCGAGCCACTGCTCGGAGATGAGCTGGTTGATCTCCATCCAGAGGATCCCCGGCGGGACCTGGCCGTTCAGCTCCTGCGAACCCCTGCGGTCCTCGTCCAGGACGGCCGCCTCGATCTTGGCGAGCACCCCGGCGGGGGTGACAGGCGGCCGGGCCAGCTCGGCCGGGTCGAAGCTCGTGCTTCCCGAGAACGTCAGCTTGCCGTCCTGGTACCAGGCAGACCGCTTGCCGTCCACCCGCGTCCATCGTTCCCAGGTGTCACCCTGGTCCCCTGCGACGCCGGTCAGCCGCAGTTCCTTGGTGTAGAACCACTGGGCGGGGTCCGGGACGGGCGTGGGGTCGTTCTCGGCCGCCCGGGCGGCGTGCTCGCCCAGCTCGGCCACGCCGGCCACCGGCGCCATGTCCGGCCGGCCGCCGAACACCACGGCGGTCCCGCCGACGGCCAGGGCCAGCGCCGCCGCCACCACGATGCGCCGGCCGAGCCCGTGGGTCACGGCTCGCTTCGGTGCGGCTTCCGGCTCGTGGATCGCCGTCATGAGCCGCGCCCTCGCGGCGGCCTCGGCTTCGTCGGTCATGGCCGGGGTGTTCCGGCGAAACTCCCTGATCGCGTTCATGACAGCTCCTCGTCCCCGAGCACGTTCCTGGCCTTCTTCCGTGCGCGGTGCAGCCGTGACCGCACGGTCCCCACCGGGATGTCCAGCGCTCGCGCCGCTTCCTCGTACGACATGTCCTCCCACGCCACCAGCAGCAGCACGTCCCGGTCCCCGCGTGACAGCGACGCCAGCGCCCCCGCCAGCTCGCGATCCCTGCCCTGCGCCGTCACCCGGCGCGTCACGGTGTCGGCCAGCGCCTCGGGCAGCGGGTCCACGCCGGTACGGCTCAGCGCCCGCAGCATCCGCTCCTCCTGCCGCCGATGCCTGGCGATCAGCGTGGTGGCGATCCCGTACAGCCAGGGCCTGGCCAGCGCGAACGACGTGTCGTACGTCCCGCGCCTGCGGAAGGCGGCCAGGAACGTCTCGGCCACGATGTCGTCGGCGGCCTGCGTGCCGAGTCGCCGGGCCGCGTACAGATGGATCTGTCTGGCATAGCGGTCGAACAGCGCCGCGAACTGCTCTGGGTCGTGCGCCGATCGACGGATCAGCTCTCCGTCGTCGATCTCGACCGTCTCAGCACCCAACGCCTCTCCTTCGTGAGTCGGTGTCTCACCGTGCTGTCTCCCGAAGGGCGGCACCGGGTTCACCGGAGCCTGTGACCCGGGACGAAGAACCGCGTCTCAGAGCGTGACGCCCGGGCGTCTGCCGGACATCCACTCGACCGTCAGCACGGTCGCGTCGTCCTGCAGCCGGCCGCGCTGGTAGCGCATGATCGACTGGATGAGCCGGCGCAGCGTCTCCGGCGCCGGCAGGCCGTCGGCCTCCCTGCGGACGATGTAGTCGATGAACCGCTCCAGCCCGAACGGCTCCCCCTCGGGGCTGCGCGCCTCGACGATGCCGTCGGTGTAGAAGAGCAGCCGGTCGCCGGCGTGGAGCTGGTAGTGCTCCACCTCGGCGCGCCGGCCCAGCCTGAAGCCCATCGGCGGCGCGGGCTTGGCGCTTCCCAGGGTGGCGGCCAGCTTGCCGTTGCGGACCACCAGCGCCGGGTGGTGGCCGCGGTTCACCCAGGACAGCGTTCCCGTCGACATGTCGAGGTTGGCGATGATGCCGGTGGCGAACCGGCTCAGCTGGAAGTGCTGGGCGATCGCCTCGTCGATGGCCTCGCTGATCGCCACCAGGCCGGCGCCTTTGAGCCGGTTGCTGCGGCAGGAGCCGACGGCGATGCTCGCCGTCAGCCCGGACGCCAGATCGTGCCCCATCGCGTCGAAGATCGACACGTGCAGCTGGTCACCCTCGATGCCGTACTCGAACACGTCACCCCCCACCTGGTAGGCGGGCTCCAGCGCGGCGGCGATCACCACTTTGTCGTTGGCGAAGCTGCCGTTCGGCAGCAGGTTGTGCAGCACCTCGGCCGACAGCGTCATCGGCTTCTCGCGCACCATCCGCGAGTAGGTGTCGCTGGTCTGGCGCTTGCTCACCACCAGCAGCGACAGCAGCGTCGACAGCCGCTTGAACCGCCACTCGATGACCTCGTCGACCCGTTGCGTGATGCCGCCCACCACGCCGACCCGCTCCGTGCCGTCCAGGAGCGGCGACCACAGGCGCAGCCCGTCCTCCTGCTCGCAGGGCGGGAGGTCCTCGTCGGGCCGGGCGTGCACCAGCTCGACGTTGCGGAACGCGCGACCGGCGATCGTGGTGTCGATGTTCAGCCGCGTGAGCGGCTCGCCCCCGGCGCTGAACTGGTTCGGCAGCGGCACCAGGTACTTCTGCTGCAGGTCTGAGACGTAGACCATGGGGTTGCTGAAGCCCGCCATGGGGGCGTGCTCGTTGAGCAGCGGGACGATGTCCTCGAAGGAGGCGGTGTGGCTGTTGCGCAGCAGGCCGCCCAGCATGAGCTCGCCGTCACTCCGCATGACACCCCTTCCCCCTCCGGCATCAGAGCATCTACCCCGGCGGCGGCGCCTTGCACGTGGGAGGACGCTCAGCCGGAGTGGCCGAGCTGGGCCGACAGCCGGGACGCCGACTCCACGACGAGGGGCGCCTGCTCCTGCATGCGCGGCTTGAAGCGGCTGCTCGGCCCCGCGACGCTGACCGCGGCGATCACCAGCCCGTCGTGGTCGAAGACGGGGGCGGCGATCGACGCCGCGCCCTCCAGGCGTTCCCCGAGCGAGGAGGCGTAGCCGCGCCGCCGGATCGCCGCCAGCTCGGCCCGCAGCCTGACGGCGTCCGTGATCGTCCTGCCGGTGAGGGCGGTGAGCTGGTGCCTGGACAGGAAGCCCTCGATCTCCTCCTCGCGCAGGAACGCCAGGATGGCCTTGGAGGAGCTGCCCGCGTGCAGCGGGTAGGGGATGCCCAGCGAGACCTCCATGCGCAGGTCATGGTCGGGCACGACCTGCTCCACGTAGAGGCGGGTGTCGCCGCGCCGCACCGACAGGGTGGCGGTCTCGCCCGACTGGGCCGACAGCCGGCGCAGCTCGGGACCGGCCATCGCCCGCAGGTCGGTGCGCGCCAGGTAGGCCCGGCCGAGCGCGATGGCGGCGTGGCCCAGCGAGTAGCGCCTGGTGACCGGGTCGACGGCGATGAGGTCGCGGTTGCGCAGCGCGGTGAGGATGCGGTGGACCGCCGCCTTGGTCAGGTCGAGCTCGGTGGCGATCTCGGTGACCCCCAGGTCAGGGCGCGTGCTCCGGCCGAACAGCAGCAGAACGTCCATGGCACGCTCCACCGCGGCGATGGAACGGCTCTGGTTCTCCGACTCGGCCTGGGCGTGCACCTGACCCCCTCGTAGATCGACGACACGCCCAGTCTATTTCCCTTGGGGAAACGCCGTCACATTGACACGAAAATGGCCGTTCGTTACCTTCAGCGTGACACTGTTTCCATCAATGGAACATATGGAGACCGGTGACTGCAGACGGCGAGTCCTTCCGCGCGGCCATGGCGCAGTGGCCGAGCGGCGTGGTCATCGTGACCACCGGGGCCGCGGGCGCCTGGCACGGCATGACCGCCAGCTCCTTCGCGAGCGTGAGCCTCGACCCGCCGATGGTGCTCATCTGCCTGGCACGCGGCACCAGGACCCACCGGCTGGTGACCGAGCACGGCTTCTTCGCCGTCAGCGTGCTCGGCAAGGACCAAGTCGCGATCGGCCGCAGGTTCGCCGGCCAGGAGCCCGCCGCCGACAGGTTCGCCGGCACCGCCTGGACCCCGGGCCCGAGCGGCTCCCCCGTGCTCGCCGACTCCGTCGCCTGGCTCGACTGCCGGGTCGCGCACGCGTACCCGGGAGGAGACCACACGATCTTCGTCGGCGAGGTGCTCACGAGCGCCACCCCGCGCCGGGTGGCGCCGGTGCTGTTCCACTCGCGCGCCTGGGGCCAGCTCGCCGACCCGCTGCCCGACCACATCGGCGTGGCCGACACCGGGCTGCTCGCCGTGCTGCGCGCCCGCGGCTTCACCGGCGCCCGGATGGCCGGCATCGCCCGCGCGCTGCGCGCCGCCGGCAGCCGCGTACGCCTGTTCGACCCGTACGAGTTCGATCCGTACGCGTTCGCGCGGGACCTCGACCCGGCCACCGCCTCGGCCCTGATCACCGAACCCGCCCAGGTGCGGGCCGTGGCCTCGGCAGGAGCGGGAGTGGCCGAGTTCACCGCCGCGGAACCCGGACCGGCCGCCCGCGTCCTGGAGGCCGCCCGCCGCGCCGGACTGGCCACCGTCGGGCACGTCCCCGAGGCCTTCGCCGCGGACCGCGCCGAACAGGTCATGGCCACCGTCGCCCGGCTGGCCGAGCTCGGCTGCGACGAGATCGGGCTGGAAGAGGGCGCCGTCCCCGCGACCCCGGTCCGGGTCCGCGGCCTGCTCCAGGACGCCGCCGCGGCCGCGCGACAGGCCACCGTCCGCGTCGGCCTGCGCGAACGCCACGGCATCGGCCTGGTCAACGCGCTGGTCGCGATGAAGAGCGGGGTGCGGCACTTCGACACCACGCTGGGCGGCCTCGACGGCGCGCTGCCCGCCGAGGACGTGCTGTTCCTGGCCGGCCAGCTCGACGTCGACAGCGCCGTCGACCGGTCGGTGCTGGTCGCCAGCGCCGCCGAGCTGGAGAGCACCTGGGGGTCCGTGCTGCCCGGACGCACCTACAGATTCGCCAACTAAGGGGAGAACGTGACCCACGATCTGACCGGTGAACGGCTCGTCGACGACATGACCGAGGCCGAACGCGCCCGCGCGGAACGCGTCGAAGCCGTGCTGCCCGCGCTGCGCGCCGCCGCCGTCAAGGCCGACGAGGAGGCCCGCTTCCCGATCGAGCACGTCGCGCTGCTGCGCGACGCCGGGCTGCTCGGCCTCGTGGTGCCGGAGAAGTACGGCGGGCTCGGCGGCACGCTGCGCGACCTCGCCGCCGCGACGTTCGCGATGGGCACCGCCTGCCCGTCCACCGCCCTGGCCTACTTCTTCCACAACACCAGCGCCTCCCGCGGCCTGCTGCCGCTGGAGGCGATCGAGGCCGGCCTGTTCGACGACGGCGAGATCCCCGCCGTACGGGCGTTCGCCGAGAAGGTGCTGACCAGGATGGCCTCCGGCGTCTGGCTGGCCAACTTCGCCTCCGAGTCCGTCAAGAGCTCCACCGCCAACATCACCATCGCCACCACCGCGCGCCGCACCGACGGCGGCTGGCTGCTGGACGGCGAGAAGTCGTTCGGCTGCGCCACCGGCGTCGCCGACTACTACCTGACCACGGCCAAGCTGGAGGGCCACGACACCGCCGAGGGCCTGGTCACGTTCCTGGTGCCGCGCGACGCGGCGGGCGTCTCCACCCGCGCGCCGTGGGACGGGCTCGGCATGCGGGCCACCGCCAACAACGGCATCAGGCTGGAGCGGGTGTTCGTCCCCGAGGACGAGGCGCTGACCGTGCCGGGGGCGTTCACCCGGATGCTCAGGATGAGCCGCGGCAGCTTCGTCGGCAACCAGCTCGCCATCGCCGCCGTCTACACCGGCTGCGCGCAGAACGTCTACGACGTCACCGTCGAGCAGCTCACCCGCAAGACGTTCGCCGACACCGGCCGGCCGATCGCCTCTTCGCCCATGCACCAGCAGCTCATCGGCGAGATGACCGTCCAGCTGGAGACCGCCTACCTGTGGCTGCGCCGCCAGCTGGTGCTGGAGACCTCCGAGCCGCCGCTGCGGCCCAAGCCCGAGGTCTTCCGCCAGTGGCGGATGGGCAAGGGGTCGGTCACCGAGGCCTGCTTCCAGGTGGCGCTCGGCGCGTTCAAGGCCTCGGGCACCTCCGGCGCCATGATGGGCGGCACGGCCGGCCGGGCGCTGCGCGACCTGGCGATGGGGCTGGTCATGACGTTCCCGGCCGAACGCGGCAGGCTGGAGGTCGCCCAGCTGGTGACCCAGGCGCAGGAGAACGCGCTGTTCGCCACCGCGGAGCGGCCATGATCGAGCTGCCGGAGACCGCCGACCTCGTCGACGGCCGCTGGGCCCGCTGCACCGAGGACCTCGGCTTCGACCTGGAGAACCCCGCCACCGGCGAGCCCGCCGCCCGCGCGCTCGGCTCGTCCGGCGCGCGCGCCGAGGCGGCGCTCGCGGCCGCCGACCGGGTGGCCGCCGCCTGGGCGGGCACCCCCGCCGAGCGGCGGGCCGACCTGCTCGACGCCGCCTCGGCCGCGCTGCGGGACCGGACCGGCGAGATCACCGCCCTGGAGTCCTTCGCCACCGGCGTGCCGATCCGGCAGACCACCGGGCTCGGGCTGATCGTGCACGGCGCGTTCGCGCTGGCCGCCGCCCAGATCAGGCAAGGGCTGCTGCGCGCCGACCGTGACGGGGTCGAGGTGCACCGCCTGCCCTGGGGCCCCGCCCTGTGCCTGGTGCCGTGGAACGCGCCCGCCCCGATGGCCGCCCACAAGGCCGCGAGCGCGCTGGCGGCGGGGTGCCCCGTCGTGCTCAAGGTCAGCGAGTACGCCCCCTACGGCACCCGGGTGCTGGCCGAGGTCCTCGGCGAGATACTGCCACCCGGCGTCTTCCAGCTCGTCATGGGCGACGCCCGCACTGGAGCCCTGCTGGCCGCGGACCCGCGGATCCGCGCCGTCTCCTTCACCGGCGGCCTGGCCGGCGGCCGCGCCGTCGCCGCCGCCTGCGCGAGCGCGCTCCGGCCCGCCCAGCTGGAGCTCGGCGGCAACAACCCGCTCGTGGTGCTGCCCGACGCCGGCACCGGCGCCGCCGCCGCGTCCGCCGCCGAGCTGCTCACCTCGCTCAACGGCCAGTGGTGCCGGGCGCTGGGCCGGCTGATCGTGCCCCGCCCGCGCCTGCCCGAGCTGGTGGCGGCCGTCGGCGAGCGGCTCGCCGCGCTGCGCGCCGGCGACCCGCTCGATCCGGAGACCGAGTACGGCCCGCTCGTCCACTCCGCCCACCTCCGGCGGGTACGGGACGCGACGGAGAACGCCGGAGGACAGGCCATCTCGTACGGTGACATGCCCGGCAAAGGCAACTACCTGGCGCCCGCTCTCATCACCGGAGCCGACCTGGCCGACGAGATCTTCGGGCCGGTCGCCGCCGTGGTGCCCTACGACACCGAGGAGGAGGCGGTCGCGCTGGCCAACGCGACACCGTACGGGCTCGAAGGGTATGTCGTCGGCGCCGACGAGGAACGGGCGCTGGACGTCGCCCGGCGGGTGCGCGCCGGCGAGGTCAAGGTCAACGGGTCCAGTGTGCTGAGCCTGCACCTGTTCACGCCGCGACCGGCGTGGGGGCTGTCCGGGCTGGTGGACGAGGGCACGGCGGAGACCATCCGGTTCTTCACCGGCACCCGCGTGGTCGGCGTCGAGCGGGCGCCGTGAGCCGCGTGCTGGTCGCCGGGGCCGGGCCGGTGGGGCTGACCGCGGCGCTCACCCTGGCGCGCGGCGGGGTGCCGGTGACCGTCCTGGAAGCCGGGCCTGGCCTGGCCGCCGAGTCGCGGGCCTCCACCTTCCACCCGCCGACGCTGGAGATGCTCGCCGGGCTCGGCGTGCTGCCGGAGCTGATGGCCCTCGGCCTGGTCGCGCGTACCTTCCAGTACCGCGACCGGCGGGGCGGCGCCATCGCCACCCTCGACATGGGCGTGCTCGCCGCGGACACGCCGTACCCGTACCGGGTGCAGTGCGAGCAGAGCAAGCTGACCCCGATCCTGATGGAGCACCTGGTCCGGCACGGCGGCGAGGTGCTGTTCGGGTCGGCGGTCCGCGAGGTCCTGCCGCGCGGCGGCGGCGTGCTGGTGACCACCGCGGATGGCGCGCGGTTCGCCGCCGACCGGCTGATCGCCGCCGACGGCGCCCACTCGACGGTACGGCGGGCGCTCGGGATCCCGTTCGAAGGCATCACGTACCCCGAACGGTTCCTGGTCGCCTCCACGGACGAGGACCTGGACGGGCTGCTGCCGGGCATCGCGCCGATCAACTACGTCTTCGACCCAGAGGAGTGGCTCGTCCTGCTGCGCACGCCCGACCACTGGCGGGTGCTGCTGCCCACCCCCGGCGGCACCTCCGACCAGGCGGAGCTCGCCCGGCTGGCCGGTCGGCTGCGGGCCGTCGCCGACCCCGGGCGTGACTGGAAGGTCGCGCACGCCTCGCTCTACCGGGTCCACCAGCGGGTGGCCGCCCGCTTCCGGCACGGGCCCGTCCTGCTGGCCGGGGACGCGGCCCACGTCAACAACCCGCTGGGCGGGCTCGGCATGAACAGCGGCATCCACGACGCGGTCCTGCTCGCCGGCGCCCTGCTCCAGGACGATCCCGGGGCGGTCGACGCGGTCGCCGCCAGGAGGCGGCAGGTGGCGCTCCAGCACGTGCGCGCGATCAGTCACGGCAACTGGGAGAAGCTGCGCTCGGCCGACCCCGCCGCCCACCACGCCGAACTGCGCGCCCTGGCCGCCGACCCGAAGGCCGCCAGAGCGCACCTGCTGCGCGCCTGCCTGATCACGTCCCTCAGATGACACTCCGCTCCCCGCCGGGGGGCAAGCACCGCTCGGGAGAGAAGCCCGCTCTCAGAGGGGGCGGGCAAGCACCGCCTGGGCACGAGGAACATCCCGCTGGACGGCCGGGTAGCGGGCGGAAAGGAGGCGTGGTGGACGTGATCAGGCGGGAGAACCCCGCACGGGTCGCCGAGGTCGTGGGCCGGGTTCCCGTCACCGGCGCGGACGGCGTGGACGCGGCGGTGCGGCGGGCCGGCGAGGCGCGGCGGGAGTGGGCGGCGCGGCCGATCGGGGATCGGGTGGCCGTGCTGCGGGAGGCCGCGGGGGTCATCGACGGCAGGACCGGCGAGCTGGCCATGCTGCTGGCGCGCGAGTCGGGCAAGCCGCTGGCCGACTGCCGGGGCGAGATCTCGTTCGCGCTCACGTACCTGCGCTGGGTGTGCGACAACGCGCCCCGGGTGCTCGCTCCGGCCGAGATCGACGACGCCGCGGGCCGCCTGGTCGTGCGGCGCGCACCGTACGGGGTGGTGGGGTGCGTCACGCCGTGGAACGCCCCGGTCATCCTGGCCATGGTCAAGCTGGCGCCCGCGCTGGCGGCGGGCAACGCGGTGGTGCTCAAGCCGTCGCCGCTGGCGCCGCTGGCCGTGAGCGAGGTGGCCGCGGCGCTGCCCACAGTGGAGGTGGTGCACGGGGGCGCGCCGGCCGGGCGGGCGCTCGTCACCCACCCGGCGGTCCGCAAGGTGGCCTTCACCGGCGGCGACGCGGCCGGGCGGGAGATCGCGGCGGCGGCCGGTTCGATGCTCACGTCTTCGGTCATGGAGCTCGGCGGCAACGACCCGGCGATCTTCCTGCCGGACTTCGCGCTGTCCGGCGACGACTACGAGCGGCTGGTCATGGCGACGTTCGCGACCAGCGGGCAGGTGTGCATGGCCGCCAAACGGCTGTACGTGCCGCGCGCCCGGATGGCGGAGTTCACCGAGGCGTACACGGCGGCGGCGGAGCGGGTCCTGGTCGTCGGCGATCCGCTCACGCCCGGGGTCACCATGGGGCCGGTCATCTCCGGCCCGGCCGCCGACCGGATCCGGGCGCTGGTCGCGGGGTCGCTCTCCCGTGGGGGTACGGCGGTGCCGCTCGGGCGGGCAGTCGGCGGCCTCGAATCCGGATATTTCGTGACCCCAACCCTCGTGACCGGGCTGGACGACCAGGCGCCCCTGGTCACCGAGGAGCAGTTCGGCCCGGCGGTGCCGTTGCTGCCCTACGACACCGAGGAGGAGCTGCCGGCCAGGGCCAACGCGGGGGATCTCGGCCTCGCCGCCTCGGTGTGGTCCGCCGACGAGGACCGCGCCTTCGACCTGGCCGCCCGCCTCGAAGCCGGCTACGTCTTCGTCAACACCCACAACCGCACCGGCATGTCCCTGCGCGCCCCCTTCGGCGGTGTCAAGCGCAGCGGCTACGGCCGGGAGTACGGCGAAGAAGGGCTCCTGGAGTACGTCCAGAGCGCGGTCGTGCACGCCCCCGCGGCCTTCCGCGACGGCGGCGCCGGCCTGCCCGCGACCGCCTACCCGGCCTGACGAGCACCGACCCGGTGCTCGTCAGCCTGCCTGGCCGAGCAAGGCTCCGGACAGGTGCCAGGGGCGGCCGTCCACCAGGTCGGTGCCCCGGGAGACGTGCCGGTTGACCGCCTGCTCCGGCCACACCACGGCGTGCACGACCTCGTCCGCGTTCTTCACCGTGGTCACCACGGGGTGGCTGATGCGGCCGGTGAACGGCCCCTCCCAGGCGGTCCAGAGCGTGAAGTCCCGGGGCGCGGCCAGGACGAGCCCCGCCACGCCGTCCGGGCCGTCCTGCCCGGCCACCACCAGGTTGAGCCGGTTCTCCGCCGCCCTCTCCAGCAGGCCGAGCCGCAGCTCCCACGGCTCCCTGGCGGTGTACGGGACCGCGACCACGTCGGCGTCGGCCAGCGCCGCCAGCCGGAACTCCTCCGGATGCCGCGCGTCCTCACCGGCGACGATCGCCAGCCGTCCCCAGGGCAACCGGTGGATCGGGCAGGGGCCGACGCCGGAAGCGTCCCCAGCGGACCCGCCGGGGTCCCCGGCGCTGGGCCCGGGTGGGTCTTCGCGGGGTACCTCGCCGGTGGCGTTCACCAGGGCGCCGGTGCCGGTCACCACATGGGCCGGCGTGTCCCGTACCGCGGCCGAGGCCTCCGCCGCCGACAGCGGGGAGCCTTCCGGCAGGACGATGAGCAGGGCGCCGTCGCGGGCGGCCCGGCGGACGGCGGGGGCGCCGGCGCGGACCACCGCGACCGGGAGGACGGCCGCGCCCGGCGGGGCGGTGCGGCCGCGCGGGGGCCGGGTGATGGCGGCGTAGCGGGCGGGACGGCGGGTGGCGAGGAGGCGGGCGCGGCCGGCGTCGGCGGCGGCCGGGTCGATGTCGGCGACCACCACGGCCTCGCCGGTGCGCGGGGCCCGGGCCACGACGGTGCCGTCCGGGGCGACGATCTGGCTCTCGCCCGCGCCGTGCAGCCAGCCGACCGGCACCCCGAGACCGGCGCCGACCTGCGCCAGCCGGTCGGCGGGGATCAGCGGGCCGACCTTGTTGGCGGCGACGACCCACACCTTGTTCTCGGCCGCGCGGACCGGGACGTGCAGCGAGGCCTCGTCGGTGGCGAACGAGTTCAGGCTGTTGAGCAGGATCTGCGCGCCACGCACCGCCAGCCCTCTGGTGACCTCGTTGATGACGCCTTCCATGCAGGCGTACATGCCGACGCGGCCGGCGGCGGTGTCCACCACCGGGCCGGGGGCGGTCGCCGGGTCGAGGTGGTCGTTCTCGGCGCCCATCAGGATCTGCTTGTCCGCCTCGCCCAGCAGCTCGCCGCCGGGGCCGTAGAGGAGGGACGCGCCGGTGGTGCGGCCGTCGTCACGGGCCAGGGTGACGCCGATCTTGACGTGGGCGCGGTGCCGTCGGGCGGCGCCGGCGACGGCGGCCAGGAAGGGGTCCCCGTGCCGGCAGGCCATCTCGCGGGCGTGCTCGCGGCTCTCGTACCAGGACAGATGGTTGCAGAACTCGGGTAACACGATCAGCTCGGCGCCGCGGCCGGCGGCCTCGCCGATCATGCGAAGGCTGGTGGCGAGGTTCGCGGCGACGTCCTGGCCGGCCTCGAACTGCACCGCGGCGACGCGCACCACAGCGCCTCCCTGTTACATCTAGAGAAACGGCGTTTCCAATGCCTACAATCTCGCGAAACAGGGCGAGATGTCCAGAGGAGGCAGCCTGTGCTGACCCACGTCGTGCTGATGAAGTTCACCGATCCCGCCGACGCGCCCGAGGCCAAGGAGCGGCTCGAAGCGCTGGCGGGCAGGGTGCCGCAGATCAGGGAGCTCTCCGCGCACCTGGACGTGGTCCACTCGCCTGTCTCCTACGACCTGTGCCTGGTCACCAGGCACGAGTCCGCCGACGAACTGCGCGGCTACCAGGAGCATCCCGACCACCTGGAGCTGGCCGGCTGGCTGCGTCCGAGGCTGGCCGCGCGGGCGGTCGTCGATCACGAGGGATAGCCCGATGTCCTGGACACGGGTCACGCTTTCGGGGGATCCTGCAAAGGAAACACCGTTTCTTTACCGGTAACAGACTGGGGAAGATCAGCTGTGAAGGAAACGCTTCAGCACGTCGAGCAGATGCTCGACGAGTCCCCGGTGGTCGACGTCACCGAGACCTTCGAGCAGATGCGCGGCATCCTCGCCCGGCTCAAAGCCAGGATCGAGGCGAAGTTCGTGCTCACCCGGGACCCGTCGAGCGAGCAGTTCGACAGCTACGGCACCTACCCCGACGGCCCCGGCGGCCGGATCGAGGCCTACACCGGCCCGGAGGTGGACTGGATGGTCCACTCCTGGCTGGGCAACCCCACGGCGAGCTTCGCCAACCTGCACCTGACCGTGTGGCTCGGCCCGCAGATCGACGTGCCGCACCTGGGCATCGCGCTGCTGGTGTGGCCGGAGGGCTGGTTCTACACCGACGCGATCCCCCGGGTGAACCTGACCGAGGACGGCGACTACTACGACCGCTACTACGCGCCGCTCGACGCCGACTGGCTCCGGTTCAAGGAGGAGCACCCGGACTTCACCTGGTTCACCAGCCGCGCCGGGTTCATCCGGGCCAGTCTGTCGCCCGTCGCGCACTGCTACTCCTTCCCCCGCGCCCAGGACAACATCGACCTGGTCGCGAAGCTGCTCGACGACCGCGTGGACCGCTGGCTGACCTGGGTGGACGAGGCCGAGCCCGTGCCGGAGGAACGGCGGCCCGCGCTCGCCGCCACCGACCTGGCCATCCGCCGCAACATCGCCGACCGCGACCCGGCCAACGTCATGGGCGTGCGGTTCTTCGGCGAGGAGCTGACCGGCAAACTCGTCCGCGCCCTGTGGGGCGGCGACCGGGTGCTGCCGAGGCCGTCGTGATCAGATCGCTGTGGTGGGCCGCGGAGACGGGTGGCGAGCCGCCGTTCGGCACCGCCCATCTCAAGGTCCACTACCCGGCGGCCGCCGAGGGCGACCGCCTGACCGGCACGTTCCCGCCCGACGGCGGACCGTACCCGGTCGTGCTGTTCCTGTCCGGGATCAACGTCGGGCAGGACGCCTACCGCTGGCTCGCGGTCGAGATCGCCGCTGCCGGGTTCGTGTGCGTGACGTTCGACCGGGTGGGCGAGCTGTTCGGCGGCGAGTACGGGCTCACCCCCGGCGTCGACCTGGAGGCCGCGGCCCCCGGACAGTACGGCACCCGCCCGACCTGCCCGGCCATCGGCGCCGTCCTGGCCTCGCTGGCGGAGATCGAGCTGCTCAAGGGCGTGCTCGACCTCGACCGGGTGGCCATCGGCGGCCACTCCGCCGGCGGCACGGTGGCGATGCAGTCGGCCAGTTTCTTCCCCGGCGTCAAGGCGGTCTTCTCCTACGGGGCGCACACCATGGTCGCCACCATGCTGGGCTGGCCCGCGGGCACCGTGGTGCCCGCCCAGGCCGACTGCCCCGTGCTGCTGTCGGTCGGCACCCGCGACGGCGTCATCATGGGCAGCGCCGACCGCTACGGCCAGGACGGGCACGCCACGGACCCCGTCACCCGGACCTTCGAGGAGGCGCTCGGCGACGGCGAGCACCTGCTGGCCGTCTTCGACGGCGCCAACCACTTCATGATCGCCGACCCGGTGGATCCGACGGCCGCGCGCGCCTTCCTGGATCTGCCTGCCACCGCCCAGCCCCGGCCCGAACTGGCCCGGCTGGTCACCGCGTTCCTCCGTACCCATCTGCACGACGAACCGGAGGCACGGGCCGTCCTGTCCGGCCTGCCCGTAAGGAGGAAGCATGCTTAAGAACTTCTGGTACGCGATCGAGTTCAGCCACGTCGTCGAGCACCGGCCGCGCAAGGTCACCTGCCTCGGGCAGGACTTCGTGATCTGGCGGCGGCGCGACGGCTCGGTGGCCTGCCTGTCCGACCTGTGCGTGCACCGGGGCGGCGCCCTGTCGCTGGGCACGCTGGTCGAGGACCGCGTCGCCTGCCCGTACCACGGCTGGGAGTACGAGCCCGACGGCACCTGCGTGAAGATCCCCGCGAACCCGCCCGGCCGCGGCATCCCGAAGAAGGCCCGGGTCGACGCCTACCCGATCGTCGAGAAGTACGGCCTGGTCTGGGCCTATCTGGGCGACCTGCCCGAGGACAAGCGCCCGCCGATCCCGCACATGGCCGAGCACGACGACCCCTCCTTCCGCGCCGTCTACTGGCAGACCGTCGTCGAGGCGAACTACGAGCGGGCGATGGAGAACGTCGTGGACGCGGCGCACACCCCGTTCGTGCACGGCACCGCCTTCGGCAACCCCGACAAGCCGGAGATCCCGGACTACGAGGTGACGCAGGGCGAATGGCACGCGGAGGCCGACATCCTGCTCAACCCGCCGGCGCCGAAGGGCCTGTGGGGCATGCTGTCCCCCAAGCGCCTCGACCCCGTCGTGGTCACCAACGGCTGGTACCTGCCGAACGTGGTCAAGCTGCACATCCGGCTCCCGTTCGGCGACCTGATCATGTACGACCACAACATCCCGATCTCCCAGGGCCGCACCATGGTGAAGCTCGTCGGCTACCGCAACTTCTTCACCGGCAAGTGGGCCGACCGCAACGCCGTCAAGCGGATCCAGCGGATCTTCGAGCAGGACCGGGTGGTGGTGGAGTCGCAGCGGCCCGAACTGCTGCCCTTCGACCTCGCGGCCGAGCTGCACCTGCGCAGCGACGCCCTGCAGATCGCCTACCGGCGGCGCCGCCAGGAGCTGATCGACGACGGCTGGTGGCTGGGCGGCGACGACATCGTGATGGGGGACGTGCCGCGCCGCGAGGCCACCGTCATCCCTTCGCCGGCCCGCCGGGACAATCCCGAACTCGCCCGTGCGTGGGTGCACAAGACCCGAGGAGACAGCCATGAGCCTGCCCGAAGCGCTGAGTGAGCGCGTCCTGGAGCGGCTGACCGACGCCCTGGAGCTCCGCCCGGCCCGCGACGTGCCGCTCACCTCGCCGATGTCGCCCGCCCCGGTCGGCCGCCTGCGGGTGCTGCGCCCCGCGGAGGAGACCGTCGTCGACAAGGCGGTCGCGGTCGGCCTGGTGGTGCCGCAGATCGGGCTGGACAGCCACATGATCTTCGTGTTCACCCGGCCGGGCTCCGCGGTGCCGCACTTCACGCTGGACTCGGTCGCCTCCGCCGAGTACCACGCCATGCACCTGGACCTGATCCCGCGGGCCGACCTGGCCGTCAGCCTGGAGTATCTGGACGCCTGCTTCCTGCCGCTCACCGAGCCGCTCGACGGAGCCTGGCAGCTCGACGGCCTCTCCCCCGCCGCCATCGGCCCCCGGCAGCGGGCCATGATGTCGCCCTGGATGCTGGTGTGCCGCGCCACCGAGGACGCCTTCGCCAAGCTCGGCGGCACCGTGGACGCCTACCTGGACCACTGGCTCGCGCTCGTCGCCGGCGGAGTGCCCGAGCCCTCCGGTGACCTGGCGGGGCGTGATGGCGTCAACCGGGCCAACCTCTTCTCCCCGGCCGTGGACCCCGTCTGGCACCAGGTCACCCGGCTGATCGGCGAGGAACAGGCCGAGACCGTACGTGAGGAGCTTCTGCGTTGACCGAGCCGAGCGAGTGGCAGCGGCGCATCGAGGGCGAATGGGTCGGCAGGCCGTCCCTGTTCGACGCGACAGGGACGTGGCAGGGGTACGAGGACATCCGCCGCTCCTCCGTCCACGAGGACGGCGTGACCACCTACTACATGGACGGCGGCCTGGAAGGCGGCGGGCCGATGGCGGGCCGGTTCCGGCTGGGCGCGCCGTTCGCCTTCGGGGTGGTCGACTCCGACGCCAGCCGGATCTACACCGGCCCCGACTTCTACGGCACCGGCCAGCCGTACGGGACCTTCGTCGACGCGCACTACTACGGCCCCGGCTGGCAGGTGGACCTCAACACCTGGAACCAGGTGATCGGCGACACCCAGGTCTACTCCTCGATGCTCTACCAGGGGCCGGCGGTCGTGGGCTGCTTCAACGGCCTCTACACCCGCGACCCGGCCAGGACCGCCGACTGGCTCGCCGCCGAGACGCGGAACGGGCCGGTCCCGTACATCCTGCCGACCAAGACCGGCGGCGCGTTCGCCGGCGACTGCGAGCTGTTCGGCGCCGACCAGAAGCCCGCCGGCACGGTCGAGGTCCGGGTCGAGCTGGAGCCGCTCGACCTGCTGAGGACCCGCCGGCGCGTCACCTGGTCGGGCGCGCTGGAGCGGGAGTACGCGGCCGACGTGCGGCGCGACGGCTGCCGTTCCTTCTACGAGGGGCCGGACGCGTGGGGCAACGCCCAGGCGTTCGGCCGGGCCGACTACCCCAGCGTGCACTTCGCGGACGTGTGGAAGCTGAAGGGCCGGGAGTTCATGCTCGACGCCACGCCCGGCATGGGCTCGGGGACGGAACTGGCGGTGGTCTACGAACTGTTCGAGGGCGGCACGCTCGCCGCGGTGATGCACGGGGTGCTGACATGGTCATCGTCGTGACCGGCGGCAGCCGCGGCATCGGGCGCGGCCTGGTCAGGGAGTTCCTGGCACGCGGCCACCAGGTGGTGACCTGCGGCAGCGCCAAGGCGCCCGAGGACGGGCTCGGCGTCGTCGCCGACGTCACCGACCGGGCCCAGGTGCGCGAGCTGTGGGACACGGCCGTCGCCGAGTACGGCCGGGTGGACGTGTGGATCAACAACGCCGGCGTCACCCAGCGGCGCGTGCCGCTGTGGGAGCTGACCGAGCAGGAGACCCGCGCGGTCGTCGACGTCAACCTGAACGGGGTGATCAACGGCTGCGCGGTGGCGCTGGCGGGCATGGCAGGCCAGGGCCACGGCCACGTGTGGAACATGGAGGGCCTGGGCAGCGACGGCCGGGCGGTGCCCGGACTGTCGGTGTACGGGTCCACCAAGCGGGCGCTGACCTACCTGACCAAGGCCCTGGCCAAGGAGGTGCCCGACGGGGTGTCCGTCGGGCTGCTCAGCCCCGGCATGGTCGTCACCGACCTGCTCGTCCGCGACCTGAACCCGAAGTCCCGCAAGATCTTCGACATCCTGGCCGACCGGGTCGAGACCGTGACCCCGTGGCTGGCCGAGCAGGCGCTCGCCCGGATCGGGAACGGCGCGCACGTCCGCTGGCTGACCAACCGCAAGGTCATGGCCCGCTTCGCCACCGCCCCCTTCACGAGGAGAAAGGTGCTGCCGTGACCGACGCGCTCGGCTGGCGACGCAAGTTCGGCGTGATCGCGCCGTCGACGAACACGATCGTGGAGCCGGACTTCTATGCGATGACCGTGCCGGGGGTGACCGCGCACTTCGGCAGGATCCACATCAGAGATCAGAACATGTCCGGAAATGAGGGCATGGAACGCCTGCTCGGCCAGATCCGCGACGAGCTCGGCGCCGCCTGCGAACGGGTGATGACCTGCGAGCCCGACTACATGGTCATGGGCATGTCCGCGGAGACCTTCTGGGGCGGCGTCGAGGGCAACCGGCAGTTCGTCGAGCAGATCCACGGCCTCACCGGCCTGCGGGTCGCCACCGGCGCCGAGGCCTGCGAGCGCGCGCTGAAGCTCTTCGGCGCCCGCCGGATCGGCGTCGTCACCCCCTACCAGCCGGTCGGCGACGAGAACGTGGTCCGTTTCTTCTCTGAGATCGGCTTCGAGGTGACCGCGATCAAGGGACTCAAGTGCCCCACCGCCGTGTCGATCGCGCACGTGGGCGAGGCCGAGCTGCGCGACGCGCTGGTGGAGGTGAACTCCGCCGAGGTGGACGTGCTGGTGCAGTGCGGGACGAACCTGTCGATGGTGCGGCTGGCCGACGAGGCCGAGCGCTGGCTGGGCAAGCCCGTCATCGCCATCAACGCCGCCACCTGGTGGATGGCGCTGCGGGACAACGGCATCGAGGACAAGGTGTACGGCGCGGGCTCCCTCCTGCGCGATCACTGAAGGGCCCGGAGGGCGGTCCCCCTGTCGTCCTCCAGGCTCGCCCTGCCCCGGAACGCCAGCAGCGCGCCGGCCAGCAACGGGACGGCGAGGATGGCGTACGCCCAGCGCAGCGATCCGGTGGCGTCGGAGAACGCGCCGACCAGCAGCGGTCCAGCCGATCCCGCCAGGGAGAGCAGGAACTGCAGCAGCGCGAACCCGAGCCCTCGCCGCGCGGCGGGCACCACGTCGGCGGCCGCCGCCGTCAGGCTGGGGATGGCCACCAGGAACCCGCCCGAGGCGACCGCCAGGCAGAGCAACTGCACCGGCAGCACCAGCAGCAGGGCGACACCCGTCAGGGCCAGCGCCCCGACGAGCAGCCCCCAGGCGCCGACGGTCACCCGCCATCCCGGCCTGACCAGGTGCCCCCTGTCACCGAGCCGGGCGCCGAGCACGCTGCCGGTGACCATGCCGAGCAGTCCGACGCCGCCTGCCAGCCCCGAGGCGGCGCCCACGGACAGGTCGAAGGCGCGCTGGTAGAAAGTGGGCAGCCAGAACATCAGCCCGCCCAGCCCGAAGAAGACCGTGCCGAGCCCGACGGCGATGGCGCGCAGGGTCCTGATCCGGAGCAGCTCCCGCATCTCGGCCAGGACCGGGCCGCGGCGTTCCGGCGCGGCGGCGGGCTGCGGCCGCCGGCCCGTCCTGAGCATCTCGATGCGGTCCCCGGTCCCCCGCTCGGGCTCGCGCAGGGTCAGGCAGAGCAGGGCGATCACCATGCCCGGCACCGCCACGAGGAAGAACATGGTCCGCCAGCCGTACGCCTCCGCCAGCGCGCCTCCGGCGACGATGCCGACCGGCGGCCCGGCGAAGTAGCCGAACCGCTCCAGCGAGAACGCCCGGGTCCGGCTGCCGCCCGGGAAGTAGTCGGCCAGCAGGCTGGAGGCGGCCGGGTTGTAGAGCAGCCCCGTGCCGCCGAGCAGCACCCGCACGGCGAACAGCATCGCGTACGAGGTCACCAGCCCGCTGCCGAGCGTCAGCAGTGACCAGACGGCCACCACCAGGAACAGCGTCCAGGTCCTGCGGCCGTGGTCGGCCAGCCGCCCGGCGGGGATCAGCAGGATGACGCCGGCCAGCGCGGCGGAGGTCGCGATGGCGCCGCCCGCCGTGTCGCCGAACCCGAGATCCCGCTGGATATCGGCCAGCGCCCCCGCCATCAGGTTGTACTCCACCCGGTCGACGAAGGCGATCAGCGCGACGCAGATCGCGGGCCACCATCCGAACGGCGCCGCCGCGTCCAGGCGCACCCGCCGGGGGCCCCTGCCCGCGACGGGGATCTCGACGTAGTCGTCAGCGCCCGCCATGCGCACATCGTTATGGAAACACTGTTTCCCGTCAATGGATCTCGTGTCTTACTTGGAAACGACGTTTCCCCAATGGGAGTTGCCATGGAATACCCACTCTCCCTCGCCCTCGTCGACTTCCTGCCGGTCATCGCCATGGCCGTCGGGGTCGCGCTGCTCGTCCCCTACGCCCGCCATCCGGCCGTGGCCGCAGGCGGCTGGCTCACGGTGCTGGGCGGCGCGCTCAAGGCCGTCTGGAAACTGATCATGGCGATCCGCGGGCCGGACCTCGTGTGGCTGGCCGAGGCCCAGTTCTTCCTGCTCGGCACCGGGTTCACGCTGATGGCCTGGGCGCTGCTGGGGACCGGATCCGGCCGGCGGCCGCCGGCGTGGGCGTTCGCCGGCTTCGCCCTGCTGGGCGTCGCCGCCGCGATCGCGGTCATGGACACCTGGCCGATGCTGATCGTGACCACCGTCTCGGCCACCCTCGTGGGCATCCGGCTCCTGCTGCTGTCCCGCCGGGCCGGGGCGGCCGCCGCGGTCTACCTGTTCGGGTTCAACCTTCTCGGCACGTACGTGATGGGCCTGCTGGCCTCGCGGCCCGAGCAGACGATCGCCTTGCAGTGGGCGGAGGAGATCCTCAACACGCTGAACTGGTCGGCCTTCGCCCTGGGGGTCTGGCTCCTGACGCGGACGAAGTCGCCTGTGGCACATTCGCGGAGGTTCACGTGGAGTCGCTGATGCGGCCCATCCGCGGGCCGGTCCTGCTGTCCGTGCTGGGCACGTGGCTCCAGGCCCTGGCCACGACCGCGCTGCTGCTGTTCACCGGCCACGCGATCGGCCGGATCGCCGCGGGCGGGCCGCCTGACGGCGGCGTCGTCGCCGGGCTGGCCGTCGCGGCCGTCGCCCGGGCGCTGTGCGCCGCCTGGGTGCCGGCGATCACCGTCAGGGCCGGCGGGCGGCTGGAGCTCGACCTGCGCGACCGGGTCTACCGCCACCTGCTCCGGCTGGGCGCCCCGCTGCGCTCCAGCGAGCAGACCGGCCGCCTGGTCTCCACCGGAACCGAGGCCGTCGAGCTCGTCGCCACCTACTACGCCACCTTCCTCGGCCCGATCCTCGCCTCGATGACCGTGCCGATCCTCGTGCTGGCCGCCATCGCGATCCTCGTCGACCCGTGGACCGCGCTCGTCCTGGCCGTCGCGGTCCCGGCCATCCCGCTCACCGTCGGCGTCTTCCAGCGGGCCTTCGCCAGGGTCAGCGACGGCTACCGCGACACCGCCAACCGGCTGGCCGCCCGCTTCCTGGACGCCCTGCAGGGCCTGACCACGCTCAAGCTCTTCAACCAGGGCACCGCGCACGGCCGGACCCTGGCCAGAGCCTCGGAGGACCTGCGCCAGGCGATCATGCGGCTGCTGGCCGGCAACCAGGTCATCCTCTTCGTGATCGACACGGTCTTCTCACTGGGGATGATCACCGCGGCGACGGTCCTGGCGATGATCCGCTTCCGCGACGGCGCGATC
The DNA here is from genome assembly GCF_008017515.1 of Nonomuraea sp. C10. Lineage (NCBI taxonomy): Bacteria > Bacillati > Actinomycetota > Actinomycetes > Streptosporangiales > Streptosporangiaceae > Nonomuraea > Nonomuraea sp. C10. The sequence continues at coordinate 3,421,015 of NZ_VPFF01000001.1, forward strand.
GGCACGGGCGAGGCGGTCGCCCTGGTGCTGCTGGCCACCCAGCTCGTCGAGCCGCTGGACAAGGTCGGCCAGTTCTTCTACGTCGGCATGGGCGGCATGGCCGCCGCCAAGGAGATCAGGACCCTGCTCGCGGAGCGGCCCTCGGTCACCGACGCCGACGCCGGGCACCCGGCAAGGACCACCTCCGAGGTGACCTTCGACGCGGTCGGCTTCGGCTACCTGCCGGACACCCCGGTGCTGCGCGAGGTGAGCTTCACCATCGCGCCCGGCGAGAAACTGGCGCTGGTCGGCCCCTCGGGATCGGGCAAGACCACCGTCGCCGCCCTGCTCCAGCGCAACCTGGACCCCGGCGAGGGCACGATCCGCGTCGGCGGTCACGACGTCACCGCGGTGCCCGCCGCCTGGGTGCGCGAGCAGATCAGCGTCGTCGCCCAGACGACCTACCTGTTCACCGGCACGCTCAGGGACAACCTCAAGGTCGCCGCGCCCGACGCCGACGACGACCGGCTGCGCGAGGCGCTCGCCGTGGCCGACCTCGACCTGGACCTCGACACGCCGGTGGGCGAACGCGGCCTGACCCTCTCCGGCGGCCAGGCGCAGCGCGTGTCGATCGCGCGGGCCGCGCTGAAGGACGCGCCCATCCTCGTCCTCGACGAGCCGACCTCCAACGTGGACCTGGAGTCCGAGGCCGCGATCCTGGCCGCGCTGGACCGGCTCACCGCCGGGCGGACCGTGCTGATGATCGCGCACCGGCTGTCCACCGTCCGCGACGCCGACCGGATCGCGGTCCTGGAGGACGGAGCCGTCACCGAGCAGGGCACGCACGAGGAACTGATGACAGGCGACGGCCACTACGCCAGGGCGGTGAGGTCACGATGACCAGGATCCAGATCAGCCGGCGGCTGCTGGCCTTCGGCCGGCCCCTCCTGGTCCCGCTCGCCGTCTCGGTCCTCTTCCGCGTGCTGCAGCAGTGCCTGGGCATCGCCCTGTACGGCGTGGGCGCCTGGGGCGTGGTCAGGGTCGTGTCCGGCGAGCCGGAGGTGATCGGCGGGATCGCCGTGGCCATGGTCGTCATGGCCTTCGCCAAGGGCCTGTTCCGCTACGTCGAGCAGTACTCGGGGCACTTCGTCGCCTTCAAGCTGCTCGCCCTGCTCCGCGACGACTTCTACGAGCGGATCGAGCCGCAGGCGCCCGCCGGGACCGAGGGCGGCCGCTCCGGCGACCTGCTCGCCCGCGTGATGAAGGACATCGACCGCATCGAGGTGTTCTACGCCCACACCATCGCGCCGGCGCTGGCCGCCGCCGTCGTGCCGGTGATCTCCCTGACCGTGCTGGGGACGGTCTTCAGCCCGGTGGTGGCGCTCGTGCTCGCGCCGTTCCTGATCGGGGTGGGCATCGGGGTCCCGTGGCTGAGCCACCGCGCCGCCGCCACCGCCGCCACCGAGCTGCGCCGCTCGCGCGGCGAGGTCTCCCAGCACCTCACCGACGGCGTCCAGGGCATCAGGGAAGTGCTCGCCTTCGGGTACGGGCCGCGCCGCCTGGCCGAGCTGGGCGCGCTCGGCGGCGCCGGCGCGTCGGCCGTCGGCCGGCTCGGCCGCCTGATCGCGCTGCGCCGGGGCCTCAACGAGCTGCTCGTCGCCGCCGGGATGATCGCGGTCCTGTTCACCGGCCACGCGCAGGGCCTCGGCTGGCAGGACATCGCGATCACCGTCGCGATCGGCCTGGCGGCCTTCGGGCCGGTGCTGGGCGTGGAGGAGTTCGTCGCCGACCTGGAGCAGGCGTTCGCCGCCGCCCGCCGCCTCTGGGAGATCACCGACCGGCCGCCCCTGGTCGTCGACCCCGGCTCCCCCGAGCCCCGGCCCGCCGGCCGGTCGATCGCCTTCGAGTCGGTGACCTTCACCTACCCGGGCGGGCCGGCTCCCGCGCTGCGGGACGTCTCCTTCACCGTCCCCGAGGGCGAGCGGTACGCCGTCGTCGGCGCGTCCGGCTCGGGCAAGTCCACGCTGGTCTCGCTCCTGCTCCGGTTCTGGGACCCGGACTCCGGCAGGGTGCGCGTCGGCGGCGTCCCGGTCGACCGGCTCGGCCTCGGCGACCTGCGCGACCTGGTGGCCGTGGTCGGCCAGCGGACCTACCTGTTCAACGACACCGTGGCCGCCAACCTGAGGCTCGCCCGGCCGGCCGCCACCCAGGACGAGCTGGAGGCCGCCTGCCGCCGCGCCGCCCTGCACGACACGATCACGGCGATGCCCGAGGGCTACGACACCGTGATCGGCGAGATGGGCGAACGGCTGTCCGGCGGCCAGCGGCAGCGGCTGGCGATCGCCCGCGCCCTGCTGAAGGACGCCCCGATCATCGTCCTGGACGAGGCGACCTCCGAGCTCGACACGCACACGGAGGCCGAGATCCAGCGGCAGATCGACGACCTGGCCGAGGGCCGGACCCTCCTGGTCATCGCGCACCGCCTGGCCACGGTGACCGGCGCCGGCCGCATCCTCGTGCTGGACCGCGGCCGCCTGGTGGAGCAGGGCACCCACGAGGAGCTCCTGGCCCGCCAGGACGCCTACGCCCGCCTGTACGCCCGCCAGGCCGACGACCTCGACCGGGCGGCCGGATGAGGATTGTATGCATCAACGACAGATATCTCCCTTTATGACCTTATATCTGGATTTTTTGCATACATGTTGGTATCCAGGAAGCATGCATCCCCCCGAAGTGAACCTCGTCGAAGTCGGCCCCAGGGACGGGCTCCAGAACGAGTCCGTCCTGGTGGGCACCGATGACAAGGTCGCCTACATCGAGGCCCTGGCCGACGCCGGGCTGACCCGCATCGAGGCGGTCAGCTTCGTCCACCCGCGCCTGGTGCCGCAGATGGCCGACGCCGAGCAGGTGATGGCCCGGGTGCCGAGACGCGACGGGCTCAGCTACATCGGCCTGATCGTCAACGCGCGCGGCCTCGACCGGGCGCTGGACGCCGGAGTCGACGAGGTCAACATGACCGTGGTCGCCACCGAGACCTTCTCCCGGCGCAACCAGGGCATGAGCATCGCCGAGGCGCTCGACTCCTTCGCCGCCGTCTCGGCCCGCGCGCACGCCGCCGGGCTGCCGGTCACCGCGACGGTCGGCGCCTCGTTCGGCTGCCCCTTCGAGGGCGAGGTGTCGCCGGACCACGTGGCCGCGATGGTGCGGCGCTGCGCCGAGGCGGGCGCCGACGAGATCGCGCTCGCCGACACGATCGGCGTCGGCGTGCCCGCCGACGTGCGCCGCCTGGTCGAGGCGGTGCGCGCCGTCACCGGCCTGCCGCTGCGCTTCCACTTCCACAACACCCGCAACACCGGGTACGCCAACGCGCTGGCCGCCGTCGAGGCCGGCGCGAGCGCGCTGGACGCCAGCAGCGGCGGGATCGGCGGCTGCCCGTTCGCCCCGGCCGCCACCGGCAACATCGCCACCGAGGACCTGGCCTACGCCCTGCGCCGGTCGCGCGTCCGTACCGGAGTGGACCTGGGCCGGCTGACCGAGGCCGCGGCCTACATCGGCGAACGGCTGGGCGCGCCGGTGCCCGCCCTGCTCGGCCGCGCCGGCGACTTCCCGGCCTGAGGGCCCCGCCCTGCGGCGAGGGCGCGATCCCGAAGTGGTCAGGAATCGAGAAGCGTCGCCCTCCAGGCTGGACCTAGCGTTGCCCGCGTGAACAGCACAGCCACCCCAGCTTCCATGGGCCTCACGCTCGACGTCATCACCCTCGGGACGCCCGAGGTGGAGGCCGCGCGCAGGTTCTACAGCACGACGCTCTCCCCCACCGTCGCCGACGACGACGACTCGGTGAACCTCGACCTGCACGGGACCGGGCGACTCACTCTGTCCGCGGCCGAGAGGCTCGCCGCGGGCGCGGGCGCGCAACCGGCGGCGCCGGGATTCCGCGGCTACGTGCTGACCTATGTCGTCAACCAGCCCACCGAGGTCAAGACGCTGATGGACGCCGCCGTCCGCGGCGGCGCGGAGGTTCTCAAGCCCGCCAAGAAGGCCCTCTTCGGTTCGTTCTCCGGGGTGTTCCGGGCACCGGACGGCGCCATCTGGAAGCTGGCGGCGGCCACCGGCAAGGACACCGGCCCCGCGGCGGAAAGTCCGCTGCCGACTGAGACCACCCTCATTCTCGGCGTATCCGCGCCGAAGGCGTCGAAGGCCTTCTACGAGGCCCTGGGCATGTCGGTCGACCGGGACTACGGCAGCAAGTACATCGACTTCCACCCCGCCGCAGGCGCGGCCAGGCTGTGCCTGATGGAAGGCGGGGTCCTGGCCAGGGATGCGGGCACGGCCAAGGACGGCGACGGCTTCCCCTCGATGGTCCTCACCCACAGGGCCGAGTCCCGGGAAGAAGTCGATCTCCTCCTGTCGGCGGCCGCCGCTGCCGGAGGCCGGACCACCGTCGCCGCCACGCGGACTACCGAGGGATATTCCGGTTTTTTCACCGACCCGGACGGCTTCTGGTGGCAAGTGACGCACTGAGCCCCGCGAGCCGGTGTCCATCGCGTCGTCGGCCTCCCAGGCGATCTCCGAGACGACGAACTCCACCATCACCAGAACCGCACCTCGGGATAGTCCTTCGACGGCTTGTCCAGCAGGGGCCGGCGCTCGCCCTTCAGGTGCAGGTCGAGGAAGGCGGTCACGTACGCGCGGGTGATCCCGATCGACCGCGCGCCGTCCATCGGCGCCGCGGGCAGGCCGAGCTGGGGCTGGAGCACCGCGTAGTCGGTGAAGCTCGCGTGCTCGGCGCCGGTCACGGTCAGCCAGCGCTTCCAGTCGCCGGTCACGTGCGGCCAGAACGTGTCCCACGAGCCGTCGCTCCCGCCGTATCCCGGCGCGTGCCGGGGATTGCCGATCATCATGAAGGGCTTGTCCAGCGGCTTGGCCGGGGTGCCGGGGTGGTAGGTGCCGTCGAGGTTGACCGCGGCCTTGATCCGCTTGGAGGAGGGCAGCAGGTGCGCGGCGCTCTGGCCGCCCGCCGAGTGTCCGACCATCGCGATCCGCCTCTCGTCGATCAGCCGGTTCCAGCGCTTGCTCTGGGCCAGCCGGTCCAGCACGAACTCGGTGTCGGCGGCCCGTACCCGGGCCACCTTCGCGCCCGTCTCGGGGGTCTGACCGGCCTTTCCCGCCTCGAAGGTGACGGTCCGGCCGCCGGGGAACGTGGTCGCCAGCGACTCGTAGGTGTGCTCGATGCCCGCCACCAGGTAACCGCGGCTGGCGAACTCCTCGGCCAGCGAGGTCATGGTCGCGCGGGGCATCGTCATGCCGGGTGACAGGACCACCAGGGGCCGGCCGCCCTTGCGCGGCAACGCGGGAGCGTCGGCGCGGGCGTGCGTCCTGGTCTTGGCGAGGGTGTCCGCCGGTACGTCCTTGAGCTGCGGCACGCTTCTGATGACCAGTTCTGATTCCCGTGGCGTGAGGTACCGGGAGGGCTTCCCGGTGGCCTTGCGCGCCGGGTACCAGATCGAGACCATCAGCTCGCGCGCCTTCCGGCTGGGGACCCAGGGGTCGGGCCGGCTGTCATCGATCAGGTGCAGGTCCGTCCTGCCGACCGGGTGGTCACCGGTCGGCGCCGGCAGGGCGGTCACGGGCTTCTTCGCCACGGGGACGGCTTCTGCCGGCAGGGCGGCCACGGCCGGGGTGGCGAGTGATGCGGAGAGCGCGAGCGTGGCAACGGTTTTCCTCATGCGTCCCACCGTGCCGGGTGGTCCCGCCGTACCGTCCCCGACGAAAGCTGCGCGGTGTCTGCGACTTTCGTAGGGGATGTCTGAATCGTTGCGCCTTGTAGTCTCTGGCCATGCTTGACGGGGCATCGAGGATCGCCGAACGGATCACCCCCTGGGCTCTGGGGCTGACGGTGTTCCTGCTGTCCATGGCCGCGGTCACCGGATCCATGGGGGTGCGTTCGGCGCTGCCCGCCCCGGTGCTCGTGGCCGTGGCGGCGTGCTGCGGTGTGGCCGCGGCCTTCGCCGGGCGGGCGCTGTGGCCTCTCGTCGCGGTGGCGGCCGTGGCCCACCTCTGGCTGGTGATGTGGCCGGCCGCCGTCGTGGCCTCCTACTACGCCGGCACCCGGTTGCGCCGCCGCGACCTGTGGCTCTACGTCGCCGGCGCGGTGGTGGTGCACGCGCTCGCCGGGCTCGTCTCGTACTGGAGCGAGGGTTATCGCGCCCTGGTCGCCGGCACCCCGCTCAACGCGCTGCTCATGGGCGGCGCGATGCTCGGGCTTCCGCTGGTCGCCGGGCTGTGGGTGGGCGCCAGGCGGCAGGTGCTCGACGCCGCGCGCGAGCAGGCCGCGCAGCTGCTGCGCGAGCAGGTGCTCCGCGCCGGGCAGGCGCGGGAGCAGGAGCGGTCGCGCATCGCGCGGGAGATGCACGACGTGGTCGCCCACCGGGTGTCGCTGATGGTCCTGCACGCCGGGGCTCTGGAGGTCAACGCCTCCGACGCCCGTACGGCGGAGGCCGCCGCGCTGATCGGCCAGGTCGGCAGGGAGGCCCTGACGAACCTCAGGGAGGTGCTCGGCGTGCTGCGCTCGCCGGATCCGGTGAGCGGCCCGCAGCCCACGCTGGCCGACCTGGACCGGCTGCTCGACCAGTCCCGGGCCCTGGGCATCGTGGTCAACCGCCACGACGAGGGCGAGGCCCGCCCGCTCCCGCCCACCGCGGAGCGCACCGCGTACCGGGTCGTCCAGGAGGCTCTGACGAACGTGCACAAACACGCGGGCGACGCCGAGACCGACGTGCACCTGCGGTTCCGGAGCGCCGAGCTGGAGGTCCTCGTCCGCAACCGGCCCGCCACGGCGGCGGAGGGCGGCCTGCCCGGCTCCGGCTGGGGGCTGGTCGGGCTGCGCGAACGCGTGGAGCTCCTCGGCGGCAGGCTGGAGGCCGGGCCGCAGGAGGAGGGCGGGTTCCGGGTGCTGGCCGGGATTCCCACCGCATGATCCGCGTACTGGTCGTCGACGACGAGGCGCTGGTCAGGTCAGGACTGCGGATGATCCTGGAGGCGTCCGGCGAGATCGCGGTGGTCGGCGAGGCGGGCGACGGCGCGGCCGCGGTGACCGCAGCCGTCCGGCTCAGGCCGCATGTCGTGCTGATGGACGTGCGCATGCCGGGCACCGACGGCCTGACCGCCGCCGCCGGCATCCTGGCCCTGCCCGGCCCGCCGAAGCTGATCATGCTCACCACGTTCGACCTCGACGAGTACGTCCACGAGGCGCTCCGGCTGGGCGCCGTCGGCTTCCTGCTCAAGGACACCCCGCCGCGGGACCTCGCCGCCGCGGTCCGCACGGTCGCGGCGGGCCAGGCCATCCTCTCCCCCGCCGTCACCAAGCGGTTGATCAGCTCGTTCGCCGGCAAGGCTCCCTCGCGGGCCGTGTCCGCGCGCGAGCGGCTGGCCGCGCTGACCGCCCGGGAGGAGGACGTGATGAGGGCTGTCGCGCGCGGCCTGTCGAACGCCGAGATCGGCCGGCAGCTCCGGCTGACCGAGGCGACGGTGAAGGCGCATGTCAGCCGGGTGCTGGCCAAGCTGGGCCTGGCCAACCGGGTGCAGGCCGCGATCCTCGTCCACGACGCCGACCTCTAGGGGCGGCTCAGATGGTGATGGCGATCTTGCCGGCGACCTGGCCGGTGGTGAGGTAGGCCAAGGCGTCGGGCGTCTGGGCGAGGGGGTAGGTGCGGTCGAGAGCCGGGGTGAGGGCGCCGGAGTCGATGAGCCCGGTCAGGGTTTCCAGGTCGGCGGCGGACTCGGTGGACATGAGGCCGGTCAGGCGCTGGCCGACGAAGAGCGACAGCAGCATCGCCCGGATCTGGCGGTCGGCGCCCTGGAGCACGCGCCCGCCTCCGGGCCCGCCCACGATGACGAGCGCGCCCCGGGGGGCGAGGACGCGGCGCAGCCGGCCCAGGCGGCGGTTGCCGGCCGTGTCGAGGATGAGGTCGTACCGGTCGGCGCCGGTGGTGAAGTCCTCGCGGGTGTGGTCGATGACGTGGTCGGCGCCGAGGGAGCGGACCAGGCCGGTCTTCGCGGTGCGGCACACGCCGGTGACGTGGGCGCCGTCGGCCTTGGCGATCTGGACGGCGTAGCTGCCCACGCCGCCGCCCGCGCCGGTGATGAGGACCCGCTGCCCGGCGGTGAGCCGGCCGGCGTCGCGCAGCCCGTGGAGGGCGGCGCAGGCGGAGATGGGCACGGTGGCGGCCTGGGCGAAGCTGAGGGAGGCCGGTTTGGGGGCGAGCTTGTCCTGGTGGGCGCGGGCGTACTCGGCGTAGGCGCCGTCGCAGGTGCCGTAGACCTCGTCGCCGGGACGGAACCGGGTGACGTCGGCGCCGACGGCCGCGACGCGGCCGGCCACGTCCATGCCGGGGACGGGGTTCCTGGGCCGGCGCAGCCCGAAACCGGCGGCGCGCACCACGTAGGGCAGGCCGGTGACGACGTGCCACACGCCCTGGTCGACGCCGGCGGCTTCGACGCGGACGAGCACGTCGCCGGCGCCGACGGCCGGGACGGCCATGTCGCGCAGCTGGAGCTGCGCCGGTGCGCAGTAGGCGTCGCGGGCGATCGCGGTCATCGTCTTCTTCGTCATGGTCGTCTCGATCCTGGCCGGGGTGGTCATGGGGTGTGGTCAGTCCTGGGGGTCCGGGTACTGGAAGACGTCGTCGAGCGGCACCCCGAACACCCGGGCGATCTGGAACGCCACCTCCAGCGACGGCGAGTAGCGGCCCTGCTCGATGGCGATGACGGTCTGCCTGGTGACCCCGATGCGGTCGGCCAGCTGTGCCTGCGTCATCTCGCCGTGCGCGAACCGCAGGGCTCGGATCGAGTTCGTGACCTTCGTGGGCTTGACCATGGTCAGAAGCCCCGGCGGTACAGGACGATCTTCACGGCCGAGGAGACGACGGTGGCCAGGACGAACGCCAGGTACAGCGCGTTGGCGATCCAGAAGTGGGCGGCCTCCGCCATGGCCAGGGCCAGCGGCACGAGCGCCGCGATGCTCATGACGTAGAAGCCGACGTAATCGCCCAGCCGGTTGATCTGCCGGTCGCGCTCGTCGGTCCGGCCGGCCTCCTTCGGCGAGGCGACGGCGGCCGCGATGTTGGCGACGATGCCCAGGCCGATCCCGGCGCCGATCGCGATGAGCATCGGCCGCACGTAGGCGATCCGCGCGACGTCCGCTCCCGGCACCTGCGACAGGACGACGACGAAGTAGACCGCGTAGACGCCGACGCCCACCACGAGGTAGATCCACGAGCGTTTCTCTTCGGAGGACATGCCCTGCTCCCATGTAAAGAAACTTTTACATGGTCAAAGGTAAAGCAGCGCAGACATGGTGTCAATAATCTTTAACATGAGGCGGCGTGCGAAGCCGGGTGCCGGCCGAGCCGGCACCCGGCTTTCTAGGCTCCCAGGCGCCGGAGCACCGCCTCCTCGTCCCAGATCTCGCCGTACTTGGCGCCGATGTCGAACAGGTTCGCCTCGTGCGGCCCCGGGTCGCGGTCGCCGACCGCCTGGCGGACCACGACCGGGACGAAGCCGTGCTGCACCGCGTCCACGGCGCTGGCCCGTACGCACCCGCTGGTGGACACCCCGGCGATGAGCAGCGTGTCCACCCGCAGCGCGGTCAGCGTGGAGGCGAGGGTGGTGCCGAAGAACGCGCTCGCGTACTGCTTGACGATCACCACCTCGCCGTCGGCGGGCGCCACCTCCGGCATCAGCTCGCCCAGCGGGCCGGCCAGGTGCCGCAGCGGCGGCACCTTCCGGTAGAACAGCCCGCCGTCGAGGCCGCCCGCGCCGAACGCGACCCGGGTGTGGACCACCGGCACGCCGGCCGCGCGGGCCGCCGACAGCACCCGGGCGGCGCTGTCGAGGCAGTCGCGCGACCCCATGCAGAGGTCCGCGCCGGGCTCGAAGTAGGCCCGCATCAGGTCGATGAGGATGAGCGCGGGACGCTCCCCGAACGGGAGCGTCCCGTCGAACGGGTTCACGCCCTGGCCGGGGGCCGGGGGGCGGGCAGGCCGGTCTCCTCCTCGCACCTGGCCAGGATCTCCGCCATCGGCGGGCCCATGTCGAACACCTTGAGCTCCGGCCTGGTGCCCTCCAGCTCCGCCCGCAGGTCGCGGGTGGCCGCCTCGTCCACCGTGCCGTCGGCCGCGCACACCACCCCGTACCGGCGGGCGCCGCCGGCCGTCAGCAGGCCGCGCCGCACCTCCAGCCCGACCAGGGCGGGGTCGCGGGCCAGCGGATCGCCCCAGCCGCCGCCGCCCCAGGTGACGAAGTGCAGCACGTCACCCGGCCGGACCGGCACGTCGTGCACCTTGCTCGGCAGGATCTCCTTGCCGCCGTCCGCCCGCTCGATCCACTTGCGGCCGCGCGCGCCCGGCTCGCCGCCGTTGACGCCCCACGGGTAGGTCAGCCAGCGGTCGTCGTGGATGGCGATGGTGCCCGGCTTCAGGAACCGGTACGCCACGTCCACGCCGTTGCCGCCCCGGTGCAGGCCCGCTCCCCCGGTGTCGGCGACGGTCTCCCAGCGTTCGATGCGCAGCGGGTAGTACGACTCCAGGAACTCGCACGGGATGTTGGTGAACGACGGCCACAGCGAGTGCCCGTCGGGGCCGTCGCCGATCGGCCTGCCGGGGATGCCGCCGAAGCCGATGGAGTACAGCTGGAACCCCTCGCCCGCGTACATGAAGTGGGGTGAGGAGGAGAAGCCGGCCGCGTTCAGCAGGTCGGGCGTCTTCTGCCCGAGCAGCCCGCCGAACAGGTCGAAGATGCGGCCGATGCCATGGTTGCGGGCGTTGAGCGCGGCCGGATACTCCGGCTTCCAGAAGCTCTTCTCCGGGATCCGCACGTCGACCAGCGGGTAGAAGCCGTCGTTCCAGAGGATCTGCGGGTCGGCCACCGTGATGAGGTAGATCCCGAAGAACATCCGGGCGAGGTTCTCGTTCAGGTAGTAGTTGATCGGCCCCTCGGCCTGCTCGGAGCTGCCGGTGAAGTCGAGCAGCACCTTGTCGCCGGTCCGCGTCAGCGACAGCGACAGCTCGTACGGGCCGTTGCCGACGCCGTCGTCGCAGATGTAGTCCTTGAAGGTGAGCGTCTCGCCGTCCTCGAACAGCGTGGTGAGCAGGACGCGCATCGCGTCGTGGTTGCGCTGGAGCAGGGCCCGCAGGGCCGAGGTGTAGGTGTCCGCGCCGAAACGGGCGCACAGCTCCTGGATCCGGCGCCCGGCGGTGCGGCAGGCCGCCACGATGCCGTTGAGGTCGGCCCGGTTCCAGTCGGGCCTGCGCACCTGGTTGAGGATGATCCGCAGCGCGTCCTCGTTCAGCACGCCCTTGGAGTAGAGCTTGAAGGGCGGGATGACCACGCCCTCCTCGAAGATGGTGCGCGCGTCGGTGGGCATCGAGCAGGCGGTCTTGCCGCCGACGTCCGACATGTGGCCGAACATCGAGGCCCAGCCGACCACCCGTCCGTCCACGTACACCGGCATGACCACCAGCCAGTCGTTGGCGTGGCTGATCGCGCCGTCGCAGGAGTACGGGTCGGAGGTGAGCAGCACGTCGCCCTCCTCCACCGTCCCGTCGAACCGGTCGAGCAGGGCCGGGATCGACAGGCCGAACTGCCCGGCGACCATCCGCCCCTCGGCGTCGGCGATGAGCGGGAACTCGTCGTGCTGCTCGCGGATGCCCGGCGACAGGGCGGTGCGGAAGAGCACCTCGTCCATCTCGTAGCGGGCGTTGCGCAGCGCGTTCTCGATGATGTCGAGCGTGACGGGGTCGACCTCGGTCTCGGCCAGGGGTCCCGTCGCGGTCTGGATGATCTGGGCCATCATGCCTCCAGTGGCCGGATGAGCAGGCTGCCGCTCTCGTGCACGTCGGCCACGTGGCCGGGCAGGACGAGCGTGGTGGAGTCCATCTCGGTGACGATCGCGGGACCTTCGATCCGGTTGCCCGCGAGCAGGGTGCCGCGGTCGTAGATCGAGGCCTCGGCCCAGCCGCCGTCGATCCATACCTCGTGCTTGTCGACCGGCTCGGCGGCGGGGCCGCCCTGGTCGAGGCGGACCGGCCGGACGTCGGGGCGCGGCCCGCTCACCGAGGCGCGGGCGCTGACGACCTCGTGCTCGTTGCTCAGCAGGAACGAGAACAGCCGCTCGTGCTCGGCGTCGAACGCCTTGCCCAGCGCCTCCAGCCCGGTGTCCAGGCCGAGGTCGATGGGGATCTCGAAGCCCTGGCCGTGGTAGCGCACGTCGACCTGGTACGTGACGGTCTGGTCGGCGCGGCCCACCCCCTCGGCCTCCAGCGTGGCGGCGGCCCGCTCGGCCAGCTCGGTCAGCATCTGCCGCAGCTCGTCGTCGGTGAGCTGGGAGAAACGCTTGATGCTGGTCCTGGACGCCTCGTCGCGCAGGCACGTGGTGGCGTCCCCGTACGCGCAGAGCACGCCGGGCGACGGCGGGATGATCACCGGCCACGAGCCGGTCAGCCGGCCCAGCGCGTTGGCGTGCAGCGGCCCGGCCCCGCCGAAGGCGACCAGCGCGAAGTCGCGCGGGTCGAAGCCCTGCTGGACGGAGACGAGGCGGAGCGCGCCGAACATGTTCTCGTTGACGATGTCGACGATGCCCTGCGCGGCGGCCTCGACCGACAGCCCCATCGCGTCCGCGACCTGGGCCACGGCCGCACGGGACCGTTCCCGGTCCAGCACGATCTCGCCGCCGGCCAGCCGCGACGGCAGGTAGCCGAGCACCACGTTGGCGTCGGTGACGGTGGGATCGGTGCCGCCCTTGCCGTAGGCGGCCGGTCCGGGCTCCGCGCCCGCCGACTGCGGGCCGACGCGCAGCGCCCGCGTCAGCTCGGGGACGTGCGCGACCGAGCCGCCGCCCGCGCCGACCGTCCGCACGTCGACCGAGGCCGAGCGGACGGTGAGGTCGCCGACCTTGGTCTCGCGGCCGACCCGCGGCCGGGCGTCCTGGACGAGCGCCACGTCGGTGGAGGTGCCGCCCATGTCGAAGGTGAGGAAGTCGGTGAATCCGGCCTGCTCGGCGACCCAGGTCGCGCCCGCGACGCCGCCCGCCGGGCCGGACAGCAGCATGTTGACCGGCGCCGCCTTGGCGCTCGCCTGGGAGGCCAGGCCGCCGTCGCTGCGCAGCGCGTACAGGTCCAGGCCCAGGTTGTCGAGGTACCTGGCCACCCTCGGCTGGACGTAGGCGTTGGCGACCGTGGTGACGGTCCGCTCGTACTCCCGCAGTTCGGGCAGCACCTCGGAGGAGATCGAGACGGGCACGCCCGGCAGCTCCTCGGCCGCCAGCTCGGCGATGCGGCGCTCGTGGCCGTCGAAGGCGAAGGAGTTGATCAGCGAGACGGCCAGCGCCTCCACGCCGCGCAGGGAGCGCAGCTTGGCCCGCAGGTCGTCCTCGTCCAGCGGCGTCACCACCGAGCCGTCGGCGGCGACCCGTTCGACGGCCTCGACGGTGTCCTCCAGCGCGGCCAGCGGCTCCGGCTTGGGCCAGATGATCCATCCGGCCAGGCCGCCGGGCACGAACGAGCGGGCGATCTGCAGCACCTGGCGGAAGCCCGCCGTGGTGACCAGGCCCACCCTGGCGCCCTTGCCCTCCAGGATGGCGTTGGTGGCGACGGTGGTGCCGTGCAGGATCTCCCCGATCTCGTCCGGGGAGACGCCCGCCACCGCGCACGCCTTCCGGATGCCGGCCAGGACACCGATCGACTGGTCATGGGGAGTGGACGGAGTCTTGGCGCGGTAGGTCTGCCCTGACTCCTGATCGATGAGAAGGATGTCGGTGAACGTCCCTCCGACGTCCACCCCGAGCCGGTAGCGCATGGGGGGTTCCTCGCTTCTAGATGATTCCGGCCGTGGAAAGGCCGGCGATCTCCTGGGGGGAGAGACCGAGCAGTCCTCCGTAGACCTCGTCGTTGTGCTGGCCGAGCGCGGGGCCCGCGCTGCGCACCCGGCCGGGGGTGCCCGACAGCTTCGGCACCACGTTCTGCATGGCCACCTCGCCGAAGTCCGGATGCGGCACCCGCACGATGGCCTCGCGGGCCTCGAAGTGCGGGTCGGCGAACATGTCCTGGGCCGTGTAGATCCGCCCGGCCGGCACGCCGCCGTCGTGCAGCAGGCGGAGCAGCTCGTCGGCCGGATACGTGACGGTCCAGGCGGAGATGAGCTCGTCCAGCTCGGCCATGTGCTCGCCCCGCGCGCCGTGGGTGGCGTACCGCTCGTCGTCCGCCAGCTCCTTGGCGCCCATGACCTGGGCCAGCCGGGTGAAGACGCTGTCCTGGTTGGCGGCGATGAGGATCGCGTCGCCGTCCCGGGTGGGGTAGACGTTGCTGGGCGAGACGTTCGGCAGCACGGGGCCGGTGCGCTCGCGCTGGTAGCCGGCCTGCTGCCACTCCGGCAGCAGCGACTCCATCATCGCCAGCACCGCCTCGTAGATCGCCGAGTCGACCACCTGGCCGCGGCCGCTGCGCTCGCGCTCGTGCAGCGCCACCAGCGTGCCGACGCACGCGTGGGTGGCGGCCAGGGAGTCGCCGATCGAGATCCCGGCCCGCGACGGCGGCAGGCAGGGGTCGCCGGTGACGTAGCGGATGCCGCCCATGGCCTCGCCGATCGACCCGTAGCCGGCGCGCGGCGCGTACGGGCCGGTCTGCCCGAACCCGGTCACCCGCGTGATCACCAGCCGGGGGTTGACCGCGTGCAGCTCCTCCGGCGACATGCCCCAGCGCTCCAGCGTGCCGGGGCGGAAGTTCTCCAGCAGCACGTCCGCCCCGGCGACCAGCTTCCTGACCAGGTCCTGGCCCTGCGGGGTGCGCAGGTCGCAGGTGACCGACTTCTTGTTGCGCGCCACGACCGGCCACCACAGCGACTTGCCGTGCGGCTTCTCCCTGCCCCACTGCCGCATCGGGTCGCCGCGGCCCGGGTCCTCAACCTTGATCACTTCCGCGCCGAAGTCGCCGAGCAGCTGCCCGCAGAACGGCCCGGCCAGCAGCTGGCCGAGCTCGATGACCCGGACGTCGTCCAACGGGAGATGTGTCATGCCTGCTTCCTCGGCTTCCTGGGCTTCCTCGGGCCGAGCAGGGACGCGCGGGCCGAGAACAGATGGGCCCGCATGACGGCCTCCGCCCATTCGGGGTCCCCGGCCCGTACGGCCGCCGCGATCTCGATGTGGTGGTTGACGCTGCGCCGCATCGCCTCCTCGTCGAAGGCGCTGTACGTGCGCAGCAGGACGGGCGAGTGGACCAGGGCGCTGATCGACTGGGCGAGCACGGTGCTGCCGCCCAGGCGCACCAGCTCCTGGTGGAACTCGGCGTTGAGCCGGTAGACCGCGTCGAGCTCCCGCCTGCCGGCGTGCTCGCCGAGCGACACGGCCACCTCGTGCAGCCGCTCGACGTCCTCGTCGGTGGCGGTCGCGGCGGCCTGCCGCGCGGCCAGGCCCTCGATCCTGGCCCGCAGCTCGAAGATGGTCTCCAGGTCCGCCGCCGGATACTCGATGACCCTGGCGCCCTTGTTGGCCGTGACCTCGACCAGGCCCTCCGACTGCAGCTGGCGCAGCGCCTCACGGACGGGGGTGCGGCTCACCTGGAGCAGCTGGGCGAGCTCGACCTCGCCCAGCCGGTCGCCGGGCGCGTAACGGCCGCCGAGTATCAGGGACCGAAGATCATCGATGACGGACATGCATACATCCTCACGCCGAATTCCCCGATTATGGGGAGTGCTGAGGAGTAATGGCAAGGTTTTGCATACATCTGGTTCAGTGGGCGTCGAGGAAGGCGGCGATGTCCGCGGCGACCTCCTCGGGGTGCTCGCCGTTGATCGCGTGCGAGGCGTCCGGGTAGACCTTCACCGTGCCGTTCCGCAGCACGCGCCCGGCGACCTCGCGGGAGACGCCGGGGTCGTGCATCACGGACTCGCCGGCCAGGATCGCCAGCACCGGCATCGTCAGGCCGCTCAGCGCCCCTTCGGCGATGAGCGAGGGCTGCGGCAGGCGGAGCGTGTAGTTCTCCATCCCGGACTCGATCATGTCCGCCACCGGCACGTCCTCCACGGGAGCGCCGCCGGCGGTGTAGGAGTTGAACGAGTCGCGCCAGGACTTCGGCAGCCACGGCACGGACGCGGGGATGGCGCGGATCGCGGTGCCGGCCGGGATGCCCGAGAAGGTGTACACGGGGTCGAGCAGGGTCAGCGTGGCGACGTGCCGCGGCCGGTGGACGGCGAGGTTGACGGCCGTCCAGCCGCCGATGGACAGCCCGACCAGGTGGAAGGACTCCTCCGGAAGCTGCGCGAGCACCTGGTCGAGCCAGGCCGCCTGGTCGGCGTCGGAGGTGATCGGCGCCTCCTGCACGCTCTTGCCCGGCTCGCCCAGCAGGTCGATGGTGTAGACGTCACCGATCTTGAGCAGGTGCGGCAGGTTGTCGGCCCAGACCGGCGACGCGGACGCCCTGCCGGGCAGCAGCACCAGCGGCCCGGCCCGGCCGGAGGCGCCCTGGTAGCGGTGGACCCGCACGAAACCGAAGCCGGTGCGCACGTCGATCGTCTCGGCGGCCCGCGGCATGTCGGCCATCGCCCTGTCGTAGGCGGCCGTGAAGCGGGCGTGGCCCTCGGCGCTGTTCCAGTGTCCCACCGGTGACGACTGGCGAAAGGCGAAGGCCAGGGCGACGGCCGCCACGGCGACCACGACACCCGCGATCTTCAGTCTCCGGCGACGGCGCTTCGGCGGTGTCGTTCCGACGGTCTGCTCGGTCATCCTTCCCTCCCTGCTGAACTAGGGTCAATTTTTTGACCACACGGTCAGAGCATACGCGAGGGGCGGGTACGGTGGTGGCCATGGCAGGAAGGCGAACCGAGGACCGGCCGCTCAGCTTCATCGAGCAGGCGCGGCGCGACCAGCTCGTGGAGGTCACCATCGGCGTGGTGGCCGAGCACGGTCATGCCGCCGCCTCGCTGGCCCGGATCGCGGAGGCGGCGGGGATCACCAAGGGCGCGGTGCTCTACCACTTCGCATCCAAGGACGCGGTCGTGGCGGCGGCCCACGCGCACGTGCTCGACGCGCTCGTGGCCGACATCGGGGCGGCGGTCGATGCCGCGCCGGCCGACGGGGCACCGGCCGCGTACGTGCGGCGGATGGTCGGGCACCTGGCCGAGCGGCCGGACCACGCCCGGATGATCATCGAGGCGATGATCCACGACCACCGCCCCGACTCCTCGGCCCGCTGGAAGCCGCTCGCCACCCTACTGGGTCATGCCCGCGAAGCCCGCGGTCTCGGCCCCGGGCCCGACCTGCGCACGCTCGCGATCATCACCGGCGGGGCGATCGACGCGATCGTCGGCGAGCGCCTGCAGGACCCCGCCTATGACGCCGGGGCCGCGGCCGAAGCGCTCGTCGCGATGCTGGAGTCGGCGGCCTTCGCCTGCGAGCGGACGACCCTTTCGAGCTCCAGAACATCCGCGTGACCTGGCGCAGGGACCGCGCCGACCGGCGGGTCTGGGTCACGGTCAGCGGCCGGCTCCGCGACTCCGGCCCCGGTGACGGCTACTGCGCCCGTTTCGGGCTGCACACGTCGATCAACAGCTGGAAGATCGAGGAAACGTCGACCAAGGAGTGCGACGGGGTGTGGCGATCCACGTCCCTGGCCCTCGAACCCGGCAGCGGGGGAATGGTCTTCCTGGATCTCTACACGAAGCCCGGGGCCGACAGGACTTCGACGCCGCTGCGGGACCCGTGGCGGAAGGACCATCACCCGTACTGACCCTTACCGGGCCGCCGGGTCCCCCCGCAGGAGTGACTCGCCCGACGGGGTCAGCGTGTGCAGGACGGCTCCCCCGATCCTGGACGTGCGGATCAGGCCGGCGTTGCGCAGCACGGTGGCGTGCTGGCTGGCGGAGGGGAGGGAGATCCCGACGCGCTCCGCCAGCGCCGTCGTCGTGGCCGGGACGCGCAGGGCGGCCAGGACCGCCGCCCGGGTGCGGCCCAGCAGCGGGCCGAGGGCGTCCGCTGAACCCGACGACTCCTCGCCGCGGCATATCGGGTACACGAGCACCGTGGAGTCGTCGGGCCGGTACGTCAGTACGGGCGACGGCGCGAAGTACGAGGGGATCAGCAGCAGCCCGCGCCCGCACAGCCGGACGTCGTACGTGTGAGCCGAAGGGATGTGCAGGACGGGCGGGTCCCAGGGCCACGTGACGCTGAGCGTGGCCAGCATGGCGTCGAGCCCGCCGCGGAGCATGGTTTCGAGGCGCACCGAGCGGTCGGCGGCGGCGGCCGCCCGCACCGCCGGCCACATGGGCGCCAGCGACGAGGCGAAATAGGCGCGCAGGTCGGTCGTCAGCGCCCGCCGCCCGGCGTCCGACCCGGCGGCCAGCTCCCGTAATCCCCGGCTCGGGTCGCGGGCGGACAACAGCCCTACTTCGGCGGCGATCCGGTCGGCGGGGATCTGGCCGATCCGCTCCACTGCGGCGGCGAAATCATGGCAGTCCGGCTGCAGCAGGAAGTCCGGCACGAAGCCGTCGGCGCTGACCAGCTCCTTGATGACGCCCGACCGGGCCGGTAAGTCGCCGCGGGGCGGGCGTCGCGCGCCGGGCCGCCACCGGCCTCCGCCGCGGGCACTGGACAGCAGTCGCACGCTGAGCGCCGTCTCGAACACGGCGTTCGGCTCGGGGGCGAAGGTGATTTTGCGCAGATCGGCTTCGGTGAACGTCAGTCTCAGCACGGGGGTTGATTTCGCACGCCCGCGCGGGCCCCGGGCGTGCCGTCATCGCCGGGCCCGCCGTTCCCGGTAGGCGCGCTGGCGGCAGGCCCTGGAGCAGTACGCGCGCGGCCGGCCGGTCATGGCGCCCGGCAGAGGAGTCCCGCACACGCCGCAGGTTTCGTCACGCGTTTCGTCACCCGCGAGCAGTTTTATGGCGTCCAGCAGCCGAGCCAGGCCGAACTCGAAGGGGTCGGCCGGCTCGTCCCAGGCGCCCGCCTCCCACAGGGCGGTGACGACCGGGTAGGCGCTCAGGCGCTCGTAGAGCGAGTCCCGCGCGCCCCACCACTCCTCCTCGCCCACGCCGCTGGCCCGCTCTGCCGCGGCGACCTCGACCAGGCGCAACGCCTCGGCGTCCACGAACCTCCCCAGCAGGTCGGCGGCCGCGACCGTCCGGGCCGGGGTGAGGCCGGCGCCGGAGAGTATGCCGAGCAGGCGGTCGTAGAACGCGACGGCGTTCGGGCCGGGAAGGCGCCGGGTCCCCCGGACCTCCGCCAGCCACGGGTGCCGCCTGCGCACCTCCCAGCCCTGCCGCAGACACGCCTCCAACTCCTCCCGCCAGCCACCGGCCGCTCCGACGTCCGCCCTCTCGGCTGCCCTCGCCGGAACAGCATCTGCCCCCTCGGCGGCCTCCCCCGCAGCGGTGCCCGTTCCACCGGCGCGCGACCGAGAGGACGGCGCGGAGGTGCCGGGGGGTTCGCCGATGGCGGTGTCGCGCATGAGGTCGACGAGGTGGTCGCGGCTGGGGACGTGGCGGTAGAGGGACATGGTGGTGAAGCCGAGCCGTTCGGCCACCTTGCGCATCGACAGTCCCGACAGCCCTTCGGCGTCGGCCACCTCGATGCCCGCCCGCACGATCGCGTCCACGCTCAACCCCTGCCGCGGATCGCTGTCCGCGTCCCGCCACAACAATTCCACCGGATCTACGTACGCCATGGTTTATGGTATATACCTGTGTACGCCATAAACGACATCTTCGTGTCCCCCACCGGCGACGACGACGCCCCCGGCACCCTCGACCGTCCCTTCGCCACCATCCCCCGCGCACTTGAGGCCGCCAGGCAGGGCGGCGAGGCCGTCATCCATCTGAGGGCGGGCTCGTACCCGCCGTTCGAGCTGACCGACCAGGACCGCGACCTCACCCTCCAGCCCCACGACCAGGAGGAGGCCGTCATCAGCGGCGGCCGGACGATCACCGGCTGGACCTGGGAGGACGGCGTGTGGGCCGCCGACGCGGGCGACCTCGACACCCGCGGGCTGCACGTCGACGGCCGCAGGGCCGAGCGCGCGGGCATCGAAGGCTTCCCCGGCGACGCCACCCAGACCGTCACGGGTTACGTCACGTCCGAGCCGCTCGCCTGGGAGAACCCGGCCGGCGTCGAGTTCGTCTACCGGGGCGTCTATCCCTGGACCGAGGCCAGATGCCCGGTCGCCGCCGTCACCGCCGGCGGCACCGAGGTCGTCATGGCGCAGCCCGCCTTCGGCTGGGCGCTCGACCTGTACAACTCGGCCTGGGACGGCCAGACCCAGTCAGGCCCCGGCCTGCCCACCAGGATCGAGAACGACCCGTCCTTCCTCACCGAGCCGGGCACGTTCGTCCTCGACCGCTCCCGCCGCAGGCTCCTGTACCGCGGCGAGCGGCCGGGAGCAGCCGTCGCCGCCGAAGCCGGGACCGTGCTGCGCGCCACCGGAGCCAGGAACGTCACCGTGCGCGGCCTGACCTTCGCCGACACGACCTGGTCCCGGCCCGGCTCACCAGAGGGCTTCCTGCACTACCACAGCACCGGCTACTACGACGGCGGCCCCATCGAGAAGGTCGTCATGGTCGAGGACCAGGCGTGGGTCACCGTACCGGGCGAGTCGAAGAGCATCCCCGCCGCCGTCACCCTCGACGGCTGCGCGGGCGTGACGTTCGAGCGGTGCCGGTTCACCCGGATGGGCGCCACCGCGCTCGGCCTGTCCGGCGGCTCCGGCCTGACGGTGCGGGCCTGCGTCTTCGACGACCTCTCCGCCTCGGCCGTCTCCGCCGACGGCTCCGCGGGCGTCGTCATCGAGGACAACCTGATCGAACGCCCCGGCCTCGACTACCCCGGCTCCCCCGGCATCGCCGTGTCCGGCACCACCGGGTGCACGATCGCGCACAACGAGATCACCGACGCCGCCCACTGCGGCATCGCCGCCGGGCCCGCCGGCGGCACCCGGATCCTGCGCAACCTGGTCACCGGCGCGATGCGGGTGCTCGCCGACGGCGGCGGCGTCTACGTCTCCGGCCCGCAGGGCGCGACGGCGGCCGACGCCGCGCTGATCAGCGGCAACGTCATCACCGACACCCGCACCCCGTACCACTTCGCCCTCTACACCGACTACGGCGCCGCCTGGGTGACGGTCGAGGGGAACGTCGTGGCGCGCGCCGACAACACCGCGGTCCTGCAGGTCTTCCCGCCCTTGGAGAACGTCACGTACCGGGGCAACTTCTGGGACGCCGACCCGGTCGGCAGCGACGCCGTCCCGCCGGGAGTGACGTACGAGGACAACACCACCCTCACCGGGGAGGCGCTGGAGGACGCCACCGCGCACATCCGGGCGCGGGCGGGCCGCCGCCTCGATCCACCGGGGCCGCTGGAGGCTCCGGCGATCAGGCTCTAAGCTGATCCGATGCGCCTCGGGGTGAACGTTCCCAACTTCGGACCCGGCACCGATCCCGGCACGCTCGAACGCTGGGCGTTGACCGTCGAAGGGCTCGGCTACGACCTGCTCATGCTCTCCGACCACCTCGTGATCACCCCCGACGTGGCCGGACAGTACCCCGCGCCGTTCTACGAGCCGTTCACCACGCTGGCCTGGCTGGCGGGCGTCACGCGGCGGATCCGGCTCGGCACCACCGTGCTGGTGGTGCCGTACCGGCATCCCCTGCTGACCGCCCGCATGGCCGCCAACCTGCAGCAGCTCAGCGGCGGGCGGCTGGTGCTCGGCGTGGGCGTCGGCTGGGCGCGGCAGGAGTTCGACGCGCTCGGCGTGCCGTTCGGGCGGCGCGGCGCGCTCACCGACGAGTACGTCGAGGCGATGCGCGCGGCCTGGGCCGACGAGCGCGACTACGGGCCCGGCCGCATCCCGATCTGGGTCGGCGGCAACAGCGACGCCGCCCTGCGCCGGGCCGCCCGGCTCGGCGACGCCTGGCACCCGCTGCGCTTCCGGCTCCCCTGGCTGCGCGAGACGCTCGGCCGGGCGGAGGTGCCGGAGCTGGTGCCGCGCATCGCCCTCCGGATGACCGACACCCCCGTCACCGGCCCCGACCGGCTGGCCGGCGAGGGCACCCTCGACCAGATCATCGGCGACCTCGCCGAGCTGCGCGACCTCGGCGCCGCCACGGTCGTGCTCGACCCGTTCAACGGCGACCCCGCCGAGACCGCGCACCCCGAGACGGCCTGGCACGCGCTGGCCGCCGTCGCCGCCCGAAGGGAACTCCGGTGAACCACGACGACGAGCGCCGCCTGCGCAGGGCCATCGAGCTGGCCGCCTCCGCCCGCGACGCCGGCAACCCGCCGTTCGGGTCGCTGCTGGTGGGCCCCGACGGCACCGTGCTGGCCGAGGAGCGCAACACCACCGTCGCCGACCGCGACATCACCGCCCACCCTGAGCTGAAGCTGGCCCGCTGGGCCGCGCGCGAGCTCGACCCCGCCACCGCGGCCGGCACCACCATGTACACGAGCTGCCAGCCGTGCGGCATGTGCGCGGGCGCCATCGAGCGCTCCGGCCTCGGCCGCGTCGTGTTCGCCCTCTCCGGCGAGCAGCTCGACGCGATGAAGCCGGGCGGCGGCTTCCCGCCGGTGCCCCAGGAAGGCCCGGCGCTGCCGCAGGAGGCGCGGGCCCCGGTCGAGGGCTACTACAGTCCACGTCCGTAACCACCGGCGGCCCGCTCACGGTCCCCATCCTCCACTTCGCCTGACGGCACGCTGACCGCTGCCGGAAAACGGGCCGGCCCGCTGTCGATCCCGGCGCGGGCCGTTCGTATAACGGGTGAGAGAGAGGAAAAGCCGATGAAGCAGTATCTGCTCAGCATCTACCAGCCTGACGGCGACCCGCCGCCGCCCGAGGTCCTGGAGCCGGTCATACGGAAGCTGGACGCGCTCAACGAGGAGATGCGGACGGCCGGCGCGTGGGTGTTCGCCGCCGCCCTGCACCCGCCGAGCACCGCCACCGTACTGCGGGCGAAGGACGGCGACGTGCTGATGACCGACGGCCCGTACACCGAGGGCAAGGAGCACCTGGGCGGCTTCACCGTCATCCAGGCGCCCGACCTCGACGCGGCGCTCGGCTGGGGCGGCAGGCTGGCCGAGGCCGTCGGGCTGCCGATCGAGGTCCGCCCGTTCCGATGACCGACGTCGAACGCGTCTTCGCCGAGGAGTACGGCCGGGCCGTGGCCGTGCTCACCCGCATCCTCGGCGACATCGACCTCGCCGAGGAGGCGGTCCAGGACGCGTTCGCCGTCGCGGTCCGGCGGTGGCCCGAGGAAGGGCCGCCGCCCTCCCCCGCCGGATGGATCATCACCACCGCCCGCAACCGCGCCGTCGACCGGCTGCGCCGCGAGTCCGCGCGGGCCGGGAAGCACGCCCAGGCGGCCCTGCTGCACGCCCGTGACGAACCCGCCGAGGAGGGGCCCGTGCGCGACGACCGGCTGCGCCTGATCTTCACCTGCTGCCATCCGGCCCTGTCCAGGCCCGCCCAGGTGGCGCTGACGCTGCGGCTGCTCGGCGGCCTGGGCACCGCCGAGATCGCGCGTGCCTTCCTGGTGCCGGAGACGACCATGGCGCAGCGGCTGGTGCGCGCCAAGGGCAAGATCCGCGACGCGCGCATCCCGTACCGGATCCCGCGCGAGGCGGACCTGCCGGACCGGCTGCGACCGGTGCTGGCCGTCCTCTACCTGATCTTCAACGAGGGGTACGCGGCCGGGTCCGGCGAGCGGCTGGTGCGCGAGGACCTGTGCGCGGAGGCGATCCGGCTGGGGCGGCTGCTGGCGGAGCTGATGCCGGACGAGCCGGAGGTGCTCGGCCTGCTGGCGCTCATGCTGCTGCTGGAGTCGCGCCGCCCGGCCCGCACGACCCCCGACGGCCGGCTCGTCCGGCTCGCCGACCAGGACCCGCGGCTGTGGAACGGCGAGCTGGCCGAGGAGGGGCGGGAGCTGGTGCGCCGCTGCCTGCGGCGCGACCGGCCGGGGCCGTACCAGATCCAGGCGGCGATCAACGCCGTGCACAGCGAGCCGCCGACGGACTGGCGGCAGGTGGTGGCGCTGTACGACCTGCTGATGGCCGTCGCGCCGAGCCCGGTGGCGGCGCTCAACCGCGCGGTCGCGGTCGCCGAGGTGTCCGGCCCGCGAGAGGCTCTCGACCTGGTCGAGGCCCTCGACCTGGACCGCTACTACCTCTTCCACGCCGTACGCGCCGACCTGCTCAGGCGGCTCGGCCGTACGCGGGAGGCGGCTCGGGCGTACGAGGAGGCGATCGCCCGTACGGAGAACGGGGCGGAACGGGCGTTCCTGCAGGAGTCCCGCGCGGCGCTCAGCCGCTGACCCCGGCCGCGCTCGCGTAGCGGGCGGCCAGCTCGCGCAGGTGGGCGCGGAGCTCGGGCGGGTCCAGCACCTCGAACCCGACGCCCAGGCTGCCGAGGAAGCCCGCCAGGTCGTGCAGCGAGTCGCCGCCGGTCTCCAGCAGGGCGCCGTCGCCGTCCGCGGTGAGCAGCCCGGCGGCCGGGGTGAGCCGATCCGCCACCACCTCGACGGGGGCGTGCAGGCGGACCCTGGCCTGGTGGCGCCAGGCGGTGGAGCCCGCGCCGCGGACCACGCGGGTCGCCGCGTCCTCGTCGGGCAGCTCGCGGGGGGTGAAGCGGGGGCCGTTGGGGACGCGGAGGGTGAGGCGGTCCGCGCGGAACGTCCGCCAGTCGCCCCGCGCGGTGTCCCAGGCCAGCAGATACCAGCGGCGGCCGGTGTGGACCAGCCGGTGCGGCTCGGCGGCCCGAGTGCTGACGGTCCCGTCATGGCCCCGGTAGTCGAAGCGGAGCGTCTCCCTGGCGCGGACGGCGTCGGCGACGGCGGTCAGGGTCGCCGCGTCCACGGTGGGGCCGCGGCCGGTGACCGAGACCGTCGCGTCCCGTACCGCCTCGATGCGGTGGCGCAGCCGCGACGGCAGCAGCTGCCGCAGCTTGGCGAGCGCGCGCAGCGAGGTCTCCTCGATACCGGTGACCGTGCCACCGGCGGCCGCGTGCAGGCTGACCGCCACCGCGACGGCCTCCTCGTCGTCGAGCAGCAGCGGCGGCAGCGCGGCCCCCGCCCCCAGCCGGTAGCCGCCCGCGGTGCCGGTGGTCGAGGAGATCTCGTAGCCCATGAGGCGCAGCCGCTCGACGTCGTTGCGCACGGTGCGGGTGGTCACGCCGAGCCGCCCGGCCAGCTCGGCGCCGGTCCAGCCGGGGCGGGCCTGGAAGAGCGACAGCAGCCGCAGCAGCCGTACCGAGGTTTCCAGCATGACCCGATGATGCCAGCCGTTGAGGAAACGCACGTTCCTCAACGACTCCTAGCGTGGTACCTACCGAACGAAAGGGGCAACACATGTTGCGCGGACTCGCGACGATCAGCTACTGGGCCGACGACCTGGAGGCGGCCAAGCGGTGGTACACCGAACTCCTCGGCGTCGAGCCGTACTTCCACCGGAACGGGCCCGATGGGCGGCTCGGCTACACCGAGTTCCGCATCGGCGACCACGAGGCCGAGCTCGGCCTCGTGGACAGCGCCTGGCGCCCGCACGGCGGGGAACAGGCCGGGGTGGTCGCGTACTGGCACGTCGACGACGTGCGGGCGGCCTACGAGCGGCTGCTGGCGATGGGCGCCAAGGAGCACCATGAGATCACCGAACGGGGTGCGGGCTTCGTGACCGGGTCCGTGGTCGACCCGTTCGGCAACATCCTGGGCGTCATGTACAACCCGCACTACCTGGAGCAGGTGGGCTGATCCGGGCTAGTGGCTGCGGCCCGGCAGCCGCACCACGGTGACGAAGAACTCGTCGATCTGCCGGATCACGGCCATGAACTGGCTCAGGTCGACGGGTTTGGTCACGTAGGCGTTCGCGAACAGCTTGTAGCTGCGCAGGATGTCCTCCTCGGCGGAGGACGTGGTGAGCACCACCACCGGGATGGCCCGCAGCTCCGGGTCGCCCTTGATCTTCTCCAGCACCTGGCGGCCGTCGTACTTGGGCAGGTTGAGGTCGAGCAGGATCAGGTCGGGGCGCGGCTTGCCCTCGTAGCCGCCCCGCCGGTAGAGGAAGTCGAGCGCCTCCAGGCCGTCACGGACCACGTGGAGGTTGTTGCCGATCTTGTTGTCCTCGAAGGCCTCCCGGGTGATGAGCTCGTCGCCGGGGTCGTCCTCGACGAGGAGCACTTCGATGGGTTGTCCGATGGAGCTCATGTACGGGATCCTTCTGAGCTGGCTGTGGCGGCCGCGAATCGGGCCTCCGAGGAGAGCGTGTCAGAACGAAGCGTAAAGCAGATCCGGATTCCGCCGTCCTGATATGCGGTGTCCAGCCAGATTCGTCCGCCGTGGTTCTCCACGATCTTCTTGCACATCGCCAGACCGATCCCGGTGCCGCTGTAGGCCTCGCGGCTGTGGAGACGCTGGAAGATGACGAAGATCTTGTCGGCGAACTCCGGGTCGACGCCGATGCCGTTGTCGGTGAGTGAGAAGCGCCACTCACTCTCCTCCACCTGCTCATGGTCGATCCGGATGACCAGCGGGCGGTCCGGGTGGCGGAACTTGATGGAGTTGCCGATGAGGTTCTGCCAGAGCATGGTCAGCAGCATCGGGTCGCCGGTGATCTCCGGCAGGTCGTCCGGCCGCTCGACCGTCGCGCCCGACTCCTCGATGCCGGTGGCCAGGTTGTCCAGCGCCTTGTCCAGCTTCAGGTTGAGGTTCACCGCCCGGCGCGCGTCGTACAACCGGCCCACCCGCGAGTAGCTCAGCAGGTCGTTGATCAGGCCCTGCATGCGGGTGGCGCCGTCGACGGCGAAGCGGATGTACTGCCGGCCGCGGTCGTCGAGCGCGTCGGTGTAGCGCTTCTCCAGCAGCTGGCAGAAGGTGGCGATCTTGCGCAGCGGCTCCTGCAGGTCGTGCGAGGCCACGTAGGCGAACTGCTCCAGCTCGGCGTTGGAGCGGCGCAGCTCGACCGCCTGCGCGTCGAGGTCGGCGGCCTGCGTGCTCAGCGTCGCCTCGTGCTCGCGGGAGGTCTCCAGCGCCGCCACGAGCTTGGTACGCATCGCGTCCACGTCCAGCGCGACCTCGCGGATGTCGGCCGGTCCGTGGGCCGGGATCGGGTGGTCGAAGTTGCCCTCGGCCACCTCGCGCGAGGCCATGCGCAGCTCGTCCAGCGGCCGGACCACGGCCCGGCGCAGCAGCACTGCCATCGCCAGCCCGGCCACCAGGAACGTCGTGATCATGGCGACGAACATCCAGTTGCGCAGGGTCTGCGCCTGGATCAGCTCGTCGCGCGCCTGCTGACGGCTCTGCGCCAGGCTGTCGTTCAAGGTCTCGGTCAGCGCCCGGATGCGGTCGAACGCGGGCTTGCCGCTCTCCATCTGCGCGTTGCTGATCGGGCTGGCGGCCTGCCGCTCCGCGACGAGCGGCTCGGCGTAGTCGCGCCGCCAGGCGGCGGACGCCTCACTGATCTGCCGCAGGTGGGAGAGGATCTCCGGCTCGTCGCGGACGAGCTCCTCGACGCGCTCGTACTGGCGCTGCTCGTCGGCCATGCCGCGCTCGTACGGTTCGAGCAGTTGCCGGTTCCCCGTCAGGAGGAACCCGCGGACGCCGGTCTCCTGGTCGAGCAGGGTGCCCTGGAGCTCGGCGGCCTCGATCCGCGCCGGCGAGATGCGGTCGACCAGGTCGTCCGCCAGGTCGGTGGTGCGTTGGAGCATCACCGCGGCGATCACGCCGAAGATCATGACCACGATCATGATCGCGGCGAGCACGAGCAGGAACCACTGATGGACGGTGAGTCGCCGCCACGCGGTGCTGGCGTTCACTGCTCCTCCTTCCAGCGCAGATGGACGACGGCGACGTCGTCGGCGGACGCGTCGGGCGCGGTGGCCTGCTCGGTGCCGGAGATCAACGCGTCCACGAACTCCTCTCCGTTCAGGTGGGCGTGCCTGCGCGCCACCGCGAGCAGGCCCTCCTCGCCCAGCAGTCGCATGCCGTCGCCGGGCAGCCGGCGCTCGAACAGCCCGTCGGTGAACAGCGTCAGCCCGCCGCCCGCGGGCAGCTCCAGCTCGGTCGGCTCCCACTCCGACTCCAGCGGCAGCCCCAGCGCCGGGCCGATGCCGGGCTCGGCCCAGGTGACCGAGCTGCCGGAGTGGACCAGCAGCCCCGGATGGCCCGCCCGCCACACACGGACCGTGCGCTGGTCGGACTCCAGCGCGAGCGTCGACATGGTCACGAAGATCTCGTCGCCGCCGCGCTCGGCCCGCAGGACGCGCTCCAGCTGGCGCAGCAGGGCGGTGCCCGTCACGCCGCTGAGCACGAGCGTGCGCCAGGCGATGCGCAGGCACACGCCGAGCGCGGCCTCGTCGGGGCCGTGGCCGCACACGTCTCCGATCATCGCGTGCACGACTTTGTCGTCGTCCTCCACCACGTCGAAGAAGTCGCCGCCGAGCGTGCCCGACACGCGGCTGGCGCGGTAGCGGGTGGCCACCTGGATCGGCATCTGCTGCAGCAGCGGCGTCGGCAGCAGGCCGCGCTCCAGGCGGGCGTTCTCCTCGGCGCGCAGCCGCTCGGCGTGCAGCGCCACCGCCGCCTGCTCGGCCTGCTTGCGCTGCATCGCGTAACGGAGGGTGCGGCCCAGCCACTCGCCTTCGACGCGCCCTTTGACCAGGTAGTCCTGGGCGCCCGCGGTGACCGCGGCGAGGCCCGCCTGCTCCTCGGCCAGCCCGGTCAGCACGACCACCGCGGCGTCGCCGCTCGCCTCCCGCATCGCGGCCAGCGCCGACAGACCGCGCGCGTCGGGCAGGCCCAGGTCGAGCAGCACGCACTGGACCCGCTGCCGCGCGAGCAGGTGCCGCGCCTCGTCCAGCGATCGCGCCCATTCCAGCCGCACCGACAGGTCGCCGTCTTCCAGCAGCTCCCGCACGATGAACGCGTCTTGGGGGTCGTCCTCCACCAAAAGCACCAGCGGAAGAGCGGGGGGATCCCCAGCGATCATTCCGGCACCGCCACCCTCTCCAGACAGCGCCGTGTGGCTGTCGTC
The DNA here is from genome assembly GCF_008017515.1 of Nonomuraea sp. C10. Taxonomy (NCBI): domain Bacteria; kingdom Bacillati; phylum Actinomycetota; class Actinomycetes; order Streptosporangiales; family Streptosporangiaceae; genus Nonomuraea; species Nonomuraea sp. C10. The sequence continues at coordinate 3,450,038 of NZ_VPFF01000001.1, forward strand.
CTCTTCCGGTCGATGGACAGTGCCCGCAGCAGGGGTCATCACACGTGAACCGCGGGCCCATCCGGTAACGATCTGGACTCAGCATAAGGGCTGTTCGTACCTGTTCATCCTCATCTGAGCTGCTGACGGTCCCTTGGAGGACGCTCTGGAGCCGGCTGACAGGAGCTTGTGCGTGATCTGACAGCGCGTCCACGCAGCCTCGGAGACGACACCACACCGGGAAGGACAATCATGCTTTTCATCGAGGGTTACGCCCGCCGGGGCGCGTTCGGTCAGGAGGAGCTGCGACAGATCGCCGCCAGGCTGGCGCCCAGCCGGATCTTCGCCGCGACCGAGGGCGACGAGGAGGCCGCCGACCCCGGCGTGCTGGCCCTGTTCGACTCGCTCGGCCACGTGGTGGTGCACGAGCCCGCGATCTGGGTGACCGAAGGTTCGGCGCGGTGCGTGGTGAACGTGTACGCGCCGGCCTGGGCCAAGGAGATGAGCGAGCACCTCGTCTCAGAGGTCACCGCCGCCGTACCGGGCGGCGACGCGATCGTGCACGTCTTCGGCGTCCCTCAGGGCGGGTACGGCATCGGAGGGCGGGTGCGCCGGGCGTCCGACGTGCTCACCATGATCGAGGAAGCCAAGCGGGAAGCGCCCGCGGAGGCGCCACCGGGGACCTACGTCGACCCCGTGTGCGGGGCCACGGTGGCGAAGGAGAAGGCGGTCACGCTGGAGCTGGACGGGCACACGTACGGGTTCTGCTGCCCCCACTGCCGCGGCCACTTCGCCAAGCGCCGCCGTGAGGAGGCCGCCACCTGACCGCCGTCGTATGACTCGCTTATGACGCCGCTGCGGACACTGGGGGAAACCCCCCTGAGGAGGCGCCATGAAGCGATTACTCATTCCCCTGCTCATGGTCACGGTGCTGGTCGCGTCGGCGTGTAAGTGGGACGAGTCGTACGTCCTCGTCGGCGGCAAACGCGTCGGGGAGTGGACCCTGCGGTACGGCGATCCGCAGTCATACGACATCACGCTCTACAGGAACGGCAGCGGCCGTTATCTCGGAGTCTCCTCGATCATTCTCGGGCACTACAAGAACCTGCGGGCCCGGGGCCGCTCCGTCGAATCCGCCGCCAGGAAGACCTTGAGCGACATCCTGCGGCCCGCGTGCCGTGACATCCGCAACCAAGCCATCAGGGCCAAGTGCAACGAGGCGACCGGCGGCGGCCGGTGGTCGGACTTCCGTGGGGCGCTCGTGGACATCGACCACAACAGGGGCGGGTGCCTCACCATTTCCATCCGCGGCAGGACGACACCGAACTGGACCTGGCGTCCCCGTACGGATCGGCACTGCAGGCCCGGCTGAGCGCCGGCCTGAAAATGGCGCGCGCCATTTCCCGCGCCTGTCAATTGCCGCCACTGATCTGTCAACAAGCCGGAGGTCTGTGAGGCAGAACACGTTACACTCGCCGTGATCGATTTCCTCGGTGCCGCTGCGGTTCAGAGGACAGCGTGGACGGCGTCGTCTGGTTCGGCATACTCGGCCCGCTGGAGGTGACGGCGTCCGGGCGACCGGTGACCGTGGCCGGGCGCAGCCAGCGCGAACTGCTGGCCGTGCTGTTGCTGAGGGCCAACCGGCCGGTCGAGGTCGACTTCATGATCGACTCGCTGTGGCCGGGCCGCTCCCCTCCCTCCGCCCGCAGGCAGATCCAGAACAGCGTCGGCCGCCTGCGCCGGACGCTCGTCGCCGGCGGCGTCCCGGCCACGACGCTGGAGACCCGGCGCGGCGGCTACCTGCTGCGCGTCCTGCCCGGCGAGCTCGACGCCCTCCTGCTGCTGCGCTCGCTCGGGCAGCTCCTGGTGGAGATAGGCCGCCTGGAGCACGCCAGGCCGCACCTGGAGCGGGCGCCCCTGGCCGGACGCGACGGTGACCGGCGGGTGCACGCCGAGGTCCTGTACTGGCTGGGGCAGCTCCACCTCGCCGCCGCGGAGGTGGGACCGGCCGGGTCGGCGTTCAAGGACATGCTCGCGATCGCGGAGGACCTCGCCGACCCGCGCGAGGAGGCCGAGGCCCGCTACGGTCTCGGCCTGGTCCGTCTGAACACCGGGGCGCTCGGTGCCGCGGCCGGCCTCTTCAGGCAGGCCCTGGCGCTGAACCGGCCTCTCGGCGAACCGCTGACCGAGGGCCGGATCCGGACCGCGCTCGGCATCCTGCACTGCCGGAACGGGCAGCCGCGTCAGGCGATCGGCCATCTCACGGAGGCCGCCGGGATCTTCGACGCGATCGGCATCCCGCTGTGGAGCGGGCGGGCGTACCGGGCGCTCGCCGACGCGCGCGAGGCCCACGGCGACCGGACCGCCGCCGACGCCGCCAGGAAGCGCGCCCTCACCCTGTTCACCTCGGTGGGCGCGCCCGAAGCGGCCGACATCGCAGGACCCGACGCCGACCGACCACCCTGAGACCGCCGCCTGATGTGCTCATTGGAGCAAACCACCCTACGGTTCCGACGTACTCGGTCTGCTCAGGTGACGGTCTCAGCGGTAGCGTTCGGCGAGCGCGTTGCCGATCGAGGCCAGGTGGTCTCGGACACCCGGAGGGCCGGTCACCTCGAGCCATTCGACCAGCCCCGCGAGCTCGCCGGCGAGCGTGTACTCGTCGTAGCCGCGGATCACGACCTCGATGCGGCCGTCGGTCGTGGAACCTCCCACCTCGAGCCGAGCACCGAGCCCCATCCGGAGTATGCCGATCCCGTGGGGAGCGCAGACCGCCTGGACCTCCACCGGTGTTCGTTTGCGGTCGACCTCGTCGGCGATCTCGCGCCAGCTCTCGGCGAGGTCGAAGTCCTCGGGCCGGCGCACGGGATCGCCGGTCGGGTCGGCGGATGACACGCGGTCGATCCGGAAGGTCCGCCGGCCGGTCTCGGTGGTGGAGACGAGGTACCACGACGGGCCTTTGGCGACGATGCCCAGCGGGTGGACGGTTCTCTCGGTTTCGGCGCCGTCGCGGTCGACGTAGCCGAGCCGCACCTGGACGCCGCGGATCACCGCGTCCTGGAGTTCGTCGAGGAAGCGAGGCGGTCGGCGCTCGACCGGGCTCGACCCCCATCGCTGCGGGTCCATGACCAATGACGACGCTGCCGCCTCGGCCTGCGTCCGGAAGGGCTCCGGCAGGGCATGGACGAGCTTGCGCAGAGCCGCTTTCACGGCCGGCGTCGCAGCCGAGGCCGGGCCGGCGACCAGGAACAGGGCGCGGGCCTCGCTCGCGGTCAATCCGGACAGGTCGGTACGGGCGCCGCCCACCAGGCGCCAGCCGCCACCTCGGCCCTGCACCGAGTAGACGGGCACCCCGGCCATGGCCAGGGCGTCGAGGTCGCGGCGGGCGGTGCGCTCGGAGACCTCCAGCTCTCGGGAGACCTCTGCTGCTGTCACCTGCTCGCGCCGCTGCAGCATCAGAAGGATGGCCACCAGCCGGTCGGTTCGCACGCCGACAAAACTCTCACACGAAACCGGTCGTGGGGTGACCGGTTTCGGTCGGCAGGATGGCGATACGACCTCACCGGCGAGGTCGACCGCAAGCGAACACCCGGGCCTGTCAGGGGTGCGCCGGCGCCCGATCATCCGCAAAGACAATGAGGAACACGCGATGCTCGAACCAACCGATTTTCCTGAGCCCACCCTTATTCCGGTCAACGGTGTGGAACTCGAAGTCTTCGAAGCAGGCCGAGAAAACGAGGGAAAGCCTGTCGTGCTTTGCCACGGCTGGCCGGAGCACGCCTTCTCCTGGCGTCACCAGATGCCCGCCCTCGCCGCGGCCGGTTACCACGTCATCGCACCGAACCAGCGGGGTTACGGCAACTCGTCCCGCCCGACGGAGGTGACGGATTACGACATCGAACACCTGTCGGGTGACCTCGTCGCGCTTCTCGACCACTACGGATACCAAGACGCCACCTTCGTCGGCCATGACTGGGGTGCGTTCGTCGTCTGGGGACTGACCCTGTTGCACCCCGACCGTGTGAACAAGGTGATCAACCTGAGCCTGCCTTACCAGGAGCGCGGAGAAAGGCCGTGGATCGAGTTCATGGAAGACATGCTCGGCGGCGACTTCTACTTCGTCCACTTCAATCGGCGGCCGGGCGTCGCGGACGCCGTATTCGACGACAACACCTTCCAATTTCTTCGCAACATGTACCGCAAGAACGTGCCCTTCGCGGCCCCTGAGCCGGGCATGGCGCTGATGAATCTCGCCAGGGCGGACACACCACTCGGCGAGCCCGTCATGAGCGACAGCGAACTGGCCGTCTTCGTCTCGGCATTCGAATCATCGGGATTCACGGGCGGCATCAACTGGTACAGGAACCTCGACCGCAACTGGCGTCTGCTGGCGGACGTGAACCCGATCATCCAACAGCCCGCCCTCATGATCTACGGCGACCGGGACCTGGCGATCCCGAGGTCCGAGAACCTGACAGAGTTCGTGCCCAACGTGGAAGTGGTCGGCCTGGACTGCGGTCACTGGATCCAGCAGGAAAAGCCCGAAGACACGAACCAAGCGATCCTCAAGTGGCTGGAACAGCAGGATGTAGTGTCTCGCGACCCGGTTCGTGTCACCGGAAGCTCGTCGCCCTCCAGCACGCATGAGCCTCGGACCCACCATGAGTGAATCTTGACAAGGCCCAGATTTCACGCGAACTGAAGGTGGTCGGCTAGGTCAATCGGTCGTGCCGGCGTGCACGGCGATGATGCGCCAGCCGTGCTCCTCGCCGTACAGCCACGTACGGGTGTAGCGCATCCTGGCCGCGAACGGCGTACCGGAGACGGTCCCTTCGACGGTGCCGAGAAACCACGTCACCCCGGTGTGCCCATCGGCGAGCACGGTCAACTCCTCCTCGGCCACCTTCGTCATCACCTGCGCCCGAGTGCGGTGCAGCTCCAGGTCGTCCGCCTTGGTCGCGACGTTCCCACCGAAGGTGAAGATCAGCCGATCATCCAGAAGCCGATCCAGCGCCTCGGCATCTCCAGCGAGCTGCGCGGCCTGGAGTCGGCGCTCGGCGTCCCGCAAGTCCTCCATCATGAGGTCCACCCTCCCAGCCGGCGCCGTACCCGCGCCAGGACGTTCACGCTCGGCTGATCTTCGCAGTCCGATCCAGGGACTCCGATCGTCGGTGAGCGGGTGCCGGGTTCAGAAGGCACCCGCACTGACCCCGGCGCCCGCCTGGGGCGGCCTAGTGCCGGGCGTATTGCGCGGACCACGTGGCGATCTCGGCAAGCGGAGAAGGCGCGAGGGTGTAGATGCGGCGACCGGCGTGCTCGGTGTAGCTCACCAGAGCGGCCCGACGCAGGATGCCCAGGTGTTCTGAGACGGTCGACTGGCAGGTGGTGAAGCTGTTCGCGAGCTCCCCGGCCGTGCGCGGCCGTTCGAAGAGCAGTTCGATGATCTTCCGTCGGGTCGGATCGGCGATCGCTCGAAACGGATCTCCATCAGCCTGTGGTCGCCCCATCCCTCAATGATAGGGTATCGGCGAAACCCGATAGAAGGAGCGCCGTGCAGTTCATCTCCGTCGTGTCGGTGCCGGTCAGCGACCAGGACCGAGCCAAGAGCTTCTACCTCGACAAGCTAGGCTTCGACCTCATCGCCGAGTCCACTTTCGGCGATGAGATGCGCTGGATTCAGGTCGGCATCCCCGGCGCTCAGACCAGCCTGACCCTCGTGACCTGGTTCGATGAGATGCCGCCCGGGTCGCTGCGCGGCCTGGTCATCGATTGCGAAGATCTTGACAAAGAGTACCGCGCTCTCACCGAGCGCGGCGTTGCGTTCCTCGGCCCCCCGAGTCAGCAGCCCGGCGGTGTCTTCGCCATCCTCAGCGACCCCGATGGCAATCTCATCAGCCTCCGGCAGGCCGGCAGCTAAGGCCCCTGACGCCCAGCGGCGATCGAGAGAGTGGCCTGCTACCGCATCGTTCGCCCTCCTGACGATCCGGCACAGGCGGGGATTGTCGGTGTTGCGGTTGCGCCAGGCGATGCAACGGCGGATCATGCTGCCCTGCTCGCGGTGGCCGGCGTGGTCGGCGCCGTTGAGAGTGAACGCCCGCAGCGCGGTGAACTGGGCCTCGATCCGGTTCATCCCCGAGTAATTGGCCGGCGTGTAGGCGATCTCGACGTTGTTCGCCTGCGCTCACCCGCCGAGCCGCTCGTCCTTCTTGGTGATTGTGCGGGCTGAAGTTGTCACAGATGATCGCCATCCGGACGTCGGTCGGGTAGAGGCTGCGCAGGTAGCGGCAGAACTCCAGAAACTCACCGCGCCGCTTGCGCCTCTTGATGTGTCCGTACATCTTGTTGCGGCCCAGGTTCAGGGCGGCGAACAGGTGCCGTACCCCCTCGGTGCGGGTGTAGGTCGCGCGCATACGTGGTCGGGGTCCTTGTGCCTGCCGCCGCGGTCAGCCGCGCCACGCTCTACCGCCAGGCGTCGCTGAGGTGCTCACCACGCAGGGAACGGCGGGCGGGGGCTACGTGGCCTCCGAAAGGATCGAGGGCACACGCTGTGACGCGTCAGGGCACCGGACTCCATCGCGACCCAGATCGCCCCGTCCGGACCGACGGCGAGGCCGTGAGGCTCCGCGCCCTCCAGCGGGAACTCCTCGATCTTCCCGCCGGTCGTGACACGGGCCAGCCTGCTGGCACCCCACTCGGTAAGCCAGAGCGCGCCGTCCGGCCCGGCCACGATGGCGTGCGGCCGGGCGGCGCGGTCGGGCAGCGGGAACTCGATGATCGCGCCCGAGGTGTCGATCCGGCCGACCTGGCCGGCGCCGATCTCCACGAACCACAGCGCGTCATCCGGTCCCGCGGAGATGCCGACCGGTGCCGCGCCCGGTGTGGGCAGTGGGTACGTCGACGCCTCGCCGCCGGTCGTGATGCGGCCGATCGCGTTGCCCTGGTTGAGCGTGAACCACAGCGCGCCGTCCGGCCCTGCGGTGATCGCGGAGGGCATCGCGCCGGTGCCGGGCAGTGGGTACGACGACACCTGCCCGTCTGGGGTGATGCGTCCGATCCGGTCGTCCTGCAGGTGGGTGAACCACATGGCCCCGTCAGGGCCGGCGGCGATGCCGTACGGCGAGGCCACATCGAACGTGGTGACAACGCCGTCCACGGTGATCCGCCTGATCCGGCCGCCGGCGAACTCGGTGAACCACAGCGCGCCGTCCGGTCCCGGGGTGATGACCGTGGGCTGACCGTCGGCCGGATCGAGAGGGAACAGCGTGGGTTCCGCACCCGGCACGACCCGGCCGATGCGGCCCTGATGGACGAGGGTGAACCAGAGCGCGCCGTCGGGGCCGCAGGTGATGCCGTACGGTGAACCGTCGATCAACATGAAAGAGCGATCTCCTTACCGACGAAGCGACGCCGTAGCGCCCGGTCGTGCGTGACCACCACGAGCGTGCCCTGGTAGTCGCCGAGCGCCTGCTCGAGCTCCTCGACCAGGGTGAGCGAGAGGTGGTTGGTGGGTTCGTCCAGCAGCAGCAGGTCGTGTTCGCCCGCCAGCACTTCGGCCAGCGCCAGTCGCCGCCGCTGGCCCTCGGACAGTGCGCCGACTTTGAGGTGCAGCGCCTCGCGGTGGAACAGGCCCGTCGCGAGCAGGGCTTCTGGGTCGCCGCCGTAGGTCTCCATGACCGTCTTTTCGGGGTCGAAGGTGACTTCCTGCGCGAGGTAACCTGCCCGCCGACCGGCCTGGGCCGCGATAGCCGCCAGCAGCGTCGACTTGCCCGCGCCGTTCGGCCCGGTGATCAGCAACCGGTCGCCCGGTTCGATCCGCAGCCTGCCGTGGTCGACGTGCGTGCCGGCGCCCGCGAACCTGCCGCGGAAACACAAAGGCTTGGGCGGTCGCGGTACCGGGTCGGCTTCTAGGCGGCGCAGGCGTTCTGTGGCTTGCCGTACCCGCGAGGCGACCGAGCTTTGCACGCGGCCGGCGTTGCGGTCGTAGGCCATCTTGTTGTTGTCCTTCATCTCGCGGCCCCGCGCGACGCGGCGCGCCGTGGTCGCGGCGAACTCCTTGACCTGCTCAACCTCCTCCCGCCAGGCGGCGTAGGCCTGCTCCCAGCGCTGCCGGGCGGCCGCCTTGTCGGTCAGGAATCCGGTGTAGCCGCCGCCGAACCTGGTGATCGTGCCGCCCTCGACCTCGAGGATCGTCGTGGCCACCCGGTCCAGGAAGGTCCGGTCGTGTGAGATTGCCACCACCGTGCCCTTGTGGGCGCGCAGCCGGTCCTCCAGCCAGGTGAGCGCCGCCTCATCCAGGTGGTTGGTGGGCTCGTCGAGCAGCAGGATCTCCGGCGAGGCGGCCAGCACGCAGGCCAGGCCGAGCCGGGCCTGCTCGCCGCCTGACAGGGTCGACAGCTCGCGTGAGCGCTCGATCTGGGCCAGGCCGAGCCCGTGCATGGCCTTGTCGACACGGGCGTCGGCCTCGTATCCGTCACGGACCTCGAAGGCGGTGAGCAGCTCGCCGTACAGGGTCAGGTCCTGCTCCTCGGCGGCGCGCTGCATGTCGCGCTCGAGTGCGCGCAGCTCGGCCAGCGCGGCGTCGACGGCCTGCTGGACGGTGTGGTCGTCGGGCAGGTTGAGGGTCTGGCCCAGGTAGCCGACGCCGCCGGCGGCCGCTACCGTCACCTCACCGTCGTCTGGCTGGTCCACCCCGGCGATGATCTTGAGCAGCGTGGACTTGCCGGAGCCGTTCTCGCCGACGACTCCGGCGCGCTCGCCGGGCCGGATGCTGAAGGTGAGCTGGTCAAGGACGCGGTGCTCGCCGTAGGACTTCGAGACTCCCCGGAGGGAAAGCTGTGTAGGCAGAGGTACTCCAATCGCAACTACTGTTGCTTTAAGCTAGCATGGAAATCCCTCCTAACGCAACTGGAGTAGACTTTGGACAAACGTCCCGGCGGTCGCAGCGCCCGCGTGCGCGACGCCGTACGACAGGCGACCCTCACCGAGTTGGCCGAGCACGGCTACAGCGGGTTGACGGTGGAGAACGTGGCGATCCGCTCGGGCGTGCACAAAACCACCGTGTACCGGCGATGGGGCAGCGCGGAGGGCCTGATCGCCGACGCGCTCGAACTGGCCAGGGAGGAGCCGTGGCCGCTGCCCGACACCGGCTCACTCCGCGAGGACCTGCGGGAGATCGCCGGGCTGGTGCGAAGCGGGTTCGCCGATCCGGTCGCCGGGCCGATCTCCGCCGCATTCGTGTCGGCCGCCGTACAGAGCACCGGGCCCGCGCAGGCGCTGCACGACTTCTTCGCCGCCCGCCACGAACAGGCAGCCGAAGTGGTGCGGCGGGCGGTCGCGCGGGGCGAGCTCCCTGCGGACACTGACGTGGCAGACGTGATCAGAACGGCCGTCGCGCCCATCTACTACCGGCTATTCATCACCCACGAACCGGTCACCGAACGCGACGCTGAACGTGCGGCGGATGCTGCCCTCGCCGCCGCCCGCGCCGGCGTTCTGCACTCCTGACGCCCGATACGCAGGGGGTGGAGAAGCTTCAGGGGTGGAAAGGAAGCCGCAACGGCGGCCGTTGCGCGTCCGGACAGGCTCGCATGCGTGGCGAACACGCGGCACTCACCGGGCCCCTCCCTGGTCAGTCGCTGCGCATCGACGAAGCAGCGGCCCTTCCCTCACCGCCGGTCGTGTTGTCCGGCCGACTGATAGCGGTACTACGGCCGGGCCTCCTGGCAGCTACCCGGGCCGGACTTCCACCGGCGAGCGACGACGAGCTCACGAACAACCGGATCCACCACTACGTCACGGCTTCACCTCCTGCTCTGCTGGGCGCACGGAAAAGCCTCACTGATCGTGGTGCGACGTGGTGAGCTGACCGACAAGGCGTGGTCGCGACTGACCACCAAGCTGCATCTGCTCGTCGAAGCCCGCGTCCGCCACACCGAATTGTCAGGCACTCCCTAGGGGGCCGGGCGCCCGCCTGGGTCGTCGGAGGCTTCCGCCGCGCGCGGGACACGGATCAGCTCCTCCACCCTGGCGCTGATCAGCGCGAGCGCCTCCTCCGGGGTGCGGCCGCGGGCGTAGGCGGTCTCGTACCGCCGCGCGCCGAGGGTGGCGCGGAGTTCGGGGGCGAGGCGTACGAGGTCGTGGTCGAGCGCTTCGAGGGCGCCGATCAGGACATGGGCGGCGCCGAGCAGCTCCGCCGCCTCGATCCGGCGGCCCTGGAACGCCAGGAGGTGTGCCAGGTGGGCGGCGGTGATGGCGGCCAGCGACGGCTCTCCCGCGCAGGCGTCGAAGGCCCGGGCGAAGCGCTCCCCGGCCCGCACCGGGTCGTCCCGCTCCATGGCCAGTCTGGCCCGCGCGCACGCGAGCGTGACGGCGAAGACGGGGTCCTCGGACGGCCGCAGACGCGCTTCGGCCTGCTCGTAATGAACCTCCGCGCCCGCCAGGTCGCCGTCGCGGCGGGCCAGGTCGCCGAGCGTGACCCGGATGTAGACCGGCAGGCCGTCGGGAACGCCCGGCAGGGCGGCCAGCGTTTCGAGCTCGGCGCGGGCGGTCGCCGTGTCGCCCGCACGGGCCCGGGCCTCGGCCAGCCACACCCGCTGGGACGCGGCCTCGTCGGACGGGTCCAGCTCCCGCAGCAGCCGCACCGCCTCCTCCAGCGCGGCCACCGCCTCCCCGTACGCGCCCCCGTTCGTCCGCACGTCGGCCAGCGACGTCAGCGCCCACGCCAGCCCGGCCCGCTCCCCACCGGCGCGGAACCCGGCGACCGCCACCTCCAGGTCGTGGCCCATGCCCGCGGCGTCGCCCGCATTTCCCCGCAGAACGGCTCTGACGAGCCGCAGCATCGCCCTCGTCCAGGCGTCGGGATGCGACAGCCGCCGCTCGATCGCGTCCAGCGCCGCCGCCTCGTCCCCGCACGCGGCAGCCAGCACCGGCTCGACCAGGACGACGAGCGGATGCCCCGAAAACGACCCGGATCCCGATCCGGCCCGCCGCGGGGGCGGTTCGGATCCCGATCCGGCACCCCGCGGGAACGAGCCGGATTCCTCTCCCGGACGCCACTCCCCTTGCTCTGGAATCAGGCCGGGTTCCGGGTGGCCGGGTGCTTCCTCCGGCAGCAGGTGGCGGACGTGGGCGGCGTCCCGCGCGTCCATTTCCAGGCCCGCCCAAGTGGTGGACGCCAGCAGGTGGAGGGCGGCTGTCACGGCCCTGGCCTCGGCGGGGGCGCGGCCGGGGGTGTCCAGGGCCAGGCGCGTCCAGGATTCCATGGCCGCCCGGTCGCCTCGTACCAGCCAGAACACCCCCAGCGCCACGCAGAGCCGCAGCGCTCCCGCGGCGTCGCCGGTCTCATGCGCGAAGCGGAGGGCGGCGAGCAGGTTGCCGCGTTCGGCGGCGAGCCGGGTGATCCACCGGAGCTGCCCGGCCTCGCGCAGCTCCGGTTCGGCGCGGGCGGCCAGGCCGGAGAAGTAGGCGGCGTGCGCGGCGCGCACCCGGGCGAGCTCCCCGGACTCGACCAGCTCGCGCAGCCCGTACTCCCTGATCGTCTCCAGCATCCGGTAGCGCTCGCCGTCGAACCGCAGCAGCGACCGGTCGGCGAGGGCCGCCAGCAGGTCAGGGCGGGCGGCGGCGACCGCCTCCGCGCTCTCCACGGTGATGCCGCCGGGGAAGGCCGCCAGCCTGCGGGCCAGCCGCCGCTCGTCCTCGTCCAGCAGGTCCCACGTCCAGGCGACCACCGCGCGCAGCGTACGGTGCCTCGGCTCGGCGGCCCTGCTGACCCCCGAGAGCAGGGCGAACCGGTCGTCCAGCCGGGCCGCCAGCTCGTCCAGCGGGAACGAGCGGAGCCGGGCCGCGGCCAGCTCGATCGCCAGCGGGAGGCCGTCCAGCCGCCGGCACACCTCGTCCACCAGTTCCGGGTCCCGCACCGTGAACCCCGGCCGCGCGGCCGCCGCCCGCTCGGCGAACAGGCGCGCCGCCGCCTCCGGCTCCAGCGGCGGCACCTGCAGCACGGTCTCCCCCGGCACGCCCAGCGGCTCCCGGCTGGTGGCGAGCACGCGCAGCCCCGGCGCGCGGCCCAGCAGGTACGTGACCACCCTGGCCACCTCGCCGGCCACCCGCTCACAACCGTCGAGCACCAGCAGCGACCCCGACAATGCCTCGGCCACCCGATCGAGCAACCGCCCCCCGCCGAACGCCCCCTCACGCACCCCGGCCACCCGAGCGAGAGCGACCACGACCCCGCCCTCCCCAGCATCCGGGAAGGGCCCCGCATGCCCCCGCTCGGGTGGAGGCGAAGCACCAGCGGATCCGCCAGCGCTGCTCCCGTGGGACCGAAGAGCCTCGCGGGCCTGAGACGGAGAGCTCTCGGCCGCGAGGTCCCCCACGGATCGAAGGGCGCCCCCGGCCGCGCTGCTCTCTCTGGGCTGAGGGGTGCCATGGGAAACGTCATGGGACGGGAAGCCGCCGGCCGCGCCGGGCTCGGGGGTGTCGCGGAAGCCGTCGTGGGGCGGAGAGCCGCCCGCTGCGGGCCGGGCGAGGTTAGCGGAGCCCGCTGTGCCGGGCTCGGAAGGGGCCGTGGGTGCGCGTTCCGGGGCGGTGGGGTCGCTCGTCGGCTCGCCCAGTGGGGACAGCTCGACCAGCCAGGCCGTGGGCGTGTGGCCGGCGACCTCGATGGCCAGGCGGGTCTTGCCGACGCCGCCCGGCCCCGTGAGCGTCACCAGCCGCCCGGCACGCAGCGCCTCGGCCGTCGCCGCCGCGTCGTCCTCCCGGCCCACCAGGGACGTGAGCGGGGAGGGCAGGTTGCCGGAGCGCGGACGCGGCTCGTCGCGCAGCAGCTCCAGGTGGATCTCGCGCAGCTCGGGCCCGGGGTCGGTGCCCAGTTCGTCGGCCAGGAGCCGGCGGACGTCCTCGTACGCGGACAGGGCCTCGGCCCGCCTGCCCTCCGCGTGCAGGGCCCTGATGAGCAGACCGCGCAGCCTCTCCCGCAGCGGGTGCGCGGCCGCGAGCGCTTCCAGCTCGGCGACCAGCCCTTCGGCCCGTCCGACGGCGAGCGACGCCTGCGCGTGGTCCTCGCGGGCAGCCAGCCGCAGCTCCTCCAGCCGCCGCCGCACCGGCTCGGGCACCTCGCCGGGCAGGTCGCCCCGCCACAGCCCGAGCCCCTCCCCCAGCAGCCGCAGCGCCGTGTCGGGCCGGCCGCCGGTCACGGCCCGCCGCCCCTCTCCCGCGAGCCGCTCGAACCGGCGCGCGTCCACCGCGTCCGCCTCGACGTCGAGCCGGTAGCCGCCGTCCGCCGACACCAGCAGCCCGGCGGGCAGCGCCCGCCGCAGCCGGGACACCAGCGAGTGCAGCGAGTTGACCGGATCGCCCGGCGCCCCTTCGGGCCACAGCGCCTCGGCGAGCGCCCCCGCCGTCACGGTGCGCCCGGCGTCGAGCGCGAGCCGGGCCAGCAGCGTACGCAGCCGTCCACCGCCGACGGGCAACCGCTCCCCGCCGGCCACGACCTCGACCGGCCCGAGAATGTGCACCCGCATGCCCTCCAACGTAGTGCCCTGGCGCCCGGTAAAACTTCCGAGAAGGATGTGTCCGGACGGGGCGGGCGGCTCCGACGTCTCCGGTGAAAGGCATCGAGAGAAGGAGAAACCCGTGAAGTACATGATCATGCTGTACGGCTCGCAGCGGGACTACGACATGCTCACCGGCAAGGCCGTCGACGGCAGGCCCGCCTGGACGCAGGAGGAGATCGGCGCCCTGCACGCGTTCATGGGCAAGTGGAACGGCGACCTGGTCGAGTCCGGCGAGTTCGTCGACGCCCAGGGGCTGAACTCCCCGATGCTCACCCGGCGGGTGCGGCTGAAGGACGGGGTCCCGGTCGTCACGGACGGCCCGTACGCCGAGACGCAGGAGGTCCTGGCCGGCTACACGATCGTGGAGTGCGACAGCTTCGACCGGGCGACGGAGGTCGCCGCGAGGCTGGCCGGCGCCCCGTACCCCTACGCCGCGCTCGACTCCGAGTGGCATGTGGACGTGCGGCCCATCCACGGCGGGGTGGACGAGATCGAGTGACTCCAGGCGGGGTCGAGGACCTGCTGCGCGAGCTGGCGCCGCAGGTCCTCGGCGCGCTCGTGCGCCGCTACGGCCACTTCGACACCGCCGAGGACGCCGTCCAGGAGGCGCTGCTCGCGGCGTCCCGGCAGTGGCCGGCGGAGGGCGTGCCGGACAGTCCGCGCGGCTGGCTGATCACCGTGGCCGCGCGCAGGCTCACCGACCTGCTCCGGGCCGAGCAGGCGCGGCGGCGCCGCGAGGACGTCGTGGCCGCGTGGCGGCTGCCCGAGGAGTGGCTGGCCCCGCCGGCCGACCGGCCGCCGCAGAGTGCCGACGACACGCTGGTGCTGCTGTTCATGTGCTGCCACCCGTCGCTGTCGCCGGCCTCGCAGATCGCGCTGACCCTGCGCGCGGTGGGCGGCCTGACCACGGCGGAGATCGCCCGGGCGTTCCTGGTGCCGGAGCCGACCATGACCAGGCGCATCACCCGGGCCAAGCGGCAGATCAGGGAGAGCGGCATCCCGTTCGGCCTGCCGCCCGCCGCCGAACGGGCCGAGCGGCTGCGGGCGGTGCTGCACGTGCTCTACCTGATCTTCAACGAGGGGTACGCGAGCACGTCGGGCCCCCGGCTGCGGCGGGACGAGCTGTCGGCGGAGGCCATCCGGCTGACCCGCGTCGTGCGCCGGCTGGTGCCGGACGATCCGGAGGTGACCGGGCTGCTGGCGCTCATGCTGCTCACCGACGCCCGCCGCCCGGCCCGTACCTCTCCCGACGGGGCGCTGGTCCCGATGGCCGAGCAGGACCGCGGCCGGTGGGACGCCGAGCTGGTCGCCGAGGGCGTGGCGCTGGTCTCCGAGGCGCTGCCGCGCGGCCCGACCGGCCCGTACCAGCTCCAGGCGGCGATCGCCGCCGTGCACGACGAGGCGCCCAGCGCCGCGGAGACCGACTGGCCGCAGATCGTGGCCCTGTACGAGGTGCTGCTGCGGATCTCTGACACCCCGGTCGTCAGGCTCAACCACACCGTCGCCGTCGCCATGGCGTGCGGCCCGCGCGAAGGCCTGGAGCTGCTCGGCGAGCTGGCCGCCGACGAGCGCATCGCCGGCGACCACCGGACGCACGCCGTCCGCGCCCACCTGCTGGAGATGGCGGGTGACCGGAAGGCGGCGCGCGAGGCGTACGAGGAGGCGGCGCGCCGCGCCGGCAGTCTGCCCCAGCAGCGGTACCTGAACGGGCGCGCTGCCCGGCTTGAGTGAATGACTTCAATTGCGAATGTTCGCAATTGCTGAGGTACCCTTCCTCATGTCGGACGTAGATATGGGGTGAGATGTGAGCGGGCCTTTCGCCGCCGCCATCAGGGAACGGGCACGCCAGGCGCACGCGGCGCTGGAGACGGCGCGCGCCGAAGACGACCCGGAGGCGCTGATCGTCGCCGAGGGCGAGTGGGACGACGTGAGGCGGATGGCCCGCGAGCACGACATCGAGCTCGGCCCGGAAGGCACGGTGGCCGAGTGAGGTCGGTGCCGCTCTACGAGGCCAAGGCGGAGCTGTTCCGCCTCCTCGGTCATCCCGTGCGGATCCGCGTCCTGGAGCTGCTGCAGGAGCGCCCCATGCCGGTGCGCGACCTGCTGGCCGCCATCGAGGTCGAGCCGACCGGGCTCTCGCAGCACCTGGCCGTGCTGCGCCGCTCCGGCATGGTGACCGCCCAGCGCGACGGCTCCACCGTCGTCTACTCCCTGGCCGGCGGTGACGTGGCGGAGCTGCTGCGGGCCGCCCGCCAGCTGCTGACCCAGCTGCTCACCGGGCAGCACGAGCTGCTGAGCGAGCTGTTGCAGGCGGAGACCAAGACCCGGTGAACCAGTTCTTCTCCTCGGTGCGTTCTCTCCTGCCCGCCCGCGCCGACCTGGTCGCGATGACGCGCCGCCCGCGACGCGACCTGCTCGCCGGGCTCACCGTCGCGATCGTGGCGCTGCCGCTGGCGCTCGGCTTCGGCATCTCGTCCGGCATGGGCGCGGAGGCGGGCCTGGCAACCGCGGTGGTCGCCGGCGCGCTGGCGGCCGTGTTCGGCGGTTCGGGGCTGCAGGTGTCCGGGCCGACCGGGGCGATGACCGTGGTGCTGGTGCCGATCATGGCCCAGTACGGCGCGTCCGGGGTGCTGACCGTCGGCGTGCTGGCCGGCCTCATGCTCATCGCGCTCGCGCTGGCCAAGGCCGGCAAGTACATGGCGCTGGTGCCCGCCCCCGTGGTCGAGGGCTTCACCATCGGCATCGCCTGCGTGATCGGGCTCCAGCAGGTGCCCGCCGCGCTGGGCGTGCCCACGCCGGAGGGCGAGAAGGTCGTCGTCGTCGCCTGGGAGGCCGTGCGGGACTTCGCGGCCCGGCCGCAGTGGTGGGCCGTCGGCATCGCGCTGGCCGTCGCCGCGATCATGATCGTGGGGGCGCGGTGGCGGCCGACGGTGCCGTTCTCGCTGCTGGCCGTGGCCGCCGCCACCGTCGCCGTCGCGCTGGCGGACCTGCCGGTGTCGACGATCGGTGAGCTGCCCGCCGGGCTGCCCGCGCCGTCGATCGGCTTCATCGACCCGGCCGCGCTGTCGTCCCTGATCGCCCCGGCGATCGCGGTCGCCGCGCTGGCCGGGCTGGAGTCGCTGCTGTCGGCGGCGGTGGCCGACGGCATGAGCGTCAACCACAAGCACGACCCGGACCGCGAGCTGTTCGGGCAGGGCCTGGCCAACCTGGTCTCACCCATGTTCGGCGGCGTCCCGGCCACCGGCGCCATCGCCCGCACGGCGGTGAACGTCCGCTCCGGCGCCTCCTCCCGGCTGGCGTCCCTGGCGCACGCCGGCATCCTGGCCGTGATCGTCTACACGGCGGCCGGGCTGGTGGCGAAGATCCCGCTGGCCGCGCTGGCCGGGGTGCTGCTGGCCACGGCCGTGCGGATGGTCGAGGTCGGCTCCGTCAAGGCGATGGTCCGCTCGACCCGCGGCGACGCGGTGGTGCTGGTGCTGACCGCGATCGCCACGCTGGCGCTCGACCTGGTCCAGGCCGTCATCCTCGGCCTGCTCGTGGCCGGGGCCCTGGCGCTGCGGTCGATCGCGCGCAACGTCCGCCTGGACGCGATGCCGATCCACGACGACCTGACCGGCGACCACACCGACCAGGAGCTCGACCTGCTGGCCGAGCACATCGTCGCCTACCGGCTGGACGGGCCGCTGTTCTTCGCCGCCGCGCACCGCTTCCTGCTGGAGCTGTCGGAGGTGGCCCACGTGTCGGTGGTGATCCTGCGCATGTCCCGCGTCACCACCATCGACGCCAGCGGCGCGCTCGTCCTCGGCGACGCCATCGCGCGCCTGCGGCACCGCGGCATCACCGTGTACGTCTCCGGCATCAGGAACGGGCACCACAAGCCGCTGCGCGCGCTGGGCGTGATCGAACGGCTGGCGGAGGAGGGCCGCGTGTTCGCCACCACGCCGGAGGCCATCGCCGCCGCCCGCGACCACCTCCACCACAAGGGCGTCATCCCCGCCACCACCGGCTGAGGCCCACGGGTTGCCGTTATGGCAAAGATGTTTGCGATCAGGTGGGGTGCGGGCAGACCATTTCCCCGGAAGGGGAGGTGTCATGAGTCGTACGTACGAGGTGGTCGTGGTCGGCGGTGGGGTCGCCGGGCTGAGCGGGGCGGTCACGCTGGCCAGGGCGCGGCGGACGGTGCTGGTGGTGGACTCGGGCCGGTCGCGCGAGGAGCCCGCGATCCCGGGCGTGGGGCGGGAAGAGGTGGCGCGGTACGGGGGCGAGGTCGTCGACGGGACGGTCACCGAGGTCGGGCGGGTGGACGGCGGCTTCCGCGTCGCGCTGGCCGGCGGTTCCTCGGTGGTGGCGCGGCGGCTGCTGGTGGCCACCGGGGTGAGCGAGGAGCTGCCCGGCGTGCCCGGCCTGGCCGGGCGGTGGGGGCGGGACGTCGTGCACTGCCCGGACCGCCACGGCTGGGAGATGCGCGACCGGCGCGTCGCCGTGCTCGCCACCGGCCCGATCGCGGCGCACCAGGCGCTGACGTGGCGGCAGTGGAGCGCGGACGTCACGCTGTTCCTCCACACCGCGCCCGAGCCTGCTGGCGAGGAGTACGAGCGGCTGGCCGCCCGCGACATCGCCCTGGTCAACGGGAAGGTCACCGGCCTGGAGGTGACCGGAGACGCGCTCACCGGCGTCACCATGGCCGACGGGCGGGTCATCGCCTGCGAGGTGCTGGTGGTCGCCCCGCGCGCCTCCGCCCGGGCCGGCTTCCTCGCCGGGCTCGGCCTGGAGACCGAGGAGCAGCGGGTGGCCGGCGTCCCGGCCGGCGTGCGGCTGGCCGCCGACGCCGCGGGCGCGACCGGCGTGCCGGGGGTGTGGGCGGCGGGCGGCGTCACCGACGTGACCGAGACCGCGCTCGGCGCCGCCGCCGCGGGCGCCCGCGCGGCCCGTGCGGTCAACGCCGACCTGATCGCCGAGGAGGCCCGCCACGCGGCCGAGACCCGTCCCGTCCCGTTCTCCGCCGAGGCGGAGCGCGGGGTCTCCGAAGGCGTGCAGAAGCGGCGCCTGCACAACAGGTACGCGGCGGACCAGGAGATGTCCGGTCAGCAGTGGTGGGACGCCCGCTACAGCGGGAGCACCCGGGTCTGGAGCGGCCGGCCGAACATGATCCTTTCCAGGGAGGTCCCGGCGCTGACCCCCGGCACCGCGCTCGACCTGGGGTGCGGTGAGGGCGGCGACGCGATCTGGCTCGCCGGTCAGGGCTGGCGCGTCACCGCGGCCGACATCTCGGGCGTGGCGCTGGAGCGCGCGGCCCGGTTCGCCGCCGAGGCCGGGGTGGCCGATGCGATCGACTTCCAGCGGCACGACTTCGGCGCGTCCTTCCCCGCGGGCAGCTACGACCTGGTCTCGGCGCACTACCTGCACTCGTACCAGGACCTGCCGCGCGAGCGGATCCTGCGCGCGGCAGCCGGTGCGGTCGCGCCCGGCGGCGTGCTGCTGATCGTCGGCCACGCCGGGTGGCCGTCATGGCAGGACGACCACCCGGACGTGCACCTTCCGACCGCGCGGGAGGTGCTGGACTCGCTGGAGCTGGCGGAGGGCGAGTGGGAGGTGGAGCTGTGCGAGGAGTTCGAGCGCGCCCAGGACGCGCCCGACGGCACCCCCGGCACCCGCACCGACAACGTGCTCAAGATCCGCCGACTGGACCCGGGCCGATGATCACGCGACCATGAGATGTGCTCACATCGTTCTGGTACGCCAATCCCGCCGCCCGCCACTGGAGCTGCGCGCTCCCGTCGGACCAGGCCAGGAAACTCCACGCCAAGCTGCCCGGCTACTCCCCCACCCCCCTCACCGAGCTGCCCGCGCTGGCCGGAGACCTGGGCGTGGGGCGGGTGCTGGTCAAGGACGAGTCGTCACGGCTGGGGCTGCCGGCGTTCAAGGCGCTGGGGGCGTCCTGGGCGATCCACCGCATCCTGGAACGGCGGGAGGGGCCGCTGACGCTGGTCACCGCCACCGACGGCAACCACGGCAGGGCCGTCGCCCGGATGGCCCGGCTGCTCGGGCAGCGGGCGCGGGTGTTCACCCCCGGCGGCGTGCACCCCGAGGCCGTGGCGGCCATCGCCGCCGAGGGCGCCGAGGTGACCGAGGTGGGCGGCAGCTACGACGAGGCGGTGCAGCGGGCGGCGTCGGCCGCCGGGGAGCCGGGCGCGGTGCTCGTGCAGGACACGGCCTGGGCCGGGTACGAGGAGACGCCCGGCTGGATCGTGGAAGGGTACGCGACCCTCTTCGCGGAGCTGGACGAGCAGCTCGGGGAGGCTCCCGGGCTGGTGGCGGTCCCGGCGGGCGTCGGCTCCCTGGCCCAGGCGGCGGTCGCCCACTACCGGGCCCGGCCGGGCGGCACCGCCGTCATGACCGTGGAGCCGGAGACCGCCGCGTGCGTGCTGGCCAGCCTGCTGGAGCGGCGGCCGGTGCGCGTCGAGACCGGCGACACCATCATGGCGGGGCTCAACTGCGGCACCCCGTCCAGCCTGGCCTGGCCGTACCTGCGTGACGGCCTGGACGCGGCCGTCGCCGTCGGGGACGCCGACAGCACCCGCGCCGCGAGAGAGCTCCTGGCTCTGGGCGTCGACGCGGGACCGTGCGGCGCGGCCTCGCTGGCCGGGGTCCGGGCCGCCCTGGACTCGGCCGAGCGCCGCGCGTCGCTCGGCGTGCGGCCGGGCTCCACGGTGGTGCTGCTCAACACGGAGGGGACCACGGCGAACCCGGCGCTCTGCCCCGCGGGCAAGGACTGACCGCGGCTTTCAGCGGACTCTCAGACAGTGGCGGTATCCAGGAGGCCATGGACGCGAAGGTGCTGGTCGTCGACGACGAGCCGAACATCCGCGAGCTGCTCTCCGAGGCGCTGCTGCTCAACGGCTTCACCGTGACCACCGCGTCCAGCGGGTGGCGCGCGATGGACGCGGTGGCGCGGGAGAGGCCGGACATCGTGGTGCTCGACGTGATGCTCCCCGATCTGGACGGGTTCGCGGTCGCCCGGCGGCTGCGGGAACGCGGCGAAAGGCCGATGGTGCTGTTCCTGACCGCCAAGGACGCGGTGTCCGACCGGATCGCCGGGCTCACCGCGGGTGGCGACGACTACGTGACGAAGCCGTTCAGCCTGGAGGAGGTGGTGCTGCGGGTCCGGGCGATCCTGCGCCGCGCCCGCCCGCCGGAGGACCGCGCGGGCGACGGCGTGCTCCGCTACGCGGACCTGGAGCTGGACGAGGAGGCGCACCAGGTGCGGCGGGCGGGCCGGGCCATCCACCTGTCGCCGACCGAGTTCAGCCTGCTCCGCTACCTGATGGTCAACGCCGAGCGGGTGGTGTCGAAGGGGCAGATCCTCGAGAGCGTGTGGGACTACGACTTCGACGGCGACAGCCGGATCGTCGAGTCGTACATCAGCTACCTGCGGCGCAAGATCGACGTGCTCGGCCCGCCGCTGATCCACACGCTGCGCGGCGTCGGCTACCGGTTGCGGGACCCGTCATGAGACGGGTCGTGAACCGGCCGTGGCCGCTGCGGCACCGGTTGCTGGCGGCGCTGGTCGGCCTGTCCGCCGCCGGGCTGGCGATCTTCGCGGTGTCCGGGGTGCTGCTGCTGGACCGTTCGCTGATGGCGCGGGCGGACGGCCAGCTCGCCGAGTTCGCCGACCGGGTCGGCAGGCGCCCGCCGCCGATCGCGCCGCCGCCGCGCCCTGACGAGGTGCGGGTGCCCACCCGGTTCGACGTGGACGTCTACAGCCCGGCGGGGACGCTGCTGGAGGACGTCCCCACCGGCGCCCAGGACGGCCCGGCCGTGCCCGCCGAGCTCGTCGCCGGGCCGCCGCGCGGCCCCTTCACCGTGCCGGGCGAGGACGGCACGGGCGATTGGCGGGTGCTCGTCGTCCCGCTGCCGGACGGCAACCGGGCGGCGGTGTCGATGTCGCTGGAGTCCGACGACTCCACCGTGCGGGAGCTGCTGGTCATCCAGCTCGCGGCGGGCGGGCTGGTGCTGGGCCTGCTCGCCGCCGCCGCCCTGGCGGTGGTGCGGCTCGGGCTGCGCCCGCTCACCCGGATGGAGCGTACGGCCGAGGCCATCGCGGCCGGCGACATCGACCGCAGGGTCGCCGACAGCGACCCGCGCACCGAGACGGGCCGGCTCGGCACGGCGCTCAACGTGATGCTCGAACGCCTGGCCCGCGCGCTGCGCGAGCGCGAGCGCTCCGAGCGGCGGCTGCGCCACTTCGTCGCCGACGCCTCGCACGAGCTGCGCACACCGCTCACCTCCATCCGCGGCTTCGCCGAGCTCTACCAGCACGGCGACGCGCCCAGGGACCCGGCGGCCGAGCGGCTGCTGCGCCGCATCGGGAGCGAGGCCGAGCGGATGGGCGTGCTGGTGGAGGACCTGCTGCTGCTCGCGCGCCTGGACCAGGAGCCCGCGCTGGAGCTGACCACGGCCGACCTGCACGTGCTGGCAGGTGACGTGGTGCACGCCGCGCACGCCCGCGACCGCGACCGTCCGGTCCGCCTGACGCTGTCCGACCGGCCGGTGCGGGTACGGGGCGACGAGCACCGGCTGCACCAGGTCATCGCCAACCTCGTCGGCAACGCGCTCACCCACACCGCGCCCGGCACACCGGTGCGGGTGACGGTCGGGCACGCCCGTGTCGGCCCGCCCGAGGGCGTGCACGCCGGGCCGGGACCGGCTCCGGGCACCGAGGCCGCGCTGGTGGAGGTGGCCGACGAGGGTTCGGGCATCGACGCCGAGCACCTGCCGTACGTGTTCGACCGGTTCTACCGCGCCGATCCGAACCGCTCCCGCGACCAGGGCGGCACCGGCCTGGGGCTGGCCATCGCCGCCGCGCTCGTCAGCGCCCACGGCGGCCGGATCGAGGTTTCCAGCTCCGGGCGGGGCACCCGCTTCCGCGTTCTGCTCCCGTCCGCCTGACCTTCGCGGCGGGTTCACACACTATTCCCAGGTTCGTCGGGTCACATATCGGCATGCTGCGCCTTTTCAACCGGTACGAGATCAAGTACCTGATGGACGCGGGCCTCGTGGACGAGCTGCGCGAGGAGCTGGAGCGGCGGCTCGACCGGGACCGGCACTGCCCGGACGAGGGCTACGCCATCTGGAGCGCCTACTACGACACCCGGCACCTCCGGTTCTACTGGGAGAAGATCGAGGGCCTGAGGTTCCGCCGCAAGCTGCGCATCCGCCACTACGGCGACCGTTTCTCCGCCGCCGGGGACACGCCCGTGTTCGTGGAGATCAAGCAGCGGGTCAACCGGGTCACCCAGAAGCGGCGGGTACGCGTGCCGTACCTCGACGCGCTGCGGCTGTGCGACGGCCGCGAGATGATCGCCCACGAGCCGTCCCAGCGCGCCTTCCTCGAAGAGGTGCTGGACCTGGTCTGCCGCCTGGACCTGCGGGCCACCGCCATGACCGGCTACACCCGCCACGCCTACCTGGGCAGGGACGCCGACACCGGGCTGCGGGTGACGTTCGACCGGCGGGTGCGGGGCCGCGACCGCGACTTCGGCTTCGGCACCGACGCGCGGAACCGCTTCATCGTCCCGCCGCACAAGGCGATCATGGAGGTCAAGGCGAACGAGCGCGTCCCGTATTGGCTGACCGACCTGACCGCCAAGCGGAACCTGCAGGTCGTGCGGGTCTCCAAGTACTGCCAGAGCATCGAGGCGCACGGGCTGGCCCCGCGCTCCGTCTTCCACGTCCCCGATCATGATCTCTCGGAGGCATGACCCCCATGGACTTCTCGTTCCAGGACCTCTCGGGCACGTTCAGCGTGGCCGACGTCGCCATCGCGATGACGCTGTCGTTCGTGCTCAGCGCCATGATCGGCTGGGTGTACCGGGCGACGCACCGCAACGTCTCCTACAGCCAGTCGTACGTGCAGACGCTGGTCGTCCTCGGCATGCTCATCTCCCTGATCATGCTGGTCGTCGGCTCGAACATCGCCCGCGCGTTCGCCCTGGTCGGCGCCCTGTCGGTGGTACGGTTCCGCAACGCCATCAAGGAGACCCGTGACGTCGGGTTCATCTTCCTGGTGATGGGCGTCGGCATGGCCGTCGGCACCCGCTTCTACCTGCTGGCGGTCGTCGCCGCGGTGACGATCTCGCTGATCGTCGTGGTGATGCACCGGTTCGACTGGTTCCAGCTGAACGTGCGCCGCCAGGTGGTGAAGGTGCAGGTGCCCGCCGACGAGGACCACACCCACGCCATCCAGGACGTGCTGATCCGCCACACCGACGAGTTCGAGCTGGTCAGCATGGAGTCGATCAGGGGCGGGGCTCTCACCGAGCTGATGTACACGGTGAAGATCAAGAAGGGTGGCGAGCCGGCCGACCTGATGGCGGCCCTGCGCGAGCGCAACCACGGCCAGTCGGTCACCGTCCTGACCGGCTACGACCAGACCGACCTGTGACGAGGCTCAGGCGCCGGCTGCCGGTCAGGCTCCGGCAGAACGGGAAGCTCCTCGCCGCCTGCGCGGCCTTCCTGGGCGTGTGCTGGGGGGTGTTCGGCAGCGGCACGGTCCGCCCGTACGCGGTCTCGGCGCCGGACACCACGGCCGGCGCCGTCACTCAGGACATCACGGGCACCAAGGACCTGTTCGACACCTCGGTCGCGCACCAGATCACGCTCACGTTCCGCGACGAGAGCTACCAGGACATGCTGACCGCGTACGTCAAGGACGGCGAGAAGGAGTACGTCGAAGCGGACCTGACCGTCGACGGCACCACGATCCCGAGCGTCGGCATCCGGCTCAAGGGCAACTCGACGCTGGCGGGGCTCACCTGGAAGGGGGAGAGCGCCGGCCGCCGTCCGGCCGGGAGACCCGGCGGCGAGCGCCCCGAGGGCTTCCGGCCTCCCGAGGGTTTCCAGCCACCTGACGGTTTCCAGCCACCTGACGGTTTCCAGCCACCCGACGGGAACCAGCCTCCCCGCGAGGGCCGGCCCCCTGCTGAGGGTGATGAGCAGACCGGTGACCGGGGCCGGAGGCGCGGCGGCATGGGCGGCTTCGGCGCCGCGCTGAAGGCGGAGGAGCCGGAGACGCTGCCCTGGCTGATCAGCTTCGACGAGTTCGTGGAGGGCCGCCGCTACCAGGGCCACTCGCAGGTCGCCGTCCGCCCCGTGACCGGCCGGGCCCCGACGATGCTCAACGAGGCGCTCGCCATCTCCACCGTCGGCGCCGCGGGCGAACCCACCCAGAGCTTCGCCTACAGCGCGTTCACCGTGAACGGCCGTAGCTCGGCGCCCCGCCTGGTGGTGGAGTACCTCGACGAGGGGTACGCCGAGAACCTGGGCGACGGCGTGCTGTACAAGTCGCTCGCCACCGGCTCCTTCACCTACAAGGGCGAGGACCAGACCCAGTACACCTCCGACTTCAAACAGGTGAACAAGGTCGGCGGCACCGACCTGCAGCCCGTGATCAACCTGATCCGGTGGGTGGATGAGGCGTCCGACGAGGAGTTCGCGGCCGGGCTGCCCGAGCGCCTGGAGGTGGAGTCGTTCGCCCGCTACGTGGCGCTGCAGGAGCTCATGCTCAACTTCGACGACATGAGCGGCCCGGGCAGGAACTACTACCTCTGGTACGACCTGGACACCCGCAGGTTCCGGGTCGTCACGTGGGACCTCAACTTCGCCTACAGCGGCGACGGCGCGTTCGGCGGCGGGCGGATGGGCGGCCACAAGCTGAAGGAACGCTTCCTGGCGACCCCCGCCTTCAAGAAGCTGTACGAGGAGCAGTACGCCGCACTCCACCGGAAACTCCTGGCCGGCGGCATCCTGTCGGGCCTGCTCGACGACATCGTCCGCGGCTACAAGCTCAACGCCGGAGCCGGCCCGGTCGACGCCGACGCCGAGACGCTCCGCGCCCTCCTGCGCGAGCGCGCCGAGGCGACGGGCACCGGCTGAACCTGCCTCATACTTCAGGACCACGGGCGAATGAGCTCCTCAGCGGGATTCGGGTCAGGGTCGCCGGTTCCTAGGTTCGCTCCATGGCAACCCTGGCCGAACTCGTCCACCGGATCGACACCGCCACCCCGCCGGGCCGTGACCGCGCCGTCGACGGGCTGCGCGCGCTGGCGATCGCCGGCGTCGTGCTGGGCCACTGGCTGGTGACCGCCCTGGTGGCCGGCGGCGACACGCTGCGCGCCGGCAGCCCGCTGCGGGTCATGCCTGAGCTGGCGCCGGTGTCCTGGGTGCTCCAGACGCTGGCGGTGTTCTTCCTGGTGGGCGGGCTGGTGAACGGCCGCCGCCGCGGCCCGTACGGCGCGTGGCTGAAGGCACGGACGGCGCGGCTGTTCCGGCCGGTCGGCGCGCTCGCGGGGGTGTGGGCGGTGGCCGCGGGCGCGATGTTCGTGTCCGGGGCCGAGCTGGAGACGGTGCGCACGCTGGGGACGCTGGTGGTGTCGCCGCTCTGGTTCCTGCTGGTGTTCGCGCTGCTCACCGCCGCCACGCCGCTGGTTTCGCGGCTGCACCCGGCGTGGCCGCTCGCCGCCGTCGCCTGCGCCGACCTCGTCCGGTACGGGCTGGGCGGGCCTTCCTGGGCGGGCTGGGTGAACGTGGTGGCCGGCTGGCTGGTGCCGTACTGCCTGGGCCTGACCTGGGCCGCGCGCGGCCTGCCGGGGAGGGCGGCCGGGTGGGGGCTGGTGGCCGGTGGCGGGCTGGCGACGATCGGGCTGGTGGCGTGGGGCGGGTACCCGGCGGCCATGGTCGGGGTGCCGGGCGCGCCGGTGTCCAACCTCGACCCGCCGACCCTGGCCGCCGTCGCCTTCGGGCTCGCCCAGTGCGGGGCGGCGGCGCTGCTGGCCGGCCCGCTGCGGCGGCTGCTGGCCAGGCCCGCGGCGTGGGCGGCGGTGGCCGCGGTCAACCTGGCGGCGATGACCGTCTTCCTCTGGCACCAGACCGCCATGATCGCCGTCACCGTCGCCGGCCTGCACGCCGGTGGCCGCCTGCCCGGCCTGCACACGGCGCCCGACGGGCTCGGCTGGGTGGCGGCCCGGCTGGCCTGGCTGCCGGCGTTCGCGGTCGCGCTGGCCCTGTGCTGCCTGCTCTTCCACACCTACGAGCGATCTTCCGTACGGGCTCCGCGCCGTAGGGTGGAGCCGTGATCGGGACCCTGCGGTCGGACCTGTGGACGGCGGCGGCCGATCCGCTCCCCCGCATGCGCGGCCCGCGCCCGCTGGCGCGGCTGCCGCACGTCCTGGTGGTGCTGTACGCGGTGCTCATGGTCGATGCCGCGGGCGGCCACGGCGACCCCACCTATTCGCCGCTGGCGATCGGGCAGGCGGCGGCGGTGGTGCTGGCCCTGTTCCGCCCGGTCCCGGCCTGGTGGGTGTCGCTCCTGGTGATGGCGGTCGGCTCGCAGACCGGCCTGCCGGTGCGGGAGCACCCGATCTACCTGTCGCCCGGCACGCCGTTCTCGTGGTCCAGCTTCGCGGCCGCGCTGCAGGCCATGCTGTTCCTGCTGGTGGCGTTGCGGGTCAGGCCGAGAGCGCTGGCCGAGATGGTGGCGATCACCGTGCTGGTCGCGCTGGCGTTCCTGGTCGGCGAGCCGTGGGGCCACCACACGGGCGCGGCGGCGGTGTGGCTGGTCATCGTCCTGGCGGCGGCGGTCATCGGGGCCGCGCTGCGCGGCGCGCGGGTGGCCCGCACGCAGCTCGTCGTGCAGGAGGAGGTCACCGCCGAGGAGCGGGCGCGGCGGGCGGTGCTGGAGGCGCGCAACCGGATCGCCCGCGAGCTGCACGACGTGGTGGCCCATCACATGTCGGTGATCTCCATTCAGGCGCAGGTGGCCCCGCACCTGGTGGAGAACCCGTCGCAGGAGTTGAAGGACAATCTGGCGGGCATCCGGCAGAACGCGGTGGAGGCGCTCGCCGAGCTGCGGCGCGTCCTCGGCGTGCTCCGCTCGGCCGACGGACCGGCGGACGACGCCCCGCAGCCGACGCTGGACCAGGTCGACGACCTGATCGCCAAGGTACGGATTGCCGGGCTCACCGTCACCGCCACGACCACCGGCGAACCCAGGCCGCTGTCGCCCGGCATCGAGCTGTCGGCCTTCCGCATCCTGCAGGAGGCGCTCAGCAACGCCATGCGGCACGCCCCCGGCGCCTCCGTACGGGTCGAGATCGCGTACCGGCCCGGAACACTCGCGCTCACCGTGCGCAACACCGCGCCGCGGCGCCCGGCCCCGTCCTCGCACGGGGCCGGGCTCGGCCTGCTCGGCATGCGCGAACGCGCCCACATGCTGGGCGGCGAGCTGGCCGCTGGTCCCACCCCCGACGGCGGCTACGAGGTCACCGCCGCGCTCCCCGCCGAGGACACCCCATGATCCGCGTGCTCGTCGCCGACGACCAGACGATGGTCCGCCAGGGCTTCACCGTGCTGCTGAACGCCGAGCCCGGCATCGAGATCGTCGGGCAGGCGGTGGACGGACTGGACGCCGTCGCCAAGGTCGCCGAGCTCTCCCCCGACGTGGTGCTCATGGACATCCGCATGCCCGAGCTGAGCGGCATCGAGGCGACCCGCCGGGTCAGCGGCGTCGTCAAGGTGCTCGTGCTGACGACGTTCGACCTGGACGAGTACGTGTACGAGGCGCTGCGGGCGGGCGCCTCCGGGTTCCTGCTGAAGGACGCCTCGGCGGCGGAGCTGGCGCACGCGGTGCGGGTGGTGGCCGCCGGTGACGCCCTGCTGGCGCCGGGGGTGACCAGGCGGCTCATCACCGAGTTCTCCCGGATGGCCGGGCCCCGGCAGCGCATGGACCGCCTCGCCGGCCTGACCGAGCGCGAGACCGAGGTGCTGGCGCGGATCGCGCAGGGCCTGTCGAACGCGGAGATCGCCGAGCGGCTGGTGCTCGCCGAGCAGACGGTCAAGACCCACGTGAGCCGCATCCTGGTCAAGCTGGGCCTGCGCGACCGCACCCAGGCCGCCGTGTTCGCCTACGAGACCGGGTTGGTCCGCCCGCCGAACCCGTAGGGATTTCCGCTTATCTGCGCTTCGGCGGGCAAATGCTTCATGTCACTTCTGCGGCATGGGTGG
The DNA here is from genome assembly GCF_008017515.1 of Nonomuraea sp. C10. Taxonomy (NCBI): domain Bacteria; kingdom Bacillati; phylum Actinomycetota; class Actinomycetes; order Streptosporangiales; family Streptosporangiaceae; genus Nonomuraea; species Nonomuraea sp. C10. Next base: position 3,478,630 of record NZ_VPFF01000001.1, read on the forward strand.
TCGCTCGGCGTGACGGCGTGTTGACTGAAATGTGCCGGCTTCGGGTGCCGGTTCAGGAGGTGGCGGGTGGCGGCGTTGTTCGTGGGGCGTAGCGAGGAACAGGACCGATTCCGGCTGGTCCTGGCCGAAGCCGCAGGCCAGACCGACGACGGCCCCGACGAGGGATACGTCGTGTTGGTGCAGGGTTATGGAGGGATCGGCAAGTCGACGCTTTTGCGCCGGTTCGCCGAGATCGCGGCCGGGCGGCTGCCCGAGGTCTCCGCCGGCAGATTCACGGTCTTCCTGGTGGATTGGGAACGGGACCGGGAGCTGCACGCGGAGGAGTATGTGGAGTTCGCCGGCCCGGCGATTTGGCGGATCATGGAACGGATCCGCACCCGCATCGAGAACTCCACCACCGCCTGGGGGCCTGTCAAACGGCGGCGTCTGAAGGGGTTCGCCGCCTTCCAGCAGCAGGTGACCAAACTACCGGAGCTGGAAGCCGAAGCCGCCCGGCTGGGCCTGGGCAAACAAGTGGGTCATAGGCCCCTGACCTTCACGCAGATCGCCGCGATGGTCAAAGCCGGAGGAGAGATCGCCAAGGCGGCGGGCGTCCCATCAGCGATCACCGACGCCACGAGCACCGTCGCGGGCACGGGGGCGCAGATCGCCACGAGCTTCCAGCAGAACCGGGCCACTCAGATCGACCCCGCCGCCTACCGGGCACTGGTCGACCAGATCGACGGGCTGGTGACGGCATTCACCGACGGTTTGAAGACCCTGTCGCGCAAGCAGCCGGTGGTATTGGTCCTGGACACCTGTGAGCTCCTGGGTGGATCCGGGCCTTGGCTGCGGGAGGTGATGAGCCGTTCCGGCCGCCGGGTGGTATGGGTGATCGGCACCCGCCTGGAATCCGATCTCGTGGCCGCCGGAGACAGCGAATCCATCCGATACGAGCGTGAGGTGGACGAGCAACGGCTGCGGACCATCACGCTGCGCCGATTCGACGACCGCACCGCGGCCGAATACCTGCAGCAGCGGTTAGGTTCACTTCCGCCCGAACTGGACCTCGACCGAGTGATCGCGTTGACCCAGGGCGTACCCCTGGCGCTGCACATCATGAGCAAGATGATCGCCGACCAGGTCCGCACCGGCCGCCCTCTCGAACAGCTCTACGACGAGGTCGCCCCGGACGGCACCGTCTCCACCGTCGTGGCCCGGATGGCCGAGCGCTACCTCCACCACGCCACCTACGATCCCGATTCCGACCTGCACCGGGATCTGCCCGCCCTCCACGGGCTGGCCCTCGTCAACGTCGAGCAGAACCCCACCCGCCCGAGCGCCTTCCCGCCTGACCTGTTCGACTCCCCCTGGGCTCCGCGCCGCGAGGACACCGTGGTCGCGATCGACCGTGACCCCGCCATGCTCGCCGCCCTGTGGGGCATCGAGGCCGGAGACGTCGCCGCCCGCCTCCGGGAACTCGGCCGGCACCATGACTTCGTCCACAGCGGCGACGGGACCCTGCACCGCGACGTCCGTGACGCCATCCGGACCTTTCTCCTGGTCCCCAAGCACCGCGCCACCGTCACAGACATCAATACCCGCGCCGTCGACCACCTCCGGCAGCAACTCGCCGGCCATCAGCACAGCAGCATCGAGGCCCAGCTCACCGACACCGCCTGGCGCACCACCACGGCCGCCTTGCTCTGGCACACCTGCTGGATCAATCCCTCCGACGGCATCCCTGTCCTGCGGCACCTTTACGCCCCCGCCCGTGTCCTCCAGCCTTCCTACGCCCGCCTTCTGATCGGCATCACCACCTACTTCATGCCGTACCTCACCGAAAGCGACCAGAACCTCCTCACACAGCTCATGGACCTGAGCTCCCCAGTTCCTCGCCGCGCGTCAGCCAGAGCCGCCATCCACGCCCTCACGGCCGCCCCCTCCCCAGAACCTCCTCTCCTCCATGGCGACAGCCGGCCCCTCCTGCACCTTCTTCGAGCCGAGATCGCTCGCGCTCTCGGCCTCGACCTCGCGGACCAGGTCAGCTGCTTCCGCCGCGCCGCTCGTGTCTTCACGCCCGGCAGTGGTCCCACGGCCATGAAGATCGGCCAGCTCGCCCTTTCATGCACTTTGGCGGACCCCGAGACACAACCCGTACGACTGCAGAAGGCTCTGGTCGAGGCAAGAAGAATCGCTGTCCGCTACCGGCCCGACGACGTAGTCGCCCACCTCAATTTCGGGTACCTGCTGTACGACCTGGGGCGGTTCGCTGAGGCTGAAGGTGTCTACCGCACGGCCGTCAGGATCGATCCCGATTACGCCGTCGCCTACAACGGTCTCGGCAACGTGCTGCACGCCCTGGGACGGTTCGCTGAGGCTGAGGATGCCTACCGCGAGGCGATCAGGATCGATCCCGACTACGCCTTCGCCCACAACGGTCTCGGCAACCTTCTGTACGACCTGGGACGGTTCACCGAGACCGAGGATGCCTACCGCGAGGCGATCAGGATCGATCCCGACTACGCCTTCGCCCACAACGGTCTCGGCAACGTTCTGTACGGCCTGGGGCGATTCACTGAGGCTGAGGATGCCTACCGCGAGGCGATCAGGGCCGATCCCTATTACGCCTTCGCCCACAACGGTCTCGGGATCATGCTGAAAGAGCAGGGCCGATACACCGAGGCTGAGCGTGCCCACCGCAGGGCGATCGAGAGCGATCCTGGCTATGCGATCGCGCATGGGTGGCTGGGCTTGTTACTGATGTGTGTCGGGGAGTTCGAACGGGCGCGGCTGGAGCTGGAGCAGGCCGACGCCCGGCCGCGCAGCGAACTGTCACGGTGGATCCTGGACAGGGCCCACCCTCCCAGCGGTGCGTCCGTTCACACCCCGGATTCCGTGCACGCCGCCTTCGACGAGCCCCTGCCGCCTCGAACGGTTCTTCCGTCGACGTTCACGATGGCCGAGATCCGCGCGCTGGCCACGGCCGGCAAAGGCGACGGGCCGAGGGCTGTGGAGATCCTCCGGTCCGTGGTGGACCAGCGCCGCCCCAGCGATCGGTTCGTACGGCCTCTGTATGACCTGCTGGCCCGCCCCGAGCCGATCGCCGGGCTGGAGCAGCTACTGGATGTGTGGCGGGAGATCATCGCGGCGGATCCGTCGGCGGTGGGCCCGTGGGGCGGCCCGAATCCGGCCTGATCCATCCATCCACGCGGCGGCTTACGGCTTCTTAACATCCATACTCCTAAAGTACTAGGAGACTAGATGAATGGAGAAGCTGTTGATCGAGTTCTACCTCGACAGCCGGTCCGGCGTCTCGCCCTATCAGCAGCTGGTCCAGCAGGTGCGGCACGCGCTGCGGCTGGGGCTGCTGCGCGTGGGTGACCAGCTTCCGACGGTCAAGGACGTGGTGGCGGGGCTGGCGATCAACCCCAACACGGTGCTCAAGGCCTACCGGGAGCTTGAGCACGAGGGCCTGGTGGCCGCCCGGCCGGGGGTCGGCACGTTCGTGACCGCGACGCTGGCCGGCGCCTCGCTGGCCGCGCACGGCCCGCTCCGCGCGGATCTGCGGCGCTGGCTGGAGAAGGCGCGCAGGGCCGGGCTCGACGACGAGAGCATCGAGGCCCTTTTCATGACCACCTTTCGGACCGCCTCCCAGGAGGAAATAGCGTGACTTCTGTCCTGCAAGCCCAGGAACTGGGCAAGAAGTACGGCAAACGCTGGGCGTTACGCGAGTGCACCGTCGACATCCCGGCCGGGCACGTGGTCGGCCTGGTGGGCCCGAACGGGGCGGGCAAGACCACACTGCTGAAACTGGCCGCCGGCCAGCTCGAACCGACGGCGGGCGCCATCACCGTGCTGGGCGGCCGGCCGGCCGGCGGCCCGGCGCAGCTGGCCAAGGTCGGGTTCGTCGCCCAGGACACCCCGGTCTACGCGGGGCTGACCGTCGCCGAGCACCTGCGTCTGGGCACCCGGCTCAACCCCCGCTGGGACGCCGGCCTCGCGCGGGAACGGATCGCGCGGCTCGGCCTCCCCTCAGGCCACCGGGCGGGGAAGCTGTCCGGCGGCCAGCGCGCCCAGCTCGCCCTCACCCTGGGCCTGGCCAAGCGGCCCGAGCTGCTGATCCTGGACGAGCCGGTCGCCTCGCTCGACCCGCTCGCCCGCCGCGAGTTCCTGCAGGGGCTGATGGAGGCCACCGTCGAGCACGAGTTCAGCGTGGTGCTCTCCTCCCACCTGGTCGCCGACCTGGAACGGGTCTGCGACTTCCTGATCGTGCTCGTCGACTCGCGCGTGCAGGTGGCGGGAGAGGTCGACCGGCTGCTGTCCACCCATCACCGGCTCACCGGCCCCCGCCGCGACCCCGCCCGGCTCCCCGCCGGCCAGCAGGTGATCTCCGCACGCCACACCGACCGGCAGAGCACGTACGTGATCCGCACCGACGCCCCGATCCACGACCCCGCCTGGACGGTCACCCGGCTCGACCTGGAGGACCTGGTCCTGGCCTACATGGACAGGTACGTCGCCGATGACCGGCGGCCCGTGCTGGAGGTGCGGCGATGATCTGGCTGACCTGGCGGCAGTTCCGCGGCTCGGCCGTGATGATGGCCGCCGTTCTCGGCGTGCTCGCCGCCGTCCTGGCCGTGACCGGCCCCGGCCTGGCCTCCGGTTACGCCTCCGGGATCGCCGCCTGCGCCCAGGACGGCAGCTGCGGCCGCTTCTACGACCGCTTCTTCGACACGTACCAGCTCCCGTTCATGGCCCTGACCCTCGTCGTGCTGCTCCTGCCCGCCCTGGCGGGGCTCTTCTGGGGGGCGCCGCTGATCACCCGCGAGCTGGAGGCCGGGACGCACCTGCTGGTGTGGAACCAGAGCATCACCCGCGCCCGCTGGCTGACGGTCAAGCTCGGGCTCGTCGGCCTGGTCACGGTGGCCGCCGCCGGCCTGTGCGGCCTCATGGTGACCTGGTGGTCCGACCCTCTGGACAAGTCGGCCGCCGACGGGCTGGGCCTGATGGCTCCCCTGGTGTTCGGCGCGCGCGGCATCGCCCCGATGGGGTACGCGGCCTTCGCCTTCGTCTTGGGGGTGACCGTGGGCATGCTCGTGCGCCGCATGCTGCCCGCCATGGCCCTCACCCTGGCCCTGTTCGCCGTGGTCCAGCTCGCGATGCCGATGCTGGTCCGGCCCCATCTGATGTCCCCGGTCACGGCGTCCTTCGAGCTCGGCCAGGCGAACGTGGACGGCATCGGCATGGACCGCGACGAGGGCGGCGCCGTGCACGTCATGCTGAGGTCGGCCGTCCCCGGTCACGCCGGCGCCTGGGTCCTGTCCAGCGAACTCGTCGACCCGTCCGGGCGCACTGCCGGCGCGGAAGGCACCATCGGCGTCTCCACCACGTCGGGACCCTGCGCGCCGTCCGGAGGCATGGACACGTGCGTGGCCGAGATCAACCGCCTCGGCTACCGGCAGCAGGCGACCTACCACCCCCTCGACCGTTTCTGGCCCTTCCAGTGGATCGAGACCGGGATCTACGTCCTGCTCACCGCCGGCCTCGCGTGGTTCTCCTTCTGGTGGACCAGGAGGCGTCTGTCATGACCGCCGCCAGGATCGCGGCGGCCGGGATCGCGCTCCTCCTGGCGGCGGCCTGCGCCGCGCCGACGCCACCGCGCGGCGAGGCGGGCACGGCGGCCGGCACGGTCTGCGCGCGGCCCCAGGATCCGCCCGCTGCGGAGACGGCCACCACGATCGACGTCATCGAGCAGGCGTACTTCTGCATCCTCGGCAACTACTACGGCGGCGCCACGCTGGACGCCCGCACGCTGCTGCTCGCCGGATTCGCCGCCCTGACGCAGGAGCTCAACCGCAACGGCCGCGACGTGCCCGAGGCGGCCATGCCGGCGCTGACCGGTGACAGGAAAGCCGACTGGACCGCTTTCGAGACCGTCTACCGGAAGACCACCGACCAGGTGCCCGGCCTGCGCGACGAGCTGGCCGTGGTCACCCTGGAGGCCATGGTGGCGGCGCTCGGCGACAACCACGCCCGCTGGGCGCACGGCGTCGAACGGCACCCCGACGCCTACGACGGCGACGGCTACGGACTCGGACTCCAGGCGAACGTCGACGGCCCGCAGGTGACGGGCAACCCCGGCACGGCCCTGCCCCCGCTGTTCGTCACCGCGGTGGAGGGCGGCGCGGCGCACGCCGCCGGTCTGCGCCCCGGCGACGTCGTCGAGTCGATCGACGGCTCGGCGCCCTTCCTCGACGGGAAGGCCACCGCCGCGATCGCCGCCCTCTACCCGCGCTACCCGCAGGCCCGCCCGGTCCGGCTGCGGCTGCTGCGGGAGAGCACCGGCCGCCGCTGGAGCGTGACGCTCAAGCCCGGCCTCTACCAGCGGGACCTGGCCACCTTGCAGGCGGTGCGGTCGAAGCTGCTGGACGACGTCGCCTACGTGCGGTTGCGGGGGTTCGGCTCCGACGCCGCGAACAGGGTTCTCAAGGCGGTCGCGCGGCTGCGTACCGGCCGGACGCTCTCCGGCGTCGTGCTGGACCTGCGCGGCAACGGCGGCGGCAGTCCCGTCGAGGCGGTCCGGCTGGTGAGCGCGTTCGCCCACGGCAAGATCACCGCCTACCAGTGCACCGCGGAAGGCGACTGCGAGGCCATGCGGACCGACGACACCGTGGAACTGGTCGGCCTGCCGCTGGTGGTGCTCACCGACCGCGGCTGCGCGTCGGCGTGCGAGCACTTCAGCTCCGCGATCAAGGACCTGGGCGCCGGCCGGCTGGTCGGCACCAGGACCGCCGGGGTCGTCTCCGGCCCGGCGCAGCCGTACCTGCTGAGCGACAACACCCTGCTGAGCCTCCCCTCCAGGCACCACCTCGGTCCCGATCGCGAGGTGATCGACCGGATCGGCGTGCCGCCCGACCACCACGTGGCCCCGGCCCCGCGCGACGCGGCCGCCGGGCGCGACCCCGCGCTGGCCAGGGCCCTGACCTTGCTGCGGAAGTGAAGGGACCCTGCGATGAGACACCTCCTGGCGGTCCTGGCCGTCCTGGCCGTGTCGGCCTGCGCCGCGCCGACGCCGCCCCGCTCCGCCGCCCCGTCGCCCACGCCGACGGGCCCGGCGGTCCTGCCCGAGCCCTCCGGCGCCCACCCGGTCGGCACCACCGTCCTGCACCTGGAGGACACCTCCCGCCCCGACCCCTGGGACCTCGACGCCGAAACCAGGGAGCTCAAGGTCACCCTGTGGTACCCGACCAGGCAGCGCGACGGGGAACGCGCGCCGTACATGACGCCGCGGGAATCGGAGCTGTTCCTCAAGGGCTCCAGGATCACGGGCGTTCCGTACGACGCGCTCAGCCGGACCCGCACCAACGCCGTCGAAGACGCCGAACCCGCGGGGCGGAACCTTCCGCTGGTCGTGCTGTCCCCCGGCTTCACCAAGCCGTTGAGCACGCTCACGTCCCTGGCCGAGGACCTGGCCAGCCGGGGGTACGTGGTGGCGGGGATCGACCACACCCACGAGAGCTACGCCACGACCCTGGCCGACGGCCGGGTGGCGGAGTGCCTCGCGTGTGACAGCGACGCCGATCCGGGTTTCGGCGCGGGGGTGGTCCAGGTCCGGGCGGCCGACGTCTCCTTCGTGCTCGACCAGCTGCCGTCCCGGTGGGACGGCGCCGGGCTGATCGACCGCTCCAGGATCGCGATGGCCGGCCAGTCGATCGGCGGGGCGAGCTCGGTGGCCGTCATGGTGAAGGACTCCCGGGTACGTGCCGGCATCGACATGGACGGCACCACCTACGCCCGGATCCCCGAAGGCGGGTTCTCCAGGCCGTTCATGTTCATCGGCTCGCCGGAGCACGTCCCCGGCGGCCGGGACACCACGTGGGAGCGCGACTGGAAGCTGCTGACCGGGTGGAAGCGGTGGATCGTCATGAAGGGCGGGGACCACCAGTCCTTCACCGACCTCCCGGTGCTGGCGGGCGCCCTCGGCATCGGACCCGCCGGCCCCGAACTGGCGGCGGCGCGCGCCGCCGAGCTCACCCGGACGTATGTGGCGGCCTTCCTCGACCAGCATCTGAAGGCGGAACGGCAGCCCCTGCTGGACAAGCCGTCGGCTCGGTATCCCGAGGTCGCGCACTGCGCCCCGGGCGGCGGGGCCTGCCTCTAGCCGCACGTCCCGCCCGGCGCTCCGCGAGGTTCGCCCCGGCTCAGACGGCCGGGGCGAACCTGGCGGCGTGGTCGCGGGCGAAGTCGGCGACGTCGCGCGGCGGGCGGCCGAGCAGGCCGGCGACAGCGTCGGTGGTGAAGTCGCCCCAGCCGGAGACGTACGCCCGCGCGTACTCCTCCAGCATGTCGGCGATCCATTCAGGGACACCGTGGCCGAGCAGCGTCTTGTGCTTGGCCTCGTCGCTGACCGGCAGATAGGCGACCGGCCTGCCGAGGACGCGGCCCAGCTCGGCCGCCACCTCGTCGAAGGTCAGCGAGCGCGGGCCGGTGAGCGTGTACGTCCGGCCGTGGTGACGGTCGGGGGCGTCGAGGAGCACGCGGGCGGCGCATTCGGCGATGTCGCGCACGTCGATCATGCCGACCCTGGACGAGGCGACGTTCAGCGAGAACGTGCCGGTGGCGGCGATGTCGCCCGTCTCGTTCAGCAGGTTCTGCATGAACCAGTGCGGGCGCAGGATCGTCCAGCGCAGGCCGGACCGTTCGAGCTCCTGGTCGGACAGCGCGTGCAGCCTGCCGCTGCGGTTCGGCGCGTCGTGGGCCGCGCCGATCACGGACAGGCGCACGACGCGCTCCACGCCGGCCTGGCGTGCCGCCCACACGGCGTTCATGCTGTTCTCCGGAGCGCGCGGGCTGTTCGGGGTGAGCAGCCACAGGTCCTGCACGCCCTCGAAGGCGGGCGCCAGCGACCGGGGGTCGCCGAGGTCGCCGACGACGACCTCGGCCCTGTCCCTCAGCCCGTCCGCCCTGGACGCGTCGCGGACGAGGACGCGCAGGCGGACGTCGGCCCCTTCCAGCGCGTCGATCAGCGCGGTGGACACGGTTCCGGTGGCTCCGGTGATCAGTACGGTGCGTGACATGTTCGTTCTCCTTGTGACTAGTTGGCAGACCCGGCGGTCGCCGGGTGGGCGGCGGGCCGCGGGGGTTTCCCGGCGGCCCGGCCGGTGGTGAGGCGCTCCAGGACCCAGAGCACGACGGTCCCGGCGGACAGGACGGCGCCCAGGACGCACACGGCGGTCCAGCCGCCGTGCACCCAGACCACCGAGGTCAGCGCGGAGCCCACCGCGCCGCCGACGAAGAAGGAGGTCATGAAGGCGGAGTTGATCCGGTTGCGGGCCTCGGGCCGCAGCGCGTAGATGACGTTCTGGCTGCTGTTGAGCACCGCCTGGTGCGCCAGGTCCAGCACGACCACGCCGGCGAGCAGCCAGATCAGGGAGCGTGTCCCGGCGGCGAGCGCCAGCCAGGACGCCGCCAGCAGGACCGTGCCCGCTCCGGTCACGATCTGCACGAGCCCGCGGTCGGCCAGCCGTCCCGCGACCGTGGCGGTCAGCGCGCCCACGACGCCGACCAGGCCGAACAGGCCGATGCCCGACTCCGACCACTCGTACGGCGCCCCGGCCAGCAGGAAGGTCAGCGCCGTCCACAGCACGCTGAACGAGGCCAGGCTGAGGGCGCCGATGGCCGCCCGCCACCGCAGCAGCGGCTCGTACCGGAACATCGCCATCGTGGAGCGCAGCAGCTTCGGGTACGACAGGCGCCCGCCGTCGCCGCCGAGCCGGGGCAGGAAGACCCGCAGCAGCACGGCCGTCAGCGCCATCAGGGCGGCGTTCACCCAGTAGACCGTCCGCCAGCCGCCCAGCTCCGACAGCGTGCCGGAGGCGGTGCGCGCCAGCAGCAGGCCGAGCATCAGCCCGGTCATCACCGTGCCGACCACCCGGCCGCGTTCGGCGGGGGCCGCCAGCGTCGCCGCGAACGGCACCACGACCTGCGCGCCGACCGAGGCCAGGCCGGTCAGTGCCGTGCTGACCAGGAGCACCGTGCCGTCGGCCGCGGTGGCCGACACCAGCAGGAACACCGCGGTCGCCGCGTAGAGCGACACGGCGAGCCGCCGCCGCTCCACCAGGTCGCCGAGCGGCACCAGCAGGATCAGCCCGAGCGCGTACCCGGCCTGCGCGGCCGTCACCGTGAGCGCCGCCATCGAGGGTCCGAGGCCGAGCTCCCTGCCGATCAGGTCGAGCAGCGGCTGCGCGAAGTAGTTGCCCGCGACCGCCAGCCCGGTCGCCACCGACATGAGCAGGAGCAGCCCGTGCGACAGGCCGCCCTCAGGATGGGGTCTTGGCGTCATGCGTCCCAGCCTGAGGGATGAGCGATCAATGAGTCCAACGCATGTTTGTCATCTCAACGATCGTGAATCACGATTGATCCATGGAGCTTCAGCAGATGCGCTACGTCGTCGCCGTCGCGGAGACGGCCAACTTCACCCGCGCCGCCGAGCAGTGCCTGGTCGTCCAGTCGGCGCTGAGCCACCAGATCGCGCGGCTGGAGCGCGAGCTGGGCGCCAAGCTGTTCGACCGCACCAGCCGCAGCGTCCGGCTGACCCCGGCGGGCGAGGCGTTCCTCCCCGCCGCCCGCCAGGCTCTCGACGCCGCCGAGCGGGCCAGGGCCGAGGTGGCGGCCGCCGCCGGCGAGATCCGCGGCCGGCTCGCCATCGGCGCCATCCCCACCGTCACGGCGGTCGATCTGCCGGTCGCGCTACGACGCTTCCACCTGCGCCACCGGGAGGTACGCATCAGCCTGCGCTCCGGCGCGAGCGAGGAGTTCGTCGAACGGGTGCGGCAGGGCACGCTCGACATCGCCTTCCTGGGGCTTCCCCTGGGCGTCCGGCCCAAGGGCGTCCGCGGCCGTGAGCTGGCACGCGGCGACCTCGTCGCCGTGGTCGCGCCCGGCCACCCGCTGGCCGACAAGGAGCACGTGAAGCTGGACCGGCTGGCGGACGAGCGGTTCGTCGACTTCCCCGCGGGCAGCGCCGGGCGGATCCAGTCCGACGAGGCCTTCGCGGCGGCCGGGGTGCGGCGCGAGGTCGCCTTCGAAGTGTCGACCCCCGATTTCATGGCTCGCCTGATCCGGCAGGGCCTGGGCGTCGGGATGCTGCCGGCGGCCTTCGTGTCCCAGCTCCCCGACCTGCCCGTGGTCCGGCTCAGCGACGCTCCGGCCCGCGTGGAGCATCTCATCTGGAGCCGGCACCGGCCCTCCCCCGCCGCCGCCGCGTTCCTGTCGGCGCTGGGCGTCCCGGCGTCATCCGAGGAGGCCGAGTCCGGCGCGTGAGAGGCGCCGACCGGCTCAGCCCGCGGGCCGGTCGTTCCCGTGGAGCGCCTTGCGGAGCAGGGTGGCCAGCTGGTCCTGCTCGCGGGCGCTCAGGTTGGAGACGGCGGAGCGGGCGAACGCGAACGACTCCTCGAAGGCGGCGTAGAGGCCGGCGCCCTCGGGGGTGCGGACGATCTGCCGGGAGCGGCGGTCGTCGGGATGGGGCTGACGGCGGACGAGGTCGCGCGCCTCCAGCCTGCGGATGATCTGGGTGATGTTGGAGGCGTCGCATCCGAGCTCGTCGGCCAGCTCGCCCATGCCGCGCTCCCGGGTCAGCCGCCCCAGCACGCAGGCCTGCGCCACGCTCAGCCCGTGTCGCAGGGCGGCGGTCTCGAAGGCGCGGTCGTAGGCGTCGACGAAGTCGAACATCGCGCGTTCGGCGTCGGTCGACGCGGTGACGGGCCCTGTGGGTAGCGCCATGGCACCACCCTACCAAGAACTTGACTCACTCAAGCATGTGTGCCAGGTTGAATGCTTGATTGGCTCAAGCATCTACGAGAGGCAGACCGATGACGGTTACCAGCAAGGGACGGGCCCGGGAGTGGCACCTGGCCCGACGGCCGCGAGCACAGGCGTCGGCCGACGACTTCACGCTGGTCGAAGCCCCGATTCCCGACCTGCGGCCCGGTGAGGTCCTGGTCGCCAACACCCACCTGTCGGTCGACCCGTACATGCGTGGCCGGATGGACGACAGTCCGTCCTACATCCCGCCGTTCCCGCTGAACGCGCCGCTGGAGGGAGGAGCGGTCGGCGTGGTCGTCGAGTCCCGCGCCGGCGGTGTGAAGCCTGGCCAGGTGGTCGAGCACTTCCTGGGGCTGCGCGAGGCCGCCGTGGTCGACGCGGCCGGGGTCTCCCCGATCGACACCGGCGATCTGCCCGCCGAGAGCTATCTCGGCGTGCTCGGCACGACGGGCCTGAGCGCGTGGCTGGGCATCACCCGGATGGCGGAGGTACGTCCCGGCGACACGGTGTTCGTCACCGGAGCGGCGGGGGCGGTCGGGAGCGTCGCCGGTCAGATCGCCAGGCTGCGGGGAGCCGGGCGGGTGATCGGCAGCGCGGGATCGCCGGCCAAGGTGCGCCATCTGGTGGACGACCTCGGTTTCGACGCCGCCTTCGACTATCACGACGGCGCGGCCGACGAGCTCCTCGCGCAGGCCGCGCCGGACGGCGTCGACGTGGTCTTCGACAACGTCGGCGGCGTCCAGTTGGAGGCCGCGATCGGCCGCCTGCGGGTCGGCGCCCGCCTGGCCCTGTGCGGGATGGCCAGCCAGTACGACGGCCGGGAGCCGCACGGCGTGCGCAACCTGTACGAGCTGGTCACCAAGCGGGCGACCGCACGCGGCTTCCTGGTCGCCGACCACCGGGACCAGATGCCCGCCTTCCGGGCCGAGGTGGGTTCCTGGGTGCGCTCAGGCGAGATCGTGCACCGGCAGACGGTGCTCGACGGCATCGAGCGGGTGCCCGAAGCCCTGCTGGGCCTGCTGCACGGCGGAACGTCCACGATCGGCAAGGCCGTCGTCCGGCTCGGGGAGCGTGCATGACCCGCACGGTGCTGGTGACCGGGGCCCGGGGCAAGACCGGGAGCGAGGTGACGGCCCGGCTGCGCCGCTCCGGGACCCTCGTCCGGGCCGGGTCGTCGCGGCCCGCCGCCGATCAGGTCCGCTTCGACTGGCACGACCCGGCGACCTGGCGCGAGGCGGCGGACGTGGACGCGATCTACCTGGTGCGCCCCGACCTGCCCGCCGCTCCCGACCTCATGGCCGGCCTGGTCGAGGTGAACCCGGACGCCCATGTCGTCCTGGTGTCCGAGCAGGGAGCCGAATCGCTCGCGCCGGACCACTGGGCTCGCCGGGCCGAGGATGCGGTCGTCACCCGGGCCGCCTCCTGGACGCTGCTGCGCCCGTCCTGGTTCCATCAGGTCCTGACCGACCCCCGCTTCTACCGGGACGCCATCCGTGACGACCGCGTCCTGAGCCTGCCCTCGGGCGGCGGCCCGATCGCGTGGGTGGACGCGCGTGACATCGCCGACGTGGCCGTGGCCGCGCTCGGCGCGCCGGAGGATCACCGTGGCCGGGCGCACACGATCACCGGCCCGGAGGCGGTTCCGGTCGCGTCCGTCGCGCGGGAGCTCTCCGCGCGCCTGGGCCACCGGATCCGCGCCGAGGACCCGCCCCCGCGGGAGACCCTGCACGGCCTCGACCCCTGGACGGCGGGCATCCTCGACGACCTCTACCACCGCGTCCGGCACGGCGGCTTCGCCGAGCTCTCGCCGGCCGTGAAGCGGATAACCGGGCGCGAGCCCACCTCGATGCGGGCGTTCATCGACGCCCACCTGGACGAATGGAGGACGAGCGGGTAGCGCTCAGCCGGCCGCGGCGCCGAACCACCGGGACAGCCCGCTGGTCAGCTCCCGCTGGTCGTCGCCGGCCCACGCCACGTGGCCGTCCGGCCGCAGCAGCGCCGCGGGCACGTCCAGCTCCTCGCTGCCGTCGACGACGTGGTCGACCCGATCGGCCCACCCCTCCACCGAGAGCCGGCCGGTCCGGTCGAGCAGCAGCCCGCGGCCGCCGCGCATCAGCTCGTAGAGGCGGCCGTTCTTCAGCGGCACGTCCCGCATCCGCCGGCCGAGCAGTTCGTGACCCTCGCCGAGGTCGTAGCGGATCCCGATCGCGACGATCTTCTCGATCAGGTGGCGGTTCACGTCCTCGAAGTCCATCAGCTCCGACAGCAGCCGGCGCACCGCCTGCGGGCCGGGTTCGGTGGACATCAGCTCCGCCTGCGCGCGGGTGTTGTCGAGCACGTCGGCCGCCACGGGGTGCCGTTCGGCGTGGTAGCTGTCCAGCAGCCCTTCCGGCGCCCAGCCGGTGACCTCGGCGGCCAGCTTCCAGCCGAGGTTGAACGCGTCCTGGATGCCCAGGTTGAGCCCCTGCCCGCCCATCGGCGGGTGGACGTGCGCGGCGTCGCCGGCCAGCAGCACCCGGCCGGTCCGGTACCGTTCGGCCAGCCGGGTGGCGTCGCCGAAGCGGGACAGCCAGCGGGGTGAGTGCACGCCGAAGTCGGTGCCGGCGACCTTCCGCAGCTGCCGCCTGAACTCCTCAAGGCCAGGCGGGACCGAGCGGTCCTCGGCCACCCCCTCGGCGGGCACGACGACCCGATACAGGCCGCCTTCGCCGAAGGGCCCGACGCCGAACCTCAGCTGGGTCCTGCGGACCTCGGCCACCACGGCGGCCACCGTCTCCTGCGGCACCCCCACCTCCATCTCGCCCAGCAGCGTGTCGGCCCTGGAAGGTTCGCCGGGGAAGCCGACGCCGAGCAGTTTGCGCACCGTGCTGCGGCCGCCGTCGCAGCCGACGAGGTAGCGCGCGCGCAGCCGCGAGCCGTCGGCCAGCTCGGCGGTCACCCCGTGCTCGTCCTGGCTCAGCCCGGTCAGCTCGCGGCCGCGCCGGACGTCGGCGCCGAGTTCGGCGGCGCGCTCGGCCAGCAGGCGGTCGGTGACGGGCTGCGGGATGCCGAGGACGTAGGGGTGGGTGGTGTCCAGCAGGCCGGGCGACGGCTTGGCGATGCCGGCGAAGAACCCGCCGAGCGGGTGCTTCCGGCCCTCCGCGAGGAAGCGTTCCAGCAGGCCGCGCTGGTCCATCACCTCGATGCTGCGCACGTGCAGGCCGAGGGAACGGACGTTCGGCGTCGGTTCGGTCTCCTTCTCCAGCACGACCACGCGCACGCCGTGCAGCCTCAGTTCGGCGGCCAGCATCATGCCGGTCGGCCCGCCACCGGCGATGATCACGTCAATCATGGAATCCCCCTTTGTCGAGCTCGCGTGTCGGCCGACGATTCTGCGGTACGACCCGGGTCTTGCCGCAAGCCCCCCTGTCCGCTATACGTTGAGAGTGGCAAGAGGTGGGTGATCCCTCTTTGTCACGTCCTCCCCCCGTACCGTGCGCCGTTCGGCGCGTGATCCGTGCGGGATGTGCGACGGATGGCGGCTGATCCGCGGGAGTGGCGGCCGGGAGGATGCTCTGCATGGCTCCCGAACTCGCAACGAGGCAGCGGTCCGCGCCACCACCGGTGGGGCTGTTACGCCCTTACCTGGGAAGTTTCGCCGCCGTGGTCGTCCTGCAGGTGATCGGCTCGGTCGCGGGCCTGGCGCCGCTGCTGGCGGTCGCCGAACTGGGCCGCGCCCTGCTCTCGCCCGGCCCGCTCGATCACGGCCACGTCCGGATCGTGGTGATCGCGGGCGCGGCCGGCCTGCTCGTCCGGCTGGTGTTCACCGCGGCGTCGTCCGGCATCGGACATCTGCTCGACGACCGGGTGCAGCTGGCGTTCCGCCGGCGGCTGGCCGAGCGGCTGGGGCGCGTGCCGATCGGCTGGTTCTCCCGGCGCCGTACGGGCGAGCTGGCGAAGGTCGTCGGCGACGACGTGAGCGCCGTGCACCCGTTCGTCGCCCACGCCCCCGGCGAGCTCGTCGCCGCCTTCGTGGTGCCGCTGGTGTCGCTGCTCTACCTGTTCGCCGTCGACTGGCGGCTCACCCTGATCACGCTCGTCCCGGTGGTGCTGGCGGTGGCGCTGGTGCCCTTGATGATGACCCCGGCCCGGCTGCGCGAGCAGAAGGCGTTCGACGCGGCCATGGGGCGGGTCGCGAACACGGTGGTCGAGTTCGTGCGGGGCATCGCGGTGGTCAAGGCGTTCGGCACGGGCGAGCGCGCCCACCGGAGGTTCGTGACGGCCGTGGACGAGTTCGTCGCCGTCTTCTTCCGCTGGGTGCGCGGCATGTCGGTGATCGCCGCGGGCATGCAGCTGGCGCTGTCGCCGCCGTTCGTGCTGCTGGCCGTGCTGGCCGGCGGCGCGGCCCTGATCACCTCCGGTGACCTGCCGCCGGCAGACCTGCTGCCCTTCCTGCTGCTCGGGCTGGGCCTGACCGCCCCGGTGGCGGCTCTGGGCCACGGCTTCGACGACATGCAGGCCGCCCGGCGCGCGGTCGGCCGCATCAAGGAAGTGCTCGCGGTGCCGCCGCTGCCCGAGCCCGTCCACCCGGCCGCACCCCGGGGGCACCGCGTGGAGCTGCGTGACGTCCGCTTCGGCTACGAAGCCGGCCGCGAGGTGCTGCGCGGGATCGACCTGGTGCTGGAGCCCGGCACGGTCACCGCGGTCGTCGGGCCGTCGGGAAGCGGGAAGTCCACGCTGGTCCAGCTGCTGCCCCGGTTCTACGACCCGACCGGCGGGTCGGTCACCCTCGGCGGCGTCGATCTGCGCGAGATCGGCAGCCGGGACCTCTACCGGATGGTGTCCTTCGTCTTCCAGGACGTCCGGCTGCTGCGCGCCTCGGTGGCGGACAACATCGCGCTGGCGGTGCCGCACGCCGGCTTCGACGACGTGGTCCGCGCCGCCCGGCTGGCGGACATCCACGAACGGATCCTCGAACTGCCTCGCGGATACGACACGGTCATCGGTGAGGAGGCCGGGCTGTCGGGCGGCGAGGCCCAGCGGATCTCGATCGCCCGCGCGCTGCTCGCCGACGCGCCCGTCCTGGTGCTCGACGAGGCGACCGCCTTCGCCGACCCGAGGACCGAACAGGCGGTGCGCCGGGCCCTGGCGACCCTGAAGGACGACCGGACGATCCTGGTCATCGCCCACCGCCTGGAGACCATCGCCGACGCCGACACGATCGTGATGCTGGACGACGGGGTGATCGTCGAGCGGGGAAGCCCCGCCGAGCTGCTGGCACGGGACGGGGAGTTCGCCGCGTTCTCGCGGACCTACCGGTCGGCGACCGCCCTGACGCGAGGAGGAGAGCCTCGATGATCCGCATGCTGATGCGCGTGCTGGGACCCGAGTACGCCGGGCCGGTGCGCCGCACCGTGGCCCTGATGACGGTGACCGCGATGGTGGAGGGCCTGTCCTACGGGCTGCTCGTCCCGGTGCTGCGCGCCCTGTTCGGCGGCGATCCGGGCGGGGCCCGGCCCTGGCTGGTCGCGTTCGGGGCCGCGGTCGCCGTCTACGCCGTGCTGCGCTACCTCAGCGACCTGTCCGGCATGCGCGGCGCGACCGTGCTGCTGCGCGGCATGTTCCACCGGCTCGGCGACCACCTGGCCCGGCTGCCCATCGGCTGGTACGGCGGCGCCCGGGTCGGCGAGGTGTCGGTGCTGGCCAGCCGCGGCGTCCTGGAGGCGATGGGGGTGCTCGCGCACCTGCTGGCGCCGTACGTCTCGGCCTGTGTGACCCCGCTGACGATCATCGTGGTGATGCTCGGCTTCGACTGGCGGCTGGGGCTGGCCGCGCTGGCCGCCGCCCCGGTCGTGGCGGCGATCCAGGTCCGGACGGGACGCTCGATGGCCGCGTCCGACGCCGAGCGGCACGAACGCGGCCACCAGGCCACCGGGCGCGTCATCGAGTATCTCCAGGCCCAGCCGGTGCTGCGGGCCGGCGGCCGGACCGGCGAACGCTTCCGGCTGCTGGACGACTCGCTGCGTGAACTCCAGCGCGCCTCCCGCCGCACCGTGCTGTCGGCGCTGCCGGGCGTGCTGGGGCTGACGCTCACGGTCCAGGCGGTGTTCACCGCGCTGCTGGCCCTGGGCGCCTACCTCGCGCTCGGCGGGGACATCGGCGCCGCCGAGCTCCTGGCGATCCTGGTGCTCGCCGCCCGCTGCGCCGATCCGCTGCTGTCGCTGTCGGACCTCGGCGGCAAGCTCCGCGCGGCGCGCGCCGAACTGGGCAGGCTCGACGCGGTGCTGAGCACCGAGCCGCTGCCGGAGGCCCCCGACCCGGTCAGGCCGGCGCACCATGGCCTGGAGTTCGACTCCGTCACCTTCCGCCAGGACGGCCGCACGGTGATCGACGACCTGTCCCTCTCCGTACCGGAAGGACAGCGGCTCGCCGTCGTCGGGCCGTCGGGCGCGGGCAAGAGCACCCTGCTGCAGCTGATCGCGCGGTTCCACGACGTGGACGCGGGCGCGGTGCGGGTGGGAGGCGCCGACGTGCGCGACGTCGGCACCGAGGTGCTGACGTCGCGGATCGCCATCGTCTTCCAGGACGTCTACCTTTTCGACGGCACGATCGAGGAGAACGTACGGCTCGGCCGTCCCGACGCCGGCGAGGCCGAGCTGCGGGCGGCGGCGACGGCGGCGCGGCTGGACGAGGTGATCGAGCGGCTGCCCGGCGGCTGGGCGGCGAAGGTCGGCGAGGGCGGCGCGCTGCTGTCGGGCGGCGAGCGTCAGCGGGTCTCGATCGCGCGCGCCCTGCTGAAGGACGCGCCGATCGTGCTGCTGGACGAGGTGACCTCGGCGCTGGACCCGGTCAACGAGGCGGCCGTGCACGAGGGCGTCGAACGCCTGATGGCGGGCCGGACGGTGGTGATGGTGGCGCATCGGCTGCGTACCGTCCAGCGGGCCGACCGCGTCGTCTTCCTGGACGGCGGCCGGATCGTGGAGGAAGGCGGCCACGACGAACTGCTGCGCCGCGGCGGCCGCTACGCCGGCTTCTGGCACGGCTCCACCGCGCCGGATATTCGTTGGCGTCGCGGTCGCCGGGCGGGTTAGCGTTGCCGCCGTCACGCGTCGGCGGATTGGAGACACCGGATGCCTTCCCAGCTCATCGCGCTCTGCTTCGATGCGCACGACCCGCGAGGTCTCGCCCGCTTCTGGGCCCAGATCCTGGGCTGGGAGACGCACGACGGCGTCACGCTCCTGCCGAACGACGACACCGGGTTCCAGATCCGGTGTCGTCCGTCCCAGGAGAAGAAGACCACCGAGAACCAGATCCACTTCGACCTGACGAGCCAGTCCTCCGAGGAGCAGGAGCGGACGGTGGCCAGGGCGCTCGAGCTCGGCGGCCGCCACATCGACATCGGGCAGAGCCCGGACGACGGTCACGTGGTGCTCGCCGACCCCGAGGGCAACGA
Source organism: Nonomuraea sp. C10 (assembly GCF_008017515.1). Lineage (NCBI taxonomy): Bacteria > Bacillati > Actinomycetota > Actinomycetes > Streptosporangiales > Streptosporangiaceae > Nonomuraea > Nonomuraea sp. C10. Next base: position 3,497,867 of record NZ_VPFF01000001.1, read on the forward strand.
GTTCTGCGTCATCGAGCCGGGCAACAAGTTCCTGGCCGACTGCGGGTTCATCGGTGCGCTCGCGTGCGACGGCTCGCAGGAGGTCGGATACTTCTGGAGCGCGGCGCTGGACTGGCCGCTGGTCTGGGACCAGGACCAGGAGACCGCGATCCGCTCGCCGCACGGCGGCCCCAAGATCACCTGGGGTGGTCCGCCGGTCGCGCCGAAGAACGGGAAGAACAGGCTCCACTTCGACCTCGCTCCGCCCGCGGACGGGGATCAGCTCGCCGAGGTCGACCGTCTCGTCTCCCTCGGAGCGACCCGGCTCGACGCCGGCCGGCCCGAAGGCGGCCGGGTGCTGATGGCCGACCCCGACGGCAACGAGTTCTGCCTGCTGACCCCCCGCTAGCGGCGCGGACCTCTCACGGCCGCACGCCGCCGGGAAAGCCGGTCCAGCGCAGGTCGGGCGGAAGATGGCTCATGTCGTTGAACATCACGACCGTGGGCGGCAGCCCGCTCCGATACTCGATGACCGTCAGCGCGGTGTTGGCGCTGTTGAGCCCGAGCCACCGCGACGGCGGCGCGTCCAGCGCGTGCCGCACCAGCCAGGCGATCTGGTAGGCGTGCGTCACCAGGACCTCGTGGGTGTCGGGCTGAGCCTTCTCGGGCGCCTTCGCGAACCGGGCGACCAGCGCCTCGGCCAGCCGGTGGCCCGAGGCCGCCTCGCTCTCGTCGTAGCCGTCGAAGAAGCCGGCCCAGGACGGCGGTGTCTCGGCCGGGGCGGGCACGTAGGGCACGTGGTCGACGAGTTCGGCGGCCTCGGCCACGGGCACGTCCGGCAGGTGCCGGGAGAGTTCGTGCGCGCTCGCCGCGGCGCGTGACAGCGGGGAGTGCCACACGGCGCCGACCGGGAGGGCGGAGAGCCGTTCGCCCAGCAGTTCCACCTGCCGGCGGCCGACGCCGGTGAGTTCCCCGAACGCGTCGGCCGCGCCGTGGCGTGCCAGATAAAGGTGTCGTGTCGGCATGTTCAGGCGCGGGCGCGCGGCCCGCTTCCCCTTTCTCTGTGGTGGAAGGTCCGGTCACGCGTCCGTCGCCGTGACGGTGCCGCCGGTGCCGTCGACGGTGATGACGGCGCCGTCGCGCAGGCTGCCCGTCGCGTCCCGGACGCCGAGGACGGCGGGGATGGCGTGCTCGCGGGCGACGATCGCCGCGTGCGAGAGCACGCCGCCGGTCTCGGTGACGACACCGGCGGCGATGCGCAGCAGCGGCGTCCAGGCGGGGTCGGTGAAGGGGCAGACGAGGATGTCGCCCGGCCGCACCCGCGCGAAGTCGCCGGGGCCGCGGACGATCCTCGCGGTGCCGGTCACGGTCCCGTGGCTGCCCGGGGTCCCGGTGAGCGCGCCGGCCGGGGCGCCGGAAGACGCCGGTGGCGGGGGCGTCGCGGTGACCGGCCGCGCCTGCAGAACCCAGACGCGGCCGCCGGCGATCGCCCACTCGACGTCCTGCGGCCCGCCGAGTATGGCGGCGATGTCCTTCCCGAGCTCGGCCAGCCGGGTGGCGGTCGCGTCGTCGATCGCCGGTCGATCCCGCGTACGGGCGGGCACGTCGCGGGTGACGAGCCGCGCGCCGCGCCGGTCGAGGCGCGTGCGTTTGTCCGCGACGGTGCGGGTGACCGGCCCGTCCGCGGCGACGCGGTAGGAGTCGGGGGTGACCGTGCCCCCGACGACGCTCGGGCCGAGGCCGAAGGCCGCCTCGATCTCGGTCGCGCCGTCCGGGTCCGCGGGGGTGAACATGACCCCGGCCACCTCGGCGTCCAGATGACGTTGCACGATGACGGCCATGGCGAGATCCTCGGGCGGCTCGGCGGCGGACCGGTAGCCGATGGCGCGGGCCGAGAACAGCGAGGCCCAGCAGGCACGTACGGCATCGCCGACGTCGCCGGCCCCGCGCACGGCGAGAAAGCTCTCGTGCTGCCCGGCCGCCGACGCCTGCCCGGTGTCCTCGCCCGCCGCCGACGACCGTACCGCCACGGGCGGATCGCCCAGCTCGCCGAGCCCGCGTCCCAGCGCGTCGATCACGCTCGCGTGGACGGGACGCGCCTCGATCGCCCGCCGGGCCGCGTCGCCGTCCAGGCGGCCGAGGCCCAGGTCGCGGACGGCGGCGCGGTAGACGGCGAACGGGACGACGAAGCCGTCGGGAACCGGCCGGCCCGCGCGGAGCAACGCGCCGAGCGCGCCGGCCTTGCCCCCGCAGGTCTCGGCGACGGCCTCCTTGAGGGGTACGATCATCCGTGCCCTTTCAACGAAAAGTTGACAACATTTCGTTGAGTGTGGAGCATGAGGCGCATGTCACGCAACCACGACCCCGGTAGCGGCGCGCACGACGACCACGCCCAGGCGCGCCGTGAGCAGGACGCGCGGGAACATCTCCTGAGCCTGGGGGCGGACGCGATCGGCGCCCGCCCGTGGCGGCCCGCACCCGTCCCTCCGTCGGCGGTCGACCTCGTGCAGTTCGCCCTCTGGCGCTCCGCCGACCTGGGGCCGGAGGGCATCCTGAGCGCGCTCGCCCTCCTGCCCGCCGCCCGCGCCGAGGTCGAAGGACTCGAATCGGGCCTGTTGTTCACGGCCCGCGCCGCGGGGCTGACCTGGGCGCAGATGGCGCACGCGATGGGGTTCAACTCCCCGCAGGCGTGCCAGCAGCGATACATCCGCCTGACGACCCGACAGGACTCCGACTCATGACACCCGACTCCTCGCCGGACCTCCTGGTCCTGCACGCCGTGCGCATCACCGGGTTCGCCGACACGCCGGTGCTCGCCCGGCGGTACGGGCTGGACCCGGCCGAGACGAAGGAGGCGCTGCTCGACGCCGAGGCACGCGGCTGGGTCGCGCACACCTCCTTCGCCGGCGACGGAGGCTGGTCGCTGACCGAGCGGGGCCGCGCCGAGAACGAGCGCCAGCTCGCGGCCGAGCTCGCCCGCGTCGGCGGCGCCGAGGAGGTCCAGGCCGTCTACCGCGCGTTCCTCCCGCTGAACGGCCGCCTCCGCAAAGCCTGCACCGACTGGCAGCTCCGGCCCGCCGCCGGCGACCGGCTCGCCACCAACGACCACTCCGACCCCGCCTGGGACGCCGCGGTGCTGCGCGAGCTCGCCGCCGTCGGCCACGCGCTCACACCGCTCGCCGACCGGCTCGGGAACGTCCTGACGCGCCTGCGCGGATACGACACCCGCTTCACCGCCGCGCTCACCCGCGCCCGGGCCGGGGACGGAGCCTGGGTCGACCGCACCGACGTCGACTCCTGCCATCGTGTCTGGTTCGAGCTCCACGAAGACCTCATCGCCACACTCGGCCTCGACCGGAACGCGCACCCCTGACCCAGTCCGTACGCGCGATGGATGAGCGATGCTCGCCGACCGGCCCGCCGACGTGCGCGACCCGCTCATCGCCCGCCATCCGGAGCCTGATCCGGCCCGTGCCGGGATCCGCGAGCGCAGCGCGGCCGGGCCGGTCCCCGGACCGGCCGCTGATCACCTTCACCGGCTGAGGCCGCGCAGGTCGTGGACGGCCCGGCCACCGTGATCGCCCCCGGGATGGCGTCCTCAAGACGGATGGAAAACATGACATAGGACGTCGGGTTTAAGACCAATCATGGGTTAACCGGTCGGCACCGACGGGGGCCGGGCACCACGGACAGACAAGGACCGCAATGCGCGAAACACCAGAAGATCTCAAGGAGCTTCAGGCCCTCCTGGACGCCTCGCTCTCCCGCTCCACCCCGCACCTGCGCTCGATCGTCACCACCGAGCGCACCCTGACGGCGGAGCAGCTCACCCAGGTCCTCACCGGCATGTGCACCCTCGCGCTCTCGACCGTGACGGCGAAGGGCGAGCCGCGGATCAGCGGCGTGGACGGACACTTCCTGCACGGAAAGTGGCACTTCGGCACGGCGCCCGGCGCCGCCAAGGCACGCCACCTCGCCGCCCGTCCCGCCGTCAGCGCCGCGCACATGCGCGGGGAGGATCTGGGCGTGTTCACCCACGGCACGGTGGAGATCCTCAACCCCCGGCACGGCGAACGGGACGCGGGCTGGCCGGACCTGCTCGCCTACCTCAAGAGCTTCTACGGCGACGATTCCTTCGACTGGGACAACGACGTGGTCTACTACCGGCTGCGTCCGCACTGGATGACCGTCTACGCCCCCGACGCCGACAAGCTCACCGCGGCGTCCCGGTCCTGATACGCGGCACGGGCGGCATCGAGACCGGCCAGGTGCTGAGAGACCTGGTGAAGCGGCCGCTCAGTGCCATGGTGACGAGCGCCGCCATGCAGTGGCGTGATCGGTTTGTTCGGCATGGGTGGGGTGCGTGCCCGCCCGTGCTCTGCTGTGTCGCGAGAGGATGGACGAAGGTTGACTGCGTTCGTACGGGACGTCGTGAGTGTGGACGGCGAGGCCATCAAGGTGGTGGGGGCTCGTACCAACAATCTGCGGGACGTGTCGGTGAGCATACCCAAGGGGCGGCTCATCGCCTTCACCGGAGTGAGCGGCAGCGGCAAGACCTCGCTGGCCATCGACACCCTGCACAACGAGGCACAGCTGCGGTATCTGGAGGGACTTTCGCCGTTCGTGCGGCAGTACATCACCCAGCGCAATCGGCCGAAGGTCGACCGCATCCTGGGACTCGGCGCGACGCTCGCGGTCGACCAGCGCCGTCTGAACCGCAACCCCCGGTCCACGGTCGCCACGATCACCGGCATCGACGGGCATCTGGGACTGCTGTACTCGCGCCTTCCCGCGATCGGCGCCGACCCGGCGGAACACGGGAACGGGCCTCTGACGACCGCTCATTTCGACCGCAATACGCCGGAAGGGAGCTGTTCGGACTGCCACGGGGTGGGCGGGCGCTGGCAGGCGCAGGAGGACCTGGTCATCACCCATCCGGAGCTTCCGCTCTTCGAGGGGGCCTCCCCTTGGTACGCGAAGTGGCGGTCGGGGGAACACGCGTTCGTGCCCGCCCTTGCCGAGAAGCGGGGAGTGGACCTCGGCCGGCCGTGGCAGTCGCTGCCTGAGGGGTTCCGTCGCTGTGTGCTGTACGGCACGGGAGAGGAGAAGATCGAGGCCACCGTCGACATGACGAACAAGAACGAGACGGCCCAGGTGACCTACACCTCCAGCCAGCCGCTGCGGGGCGCGCTCGCCGAGGTGGAGCGGGTGTTCGTGAACGCCCAGACCTCCAGCGCCAAGGAGCGCTACCTGCCGTACATGCGCAAGCAGCCGTGCGGCACCTGCGGCGGCAGCGGGTACGACCAGGTGGCCCGGTCCGTGCGGCTCGGCGGGTTCACCTATCCCGACCTGATCGAGGTAGAGGTCCGGGAGGTGCGCAGCTGGGCGAAGCGCGTGGCGGACGACCTGGACGCCCGGCAGCGCGAGGTGGGTGAGCCGCTGCTGCAGGACCTGGGCCGCAGGCTCGGGGTCCTCGACCGGCTCGGCCTGGCCCATCTCCAGCTGTCGCGGAGTGCGGCGACGCTGTCCGGGGGTGAGTTGCAGCGAACCCGGCTCGCCGCTCAGCTCAGTACCGAGCTGAGCGGCCTCGTCTTCGTCCTGGACGAGCCCGGGACCGGGCTGCATCCGGCGGACAAGGCGCACCTGCTCGACATCGCCCTGGAGCTGCGCAAGGCCGGCAACACGGTGCTCCTGGTCGAGCACGACCCCGAACTGATCGCCCGGACCGACTGGGTGATCGATATGGGGCCCGGTGCCGGCCGCCTCGGCGGTGAGATCCTGGTGTCGGGACCTCCCGCCGACGTGGCCGCCCACCCGGCGTCGCTGACCGGACGCTATCTGGCCGGTGAGGGGCCGCGGCTGCGTCGGGCCCGCCGTCCGATCGGGGACGGAACCCGCTGGGTGGAGCTGCACGGCCTGCGCGCCCACAACCTGACCGCCGACCTGGTGCGTTTCCCCGCCGGTCGGCTCACCTGCCTGACCGGGGTGAGCGGCAGCGGCAAGAGCAGCCTGCTCGGCGCGCTCGCGGGGAGTGTGGAGGCCGCCCTGAACGGGACGATGACCGACACGGTGCAGCAGGTGATCGGCCTGGAAGGGTTCGACTGGGTCGCCGTCGTCGATCAGGAACCACTCGGGCGGACGCCGCGCTCCAACCCGGCCACCTACAGCAAGGCGTTCGACCTGGTCCGCAAGCTGTTCGCCGAGACCGACGTGGCGCGCGGACGCGGCGTCAATGCCTCCTGGTTCAGCTTCAACACCGCGGGCGGCGGCCGTTGCGAAACCTGCACCGGTTATGGCCGCAAGCTGGTCGACATGCACTTCCTGCCGGATGTGTGGGTGGTCTGCGACGCGTGCGAGGGCCGACGCTACAAGCCGGAGGCTCTGGAGATCAGGTATCAAGGGCTGGCCATCGATCAGGTGCTGGAGCTGACCGTCGCCGAGGCTGTGGAGCGGTTCTCCCGACCCCGGCAACTCGCGGAGACCCTGGGAGCCTTGAACCAGGTCGGACTCGGCTATCTCCAGCTCGGCCAGAGCGCCACAGAGCTGTCCGGCGGTGAGGCGCAGCGGCTGAGGCTGGCCTCCGCTATCCAGCGCGGCGCCGCAGGCCGCAAGGCAGGCCTCGTCGTCCTCGACGAACCCGTCTCGGGCCTGCACCCGTCCGACATCCAGCGGGTGGTGGACGCGCTCGACGTGCTGCTCGACTCGGGTAACACCGTCGTCGTGGCCGAACACGACATCCCCGTCGCCGCGTCCGCGGACTGGGTGATCGACCTGGGGCCGGGAGCCGGTCCGGATGGGGGCGCGGTGATCGCGGAGGGCACCCCGGACGCCGTCGCGACCGCGGACACCCCGACCGCCGGTTTCTTCCGTCGGTACGCGGCGGGCCTGCCGCTCCTGGAAGTGCAAGAAGGCGCGCGCTGCTGAAGGGCGGGGTCCGGTGCGGCCGCTGGTGGTGGAGCGGCACCCCAAGGGGGGTTTCCCGTCCGGCGGCGTGCACCTGGACCTCACCCAGCTTGTTGAGCCGCCGATGCACGTCCTGCCGCTGCCGCTGCCGGTAGCCGTAGGCGTCCCGTCCACGCGTGCCCATACGCCGTATCCAGCCGCTCGCCGTACCTCTTGACCCGCGACCTCAGCTGCTCGGCCAGATAGTCCACCACCGGCCACGGCACCGCTGGCGGAAGCCCTTTGTACCGGATCGTCCAGATCTGGACGGCCACGCCCAGGCGATGGGAGTCCTGGCGCGATTCGGCGATCACGCCGAGCCGATCGGGCTCATGGCAGTGACCCGGCGCTGGACGGCGAAGACGCTCTCAGCCGAGCCGCAGCTCCGCCGCGACCGCTCGTTCCCGCAGCTGCGCGGCCTCGGCGCGGGCCGCCTCCAGCTCGGCGCGCACGTCCTCCAGCCTCGACCGCTCCACCCGCAGCTCCAGCAGCGCCTGGTCACGCTGCCGCACCGCGGCGGCGGCCTCCTTCTCGACCCGCTCCCGCTCCCGCCGCACACTCTTCTCGACCTTGGCCGTCTCCGTCTCCGCGGCCTTGCGCGCCCGCGCCACCTCGACGTCCGCCGTCGCGCGCGCCTGCTCGGCCGCCTGCCTGGCAACGGCGGCCTCGTTCAGGGCGATGGCCCGCTCCCGCTCGGCCGCCGCCGCCGAGCGCTCGGCGCTCTCGGCACGCGCGACGGCCCGGTCACGCTCCTGCCCCGCCGCCTCCGCCCGGGCCAGCGCCCCCGCGACGTCCCGTTCGGCCTGCTCACGGGCGCGCACGGCCGCCGCCGTCTCCTCACGGGCGCGATCACGCTCCGCCACCGCCCGCTCGACGTCCTGACCGGCCCGTACGGTCTGCGCCCGCGCCTCCTCAGCCCTGACCTCGGCCGCCTCCACCCGCTCGGCCAGCTCCTGAACGGCCTGGTCGCGGGCCCGCTCGGTCATCTCGACCCGGCGGAGCGCCTCCTCGGCCCGCTGATCGGCCGCCTCCGCGCGCCGGCCCGCCTCCTCGGCCGCCTGGAGCGCCTGGCGTTCGGTGCTCGCCGCTTCCCGCAACGCGGCCAGCGCCTGCTCGCGCGCCCGCTCGGCGTCGGCGAGCGCGGTGTCGCGCTCGGCCTCGGCCTCCTCCGTGCGCGCCCGCATCTCCTGGGCCTGCCGCCGCGCGTGCTCGGCCGCCTCACGGGCCAGCCGCACCTGCTCGAAAGCCTGCTCCCGCTCGGTACGCGCGATGGCCACCCGGGTGTGCGCCTCGGCCTGAACGGCACTGATCCGCGCCTCGACCCCCGCCGGGCTCAGCTCGTCGGCCAGCGCCCTGGCCAGCGGCTCGATGGCCGCCGACAGACCGCTCTCCATACGCTCGTACAACTGCTCGGCCCTGGCCAGCGCCCCTTCCAGCCCGGGCGTGGCCCGCCGCAACTCCCGCTCCCGTTTGGCGGCGGCCTGGCAGTCACCGTCGGGACAGTATTCCTTCGGCCTCCCTCTCCCCCGCCTCTGCTCGATCGGCGCCCCGCAGTGCTTGCACGGCGTCACCACCACGTCGGTTTCCGTCACGCCAAGATCCTAGCATTATTGATTTTCTGGAAAACAATATTCAGAAAATCAGTTCTGTTGCGTACGAGACGAGCGCAGGTTACTTGCGAGAAGGCAACATTCCCGCAAGTAACTATCCGAGACTCCCTCCATGGCCAATACATCTTCAGATGCATCGCCACAGTGGGACCTGGGACCAGCCACTTAAATTTCATGGACGTTCGCCACACCCTTTCAGAGGACGATCCGTGAGCCTATGCCCGTGATGTCATAGTGTGATCGAGTGAATCTGTAGCGTTACGTCCGGCTGGTGAGCGTGGACGTGCTGAGATAGCCGGGTGAGTGAACGCAAGCCGTACGCGACGGACTTATCCGATGAGCGGTGGGCCCTGATCGAGCCGGTGATCACGGCGTGGAAGGCCGCGCACCCCTCGGTCAGTGGCCACCAGGGCAAATACCAGATGCGGGAGATCGTCAACGCGATCCTGTACCAGAGCCGGACCGGCTGCCAGTGGAACTTGCTGCCCCATGACCTGCCACCGCGCAGCGCGGTCATGTACTACTACACCGCCTGGCGGAAAGACGGCACCGACAAGACCATCCACGACCTGCTGCGCTTCCAGGTACGGGAGAACAACCGGCGATTAGCCGACCCCAGCCTGGTCGTGCTCGACACCCAAAGCGTGCGCGCCGCGGCCGGCGTCCCGAAAGCCACCACCGGCCGGGACGCGGCCAAGAAGGTACCGGGTCGCAAGCGCGGGCTGGCCGTGGACGTGCTCGGCCTGGTCATCGCGGTGGTGGTCGCGGCAGCTTCGATCCACGACAACGCCATCGGCACCGCGCTGCTGGACCGGGTCGCCGCCGCCACCCCGCCCGGCAGCGTCCGCACCGCCCTGGTCGACCAGGGATTCAAGAACGCGGTGGTCGCCCACGGCGCCACCCACGGCATCAACGTGAAGATCGTCGAGCGGAATCCCGCCGATGCCGGGTTCGTCCCCCAGCCCAAGCGGTGGGTGGTGGAGCAGGTGCGCCGTGAGGCGCTTGTTGATCGAGTGGAGGTGAAAGACCTGCACCAACCCGCTGTCGCAGCAGTGGGGTTGAAGCTGAGGGCAGCCTGACCCGGGAGGTGCCGGGGAGGGTGAGAAGCAGCCCTGACAAAGCCGGGGCGGGGCCAGTACTGCCAGATGGCCGTGTGCCCGGCGAGCGTGACGGAGAGGTGTACGCGAGAAACCGGTGTGTGAAGCCTCGTAACGAATCCCACCAGCTCGAACCTGGCGGATCTGGGCTGGGAGTGGTGCACGCTCGCCTCGTTCTCGGGCGAGCGACTTGCGCGGTGGTCTTGTTCGCTGCCGTGCAAGGTCACGGTGAAGGCCTGCGGCGTAGCCGTGGCGATGCCGCCGGGGCATAGCCGGGCGCCTCCTCCGACAAGCGATCACAAGTGAACACGGGAACCGTCCCGGTTCCGGGGGCGAGGAACCGGCGGACAGCCGTTGGCGCTGAGAACGATCAAGAAGCATTGAAGGCTGAAACATCCTCACCTGTAACGCGTTAATCACTATGAGTTGATCGCGCCCGATATGGCCCTACCGTGCGGGCTATGCCTGCGGAATTTCTGTCTGCCGAGCAGAGGGCCGCCTACGTCTCGTTCATCGAGGTGCCATCGCTGTCAGACCTGGAGAAGTTCTTCTTCCTGGACAGCTTCGACCGGCATGTGATCGCGCAGTCGAGGGCCGATTCTCACCGGCTGGGCGTTGCCGTTCAGATCGGGACCGTTCGGTACAAGGGGTTGTTCCTGGAGGATCCGCTGGCGGTGCCCTGGCCGGTGGTGGACTACCTGGCCGAGCAGCTGGGGATCGGTGACACGTCGCAGGTCAAGAAGTATGCCGAGCGGCTCAAGACGACGTACGAGCACGCGTGGATGATCCGGGACGCCTACGGTTACCACACCTTTGATGACACCAGCAGCTGGAGCGAGCGGCAGCTGACGCGCCAGTTCCGGACCTTCCTGCATGGCCGGGCGTGGACACACGCCGAGGGGCCGGTGGCGCTGTTCGAGCAGTCGGTGGCGTGGCTGCGGCGGCATCGGGTGCTGCTGCCCGGGGTGACCGTGCTGGAACGCCTGGTGGGCAGCGTGCGGGAACGGGCCGACGTCCGCATGTACACCGTGGTGACCAAACAGGTGCACCGTGCCGATCCGAACCTGCCCGCCGCGTTGTCGGGTCTGCTGGTGGTGCCGGAGGGCTCGCGCATCTCGGAGTTGGAGAAGCTGCGGCAGGCACCCAAGCGCACGTCAGGGACGGAGATGGTGAAGGCGCTGCAGCGGGTGGACAACCTGGCCGGCTTCGGACTGGGCCGGGTGGCGGTGTCGAAGGTGCCGGTGCGGCGGATGAAGACTCTGGCCAAGTACGGGGCGGGCAGCAAAGCGCCGGCCCTGGACCGGCTGGTCGAGCCGCGCCGGACCGCGACGCTGCTGGCGGTCACCCGGAGCCTGGAGGCCGAGGCGATCGACGACGCCCTCGATCTGTTCGCACTGCTGATGGCCACCAGACTGATCAGCCCGGCCCGCCGCAAGTCCGCCGACGAACGGCTGCGGATGCTGCCCCGGCTGGAGCGGGCCTCCAAGCTGGTGGCCAAGGCCGGACGCGTCCTGGTCGACCAGCTCGACCTGATCGACCACGAAGGCGCCGACCTCGACGTGGCAGCGATGTGGACCGCAGTGGCCGAGATCGCCGGCACCAGCAAGGAACAGGTCCGCGCGGCGCTGGACGTGGTGGAGGACCTGGTCCCCGAGGACGACGGCGCGGCCGAGGCGGCGATGCGCGCCGCGCTGGTCGAGAAGTACCACACCGTACGCCCGTTCCTACGGCTGCTGGGCGAGTCGAAGGCGCTGTCGGCTGCACCGGGCGGGCGCCGGGTGCTGGCCGCGGTGCGCCGGCTGCCGGAGCTGTCGCGACGGCAGGTCAGCAAGAAGCCGCTGCTGCCCAAGGAGATCGACGCCGCTTTGGTGACCGCGTCGTGGAAGCGGGCGGTGTATGCCAACCCGGACCTGCCGCAGGGTGCGGTGGATCGGGACGCGTACGTGGTGTGCGTGCTGGAGCACCTGCTGCGGGCTCTGACGATCAGGGATGTGTTCGCCTCGCCGTCGCTGCGCTGGGCCGACCCGCGCGCGCATCTGCTGGCCGGGGCGCAGTGGGAGGCGATCGCCGAGGACGTGCTGGCCTCCCTGTCGCTCACCGACCCGGTCCAGAAGCATCTGAACGACAAGGTCGTGGCACTGGACGCGGCCTGGAAGCAGACGGCCGCCCGGCTGGAGGAGGCGGGCGAGGACGCGCTGGTCTCGGTGGTGACCCCGGCTGGCGGCGGGCGGGCCCGGCTGTCGGTGGAGAAACTCGGCGCGCTCGGCGAGAGCGAGTCGCTGGCCTGGCTACGGGCCGCCTGCCAGGCCATGCTGCCCCGCATCGACCTGCCCGAGCTGCTGCTGGAGGTGCACGCATGGACCGGTTTCCTGGCCGCCTACGTGCACCTGGCCGATGTCTCCACCCGCATGAACGACCTGCCGAGATCGCTGGTAGCACTACTGATCAGCGAGGCGTGCAACGTCGGAATAACGCCGGTGATCAAGGCCGGGGATGAGGCGCTGACCCGTGGCCGGCTTTCGCACGTGGACCAGAACTATGTGCGCGCTGAGACGCACGCCGCGGCCAACGCGATCCTGATTGAGCACCAGGGCCGGGTGCCAATCGTTGCGGAGTGGGGCGGTGGCTTGCTGGCGTCGGTGGACGGGCTGCGGTTCGTTGTCCCGGTTAAGACGATCAATGCCGGGCCCTCACCTAAGTACTACGGTTACAAAAGGGGTCTGACGTGGCTCAACGCAGTCAATGATCAAGTTGCGGGGATCGGGCAGATGGTGGTGCCGGGCACTCCCCGCGATTCCCTGTACATCCTGGACTGCTTGATCAACCTGGATGCCGGGCCAAAACCCGAGGTGGTCACGACGGACCATGCCAGCGACAGTGACATGGTGTTCGGGATCTTCTCCATGCTCGGCTACCGGTTCGCGCCCCGCTTCGCCGACCTGGGGGACCAGCGGTTCTGGCGCACCGAGCTGCCCGACCGCAGCACCGGCGACTACGGAGTGCTGGAGGCGATCGCCCGGAACAAGCTGAACCCCAAGAAGGTGACCACCCAGTGGCCGGACATGCTCCGCGTCGCCGGATCGCTGGTGACCAACCAGGTGCGCGCCTATGACCTGCTGCGCATGTTCGCCCGCCAGGGCAACCCGACTCCGCTGGGGCAGGCCTTCGCCGAGTACGGCCGCATCGACAAGACGATGCACCTGCTCAGCATGCTGGACCCGATGGATTCCAGCTACCGCCGCAGCCTGGGCAAGCAGTTGTCGGTCCAGGAGTCCCGGCACCGCCTGGCCCGCAAGATCTGCCACGGCAACGCCGGCCGGATCCGGCAGGCATATCGGGAAGGCCAGGAGGATCAACTCGCGGCTCTGGGACTTGTTGTCAATGCCGTCGTTTTGTGGAACTCACGGTATCTGTCGGCGATCGTGGACCAGCTGCGCGCCCAGGGTGTGCCGGTCAAGGACGAGGACGTGGCGCGGCTGTCCCCGCTGGGCCACGCCCACCTCAACTGCCTGGGCCGCTACGCGATCGCTTCCTCGGCCCCGGACAAGGGCCTGCGACCGCTCGGCACGGCGGCGCTGCCCGAGGTCAGTGCCGCCAGCACCACTATCGTGGACGATGACGGTGTCTGAACCCCTGACCGATGACCGTCTGAATGACGCCCAGCTCATGGAAGAATGCCACCTATGGCACGGTTTATCGGTTTCGGCAATGTAGTCCTGCCCGTGCGGGATCTGCCCGCCAGCATCGCGGCCTGGACCGCGTTGCTGGGCGGACCACCCGCGTTCCAGAGCGACGATTTCGCGGCGTTCTCCGGTGATGGCGTGGAGATCGGGCTCACCGCGGCGCCCTGGGTGGATCATCCGCTGGTCTTTTGGGCGGTCGAGGATATCGAACAGGAGCATCGCGCACTGGTCGCCGCCGGGGCGACGGCGATGACCGAGATCTCCGACGGATCGCTCGCCGAGGTCGGTACCGCCGAGGCCGCCGCGGGGGACAACATCGACCCGGCAACCGGCATCGTGGACATGCCCGGAGCCCGGCTGGCCGTCCTGAAGGCGGCCGACGGCAACCTGATCGCCATCACTCAAGAGGTACCGATGGACTGGTCGGCCGACCAGTCGTGAGATCGGGCGTACCCGAGCTGTCCCGGAGGGTACTGAACCGGACACTCCTGGAGCGGCAACTGCTGGCCCGGCGCGTTCCTCGTACTCCGCTGGAGGCGATCGAGCACCTCGTGGCGATGCAGGCACAAATGCCCAACGGACCTTATGTGGGGCTGTGGGCGCGGTTGGAGAACTTCCGGCACGATGACCTGACGGCCCTGCTCGAGAGCCGCGACGTGGTGCACGCCACTATGCTGCGCTGTACCCAACACCTGGCCAGCGGCGAGGACTTCCGTTGGCTGTGGCCGACGGTCGCGCCCGCTGTGCGGAAAGCCTTGACCGACGCGTACTACGCCACGCAGATCGAGGGGATGGATCTCGACGAGCTCGCCCGCGTCAGCCGACAGCTACTGACCGGAAAGACGCTCACCCGCCGGGATCTCGGCCAGTTGCTCACCGACCGATTCCCCGGCCGCGCCCCTGGCCGGCTGGCCGAGGCCATCGAGCTGCTGGAGGCGTTGGTGCATCCACCACCCCACTCCACCTGGGGCCGGTGGGGGCATCGGCGTGGGACACCGGTCACCCTGGCTGACGAATGGCTCGGCCGCCCGCTGACCGACGCGCCACAACCGGAGGCGATGGTCCTGCGCTACCTCGCCGCGTTCGGTCCAGCCAGTGTCATGGACATCCAGGCCTGGTCGGGATCGACCCGGCTCCGCAAGGTCGTCGAAGGGTTGCGGCCGAAACTGCGCGCCTTCCGGGACGAGCAGGGAGGCGAACTGCTCGACCTGCCCGACGCACCGCTGGGCGAACCGGACCGACCAGCGCCGGTCCGGTTCCTGCCCGCCTTCGACAACGCCGTCCTCGGGTACCGGGACCGGACCCGCGTGATCAGCGAGGAGAATCGCCGGCGGATCGCGCCCAGGGCCTCCGGGGGCGTGCCATTGTTCCTCGTCGACGGCTTTGCGGAAGGCAGCTGGACGCTCACGAACGGCCACCTGCACATCGCACCGTTCCGGCCACTGTCGGGATCCGAAAAAGCAGCGGTACGAGACGAGGCCGCCCGCCTGCTCGCGTTCGTCGCCCCGGACAACACCGAACCGTCGTTCACACTGGAGTAAGCCCGATCGGGACTCGGGCCAGGGCGAACCGGTCGAGGTTCATCACCTCGCCCCGCGCCGCGACGAAGTCGCGAACGGGCCCGCGAGGAGGATCGGAACGGGATTGTCGTCGACCGACTTGCCCTCCAGGTAGATGACGGTGGCCAGCAACGTGGCCAGCTGACGTGAGGGGCCGTGCCGGCGCAGCGTGGTCGCCGTGGCGGTCATCCCGTACCGGGCCAGGTCCACCATCCGCCGGTGCGGCACCCCCGGCGGCAGCTCCATCGCACCCAGGCCGACGCTGAGGATCTCCCCGGCGCGCTCCAGCGCCTTTCCATGTTCCGGCCCGAGGGCACCGACGGGCCCTTGCACCAGCGCTCCAGATCCGACGATCGCGCCCCTCCTGCACCTCCAGCAACCGGGCCAGGATCGCCTGTTGCCGCGGCGACAAGATCCCGTACAGCGTGTCGTGCAGCCGCTCGGTCGCCTCATCGCGCACCCGGGCGATCAGCCGGGTCAGCGTGGTCCCCCCGGCAGCAGCACCTTGTTGGAGCGCAGCCAGCTCACGCCGTCGATGAAGATGCTCTTCTTGCCGTCCCCGGTGTTCCACGCCCGCGCATCCACCCACGCGGTGAACTCCGCCTCGACCGCGGAGAACTCCCGCAGCCCGTACGCCTTCTTGATCTCGTCCTGGTGGCCGAACTGCGTCTGGCGCCGCTCGGTGTACTGTTTGATTGCGAGACGTCCGCCACGCCGAGCTGGTCGGCCAGGTAGTCGATCACCTCGGCCGGGACCTCCAGCGGGTCCGGCAGGAACCGGCCCACGTACCGGGCCGTGGTGAGTTGCAGGGCGAACCCGAGCCGGTGCTGATCGCCGCGGCGGCGCCCGATCAGCTTCCGGTCCGCGTCGTCGAGGAAGAACATCTTCTCCAGCTCGGCCCGCGTCGGTGCCCCTACGTAGCGGCCGTACGCGGCCGCCTCTTCATCGCTCAAGAACTCAACTGGCATGAGCCCCGAAGGTAGGACTCATCCATCAGCGCGGGCCAGGTGCAAAATCGAACTGTTACGGGGAAACGGCTTCGACGACCCTCTGAGCAGCACGATGGCCTTGCGGTGCGAATCAGCAGGATGGAGATCAATGGTTACGGGATAGCTGTTGTTATCTGGCAAGATGGCCGCTGCGGGCCGGGCCCGAGCTGGGCAACCGTCGTCCGGCGCGGATGCTTCGTTTCCCGGTTATCTGGCAACCTGGGGGATGGTGGAGGTCGGCACGGTGGATCCGGTCATCGCCGAGCAGCTCGGCCGCTCCCACCCGCTCGCCCGGCATCTGGACGACTTCCTCACCGACCTGGCCAACGCCGGGAAGTCGGCGCACACCCGGCGCGCCTACCGCGGCGACCTGATCGCGTTCGCCGCCCACCACGGCGAAGAACTCGCCGAGTTGACCGCCGCGCCGGTCCGCGCGTTCCTGGCCGAGCTCGCCGAGCTGTCGCCGGCCAGCCGCAAGCGCAAGCGCGCCGCCGTCGCCTCCTTCACCAAGTGGGCCGTCCGCCACGACCTCCTGGACGCCAACCCGATGGACCGCATCGACACCGTCAAAGTGCCCAAGAACCTGCCCCGCCCGGCCGCGGCCGCCGACGTGGCCAAGCTGCTGGCGGTGATCTGCTCGCGGCGGCCGCGCAAGGACCTGCCGCTGGACCGGCTACGCGACCGGGTACTGTTCGAGACCGTCTACGTCTGCGGCACCCGAGCCTCGGAAGTCTGCGGTCTCTATGTGGAGGATCTCGATCTGCGCCTAGACGACGAACACGTGCGCATCCACGGCAAGGGCGGCAGCGTCCGCACCGTCCTGCTCGACGACCGCGGCTACGTCACCCTGCTCAAGCTCTACCTCGCCCGCGCCGGCTACAGCGCCGGGCCGCTGTTTCGCGCCTCTATCAACGGCCGCGGCGGACCTCTGTCCTACGACGCCGCCCACCACCGCTGGCAGAACTACTGCCAAGCGGCCGGGGTGGAGATCGACATCCACCAGCTGCGCCACGCCCACGCCACCGAGCTCATCAACGCCGGCGTCTCCATCGAGGCCGTCCGCCGCCGCCTCGGACACGCCTCCACCGAGACGACCCAGTTGTACGCGCTGCTCGACGACAAGGTCGCCGACGCCGAGATCCGCGCCGCCCGCCGCCGCCGGGACCAGGCAACACGTTAGGGAAGCTTCGCAACCAAGAACAGCCTCAGCTCCCTGCAGTCAAGATCGTTCTCAGCGCCAACGGCTGTCCACCGGTTCCTCAACCCCGGGTTCCGCCACGGGCCGCGCATCCGGCGCGGAGATTCGGGCTGGGCCCACCGTCGGCCGACCGGGCCGGGACGGGGCGGAGCCGCCGTAGTAGTCCGAGCGCGGGAAAGCCGCGCACATGGCGAAGGGCGGCAGCGGGTTACGAGTAGAAGGGGACTGCAATGCTCGAAGACGCCGGGGTGGAGATCCCGGCCGCGCAGTGCGACGCGCCGCTGGTGCGTCCGCTGCGGGTACGGGAGATGCAGACCAATCTGCACCGCTGGGCGGTGGCCGATCCCGGCTACCGCTTCGATGATCTATACCACCTGGTATGCGACCGCAGGTTCCTCGCGATGGCGTGGGACCGGGTCGCCGGCAACACCGGTGCCCGCACTGCCGGGATGGACCGGGCTACGGTCCGCTCCATCGCCGAGCAGGTGGGCGTGGATGCGTTCCTGGACGAGATGCGTGAGCAGTTGCGGCAGCAGAGGTTCCGTCCGCTGCCGGTGCGCGAGCGGACGATTCCCAAGCACGGCGGGAAGCTGAGGAGTCTCGGCATCCCGACCGTGGCCGACCGCGTGGTCCAAGCAGCGCTGAAACTGGTGCTGGAACCCATCTTCGAGGCTGACTTCGAGTCTGTCTCCTACGGGTTTCGGCCTGGCCGGAGGGCACACGACGCGATCGCCGAGATCCACTTCTGGGGCACTCAAGGCTACCGCCAGGTCCTGGACGCGGATATCGAGGCGTGCTTCGACTCGATCGACCACAGGGCCCTGATGGCCCGGGTGCGCGCACGGGTCAAGGACAACCGCGTGCTTGCCCTGGTCAAGGCGTTCCTGAAGGCCGGGATCTTGCGGGAGACCGGACTGATGGAGCCGTCCGCGACCGGCACCCCGCAAGGCGGAATCCTTTCCCGCTGCTGGCTAACATCGCTCTGTCCGTGCTCGACGAGCACATGATGGGACCGTGGAAGCCGGGCGGGACGATGTCCAGCGACTCCCGACGCTTCACGCGGGTGGCCAAGAACCTGCCCAACTGGCGGATCGTGCGCTACGCGGACGACTTCGTCGTGCTGGTCAGGGGTGAACGCCACCATGTCGAGGCGTTGCGGACGGAGATCAACGAGGTTCTTGCCCCGCTCGGGCTGCGCTTGTCGCCGTCCAAGACACGCGTGGTGCATATGGCCGACGGGTTCGACTTCCTCGGCTTCCACATCAAGTGGATGCTCAAACGAGGAACGGACAAGTGCTACGTCTACACCTTCATCGCAGACAAGCCGGTCCGCGAGCTGAAACGAAAGATCAGAGCACTGACCCACAGGAGGTCAGGTCCCGTTCGCCGCCGTGCTGTCGAGGATCAACCAGATCCTGCGCGGCTGGGCCAACTACTTCAAGCACGCCGTCGCCAAGCACACGTTCAACGCCTTGCGTTCGTTCGTGTGGTGGCGAGTGGTCAACATGATCACCTATCGGCGGCGCATGACGTGGACGGCCTTGCGTCGACAGTTCAAAGGCCCTCAGGGCTGGCGGCAGATCGCTCTGGACGGAGTCGAGTTGTTCAACATCGCCGCAGTGGCGGTCACCCGCTACCGCTGGCGCGGGCTGAACATCTCGACACCCTGGGCTGCATAAGATCATCGATCCAGCGGCAGCAACCCGTGGAGAGCCGGATGCGGTGAGAGTCGCACGTCCGGTTCGGCGAGCGGCTTGAGGAAACGGGGTCAGAGAAATCTGAACACCGCGCCTCAAGCCGACTCGACACCTACGGCACGATGTCCCTGCACCGGCGCCTGGTACGCGACTACGAACACGATCAGGCCAGCTCCGAGTCACGGGTGTACTGGGCGATGACCGACGTGATGAGCCGCCGGCTGACCGGCCCTTCCACTCCCGCCTGGCGAACCACGTGAGCGCCCCGGACCCCGGCGCGTGGCTGCTCAGCAGGATCGACGCGCGCGAGGCGGCCCTGACCGGCGAGGCCGAGCAGACCCGCAGCTTGATCAACGACCTCACCGCGCGCCTCCGCGAACTCGATGAAGCTCTCGATCATCTGCGGATCACCCGCAAGACCCTGCTGTCCCTCGCAGACGAGCCGGACGCCACGACGGCCGCACCGCCTGCCGAACTGCCTGGCCATCCCGTCTACCAGCAGATTCTCGCCATCTTCGCCGATGTCGCCCAGCCCATGCGGGCCCGTGATCTCTGCCTGGCGCTGGACCTGCCCATCGTGGCCAAGAACATCGAGAACGTCCGGTCCAAGCTCAAGCGTCTGGTCAGCAAGGGCGTCCTCGTCGAATCCGAGCCGGGGTTGTTCGCTCAGCCGCGTCCGTAGCTCCGCTACGAGTCACTTGACCAGCCCGCCTCACCCAATCGCAACGGCGAAAGGGGCATCAACTATCGAACCGCCCTCTCAGCTCCGGGTTTGACGTAGCGCATGGCGGTGCGGGGGTTCTTGTGCCGGGTCTTGCCTATGATGAGCTGGAGCGGGACTGGCGAGCGTCGCGTGTTGCGAGGTGCGGGTGGTGCGGCGGTCGGCGATGAGGATGAGCAGCAGGTCGGCCAAGACCCTAGGCAGCCAGGGCGGGGGCACCGGCTCCGGCGCGGTCGAAGAAGCTGTCGGCACGGGCCAAGCTGCTGGAGGCACCGGGGGGGCAGGAGCTGGCCGAGGATGGCTCAGCCGGTGGGTAGCCAGTAGGAGACCGCATACCGGACAGCGGGTCTCCTATCAGCACCGCTGTGCTGATAGGAGGTGAGGTTGGCCAGGTAAGTCGGCCGCTCCTTCAGCAGCTCGCCCAGCGGAGCGCGGCGCCTTCAGTAAAGCACCAGCTGCGTGATGACGGTCGCGAAGAGCGCGCGGCTGAACGCCACGCCCCGCGTGAGGTCTGTCACCGGCGCTTCCTCTGCCGTTTCTTCGTTCTCGGCCTGTTTTCACATCGAGCTCCTCCGGATCGGCGTGCCTCGAGCTGGGCGTATCAATGGAGACATCTGACCAGATACGAACCTATGCCCTGGAATTCGAGGGAATGAGTTGAGCTGGGTTCGCCTCGCTTACCGGCACTGGGTCCGCACTGCCGCCGACCAACGTATCCACTGCACCGCCCGCCGCACATGAGTGCACGCCAGCCCGCGGGCACCTGGCAAACCAATCAAGGGGGAACAGCATGAAAGCACTGGTCTACAACGGGGTCCGCGACGTGGTGGTCAAGGACGTGCCGGACGCCCGCATCGAACGGCCGACCGACGTCCTGGTCCACGTCACCACGACCAACATCTGCGGCTCCGACCTGCACATGTACGAAGGGCGCACCGACCTGGAGCCCGGCCGGGTGCTCGGCCACGAGAACCTCGGCGAGGTCGTCGAGGTCGGGTCGGCGGTCGACCGGATCAAGGTCGGCGACATGGTCTGCCTGCCGTTCAACATCTCCTGCGGGCACTGCAAGAACTGCGAGGCCGGGCTGACCGCCTTCTGCCTTACCCTCAACCCTGACGCGGTCGGCGCCGCGTACGGATTCGCCGGCATGGGGCCCTACAACGGCGGCCAGGCCGAACTACTGCGCGTGCCCTACGGCGACTTCAACTGCCTGCGGCTGCCGGAGGACGCCCGGGAGAAGGAAACCGACTACGTGATGCTGTCGGACATCTTCCCCACCGGCTGGCACTGCACCGAACTTTCCGGCATGCGGCCGGGCGAGTCGGTCGTCGTCTACGGCGCCGGCCCGGTCGGCCAGATGGCCGCCTACTCGGCGATGATCAAGGGCGCCAGCCAGGTCTTCGTCGTCGACCGCCACCCCGACCGGCTCCGGCTCGCGGAGTCGATCGGCGCGATCGCGATCGACGACTCCAAGGGCTCGCCCGTCGACCAGGTGCTGGAACAGACCCGTGGCGAAGGTGCCGACCGGGGTTGTGAGTGCGTGGGCTACCAGGCACACGACCCGCAGGGCACCGAGCACCCCAACATGACGATGAACAACCTGGTCAAGTCGGTACGGCCGACCGGCGGCATCGGCGTGGTCGGCCTGTTCCTGCCCCATGACCCCGGCGCCCCCGACGACATGGCCAAGAAGGGCGAGATCCCCTTCGACATGGGACTGTTCTGGTTCAAAGGCCAGAAGATCGGCACCGGCCAGGCCAACGTCAAAGCCTACAATCGGCAGCTGCGCAACCTCATCCACACCGGTCGCGCCACGCCGTCGTTCGTCGTCTCACACAAGTTGCCGCTGGAGCAGGCCCCGGAAGGCTACCGGAACTTCGACGCCCGCGAGGAGGGCTGGACCAAGGTCGTCCTGCACCCCAACGGCCACAGGCGCTGACACCCGCCGAGCCGGGGGGGAAGAGAGGTCACATGACAGCCACCCACACTGTCGCACTGCCGTCGGGCGTCCTGGTTCCGGCACTCGGCCAGGGAACCTGGCATATGGGCGAGGATCCGGCCCGGCGTAGCGAGGAGATGGACGCGCTGCGCGCCGGCCTGGACTTCGGCCTGACCCTGATCGACACCGCCGAGATGTACGGCGACGGCGGCGCCGAAAGCCTGGTCGGCGCGGCGATCTCGGGTCGCCGTGACGAGGTCTTCCTGATCAGCAAGGTGTTGCCGAGCCACGCCGACCATGACGGGGTGCGGGCCGCCTGCCATGAGAGCCTGCGCCGGCTCGGCACCGACCACATCGACCTCTACCTGCTGCACTGGCCGGGAAGTGTGCCGCTGGCCGAGACCATAGGGGGATTCGACTCCCTCGTAAGCGACGGCGCGATCGGCTCGTGGGGAGTCAGCAACTTCGACGTCGGCGACCTGGCCGCACTTCCCGCCGGGACGACCCCCCAAACTGATCAGATCCTCTACAACCTCAGCCGCCGCGGGCCCGAGGTGGATCTGCTGCCCGAGTGCCGGCGGCGCTCGATGCCCGTCATGGCGTACTCGCCCATCGAGCAGGGACGCCTGCTCGGCTCCACCGTACTGCGCGAGGTCGCGGCCGCACACCGCGCGACGCCCGCGCAGGTGGCGCTCGCCTGGGTCCTGCGCGACGACCCGATGATCGCCATACCCAAAGCCGCCACCCGTGACCACGTCCGGGAGAACGCGGCGGCCCTGGACCTGCGGCTGACGGCCGACGACCTCGCGACGCTGGACCGCGCCTTCCCCGCGCCCGACCACAAGGTGCCGCTCGACATGCTGTGATCGCCCTGCCGAGCCCGTCTTGCAGGAGGCTGGACCCGCCTGTCGCCCTCCTCTGCCGAAAAGCGGACAACGACTCCGCCTCCAGGACGCCACCGCCGAGGTGCATCGCTACCGGCGCGCGATGCGTGATGACAAGGTCGGGACCCGGCTCGGCCTGCTTCCGGTCGGGAAGCTGGACTATGACGGTCCCAAAGTCCCGGCGGGGGTCCTGCAGGCCACCGGACTGCACACCGCGGCCGACATCCAGCGCCATCGGCAGCACCTGACGCGCTTCGACAGAATCGGGCCGAGACACGCCGACAAGCTCCGGCAAGGCCTCGCCAATGCTCTTCGGCTCCGCAGCGACGACCTGCGGCCCGCGCTGGATGAGCGCGCTTGGCACCGCTACGAGGTGGACCTGGCCAGAGCCCTGTACACGCTGCAGGTCGCCAGGAAGCTGTCGCAGGCGGCAGTCTGACAGAGAGGGGCGTGTGTCACGGGTTGCTCCTCTCTTACCCGCACCGAGCGGGATCGGAGAGGAGGACCGAGCCGGGAGCGCAGACAATACGCGCCGTCGCCTTTCCGACAGAGTTTCCGTTGGGGGCAGAAGATCAGCATCTGGGGCAGATGGCCTCGCGCCGGACGCGCCAGGTGAAGGTGGTGCTTGCCTGGCCGCCGCCGACGGCCGTGACCGTGACGTTGTAGATTCCTATCGAGGGCGTGCCGGTGATCAAGCCGGTCGTCGTGTCGATGGTCAGCCCGGGCGGCAGATCGGTCGCCGACCAGGTGTAGGACCCGCTCCCGCCGGTGGCCTGCATCTGCAGCATCACGCTGTCCGCCGGGAGGCGCGTGCTCTGGGTGCCCGGGTTGACGACCGTCATCGCCGGCGGGGGCGTGGGGATATCCGGCGGCGGGCAGTCGAGCCATACCGGATCAGACCCCGTCGATCCGGTGATGAACTCCGGAGACCCCGACAGGTATTGGACCGTGGCGGTCGCCCGGCCCGAGTAATAGCCGGATTCGCACAACTCGCCCGGGGTGGGGGCGCCGAGGCCGAACAGGGGGACCAGGGTGGTGTACTGCCAAACGTCGGTGCGGCCGTTCACGGTTACGCCGGGGCCGGCGACCAGCCCGTGGTAGAGCAGCTCCACGGTGAGGTCGATGCGGCGCACTGGGCCGTCGCACTGGACCGTCGCGCTGTAGTTGACGGTCTTGGCGTCGGTCTTGCTCGGTGGGCTGCCCGGCGAGACCCACCAGCAGACGTGGCCGTCGGGAAGGTCGGCGGATGCCGGGGTGGCGTCGATGCGGCGCGCTGGACCGTCGCACTGGACCGTCGCGCTGTAGTTGACGGTCTTGTTGTCGGTCTTGCTCGGTGGGCTGCCCGGCGAGACCCACCAGCAGTTGTGGCCGTCGGGAACGGTGGCGGATGCCGGGGTGGCCAGGCCCAGGGATGCGATGGAGAAGGCAGCTGCGACCAGGGCCAGGAGGATGCGGGATAAATTGCGATACCACAGATTCACACGCATCGCTGGATGTTCTCACGGGACATCAGCGTCGACAATGGGTGAGCCCGGGACCGGGAGGTGGGCCGGGGCGTGCACTCGAAGACAACCTGCTCACGCACAACTGCGGCGGGGTGGGAGATCCCCGGCGGGACCGACCTACTGGCATTTCCGTGTCGCGACGTACCGACGCTCTCGGCCCCGGGAGTACTGCGGGACCGAGGGCAGTGCCACGGATCCCGGCCAGGATGGGGTGTCGCGGAGGGGACGCCGAAGATTGCTCCTGATAATCCTTCTCAGGAGTGACAATCCATGATCAGGAGGGAGTCCCGGTGACTGCCCTCGCCCTCAGACCCGGCGCGCCCGGCGCGGCTCCTGTGGCGGCCGCGCACACCGCTGCGGACTTTGCGCTGAGTGCCGCGACGCTGACCACGCTGACCGAGGCGGTGCCAGCCTCGACCTGGCGCGCATACGTGGCGGACATGGCCGCGTTCACCGCCTGGTGCTCCAGACAGGACCGGACGGTGCTCCGGCCACCGCCAACAACCGCGTCAGGCACCGCAGCCTTCCATGATCATGTGCCAGGTGATCTGAGACATTCGACCTGCCACGCCATGATTCTGGGACCGCCATGACTCCGGATGTCTCAGTCGACTTGGCGTCCACCAGGTCACACCTTGTCGCGCACGCCAACTCAATTGAGAAGGGACAGCATCATTCACGATTGCGCTGCGAACAGCTGCGACAACCTCTCGCTGAGCTGGTCGTAAGGGCCTTCGGCGGCGACGCGTCCCTCCTCCAGCAGCACGATGTGGTCGGCCTGCCGGATGGTGGACAGCCGGTGCGCGATGACCAGCGTGGCCCGGCCCGCGGCTGCTCGCTGGAGCTCCTCGGTGAGGCGGGCCTCGTTGTCGGGGTCGAGGTTGGCCACCGCCTCGTCCAGGACGAGCACCGGCGCCCGCGTGGCCAGCGCCCGGGCGACTGCCACCCTGGCGCGCTGGCCGCCGGACAGGGTGACGCCTCGTTCCCCGACGGGAAGCTCCGGGTCGATGGTGAGCTGGGCGGCACGTAGGGCACCGGCCACGTCAGCGTCGGGCGCGCCGAGTCGTACGTTCTGCCCGATCGTGCCGGCGAACAGGTGTACGTCCTGTGGCACCACGGTGACGTGCCGGTGCGGCTCGGCGATGTTCGGCAGTGGCACGCCGCCCACCAGGATGCGGCCGTCATCCGGATCCCAGTGGCGCAGCAGCAGTGACACGCAGGTGGACTTGCCCGCTCCTGAGGCGCCGACCAGGGCGACGGTCCTGCCGTACGGGATGCGGAAGGACACCCCGCGCAGCACGTCCGGCCCGTCCCGCGTGTAGCGGAAACGTACATCCTCGAAGATCACGTCCGGCTGGGTGGCCACCTCGCGGGCGTCTCGTGGCGGGGGCACGTTCGCGGGCGCGGTGACCAGCGTGCGCACCCGGTCGGCGGCGGCGCGCAGTGTGCCGTACTCCTTGAGCAGCAGCGCCACCTGGGCCGCCGGGCCAAGTGAGCCGGCGGCCAGCACCATGGCCACGGGGGCGTCGGCAGGGGTCCGGATGACCGTGACGACCAGGAGCAACGTCCCCGCCGCCGCGACGGCGAGAAGCAGGTCGGTGAGGGCCGCCTCCAGCCCGCCGCGGGCGGCGTTCGCCGCGTGGGCGCGGGCCAGCCTGCGGGTCTTGCGCGCGAGCAGGTCCCGCCGGCGTTCGAGCGCGCGGAAGGCGGCGAGCTCGCGCATGCCCTGGACGGTGTCGACCACGTCGGCGGTCAGTTCGGCGGTGGCGGCACGCAGTTCGTCACCGTGCCGCCGCGACGCCTTGCGCAGCCACAGGGGAACGGCCAGCACACATGCGGCCAGCGGGAGCGAGACGGTCAGCAACAGGGGGTCGATCATCGCCGCGGCCACGCTCCCGGCCGTCAGCACCGTGCCCGCCGTGATGAGCTGTGCAAGGGTGTGCGCGAACAGCCATTCCAGGGTTTCGATGTCCGACAGCGCGGCCGCCGACAGGTCGCCGCTGCGGCGGCCCAGCAGGCGGGCCGGGGTGATCCTGGCGACCGCGTCGTACACCTGTCCCCTGAGTCCGGCCAGCACCAGGTACGCCAGGTCGTGCGCGACGTAGGTCTCCCACCAGGCGGCCAGCGTGGCCACCACGACCAGCGAGCCGAGCAAGGCGCCGGCCAGGTCGAGGGGCGCGACGTGGCCGGCGATCGCCCGGCCGGCCAGCCAGGCGCCGGTCACGGCCGCCCCGAGCGCGGCCAGCTGGCCGAGCAGGTTCGCGGCCAGGGTGGAGACGAAGGCCCGGCGATGCGCGCCGACGGCTCCCGCGAGCCAGCGGATGGACGGGTTCATGCCACTGCCTCCAGGACGGTTCCGTTCTCCAGGGTCACCACGTGGTCGGCCTGCCGAATGGTGTCGGGGCGGTGGGCGATCATCAGGCAGGTACGGCCCCGCCGCACCTGGGACAGGGCCTGCTCGGTGCGCGGGTCCACGTGCGAGGTGGCCTCGTCGAGCACCAGGACGGGCGCGTCTGCCAGCAGCGCCCGCGCGATGGCCAGGCGCTGCCGCTGCCCGCCCGAAAGCGTCGCGCCGCGCTCCCCCAGTGGCGTGTCGTAGCCGCCGGGCAACTCGGTGATGAAGTCGTGGGCGGCGGCCAGGCGGGCGGCGGCGATCAGTTGCTCGTCGCCGGCGTCCGGCCTGGCCAGGCGCAGGTTCTCGGCCACGGTGCCGTGGAAGAGGTAGGTGTCCTGGGCGACGATCGCGACGCCGCCGCGCAGGGCGTCCAGGGAAAGGTCGCGTACGTCGACGCCGCCGATGCTGACCCGCCCCTCGTCGGGGTCGTGGTGACGTTGCAGGAGAGCTGCCAGCGTGCTCTTGCCCGCGCCCGACGGGCCGACCAGGGCGACGGTGCGGCCCGGCTCGACGGTGAAGCTGACCTCGCGGACGGCGGGCCGCTCGGAGCCCGGATAGGCGAAGGTGACGCCCTCGAACGTGATGGCAGGTGGCGTGGGGAAGTCGTGCCGCGTTCCCCGATCCGCGACAGCAGGGGACGCCGCCAGCAGGACCTCGATGCCATCGACCGCCGTTATCCCGAGATATCCGGCATGCCAGGCGTCGGAGAGATTCTTCACGGGGCGGAAGCACTCGACGGCGATCACCAGGACCGCGAACACCTCCCACGCGCTGCCCGAGGTCGTCGCGGCGAGAACGGCCCCGGCAGTGCCCGCCTGCACGAAGAACGCGCTGACCCCGGTCTCGACAAGGGAGACCCTGAGCTGACGCATCGTGGTCAGGTAGAGATCATGGGCTCGCCCGGCCAGCCGCGTCCCCAGGGTGCCGACCGCGCCGAAGGCCCGCAGCGTCGCCATGCCCTGCATCGCCTCCAGGTAGTCCGAGGCCAGCGCGGCGAACGCGGCCCAGCGGCCCCGTCCCCGCCGCAGCAGGGTCGCGTCCCAGAACCTGGGGATGATCAGGACACCGGCCACGGCGACGGCCAGGACGGCGGCCGCGGCCGCGTTGACCGTGAACAGCCAGCCGACCAGCGCCACCGGCACGCAGAAGGTGACCACGACCTGCGGAAGGTAGCGGCTGAAGTACGGGTCGAGCCCTTCCACGCCATCCACCAGCGTGGTCTGCACATTGCCCGTGCGGGTGCCGGTCAGGTGGGCGGGGCCCAGCCGTCCCAGGTGGACGATCAGCCGGTCGCGCAATCTGGCTTTGATCAGCCCGCCCGCCCACACGGTCACCGCCTCTCTGGTCCACAAGAGCGCCGCCCGCACCGCGATCACCGCGAATCCCCAGGCCAGCAGGCGCACCGCGGCCGGGGTGTCACCGCGGATCAGGGCTGCCAGGGCCGCGGTGAGCAGGACCGCCTGGGTGACGTACGCGGCGCTGACCGCCAGGCCAAGCGCCACACAGGCCGCGATCGGCCCCCGCACGCTCCCGGCCAGCTGCAGCAGCCGGCGATGAATGATCAACGCGCTGTCCTTCCGAGTCCCTGAAGCACACGATGTGCCGACTTGATGCGAAGCGAGAGTAAATGATAACTATTTTCATTGTCCATTTCGACGATGATTTTCACTACTGGAGGCCCCATGCGCTACGGCGCTTTCTCCATCGGCGGATACCACGCCCGGCCTGCGCTGAGGCGATGCCTCCTCGCCCTGATACCGCTCGTCCTGGTGGCGTCCTGTGGTCAGAGCGCCCCCCAAGCCGGCACCACGGCCACGGCACCTCCACCGGCCGCCACCGCGACCGCTGCCCCGGTCTCCCCGGTCCGCGCGGCCTTGACCATCACCGACCCGCACGGCAAGACGTTCACACTGAAGAAGAAGCCCGAACGCGTCGTCTGCCTGACCGGCCTGTGCGACGACGCCCTCGTCGAGCTGGGCCTGACCCCTGTGGCCACGACCACGCCCGGCCTGCTCTCCCACTCCGCCTACCTGGGCGCGAAGGGCTCCGACGTCCCGGTCATCCCCGGCAGTTTCGGCGGCGAGGACGTCGCCAGGATCGCCGAGGCGAAACCGGACCTGGTGATCGGCCTCGCCGGTGTGCACGACCAGCTCAGGACCGCCGTGGAGAAGTTCGCGCCGCTGTGGGTGGTCCAGGTCAAGTCGTACGACGACTCCATCGGGTACCTGCGCGCGCTCGCCCAGCTCACCGACCGCGGGCAACAGCAGGCCGAGGCCGAGACCCGCTTCCGCGCCAAGCTCGCCGACGGAACGACCCGGTCCAAGGCGGCCGGGCTGGACAAGACGCCGGTCCTGGCGATGTACGGGGGTACCTCCGTGGGCGTCAACACGACCGAAGACGTGCTGGGGCACTTCATGTCGCAGTTCTTCGCCTACCCCTGGCCCAGCAAGGGCGGCGGCTTCGAGACCGCGCAGGCCTACAGCATCGAGGAGATCCTGGCCAAGGCCCCTCAGATCATCTTCATCCAGTCTTTCGGCACCAAGGTCAGCGACCACTACAAGGACAACCCGGTGTGGAAGCGCGTTCCCGCCGTATCGGCCGGCAAGGTGTTCGAGGTGCCGACCGAACTGTGGGCGTCCGGCCGGGGCACCAGGGCGTTCGGCATCATCCTGGACGAAGCGCTCGCCAAGGCCGCCGGGTGAGCGCTGCGCTCGGCGCGCGTCCGGTCGCGCCTTGGGCGACCGGCCTCGGCCTCGCCGTCGCGGCACTGGCCGGCCTCTGCCTCGGCACGCCGTTCGTGGCCCCGCAGGACCTCCTCGCGATGGCTCCCGAGTCGATCGCGCACCTCGTGGTGTGGGAACTGCGCGTGCCCCGCGTGCTGATCGGCCTGGCGGGCGGCGCGGCGATCGGCACGGCCGGGCTCCTGCTGCAGGAGTCCCTCAGGAATCGGCTGGCCGTGCCTGAAATGCTCGGCGTCTCGACCGGGGCCGCGCTAGCGGTGAGCGTATGCGTGATCTGGACGCTGCCCGTGCCGCCCTCGCTCTACCCGCTGGCGGGCCTGTCCGGCGCCGCCCTCGGCGGGCTCGTCACGCTGGCTGCGGCCCGTTCGGGCCGCAGCGCCGGAGGCGTCCTGCTGATCGGCGCCGCCGTCTCGACCGGCATCCAGGCGCTGCTGCTGGCCGTGATGGCTACCGCCGACCGCCTCCAGTACGACATGCTCTTCCGCTATCTCGTCGGCAGCCTGTCCGGTCTGATGTGGGAGCAGGCCTCGGAGACACTGCCGTGGTTCGCCGTCGCGCTCCCCCTCGTCGTGCTGTGCGTCCCCGCGCTCAGCCTGCTGCGCCTCGGTGACGACGCGGCCGCCTCGCTCGGCAGCCGGGTGAACCTCGCCCGTCTCGGGGTGCTCGCGGTGGCCACCCTGCTGATCGGCGCCGTGACCGGGCCGTGCGGCCCGATCGCGTGGGTGGGTTTCCTGGCGCCGGTGCTGGCCAGGCGGTTGCGCCCGCACGCGGGAGCCCGGGGCTGGCTTCCATGGTCGGCCGCGCTCGGGGCTCTGGTCACTGTGACGGCCGACCTGGCCGCCCGGCTGGCCTTCGATCCGGTGGAGACGCCTCTCGGGGCGTGGACGGCGCTGGCCGGCGTGCTGGTGGGGGCCGTACTGCTGCGCCGGCGGGCGACCTCATGACGTCGGCGAGGCCCGCTCGGGGTGTCGCGGCGGCGGCCCTGCTCCTGGCGGTCGCGGCTGTGCACCTGCTCGCCTCCGGTCAGCCGCTCGGCGCGATCACCGGCCTGCTCGACGGCGCCGCGGACGGCCAGGCGGAGAAGATCGTGTGGGAGCTGAGCGTGCCGAGGCTGCTCACCGCCCTGGGCACCGGCGCCGCCCTGGGCGTCGCCGGATACGTGCTGCAGGCCACGCTGCGCAACACGCTGGCCGCGCCCGAGTTCTCCGGCGTGAACCCCGGCGCGGTGCTCGGCATCCTCGGCGGGCTCACCCTCGGCCTGTTCCCCGCCGACTCCGCGGCGGGGGCGCTGCTCGCCGCCCTCGCCGGGGGCGCGCTGGGCGGCGGGCTCACCTGGCTGCTGTCGGCGGGCCGTGACCCGGCCGGCCTGGTGGTGCACGGCCTGCTCGGCAGCGCGCTGCTGGCCGGGCTGACCACGATGCTGCTCGCCTACCAGCCGAGCAGGTTCGGCAACGCGCTGCGCTGGCTGATCGGCTCGGTGGAGGGAAGGGTGTGGGAGCACCTGGCCCTCACCTCCTGGTGGATCGCCGGCGGCATCGCCGTGGCCTGGGCGTGCTCGGGCATGCTGGCCGTCCTGTCGCCCAGCGACGACCACGCCGCCTCTCTCGGTGTGCACCCCGGCCTCGGACGGGCCGTCGCACTGACTGTGGCGATCATGCTTACCGCCGGCGCGGCCAGCCTGGCGGGGGCGATCGCCTTCGTCGGCCTGGCCGCCCCGCATGTCGCGCGCAGACTGGGCGGCCGCGTCCTCACCGTCGCCGTCGTGGGCGCCATCGCGCTCGCGGGCGCTGACAGCCTCGCCCAGCTCGCCGGGCAACTCCTCGACGGCACGCACCGGCTCGGCATCCCGACCGGCGTGATCACCGCACTGGCCGGCGCCGCCGTCCTCATCAAACTGGGAAGATCACAATGAGCGTCAAGGTCGAGGACCTGCACTTCTCGTACACCACCCGCCCGGTCCTGACCGGCATCGACCTCACCCTCGAGCCGGGCGAGTTCGTGGCCCTGGTCGGCGTCAACGGCTGCGGCAAAAGCACGCTGCTGCGCCTCATCGCCGGCCTGCTCAGACCGTCGTCCGGCAGGATCCTGCTCGGCGGGGCGGAGCTGACGTCGCTGTCGCGGCGGCAGGTGGCGCGGCGGCTGGCGGTCCTGCACCAGAGCCTGCCCCCCGTCCCCGCGATGACCGTGCGCCAACTCGTCCGCCAGGGCCGCTATCCCCACCAGGGACCGTTCGGCCTGCTGCGGGAGTCGGACTCCATGGACGAGGCGCTGGAGCTGGCCGGGGTCGCCCATCTCGCCGACCGCGTCCTCGACACGCTGTCCGGCGGTGAGCGTCAGCGCGTCCGGCTGGCGCTCGCCGTGGCCCAGAACACCGGCATCCTGCTCCTGGACGAGCCGACCGCCCATCTGGACATCCGCCATCAGCTCGAGGTCCTGGAACTGGTGCGCGCCCTGCGTGAGATCCGCGGACTCACGGTCGTGACCGTCCTGCACGAGCTGGACCATGCGGCTCGCTTCGCCGAACGCATCGTCGCTCTCCACGAGGGACGGGTCTGGGCCGACGGCGCACCGAAGCACGTGATCACGCCGGAACTCCTGGCTGACGTGTTCGGCGTGGCCGGACGGGTGGTCACGGACGAACTGCACGGGTCACCCCGCTGCCTGCTCGACGCCGCCCTGTAGCCGCTGCCGAGACCGCGTATTCGCAGACCAGGTGGATCTTGCTGGTCAGCCCGCCGCGGGATCGGCCGAGGGCGTTATCTGCCGGCGAGCCTGTGACGAGCCTCCTTTACGGGCACCGGCGGCGTGCTGGTGCGCACGCACGATGGTCGAGTCCACCGCCACCAGCCAATCGAGGGCACCGTGCGCATCGGCCCGGGCCTGCACCGCATGCGGCATCGGCGGTGAACGTGCCGTCCCTGGCCCAGCTGGACAAGATCTCTCCGGAGCCGGGCATCGGCTCCCGTACGGATCTGGCGCGGCCAGTAGTTCTACAGAAGGCGCCCGTAGCCGGGGACGGCATGCTCTGAGACATGCAGAACGTGGACATCTGGAGTGAAGAGTTCGGCGCCGCGACGGACACGCCGATCCTGCTGATCATGGGTTCGATGTCGCAGGGCGTCCTGTGGCCGGACGAGTTCGTCGGTCGCCTGACCGCCGGCGGCCGCCGGGTGATCCGGTACGACCACCGCGACACCGGCATGTCCGGCACGGTCGACTTCGCCGCCGAGCCGTACACGTGGGACGACATCAAGAGCGACGTCTACCGCGTGATGGACGCCCACGGCTTGGAGAGCGCGCACCTGGTCGGGCACTCGGCCGGCGGCCTGCTCGGCCAGCTCATCGCCGTGGAACGGCCCGAGCGGGTCCGTTCGCTGACCGTCATCGCCTCCTCGCCGCTCGGCGGCGGCGAGGGCCAGGTGCTCGTGCGGGCACTGACGGGACAGCCGCAGCCCGAGGGCAGCCTGCCGGAGCCGGCGCCGGAGTTCGTGGACTTCTTCCGCGCCCTGGTGGCCGCCCCACCGGCGCAGGACCGCCGGACGCTCATCGACGGCATGATCGCCGAGCAGCGGGTCCTGCACGGCACCGGACTGCCGTTCGACGAGGACGAGGCCCGCCGGTTGCAGGAGCGCGTCCACGACCGGGCTCGCGACCTGTCGGCTGTGGCCAACCACCGGCTGGCCGCGGCGGCCGACCCCGGCTTCGAGCCGGTGGGCGTACTGGACCAGGTGAAGACGCCCACGCTGGTCATCGAGGGCAGCCACGAGCCGGTCAAGCCGGGTCACGGCGCGATCATCGCCGAGCGGATCCCAGGGGCACGGCTGATGATCGTTGCGGGCATGGGGCACACGCTGCCACCGGAGACCCACCAGGAGCTGGCCGACGCGATCCTCGCCCACACGGCCGAGTGAGGAAGTCTGTTGAACGATCCCTGCGCCCCCGCTATCGAAGTACTGGACCTGACTCAGCGCTTCGGCACCGTGCTCGCCGTCTACCGGCTCAGCCTCAGCATCCCGGCGGGGATGTTCTACGGCATCGTGGGCCCCAACGGGGCCGGCAAGACCACCACGTTGACGGCCATGTGCGGGTTGCGGGAGCCGACCGCGGGCACGATCCGGGTCGCCGGTCATGACCTGCGCACCGCGCGGGAGGCCGCGCTCGCGCAGCTCGGCGTCATGATGGACGGATTGTCCCTGCCCGAGCGGCTGACCGCCGCCGAGGTCCTGCGCTACAGCGCCGGACTGCGCGGCCTGGACGACGGCTGGCGGGCACGGGCCGGCGATCTGCTGGAGATCCTCGGACTCGACGCGGTTCCGCGCACCCTGATCGTGGAGTACTCCACCGGCATGCGCAAGAAGATCAATCTTGCGCTGGCGCTGCTGCACCGGCCCCGGGTGCTCGTGCTGGACGAGCCGTTCGAGGCGATCGACCCGGTCTCGGCCCGCTCCATCGAGCAGGTGCTCAAGCAGTACGTCGACGCCGGCGGCACGGTGGTCCTGTCGAGCCACATCATGGACTTCGTCGAGCGTAACTGCCGTCGGGTGGCGGTGGTGGCCGGCGGCCGGGTGCTGGTTGAAGGGCCGGTGGCGGAGGTGGCCGCGGGCTCGACGCTGAACGAACGGTTCGTCGACCTGGTGGGCGCCGATCCGGTGCGGCCGCTGGAGTGGCTGTCATGACCCGGGCCTTGCTCGCGCTCAAGCTGCGCCTGCTGCGCAACGGCCCGCACAACGAGCGCGCCTTCAGCCTGGTCGCCGGGCTCGTCCTGGCCGCCCTGGTGATCGCGGGCGCGTCATCGACCGCCGATGGCGTGATCCACGAGGGCTGGATCGCCGTGGCGCTCACGGTATGGGGCGGCATGTGGCTGTTCGGGCCGCTGGCCCAGCCTCGCCATGATCCGTCGGTCATCTCCCGCGAGTGGTTGCGCGGTTATCCGCTGCGGTCGTGGCGGCTGGCGCGGGCCCTGTCGTGGACCGAACTGCTGGGCGTCGGCCCGCTGATCACGGTGGCGTGCCTGTCGTCGCTGGCGGTACTGGCCGCGCCGGGTGGCACGGCGGCGGCCGCGACCGCCATCGCCGCGGTCGCGACCCAGCTGTATCTCCTCACCTGGGCGGGCAAGACGGTGGCGGCGCTGGCGTCCTGGCTGCTGCAGACCCGGGCCGGGATGACGCTGGCCGCCGTACAGACCGCGATCATGCTCGCGCTGTCGTTCGCCGGATGGGTGCCGGTCGCGGCCTGGCTGCTGCCGCGTCTCGGCGAGGGGGACACCGCCCTGGTCACCCCCACGGCCGGGAAACTGCCCGAGCCGGTGATCGACGTACTCGCCACCTTGCCCACCGGCTGGGGGTATAGCGCGGCGCTCGCCGCCCGCGACGACGCCGGGACGGGAGCGGTCCTGCTGCCACTGGCGGCGCTGCTGACCTCGGGCGCCCTGTTGCACCTGTGCTGGATCGCGCTGACGGCTCGCGCCCTGCGCCGGCCGCCTCACCGGGCGAGCTCGCGGCGGCCGGCCGTACTGGCGCGTGGGCTGTCCTTGCCGTTCGCGACACCGCGGGTGGCCGCGGTCGTCTCGCGAGAGCTGGTCACCTGGCTACGTGACCCGGCGCGCGGCGTCGAGCTGCGCAGCGCCTGGCTGACACCGCTGCTGATGGCGCTCATCATCGCCTTCACCGACTGGAGCTGGGCGCTGCCCCTGGTAGGCACAGCAGCCGCCGTGTTCGGCGCGATGGTCGCGATCAACACCTATGCCCTGGACGGCACGGCCCTGTGGCAGCTCCTCACCACACCGGGCGCCCTCAAGGCCGACGTGCACGGACGGATGGCGGCGTGGGCGCTGCTGTTCGGCCTGCCGGCCATCGCGCTGGCGGCCGTGCTGTGGGCCGCGACCGGCTCACCCTTGGGAGGTGCCGCCCTCGGCGGCGCCATCACCGCGGCCGCGGCGGGTTGCGCCGGGGCGCCGTTGCTCGCGCTCGTGATGCCGGCCGTGGGCACCGACGCCCGCGACCGCATCTACCCGGGACAGCGAGCGGGCGATCCGACGGGCGGACAAATGACGATCTTCCCCGTGGTCCTGCTGGCCGCCATCCTGCCCGGCGTCATCGGCGGTTCGTGGTGGGGGAGCGTCCTGGTCGCCGTCCTGGTGTCCACCGTTCTGGGCGCGACACCCGCGCTCACCGTGCGCCTGCTCCAGCGGCGCGGCACGGGCCTGCTGGAGGCGATGACCACCCGCGACACCGGGCTCGTGCGCGCAGCCGCCCGCACGAAGAGCTGACCTACCCGGCCGCTCCATGATCCCTTCACCGGTCACCGGCGTCCGCTCAGGCCACGGAGAGGTCGAGCCGGGTTTCCATGTCCAGCTGGAACCGGCCGTTGAGTTCGAGACAGTCGTCAGCACTGAGCGGCGCTGCGGCGTCAATAGCAACGCATGTCCAACCAGGTGCCGTCGTACATGCCGTCCAGGTGGAGAATCATGGAGTTCGTGGCGGAGGTGCCATCCACAGGGGTGCCGGACTCGTCGAATGGTGTGTAGGCGACCAGCTCGTAGTCGCCGAGGTCTCCGTCGGGGTCCTCGATCTTCGCCTGGCGGTAGTGGTTCAGCACCTCCTGGATGGGCCGGTCGGTGGAGAGCTCGAAACGGATGGTGTACCAGCAGTCGCCGGAGTCGCCGCTCACCTCGACGTGCCGGTCGAAGTACCCGAGGTCCGCTCCCGCCGGCGGAGGATACTCCTGGATCCGGTCCACCATGCGCGCCAGCCGGTGGTCATCGATCCATGCCGGCGCCTTGACGATCGCCGCGAGCAGCAGGAGCGGCACTAACGCCACGGCCAGGCAGCCGATTCGGCGGGCCGTTCGTGACCGTCTGGACTCTTGCGGTGGTACGGGTGCGGGCGGGTCCGGGGGGATCGACATGGATCACATGATCGCGTACCCCGTTCCCCCTCTCGCATGAAGTCCCGCTCTGCTCGGCGACGGCTATCGCATCGACCGTCGTCGCGCAGGCGCTCCTGCGCGACCAGCACACCCGACGCGCAGCTGATCAGATCGACATCGAGGGGCCGTCCGGCAGCACGACACCACCACCAGAAGGGAATGGGTATAGCCGGCCGGACTCTTCCTCCTGCCTGCCACTCAGCCGAGGCAGAACTCGTTGCCCTCGACGTCTTGCATGACCAGGCACGACTCGTTCTCCTCATCGGCAGGCAGGAGCCGTACGCGTACCGCGCCGAGCGGGATCAGCCGAGCGCATTCGGCCTCAAGGGCCGCCAGGCGCTCCTCCCCCACCAGCCCGGTGCCGACCCGCACGTCAAGGTGCAGCCGATTCTTGACGACCTTCCCTTCGGGAACGCGCTGAAAGTACAGCCGCGGACCCGCGCCCGAGGGGTCACTGCATGCGAACCATGAATCCCGCTGCTCAGGCGGCAGCGTGCGATTGAAGTCGTCCCAACTGGCGAACCCCTCCGGTGGCGGCGGCGGGACGTACCCCAGCACCTCACACCAGAAACGAGCAACGCGCTCAGGTGATGCGCAGTCGAAGGTGACTTGAATCTGCCTCACTGATGCTCCCACGGACCAATCCTCCCATGGGTTGCCATACGTCCCGCGATCACCCACTCAGATGATCGGAGGGACCACGCGAGGGTCGGGTCTGATCAAGAGCGGCTGTCCTTGATCGCGCTTGTGACGCCTCCCTCCAGGGCGCCGGGATTGGATCACCACGGCGTCTGGCGGGACGTGCTGATGGTCGAGCGCCGCAGCGCCGTGACCGGAATCTGAGCCGCCGCCGCTCAGGCCCGCCGGCCGGGAACATCTGCGGCCGCCCCCACGTCCCTGCGTTCCCGCCCTCCCCCTACCCTCATGATTTTGATGTATGTCAATATAGAGAAGCATCGATATAGAGGGCGTGTGGAACCGCTGGAGCTTTTGGAGTGCAGCCCGCCGCTGACCCGCGAGCCGCTGGACGCCGCGCCGGCGGCGAGGTGTGCGTGTGGGACATCCTCTCCCAAGCCGCACTGCAGGTGTCGGCCTTCGACATCGCCTCCCTACCTTGGGAATGCCCGGCGACCACAACGTGGAGACAAGCCCGAATCAATGATCCTTCAGCGGCCCGTGACCGCATCCAGGGCCGACTTGGCCTGCTGCAACGCGCGGGCGGCGTCGACGCCAAGCTGCCGCGCCTGGACGGCGAACACCTGCGCCGCCTCCGCCAGGCGCTGCTCAGCGTCCACGCCGAGGGCGGAACCGGGAGTTTCGCGGACGTAGGTCCCGTGCCGCCCGCGGGTCTCGATGACGCCGTCACGCTCGAGCTCGCGGAAGGCTCGCGCGACCGTCGCCGTGGCCAGTCCCAGGTCCCGGGCGAGCTGCCGGATGCTGGGCAGGCGGGTCAGCGGCGGCAGCACGCCGGTGGCGGCCATAGTGGCGATCTGCGCCCGCAACTGCTCGTACGGAGGAAGCGGTGAGGCGGGGTCGAGATGGAGGATCATGTCGCCGTCCGGTCGACTGTGTCCATCGGCGAGGCCGCCTCACCTGACGTGTGGCGCCTGACCGGCCACACGCGCGGATGCCCGACGCGCTGCCAGCTCAGAGGGACGCCCACGAACACGCACGCCACCCCTGCCCACGGCAGGATGATCCGCAGGGCCTGGCCCTCGATGCCGCCCCCGATGGAGAAGAGCTCGTATCCGAGGAACAGGAACATCATGCCGAGACCGGCACCGGCCATCCGGTGGATCGTCGTGGAGCGCAGGGCATCGTCCAGCCTCATCTGTGACTCGGATCCCACGGGCTGACGCCGGTGCACGATGAACCAGAGCGATGCCTCCATCAACACCAGCACGACCGCCGCCGTCACCGCCGGTACGGGCCCGAACCCGAACCCGGCGCGGAGGTGGCCGGCGAGGAACCAATGACCGATCACGCCCACGGCGATGGTGGCCAGGCCCACGACACGGATGAGGACCAGCGCCGGGCGCCCGATGTAGTCGGCCACCCGCCTGGGCACGAGGGCGGCCGCCTTCTGGGTACGTGGACGGGTCCAGGTCACCTCGGCCAGGACCGCCCCGAGCAGGTACCCCACCAGCCAGGACGGCGACCCCAGCAAGTCGAACGGGAAGGGCGGGGACGGCTGGGCGTAGACCAGCGCCCAGACGATGCTCGTCGTACCTCCCAAGAACAGCGGGATGACGAACCCGACAGTGCGCAGACACCGGCTGCGGTCGAGGTAACGGCTCGCCTCGTCCCAGTCAAGGCCGGTGGCGGGCAGGCCATGGCCGGCGGCCCACTCGACCACTTGGGCGCGGCGGTGGGGACGGAAAGCCCGGTACAGCAGCAGCACCACGATGGCCAGGAAGATCGCGATCCACAGACTCCAGCCGACCATGGCCACCCCAAATGTACTAATGACGCAGCACATTAGCACGCAACTCGGAACCTCGGGGTTGCCTGAACGGTGACTTCGGTGTTGCGTTGCAGACCCGGAGAATCGGCGCCCGCCGTTCACACGGTCGGCGAAGATGAACCCGTGTCCTGGATCCAGGCCCGGTGTAAGCGGCTTCACCGATCAGAAATCCTCCGCCACGTCGTCAGTTCTGTAAGCCCTCTCGTACCGGTGGAAGGATTGACGACCATGACCGACGCCACACTGCAAGGCGCCGACGAGGCCACGTTCATCGCGGCGGCCCGCTCAGGCGACACGGCGCGGTTCGCACTCATCACGGAGCGCCACCGGCGTGAGTTGCAGGTGCACTGCTACCGGATGCTCGCGAACTACGAGGACGCCCAGGACATGACGCAGGAGACGTTCCTGCGAGCATGGAACAAGCGAGAGTCGTTCAAGGGCCACGCGGCCCTGCGGACCTGGCTGTACCGGATCGCGACGAACGCCTGCCTCGACTTCCTGGAGAAGCGCAACGACCGCACACCCGTGCCATCCAAGCTGCCGGACCCCGGCTCCGAGATGCTGTACCTGCAGCCGTACCCCGACCAGATGCTCCCCGAGGACCCACAGGAATCGGTGGTGGCGCGGGAGACGATCGAGCTGGCGTTCATCGTCGCCGTCCAGCACCTGCCGCCGCGGCAACGGGCGGCGTTCATCCTGCGCGACGTCCTCGGCTGGCCGGCGTCGAAAGCAGCCGACGCCCTCGAACTGACCGTCGCATCGGTGACCAGCGCACTGCAGCGGGCCCGTGTGACGATGCGCGAGCAACTGCCCGACCGCCGCCTCGACTGGCGAAGCCCCGCCACCCACGAGCTGTCGGATGACGAGCGCGGCGTGGTGAAGTCGTACATGGACGCCCATGAACGCAACGACCTCGACAGGCTGATGGCCCTGCTGCGCGACGACCTGCGCTTCACGATGCTGCCCGATCCGGGCACCCTGGTCGTCACAGCCAAGGACGCGGTGGACGGCTGGGTCTCCAGTGGGCTCTTCCAGCGCGGCTACGACGACTGGCGCTGCGCCGCCACCACGGTCAACCACATGCCCGCCGCCGCGCTGTACCTCCGCACCCCCGACGACCCGGAATACCGGCTGTTCAACATCGCGGTCCTGCACATCGTCGACGGGAAGATCGCCGAGCTCACCGGATTCGACGCCACCGACAAACCATGGCTGGACCTGCCCCCGACACTGTGATCAGACGAGTCCAGCGCACGGGCCGCCCCGCCGACGTTGCCGGCGGGGCGGCCCGTGCTCATCGCCTCGTCTCGTATCGGGTCAACACCAGGCCGCCGGAAAACGTCCGCGTCTCCACCAGGCTCAGGTTCACCCAACTGTCCAGGGCCGTGAAGAACGGCGTGCCACCGCCCAGCAAGACCGGTGCGGTGACCAGCACATACTCGTCGATCAGCCCGGCCCGCATGGCCGCTGCGGCAAGTGTGGCGCCAACGATGTCCATCGGGCCGCCGTCCTCGGCCTTGAGCCGGGTGATCTCAGTGACCGCGTCGCCGGTGACCAGACGGGTGTTCCAGTCGACCTTGTCGATCGTCGACGAGAACACCACCTTGGGCATGTCCCGCCAGCGGCGGGCGTACTCGATGTGCGCTGGTGTGGCGCCGGGCTGCTGGTCGGCGGTCGGCCAGTGGGAGCTCATCGCCTCCCACAGTTTGCGCCCGTACAGCGCCAGGCCGGTCGCCTCCACCCGGTCGGACCACCACTGGAACAGCTCGTCGCTCGGCACGCTCCAGCCGAGGTCATCACCGGGCGCGGCGACGTAGCCGTCCAGGCTCAGGTTCATGCCGTAGGTCAGTTTCCGCATCATGTCAGCCTTCCGTGAGTCGATCTCACACGTACAGACGGGCACGACGCGGAAACCTAATCGGTGCGCGATCCGCGTCCACAGGGAGCCCTTGGCGTTCCGAACTCAGCACGGCGCACTCGGGCGCTACCGACCAGATCTCGATTCCACCCTCACAAACGCCCGGTCACACAGCTACAGCGCCGGGCCCTGTCACCGCGCTGGAGATCGCCAAGCAATTCCCGGCGGTGCCCGATGCCGCGAACCGCCGTATCGCCGGAAAACCGGGTCGGCGCAATGAGGAGCGAGCACCACTACTGTTGCCTGGCCCGGTAACAGTGGCGTTCTCACTGATCCGCGGCGAGCTCGCTATCTGGTGCGATTTTGTTGTTGTGGTTGTCAGGTATGAGAGCAGGATTTTCACCAGCCCAGGCCCTTTACAATGTAGATTTCTAAGCTAGCTCCGCTCCACAACCACATCGATGATCACGTGCTGTTGTCCTCGACACCCAGTGCACAATCCGCGTAAGCCAGCACCTTGCATCGCTCCCCTGCCCCTCGTCGTGCAGCAGCAATACGGTCCCGCTCCCCCACCCTGCACATGACTCGCGTTGTGGCCCAACTTCGGCCGCCGCATCGGGCGCAGGCGGACGACCTCCCCGACCGCACCCACACCTGCGGCCGACCCCTGCGCGCTGCTCCCTGCAGATCCGCCCAGCACATACGGCGTTCGGATGGTCGCGCGGTTATCGGGCTTCTTACGCAGAGGAGGCGTTCACGGCCTCTAGGTCGGCGGAGTCCCAGGTCACGTGAGGCGAGCCCGTCAGCGCAGTGGTGTCGAGGTATTTAGGTTCGAGGACGCGCTCGGTGAACTTCCAGCCATCCGGAGTGCGCTGGTAACGGTCGTGGAACAGGCCGTACATGACGACCGACCTGCCGTCGCGCTGGCGACCGATCTCGAAGACGGATTCCCGGCCGGTCGCGGTGTCGCCATCGAGTTGGATCGTGCCCGGGTGCACGGTCTGCACCCAGAACTCCCACGCATCCTGCAGCCGTTCGATACCGGCGCGGATCTCCTTCCGCCCGGTGAACTCGACGCCGGCGGGAGGGATCCGCCACACCGCGTCCCTGGTGAACAGCGACGCGAAACGGTCGTAGTCGCCGTTCATCGCCGCGTCGACGTGTTCGCCCCGCAGCGCCTCGATCTCGACGCGGTCGGCGACAGTCTGCAGATCTTTCATCGGTTTCCTCTCTCCTGCGAACGTGATGGCTAGGTCTGAGGGCTGTATATGAAACTTCTTGCCGCGGTGGCGGGTACGGATCATTGACGAATGAGTCCGGCGCGTCGGGACGGCCGGCGAACGTGATGGGGCTCACACTGCAGTGGCGAATCGGCGCAGCGGCATGTCCTCTTTGCCACACCTGACCAACACCCACTCCGCGGCAGCTCCGCTCCGCAACCCTGATGAGCCAGATGGGGACATTCTCAAGCCGTCCAAAACTCGAGCCGTCGCGTACGAACTGATCTCGGTTGGGGCCGGAACCTCAGTAGTAGGCCACGTTCACGACCAAGGCGGCCGCCGCCAGTGCGAAGAACACGGACCAGGCGCCGAAGTGGTGGTCACGAGCCCGCAGATGAACGCAGAACGCGCCGAGGAAGTACAACACGAGGCCGGCGGCGGCGAGCAGGCCCAGCGCCGGAACGGCGAACCCGGCCAGCAGTCCCAGCGAGCCCGCCGCCAGCATCAAGCCCAGCGGGAGCGTCCAGGAACGCGGCACGCGAAGCTGGTCCGCCTGCTTCTTGGGGTAGTCATAGCCGATGAGGTTGGCGAGGGCGGCTGCCGAGACCCACCCGACCTCGGGGGGACCGGCCGGCTCAGAGCTGTTCGAGGCGCCGGGTCAGAAACCGCCGCTCAGGGGTCGAGTCGGCCAGCTCAAGGGCGCGCCCGTAGGCCGTCCTGGCCTCGGCGTCACGGCCCAGACGCCGCAGCAACTCCCCGCGCGTCGAGTGGAAATACAGGTAGCCGTCCAGGTCGAGGCCATCGACGGCACGCAACGCCACGGCGGGATCGCCTGCCTGGGCGACCGCCACGGCACGGTTGAGCTCGACCACCGCCGAGCCGGTCAGGTCGGCCAGCCGCCGGTACAGCTCGGCGACCTGCGGCCAGTCGATCCGCTCACGCGCCTGGAGCGAGGCGATGGCGGCCTGCACGACGTACGGGCCGCGCCCGCCCAGCGCCATCGCCCGATCCAGCGCCGCCCGGCCCGCCGCGATCTGTCGCAGGTCCCACAACGACCGATCCTGATCGTCGAGCAGTACGAGATCGTCACCGGAGAACCGGGCCCGCCGCCGCGCGTGGTGGATCATCATCAGCGCCAGCAGCCCGTGTGCCTCTGGCTCTCGCGGCATCAGCCCGGCCAGCACCCGCCCCAGCCGGATGGCCTCGGCGCCGAAATCGACCCGGCCGCTGTAGCCCTCGTTGTAGATCAGGTAGATGACCGCCAGCACCGCGTCGAGCCGTTCGGGCAGCAGATGCGCGCCCGGGACCGCGAACGGGATCCCGGTCGCCTTGATCTTGGCCTTCGCGCGGGTCAGGCGCCGCTTCATGGTCTCCTCCGAGACCACGAACGCTCGGGCGATCTCCGCGGTCTGTAGGCCGCCGAGTGCACGCAGCGTGAGCGCCACCTGCCCCTCCAGCGGCAGCGCCGGATGACAGCAGGTGAAGATCAGCTCAAGCCGCTCGTCCTTGATCAGCGTGTCGTCGAATTCGTCCATGATGGCCTCCGGCGCCGCCAGCAGGATCTTCTGGGCCAGGGTGCGCTCCCGGCGGATCCGGTCGATCGCCCGGTTCCTGG
The DNA here is from genome assembly GCF_008017515.1 of Nonomuraea sp. C10. Classification (NCBI taxonomy): domain Bacteria; kingdom Bacillati; phylum Actinomycetota; class Actinomycetes; order Streptosporangiales; family Streptosporangiaceae; genus Nonomuraea; species Nonomuraea sp. C10. Next base: position 3,540,890 of record NZ_VPFF01000001.1, read on the forward strand.
CCGTCGTCACCAGCCACGCGCCCGGAGCGGCCGGCACGCCTGAAGCCGGCCAGCGCTCCGCCGCGATGGCGAAGGCCTCCTGCGCCGCCTCCTCAGCCCGGTCGAAGTCACCGAGGAACCCGACCAGCGAGGCCAGCACCCGGCCCCACTGCTCGCGGAACACCTCCTCCAGCACGCTCAGAGCCGCACCACCGGCCTGACCTCCACGGTGCCGCCGAACCGTAAGGCCGGGACGCGCGCCGCCCATTCGAGCGCTTCGTCCAGGTCGGCGGCCTCTATCAGGCAGAAGCCACCCAGCACCTCCTTGGTGTCGGCGAACGGGCCGTCGGTCATCAGCGTCCGGCCGCCGGACAGCCGCACGCAGGTCGCCGTCTCCGCGGGCTGCAACTGCGCGGCACTGACGTAGCGGTCGTCGCCGGCCATCGCGAAATACTCGGCGTAGGCCGCCTCACGCTCCTCATCCGACGACGTCTCCAGGTAGCCGGGCTCGGCATAGATCAGCAGGGCGTACTGCATCGCGACCTCCAAGGCAGTGGGCTCTCATCAGTACGACGAACGAGCGGCCGCGCAGGGGACACCACCCGTATTTTGCCAAGGTAACGATTTCCCGCCCGCCCCCTGACTCGGTCGCGCTTGCGGCCCCAGCATCGTGATCAGGTGGACGGGGGCGAGGCCCTGACGGCCCTGTTCCAGGCCAGCAGTACCGGCACTCCCGCGATCAGTCCAGCGGCGCCGGCTATCGCAAGGCCGTACTGCGGTCCGGCCGTTTCGACGAGAAGGCCGCCGAGCAGGATGCCCAGCCCCTGGGCGGCGACCATGCCGGAGGAGGCCAGGCCGACCGCCTGTCCCCTGCTCTCCGGCGGAGCGATCCTCACGTACTCCGCGTTGGCCGCCACGTGGTAGCCGGTGAGCACCCCGCACACCGTCCACAGGAGCAGCAGGGGCACGTAGCCGGGGTCCGCCGCGCTGGCCACCAGCGGCACGCCGGCCAGCACCGCCATGGGGGCCATCAGCGCCATCCGCCGCGATTCGGTGAGGAATCGGGACAGCACGAACACGCCGATGACGTTGCCCGCGGACAGGGCGGCCATGAGGAGCCCGGCTTGCGTGGTGCCCAGGCCCAACGAGGCGGCGTACGGCACCGCGATCGCCTCGGGGATGACGTGGAAGCCCGACAACATGGCCAGGCCGAGCAGGCTGCGCAACGCGCGATGCCCGGCCACCAGCCGCAGCCCGCCGAGGAGGGAGACCGGCTGCTTTCCCGCGGCCGCCGGGCGCCGGCGCACTGTGGCCAGAGTGAGTGACGCGGCGGCGGCGAACGTGGCCGCGTTGACGAGGATGGCCGTTTCCGCGCCGACCAGCGCCACCACGATGCCGCCGCCGGCGAAGCCGAGCAGCGTCACGACCTGGTCGCTGAGCTGGTGGACCGCCACTCCGGTCTGGTAGAGCTCGCGGGGCACCACTTCGGGCGTCAGCGAGACGCGTGCCGCCCTGCTCGGCGAGTCGAGCAGTTGGGAGGCGAAGACCAGGGCGCACAACGCGGGCAGCGGGAGGCCGGGCAGTGCGATGAATCCGATGAGGACGGTCCTGATCGCATCGCAGGCGATCACGACCCCGCGTCGCGGGTAGCGGTCGGCCAGCCAGCCCAGCGCGGGCCCTCCGATCAGCGCGGGCACGAACGTCATCGCGTAGACGAGCGTGGTGACGGCGGCCGAGCCGCTGCGCTCGTAGGTGAGGACGGCCAGCGCGACGCGCGCCAGCTGGCTGCCCGCTCGCGACAGTAACCCGCCCAGCCATAAACCGCGAAACTCGCCTATCGCGAGCACTTTGGCGTACGACGATTCCGTCCGGTCCTCCTCGGCTGTCCTCGACGAACCAGCACTGCGGCAGGTCCTGCCATGTTCCGGCAACCGCGCGGGCAGGCGCCGGCTCACCGCGGTGGGTGGTGACCCGCCTGTTTCGTCGCAGACATCACCACTCCACTGCGGGATCACCTCGTCAGGTCCAGATGGGGTCGCGTCGCATCGGCCGCACCTCCTTTCAGGACAGGACGCCGTCCGCCGGTTACGGAAGGCACAGATCCCGGCTCGTACGTCCGCGCGCGTTGGAGCGGTCACCCAAGTACCGGACGCCCATGCCTGCCGAGGGCGGTCACCCGGCGTAGGGGCCGAACCGGCCCCAGGCGACGAGCGCGGCGAGCGCGAAGAGGATGACGGTGACCAGCAGCCCGGACGGCTCCTTGCGGCGGATGTGCCCTGGGTGCCTCACCCTCGGCTGTCGATCTGGAGACCGACGTCGATGCCGCGCGGAAGGCCGGAGTAGTTGTCGCTCATATCCAGGCGACGAACAGGCGGCCTCCCGGGGGACACCTCGGACCTCAGGGAATTCAGAGCTGTTCGAGCCAGTGGGTCAGGAACCGCCGCCGCGGGAGGCGGGGAAGTAGAGGTAACCGTCCAGGTCGAGGTGGTCCACGACGCGTAGCGCCGCGCCGGGGTCGCAAGCCTGGACGACCGCCACGGCGGTGCAGCTCAACCGCCGGCAAGCCAGCGAGGCCGGCCGGCCGCCGGTACAGCTCGGCGAACTGTGGTCAGTCGATCCACCCGCGGGCCTGCGACGACGCGATCGCGGCCTGGACTGCACCATCGCCCGTGCGGCCGCGGCGTACGAACTCCCGGTCGTACTCACGACGAGACGGGGGTTGACGCCGGCACGATCGAGGAGCTTCGCTGCCGGCCGTCGAATCCCGGCGGCACGGTCACCGGGTCGAGGGTCAGGTCGGTCATGCCACCTAGTCGCCGGCCCTGGACGGTGCCGAGTTGTAGAGCAGGTCGCGGTACTCGGGGTGATTGCGCAGCCAACTGAGGATGAAGGGGCAGATCACCAGCGCTTTCAGTCCTCGTCCGCGGATGTCGTCGAGCGCGGCGCGGGCCAGGGCGCCGCCGATTCCTCGACCCTCGAAGGTCGGGTCGACCTCGGTGTGAGCCAGGACGATCATCTCGCTGGTCTCCTGGTAGTCGATGAACCCGGCGACCGTCGTCTCGCCGACGGAGGCTTCGTAGCGCCGCCGGTCCGGATTCCTGGTCACGTTGACGTCGATGGACATTGTTCGTTGAGCCTCCTGTTTCGGTGCTGTGACAGGTCGTCATCTCGGGTCCACCGGGGGTTGACCGGCGGCCAGACGAATCAGATCGGTAGCGCTCCCCGCTCGCCGCGTGGAAGGTCGGATTCGCGCAGCAGACGCTACTTCGCATCAGGGAGAATTGCCTAACCCGGTCGACCCGAACCCGGTGCCTGACCGTGGTCTGCCTGTCTGGTCAGGGAAGCGGCAGTTCTCTGAGCTGCCGGCGGGAGGCGATGCCCAGCGGAGGCGGGCTTCAACCGTGCGTGGGCTGAGGAACAGGTGCGCAGCGACCTCCCGGGAGGTCGCTGCGGTGGCCACCAGCCGTGCGATGTGCGGCTCGTGGGCGGTCAGGGAGTCGGTCGGCCGGGCGGTCCGTCTGCGGGGATGCTCACCGGTGGCGCGCAACTCGCGGGCGGCGCGCTGCCCTCGGGCGGATAGCCGCCTCTGATCACCTGTGCTCCTGGCGGTCGGGGGACGCGGAGGCCGGCGATCGGGGCGGTGCCGCGCCGGGCGGCAGGAGCCGTGTTCGAAGCTCCGGTTTGAGGATCTTGCCTGAGCCGGTTCTCGGCAGTGTGTCCACGATGTCGAAATAGACGGGGATCTTGTACTTTGCGAGCCGGGAACGGAGGAAGTCCGCCAGCTCTGCCGCGGTGAGGGCGGCGCCGTCACGGGGGACGACGAAGGCCCGGCCGACCTCGCCCCATTTCTCGTCGGGCACCCCCACCACGGCGGCCTCCGCCACGGCCGGATGCCCGAAGAGCACACCCTCCACCTCGGCCGGATAGACATTCTCCCCGCCGGAGATGTACATGTCCTTCAGCCGGTCGACGATGTGAAGGTGCCCCTCGTCGTCGAGGGTGGCGATGTCCCCGGAGCGGAACCAGCCTCCTTCGGTCAGCGCGGCGGCGGTCGCCTCCGGGTTCCGCCAGTAGCCGGGGGTGACGTTGGGCCCCTGGATGCGCACTTCGCCCGCCTCGCCGGCCTCGGCCTCCGTGCCGTCGGGCCGGACCACGCGTATGTTGGCGAAGAACACCGGCACGCCGGCCGACCCCACCTTGCGCACGCTTTCACCCGCCTCAAGGAAGGTGGCGCCCGGCGAGGTCTCCGTCAGTCCGTAGCCCTGGCAGAAGACCAAGCCCCGCTGCTGGTATGTGCGGATCAACGCGACCGGGATCGCCGCTCCCCCTGACATCAGGGTCCGCAGCGAGGACAGGTCGGCGTCGGCCCACCGCGGCGACCGCGCGAGGGCGGCGAACATCGCGGTGACCCCGAACATCCAGGTGACGCGGTGCTTCTCGACGAGGTCGTAGCAGGAGTCCACGTCCCAGAACGGCATGATCAGCGAGGTGCCGCCCTTGAGGAAGGTCGGCAGCAACGTCTGGTTCAGCGCCGCGACGTGGAAGAGCGGCGCACTGATCAGCGTCACCTCGGTGCTCGCCACGTCGACCCCGACCATGATGTTGAAGCAGTTCCACACCAGGTTGGCGTGACTGAGCATCGCCCCCTTGGGACGCCCGGTCGTGCCCGAGGTGTAGAGGATGAGAGCGATGTCGTCGAGTGCGACCGGGGTGTCGATCGGCGTGGCATCGCCTCCCGACAGAAAGGTCTCGTACTCCCGCTCCCCCGGTGCCGGCGACTCCAGCGCCACGGCCGTGCGCAGTCCCGGGAGTCCCGGAAGATCGCGTACGACCGTGGCGCACTCCGGCGCGTAGACGAGGACGGAGGCGCCGGAGTCCTCCACCATGTAGGCGATCTCCGATGCGGTCAGCCGGAAGTTCAGCGGGACGAAGATCCCTCCGAGCAGGTGCGTGGCGAACATGGTCTCGGCGAAGGCGACGTGGTTGGGGCCGAGGTAGGCGACCCGGTCCCCGGTCCGAACCCCGGCGCCGCGCAGACTCGATGCGAGCCTTGTCGTCCGCTCGTGCACCCAGGCGTAGGTGAGCGCCCGGCCGTCGAAGACGAAGGCGGTGCGGTTCGGACTCATCCGCGCCCGGCGGGCCGGCCAGCCGCCCAGTCCGGCGTTACGCATCGGCGACTCCTGTCAGGTGGAGGACGGTTCGGCCGGGTCGGTCGCGCGCGCCGCCGGGGCGACGGCGGTCAGGTCGCGGCGGCTGGTCTCGCCCAGGGCCAGGAGGCAGACCACCGTCAGCAGGCAGGAGGCGGCGATGATCACCGAGATCATCATCGTCCCTCCCCCGCCGGTGGACGCGTCGAGCTGGGCGAACAGCAGCGGGGCCAGGCCGGCGCCGAGCCCGGCGAGCTGGTAGCCCATCGAGGCTCCGGTGTAGCGGCTCCTGGTGGCGAAGACTTCGGTGTACAGCGCCGCGAGCGGGCCGTACATCATCGGGTGGATGACCGCCTGGCCCAGCACGAGCGCGACGGTGAGGACGGCGACGCTGCCGGCGTCCACCATCGGGAAGAGGACGAAGCCGAACACGGCCATGAGCAGTGCGCCGGCCAGCACGACCGGGCGGCGTCCCACCCTGTCCGACAGCGCCGACCACCCGATGATGCTCAGGACGGCCAGCGCCGAGGAGAGCGTGAGCCCGTTCAGCACGTCCGGCCGGGGGAAGCCGGCCCGCACGCCGTAGGCGATGAGATAGGTGGTCAGCGTGCCCTGGGCCACGAAGGCGGACAGACCGACGCCCACACCGAGCAGGAGAGTCCTCGGGTGATGGCGGAGCACGTCCAGCAGCGGCGCTCGGGAGCCATGGTCCGCGGCGGCCTTGAACACCGGGGTCTCCTCGACCCGCAGCCGGACGAACAGGCCGACCGCCAGCAGGACGACGCTGATCAGGAACGGCACCCGCCAGCCCCAGCTGAGGAACTCCTCCTCGCCCAGGACGGCGGCCGTGCCGCCGAGCGCCGCGGTGGACAGCACCATGCCGAAGGGGGCTCCGGCGTTGGTGAAGCTCGCCCACAGTCCGCGACGGCTGGTCGCGTGCTCGGCGGACATCAGCACGGCTCCGCCCCATTCACCGCCGACCGCGACGCCCTGCAGGATCCGGAGTACGACGAGTGCGATGGGCGCGAGGACGCCGATCTGCGCGTAGGTGGGGAGCAGGCCGATGAGGAAGCTGGCGACGCCCATCAGGGTCATGCTCAGCACCAGCATGCGCTTGCGGCCCAGCCGGTCGCCGAAGTGGCCGAAGATCGCTCCGCCGAGCGGCCTGGCGAGGTAGCCCGTGGCGAAGGTGCCGAAGCTGGCGACCGTCGCCGTGAGCGGGTCGAGAGAGGAGAAGAAGACCTTGCTGAAGACCACGGCCGAGGCGGTGGCGTACAGCAGGAAGTCGTAGTACTCGATGACGCTGCCCAGGAAGCTTGAGGCGACCGCGCGTCGGAGTTGGATCCGGTTGGGGGATGTGACTGGCAGGTTCGGCATGACCGAGCTCCTCGTCCGGGAGCGAGCTAAGACTCTCGCTTGCTTGTCCCGGAGGTTAGGCAGATCCGTAACGGACGTCAATACTTTGCCCAATATGGGCGGGGGGTGGGGTGCGCCGCGCTCGCCGCGCCGGGCGCGGGCCGTACGTTTCGCCCGGTCAGGCGTAGTGACGGTAGATCACGCGCGCGACGCAGGCGGGCTTGGCGGAGCCGTCGATCTCTACGGTGAAGTCGAGGAGCATCTGGACGCCGTCACCGGGGACGTCGTCCACCGACGCCACGGCGGCGGCGAGGCGGATCTTGGCACCGACCTTGACGGGACTGGGGAAGCGGGCCTTCTCCAGTCCGTAGTTGACGCTCATCGTCACGCCCCGGATGTCGAGCAACTCGGTGAAAAGCGGGATGACCAGGGACAGGGTCAGATAGCCGTGGGCGATCGGACCGCCGAACGGCCCCTCCTTCGCCCGCTCGGGATCGACGTGGATCCACTGGTGGTCGTCGGTGGCGTCGGCGAAGGTGTTCACCCGCTCCTGGGTGATCTCCAGCCATTCGCTGTGGCCGAGGTCCGCCCCGGCGAGCGCCTTGATCTCGCCGAGTCCGTGCACCGTCGTGGTCATGACCGTGTCGTCCCTTCCTGCGCACCCAGCCCGAGCAGGCGCGCGGCATTGTCCTTGAGGATGCGGGAGCGGACCTCCGGCTTGATCTCGAGCTTGCCGAAGTCGGCGAGCCAGCGGTCCGGGGTGATCACCGGATAGTCGGATCCGAAGAGCACCTTGTCCTTCAGCAGCGTGTTCGCGTACCGGACGAGCTGCGGCGGGAAGTACTTGGGCGACCACCCGGACAGGTCGATGTAGACCTGGGGCTTGTGCGTGGCGACGGCCAGCGCCTCGTCCTGCCAGGGGAACGACGGATGGGCCAGCACGATCTTCAGGTCGGGGAAGTCCACGGCGACGTCGTCCACCAGCATGGGGTTGGAGTACTTCAACCGGATCCCGCCCCCGCCCGGCACGCCCGCGCCGATACCCGTCTGGCCCGTGTGGAACAGGGCGATCGCGCCGGACTCCTGGATCACCTCGTAGAGGGGATAGGCCATGCGGTCGTCGGGCGCGAAGCCCTGGATGCTGGGGTGAAACTTGAAACCGCGCACGCCGTGCTCCTCGACTAGCCGGCGCGCCTCTCGGACGCCCGCCCGGCCCTTCCACGGATCGACACTGGCGAACGGGATCAGCACGTCGGCATGCTCGGCACAGCTCTCGGCGACCTCCTCGTTCGAGATGCGAGGGTGGCCGGTGGCGTGCTCCGCGTCGACGGTGAACACCACCGCGGCCATCTTGCGCTCTCGGTAGTAGGCGGCCATCTCGGGGATGGTCGGCCTGGGGTGCTCCTTGAAGTACTTCTCCGAGGCGCCGAACAGCTCCGCGCTCAGCGAGACGTGCCCGCCGGCGGAGACCTCGGCGTGCGTGTGCACGTCGATCGCGACCAGTTCGCCGACGTTCATCCGCGACATCTCAGCTCTCCGCCGTCTTCTGTTCGGGGACCTTGGGCGCGGGCACGCCGTACGTCTCGGGATCGGCGCCGACGCCCGTCCGCCATGAGGCGGCGATCGCGTCGGCCGTCCAGCCGCCGTCGGCGTAGGCCACCGCCTTCTCGCCGGGGTGGGACCAGAGCGCCAGCCGGTCGCCGCCGATGCCGATGGCCTGGCCCGTCACCTCCGCGGAGGCGTCGGACGCGAGGAAGACGACGAGCGGGGCGACGTCCCCGACCGCGCCCAGGCCCTCGCCCCTGCGCAGCCATTCCGGGAACGGCCGCCCGGTCCGCTCCGACTCCTCGATGACCGGGGCGAAGGCCGGGATCGTCTTGGTCATCTCCGTCGCCGCGACCGGGACGATCGCGTTCACCGTGATGTTCGCCCTGGCCAGCTCCATCGCCCAGGTCCGGGCCATGGCGACGATGCCCGCCTTGGCGGCGGCGTAGTTGGTCTGGCCGAAGTTCCCGCGCTGACCGGCGGGCGACGAGACGAGGATCAGCCGTCCGCCCGTCCCCTGCTCGCGCATCCGCACCGCCGCCGCCCGGGCGCAGGTGAACGTGCCCCGCAGGTGCACGTCGATCACCGCGTCGAAGTCCTCGTCGGACATCTTCCACAGGACCCGGTCCCGCAGAATGCCCGCGTTCGTGACCATCACGTCCAGCCGGCCGAACTCCTTGACGGCCGTGGCGACCAGCCGCTCGGCGGCCTCGGCGGAGCCGACCGGGGCGACGACGGCCGCGGCCCTGCCCCCCGCCGCGATGATCCCGCCGGCGACTCCGGCCGCCGAGTCGCCGTCCAGGTCGTTCACGATGACCGCCGCCCCGGCCGCCGCCAGCGCCTCGGCGTAGGCCCGCCCGAGGCCACGACCCGCGCCCGTGACGACGGCCACCTTGCCCGACAGATCCATGCACCTCACCTTTCGCCGGGAAGCCTGACATCGCCGAATCTATGGCACTTATGTGACTGCCGTCAAAGATTTGCCTGACGTTGAGAACCGTCTACCCTTTGGCTGTGACCTTCGGTGGCGAAGACGACCTGACAGCGCAGTTCCGGCGCCCGCAGTCCCTGATGTTCAGCTTTCTCGGCATCTACGTGCTGGACCGCGGCGTGGCCGTCTACTCCGGCAGCGTCATAGACGTGTTCGCCCGCCTCAACGTCTCCGAGGAGGCCGTACGGTCGACGCTCGCGCGCATGGTCAAGCGCAACCTGCTGATCCGGCACCGACGGGGACGAAAGGTGTACTTCGGGCTCGCCCCGCACGCCGCGGAGGTGCTGAAGGATGGGCGCAGACGGGTGTGGGAGACCGGCGCGGTGAACCGCGACTGGGACGGCACCTGGACGGTCGTCGGGTTCTCACTACCGGACAGCCGGCGCAGCACCCGGAACGACCTGCGTTCTCAGCTGATCTGGAACGGCTTCGGCCTGCTGCAGAACGGGCTGTGGATAGCGCCGGGCGAGAAGGACGTCACGGACATCATCGCCTCGCTGGAGCTGGGCGACCACGTCACCGTGCTGACCGCCCGCGCCTTCAACCCGACCGAGGCCGCCGACCTCGTCAGGAAGGCCTTCGACATCGAGCGGATCGCCGGACGCTACCGAGCGTTTCTCACCCAGTGGGACGTCCCCCGGCCGCTCCCCGGCGCGCCGGACGACCTCGCCCGCCAGTTGCTGCTGCACACCGACTGGCTGCAACTCGTCCGCCAGGATCCCCACCTGCCGGCCGAGCACCTGCCCCCGGACTGGCCGGCCATCCGGGCCGAACAGCTCTTCCAGGTGCTCGCGCGGGAGTACGAAAGACGCGCTGCCGAGCAGGCCGCCGCCATCCTGGACGAGCTTCCCGTGTGACGGCCGGCACCGCCGTCGATCATCGTCGTCCGCCGAACTCCCAGTGGTGGACTTCGATGTCGGCATAGCGGTCCGAGGTCAGGACGGTACGGGCCGTGTCCCGATCCCCCGCCCGGATCAAGGCCGCCGTGCCCAGCCAGGTGGCGCCGTCGTCGGACAGCAGCGACCCGTAGGCGATCAGGTCGTCCTGCCGGTCGGGCGGTGGAAGGAGGTCGGCGGCCTGGCCCGTGCCGAGGCCGAGAACGAGATAGCGGCTGCCGCCTTCGCGGCCACCGGGGAAGTCCCACATGGTGCGGCCCAGGAGGTGGGGCCGCGGGCGATCAGCAGCGCATCGTAGCGGTCCATCAGATCTAGCGAGGGGACTGCCGGGTTCACCCGGCAGGGGAATCGCTTCCCTGTTATGGTTTCTTTGTTCGAAACGGGCAGGGCTTGTCCGTCGCCTACCTCAGCAGGGGGAAAGCGAGAAGCCGCTTCCTTCAGGAAGTGGAGGAGTCACGTAGGACCAGTGCTCCTCGGCGGGCTTCTCACGCAGCGCTGCGGAGCCGGGCCGGTCACGGTGGTAACGGAAGAATTCCATGTGGAGCCTGTCTATCGCAGGTGGGTGCACAGTAAGTCGCCCTCCGCGCCGGGGCTTGTAGGTGACGATCGCAACTTGTAGGTTGCCATTGATGGCAACCTACAAGTTGCGAAACAGGGTGGCATGGATTCGGACGCGATCGAACGTGTGGTGGTGCTGCGGCACCCCGTCGAGCGGGTGTGGGCCGCGCTGACCACCGCGGAAGGGCTCTCGCGGTGGTTCGGCTCGGTGGCGGAGATAGATCTGCGGCCCGGTGGGCGCGCGTTCTTCCGCTGGGACGATCTCGGCGACGAATCCGTCGCCACCATCGTGGTGGTCGACCCACCACGCCGTTTCGCGTTCAGGTGGGCGATCGAGGGCCTGCCGGAGGACGACACACCCCGGACGCTTGTGGACTTCACCCTGGAACCGATACCGGACGGCACCCGGTTGCGCCTGGTGGAGAGCGGGTTCGCCCAGGCCGCCGTCGACGTGGCCCGCTCCGCCCACCAGGCCAACAGTCAGGGATGGGACGCCGAGCTCGCCGACCTGGAGACCTACCTCGATGCGGCCGCCTGATGCGGAACGGCAGGCCGTCGCGGTGTTCGCGGCGCTCACCGATCCGACGCGGCGCGCACTGCTGGAGGAGCTCGCCCGCGCCGGGCCCGCGACCGTCACGGACCTGGCGCGACGGCTGCCGATCAGCCGCCAGGCGATCGCCAAGCACCTCGGCCAGCTCGCCGAAGCGGGCCTGATCAGCCCAGGAGAACCGGCCGGCCGTCGCCATCCCTACCGGCTGGAATCAGCCCCCATTCGCACGGCGCAGGTGTGGCTGGCCATGCTCGCCAACAGGTGGGACGACCGGCTGACCGCGCTGGAGCTCGCACTGGACGCCACCGACACGAAGGAGTCGAGCGACAATGAACAAGCCTGAATTCACCGCCGGCCTGAACATCGCCATGAAGATCCCCAAGGCGCAGTACGAGGCCACCGTGGCCTTCTACCGCGACACCCTGGGCTTCGAGGTCAAAGAGGATGACGTCTCGTACGCTCCGACCGTCTCGAGAACTCATTCGGTACGGTTCGGCCCCAATACGCTGTGGCTCGACTGCGTCGACAACTACAGCCGGCCCGACCTGTGGCTGCAGTTGCACACCGATGACCTGGACGCGGCAGCGGCCAGACTGGCCGGCAGTGGCATCCACCCGTGTGACGAGGTCGAGCCCCTGGAGGGCCTCGACTCCAGGACCCACTGGATCAAGAACCCGGCCGGTGTCGTGCACCTGCTCGCGGAGTCCCGCTGATCCCGCGGCCGTACCGTCACCGGACGGCTCGTCGCAGGACGGCCTGGATGTGATCAGGGTCGGCGGGGGCGTTGTCGAGGAGGATCGCGGTGCACAGTCCGTCGGAGGCCGCGACGAGGGCGGCGATCGCCGCAGGGTCGTCGGTCAGCGTGGTGGCGAGTTCGGCGATGTTCTCCCGCCAGCGTCGTGCCACGGGTCGTAGTGCGGGGCGGCGGGCGGCCAGGGTCGCCAGCTCGCGTTCGGCCAGGGCGCGTTCACGTCCGGGACCGCCGGACTCGGCGATGAGGTGGGCCAGGCCGGTGAGCTTGTCGCCGGGGCTGTCGATGATGTCGCGGATGCGGGCGGTGTAGGCGTCGGCGACACTCGTGAGGGCGGCGACGAGCAGGTCGTCGAGGGTCGCGAAGTAGTAGGTGCTCAGGGACGTCGTGGTGCCGGCCTGCTTGGCGACCGTGCGATGGGTGACGCCTGCCGCGCCGTCGCGCGTGACCACGGCGAGGGTGGCCTCGATGATCTCCGCGCGTCGTCTCTCGCCACGCGCGCGGCGGCCGTCGATGTGCTCGCTGTCGTCGGTGGTGTCGCCCATGCCGCTCCTCGGTCCGACCCGAAAGGATAGTCGGACCATCGTTCAAACGTCGGTGTCGCGGCTCCGCGCCTCCCCGAGTGTGGGCACGTGACGCAGCATCCCCAGGCACAGCACCGCGGCAACGGCGATGGCGATCCCCGCGACCAGGGAAGCGACGTTGAGTCCGCTGGTGAAGGCCTGCTGGGCCGCCTCGACGGTCCCGGGCGGAAGGCTGTCGCTGATCGCCAGGGTCGCGTTCAGGCTGTCGGTGAGGGCGCCGGAGGTCTCGGACGTCAGATCTCCGGGCACCGTCACCCGAGTGCGGTAGACGGCGGTGGTGAGACTGCCGAGCAGGGCGACGCCGACGGCGATGCCGAGTTCCTGGACCGTCTCGGAGATCGACGCCGCCGACCCGGATCGCGCTGCCGGCACCGCGCCCACCACCATGTCGGTGCCCAGGGCGGCGAGGGCGCCCAGCCCGAGATAGACGAACGTGAAGCCGACAGCCACGGGGACCTCGTCGTCGAGTCCCGCAGTGGCGAGCAGCGCGTAGCCGGCGAGGGACGCCCCGAGTGCGGCGCCCATGACCGAGCCGGGGCGGAAACGCCGGGCGACCAGAGGAGCGCCGATGGCGGCGGCGAACATCGCCAGCGCCGGTGGTCCCATCCAGAGCCCCGCGTCGAAGGGCGTGAGCCCTTGGACGAGCTGGAGGTACTGCGTGACCAGGTACATCGAACCCCCGACTCCGACCAGGCCGATGAGCAGCACGCTCAAGGCCACGGTGAAGGCCCGGTCGCCGAACAGCGTCACGTCCAGCAGCGGGTCGGGGAGGCGGCGTTGGCGGCGTACGAACACGATCCCGGCCAGAACGCCCGCCAGGGCGTAGACGAGGGTTGCGCCGCCGGGGCCGTCGGAGGCGATGCGCTTGACGGCGTAGACGACCGGGAGGATCGCCGCCAGGGACAGGCCCACGCTGATCAGGTCCAGCCGGCCGGTGGACGGGGCCGCGTACTCCGGAAGCAGTGCGCGTGCCCCGGCCAGGACGGCGAGGGCGATGGGCACCGCCGTCAGGAACGGCGCTCCCCACCAGAAGGAGTCCACCATGGCTCCGCCCACGATCGGCCCGGCGGCCATCCCGAGCGCGAACATCGTGGCCCAGACCCCGATGGCGACCGCGCGCTGACGCGCGTCGGGGAACATGTTCGAGATCAGCGACAGCGTGGAGGGCATGAGCGTCGCCCCGGCCACTCCCAGCAGGGCTCGCGCGAGGATCAACAGCTCGGCCGTGGGGGCGAACGCGGCGAACACCGAGGCCGCCGCGAAGGCGATCATCCCGATCTCCAGCAACCTGCGCCGCCCGATCCGGTCGCCCAGCGTGCCCATGGTCACGAGGAACCCGGCGACGAGGAACCCGTACGCGTCCATGATCCACAGCAGCTGGGTGGCCGACGGGGACAGGTCGGCCGCCATGCTCGGCGCCACCAGGTACAGGACGGTCACGTCCAGTCCCAGCAGCACCGTCGGCATGGCCAGCAGGCCCAGGCCCGCCCACTGGCGCGCCCCTGCCCGCGTGAACTGTTGGCGCGTCATCACGTCCCTTTCGCTCTCATCATGTTTGAACGTTAGTACAATTAGTACGATCGTTCAAGATAATAGGATCGGGCGTGACGCGTAGCCGGGGCCGATCAGCGCCTCGGGGGTGTGGAGGCCGGGCGGCACGGGGGCGCCACGCAGGCCGAGCAGTCGCTCGACGCCGAGGGCGACACCGAGCGCCGTCAGCGGGCGCTGCCCCTCCGGGTGGAAGAGGTAGCGGCTCGTCCTGAGCGGCGCGCCCGCGCGGTCCACGCCTTCGAGGTCGATCCTGACCTCCGCGGACGGGGGCCCGCCGCGCCGCCTGCCCGCCGATTCGCTGATCGCGAACGCGAAGCGGACGTTGGGCGCGCCCGTCGCGAGGGCCAGGCTCGGCACGTCGAGGATGGGGACGATCCGGCCGGGCAGCACGGCGCCGTCGACGCCGGTGACCTCCACCTCCGCGACGGCGTGCTGGGCGCGGCCGAGGCGATCGCCGCGGAGCTGAACCGGGGGCGTGCCACCGCCGCCGCGGCCATCGCGGCGCTGACGGACCTGACCGTCGACGGCATCGCCGCCGGTTCCCTTGGTGATCAGAATTGAGAACCGGGACGATTAAGAGCCCTTCAGAACGCGATCAAGTGCGGCCCGGCCCGCCGGTCCCCAGTTCGGCTTGCCGCCGGGAAGGCCCCGGTCTCCGTTCTGGCCCATGAGCATCAGGAAGAGGCTCTTCATGGCGGCCAGCCCGCGGGCGCGCCGGATCGTCGCCTCGTCCGCATGCCCGTACGTGTCGAAGAACCGTGCGGCGGTGCCCGTGGGGAGCAGCACCCACGCGGCGGCGAGGTCCCACGCGGGATCGCCGGCGAACAAGGCACCGAAATCGATGACGCCCGAGATCGTCCCGTCCGTGACGACGACATTCGCGGGATGGAGGTCGCCGTGCACCCACACCGGCGGGCCCTCCCACTCGGGAGCCGCGACGGCGTCGTCCCAGACGGCCCGGACGGCGCGGACATCGCCGACGGCGTCGACGGCCTGCAAGAACTGCTCGAAGCCGCCCGTGCACCCCTTGGGGTGAGCGCCGAGGTCCGAACTGGCCGGGGCCTCGGCGGGCGCCTCCACATGCAGCGCCCTGAGGAAGCCCGCCAGCGTGTCGGCCGCGTGGGCGCCGCGGCTGATCGAGCCGTGGTCCAGCGGCTCGCCGGGAACCCACGTCATCACGGTCCAGTGCTTGGGGAAGCGCTCGGACGGTTCGCCGGACCGCACCGGGGTCGGCACCGGAAGCGGCAGGCGCGGAGCCAGCACAGGGAGCCACCGCCGCTCCTTGAGCTGGAGCTCCGGGGTGGGGTCCATGCGCTGCATGCGCACGGCCAGCTCGTCCCCGAGGCGCCACATCTGGTTGCCCCAGCCGCCCGCCACCTCGCGGACCGCCAGCCCCGCAAGGTCCGGATGTTGCTCCTGC
Source organism: Nonomuraea sp. C10 (assembly GCF_008017515.1). NCBI lineage: Bacteria > Bacillati > Actinomycetota > Actinomycetes > Streptosporangiales > Streptosporangiaceae > Nonomuraea > Nonomuraea sp. C10. The sequence goes on from NZ_VPFF01000001.1 coordinate 3,556,218, forward strand.
AGCAGGTCGCGTACCAGGTCTGCGGTGATCTCGATCTCGGTCATGCGAAGTCACGGTACTGAGGCGTGGGGCGGAGCGGCTCTCCACCCCGGCCTGAAGGCCGGAGCACTGCGGCCGACCCAGGTAGCACGCCGGCTAAGCGGACCTTGGCATGTCGAAGGAGAGGGCGCGATACCTTGCCTTCGGTGCCTCGACCGCGTGACCGGAGGAGTCGATGCCGGGATGACGGCAGGGCGACCGGTGCCCACGCAGGACGACGTGCTCGGATACTTCGACACGCTGTCGAACTGGGGACGGTGGGGCGACGACGAGCTCGGCACGCTGAACCACATCACCGACGACGTCCGGCTGGCGGCGGCGCGGGCCGTGCGCCACGGCAGGAGCGTGTCATGCGCATGGGAGGTCGCCGTACCGGAGGACATGGAGCGGTCGACGACGACCTGCCCGTGCGCCGACGCCGCGACGGGCTCGGCGTGGGCGGCCGTCACGGCGGCGGCGAACGGGATCGTCACGCGCGGTGTCCTGCTGGACGTCGCGAGCGCGCGGGATGTGCCGTGGCTGGAACCGGGGCAGGGGGTGTTCCCCGACGATCTGGAGGAGGCCGAGCGTCGCCAGGGTGTGCGGGTGCGATCCGGCGATGCGGTGCTCCTGCGGACCGGCTACGGCCGCGTCCGCCACGAGACCGGTGCGGTCAGCGGTTTCACCCAGGCCGGGTGGCACGCCTCCTGCCTGCCGTGGCTGCACGAACGGGAGGTCGCGCTGATCGGCGCCGACACCCCGCAGGACGTTCTGCCATCGGGGTACGAAGGCGTGCTGATGCCGGTCCACGCCGTGAGCCTCGTCGCGATGGGTCTGTGGATGCTCGACAACTGCGACCTGGAGGCGTGCGCGACGACGGCTGCCGAGCTCGGCCAGTGGGACTTCCACCCCTGCCGGGCGGTGGTGTCCCGCACGGCGCCGGAAGGGGATGGTCGGTCATGCGGCGATGTGCTCTGGACGGACGCCCATGCCGATGAAACGACCCAGGAGGTGGCGCAGCGGCGGCAGCGTACGGAACGCTGTGAAGATCGGGGGCACGTGCCGGGTCGTGTCGTCGCCCAGGTCCTTGGGATAGAGGTCGCGCAGGATGCGGAGCTGGAAGGCCTGGGTGATCCTCGCGGCGCGGTCTCTGCGTGACTGCACCCGGTCCAGGTCGGCGTCTTGTGGTGTGCCGCCTCTGGCGAGAAGCGGGCCCACCAGGTTGGCGGTGGCCACTGCGTCCTGCACGGCCAGGTTGATGCCCACGCCGCCCGCGGGCGACATGGCGTGGGCGGCGTCACCGATGCACAGCAGTCCTGACCGGTGCCAGCGTGGCAGCCGGTCCACCCGGACGCTCAGATGGTGCACCGCCTCCCAGTCGTGGATCTCCTCCACGCGGTCGCGCAGCGCGGGCGCCAGGTGCGCCACCCGGTCCCGGAACGCCGGCAGCCCGGCGGTCTTGAGCTCCTCGAAAGCGGCCGCCGGGATGGTGTAGGCGATCTGCCAGAAGTCCCCGCGGTCGATGGAGATCAGTGCCCCCTTGCCGCCCTGGAAGAAGGGCACCTGGTCCTGCGGGCGGCGGGGCAGGCGGAACCACAGCACGTCCATGGGGGGCGAGGTGCTCACCGGGGCGAGGCCGGCGCGGGCCCGTACGGTGGAGTGGCGGCCGTCGGCGCCGATCACCAGGTCGGCCCGCACCTCCACGGGGCCGTCGGCGGTGTCGGCCAGGACGCCGGTCACCCGTCCCTGATCGGTGAGCAGTTGCGTGACCTGGGCGCGACGCAGGAGGCGGAAGGAGGGGTAGGCCGCGGCCTTGCCGGCCAGGAAGTCCAGCACGTCCCATTGCGGCATGAACGCGATGTAGGGGCAACGCACGTTCAACCGGCTGAAGTCGGCGAAGGTGACGTCCCGGCCGCCCATGTTGACCGTCACCTGCGGCATCTTGGTGTGCGGAAGATCCAGGAACTCTTCGATCCAGCCCAGTTCGGCGATCAGTTGCAGGGTGGAGGGGTGGACGGTGTCGCCGCGGAAGTCGCGCAGGAAGTCCGCGTGTTTCTCCAGCACGATCACCTCCACGCCCTGACGGGCCAGGAGCAGCCCGGCCATCATGCCCGCGGGGCCGCCCCCGACGACACAGCACTGTGCGCGCATCTCATCCTTCTTCCGGAAACAGCAGCCCGACCAGGGCTGCGATGTCAATCGGGGTGCCCAGCCGCCGGTTGACGGCGACAGTGGCGAACAGGGTCCTCGCGGCCGTGACCGTGTCGTGCGGGCGCAGCTCGCCGGCATCGATGCGTTCGAGCAGGAAGTCGCCGATGAGTCGCCGGCCCTCACCCGCCAGGGTCGCCAGCGGCACGCGGGCCTGGGCGGCGCTGAAGAACACGGCCATCAGTTCGGCGTTGTCGGCCAACAGCCGGTCGAACGCCTCCAGCAACTCGGTCAGCACCACGGCAGCCGGCCGGGTGTCGTGGTGCTGTGTCCGTAGCTCCCGCAGGCGGGGAAGGAAGCCCCGCTCCGACAGGAGCGTCTCCACCATCGCCTCCTTGCTTTCGAAGTAGCGATACAGCAGGCCGGGGGTCACCTCGGCGGCCTGAGCCACGTCCTTGACCGTGGCCCCGTCCACGCCCTTGTCGGCGAACACGCGCAAGGCCGCGTCCAGTAGTTGCTCCCGGCGCCATGCCGCCTGCGCACTTCGCGTCCTGGACATACCCACCTCGTTGAGTAAATGTTTATTCAACATAGCACGCACATGGTCCAGGTTGCACGGTGCTGAACGAGGTCACCATCTCGGGCGCGGCCCCCCGCGACTGATCAGCCCGTAAGCGTGGCCAGCAGTCCGCGGGTGGAACGGGCGGCCGCCGCGGCGACCCCGGGGATACCCGAGGTGATGAACGAACCGCCGCCGGCCAGGTCGCCCACCACATGCAGGCGCGGATCGGCGGGGACCAGCCCGCCCGACGGGTGCAGCACGGCCAGCCCGTCGGTGAGCAGGGACGTGACCAGCGGCTCGGCGGCGCGGGGCACCGCCTGGGGCGGCGGGTTCACGGCGTTGACGACGACGTCGGCGTTCAGGTCGCCGCCGTCGCCCCGGACCCGGAACCCGCCCTCCGCCGCCTCGATCTTGCGTACGCCTGCCACCATGGTGAGCTGCCCGGCCTCGAACAGCCGCAGCAGCGCGGCGGCGTTCACCGGCACCATGGGCGAAGCCAGACCGGCGACCTGGCGGTCATCGTCGCCCAGGCGTACGGGCTGACGCCCCGGGAGTTCGAGGTCGCCCAGTTCGTGGCACGGGGCCTGTCCACCGCCGAGATCGCCACGGCCCTGTTCATCTCTCCCCACACCGTTCGCGGTCACCTCAAGGCCGTCTTCGGCAAGGCGGGGTCTCCAGCCGCGGTGAGCTCGTCGCGCACCTGTTCGCCGGACCCTGCCGGCCGTAGGCGCCACCATCAGTGGCCGGTCGTGCACCCTGCCCGGGTTCGCACGCCGCGGCGTCGCCGCCAGGGGCAGAATCACCTCAAGACGATCCGTCGCGCCCCGGCGAGGTTGGCGATCAGTTGGGCACGGGTCTGGTGCTCGTGCGCGGCCCACGCGGGTTGACCGGGACCACTGCGCCACGACTCGCTGAGCGGGCTGTTGTCCACGGTGTCGAACCCGAACTGGTCGTACAGTCGCGTCACGAGTTCCACGGCTTCGGGAAAGTCGCTCGAGGCCGACAGCGCCAGACGGCCGGGAGTGCCCGCCGCCGTGCCCGCGGTGGTGATGCGGGGGGCCTGGATGTGGGTGAAGGCCTTGACGACCTTGGATCGCGGAAGGTGCTCCTGGCGCAGCTCGTGAACGGTCTTCTCACCCGAGTCGACCACCGGGATATGGCCGTCGCGCCAGACCATGTAGTTGTTCGTGTCGAGCACGATCTTGCCTGCCAGTTCCTCCTCGCGCATGTCGTTGACCACCTTGAGAGGGACCGCCACGACCGCGAAGTCACCGGCGGCGGCGGCACCGGCGGCGGTCGCGGCACGCGCCGACGGGCCGAGCTCGTCGATGAGGTCCCGCAAGGTCTCGGGTCCTCGTGAGTTGGCGATGACGACGTCGTAGCCGTTCGCGATCGCCGCACGCGCGATCTGGCTGCCGACCTCGCCCGCGCCGATGATGCCGATTACTGTCATGGTCTTTGACCTCAACCTCTAGTAAGACTGCCGGGGGTTTCGCACTCAGATCTGGTTCAGGCCGCCGTCGACGTACAGGCTCGAACCGGTGATGAAGCTGCTCTGCCCGGAGGCGAGGAAGGCCACGGCGGCGGCGATCTCCTCCGGGCGTCCGAGCCGGCCCAGCGGCACGTGCGCGGCCAGTTGCCGCCTGAAGCCGGCGGCCTGCTCCTGGTCGGGAGCGAGCCCTGACAGACCGGGGGTGTCGGTCGGGCCGGGCGTGATGGTGTTGACCCGGATGCCGCGTCCCTTGAGTTCGTTGGCCCAGGTCCGCGCGAACGATCGGGTGGCGGCCTTCGTCGCCGCGTACACGCCGAACGCCCCATCGCCGGCGTCCGCGTTGGTGGAGCCGTTCAGGATCACCGAGGCACCGTCGTTGAGCAGGGGCAGCGCCTTCTGCACGGTGAACAGCGTGCCCCGGACGTTGATGCCGAAGAGGGTGTCGAAGTGCTCCTCGGAGATCTGCTCAAGCGGCACGAACTCGGCGACCGAGGCGTTCGCGAACAGTACGTCCAGACCCTGTCCCCTGCTGCGGATCGTCTCGTAGAGCCTGTCCAGGTCGGCCAGGTTCGAGATGTCGCCGATCACCGCGGTGGCCGCTGAACCGATCGCTCCGACGGCCGCGTCGAGTTCGGTCCTGCGCCGGCCGGTGATGAACACGTGCGCGCCCTCGGCCGCCAGTCGTACGGCACTGGCCAGGCCGATTCCGGTGCTGCCGCCGGTGACGAGAGCGGTCTTGCCTTCGAGTAGCCCCATGGGGACAACCTCCTCAGATTTCTGTATCGATCGATGCGGAAGAGGTAGGCTGCGGACGTGCGGACCAAACAGAGCGGCCCCATCGGCCGGCCGCGAGGATTCGACCCCGACGAAGCTCTCGAGCGCGCCATGCTGGTCTTCTGGGAGCACGGCTACGAGGGAGCCAGCCTGGCCGGCCTGACCGATGCGATGGGCATCTCCACCACCAGCATGTACGCGGCGTTCGGCAACAAGGAGGAGCTGTTCCGCAAGGCCCTGGAGCGCTACACCGAAGGCCCCAGCGCATACCTGGCCCGGGCCCTGGAGGAGCCGACCGCCCTCGGCGTCGCCACCGCGATCCTGGCCGGCACCGTACGGACCACCACCCGCCCGGCCCACCCCCACGGGTGCCTGGGCGTCCAGGGCGCCCTGGCCGCCAGCGACTCCGGGCGTGGCGTCCGCGACCTTCTCGCCGCCTGGCGCAACGACGGCTGCTCCCGCGTACGAGAGCGATTCCAGCGAGCCGTCGACGACGGCGACCTGCCTCCGGACGCCGATCCGGGGCTACTGGCCCGCTATGTCACCACCTTGGCCTTCGGCATCACGGTGCAGGCCGCGAGCGGCGTCGGCCGCGACGAACTCCAGGAGATGGCCGACGCCGCCCTGCGCAACTGGCCGCTCCCCTGAGAACCGCGCTCATCCCTCGTCCACGCGGCCCTGGGGCTTCCGTCCCCTCGGAACTCGTCGAAGAGACCCGCCGCAGGGATCCGCGCGGACGGCCGGCCTGATCACCTGGTCGTCCGCGCCCCACGGCCGCGAGGTTGCCGAGGGGGACCGCGACGGCCGGGTCACGCCCAAGTAAGGCACGGATCTGGTGATCCGCGCCCGCCCGCTGCCGGCGGGGCCGAAGCAGGTCAGACGCCGAACGCCGCCGGGTAGCGGATGACGCCGCTGGGGACCGGTCGTTCAGGGGCGAGGGCGAGCGCCATCATGTACTTGTCCTCGACGTCGAAGGGCGGGCGGATGCCGTACCCGGAGGCCGGGGTGAAGCCGAAGCGCGGGTAGTACTCGGCGTGACCGAGCACGACCACCAGGTTCTCGCCCTGCTCGCGGGCGGCGCGCAGGGCGGCGCGGATCGCGGCGGAACCGGCGCCCCGCCGCTGGTGTCCGGGCTTGACGGCGCACGGGCCCAGGGCGAGTGCGGGTGAGTCGCCGACGTGACAGCGGGTGAGCAGGGCGTATCCGATGAGATCGCCGCCGGGCGCCTCGGCCAGCCAGGACAGGCCGGGCAGCCACGCCTGCGCATCGGCCCGCAGCGCCTCGACGAGGTCGGCCTCGTGCGGAGTGGGGAAGGCGGCAAGGTTGACGTCGCGGATGGCGGCGACGTCGCCGGCGCTCTCGGGACGGGTGGTCCAGGAAGGGGTCATGGTCGGGTGCGTCTCCTCGTCCTTTCGCGGGTGGCCGGCGGCGCATGGTGATCTCTTGCAGGGTAGCGGCGACCGCCTCGCGCATTCGGTGACGACAGCGCAGCGGCCCCGTTGGTGGGTGCGGCGCGGCGGACGTGGCCGGCACCAGGCCGAATGGGCACGGTGTCAGAGGCTGCCGAGGAATTCCAGGAGGAGTCGGTTGACGTCGTCGGGGCGTTCCTGCTGGATCCAGTGACCGCAGTCCAGAAGGTGGCTGCCGGTCAGGCCGGGGAGGGTGTGGGGGTAGGCGTCGACGGCGTCGGACAGCCACATGGTGGAGGCGTCGCGCCTGCCGCCGATGAACAGGGACGGCTGCTTGATCGGGGCCCCGGCGTAGGAGGCCAGGTCTTCCCAGTCGCGGTCCATGTTGCGGTAGCGGTTGAGCGCTCCGGTCAGGCCGGTCCGCTCGAACTCCGCGGCGTAGAAGCCGAGCTCCTCCTCCGTCAGCCAGGACGGCAGGGCCCCGGCGGGGAACCGCTCGCGCAGGGTGCCGCCGTCGCGGGTGACGAAGTGCGGGTCGGGTCCGGCCATGGTGTCGCCGGACAGAGCGCGGTAGAAGCCGGCGAGCCAGCCGCGCACGTCGGGCTCGATCTCGGATTCGGCCCGTCCGGGCTCCTGGAAGTAGGACACGTAGAACTCCTCCTCCCCGCCCATCTGCGCGAACACCTCGCTCGGCCGGGGTCCGCCCGGCGGCGTGTAGGGCACGCTCAAGATGCCGACCGCGTGGAACACCTCGGGCGCGACCAGCGCGGAGTGCGCGGCGATCGTCGCCCCCCAGTCGTGGCCGACGATCGCCGCCGAGGTCTCCCCGAGCGCCCGCACGACGGCGACGTTGTCCTGGACCAGGTCGAGCATCCGGTAGGCGGCCGGGTCCCGCGGCTTGGACGAGCGTCCGTATCCCCGCACGTCAAGTGCGACGGCCCGGTAGCCCGCCTGTGCCAGGACGGGCATCTGCCGCCGCCACGAATACCAGGACTCGGGGAACCCGTGCACCAGCAGCACCAGCGGCCCGCTGCCCTGCTCCACCGTGTGGATGCGTACCGCGCCCGCTTCCAGGATCCTGTGCTGGACCGTCATCGCGCCCTCCCCGACCTGCGACCTCGTGATCGCGTCGACCATAGGTCGGCGGCTTCCGGCGGCCCAAGATTCGTTGCCGGGTCGGCAACTCGCCGACGCCGAGACGATCACCTCGCTCGCCGGGGCCTCTTCGTCGACCGGCTCAGCAGCAGGTCCGCCAGCTTCGACCGGCCGTACGCACCGGTCGGGTCATAACCGCGCTGCCAGTTCAGGTCGTCGAAGTCGATCGTGCCGCGGGCGGCCATGCCGCTGCTCATGGTCACCACACGCGCGGCGGGCGCCTGCAGCGGCAGCGGCAGCAGCCGCACGGTCAGCGCGAACGGGCCGAGGAAGTTGCCGCCCAGCTGCAGCTCGAACCCGTCGACGGTCTCGTGCCGCACCGGCGGGAACATCACCCCGGCGTTGTTGAGCAGCATGTCGAGCGGCCGCCCGCCGGCGATGAGTGCGTCGGCGAACTCCTGGACCGAGGCCAGGTCGGCCAGGTCGATCCGCCGTACCTCCACCAGCGGCGCCGGATGGGCCCTGAGGATCTCCGCCCGCGCCTGCTCGCTCTTGGCGACGGTGCGCACCGCCAGGATCACCCCCGTGCGCCGGAGGCGGCGAGCTTGGTCGCGGCAGCCTGGCCGGTGCCGCTGTTCGCGCCGGTCACCACGGCGAGCTTGCCGCTCTGGTCGGGTACTTGGTACATGACGGATCTCCCTAAAAGACTGCTGGTCTGCAACCCCTCCAACCGTAAAAGACCGAGGGGCTCTTAATAAGAGACCGACGGTACGTATTATGGGAACATGGACTTCAAGCGCGCCCGCACCGAGGAGCAGCGGACCGAACGACGACGCCAGATCTTGCGGACCGCGGCCGCGATGCTCACCGAGATGCCGGTCGCCAAGCTCAGCCTCAACGAGCTGAGTCGCCGCATCGGCCTGGCCAAGTCCAACGTGCTGCGCTATTTCGACTCCCGCGAGGCCGTCCTGCTCGACCTGCTGGACACCGAGATCCAGGACTGGCTCGCCGGCCTGGAACACTCCCACCGGCCCGGTGAGGGCACACTCCGGCAGCGCGGCGACCGGCTGGCGGAGATCCTGGCCACCTCACTGACGCGGCGGCCGGTACTGTGCGACCTGCTCAGCGCCCAGACCGCCGTGCTGGAGCACAACATCTCCACCGAGGTCGCCGTCCGGCACAAGCACGCCGCCAAGCACTCCATGCAGACCCTGGTCCGGCTGGTGCTGCGGCATGTGCCCGAACTCGGCGACCAGGGCGCGGCCCGGGTGGTGGAGGTCACCCTGCTGATGGCCACCGCGGCCTGGCCCTGCGACCGGCCCTCGGAGGCCATGCTGGCCGCCTACGCCTCCGACCCGGAGCTGGCCGCCATGCGCCTCGACTTCACCGACGTGATGCGCCGCACGGTGAAGGTGACCATCTCCGGGGTGCTGGCCCGCCAGGAAGAAGCCGCGGCTCCCTGAACCAGGGCCGCGCCTGCCATGGCCCCCGACCCTGGCGGCCTGAGCGTGGGCCGATCAATCAGATCGCTTGTCGGGCGCCTCAGCACTGCAGCCTGCCGTACACGCCGACTGGTGTGCCGCACCTCGAGTGATGCAGCGACAAGTGAGAGGGAAGTGCCATGGAACTGGATTACGTCCTTGCCGGCTATCGGGTGGCTACACGCACTGATCGGCAAGATTGGCAGGAGGCCGGCCTGCCTGGCCCTAGTCTGCTGTCGCTGAGCGACTGCGTGGTGGACTTGGTGCCAGTGGATTCCAGTGGTTGGGATCACTGGTTCGCCAGTCCCCAGGAGGCTGAGATCGCTCGGAATCAGGCCGGAGACTCGGGGTTGCACGTGCTCGGAGTCGGATTCGCTGCCGCCGATGTTCGGGGGCTGCAGGCTGATATGGCCGACGATGGCTGCGACGGCAGCCTCCAGGAGCGACTGATCCGGCATGAGCAGTTCCCTGGCCCCGGCGAGCGGCGGCTGGGTTTCGAACTGGTCGGCTTCGACATCGGAAACTGGCATACCTGGACCTGCATGGGGGACCTCGTCACCGACGTTCACCAAGCCACCGGCATCCAGCCGGACCTCAATGGGCTGATCCAGGACGAGCAAGACGCGCGTCGGGCCGCTCAATGGCTCACCGACTCAGGCCTCGGCGATCCCAAGGTATTTCTCTGGACGGCCGCGCTGCTCACGGAGCCACCGCGAGCGACCCTCCGAACCGAGGAATAGCGCACGAACGGAACAGCACCCCTCCCCCAGTGATCGGGCGCTTCGAGAATCTTGCCCGCCAAGCGGTCTGGGCGGCCTCGGGGCTGTACAGCTCGATCGCGCCGATGCTCTTCATCCGGGGCAGCTATGAGGGCTCGGCCGTCGGCTGGCCGGGTGCTCCCGGATGCCGCCCTGGCGGCATGCCGGGCATGCCGGGCGCTTCCGGGAAGCAGGGCGTGCCCTGCTGTCCGAACCACTGGACCAGGTATCGCCGCATCAGGCGCACCTCGGCCCACTGGTCGTCGCGTACCGTTCGGGCGAAGCCGGCGACCTCGGCATGCTCAGCCTCACCGTGCATGAGCACCTGCTGCGACATCATGATCGCCATCATGTGGTGCGGGATCATGTACTGCAGGAACGTCCTGTCGAGCTGATCTCCCGAAAGCCCCGACAGGTCGGGCATCGTGGTCACGCTGGGGCTCGGCGCCGGACTCCGCGGGTACCACTGCTCCAGCCACCCTCTCATCCTGCCGATCTCGGCAGTCTGCGTCGTGACGATCGACTGCCCGAGCCGCCGCATGTCGGGCCGCTCGGACCGCTGCAGTTGCCGCGCAGCGGTGACGGCCTCCTCGTGGTGGGGCACCATCTGCGCCAGGTAGTCGTATTCGCTGGTGATGGGGTACATCGGCCCCAGACCCGGGCACGTCGGCCGCGGATCCGCAGGAGAAGGACTCGGGGGCGCTGTCGGTACGGCCGCAGCGGCGGTCCCGAAACCCGTGGTGACGGCGGCCAGGAGTGCCCCGGCGGCGGCAGCGGTCCTCACAGCGCGTCGCTTCATGCGTCCCCCCACGCCGATTCGACACCTCCACCCACTGTAACGTCACCGCCCTGACCATGGCGCTCCGCCGGTGTTCGCGGCCGGGGTCGGGCCGGCGTCTCCCGGAAGCGGAAGCGGACGATGCGGGTGGACCGTTTCATGCCCGGCACCAGGTTCATCACGCGGTACAGACAGCGGATGCGCGCGGGGGCCTTGGCCCTCAGGATCGGCGCGTCGTACATCGGCGCCTCGTCGACGTACTCCAGTCGTGGGTGCCACGCGGCCAGCGCGGCGGGGACGTCGAAGCCGCAGTGGAACCGAGCGTCGTACTTGCGCAGCGTCGGGTCCCACTTCGAGGTGCGCCAGGCCCAGACCGGCACCGTGTCGATCTGGATCTGCCCTGTGGGGAAGGCGTCGACGACGCCCGTCAGCAGCCGGTGGACGTCCTTCTCGGTCAGGTACGGCACCAGCCCCTCGGCGATCATCAGCACCGGCCTGCCGCGAGGGACGCGGTCCAGCCAGGTCAGGTCGGTGACGTCGGCGCCGACGAGCGTGCAGTGGTCGCGCGGCGGCAGGAATCGCCGCCGCAGCTCGATGACGGCGGGGTAGTCCACGTCGTACCAGTCGACGGTGGCGGGCGGGTCGATCCGGTGGACCCGGGCGTCGAGGCCGCAGCCCAGGTGCAGGACCACCGTGTCGGGATGATCGGAGAGGAAGCTCCGGGCCCAGTCGTCGTGGGCGAGGGAGCGGACCACGGCGGCCAGGCCCATCTGGCTCCTGCCGAATCCGCGCCGGTCATAGCCGGGGTCGAGGCGGCGCATCACCCGCTCGGCGTAGGCGTCGCCGAGGATCGGGGCCGGCAGCAGGTTGTCCAGTGCCTTGGCCTTGAGAACAGGAGTGAGGGTCTTCTGCACTCCGAGGAGTCCGGTGTCCGTCACGACGACAACGCTACTCTTGTTCCACAAAATTCGTGAAGTTTCTGAAATGTACTAAAATATGACGACACGACGACGGTAACGTCACGACGGAGGAAGGAGCTGCTGCGGTGACGCGAGCAGGCGAGGGCGCCATCGCGGACTTCCGGGAACGGTTCGCGCAGATCCTGGTCGAGTCCGGCATGCCGCGGATGGCCGCACGCGTGTACGCCGCGCTGCTGGTCACCGACTCCGGCAAGCTGTCGGCGGCCGAGCTGGCCGGGCAGCTGGGCGTCGGCGCCTCGGCGATCTCCGGGGCGGTCAAGTACCTGGTGCGGGTGCGGCTGGTCGAGCGTGGGCGCGAGCCCGGCAGCCGGCACGACTTCTGCCGCGTCCACGAGCACACCTGGAGCCACTTCATCAGCCAGTCCGTCCCGGTGCTGGTCCAGGTGCAGACCGGCGCCGAGCAGGGCGCCACGCTGCTGGGCCTCGACTCCACGGCCGGGCAGCGGCTGGACGAGACCCGCCGGTTCTTCGCGTTCATGCGCGAGGAGATCGAGCGGTCGATGGCCAAGTGGCGGCGGCAGACAGGCGAGCCCGAGGACGGCTGAACGGCCCCGGCGTCAGGTCTCCATCAGGGCCGCGGCCTCCTCGTCCGACAGCGCGTCGATCTCGGCCGCCAGCCGCTCCTCCACCGCCGCCGCCAGCCTACGGACGGTACGGGTCAGGAAGAGGATGTTGAGCGGCAGCTCGATCTCCACCTCCGAGCAGATCCTGGCGACGACCCGGGTGCCGAGCATGGAGTGCCCGCCCAGGTCGAAGAAGTCCTCCTCCACGCCGAACCCGTCAAGGTGCAGCACCTCGCTCCAGATCTCGTACACCAGCTCCTCCGCGGCCGTCCGCGGCGGGAGGGCTTCGGTGGCGGGCGCGGGGACGGGGGCGGGCAGGGCGGAGCGGTCGAGCTTGCCGTTGGGCAGCCTGGGGAAGGAGCCGACGGCCAGGTAGAGGCTGGGGACCATGGTGGAGGGCAGCCGGTCCTGCAGGTAGGCGCGCAGCTCGGCCACGGGCGCGTGCTCGTCCACGTACGCCACCAGGGCGCGGCCGCCCGGCGCGTCGTCGCGGACGGCGGCGACGGCGCGGGTGACCCCCGGATGCGCGGTCAGGGCGGCCTCGACCTCGCCGAGCTCCAGGCGCACGCCGCGCACCTTCACCTGGTCGTCCACCCGGCCGACGAACTCCACGGCGCCGTCGGCCAGGCGCCGCACCAGGTCGCCGGTCCGGTAGAGGCGGGCACCGGGCGGGCCGAAGGGGTCGGGGACGAACCGTTCGGCGGTCAGGGACGGCCGCCGGTGGTAGCCGCGGGCCAGCCCGTCGCCGCCGAGCCAGAGCTCTCCCACCACGCCGGGCGGCACCGGCTCCAGGGCCTCGCTCAGCACGTGTGCGGTGGTGTTGGCGACCGGGCGGCCGATGGGGACGGTCTGCTCCCCCGGCCGTGTCAGGTGGGTGAGCGACCAGATGGTGGTCTCCGTCGGGCCGTACATGTTGTGCACCTCGCCGGCCACCTCACGCAGCCGCCGGGCGAACGCGGGGCCGAGCGGTTCGCCGCCGCTCAGCACCCGGGGCAGGCCGACCGGCAGCTCCTCGGCGAGCTCCTCCAGCACGGACGGCGGCGCCTGCACGGTGCGCACGTCCGCCTCGGCCAGGACCGCGCCCAGTTTGCTGTCGGGCGGCGCCACCACCACGGTGCCGCCCGACAGCAGCGGTCCGAAGAGTTCGAGCGCGGCGATGTCGAAGGACATGGGGGTGAGCAGGAGCATGCGTTCGGCCGCGGTGAAGGCCAGGCTCGTGACCAGGTTGACCACGCCCCGATGCGGCACCATGACGCCCTTGGGCACCCCGGTGGAGCCGGAGGTGTAGATGACGTACGCCAGATGGCCGGGCGAGACCCGGGGCAGCGGCCGGTCGTCCGGCGGGCTCTGGGCCAGGTCGGTGAGCGCGGGCACGCCGGGCAGCCGTCCGGCCAGCTCCGGCGTGGTCAGTACGAGCGCGGCCCCCGAGTCCGCCAGCATGAAGCGCAGCCGCTCGGCGGGGTAGCGCGGGTCGAGCGGCACGTAGCAGGCGCCCGCCTTGAGCACCGCGAGCAGCGCGACCACCAGGTCGCCGCCGGGCGGAAGGCAGACCGCCACCGGCGACTCCACCCGGACGCCGCGCGCGACGAGCACCCGGGCCAGCGCCGCGGCCCGCTCGTCGAGCTCGCCGTAGGTGAGCGTGCGGCCCTCGTGCGGGACGACGACGGCGGGCGCGCCCGGCGTGGCGGCCGCGTGCCCGGCCACGAGCTCGTGCAACGGCATGGAGGGGTACGGCAGCCGCGGCCCGTGCCAGGGGGTCACCGTCTCCTCCCGCCTCCAGGCGGGCATCAGCGGCAGCCGCGACAGCGGGAGGGCGGGGTCTCCGGTCGCGGCGTCGAGCAGGGCGAGGAACCCCTCGGCCAGCCGCGCGATCGTGGCGGGGTCGTACAGGTCGGTGGCGTACTCCAGCCAGCCGCTCAGATCGCCCTCGGCGTTCTGGATCTCCAAGGTCAGGTCGGTCTTGGTGGTGCCGGTGCCGATCTGGCCGCGCACGTCGTACGGCAGTTGGTTGAAGGCGACCTGGTAGAGCGGGGTGCGGGAGGGGTCGCGGGGTGGGTTGAGTTCGCTGACGATGCGGGCGAAGGGGACGTCCTGGTGGTCGAGGGCGTCCACGACGGTGGTCCGCACCCGTTCCAGCGCCTCGGCGAAGGACGGGTCGCCGCTCAGGTCGGTGCGGAGCGGGAGGGTGTTGACGAACATGCCGATGAGCGGGCCGAGCTCGGGCTGGTCGCGTCCGGCGACGGGCGAGCCGATCACCACGTCGGTCTGACCGCTCCAGCGGGCGAGCAGGGCGGCGAACGCGGTGAGCAGCACCATGAAGGAGGTGCTGCCGGTGCTTCTGGCCAGGGCGGTCACCCGCTCGGTCAGCGCGGCGGGGACGGTGAACGGGTGGTTGGCGCCCGCGTAGCCGAGCTCGACCGGCCGCGGCCGGTCGGTGGGCAGTTCCAGCGGCACCGATCCGGCCAGGCGCTCGCGCCAGTAGGCCAGGGACGCCTCGAAGCCCTGCTCGCGCTGCCAGACGGCGTAGTCGGCGTACTGCACGGCCAGCTCGGCGTACCGGGGCGCCCGGTTCTCGCGCAGCGCGTGGTACGCCTCGGCGAGGTCCTCGGTGAAGATCCGCATCGACCAGGCGTCGAAGACGGCGTGGTGGGCGACGAGCACGAGCCGCCACTGCCCGCCGCCGAGCCGCACCAGCCGGGCCCGCCACAGGGGCGCGTCGTCGAGGGCGAACAGCTCGGCGGCGTCGGCCGCCGCCAGGGCGGCGAGGTCACCGGGACGGTCCCGCTCGGGGCGGCCGGACAGGTCGGTACAGGCCAGCCGCACCGTCGCCTCGGGGGCGATCAGCTGCACGACCTCCTCGCCGCGCGGCTCCAGGCGGGTCCGCAGCGGCTCGTGCCGTTCGGCCAGCATCCGCAGCGCCCGCTCGACCAGGCCGGGCTCGACCTCGCCGAGCCGTTCCAGCCGGGAGACGCCGGCGATGTTGTAGAGCGGCACGTCAGGCAGCAGGCTGGTGAGGAACCAGACGCGTTCCTGCGCGTACGAGGCGGCGAAGGCGTCTTCGGTCACAGGCATGCGCGTATCTCCCGGGTGATCGGCTCCAGCGTGCTGACCTCGCCGATCGTGGCCAGCCAGTGCCACTGGTCGAGGGCGTGGTAGAGCCGGTAGAACGCCAGCCGCTCGGCCCAGTCGGCGGGCAGGTCGCCGTACCCCTCGTAGAGGGCGCGGCGGCGGAGCGGGTCGTCGCGGACGGCGAAGTAGTCGGTGCGGGCCAGGTCCATGAGCGGGTCGCCGCCGAGCGCGTTCTCGACGTCGATGAGGCCGGTCAGCTCCCACCGGCCGGCGCGTTCGGCGACCATGACGTTGCGTTCGTGGAAGTCGTGGTGCAGCAGCACCGGCGTGGTGCGGCGGGCCAGCAGGTGGCGGTCGGCGCGCAGGCGGGCGAGCAGCGCCGCGTGCAGGCCGGGGTCGCCGCCGAACTCGGCGAAGTGGGCGGCCTTGAGCTCGAACTGGCCGCCTACGTAGGCGTCGTTGGTGGGTTCCTGTACGCCGTCGAGCGGGCCGAAGGCGGGCACCGTGACGCCGTGCACGGTGCGCAGCAGGCGGCCCATGTCGCGGTAGAGCCGCTCGACGGTCGTCCGGTCCATTCCGGCGGAGACCTGGGACAGCGGCCGGCCCGCCACCTTGGTCATGACCAGGTACGCCTGGGGCAGGTCGCGCCTGGAGTCGTCGGCCCGGATCACGGTGGGCGCGGCCGCGCCGGTTCGGCCGAGCAGTTCGTAGACGTGCAGCTCCTTGCGCATGCGTTCGGTGAACAACCCCGGGTAGAGCTTGAAGATCAGCTCACGGTCGCGGGTCCTGACCTCGTAGACGGCGCTGATCTCGCCGCCGGTGCGCAGCAGCACCTTCTCGACCGGCTCCCCGAGCAGCTCAGCCGCCTTGGCCGCGCTGAGCGGCATGGTGAGCGCCTTGGCGAAGGCGGGAGCACTCCAGGCGAGGCTGACGACGTTGCCCGCCCGGTCCCGCAGCGCCCGCGCGCCGACCAGGTCGTCCGGGTCCGCCTCCGGCACCGCCTCGTCGAACCCGGCCAGCACCGGGATCCGCATGGCCACCAGCGCCAGGACGGCGATGCCCAGGCCCAGCAGGACGTACATGAACGCGATGCCGCGCCCCTGGCCCACGCCGATCACCACGCCGACGGTGTCGGCCAGCGCGCCGCCGGGCAGGAGCAGCGGCTCCAGCAGGCGTTCCCCGAGCGGGGCGACCACGGCCATGCCGACCGGCAGCGTCGACCAGGAGATCATCTGGTTGAACGCCATCACCCGGCCGTGGAACCGCTGCGGCACCTTCACGTGGATGATCGTCATGAAGACGCCGTTGACCACGGACAGGCTGCACCACAGCCCGAAAGCGCCCAGGCCCACGGTCAGCGGCGAGGCGTACGCCCCGGTGACGACGGCGAAGAGGCTGAGCAGCAGGGTGCCGAGCAGCACGGCGCGCATCCGGCGGCGGCGCGGCCCGCCCCACAGCGCGACGATCACGCCGCCGAACGTGGCGCCCAGGCCCCCGACGAACGAGATGCGGCCGGCGGTGTCCAGGTCGGCGAACGACAGCACCAGCGGCGAGATCGACATCAGCACCGCGGCCAGCATGACGTTCAGCACCGCGAAGTAGAGCAGCGCGGCCCGCAGGTGGCGGTTGCCCAGCGACATGCGGAACCCGCCGGCCAGCTCGGCGGCCAGCGTCTCGCGCCGCTCCAGCGCCATCGTGGCGGGGAAGCGGATGAGCGCCAGCGCGGCCAGCACCACGGCGAAGCTGATCACGTCGATCACCAGGATGCCGCCGAGGCCGATCCCGGCCAGCAGCGCGACGGCCAGCAGCGGGGCGACGAACTGGGAGGTGCCGGCGAGCAGTTGCACCACGCCGGCGGCGTGCCCCAGATACCGCTTCGGCACCAGTTGCGGCAGCGCCGCGGTGTAGGCGAGCCGCTGGAAGACCAGCGTGATCGAGAGCAGGGTGACCAGCGGATAGATGTGCCAGGTGGCCAGGTCGCCGGTCCACAGCAGCACGCCGAACACCAGCTGCACGCCGCCTGCCAGGCAGTTGCCCAGCGCCATCATGGCTCTCTTGCCGTGCCGGTCGACGAGCGCGCCGATCAGCGGGGCGGCCAGCACGCCCGGCATGATCGCGAGCGCGACCAGCAGGGCGAAGTTCAGCAGGGAGCCGGTGGTGGTGTAGACCCAGATCGGGATGGCGAAGTCGGTCACCGCGGTGCCGACCATGGACAGGAGCTGGAACGCCGAGACGGCGAGGAACCGGCGCATGCCGGGCTCGGGCGCCCGCTTCCTGGCCTGCGGAGCCTCCTGACCGTCCGGGGCCGACGTCTCCTCGACCCACCATCCGGCGGCGGGGCCGCGGGCCTGGCGGCTCAGCTCGGCGGCCGAGCCGTACTCCATGGCGATGTGCGTGTTGGTGAGGACCTGGGCCAGGTCGTCGGCGCGGTACTTCAGGTAGTAGTGGCCGGCCTCGTCGAGGACGACCAGCGCCGTGGTCTCGGACAGGAAGTGCCACTCCCGGTAGCGCTCGCGGTAGTAGTCGGTGGCCGGATCCTGCTCCCCCACGACCGCGATGACCGGGGCGCGCAAGGGCTCGGCCCGCTCCGCCAGCATGCGGGTGAAGGCCTCCTCCGCGATCAGCGTGTCCCGCCGCTGGTTGCGGACCATGAACTTGACCTGCTCCTCGTCCAGGCCGGAGATGTCGTTGCCCATGGCCTTCATGCGGTTCTCGTACGAGCGGTCGCCCCGCAGGCGGTCGGTGCGCAGCAGCCTGCCCAGCGGCCCGGCGATCCGCCCTTCCGGACGGGCGAACGGGAAGATCGCGCCGATGTAGACCGCGGCCGGTTCGCGGCCCCGGGCCTCCAGCCGGCGGGCGACCTCTGCGGTGACGGCGCCGCCGATGCCGCAGTGACCGTACAGGGCGATGGGGCCGTCGATGCCGTCGAGGATCTCGCGTACGGCCTGCTCGATGACCTCCTCCAGCGGCATCACCGGCTCGTCGGGGCGGCCGGGGTCGTGGCCGGGGAAGGCCATCGAGTACAGCGCGCACTCCTCGGGCAGGGCGTCGGCCAGCGGCTGGTAGACCAGGGCGTTGCCGCCGCCGTACGGGAAGCAGACGAGGGTGAGCGCGGGGGTGACGCGTGAGCGGGTGAGGCGGTGCAGCAGCGCGCGCGGCCTGTCCTCGGCCGGGGCCGGCCCTTCGATGAGCTGGGCCAGGCCGCGCACCGTGGGGTGCTGGAACAGGTCCATGACGCCCACCGAGCGGCCTTCTGCCGGGGCCAGCAGCTTGCGGATCCGGGCCACCACCTGGATGGCGACCAGCGAGTGCCCGCCGAGGTCGAAGAAGTCGTCGTCGGCCCGGATGCCGGGCACGCCCAGCAGCTCGCTCCAGATGCCGGCGACGGCGATCTCGGCGGGGGTGACCGGCAGGGCCCCGTCGCCGCTCGACCGGGTGGGGGCGGGCAGCGCGGACCGGTCCACCTTGCCGTTGGGGCTGAGGGGCATGGCGTCCAGCCGCACGTAGGCGGTGGGGACCATGTGGTCGGGCAGCAGTTCCTTGAGCCGGGCGCGCAACCCGGCCGCTTCGGCATCGGTGACGACGTAGGCCACCAGGCCGTCCGCGTCCGCCACGACCAGCGCGTCACGCACGCCCGGTTGCTCGCGGAGCACGGCCTCGACCTCGCCCGGCTCGACCCGCTGGCCGCGGATCTTGATCTGGTCGTCGGCCCGGCCGAGGAACTCCACGGCGCCGTCGCGGTGCGTCCGCGCCAGGTCGCCGGTGCGGTAAAGACGTGAACCCGCGGGCCCGTACGGGTCGGCCAGGAAACGTTCGGCGGTCAGGCCGGGCCGGTCGTGGTAGCCCAGGGCGACCTGGACGCCGCCGATGTACAGCTCGCCGGTCACGCCGGGCGGCACCGGCCGCAGCCGCGCGTCGAGGACGTGGACGCGGGTGTTCTGCACCGGATGGCCGATCGGGATCCGGCTCGCGCCCGGCACGCAGCGCCAGGCCGTCACGTCGACGGCGGCCTCGGTCGGCCCGTAGAGGTTGTGCAGCTCCACCTCCGGCAGCCGTTCGAAGAACCGGGCGGCGACGGCGACCGGCAGCTCCTCCCCGCTGCAGACCACCCTCTTCAGCGACACGCAGCGCTCGACGTCCTCTTCTTCCAGGAAGGCGGCGAGCATCGACGGCACGAAGTGCATGGTCGTCACGCCGGAGGAGACGATCAGGTCGCGCAGGTAGGCGGTGTCGCGGTGGCCGCCGGGCGCGGCGACGACCAGGCGGGCGCCGGTGATGATGGGCCAGAAGAACTCCCAGACCGACACGTCGAACCCGGCGGGCGTCTTCTGCATCACCGCGTCGGCGCCGGTCAGGCCGAAGCGGCGCTGCATCCAGTCCAGGCGGTTGACGATGGCGGCGTGGGAGTTCGGCACGCCCTTCGGGCGTCCGGTCGAGCCGGAGGTGTAGATCATGTACGCGGGACAGGCGGGGGTCAGCGGCGTGTCCGGCACGTCCTCGCGCTGGAGTACGGTCTCCTCGGGCAGCAGGATCGCGGCTCGCGCGTCCCGCAGCATGAAGTCCAGGCGTTCGCGCGGATAGTCGGGGTCGAGCGGCACGTACGCGGCGCCGGACCGGACCACCGCCAGCAGGCTCACGACCAGGTCGAGGGAGCGCTCCATGGCGACCGCGACCCTGACGCCCGGCCGCGCGCCCAGGTCGCGTAATCGCCGGGCCAGCTCGCCGGAGCGCCGCTCCAGCTCGGCGTAGGTGAGCCGCCGCCCGCCGAACTCCAGGGCGACGGCGCCGGGCGTGCGGGCGGCCTGCTCCTCGAACAGCTCTCCCAGCGTCCGGTCCGCCGGGTACGGCACGCTCGGCCCGGCCGAGAGGGCCAGCACGCGCTCGCGCTCCGGAC
The DNA here is from genome assembly GCF_008017515.1 of Nonomuraea sp. C10. Classification (NCBI taxonomy): domain Bacteria; kingdom Bacillati; phylum Actinomycetota; class Actinomycetes; order Streptosporangiales; family Streptosporangiaceae; genus Nonomuraea; species Nonomuraea sp. C10. The sequence goes on from NZ_VPFF01000001.1 coordinate 3,576,239, forward strand.
CGGTCAGCAGTTCCAGGTCCGACACCCGCCGGTCCGGCCCGGCGAGCGCGGCGCGCAGGAGCGTCCCGAACCGGGCGCCGAGCTCCTCGACCGTGGCCTTGGCCAGCAGGTTCCGGTTGTAGACGAACAGCCCGTCGAGCCCGCCGCCGCGTTCGGTCAGGAACAGCTCCAGCTCGAAGGGGGCGGCCCCGGCCGTCAGCGGGTACGGCTCCGCCGTGAGGCCCGGCCAGGCGGCGGTGTCCTCCTCGTAGCTGCGCAGCGCCAGCGCGACCTGGAACACCGCGGTACGCGAGACGTCCCTGGCCAGGCCGAGTTCGCCGACGAGCTGCTCGAAGGGCAGCCGCTGGTGCGCGAAGGCGTCCAGCGTGCTCCGCCTGACCCGGGCGAGCAGTTCGGCGAAGGTGGGGTCGCCCTCCAGGTCGGCGCGCATGGCCAGCATGTTGACGAACATGCCGATGAGCGGTTCGAGCTCGCTGCGCGGGCGCCCGCCCACCGGCGTGCCGATCGCGAAGTCGGACCGGCCGCTGTGGCGGGCGAGCAGCACCTGGTAGACGGCGAGGACGACCATGAAGAGCGTCGCGTCGTGCTCGCGGGCCAGCCTGCTGGCCGCGGCCAGCACGTCGGGGCCGAGCCTGAAGGTGTGGGAGTCGCCCTCGAAGGTGGCCACCGCGCCGCGCCTGCCGTCCAGGGGCAGCTCGATGGGCGGCACTCCGGCCAGCCGCTCGCGCCAGTAGGCCAGGTCCGCCTCGTCCGCCGGGCGGCCGCGCTGCCACACGGCGAAGTCGCCGTACTGCAGGGCGAGCGCGGGCGGCTCCTCCCCCGCGTACAGAGCACGGAGCTCCCCCGCCAGGATCTCCAGCGACCAGCCGTCACCGGCGATGTGGTGCAGGGCCACCAGCAGGACGTGGTCGTCGCCGGCCAGCCGCACGAGCAGGGCGCGCACGGGCGGTTCTGCGGCGAGATCGAAGGGCCTGGCCAGCTCGGCGCTCAGGAGCTCACGGGCCGCCGCCTCGTCCGGGGCGCTCACGCGGCGCAGCTCCACCTGCCCGGTGCCGGCCACCTCGACGCGAGGGCGGCCGTCGGGGTCGGCGCAGAATCGGGTACGCAGGATCTCGTGCCGGTCCACGACCGCTTCGAGTGCTCGGCGCAGCCGTGCGGCGTCGAGGTCCCCGCGCAGGCGCACCACGAGGGGGATGGTGTAGGCGGCCGTGCCGGGGGCGAACTGCTCCATGAACCACAGGCCCTCCTGGGCGTGGGTCAGGGGGATGTCCGCGCCGGCGGGGCGGCGTGGGATCGCGGTCGGCTTGCCGTTCGACCTGCGGCGCAGGCGTTGCTCCAGCAAAGCTCGCTTGGTGTCTGAGAGGTGGGCTCCGCCTGAGGCCGGCTCCGTCGAGGTCGCCAACGACCGCCTCACTTTCAGTGGTGAACGTCACATTAACGGGATTTGCTCACACCGCGCCGGTGAGGTCAAGCGGGTGACGCCATGAGCTGTACGACGCCAGAAAGGTCGCCGCCGCGTCGTCCGGTTGGCAGAATCCCGGCCATGGGTGCTGCCGGGAGCCGCATGGCCGTGCGAGCCTTTCTCCGAGACGTCGATGAGGCCGTGTCCGATCCGCCCCGCCCAGGGCCATGCGGGGAGCGGTTGCTCGCGGCGGCTCAGCGTCAGCTGAAGGCTCTCGGCACGTCGAGGTGGGCGCCTGTCGGCTCGGCCAGTTGCGCGACCAGCGTCGCGGGCTTCAGCGACGTCGACATGCTCGCCGTCTTCGCTGATCCGATCCGTCACGGCGCGGCCGACACGGTCCTGCCGTACTCGATCGAACAGCTCCTGGAGGCCATGGCGGCGGACCGGCCGCCGCCAGGGCCCATCAGGCCGCGGAAAGCCTACGACCTGTTCGCCGACCGCCTGGAGGCCATGGGCCCGATGTCCGGCTTCGGCCCGCTGAGACGCGCCTTCCCCGCGGTCCACTTCCCTTCGCTCACCGCTGAGCCGTCCATGGAACTGGTCCCTGGTTGCGAGGCCGACTTCCTGTGGGACTCTCCGGTGACCGCGCCCAGCTCCGGCCTGGTCGAGGTGGCGTTCCCGGCCACGGAGGATCGCTGGCTGGGCACCTCACCGGCACTGCACGAGCGCACACTCGACGCCAGTCCCGGCGGCGTCGACTACACCTGCAGGGAGGCCATCCGCATCATCAAGCTGATCAAGTACCGGCGGTCGATCCCCGTCCTGTCCTACTTCCTTGAGCTGTTCGCGCTGAGGTGGCTGGAAGGATCGCACGCGTTCGACGCCGAGAGCGTCAGCCAGATCGTCGAGCAGGCCGACCTCGGCTGGCACACCAGACTTCCGGTGGGCCACCTGATCGACGACATCCCGGCGCTGCTGTCCGCGCTCGCCGGCCAGTTGGGCCGTGCGGCCGCGCAGGGCCGTCAGCTGCGGATGATCGACCTGACCACCCCGGAGCGGGAAGGGACCGTCGAAGCCTGCGACGCGACCCACGCGGTGAGCGCGGCGGAATCGTTCGAGGCCGCCGCCACGCTGGCGCACCGGGCGCGTGCCGCGGCAGACCGTGGCGACCAGGCGGCCGCGCTGTCCGCATGGAGAGAACTGCTCCGGCAGGGTGGCGTCTCCGCTTCCGGGGACGAGCCCGGTCGTTCCGGGTGAGCGTCACGCCGATGATCCCCCGCTAAGGGCTCGCCGGTTCGGCCAGGCGGCGCCGATGTCCTTCGGCCGTATCCGCGAAGTCCCGTTCGTCGTTGCCGCGGTAGTGCCGGTAGAACCACTCGGGGACGCGGCTGATGTCCTGCCGGGTGCGCAGGATCCCGTCCTGGATGTCGCGGGCCAGTTCACGCAGCCTCCGCCATTCGGCCTCGTCGATCTTCCCGGGACGTGCTTTCCGCAGTTCCGCGGTGACGAGCTTGAGCAGCCGCTCGCGCTCGGTGGCCAGGCGTTCCTGGCTGTACCAGGTTTCCAGGACCAGTTGGTAAGCGGCCAGGGAGGGGACGAAATAGCTGACGACCACGTCCGTCATCGTGACCCCGGCGACGATCCCGGCCAGGACGCCGATGACGCACCACACGATCGCCGCCGCGAGCACGAGGCGGCCGTAGCGGCGGCGCAGCCGCGCGTCCCAGGCGAGGTTCTGCTCCTGGGCGATCAACACGTCATACGGATGGTGCACGCGATCCGTGGGGTCGTACCAGCCATCGGTGACCCGCCGATCCTTCGTGCTGCCCGGTTTGAGCTTGCGGGCCAGGCGCGAGACGTCGGGATCCGCGATCGGCTCGCCGGCGACCGCGCCGCGCCAGGGCAGGTGGAACAGGGCGGTGTCGAACATCTCCTGCAGCAACGCCCCCTGGTTGGCAAGCGAGGCCACCACCAGCCGCAGCGGGATGACGGAAATGAGAAACCACAGGAATCCGACGATCGCCACAGGGGTACGGCCGATCCCCGTCAGCGTGGTGACCACCCCTCCGGCCGCCATGGCGGCCGCCATCACCGCGCGCAGCGCCTCAGCCAACTGCCCGCGCTGGTGGCTGGCCGCGGCCGCGCGCTGTAGGCGCAACATGTCCTGGTCGAGCTGGCGCTGGTCGATCGCCCGCGCAGGCACTCCCCGCGGCGGGTTCTGGGGGCTGGCGGAAGAGCGCGTCATTCGATCGTCCGATCGCCGGAGCCGCCGCGGTGTGGAGCAGGCATGCGCCCATTGTCGGCAACCGGCGAGACGCTTCCAAGTGACGAGGGCATGGCCGCTCTCGTCGGTGCGCAGCCGTTCCGGCCGCCCGTGGCGTCGCCCCGTCCATCGCTCAGGGAGGCGATCCGGTGAAGTGCGGCAGGACCAGCTCGGTCAGTGTGGTGACGTCGTCGTCGGCCATCGGCTCGCCGGTCATGCCCATCCTGTGGAGCAGGGTTCCGACGACGACGTCGATGAAGAAAAGGACCCGGTTCTCCGGCTCGCCGAGCGCCTCTTGGAGGGCGATCCTGTAGGGGTCCTGCAGTCGGGTGGACAGGATTGCGCGCAGGGCCGGATCGCTGACAGCGTCGCTGAAGACGCCGGCGAACGCGTCGCCCACGCCGGGTTCGGCGATCTTCGCAGCGATCCAGCGGATGGCCGAGGACATGAGCTCGGCGCGACCGGCGCCTTCCAGTGGAATCGGGCCGAACGCGTCAAGGAGGCAGTCCACGATCAGCGCGCCCTTGGTCGGCCAGCGACGGTAGATGGTCGTCTTGGCGATTCCGGCCGCGGCGGCGATGCGGTCGACGGTGGCCCGCGCGTAGCCGAGTTCGTGGACGGTGCTCAGCGTGGCGGCGAAGACCACGGCGTGGACGCCGGAGCGTGGGCGACCGGGCGGTCTGGCGGTCATGGCTCCCAGGATAGCCATTTGCGCTACTGTTAGTATCGATACTTCAGGTAGCGAAACGCCAAGGAGCTGACATTGAGCGAGATCACCGATACGGAGCGGCCGCCGCTGGGCATCCGGTTGCTGCGTGCGCTGGGGAGGGAGCCGGACTGGCCGGCCATCACGGACGAGGAACTGGTCGCCTACCGCGAGGCGGAGAACCGCAAGCGGGCATCCCGCCTGGCACGGGTGATCACCGGCTTTCCCGACCGTGGTGCCGGCATCCGGTGGCAGGAGGTGGCGCTGCCCGGTCGTGACGTCCCGGTCCGGATCTACCGGCCGGTGGGCGCCGACCGGGCCGACCTGCCCCTGGCGCTCCACGTGCACGGAGGCGGGTTCGTGGGCACGGCGGCGCAGTGCGACTGGGTGAACAGCCACCTTGCCGCGCGCCTGCCCGCGATCGTCGTCTCGGTCGAGCACCGCCTTCTCGACCCGCGGACACCGCTGTCGGCAGCCGTCGACGACGGCTGGGACGTGCTCCGGCACGTGCTGGAGCACGCCGCCCGATGGGGGGTCGACCCGGCGCGGACCGCCGTCTTCGGGGAGAGCACCGGCGCGATGGTCGCCGCCCTGGGCGCGATCCGGGCCCGGGAGTCCGGGCTCGTCCTGAGGGCGCAAGTGCTGGTCAACCCCGCTGTCGACCTGACCTCGACCATGTTCGACCACGCCTCGATCACCCGGCATGCCCACAGCCCGACCCTCAGCCTGCCGCAACTGCGGTTGCTCCACCGGTTCGCCGTTCCGCCGGGAACCGATCCTCGTGCGCTGTCGCCGCTGTACGCCGATGATCTGGGCGGACTGGCCCCAGCGCTCGTGGTGGTGCCGACCCTTGACCCACTGGCCGATCACGGCCGCGCTTACGCCGAAAGACTGCGAGCCGCTGGGACACCCGTGCGGCTCACCGAACATCCCGGGGCGACACACGCGTTCCTCAGCATGCCGGGCGTGGTGCCGCAGGCCAAGGCCGCACGGGCGGAGATCGCCGGGTTCCTCCGGGACTCCCTCGTCCGATGACCGGCACTTGGCAGAGGACGGCCACGCTGGAGCCGGGCCGGCTGGCCTTCACCGGCGACGTCGGAACCACCGAACCGCACGCGCACGCCGCCCTCCAACTCGCCCTCAACGAGGGCCACCGCTTCCACCACCTCAAAGGGGCCGGTGTCGGCGACGTCAATTTGGGGCTGTTCACCCTGGTCTGGGACCACTTGCTCGGCACCTTCTCCTACGACCCCGCCCGCCGCTTCGCCTCCGGCCAGTTCGCCGAACCCTTCCGAGCCTCCGGTGCGTGCCACACCGAACCGACACCCTCGGAGCGGACGGCGACGTAGGACGGGGGTCCCGGCATCAACCGATCGGTTGATGCCGGAATCCACCATCTCGCTTCCCGCCCGGACGATCCGTCGCCCCGGCCGCCGCGCGATTCTCGATGCATGCCAACACACCAGGAGCCCGCACTCCGCACCGCCGGACTCCGCAAAGTCTTCGGCGACCACGTGGCGGTCGACGACATCGACCTCACCGTCCCGGCCGGCTCCTTCTACGGCCTGGTCGGCCCCAACGGCGCGGGCAAGACCACCACCCTGGCCATGGCCGTCGGCCTGCTCCGTCCCGACGCCGGCAGCGCCGAGATCTTCGGCGTGGACGTGTGGCGTGACACCGTCCAGGCCAAGGCGCTGATCGGCGTGCTGCCCGACGGGAACGCCATGCCGGAACGGCTCACCGGCCGCGAAGCCCTCACCTACCTCGGCCTGCTGCGCGGCCTGCCCCCCGCCGTGGTCGCCGAGCGCACCGACGAACTCCTCCAGGTCCTCGAACTCGACTCCGCCGAGCGGACGCTGATCATCGAGTACTCGACCGGCATGCGCAAGAAGATCGGCCTGGCCGTGGCCCTGCTGCACGCTCCCCGCCTGCTCGTCCTGGACGAGCCCTTCGAGGCCGTCGACCCCATCTCCGCGGCCACGATCAGGACCATTCTGCGCAGGTTCGCGGGCAACGGCGGCTCAGTGATCATCTCCAGCCACGTGATGGCTCTCGTCGAGCAGATCTGCGACCACGTGGGCGTCATCTCCGACGGCCGGGTCGTCGCCGCCGGGCCGCTGGCCGACGTGCGCGGCGCCGCGACCCTGGAAGACGCCTTCGTCGGCCTCGTCGGCGCCCGCACCGGAGGAACGGAGGGGCTGGCATGGCTCACCTCCTGACCCCCGGCCCGGCCGCCATGGCGCAGCACATGATCCGCATGCGGCTGGCGCTCATGCGCAACTCCCTGCGCGGCGACGACGCCACCAACCTGTACGCCGGCGTCTCGTTCGGGCTGCTCCTGGCCCTCGGCACGATCGCCGTCGCCGTGCTGTGGCCCGCCTACCTGCCCCTCGCCCTGGCCGTGTGGCTCTCCGGCTGGATCTTCGGCCCCATTCTCATCGGGGGCGGCAACGAGGCCCTGCGCCCCGAGTACTTCTCCATGCTCCCGGCCAAGCCGGGCCGGATCGCCGCCGCCCTGCTCGCCGGCGCTTTCGCGGGCCCCGTGCCCGCGGTCAATCTCATCGCCCTGCTGTCGCTGCCCGTGTACGGGTGGCGCTTCGGCCCGGCCGGAGTGCTCGTCGGCCTGGTGGCGGCCGTCACCACGCTCGTCACGATGGTGATGATCTCCCGCGTCGTCGTGGCGCTCATCGGCCTGTTCGTCAGATCCCGTGCCACCGCGGCCGCCGTCGGCATCGTGACCGGCACCGCCATCGCCCTGTGCAGCAACGGCTGGGCACCCGTCGTAGCCATGGGCGTCACCGACACCGACGCCTGGTCCGAGGTGTTCGTCCGCGTCCTGCCCTCCGGATGGGGCGTGGCCGCCATCGAGGCCTCCTGGCCCCTCGCCATCGCCATCCTGGTCGCCAACGCGGGCGTGATCGCCCTCCTCCTGGCCGCCTGGGCGGGCCTGCTGTCGCGGCGCGTCGTCTCGGCCGCACGCGGCGGTGTGCCGCCCCGCCGCGGCACGCCCCGCCCCTTCCCGGCCACCAGCGGCGCCCGTGCCGTCGCCGCCAAGGAGCTGCGCGCCTGGTGGCGCGACCTCGTCCGCATCCAGCTCCTCGCCACCGCCTTCTCCTACGCCATCGTCACCCCTCTCCTGCTCATCACCATCGACGTCTGGGTCATGGTCCCCTTCGCGGGGCTCATCGCGATCGTGATGGCGGCCGCGTCCTCGGCCAACCTCTACGGCGCCGACGGGACGGCCCTGTGGCTCACCCTCATGACCCCCGGCGCGGAACGCGCCGACGTACGCGGCCGCCAGCTGGCCTGGCTGCTCATCGTCGGCCCGGCCGCCGTCGCCCTCTCCCTGGCCGGAACCCTCGTCAGCGGCGAGACGTGGGCGTGGCCGTGGGTGCTGGGCCTGCTTCCCGCCCTCCTCGGCGGCGGCGCCGGGATCATCGTCCTGCTCGCCGTCACCTCGCTCGTTCCCGGCACCGACCCGCACAAGCGCGGCGGCAACCCGCTCAGCACCGGCGCCGACGAGACCGCCGAGACCAGCCTCGCCTGGCTCGTGCTCTGCGCGGTCCCCGCGACCGCCCTTCCCGCGGCCGGCGCCATCCTCCTCAACCCCTGGGCCGGCGTCGCCACCGGTGTGCTGACCGGAGCACTCGGCGCCTGGGGACTCGGCAGGATCGCCTACCGCAGACTTGAGAACCATGGGATCGACCTGCTCAACCTCATGAAGCACGGCCCGGCGCCCCAGGCCGACAAACCCACCACCGCGGACCTCCCCATCCAGCACCGCATCGGGGTCATGATCTGCTACACCATCGGCTGGCTCCCCCTGTTCCCCCAGGGACTCGTGCCGATGGTCATGAAGATCTTCGGCATCGACAACCCCGTATGGTTCCTGGCGCTGCATCTCCCGCCGATCTGGCAATGGCCCGTGATTATCTTCATGATCGCCCTGGGGCTGCTCATGTACGGCTACGCCATCCTCATCCCCTTGCGCCTAAGCTCGTCCTCGTCGGCCACCAGCGGCTGAGCCGCACCCCGTACGCGAGAGGAGGGCATCGCCCCGGATGAACGACCCCTTCCCGCCCTCCACCTGGGAGCGGCGCTTCGAGCGCGCCGTCGAGGTCATCCCCTACGTCACCCTCGCCGTTTCCCTCGTCATCAGCCTGGCCTCACCCGACCAGCCCGAAGGCGGGATCCCCCGCACCTTCGCGCTCACCGCCCTGGCCCTCGCCTGGATTCTCGGCGTCCGCACCCTCCTTCCCGCCGCCGTGCGCGGACGGAGGGTGGCCGTCACCGTTCACTTCGCCGGCGTCCTGTCCACGGCCGCGCTGCTGGCCTTCCACGACCCGATCTTCGTCATCTACTGCATCTCCGGCTTCTTCCTGGCGGCCAACTTCGCCCCCTCGAAGTGGACCTTCGCCGCCGTCGCCGCCACCTCCGTCGTCCTGTACGGTTCGACGCTCGACTGGACCCAGGCCACCGTCCAGCTCATCGCCTTCCACGTGGCGATCGTCGCCGTGCAGACCGTCGCCATCGGCGGCGGCCACATCCTCGGCATCAGGATCGAGGACCGGCAGCGTAAATACCGCAAAGCAGTCAGCGACCTTCAGACCGCCCTGGAGGAGAACGCCGACCTGCACGCCCAGCTCCTCACCCAGGCCCACCAGGCCGGCATCCTCGACGAACGCCAGCGCATGGCACGCGAGATCCACGACACCCTGGCCCAAGGACTGACCGGCATCATCACCCAGCTGCGCGCCGCCCAGCGCGTGAAGGACTCCGACACCCACCTCGAACTCGCGCTCGACCTCGCCCAGGACAGTCTCACCGAAGCCCGCCGCTCCGTCGCCGCCCTCCAGCCCCGCCAGCTGGAGGAAGCCCACCTCCCCGAGGCCATGACGACCCTGGCCCGCAACTGGACCCAGACCACCGGCGTCGACCTGCACGTCGAGGTGACCGGCGACCGCGTCCCCCTCAGCCCCGCCATCGAGGTCACCCTCTTCCGCGTCGCCCAGGAAGCCCTCGCCAACGTGGCCAAACACGCGGGCGCCACCCGCGCCGGCCTCACCCTCTCCTACACCGGCCCGGTCGTCCTGCTCGACATCCGCGATGACGGCACCGGCATCCACGACCCCGGCAGCAGAGGATTCGGTCTCAGCAGCATGCGTCAGCGCCTGCGCGGCGTCGGCGGCTCCCTCGAGATCGAGAGCACGCCCGGCGAGGGCACCGCCGTCAGCGCCACCGTCCCCGCGCTCCAAGGAAACGTGCTGTGATCCGCCTTCTCATCGTCGACGACCACCCCATCGTCCGCGACGGCCTGCGCGCCGCCTTCGAAGCCGAGCCCGACATCGAGGTGGCCGGCGAGGCCGCCAACGGCCGCGAAGGCATCGACCGCGCCGCCGCGCTCGGGGTCGACATCGTCCTCATGGACCTGCGCATGCCCGAGATGGACGGCGTCACCGCCATCACCGCCCTGCGCCGTTCCCACCCGCACATCAAGACCCTGGTCCTGACGACGTTCGACGGCGACTCCGACGTCCTGCCCGCCATCGAAGCCGGCGCCACCGGCTATCTCCTCAAGGACGCCCCCACCGACGAGCTCCTGCGCGCGGTCCGCGCCACGGCCGCCGGCGAGCCGGTCCTGTCGCCCTCCGTCGCGGGCCGTCTGATGGGCCAGGTGCGCAGACCGGTCAAGGCCGCCCTTTCCGACCGCGAACTCCAGGTCCTCGCCCTCGTCGCCGACGGCGCCTCCAATCGCCAGGCGGCCGCCAAGCTCTTCATCAGCGAGGCGAGCATCAAGACCCACCTGCTGCACATCTACGACAAACTCGGCGTCCGCGACCGCGCGGCCGCCGTCGGCGAGGGGTACCGGCGAGGTCTGCTCAGTTAGCGGCGGGCTCAGTCGTCGGTGAAGACGGGAAGCACGGGCGGGGCGTAGCGGGCGCCGGCCTCCGGGTCACCGGTCGACTGGGTCAGCAGCAGCCGCGTCGTCCCCAGGAGGTGATCGCGCATGGCCTGGGCCGCCCCCTGCTCGTCCCGGTCCTGGATGCGCTCGAGAATGCGCTCGTGGACCCGCCAGATGTCCCACAGGGTCCGCGTCTTGGTCGTGGACAGGCCGCGCGCGGCCATCTGCGCCCGCATCGTCGCGACGGACTGGGTCACCCGCGTGTTGCCTGCGGCCTCCAGGATCATCTCGTGGAAGGCCACGTCCTCTTCCTGGAAGAGCCGCTCGTCCCCGCTCTCGCAGGCCTGCCGCATCCGCTCGAGCGCCTTGGAGAAGGACGCCATCTGGTCGTCGGTCATCATGGTCGCGGCGCGGTAGGCCGAGGGGACTTCGAGCAGGTAGCGCAGCGTGTAGATCTCTTCGATGTCGCGCGTGTCTATCTGGAGGATCCGCACCCCCCGGCTCCGCTCGAACCGGACCACGCCGTGCGTGGCGAGCTGCAGCAGGGCCTCACGGACGGGCGTCCGCGAGACCCCCAGCTGGGCGGCGATCTCCACGACGGAGTGCAGCGTGCCAGGTGCCAGCTCACCCGTGACGATGGCCCGGCGGACCGCTTCGAAGGTCTGGGCCGCCAGCGACGTCTGGTCCGTCGAGATCTGCTCCATATGGACATGGCTCCCGGTCAGTCGGTCCGCGCAGCGCCAGAACGCCTTGGTCGGCCGAGACGATATCACTCAGGACGAAGATGTGGCATGCGGCATGCAACGCCGCCGGTCAGAGGAACGACAGGTCCGCTCCCTCGCTGGCCGGCAGGACCGTCTGCGCGTACAGCCTGCGCCACCCCCGTGCGGGCAGCTCGGGCGGGACGAAGTCCGCGCGCCGGCGCTCCAGCTCGTCCTCGTCCACGAGGAGGTCGAGCCGCCGCGCCGCGACGTCCAGCCTGATGAGGTCGCCGTCGCGGACGAGCGCGATCGGTCCCCCGGCGGCGCTCTCCGGGTCGCAGTGCAGCACCACGGTGCCGTAGGAGGTGCCGCTCATCCGCGCGTCGGAGACCCGCACCATGTCCCTGATCCCGGCCTGGGCCAGCTTGGCGGGGATGGGCAGGGCGCCCGCCTCGGGCATGCCCGCCGCGATCGGCCCCGCGTTGCGCAGCACCAGGACGTGGTCCGGGGTGACGTCCAGGTCCGGGTCGTCCAGGATCCGCTGGGCGTCCTGCGCCGAGTCGATGACCAGGGCCGGCCCGGTGTGGTTCATCAGGTGCGGGCTCGCGGCCGCCGACTTGATGACCGCTCCCCTCGGCGCGAGCGTGCCCTGGAGCACCGCCAGGCTGCCCGCCGCGCCGAGCGGGTCCTCCAGCGGGCGGATCGTCGTCTGCCAGTCCTCGCGCGCGGGGCTCTCGTCGATCAGCGAGCCGAGCGGCTTGCCGGAGACGCCGACGGTCTCCCGTTCGAGCAGCGGTTCGAGGACCTTGAGCAGGGCCGGCAGGCCGCCCGACCGGTGGAAGTCCTCCAGGTATCCCGATCCGGCGGGCTTGCAGTCGACCAGGAACGGCACGTCGGCGCCGATCACGTCGAAGTCCTTGAGCGTGAGGTCCACTCCGGCCCGCCGCGCCACGGCGATCAGGTGGACCAGCGCGTTCGTCGACCCGCTCATCGCCGAGAGCACCCGGACGGCGTTGCGGAAGGCGGCCGGGGTGAGGATCTCCCGGGGGACGGGGCCTCCCGACCGGGCCAGTTCGACGGCCCGGCGGCCGGTCTCGGCGCCGTGCCGCAGGCGGGCACCGGTGGCGGCCGGAGGGGTGGCGCCGCCGGGCAGCATCATGCCGAGGGTCTCGGTGAGGCAGGCCATGGTGGACGCGGTGCCCATGACCGCGCACGTGCCCGCGGTCGACACGAGCTCGTTGCGGACGCCGGTGATCTCGGACTCGTCGAGCTCGCCGCCCCGGTGCCGGCCCCAGAAGCGGCGGCAGTCGGTGCAGGCGCCGAGCCGCTCGCCCTGCCAGCTGCCGGTCATCATCGGCCCGACCACTTCGAGCAGGACCGGCTTGTCGGAGGAGGCGGCGGCCATGAGCTGGGCCGGCACCGTCTTGTCGCACCCGCCGAGGAGGACCGCGGCGTCCATCGGCAGGGCGCGGATCATCTCCTCGGTGTCCATCGCGAGCAGGTTGCGGAACAGCATCGTCGTCGGGGAGGTGAGGATCTCCCCGAGGGAGATGGTCGGGAAGTCCATGGGCAGGCCGCCGGCCTCCAGGACGCCGCGTCTGACGGCCTCCAGCAGGGCCGGCATGTCGCGATGGCAGGTGTTGTAGTCGGACTTGGTCACCGCGATGCCGATGATCGGCCGGTCGAGCGCCTCGTCGTCGTACCCGCTGGAGGCCAGGAAAGCACGCCGTAGATAGGTGCTGAAACCGTCGTCGCCGTAGGACGTACGGCTCCGGTCGATGGCCGACTCAGTCGGTCGGGCGGGCATGGGGACCTCCGGGGGTCTGGCAGGTTCGGGAGAAGGGGGCCGGCAGGGTCACGGGCGCAGCGGCATGGCGAGCGGGCGCATCGGGGCGCCGGTCGCGCCGCGCAGCTTCATGGCGGCGGCGACGAAGGCGAACTCGTAGAGCCGTTCGGCCGAGATCTGCTCGCAGTCGACGACCTCCATGATGGGGACGCCCGCCTCCCCCAGGAGATAGGTGTGGACGACCTGCCAGTTCTCCTCGTCCGCGCCGGGCATCTGCTCCAGGGCGAGGGTGTCGCCGCCGATGACGGAGGCGCCCATCCGGGCGAGGAACTCGGCCCCTTCCAGGTTCAGGCCTGGGCTGTTGTCGATGTAGGCGTCGATCGCGGGCCAGGCGCGCATCCGGCCGGTGCGGATCAGCGCCACGTCGCCCGGACGGAACTCGACGTCCTGCCGGCGCATGGCCTCGCGCAGGTCGTCCGCGCCGATCCCGTGGTTGTCGGGCAGGATGTCGGTGTCGTACAGGGCGGCGATGTCGAACAGCACCCCGCGGGCGATGATCGGAGGGATCTTCTCCGCGCCGCACTTGGTCCAGTGCCGGGAGCTGATGTGCTCCTCGGCGGAGAACCCGTTCCAGATCTTGCCGTTGTAGCCGAAGTGGTTCAGGGTGTCGATGTGCGTCCCGCAGTGGGTGTACATCGAGATGGCGTCGCCCGAGTAGGAGACCAGCTCGTTCTGCTCGCGGCCCACTCCGGTGATGTCGTCGAGGACCGTGCCTGCGGGGGTGTGCGTCATCCACTGCTGGAAGTTCGGGTCGCCGGCCTTCGTCCACGAGGGCATCCCGACGAAGTAGTCCACCGACAGGTCGATGACGCTGCCGCCGTCCGCCCGGCTCAGCACCTCACGCGACGCCTCGGGGGTGATCAGGTTGAGCATGCCGATCTCGTCGTCGGGACCGAAAGGGCTGCGGGTGACCTCGCGGAACTCCGCACAGTACGCCGCGATCTTGTTCCTGGTCGCTTCGCTGATGAGCGCTGGTCCACACATGGGGATGTCGGCCTTCCTGTTCGATCCGGTTACTGGCCCGCGGCCATCGGGCGGGTGAGCTCGCCGTACATCTCGGGGCGGCGCCCGGCGAACACCGGCAGCTCGAACTCGCCCGGCTTCTTGATCAGCCGTTTCGTACGGGCGGCCCGGACGTCGATCGACGCCCCGAACAGCCCTTCGTCCTGGCCCGCGTCGGCCAGCACCTCTCCGGAGGGGGCGACGATCTGGCTTCTGCCCATGAAGCGGGTGCCGGCCTCGGCGTCGGCGCGGTCGGCGACCGCGAGATAGACGAGGTTCTCCAGCGCGCGCACCCGCGTCATGTGGTCGGCGAGCATGTCCGACCCCGTGGGCCAGTTGGTGGGCATCGCGATGAGGTCGGCGCCCTGGAGCGCGAGCTCGCGGGCCGATTCGGGGAAGCGCAGGTCGAAGCAGATCATCACGCCGACCCGGCCGAAGGGGGTGTCGGCCACCCGGGGCGCGGCGTCGGCGCCCGGGTCGACGAACCGGTCCGCGCCGAGGTAGGGCAGGTGCTGCTTGCGGTAGCGGCCGATGATCCCGGAGGGTCCGAGCACCAGGGCCGAGTTGTAGACCCGCCCGTCCGCCTCCTCCAGCAGGCCCACCACCGCGTGCACGGAGGTCTCCGCGCAGGCCTGCACGATGCGGGCGATCCTGGGGTCGGCGGCGCCGATCGCGGCGGCGCGCGTCTCGGCGCGGGAGTCGAACAGGTAGCCGGTGAGCACGCACTCGGGGAAGACCACGAGCTGGTGCCCGCCCGCCGCGGCGGCCCGCAGGGTCTCGATGACCCGCTCGACGTTGGCGGCCACGTCTGTCCGGTCGACGCTGATCTGGGCGACCCCGACCTGGACGCCGCTTGCGGTAGGTGAGCCGGTCAACGTGCCATCCCTCGGGTCCGGTGGTGAGTGAATACCCGGCAGAGTGGCATGCAGCATGCAGCACGTCAAGTCGTTGACATGCTGCACGCTGCATGCAATGGTGACCCGACGAATCGGACATTCCGCGGGAGAGGGGCTGAGTTGTGCCAGAAGTAGTGATCGTCAGCGGTGCCGGAGGCGGCATCGGCGCCGCCACAGCGCGCGAGTGCGCGGCGGCCGGCGCGTCCGTTCTCCTGACGGATCAACGCGTCGAACCCGTGGAACGGCTCGCCGCCGAACTCCGTTCCAGCGGACACGACGCCCTGGCACACGGGCTGGACGTCACCGACGAGGACGCGGTCGCCGAAGCCGTCAAGATCGCCACCGACCGGTGGGGACGCCTCGACGGCATGGTCAACTGCGCCGCCACGATCGTGGCCAAACCCCTGGTCGACACCACCCTCGACGACTGGAACCGGGTCATGACGGTCAACGCGACCGGCACCTTCCTGCTGTCCAGGCACGCGGTGGCCGCGATGCTCGCCCAGGGGACCCCCGGGTCGATCGTCAACCTCTCCTCGATCTCCGGCACGGTCGGCCTGCCCGGCCAGGCCGCCTACTGCGCCTCCAAGGGAGCGGTGCTGCAGCTGTCGCGCCAGATCGCCGTCGACTACGCCGCCGCCGGGATCCGCTGCAACGTCGTCAGCCCCGGATCGGTCGCCACCGAGCAGCTGGCCACCTACCTCGGCTCCCAGCCCGACCCCGACTCCGCACGGCAGCGGCTCATCGCCGGCCACCCGATCGCCCGCCTGGCGGACCCCCACGAGGTGGCCAAGGTGGTCACCTTCCTGCTGAGCTCCGCCGCCAGCTTCGTGACCGGCGCGGACGTGGCCGTAGACGGCGGCTACACCGCCATCTGAGCACGGACCCGCGGTCCCTGCAGATTTCCAGAGAGGTACTCGTAAATGTCTCGGCGTACGACCTCGCCGCCGGCCAAGCGCGCCGGACCTGGTGGACTGATCGATCTGCGTCGCCTCAGGGCCGGTCGCTTCTCCTCCATCTGGCTGATCACGCTGCTGCTCTTCGCCGCCAGCCCGCTCATCTCACCCGGCAGCCTGTCCGGATCCGCGGTGCTGTCCATGCTGCCGTTCGCGGCGGTGATGGCGATCGCCGCGCTCGGGCAGACCCTCGTCGTCGCCCACGGCGGCATCGACCTGTCGGTGCCCGGCGGGATGGCGCTGGCCGCGGTGCTCGCCACCAAACTCCCCGCCGCGTCCGGAGTCCCCGTCTGGGCGGCCGTCGGGCTCGCCCTGGTCGCGGGCGCACTGGGCGGGCTGATCATCGGTTTCGCCGTGGTCCGGCTGTCCATCGCGGCGTTCGTGGCGTCCCTGGCGGTCAACTCCATCCTCATCGGCGTGGTCCTGCAGGTCTCCAGCGGCTTCCCCGCCTCCGCCAGCGCCGCCCTCAGCGCGTTCGCCGTCGGATCGGTCGCCGGCATCCCGAACCTGCTGCTGGTCGCGGTCGTCGTGGTCGGGCTCGCGCACTGGATCATCCGCCACACGGTGCTCGGCCGGCGCTTCATCGCCGTCGGCGCCGGACGGCCCGCGGCCCGGCTGCTCGGCCTGCCCACCGGCTCATACGAGATGGGCGCGTACGTGGCGGCGGGAATCTGCTACTCGCTGGCCGGAGTCCTGCTCGCCGGCTACCTGCGCACGCCGGACATCCTGCTCGGCAACACCTACCTGCTCCCCACCATCGCGGCCGTCGTCCTCGGCGGAAGCCTGCTGTCCGGCGGCATCACCAACCTGGCCGCCACCGCCGTCGCCGCGCTCTTCCTCACCCAGCTGGACCAGGTGGTGCTCGCCGCCGGCGCGTCCACCGCCACCCAGCTCCTCGTCCAGGCCGCCGTACTCGCGCTGAGCGTGGTGGCCCGCGGCGTGCCGTGGAGCGCCGTCCGCGCGCGGCTGACCACCCGCGCCCCCGACCCCGCCTCCACGCTGCCATCGCGCTAGCCGACCAGGCACCCCTCACCAGTGTCCCCCAGACAGGAGAACCCCATGACCTCCACCAGAGCCCGCTTCCGGGCCCGCGGCTCGGCCGCCGTCCTGGCCCTCGCCCTCGGCGTGTCGGCCTGCGCCGGCGGGCCGGGCGCCTCGGACAACGCCACCGAGGGCGGCGTCGAGGCCGTCTACGACAACGCGGCCAAGATCGGCGACGTCTCCCTGCTGCGCCCCATGTCCGACTTCTGCGGCACCAAGCCGGTCAAGGTCGCGCTCGCGGACGGCACCGGCGACAACGCCTTCCGCAAGACGGCCCGCGCCGAGTTCGAGGACGAGGCCGCCAAGTGCCCCAACATCACCGTGCTGCCCTACGCCGACGGCCAGAACAACCCGCAGAAGGCGATCAGCGACATCAAGGCCCTGGTCGCCCAGGGCGTCGAAGCCCTCGTGGTCTTCCCCGACGCCGGCGAGGCGCTGCTGCCGACCCTGCGTGAGGCGTACAAGGCCGGCGTGCAGGTGGTGCCCTGGACGGCGAACCCCGGCGGCAAGCCGGGCGTGGACTACACCACGTTCGTCGGCCACAACACGGTCAACGACGGCGTGACCTGGACCCGCTGGATGTGCGACGCGCTCGGCGACAAGGGCGGCAACGTCGTCTTCCTCGGCGGCACCCCGGGCAACACGCAGAGCATCACCGAGATGATCGGCATCGAGAAGGAGCTCAAGGAGAACTCCGCCTGCGGGAACGTCAAGCTGCTGAACGAGCCGGGCAAGCCGGTCGACACCAACTGGAACCCCGCCCAGATGCAGAAGGTCGTGGCCGGGCTGCTCACCAAGTACCCGACCATCGACGGCGTGATCACCGACTCGGGCGACGCCTCCCTGGGCGGCATCCGCGCCTTCCTCCAGGCCGGCCGGCCGCTGCCGAAGTGGACCGCCAACGACAACAACGGCTTCGCCTGCGCCTGGGAGGAGAACGCCGACAAGCACCCGACCTTCCAGAGCGTGACCGTGTCGGCGCGTACCTGGATCATCCGTCTCGCGCTGCGCAAGGCCGTCGCCGCGCACCAGGGGATCGAGAACGACGAGCCGGAGATCATCAACATCCCGATCTTCGAGGACACGCTCGACGAGACGAAGCCCCCGAAGTGTGACCCCGACCTTCCCGCCAGCGCTGTCCTGTCCTCCGAGCTCACGCCGGAGCAGCTCAAGCAGGCCTACAGCTGATCACTTGTCGCCTTCCGCCGGGCACCCGCCCGGCGGAAGCGATGAGCCGAGTGAGGAGTGATCCTTCACATGGTCGATTCGACAGCCGGACTGGTCCTCCGCGGGGTGACCAAACGCTTCCCCGGCGTCGTCGCGCTCGACGCGGTCGACTTCGAGGTGCGCCCCGGCGAGATACACGCCCTGGTGGGAGGTAACGGCGCCGGGAAGTCCACCCTCATGGCGGTGGCGTCCGGAGCGCTGGCACCCGACGCGGGCACCATCGAGATCGCGGGCGAGCCGATGCGGCACCTGTCCCCGATCGCCGCCCGGGAGCAGGGCCTGGCCATCGCCTTCCAGCACCCGGCGCTTCTCCCCGACCTCACCGTCACCGAGAACCTCCTGCTGAGCGTGCCCGAACGGCTGCGGCCGTCGTTCGGCGACGCCCAGGACTGGGCCAGGGAACGGCTGCTCCCCATGGGCATGGACATCGACCCGGCCGCCGTGGCCGGCCGGTTGACCCTGGCCGAGAAGCAGGCGCTGGAGATCTGCGGGGCCCTGGCCTGCGAGCCCAGCGTCCTGATCCTCGACGAGCCCACCGAGCCGTTCATGGTGGCCGAGATCGACAGGCTGTTCGAGCAGGTGCGCAAGGCCGCCGCCGGCGGCATGGCCGTCGTCTACATCAGCCACCGGCTGCCCGACGTGATGGCCCTGTCCGACCGTCTCACCGTGCTGCGCGACGGCCAGATCCGCGGCACCTTCCTCGCCTCGGAGGTGACCGAGGAGGAGATCATCACCCGCATCGCGGGCCGGGAGATCGACGCGCTGTTCCCGCCGCGGCCCTCCTCCGTCGGCGACGTCGTCATGGAAGTACGCGATCTGCGCTCGGACCGGCTCCGCGGGATCACCACCACCCTCGCCCGCAACGAGGTCCTCGGCCTGGCCGGCGTGGAAGGCAACGGCCAGCGCGAGTTCATCCGCGCGCTCGGCGGAGCCGACCCCGTCACCGGCGGCCGCGTCACCGTCGCCGGCCGGCCCGTGGAGCTCGGCAGCCCCCGCCGCGCCCGCCGGGCCGGCGTGGTCCTCATGCCCCAGGAACGGCACGTCGAAGGCGTCGCGACCGTCCTGTCGGTCAAGGAGAACCTCGGCGTCGCCGCCACGAACCAGACCGCCTCAGCCGGGGTCGTCAAGGGATCGGCCGAGAACGCGCTGGTGGCCGAGGAGATCCGCCAGCTCGGCATCAAGGTGGCCTCGCCCGACTCCGCCGTGGAGCACCTGTCGGGCGGGAACCAGCAGAAGGTGGTGCTCGGCCGCTCCCTGCTGTCGGACCCCAAAGTGCTGCTGTGCGACGAACCCACCCAGGGGATCGACGTCGGCGTACGGTCCGACATCTACCACCGGCTCCGCTCCACCGCCGAGTCGGGGACGCCGGTCGTCGTGCTCAGCTCCGACAACGTCGAACTCGCCGGGCTGTGCGACCGCGTGCTCGTGTTCTCCCGAGGGCGGGTCGTCCGCGAGCTGACCGGCGACGAGATCTCCGAGCACGCCATCACCGAGGCGTCCCTCACGGCGGCGACCTCGGCCCAGAGCGAGGAGGCCGCCGGACCGGCCCGGCGCAAGGGCCCGCTCGACAGGTTCCGCCGCCTGCTCTCCAGCGAGCAGGCGCCCAGCCTGTTCCTGGCGGCCGCGATCGTCCTGCTGGCCCTGGTGAGCGCCACCAGGAGCGAGCGCTTCCTGTCCGAGTTCAACATCGCCAGCATGCTCGGCCTGGCGGCGCCCGTGCTCTTCCTCGCCGCCGGGCAGCTCATCGTCATGCTCACCGGAGGAATCGACCTGTCGGTCGGCCCCCTGAGCGGGACCCTCGTGGTCATCGCCTCGTTCTACGTCCTCGACGGGTACGGAGCCGGGTGGTGGATCCTCGGATTCGTGCTGATGTTCCTCGCGGCGGCCGCCGTGGGACTGGGCAACGGGATGATGGTCAGATACGCCCGGGTGACCCCGGTGGTCGCCACCTTGGTCACCTACACCGCGCTCCAGGGATTCTCCCTGGTCATGCGCGACTCGCCCGGCGGATCGATCTCCAGCACCGTCACCGAGGCGCTCGGCGCGCGCATCGGCCCGATCCCCTACGCGGTCATCGTCGGCGCGGCCGTCCTCATCGCGCTGGAAGTGATGTCCCGGCGTTCGATGATGGGCCTGCGCCTGCGGGGCGCCGGCTCGTCGGAGCACGCCGCGCGCAACCGGGGAATCCCGGTGACCCGCGTCCACCTCGTCGTCTACGTCGCCAGCGCGCTGCTCACCATGCTCGGCGCCCTGCTGCTGATGGCGCAGATCGGCGTGGGCGACCCCACCGCCGGCGTCAGCTACACGATGGCCAGCATCACCGCCGTCGTCCTCGGCGGAGCCTCCATCTTCGGCGGCCGGGGCAGCTTCATCGGCGTCCTGTTCGGCGTCGTACTCCTGCAGGTCATCCAGAACACCACCGTGTTCCTCGGCCTGTCGCAGGCATGGCAGTACTGGATGCTCGGCCTCATGGCGCTGGCCGCCACGGCCATCTACTCCCAGGTCCGAGCCGCCCGGGCGTAAGGAGGATCGTCCCGTTCTCCCCCTTCAGGGGGCTTGCTGACCTGCTTCTCGTGTGACCTCTGAAAGGACGAGTGTGATCATGGCTGGGACTTCGGACGCCGCGCTCCGCGAACGGGCGCGCCGGGTCATCCCAGGCGGGATGTACGGACATCAGCGGGCGGGCCTGTTCCCGGAGAACTTCCCGCAGTACCTCTCCCACGGCGAAGGGGCCCTGATCCGCGACGTCGACGGCCGTGAGTTCGTCGACCTGCTCTGCGGATACGGGCCCATCGTCCTGGGCTACCAGCACGCCGGGGTCGAAGCCGCCGCCGCGGCCCAGCGGCGGCGGGCCGACTGCCAGAACGCCCCCTCGGCCAGAATGGTGGAACTGGCCGAACTGCTGGTGGACGTCGTCGACCACGCCGACTGGGCCTACCTGGCCAAGAACGGCACCGACGCGACCACCACCTGCCTGACCATCGCCCGGGCCGCCACCGGCAGATCCGTCATCCTGGTCGCCCGGGGCAGCTACCACGGAGCCGCCCCCTGGTGCACCCCCGGACTGGCCGGGGTGCTCCCGTCGGACCGCGCCGCCCTGCGGTACTTCGAGTACAACGACCACGCGAGCCTGCGGGCCGCCGTGGCCGAGGCCGGCGACGACCTGGCCGGCATCATCGTCACCCCCTTCAAGCACAACGACGGCGAAGACCAGGAACTGGCCGACCCGGCGTTCGCCCGCGAACTCCGCCAGGTGTGCGACTCCAGGAACGCGGTGCTCATCCTGGACGACGTCCGCTGCGGATTCCGGCTGAACTTCGGCGGCAGCTGGGAGTCACTGGGGATCCACCCCGACCTCAGCGCCTGGGGCAAGGCGGTCAGCAACGGCTACACCGTCTCGGCGGTCCTCGGCGTCGAAACCCTGCGCGACGCCGCCACCAGCATCTTCAGCACGGGCACCTACTGGTTCGCGGCGGTGCCCATGGCCGCCGCCATCGCCACGATCAACGCCATCCGCGACGAGGACGGCATCGCCAGGATGGAACGCGCGGGCGAACTGCTCAGAAGCGGCATCGTGGAGCAGGCCAAGGCCCACGACCTCGCCATCTCCTACACCGGGCCCGCGCAGATGCCCTACTTCCGGTTCCTGGCCGATCAGGACTTCGAACGGATGATGCACTTCTCCCGCGTCGCCCTTGACAACGGCGTCTACATCCACCCGAGGCACAACTGGTTCGTCAGCGTGTCGCACACCGACGAGATGGTGGCCCGGGCGCTCTCCGGCACCGAGGCCGCCTTCCGCGCGGTCCGCGACCGGTTCGGCGACGGGTGAGCCCTCCGGGGCTCGCGGGCGTCAGGCGGGCCGGCCCGCCTTGCCCGTCTCGCGGAGCATCAGCAGGCCGGTGACGGCCACCAGCGCCGAGGTCAGGCCGTGGATGCCGAACGCGGCGGCCACGGAGCCGTGGTGGGCCAGGACGTTGGCCATGTCGCCGAACGGGATGACGGCCATCGTCAGCAGGACCCAGCCCAGGGCCCGGCGCTGGCCCGTCACCAGCAGGACGCCCAGGACCAGGCCCGACCCGATGTCGCGGATGCCCTTCAGGATCAGGAAGCCGCCGCCGTCGCCCGAAGGCCAGTCCGGCAGGCCGAAGGTCGGGGCGGACGTCTCGGGGGTCAGGACGTAGGACACCCCGATGTAGAGGATGAACAGGGCACCGGCGGCGGCCAGGACGGTGTTGACGTTCTTCAGCGACATGGTTCTTCTCCTTTGACGTGCCGACGCGTCCAGGCTGCTCCCGGGTGTTTGGAGGGTGCTTGGAGCCGGTTTGGAAGCCTCCTCGTACGATGTACGGATCATGGTGTTCATTCGGGTGCTGGGCGAGTTCGCGACCGAGGTGAACGGTGAGCCCGTCCACCCCGGCGGGCCGCGGCAGCGGGGCGTGCTGGCGCTGCTGGTGGCGGCGCGCGGGCAGGTCGTGCCGGTCGACCGGATGATCGAGGACCTGTGGCGCGGCGAGCCGCCCGCGCGGGCGCTGATGTCCTTGCAGGCGTACGTGTCCAACCTGCGCCGGCTGCTGGAGCCGGGGCGCCCGCCGCGCGCGCCGGCCCGGCTGCTGGTGAGCGCGCCGCCCGGCTACGCGCTGCGGCTGCCGCCGGACTCGGTGGACGCGTGGCGGTTCGAGGACCTGCTCGGCCAGGCCCGCACGGTCACCGACCCGCGCGCCGCCCGGGCACGGCTCGCCGAAGCGCTGGAGCTGTGGCGGGGACCGGCGTTCGCCGAGGTCGCCGACGAGCCGTGGGCCGCCGCCGAGACGGCCAGGCTGGACGAGCTGCGCCTGGTCGCCGCCGAACTGCACGTCGCGGCGGGCCTGCGGACCGGAGACCCCGCGACGGTGGTGCCCGAGGCCGAGCGGCTCACCCGCGACGAGCCCCTGCGCGAGGAGGGCTGGCGGCTGCACGCCCTGGCCCTGTGGAGCAGCGGCCGCCAGGCCGACGCCCTGGCCACCCTCCGCCGCGCCCGCGGCCTGTTCGCCGAGGAGCTCGGACTCGACCCCGGCCCGGACCTGACGGCACTGGAGGAGGCCATCCTCGCCGGACGCACCGACGTCCTCCGCGCGACCGTACCCCTGCCACAGCAGACGCCTCCGCTTCCGCCGACGGTTACCCTCCCCGGGACGGTCCCGGTCGCCGAGGCGCCGTTCGTCGGGCGTGAGGCGGAGCTGTCAGCGCTGGTCACGGCCGCCGAACAGGCCGCCGCCGACGGAGCCCGCGTCGTCCTCGTCACTGGTGAGGCCGGGCTCGGCAAGTCGACGCTCCTGGAACACCTCGGCAGGCGGCTGGAACGTACCGGATGGCTGGTCGCCGCCGGCCACTGCCCCGAGGCCGCCGGCGCGCCGCCCGCGTGGGCCTGGACCGAGGCGCTGGGAGCCGTCGCCGCGGCCACCTCACCGGGCGAGCACGCGGACGACCTCGCGCCGCTGCTCACCGACACCGCGCCGGTGGACGCCGACGCCACCGCCGGCCGGTTCCGCCTGCGCCGGGCCGTGTGGCGATGGCTCGCGGCGGTCGCCGCTAGCCGCCCGGTCGCCGTCGTGCTGGACGACCTGCACTGGGCGGACGCCGCCACGCTGGAGCTGCTCGGCGGCGGCCTCGGCACGCGGGCCCCCATCCTGGTCGTCGCGGCCTACCGGGCGGAGGAGAGCGGCCACCTCACCGACACGCTGGCCGCCCTCGCCCGCGCCGCACCCCTGCGGCTCGCCCTGCCCGGCCTGGACGACGTGGCCGTGGCCCAGCTCGTACGGAACGAGTGCGAGGCCGACGACGAGACCGTCGCCGGAATCGCCGAGCGCACCGGCGGCAACCCGTTCTACGTGCGCGAGAGCGCACGGCTGCTGAACGGAGAAGGCGCGCTGGTCGCCCTCTCGGAGGTCCCGCAGGGCGTACGGGACGTGCTGCGGCGCCGCCTGGCACGGCTGCCCGGGCAGGGCGTGGCCGTGCTGCGGCTGGCCGCGGTCGCGGGCCGGGAAAGCTCCGTGGACGTGCTGGTCGACGCCGCCGACAGCGACGCCGGCAGCGTGCTGGACGCGCTGGACGCGGGCGTGATCGCCGGACTGCTGAGCGAGCCCGCGCCCGGACGGGTCCGGTTCGTCCACGCCCTCGTCCGCGACACCCTCCTGGCCGACGTCAGCCGCCTGCGGGCGGCCCGCATGCACGCCCGCGTCGCCGCCGCCCTGGAACCCACCGGCGACATCACGGCGCTCGCACACCACTACGCCCGTGCCGGATCCCCCAAGGCCGTCGGCTACTGCGTCCGGGCCGCCGAACTGGCCGAGGCCCGCTACGCCCACGACGTCGCGGCCGATCTCCTCGCCGACGCCGTCGCCAACTCGACCAGTCCGGAGGAACGCGTCGCCCTGCACGGCAGGCTGCTCCGCGCGCAGATCCGGGCCGGCGCCGTGGCCGCCGCCCGGACGACCCGCCGGCAGGCCGTCGAGTACGCGGAGTCCCTGGGACGCGACGACCTGATGATCGCCGCCTTCACCGCCTGGACCGAGCCGACGCCCTGGCAGTCCCGCCCGTACGGCACGGTGGACCGGCCCGTCGTCGACCGGCTGAGCCGCCTGCTCGCACGCACCGGCCTGACTCCCGAGGTACGCGGCCGCCTCCTCGTCTCCTACGCCGAGGAGCTGGCCGGCGAGGACGACCCCACCGTCACGGCGGCGGCCCGCGAGGCGCTCGGCCTGGCCACCGGGCCCCGCCTGCGGGCGGCGGCGCTCCGGATCCTGACCCGCGGCCACACCGGATCGATCGGCAGCGACGAGCTCTGCCGCGAGCTGGTGGCGCTCGGCACCGAGCACGACCTGCCCGTCTACCGCGTCACCGGGCTGCTCAACCACGCCGCCGTCGCCGCCGGGGCCGGCGACCCGGCCACCATGCGCCGGGTGACCGCCGAGGCCCTCGACCTCGCGCGTACCTACCGGATGCCCGAGGCGATCGGCGTCGCCGAGGTGACGCTGGCGACCCTGGCCCTCATCGAGGGCCGGTTCGCCGACGCGGAACGGCTCTACACCGAGGCCGCCGGCGGCATGCGGCGCGCCGGATCGCTGCACGCCCCCGGCTTCCTCGGCCTCGCGCTGGCCGCGACCTGGGTGAACGACGGCACCCTCGGCGAGCACCTGGACGACGTGCGCGCCCTCCACGAGGCGACCGGCCCGATCGCCGCCGACCTGCTGGCCCTCGCCCTGCACGCCAACGGCCTGACCGCCGAGGCCCGCCGGGTGCGCGCATCGGACCCGATCCGGCCCGACTACTTCTTCACCTTCCTCACCACCGCCCGCGCGATGGCCGTCATCGCCCTGGACGACCGCGCCGCGGCCGAGGAGATCTACGCGGCGCTGCTCCCTCACCGCGACGGCCCCCCGGCGGGCGTCACGAGCCTGGCGGTGGCGCTGCGCCCGGTCGCCCACACCCTCGGCGAGCTGGCCGTCTTCCTCGGCCGCGATCAGGAGGCCGCCGCCCACTTCGCCCGGGCCGCCGTCATCGCCGACCGGTGGAACGCGCCCCACTGGGCCGCCGAGGCCCGGTCACGCCGGGACATGGCCGCCACGAAAGCGAACCCGCGGGTGTCCTACGCACCTTGAAGTGCCTGCTTCCCCATGGGGAGTTACCTCACCAGACTGGAGCAAGTTTCCGAAAGACTCTTGCTCACCCTTGAAAGGCAGAGGCATGACGACGTTCCCCGCTTCGCTTCCCGGCGGCACCTGGACCCTGGGCGACCTGACCGTCACCCGGTTCGGCTACGGTGCCATGCAGCTCGCCGGTCCCGGGGTGATGGGTCCGCCGGCCGACCGCGACAGCGCACTCGCCGTCCTCCGCGAGGTCGCCGACCTCGGGATCACCCATATCGACACCAGCGACGCCTACGGACCGCGCGTCACCAACCAGCTGATCCGCGAGGCGCTGCACCCGTACCCCGAAGCGCTGCACATCGTGACCAAGGTCGGCGCGACCCGCGACGAGCAGGGCGGCTGGCCCCCGGCGCGCCGGGCGGGAGACGTGCGCCGCGCCGTCCACGACAACCTCGAAGCCCTCGGTCTCGAGGTGCTCGACCTGGTCAACCTCCGGCTCGGCGACGCCAGCGGACCTCGGCCCGGCTCACTCGCCGAACCGTACGAGGCTCTCGCCGAACTCCAGCGGCAGGGGCTGATCCGGCACCTCGGCGTGAGCAACGCGACGCCGGAACAGGTCGCCGAGGCGCGGACCATCGCGCCCATCGTGTGCGTGCAGAACATGTACAACCTCGCCCACCGGCACGACGACGAACTGATCGACGAGCTCGCCCGGGAGGGCATCGCCTACGTGCCCTTCTTCCCGCTCGGCGGCTTCAGCCCGCTCCAGTCCTCGGCGCTCTCGGCGGTGGCCGCCCGGCTGGAGGCGACGCCGATGTCCGTCGCCCTGGCCTGGTTGCTGCGCCGGTCGCCGAACATCCTGCTCATTCCCGGCACCTCGTCGGTGGCGCACCTGCGCGAGAACGCCGCCGGCGCCGGCCTGCCGCTCTCCGGCGAGGACCTCGCCGAACTGGACAAGATCGGCCCCTAGGCAGGCCCGCGATCGGTATGGATCAAGGGCTCGGCGGTCCTCCAGACCGTCGACCACGCCCTGCGTTTCCCGCCGGGAGGAGACCTCGCCCACCTGCTCCCGAGGGAGTTCGCGGACATGGCGTGGATGTCCGGGCTGATCGCCGGGACGGGCCTGACCGTGTGGCGCTACGCCGGCCTGCGCGCCCTGCGAAGGACCCGTCCGTGACCCACCCCACCGGACGCCTGAGCGACGTCGTCCACCAGCGCCACCGCCTCGGCATCCTCGCCATCGCCGACGAGGCGGCCAGGGTGGAGTTCACCTACCTCCACCAGGTGCTCGAACTGCCCCGGGGAAACCTCAACCGGCACCTCTCCGTCCTGGAAGAAGCCGGCCTGATCGTGCTGGAGAAGGGGTACGACGGGCGGCGCCCGAAGACCTGGGTCGTCATCACCGGCGAAGGCCGGGCCGCCCTGTCTGCCGAACTCGCCGCACTCCAGGAGCTCATCCGCCGCCACGGCGACCGTACGCACCGGTGACGGACCGGCTCAGCTGGTGGCCCCCCAGGTGAGGGAGAGGCCGGTGGCGGCGCGTTCGGTGCGGATCTCCATCATGCTGCCGAGGATCGTGGCATGGTCGGACACCACCGGCGTGGCGTCGAGCGCGTAGGTGATCCGGGAGCTGACGAGCACCGGGCTGCCCTGCGGCTCGTGCAGGTGACGGGCGGCGGCGGCGTCGAGCAGACCGGGCCGGACCACCTCCGCCGCCCGGGAGACCGTCACCCCCGCGTCGGCCAGAGCCGTGTAGAGGGAGACTGCGGTGAAGTCGCGGTCGCGGATCTGGTCGGCCACCGGCCGCCGGACCCAGGACACCTGGTGCACGGCGGGACGCCCGGCGAACTCACGGACCCGCTCCAGCCGCAGGGCGGTGTCGCCGGGACGCAGCCGCAGCTCCGCGGCGATCCGCGCCGGGGCCCGGCGCACCGCCCGCCCGGCCACCGCGGTCCGCACGTCGTGGCCCTGTTCACGCAGGTCGTCGGCCAGGCTGCGGAGCGAGTCGAGCTGGTACGCCAGGTGCGGCGGGGCGACGAACGTGCCCCTGCCGGGCCGCTGCACGATCAGCCTCTCGTCGCTGAGCTCCCGCAACGCCTGGCGCAGCGTCATGAGCGTCACCCCGTAGGAGGCGCTCAGCTCCCGCTGCGGCGGCAGCGCCTCACCGGGGGCGTAGCGCCCCGACCGGATCTTCGCGGCGAGGTCGGCGGCGATGGCGCGGTATCTCGCCTCGTGCCCGGCGTCGGAGGTCATCGTGGTCGGTCACACTCCTGGTCGAGGGCCAGGCGCAGGGTCGCCAGGAAGGCCCGCAGGTCGTCCGGCCCGGCCCCGTCGAGCACCCGCCGCATGACCGCGGCGCCGACCACCACGCCGTCGGCGTGCCGGCGGGCTTCGCGTGCCTGGTCCGGGGTGGAAATGCCAAATCCTAGCAAGACCGGCCGGTCGGTGACGCGCCTGATCCTCCCGGTGAGTTCCGCCGCCGAAGCGGCGAGGGCGGTCCGCTCGCCGGTGGTGCCCATCAGCGACACCGCGTACACGAACCCACGGCTGCGGCCCGCGATCTCCGCCAGCCGCGGCTGCGGCGTCGCCGGCGAGGCCAGCAGGGCCGGCTCGATCCCGGCGGCTTCGGCCGCGTCCGTCAGCTCGTCCGCCTCGTGCACCGGCAGGTCGGGCACGATCAGGCCGCCCACGCCGGTCCGGCGCAGCGCGGCGCAGAACGCCTCCGGGCCGTCGTTCAGCACCAGGTTGTAGTAGGTGCTGACGACCAGCGGCACGCCCAGGTCACCGACCTCGGCCAGGTCGGCGAGGATCCGGCGGGTGCTCGCCCCCCGGGCCAGCGCCGTGTCACTGGCCTGCTGGATGGTGACGCCGTCCAGCGTGGGATCGGAGAAGGGCAGCCCGACCTCGATCGCGTCCGCCCCGGCGGCGGCGAACGCCCGCAGGTAGTCCGTCCAGCCGGGCGTGATCCCCCCGGTCACGTACGGCATGAGCAGGCCGCGGCCGGCGTCCCGGCGGGCACGCAGGTGGCGTTCGACCGCGCCGGCGGTCAGGGAGTTCGTCACCGGATACCTACAGGCTGGAGGCCCCGTCCTTCAGGGCGGGGAGGAAAGCCGGAACGGCTGGACACTGTGGTCTCCCGGTTTTGTCGGTGGTGGTCGGTAGTTTGATCGGCGTGTCCCGTTACCGGCTCCAGCCTTCGCCTGCCCAGGAGCAGGCGTTGCTGGAGCATTGCGGGCACGCCCGGTATGTGTGGAATCTCGCGGTTGAGCAGCACGCTTGCTGGAAGCCGGGACGTAAGTCCGCGCCGGGGTTCGCCGAGCAGTGCCGTCAGTTGACCGAGGCGCGGGCGGAGTTCGCGTGGCTGCGGGGCGGGGTCGATCATCGTCCAGCAGTCGCGAACCTCAACGCGACCTCCTCCTCGTGGGGTAGTTGCGGTTGGAATCCCCGTGCTTCAGCACGGGGAGGATGTCAAAGCAGCTCCTTCAGGGTCGAGACGTCCTTGTCGCCCCGGCCGGACAACGTCATCAGCACCGTCGACCCCGCGGGCAGGTCGCCGTCGCCCGCCGCGCGGATCACCCAGGCGAGGGCGTGCGCCGACTCGAGCGCCGGGACGATCCCCTCGGTGCGCGCCAGCCGCAGCGCCGCGCCGACCGCCTCGCCGTCGGTCACCGTGACGTACCGGGCCCGGCCCAGGTCGCGCAGATGGGCGTGCTCCGGGCCGACGCCCGGGTAGTCGAGCCCGGCCGCGATGGAGTGCGCCTGGATGATCTGGCCGTCGTCGTCCTGCAGGAACAGCGAACGGCAGCCGTGCAGGACACCCAGCCGGCCGCGGGCCGCCCCCGCGCCGCCGTCCGCCTCCACACCGACCAGACGCGCCGGGGTGTCGGCGAACCCGGCGAACGTGCCGGCCGCGTTCGAGCCGCCGCCGACGCACGCGACCACGTGGTCCGGGACGCCCGTCCGCAGCTCGGCGGCGCACTGCCCGCGCGCCTCGTCGCCGATCACCCGCTGGAACTCCCTCACCATCCACGGGTACGGATCCGGCCCGACGACCGAGCCGACGCAGTAGTGGGAGTCGCCGGTCGCGCCCACCCAGTGCCGCATGGCCTCGCTGGTCGCGTCCTTGAGCGTACGGCTGCCCGTGGTCACCGGGACCACCTCGGCGCCCAGCATGCGCATCCGGAAGACGTTCAGCGCCTGCCGCTCGATGTCTCGCTCGCCCATGAACACGGTGGCCTCCAGCCCGAGCAGCGCGGCGGCGGTCGCGGTGGCCACCCCGTGCTGGCCCGCCCCCGTCTCGGCGATCAGCCTGCGCCGCCCCATCCGGATGGCCAGCAGAGCCTGGCCCAGCACATTGTTGATCTTGTGGGATCCGGTGTGGGTGAGATCCTCCCGCTTGAGATACAGCTCCACACCCAGCGCCTCCGACAACCGGCGGGCCGGCGTGAGCGGCGTCGGCCGCCCGGCGTGCACGGCCAGCAGCCGCGCCAGCGCGCCGCGGAACCCCGGATCCGCCCACGCCTCCCGGAACGCCTCCTCCACCTCGCGGCACGCCTCCACCAGCGACTCCGGCGCGTACCGCCCCCCGTACCCGCCGAACCGGCCCCGCGCCCGGGGCTCGCCCATCGTCCCGTCCGGCGCGACCGCCTCACGCCACGGCAGCACGTCTCGCATGCCACCCTCCCATCGTTCTATAACTCTTCAGAGAGTTCTATAACAGTGAGTGTGGCACAGGCAGCACGGACACGCCACCACCCCCGGGCACAGCCGACCGCATCAGTCGAGTGACAGCCCCGCGACCGGAGCCACCCGGGCGGCGCCACCGAGAGCCCGCTCCACGAACGTCTCGCAGCCCCACCCAGGCGAACCCGACACCGATCACCGTGCCGAGGACAGCCGCCACCACCGAGTCGCCGGCGTCTCCGGCGCGACCACCCCCACCGGGCCCGTACCAACAGCGACCCGCAACCGGGCCCACCGATCCCCGGCACGCACCGTGACCCAGTCACCGGCCCGCACTCCGAAAGCCCCCGTATCAGTCCTGATCCTCCCCTTTGTCCCGAGAGCTCCTTCCCGTGCGATCAGGCGAGCGACCGACCGAAGTACCCGCCGGCCGCCACCGCCAGGAGGAGGAAGGCCACCGGGAAACCGAGGTTGTGAAACACGCGCGCACGGACATGGGCGAGGACGGCTCCGACGAAGAACAGCACGAGCCCCAAGGCAGCGGCCAGGCCGAAGAGAGGCCGGCCGAGCAGCCCGAGCACGAGCCCTACGACCCCGGAGCCCTCAACGACCGCGAGGTAGGGGATCCACCGCGGATCGAGGCCGACCTCGGCAGAGTTACGCACCACGAACCGAGCCGAGACCGCCTTCGCGATCACCTCGAAGGCGTTGGCCAGGATGCAGGCGAGAGTCGCGATGAACAGCCCGACGTCGAGTGCCGCGGTCAACGGGCATACCGCCCCAGCAGCGTCACTGGTCGCGGAGGTACCGGCGCGCCGGCCCACTCCGCGACCTTGGCCCTGAACGCGAGGGCCTCCTGAATGTTCAGGAGCGGATTGAGGTCCGCGTCGGCAAGGTGGAGGATCAGCAGGAACTCCGTGCCGTCCGCCACCCGCACGGCTGTGTAGTCAAGGCCGGTCGGCGCTGCTTCCTCGATCGCGGCGAACAACGTCTTGATGGCCGCTTCCGCTTCCGGAGCCTGCTCGGATGTGGTGTTGAATCGGACAATCTGTACGCTCATATGTGTCTCCTCAACGAGGTGTGCTCGTCAGGTAGCCGGTTTCTCTCACCCCTCCTGACGTTGCGCACACTCGAAAGGTGACCTCACCCATGAAACTCGTCGAACACTTCGAGGCGTCTCGCCCCCGGCTGATGTCGCTGGCCCACCGGATCGTGGGCTCATATCACGACGCCGAGGACGCGGTCCAGACCGCCTGGACGAGGGTCCAGGCGGCCGGGGCGGCCGACATCGCCAACCTGGACGGCTGGTTCACCACGGTGACCGCGCGTCTGTGCCTGGACCTGCTACGGGCACGTGAGCGACGTGGCGAACTCCCTCTGCACTCCGATGACATCGCCGGCGCAAGGATCGGCGCCGACGAGACGTTCCTTCGCCGTGAAGAAGTGTCCAGAGCCCTGCTGGTGCTCCTCGACGAACTCTCGCCCAGGCAGCGGGTGGCGTACGTGATGCACGACCTCTTCGCCATCCCGTTCGATCAGGTCGCCGCGACGCTCGGCACGAACGCGGTCTCGGCGAAGAAGCTGGCCAGCCGTGCGCGCGCACGGCTGCGCGACGTACGACCTGTCATACGTCGCCACGACGCGGAAGAAAACGAGATCATCGAGGCGTTCCTGGCAGCCGCACACGGCGGCGACATCGCACGACTCGTCACCCTGATGGCTCCCGACGTTGTCCGTACCGCTGACCCTTCCCTGCTCCCGGCAGGCTCCGCAACGGAAGTCCGGGGGGCAGCGGCGGTCGCGGAAGAGACGAGGATCTTCGCCGACCGCATCGCCGTCGCGGCTCCGGTCCTCATCGCAGGGCGGCCCGGCGCGGTCATCGCGCCCGGCGGCCACGCGTACGCGCTCATCCGCTTCCACATCGACGCCGGTCTCATCACGAAGATCGAGATCACTCCGTACGCGACCGGCACGATGTCGCTGCGCGACCAGCCACGAGATTCCGTCCTTACCGGCCAGAGCAGTACGGGGCCGCGATCACCATCGGCATGACTTCGGTCATGTGCCGGGCTCGACGACCCCGTGCTCGTACGCGTAGATGACCGCCTGCACACGGTCACGGCAGCCGATCTTGGGCAGAAGGTTGGCCACATGGGTCTTGACCGTCGAGACGCTGACCGTCAAGGCTTCGGCGATCTCCATGTTGGACCGGCCTCTGGCGATGAGCTCCAGCGTGTCGCGCTCTCGCGCCGTCAGCTCCGGCAGCGGCTCCACGGTCCGAGGCCGTTTCGAGGTACGGGCGAACTCCGCGATCAGCCGCCGTGTGACACCCGGCGCGACCAGGCCCTGGCCCGAGGCGACCACCCGGACCGCCTCCACCAGGTCGTCGGGTTCGACATCCTTCAGCAGGAAGCCGCGCGCTCCGCCACGCAAGGCGGCGAAGACGTACTCGTCGAGGTCGAACGTCGTCACGACGAGCACGGCGACGGGCTGCTCGACCCCTGGCCCCGCAAGTCGCTCGGTGGCGGCCAGCCCATCGAGCACGGGCATCCGGACGTCCATGAGCACCAGGTCAGGCCGCAGCCGCCTGGCGAGGCGGACGGCCTCTTCCCCGTCGGCGGCCTCCCCCACGATCCGGAGATCGGGCTCCGACTCCAGGATTGCGCGGAAGCCGGTGCGCACGACCGCTTGGTCGTCGGCGATCACGATGTCGACGGTCATGGGCGCTCCAGGGGAAATGTGGCGCTGACCAGCCAGCCGCCGTCGGGTTGTGGTCCGATGGTGAGCTCACCACCCGCGTGGTTCACGCGCTCGCGCATGCCGAGCAGGCCGTGTCCGCCGTTCGGCTCCGCGGGAGGCGGGGTGCGGGCGGGGCTCGAGTTGCGTACCGCGACTACGAACTCGGCGTCGCCGAAGGCCGTGGTCACGCTGACCGATGCTCCCGGGGAGTGCCGCCTGGCGTTGACCAGCGCCTCGCGCACGAGGCGCGAAGCGGCCAGATCGACGGTGACGGGCAGCGGGCGAGGCTCGCCCTTGGCACGCAACTCGACGTCCATGCCTGTGGTACGGGAACGGCGGACGGTCTCCTCCAGACCCGCCAAGGTCGGCGCCCTGCCACCGGCGGAGTCGAGGTCCGTCCCGGTCTCGCTCTCGCGCATGATCCCCACCAGAGCACGCATCGACACCAGCGTGTCACGCCCCTGCGCCCTGATCGCGCGCAGCGTGGCCCTGGCCGCGGCCGGGTCGCGATCGAGCAGACGGTCGGCCGCACCTGCCTGGACGACGATCGCCGACAGATCGTGGGCCGCGATATCGTGCAGCTCCCTGGCGATTCTGGCGCGCTCCTCCGCGACGGCGGCCCTCGCGCGTTCCTCCTGCTCGCCCGCGATGCGCTCGGCCTCCCTGACCTTCGCGGCGCGCCTGGACCGAACGGAGAACCCCAAGGTGGCCGGCAGCAGGTAAGCCACGGTCACGGCCGCGGCCATGCCCGGCACGTCGCCCCGCGCCACTCCCCAGAACGTGAGCAGCCCGCCGTGGTCGGCGCCGGCGACGCTCAGGAGCAGACCGCCGAGCATGTGGCCCGCCGCGCAGGCGGAGACCACGACGGTGGCCCTGACCTGCGGCAGGCGGCTCGCCACCGTGTAGGAGCAGATCAGCACACCTACCCCGATCAGCGCGGAGCGGGTCGGCAGCAGCATGCTCACCAGCGGGATCACGGTGGCGGCCACGAGAGCGGGCACGGCATGGCTGCGCCGGAAGGCTATGGTGGCGAGGTCGGCGAGGGCCAGCAGATGACTGACACCGAACGCCCAGCCCGGCAGCCCGGCCATCCGGGCATCGTCGAGGACGAACGCCAGCCGCGCCGTGACGACGACGGCCAGCACCGCCGCCACCAGGACGTCCCAGCCCTCGGGCAGACCGGCCCCGGGCCGCTCCGTCGCCATGCCCTTCCTGCTCACCCTCGCTTCGCCGGCCCTTCCCGTCATTCCGCTTCGCCGACCTGTCCCGTAGCGCGAGCCCGGCTCGCGCCACCACGGATCGGCAGCCGCCGCCAGTACGTCGCACACCGCCACGCCCACTCCAACGGGCCGTAACCGAAGCGGCGCAACCACAGGTTACTCACCACGGCCTGGACGAGCAGGATGCCGACGCCGAGGAGCGCCGAGGCCGACCACCGCTCCGAACCGGGCAGGCCCATCGTCGTGCCCACAGGAACGAAGATCAGAGCGGCGCTGAAGTAGTTCGTCAGCGCCATCCTGCCCATCGGGGCCAGCACCCACGACAGCACGGCGCCCACCGGCGTACGCAGCAGGAGCAGGAACACCGCGATGTAGCAGCAAGCGGTCGCCAGCGACACCGTCAACCCCACCCGGATCTGCGCAAGCTCGGGCAAGGGCAGGGTGACGAGCCAGACCCCCAGCCCCCACACGGCCACGGCAGCGACGCCCATGACCACCAGACGGCCTGGACGGTCCCCGAGGGACTCGTGCACTCGCCACTCCGCCGCGGCGAACCCGAGCGCGAACAGCCCGGGCAGCATCCCCAGCCCGCCCACCCCTGCCAAGATCCCCGCCGCGGTCAGCGTGACGGCCACGGCGAGGAGCGCCCGGCGCGGGAGGCGGCTGAGTGGCAGGAGCACCAGCAGACCGGTGACGGCGAACGGCAGCAGCACCTCGCCGGGTTGGAGAAGGTGGAGCACTCCACCCAGGACGCCCAGCGCGACGAGCCTCCGCACGAGCAACACCCTCGGACGGCTCGTGCGTCTGGCGGCCGAGGCGAGGAAGATGCCGAACCCCACACCGAACAGCAGGTAGAAGATGGGGTAGAAGCGGCCGTAGAACAGCAGAAGGAGCGGGGTGGGCAGCTCGCCCGCGTACGCGAACATCTCCATGGTCTGGGGAATGTTGATGAAGATGATGCCGCACAGGGCGAAGCCGCGCAGCGCGTCGAGGGCGGCGATCCGCCTGAGCGGGCGATCCGGGCCAAGTGGAAGCATGCGACCAGGATGACGAGCGGGGGACCGCGTCCGCTTCGGGCGCGTGGCCATTTCCTTCTCGTTCCCGTGGCCGATCCCGCTTCCTCCTCAGGACCCCGCGGAGCGGCGATCATCTGACGCAGCGGGCCGGCCCTCCCGTGCCGGAGCACCGTCCCGCCTGAGGGCTTCCCCTTCCGCGAGCGCGTTCCTGGATACTCAGGCTCGCGGCACCGGACTTGGCTTTGGTGGTATAGCGCCTTGAACAAGCAAGGGCCGGGCTCAACACCGGGTGGTGGAGTCCACGGGCATGCGCAGTGTCGCCGCTGTCGCGACCAGCAGCGCCAGGAGCAGGACGATCGCCATGAAGACCTGCCCGTGCAGGCCGAGGACGAAGACAGTCCGATCGGCGAACTCCGGGTCGTAGGTGGCAGTGCCCGGGAACAGGAGCGCACCGATCATGCCGAGCCACGGGGTGGCCAGGATGGCGGCGGCGTGCAGCAGCGTGTTCCGCCCTGACCGTAGCGCGAGGGCCAGGGCGGTGAGGCCGAGGAGCACGGTCATCACCATGTACTGGGCGTCGTGGAACTTGGCGTGGGGTGGCCAGGCCGGGTTGTAGGCGTGCTGTGCCGCCAGGTCGGGGATGACGAGGTCGGCGAGCACGGCGCCGACCGTTGTGATCGCTGCGACGGCAATGATCAGGATTCGTGGGAGGGACATCAGATCGTCCAGGTATAGGCGGGGGTGAGTGAGCGGTCGAAGAGCACGTTCGGGAGGAGAGGAAGAACGGCGTCTCGCAGAGTGGTCATCGGCGTGGAGGTCCAGTGCGCGGCGGCTCCGGCCTGGCGGGAACGGCGGACGATCAGCTGGGTGCGCGGCCTGCGGGCGCGGTCATAGGCTTCCAGGCCCGCGCGCACGCCGAGGGTGCCCACCGCGTGCGCGAGCGTGACCGCGTCCTCGAGCGCCTGGCAGGCGCCCTGCCCCAGGTTGGGGGTCATGGCGTGGGCCGCGTCACCGAGGACGGCGACGTTTCCGGAAACGTACGTGGGCAGCCTCGACAGTTCGTACGTGTCGTGTTGCAGCACCGCCTCCTCTTGCGCGGAGTCGAGCAGCGCGGGGATGGGCCGGTGCCAGCGTGCGAAGCGTTCGCGCAGCTCATCCAGGCCGACGTGGGAGCCCGCCGGGGCGTTGGCCATGACGTAGCAGTAGATGCGGCCGTCGGGCATCGGCACGTGCCCGAACCGTTCGCCCCTGCCCCACGTTTCCGCGCTCCCCTCGACGGGCTGAGGGGGGACGATGAGGCGCCAGGTGGTATAGCCGACGTAGCGCGGCCCAGGGAGGCCAGGCCAGAGGGAGCGCCGGGTCACGCTGTGCACGCCGTCGGCGCCCACCACGAGATCCGCGGTGGAGGTGCCGCCGCTATGGCGGACCGTGCCGTCGGGCTGCACGTGCTGTACGTCGATGCCGGGCCGCAGAGCCTCGGGCGGCACGGCTGCTCTCAGCAGGTCGACCAGTGCGGCTCGGTGCACGGTCACCCACGGGCCGAAACGACGCTTGAGGCTGTCGACGTCGTTGCGGACCAGCCAGTCCCCCCGGCTGCTGCGGATCCCCGCGAGCGGGTCGGCCAGCCCGCCGGCGCGCAGACGCTCGCCCAGGCCGAGGGCGTCCAGCGCGCGCAGACCGTTGGGCTGGATGGTCAGCCCGGCGCCCACCTCGGTGAACTCAGCAGCGCGTTCGAAGACCTCCACCTGCAGGCCACGCTGGTGGAAGGCGACGGCCGCGGCGAGTCCGCCGATGCCGCCTCCCACGATGATCACTTTCATGTCCGAATCTCCTTGACGGTCAGTGCAGGCCACGCTTGCCCGGGGCCCAGAACGGCTTGGTCTTGATCGAGGCCCGTGCCCAGTTGCGCTCACGCACCAGGAAGTCGCGCACCATCTGGCAGGTTCTGGCCTCGCCGGCCACATAAGCGGCTCCCGCGTTGCCCGGCAGATCGAGTTCGGCCACGGCCGCGAGCAGCACCCGGGAGGCGACGGCGGAGGTGCCGTGCCGGTGGACACGGCGCAGCGGCGGCGTCCCGGGCAGGGGCAGGTCGTGCTCGGGGGTCTCGCTCTCCAGGACGCCGAACACCTCGGCCGAGGCTCCCAACGCTCCGATCATCGGGCCGAACGCGGCGCTGGCGGTCTCCTCCCCGATGAACACGTGATAGGCCGCCTCGCGGGTGAAGAAGTCGCCTTGCGGCCACCAGAAGGTCACCCGTTCTCCGGGCCGGGCCGCCCGCGCCCACCTCAGGCCGATGCCGTCGCCCGCATACAGGTGGACGCGCAGTTCGATCGCCGTCCTGCCGGCGTCGAGGCCCCAGATCGTGTACGTGCGCAGCGTCTCGGACGGACGCAGGATGCCCGACACCGACAGCGGATCCTTCAACTCGATCCTGATGTGCTGGCCGGGGGTGTACGGGAAGGCGACGGGCTGGTCGGTTTCCAGCCGGATCCGGCGCATGGCCGGGTTGACCTGTTCGGCGACGGTGATGGTCGCCTCCATGGCGTACTTGCCGAACAAACGGTCGCGCAGCGTCCGGGCCATGTCAGGACTCCTTGCGCCGCCGGACGTGGGCGGATCTGGACATCCGCCACCACACGGCCGCCACGAACACCAGCGCCGCGAGAAGGATCCACAGAAGCTCCACAACTACTCCCTAGTGCTTCTAGATTTCTTAGAGGCACTAAGGAAACATACTTGCCCTAAGATGTCAACGCCGACCGAGGAAACGACGCGAGAGGTGACGATGTCCGCACACACCAGCCGACGGCAGAGGTTGCGCCAGGCCACCCTGGAGGAGATCCACACGGCCGCGCGCAAGCTGCTGGTCGAGCAGGGATCGGCCGCGGTCACCATCAACGCGGTCGCCCGGCAGGTCGGCATGAGCGGCCCGGCCCTCTACCACTACTACGCCAGCCACGACGAACTGGTCGGCGCAGTGACCGCCGACTTCTTCCGCGAACTGGCCGCCGCGATGGAACAGGCCCGCGACGGCCACGCCGACGCGTCGCTCGGCGAGCGGATACTGGCCGTCTGCCGCGCCATGCGCGCCTGGAGCACCGCCCACCCGGCCGAGTTCGGCTGGATATTCGCGAGCCCGATCACCCCGCACAACCGGCGGCCGGACTCGGTGCGCCACCAGGCCGCCCTGCGATTCGAGCAGGTCCTCCTCGACCTGATGGTCGAGCTGTGGCGGACACGACCGTTCCCGGTGCCCGACCTGGCCGACCTGCCCGCGTCCCTGCGCGAGCAACTGACCGCCTACTCCGCCACCCTCGACGGACGGCTCCCGCCCGAGGCCGCCCACGTCTTCCTGTCGTGCTGGACCAGGCTGTACGGGCTTCTGTGCATGGAAGTCCTGCACCAACTGGACTTCGCCTACACCGACATGGAGCCCGTCTACGAACAGTGTCTGCGCGACCTGGCCGCCACCCTCGGCCTCGACAGCCACACGCCGGCATGAAGCCCGACACCGGCTGCTGATCTCACTCCCGTCATGGGGCGAGCTGGCGGAACGCGTTGACCACCGTGATCGAGAACCGATAGTTCTCCACCAGTACCTTGCTGCTTGTAGTGGGTTGGTTGTCAGTTGTTATTGATCTTTAACAAGCCAGCGCCTTTACAATGTAGATTACTAGTTCAGTCGAGGCCAGATCTGGGACCAGGGATGACAGGCGGACCTCACCCAGTCCGGCCTCTCGGTTGCGCGGACCACGATCGGTCCTCCCCTCTCCCGGATGCCGAGCCGACCGAGTACGGGCCACTCCCCCACTTCAGGTCCGCACGCACGCCCGCAGGCCGCCGTCACCGGCTGCCGGACAGCTCCCCCGACAAGGTGGCGTGCATGCGGGCGCTGGGCTGGTTCAGCCCGATGATCCGTACGGTCTTGCCGCGGGCGGCGTACTTGGCCTCGACAGCGTCCAGGGCGGCGACGGATGAGGCGTCCCAGATGTGGGCGTCGGTCAGGTCGATGACCACGTCGTCAGGGTCGGCGGCATAGTCGAACTGGGAGACCAGGTCGTCGCTGGAGGCGAAGAACAGCTCGCCGGTCACGGCGTAGACCACCTGGCCGCCGTCGGGATCGATGACCGCGGAGACCTCGGCCAGGTGCGCCACCCGGCGGGCGAAGATGACCAGCCCGGTCAGCGACCCGACGACGACGCCGATGGCCAGGTTGTGCGTGACGACCACGACCGCGACCGTGATGACCATGACGCCGATCTCACCGGCGGGCATGCGCCTGAGCGTGGCCGGGGCGATGGAGTGCCAGTCGAAGGTGCCGACCGAAACCAGGATCATCACGGCGACCAGCGCGGCCATCGGAATCTGGGAGACCAGCGGACCGAAGACGATGCACAGGACCATGAGCAGGACACCGGCGGTGAAGGTGGACAGCCGGGTGCGGGCGCCGTTCTTGACGTTGATCATGGTCTGGCCGATCATGGCGCAACCGCCCATGCCGCCGAAGAAGCCGGTGACGATGTTGGCGACGCCCTGGCCGATGGACTCGCGCGTCTTGGAGGAGCGGGTGTCGGTGAGGTCGTCGACCAGCTTGGCGGTCATCAGCGACTCCATCAGCCCGACGAGGGCGAAGCCGACCGCGTACGGTGCGATGAGGGTGAGGGTGTCCAGCGTGAAAGCCACGTCGGGCAGACCGGGCACGGGCAGCGAGGACGGCAGCGTGCCACGATCGCCGACCGTGGGCACCGCCAGGCCGGCGCCGATCGTGAGGGCGGTGAGCGCGGCGATGGAGATCAGCGGGGCCGGGACCACCTTGGTCAGGCGGGGCAGGAACACCATCAGCGCCAGCGCGCTGCCGACCAGCGGGTAGACGACCCAGGGCACGTCCACGAGCTCGGGCACCTGCGCCATGAAGATCAAGATGGCCAGGGCGTTGACGAAGCCCACCATGACACCGCGAGGCACGAAGCGCATCAGCTTCGCCACGCCGAGCGCGCCGAGCGCGACCTGGATGAGGCCGCCGAGAATGACGGTCGCGACCAGGTAGCCGAGGCCGTGCTCGCGGGCCAGCGGGGCGACGACCAGAGCGATGGCTCCGGTCGCGGCGGAGATCATGGCGGGGCGGCCGCCGGCGATGGCGATGACCACGGCCATGGTGAAGGAGGCGAACAGACCGACGCTGGGATCGACCCCGGCGATGATGGAGAACGAGATCGCCTCAGGGATCAGGGCGAGCCCGACGACCAAGCCGGACAGGATCTCGGTACGGGCCACCGAGGGCTTCAGCCATTCGGGGCGGCCGGGCCGCATGCGAGCAGGCAGGGTCAGAGTCGGGCGGGCAGGCACGGATGAGCTGGGCAACAGGAGTCCTTAAGGATGGAACAGCCCCGGAGGGCAGCGTCGCACCGGCCGGAGGCAGGGGCACGCTCGCGGGCGCGGAAAGGCGGCAGGCCGGACGGCGCTACCGCGGGCAGGTCACGGCGGGCAGCAGGCGGCGGTGATCAAAGGCATGCGCGCGTCGGTGTTCCTTACCTCGGGTGAGGGCGGCGCTCGGCGGCCCGGTGCGTGGGTGGCGGGATGTCCGGTCGGTACGGCGACGCCCCGACGCGGTCTGGCCAGCGGCAACTCTACCTTAACGTTAGGGTAGAGATCCGCCAGGGCTCGATGCGGACGCCCCACCGGCTGACCAGTGAGGTTCTACAGAAGATGGACAGATCAGCGCCTTCCACCCCCGCGGGCGAGGCCCCGGCTCCGGCGGGCAGTGGCGGAGATCACAGCACAGGTCACCTGCACATCGGGCAGGTGGCCGCGCGCACGGAGCTGTCACTGCGGACCATCCGGCACTATGACGAGGTCGGCCTGGTCCGGCCCTCGGCGCGCAGCCAGGGCGGCTTCCGCCTCTATACCGAGGCCGACGTGGCCCGTCTGATGGTGATCCGCAGGATGAAGCCGCTCGGCTTCACCCTGGCGGAGATGGGCGAACTGCTGGCCATCACCGACCGGCTCGACGACCCCGGTGCGGCGGCGGAGCTGGAGACGGCCGAGCGTGAGCAGTTCCTGGCGAAACTGAGCTGGTTCGAGCAGGCCACCCGCGAACGCTGCGAGGCGCTCCGCACCCAGCTGAGCCGAGCCGAGGAGTTCGCCACCGACCTGCGGCGGCACGCCGACCGACTGACCGCCGGCCCCACCTGACCAGTGGCATCGCCCCGACGCATCAGGCCCGTGGCGTGCGCGGGTGAAGGCGACGTCGAAGGAGCATCATGACGACCTCTCCCAGGCCGCGCTCTTCGACGGAGATCCGCGCCTACCTCAAAGACCGGCTCAACCAGGCGCTTCGCCGGCCCGGCATGTTCGGCGGCGAGACGGCCCTGCGCCTCCTGTTCGACCATCTGGTCTACGCGGAACACCGGGAACAGGAGTGGGCGCAAGCGATGCGGACCCTGGAATCGCGGGGCGCCTTCAACTCGCTCGGCGTGAAGGGAGCGTTCAGAACCGTCCTGCCTGATGCCGGCGAGGACGGCGTCGCCTCGGTCTATGCCGAACTGGCCCACGATCGCGGATGGCTACTGGCCGACAGAACCCTGACCGCCGGAGAATACGGCTCCCTGCGCCGGGAGCTCATCGCTTGGACCGCTCACGACCGAACACTCACCGAAGTGCAGGAAGCGCTCGGCCCGCCTTCCGTTCTTCTCGGCGGCACCAACCCCTTCTACGGCAAGACGCTCGCCTACATGACCGCACAGGCGACCGAACCGATCATCTTCCTAAACCTCTGGAACGGGACCTCCGGGTCGAGGGAAACGACCTGGCATCCCATCCACGACGAACCCGTTCTCTTGGCCATCCGATTCGGAAGGGGAGCGTTCGCGGACACCTTCACGTTCACACCGGAAGGAAGCAGACGCCGCCCAGGGGGAACAGCCGCATGAGGTCACGTCCACCTCAGCCGATCGGCCAGCAGGGCCTGCTGGGCCGGGTTGGCGGTCAGCTCCAGCGCCCGCTCGTCGGCCTGCCGCGCCTGCCCACGGCGGTCCAGCTCACGCAGCAACTCAGCCCGGGTGGCGTGGAAGAGCGGGTAACGCTCCAGCACCCGGCCGAGTGGCTCCAGCTCGGCCAGCGCCGCCTCGGGGCCTTTGACATGGCGCAGGGCGACGGCCCGGTGCAGCCGGGTGACGGGCGAGGGCGCCAGGTGCAGCAGCATGTCGTACAAGACCAGGATCTGCGCCCAGTCCGTGTCGGCGAAGGTCCCGGCCTCCGCGTGGCAGGCCACGATCGCCGCCTGGACCTGGTACGGCCCCGGCCGGCGGTGGGCGCGGGCGGTCCGCGTCAGCAGCGCCGTGGCCTGCTCGATGGCCTGCCGGTCCCAGAGGCCGCGGTCCTGGTCGGCCAGCAGCACCAGCCGCCCGGCCGGGTCGAAGCGGGCCGCGCCCCGGGCCCGGTGCAGCCGGATCAGCGCCAGCAGCCCGGCCGCCTCCGGCTCCTTCGGCATCAGGTTCACCAGCAGCGCGGCCAGCCACTCGGCCTCCTCCACCAGGTCACGCGCCTGCGCCCGTTCGGCCGTGCTCGACAGGTAGCCCTCGTTGAACAGCAGGTAGACGACCGCCAGCACCTCGCCGACGCGCCGCGGCAGCTCCTCCTCGGCGGGGATGCGGTACGGGATGCCGGCCTCGCCGATCTTTCGTTTGGCGCGGGTGATCCGCTGCGCCACAGTGGCCTCCGGCACGACGAAGGCCGCGGCGATCTGCGCCACCGACAGCCCGCACACCGCCCGCAACGTGAGCGCGATCTGCGCGGCGCGTGACAGCGCCGGATGGCAGCAGGTGAAGACCAGCCGCAGCCGGTCGTCGCGCGGGGCGGGGTCCGGCCTGGTGAGCCCGGCGAGCTTGGCCCGGTAGTTCGACTCCCTGCGCAGCACGTCCAGGCCGCGCCGCCGGGCCACGGTGAACAACCACGCGTCGGGCCGCTCCGGCACCCCCTCGACCGGCCAGCGCCGCAGCGCGGTCTCGACGGCGTCCTGCACCAGGTCCTCGGCGGCGGAGAAGTCGCCCAGCAACGACACCAGGGACGCGGCCAGCCGGCCCGCGTGCTCGCGCACCACCCCGGCCAGCACCTCCTCGTGCACCGGCCCGCTCATGAAAGGGGGCGGATCTCCACGATCGGGCAGGCCGGCCACGAGCGGGCGACCTTCAACGCCTCGTCCAGGTCGGCCACCTCGAGCTCGGCGAACCCGCTGACCACCTCCTTGCCCTCCACGAACGGCCCGTCGGTGACGACCGGCTCGCCCTGATCCAGGCGCACCGTGGTGGCGGTGTGCACCGGCGCCAGATGCGCATGGTGAGTGATCTTGTCAGCGTGGTCGGCGAACCACTGCCCCACCGCCGCGTAGGCGGCTTCGCGCTCCAGCTCCCCCATCGCCTCCAGCTGGTGGGCGAACTCCTCGGTCTCGATGAACATCAGCACGTACTTCATGACGACTCCCCTTCAGCTCGCCGGGAGGGCGGCGTACAGGTCGACACCGTTCCCGTCCGGGTCGGCCACCGTGGCGTAGCGCATCCCCCAGAACGCGTCGAACGGCTCGGCGATCCCCCGGTGGCCCGCCTCGACGAGCTCGGCGTACCTGGCGTCCACGCCGGCCGGGGTCTCGAACTCGAAACACAGCAGAGTACGCGGCCCGCCGGTCGGCGCGCTCCAGCCGGGCAGGAACGGCGTGCGGAAACCCTCGGTGTCCAGCATCACATGCAGCCCGTTCGGCAGGTCGCAGCCGGCGTGTCCTGGCGAGTGCTCGTCCACCTTGAACTCCAGCCCGAGCCGGGCATAGAAGGCGATCGAGGCGTCCAGGTCGGACACCACGATGTCGATCGTGTTCAGCGTGGGATTCATGATGCGCTCCTTCGGGCTGGGTCGGCGAGGTTTCCCGGCTGTCCGCGCGATGCCCCACGCTCGCGTCACGTGTCCGCGAGCCGACATCCCCGCTGACAGCCTGGCTCTTATCTCACAGACGATCGGGTGAGGCTCCGATACGACAGGTGCCGCTTGATCACCTCATCGACCGGACGCCTTTACAATGTAGATTTTCAACCGAGACGAGCCGCGAGGAGCTGTTCCCGGAGGATGTCGGCATGGCCGAGGTGCTGGGCGAGCTCGCGCAGCATGTGCAGGTGGATCTGCCACAGGAAGCGCTCGCCGCGTCCCGTGACGACGGCGTCAAGATCCAGGGAGGCCGTGTTCCTGCGGGACGTCTCACAGATGTCCCGGTAGGCGGCCCGGACGGACGCGATCGTGTCGTCCCGCTCCAGGACGAAGGAACGATCCGGCGTGGAGGCGATCCCGATCTCCTCGTACGAACGGCCGGTGATCGCCTGGTCGAACCAGACGCCTTCGACGTAGGTGACATGCTTGACGAGCCCCAGCGGGGTCGTCCTCGACGGTACGAGACGCCTCTGGGCCTCGTCCTCGGTGAGCCCTTCGAGGCTGTCGTGCAACCGGGAGCGGTACTCGTCCAGGAAGGCGTCCAGTTGGGCGCGCAGGGCGGCGGCGGACATCATCTGTTCTCCTCTGTCTGGAAAGGTCCGGGAGCAAGCAAGGATCAGCGCGGCCATGCGGGATTTGCAAAGGACGTTGCGGATCCGCAAAATCGGGGCATGGCCGAACCTCGGAGCGACGTGCCGGCCGGTGTCGGGCCGCGGCTGAAGGCGCTGCGCCGGGCGCGCGGGGCGACCCTGGCCGAGCTGGCGGAGCTGACCGGCCTGACGCCGAG
Source organism: Nonomuraea sp. C10 (assembly GCF_008017515.1). Lineage (NCBI taxonomy): Bacteria > Bacillati > Actinomycetota > Actinomycetes > Streptosporangiales > Streptosporangiaceae > Nonomuraea > Nonomuraea sp. C10. Next base: position 3,621,224 of record NZ_VPFF01000001.1, read on the forward strand.
CACGCTCTCGCGCCTGGAGAACGGGCGGCTCCGCCCGACCCTGGAGCAGTTGCTCCCGCTGGCCCGGACGCACGGCGTGACCCTCGACGAACTGGTCGACGCGCCGCCCACCGGCGACCCTCGCGTCCACATGCCGCCCGTGCATCGGTACGGGCTGACGTTCATACCGCTGACCCGGCGCGCCGGCGGCATCCGGGCGTTCAAGGTGATTCATCCGCCCGCCGGCGCCGACCTCACGCCGAGCCCGCGGGGGCACGAAGGCTACGAGTGGTTCTACGTCATGTCCGGGCACGTCCGGCTCGTCGTCGGCGACCGCGACCTGCGGCTCGGCCCCGGCGAGGCGGCCGAGTTCGACACCAGGCTGCCGCACTGGATCGGCAACACCGCCGACAAGCCCGCGGAGCTGCTCATGCTCTTCGGCGCCCAGGGAGAACGCGCCCACCTCTCGGTCTCCACGCCATGACCCCGATGAGTTTCCGCGCCGCCGGCGGTCATCACCGTCATGACGACCTTCGCGCTCATCCACGGCGGCGGCGGGAGCGCCTTCGACTGGCACCTGCTCGAAGCCGAGCTGCGCGGCCGCGGGCATGACACGGTCGCGGTGGACCTGCCCATGTCCGATCCGAGGGCGGGGCTGTGGGACTACGCCGACGCCGTCGTCCGGGCGGTCGGCGAGCGCCGCGACCTCGTCGTGGTCGCGCATTCGTGGGGCGGCTTCGTGGGCCCGCTCGTCTGCGCGCGGGTGGAGGCCGCCGCGCTCGTGCTGGTCACCGCCATGATCCCAAGCCCCGGCGAGACGCCGGACGACTGGTGGGAACGGAGCGGCCGGCCCCCGTCCGGCATCGACGACGAGTACGAGCTCTACCTGCAGGACGTGCCCCGTGAGCTGGCCGAGCGGGTGCTGGCCCACGACGCCGCGCTCGCCGGGGACGTGAGCATGGACCGGGCCGGTCGCGAGCCCTGGCCGCTGGCCGCCTGGCCGGACGTGCCCACGAGATACCTGCTCTGCCGCGACGACCGCTGCTTCACCCCCGGATTCGTGCGCCGCCACGTGAAGGAGCGGCTCGGCATCGTCCCCGACGAGATGCCCGGCGGCCACATGGTGATGCTGTCGCGGCCGGGCGAGCTGGCCGGCTACCTGGTGGGGCTCCTGCCGTGACGGCCCCGGGCCGGGTCAGGCGCGCAGCCGCGCGTTGAGCCGTGCGGCCTGTCGCGTGAGGTGGTCGCGTTCGGGGAGGCTGGACGCCGACCGGGCGGCCTCGGCGTAGAGCCGTGCCGCGGTGACCAGGTCGCCGTCACGCTCGTGCAGGTACGCCGCGACGGCGGTGTGGCGGGGCAGGCCGGGGTCGAGCTCCGCCAGGGCGGCCAGGCCGGCCCGCGGGCCGTCGGCCTCGCCGACGGCGACGGCCCGGTTGAGCCGGGCCACCGGGCTGCCGGTGAGGCGCACCAGCTCGTCGTACCACTCGACGATCTGCACCCAGTCGGTCTCCTCGGCCGTCTGGGCGTCGGCGTGGAGCGCGGCGACGGCGGCCTGGGCCTGGAACTCGCCCAGGCGGTCGCGGGCGAGTGCCGCCTGCAGCACGTCGACGCCCTCGGCGATCAGGCGGGTGTCCCACAGGCCGCGGTCCTGCTCGGCGAGCGGCACGAGCCTGCCGTCCGAGCCGGTCCGCGCCGGGCGCCGGGCGTGGTGCAGCAGCATGAGCGCGAGCAGGCCCGCGACCTCCTCGCGGTCGATCCTGGCCGCCAGCTGGCGGGTGAGCCTGATCGCCTCGGCGGCGAGGTCGACGTCACCGGAGTAGCCCTCGTTGAAGACCAGGTAGAGCACGCGCAGCACGGTGGCGACGTCACCCGGCTGGTTGAACCGGACGCCCGCGACGGTCCGCTTGGCCCTGCTGATCCGCTGGGCCATGGTCGCCTCCGGCACGAGGTACGCCTGCGCGATCTGACGCGTGGTCAGGCCGCCGACCGCGCGCAGCGTGAGCGCTACGGCCGAAGCCGGTGTCAGGGACGGGTGCGCGCACAGGAAGTACAGCTGGAGCGTGTCGTCCACCTCCTCCCCCGCCCCGGGCACGGGCTCACCCTCGGCGCGCTCCTCGCGGTGCCGCCTGGAGGTGTCGGCGCGGGCGGCGTCGAGGAACTTGCGCCACGCCACGGTGACCAGCCAGCCCTTCGGGTCCCGTGGCGGGTCGTCCGGCCACACGCGTACGGCCTCGACCAGGGCGTCCTGCACGGCGTCCTCGGCCGCCGCGAAGTCCGCTCCGCGGCGGACGAGAACGCCGATCACGGTGGGGGTGAGGGTCCGCAGGAGGGACTCATCCACCGTTCGTCACTCCGTGATGGTCGGGTGCGCGGTCAGGAACGGGCGCAGTTCGAGCCACTCGTGGATCGGCTCCCCGCCCGCGCCCGGAGCCGCGGACAGCTCGGCGGCCAGTTCGAGCGCCCGCTCGTAGCTGTCGACGTCGATCACCATCCAGCCGGCGATCAGGTCCTTCGTCTCCGCGAACGGGCCGTCGGTGACCGGCGGCCGCCCCTCGCCGTCGTAGCGGACGAACGTGCCCTCCGGGGAGAGCGCCTGACCGTCGACGAACTCGCCGGTGCCTTCGAGCCGGGCGGCGAAGTCGTCCATGTACTTCACGTGGGCCGTGACCTCCTCCGGCGTCCACTTGTCCATCGGCACGTCGTTGACCGCTGCCGGGGCGCCCCGGTAGTGCTTGAGCAGCAGGTACTTGGCCATGATGTCCTCCTTGGTGCGGTACGGCCATGGTGGCCGTGCTCGACTCTGGGACGGAGCCGCGCAGGCGTTCTCGACATCCCACCGCGACATTTTTCCCGAAGCCTCCGCCGTGAGTGAGGCAGAGGTAGACCCAGCACTACCGTGCCCGCGCACCGGGATCGGTTAGCGTCGTGGGGTGCTCGCCCCCACCGCCCTGGCCGCCGTGACCCGCCGGCCGTCGGCGTTCCTCCGCTCGTCGTGGCCCTGGCGGTCGCTGGCCTACCTGCTGGGCAGCGCGATCCACGCGGTGGCGGCGTGCGTGGCGATCTACGCGGCCTACGCCTACGGCGTCGGGGTCGCGGCGGGGGGCGTGCTGCTCGCGCTGGCCGTGCTCTCCCTGCCGGCGGCGGCGTTCGAGCGGTGGCGGCTCCGGCTGGTGGACCGCGCGCCCGTCGACGACCCGCACGTCAGGCCGCCGCGGCCCGGTCCGCGCGCCTGGCTCGCCACCCGCCTGCGCGAGCAGGCGACCTGGCGGGAGCTGGGGTTCACCGTCATCGCGGTGTCCGTGATGTGGTGGATGGACCTGGGATTCGTCTCGTCGGCGATCTGGCTGCCGCTGATGCTGCTGTCGGCGCCGTTCCAGCCGAGCCTGCACCTGGTGGAGAGCCTCCCGCTGATCGCCGCCGGGCTGCTGCTGTCGCCGCTCTTCGCGTACATGATGACCGCGTGGGCCGGCACCCGCGCGTTGCTCGTACGGGCTGTCCTGGCGCCGCGCGACGCGGAGATCATCCGCTCGCGCGCCCGGCTGGTCGACGCGTTCGAGGTCGAACGCCGCCGGATCGAGCGTGACCTGCACGACGGCGCCCAGCAGCGGCTGGTGGCCCTCAGCATGAAGCTCGGGCTGGCCCGGCTCGACCTGCCTCCGGGTTCGCCCGCCGAGGCGCAGCTCGCCGAGGCGCACGAGGAGGCCGGGCGCGCCCTGGCCGAGCTGCGCGAGCTGATCAGGGGCGTCCACCCCCAGGTGCTCACCGACCGAGGGCTCGGCGCGGCCGTGCGCGACGTGGCGGGCCGCTCCCCCGTTCCCGTCGACGTCGACGTCTCGCTGCCCGGCCGGTTGCCGCCGTCGATCGAGGTGACCGCCTACTACGTCGTGTCGGAGGCGATGGCCAACCTCGCCAAGCACAGCGGGGCACGGCGCGGTTTCGTGCGCGCCCGGCTCCGCGACGGCGCGCTGGTGCTGGAGGTGGGCGACGACGGGGTGGGGGGCGCCGACCCGGCGGCCGGGTCCGGGCTGGCCGGGCTCGCGGACCGCGTGGCCGTCACCGACGGCCTGATGACCCTGTCCAGCCCGCCGGGCGGGCCGACGTCGCTGCGTGTGGAGATCCCATGCCCCGTCTCCGGGTAGCCCTCGCCGAGGACGGTGTGCTGCTCCGTGAGGGGCTCGCCGGGCTCCTCGACCGGTTCGGCCACGAGGTCGTCGCCTCGGTCGGCGACGGCGCGGCGCTGATCGCCGCCGTGGCCGAGCACGAGCCCGACATCGTCGTCGCCGACGTCCGCATGCCGCCCGGCTTCACCGACGAGGGGCTCCGCGCCGCGCTCACGCTGCGCGCCTCCCACCCGGGGCTCGCCGTGCTGGTGCTCAGCCAGTACGTCGAGCAGACGTACGCGGCCGAACTCCTCGACTCGGACGGCGGCTCCGGCATCGGCTACCTGCTGAAGGACCGGATCGGCGACGTGCGGGAGTTCGTGGACGCGGTGGAGCGGGTCGCCGCGGGGCGCACGGTCGTGGACCCGGAGGTGGTGCGGCAGTTGCTGAGCCGCCGCCGCGCGCCGCTGTCCCGGCTGACCCCGCGGGAGCGTGAGGTGCTCGGACTGGTCGCGGAGGGCCGCTCCAACGCCGCCGTCGCCCGCGCGCTGGTGGTCTCCGAGGCGGCGGTGTCCAAGCACATCGCCGGCATCCTGGCCAAGCTCGACCTGCCCCCGGCGGGGGACGACCACCGCCGCGTCCTCGCCGTCCTCGCCTACCTCCGGGGCCGGCCGGGCGGGCCGGAGGAGCGGCGCTGATCCGGCCGTACCTCAGCCGTCGAGCTTGCGGGCGATGGTCTCCAGGGCGGAGAGGTCCGCGGGTGAGAGCCGGTCGATGACGTGGCGGCGGACCGACTCCAGGTGGGCGGGGGCGGCGTCCTCCAGCGTCTCCAGGCCGCGTTCGGTGAGGACGAGATAGCAGCCCCGGCCGTCGGCCGGATCGGGCTCGCGCCGCAGGAGTCCCCGGGCCTCCATGCGGGTGGCGTGCCGGGACAGGCGGCTGCGTGACCAGCCCATCTTGGCCGCCTGCTCGCGCAGCGTGCTGGTGCGGCCCGGACGCTCGGAGAGCGTGCTCAGCACTTCGTAGTCGGGATCGGACAGGCCGATCGCGGCCAGGTCGTGCGCGGTGCGCGACTGGACGGCGATCATCATGCGGCGCAGGGCGCGCCAGGCCCGTTCCTCGTCCGGGTCGAGCCAGCGGACCGTCCCCGGCGGTTTCTTTGACATGTAAACAAGTTACCAGCTACGTTCGTTTCCATGTCAACGAAAACTGTGCGGGTCCTCGTCCTGATGTGCAGCTCCCGTCCCGGCGCCCGGGGCCCGGCGGTGGCGGAGTGGCTGGCCGAGACGGTCGCGCCCCGCGCCGCGGAGCTCGGCGTGGAGCTCGTGCCGGTGGCCCTGCGCGACCTCGGCCTGCCGTTCCTGGACGAGGAGGACGAGCCCGCGTCCGGCGTCTACCGGCACGAGCACACCAAGCGGTGGAGCGCGACGGTGGACGCGGCCGACGGCTTCATCGCGGTCACCCCCGAGTACAACTACGGCATGCCCGCCATCCTCAAGAACGCCCTCGACTACCTAGGCCGCGAGTGGGCGTGGAAGCCGATGGGGTTCGTCAGCTACGGCAACACCTCGGCCGGCACCCGGTCGGTCCAGCACGCCAAGCAGGTGGTGACCACGCTGCGGCTGGTGCCCCTGGGCGCCACGCTCGCCCTGCGCATCGGCGACACCATGGAGAACGGGCGGGTCCGCCCCGACGCCGGCCGCGCCGCGATCGCCGTGGGGGTCCTGGACGAGCTGGTCCGGGTCGCCCACGCCCTCCGGCCGCTGCGCGAGCAGGCCCGGTCCCAGCCGGGGCCGCTGCCGGGCTCGTACGTGAGACAGCTGACTCCCGGCGACGCCGGGGAGGTCCTGGTCCTGCAGCGCTGCTGCTGGATGGAGGAGGCGCTGGCCAACGACACGCTGGCCGTCCCCGCCCTCGGCGAGTCGCTGGAGCGGGTGGGCGCATGGCTGGCCACCTGGCACACCACGGGCCTGTGGCAGGACGGCCGGCTCCTGGGCATGGTACGGGCGCGGCGCGTGGACGACGACTGGCACGTGGGCCGGCTCGGCGTCGTCCCCGACCTGCGCGGGCGGGGCGTGGGGCGCTGGCTGCTGGGCCGGGCCGAAGCCGCGGCCGAGGCCGGCTGCCGCCGCTTCGTGCTGCGCACCGGCGCCGAGAGCCGCCGCAACCTCGCCCTCTACCACGCCCAGGGCTACCGGACGGAGTCGTCCGACGGCGCGACGGCCTTCCTCACCAAGCCGGTGCCCGCGCACGAGCCCGCCCCGGCGGCTGGATGAGGGGACACCGGCGGCGGTCAGCCGCCCGTGGTGGCATAGGTCGCGATGATCGCGCCCGTGCTGGTCACCTGGCTGTCCGTCAGCCGCAGCGACCGGAGCGCGCCGTCGTCACGGAAGAGACGCTTGCCGCCGCCCACCACCAGCGGGTCGATCATGAGCCGGAGCTCGTCCAGCAGGCCCAGGGCCAGCAGGGTCTGGACGAGCCCCGGGCTGCCGATCACATGCAGGTCGCCGCCTTCCTCCTTCTTCAGCGCTCGCACGGCCGCGCCGGCATCACTCCCCAGCAGTCTCGCGTTCCGCCAGCCGAGCGGCTCGGCGAGGGTGGTCGAGGCGACGTACTTCGGCAACGCGTTCAGGGGCTCGGCGAGCACCTGCTGGTCCTGCGGCGCGTCCGGCCAGTGGGCGGCGAAGATCTCGTACGTGCCGCGCCCCAGCAGGTAGCCGCCCGCGCCGCGGACGTTGTCGATCACCCACGTCATCGACAGGTCGTCGAAGTAGCGGGCGTGCCAGCCGCCGTGCGTGAAGCCGCCGGCCGCGTCCTCGTCGGCATAGCTGGGTGACTGCACCACCCCGTCCAGCGTCATCCACTCGTTCGCGATCACTTTCCGCATTCCGGCCTCCTGGCAGTCGTGGAGCCTGTCACCCGCGAGGACGGAGCCGGGCGCCCGTTCTCGACATGGCGGGCTTAACCGGCATGTCACAGGCGGGAGCCGCTGTCTCGTCTACGGGGTAGAGGCAATCTTCGATTGAGGGATGGACGATGAATCTCGCGCTGTGGATCGCTGCCGGACTGCTGGCCGCGGTTGCCCTGCTCGGCGGCATCACCAAGACTTTCGTGCCGAGGGAGAAACTGGCCGCGGCCCACGGCGGAGGATGGACCGGTGACGTCAGCGCGGGCTTCGTCAAGACCCTGGGCGTTCTCGAACTCCTGGCCGCGCTGGGCCTGATCCTGCCCGCCGTGCTCGGCATCGCGCCGGTTCTGGTGCCGGTGACCGCCGTGTGCTGGGTCCTGCTGATGATCGGGGCGATGATCACGCACGGCCGCCGCGGCGAGTACTCCCTCTCGGCGCTGAACCTGGTATATCTCGCCATCGCCGCGTTCATCGCGTGGGGCCGTTTCGGCCCCGATTCCTTCGTCGGCTGACCGGCGGGGAGGAGCCGTCATGAGCAGGACCGAGGAGTTCGAGGAGCTGCGGCCGCTGCTGTTCTCGATCGCGTACCGGATCCTGGGCAGTGTGAGCGAGGCCGAGGACGCGGTCCAGGAGACCTGGCTGCGCTTCCAGGCCTCCCCCGCCCGGCCCAGGTCGGTCAGGGCTTTCCTGTCGGCCACGGTGACCAGGATCGCGATCGACGTGCTGCGCTCGGCCCGCGTCCGGCGGGAGGAGTACGTCGGGCCGTGGCTTCCGGAGCCGCTGCTGGCCGACCCCTACGAGGATCCGGAGCGGTCGGCGGAGCTGGCCGACTCGGTGTCGACGGCGGCCCTGCTGCTGCTGGAGCGGCTCAGCCCGCTGGAGCGGGCGGTCTTCGTGCTGCGGGAGGTGTTCGGCTTCGGCTTCCCCGAGGTAGCGGCGGCCGTCGGACGTTCGGAGGCGGCGTGCCGCCAGCTCGCCGTGCGGGCGCGGCGCCACATGACCGAGGGACGGCCCCGCTTCGAAGCGGATCGCAGGGAGCGGGAGGCCCTGGCGTCGCGGTTCTTCGACGCCCTGCGCGAAGGCGACGTCGCCGGCCTTCAGGAGTTGCTCGCGGCCGACGTGTCGATGGTCGGCGACGGCGGCGGCAAGGCCCCGCAACTGGCCAGGGCCGTCGCCGGCGCCGGGAACGTGGCCAGGCTGCTCGCCTCCGTCTTCCCCCGGATGGCCCTGATCGACGTGGCGTTCGAGCCGCACGACGTCAACGGCGAGCCGGGCGCGATCTTCCGCGACCGGGACGGCAAGGTGCTCCACACCCTGGCGCTGGACGTCCTCGACGGGCGGATCCAGACGATCCGCGCGGTGATCAACCCCGACAAGCTCGGGCACGTGGGCCCGGTGGCGGACGCCTGGGCGATCGACCGCGAGGCACGGCGGGCGCGCTGACAACCCGGGTTGGTTCCCGGGTGTGAGGCGGTCCGGCGAGGACGAGTGCCTGATGGCGCTCGTCCTCGCCCGAGACGTGCCGTCCGGCTCCGAGCCCGGGTCAGACCTCTTCCACGCTGCTCGGCTCACGCCGGGACAGGTCGATGCCGAGCTCCTCCGCGGCGCGGAAGACGTCCTCGTCGGTGTCGCGCATCTCGATGGACATGCCGTCGCTGGAGAGCACCTCGACGTTGAGGCAGAGCGACTGCATCTCCTTGATCAGCACCTTGAAGGACTCCGGGATGCCGGGCTCGGGGATGTTCTCGCCCTTGACGATGGCCTCGTAGACCTTCACCCGGCCGAGAACGTCGTCGGACTTGATGGTCAGCAGCTCCTGCAGGGCGTAGGCGGCGCCGTAGGCCTCCAGCGCCCACACCTCCATCTCACCGAAGCGCTGGCCGCCGAACTGGGCCTTACCGCCGAGCGGCTGCTGGGTGATCATGGAGTACGGGCCGGTCGACCGCGCGTGGATCTTGTCGTCGACCAGGTGGTGGAGCTTCAGGATGTAGATGTAGCCCACGGCGATGGGGTGCGGGAACGGCTCGCCGGAGCGGCCGTCGAACAGCCGGGCCTTCCCGCTGCGCTCCACCAGCCGGTCGCCGTCGCGGTTGGGCACGGTGCTGTCGAGCAGACCGATGATCTCCTCTTCGTGGGCGCCGTCGAAGACGGGCGTGGCCACGTTGGTGCCGGGCTCGACGCGTTCGAAGCCCTTCTCGCGCAGCCGCTCGGCCCACGCCTCCTGGATGCCGGTGATGTCCCAGCCCCGGGCGGCGATCCACCCCAGATGGGTCTCCAGCACCTGGCCCACGTTCATCCGGCCGGGCACGCCCAGCGGGTTGAGGATGATGTCGACCGGCGTGCCGTCCTCCAGGAACGGCATGTCCTCCACCGGCAGGATCTTCGAGATGACGCCCTTGTTGCCGTGACGGCCGGCCAGCTTGTCACCGTCGGTGATCTTACGCTTCTGCGCCACGTACACGCGCACCAGCTCGTTGACCCCCGGCGGCAGCTCGTCGCCCTCCTCACGGGAGAACACCCGAACCCCGATGACCTTGCCCTGCTCACCGTGCGGCACCTTCAGCGAGGTGTCACGCACCTCACGCGCCTTCTCACCGAAGATCGCCCGCAGCAGCCGCTCCTCCGGAGTCAGCTCGGTCTCACCCTTCGGCGTGACCTTGCCGACCAGGATGTCGCCGGGAACCACCTCGGCGCCGATCCGGATGATGCCGCGCTCGTCGAGATCGGCCAGCACCTCCTCGGAGACGTTCGGGATGTCCCGGGTGATCTCCTCAGGGCCCAGCTTCGTGTCACGGGCGTCGACCTCGTGCTCCTCGATGTGGATCGAGGACAGCACGTCGTCCTGCACCAGCCGCTGGGACAGGATGATCGCGTCTTCGTAGTTGTGGCCCTCCCACGGCATGAACGCCACCAGGAGGTTCTTGCCCAGCGCCATCTCGCCGTTCTCGGTGCAGGGACCGTCGGCGATGACCTGGTTGACCTCGATCCGGTCACCCTCGGCCACGATCGGCTTCTGGTTGAACGAGGTGCCCTGGTTGGACCGCTTGAACTTGGCCACCCGGTAGGTGGTGCGGGTGCCGTCGTCGTTGGCCACGGTGATGTAATCCGCCGAGACCTCCTCGGCCACCCCTGCCTTCTCCGCGATCACCATGTCGCCGGGATCGGTCGCGGCACGGTATTCCATGCCGGTGCCGACCAGCGGCGCCTCGCTCTTGAGCAGCGGTACCGACTGGCGCATCATGTTGGCGCCCATGAGCGCGCGGTTGGCGTCGTCGTGCTCCAGGAACGGGATCATCGCGGTGGCGACCGACACCATCTGGCGCGGCGACACGTCCATGTAGTGCACGTCGTCGGAGCGTACGTACTCGAACTCGCCGCCCTTGGTGCGGACCAGCACGCGCCGTTCGGCGAACCCGCCGTCGGCCGACAGCGGGGAGTTGGCCTGGGCGATGACGTAGCGGTCTTCCTCGTCGGCGGTGAGGTACACGATCTGGTCGGTCACCTTGCTGTCGACGACCTTGCGGTAAGGCGTCTCGATGAAGCCGAACGGGTTGAGCCTGGCGAATGAGGCGAGCGAGCCGATCAGGCCGATGTTGGGGCCTTCGGGAGTCTCGATCGGGCACATCCGGCCGTAGTGGGACGGGTGCACGTCGCGGACCTCCATGCCCGCCCGCTCACGCGACAGACCACCGGGGCCGAGCGCGTTCAGCCGCCGCTTGTGCGTCAGGCCGGCCAGCGGGTTGGTGTGGTCCATGAACTGGGACAGCTGGGAGGTGCCGAAGAACTCCTTGATCGACGCCACCACCGGGCGGATGTTGATCAGGGTCTGCGGCGTGATCGCCTCGACGTCCTGCGTGGTCATCCGCTCGCGGACGACGCGCTCCATGCGGGCCAGGCCCAGGCGGACCTGGTTCTGGATGAGCTCGCCGACGCTGCGGATGCGGCGGTTGCCGAAGTGGTCGATGTCGTCGACCTCCACGACGGCCTCACCCATCGAGGTCTCGCCGGCGTGCAGCCGCACCAGGTATTCGATGATCGAGACGATGTCTTCCTCGGTCAGCGTGCCCTGGGAGATGTCGGCGCCGACGCCGAGCTTCTTGTTGATCTTGTAGCGGCCGACCTTCGCCAGGTCGTAACGCTTCGGGTTGAAATACAGGTTCTCCAGCAGGGTCTGCGCCGACTCCTTGGTCGGCGGCTCACCCGGCCGCAGCTTGCGGTAGATGTCGAGCAGGGCGTCATCCTGACCCGCGGTGTGGTCCTTCTCCAGCGTGGCGCGCATGGACTCGTAACGGCCGAACCGCTCGAGAATCTGCTCGCTGGTCCACCCCAGTGCCTTGAGAAGCACGGTGACGGCCTGCTTGCGCTTACGGTCGATGCGCACACCGACGCTGTCGCGCTTGTCGATCTCGAACTCCAGCCAGGCACCCCGCGACGGGATGACCTTGCAGCCGAACAGATCCTTGTCGGAGGTCTTGTCGACACTGCGGTCGAAATAGACCCCCGGCGAACGCACCAGCTGCGAGACCACGACACGCTCGGTGCCGTTGATGATGAACGTGCCCTTCGGCGTCATGAGCGGGAAATCACCCATGAACACCGTCTGGCTCTTGATCTCACCGGTGGTGTTATTGATGAACTCCGCCGTGACGAACATCGGGGCGGAGTAGGTCATGTCCTTGTCTTTGCACTCGTCTACGGAGTACTTGGGCGGCTCGAACCGGTGGTCGCGGAACGACAAGGACATGGTCCCCGAGAAGTCCTCGATGGGACTGATCTCTTCGAAGATCTCTTCGAGGCCCGACTGGGTCGGGACGTCCTTGCGACCGGCCTGGCGAGCCGCCTCGACCCGGCCCTTCCACTTCTCGTTGCCGAGCAGCCAGTCGAACGACTCGGTCTGCAGAGCGAGAAGGTCAGGAACTTCGAGCGGCTCCTGGATACGCGAGAAAGAGACGCGACGGGGACCAGCGGGTACGGCGGAGGCGTTGCGCGAGGCTGCCAACAGATGTCCTTCCGGAGAACACGGATGGAGTCGAGCTGCGCGCACACCGAAAGCCCCGGCGGAAATCCGGGGCGGCGTGGCAGCGCGAGGGAGCATCATAACGCACTCGGGAAACGAATGTCCACGCGTACTAAAAGCGTCAACCTCGGTGCCGCCCTCAGAATGTCACAGCACGAGGCGGCTCGTCAACTCCGGCGATCGCGCTCCGTCCCACCGGCTCGCGCGCGGCCTCCACCGGGTCGAGCACCTCGAACGCCGGGCGGCGCGGCACTCTCGGGACCGGTGGCCCGTACCCGAGCCTGATCAGCATCTGGACGTGGCCCAGCGGCCCGGCGCGGTCGCCGGAGTGCTGGGCGGGCCGCAGGTCGAGCGGCTGGCTGAACAGCGACGCCGCCACGCCGCGCGCGGTCGCGGTGAGCAGCACCCGCTGGAGCGCCTGCCCGGCGCGCAGCCAGTCGAGCGGCCCGTCACCCCTGGTGAACAGGGCCGCGAGCTGCGGATCGGCCTCGAAGGCGGCGCTCGGCGCGCCCTCCGCGTGCCGCCCCTCCCCCAGGCGGAAGTCCCGCATGGGCAGCTCGCCGTCGCGCGGGCGGGGGCCGACGGCGTGCCGGGGCACGCCGTCGCGGCGGCCGGGAGCCGTCCAGCGGGCGAGCTCGGCGCGGTAGGACTCCTCGGCGGCGAGCGTGGCCTCGGCCGCGCCGATCATGCCGAGCACGCGCCGGGCCGTCCGGCCCTTCAGCAGGACCAGCGTGGCGCCCTCCGCGTGCGCGGCGTGGACCAGCTCCACCAGGACCGCGGTGGGCAGCCGGCGGCCGTCGAAGGGGAAGCGGTTGGTGCGCCGGTGCGGAATCATCTCGTACAGCAGGCGCTCGTCCTGGCCGGGCGGCCCCGCGGGGACGGCGCGCACACGGGCCAGCAGGTCGGGGCGGTGGGCGGGGTCGGGCAGCGTCACGACGTGGGCGTCGTGCCCGGTCATCCGGACCGCCAGCCGGAGGTTGCACAGCGCGGCCCCGCAGCTGACGCCGAGCCCGCGGCCCAGCGGGTCGGTGACCCGGAGCAGCCTGCCGAGGTCGGCGTACAGCTCCATGGTCTCTTCGTCGGCGCAGCGGAAGCGCCATGGCTGGGTGTTGTGCACCGACGGCGCCGCGGCGGCGGCGTTCACCATCCGGCTCACGCCGCCGGGTGTCGCGAACGGGGGCGCGGTCATCGGGACGTCTCCGGTGCGGGGATGACAGGTGACATGGGCCTACGATCCCGCGCCCGGCCGCGGTCTCGTCAGGGACCAAAGGCCCGGGGATCGCCGCCGATGGCCCGTTCGCGGCCTGGCCCCACGGGCTCGCGGGCTACGGGGTCGTTATACGCTGGCGTCATGACCCCGCAGGATCTCGACAACCTCACCCACCTGCGGCGGGCGCGGGATCTGATCGACCGGGAGTACGCGCGTCCGCTCGACGTGCCGACGATGGCCCGTCACGCGCTCATGTCTCCGGCCCACTTCTCCCGGCAGTTCCGGGCCGCCTACGGCGAGACGCCTTACAGCTACCTCATGACCCGCCGCATCGAGCGGGCGATGGCGCTGCTGCGCGCGGGCGCCAGCGTGACCGACGCGTGCATGGCGGTCGGCTGTACCTCGCTCGGCTCGTTCAGCTCGCGGTTCACCGAGCTGCTGGGTGAGACGCCGAGCGCCTACCGCGCCAGGGAGCACCACGCCGTGTCGGCGATGCCGCCGTGCGTGGCGAAGATCCGCACCCGCCCGGCCAGAAACGCTTCGAGCACGATCCGAGAAGCGCGCCGCGAATCCGCCGCCTAGCGTTGCCGGCATGACCATCGCCTTGCAGTACTGCCACATCAGTGTCAACGACGTCGACGAGTCGCTCGCCTTCTACCGCGACGGGCTCGGCCTCGAGGTGCGCAACGACGTCCCGTCCGGCGAGTTCCGCTGGGTCACCCTCGGCAGCCCTGACCAGCCGGGCGTGGAGATCGTGATCTCCACGCCGCACGCCGGCCGGTCCCAGGAGGACGGCGACGCCCTCCAGGAGCTGCTCGTCAAGGGCGCCCTGCCGATGATCATCTTCCGCACCGACGATCTCGACGCGACCTTCGAAAGGGTCCGGGCGACCGGCGCGGAGGTGCTCCAGGAGCCCATCGACCAGCCCTGGGGCCCGCGCGACTGCGCGTTCCGCGACCCCTCGGGCAACATGCTGCGGATCTCGCAGGAGCCGAAGGCCTGACCGCGCCCCCGGAGCGGTGGCCGGCCCGAGAGGGTCAGGTGAAGCGGCGGTAGCTGACGGGCCGCCCGTCGGCGGCGACGCTCGCCACCATGACCTCGGACCCCGGCCGGGGCGCGTGGATCATCTGGCCGTTGCCGATGTAGACGCCCACGTGGCCGGCCGGGTGGCCGAAGAAGACCATGTCGCCGGGTTGCGGGGTGCTGACCGGCTTGCCGCTCGCCTGGTATCCGGCGGCGGTCGTGTCGCCGATCTTCACGCCCGCCTGGTTGAGTGTGTAGTAGACGAGCCCGCTGCAGTCGAAGGCGCTCGGCCCGTTGGCCCCCCACACGTACGGCTTGCCGAGGTGCATGCGGGCGGCCTCGACGATGCGGTCGCCGGTGGCGGTGCCCGGCGCGAACGACAGCGGTTGCGGCGGCGCGCCGGAGCCGCCCGCGTACGAGGTGGTCCCGGTGCCCGGACCGGTCGCGGAGTACGGAGTGGTCCCGCCGGGCGGTGTGCCGTCGCCCCCGCTCTGGTACGTCGTCCTCATGAAGTCGTCCGGCAGCGTCGACGGCTCCCACACGACGGTGTGGCCCGGCGCCGGCACGAACGTCTGGTCGCCGGGCGCCTTGATGGCCGCGAAGGTCGACTCGTGGTCGTCCAGGTAGCCCTGGATCTTGGTCATGGCGGTGGTGACGGCGGTGTTGGCCTCCGTCTTGTGCGGCGTGGCGGCGTCGATCGCGTTGCCGACCTCGGTGGCGACGGCGTCGCTGTCGTCGCTGTGCTCGTCGGCGTACTCGACCAGGCGGTTGCAGATCGACGTGATCTCCGACTCGGCCGTCTCCAGCGCCCCGGCCGCCGTGTCGAGAGAGGCGGCGCTGTCCTCCAGCACGTCGTGGAGCGCGGTCCCCGCCTTGTCGTACTTGCCCATGTACCCGTCGAAGGCGTCGGCCGACGCGCCCTCCCAGGCGGTGTCGACGTCGTTGACCGCGGTGGTGACGCGCCCGGTCTGCTCGCTCACCGTGCCCGCGGCGGACCGCCACCTGGTGGCGATGGCGCGGATGTCCTCGGGGTTGCCGCTGACGCTGCGCAGGATGTCGGCGAGCTCCCCGCTGCGCGAGCCGGGCAGTTGCGAGATCTGGGTGGCCAGGTCCATCAGGCCGCCGCGCCGCTGGCGTTGTTGGCGGTGCGGACGTTCTGCTCCACCTTGTCCAGGGCGCGCTCCACGCCTCTGAGCTTCCTGCCGGCGTGGCCGAGCTCGGTGTCGACCGTGTTCTCGACGTCGTCGACGAGGGTCGCCAGGCCGGAGGAG
This sequence comes from Nonomuraea sp. C10, assembly GCF_008017515.1. Lineage (NCBI taxonomy): Bacteria > Bacillati > Actinomycetota > Actinomycetes > Streptosporangiales > Streptosporangiaceae > Nonomuraea > Nonomuraea sp. C10. The sequence continues at coordinate 3,636,732 of NZ_VPFF01000001.1, forward strand.
TCGGTCAGCTTGCCGAAGATCGACGAACTCGTGCCCGTGACCGGATAGTCGTCGCCCAGTTCGGAGAGCCGGCTGGCCGCCTTACGCGCGGCCGACGCGCACTCTTCAAGCGCCTGGAAGTGGAGGCCGAGGTCCGCCACCGACTGCTCCCCCCGCACTTTTCGCCATGATGTCCTTGCCGCAGACCATATTGCCTCAACATCAACAACAAGCGCATCTGTCCTGGAAGATCCGCACGGCCGGAACCGCTCAGTCGCGGAACCCGCCTCCGCCGTTGACGCTCCAGACCTTCGGCGGCGATGTCGGCGACGCCGCAACGTATCCGTACATCACTGTACGTTTCTGCTTATCGTAGGGTTCCGGGCTCAGGCGGCGCGACGCCGTGCGGAACCGCGGGCGGCTGCTCGCGGCCGCCCGGCGGTCTTCGCGGAGCACGGGCACGAGGTGGCGCTGGCGGAGATCGCGCGGGCGGCCGACGTCAGCCGCACGACCCTCTACCGCACCTTCGGCTCCAGGGAGGAGCTCGCGGCGACGGTCTACGAGGACAACATCGTCCGGATCGAGGAACGCGCCGCGGAGCTGCGGGGCAGCGATTCCGGGGCCTTGGAGCTGTTCGAGTTCGTGCTCGACATGCAGCTCGCCAGCCGCTCGATCGCGCCGATCCTGCCGCGCTCGGCCGGCCGCTTCGACGATCTCGCCGCCCGTACGGCGGACGCCTTCCGGACGCTCGTCGAGGACGCCGCCCGTGCGGGCACGGTCCCCGAGGGCGTCGGCCTCACGGAGGTGCTGCTCGCGATCCGGATGGCCGAGGTCTTCGCCGCCGAGGAGGACGCCGGCGTCCGCGCCCGCCACCACGCCCGCGGCCGGGTGGTGCTGCGCCACGGCCTGTTCCCCGGCGAGGTCGTCGCCCGCCTGCCCGAGCAGCCGGTCGGCCGCCGGGGTTAACCTGGGCCGATGGAAGATCTTCCGGACGGGTTCGGCGAGGCCGACCTGGTGGCGGCGCTGCGGGAGTTCGGCGTGGCGGCCGAACAGGTCGCGTACGCGCCGGTGGGGTTCGGCGACTACCACTGGACGGTGCTCGACACCGGCGGCCGGCGGTGGTTCGCCACGGTGTCGGACCCGGCGCGCAAGGAGCACGGGCTGCCAGGGCTGAGGCGGGCCATGGAGACCGCGGCGGTGCTGCGCGAGCGTGACGGGCTGGAGTTCGTGGTGGCTCCGGTACGGTCCCGCGGCGGCGATCCGGTGATGGCGGCGGGGCCGCGGTACGCGGTGACCGTCTTCCCTTGGGAAGCGGGCATGTCCGGTCATTTCAGGCAGGAGCAGACGCCCGAGGAGCGCGACCGGTTGCTGGCGCTGCTCGCTGACCTGCACGGCCGCGTCCCGCCGGAGACGACGCCCGTCGCCGTCCTGGACGTGCCGGGGCGCGACCGGCTGGTGGAGTCGCTGGCGGACCCGGGCGGTGACGGACCGTTCTCGGCGGAGGCGGGCGTGCTGCTCAGGAAGCACGCCGGTGCCGTGCTGGAGCGGCTGGCCGAGTTCGACAAGCTGGCCGGACGGGTGCGCGGGCGCGGGGACGGGCTCGTGGTCACGCACGGTGAGCCGCATCCCGGCAACCTGATCAGGCGCGACGACGGCCGGCTGCTGCTGGTGGACTGGGACACGGTCGGGCTGGCGGTGCCCGAGCGCGACCTGGCCGTGGTCTCTCCCGACCCGGCCGCGCTGGACGCCTACGTACGGGCCACCGGCAGGCAGGTGGACGTGGCGGCGATCGCGCTCTACCGGCTGCGGTGGGCGCTGGCCGACGTGGCGGACTTCGCCGTACTGCTGTGCGGGCCGCACACGCGCACGCCGGACACCGAGACCGCCAGACACGGGCTCGCCTGGACGGTCGAACGCCTCGCCGAGGGACCATGGTCGCCTTGAGCGGCCGTGGCCGGTCCACGACGCGTACCAACCAGCTCGGACCGTGATCGCCCTGAGCCACCACGGCCCGTCCACGACGCGTGCTGCCCGCTGCGGAGCGCCGGGGACGGGTAGGCGCTCGGCTCTGCCGAGGCCGCCTCCCGTGAGGGCCCTACCTCTCTCGGGCCTCTTCCTGCGGGAGGTAGGGCGTGAGCTCCCGCTGGTAGGGGAAGCTGCCCGGCTGGTAGCCGCACCAGGGCTCCTCGGCGAACACGTCGCCCGTGCAGGCGTACGCGCGAGAGCGTGAACCGCCGCAGACGGCCCGGAACTCGCAGGCGCCGCAGCGTCCGGAGAGCCGCCCGGGATCGCGCAGCGCGCGGAACAGCGGAGCGTTCCGGTAGATCTCGGTCAGCGGCCGCTCGCGCACGTCGCCGCAGGCCACGGGGAGAAACCCGGACGGGTGCACGCTCCCGGTGTGGGAGACGAACACCAGGCCGCGACCGGCGTTGACGTCGACCGGCGGGCGGCGGGCCCGCCGCTCCCTGATCAGCCCGGCGCGCCGGGCGCGCCGCCGCAGATCCCGGTAGAGCGGACCGAGCCCGAGCTCGGCGGCATGGTCGGCGCCGCGTTCCGCCAGGATGAGCCGTTGTACGGCGACGCGCCGGAAGTGGTGTGCCTCGGTGGTCTTGACCGGGACGACGGTGCCGAGGTCGTGGACGAAGTGCAGCACGTCCTCGGCCTCCTGCGGGCTCAGCGCCGCGAGGGCCCTGCCGCGGCCGGTGGGTACGAGGAAGAAGACGCTCCACAGCATGGCGCCGTGGTCGCGTACCAGCCGGGCGATGTCCGGCAGCTGGGACAGGTTGCGGCGGGTCACTGTGGTGTTGATCTGCACCTTGAGCCCGGCTTGGCGCGCCGCCCGCCAGGCGGCCAGGGTGCGGGAGAACACGCCGTCGTAGCCGCGGAACTCGTCGTGGCGGGCGGCCGTGGCCGCGTCCACGCTGAGCGAGATCGCGGCCGCGCCGGCCTCGTGCAGCCTGCTGAGATTGGCGGGGGTGAGCGCGGGCGTGGCCGAGGGCGAGACGGAGGGGGCCAGGCCGAGCTCGCGGCCGTACCGTACGAGGTCGAACAGGTCGGGACGCTCGAAGGGGTCGCCTCCGGTGATCACGAACAGCGGCGCGGGACGGCCGAAGGCCGCGACCTGGCGCATCAGCTCCCGCGCCTCGTGCGTGCTCAGCTCGCCAGGATGGCGGTCGGGCCGGGCTTCGGCGCGGCAGTGCAGGCAGGCCAGCGGGCAGGCGCGGGTGGCCTCCCAGATGACGATGAACGGCGCGGCGCCGACGTCACGACGCGCACGCCGCAACGGCCGCGCCGTCAGAGCGGGGTCTGTGTCTGCGGCGGGGTGTGTGGCCGCGGTGAGGTCGGTGGTGGTGGAGGTGGGGTCGGTGGTCAAGGAGGTTGCTCCAGGGTTCAGGGGGCGAGGGCGATGCTCGCGGTGAGCAGGGCGGCGCCGGTGGCGGTCAGCAGCGCGCCCAGGCCGATGACCAGGGTGGTGACCTGCCATGCCTGGTAGGCGTTGAGCAGCGAGGCGCGCAGCATCTGCCCGGTGAAGGCCGTCTGGCGCAGCGCCGCGAGCTCGTCGTCACCGCCGGGCGCGGCCATCAGCTCGGCGCTCACCTGTGCGTAGGTCCGGCCGCCGGTGGCCGCCAGCACGTTGTCGCCGATCACGTCGGCGAACGCGCGGGCCTGAGGGCCGGTGACGACCGCCCGGCCGGCGAGCACGGCGGGCGGTCCCGTGCGGGGGAAGCTGATGCCTTGGCCGCGCAGTTCCCGGCGGATCTCCGCGCGCCCCCTGACCCCCTGGATCGCCATGACGGGTCCCGACAGCACCATCGCCGCGCCCACCGCGCCCAGCAGGGTCACCGCTGCCTGCAGCATGCTCACGTATCGCTCCTGACGTCGTCACGCTGGTGGGTCCGGCGTCGGCCGGACACCGCCCAGGTTTCCGGCGCGGGCCCGTGCACGGCAGGGACGAAAGTCCCGCGGCGGCGTCCGATGGACCATCTTCCGAACGCCTGCCCGATGGCCGTCAGCCGCCCACGACGCGGAAGGTGGCGTCGCCGCGACCCTGCGCGTCGGTGATCGGGTCGATCCTGAGCAGGTAGTTCGAATGCCGGAGGTACCGGTCGGGATAGTTGTACGACTGGAACGACGTCCACGACGAGGCGGCGAGCCCAGGGACCTGGCGGAAGGTGGCGTCCGCGGCGAAGACGACGGTGCCGTCGTCGGGCGCCAGCACCAGGTCGTACCCGTAGTGCCGCAGGTAGTAGCCGGGGTAGTTCACCGACGCGAAGGACACGTACCCGGAGCCGTTCGCCAGGCCCGGCACCAGCCGGAACTGCGCGTCCTGGGCCGGGCTGACGTTCGCGTCGAGGCGCACGTCGAAGTCCGCGTGCCGGACGTACCGGTCCTGGAGGTTGTACGACTGGATGCGATTGACCGGCAGGGTCGCGCCCCAGCGGCCGAGCACCCGGCCCTCCTCGGCGGCGGTCAGGCTGAGCACGGAGCCGTGCCGTTTGCGGCCGGCGCCCATGGCGTAGTCGGAGCGCGTGCGGAAGTTCCGCGTGCTGCCCAGGTTGGTCGAGGTGATGGGCATGTAGCCGCGGCCGGTGGCGAACTGGTCCAGCCAGAGCGCCCATTCGTCGCGGTCGTTGAACGTCATCCACATCGGGCCTTCCACGACGTTGCCGCCGCCGGTGCCGTTGGAGATGCCGAGGTGTGACAGGTTCCCGAGGCTGGTCCAGGAGCCGAGGATGGAGTTGGCGGCCTCGATCGAGATGTGCCCGTCGGCCGACGCCCGGTAGTAGCGGTACCCGCCGACGGCGCCGGGCACCTCGACGATCTGCGTGTCGATGATCCCCTGGGCGCCGCCGCGCTCGATGAACGGCTGCGGCGCGGTGAAGCTGCGGAAGTCGCTCGTGCGTACGTACCAGATGCGGTGCTTGGTCACGCCGTCGCGCGGCGAGTTGGTCGCCCAGTAGATGACGTAGTCGCCGGTGGCCGGGTTGTATATGGCCTCGGGCGCCCAGGCGTTGCCCGCGCCGGGGATGGCGCCGGCGACGTTGATCAGCCGTGGGGCCGACCAGTTCACCAGGTCGGCCGACTCCCACACGACGAGCGAGGTGCTCCCCCGGTTCGCGGCGTCGCTCCAGGACGTGCCGGCGGCGATGCGCAGGTCGGTGGCGACGATCCAGTAGCGGTCACCGGCGGGCGACCTGACCAGGGCGGGGTCGCGGACCCCGCGCGTGCCGACCGTGGAGCGCAGGACGAGCGCGCCGTTGTTCAGGTCGGTCCAGTGCAGCCCGTCGTCGCTGTGGGCGAGGTAGATCTGCTCCCCGTTGGCCGACTCCCCGGTGAAGTGCGCCATCAGATATCCGGTGAAAGGTTCCAGCGCGGCGGCCTCCTTCTGGTCGGCCACGGACAACGACGCGAACAGCAGGCAGGCGGCGGCGAGCACCGCGCCCAACCGGGAAAGGGCTCTCGACATGCGCGTCTCCTTCACCAGACGGGATGTTATCGCTAACATTTCGGAACGGATCACTCCCCCGGCATTCCCGCCAGTGTGATCGTCCGTACCGGGGCGGTCAATACCCGAGACGGCCCGCCGCACCTGGGGTGCGGCGGGCCGGCGGCGGTCAGCGTGCCTGGTTGTCCACGTCGAGGACGAGGCGCGCGAGCTCCACCCGATCGACGTTGGGGCCGTACGCGTCCGCGTTGCCCAGGACGATCGCGCCCCGCTCGGTGGTGAGGGTGAGGGGCGTCGCCTGCGGCCAGAAGTTGTCCCAGGCGTAGTTGTGCCGGAACACGCCGCGGACCGTCATGCCGCCGGTCTCGGTGATGTCGAGGAACCGGTTGATGACGTCGGTGTTGTAGGGGTGGCCGGTGTTGGTGTCGGCGTTGGCGTAGTGGACCAGCAGGACGTACGCGCCGGGGCCGAAGCCGGCCGGGCGCTCCAGCGTGAGCGTGTTGCCCGCGCCGTTGCCGAGGTAGCCGACGTACGCGCCCTCGGAGGCGTTCGAGCCGCTCGACGCGGGGACGGTGGTCACGTTCGCCGTGCCCGCGAGCGCGGCCCGCTCGGCCTCGACGCGGTGGACGGCGGTGTCGGCCCCCGCGGCCCGGACGGTCGCGACCCCGCGCAGCTCCAGACCCGCCGGGCCGCCCACGTCGACCGTGGAGACGCCGGCCGGCAGGTACACCCGCGCCCGGGAGGCGGCCTCACCGGGGCGCGTCGCCCGCAGGCCGGAGATCTCGCGCCCGTCGAGCCGGACCCGGAGGTCGCCGGCGCCGCGCGCCCGGTAGGAGAGCGTCAGGTCGTAGTAGCCGTCGTGGCCGGCGGCGACGAAGAACCTGGCGCGCGCGTCGCCGCCGAGGGCGACGGCGGGACCCTGGCCCTCGCGGGTGATCCGGGCGCCGCCGGACAGCCGCGCCTCGTCGGCGGCGTACGCCGCCCGCTCTTCCCCGGTGATCTCGGTGAGGTCGAACCTGTCGAGAGTGATGTCGCTGCCGGGCAGTCTGGTCGTGCCGTCGGCGCTGGTGCGCAGGGACAGTTGGTGGGTGCCGGCGGTCAGCTGGATCTCCACGTCGGTGCGGCCCCGGTAGGTCCAGCCGAGGTTCGCGGAGTACTGCACGATCTGGCGGAAGGCGCCGTCCACGAACAGGGCGTGCCTGCCCGGGGCCTTGTTCGCGCCCTGGTAGACACCGAGCCGGTAGCGGCCGTCGCGGGGGACGGTGACGGGGAACGTCACGGCGGAGCCGGTCTGGTTCATGGCGCCGACGTCCCGCTTGCCGGAGGTCGCGTACTTCTGCGGGTCCGCCGTGGTGTCCTGGTCGAAGGCCCGGGCCGCGGTGAGGGTGGCCGACTCCGCCTCGGCCGACGCCGTCCACGGCGCGTCCGGACTCGGGGCGGCGCCGCTGGAGGGGACGATCGTGACCCGGTAGGCGGCCATGACGTCGCCGCCGGGCAGGTCCACCTGGAGGCTGCCCGACGGCACGGCCGCGCGCCTGGCCGCGATCACGGGCGGCTTGAGAGCGTCGCCCTCGTACCCGGTCCAGGTCGTCCTGGACACGACGACGTCGACCTGGGTGCCGAAGACGTCCCGGCCGAGCCCGGAGACGTCGAGCCGGACCGGCTCGGAGCCGCCGCCGACGAGGATGGTGCCGCGCCGCGCCGAGGCGTCGACGGCGGCCACGGCCTGGACCGTGTCGGCCGCGTTCAGCCGCGGCGGGGTCGCCCTCACCGTCTCCCCGGTCAGGTCCGCGTACCACTTGAGCAGCCACCAGCCGCCGTTGGCCTGCCTGGTGCGGACGGCGTGGTCGTCGAGGTTGCCGGCGTAGGTCCAGTAGGCCATGTCGGCGTCGACCTTGGTGTCCTCGAACAGGGAGATCCACTGGATCATCTGGCCGGGGACGGACATGTCACGCCGGTTGCCGTACTCGTCGATGTTGACGGGCAGCGGGCCGAAGCCGAGCTCGCGTTCCAGCTGCCGGTAGTGCGCGTGGTGGGCGCGGTAGTCGGCGAGCCGGTCGCGCTGCAGTTCGTGCCAGGCCATGATGTCCGGCAGGCAGTTCCCCTCGGGGTCTCCCGCGCAGGTGGCGCCCTTGGCCCAGGTGAGGAAGTCGCGGAGGCGGCCGGGGTTGTAGCCCGCCTCGTTGGGGCCGACGATCCGGGCGGTGGGGTCGATCGACCGGATGCGCTCGAACACGGCCTTCCAGTCGCTGAAGAACTTCTGCTTCAGGGTGTTCCAGTTCTGGTACCAGATCAGGTCGGGCTCGTTGAACGGCACCCAGACGAACTTGTCCTTGTCGCGCGGCCGCTCCCGGACGACCTTGCGGACCATCGCGTCGACCTTGGCGAGGTAGTCGTCGATGCCGCGGTTCTCGTACGGCCACTGGCTGTAGACGTCCTGCATGTAGATGACGACCTCCTCACCGCCGGCGGCGAAGAAGGAGTCGGCCACGACGAGCGCGTCGCCGTTGGGGTGCTGGTCGCCGTCCGGCGCCTTCTGGGCGACGGTGCGCGGCCGGGCGCCCGCGAGCAGCGCATCCCCCGGCACGCCCGGGTCCGCCAGGCCGTAGAGCATGCCGGTCGCCCCGCCGTGGACGGGCCCGGTGCGCTGCGCGAAGTCCACCGTGACCACGTCGGGGGCGGCCGCCGCGCCCGCCGGGGCGGCGGTCAGGGCGGCGAGCGTCACGATGGCCGCCGCCGTGCAGGCATGCCGGAGTAACGGATGGAGGTGCATGGCTGTCCTCTCCTGAAGGGGGGTGATGCGCTTACTTGACGGCGCCGCCGGTGATCCCGGAGATGATCCTGCGCTGCGCGAGGGCGAAGACGGCCAGCAGCGGGAGGCTCATCAGGATGATGTAGGCGAAGATCAGGTGCCAGTTGTTGAGATACAGGCCGGCGTTGGCGACTTGGAACAGGTTGAGCGGCAGCGTGTCGAGGCGGCCGCCGACGACGAAGAAGGCGTAGAAGACGTCGTTCCACACGTACAGGCAGATGAGGATGGTCGCCGTGGCCAGGACCGGGCGCAGCAGGGGCAGGATGACCGAGACGAACACGCGTACGGGTCCCGCGCCGTCCATCCGGGCCGCCTCCTCCAGCGACAGCGGCACGGTCCTGATGAAGCCGGTCACGAAGAAGATGACGGTCGACAGGTAGATGCCGGCGTAGACGCCGATCATGCCGGCGGCGCTGCCGGCCAGGCCGAGCTGGCGAAGCAGGAGCACGATGGTGACGACGGCGGGCGGCAGCACGATGCCGCTGATGGCGAGCGCGTACAGCACCGCGTTGAGCCGGCCGGCGCGGCGGGCCAGGATCCACGACGCCATCGAGCCGAGCGTGAGCACCAGCGCGACGGACGGGACGACGACGAGCAGGCTGCCGAGGAAGGCCGCCGGCACCTCGCCCTGCTGCCAGACCTGGGCGAGGTTCTCCCCCAGCCGCCAGCGCGCGGGCGGGGAGAGGTCCGGCGACAGGGCCTCGCCCTGGGACTTGCCTGCGGTCACGACGATCAGCCACAGCGGCACGCCCATGACGGGCACGACGAGCGCGACGACGGCGATGGGGCGCAGCCGCGCGGCGAGCCCTCGGGAACGGGACGGCGGGACGCGGCGGCGGACGGCGCCGAAGGCCGGAACTGTCACGTGATGTCCTCCCTCTTGCGCAGGACGCGGATGACCGGGAAGGCCAGCAGGGCCACCATCAGGAAGAGCACCAGGCTCATGGCGGTGGCCTGGGCGAACAGGCCCTGGCCGAAGGTGCGGTAGATGAAGATGTTGAGGATCTCGGTGCTGCGCGCGGGCCCGCCGCCGGTGAGCGCCTGGACGATGTCGAAGCCGTTCATGGAGCCGAGCAGCGCGGTGGCGACGTTGAAGGTGACGGCCGGGGCCAGCAGCGGGAAGCGGACCGACCAGAAGGCCTGCCAGGGCGAGGCGCCGTCGATGCGGGCGGCCTCGGTGACGTCCTCCGGGATGGTCTTGAGCCCGGCCAGGTAGATGAGCATCGACAGGCCCATCCACTTCCAGGCGTGGATGGCGGCGGCCAGGACGAGCGTCCAGGTGGTGCTGCCCAGCCAGGCGACGGTCACGGGCTGCCCGGTCACGGCCGAGAGCAGGTCGTTGAGGCTGCCGTCCGGCTTGAGCAGGGCCTGGAAGACGTACCCGACGGCCAGCGCGGACATCAGCACGGGGATGAGGAAGATCAGCCGGGCGGTCCGGTTGAGCCAGGTGTCCTTCTCCAGCAGGACGGCCAGGCCGAAGCCGAACAGGTTCTGGAACAGCGCCACCAGCGCGGCGTAGACCACCGTGACGCGCAGCGAGGCGACCAGGGTGCCGTCCGACAACAGGAAGCCGAAGTTGTCGAAGCCGGCGGGACGGATGTCGCTCTTGAAGCTGGACCAGTCGGTGAAGGCGTAGACGAAGTTGAACAGCGTGGGCAGGAAGAAGAACACGAACAGCAGGGCGAACGCCGGCGCGAGGAACCACATCGGGTGCGTGCGGCCGCGCCCGGCCCCGGCGGGCCCCTGCCGTCTGCCGGGCGCGCCGCGTGCTGCGGGCGGGTGGGTGAGCGTCTCCTGACCGGTCGGCACGAGCGGCTCCTTGGTGAGAGCGGCGGGAGTCCGAGGCCTCCCGCCGGGACGGGCGTGGGTCAGAAGCCGGTGGCCCCGGCCGCCTTGGCGAGCTGGGCGAACTGCTTCTGGGTGGCGGCGGCCACCTCCTCGGGGGTCAGGCTGCCGACGACCATGTCCGCCAGGTTGAGGTACAGGTCGGGGTTGGCCACCGCGAGTGCCTGCATGGAGCCGGCCGACCGGCCGAGCGAGGCGTGCACGTCCAGCAGCGCCTGCGGCACGCCGTCCGGGCTGGGCACGTCCGTACGCAGCGAGACGGTCTTGCGGTCGGCCGCGAACCCGGCGTAGCCGGGACCCATCCAGTACGCGAGCAGCTGCCGGGCGGCGGCCTCGCGCGCGGCGTCACCGGTGCGGAAGGCGACCAGGGCGTTGGACTGGTCGGGGATGAAGGTGCCGACGTTGCCCGACGGCGAGATCGGGAAGAAGCCGATCTTCTCGTCCAGCTCCGCGGTGCCGGCCTTGGCCTGCAGCTGGCCGAAGAACGAGTTCACCTGCATCACCATCGCGGCCTCGCCGGACAGCAGCGCCTCGCCCTGGTCCTCGAACGTCGCCGTCTTGATGTCGCCGTTGAAGAGCGCTTCGTCGATCAGGGCCCGGTACTTCTTGATCGCGTCCAGGATGGTCTTGTCCTCGAAGGTCTCCTTGCCGGTGTTGACCCGGTCCCAGAGGCCGTCCTTGGCCGCGTCGGCGAGCTGGACCTGCACCCACCACTGGGTGGCCCACTTGTCGCCGGCCATCTCGAAGAACGGCGTGACGCCCTTGCCCTTGAGCGTGCGGGCCACCTCGACCATCTCGTCGAAGTTCTTCGGCGTCCCGGTGATGCCGTTGGCGGCGAAGACCTCCTTGTTGTAGTAGACGCCCTCGACGGCGGGGCTGGTGATGAGCGCGGCGTACCGGGTCTCGTCCAGCAGGCCCGTGATGTCGCGCAGCTCGGGCGAGAGCGTGGAGAGCCAGGGGGCGCCGTCGAGCGGCTGGAGGTTGGCGCGGGCGTTGAGCGCGGTGAGCATGGACGCGGTGGGCTGCCAGAAGGCCAGGTCCGGCTTGTCGCCGGTGGCCACCTTGGTCTGCACGCCCTGCTCGTAGGGGTCGGGGATGGTGACGACCTCGACCTTGGCGCCGGTGGCCTGGGTGAAGGCGTCGATGACGGCCTTGGGCGCGGTGTTGCTGTTCTGGGCGGCCCAGATGGTGAGCGTGGTCCCGTCCAGGCGGGCGGCGGGCGAGGGCCAGGCCGCCGGTGAAGCGCCTTCGGCGGGCGCGGCGGGGCCGGCGGCGGGATCGCTGCAGGCCGTGACGGCCAGGACGAGGGCCGCGGCGGTGGCGAGGCGCTGTACGAGCTTCACGGTTTGTCTTCCTTTATCCGCGTTCGGCAACGATAGTGCCGAACGTCCCGTTCGGGGGGTCAGCGGGGACGGAGGTGCAGGATGCGGGCGGAGGGAGCGGCGCCGGCGGTGACGGTCAGCTCGCCGGCGCGCGCGTTCCACGCGTGGGTCCAGCCGTCCGCCGCGGCGGGGTAGGCGATCTCCACGTGCAGAGCTCGCCCGGTCAGGTGAGGCAGCGGGAGCACCGTGGCGCCCGTGGCGCCGGGCCTGCGCCAGACGCCCAGGTGTGTGGCGTCGCCGGCGCGCAGGCCGAGGGCGAGCCAGGGGTCGTCCCAGCCCGGCAGGCCCAGCGGCCAGCACGGCGTGGCGCGCGGCAGGTCGGCCCGGAGGCTCCGGTGGAGCCGGAGGCCCTCCCGGACGAGGGCGAGCTGGCCCGTAGTCATCCGGTGCAGGTTGCCCGACAGGTAGAGGCGGCCCAGGATGCCGGTGCACAGGGTGAAGACGATCTCCTCGTCCGCCATCCAGGGCTGGGGGTAGGCCCAGTTGGCGGCCTGCTCGGGCAGCACCGACAGCGGCGCGGCGACCGCGATCGGCGGGTAGCGCAGGAAGTCCTGCTGGTCACTGGTGGACTGCAGGTTGAGGCGGGCCAGCATCGCGTAGTCCATGCGCATCGCGCCTGAGCCGCAGTTCTCCAGCACGAGGCGCGGATGGCGGTCCAGCACGCTTTCCAGCCAGGCCAGGTGGGCCCGGTTGTGGGCGAGCAGCCCGGCGCCGGCGCTGGTGGCGCCGAGGTCGGTGCCCGCACCCGGGTTGATGTTGTAGTCCAGCTTGAAGTAGCCGACGCCCAGCTCCTCCACCAGCCGGTCCACCACCTGGTCCAGGTGCGCGACGGCGGCCGGGTGGCGCAGGTCCAGGTGGTAGCGGCCGTGCTCGGCGACGCGGGCGCCGCCGCGCTGCAGGAACGCCTCGGCGGGCAGCTTGCCGGCCATCGGGCTGCGCACGCCGATGACCTCCGGCTCCAGCCACAGCCCGGGGGTCATGCCGTGGCCGGTGATGCGGGCCAGCACCTCCTCCAGGCCCCGGGGGAACCGCGTCCGGGAGGGCTCCCACTCCCCCACGCTGTCCCACCAGTCGCCCCCGTCGTCGTACCAGCCGGCGTCCACGCAGAACACCTCGGCCCCGGCGGAGGCGGCGGCGTCGACGAGGGGCAGCAGCTTGTCCGTCGTCGGGTCGCCCATCACGGTGTTCATGTAGTCGTTGAACACCACGGGCAGCGCGATCCGGTCGGGATGGGGGCGCACCAGGGCGCGGCGGTGCGCGGTCATGGCCGCCACCGCCCCCTCCACGCCGTCGGCCGAGACGGCGACCGAGACCGGCACGGTGGTGAACGACTCGCCGGGCGCGAGCAGCTCGCTCCACTGGTGGTCGGCGTCGGCCGGCCCGGACAGCGCCACGTACGCGCCGTCCAGCCGGTCGCCGATCTCCCAGCGCCAGGGGCCGTTGTGCTCGATCTGCCACAGCCAGGTCTGTCCGGTGCCCCGGTCGGTCAGCCCGCCCATGGGCACGTGCCGGCCGCTGGACCAGGTGCCGGTGCTGGTCAGCGCGAAGGCGCCCCGGCCGTGCTGGCCGTGCCCCGCCAGGCCGAGATCGGCGATGCGCGCGCCGAGCGGTTCCCTGGTCCACCGGCTCTCCCCCAGCCATTCGCTGCTCGCGTACAGCACGTCGAGGTCGGCCACCGGCCGGCCCAGGAAACCCGCGGCGAAGGACGTGACGGCCAGCAGCAGCACCGGCTCCCGGCCCAGGTTGGTCACCCGTACCGACGCCTGCACGGCCGGCACCCCCTCCCGGGAGCGGAGCGTCACCTCGGCGGCGAGACCGGACGCCTCGTCGCGCATCCGCAGCCGCAGCTCGTGCCGGCCGCCCTCCGCCGACTGCGCCGCGCCCGCGTAGCGCAGCCGGCAGCCCACCGCCGTCTCCGACAGCCGCTGCGAGGCCCTGGCCCGGCCCTCGCCCGGGACCAGCACCTCGACCAGAGGTTGCGACACCCGCGCGGCCAGGGCGGGCGGCCCCGCCGACAGCTCACGCAGCACCACCGGGCGATCCGGATGGATCTCCACCACGGCGGCGAGGCCGGCATGGCCCCAGCGCAGGTGTTCGGCAACGTCGGCAGTCATCAGGACCTCGCTCTTCACTGGATGATGTGACCGGTCACATTGGCGAGTGTGATCGGTCACACGCCGCGAAGGGAAGACCTGTTTACGGGATCGTTACGTGGCGGTCCGGGGGACCGGGCGGCGGCGCGGTGGACTCGCGCACCACCAGGCTCGGCGGCACGAGGGCCGGCCGGGGCTGCTCCTGACGGCCCAGCTCCGCGACGGCCGCGCGGAAGCAGGCCCGCCCCAGCCCCGCGAAGTCCATCCGGACCGTGGTCAGCGCGGGGGTCGAGTAGGCGGAGCCGGGGATGTCGTCGAAGCCGACGATGCTCACGTCGCCGGGCACGTCCTTGCCCGCGTCGTACAGCGCCCGGCGCACGCCCTGGGCGATGTCGTCGTTGCCGCACAGGATGGCCGTCACGTCCGGGTCCGCCGCCAGCCGCCGCCCGGCGGCGTAGGCGGAGGCGATGTCCCATCCGCAGCCGAGCACCTCGGGGATGTCGGCCCCGGCCTGACCCAGCGCGTCGCGCCAGCCCGCCAGCCGGCCGCCCGAGCCGCCCTCCGACGGGATGGCGACGTGGTGGACGGTGCGGTGGCCCAGCGCCAGGAGGTGCCGGGTGGCATCGGCCGCGGCGCGGCGCTCGTCCAGCGCGATCGCGACCCGGCCGCGCTCGGGCGCGGCGGGCTCGGCGGCGGCGACGGCGGGGACGTGGTCCGGCAGCGCCTCCAGCACCGCGACGCCGATCGGGTCGAACGCGATCACCACCACGCCGCCCGCGCTGGGGTCGCCGACGTAGTCGGCCGCCTGCTTCACCTCGGCGGGCTCGGCCGACTCCACCACCCTGACGCCCACGGCCATGCCCTCCGCGCGGGCGGCCTCCTCGATGCCCTGCAGCGTGGCGGCGTAGCCGTACAGGACGGTGTTGGACGTCACCACGGTGATGCCGGGGGCGCGGCCCAGGCTGAGCGCGCGGGCGGCCCGGCTGGGCCGGAACCCGAGCTGCTCGATGGCCGTCAGCACGGCGGCGCGGGTCTCGGGCCGCACCCGCGGCGACTCGTTCAGCACCCGGGAGACGGTCTGGTAGGACACTCCGGCGGCGGCGGCGACGTCGCGGATGCTGGGCACGGCGACCTCTCGGGAGCGGGACGCGCGTCGGGGTGTCGGAGTCACGGTCACATCGTAATTCCGGGCCCGATCGCGCTCAGCCGGCCACCCGCTGCGAGGCCAGGTCGGCGACCCTGATGCCGAGCTCCGGCACGATCTGCTCTTGCTCGGCGGCGCGCAGGACGTCGGCGAGCTCCCAGGAGACCGCGCCGTCGCCGCGGAAGGCGAGGGCCCGCAGGCCGGGCTCCTCCCCGGTGGCGAGCACCAGGTCGGCCCCGCTCGGCCAGGTGAAGCGGGAGATCCCGGGCTCCAGCGGGGTCTCGGTGCCGCCGAGGACGTCCCGGAGCACCCGGCGCACCGGGTCCCACCGCGACACCTGCCCGGCGACCGCGGGCAGGGCCGCCCAGGCGACCTCGGGTTCGGGCCACGGGGGCGTCAGGCTCAGGCCGGGCATGTCGCCGGCCAGCTCCTCCGGCATCTCCTCGGCCTGGGCCATCTGGACGAGGAAGCCGAGACCGGTGTCCTTGGGGTGCAGGAACGCCTCCTGCCATCCCTCGAAGTCCAGGTTGACGAGGATCGGCTCGAACCCGGCCGCGCCCGCCGCGCCGAGGCTGGCCCGGATGTCGCGCACCTTGAAGGTGATGTGGTGCGGGCGGGCCCGCGCGCCGGTGCCGTCGAGGAAACGGCGGACGAACGACGCCGGGTCGGAGCCGGGCTGCAGCAACTCCACCCGCATGCCGTTGGCGTACTCGATCTGCGCGGGGTTGAAGGCCCCGGCCTGCTCGAAACCGTGGCGCCAGCGGCCCCCGAAACGGCCGGCCAGGACCGGGCCGCCCTGGGTCCAGCTCCGCACGGCCAGAGCGACATGATCCAGCGAATAAGCCGTCATGAGACCCCTAATTTCGGACGAAAACCGTCTATTAGACGCTAAAGCGGGTGCCGGGCGGTGTCAAGATCCCGGAGCGCGGTAGTGGACGGCGGAGAGCACGAAGTCCACGGTCTCCTCGGCGTACGCGTCCTTGCGCGCGGCCAGGGAAGCCGTCTGGCTGATCGGCGTCGAGAGGAAACGGTTGGTCAGGACGCCGGCGACCGCGTCCAGCACGAGCGCGGGCGACGTGCCCGGCGGCAGCTCGCCGCGCTCGATGGCGCCGATCACGATGGCGCGGCCGATCCTGATGCGCTCGCGCTGGAACGTCTCCAGCGCCTGCCCGAACAGCTCGGGATAGACCCTGGCCTCGATCTGGGCCCTCAGGTAGACCAGCCCCTGGGGTTCCAGGTAGCTGTCGAGGATCTCGCCCGCCATCCGGATCAGGTCGTTCCGCAGCGAACCGGAGACCTTCTCCTCCGGATGGCGCGGAAGCCCCGTGGCCAGGGCGTCGACGATCAGCTTCTCCTTGCTCCCCCACCTGCCGTAGAGCGTCGCCTTGCCCACATGGGCCCGGCGGGCCAGCACGTCGAAGCTGAACCCCGCCCAGCCGACCTCCCCGTAGAGTTCGAGGGCCGCGGCGTGGACGCGGGTCTCGAGGTCGGGGTCCGGTGGACGGCCTCGTGCGCTCACGCTCCCAGTGTGCCAGATTCGGTGATCATCGCTCAGCGATCGGCGGCCGGCGCCATGGCCTCCACCGCGGACAGCAGCAGGTCGACGCCGAAGGAGTAGTAGGCGTCGAGGTCGGGAGGGCCGGTGAGGGTCGCCGCGAAGGCGGCCAGGTGAGGGTAGCGGCGGGGAGGCAGGCGTTCGAGGTCGAGGCGCTGCCGCCGGCTGAGCTCCGCGGCCTCCTCCTCGTCGCCGCCGGCGCCGCCGGGCTGGCAGGACACCATGGCCGTGGCGCCCATGAGCAGGTAGGTGGCCACCTGGTCGGCCTGCGGGAGGGTGAACCCGGCCTCGGTGAGCAACCCGATCACGGTGTCGGTGGCGCGGTGGTAGGCCTCGGCCGTGCCCTTGTCGATCACCGGCAGCAGGGCGGCGAGATAGGGGTGCGCGCGGGTCTGCTCGACCAGCGCGGTGACCAGCGCGCGCAGCCGCTGCTGCCAGGGCCGGCCCGGGTCCACCTCGGCGACGAGCGCCGCGAGCAGGTGGTCGGCGAGCGCGGAGAGCAGCTCGTCCTTGTTCTTGACATGCCAGTAGAGAGCCGTCGGGGTGACGCCGAGGTCGGCGGCGAGGCGGCGGATGGTGACCGCCTGGAGCCCGTCGGTGGCGGCGATCTTCATCGCCCGCTCGACGACGGCCTGGCGGGTCAGCTTCTCCGGAGTCACCCGGCAACCTTATCCTGTCCAATGTTCATGTACGGTGTTCATGAACATTGGACATGAACGCTGTACATGAACACTGGACAGGAGAGTCATGAAGGCCACACGACTGCATCGCCTCGACCGCTGGCTCTATCGGGGCGGGCGCCCCAACCGCCTGGCCCGGGCGATCAACCGGGCCTGGGCCACCGTGTTCGCGGCGGGGATCCTGGGGACCGGCCGGATGGTGACCCTCCGGGTGAAAGGCCGGCGCACCGGCCGTGACGTCTCCTTCCCGCTGGTCGTCGCGGACCTCGGGGGTGAGCGCTACCTGGTGGCGATGCTCGGCCAGGACACCAACTGGGTGCGCAACGTCCGCGCGGCCGGAGGCCGGGCGGACCTGCGCCGCGGCCGCACCGAGGCCGTGCGCCTGGAGGAGGTGGAGCCCGGGTCGCGCGCGCCCGTCCTGCGCCGCTACCTGGCCGTCTCGCCCGGAGGCCGCACCCACATCCCCGTGGATCAGGAGGCGCCGCTGGAGGAGTTCGAGCGGATCGCCGCGCGGTACCCGGTCTTCCGCGTCACGCCGGCATAGCGGAAGCCCGGCAGCCCGCTCGGACTGCCGGGCTTCCGGCTGTCACGCGGCGTTGCGCGCGGCGAGCGCGGCGCGGGCCGCCTCCACCTTCAGCGCGTCCCGCTCGGGGTTGGCCAGCAGCGCGAAGAGCGCGCCGCCGGCGATGGCGATGCCGCCCGCCATCATGAACACGTCGAGATATCCGTCGGCCCCGGCCCCCGACGCCTTGGCGGCGTCGAGCACCACGCCCGCCAGCCACGGCCCGACCACCGAGAGCAGGCCGCTCAGGGCGAGACCGATCGTCAGGACACTGGTGCGCTGCGCGGCCGGCACGATCTGGGCGAGGGTCGGGTTGGCGACGGCGTAGATGCTGGTGACCAGTCCGTAGCCGAGCATGAGCAGCGCCATGGGCCCGGCGACGCCGGAGACCAGCGGCAGGGCCAGCAGCGACAGGCCGCCGGCCGCCACCAGCGCGCCACCGATGAGCACGCGGACCACCCGGGCCGGCACGCCCCTGCTGAGCGCCTTGTCGCCCAGCGGCCCGTACAGGAACAGGAACACCACCGACATGATGCTCGGCACCCCGAACAGCGACCCGGCCATGACGGCGGAGAAGCCCAGCCCTTCCTGGAAGTACGACGGGAGCCAGGTGAGCACGATGACCACGAGGATCCCGGCCGCGGTGAAGACGGCGAGGTAGCCGATGAAGGTGCCGGTCAGCAGGATGGACAGCAGCGGCGCGCGCCTGCCCACCGTGGGGTCGGCGGGGCCCTCCGCGACGGCCTCCGCCTTGGCGGGCGTCACGTCGTCGGCGTACGGGCCGACCTTGCCGACGAACGCCCAGGCGATGCACCAGACGAAGCCCATGATCGCCACGGTCAGGAAGCCGGCTTCCCAGCTGAACGCGGCGATGATGACGACGATGACCGGGGCGAAGATCAGCTTGCCGAACGACGCCCCGGTGGTCAGGATGGCCGCCGGCAGGCCGCGCCGCTCGTTGGGCCACCAGGAGTAGGCGATCGAGTGCATCAGCGAGTTCGCGGGGGCGTCGGCCGCGCCGAGGATGAGCCTGGTCACCAGCAGCAGCCCGGCCGAGGCGGCGAAGAAGATGGGCAGCTGGAGCAGCGACCACACGAGCACGAGGGTGAAGAGGGTGTTCTTGAGCGGCAGCCGGTCGGCCACGAAGGCGAACAGCAGTGCCGCGATCGGGCTGAGCAGGCTCGCCGCGCTGCTGATGGCCCCGAACTCGGCGGCCGTCAGGCCGAGGTCCGCCATCGCGGGCTGCGCGACCAGCCCCAGGATGGCCCTGTCGAGATAGCTGATCAGGGTGCAGCCGAGCAGCATGAGCGTGATGACCCACGCCACGACCGGCCGGTGCTTCGGCGGATCCGCCACCGTGGCGGTGTCGGGGTTGCCTGGTTCGCTCTGCGGTGGAACACGCTCACTGACCATGCGGGGCTCCTTGCGGTGACGTCGCCGGCCGCACGCCGAAGGGCAGGAAGGCATGCGGGCGGGATGTGTGGCGGGGGGTTGGGGGGCTCCCGGGCGTCAGCCAGGAGGCGAGGCGGAAGACGCGCCCGGCTCGTGGCGGTTTCCAGGCGTGGCGGAAGGTCTTATGGACCGTGCCAAAGGCATGCGTGACGAGGGCGCCGGCACCCCGCCCGCAGGCGTCTTCCGGTAGCTGGAGCGATGAGCTATGGAGCTGGTTTCGTGGCGGTACGCTGGGGATTTAATTTGGACGAAATGCGTCTGCAAAGAGACGCTAAGTCCCGCCCCGCGGAGTGTCAAGAGTGCTGCGGCCGGAGCCCCGCCTAATTTCGGACGATCATCGTCCGCGTACTCAGGGGGTCCAGCCCAGGAACGTCCCGCCCGCGGACATGGCGGTCCACCAGAAGGCCAGCGAGACCACCGGCACCAGCAATCCCCACGGGGAGCGGGCCCGTACCGCCTGGACCGCGGCCACCAGCAGGGCCAGCCACACCGCGAACAGCACGATGATCGCCCAGAGGGGGGCCATGAGACCGCTGGAGACGTAGAAGGGCACCAGCGTGCCCAGGTGGCCGGCCAGCCCCAGCCAGCTCGCCACGCGTCGCGCGACCGTACTCATGCGGGAAAGATCCCAGGTCCACATCACGAGCCGATGTCGGTGACCAGGGCACGACGGTCACGGCCACCCCGGCCACGCGGGTTCCGCGCCCCGGGCAGCCGGTGAACCCGGTCTCGGCCAGGTGGCGGAGCAGCGCGTGGACGGTGCCGGTCCAGGGACGGGCGGGGCGCCTGACGGTCCGGCCGGCCGCGGGGAGCGGCCCGGAGGATGACGCGGCGTGCACCAGTTCTCCGCCGCGCCACCGGTTTCACGTCCGCCCGGCCCTCCTGACGAGCAGCCAGATGAGGTAGCCGCCGCCGATCACCGTCGTGACCACCCCGACCGGCAGCGAGATGGGGGCGAACACGGCCTGCGCCACGAGGTCCGCGGCCGGCAGCAGCACCGCGCCGGTCAGCGCGGCGGGCATCAGCGCCACCCCCGCCGTCCCGGCGAGCAGCCGGCCGATCTGCGGCGCGGCGAGCGCGATGAACACGATCGGCCCGGCGACCGCCGTCACCGTGGCCGTGCAGCCGACGCCGGCCAGCACGAGCAGCAGCCGCAGCAGGTTCAGCCGCACCCCTGACGCGACCGCGAGATCGTCGCCCAGCGCGGCCTGGCGCATCCCGGACGACAGCGTCACCAGCAGCAGCGTCAGCGCGCCGATGACCAGGAACGGCAGGACGAGCTCGGCCCAGTCGACCCCGTTCAGCGAGCCCGCGCTCCACCCGGTCGCGGCCATGGCCACCTCGAGCTCGGCCCGCAGCACGATCCAGGAGTTCAGCGCGGTCAGCATGGCGTTCATGGCGATGCCGATGACGATCAGCCGCATGCCGCTGAGCCCGGAGCGCAGCGACAGGAAGGAGACGGCCGCCGCCGCGGCCAGGCCGCCCGCGACGGAGCTGACGGAGAGCTGCGCGGAGGTGCCGCTCAGCACGGTGATGGCGAACAGCGCGCCGGTGTAGGAGCCGGCGTCGAGCCCGATGATGTCCGGGCTGCCGAGGGCGTTCCTGGTGAGGTTCTGGAAGATCGCCCCGGCCAGCCCGAGCGCGGCTCCGAAGACCAGCGCGGCGGCGACCCTGGGCAGCCGCCAGTCGCGGACCACCACGACGGAGTCGCCGTGGCCGGCCAGCGCCGCGAGCACCTCACCGGGACGCGACCACGAGGCGCCGAAGCACAGCGCCGTGAACGCCAGCACCAGCGCCGCCGCCACGAGCGCGAGCGACGCCACCAGCGGCCGCCGCGCCACCCTGATCGAGTACGTGCCCGCACGCAGCACGACATGACCGGTCATGACCGCACCGCCCCGCGCCGTCGTACCGCCCAGATGAGCACCGGCGCGCCGAGGAACGCGGTGACCACGGCCACCGGCACCTCCCCCGTCGGGAGCAGCACGCGGGCGGCGATGTCGGAGACCAGCAGCAGGATCGGCCCCAGCAGCATCGTGTAGGCCATCAGCCACGGGATCGACGCGCCCGCCGCCCGGCGGCCCAGGTGCGGCACCATCAGCCCGAGGAACGCGATCGGCCCGGCGGCGGCCGTGGCCGCGCCGGCGAGCAGGGTGACCAGCACGAGCACGCCGAACCGGGTGCGCGCGAGGTGCCCGCCGAGCGCCCTGGCCACGTCGTCGCCGAGGACCATCGCGTTCAGCGGCCTGGTGATCGCCACAGAGCAGGCGAGCGCCACCGCGATCGTCCAGAGCGCGAGCGTCTGCGGCTGCTGCTCGTGCCCGGCCAGAGCTCCGACGGACCAGAACCGGAACGTGTCGAACACGTCGGGCAGCATCAGCCGCATGCCGAGCGAGACGCCCGCGAGGACGGAGCTGAGCGCCACGCCGGTCAGGACCAGCCGCAGCGGCGAGGTCGAGCCGACGGCGTAGACGGCGACCGAGGCCAGCACGGCGCCCGCGAAGGCCAGCCCGAGCTGCCCGGCCGGGCTCCCGGCCAGGCCCAGCACGGCGCCGACGGTGATCGCGAACCCCGCGCCGGCGGTCACCCCGAGGATGCCCGGCTCGGCCAGCGGGTTGCGGGTCAGCGTCTGGACCAGCGTGCCCGCGGTGCCCAGGGCGGCGCCCACGAAGATGCCGAGCACCGTGCGCGGGACCCGGATCCCGCGCACGATCTGGTGCTCGCCGGTCCCGGCGTAGGCGGTGAAGGCGCGCCAGACCTCGGCGGGCGCGATGGCCTGGGCGCCGACGGACACGCTCACGCCCGCCACGACGAGCAGGAGCGCGAGGGCGGCCACGAGGATGGCCGCCCGTCGCCGATCAGTCTTCAAGCCCCGCGACTCCACGCTTCCAGTAGCCGGTGAACAGCGAGTCGAGCCGGCCCGCGCTCCACTGGCGCAGCGGCCTGATGTCGCCCGCCTCGCCGGCCGCGTACAGGAAGACCGGCACGGGCGGCAGCGTGAGGGACTGGACCGTGCCGGCGAGCGAGGAGTGCCCGTTCTCGCGGACGAGCCGGATCACCTCCACGCCGTCGCGCTCGGCGAGCGGGTAGGCGTGCTCGGCGGGGTCGTCGGTCTCGATCACGAGGTGCGCGGACACGCCGGGCGGCGACTCCTCCAGCCACCGCGCCGCCGCGGGCAGCGCGGTCGCGTCGACCGCGAACACGTAGTGGCCGTACGTGTGCGGGAACGCCTTGGCTCCGGGCGGTCCGGCGATGGACACCTCGTCGCCCACCTGGACGGTGGCCGCCCACGTGGCCGCCACGCCGCCGTCGTGCAGCACGATGTCGAGGTCGATCTCGCGGGAGTCGGCGTCGTACCGCCGGATGGTGTACGTGCGCGTGGTGGGCGAGGGGTCGGGCCAGTCGAGCATCTGCTCGTCATTCGGCACGGGGAGGCGCAGGGTGCCGTCCGCGTCCGGGAAGACGATCTTCACGTGGTCGTCGGCCTGGTAGCTGTGGAACCCCTCCAGCTCCGGGCCCCTGAGCGTGAGCCGCAGCATGCGCGGGGTGATCAGCTCGCGGGCGGCGACCGGGGCCGTGCGGATGCCGATCGGGTAGCCGACGCGGGCGACGCCGTTGCCGTTGACGTGGTGCTCGGCGACCCGTTCACGCGGGTTGTGGCGCTCCATCCTCATGAGGCGAGCAGCGGCGCGAGCGCCTCGTCGACGGCGTCCAGGGTCATCATCGCCGACTCGTAGGTGGCGGCCTCGGTGTAGCGGATCGGGAAGACCTTGCCGGCCTTGACCGCGGGCAGGCCCTTCCACAGCTCGGAGTCGAGCACGTACTTCACGGCCTCGCTCGGCGTGCCGTCGTCCTGGACCGAGTAGGTGATGGCGTCGGCCTCGCCGAGGCTCTTGGGCAGCTCCTCGATCGAGGGGTACTCCGAGACGTCGCCGGAACCGCCGGTCTTCTCCTTGACCTCGCCGTAGTAGGTGACGCCGACGTCCTCGATGATGTTCGGGCCCCACGACCCGGAGAACTCACGATGGAACGTGCCGTCGGAGATGTCCCCGTACGCGCCCACATGGCCGAACTTCAGGCCCGACACCGCGTCCTTGTACTTGGCCGTGAGTTCGGCGGCCTTCTTCTCGTACGCGGTCTTGGCGGCGTCGAAGTTCTCCGAGCGGCCCGCGGCGTCGGACTGGCGCCGCGAGAGCTCACGCCACGCCGACGGCACCGTCGGGCCGATCACGGCCACCGGGGCGATCGACTTGAGGCGTTCGATGTCCACGTCGGCGAGGACCGGCTTGGGGACGCCGATGACGATCAGGTCGGGCTTGACCTTGGCGATGGCCTCGTAGTTGGTCTCGGCGGCGGACTCCCCCGCGACCTTCTCCAGGCCGTCGTACGTCGCCAGGTCCTCCTCGGACATCAGCGGCAGGCCGCGCTTCCACGTGGAGATGCCGACCAGGGCGGCATCGGCCTCGATCAGCACGGGCACCGCGTACCCGGTCGCGACGACCCGCTTGGGGTCGGCGGGGATGGTGATCTCGCCGTCGTCGACGGTGAAGGTCCGGGTCGCGGCGGCCTCGGCGGGCGGCTCACCGGACTCGGCCGTACCGCAGCCGGTCGCCAGGGCGAGCGCGAGGGCCACGGCGCCGGCGGTGCGCCAGGGCAGGGCAGAACGCATCAGAAACATTCCTCGGAACAGGGTGAAAGGCCAGGCCACGAGTTGGCCGAGGCATGGTTAGGCTACCCTTACCTAAGTTGCTTGTGATGTCGACGGGAGGTCAGCCGATGTCGCTGAGACGTCAGACCGTGTCCCTCGCGGGGCCGACGGGCGCCGATCCGCTCCGGTGCGAGGAGTACGGCTACGGTCTCGGCCGGCCCACCGGCGTCCTGGTGCTCAAGTACCGGTCGGCGACCGTGCTGGAGTTCGGCGAGAGCCGCGAGGACTTCCTCCACCAGCTCTACTGGTCGCCCGACGGCATGCTGTCGGCCAGGCACGGAGCGCAGGCGCAGTTCGTGGGCCCGCGTGAGGCGTTCTGGGCGCACCGCGCGGTCACCCACGAGGTGCGCGCGGCCGACCGGCAGACGGTCTACCGGATCTGCCTGCGCGAGGTCCCCGCGGCGCTCGGCGGGCTGCGGGCCGGAGCGGTCTCCGTCGCCCCCGAGGCGGCCCGGCTGATCGAGGCCATCGCGCGTCCCGGTCACGACGAGGCCGCCGCCCTGGAGGCGCGTGCCCGCATCATGGCCGGGGTCGCCCCGGCGGGCGCGGAGCCCGCCGGGCATCCCGGCTCGGGCACCGGCTTCGCGCTGGCGGTCGTGCGCGAGCTGTCGCACAACCCCGGCGAGAGCGTCCGCCTCGACGAGTGGGCCGAGCGGCTGCATGTCAGCGTCAAGACGCTGCAGCGCGACTTCGAGCGCGAGTTCGGCATGCCCTACTCGCGGGTGCGCACCAAGCTGCGGCTGCGCACCTCGCGCGCGCTGCTGGAGACCCGGCCGGTGTCGGAGGTCGCCCGCCGGGTCGGCTACTCCAGCCCTTCGGCGTTCATCACGGCCTTCGTGAAGGAGTACGGCTGCACGCCCGGACGCTACTCGGCCCGGTAGTCAGGAGAGCAGGGCGCGGGCCAGGGCGTTGCCCTCTCCCGGGGCGACCGGCTGCTTCAGGAACACCGGCCCCTGGGACATGAAACGCGGCCGGGTGCCGCGGTGCTCGTCGGCGGCGTGCACGGTCAGCGGGTGCAGGAGGTACATGTCGCCGGGCAGGCCGGTCGCGTGGGCCACCGGGCGGTCCTTGGAGGCGGCGTCGAGCAGCGGCCCGGCCTCGAACGGGTCGAGCACCCGCTCGCCCAGCGCCTCGGCGGCGTCGCGGTGCGAGCCCACCCGGACGCGGGTCGGCGCGTCGTCGTCGCCCACCTCCGACAGCAGCACGAGCAGCAGCATCGTCTCCGGCCGGCCCGACACGGCCCACGAGCCGTCGGGCCTGGCCACCGAGGCGTCGATGTGCCAGCCCCGGTCGTCGACCGGCGCCTTGCCGGGGAAGCGGATCGGCATGTTGCCGAGGGCGGCGCGCGGCACCCATCCACCGGGCCCGGCGATCTCGTCGAGCGCCTCGCGCAGCCGCGGGCTGCGCGCCAGCTCACCGAAGGCGCCATGGCCGGTCATGTCGGCGGTCCACACCACCGGCTCCCGCCAGCCGGCGGGGTCGTCGGGCGAGAGCCCGATCTGCTGCCACACCTGCGCACTGGCCGCGTCCGCGACCTCACGGGGCACGGCCGCCTCCAGCTTGGCGAATCCTTCGGTCACGAACCGGTCGACGTCCACGACAGTCATGCGAGCCACACTAACGACGCCGTCCACCGGTTTTCAGCGATCTCCGCACGGCGCGAAGGATCGGCGGTAGGCGGCGGGAGTCGTACGCACCAGGGTGTGGAAGCGTCTGCGGAGGTTGGCGGCCGACGACAGGCCGACCCTGGTCGCGATCGTCTCCACGGGGAGGTCCGTCTCCTCCAGGAGGGTCCGGGCCGCCGCGACGCGCTGCTGGAGCAGCCAGCGGCCGGGGGTGACGCCGAGCTGCTCGGCGAACCGGCGGGCGAGGGTCCGGGGGGAGATGCCGGCCTGGGCGGCGAGGTCGCCGACGCCGAGCGGCTCGTGCAGCCGTTCGAGCGCCCAGTCGAGGACGAGGGCGAGCGACTCCGGCGGGTGGCCGTCGCGGTCCTGGGCGGCGTACTGGAGCTGGCCGCCCTCACGGTGCGGCGGCATGACCATGTGCCGGGCGATCCTGGCGGCGTGCGCGGCGCCGTGGTCGGCGCGGGCCAGGTGCAGGCACAGGTCGATGCCCGCGGCGGTGCCGGCGCTGGTGGCGACGTCGCCCAGGTCGATGTAGAGCGTGTCGGGCTCGACCTGGACATCGGGGAAGCGCGCGGCGAGGTCGGCGGCCATCCGCCAGTGGGTGGTGGCCCTGCGGTGGTCGAGCAGCCCCGCCTGGGCCAGGAGGAACGCGCCGGAGCAGATCGCGACGATGCGGGCGCCGCGCCGGTGCGCCCGCCGCAGCGCGTCGATCACGGCGGGCGGCGCGGGGCGCTCGCGGTCCTGCCAGCCGGGGACGACCACCGTGTCCGCGGTCTCCAGCGCGGCCAGCCCCAGGCGTACGACCATGTCGTAGCCCGCCAGGGTCGGGACCGCGCCCGGCCGCTCCCCGCACACGGCGAACGCGTAGCGGGCGGGCAGCCCGGGGCGGCTCATGCCGAAGACCTCGGCGGCGCAGGCCAGCTCGAACGTGGACTGCGGCGGCAGCACCAGGGCGGCCACCCGGTGAACACTCATGGCAGAAAAGTACCCGAAGGCGTCATTCCAGACACTGGGCCACGGGGGCCCGTCGTCGCGACGATGGGTCCCATGACGCGAGAGCCCGATGATGTTCAGGTCCTGCACGTGGACGAGGTCGAACCGGTCGAGGTGGTCCCCGGGATCATCCGGCGGCGCCTGCCCGCCACGGAGTGGGCGCGCGGGTGGATGTACGACTTCGCCCCGGGGACGGAGTGGCCGGAGGACGACGTCCACGACGGTGAGGAACGCTATTACGTGATCTCCGGAGAGTTCGTCGACCGGGGGCGGCGGCTCGGGCCGGGCAGCTACGTGGTGTTCGCGCCCGGAAGCACGCACCGTCCGCGCACCGAGACCGGCGCCCGCATGCTCGGCATCAGCATCATGACCCGCTGACCGGCTTCCGGCCGCCCACCACCGCCACGGGGCACGGGACGCGCCCCTGGAACACGCCCGCCACACCGGCGCGCGTGGCGTGCTCGCGGCCGGCGACCACGAGAGAGGCGGACGCGCCGGCGGCGAGCGGCTCGGTGCGCACGCCCGGGTGGCGCGCGGCCTGCTCGGCGAGGTCCGCCGAGGCGGCGAGCGGCAACTGGCGCAGCGCGGCCTCCTCGACCGCGAACTCCAGGACGGCCGCGTCCGGCGCCGGGTCGGCGACGACGATCGGGCCGGGGTTCGTCGTCACGGGCAACGGTCCCGGCCCCCGTACGACGACCACGGGGCAAGCGGCGTGGACGGCGACGTACTCGGCCACCGAGCCCACGACGGCTCTCGACAGCGTGTTGAGCCCGCGCGATCCGACCACGACGAGCGCGGCGTCCTCGGAGAGCTCGACGAGGCGTTCGGCGGCGGATCCCTCGTGGAGGTCCGTCTCGACGCGTACGCCCGAGCTGGTCTGGCGGGCGCAGTCGGCGCCGTGCCACAGCACGTGCTCGGCCGCCTTGCGCAGGTGGGCCTTGGCCTCCTCCGCCGCCTGGCCGTAGGGCCACTGCCAGGCGTGGGCGACGGTCAGCGGCAGTTTTCTGAGCTCGGCCTCGTCCAGGGCCCAGTCGAGCGCCTGCACGGAGAAGTCCGAGCCGTCGTAGCCGAGCAGGATCTGGTTCATGTAACCATCGTCCCCCCGGTGACGGCACCTCAACGAGAGGCTTTCGTCCTCCTGACCAGGGTCTTCCAGCCGGGCATGCCGGCGCCCACCTCCGGCTGCCGGAGGTGGGCGCGGGATCGGTCGCGCTACTTCAGCCAGGCGGTGCGCCGCACGATCGGCAGGTTGCCCAGCCCCCAGGTGCGTCCGGCTTCGGCGAGCGCGAGACCGACGAGGACGATCGAGTAGATGATGTGATCGTCCATGAACGGGTTGTTGGCCAGGGGCAGCTCCGCCGCCCACATGAGCACCAGCATCGCGGTGCCGGCGCCCGCCGCGATCCGCGTGCCGACCCCGAGGACCAGCGCCAGGCCGACGCCGAGCAGACCGGCCATGAAGAGCCAGTCCACCCACGCCTGACCGGCCAGGCCCGAGAAGAGGCCGCCGAGCGCGTTCTCACCCGTGCCCTTGAGGAACCCGGTCGTCGGGCTGCCGCCCGAGATCCAGGCCCGGTCGGCCGGAGTGGCGAACCCCCACCCGAAGGTCTTGTCCAGGAACGCCCACAGGAAGACCCAGCCGATCGAGATCCGGGCGACCGCCCAGACGTAGTCGACCGGGCGTCGCGCCTGCGCGGCGCCGGTTTCCCTGACGGGCCTGCTGACGGTGGCGTCCATGATGGCCCCCTTCCGAAGGGTGATCGCCGTTTCCGTGTCACCCACAGCACACCGCATGCGCGGTCTCAGGAGCAGTGCCGTACGACTCCCGGCACGAGGACCTTCGTCCCGTCACCACTCCCCCGGCGGACCGCTGCCGCGAGGCGGCGCGCGAAGGGCGCGGGCGGGGGACATCCCCGTCCGCGCCCGGTCGTGGCGTCAGTGCTCGACGGCGATCCGCCGGCCCTCGGCCTTCTTCTCCTCCTCCAGCCCCACGCTGATCTCCAGGACCCCGTCCTTGTAGACGGCCTTGACGTCGTCGGTCCTGGCCGTGGCGGGCAGCGTCACCGTCCGCGAGAGCGCCCCGTAGGCGAACTCGGAGCGGTGCGGCTCGGTGGCCCGGTGGGTCTTCTCAGCGCGGATGTGCAGCATGCCGCCGTCCACGGTGACCTCGATGTCCTCCTCGGGGTCGACCCCGGGGAGTTCGGCCCGCAGCACGTACCGATCATCGGCGATGTAGTCCTCGACCCGGACGAGCTGACCGAACGGGCGGAACCCGAACATCGGGTTCTCCACCCACTCCAGCAACTCCGGGAACGGGAACCTGACATCTCTCCGCTCAGGCAGGTTCATGGCGGCCTCCTTCCGTGTCCCACGTCTCCAGGCCACACCCGGCACGACCGCGTAACCAGAGAAGGAGGTCCCGCGACGGCGGGACCATCGTCACCATCTGCTCAGGGTCGGGAACGGTGCCTCCCCAGCGTCACCCGCCGGTCAGCCCTCACCCGGGGTGACGACACCGGACTCGTAGGCCAGCACCACCGCCTGGACGCGGTCGCGCAGCCCGAACTTCGTCAGGATGCGCCCGACGTGCGTCTTGACCGTGGCCTCCGACAGGAACAGCTCGGCCCCGATCTCGGCGTTGGAGGCGCCCCTGGCCAGGCCGCGGAAGACCTCGCGCTCACGCTGCGTGAGCGCCCCGAGCACGGCCTCCGGGTCGGTGCCCGGCTTCGTCACGAGCTGCCGGACGAGACGCCGCGTCGTGGAGGGCGCGATGATCGAGTCGCCCCGGTGCACGTGCCGGATCGCGGCGATGATCTCCTCCCCCGGCGCGTCCTTCAGCATGAACCCGCTCGCGCCGGCCCGCAGCGCGGCCAGGGCGTGCTCGTCGAGGTCGAACGTCGTCAGCGCCAGCACCTTGGGCGGGTCGTCCAGCCGCTGGATCTCCCGGGTCGCGGCGACGCCGTCCATCCGGGGCATGCGGATGTCCATCACCACCACGTCGACGCGCCGCGACTCCAGCCCCTTCAGTGCCTCCAGTGTCTCCAGGGCCTCCAGCCCGTCGCCGGCCTCGGCGGCGACCTCCATGTCGGGCTGGGACCTGACGACCATGGCCAGGCCGTTGCGCAGCAGCTCCTGGTCGTCGACGATCATGATCCTGATGATGGCAGGCTCCTCGGCTCGTAGGGCACGGCGGCCGACAGTTCGAAGCCGGCCCCGGGGCGCCCGCCGGCCTCCAGGGTGCCTCCCACCATGCTGAGGCGTTCGCGCATCCCGGCCAGCCCGACGCCCGCCTCCGCTCCCGCCGGCCCGGCGCCGTCGTCTCTGATGGTGATGTGCAGGCCGTCCGGACGCCACGCGAGCGTCAGGTCGGCGGCGGCCACCGGCCCCGCGTGCTTGATGACGTTGGTCAGCCCTTCCTGGATGACGCGGTAGGCGGTCAGGTCGACGGCGGGGCGCAGCGGCCGGGCGTCCCCGGCCTCCCGCACGGCGACGCGGACGCCTGTCGTGCGTACGTGGTCGAGCAGGTCGGAGAGGTCGCCGAGACCCGGCTGCGGAGCGGTGCCCCCGTCGGCGCGGAGCACACCCAGCAGGCCGCGCATGTCGCGCAGGGCGTCGCGCCCGACGCCGGCGATGGTGGCGAACACGGCCGCGCCGGGCGAGCCCGGGCCGGACAGCCTGCCTCCCTCGGCCTGGCTGACCATGACGGCGAGCGAGTGCGACACCACGTCGTGCATCTCGCGGCTGATCCGGTCGCGCTCCGCCCGCGCCGCCTCGGCCCGCTCGCGCGCGCGGTCGGTCTCGGCGCGTTCGGCCTTCGCCCTGAGCTCGGCCAGGAACAACGCCCGGACCCGGCTGAGGCGGCCCAGCGACCACAGGCACGCCGTCACGGCGACCAGGCCGGCCGACAGCCCGATCCGCCAGGCGACCAGGTCGTAGCCGCCCGACGAGCCTCCCCACGAGGCCGGGTCCCAGAACCGCGCCAGGACCAGGACCACCCCGGTCAGGGCGACGGCCAGGCAGGCCAGCCCGGGCAGCAGGTCCAGCCTGCTGGACACCGTGTAGAGCAGCAGCCCGAACACCAGCGAGCTCGGCAGCAGCACCGCCGGGTAATAGACGCCGGACGGGTCGTGCAGGGGCGGCAGCAGCACCAGCAGCAGCATCGCCGCGGCGGCCAGGCCGTACGCCGTCAGCGGGCGCAGGCGGCGCGCGACCACGCAGCCGTGCAGCACCAGCAGCCCCGCCCCCGCGAACAGGCGCAGGGAAAGCGGGCTGCCGGAGGCTCTGAGAAGGCCGAACGAGACCAGGCCGAGGGGCACGGCGAGCAGGACGGCGAGCACGGCGTCGCCGCTCACCTGGTGCCGGCGGAGAAACGAGTCCACCGCGGCCTCGGCCGGAGACGGGGACTCTTTCACACCCGCCATTATGGTCGGCGACCGTGCGCGGCGTTCCGGCGGCTGAGGTACGCCAGGGCGGCCACCGCCAGGGCCGCGCCCCACAGCGGCCACAGCATCTCCGGCAGCCAGGCGCCCAGCTCGTCGCCCGCCCCGGCCGGGCCGAGCCGCTCGCCACCGAGTTTCTTGCGTACGTACATCAGCCCGGCGGACGTGATGGGCAGGGAGACGGCCAGCGCCGCGCAGGCGGGCAGGCGCGCCGGGACGGGCCGCCCGCGCAGGAACGGCACCCAGCGCGGCCATACCTCCCCCCACGGCCGCACCAGGCCGAGGGTGAGGACCGCGCCGAGGAGCCCGACGGCGGCGAGGCCGGCGCCGATCGGCGTGATCTCGTCGATGTACGCGAGGAACTCGTCGCTGATGCCGACGGGGATCCCCAGCAGCCAACCGAAGCGGGTGACGGCGTAGAAGACGGGGACCGCGACCGCGACGGCGACCGCGTACCGACCGGCCCTGAGCGCGCCGGCGGCGCTGCCGGGCCGGTCGGCGAGCAGCGCCCGCGTCCCCAGGACCATGAGGCTGACGCCGGCCGCCGCCAGGATCAGCAGGTTGAGGCTCGGCCAGGTCAGCATGGACTTGATCAGCGAGAACTCGGCCTGGCCGGCGAGCACGGCGACGAGCATCACGGGCAGGTACCCGGCCGTCATCATGATGCGCACGTCCGGCAGGAGCACCGCCAGGCCGGCTCCGGCCACGACGGCCACGACAGCGGCGGCCCGGGTGAGCCGGCCCCTGACGGCGAGCACGGCGACGCCGCCCGCCACCAGCGCCGACACCGTCAGCACGCTCCCGCCGACCGCGGGCGCGAGCGGGTCGAGCAGGGTGTTGCCCGGGCCGGGACGCCCGGCGTCGAAGGGGTACCCGGGCCCGCCGAGCGCCCAGAGGAGGCCGAGGGCCAGATAGCTCACCGACCAGACAGCGATGATCAGGACAGACACCGCCGGACGGCGCCTTCGCGGTTGAGAGGTGTTCACCCGGCTCAATCTGCCGCCGCGGCGGCCTCCCGCACATCGTCACCAGGTCGCGACGAGGTCATCCGCAGGTCTCGCCCTCAGGCCGGGCCCCGTTCGCCGACCCGCGGTCCCACAGCCAGCCGGCCACCGCGGTGGTGCGCTAGGAGCATGGGCGCGCATCCCGTACTTCGCGATCCTGGCGATCCCCGACTCCATCGCGCTCGGCTTCCTGTGGATCCTTCGGCGTCCTCACCGTCATCGCGATCCTGGCCACCGCGCCGCTGTCCGCGCGCTGGGCATCGGCATCACCACCCGCTGACCAGCCACCGGCGCGGCGCGCGTGCCTCGCCGGCGGCTGGTAGCTTGCGCGGCGGGGTTTCCGCGGCGGGAGGTCGTCATGCGATTCGGGGTGCTGGGGCCGCTGGCCGTGTGGACCGATCGCGGCGAGCCCGTCTCGATCCGGGGGCGCATGGTGCGGGCCCTGCTGGCCGACCTGCTGGTGCACGAGGGACGTCCGGTGTCGGCGGACCGGCTGGTCGAGGACCTGTGGGGCGGGGCGGCACCGGCCGATCCCACGGCCGCCCTCCACGTCCGGGTGTCCCAGCTGCGCCGGGCCCTGGCCGGGGCGGAGCCTGACGGCCGGAATCTGGTGGTGTCGCAGCCTCCCGGGTACGCGTTGCGCGCCGGGCCCGGCGCAGTGGACGCGGCGCGGTTCGCGGCCCTGACCGGGCAGGCGCGGACTTCCGGCGATCCACGGGTGCGGGCGGGCCTGCTGGCCGAGGCGCTGGAGCTGTGGCGCGGCCCCGCGCTGGCCGACTTCGCCGACGAGGAGTTCGCCCGGGTGGCCGTGGCCAGATGGGAGGAGCAGCGGCTGGCCACGCTGGAGTCCTGGGCGGAAGCCCGGCTGGAGCTGGGTGAGCACGGCGACCTGGTCGGCGGGCTGGGCGAGCAGGTCGCCGGGCATCCCTACCGGGAGCGGCTGCGGGCGGCCCACATGCGCGCCCTCTACCGGGCCGGCCGCGCGGGCGAGGCGCTCGACAGCTTCCAGGAGCTGCGGCGCGCGCTCGCCGGCGAGCTGGGCCTGGAGCCGGGCCCCGAGCTGGTGGCGTTGCAGCGGGCCATCCTCACCGGTGACCCGGCGGAGGACGCCCCCGTACCGGCACCGCGGTCGACCAGGCCGACGACCAATCTCCCTGCGCCGGTGTCGGAGCTGGTCGGCCGCGACCCAGCCGTGCGGCGGGTGCGGGAGTCGCTGACCGCAGGCCGGCTGGTCACGCTCACCGGCCCCGGCGGGGTCGGCAAGACCAGCGTGGCGCTCGCCGTCGCGCGCGCCCTGGTCGAGACGTTCCCGGAAGGCGTGTGGCTGGTTGACCTGACCGCCTGGGACGGGCGGGGCGACCCGGCGGAGCTGGTCCTGTCGGTCCTGTCCATCCCCGACGCGCCCGGCGATCCGGGCCCGGCGGGCGAGCGGCTGGCGGGCGCCCTGCGCGGGCGGCGGACGCTGCTGGTCCTCGACAACTGCGAGCATGTCATCGACCCCGTGGCCGAGCTGGTGGGGGCGTTGCTGCCGGCCGTGCCGGAGCTGCGGGTGCTGGCCACCAGCCGGGAGCCGCTGCGGCTGCGCGGCGAGGTCCGCCGGGATCTGCCGCCGCTGGACGTGCCCGACAGCGACGACCCCGCCCGGCTGGCGGACTCGCCCGCCGTACGCCTGTTCCTGGCGCGGGCCGGGCTGGCCCCGGAGCCGGACACCGTCGCGGGGGTGGCCGAGGTGTGCCGGCGGCTGGACGGCATCCCGCTGGCGCTGGAGCTGGCCGCCACCCGGGCTCCGGCGCTCGGCGTGCGGGAGCTGGCGGCGCGCCTGCGCGTGCCAGGGGACCGGTTCGGGCTGCTCGGCTCCGGGCCGCGCGACGCGCCGGCCAGGCAGCGCACCCTCGCGGCGGTGATCGACTGGAGCTGGAGGCTGCTGACCGAGCCCGAGCAGGCCGTGCTGCGCCGGCTGGCCGTCCACCCGGGCGGGTGCACGCTGGCCGCGGCCGAGGCGGTGTGCCGCGGCGGCGTGGTCTCCGGCGGCGAGGTGCTGGATCTGGTGGCGGGGCTGGTGGACCGCTCGCTGGTGACGCGCGGGGAAGGGCCCCGGTTCCGGCTGCTGGAGTCGGTCTCCGCCTACTGCCTGGACCAGCTGGGCCGCAGCGGCGAGGAGGCGGAGCTGCGGCGCCGGCACGCCGGCCACTACCTGGCGCTGGCCGAAGAGGCCGGACCCCGGCTGCGCGGGCCGGGCCAGCGGGAGTGGCTGCGCCGGCTGGACGCCGAGGCCGCGAACATGCGGGCGGCCCTGGAGACCTTCCGGCACGAGGGCGCGGCCGAGCCGGCGCTGCGGCTCACCACCGCTCTGGTCTGGTACTGGTTCCTGCGGGGCCGGTTCGCGGAGGCGCGCCGGGCCCTGGAGGCGGCGCTGGCCGTGGCGGGCGACGCTCCCCCGGAGCTCCGGGCCCGGGCCGGGACCTGGCACCTGGGTCTCTCGATCCGCCTGGGACAGGCCGGGCCGGAGCGGGTGACGGAGACGCTGCGCGGGTTCCCCGAGACCGACCAGGCCGGACGGGCGCACGCCGCCTGGTTCCTGGCCGCGTCCATCATCGACTTCGGGGACGAGAAGACCACCGGCGAGCTGCTGGAGCCGGCGCTGGACACGTTCCGGGCGACCGGCGACCGGTGGGGCGAGGCAGCGGTGCTGAGCACCCGCGCGATGCTCGCGCACCTGCACGGCGACCAGGGCGCGCTGGAGCACGACGCCCGGCGCGGCGCGGCCCTGTTCGGCGACCTGGGTGACGACTGGGGGGTGCTCCAGGCCCGCGACTGGCTGATCGGCCTGGCCGACCTGACGGGCGACTGGGCGGAGGCGGCCCGGCTGGCGGAGGACGACCTGCGGATGGCCGAGGACCTGGGGCTGTGGTCCGACGTGGCCGGTCGGCAGGCCTGGCTGGCCTGGGTCCACGTCCAGACCGGGGACCCACTGCGTGCTCTCCGCCACGCCGAGCAGGCCAAGCGGCTGGCCGCGGAGCTGGGTCAGCGCTCGGGTGAGGTGTTCGCCACCATCGGCCTGGCCTTCGCCGCCCGCCGGGCGGGCCGGCTCGACCTCGCCGAGGAGCACCTGCGCGGGCTGCTGGCCGAGGCCCGCGACCGGCAGGCCGGAGACGGCGACCCGCCGTACCTGTCGATGGTGCTGGTCGAGATGGGGCTGCTGGCCGGCGAGCGGGGCGAGCACGCCGCCGCGCTCCCCTGGCTCCGGCAAGGCTTCGACGCGTATCGCGACCAGGGCTCGGCCCGCGGCATGGCCTGGGCGATCGCGGGCATGGCCGCCGCGGCGGCGGCCGACGGGCGGCCCGGCGTGGCCGCGCGGTCGCTCGGCGCCGCCGCGGCCGCGTGGCGGGAATCCGGGCAGCCGCTGTCCGACTCCGAGCGCGACGAGCTGGCGAGGATCACCGGCGGGGTCGAGGCCGCGGAGCCCGGCTTCGCCGCCCTGTTCGCCGCCGGTGGCGGGCTCTCGCTGGAGCGGGCGCGCCGGCTGCTCGACGACGCCCCGGGCACGTGACCTACTTGGGGACGTAGACGTGGACGACGATCCCCGAGCCGAACCGGTTCACCTCGGCCAGCTTGAGGTGGGTCGTGTCGAACCCCGCGCCCTCGAACAGGTGCTTGCCTGCCCCGACGACGACCGGGAAGTACCAGAAGTGGAACTCGTCGACCAGGCCGTGCTCCACCAGCGTGCGGTCCAGCTCTCCGGTGCCCCACTTGATGATGTTCTGTCCGGGCTGCTCCTTCAGCTTCGCGACCTCCTCGGCCACGTCGCCCCGGATGAGGGTGGCGTTCCAGGTGGTCTCGGTCAGGGTGCGCGAGGCCACGTACTTCGGCATCTTGTTCATGGCCTCGGCCTGGGGGCCGTCCTGCGCCGACCACGCCTCGGCGAATCCCTCGTAGGTCACCCTGCCCAGCAGCATGGCGTCCGCCGAGGCGGACAGGTTCGTGACGTAGCCGTGGTGCTCGTCGTCCCAGTACGGGTGGCCCCAGTGCTGGGGCTCGGCCCGTGACGCGGTGGAGGGGCGGGTGTCGTCGATGATGCCGTCCAGCGACACGAACGTCGACTCGATGAGCTTGCGCATGGTCTCACTCCTTGGTCAGCGTGCGCGGCCCGGTGTGCCGCTCACCTGTTGATTCCAGGCTGCCGCCGGCCCCTTACCGTTTCCTTACCGGTACCGCCGGACGACATCGGTGGACCGGCCGCGAACGTCAAGATTCGAGCCGTGCGCGTACGACCGGGCGGAACCGGCGTCGAACTGGTCTCCCGGCAGGCCGGCGGCTCGGAACGGCGGCTCGCCGCGGACCGTGTCGTCGCGGCCACCGGCTTCCGCCCCGACCACGCCATCGCCGCCGAACTCCGCCTGGACCTGGACCCGATCCTGGGCACCACCCGCCTGCGGGCCCCGCTCATCGACCCCGACGACCACTCCTGCGGCACCGTACGCCCGCACGGCGTGGACGAGCTGACCCATCCGGAGCCCGGCTCCTACGCCATCGGCATGAAGAGCTACGGTCGCGCCCCCGCCTTCCTGCTCGCCACCGGTTACGAACAGCCCCGCTCGGTGGTGGCCGCGCTGGACTTCCGGCGCGCTGACCCGTTCTCCCGGCGAAGGGTATCGCCCGGCGGGACCTTCGCCCCTACTCCCGCCCGCCCGCGGCCGGGAGCGTGGCAGGAAGGACAAGGAGGCTCCTATGAAGGCGATGACCTATCACGAGCCGGGTCGGCGCACCTGGGAAGAGGTCCCCGACCCGCAGCTCACCTCCCCGACGGACGCGATCGTACGGGTGGACGCCGTCACGATCTGCGGCACCGACCTGCACATACTCAAGGGCGACGTGCCCGCGGTCGAGCCGGGCAGAGTCCTCGGCCACGAAGCCGTCGGCACCGTCGTGGCGGCCGGCAGCGCGGTCACCGGCGTCGAGCAGGGCGACCGGGTCCTGGTCTCCTGCATCACGGCGTGCGGCCGCTGCCGCTACTGCCGCACCGGCATGTACGGACAGTGCCTGGGCGGCGGCGGCTGGATCCTCGGCCACCGCATCGACGGCACCCAGGCCGAGTACGTCCGCGTGCCGTACGCCGACACCTCCACCCACCTGCTGCCCGAGGCCGTGACCGACGAGGCGGCGCTCATGCTCGCCGACATCCTGCCCACCTCCTACGAGGTCGGCGTGCTCAACGGCCGGGTCCGGCCCGGCGACACCGTGGTCGTGGTCGGCGCCGGACCGATCGGCCTGGCCGCCATCACGACCGCGCGGCTGTTCACACCCGGCCACATCATCGCCGTCGACCCCGCCGCGACCCGGCTGGAGGCGGCCAAGAGGCTCGGCGCGGACCTTCTCGTGGGCTCCGGGGACGACCCCGAGGCCGCGGTCGCCGAGCTGACCGGCGGCCTGGGCGCCGACGTCGCCATCGAGGCGGTCGGCATCCCGGAGACCTTCGAGCTCTGCACCCGCCTCGTCCGCCCCGGCGCGCACCTCGCCAACGTCGGCGTCCACGGCGCTCCGGTCACCCTGCACCTCGAAGACCTGTGGATCCGCAACCTGACCATCACCACCGGCCTCGTCGACACCTACTCCACCCCGGCCCTGCTCGACATGGTCGCCGCCGGTCGGCTCGACCCGACCGTGTTCGTCACCCACCGCTACGCCCTGCACGACATGGAGGCCGCATACCAGACGTTCTCCGACCCGGCGGGCAGCGGGGCGCTGAAGGTCGTCCTGTCCCGCGACGCCTGAGGCGTGCGCAGTCCCGTACGAGGTCCGCGGCGCGGACCTCGTACGGGAGTTCCGGCACCATGACGGGCGCGCGCCGAAAGGCCTGGGGAGAGGGGACGATCGCCGGTGTCGCGGGACGGCCGGAGGGTCCACCCTGGGGTCAGGAGCACTCACAGGGAAGAAGATGATCGACATGCTCCCGATTCGTTCCCTCATCGCCACCACGATGGTGGCCACCACCACGGGCCTGCTCGCCGTACCGGCGCAGGCCGTCCAGCAGGCCACGCCCACGCTCGTCGGGATCCGGGCCGCGCACCACAACGGCCTGGACCGGCTGGTCTTCGAGTTCCGCGGGCGGGTGCCCGACCAGCGGGACGTCCGCTACGTGTCCAAGCTGATCGCCGACGGCTCCGGCCGGCGGGTGAACGCGGTGGGCAGCGCGCTGCTGCGGATCCGCTTCGCCGGGGCCGACGGCCACGACCGTAACGGCAAGGTCACCTACGGCCCGGCCAGCCGGACGTACGCGCTGCCCGGCCTCATCCAGGTCGTCAACACCGGCGACTTCGAGGCCGCCTTAACCTTCGGCGCGGGGCTGGCCTGGCGCGCGCCCTACCGGGTCTACACGCTCACCCGGCCGAGCCGTGTCGTCATCGACATCGCCACGCCCCATCGGACGGTGCCGGTACGTGCCCACTTCCTCGACACCGCCAGGTACGAGACCGGACGGGAGCCGCACACCACCGGCGTACGGCGGCCGGTGATTCCACCCGCCACCGCCCACGGCGCGCTGCAGCGGCTGTTCGCCGGTCCCACCCAGGCGGAGAAGGCGCACGGGCTGCGCTTCGTCAGCTCCAGGGCCACCGGCTTCAGCAGGCTCACCGTGAAGAACGGAGTCGCCAGGGTCTACCTGACCGGCCGTCTCACCAGCGGAGGGTCGACGTTCACGGTCGCCGACCAGATCAGGCCGACGCTCAAGCAGTTCCCCTCCGTCAAGTGGGTGAAGATCTACGACGCCGGTGGCCACACGCAGCGGCCCTACGGCCCGTCCGACTCCGTCCCGGAGTCGCTGGAGCCGTGAGGCGGCCCCCTGCGGCGATCATGGCGGCTGGAGCCGTCCGCCCGTCCTGCGCCGAGCTTCCACGACGGCGAGGGCCGCCATCCCGCCCAGGGTCCAGAACGTCACCATGGCGAGGTCCGTCCACGGCCACGGCCGTCCCGCCAGCGTGGCGAGCACCGTGTGCGACACGTGCTTGAGCGGGAAGACGTCCCCGGCGATGCGCAGCGCGCCGGGGAGTTCGCCCCCGATGACGAAGACGTCGGAGACGAAGGCCAGGGGGAGGAACGTGCCGAGGGTGATGGCGTTGACGGTCTGCTGCCTGCTCGCGAACGCCACCACGAGGGCTCCGAGCACGGTGAAGCACGCCGTGCCGAGGACGATCGCGGCGAGCATGCCGGCGAGCGCGCCGGGCCCGATCCTGACGCCGTGGCCGAGCGCGGCCACCAGCGCCAGCAGGACGGTGGTGGCCGTGGTGACCAGCAGTGCGGTGGCGAGGTGGCCGGTGTGGTAGGCCCAGCGCGGCAGCGGGGTGCCGGCCAGCCGTTTGAGCACGCCGCGCTCGCGATCGCCGGCGATCGTGTCGGGAATGTTCACGTACGAGGCCACGCCCACCGTGTAGGTGATCATCGCGGCGAGCATGAACACCGGCAGCCGCACCCCCGAGACACGGGCGCCGGCGAAGATCAATGAGATCAGCGCGAGCAGCAGGACCGGCAGGATCACCGTGAAGAACGCCGCGGACAGGTCCCTGCGCAACCGGACCAGCGCGTGCGTGACCTGATCGGTCACCAGCCGCCATCGCGCGGGGCGCCCCTGCCGCAGGGGGCGCCGGTTCCGCGCCGCCCTCGCGGTCTGGGCATGGGCCTGGGGCCGTTCCCAGCGGAAGCGCCAGACGGCCACCACGGCGCCGCCGGCACCCCATGCCGCCAGCACCACCAGGTGGCCGGCCTGGAAGCCCGCTCCGGTGAGTAACGGGTTCATGGCGTCGCGGACGGCGTGCGCGAAGTGCCGCAAGGGGAAGACCCAGCCCACGACGTCCAGCCAGGCGGGCAGCCGGGCGCCGACGAGGATGACGTCGGAGATGAACGCCAGCGCCAGCAGCAGGCCGGTGCCGAGTAACTGCACCGCCGCCGCGTTGCGCAGCAGCGCCACCATCGCGAAGCCGAGCGCGGTGAAGCAGGCCGCCCCGAGCAGCAGGGTGAGCAGCAGAGCGGGCAGCGTGCGCCAGACCATCTGAGTGCCGTAGAAGAGTCCGCCGACGGTGAGCAGCACGGCCACCGTCGTGGCCGCGACCGCCAGCGACGCCCCTGTCAGCCCGGCGAGCACCGCCGAGGCCGGCACCGGCGTGCCGTGCAGCCGCTTGAGCCAGCCGCGGTCACGCAGATCCGCCAGGCGGATGGCGAGCGCGCCGAAGCAGCCCTGGGCGACGCCGAACACGGCCATGACGGGGATCACGAACTGCATGACGCGCACGTCCGTACCGGGCTGGACGACCTGGTTCCCCACCGCCGCCCCGACGATCACCGTCATCAGCAGGGGCATCGCGACGGTGAAGAAGGCCGCCATCGGGGTGCGGACGAAGGAGAGGGTCTCGTGCCGGACCAGCCGCCCGATCATGATGGCGCCTCGCCGACTAAGTCGAGATAGACGTCCTCCAGCGACGGCCGGGACAGGGTCAGCGAGGTCAGTTCGGTGCCGCGCTCCAGCGACCAGCCGGTCAGCGCGTGCAGGTCGTGGGCGGGCCGCGCGGTCTCGACCGACACCGCCGCGCCACGCACCTCGACGCGGCCGGTGAGCGGTGGCAGGTCGGCTGCGGCCGTGCCCTCGGGCAGGAGGAAGGACAGCACGCTGGCCCGCTCGGCCGCGATGAGGGTGTCCGGCGCGCCGCAGGCGGCCAACCGGCCCGCGCGCAGCACCGCGACCCTGTCGGCGAGGTGCTGGGCCTCGTCCATGTAGTGGGTGGTGAGCAGGATCGTCGTGCCGAGCGAACGCAGGCCGTCGATCAGTTCCCACGCGTGATGGCGGGCCGACGGGTCGAAGCCGGTGGTCGGCTCGTCCAGGAACAGCACGTCCGGGCGCCCGACCAGGCCGAGCGCCAGGTCCAGCCGGCGCCGCTGCCCACCGGACAGCGTCCGCACGCGGGCGTCGCGCTTGTCATGGAGCCCGACCTGCTCGACAACCTCGTCAGGATCGCGTGGGCGCGGGTAGAAGCCTGCGTACAGCCGCACCAGCTCGAAGACGGAGAACTCCTCCTCGAAGCCGGCCTCCTGCAGGACGATCCCGATGTGCTCGCGGTAGGCCCGGCCGCCGGTGGCCGGATCGAAGCCCAGCACCGACACGTGACCGGCGTCGCGCCCGCGGTGCCCTTCCAGGATCTCCACCGTGGTGGTCTTGCCCGCGCCGTTCGGTCCGAGCAGCGCGAACACCTCTCCCCGTTCGACGGTGAAGCTCACCCCGTCGACGGCCTTCACCGTCCCGTACTGTTTGCGCAGTCCCTCGACCATCACCGCTGACATGCCGGCTCCTCCATCCGCTGGGCCATCTCCACGAGCCGGTCGGCACAGCCCCATGCGTTGTCGTAGCAGCCGTTGATTCCGATTCTCATGCCCTCATCGTCCGGCGATCCCGGCTCGTGGGTCAGAGGCCACGGTCCCGTGATGGGACGGACCTTCGCCCCTCGTCCCGGCGGGCCGTCATCCCGCTTCCGGCGGCGGTGCTTACCGGTCCCCGCCGATCGGGCGGAGATGCCTCAGCAAGGTCATGGCGGTCACGGCCAGGCCGAGCATGAGCACCCCGCTCAGGGCCGTGACGACGAGCAGCCCTTGGGTGAAGGCGGCCTGCGCCTCCGCCACCAGGTCCGCGGCCTGGCCCGGCGGCAGCGCGGCTGCGGCGGTCAGCGCCTCGCCGAGCGAGCCGCCCGCGTGCGGCGAGGTGACCGTGCCGCCGTAGACGGCGGTGCCGACGCTGCCGAGCAGCGCGATGCCGAGCGCGATGCCCAGCTCGCCGCCGCACTCGGCCATCGCCGACGCGGACCCGGACCGCTCCGGCGGCGCCGCTCCGACGATGAGGCCGAGCCCCAGCGCACCCACGGGCGCCATGCCGAGGAAGGCGATCGTGACACCCGCGATCAGCGTGCCGAGGCCGTCGCCCGCCACGACGACGGCGAACCCGGCGGCGGACATCACCAGCCCGGCCCCGACGACGAGGCCCGGCCGGAACACGCCCGCGACGAGCGGCGCCGCGAGCGACCCCGCGACCAGGCCCAGAGCGGGGACGGCCATCCACAGGCCCGCGGCCAGCGGCGAGAGGCCCTCGACGAGCTGCAGGTGCTGGCTCACGAACAGGTAGACGCCGCCCTGCAGCACCATGGCCAGCGCCAGGATCAGCAGGGCCGCGCTGAACGAGCGGTCGCCGAACAGGCGCAGGTCCACCAGCGGCTCCGCCAGCCGGCGCTGCCGCCGGACGAACGCCCAGCCGAACGCCAGCCCGACGCCGAGGGCCGCGTACGCCACCGGCTGCCCCGGGTCGTCGGCCAGCTCCTTCAGTCCGTGGACGAGCGGCAGGATCGCGGCCAGCGACATCGCCACGCTCGCCAGGTCGAGCCTGCCGGAGCCCTCGGCCCTGGTCTCCGGCAGCAGGACCAGACCGCCCACCAGGACGGCCACCATGATCGGCACCCCCATCAGGAACACCGAGCCCCACCAGAAGTGCTCCAGGAGCACCCCGCCGATCACCGGCCCGGCCGCCGCCCCGCCCATGAAGCAGGCGGTGAACACGCCGATGGCCAGGGCGCGCCGCCTGGCGTCGGCGAACAGCCCGGCCACCAGCGCCAGCGCGGACGGCCCGATCGTGGCGCCCGCGATCCCCAGCAGCACGCGGGCGCCGATCAGCATCACGGTCGTGGTGGAGTACGCGGCCACGAGCGAGGCGGCGGCGAACGCGGCCGCACCGATCAGCAGCAGCCTGCGGCGGCCGATCCGGTCGCCGATCGAGCCCATGGTGATGATGAATCCGGCGATCATGAACCCGTACACGTCGGTGATCCACAGCAGCTCGGTGGCGCTGGGGTTCAGGTCGGCGGCCAGGTGAGGCAGCGCGAGCATCAGCACCGTGTTGTCCACGGCGAGCAGGAGCGTGGCCAGGGCGAGCACGAGCAGCCCCAGCCACGCCCGCGCCCCGGTCCTGGGGGAAGTCGTGGTGGTCGTCATGCGATCAGCCTGGAGGGCGGACGTTCGGGTCCTGTTCGGAACTGCTTAGGGTGAGATCCATGCGCTTCGCCGTACTCGGGCCGCTCGAGGTGATCGCCGACGACGGGCGTGCCGTGCGCGTGCCCGAGCTCAAGGTACGGGCGCTCCTGGCCTGCCTGCTCGCCGGAGACGGGCAGGTCGTGGCCGCCGACCGGCTGATCGGGAACCTGTGGGGGCCGGAGCCGCCGGGCAACCCGCTGGGCGCGCTGCGCGCCAAGGCGTCGCAGCTGCGCAGGGCGCTGGACGAGGCGGAGCCGGGTGCCAGGGAGCTGATCGTCACGCGGTCGCCCGGCTACCTGGTCGGCGGCGACACCGACGCCCGCCGCTTCCGCGAGGCCGCCGGCCGGGCCGGGGCCGCCGGGGACCCCCGGGAGAGAGCCGCCCTGCTGGCCGAGGCGCTGTCGTGGTGGCGCGGCCCGGCCTTCGCCGGCTTCCCCGGCGAACCGCTCGTGCGGGGGGCCGCGGCCCGGCTGGAGGAGCAGCGGCTGACGGCTCTGGAGGACTACGCCGACGTACGGCTGGCTCTCGGGCAGGACTCCTCCCAGATCGGCGAGCTGGCCGAACTGGCCGCTCAGCACCCCACGAGGGAACGCTTCCACGGCCTGCTCATGCGCGCCCTCTACCGTTCGGGGCGGCAGGCCGAGGCGCTGGAGGTCTACCGGTCCCTGCGTGAGCGCGTCCGCGACGAGCTGGGCCTCGACCCCGGTCCCGAGCTCGCCGCTCTCCACCAGGCGATCCTGGAGCAGAGCCCCGGCCTGCGCCGCCCGGCGGTCGTCCCGGCGCCCGCCCCCGCCCGGCTGCCCGAACCGCTCACCGAGCTCGTGGGCCGCGACGAGGCCCTCGACGAGCTGGCCGCGCTGCCACCCGCCACCCGGCTCGTGACGCTCACCGGCACGGCCGGCGTCGGCAAGAGCCGCCTCGCCCTGGCTGCCGCCCACCGGCTCGCCGGCGACTTCCCCGGCGGCGCGTACCTGGTGGAACTGTCATCGGTCACCGCGGGCCCGGACGTGGCCGAAACCATCGCGACGACACTCGGGGTACGCGACGACGGCGGCGCGGGGGCGGCACCCGGCATGACCGGCGACGGCGAAGCCGACGGGACAACGCGCGGAGTGATCAGCGGCGGCGCGGGCGCGACCGTGCCGGGGGTGCCCGGCGGAATGGGGGAGTCGATCGCCGCGGTCTTCGGCGATCGCCGGGCTCTGCTGGTGCTCGACAACTGCGAGCATGTGGTGGAGGCGGTGGCCGAGCTTGTGGAGCGGCTGCTGCGCGGTGGGTCCGGGCTGTGTGTGATCGCCACCAGCCGGGAGCCTCTGGGGGTGACCGGCGAGGTGGTGCGGGAGGTGCCGCCGCTGGACGTATGGGCGGCGATGCGGCTGTTCGCCGCCCGGGCCGCCGACGCGCAGCCGGGTTTCGCGCTGACCGCT
The DNA here is from genome assembly GCF_008017515.1 of Nonomuraea sp. C10. NCBI lineage: Bacteria > Bacillati > Actinomycetota > Actinomycetes > Streptosporangiales > Streptosporangiaceae > Nonomuraea > Nonomuraea sp. C10. The sequence continues at coordinate 3,680,933 of NZ_VPFF01000001.1, forward strand.
GGGGACGCCGACGCCGCCGAGGTGATCTGCCGCCGCCTCGACGGCATCCCGCTGGCGCTGGAGCTGGCCGCCGCCCGGACGCGTTCGCTGGGCGTGGCGGCCCTGGCGGCGCGGCTGGACGACCGCTTCCGGCTGCTGTCGGCGGGACGCCGGGCCGGCCCCGCCCACCAGCGGACCCTCAGGGCGGCACTCGACTGGAGCTGGGAGCTGCTCACCGAGCCCGAACGCGTGGTGCTGCGCCGCCTGGCCGTCCAGGTGGGCGGCTGCACGCTGGAGGCCGCCGAACGGGTCTGCGCCGTGCCTCTGCCGATCGAGGGAGCGCCGCCCGCCCGCGGGTCGGACCTCGCGCCGGACGACGTCGCCGACCTGCTGGCCCGGCTGGTGGACCGGTCGCTGATCGTACGGTCGGGCGACAGGTACCGGTTGCTGGAGTCCGTGGCCGCGTACGGGCTGGAGCGCCTGCGCGAGGCAGGCGAGCACGACCGCGTCCTGAGCTGGTACGCCACCTACTACACCCAGCTCGCCGAGTGCGCGGAGTCGTACCGGAGCGGGCCCGCGCGGCACCGCTGGATCCGGCGGCTGGACGCCGAGGCCGCCAACCTGCGCGGCGCGCTGGATGCCGCCATGAGCCTGGGCGACACGCGGCTGACCGAGCGGTTCACCGCCTCGCTCGGCTGGTACTGGGTGCAGGCCGGCCGGTTGGCCGAGGAGCCGGGCCTGCGTGACCTGCAGGCTACGTGAGCCGTCGCCCGCCAGAGGCGAAGGGCCCGGAAATCGGGGTCCTAGTGCCCGCCCGCCCGGTGACTTGTAGCCGGTGACACCGGCCGGAACCGCGGCCTAGCGTTTCAGCATGCCGAGTACGCGCGGCCGCGCCCCGTTGCTCACCCGACAGAAAGGCTGAACCCATGACCGCATCCACGGACCGCGGCACTCAGGACGGTGTGCTGGCGACGATCCGCGCCCACCACGACCAGCTCGGCCGGACCATGTCCGACCACGCGCTCACCATCAGCCGCTCGATCGACCGTCTGGCGTCGCCCGCGGCCCGGCGCGGGGTGCTGGTCGACTTCTGCAACCAGGAGGTGCTCCCGCACGCCATGGCGGAGGAGGAGACGGTGTACCGCGTCGCCGCCGACCTGCCCAGGACCAGGCTGCTGGTGCGGGCGATGCACGACGAGCACCTGACGCTGCGCGAGCTGGTCGGCGACCTCGCCTCGGCCGGCTCCCCGGGAGAGATCTCCGCCGCAGCCACGGCGCTGAACGCCGTCTTCCAGAGCCACGTGGAGAAGGAGAACGAGATCCTGCTGCCCGCGCTGGCGGACGCGGGAGTCGACCTCGCCGCCCTGCTCAAGGGCATGCAGGAGGTCCTCGGCGGCGAGCCGGACACCGTCGAGGCCGTCGAGGAGGAGCGGGCCCCGGCCGAGTCGCCGGAGCTCGACGTGCGCCGGTTGGTCCCGGCGCAGCGCCACGAGCAGATCTTCGCCACGTTCGGCGAACTGACCGCGCGTACGGCGTTCGTGCTGGTCAACGACCATGACCCGAAACCTCTCTACTACCAGTTCGCCGCCGAGCACCCGGGCGAGTTCACCTGGGAGTACCTCGAGTCGGGCCCGACTGTCTGGAAGGTCCGCATCGGCCGTCCCTGACCACAAGGCCCGGCCACCTCGGCCAGAGCGCCACGAGGGTCGCCCCGGTGGTCAAGAGCCGGTTGCGGCCGGCTCGATCCGGACCGTGACCCGTTCGCCCGCCTCGGCGAGCCCGTCCAGGCCGGTCGCGTCCGTCAGCCGCGGCAACATCACGGCGAACTGCCGCGACGGCAGCATGTAAATCACGTTCACAAGCCTGGTAGCCGAGCCACAGCACGACCGGCATCCCCCGGAGTGACGCTCGCCGGATTCGACCGCGGCCTGAGCGAACACCCGGCCATCCTAAGTGCGCGAATTCCTCACCTCCCGGCGCGCCAAGATCACTCCCAAGCGGGCCGGGATGAGCGTGAAGTATGCCGGGATGAGCGTGAAGTATTACGCCAGGCTCGAACGCGCCCACCTGCCGCGCCTCGCGCACGAGGCCAACGGCGGCAACGCCATCCCGCGCCGCCGCCCCACGCAGCCGACGGCACGCCCCGGCCTGCAGTGGATGCTCGACACCCTCACCACCGCCCCGGCGATCGTCGGCAACGACCGGTCGGAACCGCCAACCTCCTCGGCCGCGCCCTGTGCCTGACGTCTGCGTGCCTGACGTCTGCGTGCCTGACGTCTGCGCCCACCTCACCCGGCCGCTGAACTTCGCCGGTTTCACCTTCCTCGACGCCCGGGCCGCTTCGACCTGGTCGGCGAACTGCCCACTCTCGGCGACGACTCCCGCCGCCGCTGGGGCGCCCACGACGTGCGCACCTGGCGCGGCGGTGGGGTGCGAGGGCGGGCATGGCTCCGCTCAGCGGGCGCTCACCTTGAACAGGCCGTGCGCGCCGGCCTCCGCCTGCCGCATCGTGTGGTCCACGACCGGGTACGTGCCCGCCTCCGGGAAGACCAGCTCGGCGAAGCCGCCCTGGGCGGGGGCCAGATCCACCACCTGCGCGCCGCCCGCGTCGTCCTTCCGCAGCCGGTACGCGCCTTCCTTGTAGATCGTGTCGAACGGCGCCCCCACGACGTGCAGTGCCGTGCCCGAGCTGGGACCTGCGGCGACGGCCCAGATCCGCACCCGCTCCCCGGCCTTCGCCGCCAGCGGCGCGTGGTCGTACCCGGCGGCGGTGCCGTTGAACATCCAGCCGTCAGGGCGTCCCTCGCGGATCTTGGCCACCTGGGCGTCGCCGCCCGGCTCGCCGAGGTGGAGCTCGCCCTGCACCAGGAGGTACTCGCGGTCCACCTCCGGCAGCCCCGGCGGATCGATGACCACCGCGCCGTACATGCCGTTGGCGATGTGCTGCGTCATCGGCATGGTCGAGCAGTGGTACAGCCAGGCTCCGGCGTGCCCGGCGCGGAAGCGGTAGGTGAGGCGTTCGCCCGGCTCGATGGTGCGCATGACCTCGTCCGGCGCGTTCGCCCCGGCGTGGAAGTCGATGCCGTGGCCCATCGTGCCGCCGTTGACGAACGTGACCGTGAAGGTGTCGCCGACCTTGCCGCGCAGCACCGGGCCAGGGACCTTGCCGTTGAACGTCCACACGCGCTGCCGCACGCCGGGCGCGACCTCCTGGACGGCCTGGTCGTCCACGCGGATCTCGACCTGGTGCTCCACGCCTCCCGGCGCGGGCTTGAGCGTCGCGTCGTGCGGGGTCCATTCCGGTGACATGGGCGCGGACAGGTCGAGGCGGGCGGGGGCCGCGGTGTCGCCGCCGGTGTCGCCGCCGGTGTCGCCGCCGGTGGCGTGGCCGCCGTGCGCGGTGCCGGCGGGGACGACGCGCATGGTCATGCCCGCGGCGCGGTGCCCGGCCACGGTGCACCAGCCGTCGACCGCCTCCGCCAGGGGCGGCAGCGTGAGCGTGGCGCTCTCGCCGCGGCCCAGCAGCGGGGTGCGCTCGCCGGTGGCCAGCCGCAGGTCGTGCCGCTGGGCGTCGGTGTTGGTGACGCGCAGCGTCAGCACGGTGCCGGGCGCGGCCTCGATCACCGAGGGCCTGATGCTCATCCCGGCCAGGGTCACCTCGACCGTCCGCGCCCCCGTAGCGGTGACCCTTTCCGCCGTCCCTTCACCACTGGTCGTCGACACCACGACCGCCGCCGCCGTCAGCAGAATCCCCACCACCACCCCGGCCAGCCCGGGCCAAGCCCGCAGCCACCCACCACCAGTCCCTTCACCATCACCGTCACCGCCGCCGGCGCCTGGGGCGGCGCCTGGGGCGGCGTCGGCGGCCGTCGCGCCACCGATGGAGGCGCCGCGAGACGCGTCGCCAGCAGAGGCGCTGCGGGACGCGCCGTCGGCGGAAGCGCCTCCTGCGATCGCGCCGCCGCCGGGTCCGGGGCGGGTCGTCGCGCCGCCGCCGGGTCCGGGGCGGGTCGTCGCGCTGCCGCCGGGTCCCATAAGGGGCGTCGCGCCGCTGGGTCCAATGGGGCTCATCGCGCCGCCGTCGGGTCCCATGAGGGGCGTCGCGCCGCCGCTGGTGGGGCCGTGGCCTGGTGTCGTGACGGTTGTCTTCTCGGCTGCTGGGCGCGTACGCCCGAGCGCTCGGGAACGGGTCAGGGCGATCGTGGCCAGGGTCACGAACGCGGCGGTCGCGGCGAGCACGAGTGCCCAGCCGAGCAGGCGCAGGGGCGCGGGCACCGGCAGCGCCAGCAGCGGCACCCCGAGGTTGAAGGCCGCCAGCCGCACCGCCCAGCCGCGCTCCAGCAGCGCCGCGTTCTCCTTGAAACGGGCCGGGCCGCCGCCCAGCACCGCAGGGAGCAGGTGCAGCAGCGAGCCGAGCAGCACCTGGGCGACGAACCCGGCGAGCACCAGCGGCAGCAGCGGATCCAGCCCGGCGGTGACCTCGGCGGCCGGGCGGGTGGCCACGATCGCCAGGTTCGCGGCCAGCGCGATCCCGAACCAGACGACGCCCGCTCCCATCGTCCAGGCCGCCCCGGTGTGCGGGCGCCGCCGGCGCACCGCCTCGGCCAGCGGTGCCAGCGCCGCCACGGTGCCGGCCGCGTAGGCGGCCAGCCCGGCGAGCGCGGCCCACCGCCAGCCGGTCAGCAGCCCGGCCACGGTCACCGCCAAGCCGGGGGCGGCCAGCCACAGCCCGATCCTGGAGGCCCTGCGGGTCCGGTCGGGCATGCGGGTGCGCAGCACGGTCGGCCACAGCGTGAACAGCGTGCCGAGCACGGTCAGCCCCACCCAGCCGAGCAGGTTCACCTCGGCGTGCGCGGCCTGCATGCGCTCGTGGGCATCGGCGTGCAGGACGTGCGCGGCCAGCAGCCCGCCGAGCACGCCACCGGCCGCCAAAGCGCCGGCCGCGCTCACGTACCAGCCGATGACGTGCCCGAACCTGCCGGGCAGCGCCCGGCGCAGCAGCGCGACCAGCACGTACGCGTGCCACAGCACCACGGCCACCACCACGCCCGCGCCGGCCGCGGCGAGCGGCCAGGGACCGGCGGCGACCCCGTACAGGATCGCGATCGTGGCGGCGTTGAGCAGCGCGAGCCGGGCGAGGCTCGCCGTCTGCGCGGGGGTCCTGGTGCGCAGCAGCGCGACGGTGAAGTGCTCGCTCCAGATGAGGATCGCGGTGGAGACCCCGCCGAGCAAGAACACGTGGATCAGCAGCCAGCGCGGCGCCGGCAGCACGTCGCCGGCCAGCGCCACCGCGACGGTGAGGGCCAGCCAGCCGACCACGATCGCGTTCGCCCGCAGGTGCCACGACGCGCGCGGGCGCTGCGGCGGCGTGCTCGGGGCACCCGGCCCCTTACGGATCTCGACGGGGTTCACCGCCGGCACCTCCTTATCGTGACCGGACCGCGAGCGCGACGCCGCGACCGCGCATCCGGCGAACAAGAGCAGGGAGAACACGGCCAGGACGCCGCCGAGCGTGCGGACCGCGTCCAGGGCGGCCAGGTCACCGGCGACCCGGGCGGCCACGGCCACGTGCAGCAGCGTCAGCGGCGCGTACAGAACAGGCCGGTACGGGAGCCGCACCCGCAGCACCGCCGGCAGGATCACCGGGGCGTGGCCGAAGACCATCGACATCACGAAGCCGAGGAACAGCGCGTGCAGGGCCGCGTCGTACAGGTAGCGGCCGGACGACAGGCCGGTGGCGGCCCACAGGACTCCGGCCACGCCGAGCCAGGCGTAGCCGGCCAGCAGGCACGCGGCCGCGTACCGGGGCAGGCCGGAGCCGCGGACGGTGTGGCGGGCCACGTCGCGCCAGGCCAGCCAGACGGCGACCAGGACCATCCCGGCCCCGGCCGTCCGCGCGCCCATGGCCGGGCCGGCGAGCGAGACGAGGGCGCCGCCGCCGACCAGCGCGGCCGCGGCCACCAGGCCGCCCCACGCCCCGGGCCGCAGGAAGACGACGTGCGCCAGCTCCAGCCGTTCGGCGGCGATGGTCAGCACGTGGAAGGCGGCGAACCAGACCACCAGCTCCGGGATCGGCCGTCCGGCCAGCCACAGCAGGCCGCCGCCGAACCAGGCCAGCGCGCCGGCCAGCTGCATGAGCGTCTCGCGGCTCACCCGCCGGCCCAGCAGCGCGACGTAGACGGCCACCAGCCAGCCGGCGGCGGCGGTCAGCGCCGCCTTGCCTGCCTGTTCGGCGCCGGCGGCCAGGGCGACCGCCCCGAAAGCGGACAGCGCGGGGGCCGCGTATCCCCAGAGCTGCCGGAGCGCCACCGCGCGTTCCAGCGAGATCAGCGTGCCCAGGAAGCCCAGCGCCATCAGCGGCCCGTGCTGCTCCGTGAACGCCGCGGGGGCGGGCAGCCAGGCGACCAGCAGGGCCACTCCGCCGAACAGGCCCGCGACCAGCGCCACCGCGGCCCCGCCCAGCAGGGGGAGCCGCCCGGCGGCCAGACGGGGGCCGGGGTGCGCACGGGTCGTCGGCACGGGCGGTTGCTCCACTTCCGGGAGGGACGTGACCAACGTAGGGCGAGCTCAGGCCGCCGGTCGGGGGCCGAAGGTCATCTCGGGAAGGACCAAAGTCCTTTCCACCCGATCGGCAGACGGGCTCAAGGAAGCCGCGTACGGAGCGTGACCCGGGGTATGGGGCGCCCCACCGCCCTCGACAAGCGACCACGCCGCGAGATCATCTGCTCCACCACGCCAAGGAGGACATTTCCGTGGAACGCGTCATCGCCGGATTCGACGGCTCGCCGGGCTCCGTCAGGGCGCTCGGGTGGGCGCTCGGCCAGGCTCGCCTGCACCGCGCCGAGCTCCAGCCCCGGACGATCCTGCCGGACCGGACATCGGCGACCGGCGAGAAGACCGAGGAAGGCCTGCGCCGGGCGGCCGGCGACATCACCCGGGGCTACGCCGAACCGCGCTTCGGCCACGGCGGTGCCGCGGCCGGCCTCATCGCCGCCTGCTCCCCCGGCGACCTGCTCGTCGTCGGTTCGCGGGGCCACAACCGGCTCGCCGGGCTGCTGCTCGGCTCGGTCAGCAAGGCCTGCCTGTACCAGGCGCCCTGCCCGGTGACCGTCGTCCCGGACCTACCGCGCCTGTCCGACTCGCACAGCCACGTGATCGCCGCGGTCGACGGATCGGAGCACGCCCGGCACGCCCTGCGGGTGGCGGCCGAGGAAGCCGCGCTGCGCGGCGTCGACCTGCACGCCGTGCACGCCGTGCACTGGGACTCCGTCGGGGTCGAACTGGTCAAGCCCGACACCGACCGGCTGATGGAGTGGGGCGAGCGCACGCTGGACCGCGAACTGGCCGAGACCGGGGTCAAGGCCCGGCCCCTCGTCGTCCAGGGCCATCCCACCGACGTGCTGACGAGGCTCGGCGCCGAGGCGGACCTGCTCGTCCTCGGTTCCCACGGCCGCAGCCGGCTGGAAGGCGTCCTGCTCGGGTCCACCAGCGAGTACTGCGCCCAGCACGCGCCCTGCCCGGTCATGATCACCCGTGACGTGACGTGACGGCTGGCCTTTCCGCGGGCGCGGGCCGTACGATTCCGCGTCATGATCATTCGTTTGTCTGCGGCGGTGGCCGCCGGTGTGGTGCTTCTGTCAGGTGCGGCCCACGCCGACCCGGTCAAGGGCGCACCTGAACTGACCCACAACGCGCTCTACAAGGCGGCCAAGCTGCCCAAGGTCTCCTGCGGGGCGGCCAAGGGCACGACCGCCGCCTCGACCAGGACGTACATCACCAAGCTCGTCGGCTGTCTCAACAAGGCGTGGAAGCCGGCCATCAAGGACTTCCAGCCGGTCAAGGTGGAGTTCAGGGCCAAGGACGACCTCCAGTCCTGCTCCAGCGGCATGGACCTGCGCGAGTCCTTCTCCGAGGTCTGCGGCACCGTCATCAAGGTGCGGCTGGCTGACGACTGGATCAGGGCGAAGAAGGACGACAAGATCCTCTCCTCGCTCACCCGGACCTGGAGCGGCGTCGTCCTCGGCCAGACCGGCATCGGCCGGGCCTGGTGGGCGCTGCGGAACGACGGCTCGGAGAAGGTGATGAACGAGCAGAACCGCCGGTACGGCCTGCAGTCCGACTGCCTCCAGGGCGTGTCGGTGAAGAGCCTGGGCCGCACCGTCAAGGACTGGCCGGCCTTCCTCAAGTCCGCTCAGCCCAAGGCGTATGCCAGGTTCGCCAAGAACGACGGCAAGCCCGCCAACCGCGCTCACTGGGCCGGGCAGGGCCACAAGGCCGGCAAGCCGGGCGCGTGCAACACGTGGAAGGCGCCGTCCGCCAAGGTCGCGTGACCCCCTCGTCAGGGCAGCGTCGCCAGGAAGTTGGCGACCACCGGGTTCGGGTCGTCACGGCGCCAGGCGGCGGCGACGCGGGTGCGGGCCGTGCCGGGCGTGATCGCGCGGAAGGCGACCCCGGCGAGCCGGACGCGCCGGATGCTCGCCGGGGCCAGCGACACGCCCAGCCCGGCCTCCACCAGGGCGCACACCGTCAGCCATTCCACCGCGTGCCGGCCGATCCGCGGGGTGAAGCCCGCGCCGGCGCACAGGTCCGTGATCTGGTCGTACAGGCCCGGCCCCGCCGCGCGGGGCAGGAGCACGAACGGCGAGTCCGCCAGCCGCGTCAGCGGGACGGACCGGAGGGACGCCAGCGGATGCGCGGACGGCAGGACGGCGACGAAGGGCTCGGTCAGCACCGTCGCGAAGCCGAGCTCCGCCTCACCGGAGTGCGGCTCGCGCAGCAGGCCGACGTCGATCGTCCCGTCGTGCAGGGCGGCGAGCTGCGGGGCCGTGGTCATCTCGCGGATGTCGGGCCGCACCTCGGGGAACCGTTCCAGGAAGGCGCGCAGCAGGCCGGGCAGCACGGTCAGCGCCAGTGAGGCGGCGAACCCGATCCGCAGCCGGCCGGTCCGCCCGCTTCCCGCGTCCCGCGCGGCGGAGAGCCCGGCCGCGACGCCGGCGAGGGCCCGCTGGGCGGCCGGCAGCAGCTCCCGGCCCGCGGCGGTGAGGGAGATCCGGCCCGGCTCGCGGTGGAAGAGCGGGTGGCCGACCCTCTCCTCCAGGCGGCGGATCTGCTGGCTCAGCGGCGGCTGCGCGATGCCGAGGCGGACGGCCGCGTGGCCGAAGTGGAGTTCCTCGGCGAGCACGGCGAACGCGTGCAGGTGGTGCAGCGGAAGCTCGGGACGGTCCATACGCCCAGAGATATCAGCCCATGAGTCCACGCGTCTTCGACGTATCGCCGCCGATCACCTATCGTGCCGCGCATGACAGAGCGACGCGCCATCCTCAGCGGTTCGGTCTTCGAGGAGCAGATCGGCTACGCCCGCGCCGTGGTGGACGGTGACTGGGTGCACGTGTCCGGGACGACCGGCTTCGACTACGCCACCATGACGATCTCCGGCGACGTGGTGGAGCAGGCCGAGCAGTGCCTGCGCAACATCGGGTCGGCGCTCGCCGAGGCCGGGTGCGGCTTCGGCGACGTGGTCAGGGTGCGCTACCTGCTGCCCGACCGCGCCGACTTCGAGCCCTGCTGGCCCGCGCTGCGCCGCTGTTTCGGCGAGGTCCGCCCGGCCGCGACGATGCTGGTCTGCGGGCTCGCCGACCCGCGCATGAAGATCGAGATCGAGGTGTACGCGCGCCGTCCGTCCTGACCGGCGGCGCCTGAACCGGCGCCGGCGGGGAACGCTCCGGGTCATGGAAGTGCTGAGCAGCCGCGTACTGCTGCGCCCCGGTGACCTGGAGCGCAGCCGCCGTTTCTACGCCGAGACGCTCGGCCTGGCCGTCTACCGGGAGTTCGGCCCGCCGGACCATCCCGGCGTCGTCTTCTTCCTCGGGCAGGGGTTCCTCGAACTGTCGGGGCATTCCGGCGGACCGGCGGGCGAGCGCATGATGCTGTGGTTGCAGGTCCGCGACGTGGGCCGGGAGGAGGAGCGGCTGCGGCGGGCGGGCGTCACCGTGCTGCGCGAGGCCAGGCGGGAGCCGTGGGGGCTGATCGAGCTCTGGATCGCCGACCCCGACGGGCACCGGATCGTGCTGGTGGAGGTGCCGCCCGAGCATCCGCTGCGGCGCGATCCGCGCTGAGACGCGGTCTCTCGGGGGCGCCCGTAGCATTGATACGGTTCAAGCGCCGCCGCACTTCATGACCGAGGAACGATGCCGAGCATCAAAGACGTCGCCCGACTCGCCGGGGTTTCCGTCGGCACCGTGAGCAACGTGCTCAACCGGCCCGAGATGGTGGCCAGGGAGACCCGCATGCGGGTGGAGGCGGCGGTGGCCCAGCTCGGCTACGTGCGCAACGGCTCCGCCCGCCAGCTGCGGGCCGGGCGCAGCACGACGATCGCCGTGGTCGCGCTCGACCTGACCAACCCGTTCTTCATCGACGTGCTGAACGGCGTCGAGACCGCCGCGCAGGACGTCGACGTCAACGTGATGGTGGTCAACAGCAGCAAGGACGCCGCCCGGGAGGCGCGGCTGCTGCGCATGTTCGAGGAGGAGCGCCCGCTGGGCGTGCTGATCACCCCGGTCAACGCCTCGGGCCAGCGGGAGCGGCTGGGCGGGCTGATCTCCCGGGGCATCCCTGTGGTGACGTTCGACAGCTCGTCGCGCCACTCCTACGGGTGCGCCGTCTCGGTGGACGACGTGCTCGGCGGCCGGCTCGCCGGGCGTCACCTGCTCGACCGGGGTCACCGGCGGATCGCCTTCGCCGGCGGGCCGTTCCCCGTCCGCCAGGTGGAGGACCGCCACCACGGCCTGGCCGGCGTGCTGGGCCCGGACAGCGAGCTGACCGTGATCCCGCTGCCGGACCTCACCGTCGCCACCGGCCGCCAGGCCGGCAAGGAGCTGGCCGGCCTGGCCCGCGAGGAGCGGCCCACCGCCGTGTTCTGCGCGAACGACCTGGTGGCGATGGGCGTGCTGCAGGAGCTCACCCAGCGCGGCCTGCGGGTCCCCGCCGACGTGGCGATTCTCGGGTACGACGACATCGACTTCGCCGCGGCGGCGGCCGTGCCGCTGTCGTCGATCCGCCAGCCGCGCGAGCAGCTGGGCCGCACCGCGGCGCTGATGCTGCTGGAGGAGGCCAACAGCCCCGGCGGCCACGAGCACCGTCACGTGGTCTTCCAGCCTGACCTGGTGGAGCGGGTCTCGACGGCGCACCCGTGAATCCCGGGCCGAGCTGTCACGTCAGAAGGCATGGGGGCCGAAGCGGCCCCAGGCCACGAACGCGGCCAGGACGAGCAGCACCACGTTGACGGCGATCGCCGGATGCTCCCCGCGCCGGCCGTGCGTGACCGCGGCGCCGATCATGACGATGACCAGCCCGGCCGCCGCCAGCGGGGTGAGGATCGGGACGACGCCGAACGTCGCCGGCAGGATCAGCCCGAGCGCGGCCAGCACCTCCAGCCCGCCGATGGCCTTGACCGCGCCGACGGAGAAGTCCTCCGTCCAGGCCAGGCCGGCGGCCGCGAGCCTCTCCTTGGGCTGCGCCAGCTTCATCAGCCCGGCCACACCGAACACGGCGGCCAGCAGGCCCGCGACGATCCACAGTGCGAGGTTCATGGGGGGTCCCGTTCTCACGCGGCTTGAAATGGTCAACAGGACCTTAGAGGGTGCGGCGGTCCGTCCGTACGAGCGGCCCTGGCCGGGCCGCTCGCACGGAGACCGCTATCGCTGTGCGGCCGCGGCGCCGGCCCAGCCGAGCAGGGCCTCGGCGGTCTGGAAGCGGCGGCTGGAGCTGGTCTCGCCGAGGAGGACGCCGACGAGCCGGCTGCCGCCCCGATCGGCGGCGAAGGCGAGCGTGTAACCGGCGGCGCGGGTGTAGCCGGTCTTGACGCCGAGCGCGCCGGAGGTGCCGAGCAGGCGGTTGGTGTTGCGCCACGAGTACGAACGGCGCTCGGAGGTCGCGGGGACGGTGTGGTACTGGGTCGAGGTGACCTTCTCCAGGGTCGGGTTCTCCAGCACCTTCTGGGCCAGGCGGACCTGGTCGCGGGCGGTGGAGTGGCCGCCGCCGCCGTAGGGCATGCCGTCCGCGTTGACGTACAGCGTGTCGTTCATGCCGAGTTGCCGGGCGGTGGCGTTCATCGCGGCCACGAACTCCTCGACGCCCGGCCCGTACGTGCGCGCGAGCGCGTGCGCGGCGTCGGCGCCGGAGGGCAGCATGAGCGCGTGCAGCATGTCCTCGACGGTCAGCGTGTCGCCGGCGCGCAGGTGGGCGACCGCGGCGCCGCCCCTGGCGGCGTAGCCGACGTCGGCGGTGGTGACCTCGACCTTGTCGGTGGGCTCGGCCCGCTGGAGCACCACGTACGCGGTCATCATCTTGGTGAGGCTGGCGACCGGCCTGCGCAGGTCGGCCTCCTTGCTGAAGTGGACCTGGCCGGTGGTGGCGTCGACCAGGTGGGCGGCCGTGGCCAGGACGGCGGGGGCGTGCGCGGCGTCGACGGGGGTGGCGACCGGCGGGGCGGCGTGGGCGGCGGTGCTGCCGGCGGTCAGCGCCGCGGCGGCGACGGCGAGGCCGATCAGCGCTCCGCCGAACCGGTGGGTGACGTTCATCTGGGGGCTTGCTCCTAGCTTCCATGCCGCCTACCGGGTTAGCTGACGGGTTCGGGCGTGGAAGTGCCCTACGGCGCGTGGTGCGCCGATTCACCCCAAGGGGAATGGGTCCCCGGCTCCGCGAACGGATTCGGCGGCCGTGCGCTCCCCGGGGGTGGGGCACGCACGGTCTGGGCAAATGAAGCCTCAACGTAATGCAATCTGACAAACGCCGCAACTCACCACAATTCGGATTTGACCGGCGCTATCGCCGGTCACGCTCCCGGCCGGACGACCATCAGCACGACCACGGCCGCCCAGACCAGGTTGTAGAAGCCGGCGAGCATGGACAGCGCGCGCAGCCGGCTCCCGTCGTCCGGGTCGCGCAGCGCGTCCCGCTGGCGCGGGTAGATCTGGGTGGCCAGCAGGACGGCCGCGACGCCGGTCAGCACCATCGAGGCGACGATCCAGAGCTCCCCCATCCGGCCCTGCGCGAGCGCCATCACGATGCCGACGGCGGGCACCACCAGACCGAACAGGCTGTAGCCGCGGGTGATGCGGTGCAGCGCGGCGGCCACGGACGGGCTGCGCTCGCCCTCGCCCGGTGGGCCCGCCACGGGGGCGTAGCGGGGAAACAGGCTCGCGGCCACGGCCGAGCCCCCGACGAACACGATGGCCGCCAGGACGTGCACGGACAGCAGGACGTGATCCCTCACGTTCGATCCTCCAACCTTCAGGGTTACTGAAGCTTAGCGGAAGCTTCAGGCACTCTGAAGGTTGTCCCACCTCCCAGCCAGCGGCGGAGGCGCCCTTGACGGTTGGGGTGTTGGCGTTAACACTTGGCACACGTCTCTCCACCAGCAAGTGAGCACGACGAAGCAACCAGTTGTGTTAGCGCTAACACAACCGGTCGACCCCACCCCCCAAGGAGTCCTCGTGTTGGCTTCCCTGCCGGGCACGGCGCGCCGGATCCTGACGCTCGCCGTCGTCACGATCGTCCTGTCAGCCCTGTTCACGACCGGCCGCGCCCAGGCGGCGCCCGGCCCGTCCTTCACCAACCCCGTCGTCCCGACGCCCAACAGCGCCGACCCGACGCTGGTCTTCCACAACGGCTTCTACTACTACGTCGCCACGACGTGGAACTCCGACGTGGTCATGCGCCGCTCGGCGACGATCGCCGGGCTGCGCAGCGCGCCCGAGCAGGTCGTCGTACGGACCGGCGGCAACACGATGTGGGCGCCGCACCTGGAGATGGTCGGCAGCCGCTGGTACCTGTACTACTCGGTGGAGCAGGGCAGCCTGCCCCCCTCGACGGCAACCTCTACATGACGTTCTCGGCGTTCGCGTCCGACGGCCTGCAGTCGCTGTTCATCGCGCCGATGTCGAACCCGTGGACGGCGAGCGCGTTCGGCAGGCGGATCTCGGCCCCGACCCTGGACTGGGAGCGTCAGAACGGCGCCGTCAACGAGGGCTCCTTCGCGCTGCAGCGGGGCGGCCGCACCTTCCTGACCTACTCGGCCAGCCACTGCAACGGCCCCAACTACAAGCTCGGCATGCTGGAGTACCGCGGCGGTGACCCGCTGTCGGCCGCGTCCTGGACCAAGTTCGCCAGCCCGATCTTCCAGCGCAACGACGCGAACGGCGTCTACGGCCCCGGCCACCACTCCTTCTTCACCTCGCCCGACGGCACCGAGACCTGGATCGCCTACCACGCCAACTCCTCGTCGAGCCAGGGCTGCGGCACCACCCGCACCACCCGGGTGCAGAAGATCTCCTGGAACGCCGACGGCACGCCCAACCTCGGCGTCCCCGTCTCGACCTCGACCGTGATCCCCGGCCCCTCGGGCGAGCCCACCCCTGCCACGGCGCGGATCCGCAACCGGCACAGCGGCCTCTGCCTGGACGACTACAACTGGGTGACCACGCTGGGCGCGGAGGTCCGCCAGTGGACCTGCAACGGCAACACCGCCCAGCAGTGGACCGTCTCCTGACCAGGAGAGGCCCTAGCCGAGGCGCAGCCCCGCGACGAGGAGCCCGGCCATGCGGCGGGCGTCGTAGCGGGGATCGCCGGCGCCGACGCAGAGGTTCCCGATGCCCCGCATGAGTTCGAGGGCGTCCTGGCCGGGGCGGATCTCGCCGGCGGCGGCCGCCGCTTCGAGCAACCGGGCGCACACGGGCACGAGCCGGTCGAGGAAGTAGGCGTGCAGGGCGTCGAAGCCGGCGTTGTCGGACTGCAGGACGGCGGCGAGCCCGTGCTTGGTGACCAGGAAGTCCACGAAGAGGTTGATCCAGCGCTCCAGGGCGGCGTACGGCGTGGCACTGGTCGCCAGCAGGGCCGGACCGGCCTCGGCGCAGGCTTCGACCTGGTGCCGGTAGACGGCGATGATCAGGTCCGCCCGCGTCGGGAAGTGACGGTAGATCGTGGCCGTGCCGACGCCCGCCTTGGCCGCGATGTCGCGTATCGGCGCGTCGACGCCCGACGTGACGAAGACTTCTCCGGCGGCGTCGAGCAGGTTCTTCTCGTTGCGCCGGGCGTCCGCCCGTTTGGGCCGGGCCGCGCGCCCCGCGCCCCGCTCGCCGTCGTTCATCGCGCCGTCCCTCCGGTGTTGCTAAACGGGACAGTGTCCCGTATCGTCAAACGGGACGCTGTCCCGTTTTCTTCATGATGCCAGAGCGGGCGCCCGCCGGCCAACCACGCCGGCCACTTCACCCACGAACGAGGAAGACCTTCCTATGAGCCGATCAGTCATCGCGCCCGCACACGCGGCCCAGGGCGCGCCCATCCCGGTCCTCTCGGCGCGGCCGGTGGTGCTGCCGGCCCCCGGCCGGGGTGAGGACCTCCAGGTGCGCGTGTCCGCGCCCGCCGCCGGGCGCGACCTGCCGATCATCGTCTTCTCGCACGGCTTCGGCTGGTCGATGGACGGGTACGACCCGCTGGCCGGCTTCTGGGCCGCCCACGGCTTCGCGGTGGTCCAGCCCACCCATCTCGACTCCAGGACGCTGAACCTTCCGCCCGACGATCCCCGTACACCGCTGATCTGGCGGTTCCGGGTCGAGGACCTGAAGCGCGTACTCGACCACCTCGACCTGGTCGAAGCCGCCGTCCCCGGCCTGAGCGGGCGTCTGGACCGGAGCCGCGTCGCCGTGGCCGGGCACTCCTGGGGCGCCCAGACGGCGAGCATGCTGCTGGGTGCGCGGATCGTCGACCCCGAAGGCGGGCCGGGGCAGGACCTGTCCGACCCCAGGGTCAAGGCGGGTGTGCTGCTCGCCGCGCCCGGCCGGGGCGGCGCCGACCTGACGCCGTTCGCCGCCGAGCACATGCCCTTCATGAACCCGGACTTCAGCCACATGACCACACCGGCCCTCGTGGTCGCGGGCGACCGGGACCAGTCCCATCTGAGCGTCCGGGGGCCGGACTGGTTCACCGACCCGTACACCTTGAGCCCGGGCGGCAAGAGCCTGCTCACGCTGTTCGGGGCCGAGCACGGGCTCGGCGGCATCGTCGGCCGCGACGTCACGGAGACGACGGACGAGAACCCCGAACGGGTCGCCCTGATCCAGCGGCTCACCACGGCCTACCTGCGCAGCGCGCTCGACCCGGAGTATTCCGGCTGGGCGGCGGCGCGCGCGGCGTTGCTGGAGAGCGCCGACCCGCTGGGTCGCGTCGACTCCGACTGAAGCCCCGCCCGCCGGCCCTCCTCGTCACCCGGACCGTATCGGGCGTCTCCCCCTCGCGTGGCCGCTAGATTGGGCGAAACGGTCATCGGATGGCGAGGTCGAAGGTGCCGATCGGACGAGGGTCCCGGGAGCCGGGACGGGGCATGCGGCCCTACGGATGGATGCTGGTGCTCGCGGCGGCGGTGCTCGCCGTGGACCAGGCGTCCAAGCTCTGGGCGGTCTCGGCGCTCTCCGGCGGCGAGCGCGTCACGGTGATC
Source organism: Nonomuraea sp. C10 (assembly GCF_008017515.1). Lineage (NCBI taxonomy): Bacteria > Bacillati > Actinomycetota > Actinomycetes > Streptosporangiales > Streptosporangiaceae > Nonomuraea > Nonomuraea sp. C10. Next base: position 3,697,404 of record NZ_VPFF01000001.1, read on the forward strand.
CCGGAGCTGATCCAGCTGCGGCTGCTGTTCAACCCCGGTGCCGCGTTCTCGATAGGGGCGGGGGCGACGTGGGTGTTCACCCTGACGGCGGCCGCCGCCGTCGCCGGCATCCTCTACACCGGGCGGCGGCTGCGCTCGCCCGCCTGGACCGTCGTGCTGGGCGCGCTGCTCGGCGGCGCGACCTCCCATCTGCTCGACCGCCTGTTCCGCCCGCCGGGCTTCGCTCAGGGTCATGTCGTCGACTTCATCGACTACGGCGGCCTGTTCGTCGGCAACGTCGCCGACATCGCGCTGACCGCCAGTTGCGTCGTCCTCATGGTGCTCACCGTGCGCGGCATCCCCCTGGCCGGCGCGGACGCCGGGGAGCGCCCGAGCTCGTAGCCAGGGCCGTGTCAGCGGCCGCGTCAGCCCGGCGACGGCCCCGTGTCAGAGCGGCCGGCGATGGTGGGCGCCATGAACGATTCAGCCATCGCCGCCTCCGGGCTGCGCAAGGCGTACAAGGACAAGGTCGTGCTCGACGGCGTCGACTTGGACGTCCGGACCGGCACGGTCTTCGCCCTGCTGGGGCCCAACGGCGCCGGGAAGACCACGACGGTGCACGTGCTGACCACGCTGCTGGCCCCCGACGCCGGGAAGGCCGTCGTCGCCGGGCACGACGTGGCCACGGAGACCAAGGCGGTGCGCGCGGCCATCGGGGTCACCGGGCAGTTCGCCTCGGTCGACGACCTCCTCACCGGCGAGGAGAACCTGCTGATGACGGCGGACCTCCTGCACCTGCCCAGGGCGGAGGGCAGGAGGATCGCCGGCCGGTTGCTCGACCGGTTCGACCTGGCCGGATCGGCGGGCAAGCTGGTGGCGTCCTACTCGGGCGGCATGCGCCGCAAGCTGGACCTGGCCATGACGCTGGTCGGCAAGCCGCGGATCATCTTCCTGGACGAGCCCACGACGGGACTCGATCCGCGCAGCCGCCGCACCATGTGGCAGATCATCAGGGAACTCGTGGCCGACGGCACGACCATCTTCCTGACCACTCAGTATCTCCAGGAGGCCGACGAGCTCGCCGACCGGATCGCGGTGCTCGACCAGGGCCGGCTGGTCGCCGAGGGCACGGCCGACGAGCTGAAGCGCCGGGTTCCCGGCGGTCATGTCCGGCTGCGGTTCACCAGCCGGGACGAACTCGACGCCGCGGCGCGGGTCCTGCCCGGGTCCACGAGGGACGACGAGGAGCTGACCTTGCGGGTGCCCGGCGACGGCGGGGTGCGGTCGATCCGGGCGCTGCTCGAACGGCTCGACACGCATGCGGTGGAGGTCGGCGAACTGTCGGTGCACACGCCGGATCTGGATGACGTCTTCTTCGCCCTCACCGGGCACGGCAACAAGGAGGTCAGTGCCCGATGAACGCCTTCTCGGCTTTCCTGGCGGACTCCGCCACCATGGTGCGGCGCGACTTCAGGCACACGATGCGCAATCCGCTGACGCTGTTCAACGCCGTGTTCGTGCCGGTGTTCGTGATGTTCCTCATGGTCCACGTGTTCGGCGGCGCTTTCGACGTCGGGGCCGACTACGTCGACTACGCGACGCCTGGATTGATCATCATGACCATCGGCTACGGCATCGGCCCCACCGCGACCGCGGTGAACTCGGACATGACGACCGGATTCATCAACCGGCTCCGCGTCATGGATGTGTCCAGGGCCGCGGTGCTGAACGCGCACGTGATCGCGATCATGCTGCGGACCATGGTGGCCATCGCGATCATCATCGGGGTGGCGGTGCTGCTGGGATTCCGGCCGGCGGCGAGTCTCCCGCAGTGGCTCGGCGCGATCGGCATCGTCGCGTTGACGGTGCTGGCGATCGGCTGGCTGACCGTCGCGTCCGGGCTCGCCGCGAAGACGCCGGAAGGCGCGGGACTCGCCGGAGTCCCGCTGATGCTCCTTCCCTTCTTGAGCAGCGCCTTCGTGCCGGCCGAGACGATGGGGCCGGGTGCGCGGCAGTTCGCCGAGTACCAACCGTTCACCTCGATCATCGAGACCCTGCGCGGGCTGCTGTCCGGCGCGCCGTCGGCGGGCCCGGCCATCACGGCGGTCGCCTGGTGCGCCGGGCTCACGCTGGTGGGCTACCTGTGGGCGCGCAGGACGTTCACGAAGCGAGCGTGATCCCGGCCAGCTCGCGCCAGTCCTGCCGCTGACCGGCACGGAACGCCTCGGCGAACACGGTCTCGCCGAGGCGGCTCCGCGTGGCCGCGGCGATCCTGGCGGCGTCCGGCTGCGAACGGTCCGGCGTGCCGCGTACACCGTCGCTCGCCGCCAGCAGCCGCACGGCCTGTTCGTACTCCCCCTGGCGCAGCGCGAGGTCCGCGATCCCGATCAGCATCTCGGCGATCATCGGCGGGTGCGGGTGCTCCGTGGCCGCGGCCGCGTGGAACGCCTCCCTCCGGTAGGCGCGGCCCTCCTCGATGTCCTCGGTGAGGTAGCCGTACAGGTGCATGGTCATGGCGTGGACCGAGCCGGGCATGCCCGGCTCGCCCATCACCGCCCGCACCGTGGCCAGGTGTTCGTGCGCCTGGCCCGGCTCGCCGCGCCAGCGCGCCAGCTGCGCCTTCGACAGCGCCAGCTCGGCGAGCGCGTCCGGCCAGACGATCCCGCCCGCGCACCGCTGCGCCTCCGCCATGGCGGACGCGCTGGACCGCTCGTCGCCGAGCAGCCAGTACAGCTGGGCCTGCCGCGCCCGCACGCCGACCACGTCCTCGACGGCGCCCACCTCGGTCAGCGCCCCGACGACCTCCTCGTGGTGCTCGCAGGCGCGGGCGAACTCGCCGCGGGTGGCGAGCCGGTCGGCCAGGAAGGTCAGCGCCAGCGCGATGCCCATCCGGTCGCCCAGCGCGCGGAACTCGGCGAGCGCGGTCTCGGCGTCGAGGTCCACGTCGGTCTCGTCGCCGCCGAGCGTGAGCCGGAACCGGCCCCGGGTGAGCCTGGCCTGCGCGCGCACCCACGGATCGGCGCCGGCGATGAGCGGCTCGAACGCGGGCATGAACTCCGCCGGGCCCCGCAGCGTCCGCTCCAGCAGCTCGACGAAGCCGAGCAGCGGGCGGCGGGACCCGCTGCGCCGGGCCAACCGGTGCGCCTCCTGGATCCACTCCCGCGCCTGATACTGGTCACCGCCGATCCCGGCGGTCACGAACATGGTCACGATGAGGTACGCCATCGCCCGCACCTCGTCGGACACCTCGCCGGGCAGCGAGGCCGCCGCGACGCTCAGCTCGGCGCCCTCGGCTCGGTGCCCGCCGAGATACCAGAAGTAGCCCGCGGCCGCGACCAGCCGCATCGACTCCTGCGCCCATCCCCCGGCGATCGCCCGGCGCAGGGCCGCGGTGATGTTGTCGTGCTCGGCGTCGAGCGTGGCCAGCCATTCCAGCTGCCCGGCCCGGCGCAGGTGCGGATCGGCCGTCTCGGCCAGCTCGGTGAAGTACGCGAGGTGCGCCCGGCGCGCGGGCTCGGTCTCCCCGGCTTCGGCGAGCCGGTAGGCCGCGTACTCCCTGATGGTGTCGAGCATCCGGTAGCGCATCGCGCCCCCGCCGTCGGCGAGCAGCAGCGACTTCTCGATCAACGCGGTCAGCACGTCGAACACCTGCTCCCCGCCGGACGACTCGTCCCCGCACACCCGTACGGCCGCTTCCAGGCTCGCCCCGCCGGAGAACACCGAGAGCCGCCGCAGCACGCGTCGCTCGGCCTCACTCAGCAGGTCCCAGCTCCAGTCGACGACCGCGCGCAGCGTCTTGTGCCGAGGGAGCGCCGTCCGGCTGCCGCTGGTCAGCAGCCGGAACCGATCGTCCAGCCCGCGTGCCAGCTGATCGACGGACATCGTGCGCAGCCGTGCCGCGGCGAGCTCGATCGCCAGCGGCATCCCGTCGAGCGCCCGGCAGATCCGCGCCATGGCCGGCAGGGCGGCCGCGTCGGCGCCGATGTCCTGGCGCACCAGGCGCGCGCGGTCGCGCAGCAGCCGCACCGCGGGCGAGGACCCGATCTCGGCCGGGTCCGCCCGCTCGGCGGGCAGCGCGAGCGGCTCGACCTGCCACAGCACCTCCCCGGTGATCCCGAGCGGCTCCCTGCTCGTGGCCAGGATGCGCAGGCTCCGGCATTCCCCCAGCAGCCGATCGGCGAAGGCCGCGGCCTCCTCGATCACGTGCTCGCAGTTGTCCAGGATCAGCAGGATCGCGCGTTCCCGGACCGCGGCGATGAGCCGGTCCGTCCGGTCCCCGCCCCGCACGCCGCCGAGCAGGGCCTGTTCGCGCAGGCCGAGCGCGGTGAGCGCGGCCTGCGCCAGCTCACCGCCCGCCCGCACCGGGGCCAGCTCGACCAGCCACGCCCCGTCCGGCAGCTCGGCCAGCATCGTCCGCGCGGTCTCCGCGGCCAGCCTCGTCTTGCCCGAGCCGCCCGGCCCGGTCAAGGTGACCAGCCGGTGCCTGACGGCCAGGGCGGCGACCGCGGAGACGTCCTCGTCCTTGCCGACGAAGCTCGTCAGCTCGGCGCGCAGGTTGGTCCTGCGGTGCTCCGCCCGCTCGCCCACCTCGCCGCGGAGCAGCGCGACGTGCAGCGCGGACAGCTCGGCCGACGGGTCGGCGCCCAGCTCCTCGGCCAGCCGCTCGCGCGTCCGCTGGTAGACGGTCAGCGCCTCGGGCGTGCGCCCCGCCTCGGCGAGCGCCCGCATCAACGCCGCCACGAACCCCTCGCGCAGCGGGTACGCGGCGACCAGGTCGGTCAGCTCAGAGACCAGCTCCGAGCCGCGGCCGAGGCGGATGTCCGCGTCCACCCGGTCCCCGAGCGCGGCCACGTGGAGCTCGTCCAGCCGCCTGACGGCGGCGTCGAACAGCTCGCTGTCCCGCAGCGCGAGGTCCGCCATCGCCGTGCCGCGCCACAACGCCAGGGCCGTGCGCAGCAGCTCCGCCCGGGCCGCGGGCTCGGCGGCACGGGCCTGACCGGTCAGGCGCTCGAACCGGCACGCGTCCACGGCATCGGGGGCGACGGCCAGCCGGTAGCCGCCGGAGTCCGCCTCGATCACCCCGTCGGGTAACACCCTGCGCAGCCGGGACACCAGCGCCTGCAGGGCGTTCACCGCGTCCGCGGGCGGTCGCCGCCCCCAGATCCAGTCGACCAGTCTCGTACGGGGGACGATCCGGCCGGGTTCGAGGGCGAGCGCGGCGAGCAACGCGCGCAGCCGGACCCCGGGGACCTCTACCACGGCCCCGTCGGGGTTGCGGACCTCGAACGGCCCGAGCAGTCCAACTCGCACAGGGGTCATTGTGCCGAACCCCGGCGGCGTCCCGGACCGCCGGGGCGGCAGGCTGTGCCGTGTCAGCAGTCGCGTCAGCGGCCGTGTCAGCACGGCGACGGCCCGGTGTCAGAGGGGCAGGCGAAGGTTGGACGCGATGACCGTTCGACCACGACACCAAGGCGGATTGACCATGGAACACACCGTCGCCACGATGCCGACCGCGCGCCGGCCCGGATGTCCCTTCGACCCGCCCGGCGAGCTGATCCAGGCCCGCGAGCACGGCCCGATCAGCCGCTACACCTTCCCCGGGGGCAGGCCCGGCTGGCTGATCACCGGATACGACCTGGTCAGGTCGGTCCTGGCCGACGCGCGGTTCAGCTCGCGCAAGGAGCTCATGCTCCACCCGTCCATCGACATCAGCGGCATGGAGATCCCTCCCGCGCCGCCCGGCGAGTTCCTCCTCATGGACGAGCCGCAGCACGGGCGCTACCGGAAACCGCTGGTGGGCAAGTTCACCGTGCGGCGCATGCGGCAGCTCACCGAGCGCGTCGAGCAGATCACCGCCGACCACCTGGACGCCATGGAGAAGGCCGGGCCGCCGGTGGACCTGGTGACCGCGTTCGCCAAGCCCGTCCCCACCATCGTCATCTGCGAGCTGCTGGGCGTGCCGTACGAGGACCGGGGCTCCTTCCAGGAGCAGGTCGACTCGTTCCTCAGCGGGGAGACGAGCGACGAGGACATGCTCGCCGCCTACACGGCGACCCAGCGCTATCTCGGGGAGCTGGTGGCCGCCAAGCGCGCGAACCCGACCGACGACGTGCTCAGCGACCTCACCGACGGCGACCTGACCGACGAGGAGCTGCGGGGCATCGCTCTCATCCTGCTCGCGGCCGGGCTCGACACCACCGCGAACATGCTGGCGCTGGGCACCTTCGCGCTGCTGCGCAACCCGGCGCAGCTGGCCGCGCTCCGCGCCGACCCCGCGCTCACCGACCGGGCCGTGGAGGAGCTGCTGCGGTATCTGAGCGTCGCCAAGACGTTCACGCGGACGGCGCTGGAGGACGTCGAGCTGGGCGGCCGGACCGTCGAGGCCGGGACGACGGTCATCCTGTCGTACAACACCGCCAACCGCGACCCCGAGCGCTTCGCCGACCCCCACGTGCTGGACCTGGGGCGGGAGGCCCGCGGGCATCTGGCGTTCGGCCACGGCATCCACCAGTGCCTGGGTCAGCAGCTGGCCCGCGTCGAGATGCGGGTCGCCTTCCCCGCGCTGGTCACCCGCTTCCCCACGCTGCGCCTGGCCGTGCCGCCGGAGGAGGTCCGGCTGCGCCCGGAGACCGCGGACATCTACGGGCTGAAGAGCCTGCCGGTCGCCTGGGACTGAGTTACGGGCTCCACACCATCGTCCGCTGGTGGACGCGCCCGCCCCGGTGGCGCAGGCCCGGCACCAGGGGCGCGGGGCCGTGCGCGGTGAAACCGGCCCGTTCGAAGAACCGCACCGCCCGGGTGTTCTCCACCAGCGTCTGCAGGTGGCAGCCCGGCGATCCCGCCTCCTTGAGCCGCCGCTGCCATGACTCCATGAGCCGCTGGGCGGCGCCGGTGCCGCGAGCTTCAGGGGCGACGTTGATGTGCAGGTGGGAGGGCCAGCGCGGGTCCTCGAAGTCGCCGGGGGCCGGCTGACGGCGGATCGCCGCACCGGCCGCGTCGAGCATGGCGTGGGCGAAGAAGGCCGCCGGGCCGCGCCGCAGGTAGAGCCGGTGCCTTCTGATCGCCCGCGTCATCCGCTCGCTCTCGCCGGGGAACGCCGCGCCGTCCAGGCAACCGGTCAGGTAGCCGACGAGGACGCCCCGGTCGGCGGCGAGGAACAGCGAGTCCGGCGCCCGGTCCATGTAGGGCTCCAGGTAGATGTCACGCTCGGACTCCGCGTGCCCCCACAGCGAGCCGGTGGGCGACCCCTCCCCCGCGCGCGCGAACAGCTCGCGCAGCTCGGCTCGATCGTCTTCCCTGAACGTCCGGATCTCCATCGGCACTCCTCAAAACTGTGTATGCCGTACAGAGTAATCGATGGCGCCGGTCGACGATGCGGATCACGACGCGTCGCGGGCCCGCAGCAGCAGCCCGCCGGCCAGCAGCGCCGTCGCCGACCAGGCCGCGAGCACGCCGAGACCCGCCCAGGGCGGGATCGGCAGGCTCGCCACGTTCACGGTGGTCTGCACGGCGAGGCCGGCGTTCATCGGCGCCAGGCTCCACAGGACCCGGTGCCAGCCCGGATCCGACACCATGTGCGCCAGCAGCGGGAACAGGTAGAGCAGCCCGAGCACGGCCGCGATCGACGCCGCCGGATCGCGGACGGCCATCGCGATCCCCACGCCGAGCAGCGCGACCAGCCCGAGGTAGAGCACCGAGCCGGCGGCCGCGCGCAGCGTCGGCCCGTCGGCGAGCGACAGTGCCGGGTAGCCGCGGCCGGGCAGGATGAGCCGCCCGGCCAGCGCCGACGCGAGGACGGCGACGGTCCCGGCGACCGCGGTCAGCCCGGCGACGACGGCCGCCTTGGCCGCCAGCACCCGCCCGCGGCGCGGTATCGCCGTCAGGGTGGTGCCGATCATGCCGGTGCCGTACTCGCCGCCGACGGCCAGCACCGCCAGCAGGGCGACGCATGCCTGGCTCGCCTGGAGTCCGCTGAACGTGAGCTTGACGGAGTCCTGCGCGCACCGTCCCCAGGGGCAGGTCAGCGTGGCGGCCAGGGCGGCGCCCATGGCCACGGTCAGCACGACGGCGAGCAGCAGCAGGGGGCCGGTCCCCGCCACGGTGCGCAGCTTGGTCCACTCGGCGTGCAGCGCCCGGTTCACGCGTCCCTCCTGTTCAGCCTCACCACGGCCAGGCCGAGCGCGAGCGCGGCGTAGCAGCACAGCACGCCCAGCCCGGCCCACGGCGGCAGCGGGTAGTAGCCGCCCTGCGGCACGTAGAAGTCGACCACCTGCGGATACTCGGGGATGCTCTGCTGGACGGCGAACGCGGCGGCGGGCGTGATCCGCAGCAGCCACAGCGACAGCTCGACGGGCAGCACGGAGGCGGTGGCCAGCACGTGCGGCAGCAGGATCATCGCCAGCGCGGTGACGACCGCCGCCGCGCTGCGCCTGAACAGCGTCCCGAGCGCCAGCGCCAGCACGGCGGACACGGCCAGCAGCGCGGCCACTCCCGCGATCACCCGCACCTCGGTGAGCGCGGGCACCGGCAGCACGTGGTTGCCGTTGCCCCGCAGCAGCCACTTGCCGACCGGGATCGCGACAGCGCAGGCGACCAGCCCGGCGGCGAACACGACCCCGCCGATCACCAGGGCCTTGGCCGCGAGCACCCGGCCCCGGCGCGGCGAGGCCGCCAGGGTGACGCGGACGAGCCCGCGCCGGTACTCGGCCGTCACGAACAGCACCGCCACGACGACCACCACCACCAGCGCGAACAGCACCCCGGTCAGCGTCAGCTCCACCGCCATGCCGCCGTCGGTGCCGACCGGCGCGATGTCGCCGTTCCCGACCAAGGTGAACGTGCCGCCCGACTCCACGGCGCTGCCCGGGTGGTGGACCTCTCCGGGGTTCGTGCCGGGCGTGGGGCTCACGTCGGTGTGCCGCCACGCCCCGGGCGCCGCGCCCTCGACCTTCACCCGGTCGAACACGGCGGTGGTCTCGGTGAACCGCATCTGCTCGATCAGCCCGCCCAGATCGGCCTGCTTCACGGTCAGGTCACCCGGCGAGGCGGCGAACATGCCGATCTCCACCTCGGCGGGCAGATCCGGCAGGCGGACGGTGTCGACCTCGGCCCACTGCCGTCCGTCGGCGGATTCGTACCCGGTGAGGGTTTCTCCCGCGCGGGTCAGCCGCAGCCAGCGCGGCGCCCCGCCGGGCCGGCCCGCCACGTCCCCGGTGTAGTCGTGCTGCATCCGCACGCCGTGCTCGCCGGTGGCCATGACCGCCGCGTAGGACGAGCCCGGCTCCATGCTCGCCTTGACGATCACTCCGGCCTTCGCCCACGGCACCAGCCCCGGCACGATCTCGTCGTGGTCCGGCGGCGGGTAGGTGATGATGCCGGACATCGACGTCAGCCGCACGGTTATGGAGCCGTCGCCGTCCAGCGTCCGGTGCACGAAGAAGAACTTGTCACGCACAGCGCGGCCGTCAGGGCCCAGCGGCGGCTCGGGACAGGCGGTCTCGACCCCGTTCCTGTCACACGAGGCGTGGCTGCCCGCCGCGGAGACCGCTGCGAGCAGCGGGACGAGCAGCGCCGCGATCACCGTGCCGAGCACCCAGCCGCGGACCGTGCGGAACTTCGTCCACTCCGCGCGCAGCGTCCGCGCGAACCCGGCCGCCGGGCTCATCGGGCCGCCCCGTCCGCGCGGAACTCGACGGCGTCCCTGGTCAGCTCCATGTACGCCTCCTCCAGCGTGGCCCGGTGGGCCGTCACCTCCGAGAACGGCACCCCGCCTCCGGTCAGCAGCTCCACCACCCGCTCGGCGGACGGCCCCGACGCGGTGACGGTGTCGCCGCCCGTGACGGCGACCGTGGCGCCCGCCCCCGCCAGGGTCTCCATCGCGCGGGAGCGGGCCGTGGTGCGGATGGTCACCCGGTCGTGGGAGGCCGCCTCGATCAGCTCGGCCACGCCCATGTCGGCCACCACCCGGCCCCGCCCGGCCACGACGAGCTGACCGGCGGTGCCCTCCAGCTCGCTCATCAGATGGCTGGACACCAGCACCGCCCGGCCCTCGGCGGCCAGCGACCGCAGCAGGCCGCGGATCCACACGATGCCGTCCGGGTCGAGGCCGTTGAACGGCTCGTCCAGCATGAGCACCGGCGGGTCGCCGAGCAGCGCGGCGGCGATCCCGAGCCGCTGCCGCATGCCCAGCGAGTAGCCGCCCGCCCGCCTGCGCGCCGTCCCGCCCAGCCCCACCAGGCCGATCACCTCGTCCACCCGCGCCGCCCCGAGCCCCTGGGAGTGGGCCAGCCACAGCAGGTGGTCGCGGCCCGTACGGCTCGGCTGCAGCGCGCCCGCGTCCAGCAGCGCGCCCACGCGGGTGAGCGGCTCCTCCAGACTCCGGTACGGCACGCCCCCGACCAGCGCCCGGCCCTCGTCGGGGGCGTCCAGGCCGAGGATCACCCGCATCGTGGTGGACTTGCCCGCGCCGTTCGGCCCCACGAACCCGGTGACCCGGCCCGGCGGCACCCTGAACGTCATCCCGTCCAGCGCCACGGTCCGTCCGAACCGCTTGCGCAGCCCGGTTACCTCGATCGTCGCTTCCATGCCGCGCAGCCTAGGCAGCGGCGGCACCCCGGGTCGTCACGCCGCCGAGCGATCCTCTCCCTCCCTGCCTCCAGCGACCCGGCCTCCCTCATACGGGGGACTCCGGCGTTTCCGGGCGCCGACGTTCCCCACACTCCGGCACCTCCGGTCACCGACGTTCCCCACACGAGGGATTCCGGCGCCTCGACGTTTTCGGGCACCGGAGGGAGCCGCGCCCGCGTTCACTTCCCCGCGAGGCGGACGGTCGTGGATCTCTCATGCGGGGATTCCCCGGCTCGCACCCACCCTTCTCCTCCGTGCGGGCTGAAGGTTCTGTCCCGCCGTACGCCCTCTTCGTCCCTCGTACGAGGGATGTCAGCTTTCTGGTGAACCGAGAGAATGGCCGTCGTGGGTGGAGGAACGTACGGGCGATGGGTCATGGGGCACGCGCCCGTGGTGGCGGGGGTGTCGGCGGCGGTGCTGGCGGTCGGCGAGATCGCCCTGCGGGCGGAGGGAGCCCGGCCGCTCACCCTGGCGATGCTCTTCCTGGTGGGGCTGGCGACCACGGTCCCGCCGGCGCTGTTGCCCGGGCAACCGGCCGTGGCCGCCGCGGTGGTGACCGTGTCGGTGCTGCTGTCCCTGACGGCGTTCCAGACCCTGACCGTCGCGGGGGCGGCGGCCCAGCTCGCCTGCGGGTACCGGCTCGGGCGGCACGGCTCCTGGCGGCTCGCCGTACTGCTCGCGGCCCCCTTTCCCCTGCTGGCCCTGTTCCCTGCCCTGACCGCGACCGACGTACGAGTCCCGGCACAGATCTCGACCCCAGCACCGTCGCAACCCCCGACCCCAGGGCTTTCACCATCAGGAGAGCCCACATCCACCACAGAACTGACACCACACGAAAGGCCCGCGCCGTCAATCGGGCCGACCTCCACGGAAGCGCCCCACTCCACGGAAGCGCCGCACTCCACGGAAGCGCCGCACTCCACGGGAGGGCCGCACTCCACGGAAGCGCCGCACTCCACGGGAGGGCCGCACTCCACGGAAGCGCCGCACTCCACGGGAGGGCCGCACTCCACGGGAGCGGCGGACTCCGCGGGAGCGGCGGACTCCGCGGGAGCGGCGGACTTCAGGCGAGGATCGGACTCCGCTGGAGGGGCGGCGGGGTTGGTGTTGGTGCTGGGGTCGCTTGCTCCTGCGGCGGCGCTGGCGGGGACGGCGCGGCGGGCGCACGCGGACGCCGCGGCCGGGAGCGCGGCGCGTCAGGAGATCGCCGGGACCCTGCTGGAGCACACGGCCCGCGGCGAGCGCGCCCGCATCGCCCGTGAGCTGCACGACGTGGTGGCCCACCATGTCTCCATGGTCGCCGTGCAAGCGGAGTCGGCAAGGCTGGCCGTCCCCGGGATGCCCGCCGCCGGCGCCGAACGGCTGTCCGCCATCGGCGACACGGCCCGTGCCGCGCTGACCGAGATGCGGCGGCTGCTCGGCGTGCTGCGCGAGGACACCGAGGTAGAGCGCCGCCCGCAGCCGGGGCTGACGCTGGAGGAGCTGATCGAGCTGGTCGACGAGTCAAGGGACGCTTCCGGGTCCGCCACGAGGCTCATACTCGGCGGCACGCCGGTCCCGCTGGACCCGGGCGTCGAGCTGGCCGCGTACCGCATCGTGCAGGAGGCCCTCACCAACGCCCGCCGTCACGCCCCCGGCGCCGCGGTCGACGTGGAACTGCGCTACGACGGCGACGGTCTCCTTCTTCTCATCCGCGACAACGGCGGCACGCTCCCCACCGACCCGGACGGCGGTTTCGGCCTGGCCGGCATGCGCGAGCGCGCCACCGCCGCCGGAGGCGACCTCCGAGCCGGCCCCGCCGAGGGCGGCGGATTCCTGGTGGAAGCCCACCTACCACGAGAGGCGACGGCATGAAGGCGACCGCGTTCCCGGTGAAACGCCGCCGACCGGAAAGTACGACGTGAGCGGCGAACACACCCCCGGACCAGCACCCCCGGCCGGGAAAGGTGGCGGGCGGGTTCGGATCGTGGTGGCCGACGATCACCTCGTGGTGCGTACCGGGTTCGGGGAGTTGCTCGACACGCAGCCGGACTTCGAGGTGGCCGGCACCGCCGCCGACGGCGCGGAGGCGGTGCGGGTGTGCGGCGAGGTCCGGCCGGACGTGGTGCTCATGGACGTGCGCATGCCGCGCATGGACGGCATCGAGGCCACCAGGCGGCTGGCCGGCTCGGGCCCGAGGGTGCTCATCCTGACGACGTTCGACCTGGACGAGTACGTCTACGACGCGTTGCGGGCCGGGGCCAGCGGGTTCCTGCTCAAGGACGTCACCGCCGAGCGGCTGTTCGACGCGGTGCGGGTGGTCGCCGCCGGGGACGCGCTGCTGGCCCCGGCCGTGACCAGGCGGCTGATCAGCGAGTTCGCCCGGCTGCGGCCGGAGATGGAGGCGGTGCCGATCGCCGCGCTCACCCCGCGCGAGACTCAGGTGCTGCGCCTGCTCGCCGAGGGCCTGTCGAACCCGGAGATCGCCGCCCGGCTCACGGTCACCGAGGAGACGGTGAAGACGCACGTCAGCCGGGTGCTGGCCAAGCTCGGGCTGCGCGACCGTACGCAGGCCGTGGTGGCCGCGTACGAGTCGGGCCTGGTGGTGCCGCGCACCCGCCGGTGACCCGAGGTCAGTCCCAGACGGGGAGCATGCCCTGCGGGTAGCGGGCGCCGTAGCCGCCGGTCGGCAGGATCTCGGCGATCCGCGTAAGGTCGGCGTCGTCGAGGACGAGGTCGGCGGCGGCGACGTTCTCCGCCAGCCGCTCGGGGCTGCGGGTGCCGGGGATGGGCACGATGTCGTCGCCCTGGGCGAGGAGCCAGGCCAGGGCGAGCTGGGCCACGGTGGCCCCCTTGCCCGCGGCGAGCTCACCGAGCAGGCGGGTGGCCTCCAGGTTCTTCTCGTAGTTGCCCGGCTGGAAGCGGGCGTCCCAGCTGCGCATGTCGCTCTCTTCGTACTCGGCGCCGGGCTTGGCCTGGCCGGTGAGGAAGCCGCGGCCGAGCGGCGAGTAGGCGACGAACCCGATGCCGAGCTCGCGCAGGACCGGGAAGAGCGCCTCCACCTCCCGCTCGAACAGGGAGTATTCCGTCTGCAGGACCGAGACGGGCTGGACGGCGTGCGCCCGGCGGATGGTGCCGGCCCCGGCCTCGCTCAGCCCGAAGTAGCGGACCTTGCCGGCGTCGACGAACTCCTTGACGGTGCCCGCCACGTCCTCGATCGGCACGCTGGGGTCGACGCGGTGCTGGTAGAGCACGTCGATGACGTCGACGCCGAGGTAGCGCAGGCTGTTGTCGACGACCTCGCGGATGTGCTCGGGCCTGCTGTCGACGCCGCCCTGTCTCGTACCGGTGAAGTCGAAGCCGAACTTGGTCGCGATGATCACCTCGTCGCGCACCGGCGCGAGCGCGGCGCCGACGATCCGCTCGTTCTCGCCCTGGCCGTAGAGCTCGGCGGTGTCGAAGAACGTCACGCCCAGCTCGTGGGCGCGGCGGATGGTGGCCTCGCCCTCCTTCTTGTCCGAGGGGCCGTAGGCGAAGGAGACGCCCATCGCTCCGTAGCCGATCGCCGAGACCGTCAGGCCCTGCCGTCCGAGGCTCCGCTGCCGCATGATGCTCACCTTCCCGTGGGTGAATGTAAGAGCACTCTAACATCAGAATGTGAGAGTACTCTAACATCCGGAAAGGGGGGATCGTCCACCGTGAGCAGTCCCACGACGCCGCGCCGCCGCTACCATCACGGCGACCTGCGCGCCGGCCTGGTCCGCGAAGGCATCGCGCTCCTGGCCGAGACCGGGGTCGCGGGCTTCTCCGTGGCCAAGGTCGCGGTGCGGGCGGGCGTGTCGTCGGCCGCGCCCTACCGCCACTTCCCCGACCGGGAGGCGCTGCTCGCCGCCTGCGCGGCCGCCGTCATCGGCGAGATCACCGACCTGCTCGCCGAGGCGGCCGAGCGTGCCGGGCCCGACCCGGCCGACCGGCTCGCCGCCACCGCAAGCGCCTATACCCGCTACGCGCTGGACCATCGCGCCGGCGTCGAACTCGTCTATACCCACGACTTCGCCGCCGAGCACTGCCAGACCGTCCACGAGCAGAGCCGCCGGCTCACCGACACGCTGACCCGGCTGGCCGCGGACGTGCTGCCCGCCGACACCCCGTGGGCCGAGCTGCTGGACTTCGTGTACGTGCACCTGTCGGCGGCGCACGGCTACGCGACCCTGCTAACGAAGGGCGGCCGCCTGCCCCGCGACGCCGACGCGCACGCCGCGCGCGCCCGGACGGCGGCCCGTGACCACATCGCCGGCTACCTGGCGCGCCGCGCCGCCGGACAGCCCTGACCCGGGCGGGCCGCGCCGATCGGCGCACGATCCGGTCACGATGCCCGACGGTTGGCGGCTGATCCCCGGCGGCGAGGACGCGAGTATGGCTGGCATGGATCCCGAACTCGAAGCGTTCATCCCGCTGTTCCCCCGCGCCGACCTGACCGACCCGGTCGTCGAGCGCAAGAGCTTCGCCGAACTCGCCACCTCGGTCCCGGCGCCCGACACCTCGAACATGGACGTCGAGGACCACACGGTGCCCGCCGACCCCGGCGTGCCCGTACGGCTCTACCGCCCGCACGGGGCGCAGGGCGCGATCATCTGGCTGCACGGCGGCGGCTTCGTCATGGGTGACGTGGACACCGAGCACCCGTGGGCGGCCAGGCTCGCGGACGTCTCCGGCACGACGGTGATCTCGGTGGGCTATCGCCTGGCCCCCGAGAACCCCTTCCCCGCGGCCCTGGACGACGGCTACGCCGTGCTGGCCTGGGCGTCCGAGCATGCCGCCGAGCTGGGCCTCGACCCGGCCCGGATCGCGGTCGGCGGTCACAGCGCCGGGGCGGGGCTCGCGGCGGCGATGGCGCTGCGCTCGCGTGACCAGCAGGGGCCGCCGATCCGCTTCCAGCTGCTCAACCAGCCCGGCCTCGACGACCGGCAGCAGACGTGGTCGGCGCGGAACTTCACCGACACGCCCTGGATGAACCGCGCCAAGGTCACCGCGGCCTGGGGACACTACCTGGGCTCCGCGCCCGCCACGCCGTACGCCGCACCGGCGCGGGCCACCGACCTGTCCGGCCTGCCGCCGGCCTACATCGCCACGGCGGAGCTCGACCCGAACCGCGACGAGGACATCGAGTACGCGCTGCGCCTGCTCCAGGCCGGCGTGTCGGTCGAGCTGCACCAGTGGTCCGGCACCTTCCACGGCTCGCAGGCCATCCTGTCGGCCGAGGTGTCACAGCGGCAGATCGCCGAACTCGGCGCCGCCCTGCGCCGCGCCCTGGCCGGGTAAAGCCCGTTGCCCGCCGGCGAGCGGCCTCGCTAACGTCGGGGGGATGGTCAGAGCGCGCAAGGCGACGGCGGCGGACGCCGCGGAGCTGGTACGGCTGCGAGCGGTGATGCTGGCGAGCATGACCGGCCGCGAGCCGGCGGACGACGGGTGGCGCGAGGCGGCCGAGCGGAGACTGCGGGCGCGGCTGGACGAGCCGGACCCGCGGATGCTCGCCTTCGTGGTGGACGCGCCGGGCGGCGGGCTGGCCGCGTGCGCGACCGGCACGGTCGAGGAGCGGCTCGGCGGGCCGGGCGCCCTCGAGGGCCTGGTCGGCTACATCTTCAACGTCGCCACCCACCCGGAGCACCGGCGGCGCGGCTACTCGCGGGCCTGCGTGACCGCCCTGGTCGAGTGGTATCGCGAGCGCGGCATCGCCACGGTCGACCTGCGCAGCTCCGCGGAGGGCGAGCCGCTCTACGCCTCGCTGGGCTTCGTACGCACCCACGACCCGGCCATGCGGCTGCGGTTCACGGAGCCGCGCCCGTGATGAGCCGCCAGCCCTCAGGTTCGAGGGCGTACGCGGTCACGCTGCCCGAGGCGAACCACCGCCAGGCGGCCGGGCGCACCAGCGTGGCCCCGGCCGCGGCGGCCACCAGGGCCATGGCCCGCGGGTCGAAGCCCGGCGTGAGCTCCTCCGTGCCTCCCTCGTAGGGACCGCGGCGGAGCACGGCGCCCGTCAGCTCGGCCAGCACCGCGGCGCGGCCGCGCGAGGCCGCGCCCAGGACGGCGAGCAGCAGCTGGTGCGTCCGCACGCCCGGCACCGCGGCGGGCTGCGGCCGGGCCGCCCGCCCCAGCGCCAGGTCGAGCAGGGGCGTGATCAGGTCGACTCCCGACAGCAGGGCGTTGACCGGCTCGACCAGTCGCGGGTTGACGTCGATGAACGCCGGCCCGTCCGCGCCCAGCACCACGTCCGCCGACAGCGCGCCGTGCCAGCCGAGCCCCTCGCCCAGAGCCCGCAGGTGCTCGCGCACCTCCGGCAGCGCCACCCCGCGCTTGTGCCCGGCGCCGCCCCTGGCGCCCTCCCGCACCCGCAGGCAGGCGTGGAAGGCCACGAGCGCCCCGGTGGCGAACACCGACTGCACCATGGCCAGCGGCCCTTGGACCTCCCGCTGCACCAGCAGCTCCGGCTCGCCGTCCCACGAGGGGCCGAGCGGCTCCCCCGGCCCGGCGAGCCGCCGCACGCCGCTGCCGGCGGTGCCGATCGGCCGCTTCACGTACGCGGGATAGCCGTCCCACCCGGATAGGTCGCGTACGACGGCGGACGCCGGCTGCGGCAGCCCGAACCGGGCCAGCGTGGCATGTGCGGACACCTTGTCCTGCACCGCGGCGAGCGCCGCGAAGGGCGGCACGGCGGTGGCGGTGCCGGCTCCGCCTTCCCGCGACAGCACCGCGACCTGTTCCTGCGTCGGCAGCAGCACGTCGAACCCGCCCCGCCGGTAGACGCCGGTGGCGGCCTCCAGCCAGCCGTACGGGTCGGCGCCGTAGGAGGGCACCCGGTGCACGCGGCGGACGTGCCGGGTGAACGCGCACAGGCAGCGCGGATCGGGCGAGAGCGCCTCGACGTGGTGCCCCGCCCGCGACAGCACGGTGGCGCACTGCCGCGAGGTGACGCCCGACCCGTCCGACAGCAGGATCCGCATGGCCGCCTCCGTTTGTGTATGAGGTAAGCGTACGTCATATACTTATGCCATGGGCAGACCCGCGCAGATCAGTCGTCCCGCCGTCCTGGCCGCCGCGCTGGAGGTCGCCGACGAGCACGGCCTCGACGCGGTGACCATGCAGGCCGTCGCCGCCCGGCTCGGCGTCACCGCGATGGCCCTCTACCGGCACGTCCGAAGCAAGGACGACCTGCTCGACGGGCTGGTGGAGGCGCTGCTGACCGAGTTCCCGCCGCCGGACCCCGGCCTGCCGTGGCGGGAGCGGCTGGCTCTGACGGCCACCGCGGTCAGGGCCTCGGCGGGCCGCCATCCGGCGGTGTTCCCGTTGCTGCTGCGGCGGCCCGCCGAGACGGACCAGGCGCGGCGGGTGCGCGACGGCGTGCTGGCGGCGCTGCGCGAAGCCGGGCTCGACGACGAGCGGGCCGCCCGCGCCGAGCGGCTGATCAGCACCGCCGTGCTCGGGTACGCCGCGAGTGAGGCCGCCGGCCGGTTCGGCCACCACGCGCGGGAGGTGCGGGACGCCGATTTCGCGATTCTCCTGGACGTCATCGGCGCGTGTGTCGATCCGGGCGGGAGCCGTTCGTATAGGGGTGAGACCCACGACCACGAGAGGGACGAGACATGACGGCACCGCGCATCCTGATGGACGGCCTGGGCATCGGCGAGTCGCCGCGCTGGCACGACGGCCGGCTCTGGTTCTGCAACTGGGGGGACGACGAGGTGATCGCCCTGAGCCCGGACGGCCGGGCCGAGGTCGTGTTCTCCGAGCCCGGGGTCGGCGCCCACTCGATCGACTGGCTGCCCGACGGCCGGATGCTGATCGTGCCCAAGCACACCGACCGGGGCCGGCTGCTGCGCCGGGAGGCCGACGGCTCGCTGGTCCCGCACGCCGACCTCAGCGGCCTGCCCTCCGGCTTCAACGAGATCGTGGTCGACGGCCGCGGCAACGTCTACGTCAACGGCGCCGACTTCGACTTCCTCGCCTTCCTGGAGAAGGCCATGGCCGACGGCATGGACACGCCGCTGCACGAGCGACCGGACTTCGTGCCCGGCTACATCGCGCTGATCACCCCCGACGGGCGGGCCCGGCAGGTGGCCGGCGACATCGCGTTCCCCAACGGCATGGTCGTCTCACCGGACGGCCGTACGCTGATCATCGCCGAGTCGTTCACCGGCACGCTCACGGCGTTCGACGTCGCGTCCGACGGGAGCCTGTCGAACCGCCGGACCTGGGCCGCCGGGCTGGGCCCCGACGGGATCTGCATGGACGCGGAAGGCGCGGTGTGGACCTCGACCGGGGGCAACGAGGTGGTGCGGGTGCGCGAGGGCGGCGAGGTGCTGGAGCGGGTCGAGCTGGACCGGGGCCCGTTCGCGTGCATGCTGGGCGGCCCGGACGGGCGGACGCTGTATGTCGTGGCCGCCGAGTGGAACCCGTCCGACCCGTTCGGCGGCCCGCGCACCGGCCAGGTGCTGGCCGTCGACGCCCCGGCCCCGCGGGCGGGCTGGCCGGGACACTGACAGGTCAGCGGGCGCGGCGGGCGACGAGCGCCTCGACGCCGTCGAGCAGCAGGTCCAGGCCGAAGGTGAAGTCGGCGTCGTCCGTCCAGCCCTCCGCCCCGCGGAACGCGCCCTCCCGCACGGCCGCCGACAGCGCCGGGTAGACCGCGGGGTCGAGCAGCGCGTCCAGCATCTGGCCGTAGTCGGCGGCTCCGGAAAGGCCGTCGTAGCCGTCCGGGGCGGGGGCGCGCATCGCGTACGTGAGCATGGCGTCGGAGGCCGCGTACCCGGAGAGCGTGGTGGCGGCGCGGACCCGCTCCCCCGCGTCCAGCCCGGCGTCGCCGAGCGCGGCCAGCGCCCGGTCCAGCCAGAGCATGGCGCGCGGGCCGGCGGGCGGGACGGACCGGTCGACGGAGAGCAGCCAGGGCCGGGCCAGCAGGAAGTCCCGGTTGGCACGGGCCCACAGGCCGAGGTAGTCGCGCCAGGGCAGGCCGTCACGCTCGGGAGGGTCGGGCGCGGCGCTGTCGGCCATGATCGTCAGCAGCTCGGCCTTGCTGCCGACGTAGCGGTAGAGCGCCATGGTGGCCACGCCGACGCGCGAGGCGACGGTCGCCATGGAGACGCCGCCCAGCCCTTCGGCGTCGGCGATCTCGATGCAGGCGGCCACGATGCGCGCCAGGTCGAGCCGCGGCTTCGGGCCGCGGCGCGGCACCGGCTCGCGCCCCCACATCCGCGCCACCACCGGCGGCAGTTCCATGGCGCCCAGCTTAGCCTCGGCTGATCAGGGAGAGCCGCTAGAGCGTGCCGTTGGCGGCGGCGGACCAGGCGAACTCGGCGACGATCGCCGACTCGACGGCCACCCGCAGCCAGTGGTCCCTGGTCAGCCCGTCGATCTTGCGTGCCCGCTCCCGCCTGGGCAGGTCGCGGAACCACCGGCGGTGCAGGTCGCAGGCGCGCATGATGGCCAGCAGGGCCACCGTGTCGTGGTGCGCGGGCAGGCCGCGCAGGGCGGTGAGCAGCCGGTCGACGATCGCGTACTCGGCTCCGTACTCGGGCGCCGACAGCCGCGTCACCGTCCGGTCGTGGAAGAGCCCGCGCGCCGGCCGCTCGCAGACGACGACCCTGCCCTGCTCGCGCAGCGCCGCGATGCGCCGCAGGTGGGGGCGGCCCGCCGCGACGCTGACGATCCGCTGCGGCAGGCCCGGCTGCGGGCCGTGCCCGGCGAGCTCGGCCGCCGCCAGCCCGAGGTCGAGGTGCGGCGGCAGCCTGACCTTGCCGTCGCGACCGATGACCCATCCGTCGGCGGACGCGCACAGGGCCAGGATCAGCAGCTCGTCCGCCATCGCCAGCCGCGACATGCCCGAAGCCTACGCCGGGCCGGACGGCCGAGACAGACCCGGATCCTTGACATCACTGGCTAATGACATTAGCTTTCAAGCTATACATCGTAGCTGGAGGCGGGACCATGGCAGAGACACTGGAAGTGGAAGGCGGGCGGCTCGGATACGAGGTGTCCGGGGAGGGCCCGCTCGTCGTGCTGGCGCCCGGCATGGGCAACGACCGCGCCGCCTACCGGTTCCTGGCGCCGCGGCTGACCGCCGCCGGATACCGGGTGGCGGTCACCGACCTGCGCGGCCACGGCGACTCGACGCTCGGCTGGTCCTCCTACTCGCGCACCGACACCGCGCACGACCTCCTGGCCCTGGTCCGCCACCTGGGCGGGCCCGCCGTGATCGTGGGTCACTCGTTCTCCGGCGGGGCGGCCACCATCGCCGCCGCGCGGGAGCCCGAGCTGGTGCGCGCCGTGGTGGAGATCGCCCCGTTCACCCGCCCCCAGCAGCCGGACCTGGGCGGGCTCGTGCGCAACCCCGCCTACCGCAAGGGCATGTCGCTGCTGATGGCCACCGGGACGCTGCGCAGCCTCGGGCTGTGGAAGCGCTACCTGGACCACGCCTACCCGGGCCGCAAACCGGCCGACTTCGCCGCTTACCTGGACGAGCTGGGCCGCGACCTGAGCAGGCCCGGCCGGATGGCGGTGATCAGCAAGATGGGCATGGCCGCGCCCAAGGACGCCGGCGCCCAGCTGGCCGGCGTCCGCTCCCCCGCGCTGGTCGTCATGGGCACGGCCGACCCCGACTGGAACGACCCGCGCGCCGAGGCCGAGGGTGTGGTCGCCGGGATGCCCGACGGGATCGGCCGGGTCGTGATGATCGAGGGCGCGGGCCACTACCCGCACGCGCAGTATCCCGACGAGGTCGCCGGGGCCATCCTGACCTTCCTGAAGGAGCGGCTGGATGGCTAGGGCCGCGCTCTCGGCCAAGGCGGTGGTCGGCCTCGCGCTGGAGATCGTGGACGAGTCGGGGCCGGCCGCGCTCACGCTCGCCGCGGTCGCCGCCCGCGCCGGGGTGGCGCCGCCGTCGCTCTACAAGCACGTGCGCAACCTCGCCGAGCTGCGGGTGCTGGTGTCCGGCCAGGTCATGGAGGAGTTCGCCGAGCACGGGAACGCGGCCGTGCTCGGCCGCTCGGGCGACGACGCGCTGCGGGCGCTCATGCGGGCCTGGCGCGCGTACGTGGTCCGCAACCCGCACCGCTACGCCGCCATCCTCCAGTCCCCGGAGCCCGCCACCGCCGCGATCGCCGAGCGGCTGGTGGACATCCTGCTGGCCGCGCTGCGCGCGTACGACCTGGAGGGATCGCAGGCGATCCACGCCGCGCGCTGCCTGCGCGCCGCCGCCCACGGGTTCGCGGTGCTGGAGACCCGCGGCGCCTTCCAACTGCCGGAGGACCTGGACGAAAGCTACGAGCTGCTCATCGACATGGTCATCGCGGGCCTCCGGCGAGAGCCGCCCCGCTCCTAGTGAGCCGCCGGAAGCAGGGACACCAGGCCCGCCAGGCCCTCGTCGCCGTGCCCCTGGGCCACCCGATGACGCATCAGCTCCATGTACGGGACGAGCAGCCGGGAATCCACGCCCTGATCCCGCGCCGTGGCCAGGAGCGCGTCGTTGCCCGCCGTCATCATGGCGAGGTTGGAGGTGACGCCCTCGGTGTAGTCGCCGCTCACCAGCTGCGCGGCCATCTCCTGGCTGCTGCCCGCCATCGCGCCGAGCCACTCCGCGAGCAGCCCGGCGAACCTGGCCAGGTCGAGGTCCTTCTCCCGGCTCACCAGGGCGAAGGCGTGGGTGATGCCCGCGAGCATGCCGGTCATCGCGCTGAGCAGGGCGATGTCGTGCAGCGCCGCGTGGCCGGGGTCCTCGCCGACGAACTCCGCCCCGGCCGGGACCTCCAGCGCCTCGCGGTGGCGGTCGAACAGCTCCCGGTCGCCGCTGTAGAACACGTAGCCGCCGGTCTCCGGACGGCCGATCATCGGGGGCACGGCCATGATCCCGCCGTCCAGGAAACGGGCCCCGCGCTCATTCACCCAGCGGGCACGCCGCCCGGCCTGGGCGGGGGTGCCGGTGGTCAGGTTGACGACGTCCTTGCCGTTCAGGTCGGCGCCGTCCAGGGTCTCGCCCACGGAGTCGTCGTCCAGCAGGCAGAGGACGACGGGACCGGCGGCCGACGCGACCGCCTCCGCCGCCGTGTCCGCCGCCCGCGCGCCGCCGCGTACGAGCGGTTCGGCCTTCTCCCGGGTACGGTTCCACACGGTCAGCGGATGCCCCGCGGCGAGCCAGGAGTGGGCGAGCGCTGTCCCCATGTCGCCGAGGCCCAGGAGGGTGATGGGAGTCTTCGAGGTGATGCCGGTATCCATGTCCACCAGGTTCGGGCACGCCCTGGACCATGATCAAGTACGCACTCTTTTGTGGGTGGTTACCTTAAGGTAAGTGCATGACCAGGCGAGACACGTACGTGTGCGGCATCGACGCGGCCATCGACGTGGTCGGCGGCAAGTGGAAGGTGCTCATCCTCTGGGCCCTGGACGAAGGCCCGCTCCGGTTCGGCGAGCTGCGCCGCGGCATCCCCGGCGTCACCGAGAAAGTCCTCACCACCCATCTGCGCGAGCTGGAGAACGACGGCATCGTCTCCCGGGACGAGGCCTTCGAAGGGGCGGTGCGCCGGGTCGCCTACACCCTCACCCCGCTCGGCGTCTCCCTCAACGAAGCGCTGGCACCGCTCGGCGACTGGGGCCGGAAGCACCTCCTCGGCGCGCATCACGAACCCGGCGAAGTGTCCCCGCGCTGAGCAATCCCCCGCTTCCGCCACCAGGGCCGGCGTGAGCATGGCCAAGGTGACATGCCGGTGCCAGGCCGTCCAGCTCCGACCTGATGGTGGTCCAGTCCAACCCGGCCCTTGACCGGCGGATCAGCAGCCATCGATGCCCCTCCGGCTCGTCCTGGTCGATGCGCGCCCCGGCGTACCAACGCGGCCAGCACCATGGCGATCTCGTCCGGGACGACCGAGCAGCCCGGCATGTTCGGCCAGGTTCCAGCAGTTCTTACGGTCGATGTCGGCCAGCAGCCCGCGCACATACGCACTGGCGGCGCGGCACGGTTCGGCTCCGGCGATCCGGGTCATCAGCTCGTTGAAGATGACCACCAGCCGTCAAGGTCTACGCTGTGGCTCGCGGCCACCGCACGGTCTTTTGTCGTCTTCACAAACTCCGAATGATCACGCGGTGGCCGTCGCCATGCAACCCCAACGCCTCAAGATCGCGAAGTGTCACTGGGATACGGGTGCCAAGCGCTACGCCGACGCTCGGTCCGCTGGGCCCAAGATTGGCGACCCCGTATGCAAGTTCGGCAAAGAATCCACGCGTGATTGCGGCACGGTGGTCCAACTCAACCACTCCGTCTACGACGGCGATCTCGGGGGCATTGTCGGTGGCCAGGTTCTCACGAGCATTCTCAACGGCAGCAGCACCTGCACGTTCGGCGACAGCGGAGGCCCCTTCTATCGGGACGCGGAAGCCTATGGGGTCCTCGAGGGTGCCCTCGCGGATGACGATGGCTATCTCCGAAGCCTCTGTCTATCCCCTAGGAGGCCCGATGATGAGGTCCACACCCATCGCTACCGCACTGGTCGGCATCGCGCTGTTATCGGGATGCGCATTCATCCCTTCCACGGCCTCCTCAACGGCCGCGTGTCCGGGGGTCTGCATGGTCGGTTCCGATCCTGAAATTCTCGTACACGACACGCGACCAAATGGCTACTCTCCCCTGACCGGACGAGTGACGTGGATCGAAAGCGAGTCCTGCCTGGCCGTGGAGGCTGGAGGCGGCAGGATGATACCGATATGGCCTATAGGCGCGACATCGCTCCGTGTAGGAGAACGGCGCGGGATTTCGCTGCCTGGCGTCGGGCAGCTCTTGGACGGCGACGGTTTCAGCGGGGCAGGGATCCGACAGCGTGAGGATCCTTTGTTTCTGCAAGCGCCTGGAAGATGCCGCCGTCAAGGCGGATACCTCATCATCGACTCGTCCGATATCAGCAAGCATGACTAGATCGAGGATGGCTCGGAGCGATCTCGCCTTCGAGCCGTCCCCTACCTTCCACACATCAGCATCGGCTGACACGGCGGCCTGCGTGATCGCATGGGAGCCCCGACATCACAGGCGTCCCGTCCTCATGACAGGACCAGACCACCGACCCACCAGCAGCACGACGCTCGCACCAGACATCCCGTCCCCATGGCAGACCAGACCACCGACCTACCAGCGGTAATGAAGTCCCGTCCTCATGGCGGGGCCAGACCTTGGCGGAAGGCGTAGGTGACGGCCTGGGCGCGGTCGCGGACCCGGGTTTTGGCGAACAAGTTGTTGATGTGGGTCTTCACGGTGGCTTCGGAGATGTGGAGTTGCCCGGCGATCTCTGCATTGGACCGGCCCTGGGCGATCAGCCCGAGCACCTCCACCTCCCGCTGCGTCAGCCCGTCAGGCCGCCTCGGCTGAACATTCTCCGGCCCGGCCTCGTCACGCCGCCCCGCCGCGTTCCTCCGCCTCCCGTTGAAGTCTCGACTCCTGCTGAAGCGCCGTCCGACGTCCGCGTCCCCGCGTTCGTTGAAACCTTGTCCGACGTCAGCGCCCCAGCCCGTGCCGAATCCCCGACCGACGTCAGCACCCCCGCCCGTGCCAAATCCCCGTCCGACGTCAGCGTCCCCGCCTTTGTTGAAACCTTGTCCAACGCCAGCGCCCCCGCCCGTGCCGAATCCCCGCGCATCCCCAGGCGCGTGGGCATCCCCAGGCGCCGCGTACCCCCACCTCTCCTCGTTGCCTGAGCCCGCTCCAGGGCTCAAGACCTCGCCATCCCCAGGACCGCCCGCCACGGTCTCCGCCAGGCGGCGTTGCACCGGAGGCGCGAAGTGTGCTTCGCCGTCAGCCACCACCGAGATGGCCCTGGCCAGGGATTCGGCGTCGGTGTCCTTCGTCAGGTAACCCCGGGCCCCAGCCCTCAGAGCCGCGAAGACAGACTCGTCGTCGGAGTACGTCGACAGCACCACGACCTCCGTACAGGGGTGCTCCCGTCGGATGATCCGCGTCGCCGCGACCCCGTCCATGCGAGGCATGCGCAGGTCCATCAGCACGACGTCCGGGGCCAGTTGGGCCACCAGCCTGACCGCCTCCTCGCCGTCACCGGCGGCGCCCACCACCTCGGTGTCCGGGAGCAGCCCGAGGAGCAGCACCAATCCTTCGCGCACGACGGTCTGATCGTCGGCCACGAGCACGCGCACCGTCATGCCGGCACCCGCAGCACCACCGCGAACCCTCCGTCGTCGGCCCCCGCCGTCAGCGACCCCCCGATCAGCTCTGCCCGCTCACGCATGCCGATCAGCCCGTAACCCGCACCGCTTCCCGCGGCCATCCGCCCGCCCGGCTCCGCGGCTCCTTCACCAACCCCATCCCTGACACCCCCGATGTCGGCGTCGCCAGACGAACATGTGTCATCACTGCCTGACGGGTGGAGCCAGTCAGCCGTGTGCCCGATGCCGTTCCCCTGCTGAGCGCTCCCGTTGCTCAGGGCAGGACCGTTGCCCGGAGGGCTTCCCGTATCAGAGAGGCCGGGACCGGGCAGGCGGGCCGCAGGGGCGCCGCCGTCGCGGATCTCCAGCTCGCACCAGCGGCCGAGCAGGCGCAGCGACACCTCGGCCGGCGCGCCGGGAGCGTGCTTGCGGACGTTGGTGAGCGCCTCCTGGGCGGTGCGGGCGACGGCGAGCTTGGCCTCCGCCGACAGCCCGGCCGCCCCAGAGTCGACGCTGAGCACGCACGACGCCCCGGTGGTCGCGCGGAACTCGGCGGCGAGCCGTTCGAGGCGCTCCGGCAGCGGCAGGTCCCTGCCACGCAGCGTGTCGAGGGCGCGACGGGTCTCCTCCAGGCCGACCCTGGCGAGGTGGACGGCCCGCTCCACCCGGTCGAGCGCCAGCGCCGGGTCGGCGCCCGTCCTGAGCAGGACACGGGCACCTTCCAGATGGACGATCTGCGCGGACTGCGCGTGGGCCAGGATGTCGTGGACCTCGCGGGCCAGGCGGGCGCGCTCCTGCAGCACCGCCTCGCCCGCGCGGGCCTCGGCCACCTCGACCGCCTGCCGCTTGGTCGTGGACACGTGCCAGATCAGGAACGAGAACACCACCGTGTAGGCCATCCCCGCCGTCATCCCCCACGCCGCCGCCATGTCGAACCCGGTCAGGTAGGACACCAGCGGCAGGGCGGCCAGCAGGAGCGCGGTCAGCGGGACGGCGGCGCGCAGCCGCACCCTGTGCGGCGCGGCGATGGCGGCGAAGAAGGCGAAGCCCAGACCGGTGTAGGGCTCCATCGCCTGCATCGCCGCCGCCCCCACGACGGTGACCAGGAGCGGTGGCACGTTGTAGCCGGAGACGGCGCGGGAGCGGAGCAGCCAGATCGCGCAGCCCCAGGTGGTGACGCCGACGAGCAGCGCGAGCAGCGTCTCCTGAGCCGTCGCCCTGGAGTGCGCGATCGCGAAGGGCCCCCAGAGCAGGTAGAGGGCCACGAGGGCGAACCCCGTGACGCGGGCCGCCCGGCTGCGGAGAAATGCCACGTCCCCCAAGGTAATCGCGGGCCGCGCACCGCACATCAACCCGTGGTTGGAGAACGGAAATCAACCCCTGCTCCCATGCGCGACGACCCCGCGATCACCGATCGTAGGCGCATGACCTCGATCCGCGTCCATCGTCTGCGCAAGTCGTTCGGCAAGGTCCTGGCCGTCGACGACCTGTCCTTCACCGTGCCCGAGGGCACGATCACCGCCTTCCTCGGCCCCAACGGCGCCGGCAAGACCACCACCCTGCGCATGCTCCTCGGGCTGGTCAGGCCGACGTCCGGCGAGGCCGTCCTCGGCGGCGTGCCCTACCACGAGCTCGACCGCCCGCTGGAGCGGGTGGGCGCGGTCCTGGAGGCCACGTCCTTCCATCCCGGCCTCACCGCCGCCACCCATCTGGAGGCCGTACGGATCGCGGCCGGCCTTCCTGCGGCCCGGGTCGCCCGGGTGCTGGAGCAGGTCGGCCTCGAAGCGGCCGCTCACCGGAGGGTCGGCGGCTTCTCCCTGGGCATGCGCCAGCGGCTCGCCTTGGCCACGGCCCTGCTCGGCGAGCCTGACACGCTCATCCTGGACGAGCCGGCCAACGGGCTCGACCCGGCCGGCATGCGCTGGCTGCGCGGCTTCCTTCGGGCGTACGCCCACGAGGGCCACACGGTGCTGATCTCCACCCACGTGCTGGCCGAGGTCGAGCAGATCGCCGACCACGTCGTCATCATCGCCGCCGGGCGGTTGCGCTGGAGCGGCCCCCTGGCCGGAGCCGGTCTGGAAGACCTCTACCTGGAGGTGGCGGGATGATCCCCCTCATCAAGGCCGAGCTGCTCAAGGCCCGCGCGAGCCGCACGACCAGGGTGCTGGTGGCGGTCACGCCGTTGTTCTGCGCGCTGTGGGCCTGCCTGCCCGCGCTGATGCCGGCCGCGTCCGACGCCGTCCGGATGGCCAACGTCTACAACATGGCGCAGCAGGCGTACGTGTTCACGATGATCATCGGCATCCTGGGGATGTGCGGCGAGTTCCGTCACGGGACGATCACCTGGAGCTTCCTCGCCAGCCCCCGCCGGGGCCGGGTGGTGCTGGCCAAGCTGGCCGTCTACGGGCTGGTGGGGCTGGTCGTCTCGGCGCTGTCGGCGCTCGCGACGCTGGTGGCGGGTGCGGCGCTCCTGTCGTCGCAAGGGCATCCCGCGCTGAGCTCCGACGTGCCGTGGGTGCTGACCGGCGCGGTGCTGGGCAGCACCCTGTACGCGCTGCTCGGGGTCGGGCTCGGCGCGCTGATCCGCCACCAGGTGGGCGCGATCGCCCTGGCCTGCCTGCTGTTCATGTACGGTGACGCGTTCCTGGCCTGGCTGGTGCCCGACGTGTTCCGGTGGCTGCCTACCGGGGCGGCCAGGGCGCTCGGCGGCATGCGGCTCGACTCGGGCGGCGAGCTGTTGCCTGCCTGGGGAGGCGGCCTGCTGTTCGCCGGTTACATCGCCGCCGCGGTGCTCGCCGCCCGGTTCATCACTCTGCGGCGTGACATCACCGGATAAACCGGAGGATGCTCCGGCCTTAAGGCCGGGGAGGAATCCGGTTGTCCGCGTAGCGGGGCCGCGAAGCAGCGATTCGCCTTCAAGGTGAATCGCTGTTCACCCGGGGAGTGCCGATTGCGGCCTCCAGTAGGTGCACGATCTCGGCATTGAGGGATCGCCGGTCGGTCTTCGCCTGAGCGGTAAGCCGGGCGTGGAGGTCGGCGGGTAGTCGAAGGGTGATGCGCACCTCGGTTTCCATACGTTCATGGTGGCATGCCAGAGGCATAATGACACCATGACGACACCAAATGATGCCGAGGGGCTGAGCATGCCCGGTACACCTACCGGCTTCGCGTGTCGTCCACCGCACTCGCGGCGCTACTGGCCGAGTGGGACCGGTGCCGGTGGGCGTGGAACCAGTGCGTGGCCACCTCCCGCGCCGCCCACAAGGCTCGTGAAGAGTGCGGCCCCGCCCGGCTGGACAAGATGCTGACCGGCTGGCGCGCTGGGAACGCCTGGCTAGGCGAAGGTGCGTGCGTGCCGCAGCAGCAGAGCAGTCAATTGACCGGTTTTCTCAGATGGTCTTCATGTTCCGCAGAGGTCGTCTTCAGGCGGCCCGGCGAACATGGGTTGCGCAGGCCTCTGACGTGGAAAGACGGTTTCACGATGAAAACGGTGAGAATGAACGCGCCTCTCATGGCTCACACGGCCGGTGCGAGCCTCGTCGCGGCGTCGGCGGGTGCGCGGTGAACCCGACGCTCGTGCGGCGCGCCCTGGCCGCGCTGACCGTCATCGCCATCTTCGGCGCCGGCTTCGAGCTCGCCGTGGAGCGCCACTGGCGCAGCGTCCAGCAGCTCGTGCCGTGGGCGGCGCTGACGCTGCTCGCCGTCGGCGTTCTCCTGCTGCTGGCCACCCGGCTCTCCGGCACGGTGCGGGTGATCGCCGCCGTGGTGCTGCTCGCCTCGGCCTTCGGCGTGTTCGCGCACGTGTCGGCCAACATGACGGTGGGGTCCTTCTCGGGCGCGCTCGACGGAGTGTCGATGATCGGGCAATGGTGGCACGCGTTCACCAAGTCGGTCGGCGACGCCCCGCCGCTGGCCCCCGGCATGCTCGCCCAGGCGGCCCTCCTGCTCCTGCTGGCCACCTACGTCACCGGCCGCCCCTCGGCGGGCAGGCACGCCGAGGCTCCGGTGGCGGTCAAGGAGCCGGCCGAGCGATGACGGGGCTGACCGGCTTCGGACGAGGGTGAAGCCGGTCGGCGAGTCACCGGAGGTGTCCGGCGATCAACCTCGGCGAGGGTCGGTGAATCTGAGTCTTCCCACCTCCATCAGGCTCGACCGCTGAGGAGCTCACTGATCTCGGACCGGCAGCCCTCAGGTGGGACACAGGGAAGCACTGCGGCGCGCCTGCCCCGACTCCCGGGCGGGCCGCCGGCGTTTCTGCTTGATCCACGAATCGTCACTAAAATCTGACATGATCCTGGAGAATCCCGGCGTGCCGGTGGCAGCTCGCCCAACGTGCGTGGAGGAGATCATGTCCGCTGGCCCGTTGGAGCCGGGAGACCCACGTGTGCTCGGGGCGTTCCAGGTGGTCGCACGCTTGGGCGAGGGCGGACAGGGGGTCGTCTACGAGGGGCGGAGCGCGTCCGGCGGCCGCGTTGCGATCAAGGTTCTCAGGGGTGGGAACGATCCCGACACCCGCCGCCGGCTGGCCAGGGAGCTGGAGTCGGCCCGCCGGGTGGCCCCCTTCTGCACGGCCCGCGTGCTGGAGGCCGAGCCTGACGGGCCGGTGCCGTACGTGGTGAGCGAATTCGTCGCGGGCCCGTCATTGCAGGAGCGGGTACGCGCGGGCGGTCCCCTGCGGGACGGCGACCTGGAGCGGCTGGCGGTCGGCACGGCCAGCGCCCTCGCGGCCATCCACGGTGCCGGGGTCGTCCATCGGGACTTCAAACCCGCCAACGTGCTGCTCGGTCCCGACGGGCCACGCGTGGTCGACTTCGGCATCGCCCGGCCGCTCGGCGACGGCACGGCGACCTCGACGATGTCGGGGACGCCACCGTACATGGCGCCTGAGCAGCTCAAGGGAGAGTACGGGTCTTCAGCGGCCGATGTCTTCGCCTGGGCCGCGACCATGGTCTATGCGGCGACCGGGCGGGCGCCGTTCGGCAGCGACACCGTTGCCGCCGTCTTCCACCGCATTCTCACCCTGGAGCCCGACCTTTCCGGCATTCCGCAGAGCCTGCGCGAAACCCTGGCCGCTTGCCTGTCGAAGGATCCCCGGGCCCGTCCCTCTGCCCGGTCGCTGCTGATCCGCCTGGTCGACCCCGGAGCCTCCACCGTCACGGTTCCCGACGTCGGCCCGGTTCCCAGCGCGTACGTCCCCCCGGACTGGCCGGCCCCGAGCCCGACCAAGGTGCTGCCGGCCGAGCCCGGATCCGGCCCGGCCCTGCCGCCCCTCGATGGATCGACGGTGCGGGGGCAGGGCGACTTCTCGTACGGCGAGACGGTCACCCGGCGGAGGATGCGGCCGGCCCTGCCGTTGATCGCCATCACCCTGGCGGTTCTGGCGACGGCCGGTGTGCTGTACGCGACGGGGACGATCGGCGTCCCGGCCGAGGGCGGCGAGGCGACGACGCAGACGGCGTCCGATCCGCCCGCTGACCGGGAATCGGCCTCCGGGCGGACTTCGACGTCATCTCCGGCATCGTCGTCCAGATCGGCTACGGCCGGGACGGGCGGGATCCCCGAAGCCTTCGCGGGGACTTGGACGGGACAGGTCATCTCGCAGGACAACCGTAAGAAGAGCGTCGAGGTCACGGTCACCCTGCCGGGCGGGCAGAGCGCCGGGACGTGGGCCGACGGCGACTGTGACCAGCAGGCCACGCTGACTCGCGTCAGGAGCGACACCGTGCTCGACATGGCCGTGGCGCAGCGGGATCGGTGCGCGGGCGGAGACATGACGCTCACGCTGAACGCCGCCGGGACACTGGACCTCGTACGACAGGAGGGCGCGGGCTCGCTGGAGTACCGCGGGAGCCTGCGCCGTTCCTGACCGTTCAGCCGGCGCGCGCGATCTGGAAGGAGTACGCCCCGGTCTTGGCCTCGCCCGACCTGACGACCAGCGCATAGCGCCCGTCCCCGCCCGACAGTGGGATGTCGAACTCGTAGCCGCACAGCGGGATAGGCTGCCGGGCGTCGGCGACGCTCTTCTCGGCGGCGTCGTACAGTTCCAGCTGGATGGCCGTGCACGCCCCCGCGCCCCCGAGGACCTTGACGGCCGTCGCGCCGTCGGAGTCGAACTCGAAGCGGTCGATCCGTCCGGGGACGTCCAGCCGCCCGGCCCCGTCAGGGCTGCCCTCGCCGATCTGCAGGCCGACCGCCACGGGGAAGGTGCGGACCTTCACGGTCGCGATCCGGAAGCTGTACGCGCCTATGACGTTCGTGTTCCCCCAAACCTCCAGCCGGTGCCCGCCCACCTTGGTCAGTTTGAAGAGCGAGGTGCCGAAGCTCATCGCGACGCTGGACGGGCCCAGCGGTTCGCCGTCGACTTCGGAGAACACCTGTAACTGGATGTCGGCACCCTGCATGTCGGCGACGTAGAACTCCTTGGCGTCGCCCAGGTCCAGGGTGAACTTGTCTTTCTGCCCCGCCCGGGTCAGCTCGGCCGACACCGTGCTGCCGTCGGTCAGGGTGCCGCCCGGCTCGACCGCCGTCGAAGGCTCGTCATTCGCTTCCTGGGCCGGCGCGCTCTCCGCCTGAGCGGGTGCACTTTCGCTGGTCGTATGGCTGGTCACGGGTGCCGGAGCGGTCTCAGCGCCCCCGGTCTCGCCACCGGCGAAGCCGCATCCCGAGAGCACAAGCAGGAGGAGTACGAGGACGGCACTGGTGCGGCCGGGGGCGACTCTGCGCACCACAGAGAAATCTGTCATGTCACCCATTCTTCGGAGCCCGCTTACAAGCCGATTGCCCGCAACTATCCTCGCGCCGGAAGGCCATGGGAAAGGCCGTTTCCCGTCTGGACCCCGGCCTCGACCGAGACCCGGAGACCCCCAACAACACGCTCGTGCATCCGTACTTCACCTTGCACACCGACCACGGCGTACCGGCCGAGGCCGACCTCCACGTGCGGGCCTACGCGGCGGCGCCCGAGGAGCGCGGCGCGGCGGTAGTGGCGGCGCTAAGGGTTTGTGCGGCGACCCGGGACTGCGCGAGCGGTCCGCGACCGGGACGAGCTGCTCTTCCAGCTCAGTGCGGCAGAGCCGGCTGACCTTCGCGAGTCAGTCGCCCGCGTCCGCGCAGCGAGCGGCCGGTCGGCGTGCGGTAGCGATGGCGACGGAGTGGCACGGACAGACTCAGAGAGCTGAGTCTGCCTCGCCTTCCAGGGAGTCGAGCTACCGGCACAGCCGCCCGACGATCTCGGCGGCGATCTGCCGGCTCAGCCCGTCGTCGGCAGGGTGCTGAGCACCTGTCGGATAACGCAGCTCGGCCAACAGGACCGCGACCCGGCTCTGCGCTTCAGCGACGCTGTCGGCAGCCGTCAGCTCTGCATAGGCCCGCAAGTTTCTCGGCGTCAGTCCGGACGGGTCGAGGTCCGGCAGGAAGTAGGCGACGAAATCCGGTCCGGCGGTCGGGAAACTGTGGGCCGGAGCGAGTGGCAGCATGGCGTCATAGACCTCCTGAAGGTCCACCAGATCGCGCCGGACGGCTTCCTGGAGCGCGCGCCCGAAGTCGTCGTGGTCGGTGCCGCCCCGCATCAGATCCAGGATCGTCCGGAAGGGCGTGGTCACCGGAATGCCCTCGACGACGGTGACGTCCGCCGCCGCCAGCCGTTCGACATGGATGATCGTGGCCCGTGGCGCGGGCAGCTCGGCCGGCGCGGTGAAGATCGTCCGCGGCACGGCGAGCGCCCCGAGGCCGAGCAGCCCGGCCGCCGACTCGTGCGACAGCACGGCGTCGTCGGTCGCGGTCTGCGGCCGCTCCCAGCGGAACCGGTCGGGAGCCAGCGCCAGCCACGCGGCGTAGGAATAGCCGTATTTGAGTGCCACCGAGCTGGCGGCGTGCTGGTAGACGCCGTGGTCGAGCTCGGTCAGCAGCCCGGCCTCCCGGAGACGGTCCAGCTCACCGTCGTCGACCCCGAGCCGGGCCAGTTGGGCACGGGTCAGGAAACCCTGCTGCCGCGCCGCCGCGATCGACAGCTCGTAGCACCGCTCGTGCGACATGCGCCCTCCCGTGGCGTCCGTTGCCGCCGCGGTATTCAAGGCGTAGTCGACGGGCACACCAGCCTCCGGCTCGAAGTCGATGATGTCCTCGGGAACCGCGAACGGCTGCCGGTCGCCGAACAATCGCCGACGGCGCTCCGCCTCCTGGCGGCGAATCTCCTCGTGGGCTCGCTCGACCACCTCGGGGCTGAAGGTCCGCTGCCCCCAGCGCTGCCCGTCGGTGTCGTCTGCGCCGGGGTCCGCCTGGTCGCTCTTGTCGATCATGTCGTCCTCCTTCCCCAGAGTAGACCCGAACGTCGACCCCGGGGCCTGACACAGACTGCGGTCGGCGTGATGCGCCAGATGGCGGATTTGGCAGAACGCGGCGTGGTGCGGCTCCTCAGGGTTCGTCGGGAGGTCGGGAAAACGGACCGTGAGCATGGCGAACGCGACACCTGCCCCAGCTCCCCTCTCGCTCGTCCCCGGCGAGCAATCGTCATGTCGCCCGGTCGGAGCTAATGGCACGCTAATGGCACGGATGACACGTTCTCATCGACCTGCCACCGCGACCGACTGTAGGGGCGTTGGATCCGGTCATCAGTCACGGATCGCGGCACCGAGGAATGGTGTGCTGAGCATGTCCTCCGAGAAAGAAAAGCCAGTGATCTTCTTCGCCAGAGCGAAAGACCGGGGGAAGGGGGCGTCGATACCGGGCCCCTCCCAGGACAGGCCGACTTCGCGCATCTCGCTGGCCAGGCGGTCGGGATCACTGCCCAAGCGTGTATCAGGAACCAATTGATCGAAGCTCGTGACCTCTTCACTGTCGACCGCGTAGACGAAATAGTCCGTGGCATGGAGGTTGCGATAGATCGACACCACCTCAGTCGCCTGAGAGAGGCTGCGGAGTAGGCGCTTGTTGAGGCCGATCGATCCAGTCCAGAGCTGGATCAGAACGGTCCAGCCGTTCATCTCCAGCGCGCCCACATAGCTGGTGCGCATGTTGTCCGAGTCGATGTACCTCATCGTTCGTTCTTGGTGCTCTTCGAAGGTCACCTCTCCGATCCCGTTGCAGTCTGCACCTAGACGCGTCAACGCCTCACGAGGGCTGAGGGATCGGGCGAAGGTGACACAGGAGACGTCATAGAACGGGCCATGCTTTGCGAGCCAGCCAAATTCTTCGTGTACGTCCATCACCGTAACTCCCGTGATCAGTCACATGCATGATGGCAGCCGTCACCGACAGGGGCAGCACCTCGACGACATACGCCTGAGCGACAATAGGCACGGACGGAGTTGGAGCCACGTTCTCCGGTGAGCCAGGGTGAGAAAACGAACCCTGGATCGTCGACCGCCCCCAAGCACGTACGGGGTTCAGCCATGCAGTGGCAATCGTAGGGCTGCATCTGTGCGGCGGCGCGGCAACCCCGGTCCGAGCGTTCGACTGGTACGGCGGGGCAGGCATGCGGTGCCCGGCCCGGTGTCCCGCCGCGATCCGGAGGGCGCGGCGAACGTGCTGGCAGAGTACGTCGCCCGGTGAAGGCGGGCACGGCTATCAAGTTCAGCCGCCCGGCGTCAGCGGCACGACGTCGGATGACGCACCCGTCATCGCGCCGAGTCAAGGAATTCGAGCCATCCGTCCCGGCTGGGCGATAGCCGCCGGGCGAAGCCCGGCACCAAAGAACGTCCGAGCGCAGCGGGGCCCTTCGTGGACGGGCGGGCGTGCGGGGTCAAGGGAAGCCCGGGGCAACGGGTGGGTGCGGAGGATATCCAGGGTGTACAGCACCGGGTTCGAACCAGTGAGGCGAGGGGTCACCGGATCCGGCGGACGGATGGGGCGGCCGTGGCGGTGATGGCCAGGAGGAGGAGCCAGGCCGCCAGGGTCAGGGTGGCGGGCTTGGGTCCCCAGGCGGCGATCATGGCGCCGCCCGCCATCGTGCCCGCCGACAGGGCGCCCATGGTGAGCGTCTCCAGGGCGGCCGAGGTGCGGCCGCGCAGGTGGTCGGGGGTGATGGCGAGGCGGTGGCTGGTCATGGCCACCGAGTAGACGGGCGGCAGCACCGATTCCGCGAAGGCGACGAGGCCGAGGAGCAGGGCGTCGGGCGCGGCCGCGTACAGGGGGAAGACGAGGGCCTCCACCCACAGCATGGCCGCGGCGAGGCGGCCGATCGGGAAGCGGGCGGCGAGCCGGGCCGCCAGCAGTGAGCCGAGC
Organism: Nonomuraea sp. C10; assembly: GCF_008017515.1. Classification (NCBI taxonomy): domain Bacteria; kingdom Bacillati; phylum Actinomycetota; class Actinomycetes; order Streptosporangiales; family Streptosporangiaceae; genus Nonomuraea; species Nonomuraea sp. C10. The sequence goes on from NZ_VPFF01000001.1 coordinate 3,733,398, forward strand.
AGCGACCCGGCGGCGGCCGCGCTGAAGATCAGCCCGATCTGCTGGGGTGAGGCGCCCACGCCCTGCGCCAGGGTGATGATGACCAGGTAGCCGGCCCCGTACCTGAGCATGTCGCCGGTCTGGAGCAGGCCGAACAGGCGGATCACCGGCTGCCGCCACAGCCAGGTCAGCCCTTCGCGGATCTCCGCGACGAGGCTGCCGGGCCCCGGCGGGCGGGTCTCCTCCTGGAAGGACGCCCGCATGAGCCGCAGGCTGGCGGCCGAGGCGACGAACGAGACGGCGTTCACGGCGAACGGCACGGTCCGGCCCAGCCCGTGGACGGCCGCGGCGAGGGTGGCGCCGCTGACCCGCAGCGTGTTGAGCGTCCCCTGGGTGACGGCGAGGGCGCGGGCGAGCTGGGCGGGGCCGACGATGGTGGGCAGCGCGGCCGTGCTCGCGGACTGGAAGAGCGCGTGCAGCACGCCTCCGAGCGCCGCGACCGCGTACAGGTGGGGCAGGGTGAGCCGGTCCAGCCAGAGCGCGGCGGCGACGGTGGCGGCGAGGGCGGCGCGGCCGAGTTCGCACCAGATCATGGTGCGCCGGCGGTCCCAGCGGTCCACGAGCGCGCCGGCGGCCAGGCCGACGAGCAGGTAGGCGGCGGTGTTGACGCCGAGGACGAGCCCGCTCTGCGCGGCCGACCCGGTCATGGCCAGCACGAGGAGGAGGAAGGCGAAGTCCTGGATGTGGTCGCCGGCGTTGGAGACGATCTGGCCGGACAGGAGCAGGGCGAAGTTCTTGTTCCGCCTGAGGGCGGTGTTCATGTGGTGACACTCCGTTAGCGCGTACGGACACAAGGCGGCTGGAACCTCGTGCCGGGCGCTATTCGATCGGAGCGGTACGCATGCCGCGGAGGCTAGCAATGACCCGTGGCGCGCCGCACCGGGTTTTCCGGCCGAAGAAGGGACGGAAGGCCCTGCAGCTCGGCCTCCCGCGCCTGATGGAGTGGAGGCATGAGGACGAATGCCATGAGGTGGACGGTTCTGACGCTCGCCGGGCTGGCGGCCTTCCGGCTGCTGGTCCGTCCGCGGCTGCTGCGCTGGGGGGCCACCGCCGGAGAGGCGCGCGCCCCGATGCCGGGCGACGCCGTCATCCCGCGCCCGCACGTCATCGCCACCCGGGCCGTCACCATCGCCGCCGCGCCCGAGGACGTCTGGCCCCTGCTGCCGGAGCTGGCCGGGCGGGGCGCCGAGGTCGTGGAGGAGGAGCCCGGCCGGACCCTGGTGATGGCCGTGCACGCCTTCCACGTCACCGTGACCTGGGCCGTGGAGCTGCGGGAACAGGACGGCCACACGCGGCTGGTCCTGCGGCAGCGGATCCTGTGCCGTCCGGGGGTGCTCGGGCTGATCTACCTGCTGCTGTCCGATACATCGGACTTCTTGGCCGTCCGCGGACAGCTCGCCACGGTCAAGGCTCTCGCCGAGGGGAAGCCTCACCGTGCGGCGATCGCCGTACCGTGAGTGGGAGGAGCCACGGCGCATGAGCGTCACCGAGGAGAAGCCGGAGCTGACCGACCGGATCAAGAACGTGATCCACGAGGGCAACGCCCGCATGATCATCGTCAGGGACACGCGCGGTCACACCGTCATGCAGGTGCCGGTGACGGTCGGCGTGGGGGCGCTGGTCCTCGCTCCCGTCGTGACCGCGCTGAGCGCGATGGGCGCGCTCGCCGCCCAGTGGACCATCAAGATCGAACGATCTGACGAGGACGACTGAGCCGGCCCTTCCTCAGTGCGTCCAGCGGTGCCGCATGGAGCGGCGCAGCCTGGTGAGCGACTCCTTCTCCAGCCGGCGCACCCAGTGAGAGGTGAGCCCCATCCGCGCGGCGATCTGCCGGGTGGTGTGCTCCTCGTACCCGTCGAGCCCGTACCGGAGCCTGAGGATCAGCTGCTGGCGGGGCGCGAGCCCGCCGAGGGCGGCGGCGAGCACCCGCTTGAGTTCCGCGCGCTCGACCGCCTGCTCGGCCCGCTCGCCGTCGGGGTCCTCGATCATGTCGCCGAGGGTCATCGCGTGCTGGCCGTCCTGGACGACCAGGTCGAGGCTGACGCAGTCCTGCGGGGTGCGCCGCAGGGCCGCCAGCCTGGCGGTCTCCTCGCCGGCCCTGGCGGCCACCTCGGCCTCGGTGGGCAGGCGGCCCAGCTGGTGGGTGGCCTCGATCTCGGCCCGGGTGACGGCGATCAGGCGGTCCTGCAGGCCGATGGGCAGCCGCACCGTGTGGGCGTGCTCGATGCCCTGCTGGATGGCCTTGCGGATCCACCAGGCGGCGATGGTGGAGAACCGGTAGCCCTTGGTGTGGTCGTACCGTTCGACGGCGCGGATCAGGCCCAGGTTGCCGTCCTGGATGACGTCGGCGAACGACAACCCGCGGTGGGCGTACCGTTTGGCGATGGCGACGACCAGCCGCAGGTTGGCGCGGATCATGTGGTCGCGGGCGGCCCAGCCGTCGGCGGCCACGGCCGCGAGCTCGGGGTCGGGGCCGCGCTCGGCGACCAGGTGGGCGGCGTAGGCGCCCGCCTCCATCCGTCTGGCCAGCTCGACCTCCTCCGAGGCGGTCAGCAGCGGGGTGCCGCCGATCCCGGCCAGGTAGCCGCTGAGCTGGTCGTGATGGTCCGGCCCGGCCTTCGCCTGCGCTGACACCGCCGCTCCCCCGTCCTCGGAGTCCTGAGATCACCTCCACCTTGACGGGCGGCGGCCTCCGGCGGTGGTGGCCAAGGTCCTCAGGGGCGGGGACCTTGGGCCTCGGTGCGGCACCGGACCACGGCGAGGGGTGCCGGGGAGTGCTGGAGCATCGCCTGGCTGACCGAGCCGAGCACCATGCCGGCGAACGTGCCGTAGCCGTGGGTGCCGACGACGAGCAGTCCGGCGCCGGTCGCGGCCTCCCTGAGCACCTCGACGGGGTGTCCCTGGACGATCTCCTCGATGACGTGCACGCCGGGGTGGTTCTCACGGTGGCCGGCGAGCGCGTCGCGCAGCACGGCCCGTTCGGGTCCCTCGCCGTCGGACGGCTCTAGGCCGGTCCAGGACCAGGCGTGCACGACGCGCAGGGCGTGGCCGCGCAGCTCCGCCTCGGCGAAGGCGAAACCGAGCACGCGGCTGGAGGCGGGCGAGCCGTCGACGCCGGCCACGACCTCGTCGCGCGGCTGCGCGGGCAGCTCGCGGACGACGACGACGTCGCAGGTGGCCTGGCCGGCCACGCCGTGCGCGACCGAGCCGACCAGCAGGCCGCGCACGGCGCCGAGCCCGTGGCTGCCGACGACGAGCAGCTGGGCCTCGCGCGCGGCGTCGATGAGGGCGCCGCGCGGGTCGCCGGGCAGCAGGACGGTCTTCACGGAGATGCCCGGCCGTTCGCGCCGGGCCCGCTCGGCGGCCGTGGCCAGCACGGACTCACCGCCCTGCCGCATCCACGCCGCGACCTCGGCGTAGCGGCCGCCGGCGCCGGTCTCGACCGCCCAGCCGGCGATGGCGTGCCCGATCGTCAGCGGCACCTCCCGCAGCGCCGCCTCCCTGGCGGCCCACGCCGTGGCTTCCAGCCCGGCCCTCGACCCGTCGACCCCCACGATGATCATGTACGTGTCCTTCCTCTCCCCTGGTCCCGACCTTATCCCCGGCAAGATCCTCAGCCGGGACGCGGGCCCTTGCTTTCATGATCCGATGGGGTCCGGAGCGATGGACAGGGCCGTACTGCCTGGGTCGAAGGGGACCTAAGCCTCTTTCGGTCCAGGGTGATGGTGCTAACGTCGGAGGCATGATTCGCGTGTTCCTCGTCGACGATCACGAGGTGGTCCGGCGCGGTGTCGCCGCCCTGCTCGATTCGGAGGACGACATCGAGGTCATCGGCGAGGCGGGCACCGCCGAGTCGGCGGTGGCCAGGATCCCGGCGCTCCGGCCTGACGTGGCCGTGCTCGACGTGCGCCTGCCCGACGGCAACGGCGTCGACGTGTGCCGTGAGGTCCGCTCCAAGGTGCCGGGCCTGGCGTGCCTGATGCTGACGTCGTACGCCGACGACGAGGCGCTGTTCAACGCGGTCATGGCGGGAGCCGCCGGTTACGTGCTCAAGCAGATCCACGGCTCCGACCTGGTGGGCGCGGTGCGCACGGTGGCCTCCGGCCAGTCGCTGCTGGACCCGCAGACCACCGCGGCGATGCTGCAGCGGCTGCGCGACCAGGCCGCCAAGCAGGACCCGCTGGCCGCCCTGTCGGAGCAGGAACGCCACATCCTCGACCTGATCGGCGAGGGGATGACCAACCGGCAGATCGGCGAGCGCCTGTTCCTGGCCGAGAAGACGGTCAAGAACTACGTGTCCAACCTGCTGTCCAAGCTCAACATGCAGCGGCGCACCCAAGCCGCGGCGCTGGCGGCACGCCTTCGTGCCGGTCGGGGCGAATGAAGGGACCTTCGCCCCTAATGACGTGCGTTCCCGATGGGGAATGCTGGATCCCATGCAACTCGATTCGTCCGGCCTGCAGGTGCTCTCCCGGGAGGAGTGCCTGCGTTTGATGTCGTCGACGCCCATCGGGCGGATCGTCTTCACCGATCGCGCCCTTCCCGCGGTGCAGCCCGTGGCGTTCCTGCTGGACGGCGAGCGGATCGTCATCCGTACCGGCATCGGCTCCAAGCTGGCCGCCGCCACCCGGCAGGCCGTCGTGGCCTTCGAGGTCGACGAGTTCGACCCGGAGCTGCGCACCGGCTGGTCCGTGACCGCCGTCGGGCACGCGCGCGCCGTGACCGATCCCGGCGAGATGTCGCGCCTGGCCTCGCTGCCGCTGACCCCGTGGGCGCCCGGCAGCAAGGACCACTACATCGTGGTCGAGGCCGAGCGGATCAGCGGCCGGCGCATCATAGGGGGACACGCCAGCGCAGCGACGACCCTCCCTCGTCCGGAGAGCTGATCTCGAACGTGCCGCCCAGCCGGGTGGCGCGCTCCTCCAGGTTGCGCAGGCCGCTGCGGCGGCCCTCGGCGGGGATGCCGACCCCGTTGTCGTGCACGGTCAGCGTCAGCCCGTCGCCCGTGACCTCCACCGCCACGCCTGCCCTGCTGGCCTTGGCGTGCCTGACGATGTTGGAGAGCATCTCGCGCAGCACGGCGAGCACCTGCTCGGCGACCTCCTCCGGCACCTGGTTGTCGATCTGGCCCTCCATCCGCAGGCCGGGCATGAAGCCGAGGTGGCCGCGGGCCGACTCGACCAGGTCGACGATCCGGCCGCGCAGGGTGGGCCCGGTGGTCTCGGGGGTGGCCTGGAGGGCGAAGATGGTGGAGCGGATCTGGCGGATGGTCTCGTCCAGCTCGTTGACGGCCTGCTGGAGCCGGTTGGACGCCTCGGGCCGGTCGACCAGGCGGACGGTGCTCATGAGCGTCATCGCGATCGCGAACAGCCGCTGGATGACGACGTCGTGCAGGTCCTTGGCGATGCGGTCGCGGTCTTCGAGCAGGCCGAGCCGCTCGGCGTGGCGTCGCGTCTCGGCCAGCTCCAGCGCGATGGCGGCCTGGCCGGCGAACGCCTCCAGCATGCGCAGGTCTGCGGCGCTGAAGGGCAGCCGCCCGCTCCACTTGGCCAGGGCCAGCACGCCGCGCACCGTCTGGCCGGAGCCGAGCGGGATCAGCAGCTCGGGGCCGTAGCCCAGCTCGCGCAGCTCGGAGTCGCGGTCGTGCAGGTCGTCGGCGGTGGCGGCGTGGCCGGTGCGGAACACCTGGCCGGCCGGGCTGTCGTCGAGGCCGAAGGTGATGCCGGTGGTCTCCTGGCCGCCGTCGCCCTCGGCGTACTCGACGTGCAGCCGCTTCCCGTCGGGACCCGGCAGCAGGACCTGGACGAGGTCGGCGCCGGTCATCTGATGGGCGCGGGTCGCCATCATGCTGAGCACCTCGTGCGGGGCGGCGCCGGACAGCAGGCGGGTGGTGATCTCGGAGGAGGCCTGCAGCCAGGTCTCGCGCCGGCGCGTCTCCTCGTACAGGCGGGCGTTCTCGACGGCGACGCCGGCCGCGGTGGCCAGCGCGATGACGATGGCCTCGTCCTCCTCGTCGAACTCGCCGCCGCCGCGCTTCTCCGTCAGGTAGAGGTTGCCGAACACCTCGTCGCGCACCCGTACGGGCACGCCCAGGAAGGTGCCCATGGGCGGGTGGCCGGGCGGGAAGCCGTAGGACTCGGGATGGTCGGAGATGCGGCCCAGCCGCAGCGGCCTGGCGTCCTTGATGAGCAGGCCGAGCAGGCCGAGCCCGTGGGGCCAGTGCTCGATCTTGGCGATCTCCTCCTCGCTCAGCCCGACCGGGATGAACTGGATGAGGGTGCTCTCCTGGCCGACCACGCCCAGCGCCCCGTAGGTGGCGTCGACGAGCCTGGTGGCGGTCTCCACGATGCGCCGCAGCACGGTCTCCAGGTCGAGGTCGCTGCCCACCGAGACGACAGCTTCCATCAGGGCGTGCACCCGGTCGCGGGTGGCCAGCACCGCCTGCAGGCGCACCTGCAGCTCCGCCAGGAGGTCGTCGAGACGCATGCTGGGCAGCAACGGGCTCTGCTCACTCTCCCTCATAAGGGTCAGTCTCGCACCCGCACACGACGGGCGCCCACCCCCGGTGGGGGCGGGCGCGGCGGTGCTGATGAGGCGGGAGGTCAGCGCAGGTACGGGTTCCGCTGGATGATCGGCAGGTTGCCCAGGCCGAGGGTGGTGCCGGCGTTGGCCAGGGCCAGACCGGCGAGGACGATCGTGTAGATGATGTGGTCGTCCATGAACGGGTTGGTGGTCAGGGGCAGCGCGGCCGCCCACATGAGCATCAGCATCAGGCCGCCGGCGACGGCGGCCACTCGCAGGCCCACGCCCAGCATGAGCGCGGCGCCGACGCCGAGCAGTCCGGCCATGAACAGCCAGTCGACCCAGGGCTGACCGGCGAGTGCGGTGAAGAAGCCGCCGAGCGCGTTCTCCTCGGTGCCCTTCAGGAAGCCGGTGGTGGGGCTGCCGCCCGCCAGCCACGCCTTCTCGGCGGTGGTGGCGAAGCCGAGGCCGAAGGTCTTGTCGAGGAACGCCCACAGGAAGGTCCAGCCCAGCGCGATCCTGGCGATGGCCCAGACGTAGTCGACGGGGCGTCTGCCGTCGGCGGTCAGGGTCGTGTGGACGGGCTTGACGGGGGTGGTGGTGGCCATGACGGGCCCCTTTCAGGTCGGGCTGGGTCTTTCCCTCACATCCCCATCACACCGTTTCGAACCCTTTCCCAGGCAGTGCCGGACGGCCTCCCGCGTGGTGACCTTGGTCCCCCGCCCGGCGGGCACTTCAGCCCAGCAGGTCCTCGACCGGGCGCCGTACGGCGTCCTTGTCGTCGAAGGTGATGCCCAGCCGCATGATCATCTGCGGGTACTCGCCGGAGCACAGCTCCTCGCGCAGGAACTCGCGCAGATGGCGCATCTCCAGCACCTGCGTGTGGAAGGCGGCGCTGACCCCGTACGCGGAGGCGTGCAGGAGGACGCGCTGCAGCGACTGGCCCGCGGCCAACCAGTCCTCGCGGGTGTCGCCCGGCGTGGTCAGCAGGGCCACGACGCCGGTGCCGGTGGCGCCGGGGTCGCCGGTCTCGCTGCCCCACTGGTGGCGCCAGGAGTAGTCGCGCTGGGCGAAGTGCGGCTGCGTGCGGACCGGATCGCGGGGGTAGGCGCCCGCGGGCACGCCGTCCGTGCGGGTGCTGCCCGGCGGGCGGGCCCAGCGGATCAGCTCCAGGGTGAAGCGCCGGTCCTGCGCCTGCACGCCCTGCGCGGCCTGGGTGAGCGCGGCGACCACGGTGACCGCGTCGGGCGCGACCACGGGGGTGAGCCGGGCGCCCTCCGCGGCGGCGCTCTTGACCAGCGCCTCGACCAGCCGGTCGGGCACCGGCAGGCCGGTGAACCCGGCCCGGTGGGTGCGCCGCCGCTCGATCTCGGCGGCGAGGACCGAGGTGCGCTCGTCGGGGTCGGACTCGGCGCCGACCCGGACCACGGCCAGCAGCGCGGGCCGGTCGGGGTCGGGCATGACCCGCACGTCCGGCTCGTACCCGGCCCGGCGCATCGCGGTCCGCATGGTGAACAGGGCCGCGCCGCAGCTGACGATCATCTCGCGGCCCTCGGCGTCGCCGAAGCGCAGCCGGCGCTCGGCGTCGGCGCGCAGGCTGATCTCCTCACCGGTGACGGCGAAGGTCCACGGCTGGGTGTTGTGCACCGACGGCGCCCAGCGGGCGGCCTCGACCGCGGCTTCCACGGCCGCCTTGGGCGAGCGGCTGGCCGGACGGTTCATGACTCCACCTCCAACTGACGATAACCCAGCGCATCACACCGGGAGGCGGCCGGGCAGGGCCTGAGGTCCCGCCGTTGCGCACCGTCTCACGCCCCGGTCAGCCTGCGGCGGAAGACCCAGTACGTCCAGCCCTGGTAGACGAGCACCACCGGGGTGAAGATGACCGCCACCCAGGTCATCACGGTGAGGGTGTAGGGGCTGGAGGCGGCGTTGGTGATGGTGAGGCTGTTGGCCGGGTCGAGCGCGGGCATGACGTTCGGGAACAGCGCGGTGAACAGGGCCGCCACCAGGGCGGCGATGGCCAGCGCGCTGCCGGTGAACGCCCAGCCGTCCCGGCCGCGCACGGTGGCCAGGAGCGACGCGACGAGCGCGGCCGCGGCCACGCCGGTGATCACCCAGTAGGCCGGCTTGTCGCTGCCGAGCAGCACCAGGAACGCGGCCGCGGCCACGACGGTGAGCGGGCCGAGCACACGGGCGATCCTCCTGGCCCGCTCGCGCAGCTCGCCCGTGGTGCGCAGGGCCAGGAACACGGCGCCGTGCTGGGCGAACAGCAGCAGCGTGGCCAGCCCGCCGAGCAGCGCGAACGGGTTCAGCAGGGTGAACAGGGTGCCGGTGTACTCGTGGTCGGCGTCCAGCGGCACCCCGGCGGCGATGTTGGCGAACGCCACGCCCCACAGCACGGCCGGGCCGAGCGAGCCCCAGAAGAAGGCCCGGTCCCACCCTTTCTGGCTGTCGCTCTTGTTCCGGTACTCCAGCGCCACACCGCGCACGATCAGCGCCAGCAGGATGAGGAACAGCGGCAGGTAGAAACCGGAGAACAGGGTGGCGTACCACTCCGGGAAGGCGGCGAAGGTGGCGCCGCCGGCCACGAGCAGCCACACCTCGTTGCCGTCCCAGACGGGCCCGATGGTCCGCACGACGGTGCGCCGCTGAGCCTCGCCGCGGGCCACGAACGGCATCAGGATGCCGACCCCGAAGTCGAAGCCCTCCAGGACGAAGTAGCCCGTCCACAGAACGGCGATGAGCAGGAACCAGAACGTTTCCATGGTGTGATCCTCAGTAGCTCAGGGCGGGGGCCGCGGGCTCGGCTTCCGGCTGTTCCTCGGCGCCGAGCTTGATGTACTTGACCAGCAGCCGGACCTCGATGACGGCGAGGACCGCGTACACCAGGGTGAAGCCGACCAGCGTGATGGCGACGGAGGTGACGTCGACGCCGGGCGAGACGGCGGCGGCGGTGCGCATGAGGCCGAACACCGTCCACGGCTGGCGGCCCATCTCGGTGAAGATCCAGCCCATGGTGTTGGCCAGGAACGGCAGCCCGATGCCGAGGACGGCCAGCCGGTACAACCACGGCCGTTCGGGCAGCCGTCCCTTCCTGGTCAGCCAGAGCCCGAGCAGGGCGAGCCCGGCGGCCAGCATGCCGAACCCGATCATGAGCCTGAAGGACCAGTACGCGATCCCGACCGCGGGCACGTAGTCGCCGGGCCCGTACATGGCCTCGTAGCGCTTCTGGATGTCGTTGATGCCCTCGACCTCGCCGTCGGGGGTGTTGGTGGCCAGGATGCTCAGCCCGTACGGGATCTGCAGGTTGACGTGGTTGCGGCCGTTCTCCACGTCGCCGACGGCGAACAGGGAGAAGCCGGCGGCCTTCTCGTCCTCCCACAGCGCCTCGGCGGCGGCCATCTTCATCGGCTGCTGCTCGGTCATCAGCTGGGCCTGCCAGTGTCCGGTGAAGGACACGCCGGCGGCCGAGACCAGGGCGACGGCCATCCCCAGGCGCATGGCCGGACGGAACAGGGAGGTCTCCCTCTTGCGGAGCAGGAACCAGGCGCTGACGCCGAGCACGAACGCGGCGGCGGTGAGGAACGCGCCGAAGATCACGTGCGGGAACGTCACCAGCGTGGTCGGGTTGGTGAGCACGGCCCAGATGTCGGTGAGCTCGGCGCGGCCGTTGTTGATCGTGTAGCCGACCGGGTGCTGCATCCAGGAGTTGGCCGCCAGGATGAAGTAGGCGGAGATGTTGGTGCCGATGGCGGCCGTCCAGATCGTGGCCAGGTGGACCTTCGGCGGCAGCTTGTCCCAGCCGAAGATCCACAGCCCGAGGAAGGTCGACTCCAGGAAGAACGCCATGAGCCCTTCCATCGCCAGCGGCGCCCCGAAGACGTCCCCGACAAACCTGGAGTAGTCACTCCAGTTCATGCCGAACTGGAACTCCTGCACGATGCCGGTGACCACGCCCATGGCGAAGTTGATGAGAAAGAGGCGCCCGAAGAACTTGGTGAGGCACAGATACTCCGGCTTCTTCGTGCGGTACCACGCGGTCTGCCATCCCGCCACGAGGATCGACAGACCGATGGTGAGCGGCACGAACAGGAAGTGGTAGACGGTCGTGATGCCGAACTGCCACCGGGAAAGATCAAGCACATCCATGCGGGCCAGCATCGCGGCAGGTCAGAGGCGCTGTGTAGGGTCCGCCGGCCTCGTCCGCGAGGACCTTCGGCCAGGCCGAACGGCCCTCGCCGGGGGCAGGGACTTTGGACACCCGCGCGAAGGTCCTCCGGCTCTGCCTGACGGCACGGGGGCTCCGCCAGATTCGGAGGCAGGAGGTGCGTCATGTCCCCTACCCTCGTCAGCGCCGACCTCGGCGTCCGGCGGCTGCTCTTCGCGGCCGGTCAGGCGCCTTCGGTCTACAACACCCAGCCGTGGCGCTTCCACGTCGTGCCCGGCCGGCGCATCGAGCTGCTGGCCGACCCCGACCGCAGGCTGCGGGTCGCCGACCCGCGCGGCCGTTCCATGATGGTGAGCTGCGGGGCCGCGCTGTTCAACCTGCGGCTGGCGGTGCGCTACGTGGGCCGCCGTCCCATCGTGTGGCTGCTGCCGGATCCGGCGGAGCACCCGCTGCTCATGGCCGCCGTGCGCACCGCCGACGGCCGCCCGGTCCGGGGCGAGAACCGCGAGCTGTACGAGCTGATCCCGGTGCGCCGCACCAGCCGTGAGCCGTTCTCGGACCGGCCGGTGCCGCCGTCGGTGCTCGGCGACCTGCGCATCGCCGCCTCACGCGAGGGCGCGAGCCTGGTGCCGCTGGACGCCGAGGGCGTGGCCGAGATGCTGGACCACGTGGCGCTGGCCGAGGACGAGCTGTCCCGCGACCACGACTATCAGGCGGAGCTGGCGGCGTGGACCATGCCGGGGGCCCGCTTCGACGGGGTGCCCGCCTACGCGCACGGCCCGCGCCCGGTCAGGGACCCGGCGCCGGTGCGCGACTTCGGCCGGCACGAGCGGGACGCGCGGTTCGAGGAGCACCCGCAGCTGGTGGTGCTGACCACGCAGGGCGACCGGCCGATCGACTGGCTGCGCGCCGGGCAGGCACTGCAGAGAGTGCTGCTGACCGCGACCAGGCACGGGCTGTCCGCCTCGTTCCTGAACCAGCCGCTCGACCTGCGCGACATGCGCCGGCGCAGGGACCCGCACCACCGTCGGGGCCACGCCCAGATGATCATTAGGCTGGGTTACGGACCTCAGGTGCCGGGTAGCCCGCGCCGCCCAGCAAGCGAACTGGAGAGGCAAGATGCTTGACGGATACGACGTCCTGCTCCGCGACGGCGGCATCGCCCACCTGCGCCGGCTGCGTCCCGGCGACCGGGAGGCGCTGCACGAGCTGGTGGACCGCTCGTCCGAGCGCTCGGCGTACCTGCGTTTCTTCACCGGGGGCCGGGCCACCGCGCACGCCTACATGGACCGCGTCACCGGCCCGGAATGGGCCGGGCACGCGCTGGTGGCGACCGTCCGGGATCGGCTGGTCGCGGTCGCCGAGTACATCCCGGCCGGTGACGGCAGCGCCGACCTGGCGATCCTGCTGGACGACGCGGTGCACGGCAACGGCCTCGGCACGCTCATGCTGGAGCACCTGGCGGTGAACGCCGCCGCCAACGGGGTGCGCACGCTCGTCGCCGACGTGCTGGCCGAGAACCGCCAGATGATCAACGTGCTGCGCGACCTGGGGCTCGACACCACCCACGAGTTCGCCGGCGGCAGCCTGCACATGGTCGTCGACGCGCGCGTCACGCCGCGGCTGCGGGCCGAGATCGAGGCCCGCGACCACGCGGCGGAGCGCGCCTCGCTGGACCGGGTGCTGCGGCCGCGCTCCGTCGCGGTGATCGGCGCCTCCCGCGACCCGTCGTCCGTCGGGCACACGGCGCTGCGCAACCTCGTCGACGGCGGCTTCGCCGGCCCCGTCTACCCGGTCAACCCGAGCGCCGGCGAGATCGCCGGCCTGACCGCCTACCCGAGCGTGCTGGACGCGCCGGGCCCCGTCGACCTGGCCATCGTGGCGGTGCCCGCCCAGCACGTGCTGCGCGTGACCCGCGACTGCGCCGAGGCGGGGGTGGCCGGGCTCATCGTGCTGACCTCCGGGTTCGCCGAGGCGGGCCGGCCGGGCGCCGAGGTGGAGATCCTGCGCGTGTGCCGGGGCGCCGGCATCCGGCTGATCGGCCCGAACTGCCTGGGCGTGGTCAACAGCCACGCCCGGCTCAACGCCAGCTTCCTGCCCGTCACCCCGACCGAGGGCCGGGTCGGGCTGGTGTCGCAGTCGGGCGCGGTGGCGGCCGCGCTGCTGGAGCGGCTGGACGTGTCCATGTTCGTGTCCGTCGGCAACAAGGCCGACGTGAGCGGCAACGACCTGCTGGAGTACTGGGAGGACGACCCGAACACCGACGTCGTCGCGCTGTACCTGGAGTCGTTCGGCAACCCGCGCAAGTTCGCCCGCATCGCCGGGCGGGTCGGCCGCAAGAAGCCGATCCTGCTGGTCAAGAGCGGCCGCACGGGCGCCGGCGACCGGGCGGTCCGCTCCCACACGGCGGCCGCCGCCACCCCGGACGTGGCCGTGGACGCGCTGGTGCGCGCCTCCGGCGTGATCCGGCTCGACAGCGTGCACGAGCTGATCGACACCGCCCGGCTGCTGTCCACGCAGCCGCTGCCCGCCGGGCGGCGGGTGGCCATCGTCGGCAACTCCGGCGGGCCGGAGGCGATGGCCGCCGACGCGTGCGAGGCGGCCGGGCTGTCGGTGCCGGAGCTGCCGGCCGGGCTGATCGAGGCGCGCGGCAACGCCGCCGTCGGCAACCCCGTCGACCTCACCGCCGACGCGAGCGCGGCGGAGCTCGGCGCGGCCATCGAGGCGGCCGCGGGCTCGGACGCGGTGGACGCGGTCCTGGTGGTCTACACGCCGCCGTTCGGCTCCGGGCTGGAGAAGACGCGCGAGGCCATCGCGGCCGCCGCGGCCGGCTCCGCCAAGCCCGTGCTGGCCTGCGTGGTCGGTCACGACGGCGTCATCGACGGCAGGGTGCCCAGCTACGCCTTCCCCGAGCAGGCCATCAAGGCGCTGACCCAGGCCGCGCGGTACGCCGAGTGGCGCGAGCGCCCCCTGCCCGAGCACGAGGAGCCGCCCGCCGCCGACGTGGAGTCCGCCGAGGAGATCGTCCGGGCGCATCTGCACGAGAACCCCGACGGCGGGTGGCTCTCCCCCGCCGCGGCCAACCGGCTGCTCGCCTGCTACGGCGTCGACGTGGCCGAGGCGGTTCCGGTGCACGACGCCGACGCCGCGGCCGAGGCCGCCGGCCGCGTCGGGCTGCCCGCGGTGCTCAAGGTGACGGGGCCGGTGCACAAGAGCGACGTCGGCGGCGTCCGGCTGGGCCTGAAGACGGCCGCGGACGTACGCGACGCCTACCAGGACATGTCCGCCCGCATCGGGGCGGAGATGAACGGCGCGATCGTGCAGAGGATGCTCCCCGCCGGGGTGGAGATCATCGTCGGCGGGGTCAACTATCCGACGTTCGGGCCGCTGGTCATGGTCGGGATGGGCGGCGTGACGGCCGACCTGCTGGCCGACCGCGCGTTCCGGGTGCCGCCGGTGGGCGCGGCCGCGGCCAGGGAGCTGATCGGGGAGCTGCGGTGCGCGCCGCTGCTGTACGGCTACCGCGGCTCCGCGCCGGCCGACGTGGAGGCGCTGTCGGGGCAGATCGCCCGGATCAGCCGCCTGCTGGAGGATCTGCCCCAGGTCGCCGAGCTGGACCTGAACCCGGTCATCGTGACGCCGGACGACGCGGCGGCGGTGGACGTGCGGATCCGGGTCGCCCCGGCCCAGGCGCCGCCGTCGCCACTGCTGCGCCGCATGCGCTGACACGCCGGAAGGGGGGCCGCCCGGCCGGGCGGCCCCCCTTCCGCGTTCTCTCTCACATCAGCGGCGGGACGGCCATCAGGTCTCCCTTGTCGTGTTCGAGCTCGGAGACGACGTCCACGACGCCCTCCACGGCCCGGACGGCCGCCACGAGCGCGACGGCCTCGGAGGTCCACCGCACCCGGCCGCCGAGGGTGACGACACCCTGCTCGACGCGGACGGTGAAGTCGCCCTCCGGCAGCCGGGCGCGTACGTCGGCCTCGACGTCGGCGGCCGGGCGGGTGAAGACCCGCAGCACGTCGCGCTGGTGCAGGGTGCCGGCGATGCGGCCGGTGACCGGGTCGATCACCGGCACCTGCTTGATGCGCCGGTCGTGCATGACCCGGGCGGCGTCCCTGACGGTCATGCCGGGGGTGACGGTGATGGCCGGGGAGGTCATCAGCTGGCGGGCCCTGACCCCGGCGGCCTTCTGGTGCTCCAGCCGCTGCCGCGGGCCCTCGAAGATGGACACGCTGTGCCGTACCGGGTCGATCTCCTTGAGCAGCAGGTCATCCTCCGACACCACGCCGACGGGGCGGCGGTCGGCGTCGATGACGGTGACGGCGCCCACGGCGTAGCGTTTCATGGCGCCGATGATGTCGCTGAAGGACGCGTCCTCGAGCACCGCGATGGCGACCCGCCCCATGACGTCCCTGACGTGAATGGTCATGATGCCTCTCCTTCCACTTCCACGATCGGTCATGGGGCCGGCCACCGGCAGCGGCGAAGGTCCCATCCCGCCGGGACCTAGGACCGGACCACCGCGACGGGGCAGCGGGCCTGGTGCAGCACGCCCCGGCTGACGGAGCCGAGCAGCGCCGAGGCCACCGCGCCGCGGCCGTGCGAGCCGACGACGACCAGGTCCGCGCCGGCGGAGGCGTCGGCGAGCTCCTCGACCGGCCGCCCTGACCGCACGTCCTCGACGACGTCCACCTGCGGGTACTTCTCCCTGAACGCCGCCAGCCGGTCGCTGACGGCCTGCCGCCTGGCCTCGCCGATCTCGTCCAGGTCGTACGAGACCTCGGGCGCGAAGGCGTGCACCGGGAGCTGCCAGGCGTGCAAAGCGCGCAGCCGGGCGCCCCGGAGCCTGGCCTGCTCGAAGGCGTAACCGAGCGCCGCTTCGCACTCGTGCGAGTCGTCCACCCCGACCACGACCTCCCCGCGCGGCGCGAACCGCTCGCCGCGCACGACCACCACGGGCCGGTGCGCGTGCCCGGCGACGTGCGTGCTGACGGAGCCGAGCAGCGCGCCGGACAGGCCGCCCAGCCCGCGGCTGCCGACGACGATCTCGACCGCCGACCCGTCGAGTCCGCGCAGCACCCCGGCGGGCGACCCCTCGACGGTCTCGGCGGTCACCTCGACGGTCGGCTGGCGCTCGTGCACCAGCGCCACCGCCTCGGCCAGCGCCTTCTGCCCGGCCTTCTGCAGCGTGTCGGGCGCGACGCCGGCGGGGAACCTGGTGATCTGGTACGGGGCGCGGTCGACGGCGTACACGACCCGGAGCGGCTCGCGCATCCGGAACGCGTCGCCGGCCGCCCACTCCACAGCGGCCCGCGAGGTCACGGAGCCGTCGACACCTACAACGATCATGATGTGCCTCCTCGTGTCCCTTTCATGACACCGCGTGCCGGGGCCTCCCCGGCAGGGCCGGAGGTCACATCAGGGCGAGGCGAACGGCCATGGATGTCCTGCCTGCTCGGGGGTAGCGTCTTGCCATGGCCGCGATCGATCTCAACACGCTGCGCGCCGTGGTCTTCGACACCGACGGCGTGGTCACCGACACCGCGAGAGTGCACGCCGCCGCGTGGAAGCACGTCTTCGACCGCTTCCTCCGCGGCCGTTCCGCGCCGTTCGACATCCGCGACGACTACCTGCGCTACGTCGACGGGCGACCACGCCTGGACGGCGTGCGCACCTTCCTGGCCTCGCGCGGCATCACGCTTCCGGAGGGTGGCCCTGAGGACGAGCCGGGCGCCCCGACCGTGCACGGGCTGGGCATGGCCAAGGACGAGCTGTTCGTACGGCAGATCGCCGAGCACGGCGTGGCCGCCTTCCCGTCCACCGTGGCGCTGCTGCACGAGCTGCGCAACCGGGGCTGCCGCACGGCGGTGGTCTCGGCGAGCCGGCACTGCCGGGCGGTCATCTCGTCCTCGGGCCTGCTCCACCTGTTCGACGTGCTGGTCGACGGCAACGACGCGGCCCGGCTGGGCTTTCCCGGCAAGCCGGACCCGGCGCTGTTCCGGGAGGCCGCGCACCGGCTCGGGCTGCCCGCCGCCGAGGTGGCGATCGTGGAGGACGCGCTGCCGGGCGTGGAGGCCGGCCGCAGGGGCGGCTTCGAGCTGGTGGTGGCCGTCGACCGGGCCAAGGCGCAGGCGGAGGCGATGATCCGGGCGGGCGCGGACGTCGTCGTGCACGACCTGGCCGAGGTGACCGTGGCCGGGCGCGTGCCGGTGGGCCGCCGATGACGCCGTGGATCCTGGCCTACGAGGGCTTCGACCCGGACGGTGAAAGACTGCGCGAGGCGCTGTGCACGCTCGGCAACGGGCGGTTCGCCACCCGCGGCGCCACCCCCGACGGCCTGCGCCGCACGCCCGGCACGTACGCGGCCGGCGTCTACAACCGGCTCACCTCCCCCGTCGCCGGGAAGACCGTGACCAACGAGGACCTGGTCAACCTGCCCGACTGGCTGCCGCTGACGTTCGCCACCCCGGGCTGCGACTACTTCCACCCGGAGGACTCCGACCTGCTGGAGTACCACCACGCGCTCGACATGCATGCCGGTGTCCTGACGCGCGACCTGCGCTGGCGCGACCCGCAGGGCCGGATCACCCGGGTGCGGCAGCGGCGCGTCGTGTCGATGGCCGACAGCGCGCTCGCGGCGCTGGAGACCACGTTCACGGCGGAGAACTGGTCGGGCCCGCTGCGTGTCCTGTCCGCCGTCGACGGCGACGTCCGCAACGACGGCGTGGCCCGCTATCGCGACCTGCGCGGCGACCACCTGACCGGGCACGCGACCGGCGTCGAGGACGACCTGGGCTGGCTGACCGTCACCACCCGCGGTTCGGGCGTCACGGTCGCGCTGGCCGCCCGGGTGGACGCGCCCGCGAAGCAGGAGCTCACCGCGGAGCCGGCCCGGGTGACCTCCTGCCACGTGCTCGACCTGGTCGAGGGCGAGACGGCCGCCGTGACGAAGGTGGTGGCGCTGCTGACCTCGCGCGACCCCGCCATCCACGACCCCCGCTCGGCCGCGGTCCGGCGGGCCCGGCTGGCGCCCCGCTTCGACGAGCTGCTGGCCCGCCACACCACCGCCTGGGACCGCCTGTGGGACCGCGCCCGCATGGACGTCACCGAGCCGGAGATCGCCCAGGCCATCCACCTGCACGTGTTCCACGTGCTGCAGACGATGTCGCCGCACACCGCCGACCTCGACGCCGGGGTGCCCGCGCGCGGCCTGCACGGCGAGGCGTACCGGGGGCACGTCTTCTGGGACGAGCTGTTCGTCCTGCCGTGGCTCAACCTGCGCTTCCCCGACGTCTCCCGCGGCGCGCTGCGCTACCGGTGGCGGCGGCTGGACGAGGCGCGCGCGGCCGCCCGCGCCGAGGGGTACGACGGCGCCATGTTCCCCTGGCAGAGCGGCAGCGACGGGCGCGAGGAGACCCAGACGCTGCACCTCAACCCCGAGTCGGGCCGCTGGCTGCCCGACGCCTCCCATCTGCAGCGGCACGTCGGCCTGGCCATCGCCTACAACGTGTGGCAGTACCACCTGGTCACCGGCTCGATGCCGGACTGGTGCGCCGAGCTGTTCATCGAGATCGCCCGGTTCTTCGCCTCGCTCGCCGTGCTCGACCCCGCCTCCGGCCGGTACGAGATCCGCGGCGTGATGGGCCCCGACGAGTACCAGACGGGCTATCCGGACGCCGGCTCCCCCGGGCTGGACAACAACGCCTACACCAACGTCATGACGGTGTGGCTGCTCCTGCGGGCGCTGGAGATCGCCCCCTCGGTGCCGGCCGTGGGCTCCCGGGAGCCGGCCCGCTGGGCCGACATCACCCGCCGCATGCGGGTCGACTTCCACGACGGGGTGATCAGCCAGTTCACCGGCTACGCCGACCTGCCCGAGCTCGACTGGGAACGCCACCGCGGGGTGCGCCGCCTGGACCGGGCGCTGGAGGCCGAGGGCGACGACGTCAACCGCTACAAGGCGGCCAAGCAGGCCGACACGCTGATGCTGTTCTACCTGCTGAGCGGTGACGAGCTGCTCGGCATCCTGGACCGGCTCGGCTATCCGGCCGATCCCGGCCTGATCCGGCGCACGGTCGCCTACTACCTGGAGCGGACCAGCCACGGCTCCACGCTCAGCGCGCTGGTGCACGCGTGGGTGCTGGCCTCGACCGACCGGGCCACGTCGTGGAACCTGCTCGTCGAGGCGCTGATGAGCGACATCAAGGACGTGCAGGGCGGCACGACCGAGGAGGGCATCCACCTCGGCGCGATGGCCGGTACGCTCGATCTGTTGCAGCGGTGCTATCTGGGGCTGGAGGTGCGTGACGACGGGCTGCGTCTCGACCCGCTCCTGCCCGACCGGCTCGGCACGTTGTCCCTGCCCATCCTGGTGCGCGGCACACGGTTCGAGATCGAGGCCCGCGACGGCATGGTGCGGGTCAACGGCGAGACGGCCGGCCGCGGCACCGGCCGCACCTTCACCTTCGACCAAGGGGGAACGATCATGGCAGGCACCGGCGACCTCGGACGCCGCATCGCGCATCACCGCGAGCGCCTCGGGCTGACTCGCGAACAGGTCGCCGAGCGGGCGAAGGTGTCCGCCGGCTACCTGGAGTATCTGGAGGAGACCCCGGCAAGCCCGACGTCCGAGACCATCCATCGGCTGGCTGAGGCCCTCGGCACCACGGCCGACGACCTGCTGGGCGGCGGCCGGGAGCGGCCTCCCGGCCGTGGCCCGGCGGCGGCGTCCCCCTCGCTGGAGAAGCTGGACCGCGAGGAGTGCCTGCGGCTGATCGCGCCGGGCGGCATCGGCCGGGTGGCGTTCAACGGCTCCCACGGCCCGACGGTCCTGCCCGTCAACTACAAGCTCCACCAGGGCGCGATCATCTTCCGCACCTCCTACGGCGGGGCGATGGACCGCGACCTGCGCACCGGCATGGAAGGCGTGGAGATCGTCGTCGGCTTCGAGATCGACCAGATCGACGAGGCGCAGCGCGAGGGCTGGAGTGTGCTGGTCCAGGGGCCGTTCCACCATGTCCCCGAGGAGGAGGTGGCCGAGGTGATCGGCGCGGACGTGACCCCGTGGGCGGGCGGCGAGCGCCTGCTCTACATCCGCATCATCCCGCAGCAGATCACCGGCCGCCGGATCCACGGCCTGTGAACGACAAGGACGTCCTGCGCCGCTACCTGCGGGAGACCCGCGAGGCTGCCCGAGCCGCCGGCCGGGCGGCCGGGGGCGGCTAACGGTAGACGGCGTCCTCGACGGTGAAGCGGATGAACTCGCCTTCGGCCCGCCGCTCGGTGCCCGGCCACCAGCCGCCGCGCAGCCACACCGGGATGGTGAACCCGTCGAAGGTGGCCTCCCGCCCGCATTCCACCCCGAACGGGTGCCGGCGGTAGCCGCCGCCGTCCGGGTCGCCCCAGCGCGAGACGGTGACGCCGGCCAACCGGCCGTCGTCGTCCACGGCCAGCCTGACGTCGAAGTCCTCGTCGCCGACCGGCATGCTCGCGACGGCCTCGTACCTGTCGACGTGCTTCCAGCGGACGCGCGGGTCCAGCGCGGCGGCGGGGACCAGCACGAACTCGCTCGCCAGCCGCCCCGCGGCGCTGCGGCTGATGTCGTGGTCGGAGCCGGACATCACGGGCAGCGCGTCCAGCATCCGCCAGCGCATCTCCCCCACGCCGCCGTGGTAGCGGTCGAAGCCGTGCACCGGTAGCAGCCCCACCCACGCGGTGGCAGCCCAGACGAAGCCCTCCATCGGCTCCAGCGCCTGGGTGGCGTGGAAGCGCCGCCAGGTGCCGAGCTTGATCTCGCCGCGCGAGCGCAGCACGACCGAGCGCAGCAGCGGGGTGCCGGGGGCGATGGCGTGCAGCACCCAGCGCCGTGCCGCGTCGGGCAGCGGGTCCGCCTGCTCCGGGTCGAACCGCGGCGCCCCGGCGGTCACGGCCTGCAGGGTGTCCCAGTCTCGCCTGGCCTGGGCGCTCAGGTGCGGCGGCGAGACGATGACGGTCATGACCGGGCTTCGCGGGGACGTACCACCGCGACGGGGCAGTGGGCGTGGTGCAGCACCCCGTGGCTGACGGAGCCGAGCATCGTGGAGGTGAACCCGCTCATCCCGCGCGTGCCCACCACGACCAGGTCGGCCGTACGGGACGCGGCGGCCAGCGCGGGCACCGGGTGTTTGGAGACCACGGTCTGCACGGACCGCACTCTCGGGTACTTGTCCAGCCAGGGCCGCAGCCGCTGCGGGATCTCGTCCTCGATGCCGGGCGGCGGCACCGGCCCGAACCCGGCCGGGTGCGGGTAGGAGACCGGCTGGTGCTTGGCGTGGAGGACGCGCAGCCTCGCCCCGCGCGCCTGGGCCTGTTCCATCGCGTACTCGACGGCGCACTCGGCGTCCACGGAACCGTCGTAGCCGACCACCACCTCGTCATGGGAGACGCGGTAGTGACCTCTGACGACGACGACGGGACCGTGCGCCTGGTTGGCCAGGCCGAGCCCCGTCGAGCCGAGCACCAGCCCGGCGAACCCGCCGAGTCCGCGGCTGCCGATGACCACGGTGTCGGCGGTCTCGGTCTCGGTCCGCAGCCGCTCCACGACCGCGCCGGTCACCATCGCGGTGCTCACCTCCAGGTCGCGCGCCCGCTCGCGGGCGCGCGCCGCCGAGCGTTCCAGCAGCCGCTCGACCTGCACGGTCAGCGAATCGTACCCCTCGGACGTCACCCACTCGCCGGCCCACGGCTCGCGCACGTACACCACGCGCAGCGCCAGCCCGCGCCGCCCGGCGTCCGCCGCCGCCCAGTCCAGCGCCAGGGCAGCGCTGTCGGATCCGTCCACGCCCGCGACGACGTGTCTGCCCATGTCCAGCCTCCTCGAGTACGGGAGCGCGGGTGAGCACCCGTGACTCCTCCCGCCCGCTTCCCGCCGGGGTGTCCGCTTCCATGCTCACCCGACGGCAGCTACCCGGGCAGGGCCGCACGTCACCCCGCCGCCAGGACCTTCGACCTTCAACCGGGCAAACGTTTCACCCAGTGCGGGGAACGTACGAGGCCGACGACGAACAGCCTGAGCGGCACGCGACCGCTGGAGGTTGACCGGTTCGTCCTGCGCGTACGCCTGTGCGAGCGGCGCTGTCGTGCCGGGTTCAGCAGGGGGCCGCCGCGCCCGCCGCCACCGGCTGACGCGCGGTGGGCTGTGGGGTCGTCGGTTGCGGGGTGCCGATGACGGCCACGGGGCAGGGCGGCCAGCGTAGGCAGGCGAGCAGTACCGCGCCCAGCCGGCCGTCGCCCGCGTGGTGCGCGGCCGAGCCGAGCACCAGGAGGGCCGCCGCCCGGGCCTCGTGGCGCAGGACCACCTCCGGGCGGCCCCTGATGGTCCGCCCGGTCACGGCCACGTCCGGATAGGCGGCACGCGCCCGCAGGACGGCCCGCTCCAGGACCGCTTCCGCGTGTTCGCCGGTGCCGTGCCCGCCCGTGGGGCGCGCGTAGGGGGCGAACGCGCGGGCTCGTGGTTCCCAGGTGTGCACGACGACCAGCCGCGCCCCCGCTCGCCGGGCCTCGCCCGCGGCCCACATCAGGGCCGCGTCGCCGCCGCCCCTGCCGTCAACGCCCACCACGATCTGTTCCATGCCTCCATGGTCGGCGACCCCACGGTGGTGCCGGCAGGGCCGTTCCTCCCGACTTCATGGGTCTTTGGTCAGCGGGTGAGCGAAGTCGGTGTTGTCGATCACGACGTCGGCGCGGGCGATCGGGTCCGCCTCGCGCTGGTAGACGCGCTGGGCGACCAGGTAACGGTCACGGTGGATCGCCTCGGCGCCGGAGCCTGCCCAGTCCTGGTCGCGGGCGGCGCCGCGGGCGACCGACAGCTCCTCATCGATGTGCATCCAGACGCGGTAGTCCCAGTACGCGTCGATCTCCGGGCGGAAGGCGAACACGCCGTCCACGATGAGCACGCTGTCCGGGGAGAGCGGCGTGACGACCGCCGAGTGGTCCACCTGGGTGAGGGGGTCGATCGAGCACAGGGCGCAGGCTTCGGCCCGCGGGGAGCGGCACGGGTCCAGCAGCAGGCGTCTGGCGGACTCGTAGTCGTAGGCGTTGCGGTAGTAGCCCTCGCCGGACTCCCTGTCGTAGAGGTGGCGGTCCTTCCACGGCTGCTTGAAGTCGTCCAGCGTGGCGCGCAGCGCCGGGCGTCCGGCGGCGGCGACGGAGGCGGCCAGCTCGTGGCCGAAACTGGTCTTGCCCGAGGCGGTCAGGCCGTCGATCCCCACCAGGAGACGGCCGTCGCCCAGGGCCAGCACCCGCCGGGCGATCTCGCCGACCAGGGCGGCTCGTTCGGGGGACGCCGGGCCGGGGCAGGGCTGCTGCCACGTGGAGACGGAGTGATCGATCTGCGACACGGCCCCAACCTATCCAACCGCCTGTCGCGTACACGGGCAGGATGCCCCCGGGACCTCAGGAGGCCGGGACGGGGAAGGAGGCCGCGAGGGTTTCGCCCCACTCGCGGGCCCGGTCCAGCTCGCCGTCCACGAGAGGCCCCTTCGTCCCGATGACGTAGAAGCTGTGGGCGGGCGCGGCGCTCCTGACGCCGAGGCGGCGCAGCCGTCTGGCGGCGCCGCGGGCGGCCGACCCCGGCAGGCGGGGCTTGGCGACGCGGGTGTCGAAGGCGGCCGCGGCCAGCCGGGCGGAGCCGGTACGCAGGCCGGACAGCCATTCGCGGATGCCGTCGCCCCGGGACACCAGCCCGTCCGGGGCGTCCTGGGCGGCGGACTGGCGGGTGGTGGCGCGGCTCATGGCGAAGGCGTGTGTGGGCCCGCCGACCACGAGGAGAGTCACGTCCTCGCCGACGGCGGCGGGCGCGGAGCCGACCTCGACCACGTCGGCCCGCATCCGCCCGGCCAGTCCTTCCGCGACGGCCTCGGCGATCCGCCGGGTGTTTCCGTACATCGACTCGTAGACGACGAGCGCGCGCATGCCGCGCCTCCTGATCAGGGAAGGATGGGTTCGAGGTGGAACATGCCGGTGACGAGCTCGCCCGGCTCGCCGGACGGCTTGACGCGCCCGGCGACGGCGGCGAGCACGTCACCGGCGGTGATCAGCCCGACGATCCCGCCGGCGTGGACCACGGGCACCGCGTCGCACCCGGCGTCCAGCATGACGGCGGCGACCCGGTGCAGCGGGTCCCCGGGTTCGACCCGCGGCCGGCGGCGGCCGGTCAGCAGCGAGCCGACCTGGCGGCCGGACTGCTCCTGAGGCCCGCAGGACCAGGTCGCCGCGAGTTCCTCGCGGGTCAGGACGCCGAGCACGTGCCGCCCCTCGACGACCGGCAGGTGGCGGACGCCGGCGCGGCGCATCAGCTCCCACGCCATGAGAGGCGACTCCCCCGGCTCGACGGCGACCAGCACGCGGCTCATCACCTGTTCGGCGGTCAGCTCCGCGACCGGCCTCGCCTGCGCGGCAGGCTCGCCGGCGGGACGCGCGCCTTCCTTCGGCACGGCACGCGGGGCGGTAGTGGTGGCACGGATGGCGGTCGGAGCGGTCATGATGTCTCCTCCGTTCGGGGACGGACGACGGCGACGGGGCAGATGACGTGGTGCAGCACGCCGTGGCTGACGGAGCCGAGGACGGCCGCGGCCAGCCCGCCGCGCCCGCGCGAGCCGACGACGACCAGGTCCGCCTGCTTGGAGGCCTCGATCAGCAGCGAGACGGGGTGCTCGCAGGCGTGCCCGTCGGTGATCCGCACGTCGAGGTTCTTCTCCCGCCACGGAACGACGCGCTCGCGCGCCGCGCGGGCCTCCTCCTGCATGACGTCCTCGATGAGCGAGTTGTAGGCGACCGCGTACGGGGAGTACGCCGGCATGGTCCAGCCGTAGGCGACGTACAGTTCGGCGTCGCGGCGGCGGGCCTGCTCGATGGCGTACTCCATGGCGGCCTCCGCGTGCTCGGAGCCGTCGTAGCCGACGACGATCCGCCCGTGCGTGATCGGGGAGGTGCCGCGGACGACGACCACGGGCCCGGCGGCGTGACCGGCGACGGCGATGCTGACCGAGCCCATGACCAGGCCCTGGAACCCGCCGAGCCCCCGGCTGCCGATGACGACGCTGTCGGCGGAGGCCGACTCGGCGATGAGCGCCGGGGCGACCTCCCCGGTGAGCAGCTCGGT
This sequence comes from Nonomuraea sp. C10, assembly GCF_008017515.1. NCBI lineage: Bacteria > Bacillati > Actinomycetota > Actinomycetes > Streptosporangiales > Streptosporangiaceae > Nonomuraea > Nonomuraea sp. C10. The sequence continues at coordinate 3,758,273 of NZ_VPFF01000001.1, forward strand.
CGTCACCTCGACGCCGCCCGCGAGGGCGCGGGCCCGGTCCGCGGCGGCCTCCAGGGTGCCCGCGCAGTATTCGGACTCGCCATGGCCGTGCCGCCACTGCTCGCAGATGTGGACGATGCGCAGGTTCACCCCTCTGCGCCGGGCGTCGGCGGCGGCCCATTCCACCGCCGCGGTCGCCGGTGCCGATCCGTCGATGCCCACCACGATCTGCCGAGCCATCACGACGCCTCCTTCACCCGTTCTGCCGTTCTCACCTCCAGTTTTTCCGATCGGGGGCGGCGGTGCCCGGGGAGGAGGACCCCGATCGGATGGCCTTTAGTCCCGAATTTGTGCTGCGTTCACCTTCTGGTGGTGGGCGTCCAGCCGGGGGTGCGGGTGACCGGTTCGCGGCTGCGGTAGACGATGTACGGGCGGGTCAGGTAGCCGATGGGCGCGGTGAGCATGTGCACCAGCCGGGTGAACGGCCAGATGGCGAAGAGCACCAGCGCGCTGAAGGCGTGCAGCTGGAACAGCGGCGGCGCCCCGGCCATCAGCTCCGCCCGCGGCTGGAGGGCGAAGACCGAGCGGAACCACGGCGAGACCGTGACCCGGTAGTCGTAGCCGCCGCCCAGCACGTTCGCGGCCACGGTGGCGGCCAGCCCGAGCACGATCACCAGGGCCAGGACGGCGTACATGAGCTTGTCGTTGCGGGTCGTCGCGGTGAACACGGGCCCGACGGTGCGCCGCCGGTAGATGAGGATGGCCAGGCCGGCGAGCGTGCACACGCCCGCGATGGTGCCGAGCACGACCGCGACCACGTGGTACATGCTCTCGGTGACGCCCACCGCCTCGGTCCACGACTTGGGGATCACCAGCCCGCCCACGTGCCCGAGGATGACGACCAGGATGCCGAAGTGGAACATCGGGCTGCCGATGCGCAGCAGCCGCGACTCGTACAGCTGTGAGGAGCGCGTGGTCCAGCCGAACTTGTCGTAGCGGTAGCGCCAGACGTGGCCGAGCACGAAGACGGTCAGCGCCACGTACGGGGCCACGACCCACAGCAGCAGGTCGAGCGCGTTCATCGGGATCCTCCATCGGTCGGGAACGACGGTGTCGGCCCCGCCTCGGGACCGGACCCGTTCACCGGGTAGGGCGGCAGGCCGACCTCCTCGGCCGGCGGCCCCTCGGCGGCCAGCTTGGCGGCGGCGGCGCGCTCGCGGGCGGTGGCGGGCGGCAGCGTGGCCAGCACCGCGGCGACCACGTGCGCGTACGGGGAACGCTCCGACTCCAGCGCCCGCAACAGCAGGTCCAGGCCCGGCCGGTGCTCGCGCAGCAGCCGGGAGGCCTGGGCGGTGCCGCCGCGCGCGGACAGCTCGCACACCACCGCCAGATGGTCGGGCAGCTCCCCCTCGGCGGGCTCGAACCCGGCCTCGCGGAAGGCGTGCTTGAACCGCAGCAGCGCCATCCCGCGCTTCCTGGTGTCGCCGTAGGTGTAGTAGGTCAGATACGGGCAGCAGCGGCGCTTCAGGTCGAAGGTGGCCACGTAGTGCTCGGCCAGGTCCTGCTGCGGTGTGGCGGCGGCGTGGTCGAGGAAGGCGCGCAGCCGCCGCGCCGGCTCGCCCGCGGGCAGCGTCCCGACCGTTTCCGTCAGCAGCGGCAGCGCCTCGGCCAGCCGCTCGTCGGGGTAGCTGAGCAGCACCGACGCGGTGAGGTGGACGGCGCGGTCCATCACTGGCCCTCCTTGTCGCGCCGGGGGAACAGGCCCTCGGGGGTGCCCTTGCCGTCCCAGTTCAGGAGATTGACCCGGCCGCGCAGGTCCTCGCTCCGCTCCAGCTCGTCCCCGCTCTGCCGCTCGCGCAGCGCGTGGAAGTTCTCGACCGCGATCGGCGCGGGCGTGCCGGACGCCTCGCCGAACGGCCCGCCCATGCCGGGGCCGCCCTCGTAGTCGAGGCTGCACCCGGTGGCGAGCTCCTCCAGGTCGGCGGCCTGCTCGGCGTGCGCCTTGGGGATGACGTACCGCTCGCCGTAGGGGGCCAGGGCCAGCAGCCGGTGCATGGACTCGATCTGGGCGCCGGTCATGCCGACCGCCTCGGCGATGCTCTCGTCGGGCTCCTGGCCGAGGTTGAGCCGGCGCATGTACGAGCGCATCGCCGCCAGGCGGCGCAGCACCAGCCTGACCGGCGCGGGATCGCCCGCGGTGAACAGCTCGGCCAGGTAGCCGATGGGGATGCGCAGCGACTCGATCGCGCCGAACAGGTTGCCGGCCTCCTCGCCGTCGTGCCCCGTCTCGGACAGCACGTCGACGACCGGCGACAGCGGCGGGATATACCAGACCATCGGCATCGTGCGGTACTCGGGATGCAGCGGCAGCGCGACCCCGTACTCGAAGATGAGCTGGTGGATGGGCGAGCGCCGGGCCGCCTCCAGCCAGTCCTCCGGGATGCCCGAGGCGCGGGCGCCGGCGATCACCTCCGGGTCGTTCGGGTCGAGCAGCACGCTCTTCTGCGCCTCGTACAGATCCTTCTCGTCCGGCGTCCGAGCCGCCTCGGCGACCCGGTCGGCGTCGTACAGGATGAGCCCGATGTAACGCAGCCGCCCCACGCACGTCTCGGAGCAGACGGTCGGGATGCCGACCTCGACCCGGGGGAAGCAGAACGTGCACTTCTCCGCCTTGCCGGTGCGGTGGTTGAAGTACACCTTCTTGTACGGGCAGCCGGTCACGCACATCCGCCAGCCGCGGCAGCGGTCCTGGTCGACCAGGACGATCCCGTCCTCGGAGCGCTTGTACATCGCGCCCGACGGGCACGAGGCCACGCAGGAGGGGTTCAGGCAGTGCTCGCAGATGCGCGGCAGGTAGAACATGAACGCCCGCTCGAACTCCAGCTTGACCTGGTCCGACACCTTGCGCAGCACCGGGTCGGCCTTGGTCAGCTCGGGGCCGCCGCCCAGGTCGTCGTCCCAGTTCGCGGACCACGTGATCTTGGTGGGCTCGCCGGAGATGAGCGACCTGGGACGGGCGACCGGAGTGTCCTCCGTCGCGGGGGCGGAGAACAGCCGGTCGTAGTCGTACGTCCAGGGCTCGTAGTAGTCCTGGATGGACGGCATCAGCGGGTTCGCGAAGATCGTCAGCAGCTTGCGCAGCCGCCCGCCGGCCTTCAGCTTGAGCCGGCCGCGGGAGTTCAGCTCCCACCCGCCCTGCCATTTCTTCTGGTCCTGGTAGGTGCGGGGGTAGCCCTGTCCGGGCCGGGTCTCGACGTTGTTGAACCAGACGTACTCGGTGCCGGCCCGGTTCGTCCACGCCTGCTTGCACGTGACCGAACAGGTATGGCAGCCGATGCACTTGTCCAGGTTCATCACCATGGCCAGCTGGCCCATGACCTTCATCAGTAGTCCACCTCCTGGGAGCGCCGCCGGATCACGGTCACCTCGTCGCGCTGGTTGCCGGTGGGGCCGAGGTAGTTGAACGCGAACGACAGCTGGGCGTAGCCGCCGATGAGGTGGGTGGGTTTGACCAGCAGCCGGGTGAGCGAGTTGTGGATGCCGCCGCGCCGGCCGGACGTCTCGCTCTTGGGCACGTCCACCACCCGCTCCTGCGCGTGGTACATGTACACGGTCCCCTCGGGCATCCGGTGGGAGACGACGGCGCGCGCCACGACCACGCCGTTGCGGTTGACCGCCTCGATCCAGTCGTTGTCCGCGATGCCGGCCTTGGCCGCGTCGGCGGGGCTCATCCAGATGTTCGGCCCGCCGCGCGACAGCGTCAGCATGAGCAGGTTGTCCTGATACTCGGAGTGGATGGACCACTTGGAGTGCGGCGTCAGATACCGCACCGTGATCCCCTCCGCCGTCGAGTCGCCGATCCCGGGCTCGCCGAACATGGCCGTCATGTTCAGCGGCGGCCGGTAGACCGGCAGCGCCTCACCCGCCTCCTGCATCCAGTCGTGGTCCAGGTAGAAGTGCTGCCGCCCGGTGAGGGTGTGCCAGGGCTTGCGATGCTCGACGTTGATCGTGAACGCCGAGTAGCGGCGGCCGCCGCTCTCGCTGCCCGACCACTCCGGCGAGGTGATCACCGGGACGGGGCGCGCCTGCGTGTCGGCGAACGTGATGTGCCGGTGCTCCTCGGCCAGCCCGTCGAAGGAGGTGCCGGTGCGCCGCGACAGCGTGGCGAACCCCTGCGCGGCCAGCCGCCCGTTGGTGGTGCCCGACAAGGCCAGGATGGCCTCGCACAGGTCCACGTCCCGCGCCAGCGACGGCCGGCCGTCCGCGGTGGACCCGTTGATCCGCCGCAGCCGGTCGATCTCGCCGCTCAGGTCGTAGGTGATGCCCTTGGTGGTGGCGCCCAGCCGCTCGGCGAGCGGGCCGAGGGAGGCCATCTTCGCGGCGATGGCCGCGTAGTCCCGCTCCACTTCGACGATCTTCGGGAAGTCCAGGCCCGGCGTCGGCGTCTCGCCGGTCCGCCGCCAGTCGCGCACCCGCCCGTGCGGGGTGGCCAGTTCGTCGGGGGTGTCGTGAATCAGCGGCATCGCCACCAGGTCGGTCCGCGTGCCCAGGTGCTCGGCGGCCAGCGTGCTGAAGGCGCGGGCGATCGTGTGGAAGGCGGTGAAGTCGCTGCGGGTCTGCCACGGCGGGTCGATCGCCGGGTTGAACGAGTGCACGAACGGATGCATGTCCGTCGAGGACAGGTCGTGCTTCTCGTACCAGGTCGCGGCCGGCAGCACGATGTCGGAGAACAGCGTGGTGGAGGTCATCCGGAAGTCGAGCGACAGCAGCAGGTCGAGCTTGCCCCGCGGCGCCTCCTCCCGCCAGGCGACGCCCTCGGGCCGCTGGCCGGGCCCCGCCTCCCGCGCGCGCAGCGAGGCGTCGGTGCCGAGCAGGTGGCGCAGGAAGTACTCGTCGCCCTTCGCCGAGGAGCCCAGCAGGTTGGCCCGCCACACGGTCAGCACCCGCGGCCAGTTCTCCGGCGCGTCCGGGTCCTCGCAGGCGAACCCCAGCTCACCGGAGGCCACCTTCTCCGCGATGTACGGGCCCGGCTCCTGCCCCGCGGCCCGCGCCTCGTCCGCCAGGTCGAGCGGGTTGCGGCCGAACGTCGGGTACGACGGCATCCAGCCCAGCCGCGCCGACTGCGACAGCAGGTCCGCCGTGGTCTTGCCGGCGAACACGCCGTCGCCCAGCGGCGAGGACACCACGTCCGCCTTGTAGGTGTCGTAACGCCACTGGTCGGTGTGCAGGTACCAGTACGCGGTGCCGATCATCTGGCGCGGCGGCCTCGACCAGTCGCCGCCCGAGGCCAGATGCGCCCACCCGGTGACCGGCCGGCACTTCTCCTGGCCGACGTAGTGGGCCCAGCCGCCGCCGTTGACGCCCTGGCAGCCGGTGAGCGTCACCAGCGCCAGGAACGCCCGGTAGATCGTGTCGGAATGGAACCAGTGGTTCGCCCCGGCCCCCATGATGATCATCGACCGGCCGCCGGACTCCTCGGCGTTGCGGGCGAACTCGCGGGCGATCCGCGTCGCCTTCGCCGCCGGCACCGACGTGATCGCCTCCTGCCAGGCCGGCGTGTACGGCTCGCCCGCGTCGTCGTACCCCTGGGGCCAGCGGCCCGGCAGCCCGCCGCGGCGCACCCCGTACTGGGCCAGCAGCAGGTCGAACACCGTGGTCACCAGGTGGTCGCCGACGCGCCGCACCGGCACGCCGCGCTCCAGCACGCCGCTCTCGGCCCCGTCGAAACGGGGCAGGCCCACCGGGACCGACTCGCCCGTGTCGAGCATCGTCAGCGCCGGCGACACCTCGCCCAGGTCCAGGTTCCACCGGCCCTGGCCCTGCTCGGAGAAGCGGAACCCGAGCGAGCCGTTCGGGACGGCGACCTCACCCGCGTCCGCGTCCCACACCGCCGTGCTGAACGCCGCCTCCTTACCTTCCTGCCCGAGATCGGCGGCCGTGAGGAACTTGTCCGGCACGTACTGGCCGGGCTCGCGCTCGCGCAGCCGCACCAGGAACGGCAGATCCGTGTAGCGGCGCACGTAGTCGGCGAAGTACGGAGTGGCGGAGTCGACGAAGAACTCCTTGAGGATCACGTGCCCCATCGCCATCGCCAGCGCCCCGTCGGTGCCCGGATGCGGGGCCAGCCACTCGTCGGCGAACTTCGCGGCGTCGCTGAAGTCCGGCGACATCACCACGACCTTCTGCCCGCGGTAGCGCGCCTCGGTCATGTAGTGCGCGTCCGGGGTCCGGGTGACGGGCACGTTCGAGCCCCACAGCATCAGGTACGACGCGTCCCACCAGTCGGCCGACTCCGGCACGTCCGTCTGGTCGCCGAACACCTGCGGCGAGGCCACCGGCAGGTCGGCGTACCAGTCGTAGAACGACAGCATCGCCCCGCCGATCAGCGAGACGAACCGGGAACCGACCGCGTGCGAGGCCATCGACATGGCCGGGATCGGGGAGAACCCGGCCACCCGGTCCGGCCCGTACGTCTTGATCGTGTGCACGTGCGCGGCCGCGATCATCTCGGTCGCCTCGTCCCAGGAGACCCGCACCAGCCCGCCCTTGCCGCGCGCCGACTGGTAGCGGTGGCGCTTGCCCGGATCGGTGGTGATCTCCGCCCAGGCCGCGACCGGGTCGCCCAGCCGCGCCTTCGCCTCCCGGTACATCGACACCAGCACGCCGCGCGCGTACGGGAAACGCACCCGGGTCGGCGAGTAGGTGTACCAGGAGAAGGCGGCCCCGCGCGGGCAGCCGCGCGGCTCGTACTCCGGCCGGTCCCCGCCCACGCTCGGGTAGTCGGTCTGCTGCGCCTCCCAGGTGATCACGCCGTCCTTGACGTACACCTTCCACGAGCAGGAACCGGTGCAGTTCACGCCGTGCGTCGACCGCACGACCTTGTCGTGACTCCACCGGTCACGGTAGAACGCGTCGGCCTGACGGCCGCCGATCTGGTGCAGTGTTCGCAGGTCAGGGGACATCGTGCCGGGGTGCAGATAACGTCCCAGCCGGAGCAGGGCATCGGTGAGAGGCCCGTCCATGCCCGACATGTGGCTCTCTTTCTGTTAGGGGTGCGCGCGGGGGCGCAGGATGAACCAGCAGTAGACGAAGGCGCCGAAAGCCATGGCGGCCAGCAGCATCAACCCGATCGAGTACGAGCCCGTCGCCTGAAAGATCAGCCCCATCACGATCGGCGGCAGGAACCCGCCGAGGCCGCCGGCCGCGCCCACCACACCGGTGGCGCTGCCGACCATCGCGACCGGGACGGCCCGGCCCAGGATGGCGAACACCGCGCCGTTGCCCAGCCCGAGCGCCGCCGCCATCGCCAGGAAGCCGACCGTGGCGACCGGCATCCCGGGTGCGAACGAGACCACGATCGCGCACGCGAACACCACCGCCAGCACGTACGCCAGCACGGACTCGCCGCCGACCCGGTCCGACAGCCAGCCGCCCACCGGGCGGGCGAGCGTGGCCAGCACCACGAACCCCGCCGCGCGGGCCGCCGCGTCCGCCACCGTCAGCCCGTACACGCTCTGCAGATACAGCGGCAGGTAGACACCGAACGCGACGAAACCACCGAAGGTGAGCGCGTACATCCCGGCCAGCTCCACCGTGACCCGCATCCGGGCGGCGGCGGTGAACCTCTTGAGGAACGGCTCCGCGGCCGGCTTCACGCCGGGGGCGTCCCGCCCTGCCAGCAGGAAGACCACGCCCGTCACCGCGAGCGCCGCCGCGACCACGTAGAAGGGGGCGCGCCGGCCGAACTCGTCGGCCAGCCACGGGGTGGCGAACCCGGAGATGGCGGTGCCGATGTTGCCCATGCCGAAGACGCCCAGCGCCAGGCCACGCCGCTCCGGAGGGAACCAGGCGTTGACGAACGGGACGCCGATCGCGAACGTCGCACCGGTCAGGCCCAGCAGCAACCCGCCCACCAGCAGCAGCGAGTACGTCTCCACGAAGGCGAGGAAGACGACGGGGATCACGCCGATCAGCGTCGTCACGCCGAACACCAGCCGGCCGCCGTAACGGTCGGTCAGCGCGCCGAGCACGATGCGGCCCAGCGACCCGACGATCACCGGGACGGCCACCAGCACCGACACCGCGGTGGCGCTCAGCCCCAGGGACCGCTGGTAGACGGGGCCGAGCGGGCTCAGCAGCGCCCAGGCCCAGAAGTTCACCGCGAACGCGATCGTGGCCAGGATCAGCGCGGTCACACGGCTCGCCGTGGACGTGACCGCGGCGGGGGACGGTGCGGCAGGCATGGCGGGGACCACCTCCGGTCGGACGCTAGGGCCACCCCAGTCTTCTGGACTGCACCATGCCCACTTAAGGGTCTTTAGTCCCATCAATAAGGATCAAACAACGATCATCTTCGTGACCCGTCCCCCGGCGCGTGCGGGATCCGCGGGGCGGGGGGCGGGGGGCCGCACGCGGGGCGCCGGCCGACAGCGGGCGTCCCGATTTTTCCTGACATAGTTGAAAACTGTGCTTTTCACAGTCTGTCAGGACGAATTCCGCACCCACCCCAAGAAACGGCGGACCAGAATCACCAGATAAAGCACCCAACCCGCAGCGATCACCACGAGCGCGGCCACCGGTTCCCACAATGCCCCCGAAGCCAACTCCCCCATCGCCCGGCGAACCACCGCCACCGTGATCGGCACCGTATAAAGGGCGAAAAACGCCAACCCCAGCACCCGCCCCACAACCACGAACCACGCGTACACCCGCACACTCCGCCGCGCCCCACCACCCCGCCCACGCAGATACGCCTGCGCGTCCGCCATCAAATTCTTGTTCCCCGTCGCGTTCGCGAAGACGTAGTACACATCCGTACGCATGAAGAACAGGAACTGCCAGACCACCTGCGCCAGACAGATCACCATCACCAGCCGCGCCGGCGCCGACTCGGTCACGTACAGCACGCACGCCGACCCGCAGATCAGCACCCAGTCCACCCGCATCCCCGCCAGATGAGCGCGATAGCGCGCCCGCCGCGGCACCCCCCACACCCCGGTGATCCGCGTCTGCACCACCAGGAACTGCAACCGCGTACCCAGCGACAACTCCGCCCGCACGCCCAGCGACCGCGCGGCGGCCACATGCCCCAGCTCGTGCAGCAGCACCAGCGCCCACGACCCCGCCGCGAACGCCAGCGTGAACGACAGACTGCCCGGCCACACCAGCGACGACACCCCCGGCCGCACCCTCGGCTCGGCCACCGCGGCGGCCACCGCACACCCCGTGAGCAGCACCAGCACGACGTCGGCCGGACGGGAGAAGAACCAGGCCACCTGCCGCGGCCGGATCCTGTCCCACACGTTCGGCCGCCGCTCCGGCCGCGTCGTCAACCCCGCGTCCGCCAAGCCGCCGACGAAGGCGGCCACGTCCACGTCCACCCCCCGCTCGGCCCGCACCCGCTCGCGCGCCTGCGCCACCGTCCGCGTGCCGTCGAGCGCCGACACCACCGCCGCCGCCACCGCCGGCACGTGCACGAACGTCTCCCCGTTGCCGATCACGTAGTCGTCCGGCCCGTCAGCCACCACCGTCAGGAACGACAGATCGGTGTTCACCCGCAGACCCCGCACCGGTCGTACCGGTGGAACTCCCTCGTCGTGGTCGTCAACGTCAGCAGATCGAGCCACACGCTCCGGCCCTCCACCGCCGGCGTGCCCGCACCCGTCAGATAGCGGAGCACCTCCGAGGCCAGCATCCCGGCCACGATCTGGCACAACGGCCCGAACGACGGGATCACCCGCCCCGGGTTGTCCCCGGTGGGCAACTCCGTCCGGCCGTAACGGGCGGCCAGCGAACGCTCCTGACACGACAGGCAACCCGTCTTGCCGGGCACGACGAGCGGCCCCACCAGCCCCACGTGCTGGTTGAACCCGCCCGTCACGAACGGCACCCCCGCCTCCACACACGCCCGGTTCACCCAGCGCGCGATGTGCGGCTGCGGCGTGTCCACCGTGCTGACCACCAGATCGGCGGCCACCACCACGTCGCGCGGCCCGCCGATGCGCCGCTCGACGGTGTCCACCCGCACACCGGGACGGTGCGCCCGCAGCCGCCGCGCCGCCGCCACCGTCTTGAGCTCACCCACGTCCCCGGCCGTGTACAGGTACTGGCGATGCAGGTTACTCGCCTCCACCCGGTCGTCGTCGACCAGCGTCAACCGCCCCACCCCGCTGGTCGCCAGTTGCAGCGCGACGGCGCCCCCGATCGCCCCCGCGCCGAGCACCGCCACATGCGTACGCCGCAGCTCGCCGAGCACGGCCGTCACCTCGGCGGCCGGCCGGAACATCGACAGGAACAGCGCGAACCTGGAGAGCCCCGCGTCGGCCGCCAGCGCGTCGAGATCGTCGGCGGTGACCAGGATGCGCGCCTCCAGCAGCCGCGCCACGGCCGCGTCGATCTCGGCCGGAGGCACCTCGCCGAGCAGCGCGTACAGATCGGCCCGCTCCACCGGCTCACGGGCGCACAGCCGGATCAGCCGGCGCAACGGCGCCGCCGCCGGGTCGAGGACCAGGCCCGTCGGCGGGAAATCCCCCAGCCGCACCCGCTCACGCAAATCATCAATGAAAAGGGGAAAAGCCGGATTCACCTGAATCCTGGGCATGAAGAAGACTCCCGTAAGCACGAAGGCGGGGCCCTCGCAAAGAGGGCCCCGCGACAGTTCAGCAGCTGTTGCTGTTACCTGTGGTCTCGACTTCTTCGACCTTCCTGATCTCGATCGTCATGCGCGATCCCTTCATAGATCGTGTTGGCCGATGTGATCGTAAGAAGAATCATCGGCACCAGGGAGGCCCAATGACGTTCTGTGCGGCAATTGATGCCCTAAGTCGCGGAAACCTAGAATTCTCAATAACTTCGCGCGCTGGTCGCGGATGGTGTTGTTCTGACGTTTGTGATATCGGGGTTGCTTCCAGCCCAGCGTCTTTACAAAGTAGATCACGACAGGGTCGCCATCCCGGGGCGCGACATGTCGCCACTGTTTGGTGTATCAATGTAATGATTGACCAGAGCGCCAAGCTCCCCACCAGGAGCCCGTAGGAGCCCCCGTGAAGTTCACCGTCGAGTACCCGATCAGCGCGCCCGGCTACGACCCCGCCCTCGTCCGCCCCGGCGGGATGCGCCGCCTCGTGCGGGCGGCGGAGGAGGCGGGTTTCGCCGCCGTCGGGTTCACCGAGCACCCGGCGCCGTCGAAGAAGTGGCTCGACGCAGGCGGGCACGAGGCCCTCGACCCGATCGCCGCGCTGAGCTACTGCGCCGCCGTGTCGGAGCGGATCCGGCTGATGACCCATCTGCTCGTGCTCCCGTACCACAACCCGTTCCTGCTGGCCAAGAGCCTGACCACGGTCGACCTGCTGTCCGAGGGGCGGCTGACCGTGGTCGCCGGGGCCGGTTACCTGCGCTCGGAGTTCCTGGCGATGGGCGTGGACATGGCCGGGCGCAACGCCCGCTTCGACGAGTCGATCGAGGTGCTGCGGGGCGTGTGGGGGAACGTGCCGTTCGACCACAGGGGGCCGCTGTTCGAAGGCCGTGACGTGGCCGCCCTTCCGGCTCCGCTCACGCCGGGCGGGCCGCCCATCTGGATCGGCGGCAACAGCGCGCTGGCCCGCCGCCGGGCGGCTCGCAACCAGGGCTGGAGCCCGTTCATGACGGACGGGGAGCTCGCCCGTACCGCCCGCACCGCGGCGATCACCACGGTGGAGCAGCTCGCCCGGCACGTCGAGGAGGTTCGTGAGCTGGCCGGCAGGGCCGTCGAGGTGCAGGTGCGCACCCCGGCGCACCGATACCTGATCGACGGCGGTTCCGCCGAGGAGCACCGCGACCACCTGGGCCGCCTGGCGGAGGCGGGCGTCACCTCGTTCGTGGTGCGGCCGCCGGGCGCGAGCGTGGCGGCCGCGGTCGAGGCGCTGCACGGCTACGCCGAAACGTTCCGGCGGGGCTAGGGTCCTTCAGCCGGCCGCGGCTACTCCGGGAGCAGGGCCCCCGTGAGGACGGTCCAGCCGTGCGCGGGCACGAGAAGGGGATCGGCGCCGTCGGGGTGCGAGCTCTCGGCGACCGCGAGGCCCGAGATGTCCAGGGGGAACCGGTACGGCTCCGGGCCGGTGTTCAGCAGGGTGAGCAGCCTGCCTGCACCCGTGCTCTCCAGGGCCACGGCCGTGTTGGTCAGATGGGGCACGGCCGTGCGGGCCCGGGCCAGCCACGGGTGGCGGCGTCGCAGCCCGATGAGCCGCTGGTGCAGCCGGTAGACCGGCCACCCCGCCGGATCGAGCTCCGCGGGACCGGCGGGGAAGGCGGGCCTGACGGCGTCGTCGCCGCCCGGCCGGTCCTCCTTCAGCCCGCGGAAGCCCTGCTCGTCGCCGTAGTAGACGCTCGGGACCCCGCCCACGGTGAAGAGCACGGCGAGCGCGTGGCCCAGGTGGCGCTCGTCGGCCAGGCGGGTGGCCAGCCTGGTCACGTCGTGGTTGCCGACGAACGTGAGCGGCTCGAACGACTCCAGCAGGGCGTCGTGCCGGTCCAGCGCCCAGGCCAGCTCGTAGAAGTTGCCGTCGTTCAGCGAGCTCCAGATCGCCTTCCACAGCTCGTACTGGGTGACCGAGTCCAGCCCGCTCTCCGCCACGTAGCCCGCGTAGTCGCCGTGGATCACCTCGCCGACGAACCAGGCGCCGGGGTGGCGCGGGCGCACCCGGGCGAGCGCCTCGCGCCAGAACGCGGCGGGCATCGCGTACGCGGCGTCCAGCCGCCATCCGGACGCGCCGCGGCTCAGCCAGTGGTCCATGACGCGGACCACGTGGTCGAGGACCTCGGGGTGGTCGTGGTTGAGGGTGACGAGCCCGGAGTGGCCCTCGAACGTGGCGTGACCGCCGCCTTCGGGCACGAACCAGTGCGCGAAGCGCGGGTCGCCGAACTTCGGATGGCCCCGGCCCACGTGGTTGAACACCCCGTCCAGGACGATCAGCAGGCCGCGCTCGCGGGCCGCGCGCACCAGCCGGTCGAAGTCCGCCTCGTCGCCGAGTCTCGGGTCCACGCGGAAATGGTCCAGCGTGTCGTACCCGTGCGTCTCGGACGCGAAGATCGGCCCGAGCTGCAGGACCGAGCAGCCCAGCTCGGCGGCGTAGTCGAGCCACCCCTCCAGCCGCCGCAGGCGATGGCGCACCGGCGTGCCGGGCGGCGGAGCCGCGGGCTCCGCGCCGGTGAATCCGAGCGGGTACACGTGCCACCAGACACCGTCTCTCACCATGACTGAACGGTCCTTCCCGCGTCGCCGCCCGCTACTCAGCCGTCGAGCAGCCGCCACGCGGTGAGGGCGAGCCTGGCCCGGGTCAGCCCGGCGGGGTCGCCGAGCTCGATGCCCAGAGTCCTGCCGAGCGCTTCGAGGCGGCGCGCGACGCTGCTGTGGTGCAGGTGGAGAAGGTCGGCGGCCTGGCGCAGGGAGCCGGTGGCGCAGTAGGCGTCGAGCGTCTCCAGGTCCTCGGGACTGCCGGCCAGGAGGGTGATCGCGGCCACGTCGGGGTTGCCGCGCAGGGAGTCCGCGGGGATCTCGGCCAGGAGCGCCAGCGCGCCCAGGTCGTCGTGGTGGACGACCGGCCGGCGCGGCGTGGCGAAGCGCAGGGCGGTGCGGGCGTGCGCCCAGGACCGGTCGGGGCTTTCGGCCGTGCCGACGCCCGCCCGCACGCCCGCCGGGAAGCGGGCCAGGTCGACGGTGGTGGCCAGGATGACGCCCACGTCGGCGAGGGGCGCGGCCTTCACCGGGCGGGCCGGGCAGATCAGCCCGCCGACCTGGTCGAGCGGAAGCCGCGACCGCACGGCGACGGCGCGGACGGGCAGGTCGGCGGCGAAGCCCAGCAGGCGCAGCGCCCGCGCCCTGGCCGCCTCGTCGCTGTCGGAGCTGATCACCAGCTCGACGAGCGCGGGATCGGCCATGGTGGTGCGGGCCGGGCCGTACTTCTCGACGACCGTCGCGGCGGCGATGGCCAGCCGGTCCAGCACCACCTCGTCGAGCGACTTCGGCGGGCCGGGGCGCTCCAGCCAGACCGTGCCGATCTCCTCGTCGTCGAGGGTGATCGGCGCCGAACTGGACGCCGGGGCGACCGGGCCGCGCGCCGGCATGCCGTCGTCCGCGACGCGGATGACCCGTCCCGTGCCGTGGAGCCGGATGCCCGCCACGCACCCGGCCAGGCCGGCCGAGGCCCGGGCCAGCGCGGGCAGGTCCACCCGGCGGCGCATCAGCGTGTCGTAGAACATGACGACCCGGAGCGCGCCTTCGACCTGCGTGTCCAGCTGCGACAGCCGTTCGGCCAGTGCCTCCATGATTCCCAGGGTATGCGCCGATCGGCGCGCGGGCGGGCGTCGTGCCCGACATCTGGCGGCTCCGCCCGCTGACCGGCGACGATCCGGCGGACAGTACGATCAGCTGGTGACCGAGATAACCGAGACCTCGCCCGGCTGGCTCGCTCCCGAGGAGCTCGAGTCGGTGCGCGGCCGCATGCCGATCCTGTACGTCGACGCGGTGCCGGTGCGGGTGGACGACACGGGCGCCGTGACCCGCGTCGGGCTGCTGCTCCGCATCGCCGCCGACGGGACCGTCAGCAGGGCCCTGGTCTCCGGGCGGGTGCTCTACCACGAGCGTGTCCGCGACGCCCTCCTGCGTCACCTGGAGAAGGACCTCGGCCCGGTCGCCCTGCCCAGCCTGCCCGTGTCGCCGGTGCCGTTCACGGTCGCCGAATACTTCCCGACGCCCGGCGTGACGCCCTACCACGACCCGCGCCAGCACGCCGTCTCGCTGGCCTACATCGTGCCGGTCCGCGGCGACTGCCGCCCCCGGCAGGACGCGCTCGACCTCGTGTGGTTCACGCCGGAGGAGGCGGCCTCGCCGATGGTGCAGCAGGAGATGACGGGCGGCCAGGGCGTGCTGCTCAAGCAGGCGCTCGCGCACGTGGGCCGGCTGACCTGAGTCAGTGGTGCCCAGAACGGCCTGACTTCCGCGGCCGGTTGCGCTCGCGAACCAGTGATGTGCGCGCCTCCCCCGCCACGTAGGCGGCATCGGTGACGCCGCCGCGGTGCACCCGCCGCAGGTCGTGCGGGCTCGTCGCTTCCCAGCACCTCCCGTACACCCACTTCCCTCCCCCAGCGCGCGGCTTCGGACGGCTCGGCCGTACGAGCCCCCGGCTTGACCTGGAGTGCGCTCCACTCCGTAGCGTCACGGACATGACCACAGCGCAACAGAGCATCGGATCCGGCTTCGGCGCCCGCAGCACCGCGCGCGAGGTGCTGCGCGGCATCGACCTCACCGGGAAGCTGGCGATCGTCACGGGCGGCTACTCGGGGCTCGGCCTGGAGACCACGCGGGCGCTCGCGGAGGCGGGCGCCCGGGTCGTGGTGCCCGCCAGGCGGCCCGAGCACGCCGCGGAGGCGGTCGCCGGGGTCGCCGGGGTCGCCGGGGTCGAGGTGGACGCGCTCGACCTGGCCGACCTCGGCAGCGTACGCGATTTCGCCGAGCGCTTCCTCGCCTCCGGCCGGGACGTGCACATCATGATCAACAGCGCGGCGGTGATGGCCGCCCCCGAGACGCGGGTCGGGCCCGGCTGGGAGCTGCAGTTCGCCACCAACCACCTGGGCCACTACGCGCTGGTCAACCGGCTCTGGCCGGCGATCCGGCGCGGCGGCGGACGGGTGGTGTCCGTGTCGTCGAACGCCCACCGCATGACCGGCATCCGCTGGGACGACGTGCATCTCACCACCGGTTATGAGAAGTGGCTGGCGTACGGGCAGGCCAAGACCGCCAACGTGCTGTTCGCCGTCCACCTGGACAGGCTCGCGGCTCCGTACGGGGTGCGCGCCTTCGCCCTGCACCCGGGCGGCATCCTCACCCCGCTCCAGCGGCACCTGCCCAAGGCGGAGATGGTGGCAGCGGGCTGGATCGACGAGGACGGCAACCAGGTCGCCGACAGCTTCAAGACGCCGGAGCAGGGGGCGTCCACCCAGGTGTGGGCGGCCACCTCGCCTCGGCTCGACGGCCTGGGCGGCCTCTACCTGGAGGACTGCGACGTCGCCCCCCAGGCGGACGGGACCGCCCCGGGCCCGGGCGTCCGCCCCCACGCGACGGACCCCGACGAGGCCGCCCGCCTGTGGCGCCTCTCAGCGGAACTCACCGGCGTGAACGCCTTCCCCTGACAGCACTTCTCCCACCGGCGGATGAGTGACCGGCCAGTCCCGCCCGAACAATCACCCGCGCCGGCCCCAGGCTCCACCCCGGACACCCACCACGCCCCGCCGCAAGCTCTGACCGGCCGTTCCGTCCTGGAAGGTTGTGACTCCTCCGCTCCCTGAAGGGAGCGGCTTCTCGCTAAGCCGCTTCCGCAGCCTGGCGAAGGGCAAGCCCTGCCCTCACGATGTTGACCGCCGCGTTCACGTCGGCGTGCGCGGCATGCCCGCACGACACGCACCGGAACTCGGCCTGGGTGACGCGGTTCGCCTTCGCGCAGTGCCCGCAACGTGAGCATGTGCGGGAGGTGCCGGCGGGGTTCACCGCGATCAGCTCTCGACCGGCGCTTTCAGCCTTGTGCGACAGGGTCGTCAGGAACACCCCCCAACCCGCATCCAGGATGCTCCGGTTCAGGCCCGACTTCTGCGCGACGTTCCGGCCGGGAGCCTCGACCGTGCCGGACGCGCTGCGGGTCATGTTCGCGATCCGCAGGTCTTCGTGCACGATCACGTCGTAGGCACGGACCAGGACGAGCGCGGCCTTGTGCGCGTAGTCCAGCCGCTGACGGCGGACCTTGCCGTGCAGGGCGGCGACGCGGGCCACCGCCTTGCGCCGCCGCCGGGAGCCCCGCCGCTTGCGGGCCAGGTCACGCTGCGCGTCCGCGAGACGGCCGGCACCGGCGGCGAGGTGACGCGGGTTCGCCACCCGCACGCCGTCGGAGGTGGTGACGAGCGAGGCCACACCCAGGTCGATCCCAGCCATCGCGCCCGTGGCGGGCAGAGGTTCGGCGGGCACGTTGTCGCACGACAGGACCAGATACCAGCGGGAGCCCTCGCGCTTGACGCTGATGGTCTTGACCCGGCCTTTCACGGGCCGGTGCCGGTGGACGCGGACGTGCCCGACGCCCTGAAGCCGGACATAGGTGGCCGAGGGGTGTCCGGGCTGGGAGTCCCACCGGCAGCCGTCGCCGTCCTTCGGCCATTCCACGGTGTCGAACCGGCCGCGTCCTTTGAAACGCGGGAAGCCCGGGGTTCGTCCGGCCTTGACCCGGCGGAAGAACGCGGCGAACGCCTTGTCGAGGCGTCGCAGGGTGGCCTGCTGGGAGGAGAAGGACCAGCGGCCCTGCCCGCCGGTGTCGTCGGCGCGGATGTGTTTCAGCTCGGCGGACTGGTCGCCGTAGCGGACGCTCACGCCCGCTTTGGCGTAGGCGGTGCGGCGGTGCTCCAGGGCGGCGTTGTAGAGCTGCCGGTGATCCTCCAGACACGCGGTGAGAGCGATCTCCTGGTGGCGGGTGGGGCGCAGCAGGAACTTCAACGACCTGCGCACACCCCACCCCCTGTCACGTTCGGTAACGACAACACCACGATATCGGCTGACGCCGACAAAACTTGGAAGGACATCCGTGATGCGCGGACCTGGCAGGTCAGGGCACGTTTGGGCCCTGGCGGCCCTCCCGCTCCCGATTCCCCCGCCGCCTCAAGGCGCCGGACCCCTCGGGAGGATCTGATGGGAGGGGAGTCCGCCCGGTCGTGCGGCGGTAGACGCCGGGGGCGAGGCCGTACTCGCGCTTGAACGCGTGCGCGAGGGCGTGCTCGGAGCCGTAGCCGACCTGGGCGGCGATGGCCGTGAGCGGCTCTTCGGTGTCGCGGAGCAGGCGGGCCGCGCTGGTGAGGCGCCACCAGGTGAGATAGGCCAGCGGCGGCCGCCCCACCAGCGCGGCGAACCTCCTGGCGAACGCCGCCCTGGAGAGCCCGCCCTGCCTGCCCAGCGCCTCGACGGTCCACGGCCTGGCCGGTTCGGCGTGGACGGCGCGCAGGGCCGCGTCCACGGCGGGATCACGCAGGGCCGCCGCCCACCCGCCGGACTGCTCGGCCAGCCAGGCCCGCAGGATGTAGAGCAGCAACAGGTCGAGCAGCGCAGGCAGAGCGGCATCACCACCGGGCGCGCCACCCCCGAGGGCAGGCACCCGGCCATCCTCCTGGCCGGACAGCACCGGCAGGCCGTCACCGTCGACGCCCCGCGCCTGGCCGGACAGCAGAGGCAGGGCGTCGCCCTCGGTAGTCGGCGCCCGGTCGAGTTCCTGGCCGAGCAGTTCGACGACCGCTTGCAGCGACGGATCGCGGCCCACCTTCGCGGGCAGGCGGACGATCTCGGGCAGTTCGGTGAGCAGCGGGTGCGCCCGGTCCTGGTCCATCGGGTAGCCGCCGCACAGCAGGACGACGGTCCCGCCGGGCGGCGCGGCGGGAGCCGAGGCCAGCCCGTGCGCGGCGGCCGTGGGCAGGAACACCACGTCGCCCACCCCGAGCGGCACCGGCTCCGCTTCGCGGGGCAGCAGCAGGCACGAGCCCTGCAGCACGACGTGGAACCCGGCGCAGCCCTCCCCTGCCGGGAAGTCCTCGGCGAAGGGCACCTTCCCAACGAGGCGGCTGGAGTGCGGGCGGCCCACCCGCGCGGCCGTGACCGCGTCCGACAGCACATCCATGCCGGGAGCATAACGGGAGACGCTCCCGCAAAAGCGGAGCATCCTGGAGCATCAGCCGTCTTTCCGGCAAATCCCATAGCTTCCAGCGAGCGACCGCCTACGACGTAGACATGAACAGCTCCATGCGGCCGGTGACGCAGGCGCCCGCCCCCGAGCAAGTCCTGAACGCACTCGTCCTACCTGGAGAACGCGGGAGCCGTCAGGGAAGGAACTCGCCTGATACACGTACTTTTCCCTGTTTTCCCAGATCAGAGGAACCGATCCTGATCTCGCGATCGTTCACTGGAGAAAGCGAGACCTGCGATGACCACCGACCTGAGCCTGGACACCGACCGCACCGACCGGCTGGTGGACCGGTTGTTCGAGGGCACCGTCGGCGCCCTGGAGCTCTACTCGGTCTATCTGGGCACCGAACTGGGCCTGTACCGGGTGCTGCACGAGCAGGGCCCGCTCACGCCGGTCGAGCTCGCCCACGGCGCCGGCATCACGCCCAGGTACGCCCGCGAGTGGCTGGAGCAGCAGGCCGTGGCCGGGCTGCTCGACGTGGAGGAGCCGCCCGGCGGCGAGCGCCGTTTCGCCCTGCCGCCCGAGCACGCCCGCGTGCTGGTGCACGCCGAGGACCCGGCGTACGTGGCCCCGTTCGGGCATCTGCTGGCCGGCATCGGCGGCGTGCTGGACCTGGTCGCGCACGCGTACCGCACCGGCACGGGCGTCCCCTACTCCTCGTACGGGCGCGCGTTCCGGCACGGGCAGGGCCACATCAACCGGCCCGCGTTCACCCACGACCTGACCGGCGAGTGGCTTCAGGCCATGCCCGACGTGGTCGAGCGGCTGCACGCGGCGCCCCGCCCGCGCATCGCCGACGTCGGCTGCGGCCAGGGCTGGTCCACGCTCGCGCTGGCCCGCGCGTTCCCGAACGCCCGGGTGGACGGCGTGGACCTGGACGACGCCTCCGTCGCCGACGCGCGGGCCAACGCCGCGGAGGCCGGGCTCGACGGCCGGATCAGAGTGCTGCATGCCGACGTGGCACGGCTGCCCGAGACCGGTCCGTACGACCTGGTCGTCATCCTGGAGGCGCTGCACGACATGGCGCAGCCGGTGGAGGCGCTGCGCGCGATGCGCGACGCGCTAGCCGGCGGCGGCGCGGTCCTGGTCGGCGACGAGCGGGTGGCGGACACGTTCACCGCGCCGGGCGACCAGGTGGAGCGCCTGATGTACGGGTGGAGCGTCACGCACTGCCTGCCCACCCAGCTCGTGGACCGGCCGACGGCCGCGACCGGCACGGTGATCCGCGCGGGCGCGGTGCGGGAGCACGCGGCCGCCGCCGGCTTCGGCCGCTGCACCGTGCTGCCGGTGGAGCACGACTTCTTCCGCTTCTACCGGCTGGACGCCTGACCGTCGCGCCAGGAACTCGGCCTCCACCTCGTCCGCCCGCGCCCGGGCGAACAGGGTGCCGGAACCCGGTGGGTCAACCGGTTATCGGCCGCTCCAGTGGGCGGGACGGTCGAGGGCGGGCGGCAGCCTGGTGGCGGTGTCGCCCTGGGCGGAGCCGATCTGGGACCGGGTGAGGAAGAGGCTGCCGGTGAGGTCGGCGCCGCTGAGGTCGGCGGCGCGCAGGTCGGCCCCGATCAGGTCGGCCTGCCGCAGGTCGGCGCCCTTGAGCTGGGCGCCGATGAGGTAGGCGCCGCGCAGGTCGGCGCCACGCAGGTCGGCGCCCTTGAGGTTGGCGCCCATGAGGTCGGCGCCCCTGCGCTTCTTGCCGCGCAGCCCGGCCCGGGCCAGCTCGCTGGCGCGCAGCAGCAGCGGGTTGACCCGCTCGCGGCAGGCGGCCACGTCGGCGGCGAGGATCTCCTCCGGGGTGGCGCGGGTGAGCCGCCCGGTCTCGTCCAGGAGCGCGCGCAGGTCGGCGTGCAGGGGGCGGGCGGCGGGGAGCGCGAGCGCCTCGGTGAGGTACCACAGCAGCTCGTGGAGCTGGCGCACCACGGGGAAGACGGCGAACATCTCGCGGGCGGACTCGGGCCGCCGCCGCCAGTCGCGACCCGCGTACACGACCTGGGTGACCTTCTGGCCGGCGCCGAAGCAGTCGTAGGCCACGCAGCCGGGGAAGCCTTCGCGGCGCAGGTCGCGGTGGATGCCGCAGCGGAAGTCGTCGCGGAGGTTGCGGCACGGCTCGCCGGCCGCCTTGTCGACGGCGAAGTCGGCGGAGCGGGAGAAGGGCAGCGCCACGCAGCACAGCCCGGAGCAGCTCGCGCAGTCGGCTTTCAGATCGTGCACGCGCGTCGTCGCCCCCGGGTCAGTCGTCCAGATAGCGCAGGATGGCCAGCACCCTCCGGCTGTAGGCGGGGGTGGCCGGCAGCTCCAGCTTGTCGAAGATGGCTTGGATGTGTTTCTCGACCGTGCTCAATGATACGTGCAGGCCTTCGGCGATCGCCCCGTTGGCGTAACCCTGCGCCAGGCGGTGCAGGACCTCGCGCTCGCGGCCGGTGAGCCGGCGCAGCGGGTCGGCGCGGCTGGTGCGGGCCAGGAGCTGGCGGACCACCTCGGGGTCGATGACGGTGCCGCCGGCGTGCACCCGTTCCAGCGAGCCGAGGAACTCGGCCACCTCCGACACCCGGTCCTTGAGCAGGTAGCCCAGCCGGTCGCCGGACCCGGCGAGCAGCTGGGCGGCGTAGGTCTTGTCGACGTACTGCGACAGCACCAGCACGCCCACCTCGGGCCAGCTCTCGCGGATGCGCAGCGCGGCGCGCAGGCCGTCGTCGGTGTGGGTCGGCGGCATGCGCACGTCGACCACGGCCACGTCGGGCCGGTCGGCGGCGACGGCGTCGACCAGGGCGGGCGCGTCGCCGACCGCGGCCACGACCTCGTGGCCGGCGTCCTGGAGCAGGCGGGCCAGCCCTTCGCGCAGCAGCACGGCGTCGTCAGCCAGGATCAGCCGCACGCCCCCTCCTTGGGCAGAACCGCGGTCACCCGGGTGCCGCCGCCCGCGGGGCTCGCCACCTCGAACGCGCCGTCGAGGGCGAGCACCCGGCGGGCCAGCCCGGACAGACCGCCGCCGGAGGGGTCGGCCCCGCCCTGGCCGTCGTCGGAGATGTCCACGCGCACCGCCTTCCCGTCCTCGCCGAGCACGACCAGGATGTCACGGGCGCGGGCGTGCTTGACCGCGTTGGTGATCGCCTCCCGGGCGACGAAGTAGAGCGCGGTCTCCACCTGCGGCGCCGGCCGGTCGCCGAGCCCGTAGTGCACGGTCACGGGTACGGGCGAGCGCTCGGCCACGCCGGCCAGCGCGGCGCGCAGCCCCAGCTCGTCGAGCGCGGTCGGGTAGACGCGCCAGGCGACGCTGCGCAGCTCGTCGAGCAATCGACGGGACTCGGCGTAGGCCTGGTCGACCAGGGCGGGAGCGTCGGCGGGGCTGTGACGGGCGCGGCCGAGCAGCATGGCCAGGGCGACGCCGCGTTGCTGCACGCCGTCGTGCAGGTCGCGCTCGATGCGGCGCCGCTCGTCGTCGACGGCGCGGACGATGCCGGACCGGGTCGTGGTCAGCTCGGCGATGCGCCGCCTCATCTGTTCCTGGACCCCGGGGCCGAGGAAGCGGGCGGCCAGGCGGCGCTCGGCGGCCACCGTCGCCCAGCAGCAGAGCGCGGCCAGGGCCAGCAGGACGGCGGCGCAGTCCAGGCCGATGATCAGGCTGTCGGTGGTGAGGTTGATGCCGGGGAAGCGCAGCACCACCGGGGTGGCCGACCCGGTCACCACGGCCCATCCGGCGCCGGCCAGGAACAGCGCGCCGACGAAGCCGAGCGCCAGTGTCAGGTAGCCGCCGGCCAGGCCGGTGACCGCGCGGGCCGCGAGGTAGCCGGTGCCCGCCGCGCCGGCCTCGGCGTCGTACCCGAGCAGGGCCCGCAGCCGGGCGCGTTCCAGCGCCACCAGCCGCGGCGCCCAGCGGGCGCGGGAGGGCCAGGCCAGCGCGAGGAGCAGCAGCTCGGCTCCCCCGGTGACCGCCCCGGCCAGCACCCCGGCGAGCCTGCGCAGCATGACGTCCACGGCTGCGCAGTCTAGGCGTCGCGCCGGCGCAGCACCGCGTAGCCCGCGGCCACGGCCAGCGCCGTCCAGGCGGCGAGCCAGGCCAGGCCCTCGCCCGGCGGGTAAGGGAGCGGCCCGCCGGTGAGGTTGTCGGTGCTTCCCAGGAACGCCATCCCGGCGAACGTCGGCAGCCGCAGCGACACCTCCACCGCGGCGGGGACGCCCGTCATCACCAGCAGCAGCGGCAGCCCGAGCGTCGCCATGAACAGCGCCGCCAGCGACCCCGCCGAGCCGCGCAGCGCCGCGCTCACCCCCACCGCCAGCACCCCGACCAGCGCGTGGAAGACGCCGAGCCGCAGCAGGTCGGCCGCGGTCTCGGCGGGCGCGAGCGCGGGCGCCGAGCGGAACACCGGCGCGAGCAGCACCAGGTAGGTGGCCAGCGCGGCGGCCGCCCCGGTCAGCACTCCGGCGGCGAACAGCACGGGCGCCACCACGAGCGCCTTGGCCGCGAGCATCCGCCCGCGCACCGGCACGGCCTGCAGGGTGGGCCTGATGGTGCCGGAGGCGTACTCGGTGGTGACGGCCAGCACGGCCAGCGCGATGGCCGCGTACTGGGAGAACAGGATCACCGACACGACGGGCTCGGTCGCCTGGACGTGCTCGCTCTCCATCGCCGCCGCGCCGCCCAGCGTGACCGCGCCGAGCACGCTGACCACGACGCCCGCGGCCAGGCAGAGCCAGGTGGAGCGGATCGACCGGAGTTTGACCCATTCGGCCGCCATCGCGTCTCTCATCGGGTCACCCCGTACTCAACGCTGCCGGCCGTGAGCTCCTGGAAGGCCTGTTCCAGCGAGGGTTCGCGAGGGCTCAGCCCGTGCAGCCGCACGCCCGCCTCGTGGGCGAGGTCGCCGACCCGTTCCACGGTCGCGCCGGTCACGACCAGCTCGTTCTCGCCGCGCCGGACGGCCGTCAGGCCGGCGGCGGCCAGGCGGTCCGCCAGGTCGCCCGCGTGCGGGCTGCGGACCACCACCTCGGTGGCCGCCAGGAGCCGCGACAGCGGCGCGTCCGCGAGCAGCCGCCCTTTGCCGATCACCACGAGGTGGTCGGCGGTGAGCTGCATCTCGCTCATCAGGTGGCTGGAGACGAACACGGTGCGGCCCTCGGCGGCGAGCGACCGCATCAGCTCGCGTACCCAGCGCACGCCGTCCGGGTCCAGCCCGTTGACGGGCTCGTCGAACATCAGCACCTCGGGGTCGCCGAGCAGCGCCGCCGCGATCCCCAGACGCTGGCTCATGCCCAGCGAGTACGTGCCGGCCCGCTTGCCGGCCACCGTGGCCAGCCCGACCCGTTCGAGCACCCGCGTGACGCGCGCGGCGGGGATGCCGTTGGCCCGGGCCAGGGCCAGCAGGTGGGCCCTGCCGCTGCGCCCGGGGTGCGCGGCGCGGGCGTCGAGCAGCGCGCCGACCGTGCGCAGCGGCCTGTCCAGCCGGTGGTACGGGGTGCCGCCGACGAGCGCGGCGCCGGAGGAGGGCCGGTCGAGGCCGAGGATCATGCGCATCGTGGTGGACTTGCCCGCGCCGTTCGGGCCGAGGAAGCCGGTGACGGCGCCGGGCTTCACCTGGAGGGTGAGGCCGTCGACGGCGGTGCGCTCGCCGTACCGCTTGGTGAGCCGGTCAAGGGTGATCATGTGTTCTCACGCTAGGCGGGCGCGGGTGCCGCGACCATGGGGCCGCCCGCCGACTCGTATGGCGGATTCCCGTATTGCACAGATCAGTCCAAAACGCTACCGTACGGAACATGGCACGACCGAGGACGTTCGAGGAGGAGCAGGCCGTCGAGGCGGCCATGCGGGCGTTCTGGGAGTCCGGCTACGAGGCGACCTCGACACAGGACCTGTGCGCGGCCACCGGGCTGGGCCGCAGCAGCGTCTACAACGCGTTCGAGAGCAAGCGCGAGCTTTTCCTGAAGGCGCTGCGGCGCTACATGGAGCGCAAGGACGCCGAGCTGGCGGAGCTGCTGGACAGCGAGCTGCCGATCAGGGAGAAGGTGCGCACCCTGCTGTGGTACGCGGTCGACAGCCCCGAGGGCGAGCCGCCGGGCTGCATGGTGGTCAACACCCTGGTGGAGCTGGGGCCGCGCGACCCCGAGCTGGCCGAGCCGGCCAGGCGCCACCAGGAGGAGCGGGTGGCCAGGCTGCGTGACGCGTTCGCGGCGGCGCGCGCCGAGGGCGAGCTGGGCCCCGACCGGGATCCCTGCGCGCTCGCGCACTTCCTCATGGCCACGGTCGGCGGCATGCGGGTGGCCGCTCGCGGCGGCGGCGACCGGGCGGCGCTGGAGGCGATCGCCACGACCGCGCTGCGGGCCTTTTGAGCTTTTCCCGCCCTTGTTTTGTACTGATCTATCTAAAATTGGAGTGATCATTGTGCCGCTGGCCGTCTACGTCCTGGGCGTGGCCATCTTCGCCCAGGGGACGTCGGAGCTGATGCTCGCAGGGCTGCTGCCGGAGATGGCCGCCGACCTGGGCGTCTCCGTGCCGGAGGCGGGCCTGCTGATCTCCGGGTTCGCGCTGGGGATGCTGGTGGGCGCCCCGGTGCTGGCCGTGCTGACCCTGCGCTGGCCGCGCCGCGACGCGCTGCTGGCGTTCATGGCGGTGTTCGCCGTCACCCACGTGGTGGGGGCGCTGACCTCCTCCTATGGGGTGCTGCTCGCGACCCGCGTGGCGGGGGCCTTCGTGTACGCCGGATTCTGGGCGGTGGCGGCCGTGACGGCGATCGGCCTGGTGCCGGTCAGCGCCCGGGGGCGGGCGATGAGCGTGGTGGCGGGCGGGCTCACCGTGGCGACCCTGGTCGGCCTGCCGGCGGGCACCCTCGTGGGGCAGAGCCTGGGCTGGCGTGCCGTCTTCTGGGCCGTGGCCGCGCTGTCGGCGCTCGCCGCGGCCGGCGTGCTCGCCACCGTCCCGGCCGCCCGCCCGGAGCCGCCGGCGGGCGGGGAACTGCCGCTGCGCGCCCAGGTGCGCGCGCTCGCCCGGCCGCAGGTGTGGCTCGCCTGCGCCACCACCGCCGTCTCCACCGCCGCCCTGCTGGTCGTCTTCGCCTACCTCGCCGCGCTGCTCGTCGACACCACGGGCCTGGCGCCGGCCTGGGTCGCGGGCGTCCTCGCCCTGTACGGGCTGGGCTCGCTGATCGGGATCACGCTCGGCGGCCGGGTGGCCGACTCCCGGCCGTTCGCCCTGCTGTTCACCGGACTTTCCGGAGTGACGCTGGTGTCGGCCGGGATCGCGCTGGGCGCGGAGGCGGCGTGGGCGGTGGTGCCGATGGCGTTCCTGCTGGGCGGGTTCGGTTTCGCCGTCAACCCTGCGCTCAACACCCGCGTGTTCGCGCTGGCCGCGGGCGCGCCGGCGCTGGCGGCGGCGGTGAACGTGGCGGCCTTCAACACCGGCATCACCGTGGGCCCCTGGCTGGGCGGGCTGGCGCTGGAGGCGGGGTTCGGGTACGGGTCGATCGGCTGGATCGGCGCGGCCCTCGGCCTCGCTGCCCTGGGCACGGTGGCGCTGGCGCGGGTGACGCGGGCGCCGGAGGTTCAGGCGGCGCCGGTCGAGCCGGTCGGCCGCGCCTGATAGACGCACACCGAGAACGGCCGGCGCGCCGTGGTCTCCACCCGCTCGCTCACCTGGGACAGCGGGCTCGCGTGCACGAACCGGTGCAGCCGCCTCGCCTCCGGCCACGGATGCACCAGCACCAGCACGCCGCCGGGACCGAGCAGCCCGGCCAGCTGCTCGCTGGCCCGCCTCAGCCGGTCGCGGCGGCCCAGGTAGTAGAGCGTCTCCGCGCAGAACACCAGGTCGTAGCGGTGTTCAGAGGTGAAGGTGAGGATGTCGGCGGCCAGCAGCCTGGTGCGGCCGGACGCCTTCTCCACCCGCTCGGCCGCCCTGGACAGCGCCCGCTCCGAGATGTCGAGCCCGGTGATGTCGGCGTCGGGGTAGGCCTCGGTCAGCAGTTTCGTGAAGACGCCCTCGCTGCACCCGACCTCCAGGATCCGCCCGTAGGGGCGGTCGGGGATCTGCGCGAGGGTGGCCGCGTACTTGGCCTGCTCGTACGCGTCCGTGCCCATGTGCCAGGGGTCGGGGTTGCGGTGCCACCAGTCGAAGTAGCGGCGCAGGAGGGCTCCCTGACCGCGGGAGCCCAGCAGGGACAGCGTCCGGAAGAAGGTCCGGTGCATGAGATCCCCGACGTCCTTGACACCCGCCATGCGGCCCCCTTCGGGTCGGAACTCCGGCCGTTTCATCCTGCATGATGAGATCGCCGCGCGAGCGGCGGCGACGCGGCCCCTCTCGCCGGCTCCGGCGGGAGGGGCCGCCGCGTCCGCTGAGCCGCTGGTCGGAGACACGAAAATGTCAGTGCCGGTTGAGAGGATGAAGCTCATGACCGACACCGCGCCCCACACCGTCCTGGCCGACCGGGCCGCCTACGCCGAGGCCGTGCGGCGGGCCCTCGACGCCAACGCCGCCTATTACGGCACCGGCGAGTCGGAGCTCGACGACGACGACTACGACCGGTTGTTCCGCGGCATCCAGGCCTACGAGGCCGCCCACCCCGGCGAGGTGCTCCCCCACTCCCCCACCGGCAAGGTGGCCGGCGGCGCGGTGACCGGCGACGTGCCCCACACGGTGCCGATGCTCAGCCTCGACAACGTGTTCTCCGCCGAGCAGCTCGCCAAGTGGGTGGCCGGGCTGGAGCGGCGGCTGGGCCGCCCGGTGGCGGCCTTCAGCGTGGAGCCCAAGCTCGACGGCCTGGCCGTGTCGGCGCGCTACCACCGGGGCGGGCTCGTGCAGCTCGTCACCCGCGGCGACGGCGCGGCCGGTGAGGACGTCTCCCACAACATCGGCGCCGTCACCGGGCTGCCGCGGCGGCTGTCGAGGCCGGTCACCGTGGAGATCCGCGGCGAGGTGCTGATGACGGCCGAGCAGTTCGATGCCGCGTGCGCCAAGCGGCAGGCGCACGACGGCACGACCTTCGCCAACCCGCGCAGCGCCGCCGCCGGCACGCTGCGCGCCAAGGACCGGCCCTATGTGTGCGAGCTGACGTTCTTCGGCTACAGCGCGCTGCCGCTGCCGCCCGATGACGACTCCGAGCTGGCGGCGAGCCTGCGCGAGCTGCCGCACAGCGAGATCATGGAGCTGGTGGCCGAGCTGGGCGTGGCCACGACGGCGGCGACCCCGGTGGCAGGCATCGTGGCGACGACGGTGGAGCGCATCCAGGAGCGCATCGGCGAGGTGGCGGCGGCGCGGGCGACGCTGCCGTTCGGCATCGACGGCATCGTGATCAAGGCCGACAGCGCCGCCGACCAGGCGGCGGCGGGTTTCGGTACGCGTGCGCCGCGCTGGGCGACCGCCTACAAGCTGCCCGCCACCGAGAAGATCACCAAGCTGGTCGGGGTCGAGTGGGGCGTCGGCCGCACCGGCGTCATCGCGCCCCGGGGCGTGCTGGAGCCGGTCGAGCTCGACGGCAGCACCGTCACCTACGCCACCCTCCACAACCCCGCCGACATCGCCCGCCGCGGCCTCAGGCTGGGCGACCACGTCATGGTCCACAAGGCGGGCGACGTCATCCCCCGGATCGAGGCGCCGGTGGTCCACCTGCGCACGGGAGAGGAGACGGAGATCGTCTTCCCCGAGTCGTGCCCCAACTGCGCGGGCGAGATCGACCGGTCGCAGGAGCGCTGGCGCTGCGTGCGGGGCCGCGCCTGCCGCGCACTGGCGTCCATCCTCTACGCGGCGGGGCGCGACCAGCTCGACATCGAGACGCTCGCGGAGAACCGCATCGTCCAGCTGCTCGACGCGGGTTTGATCATCGACTTCGCCGACCTGTTCACGCTGACCCGCGACCAGATACTCGGGCTCGACCGGATGGGCGAGACCAGCGCCGACAAGCTGCTGGCCGCCCTCGACCAGGCCCGTGCCAGGCCGCTGAGCAGGGTGTTCTGCGCGCTGGGCGTGCGCGGCACGGGCCGGTCGATGTCACGCCGCATCGCCCGCCACTTCCGCACGATGGACGCGATCCTGGCCGCCGACGCCGAGGCCGTGCAGCAGGTGGAGGGCATGGGGCCGGAGAAGGCCACGCTCCTGGTCGCCGAGCTGGCCGAGCTGCGCCCGCTGATCGCCAAGCTGGCCGCCGCGGGGGTCAACATGACCGAGCCGGGCCAGGCTCCGGACCCCGCCGGGCCGGCCCCGGCCGGCGAGACTGCCGAGCTTCCCCTCACGGGCAAGACCGTGGTGGTCACGGGCGCCATGACGGGCGAGCTGGCAGCCCTGACGCGCAACCAGATGAACGAGCTGATCGAACGGGCGGGCGGCAAGTCGTCGTCGAGCGTCTCGGCCAGGACCAGCCTGCTGGTGGCGGGCGAGAAGGCGGGCTCCAAGCGGGCCAAGGCGGAGTCCCTCGGCATCACCGTCATCACCCCCGACGACTTCGTCACGCTGGTCGCCGGCCACCTGACTCCGGCGACCTGAACGGATCCCGAAGACGACGTCCTGGGGTCCGGTGCCGTCACTCGCCGTGAATCGGCGGCGTGGCGTGCTTCAGGCCGCCGAGCGGGGATCTGCCCGGCCTGTAATGAGTTCTCATGTCTGGCGTGGCGTTTCCTCCGAAGCCAACTTGGCTACGTATAGTGACGGATCGATACCACTTCGTGATCAAGGGGAGATCATGAAAACTTCGCTCATCGCCGCGGGTGGCCTGCTGTTCGCTTCGGCCGCCTTCGCTACCGCCATGGCCGTTCCGGCCGCTGCCACCGTCTCGTACCCGCCGTGCACGTTCGACGCGGAGTACGACGGCGCCTGGATCAAGACGCACGGCGACGACGTCGCGCTCGGCACGCGTGACGTCGAGGTGTGCAAGCGGTTCTGGGGCTTCCACCACGACCACGGCTTCGAGCCATTCGGCGAGGACTGATACGGGCTCCTGATAATGACGACCGGCGCCGGCACGGATCTTCCGTGCCGGCGCCGGCGCTTGTCGCGGATATCCTCGACGCGTAGAGAGATCCCCGAGGAGCCGCACGTTGGTCGTCTACGCCGGGCAAGGTGATCCACGCCGGTCGATGGCGCTGCTGTGGCGGGCCGGGCCCGCCCAGGAGGCCCGTCCCGGCCCCAAGCCCGGCCTGAGCGTCGACGAGATCGTCGACGCCGCCATCGCCATCGCCGACGCCGAGGGCATGGCCGCGGTGTCCATGCGGCGGGTCGGCGAGCGGCTGGGCCGCAGCGGCATGGCGCTCTACACGTACGTACCGGGCAAGGGCGAACTCGTCGACCTCATGTACGACCGGGCGCTGGCCGCGTTGCCCGCGGCCTACGACCTGTCGGACGGCTGGCGGGCGGCGGTGTCGGCGTGGGCCCGCGAGGTGCGTGCCTTCTACCTGCGCCACCCGTGGGCGTTGCGGCTCTCGCAGGCCCGGCCGGTGCTCGGGCCGAACGAGTTCACGCTGCTGGAGTCGCTGGCGGGGATCCTGCACGAGACGGGCCTGCCGCCGGAGGTGCTGCGCGGCGCCGTGTCGCTGCTCACCGACTTCGTCCGCGGGTCGGCCGCCACCGTGGCCGAGACCCGGCGGGCCGGGGCCGAGACGGGCGTGTCCGACGAGGAGTGGTGGCGGGCCAGGGGCGCGATCCTGGCGGAGGTCGCACCCGGCTTCGCCGGCCGCTATCCGGTGCTGTCGCGGGTCGAGGCCGGGCCGCCGCGGCCGGGCGAGGAGCCCGTCGCCTATCTGGAGCGCAAGTCGAGCCAGGCGTTCGAGACGGGGCTCGCGCTGGTCCTCGACGGCCTGGAGACCGCCAGGTCACGCCGCCCATAGCTCACCGCTTCCCGGCCGGCACCGGCACGGGCCGCGACGCCGCCGCCGGCCGCAACGCGCCGGCCAGCAGGCCCATCACGGCGGTGAGCGCGGCGAACACCCAGAACACGGCGGGGAAGGACGCGGCGCCCGCCAGCCAGCCGGTCGCCCCCGGCGCGGCCAGCCCGGCCAGGTACGTCATCGTGGCGGCCCCGGCCACGCCGGTGGCCGTGTCCTTGCCCGCGTTGCCGGCGGCGGCGAACACGAGCGGGATGACGACCGCCATGCCCACGCCGAACAGCGCGAACCCCGTGACGGTGACGGCCGGGACGCGTCCGGCCGCGATCACCACTGTGCCGAGTGTGGCCAGCACGGCGGCCCACCGCACGGTACGGACCGGGCCGAACCTGCCGATGACCGCGTCCGCGCGGAACCGGGCGAGCACCATGAAACCGGCGAAGACCGCGTACGCGACGGCGCCCACGGCCTCGCTCGAACCGGTGACCGCGATGGTGTAGACGGCGGCCCACTGCATGCTGGACAGCTCGACCACCGCGGCGCACACCCCGACCAGGCCGATGACGAACACGGCCTTCGACGGGAGGGCGAAGTGCGGCGGCGTGTGCCCGCCCGAGGCGGGCCGCCCGCCGGGAACCCCCCGGAGCGCCGGTACGGTGGCGGCCATCAGCAGTGCGGCCACCATGACGTGGTGGGCGCGGGCGTCGAGCCCGGCGTGCGCGGCCGCCACGCCGACGCCGGCCCCGGCGAAGTTGCCGACGCTCCACATGCCGTGCAGGCCCGCCATCACCGAACGGCCGACCCGCCGCTCCACCTCGACGCCCTGCGCGTTCATGACCACGTCGACGGCGCCGGCGGTGGCGCCGAGCAGGAACATCACCAGGCACAGCCAGCCGAACCCGGGCGCGAAAGCGGGCAGCACCAGCGCCGCGCAGTTGAGCGGGAGCAACACCCGCAACACGGTCCGCGCGCCGAAGTGGTGGGCTAACCGGCCGGTCGTGGGCATCGTCAGGAACGCCCCGACCGGTGGGCAGAGCAGGGCCAGCCCGAGCATGGCGGGCTCCAGGCCGAGGTTGTCCTGGATCCACGGCGTGCGGGTGACCAGGCTGCCCGTGACCGCTCCGTGCAAGGCGAAGGCCGCGGCGATGGCGCGATGATGGGGATGTCTCATGGGTAGTAAATTATCAGGTAGGGTTCCTGATGAAAAGAGGAAAGATGCGTACGGCGACCCCGAGCACCGCTCGCGCGATCAACGACCGGCTGGCCCTGGACCTCCTGCTGGAGCAGGGCCCGCTGACGGCGCCGCAGCTCAAGACGCTGACCGGGCTGTCGCGGCCCACCGTGTCGGACCTCATCGAGCGGCTCCAGGCCGGCGGGCTGGTCGAGGCGCACGGCATGACCGGCGGCGACCGGCGCGGCCCGAACGCCAAGCTCTACCGGATCGTCGCCGGACGCGCGCACGTGGCGGGCGTCGGCGTGCGCCGCGACGCCATCCACGCGGTCGTCACTGACCTGGCGGGCACGACCGTCGGCACCCGCACCCGCGAGGCGGGCGGCGACCTGGCCGAGCAGGTCGCCGCGGCGGTCACCGAGGCGGCGGCCGGCCGGGCCGTCGACGCGGTGGCCGTCGGCGTGCCCGGCGTGGTGGACCCGCGGACCGGCGACATGCTGGAGGCGAGCATGCTCCCCGGCTGGCGGCCCGGCCTGCTGGGCGACCTGCGCGCACGGCTGGCCGCGCCGGTCGTGCTGGAGAACGAGGTCAACCTGGCCGCGCTGGCCGAGCACCGCGAGGGGGCGGCGGCCGGGCGGGACGACTTCGTCATGCTCTGGCTCGACGAGGGGATCGGCGCGGCCGTCGTGCTCGGCGGCAGGCCGCGGCAGGGGGCGTCGGGCGGCGCGGGCGAGATCGGCTTCCTCGACTCCTCGGCCGGGTCGATCTGCGATCTGCTCACCAGGCAGGAGGTCTCCCGGCTGGACCTCGGCGAGCTGGCCCGCCGGGTGGTGCTGGCGGCGTTCCCCGGGGTCGCGGTGCTGGACCCCGGCCTGGTCGTGCTGGCCGGCGACACCGGGCGCGAGGGCGGCGCGGAGCTGGCCTCCCGGGTCGCGGACGGGCTCGCGGCGGTGGCGCCCGTGCCGACCGAGGTTCGGGTGACGGAGGTCGAGGGCGACCCGGTGGTCAAGGGGGCGGTGGTGACGGCCCTGACGACGGCCCGCGACGCGATCTTCGGCGCGCCGTGAGTCCTGAGCCGTCGGCGGAAAGCCTGGCCGGGTAGCGGGCGGCGTGATCCGCTGAGGTGATGAAGGCCGCTTACGACGAGATCGCCGACTGGTACGCAGAGGAGTTCCTCGGCGCCGGTGACCCGCTGGGCATCGAGGGGGTGCTGCGCGGGCTGCTGGGCGAGGGCGCGGGCCCGTGCCTGGAGATCGGGTGCGGCACCGGCGTGCACGCCCGGGTGGTGCGCGAACTGGGGTGGGCGCCGTTCGGGGTGGACCTGTCGGAGCGGATGCTCCGCCACGCCCGGGGCCGCCTGCCGACGCTGCGGGCGGACGCGGCGCGGCTGCCGTTCGCGGACGGCCGCCTGCCCGCCGTGATCGCGGTGATGGTGCACACCGACATGCCCCGCTACCCCCAGGTGCTGCGCGAGGCGGCCAGGGTGCTGCGTCCCGGCGGGCTGTTCGTGCACGTGGGGGTGCATCCGTGCTTCTGCGGCGGGTTCGCCGACCGCAGCGACCCGGGAGCGCTGGTGATCCGGCCCGGATACCGCGACAGCCACTGGACCAAGGAGTCGTGGACCGACAAGGGCGTGCGCGCCAAGGTGGGCGCCAGCCACTGGCCGCTGTCCGGCCTGCTCAACGACTTCCTGGCGGCGGGGCTGACGCCGGAGCGGTTCGAGGAGAGCGGCGGGCCCGTCCCGCTGGTGCTGGCGGTACGGGCCCGCAAGGCTCAGCCGTAGAGCCGTTCCAGCCAGGCCCGCCAGGCCGGGCCCTGGCCCGAGGCGTCGCCGAACACGTGGTGGGAGGCGATCATCGGGCCGTGGAAGCCCTGCATGAACCGGTAGAGCGCGTCGGGTGCGCGGATGCCCAGCGTCTGGTCGCCGCGGTGGTAGACGACGCCCTCCACCCCGGCCGCGTCCAGTCTGACCTTGTCGCCCGGCGTGGCGTGCCCGAGTTCCGCGTACAGGATCTCCCAGGCGCGCGGCCAGTCGGTCACCGGCGGGCCGAACTCCACGACCGGGGTCGCGTGGCGGCCGGGGAAGTGCGTCAGATACTCGACGAGCGTGGCGAAGAACAGGGACAGGCCGCCGGACATGGCCTCGAACTCGTCGGCCCAGTCGTCGCCGGGCAGGAAGCCGCTGGTGACCATGCGCACCATGGTGCTGCCCTGGCCGCGGCCCTCGACGAGGAACTCGTAGGCGACGAAGCGCCCGTCCGCGGCGATGTCGCTGGTGTGGGCGAAGTGGCGCGGCTCCTCCGCCGCGGTCACCCTGGACGGCTCCATCTCGCCGCCGCCGAAGGCGGTGCGCACCACCCCGCCGGCCACCTGGCTGCGGCCCAGGTACCACGAGTCGATGCCGGGCCCGGTCGAGATGGCCGCCCACACCTCCTCCGGGGTCGCCTCGACGACGGCCTCCTGGGGCAGCTCGAACTCGCGTCCCACCTCAGCGCTCCTCCTTCACCGCGGGGTGCACGGCGACGACGAGCCGGTGCTCGCGACCGCCCGCGGCCTGCTCGTCGTGATACTTGCTCACCAGATGGGTGACGGCGTCGGCCAGCTCCTCGGCGAACGCCGCCCGGTCGGCGGCCGAGGCGAAGCGGACCTCTCCGTCGATGGCGAACGTGGCCACCCGCTTGCCCGCCGTGGCGGCGCCGGTGATCAGCGTGCCCACGTCGCGCACCAGCTTGGCGGCCACGGCCAGCAGCCAGCGGGCCGACAGCCGGTCGGGGGCGCGCTCGGGGTCGGGCTGCACGGCGGCCAGCGCCACCGGGGAGATCACGAAGGACGCGGCCTTGGCCTGCATCACCCGCTCGGTCACGTTGCCCTTCTTGCGTTCCTCGACCAGCTCGACCAGGCCGTGCTTCTCCAGCGTGCGCAGATGGTAGTTGACCTTCTGCCTGGCCAGGCCGACCTTGGCGGCGAGCGAGGTCGCCGAGCCCGGCTCGACCAGCTCGGCCAGCAGCCTGGAGCGCATGGGATCGAGCGACGCCTCGGCCGCCGCGGGATCCTCGATCACCGTCACTTCGTACATGGGCCCAACATCGCACCGAAAAAAATAATTGTCAACTATCGGGTCAGCACACCGCGGCCGCCCTGTCCTCCAGATAGCGGCGCTCGGGCAGGCTGGTGGTGCGGCGGGCGGCCTCACGGTAGGCGTCCGCGGCCGCCTCCGGCTCACCCGCGCGTTCGAGCAGGTGGGCGCGGACGGAGTGGAGCCGGTGATGGCCCGCCAGCCGCCCGTCACGGGCCAGCTCGTCGAGCCGCGCCAGCCCGGTCCGCGGGCCGTGCACCATCGCCGCGGCGACCGCCTGGTTGAGCGCGACGACGGGATTGTCGTCCAGCTCCGCGAGCACCCCGTACAGAGCCAGGATCTGCCGCCAGTCGGTGTCGGCCGCAGCGGGCGCCTCGTCGTGCACGGCCGCGATCGCGGCCTGCACCTGGTAGGGGCCGAGGGGCGCGCCGGCCAGCGCGCCGGTGACGAGCGCGACGCCCTCGGCGACGAGCCGGCGGTCCCACAGGGCGCGGTCCTGCTCGTCGAGGGGGACGAGCCGGCCCGCCTCGTCGGTGCGGGCCGGGCGGCGCGCCTCGGTCAGCAGCATGAGCGCCAGCAGGCCCGTGACCTCGCCGTCGCCGGGCAGCAGCCGGTGCAGTTCCCTGGCCAGCCGGATCGCCTCGGCGGTCAGCTCGGGCCGGTGCAGGTCGGGGCCCGAGGTGGCGGCGTAGCCCTCGTTGAAGATCAGGTAGAGCACGTGCAGGACCACGCGCAGCCGCCCCGCGCGCTCCGGTTCGGGCGGCGGCGCGAACGGCACGCCGGCGGCCCTGATGCGCTGTTTGGCCCGGCTGATGCGCTGCGCCATGGTCGCCTCGGGCACCAGGAAGGCGGCGGCGATCTCGGCGGTGGTCAGGCCGCCGACGGCGCGCAGGGTGAGCGCGAGCTGGGAGGGCTGTGACAGCGCCGGGTGGCAGCACAGGAAGAGCAGGGTGAGCGTGTCGTCGCCGCCGGGCGCCCGCTCCTCGCCGGGAGCCGGGGCGACCAGTTCGTCGGCGGGCGTGCGGGCGGCGGCGTTCTCCTCCCTGCGGCGGCGGGCGGACTCGCTGCGCACCTGGTCGGTCAGCCGGCGGGTGGCCACGGTGAGCAGCCAGGCGCGCGGGTTGTCCGGCAGGCCCTGCGCCGGCCACTGCACGGCCGCGTCGATCAGCGCCTCCTGGACGGCGTCCTCGCAGGCGTCGAACTGCCCGTGGCGGCGCACGAGCACGCCGAGAACCTGGGGGACGAGCTCGCGCAGCAGGTCGTCGGCCACAGCCGTGCTCACGCGGTGACCTCGTTGATGATCGGCCGCACCTCCATCGCGCACAGGCGGGCGTCCGGCCAGCGGGCGGCGATGTCGGTGGCCCGCTCGACGCTGTCGCACTCGACGATGAGGTAGCCGGCCAGGAACTCCTTGCTCTCCAGGAACGGCCCGTCGGTGACCGCGGGCACGCCGTCGCGCACCACGACCGTCTTCGACTCGGCGGGCCCGGCCAGGGCCTGGCCGCCGACCAGCTCACCGGTCGCGGCCAGCTCCTTCATCAGCGTGTCGACCTCGGCCATGACCTGGTCCCGCGCGCGGGCGATCGCCTCCTGGGACGCGGGGTTGCCGTAGATCAGCAGTAGGTACTTCATCGGCGTTCCTCATGCACGCTGACACCCTAACGCGGCGCCCTACTCCAAGGACTTGAGCTCTTCCAGGTACTCGGCGAGCGGCTGCAGCCCGGCCTCGGCGCGGCGCTCCTCCACCCCGGCCTCGTCCTCGATGGGGGTGCGCGGCCGCCACTGGCCGTCCTGGGTCGGCTCCCACTGGGTGCCGTAGCGCTGCGGCTTGCCCTCGGCGACGCGCACCCGGTCCTCCAGGTAGGCGAGGTTGCCCGGGGAGGCGTCGCCCTTCGCGACCGCCTCGTGCAGCAGGGCCAGAGCCCGGCGCTGCAGGTCGAGGGCGCGGTCGGCGTGCTGGACGAGCGCCCAGGCGGCGTCCTCGCCGTCCTCGCCCACCAGCTCGTAGCCGGGCCAGCCGTGTTCGTCCAGGATCTGGCGCATGCGCTCGGTGTTGGCGCGTTCGATCCGGTCCCAGTCGGCCTGATCGGCGTCGGGGGTCCTGACCTCCTGGTCCAGCCGCAGCATCTCCAGCAGCTCCGCGCGCAGCCGCGGGTCGGCGGGGGCGGCGTCTCCGCAGGCCGTGGTCAGCAGCAGGGCGGTGATGAGGCACGTGAGTAACGTCCGCATGCCCGACCGTACCGCGCGGCTGATCGCCGACCAACGCGGAACGGAGCTTTCCGCGTCGTCTCGTACGGTGAAGGCGTGATCGAGATGACGTGGAGCCAGGTGAGCGCGCGGCGGCTGGCCCGGGCGGGGCTGGACGGAACGGCGGCGGGCGGCGGCCGGCCGGCCGGGGTGGTGGCGGCGATGTGCGGGGCGCACGCCCAGGTGATGTCGGCGGCCGAGGTGTCGGTGGCGCTGCGCATGGATGACGCCACGCGAGCCGACGTGCGCGAGGCGCTGTGGGGCGCGCGCAGCCTGGTCAAGACGCACGGGCCGCGCGGCACCGTGCACCTGCTGCCCACGCGGGACCTGCCCCTGTGGGTGGGGGCGATGTCCTCCATCCCGGCCGGGACGAACGCGTTCTCCGAAGGGGTGCGGATGACGGCGGAGCAGACCGAGCGGGTGGTGGCCGCCATCCGGGAGGTGGTGGCGGGGCGGACGCTGACGATCGACGAGCTGAGCGAGGCGGTGATCGAGGTGGCCGGGCCGTGGGCGGGCGACCTCGTGATGCCGGCGTTCCAGACCATGTGGCCGCGCTGGCGGCAGGCGATGGCGCTGGCGGCGCACCGCGGCGCGTTCGTGTTCGGGCCGGTCAGGGGCCGGAAGGTGACCTACACCGCGCCGCCGGGCGAGCTCCGGCCGGTGGACGGGCGGGCCGAGCTGGTCAGGGCCTACCTGACCGCGTACGGGCCGGCCACGCCTGAGCACTTCGCCCAGTGGGCGGGCGGGCCGAAGCGGTGGGCCGTGGCGGCGTTCGAGCTGGTCGAGCTGGAGGAGGTGCGGCTGGACGGCCGGCCGGCGTGGGTGCTCGCGGGCGACACCGGGGTGCCGGACGAGCCGCCGCGCGGGGTCCGGCTGCTGCCGTACTTCGACGCGTACGTGGTCGCGGGCCGGCCGCGCGAGCTGCTGTACGAGGGAGCCGCCGCGCGGCGGGCGCTGGCGGGCGGGCAGGCGGGCAACTACCCCGTGCTGCTCGTGGACGGGCAGGTCGCCGGGGTGTGGCACCAGCGGCGCTCGGGCAAGCGGATCGACGTCACCGTGGAACCGCTGGCCGAGCTGTCCGCCGCCGCGCTACGTGAGCTGGACGAGCAGGTGGCGCGGATCGGCGGCATCCTGGAGGGGACACCGCGGCTGACGGTCGGCCCCGTCGGCGTGGGAGCTCACGCCTAGGCCGAGACTTGGTGAGAATTTGGGCTTGCGCCCACTGGCCAGGCGGTAGGTCTGAGGAGAAGACTCGTGCGAGGAGTTGCACCATGTATGGCGAGTCGCCGTCTCAGACCCGTCCCGCCGCGCGGCGATGCGCGCGCCGGTCGGTTCCTGTCGTCCCCGGACGCCGGCCGGTCCCGGCCGTGGCCGGGCGGCGGTCAGGCACGGCCGCGCCCGGATGCCGCCGGCCCCACCGCACCTTAACCCGCCTGCCCGGATTCCGGCCGGCCGTCCGCCCGCCCGGTTTCCGCCCCGCGATTCACCTGGCCGCACGCGGATCGCCGAACCGCCTGTCCGAATGCGGGTTCCCGATCCAACCGGCCGAATGTGAATCGCCCGTCCGCCTGGCCGGATGCGGCTTGCCGGCCCGCCTATCCGGTTGCCGGTCGACGATCTACCTGCGTGGATGCCGATCCACCGCGGAACTGCAGCGTCACGGGTCGCACTCGTTCGAACCGGACCCAAGCCGCGCGCCCGTCTCACACAAGTGGGGGGCGACGTCGCGGAGGGCATGGGGAGCCGTCTTCCGGCCTTCGGCCGCCTGGGAGGCCGTCCACCAGCCCGGTGATGATCAGGGGGAAGGACCGGTGCAGCCCGCCGGCCACGAGAGCCTGCGGCAGGGATGGCAGCACCTCGGCGGAGTCCGCCGCCCGCGCGACCGCTTACAAGCCGGTCCCCCGCAGATCCCCCCGCATCCCCCACCGATCAGGCACCACCGCCCAGCCACGCGTCGATGCCCTCCAGCATCTCCGCCTTCAGCTCCGGC
Organism: Nonomuraea sp. C10; assembly: GCF_008017515.1. Lineage (NCBI taxonomy): Bacteria > Bacillati > Actinomycetota > Actinomycetes > Streptosporangiales > Streptosporangiaceae > Nonomuraea > Nonomuraea sp. C10. The sequence goes on from NZ_VPFF01000001.1 coordinate 3,797,272, forward strand.
CCGGCGAACGACGCCACGACACCCGCCCTGGCCAGCGCCGCCAGCTCGGCGTCCGGCCACCGGAACGTGTCGCGCACGCGGGCGTACTCGTCCGCCAGTGACGTCTCCCCGTCGGTGTTGAGCGTCACCACCAGCCCCGCCTCGCGCAGCAGCGGCAGCGGATGCGCCGCCAGCGACGGCACCAGCCCGAGCAGCACGTTCGACGTCGGGCACACCTCCAGCGCGATCCCCCGCCCGCGCACCTCCCGCACCAGCTCCGGATCCTCCAGCACGCGGATGCCGTGCCCGATCCGCCCGGCGTGGCCGAGGGTGAGCGCCTCCCGGATGCTGCCGGGCCCGCCGAACTCGCCCGCGTGGTGCACCAGGCGCAGCCCCGCGTCCCTGGCCGCGTCGCACACCCCGGCGAACGGGGCCAGCGGGTAGCTCTCGTCGCCGGCCAGCCCGATGCCCACCACATCCTCGTACCGCTGCGCGAGCTTCAACGTCCGCCACATGCGCTCGACCGGGCGGCGGCGGGAGTGGTCGAGGAGCAGGCGGCACTCGATCCCGTACCGCCGCCCCTCGGCCAGCCCGTCGAGCACCGCCTCCAGCGGCATCTCCGGCGCGCCCACCCGCTCGCCGTGGGAGGCCGCGGTGAAGGTCACCTCGGCGTAGCGCACGCCCTGGGCGGCCTCGTCGGCGCAGAACTCCACCGCGATCCGCCGGAAGTCGCCGGGGGTGCGCAGCAGCTCGCGCACCCGCGCCCGCCGGTCGGCGAACTCGCGGAAGCTCCGGAACGGCGTGTCTCCGGGCGGCGTGCCGCCCAGCTCGCGGATGGTCTCAGGCCGTACGGTGCTTTCAAGGTGGACGTGCAGATGGGCCTTGGGCAGCGCCCGGATGTCTCTCACCCGGGCACTCTAGGGACCCGCCGGTCCCCGACGCATTCCGATATTTCAGGACCGCCGGGTGACGCGGATCTTCGACTGCTTGTGCGGGAGCTGCTCCCAGTCCTCCATGAAGACGGCGTCGAGCCCGTGGCGGGCGGCCAGCGCGACGAGCGTCTCGGTGCGGTAGTAGAAGTCCTCCCGCAGCACGTGGTGCTCCTTGCCCTCGGTGCGGTCGAAGGTGAAGTCGAACCAGGCGTGCGGCTTCATGACCCGCCCGACGTGCGCGAAGCACTCGTCGATCACCTCGATCGGCGAGTGGGAGAAGACGCTGTGGGCGTGCACGACGTCGAAGTGCTCGTCGGGCAGGAAGGCGAAGCGCAGGTCGCGGACCGGGGTGAGGTGGGGCAGCTTGTCGCGCAGCCCGTGCGCGACCAGGGTGTCCTGGGCGGCCATGAGGATGTCGGGCGAGATGTCGAGGCCGTAGTAGTTGCCGGTGTCCAGGTAGTCGACGAACAGCCGGCCGGCGCGCAGGTTGCCGCAGCCGATCTCCAGCATCCGGCACTCCGGTTTGAGCCCGTGCTCGACCAGGTAGTCGAACTGCATCTGGCCCATCGCCAGCCAGCGCCGGTGGGAGTGGGACCCGACGGCGCCCTCGGGGCTGCGCGCGGCGTCGTCCTTCATGACGGCGCGGTAGTAGGAGACGTGGTCGCGGGTGCGCAGCCGCAGCCAGGTGTCACGGCTCAGTCTCCGCAGGTGCGGCATGATCTTCCGCGGATTCTTGAGCGCGTAACCTGCCTGGTGGACGAGGCTCGAACGGGTGCGTGTCACAAGGGTCACCACCGAACGGGTGTGTGGACGTGGGCCTGGTGCTGGGAATGTAAAACAGCGTCGGGAGTTTGTGATCCGGCGACACGGAAATCTTGATCTCCGCATGGCTTTTCCTGGCCGGTACCCGCCGATCTGATGGTCATCCATGAGGAGTTCGATGCTGCGCGTCAGTTACGCGAGCGCCGCCGCCCCTGGCCGGGCGAACGAGGACTACGTGCTGGCAGGCCCGTCGTGGGTGGTGGTGCTCGACGGCGCGACGCCGGCGCCGGGGGTGGAGCCCGGGTGCCGCCACGGGGTGCCGTGGCTGGTGCGCACCCTCGCCGGCGCGCTCGCGGCGGGCATCGAGGGCGGCGGACCGCTGCCGGAGGTGCTGGCGGCGGCGATCACCGCCACCATGAAGGCCCACGGCGGCTCCTGCGACCTGGGCAACCCCCATTCGCCGTCGGCCACGGCGGCGCTCGCCCGGCGTCGCGGCGACCGGCTGGAGTACCTCGTGCTGTGCGACTCGGCGGTGGCGCTGTGGCGGCGCGACGGCTCGGTGACCGTCGTCCGCGACGACCGGCTCGACCACCTGCCGGGCGGGCGCCCGTACTCGCTGGAGCTGGTGACCTCGCTGCGCAACCGGCCGGGCGGCTTCTGGGTGGCGGGCGCCTGCCCGGAGGCCGCCGGGCAGGCGCTGGCGGGCGCGGTGCCGGTGGCCGAGCTGCGCGGGGCGGCGCTGTTCACCGACGGCGCGACGAGACTGGCCGACTGGTACGGGCGAGCCTGGGAGAGCCTGGTGGCCGGCGCCGCCGAGCCGGAGAAGCTGCTGGCCGAGACTCGCGAGCAGGAGCGGGCCAGAGGCGTGCCGCACGGCAAGCTCCACGACGACGCGACCGCCGCCTGGGTGTCCTTTCCGCCCGGGTGATGGCAGTCACAACCATTCCAGGGCGTTGGGTAGCTTGGAGTGGAGATTTCCGTCTTCATCAGCCAGGGAGCCGATGCCCGCACCCCGCGACCGCCGCCCAACCGTCCACCGCCGAGCGAGGAGAGTGTCGTGACCCGGACCGCAGAGGTTATCGAACTGGACGACAGCGCAGCCGATGCTGTCGCGACCGTGGGCGCCGACTCCGTCAAGACGTATCTGAAGGAGATCGGGCGGGTGCCCCTGCTCAACGCCGAGCAGGAGATCGAGCTGGCCAAGCGGATCGAGGCCGGCCTGTTCGCCAGGGAGCGGCTCGACACCGAGCCCGACCTCGACGACGAGCTCCGCGCCGACCTGACGTGGATCGCCGACGACGGCGAGCTCGCCAAGCGGCGCATGCTGGAGGCCAACCTGAGGCTCGTGGTGTCGATCGCCAAGCGCTACACGGGCCGCGGCATGCTCTTCCTCGACCTCATCCAGGAGGGCAACCTCGGTCTGATCCGGACGATCGAGAAGTTCGACTACCGGCTCGGCTACAAGTTCTCCACCTACGCCACCTGGTGGATCAAGCAGGCGATCACCCGCGCCATGGCCGACCAGGCGCGCACGATCCGCATCCCGGTCCACATGGTGGAGCTGATCAACAAGGTGGCGCGGGCGCAGCGCCGGCTGCAGAGCGAACTCGGCCGTGAGCCCACCCCCGAGGAGATCGCCGAGGAGACGGAGCTGACCCCGGGCCGGGTGGTCGAGGTGCAGAGCTACGGCCGCGAGCCGATCTCCCTCGACACGCCGCTGGGCGACGACGGCGACAGCCAGTTCGGCGACCTGATCGAGGACACCGAGGCGGTCTCCCCCGCCGACGCGGTCTCCTTCACGCTGCTGCAACACCAGCTGCGCGCGCTGCTGGACGAGCTGTCGGAGCGCGAGGCGGGCGTGATCTCGATGCGGTACGGGCTGGTCAACGGCAGCCCGATGACGCTCGACGAGATCGGCCGCGTCTACGGGGTGACGCGCGAGCGCATCCGCCAGATCGAGGCCAAGACCATGTCCAAGCTGCGTCACCCGTCGCGGGCCATGGCCCTGCGCGACTACCTGGGCTGACCCGCCCGGCGGCCCTGACCGGGCCGCCGGGTGCGCCTCATCGCTTGAAGGACGCCTCCGCGTCGAGCAGCTCGTCGAGGGAGTCGCGCAGGTAACCGGTGAGCTCCCACGCGTCCGGCACCATCACCCGGTCGGTGACCACGCCGAAGTCGACCGACCCGTCGTAGGAGAAGGCGGTGATGTTGACCCCGCCGCTCATGTCGGTGATCACCGAGACCGGGTAGAAGGAGAGCAGCCGCGCGCCGCTCACGTACAGCGGGAACTGCGGGCCCGGCACGTTCGAGACCATCACGTTGATCGGCGGCGCCGTCTGGCCGAGCAGCCCGAACGCCGACCGGGAGGCCAGCCCCATGAGGGCGGCCGGCATCGACTCGCTGAACTCGCGCAGCCACCGCGCGGGCGCCAGCCCGAACCGGTCCTTGATCCGGCACATCACGTCGCGCACGTCACGCAGCCGCTCCACCGGGTCGTCCACGTGCGCGGCCAGCGGGGCGGGCACGAGCGTGACCTGGTTGCCCGCCTGCTCGTCGCCGAGCTCGCGGAGCGAGAACGGCACCCCGGCCACCAGCGGCCGGTCGGGCGCCCCGCCGTGCGCGGCCATCCAGCGGCGCAGCGCGCCCGCGCACACGGCCATGACCACGTCGTTGACCGTCACCTCGAACCGCTTGCGCACCGCCTTGATCTCGGCCAGCGGCAGCGACACGAACGCGAAGCGCCGATGCTGGGAGACGGGACCGCTGAACGGCGTCCAGGGCGCCGGCGCCGCCGGCAGGTCGGGCACCTGTCCCACCCCGGCGGCCTTGCGGGCCAGCCCGGACAGCGTGTGGCTGCCGGGGAGGGAGGACAGGACCGGGATCTCGTCCATGTGCGGCACCGCCTGCGCGATGAACCGCACCGCGTGCGCCGGGTTCAGCGCCATCCTGGCCAGGCCGCGCAGCAGCATCTCGGCGGCCCCGGGCGGCGGCTCGTCCCGCTCGGGCGCGTGCGGGGGCGGCGGCGCGGGTGTGGGCGCCAGGTCGAGCAGCGCGGCCAGCACGTCCGCGCCGCCGACGCCGTCGACGGCCGCGTGGTGGATCTTCGTGTAGAGGCTGGTGCGGCCGCCGGCCAGCCCGTGGATCAGGTAGATCTCCCACAACGGCCGCGACCGGTCCAGAGCGCGCGCGTGCAGCCTCGACACCTGCTCGGCGAGCTGCCGGTCGTCGCCGCCCGGCGGCAGGCCGATCTCGCGTACGTGGTAGTCGAGGTCGAGATCGTCCTCCTGCTCCCAGTACGGGTGGTCCAGGCCGAGCGGCACCGGGGCCAGCTTGCGGCGCAGCGCGGGCACGTACGGGAGCCGCGCCTGCAGCAGGTCCTGCAGGTCGGCACGGTTGAGCTCGCCGTCCAGGATGGCCAGTCCGGCGATGTTGGCCACGTTGGTCGCGGTCTCGAAGTGGAGAAACTGCGCGTCCAGGGCGGAAAGCTGTGGCATGGGTTCACCTCTGCCCTGACCCAACCATCTATGTCCCGCCGCGGGCAAGCCGGGATCCCGTGGGTGGCTCGGTTGACGGCTTCGCGCGAGAGCATGATGGCATCATGACTTTTCCTCTCGCATCAGTGCGCGCGGCCTATCCGGCGCTGGCCGACGGGTACGCCTACCTCGACGGCGCGGCGGGCACGCAGGTGCCGCAGCCGGTCATCGACGCCATCGCCGGCGCCTACCGTCAGGGCATCGGCAACGTGGGCGGCGCGTTCCCGGCAAGCCACCGGTCGGACGCGATCGTGGCGGGCTGCCGGGCGGCGGTGGCCGACCTGGTGGGCGGCCACCCTGACGGGGTCGTCCTGGGGCCGAACATGACGACGCTCACGTACCGGCTGGCCGGAGCGCTGGCCAAGGAGTGGGGGCCGGGCGACGAGGTGGTGCTGTCGCGGCTCGACCACGACGCCAACGTGCGGCCGTGGGTGCACACCGGGGCGACGGTGCGGTGGGCGGAGGTGGACCCGGTCACCGGGGAGCTGCCGGTGGAGCAGTACGCGGACCTGATCGGGCCGCGCACCCGGCTGGTGGCGGTGACGGCGGCGAGCAACGTGCTCGGCACCCGCCCCGACGTGGCCGCGATCTGCGCGCTGGCGCACGAGGCGGGCGCGCTCACGTACGTGGACGGGGTGCACGCGACCGCGCACGGGCCGGTGGACATGAAGGCGCTGGGCGCCGACTTCTACGCCACGAGCGCCTACAAGTGGTCGGGGCCGCACATCGGCGCGGTGATCGCCGACCCGGCGCTGCTGGAGACGGTCCGGCCGGACAAGCTGGCGTCCTCGTCCGACGAGGTGCCCGAACGGTTCGAGTGGGGCACGGCCGCCTTCGCCGACCTGGCCGGGGTGACCGCGGCCGTGGACCACCTGGCGGCGATGGCGCCGGGCACGGGGACGCGGCGCGAGCGGCTGCTGGCTTCGATGGCCGCGGCGGAGGAGCACGAGCTGGAGCTGTTCGGCCACCTGCTGGCGGGCCTGGAGTCGATGCCGCACGTCACGGTGTACGGCAAGCCGGCCCGGCGCACCGCCACCGCCTACTTCACGGTCGCGGGCAAGACGCCGCGCGAGGTGGCCGAGCACCTGGCGGCGCGCCGGGTGAACGTGTGGAACGGCCACAACTACGCCTGGGAGCTGACGGCCGTGCTGGGCATCCGCGACGCGGGCAGCGCGGTGCGGGCGGGCCTGGTGCACTACAACGACCGGTCGGACGTGGACCGCCTGCTCGACGCGCTCCTGTGAACGGACGGCGCCGCCACTAAGATCGGGCGGGTGAGCCTGCCCGCCGTGCCCGAGGTGGCGGCGCCGAACGTCGAGCCCGCCCGCGACCCGTACCACGTCTATCTCGACTCGCTGACCAGCTCCGAGTCGCGCCGGACGATGCGCGGCTGCCTCGACCGGCTGGCCCGGCTGCTCACCGGCGACGAGAACGCGACCGGGGCGGGCCAGCCGTGGCACCTGCTGCGCTACGAGCACACGGTGCGCATCCGCACGATGCTGGTCGAGCGGGGCTGGTCGGCCGCGTACGTCAACAAGCATCTGGTCGCGCTGCGGCGGGTGCTGAAGGAGGCGTGGCGGCTCGGGCAGACCGGCGCGGAGGACTACGCGCGGGCCGCCGACCTGGCGCCGGTGCGGCAGACCCGGCTGCCGGTGGGGCAGCACGTGCCGCCGGAGGTGGTGGGCGCGGCGCTGTCGGCCTGTGACGACTCGGCGGCTGGGAAGCGCGACGCGGCGCTGATCGCGGTGCTCTACTCGACGGGCTGCCGCCGGGCCGAGGTCTGCGGGCTGGCGCTCGCCGACTACGACCCGGGCGCGCGGTCGCTGCGGGTGCGCGGCAAGCGCGACAAGGAGCGCCTCGTCTACCTCACGCCGGACGCGCTCGGGCTGGTGGAGCGCTGGCTGGCGGTACGGGGACGCGCGGCGGGCGCGTTGTTCAGCCCGATCAGCAAGGCGGGCCGGCTGCGGTGCCGCGACGGCCGCCCGGTGCCGCTGACCGGCCAGGGCGTCGCCGACATCCTGGCCCGGCGGCTGGCCTCGGCGGGCGCCTCCCCCCGGACCGCGCACGACTTCCGGCGCACGTTCATCGGCGAGCTCCTGGACGCGGGCGTGGACCTGGCCACGGCGCAGGCGCTGGTGGGCCACTCGTCGCCGGCGACCACGGCCCGTTACGACCGCCGTCCCGAGAAGACCCGCCGCGACGCGGTCGACCGCCTCCGCCTGCCGCCCCCGCGCCCGCTGGCCTGACGGCCGGACCGGGCGCGGACCCTCCCGGCCTGCGGGGATCCGGCTCGTCCGGGGCCCGCGGGTATAGCGTGAACGGCATGATCACGCTCGACCTCACCGGCAGGACCGCGCTCGTGACCGGCTCCACGCAGGGCATCGGGGCGGCGATCGCGCGCCGGCTCGCCGACGCCGGAGCCCGCGTCGGGATCAACGGCCGCCGTGCCGAGGCCGTCGGCGACGCCGTCGCGGCCCTGGCCGCGGACGCGGGCGCCGGCCGGTTCTTCGCCGCGCCGGGCGACCTGGCGACCGAGGAGGGCACGGCGGCGGTCACCGGGGTCGTGCCTTCGGCCGACATCCTGGTCAACAACCTCGGTGTCTTCGGCGCCACGCCGGCCCTGGAGATCACCGACGCCGAGTGGCGCCGCTACTGGGAGGTCAACGTCCTGGCCGGCGTGCGGCTCATCCGCCATTACCTGCCGGGGATGGCCGAGCGCGGCTGGGGCCGGGTGCTCAACATCGCCAGCGACTCGGCGATCGTGATCCCCGAGGAGATGATCCACTACGGCGCGAGCAAGACCGCGCTGCTCGCGGTCTCCCGCGGCTTCGCCAAGCACGCCGCGGGCAGCGGCGTCACCGTGAACGCGGTCATCGCCGGCCCGACCCGCACCGGTGGCGTCGAGGAGTTCGTCTACCAGCTCGTGGACCGGTCGTTGCCCTGGGAGGAGGCGCAGCGCGCGTTCATGCGCGAGCACCGGCCGCTGTCGCTGCTCCAGAGGCTGATCGAGCCCGAGGAGATCGCCAACCTGGTGGCCTACCTGGCCTCTCCCCTGGCCTCGGCCACCACGGGGGCGGCGGTCCGGGTGGACGGCGGCTACGTCGACTCCATCATTCCCTGACCCCTCTGCGAATCGGCGATATCGATAAATTGTTAGCACTGTTCCGTATCGGCGGAAACTGTGCGATGCTATCGCTGATATCAACGCCGCGGAGGAGTCATGGACGCGAAACTGAAGATCCCGGTCCTCATGGCGGCCGTCGCGACCGTGATCGGGCTGACCGGGTGCGCCCCGGCCCCGGCGCGGTCGGAGCCGGCGGTCGCGTGGCCGGGCGAGCGGACCGAGCTCGTCACCGGCCTGAGCGCTCCCTGGGGCCTGGCCTTCCTCCCTGACGCATCCGCCCTGGTCTCCGAACGGCTGACGGGACGGATCCTGCGCGTCCCCGCCGCAGGCGGCTCCGCCGCCGTGGTCGGTGTGGTGCCCGACGTGGCGGCCAGTGCCGAGGGCGGCCTGCTCGGCCTGGCGGTGTCACCCGGTTTCGCGCACGACCGGACGATCTTCGTGTACGTCTCCGGGGTCCGGGCCAACCGCGTCGTCGCGCTGGAGGTCGGCGAGGACTTCCGATCGCTGCGGCGGGACCGCGTCGTCCTCGACGGCATCGGCACCGCGGACCGCCACCACGGCGGCCGGCTGAGGATCGGCCCGGACGGCCACCTGTGGATCGGCACCGGTGACGCGTTCGACCCGGAGAAGGCCGCCGACGACGCGTCGCTGAACGGCAAGATCCTCCGCGTCGGGCTCGACGGTTCGATCCCCGGCGACAACCCGTCCGGGACCGCGATCTACTCCTCGGGGCACCGCAACGTCCAGGGCATCGCCTTCGGCCCCGGCGGGACGGCCTACGCCTCCGAGCTCGGCCACCGCACCTGGGACGAGGTCAACGTGCTGCGGCCGGGGCTGGACTACGGGTGGCCCGAGACCGAGGGCGTCGAGGGCGACACCGGCGAGCCGCCGATCTTCACGCTCCACCCCGACGAGGCGTCGCCGTCGGGCGTCGCCTACGCGCACGGCTCCCTCTGGATGGGGGCGCTGGGCGGGCAGCGGCTGTGGCAGCTGCCCGTCGACGGGGGCAAGGCCGCCGGCGAACCGATCGGGCACTACGCGGGCGAGTACGGCCGCATCCGCACGGTCGAGGTCGCCCCCGACGGGGCGCTGTGGATCGTGACCTCCAACACCGACCGGGCGACCTGGGGCGGGACGGATCCGCGCCCGGGAGACGATCGGATCATCCGGGTCGAGCTCATCCCCGCCGGCTGACGCCGCGCTCCCGCCTGAACGCGCCGGGGGTGCTCGCGTACCACTGCTTGAAGGCCAGGTGGAAGCCGACCGCGGACCCGTAACCCACGCGCCGGGCGATGGTCTCGTGGGAAAGGGACGTGGTGGCGAGGAGGCGCGCGGCCTCCTGCATGCGGCGGGCCGTCAGGTGCCGCATCGGCGGCTCCCCCATCAGCTCGCGGAACGTGGCCGCGAACGCCGATCTGGACAGCCCCGCCTCCGCCGCCAGCCCGGCGAGCGTCCACGGCTCGGCGAACCGGGTGTGCACGGCCAGCAGGGCGGGCGCGATGGCCGGGTGGCGCAGGGCCGGCAGCACCGGTACGTCGCCGAGTGAGGTCAGGGCGGCGCGCAGGGCCAGCACGTACGCCAGCTCGAAGCCGCGCAGCGCCACCAGCGCGAGTCCCGGCTCCGCCTGGTCGCACTCCCCTGCCAGGTGGGTGAGCGTGTCGCCGAGCAGGGGCTGGCCGGCCACCGCGGCCGACGGCAGCACGAGCACCGGCGGCAGCGACCGGTACAGCGGGGCGGCGGCGGAGGCGTCGTAGTGCAGGCCGCCGCAGAGCAGGGTGGTGGCCGGCCCCGGCCCGTCGATGCGGACGGTGCCGATGGCGCCGGGTTCCCGCGCGGGGAGCAGCCGGGCCAGGGGGATCGTCGCGCGGCCTGGGGCGTCGGCGAGCGTGTGGGCGGTGCCGTGCGGGAACACGGCCAGGTCGCCCGCTTCGAGGCGCACCGTCCGCTCCGGCAGTTCGACCAGGCAGGCGCCTTCCTGGACGTAGTGCAGCAGCGCGCAGTCCTCCCGCTCGCCCGCCACGCCCCACGGGGCGCGGGCGGTCCAGCGGCTGTGGAAGACGCCGCGCAGGCGCAGCGGGGCGAGCAGCTCGCTCAGCAGGTCGTCTTCCACGGACGTTCCTTAAATATCGGGAGATGATGCTTTATGGAGCGTATCGGGGCGACTGCCGTTGACTTGCGGGCATGAGATTCCTGGTGTTCGGCGCCGCGGGCGCCCAAGGCGGCGCGGTCGCGCGCAGGCTGGCGGAGAGCGGGTACGAGGTGCGCGGGTTCACGCGTACGGGGAAGGTCCCGGAGGGGGTGACGCCGTTCCACGGCGACCTGAGTGACGCCGGGCGGGTGAAGGCGGCGTTCACCGGCGTGACGCACGCGTCGGTGGTGCTGCCGTTGGTGTTCGAGGCGGAGACGGTCGCGGCGTTCACGCGCAACGTGATCGAGGGGGCGCGGGCGGCCGGGGTCCGGCGGCTGGTGTTCAACACCGGCAACCGGCTGCCGGACGGCGAGACCAGGGTGGCGGCGTTCGACACGCGGCGGGCGGCGGTGCGGGCGCTGCGGGAGTCCGGGCTGCCGGTCGTGGTGCTCCGCCCGGCGCTTTACCTGGAGAACCTGCTGGCGCCCGGAGTGCTGGGTGCTCCGTTCCCGGAGAACCACCCGGGAGACGGGGTGCTGGGTGCTCCGGTCCCGGAGAACCACCCGGGGGACGGGGTGCTGCGTTACCCGCTGCCCGCTGATCTGCCCGTCGCCTGGCTGGGGCATGCCGGCCTGGGCGCGCTCACGGTCGCGGCGCTCACCGGGGACGGGCTCGCGGGGAGCGTGGTGGACGCGGGCGGCCCCGCCGCGGTGACCGGGCCGGAGCTGGCGGCGGCGTTCGGGCTCCGGTACGAGGAGCAGGACGTGGCCGTGTTCGAGGCGGGCCTGGCGCGGGCGGTGGGCGCGGCGACGGCGGCGGAGGTGGCCGCGACGTACCGGTGGATCGCCTCCTCGGCCCCGGCGGCTCTGTTCGGGCCGGGGCCGTCGCTCGGCGTCACGCTCATGACCCCGGCGGCGTGGGCGGCGGCCCTGTGATCGCGGCCGAGATCGTCCGCCATCACCAGGTCATCGAGCGGTGGCTGGCGGGGACGGCGGCGCGGGACGAGTTCGCCCGGTTCGCCGGCGCGCACGGGCCCGCCTTCACGATGGTGACGCCGGACGGCCGGGCGCTGGCGCGCGATCGGGTGCTGGCCGAGGTCGAGGCCGCGTACGGGACCGTACCGGGGCTGGTCATCGAGATCCGCGACATCCGTGTGGTGACCGGTGAAGGATCTCTGGTCGTGGCCTCGTACGAGGAATGGCAGGGCGGGCGGGGCCGGCGGTCGTCCGCCGTGCTCCGGGCGGACGACGGCGCGCCCGTGTGGCTGCGTCTGCACGAGACGTGGATCGGCTGACCGGCGCCCGGGTCACAGGCGCAGCAGGGTGTAGGCGTGCCGGGCGGCGCGGACGGCCTCCGGCTCCTGCTCGGCCAGGGGGACGCCGAGAGACAGGGCCTGCCAGTTGCGGCGGGCGAGGATGCGGTGGACGGTCAGGACCTGGCCGGCCACCAGCGACGCGGTCAGCTCGTCGACGGTCTCCGCGAGCGCCTCGGCCAGCGCCGCCTCGTCCTGGGCCGTGTGGTGGGACAGGCGGGCGGCCAGGCCGGGCGTGGTGAACACCATCCGGTGGAACCCCATGACCTCCGGGTCGTCGTTGAGCCCGGTGACCGGGTCGCGGCGGGCGAGGCCGTCGAGGAAGTGGCGGCGCAGCGCCTCCAGCGGCCCCTCACCGGGCGCCCGGGCGCGCACCACGCGGGCGCCCTCGCCCTGGTGGTCGGCGATCCGGTGCAGGACCAGGTCCTCCTTCGTCGGGAAGTACTTGAACAGCGTCGGCTTGGACACCTGGGCGGCGGCGGCGACCTCGGTGACCGGCACCTCGTCGAAGCCGCGCTCCAGGAAGAGCCGGATGGCCGCGGCGGAGATCGTCTCCCGCACCCGCCGCCGCTGGAGCTCGCGCAGTCCCGTCATGAGCACACTCTAGCAAAGCGTTAACCTGGTCAATATCTTAACCGAGTTAACGCTTAGGAGGTGCGATGACGGCGCTCGACGAGGAGAGACGCCACGCCGAGCGGTGCCGGGCGGGGCTGCGCGGGATGCTGGACGCCGCCAGGGAGAACGTGATCGTCGGCGAGACCGTGGCCGGCGACCGCTACAGCGCAGAACGGCTGGGCCGCCACCTCAAGAGCCTGGCCGAGGAGCTCGGCGAGGAGCCGGACGGGCCGCCGTTCTTCGGCAGGCTCGACTTCGGCGCGGGCTCGGCGGACCACGCGGGCCGCACGTACCACATCGGCCGGCGGCACGTCGGCGGCGAGCGCGGCGGCCCGCCGCTGGTGATCGACTGGCGGGCGCCGGTGTCGCGGGCGTTCTACCGGGCGGGCGCCCGCGACCCGCTGGGGGTGGCGGTGCGCCGCCGGTTCGGCTGGGCCGGGACCGTCCTGACCGGGTACGAGGACGAGCGGCTCAGCCGGGGCGAGGAGGAGCGGGCCGGGCGCATCCTGGCCGCCGAGATCGAGCGCCCGCGGGTCGGCCCGATGCGCGACATCGTCGCCACCATCCAGCCCGAGCAGGACGACCTCGTACGGGCGGGCCTGGAGGAGTCGATCTGCGTACAGGGCGCGCCCGGCACCGGCAAGACCGCGGTCGGCCTGCACCGGGCGGCCTACCTGCTGTACGCGCACCGGCGGCGGCTGCGCCGCGGCGGCGTGCTGGTGCTGGGGCCGAACCGGGCGTTCCTCGGCTACGTCTCGGCCGTGCTGCCCGCGCTGGGCGAGGTGGACGTCGAGCAGACGACCCTGGACGAGCTGCTCGCCACCGTGCCCGTGCGCGCCGAGGACACCCCGGACGCGGCCGCGGTCAAGCACGACGCGCGGATGGCGCGGGTGCTGCGCGAGGCGCTGTACGGGCGGATCCGCAAGCCGGTCGAGCCGCTGGCGGTGCCCGACGGCTCGGCCCGCTGGCGGGTGGGCGAGGACGAGCTGCGCCGCGTGGTCGACGGCACCCGCCGTGACGGGCTCCCGTACGCGACGGCGCGCGAGCGGGTGCGCGCCCGGGTCGTCGAGCTCGTGCGGAGGCAGGCCGAGGCGCGCGGGCGGTCCGCGACGGCGGCGTGGCTGCGCGGCGTCGGCCGGGCGGTCACGCCGTTCCTGGACGCGGTGTGGCCGGCCGTCCGGCCGGAGGAGGTGCTGTACGAGGTCCTGTCCGGCCGGGCCCCCGCCCCGTCGCTCACCGGCGCCGAGCGCGAGGCGATCGTGTGGGCCAGGCCGCCGCGCGGGTTCAGGGGCGCCCGGTGGTCCGCGGCCGACCTGGTGCTGCTGGACGAGCTCGCGGGGCTGATCGAGCGGCCGCGCGGCTACGGGCACGTGATCGTGGACGAGGCGCAGGACCTGTCCCCGATGCAGTGCCGGGCGGTGGCGCGGCGTAGCGAGCACGGTTCGCTGACGGTCCTGGGCGACCTGGCGCAGGGCACCACGCCGTGGGCGGCGGCCTCCTGGCCTGAGCGCATGGCCCTGCTGGGCAAGCCGGAGGCGCGGGTGGTCGCGCTGACGGCGGGTTTCCGGGTGCCCGCGGAGGTGGTCGAGGTCGCCAACCGGCTGCTGGGGACGCTCAAGGCGGACGTGCCCGTCACCCGCGCGCACCGCGCCGGCGGCAGACTGCGCGTGCGCGCCGCCGGCGACCTGGCCGCCGGCCTGGTGGCGGCGGTGCGCGAGGCGCTGGGGTTCGAGGGGTCGGTGGGGGTGATCGCCGCCGATCCGGCCGCCGGGGCGCTGGAGGAGGCGCTGCGGGCGGCCGGGCTGGAGCCGGACGAGCGGCTCGCCGTCCTGCCCGCCTCGCTGGCGAAGGGGCTGGAGTTCGACCACGCGGTGGTGTGCGAGCCCGGTGACATCGCCCGCTCGGGCGAGCGCGGCCCGAACCTCCTGTACGTGGCGCTGACCAGGGCGGTGTCCCGGCTGGACATCGTGCACGCGGGGCCGTTGCCGGTGGAGCTGGACCTCGGAGGCGGCGCGGGTATGTGATGGGCTGACCTGCCCCCCAAGAGAGGCCGCGATGACCTCGCCAGACCCGCACCCCGATGAGCCGCGCCCGGGTGAGCTGCGCGGTCCCGCGGCCGAGGTGCTGTCGGCCGCCGGGTTCGCCTGTGCCGCCGTCGCCCTGCTCTACCTGCCGATCGCGTTCGGCCTGGCGGGGATCCTGCTGGGCATCGCCGGTCACGCCCGCGGCGAGGCGCTCGGCAGGTGGGCGGCGGTCGGCGCGGCCGCCGCCATGGCCGCGGGCACCGCGCTGGGCGCCCTGCTGGCGGCGTGAGATCCTGAGCGGATGCTGCCGCCCATCGACGAGCTCCGGGCTCTGGTCACCGCCCGGCTGCGGGCCTTCGACCGGCGGGAGGTGCCGCCCGCCGACGGGATCCGCCGGGCCGCCGTGACCGTGTGCGTGCTGGAGGACGAGCGGCGCGACCCGTACACGATCGTGATCAGGCGGGCGCCGCACGGCCGGAACCCGGGGCAGTGGGCGCTGCCCGGCGGGCGGCTGGACGACGGCGAGACGCCCGTCGAGGCGGCGCTGCGGGAGCTGGAGGAGGAGACCTCGGTCGGCGGCGTGACCGTGGCGGGGCTGCTCGACGACTTCGTGACCGACTCCGGGTTCGTCATCACGCCGGTGGTGGCCTTCGGCGGCTCGCAGCGGCCGGTCGCCGATCCGCGCGAGGTGGCGTCGGTGCACGACGTGCCGCTGGAGTGGCTGCTCGCGCCAGGGGTGCCGCGCTGGCGGGGCGAGCTGCTGCAGCTGCCGCTGGGGCCGTCGATCGTGATCCACGCGCCGACGGGGGCGATTTTGTGGCAGTTCGCGGAGGTCGCGCTCCGTGGCCGTGAGCAGCGGGTGTTCGACGTGGCGCAACCGCACTGGACCAGAACGTGACCGAATCTTGGGCCCGGATGGAATACCTCCAGCCGGATGTCCGTTAGCATCGAATGGCCGATGTGGTCTGTGTCCCCCGGGCCGCAAATTACCGCCTTCACGGAATACCGTTCGGCTGGAGCCGTGTTGTGCATCTCGCCGAGGAGGCGACCGCCACATCGGCCTTAACGCGTCCTCGTGCCCCGTCCCCGGACGGGGCACGACGCGTTTAGGGTGAGTGGCCGGACCGACACGATCGCCTCCTGGAGCGCCAAGTTGCTTTATCACGTGGTCAAGTTCGCCGCGGTGCCGCTCACCCACGCCATGTGCAGGCCGCACCTGTCGGGCGCGGCGCACGTGCCGCGGACCGGCCCGGCCATCCTGGCGGCCAACCATCTGTCGGTGATCGACTCGTTCCTGCTGCCCGCCCTGCTCCCCCGGCACGTCACGTTCGCCGCGAAGAACGAGTACTTCTCCGGCAACCCCGTCTCCAGCTGGTTCATGCGGCTGGGCGGCAGCCTGCCGACCGACCGTGAGAGCGCCAGGGCCGCGCAGGAGATGCTCGACGCCGCCGCCGGGCTGCTGGAGCGCGGCGAGCTGTTCGGCATCCACCCGGAGGGCACCCGCTCCCCCGACGGCCGCCTCTACCGCGGCAAGGTCGGCGTCGCCTGGCTGGCGCTCAAGACCGGCGCCCCCGTGCTTCCCGTGGCGCTCAGCGGCACCGACAAGGTGATGCCGTTCGGCGCCAGGGTGCCCCGCCCGGCCACCGTCGGCATCCGGATCGGCGAGCCGCTGCGGTTCGACGGCGACCATCGCGACGCCCGGGAGCGGCGCCGCGTGACCGACGAGGTCATGGCCGCCATCCAGCGGCTTTCCGGGCAGGAGTACGTCCCGGAGTACGCGTCCGGTCACAAGCCGTCCCATGGCACGTCGTGATGCCGCCCCGCTAAGCTCGGTCCCCTGTCGACGGTCAGGGGGCTGACAGTGGCGCGTCCGCGCACCATCGTGATCGTGTCCGTCGCCACCGTGGTGGCGGTGGGGGCCGCCGCCGGTGGCGCCTACTACGTGCTGCACACCCGCGGCACACCCGCCGAGACGGCGCAGCGCTTCGCCGCCGCGTGGCAGTCCGGCGACCAGGCGCGGATGAGCGCCGAGCTGGCCGTGCCGCGCGAGCTCGGCCTCTACGGCCGGCTCCGCGAGGGACTCGGCGTCGAGTCCACCAAGGTGACGCTGGGGCAGCCGCGCGAGAGCGACGAGCGCGCCACCGTCCCCTACACCGCCACCCACCGGCTGAAGAACCTCGGCGACTGGACGTACGAGGGAGAGCTCGCGCTCAAGGTGGCCGACCGCCACTGGAAGGTCGACTGGGCCCCCGCCGCGGTGCATCCGAAGCTGACCTCGGAGGCGGAGTTCACGCTCCAGGCGAAGTGGCCCGAGCGGGCCAAGATCGTCGACGCCGACGGCAACCGCATCGACACCGGCGAGGTCGGCGGCTCGGTCCAGCAGCTCGTCGGCTTCCTCGACAAGGCCACGAAGGACGACGTGCGGCGGCTCGGCTCCGCCTACAAGACCGGGCAGGCGGTCGGGCGGGGCGGGCTGCAGCAGACGTTCGAGAAGCGGCTCGCCGGCACGCCGACGACCGAGATCAGGGCGGGCGAGACCACCCTGGAGACGATCGAGGGCGAGGACGGCGAGTCCCTGACCACCTCGCTCGACCCCCAGGTGCAGGACGCCGCCGTCACGGCGGTCAAGGACCTCGACAAGCCCGCCTCGCTGGTGGCGATCAGGCCCGGCACGGGAGAGATCCTGGGCGTGGTCAACAACCGGGGCGGGTTCAACCGGGCCATCGACGGCCGCTACCCGCCGGGCTCGACGTTCAAGGCGGTCACCGCGGCCGGGCTGCTGGCCGCGGGGCTGAAGCCGGGCGACACCGTGACCTGCCCGAAGTACGTGACCGTGGGCGGGCTGCGCATCCGCAACTCCGAGGAGGCCGCGTACGGCAAGGTGTCGTTCTCCGACTCGTTCGCCTACTCGTGCAACACCTCGTTCGCGCCGCTGGCCAAGCAGCGGCTCGGCGCCGACAAGCTGCTGAAGACCGCCGAGCTGGTCGGCTTCAACACGGCGCCGGCCATCGGCCTGCCCGCCACCGAGCCCAGCTTCCCCAGGGCCGAGTCCGACGCCGAGCTGGCGGCCGAGTCCTTCGGCCAGGGCCGCATCACCGCCAGCCCGCTGTCGATGGCGTCCGTGGCCGCGGCTCTCGCCGACGGCACCTGGCGGCCGCCCACGCTGGTGCCGGAGGCGGAGCAGAAGGTCAAGCCCCGCCCGCTGCCCGACGGGGTGACGGATGACCTGCACGCGATGATGGCGGCCGTCGTCACCAAGGGCACCGCCAAGGCCGCCGGCCTGCCCGCCGGCACCCACGGCAAGACGGGGACCGCCGAGTACGGCACGGGGCCCGAGCTCGACTCCCACGCGTGGTTCATCGGGTTCAGGGACGACGTGGCGTTCGCGGTGGTGGTCGAGGGCGGTGGCGGCGGCGGCAAGGTCGCCGCGCCGGTGGCCGCCGACTTCCTGCGCGCCCTGCCGTCCTCCCGCTGACCCCGGCCCATTCAGGCGAGGCCCGCGGGGCGGATGGGGTCAGGCGGCGGTCAGGGCGAGGGCGGCCGAGGCCTCCTCACGCAGGACGAGGATCAGGAGCGTGGCGACGAGCGTGGCGATCAGGAACCAGCTGATCACGATGATGACGGTCGAGCGGCTGGGCGCGTGCCCGCCCGCCGACCTCTCCTCACTGCGGCGCGCGCGCTCGTTGAACGACTCCAGCCGTGCGACGAGTCGCGGATCGTCGTCGACGAGGTGCTGCTCGATCTGGGCCAGCATCCGCTCTTCGTCCTGCGACCAGGCCATGGGTGCACCTCCGGAACGCAAGCTCTGTGCCGCATTCCTGCCCAACCATGAAGATCATTAGCCGTGGGCCGACCTGCCAATTGCGATCTCTTTTGGTTTGCGATCACTGTCGAACCTCTGTTCTAATCATGGCATGCGCTGGGACAACCTGCGTCTGACCGACGCCGGGCCGGACGATCCGGCCGCGCCGCTGTTCGCCCGCGGCGCGGTGGCCCGCACCTTCGACACCCCCGGCTTCCGGGGCATGACCTTCTACGAGATCCAGGCGCGTTCGATCATCAACCGGGTGCCGGCGGCCAGCCGGGTGCCGTTCGACTACACGATCAACCCTTACCGCGGTTGCGGCCACCGGTGCGTCTACTGCTTCGCGCGCAAGACCCACGAGTATCTCGACCTCGACGCGGGGGCCGACTTCGACTCGAAGATCGTGGTGAAGGTCAACGCCGCCGAGCTGGTCCGCAAGGAGCTCGCCGCGCCGCGCTGGCGCGGGCAGCACATCGCGATGGGCACCAACGTCGACTGCTACCAGCGCGCCGAGGGCCGCTACGAGCTGATGCGCGGCATCCTGGCGGCGCTGCGCGACGCGGCCAACCCGTTCTCGGTCCTCACCAAGGGCACGCTGATCCTGCGCGACCTCGACCTGCTCACCGAGGCGGCCGACCGCGCCGACGTGGGCGCGAGCTTCTCGGTCGGCTTCCTCGACCCCGACGTGTGGCGCTCGGTCGAGCCGGGCACCCCCGACCCGCGCCGCCGCCTGGAGGCGTGCGCGACGCTCAACGCCCACGGCATCGGCTGCGGTGTCCTGATGGCCCCGGTGCTGCCCTACCTCACCGACTCCCCCGCCCAGCTGGAGCGGACGGTCAGGGAGATCGCCGCCGCCGGCGCCACCCATCTCACCCCCATCGTGCTGCACCTGCGCCCCGGCGCCCGGCAGTGGTGGCTGGCCTGGCTCTCCCGCGAGCACCCGCGCCTCGTGCCGCGCTATCTGGAGCTGTACGGTCGCGGCGCCTACGCGCCGAGGGCCTACCAGGAGCGCGTCACGACCCAGATCAGGGAGCTCGCCACCCGCTTCGGCATCGGCCGCGCCACTCCGGCCAGGGCCCGCCGCCTCCCGCCGCCGCCACCGCCTTCTCCCCAGCAGCTCACTCTGCTGTGACCCCTGGGCAGCGGGATGGGTGGGGCCTGAGCTTTTCGCGTTCTGGACTCGTACCAAATTGATGGTATGTCGCGTTTTGGTGGAGTAGGGGTATTACGGGGTTAGTGCGTTATATGAGGCGCACTGTCCGTACAGGGGGGACACCATGTCTGACATGAAGAAGAAACCCAGCGCGAAGTCCGGCAAGGCGAAGAAGCAGGCCCTCAAGGCGAACCGGCAGGACAAGGAGATGAAGAAGGAGGCCGCGAAGCCTGAAGAGGCGTAACGACTGGGCACTGGCGAGGCAGCCGGGCCGTCCACATCCCGGCTGCCCTGTCAGGTTCGTCTGAAAAGTGCTGACTTCGCAAGCAACGTTATCCCGCCATATGGCGTCTAAAGATCATAGAAGTGGATAGCGCCACGGGGATGAACGGCGCAAACCACTCGAACTCGGTAAGGGCCGACGGGGGGCGACTCCTACCGCCGGCCTCGCCGATCCATCACGTTGTCAACCGGCGGGGGGACGTTCCAGGTGCGGACATGGGCGCGTAAGGGCAAGTCAGCGGCGGCCCGGGTGTACAGGGGTTACAACCGGCGCAGGGCGCGCAAGGCGCCCCCGCCGTCGACGCGGGAGATCAAGATCCTCCTGCTCCACGCCAACGGCATGGGCGGCACCATCAGGACCGTCTTCAACCTCGCCGGCCAGCTGGCCGAACGGCACGACGTGGAGATCGTGTCGATCCTGCGGGAGGACGAGGAGCCGTTCTTCCCGCTGGACCCGCGGGTGCGGGTGCGCTATCTGGACGACCGGCTGACGCCCGGCTCCGACCCGGTGCGGGCCATGCTGTCGAAGCTGCCGAGCAGGCTGATCCCGCAGGACGAGACCGCCTACCACCGGTTCACCCTGTGGACGGACCTGAAGCTGGCCCGGTTCATCCGCTCGGTCGGCACGGGCGTGCTCATGGCGACCAGGCCGGGGCTCAACCTGGCGGTGGCCCAGTTAGCTCAGCCCAGCGTGATCACGATCGGGCAGGAGCACGTGGCGCTCAAGGTCAAGGACCAAGGGCTGCAGGAGCTGATCAAGTGGCGCTACCGCCGCCTGGACGCGCTCGTCACGCTCACCAAGGCCGATCTGAGCGACTACCGGGCCGCGCTGCCCAAGCCGCCGAAGAAGCTGGTGCGCATCCCGAACGCGGTCCCGCCGATGAACGGCGACCTCGCCAAGGGCGACGCCAAGGTGGCGGTCGCGATGGGCAGGATGACCAAGCTGAAGGGGTTCCACCGGCTGATCAAGGCCTGGGAACAGGTGGCGGCCGCGCACCCCGACTGGACGCTGCGCATCTTCGGCGCCGGCCCGCAGGAGGACAACCTGCGCGAGCAGATCGCCGAGGCCGGCCTGGAGGGCAAGGTGGAGCTGCCCGGCAAGACCGCCGACATCGGCGCCGAGCTGGAGAAGGCGTCCATCCACGTGATGAGCTCCCGCCACGAGGGCTTCTCGCTGACGATCCTGGAGGCGATGGCCAAGGGGGTCGCGATCGTCTCGTTCAACAGCCCGCACGGCCCCAAGGAGATGATCACCGACGGGGTCGACGGGCTGCTGGTCAAGCCTCGCACCGAAGACAACCTGGCGGCCGCCATCATGCGGGTGATCGAGGACGAGCCGCTCCGCCGCCACCTGGCCGCCGGCGGCCTGGAGACCGCCAAGCGCTACGACATCGCCGCCATCGGCGCCCAGTGGGAGGAGCTGATGGACGACCTGCTGGCCCGGCGCACCCGCGTCAGGCTTCCGGCCCCGACAGCTCCACCGGTTCGGCGATGACGTCGACCAGCGCGCCGTTGCGGTAGACGGTGATCGGCAGCGGCCGCCCGATCGCGTCGGCGAACATCAGCCGCTGCAGGCTCTGCGCGTCGCCCACCGGGTTGCGGCCCGCGCTGAGCACCAGATCGCCGGCGCGCAGCCCGGCCCGGCCGGCGGGCGAGCCGGCGATCACCTCCACCACGCGCAGCGCGCCGTCCTGGCCGGTGCGCCGCCGCAGCGCCTCCGGCAGCGGCGCCGGCGAGGTGACCAGCCCCAGGAACGCCCGCCGCACCCGCCCGTCGCGGATGAGCGCGGCGACGATGGCCCGCGTGGTGGCGTTGACCGGCATGGCCAGCCCCACGCCCACGCCGGCCACGGCGGTGTTCACGCCGACCACCCGCGCCCGGGAGTCGGCCAGCGCGCCGCCGGAGTTGCCGGGGTTGAGCGCCGCGTCGGTCTGGATCACGTCCTCGATGAGCCGTACGGCCGAGCCGCTGCGGGCGGGCAGCGACCGGCCCAGCCCCGACACCACGCCCGCCGTCACCGATCCGGTGAGCCCGAGCGGGTTGCCGACGGCGACCACGAGCTGGCCGACGACGAGCTCGTCGGCCTGACCGAGCTCGGCGGGCTCGGGAGCGGGCACCCCGGAGCGGATCACGGCCAGGTCGGACAGCGGGTCGCGGCCGATCACGGTGAACGGGCCGGAACTGCCGTCGGCGTAGGCCACGGTGCCGGACCGGGCGGAGCCGACCACGTGCGCGTTCGTCAGCAGGAACCCGTCGCGGGTGAACACCACGGCGGAGCCGCTCCCCCGCCCGGCGCGGACACTGGCGACCTTGGGCAGCAGCTCGGCTGCCACGGAGGAGACGATCTGCGAGTAGGAGTCCACGGGGAGCCTCCCGACATGACGGCCGGCGATGTGATTACATCATTACCCATCACGTCAAGCTACGCTCAAAGGGCGATCCAGTCGGTCACCACGTTGGTGCCGCTGCTGGGGCTGCACTGCAGCCGGAACGCCTGCGACGGCGCGGGCCTGAACACGAAGCAGCCCGACTCGTCGATCGCCGACTCCACCACCGCGCCGGTGACCAGGTGCGTGTAGGCGGTGCCCGGCCGGGCCGGGACCACCTGCCCCATCAGCGCCTCCCTGCCGACCTCCAGCTCGATCGTGACCTCGCCGGTGGCGAAGATGAGCGCCCGCAGCGGCACGTGCTCCGCGCCCCGCGTCGGCGACAGCTCCTCCCGCTCCGCCGCCGAGTCGTAGGTCAGCGACGCCAGTTCGGCGTCGACGTCGTGCCAGGTGAAGATCGCCTTTCCGGCCGCCACGAACTCGGGCGGCACCTCCCGGGCCGCCTCATCGGCCCGTCTGAGCGCGGCGAGCAACCTGTCTTCGTCCTTCCACCACGGCGTGGCCATGCCTCTCGCCCTCTTCCTGCGTCTCACGTTCGGACCTGATCAGGGCGGCCACCGCCGGAGAGCGGCGCAGCTTGGCCAGGCACCGCGCCCGCGTCGGCCCGATCGCGCCGACGGGCATCGACAGCTTGTCGCTGATCTCCGCGTACGAAGCGGGCGGCACCCGCATCAGCATGGCCAGCAGCTCCCTGCAGCGCGCTTCGAGCTGCCGGAAACCGGCCATGAGCGCCGCGTTCCGCTCCGCGTCGAGCAGATCCTGATCCAGCGCCGCCGCCCGCTCGTCCACCAGCGCCTCCTGGTCGACCTGCTGGCTGAGCCGCTGCTGCCGTTCGGCGCCGTGAGCGAGCCTGAGGCACTCGCGCCGGGTGGCGGTGGCCAGCCAGCCGGGCAGCGCCGCGGGCTCACGCAGCCTCGGTAGCTGTTCGACCAGTGACAGCCACACCGTCTGGCCCACGTCGTCGGCGTCGGCCCGGCTCAGCCGGAAAGCCTTGCAGATCGACCAGACCAGGGGCGCGTAACGTTCGACGATCTCGTCCCACGCGTCCTTCTCACCGGCCCTCGCCCTCATCACCAGGGCGACGACCGATGGATCGTCTCGCATGTCCGTGTGCTCCTTTCCGGGCCCGGCCCACCCCGTCAGGGTGAACGCGAATGCGCGGTGCGTCCAGGCGTGACGCTGCAACGGACGATGCGAGCAGTAAAGGGGCATGACGTCTCTTCGCTACTCGGTGACGGCGGTCACCCTGACGGAGCGGCCGGACCGCGCTCTGATACACCGGCCGCTCCTGGAGAAAAATCACCCGTATCAAATCGGGACCACCGGACTCCTACAGGCGTAAGCACCCGCCCGCCAGGCGAGGGGCGGACACCGGGAGCACCGGCGCGGGCACAGGGGCCCCGCGACCGGTGATCCGCGGGCCGGAGCGCGCCATCAGGCCTGCCCGCACGGGAACAACGCCCTGCCCACTCCCTGCAGATCCTGCGCCGAGGCGAGCACGGCCGCCCTGGCGTCCTGCGCCGACTCCCCCGTACGCGCCATCCGGTCCGCGATCAGCCCCGCGACCAGCGGCGCCGCGAACGAGGTGCCGTCCCAGCGGGCCATGCCGGCGAAGTTCTGCACGGCCGGCCGCTTCGGCGGCTCCTGGTAGGTGTACTCCCCGGTGGCGTAGGCGTTGACGTGCCCCTCGCCGAGCGCGTACACGTCCACCCACGGACCGTAGTTGCTGAACCAGGCGCGGTGCGTCTGGTCGGGTCCGAGCGCGCCGACCGACACGGCCCAGTCGTAGGCGGCCGGGTAGAACGGCCGGTCGGTGGCGTCGTTGCCGGCCGCGGCGACCAGCACGACGTCCGGATGGTCCTGCTGGAACAGCTCGAACCCGATCGACGACCAGTTGTCGCGGGTGTACGTGCCGGCCGAGAGGTTGATCACGTCGGGCGCCGGCGACTGGGCCACCAGGTCCTCCAGCTTGCCGACCATCACGTCCTCCAGCTCGGCGCCGGAGGTGGAGAAGTGGTCGGCGACGGACACGCGCGCCGTGGGCGCCTGGCACTTGGCCACCCCGGCCACGAACGTGCCGTGCCCGCGGAAGGCGGAGATGATCGGCAGCCCGCTGATCGGCGAGGGCGGGCCCAGCGGCTCGGGGTCGCCGCTGACGCCGCCCAGCCAGGGGTACACGGCCGGGTCGAGCTGCAGCCAGCCGGTGTCGCACACGCCGATGGTCACCTCCCGCACCTCCTCGCCGGCCTCGCACGGCGGCGGCCACGGCACCCCCGGATCACCCGGCGGCACCTCGGGCTCGGTGCCGGGGCACAGCCGGGAGATGTGCATGACGTGCACCGGCGAGGCGATGGGCGCGCGCTCCCGCGTGGCCTCGCCCGCGTGGCCGGGCCGCCGGTCGAGCGGGCGCGCGCCGGTGCCGAGCCGCTGCTCGATGCGGGCCAGCGCCTCGGGTACGGTCATCGTGCCGCCCTCGATCCCCTCCAGCGACAGCACCGACAGCTCGCCCCGGCCGCGCCGGTCGAGCTGCCTCAGCCCGGGCGGCAGCGCCTCGGCGATCCGTCCGACGTCCCCGCGTCGTGCCAGCAGACGGCCCGCCTCATAGAGGTAGTCGACCTCCCCGGCCGGCGTGTAGGCCACCGTCACCTCGATCCCCCGTGAGGCGAAGGCGTCCTTGATGATCCGGAACTGAGCGTCGAACACCGCGTCCATGTATGGCCTCTCCCCAGGCGTCGCATAGGTGGCTCTGGCGGTCGGTTTCCCCCTCCTATATCGGCGCGGGCTTGCGGGTGATACACGTGATCCTCCAGAGTCGAAGAATGCCGGCGGATTCCGAACTCCCCCGAACGGACGCGGCCGGTCTGCCGCCGCTGGCCCTGTCGCGCCCGCACGAGGCTCTCGGCAAGGCCCGTGACCTGCTCGCCACCGGGCCGCCGCCCCTGGAGGCGTCCTTCGCCCGCCAGGCCGTCGGGATCGTGCTGCGCGAGTTCGGCGACATCGAGGCGGCGGTGCGGGAGCTGGAGACGGCCCGCCGGCTGGCCCGCCGGTCCGGGTCGGCCGAGCGGGAGGCCGACGTGCGGGCGACGCTGGGCGTCGCGCTCGCCTTCGCGGGCCGTACGACCGCCGCGCGCAACACCCTCAACGCGGCCGTCCGCCAGTCCACCGGCCATCTGCGCGGGCGCATCCTGCTGCGCCGGGGCGGCGTGCTGGCCACCCTGGGCCACCACCGCGACGCCCTGGCCGACCTGAACAGCGCCGTCACCGCGCTGCGGGCGGCCGGCGACCCGATCTGGGAGGCGCGGGCCCGCACCGAGCGCGCCACCTGCGACCTCGCGCTCGGCGGCCTGAGCAGGGCCGCCACCGACCTGAGCAGGGCGGAGGAGCTGTTCAACGCGAACGGCCAGGAGCTGGAGTCGGCCGACGCGATCGTGCACCGCGGCGTGCTCGCGCTGCGCATCGGCGACCTGCCCGCCGCGCTCCACTGCTTCGACCAGGCCGCCGAACGGTTCGGCAAGCTCGGACTCCCCGACCCCACGCTGTCCGTCCAGCGCTGCGCGGCCCTGCTCGCCGCCGGCCTGCCCCGGGACGCGCTGGACGAGGCGCACACCGCGCTGGACCAGCTCGAACGCAGCCACGGCCAGGCCACCAAGAAGGCCGAACTGGAGCTGGCCGCCGCGGGCTGCGCGCTGGCCGCCGGACAGAGCGACGCCGCGCTGCGCCACGCCACCCGCGCCGCGGACCTCTTCGACCACCAACGCCGCCGCTGGTGGCGCGCACACGCCCGCCTGGTCAAACTACGCGCCCAGGTAGCCGCGACACCCCCCACCGCCGACCCCCGACGGTCAGCCGCCAGTACGGAGCGGCACCACGCGGCCGACGCGGAGCCGCGACGCGGAGCCGGCACGAACCCGCAACGCGTAGCTGACACAGAGCTGCAACGCGCGGCCGGCGCGGACCCGCACCGCACGGCAGATCACCACCCAGCGAGCGCGGACACCCACCGCGCGACCGATCACCACCCAGCCGTCACAGACCCGCGACGCGGAGGCGGGGGGGACGGGGTGGAGTTGTTGCGGGAGGCCGCGCGGTGCGCTCGTGAGCTGGCCGCGTTGTCCTCGCCCGATGTGCCGCTGGCTCATCTGATCGCCGGGCGGCTGGCGCTCGCGTTAGGGCGCACCGCCGTGGCGCGCACGCATCTGGCCGCCGCCGCGCGCGGGCGCCGCCACGGCCCGGCGCTGTCGCGGGCCGTCGCCTGGCTGGCCGAGGCGCTGCGCGCCGAGGCCGAGCACGACCCGGCCCGGCTGATGCGGGCCTGCAGACGCGGCCTGGACGTGCTCGACCAGCACCGGGCCACGCTCGGCTCCAGCGAGCTGCGCGCCCAGGCCAGCGCCCACGGCGCCGAGCTGGCCGCGCTCGGCCAGCGCCACGCCCTGCGGCTGGACCGTCCCCGCCTGCTGCTGGCCTGGAGCGAACGCTGGCGGGCCACCGCGCTCGCCGTCCCCTCCGTACGACCGCCCGACGACGAGCGCCTGCAGGCCGACCTGGCCGCGATCCGCGCCGTCACCGACCGGCTGGCGCAGGCCCGCGCCCAAGGGCTGCCCACCGCGCACCTCGCGGCCGAGCAGCTGCGGCTGGAGCGCGCCGCGCGCTCCCGCGCCCTGCACGCCCCCGGCCAGGACGCGGACGCCACGACCGGCTGCGACGTGCCGGCGTTGCTCGCCGAGCTGGGCGCGGACCGTCTGCTGGAGCTGGTCGACGTGGACGGCCGGCTGCACGTGCTGGTCTGCGGCTCCGGCACGGTGCGCCGCTTCCCCGCGGGGGACACCGAGGAGGCCGCGCGCCACATCGACCTCGCCCGCTTCGGCCTGTCCAGGCTGGCGCACGGCCGATCCACGCTCAGCCCGGCCGCCCTGCTCGCCCAGGTGGAGAAGAGCGGCCGCGCGCTGCAGGAGGCGCTGCTCGGCGACGCCGCGCACCACCTCGGCGACGGCGAGGTGGTGATCGTCCCGCCGGGTCGGCTGCACGCGGTGCCCTGGGCCCTGCTGCCGGCCCTGCGCGAGCGCACGGTGAGCGTCGCCCCCTCGGCGGGCACCTGGCTGCGCGCCCGCCGCGCCGGCTCGCCCTCCACCGGCCGGGTGGTGCTGGTACGCGGTCCCGGCCTGCGCTCAGACGGCGCCGAGATACGCCACATCGCCCCCGAGTACCCCGGCCGGGTCGTGCTCGGCGACGGAACGGCCACCGTGGCCGGGATCCTGCGCGCGATGGACGGCGCCCGGCTGGCCCACGTGGCCGCGCACGGCACCTTCCGCGCCGACAGCCCGCTCTTCTCCGCCCTGAGGGTGGACGACGGGCCGCTGACCGTCTACGACCTGGAGCGGCTGCGGCGCGCGCCCCGCCAGGTGGTGCTGTCGAGCTGCGACTCCGGGCTGACCGCGCCCACCGGCGCCGACGAGCTGCTCGGCCTGGCCAGCTCCCTCATCCAGCTCGGCACGACCGGCATCGTCGCCAGCGTGGTCCTGGTCAACGACAACGCCGCGGTGCCGCTCATGGTGGAGCTGCACCGCCGGCTCTCGCGGGGCGCCTGCCTGCCGGCCGCGCTGTGCGAGGCCCGCCGCGCGGCGGCCACCGACCCGGTCGCCACCGCCACCGGCTGGTCCTTCGTCGCCCTCGGCGCCTGCTGACCCGCCCGGCGCGCCGCTCAGCCCAGGGTGCGGGCGAGCAGCACGCCGCCCGCCGCCGCCGCCAGCCCCAGGGCCACGCTCGCCACCGCGTTGGCCACCGCGTGCCGCCCCGCACCCCGCTCGGCCAGCCGCACGGTCTCGTAGCCCAGCGTCGAGTACGTGGTCAGCGCCCCGCAGAACCCGGTGCCCAGCAGCGCCGTCCAGCCGGGACCCACCGGCAGCGCCGCCAGGAACCCCAGCAGCGCCGACCCGGCCACGTTGACCAGCAAGGTCCCCCAGGGGAACATCGAGCCCTGCCTCGCCCGTACCGCCTGATCGACCGCGTAGCGCAGCGGCGCGCCCACGGCGGCGCCGAGCACCACCAGCAGAGCCGTCATCGCCGCACCAGCGCCCGCGTGATCCTCATGCCCGCCCAGGTCGCCGCCACGGCGGCCACCATCGTCCCCGCAAGATAGGCCGCCGCCACCGCCGTCGTCCCGGCCGCCAGCAGGCCGTGCGCCTGCACCGCGTACGTGGAGAACGTGGTGAACCCGCCCAGCACCCCGGTCCCGAGGAACGGCCGCGCCAGCCGATGCGCGACCCGTCCCTCCGAGACCACCACCATGAGCACCCCGATCAGCGCGCACCCGGCCGCGTTCACTCCGAACGTCGCCCACGGGAACCCGCCCGGCGCCGCGGGCAGCAGCTCTTCGACGGCGAGGCGCGCCAGCGCCCCGGTCGCGCCGCCCGCCGCGATCGCAGCGACATACTCCTTGCCCAACAGCCTCACACTCCTCACCGTGTCGGAACGCGCCGGCGTGGGAACCTCTCCAGAGAAGTCCGACGCAGCACCACGGAGCCCTGTTTGAGTCTCAAGGACGCCGTCGCCATCTTCGCCGGAGCGGTCATCGTCGTCGCCCTCGCCAACGGCACGGACACCACGGCCCCCGCCACCGCGGCCAGCCCGCTCGGCAACACCAGCGGAACTCTACCCGGCCTCGCGCCCATCACCTCCCACCAGGACAAGGACCGCGCCCGCGCCATCATCGCCAGGCTGAAGGTCAAGGGCCGCGGCCCCAGCACCGGCTACCACCGCGGGCGCTACGGCGAGAACTGGGCCGACACCGCCACCGGCGTGCCCTACGCGCGCAACGGCTGCCGCACCCGCGACGACCTGCTGGCCCGCGACGGCCGCAACGTCCGCTACCGCGAGGGGTCCACCTGCGAGGTGATCGCCATGGACCTGGACGACCCGTACACCGGCCAGCGTATCGGCTGGTCCAAGAGGGACGCGGGCGCGGTCCAGGTCGACCACGTGGTGCCGCTCGCCTACGCCTGGCGGATGGGCGCCTCACGGTGGGGCGGAGGCAAGCGCGTCGACTTCGCCAACGACCCGCTCAACCTGCTGCCGGTCAAGGGCACCGCCAACGAGCAGAAGGACGCCTCAGGACCGGCGAGCTGGCTGCCGCCGCAGCGCCGCGTGCGCTGCGCTTACGTGACGCGCTTCGCCCAGGTGGCCGTCAAGTACGCCGTGCCCGTCACCCGCGCCGACAAGAAGGCGATGCTCGCCCAGTGTCGTTGAGGGGGCCGTTATCGGGGGTCGGCCCAGGTGAAGCCGTTGCCGAAGGTGAGCTCGGCCAGCACCTTCTGACCGGCCACGTTGGGGTGGAAGTAGTCCCACCGGCTCACCTGCTTGAGCGTGAACGGGTAGGAGAACACCGCGCCCCGGTCGGTGCGGCACCACAGGCGCGCGGCGCACACCTCGGCGGCCTCCCGGTTGTAGTCGATGACCCGTTCGCGCACGTGGGTCCGCCGCAGCACGTCGGCCTTCGCGGTGGAGGTGGGCCTGGCCAGCATCGACGGGCAGATCCGCCCGACCCGCCACACCCCGCGCGCCACGGCCTGGTCCTTGGCCACCCGCCACAGCCGGTGCACGTCGGGGATGCTCGCGATCAGCACCCGCACCCCCGGCACGCCCGCCCGCAGCTCGTTGAGCGCCTGCTCCAGCCGCTGACGGTAGACCGCCACCGGCGTCATCTGCCGCTCCGAGGCGGTGCACGCGTCCTGCGCCCCGATCAGCACGGTCACGTAGTCGGCCCGCGCCGCCACCGCCTTGCGCACCTGCCCAAGGAGGTCGGCGCTGGTGGAGCCGGGCACCGCGTAGTTCTTCGGCGCGAGACCCGGGCCGAGCGCCGCCAGCCGCCCGTAGTGGCTGTCCACGGCGGCGTTCCGGCCGGACGACCAGGACCGGGACCGGCATGAGATGAAGAACCCGCAACTGTTGTAACCGGACGAGATCGAGTCGCCGAGCGCCGCCATCACCCGCGGCACGGGCTCCCCGGGCGTCGTCGCACGAGCCACACCCGACGCCGCCAGCACCCCCGCCACCGCCAGCACCGGCACCACCTTGATGATCATGCACTCACGGTAGGCAGATGATCACCACGCGTCCATCACCTGGGGGTCACGCCTGCCATGTCAGGACCAACTCGCTATCGGCGCTTGACGAAGGGACCGTAACCGGCCGTTCACGGGGGTCCAAGTCGAACACGTTCAGTTCCCGCATAGAGTGTCTCAAGTGAGTGTCGCGCTCGGAACAACCCGCCCGCTACCGGTTCGCACGACCCCTGTACGCGACCCCGGTAACCTGATCGTCAGCCTGCCCATGACGGCGCCCTACGCGTGGATCAGGCACGGCGAAGGGCTCGTCGGCTGGGGTGAGGCGGCGCGCGCCGACGTCCCGCCGGGTCCCGGCCGGTTCGCCTGGGCGCGCGAGTGGCTGGCGACCGTCTTCGACGGCGCGCTCGTCGACGACTCGGTGCGCTCCCCCGGCAGCGGCCCGGTCGCCTTCGGCACCTTCACCTTTGACGAGAACTCTCCCGGCTCCACCCTGGTCGTCCCCCAGGCGGTGCTGGCCCGCAAGGACGGGCGGGCCTGGCTGACCACGATCGGCGACCAGCACCTGGAGACGTTCACCCCGCTCGCCGACCCGGGCCGGATCAGCTACGGCGACGGCAGCCTCACCGCCCCCGAGTGGGAGCACGTGGTGGCCCGCGCCGCCCGCCGCATCCGCCAGGGCGAGCTGGAGAAGGTCGTGCTCGCCCGCGACCTGCTGGCCACCGCCGAGCAGCCGATCGACATCCGGCTCCTGCTGCTGCGCCTGGCCCGCCGCTACCCCGAGTGCTACGCGTTCTCGGTGGCCGGGCTGGTCGGCGCCACCCCCGAGCTGCTGATCCGGCGCACCGGCCAGGAGATCGAGTCCCTGGTGCTGGCCGGCACCACGCCGCGCGGCACCGGCCCGGCCGACGACCTGGCCCGCGGCGAGGCGCTGCTCGCCTCCACCAAGGACCGCCACGAGCACGAATGCGCGATCTCCTCGGTCCGCCAGGCGCTCGCTCCGCTCTGCTCCTCGCTGCGCACGCCCGACGAGCCGGAGCTGCTCGTCCTGCCCAACGTGCAACACCTGGCCAGCCACGTGACGGGCCGGCTGGCCGACGGCGCCTCCGTGCTGGACGTGGTGGCCGCCATGCACCCGACGGCGGCCGTCGGCGGCACCCCGACCGCCACGGCCATCGAGGTCATCCGCGAGCTGGAGGGCATGGACCGGGCCGGTTACGCGGGCCCTGTCGGCTGGATCGACGCCCACGGCGACGGCGAGTGGGGCATCGCGCTGCGCTCCGGCATCGTCGAGGGCCGCCGCGCCCGCCTGTTCGCCGGCGGCGGCATCATGGGCGACTCCGACCCGGCGGCCGAGCTGGCCGAGGCCCAGGCCAAGTTCCGCGTCATGCAGTACGCCCTCGAAGGCTGACCTCGCCGCTCAGCCCGGCAGGTGCACCGGCTCGCCGGGCGTCACGCGCGCCCGCCCCGCCGTCAGCGTCGCCAGCCAGTCGGTGAACCCCGCCACCTCGTCCTCGCCCACGGCCACCGCGAACTCCACCGCCTGCCCGTAGGTCACCTCGCGCACCGGATGACGTGAGGCCCGCAGGTCGTTCTCCACCCGGCCCGCCTGGTCGTGCGCCACCGACACCAGCATCAGCCTGGCCGGCACCATCCGCACCGGCTCGGCCCGGTCGAGCGTCTCGGTCACCGCCGACCCGTACGCGCGCACCAGCCCGCCCGCGCCCAGCAGCGTGCCGCCGAAATAGCGCGTGACCACCGCGACCACGCGGTCGAACCCGCGTCCCACCAGCGCCTGCACCATCGGTGTGCCGGCCGTGCCGCCGGGCTCGCCGTCGTCGTCTCCCTTGCGCTCCTGCCCGACCACGTACGCCGTGCAGTTGTGGGTGGCCGACGGATGCAGCCGCCGCCGCTCGGCGATGAACTCCGCCGCCCGCGCCGTCGTCCCGGCCGGGGCGATCGCGCAGATGAAGCGCGAGCGCCTGGCCTCGGTCTCGTGCTCGATGGGGCTTTTCAGGGTGAGGTACGAGGACACGCCTCCCAGGCTAGGGCCCGCGGTTGCCATCCTTGAACCGTATGGTGTACGGTACAGCGTACTGGATTGACTGGAGGCTCACGCTTGACCGACATCCGCCCGTACCGTCTGGAAACCCCGCAGGCCGACCTCGACGACCTGCACGCCCGCCTCGACCGGGTGCGCTGGCCCGACGAGGTGCCCGGGCAGGGCTGGCGCCTCGGCGTCCCGCTCGCCCACCTGAAGGACCTCGTCACCCGCTGGCGCCACCACGACTGGGCGGCCGCCTGCGCGGAGCTCAACCGCCACGACCAGTTCGTCACCGAGATCGACGGCCAGCGGATCCACTTCCTCCACGTGCGAAGCGCCGACCCCGGCGCGCTCCCGCTGCTCGTCACCCACGGCTGGCCCAGCTCACCGTTCGAGTACCTCGACGTCATCGAGCCGCTCAGCCGCGACTTCCACCTCGTCATCCCGTCCCTGCCCGGCTACGGCCTGTCCGGGCCCACCACCGAGCTGGGCTGGGGCTCCACCCGCGTCGCCCGCGCCTGGCTGGAACTCATGACCCGCCTCGGCTACGAGCGCTTCGGCGTCCAGGGCGGCGACTGGGGCACCTGGATCTCCCGCGAGACCGGCGTCCTGGCCCCCGAACGGGTCGTCGGCATGCACGGCAACGGCATCATCTGCTTCCCGATCGGCGCCCCCGGCGAGCTGGACGACCTCACCGCCGCCGAGCGGGAGCGGCTCGCCTTCCGCGAGCGCTACATGAGCGAGCAGTACGGTTACAAGCTCATCCAGTCGGCCAGGCCGCAGACCTTCGCCTACGGCATGGCCGACTCCCCCGTCGCCCTGCTCGCCTGGTTCGCCGGCGTCTACCACGAGTGGAGCGACGGCGGGATCGACCCCGGCCACCTGCTCACCACCACGACGCTCTACTGGCTGACCAACACCGCCGGCTCGGCCGCCCGCTCGTTCGTCGAGACGCCCGACACCGAGCAGGACACCTCCGTGGAGTGGGAGCTCAAGCCGGCCACCGTGCCGACCTCCGTCTCCGTCTTCCCGAAGGACATCCTGCGGCCGATCCGCCGCTTCGCCGAGCGCGACAACGCCATCGTCGGGTGGGTCGAGCACGACCGCGGCGGCACCTTCGCCGCTCTGGAGCGGCCGGACGTCTTCGTCGCCGACGTGCGGGAGTTCTTCGCCACGTTGCGCCGGCCGGGCGCCTTTACGATGTAGATTTCAGTCGCGTTCGAGTTCGTGGGCCAGTTCCTTCAGCTCCGCCTCCCCGGCCATCAGCGAGGTCAGCTTCTCCCTGGTGATGTCCGCCTTGGCGAACTCCCCCAGGCTCGTCCCCCGGTTGAGCAGGAGGAACCGGTCCCCCACGGGGTAGGCGTGGTGCGGGTTGTGGGTGATGAACACCACCCCCAGCCCGCGGTCACGGGCCCTGGCGATGTAGCGCAGCACCACCCCGGCCTGCTTCACGCCGAGGGCGGAGGTCGGCTCGTCGAGGATGAGCACGCGCGCGCCGAAGTACACGGCGCGCGCGATCGCCACCGACTGCCGCTCGCCGCCGGACAGGGTGCCGACCGGCTGGTCCACGTCCCGGACGTCGATCCCCATCGCCCGCAGCTCGTCCCGCGCCACCCGCCTGGCCTTGGCCACGTCGAAGCCCAGGCCCTTGCGGGGCTCGGAGCCGAGGAAGAAGTTCCGCCACACCGACATCAGCGGGATCATCGCCAGGTCCTGGTAGACGGTGGCGATGCCGCGGTCGAGCGCGTCGCGGGGGCTGCCGAACCGGGTCTCGGCGCCGTCCACCAGCAGCGACCCGGCGTCGTGCTGGTGGACCCCGGCGAGGATCTTGATGAGCGTGGACTTGCCGGCGCCGTTGTCGCCGAGCACGCAGGTGACGTGGCCGGCCTCCACCGACATCGACACCTCGCGCAGCGCCAGCACCGAGCCGAACGACTTGCCGATGCCCTTCGTCTGGAGGATCAATGCTTCACCTCCTCGGCGTAGCGGCGGACCAGGCGGTTGGCGAGCGTGGCGAGCAGCAGCATCGCGCCCAGGAAGAACATGAACCAGTCGGCGTCCCAGCCCAGGAAGACGATGCCCTTGTCGGCCATGCCGAAGATCACGGCCCCTATCGCCGCCCCGATCGCGGACCCGTACCCGCCCGTGAGCAGGCAGCCGCCGATCACCGCCGCGATGATGTAGATGAACTCCTGCCCGATGCCGACGTTGGCCTGCACGGACGTGTAGCGCAGCGCCAGGATCGAGCCGACCAGCCAGGCCGCGAACGCCGTCGTCATGAACAGCGCGATCTTCGTACGGGCGGCCGGCACCCCGACCGCGCGGGCGGCCTGCTCGCCACCGCCCACCGCGAAGATCCAGTTGCCCTGCCGGGAGCGCATGAGCACCCAGGTGGCGACCGCGGTGACCAGCAGCCACCACAGGATCGCCACCCGGAACGAGGCGCCGCCGATCTGGATCGTGCCCGCGAAGACCATGTGCGCGCTGTCGAACCCCCAGGCCGTGCGCAGGCCGCTGACCTGCACGGTGCCGGTGAGCGCCTTGGTGACGCCCAGGTTCACGCCCTGCAGCATGAGGAACGTGCCGAGCGTCACGATGAAGCTCGGCAGCCTGGTCCTGGTCACGATCAGCCCGTTGAACAGGCCGACGGCCAGCGCCACGACCAGGCCGACGAGCATGGCCGCCCAGACGTTCATGCCGTAGCGCGTGGCGAGCGTGACCAGGATGAGCCCGGTCGTGCCGGTCATCACGCCCGCCGACAGGTCGAACTCGCCGCCGATCATCAGCAGCGCGATCGCCACCGCCATGATGCCGAGCGTGGCCGCCGGGTCGAGCCAGTTGGCGATGCCGGGCAGGGACCGGAACACCGCCGACTGGCTCGCGAAGAACGCGAACACCACGACCGCCCCGACGACCGCGCCCAGCTCTGGCCGGATCAGCAGGCGGCGCAGCGGCCCGACCTCGGCGACGCGCTCGTCCGCGCGGCCCGCGGTGGCCGTCATCGCGTGCCCGCCTCCGCGAGCTTGGCCACCTGCTCGGCGTTCTCCTTGGTGACGAACCCGGGCCCGGTGTTCACCGGCAGGCCGCCGCCCACGGTGTTCAGGTTGTTCTTGTACAGGTGGAGGAAGGTGATCGGGAGGTAGCCCTGCAGGTACTGCTGCTGGTCCACGGCGAACATGATCTCGTCGGCCTGGATGGCGGCGACCACGTCGGCCGACAGGTCGAAGGTGGCGAGCTTGGCCTGCGAGCCCGAGTCCTTGATCGCGTCCCTGGCGGCCACCGCGACGGCCGGGTTGAGCGCGAGCACGCCGTTGACCGCCTGGTCCGACTGGAGCTTGGCGGTGACCTTCGAGGTGACGTCGGCCAGGTTGCTCACGTCCACCTGGAGCCGCTCGACCGTGCCGCCGAGCGTCTCCTCGGCGCCCTTGCAGCGCTGGTCGAGCCCGATGTTGCCGGCCTCGTGGATCACGCACAGCAACTTGGTCACCCCGGCGCCCTTGAGCTGCTCGCCCGCGCCTCGCCCGGCCACGTCCTCCGACTGGCCGACGTGCGTGACCGCGCCGAACTCCTTGGACGAGTCCGCCCCCGAGTTGATCGTCACCACCGGGATCTTCGCGGCCACCGCCTTGCCCACGGCCTCGCGCAGCGCGTCGGGGTTGGCCATGGACACCACGATGCCGTCCGCCTTGCCGGACACCGCCTGGTCGATGAGCTGCGACTGCTTGGCGGGGTCACCGTCGCCCTGGTACGTGACGGTCACGCCGTACTCCTGCCCGGCGGCCTCGGCTCCGTTCTTGACCACGTCCCAGAAGGAGTCTCCGGGGGCGCCATGGGTGATCACCGCGTAGGTGCCGCCACCGCCGGCGGGGAGCGCCGAGCCGGGTTCGTTCTGCGTATTCTGCTCGGCCGGCGCGGAGCAGGCGGTCAGCGCCAGAGCGCTCACCAGGGCCAGCACGACAGGGGTTCGTCTCATGGAACACCTCCAGAGCGTTGGGCTCGCCCCCGGTTCTACCCCAATATCAACTCTATGTATAGACATGCGGACTAACTGAGCTAGAACGGAATTCTACGTTCCGATAAGCTCGGAGGCATGACCACCGCACCCATGAGCGGCCGCAAGGCCCAGGCCGCGAGGAACGACGAGCTGATCCTCGCGGCCGCCCGCGCCGTCTTCACCGCCGACCCCAACGCCCCCATCGCCGCCGTGGCCGAGCGCGCCGGCGTCGGCATCAGCGCTCTCTACCGGCGTTACCCCAGCAAGGAGGCGCTGCTGCAGAAGCTCTGCGGCGACGGGCTCAAGCGGTACATCGAGGTGGCGCAGCGGGCGGTGGACGACGACGAGGGCGACCCGTGGGAGGTGTTCGCGGCGTACCTGCGCGGCATCGTGGACGCCGACAGCAGCTCGCTGACGATCAGGCTCGCGGGGACGTTCCAGCCGACGGAGGAGCTCTTCGCCGACTCGGCGCGGGCCTCCCGGCTGGCGGTGGAGGCGCACCGGCGGGCCGTCGAGGCCGGGGTGCTCCGGCCCGACGTGACGCCCGCCGACATCGCGCTCCTGTTCGAGCAGCTCGCCTCGGTCAAGCTCGGCGACGAGCGGCGCACCGCCGAGCTCCGCCACCGCTACCTGGCGCTCGTCATCGACTCGCTCCGTCTCCCCCCGGCCCGCCGCGCGCTCCCCGGCCCCGCCCCCGACGACGAGGAGCTCGGACGACGCTGGATCCCCGACTCCTGACGTCCCGGGCCGTCAGGAGTCGGCGAGCTGGGTGGAGAGGATTAGGGTCCGGCGGGCGCGGGCCACGATCGGCGCGTCGACGAAGCGGCCGTCCGGCAGGGCGAAAGCGCCCGCGCCCGCGGCGTCGGCCGCCTGCACGATCTCGGCGGCCCGCGCCGTCTCCTCCGGCGTCGGCCGGAAGGCGGCCCTGATCACCGGGATCTGCCGCGGGTGGATGGCCGTACGCCCGAACATGCCGAGCGCCCGCCCCTCCGCGCACGACGCGGCCAGCCCGGCCTCGTCCCGTACGTCCGGATAGACCGCCATGGGCACCGGCGGCAACCCCGCCGCGGCGGCGGCCAGCACCGCCCGCAGCCGGAGGTGGTCCAGCGCCGGCCCGCCCGTGATGGCCAGCTCGGCCGCCAGGTCCTGCTCGCCGAGCGCGATGCCGTCGACGCACGGGTGGGCGGCGACGGCCCGCGCCTCCAGGATCCCGGCCGCCGACTCCAGCAGCGCGTACGCCCGCACGCCCAGCCGCTCCACCAGGTCGAGCGCGGTCGCCGACTCCACCTTGGGCAGCCGCACGGCGTCGGCCGACCGGCCCAGCTCGTCCAGGTCGTCCAGCCCGCGCTGGGTGGTCAGGTCGTTGACCCGCACGTGCACCGGCGGCCCTCCAGGAGGGCGGGAGCGCAGGTAGCCGGCCGCGTTCGCGCGGGCCTCGTCCTTGCGGGCGGGCGCGACCGCGTCCTCCAGGTCGATGATGACCACGTCGGCGCCGGAGTCGGCCGCCTTGGCGAACCGCTCGGGCCGGTCGCCCGGCACGTACAGCCAGGTGACGGGGATCCTCACGCGATCACCCCGGCCTCGCGCAGCCGGGCGATCTCCCCGGCCGGGTACGCGAGCTCGCCGAGCACGGCGTCGGTGTCGCGCCCGAGACCGCGGCCCGGCCAGCGCACCTCGCCCGGCGTGGCGGACAGCCGGAACAGCACGTTCTGCACGGTCACCGAGCCCAGCTCCTCGTCGGGCACCTCGACGAACGTGTCCAGGGCCGCGTACTGCGGGTCCTCGGCGATGTCGGCGACGTCGTAGACGGGCGCGACCGCGGCCTGCGCCTCCTCGAAGCGGGCGACGACCTCGGCGGCGTCGCGGGCGGCGATCCAGGAGGCGACGGCCTCGTCCAGCTCCTCGACGTGCGCGACGCGCCCGGCGCCGCTGGCGAACCAGGGCTGCTCGACCAGGTCAGGCCGCCCGACCAGGGTCATCACCCGCTCGGCGATCGGCTGGGCGCTGGTGGAGATGGCCAGCCAGCGGCCATCTCGGGTGCGGTAGGTGTTGCGCGGCGCGTTGCTGGAGGACCGGTTGCCGGTGCGCCTCGGCACCACGCCGAGCGCCTTGTAGGCGGTCATCTGCGGGCCGAGCAGGGCGAGGATGGGCTCGATGATGGCCAGGTCGACGACCTGGCCGCGCCCGGTGTGCTCACGGGCACGCAACGCCACCATGATCGCGTACGCCATGGCGAGGCCCGCGATGCCGTCGGCGAGCGCGAGCGGCGGCAGCGTCGGCGGCCCGTCGGGCTCCCCGGTCATCGCCGCGAACCCGCTCATGGCCTCGGCCAGGGTGCCGAACCCGGGCCGCGCGGCCATCGGCCCGAACTGCCCGAACCCGGTCATCCGCGCCACGATCAGCCGGGGGTTGCGCTCCAGCAGCACCTCGGGCCCGAGCCCCCACCGCTCCAGCGTGCCGGGCCTGAAGTTCTCCACGAGCACGTCGCAGCCGTCGGCGAGGCGGCGCAGGATCTCCTGCCCCTCGGCCCGCGACAGGTCGACGGCGGCGGCGCGCTTGTTGCGCGAGAGCGTCTTCCACCACAGCCCCACCCCGTCGGCCGCGGCCCCGTGACCGCGCGCCGGGTCGCCGCGCCTCGGATGCTCGATCTTGATCACGTCGGCGCCGAAGTCGCCCAGCATCATCGCGGCGGTGGGCCCGGCGAACAGCGTGGCGGCGTCGATGACCCGCAGACCCGCGAGGCTTGTCATGGTTATGTAACTTATAAGGAATATGTCATAGGTCAACCGGGATTCAAGAGACACTTGACCCATGACCGCCGACCATCGGCCGCCGATGAGCAAGGCCGACTACGTCTACAGCGTGCTGCTGGAGGAGATCCGCACCGCCCGCATCCCCGGCGGCACCGCGCTGCGCGCCGGCGCGGTCGCCCGCCGGCTCGGCGTCTCCGTCACTCCGGTACGGGAGGCGCTGCGCAGGCTGGAGAAGGACCGCCTGATCAGCTACGAGGCGCACCACGGCGCGACGGTGGTCGAGCTGGGCGACGACGCTCTGGAGGAGTTCTACGGGCTGCGCGCGGTGGTCGAGGGCCTGGGCGCGCGGCTGGCGGCGGCCCGGATCACCGCGGGCGAGCTGGCCTCGCTGCGTGATCTGCACGCGTCGATGGCCCGTGACGCGGAGGCGGGCCGCCACGACCGGCTGGGCGAGCGGAGCAGGGACTTCCACCTGCGCATCACCGACATCGGCGGCCCGGCGTTCCTCGGCCAGCAGGCCAGGGCGGTGCGCAACAGCTTCCCCGTCCCGGCCGCCGCCTCCCAGTGGCTCGACCCCGGACAGGCGCGGCGGCACCTCGACGCGCACGCCGGCGTGCTGGCGGCGCTGGAGCGGGGCGACGGCGAGGCGGCCGAGCGCGTCATGGCCGGCCATGTCCGCGAGGCCGGCGAGTACCGCAGGAACGCCTGACAGGATGGAAACGTGATCAACGGCATTCTGTTCGACCTGGACGGCACCCTCCTCGACCACCGCGCCGCGGCCGACACGGCGATCGGCGCCTGGGTGGCGGAGCGGGCTCCCGGCCACCCCAGGCTCGGCGACGCGCCCGCGCTCTGGGCGGCGCTGGAGGAGCCCCACCTGGCGGCCTGGCACGCGGGTGAGTGCTCCTGGCAGGAGCAGCGGCGGCGCCGCGTCCGCGCGCTCTGCGCCGAGCTCGCCATCGAGATGCCCGCCGACCTCGACGCGGCCTTCGCCGGGTTCGCCGAGCACTACCGGCGCGGCTGGGTGGCCTTCCCCGACGCGGCGCGGGCGCTGGCTGCGCTCGGCGGGTTCCGGCTCGGGGTGCTGACCAACGGCGCCCAGGAGATCCAGGAGGAGAAGGTGCGCGCGATCGGCCTGGACGGGCTGGCCGGCCCGGTGCTGACAGGCGAGGTGCTGGGCGGCTGCTACAAGCCGGCGGCGGCCTGCTACACGGCGGCCGCCGCCGCGCTCGGGCTGCCGCCCGAGGAGGTCCTGCTGGTCGGCGACGACATCGCCAAGGACGTGACGGGGCCGGCGGTGACGGGCATGCGCTCGGTCTGGCTCGACCGCCTCGGCGTCTCCCCGCCCCCCGACGGCTTCCCCCGCATCACGACCCTGGCCGACCTCCCGCCCCTGGTGCACGCCCCCTGACACCGGGCACGATGCGCCTACCGCTTCTCCACGGCCACCTCCGCGAGGGCGGACGAGGCGAGGTCGAAGCCGCCCACGTGCGCGAGGTAGTCGCCGGGGGCCAGGGGGTCGCCCAGGTAGACGCCGCCTGCCCGGTGGACCAGGAGGGCGCCCGCCGCCACGTCCCACGGCTGGGCGCGGGTGCCGTAGACCGCGTCCGCCCAGCCGGCCGCGACGTGGGCCAGGTTGAGCGCGGCGCTGCCGGGCCTGCGCACGGCCGCGAAGGCGTCCACCAGCCGCCCGTAGCGGCGCAGCCCCTCCTCGCCGTCGACCTCCAGGTCCAGCGGCGAGGGGTAGCTGCACAGCAGCATCGCCTCGCGGTCGCGCGCCGCGCCCGCGCTGCGGATCGGCGCCCCGTTGCACCAGGCGCCATCGGTCGTGGCGGTGAACTCGTCCTCGCGTACGGGGTCGTACACCACTCCGGCCACCAGCTCGCCCCCGACGGCGGCGGCGATCGACACGCAGAAGAACGGCAGGCCGGCCGCGAAGTTGGCGGTGCCGTCGATGGGGTCGACATACCAGACCAGCTCGCCGGAGCCGGTCGTGCCGCCCTCCTCCCCCACGATCGCGCTGCCGGGGAAACGGCCCTCGATCACGCCCCGGATGGTCTCCTCGGCCGCCTTGTCGTGCTCGGTCACCGGGTCGTGGAAGTCGCGCTTCACGGCCACCTCGGGCCTCGAACGGAACGCCTCCCGCAGCCGCGGCCCCACGGCCCTGGCGGCCTCGGCGGCGGTCTCCAGCAGTGTGGTCGTGTCCATGATCCCCCCAAGAGAAACAGTCATCACCGACAACCATGGCAGGTCGGGGTCACCCGGCCCGAACCGCCCTCGCACTCAGGGGAAGAGATATTTGTCAGGACATTCTTACCTCGGATAACCTGATCAGCATGACCGCGAACCTGGCGATCGACCTGGATCGATCCAGCCCCGTGCCGCTCTACTTCCAGGTGGCCGAGCAGATCGCCGAGGCCATCCGGCGGGGTGACCTGGCCCCCGGCTCCCGGCTGGACAACGAGATCCTGCTGGCCGACAAGCTCGGCCTGTCGCGGCCCACGATCCGCCAGGCGATCCAGTATCTCGTGGACAAAGGGCTGCTCGTCCGCAAGCGCGGCGTCGGCACCCAGGTGGTCCACGGCCAGGTCAAGCGGTCGGTGGAGCTGACCAGCCTCTACGACGACCTGCGCCGCTCCGGTCAGGAGCCGGCCACCCAGGTGCTGCGGCTGGAGCCCCGCCTGGTCGAGGAGGAGGTCGCCGGCATCCTCGGCGTCGAGCCGGCCACCGAGGTGCTCTACCTGGAGCGGCTGCGGTTCGCCGCCGGTGAGCCGCTGGCGCTGCTGCACAACTGGCTCCCGATCGGGCTCGCCCCGCTGACCCCCGAAGGCCTGCAGAGCCGGGGCCTGTACGAGCTGCTGCGCGGGGCGGGCGTGCGGATGCGGGTGGCCAACCAGCGCATCGGCGCGCGGGCCGCCAGCCAGGCCGAGGCGCGGCTGCTCGCGGAGCGGCGCGGCGCCCCGCTGCTGACCATGGTCCGCACCACCTACGACGACCAGGGCCGCGCCGTCGAGCACGGCTCCCACGTCTACCGCGCCTCCCACTATTCGCTGGAGGTCACGCTCATAGAGCGCTGACCTCGTACGGTTTCGGGATCTATGCCGATTACCC
Organism: Nonomuraea sp. C10; assembly: GCF_008017515.1. NCBI lineage: Bacteria > Bacillati > Actinomycetota > Actinomycetes > Streptosporangiales > Streptosporangiaceae > Nonomuraea > Nonomuraea sp. C10. The sequence goes on from NZ_VPFF01000001.1 coordinate 3,839,267, forward strand.
GCAGGGAATCGGGTTCTTCCGGCGAAACACGCCGACCCCCCGCTAGCATCCAGCGTGACAGCGTACGGCGACGCACATGCGCCGTCCGGCCCGCAGCCCGCCGGCCCCTCACACCGGCGAGTCCCCCGGGACGGCGGCGGGACCCCCCTGGCGTCGCGCGACGACGTTCACCGCGAGGGGTCCCATGCACGCATTCCACCTGACGACGAGCGTGCGCGACGACGTCGTGACCGTATCGGTCGGCGGGGAGCTGGACATCGCCTCCAGGGAGCTGCTCCGCGCCCACGTGCTGGAGCTGCTGGACACGATCGCGCGCCCCGCGGAGATCGTCCTGGACCTGGGCGGGCTGGCCTTCATCGACGCGGCGGGCCTGGGCGTGCTCGTCGCCGTCCAGCGGCGCGCACGCCAGTGCGAGGCCGGGCTCACGCTGACGGGCGTGTCGCCCAGGACGTCCGGGCTCATGCGCGTCACCGGTCTGGACGAGCTCTTCGGCACCGCCGGCGCGGAGCGGAACTGACGGCGCGCGCTCAGGCGAGCGCGGCGCGCACCGCCTCCTGCGCGGCGTCCTTCAGCCGCGCGTGGACGAGCGCGTTCGACTCGCGGTCCGTGCGCACCTCCACCACCCGCGGCCCCTCCCCCCGCAGCGCCTTCGGCAGCTCGGAGACGTCCTCCACGAGGGTGTGAGGGGTGCGGGTCGCGGCCGTGACGTAGCCGAGGTCCACCCCGTGCGGGGTGCCGAAGACGCGCTCGAACGGGTCGCGCACGGCAGCCTGCGGCAGCATCGAGAAGATGCCTCCCCCGTCGTTGTTGACCACCACCAGGCACAGGTCCGGGCGCGGCTCGCGGGGGCCGAGCACCAGGCCGTTCTGGTCGTGCAGAAACGACAGGTCGCCGATGAGGCCGTAGGAGGGCCCGTTGTGGCCGAGCGCCGCCCCCATCGCCGTCGACACCAGCCCGTCGATGCCGGACGCGCCCCGGCTGGCCATCACCCTGATGCCGCGCCGCGGCCGCATCGCCTGGTCCAGGTCGCGGATCGGCATCGACGACCCGCAGAACAGCAGCGCCCCGTTCGGCAGCGCGTCGACCAGGTCGCGGGCCAGCCTCGGCTCGCTCAGCCCGGAGGAGTCGAGCACCTCGTCCATCGCCGCCCTGGCCGCCTGGTCGGCCCGCCGCCAGGCGTGCAGCCAGGCGTCGTCGCCGGAGGCCACCGGGATCTCCACCGCCTGGGCCACCTGGGTGGCCGAGCGGGTCGGGTCGGGCCAGCGGTCGAGGTCGGGGGCGACCACGATGTGCTCCGGGGCGCGCGTCAGCCACGACAGCAGCGGGCGCGACAGGCCCGGCCTGCCCAGCGTGACCACCACGTCCGGCGGGTGGGCGTCGGCGAACTCCGGCATGCCGAGCAGGAAGTGGTAGGTGGACACGGCGTGGTCGCCGTAGCGGCCGCCGCCCTGCGGCTCCGACAGCACCGGCCAGCCGGCCATCCCCGCCGCGGCGACGTACCGGCGCACGTTGGGCGCGCCGTCGCCGACCACCAGGACCCCGCGCCTGGTCGGCGGGAGGTGCAGGGCGACCGGCGGCGGCGCGACGCGGACCCGCACCCACGGGCCGTTCGCGTCGCCGCCGAGCGGCTCGCACCAGGAGGTGTCGCCGTCGGGCAGCAGCGGCTCCCTGAACGGCAGGTTGAGGTGGACCGGGCCGGGGTCGCCGGGGCCGAGCGCGCGCTGGTAGGCGCGGCAGGCCAGCGACCGCCAGTAGGCCACCTGGCCGGGCCGGTCCTCGGGCACGCCCAGCTCGGCGAACCAGCGCGTGGCGGTGCCGTACAGCTTGAGCTGGTCGATCGTCTGGTTGGCGCCGGTGCCGCGCAGCTCCGGCGGCCGGTCGGCGGTCAGCACGAGCAGCGGCACGCCGGACTCGGCGGCCTCGATCACCGCCGGGTGGAAGTTGGCCGCGGCCGTGCCCGACGAGCAGATCACCGCCACCGGCCGGTCGGTCCGCTTGGCCAGGCCGAGCGCCAGGAAGGACGCCGACCGCTCGTCGACGCGGACGTGCAGGCGCAGCCTCGACTCGGCGTGCGCGGCCAGCGCCAGCGGCGCCGACCGGGAGCCCGGCGCGATCACGACGTCGGTGAGGCCGCAGCGCACCAGCTCGTCGACCAGGACCGTGGCCAGCGCGGTGGCGGGGTTCACAGTGACGCCTCCTGCATCCGCCGCAGCCACGGCGGAGAATCGATCTCGAATGCCGACAGCCGCCCGGGGTCCACGTCCGGACGGCGCACGGTGAGCACGCCGCCCTCCGGGACCAGCGAATCGGCCACCACGTCGCCCTCCAGCAGGGACATCGTGCCGAGCCCGCACGCGTACGGCAGCTCGGGCAGCGCGGCGGCCAGCGCCAGGCCGGCGGCCAGCCCCACGGACGTCTCCACGGCGCTCGACACGACGGCGGGCAGCCCGCACGCCTCCACCACGCGCAGCGCCGCACGCACCCCGCCCAGCGGCTGGACCTTCACCACCGCGATGTCGGCCGCCCCCGCCGCCCTGACCCGGAGCGGGTCCTCGGCGCGGCGGATGGACTCGTCGGCCGCGATCGGCACGTCGCAGGCCCGCCGCACGGCGGCGAGCTCGTCCAGGGTGGCGCAGGGCTGCTCGGCGTACTCCAGGTCGAACCGGTTCAGCTCCTTGAGCCGGCGCACCGCCTGGGAGACGTCCCAGGCGGCGTTGACGTCCACGCGGAGCCTGCCGGACGGGCCGAGCGCGTCGCGCACCGCCTCCACCCTGGCCAGGTCGTCGGCGAAGCGCTGGCCCGGCTCGGCCACCTTGACCTTGGCCGTGCCGCATCCGGAGCGCCGCACCATCGCGTGCGCCTGCTCGGGGCCGACGGCGGGCACGGTGGTGTTGACCGGGACCGTGTCGCGCACCGGCTCGGGCCAGCCCTCGAACGCGGCCTCGCGCGCGCAGGCCAGCCAGCGGGCGCACTCGCGCGGCCCGTACTCGGGGAACGGCGAGAACTCGCCCCATCCGGCGGGCCCTCGCAACAGGACCCCTTCCCTGACGGTCTGACCACGGAACCTGGTGCGCATCGGAATCCGGAACACCACGGGGGAACGCGTCACGACCCTCCCTGCCGCCTTGCCCGTTCTGACGTCACTAACCTTACGAGCATGTGGAGAAACCCGTCGCATCCGGACCGTCCGCTGAACGCGGTCGTACGGCCCGCAGGCCCCGAGCTGTACGCGGCGGTCCGCGACGCGCTGTCAGGCGAGGGCCCCGCGGTGCTGCCGCTCACACCCGGGCAGGCCGGCGCCGCCATCGCCGCGCTGCGGCCCACGCACGTCGACGGCGAGCCGCGCGACGGCGGGCACGGGGTGCCGCCTGACGTGGCGGTGGTCATCGCGACCAGCGGCAGCACGGGCACGCCCAAGGGCGTCATGCTGTCGGCGACGGCGCTGCGCGCCTCGGCGGCGTCCTCCCTGCGGCGGCTGGGGGCGGCCAAGGGCGAGCGGTGGCTGTGCTGCCTGCCCGCTTCGCACGTGTCGGGGCTGCAGGTGCTGGTGCGTTCGCTGCTCGCCGGGAGCGAGCCGATCATGCACGAGCGCTTCGACCCGCGGGCCGTGCTCGGCGCGGGCGCCGACCACGTGTCGCTGGTGCCCACCCAGCTGCACCGGCTGGTCGAGCTAGGAGCCGACCTGTCCGGGTTCCGCACCATCCTGCTGGGGGGCGCGGCGCCGCGTCCCGGCCTGCTCGACGAGGCCCGCGATCTCGGCGCCTCGATCGTGACCACGTACGGGATGAGCGAGACGAGCGGCGGCTGCGTGTACGACGGCCGTCCCCTTTACAATGTAGATCTGAAGATCGGCGAGGACGGGCGCATCCTGGTGTCGGGGCCCGTGCTGTTCTCCGGCTACCGCTCCGGCGAGCCCGGCCCGTTCGACGGCGGCTGGTTCGTCACCTCCGACCTGGGCGAGCTGTCCGGCGGCCGGCTGCGGGTGCTGGGCCGGGCCGACGACGTCATCAACACCGGCGGCGAGAAGGTGGTGGCGGGCGCCGTGGCCACCGTGCTGGGCGGCCATCCCGCGATCGCGGACGTGGCGGTGGTCGGCAGGCCGGATCCCGAGTGGGGCGAGGTGGTCGTGGCCGCCGTGGTGCCCGCCGACCCTGTGAATCCGCCCACACTCGAGCAGTTGCGCGCCTACTGCGACGACCGGCTGCCGCCGTACGCCGCGCCGCGCGACCTGCGCGTGTTGCCCCGGCTTCCGCTGCTGCCCAACGGCAAACCTGATCTGTTGCGGCTGAAGTCCGGAACCTGATGAAGTGCGGATGCGTCATAGTGGGGAGAAGGAGGGAGCCTTGATGAACCAGTCCCGCAAGACGTGGGCGTCCGCGGCAGTGGTGGGCGTCGTCGTCGCCGGCGGCGTCTGGGTCGCGGCGGCCGCCTCGGCGGGCAGGCTCGACCAGGTCAGGCAGTCGACCAGGGCCGTCGTCGAGCAGGTCAGCCCGCCCCCTTCCGAGCCGACCGACATCGTGGTGTCCACCGGGGTCAACCCCGACCCGGAGGACGTCCTCCAATACTGGACCGACGAGCGCCTGGAAGACGCCCAGCCGATGCCCATGCCGGAGGTCGGGGAGTTCGAGATCGGCGAATAGCGCGATCAGGACCCATGAGGGCGCGCCGCCGGCCGGGCGGCCCGCCCTTTTTCGCGTCACGGGAACAAATCGCGCCGCATGGCGTTATTGATACTGGTGAGTAGAGCGGCCGGAGCCGGGGCCGCGCCACCACACCCGCCTACATTTCGCTTCCACTCCGTTATGGAGGAGGTGTCCTCATGCCCCGAACCGCTGTGGCCCCAGCCGCCACCCTCGAGCAACTGATTGACCGAGGGCGAGCCCAGGGCCGCCTCTCTCTCGCGGAGCTGCGCGACGCTTTCGCCCAGGCCGGCATCACCCCGGCCGAGGGCCGCTCGATCTTGCGCGAGCTCACCGAGTCAGGGGTGAACCTGGCCGCCGAGAACGAGCCGGCCACCCCGAAGAAGGCCGCAGGACGGCCTGCGAACAAGCCTGAGGCCAAGCGCTCCACCAGGAAGGCTTCGCGCTCAAAGACTACCGACTCCAAGGCCCCGGAGGCAAAGGCCGCCGAGGTGAAGACGGAGATCGACGCGGAGGGTCCCGACGACGCCGCGCTGGAGCCGGAGGAGGCCGAGCTGGAGACCGAGGCGCTCGACCTCGACGACCACCAGTCCGCCATGGGCGACTCGGTGCACACCTACCTGAAGTCCATCGGCCGCCGCACCCTGCTCACCGCCGCCGAGGAGGTCGACCTGGCCCGCCGGATCGAGGCCGGCCTGTACGCGGAGCACAAGCTGGAGAGCGAGCCGGACCTGTCCCCCGAGGACCGCGAGGAGCTGCTCCTCGTGGCGGAGGACGGCAAGGCGGCCAAGGACCACATGCTGGAGGCCAACCTCCGGCTGGTGGTCTCGGTGGCCAAGAAGTACACCGACCGCGGCATGTCGCTGCTGGACGTCGTCCAGGAGGGCAACCTCGGCCTGATCAGGGCCGTGGAGAAGTTCGACTACACCAAGGGCTTCAAGTTCTCCACCTACGCCATGTGGTGGATCCGCCAGGCGATCCAGCGCGGCTTCGCCGACTCGGCCCGCACCATCCGGCTGCCGGTGCACGTGCTGGAGATGCTCTCCAAGCTGTCGCGCGTCGAGCGTGAGATGCACCAGCGGATGGGCCGCGAGCCCACGCCGGAGGAGCTGGCGGTGGAGTTGGACAGGACGCCCGACCAGATCGAGGAGCTGATGCGGACCAGCCGCCAGCCGATCTCGCTCAACGCGACGATCGGCGAGGACGGCGAGACCACGATCGGCGACCTGATCGAGGACGTCGACTCGCCGGAGGCGTCGGAGATCGTCGACCGGCAGCTCCTCGGCGCCCAGCTGCGGGGCGTGCTGCAGAACCTGTCGCCGCGCGAGGCGAAGATCATGGCGCTGCGGTTCGGCCTGATCGACGGCAAGCCGCACACACTGGACGAGATCGGCAAGCACCTCGGGCTCACCCGGGAGCGGATCCGGCAGCTGGAGAAGGAGTCGCTGTCGAAGCTGCGCCACCCGAGCAACACCCGCCCGCTGCTCGACTGGGCCAGCTGACCAGGGTCACCGCCCGGGCCCGGCCGGGATGAACCCCGCCTGACCGTACCCGGGCCGGCTGACCCGGCGAACGCGACGAGCCCCGGCCTGCGCCGGGGCTCGTCTGCGTCTTGGCGGCCGGGCCGGGCTCACCGCCCGGTGAGGCCGGTCACCTGGCGGAGGGCACGGGACGGGGCACGCGCGGGATGCCCCACATCCTGTTTTCCTCGCGGAGCGTGCGCAGCCGCTCCACCTCCATGGTCCACATGGCGCCCTTGGGCGTCGCCTTGGCCTTGCGCCGGGCGATGCGGTCGTCGTAGGACTTGACCCCGAACGCCGCCCGCTGCCCCGCCTCGGCCGCGCGCAGCGCCTCGGTCAGCTCCTTGTCGAGCGCCCGGCCCGCGGCCCGCAGCTCGATCTCGTCGGCGTCGGCGGCGCGCAGGTCACGCAGCACCTGCTCCGCCTCCCTGGCCCTGCCGAGCAGCTCGGGGTAGCGCTTGGAGATCTCCAGATCCGCGTGGTAGCGGACCTCGGCCTCGCGGCTCACCCGCGGACGGAAAAACGCCATCGACTCTGCCCTTCACGCTGTCGTTCTTATCAGCGACCAGGGTACGCGCTCCGCGCCCCCGCCCCGTAACCGGTCCGGCGCGGCACTCCGGCGCAGCCTCCTTTACATAGTAAGATGATCACCATGCCCGCCAAGCGACCACCGGTCCCCCTGTCCCGCGAGCGCATCATCGAGGCCGCCCTGCACATCGCCGACAGCCAGGGCCTGCGCAGGCTCACCATGCGCAGGCTCGGCGACGCCCTCCAGGTCGAGGCCATGGCCATCTACCACCACCTGCCGCGCGGCAAGGAGGCGCTGATGGACGCCCTGGCCGAACACGTCACCGCCGTCCACGTCGAGCAGGCGGCGACCTGGCAGGAGACCGCCAGGGCGTGGTGCAGGGCCAGCCGGGAGATGCTGCGCGAGCATCCCGGCGTGCTGGCGCTGGCGCTCACCAAGCCGCCCAAGGGCGCCACCGTCATCGCCATCGGGGAGCAGATCGAGCAGCTCGCCGACGGCGGCCTGCCCGGCGCCGAGGAGGCCGTGCGCACACTGCGGGCCTTCGTCTTCGGCAGCGTCGCGGTCGAGGTGCAGCGCTCGGGCTGGGCCGACCCCGAGGTGGACGAGTGGGTGCGGCGCGACCGCGACGCCGACGCCGACTTCGAACGCGGGCTCGACGCGTTGCTCCGGGGGCTCCAAACCTAGTGTGCGTGTCATGCTTGGCCCGTTATCCTGCATAAGGCACGCTGTGTCGGAGGTCACACTCCAGGGGATCCTCCCTTAACAGTCCAAACGGGCTATGTCGGAACGTGTGACGCACATCGCACACTTGCTGCACACTTACTGGAAAGAGAAACCCGAGCCGCTCCCGACTCCTTGATCGGGGGCCATCCACGAGATATCGGAGGCACGCCGATGTGCCCGCACGACCCGGTCTGTCCGTCTGCCGACGCGCCTGACCGCGAAGCCGCCCGCACCCTGGCCTGCCACCCCGAGCAGGGGTGGAGTCTGCTGTGCAACGGGGTCGTCCTGTTCGAGGACACCGGTGAGCTGCTGCCCGGCGGCACCGCGATCGCCCCGCACCGCCCCGACCCGCTGGTCGGGGCAGCCTGAGCGCACCGCCGACCGGTTACCCGAGATAACGGGTCAGCCAGTCGGCGACCACCTCGCCCACCCGGGCGGGTTCCTTCTTCAGATCGTGCCCCTCTCCCGGGAGCACCACGAGCCGCGTCGCGTCCGCCGCGTCGGGCACGCCGAACGGGTCCCTGTCACCGTTCACCACCAGCACATCGACTCCGGCGCCACGCAGCTCGTCCGCCCTGGAACGGTCCGGCTTGCCGGGCGGGTGCAGCGGGAACGCCAGGGCCACCACCGCCACCGCCCCGGCCGCCCGCGCGGTCCGGCAGGCGACCCGCGCCCCGTTGCTCCGGCCGCCCTGCACGAGCGGCAGCCCGGGCCACCGGCCGCGCAGCTCGGCCAGCACGGCCAGCCACGCCTCGTCCTGCCGCTCGGCCGATCCGGGCGCCCGCGCCCCCGCCATCCTGAACGCCTGCGTCACCCTGGCCACGGTCACGCCCATGCCGAGGGCCGCCTCGCGGACCGCCAGCAGGTCGGGCGCGTCGACTCCCCCGGCCGACCCGTGCGTCAGCACCAGCAGCAGCCGGCCGCGCTCCTCCTCGTCGACGTCGACCCGCGCCGCCCCCCGGGGAGTCATGATCTCCATGGCAGCACCGTACCTGGGGAGGAGCTCAACATAGCTCCCAGGTCTGATGACGGCGCGCCTCCGGACAGGGCAGGATGTCCTCTATGCAACCGGAGAGGGATGTCCGCGACGAACTGCGGGCGACGATCGACGCCCGCCGCGACCTCGGCCCCGACTACGAGCCCGCTCTTGTCGACTCCCTGGCCGACCGGCTCGACGCGACGATAGCGGCCCGGGTCGAAGCCGAGCTCAAGCGACGCGGCAAGGAGACCAAGCGCAAGAACGACAGCTCCCGCTCCATGGTGCCGATCGCGCTGGGCTCGATGGGCATCGGCGTCCCGCTGACGGCCATCGCCGCCAGCCAGGCGGGCACCGTGGGCCTGATCGTCGCCTGGCTGTCCATCGTCCTGATCAACATCGCCGCCGCCGGCGCCCTGATGCGCCGCCCCTGACGGCCAACCCCGTCCCCCTCCCCCAGGCGCCACCCCGGAACTACAACGAGCCGAGCGGGCCGAAGGCACGCCTTACGGCGCCCGACCCGTGGGGGTTCCCAAAAAAGGGTCTTGACCTGCGGCCAGCGCGCTGATGCGCCGCCCCTTACGGTCAAGGCACGCTGCCTGTCTCCATCTCCCCAAGCGCGGCCACCACACCCCGGAATTACGGCGAGCTGAGCGGGCCGAAGGCACGCCTTATGGCGCCCGGCCCGTGGGGGTTCCCGAAAAGGTCTTGACCTGCCGCCGAGAAGCGGCCGCCCGCCCCCGTCAACCCACAGCGGCGAGCCGCCAACACCCGAAAAGGGATCACACGGCTGCCCCCACTCCACAACCCAAGCGGACGAGACCGACCATGACGCGGCCGAAAGGCTTTCAAGCGATCGCCCGCACTCCACACGAGCGGAACGGCCACTGACGCGGGCCGAGGGGTTCTCACGCGGTCAGCTGCGCACCCTCCACCTCGTCCACCCGTGACCCATCGGGTTCTCATACGGTCAGCTGCGATCCGCAACCCATGAGAGGGCACAGCCGGCGCGGCCTGGAGAGGTTCTCATCCGCGGTTCGCCCGCACTACCCGGTGGCCGTCGGCACGCTTCCGGACTCATCGACGGTGGCCTGTGTTCGAAAATCACTGCGGGGCACGCACAACGGTGCCCTGACTCGAAAGCTGTGGGGTCGGCTCAGGTGTCGCGGTCGTAGCGGAGGCGTACTTCGGCCGCCAGGCCTTCGTCCTGGTGCTCCAGCCCGTACGCCCACACCTGCCCGGCGGCGTCGTCGCGGCCGCGCAGGGGAAGCGTGCGGGCCAGCAGCTCGATCGCCAGCGCGCTCACCTGCGCCTCGCCACCCTGCTCGACGGCCTCGGCGAACTCGGCGCAGGCCATCTCCAGGTGCGCGATGCCGAGCTGCACGCGCAACCGCGCCGCGTCCTCACCGGAGGCGGCGTCCTCCAGCGCGTCGAGCAGCACGTCGGCGGCCTCTCCCGGCTCCTCGCGCCCGATCAGCAGGTCGGCGAGCTGCTGCGCGGCGTGCACCCGCACCTCGACGGCGGGTCCGTCCGGCTCGGCTCCCTCATGCGAGGCTTCCCCGCCGGCCGGGGCGTCGTCCCCGGTCCGATGGCCCGTCTCGATGGCGGCGCGCAGCTCGGCCTCCGCCTCGTCGTAGTCGCCCACCTCGCCGGCCAGCCGGGCCAGCGCCAGGTGCGCGAGCGGCACGTACGAGGGGGTGCCGACGCCGAGCACGGCCTGCCAGGCCCCGCGCGCCTGGTCCAGCCGCCCTTCACGCTCGAACCCCTGAGCCAGGTGGCAGGCGGCCTGGGCGGCGAACTCGGGGTGCCCGGTGGCCAGCGCCGTCCTGGCGGCGGCCCGCGCCCCCTCCACGTCGCCCGCCTGGTCGAGCACCACGGCGAGCCCCACGGCTGCCTGCGCCCGATCGGGGCTGCCGGGCTGCGCGGCGAGCTCGGCGAGTATGGCGGCCGCGCCGTCGAGGTCACCGCCTTCGGCCAGGCGGCGGGCGGTGTCGAGCGGCGGGGTCTCCAGCTCTGAGAACGTCAAGAGAGCTCCTTCGGCGACGAACGCCCCGAGCCTAACGAGTTCTCGCGATCATGTCTGCTCGGTTGACCCCATCGGTCTGACTGACGCCCGATTAGTCCGAAATGCCCTTCCGGGACGCGAGCAGGCCCGGCCGCGCGGGCCGGGCCTGGACCGCCCTTGTCAGTCCTCGTACGCCTCCAGAGGCGGGCAGGAGCACACCAGGTTGCGGTCGCCGTACGCCTGGTCGATCCGCCGCACCGGCACCCAGTACTTGTCCTCGCGCAGCGACGGCACCGGATAGGCCGCCTCGCTCCGCGCGTACGGGTGACTCCACTCGTCGGCGGTCAGCGCCTCCGCGGTGTGCGGGGCGTTCCGCAGGGGGTTGTCGGCCGGGTCGTACTCGCCGGAGGCCACCTTGGCGATCTCCGCGCGGATGGCGACCATCGCGTCCACGAACCGGTCCAGCTCGGCCAGGTCCTCGCTCTCGGTCGGCTCGATCATGAGCGTCCCGGCGACGGGGAAGGACATGGTGGGCGCGTGGAAGCCGTAGTCGATGAGCCGCTTGGCCACGTCGTCGACGGTGACGCCGGTCTCCTTGGTGATCTGCCGCAGGTCGACGATGCACTCGTGGGCGACCAGCCCGCCCCTGCCGGTGTAGAGGACGGGGTAGTGCGGGGCGAGGCCGCGGGCGAGGTAGTTGGCCGACAGGATGGCCTGCTCGGTGGCTGCGGTGAGGCCGTCGCTGCCCATCATCCTGATGTACGCCCACGAGATCGGCAGGATCCCGGCGGAGCCGTACGGAGCGGCAGAGACGGGCCCGACGGGCGAGCCGTCGCGCAGCGGGTGGCCGGGCAGGTAGGGGGCGAGGTGGGCGCGGACGGCGACCGGGCCGACGCCGGGCCCGCCGCCGCCGTGCGGGATGCAGAACGTCTTGTGCAGGTTGAGATGGGAGACGTCGGCTCCGAACTCGCCGGGCTTGGCCAGGCCGACGAGCGCGTTGAGGTTGGCCCCGTCGACGTACACCTGGCCGCCGGCGTCGTGCACCTTGGCGCAGATCTCCGTGACGGTCTCCTCGTAGACGCCGTGCGTGGACGGGTAGGTGACCATGATGGCGGCCAGCCGGTCGCGGTGCTTGCCGATCTTGGCGTCGAGGTCGGCCAGGTCGACGTTGCCGTCGTCGTCGCAGGCCACGACCACGACCCGCATGCCGGCCATGACGGCGCTGGCGGCGTTGGTGCCGTGGGCGGACGACGGGATGAGGCAGACGTCGCGCCCGGTGTCCCCGTTGGCGCGGTGGTAGGCGCGGATGGCCAGCAGCCCGGCGAACTCGCCCTGGGAGCCGGCGTTCGGCTGGATGGAGACCTTGTCGTAGCCGGTGACCTCGGCGAGCCAGTCCTCCAGCGTGCGGATCAGCTCGCCGTAGCCGAGCGCCTGCGCCTCGGGCGCGTACGGGTGGATGCCGGCGAACTCGGGCCAGGTGATGGGCTCCATCTCGGTGGTCGCGTTCAGCTTCATCGTGCAGGAGCCGAGCGGGATCATCGAACGGTCGAGCGCGATGTCCTTGTCCTGGAGCCTGCGCAGGTAGCGCAGCATCGAGGTCTCGCTGTGGTGGGTGTTGAACACCGGGTGGGTGAGGAAGTCCGACTCGCGCAGCAGGGAGGACGGCAGCGCGTCGTCCACGGCGTCCAGGGCGGCGTCCGCGCGCTCGACGCCGAAGGCCGCCCACACCTTGGCGAGCTCGGCGGCGCCGGTCTTCTCGTCGCAGGCGATGGAGACGTGGTCGGCGTCGGCCTGCCACAGGTTGACGCCGCGCTCGGCGGCCGCGGCGACGATGCCGGCGGCCCGGCCGGGGACGCGGGCCAGCACGGTGTCGAAGAACTCGGCGTGCACGACCTCGACGCCGCCCTCGCGCAGCCCCGCGGCGAGCGCGGCGGCGTGCCGGTGCACCCGCCGGGCGATCCGCCGCAGCCCGTCGGGCCCGTGGTAGACGGCGTACATGCCGGCGATGACCGCGAGCAGGACCTGCGCGGTGCAGATGTTGCTGGTGGCCTTCTCGCGGCGGATGTGCTGCTCGCGGGTCTGCAGGGCCAGCCGGTACGCGGCCGCGCCGTCGGCGTCGACCGACACCCCGACCAGGCGGCCGGGCATCTGGCGCTGCAGTCCCTCGCGTACGGACATGTAGGCGGCGTGCGGCCCGCCGTAGCCGAACGACACGCCGAACCGCTGGGAGGAGCCGACGGCGATGTCGGCGCCGAGCTCGCCCGGGGCGGCCAGGAGCGTGAGCGCCAGCAGGTCGGCGGCGGCCACGACCAGCGCGCCGGCCTCGTGCGCCCGCTCGGCCACGGCGCGGAAGTCGCGCAGCCGCCCGGACGCGCCGGGGTACTGGACCAGCACGCCGAAGCATTCGGGCAGGTCGCCGGTCAGGTCGCTCTCGACGAGCTCGATGCCGAGCGGTTCGGCGCGGGTGGCCAGCACGGCCTTGGTCTGCGGCAGCGTGTCGGCGTCCACCACGAACACCGGGCTCTTGGCCTTGCCGGCGCGGCGTGCCAGCGTCATGCCCTCGGCCGCGGCGGTGGCCTCGTCGAGCAGGGACGCCCCGGCGACGGGCAGGCCAGTGAGGTCGGAGACCACGGTCTGGAAGTTCAGCAGCGCCTCCAGCCGGCCCTGCGAGATCTCCGGCTGGTACGGGGTGTAGGCGGTGTACCAGCCCGGGTTCTCCAGGAGGTTGCGGCGGATGACGGCGGGCGTGACCGTGTCGTGGTAGCCGAGGCCGATCATGGAGGTGAGCACCTGGTTGCGGCCGGCGAGGGCGCGCAGTTCGGCGATGGCCTCGGCCTCGCTCGCGGCGGCCGGCAGTTTGAGCCGGTCCTTGGCCCTGATGGCCTCGGGCACGGCCACCGCGACCAGGTCCGCGACCGATTCGAAGCCGACGGCCTCGAGCATGCGCTGCTGCTCGGCCGCTGAGGGCCCGATGTGCCTGCTGGAGAACGGCGGTGCTGACAGGTCGGTCATGGAGATGCCTCCCGAGGCTGTGGAGACCGGCGCTGGGCGCGGGCGTATGCCGGATCTCCCCCTCTGTCATGGCGACCTGAGAGCTTCACCCCGCTACGGGGCTTGCACCGTCGGTGAAGTGCGCCTGGCGGACGCACCTGCTTTCCAGAGTTGCCTCACCCGAGCGGTACGGGCGCCTGAGAGATTCCGGGGAGGGTTGCTCCTTCGGCGCCCCGGCGGTGCCGGGGACTCTCCCGCACGGGGTCGTCAGCATGTCCTAGATTACAGCCTCGACCCGAATTGGGGTGGTACGGGGCGTCACCCGATGCGGCGCGCGCGCCGCCGCCGGGCCAGTTCGTCAGCGGGATGGTCGGCCGGGACGTCGTCCACGACCGCCGCCCGTTCCCCCGGCAGCTCCGCGAGGGATCCTTCGACCTCGCGCCAGACCCGGCCGAGCGCTATGCCGAACACGCCCTGACCGCCCTGGAGAAGGTCGATGACCTCGTCGGCCGAGGTGCACTCGTAGACGCTGACGCCGTCGCTCATCAGCGTGATCTGCGCGAGGTCGGCGACCCCGCGGTCGCGCAGATGCTGGACGGCGGTGCGGATCTGCTGGAGGGAGACTCCGGTGTCGAGGAGCCGCTTGACGACTTTCAGGACCAGGATGTCGCGGAAGCTGTAGAGGCGCTGGGAGCCGGAGCCGTGCGCGGCTCTTATCGTGGGCTCCACCAGGCCCGTGCGCGCCCAGTAGTCGAGCTGCCTGTAGGTGATGCCGGCCGCCGCGCAGGCTGTCGGCCCGCGGTATCCGATGTCGTCCGGCAGCGTGGCAGGCTGCTCGTCGAAGAGCAATCCTTGTTCTCCGGCACGCTGCCGCGCACTCTCGCGCCGCACCGGATCTTCCTGGCCGGCCGTCTTTCCCTCGCCGCTGCTGACCGCCACGCGGACCTCCGGCTTTCTCTCATCCCGTGGCCTCATCTGGGGGTTCGTAAAAGGTCGACCACGGGTTTCACTTGCACCGTAGGACCGTGACCATGCTCAGTCAACGATCCGGCTCGGCGCGTCGTGAAGCGTAAATGCACTGAAATACCTACCCCGCCCGGCCGAAGTCCTCGGGTGAGATCGTGTCAAGGAACTCCCTGAACTTCTCCACCTCGTCCTCCTGGTCGTCGGGGATGATCACACCGGCCTCCTGGACCACCTCCTCGCTGGCGAAGATGCGGGCTCCGGTGCGCAGCGCCAGCGCGATCGAGTCGGAGGGCCGGGCGCTGACCTCCACGCCGTTGGAGAACACGAGGTCGGCGAAGAAGATGCCGTCACGCAGAGCGACGATGTTGACGGCGCGCAGACCCACGCCGAGCGCGCTCAGCACGTCCCTGAAAAGATCGTGGGTGAGCGGCCGGGGCGGCGGCTCGTCGGCCTGTGCCAGCGCTATGGCCGTCGCTTCGGTCATGCCGATCCAGATCGGCAGGAACCGCTCCCCGTGTGCCTCCTTGAGCAGAACGATCGGCTGATTGGTGGGCATTTCTACCCGAACGCCCACTACCTCCATCTGCAACACGGGCTGCTCCATATTCGACTGGCCGGTGGCCCGGCTCAGGTCATCGCTGGTCCGCTTCTGCATTTCAACGTAACACCCGCCGAGCCCTGAATGTCCCGCAGGCCGCTCATCGGCCCAGAACGCCACGAACCCCCGTACGCAGCAGGGCGGCATGGAGGTCGAGCAGGAGTGCCGACAGCTCCCTGGCCGCTTCGTCGGCCTCACCGATCGCGCCGGGCTTGCGGCGTTTGAGTATGGGCGCGACCGTCTGCTCGACCAGACCGGCCTCCCGCTCCGCCGCGGCCTTGACGGCGCGCAGATGACGGGCGTGCAGGCCGAAGCGGGCCAGCCCGCCCACGGCCCGGGCGATCTTCAGCGCTTCCTCGTCGTAGCGCCGGGCGACCGGCGCAAGCAGCCCGTAGTCCTCCAGCTCGGTGAGCGTCTCCTCGTCGAGCCCCGCGGACTCCAGCAGCTCGGCCCGGGTGAGCTTGACCTCCTGCTTGTCGTGCAGCGCGCGGGGGCGGCCGAAGCTCTCGGCCATCTTGTCCTTGATCACGCGCAGCGGGAGGTAGTGGTCGCGCTGCTCGGTCAGGATGTAGCGCAGCTGCTCGACGTGCAGGTGGGTGAACTTGCGGAAGCCGGACGGGGTGCGCTCCGGCTCGATCAGCCCCTCGCCCTCCAGGAAACGGATCTTGGAGATCGTGACGTCGGGGAACTCGCCCTGCAGCAGGGCGAGCACCTCCCCGATGCTCATGTGCGAGCGTGCCGCCTGTGAGCTCATGCGCCGGCGGGGGTCCGCATCAGGAACAGCAGCCGGAACTTGCCGATCTGCACCTCGTCCCCGGAGTGGAGCGGGACCTCCTCGATGCGCTCCCGGTTGACGTAGGTGCCGTTGAGGCTGCCCACGTCGCGCACCGAGAACTGGCCGCCGCGATGGCGGTAGAACTCGACATGACGGCGCGAGACCGTGATGTCGTCGAGGAAGATGTCGCTCTCCGGGTGGCGGCCGGTGGTGGTCAGCTCCTTGTCGAGCCGGAACCGGCTGCCCTGGTTGGGCCCCCTGGTGACGGTGAGCAGCGCCGCGCCCGGCGGGAGCTGCTCCACCAGCGCCCGCTCGGCCAGCAGCATGTCGCCGGTCTCAGCCTCGTACGCCTCTATTCCCGCGACAGAGATCGTCGATGTCGTGTCCCCGGAGACCTCGGGTCTGGTCAGCTGGGTCCCACAACGGGAACAGAAACGGGCATCCTCGGGGTTGGCATGCCCGCACTGCGTGCAGTAGACGCTCGGCATCGATCGGCTCGGCCTCCTACCGCGAAGTCGCGGCAACGGTGCTCGGGGCGCGCCTCGCTTCGCTCTTCACGTTTTGGCGAATGCCGCAACTTACGCTGATCAGCGGCAAAGGTCAAGGCGGGGCGCTGGACGACAGGTTCGGACGCTGACAAAGTTACAACCGCCCCTACCTGAAGGTCCATGCCGCCGCGCGTCTTAACATTACGATCTTGCGGTCCTTCCAGACAAATCGTGGACAGGATCCGGCCTGTTATGGATCATGTCGCCTGCTCGACCACCTGGGCCCAGCGTTCGAGCAGGATCTGCGCGGTGTCGACGTCCGACGCCTCCGCCCACAGGTCGGTCGCCGGTTCGGTGGCGGCGGGCAGGATGAGCACCCAGCTGCCGTCGTCGCCGACCACCCGCACCCCGTCGGTGGTGTCGATCCGGTGACCGTCGCCGCTCGACTCGGCCGCCTCGATGACCGAGCGCATCACCGCCCCCTTCGCCGCCCACTGCGTCGGGATCGTCCGCTTGAGCAGCTTGGCCTCGGGGATCCTGGCGTCGATCTGGCTGAGCGAGAGCCGGGTGCGGGCCACCAGCCCGAGCAGCCTCATGAACGCGGCCAGCCCGTCGATGGCCGGGCTGAACTCGGGCACCACGAAGCCGCCCCGCCCGTCGCCGGCGAAGATCATGCCGGGGTCGCCGGCGGCTGAGGTGAGCGCGTCGACGGCGGTCGAGGTCCACCGCACCTGCACGCCGTGGAAGCGGCACACCTGCTCGGCGACCCGGGTGGTGGTGACGGGCAGCGCCACCTGCCCGCCCCTGCGCTCGGCGGCCACCAGGTCGAGGACCACCAGCAGCGCCCGCTCCTCGCTGATGAGCTGGCCCTGCTCGTCCACCAGCGCGATGCGCTCCCCCACCGGGTCGAACCTGACGCCGAAGGCCGCGCGTGAGGAGCTCACGAGCTCCGACAGCCGCTGCAGGTCGCGCCGGCGCTCGGCGATCGTCTCGGTGGGCGACAGGTCGTCCAGCACCGCGTTGACGGTGAGCACCTCGATCCCGGCCCGGCCCAGCAACCGCGGCAGCACCAGCGAGGAGGTGCCGCCCGCGCAGTCGGCCACCACCTTCATCCCGCGCACGCCGGTCATGTCGACCCGGCCCAGCAGCTCGTGCGAGTAGTCCTCGACCGCCCTGGCCGGAAAGGTCAGCTCGGCGATCTCGCCGGGGAAGGCGCGGCGGAACTCCTGCCGGGAGAAGACCCGCTCAAGCTTGCGCTGGGCGCCGGGGGGCAGGTCGGCGCCGCGGTCGTCCATGATGACGATGTCGACGCTCTGCGGGTCGCCGGCGGTGGTGCGCAGCGTGATGCCGCCGGCGGCGGTGCCCCTGGCGGTGTGGAAGCGCGCCACCGGCAGCGGCGCCGCCTCGAGGTCGTGGACGTTGATCGCGCTGGCGTTGAGCGCGCCGATCACGGCCCGCTTGAGCGCCCTGGCGGCCAGCGAGGAGTCACGCGAGGTGACGACGTACTCGCCCTTCTTCAGCGTGGTGGCGTACGCGCTGGCCAGCCGGACGCAGAGCTCGGGCGTGATCTCGACGTTGACCAGCCCGCTGACCCCGCGCGGGCCGAACAGGCCGCGCTGGCCGCGCGACTCCCAGATGACGCTGGTGTTGACGACCGCGCCGGCCTCGATGGTCTTGAACGGGTAGATCTTGACCCCGCTGGAGACGTACGCCTCGGCCTCGACGACGCACTCGTCGCCGATGATCGCGTTCTCCTCGATGCGGGCGCCGCTCATCACGTCGGTGGCCTTGCCGATCACGCAGCCGCGCAGGTGGGTGCCGGGGCCGAGGTAGACGTTGTCGTGCACGATCGCGCGGTGCAGGAAGGCGCCCTCGCGCACCACCGCGTTGTTGCCGAGCACCGTGTACTCGCGCAGCTCGGCGCCGGCCTCGACCTTGGCGTACTCGCCGACGAACAGCGGCCCCTTGAGCACGGCGTCCGGCTCGACCGAGGCGGAGCCGGCCACCCAGACGCCGGGCGACACCTCGAAGCCGCCGATGTCGAGCCTGACCTTGCCGGACAGGGCGTCGGCCTGGGCCTTGCGGTAGCTGTCGTGGCTGCCGACGTCCTCCCAGTAGCCGTCGGCCACGTAGCCGTAGATGGGGGCGCCGCGCTCCAGCAGCCTGGGGAAGACGTCGGCCGACCAGTCGGCGGGCTCGCCGGTGGGGACGTCGCCCAGCACCTCGGGCTCCATGACGTAGATGCCGGTGTTGACGGTGTCGGAGAAGACCTGGCCCCAGGTGGGCTTCTCCAGGAAGCGCTGCACCCGCCCGGCCTCGTCGACGATGACGATGCCGAACTCGAGCGGGTTCGGCACCCGCTTGAGCCCGATGGTGACGAGCGCCCCCGTGTCGCGGTGGAAGCGGATCATGTCGGTCAGGTCGATGTCGGTGAGCGCGTCGCCGGAGATGACCAGGAAGCGGTCGTCACGCAGCCGCGCGGCGGCGTTCTTCACGCTCCCCGCGGTGCCCAGGGGCACGTCCTCGGTCGCGTACTGCAGGCGCATGCCGAGCTCGTCGCCGTCGCCGAAGTAGTTGCGCACCAGCGCGGCCAGGAACTGCACCGTGACCACGGTCTCGGTGATGCCGTGCCGTTTGAGCAGGCGCAGCACATGTTCCATGATCGGACGGTTGACCACGGGGAGCAGGGGTTTGGGCTGGTTGGCCGTCATCGGCCGCAACCGGGTGCCTTCGCCGCCCGCCATGACAACCGCCTTCACCGCTCACTCCTTCGTGGTCGCGGTCACGAGCCGGCGCACCTGTAGCACGTACAACACGCCTGCCCACCAGTAGAGGCCCGTTCCCCACAGCGCGAACGCCCACCCGACGATGCGGGCCACTTCGGCATACCACCCCGTGTGGGAGGCAAGGAAGAGGAGAGGGAAGGCATACATGAGGTTAAACATGGCGGCCTTGCCCAGGAAATGCACCTGAAGTGCCCGATATCCATGCTTGCGGAGTACAGGGAAGGAACAGGCGACGAAGATTTCCCTGGCCAGGATCACGGCCACCAGCCACCACGGGATGATCTCCCGCACCAGCAGCGCCACGATGGTCGCGAACACGTACAACTTGTCCGCGGCCGGGTCGATCAGCCGCCCGAGCCTGCTGGTCTGGTTGAACGCGCGAGCGATCTTCCCGTCGAGCCAGTCGGTGAACCCGGCCACCGCGAGCACCCCGAGTGCCCACCCGTCGGCCCGCGGCCCCAGAGCCAGCCACAGGAACACGGGCACGCCAAGGAGACGCAGGAAGCTCAGCAGGTTGGGAACCGTCCAGATTCGGTCCTCGGCGGAAGTTTCACTCACGCCCCAGACCCTACTGCGCGAACTTCCGGCCCAGCGGGGCCGCATCCGGCCAAGCTCCCGCCGTCAGGCGCGGACGAAGTCGTGCGTGCGGCCGATCTCCGCGAATCCGAGGCGGGCGTAGAACTCCCTGGGCCAGTCGCCCGCGTCGGCCACCAGGAACACCAGCCCGGCCGCCGCGGTGGCCTCCGCCAGGAGTGAGAGCATCAGCGCGCGTGCGTGCCCCCTGCCCCGATGCGGGACGGCGGTCACCAGGTCCTCGATCTGCGCCACGCCGTCGTGGACGTACAGGTCGGCGCGGGCGGCGATCTCGCCGCCGGAGGTCCGCACGCCGCGGAACCCGACCCGGCCGGCGCCGCGCAGTCTGGTCTCGGCCCGCCGGGCGAGCTGCTCGATCACCTCGTCGCCGGCGTCCGGCAGCGTCTCGCGCCAGGTCTCGCGCAGCACGGGCAGCAGCACCGCCAGGGAGAGCTCCTCGGCGTGCGGGACGCGGGGCGGGTCGCCGCAGTAGGCCATGAGCACGTTCTCCTCGTGCCGGTAGCCCGCCGCCGCGAACGCGGGCGCGAACTCCCGGCCGAGCCGGTCGTCGAGCACGCACACCATCCGGTGGCCGCGCGCCCCCAGCACCTCCTCCGCCGCCGCGAGCACGGCCCGCGGGTCCTCGCCGTGCCACACGACGAGCTTGTTGTCGTCGTACGAGGCCGCGTAGCGATCGTCGAGCACCCCGAAGCCACAGGGCACCGGCACCACCCGCGGCGCCCGCCGCCGCGCGAACCCGCGCAGGAACTCCCGCGCCCGCTCGCCGCTCTGTAAGCGTTCCCCGGACATCCCGTCGACTCCGTTCCCCATGGCGCTCCGAGAGCGCGCGTCATCTCGCCCTGAGAGGGCGCGTCAGGAGGCGGCGCGGGCGGCGTCGACGAAGGCGGCGATCAGCGCCGGGTCCTTGACGCCGGGAGCGGTCTCGACGCCGCTGGAGACGTCGACCCCCCACGGGCGGGCGGCGGCGATCGCCTCGGCGACGTTGGACGGCGCCAGGCCGCCCGCGAGCATCCACTGCCCCGAAGGGCGGCCGCGGACGGCCGACCAGTCCCACGGCTCGCCGGAGCCCGCCCGGGGCGCGTCGACGATGAGCATGCTCTCGTCGAAGGCGCCGCACCGCAGGTCGGCCCGCGCGTCGACGGCCCTGATCAGGGTGCGGCCGAGGTCCTTGAGCGCGGTGAAGTCGCCGTGCGGGTGGTGGCCGTGGAGCTGGACGGCCCGCACCCCGGCGGCGAGCGCCGCGGCCCGGACCGTGGCGGGGTCCTCGCCGCGGAAGACGCCCACGGTCAGCACCTCCGGCGGCACCAGGGCCCCCAGCTCGGCGGCCCGCTCGGGCGTGATCCGGCGCGAGCTGCTGGTCAGCACGAAGCCGATGGCGTCGGCGCCGGCCTCGACGGCGGCGGCCACGTGGCCGGGATCGGTCAGGCCGCAGATCTTCACGTACACAGGAACGAGGTTAGCGGCGGCGGGACGCTCCCGGCGACCACGACCAGATGAGCAGCGCGGTGGCGAGCCCGGACATGACGATCCCGTTGGGCAGGTGGGCGCCGAGCATCTCCCAGGTGAAGTGCTGGCCCATCCCCGCGACGAACAGCGCGAGGCTGGCCAGGGCGGGCCAGCCGGCGCCGCGGCCCGGCCGCCACACGAGCACGGCGAAGACGATCTGCAGGAGCCCGACGAGGTGGACGAGCATCCCGGCCATCACGTGGGGCTCGGCCATCGCCCCGTCGGTGGCGACCGACTGTCCGGCGAGCGAGCCCGCCACGACGAGGCCCGCCGCCTGGGCGATGATCGTCAGCCGCAGCGCGTACAGCAGACCGGCGTTGACCGGCTTGACGGGGGCCGAGGCGGGCGGGCGCTGGAAGAGATCCGTTTCTGACATGTCCGCAGTCCTTTCGATCGAGGACCAAGGATGCGCGCCGGGCCCGCCGGCGGTCGTCAGCCTGCCGGGCTATCCTGCCCTCCGCCGCGCGGCGGACGTACGGGGCGGAAGGACGCGTCGACGAGGCCGCTGCGGTGCGCGACCACGGCGGCCTGGATGCGGTTGCGCAGGCCGAGCTTCTCCATCGCGGAGGCGACGTGGGTCTTGACGGTGGTGACGCCGACGTGCAGCTCCTCGGCGATCTCGGCGTTGGACAGGCCGGTGCCGACCAGGGCGAGCACCTCGACCTCGCGCTCGGTGAGCCCGCGCGGGGCGGCCCCGGCGGACTGCTCCCCGGCGGCCAGGAAGCGCTCGACGACGCGGCGCAGCACCGACGGGGCGAGGAGCTGCTCGCCTGCGTGGGCGCGGCGGACGGCGTCGACCATGCGCGCCGGCTCGTCGTCCTTGACCAGGAAGCCGACGGCGCCGGCGCGGAGCGCGGCGTGCACGTTGGCGTCCTCGGCGAAGGTGGTGAGCACCACGATGCGGCTGGCCGGGCGGGCGGCGAGCACCCGCTTGATCGCCTCCAGGCCGTCGACCCTGGGCATGCGCAGGTCCATGAGGATGACGTCGGGCAGGTGGCGCTCGGCCAGCCGGACGGCCTCGGCGCCGTCGTCGGCCTCGGCGACCACCTCCATGTCGCCGTCGGCCTCCAGCAGCATCCGCACGCCCGCCCGGACGAGCACCTGGTCGTCGGCGACCAGGACACGGATCACGAGACGCTCCTGGCCGCGGGCAGGCTGGCGGCGAGCAGCCAGCCGCCGTCCTCGTCGGGACCGGCGCTGAGGGTGCCGCCGAGGGCGCGGACCCGCTCCCGCATGCCCGCCAGCCCGCGCCCGGAGGAGGGCAGGCGCTCGATCGTGGTGGGCGGGCGGCCGTTGTGGATCTCGACGCCGACGCCGTGGCGGTCGGCGCTGACCCGGACGCGGACCTCGGTGCCGGGTCCGGCGTGTTTGAGCACGTTCGTGAGGCCTTCCTGGACGATGCGCGCGGCGGAGGCGCGGGCGACGAGCGGGGCGTGGTCGGTGCCCCGGTCGAGTTCGAGATCCACCGCGAGGCCGGCGGCCGTCATCCGCTCGGCGGACTCGCGGATCACGTCGTTGGGGTCGGCGAGCAGGCCGGGCTGCCGGTCGGGGTCGCGTAAGAGGTCGATCAGGCCGCGCAGGTCCTCCAGCACCTGGTGGCCGGTCTCGCGGATGTCGGTGAGCGCGTCGGCGACCGGGCCGTCGGGGGCGGTGTAGCGGGCGGCGCCGGCCCGCAGCACCATCGCGCCGACGTGGTGGGCGACGATGTCGTGCACGTCGCGGGCGATGCGCTCGCGCTCGGCGAGCTGGTCGGCGCGCATCTGGGCGACGGTGAGCCGGGTGGACTCGCGCACCCGCAGCCGCTCGGCCGCGGCGGCGGCCTGCTTGACCCCGAGGTAGCGGCCGATCGCGACCGGGGTGAGGACGAGCGCGCACACGACGGCGGCGCGGAAGAACGTGGTCTCGGTGTCCGGGCCGACGACGGCGACCCCGGCCAGCAGGCAGGTCGCCAGGTAGGCGGCGGCCGTCCACCCCCAGGAGGCGACCCGCATGGCGAACACGCCGAGGGCGATGAGGAGCAGCACCAGACTGGTGTTGACCACCTGGGGGAGGTAGGTGTCGGCGAGGACGACCAGGATGCAGTGGAACAGGAAGACGAGCCCCGGCATGCGCCTGGCCACGCCGAGCGCCAGCCCGGCGGCGACCGCGAGCACGCCCGTCATCCAGGCCGGCTGGGGCCCCGAGTGCCAGCTCGTCCAGGTGCTCAGCATGGTGTAGGCCAGGCCGCCGGCGGCGAGCAGCACGTCGGGGGTGACGTCGCGGTGCTCCAGCTCGCCCACCGGGCCGCGCAGGTAGCCGCCGACCACCGCGGGGAAGATCGCGACGCCCGCGCAGTAGAGCCCGGTCCTGAGCGAGAAGGGGGCACCGGGGTCGACCAGGTTGACGGCGGTGGCGACGCCCGCCGCGGCCATGGCCACCGCGATGGAGCGCCAGCGCTCCCGGTAGGCGGTGAGCCCGACGGCGACCAGCAGCAGCATCTGGGCGGTGTTGGAGCTGTAGGCCCCCATCTGGTCGGTGAGGACGAGGGCGCCCGCGAGCCACAGCGCGGCCACGAGCGGCCGGCGCCGCACCAGCCCGAGGGGGACGCCGACCAGCAGCGCCAGGGGGACGATCGTGTACTGCGGTGCGAGCTCCCCGAGCCGCGCCTGACCGGACATCAGCAGGTCCAGGCTGACGCCCGCGGCGGCGAGGAGCAGGTCGAACGGCACACCGCGCCAACGCCAGCTCATGGCACCCAAGGTATCGAGCGGGGCCTTCCGGACAGTCCTCCCGGCGGAGGATGCCTCCTCCTCCAAGTGGCCGATTCTTCGTCCCCCCGGCGGAGACGCGCATGGGATCCGGACCCTTACCTTTGAGTCATGTCCAACGACACCACGCTGCTTCTGCGCCAGTTCCTGCGTTCGCCCGCCACGATAGGGGCGCTGGTGCCCAGTTCGCAGCGGCTGGCCGCGGCGGTGTGCGCGCCGGTGCCCGAGCGCGGCGAGCCGACCGTGGTGGAGCTGGGGCCGGGCACGGGCCCGTTCACCGCCGAGATCCAGCGCAGGCTGGGCGGTCGCGGCCATCATCTGGCGGTGGAGCTCAACGAGACGATGGCCGCGCTGCTGGCCGAGCGCTTCCCCGCCGTGGACGTGGTGAACGGCGACGCCGCCAAGCTGTCCGCGCTGCTGGCCGAGCGCAACCTGGGGCAGGCGGACGTGGTGGTCAGCGGGCTGCCGTGGGCGGCGTTCCCGAAAGGGCTGCAGCTGACGCTGATGGGCGCGGTGACGTCGGTGATGAGCCACGCGGGCGCGTTCACCACCTTCTCGTACGTGCACGCGATCCCGCTGAGCCGGGCGCGGCGCTTCCGGACGCTGCTGGCCGAGCGGTTCGAGGAAGTGGTGGCCGGGCGGACGGTGTGGCGCAACGCCCCTCCGGCGTTCGTCTTCCACGCGCGCAGGCCTCGCCCGCGAACAGAGCTTTCTTCTACCATGGACTGATGGATTTCACTCTCCCGGAGAGCGCGCTCGCGGTTCAGCGTGGCATCGCCGACATCTGCGCCCGCTACGACCTCGACTACTGGCAGCGGTGCGAGAGCGAGAAGCGCTGGCCGCAGGAGGTGTGGGAAGAGCTCGGCAAGGGCGGCTGGCTGGGCCTGGCGGTGCCCGAGCGCTTCGGCGGCGGCGGGCAGGGCCTGCTGGAGCTGGCGGTGGCGACCGAGACGATCTCGGCGTCCGGCGCGGCGGGCGGATCGGCCTTCACGTACGTGCTCACGCCCGGTTTCGGGGCGCTGACCCTGACCCGCCACGGCACCGACCGGCAGCGGGAGGAGCTGCTGCCGCGGCTGGCCACCGGCGAGCTGGAGACGTGCTTCGCGCTGACCGAGCCCGACGCGGGCTCCAACTCGCTGGCGATCACCACGTCGGCCCGCCGCGAAGGCGACGAGTTCGTGATCAACGGCCAGAAGATCTGGATCACCGGCGTGCAGCGGGCCGCCTGGATGCTGCTGGTCACCCGGACGGTCCCGGCGGCCGAGGCCAGGCCGCGGTCCCACGGGCTGACGGTGTTCCTGGTGAACGTGCCGGAGGCGGTCGCCGCCAGGCGGCTGTCGTTCCAGCCGATCCCCAAGATGGGCGCCAACACGACACCGTCCAACATGGTGTTCATCGACGACCTGCGGGTGCCGGCCGCGAACGTGGTCGGCGAGGTCGACCAGGGCGCGGCGGTGCTGTGGGACATACTCAACCCCGAGCGCGTCCTGCTGGCGGCCTCCGCGCTGGGCGGCGCCGAGGTGGCGCTGCGGGTGGCCGTGCAGTACGCCAAGGAGCGCGAGGTGTTCGGCCGGCCGATCGGCGCCAACCAGGCGGTGGCGTTCCCGCTCGCCCAGGTGAAGGCGAAGATCGAGCTGGCCCGGCTGATGATCTACAAGGCGGCGTGGTCGTTCGACCGGCGCCTGCCGTGCGGCACCGAGGCCAACATCGCCAAGCTGACCGCCTCCCAGGCCGCCTGGGAGGCCGCCGACGCCGCTTTCCAGACGCACGGCGGCATGGCGTACTCGCTGGAGTATCCGGTGGCCCGGCTGCTCGCCGACGCCCGGATCGGGAGGGTGGCACCCGTGACCGAGGAGCTTCTGCTCAACTACCTCGCGACGCAGGTGCTCGGCCTCCCGCGCGGTTTCTGACCGCCACCCGGCGCTGACCGCGGCGGGCCGCTGCTTCGTCCCCCGAGGCGGCGTTCTCGGCCCCGGCCGACAGGCTCGCCGTGCGGTCTGCCATGCGTTCCATGCCTTGGCGACTACCCCGGCTACGGCGCCGAAACCCCCCTCAGGTGAAGCGGGGCGGACGCTTCTCGCGCAGCGCGCGGAGCCCCTCGGCGGCGTCGGGGCCGGTGAAACCGAGGAACTCCATGGCGAGCGAGGCGTCGAACGCGGGCCCGGCCATCCGCAGCCAGTTGTTGAGCGCGTACTTGGTGAGCCTGATGGCCTCCTGCGAGCCCGCGGCGAGCTTGGCCGCGATCTCCATGGCGGTGTCGTGCACGGCGTCGTCGTCGACGCAGAGGCTGACCAGGCCCATCTTCTCGGCCTGCTCGCCGGTGACGGGCTCGCACAGCAGCAGGTGGTACTTGGCCTTGGCCATGCCGCACAGCAGCGGCCAGATGATGGCGGCGTGGTCGCCCGCGGCGACGCCGAGCCGGGTGTGGCCGTCGATGATGCGGGCGGTGCGGCCCGCGACCGAGATGTCGGCGAGCAGGGCGACGGCCAGCCCGGCGCCCACGGCCGGCCCCTGGATCGCCGAGACGACGGGCTTGGCGCAGTTGAGCACGTTGTAGACGATGTCGCGGGCCTCGGCGAAGACGCGCAGCCGGGTGTCGTGGTCGCGCGTCATCTCCTCGATCATGGACAGGTCGCCGCCGGCGGAGAACGCCTCGCCCTCGCCCCGGATGACCACGGCCCTGACGGAGTCGTCGCGGTCGGCGTCGCGCCAGATCTCGGCCAGCTCGCGGTGGCCGGTGCGGTCGACGGCGTTGAGCCTGCGCGGCTCGCTGATGGTGATCCGCAGCACGCCGTCGGCGGGGGTGTCGGTCTTGAGCCGCTCGTAGGTCACAGCGACTCCTTGAGCCGGGCGGCGATGTACTCGCGGGCCTCGGCCGCCTGGTCGAACAGCCGCGGCAGGGCGAAGAAGCTGTGGACCGCGCCGTCGAAGCGGCGCAGCTCGACCGGCACGCCCTCCTCGGCGAGCCGGGCGGCGTAGCGTTCGCCCTCGTCGCGCAGCACGTCGTACTCGGCGGTCACCACGGTGGCGGGGGGCAGCCCGGCGCATGAGGCCAGCCGCAGCGGCGACAGGCGCGGGTCGCCGGGGTCGGCCCCGGCGGCGTACTGGCGCAGGAACCAGGCCGACTCGGCGGCGTCCAGGCCGTAGCCCTCGGCGAACTCGCGGTAGCTGGGGGTGTCCATCAGCGCGTCGAGCATCGGGTAGACCAGCACCTGGTGGGCCATGCGGAGCCCGGCGTCGCGGGCCTGCCAGGCCGCCACCGCGGCGAGGTTGCCGCCGGCGCTGTCGCCGATCACCGCCACCTTGCCGTCGCACTGGTAGAAGGCGGGCCGGGCGAAGACGTCGCGCACGACGGTCCAGGCGTCGTCGGCGGCGGCCGGGAACGGGTGCTCGGGCGCGAGC
The DNA here is from genome assembly GCF_008017515.1 of Nonomuraea sp. C10. Taxonomy (NCBI): domain Bacteria; kingdom Bacillati; phylum Actinomycetota; class Actinomycetes; order Streptosporangiales; family Streptosporangiaceae; genus Nonomuraea; species Nonomuraea sp. C10. The sequence continues at coordinate 3,866,513 of NZ_VPFF01000001.1, forward strand.
CGGTAGTCGACCGAGACGACCACGGCGCCGGTGCGGATGGCCAGGTCGCGGCCGAGTGCGTCGTTGCGCTTGACGCTGCCGAAGACGAACCCGCCGCCGTGGAAGTAGACGACGACGGGCAGCGGCTCGTCGCCGCGGTCGGCGCGGTAGATGCGGATGGGCACGCCCTCGGCCGTCTCGTCGCGGACCGAGGGCAGCTGCGTGAGCGGCCCGCGCTGGGCCGCGAGGCCGTCGACGGCGCGCATCTCCCGGATCCGCTCCAGATCGAGCGTGGCCGGGTCGACGCCCAGGTCAGACGGGTAGGCGGCGATGTACGCGCGTGCCTGGGGATGCAGCGACATGATCGAAGCCTAGCGGGCCGCCTCCACGAGCGCATCGAACAGGCCGTTGCCCTTCCCGCCGTCGCCCATCTCGCGCTCCGGGTGCCACTGCACGCCCACGCCGAACCGGTGGCCCTGCAGCTCGATGCCCTCCACGATCTGGTCGTCCGCCCAGGCCACGGCCAGCAGCCCGGTGCCGAGCCGGCGCACCGACTGGGTGTGCGGGGCGACGGCCTCCACGTGGTCGCCGACGGCCTTGCCGAGCTTGCTCGACACGCTCACCTGGATGCGGTGCGGGGCGCCCGGCTCGTTGTGCCGCTCGCTCTCCAGCATCTCGGGCAGCCACGGGATGAGGCTGCCGCCCTGGGCCACGTTGAGCACGTGCATGCCGCGGGCGATGCCCAGGACGGGGATGTCGGCCTGCACGGCGGCCCTGGCCAGGGCCAGCTCGAACCGGTCGCGGTGCGGCTGCGGCTCGGGGGCGCGCGGGTCCTGCTCGTCGCCGTAGGCGGCCGCGCCCACCTCGGTGCCGCCGGTCAGCACGACGCCGCGCAGCCCGCTGACGTAGGCGGCGATGGCGTGGGAGTTGATCGGCGGCAGCACGACCGGCGCGCCGCCGGCCCTTTCGATCGCTCTGGCGTACGAGGGCGGGGAGAGCACGGCCTCCCGTACGTAGTCATCCCAGCGGGCGGCTTCGAAGTAGGCGGTGACGCCTATCAGCGGTCGGGACATGCGATCTCCAGGGGAGCGTTGTGCAGGGGTGGCCTGGGGCGCAGGCACATGCCCCATCATGGCGCACACCATTTCGGTTATGTCGCTTGTCCCACAAGTCTCCTGGGGGCTGCCCGTCTGGAGCCCGCCGTCCGGTCCCGCGGCGGGGCGGGCGGGGTGAGCCGGAGCAGGGCGGCGGGACGGGCGGACCGCCCGGCAATCCGCCCAAATCCCGAAATTTCATTATGAAAGGCGAATGCAACTCCTATTCGCGTTCAATACTCGAAATACAGCCCCGGCAAGATGGGGAAAATAATGTGACCGTTACTGAAAGTTCAGATGTGCACCTCATTGGGTGAATCGGTTGTGAGGTTACAGAGGCGGTGTAACACTGGATTTCGAGCGATCGGATGCGCCGGGGCATACCGGACGCTCGTCACCCGGAGCCGCCAGGGAGGTGGGACGACACGACCGGAATAACTTTCCGGCCAATAGGACGGGTTGGGTATATGTCATTGAATCCGCGCCTGGTCAAGGAGAGCTTCTCCATCATCGAGCCGGTGGCCGACAAGGCGGCCGCCTACTTCTACGGCAGGCTGTTCGCGGAGAGCCCGCACCTTCGCGGGATGTTCCCGCCGGCCATGGACGTGCAGCGCGACCGGCTCTTCAGCGCGCTGGCCCGCATCGTGTGGAGCGTCGACAGCCCGGAGAGCATGCGCTCGTTCCTGGGCCAGCTGGGGAGGGACCATCGCAAGTACGGAGTGGTCGCCGAGCACTACACCGCCATCGGCAGCGCCCTGGTCGCCACCGTCCGGCGCTTCGCCGCCGACATCTGGAACGCCGAGATCGAGGCCGCGTGGGTGTCGGCGTACACGGCCGCGGCCAATCTGATGATCGAGGCGGCCGAGGCCGACGCCGGGGTCTCCCCCGCCTGGTGGCTGGCGGAGGTGCTGGACCACGAACGCCCTCACGACGACATCGCGATCCTCACCCTGCGCCCCACCCAGCGGCTGCCGTTCACGCCGGGCCAGTACGTCAACGTGCAGACCTCACGCTGGCCGAGAGTGTGGCGGACGTACTCGATCGCGAACGCGCCGCGCCCGGACAACGCGCTCCGGCTGCACGTGCGCGCGGTGCCCGGCGGCTGGGTGTCCACCACGCTCGTCCGCGACACGCGCATCGGCGACACGGTCATGCTCGGGCCGCCGATGGGCACCATGACGCCGCCCGAGCGCGGCGCGCGGGACCTGCTGTTCGTGGCCGGCGGCACCGGGCTGGCACCGCTGAAGGCGATCATCGAGCAGGTGATCGCCTCCGGCTGCCGCCCTTCCATGCACCTGCTGTTCGGCGCGCGCACCTCGGCCGAGCTGTACGACCTTCAGGACCTGATCCGGCTGGAGTCCTCGTTCCCGTGGCTGCGGGTGCTGCCCGTGGTGTCGGACGAGCCGGGCTACGAGGGGATGCGCGGCCGCCTGCCGGACGTGACCCGCCGCTTCCACTCCTGGGCCGAGCACGAGGTGTACGTGTGCGGGCCGCCCTCCATGGTCACCGAGACCGTACGCAACCTGCAGGCCGACGGGGTGCCACCGGCGCGCATCCACCGGGACGTGGTGCACGGCGAGCGGTGATCAGCGGAACGCCGCCGCGGTCTCGTCGTCGGCCGGCCAGAACGTCTCGATGGCCAGCTCGGAGACCGTCACCTCCACGGGCGTGCCGAAGGTCGCGATCGTGGTGAACATGGACAGCACGCGGTCGCCGTGCCTGATCCGCAGCGGCAGGAGGATGTCGCCGGGGCCGGGCACGTGCGCCACGTTCAGGTCCACCCCCGGATACCGGTAGGCGGCCAGCTCGTCGTGCAGCTCGGCCAGCCGCCCGTCGCCGGACATCTCGGCCTGCCTGCGCAGCCGGTGCAGCAGGTGGGCGCGGACCTCGGCCAGGTTCAGCAGCCGCCCGCCCATCGCCTCCGGGTGCAGCGACAGCCGCATCACGTTGACCGGTTCCTCCAGCAGCTCGGCCGGGACCCCCGCCATGAACATCCCGGCCGCCGGGTTGGCCGCCACCAGGTTCCAGGCGGCGTCCACGACCAGCGCCGGGTACGGCTCGTGCCCGGCCAGGATCGTGTCGAGCGCCTGCCGTACGACGTGCATCTCGGGCGCGCGCACCGCGCGCTCGGCGAACACCGGCGCGAACCCGGCCGCGATCAGCAGCCTGTTGCGGTGCCGCAGCGGCACCTCCAGCTCCTCCGCCAGCTTCATCACCATCTCCCTGCTGGGCCGGGCGCGCCCGGTCTCCAGGAAGCTGATGTGCCGGGCGGAGACGTCCGCCTCGATCGCCAGGTCGAGCTGGCTGACCCGGCGCCGCTGCCGCCACGATCGCAACAGATCACCAAAAGCCTCTTCTTGTACAGCTACAGCTCCCATGTCCCGATACGTTAGCGACAAAGGGGGAAGTGCCACGATTACCTGGCAGGTAATCGTGCGGCAAATCTCCCAGTACTCGGCGAGCCGGTCACCCGCGTGGCACGATGGCGGCATAGCGACCATGGGAGCGATGCCATGACAGACGCAGTGCTCGCGATCGGCACCCGCAAGGGCCTGTTCCTCGCCCGCTCCACCGCCGCAGGCGCGTTCCGCGTCGAGCCGATCGCGTTCTCCACCGTCGGGATCCACTCCGTGGCGATCGACACCGGGGGCGCGGCTCCCCGCCTGCTGGCCGGCATCGAGTACGGGCACTTCGGCCCCTCGGTCATGTACTCCGACGACCTCGGCGGGACCTGGCGGGAGGCCGAGAGCCCGCCGATCGCCTTCCCCGAGAAGACCGGGACCACGCTCACCCGCGTCTGGCAGCTCACGCCCTCCCCGTCGGAGCCCGGCGTGGTGTGGGCCGGCGTGGAGCCGGGCGCGCTGTTCAGGTCGGAAGACGGCGGCGTCACCTTCAGCCTGGTGGAAGGCCTGTGGGAGCACCCGCACCGGCCGCGCTGGCAGCCGGGCGGCGGCGGGCTGTGCCTGCACACGATCATCCCGCACCCGTCCGACCCGCGCGTGCTCGGCGTGGCGATCTCCACCGGCGGCTTCTACCGCACCACCGACGGCGGCCTGTCGTGGGAGGCGGCCAACCAGGGCATCCGCGCCCCGTTCCTGCCCGAAGGTCAGCAGTATCCGGAGTTCGGCCAGTGCGTGCACAAGGTGGCGATGGAAGCGGGCCGGCCGGACCGGCTGTTCCTGCAGCACCACTTCGGCGTCTACCGCAGCGACGACTTCGGCGGCTCCTGGCACGACATCGGTTCGGCGCTCCCCTCCGACTTCGGCTTCCCCGTCGTCACGCACCCGTCGCGCCCCGGCACGCTGTACGTGCTGCCGCTGCACGCCGACATGGACCGCACCCCGGTCGGCCACCGCTACCGCGTCTACCGCAGCACCGACGCCGGCGGGTCGTGGGAGCCGCTGGAGCGCGGCCTGCCCGAGGGGCCGGTGCACGCGAGCGTGCTGCGCGACGCGATGGCCGCCACGGAGGCGGGCCTGTTCTTCGGCACCCGCGGCGGCGAGGTCTACTGGTCGGCCGACGACGGCGCGAGCTGGTCGCTGGTGGCCTCCCACCTGCCTGACGTGCTGACCGTGCGGGCGGCGGTGCTCTGAGCCATGGCCCGTCCCGTGATGCTGGTCGTGTTCGTGCTCCCCGCCGCCCTGCGCAGGTGGGTGAGCGGCCGTACGGAAGTGAAGGTGTTCGCGGTCGGGCCCGACCGCGACTCGCCGCCCACCCTGGGCGCGGCGCTCGACGTGCTGCGCCGCACCCACCCGCTGCTGGAGGAGCGGATCAGGGACGAGTACGGGCGGATCCGCCGCCACATCAACATGGTCGTGTGCGGCGAGAACGCCCGCGGCCTCGGCAGCCTCGACTGCACGCTGCCGCCGGGCGCGGAGGTGTACGTCATGCCCGCCCTGGCCTGACCCGCTCGATCAGGGGCAGACGCGGCCGTTGGCCTCGAACGCCGCGTGCGTCAGCGGCATCAGCCCGGCCCACAGCGACTCCATCTTCTCGGCCACCATCTCGATCTCCCGCTGCGGGAACGACGGGAAGGCGGAGTCGTCGCGCCGCACCCGGAGCGAGAGGAAGTTCATCAGGGCGCGGGCGTTGCAGGTGGCGTACATCGAGGAGTAGAGGCCGACCGGCAGGACGGTCCGGGCTACCTCGCGGGCGACCCCGGCCTCCAGCATCTCCAGGTAGGCGCGGTAGGCCTGCCGGTAGCTCTCCGTCGTCGCCTCGGTCACCACCTTGTGCTGCTCGGGGGTGCCCTCGCGGAACACGTACTTGCCGGGCTTGCCTTCCTGCACCAGCTTGCGGTCGGGGCCGGGCACGTAGAAGACCGGCACGAGCTGACGGTATCGGCCCGACTCCTCGTTGTAGGAGAAGGTGCGGTGCCGCATGAACTCGCGGAAGACGAAGATCGGCGCGCTGACGTAGAAGGTCATGGACGAGTGCTCGAACGGCGTGCCGTGCCTGTCGCGCATGAGGAAGTTGATGAGGCCCTTGGACCGCTCGGGGTCGGCTTCGAGCTCGGCGAGCGAGCTCTCCCCCTTCGTGGAGACCCGCGCCGCCCAGAGCACGTCGGCGTCCGACGCGGCGGACTTGACGAGCTCCACGTCCATGTCGCCGCGGAACGTGATCTCAGGTTCGGCGCTGCCCATGGGAACCCCCCGGTCGGTTCAGTGGTGATGACGGCATCCAAGCAAACCACAGGCGAGGGCCGGGCTCACAGGCGGTAGACGCGGCGGGCGTTCCCCGCGCCGATCATGTGGGCGATCCTGGCGGCGTCGGCGGCGCTCCACTCCCCCGCGTCCAGCCGGGCCTTCAGCGCCGCGCCGAGCGCGCGCCGGAAGTAGACCGCCCCCAGGTGACACGTCTCGGCCAGCTCGCGGCAGCCGGACCCGTACAGCTGCTTGTGGAACGGGGCCAGCTCCAGCAGCTCGGCCAGCACCCGGGGCGACCCGGCGCCGGTGTGGGCCAGGGCGAGCCCGACGTCCACGTACACGTGCGGGAAGGCGTGCGCCAGATAGGCGGCCTGGCGCTGGTACGGATAGCAGGTGAGCAGGACGACCGGCACCCCGGCCGGCTGCAGCGCCCGGATGAAGCCGGTGAGCAGGGCCGGGTCGGCGAGGTGCGGCCCGGCGTCGCAGGCGCCGAGGCCGGCGTGGATCTGCAGCGGCAGCCCGCGCTCCCTGGCCACGTCGGCGGCCGACCAGAGCAGGTGGCGGGCCAGCGCGGGCTCGGCGAGCGGCTGCTTGGGGTCGGCGAGCCGCCGGTTGGCGGCGGCGAGCACCGCGCCCCGGCTGGGCCTCGCGGGGTCGAGGCCGAGGCCGCACAGACCGGCCACCACGGTCTTCAGAGCGACCGCGCGGGCGGCGCGGGCGGACAGCTCGTCGCCGAGGCTGTCGAGGTAGTCGACGGCGACGCCCGCCATCTCGGCGACGTCCTGCTCGATCTGCTCGATCCTGACGACCTCGCCGGCGGCGGCCTCGCCGCCGGACCCCATCTCGGCCGCCGTCAGCAGGTCGGCGCCCTCGGGGCCGGTGTCGACGAGGAAGGCCGACACGCCGGACGCCCGCAGCAGGAGCCGGTTGACCTCGGCCGCGCCCAGCTCGGCGCGGCGGGACAGGTAGATGGGCGGCGGCGCGTGCGGCTCCAGGCCGAGCACGGGCGCGCACCAGCGCCGCACGGCCGCGCCGAGCGGGGTGTCGAAATGGGTGGTGCCGGGCGGGGCCGGGCTGCCGCCCTCGTTGAGCAGCAGCTCGAACCGCCCGCGGGTCAGCTCGTCGCGGCGCACCCCGTGGCAGGCGTGGTCGACGAGCGGGGCGAGCAGGGCGTCACGCACCGTGTCGGGCAGGTCTACGGGGAGCATGCGGGAGACTCTAGGCGGTCCCCGCACGCGCCCGCGGACGTTTTACCCACTCACCGGCGGCACAGGCGCAGCACGTTCCTGATCACCTTGGCCCCGGCGCCGTCCTCGGCGGTGAGGATCGACTCCGGGTGGAACTGCACGCCGAAGCGGCGCCGGTCGGGGTCCTCGATCGCCATGACGTTGCCGTCGGGGGTGACCGCGGTCGGGGTGAAGCCGACGACGCCGGGCCGCTTGGCGTGCAGCGAGTGGTAGCGGGCGGCGGTGAACTCCTCGGGCAGCCCGTCGAGCAGCACGCCGGCGCCGAGCCGGGAGACCTGCCCGCGCTTGCCGTGCTCGGGGTAGTCGAGCAGTTCGAGCGTGCCGCCGGCGTGCTCGACCATCGCCTGCAGGCCGAGGCAGACGCCGAACACCGGCAGGTCTCGTGCGTAGATCTGGTCGATGAGCGCGGCCGTGCCGAAGTCGGCGGGCCAGCCGGGGCCGGGCGAGAGCACCACCAGGTCGGGGCCGATCTCGTCGAGCATCTCCGTCGGGAAGCCGTGGCGCAGCGTCACCACGTCGGCGCCCTCCTGGCGGAAGTAGTCGGCGAGCGTGTTGACGAAGGAGTCCTCGTAGTCGACGAGCAGCACCTTCATGCCCAGCCCCGGCTGCTCCCTGGCCGGGGTCTCGGCCACGGTGTCGGGCGCGCCGACCGCGGCGAGCGCGCCGAGCAGGGCGCTGGCCTTCAGCTCGGTCTCGCGCTCCTCGGCCTCGGGGTCGGAGTCGAACAGCAGGGTGGCGCCGGCCCGCACGGTGGCCAGGCCGTCCTTGATCTGGGCGGTGCGCAGGGTGAGGCCGGTGTTCATGGAGCCGTCGAAGCCGATGAACCCGATGGCGCCGCCGTACCAGCGGCGGGTGGTGGCCTCGTGGTCCTCGATGAACTGCATGGCCCAGGTCTTGGGCGCGCCGGTGACGGTGACGGCCCACATGTGGGTGAGGAAGGCGTCCAGCGCGTCGAACTCGGGGCGCAGCCGGCCCTCGATGTGGTCGACGGTGTGGATGAGCCGCGAGTAGAGCTCGATCTGGCGGCGGCCGATGACCTTGACGGTGCCGGGCACACAGATGCGCGACTTGTCGTTGCGGTCGACGTCGGTGCACATGGTCAGCTCCGACTCCTCCTTGACGCTGGTCAGGAGGGTGCGGATGGCCTCGGCGTCGCCGACCGGGTCGGCGCCGCGGGCGATGGTGCCGGAGATCGGGCAGGTCTCGACCCGGTCGCCGCTGACGCGCACGTACATCTCGGGCGAGGCGCCGACGAGGTGCTCGCCCTCGCCGAGGCTGATGATGAACTCGTACGGGGCGGGGTTGCTCTTGCGCAGCCCGCGGTAGAAGCCGGACGGGTCGGCGCAGGTGGCGTGGAAGACCTGGCCGGGCACCACCTCGAACAGGTCGCCGCGCTTGAACCGCTCCTTGGCCGCGGCCACGACCTCTGAGTACTGGCCCCTGGGCGGGTTGGGCGGCACCTCGGCGGGGGCGACCTGCGGGCGGGCCTCGCCGGTGCGCTCCAGGCCGCGGGTGCTCCGGCCGTCGACGGTGAACTCGTAGCGGCGCTCGAAGCAGGTCTCGCGCTGGCGGTCGATGACCACGAGCCGGTCGGGCAGGTGGAGGACGAGGTCGCGCTGGTCGGCGGGGCGGTCGAGCCGGTGCTTGATCGGCTCGAACTGGAAGGCGAGGTCGTAGCCGAACGCGCCGTAGAGCCCGAGGTGCGGGTCGGCGCCCTTGAAGGTCGCGATGACCTCGCGGATGGCGGTGAAGACGGTGGGCCGGCGGCTGCGCATCTCCTCCGGCAGCAGGTCCTCCGACTCCGGGACGTGCACCTGCACGAAGTCGGCGGTGGGCTCGCCGACCGGCTTGCCCGCGGCGAGCAGGCAGGAGGCGACGGCGGGCAGCACGACCCGGCCGCGCTCGTTGAGCGCCCTGGCCGAGATGGTGCGGCCCTTGGCGACCAGCTCCACGCAGGGGTCGACGTAGCCGAAGGCCCATCGGCTGTAACGGCCGGGGTAGTCCATGCCCGAGGAGAACGCGCCGCCGCGCCGCTCTCCCAGAGCCGTCACGATCTCTTCGAGCGCGTCCTCGGACACCTCGCGCACCTCGAGCTCGACGTCGATGCCCTTGGCGGTGGTATATCCGCTCGTCTCCACTGCTGCCCCTTCGCGCACTTCGATCAACGAGCCCCGGGGCGAACACGACAAAGGCCGCCGAACCGGGGCGGCCTGCCAGAGGGTATGCGAAATCTTCGCGCCGCCTAGGAGCGGCGCCACCACTGAAGCTCGGCGTGAGTTCGCATGAGGCAAGGCTACTCCGGGCTGTCAAGATCGCGCAACGCGACGCGCAGGTGGCACGAAGGATCTACGGCGCATAGGTTGGATCGTCATGGACAGCCCCCTCGCGTGGCGGCCGGTCACCGCCGTCTCCGCGGTCCTCGTGACGCTGCTGCTGGCACTGAGCCCCCGCTACGGCTACCACCGCGACGAACTGTACTTCCGGGCACTCGCGGACTATCCGGACTGGGGGTACGTGGACCAGCCGCCGTTCACGCCGATGGCCGCCAGGCTGTCCATGGCGCTGTTCGGCGACTCCCCGACCGCGCTGCGGGTGCTGCCCGCGCTGGCGGCGGCGCTGCTGGTGGTGCTGACGGCGCTGATCGCCCGCGAGCTGGGCGGGGGCGGCGCGGCGCAGACCCTGACCGCGGCCGGCACCGCGACGGGCGCCTACACGCTGATCGCCGGGCACACGCTGCTCACCGCGAGCTTCGACCTGCCGATCTGGGCGGCGGCCATCCTGTTCATGCTGAAGGCGCTGCTGCGCGACGAACGCTGGTGGCTCGCGGCCGGCGCGGTGATCGGCGCGGCCACGTACAACAAGCTTCTGATCGTGATGCTGGTGCTGGGGCTCGCGGCCGGGCTGCTGGCCGCGGGGCCGCGGCGGCTGCTGGCGAGCAAGTGGCTGTGGGCGGGGGCGCTGGTCGCGGCCGTGCTGGCGCTGCCGAACTTCGTCTACCAGCTCACCCACGACTGGCCGCAGCTGAAGATGGCGGCGGGGCTGAGCGAGGGCGACGGCGACACGATGCGGCTGCTGTTCACGCCGATGCAGCTGCTGCTGTTCGGGCCGGTGGTGGCGGTGATCGCCGGCTTCGGGTTCGTGCGGCTGTGGCGTGACCGGCGGGTGCGGGCGCTGGCCGTCGCCTATCCGGCGGCCGCGGTGGTGACGGTGATCAGCGGCGGCCGGTTCGACTACACGGCGGGGCTGGTCCTGCTGCTGTTCGCCGCGGGCTGCGTGACGGCGGAGTCGGCGGGGCGGGAGAAGATCAAGTCGGCGGGCCTGTCACTGGCGGTCAACGGGCTCGGCAACGCGGTGATCACACTGCCGCTGGTGCCGCTGACCATGCTGGCGAGCACGCCGGTGCCCCTGATCAACGAGGTGGCGCGCGAGTCGATCGGCTGGCCGGCGTTCAACGCGGCCGTCACCGGGGTCCTTGACTCGCTGCCGCCGGAGGAGCGCCGGCGCGCCGTCGTGGTCACGGGCAACTACGGGGAGCACGGCTCGCTCGTGCAGGGCGGCCTGACGCGGGTCTACTCCGGCCACAACCAGCTCTGGGAGTACGGGCCGCCGCCGGACGACGGGGACCCGGCGATCATCGTGAACGTCGGCAGGATGCGGCGCGACCTGCAGTACTCCTCCTGTGAGGTGCGTGCCAGGGTCGACAACGGCCTGGGGCTGGACAACGAGGAGCAGGACATGCCGGTGTTCCTGTGTCAGGGGCTGCGGCAGCCTTGGACGGCGACCTGGCATCGGTGGCAGCAGTTCGACTGACCACATTACATTTTGTGACATACGGCGCATTGTCAGGATTTTCTCTTGCAATCCCGACAAGGTCTCTTCACTCTTCTCCACAGAGCCGTAAAGATCAGCTCTTTCCCGCTGGTGTGAAGGAGAGCCGGTGCCCAACACCCCCCGCTGGCGCGCGCTCCTGACAGGAGCCGTCGCCGCATTAGCCATGATCGTCCCGAACGGAGTGGCCCAAGCGGCGCCCCCTCCGGACAAAATCAACAAGTCGGTCCAGGCTCAGCTGGACAGCGAGGACAAGGCCACCTTCTGGGTGCGGATGAAGGACGACGCCGACCTGAGCGGCGCCCGCCGGGCCACCGGCAAGCAGGACAAGGCCGAGCGGGTCTACGAGGCCAAGACCGAGAAGGCCGACGCCTCGCAGGCCGGTCTGCGCAAGCTGCTGGACCAGCACCGCGCCGAGTACACCCCGTTCTGGATCGTCAACGCCGTCAAGGTGACGGCCGGCTCGAAGCTGGCGGCGGAGATCGCCGGGCTGCCCGAGGTGGAGCGGATCGAGCCGGTCCGCACGCTGACGCTGCCCAAGCCGGAGCCGGCCAAGGCCGAGGCGCGGGTGAACGCGGTCGAGTGGAACATCGACCGGGTCAACGCCCCGCGCGTGTGGGAGGAGCTGGGCAACCGCGGCGAGGGCATCGTGGTGGCCAACATCGACACCGGCGTCCAGTTCGACCACCCCGACCTGCGGGACGCGTACCGGGGCAGGAACCCGGACGGCACGGTCACCCACGACTACAACTGGTTCGACCCCGCGGGGGTCTGCCCGACGGCGGTGCCGTGCGACAACAACGGCCACGGCACCCACACGATGGGCACCATGGTCGGCGCGAACGGCATCGGCATGGCCCCGGGCGCGCGCTGGATCGCGGCCAAGGGCTGTGAGGTCAACACCTGCACCGACGCCTCGCTGCTGGCCTCCGGCCAGTGGGTGCTGGCGCCGACCGACGCGAACGGCGAGAACCCGCGCCCCGACCTGGCCCCCGACATCGTCAACAACTCCTGGGGCGGCGACGGCTTCGACCCCTGGTATAAGGAGACGGTCGAGGCGTGGATCGCGGCGGGCATCTTCCCGGCGTTCTCCAACGGCAACGAGGGCCCGTCCTGCCAGAGCAGCGGCTCGCCCGGCCAGTACGAGATCAGCTACAGCGCCGGCGGGTTCGACGTGAACAACGCGCTGTACGTGAACTCCAGCAAGGGCGCGGGCGAGAACGGCGAGATCAAGCCGAACATCGCCGCCCCGGCCGTGAGCGTGCGCTCCTCGGTGCCCGGCGGCTACGCGGCCGGCACCGGCACCTCGATGGCCTCGCCGCACGTGGCGGCCACGGTCGCGCTCATGTGGTCGGCCTCGCCGGGGCTGCACGGCGACATCGCCGCCACCCGGCCGCTGCTCGACAGCACGGCCGTGGACGTCGCCGACACCAGCTGCGGCGGCACGGCCGCCGACAACAACGTGTGGGGCGAGGGCCGGCTCGACGCCTACGCCGCGGTGCGGGCCACGCCTCAGGACAGCCTCGGCGGGCTGACCGGCGCGGTCACCGCGGGCGGGCAGCCGGTGGCCGGCGTGACGGTCACGATCGACGGCCCGACCGACCGCACGCTGGTGACGGGCGACGACGGCGCGTTCTCGTTCGTCCGCCTGCTGCCCGGCGAGTACCAGGTGACGGCGGCGAAGTTCGGCTACGAGAGCGGCACCGCGGCCGCGACCGTCACCGGCGACCAGACCACGACCGTGAACCTGACCCTGACCGCGGTCCAGTCGGGCACGGTGTCCGGCACGGTCACCACCGCGGGCGCGCCGGAACGGGACGCCCGGGTGACGGCCTCGGGCACGCCGCTCAGCGCGGTGACCGACGCCTCCGGCCGGTACGAGCTGACGCTGCCGCACGGCGAGTACGAGCTCGTCGTCACCCCGGTGTCGCGCTGCTCCGCGGGCGCCACCGTGTCCGTGACGGTCGACGGCGACGTGACCAGGGACGTCGAGCTGCCGCTGCGGGGTGACAACTTCGGCTACACCTGCCGCGCGGGCGCCGAGCCGTACGTGGCGGGCACCGAGAAGCTGGCGCTGACCGGCGACGACGAGGCGGTCCAGGTGACGCTGCCGTTCCCCGTCCCGTTCTACGGCACCGGCCAGAGCCGGGCCTGGGTCGTCACCAACGGGTTCCTCACCTTCGCCGAGGCCCGGCTGACCACGCCGAGCAACAGCCGCCTGCCGAGCACGGGCACCCCGAACAACGCCGTCTACCCGCTCTGGGACGACTTCATCGTGGACGCGGAGAGCGGCGTGTACACGGGCGTGGTCGGGACGGCTCCGCACAGGCGGTTCGTGGTGGAGTGGCGCGACGTGAAGTTCTACGCCGACCAGAACCTGCGCGTGTCGTTCGCGGCCCTGCTGGGCGAGGACGGCTCGATCGGCTTCCGCTACAAGGACATGGAGACCGATCGGGAGCGGGGCGCGTTCGGCACCGTCGGCGTGGAGAACGCCGCCGGCGACGACGCGCTGCTCTACCTGTACGAGGAGCCCGCCCTGGCCGCCGGCCAGAGCGTGACCATCACGGCGAGCAGGCACGGCCTGGTGACGGGCGTGGTGTCCGACGCCAACGACGGCGACCCGCTGCCCGGCGCGACGGTGCGGATCGGGGACGTGGCGACGTTCACCACCGGCGCCGACGGCTCCTTCTACGGCCAGGTGCTGGCCGGCGACTACGACGTGGAGGTGTCCAAGGAGCACTACGGCACGTTCACCCGGGCCGTGACGGTGGCCCCGGCCACGGTGCAGCGGATCGACACGGCGCTGGTGACCGGGCGGGTGGCCGCCTCGGCCGCCGAGCTGACCGTGGTGATGCCGCAGGGCCAGAGCAGGACGCGCACGATGGAGCTGACGAACCTCGGCTCGCCGACCCCGTACACGATCACCACGGATCCGGCGGGCGGCTGGCTCGGCGTCACCCCGGCCTCGGGCACCCTGGCCACGGGCCAGAAGGCGACGCTCAGGGTGACGGTGTCGAGCGACGGCGTGCAGCCGGGCTCGACCCGGGCCGGGAAGCTCCTGGTCAGGTCGGCCAGCGGGCGGCAGCCGGTGATCGAGATCACGGTGACCGTCGTGGTGCCGAGGCACCAGGTGGCGGTGGACGTGGGCGCCACCCGGGGGTCCACGGACGCCGCCGGTGACGCCTGGACGCCGGACCGGCGCTACAGCGCGGGCTCGCACGGCTACGTCGCCACCTCCTCCGCCACCCACAGCACGAACAAGACGATCAAGGGCACCGAGGACCAGGCGCTGTTCAGGACCGCCCGCGAGCGGATGCTGGAGTACCGCTTCGACGCCGTGCCCAACGGCGTCTACACGGTCGAGCTGGACTTCGCCGAGATCCGGAACATGGCCATGGGGCGGCGGGTGTTCGACGTGCTGGTCGAGGGCCAGCTGGCCATCCCGGCCCTGGACCTGGCCCTGGAAGCGGGCACGTACACGGCGGTGAGCAGGCAGTACACGGTGCGGGTCACCGACGGCCAGCTCAACGTCAGGTTCGCGGCCCGTGACGGGGCGACGATCGTCAACGCGATCCGCGTCTCGGAGCGGCCGGACAAGACCGCGCCGTAGCGGCCGCGCGGGGGCGGCGCCCGCCGCCGCTCCCGCGCACGCCGGTGCGTCCGGCCGGATCGGCCGGGCTCCGGGCTACCGCCTGCGCGGCCACATATGTTACTGGTAGGTAATGCGACGCGTACGTGTCCACCGTGACATCCCCGTGCGGATGCCCGACGGCGTCACCCTGCTGGCCGACCGCTACGTCCCCGCCGGGGCGGAGCGGGCGCCGGTCGTCCTCATCCGCTCCCCGTACGGCCGCCGCGGCCTGTTCGGGCTGCTGTACGGGCGCGGGTTCGCCTGGCACGGCTTCCAGGTGGTGATGCAGAGCTGCCGGGGCGGCTTCGGCTCCGGCGGCGATCTCGACCCGCTCGGCCACGAGCACGACGACGGCCTGGCGACGATCGCGTGGATGCGCGAGCAGCCCTGGTACGGGGGCTCGTTCGCCATGTTCGGCCCTTCCTACCTGGGGTTCACCCAGTGGGCCGTGGCCCCGTACGCCGGCCCTGACCTGAAGGCGATGGCCACCCAGATCACCGCCTCCCAGTTCAGGGACGCCGCGTACGTGGGCGGCGCGTTCGCGCTGGAGTCGGCGCTGAGCTGGACCACGCTCACCGAGCACATGGGCCGCCGCTTCGGCGGCGCGGCCGGGCTGACCGCGCCGCGGGTGACGCGGCGGGCCGTGCTGTCGGGGCGGCCGGTGGGCGAGCTGGACCTGGCGTCGGCGGGCCGGCCGCTCCCCTTCTACCGCGACCTGGTGGCGCACCACGCCGACCCGGCGCCGTACTGGACCCGGCGCGACCACTCCCCCACGGTCGGCGAGGTGGACGCGGCGGTCACCATGCTCGGCGGCTGGTACGACGTGTTCCTGCCGTGGCAGCTCAAGGACTACGCGGCGATGCGGGCGGCGGGCCGGCGGCCGTACCTGACGATCGGCCCCTGGTACCACATCGACGCCCGCAACCTGGGCCCGTCGATGGCCGAGTCGCTCGCCTGGTTCCGCGCCCACCTGCTGGGCGACGTCTCCGGGCTGCGCGACCAGCCGGTGCGGCTGTACGTGACGGGGGCCGAGGAGTGGCGCGAGTACCCGGACTGGCCGGTGCCCGGCCTGCGGCGGCGGCGCTGGCACCTGCAGCACGGCTTCGGGCTGGGCACGGAGGGCCCGCTGGAGTCGGAGCCGGACCGGTTCCGCTACCACCCGGACCATCCGACGCCGGTGATCGGCGGCCCGGTGCTGCTGGCCGACTCCCGGCCGCGCGACCAGCGCCGCCTGGAGGCCCGGCGCGACGTGCTCGTCTACAGCTCGCCCCCGCTGGAGTCCGACCTGGAGATGATCGGCCCGGTCAGCGCGGAGCTGTACGTCCGCTCCAGCACCCCGTACGCGGACGTGGTCGTCCGCGTGTGCGACGTGCATCCGGACGGGCGGTCGATGAACGTGTGCGAGGGCGTGCGCCGCCTGGGCCCGCTGGACGCCGATACGCTGGGGGACGTGCGCAGGGTACGGGTGGAGCTGTGGCCGATCGGCCACCGGTTCAGGCGGGGCCACCGCGTCCGCGTGCACGTCGCCGCGGGCGCCTATCCGACGATCGCCCGCAACCCCGGCACCGGCGATCCGCTCACCCATTCCGGCGGGCCGATGGTGCCGAGCGACGTCGAGGTCTTCCACTCCCCTGATCACCCGTCCGCCGTGATCATGCCGCTGTGCGCGCCGCCCGGCTGATGTCGCTCGTGCTGCTGCTGCAGGGCCGCGGCGGCATGACGGCGGCGGAGCTGGCCCGCGAGCTGGAGGTGTCGGAGCGCACCGTCCACCGCGACGTGCTGGCGCTGTCCTCGGCCGGCATCCCTGTCTACGCCGACCGGGGGCGCGGCGGCGGCTACCGGCTGCTGGAGGGATACCGGACCCGGCTGACCGGGCTGGACCGGGCGGAGGCCGAGGCGCTGTTCCTGTCCGGCGTCCCGGGCGCGCTGCGCGAGATGGGGCTGCAGGAGGTGGCGGCGACGGCCCGGCTGAAGGCCGCCGCCGCGCTCTCTCCCGGGCTGCGCGACGCCCCCGCGACGGCCGCGCAGCGCTTCCACCTGGACGCGCCGGGCTGGTTCGCGCACGACTCCCCACCGCCGCCGCAGCTCGCCCCGCTGGCCAGGGCGGTGTGGGGCGACCGGCGGGTCACCGCCGGGTACAAGGGACGCACGCGCACCCTGGAGCCGTACGGGCTGGTCCTCAAGGCGGGCGCCTGGTACCTCGCGGCCCGATCCCCGTCCCCACCATCACCGAGACCAGGACCGGGACCGTCACCTGGGCCGGGGCCGTCATCGGCACAGCCGCAGGGGCAGTCGGCGGGGCAGGCGCGGTTCCTGTTGTTCCGGGTGGACCGGTTCGGTGAGATCGCCGTGCGCGACGACGTGTTCGTCCGGGATCCGGGCTTCGACCTGGCCGCGTTCTGGGCCGAGCAGTCGGCCGCGTTCGGCCACTCGCTGCTGCGGACCTCGATCACGCTGCGGCTCACCGAGGCCGGGCTGCGGATGCTGCGGCACGTCGCCGACCCGGCGGCGCTGCCGGACGCGGTGGCCTCACTTCAGCCCGACGGTACGGTGCGGCTCCGCGTGGAGTCGATCGAGATCGCGTACTCGCAGGTGCTGCGTTTCGGGCCGGAGGCGGAGGTGCTGGAGCCGGCGGAACTACGGTCGATGGTCGCGGAGGCCGCCGCCCGCATGACGGCGCTCTACCGGTAGTCGTCCGGGTTCGGCTGCTTGCCGCCGTCGGTGTCGGCGATGAACCGCCACACGTCGGGGCGGCTGCCGTCCACGTCGGTGAAGCCGTACTCCTTGGCCAGCGTGCCGCTGTCGACGGACTTGCCGGACCAGCGCGCCCGGTCGGGGTCGGTGGCCAGGGCGGCGACGGCGCGGCCCGCGTACGCCGGGGTCTCCGAGACCGCGAACGACGGCTCCCGCTCGGCCCCGTCGCGCCAGTTCTCCTCGGTGACGCCGAAGTTCTCCAGCATCGCCTCCGAACGCAGGAACCCCGGCGTGAGCGCCACCGCCGTGCCGCCGTGCGGGCGCAGCTCGTGCGCCTGGCTGAAGGCGAGCCGGTTCACCGACATCTTGACCAGGTCGTAGTAGAGGTTCTCCCGGTAGCGGGGGGCGTTGAAGTCCCACGTGCCGTCGGTGACCTCGACGACCAGGCCGCCCCTGTTCCTGATCAGCAGCGGCAGCGCGTGGTGGCTGGTGATGAGGTGGGTGTGCACGCCCAGGCTGAGCATCCTCAGCCCCTTCTCCAGGTCCTGCTCCCAGACCGGGGTGTTCCAGCTCCAGAGCTTGTCGCCGCCCCAGACGTCGTTCACCAGCACGTCGAGCCGGCCCTGCTCGCGGTCGATCCGCTCGACCAGGGCCTTGACCTGGGCCGGATCAAGATGGTCCACCCGCACGGGGATGCCGGTGCCGCCGGCCTTCGTCACCAGTTCCGCCGTCTCCTCGATCGTCTCGGGCCGGTCCATCTCCGAGCGCCGCTCCCGGGTCGTCCTGCCGGTGCAGTAAACCGTCGCGCCGGCGGCGCCGAGTTCGACGGCGATGCCACGTCCTGTTCCGCGGGTCGCGCCCGCCACCAAAGCAATCATGCGACCAGGTTTCCCGGAAAAGAGGACATCCACTGTCATGTTTTCTCGATAGATTCTTCTCATGACGGACGTCCATCCGGCCTGGTTGCCTCCCGAGGCGTTCCGGGCGATCGGATCCCGGCGGGTCCTCGTACGCGGGGACGGGCTGCTCGCCGGCACGGTCCGCGACGAGGTCGCGCGGGCCTGCGCCCGGTTCGGCGGGAGTCTGTACGAGGACGGGGAGGCCGACCTGGTGCTGGCCACGTCCGACCACCTCCCGGCCCACGCGCGCGCGGTCCTTTACGGCGAAGAGGCCGGGGAAACCGGCATGCCGGGCGAGGCGTTCCTTGTCGGGCGGCGGGGTGGGGTGACCGTGGTGGCCGGCGAGGGGGCGGGGCTGCTGTACGGGCTGTTCCATGTCGTCCGGCTGGGTGAGCGGGCGTTCGGCGCGGACTTCCCGGCCGAGCGTCATCGGCCGGCGATGCGGCGGCGGATGCTCGACCACTGGGACAACGTGGACGTGCATCCCGTGATGGGGCAGGTCGAGCGCGGGTACGCGGGCGGTTCGATCTTCTGGGCGGACGGCGGCCCGCGCGGCGACCTGGACCGGGTGCGCGCCTACGGGCGGCTGCTGGCCGCCGCCGGCGTCAACGCGGTCGCGGTGAACAACGTCAACGTGCACGCCACCGAGGCGCGGCTGCTCACCGACCGGCTCGGCGACGTGGCCGCCCTCGCCGGCGCGCTGCGCCCGTACGGGATCAGGGTCCATCTGTCGGTCACCTTCGCCGCGCCCGTCGTCCTCGGCGGGCTGTCCACCGCCGACCCGCTGGACGAGGACGTGCGGGCCTGGTGGGCGGGGGCGACCGCGCGGGTGTACGAGGCGATCCCGGATTTCGGCGGTTACCTGGTCAAGGCAGACTCTGAGGGGCAGCCGGGGCCGTTCGCCTATGGGCGCAGCCACGCCGACGGGGCCAACCTGCTGGCCGGCGCGCTCGCCCCGTACGGCGGGGTGGTGCACTGGCGGGCCTTCGTCTACGACCACCGGCAGGACTGGCGCGACCGTTCCACCGACCGGGCGCGGGCCGCCTACGACCACTTCGCGCCGCTCGACGGGGAGTTCGCCGGGAACGCGATCCTCCAGGTCAAGCACGGGCCGATCGACTTCCAGGTGCGCGAGCCGGTCTCGCCGGTGATCGCCGCGATGCCGCGCACCCGGCTGGCGGTGGAGCTTCAGGTGACGCAGGAGTACACCGGCCAGCAGCGGCACGTCTGCTACCTGGCGCCGATGTGGCGCGAGGTGCTCGGCTTCGAGCCGTGGGGTCCCGGCGGCCGGACGGTGGCCGGCGTCGCCGGCGAGCTGGTGGCGGTCTCGAACGCGGGCGACGACCCGTACTGGACCGGGCATCCGCTCGCGCAGGCCAACCTGTACGCGTTCGGGCGGCTGGCCTGGGACCCGGGGCTCGGCCCTGCGGAGATCCTCGACGAGTGGATCGGCCTGACCTTCCCGGACACGGCCGGCCGCCTGCGGGAGCCGCTGCACGCGATCATGGACGGTTCGTGGGAGACGTACGAGCGCTACACGGCGCCGCTCGGCGTCGGCTTCATGGTCCGGCCCGGTCACCACTACGGCCCGGACGTGGACGGCTACGAGTACACGCCGTGGGGCACGTACCACTTCGCCGACCGCGACGGGGTCGGCGTGGACCGGACGCGCGCCACCGGCACGGGCTGCACCGGCCAGTATCCGGAGCCGTGGTCGGAGGTGTACGAGTCGGCGGAGCGGTGCCCGGACGAGCTGCTGCTCTTCTTCCACCACGTCCCGTACGGTCACGTGCTGCGCAGCGGAAAGACGGTCATCCAGCACATCTACGACACCCACTTCGCCGGCGCGGAGGAGGTCGCGGAGCTGAGGCCCGTCTGGGACGGGCTGGCCGGGCTGGTGGACCCGGCGCTGCACGCCCGGGTGCGCGACCTGCTGGACGAGCAGCTCCGTTCCGCCCGGGAGTGGCGCGACCAGATCAACACGTACTTCTTCCGCAAGTCGGGCGTGCCCGACGCGCACGGCCGCCGCATTCACTGACCGGACACGAAGCGCTCGCGGATCTCGGCGATCATCGGCCGGCTGTTGCGCAGCAGCCCCGCCGCGAACGCGGACGCCAGCGCCAGCGGCGCCAGCTCGGTGGCCACCAGGGTGAGCCCGCCCGCCACGACCAGCAGGCACGCGTTGCCCAGCGTGGCACCCGGGCACCGGGCCAGGAAGTACGAGGCCAGCCGGGCGACGTCCACGGCCCTGAACCGGAACAGCGACGCGATCACCAGCGCGTTGGCGGCCCACAGCGCGGCCGCCACCGCGACGGCGACCAGCAGGGCCGCCCACCACCCCGGCACCCCGGCGGCGGCGAAGTGCGCCAGGTTGACCCCGACCACGGTCATGCCGGCCAGCCACGGCGCCCAGACCTTCAGCACGTCGGCGGCGTTGGCCCGGTAGCCGCGCAGGAACGCGGCCGCCGGTGACAGGTCCGCCAGGTCAGCGCTCCGGTGGCGCAGCGCGTACAGGGCGGCCGACAGCGCCGGGCCGGCCGGCAGCGCGCAGAGCGCGTACAGCGGCAGGTTGCTCGCGTCGCGGTCGAGCAGCACCAGCCCGGCCAGGCCCGGCGCGGTGGCGGCCAGCAGCAGCAGCTCGACGACCAGCATCGTGTAGATCAGGGCGGCGGCGCGCGAGAGCGGCCCCTCGCCGAACCGCCGCCCGGCGGTCACCTCGCCCATCGGCTCAGCCGTGCTCCTTCTTGAACCGGTCCGCGGCGGCGTTGACCAGGTCGATGTAGGTGGTCATGTTCTTGGCTTCGAGTTCCTTGACGTAGGCGTCCCATTCGGCCAGGTCGCGCTCGCCGAGGATGAACTTGAGCGTGTTCTGGGTGACGTGGTCCTTCAGCGGCGTCTCCCAGAGGGTCGACCGCTCGCGCTCCTCGTCGGTGAACGGGTGCGGCGGGTCCACCGGCCACTGCTTCCTGGCGTTCATCACGTTCTGGAACTCCAGCTCCTCCTCGGAGAAGGTGGACTGCAGCAGCTTGGTGGTGCCGCCGTAGGCGAACACGCCGTTGCCGAAGCCGAAGTCCTTCTGCAGGTGCTTGGAGGCGCCCGGGTTGAGGCCGACCATGTCGATGTCGTCGGCGAGCTTGTAGGCGCCGGCGGAGTCCTTGGTGTACGTGGTGCCCTCGACGCCCCACTTGGCGAACTCCTGGCCCTGGTCGGAGTACCACAGCCAGTCGATGAACTGCATCATGGCCACGAAGTTCGGGTTGTCCTTGGCCTTGCTGGAGATCATGATGCCGTTCTCCAGCCGGGTGCCGATCTTGTAGTCGCCGACCGGGCCCATGGGCACCGGGATCTTGGTGACCTTGGCCCCCTCGACCGTCTTCTCCAGCGGCCCGCGGTAGTCGTTGATCAGGCTCTGCGCGTTGGTGCTGATGACGAAGGACTTGCCGGAGGTGAACTTCTGCTTGGCCTGCTCGTCCTGCTGGGTGAAGCTCTCCGGGTCGATCAGCTTCTCCTGCACCAGCTTGTGCAGGTACTCGATCATCTGCTTGTACTGCGGCATGGCGCCGGTGAAGGCGAACTTGCCGGCCGTGGGGTCCCAGGTCGCGTGCAGGTACTCCCAGCCGCCCCTGGTGCCGTACGCCTGGGCGACGAGCTTGAACAGGTTGCCGCCCGGGGTGGGGTCGCCCCACCGGTCGGTCATCGGGTACTGGTCGGGGTACTCCTCCTTCATCGCCTTCAGCACCGTGTAGAGGTCGTCCCAGGTGGCCGGGACCTCCAGGCCGAGCTTCTCCATGATGTCGGTCCTGACGGCCAGCGTGTAGTCCACCCAGACGCTCTCGTGCATGCCGGGCAGCAGGTAGAAGCGGCCGTCGGCCTGCCTGCGCGTGTTCAGCTCCGGTTCCATCCGCCACCTGGCGACCTTGTCCTTGAAGTTCGGCATCAGGTCGAGGTAGTCGCTGACCGGCAGGATGGCGCCGGAGGAGACGAAGGTGTCCTCCTGCCCGGGGTAGGTCTTCGGGATGATGAGCGGGGCCTGGCCGGAGCCCACGAGCAGGCCGCGCTTCTGCTCGTAGTCGCTGAGCGGCACCTCGACGGGCTTGAGCGTCACGTTCGTCCGCTTGGTGAGCTCTTGCCAGAACAGCCAGTCGTTCTTGTTGGGGTAGAACGAGTGGTTGTTGTAGAGCACGTCGAAGGAGATCGGCTCGGTGGCCTTGAACTGCTGGCCGACGCCGTAGTTCGCCATCGCGCCCGCCCTGTTCGCGGACGTGTCGGCGGCCTTCGGAGCCGTGCCGTCCTCGCCGCAGCCGGCGAGCACGAGCGTGAACGCGCCCAGTCCGATGATCGCCTGACGTCGTGAGATGTCGCGCATGGAGGGACTCCTTTGCCGTGGGGGTGGGGTTGCGGTCTATCCCTTGACCGCGCCGAGCATGACGCCGGAGACGAAGTACCTCTGGACGAAGGGGTAGACCGCCAGGATGGGCAGGACGGTGAGCATGATCGCCACCGACTGGATGTTCGACGCCGCCTGCGTCACGTCACCGGCCGCGAGGCCGTAGGAATCCGAGGTGGTGGCCCCGGCGATGAGGTTGCGCAGGTAGATGGTGACCGGGAACAGCCGCTGCTCGTGCAGGTAGAGGAACGCGGTGAACCAGGAGTTCCAGAACGAGACCGCGTAGAAGAGCACCATCGTGGCGATGACCGCCTTCGACAGCGGCAGCACGATGCGCCACAGGATGCCGTAGGTGCCGAGGCCGTCGATCGCGGCGGCCTCCTCCAGCTCGGTCGGCAGGTTCTCGAAGAACGCCTTCATGACCAGGAGGTTGAAGACGCTGATGGCGTTGGGCAGGACGATGGCCCAGATGGAGTTCGTCAGACCGAGGCTGTTGATCAGCACGTAGTTGGGGATCAGTCCGCCGGAGAAGATCATGGTGAAGACGGCGATCCAGATGAGGACCGTGCGGCCCTTGAGGTGCCTCTTCGACAGCACGTACGCGTAACACGTCGTCATCACCATGGCGATGGCCGTGGCGACGACGGTGTAGACCACCGTGTTGCGGTAGTTCGTCCAGAACATCGGGTCCGACATCAGGACTTCGTAGGTCGACAGGTTGAACCCGCGCGGGATCAGGTTGACCTGCCCGGTGACGATGTACCGTTCCTCGCTGAACGAGCGGGCGATGATGTTGACGAACGGATACAGGGTCACGACCACGACGCCGGTGAGGATCACCGCGTTGATCCACCGGAACACGCGGTAGCCGGGGCTGTCGTCCAGCTTCACCACAGGCTCGTCCCTACTGTGCGGCGGGAGATCACGTTGGCCGAGGTGATGAGCACGATCCCGATCAGCGCCTCGAACAGGCCGATCGCGGCGGCGTAGCTGAGGCTGCTGGACTCGACGCCCATGCGGTACAGGTACGTGGTGATCACGTCGGCGGTCGGGTAGGTCAGCGGGTTGTACAGCAGCAGGACCTTCTCGAAGCCCACGGCCATGAAGGTGCCGATGTTGAGGATCATCAGCGTCATGATCGTGGGGCGGATGCCCGGCAGGGTGACGTGCCAGATCTGCCGCCACCGGCCGGCGCCGTCGATCCGCGCCGCCTCGTACAGCTGGTCGTCGATGGTGGTCAGCGCGGCGAGGTAGAGGATCGTCCCCCAGCCGACCGTCTGCCACATCTCGGACGTGACGTAGATCGTCCGGAACCACTCCGGCTTCTGCAGGAACGGCACGGGCTCCTCGCCGACCACCTTCAGCAGCTGGTTGATCGGGCCGTCGACGGCCGTCATCTGCATGACGATGCCGGCCACGATCACGATGGACAGGAAGTGCGGCAGGTAGGACACCGACTGCAGGAACCGCTTGAGCTTGCGGGTGCGGATCTCGTTCAGCAGCAGCGCCAGCACGATCGGCAGCGGGAAGCAGAACAGCAGCGTCAGGCCGCCGAGGACGAGCGTGTTGGTGAACACCGTCCAGAACGTCGGGTCGTCCAGGAACATGCGCACGTAGCGCAGGCCCACCCACTCCTCGCCGAAGAGGCTGCCGCCCGGCTCGAACTTGCGGAAGGCGATGACGTTGCCGATCATCGGCACGTACCTGAAGACCAGGAAGAAGGCCAGCGGCAGCAGCGCCAGCGTGTACAGCTGCCAGTCGCGGCGCAGCGCCCGCCGCCACGTGGTGCGCGGCGCCGCCGGCGGCTTCCCTCCGTCCGGCCGGGCCCGGCGCGGCTCGCGGGTGTCCGGCGGGACCGTGTCGGTTGCGCTCATCAGACCTCCGGTACTCCATCCCGGCGGCCCGCGCCGATCGTGCCGTGCTCGCCGGAGACGGTCTCACTCACGCCGGCGCCGGGGTCGGTGGCGCGGTCGACGCGGACCGTCGGTTGCAGGCGCCGATCGTGGCCGGCCTCGCGTTCCTCGCCTGTCAGGCGCAGCGGCAGCGTCGCCGCCACGTCCGCGCTGGAGCGGGACAGGCGCAGCTCGACGTCGCCGGGCTCGACGATCCGCCTGCCGCGCACGCCGGTGAACGAGGCGAGGTCGGCGTGGACGGTGAAGGTGACGCGGGCGGCCTCGCCGGGCTCCAGCGGTACGCGGGCGTACCCGATGAGGCGGACGACCGGACGGGTGGTCTGGGCGACCGGGTCGTGCAGGTAGAGCTGGACGACCTCGGCACCGGGCCGCTCCCCGGTGTTGCGGACGGTGACGGCCGCGACCGTCTCGCCGTCGACGGGCCACTCTCCGCCGCTCTCGGCCCCTGTCCACTCGAAGGTCGTGTAGGTCAGGCCGTGCCCGAACGGGAACGCGGGTGTCGGGTCGACCGACGACACGTCGGTGCGCCGTCCCAGCGGCGGGGTCAGGTAGGTGGCCGGCAGCCCGCCCCCGTCGCGGGGGACGCTGACCGGCAGCCGCCCTGACGGATTCACCGCGCCGGTGAGCACCTCGGCCAGTGCCCGGCCGCCGAGCTGGCCCGGGAAGAAGCCGAACAGCACGGCCGCGGCCGCGTCCGTCTCCGGCCCGAGCGCGTACGGGCGACCGGCGAGCAGCACCAGCACCACCGGGGTGCCCGTGGCGAGCACCGCCCGCACCAGCTCGGCCTGCACGCCCGGCAGGCTCAGGTCGGTCGCGTCGCACCCCTCGCCGGAGGTGCCGCGCCCGAACAGCCCGGCCCGGTCGCCGACGGCGAGCACGCACACGTCGCTCTCCCTGGCGACGGCGACGGCCGCCGCGATGCCTGCGGTGTCCTCTCCCCTGACGTCACAGCCCGGCGCGTACGTGAGCCCCGGGATCCGCTTCGCCAGCTCTTCGCGCAGCGACGGGATCTCCAGCCCGAGCCCCTGCCCGGGATGGTGCGGACCGACGTGATTCGGAAAGGCATAACAGCCGAGCATCGCCATCGGATCGTCGGCCACCGGGCCGACCAGGGCGACCTTCCGGCCCGGGGCGAGCGGCAGCACGCCGGTGTCGCGCAGCAGCACGACGGACTCACGGGCCAGCCGCAGCGCGAGCTCCCGTGACCCCTCGTCGTCGAACCGCGACCTCCCCGCGACCGGGTCCTCCCCTTCGGGGTCGCCGTCTTCCGTTCCGGAACTGCAACCGGTTGCCGAGGCGTGGGCGGATGCGGGTTCGCCGGCGAGGGCCGGGACGGGCTGCCAGCCGTCGTCGAGCAGGCCGAGTTCGGCCTTCTGGGTCAGGACGCGGCGGAGTGCGCGGTCGATCAGCGCCTCGCTGACCGTGCCGGACTTGACGGCCTCGACGAGCGGCCCGCCGTACGTGTCGACGGTGGGGAGTTCGACGTCGATCCCGGCGCGCAGCGCGAGCCCGGCCGCCTCCGCCCCGTCCCCGGCCACTCCGTGCAGGCTCTGCAGGAACCGGACGGCGAAGTAGTCGGCGACCACCGTGCCGGTGAAGCACCACTCATCGCGCAGCAGCCCGGTGAGCAGGCTCTCGTCGGCGGCCACGGGCACGCCGTCGATCTCCGCGTACGAGTTCATGACCGACCTGGCGCCACCCAGCCGCAGCGCCATCTCGAACGGCGGCAGCACGACGTCGGACAGTTCGCGCGGCCCCAGGTGCGCGGGAGCGTGGTTGCGTCCGCCGCGGGAGGCGGCGTAGCCGGCGAAGTGCTTGAGCGTGGCGACGATCCCGGCGCCCTCCAGGCCGCGCACGTAGGCGGCGCCGATGCTGCCGGCCAGGTAAGGGTCCTCGCCGATGGTCTCCTCGGTGCGCCCCCACCGGTAGTCGCGGGTCACGTCGAGGACCGGCGCGAGTCCCTGGTGCACGCCGGCCGCGCGCATGGAGCGGCCGATCCGTCCGGCCATCTCCTCGATGAGCCCCGGGTCGAAGGAGGCGCCCCAGCTCAGCGGCGCCGGGTACACGGTCGCCCGCCAGGCGGAGAAGCCGGTCAGGCATTCCTCGTGCACCTGGGCCGGGATGCCGAACCGGTTGGCCGCCATGATCTCCCGCTGGGAGGCGTCCAGGGACCGGGCGCCCGCCGCCGGGTCGACCGGGGCGGTGCCGTACGGGCGGGTGAGCTGGCCCAGGCCGTGGCGGATGACCGTGGCCCAGTCGACGACGTTCATGTCCGCCTGGCGCGGGGCGACGCCGTCCCCCGATGGGTCGGCGCCGGCCCAGACGCCGACGAGCTGGGCGATCTTCTCTTCCAGCGTCATGAGCGGGACGAGGGCGTCGGCCCGCTCGGCGGGCGTCAGCCTCCGGTCCCGCCAGGGGGAGCTCGTGCCGGGCGTGGTGTCGGGGGGTGACTGGCCCGTCATGCCATCCTCTCGGCCGGGCGGCATACGGAAACCGTGATGCCGGACTTTGCCGAAAATTTTCGGAGACCCGTTAATATTTCGGCAACTTAGGGCGCGCGTCGAGAGGTGTCAAGAGGGCAGTCGGAGCCCGGCCGTACCAGGCGATGCGCACCTGCGGCAACGTCCGGGGCAGGGCGCGTTTTCCAGAAAGTTTCAGAAGCCCTGGCCACCGCGCGACGAGTGACGTCAGGCCCGCACGCCACCGTACGACGAGTCAGTTGGCGCGAGCGGTGCTGCTCCGTACGACGAGACTCGTGGCGAGCTCGATGCGGGTGCCGGTGGAGCGCGGGTGCGTGAGCTCCTCGTGGACCAGCCGGATCGCCTCGTTGGCCATCTCGTCGAGCGGCTGGCGCACGGTGGTGAGCGGGGGCGTCATCATCTCGCACGGCGGCGAGTCGTCGAAGCCGACGACGGACAGCTCGTCGGGCACGCGGATGCCGCGCTCGGCGGCGGCCTGGTAGACCCCGGCGGCCTGCGGGTCGGAGCCGGCGAAGACCGCTGTCGGCCGGTCGGGGCGGTCGAGCAGCTCGCCACCGTGCAGCCGGCCGCCCGAGATCAGGAAGTCGCCGTAACGGGTCAGGGCCGGGTCGGGGTCGATGCCGAACGTGCGGTGCGCGGCGAGGTAGCCCTCGTAACGGTCGAGCGTGCACTGCTTGTCGAGCGGGCCGCCGATGAAGCCGATGCGCCGGTGGCCGAGCTCCAGCAGGTGGGTGGTCGCCTGGACGCCGCCGGCCCAGTTGGTCGCGCCGACGGCCGACAGCCCGAGCTCGCGCTGGCCGACGGGGTCGAGCAGGACCAGCGGGACGTGCAGCAGGTCCTTGATCGCCTCGATCTCCTCCTGGCCGGCCCGCGACAGCACCAGCACGATGCCGTCGGTGCCGCGCTTGCGGAGCATGCCGACCCAGCGCCGCCGGTCGAAGTCGGGGCGGTAGGAGGAGGTGACCACGAGCGAGAAGCCCCAGCGCGCGGCCGCCGCCTCGGCGCCCTCGATGAGGACGTGCGCCCAGGGCGAGCCGAGGCCGTTGATGAGCAGGTCGACGATGCCGGCCCGGGGGCCGCCCGGCGGGCGCGGCGACTCGTAGCCGTGGGCCCTGGCCGCCTCCAGCACCCGGTCGCGGGTGGTGGGCGAGACGTGCTTGCGGCCGCTCAGGACCTTGGAGACCGTGGGCACGGAGACACCGGCGGTCGCGGCGATGTCGGCGAGCGTGGCGCGTTGCACGGAACCCCCTGGGAGCGCTCGCGGCGCTGTTGACAGCGCCGCGAAGCGGAGCCTACCGTAACGCAACAAGTGACGGCCAAGTTTCCGGCAACTCCTACCGAAACTTTCTGATGCCGTGCGGCATCGGTTGACTGCTGCTTTGGGAGCGCAATGTCTCGTATGGCCGCGTTCAGGAGCCGCGTCGGCGGGCTGGCGTACGGCGGTGACTACAACCCCGAGCAGTGGGACCCGGCCGTGTGGCGCGAGGACGTGCGGCTGATGCGCGAGGCCGGGGTCAACGTCGTCTCGCTCGGCGTCTTCGCCTGGGCCTCACTGGAACCCGAGCCGGGCACGTACGCGTTCGGCTGGCTCGACGAGGTCATGGACCTGCTGCACGGCAACGGCATCGCGGTCAACCTGGCCACGCCGACGGCCGCGCCGCCGGTGTGGCTGACCCACCTGCACCCCGAGGTCTTCCCGATCATGGCGGACGGGGAGCCGTTCGGGTTCGGCAGCCGCCTGCACTACGACCCGTCCTCGCCGATCTACCGGCGGTACGCTGCGGCGATCACCACCAAGCTGGCCGAGCGGTACTCGTACCATCCGGCGCTGGCGATGTGGCACATCAGCAACGAGTACGGGCCTACCGCGTACAACCCGGCCAGTTCCGTGGCTTTCCGGGAGTGGCTGCGGCGGAGGTACGGGTCCCTCGACGCGCTGAACGAGGCGTGGACCACCCGGTTCTGGGGGCAGGTCTACACGTCCTGGGAGCAGATCGAGGTGCCGAACATCCCGCGGTCGTGGTCCAATCCGGCGCGGCGGCTCGACTTCAAGCGGTTCACGTCGGACGCGCTGCTGGAATGTTTCGTCGCCGAGCGGGACATCGTCCGGTCATTCCGGGACGACATTCCGGTCATGACCAACTTTATGCGCTTTTATCGCCATGCCGACTACTGGCGCTGGGCGCCGGAGGAGGACGCGGTCGCCCTCGACATCTACCCCGACCCGGCGGACCCGACGTCGCACATCTCGGCCGCCTTCCAGTACGACCTGTTCCGGTCCTTGAAAGGCGGGCAGCCGTGGATGCTGATGGAGCAGGCGGCCTCGGCGGTGAGCCAGTGGAAGCTCAACGTCGTCAAGGAGCCGGGGCGGATGCGGCTCGGGTCGCTGCAGGCGCTGTCGCGGGGGGCGGACTCGGTGATGTTCTTCCAGTGGCGGGCCAGCCGGGGCGGCCAGGAGCGTTTCCACTCGGCGATGCTTCCCCATTCGGGGCCGTCGTCTCGTACCTTCCGTGAGGTGGTGGAGCTGGGGCGGGAGCTCCGGTTGCTGTCGGGGGTCGCCGGGACCTCGTCTCGGGCGGACGTGGCCATCTTGTTCGACTGGAACGGGTGGTGGGGGTTGGAGGAGACGTACGGGCTGCCGCGGAATGACTTCAGCTATGTGGACACGGTGATGCGGCACTACACGCCGCTGTGGCGGGAGCATGTGCCCGTGGACGTGGTGTCTACCGCCGGCGATCTGTCCCCGTACAAGGTATTGATCGTCCCGAACGCGTACCTGATTGATGATGTCGGGGTAGCGCGTATCCAGGAGTTCGCCCGTAACGGCGGGACGGTCATCATGTCGTTCTTCTCCGGCGTGGTGGATTCTTGCAACCGGGTCCGGCCGGATGGGTATCCCGGGGCGTTCCGGGAGCTGATCGGCGCCAAGATCGACGAATACTGGCCGGCGCGCCCCGCAGAGACCTTTACCGTCGAGTTCGCTGACGGCCGGGCTGCTACGGCGACCTGGTGGCGTGAGGACCTCCACCTGGAAACCGGAAAGCCCCTGGCGGTTCACCAGGACGGCCTTCTTGCCGGCCGCGCCGCCGTGGTGGAGAACAGGTTCGGCTCGGGCCGGGTGGTCTACTGCGCCACCTTATTGGAGGAGCCGGCCTTCGGCGAAATGCTGGTGGAGGCGGTACGGGCGGCGGGTGCGGGATCGCCGTTCCGCGGCGTTCCCTCGCACGTGGAGTGCACGATCAGAGGGGACAAGTTCCTCTTCCTCCTCAACCACAGCACCGAGACCGCCACCGTTGCGCTGGCGTCCTCCGGCACCGACCTGCTGACCGGGGAGCGGGTGGCGGAGGAAATCGTCCTGGGTCCCCTGGGTGCGGCGGCGATCGATCTCGTCGGCGACCAGCGCCGAGACGTCGAAAAGTAGAGCAAATGCTACACTCCCTCGTGTGGACGAGTGGGAGATCCGCGTCACTGACGAGATCCTTGCCTGGATCAACGCCCTGGATGAGCGATCCCGGGCGCAGGTCGTCGATGCCATCGACCGACCGGCCGAGGCCGGTCCGGGCCTGGGCCGCCCACTGGTCGACTAGTTGGAAGGGTCCCGGGTCCACAACCTGAAGGAATTGCGTCCCGGCTCGGCGGGCCGCTCTGAGATCCGGATCTTGTTTGTATTCGATCCGTGGCGGTCGGCCATCTTGCTTGTCGGCGGGGACAAGTCAGGTGACTGGTCCGGCTGGTATAGGCGGGCCATCCCTCGTGCCGAAGAGCTGTATGCGAAGTACCTGGCCGAACGCGAGGCGGAGGAGAAGGACCGATGACGAGTTTTCCCAAGTGGAGTGACGTCCGCGCCGACATCGTGGCCACCTCCGGCGGCGAGGAGGCCGTGGCTGAGGCCCGGCGGCGGAATCAGGCCTACATCGACGGCTACCGCCTGGCCGAGCGGCGCAAGAGCCTGGGCCTGTCGCAGACCGAGGTCGCTGACCTGATGGGAGTCACCAAGAGCCGCGTCTCGCAGATCGAACGCGGCGAGGTGTCCACCGTGGAGGCCATCGCCCGCTACGTGCAGGCCCTCGGCGGGCAACTCCAGATCTCGGCAGTGTTCGGCGATGACCTCTACATCCTGCGCGGCACCGACACCCACGCCGCATAACTCGAACACCCTCTTCACGGCCCGATCACGCGACTCGGGGACACTTCCCCCGTGCGGGCATGGCTCCCAACCTTCCAGTCTTGAGGGCCGTTACCATGGCTGCCAGCGCACACGTGGTCGTCATTCCGCTGGCGCTGCTGTATCGGGTCCGGTCTGGCATCCCTTGTGGTGGCCGACGAGGAGGTGACCACCCTTCCACGCCAGCCACGTCCCCTCATCTCCGAGGAGGGCCGGGGTACAGGGGCGGAGCCCCTGAGTTGTCAACTTCTCCGGCGTGGCGTGGCGTGACGCGCGTCGCTCTCATGGTCCTATTGCCGCAGCCGTTGGCGCTTCTCTGCAGTAGCGCCTATCCAGCAATGCGTGTGGGCGGCGCGGCCGCGACCGGCCGGAGAGCCGCAGCGCGGCTGGCGACCGCCCAACGCGCGGCGGCCGCAGAGCGGACCGCCTCATCATCGTCTACCTGCACGCTCTGTTGCGCTCGGCACTCCAGCACGCCGTCCGCGAAGACGACCTGGCCCGCAACGTCGCCCGTAACGTCCAAGTCAGCGCCGGACGCCGCCAACGAATCGAACCCCTCACCGCCGCGATCCTCGTGAGGTCTGTCCACTCTGCGGACCCGCAACAGTCGACGGCCGCCACCGCTAGGACGAATACTTACGCCCCAGTTCCATAAAGTGCATCGTGGATGGCGTGGTGCAACTCTCTCATCGCGCTTCGCTCGACTCCGGTTCTTGTCTGAAACTCCCAGTCTTCCAACTCCTGATCTGCTTCACGCAGACCCGCGATGATTGTGCGCATCTCTTTGACAGAGAGTTCGAGGACGATCGCATCGGAGCTACGGGACATTATCTGCATTCGGAGATCTCCCTCAAGGTGTTGTCATAGACGATCGGGATATGCTCTGCCCATCAGCCAGGAAGGCGCCAATTGCAGATGCCCTCGATGCATAGCTCGGTGGTCGTCTCACCAGGGTCCGGCGCCTTGATGGAGACATTGCCACCCCACCGGCTGTAGCGGGTGTCGACGTGGAGGGTTCTGCCTACCAGTTCGTCCAGGCCGTCGGCAAATGTGAACGTGCTCCGCACCCTGCTGATCACGTTCATGGAGTTCAGAGTGATGGTGTAGGACAGC
Organism: Nonomuraea sp. C10; assembly: GCF_008017515.1. NCBI lineage: Bacteria > Bacillati > Actinomycetota > Actinomycetes > Streptosporangiales > Streptosporangiaceae > Nonomuraea > Nonomuraea sp. C10. Next base: position 3,898,589 of record NZ_VPFF01000001.1, read on the forward strand.
CTCGTGCCCGAATCCCAGCCGGCGTGCGTCGAGTGCTGCGCCCAGCGGGAAACCCACTCAAGCTCCTTGAAGGTGATTACGCCTGTGATGGTGTCTCCACTTCGCTTCCCGTTCTTCAGCAGAGCGTTCAGGGTCGCGGGCTCAGCCGGGTTGACGAGCTGCTCGTCATAACCAAGTAACTCTGTGTGCCAGAGGTGCGACTGGTGAGAACCCTCCCACCAGACGTTGCCCTTCTTCAGCCACTTTCCGACGAGGCCCCCGGAACGGTAGCTGGTGCCGCCGACGTCGTGGTTGAAGCCGATAGCACGTTCACGACCGTGCTCACCCTCCGTGGTGGTGACGTCAAGGGCCCTGACGCCGCCTTCCGCATTGAACTCGAAGACCCCGTACGCCGACGCTCCACCCATTCACCGGCGACACCCGACAGAGTGGTCACCTCGGTGAAGTGCACGCCACGTCCCGGCGCCAGAAGAGCATCAAGCGCCCGTACGGGGTCCTCGGTCACTGCCTGAGGGGAATCACCGCCCGCCAGCAGGGCACCACAGGCCACCAAAGTCGCGATGATCCTCTTCATCAACGTGATGATGGCCCTGCTCGGATCACATCCAGAGCACGGACAGGATGAGATCACCGAAAGATTCCCGCGACTCCTAACGGTGCGATCACATGTGGCGGTCTCGATCCCGTTCGATCCCGCGCTGGATCCCATGGACCACGAGGGCTGCCCCTCCTACCAGGATTCCCACGGCACCGAGGATGCCGCCGATTCGGACCACGTCAAGATCAGGACTCGCCTTCAGAGCAAGCGAAACAGCGGCGAGGACGAGAGCTACGCCTATGAGGACAAGGGGCGTCCAGTTCACCTTCACGAGATCCATCCTCTGCCATCTTCTTCAATACCATCTGGACGGCATCAGGTGCTGACCCCAGCCCGCCCACTCATCTCACGGACCCCGTATCGAAACAACGGAACGTGAGGCCGATGCGGCGCCCGGCGGAAGTGGTGCGGGGGACACCGTGGGTCCAGGTGCGCTGAGTCGTCTGTGTCATCAGGAGCAATGATCCATGCTCAAGGGTGATCCTCCAAGTGGTTCTACGGCGCCTGATCCAGGCACGTAGACGGCCCGGCCGCCCGCGTGGCAGCCGGGCGGTCACTGTGGACAGAACAACGGGTCAGGTCCCCGTGCCGAATCCGTCGAGAGCTTCACGCTCCTCCAGGCTCTGCAGCTCCTGGAAGACGGTGATGTGCATGCCACCCGGCGCATCTAGACGAGCGTTGAGCGATTGCCAGGGCGTGACGGTAGGCGGTGCGACCTCATCCGCTCCACCCGACGTCAGGCGGTCGACGGTCTCCCGCGTGTCCTCCACCTCGAACGCGACCCGGAACTTGGGCGCCACCTGCCTCCCCACCTCCACGTCGTCGATCATCCGCTTCTGCGCCGGATTGGCGATCTCCAGCGTCGCCCGGCCCGCCTCCAGGATCACCACCTCAGCTCCGTCGCCCCCGGAGAAGGCGGCCTGCTCCGGCAAACCCAGCACGTCCCGATAGAAAGCGACGGCCGCTTCGTAATCCTCCGCCTCCACCACGAGCCGCAACTGCCTGACAGCACCCGGCTTCCGCTCAGCTGACATCGTCATCCCTTCTCGGAAATCTTCGGGGTGGCCCACCGTTAGCCCTCGCATGTGCCTGGATGTTCGTCCTCTCTAGTCAAGATTCTGGCAGAAAGGGGCCTGCCAGCCTGCCACTCGCAATCGCTCGAAATCATTGAGCGAACCGGGGTCTGCTCGATCAGGGTGCCCCCTGTCAGCGAGCGATCCCACAGCCACATCGCTTCGGCGGCGGGGGCTGGTGACGAACCGGCCACCGTGCGGCCACTCGCCCCACTGCACGTCCACACCGGACAGCAGGTCGCGAGCAGTCTCCAGCCCTGCCTCGCACGCCCCCTGTTGCGTTTGTTTCGATTATTGCGCATAATGCGACTGTGGGGAAGGAGCCAGTCATGGCAGGCATCCAGGTCAAGCGCTCGATCGAGCCCGGGTCGATGGACGCGCAGGTCGCAGCCCGAGCCGTCAGGCGGATCAAGGACTATCTGATGAGACATCCCGAGAAGGAGGTCATCCCGGTTTCCGGGGAGGTCGGCAACGAGGAAGCATTGATTCTTCCGCGTGACGCCGTGAGCCTGCTGGCGTACATACTGGCTCAGGCCGCGGAGGGTCGGGGTGTGTCGGTTGTTCCGTCCCACGCCGAGCTCACCACCCAGCAGGCGGCGGACATGCTGAACGTGTCCCGGCCGTACCTGATCGGCTTGCTGGAGGATGGTGCGATCCCTTACCGGATGGTGGGGAAGCACCGTCGCATCACCGTTGAGGATCTCATGGCGTACAAACGGCGTGATGATCTGAAGCGGCGGTCCGCCGCCGACGACCTCGCCGCTCTCGGCCAGGAGCTGGGGATCTGACGTGGCCTTCGTCGTGGTCTACGACGCCAACGTCCTCTATGGCAACACTCTCCGGGATCTCCTCATCCGCATCGCCCAGGCCGACATCGTGCAAGCCAAGTGGACGAACCAAATTCTGGACGAGACGCTTCGCAACCTGGCGGCCGATCGCCCGGACATTCCGGCGGACAAGCTCTCGAGATTGCGTGACCTCATGAACGCCGCAGTCCGAAACTGCCTGGTTGAGGGATACGAGCCGTTGATGGAAGGACTGAAGCTGCCCGATCCGGATGACAGGCATGTACTCGCAGCCGCGATCAAGGCGGGCGCCCGGGTCATCGTCACCTCCAATCTCAAGGACTTCCCAGCGGAGGAACTAACCACCTGGAATTTGGAGCTCAGTCGCCGGACGACTTCATCCTCGATCAGATCGAACTCGACGACCGGATCGTGTGGGCCTGTGTCCAACAGATCGTGGACTCCCGGGTGAACCCGCCGGAGACAATCGAGGACGTGCTCTACGCAGTGGAGAGGGCCAGCTTGGTGGAGTCGGTCGCCGCACTACGTAGCGGCCGGTTCGGCGCATGACGCTCTTCTCGCGATGAACACGAACTCCCCTTTGTCCGCCTGCTGCGCGCGAGCGGCCACGCGTCCATGCGCGGCCGCTCACGAAGCGGAAGGGGAAAGGGTCAGGTGAAGTTGACGTCGCTGCAGAAGTAGTACGTCTGGTCCATGTGGGACGCCTTCCAGATCGTGTAGATCACGTGGCGGCCGGTGCGCGAGCCCTTGGTCAGGCTGGTGATCAGGTAGTTCTCGGCGGGCGCGTACCGGGGAGTCTCGCGGACGAGTTCCAGGTGGTTCCAGCCGAGCGGGGTCGTGGTGGCGTCGTAGCCCTGGCGGGTGATGTAGACCCTGATGTAGTCGGCGCCGTGGCGGGCCTGGTCGTACAGTCGCATGCTGAACGAGCTGCCGACGTTCGTCATGGTCCAGGCGCCGGGGGTGTCCATGGAGCGGTAGCGGCCGTCCTGGGTCCGGCCGGCGCTGCAGAGCTGGCCGTTGGGGACGGCGGCCTGGTGGTTGCCGCCGACGTTGTCGCGGTAGAGGCCGTTCCAGTTCCACATCGCGTTGGTGTTGTCCTGCCAGGCCTGCCAGCACATCGGGTCCTGCTGCTGCATGGCGGGGTTCTGGAAGTCGCTGCCCCAGCGCAGCCAGCAGCCGTAGTTGCGGGAGGCGGGGTCGACGATCGAGCCGTGCGCCGAGGCGGTGCCGGTCAGGGGCATGGCGAGGAGGGTCACCGTGGCGGCGAGCAGCGCGAGGATGCGCCGCGCCCGGCGGCGGGGTCCGGCGTGGGACATAGTGCGGTCTCCGTGTTCCGGTAGGGGGCCGGTGGTGGGAGCGCTCCGTCCGGTGACGGTATCTGACCGCGGAAGGCCACGCCAATGACGGCGGGATGTCAAGGGCCGAAGTGGACGAACCTACCAGGGGATGAGCTGGGGAAAGGGCTTTCCGAAGCGGGCTCGTACGGGCTGAAAATTTCAGCCGTAGTCAGGGTTGGCGACGGCGAGTTTGGCGCGTACGGCCTCCTTCAGGAAGGGCGCCAGCATGGGGTTGTCGTCGAGGCGGCCCTCGCGGATCGCGGCGGCGAGCTCGGCGTCGGAGGCGACGCCGAGGGCCGCCAGGCGGGTCTCGTGGTCGAGGGCCTGGGACGGGCCGAGCTCGATCTCGCGTTCGACCATGGCGAGCACGTTGATGGCGACCCTGGTGTGGAAGCGGACCCGGCCCTCGGCCGCCGGGAGCACGTCCGTTTCGAGGAACTCACGGACCGCGGCGACCAGCTGGGCAGATGTCGGGGCGTCGTGCATGCTGTTCTCCGTTGACCGGACAGTCGTTTTCGGTTGAGATCCTTGCATGAGTTTCGCCGTGCCTGACAGGGTCCGCCCGCTGCGGGATGCCGTGTACGCGTTCATGACCGAGCGGGTGGAGCCCGCGGAGCGCGCCATCGAGGAAGGCGGCCGGGAGGCGCTCCGCGAGCTGCAGGAGGAGGCCAAGAAGGAAGGGCTCTGGGCGCTCGGGCACCCGAAGGAGCTGGGCGGCGGCGGGCTGCCGTTCCTCGACTACGTGTACGTGAACGAGGTGCAGGGGCGCAGTGAGTACGGGCAGCTCGCGCTCGGCACGTACACCTTGCAGGACTCGCTCATGCTGTACGAGCACGGGACCGCCGAGCAGCGGGAGCGCTATCTGGCTCCGCTGGTGCGGGCCGAGATCTCGCCGAGCTTCGCGATGACCGAGCCGGCGGTGTCGAGCAGCGACCCGACGCAGATCGCGACGCGGGCGGTGCTCGACGGCGACGAGTGGGTGGTCAGCGGGCACAAGTGGTTCACCACGGGCGCGTCGCAGGCGGCGTACACGACCGTGATGTGCCGGACCGAGGAGGACGCGCCGCCGCACCTGGCGTTCTCGATGATCCTGGTGCCGACGGACACGCCCGGTTACACGATCGTGCGGGAGACGCCGGTGCTCGGGCTGAACGGGTCGCACTGCGAGGTGCGGTACGAGGACGTGCGGGTGCCGGCGGCCAACCTGCTGGGGCCGCGCGGGCACGGGTTCGTGATCGCGCAGAAGCGGCTCGGGCCGGGGCGGATCTTCCACTGCATGCGGTGGCTGGGGCAGGCGCAGCGGGCGTTCGACCTGATGTGCCGCCGCTTGCACGAGCGGACGGCGTTCGGCGAGCCGCTGGCGAAGAAGCAGCTGATGCGGCAGCACGTGTTCGACTCGTACGCGGAGATCCAGGCGGCGCGGCTGCTGACGCTGCAGGCGGCGGAGGCGGTCGACGCCGGGGGCGGCGCGCGGGTGGAGATCGGCGCGATCAAGGTGGTCGGGGCGCGGATGCTGCACAACGTGATCGACCGGGCGATCCAGGTGCACGGGGCGGCGGGGCTGACTCCGGACACGCCGCTGGACCGGATGTACCGGCACGCGCGGGCCGGGCGGATCTACGACGGGCCGGACGAGGTGCACATCGACTCGGTGGGGCGGCGGATACTCGGCGAGTACGCGGGCGGCGGCAACTGGGAGTTCGGGCTCCGGTGACCGACGTCGACGCGGTGGTGCGGGAGGCCTTCGGTGGCGGGGCCTCGGTCGAGGGGCGGGTGCGGCTGCCGGGCGGGGCGTCGCGGGAGACGTGGGCGCTGGACGTGGTCACGCCTGACGGGGTACGTCATCCGCTGATCCTGCGGTCGGGGGCCGAGGGCGGGCTGGGCGCCGGGCTGGCGGCCGAGGCGGGGCTGATGCGGGCCGCGCGGGAGGCCGGGGTGCCGGTGCCCGGCGTGGTGGCGGCGGCTGACGCGTACGTGCTCATGGAGCGGATCGAGGGTGAGACGATCCCGCGGCGGATCCTGCGGGACGACGCCTTCCGCGAGGCGCGGCCGCGGCTGGCCGCGCAGTGCGGTGAGGCGCTGGCGGCGATCCATCGGATGCCGCTGTCCGCGCTCCCCCGGGCCGATGACGGAAGCGACGATCCGCTGGAGCAGTGGCGGGCGGCGCTGGATGCGGCCGGGGAGCCGCATCCGGTCTTCGAGCTCGCCCTGCGGCGCCTGGCGGCGGCGCGGCCGGTGAGCGGCCGGCGGACCGTGGTGCACGGCGACTTCCGCAACGGCAACCTGATCGTCGGGCCCGAGGGCGTCAGGGCGGTGCTCGACTGGGAGCTGGCGCACGCCGGCGACCCGCTGGAGGACCTGGGCTGGCTGTGCGTCAAGGCGTGGCGGTTCGGGTCGCCGCTGCCGGTGGGCGGTTTCGGGTCCTACGACGACCTCGTGACCTCGTACGAGAAGGCGTCGGGACACCCGGTGGACCGGGAGGCGCTGCGCTGGTGGGAGACGTTCGGGGTGCTCAAGTGGGGCGTCATCTGCGTCGTGCAGGCCCGGCGGCACCTCACCGGCGAGTCGCGGTCGGTGGAACTGGCGGCGATCGGGCGGCGGGTGTGCGAGAACGAGTGGGACCTGCTGGCCATGCTGGAGGAAAACCCGTTGCGATGACTCACGCCGGGGCAGCACGCTGAAGCGGTGGCCATCCTCGAGGCGATCAAGCTGGTCAAGCGGTTCGGCCCGGTCACCGCGGTCGACGAGGTGAGTTTCGGCGTAGGCCAGGGCGAGGTCGTGGGGCTGCTGGGCCTCAACGGGGCGGGCAAGTCGACGACGCTCCACATGCTGCTCGGGCTGATCACTCCCGACGCGGGCCAGGTGCGGGTCTTCGGGATGGATCTGGCGCGGCACCGCGTCGAGGTGCTCAGCCAGGTCAACTTCGCCGCCAGCTACGTGGACCTCCCGGGGCCGCTGCTGGTGCACGAGGTGCTGGACGCGTTCGCCCGCCTCTACGCGGTGCGGCGGCCGAAGGCGCGGGTGGCGGAGATGATCGAGCTGCTGGAGCTGGGGCCGCTGCGCGGGCGGCGGATGATGGACCTGTCGTCCGGCCAGCGCACCCGGGTGCAGCTGGCCAAGGCGCTGCTGAACGCGCCCCGGCTGCTGGTGCTCGACGAGCCGACGGCCAACCTCGACCCCGACGCGGGCGACCGCATCCGCGGCCTGCTGTCGCGGGTGGCCAGGGAGAACGGCAGCGCGATGCTGATCACCTCGCACAACATGCGCGAGGTGGAGCGGATGTGCGACCGCATCTGCTTCATGGCGGCCGGGCGGATCGTCGCCGCGGGGACGGCCGCGGAGCTGGCCGGTCATTACGGGGCCGTGGACCTGGAAGAGGTGTTCCTGAAGGTGGCGCGCGGATGACGACTCTGACGCTGCCCCCGCTCGGGGCGGCCGCCCGGCGGCAGCGGATCCTCGGCGTGGTGCGGCGCGACTTCGCGGCGTTGCGGCGCAGCCCGATCAGGATGTTCGAGATCCTGTTCTGGCCGACGGTCGAGCTGGTGCTGTGGGGATTCGTGACGCTTTTCCTGCAGTCGCAGCGGGTGCCGTTCGTGGTCACGTTCCTGCTCGGCGCGGTGCTGCTGTGGCAGGTGCTGCAGAAGGCCAGCAACGAGATCTCCATCGCCTTCCTGGAGGACATCTGGTCCAGGAACCTGCTGAACGTCCAGGTCAGCCCGTTGTCCAGCGTGGAGTACGTGACCGGGCTGATGCTGTTCGCGCTGGGCAAGGTGGCGGTCGCGGTCATGGTCATGGCGGGGCTGGCGTACGCGCTGTACGGGTTCGGGGTGATGACCCTGGGCGTGGGGCTGGTGCCGTTCATGGGGGTGCTGCTGGTGTTCGGCTGGTCGCTCGGGCTGGTCGGCATCTCGGCGGTGCTCAGGTTCGGCGAGAACGCGCAGGTGATCGCCTGGTCGCTGGTGTTCGTGGTGCAGCCGCTCGCGGGGATCTTCTACCCGGTCTCGGTACTGCCGGAGCCGCTGCGGGTGGTGGCCTGGTTCACGCCCGCGTCCCACGTGTTCGAGGGGATGCGCACGGTCATGGCGGGCGGCGCGGTGCCGTGGGACCGGATGGCGTGGGCGGCGGGGCTGAACGTGGTCTACGTGGCGGCGACGCTGGCGCTGTTCGGGTGGGCGCTGCGGTATGCCCGGCGGCACGGGAAATTGTCCCGGTTCGGCGACTGACGGCGCGCCCTTCCGGGATTAGTGTCGAACGCATGAAGATCACTCCGAACAGCGGAACCGGGTCCGGGGCCATCACCCCCGACGGTTCCTCCGTCGAGGTCTACAAGAGGATCAAGCCGCGCGAGGAGCCGGACGTCGTGGCCGGCCAGGTGCCGGTCGGCGGGTCGGTGCTCGACCTGGGGGCGGGCGTGGGGCGGGTGACGCACGCCCTGATCGAACGCGGCTACGAGGTGGTCGCGGTCGACGAGTCGGCCGAGATGCTGGCCGAGGTGCGCGGCGCGGAGACCGTGTGCACCCGTATCCAGGACCTGCGGCTGGGGCGGCGCTTCGACGGGGTGCTGATGGCCTCGAACCTCGTGCACACCGCCGACGAGGAGGGACGGCACGGCCTGCTGGAGGCGTGCGCGCGGCACGTGGCCGGGGACGGGGCGGTGCTGATCCAGTGGACGCCGCCGGAGCGGCACGACGCCTGGGAGGTCGGCCGCGGCCGCACCGAGGGCGACATGCGGATCGAGATGTCGGCGCTGGAGGAGGTCGCTCCCGGCGTGGTCAACGCCACCATGCGGTCCGTGTGCGGGGAGCACGAGTGGACGCAGTCGTTCACCTCGCGGCGGCTGTCGGACGACCAGCTGGCGGCCGCCCTTGAGGCGGCGGGGCTGCGGCTGGACCGGTTCCTGACCGACGACAGAACCTGGGTGAAGGCGGTGCCCTCGACCGGTTCGTGACCGGTTCCGCCGCTCGGTGAGGGCTCTGGAGCGGGCGCTGATCGACTGGCAGACTGCCCCCAGGGGAAACGCCATCCGGGAGGTAACCGTGTCCGACGAGTTCGACGTCATCGTGATCGGAGCAGGCCCGGCCGGTGAGAACGTCGCCCAGCGGGCGGTGCGCGGCGGGCTGTCGGCCGCGGTCGTGGAGGAGCGGCTGGCGGGCGGCGAGTGTTCCTACTGGGCGTGCATCCCGAGCAAGGCGCTGCTGCGCCCGGTCGAGCTGGCCGCCGACGTGTCCCGGGTCCCGGGCCTGGAGGTGGGGCCGATCGACACGCGGGCGGTGCTGGCCCGCCGCGACGAGGCGGTCAGCCGCTACGACGACGCCGGCCAGGTGGGGTGGATCGAGAGCGTGCCCGCCACGTTCGTGCGCGGGCGCGGCAGGCTCGACGGCCCGCGGCGGGTGGTCGTCGACACCCCGGACGGCGGCGAGCGGGTGCTGATCGCCCGCCACGCCGTGGTGCTGGCGACCGGCAGCGTCGCCTCGGTGCCGCCGGTGCCGGGGCTGAGGGAGGCGGAGCCGTGGACCAGCCACGAGGTGACCGCCGCCTCCTCGGTGCCCGACCGGCTCGCGGTGATCGGCGGCGGCGTGGTCGGCTGCGAGATGGCGCAGGCCATGCACGGGCTGGGCGCCAGGCAGACGACGATGCTGGTGCGCGGCGGAGGGCTGCTGGAGCGGATGGAGCCGTTCGCGGGTGAGCTGCTGGCCGAGTCGTTCGCGGCCGCCGGGATCGATGTGCGGCCGCACACCTCGGCGGAGCGGGTGGAGCGGCCGGAGCCGGGCGGCAAGGTGACCGTCCACCTGCCGGAGGGCCCGCCGATCGAGGCCGACGAGGTGCTGGTCGCGACCGGCCGCAGACCCGCCACCAAGGGGCTGGGGCTGGAGAGCGTCGGGCTGCCGGCGGACCGGCCGGTCGAGGTGGACGACAGCCTGCGCGCCACCGGCGTGGACGGCGGCTGGCTGTACGCGGTGGGCGACGTCAACGGGCGCAACCTGCTCACCCACATGGGCAAGTACCAGGCGCGGGCGTGCGGTGACGTCATCGCGGCCCGGGCCAGGGGCGAGGCCGGCGACCTGCCGGGGATGCGCGCGGTCGCCGACGGGTTCGGGCCGCCGCAGGTGGTGTTCACCGACCCGCAGATCTGCTCGGTCGGGCGCACCGAGGCGGCCGCCCGCGAGGCCGGGTTCCGGGTGCGGGCGGTCGAGTACGACCTCGCGGACGTGTCCGGCGCCTACCTGCTCGGCGAGGGCTACCGCGGCCGGGCCAAGGCGGTGGTGGACGAGGACCGCAAGGTGCTGCTGGGTGTCACGTTCGCCGGGCCGGGCACGGCCGAGCTGCTGCACTCGGCGACCGTCGCGGTGACCGGCGAGGTGCCGCTGGAGCGGCTCTGGCACGCCGTGCCGTCGTTCCCGACGGTGAGCGAGGTGTGGCTGCGGCTGCTGGAGGCCTACGGTTTGTGACCGCCGCGCAGGTAGGCGACGGTCATCTCGCCCACCATGCGGCGCAGCCGGTCGCGGTGTTCGGGCGCGGCCATGTCGCGCCCGAACAGCGCGCCGAACGTGTGCTGGTTGGCCACCCGGAAGAAGCAGAACGCGCTGATCATCATGTGCACGTCGACGGCGTCGGCCTCGGTGTCGAAGTCGCCGCTGGCCCGGCCCGCCTCCAGGATGCGCTCGATGACGCCGAGCACGGGCGTGCCGAGGTTGGCCAGGGCCTGCGACTTGCGTATGTGCTCGGCCCCGTGGATGTTCTCGATCGCGACGAGCTTGATGAAGTCGCGGTGGGCCTCGTGGTGGTCGAAGGTCAGCTGCGCGAGCGTGCGGATCGCCTCGACCGGCGCCAGGTGCTCCACGTCGAGGTCGCGCTCGGCGGCGCGGACCTCGGAGTAGGCCTTCTCCAGGACGGCGATGTAGAGCTTCTCCTTGCTGCCGAAGTAGTAGTAGATCATGCGCTTGGTGGTGCGCATCAGCTCGGCGATCTCGTCGACCCGCGCCCCCGCGTAGCCGCGCCTGGCGAACTCCCGCTGGGCGACCTCGAGGATCTCCGCCCTGGTGCGGTCGGCGTCGCGCCGTCGCTCACCGGTGGCTGGCTGCGAGGTCATGTGACTCCACGGGACGGCGGGGACGATACGCCTCATCCTATGACCGCTCGGCGTGCTGCACGGCCAGCCGGACGGCCGCGTTGGCGGCGCCGTACCCGTCGTAGCCGCCGATCCGCTGCACCAGCTCGAAGAACACCCGGCCCGCCGTCACCGTGTACAGGTGCAGGAACTCGCCCTCCTCGTCCCTGTCGTACAGCAGCCCCAGCTCCCTGATCTCCGGGTCCGTCCCGTACCTGGCCTCCAGGTTGTCGTAGTAGTTGGCCGGGATGGGCAGCAGCAGGCCGGGATGGTCCGCGCGCAGCCGCCGGGCGAGCGCCCGCAGGTCGCGGACGGCGAACGCGACGTGCTGCCGGGACGCCTGGCGGGCGACCGTCCTGGCGATGTTGACGACCAGGCGGGTGCCGCCGCCGGCCATGGCGCGGCTGCGCAGCAGGCCGTACGGGTCGGCGACCTCCAGGCTCTCCTGGGGGCGCAGCCCGAGCACGCCGCAGTAGAACAGCGACGCCTCGTCGAAGTGCTGCCAGGGCTGGGTGAGCGCGACGTGGTCGATCCCGGTCACGTCCCCTTCCGGTACGGGCTCCGTACGGGGGAAGTCGGCCGTCCAGTCGGGGTGGTCGGCGTGGCCGGTGCGGCAGAAGAACAGCGCGGTCCCGTCGGGGGCGGCGATGGCGTCCAGCGGCGCGTCGCGGGGCGCGCGCTCGCGCGGCAGCACCGGCGCGAGCAGTTTCCCGGCCCGTTTCACCGAAGCGGCCGGGTCGGGCGTCTCCAGCCCGATCGCCACCAGCGCCGGCTGCTCGTCGGCCGATTCCGCTGGGGCCGCGTTGAGGAGGACGCGGGCGCCGCCCTGCTCCCAGAGCTCGACCGGTTTCGTCCGATGCGTGCCGGTACGGGCGAAGCCGAGGGCCGACAGGATCCCGGGGAGCTCGGCGGAGCCCCCGGTGGCCAGCTCGGCGAAGGCGAACCCGGACGGCACCACCGGCGGCACCCCGTCCGGCGTCAGCGCCTCCTCCAGCGCGATCAGCGACCGCATCGCGTCCAGCGCGGTCCGGCGGGCGTCGGACTGGCGGAAGACGTCGTTGAACACCTCCAGCGACAGCGGTCCCGCGTACCCGGTGGCCAGCACGTGCCGTACCAGGCCCGTCACGTCGAAGCCGCCCTGGCCGGGGAAGCAGCGGTAGTGGCGGCTCCACTGCAGCACGTCCATGGCCAGCCGGGGCGCGTCGGCGAGCTGCAGGAAGAACACCTTCTCCCCCGGGATCGCCTCGATGCCGATGGGGTCGGAGCCGCGCGACAGGATGTGGAAGCTGTCCAGGCAGACGCCGAGCGCGGGATGGTCGGCCGTCCGCACGATCCGCCAGGCGTGCAGATACTCGCTGACGTGCCGTCCCCAGGCGAGCGCCTCGTAGGCGACCCGGATGCCGTGCCCGGCGGCTCGCTCGGCGAGCAGGCGGAGCTGGGCGGCGGCCAGCTCGTCGTCGGGCAGGGCGTCCGGGGAGACGTTCGAGCAGACCAGCAGCGTGTCCGCGCCGAGCCGGTTCATCAGCTCGAACGTGTACTCGGCGCGGCGCAGGTTGCCCTTGAGCACGTCGTCGGGCACCGCCTCGAAGTCGCGCAGCGGCTGGTACATGTCGATGCCCAGCCCCAGGTCGTCCGCCCGCAGGCGGATCTCCTCGGGCGGCAGCGGGCAGGCGACGAGGTCGTTCTCGAACACCTCCACCCCGTCGAAGCCGGCCGCGGCGATCGCCTCCAGCTTCTCGGTCAGCGTGCCGCTCAGCGACACGGTCGCGATGGACTTGCGCATGGCGTCCTCCTGTCAGGCGGTGACGAGTTCGGTCAGGTGGGCGAGCATCCGCTCCGCGTCCGGTTTCCTGCCCGTGAACAGGTGGAAGGCGTGGGCCGCCTGGAAGACGACCATGCCGCCGCCGTCGAGGGTGCGGCAGCCCAGGGCTCGGGCCTGGCGCAGCAGCTCGGTCTCCAGCGGCCGGTAGACGATGTCGGCCACCCACAGGTCCGGGCGGAGCAGGGCGGCGGGCAGCGGCAGGCCGGGGTGCCCCGCCATGCCGGTGGGGGTGGCGTGCACCAGCCCGTCGGCGTCCGGCAGCAGGTCCGGCAGGTCGTCCGGGGCCGCCGGGCGCGCCCGGCCCGCGCCGAACCGCTCGGCCAGCTCCCCCGCCAGCGCCCGGGCCCGGCCGGGCTCGGCGTCCACCACCGTCAGCTCGCCCGCGCCCAGCGTGAGCAGCGCGTGCGCGACCGCCGCCCCGGCGCCGCCCGCGCCGAGCTGCGTCACCCGGCGGGTGGGCGCGCCGGGCAGGTCGCGGGCGAACGACTCGGCGAAGCCGGTCCAGTCGGTGTTGTGCCCGACCGCGCGCTCGCCGTCGAACACCACCGTGTTGACCGCGCCCAGCGTGGCCGCGTCCGCCGACAGCTCGTCCAGGTGCGGGAGCACGGCCCGCTTGCAGGGGTGGGTGATGTTCAGCCCGTCGAAGCCGAACCGCCGCGCGGCGCGGACCAGCTCCCCCACCTCGGCGGCGTCGGCCGTCTCGATCAGGCGGTAGACGTACGGGATGCCGAGCCGGACCGCCTCCCGCTCGTGCAGGGCGGGGCTGAGTGACGGCCCGATGCCGGAGCCGATGAGCCCGATCAGGTAGGAGGTCATGCTCACCCTCATGAGTTATGTACGAACTAGTGAGTTAGTCATAACATCTCCGGAGTCGTCCCGTGAAGAGACTCTTGACATGAGATCGCGGCCACAGGAGCATGGCGAGCAATTAACTATCTAGTTCGTAACAAGTGCGGGGCCCGGACGGGGGCACGGTCCACACTGACGACGCCGCACCAACAGGGAGCCATCGTGACCGACCAACCCCCCGGCGCCCGCCAGGGCACGCCGCGCAAAGCGGCCGTCGCGGCCTGGATAGGCAGTGCGCTGGAGTACTACGACTTCTTCATCTACGGCAGCGCCGCCGCCCTCATCTTCTCCAAGGTGTTCTTCGACGAGTCCGATCCCACCACGGCGACCCTCCAGTCGCTGGCCAGCTTCGGCGTCGCCTACGCCGCCCGGCCCGTGGGCGCGTTCATCCTCGGTCACGTCGGCGACAGGTTCGGCCGCAAGCGCATCATGGTGTTCACGCTCGTGCTCATGGGCGTGTCGACGTTCCTCATCGGCTGCCTGCCGAGCCGCGACCAGATCGGCGACCTGGCCCCGGTGCTGCTGGTCGTGCTGCGCATCATGCAGGGCCTGTCGGCCGCCGGGGAGCAGGCCAGCGCCAACTCCATGACCCTGGAACACGCCCCCGAGCACCGGCGCGGCTACTACACCAGCTTCACGCTCAACGGCACCCAGTTCGGGCAGATCCTGGCCACCGTCGTGTTCATCCCGGTGGCGGCCATGCCCGAGGAGCAGCTGCTGTCCTGGGGCTGGCGGGTGCCGTTCTGGATGAGCGTGATCGTGGCCGTGGTCGGCTGGGTGATCCGGCGCAAGCTGGAGGAGACGCCGGCGTTCGAGCGCGAGGTGGCCCAGGGCACGGTGCCGCGGATGCCGCTGTCGCTGCTCTTCCGCGACCACTGGGCGAGCGTGGTGCGGGTGGTGTGCGCGGCGCTGATCGCGACGGTCAGCACCATCTTCACCGTGTGGGCGCTCAACTACGCCGTCGAGAACGTCGGCCTGGACCGGGCCACCATGCTCTGGGTGAGCACCGTGGCCAACACCGCCGCGCTGCTGGCCATCCCGCTGTGGGCCATGCTGTCGGACCGGATCGGGCGCAAGCCCGTGTTCCTCATCGGAGCCGTCGGCAGCCCGATCATGATCTTCGCCTACCTGGCGGCGATCAACTCCGGCAGCTACCCGATGATCTTCCTGGTCGGCATCCTCACCCTCGGCGTCGTCTACAGCGCCTCCAACGGCATCTGGCCCTCGCTCTACGGGGAGATGTTCACCACCAAGGTGCGGCTGTCGGGCATGGCCATCGGCACCCAGATCGGCTTCGCCGTCGCCGGCTTCGCGGTCGCCTCGGCGGCCGGCATCGTCTCCCCGGGAGGCTGGCTCGGCCTGCAGGGCTGGGTCGGCGTCGGCATCTTCACCGCCATCCTGTGCGCGATCAGCGCGGTGGCGGTGGCGACGGCGCGCGAGACCCACAAGGTCCCCACGGACCAGCTCGGCCTCCCGCCCTCCGACCGCGTCACCACGTCCGCCTGACCCTTCCGTACGCGGCCGCGCCCTTCCCGGGTGCGGCCGCGTACGCATCTGCGGGACACGCACCGAAATACTGGTAATTACTGGAACCCCTGATACCCTCGCGCCATGAGTGACCGGCTGGACGAGCTCGAACGGCGCATCGACGAGCTCAGGGCCGGTGTGCGCAGGGCCATGCGGGCCAGGGACGGCTCGGCGGCCAGGGCGCTGCGGGCCGAGCTCCGCACCGCCGAGAAGGCGTGGGACTCCCTGGTGAGCGGCGAGAAGCCCGCCGGGAAGACGCAGGGGCCGCGGCTGGTGACCGTGCGCGAGCAGGTGCACCAGGCGCTGGAGCTGCTGGGCGCGCCCGCGCAGGCCCGGCTGGTGGTGGCGGTGAGCGGCGCGTTCCTGGCCGGCACGATCCGCAGCTCCCAGCTCACCAGCCTGCGCAGGGACGAGGAGCGCTCGTTCCGCTCGTCGCCGTTCGGGCGGCCCTACTACCTGTGCGCGGCGCTGACCGACCGGCTCTCCCCCGCCCGCGGCTACCTCACCGTCAGCACGTGGCCGGTGGAGCGCCGGGTGGTGGGCCCGCTCAGCCCCCGCGTCGACTTCCTCACCTGCGCGATCCGGATCGCCGAGCACGCCGCGGGGCGGCGCTCGCCCGACGGCGACCGGCTGTTATCCAGGATGGCGCGCAACATCCCGGGCGCCGGGGACGAGGTGCCGCCCGACCCGGCGCGGGTGGCCGAGGCGGCGCGGCGGGAGCTGGCCGTGCACGCCGGGCGCGACGCCGGCGACCGCGCGGAGCTGGCGGGACGCGCCGACACCCAGCTCGATGACGTGGCCCGGCTGTTCGGGGCCACTACGCTGACCACTGTTCCAAGATCAGTCATGGCTATGGGAGGCGGCCGATGAACCGGCTCGACGCGCTGCGCGGCACCACACCGCCGAAGCCGCACGACGCCCGGGCGATCGCCGCGCTGGCGGCCAACCCCGGCTGCACGCGGCGGGCGCTCATGGACGGCGCCGGGATCGACAAGGACGCCGTCGCCCGCCACCTGGGGTTCCCCGCCCCGTTCGGCCAGTCGCCGTTCGCGATCACGCGGGGCAACGCGTTCGAGGCGCTGGTGAAGGCCGACGGGTGCGCGGAGCTGATCCGGATGCTGCGCGAGCTGCTCGGCCTGCCGATCGACGAGGTGGCCTACCACGACGTGGAGAACGTCGGCGCCCACCTGCGCCACACCCACACCCGCGCGCTGATCGACCGCGCGGCCAGGGGTGAGGGCGTGGGCACCGTCTACGACCATCCGCTGTTCACGCTGGGCATCGCCGGCCACACCGCCTATCTGGAGCCCGACGTGGTCGCGTTCCAGCTCGGCGGCCGGTTCCACATCGTGGAGATCAAGTCGTTCGCGGTGGTCGACGGGCAGGCCGACCCGGCCGCGGTGGCGGCGGCCGCGCGGCAGGCGGCCGTGTACGTGCTCGCGCTGCGGACGCTGCTGGAGGAGCTGGGCCACGACCCGCTCCGGGTGGCCGACGACGTGGTGCTGGTCTGTCCGGAGAACTTCGCCAACCGTCCGGTGGCGACGCTGGTCGACGTGCGCCGCCAGCTCGCGGTGCTGCGCCGCCAGCTCTCCCGGATGACGAGCCTGGACCGGCTGCTGGACGCGCTGCCCGAGGACGTGACGTTCGACCTGGCGCCGGACGCCGACGGGCGGCCGGCCAGGCCGGTCGCGGAGCTGGCCGACGCGGTGCGCAGGGCCGAGGCCCGCTACGCGCCCGACTGCCTGTCCACGTGCGACCTGTGCTTCTTCTGCCGCGACGAGGCCCGCCAGGAGGGCGCGTCCGATCTGCTGGGCCGCGCCGTCCGCGACGAGCTCGGCGGCGTGGCGTCGGTGCGGGAGGCGCTGGCGCTGGCCGACGGCTCGCGCGCGCCCGCGCAGGGCCAGGAGGAGATCGCCCGGCTGCTGCGCGGCGCCGAGCGGCTGCGGCGGGAGTGCCTGGCGTGAGCCTGCTCACCTCGCTCGCCCGGCTGCGGGCGATCGACGAGGGCGTCGCGCAGCCGATCGCGACCGTCCGCCACTGCCACCTGTCGGCGCGGCCGATGGTGTTCATCCCGCTGAAGCTGTCGGGTGAGGCGGCGGCGCCGCTGGCCGCCATGCTGGGCACCGACCCCGCCGAGCCGCGGCTGCTGGCGGTGGCCCAGCCGCGCAACCGCGACCTGCGCTTCGCCTGGACGGCCGACCTGGCCGGGGTGCTGCTGCCGTACGTGGCGGGCTTCACGGCCGAGACCGAGACGGTGGAGCGGCGCGGCGCCGACCCGTACGAGCGGGCGCTGGACGCGCCGCAGCTGATCGTGCCGAACCGGGCCGGGGTGGCCTTCACCCGGCTGCTCGGCCGCTCCACCCGGTTCCGGCGCACCGACGGGCCGTTCCCGGTGCCGCAGGGGGTGCCGCTGCTCGGCCGGTGGCTGACGTACTTCGCCGAGCGCGCCGCGCACCCCGGCTCGTCGCTCATGCTGGCCGCGACCGACGAGCTGGCCCGTCACTGGGCGAGCGGGCAGAGCGCGCTGGAGGACGCCAACCTGGCGGCGCTGCTCGCCTGGATCACCGACGGGCCCGACGACGCGGCCGAGGACCCGCTGATCTGGCCGCCGGCCGGCCCGGCCACCGATCCGGGGTTCGACGCGGAGGTGCTGGCGCCGGCGATGGAGAGCGGATCGGCCGAGCGGATCACCGAGGCGCTGCGCACCCAGCTGGAGCCGACGTGGCGGCTGGTGTGGCGGGCCGTCGAGCTGCTGCGCGGCCTGGAGCCGGGCGCGAGCGTGGCGCAGCGGTGGGAGCACGACCGCGGCTCGTTCAGCGGCATGACCGCGCAGCTCGCGGAGGGGGCGCCGCCGCAGGCCCGCCGCGACGGCGCGGTGGCCGCGGCGGCCCGGCTCTCGCGGATGGAGCGCGCCCAGGCCGCCTACGAGGTGCAGCGCGCCTACGACGACCCGCTGGTGATGGCCGAGTACCGGCTCACGGGCGAGGCGTTCGCGGGCGAGGTCGTCGACACGGTGCCCGGCAACACCGAGGGCGAGGGCCGCTCGCGCAAGCTGCGCCCGCTGGTGACGGTCAAGACCGACGATCCCGTACGGATCCCGCCCGGCACCTCGCTGGGCACGCCGGAACGGCGCGGGCAGGGGGCCGAGCTGGTGTCGGCGGGCGACGGCCTGGTCACCTTGAAGATCACCAAGGGCATGGGGCGGGGCAAGACCCCGGCGCCCGGCGCGGTGCCGGAGATCGGCGAGCGGGTCTGCTACAGCTCGCTGACCGACGAGTTCCAGGGCGCGGCGGCGCTGCCGGAGCCGGAGGCGACGCCGTGGACCCACGGCGGCCCGCCGCGCCCGTACGAACCGGCCGACGAGGACGCCCGGGAGGAGTGGTCGTGATCCCTGAGCTCACGCCTGAGCCCACGCCTGAGGAGGTCATCCGGCGGGTGCTGGCCGACCTGCCGGGCCACCGGGGCGTGGTGGTCGACTCGCCGCCCGGCGCGGGCAAGTCCACGCTCGTGGTGCGGGCGGCGGCGCACCTGGCCGCCACCGGCGAGCCGCTGATGATCGTCGCCCAGACGAACGAGCAGGTGGACGACCTGGTGACGCGGATCTGCGAGAAGCATCCGCGGCTCACGGTGGGCCGGCTGTCGGCGGGCGGCTACGTGCCGCGCAAGCGGATGCTGGAGCTGCCAGGGGTGACCTTCGGCACCCGCGTCCAGGACCTCGGCGATCCGGACGTCGTCATCGCCACCGCCGACAAGTGGGCCTGGATCAGCGGCCGGACGTGGCCGTGGGCCATCGTGGACGAGGCCTATCAGATGCGCTCCGACAAGCTGCTGCGCATCGCCGGGCTGTTCGAGCGGGCGTTGTTCGTGGGCGACCCCGGGCAGCTCGACCCGTTCTCCATCGTGGACGGCGACCGGTGGTCGGGGCTGTCGTGGGATCCGCTGCAGAGCGCCGTGTCGGTGCTGCTGCGGCACAACCCCGACCTGCCGGTGCACCGGCTGCCGGTGTCGTGGCGGCTGCCCTCGTCGGCGGCGCCGGTGGTGTCGCGGGCGTTCTACCCGTTCACCGGGTTCCGGTCGGGCACCGGGCCTGGCGACCGGCGGCTGGAGCTGGTCACCGGCGGCATGGGCACGGTGCACGACCGGGCGCTGGAGGAGGCGGCCCGCTCCGGGTGGGCGCTGCTGGAGCTGCCGAACCGGCACACCGTGCGCACCGACGCCGAAGCGGTGGAGGCGGTGGCGCTGCTGGCGGCACGGCTGATGCAGCGCGGCGCGGTGGCGAGTTCGGAGCAGGGCGAGCGGCCGGTGACGGCCGACCGGATCGCGGTCGGCGCGGCCCACCGCGACCAGGTGGCGGCGATCAGGAACGCCGGGCTGCCGCCGGAGATCACCGTCGACACCGCCAACCGGCTGCAGGGCCGCGAGTACGACGTGACGATCGTGCTGCACCCGCTGTCGGGGCGGCGCGACGCGACCGCCTTCCACCTGGAGTCGGGGCGGCTGTGCGTGCTGGCCTCGCGGCACCGGCACGCGTGCGTGGTGGTGGCCAGGGCGGGCATCGCCGAGCTGCTCGACGCGCATCCGTCGGCGGAGCCGGTGCAGCTCGGGGTGCCGGTGAAGTTCCCCGACGGGTGGGAGGCCAACCAGGCGGTGCTGGACCACCTGGCGGCCCACCGGGTCTAACCGGCTTCGACGGTGCCGGGTTCGACGGTGCGCCGCCAGATGTCGATGACGAGGACCGGGCGCATCCCCTCCGACTCGTACAGGCCCAGCGCGGGGGTGGTGTTGTTGGTGTCGACGTGCAGGATCGTGCCCTCACGGCCGCGGGCGGCGTCGGCGGCGATGGCGGTGCGCAGCAGCAGGCGGCCCAGGCCCCGGCCGCGGAACTCGGGCCGCACGGCGAGCGTGTCGACGTAGCCGCAGCCCTCGTCGGCGGCGAACTGGTTGTTGCCGAGCACCATCGCGGCCGCGCGGCCGTCCACCCTGGCCAGGGTGAGCTGGCTCCAGTCGGTGGTGGGGATCGCCTGCCTGCGGGCGTACCAGCGGTCGTAGTCGACGTAGGCGTGGCCGAAGTGGTCGGCGAAGCCCTCCTGGTACACCTCGTGGGCCTCGCGGCGGACCTGCTCGTTCTGGCCGCCGTGCAGGGTGACGCCGGGCGGCGGCTCAGGTGCTTCGACGGGGCCGTCGAAGTCGACGCGCATGCGGTGGAAGCTGGTGGCGGCCGCGAACCCGTACCCGGTGACGAGCGCCTGCTTGGCCCGGTCGGCCCGGTAGACGCCGACGTCGGTGACGGCGGCGGGGTGGCCCGCCTCGCGGGCGAGCGCGCCCGCGCGCTCCAGCACGAGCGGCCAGAGCCGCTCGGCGAGACCGGCCACGCCGGGGCGGACGATCACGTCGGCGTCGACGATCTCGCTCGCGCCCTGGCGGCGCGCCCACGCCCAGCCGTCGAGGCGGCCGTCCGGGCCGTGCGCGAGCCAGGCGTCGCTGTCGAGGTCGAAGCCGGGCTCGGCGAGCTCGCCCGCGATGTCGTCGAGGGTGAGGTCGGGCCGTCCGAGCACTTCGGTGTCGCAGGCGGCGCTGAGCTCGTGGATGGCCGGGGCGTCTCCGGCACCCGGTCGGCTGAAGTGATGCATGGGGTGATTGTCATGGTTGTGCCCCTCGGCGCGCGCCGTATTTTCGTGGTGGTTAGGCTGTGAGGGTGCCCGACAAGACCCCGCTGCAGATCGAGATCGACTCGTCCGACAAGACAACGGTCCAGCTCGCGGTCCGCGGTGACCTCGATTTCGACACCGCGGACGAGCTGTCGTCGGTCCTGCTGGGTGACGGATTCGAGCGGGTGGACGTCGACCTGTCGGGGCTGGGGTTCATCGACTCGTCGGGGCTGGCGGCCCTGGTCCGCCTCTACCAGCGGGTGGCCCGCCGAGGACGCGGTGCTGCGGGTGGTCGCCGTCACGCCCTATCTGCGCAACCTGATGCGGATGACCGCGCTCGACCGCCTGTTCGGCCTGCCGCCGGGCTGAGCGTCTCCTTCCGTAGCGAATGCTTCGCCGGATCATGGGCAGAGGCATTCTCGACACGGAAGGGAGGCGCCGGTGGAGACCACGATGGCGCTGCGGCTGCCCAGGGACGCGGCGAGCGTGCCGCTCATCCGGCAGATGCTCGACGGCACGCTGAACTCGCTGGGTGTGGAGCCGGAGATCCGGGACGACATCGAGCTCATGTTGACGGAGGCGTGCTCCAACGTGGTCAAGCATGCCGCGCCGAGCGACGAGTACACGGTGAGCGCCATGGTCTACGACGATCTGTGCGTGATCCGGGTGGTCGACACCGGCCATGGTTTCGACCCGGCGTCGGTCAGGGACGCGACGCCCGGGTCCGAGAACGGGCGGGGGCTGCAGATCATGCGGGCGCTGGCCGACGACGTCCGCTTCACCAACAAGCGGGAGAACGGCGCGGTGGTGTGCCTGGAGAAGCGGCTGCGCTACTCACCGGGCGCGGCGGGGCCGCACTTCATCCGGACGTGAGGACGTCATGGCTCACGGCCGCTCCGCCGGGCGGAGCCGCCGTGTGTCAGGACGATCCCGCTCATGGAGGCCATCAGCGCCAGCCAGATGAGCACGGCCACCGCGATGCCCAGCACCGCGAGGAACGACAGGGAGAGGGCGACCAGCAGCGAGCCGATCGCGCCGAGCAACGTCCACACCCCGTCAGAGTTGCCCGCCGGTGCTCGTTCTCTGCAGTTTCATCACGGTCAGTTGCCTGTTATGTGGCGATATATCCCTCTTACTCGGTGGCTCCGTCGGGCGCCTCCAGCCGTCCCGGCAGCGCGTCCAGCCGGCGCAGGATGACGCCCTCGCGCAGCGCCCACGGGCAGATCTCCAGCCGCTCCACCTCGAACAGGTCCATCACCGCGTCGGCCACGATCGCGCCGGCGGCGAGCTGGGCCGCCCGCCCCGCCGACACGCCGGACAGCTCGGCCCGCTCGGCGGCCGTCATGGCGGTCAGCTTGGCGGCCCAGTCGGCGGTGTCCTGGCGCGACAGCGAGCGCGGCACGTGGACGCCGTCGCTGGACGGTGCCGCCCCGGCGATCCTGGCCAACTGCTTGAAGGTCTTGGAGGTGGCCACCGCCCGGTCGGCCCCGCCGTAGCGGACGACGGAGCCGACGGTGCGGGCGATCTCGGCGCGCACGTGGCGGCGCAGCCGGCGCACCTCGTCGGCGGACGGCGGGTCGGCGGTGAACCAGTCGCGGGTCAGCCGCCCGGCGCCGAACGGCAGCGACACCGCGACGTCGGGCTCCTCGTCGACCCCGGCCGCGATCTCCAGGGAGCCGCCGCCGATGTCGAAGGCCAGCAGCCGCCCGGACGACCAGCCGAACCAGCGGCGCACCGCCAGGAACGTCAGCCTCGCCTCGTCGCGGCCCGACAGCACGTCGATGAGCACGCCGGTGTGCCGCTGGACCTTCTCCAGCACCCGCTCGCCGTTGGCGGCCTCGCGCACGGCGGAGGTGGCGAAGGCCAGCAGTTCCTCCACGCCCTTGTCCTCGGCGATGACCACGGCCTGCTCGACGAACGCGCGCAGCCGGTCCACGCCCTCGGCGGACAGCTTGTCGTCCGGGCCGAGATGCTCGCTGAGGCGCAGCTCCTCCTTGTGGGAGAACGCCGGAATGGGACGGCCGCCGCGGTGGGCGTCCACGACGAGTAAATGGACGGTGTTCGAGCCGATGTCCAGCACGCCGAGTCGCATGGCGATGACGCTACAGGCAGGCGCTTCGCCCGCGAAGCGGAGGCCGGGGGGCGACGACCGCGTGATCGTGGGCATGCCGGGGCGACTACCCTTCCTAGAGGTCGTGACACATGGGAGGAGCCAGATGAGCGCGTGCTGCGGGCCCGCCAGGGAGGCCGTCACCGGGGCGGACGCCCCCGAGGCGCCGGTCCTCGTGATGCCCGGGCCGGCGCGGTGGGAGCCGCCGCGCGGGATGGTCCGCGTCCCGGGCGGGACGTTCTCGGTGGGCGGCGACGACCCCGACGCCAACCCGGAGGACGGCGAGGGCCCGGTCCGCGAGGTGAAGCTGGATGCGTTCCTGATCGACCCGACCTGCGTGACGAACGCGCAGTTCGCCAGGTTCGTGAAGGAGACCGGATACGTGACCGAGGCCGAGCGGATCGGCTGGTCGTTCGTGTTCCGCCAGTTCGCCTCCCGCGGCGTCATGGACGCGAGCGTGCCGCAGGCGCCCTGGTGGGTCGGGGTGGAAGGAGCCTCCTGGCGCTCCCCCGAGGGGCCCGGCTCGTCGATCGGCGACCGGCAGAACCATCCGGTGGTGCAGGTGTCGTGGCACGACGCGACCGCGTACGCGCGGTGGGCCGGCAAGCGGCTGCCGACGGAGGCCGAGTGGGAGACGGCCGCCCGCGGCGGCCTGCGGCGGACCCGCTACCCGTGGGGCGACGAGCTGGCGCCGAAGGGGCGGCAGCGGTGCAACATCTGGCAGGGCCCGTTCCCCTCGGCGCCGAGCAGGGGCACGATGCCGGTCAAGTCGTTCCAGCCGAACGGCTACGGCCTCTACAACGTGGCGGGCAACGTGTGGGAGTGGACCGCCGACTGGTGGGACACCCGCTGGGAGCCGTACGCGGAGAACCCCACGGGCCCGGCCGAGGGCACCATGAAGGTGATCAGGGGCGGCTCCTACATGTGCCATGACTCCTACTGCAACCGCTACCGGCTGGCCGCCCGCACCGCCAACACCCCCGACTCGGCCACCGGACATACGGGTTTCCGGTGCGCGGCCATAGTCTGAGCCCATGTCACAAACCCTGCGACTGCTGATCACCGGCGGCGGCACCGGCGGTCACACCTACCCGGCCCTGACGACCCTGACGGCCATCCAGCGCCGGCAGGTGCCGCACGACGTGCTCTGGGTGGGCACGGCCAACGGCCTGGAGGCCAGGATCACCGCCGAGCACGGCATCCCGTTCAAGGCGATCACGACGGGCAAGCTGCGCCGCCGGCCCAACCTGCGCGAGCTCGGCACCAACCTGGCCGACCTGTTCCGCATCCCCGTCGGGGTGTTCCAGGCGATCGGCCACGCCGCCCGCTACCTGCCCGACGTGGTGCTGTCGACCGGGGGCTACGTGGCGGTGCCGATCGGGGTGGCGGCCAAGCTGATCCGCAGGCCGCTGGTCATGCACGAGCAGACGACGGTGGTGGGGCTGGCCAACCGGATCCTGTCCAGGCTGGCGACGCGGATCGCGCTGTCGCACGAGTCGTCGCTCGAACACCTGCCCGCCAAGGCCAGGGCCAAGGCCGTGGTGACGGGCAACCCGATCCGGCCCGAGCTGCTGCAGGGCAAGCGGGCGGCGGCCTACGACCTGTTCGGGCTGACGTTCGAGGTGCCGCTGATCTACGTGACGGGCGGCGCGCAGGGCAGCAAGCAGATCAACACGCTGATCGCGGAGGTCCTGCCCAGGCTGCTGCCGCACGCCCAGATCGTCCACCAGTGCGGCCCCGCCTGGATCGAGCAGATGCGGGCCGTGGAGCTGCCGCCCGAGCTCGCCGACCGCTACCACCCGGTCCCCTACGTGGGGTCCGAGCTGGCCGACCTGTACGCGGCGGCCGACGTGGTGATCTCGCGCAGCGGAGCCGGCACGGTGTCGGAGCTGACCGCGATCGGCAAGCCGTCGCTGCTGATCCCGCTGATCCCGACGGGCGGCGACGAGCAGCGCAAGAACGCCGGCTATCTGGTGTCGGCGGGCGCGGCGCGGGCGCTGCTGGAGCCGAACCCTGCGGCCGACCAGCTGCTGGCCGAGCTGATGCCGCTGCTGGCCGACCCGGGCCTGCGGGCGGCGATGGGTGAGGCGGCCCAGAAGCTGGGCCGCGTGGACGCCGCCGACGTGCTGTGCGACCTGCTGCTGCAGACCGCCCAGCCCGCCCGGCCCGCCGCGGCCTAGGACCGCTCGCCCGGCTCCAGGTGGCGGAAGGCCTCGTGCGCGGAGCTGAGGCTGCGCCGCAGCGCCTGCTCCAGCTGGTCGGCGTCCTCGGCGAGCCGGGCGATCTCCGGCACCGCGAACGCGTCGGCCCCGGTCTCGGCGACCAGTTCCTCGTACTGGTGGATCCGGCCGCGCAGCTCCTCGACCTGCTGGTGGGCGCGGAAGGCGCGCTCGGCCTCGGTGACGTTGGCCGCGTAGCGTTCCAGCGCCTCGACCCGCGCCACCACGGCCTCCTCGCTGCTGTCGAGGGCCCGGGCGAGCGGCTCGGCGACGGCCGCCACCTCGGGGGTGACGGCGCCGGTGACGGTCTCGCGGTGTCTGGTGCGCAGCGCCGACAGCTTGGCCAACAGGCGGGCGATCTCCCACTCCTGGGCGGGCAGCATCACCGCGTTACGCACCCCGTCGAGCAGCCCTTCGGCGTTGACCGACGACTCGTTGACGGTGGCGATGGCCCGTTGCGCACGGGCCAGCAGCCTGCGCGAGGCCTCGTCGAGGTCGTCGGTGAGCACGTAGCGGCCCTCGTACCAGCGCAGCTGCTCGTAGACCTCGCGGGCGAGCACGGCCTCCTCGTCCTCGTCGGTGAGGTCGTTGCGGATGAAGGCGACGAGGAGCACGGGCACGCCGACGAAGGCGAGCAGCAGCAGGCCGATGCCGCGGCTCATCAGGCCGAGCGCGATCAGCAGCACGGCGACGGCGGTCACGGCGACGGCCACGCCCTTGGACTGGGCGACGCCGGCGCGGGGCGGCGGCTCGGGAACCCAGCCGCGGCGCATCCTGACCAGGACCTGGCCGCTGTCCCTGATCAGCCGCGCGTCCTCCGGTGGCACCCCTGGATCCACCACGACTTCCACAAATCCGGATCCTATGGGAACTCTGCCCTTCGAGCTCGATTCTTTGTACGACAAACGGCGTGCGACCCTCCCTGTGGCGGACGGCGGGGTGAACGGCCGATCACCCCTGTAAGTGACGGAACGCTTCGTGGGCCGACGTGACGCTGTCGCGCAGCGCCTGTTCGAGCCGGTCGGCGTCCTCGCTGAGCCGGCTCAGCTCGGGCACGGCCGAGTCGTCGGCGCCGGACTCGGCCAGGAGCTCTTCGTAGCGGGGCAACTGGGCGCTGAGCCGCGCGATCTGGTCGCGGGCGTGGTAGGCCCGCTCGGCCTCGGCGACGTGGCCGGCGTAACGTTCCAGCGCCTCGACCCGGGCCACGACCGCGCGCTCGCTGCTGTCGAGCACCTGGGCGAGCGGCTCGGCGACGGCCGCCACCTCGGGGATGACGCCTTCGGAGACGACCTCCCGGTGTCCGGACCGCAGCGCCGACAGCTTGGCCAGCAGGCGGGCGATCTCCCACTCCTGGGCGGGCAGCATGACGGCGTTGCGCACGTCGTCGAGCAGCCCTCCGGCGTTGACGTGGGACTCCATGACCGCGTCGACGGCGGCCTGGGCGCGGGCCATGAGCCGGCGGGCGCTCTCGTCGAGGTCCTCGCGGAGCACGTAGCGGCCCTCGAACCTGCGGGCGCTGTCGTAGACGTGCCGCTCGACCACCTGGCGCCGCTCGGCCTCGGCGTCGGGCCTGGGTTTGGCGAGCACGCCGGCGATGAGCAGCGCGGCCAGCGTCATGACGACGACGAACGGGGTGTAGAGGCCGGCGAGGAAGAAGTCGAGCCCGGCGCCGACGGCGACCAGCGCGACGAGCGTGGTGGTCATCCGGGTGACGAGCCCGAGGGCCGGAGGATGACGCCTGTTCGGCGGGGTCCACCCGGCGCGGATGCGCAGCAGGAGCTTGCGGTGGTCACGGAACAGGTCGGCCGTCTCGGCAGGCACCGTCGGCTCCACTACCACCTTCGCATGACGACCCGGCACATTAAGGATCCTATGTGGCGGTCTGTCCGAACGTCAGCCTTCTAAGTAGCGAAAAGCCTCATGCGCGGAGGTGACACTTCGCCGCAGGGCGCGTTCCACGGAGTCGGCGTCCTCCGCGAGGCGTTCGATCTCGGCGACGGCCATCGTGCCGGCGCCGGTCTCGGCCAGCAGTTCCTCGTAACGCGGCAGCCTGGCGCGCAGCTCCTCGATCTGCTCGCGGGCGTGGTAGGCCCGCTCGGCCTCGGCGACGTGGCCGGCGTAACGTTCCAGAGCCTCGACGCGCGCGACCACGGCCGCCTCGCTGCTGTCGAGCGCGCCCTGCAGGGGCTTGAGCACGGCCGCGACCTCGGGGGCGAGGCCCCGGCAGAGGAGTTCGCGGTGGTCGGCGCGCAGCGCCGACAGCTTGGCGAGCAGGCGGGCGATCTCCCATTCCTGCTCCGGCAGCAGGAGCGCGTTGCGCGGGCCGTCGAGCAGCCCTTCGGCGTTGACGTGGGAGCGCAGCACGGTGCCGACGGCCTGCTGGGCCCGGTGGAGCACGGCCGCGGCCTCCTCGTCGAAGTCCTGCGGGATCAGGTAGCGGCCGTGGTGCCGGCGGGCCTTCTCGTACAGGGCCCGCTCCTGGGGCCGGTGGTCGTCGTCGACCGCCTCGCTGATGTTGGCGATCTTGACGAGGACGAGGAAGACGAATCCGCCGAGCAGCAGGAACCCGGCGGGGGCGGCCGGCGAGTCCAGCAGCACGGCCATGAGCGCGATGACGAGCGGGGTGGCGGCGAGCAGCGCCACGCTGGAGGTGTTGCGCCGCCTGGCGGGGACCGGCAGGGCGGCCGGGGGCACCCAGCCCGTCCGGATCCTCGACAGCAGCGGGGCGTTGGCGCGCAGCATCCCCGCGGTCTCCGGCGGCACCGCCGGATCGACGACCACTCCCACGCTCTGCCCTGGCACCTCGGCGCCCCCAACGCTCCTCTGTTCCGGATACTACGAAACATCCCGCTCGGGTGTCAGCCTCGCGAAGGACAGGCCGGGGAACCACCAGTTACGGTCGCCGAGCACCTCCATCGCGGCGGGCACCAGGACCATCCGCACGATCGTGGCGTCGACCAGCACTCCGGCGGCCAGCCCGACCCCCATGACGCGCAGCGCCCGGTCGTCGAACGCGCCGAAGGCGGCGAACACGCAGAACATGATCGCGGCGGCGGTGGTGATCACCCGGGCGGTCCCGGCGAGCCCGGCGGCGACCGCGGCGCTGTTGCCCAGCCCGTTCCGGTACTCCTCGCGGATGCGGGAGACGAGGAACACCTCGTAGTCCACGGACAGCCCGAACGTGATCACGAACAGCATCATCGGCACCCAGGCGTCGATCGGCCCGCCGGTGCCGAGCCCGAGCACGTCCCACTGGAAGACGGCGACGACCACCCCGTACGCGGCCCCGATCGACAGCAGGTTGACCAGGATCGCCTTGACGGGCACCGCCACGCTCCTGAACACGGCCATGAGCAGCGCCAGCGAGGCCAGCAGCACCGCGCCGACCGTCCACGGCAGCCGGTCGGCGGCGTGGTCGGCGAAGTCCACGGCGGCGGCGGTCGAGCCGGTCACCAGGACGGGCTCCGGCAGCTCGGCGCGGAGCCGGCGCACCAGGCCGGCGGTGGCCTCGTCCTGCTGCGCCGTGGCGGGCACGACGAGCGCGGCCCGCTCCCCCAGCGGCGTCACGCCCGCCACTCCAGGGGTGGCGCGGGCCCGCTCGACGGCGGCGCCGAGCGGGCGGTCGGAGGCGAGCACGAGCGGCGACCCGGCGCCCGGCCCGAACGCGCCGGCCAGCACGTCGTGGGCGCGCCTGGTGGTGTCGGTGACGGGCCGGTCGGACGCGTCCGACCAGCCGGTGCGCAGGTCCAGCGCGGGCAGCGCGAGCCCGGCGAGCAGCGCCGTCGCCAGCAGCCCCGCCGTCCACGGCCGGCGCTGCACGGCCCTGCTCCACCGCGCCGACCACGGCTCCCCGCCGGTACGAGCCGGCAGCGAGAACCGGTCGATCCGGTGTCCGATCATGGTCAGCAGCGCGGGCAGGAGGGTGAGGGAAGCGAGCATGACCATGAGCACGCCGCACCCCGCGGCGACCGCGATGCCGCCGCCGAGCCCGGGGCCGAGGAACACGATGCCGGCGCCGGTGACGATGACGGTGACGCCGGCGAACAGCACGGACCTGCCGGCGGTCCGCATGGCCGTGCCGGCGGCTGTCTC
Source organism: Nonomuraea sp. C10 (assembly GCF_008017515.1). Lineage (NCBI taxonomy): Bacteria > Bacillati > Actinomycetota > Actinomycetes > Streptosporangiales > Streptosporangiaceae > Nonomuraea > Nonomuraea sp. C10. The sequence continues at coordinate 3,927,778 of NZ_VPFF01000001.1, forward strand.
GACGTCCTGGCCCTCGTGCAGGCCGGTGCGGAAGCGGGTGACGATGAGCAGGGCGTAGTCGATGCCGACGCCGAGGCCGAGCATGATCGTGAGGTACACGGCGAAGTCCGGCGTGGCGACCAGGTGGCCGAGCAGGGCGAGCAGGCTGGTGCCGGAGACGACGCCGACGACCCCGATGGCGATCGGGAGGGCGGAGGCGAGCAGCGACCGGAACGCGTACAGCAGGATCACCGCCGCGGCCACCAGCCCGACCCCCTCGGTCAGGCCGCCGGGGGTGAAGTCGGCGAAGTCGTCGCCGGCCAGCTCGGCGGTGACGGCCCCGGCCTCGAAGCCGTCACGGACCTCGGCCAGCTCGCGGGCGGCGGTCTCGTCCGGGTAGTCGATCGGGATCGTGCCGACGGTCCCGTCCGGCGAGACGCGTGCGTACGAGGTCTCGGCGCGGACCCCCGGGACCTCGTTCATCCTCGCGAGAAGCCCGTCCACGGCTTGGCGGGCGGCCGGCGACTCGACCCCGGCGGGGGCGGACACGACGAGCGTGCCGGGCGGTTCGGCGGGTGCGGGCCCGAGCAGCTCGGCGGCCCGCCCGCTCTCACTGCCGGGCAGCGCGAACTCACCGGCCACCGGCGCCGGGTTCCAGGCGGCCCCGGCGACGAGCGCGGACACCAGCGCCAGCCAGCCCAGCAGGACCAGCCGCCGGTGGCGGATGCAGAATCGGATCATGCCGCCGACGCTACGAACGACCCCCCGCACCGGTCGTCCCCCCACCGCGGTCCCCCACCTACCGCACCCGCGGCATCCAGCACCGAACGGCGGAGGATCAGAGGCGGGTACGGGTCTTCCTCCACCGCACCCGGCGCCGGACGGCCGGGGTCAGGGACAGGGCGTCCCCCCACCGCATCCGCGGGGTGGTCAGGGGTGGTGGCCGGGGCGGGTGAGGCCGGTTTCGTAGGCGAGGACCACGAGCTGGGCTCTGTCGTGGACGCCGAGTTTGGTCATCATGCGGTTGACGTGCGTCTTGACCGTGGCGGGGCTCATGAACAGCTCGCCGGCGATCTGGTCGTTCGTGCGGCCGTGCGCGACGCGGGCGAGGACCTCACGCTCGCGGCCGGTGAGGGGCGCGAGCCGGTCGTCGTTCACGCCGGGCCGGGCGGCGAACTCCTCGATCAGCCTGCGGGTGACCCCCGGGGACAGGAGGGCGTCACCCCGGGCGGCCACCCGCACCGCGTGCCGGATCTCGGCCGGTTCCGCGTCCTTGACCAGGAATCCGCTGGCACCCGATCGGAGCGCCTCGTACACGTACTCGTCCAGGTCGAAGGTGGTCACCACGACGACGCGGGTCCGTCCGGAGGCGATGCGGCGGGTCGCCTCCAGCCCGTCGACGCCGGGCATCCGGATGTCCATCAGCACCACGTCAGGCCCGAGCCGGGCCACCTCGCGCACCGCCTCGGCCCCGTCGGCGGCCTCCCCGACGACGGTGAGATCGTCCTCCGGGTCGAGCAGCGCGCGCAGCCCCGCCCGGACGAGCGGCTGGTCGTCGGCCAGCAGGACGGTGATCACGCGGGCATCCACGCCGCCACCCGGAACCCGCCCGCCGGACCGGCACCGGTGGTGAGTCTCCCGCCCGCGGCCTCCACCCGCTCGGCCATCCCCCTCAGCCCATGGCCTCCCGCGTCCAGACCGGGGGTGCCGGACGGGCCGGTGCCGTCGTCGTCCACGCGCACGCGCACGCCCGCCTCCTCGTACGCCAGCGTCACCGTGGCGCGGGTGGCGCCCGCGTGACGGATGGTGTTGGTCAGGGCTTCCTGGACCACCCGGTAGACGGCCAGGTCCACGGCGGGCGGCAGCGGCCGGGGCTCGCCGGTGGTCTCCAGCGTGACCGGCAGCCCGGCGGTCCTGGCCAGGGCGGGGAGCTGGGCGCTGCCGGGCAGGGGATGCCGGGGCCGGAGCACGCCGAGCACGCCCTTCATCTCGGCCAGCGCCTGCCGGCTGGAGTCGCGGATCACCTGGAGGGCGTCGCGGGCTTCCGGCGGCCCGCCCGCGCGGGCGACGGCCTCGGCCGCGACGGCGGCGTGCAGCGCGATCACCGACACCGTGTGGGAGGTGACGTCGTGCAGCTCCCTGGCCACCCTCAGCCGCTCCTCCTGGGCGCGGCGCAGCGCCTCCTCCTCGCGGCCGCGCTCGGCCTCGGCGGCGCGGCGCTCGACTTCGAGGGTGTAGGCGCGGCGGGCCCGCGACACCTCGGCGGGCTGCGCGGCGACGAGGACGAGCAGCGCCCAGATGACCACGGCCACCGCGTTGTCCACCCCGGGATGGAGGACCGCCGCGACCGCCGGCACCGCGACCAGGAACGCCGCCCCCGCCCAGCCCGCCGCCCGGCGGCCGGTCGAGATGGTGGCGAAGACCGAGATCAGCGCCGGAGCGGGCCAGAACGCGTACGCGTAGCCGAGGGTGAACAGGGCGGCGACCGCCCCGGCGCTGATCGCCAGCGCGACCTCCGGCCTGCGGGGCAGCCAGGCGAGCGCGAGCACGGCCGTGACGAGCAGCGCGTAGCCGGCCGGGTCGAGGGGCGTGGCCCCGGGCTGGTTGTCGTAGGCCATGACGGTCGAATACAGGACGACCACCGCCATGCCGCAGACCAGGGCGAGCGTCCTCACATGTTCACGGTAGTGCGCTCGTCCCCCGCCGCGCGATACCGCGGTCGCGGTATCCCGTGTACGGCGAGCGCGGCGGCGACGCAGGCCGGCGGGATCGCGGGCAGCACGTACCGGTGGTCGAAGTCGAGCGCGGCGACCGGCGCCACCAGGAGGAACGCGGCGAACGCCCACGGCAGCAGCGCCGGCCGCCGCCGCCCGACGGACCCGGCGGCCCCGGCCAGCAGCAGCACCCCGAAGAGGGTCCCGTGCAGGAACCACGGGTACGGGTAGGCGGCCAGCACCGATCCCCACGGCTCCACCGAGCGCATCCCCCTGATGTCCGGGTCGTAGTCGGCGCGGACCGCGCGCACCAGCTCGTTGTCGGGCACGGTCCAGACCCCGTACGGGAACGTCGAGGTCGGCGTCATCCGGTCGGGGTGCGGCACCGGCTCCCAGGTGAAGGCGAGCGCGGTGTCCCCGGCGATCTGCCGCAGGTAGTCCAGCGGCTGGGCGGCGATGGCGCGCAGGGCGAAGGACCTGGCCAGGTCGTTGTGCGCGAACCGGTCGCCCGGCAGCAGGTTGAGCGAGGCGCCGGGCGCCCACACGTACTCGGAGGCGGCGTCCATCACGGTGCCGTTCGGGCAGAGTCGGGCCTCGGCGGGCGGCGGCTGGATGACCGAGCAGTCGGCGAACGTCATCGTGCGGGCCCATAACGCCACGCCGTCGGAGCCGCTGAGCGCGAACCGGTCGTGGTGGCGTTCGTACCATCCGGCGTAGGCGAGCAGCGGCAGCGCGCCGGCCACCAGCAGGACGGCCGCCCGCCGGCGCCGGCCCCGCCTGAGCAGGAGCCAGAGCGCGGCCAGGCCGATCAGCGGCACCGCGGCGGTGCGGGTGAGCCCGGCCAGGGCGAGCAGCAGGCCGGCCCCGGCCGCCGCCCGCGCGGTCACCTCCTCCCGGCGGCCCAGCACGAGCAGCGCGGCCATCACCAGGAAGATCGCCTGCAGGTCGGACAGGATCGCGTGCTCCAGCCGGACGAACGACGGGTCGAACAGCACCGGCAGCGTGGCGAGGGTGGCCCCCCAGCCGGGCAGCCCGCGCGAGCGCAGCAGCGCGTACATCAGCACGGCGACGCCCAGCCCCATCGCGTGCTGCACGCCCGCCACGAGTTCCACGCTGTGGAAGGGCCGCAGCAGCCACAGGAACGTGGAGTATCCGGCGGGGTGGAAGGCCCCGTTCGGCCGCATGCGCACGGCGGTGTCGAGGTACGTGAACGAGTCGTACCAGTACACCATCGCGGTGTCGTACCCCAGCATGACCAGCACGCGCAGCGCGGCGGCGAGCACGAGCACGGCCGCGAACAGGCGGTGGCCGGCCGGTCGCGCCACGGCGGAGCGGCCTGGCGGGACACGGAAGGCGAGGACGGACGCCATGGCAGAGGTTCCCCCGGACGGGCCGGGCGGATCCCGGCGCGGAACCGCGGTTCAGCGGTCGGCGGATACCCTAGCGGTACTTGATCAAGCTATGTCGGCATTTATCCCGCAAAGTCCGGGCGAGCCGGTCATGGGCTGTGGATCTTGCGGAGCACGTCCTCGGGGATGCCCGCCTCGACGAGGCTCTCCCAGCTCTCGAACCGTTCGGCGATCATGGCTTCCACGAGCGGCCGCAGCAGCGCGTGGTCGGCGCCGGCGTGCAGCAGCTCGCTGACGATGCGGCCGCGGCCCGCGAACGGCAGCCGGGCGCCGTCGATCGTGACCGCGTGCGCGATGAGCGCGAGCAGGCGGGCGTCGGGCGGCAGGCCGGGTGCGGTGGCGGCGGTGATCGCGTCGAGGTAGCGGGCGAGCCGGTCGTCGGGGTTCAGGGGCTCGCCGGTCAGCAGGTCCCGCAGCAGCCGGGGCAGGCTGGCCACCCGGCCCCGCGGGCGCAGCAGGAGCGGCGGGTCGGCGCCCTCGTCGAGCAGGTCGGCCAGCAGGTCGGTGTCGGGGTTGAGCAGGTACGCGCGCTCGGCGAACACCCTGATCCGGTGGCGCAGCACGGTGGCCCGCCGCCCGAGGCCGTGACCGAACCACCAGCCGAGCCCGTCGCCGCCCGGCGGTTCGGCCGGCCCGCCGAGCAGGATGTCGCGCTCGCCGTGCTCGGAGACCCGCAGCGCGGGCATGGCGGCCAGCAGCCCGCTCCAGCCGCCGTCGCCGAGCTGGCTGCGCCACAGGTGGGCGTGCGAGGTCCACCGCGCCAGCGGGTCGGGGCCGCCGAACAGCTCCGACACCCGTACGGGCGCCGCGGACGCGGCCACGATGAGCAGGGTGAGGTTGGCGGAGTAGGCGGCCAGCCGCCGCGTGACCGGCCGCCGCACCGGCTCGAACGCGGTGAAGGAGCGCCGCCGCCGCTCGTACAGCGACTCGCGCAGCAGCACGCCGAGCAGTTCCACGGCCCGCTCGCGCTCCCGCGCGGGCAGCCCGGCGAGCAGCTCGACGGCGAAGCCCACGATCGGCCCGCGCTCGGCCAGGCAGGAGAACGAGGTGACCGCGTACAGCAGGTCGTCGTCCAGGTCCTGGGCGGGCGCGGCGGCCAGCTCGCCGCCGGTCAGGTCGTGTCTCCTGACCAGCTCGCGCACCGCGAACACGGCCAGCCAGCCGACGAGGAACTCGCCGAACGTGGCGTGCGCGAACTCGTAGCCGTCTGTCCCGTTCCCCGTACGGCGCGCGGACGTACGGCGCGCGAAGAAGAACCGCCTGGTGGCCCGGTCCGCCCCGCTGCCCGGCCCGCACAGCGCCGCCAGGTCGGCGTCGAGCGCGGCCGCCGCGGCGACCGGCCGGCCGCGGGCGAACATCGACAGCGCGACCGCCCCGAGCCGTACCAGCTCCCGGTCGACGAGGGCGCGCAGCCGGGGCGGCGGCAGCCCGATGGCGGAGGCGTCCCTGGCGACCTCGCGGCGGGCGAAGCCGCGGATCAGCGCCTCGTACAGCTGGGCCCGGCCGATGGGGCCCGCGCCGCGCACGCCGTCCCCCGTGGCGTCGTGCAGGGCGAGCAGCAGCAGGAGCAGCGGCTGCGTGGCGAGCTCGGGGTGGGCCAGCGCGTCGCCGGCGGACAGCGGTGCGCGGTCACGGCGGGCGAGCACCGCCCGGTTGGCCTGGTCCCAGATGTCGAGCCAGCGCCGCACCTGGTCTTCCTCGAACGGGCGCAGCTGCAGCACGACCAGGCCGTCGGGGAAGCGCACCCGGTCGGCCACGACGGTGCGACCGGTGACGACGACGGCGACGGGCCGGCCGACGCGGTACTGCCTGGCCTGGAACTCCTGGATCTGCTCCAGGTAGTCGTGGCGGCCCTCGCCGGCGGCCTGGACCAGCTCGTCGAACCCGTCGAGCAGCACCACCGGCAGGGCCCCCTGCCCCGCCTCGACCAGCTCCTCGAAGCGCACGTCCTCGCCGAGCGAGGTACGCAGCCCCTGGTCGATCTGGGACAGCACGGTGGACTCCGCCACCACGTCGTGCAGCCGCACCCGGATCGGCAGGAACTCCGACCCGGCCAGCCGCGCGGCCAGCACCTCCACCAGCGTGGACTTGCCCGCGCCCGGCTCGCCCAGCACGACCAGCGGCGCCTGGGTGGCGCCCAGCGAGGTGAGATGGCCGACCAGGAACGCCTCGGTGTCGGGCAGCGCCCGCTGCCCGGCCCACCAGCTCCTGGCGGCCGGCCTGGGCGGCTCGGCGGCGGTCCCCGCCAGCTCAGCGACCCGGCAGCGCGGGGTGATGTAGCCCTCGCCGAGCAGCGGCAGCGTCACGTCATCCGGCGGCTCGCGGCCGGCCATCAGCGGCTGGTCGAGCGCGCCGGCGGCCAGCCGCACCAGGTGGATGACGGGCCGGTCGCCGGTGCGCGGCGGGGCCAGCTCCGCCAGCAGCCGCGCCACCCGCGACAGCCCGGCGCCCGGCGGCGGCTGCTCGGCGGCCAGGCTCCACCTGCCGAACTCGGGGCGGTCCAGGGCGAGCAGCCGGTAGTCCTCGTCGTAGACGCGCAGCGCGTGCGCCTCCGGGCCGTCGGCGAACAGCGCCGGCAGCCGGGCCCGGTCGCCCGCCGGCAGCTCGCCCCACACAGGCAGGCCGCGCGCGTACGACAGGAGCGCCTCCGACATCCGCCGGTGGACCAGCCGCACGGCCCGCCGGGTCTCCTCGTACGGGCGATGCGGCTCGGGCGTCGGCAGCCCGGTGGCGAGCAGGCTCCTGACGAGGGCGGCGTACCGCTCGGCCGCCTCCGGGTGGCGGGTGTGGTCCAGTCGCTCCAGGGTGACCGGGGGCCTCGACTCCTCGCCCAGGGCCTCGAAGTACGCGGAGGCCACGATCACGGCGTGGGCCGCGGCCAGCCGCCGGGTCCTGACGAACCGGGTGTCGCCGCCGCGCCGGGCGGCGACCCCGCGCACCGTGTCCTCGGTGTAGCGGACGATCTCGCCGCGCAGCTCCACCAGGCCCGCGGCGGGCACGGCGGCGCCGCCCCAGCCGGTCGGAGGCACGGCCGCGGCCCGCTCGACGGCCTTGGCCAGCCGGGGCCGCTCACAGCCGAGGATGTCCAGCGCGCCCGCGTAGCTCAGGATGTCCGTCATCGGCGTCTCCGAAGAGCGTGAGAGCTCCCATCATGACGCCGTTGGTCCGGCTTTGTAGGGTTGTCGGATGCTCAGCCCTTGAGCGCGTCGGTGATCTCCGTGAGGGCGGCGGGGTCCTCGATGGTGGACGGCACGCGGTAGGGGGTCCCGGCGGCGATGTCGCGCATGGTGCCGCGCAGGATCTTGCCGGAGCGGGTCTTCGGCAGCCGGCTCACGACGACGGCCCTGCGGAAGGCCGCGACGGGACCGATCCGCTCGCGGACCAGGGCGGTCAGCTCGCGCTCGACGTCGGCGGGGTCGCGTTCCACGCCCGCCTTGAGCACCACGAGCCCGACCGGGAGCTGCCCCTTCAGCTCGTCGGTCACGCCGATGACCGCGGACTCGGCGACGTCCGGGTGGTCCGCGAGCACCTCCTCTATGGCCCCGGTGGACAGCCGGTGCCCGGCCACGTTGATGACGTCGTCGATGCGGCCCATGACGAACAGGTAGCCGTCCTCGTCGATGCGGCCGCCGTCGCCGGTCAGGTAGTGGCCGGGGTAGCGCGACAGGTAGGCCTCGGTGAAGCGGTCGTCGTCGCGGTAGAGGGTCGGCAGGCAGCCGGGGGGCAGCGGCAGCCGGACCGTGACGGCGCCCTCGACGCCGGGCGGGCACTCGTTCCCGTCGTCGTCGAGGATGCGCATGTCCCAGCCGGGGACGGGCTTGGTGGGCGAACCCGGCTTGACCGGCAGTTCCTCGATGCCGACGCAGTTGGCGGCCATCGGCCAGCCGGTCTCGGTCTGCCACCAGTGGTCGATGACCGGGATGCCGAGCAGGGCCGAGGCCCAGTGGTAGGTGTCGGGGTCGAGCCGTTCGCCGGCGAGGAAGAGGTAACGCAGGCTGGACAGATCCCACTTTTTGGCGAAACTGCCGGACGGGTCTTCCTTTTTGATCGCGCGGAACGCGGTGGGCGCCGTGAACAGCGTGCGCACCCCGTACGTCGACACCACCCGCCAGAACGCGCCCGGGTCGGGCGTGCCGACGGGCTTGCCCTCGTACAGGACGGTCGTGCAGCCGGCGAGCAGCGGGGCGTAGACGATGTAGGAGTGGCCGACGACCCAGCCGACGTCGGAGGCGGCCCAGTAGACCTCGCCGGGCGCGGCGCCGTACACGTTGGCCATGCTCCAGTGGAGCGCGACCGCGTGGCCGCCGTTGTCGCGGACCACGCCCTTAGGGGCGCCGGTGGTGCCGGAAGTGTAGAGGATGTAGAGCGGGTCGGTGGCGGCCACGCTGACGCATCCGGCGGGTTCCGCGTCGCGCACGGCGCTCTCCCAGTCGAGGTCGCGGCCCTCGGTGAGGTCGGCGGGGTGCTGCTCGCGCTGCAGGATCACGCAGTGGGCGGGCCGGTGCGACGCCCGCTCCAGCGCGGCGTCCAGCAGCGGCTTGTACTCCACCAGCCGGGACGGCTCGATCCCGCACGACGCCGACAGCACCACCTTGGGCCTGGCGTGGTCGATGCGGACGGCCAGCTCGCTGGCCGCGAACCCGCCGAACACCACCGAGTGCACCGCCCCGAGCCTGGCGCAGGCGAGCATCGCGACCACGGCCTCGGGCACCATCGGCATGTAGATGACCACGGTGTCGCCGGTCCCGACGCCGAGCCCGCGGAGCATCCCCGCGGTGCGGGACACCAGGTCGAGCAGCTCCCGGTAGGTGTAGCGGCGCGCGGACCCGGTGACGGGGCTGTCGTAGATCAGCGCGTCCTGGTCGCCCCGGCCCGCCGCGACGTGCCGGTCGACGGCGTTGTGGCAGGTGTTGAGCCGCCCTCCGGGGAACCACCGCCCGCCGTCGTGGGCCCGCTCGGGCTCCACGTCCCAGTCGACGCCCCGCGCCGCCTCGCGCCAGAACTCCTCCGGCGCCTCGATGCTCTGCCGGTAGACGGACTCGTAACTACGCATTTCCGGAGCACTTCCCACGACTCAAGACTGTGTCAGCAATCGACGATCATCAACCCGGATCCGGCAACAAAGCCCTAAATTGGGGGGATTCGGGGTGGACCACAGGAGGTACACGGTCAATGGACGGCGTCGATCTGGGCGATGATCTGATCCTGTCCGTGGTGACCGGTTCGCGCGCGTACGGGCTGGAGACCGAGGCGTCCGACGTCGACCGGCGTGGCGTGTTCGTGGCGCCGACCGAGGCGTTCTGGCGGCTGGACAAACCGCCGACGCACCGCGACGGGCCGCTGCCCGAGCAGTTCTCGTGGGAGGTCGAGCGGTTCTGCGTGCTGGCGCTGCAGGCGAACCCGACGGTGCTGGAGTGCCTGTGGTCGCCGCTGGTCGAGGTGGTCACGCCTGCCGGGCGGCGGCTGCTCGACCTGCGGGGCGCGTTCCTGTCCGGTCGCGCCCAGGAGACGTTCGCCGGGTACGCGGACGCGCAGTTCCGCCGGCTGGACCCGGAGGCGCCGAAGTGGAAGCAGGCCATGCACATGATCAGGCTGCTGCTGAGCGGCCTCCATCTGGTCCGGCACGGCGAGCCGCGCGTCCGGATGGGCGACGACCGCGAGCGCCTGCTGGCGGTCAAGCGGGGCGAGGTGCCGTGGGCGGAGGTGGACGCCTGGCGCGCGCGGCTGGTCGCCGAGCTGGCGGCGGCCGATTCGGTGCTGCCGGACCGGCCGGACCGTGACGCGGTCGAGGAGTTCCTGATCGGCGTGCGGAGACAGAACCTGTGAACCTGCCCGCCTGGTTGCCGGAGATCCCGGGTGAGCAGCCGTACCCGCTGGTATTCGCCACCGTGAGCGGGGCCCATCTGTACGGGTTCCCGTCGGCGGACTCGGACGTGGACCTGCGCGGCGTGCACGTGCTGCCCGCCCGGGAGGTCGTCGGGCTGGTCACCGGGCCGGAGACGCTCGACGCGACGTGGACGCGGGACGGCGTCGAGGTGGACCTGGTGACCCACGACCTGGCCAAGTTCTGCCGGCTGCTGCTGAGCCGCAACGGCTACGTGCTGGAGCAGCTCCTGTCGCCGCTGGTGGTGGCGTCGTCGCCGGTGCACGAGGAGCTGGTGGCGCTGGCGCCCGCGTGCCTGACGCGCCATCACGCCCACCACTACCTGGGGTTCGCGCGGACGCAGTGGCGGCTGTTCGGGAAGACGGGCGAGCTGAAGCCGCTGCTGTACACGTTCCGGGTGCTGGCCACCGGGATCCACCTGATGCGGTCGGGCGAGCTGCGGGCCGACCTGACGCAGCTGTATGAGTACGGACCCGCGTACCTGCCCGAGCTGGTGGCCGCCAAGCGGGAGGCCGAGCACGGCGCCGCGCCCGTGATCGCCTCGGCCGCCGCGGACGTGGCGAGGATGACCGCGGAGCTGGAGCGGGCCGGGGACGGCTCGGCGCTGCCCGGCACCGCCTCCGCGCACGCCGCCCTGCACGACCTCGTGGTCCGGATCCGCCTGGGGTAGCGCAGAATCGGTGCCATGACGTTCGTCGGCAGGCGGGAGGCGCTCGCGGCGATCAGCGGCGTGCTGGCCGAGGGTGCGGGATGTGTGCTGGTGGAGGGGCCGGCGGGGATCGGCAAGACCCGGCTGCTCGCGGAGGCCGCCCGCCTCGGCCGAGCGCGCGGCCTGACGGTGGCCGCCGGACGGGCCACCGAGCTGGACCGGGTGGCCCCCTTGTCGACACTGCGCTCGGCACTGGCCGGAGTCGTGCCGATCGACGTCACCGGTAGTGCCGATGTCCGGCAGCCCGCCGAGACAAACCCCACCGACCGGCCCCACCCCTCCACAATCACCCCCGACCACCTCCAGCCGACCACCGAGACAGATCCCACCGACCGGCCCCACCCCTCCAGAACCACCCGCGACCACGTCCGGCAGGCCGCCGAGACGGACCCCACCGGCCACCCCCTCGACCAGCCCCATCCCCTCACGATCACCCGCGACGACGTCCGGCGGGCCGCCGATTCGGACTCCATCGGCTATCCCGTGGATCGGGTGGAGATGATCGGGGACGCGCTGGAGCGGTTCGCAAGGCCGTTGCTCGTGGTGCTGGACGATGTGCAGTGGGCCGACGAGCTGAGCCTGCTGGCGCTGCGGCGGCTGGTGCCGGGCGGGTCGCCGGTGGTGTGGCTGCTGGCCCGGCGGCCGCTGCCCGAGCAGGAGTCGCTGGACCGGCTGGAGGCGGTGCGGGTGCCTCTGCCGCCGCTCAGCCAGGAGGAGGCGGCGGAGCTGAGCGGCCACCTGCTGGGATCGCCGCCGTCGCGACCGGTTCTGGAGCTGGTACGGGCGAGCGGCGGCAATCCGTTCCTGCTGGAGGAGGCGCTGTCGGCGGCGCGTGAGGACGGCCGGGTCAGGATGGACGGCGGCTTCCCTGAGGCGGTGGAGCGGCGGCTGCTGCCGCTCGCGGCGGGGACGCGGCGGCTGCTGGGGGTCGCGGCGGTGCTGCGGCGGCCGTTCTCGGTGCACGAGGCGGCAGGAGTGCTCGGCGCGCCGGTGGCCGGGGCGGTCGCGGCGGTGGAGGAGGCGGTCAGGGCCGGGGTGCTGGTGGACGAGGGCGGGCGGCTGGCGTTCCGGCACGACCTGATCAGGGAGGCGGTGTACGGAGGGCTGCCGGAGGCGGTCAGGAGCGCGTGGCACCGGGAGGCGGCCGCCGTGCTCAGGGCCGAGGGCAGGCCCCCGGCGGAGCTGGCCGAGCACCTGCGGCACGGCGCCCGCCGGGGAGACGCCGCAGCCGTCGCGGAGCTGCGTGCGGCGGCGGCCGGCCTCAGGGCCACCGCCCCGTCGGCCGCCGCCGACCTGATGACGCGAGCCCTCGACCTCTCGGACAGCTGGGATCCGGCGCTGGTCGCGGACGCCGTACGCCTCCTCGCCTCGGCGGGCCGCCTCGCCGATGCCCGCGCCCTCGCCGACGACTGCTCCACGAGACCGTACGCCCGTCCCCGGTCGCCTGACACCCCGGCTCTCCCAGGTGATGAGAACGACCCGATGGACGGCCCCACCCCCCGGCGGCACACGCCCAGAGAGCCGAGCGCGAGGACGGCGACGGCATCGGCGGACGCCCCGAGCGGGCACACGAAAGCCGCACGGCTGGACACACCCGAAGAACCGGGCGCGAGGACGGCGACGGCACCGTTGGACGCGCCGAGCGGGCACACGGAAGCCGGACGGCTGGACACACCCGAAGAACCGGGCGCGCAGGCGGTGACGGCATCGGCGGATGCGCTGGGCGGGCGGCTGAGTGCCGGGGAGGAGGCGGCGATCTGTCTCGGGCTGGCGGAGGCGCTCAAGCATGCCGGTGACGACGCGGGTGTGGTGGAGCGGACGGGGCGGGCGCTGGCGCGGGCCGGGGTGCCGGTGGAGGCGCGGGCGCGGCTGCTCGCGGTACGGGCGCACGCGCTGATGATGACCGGACGGATCGACGAGGCCGACGCGGCGGCGGCGGGAGCGGTGGCCAGTGGGGAGCCGTTCGGGCAGGTGGTGGCGTTGCAGGCGCGTTCGACCGTGGCGCTGTTCCGGGGCGAGCCTCGGGTGGCGCTGGAGCATGCCGAGCAGGCGGTACGGATCGCGGACGCGGCTGGGGGTGAGGTGGCGCACCGGCATCCACGGCTCTGGCTGGGCGCGGCCTTGACGGTGCTGGACCGGTTCGAGGAGGCGGACGCGGTGTACGCGGCGGTCGCGCGGGAGTCGGGCGCGGCGGGCACGGCCTGGTCGCTGCCGTTGCGTCACCGGTTCAGGGCGGATCTGCTGCTGGCGTGGGGCCGGTTGGACGACGCGGAGGCGGAGGCGGAGGCCGGACTGCGGGTCACCGCCGAGCTGTCGGCGATGGCCCTCGCACCGGCGCTGCTGGCGGTGCGAGGCCATGTGGCTGCGCTGCGCGGCGACTCGGAGGCCGCCCGCCGCCACTTCCGCCAGGGGGCCGAGCTGGCGGGAAGCGGCCCCGGCCTGGTCCACGACGAACTGCGCTTCCGTACGGCACTCTTCGAACGGTCGCTCTACGGGCACGGGACGACGGGCAGGCGGACGAAGAGAGGCGCGGGGCCGGCCGACCGCGATCAGCGGGCTGGCGGAACGCCGACCCACCGCGATCAACCCACTCACGGAACACCAACCCGCCCCGATCAACCCACCTGCGGAACACCAACCCACCCCGATCAACCCACCCACGGAACACCAACCGACCGCGAACAGGCCACCCCCGAATCACCGCTCAACCGCGATCAGGCAGCCCGAGGAACACCAACCGACCGCGATCAGGCAGCCCGGGGAACACTGGCCCACCGCGATCGGCGGGCCCTTGGGACGTCGGACCGTCAGGGTCGGGGTCGTGACGCGCCGGGGCTGGGGTGGCTGGGTGAGGAGGGGAGTGCGCTCGCGTACCTGTTGTTGCAGGAGCCGTGGGCGGCGGCGCGGCTGCGTGGGGAGCCGGGGGTGGTCGCGGGCATCCGGGCGCTGGCCGCGCGCAACCCGGAGGTGGTGTCGTTACGGGCGGCGGCCGCGCATGCGGAGGGGCGGCTGGCCGAGGCCGTCGAGCTGTACCGGGCGGCGCCGCGACCGCTAGGGCTGGCCGCGGCGCTGGAGGAGGCCGGGCGAAGGGACGAGGCGCTGGAGGTGTACGCGGCGTGCGGCGTCAGGAGGGACGCCGCCGGGCGCCCGCCGACCGGGTGGGCCGCGCTGACCCCGTCCGAGCTGCGGGTGGCACGGCTGGTCGCCCGGGGGTTGACGAACCGGGAGGTGGCCGCCGAGTTGTTCGTGTCCCCGCACACCGTCGACAGCCACCTCCGGCACGCCTTCGCCAAGCTGGGCGTCAGCAGCCGGGTCGAGCTGGCCCGGCACGCCCTGATCAGCGAGGGCCTCACCTGACCCCCGCCCAGCCCGACGGGGCCCGCGCCCCGGCCGGAAACCTCGCTGACCCGTGCCCCGACAGCGAAGGCGGCCCCGCGCCGGAGGCCTCTCTGACCCGCGCCCAGACCGGCGGGGCGTCCCCGCCCCCCCGGCCGGAAACCTCTATGGCCCGTGCTCGGACAGCGAAGGGATGCCGGGCGAAGGCCTCAGTCCGGACGGCCCTCGGGATGGATCAAGGGCAGCAGCGCCGCGGCGTCCGCTTCGGAGATCGTGATGCCGATGCGGTCGCGCAGGCCGTCCCGCAGGCTCCCCGCCGTCCGCGCCCCCAGGTGCTCGATCCGTACGCGCTCGCCGATCGCCGTGCGCTGGGCCAGCACGTGGGAGACGAACGGGGAGCGGGGGTGGGTGGCCACGTAGTGGTTGGCGACCTCGAAGTCGCTCGGGTAGTGGGGTTCGTCCGTGCGGAACCCGTACAGCTGCTCCTCCCCCGCGTGCAGGATCCAGAGGTCGCCGTCCCGGGTCAGGCGCCATCGCCAGTGGCCCGCCGAGGCGGTCGCCTCCTCGGCGAACGGCATCGGCTCCACCAGCCCGTCGCCGCCGAACCCCACGTCGGCCAGCCACCGCCGCCCGTCCGCGGTCACCAGCAGCATGGCGTGCGAGCGCGGCAGGTGGGAGCGGCCGCCGAGGCGGATGCGGGCCAGCAGCCGCGTCACCGGGAACCCGAGGCGTTCCAGGGCGGCCGCGAACAGCAGGTTGTGCTCGTGGCAGTAGCCGCCGCGGCCCCCGGTCACCATCTTGTCCTGCAGGGACTTCGGGTCGAGCGGGATGCCCCTGCCGAGCACCACGTCCAGGTTCTCGAACGGGATGGCGGTGACGTGCGCGCGGTGGACCGCGCGCAGCGTCGCGGCGGACGGGGTGCGCGGGCCGCCGTGGCCGATCCGGTCGAGGTACGCGTCCAGGTCGAGATCATCGATGTGCCACATGGCTCAACCGTGCCGGAGCGGGCGGCCCGCGCGCATCACGCGTTCACGGGATTCGCGGAGAGCACGAGCCTGACGGCGAACAGCTCGTACCCGGCCCGCTCGAACGCCCGCGCCATCGGCACGTTGCCCGTGTCGGTGTCGGCGACGACCCGGTCCGCGCCGCGCCCGGCGTGGCTGCGGGTGATCTCGGCGAGCAGGTCGCCGGCGTAGCCGTGGCCGCGGTGCTCGGGCAGCACGCCCAGGTAGCCGACCACCGGCCCGGAGGCGTTGGCGGACGGCAGCGCGAACCCGGCGAGCTCGCCGGAGCGGGTGTGGGCCAGCCGCCACCACGACCGGTCGCCCGGCATCGCCAGGTAGTCGGCCAGATCCTCTCTAGCTTGGGCCTCGGCGTCCTTGACGAGCAGCGCCTGCCGGGTGTGGTGGTCGAGGCTGCCGGCCGACGCGGCCGCGAAGGCGGCGACGAACGTCTCGTCGTCGGGCTCCTCCCGGAAGACGAGCCTGCCGGACGCCTCCGGCAGCGGCCGGTCCGGCGTCCACGCGTACCGGAGCCGTTCCAGCTCGTCGGTCAGACCGGCGCGGCGGCAGGCCTCCTGCCGCCAGCCGACGGCGGCGGTGACGGCGTCGTTGCCGCGCCAGCCGACCGGCAGGAACACGTGGTACGCGGGACGTTCGCCGAACGCGTCATGGGCGTGGCGCAGCAGCTCGGCCGCGAGCGCGACGCGGTCGGTGACCGAAGGGTGGACGTGGAGGCAGTCGAGCGCGAGCGGCCCGGCGCCGGGGAAGCCCCACCAGACGGCGCGGGCGAGAATCTCGCCGTCCTGTTCGGCCACCCAGATCCGGTCGTGGTGGTAGTGGCCGTCGGCGAGGAAGGAACGCAGCCGTTCGGGATGGGCCCAGCTGACGGGCTCGTCGACGGCGCAGTCGAGCAGGCGGCCGAGATCAGGCGCGGCCGTGGGACGGAAAAGCACGGATCCTCCGAAGAGCGGGATCGGACGCGGTGAGCGTCCGGAAGGAGCGGGACATCTCAGCGCCTCCTTTCTTCCGGTCTTACGGGGTAGGAGGACCATATCGCACTTGTCAGAAAGGTCCGACAGGATAGGGGAATGCCCGCCTACGAAGACGTTTTCCCGCTCCAGCCGCCCGTCCGCCTGCCGCCTCAGGACGAGCTGGTCGCCGCCGTGCGCGCGGCGCCGCTGGCGGCCGAGTTCCTCGACGGCCAGGAGGACGTGCTGGAGGCCTGGGGCGAGGTGTGCAGGGACCGGCTCGACGAGGGCCTGCTGCTGGAGGTGGTGCGCCTGTTCGTGGCGCGCGAGCCCGCCGCCGGCGACCCTCCCGCCGAGCTGGTGGCCTTCGGCCTGGTGAAGGGCGCGAACCCGTACGAGGCGACGCCGGTCGGGCTGTGGATGGGCCGGAGGCTGATCGGGGAGCTGACCGGGCAGGAGGTGCCCGTCATGGGCTCGCTCGCGGAGCGCGACGGGGCGGGGCTGCTGCTGGGCCTGCGCTCGTACCCGGAGGCGGACCGCGACGAGGAGCTGGCCGGCTGGCTGGCCCGCCGTGACGCGGCGGGGGCGGCCAGGGAGATCGCGGGCGTGCTGCCGGCGGTGAGCCCGCTCAGCCGGGCGATCGGCATCGAGCTGCTCGGCTTCCAGCTGGGCGACGAGGGCCGCCGGGCGCTGGACGACCTGGTGATCGAGCCCAAGGTGGGCGCGGTGATCGCCGCCAGGCTGAGCCGCGACGACCGGCAGCCGGCCACCGAGGAGATCGGCTGGGTGCTGGTGGACATGGCGGCGGCGCTGCTGGAGTTCGGCGGCGAGCCGTCCGAGGTGGTCGAGTCGGTGGCGGCCGGCATGGAGACGGACGAGCAGGCGAGCACGATCACGCTGCTGGCGCTCTGCGACCACCCGGCCACCGAGCCCGTGCTGCGGGTGTTCATCGACTACCACCCGGACGCGGGGGTGGCCGCCGCCGCCCGCAAGGCGCTGCGCCGCCTGCACGGGCTCGCCGCGGCCCGCGGGTGAGGGGCCGGGGGTAGAGTCGGCGACGATGACGAAGCATACGATCACCCGCCAGACCGGGACGATCCTCGGCGACACCTACGGCTGCGACTGCGGGGCCCAGCTGGGCGGGCGGATGGCGGCCGAGGCGCACGCCGCCGAGCACCAACAGTGCTCGGTCTGCCTGGGCTCGGCCGAGGAGGAGCCCACGCCCGGACTGACGCGTCCCTGCACCTCCTGCGCCGGCACCGGGCGGCGGCGCGAGCAGATCAACTGGCAGCTCGCGCACGCCGAGGCGGAGCGGCTGGTGACGCCCGCGGTGGTGCGCTCGGTGGTGGACGCCTTCGACGGGCCGTTCCGGCTGTCGGAGGTCGCCGACGCGGTGCGCGACGGGTTCGGGCTGCCGCCGGGCCGCCTGCCGGTGGGGCCGCGGGTGCGCGACCTGCTGCTGGAGATGCAGTCGGCGGGCGAGATCACCATGGTGTCGGCGCCGGACGAGCTGATCGACGGCACCGACGTGGTGCTGTTCCGCGACCCCCAGTGGCAGCGGGCGCGCACGCTCGGGCTCTGACCGGCGGCGGTCAGGCGCGGCAGACGATCTCGCCGTGCAGGATCGACATCCAGCCGTCGTCCGACCCGGCCCAGGCGCGCCAGCCGTCGGAGATGCGCCGCAGGTCCTCCGCGGCGGCGGCGCCGGTGGCCAGGGCCTGCTCGGCCATCGCGGAGCGCAGGATCCGGTCGGCCCACATGCCGCCCCACCAGGCGCGGTCCTCGGGGGTGGCGAAGCACCAGGTGGACGAGGTGGCGGTGACGTCGGTGAACCCGGCGGCGCGGGCCCATGACAGCAGCCTGCGGCCGGCGTCCGGCTCGCCGCCGTTGCCGCGCGCCACCTTCTGGTAGAGCTCCATCCAGGTGTCGAGCGCGGGCACGCGCGGATACCACGCGAAGGCCGCGTAGTCGCTGTCGCGGGCGGCCACGACGCCGCCGGGCCGCGCCACCCGCCGCATCTCGCGCAACGCCTGTACGGGGTCGCCGACGTGCTGGAGCACCTGGTGGGCGTGCACGACGTCGTACGATCCGCCGGGGAAGGGCAGCGCGTGCACGTCGGCGACGGCGAAGCCGACGTTGCCCGCGCCTCTGGCCGCCGCCTCGGCCCTGGCCAGTTCCAGCGCCTCCTCGCTCACCTCGGTCGCGGTCACACTCGCCACCCTGGCGGCCAGGTCGGCGGTGATGGTGCCGGGGCCGCTGCCGACGTCGAGCAGGACCGCCTCGGGCCGGAGGTGGGGCAGGAGGTAGGCGGCCGAGTTGCCGGCGGTGCGCCACCGGTGGGAGCGCAGCACGGACTCGTGGTGGCCGTGGGTGTAGACGGCTTTCATCGAAACTCCCTCGTCTCGGCTGATGTCCGGCACGCTACCAGTCATCTCGCTATACGAGAGAATATGTCTCATTATTCGGATATGTGGCGCTCGACCGTACACTGTTCCGGACGACTACGGAAGGGCGGTCGCCATGGGAGAGGTCCGGCCGATCGTGCGCGTGGGCGACCCGGTGCTGCACGCGCCGTGCGAGCCGGTCACCCGGTTCGACGACGCGCTGCGGGCGCTGGTCGACGACATGTTCGCGAGCATGTACGCGGCCGACGGCGTGGGGCTGGCCGCCAACCAGATCGGCGCGCCCCTGCGGGTGTTCGTCTACGACTGCCCCGACGACGACGGCGTCCGCCACCGGGGCGTCGTCGTCAACCCCGCGCTGAAGCTGCCGGGCGTCGGCGAGCGGCGCCTCGACGCGGGCGAGGAGGGCTGCCTGTCGGTCCCCGGCCAGTACGCCCCGCTCCCCCGGTCCGACCGGGCCACGGTGCACGGCTCCGACGCCGAGGGCCGGCCCGTCACGGTCGAGGGCACCGGCATGCTCGCGCGCTGCCTCCAGCACGAGACCGACCACCTCGACGGCCACCTCTACATCGACCGCCTCCCGGCCAAACGCCGCAAGCAGGTGCTGGCCGCGTACGAGCAGTCCCTCGCCACAGGGCAAATTCCGACAAACAACCCACCCGGCACGTGAGCGACGGCAAATCGGGTAGATGGTGCTCCTCCGGAAGCAATCCATCGAGGAGACACACCATGGGCAGACACACCATGGCCAGAACCGTGGCAGACGTGATGACCAGCCACCCCGCGACCGTCGACGGCGACCAGCCGGTCAGCGTCGCCGCCGCGCTCATGCGCGACAACGACACCGGCGCGATCATCGTCAACGACCACGGCCGGATGGCCGGCATCGTGACCGACCGCGACATCACGATCAGGTGCGTCGCCGACGACAAGGGCCCCGACACGCCCGTGCGCGAGGCCTGTTCGCCAGGCGTCGAGGCCGTCTGCCCGGACACCAGCATCGACCAGGCCGTCCAGCTCATGCGCCAGCACCACGTACGCCGCCTCCCGGTGCTCGAGGACGGCCGCGCGGTCGGCATCCTCAGCATCGGCGACCTCGCGATGGAGCGCGACCCGGACTCGGCGCTCGCCGACATCTCCGCGGCGGAGGGCAACCGCTAACGTTGACCACGTGGTCACAGTCGAGGACGTGCGGCGGCTCGCGGCGACTTTCCCGCGGTCATCGGAGCACCTGATCAGAGACCGGATCAAGTTCCGCGTGGGCTCCATCGTCTACGTCGCGTTCTCGCGCGACGAGACGCTGATGGGGTTCGCCTTCCCGAAGGAGGAGCGGGCCGCGCTGGTCGCCGCGGAGCCCGACAAGTTCCTCCTGCCCCCCGAGTCCGATCTGCGCTTCAACTGGGTCGTCGCGCGCCTGGCCGTCCTCGACCCGGACGAGATGCGCGAGCTGGTGCTGGAGGCGTGGCGGATGGTGGTGCCGAAGAAGGTGTACGCGGCCTACGTCGGCTAGCGCGACGGGGCCGCCCTTCAGCCGTTCAGGTGACGCTGCGATAGAGCCCCGCGGTGAGCTTCGTGATCCGGTTCACCGAGCCCCGCCACGCGCTGCCCGCCGGGTGCGCCGTCAGCACCGCCATCACGTACCTCTCGTCCTTGCCCACGAGCCCGGTCGTGTAGAGCACCGGCCGGCCGTAGTCGGGCACGCGCGCGTCGGCGGCGCGCGAGGCGACCAGGGAGATCGACGCGCTCTGCGTCCTGGCGTCACACCTGACCGGCGGCGTCAGCCCGAAGCCGGACCAGCCCTGCTTGACCGCCTTGCGGCCGGGCACCCCGTCGGGGATGCCGAAGGCCTGGTCGAAGCCGTCGCTGCCGCACGGCGTCGCCGCGCGCAGGTGGCCCAGGATCGTGTCGCGCACCCGGGGCGAGGCGGTGTCGAGCAGGTAGCGGTAGGTCCGCACGACGTCGTGCGCGCTCAGCGTGGCGTAACCCCAGAAGCCGGGCTTGGACGCGGGCGGCGGCGTGGTGTCCGGCAGCCGGAGTTTGCGCGCCATGCGGGTGACGATGGCGCCCTTGCCGCCCCGGTCCCAGAACGTGGAGGCGGCGTCGTCGTCGCTCTCCCTCAGCATGATCTTCAGCAGCCTGGCGTCGGCCGCGGAGACGGTCCTGCGCGACTCCAGGAAGTCGATCGCGATCAGGATCTTGATGACCGAGGCGGAGCGGTACTTGCGGTGCGCGTGCCGGGTCGCGACGAACTTGCCGCGCTGCCGGTCGAACACCAGCCAGGACGCGGTCGTGCCCGGCGGGACCTTGGGCGGCCGCGCCGTACGTGACGCCGTGGCCCGGGCGGGCGGACTCTCGGCCGACGAGCTCTGCGAGGTGCCGCTCGACGCGCGGGCGGGGCCCGCCGCGGGGCCGGCGACGCATCCCGCCGCGAGGGGTACGGCCGCGGCGACCGCGGCCCAGGGCTTCAATCGCATCGCACATACCTATCAGAGTCTTGACCAACCACAGAAACGGGGATAAACAAAGGGGAAACCAACCTGAAACGGCGGTGAACCAACATCATGTACGCCGAGGAGCGGCAGCAGGACATCCTGCGCAGGGCGCGCGTGGCGGGCCGCGTCGACGTGGTGTCGCTGGCGGCCGAGCTCGACGTCACCACCGAGACCATCCGCCGCGACCTGACGGCGCTGGAGCGGGCCGGCGTGCTGCGCCGCGTGCACGGCGGCGCCATCCCCGTGGAGCGGCTCGGCTTCGAGCCCGCGCTCGCCACCCGCGACGAGGTGATGACCGCGGAGAAGGAGCGCATCGCCAAGGCCGCCCTGGCCGAGCTGCCCGACGACGGTTCGGTCATCATCGACGCGGGCACCACGACGGGCCGCCTGGTCGGCGTGCTGCCCGCCGACCGCGAGCTCACCGTGGTGGTCAACTCGCCGCCGCTCGCCACCGTGCTGGCCGCGCGGAGCAACCTCAACGTGATCATGCTCGGCGGGCGGGTACGCGGCCGCACCCTCGCGACGGTGGACGACTGGGCGCTGCAGCCGCTGGCGCACCTGCACGTGGACGTGGCGTTCATGGCCACCAACGGCTGCTCGGCCGAGAAGGGCCTGACCACGCCCGACCCGGCCGAGGCGGCGATCAAGCGGGCGATGGTGCGGGCCGCCGAGCGCAGCGTGCTGCTCGCCGACCACACCAAGTTCACCAACACCTACCTGGCGAGCTTCGCCGCGCTGAGCGAGATCGACGTGGTGATCACCGACGCCGGAGTGGACGACGCGCTCGCCGCCGAACTGTCCGCCGCCGGACCTCAGGTGGTCCGCGCATGATCGTGACCCTGACGCTCAATCCCAGCCTGGACCGCACGATCGAGATCGCCGCGCTGGACCGCGGCGCGGTCATCCGCGCCGCCGCCGCCCGCCTCGACCCCGGCGGCAAGGGCGTGAACGTCTCCCGCGCCCTGCTGGCCAACGCGGTCGCCTCGCGCGCCGTGGTGCCGTTCGGCGGCGACGAGGGACGGCAACTCGTGCACCTGCTCCGCCAGGAGGGCCTGGACATGGTGACCGTGCCGGTGGCCGGCCGGACCAGGTCGAACGTGACGCTGGCCGAGCCCGACGGGACCGTCACCAAGATCAACGAGCCGGGCACGGCGCTCTCCCCCGGCGAGCTCGACACGATCGCCGACTCCGTGCTGGCCGAGGCGCGCGAGGCCGACTGGGTGGTCGCCTCCGGCAGTCTCCCGCCCGAGGTGCCCGGCGACGTCTACGCCCGGTTGTGCCGCCGGTTCGCCGGGGCGGGCATCCACGTCGCGGTCGACACCAGCGGCCCGCCGCTCACCCGCGCGCTCGGCGCCGGGCCCGCGCTGATCAAACCCAACCTGGAGGAGCTGGCCGACGCCACCGGCGTGGCGATCACCTGCGTCGGCGACGTGGTGGCGGCCGCGGCCAAGCTGCGGGCGGCGGGCGCGCGTACCGTGCTGGCCAGTCTCGGCGCCGACGGCGCCGTGCTCGTCGAGGACGGCGGGTGCTGGTACGGGGAAGCACGCGTCGCCGAGCCCCGCAACGCGGTCGGCGCGGGCGACGCCATGCTCGCCGGGTTCCTCGCGGGCGGCGGAAGCGGCGAGACAGCGCTGGTGGAGGCGCTCGCCTGGGGCGCCGCCGCGGTCAGCCTGCCGGGCAGCCGCATGCCGGGGCCCGCGGACATCCGCCGCGACGCCGTCCGCGTCTCCCGCCCCGACCCCGGCCGCCTCCTCACCTCGCCGCTCCCCCGTACCCCCGTGACGGTTCGCGCGGCGGCCACCGGGGCGGCGCCGCATCCGCCGCCGTCCCCTCGCTGACTTACGGCTCACCCACGCACGAGCCTGCTCACCCCCCGAAGGAGCAATGTCCCATGGCCGACACCTATACTCCCCCGGTCTACGGAACCGGCGCCAAAGCCACGATCCAGCGGATCGGCGGCCACCTGGCGGGGATGATCATGCCGAACATCGGCGCGTTCATCGCCTGGGGTCTCATCACCGCCCTGTTCATCCCCACCGGCTGGGTGCCCAACGCGGATCTCGCCGCGATGGTCGACCCGATCATCAAGGTCCTGCTGCCGGTCCTCATCGCCTACACGGGCGGCCGGATGGTGCACGGCCAGCGCGGGGCCGTGGTGGGCGCCGTGGCCGCGATGGGCGTCGTGGTGGGAGCGGACGCCCCGATGTTCCTCGGCGCGATGATCATCGGTCCGCTCACCGCCTGGATCCTGAAAAAGGTGGACGCGTTCACCGAAGCGCGGACCCGGGCCGGGTTCGAGATGCTGGTGGACAACTTCTCCGCGGGCATCATCGGCGGCGCGATGGCGGTGGCCGGCGTGCTGGGCATCGGCCCGATCGTGCAGGTGATCACCGGCGCCGCGGAGGACGCGGTCGGCTGGCTGATCGCCACCGGCCTGCTGCCCTTCGCGTCCGTGCTGATCGAGCCGGCCAAGGTGCTGTTCCTCAACAACGCCGTCAACCACGGCGTCCTCGGCCCGCTCGGCGTGACCCAGGCGGCGGAGACCGGCAAGTCGATCCTGTTCATGCTGGAGTCGAACCCCGGCCCCGGCCTCGGCCTGCTCCTCGCCTTCATGTTCTTCGGCCCGCGGGCCATGCGGCCCAGCACGCCGCCCGCGATGATCATCCACTTCTTCGGCGGCATCCACGAGATCTACTTCCCGTACGTGCTGATGAAGCCCCGCCTCATCCTGGCCGTCATCGGCGGCGGCATGGCCGGCGTGTTCACCTTCATGGTCACCGGCGCCGGTCTGGTCGCCACGCCGTCGCCGGGCAGCATCTTCGCCTACCTGGCCGTCACGCCGCGCGGCGGCCTGTTCGCGTCCATCGCGGGCATCGTGGTCGCCACGGCCGTGTCGTTCGCCCTGGCCGCGCTGCTGCTGGGCTTCGGCCGCGGCGAGAAGGAGGAACCCGCCGGAGACCTGCCGGCCGAGGGCGCTCCCGAACCCGCCGGCTCCCACCGGGCCGGCGCCGACGACACCGTGCCGGACGTCGTGGCGGACACCCCCGGCGAGCAGCCCGCCAACGGCGAGCGCCGCGACTCCGGCGAGCCCGCGCAGACCGAGACCCGTACCGCCAGCAAGGAGGCGTGAAGCATGCCCAGCATCGACAGCAAGGACATTCACAAGATCATCGTTGCCTGCGACGCGGGGATGGGCAGCAGCGTGATGCTCGCCAGCCAGCTCCGCAAGCAGCTCAAGGACTCCGGGGTCGCCGTCGAGCACACGCCGGTCAACAACATCCCCGCCGACGCCGACGTCGTGCTCTGCCACGCCGGGCTGGCCGCCAGGGCCAGGGCGGCGGCGCCGGGCAAGGTGCTGGTGCCGTTCCAGATCTTCCTGGGCGACCCGGCCGTGACCAAGCTCGTCGCCACGATCAAGAGCGGCGGCACCGTCGATGCGTGAGGACCTGCTCGACCCGCGCGCGGTGCTGCTGCACGAGAGCGCGGCCGACCGCGAGGAGGCCATCCGGCGCTGCGGGCGGGTCCTGGTCGACATCGGCGCGGTCGCGGAGCCGTACATCGACGCGATGCTGGAGCGCGAGCGCTCGATCTCCACGTACGTCGGGGAGGGCGTGGCCATCCCGCACGGCACCGCGGCCGCCAAGGAGGACGTCAGGCGCGACGCGATCTGCGTCGTGCGGTTCCCCGGCGGCGTCGACTGGGACGGCGAGCCCGTCACGGTCTGCGTCGGGATCGCGGCCAAGGACGACGGCCACGTGCCGCTGCTGGCCGCGCTCGCCGAGATCCTCCTCGACCCGGACCGGGCGCGGACGCTGCGCGAGGCGACGGAAGCACACCAGGTGATAGAGGAGTTGACGTGAAGGTCGCCAGATTCCACGCGCCGGGCGACATCCGGATCGAGGACGCGCCGGAGCCGGTCGCCGGCCCCGGCGAGCTGAAGATCCGGGTGCGCAACTGCTCGACGTGCGGCACCGACGCGAAGATCTACAAATTCGGCCACCACCACATCCGGCCGCCCCGGGTGATGGGCCACGAGATCGCCGGCGAGGTGGTGGACACCGGCGAGCGGGTGCAGGTGATCGCCGCCATCCCGTGCGGCGCCTGCCCCGACTGCGCGCACGGCCGCATGACCGTGTGCCCGAACCAGGAGTCGATGGGCTACCACTACGACGGCGGCTTCGCCGAGTACATGATCATCCCCGCCAAGGTGCTGGCCGTGAACGGGGTGAACGCGATCCCGTCCGGCGTCGGGTTCGCCGAGGCGTCGGTGGCCGAGCCGCTGGCGTGCGTGCTCAACGGGCAGGCCCTGGCCCGGGTGGGTACGGGTGACGATGTGGTGGTGATGGGAGCGGGCCCGATCGGCTGCCTGCACGTGCGGCTGGCGCGGGCGCGCGGCGCCGCCCGGGTGTTCCTCGTGGACGTGAACACCGACCGGCTCGCGATGGCGGCCGAGCTGGTACGCCCCGACGCCGCGATCGACGCCGACCCGGTGGAGCAGGTGCTCAAGCTGACCGGCGGCCGGGGCGCGGACGTGGTCATCACCGCGGCCGCGGCCGGCGCCGCCCAGGAGCAGGCCGTGCTGATGACCGCCCGCCAGGGACGCATCAGCTTCTTCGGCGGCCTGCCGAAGGACGACCCGTTCATCCGGCTGGACTCGAACCTGGTGCACTACCGGGAGCTGACCATCGTCGGCGCCAACGGCTCCAGCCCCGGCCACAACGCCGAGGCCCTCCGCCTGATCGCCGAGGGCGCCGTGCCGGTCGCCGACCTGGTCACCCACCGGCTCCCGCTGTCGCGGGTGCTGGACGGGATCGGCCTGGTCAGCCAGGGCGCGGCCATCAAGGTCACCATCGAACCGTGAGGAGGCACCCATGCCCGAGAGGACCGTGGCCGTCGCGTCGGCCAGCGGGCTGCACGCCCGGCCCGCCAAACTGTTCGTCCAGGAGGCGGCGCGGCTGGGGGTGCCCGTGCGCATCCGGGTCGGGGAGAAGTCGGTCCCTGCCCACAGCATGCTGGGCGTGCTGTCGCTGGGCGCCGTCCACGGCACCGAGGTGACCCTGGAGTCGGACGCCCCCGGCGCCGACGAGGCCCTCGACGCCCTGGTGACCCTTCTGTCCCGTGATCTGGACGCGGAAGAGGCCCTGGATGCCTGACCTCCCGCCCTCCGGCCCGGCCTCGCTGGCCGGGCTGGGGGTCAGCCCGGGGCGGACGGCGGGTCCGTGCCTGCGCATGGCCGGGCCCCCGGCGCTGCCCGCCCCGAACCCCGTGACCGACATCGGCGCCGAGCTCGCCGTCGTCGGCGAGGCGCTGGAGGCGGTCGCCGAGGACCTGCGCCGGCGCTCCGCCGCCGTGGCGGGCGGTGACCGCGGCGCCGCGGAGATCCTCGACGCGCTGGCCATGATGGCCGACGACCCCATGCTCAAGGAGGAGGCCGAGCAGGGGGTGCGCGACGGACTGGACGCCCCGCACGCCCTGGAGGCGGCCTTCGCCCGTCACCGCGAGGCGCTCGCCGCGCTGGGCGGCTACCTCGCCGAGCGGGCCGCCGACCTGGACGACCTCAAGCACCGCGCGGTGGCCGCCGCCCTCGGCGTGCCGATGCCGGGCGTGCCGTCACCGGGGCACCCGTTCGTGCTGGTCGCCGAGGACCTCTCCCCCGCCGACACCGCCGGGCTGGGCCCGGACGTGCTGGCGCTGGTGACGGTGAAGGGCGGCCCGACCAGCCACACGGCGATCCTGGCCCGCGGCCGCGGGCTGCCCGCCGTGGTGGCGTGCGCGGGCGCCGCGCACCTGGTGGACGGCACGTACATCTCGGTGGACGGCGCCACCGGCGAGATCGTCACGGGCGTCACGGAGGAGGACGCGGCACGCGTCCGCGAGCAGGACAGCGCCGAGCGGGCCCGGCTCGCGGCCACCAGCGGCCCCGGCAGGACCGCCGACGGCCATCCGGTCAAGCTGCTGCTCAACATCGGCTCGGCCGCCGACCTGCGTCCGGACGGGGAGGGCGTCGGCCTGTTCCGCACCGAGTTCCTGTTCCTGGACCGCAAGCAGGCGCCCACGTACGAGGAGCAGGTCACGGCCTACGCCGACGTCTTCACCGCCGTCCCGTACGTCGTGGTGCGCACCCTCGACGCCGGCACCGACAAGCCGCTGCCGTTCCTCGGGCTGCCCGAGGAGCCGAACCCGGCGCTGGGCGTCCGCGGTCTGCGCGTGGACCGGGTGCTGCCGGACGTCCTGGACACCCAGCTGGACGCGATCGCCGAGGCGGCCCGCCGCACCGGGGCCGAGGCGTGGGTGATGGCCCCGATGGTCAGCACCCCCGGTGAGGCCGCCGCCTTCGCGCGCCGCGCCCGCGCCCGCGGCATCGCCCGGGTGGGCGCGATGGTGGAGGTCCCGGCCGCGGCCCTCCTGGCCGACCGTCTGCTGCGCGAGGTGGATTTCCTGAGCATCGGCACCAACGACCTGAGCCAGTACACCTACGCCGCCGACCGGCAGCATCCCGCGCTGGCCGACCTGCTGGACCCGGCCCAGCCGGCCCTGCTGCGCCTGGTCGAGCTCTGCGCCGAGGCGGGCCGCGCGGCCGGCAAACCGGTGGGCGTCTGCGGCGAGGCGGCCGGCGACGCGAGGCTCGCCCCCATCCTGGCCGGTCTCGGCGTGACGAGCCTCTCGATGGCGCCCGTCTGCGTCCCCGCCGTCCGCGACGCCCTGGCCCGTCACACGCTGGAGGAGTGCAGGGAACTGGCCCGCGCGGCCCTGGACGGCCGCTGACCGTTCACCTTGAGGCGACGGCTTCGGGGATGGGCGTGTCGCCGGAGACGAGTTCGAGCGTGCGCCGGCCGGGAGCGGTCAGCAGGGCGGCGACGACGGCGGCCACGTCGTCGCGGGGCACCGAGCCGGGCGGCACCTCCGGTTCGAGCCGGACCCGGCCGGTGCCGGGCTCGTCGGTGAGGCGGCCGGGGCGCACGATGGTCCAGTCGAGGTCGCGGCGGCGCAGGTCGTCCTCGGCCTCGGTCTTGGCCGTGATGTAGGCGGCCCACACCTCGTCGGTGCCGGCCGCGGGCGGCCGGCCCGCGCCCATGGAGGAGATCTGGACGAACGTGCGCACGCCGGCCCGCTCGGCGGCGTCGGCCATGAGCACGGACGCCCCCCGGTCGACGGTGTCCTTGCGGGCGGCGCCGCTGCCGGGGCCGGCGCCGGCGGCGAACACGATCGCGTCGGCGCCGCGCACGATCCCGGCGACCTCGTCGGGGCTCGCCTTCTCCAGGTCGCACACCACCGCCCGGGCGCCGGTGGCCTCGACGTCGGGGACGTGCGCGGGGTTGCGGACCAGGCCGACGGCGGCGGAGCCGAGCAGCCTGGCCAGCCGCAACGCGATCTGCCCGTGTCCGCCCGCGATGATGATCCTCATGGCCCCATGGTGTCATGGGGGTATGCACGACTTCCCCGAGGCGCCCGCTCCGGCGTTTCTCTTCGACCTCGACGGCACCCTCATCGACAGCGTCTACCAGCACGTCATCGCCTGGCGGCAGGCCCTGTCGGGGATGGGCATCGACCTCGCGGTGTGGCGCATCCACCGGCGCATCGGCATGAGCGGCGGCCTGTTCGTGAACGCGCTGCTGCGCGAGACCGGGCTGAAGCTCACCCAGGCGCAGATCGACGAGTTGCAGACGACGCACGCCGACGCGTACGAGCAGCAGGTCGAGTCGGTGCGGCCGCTGCCGGGCGCGCCGGAGCTGCTGGCGGAGCTGTCGTCGCGGGGCGTGCCGTGGGCGATCGCGACCAGCGGGTACGCCCGCACGGCCCGGCTGGCGCTGGGCATGCTGGGGCTGCCGGATGACGCGCCGCTGGTGACGCGCGACCTGGTGCGCCGGGCCAAGCCGGACCCCGACCTGTTCCTGGCCGGAGCCGCGCTGCTGCGGGCCGATCCGGCGCATGCCATGGTGGTGGGCGACAGCATCTGGGACCTGCTCGCCGCGCGCCGCGCCGGCTCGCTGGGGATCGGGTTGCTGTCCGGCGGCTACGGCAGGGACGAGCTTGAGCGTACGGGGGCGTTCCGGGTGTACGCCGACCCGGCCGACATGCTCGACCGGCTGGACGAGCTGGGCGTCC
Source organism: Nonomuraea sp. C10 (assembly GCF_008017515.1). Lineage (NCBI taxonomy): Bacteria > Bacillati > Actinomycetota > Actinomycetes > Streptosporangiales > Streptosporangiaceae > Nonomuraea > Nonomuraea sp. C10. The sequence goes on from NZ_VPFF01000001.1 coordinate 3,956,778, forward strand.
GGCACGGCGACTACTAGCGGGAATACCGGCCCGAACCTGTGGGCTGGAGCCTGCGTACCACCCATAGAGGAGCTTTCACATGGACTTGGCAGACATCGGCGTCACCGGCCTGGCCGTCATGGGCCGCAACCTGGCCCGCAACCTGGCCAGGCACGGCTACGCGGTGGCGGTGCACAACCGGTCGGCGTCGCGCACGCACGCGCTGGTGCGGGAGTTCGGCGGCGAGGGCACGTTCGTGCCGTCGGAGGAGCTGGCCGACTTCGTGGCGTCGCTGAAGCGGCCGCGGCGGGCGATCATCATGGTGAAGGCCGGCGCGGGCACCGACGCCGTGATCGACGCGCTCGCGGAGCTGATGGAGCCGGGCGACATGATCGTCGACGGCGGCAACGCGCACTTCGAGGACACCCGGCGGCGGGAGGCCGCGCTGCGCGCCAAGGGCATCCACTTCGTCGGCACCGGCATCTCCGGGGGCGAGGAGGGCGCGCTGAACGGCCCGAGCATCATGCCGGGCGGGTCGAAGGAGTCGTGGGAGGCGCTCGGCCCGATCCTTCAGGACATCGCGGCCCAGGTCGACGGGGTGCCGTGCGCGGTGCACGTGGGCCCCGACGGCGCCGGCCACTTCGTGAAGATGGTCCACAACGGCATCGAGTACTCGGACATGCAGCTGATCGCCGAGTCCTACGACCTGCTGCGCCAGGCGCTCGGCGCCACCCCGGCCGAGCTGGCGGAGGTGTTCCGCGAGTGGAACCGGGGCGAGCTGGACTCGTACCTGATCGAGATCACCGCCGAGGTGCTCGACCAGGTGGACGCGGAGACCGGGAAGCCGTTCGTGGACGTCGTGGTCGACCGGGCCGAGCAGAAGGGCACCGGCCGGTGGACCGTGCAGAGCGCGCTGGAGCTGGGCGTGCCGGTGACGGGCATCGCCGAGGCGGTGTTCGCGCGGGCGCTGTCGGGCCATCCCGAGCAGCGGGCGGCGGCCAGGGAGCTGGCGGGCCCGTCGGTGTCCGGGGTGGGCGCCAAGGAGCTGATCGAGGACGTGCGCCAGGCTCTGTACGCGTCCAAGATCGTCGCGTACGCGCAGGGCTTCGACCAGATGGCGGCCGCGTCCAAGGAGTACGGCTGGGACCTGGACCTGGGCGCGATGGCGACGATCTGGCGCGGCGGCTGCATCATCCGGGCCAAGTTCCTGGACCGGATCCGCGCCGCCTACGACGCCGACCGGACCCTGCCGACGCTGCTGGCCGACCCGACGTTCGCGGCCGCGCTGGGCGTGGCGCAGGAGTCGTGGCGGCGGGTGGTCACCACGGCGGTCCAGATCGGCGTGCCGACGCCCGGTTTCTCCTCGGCGCTGGCCTACTACGACGGGCTGCGCCGCGACCGGCTCCCGGCCGCGCTGGTGCAGGGGCTGCGCGACTATTTCGGCGCGCACACGTACCTGCGCGTCGACCGGGAGGGCGCCTTCCACACCGACTGGTCCGGCGACCGCGCGGAGCGGCCCGCCTGATCAGCCGCGCAGCGGCACCGGGTTGGCCAGGGCGGTGACCACGCAGAACCCGAACGGGCCGGTGGTGTCGTGCAGGGTGACCTGGCCGGTGGCGACGCCGGCGGCGGCGACCCGGCCGGTGGCCTCCATGCCGATCAGCTCGCTCCCGGGCATCCGGGCGAGGGTGAGCGTGTAGTCGGCGTTGATGAAGGCGACGCCGCCCTCGGCCATGGAGGTGAGCGGGCTGGCGAAGTCGCCGGCGAGGGCCGTGCGCACGATCGGGGTGAGCTTCTCGTCGTCGACGAGCGGGCGGTCCTCGCGCATCCACAACCGCCGTTGGCCGGGCACCCACCACATCTCGAACGGCGGCTCCCAGCCCGTCGAGGGCTCCGGGGGGCCGTCGGGCGGGGTCTCGTCCCACGGGTCGGTGAGCACCGGCTGGTTCTCCGGCTGCTCGCTGGTGCGCAGCAGGACGGCGCTCACGCGGCCGATCACTCCCTGCTCGGTGCGGATCGTCGCGTCGGCCACCCGGATCCGCCGCCCGTCCCTGACGAGCGCGGTCTCGACCGTGACCGGCAGCATCGGGCTGTTGCGGAACAGGTCGACGGTGAGCCGGGCGACGTGCAGGTCGGGGTCGGCGTAGCGGGACTCGATGGCGCGGGCCGCCAGCCCGCCGAGCAGGCGGCCGTGCAGCATGCCCGGGGACCAGGGGCTGTGCGCGTGGGCGGCCGGGACGAACTCGGCGCCTTGCGAGGTGAAGAACGGGGACGTCACAGAATGAGATTCTAGAGGAGAGCCGCCCGGCCAGGTCGTGCGGCTCGGGCGCCCCGGCTCTTGAACATCCTCGCGGGGCGGCGAAGATCGGAGATATGACGGTCCTACCGCCCGCGGGCGTGCTCGCCGCATTCGGCCTTTCCGGCGTCCCGGAACCGCTGCCCGGTGGTGAGGGCCGCGCCGTACGGGTCGGCGGCGCGGTGCTGAAGCCGGTCGACGGCCGCGAGGAGGCCGAGTGGAGCGCCGGGTTGTTCGAGCGCCTGCCGCCGTCGGTGTCCTTCCGCGTCCCCCGGCCGATCAGGGCCGGTACCGGCACGTACGTGGTCGGCGGGTGGACGGCGTCCGAGCTCCTCCCCGGCCGGACGGGAACCAGGAGGTGGGCGTCGCTGCTGGCGGTCGGCCGGGCCTTCCACGAGGCGTTGCGGGACGTGCCGCGCCCCGGCCTGCTGGACCGGCGCGTGCACCCGTGGGCCGTCGCGGACCGGGTGGCGTGGCAGGAGGAGGACGTCGCGCTCCGGGGGGACGCCGGGCCGATGCTGGCCGAACTCCTCGGGCTGCTCGCGCCGGTCGCCGCGCCCGCCCAGCTCGTGCACGGCGACCTGACGGGCAACGTGCTCTTCCACCGGGGCAGCCCGCCCGCGGTGATCGACTTCTCCCCCTACTGGCGGCCCGCCCCTTACGCGGACGCGATCGTCGTCGCGGACGCCCTCCTCTACCACGACGCCGAACCGGACCTGGTGGACGCCATCGGCGAGGACGCGCCGCGCTGGCTCGCCCGCGCGCTGGCGTTCAGGCTCGTGGCGCTGGGCCTGCTCACCGAGGACCCCGCCCCCGATGAGCTGGCCCGCTTCGCCGCCGTCACCCGGCTGGCGAGAGCGCGCCGCTGACGATCCGGTGTGACCGCGGGTGCTGGGCGGGCGGGGCGGCCCGTAGAATCCGCGGGTGCGTGATATTGGAGAGGACCCGCGGCCCGTCAGGGGCGCCGTGCGGGAGGTGCGGTCCCTGCGGGAGGCCGCCACGCTGGCCTACTCGCCCGACCTCGACGGGCTCGCCGATCCTGGCGAGATCGTGTGGGCCTGGGTGCCGTACGAGGAGGACCCGTCGCGGGGCAAGGACCGGCCGCTGCTCGTGGTGGGCCGGAGCGGGCGCAGGCTGCTGGGCATGATGCTGTCCAGCCGGGGCGACGACGGGCCCGACTGGTACGAGCTGGGCGCCTGGGGCCGCGACGGCAAGACCTCGTACGTCCGGCTGGACCGGGTGTTCGAGCTGGACGAGGACGACATCCGGCGCGAGGGCGCGGTGCTCGACGCCGACCGGTTCACGCGGCTGGCCGCGCTGCTGATGAGGACGTACGGGTGGGCCGCGGGACGGTGAGTCCCGCGGTGAGTCCCGCGGCGGTCAGGCGGGGCGCCAGGCGGGGATGTCCCCCGCCTGGTGGAGGTGGAAGTCGGGGGCGGCTTCCAGGGCCTTCTCCTCGCCGCCCGGCGTGTAGGTGACGATCAGGCGGAGCGGGCGCCAGGTGGTGTTGAACGTCGAATGGTAGACGCCCGCCGGGATGTGCACGGCGTCGCCCTCGCGGATCGGGAACTCCTCGCCGTCGCCCACCATCTGCCGGGCCTCGCCGGAGATCACGTACAGGACCTCCTCGGCGTCCGGGTGGTTGTGGCGGGCGTGGCCCATGCCGGGGTTGACGATGACCTCGCCCAGGGTGCTGCCCGCGCCGGCGATCGCCGACGGAGTGACGAACCACTTGATCGAGCCCCAGCCGAACGTCATCGTCGGGACCGCGTCGGGATTGATGAGCATCAGATCTCCAGGTTCTTGAAGGCGGCGACCTGCTCGGTGATGGCCCGCTCGGTGGGCAGGCGCTCGACGGAGGACGCGCCGAAGAAACCGGCCACGCCCTTGGTGCGCGCGAGCACGTGCTGGGCGTCCTGCGGCTCGGCGATCGGCCCGCCGTGACACAGGACGAGGACGTCGGGCCGGACGGCGACGGCCGCGTCGCGCATCGCCTGCACGCGGGTCACGGCCTCGTCGAGGGTGAGCGAGGTGCCGGCGCCGATGCTGCCCTTGGTGGTCAGCCCGACATGCGGCACGAGCACGTCGGCCCCGGCCTCGGTCATGGCCCGCGCCTGGTCCTCGTCGAACACGTACGGCGCCGTCACCAGCTCCCGCTCGCGCGCCAGCCTGACCATCTCGACCTCGAGGTCGTACCCCATGCCGGTCTCCTCCAGGTTCTGCCGGAACACGCCGTCGTACAGACCGACCGTCGGGAAGTTCTGCACGCCGGCGAACCCCATGGCCTTGAGCTGGTCGAGGAAGCGCGGCATGACCCGGAACGGGTCGGTGCCGCAGACCCCGGCCAGCACCGGGGTGTCCTTCACCACGGACAGCACCTCGGCGGCCATCTCGACCACGATCTGGTTGGCGTCGCCGTACGGGAGCAGCCCGGCGAGCGAGCCGCGCCCGGCCATCCGGTAGCGGCCGGAGTTGTAGATGATGATCAGGTCGACGCCGCCGGACTCCGCGCACTTGGCGGACAGCCCGGTGCCCGCGCCCGCGCCGATCACCGGCCTGCCCTCCGCGACGGTCGCGTGGAGCCGTTCGAGCACTGTCTGCCGGTTCACCGCTTGCCTCCGATCATCTCGTGGAGCCGGTCGGCCATCGCCCGCCCGAACTCCGGGTCGTTGATGTGCAGGTCGAGCCGCACGGTCGAGGGGAAGGACGCCAGGGCGGCGAAGCAGGCCCCGTCCGCCTCCGGGTCGTGGAAGGGCATGCCCTCGGCGTCGAGCGCGGACACCCCCTTGAGCGGCACGAACAGCTCGGCCGGCCCGCTCGCCCCGGCCAGCTTGGCCGCCACCCTGCGGCCCAGCTCGGCCATCTCCTCCGGGGTGGTGCGCATGAGGGTCACCGTGGGGTTGTGCACGTACAGGTTGCGGCGGCCGAACCGCTCGGGGACGGTGTCGCGCGGCCCGAAGTTGACCATGTCGAGGGCTCCGGGCGCGACCACCTGCGGCACGCCGTGCCGTCCGGCGGCGGTCAGCCGGTCGGGCCCGGCCGACAGCACACCTCCCACCAGGTCGTCGGCCAGCTCGGTGGTGGTCAGGTCGAGCACCCCGGCGAGCATGCCGCTCGCGGCGAGCCCTTCCATGGCCCGGCCGCCGGCCCCGGTGGCGTGGAACACCAGCACCTCGTACCCGAGCTCGCGCAGCCGCTCGCGGGCGGCGTCGACGGCGGGCGTGGTCACCCCGAACATGGTGGCCCCGACGAGCGGCCGGTCGCCCTCGGCGGCCCGCTGCTCCCGGTAGGCGGCGGCCATCCCGGCGGCCGCGGCGGCGGCGTTGCCGAGGATCGCCCGGGACAGCCGGTTGACGCCCGCGATGTCGACGACGCTGTACATGAGCGTGACGTCCTTCGCTCCCACGTACGGGGACACGTCGCCGGACGCCATGGTGGAGACGATCAGCTTGGGCAGGCCGATCGGCAGGTCGCGGACGGCCCTCGCGGCGATCGACGACCCGCCGCTGCCGCCCACGGCCAGGACGGCGGAGACCCGCCCCGCCGCGTGCAGCTCCCCCAGCACCGCCGCCGCGCCCTCGCCCATCGCGGTGACCGTCGCCCCCCGGTCGCCGGCCGCGCGCAGGGCTTCCAGGTCGGCGCCGGCGGCGGCCGCGACCCGGTCGTTCGGGTGGTCGACGGGGTACGGCACGCCCGGGTCTCCGGTGCCCGCGTCGACCACCACGACTTCCTGGCCCAGCTCGGTCAGCCGGTCGCGCAGCCATCCGTATTCCTCGCCCTTGGTGTCGAGGGTGCCGATGAGTACGACTGTCATCCTCCGACGTTAACCCGGATGGGATCATGGGGGCATGCGTGTCGTGGTCATCGGGAGTGGCATCGTCGGGGCCGCCGCGGCTCACCGGCTGAGCGGGCGCGGCGTGCCGGTGACGGTGGTGGACGGGGCGTACCCGGGGCAGGCCACCCAGGCGGGGGCCGGGATCGTGTGCCCGTGGGTGGACCATCCGGACGACGAGGACTGGTACCGGCTGACCCGCGAGGGCGCCCGCCACTACCCGGGGCTGGTGTCGTCACTCGGCGAGTCCCTGGGGTACGCGCGGGTGGGCGCGCTACTGGTCGCCGGCGAGCCCTCCGACCTGGAGCCGGTGCGCGCCCTGCTGGCCCGGCGGCACGCGGAGGCGCCGGAGATGGGGGACGTGGTGGACGTGGCGGCGCCGTCCGTCCTGTTCCCTCCCCTGTCGGAGGACCTGAGCGCGCTCCTGGTGCCGGGCGCGGCGCGCGTGGACGGGCGGGCGGTGCGGGACGCCCTCCTGCGCGCGGCCCTCCGTCAGGGGGCGGAGCTGCGTACGGGCACGGCCACGCTCACCTCGGACGGCGGGGTGCTGGTGCGCGAGGTCCGTGAGGCGGACTCCCGCGGACGCGTCACGGGGTTGCCCGGGGCTGCGGGCGACCGGGAATCCTGGCGTCAGGCCACCCCGGGTTCCCCCCAAGGCCCGCCTTCCGCCCACGGAACGCATCCGGCGTCCGAGGCGTCTCCGTACGGGGCCGTCCGCGACGCCGCCGCAGGCGCCCCGCACGAACCCGGCTCACCGTACGGGGACGAGCCGGAGGCCACGCTTACGGCGGGCACCCCACCCGAACCCCGATCACCGTACGGGGACGAGCCGGGGGCGGGCGGTGAGAGGACGCTGGTCGAGGCCGACGTGGTGATCGTGGCCGCCGGGGCGTGGAGCGGGGAGGTGTGCCGGGGGCTCGGGGTGGAGCTGCCGGTGTTCCCGCGCCGGGGGCAGATCGTGCACGTGACGCTGGAGGGCGTGGACACCTCGCGGTGGCCGATCGTGCTGCCCCACGTCGGGCCGTACCTGCTGGGGTTCCCGGGCTCGCGGGTGGTGGTGGGGGCGACGATCGAGGACGCGGGGTTCGCGCCGCGGGTCACCATGGGCGGCCTGGACGAGGTGCTGCGTGCGGGCCTCCGGGTGGCGCCCGGCCTCTCCGAGGCGACGGTGACGGAGACCAGGGTGGGGTTACGGCCGGTGCACGCACCGGGCCCGCCGCTCATCGGACCGGTGAACGACCGGGTGATCGTGGCTACAGGCCTGGGCGCGTACGGCCTGACAGCGGGCCCCTTCACCGGACGGGTAGCGGCCGGACTGGCACTGGGCGAGGAACCACCCCTCAACCTCCGCCCATACCACCCCCGACTCCCCTGACCTCCGACCACCAGCCCAGCCGCGTCGTCGCCTCGGTCCTCTGACAGGACAGTCGGGCCGCTGACCTGGGCCCTCTGACAAGGCTGCAGGGTCGCTGGTCTCCGTCTTCACCGGTGCCGGCGCAGCCGGGTTCCCTGATGGCTGTCGGTCGCCGGTAAGGGGGGTGACGTCGTGGGTACGATCTGTGACATCCCCCGCGTGTGGTCGTGGGGAGGCGTCGTTGCGCGCGTTGGTGGTGCTGCTCGTCGTGGTGGCGGGGTGTGCCGTGTCGGTCCCGTCGAAGCCTCCGCCGTCTCCTCCGGGGACGAGCGCGCCGCCGCCGAGCGCGCCGCCGCGTGCGGAGCCCGAGGTGCCGCGGCGGGCGTCGGGGAGGTACGAGGTGGTCCCGGGCGGCGCGATGGCGAGGCGGGGGCGTGGGAAGGTGATCCGCTACCTGGTGGAGGTCGAGCGGGGGCTGCCGTTCGGGACGCGGGCGTTCGCGGCGGAGGTGCACCGGACGCTCAACGACCCGCGCGGCTGGGGCCGGTTCCGGCGGGTGGACGGGCCGCCGGTGCGGTTGCGGGTCGCGCTGTCCAGCCCGCGGCTCACCGACCGCGAGTGCGTGCCGCTGCGCACCAGCGGCGACCTGTCCTGCTGGAACGGCTCCCGCTCGGTCATCAACGCGCGCCGCTGGGCCGAGGGCGTCCCGCAGTACGGCGGCGACCTGGCCGCCTACCGCCGCTATCTGATCAACCACGAGGTGGGGCACGCGCTCGGCCACCGCCACGCCAGATGCCCGAGACGCGGCCGGCTCGCGCCGGTGATGGCGCAGCAGTCGAAGTCGTTGCACGGTTGCCGCCCGAACCCGTGGCCGCACCCGGAGCGTGGCCGCGAGGAGCGTTGACGTGGAGAGCACGGCAGCGGTGCGGTCGGCGCGCTCCGATCTTCCGCGATCTATCGTACCGATAGGGAACATCGGGGCTCTCCCGCCGGGTTGACGCGGGAGGACGTTTTCCAGGGGGTGTGAGCATGGCGGGTTTCCGGACGGCACGGCGCGTGCTGGCGGGTGGCGCGGTCCTGGCGGCCGCGGGCTGGGCGCTGCGCCGGGTGCCCGCGGAGCTGGGGCTGCGGCCCCTGGGCTCCGGGCCGGTCCGAGCGGGCCGGATGCGGCGCTCGCCGCAGTTCCGTGACGGTGTCTTCTTCAACCGGATGCCGGAACCGGTCACGTTGATGACCGCGCCGCCGGTCGGCGCGATCGCCGGGCTGCTCAGGAACAAGGAGCTGCGCCGGCCGCCTGGCCCCGTCCCGGTGCTGGCGCCGCCGTCCGGTGAGCCCGCTGCCGGCGGGCTGCGCGCGACCTGGTACGGGCACGCCTCGACGCTGGTGGAGATCGAGGGCAGGCGGGTGCTGCTCGACCCGGTGTGGAGCCGGCGGCCGTCTCCGTCGCAGCTGGTCGGGCCGAAGCGGCATCATCCGGTGCCGGTGCCGATCGGCGGGCTGCCCCAGGTGGACGCCGTGGTGATCTCGCACGACCACTACGACCATCTCGACATGGCCACGGTGCGCGCGCTCACCCACACCCAGAAGGCGCCGTTCCTGGTGCCGCTGGGCATCGGCGCCCACCTGGAGCTCTGGGGCGTGCCGGCGTACCGGATCATCGAGCTCGACTGGGACGAGGAGGCGGAGGTCGCCGGGCTGCGGTTCACGGCCACCGCCGCCCGCCACTTCTCCGGCCGGTCGTTCACCCGCAACGACACGCTGTGGGGGTCGTGGGTGGTGGCCGGGGCCGCCAGGCGGGTCTTCTACGCGGGCGACTCCGGATACTTCCAGGGCTACCGGGGCATCGGCGCCGCCCACGGGCCGTTCGACCTGACGATCATGCCGATCGGCGCCTACAGCCCGTCCTGGCCGGACATCCACATGACCCCTGAGGAGGCGGTGACGGCCACCGTCGACCTCGGCGGGAGGCTGATGCTGCCGGTGCACTGGGCGACGTTCACGCTGGCGCCGCACCCGTGGGCCGAGCCGGTCGACCGGCTCTGGCACGAGGCCAAGGCACGCGACGTGCCGTTCGTGGTGCCCAGGCCCGGTGAGGCCGTCGACACCGCCGACCTCCCCGCCGTCGACACCTGGTGGGAGATGCTGGGCCCGGCCCGTACAGTCGGGGGGTGAGCAACCTGGAACCGGACCCCTCCGAGATCCTCTGCGGCCCCGGCGGCGGCGCGGGCGGCGAGACGCTGGAAGGGCGCGCGGTGCCGCTCGGCGGCCCGCGTGCCATGACCGTGACGCGGACACTCCCCCACGTGCACCGGCGCATGATCGGCGCCTGGTGCTTCGTCGACGCCTACGGCCCGGAGCAGGCGGAGATGCGGGTCGCGCCGCACCCGCACACCGGCCTGCAGACCGTGAGCTGGCTGGTGGCCGGCGAGGTGCTGCACCGCGACAGCCTGGGCAGCCTCCAGGAGATCCGGCCCGGCAGTCTCAACCTCATGACGGCCGGGCGCGGCATCTCCCACTCCGAGGAGTCGCGGCTGGGCACGCTGCACGGGGTGCAGCTGTGGGTGGCGCTGCCCGGCGGGCACCGGGAGGTCGCGCCCGCCTTCGAGCACCACGCCGTGCTGCCCGTGCTGTCAGGGCCCGGCTACGCGGCCACCGTGTTCATGGGCGCGCTGGGCGGGGTCCGCTCGCCGGCGACCGCGTACAGCCCGCTCGTGGGGGCGGAGATCGCGGTCGACGGTGACGCCGAGGTGCCGCTCGATCCCGCGTACGAGCACGGGCTGCTGCTGCTCGACGGCGAGGTCGCCGCGCTGCCGCCGGGGCCGCTGCTGTACGTGCCGCCGGGCCGCGAGGTCGTGCGGCTGAGCGGCGCCGGGCGGGTGCTGCTCGTCGGCGGCGAGCCGTTCGCCGAGGAGATCGTCATGTGGTGGAACTTCGTCGGCCGGAGCCACGACGAGATCACCGCCTTCCGCAAGGAGTGGATGGAGGGCGACGGGTTCGGCACGGTGCGCGGCTACGACGGCGCGCCGCTGCCCGCTCCCGCGCTGCCCGGCACGCGGCTCAAGGCCAGAGGCCGGGTTCGCTAGGCCGTTCACGGGGCCCACGGCGCGGCCAGCTGCCACGTGCTGTCGGCCGTCAGCGTCTGCGGGCGGTTCCACGCGGTGCCCGTGCCGTTCGCCGACCACACCTCCGCTTGGTAGTGCCGCAGGTACGAACCCGGATAGTTGATCGATTCGAGGGTCACGCCGTCGCCCTGCAGGCCGGGCCGGGCGCACCAGGTCGCGTCCTGGGCGAACAGCGCGCTTCCGTCGTTCGCGTCCATGCGCACGCGCGAGTTCGCGTGGCGGAGGAACCGTCCCGGGTAGTTGACCGACTCGAAGGCGTAGCAGCTGGAGTCGGCGAGCCCGCGGCGGATGGTCCACGTGGCGTCGTTCTTCAGCAGCGCGCCGCTGCCGGAGTTGACCACCGCGGTGGACGCCAGGCTGTCGGCGTGCCGCAGGTAGCGGTCGGTGAAGCCCCAGGTCCGCACCTGCAGCGACCGGCGCGCGTCCACGGGGAGGTCGGCGGAGCTGCGCCACAGGGCGGGGGCGCTGACGTCCCAGGTGGCGTCGGCGTCGAAGGCGGCGCCGCCGTCGAAGGGGTTGGGGCCGCTCGGCCTGGCCAGGTAGACGTTGTCCGAGTGGTGCCGCAGGAACGCCCCGGGGAAGTTCAGCGATTCGAACGAGGCGCCCGTGCCGGTCCGGCCGGGGCGCGCGCACCAGGTGGCGTCCGCGGCGAACGACCCACCGGTGCTCGCGTCGAGCCGCACCACGGAGTTCGCGTGCCGCAGGTAGCGGCCGGGGAGGTTGACCGACTCGAACGAGTGGCAGCGGGCGTCGGCCAGGCCGGGCACGGCGCGGAACGACGCGTCCCTGCGGGCGAGGTCGGGGCTCGTCGTGGTGATCACGTCGGTGCGCGCGACGGAGTCGGCGTGCCGCAGGTAGCGGCCGGTGTGGCCGGGGGTCGTCACGCGGAACGAGCGCACGTGGCCGGCCGTCAGCCGCGGCGTCGCGTTCTCGTTCGCGGCGGCGGCCAGGAGGTGCCGGTGGGCGGCGCGCACCTGGTTCGTGTCGACCTTCTGGACCCGGCGGTCGTAGGTCATCAGGCCGTTGTACTCGCCTTCCAGGTCGGTGATCTCGGTGTAGACGGACCCGCTCAGGCCCTTCTTGGTGACCAGCTCCCGCAGGTCGCGGACCATGCCGGTGTAGCGGTCGCCGAGCTGCGCGCCGCTGGTCAGGTGCTCGTAGGCGAAGAAGCCGCCGTGCGGGCTGTACTCGTGACCCGGCGTGCGCAGGCCGAGGCCGCCGAACTCGCCCAGGATCGAGACGCGGGTGGAGGAGGGCGCGGGAGCGTCCGGGCCCGTGTACACGTGCCAGTCGACCATGTCGCCGTTGCCCGGGTCGCCCAGCGAGTTGCAGCAGTTGAACCCGCTGTGCCCGTTGACCAGGCGGGTCGGGTCCTGGTTCTTGACGTTCTGGATGACGCGGCGGGTGTCGGCGAGGTTCCACTCGCCCCAGCCCTCGTTGAACGGGACGTAGGCGACGACCGCGGGTGAGTTGCGGTGCTCGTCGACGATCTCCCGCGCCTCGGTCTCGAACTGCTGCGCGTGCGCGGGGGTGATGTTCCTGTTGGACGCCTGCATCGACGGGATGTCCTGCCACACCAGCAGGCCGAGCCGGTCGGCGTGGTAGTACCACCGCTGGGGCTCGACCTTGATGTGCTTGCGCACCATGGTGAAGCCGAGCTCCTTGTGCTTCCGCAGGTCGAAGGCGAGCGCCGCGTCCGTGGGCGCGGTGTAGAGGCCGTCCGGCCAGTAGCCCTGGTCGAGCGTGCCGAGGTGGTAGACGAACTCGCCGTTGAGCGTGGGCCGCAGCACCCCGTTGACGAGCCGCTTGCCGACCTCGCGCATGCCGAAGTAGTGCGTGGTCCGGTCGACGGTCCGCCCGGCGCCGTCGCGCAGCGAGATCCGCAGGTCGTACAGGAACGGGTCGTCGGGCGTCCATCGGCGGGCGTTCGGCACGGGCACGCGGAACTCGGTGAACGCGCCGGTGGCGGTGCCGACGACGGTGGCGCCGTCCAGGGCTTCGGCGAGCACGGAGTGCCCGCTGACGTTCCCGCGCGTGAACACGCGCACCCGGAGCGTGTCGTCGCTCAGGCTGGGATACGTGTCGACGCTGGAGATGGACGACGTGGGCGTCGGCTCCAGCCACACGGTCTGCCAGATGCCGGACACGGGCGTGTAGAAGATGGCCGACGGGTCGCGGGTCTGTTTGCCGATGACCGGGTGGCTGCCGTTGTGGCCGGAGTCGGTCGGGTCGTACACCTTGACGATCAGCTCGTTCGTGCCGCCGTTGAGCGCGTCGGTGATGTCGAACTCGAAGCGGTCGTATCCGCCCCGGTGGCTGCCCATCGCCCGGCCGTTGACCCAGACCGACGCCTCCCAGTCGACCGCGCCGAAGTGCAGCTGCACCCGGCGGCCCTGCCAGGCGGGCGGGACCGTGAACGTCCGGCGGTAGAAGAGGTAGTGGCGGTCGTCGCCGGCGGGGCGCATCACGCCCGACAGGGCGGACTCGACCGCGAACGGGACGTTGACGCGCTCCGGCAGGGTGACGCCGAACTGCGGCGCGCCGTCGGTCGCCGACTGCCTCAGCTGCCACTCGCCGTTGAGGTTCAGCCAGTCGGGCCGGGTCATCTGGGGGCGGGGGTACTCCGGTAAGGGCGTGCCGTCGAGGGCCTGGCTCGTCCACGGGGTCGACAGCGGGGGCGGCTTGGCCGGCGCCGCGTGGGCGGGCTGGGCGGCGAGCGGCAGCCCGGCGAGGAGGGCGAGCAGGAGCGCGCACGCCCTGGCGCGATGGCGGGTCTTCATGGATATCTCCGTTGGGGGGTGGGAGACGGCCGGATCGGATGGTAACCCCGGGCGACAGCCGGGCCGGCAGAGCCGACATGACGTATACGTACACCTTGGTGCGCGCCACCGGCACCCCCGGTCATGGAAGAAGGCCCGCTCGGGCGAGCGGGCCTTCTTCGTCGCGGTCGTCTGATCAGATGGTGACCTGGTGCCAGGCGCCCCGCTTGGTGAGGTTGTTGCTGTAGTAGCCGATCTGGCTGACGCGGATGCGGACCTTGTCCACGTTGTGCTTCCAGAACGTGAAGTTCTTCACGTGGCCGGCGTTGCACAGCTTGTAGGCCCCGGCCTCGTCCCACTTCCAGTTCGGCTGGTAGAGGTGGTGGACCCGGATCTGCACGAACGCGCACTTGCCGCCCTGCTGCAGGGTGCGGAAGTCCAGGTCGTACAGCTTGCCCTTGATCCGGACGTCGTTCTGGGTGTGGGCCGGGTTCCAGTTGGCCTTGACGGTGCCCTTGGCCTTGGCCTTGAAGTTGCTGGAGTAGTAGGAACCCCAGTTCTGCGTCGGCGGGTTCATGATCAGGGGCTGCGGGTCTGTCGAGGCGGCGGCCGGCGCGCCCATGACCACGGCGGTGGCGGCGGAGGCGGCGGCGAGCGTGAGAACGGTGCGAAGCGAGCGGCGCATGACTTCTCCTTGAGGGATGAGTGCTCCCCGGGCTTCTCCCGGGGGCCCCGTGTGCTGTCGGGGTGTGCACCACCTTGATAAGGCCGACCGCCTGCCGGACGCTTGCTCGTGCGATGCCGCGCGCCTGCAGCGCACTGTATCCGTGGTTGCAAGCGCTGACTTACCGCGTTTTCCCGGCCGTCCCGGCTTCGACGGCGAGGAAAGCGCGGCTAGTAGACCGAGATGTGCGGGTGGTCGTAGTGGTTGGCCGTGGTGCCGCCGCGGTCGGTCATCACGCGCCAGGAACCCGTCCTGACGTGCCAGATCCGCTGCCGGTAGATGATGTACATGATGCCGAGGCGCCGGGCGTTCTTGATGGCCCATTCGGCGATCGCGTGGCCGCGCTGGACCTCGGCCGGTGAGGGGAAGGCGCCGCCCCGGCTGAGCATGAAGTCGCAGGCGCGGCCCAGGGGGTGCTCGCCGCCGTCCTGGATGGGCCGGTAGCAGCCGATGCCCGGCCCCGTCCCGAAGCGTCGCTCGATGAGCGACTTGACCAGCCGCATGCGCGGGGTGACGTTGTCGGACCCGTCGGGGAGCTGTGGCAGGAACGTGCCGTCGGAGCGGCGGCCGGGCGCCTTGTGCAGCTGGTCGATCTTGTCCCGGATCTTCTCGATCGTGGCTTCGGCCTTCTCGCGCCGGCCGGCGAGGTCCTTCACGGTGGCGTCCAGCTCGTCGGCGCGGGCCTCCGCCTCCTCCTTGGCCTGCCGGTGGCCGTCGCGCACCCGGGCGAAGCCCGACAGCTTGGCGTGCTGCTCGTCGGCGAGGTGCCGGGTGAGCGCCAGCCTGCGGATCAGGCCGCCCCGGTCCTCGACGCCGGTGAGCAGCGCCATGTTCTCGGACCCGCCGGTCATGTACTGGGTGATCGCCATGGCGCGCAGCTCGGTGGCGTGCCGGTCGAACACCTCCTGGGATCCGGCCAGCTTCTCACGGGCGGCCTTCTCGGCCTTCTCCGCCTGCTGCTGCTCCCGGCGGCCGTGGTAGTAGTCCTCGATCAGCTTGTCGGACTCCTTCTGGAGTGCGGCCAGCTCCTTCTCCAGCTTCTTGACCGAGGGCTTCGGGTCCGCGAGCGCCGTCAGGGGGACCGCCGCGGTCAGGCCGGGACAGAGTGCCGTCAGGAGGGCCGTCGTGCCCAGAACTCGGAGGAGGCCGCGCCGCCTGCCGGCGGAGGACGCAACGGCCACGCTTCTCCTTCGCCACGTGGTGCAGGACGCGTTTCCGGGCCTGGACTGCACGGGCCGGTCGCGCCCACTATCGAGGCAAAATAGTAGGGGATCTTTCGCTCACCTGTGGCCAATCATGATTTATCCGCATCGGATGTGGTGCTCAGGCGGCGGCTCTGGTGAGGAGCCGGTCGACGGCGCGGGCCACCTCCCGGCCGGCCCGGTTGGCGCCGATCGTGCTCGCGGAGGGCCCGTATCCGACCAGGTGCAGGCGAGGCTCCCGGACCGCGCGGGTACCGTCGACCTTGATGCCGCCGCCGGGCTCCCTCAGCCGGAGCGGCGCCAGGTGGTCCAGCGCCGACCGGAAGCCGGTGGCCCAGACGATCACGTCGGCTTCCTCGTACCGTCCGCCGGGCCAGACCACGCCGCCGGGGGTGATCCGCTCGAACATCGGCCACCGGCGCAGCGCGCCCGCCTCCAGCGCCTGCCGGACGACGGGGGTGGCGCCGAGGCCGGTCACGCTGACCACGCTCCGCGGCGGCAGGCCGGCGCGGACCCGGGCCTCGACCTGGGCCACCGCCTCGCGCCTGGCCTGCTCGCCGAAGTCGTCGCCCCGCAGGTCGGGCGGCCGGCGCGTCACCCAGAACGTCTCCCGTGCGACCCCCGCCAGCTCCGCCAGCACGTGCGCGGCCGAGTGGCCGCCGCCCACCACGACCACCCGCAGCCCGGCGAACTCGGCGGGCCCGCGATAGGAGACGTAGTGCAGCTGCCGGCCGCGGAAATCCGCCGCGCCCGGATAGTAGGGCCAGTACGGGCGCGTCCACGTGCCGGTGGCGTTGACCACAGCCCGCGCGGCCCACCCTGCGACGACCTCCCCCGTACGAGAGGACCCGGACGACGTCGACCCAGCGCGGGAGGACGAGCCCGCGTCGGCATCGACCGACGTGCTAGAGGATGGGCCCGCGTCGCCGTCGGCGGACGCCGCACCAGTGCGGGAGGACGGGCTCGCCTCGGCAGCGGACGACGCCGCATCGGTGGCGGCGGTCACGGCGGCGCCGAGGCGGGCGGTGATCAGGAGGCGGTCGGCGGGGCCCGGCTCGACGGCGGTGACCTTGGCGGGGCGGCGCACGTCCAGGCCGAGCTCCCGCTCGTAGGCGGCGTAGTAGGCGGGCACGACGGATGCGGCGGGCCGGTCGTCGCCGTCGCGGGCCGGGTCGCGCCGGACACCGGGCAGGTCGAAGACGCCGTGGACCTTGTCCATGGTGAGCGTGGGCGAGCGGTGCCGCCACGCGCCGCCGGGCCCGTCGTCCGCGTCCAGGACCAGCGGGTCGTGGCCGAACCGGCGCAGGAAGTAGGCGCTGGACAGCCCCGCCTGCCCGGCGCCGATCACCACCACGTCTACCTCGTCCATGTCCATGCCAACCATCCGCGCGAGCCGGCTCTTCCCCGCTGGTCGTCTACGCTGAGAGAGCGCTCTCACGCCCGTCGTCGTCAGGAGAGTCCATGCGGTGTCCCCCGGCGTGCGCGGCCCTGCTCGCCGCCTTCCTGATCACCTCGTGCGGCACGGGCGAGCGCGCGGGACACCCTCCCCCGCCCACCCCCGTGGCGTCGGCGAGCGGGTTCAACGGCACCGACGCCGCGTGGCTGCAGCTCATGATCCCGATGGCCGGGCGCGCGCTCCCGATGCTGGACCTGGGCGCCCGGCGCGGTTCCACGCCGGAGGTGCGGGAACTGGCGGCGTCGCTGGCCGGGGCGCACCGCGACGAGCTGGACCGGCTGCGCGAGCTGCGCGCCGCGGCGGGCCTGCCGGACGTGAACGCGCACGAGGGGCACGACATGCCCGGCATGGTGACGGCGGCCCGGCTCGACGCCCTGCGCGGGGCCCGGGGCAAGGCGTTCGACCGGCTGTTCCTGGAGAGCGTGCGCGCGCACCTGGACCAGTCGGTCAAGGTGACCCGCGGCGAGCGGGACTCGGGCGCGGACCCGCGAGCCCTGGCCATGGCCGCCGATCTCGAACGGACGCGCACCGAGCAGTTGGAGGCGCTGTCCGCCGTGGAGTGACGGAGGAGGTCAGAGGGCCGTCTCCAGGACGGGACGGCCCCGTACTCCCGGATCGGCCGTGAACAGGGCGCCCGCGAGGGGCTGCTCCGCGCGGTCGACGCCGACCGCGGAGGTGGTGATGAACAGGCGGTCCAGGCCGTCGCCGCCGAACGTCACCGCGGTGACCTTCCGCACCGGCAGCTCGACCACCGCGTCGAGGGTGCCGTCGGGGGCGTAGCGGTGCACGGCGCCGCCGTCGAAGAGCGCCACCCACACGCCGCCCTCGGCGTCGACGGTCAGCCCGTCGGGTTTGCCCCGGTCCACGGTGACGAACGGGCGGCGCGCGGTGAGCCCGTGCTCACGGCCGTAGTCGAGGACGTCCACCCGGCCGGTCAGGGTGTCGGCGTAGTACGCGCGGTCTCCGGAAGGGCTGAAGTCGAGGCCGTTGGAGATGCCCACCCCGGACAGCACCACGGTCAGCGACCCGTTGCCACGCCTCGCCCAGCGAGCGGAGCGGCGCGTGGAGGTCGTCGGCGTCGGCGAGCAGCAGCTCGCGTTCGGCGGCGACGAGGAACCCGCCGCCCGCGCGCGGCCTGATGACGGCGGCCAGCGATCCGGCGTGCCTGCGCCGCACGCGCCCCTGCGCGTCGAGCGCGAGCAGGTCGCCGGCCAGCATGTCCACCCAGCGCAGGCCGCCCCAGCGCGGGTGCCACGCGGGGCCCTCGCCGTGGTGGGCGACGGGTTCTGTCACGGGATGTGCGGAGATCGCCATGCGGGCATGCTAACATCATGAATACACGTTCATGAACGCATGTTCATCCAGGAGTTGGTATGACGATCGTCAACACTCACCAGGCCGAGGCGTGGAACGGCTACGAGGGCGCCCACTGGGCCGGCCACCACGACCGCTACGACGCCATGAACGGCGTCTACAACGAGCACCTCCTGCGCTTCGTGCGCGACGGCGACCGGGTGCTCGACGTCGGGTGCGGCGCCGGCCAGCTCACCAGGCTGGCGGCGCGGCGGGGCCGGGAGGCGACCGGGCTCGACCTGTCGGCGCCCATGCTCGCCAAGGCCCGTGAGCTGGCCGCCGCCGAGGGGGTCGGCAACGTGACCTTCACCCAGGGCGACGCCCAGGTGCACGACTTCGGCGAAGGCGCTTACGACCTGGCGGTCAGCCGGTTCGGCATCATGTTCTTCGCCGATCCGGTGGCCGCCTTCCGCAACATCGGGAGCGCACTGGTGCCCGGCGGGCGGGTGGCGTTCCTCAGCCTGCGCGACATACCGGAGCTGGTCACGGTGCTCGGCGCCATGGCGGCCCACCTGCCGCCGCCGCCCGAGTCGCCCGACGGCACCTCCCCCGCCTCGCTCGCCGACCCCGCCCGCGTCCAGGAGGTGTTCACCGCCGCGGGCTTCACCGATGTGGAGGTGACCCCGGTGGAGGCCGACCAGGTGTGGGGGCGCGACACGGAGGACGCGGCCGCGTTCCTCGCCGGGTGGGGGCCGATCCGCTACCGGCTCTCCCTCGCCGATCCCGCCTCCGCCGAGCGCGCCACGGCCGCCCTCGCGCCGGCCCTGCGCCCGTACGAGCGGGCGGGCGCGGTACGGCTGCGCGGCTACGCCAACCTGATATCGGGCGTACGGGCATGAGCCCTCGTAAAGCGGCAGCCGTCCCCGGCAGTGAGTCGTTGCCCGCGCACCTCATCGCGACGGCCGAGCGGCTGATCGCCCGGCACGGCGCGGCGGGGCTGACCGTGCGGGCCATCGCCAAGGAGGCGGGGGTCGCCGACGGGGTGCTGTACAACCACTTCGCCGACAAGGAGGAGCTGATCGCGCGGGCGCTGCTGGCGCACGTCCGGACGGTGGAGCGCGGCCTCCCCGCCCTGCCGGACGGCTCCGGCGAGGGTGACCTGGAGACCGGTCTGCGGGCGTACGTCGACTACGGGGTAGCGCTGCACCTGGCGATCCTGCCCGCCTTCGCCGGCCTCCTGGCCCAGCCGGGCGTCCTGGCCCGCTTCGCCGAACTCGGCGGCGGTCCCGGCCTCCTCCAGACGCACGCCGAGGGGCCGGACGGTTTGCGGGGGGCGCTGACGCGTTATCTGCGGGCGGGGCAGGCGGCGGGCAAGGTCGCCGCGCGGGCCGACGCCGAGGCCGCGGCGACCATGGTGGTCGGGGCCTGCCACGAGCTCATCCTGCCGCACCTGTTCACCGGCACCCCGGCCGGCGAGATCCGGGTCCCGCCCGGCTTCACCGACCGCCTGGTGGCGACGTGCCTCAGCGGCATCGCCCCTGGCTGAACCGTACGGGCGGGTTTGGCGTCAGCAATCGGTGGCATGGGGTCATTTACTGGACGAAAAGGGACAAAAGTCCTGCCCGACCGTTCCACCCGCAGGAGATGAGGACGCCATGCCCGCCACCGGCCGGGGGAGCCTGCTGTTCATCGGGAACGCCACCACGCTCATCCGCTACAACGGTTTCAACCTGCTCACCGACCCGAACTTCCTGCACCGCGGCCAGCGCGCCTACCTCGGCTACGGGCTGACGACCAAGCGCCTGACCGAGCCCGCGCTGCGGATCGACGAGCTGCCGCCGCTGGACGCGGTGGTGCTGTCGCACATGCACGGCGACCACTGGGACCGGGTGACCCGCAAGGGCCTGGACCGGGACACGGAGATCGTGACGACCCGGCACGCGGCGCGGCGGCTGGGCCGCCAGGGGTTCAAGCGGACGACGGGCCTGTCCATCTGGCAGCAGCACGAGCTGCGCGGCCCCGGCGGGTCGGTGACGATCACCGCGCTGCCGGCCCGCCACGCGCCCGGCTCCGCCGAGACGCTGCTGCCTCCCGTCATGGGGAGCATGCTGGAGTTCTGCGACTCGGAAGGGCTGCCCGACCTGCGGCTGCTCATCAGCGGCGACACGCTGATGGACCGGCGGCTGGAGTCGATCCCGATCCGCTTCCCCGACGTCGACGTGGCGGTCGTGCACCTGGGCGGCACGAAGCTGCTCGGCCTGATGACGGTCACGATGGACGGCGAGCAGGGCTCCCGCTACGTCGACCTCGTCGATCCCACCACCGTGGTGCCGGTCCACTTCGACGACTACGCGGCGTTCGCCTCGCCATTGAGCGACTTCAAGCAGCACATGCTGAGCTGCGGCCTGGACGATCGCGTGGTCTACCTGGAACGGGGCCAGAGCCTCCAGCTGACCGGGCGCCGTTCCAGCGTCTGAGCCCTTGCCTTCACGCCAGGCGCGTGGTTCACTGCACTCAATGGAGATCGGTGCTCTCTGATTGGAGCGGTGAACTATGGAATCGCTGGACGTTCCCGGCGGCCGGATCGCATACCGGGTCAGCGGCGAGGGCCCGCTGGTGGTGCTGGTCCACGGCATGGGCGACACCCACCGCACCTTCCGCCACCTGATCCCCCGGCTGGCCGGCCATCGGGTCGCGGCCATGGACGTGCGCGGCTACGGCGCCTCCGGCACCGGCTGGCCCGGGTACGGGGTGGACGCGATCGGCTCCGACGTGCTCGCCCTCATCCGCCGGTTGGGCGGCCCGGCGACGGTCATCGGCCACTCGATCGGCTGCTCGTCCGCGGTCTGGGCGGCGGCCGAGTCGCCGGAGTCCGTCTCCGGCCTCGGGCTCATCGGCACGTTCTCCGGTGAGACGAAGGTCAAGGCGTGGATGCGGGCGGCGTCCTGGCTCGTCGGCAGGAACGCCGGGCTTTGGGGGATGTTCCTGCGTACGAGCTACCCCTCGGCCCGGCCGGACGACTTCGACGCGTACCTGTCGGAGCTGAAGGCGGCCCTGCGCGCGCCCGGCGGCATGGTCCCGCTGCGCGCGCAGATCGCGCTCTCCCTGGCCGGGGTGGCGAACCGGTACGCCGAGGTCACCCAGCCGTCCCTGCTGGTGATGGGTGGTAAGGACGCCGACTTCCCCGACCCCGCCGGCGACGCCGCCCGCACCGCGGCCAAGCTCGGCGGACCGGCCACCGTACGCGTGATCGACGGCGCGGGCCACTACCCGCACGCCGAGATGCCCGACCAGACCGCCGAGGCCCTGCTGCCCTTCCTGGCAACGATCACGCCACCCCTTGCGACCCACCACCGAAACGACCACGCACCGACCAGCTGACCCGCAATCACCGAGCGGCACTCACCCGACCGGGGTGGTCGGGGTGAGTGACTGAGGGCGGGACAGCACCCACCCGACCGGGACACCCACCCGGCCTGGACCAGCGAGCGGCACTCACCTGATCGGGTAGTCGGGCGGAGCTTGCCCGGCTTGGATCAGCGCGGGGTTCACCCGGCCGGGCGGGCAGTGGACGTCTGATGCCGGCGGGCCGGCTCCTTTGCCTGTGTCGAGGGCGACCGGCGGTCAGGCCGGTTGTGGGTGGTTATTTGACGGCGCCGAAGGCGACGGCGGTGGCTGAGGCGATCACGGTGGTCAGCACCGCCATCAGCAGGACGGTGGCGAGGGGGTTGGGCCGTCCTGGTGGGTCGGGGCGGGCGGCCACGATCCTCAGGTTGGAGGTGGGGGTGGGCTCGGCCTTCGTGGGGGTCGGGGTGGGGGTCACGACGGGCGGCGACACCTGGGAGGCGCGCCAGGTGCTCTCCGGGGCGGGGGTGGCGCGGCATCTGCCGATGTGGACGTGGGAGCGCGGGGTCTCGACACACACCGCGTCTCCGTACACCCGCACGTCAGGCACCGACACCAGCGGCCCCGGCCGCCGCTTCCCCGGCACCCGGCCCTCCCCGACGGAGACCCCGGGCGGCTCGACCCGGGGTTTCGACACCCGGGGTTTCAATACCCGGGGCTCGGCCAGCCGGGGCTTCGACAACCGGGACTCCGGCGGCCGGGACCTCGGCCGGGACAGGTTCCTGGCCAGCCGTTCCGCGCGCTCCCCCAGCTCGGCGGGGTCCGGAGGGCCGTGATCGGCACGCACGCCCGTCACGGACCAACGCCCGGCGCGATACGACGCGCCCTCGACACGGCTGACACGCACGGGCTGGAGATCCGAGGGCGCGACGGGGCGAACGAGCGGTGGGGCGGGGCCGCTGCCGCGCGCCGCCGGTTCGGCGGGCAGGCAGGCGGACAAGGTCAGCAGGGTGATCGCCACCAGCAGGGGGGCCAGGGGACGTGGCATGTCAGACGCCTCCGGCGATGCGGGCGAACTCGTTCAGCGCCGCCGTGAAGGCCTCCGGGCCGACGGCCAGGGGGCCGTCGAAGGCGCGGGCGATGTCCCAGGTCAGATACGTGCCGAAGCCCAGGAGGGCGGCCATCGCCGCCAGCGGCAGCAACGTGATCCCGCGCGGCCGGGCCCCCGCGAGGAACGGGAAGAAGATCACCGCCAGCCCTGTCAGGACCGTGAGGGACAGGAGCCCCGCCGGCGGGGTGGCGGCGGCGTCCGCGGCACGCTGGGCGCGGGCCGCGCCGATGGCCGAGAGGTGGCCGAGCGTGGTGGTCCTGGCCTCCCGCTCGTCGTCGTCGTCCGAGGTCAGCTCGATGATCCGGGAACGCAGCTCGTCGAGCCTGACGCCGCCCATCGGGTCGAGCTCACCCCGGGCCATCCGCGGCCACTCGTCCTCCACGACGAAGGTCGCGTACTCCCGCAACCCGGTGCGGATCGGCTCCACCATGACGGACGGCAGCCCGGCGGCGGCCCAGTAGGCGTCGACCACGGCGCGGCTCTCGACCTGGGTGTTCTGTCTCGCCGAGTCGGCGGTGGTCCAGGGGACGATCACGGCGATCGCGAAGACCAGCAGGAACAGCGCCGACAGCATGGCCCCCGCGTGCCCGGCAGACGGCCCGTCGGCGCCGCGGTCGTCACTCCCCTTGCCCGCCAGCCGGAACGTGAAGGCGGCGGCCCCCACCAGGGCAACCGCCGCCATGACCGAGAACACGTACGCCACCATGACGATCTCCTCGTTACCGACGGTGATTTGACCAACACAGTAAGCGATGTGATCGGAATAGCCAAGGATTCGCCGGGCCCGGCTGGACGGATCGCCGCCCAGCCGGTCACCGCCGCGCCATCCGTCCAGCCGGTTCCCGGCCGCGGGCGCACAGCCTCCACGATGGAGCGCGTGAACCTACTCAACGGCCGCAAATTCGTGATGGTGAGCTCGACCGCGAGCAAGGTGGACCCCGACAGCCCCACCGAGTTCGAGTACTGGGAGGAGGACGGCCTGGTGTGGGGCAGCTACACCGGCGACACGGTGACCCTCGGCCGCTTCGTCGGCACCCGGGAGGGCGAGCGGGTCTCGATCTCGTACGTGCACGCGCTGGTGGCGGGCGGCACCGCGGCGGGACGCAGCGACAGCCGGGTGGAGAACGAGTCGGACGGCAGGCTGCGCCTGGTGGAGGAGTTCATGTTCGCCGGTGACGACACGCCGCACGTGAGCGTGTGCACCGAGGTCGTCGCCTGACCGTCAGGTGTCCTTGCGCAGCGCCGCCCTGCCCTCGGCGGCCTGCACGAAGCGCATCTTGCCCAGCGGCACGTCCCCCGGCGTCTCGGGGGCGGGCCGCCGGGAGGGGCGGGCCCGCTCGCGGTCGCTCGGCAGCACGTAGGGCCGCTTGAGCACCTCGTCCAGGATGAACACGGTCTCGGTGGCCTTGACCGCGGGGATGTTGGCCAGCCGGTCGGTCACCATGGCGTGCACCTCGGCCACGTCCGCCACCCTGACCAGGATCATCGCGTCGTGCTGCCCGGTGGTGATCGCGCAGTACTCGACCTCCGGCATGCGCGCCAGCTCGGCCCTGAACTGCTTCCACATCTGCTGCCGGACGGTCACGAAGATGAGCGCGGTGATGCCCAGTCCGGCCTTGACCGGGTCCACCTCGGCGGTGAAGCCCTTGATGGCGCCCTCCGCGCGCAGCGCCTCGAAGCGGGTGTAGGCGTTCGCCCGGGAGATGCCGACCCGCTCCGCCAGGGACGCGACCGAGATCCTGCCGTTCTCGCGGAGGACCTCAAGGATCTTCATATGGGTGGAGTCCAGGTCCAGACCGATGCCGATCCGTCCAGGGTGCGTGCCCCCGGTACCACCATTTCTGGAAATTTCAGTCATTGTTACCTCGCACTCATTTATATCCGTCTCAGTGACCGCACAGAACCTGGACAGATTGACGGACAATCCTGGGCGTTCCCGTTCGAACCGTCCACTTGGAGGACCTACATGGCGACCCGCTCGCAGACGGCGGCAGTGCTGCTCGCCGGTGCGCTCGCCCTCGCCGCCTGCGGAAGCGGCGGCGCACAGGCCCCCGCCGCGCAGAGCGGCGGCAAGACCCTCGTCATCGACACGTCCTTCGACCTGAAGACGGCCGACCCCGGACGCACGTACGAGCCGACCGGCCTCATCGTGGGCAAGGCCACGTACGAGACGTTGCTCACGTTCGACGGGTCGGACGTGACCAAGCCCGTCCCCGCCCTCGCCGAGTCCTACGAGCTGTCCGACGACGGCAAGGTGCTGACGCTCAAGCTCAAGCAGGGGGCCACGTTCGCCGACGGCTCCCCGATCACGGCCGACGACGTGGTCTTCTCGCTCACCCGGGTCCGTGACATGAAGGGTAGCCCGTCGTTCCTGCTCGACGGCGTGGAGGTCGAGAAGACCGACGACACGACGGTCACGATGACGTCGGAGAAGGCCAACGCCGCCCTGCCGTACATCCTGCCGAACCCCGCGCTCGGCATCCTCAACAGCGACGTGGTCAAGGAGAACGGCGGCACCGCCGACGCCCAGGACAAGGCCGAGCAGTACCTCAACGCCAACTCGGCGGGCTCCGGCCCGTACGAGATCGAGACGTTCAACGTCAGCAGCCAGGTCGTGCTGAAGGCGAACCCGCAGTACCACGGCGACAAGCCCGCGTACGAGAAGGTCGTCATCCGCAACGTCGAGTCGGCGACGCAGAAGCTCAACGTGCAGCGCGGCGACAGCCAGCTGGCGCTGAACCTGTCCGGCGACCAGGTGGCGAACATGCCGGACACGCTGCAGGTCAAGAAGACCGCCTCGGCGAACGTCTTCTTCCTGCTGGCCAACCAGGACTCCGAGATCAGTGACGTGACGACGAACGCCAAGTTCGTCGAGGCCGTCCGCAAGGGCGTCGACTACTCGGGCCTGCTGGAGCTGGCCGGCGAGGGCGCGGCCAGGGCGCCGGGCGTGATCCCGTCCCAGATCCTGGGCGCGCTGCCCGAGGGCGAGGCGGTCCAGCGCGACGTGGAGGGCGCCAAGGCGGCGCTGGCCGAGAGCGGGCTGTCCAACCCGACGGTCAAGCTGGAGTACCCGACCGAGCTGACCGTGAACGGCCTGTCCTTCCAGCCGCTGGCCGAGCGCGTGCAGGCCAACCTCAAGGAGGTCGGCATCACGGTGGACCTCCAGCCCGCCCCGGTGACGACGGCGCTGGACAACTACCGCAACGGCAAGGAGGAGATGGGCCTGTGGTACTGGGGCCCTGACTACCCCGACCCGAACGTCTACCTGGCGTTCCTGCCCGGCCAGCTCGTCGGCGAGCGCGCCGGGTGGAAGGCCGGCGCGAACAAGGAGCTGGAGGAGCTCGGCGAGAAGGCGGCGACCGCGATCGGCGACGACGCCCGCACGCAGGCCTACCAGGAGGTGCAGCGCAAGCTGAACGAGTCCGGGCCGTTCGTCCCGCTCATCCAGCCGAGCCAGAACATCGTCGCGGCCACCTCGGTCACCGGCATCGAGTACCACCCGGTGTGGCAGGTCGACGTCGCCGACCTGGGCGTGCAGTAGAAGTGCCCGCGAGCGTGGAGAAGGGCGCGGCGGTCACCCCGCCGCGCCCCCGGCGGCCGGCGCTGCCGCCGCTGGCCCGGTTCCTGATCCGCCGGGTGCTGATGGCCATCCTCCTCGCGTGGGGGGTCACCCTGGTGACGTTCGTGCTGACGAACCTCGTACCGGGCGACCCCGTGGCGGCGAACCTGGGCCAGCGGGCCATGAACGACCCGGAGATCGTCGCCCAGTGGCGGGCCGAGCACGGGCTGGACAAGCCGCCGTGGGAGCAGTACGGCCTGTACTTGCAGGGGCTGGTCCAGGGTGACCTGGGCGACAGCCAGCAGAGCCACCGGCCCGTCAGCCAGGACCTGGCGGAGGCGGTGCCGGCCACGCTGGAGCTGGCGGGCGCGGCCATCCTCATCTCGCTGGTGCTCGGCGTGGCCTTCGGCGTGATCGCCGCGCTGCGTCGCGACCGGCTCTCCGACCACCTGCTGCGGCTGCTGAGCCTGATCGGCATCTCGGTGCCGACGTTCTGGCTGGCGCTGGTGGCGTTCTACGTGTTCTTCTACCGGCTGCAGATCACCCCGGGCAGCGGCCGGGTGGATCCGGCGCTCGGCGCGCCGCCCCCGGTGACCGGGCTGCACACGGTGGACGCGCTGCTGGCCGGCCAGTGGGACGTGTTCGGCTCCGCCGTCGGCCACCTGATCACGCCGGCCCTGGTGCTGGCGCTCTACACGATCGGGCTGCTGACCCGGTTCACCCGCTCGGCGGTGCTGGAGGTGCTCGGCCAGGACTACGTGCGCGCCGCCCGCGCCAAGGGCCTGCCGGGACGGGTGATCCTGTTCCGGTACGTGCTGCGCTCGGCGCTGGTGCCGGTCATCACGGTGGCGGGCCTGGCGTTCGGCAGCCTGCTGTCCGGCACTGTCCTGGTGGAGGCGATCTTCGCCTGGCCGGGCATCGGCCAGTACGCCTACAAGAGCGCCACCACGCTCGACCTGCCCGCGGTGATGGGCGTCGGCCTGGTGGTGGGCGTGGTGTACCTGGTCATCAACCTGATCGTGGACGTCCTGTACGGCGTGATCGACCCCCGAGTGAGGTTGCGATGAGGCGGGATCCCCTGGCCCGCAAGGGGCTGCTGGGCCGGCTGCCGCAGGCCTGGCGGCAGCCGCTCGCCGTGTCCGGCGTGGTGATCGCGGTGGCCTGGCTGGTGATCGCGGTGGCGGCGCCCTGGCTGGCGCCGCACGACCCGCTCGCCCAGGAGCTGCCGCGGCTGGCGCCGCCGGGGCCCGATCACTGGTTCGGCACGGACCAGCTCGGGCGCGACATCCTGTCGCGGGTCATGCACGGGGCGCGGGTGTCGATCCCGCTGACCCTGGCGCTGGTGGCGCTGTCGTTGCTGATCGGCGGTCTCCTCGGCGCCTGCGCCGGATATTTCGGCCGATGGGTGGACGAGACGATCATGCGGCTGGCGGACCTGGTGTTCGCGTTCCCGACGGTGATCCTGGCCATGGTGGTGGCCGCGGCGCTCGGCGCCAGCCTCACCAACGCGGTGCTGGCCGTGCTGGTCGTGGCCTGGCCCGCGTACGCGCGCGTCACCCGCGGGCTGGTGCTGGGCGTGCGGGAGCGGGAGTTCGTGCTGAGCGGGCGGCTGCTCGGCTTCTCCGCGTGGCGCTCGCTCCGCGTGGACGTGCTGCCGAACGTGACCGGCCCCATCCTGGTGCTGGCCACGCTCGACATCGGCACCGCGCTGCTGCTGCTGTCCGGCCTGTCGTTCCTGGGGCTGGGCGCCAAGCCGCCGTCGCCCGAGTGGGGGGCGATGGTGTCGTCGGGCGTCGAGGTGTTCGACAGCTGGTGGGTCGCCACCTTCCCGGGCCTGGCGATCCTGACCGTGGTGCTCGCGTTCAACTTCCTCGGCGACACCCTCCGCGACGCCCTCGACCCCCGGACCGCTCGCGCGATCAAGGAGCGTGCGCTGTGACGCTGGCGATCACTGACCTGAAGGTGACGATCGGCGGGAAGGACATCCTGCGCGGCGTGGACCTGACGCTGGAGCCCGGCCGGGTGCACGGCCTGGCCGGCGAGAGCGGCTCGGGCAAGACCATGACCGGGCTGGCCGTGCTCGGCCTGCTGCCGCACGGCTCCCGCGTCACCGGCGGCATCGCGCTGGAGGGGCGCGAGCTGCTCACGCTGCCGCCCAAGGAGCTGAACAAGGTGCGCGGCGGCGAGGTCGCCATGGTCTTCCAGGACCCGGCCACCAGCCTGCACCCGATGCTGACCGTCGGCAGGCAGCTCACCGAGCACATGCGCCACCACCTCGGCCTCGGCAGGGCCGAGGCCCGGAACCGGGCCGTCGAGCTGCTGCGCAAGGTCCGCATCCCCGGCGCGGAGGAGGCGTACCGGCGCTATCCGCACCAGTTCTCCGGCGGCATGCGGCAGCGCATCGCGATCGCGGTGGCGCTGGCCTGCTCCCCCAAGGTGCTCATCGCCGACGAGCCGACGACCGCGCTGGACGTGACCGTGCAGGCGGGCGTGCTGCGGCTGCTGCGCGGGCTCTGCGACGAGCTGGGCCTGGCGGTGCTGCTGGTCACGCACGACCTCGGCGTCATGTCGGCGGTCGCGGACGAGGTGAGCGTGATGAAGGACGGCCTGGTCGTGGAGACCGGGCCGCGCTCCCGGGTGCTGCGCGAGCCGGATCACCCGTACACTCGCACGCTGCTGGCGTCGCTGCCCGACGCGGAGGTCTCATGAGTAGCCTGCTGAAGATCGACGACCTGGTCGTCGAGCACCGCACCCCCGGCCGGCCCGTGGTCAGGGCGGTCGCCGGGGCGAGCCTGGAGGTGCGCGCGGGCGAGGTGGTGGGCCTGGTCGGCGAGTCCGGCTGCGGCAAGTCCACGCTGGCCCGCGCCGTGGTCGGGCTGAACCGGGCCGCCTCGGGGTCGATCAGCTTCGAGGGGACGCCGGTGACGCCGCTCGGCCTGCGCCGCAGGACGATGACCGGGGTCCAGATGGTGTTCCAGGACCCGTACGCGTCGCTGAACCCGCGCCGCCGGGTCGGCGACCAGATCGCGGACGGGCTGCGGGTGGCGGGCGACGCCACGAGCAGTCCGGCCGACCTGCTGGAGCGGGTGGGGCTGCCGCGCGAGTTCGCCTCCCGGCACCCGCACGAGTTCTCCGGCGGGCAGCGGCAGCGGATCGCGATCGCGCGGGCGCTGGCCGCGCGGCCGCGGCTGCTCATCGGCGACGAGCCGATCTCGGCGCTGGACGCCTCCGCCCAGTCCCAGGTGGCCACCCTCATGCGGGACCTGGCCGTCTCCTCGGGGGCGGGGCTGCTGTTCATCAGCCACGACCTGTCGGTGGTGCGGCTGATCGCCGACCGGATCGCGGTCATGTACCTGGGGCGGATCGTCGAGGTGGGCGACACGGCCGAGGTGTGGGCCGAGCCTCGTCACCCGTACACGCAGGCCCTGCTGGGGGCGATCCCGAAGCCGGACGGGATGGGGGTGCTGCCGGCCGAGCTGCCGGGCGACGTCCCCGACCCGGCGGACCCGCCGCAGGGGTGCCGGTTCCATCCGCGGTGCCCGCTGGTGATGGACGTGTGCCGGGTCAAGGAGCCGGAGTTCGGGCCGGTCGCCTGCTGGCTGCACGAGCCGTCGTGACCCCGCCGGACCCCTCCCAGCCCCCGCCGGACCTCCGGCCGGTGGGCGGCGTGCGGGAGGAGCGGACGCGCCCCGCCGTGTCCGCTCCGGTCTCCGGAGGGGACCGGCTGAGTGCCGTGCGGGCGGGGATGGCGGCGGACGGGATCGACGCGCTGGTGCTGCGGCCCTCGCCGGACTTCCGGTTCCTCGGCGGGCGCGGTGACGGCTTCCTCGTGGTGACGATGGACGGGGCCGCCGAGACCGCGGACCCGCGCCCGTACCTGCCGCCGGGGGTGCGGCGGGTCGGGGTGGACCCCGAGATGCGGGTGCGGGAGCTGTTCGGGCTGGCCGTCGACGCGGAACTGGTCCCGGCCGCGCAGGTGCTCGCGCCCCTGCGGCTGCGGAAGGAGCCGTACGAGGTCGCGATGGTCGAGCGGGCTGCACTCGCCGCCGACTCCGTGCTGGCCTGCGCCCCTGAGCTGTCCTGGTTCGGCGCCACCGAGCGGGCCATGGCGACCCGGCTGCGCGTGCTGGCGCTGGAGGCGGGGTGCGAGGAGGTGCTGTCGGTGCGGGTCACGGCCGGTCCAGGCACCGCCGCGCCGGGGAGCGCCCCATCTGACCGGGTGATCAATCCGGGGGACGCGCTGCTGGTGTCGCTGAGCGCGCGCTGGGACGGTTACTGCGCCGAGGTGGCCCGGGTGTTCGCGGTCGCCGAGCCGCCGGAGGACTACGACGCCGTGTACTCGGTCGTGGTGGCGGCCCGCCACGCCGGGATGGCGGCGGCCCGGCCGGGCGTGCCGGCCGCGGCGGTGGCGGCTGCCGTGGCACAGGCCGTCGACGACAGCGGCTACGGCCGGTTCGCGGCGCCCGGGGCGGGCCGGGGCGTCGGGCTGGGCTCCGACGAGGGCCCCCGGCTGCGCGCGGACGACGACACGCCGCTGGAAGCGGGCATGGTGCTCTGCCTGGAACCGGCGATCTACGTACCGGACCTGTTCGGCGCCCGGGTGGCCGACATCGTGGCGTGCACGGAATCCGGCCCCCGCCCCCTGACCACGGCCCCCTCCTCCCTCCCCGTCCTCGAACGCTGACCCCGCCCAGCGCGGGCTCCTCGGGCGGGGCGACGAAGAAGCCCGCCGTCTTGGTATGCCCGGACGAATCCCGGCGGGGGTGCGGTGGCATAACGTCGCGGTGACATCCGACCCACGGAGAGGGCCGACAGCTTTGAACGCCATCAGAGAGCTCCACGGCATCGCGGAGTTCGAGCAGGTCATGGCGCTGTTCGAGGACATCTGGCACTTCGAGCCGGCCGGGCGGCCGATCACCGCCGAGCTGATGCTGGCCATGGCGCACGCGGGCAACTACGTGGCGGGCGCCTTCGACGGCGAGCGGCTGGTGGGCGCGTCCGTGGCGTTCTTCGGCGCGGACGCCACGCTGCACTCGCACATCACCGGCGTGCTGGGCTCCCCCGGCACCGGGTTCGCGCTGAAGCTGCACCAGCGGCAGTGGGCGCTGGAGCGCGGGGTGCGCCGGATCACCTGGACGTTCGACCCGCTGGTGCGCCGCAACGCCCACTTCAATCTGGCCAAGCTGGGCGCCCGGCCCGAGGAGTACCTGCCGGCCTTCTACGGCGTCATGGACGACGCGATCAACCAGGGCGACGAGGCCGACCGGGTGCTCGCGGTCTGGCCGATCACCGACCGGCGCGTCGAGGCCCTCGTCTCGGGGGCGCGCTCCCCCGTGCCGGTGCCGCCGGACGCGGTGGTGGCGCTCGCCGGCGACGGCGGGCGCCCGGTGCCCGGCCGCGCCGACGCCGCCACCGTCCTGGTCGCCGTGCCCGAGGACGTCGAGCGCCTGCGCCGCACCGACCCCGGCACGGCCAAGGCCTGGCGGCATGCCGTACGGGAGACGCTGGGTGACATGCTGGCTGAGGGACGCAGAGTAACCGGATTTCACGACAAGTCGTACTACGTAGTGGAGAGAGCGTGAAGATCACTGGAGTCGAGCTGCGCCGGGTCGCGATGCCGCTGGTGGCCCCGTTCCGCACCTCGTTCGGCACCGAGACGGCCCGCGACGTGCTGCTGGTGCGGGTGGTGACGCCCGACGCGGAGGGCTGGGGCGAGTGCGTGGCCATGTCGGAGCCGCTCTACTCCTCCGAGTACGTGGACGGCGCGGCCGAGGTGATCCGCCGCTTCCTCCTGCCGAGGCTGCCCGCGAGCGTGGAAGCGCAGTCCGCCGGCCGGGCCATGGAACCGGTCAAGGGACACCGGATGGCCAAGGCCGCGCTGGAGACGGCCGTGCTGGACGCGCAGCTGCGGGCGTCGGGCGAGTCGTTCGGCCGCTACCTCGGGGCGTCGCGCGACCGGGTGCCGTGCGGGGTCTCGGTGGGCATCATGGACTCGATCCCGCGGCTGCTCGACGCGGTGGAGGGCTACCTGTCCGAGGGGTACGTGCGGATCAAGCTGAAGATCGAGCCCGGCTGGGACATCGAGCCGGTCCGCGCCGTCCGCGAGCGCTTCGGCGACGACGTGCTGCTCCAGGTGGACGCCAACGCCGCCTACACCCTGGCCGACGCCCGCCACCTGGCCCGCCTGGACGCCTTCGACCTGCTGCTCATCGAGCAGCCGCTGGCCAACGACGACTTCGTCCAGCACGCCGCGCTCGCCCGCCGGTTGCGCACCCCCGTCTGCCTGGACGAGTCCATCGAGTCGGCCGAGCACGCGGCGGCGGCGATCGCCCTCGGCTCCTGCTCCATCATCAACATCAAGCCCGGCCGCCTGGGCGGCTACCTGGAGGCCCGCCGCGTCCACGACCTGTGCCGGGCCAACGGGATCGCGGTGTGGTGCGGCGGCATGCTGGAGACGGGCCTCGGCCGCGCGGCGAACGTGGCGCTGGCGGCCCTGCCCGGCTTCACCCTCCCGGGCGACACCTCCGCCTCCCGCCGCTACTTCGCCACCGACCTCACCGAGCCCTTCGAACTCTCGGACGGCCACCTGGCAGTGCCGACGAGGCCTGGCCTCGGCGTGGACCCGATCCCGTCCATCCTGGACGAGATCACCACGTCCAAGGAGTGGATCCCCCTCTGACGCACCTTAGGTAGAACGCGCGCGCACCTGGATGTCTAGCTAACTAGACGCCAATCTGTCTACTAAATTAGACGCCGCCACCCTGGTTCAGGGAATGAAGATTGCCGCCGAGGTGGACAGGTGCCTGCGATCCGTGGACGACGATCCCGCAACACCCTGGCGACCTCGCTCCTCGGGTGACGCGGGAGATCGAGGCGACCTTCGAGCCGTACCTGGGGAAGGGATGGATGGACAAATGAAGCCCGTCTACGAAGTGCAGGTCTGGCGGGAGGACGACTGGTGGCTGGCGCGGGTCACAGCTGCCGGCGACGGCGCCGATCCGGCTCCACTCAACGCACTAACCCAGGCACGGACCCTGACCAGGATCGAGTCGATGGCTCGCGACCTCATCGCGACGATTCTCGATGCGGAGCAGAGCACGTTCGACATCGAGACCACATATGCCCTGCCTGAAGACGTAGGCGAGTTGCTGTGCGAGGCCAAGGGCGCGCGTGCGTGGTTGGACGCCGCGCAGGATCTGTGGCAGGAGCGATCCACCATCGCCGCTCGTGCCTTGACCGAGAAGGGATACTCGCTCCGGGAGACGGCGACGCTGCTCGGTCTGTCACACCAGCGCGTGGACCAGCTTCTGCGCGGCAACGACGATCTCGGGCGAAGCAACGTGGTTGCCATAGAGGTGAGAGCTCGCGGGGAAACGGGTTCCTTTGCCAGCCGGACGCGACTCGAAGCCCCTCAGGATGTGGACGTGGTGCTGGTCTTCCGCGCCTCCCCGGCGATGGGGGGACCGGAAACCCTGGCCAAGGACGTGACGCGGACGAACATCCAGGAGCGGTTGCGAGCCGCCGTCAATGAGTGGTTCTCCCGCATGCACCAACCCGGACGACCGTAAGACCTTCCTCCTGGCAGTCGATCTCATCGAGAGATCGCCGATCTCGTCGCACACGTACCGGACCCAGCAGACCGATGGCCTGAGGTTCTAGCCTTCGACGAAGATCGGCTCCTGGCCGACGGTGATGGTGTCTCCTGGGCGCACCGCGTGGGAAGTGCCGTCGAGTCGGCGCAGCGTCGTCGTGTCCCGGCTTGCCGGGATCTCGGCGGTGCCCGCGACCGTCCACATGACCGCGGCCCCGTGCGTCCCGCCGTCGCCGGTGACCGTGACCTCGCACCGCCAGACATTCGCGGGGAGTCCGATGGCGTCCCCATGACCGCACGATCGGCTGGAGGCGTGAGCGAGCCAGCGTTGTAGCTGCTCGACGGCCAGGGCGGCCGAGGTCGGCACGCCGCCCTCGCCCTGCAGGACGATCGGGATCTTCGTGCCGCCCCAGTTGTAGAAGTACATGCGTTCGACGTTCAGGCCGCGCGCGTAGAGGCCGACGAGGAAGTAGCGAGCCGCGTAGGCCCTCGCGGTGAGGGCGTCCAGCGGGCGCTCCAAGGGGAGTGTGTAGGAGGTCCCGGTGCTCCAGAGCCGTGGGTGCACCCCCGCTTCATGCAGGGTCCGGTCCGCGAGATCTGCCAGCTCCAGCATGGTTTCGGGAGGATCGGACGCGATGCGCTGGTGCAGCTTCACGCTTGCCACATCACAGTGGCCGTAGCCGCCGAGCTGCGCGAACCTGCGCAGGGCGTCGCGGCCGTCGCGGCTCCACAGCCGCCCCATTCCGGGGCACACCAAGGTGGCCTCGGGATCGGCTCTCCTGATGATCCGTGCTGCGCGATGAGTCATCTCGATCAGCGTGCCGATGTCCCCGCTGTAGAAGCGGTGATCATTGCCGAGCACCCACAGCTCGTATGCCGCGATCCGGCCCCGATAACGGCCGGCCACGGCACGGACGAACGACTCCCAGTCGGCGAGGTCATCCGGGGGCGCGGCGCGGGAACCATCGGGGTAGGGGGCCGGCGGGCCCGTAGGACTGGCCCACCCAGGCGTGCCACCGAAGACGAACAGCACCGGCAGCCTCGACCGCTGCGCACCCTCGACATGGCGATCGAGCGTCGACCAGTCGAACTCACCACGCCTTGGCTGGATCTGCGACCAGCGGGTCGCGCTGTCCCACAGCCGCACGGCGCCGATCCGGAAGGACGGCATGGCCCCGGTGGCGCTGTTGACGGTGACGCCGAACAGCGTGGCCGGCACCGGGGCGGGCGGACGCACCCAGCTCGGACCTGTTATCCGCGGGACGCCGGCCGGCGACCCCGCCGGGTTCCCCGGCGCGCTGGCCGTCAGGATCAGGAGGCAGGCGATGACCAACCCCGCGCTCGTCCAGACCACGCCTCGCCCGTCGGCCGCCGCGCGCCGGACAGGCTCGCGCTCTCGTGGTGGCCGGAGCAGGACGGTGATGGATTCCTGCGATTCCGCGCTCTCCTCAGCGGGGGTGGTCGCTCGGATCCACAGGCGATGCAAGTGGGCCAGGTCGGTCTTGTCAGCCTGGCACGCCTTCGCGATCTGCTCGATCAGTCCGAAGGTCGGCGGCACGGATTCGCCGGAACAATATCGATGCACCGTTGATTTGCTCGCATTGACCCTCCGCCCGATCCACTCGTAACTGTGACCGCTCTGCTCCTTCAGTTGACGGAGAAAACGGCTCAATTCGTTTGCGCGCGGCGCGTCCGCCACAGCTGCCCCCAGCCGTCCCGTAGGTCGTGCCCGCATGCTACATCGGCCCGGTGAACGCGTCCCGGGACGAGGATGTTCTCGCAGATCACGAAGGCTTTCCCGTCCCGAACGTCCCATATGAGGGCGGAGGCGTTGCGGGTTTGCCGACGCGATTGTCAGGCTGTCGTCCACGATCCAGGCGAGATGCCGACAAAGGCATCCTGTATTCCGAACGGGGCTTGACACATGCATTCCACAACCGCGCGTCTGGCCGTCATTTCTTCGGCGGTGGCCGCCACGCTTCTCAGCGGCCTGATCACGACCAGCGGCGCGCACGCCGACGACACGGTCTGCGCCACCGTCGCCCAGTCGCTCGCCGGCTGCGGCGGCGTCACCAATCTCAGCGGCACGGCGGTCGTGGCGTACAAGAGCTGGTGCGACGGCAACAACGGGCCATGCGGCAACTCACACCAGCGCCGTCTCACCCGCGGGCAAGTCACCCCATGGTTCGAGGACTGGGACGCGGTCTGGGTCCCCTGTCGAGCCGTCGGCTACAAAACCGTAGGCGGGGGCGCCGTGCAGTACCCCTGGACGGGCGGTGCCGGGAGGCCCGGCGGCGTGGGCGCTCACAAGATCCGTGACCCCGAGCACCTGGTCATCACGGGCGTCTTCTGCTGAGCCGGCCCCGGCTCCCGGTCAAAGGTGACCGGCACGCCCTTGGCGAACCCCCGGGGGAATCAGCGGCGCAGGCGCGGCACCGCCTCCAGGAGGGTCCGCGTGTACGGATCGGCGGGGCTGGAGACCAGGTCCACCGTGGGGCCGTGTTCGACGACGCGCCCCCGGTGCATGACGGCGATCTCGTCGCACACGTACCGCACCACCGCCAGGTTGTGCGAGATGAAGAGGATCGGCAGCCCCGTCCGGTCGCGCAGGGATCGGATCAGGTTGAGGATGGACCCCTGCACCGACACGTCCAGGGCGCTGGTGATCTCGTCGGCGACCAGGAGGTCGGGGTCGGCGGCGAGGGCGCGGGCGATGGCGACGCGCTGGCGCTGGCCGCCCGACAGCTCGCGCGGGTAGCTCGGCGCCGTCTCCGGGGGCAGGGACACCATGCCCAGCAGGCGGGTCACCTCGGCGGCGCGCGCCCGGCGCGGGAGGTGGAGGAGGGCTTCGCCGACGGAGTCGCCGACGCGCATGCGCGGGTCGAGCGAGGCGTACGGGTCCTGGAAGATCATCTGGATGCGGGAGGCGCCGGTGACGCTGCCGGTGTGCGGGACGAGGCCGCTGACGGCGCGGGCCACGGACGACTTGCCGCTGCCCGACTCGCCGACGAGCCCGACGATGCGGCCGGGCGGGATCTCCAGGGTCACTCCGTCGACGGCGGTGAACGCGCCGTACCGGACGGTCAGGTCGTCGATTCTCACGAAGCCTCCCAGCAGGCGACCCGGTGGTCGTGGCCGTGTGCCTCCAGCGCGGGCCGGTCGGTGGCGCAGCGGCCGGTGGCGAGGGGGCACCGGGGGGCGAACGCGCAGCCGGCGCCCACCTCGGCGGGCGCCGGCTGGCGGCCGGGGATGCTGGCCAGCGGGAGCGCCCGGTCGGTGTCCATGTCGGGCAGGGACGAGATGAGCGCCCGGGTGTACGGGTGGGCGGCGCCGTCGGCGAGGCGGTCCACGGGCAGTTCCTCCACGACCCGGCCCGCGTACATGACCACCACCCGGTCGCACAGCTCGCCGACCACGGCGATGTCGTGGGAGATGAACAGCGCGCCCGCGCCGCTCTCCTCGACGACCTCGCGGAGCAGGCGGAGGATCTGGCGCTGGACGGTGACGTCGAGAGCGGTGGTGGGCTCGTCGGCGATGATCAGCTTGGGGTCGCCCATGAGGCCCATGGCGATGACGGCGCGCTGGCGCATGCCGCCGGAGAGCTGGTGCGGGTGCCGCGCGGCCTGCTTCTCCGGTTCCGGCAGGTGGACGTGGCCGAGCCGGTCGACGGCGCGCCGCCGGGCGTCCTCGCGGGTGGCGCCCTGGTGCACGACGGCGACCTCGGCGAGCTGGCCGCCGATCTTGAGCGCGGGGTTGAGCGAGGCCATCGGGTCTTGGAAGACCATGGCGAGGGAGGTGCCGAGCTGCTTGCGGCTCAGGTTCGCCACGTCCTCGCCGCACAGCCGCAGCCGCTCGTGGCTGACGGTCCCGGGGTACGGGACGAGCCCGCCGACGGCGGCGGCGGTGAGCGACTTGCCGCTGCCCGACTCGCCGACCAGTCCGACGATCTCGCCGGGCCGCACGCTCAGTGACACGCCGCGCACCGGGGTGACGCCGCCGGGGAAGGTGACCGTGAGGCCGGCGACGTCGAGGACGGCGCCGGGCTCGGTCTCCCCCCCGCCCGCGGCGGCGGCCGGCCGGTCCTGGCGGGAGCGCGGAGTCCGTACGGGGGTGCGGGCGGCCCGCCTGGCCAGGGCGTCGCCGAGGAGGTTGAAGCCGATGCCGGCGAGCGCGATGGCGGCGGCCGGGCCGAGCGCGACCTCCGGGTGGATGTAGATGCGGCCGAAGCCGTCGAAGAGCAGCCTGCCCCAGTCGTAGTCCGGCGGCTGCACACCGAGACCCAGGAACGACATCCCGGCCAGGCCGAGCAGCGCCCCGCCGAGCGCCTGGGTGAGGTTGAGTATGAGCGGCTCGGCGATGTTGGGCAGCACGTGCCGGGCGAGGATGCGGTGGCGCGGCACGCGCAGCATGCGGGCCGCGGCCACGTAGTCGGCCCCGGACACGGAGGCGGCCAGCGTCTGGGTGAGCCGGGCGAAGCCGGGGGCGATGGCCGCGCCGATGCCGAGCACCGCGCCGCGCGCGCCGAGCCCGGCGACCACCGCGGTGAACATGGCCAGCAGCAGGCCGGGGAAGGCGACGAGCGCGTTGACGGCGCCGGTGACGAGCCGTCCGGCGCGGGCGGGCAGCACGGACGGGAGCGCGCCGAGCACGATGCCGGCGCTCGCGCCGATGAGCGCGGCGGCCAGCGCGAGCTGCAGCGAGTACCGGCCGGCGACGAGGACGCGGGCGAGCAGGTCGCGGCCGAGGTTGTCGGTGCCTAGCGGGTGCGCGGCCGAGGAGCCCTGCAGGATCGCGCCGGCGTCGACGAGTTCGGCCGCGTCACCCCAGATGGGCGGCCCGATCACGGCCAGCACCACCATGAGCGCGGCCAGGGCGGCGCCGGCGATGGCCGCGGGGGTGCGGAGCATCACGACTCCTTGATGGCGGAGGTCGGGTCGAGCACGCCGAGCACGACGTCGACCAGGAGGTTCACGAGCAGGACGATGGTGCCGTAGACGAGGATCACGCCCTGGGCGACCGGGTAGTCCTTCTGGGTGATCGCTTCGACGATCTTCCCTCCGAGCCCTGGCCAGGCGAAGACGTACTCGACCAGCACGCTGCCGGCGATGAGCGAGCCGAGCAGCAGCCCGCCCAGGGTGAGGGTGGCGGTGAGCGTGTTGGGCAGCACGTGCCGCAGGTGCAGCCGGGCGGCGGGCAGCCGCTTGGCCCTGGCCAGCCTGACGTAGTCGGTGCCGAGCACGCGCAGCGTCTCGACCCGGGCGATGCGGGCGATCATGGCGGCCGGCCCGAGTGCCAGCGCGAGCACGGGCAGCAGGTAGGACTCGGGCCCGGCCTTCCCTGCGGGCGGCAGCAGCCCCAGGCCGATGGCGAACACCGCCACGAGCGCGATCGCGTACAGGAACTCCGGGATGGCCACCACGGCGCTCGTGACGGAGCCGAACGTGGCCTCGGTGCCCCGGTTGCGGCCGTTCTCGGTCCGTACGGCGGCCCACATGCCGAGCGGGACGGCGGCGAGCAGCGCCACGACGGTGGCGAGCAGGGCGAGCGCCAGCGTGTTGGGCAGCCGGGCGGCGATCACGGCGGTGACCGGCTCCCCCGTGAGGAACGAGGTGCCCATGTCGCCGGTCACCAGCCCCGACACGTACGCGGCGAGCTGCTCGTGCGGCGGCAGGTCCAGGCCGAGCGCGGCCCGGCGGGTCTCGACCAGCTCGACCGGGGCGGCCGGGCCGAGCGAGGCCCGCACGGGGTCTCCGGGGATCAGGTGGATCATCGCGAACGCGGCCAGCACGAGCACCGCGAGCGACACCGCGAACCGGACGAGCCGCCGGATGAGCGGACGGCGCACTCAGCCTCCCTGGGTGAGCCGGAACGAGCTCGGGTCGAACAGCCCGCCGGCCATCCGGAAGGCGGCGTTCTTGGTGGCGATGAGCGTGGTGTTCCCCACGACGGGCACCAGGTCGGCGCTCTCGAACAGGGCGGACTCGGCCTGGCCCCAGAGCGCGCAGCCCTCCTCTCCGGGCGTGCCGTTGGCCTCGGTCACCAGCTCGGTGTAGCGGTCGTTGTCCAGGTGGGCGAAGTTGGCGCCCTTGGGCGCGGCCGGGCCGGAGAGGAAGCCGACGAGCTGCGACGGCAGCGTGACGGTGATCGGCA
Source organism: Nonomuraea sp. C10 (assembly GCF_008017515.1). Taxonomy (NCBI): domain Bacteria; kingdom Bacillati; phylum Actinomycetota; class Actinomycetes; order Streptosporangiales; family Streptosporangiaceae; genus Nonomuraea; species Nonomuraea sp. C10. The sequence continues at coordinate 3,996,551 of NZ_VPFF01000001.1, forward strand.
GCCAGACGGCGTCCCAGTCCTGGGTGACGTTGAGCGACTCCGACAGCTTGGTGTCGAGCACGCCGTTGAGCTTCACCTCGGCGCCGGCCTTCTTCCAGGCGGCGGCCATGTACTCGGCGGCGGCCTGCACGCCCGGCCCCCGGGTGGTGGCGTAGAGCAGGCGCAGGCTGAGCCGCTCGCCGTCCTTGACCCTGATGCCGTCGGGGCCGGGCTTCCAGCCGGCGGCGTCGAGCGCGGCGGCGGCCGCGGCCTCGTCGAAGGCGGGCACGTGGCCGGTGACGGTGTCGCCGGGGCAGGCGCGGGGTTCGACGACGAGCCCGGTGGCGGGCCGGCCGGTGCCGCCGGAGGCGATGCCGCCCAGCTCGGTCAGGTTGAGCGCCTGGGTGAGCGCCTTGCGGACGGCGGGGTCGGCGCCGGGCCGGCCGTCGCCCTGGTGGTAGAAGAACTGGCCGTTGCCCACGGGGGTGACGATCTGCCCGATGCCGGGGGTGGACTCCATGCGGGCGCGGTCGGGGCCGAGGAACTGGGCGCCGTTGAGGGTGCCGGCGACGAGCAGGTTGGCGGCGGTCTGCTCGTTCGGCACGACCTTGAGCACGACCTGCTCGGGCAGGTCCGCGCCGGTGCCGCTGCTCCCCCAGGCGTAGTCGCGGCGCACCTTGAACGTGTAGTGGTCGCCGGGCGCGGCCTCGGACAGCACGTACGGGCCGGAGCCGGAGGTGCCGCGGGCGAGCAGGGAGCGGTCCTCGCGCCCCTTGCCGCACACGATGAAGATGCTCCTGGCGCTCTCCAGGATGAACCCGAACGGCTCCGGCGTGGACAGCGTGACGGTGCCGTCGCCGGCCTCCGCCTTCATGCCTGCCGGTACGAACACGCCGTAGACGGGCGACTTGGTGTCCGGGTCGGCGATGTGGTTGATGGTGCCCGCCACGTCCTCGGGGGTGACCGGGGAGCCGTCGGAGCAGGTGACGTCCTTGCGCAGGGTGAAGGTGACGGCGTCCGGTTTGACGTCCCACTTCTCGGCCAGCCCGGGGACGATGCCGCCGTCCTCGCCGGGCCGCACGAGCGTGTCGTACGCGATCGAGAGCACGGTGTTGGTGACCGACAGCACGCCCGTCGCGGGGTCGAGCACGCCGGGGTCGGCCGGGATCGCGTACGTGAACGTGCCGCCGGTGGTCGTGGGCGCCGCCTCGGGCGTGCCCGCGCCACAGGCGGTGGCCAACAGGGCCAGCGCGGCGGCGCCTGCTGCTTTCTTCATGGGAACTCCGGGAGGTGGGAGGCGATGCCCCACCTTTTCCGCTTGCGGCGGCTCGTGCTTCGTGCCCGCCCACGAAATCCGCGCGCGCCGTCGTGCTACGGCCCGAAGATCCGCATCTGCAGCATGACCGTGAGCCTGGCCTCGGGGTCGGACAGGTCCAGGCCGCTGATCTCGACGAGCCGCTTGAGCCGGTAGCGGAAGGTGTTGGCGTGCACGTGGACGCGCGCCGAGGCGGCGTTCACGTCGCCGAACGCGTCGAGGTAGGCCCGCAGGGTGGCGGCCAGCTCGCTGCCGTGCTCGCGGTCGTGCTCCAGCAGCCGCTGGTAGGGGCCGGTGGGGGTCTGCTCCTCGGCGCCGGCCACGTCGGCGACCTGCAGCAGCAGCGACTCGAAGTGGACATCGGTGTAGCCGGCGGCCTGGCCGGAGGTGCCCCGGGCGCGCAGGACGCGCAGCGCCCGGTCGGCGTCGGCGCGGGACCTGGACGCCTGGGCGAGGGTGCCGGCGAGCCGGCCGACGCCGATGTTGGCGGGGTGGCGGGGGCCGACCCGGGCCAGGAAGTCCTGGGCGATGCGCACCGCGCGGGCCTCCTCGTCCTCCGGGCCCGCGGTGAGCGGCAGCACGGCGTACGCGACGGAGCCGACGAGCGCGGCTGCGGCCTTCGGGTGGATGGTGGCGACGTGCAGGGCGAGCGCGTCGCAGAAGCGCTGGCGGTCGCTCTCGCCGCGGGCGAGGTCGCCTTCCTGCTGGTCGGTGAGCTGGGCGGCGAGCACGCACAGCCGCTGGGTGGCGATGCCGAGCCGGCCCGCCGCCTCGGCCGCGCCCGTCCCGCCGGCGAGGACGGTGGACAGCAGGTCGGCGCGGAGCCGCCGCTGGGCGTCGGCGCCCGCCCGGTCGCGCAGCAGCCGCAGCGCCACGATCTTGGCGGCGTCGGCGAGGGCGCGCTGCCGCTGCTCGGTGAGCGGCTCGCCCACGGCGGCCCAGATCGAGCCGAGGATCTCGTCGCCGGAGCGGACGGCGACCGCGGCCCGGTCGAGCATGTCGGCGGGCAGCTCGATGTGGATGGGGTCGCGGCTCTGGTAGAGCTCCTTGAGCGCGCCGCGCTCGTCGAGCATGCGCCGGTAGCGCTCGGGCACCTGGCGGCCGAGCACGGTCTCGACGCGTCCGGGGTCGGCCTCGTCCTGCCGGCCGGAGAAGGCCAGGACGCGGGAGGAGCGGTCCTCGATGGTGACGGGCGCGTCGAGCAGCGCGCAGACGGCGTTGGCGAGGGAGAACAGGTCGCCCTGCGGCTCGTCCTCCGGCCCGTCCAGGTCGCCTTCGGCCAGCAGCGAGCGCAGCAGCGCGGCGACCTGCGACCAGGAGGCGGCGCGGGTGAGGCCGAGCACGGCCACTCCGGTCTCGGTCACCGCGGCGCGGACCCGTTCGTCCACCTCGACCGGCAGCTTGACGACGACGCCCGCCGCCCGCGGCGCCCGCTCCAGCAGGGCGCGGACGCCGTCGGCGCCGCGCACCCCGACGGCGAGCACGATCCCGCCCGGCGCCACCATCGGCTCGTCGTGGGGGTCGTAGATGTGCACGCCGGTGACCTCGGCGTCGAGGTCGCCGGGCGCGGCGGCCACGTCGAGGACGGTGCTGCCCAGGTCCTGCAGGATCCGCCCCAGGCTGGCGCGCGGGCGGGTGGTCATCCACTCACCATAGGGGGCGGCCGTCATGGGCCGCGCAACCGGTCCACCGCCAGCCGGGCGGCCCGCCCGATCACCGCGTCGGCGGACGGGTCGCGCCCGCCCAGCTTGTCCGTGCGCAGGAACACCGCGACGGCGTAGCGGCCGCCGTCGGGGTACTCGACGACGCCGGCCTCGTTGCGCACCCCCCACAGCGTGCCGGTCTTGCCGGAGACCCGGACCTCGTCGCCGAACCCGGAGGCGAGCCGGTGCGGCCAGATCTGCCTGCCCATGACCGCGCGGACCTCGGCGCACGCCTCGGCGGGGCCGGCCTCGTCCCGCCAGATCCTGGCGAGCAGCGTGGTGATCTCACGCGGCGTTCCCGACGTGGTCCGCGCCGGGTCGCGCACGGCCAGCGGCTCGATCAGCTCGCGCGGCATCCCGTCGAGCTCGACGGTGCCGAGCTCGGCCTCGACCTGGGCGAACAGCTCGGCGCAGCCGCCGATGAGCCGGGTGCGGCGCAGCCCGAGCCGGGCGAGCGTGGCGTGCACCCGGTCCAGGCCGACCCGGCGCAGCAGCACGTCGGTGGCGGCGTTGTCGCTCATCGTCATCATGAAGTGCGCGAGGTCCCGCAGCGTGAGCGAGACGTCGTCGGCGCAGCCCGAGGTGCCGATGCCGCCGTCCTTGTCGGCGGCGGTGACGGTCAGCCGCTCGGTCCGCGCCAGCTCGCCCGCCGCCGCCTGCAGGGCGTACTCCAGCAGCACGGCGATCTTGAACACGGACGCGAGGACGACGGGCTCGTCCGCGTCGAGGCATGTCTCGCGGTCGCCGTCGACGTCGCGGGCGTGCAGGAAGCCCCGCGCGCCCGCGCCCTCGAACACCTCACGCACGCCTTTCAGCCCGTCCGGGGCGTGGCGCGGGCGCCCAGGTGCACGTACGGGGAGCCGTCGGGCAGCTCGAAGAACACGGCCGAGAGCCAGTCGGGGTCGCCGTCCCTGCGGCCGACGAAGGTGACCTCGTCCACGGGCCGCAGGTCCAGCTCGACGGGCTCGTCCAGCGCGGCCAGCTCGCCGGTGGACTCCATGCGCAGCCGCAGCCCGCCCTCGCGCTCGCCGATCGTGATGCGGGACCCGGCGCGCTCGTAGACGCCGGCGTAGCGGGCGGAGTCGACCTGGACGGGCTGCTCGGGCGGGCCCAGCCTGGCGGGCACGGTGACGCCGTCGAGCTCGGCGAACAGCTCGGTGACGACCCGGTGGGTGAACGCGCCGCTGTGGCCGCCGTTGACGGTGACGCAGGCGATGGTGCCGGTGCCGGGCAGCATCCAGAGCATGGCGTGCTGGCCGATGGTGTTGCCGCCGTGGGAGACGACCTTCTGGCCGTCCCACTCGTCGAGGATCCAGCCGATGCCCCACTGCCTGCCGAGCGTGTGCGGGTTGGGGATGTCGATCTGCGGCTCCCACATGGCGGCCGGGTTCTCCAGCAGGCCGCCTTCGAGGTGGGCGCGGGCGAAGGCGACCACGTCGGCGGGGCGGGCGCAGATGAGCCCGGCGGGTCCGGCGGAGCGCATGAGCCCCCAGACCGGGGCGGGGTCCCCGTTCTCCATGTGGCCCATCGCGGCGCGGAAGCGGAGCACGTCCTCGGCCAGGGTGGCGGTGTGGGTGAGGCCGAGCGGCTCGATGATCCGCTCGCGCAGCACGTCGTCCCAGCGCTTGCCGGCCAGCTTCTCCAGCACCCGCCCGGCGACGATGAAGCCGGAGTTGCAGTAGGACTGAGTGACGCCGAGCGGGTGGTTCTGGGCCAGGTCGGCGCAGGCCGCCACGTACTTCTCCACGCAGTCGTCGCCGCGGCCGGTGTCCAGGAACAGGTCGCCGTCGATGCCGCTGGTGTGGGAGAGCAGGTGGCGGATCGTGACGGTCTTGGTCACCTCGGGGTCGGCGACCTTGAACTCGGGCAGCACGTCGACGACGGGCGTGTCCAGGGTGAGCCTGCCCTGCTCGATGTCCTGCATGAGCAGGGTGGCGGTCCACACCTTGGTGACGGAGCCGATCTGGAACAGCGAGTCGGGGGTGCTCTCGACCCCCGTCGCCTTGTTGAGCACCCCGGCGGCGAACTCGTGGAGCTCCCCCTGGTGCAGGTAGGCGAGGGCCGCGCCGGGCACCTCGTATTCGGCGATCAGCTCGGCGAGCCGGTGACCCATTGCTGCAGCCACGCGATGATCCTCTCGTTGTAGTCGATCCGGTGTGAGGGGCGTCCGTTGAGGATGAACAGGTGGGAGGCGCCTGGATAGCGCACCAGCCGGACGGGCACGCCGCGCTCGCGCAGCGCCGCGAACCACTGCTCGGCCTGGCCCACGGGGCAGCGGTCGTCGGTGTCGCCGTGCAGCAGGAGGGTGGGGGTCGTGACGTCGTCCACGTGGGTGAGCGGGGACTGGGGTACGACGTCACCCCCGCATTCAAACATTTTCAGGAAATATCCCATATCGGAGGTTCCACCCATGCTGACCAGGTCAGTCACGGCACCTCCGGGGATGGCGGCCTTGAACCGCCCGGTCCGCGTGGACAGCCAGCAGGTCATGTAGCCGCCGTAGCTGTAGCCGGTGACGGCCAGCCGCTCCGGGTCCGCGACGCCCTCGGCCACCAGGTCGTCGAGGGGGCCCAGGAAGTCCTGGGTGTCGGCCAGCCCCCAGGCTCCGGCCGCCGCCTTGTAGAAGGCTTCACCGTACCCGTCGCTGGCGCGCGGGTTCAGGGTGAGCACGGTCCAGCCGCGTGCGGCGAGCACCTGGTGGTAGAGGTGCGCGCCGTCGAAGACGGGCGCCCAGGCGTTGTGCGGGCCGCCGTGGATGTCGAGCAGCAGCGGCCCCGGCCCGTCCAGCGTCTCGTCGCGCAGCACGAACCCCTCGACGGGCGTGCCGTCGGCGGCGGTGAACGTGCGGCGGACGGGGGTGAACAGGTCCACGTCAGCGAGCGCGTACGAGGTGAGCGCGCCCTCTGGCGCCGGGGTCTCGGATGGGTCCGGCGGTGACTCTCCCGATGTCTCGGATGTTCCGCCCGGCGGGAGATCCATCAGGTACACCTCGCCCGCGCTGCGGGCCGTCGCGGCGACGTACGCGAGCTTTCCGGCTGCGATGCCCGCACCGGCCACCACGGCGTCGCCGCCGACGACCTTCACCGCCGTCCCTCCGGTCAGGGGCACGGTGTAGAGGTGCGTGCAGCCGCGGTCGCGGGCCGCGAACAGCAACTGCCCGCCGGCGAGCCGGGGCGCGGCGCCGGGGTAGCCGGGCGCGCCCACCATGACGTTGCGGTCCAGCCCGGTCTCCAGCTCCCGCGCCCCGTCCGCCTCCACCAGGTGGAGCCGCGTGTGCCCGACCGGCTCGACCGGCCCGGCCACCACCAGCCGCCCGCCGAGCCACCACACGCCGCTGGCGATCACCTCGGGACCGGTCAGCCGTTTCGGCTCACCCCCGCCCGCCTCGACCGCGTACACCGAGCTCGACAGCCGCAGGTCGCCGTCGGGCTCCATCCCGGCGGTGAACGCCAGCCGCTCCCCGTCCGGCGCCCACGAAGGCTCCCCCGCGTGGAAGCCGCCCTCGGTGAGCCGGACGGTCTCCCCCGACGTCACCTCGGCGACGAAGACCTGCGTGGTGATCCCGCGCAGCAGCCCGGCGCCGTCGGCCTTGTAGTCCAGCCGGTCCGCCACCACGGGAGCGTGCGGGTCGAGCTCGCCGTGCGGACCCGCGTACGCGATCCTGTCGCCGCCGGGCGACCACACCGGCGCGCCCGCTCCGAGCGGCGCGGCGGTGAGGACGCGCGGCTCACCGCCGTCCATGGGCAGCAGGTGGATCTGCGGCCGGCCCTCGACGGACCGCAGGTACGCCAGGGTGCGCCCGTCCGGCGACCAGCGCGGGCAGCTCCCCTCGGCGAGCCGCCGGGGCTCCGCGCCGGGGGCGGCGAGCCAGATCTCGTCGTGGTTCCCGTCCGGCTCGCGCCGGGCCGTGGTGAGCGTGTACGCGACCGCGCCGCCGTCCGGTCGCGGCTGCGGATCGGACGGCACGGCCAGGCGGAACAGGTCGTCCAGCGCGATGCGGGGCATGAGCGAACGCTAGGCCAGCACCGTCACGCCTTCTTCGGTCTGCAGGACGAACCGGGGCCCGCGCCTTGTCCGCCGGACCAAAGGGAATATTCGATTGCCCATCGCCGCTGAGAGCAGCACCATGGTCATCATGATCCGGCACGCGCTCCCGACGACGCCCGCCCGCGCGGGCGCGTTCGAGCGTGCCTGCGACGGCCTGGAGCGCTGACCTCTTCCCGTTCGTCCCGGAGTGTGACCCGGCGGGGAGAGGTAGACGGCCCTGCACGGGTCACCACGCATCCAGGTTCGCAAGGAAGGGATCATGGCCAAGCAGGCCTATGTGCGGAACAAGCCGCACCTCAACATCGGCACGATGGGCCACGTCGACCACGGCAAGACCACGCTGACCGCCGCCATCACGAAGGTGCTGGCGGAGCGCGGCCAGGCGACGTACACGCCGTTCGAGCGGATCGACCGCACCCCGGAGGAGCACTCCAGGGGCATCACGATCAACATCTCGCACGTCGAGTACGAGACCGCCACGCGGCACTACGCCCACGTGGACATGCCGGGCCACGCCGACTACGTGAAGAACATGATCACGGGGGCGGCGCAGCTCGACGGCGCCATCCTGGTGGTGTCGGCGCGCGACGGCATCATGCCGCAGACCAGGGAGCACGTCCTGCTCGCCTGGCGGGTGGGCGTCGAGCACCTGGTCGTCGCGGTCAACAAGGCCGACGGGGCCGACCCGGAACTCACCGACCTGGTGGAGCTGGAGCTGCAGGACCTGCTCGACGAGCACGGCTTCGCCGGCTCGCCGATGGTGCGCGTCTCCGGGCTGCGGGCGCTGGAGGGCGACCCGGCCTGGACGGCGTCCATCGACGAGCTGCTCCGTACGGTCGACGACCACATCCCGGTCCCGGTCCGGTACGTGGACGCGCCGTTCCTCATGCCCGTGGAGAACGTCATGTCCATCACCGGCCGCGGCACGGTCGTCACCGGGGCCATCGAGCGCGGCGCCGTCCGCGTCGGCGACCCGGTCACGGCCGTCGGGCTGGGCGGCGACCTGTCCGCGGTCGTCACCGGCGTCGAGACGTTCGGCCGCACGATGGAGCGCGGCGAGGCGGGCGACAACGCCGCCCTCCTGCTCCGGGGCGTCCAGCGGCACCAGGTCAGGCGCGGCATGGTGCTCGCGGCCCCGGGCAGCCAGGCGGCGCACCGGGCGTTCACCGCCCGGGTGTACCTGCTGACGGCGGAGGAGGGCGGCCGGCGCAAGCCGATCGCCTCGGGCTACCGGCCGCAGTTCTACCTGCGCACGACGGACGTGCCGGGTGAGCTGCTGCTCACCTCGCCGGCCCGGCCGGGGGACACGATCGAGGTCCCGGTCACCCTCGGCAAGGCGGTCGCCCTGGAGCCGGGCCTCGGTTTCGCCATCCGCGAGGGCGGCCTGACCGTGGGCGCCGGCACGGTGCTCGCCGTGACGGACTGAACCGTGGTCGCCGGGACCTCTTCGGAGGTCCCGGCGACCAGCGGCATCAGCTGAAGCCCTGGGGACAGAGGAAGGTCTTGATGCTGCCCGGCGCTCTGGCGAGGAGGGCCGGGCGGTCCGACAGTGAGCAGAAGTTGCTGCCGATCTCGGCGTCGACGAACCGGGCTCTGTTCCGCGTCGCGATCAGGGAGATCCCGCCGACACTCGGGGACTCGATCTCGGCCGCGAGCCAGGAGCCCGCGCACTTCCTGCCCCCGACCGCGGCGTCCTGCGGCAGGCTGCCGCCGTTCATCGCGGCGACCTGCTGGAGTATCGCGCTGTTGGACGGGCACGGCGCGGTGGTGGCCGAGGGGCGCGGGCTCGTCTTCCTCGCGGTGGGCGTCTTCACGGGGGTCCTGCTGGGAGTGGGCGACTCCTCGGCGGTCTCGTCCGCCGTCGCCGTCTCCTCCGGGCTCTCGCTCTCATCCGGCTCCGGGCTTTCGCTCCCGCCCGGCTCCGGGCTTCCGGACCGCGTGGACGAGGAAGAGACGCCCGGGCTCCGCAGCGCCTCCGGCGTCCCCGCCGCGTTCACCGTGAAGGCCACGCCGACGGCCGAGACCGCCGCCACGACGGCGACGGCCGACCACAGCGGCACCACGGGGCGCCTGCCGGGCACCGGCATGGGGGTCGTCGCGCCCCTCCTCAGCGCGGTGACCCGGGCGAGCAGCTCGTGCGTGGCCGGCCGCGCCTTCCGATCCTTGGCGAGCGCGCTCCGTACGAGGTCGCGGACGCGCGGCGGCACGCCGGACAGGTCGGCGTCGACGCTCATGACGCGGTAGGCCAGGACATCGGGGGCGCCGGTGCCGAACGGCGGGCGCCCGGTCGAGGCGTACACCATCAGCGCGCCCCAGGCGAAGACGTCGGCGGCCTCGTCCGCCTGGTCGCCCCGGTACTGCTCCGGGCTGATCCAGCCGGGGGTGCCGATCAGCGCGCCGGTGCCCGTGAGCCCGCTCTCGTCGAGGGCGCGGGCGATGCCGAAGTCCAGGACCTTCGCGCCGGAGGCGGAGAGGATGACGTTCCCGGGTTTGAGGTCGCGGTGCACGACGCCGGCTCGATGGATGTCGGCGAGCGCTTCGGCGATGTCGGCGCCGAACGACAGCAACTCGTCCGGCGGCAGCGGCCCGTTGCCCTGCACGTGCGTGCTGAGCGTCGGGCCGGGCACGAACTCGGTGGCCAGCCAGGGAGGCATCGTGGCGGTGTCGGCGGCCAGCACCGAGACCGTGCAGCGCCCGCGCACCCTGGACAGGAGATCGACCTCGCGCACGAAACGGGCATGGAACTGCGGATCAGCGGCCAGCCCCGGATGGATGACCTTGACCGCCACCCGGGCGCCGTCCGCCGCCACCCCCGCGTAGACCACGCCCATGCCGCCGGCGCCCATCCGGCCTTCGACGCGGTACGGGCCGATCACCTCTGGCTCGTCCATCGCCCGGGGGCCGAAGCCGCGGGGGTCGCTCATCGGGGCTCCCGATCGCCGGGGTCATCGCAACGGCAATGATCCTAATGATCTGGGCGTGGTGGTGCTCCATGGCATACTGTCGGCCCCGCGGCATGGAGGTGCCATGTTCGAGTCCGTCAGATTATGGCTGGTGATCGCCCTCGGTTTCCTGACGAGCGCCTGCGCGCTGGGGAACAACGTCCTCTGGGCCGGCGCGATCGCCTGCCTTCCGGTGATCGGCTACACCGGCGTCCGCCGGCTGCGCCACGGGAGCGCGCGCGGGACCGGTGACGTGTTCGGCGCTCTCACCTGGACGCTCGTGGGAGCCGTGGCGTTGTACCTCGGTTGTGTGCTCGCCTGGCCGTTTCCCACAGGGCTGGTCGTCTCACTGTTCTTCCTGGTCGTCGCGATGATCATCGGTATCCGGAAGGACGTCTCGGCACGCTACGCGGGCGACTGAGGACCGGCTGACGGCTCAGGTCAGCGAGCGCAGGTCCGCGACGTCGTACTCGGTCACCGAGGCGGCGAGTATGGCGTCCTGCTGGGTGTCGTCGGGGCCGCTGCCGCGGAACGCCTCGACGGCCGCCCGCGACTCCCAGCGTTCGAAGATGTTGACGCGGCCGGCGTCCACCAGGTCCGCGCCGATGGCGAAGTCGAGGCAGCCGGGTGCGCGGCGGGCCAGCTCGACGACGCCCTCGCAATCCGCCAGATAGCGCTCGCGCCGGTGCGGATCGACGACGATGTGCCCCGCGACGATGACCATGTCCTGCTCCTCTGCCGAGTTCGTCCTGACCGTCGTGGTTGTGACCGCCGAGCGAGCCGGAACTCATCGGTGCGCGCACGAGAGGGTCACCTTCGCGCAGGGGCGGCGCGCCGGGTCCGGGCGAGCGTGACCGCGGCCAGGACGAGCAGGGCCATGGCGACCGGCGCGAGGACGGTGTACCCACCAGAGGAAAGGACCATGGTGGAGGCCAGGCCGGCCACGGCGGCCGCGCCCCAGAGTCCGGCGTCGACCGCGCCCTCCACGCGCATCCGGTCGGCCCCCTCCGGCAGCCCCGTGGCGAGGCCGGCGCTGCCGCCGATGAAGCAGAGGTTCCAGCCGTACCCGAGCAGGAACAGGCCGGCCGTCAGCATCGGCATGCGGCCGGGCCCGGCCGCGGCCAGGGCCACGGACAGCGCCATGATCGCCAGCCCGGCGGCCATCACGGGCCGCGCGCCGTACCGGTCGATCAGGTGGCCGGTGAGCGGCGAGAACGCGAACATGCCGAAGGTGTGCGCCGCCAGCGCGGCGCCGACCGCATCCAGGCCGTGGTGGTGCAGGTGCATGTCCGGCGGGGCCGCGGTCATGATGCCGACCATCACGACCTGCGCCGCGGCCATCACCGCGAACGCCGACCGCGCGGCGGGCCCGTGCACCAGGTCGCTGAGCCGTGCCCGCCCAGGGACCGGGCGTGCCCCGGATCCCGCCAGGGCGGCGGAGACGGCCATGGCCGCGGCGCAGGCGACACCGGCCAGCAGGAAGGGGCCGGTGAAGGCGATCCATCCCAGCCCGGTCGCGACCGTGCTCGACGGTGCGAGCAGCAACGGCCCGCCGACCGCGCCGAGCGTGCCGCCCCAGACCACGGTCCCGATCGCGAACCCGCGCCGCGCCGGTGGATACAGGTCCGCCGCCGCGTAGCGGGACAGCTGGGCCCCGGCGTTGCCCACCCCCAGCAGGAGCATGCCCAGGGTCAGCGTGACGATGTCGTACGAGGCGACGGCCAGGAGCGCGAGGCAGGCCCCCGCCGTCGCCACCGCGAAGCCGAGCACGAACCCGGCACGCCGCCCGGCGCGGTTCATCACGCGGGTCAGCGCGAGGGCGCCGGCGCCGGTGCCGACGATGCCCGCCGTCACGGGCACGCCGGCCCACGCGAGGCCGAGGCGGTCCGTGGCGACGAGGGTGCTGACCGCGCTCGCCGCCGCCATCGCGGCGTTCATGAGCGCGGTCGCCGTGAACAGGGCGGTTATGCTGCGCCGGTGTCTATTGATCATCCCTTTACGATAGGAATGTCGGTTTTGAGAATGAAGGGGATCTGAACGGCCCTGCGGCGGTTACGCTTCTCGAACGTGATGCATGATCCGGTCAGAGGTTGACGAATGGACAGACAGTTGGATCGTACGGACTGGCGGATCCTCGCCGAACTCCAGCGCGACGGCCGTCTCTCGTACAACCGGCTCGGCCGCCTCGTCAACCTGTCGCCGCCCGCCGTGGCCGAGCGGGTGCGCCGTCTCGAGGAGGCCGGAGTGATCACCGGATATCAGGTCAGGATCGATCCGGCCAAGGCGGGGCTGCCGCTCACCGCGTTCGTCCGGATGCGCTGCGCGCCGGGCCGCTGCCTGCTGAAGACCACCACGGCGGGGGACTATCCCGAGGTCGTCGAGGTGCACAAACTGACGGGCGACTCGTGCACCATGCTCAGGATCCGCACCGCCTCGATGCGCCATCTGGAAGGACTGCTCGAACGCCTCGGCGGGCACGGCGAGCTCACCTCGTTCGTCGTCCTGTCCACCCAGTACGAGGGCCGTCCCGTCGAACCTCCGGCCTCCGAGCTCAGACCGGTGACCGACTCCGCCGGGTGGAGCCGCTGACCCTACTTGAGGGACAGGATGCGGCCGTGGTACTTCGGGTGCTTGGTCTCCCAGTAGCGCCAGCCCTCCACCTTGGCGGGGACGTTGGCGATGCCGCGGTCGATGAGACGGTGACGGCAGGTGCCGAGCACCGACCAGGCCGACCAGCCGACGCGGTAACCGAAGACGCGGTAGCGCATGTTGCCGTACATGCCCTTGCTGACTTCCCGCGTGTACTCGTGGCCGGCGAAGACCATGTGGCGCTCCTCCAGGTGCGGGATTCCCAGCCGGCGCAGGTTGCGCACCACGTCTCCGGTGGTGAGGGAGATCTGCTTCTCCGACTCGGTCTCGAGGAAGGCGAGCACCTCGTGCTCACGTGTCACACTCACCGTCATCGTGCCGCCCGGCCCGTCGATGAAACGGGTGCGTGGGATGTAGAAGTTCCGCGGCGAGAGCCGGTGGATCTTGAAGAAGACCCTGGATTCGCACGTCGCGTCGACGTCCCCGAAGCCCCACCTCACCCGCGTAGCCGGGGTCGGGCTCTCGGTGGGGCTCTCGGTGGGGCTCTCCGTAGGGCTGGGCGTGGGAGTCGGGGTGGGACTCGGGGTCGGGCCCGCGCTCGCCGACGGGGACAGGGTGGCGACGAGGGCCGCGGACAGGGTGCCCGCGGCGACCAGCATCGCCGATCTCCCGGCCGGGCGACGCCTTCCCGGCCCGGACGAGGCCACTCTTCCTGGTTTCGCCGTGGACATGTCGGTGAGCTTCCTTTCGACCGGGTCCGTACGATGCTCGCAGCCGACCCGAGCCGCAAGGCGACGGCTCGCCGGTTCCTCCTTTCTGGTACCTGGAAAGAATGGTCGACAAAGGGACCAAGCCGTTCATCGCATCCGGCCCTGGAGGCTGATCCGTCTTCACGACGGCAGAGCACCTCCATCATCAGGTCTGCATGCACTCCGCGACGTTCGCCACGTCGTACCCGGTGTCCGCGCTCAGGTACGCTCCCCCGCTCCAGGACCTGCCGTCCTCCAGGGCGAGGTACCGGTACTCGTCCTGCCATTCCGTGAAGTGGAACCGGTGGCGGGCCCTGACCTCGGGTGGCAGGTCGGCGATGACCGTCTCCAGGGCCCGTTCCAAGGGAGTCACGACGGCTCGAAACGGAGGCGGAAGGTGGCCGGGCGGGCGCGCAGTTCGTACCGCGCCAGGGTGGCCGGGCCGCAGGCGGCGCTGCCGATGCCGTGCTGGGCCAGGTCCAGGGTGAGATGGAGGCGGCCGTCCGGGACGAGGTCGGGGCGGTGGGCGGCGGCGTCCAGGGCCGCGGTGCTCCAGGGGCGGACCGTCAGGCCGAACACCGGGGCGCCGGTGATCCGGATGCCGGCGAGCTCGGCCCAGCGGACGGCGGCGCGGTGGCCGTTCTCCTGGGGGTAGACGTACGGGGTCTGCATCCCCTCCACCGTGCTGGTCCACCGGCCGACCCAGGTGGCCATACCGGTGTCCGGGTACGCCTCCCCCGGCCCGAGGCCGTACCAGGTGACCGCCCGAGGGACGGACGGAAGCGTCAGGGCGAGGCCGAGGCGCGGGATCGGCTCGGGCCAGTCGCCTTCGGGGACGATGTCCACCCGGAGGTCGAGGGCGTCGCCCGAGGCGGTCCAGGTGTAGGTGGCGCGCATGCCGAGGTCGGTCGCGGCGGGCGCCACCCTCGTGCGGACGGTGAGCGCGTCGCCGGGCTCGACCGCGTCGACGCGGTGGGTGAGGCGGTGCAGGCCGAGCAGGCGCCAGCGGAACTCGGTGCCGTCGTAGCGGTCGTTGTCGATCGGCGCCCGCCACAGCTCCAGCCGAGGACCTTCGACGTCGAGGCCGAACAGGCGGGTGAGACGGCCGGTCGCCCCGTCGAACACCGCCCCGCCGACCTCGATCTCCGCACCATGAGCGGCTGAGGCGGCGTCCCTGCGGTGAGCGGGTCCATCGGCACGGCGCGGGACGGCGCGGAGGTCGTCCGGCCCCGTGTACGGGGTGCCGTCCGTGTCGAGGGGGACCTGGGCCCACGCCACCTCGTGCCCCGCGTCCGCCCACGGCTCGTCGCGGGCCAGGGAGGCGCGGACAGTGAGCCAGCGCTCGCCTTCCCCCTCCGGGAAGACCGGCAGCTTGACCTCGCCGCCCTCGGCGGGGACCTCCAGCGGGAACGACCCCAGGGGCACGCCCTCCGCCTCGACCTCGCCGGAGAAGGCCAGGTGGGACAGGTCGCGGAAGCCGTACTTGCTCCGGATCGTCACCGAACCCTCCGAGAAGGTGAACGCGACCGGCTCGAACACCTTCTTCAGGTCCAGGAGCCCGGGTGACGGCGTGCGGCCGGGGAAGACGAGGCCGTCGACGACGAAGTTGCCGTCGTGGACGGGCTCGCCGTAGTCGCCGCCGTACGCGTACCCGAGCGCGGGATGCGCCAGGCCGTGGTCGATCCACTCCCAGATGAAGCCCCCGGCCAGCCGTGGATAGCGCTCGAACAGCTCCTGGTACTCGGCGAGCCCGCCGGGGCCGTTGCCCATCGCGTGCGCGTACTCGCACTGCAGGAACGGCATCGCGCGCCGCCGCGCGTCCAGCTCGGGGTCGTCCAGCGGGTCCTCGGCGCCCCGGCCGATCGCCTCGACCTCGGCGTGCGAGGCGTACATGCGCGAGTACACGTCCGTGTGCTCGCACGAGCGGTCGCCCTCGTAGTGGATGGGCCGGGACGGGTCGCGCTCGCGGGCCCAGTCCGCCATGGCGCCGAGGTTGCGGCCAACGCCCGCCTCGTTGCCCAGCGACCACATGATGACGCTGGGGTGGTTCTTGTCACGCTCCACCATGCGGCGCATCCGGTCGAGGCACGCCTCCTCCCAGCGCGGGTCGTCGCTGGGGTTGCGCCGCCAGCCGACCTGGCCGAAGCCGTGCGTCTCCAGGTCGCACTCGTCGATCACCCACAGCCCCAGCTCGTCGCAGAGGTCGAGGAAGGCGGGGTGGGGCGGGTAGTGGCTGGTGCGGACGGCGTTGACGTTGTGCCGCTTCATCAGCAGCACGTCCTCGCGCATGGTCTCGTACGAGACCGCCCGCCCGTGCTCGGGGTGGAACTCGTGCCGGTTGACGCCCTTGAGCAGCAGCGGCCGACCGTTGACGAGCAGCACCCCGTCCTCGATGGAGACGGTGCGGAAGCCGACGCGCAGCCGGACGGTCTCCCCCGGCGCGCGCAGCACCGCCTCGTACAGCCGCGGCGTCTCGGCGCTCCACGGCTCGGCTCCGACGGTGACGCGCTCGCCCGGCCCGAGCCCGGTGATGCCCAGCTCGGGCACGTCGAGGGCGCCGTCGCCGTCGAAGCTCAGCGTGCCGCGCCCTTCCTCGTACGAGGCGCGCACGAACACGTCGGCGGCCGAGCGGGTGAGGGTCACGTCGCGGAAGATGCCGGGAAGCCACCACTGGTCCTGGTCTTCCAGGTAGGAGGCGGCCGACCACTGGTGGACGCGCACGGCCAGCACGTTACGTCCCGGCTTGAGCCACGGCCCGGCGTCGAACTCGGCGGGCAGCCGGCTGCCGGTGGTGAAGCCCAGCTCGTGCCCGTTCAGCCAGACCTTCGCGTACGACTCGACGCCCTCGAAGCGGAGCCTGCCGCCGCTCCAGCCGTCCGGCAGGTCGAAGGCGCGGCGGTAGTCGCCGGTCGGGTTCTCCGTGGGCACGTGCGGCGGGTCGACGGGGAAGGGGTAGGACACGTTGGTGTACGCGGGAGCGCCGTGGCCGTGCAGCGGCCAGTGCGACGGCACCGGTAAGTCGTCCCAGCCCGTGTCGTCGTAGCCGGGGTCGGCGAAGCTCTCGGAGACGGTCGCCACCGGTGACAGGCGGAACCGCCAGGTGCCGTTGAGGTCGAGCGAGGGGGCGTCCGAGCGCAGGGCCGCGCGAGGGTCGAGGCGGCCGGAACCAGGGGTGAAACGTTCGCATTCCATCGCCTGCCGAGCCTAGAGGTTCGGCGCGCTTTCGTCAGCGACGAGTTTCCGGCGGGACGGCGGTCTACCGGGTATGAGCGATGTGGTGCTGAACATGACGGTCTCGGTCGACGGGTTCGCCACCGGGCCGGACGAGGATCTGGAGCGGCTCCACCGGTGGATCTTCGCGGAGAGCGCGGAGGACGCGGAGATCATGGCGGAGTTCGCCGCCGAGCCGGGCGCGTACGTGATGGGGATGGGTATGTTCCGGTCGGGCCTGGAGCCGTGGGGTGACGCGCCGCCGTTCCCGCACCCGGTGTTCGTGCTCTCCCACACCGAGCGGGAGCCGCTGGTCAAGCCGCCGGCGACGTTCACGTTCGTCACCGGCGGGATCGAGGACGCGGTCGCCCGCGCGCGGGCGGCGGCCGGGGAGCGGGACGTGTGGGTGGTCGGCGGCGCGGACGTGTGCCGGCAGGCGCTGGCCGCCGGGCTGGTCGGCGAGCTGCGGCTGCACGTCGCACACGTGCTGCTCGGCGACGGGCTGCCGCTGTTCGGGAAGCTCCCGCTGCCGGCCGACCTGGAGGAGGTCAGGACGGTGACGACGCCGGGCATGACGCACCTGACGTTCCGGGTCGCCAGGAACGCCTGACCCCGTCAGGGGATCACCCGTTCCTGGGGATGCCGGCGGACACCCCTCCCGTTGACGCCCGGCGACGGGGACGCGGCGAGATAGCCGGCCAGGAGGCTTTCGGCGACCTCGCCCACGGTGGCGTCGTCGGGCAGGAACTCGGGGGTGTGCAGCCCGGCCCGCGTGTCGACGCCGACGAACATCATCAGCGACGGCATCAGCTCGCCGTACTGGGCGAAGTCGTCGCCGCCGCACGAGCGCAGCTCCTCGCTGACCGACCGCCCGCTCTGACGCAGCAGCGCGCCGGTGCGCATGGCGAGCGCGGCGTCGTTGACCAGGACCGGCTCGCCCCGGTGGACCCGGACGTCGGCCTCACAGCCGTAGGTGCGCGCCATGTCCTCGACGAGCTGGGCGAACTGGGCGTGCAGCGTCTCGCGCGCCGGCTGTGACAGGGTGCGCAGGGTGCCGTGGGCGACGGCCTCGGCGGGGATGGCGTTCGGCGCGGTGCCGGCGTGCACGGTGCCGAACGTCACCACGGTCGGCACCATCGGGTCGGCGGCCCGGCTGACGAGGTGCTGGGCTCCGGTGATCACCTGCGCCATGGCGACGATCGGGTCGCGGGCCAGGTGCGGGTAGGCGGCGTGCCCGCTCACGCCCCTGAGCGTCACCCGGAACTCGTCGGCGGAGGCGTTGACCGCGCCCGGCGTGCAGGCGGTCACCCCGGCGTCCAGCACGGGCTGCACGTGCGCGCCGATCATGGCGCAGACGTCGTTGCGGGCCAGGGCTCCCGATCGGACGATGTCGGCGGCGCCCGACGGGTGGCTCTCCTCGCGTGGCTGCAGCACGACCATGAGCGGGGCCGGCCGCTGCTGGGCGGTCACGGACTCGTACCCGGCCTCGGGCCGGCTCTCGTGCGTCTCCAGGATGGCGGTGACCCTGGCGACCGCGCGGGCCAGCGCCACGACGGCGGCCAGGTGGACGTCGTGGCCGCAGGCGTGCATGGCGCCGTTGTCGGCCGCCCAGGGCACGCCGGTGCGCTCGACGATGGGCAGCGCGTCGAGTTCGCCGCGCACGCCCACGGCGGGGCCGGGGCCGCCGATCCTGACCAGCGCGCCGGTCCCGGCGACGTGCTCCACCGGCCCTTCCGGCAGCGCGTCCAGCACCCGTCTGAGCGTGGGCGCCTCCTTGCCCGACACCCTGGGGTCGGCGTGCAGCTCGCGCCGCAGCCGCTCGGCGGCGGGCAGCTCGGCGTGCAGCGCCTCCCGAAGCAGCACCTCGCGGTGGTCGGAGCCGAGGTCGGCGCGGGCGTCCGCGCGCCGGCCGGAGAGCTGATCGGACCGCAGCTCAGC
This sequence comes from Nonomuraea sp. C10, assembly GCF_008017515.1. Taxonomy (NCBI): domain Bacteria; kingdom Bacillati; phylum Actinomycetota; class Actinomycetes; order Streptosporangiales; family Streptosporangiaceae; genus Nonomuraea; species Nonomuraea sp. C10. The sequence goes on from NZ_VPFF01000001.1 coordinate 4,015,023, forward strand.
ACGGTGGTCCGTACGCCGGTCGGAGTGGCCGTCCGGGCGGGGATAGGAGGTCACGCGGCGCCCCCGAGCCGGTAGAGGCGGCGCGCGTTGGTGGCGCCGATCATGGTGGCGACCCGCACGGCCTGGCCCGCCGACCACTCCCCCTCGGTGACGAAGCCGCCGAGCACCCGCGTCATGGCCCGCCGCCACAGCTCCGCGCCGAGGAAGTGCAGCTCGGCCGGGCCCCATCCGTCGGACGAGAACATGATCTTGGCGAACGGGGCGGTCTCCAGGCTCTCGGCCACCACCGCGGCGCTGCCCGCACCGGTGTGGTGGACGGCCAGGCCCAGGTCGAAGAACACGTGCGGGTACGCGTGTGCCAGGTATCCGGCGTGGCGGTGGAACGGGTAGCAGTGCAGCAGCACCAGCGGCACCCCGGCCGGCTGCGTCCGCTCGATCAGCCCGCGCAGCAGCAGCGGGTCGGCGCGGCGCAGGTCCAGGTCGGGGTCGCCGATCCCGGTGTGGAACTGCAGCGGCAGGCCGGTCTCCAGCGCGGTCCAGATGAGGTGCCGCAGCAGCACCGGGTCCGCCAGGCGGCCGCCGGCGGCGAGCCAGCGGCCCGCGGCCTCGGTCACCTCGGCGGGCGAGGGCGGGTCCGGGTCGAGGTCGAGCCCGTGCCGGTAGGCGACGATGCTCTTCAGCGCGCGGGCGGTGCGGATCCGCTCCCCCAGCGCCTCGGCGAACCGGCCGGCGAAGCCCGCGGCGGACACGCCGGAGGCGGCGACCTGCTCGGCCACGGCCTCCAGCCGCACCACCTCGTCGACCGGGACCGCGGCGAGCTCGGCCATGCCGGAAGGGCCGACGACCTCGTCGGCGCGGTAACCGGTCTCGATCAGGTAGTGGCCCGCGCCCGCGGCGCCGAGCAGCAACCGGTTCACCGGGACGACGCCCAGCCGGGCGCGGCGGGCCAGGTACTCCTCGGGCGAGATGAACGCGTCGAGTCCGAGCACGGGCGCGCAGTGGCGCAGGATGGCGTGGCCCAGCTGCGAGTCGAACGGCGTCATCCAGTCGGGCGCCGGCCCGTGGGCCTCGGTGATCAGCTCCTCGAAGGCGGCACGCGACAGGTCGCGGCCCGTCACCCCGTGGGCGTGCTGGTCGACCAGCGGCAGTTCCTCGATCGTCCGATGGAGCCCGGACAGCACGGTGAGTTCACTGGCCATCGGCGCCCCCGCCCGGCTTCACCTCTACGCGCGACACGTACGTTCTTCCCCTTCGCGGACAACGGCCTCAACCCGAACCGTGCCCGCGTGCGGGGCCGATGAACGTGGGGACGGGCACGACCTGCGCGCCCGTCCCCGCGGATCAGGCGGTCGATCAGGCGGCGGACCTGGCGGCGACCGCCACGGCGGTCTGCTCGGTGACGCCGTTGACGGTGACCGCGACCGTCACCTGACCCTTGCGCAGCGCGGTGAGCGTGCCGGTCTCCGGGTCGAGCACGGCGACGTGCCACGGCTTGGCCTTGGCCCGCGGTCCCACGTGCAGGTTGGGCGAGCCGGACCAGGCCGCCGACACCGGGTAGGCGACGGGCACGTCACGGCCGTCCTGCCGGACCGTGGCGGTGACGGCGGCCGGGGTGCCGGTCTCGACCCTGGCCGGGGCGGTCAGCGTGAGCCGGTCGACGTGCGGGCGCAGCTCGGCGCCGATCCACTCGGGGGCGTCGGCGAACCAGTTGCGCCTGACGTGCTCGGCCTCCTTGCCGGTGACCGGGTCGACCCCCCACAGGGACCAGCCGGTGAAGCCGCCGTCGCCCGCCGGGGTGGACGGGTTCTTGGCGGAGTTGCCGTTGATCACGTAGGGCACCGCGTCCACCCGGGAGGCGTGGAAGGTGCCCACGTGCCCGCCGATGAACGCCGCGCCCTTGCCGGTCTCCCGCTGGAAGTCGGCCAGCCAGCCTTCCACCAGCGCGGCTTCCTTGCGGTCGCCGAGCTGGCTGCCCTTGCCGGGGGTGGGGTCGCGCGGCGGCACGTGGAACAGCACCGCGACCGAGCCGATCGAGCGGTCGTCCGCGGCCCGGTCCAGCTCCGTACGGAGGAGCTCGATCTGCTCGAAGCCGCCGCCGCGCAGGTTGAGGCGGGAGGTGTCGAGCGTGACGAAGCGGGTGCCCTTGTGGTCGAAGGTGGTGTACGTGTCGCCGAAGACGGCCTTGAAGTTGTCGATGCTGCCGCCCATCACCTCGTGGTTACCCGGTATGTAGTGATATTTCAGGTCATCGCCGAGTTCTTCGTCGAGGACCCGCTTGGCCAGCGCGAAGTCCTCCGGCGAGGCCTCGTCCACCAGGTCACCGTTGACGAACAGGAAGTCCGGCTTCGCCGCCTTGATCTCGCGGAGCGTGCGGCGCGCGCCCGCGACCAGGTCGCTGTCCGGGTCCCGGGCGACGAACTGCGCGTCCGACATGACCGCGAACCGCCACGGCCGGTCGGCCACGTCCGGCTTGACCACCGGGTCGGCGACCTTCTCCGGCTCCGGCGTCTCCACGGACGGCGGCACCTTCGCGACCAGGCCATCGATCAGGATCTCGTTGGTGTAGGAGGCGGTGGCCTTGGTCTCGGCCACGTAGAAGCGCCGCAGCTTGAGCGGGTAGCTCACGCCCGGCGGCACCGCGAACTCGACGAACCGCCAGCCGGTCCACGTCATGTACGGGCCGCGCAGGATCTGCGACTGCCCGAGCGCGTCGTAGAACTCGAGGCTGGGCCACTCCCCCTTGCCGGTGGAGTGGATCCACAGCCCGAACGCCTGCGGCTGCCCGTCCACCACGAGCTGCTCGGGCGGGCTGGCGTAGGCGGCGCGGGTCGCCGTCGACTGGGTGAAGTCGTACGAGAGCTTGAGCCCGCCGCCGCTCTGGCCCGGCGCGGCCGAGAGTGAGCCGGTGGCCCGCGCGGCGGCGAACGTCCACGAGGCGGCGTTCTCGAAGTCGGCGACCGGCTGGTCCTCGAAGCCGACGGTCACCGGCAGGGCGGTGCTGATCTTGCCGACCTTGGCGGTGATCAGGGCGGAGCCGGTGTCCTTCTTGGCCTTGACGGTGAAGGATCCGTGCTCGTTCGCGGTGACGTCGAGCAGGGCGCGGTCGTAGTCGAGCGACAGGTCGGCGGGCTCGATCGGGGCGGTGTTGCCGTTGCGGTCGTAGCCGACGACGCCGAAGGTCGCGGTGTCGTCCGCGCCGGCCAGGCCGACCCGGTCACTGGTGACGCCGAGCCGCTGGAGCGGCTGGAGCACGGTCAGCTCCAGGGAGCCGGTGGCCTTGCCCCGGGCGGCGGTGACGGTCGTGGTACCGGGCACCAGGGCGTGGAACCTGCCGTCCCTGACGATGCCGTGGACCGCGGGCTTGCTCCGCCAGATCGGCGCCCCGGAGGCGGGCCCGTACGTCTCGTCGTATCCGGCGGCGGTCAGCCGCCGCGTGAGGCCGGGGAAGACGCGCTCGGGGCGCCCGCCGCCGATGGGCGCCGCGCCGGGGGCCCGGCCGGGGTCGACGGCGGTCTCGACCCAGAAGCCCTTGAGCTTGCCGCTGCCCTCGGGGGCGTAGAGCGCCAGGCCGTTGGGGACGTGCCGCTCGCCGCCGTCGGACGGGCTGTTCTCGACCTGCGGGGCGGCCTGGCCCGGCTCGCGGGCGAGCATGGTGGAGGAGCCGCCGCCGTCGAGGTTGAGCGCGTCGGCCGCGCCCAGCTCGACCATCATCGCGGCCAGCTCGTTGAGCGTGACCCCACGGCTGTCGGCCTGGCGGCCGTCCACGGTGAGCAGGTACATCTTCTTGCCGTCGGCGGAGAACCCGACCGCGGTGCGCGGGTGCGCCGACTGGTCGGTGGAGTTCTGCGCCTTGCCGTCCTTGACCAGCACCCAGTTCCCGCCGACCGCGGCCTTGACGTCCCCGCCGTCGGAGGCCTTCGGCCGGTACGCGACCTCGACCTTGTCGCCTGCCTTGAGCCCGGCCAGGGCGGCGGCGCCGGCGTCGCGGCCGAGCAGGATCGAGGTCCCGGCCGGGATGGGGCCCTCACCGGCCTGCCCGCGGACCGCGGTGACCACGCCGTCCTTCAGCTCGACCTCGGTGACGGCGGTGGCGCCCTCGACGGCGCGGGCCCGGGTGTAGGAGCCCCACAGCGGGGTGAACAGGCCGACGCCGCCTGACTGGATGCGCTGGTTGAACTGGGTGAGCGTGACCGGTGAGCCGCCCTCGGGGGTGGCGGTGCCCTCGAAGTGCATCTTGAGCACCCGGCCGACGCCGTCGCCGCTGATCGCGACCGCGTTGTCGTGGCCGGCCATCGGCGACTGGACGAGTTCGCCGGTCTGCACGCCGATGCCCTGGGCGGCGCCCGAGTTGTTGATGTCGAAGAAGTCGCCGTTGACGGCGGCGACCGCCCGCGACCGCTGGGCGGGGCCGGACAGCGGCTCGGTCTTCGACACCTCGCCGGAGTACACGTAGTCGGCGCTCGCCCCGCCGGCGAGGTCGGCGGTGAGCGCGTCGGCGCGCAGCCACCCGAGCGGGTCCAGCCGGTCGAAGGAGGTGAAGGTGATGCCCGGGGCCACCGGCCTGGTCTTCTTGGCGGTGTCGAGCCGGTCGCCGGTCGCCTGGGCGGCGACCAGCGTCGAGGGGGGCGGGTAGGACGACGCCGTCGGCGCGTCCTCGATCGGGGGTGCGGGATCGGCCTGTGCGGGCGCGGCGGCGGTGAGCACGAGCGTCGCCGCGGCGAGTAAACGGAGGGTCTGCACGACCGAATGCAATCGTCCGTGCATATAACTTTCAAGACCTTGGGGTGAACTAAAAGAAAATTTCAGATCTTGGCGGCGACAGGGGCCTCCTCGGACGCGGGCTCCGCCAGCGGCTCGCTGTGGATCCCCGCGTACAGCACCAGCGGCACGGCCACCGCCACGACCATCGACAGCACGGCGGTGCCCGAGTCGTTGACCAGCATCCCGACCACGCCGCTGACCAGCGCCCCGATCAGCCCGGCCTTCAGCATGGGCGCGCGTTCGAACGCCTGCGGCACCACCCCTGCGCTGATCTTGCCCGGTCGCATGATCGCGAAGATCAGGAACGCCAGGCCGGTGATCACGATCGGCATCAGGTTGGGCGAGAGCATGGTGTTGAGCATGGCCCCGAGCTTGCGGAGGATCATCGGCATGAACGTCCCTTCGAGCACCATGCCGACGAACCTGCCCAGATGGGTCTGCGACGGCGCCGGCCGCAGGTAGTCGAGCACCGCGAGCGCCGACACGGTCACCCCGCCCAGGGCGCAGAACCCGACGAACTTCAGCACCGACACCCGCTTGCCCGCCACCAGCAGCGCGGTGACCGCGATGCCGGGCACGAACGCGATCACGCCGCCGAAGTCGCTGCCGATCCCCGGCCAGCCCGCCAGCAGCATCGCGGCCACGCCCAGCGTGGAGACCAGCGCCACCGCGGCCCGCCGCCGCCCGGCCCGCACCAGATGGTCGGCGGCCACCGCGGCGGTCATCAGCACGGAGGTGGCCAGCAGCGCGAACGGGATGTTCGCCAGCCCGTAGTAGCGCCCGCCCACCACGGCGGTGTAGCCCATGAGGCTGTTGAACTGCAGGTTGGTGCCGGTCAGCAGGTCGGCCACCATGACGATGCCGATGATCGCGGCCACCACGCCGGGCGGCCCCAGCGGGCCGCGCCGCCACGGCCCGAGCACGGCGAAGGCGGTGATGGCCGAGGCGATCGCCACCACGCCGGTGATGACCAGCGCGATCGGGTACGGGCCGTGCCCCCAGGGGAACACGTTCACCGCGTACGTCGAGACGGGCACCGCCGCCAGGCCGAGCGCGACCACGCCGACGGCGCCGGCGTTCCTGCGGCGGGACAGCACGTAGTAGGCGATCGCGTAGAACGACACCGTGATGACGGCGAAGCCGGTGAAGAACAGCCCGGTGGTGTTGCGGATGCCGGTGCCCATCATGTCGGCCCTGCGCAGCTCGGCGACGGCCTCCTCCAGCGGCAGCCGCTCCCCCGCCTGCCAGGGCAGGCCGATCACGGTCGGCGGGACGGGGATGCCCGCGGCGGTGAGCACGGTCGGCGTGGTGTCGGTGATGATGACGATGTCGCCGCGCCGGGTCGAGGCGGTGCCGAGCAGCGCGCCGGACGCCTCGGCCCGCTTCCACATGGCCACCCGCAGGTGCGGCACCGACCCGTGGTCGCCGATGCCGCTGAGCACCACCTGGGCGCCGGCGGGCAGCTTCGCCAGCGCGGCGCCGACCTCCGCGTCGGCGGCCCGCACGGCCTCGCGCCGCCGCTCCGGGCCGAGCGCGTCGGGCACCGCGGGCAGGTGGCCGCCCGCCAGGTAGGGGCGGATCAGCTCGTCCACGTCCACGGCCAGCACCCGGCAGCGCGACCAGTCGGCCAGCGCGGCCGGCTCCGGCGCGTACACGTCCACCTTGCCGTCGGCGTCGGCCAGCGCCAGCGCGGCGCCGGGGCCGACGGCGGTCGTGCAGTGGCCGGCGGCGTGCACGGCCGCGCCGAGCGTGCCCGCGTACGTGCCGTCACGCCTCGCGCGCAGCCCGTCGAAGCCCGGCACCCGGGCGCCCTCGCCCGTGCGCTCCGGCTCGGGCGGCAGCCCGCAGCGCTGCCCGACGGCGGAGCGGACGCCGGCGGACACCGACAGCCAGCCGTCGAACGGGCAGGCGAGGGTGCCCACGGTCTTCACCGACACCGACCCCAGGTCGCTCTCCCCGGCCAGCCGCCACAGGTTGGGGGTCGCGTGCGGGTCGACGTCGTCCCAGAGCAGGCCGGGCACGCCGATGAGCGCGACCGGGGGCTCCTCTTGCGCGGCGTGCGCGGGCGGCGCGATCCACCACAGCGCCGACGCGACCAGCAGGAAGTACGCCCACCTCACCGTTTGCCCCCATGCGGAGAAGGAGTCAGGTACGGCGACGCGGATCCGGCCGCCGGGGATCAGCAGGCAACGTAGCACGCCACCCCGTGGTTAGGCTCCCTCCTTATCCGGGGGCTTCCGCGCGCTCGATCTCCGCCGCGGCGGCCAGCACGACGTGTTCCTCCCATGGACGGCCGACCACCTGGACGGCCGAGCCGCCGCAGGGCACCACCACGACCGGCGCGCCGGTGAGGCTCCAGGGCAGCGTCCACAGGTAGTCGTCCGTCTCGGACTCCCGCCACGGCGGCGGCTCCTCGGCGGCGGGGATGACGAGGACGTCGGCCCGCGCGGTGGCGGCCAGCATCCGCCTGCGGAACCGGTCCCAGTCCCACAGCACCCGCACGTTCTCCTCTCCGCTCAGCCCCGCCCGGTCCCAGTAGCGCCGGGTCAGCTCCAGCGCCTCCTCCCGCACGTCGGGCAGCGGCCGCTCCGCGACGGCCGCCCCCGCCTCGGCCAGCGTCCGCACCGCCCGCGCCGTCGCCTCGTGGCCGCCGGCCCCGGCCATGGTCGCCACCCGCAGCCCTGGGACGCGCACGGCTCCCGGATCGCCGAGCGGCACCGGCGGCGTCCCGCCGTCCATCCCGTCCGGCCCGGCGATCACCTCCAGCGTGGCGGCGAGGTCGGCCACGGTCCCGGCGATCGGGCCGATGACGGTCCTGCCGTCCTCCAGCGATCCGCAGCGCGGGAAGTGACCGGTCAGCGGCACCCGCCCGAACGTCGGCTTCAGCCCGGCCACCCCGCACCAGGCGGCGGGCAGCCGTACGCTCCCTCCCGAGTCGCTGCCCAGCCCCAGCGGCACGGCACCGGCGGCCACCAGCGCCGCCGTCCCCGACGACGACCCACCGGGCGCCCTGCCCGGATCGCGCGGATTGCCGGTCTTCCCGTGCACGGGGTTGTCGGCCATGGCGCTGCTGATCGCGACCACGACCGCCCCGGCGGCCCGCAGCCGCGCCACGGCCGTCGCATCCCGCTCAGGCCGCCGCCCCGGGCTCCCCGGCGTCCCCCCGGCCGCCCCGCTCACGGGCCAGCCCGCGACGTCGATCCAGTCCTTGACAGTCACGGGCACCCCTTCGAGCACCCCGCCCTCACCGGCCCGCAACCGCCGATCAGCCCGCTCAGCCTCCGCCATACTCCACCCGGCATCAACGGCGGCCACACCCCCGAACCGCTCCCCCGCCCACCGCACCCGCTCGATCGCCTCCCGTACGACGTCGACGGCGGTCGTCTCGCCTGCCCGTAACTCCTCCGCCAGCCCTATCGCGCTCCGCACCATGCGCGCATCCTGACATGTCCCCCGTACGACGGACATCGCGCTTTAGTCCGCGGGACGTCTTCGATAGCCCCCCGCTCCACCGGGAGGCCGGCGGTGTCCCGGCCATGACGCGGTTGCCGTCGACGCCCCGGCCAGGAACGGTGGGAAAGGTACCGCCTCACCAGGTGGCGGCGATGACGACGCCCACCATGACGACGGCCACGACGGCGTAGCGGAACGCTCTGGCGCGCAGGACTCGGGTGATCCGCATTGTCAGTCACCGGAGGCCGGGCCGAGATGCTCCTCCAGCCGGGCGATCCGCTGGACGAGGGGCTGGAGTTGCTGCCGCACGGCCACGGCCACGAGCGCCGCCAGGTCCGGCGCGCCGGGCGACTGGCCGGACGTTTGCGAGGACGGCTGGGCGGCGGACTCGGCGCGTAGGTGGACGTAGCCGGCGAGGGCCGCCACGACGGCGCGGCGGGTCGGCCGGGGCTCGGCGCCCAGCCCGCGCAGCACCTGGCCGGCGATCCCGTCGGGTTCGGCGACGAGCCCGAGGAGGAGGTGCTCGCATCCGACGTAGTTGTGCCCGAGCGAGGTCGCCTCGTTGACCGCGGCTTCCAGAGCGTTCGCCGCGCCCACGCCGAACCGGCGCACCTCTGAACCCGGCTCGCCCGCCCCGGGTTCATGCACCGGGCCGCTGCCCGGCTCGGGCTCAGAACCCGCAGCTCGTCCCGGCTCGCCGCCGGGATCCTGTCCGGCTCCGAGACCTCCGGACGACATACGACCGCCCGGAGAGTCGGGACCTTCCGCACCTCCCGGGCCCGTAGAAGCTTTCGCAGTCGTACGACTCTCCGGGGACGTAGAACCTTCCGCAGATGCACGACTTCCCGGGGACGTGCGCCCTTCCGCAGACGCACCACCTCCCATGGACATGCGCCCAGCGAGGTCGCGGGTTACCTGCCCAGGGTCGATGTCCATGGCGCGCAGGACGTGGAGGGCGAGGTTGGTGCCCTCCGCCAGCATGCCGGCCAGGAGGTGCTCGGTCTCGACGCCGCCCGCCCCGGCTCGCGCCGCCGCGAGCTTGAGCACGGTGCGGGTGCGCGGGGTCAGCAGGGTCAGGGCGCCGGTGGGACGGTCGAGGTCGACGTCGGACAGGGCTGTCTCGCGGATGGCCGTGACGCGGCGGACCGCCTGCTCCAGGGCTCGCTGGCAGATGGACGAGACCGGCACGCCCGCCTGCTTGACCGCCTCCGCCAGGTCGTCCGGCAGATACACGTTGATCTTCGGCACGTCACCTCCCCAAGGACTGCCCCCATCATAACCCCCATGTAACCCCACCGCCTCCGACAAGGCCGGGAGTCTTATTCACTGGCATTGGGGCAGATGTCAGCGCAGACTGGAAAGACGGCGATACACCACAAAGTGGAGCACCCGTGGACAATCACCTTGATCACATGCCGGTTCTGTCCCGTGGCAGGCATCGCAACCCGAAGCGTGGTGCTTGCTTCATGGAGTTCGCGTCCTATCTGGCCGGAGAACGGTGGAGCGACCACCCGGCCTGCACACACCCGCTGCTGGCCGCGCTGGCCCGTCTCGTCAACGACAACACCACCGACGAGAGCCGCAGCCGCCTCATCCACCTGGTCCCGTCCATCATCGGCCTGACCAGCACGGACCTCCGGGTCGACGCCCACATCGCGCTCCGCTGCGCGACCACCGCCCTGCCCGTCGCCGCCGCCGAGCGCCAGCTCGCCCTCGCGGTGTCGGTGCTCGCGGCGGAGGAGATGCTGGCCCGGCTGAACGGCGTCCCGCCCGGACGGCTGAGCCCGCGCAGTCAGGAGGCGATGGACCAGGTCCCGCAGGCGGCGGCCCAGGCGCGCAGGTTCAGCCGGGCAGCCAAGATCACGGAGAAGGGCTTCCGCAGGTACGCGGCCCCGAACGCGGTGCAACTGGCCGTGGTCGGGATCGTGCAGGCCTGCATCGAGGACCCGGACACGATGCTGCGCGACCTGCTGACGGCGGCGATCGACGACTGCTCCCGCCTGATCCAGGACACCGGGACGACGACCCCGGCCGTGCCGCTGCCCGTCGCCCAGCCGGCGTCCTGAGAGTGTCGTTCGTCACCCTGGCCCGCCTTACTTAGGAGGGCCTAAAACACTCGTCCACCTGTTCGTATACGGTGCAGAACCGCAGGTCAGGCAAGCCTCTCCTTCGTTGCGGATCTTTCCGGCATTTACCTAATGTCGATGGAAATGCAGCAATAGGAGGGATTTCATGACCATCGAGCTGGAGCGGACGTACTCCCCCGAGATGCACCACAGCCACCGTGACGTCACCGGCGGGTGGCTGCGGCCGGCGGTGTTCGGGGCGATGGACGGGCTCGTCTCCAACTTCGCGCTGATCGCCGGTGTGGTGGGGGCCTCGGGTCCCGGGCGGGGCGCCGTGCTCGCCGGGTTCGCCGGGCTGGTGGCGGGTGCGTGCTCGATGGCGGCCGGCGAGTACACGTCGGTCAAGTCCCAGACGGAGCTGATGCGCGCCGAGATCGCCGTGGAGCGGCGCGAGCTGGCCCGCAACCCCGAGGGCGAGCGCGCCGAGCTGGCCGCGCTCTACCGGTCCCGCGGGCTGGAGCCGGAGCTGGCCGAACAGGTCGCGGCCGGACTGTCGGCCGATCCCGAGCAGGCTCTGCGGGTGCACGTGCGCGAGGAGCTCGGGGTGGATCCGGACGACCTGCCTTCGCCGAAGCTGGCGGCCGTCTCGTCGTTCTGCGCGTTCTCCGCCGGGGCGCTGGTGCCGCTGGTGCCGTTCTTCTTCGGGGCGTCGGGGCTGGCGCTGGCGGTGGTGCTGAGCGTGCTCGCCCTGTTCGGGTTCGGCGCGGTCGTGGCGCACCTCACGGCCCGCCCGTGGTGGGTGGGCGGCCTGCGCCAGCTCGTGCTCGGCGTCGGCGCCGCCGCGGTGACCTTCGGCATCGGCCACCTGCTCGGCGTCGCCGTCTCCTAGACCCAGCCGTCTCCTGATCCAGCCGTCTCCCGGCCCAGCCGTCTCCCGATCCATGCGCGGAACCCGGCTCCGGCAAAGAGTCCGCTCCGCCATGCGCGGAATCGGAACCTCCGGGTATGCGGATACGGGACGATGGCGTGATCGGTTTGTGACGGCCGCGAGGAGGGCGACGTGAACGGCGACATCACCCAGAGCCAGGAGTGGGCGGCGCTGGAGAAGCACCATGGTGAGCTGGCGGGCATACACCTGCGCGAGCTGTTCGCCGACGACCCCGGCCGGGCCGGCCGCATGACGCTGACGGCGGGCGACCTCTACCTCGACTACGCCAAGCACCGCGTCACCAGTGAGACCATCGGGCTGCTGGTGCGGCTGGCCGAGCGGGCCGGGCTTCGCGAGCGCATCGAGGCCATGTTCACCGGCGAGCACATCAACGTCAGCGAGGATCGGGCCGTCCTCCACACCGCGCTGCGCGCCCCCGCCGACGCCGCCCTCGTGGTCGACGGCCAGGACGTCATCGGCGACGTGCACGCCGTGCTCGACAAGATGACCGCCTTCGCCGACCGGGTGCGCGCCCAGGAGTGGCGGGGGGCCACCGGGCGGCCCATCGCCACCGTGGTCAACATCGGCATCGGCGGCTCCGACCTCGGCCCCGCGATGGCCTACGAGGCGCTGCGCGACTACGCCGACGCCGGCATCGAGGCCAGGTTCGTCTCCAACATCGACCCGGCCGACATCACCGGCAACCTCCGCGGCCTCGACCCCGCCACCACGCTCTTCGTGGTCAGTTCCAAGACCTTCACCACGCTCGAGACCCTCACCAACGCCAAGGTGGCCCGCCAGTGGCTGGTCGGCGCGCTGGGCGAGGACGCCGTCGCCAAACACTTCGTGGCCGTCTCCACCAACGCCGCCAAGGTCGCCGAGTTCGGCATCGACACCGACAACATGTTCGGCTTCTGGGACTGGGTCGGCGGCCGCTACTCCTACGACGGCGCCATCGGCCTGTCCCTGATGATCGCCGTCGGGCCGGCCAGGTTCCGCGCGATGCTGGCCGGCTTCCACGCCATCGACCAGCACTTCCGCACCGCTCCCTTCGAGGCCAACATGCCGGTGCTGATGGGCCTGCTCGGGGTGTGGTACGCCGACTTCTTCGGCGCCCAGACCCGCGCCGTGCTGCCCTACAGCCAGCGCCTGCACCGCTTCCCCGCCTACCTCCAGCAGCTCACCATGGAGTCCAACGGCAAGTCGGTGCGCGCCGACGGCGCCCCCGTCACCTGCGACACCGGCGCCATCTTCTGGGGCGAGCCGGGCACCAACGGTCAGCACGCCTTCTACCAGCTGCTCCACCAGGGCACCCACCTGGTGCCCGCCGACTTCATCGGCTTCGCCGAGCCGTACGAGGACCGCGAGGGCATGCACGACCTGCTCACCGCCAACCTGTTCGCGCAGACCTCGGCGCTCGCGTTCGGCAAGACGGCCGAGGAGATCGCCGCCGAGGGCACCGCCGCCGCGGTCGTGCCGCACAAGGTCATGCCGGGCAACCGGCCCACCTCCACCATCCTCGTTCCGAAGCTCTCCCCGTCGACCCTCGGCCAGCTCGTCGCCCTGTACGAGCACGTCGTGTTCGTCGAGGGCACCATCTGGGGCATCGACTCCTTCGACCAGTGGGGCGTCGAGCTGGGCAAGAAGATGGCGCTCGACCTGGCCCCCGCGCTCACCTCCGACGAGCCGCAGGCCGGTTTCCCCGACCCCTCGACCGAGCGGCTGGTCCGCGTCTACCGCGAGCTGCGCGGCCGCCCGTCGTGAGCCACGATGAGGGCATGGACATCATGGAGATAGCGGAGAAGTCCAGGGACTCCGCGAACGTCAAGAGGGTGTTCGGCGACCCCGTGCGACACGGCGACGTGGTCGTCATCCCCGTCGCCAGGATCGCCTACGGCGGTGGCGGCGGCACGGGCCAGGGCGAGGACAAGAAGGGCGACAGCGGCAGCGGCAGCGGCGTCGGCTACGGCGTGGCTGCCACCCCCGCCGGGGTGTTCGTGGTCAAGGACGGCGAGGTGCGCTGGCAGCCGGCCGTGGACGTCAACCGCATCGTGGCCGGCGGCCAGATCGTCGCCGTGGTGCTCCTGCTGACGCTGCGCGCCGTCTTCAAGCGCCGCCGTCGCCGCCGTCACTGACGCCCGGGGTCGGCCGGAGACTCCGGGCGCCGCGCTTCCGGTGAAACCGCTCAGTGGGACTCGCGGCCCACCCCGTCGCCGCTCGAACCGGTGAGGAAGTCCAGGTCGACGCCCCGGTCGGCCTGGAGCACGTGGTCCACGTACAACCGCTCCCAGCCGCGTACGGGCCGGGCGTGGCCGGTCATGACCGGCTCCCGGGCGGCCAGTTCGGCCTCCGGCAGGTCCACGTCGAGCCGCCGGGCCGCCACGTCGAGCACGATCGGGTCGCCGGTGCGCACCCTGGCGAGCGGCCCGCCGGCGGCGGCCTCGGGCGCGGCGTGCAGCACGACGGTGCCGTAGGCGGTGCCGCTCATGCGGGCGTCGCTGATGCGCACCATGTCGCGCACGCCCTTGGCCAGCAGCTTGGCGGGCAGCGGCAGGTTGCCCACCTCGGGCATGCCGGGGTAGCCGCGGGGACCGCAGCCGCGCAGCACGAGCACCGACGTCTCGTCCACGTCCAGGTCGGGCGAGTCGAGCCGGGCGTAGACGTCCTCGACGCTGTCGAACACGACGGCCCGGCCCCGGTGGCGCAGGAGTTCGGGCGAGGCGGCGGCGGGCTTGATGACGGCGCCGTCGGGGGCGAGGTTGCCGCGCAGCACGGCGATGCCGGCGTCGGGCAGCAGCGGCTCCGCGCGCCTCCTGATCACGGTCTCGTCCCAGATCTCGGCCCCGGCCAGGGAGCCGGTGAGCGGCTCGCCGGTGACGGTGATCGCGGACGGGTCGAGCAGGTCGGCGACCTCGTTCAGCACGGCCCGCAGGCCGCCCGCCCTGAACATGTCCTCCATCAGGTGCCGGCCGGCGGGCTGCAGGTCGACGAGGAGCGGCACACCGGAGCCGGTGCGGTCGAAGTCGTCGAGGTTCAGCTCGACGCCGAGCCGGCCGGCGATGGCGAGCAGGTGGACGACGGCGTTGGTGGAGCCGCCGACGGCGGCCAGGGTGACGATCGCGTTGAGGAACGAGGCACGGGTCATCACGTGGCTGGGGCGGCGGCCCTCGCGCACCAGCTCGACGGCCAGGCGGCCGGTGTCGTGCGAGCGTTCCAGCAGTCTGCTGTCGGGGGCGGGGATGCCTGCGGTGCCGGGGATGGTCATGCCGAGCGCCTCGGCCATGCACGCCATGGTGGAGGCGGTGCCCATCGTGTTGCAGTGGCCCCGGCTGCGGATCATGGAGGACTCGGACTCCAGGAACGCCTCACGGGAGAGCGTCCCGGCGCGTACCTCCTCGCTGAGCCGCCACACGTCGGTGCCGCAGCCGAGCGGGACGCCGCGGAAGCGGCCGGTGAGCATGGGGCCGCCGGGCAGCACGACGGCGGGCAGGTCGACGGAGGCGGCGGCCATGAGCAGCGACGGGATGGTCTTGTCGCAGCCGCCGAGCAGCACCACGCCGTCGATCGGGTTGGCGCGCAGCATCTCCTCGGTGGCCATGGCGGCGAGGTTGCGCCAGAGCATGGCGGTGGGCCGGACGTTGGTCTCGCCGATGGAGAGCGCGGGCAGATTGAGGGGGACGCCGCCGGCCGCCCAGACGCCCTGTTTGACGCTGTCGGCGACCTCGTTGAGATGGGAGTTGCAGGGGGTCAGGTCGGAGGCGGTGTTGGCGATCGCGATGTGCGGCCGTTCGCCGTCGAAGGCGTCCCGGGGCAGTCCTCGGCGCATCCACGCGCGGTGGATGTACGAGTTCCTGTCATCGCCCGCGTACCAGTGCGAGCTGCGCAAAACCATAACGGCACCTTAGCCATCGAATCATGGCTAACGGTAGCAATCGTCTACGGAACGTGCCTTGTTCACCATGGCCATAACGGGGGCACTTGTCGAAGCATGGACGACATCGATGCCTATTGGCGTGCGGCCAACTACCTGTCGGTGGGCCAGATCTACCTGCTGGACAACCCACTCCTCACCGAGCCGTTGCGGCGCGAGCACGTCAAGCCGCGCCTGCTCGGCCACTGGGGCACCACCCCCGGGCTGAACTTCTGCTTCGCCCACCTGAACCGCGTCATCCGCGAGCGCGACCAGGACATGATCTACATCGCCGGACCCGGGCACGGGGGCCCCGCCGCCGTGGCGCACTCCTGGCTGGAGGGCTCGTACACCGAGCGCTACCCGGACGTCACGCAGGACGAGGACGGCATGCGCCGCCTGTTCCGGCAGTTCTCCTTCCCCGGCGGGATCCCCAGCCACGTGGCGCCGGAGACCCCCGGCTCCATCCACGAGGGCGGCGAGCTGGGGTACGCGCTCGCGCACGCGTACGGGGCCGCGTTCGACAACCCGGACCTGGTGGTGGCGTGCGTCATCGGCGACGGCGAGGCCGAGACGGGCCCGCTGGCGGCGAGCTGGCACTCCAACAAGTTCCTCAACCGGGAGCGCGACGGCGTGGTGCTGCCGATCCTCTCGCTGAACGGCTACAAGATCGCCAACCCGACGGTGCTCGCCCGCATCCCCGAGGACGAGCTGCTCAAGCTCATGGAGGGGTACGGGTACCGCCCGCACCTCGTGGGCCCGGACCACGAGGAGATGGCGCGCACCCTGGACGAGGCGTTCGAGCAGATCGCCGCGTACCGGGAAGGTGCCGAGAAGCGCCTGCCCATGATCATCCTGCGCACGCCGAAGGGCTGGACGGGCCCGAAGGTGGTCGACGGGCTGCCGGTGGAGGGCACCTGGCGCGCCCACCAGGTGCCGCTGTCGGCGGTGCACGACAACCCCGAGCATCTGGCGATGCTGGAGGAGTGGATGCGCTCCTACCGGCCCGACGAGCTGTTCGACTCCGGCGGCCGGCCGGTCCAGGGCATCCTGGACACGGTGCCGCGCGGCGAGCTCAGGATGAGCGCCAACCCGCACACCAACGGCGGCGAGCTGCTCACGCCGCTGCGGCTGCCGGACTTCCGCGCCCTCGCCGTCGAGGTCAAGGCCCCCGCCACCCAGTCGACCGAGCCGACCCGGGTGATGGGCAGGCTGCTGCGCGACGTCATCGAGCGCAACCCGCGCACGTTCCGGCTGATGGGCCCGGACGAGACCGCCTCGAACCGGCTCAGCGCCGTCTTCGAAACGACCGACCGGACGTGGGAGGCCGGGCTGCTGCCCACCGACGAGCACCTGGGACCGGCCGGGCGGGTCATGGAGGTGCTCAGCGAGCACCTGTGCCAGGGCTGGCTGGAGGGCTACCTGCTGACCGGCAGGCACGGCCTGTTCAACTGCTACGAGGCGTTCATCCACATCGTCGACGCGATGTTCAACCAGCACGCCAAGTGGCTGGAGTCGTCGCAGAAGATCCCGTGGCGGCGTCCGGTGGCGTCGCTGACGTACCTGCTGTCGTCGCACGTGTGGCGGCAGGACCACAACGGCTTCAGCCACCAGGACCCGGGCTTCCTGGACGTGGTGGTCAACAAGAAGGCGTCGGTGGTGCGGGTGTACCTGCCGCCGGACGCGAACACGCTGCTGTCGGTCACCGACCACTGCCTGCGCTCACGCGACTACGTGAACGTGATCGTGGCGGGCAAGCAGCCGGTGCTGGACCTGTTCGGCATGGACGAGGCCATCGCGCACTGCACGCGCGGGCTGGGCATCCTGCCGTGGGCGTCCACGGACGCCGGCAGCGAGCCGGACGTGGTGCTGGCCTGCGCGGGCGACGTGCCGACGCTGGAGACGCTGGCCGCCGCCTCGATCCTGCGCGAGGAGATGCCGGAGCTGAAGGTCCGGGTCGTCAACGTGGTCGACCTGATGCGGCTGCAGCCGCCGTCGGAGCACCCGCACGGCATGCCGGACTCCGAGTTCGACACGCTGTTCACCACCGAACGGCCGATCATCTTCAACTTCCACGGCTACCCGACGCTGATCCACCAGCTCACCTACCGGCGCACCGGGCACGACAACCTGCACGTGCGCGGCTACAAGGAGGAGGGCACCACGACCACGCCCTTCGACATGTGCATGCTCAACGACATCGACCGCTTCCACCTGGTGATGGACGTGATCGACCGGGTTCCCGGCCTCGGCTCGAAGGCCGCCCACCTGCGCCAGCGCATGTCCGACGCCCGGCTGCAGGCCCGCGCCTACACCCGCATGTACGGCGAGGACGCCCCCGAGATCAGTTCGTGGACATGGCCGCACACATCCTCGTCCTGAACACGGGCTCCTCCTCCATCAAGTACGAGCTGATCGACGCCGAGTCGGGAGCCCGCCCCGCGCGCGGCGTCATCGAGCGGATCCACGAGGGCGAGGGCCTGCTGACCCACCATGCAGGCGACGCTCCCCCGTACCGGAGGAAGGGCGTCTACGCGGACCACGAGCAGGGCCTCGAAGCCGTGCTGGAGGCGTTCCGGACGGTGGGGCCGGAGCTGGACCCGGTTGCGGTCGGCCACCGGGTGGTGCACGGCGGCGACCGGTTCGGCACGGCGGTGCTGGTGGACGAACCGGTGGTGGCCGCCATCGAGGAGCTGGCGCCGCTGGCCCCGCTGCACAACCGGGTGAACGTGACCGGCATCCGGGTGGCGCAGGCCGCCTTCCCCGGGGTGCCGCAGGTGGCGGTGTTCGACACGGCCTTCCACCGGTCGCTGCCGCCCGAGGCGTACACCTACGCGGTGCCGCGCGAGTGGCGCGAGCGGCTGGGCGTGCGCCGGTTCGGCTTCCACGGCACCTCGTGCGCGTACGTGTCCCGCAGGGCGGCCGCGTTCCTGGGCCGCGACCCCGCCGGGGCCAACCTGATCGTGCTGCACCTGGGCAACGGCGCCAGCGCCACCGCGGTCGAGGGCGGGTGCAGCGTCGACACCTCCATGGGCCTGACCCCGCTGGAGGGCCTGGTGATGGGCACCCGTTCGGGCGACGTCGACCCGGCGCTCTGCGCGTATCTGGGCCGGGTGGCCGGGTTCGACACGCAGGACGTGGAGGAGGCGCTCGGCCGCCACGGCGGCCTGCTCGCGCTCGCCGGCACCGGCGACATGCGCGAGGTGCGCCGGCGCGCGGCGGACGGCGACGGCGGGGCACGGCTGGCGCTGGACGTCTACTGCCGGCGCATCCGCAAGTACGTGGGCGCGTACTACGCGGTGCTGGGCCGGGTGGACGCGATCGTGTTCACCGGCGGCGTGGGCGAGAACGACGCGGCGACGCGGGCCACGTCGCTGGCCGGGCTGGAGAGGTTCGGCGTCGCGGTGGACCCGGCGCGCAACGAGGCCACGGACGACGGCGAGCGGGCGATCTCGCCGCCCGGGGCGGAGGTCGCGGTCCTGGTCATCCCCACCGACGAGGAGTGGGAGATCGCCCGTCAGGCGCTGGAGCTGATCTGAGGGAGGTCAGGAGGTGGCGGCCGTGCGCCGCACGGCCGCCACGATGTCGCTGTTGGGCAGCCCTTTGAGCAGGTACTCGCGGACGCCGACGCGGCGCATCTCGTCGACGGAGCGGGAGTCGCCGTAGGCGGAGAAAGCCATCACCCTGGTGGCGGGCGACAGCCGGCGGATCTCCCTCGCCGCCCACGCCCCGCCGCCGGGCATCCGCACGTCGAGGATGGCGACCGCGGGCAGGTGGCGGACCGCCAGCCGCACCGCCTCCCGGGCGTCGGCGGCCACGGCGACCACGTCCAGGTCGGGCTCGGCCGTCAGCACCTCGGTGAGCACCTCGCGGATCAGCGGCTGGTCGTCGCCGATCAGGACGGTGAGCCGGTCCGGCGCGGCGCTCATGACCGCCTCGGCCGCACCGCGGGCACCCAGAACTCCACCGTGGACCCCTCGCCGGGACTGCTGTGGAGCTGCCACCAGCCGCCGGAGATCTCGGCTCGCTCGCGCATCTCGATCAGCCCGAAATGCCCCATCCGGGAGGAGCCGTCGCCCGGATCGGTGAAGCCGACGCCGTCGTCGCCGACCTTGACGTGCACGCCCTGGTCGGCGGAGGCGAGCGAGACCCGTACGGAGGAGGCGTGGGCGTGCTTGCGCACGTTGGTGAGGGCCTCCTGGCAGATCCGGAACACGGTGATCGCGGTCTCCGGCGGCGGCTCCTCGTCGAGGTCGGGGACGAAGTCGTAGGTGAGGCCCGCGGTCGAGACGACCTGCTCCAGGTAGCCGGACAGGGTGTCGACCAGGCCGCCGCTGTCGAGGCCCGGCGGGTGCAGGAAGAAAGCGAGGTTGCGCAGGCGGCCGACGGCGGCGTTGACCGTGTCGTTGAGCCGCAGCACGGCTTCGGCGTGGTCGCCCGGCAACTGGGAGGCCAGCAGTTGCAGGCGCATGCCGACGGCCACCATCGACTGGATGGTGTCGTCGTGCACGTCCCAGGCGATGCGCCGCCTCTCCTTCTCCTGGGCCTGCACCAGGTGGGCGAGGAGCCTGCCGCGCTCGTCGAGTGCGCGTTCGGCGTTGCGCCGCTCGCTCATGTCGCGGGTCACCTTGCCGAACCCGCGCAGCAGGCCCTCGCCGTCGCGCAGGGCCGTGATCACCACGTTGGCCCAGAACCGGGTGCCGTCCTTGCGCACCCGCCAGCCCTCGTCCTCGAACCTGCCCTCGGCGGCGGCGGTCTCCAGGCCGCGGGCGGGTCTGCCCGCCGCGATGTCCTCCGGCGGGTAGAAGATCGAGAAGTGACGGCCGGTGACCTCGTCGGCCACGTAGCCCTTGATGCGCTGGGCGCCGGCGTTCCAGCTCATGACACGGCCGCCCGGATCCAGCATGAAGATCGCGTGGTCGCCGAGGCTCTGCAGGAGGAGCTGGAGGTCGACGTGCTCGTGCTCGGGCATAGTGCAGCTTCGCACGGCGGTGTCCCTCTGAGGGACCCGCACCCCCTCAATCGGCGGTGGTGACAGCGGTGAGAGGGGCCGCGAGGTCACACCAGACCACCTTCCCGCCCTCCTGGAGCGAGGTGCCCCAGGCGATGCTCAGTTCTTCAACGACGTGCAGCCCCCAGCCGTCGGACGGGCCGGGGCTCCGCGGCCTGGGCAACGCGTCGCTGGAGTCGCCGACCTCGACGCGGATGTGGCCGAGACCGCCGGCGATGCGCAGCACGGGCGCGCCGGCGCCGTGCACGAGGGCGTTGGTGACCATCTCGGAGACGACGAGCAGCACGTCCTCGAAGCGGCCTCGATAACCCCACGTCATCAGGGCGTCACGGGCGACCTGCCGGGCGACGGAGATGCTGCCCATCTCCTCCGCGAGGTGGTGCTCCACCATGTGCGAGTCGAGTCCCGTGCCCATGGTCCTACTTTCGGACACCCGAAGCCCGGCCGCGAGACGCAACCGCGCCGACCTTTCTGGTGCTGGTGCGGAACGGGACTGGTGCAGGTGCATCAGTCAAGCAGGCCCTCACGCCGGGCGATGGCCACCGCCTCCAGTTTGGACCGGGCCCCGAGCTTCTCCAGCACCCGCTGGATGTGGTTGCGGGCGGTGTTGCGGGCGATGCCGAGCCGCTCGCTCAGCTGGTCGGTGCTCACTCCCTCGGCGAGCAGGTGGAGCGTCTCACGCTCCCGCCCGGTCAGCGCGCCCCGGCCCGCCCGCCCGCGGCCGGCGAGCTGGTCGAGCACGGCGGGCAGCAGGCCCGGCCCGAACGCCACCCCGCCCGAGGCCACCTCGATCACCGCAGACTCGAGCTCGCGCAGCCCCGACGACTTCACCACCAGGCCCGCGCCACCGGCCTCCACCACGCGCACGGCGATCGCCGGCGTCGCCTCGGCGGTCAGAACCAGCACGCGGGCGCCCGGGGCGGCCTGCGAGATGCGGCCGATGGCCGTGATGCCGTCGCCGTCGGGCAGCCGCCGGTCGAGCACCACCACGTCGGGCAGGTGGGCGCGGGCGTCGGCCACGGCGGCGGCCACCGATCGGGACCTGGCCACCACCTCGATGCCGGGGTCGTGGTCGAGCGCCATCGCGATCGCCTCGGCCACCATGTCGTGGTCCTCCACGAGCAGGAGTCGCACGGGGGCGGGCGGGTGCGGCCCCTGCGAGGGTGACACGGCAGCTCCCCTTTTACCTGCTCCCGACGATTGTCTTCTCCGCACACTACCGTTCACCTGCTATGTCGGTTCCTCTCGGTGCCGACACTATGGGTGGAGATTGGTAATGTTCTCCCGTTGTTTTCGGATCAAGATGGATGGGATACAGCCGTGGAGGTCGAGCAGACGGCGCTGCCGGGGATAGGGCTGCGCCATGAGTTCACCACCCATTCAGGCCGAAGAATCGGGGTGATCTCGCACCGCACGGGGCGGCGTGATCTCGTCATCTACAGCAAGGACGACCCCGACCGGGCCTGCGAAGCAGTCAAGCTCAACGACGAGGAGGCCGACGCGCTCGTCGAGCTGCTCGGCGCCCCGCGCATCGTCGCGCGGCTCAACCAGGCGCACGCCGAGGTCGAGGGCCTGGTCAGCCTCCAGCTGCCGATCCCGGCCACCTCCCCGTACGTGAACAGGCCGATGGGCGACGCGCGCGTGCGGACCCGGACGAACGCGTCGATCGTCGCGATCGTCCGCAACGGGCAGGTCTACGCCAGCCCCGGCCCCGACTTCGTGCTCCTTCCCGGCGACATCGTGGTCGTGGTGGGCAGCGCGGACAGCACGGCCGAAGTCGGCGACATATTGGCTGAAGGCTAGGGCCGGGTGCATCACACAGCGATACTCTTCCTCGAATTCGGGGCCGTTCTCCTCGGCCTGGGCGTGCTCGGAGCGCTGGCGCTGCGCGCCGGCATCTCCGCCATCCCCCTCTATCTGATCGCCGGGCTCGCCTTCGGCACCGGCGGCGTCCTTCCTCTGGCCACCAGCGAGGAGTTCATCTCCATCGGCGCGGAGATCGGCGTCGTCCTCCTGCTGCTGACGCTCGGCCTGGAGTACAACGCCGACGAACTGGTCTCCAGTCTCAAGGGCAACGCCCGCGCCGGCATCGTCGACCTCGTGCTCAACGCCGCGCCCGGCGCGATCCTGGCGCTGCTGCTCGGCTGGGGGCCGGTGGCCGCCCTGGCGATGGCCGGCGTCACGTACGCGACCTCCTCCGGCATCACCGCCAAGGTGCTGAGCGACCTGGGCTGGATCGGCAACCGCGAGACACCGACCGTGCTGTCGCTGCTGGTGTTCGAAGACCTCACGATGGCCGTCTACCTGCCGATCCTGACCGCCACCCTGGCCGGGCTCAGCCTGCTCAGCGGGGCGATCGCGGTGGGCATCGCGCTGGCCACGGTGACCGTGGTGCTGCTGATCGCGCTGCGGTTCGGCAAGTGGATCGAGGCGTTCGTCTCCAGCCCCAACAACGAGGTGCTGCTGCTGAAGGTCGTGGGCCTGGCGCTGCTGGTGGCGGGCATCGCCCAGCAGCTCCAGGTGTCGGCGGCGGTCGGCGCCTTCCTCGTCGGGATCGCCCTGTCCGGCCAGCTCGCGCACGACGCGCAGGCGCTGCTCGCGCCGCTGCGCGACCTGTTCGCGGCGGTGTTCTTCGTCTTCTTCGGCCTGCAGACCGACCCGACGAAAATCCTCCCGGTGGCGGCGATCGCCGCCGCGCTGGCGCTGGTCAGCATGCTCACCAAGCTGGCGACGGGCATGTACGCGGCCAGGCGGGCCGGCATCTCCAAAGCGGGTCAGGCCCGGGCGGGCATCGCCCTGGTGCCGCGCGGTGAGTTCAACATCGTCATCGCGGGTCTCGCGGTGGCGGCCGGCGCCCACCCCGACCTGGGTCCGCTGGCGGCCGCGTACGTCCTGATCCTGGCCGCTTTCGGCCCGCTCGCGGCCAAGCTCGTCCAGCCTCTCTTCGAAGCCATCGCCAAGCGCGCCTGACCGGCGGCGCGCGCTCTTCCGTTTCTGTCGGTGGGGTGTGGGAGGTTTGCCTCCGATCATCGAAGGAGGCGGCTGACGGTGGAGTTCACGGACAACGCCGGCGGCGACCGCGTGGTCGTCGTCGGCGAGCGGGTGGAGGCGGGCGCGCGATGACGACACGCGTGACGGCCGACACCACGATCGGCCCCGACGAGTGGGACGACCGCGACCTCGACGGCGAGACCTTCCGGCGGGTGCGGTTCGTCGACCTCGACATGATGGAGATGGCCGACGACGGCACGACCTTCGAGGAGTGCACGTTCAGCAACGTCCGCTTCAACGTGTCGGTCCACGCCGACGCCGCCTTCGTCGCGTGCACGTTCGGGAGCTGCTCGTTCTTCGACGCCACGTTCAACGGCTGCAAGCTGACGGGCAGCACGTTCTCGGGGTGCACCTACGGGCTGCTCAAGGTCGACGGCGGCGACTGGTCGTTCACCTCGCTGGCGGGCGCCGACCTGCGGGGCAGCACCTTCGACGGGGTCCGCCTGCGCGAGGCCGACCTGTCGGGGGCCAACTTCACGGGCGCCACCCTGCGCCGCTGCGACCTCAGCGGCGCCGCGCTGCGCCGGGCCGACCTGACCTCCTGCGATCTGCGCGGCAGCGACCTGAGCACGCTCGACCCGTCGGCGGTCACCCTGCGCGACGCGACCGTCGACCCCCACCAGGCCACGATCATCGTCACCGCCCTGGGTCTCCAGGTCCTCCCCTGATCCGGTGTCAGGGGCGGCCGTCGAGGCGGTCGATCCGGGTGCCGAAGACCCCGCCGGCCTCGGCGATGAAGTCGGCGGGGAAGCCGCGGGTGAAGGGCGCCGCCTGGGCGAGGCGCTCCATGGCCTCCTCGGGGAGGGTGACGTCCGCCGCGGCGAGGTTGTCGGCGAGCTGGCCGGGGGTGCTCGCGCCGACGATGGGGTGCACCACGCGCGAGCGGGCCCGGGTCCAGGCGATCGCCACCTGCGACGGCGTAACGCCCAGGTCGTCGGCCACGTCCATGACGGCTCTGGCCGCCGTGTGCTCGCGTTCCGTCACCGAGCCGGGCTCGATCCTGGTGGGGGTCTCGGGAGCGGGGCCGGCGGTGTACTTGCCCGACAGCACGCCTTGGGCGAGCGTCGCCCAGGCGGCCACCGTCAGCCCCGACTCCTCCGCCATCGGCAGCAGCTCGCGCTCGACGTCGCGCCACAGCAGGCTGTAGGGCACCTGCAGGCCCGCGAACGGCGTCCATCCGCGCCACTCCGCCAGCGTGTTGGCCCGGCTCACCACCCA
This sequence comes from Nonomuraea sp. C10, assembly GCF_008017515.1. Classification (NCBI taxonomy): domain Bacteria; kingdom Bacillati; phylum Actinomycetota; class Actinomycetes; order Streptosporangiales; family Streptosporangiaceae; genus Nonomuraea; species Nonomuraea sp. C10. The sequence continues at coordinate 4,039,421 of NZ_VPFF01000001.1, forward strand.
TGCCGGCGCATCCGATATCCCGACATAGAGCACTTTGCCCGCTCGTACCACGTCGTCGAGGGCCCGCATCGTCTCCTCCAGCGGCGTGTGCCGGTCCCAGATGTGCACCCAGAGCAGGTCCACATAGTCGGTGCGCAGCCGCCGCAGGCTCCGCTCCAGGGAGAGCACGAGGTTCTTGCGGTGGTTGCCCGCCGCGTTGAGGTCGCCGGCGTCGCGGGTCAGGGTGTACTTGGTCGCGACCACGAACCGGTCCCGCCGCCCTTCCAGCACCTCGCCGACCACGCTCTCCGACTCGCCGTAGGCGGAGGCCGTGTCGACGACGTTGCCGCCCGCGTCCTCGTACAGGTCCAGCATCGCGCGCACCCCGGGCGTCACCGCGCGCCACGTCATGGCGCCGAGGAACAGCTCCGACACCCTCAACCCGGTACGCCCGAGCAACCGGTACCTCATGGCCGTCTTCCCTTCACTCGTCATTCCGTACGGGGTCCACCATGGCGGGGCCGCCGGCCGGGGAGGGAGACCGGGCGGAGACTGGCCCTGACAGGGCCACGATGCGCGGGCGCCGTCCCGCCTAGACTGCCCTGCGTGAGCGGGAACGAGCTGGCCGCCTACCTGCGCGGCCTCCGGGAAGCGGTCAGACCGGGCGACGTCGGCCTGCCGGAGGGGCCGCGGCGCCGCACCCCCGGGCTGCGCCGGGCCGAGCTGGCGACGCTGGCGGGCATCAGCGTCGAGTACCTGACCCGGCTGGAGCAGGGCCGCGACCGCAACCCGTCCGCCCAGGTGCTGGGGGCGCTCGCCGACGTGCTCGGGCTGAGCTTCGAGCAGCGGCTGCACCTGCGCCACCTGGCCAAGATGGCCGGCGGCGACGCGCTGCTCTGCTCCGCCGCCGCGTCCTCGCCCGCGCGCACGGTGCGGCCCACGCTCCGTGCGCTGCTCGACCGGCTGGAGCCGGCCCCGGCCGTCCTGCTCAACCGGCTGGAGGACGTGCTGGCGCACACCGCCGGCTACGCCCTGATGGTGGCGGCGCTGGGCGTCCTCGACGACGACCGGCCCAACCTGGCCCGCTACGTGTTCACCGACCCCCGCGCGCGGGCCGCCTTCCCCGAGTGGGGCGCGGTGGCCGCCGGGCGGGCCACCGCCCTGCGGCTGGCCGCCGCCATGGGCGACGGGCGGGCCGGACACCTCGTCGAGGAGCTGACGATCACGGCCGGTGCGGTGTTCACCGAGCTGCTCCACGCCCCGCCGGCGCCGCCCGCGACCCCTTACCGCGAGCGGCTGGCCCATCCGGGCGCGGGCGAGCTCCGGCTGGTCGTGGAGTCCCTCGACCTGGCGGACGCCGACCAGCGGCTCGTCGTCTACCTCCCCGCCGACGAGACCACGGCCGCGGCCCTGGACCACCTGACCGGCCGCCAGCCCGGCGCCCTCCACGCGGTCACCGCCTGACCCAGGGCGCCGCGGGGAGTGCGCGCGTGGTCAGGCGGGCGGGGCCAGGTGTCCGGCCGTGCGCCGGAGGGACGGAAGGTACGCCAGGACGGTGGCGGCGCGGGCCTGGCGGGCGGCGGGGGTGTCCGCGCCCAGGTCGGAGAGGAGTTCGAGGAGGGCGTCCTCGGGGGCCGGCCGACCGGCCGCGGCGAGCTTGAGCAGGCAGCGCGCGTAGGTGGCCGCCAGCCAGAAGACCGCCTCCCGGTGCAGGCCGGCGTCGATGAGGGCGCGGCTGCCGCCGACGGCGATCGGCCGGGCGGCGGGGGTGATGTCGGAGTCGAAGCGGTAGCCGGGGGCGTCCACCCGCGCGGCCGTGTCGAAGAGCCGCTCCAGCCCGTCCAGATGGCGCCGGACCCGGCCCGGGGTCATGGTGGCGCAGCCGAGCAGGTCGAGGAGGTGCTCGTGGCGGTCGCCGAGGCCGCGGCCGGCGAGCAGCTCGCGGGTGGCCGCGTACCGGCGGCGGACGGTCGGGTTGCGCAGCCCGGCGACCAGCAGGACGTGCGCCGTCACGCCGGTGCCGAACAGCCACGCGTTCACCTGGTCGGGCAGCGGCCCCGGCGAGCCGGCGCCGGCCAGCCGGGCGCGGACCGTCTCCAGGGCGTGGTCACAGCGGGCCAGCACCCAGCGCCGCCCGGCGAACCGGCGGGACACCTCACGGCCTAGGTCCGACAGCCGCCCGGTGGGGTCGGCCAGCACGCCGGGCCGGTGGAAGGCGCCGGCCAGGTGGTAGTCGCGCAGCACGGCCTCGGCCGACTCCACCCGGGTGGCGGGCAGGAACGACACGTCCAGGAGCGCTCCCCCGTACCGGACCTTGCGCCCGTGCCCGGCGGGCTCGTCGAGCACCACCATCACGTCCACGTCGGAGTGCGGCGGCAGCGCGGAGCCGGGCGGCGCCCACAGCGCCGAGCCGGTCAGGAACGCGCCGCCGAACCCGGGCAGGCGGGCGCCCTCGTCGCGCACCCACCGGCGCGCCGTGTCCACGGCTTCCCCCACGCGCACGCCCGCCATCGTACGGGAGGTACGGCGCTCGCACCTGAGGGTAGGTTCGCGGCGGGCGGTCATGGGCAGCGAGTTGACATGAACGTGGCGGATCCCGAGCTGGAACGCCTGGTGTGCCAGGAGCTCAGAGACGCCGGATTCGCCGTGGCGCCGTCCCGCAAGCCGAGCGACGGCGGGCTCAGCGTGTGGTGCGACCCGGAGCGCGGCGTGGTGGTGCGCTGGAGCGTCCCGTCCGGTGACCCCTCCCGTCACGACACCATCCGCACGGCCGTCCGGCTCGCGTTACGCACGATCCTCGGCGCGGCCGGGTTCGAGGTGGCGGAGGTGGCCGGGCGGGCGGAGCTGGTGGTCACCGCGGCGGGCCGCCCACCGCGTCAGGACGGCGCGAAGCCCGGGCTCACGACGCCATGACGCCGCGTCCTCCGTGGCGGGGCCGGCCCGCCGATGGCTTCCTGCCACCGGGGCGGTCATACCAGCGTTAAGGTGACAGACATGCAGAAGATCGTGCAGGACATCGCCGACGAGCTGGTGGCGTCGGGCGCGGAGCGCGGGCTGCAGGTGGCCGTCTACCGGCGGGGAGAGCTGCTGGCGGACGTGGTGGCCGGGGTGGCGGACGCGGCGACCGGGCGGCCGTTCACGTCAAGCACCCCCGTGTACGCGACCTCGACCGGCAAGGGCGTCACCGCGGCCGTGGTGCACGTGCTGGCCGAGCGGAAGGTGTTCTCGTACGACACGCCGATCGCCGAGCTGTGGCCGGAGTTCGGCGCGCGCGGCAAGGAGCGGGCGACGGTCCGCCACGCCCTCTCCCACCAGGCCGGCGTGCCCGGTGTGCCCGAGGCGACCACGCCGGAGGACCTGTGCGACTGGGACCTGATGTGCGCGGCGGTCGCGGACGCCGAGCCGTGGTGGGAGCCGGGCACCCGGTGCGGCTACCACCCGCAGACCTTCGGCTACCTGCTGGGCGAGGTGGTGCGCAGGGCCACGGGCAAGCGGATCTCGCAGGTGCTGGAGGAGGAGGTCGCCGGGCCGCTCGGCGTCTCGGGCGAGCTGTTCTTCGCCGTGCCGGAGGCGGAGCTGGGCCGGCTGGCGCGGATCGAGGAGGTCGCCCCGCCGGTGACGCCGCCGCCGTCGCTGCGGAACGGGATCCCGTTCTTCCGGGTGGTCGGCGGCTACACGGCGGCGCCGATGGCGGCCATGCCGGACGCCGGGTTCAGCAACCGGCGCGACGTGCTCACGGCCGAGATCCCGGCCGGCGGCACGATGACCGCCCGTGCGGTGGCGCGCGTCTACGACGCGCTTCTGACGGACGAGCTGGTGCCGCCGGCGCGGCTGCGCGAGCTGTCGGCGCCCGCGGTGCGCGGCCTCGACGAGGTCACCGGCGTCGAGGCCGCGTGGGGGCTGGGCTACGCGATCGGGCTCACCCCAGGGCTCGCCGCGCCCACCGTGTTCGGCATGCCGGGCAGCGGCGGCACGGTGGCCTTCGCCGACACCCGGACGGGGCTGGCCGTCGGGATCCTGAAGAACCGCATCGGCGACTTCGCCACCGTGGACCGGATCGGCTCGGCGGTGCTCAGCGCAGCACTCTGACGTACCCGTCGCCGATCGGCTCGGTGTCGCCGAACACGTGCAGGTCCTCGCGGAACACTTCCAGGTAGGCCGCCTTGTCGTGGAACGTCCCTGACAGCGCGTCACCGTAGTCGATCAGCTCGCCGTGCGCGTGCCTGCGCGGCTCGTACCCGGTCTCCAGCCCCTTCTCCAGCAGGGCCGGGTCTCCCTCGGCGGCGCAGATGATCCCGGCGAGGATCTCGGCGTCGTGCATGGTGTAGCTCATGCCCATGCCGGTCATCGGGTGGCAGGCGAACGCGGCCGAGCCGAGCAGGGCGGCGTTGCCCTTGTGGTACACCGGCACCCGCATCGCCGCCACCGGGATCTTCTGCCAGTGCGCGGGGCCGAGGACGTCGTAGGCGTCGTCGTTCTCGGTGACGAACTCCTTGAGCGCGTCCACGAGCAGGCCGTGCCCGAACACCTCGTCGTCGTCCTCGATCGGCAGGCCGACGAACACCCGGGCCTGCTCCTCGTTGACCGGATACAGGTAGCTGAACCAGCCCTCGGAGTTGAAGTAGAGCCGGTTGAGCCGGGCGACGCTGGCGGTCAGCGGCACGGTGGCCACCCGCAGCATGTGCGGGTAGGAGGTGGTCTCCTTGGTGATGCCGAGCTCCTGGCGCATCATCGAGCGGGTGCCGTCGGCGGCGATGACCACGCCGGGTCGCAGCTCGCGGCCGTCGGCCAGGACCAGCCGGGCCACCCGGTCGCCGTCGCGCTCCAGGCTCTCGATCCGCGAGTCGAACCAGAACTCGACGCCCTCCATCGCGCAGGACGAGTAGATGACCTCGACCAGCTCGCGGTAGGGGCGGATGAGGAAGCCGTCGGGGTAACGGCATTCCTGGATCGGCTCGCCGTCGTGGTAGTAGCGGACGATGTCGCGTTTGAGCGAGTGCCGTTCCACCAGGCTCCCCAGCCCGTGCCGGGCCAGGACCGCCATGCCGGGGCGTTTGACGAAGTCGGCGCCGGCGGCCGGGATGGCCGTGCCCTGCTCCACGACGACGACGCTCCGGCCGCTGCGGCCCAGTAACAGGGCCAGGAAGCAGCCGCCGAGACCGGCGCCGACGATCGCTACGTCGCAGGATGTCGTCATTGCCATGATGAGAGCCCTTCTGGTGTTCTTGCGAGACGCGTGCCCCCGTGCACGCGGGGTTGCGAGCCGGGCCTCATGGCGTGGGCCTGGCCCCGCCCCAGCTGGGGCGGTACCGCCGGGACCGCGGCGTGGCCGGGGTCGGCGGCGGGCTGCGGGGGCAGCAGCGCGTCGGCTTCGGCGGCGACCGTGGCCAGCTGCATGCGCAGCTCCAGCAGCATCTTGCGGGGCACCAGGACCATGACCTCGCCGGTGGCGTGCGGCATCCGCAGCATCTTGATCAGGGCGAGCGTGCCGACCAGCACGGAGACGGCCACGCACACCGCCAGCGCGCTGGCCAGACCGCCCATGGGGCCCACCATGAAGGGATGGCCGATGACGACCGACACGGTGGCCACGCCGACGGCGCCGCCGACCATGCGGGACATGACGGCCGCGCCCACCGCGGAGGCGTACTGGTGCGGCTGGGCGGCCAGGGTGGTGGCCATGGAGGTGCCGGGCGCGAGCGCCCCCACCCCGACGCCCACGCCGACGCTCGCCGCGAGCCCCCACAGCGTGGGACCGCTCTGCGCCAGCGCCACGACACAGGAGCCGCCGCACGCGGTGGCGCCGACGTAGATGAGCCCGTACGGGCCCAGCTTGCGCACGACCTTGCCGCCCAGCCACGCGGTCACCGCCACGGCGACGGAGGTGGGCGTCAGCCACAGCGCGACCTCCAGCATGGGGAAGCCCAGGTGCAGGAGGTAGAGCGGCTGCAGCGCGAGCAGGCCGTACGACAGCACGCCGAATCCCCAGGTCGCGAGCCAGCCCCAGGCGAAGCCGGGCCGCCGCCAGAGCGTCAGGTCGACGGCGGGCACCCGGTGCCGGCGGGACCGCAGGAGCGACAGGACCAGCAGGACGAGCGCGCCGGCGGCCAGGTAGGCGCACACCACGCCCCACGAGGTCGCCTTGGAGATGGCCAGGACGATGGCCCCGATCGAGGCGGCCAGCAGGACCGCGCCGAGCATGTCGGGCCGCGTCCGGGCGCCGCTCCGGCCGGCGGGCAGGCCGGGCGGCAGCCAGGTGGCGGCGAGCAGCAGGAGCATGCCGACCACGACGACCGGCGCGAACAGCGCGCGCCAGCCGAACCCTTCCGCCAGCCAGCCGCCGCCCGCCTGCATGAGCAGGCAGCCGACGCCGGACGCGGAGCTCCACAGCGCGATGGCGCCGCGCCGCTGGTGCTCGGGCAGCTCGCCGAGGAGCACGGCGAGGCTGGCCGGGATCATGGCGGCGGCGCCGACCCCCTGCACGGCCCTGGCCGCGAGGACCATCGGCCAGTCGGGCACGGTGAGCGTGGCGAGCCCGCCGAGGACGAACACCACGAGCCCGATGATCAGCACGCGGCGGCGGCCGAACAGGTCGGCCCAGCGTCCCGCGGTGGCCAGCAGGGCCGCGATCGGCACGAACGCGGCGCTGGTCAGCCAGAGCAGGTCGTTCAGCGGCAGGGCGTTCCCGGCGTCGCCGTGCTGCATCAGGCCGACGGCGAGCGTGGTGGCCGTGGTGTCGGCCATGACGGTGAACATGACGCCGGCGCCTACCAGCCGCAGCAGCGTGCCGCGCCCGCGTGCGGGCTTTCGCGTGACCGGGTATGAGCCCGTCTCGACGACTGGCGACTGACGCAACGTGGCCACCTCCATGAGAGCCCGGATGTCGTTCCCGCCGCCCGGCGCGCCGGGCGGCGGTCGTGCCTTCCCGTCCCCGCCGCCGTCAGGCGCTGTAGCGTCCCGGCGACACCAGTCCGTACGGGTCCAGCGCGCCCTTGAGCCGGTAGAGCATGGACAGGGTCGCCGTCGAGGACTGGGCGTAGACGTCGGCGGCGGCGTTGTCGATGTCGGAGCGGTAGATGGGGCAGCCGTAGCCGCGCAGCAGGCCGTTGGCGTCCTGGCGCAGGCGGTGGGCGCGGGCCGGCGCGTCCGCCACGCCCCGGTCGAAGAAGATCTGGATGACGCCGTTGGCGAGGTTCCTGCTGACCATGTTCCACTCCATCATCGCCGCGGTGCCGTTGCACTCGACGGCCGCGCGGAGCACGGTCAGGAGGTTCTCGGTGGAGATCTCGTCCATCGGGAGCTTGGGCAGCAGCACGAGGAAGCCGATCTGGCCGGCGTCGACGTCGTCGCAGGAGGTGACGCCGAGCGCGTTGTGCACGCTCAGGCAGTTGGGGATGCCCTGGGCCATGAGCGCCCGCGGGTAGAGGGGGTCGTCGGGGCTCACCGCCGCGGCGTCCAGGACGCGGAGCCCTTCGGCGCCCTCGACCTCCAGCAGGTGCTTGCGCAGCAGGTCCTCGGCCAGGCGGACGGTCTCGCCGCTGCCGAGCAGCGGGCCGACGATGGTGAGCAGTTCGGGGTCCACCCCGTCCGGGAGCATCCAGCCGCCCCGGCTGGGCGTCAGCGACAGCTCGCGCACCCGCAGCAGCCCGTCGGCGGGGTTGCCGTTGCGCAGGAACGAACCCACCGCGCCCACGGCCCGGCCGGCCTGGTCGCGCGGGATGCGGGCGTGCACCAGCCCGATGGCCTGCGGGCGGGGCACCAGCGCGATGACGCCCGCGGTGATGATGCCGAGGTTGTGCTGGACGAAGGCGCCGGTCAGGTCGGGACCGGCGACGGCGCCGCGGTAGCGGCCCCAGTGGTCCAGCCCGCCGGTGCTGACGAGGCTGCCGTCGGCGAGCACGGCCTCGAGCCCGGCGAGGTCGTGCACGCGGGAGCGGATCGAGCCGTCGCCGCGCTCCAGCGCGTTGCCGACCACGGAGGTGTCGGCGCACGAGGAGGTGACGTTGAGCATCCAGTCGGTGTCGCGCAGCTCCTCGGCGAGCTGGCGCTGGGTCACTCCGGGCTCGATGACGGCGAAGCCGTTCTCCAGGTCGAGGCTGCGGATGCGGTTCATGGCGCTGAGGTCGACGACCACGTTCTCGTCCTTGGCCGGCACGCCGGAGCCCATGCCCCAGTTGCGCCCGGTGCTCAGCGGATATAGACGACGCCCCTCGACGGCTGCCCGCCGCACCACGGCGCGTACCTCGTCGACGTTCTGGGGCCGCGCGACGCCCGCGATCATCCGCGCGCGGTGTGCTCCGACGTCGCGTACTGCTGACGCCAGTCGCGTGTGACCTTGCATGACACTCCTTGGTGAGCCGAGACATTCCCCGCGGGTCGCCGGCCGCTTCGCCGGGTCTCCCCCCTCATTGGTTCGCGATCAGGCGGTGCGCTTGAGCAGGTCGTCGATGGAGCCGATGGCCCTGTTCGATATCTCCCGGATCTGCCACAGCCGCTCGGTGACCTGGGTGTCAGGCTCGATCGGCTCGGGTGCGGCGATCTCTTCCAGGTGGTCGTAGACGGCCAGACGCGGCTTGGGCGGCTGCCGGTCTCCGTCGTAGGGGTGGCGGTAATCGGGGTGGACGTGCATGGCGGGGCTCCTACCGAACGGGTTCTGGGTCGCGGTCGGCCGTGACGTCGGTGCGGCGCCGTCGGGGGTAACGCTCATCTCGCTGGTCACCTCCCCTTTCAGGACATCCGCGAAGTGCTCTGTAAACCCTGAACTACTTGTTCACGCCCTGATCCTGCCATTTACCGTCAAGCTGTCAACTGCTACTTAACGAATGCGTTGGAATGCCCTCGTGGGTCACAGGGCGGCTCGCAGGAACCTCCAGGCGCGCCGGTCAGCCGGCGTGGAAGACCGCGCGAAACCGTTCCGGTAGTGCTCGGAAAGGGGATCTCGGCCGCGGAAGGGGGCCACGGGCGAGCCGTCCGCCATGTAACCCGAAGGTCAGGCGCGGCTACCCTGCGGGAGGGTAAGAGAGCAACCACGGAGTAACGGGTCGTGACAGCCCGCAAGCGGGATCAGGCCCGCCCGAATTCGGGGGTTTCGTTGCGCTATGTGAGTTCTTTCATCATCTGAAAGCGAGGGCGCGACCGTGCGCCCTCGCCTGAAAACCGCGCGAAAGAGGGCGTCAGCGCCCGCGTCGGTCGTCGCGCTCGTCGCGCTCGTCGATCGTCGCGCCGTCCCGGTCGACCTCGAAGCGCTCCTTGCGGACCTCCCCCTGCACCGTCTCGTCCTTGCGGACTCTCTCCTTGTGCAGGCGCACGCGCTCGACGGGCCGGGTCTCCTTGCCGACGACCGGGCGCTCCTCGTACAGGGTGATGGACTCCTCGTCCTCCTCCAGCTCGCGCCCCTCCAAGGGCTGGCCGCCGGAGATCGGCTCGCGCTCGATCACGACCTCGTCGTGCTCCAGCGGGATGCTCTCCTGGACGTTCTCGCTGTCCACGTACTTGCGCAGCCGGACGTGGCCGGCCTCCCTCGTCTCCTTGCCGACGTGCATCGTCTCCTCGGAGCGGGTCATGTCGACATCCCGCTCGGTCCCCCGCGCGCCGCGCCGCTCGGGCGCGGGCCCGGTGACCTTTCCGGTCATCCCGGCGGTCGTTCCGGACGTTCCGGTCGTTCCGGTGGTCGTTCCGGTCGTGCCCTCGGGCTTGCGCTGGCTGGGGATGGTGGACGGCTGCATGCCGTAGTAGCGGTAGAGCCCGGCCTCCTCCTCCAGGGTCAGGTGTTCGTCCACGTCGATGCTGGGCGCGCCCTTGATGATCTCCTTGACGAACGGGACGCGCAGTTCGTTCCCGGACCGGCGCGAACCGGTCAGCGGCACGAAGTTCTGCTTCATGCCGAACATCCCGGTGCGCACCGTGACCCACTCCGGGTCCCCCGTGCGGTCGCTGAGGTAGACCTGGCCGACCCTGCCGACCCGCTGACCATCGGAGTCGATGACATCGCAGTCGAAAAGGCTCCGGATCTCTGTCTGCATAGCCACGACGATTCCCCCGAATTGTTCGTTCTGACGGCCGCTTCGCCGGACCGACAGGTGGCTCAAGACGGGCAAATACCCCCATACCTGCACAAACGCACGCTCATCCGGGATGTTTTGCGTAATTCGGGGTTGACGCCTCAGGAGTTCTCCGGGGCCGGGGCGCCGCTGTCCGGCGCCGGCGCCTCCCCGCCGGGGATCTTGCCGATCTCGTCGAGATGCATCTCCAGCGCCGGGAGCGCCTTCTCCGCCAGCTGCTTCACCTGGGGCGACGTGCCGCTCTGGATCTCGGTCTGCGTGGCGGTGATGGCCTTCTCGTGCGCCTTGCGCATGGCGATCAGGAACTCCTGGTTGAAGTCGGCGCGCGAGGCGTCGCGGAGCCCGGCGATGACCTTCTTCTGCTCGCCCGAGGTGTTCTTGGGCAGGCTGACGCCGAGCTGCTCGGCGGTCTTCACGACCTCCTGATCGAGCTTGGTGTGGTCCTCGACCAGCATCGTGCCCAGCCTCTGGACCGCCTCGGAGGTGCTCTTGTGCTGGGCCAGGTCCCCCGCCTGGATCTCGGCCATGTTGCCCTGATGGATCTCCCGGAGCCAGATCCGGTCCTGGTCGGAGGGCTGAGCGGGAGAGGCCGTCCCCGGCGAGGCCGCGGTGGGCGAGGCGGGCGTGGCGAGCCCCGCGGACGTGCTGGGGCCGCTGTTGCAGCCGGTGACGGCCGTCACGGCGGCCAGGAGCAGGGCGAGGTACGGGCGCGGAACGGACATGCTGAATCCCCCGACGATCTGTGATGGTGCGTTGACGGAGAGTCATCCAAGCGCGCCCGACGGGCCCGGCCCGCCACGCCACGCCGGTTCGCCGGTAAAAGTCCCGGCCACAAAGGTTAGGACCCGGACAGACCGGGGAATGGCAGGCGACTCATGTACGTCGAATCCGAGGAGGAGCCGTAGTGCTCACCCTGACAGCTAATGCAGCCCAGGCGATCCGCAATCTCACGGCGGGCGCGCCCGAGCCGGCGCAGGGCGGCATCCGCATCGCCTCCAGCGATGACGACGCCAGCTCGCTGACCCTGTCCCTGGCCACGGCTCCCGAGCCGGCTGACGCGGTCGTGGAGTCGGAGGGCGCCCGCGTCTACCTCGACCCGGTGGCCGCGACGGTGCTGGACGACAAGTCACTCGACGCCGGCGCCGACGACCAGGGGGCGGTGTCCTTCCTGGTGACCGAGCGCGCCGGCTGACACCGCAGCTCGGCACGCCGCCGGGTCCGGCACGATCCACGTGCCGGATCGGCGGCGTGCCAGGCGGGCGTCAGGCGAACAGCGCGGCCAGGTGGCGGCGCTGCTCCTCGCGCTGGTAGCCGCTCCCGCCCTCGTGGCCGTTCCACGGCCACACCGTGATCTCCTTCGGCCCCTGCCAGTGGTTGTAGGCGGCGAAGACCGTCGACGGCGGGCAGACGAAGTCCATCAGCGCCACCGAATACAGCGCCGGCACCGTGCCACGAGCCGCGAAGTTGACCCCGTCGAAGTACGAGAGCGTCCGGAACACCTGGTCGGCGGCCTCGCGCCGGGTGGCGAGGAACCGGACCAGTTCCTGGTACGGGTCGCGGTCGGTGATCTCGACGGCCCGGCGGAAGTGCGTCAGGAACGGCACGTCCACGAGCGCCGCCGCCACCGACGGGTGCAGCGCGGCGGTGGCCTGCGCGATGCCGCCGCCCTGGCTGCCGCCTGACACCACGATCCGGCCCGCGTCCACGGACGGGTGGGCCGCCGCCGCGTCGACGGCCCTGACCGCGTCGGCGAACACCCGGCGGTAGTAGTAGTCGTCCGGGTCCATGATCCCGCGGGTCATCATGCCGGGAGCCTGCGGGCCCGCCGCGCCGTGCGGGTCGCCGGTGGCGCCGGGCGACTGCACGCTGGCGCCGCCGTGGCCGCGGGTCTCCATCACGAACACCGCGTACCCGGCCGCCGGCCACATCAGGTGGTCGTGCGGGAAGCCGCGCCCGCCGCTGTAGCCGATGTAGTGCATCACGCACGGCAGCGGGGCCCCGGCGCCGCGCGGGATGAGGAACCAGCCGTTGATCCGGTGCCCGCCCCACCCGGCGAAGGAGACGTCGAACGCGTCCACGTGGGCGAACGGCAGCTCGTACGGGGTGAACTCCGCGTCCAGCGCGAACTCGCGGGCCTCGGCGAGCGTGCGGGCCCAGAACGCGTCGAAGTCGGCGGGTTCGTCACGGTCGGGGCGGTAGTCGCGGAGTCGCTCAAGCGGCAGATCGAACAGGGGCACAGATACTCCAACCTTTCGGGATGGAGACATTTCATCGCATTCACGCACATCAGCGCCACAGCGTGCACGATCATCAGGAATCCGGGTAGCTGACCCCCGTGAACGTGCACCTGTTCCAGACTTCCCGCCCCCACCTGGCGCCGGGCATGATCCTCGACGCCCCTCTGGACTACGACGACTTCATCCTGGGGTTCGGCGACGAGACCGAGGCGCGGGCCGAGCTCTTCTTCATCGGCGGCCGCCCGTTGCTGGTCGTCGGGGGTTACATGACCATGGACGGCACCGTCGTCGACGAGCGCATGTGGACCGTCAGCGAGGTGACCGTGAGCGGCGACCGGCGCATCCTGCGCCTGGGGCACCCGCTGGAGTGACCGGCGTCAGGGGTGGTACGGCCGGACGCGCGGCCACCACCCGGGCACCGCGCGGCGGTATCGCTCGTAGTCGGCGCCGAACCTCCCGAGCAGGCGCGGCTCCTCGTACCAGTGCGCGAAAGCGCCCATCGCCGCCCCGGCCACCGCCGCGTACACCAGCAGCCCGCCGTCGCCGAACAGCAGCGCCTGGCCCAGGATCGCCGCCAGGACGCCCACGTACATCGGGTTGCGCACGTGGCGGTAGAGGCCGCCGACGACCAGCCGCCCGGGCGCCGCGATCGGGGCCGGCGTGCCGGAGCCCTCGGCGACGAACCGGACGAACGCGTCCACGACGACGGCCGCCCCGGCCAGGAGCAGCAGCACGCCCGCCACCCTGAGGGGGATCATCCAGGCGCCGGGCAGGGGCGAGCGCGGCTCCCAGCCGGAGACCCACCAGGGGCCCAGGCCCGCGACGACGCCCGGGGCGGCGAGGAAGAAGATCGCACTGCCGATCGCGGCTGATGTCCTGCGCATGGCCCACCCCTTATTTCATCACATGATGACTTCTTCGGATCGGCCCGTCAACCCCGGGGAACGCGAAATGCCGCACCCGTCGAAACGGGTGCGGCATTTCGTCCGCACGATGAATCACCGAAGGGAATCCGCCTGCCGGACTTTCGCCACGGCCTGCGGCCGGGCCGGAAAACGAGCGGCGGGTTCATTCCCCTCCGCTACGGGCGACGAGCCCCAGCGGCTTTTTCAGGCGGTCTTCTTCTTCCGGTCGGTGCGCCACCACGGCTCGCTGCCGTTCTCGACGAACGGCCACACCCACCACTTGTTGTTGTGGTGGTGCTTCTTGGCGTAGTAGCCGTGACCCCACTTCTCCTTGTGAGGAGCCTTGTACTTGCCCCAGTCGCCGCGGGCGTGGTCACCGTTGTACGTGTCCCACTCGGCGCGGTCGCCGTCGCCGTACTTCTCCCACTCGCCGCGGTCGCCGTTGTACTTCTGCCACTCGCCGTGGTCGCCCTTGTACTTGCCCCAGTCACCGTGGTCCTGGATGCCGTTGTACGTGTCCCGCTCGCCGCGGTTCCGGTCGCCGTTGTACTTGTCCCACTCGGCGCGGTCGCCCTTGTACTTGTCCCACTCGCCGCGGTCCTCGTTGTACTGCTTCCAGTCACCGCGGTCCTGGTAGCCCTTGCGCCCGTCCCACTCGCCGCGCTCGTCGTCGCCCTTGCGCTTGCCCCAGTCGCCGTCGCGGTCCTTGTGCTTGAACCCGTCGTCGTGGTGGCGGCCCTTGTGCTCGAACTCGTCGTCGTCGACGTCATCGTCGAGGTCGCGGTGGTGGTGGTGACCCTTGTTCTTGAAGAACCAGTTGCCGTCGTGGTGGCGGTGCCCGCAGTTGTGGCAGCCGCGACGGTGCCCGCAGCTGTGGCACCTGTAGCGGTGCCCGCACTTGCGGTGCTTGCAGAGAATCGGCTTCTCGTGCACGACGACGGCGGTACCGGCCACCTGGCCGGTGCCGGCGACGGCCTGTGCCGCGGGGAGGAGCGTCGCTCCGGCGGCGGCCGCCGCCAGCGCGAGACCGGCGACCCGCCTGCCGGAGCGGATACGGCTTGCAATGTTCATGGGCGATGGTTTCCGTTCATGGTTCATCGATCTGGAAGCGGGCTCTGAAACGCCTCGCGACAGCCGCGAACATACCCTTGCCGCGAAGCAGGACTATCTCGCCACTCAGCAATACCGGTTCAAAAAAACGCCATTCTAGGGAACCAAAAAGAAGGCGGCCCAAAATGTCCGAATTTGTCCTGGCCTGCTCTTTACAGAATGAGACCCTCCGGCGGGATCACCATTTCCTAACAAGGGATACGTTAACTCCGTGATCAACGCCTGCCGCATTCTCGCGCTCGTCCTGTGCCTCGCTCTCCCGACGGCCACCCCTTTCATCTCCCCGGCGGCGGCCGACGACGGCTGGGGCGAGGACGAGGAGATCGACCTGCGGCCCGGAGACCGCGGCGAGGACGTCAGGTGGCTCCAGCAGCGGCTGCGCCAGATGGGCTACCTGTTCACCAAGGCGACCGGCAGCTACGACAAGGACACCCGCTTCGCGGTGTGGGCGTTCAGGAAGAGCCAGGGCATGCAGGCCGCGAACATCGTCGACACCGACGTGTGGCGGAGGCTGACCCGGCCCAGGAAGGTTCGCCCGCTGGTGAAGACCGGGTCGGCCAACCGGGTCGAGATCGACCTGCGCCGCCAGCTCCTGACCGTCTACCGCCGCGGCCGGCCGGTGCTCATCTCGCACACCTCGACGGGCGCCGGGGTGCGGTTCTGCCAGGGCGGCCGCTGCCGCGTCGCCGTCACCCCGATCGGCGACTTCCGCGTCTACAAGCGCGCGCCCGGCTGGACGACGGGCCCGCTGGGCTCGATGTACAACTCGCTGTACTTCGTGGGCGGGGTGGCGATCCACGGCGGCCGGAAGGTGCCGTCGTGGCCCGGCTCCCACGGCTGTGTGCGCCTCCCCATGTCGATAGCCGACCGTCTCTACCGGATGGTGACCATCGGGGAGCCGGTGTACGTCAGGCAGGGCCACAAGCTGAAGGGCTAGGCCGCCGCGCCGAAAATCCGTCGAGGGGCGCGGGACCGGCGATTACCGTGTGCCGGATGGACACGGAACGCCTCATCCTGCGCCCCTTCACGACGGACGACGCCGGCGAGCTCGTCCGCCTGCACAACGACCGCGACGTCATGCGCTTCCTCAACGGCGGCAGGCCGACGCCGCGCGAGACGATCGTGCGCGAGACGCTCCCCCGGTTCATGGCGTCGGGGTTCTTCGCCGCCGAGGAGCGGCGCACCGGCGCCTTCATCGGCTGGTTCCACCTGCGGCCGGGCGGCGAGGGCGAGCTGGAGCTGGGTTACCGGCTGCGCCGGGAGTCCTGGGGACGCGGGTACGCGACCGAGGGGTCGCTGCGGCTGATCGAGCGGGCGTTCGCCGAGCTGGGCGCGCGCCGCGTCTACGCCCAGACGATGGCGGTGAACCTGGGTTCGCGCCGGGTCATGGAGAAGTGCGGGCTGCGGCACGTACGCACCTTCTGGGAGGACTGGGAGGACCCGATCGACGGCGCGGAGCAGGGCGAGGTCGAGTACGAGCTGCTCCGGGAGGAGTGGGAGGCGCGACACCACCTGGTGCACTGGTCTGACCAGTGACTAAGGTGCTGCCATGAAGGCATACGAGGGGTTGTTCCGCCTGGACGGGCGGCGTGCGGCGGTCATCGGGTCGGGCAGCGGCATCGGCAGGGAGGCGGCGCTGGCGCTGGCCGCGCACGGCGCGACGGTGGTGTGCGCGGACCGCGACCTGCCCTCCGCCGAGGAGACGGCGTCCCGCTGCGGCGGCACGTCCCTGGCGCTCGACGTGCTGGACGGCGCGGCCGTGCACGCCGCGGGCGCCGAGCTTGAGGCGGACGTGGTGGTGTTCACCGCGGCCACCAACGTGCGCAAGCGGCTGCTGGACTACACGGCCGAGGAGTTCCAGCGGGTCGTCGACCTCAACCTGAAGGCCTCGTTCGAGGTGGTCCGCGCGTTCGGCGCGGGCATGGTGGCGCGCGGCCGCGGGTCCATCATCGGCTTCGCCTCCATCCGCGCCGCCGTCACCGAGCCCGGCCAGGGCGTCTACTCGGCCACCAAGGCCGGGCTGGTGCAGCTGCTGCGCACCGCGGCGGCCGAGTTCGGGCCGCACGGGGTGCGGGTGAACGCGATCGCGCCCGGCGTGGTGGAGACGCCGCTCACCAAGCAGATCAAGGACGACCCCGGCTGGTACGGGGCGTACGCGGCCAAGAGCGCGCTGGGCCGCTGGGCCACCGCCGGGGAGCTGGCGGGCGCGGTCGTCTACCTGGCCGGCGACGCCGCCAGCTTCGTCACCGGCTCGGTGCTGTACGTCGACGGAGGCTGGACGGCGGTGGACGGCCGCTTCGACCCGCCCAACTGACGGCGGACCAGGAGCCACCCGTCCCCGCCGGACGCCTGTCATCCGTCCTCAGGGGCGGATGATGGCCATCCGGGTCACGGTGAGCTCCTCGATCGCGAACCGGGGGCCCTCCCGGCCGACGCCGGAGTCCTTGACGCCCCCGTACGGCATGTTGTCGGCGCGGAAGCCCGGCACCTCGTTGACCACCACTCCCCCGGCCTCGATCCGCTCGATCGCGGCGAACGCGGTGGCCAGCGAGCGGGTGAACACGGAGGCGTGCAGCCCGTACCGGGAGGCGTTGACCGCGGCGAAGGCGGCCTCCAGGTCGGGCACCGGGCGCACGCACACGACGGGACCGAAGATCTCCTCGTCCCAGGCGGCGGCCCCGTCGGGCACGCCGGCCAGCAGCGTGGGCGCGATGGCGCGGCCGTCGCGCACGCCGCCCGTCACCACCTCGGCCCCGGAGGAGGCGACCCAGTCGAGCACCCGGTCGGAGGCGGCCGGGTCGATGAGCGGCGCCACCCGGGTCTCGGGCAGCCGCGGGTCGCCCACCACCACGTCCTTCATCCGTGCGGCCAGCAGCTCCCGGAACCGCGCCGCCACCGGCTCCTCGACGAGCACCCGCTGCACCGAGATGCACGCCTGGCCGGAGGCGTAGTAGCCGCCGCGCACCACCGCGTCGGCGGCGGCCTCCAGGTCGGCGTCGGCGGCCACCACGAGGGCGGCGTTCGAGCCGAGTTCGAGCAGCACCTTCGTGGGGGCGGCGTTGCGGGCGATGGCGTGCCCGGCCGCGGCCGAGCCGGTGAACGAGACGGCGCCGATCCGCCGGTCCTCGACCAGCGTCCGGCCCACCTCGACGTCGCCGGTGACGAGCTGCACCGCCGCCGGCGGCAGCGCGCCGGACTCGCGCAGCAGGTGCACCAGCCAGAGCGTGGCCAGCGGCGTCGCCGGGGCGGGCTTGACGATCACCGGGCACCCGGCGGCCACCGCGGGCGCGATCTTGTGGGCGGCCAGCAGCAGCGGGTAGTTGAACCCGGTGATGCCGACCACCACCCCGATCGGCCGCCGCGTCCAGAACCCGATCAGGCCCTCCCCCGCGGGCAGCAGGTCCAGCGGCACGGTCTCGCCGTGCAGCCTGGCCACCTCCTCGGCGGCCGTGACCAGCGTGACCAGGGTGCGCGCCACCTCGACCCGGCAGTCGACGAGCGGCTTGCCGGTCTCCAGCACCAGCAGCCGCTCGACCTCCTCGCGCCGCTCGGCCAGCGCGTCGTGGGCGGCCATGAGGGCGCGGCGGCGGGCGTGCGACGGCAGCGCCGCCATCGCGGGCGCGACCGCGAGCGCTTCCTCGACCGCCCGCGCGGCCAGCTTCACGTCCCCGACGGGGGCGGGCATCACCACCGAGCCGTCGTACGGGAAGATCACGTCGGCTTCGGCGGCCGGTTCGACCCATCCGTCGCCGATGGGCAGCCCGGACGGCCACGCATCCTGATATTTCACGCTTTGATCCCCCTTGGTGTGCTTCATGACGTACGCATCGCGCTCGGGAACACGTCGAGATAGGCCGGCGCGCCCTCCCTGCCGGTGGCGGCCAGCACGGCGTGCGCCACGGCCCGGCTGAACACGTCGGCCCCGGCGGCGAGCAGGTCGTGCAGCTCGGCCCCCGGCGGCTCGTCCTTCCCGGCCCGCTCCCCGAACACCCGCTGCTCGCCGCCCGGCGCGGGCAGGGCGCAGGTGGCGACGGCGAAGATCGTGTCGCCGTCGACCATGGTGTGCGCGGGGCGGATGGCGCGGGCCAGGCCGTCGTGCGCGACCGCGGCCAGCTTGGCGCACTGCGCCTTGGTGAGCGTCAGGTCGGTGGCGACGACGCCGATCGTGGTGTTCAGCGAGGTCACCCCGGACGGCCGCCACGCGGCGGTCTCCTCGGCGCTCGGCTCCCGCAGGTGGTCGAACTCGCCGGGCAGCCCGTACCTGGCCCCGGCCAGGGCGCCGCTTCCTGGATCGAGCACCGACCCGGCGGCGTTCACCACAGCCAGCGCGGCGACGGTGGCCCCGGAGGGCAGGATCACGCTCGCGGTCCCCACCCCGCCGGCCAGCCCTCCGGCCACCGCACCCGCGCCCGCGCCGACGGACCCGCTCACATGCCCCGCCGCGCTCACCCCGCACGCCCCTCCAGACGCGGCGCCCGCCTCGCCATCGGCGGCCGAGGCCGAGGTGAAGGAGCCCCGCGCGGACACAGCAGCGCCGCCTGACGCGACGTACGGACCACCGGCGGGGCCGGCAGGCGCGACACCGCTCGTCCTGGCCGGCTCGACGTCGGCGGCCGAGGAGGCCCGCGCGGAGGGAGAAGCGCCGGGCGCGGCGTGCAGGGTGCCGTGGCCCGTGACGGGGGCGGCCGGGCGGGCCGGCTTGACGCCGGTGGCCGGGGTCGCCGTGCGAGAGGGAGCGGGGTGGAGGGCGGCGTCGTGGGCGGCTTCGCCGAAGGCGGCGTCCGGGGTGGCGCGGAAGGCGCCGCCGCGGCCGAGGTCGTAGATGACGGCGGCGGGGACGATGGGGACGACGCCGCCCTCGACGGGGAAGCCGACGCCGGCGTCGGCGAGGCGGGACATGACGCCGCAGGCCGCGCTGAGGCCGTACGCGCTGCCGCCGGTCAGGACGATGGCGTGGACGCGTTCCACGAGGTTGCGCGGGTCGAGGAGCTCGGTCTCGCGGGTGCCGGGGGCGGCGCCGCGGACGTCGACCCCGGCGACCATGCCGCCCGAGGGGGCCAGCACGACGGTGGTGCCGGTCCGGTAGCCGCCGCCCGCCCTGTGGTGGTGGCCGACGCGCAGGCCGGCCACGTCCAGCAGGGAGTTGGTGGCACCCGGTGTCACGTCAGGTTCCGGGTGAGGAAGCGCCTGGCCGCCTCGGCGAACACCCGGGTGCAGCGGACGATCTCGTCCACCTCGACGTACTCGTCCGCCTGGTGGGCGATCCACTTGCCGCCCGGGCCGTACACGACGGACGGGACGCCGCCCCAGTGGGTGAGCACGGTGCCGTCGGTGGAGCCGGGGACGCCGCCGTAGACGGGCTCCTCACCGGTGACGTCGCGGTGGGCGGCGGCCAGCGCGGCCACCACCGGGTCGGAGACGGGCACGTCCACCGGCGGCCGGTCCACCAGGATGCTCACCTCGGACGCGATCCCGTCCCAGGCGGCCAGCTCGGCCACCCGGTCGGCGACGTCCTGGTGGCCGACGCCGGGGATGGTGCGCACGTCGACGAAGACGGACGCGGTGGCGGGGATGACGTTGACCTGCTCCTCGCTGCCGGCCCGGACCACGGTCGGGGTCACGTACACCTCGCCGAGGTGCTCGTGGGCGGGGAAGCGCTTCTGCAGCTCGGCCTGGAGCTCGCGCAGGCCGGTGAGCAGCGCGCCGACGGCCTGGACGGGGTTGCGGCCGTGCTGCGGCATCGCGCCGTGCGCCATCTTGCCGGTGAAGTCGACGCGCAGCCGCAGCGCGCCCTTGGCGACGGCGCAGATCTCGCCGGCCTCGGGCTCGGCCACGATGGCGCCGTCCACGTCCGCGGCCAGGCCCTGGTCGACGAAGTGGTGGGCGCCGATCATGAGCCCTTCCTCGTCGGCCAGCGCGCACACCTTGATCCGTCCCGGGAACGGTCCAGCGAGCTGCAGCGCGCGGGTGGCGTAGAGCGTGGCGGCCAGGCCGGACTTCATGTCGGCGCTGCCGCGCCCCCACAGCTTGCCGTCGCGGATCTCGCCGCCGAACGGGTCCACGGTCCACTCCGACAGGTCGCCCTCGGTGACGACGTCGGTGTGGCCCTCGAACATCAGGGTGGGCCCGTCGCCGCCGCCGCCCTCGACCACGGCGACCACGTTCGGCCTGCCGGGGGCGGCCTCGTACACGACCGGCTCCCAGCCCCACTCGCGCATCCTGGCGGCCACCAGGTCGGCGGCGGGCTGCTCGTTGCGGCCGCGCGCCGGGTCGTTGGTGCTGGGGACGCGGACCAGCGCCCGGGTGAACTCGACGACGCCCTGCGCGTCCACTTCGATCACAGCAATCCCTCCAGGGTGGGTACGGCCCGCAGCAACGCCCGGGTGTAGGGGTGGCTCGGCTCGATCCAGATGTCGTCGACGGCGCCGGTCTCCACGATCTCACCGTCGTTCATGACGGCGACCGTCTCGCACACGTGGCGGACGACGGACAGGTCGTGCGAGACGAAGACGAGGGTGAGGCCGTGCTCGTCGACGAGGTCGGCCATCAGGTTGAGTATCTGCCCGCGTACGGACACGTCGAGCGCGCTGACGGGCTCGTCGGCGACGAGCACCTTGGGCCGGGGGGCGAGCGCGCGGGCGATGGCGATGCGCTGGCGCTGGCCGCCGGAGAACTGGTGCGGGTAGCGGTCGGCGGCGGCGGCGGGCAGCCCCACCTCGTCGAGCAGTTCGGCCACCCGGCCGCCGACGGGCTCGCCGAGCGCGACGAGCGGTTCGGCGACGAGGTCGCGGACGCGCATGCGCGGGTCGAGCGAGCTCATCGGGTCCTGGAACACGATCTGCAGGCTGTGGCGCAGGAAGCGCAGCCGCCGTTCGGGCAGGCCGGTGATCTCCTGGCCGTCGAACCGGATGGAGCCGGCGGTGGGCTGGTCGAGCCCGCACAGCAGCCGCAGCAGCGTGGACTTGCCGGAACCGGACTCGCCGACGATGCCGAACCGCTCGCCCTTGTGCACGGTCAGCGACACGCCGCGCAGCGCGTGCACGGCTCCGCCCGGCTTGGTGAGCGAGGTGCGGGGCCGTTGGTAGACGCGGGTGAGGTGGCTAACCTCGATCAGCGGGGTGCCAGCATGCGTGGGCATGGCCCTCTCCTGTCAGCGCCGGGACTTTCTCACACGTCACGTCGGCGTGCGGGCAACGGTTGCGGAAGACGCATCCGCCGGGGAACTGGCCGGCGGGCGGGACGCTGCCCTTGATCGTGGGCAGGCGGGTGCCGCGCGGCGTCAGCTTGGAGGCGGCCAGCAGGCCTTCGGTGTAGCGGTGGCGGGGCCTGGTGAACACCTCGCGGATCGGGCCGCTCTCCACGACGCGTCCCCCGTACATGACCAGGACGCGCTCGCAGACGGAGGCGACCACGGCCAGGTCGTGGGTGATGAACAGCAGCGCGGGCGCCACCTCGGCGA
The DNA here is from genome assembly GCF_008017515.1 of Nonomuraea sp. C10. Classification (NCBI taxonomy): domain Bacteria; kingdom Bacillati; phylum Actinomycetota; class Actinomycetes; order Streptosporangiales; family Streptosporangiaceae; genus Nonomuraea; species Nonomuraea sp. C10. Next base: position 4,061,172 of record NZ_VPFF01000001.1, read on the forward strand.
TGAGGTCGAGCATCTGCTTCTGCACGGTGACGTCGAGCGCGGTGGTGGGCTCGTCGCAGATGAGCAGCTCGGGCTCGTTGGCGAGGGCGATGGCGAGCATGACGCGCTGGCGCTGGCCGCCGGAGAGCTGGTGCGGGTAGGCGCGCGCGACCTGTTCGGGGCTGGGCAGGCGGACCCGGCCGAGCAGCTCGACGGCGCGGGCGCGGGCCTGCTCGCGTGGCTTCCCGTGCAGGGTCATGACCTCGGCGACCTGGGCGCCGACCCGCATGAGCGGGTTGAGCGCGGTCATCGGCTCCTGGAACACCATGGACATGGCCCGGCCGCGCAGGTCCTTCAGCCGCGACTCGGGCACGCCGACCAGGTCGCGGTCGCGCAGGCGGGCCCGCCCGGCGGCGGTGACGCCCTCGGGCAGCAGGCCCATCAGCGACAGCGCGGTCAGCGACTTGCCGGAGCCGGACTCGCCGATGAGGCCGACCCGCTCGCCGGGCCCGATCCGGAACGACACGTCGTGCACGAGCTCGGCCGCGTGCGCCCGCACGGTGAGGCCCTCAACGCTCAGCACGGATCCTCCTGAGCTTGGGGTCGAGGTAGTCGCGCAGGCCGTCGCCGAGCAGGTTGAAGCCGAGCACGGCCAGCGCGATGGCCAGGCCGGGCCACAGGGCCAGGCGCGGCGTGGAGAACAGCAGCTCCTGCGACTCCTGCAGCATGCGCCCCCACGACGGGGTGGGCGGGCGGGTGCCGAAGCCGAGGAACGACAGCGCGGCCTCGGCCAGGATGGCGATGGCGAACGACACCGACGCCTGGACGATCAGCATCGAGCCGATGTTCGGCAGCACGTGCCGGAACGCCACGGGAAGGCGGCGGCGGCCGGCGGCGCGGGCGGCGAGGATGTAGTCGGTCACCATGACCTGCATGGTCGCGGCGCGGGCGACCCGGGCGAAGGCGGGCACCGTCGCCACCCCGATGGCGATCATCGCGGTGAGCGTGCCGGCCCCGTACACGGCGCCGAGCATGACGGCCAGCAGCAGCGCGGGGAACGCGAACACCAGGTCGTTGGCCCGCATGACGAGCTCCGACAGCCAGCGCCAGCGGGTCATGCCGGCGATCACGCCGAGCGGCGTGCCGAGCAGCGCGGCGATGCCGACGGCCACGATGCCGACGTAGAGGGTGGTGCGCGCGCCCACCATGAGCTGGCTGAAGGTGTCGCGGCCGAACTTGTCGGCGCCCAGCAGGTAGCCGTCGCCGGGGCCGTGCAGCTTGTTGCCCGCGTCGACGAGCACCGGGTCGTGCGGTGTCCACACGAACGACACCAGCGCCATCGCCACGACCAGCCCGACGAGGACGGCGCCGCTGACGAGGCTCGCGTTCAGCCGGCCCTTCATCGTGCCCCCCGCAGCCGGGGGTCGAGTGCCGCGTAGGCCACGTCGACCAGGAAGTTGATCAGCAGGACGGCCAGCACCAGGACCATGACGACGCCCTGGACGAGCAGCAGGTCGCGGCCCGCGACGGCGTTGAGCAGCAGGTCGCCCAGGCCGGGGATGACGAACACCCGCTCCACCACGACCGCGCCGATGAGCAGCGTGGCCAGTTGCAGGCCGAGCACGGTCACCACCGGGACGGAGGCGTTGCGCAGCCCGTGCCGCCACAGCGCGCCCATCCGGCCGCGTCCCTTGGCGCGGGCGGTGCGCAGGAAGTCCTCGCGCATCACGTCCAGCACGGCGGAGCGGACGTAGCGGGTGAGCACCGCGCCCTGCACGAGGCCGAGCGACAGCCACGGCAGCAGCAGGCCGCGGAACCACTCGACGGGGTCCTCGGCCAGCGGCACGTAGCCGCCCGACGGCAGCACCTGGGCCTGCACCGCGAACACGAACACCAGCAGGATGCCCGCCAGGAACGCCGGGATCGCGATGCCCACCTGGCTGAAGGCGCTGATGGCGACGCCGAGCGGGTTGCGGTGGTGCACGGCGGCGAAGGTGCCGGCCGGCACCGCGATCAGCAGGGCCACGAGCATGCCGCCGCCCACCAGCACGGCGGTGACGCCCAGCCGGTCGTTGATCTGCTCCCCGATCGGGGAGCTGGTCACGTACGAGGTGCCGAAGTCGCCGGTGGCCAGCCCGCCGAACCAGTCGAAGAACTGGGCCGCCGCCGGACGGTCCGTGCCGAACTGCTCGCGCAGCTCGGCCACCGCCTCGGGGGTCGCGTTCACGCCCAGCGCCACCTCGGCGGGGTCGCCCGGCAGCACGGCCATGAACGAGAACACCAGCACACCGGCGACCGCGGCGCTCAGGACGAACACCGCGGCCCTCTTCAGCAGGTACAGGATCACTGCTTGGCGAGACCGGTGAAGTCGAAGGACTCGGAGATGGCGTTCTTCGGCAGGCCGGTCACGCCCTTCTTCGCCACGATCAGGTTCGGGAAGCCGAACAGGAAGTCGGCCGCGGCGTCCTCGGACAGCAGCTTGGCCGCCGCCTTGTAGTTGTCGGTCTGCTCCTGCTCGGTGCCCTCGTCGGCGGCGGCGAGCAGCTTGCCGAACTCGGGGTTGTCGTAGCGGAAGTAGTAGGACTTGTCGGCGAAGATGCGGATGTCGCGGGGCTCGACGTGGTTGATGATCGACAGGTCGTAGTCGGCCTTGGTGAACACCGAGTCCAGCCAGCGGGCCGGGAACTCCAGCGGCTCGATCTCGGCGTTGATGCCGACCTGGGCCAGCTGCGACTTGACGACCTGCGCGCTGGCGACCGCGTACGGCAGGTTCGGGATGCGCATCTTCACGTCGTACGTCTTGCCGCCCAGCAGTTCCTTGGCCTTGGCGACGTCGTACGGGTAGTCGCCGGTGCGGTCCTCGTACCACGGGTCGGTCGGCGGCACCATCGACCCGATCAGCTGGCCGCGCCCGGCCCAGGCGGTGTCGAGCAGCGCCTGGTGGTCGATGGCGTGGCGGACGGCCTGGCGCACCTTCTTGTCGTCGAACGGCGGCCGGCCGTTGTTCATGGACAGCACGACCTCGCCGTTGGTGGTGCCCTCGATGGTCTCGAACCGGTTGGGGTCGGCGAACTGCTGCAGCGACTCGGGCGCCTGGACCGCGGAGATGACGTCGATGCCGCCGGTCAGCAGCGCGTTGTTCATCGCCGTGGCGTCCTTGAAGTACTTCAGCGTCACGGACCCGATCTGCGGCTTGGTGCCCCAGTAGCCGTCGTTGGAGTCGAGGCGGATGTGGTCGCCGCGCCGCCACTCGCCCAGCTTGTACGGGCCGGTGCCGACAGGGGTGTTGGCCAGGTCGGAGACGCCGGTGCGGCTGAACATCGCGCCGAGCCGGGTGGCGATCGTGTAGAGGAAGCTGTTGCTCGGCTTGGAGAGCGTGACGACCGCGGTGGCGTCGTCCTTCTTCTCCACCTTCTCCACCACGTCGAGCTGGGAGGTGATCTTCAGCTTCCAGTCGCTCTTCAGCCGCTCGAACGAGAAGACCACGTCGTCGGCGGTGAAGGCCGCGCCGTTGGTGAACTTCACGTCAGGCCGCAGGGTGAAGGTGTAGGTCTTCAGATCGTCCGAGACCTCCCACTTCTCGGCCAGCAGCGGGACGATCTTGCCGTCCTGGTCGAGCTTGACCAGGCCCTCGTAGACGTTCACCAGCAGCGCCTGCGGGATGGCGGCGCCCTCGGTCGAGGTGAAGTCGAGGTTGGCCGGCTCGGCCACGAACCCGACCGACAACGTCTGCGCCTGGGGGGCCTGCTGCTCGCCGCCCGCGGTCTCGGATCCGCCGCCTCCGCCGCAGGCGGCGATGCTCAACAGGAGACCGCCCGCGGCGATCCAGGTCCCGATTCGCCTCATGTCCTTCAGCCTCCTGGCTAGTGCACTGGTCTGACCAGTAGGCTGCACATTGCCAGTCCGCTACGGCTCAGGTCAAGGGGGCTTCAATGGGTGGTCCACGGTTCGAGCCGGTGCGGACCGTACGCGCTTACGAGCGGATCGTGGAGCAGATCGAGGAGGCCGTCGAGACGGGGGCGCTCACGCCGGGCCAGCGGCTGCCGAGCGAGCGCGATCTCATGGCGCAGTTCTCGGTGAGCCGCTCCACGGTGCGTGAGGCGCTGCGCGTGCTGCAGGCACGCGGGCTGGTCCAGTCGCGGCCCGGGGATCCCAACGGCGCCGAGGTGCAGCCGTTCTCGCCCGCCGCGCTGCACAAGTCGATGACCACGCTCGCGCGGGTGGACGAGCTGTCGCTGGGCGAGCTGGTGCAGTTCAGGATGGTGCTGGACGCGTCGGCCAACCTGCTCGCGGCGCGGCTGCGCACCGACGAGCAGCTCGCCGAGATGGACGCGGCCATCGAGCGGATGCGCCGGGCCGCCGAGGTCAGCTACGACGAGTTCAGCGCCGCCGATGTGGCCTTCCACGACGCGGTGGCGCGGGCCTCGCGCAACAAGCTCATCGAGATCAGCACCGGCGTGGTCCGGTCGATCGTGCTCAACCTGATAGCGGGCAAGATCGCCTCGTCGGACGACCGGGTGGCGCTCATGCGGCGCAGCATCCGGCACCACGAGGAGGTGCTCGACGCCGTGCGCGCCGGCGACGGGCCGCTGGCGGCCCGGCTGTCGCGGGAGACGATGTACGACTACTACGTCGACTACGTCCCGGCCGACGAGCGCCCCGCGCTGCGCGCACTGCTGGAAGAGTGAATGGTGCCGGCGGCGCAATCCGGGTAAAGAGTGTTATGTTGCAGCCGTGGCTGGGGAGGAGTCGGTGGCCGAGGCGTTCCTGCGCGAGCCCCGCCGCTACACCAGCCACCAGGTGGCCGAGATGGCAGGGGTGCCGGTCTACCGCGCGCGGCGGTTCTGGCGGGCGCTCGGCTTCGCGAACGTGGCCGACGACGCGGTGGAGTTCACCGACTCCGACGTCGAGGCGCTCAGGACCCTGCTCGGCATGGTCAGCGACGGCCTCTACGACGAGGAGCACATGCTGCTGATCGCCCGCTCACTCGGGCGGGCGACGGCCCGGCTGGCCGAGTCGCAGGCCGAGCTGGGCGCCGAGGAGCTCGACCAGGCGGGGGTGCCGCTGGCCGAGCGGCCCAGGGCGTGGCGCCGGCGGGCCGAGCGGGTGGTGCCCGACCTGACCGGGCTGCTGGTCTACGCCTGGCGGCGCCAGCTCGCCGCCGCCGCGGGACGGCTCGCCGTCCAGGACCTCAGCGCCGTACGGGTCACGGTCGGGTTCGCCGACCTGGTCGGGTTCACCAGGCTGAGCAGGCAGATCACCGAGACCGAGCTGGCCGCGCTGGTCGACAGGTTCGAGGGCCGCTCGGCCGACATCGTCACCTCCCACGGCGGCCGGGTGGTCAAGACGCTGGGCGACTCGGTGCTGTTCGTGGCCGACAAGTCGCACGTGGCCGCCGACATCGGGCTGCGGCTGGTGGAGACGCACGCCAAGGGCCGGGGCATGCCGGAGCTGCGGGTGGGCCTGGCGGCCGGGCCGGTGGTGTGGCGCATGGGCGACGTCTTCGGCACGACCGTCAACCTGGCCAGCCGCCTGACCGCGCTGGCCCTGCCGGGGACGATCCTGGCGGACCCGCAGGCGGCCGAGGAGCTGGAGGACGACCGGGCGTTCCAGCTCCGGGCGGTGGACCGGCTGTCGGTCCGGGGTCTCGGCGAGCTGGTCCCGTTCACCGTGACCCGCGCCTGAGCGCCGCCGGGCAACCGGGTCGTCGTCCCATCGCGTCTGTACCGTCAGCAACGCTCTGATGGGGAGGCGCATCCCGTGGCGGATAGAGCCATGTTTCAGGACTTCGTGGTGGCCCGGTCCGACCGGCTGTTACGCACCGCGTACCTGCTGACCGGCGACTGGGGCCTCGCCGAGGACCTGCTGCAGGAGTCGCTGACCAAGGCGTGGTTCGCCTGGCCGCGGGTGGACGAGCCGGAGCCGTACGTCCGCCGCGTCCTGGTCACCACCTACACCTCCTGGTGGCGCCGCAGGTGGCGGGCCGAGGTGCCCAGCGCGAGCCTGCCGGACTTCCCCGTACGGGATGACGACGCCGGGGAGCGGGCGGAGCTGTGGCGCGCGGTGCGCGGGCTGCCGGCCAGGCAGCGCGCGGTGATCGTGCTCCGCTTCTACGAGGACCTGCCGGTGGCCGAGGTGGCCGCGCTGCTCGGCTGCGGGACCGGCACCGTCAAGAGCCAGACGGCCAAGGCGCTGGCCAAGCTGCGGGTGAACGAGTCGATCATGAAGGAGCTGCGGTCATGACCGTTCAGGATCTCCGGGACGCGCTGCGCGAGCGGGCCGACGGCCCATCTCCGGCGAATCCGTCGCGCCACGAGCAGGTCCTGGCGCGCGTCCGCAGGGCCCGCCTGGGCAGACGGGTGACGGCCGGCGTGGCGGCGGGGGCGGCGGTGGCCGCCGCCGTGGTGCTGGGTGCGGCGGTCATGCCCGGCCCGGCGGAGCCGGAGACCACCGTCGCCGTGCGGCCGGCGGCGAAGCTGCCCGAGCGGTTCACCGCCCCGGACGGCACCGCGTACCGGCGCGTGGCGGTCACCACGATCCGGGCGGGCGGCGCGGACCGGGCGACGGTGCGGGTGCCGGTCACCGGCGAGCGGCTCGACGTGGCGGCCGTGTGCGAGGGCGACCTCCAGGTGAACACCGGCGTGCGCGTCGCGGTCGACGGCCGCTCCAGCGGCCCCGGCTTCGGCCGCTGCTCGGCCAATCGGGCGCTCCAGCCGCTCACGGTGCCCACCGGCGCCCGGGAGGTGAGCGTCACCTTCGACACGACCACCACCGGCACGGCCTGCGTGGTGCGGGGTGGGACGTGCCGGCCCGTGCCGCGGACCGAGGGCACCTGGACGCTGGGCGTCTACGCCTGGACGCCGCCGGACGCGCCCGTGCGGCCGGAACCGGTCAAGGACCTGCCGGACAGGCTCGGCGGCCGGCCGCTCCTCGACGCGCGGACCGGGATGTGGCCGGCGGACGACACCGTGCGGTTCGAGTTCGACGCCACCGGGCGGTCCTTCGGCCTCGACCAGATCTGCGCCGGCGACCTCGCCGAGCGGCTCCGGTTCGAGATCACGGTCGACGGCGGGGTGGGCCACGGCAGCGGCTGCGTCGTGTGGCGGTCCGGCCCGTTCCCGCTGGCGATGAGCGAGCACAAGACGCGGCCCGGTGAGCGGGTCGTGGTGACCGCTCGGATCACCGTGGACGGCGGTCATCCCCACCGCCCCGTCCGCTGGTCGATCGGGCTCTACGGCGAGTAGGAACCATTTCCCGCCCGCCCTTGTTGCACCGGGATATGACACCGCTCTCGATCCTCGACCGTTCGCTGGTCCGGCAGGGGCAGTCGCCCGCGTCGGCGCTGCGCGACACCGTGCGCTTCGCCCGCGAGGCCGAAAAGCTCGGCTACCACCGGTTCTGGGTGTCGGAGCACCACAGCGTCCCCGGCGTGGCGGGGTCGGCGCCGACCGTGCTGGCGGCGGCCGTCGCGGCGGCCACCTCCCGCATCAGGGTGGGCACCGGCGGCGTGATGCTGCCCAACCACCGGCCGCTGGTGGTGGCCGAGCAGTTCGGCGTGCTGGAGTCGCTGCATCCGGCGCGGATCGACATGGGCCTGGGGCGGTCGGTGGGGTTCACCGGCGGCATCCGCAAGGCTCTCGGCCAGGGCAGGGAGGCCGCCGATGGGTTCTCCGGGCAGCTGGCGGAGCTGCTCGGCTTCTTCACCGGCGCCCAGGACGCGTACCCGGGGGTGCACGCGCTGCCGGCGGAGGGCCTGCGCCCGCAGGTGTTCGTGCTGGCCATGGGCGCGGGCGCGGACATCGCCGCCGCGCACGGCCTCCCCCTGGTGATCGGCGGCGGAGCCCCGGCCGGGGCCGCCGCCCGTTACCGGGCCGCGTTCCGGCCGTCGGAGTGGAGCGCGGCGCCGTACGTGATGGTGGCGGCGAACATCGCGGTCGGCGAGACCGCCGAGCAGGCGGCGCTGCTGCAGGTGCCGGAGGCGTGGTCGACGGCGCACTCGCGGGTACGCGGCGTGTTCCCGCCGCTGCGCCCGCCGGGCGAGATCCTGCGCATGGACCTGCCGGAGCGCGAGCGCGCGCTGCTGGAGGACGCCCGCAAGGGCCAGATCAGCGGGACGGCGGACGAGGTCGCGACGCGGCTGCGCGACCTGGTGACGGTGACGGGCGCCGACGAGGTCCTGGTGACGATGAACACCTACGACCTGGACGACCGCCTGGAGTCGTACCGGCGGCTGGCCGCCCTGGCGTGAGAGATGGGCGCCGTCTTCGCGCCCATCTCACCGTACGGCCGTCAGCTGAGCTCCAGGATGAGCGCCAGCTGCGCGATGAGCACGACGGCGACCGTGCCGACGGCGGCCAGCGCGACGACCATGAGGGACGCGCGGAACAGCGCGGTGACGACCTTGCCGAGCCGGCGGACGGCCGAGATCACGGTCCAGCCGGCGAGGACGGCCAGGAGGTAGAGGAGGCCGCGGGCCATCGCGACGCCCTCAGGGCTGGCGATCGTTTCCATGAGTGCGGGAAGGGCAGAGGTGACGAACATGGTGGGGTCCCTGTGGTTCGGCATCGAGGGGCCTTGGAGCGTGCGGCACTCCGGGGAGTGACGCCTGTTCGTGAGGATGCTCGCCCGGGCGGCGCGGTCTCGCCGGAGGGTCTCTGATCGTCATCTGAATCCCCGTCTGAACTTCAGTAAATCTTCAGCCCCTGACTGAAGACTTGCCCTCCCTTTGATGCATTAATCCCTCTCCTGGGTAAGTCGTTGTGGATTAGAATGGCCGCTTCGCCGATGCGGCCTCGAAGTTTCGGTGTTGGCCTGCGTGTATGCCCTCGCCCCCGGCAGTGGGTAGAGGTTTACTTAAGGTGTTGAACCTCGGATGGGGGTGTCCTCATGGCGGATTCCGGCCAGGCCCTAGCGCACCGGCTCCGGCAACTGCGCCTTCAGCAGTGGCCCGGCAGGAGAGTCAAGCAGCCGCAGCTGGCCCAGGCGCTCAACGTCAGCGTGCCCCTCATCTCGTCGTGGGAGAACGAGGGCAACCCCAAGGTGCCGCCGGTCTCCCGCCTGGAGGCCTACGCGCTGATCTTCTGCAGCCGCCGCTCGCTCAGGGACGACGACCTCGTCCCGGTCGCCGAGGACGAGCTGACCGCGGAGGAGTCACAGCTGCGCGACAAGCTCCTGCAGGAGCTGCTCGACCTGCGCTCGGCCGCCCTGGACCAGAGACCGTCGAGCGCGGTCGTCAACCCGTGGCAGTTCGACGACGGCAAGCAGGTCGTCATCGTCTGCGCGCGGCTTCCCGGGGAGTGGCTGGCGCGCATGCCCTACGTCGATCCCGACGACCCGCACCACATCGAGCTCTACACCTACGCCGACCTCGACGCGCTCTTCGAGCTGCACGGCCACATCCGCGCCTTCAACCCTGCCAGCGAGGTCCGCCGCCACACCCCGGACGAGCTGGAGCCGGACGACCTCACCTCTCATCTGGTGCTGCTCGGCGGCGTCGACTGGAACGACCTGACCACCAACGTCTTCCAGGACCTCGGGCTTCCGGTCGAGCAGGTGAACGACTGGGACGGCGAGCACGGCCCCTACTTCTCCTCCTCTGACCGGCGTTTCCATCCCAAGCTGAGCGGCGGGCGGCTGCGCGAGGACGTGGCGCTGTTCTACCGGGGGGAGAACCCCTACAACGCCGAGTGCACGCTCACGATCTGCAACGGCATGTACGGCCGCGGCACGCTCGGGGTGGCGCGGGCCCTGACCGACGTCAAGTTCAGGGACCGCAACACCGCCTGGCTCCAGGAGCGCTTCGGCGGCCACGAGGCCTACGCGCTGCTGAGCAAGGTCCGCGTCGTCAACGGCAAGGTCATCACCCCCGACTGGACGCTCGACGAGCTGAGGCTGGTCGAATGGCCCGGCTGACCTCGCCGGCGTCGCATCACCATCCCTCCCACCGGCATCTGCTCCAGGCGACCGGCGCGCCCGCGGGCATGGCCAGGATCGACGCGATCGTGGTGCCCACCGCCCGCCCGAGCCGTTACCTCCGGCACGCCTCCCATCTGGCGGAGGTCCTGGGCTGCCCGCTGGTCGTGCTGTGCAGCGGCAGGTGGACCAGCGCCGAGCGGGTGCGGGCCGGGGCCGCTCCCGGCGCCGACGTGATCGCCATCGACTTCACCGCGAGGTCGGCGGCGCGGCTGCCCGCGCTCGAGACGTCCACCGCGCTCCCCCCGAGGCTGAGACGGCACACCGACACGGCCGCCAAGCGCAATTTCGCGCTGGCGCTGGCCAGGATGGCCGGCTGGGAGCGCATCGTGTTCCTCGACGACGACATCGAGGTGGGAGCGCCTGACGACCTCCGCAGGGCGGCCGGGTTGCTCGACGACTTCGACGCGGCCGGGCTGTCGATCGGCGGGTTCCCGGACAACTCGGTCGTGTGCCACGCCTTCCGCGCCGTCGGCGGGCATCAGGAGACCTTCGTCGGCGGCGGCGCGCTGGTCGTGGAGACGGTGCGCGACGTCGCGTTCTTCCCGGACGTCTACAACGAGGACTGGTTCTATCTGCTGAAGGAGGACGGGCTGCGCCCGCTCGCCGTCACGGGCCTGGTCAAGCAGGCGCCCTACGACCCGTTCCGCACGACCGAGAGGGCCAGGGCGGAGGAGACGGGCGACGTGCTGGCCGAGGGCGTGTTCTGGCTGCTCGACGAGGGCAGGACCCTGCGGGAGGCCGATCTGCGGCATTGGACGGAGTTCCTGGCCAGGCGCCGCCTGTTCATCGAGAGCATCCTCGACCGCCTGCCGCGGGCCCGGGTGAGCCCGGACGAGCGGCGGCGGATGGAAGAGTCGCTCAAGGCCGCGCGCGGGCGGCTGGCCCTGATCAGTCCCGAGCTCTGTCTCGGATACCTCGACAGGTGGCGGGCCGACAGCAAGGTGTGGCGGGAGTTCGTGGAGCTGCTGCCCCGCGGCAGGCCCGTCGAGCAGGCGTTGCGTTATCTCGCCACGCCCGGCCGGGGCGCGCCGTGACCTCCGGGCGGCGATCCGCTGTCTGTTTCGTCCTTTTGTGACAGATCACCGCGATAAGCTGGTTGCCCGCCGTTTCGCCGCTTGATTGTAGAAGTCATGCTGCATGTCCGGATCCGAGCTGCCGTGCACGGGGATCTCGTCGCCCTGGTCAACTCCCTCGGGCAGGAGCCGTACTTCCGGGAGCGGCTGGCGGGTCAGCGGGAGAAGCACGGGGTGCTGCTGGTCGCGTGGGACGGGTTCACCCCCATCGGGGACGTGTACCTGTGGCTGGACCCGGCCGAGGAGCCGGAGGTGCGGGAGCGGCTGCCCGGCGTGCCGTTGCTGACCCACCTGGAGGTGGCTCCCGAGCATCGCAACCAGCGGATCGGCACCCGGCTGATGGGCGCCGCCGAGCGGCGGTTACGCGAGCTCGGCCACGACCGGGTGGCGCTGGGCGTGGATCCGCGCAACCGCCGGGTGTGGCCGCTCTACAGGCGGCTCGGTTACGTGGAGTGGCCGCATCCTCCTGTGCCGACCACGCGCCGGATCTACCTGCCGGGCGGGCGGGTGGAGCAGGTGCCCGACGTGTGCCGGATCCTGGTGAAAGATCTTCGTGAACCTCGGGCCGGCGAAGGCTAGGATTCCCGAACGAAGTTCGGCCAAGTGAGGGATGTCCGGTATGACGACTCGCCAGCATGCCATCGGAGACCTGTTGCGCCGCTCCGCGGCCCGCTATCCCGCCAAGACCGCCATCATCTACGGCGACCTGCGGCAGAGCTACGCCGACCTCGACCGTACGGTGAACCGCACCGCCAACGCGCTGGCCTCGCGGGGCGTGGGCAAGGGCGACCGGTTCGCGATCCTCTCGCACAACGACCACGCGTTCGTGGTGGCCTACTTCGCGCTGGCCCGGCTGGGCGCGATCTCGGTGCCGATCAACTTCATGCTGGGCCCGGAGGAGGTCGCGTACATCCTGGAGCACGCGGGCGCGTCCGGGATGCTGGTGGAGGAGGCGCTGCTGCCGGTGGCCGAGGGCGCCGTGAGCGACCGGGTCGCGGTGCGCGGCGTCATCGGGGCGGGCCGGGACGGCTGGGAGCCGGTCGAGGACTGGATGGCGCACGGTGACGACGCTGAGCCGGTGGTGGAGATCGGCGACGACGACCCGATCCAGCTCATGTACACCAGCGGCACCGAGTCCCGGCCGAAGGGGGCGACCCTGTCGAGCCGGAGCCTGATCTCCCAGTACGTGACGTGCGTGGTCGACGGCGAGATGAGCGGCGACGACGTGGAGGTGCACGCGCTACCGCTGTACCACTGCGCCCAGCTGCACTGCTTCCTCACGCCCGGGATCTATCTGGGGGCGACCAACATCGTGCTGCCCGGCGCCGACCCGGCGGCGATCCTGGCGGCGATCGAGTCGGAGCGGGCCACCAAGCTGTTCTGCCCGCCGACGGTCTGGATCGGGCTGCTGCGCCACCCCGACTTCGACCGCCGTGACCTGTCGTCGCTGCGCAAGGGCTACTACGGCGCCTCGATCATGCCGGTCGAGGTGCTGAAGGAGATCGCGGCCCGGCTGCCCGAGGTGCGGCTGTTCAACTTCTACGGGCAGACGGAGATGGCGCCGGTGGCCACGATCCTGCGCCCTGAGGAGCAGCTGACCCGGCTGGGTTCGGCCGGCCGGCCCGCGCTGAACGTGGAGACGCGGATCGTCGGCGACGACGGCGAGCCGCTGCCGCCGGGCGAGGTGGGCGAGATCGCGCACCGCAGCCCGCACGCGATGCTCGGCTACTGGAACGACCCGGAGAAGACCGCGGAGGCGTTCCGCGGAGGCTGGTTCCACAGCGGCGACCTGGGTGTGATGGACGTGGACGGATACCTGTCGGTGGTCGACAGGAAGAAGGACATGATCAAGACAGGCGGCGAGAACGTGGCCAGCCGCGAGGTCGAGGAGGCGATCTACCAGCACCCGTCCGTGGCGGAGGCGGCCGTGTTCGGGGTGCCGGACGAGCGGTGGATCGAGGCCGTGACGGCCGCGGTCGTGCTGCGCGAGGGCGCGAGCCTCACCGCCGACGAGCTGGTGGCGTTCCTGCGGGGCCGGCTGGCTCCGTTCAAGACGCCCAAGCAGGTCCGGTTCGTCGCCGCGCTGCCCAAGAACGCCAGCGGCAAGGTGCTCAAGCGGGAGCTGCGGGAGGCGTTCTGACCGCCGGACCGATCCTCTCGCAAGGGCTCGCTGACCAGGGAAGACGACGCTGAGTCACGGCGTTGTACGGGAGTGGGCGACAACCTTCTCGACATCCGACGTATCTACTTCGAGCCCGCCGCCGCCGAGCTGCCGCGCGGCCGGGAGATACTCGGCCGCTTCCCTGGTGCCGAGCTGGTCGAGGTCGAGCGGCACGACCGCATCCCCGAGCTGTACGGCGACGAGGCGAACGTCGCCCGCTGGGTCCGGATCAAGACCGAGTCGCTGGTGCTCGGCACCAAGAAGTCCCTGACCGCCCGCCCGAACGGCCGCTCCAGCGACTTCGTCGCGCCGTCCACGGCCAACGGCTGCGCGATGGCGTGCGCGTACTGTTACGTGCCGCGCCGCAAGGGCTACAGCAACCCGATCACGGTGTTCGCCAACATCGACAAGATCACCGGCTATCTCGCCAGGCACGCCGCCAGGCAGGGCGTCAAGCCCGAGCCGGACCAGGTGGACCCGCACGCCTGGGTGTACGACATCGGCGAGAACTCCGACTGCTCGGTGGACGCGACGATCTCCAGGAACGTCCGTGACCTGGTGGAGCTGTTCCGGGACCTGCCGAACGCCAAGGCCAGCTTCGCCACCAAGTACGTCAACCGCGACCTGCTCGGCTGGGATCCGCGCGGGCGCACCAGGATCAGGTTCAGCCTGATGCCGGAGGCCGACTCCAAGCTGCTCGACATCCGCACCTCCCCGGTGGCCGAGCGCATCGCCGCCATCGACGACTTCGTGGCGGCCGGGTACGAGGTGCACGTCAACTTCAGCCCGGTGGTGGTCAGGGACGGCTGGCTGGAGGACTGGGCCGAGCTGCTGGACCGGCTCGGCGACGGGATCGGCGCGGCCGCGCGCGAGCGGCTCGCCGCCGAGGTGATCTTCCTGACCCACAACGACCGGCTGCACGAGGTCAACCTCGGCTGGCATCCGAAGGCCGAGGAGGTGCTGTGGCGGCCGGACCTGCAGCAGCCCAAGCGCTCGCAGACGGGCGGCTGGAACGTCCGCTACCGCACCGGCCAGAAGGGCCGGTACGTAGCCGCGCTCACCGATCTCATCGATGAGCGCCTGCCCTTCTGCCGGATCCGCTACGCCTTCTGACGAAGCAGCCGTCTTGTCCGGGCCCCCCGGCGAGCCCACAATCTGGGTATCCGTCAACGGGGTGCGCCATGGCTGGGGTGTGGGAGGGGCTGGCCGATCCGCTGACCGCCGTCATCGTCGCCGTGATCCTGGTGGTGCTGGCTTCCGTCAGCGAGTCCTGCCTGCTCAAACTGGTGTTGCTGGCCGCCGCCGTCGCGGCGCTGGTGTGGATGGGGCTGAGTCACGCCGCCACCGGGCGGCCCGTGGAGTGGAGGTGGGAGAGCGTGCTCTCCTTCCTCGAACGGCCGATCGTGGCGCTGGTGCTCGCGCTGGTGCTGGCGTTCATCGGCACCCGGTCGGGCTGGCGGCTGGCGAAGCTCCTGGCGTTCTGCGGGGCGGCGGCCGCGTTCTTGTGGGCGGCCATCCGCTATCAGGCGGTGGGCGGCATCGTCTCCGCCACCGTGAGCACGGCCGGGACGGTCCTGATCTGGCTGATCGCCGCCATCGTCGTGGTGACGCTGGCGCTCGTCGCCGCCGTGGTGGTCATGTTCCTGGCGTCCCCGCCGCGCCGCCCGCCGAGGCGGCCCCGCCCGGCGCGGGACGGGCCGCCGCCGGAGCGCGCCGGCCGTTTCACCGGGCTCGCCGATGAGCTGGCCGAGCTGCTGGAGGACGACCACGTGCTGGACGGTCCCGGTTCGCTGCTGCGCTTCTACTTCTCGGGGCTGCGCGACGTACGGGACGAGATCGCGGACATCCACCGGCGCTGCGACCGGGAGATCGTGGACCTGGCCGAGGCCGCGCCGGCGGAGTTCCCTGAGCTGGAGCCGGGCCCGCTGCGCCGGCTGGCCCGCAGGCGCACGGCGCTGCCGGACCGGGACGAGTGGGCGGAGCTGATGGACGAGCTGGAGGTGCCCGTCCCGTACGCCGCCATGCGGCTGCTTCTGGTGCGCCGCGACTGGCGGGAGGTGGCGACGATCTTCTACAAGTGTCACGTGTGCGCGCGGCTGCTGGGCGGCGCCCCATGAGAGCGGACTCAGCGCGTCGCCGTGCCGCGCATCCCGAAGATGATCACCGCTCCGGCGGCCAGGTGCATCAGGGCGAGCGTGAGCTGTGACCCCGCGTTCACCCCGCCGAGCGGGCCGAGCAGCGACAGGACGAGGACGGCCGCGGCGACCGCGGTCCAGATGGCGCGGGCGCGCCGGGTGAGGCGTTCGAGGACGGCCAGCAGGGCCCAGCCGGCGAGCCCGGCGACGGCGGTGGCGATCACCACCGCCACGGGCCCGACCGCGATGGTCCCGGCTCCGCCCCGGGCGGCGAGGTCGACGCCGGCGATCGGGACGGCCACGAGCCAGACGGCCAGTGTGGCGGCGACGGCGACGGCGATGGTGGGAAGGCGGCGGGTCATGCGCGCGACTCCTCTCTCCTGAGCGGCTCGTACAGGCTGCTCCAGCCGTTGTAGAGCCCGCTCAGCACGTAGTGGACATTGGTGATGATCACGGCGACGAGGGTCGCGACCGCGTACAGGAGCATCCCTGTCACGCGCACCGTGTCGACGGGCAGCGCGTACGCGATGGCCACCCGGGCGGCGGCGTCGAGCAGCAGCACGACGCCCCAGACGGCGGACGACACCCGCCAGACGCGGCGGAACCTGGGCAGCCGCTCCCAGTAGACCTCCCACGGCTCGCGCACCGGCCCGAACGGGTAACGGTGCTCCAGCAGCGGCCGGGTGAAGAGGTAGGCGAGAGGCCGGGACATCCTGGTCGAGGCCAGGAACCAGATGCCGGCCGCCGCCGTGACCCAGCCCTCCTTGGCCAGCAGCATCCGCTCGTCGCCGCTGACCAGCGTCACCACCACGGCGACGGCGAACATGGCGGTGAAGAACGCGCTCAGCCCGTCGAGCTTGCGCTCGCGCAGCAGCTTGTAACCGGTGAACCCGGCCGACACCAGCGTGTCGGCCAGCAGCGCCAGGTAGACGCTGACCCCCGCGGCGCGTAACCCGTAATAGATCACGACGGGCACGCCGATGTTGACGGCGATCGTCAGCCACCGCCCCCTCACGGCTCCGCCCTGGTGGCCAGGTCGAACATCGTCTCCAGCTCGCGCGCCGTCAGCTCCAGGTCGAGGCCGGGCCTGGAGCGCAGCAGGAACGGCAGGCCGTCGAGCGAGCGCTGGATCGTGGCGGCCATCACGAACGGGTCGAACGCGCGGAACTCCCCCCGCTCCTGGCCCTCGCGCAGAATGAGCTCCAGGTGGCTCAGCGTCCGAATCTCCTCCTCCGGGCCGTAGGAGCCGGCCTCGCCCGGATGGCTGAGGAAGATCGTCATCAGCGCCTCCATCTCGTCGCGGTGCGCGGCGTTGAACGCGACCAGGCCGCCGATGTAGGCGCGCAGCCGGCTCCTGGCGTCGGGCTGCGCGCTGACCCGCTCGTGCATGAACCGCCCGAGCTTCTCGTGCACGTGCCCGACCACGGCGGCCATCAGCTCGTCCTTGCCGGCGAAGTGGTACGAGATCAGCCGCGTGCTGCTCAGCCCGGCCCGCTCGGCGATCTTCGCGAACGAGGTGTGCCCGTAGCCGAGCCGCCCGAGGGTCTCGATAGTCGCGGCGATGATCTGCGCGCGCCTGGCGTCCCCCGTGAACGTCCGCTTTCTTACTTGCATGAGTAAACAGTAACTCATCCAAGTAACTCCGGGAACCCCTCTCGCGGGTTTACGGTGCGCCCATGACGATCCGCAGCCTGTTCGCGAGTGTGCTGGCCGTGCTGTCGGCCGGTACCGTCGCCCTCGTGGTGACCCCATCGACTTCCGCCGCGACGGCCGCCGACCCCGGCCGCCGCGCCCAGCCGCCCGTCGTCATCGGCCATCGCGGCGCCAGTGCCCACCGCCCCGAGCACACGCTGCTCTCGTACGATGCCGCGATCGCGATGGGCGCCGACTACATCGAGCCCGACCTCGTCCCCACCAAGGACGGCGTCCTCGTCGCGCGGCACGAGAACGAGATCTCGCAGACCACCGACGTGGCCGAGCGGGCGGAGTTCGCCGGCAGGCGCGCCACCAAGACGATCGACGGCCGCGAGGTGACCGGGTGGTTCACCGAGGACTTCACGCTCGCCGAGCTGAAGACCCTGCGGGCCAGGGAGCGGGTGCCCGGCCTGCGCCCGGACAACACGGCCTTCGACGGGACGGCCCAGATCCCCACCTTCGAGGAGGTGGTCGAGCTGGCGCTGCGGCACGGGGTGGGCGTCTACCCGGAGACCAAGCACCCGACCTACTTCGACTCCATCGGCCTGTCGCTGGAGGAGCCGCTGCTGGAGACGCTGGAGCGCAACCGCGTGCGGAAGGCGTACATCCAGTCGTTCGAGACGGCCAACCTGCGCGAGCTGTCCGGCAGGACGCGGCTGCCGCTCGTCCAGCTCATCGGCGCGACCGGCGCCCCCTACGACTGGGTCGCGGCCGGTAACGGCCGCACCTACGACGACATGGTCACCCCGGAGGGCCTGCGGGAGGTCGCCCGGTACGCCGGCGCGATCGGCGTCGACACCCGGCGCGTGCTGCCCGTCGGCGCCGACGGCAGGACCCTGGAGCCGACCGCCCTGGTCCGCGACGCCCACCGCGGGCGGCTGGACGTGCACGTGTGGACCGTGCGCAACGAGAACTCCCAGCTCCCCGCCGACCACCGGCTCGGGAACCCCGACAGCCCCGCCTACCCGCGCGCCACCGGTGACGTGGCGGGCTTCCTGGGCCGGCTGCTGGAGCTGGGCGTCGACGGCGCGTTCTGCGACGATCCCGCGATGGGCCGGGCCGTCGTCTCGCGTCGCGCCCGCTGACATGACGACCGACCAGCACGGGCTCGCCGTGAGCGGGGCGGGGCGGGCCGCCGCGCGGGACGAGGCCGCCCGGCTGGCCCTGGCGGGAGGATCTGTCGGGGGCGCCGAGTAGGGTTTCGGCCATGGAAAGCCGACTGACCTTGATGGCCGTGCACGCCCACCCCGACGACGAGTGCCTGAGCACCGGCGGAGTGCTCGCCCGCTACGCCGCGGAGGGCGTCCGCACGGTCCTGGTCACCTGCACCAACGGCGAGCAGGGTGACGGCCCCGGCGGGGTGAAGCCCGGCGAGGCCGGCCACGACGCCGCCGAGGTGGCCGAGCGCCGGCTGGCCGAGCTGCGCGCCTCCGCGGACCATCTCGGCATCGAGCACGTCGAGCTGCTCGGCTACCGCGACTCCGGCATGGCGGGCTGGTCGACCAACGACCACCCTGACGCCTTCGCCAACGTGTCCGTGGAGTCGGCGGCCGCCCGGCTGACCGAGCTGATGGCGCGTTACCGCCCGCAGGTGGTGGTGACCTACGACGAGACGGGCGGCAGCGGCTACGGCCATCCCGACCACGTCCAGGCCCACCGCGTCGCCGTGGCCGCCGTCAACGGCGGCGGCGTCCCCGACAAGCTCTACTACACGGCGATCCCGCGCGCCGCGATCGCCAACATGGCCGCGACCCTCCGCGAGTCGGGCATCGACCTGGGCTTCGAGCCCGACGACGACTTCGGCACCCCCGACGAGCTGGTCAACGCCATCGTCGACGTCTCGGCCTACGTCGACCGCAAGCTCAAGGCCCTGGAGGCGCACGCCAGCCAGGGCGAGAACATCTTCCCGCTGCGCATGCCCCCGCAGGCCCAGCAGCAGATGTTCTCCCACGAGGCGTTCACCCGCGTCCAGAGCCGCGTCAAGACCCCGGCCCACGAGGACGACCTCTTCACCGGCCTCCGCTGACGCGACCCTCCTCGGCCTGCCAGGCGGCTCCGCCCGCTCCGACCCGGGCGAAGGAAGGGCCGATGACCTCCGCGGTCACCGGCCCTGGCGCACGCATCGGGCGGCCACCGCCCCTCCACACGCATCGGGCCGGCGCGGGAGGACGGATCTCTCCGGACACCGGCTGATCGTGCAGGGGGTGGCGTGAGAGGGTGGGCGGGTGATCGCGGTGCTGGGTGAGTGCGTCGCCGACGCGTTCGCGGAACGGCGGGCGGGTGAGCTGACGCTGCGGGTGCTGCCGGGCGGCGGGCCGGCGAACACGGCGGCGGCGCTGGCCGGGCTCGGCACGCCGGCGCGGTTCCTGGGGCGCATCTCGGGTGACGTGTTCGGGGAGCTGTTCCGGGAGCGGCTGGCCGGGGTGGATCTGACGTACGCCGTCGAGGCCCGCGAGCCGAGCACGCTCGCGGTGGCCGGCCTGGACGACGCCGGCAAGGCGCGTTACGGCTTCCACGCCGAGGGCACCGCCGACTGGCAGTGGACCGGCGCCGAGTTGGCCGGCCCGGTGCTGGACGGCGTGCGGTGCCTGCACACCGGGTCGCTGGCGCTGGTCAGGCCGCCGGGACGGGACGTGGTGGAGGCGTTCGCGGCGGCGGCCGCGCGGCGGGTGACGGTCTCGGTCGATCCCAACGTACGGCCGAGCCTCGCCACGCGGGAGGCGTACGCGGTCGAGCGGTGGTGCGCCTTCGCCGACATCCTGCGGCTCAGCGACGACGACCTGGCCTTCCTGCGGCCCGGCGAGCCGGTGGAGCGGGTGTGCGACGAGTGGCACGCCGCCGGGGCGCGGCTGGTGGTGGTGACGCGGGGCCCGGCCGGGGCGCTGGTGTCGCTCGGCGGGGTCCGGACGGAGGTGCCCGCGCCTCAGGTGGACGTGGTCGACACGGTGGGGGCGGGCGACGCGTTCACGGCCGGGCTGCTGCACTGGCTCGACGGGCGCGGGCTGCTCGGCGGCCGGTTGGACGGGCTGGATCCGGCCACGGCGCGGGAGGCGGCGGCGTTCGCGGCGAAGGTGGCGGCGCTGGCCTGCACGGTGCGGGGCGCCGACCTCCCCCGTGACGCCGGTGCGGTGGCGGGCCGCTGAGCGTCAGCGCGGGCGGGCCAGCGCGTCGCGGACGTCCATGAGGGCGAAGCCGAGCAGGTTGAGCCCGCGCCAGGTGGCGGGCGAGGCGGCGGCCGGGTCGTCGGCGACCAGCCCGATGCCCCACACCCGGTCCAGCGGGCTGGCCTCGACCAGCACCCGCCCGCCGGTGGTCAGCAGGAACTCCTTCAGCTCGGCGTGCTGACCGAACTTGGCGAGGTTGCCCCGTACCACGATCTCGTAGCGGTGGGCGGCCCAGGTCTCCTCGTCGAAGCCGCCGACGGCGCGCCCGAGCTTCTTCGCCTCGCCGGGATGGGCGGCGGCGAGGATCTTCTCGGCGGCCACCTCGTCGCCGAACAGCAGCGCCTTGTGCGCCATCATGTAGTGCTCGGCCGACCGGTAGTGGCGCCCGTCCTCGGTGAACCCGGCGGGCCACCACTGGCTGAGGCAGCCGCGGCCGGCCGTGCCGTCGCGGGCGGGCTGGTGGCCCCAGAAGTAGAGATAGCGCGGCGGTCGCCCGGCCAGCTCTGCGGCCACGGCTTCGGGGACTGACCGGGGAAGCTTCTCGGACATGGCCTTACTGTGTCACAGCCTCCCTGTGTCACACCCGCGTCACACCCGCGTCACACCCGCGTCACACCCGCGTCACACCCCGCGCGACGGCATGCCCGTGCGGCGAGGGGCGCGGTTTGCCACAGGGGTGACCGGGGCAGACGAGGTGCTACGGACGAACCGGGAGTTTCCATGGCCGAGTATGAGGCGACGCGTGGCATGCCTGCCGAAAGTGGTGTGGTGTTCGGCGTGGCGTCCGACGTCACGCTGATGAACAGGTGGCTGCCGCACGGACTGTGGGTCCGCGGCAGCGGGCCGAACACCGTGGAGGCGGGCGGCGAGGTGGTGCCCGGTGAGGGCGAGCATGAGGGCCTGTTCCGCGCCCAGCGTGACCAGCTCAGGGTGGAGTGGGGCGGCCGTGATCATCCGGACTATTCGGGCTGGCTGCAGGTTTCGGACGCCGACAGCGGCACGAGTGAGGTGACGGTGCACATCTCCTTGCTGGACGAGCCGGAGGAGGAGACGCCGCGCGAGCGTGCCGACGAGGTGCGCGGCATGCTCGACGAGTCGCTCTCGCGCCTGCAGGACGAGATCGGTAACCGCCTGAACAACTCGGGCTGAATGGATGGAGTGGCTGCTCATCCTGCACGCGGCGGCCGCGTTCTGCGCTCCCTGGCTGGTCCGGCGGTTCGGACGGGACGCGCTGCTGCTGCTCGCGGCGGCACCGGCGGCCGGCTTCGTCTACACCCTGCTGGGGCCGGAGGCGTCCGTCCGTCCGTGGGCTCCGGCGCTCGGCATCTCGCTGGCGTTCCGCGCCGACGCGCTGGGCCTGCTGATGATGGCGCTGGTGACCGGCGTCGGCGCGCTCGTCATGGTCTACAGCTCACGCTACTTCTACCGGGGCGACGAGGGCCTGGGGCGGTTCGGCGCGGCCATGACGGCGTTCGCCGGCGCCATGCTAGGCCTGGTCACGGCCGACGACCTGCTGCTGCTGTACGTGTTCTGGGAGCTGACGACGGTCTTCTCGTACCTGCTGATCGGGCATCACCCGGAGAGCCGGTCGAGCAGGCGGGCCGGCATGCAGGCGCTGGTCGTCACCACCCTGGGCGGGCTGGCGATGCTGGCCGGGTTCGTGATGATCGGGCAGTCGGCGGGCACCTACCAGATCTCCGCCATCCTGGCGGACCCGCCCGAGGTGGGATCGGTGGCGCTGCTGCTGGTGCTGGTCGGGGCGCTGTCCAAGTCGGCGATCTTCCCGTTCAGCGCGTGGCTGCCCGCGGCGATGGCCGCGCCCACGCCGGTGTCGGCGTACCTGCACGCGGCGGCGATGGTCAAGGCGGGCGTCTACCTGCTGGCCCGGCTGGGCCCGGCGTTCGGCGACGCGACGGTGTGGCGGGCGGTGGCGGTGCCGCTGGGTGCGCTGACGATGCTGCTGGGCGGCTGGCGGGCGCTGCGGGAGACCGATCTGAAGAGGCTGCTCGCGTACGGGACGGTCGGCCAGCTCGGCTTCCTGATCGTGCTGTTCGGCGCCGGCACCGGGGCGACCGCGCTGGCCGGGGTGGCGATGCTGCTCGGGCACGCGCTGTTCAAGGCGACCCTGTTCCTGGTCGTGGGGGTGGTGGACCGCGCGGCGGGCCGGCGTGATCTGCGCGGGCTGAGCGGGCTGGGCCGTTCGATGCCGTGGACGTGCGCGGCCGCGGTGCTGGCCGGGGCGTCGATGGTGGGGCTGCCGCCGCTGGTCGGGTTCGTGGGCAAGGAGGCGGCGCTGGAGGCGCTGCTGGCCGACCCGTTCGTCCTGGCGGCGGTGGTGGCCGGGTCGGCGCTGACCGCCGCGTACACGCTGCGGTTCCTGTGGGGCGCGTTCGCGGACAAGCCGCACAGGAAGCGGTCGAAGCTGAAGCGGCCGCTGGTGCTCATGGTGGCGCCGGCCGTGCTGCTGGCCGGGCTCGGGCTGGTGCTGGCGCCGCTGGCGGGCATGTTCGAGACGGCCATGTCCGGCTACACGGCCTCCTTCCCCGACCCGGGGCACGGCACCCACCTGGCGCTCTGGAGCGGGGTGGGGGCGCCGCTGCTGCTGTCGGCGGCCACGCTGGTCGTCGGCGTGCTGCTGTTCCTGGCGCGCGAGCCGGTGGCGCGGCTGGGGTCGGCGATGCACATCACCGACTCCGGCGTGGCGTTCTGGAACGCGCTGCGCCGCACCGACCTGGCGGCGCTCCAGCTCACCGGCATCGTCCAGCGCGGCTCGGTGCCCGACTACGTGCTGCTCACGCTCGCCACCCTGGCCGGCATCGGGACGCTCGCCCTGTCCTACGGTCCTCCGCTCGCGCTGGAGGCGCCGGTGACGGGGTGGCAGCGGCCCGAGCAGCCGCTGCTCGCCGTGCTGATCGCGGCCGCGGTCGTGCTCGCCCTGCGCGCCCACAGCTACCTGCTGCTGGCCATCTCCTGCGGCATGACCGGGTACGGGGTCGCGCTGCTGTTCCTCGCCCACGGCTCCCCCGACCTGGCGCTGACCCAGTTCCTGGCCGAGACCCTCAGCATGGTCATATTCGTGCTGGTGCTGAGACGCGTGTCGAACCCGCCGGTGCCGGCCAGGCTGCCTTTCGCGCTCCGGCTCGGCATCGGTCTCGTGACGGGGGCGGTGGTGGTCGTGGCGGGCGTCCTGGCGATGGACGCCCGGCAGGCCCCGCCGGTCGGCGACCTCATGGCCGGGGCGGCGGAGCGGGCCGGGGCCGGCAACATCGTCAGCGCCCTGCTGCTCGACATCCGGGCCTGGGACACGATGGGCGAGAGCACCGTGATCCTGGTGCTCACGCTGGGCGTCACCAGTCTGGTGTATCTGCGCCGCACCTCGTACGCGATCGACAGGCGGCCGGCGCCCCCGCGTCCCGGCCGGCCCTGGCTGGCGTCGGCGCTGCCGGAGGAGCATCGGTCGCTCGCGTTCGAGGTGGCCGCCCGCCTGACCTTCCACACGGTCCTGCTGCTCTCGGTGTTCCTGCTGTTCGTCGGGCACGGGCGGGTCGGCGGCGGTTTCGCGGGCGGGATCGTGGCCGGGCTGGCGATCACGGTCCGCTACCTGGCGGGCGGGCGCGACGAGCTGGCCAGGGCGGTGCCGGTGCACCCGGGGGTGCTGCTCGGGGTCGGGCTCACGATGTCGGTCGGCACGGCGCTCATCGGGATGGCGTTCGGCGGTGAGGCGCTGCGCATGCTGGCCGCGGACGTGACGGTGCCGCTGGTCGGCACCCTGCACCTGTCCACGGTGCTGCTGTTCGACCTGGGGATCTATCTGACGGTGGTGGGAATGGTGCAGGACGTGTTGCGGGCGCTCGGCGCCGAGGTGGACGAGCAGATCGAGGCGCGATGACGATTTCGCTGGTGCCGCTGGCCGTGTGCGGGCTGCTCGTCGCCGCCGGGGTGACGCTGCTGCTGGAGCGGAGCCTGGTCCGGGTGCTGGCGGGCGTGATCCTGCTCGGCAACGGGGTGAACCTGCTGATCCTCACCACCGGCGGCGACGCCGGCGACCCGCCGCTGCTCGGCCGGGCCGAGCCGGACCAGATGGCCGACCCGCTCCCCCAGGCCATGGTCCTGACCGCGATCGTCATCACGCTGGGCGTCACCGCGTTCCTGCTCTCGATGGTGCACCGGGCCTGGCAGCTGCGCGGCTCCGACGAGGTGAGCGACGACACCGAGGACCGCTGGGTTCGGCTGCGCGCCCGGCGCGGGCAGCTGGGCGAGCGGGTGCGCGCCCGGCAGGCGGAGTACGACCGGCTGGTCGCCGAGCAGCGCGCCGAGTTGCACGCCGAACTGCGTGACGAGCCGACCAGGGGTGAGCGGATGGCGCACCGGCGGGCCGACCGCAGGCGCCTCAAGGCGCGCCAGCGGGAGGCGCGCAAGCAGATGCGGCGGGCCATCAGGGCCGAGCGGGAGCGCCAGGCGCTCGCGCTCGACCCCGAGCTGGAGGGCGACGAGTAGTGGAGGCGCTGATCCCGGTCCCGGTGCTGCTGCCGCTGCTGGCGGCGGGCATCAAGCTGGCCATCGGCGCGCGGCTGCGGCATCTGCAGGGTGTCATCAGTATCTTCGCGCTGGCCGTCAACCTGGTGGTCTCGGCGGTGCTGCTCGCCCAGGTCGACCAGCACGGGCCGATGGTGGCGCGGATCGGCGGCTGGGAGACGCCGATCGGGATCTCGCTGGTCGCCGACCGGCTGTCCGCGCTCATGCTGGTGACCTCGTCGGCGGTGACGCTGTGCGTGATGGTGTACTCGGTGGTCAGCGCCTACGACCGGCAGGAGGACGTCGCCCCGATGGCGATCTTCCACCCGGCGTTCCTGGTGATGCTGGCCGGGGTGGCGAACGCGTTCCTGACCGGTGACCTGTTCAACCTGTTCGTGGCGTTCGAGATGCTGCTGAGCGGGTCGTACGTGCTGCTCACGTTCGGCGGGACCCAGTCCAGGATCCGGGCCGGGGCCACGTACACGGTCATGGCGCTGATGTCGTCGATGCTGTTCCTCATCGCGCTGGCGATCGTGTACGCGGCCACCGGGACGCTGTCGATCGCCCAGCTCGCCGTGCGGTTCGCGGACCTCACGCCGCAGGTGAAGCTGCTGGTGGAGCTGTTCCTGCTGCTGGCGTTCGCGATCAAGGCGGCGATCTTCCCCGTGTCGGGCTGGCTGCCGGACTCCTATCCGACCGCGCCCGCGCCGGCGACGGCGGTGTTCGCCGGGCTGCTCACGAAGGTCGGCGTGTACGCGATCTTCCGGCTGGAGGCGCTGCTGTTCCCCGGCGGGCCGGTGGGGACGCTGCTGCTGTGGGCGGCGCTGGCCACGCTGCTGCTGGGCGTGCTGGGCGCGGTGGCGCAGACGGACATCAAACGGATGCTGTCGTTCACGCTGGTCAGCCACGTCGGCTACATGGTGATGGGGGTGGGCCTGGCGACCGTGGCGGGGCTGGCGGGCGCCGTCTTCTACGCGGTGCACCACATGACCGTGCAGACGAGCCTGTTCCTGGTGGCGGGGCTGATCGAGCGGCGCTCGGGCACCACGTCGGTGAACCGCCTGGGCGGGCTGATGCGGAAGGCGCCGCTGCTGTCGGTGCTGTTCTTCGTGCCCGCGATGAACCTGTCGGGCATCCCGCCGATGTCCGGCTTCCTGGGCAAGCTGGCGCTGATCCAGGCCGGGCTGGAGGTCGGCGGCGCGCTCCCGATCGCGCTGGTCGCGGCCGCGCTGGTGACGAGCCTGCTCACCCTGTACGCGGTGGCGAAGGTGTGGGGCAAGGCGTTCTGGCGGGAGCCGCAGGGCGAGGGCGAGAGCCGGGCGGACGCCGGTGAGGAGCAGATGGAGCGGAGCGCGGCGAACACGCCGGGCCTGTACGGGCCGGTGACGGCGCTGGTGGTGCTGGGGCTGGCCTACACGGTGCTGGCCGGGCCGCTGTCGTCGCTGACCGAGCGGGCGGCCGACGAACTGCTGGCGCGGCAGCCGTACATCACCGCGGTCCTGGGGTCGGGATGACGGAGCCTTCGGAGGCCGGCCCTCAGGAGCCGGAGCGGCAGGGGAAGACGCGCGACCGGCTGGCGCCGCGGCTGTTCGGGCGGCCGGTGCCGCTGGCGCTGGTCTGCTGGCTGGCGCTGATCTGGATGATGCTCTGGGGCGATCTGTCCTTCGGCACCCTGGTGGGCGGGCTGATCGCCGGAGCCGTGGTCACATGGCTGCTGCCGCTGCCGGTGCTCGATCCCGGCATCCGGTTCCGGCCGCTGCCGTTCGTCCGGTTCCTGGCCTGGTTCCTGCTCGACCTGGTGACCTCGACGGCGCGGGTGGTGTTCTGGGTGCTGCGGTCGCCGTCGCCGCCGACCGCGATCGTGCCGGTACGCCTGCGCACCTCGTCGGAGGCCATGACGGTCATAATCATGATCGGGGTGACGACGGTGCCGGGCAGCCTCGTGCTGGGAGCCGACCGGGAGCGGCGGGAGCTGACCATCCACGTGCTCGGCCGGTCCGGCCCCCACGCGGTGGTGGCGGCGCTCACCCAGGACGAGGTGACCGCGCTGGAGACGCGGATCGTGGCGGCGTTCGGTACGCGCGCCGACCGGAAGGAGCTCGGATGACCACGGTGTATCTGGTGACGCTGGTGCTGCTCGCCGTCGGCGCGGCGGGGGCGCTCTACCGGCTGGGGAGGGGCCCGACCACGCTGGACCGGGCGGTGTCGGTGGACATGATCACCTCGCTGGCCATGTGCGGCGCGGGAGCGTACGCCGCCGTCTACGGCGACTACTCCGACGTCCCGATCCTGCTGGTGCTGTCGCTGCTCGGGTTCGTCGGGACCGTCTCGCTGGCCCGCTACTTCCCGGAGGGGAACGAGTGAACGTGCTGGACGTCGCGGCGGCCGTCTGCCTGCTCGCCGGGGCGGCGCTCGCGCTGACCGCCGGATGGGGCATGGTGCGCTTCCGCACCACACTCGACCGGATGCACGTCGCCACCAAGCCCCAGGTGCTCTGCGTGCTGCTGGTGCTGCTGGCGATGTGGCTGCGCCAGCCGACCTGGGCCACGGCAGGGCCGTTGCTCATCGTCGCCGTGGCCCAGATCATCACCGTGTCGGTGGCCGCGTACGTGGTGGCGCGGGCCGACTACCGCCGGTCAGACGCCGGCGGCGGCTCCTCCTGATCGGCGGCCGTCGCTCTCGTCAGGTGCGGTGTCGTCGGGGCGGGCGGACCGGTCGAGCGCCGGCTGGCCGAACCACGCCCAGGCGGCCAGCGCCGCCACCCCGCCCGCGGTGACCCACGCCAGCGTGGAGTGGAACAGGAAGTCGACCACCAGCATCGTCGCGGACGTCATCGACAGGGCCAGCGCGAGGGCGCCCGCGAGACCGTAGTGGTTGGAGCGGCGGACCAGCTTCTCCTTCAGCCCCTGGCGGAACAGCACCCGGTGCTGGTTGGCCGGGGCGATGTAACAGATCGAGGCGCACGCCGCCGACACCAGCGCCACGAAGAACAACCACCGGTCGAACGCGCTCAGCCGCTCGAAGCCCTGCGAGAACGGCACGGTGAGCAGAAAGGCGAACAGCACCTGGACACCGGTCACCGCGACGCGGGCGCCCTGCAGTAACTCGACGAAGTTGCGATCGGCGCGTTCCTGCCGGGTCTCCTTCTCCTGTTCCGGCACCTGTTGCACGAGGACCGCCTCCCACCTGTTCCGATACATCTCGAAAGTCAAGGGGGTACTGCCAACGTCAAGGGATCGCAAACTCCCCGCCCGCCAGGAACGTTCCGACCACGCGGGCGAACTCGGCGGCCTGGTACTCCAGCGGCACCATGCCGCCGGCGATGACCGCGGCCGGCGCCCCCAGCCGGTCGGCCAGCGGGCGCAGCTCGGGGAAGGCGAAGGGGTCGTCGGCGGCGCCCACGCACAGGACCGGGCAGCGGATCAGGCCGAGCCGGTCCTCCATCCGGTAGGCGGCGACAGCGCGGTGCCCGCCGGTCAGGCCGGGCCGGGCGGCCAGCGCGTCGCGGACGAAGCGGGCCAGCAGGTCGGGGCGGCCCGGCGGGTAGAAGCCGGCCCGGCCCGCCCACAGCTCGACCAGGTGGGAGCCGTCCTCCCGCTCGGTCACGTGGTCCACCTGCGGCCGGCCTTCACGCCGCCGGCGCGCCTCGGCGTCCACCAGCGGCGTGGACGACAGCACCAGCCTGCTCACCCGCCCGGGGGCGCGGGCCGCCACCTCCACGGCGATCACCCCGCCCGTGTGGTGCCCGGCGACCGCGGCCGTCTCCAGGCCGAGCGCGTCCATGAAGGCCAGCACTCCGTCCGCGTACGCCTCGATCGTGTGCTCGGCCGGCGGCGCGGAGGCGCCGAAGCCGAGGGTGTCCATCGCGATCGCCCGGTGGCCCGCCCCGAGCAGCGGCAGCACCTCGCGGTACTCGTCCCAGGAGCGGGGCGTCTGGTGCAGCAGCAGCACCGGCTCGCCGGTGCCGCACTCGGCGTAGTGGATCTGTCCTAAAGGGGTGCGGGCGTAGCCGAATCCGATCATAGGCACCATCCTCCGTCAGGGGCGGCGGATGTCCTAGACACCATGGTGTCGCCCAGGCGGCGCCGGGTAGGCGTCAGGCATGCTGGATCAGGGACAGAGCTGGGCGGAAGCGGCGGTGCTGACGGTCAATGCCGGCTCGTCGAGCCTCCGCCTCGACCTCGTCGACGGCGGCGTGGTCGTCGACGGCGCGCGTTCCCAGCGGGCGGTGGAGCCGGGGTCCGCGCGGGCGGAGGTGTCGGAGTTCCTGGGCCGCCACCTCGACCGGGACGTGGGCGCGGTGGCGCACCGGCTGGTGCACGGCGGCGAGCTGGTGACCGCGCCGGCGGTGGCCGACGACCACCTGGCGGCCGCGCTGCGCCGGATCACCGATCTTGCGCCGCTGCACCTGCCGCCGGCGCTGGACCTGCTGGACGCGGCCCGCGAGCTGCTGCCCGCGGTGCCGCACGTGCTCTGCCCTGACACCGCCTTCCACGCCGGGCTGCCCGACGCGGCCGCGGTCTACGCCCTGCCCAAGGCGTGGCGGGAGAGGTACGGGCTGCGCCGCTACGGCTTCCACGGCCTGTCGTACGCGTGGACGACCGACCGGGCGGCCGAGCTGCTCGGCCGTCCGGTCGCGGAGCTGGACCTGGTGCTCGCCCACCTGGGCGGCGGCGCGTCGGTGTGCGCGGTGTCGGGCGGGCGCAGCCTCGACACCTCGATGGGGTTCACCCCGCTCGACGGGCTGCCGATGAGCAGGCGCTCCGGCGGCGTCGACCCGGGCATGCTGATGTGGCTGCTCGACGGCCGGCTCAGCGCGGACGAGCTGCGCCACGGGCTGGAGCGCGAGTCGGGGCTGCTCGGCCTGTCCGGCGGCCGCTCGGGCGACACCCGCGACCTCGTCGCCGCCGAACGCGACGGCGACGAGGAGGCGGCGCTGGCCCTGCGGGTGTTCTGCCACCGGGTGAGCCGGGAGATCGCGGCCGCGGCGACG
The DNA here is from genome assembly GCF_008017515.1 of Nonomuraea sp. C10. Classification (NCBI taxonomy): domain Bacteria; kingdom Bacillati; phylum Actinomycetota; class Actinomycetes; order Streptosporangiales; family Streptosporangiaceae; genus Nonomuraea; species Nonomuraea sp. C10. The sequence goes on from NZ_VPFF01000001.1 coordinate 4,090,862, forward strand.
TCGCTGGGCCGCGTCGACGCGCTGGTGTTCACCGGGGAGATCGGCTGGGACCAGCCCGAGGTGCGCGAGGCGGTCTGCCGCCGCCTGCGCCTGCTCGGGGTCGAGCCGCCGGTGGGCGGCAACCGCGCCGACGACGGCCTGATCAGCCCGGCGGGCACCGCGGTGCCGGTGCTCGTCGTCGAACCGCACGAGGAGCTCCAACTCGCCCGCGAGTGCCTGCGCGAGCTGTACGGGCCCGAGATCGAGGTCTAGCCGCGGCCGAGCGCCCGCATGGCGGGCAGGGCGCGGTCGTCGAAGCCGAACAGGGCCTGGTTCTCCCAGGCGTTGCCGGTGGACGGGTCGGCGGGGTCCCAGCCGTTGCCCGGCACGCCGGTCCAGGTGGCCTCCCAGGAGAAGACGCCCAGGCCGAGCCGGTCGGGGACGTTCCGTACGATGTCGGAGACCTTGCTCAGCAGGGCGGCCTGCCCGGCGGGGGTGGCCTGGTAGCCGGGGTACGGCTCGGGCGACAGGATGAGGTTCTCCCAGCCGTCGTCGTCGGCGGTGGTGAACGGGTAGCCGGTCTCCACGACGGCCACGGGCTTGCGGTAGCGGGTGGCGACGTCGTCGATGTTGGCCTGGAACGCCTCCAGGGTGCCGTGCCAGTACGGGTAGTACGACAGGCCGATCACGTCGTAGCGGATGCCGTGGGCGGCGGCGTTGTCGAACCACCACCGGTACAGGCCGTTGTCGCCGCCGTTGGCCAGGTGGAGCACCACGTCGGTGCCGCGGGAGACGTCCTTGACCGCGTCGTATCCGGCGTTGAGCAGCCGGGCGGTGTCCGCCCAGTTCTGGTTGCTCCCGTCGGGCCACAGCAGGCCGCCGTTGATCTCGTTGCCGACCTGGACCAGGTCGGCCGGGGTGCCCTGGCGGCGCAGCGCGTCCAGCACGTCGAAGGTGTGCGCGTACACGGCCCGGACCAGCTCGTCGAAGGGCAGGTTCGCCCAGGCGGCGGGCTTGAACTGCTTGCCGGGGTCGGCCCAGGTGTCGGAGTAGTGGAAGTCGACGAGCAGCCGGAGCCCGGCCTTCTTGGCCCGCTTGGCGACGGCCAGGACCTGCGTCTTGGTGTTGTAGCCGTCGGCCGGATCCACCCAGACCTTGAGCCTGATGTGGGTGAGCCCGGCCCCGGCCAGGATGCGCAGCGCGTCGTCGCGGCGGCCGTCGGCGTGGCGGTAGACGCCGCCGAGCGCCTCGGACTTGGCGAGGCTGGAGACGTCGGCGCCGCGGATGGGCAGCCGCCGTTCGGCCTGGGCGGCGGGAGCCGCCGCGGCCAGGGTGGCGAGGCAGAGCAGAGCGATCAGTAACCGTCTCATTGACGTGCTCTCCTAGGGGTGGGGGGATTGCTCCTCGACGACCGTCACGGCGCCGGCCGCGACGGTCACCGGCCCGTCGTGGTGCGCCCCGTCGAACACGCCCGTGCCGGTCACCCCCTCGACCGTCACCGGCTCGTCGCCGTGGTTGATGAGGAACAGGTGGCGGCCGCGCCGGACCAGTTCCAGCGTGTCGGGCAGGCCGCGCGGGCGGGTCACGCCGGCGCGGTCGAGCACCCCGGCCAGCAGCTCGCGCAGGCCGGTGACGGGGGCGGTGGCCAGATACCAGGCGGTGCCCGCGCCGAGGTCGTGGCGGGTGAGCGCGGGATGCCCGGCGTCCGGCCCGGAGGCGAACTCGCGCTCGGCGACGGCCCCGGCCGGGTGGATCCGCTCGGACCAGATCCGTCCGTCGAGCCCGCCGGTGACGGCGACGGTCTCGTGCTCGCGCAGGGGGTGGAACTCCTCGATCGACAGGCCGAGCACCTCGCGCAGCGCGCCCGGGTAGGCGCCGGGGTGGATGGTGTCGTGCTCGTCGACGATGCCGGAGAAGTACGAGACGAGCAGGTTTCCGCCTGCTTCCACGTACCGGTGCAGGTTCTTGGCGGAAGCGTCGGTGAGCAGGTACGCGCTCGGCGCGACCACCACCTGATAACGCGACATGTCGGCGGACGGGTGGACGAAGTCGACGGTGACGTGCTCCCGCCAGAGTGCCTCGTAGAAGGCGTCGGCCCGCTCACGGAACCGCAGGTCCACCGACGGCCGCCAGTCGAGCTCCAGCGCCCAGTACGACTCCCAGTCCCACACCAGGGCGACGTCGGCGCGCACCCGGCTGCCCCGCACGCCGGCGAGCCTGCGCAGGTCGGCGCCGAGCTCGACGATCTCGCGCCACTGCGCGGAGCCGGCGCCGGCGTGCGGCACCATCGCGGAGTGGAACTTCTCCGCGCCGAACCGGGAGGCGCGGAACTGGAAGAACAGCACGCTGTCGGAGCCGCGGGCGACGTGCGCGAGGCTGTTGCGGCGCATCTCGCCGGGCCCCTTGGCGATGTTGCGCGGCTGCCAGTTGACCGCGCCGGCCGAGTGCTCCATGAGCATCCACGGCTCTCCCCCGGCCACCGAGCGCGCCAGGTCGGCGGACATGGCCAGGTCGATGTGGTTGTCCGGCTGCTCGGCCTTCAGGTAGTGGTCGTTGGCGACCACGTCGAGCTCGCGCGCCCACTGCCACAGGTCGGTCGACTTGCAGTTCACGGTGCCGGCGAAGTTGGTCGTCACCGGCACGCCGGGGGTGATCTCGCGCAGGATGTCGCGCTGCAGCGCGTAGTGCTCGCGGTGCTGGCCGTCGCTGAAGCGGGCGAAGTCGAGCCGCTGGGCCGGGTTGACGGCGGTGTGGTTGTGGCGGGGGGCGTCGATCTGCGCCCAGTCGGTGTAGCGCTGCCCCCAGAACGCGGTGCCCCAGGCGTCGTTGAGCTCGGCCAGGTCACGGTAGGTGCGGCGCAGCCAGTCGCGCCAGGCGGCGACGCTGTGCTCGCAGTAGCACTCGCCCAGCGGCGCCCCGTACTCGTTGTGCACGTGCCACATGACCACGGCGGGATGGCCGCGGTAGTGGGTGGCGAGCGCGCGCACCAGGCGGGCGGTGGCCTCGCGGAAGGCGGGCGCGCTGGAGCAGGCGTTCTGCCTGCCGCCGAAGCCGATCCGCACGCCGTCGCGGCCGACGGGCAGCGTGTCCGGGTGGCGGGCGGTGAACCAGGCGGGCGGCGCGGCGGTGGGCGTGGCCAGGTCGACCGCGATGCCGGCGGCGTGCAGCCGGTCGACGATCTCGTCCAGCCAGCCGAACTCGTGGCGGCCCTCCTCCGGCTCCATCAGCGCCCACGAGAACATGCCGAGGCTCACCAGGTTGACCCCGGCCTCGCGCATCAGGGCGACGTCCTCCTCGTGCACCTCGCGCGGCCACTGCTCGGGGTTGTAGTCCCCGCCGTAGGCGATACCGGCCGGACGCTCCGGATACATCCATCCCCCTTGTCGTACTTCTGTGAACGTGCACAGTAGCGCGCGTCACCGTTCTTGGAAACCGACCAGGAGACTAACGAGAACATAACGGGCCCTTGACCCCGCACTGATGGCTGATCCAGTCTGTGCACGTTCACAGAGAACATCTGGAGGTATGCATGCGTGCCACACGCCTCGGAGCCGCCTTGGCCGCAGCGCTCGCGGCCACCCTGACCCTGTCCGGATGTGGCGGCGGCGAGCCCGCCGGCACTCCGGAGGCGGCGCGGACGCAGTCTCAGGCCCCGCAGGGCCCGGTCAAGCTCACGTACTGGACGTGGGCTCCGAACATGGACAAGGTCGTCGAGGTGTGGAACAAGGCGCACCCCGACATCCAGGTGACGGTCAGCAAGCAGGCCGGGGGCGACGACGCCGCCGCCAAGTTCCTCACCGCGGCCAAGGCCGGCAACCCGCCGGACCTGGTGCAGGCCGAATACCAGCACCTGCCGTCGTTCGTGGCGGCCGAGGCGGTGGCCGACCTCAAGGCCGAGACGGAGGCGGTCAAGGGCGAGTTCGGCGAGGGCGTGTGGGGGCTCGTCACGCTCGGCACCGAGGGCGTGTACGCGGTCCCGCAGGACAGCGGCCCGATGATGCTCTTCTACCGCCAGGACCTGTTCGACGAGTACGGCATCGAGGTCCCGAAGACCTGGGACGAGTACGCCGAGGCGGCCCGCGCCGTGCGGAAGAAGGACCCGAAGGTCTACCTGGGCACCTTCTCCAGCAAGGACCCCGGCGCGTTCACCGGCCTCGCCCAGCAGGCGGGCGCCCAGTGGTGGTCGATCAGCGGCGAGGCCTGGAAGGTGGACATCGCCGACGCGCCCACCGTCAAGGTCGCCGACTACTGGGACGGCCTGGTCAAGGAGGGCGCCATCGACGACACGCCGTACTTCACCCCGGAGTGGAACAAGGCTCTCGCCGACGGCAAGCTGCTCACCTGGCCGTCGGCGATCTGGGCGCCGGGCACGCTGGAGAGCAACGCGCCCAAGGCCGAGGGCAAGTGGGCGATCGCCCCGATGCCGCAGTGGAACGCCGGCGAGAACCACACCGGCTTCTGGGGCGGCTCCTCCGTGGCGGTCGCCGCCAAGTCGCCGAACAGGGCCGCCGCGGCCCAGTTCGCCACCTGGCTCAACACCTACCCGGAGGCGGTCGACGCGCTGGTGAAGGAGGCCGCGATCTATCCGGCGGCCACCAAGGCGCAGACGGCGCTCACCGAGGCGCCCGGCTACTTCGCCAACCAGCCGGACTTCTGGCAGCAGGCAGCCCAGGCCTCCGCCGGGGCGCGCGGCTTCACCTTCGGGCCCAACGTCGGCGTCACGTACAACGCCTTCAGGGACGGCTTCGACAAGGCGTTGCAGGACGGCAGCCCGTTCTCCGGCGCCGTCAGGGCGATGCACGAGGCCACGGTCGCCGACATGCGCAAGTCCGGGTTCTCGCTCGCGTCATGACGTACTCCGCGAAGAGGCGGCGCGCCGCGCGCCGCCCCTTGCTCGCCCCGTACCTGTTCCTCACCCCGGCGATCGTGCTGTTCGTGCTGTTCCTGGCGGTGCCGATCGGTTACACCGCCTACCTGGCGATGCGCCGGACCCGGGTGTCCGGGCTCGGGCTGGGGGGCGGGTCGCGGCGCGAGGTGTTCGCCGGGTTCGACAACTTCGCCGCCGCGATCACCGACGGCGAGCTGTGGGCCGGGTGGCTGCGGGTGCTCGGGTACGGCGCGATCGTGCTGGTCGTGATGCTGGGGCTGGCGCTGCTGTTCGCGCTGGCCCTGGACTCGGCCCGGGTGCGGCTGGCCCGCTTCGGCCGGATCGCGATCTTCCTGCCGTACGCGGTGCCCGGCGTGGCCGCGTCGCTGCTGTGGGGGTTCCTCTACCTGCCGTCGCTCAGCCCGATCCGGGCGGTGCTGGACGTGGACCTGCTCGGCGCGACCACGGTCACGTACTCGATGGCCAACGTGGCGGTGTGGGGCGGGACCGGCTTCAACATGCTGGTGCTCTACACGGCGCTGCGGGCGGTGCCGCGCGACTACTACGAGGCGGCGCGGCTCGACGGCGCCACCGAGACGCAGATCGCGCTGCGGATCAAGATCCCGCTGCTGATGCCGGCGATCATCCTGACCACCGTGTTCTCGATCATCGCGACGATCCAGGTGTTCACCGAGCCGACCACGCTGCGGCCGTTCACGAACACGATCAGCTCCACGTGGAGCCCGCTGATGAAGGTCTACCGGGACGCGTTCGTCACCGGTGACCTGTACGCGGCGGCGGCCACCTCGATCGTCATCGCCGCCGTCTCCTTCGTCCTGGCGTTCGGATTTCTGCGCGTGGTCCGCGACCGCGCCTTCGGGGAGGGCTGATGGCCGCCGTCACGACCCGCCGGTCCACCGGCCTGCTGCCGACCGCCGTGCTGCTGGCCGGCGCGATCTACTGCCTGTTCCCGGTGAGCTGGGTGCTGATCGCGGCGACCAAGTCGCCCGGGGAGCTGTTCACCACGCCGACCATGGCCTTCGGCACCGGCTTCCTCTCCAACGTGTCCGACCTGCTCGCCTACCGCGACGGGGTGTTCTGGCTGTGGCTGGTCAACACGTTCGTCTACGCGGGCGGCGGTTCGCTGCTGGCCACCGTGGTCGCCGCCGTCTCCGGGTACGCGCTGGCCAAGTACCGCTTCCCGGGCCGGGCGCTGATCTTCAACCTGCTGATCGGCGGCATCCTGGTGCCGGCCGTGGTGCTGGCCATCCCGCAGTATCTGCTGTTCTCGAAGGTGGGGATGGCGGACACGTACTGGGCGGTGCTGCTGCCGCAGATCCTGTCCCCGTACAGCATCTACCTCGCCCGGGTGTACGCGACCGCCGCCATCCCGGACTCGCTGCTGGAGGCCGGGCGGATCGACGGGGCCGGCGAGTGGACGCTCATGTCGCGGGTGGCGCTGCCGCTGATGGTGCCGGGCATGGTGACGATCTTCCTTTTCCAGTTCGTGGCCATCTGGAACAACTTCCTGCTGCCGTTCATCATGCTGGGCGACGACGGCAAGTTCCCGCTCACGGTCGGGCTCTACACGCTGCTGGCGGCCGGGGCCAACCAGCCGGCGCTGTACAACCTGATCCTGACCGGCGCGCTGCTGTCGATCATCCCGCTGATCGCGCTCTTCCTCACGATGCAGCGATACTGGAGGACAGACCTGTCCTCCGGAGCGGTGAAATGAAGCGCCCTACCATCCACGACGTCGCCGCTGCCGCGGGCGTGTCCCGCGGCACGGTGTCCAGGCTGCTCAACGGCGACCGCTACGTCAGCCCGGCCGCGCGGGCCGCGATCGAGCGGGCCATCACCGAGACCGGCTACGTCGTCAACCGCGCCGCCCGCAGCCTGGTCACGCAGCGCACCGGCTCCGTGGCCATGGTGCTGTCGGAGCCGGACCAGATGCTGTTCGAGGACCCCAACTACAGCACCCTCATCCGGGTGGCGATCCGCCGCCTGGCCGAGCGCGACATCTCGCTGGTGATGATGCTCGCCGGCAACGAGGGCGACCGCGACCGGGTGGTGCGCTACGTGCGCGGCGGCCACGCCGACGGCGTGCTCCTGGTGACGACCCACGCGGGCGACCCGCTGGCCGACGCCCTCGCCGCCGCCGCCCCCGCCGTCTCGTGCGGCGCGGTCATCGGGCGCGAGAACGTCATCCCGTACGCGGCCGCGGACGATCGCCTGGGCGCCCGGCAGATGACCGAATACCTGGTGAGCCGGGGCCACAGGCGGATCGCCATGATCACCGGCCCGATGGACACCCCCGGCGGCATCCAGCGCCTGGAGGGCTTCGCCGACGTGCTGGGCCGCAAGGCGTCCAAGAAGCTCATCGCGCACGGCGACTGGACCCAGGCCAGCGGCGAGCGGGCCATGGCCGAGCTGCTGGAGCGCACCCCTGACCTCGACGCGGTGTTCGTCGCCTCCGACCTGATGGCGGCCGGCGCCCTGACGACCCTGCGCGCGGCGGGCCGGCGGGTGCCGGACGACGTGGCGGTGGGCGGCTTCGACGACTCCTCGGTCGCCACCTCCACCCTCCCGCCGCTCACGACGATCAGGCAGCCGCTGGCGGAGATGGCGAACGCGACCATCAACCTGCTGCTGGCCCGGCTCGACGGCGCCGAGAAGCCCGAGCCGGTGGTGCTCCAGACCGAGCTGGTGATCCGCGAGTCCGCCTGACAGAAGGCGCTTCGCGAGCTGTCACCCCGCGAGCAGCTGGTGGAGCCGCTGCGCTTCCCGCACCAGCCTGGTGGATCCCTTACGGCCCGCTACGGCAGCCAGTTCCGGGATCTCGCCGCGTGCCCCGGCGAGCGCGGCGGCCCGGGCGCCCACGGCGAGCAGGTCCGCGAGCCCGTTGCGCGGGCGCTCCCCCGCGGCGGGCAGCACGCGCGGCAGCAGCGGGGCCACCACCGGCCACACCGCCGCGTGCGCCCCGGCCTGGACCGCCTCGTCGAGCGCGGACACCACCCGGGACAGCATGACCAGCCCCGGCGGCAGCAGCCCGGCGACCGCCTTCGCCAGCCGCTGCGCGGGCACCTCGTCCCGGGCGGCCAGGGTGAGGAGCGCGTCCACGGCCGCCGCCCGCTTCGCGACGTCGGGCTCGCTCATCCCGACGGCCAGCGCGTGCGCCACCGCCGTCCCGGCGGGCCCGTCGCCGTGCGCCAGCGCGGCGAGCGCGAGGTGCCCGTCGCCCCAGGCGTCGAGGGCGGTCAGCAGATGCGCCGCCACCAGCTCGCGATGCGACGGCGCCGCCATCGGCCACCAGCGCATCGTGGAGGACCAGGACGTGTCCCGCCGCGCCAGGTCGTGCAGCGGCTCCGGCAGCTCCAGCTCGGACTGGAGCTCCTCGCCCGCCCACCCGTATCCGACGCGCCTGACCATCGAGCACCGGACCTCGGGGTCGGGCAGCCCGCCGCCGCGCAGCCACGCCGCGCACTCCCGGCCCGCCCGCGTGCCGAGCTTCTCCGCCCGCTCCGCCGCCGCCTCGCCGACCGTGCGCGGCAGCCGCAGGAGGGCGTGCGCGAGGTCGGCGGGCAACGGCTCCAGGCCAGCCGACGCCAGCCGTTCGAGGCGGTCGAGCAGCACCTCGGGAGCGATGTGGCCGGTGCCGGAGGTAGGCGTGGCGAGCAGGAGGGGCGGTGCGGACGCCGTCTCGTAGGCGGCGATCAGTTCGCGGGCCCGCGCCTCGTAGAGCCGGTCCAGCCCGCCGCCTTCGCGGTTGACCCGGCCGCCGCGGATCAGCGCGGTGAGCCGCAGGCTGTCTTCCGGTGAGGCGAACGCGAGCACCGCCCGCATGAGCAGCTGGTGGAGCCGCTCGTCGCTCCCATACGGGTGATGGCAGCCGAACAGGTGCGGGTCCAGCGGATGCCACCAGGGTCGCAGCGCCTCGCGCAGGGTGTCCGGCTCCCGGTGCGCCCACTCGGCGAGCCCGGCCAGGACCCGCTCGAACGTGTCCGCTCCCGACTTCGGCCCCACGGCGGCGACCGCCTCGGCGAGTTCCCCCGGCGACGCGATGGGCGGCGGCAGGCTCGGCGCGGGCGCCGCGACCAGCGCGGGCGCCTCGGCTTCATCGGCCTCGACGGCTTCCCCGTACGCGCCGGCGATCTTCTCCCGCAGCTCGGCGGGGAGCCCGCCCGCGGCGTCCAGGACGGCCTGCCGACCTTCCTCGCCCGCCCGTCCGGCCAACCGCACCGCCGCCCGGACGGCGTACTCCTGCAGCGCGAGCGTGTCCTGCCGGAACACCGCCGCCACCACCGCCAGCGCGGCGTCGACCCGTTCCGGCCCGCGCCCGGCGGCGTCACGCGCCCACGCGACGGCCGCCCGCGCGAGCTTCTTCTCCTGCCGGAACGCCAGCGCTCCCGCCGCCTCGGCGAACAGCTCCTCCTCCAGCCGCCCCGCCTCGTCGGCCTGCCGCAGCCGCGCCAGGGCCATGTCGGCCACCGTGACAGGCGCGGCGGGCAGGATCGCCGCATAGTCGCGGACCCGTCCGGCCACCTCGTCGAGGTCCGGCGCCAGGTCGTCGTGCAGCTGGGCGAGCACCGGCGGCGCGTCGGGCCCGTCGCGCAGCAGCCGTCCCATGACCTGGCCGAGCACCTCGCCGCGATCCAGGCGACCGCTCTCGATCAGCCGCAGCACGCCATCGCGCTGCGGCCACGAGAACGCCTCCCGCAGCCCTGCCGTCTCGAAGATCCTGGGCGCGAGGTGCGGGAACAGGGGATCGTCGGCGCCCGGCGCGGATCCGAGCCGCCGCACCCACCCCGACAGGAAGGGGTCGCTGTCCGGCGGCTCGATGCCGGTCGCCCTGACCAGAGCCGCGACGATCTCCCACTCGCGTTCCTGCTCCGCCCGCAGCCGCAGCACCGTCCGCCGGGCGAGATCCTCCTGCCACTCCACCGGGCGCGTACGGACCAGGCCGAGGACGCGCGGCGCGTCGTCGCCCGCCGGATCGCGCCACCGGAGCTCGCGCCGGAAGATCCACGAGGTCACGGCCGCCGCCCCGCCGAGGCAGCCGACGCCCGCCATGAGCAGGGGCCGTAACTGGCCCGTCCACTCCCAGAACCTGCCGCCGTACGCCCTGTTCTGCGCCGCGAGGTAGGGCGCGAGCTCGGCGGCGACGGCCTTCCTCGCGGCCGCGTCGAAGGCGGCGACGGAGCGGACGGTGCCGGCGGTGTCGCCGGCCTGGATCAGCTTGAGAAGATCTTTCCACGGTGCGGACATGGCGCGGACCCTACTGACCCGGCCCGACAATTCACCGATCCGGCGACCTGAAGCCAGGTATGGAAGAGTTACCGTCCATGGAACAGCGTGTGTTGGGACGTACCGGACGGCGAGTCGGCGTGGTGGGGCTGGGAGCCTGGCAGCTCGGGGCCGACTGGGGGCAGGTGAGCGAGGACGACGCGGTCGCGACGCTCTCGGCGGCGGCCGGCGACGGGGTGACGTTCATCGACACCGCCGACGTCTACGGCGACGGCCGCAGCGAGCAGATCGTCGGCCGGTTCGCCAAGGCCCACCCGGACCTCACGGTGGCCACCAAGATGGGCCGCCGGATGGACCAGGTGCCGGAGAACTACGTGATGGCCAACTTCCGCGCCTGGAACGAGCGCTCCCGCCGCAACCTCGGCGTCGACACCGTCGACCTGGTGCAGCTGCACTGCCCGCCCACGCCGGTGTACTCGTCCGACGCGGTGTTCGACGCGCTCGACACGCTGGTCGCGGAGGAGAAGATCGCCGCGTACGGGGTGAGCGTGGAGACGTGCGAGGAGGCGCTGACGGCGATCGCCCGGCCGGGCGTGGCGACGGTGCAGATCATCCTGAACGCGTTCCGGCTCAAGCCGCTGGAGCGGGTGCTGCCCGCGGCCCGCGAGGCGGGTGTCGGCATCATCGCCCGGGTGCCGCTGGCCAGCGGCCTGCTGTCGGGCCGGTACGACGAGAACACCACGTTCGCGCCCGACGACCACCGCACCTTCAACCGCCACGGCGAGTCGTTCGACGTGGGCGAGACGTTCTCCGGCGTGGACTTCCGCACCGGCCTGGAGGCGGTCCGGCGGCTGGCCCCGCTGGTGCCCGAGGGGGCGACGATGGCGCAGTTCGCGCTGCGCTGGATCCTCGACCAGCCCGGCGTGTCCGTCGTCATCCCCGGCGCCCGCAACCCGGCCCAGGCCGCCGCCAACGCCGCCGCGGCCGCGCTCCCGCCCCTCCCGCCGGAGACCCTCCAGGCCGTACGCGACGTGTACGACGAGCTCATCCGCCCGCAGGTGCACGACCGATGGTGAGCCGGAGGGTTCTCGTCACCGGGGCGTCGCGGGGCATCGGACGAGCCGTCGCGACGGCGTTCGCCGAGCTGGGTGACCGGGTGGCGATCCACCACCGCGACTCCCCCGCCCTCGCCTCCGGCCTGCTGGACGAGCTGCCGGGCGAGGGACACGCGGTCGTCCAGGCGGACCTGGCCGACCCGGAGGCGGTGCGCCGCGTCGTGGACGAGGCGGCCACCGCCCTGGGCGGCATCGACGTGCTGGTCAACAACGCCGGCGTGTTCCTGCACCACCCGGTCACGGACCTCACCTACGAGGAGTGGCAGGCGGCCTGGCGCCGGACGCTCGACCTCAACCTGGCCGGCGCGGCGAACATGATCTGGTGCGCGCTCCCCCACATGCCGCGGGGCGGTCGCATCGTCAACGTCTCCTCGCGCGGCGCCTTCCGCGGCGAGCCTGACAGTCCCGCGTACGGCGCCAGCAAGGCGGGCCTGAACGCGCTCACCCAGTCGCTCGCGGTGTCCCTGGCGCCGAAGGGCATCGCGGTGGCGGCGGTCGCGCCGGGCTTCGTCGAGACGGACATGACGAACGAGCACCTCAAACCGCCCAGGGGCGACGAGATCCGCGCCCAGAGCCCGTTCGGCCGCGTGGCCCGCCCGGAGGAGATCGCCGCCGCCGTCGTGTACCTGGCCTCGCCGGAGGCGGAGTGGGCCAGCGGCACCATCATCGACCTGAACGGCGCCAGCTACCTGCGCTGAGAGGCGGGGCCGGGTGGTAGGAGAATGGCATCTTCGACTTCTGACATCGCCGATCACGGCTCCCGGCGAGATTCTCCGGAAGCCGTGTCGCCGTAACGTGTCAGACCTTGTTCACCGGTTCCTGGAGTTCGGTGACCCACTCGTCGTGGTTGTCGGGACACTCCAGGTTGATCTCCCGGGGGTAGCCGACGGAGCGGTAGCCGTTGGCGTCGATCCAGCGGCCGAGGGTCTGGACGGTGGGCAGGACGGTCTCCATGGAGCCGCGGTGCATGACGGTCGCCGCCTGCTCGACGGGCGGCAGGTCCACGATCCGCAGCCCGTCGTTCTCCCCGAGGGGCGCGGAGACCTCGACGCCCGCGTGGATGAGGATCCCGCCGTCCGGCGCGTCCTCGTAGCAGGCGACCGCGGGCCCGGAGGGGGAGAGGCCCGCCGCCTCCAGGCGCCGGGACAGCTCCTCGTAAAGCGGCTGGATGACCGGGCCGACGGTGTCGAAGTCCGGTGCCACCGCGGTCAGTTCGGCCACCCGCACGCTCGGCAGGCTCTTCAGTACGACATCGTTGCTGGGCATCTGCCCCTCGCTCTCGATCGAGCGGAGCCTCGCCTCGACCTGGGCCAGCCGGGCCGCCGCCGCCGTGATCGCCGCCTCCAGGTCGGCGCGCCGCAGCCGGAGCATGGCGCGCAGTTCCCCGATGGTCACCTTCTCGTCCAGGATCGCCCGGACCTGTTGGAGGGTGAAGCCGAGGTCCTTGAGCGCGATGACGCGGTTGAGGCGGGCCAGCTGGGCGGCCGTGTAGTAGCGGTAGCCGGTGGCCGGATCGACGTGGGCCGGGCGCAGCAGGCCGGTGGCGTCGTAGTGACGCAGCATCCGGACCGAGACGCGACCGTGCCTGGCGAAGTCTCCGATGGTGAACATGATGTCTCCAAGTCGACCGCCTGACACGGTGTGAGGGTCAAGAACCCGGGTGGATGCCGAGGCCTGAGCCGGCGGAACGTGGGCTACCCGCCGAGCCCGTCAAGATAGGCGCGGGAGGCTGCGAGGGCTTCGAGCATGTCGCCGTCGCAGCGGTCGAGCTCGACGATCCGCCAGACGTCGCCGGGGGCGGCCGCCAGGATGTCCGGGATCGGCAGCGTGCCGGAGCCGACCGCGGTCATGGCGTCGTCGACGGTGCCGGGGCCGTCCTTGACGTGCAGGTGGGTGACCCGGTCGCCGAGCCGGGACAGCAGGCCGGGCACGTCGGCGCCGCCCACCACGGCCCAGTAGAGGTCCACCTCCAGCAGGACGTCCGGGTCGAGCAGTTCGGCGAGCACCTCAAGGGCGTGCCGGTCGCCGATCCGCGCCGCCAGCTCCCAGTGGTGGTTGTGGTAGCCGAGCCGCAGCCCCGCCCCGGCGGCGCGGGCGGCGGCGGCGTTGATCAGGCGGGCGCTCTCCTCCACGGCGGCACGATCGGAGAACCCGTCCGGCGGGATCGCCGGGATGATCACCGTGTCCGTGCCGATGGCCGCGGCGGCCTCCAGCACGGCGGGCGCGTGCTCGTCCAGCAGCGGCCCGTGCAGCGAGCAGGCGGTGAGCCCGTTCGCCTCCAGCAGCTCGCGAAAGGCGCGCGGGTCGTCGCCCAGGAGCCCGAAGGTGGGCTCCACGGCCCGGTACCCCATCGCGGCGAGGGACGTCAGAGTCGTCGTCGGCCGCACGGTCATCTCGGCGCGTACGGAGTAGAGCTGGACGGCGGGAACAAGCACGACATACCCCCTGCTACTACATGATCCAGTCCATCGATCTTAGGGAGCCGCCGGCATCCCGGGAAGCGGCGCCACCGCCGGAGGCTCGCCACACACTGAAGTAATTCGTATTAGCAGGTTGACTGACGCTTTTCGCTGACCGATGCTCGGTGATCACACCGGCCCCCCGCCGGTGTGATCACGAAAGGGCAGAGCATGTCCGATCCGATCCTCGACCGCCGCACGATCCTGCGCGCCGCCGCAGGCACGGCCGTCGCCCTCCCCGCGCTCTCCTCCCCCGCCGCCGCTGCCGCCGCCGCCGGGCCCGCGGGCTTTCCCTCGTACGCCTACCTCGGCCGGTCGCTGAACACCTCGGCGCTGCGCTACAACCCGACCGGCGAGCTGATCTTCCCGTGCGTGCGCGGCACGTACGACCGCATGCCGGGCGGGCTCGGCAGGTACTACCTCTACTACGCCCCGCACGACGCGCCCGGTGGCATCTGCCTGGCCTACGGCGACTCACTCGCCGGGCCGTTCACCGAGTATCACGCCAACCCGATCGTCAGCCGGCAGTGGGGCTCGCACTTCAACGTCAGCCACGTGTCGTCACCGCACGTGCTCTGGCACGCCGCCTCCCGCCGCTGGTACCTGTACTTCCACGGCGAGAACAGCACGACCCGGCTCGCCACCTCGGCCAACGGGGTCGACTTCAGCTACCACGGCGTCGTGCTGAACACCTCGATGGTGCCCGGCATCTCGGAGGCCTCCTACGCGCGGGTCTTCGACCACGCGATCCCGGCGCGGGGCGCCCGGTACGTGATGGTGTTCATGGGCAACCACGGCGGCAACCGCAAGATCTTCTGGGGCTGGTCGGGCGACGCGGTGAGCTGGCAGTTCGCCCCTGACCCGCTCATCTCCCCCGCGGGCGACGGCCTCACCGACCTGAGCGGGCCGCACCTGCTCAAGCGCAACGGCACCACGTACGTCGTCTACCACGGCAACTCGGGCAAGATGTATCTCACCGAGGTCGGCAACTCCTTCGACCGGGAGGTGCACCTCGGCGTCTTCCACACCCCGCTGACCGGCGGCCCCGACTCCCGGCGCTCGGCCGCCCCGGCCTTCGGCACCGACGGCGGCGTCTCGTACATGTTCTACGAGGCGGGCCAGCGCGGCTCCACCGTGATCGCCGTGGCCCGCGCCACCTCCTGATCCCGTACCCCCTCGGCCCCGCTGAGCCCTGCCCCGTCCCTCCCCGGTTCGGCGGGGCCGGGCGTCGCCCGCCGCGTGCTTGCCGGCCGGCGAGTCCGGGAAGATCAGGTCGAACGGCCCGAGCGCGGACAGCATCTCCAGCGCGTCGCCCGTGCGGAACTCCACGAACCCCGGCCACTCCCCCTGCCGCGCGAGCCCGGCGCGCCCGGCGTCGCGTTCGATGGTGGTGACGGTGACGTCCGTGCGCGACGTCAGGCTGGACACGAGCCAGGCCGTCCCCACTCCCGTCCCGGTCCTGATCTCCAGCACCCGCGCCCGCGCCGGCAGCCCGGCGGCGAGCACGGCGAGGAGCCGTCCGACACCCGGGTCACAGGAGTACGCGAACCCGGCCCGCTCCGCCCGCTCGGTGGCCCGCCGTACGAGATCCTCCATGGGCACAGGATTCCCTATGCTGCCGACCCATGACGATCGACGGCGACTACGGTCTGCCCGGTTCGCTCGGCAGGGTGCTGCGGGCGGTGGCGGACGAGCGGGTGGCACAGGACCGGCGGTGGGGAGTCCAGGAGGGCCTCACCGACGGCACCGGCCCGCAGCACGGCGACGAGGCTGAGCGGGCGAAGCGGGAGACCGGTGAGGCGTCCCGGGAGGGGCGGCTGACCTGGCGGCACGTGCTGGCGGAGGAGGTGCTGGAGGCGTTCGCCGAGGAGGACCCCGACCGGTTGCGGGCGGAGCTGACGCAGGTGGCGGCCGTGGCGGTCAAGTGGATCCAGGACATCGACCGGCGCGCCGCCCGGGACCGGTTCCGGGCGATCGTGGACGTGCACGTGCTGCTGGTCCGCGACGGCGAGGTGCTGATGGGGCGCCGATCCGGCACCGGGTACGCCGACGGGCTGTGGCACCTCCCGAGCGGCCACCTGGAGGCGGGCGAGTCGGCGACGGAGGCGGCGGCGCGGGAGGCCGGCGAGGAGGTGGGCGTCCGCGTCGACCCCGCCGACCTGGTCTTCGCCCACGTGATGCACCGGGCGCCGGATCGGGTGGGGATCTTCTTCGTCGCGGAGAGGTGGGCGGGCGAGCCGTACAACGCCGAGCCGGACAAATGCTCCGAGCTCGGCTGGTTCCCGCTGGACCGGCTGCCGCAGGACACGGTCGGCTACCCGGCCGAGGCGCTGCGCGGCATCGGGCGCGGTGAGGCTTTCGGCCTGTACGAGTTCTAGCCCGGCGGATACTTGGCCGGGTCGGCGCGCCCGCGGCCGGCGAAGTCGTCGGCCAGTTCGGTGATGGTCTCGCGGCCTTCCAGCAGATACAGCCAGGCGACCGGCAGGGCGTCCTCGCCGCGCACGGCGCCGAGGAGGTTGCCGGTCATGGAGCCGGTGGAGTCGCTGTCGCCGGAGTGGTTGACGGCCAGCAGCAGCGCCGCGGCGAAGTCCTTCTCGCGCGTGAGCGCGCAGTAGACGGCGATGGCCAGCGCCTCCTCGGCCACCCATCCCCCGCCGAGGCTCTCCACCCGCTCCGGGCTCGGCTCGCCCTTTCCTGCCAGCTCGTCCGCCGCCCGCAGGGCGACGCTGGTCTCCTCGTGCCCGGGGTACGAGGCCAGCAGGCGGAGCGTCTCGTGGACCGCCTCGTACAGGGTCAGGTCCTCGGCCACGAAGTGGACGAGGGCGGCGAAGGCGCCGGCCGCGTAGTAGCCGGTGGGGTGGCCGTGGGTGATCCGCGCGCAGGCGGCGGCCAGCTCGAACGCCTCCCGCGCGGAGCCTCCGAGAAGCCCGAACGGCGCGGACCGCATGACGGTGCCGCAGCCCTTGGAGTCGCGGTTGACCGGCCCCGGCTCTCCCAGGGGCCCGTCCCGGCCGGGCCGCGCGCGCAGCCCCGACAGGCACGCGTTGCCGGGCGCCCGCCGCGCGTACAGCCACCGCTGCTCGCGCAGCCAGCCCGTACGGTGGTGCGGGTCGCCGGGCGGCGGCGGGGCGTCGTGCCGCTGGGTGTCGAGCCAGCGCAGGTAGGCGGACCGGACCACCTCCGCGGTGTCCGCGAACCCGCGGGTGGCGGCCCTCAGCTCGGCCCTGATCAGCCCTTCCAGCGTGAAGAGCGTCATCTGGGTGTCGTCGGTGATCAGGCCCGCGCGGCCGATCCCGTCGGTCACCATGCCGGTGACCCCGGCCTGCCCGTGACGGGCACGGATGCCCGCGATGGAGTCGAACTCGATCGCCCCGCCGAGCGCGTCGCCGATCGCCCCGCCCAGCACGCATCCGCGGACCCGGCTGCGGTACGTCACTTCCGCCATGGCCCACACCTTATGCCCGGCCTTGTCGCGTACGGGAAGGATCGGGCCGTGCACACGGCCCGATCCTTGTCAGTGGGCGTGCTTGTGGCCGAACGTCCAGGTGATCGTGGAGGTGAGGGCGTTCTCGCGGTACGCGGGATCGCGGATGAAGCCGGTGGAGTCGGAGACGACGACGGTATAGGTGCACGAGTGCTTCGACCGCAGGTCCTTGCGCCCGCACCACGGAGCCTCGGGCTTGCCGCGCTGCTTGGGCGGCTTGTGCTCGCCGGCCTGCACGGAGGTCTGGCCGGCCCACTCCGCGATCTCGTGCCCGTTGACGAACCACCGGGTGGACACGGTCGGGATGTCGACGTGGGTGACGGTCAGGGTGGCCGACTTGCGGATCGGCCTGTCGCTCGGCGGGGTGGCGGCGTCGACGATGCCGGTCAGCTCGTAGAACTTGCGGGTCATCTCCTCGCGGCCGACCGAGTTGAAGGGCTTGCGCAGGGTGCGCATCAGCGAGTCGTCGCTGGGCCGGTGGATGCCGAGGTTGTGGTAGTAGGCGCCTTCGAAGGCGCCGATGACGCCGCCGTCGGGGGTCTCGGCGCCGAGCCAGCGCCACCACTTGGTCCGCCGCGCGGTCTGCTCTCCGGCGTCGTGGACGGAGACGTTGGCATCCGGCGGCTCCTCGCCGGTGTAGACGCTGCCGTCGTCGGGATAGGCCCAGTACGGGTACTCGTCGGCGAGGTCGCCGAGCGAGTGGCCGAGCTCGTGGGGAAGGATCTCCGGGCCGGAGACGTGACCGCCGGAGAAGGTGACCAGGTCCTCCTCGATGTAGCCGGCTCCGCCGTACGTGCCGCTGTTGACGACCACGGCGATCTGGTCGAAGGCGGGCGCCAGGGCGGCGTAGGACTCGGCGGCGGGCACGTCGACGCAGACCAGGCGTGCCAGCCCGTCGCAGTAGTAGGTGCTGTGGAGCGCGGTGTCCTTCTCGATCCCTTCGGCGGGGTCGTTGTCGGAGCCGGACTCGTTGGAGACGACGTTGACCTGCCAGACGTTGAACAGCTTCCGGTAGCTCTTGAACGGCTCGCGCTCGGCCAGCAGGTTCCAGCTGGTCTCCACCTGGGAGGTGTAGAGGTCCATCTCGGACTCGGTGAAGCCGTCGCCCAGGTAGACCAGGTCGATGCGCTTGTCGCTGGGGCCGTTCACCTCGATGGGCGTCACGGTGGCGGACGGCGCCTGCCGGGACCTCGCCCGCGGGCCGATCTCGCCCGGCACGTCGGTGTAGCCCCGCGGCCCGCTCTCGTCGAAGATCTCCACCTTGTGGTCATCGGACGCGGTCGCGGGCGGGACCGAGAAACACGTCGCGAGGAGTACGCCCCCCACGACCAAGCCAAGTTTGCGCATATTTGTCTCCATCGACAGCGATATGGCGCAGATTGTTCGCGGCTGCGCGTTCATGGGGCAATAACGCTGCGGTGTCGATCCGGGCCGGCGGCGGAGGGCGTCCGACGGGCCGCAGGTCGGCACGCCACATAACCCGGGAGTTATCCCCTTTCGGGATGGCCCTCCTCGTGGGTACGGGCACCCACGCGCGCCCGATCACCCTAGGGTTATGTCGTACTAGATTTGCCGCATGCAGCTGGAGTTGCGGCACCTTCGCACGTTGTGCGAGATCGCGAACGCGGGCAGTCTCAGCAAGGCGGCGGTCGTCCTGGGCGTCTCGCAGCCCGCTCTCACCGCCCAGTTGCGGCGGATCGAGGCCACGCTCGGCGGGCAGATCTACCGGCGCGGCCGGCTGGGCATGACCCCGACCCCCTTCGGCCGGTTCGTGCTGATCCGGGCCAGAGCGGCGCTCCAGATCGTGGACGAGCTGATGACGGACACCACGCCCGCCCCGGACCGGCCGCGCGTCGCCCGGATGGGCGGCTACGCCAACCCGGTGCTCGGCGGCCTGCTGCGCAGGCTGTTCGGGACGCCGGGCACGCCGATCACCGTGCACACCGAGCACTCGCCCCGCCTGCTCATGGACCTGCTCGCCTCCAAGCGGCTGGACGCGGCCACGCTCGTCGACTACCCCGGCCACGAACTCGCCGTGCCCGCCGCGATAGGCGTGCGCCCCATCGCCATGGAGCCCGTCTTCGTCGCGATGGCCGCCGGCCACCCTCTCGCGTCACTCGAAGAGGTGCCCCTCGCCCGGCTGGCCGACGACGACTGGGTCCTGTCGCCTCCTGACGGGGCGGGCTGGCCCGAGTGCTTCGTCACGGCGTGCCGGGACGCCGGCTTCGAACCTCGGGTGCCGCACATCATGATCGAGGCGCCGATGATCCGGCTGCTCGTCGCCGCGGGGCAGGCCGTCACGCCGTGCCAGGCCACGTTCCCGCCCGGCGACGGCATCGTGGTCCGCCCGCTTGCGGGCGCCCCGCTGTGGATGAGGCACCTCGTCGCCTGGCGCCTCGACGGCGCGCTCGCCGACCGGGCGGGCGAACTGGTCGCCCTCGCCACGCAGGCCCACCAGGAGGCGCTGGCCGCCCACCCGGTCTACAGCGCCTGGCAGGCACGACGTCACTTCGGAGGTGATCCGCGACACTGAGCGGGCCGCTCCCCCGGCACGTGCGGGGAAGCGGCCCGATGCGGTGCTACTGGGGCAGCGGGGCCACCTCGCGCACCTTCTCCGCGGCGGCGGCCAGCGAGTCCCTGGTCACCTCAGGCGCCTCGCCCTGCTTGTTCTGCGGCAGCGGCTTCACCTTCTTGCAGGCGGACGGATAGCGGTCGCAGTAGCTCTGGGTCGTGCCGACTGACGTGGCGTTCAGCATCGCGTGGCCGGTGGCCCGGGTCAGCGTGTCGGTGGCGGCGTTGAAGATCTCGTTGAGCCGGCGCGAGTCGGCCGGGTTGTTGACCCGCAGCGGGGTGCCGGTGCCGGTCGACATGCCGAAGATCGTGTCGCCGTCGCCCAGCGTGTGGATCGGGCTGATCGCGCGGGCCAGACCGTCCTGGGAGTTGCCGGCCATCCGCGCGGCGGCGGCCTTCTCCAGCGGCGCGTTCGTGGCGACCACGGCGATCGTGGTGTTCAGCGACGGGGCGTCGGCCTTGGCTTCCGGCCGGCACTCCTTGGCCTTCGGCGTCTCCAGGCCGCGGAACTCGCCCGCCACCTCGTACCGGGCCGCGAACAGCGAGCAGTCACGCGGGTCGACCGGCGAACCGGCCGAGTTCACCACCACGATGGCGCCGACCACGGTGCCGTCGCTGAGGGTCATGCTGGCGGTGCCGACACCGCCCTTCAGCCCGCCCGCGCGGGCACCGGTGCCGCCGCCGGCGACGCCCTGACGTACCGGACCTTCCTTGGCGGCCTGCGCGGCGAGGTAGCCCCACTCGGGCGTGGTGCGGGCCTTGAAGTCGCCGCCCCTGCCGAGGTCGAAGATGTCGGCGGCGGGGACGATCGGCGCGACTCCCGAGCCGACCCTGACGCCCTCGCCGCGCTCCTCCAGCCAGCGGATGACGCCGTCGGTGGCGGCCAGCCCGTACATGCTGCTGCCGCCGAGCATCACCGCGTTCACGCCGGGGTTGGAGTTGAGCGGGTCGAGCAGGTCCGTCTCCTTGGTGGCGGGGGCGCCGCCGCGCTGGTCGACGCCGGCCACGGACATCGTCGGGGTGTAGATCACGGTGGTGCCGGTCAGGTAGGGCGCCCTGGCCGACTGGACCTGTCCGACCTTGATGCCGGGCACGTCGGTGATCGCGTTGTCGGGGCCGGGCAGCCCGGGGGTGTTCGCGGCGGTGGCGGCCTGCGCGGACGCGCTTCCGGGGACGGTGAGCATCAGTGCTCCGGCCAGCAGTGCGACGAGGCGTGGCTTCATGGATCCCTCATTCCAGTGGGGGGCGGGAAGGGACGTCGGGGAGTGCGCGCGCTACTGAGTGCACTGAGGCTACTGGTCGGACCAGCAAAGGTAAAGATCGTAGTGTGCCGATTTGTAGCTATAGTCGGCGTTTTCGCCAGTACGTCCGCGATCGCGTGAGTTCGCCGGCCCCCTGCCGGAAGGACGTCCGACGTTGGGCGTCGATTAACACGGCCTCCCTAGCGTGCCCGATATGAAACGTGCACTGCTCGCCCTCGGTGTCGCCACGCTGGTCACCGGCCTCGCCGCGCCCGCCGCGGCCAAGCCCGCCGACCCCGGACGGGCCACCCTCACCGGGTTCGCCTCGCTGCCCGCCGAGACCTTCGTACCGAACAGCGAGACCTCGGGCACCCAGCTCGGCCCCGACCCGGTCAACGGACTCACCCCGCCCTTCGCCGGCCAGCCCGTGCAGGGCTTCAGCGGCATCGTGCCCCGGGGCAGCGGCGTCTACGAGATGCTGTCCGACAACGGCTTCGGCAGTAAGGGCAACAGCGCGGACTTCCTGCTGCGGGTGCACCGGGTCGAGCCCGACCTGCGGGGCGGCACGGTGAAGGTGCTCGGCGGGTTCGACCTCGCCGACCCCGACCGGCACATCACGTTCCCCATCACCAGGGAGGACCGCCGGCTGACCGGCGCCGACTTCGACGTGGAGTCGATCGTGCGCGCCGGAGACGGCACCTACTGGATCGGCGACGAGTTCGGCCCGTTCCTGCTGCACTTCTCCTCGACGGGCAGACTGCTCGAAGCGCCCATCCCCCTGCCCGGCGTCCAGGCGCCGGAGAACCCGTTCCTGAACGGCGCCGAGCCGAACCTGGGCCGCAGCAAGGGCTTCGAGGGCATGGCGCGCTCGCTCGACGGCAAGCGGCTCTACCCGCTGCTGGAGGGCACCGTCAGCGGCGACCCGGCCGGCACCCTGCGCATGTACGAGTTCGACGTGCGTAAGAGGGCCTACACCGGCAAGCGCTGGACCTACCCGCTGGACGCCCCCGGCCACGCCATCGGCGACGCGGTCGTCGTGGACCGGAACCGGTTCCTGATCATCGAGCGTGACGGCGCCCAGGGCGACGCGGCCAGGACCAAGAAGATCTACCTGGCCGACGTCCGCGACCGGAACCAGGACGGCGCCATGGACAAGACGCTCGTCGCCGACCTGCTCGACCTCGCCAACCCCAAGGGCCTCGGCGGCTTCGGCACGACGTTCCGCTTCCCGTTCGAGACGATCGAGGACGTGGCCATCCTCGACGACCGCACCCTGATCGTCGCCAACGACAACAACTTCCCGTTCTCCACCGGCCGCACGCCCGGCAAGCCGGACGACAACGAGTTCATCACCATCAAGCTGCCGCGCCCGCTGCACGCCACCCGCTGACCCTTACGTGCCCGTGCCCCTCCCGCCCTGGGAAGGGCACGGGCACGCCGCCTCCTCGGCGTGCACGGTGGAGCCGACCTCGTGGAAGAGCCCCCTTCGGGCCCTCGCGAATCCGGCAGGTGGTGGCCATCCGGGAGACCGGCAGCAGTGAGCCGTCGCCCCGCTCGAACCACTGACGCTCGCCCTGCGCGGTGCCGCCGGTGCGTGATGAGCAGCTGCCGCATCACGCACCGGAGGGCAGAGACTCACCGATCTTGCCCCGACGGTGCGGCATGAAGATTCTTCGAGAACAGTGCTTGATCGCGACCAGGCGCGGTAAGGGTTCGATCGTCGTACATCATGACGATCACGAGTCGCGAAGCTCACGCGAACTTCAGCGACTCCTTAGCGATTCGCCGCTCGGACCATGGACACCACTCTTGACTGAGCCCTTGATCAGCCAGCGGCCCGCCCGTCTGCGGATGTTGCCGTTCAGCAGGTCAAATGCTTACAGAGGATCACTTCCGATCGCTGAAAAGGATCTTTACTTTTAATGGAATCTCATGTGACGATCACTCCGTTTTGCCACCTCGTTTGAAAGGTCGGAGTGAACTCACCATCCTCGACGTCCGGCTTATCCCCCCGGACGCGACGCCGCGCTGCCTTAGTCACCGTTCTCGCTCTTTCCCTCTCCATGATCAGCGATCCAGCGATTGCCCAGGACCCCACGCCATCCCGCACTGCCGCATCTTCGCCGCTACTCACCCCCACCGGCATAGCATTGGCGCAGGCCAAGAAGGACAACCGGCGTATCGAGATCAAGTCACTGCGCTCGGAGAACGCCACCTACTACGCCAACCCCGACGGCAAGACCTTGCGAATGGAACAGCACCTGCAACCCATCCGGGTCAAGAACGCCAAAGGCGACGGTTTCACACCTGTCGACACCACACTGGTCGAAGTTGACGGTGTCATCAAGCCGAAGGCCGTCAAGGGCGAGTTGACTCTGTCGGCCGGTGACGACGCTTTCGTGCTGAAGAGCAAGGGCAGCAAGGGCTCGGCCACCATCGGTAGCCCTGGCAAACTCCCCAAGCCCACCATCGACGGCAGCACCGCGACCTACCCCTCGCTCTACGGCAAGGGGATCGACCTGGTCGTCACCGCCACGGCGACAGGCTTCAAGCAGGAGATCGTCCTGCGGGAGCGGGTCACCGGCCCGGTCAGCTTCCGCATCCCCACGAGGGTGCCCAAGAACATGGCCCTCGACAAGGACACCGCGGGCAAACCGGCGCTGCTTTCTCAGGGCAAGAAGATCGCCGATCTGCCTCCGGCGCTGCTTCTCGACTCGGCCGCGACCGACCTCGACAGCGACATCGACGCGGGCAAGGTGGGCCGGGCCACCGTCACCCTGGACCCGAGCGCCTCGGCGCTGGTCTATACGCCCGACCCGGCCTACCTCGCCGACCCTGCGGTCGCCTACCCGGTCACGCTGGCCGCGTTCGACGACGACTGGTGGGAGCCCGAGCTGGGCAACGACACTTTCGTCAACAACGCCGACTACCCCAACGGCTACGCCAACAGCGGCCTGGACCGGATCCTGGTCGGCAAGTCCAATGACGGCGCCGTCCGCTGGCGCAGCTACATCCGCTTCGACGAGTTCCCGGCCGATCATCCCATCCGGGGAGCAACGGTCCAGAACGCCGACCTGGTTCTCTGGAACCACCTGTCCAGCGACTGCGGCGAGTTCGTCGGATCCGGCATCACCGCCTACCAGGTGACGGAACGCTGGGACGTCTCCACCTTGACGTGGGCATCCCAGCCGCGCATCACCACCACCGGAGCAGACACCGAATACGCCGGCTACGCCGGTGAGAACTGCTCCGGCGCCATGAACTACCCATGGGACCTCATCCACTCCGTCGACGACATCGTCCAGGCATGGGCGGACGGCGAGCCTAACTACGGCTTCCAACTCACCGCCGGCAACGAGTCGGACCTCCGAAACTGGCGACGCTACCGGACCAACGAAGCGGGTGGCTGCACCACGGCCCCGCGGCAGGACTGCCTGGGCACACTCCACCCACCCTTCCTCACCGTGGACTTCGAGCCGCCTCCGCCGCCCGTCGTCGATGGCTTCACCTTCATGTCGCCCGACCCCATCACGAGCCTTCCAACATGGGAGGAAGCCCGCGCCAGATCGATATATGAGCCGACAGGCAGCGAGCAAACGAGCATCAGCAATGAGTTCGCCGGTCGGATCGCGGGACAGCGAGACGGCGAAGCCTTCGAAGTCAGGGCGGACGAGCTCGATCTCCCCACCGAGGGCAGTGACGGCGATGACGGCAGGGGTGAAGACACCCGCGCGCCGCAGGTGATCGCAGTCGAACCTGCGGATGGCGAGGTCGACGTCCCCCTTGACGCGAAACTGAAGGTCACCTTCTCCGAACCGGTCGACGAGGCAGCCGTGGTGCTCAAGGATGCCAGCGGTGCCGAAGTCACGGCGACAATGGCATACGACAGCACCAACACGACGGCGACCGTCACGCCGACGCAGACGCTGAAGCTGGAGACTACATATACCGCAGTGGTCTCGGGCGCGATCGATTCAGAGGAAAACGCCATGGATTCTTATTCGTGGTCGTTCACCACCGGCGGTCCAGACACGACGGCGCCTACCGTGACGGCGGCGAACCCCACTCCCGGAGCGACGGATGTTCCGGTCACCACCCCGGTCACCGTGACGTTCAGCGAAGCGGTCACCGACGCTCAGCTCACGCTGAAGAACCCCGCCGATACGGAGGTCGCCGGAACGACGACCCTGGATACCACTCAGCGGGTGCTCACGTTCACCCCCGCCCAGCCACTGGCCGCAACCACCGCATACACCGGCGAGGTGTCAGAGGCCAAGGACGCCGCAGGCAACGCCATGGCCGGGCCGTACACCTGGTCATTCACCACCGGCACGAAACCACCATCCGGACTCGTGGCCGCCTACGGCATGGACGAGGGCGCCGGGACAAGCGTGAGCGACTCCTCCGGCCACAACAACACCGGTACGGCAACCGCCACGTCGTGGCAGAACGGCAAGTACGGTAAAGCGCTGTCGTTCAACGGCACCTCCAGCTGGGTGACGGTCGAGCACGCTACCTCGCTACGCCTGACGACCGGGATGACGCTGTCGGCCTGGGTCAACCCGGCCACAGTCGCCAACTGGAGAAGCGTCGTCGGCAAGGAACTCCAGACCGGCGGCGCCTCCTACCTGCTCTACGCCTCCGACGGCACCGCTCCCACCATCTGGGCGCAAACTGACCCCGACAGCGAGACGATCGCCAACGGAAGGTCGGCATTGCCGGTCAACGCCTGGAGCCACCTGGCGGCGACGTACGACGGCACCAGGCTGCGGTTGTTCGTCAACGGTCAGCAAGCGAACGAGACCGAGCTGAGCGGCGATCTCTTCGACGACGGCAGCCCGTTGCGGATCGGTGGCAACGCCATCTGGGGTGAGTACTTCAGCGGCCTCATCGATGAGGTGCGCATCTACCAGCGCGCCCAGACAGCCGCCGAGATCCAGGCCGACATGAACACCCCCGTCGGCTCCGGCACTCCCAACCCCGACACGACTCCACCGGCGGTCTCCACGGTCACCCCGGCAGCCCAGGCAAGCGACGTTCCGGTCACCACGCCGGTCACCGCGACGTTCAGCGAAGCGGTCACCGACGCTCAGTTCACGCTGAAGGACCCGGTCGGCGCGTCGGTCGCCGGAACGACGGCGATGGACGCCAGCCAGCAAGTGCTCACCTTCACTCCCGCTCAGCCGCTAGCCGACACCACGGCGTACACCGCCGAGGTGTCAGAGGCCAAGGACGCCGCAGGCAACGCCATGGCCGGGCCGTACACCTGGTCATTCACCACCGGCACGAAACCACCGACCGGGCTCGTGGCCGCCTACGGCATGAACGAGGCCACGGGCACGACCGTAGGGGACTCCTCCGGCCACCACAACACCGGAGTCGCCCGGGACACCACTTGGGCCACGGGCAAGCACGGCACCGCACTGTCGTTCAACGGCACCTCCAGCTGGGTGACGGTCGAGCACTCCGCCTCGCTCCGCCTGACGAACAAGCTGACGCTTTCGGCGTGGGTGCGACCCTCCGCGCTGGACGACCTCTGGCGCACCGTGCTCATGAAGGAGCATACCGAGGGCGGCGTCTACGGCCTGTACGCCTCCACCGAGTACACCGCACCGGCAGGCTGGCTGCGGACCACCGCGGAAGGTGGCGGGCTCACGGCCGACGACCCCCTGCCACTGAATCAGTGGAGCCACCTGGCGACCACCTACGACGGCGCCACATTCTCCTTCTACGTCAACGGCACGCTGGTCTCACAAGTGCCCTTGACTGGCGACGTCCTCGACGATGGAGGAGAGCTGCGGATCGGTGGAAACGCCTTCTGGGACGAGTTCTATCGCGGTCTGATCGACGAGGTGCGCGTCTACAATCGCGTCCAGAGCGCGGCCGAGATCCAGACCGACATGAACACTCCCATCGGCGCCGTCCCGGTCGCCCGTGGTGCCGCGTCCAGCCGCACCACTCCGGCTGTAGCGAAACTGGCGATCTCTGACGACAAGGGCACCACTCCGGCGTTCACCGCCTGGGTGACAGACCCGCAGGGCCGTCCGACGACAGCGGAAGTAGAGGTCGCTCCGCAGCCGGCCGAAACATCGAAACCCCGGCTGCCGAAGGCCGGATGGGCCCCTGCCAAGAAGGTGACCTGGTCGGGCACGGTGACCGGGAAGGGCGACTCGCCGCGGCGCACGCTGCAGGTGCCGTCCGGCAAGCTCAAGAAGGGTCAATGGATGCGGTGGCGCGCACGCGCGACAGTCCCCGGGGCATCCGGTCTCTGGTCGGAATGGCAGACGTTCAAGGTCGGCGATGTCCGGTCGGGCGAGCAGCCGCCCCGGTCGGCCAAAGCCTCAGAGGCAGCAGCGGCAACCGGAAACTTCGGGTACAAGCACCCGTCGCTGGAGGACTGCTACGCCACCACCAGAGCGCCCAGGTTCACCGACGCCTACTCGAGGATGCAGGAGCGCCCGCACTCGGCATGCTGGACCTCCTGGATTGGACATGGCGGATGGGAGGAGTACGACGACAACGGCGTCAAGAAGCGCAGGAACAAGACTTCCTGGTGGGTGAGGCTGTTCCCGGGGCCGCTGCAAATCCCGGCTGCGGTGCTGGACAAGGTGACCGACGATGACGTGTTCACCTTCCGGGCGACCTGGGTGGCGCACACCTACATCGGCGACCACACCGGTAACGCCATCTATAAGGGCGGTGCCGGCGATGCCGGCCTGAAGCCACAGCACATCAAGTTCTGGGTGAAGCTGACGGACTTCGGGGTCTGGAATAGAGGAGTCAGGCGTGCGGAGCTGGACGACGATCTGAACGATGTCAAGATCGAATTCGATCTTGACACGCAAGGATGCCAAATCCAGCAGGGGAACCCGACCCAGCTCAAGACGATCGAGAGTTGGCGCGCGACGCCGTATCTCCATTATCTGATCACTACGCCTAAGCCGGCCAACCACGACCGAGAAGTCTGCTCCATAATGCCCGCCCTCACCCAGTACAAAGGACAAAAGGGCCGACTTCCCCTATGGGACCAGGAACTACTCGGCGACGGGGGTAAGCGACTCGGCGTGGTGCGGTGGGGGCAAGGCATTCCCAGCAACAGCCTGTATTCGCCCAGTTATCGCTGCGACTGGAAGCAGCTCGGATTCGGCAAGAACGAGGAAAAGAATACCGGCGGCTGCATCTACATCAGAGCCGATCGGGTCTTCACGATGTCCAAGACCAAGGACAGGAACTTCATCGGTGTGATCGACCACATCGAGAAAGCTCTGAGCAGGAGCACGAACGCTGAAACCAACCCGCCGTTCCGACCGGGAGACACAACGAGCAACCGAGATGTCAAATACCCGCCACACAGGAATAAGACGGGCACCGAACGGCCGAAAACCATCCCCGGAAACTATAAGGCGGCACCGCACACCTCCGAGGGGGATCCGCTATGGAGGGGCGCCGATGGCGCCTACGACGAAAACCGGGCGGTCTTCTCGGGACACGAATTCTGGGTCCACAGAGGATGGCCCGAGGAGTTCCATATGGGGAATAGCTATGGATCGAACTACTGCAAGTACTATAACGAGGACCTCTACGAAGAACATGGCAAGGGAGCCCTCCGGTGTGACGAATACCCCTTCGCCTCCACTCAGGAAGGGGCAGCCAAGGATAAAATCAATTACTCCGTCCAAGCCGTCTTCACAAGTTACAACGCGAGACACGGAGAAGCGCTCCAGGCGTTCTACAGTCAATACCGCCTTCTCACGTACGACCCAGTCAACACAGTCACCAAGGTCAGCGACAGCCCGTTCTGGGTGCAGATCGTAGAGTAGGCTGTGAAGGGTCGGGGTTGCCGAGGCGAAAAGCCCGGCAACCCCGACCCTATGAGATGTGAGGACGCAGAAATGACGCACCCCCAACTCCCCGCAGAAAACCAATGGGATCTGATGATCGCGCACGGGCACGGTCTCCAGAATGGATTTCACGGCCTCTGGGTCGAGAGCGGCAATCCCGAAGAAATGTCCCGGCTGCTCCGCGTGGATCCGGACTCGCGCCTGGAGTGCGATCTCGAAACCGCCACGGAGGTGTACGGACGCATACGGGAGCGGGCCGCTGTGTGGATCGGCCCGCACGCCCCCGGCTGGACGCATGTCCTCGCCTTCGGCCTGCATCCGTACCATCCCGCCATCCGAAATCTCGGAAAGCGACGTGTCTTCGAGATCTTCTGCCGCGAAGAGTTGGGCGAGCTCGAACCCCTGAACCTCTACTACGACGGGGAACAACTTGGAGACATCACCCCGCCGTATGACGAAGGCGGCGACATGGATCTCCCTGAGTACATGCCGCACACGCCTGGACTGGAGCTCGGCGAGACAAGGAACCTCAAGCAGGACATGCATTTCATGGCGTGCATGGTGGGCCGCATCACCGGACGCTTCACCGACCGGGAATGGTGGACGGCGACGCGCACCTTCTACCGCATCCCCGACAGGTCATGGGAAACATGATCCCGGAACACAGGCCCCCGAAGCGTCGCATGAGGTATACGCGTTAAACCTTCGAAGTTTACGTTGTACACATGTCAATGAAGACGGCGGACCGGGTCGCCGAGCCCGCGTGCACCATCCTCGCGGCCGAGGGCGTCGAGGCCGCCACCATGCGGCGGCGGCTGACGCCGTCGGCATCACGGCCATGGCGATCTACAAGCACTACCCCCAACTGTGAGGCGCTCCTGGCCGCCGTGGCCGATCGCGCTCTCCGAACACGGGGCGAGTTGGGGCGGGCGCGGCGGTTCCCTGACGGCTTCAGGGACGGCGCCTCACCGTCGTTCACGAAGATCGTCACCTTGGTCGAGGAGGGCATGCGTGACGGCCTGCTGCGCCCGGACGATCCGCTGGAGGTCGCGATGACGGTGACGGCCACCGCCCAGGGCCTGGTGCAGCTCTATCTCGGCGGCCGTATCGGGCTGGCCGAGGACGAGTTCCGGGCTCTGTGCACGCGTGCGACGAGGAGGGTCCTCGATGGCGTCCGAGCGTAGGCCGCGCCGCTGGAGACGGCAGGCGTGGATCGCGGCCGGTGTTGCCCTGGCGGTCCTGGTCGCCGGGCTGGGTTACGGCGCCTGGTTCGGGAGCGACCAGGCGATCAAGGTGCGGCGCTGGGGGGCGGGAGACGTCATGGTGCTGGCCTCCGGCGACCGTACCGTGACCCTGACCGACACGCCGGCGACGCGCAAGCCCGGCACGTACTGGCTGGAATGGAGCGGCGCCGGCACCATGCTCGGCGAGGTGACGTCACGGGGCGGCGGCAAGGTGACCCGCGCGGTGCTGGACGGCGCGGTCCCGTCCATCGGCACCTCCGGCAGCCTCAACGTGGCCCCTCCCGGGGATCCGGAGGTGGCGTGGGGCCTGGACTACTCCGAGATCACGGTGCCGACCGAGCTCGGTCCGGCGCCCGCCTGGCACGTCCCCGGCGACGGCACCACCTGGTTCGTCGCCGTCCACGGCCAGAACGCCAGGCGCAAGGCCGTCCAGAAGGTGCTTCCCGTCGTGCACCGGCTCGGCATGCCGTTCCTGGCCATCACCTACCGCAACGACGAGGGCGCCCCGGCCTCCCCAGACGGGCTGATCCATCTGGGCGACACGGAGTGGCGGGACCTGGAGGCGGCCGTCCGCACGGCGCGGGGCCTGGGGGCGCGGCGCGTCGTCCTCTACGGCACGTCCATGGGAGGCGTCGTGGCCGGCCAGTTCCTGGCGCGATCGCCGCTGGCGGACCTCGTCTCCGCGGTCATCATGGACGCGCCCCCGTACGATCTGGAGCGCGTGAGCGAGTGGAACGCCGCCCGGTTCGGCATGCCCGCCTTCGCCGGATGGCTCTCCAGCCGGGTGGTGGAATGGCGGATCGGCGTCGACCAGGACGCCCTTCACCTGATCCGTCATCCGCCCGCCGTCAGGCCTCCGCTCCTGCTGATCCACACGGACGACGACACCGAGGTCCCGGTGGGCTCCTCCCGGGAGCTCGCCGCCGCCGGGCCGCGTCTGGGCTGGGACATCCGGTACGAGGAGTTCCCCGGCGGTGACCACACTGAGGCGTGGAACGTCGACCGGCCGAGGTACGACCGGCTCGTCCGCGACTTCCTGACCGCGCACGCCGGGGCCGTTCCCTGACGACGGCCGCCCTCTTGAACTGCGGCCTCCATGCCAGCACGCTGAATCCACCATCGGAACCCTGGAGGCCGTGATGACCCCCCGCGACCTGATAGACCCCGAGAGCCGTGGCCCGCTGGACGCGCTGCTCGACATGCTGCCCGGCGGCTTCAACACCATCCCCGACATCGTCCAGCGCCGGGCCGTCGTCTCAGGCCTGCTGGGCGCCATGGAGGTGCCCGACAACCCGAACGTCGTCAAGGAGGACCGGACCATCCCCGGCCCCGACGGCGAGCCTGACATCGCCGTGCGGATCTACCGCCCGGCCGACGCGGCGGGGCAGCTGCCCGGCGTCTACTACATCCATGGTGGCGGCATGATCCTCGGCGACATCGCCGGAGAGGACGCCACCGCCACGATGATCTGTGACCGGGTCGGCGCCGTCGTGGTCTCCGTCGAGTACCGCCTCGCCCCCGAGCACCCCCATCCCGCCCCGGTCGAGGACTGCTA
This sequence comes from Nonomuraea sp. C10, assembly GCF_008017515.1. Taxonomy (NCBI): domain Bacteria; kingdom Bacillati; phylum Actinomycetota; class Actinomycetes; order Streptosporangiales; family Streptosporangiaceae; genus Nonomuraea; species Nonomuraea sp. C10. The sequence goes on from NZ_VPFF01000001.1 coordinate 4,122,462, forward strand.
CGCCGGCCTGTCGTGGACCGTGAAGAACGCCGCCGACCTGGGCATCGACCCGGAACGGCTGGCGATCTACGGCGGCAGCGCCGGTGGAGGGCTGGCCATCGGCACGGCGCTGCTGGCACGCGACCGCGGCGGGCCGGCGATCTCCTTCATGATGCCGATCTACCCGATGATCGACGACCGGAACGAGACGCCGTCCAGCCAGGAGATCACCGACGTCGGCCTGTGGGACCGGGCGGGCAACATCGAGGCCTGGGCCTGGTACCTGGGCGGCAAGGACGCCGACCAGTACGCCGCCCCGGCCCGCGCCGAGGACCTGACCGGTCTGCCCCCGGCCTACATCGACGTCGGCACCGTCGACCTGTTCAGGGACGAGGACATCGCCTTCGCGCAGCGCCTCATGCAGGCGGGCGTCCCGACCGAACTGCACGTGAACCCGGGCAGCTACCACGCCTCGGAGAACTTCGCCCCGGACGCCGCGCTCTCCCGGCGCATCTGGGACCAGCGGATCGACGCCCTCCGCAGGGCCCTCGCCTGACGAATCGCCCGCGGCGCCGCCGCCGGTACGGAAGCCGCGCGGCGGCGTCATGCACGGGTGGCCTCCAGATCATGATTCACATGTTGACTTAAAGTAATCAGTCAACTACAAATCGAAGGGTTCCATCTCACCAATCCGAAAGGGACCCCGTGCGCCTCCTCAAGAGCACCTTCCTCGCCTGCACCGCCGCCGGATGCCTCCTCACCCTCGCGACGCCCGCCGTGGCCGCGGTTCCGGCGGGCAACGCGCCCTCGTGCGTCGCCGTCTGGCAGACCAAGGGCATCGTCACCAAGACGGGTTACGCCCGCAACGACTGCCGCTACCGACTACGACTGAAGATCAAGTGGGCGCGCGGCACCGACGGCGACTGCTCCACCGTCGATCCGGGCCGGACCATCTCCTCCAAGGTCGCGCGGGGCCCGCGCAACTTCGACGGCGCGGACATCTGCTGACGACCGCGCGGAAGGGGCCGTCCGTCTCCGAAGGGAGAACGGGCGGCCCCTCGGCATGTGCACGACGGTTGCCAACGTCGTCTCCTAGAGAGACAATGTTTCCGGCGCCTCGAAGGGCGGGGTGCCGGACGTGGTAATACTGGAGATCCGCGAAGGAGGCCGGAAGGGACGAGCTGGTGCGCCCATGACCGAGCGCTACCTCGGTGTCCTCGGCGTCGCCGAGGCCCTGGGAGTGAGCCGGCACGCCGTGCACAAGTGGCGCACGCGTTATCCGGCGGGCTCCGAGCACGCGTTCCCCGAGCCGGACGTCGAAGTCGACGAGACGCCGGGCTGGCGGGCCGATCGGCTGGAGGAGATCCGCCGATGGCGTGCGGGGCTGCCGGGGCGCGGGTCCGGTGGCGGGCGTCCCACCGCCGCACGTCAGGAGTATCTCAAGGCGGCGATGGCCTGCGGCCTGGACCGCGACGAGGCGCGCCGCGCACTGGCCACGTTCGCGGCGGAGTTCCCGGAGATGACCGAGCCTGAGCTGTGCGCCTGGCTCGTCGAGAAATTCCGCCGCTGACCTTCTTCCACGGACTGGAAAGGGATGACGCATGCCCGAAATCAGTGGGCTGACCGCACCGGGGTTCGAAGCGGTACGTGACGCGTTCGCGGCCAACCTGGCCTCCGGGCAGGAGGTCGGCGCGGCGGTCAGCGTGTATCTGCACGGACGCCAGGTCGTCGATCTGTGGGGCGGGATGGCCGACCCCGGGACCGGCCGCCGGTGGGAGCGCGACACCCTGCAGGTCGTCTACTCCACCACCAAGGCGGTCACGGCGACCTGCGCGCTCCTGCTGGCCCAGCGGGGCGAGCTCGACCTCGACGCGCCCGTGGCCCGTTACTGGCCCGAGTTCGCGGCGGGCGGCAAGGAGCGCGTCCCGGTCCGGTGGCTGCTCACCCACCAGGCCGGTCTGCCCGCTCTCGACCAGCCGGTCACCCCGGCCGAGGTGATCGCCTGGGAACCCGTGGTGAAGGCGCTGGCCGCCCAGCGGCCGTACTGGGAGCCGGGCACCGGGCACGGATACCACGCGCTCACGTACGGATGGCTCGTCGGCGAGGTCGTCCGCAGGGTGAGCGGCCGGAGCGTCGGCGCGTTCCTCGCCGAGGAGATCGCCGCGCCGCTCGGCCTGGACCTGTGGATCGGCCTGCCGCCGTCCGAGCACCACCGGGTCAGCCGCATCCTCACCGATCCGGGCGGCTTCGACCCCGCCGCGATCGACCTGGACTCCATCCCGGAGCCCATGCGCGAGGTGATGGCCGCCTACGCCGATCCCGAGTCGCTGACCGTACGCGCGATGACCCTCGTCCAGCCCTCGCTGGACCACAACGACCCGGCGGAGCAGGCCGCCGAGATCCCCGCCACCAACGGCATCTGCACCGCCCGCGCCCTGGCCCGCTTCTACGCCGCCCTCATCGGCGACGTGGACGGGCACCGCGTCCTCGCCCCCGCCACCCTCGCCGCCGCGACCGCGGAACAGGTCGCCGGCGTCGACCGCGTCCTGCGCGTGCCCGTCCGCATCGGCACGGGCTTCGGCCTGCCCACCCCGGACGCGTACTGGTACTCCCCTGCCGCGTTCGGCTTCGGCGGCATGGGCGGCTCGATCGGCTTCGCCGACCCGGAGAGCGGGCTAGCGTTCGGGTACGTGATGAACCGCGTCCGGGAGGGGGTGCCTGACACGCGGGCGTCGAGCCTGCTCGGCGCCGTCAGGCAGGCGATCGCCGCGCCGGCGAAGCGTCAGTGATCCTCGTCGAACAGCATGGCCTCCACCCGCCGGCGGTAGTCACGGTAGATCTGCCGGTAGCGTCCGGCGGCCCCGGAGCGGTCGCCGCGTTCGAGGAGTTCGAGGACCTCGCGGTAGCCGTCCAGCCACACGTTCCACACCTCGCTCTCGGCGGTGAGGGCGAGCACCCGCAGGGTGCGCGTGACGACCAGGTCGACATGGGTCTGTAGCTCGCGGTTGCCGCTCGCCAGGATGACCACCGTGCTGAAGTCGGCTCCCGCGGCGGCGGCGACCGTCGCGTTGCCGTGGCGCAGTCCCTCGGCGAAGTCGTCGAGCTTGCCGCGCAGGGCGGCGAGGTGCTCGTCGGTGAGGTTGTCGACGCCCCACTCGAAACCCGCGCAGGCCAGCACCATCATCACGTCGATGAGCTCGAGCGCGCTCTTCTGGGTCACCTGGGTGACCTGCCGTGTCCGGTTCGGCGAGATGTCGATCAGACCTTCGGCGGCGAGTTGGGTGACCGCCTCCCGTACCGGGGTGATGCTCACGCCGAGCCGGGCCGCGATCTCCGCGTCCTTGATCGCCGCGCCCGGCTTCAACCGTCCGGTGATGATCTCGTCTCGCAGTTGACGCAGGACCGCTTCTTTCCGCGTCAGCGGTACCGCAAAGGACATGGCGGCGCTCTCGCTCGGAGGGATCTGACGCGGCCATCCTACGAGTTCCTGACCAGTCCGGTCCGGCCCCCACCGGCGGGTTGCCCGTCGGGACGGGCTCTCACCTCGCGGATCCGGAGACTGTTGACGGAATGCAGAATGCATTTTACATTCGAGCTACTTCCAGATGACATGCGTGATGTTCAACCCCTGATCACGAAAGTGCAGGGTCCTCCCCGCTCGCGGCACGGCGGGCCGCGCGAACAGGGGCCAGCTGGTTCACCGAAGCGGCCGCGCCACACCAGGGCCCGCCGCCTCCTCCCCCCGGATCCACCCTCCTGAGCTCATCACTCCGTGACCGCGGGGCGATGACGAGCACCCTCATGGCCGGGCGGCGCCCGTGGACACACGGCATCCGCCCGGCACCTGTCGAGGCATCACTTCCACCACCCCCAGGAGGACGCATGTCCGCACCCCCCTCTGACTCTCAGCCCGCCTCGCGCGCCGTGCCCTCCTCCGTCGACGTCGTCGTCGTGGGCGCGGGCTTCTCGGGCATGTACCTGCTGCACAAGCTCCGGGAGATGAACCTGTCCGCGGTCGCCTTCGAAGCGGGCACCGACGTCGGCGGCACCTGGTACTGGAACCGCTATCCCGGTGCCCGGGTGGACGTGGAGAGCCTGGCGTACTCGTACTCGTTCTCGGAGGACCTCGAGCAGGAGTACGAGTGGCAGGAGCGCTACCCCACCCAGCCGGAGATCCTGCGGTACGCGCGGCACGTCGCCGACCGGTTCGACCTGCGCCGGGACATCTTCTTCCGGACACGCGTGAACGCCGCCGCGTACGACGAGCAGGGCCGGACCTGGCGGGTGCGCACCGAGCACGGGGACGCCGTCACCGCCCGCTTCCTCGTCATGGCCACCGGCTGCCTGTCGGCCTCGAAGCTGCCGGAGATCCCCGGGCTCGACCGCTTCGCGGGCGCCACCTACCACACCGCGCACTGGCCGCACGAGGGCGTGGACTTCACCGGGCTGCGGGTCGGGATCATCGGTACGGGGTCCTCCGGCGTGCAGTCGATCCCCGTGATCGCCGAGCAGGCCGCGCAGCTCACCGTCTTCCAGCGCACCCCCGCCTACAGTCTCCCGGCGCGCAACCGCAGCCTGCGCCCGGACGAGATCGCCGCCATGAAGGCGAACTACCGGACGTTCCGCCAGGCCCAGAAGGAGTCGGGGTTCGGTGTCCCCACGCCGATCCCGACGAAGTCCGCCCTGGAGGTCTCCGACGAGGAGCGCGACGCCACCTTCGAGCGGGCCTGGGAGAGCGGCAGCCTGGTCAACCTGCTGACCGCGTACGCCGATCTCAGCATCGACCAGGCGGCCAACGACACGGCCAAGCGGTTCATCCACCGCAAGATCCACCAGATCGTCGAGGACCCGCGGACCGCTGCGGACCTGTGTCCCGAATATCCCGTCGGGACCAAGCGCCCCTGTCTGGACACCGGCTACTACGAGACGTACAACCGGGAGAACGTGCACCTGGTCAACCTGCGGCGCACCCCCATCGTGGAGATCACCGAGCGCGGCATCCGCACCTCGGACCAGGCGTACGAGTTCGACGTGATCGTCTACGCGACAGGGTTCGACGCGATGACGGGCGCGCTGACGAGCGTCGACATCCGGGGCAGGGGCGGGGCGCCGCTCGACGAGGCCTGGAGCGCCGGCCCTCGCACGTACCTGGGGATCAGCTCAGCGGGCTACCCGAACCTGTTCATGATCACCGGTCCGGGCAGCCCGTCGGTGCTCTCGAACATGGTCGTCTCGATCGAGCAGCACGTCGACTGGGTGACCGACGCGATCGCGTATCTCGACCACCAGGGCCTCACCACGATCGAGCCCACCCAGGAAGCCGAGGACGCCTGGGTGGACCACGTCAACCTGATCGCCGACGCCACTCTCTACCCCAAGGCGAACTCCTGGTACATGGGGGCCAACGTGCCCGGCAAGCCGCAGGTCTTCATGCCCTACGCCGGCGGTGTCGGCGAGTACCGCAAGACGTGTGACGAGATCGCCGCCCAGGGCTACAAGGGCTTCGCGCTCTCCGTCTGAGCCCGCCGGGACCCTCAGAACACCCACTCCAGACCACCGGATTCATGACCCCCATGGAGGGCTCGATGTCCCGTCGTGACCTGATAGACCCGGAAAGCCGCATCCCCCTGGACGCGCTGCTCGGCATGATGCCCGGCGGCTTCAACGCCATCCCCGACATCGTCCAGCGCCGAGCCGCCGTCCAGGGCATGATGAGCGCGATCGAGGTGCCGGACAACCCGAACGTCACCAAGGAGGACCGGACCGTCCCCGGCCCCGACGGGGAACCCGACATCTCCGTGCGGATCTACCGGCCGGTCAACGCGTCCGGCACCCTGCCCGGCATCTACTACATCCATGGCGGCGGCATGATCCTCGGCGACATCGCCGGAGAGGACGCCACCGCCACGATGATCTGCGACCAGGTCGGCGCCGTCGTGGTCTCCGTCGAGTACCGCCTCGCCCCCGAGCACCCCCATCCCGCCCCGGTCGAGGACTGCTACGCCGGCCTGGCGTGGACCGCGAAGAACGCCGCCGACCTGGGCATCGACCCGGAACGCCTGGCGATCTACGGCGCCAGCGCCGGCGGCGGGCTGACCATCGGCACGGCGCTGCTGGCACGCGACCGCGGCGGACCCGCGATCACGTTCATGATGCCGATCTACCCGATGATCGACGACCGGAACGAGACGCCGTCCAGCCACGAGATCACCGACATCGGCATCTGGGACCGGGCGGGCAACATCGAGGCCTGGGCCTGGTACCTCGGCGGCAAGGACGCCGACCAATACGCCGCCCCGACACGCGCCGAGGACCTGGCCGGCCTGCCGCCGGCCTTCATCGACGTCGGCACCGTCGACCTGTTCCGGGACGAGGACATCGCCTTCGCGCAGCGACTCATGCAGGCGGGCGTCCCGACCGAACTGCACGTCAACCCGGGCAGCTACCACGCCTCCGAGACGTTCGCCGCCGAGGCCCCGCTCTCCCTGCGGATCTGGGCCCGGCGCATCGATGCGCTCAAGCGGGCCCTGGCCTGAGTGACAGCTCCGGCGCCGTGGGCGGGGCTCCCGCCCACGGCACCGGTTGTGTCGATCGTCACGCCGGCCTGGCCAGCCTGGCGAAGGAGAGCACGACCACCGTGGACAGCAGCCATCCCAGCAGGCCGGCGACGTTGAGCAGCCCCGACACCAGTGAGCCGCCGCCGGTGCGCGTCTCCGGGTACCACGTCGCCCGCTGGCCCAGGGACAGGAGCGGGACGACGGTGTCGACGGTGTAGAAGAGCGGGTCGAAGCAGCGCACCTGGCCGTCGCCGCACGGACCGGGCCGGGGATCCCGGCGGGACACGGTGACGGTGCTGTCGTCCTCCGGGGTCGCCGCCTCGACGGTGACCAGGCGGCCGTCCGCCGCGTACACGTTGCCGCGCGGGTCGGTGGCGCGCAGGGTCTCCTGCACGGCCGGGGTGAGCAGCATGGCGTAGACGAGGACGAGCAGGGCGCCGAGCAGCCAGAGCACGCGTCCGGGGCGGTAGCCGTAGCCGACGGTGAGGCCGTAAAGGGCGTCGATGGTGTCCCTGATCCAGCCGCGCCGGGGCGCCCGGCGGCGCAGTTCCATGAGCAGGTGCTCGGCTTCGACCGGGCGGCCGTGCTGGCGGAAGACCCGGGCCGCCTGCTCGTACGGGCTCGCGTCGTACGAGGTCATGGACCGGAGCCAGTCGCGGCGCTGCCGCCAGTCCCAGGCGTCGTCGAAGCGGTCGTAGACGAAGCCGGAGATCGCCGTGTCGGACGGCCAGCGGGTCACGTCGTCGGCGAGGACCGTGGTGGCCGCGCCGGTCAGGTCGACGTGCGGCGGCACTTCGGCCCAGCGCAGGCGCATGCCCTCACGCGTGGTGGCCGACACGGCCTTGATGCCGGCGGTGAAGGTGCCGTCGTCGCAGTCGAGCCGGCCTTCCGCGGCGCACCGGTTGAGCACGACCTCGCCGTCCGCGGTGAAGCCGGCGCTGAGCAGGATCGGGCCCCGGATGAGGGCCTGTTCGAGGGAGAGCGCCTGGCCGCCGGGGTTGTGTAAGCGGGCGTTGCGGACGTTGACCACGCCGCCGACCGTCGCGGCGCGGAAGCCGAGCCGGCCTCCCTCGGTCTTCACCTCCCGCATGTTGACCATGCCGTCGATCACGGCGCCCTGGGCGGAGATGACGGAGGTCTCCTCCGGGTGGCTCCAGCGGGTGCCCCGCAACGTGAGGTCGCCCCGGATGTGGGCGCCGGCCAGGCGGAGCGTGCCCTCGACGGTCGCGCCCTCCTCGATGAGGAGTCTCGACCGCAGCTCGGCGTTGGTCAGGTCGAGGGCGCGGCCGCCGGGGACGGTGAAGACGCTCTCGCGGCTGATCTGGATGGTGCTGAAGGATCCCATGCTCAGGTCCACGCCGCCGCTGATCCTGCACTCGCCCTCGATGCCGAGGGGTCCGCCGACGACGAGTCCGGGGGCGCTGATGGCGGTGCCGGTGCTGCGGCCGCTGGTGTAGTTGACGCCGGTCACCGGGCCTGTGGGGTCGATGGTGGCATTACGGATCAGGACATGTCCGGAAATGCGGGTGTTGCCGAGGTCGATCCGGCCGCGGACCAGCGGGCGCCTGCCGGTCTGGTCGTCGATGAGGAACACGCTGCCGCCGATCTCGGCGTCCCCCAGGTCCAGCGCCAGGTCCTGCTGCGGGCGGGTGAGGCTGGCGCCGGTCAGGTCCAGCGACCCCTCGACCCGCGCGCCGATCAGCCGCAGCGCGCCGCGTGCCTCGAACCGGTGCAGCAGCCGGATCGTCCCGCCGACCCTGATGCGATCCGCCTGGATCGCCCGGCCCTCGGACTCGATGAGCGTGTCCAGGCAGAGCAGGCGCCCGCCGATCTCCGACTCGCACAGCCAGACGGCCGCGGTGGACGAGGTGCTGGCGGGAGTCCGGAGGTCGCCGGTGATGCGTGACCTGGACAGATCCAGGTCCCGCCGTACGCGCAGGCCGTTGGCCAGCAGGCCGGGGACCGCGCAGCCGTCGAGCGCCAGCAGGTGGAGGTCGGCGCCGTCCAGGTCGAGGGGCTCGTCGAACACGCACCCGACGAAACGGAGCGGGAAGGTGACCGCCATCCCCGTCAGGTCGAGCCCGCCCGTGATCCTGGCCCCCTCGATCACCAGGCCGCGGGGGTCGATCTCCGCCGGGTCCCGCCGGCACACCTTGCGCACGAGATCGGCGTCGACGACGAGCTCTTCCCCGCGTGACGCCCGCACGACCTGGCCGGCCCGGCAGGCCCGCAGCAGGGCGGCCTCGCCGAAGGACGTCACGACGGGTACGCGATCGCAGACATGGCCATGAGGCCAACCTAGCGCTGAACGATCTCCGCGTCCCGGGCGGAGCCTAGCGGCCGTACAGCCCGGCGAGGCGCTCGCGCAGGTCGGCGCCGTAGTCCCGGTGGTAGACCTGGGCGGAGCAGTAGACGGGGCCGCCGTTACGTGACAGGCCGGACGTCCAGGTGGCGGCGTTCTCGACGCCGGGATCGCTCAGCTGGATGCCGGTCAGCGCGATGTCGTCCACACTCACGTCGACGAAGTAGTTCGTCACGCCCTTGAGCTCGAACAGCCGCCACTGGAGCTTCGCGCTCGTCCGCCCGGCCAGCTGGTCCGTCAGGTCGATCGTGGCCTTGGTCCACGTGTCCTTGGCGTCGGCGGTGACGTCCCGCTGCCACACCAGTTTCCCGTCCACGAGAAGCTGCTTCTTGTGGTGGCCGGCCGGGCTCTCGGAGCCGCGGCCGTCCCGGTGGTAGAAGGTGACCGTGCGCTTGGTCGCCCCGGGCGTCAGCTGGACCGTGCGCTCGGCGCCGCACCACATCCCGGCCTTGGTCGGAGTGCCGGACTCGACGACGAAGCTCAACCGTCCGTCGCCGGTGCGGGAGAGGTCGTCGGTCGCGGGGCGCGTCCAGTTGGCGTCGCGGGGCATGAGCGGGAGCTTGTACTGGATGACGCCCGCGGCCTCTCCCGCGCGGACGAGGTCGAGCGCCTGCTTCGTGATCGTCTCGACGTAGGACACCGTGGGCTTCTGCGCGGCGTGGCTCAGCGGGTGCGCGTACGGCATCACGTAGACGTCGGTGCCGGGAAGGCGCTGGGCGAGCTGCTTGACCTGGTAGGACAGGCTCCACGACCAGGAGGTGTCGCGGTGCGGCGAGTCCCTGAACGGGAAGATCACGCCGTCCAGGAGCGGGATCTGCTGGGCGATGAAGTCGTCGGTGAACTGCTTGTAGTAGACGGTCGGGTTGAAGGTGAACGCCGGGTTGACCGCCTTGGCGGCGTCCCTCATCTGGCGGACGTACGCGGGGGTGAAGGTCTTCCCGATGTCGTAGGCGTAGTCGTCCACGGTCCAGCCGACCAGGTTCGGGTGAGTCTTGGAGAGGGTGGCGAGCTCGCGGGACCAGGCCACGTAGTCGTGCTTGAACGGACGGGAGACGCAGCAGCCCTGCTGGCTCGGCGAGTACACCATCACCCACACCTTGATCCCGGCGTCGGCGGCGGCCGGCAGGAACTCCTCGCGCAGGTCCTCCCAGTGCACGTTGTCACCGGCCATCGGATAGACGTACGTGTTCGCGTTGAGGGCCTTCAGGGCCGCGATCATCGCCTTGGTGTCCATGTGCCTGATCCCGTCGTCCCGTGGCGCCTCCTCCCTGATGAGGTTGCCTTCCGTCCCCCGCACACCGGGGACGTCGGCGTGGACGACGCCGGGGATGAGCGCCGGCAGGAGGGCGGCGAGGGTCGCGAGCGCCAGACGGGTCACGGGGGTCCTTCAAGATCAGACGATGGAGGGCGTCAGCCTAGTGACCACCGGTATGCCGGCGGTAAATCGTCAGCTCACGTGCGGCCAGCCGTCGGCGTCCCAGGCGAGCCGGTTGAGCCCGAGCTTGGGTGTGCCGCCGTCGTCGCCGTCGTAGTAGTGGTAGACGAGCACGTCGCGGCCGCGGTCGCGCATGACGCTCTGGCCGCCGGGGCCGACGAAGCGGCCGTGGGTCTCCAGGAGCAGGGTGCCGCCGCCGGTCATCATCGGCTGCCCGTCGCGGCCGGTGTACGGGCCTGTCGGGCTGGTCGAGCGGCCGACCTTGATCTTGTACGTGCTGTCCAGGCCCGCGCAGCAGCGGTCGTAGGAGGCGAACAGGTAGTAGTAGCCGCCGCGCTCGACGATGTCCGGCGCCTCGACCGCGTACGGCGCGTCGGGGCGGGTGGCGAGGTGGTACAGGGTGCGGTCCTTCTCGTGCCGCAGTCCGGTACGGGGGTCGAGGCGGATCATGCGGATGCCGGTCCAGTACGAGCCGAAGCTCAGCCACCAGCGGCCCTCGCGGTCGACCAGCAGGTTGGGGTCGATGGCGTTGTGGTCCATGCCGAGCTCGGTGGCGTACACGATGCCGCGGTCGGTCCAGCTTCCCGGGCGGCCGGTGCGGCTGGTGGCCAGGCCGATGGCCGAGTGGTTGCTGCCGAAGCTGGAGACGGCGTAGTACATCAGGTATTTCCCGCGTTCGTGGGAGATGTCGGGGGCCCAGGGGTCGTTCTCGGCCGAGTACGTGCTCCACCAGGCGGGCGGCGTGTCGAACGCGTCGCCGGCGCGGGTGAACGTGACCCCGTCGGCGGAGGTGCGGGCCTCCAGGTGGCCGTGGGTGGAGTACAGGACGTAACCGAACGGGGTGCGGATCATCGTCGGGTCGTGCACGACCGTGTCACCGGCGACCTGGCCGGGCGGCGGGTAGGCCAGCGCGGGAGTGGTGTTGAGCAGCAGGGTGACGACGGCCGCCATGACGGTGATGGCTGGGCGCACGATGGGTCCTCTCCTGGTGGGGGGTGGAGGAGACCGTGCGCCAGGGGTCGAGGGGAATATAGACACGAATCATGACAACGGTCAACGCCCTTGACTGGCGGTGGCGGTCGGCGTACTTTCGTGCGGACACGCAGTGATAACGCTAACAGCGTCGCCGGAGACCGTGCGCCACACAGAACCCGGCCGCGCGGCACCGGCTCACCCGAACCGGGCGAGCGCCTGGTCGTAGAACCGGTCTTGGCGTCCCGGCCGTCGGCCCTGGTGAGGGCGATGGTCACGTATCGCGCGCCGGTCTCGTCCGGATGTCGACGGTGGCCCCGTTACGCGGGATGCTCCTGCGGAGCACCTTGGCGTTCCTGCCGATGGTGCGGACCACCTGCTGGTCCGAGATCGTCAGCCAGCCGCCGATCCAGCCGTTCTCACTGTCGATCGAGGTGAAGCCGTGGACGGCGCCGGGAACGGTCACCGACCCGTCGGCGTTCGACCTCGCGCGTGGCATCGTCCACCGATGTGGAGGGCTGCCCAAGATGCCGCCCAGTAACCCGAGAAAGAATTCGAGGATCACCCTCCCAGGCTACGTTCCAGGAGAGGACTGCGCGCCGGGCCAGCCCAGGAGGCGGGCGCCCAGGGTGGCCGTCTCCAGGGCGTGCCGCTGGATGGGGTTGCCGAGGTCGTAGCCGGTGAGCCGCTGGATCCGGCCGAGGCGGTAGGTCACCGTGCGGACGCCCACGTGCAGGCGGCTCGCCGTCGCGGTGGCGACGGCGCCGCTGGCGAAGTAGGCGAACAGCGTCTCCAGCAGGGTGGCGGGACCGCCTCTGGCTGCCCGCAACGGGCCGAGCACGGCCTCGACCAGCTCGGCGATCGCCGCCCTGTCCCGCAGCAGCACCTGAAGGACGAGCAGCTCGGACGCGTACAGCACCTCCTGCTCCAGCTCCAGGAGGCGGCCGAACTCCACCACGCTGCGCGCCTCCTCGAAGGAGCGCACCACCCCGCCGGGCCCCTCGTGCGCGCGGCCGACCCCGACGCGCAGCGACTCCTCCCCGCCCAGCGCCTGGCGCACGCGCGCGGCGAACGCCTCGCTCACGCCGTCCGCGTGACCGGGGGCCACGCACACCAGCAGGCCGTCCTTGGTCGCGATCAGCACGTCCCGTACGTCCATCGCGGCCTCGACGTGGCGGGCGACGGGGCCGCCGTCGTGGAAGGGGCGGCCGGCCTCGGCGACGCAGACGAGGTGGGCGGCCGCCAGGCGCAGCCCGAACCGCCCCGCGCGTTCGACCACCGTGCCGAGGTCCCCGCGCCCCTGGAGCAGGTCGTCGACGAACTCCCGGCGTACGGCCTCCTCCCGGCGGATCTCCAGCCGCTGGGCTTCCTCGTACCCCTCGACCAGCGCGCCGGCCGACCGGTCGGCGGCCCGGAAGATCGCCTCCCCCGCGGACCGCAGCTCCTGCGCCCGCCGCGCGCCGACGATCCCCGGCAGCGTCGGCCAGGCCAGCCAGGTGGCGCTCAGGTGGACGTCGATGACGGCGCGCAGCGGGATGCCGTCGCGTGCCGCCGTCTCACCGCACTCGCGCATGCGCGCCAGCGCCGCGCTGTCGAGATGCCCCTGGGTCCTGCTCACCTGGGCCAGCAGCGGCAGGTACTCGCCGAGCCAGCGGGCGGGCACGCCGCCCGCGTCGGCGCTCGCGCGTGCGGCGATCTCCTCGAGGTCGAATTCGGGTACGGTCACGGTGCGGCTCTCCCCCGAAGGCCCGCGCTCTGGATTGCCGAGGTCCGGCAAGCGTCACTGTAGCGTTCCAACCTGGCGCGCGGCGTCGCGGTCGTCGGCTTCCTGGATGCGCCGGTAGGCCCGGTTGCGCAGGCGCAGGATCACCGCGGCCAGCAGGGCGGCGGTGACCGAGCCGGCCAGCACCGCCAGCTTGACGTGGTCGCCGCCGGTCCCGAAGGCCAGCTCGCCGATGAGCAGCGACACCGTGAAGCCGATCCCGGCCAGGATCGACAGGCCCAGCACGTCGAGCCAGCTCAGCCCCTCGTCGAGCTGGGCGCGGGTGAACCGGGCCACCAGCCAGGTGGCGGCCATGATCCCGATCGGCTTGCCGGCGACGAGGCCGGCGACGACTCCCACGGCGACGGGGTCGGTGAGCGCGGTCGCGAGGCCGTTCAGCCCGCCGAGGTGCACACCGGCCGACAGGAACGCGAACAGCGGCACCGCCACCCCCGCCGACAGCGGCCGGAAGCGGTGCTCGAAGTGCTCGGCCGGCCCCGGGCCTCCGCCGTGGACGACGGGCACGGCGAAGGCGAGGAGCACGCCCGCGACCGTGGCGTGGACCCCGGAGGCGTGCACCAGCGCCCAGACCGCGAACGCCAGGGGCAGCAGCAGCCACCAGGAGCGGACCCCGCGCCGCACCAGCACCGCGAAGACCGCCAGCGGGACCAGGGCCGCGAGCAGCGGGACCGGCGCCAGGTCACCGGTGTAGAAGACGGCGATGATGACGATGGCCATCAGGTCGTCGACCACGGCCAGGGTGAGCAGGAAGGTCCGCAGCGCCGGGGGCAGGAACGTGCCGAGGACCGCGAGCACCGCCAGCGCGAAGGCGATGTCGGTGGCCGTGGGGATCGCCCACCCGGCCGCGGCGCCGTCGACGTTCCTGGTGGCCAGCAGGTAGAGCGCGGCGGGGACGACGACCCCGCCGAAGGCCGCCGCGACCGGCACCGCGGCACGCCTCACCTGGCGCAGGTCGCCCGCGACGAACTCCCGTTTCAGTTCGAGCCCGGCGACGAAGAAGAAGACGGCCAGCAGCCCGTCGGCCGCCCAGGTGGCCAGGTCGAGGCGCAGATGCAGGGAGGCGGGGCCGACGGTGAAGCCGCGGATCGCCTCGTACACCCCCGACCAGGGCGAGTTCGCCCATATCAGGGCCAGCGCCGCGCCGCCCAGCAGGAGAGCTCCTCCGATGGTCTCCTTGCGCAGGATGTCGGCGATGCGGCGGGCTTCCGCCCACGAGCCGCGGCCGAAGAGACGGCGGCGTCCGGCGTCGGTCATGGCCCTCCAGATGGGAAACGGTTTTCACATCAAGGCTGGTGTACGGGCATGACGGCGGACAACGACGGCGGCCCGCAGTCTCCCGGCGCGAACGTTGCCGACGACCGGCAAAGTCGGTGGAGGACGCGGCGGAACACCGCCCGGACGCGCCGTCCCCGCGACCGCGCACAGTGATCGATCCCACGTGAGGAAGGCCTTTTTCAGGGGAGGGGGCATGTCATACGGGCACGAAGGAGGTACTGGTGGCGGGTGACGCGGGATCGATCCGGGTGGGGGTCGAGGAGGAGTTCCATGTGGTCTCCCTGGACACCCGGCGCCTGACCGGGCACGCCGATCTGTTGCTGGAGCAGTTGCCGCCCGATCGTTTCACCCACGAGCTGCAGCGTTCGATGGTGGAGTCCAACAGCTCGCCCTTCCTGCGGCTGGACGACCTGGCGCGGGACCTGGGCGACCTGCGCGGGCGGCTGATCGGGCTGGCCGACGAGGCGGGCCTGGGGATCAGCGCGGCGGGCAGCCCTCCGCTGGTGGACATGCACGAGCTGAAGGTCTCCCCGGACCCCCGCTACGAGCAGATGCTCAGCGACTACCAGCAGCTCACCCGCGAGCAGCTGATCTGCGGCACCCACGTACACGCGGAAGTGGACGATCCAGACCTGGCCGTCGCCGTCGCGCACCGGCTGACGCCGTGGCTGCCGCCGCTGCTGGCGCTGTCGGCCAGTTCCCCCTACTGGGACGGCGACGACACCGGATACGCCAGCTACCGCAGCCTGGTGTGGCGGCGCTGGCCCACCGCCGGTCCCATCGCGAAGTACGACTCCGCCGCCGAGTACCAGGAGATGATCAAGGAGCTCATCCGGTCGGAGGTGATCAGCGATCCCGGGATGATCTACTACGACATCCGGCCGTCGCAGCATGTGCCCACGGTGGAGCTGCGGATCTGCGACTCCTGCCCCCGGCTGGAGGACATCGTGCTGATCGCGGGGCTGTTCCGGGCGCTGGTGGCCAGGGAGCTGGAGGCGGTGCGCCAGGGCGTGGAGCGCGAGGTGCACCTGGAAGCGGTGCGGGCGGCGACGTGGCAGGCGGCGCGGTCCGGGCTGGAGGGCGAGCTCATCGACCCGGTGGGCGGCGTGCCGCGGGCCGCGCCCATGGTGATCCGGCGCCTGGTCGAGGGCCTGCGGCCGCAACTGGAAGAGTCGGCGGACTGGGAGCTCGTCTCCGGGCTGACCCGGGAGGCGCTGGCGCGGGGCAGCTCGGCGGCGCGCCAGCGCCAGGCGTTCGCCCGCCGGGGGCGGCTGGCCGACGTCGTGGACCTGCTGCTGGCCGAGACCCGGGCCTGCGAGTGGAACCGGCCCCTCGGCGACTCCCCGCCGTACCGGTCCGCGGCGTCCTGAAAGGGAAAGGCGATGTGCGGGCTGAGCGGTGAGATCCGCTTCGACGACGCGGAGGCGGACCTCGGCGCCGTGGGCCGGATGACCGAGGCCATGCGCGACCGCGGGCCCGACGGCTCCGGCCTGTGGTCGCACGGGCCCACCGCCCTCGGCCACCGCCGCTTGAAGATCATCGACCTGTCGGAGAAGGCGGCCCAGCCCATGGTCGACGCCGAGCTGGGCCTCGCGGCGGTGTTCAACGGCTGCCTCTACAACTACCGGGAGCTGCGCGCCGAGCTGCGCCGCGCGGGCTACCGCTTCCAGTCCGGCTCCGACACCGAGGTGCTGGTGAAGGCGTTCCACCGGTGGGGCGCCGGATGCGTGGACCGCTTCACCGGCATGTTCGCGTTCGCGGTCGCCGAACGCGGCGGCGGCAGGCTCACCCTGGGCCGCGACCGGCTCGGCATCAAGCCCCTGTATCTGTCCGAGGACGGCCGGCGGCTGCGCTTCGCCTCGTCGCTGCCCGCCCTGCTGGCCGCCGGCGGGGTGGACACCGGCATCGACCCGGTCGCGCTGCACCACTACATGACCTTCCACTCGCTGGTGCCGGGCGAGCGCACCATCCTGGCCGGGGTCCGCAAGCTGCCCGCGGCCACCGTACGGGTGATCGAGGCGGACGGCACGAGCACCGAGCACCGCTACTGGGAGCCCCGCCACCGGCGCCCGGCGGCGCCCGCGGACGACGGCGAGTGGCGCAGGGCCGTCCTCGACGCGCTGCGCACGGCGGTGCGCAGGCGCATGGTCGCCGACGTGCCGGTGGGCGTGCTGCTGTCCGGCGGGCTCGACTCCAGCCTGATCGTGGCGCTGCTGGCCGAGCAGGGGCAGCGGGAGCCGGCCACGTTCAGCATCGGGTTCGAGCCGGCCGGCGGCGAGCAGGGCGACGAGTTCGCCTACTCCGACCTGGTGGCCCGGCGCTTCGGCACCGACCACCACCGCATCCGCGTCCCGGACTCCCGCCTGGCGCAGGGGGTGGAGCAGGCGGTGCACGCGATGAGCGAGCCGATGGCGCGTATCCTCGCGCCCGATCACCTGCTGGACTCCGACGTCAGCGGCGACCTCGTCCGCGCCCACCTCGCCAGGCCGGGCGCGGACACCGCGCTGGACGCCGTGCTGCGCCTGGAGACCACCGCCATGATGGTCGACGACCCGGTCAAGCGGCTCGACAACATGACGATGGCGCACGGCCTGGAGGCGCGCACGCCGTTCCTCGACCACGAGCTGGTCGAGCTGGCCGCGGCCTGCCCGGCCGAGCTCAAGCTGGCCGGCGGCGGCAAGGGCGTGCTCAAGGACGCCGCCCGCCGGATGCTGCCCGCCGAGGTCGTCGACCGGCCCAAGGGCTACTTCCCGGTGCCGGCGATCCGGCACGTCGAAGGGCGGCTCCTCGACCTCGTCCGCGACGCGCTCACCAGCCGGGCCGCCCGCGACCGCGGCCTGTTCCGGCGGGACTACGTCGACCGGCTGCTCGCCGACCCCGGCCGCGACAGGGCGGCGACAGGGGTGAACACGCTGTGGCAGCTCGGCCTGCTGGAACTGTGGCTGCAGGCCCACCTCGGATGACGCCGGAGATCATCGGCGGCCTGTCGCACCTGCCGTCGGCCGCCAGCCTGACCGCGTGGAGCTGCCTGGCGCCCGCCCTCGCCCCGGACGACAGCGCCGTCGCCTTCGTCAGCGACAGGGACGGCTCTCCCCGGGTGTGGATCCAGCCGGTCGGCGAGGACGCCGAGGCGTGGGTCGTCGACACCGGGCCGCAGCCCGCCGTCGACGTGAGCTGGGCGCCGACCGGCGCCCGGCTGGCCGTGCTGCTGGCTCCGGGCGGCGGCGAGCACACCCAGGTCTGGACGGTGCGGCCGCACGGCGGCGACCTGCGCCTGCTCTCCGCGCCCGCCGGAGGGTCGGCCGCGCTGGTCCGCTGGACGGGGCGGGGCGAGGAGGTGCTGGTCGCCGAGACGTCGGCCGCCGGCCACACCCACGCCGTGCTGGCCGACGCCGCCACGGGCGGGCGCCAGGTCATCGCCGCGGGCCGGTTGCTGTGGCCGGCCGCCATCAGCCGCGACCACGCCACGATGCTGCTGCGGCGGGGCCCGCGCGGACGGCGGCACATGTACGTGGCGACCCTCGTCGCCGAGGCGCTGGGCGCGCACCTGCCGAGCGGGGAACGGCCGCTGCTGCCCGGACTGCCGGGATCCACCGACGCCGGCGCCCTCTCCCCCGACGGCCGCACCGCGTACGTGGTCTCCGACGCCGGCCGCGACCGGGCCGCGCTGCTGGCGGTGCGGCAGGGCGCGGACGCGGTCGTGCTGGCCGAGCGGCCGGACGCCGAGCTGGACCGGTTCGCGCTGAGCGCGGACGGGCGCCGCGCGCTGCTGGTGTGGAACGAGCACGGCCGCTCCGGGCTGGACGTGCTGGAGCTGGAGACCGAGCAGCCCAGGCCGCTGCCGCCGCCGCCCGCCGACGTGGTGACCTCCGCCAGGATCAGCTGGGACGGCACCCTGGCCGTCCTCGCCGCGGAGAGCCCCGGCGACCCCTCGCACGTGCTGCTGTGCGACCTGGACCGGGGCGGCTACCGGCGGGTCGCGGGCGCCGGCCGGCTGGCCACGGCGGCGGGTGCGGAGCTGGTGCGCTTCCCCGCCCGCGACGGCCTCGTCCTGGCCGCCTGGCTCTACCGGCCGCCGCACGTGCTGGGGCCGGCGCCGTTCCTGGTGTTCCTGCACGGCGGCCCCGAGGACCAGGAGCGTCCCACGTTCAACCCCCTCTACCAGAACCTGCTGGCCGCCGGGATCGGCGTGCTCGCCCCGAACGTGCGCGGCTCCGGCGGATACGGGCGCGCCTTCCGGCAGGCGGACGACCGCGAGCTGCGCTTCCGCGCCGTCGACGACGTGGCCGACTGCGTGGCCGGGCTGGTGCGCACCGGCGCCGCCGCGCGGGACCGGATCGCCTGCATGGGCTGGTCCTACGGCGGCTATCTGACCCTGGCCGCGCTCGTCACCCATCCGGGGCTCTTCCGCGCGGGCGTGACCGTGAGCGGCATCGCCGATTTCGAGACGTTCTACGCCCGCAGCGAGCCGTGGATCGCCGCGGCCGCGATCAGCGAGTACGGACACCCGGAGACCGACCGCGACCTGCTGCGCGCCCTGTCGCCGCTGCGCGCGTTCGACCGGCTGGCCGCCCCGCTGCTGGTCGTGCACGGGGCGCACGACACCAACGTGCCGCTGTACGAGGCCGAACAGGTCGTCGACGCGGCCACGGCCCGCGGCGTGCCGTGCGACCACCTCTTCTTCGAGGACGAGGGCCACGAGATCCGGCGGATCGGCAACCGGATCAGCTTCGTGACCAAGGTGGTGGACTGGCTGACGAACCGCCTGCACACCCACGGAGCCGGGTGACCGCCGGACCGCAGGGTCACTTCAGCAGGTCCCCGGCCTCCTCCGCGACCGCGTCCACCGGCACGTCGGTCACCCATGACACCTCGTGCCCGCACCGCCCGGCGTGCGGGTCGAGCCCGCCCGCGCCGCAGACCGGGCAGGCGGGCGTCCACGACACCAGCGGCCGGTGGCGGTGGCGGGAGAGCGGGCCGGCGTTGATCAGGTTGCCGCACCAGTAGACCGCCACCGTCGCCGTCCCCACCGCGGCCGCCAGGTGGCGCGGCCCGGTGTCGTTGGCCACCAGCAGATCGCACCGCTCGTACAGCGCGGCCAGCCCGCCCACGCTCAGCTCCCCGGCGACCGCGGCCGGGGGCCGCCGCATCGCCCCGGCCACCCTGGCCACCAGGTCGCGCTCCGCCCGCGACCCGGTGACCACGACCGGCCGGCCCAGCCGGTCCGCCACCGCGGCGAAGCGCTCCGGCGGCCACCGCCGCCGCGGGTCGTTGGCCCCCGGATGTATCGCGACCAGCCCTTCCGGCAGCTCGCCCAGTTCCGCCCGGTCGCGCGCCGTCACGGTCAGGCGCGGCTCGGTCAGGCTGGTGTGGCCGCCCACCAGTGCCGCGACCTCCAGATACCGCATCGTCTCGTGCTGGAAGTGGATGTACCGTACCCACCGGTCCAGCGGCGGCGCGTCCGGGGCGCGGAGCCCGGCCGTCGTCCCCGCGCCGAGCGCCCGCACGAACGGGTTGGAGTAGCGCCCGCCGCCGTGGATCTGCACCGCCAGGTCGAAGCGCGACTCCCGCAGCCGCTCCAACAGCCCGGCAGGCGCCCGGTGGCCGTCCTCGGAGGTGGACACCCCGGTGATCGGCGGCAGCGCGATCACCTCGTCAACCGGGCCCGGCCGCCCGGCCAGGAAGTCCGCGTGCCACGGCAGGGCGAGCAGCGTGAGCTCGGCGTCCGGGTAGGCGTTCCTGATCGCCTCGACGCCGGGCAGCGCCAGCAGGAAGTCGCCGAGCGCGTTGGCGCGCAGCACCGCGATCCGCCGCACCCCGGCGACCGTGCTCACGGCTGTTCCAGGACGGTCGTCGGCTGCTCCAGACGGCAGGCCCGGCCCGCTCCCCCGTACCGCTCCATCACCCGCAACCGCGCCACCACGTCCTCGTACGCGGACTCCGCCGGCGGGTCGTGCGCGACGGGCGCCCGCGACCGGTCGGAGATCACCACGCGGGCGCCGGTCACGCGCCGCGCCGCCAGGCCGGTCAGGGTGACCAGCACGGGACGGTCCCTGGCCGGGACGAGCACGTCGAGGTCGCGGGCGTCGGGCACGGTTGCCGGGCTACCCCCGCCTCCGGGGCAACAAACCGGACAACCCTGCTGACCTGGGCATATGCCGGGTCACCGGTCCGGGCGTTCTCCGGCGCGGCGCTCGTCGCGCTGGTTGGCGCGCACGCTGGTCAGCGTGACGGTGAGCAGGACCGTGACGATGACGCCCAGCGAGGCGAGGGTCGGGATCTCGGGGACCTGCGGCCAGATGCCGTGCGCCCAGTGCAGGACGAGCTTGACGCCGATGAACGCCAGGATGAGGGCGAGCCCGTGGTTGAGGTAGCGGAGCTTGCTGAGGGCTCCCTGCAGCACGAAGTAGAGCGCCCGCAGGCCGAGCAGAGCGAAGGCGTTGGTGGCGAACACCAGGAACGGGTCCTCGGTGACGCCGTAGACGGCGGGCACGGAGTCGACGGCGAACACGATGTCCGTGGCGAAGACCGCCACGATGGCCAGCGCCAGCGGGGTCAGCGCGTACCGCCCGGCCTCCCTGACGACGAGCCGCGAGCCCCGGTAGTCGTCGGTCACCGGCACGAACCGGCGCAGCAGCCGGATCGAGCGGATGGAGGAGATGTCGACCTCCTGCTCCCGGCCGCTCGCCGCGTCCTTGAAGACCTTCCCGGCCGTCAGCACGAGGATCGCGCCGAACAGCAGGAACGCCCACGTGCCGCTCTGCAGGGCGGCGGCTCCGAGCGCGATGAAGACGGCCCGCAGCACCAGCGCCCCGATGATCCCGTAGAGCAGGACACGCTGGGCCAGCGCGGCGGGCACCGCGAAGGCGCCCAGCAGCAGCATGAACACGAACAGGTTGTCCACCGACAGCGACTTCTCCACGACGTAGCCGGTGAAGAACTCCACTGCCACGGTGGACCCGGCCCACGCCCACAGGCCGAACCCGAACACCACGGGAAGGGCCAGGTAGAAGATCGACCAGCCGGCCGCCTCGCGCATCCGCACCTCGTGCGGGCGCCGCGTGACGACGAAGTCGAGTACGAGCAGGGCGACCAGCCCCGCGATGGTGATCGCCCACAGCTGGGGTGAGGCGATCGTCTGCAGTTCGACGGCAGCCAAGACTGACGTGGCGGGCATGCATCCTCCTCGAACGCTGAGCCGTTCGAGGTCTCCTTCACCCGCTTGACGCGGGCGGCCGCCCGGGGACCCGCCACAGGTCCGTACTGACCGGGTTCGACGCTTGGGAAGTACTCCCCTCGTTGCCCTCCACGGTAAAGCATCCGCAGAGGGTGATCCACCCGGGGATGCTCACGTACGGGCCGGGGGCTGCGTGCCCACCACTATATTGAGGCGGTGCATCACGCTTCTGAGATCCGTACGGTGACGACCGAGGCCGAGCTCCGGGAGATCGTGCCGGAGCCGTCGCAGGGCATCTGGGACAAGGACATCGGCCGGATCGACGAGCACGCCCGCGCGATCATCGCCCACTCGCCGCTCGTGCTGCTGGCGACCTCGAACCCCGACGGGACGTGCGACGTCTCGCCGCGCGGCGACCCGGCCGGGTCGGTGCTGGTCCTCGACGACCACCGCCTGGCGCTCGCCGACCGGCCCGGCAACCACCGCGTCGACAGCTTCCGCAACGTGCTGCGCAACCCCCACGTCGGGCTGCTGTTCATCGTGCCGGGGATGAACGAGACCCTGCGGGTGAACGGCCGCGCCACCCTCGTGGCGGACGCGCCGTTCTTCGACGACCTGGTGGCCCGGGGCAGGCGGCCCCGGCTGGCGGTGCTCGTGGACGTCGAGGAGCTCTACATGCACTGCGCGAAGGCGTTCCTGCGGTCGTCGCTGTGGAAGCCCGAGACCTGGCCGGCCCGCGACAGCCTGCCCACCCTCGGGCAGATCGCCAAGGACCACCTGGGCCTCAGGGACGTTCCGGCGGAGGCGATCGACGAAGGGCTCGCCCTGGACGCCCGCACCAACCTGTAGTCAGGGCAGGAGGAGTGCCTTGATCGCGCGGCGCTCGTCCATCGCCCGGTAGCCCTCCGCGGCCTGGTCCAGTGGCAGGGTCAGGTCGAAGACCTGGCCGGGATCGATCTTCCTGTCGCAGATCAGCCCGATCAGCTCGGGAAGATACTGCCGCACCGGCGCCGGCCCACCGTGCAGGTGCACGAGCGAGAAGAACAGCTCGTCGCCCTGCAGCGCGACGTCGTGGGAGACGCCGACGAAGCCGACGTGGCCGCCGGGGCGGGTGGAGCGGATGGCCTGCGTCATCGACTCCTGGGTGCCGACCGCCTCGATGACGCTGTGCGCGCCGAGCCCGCCCGTCAGCTCCTTGATCCGGGCCACCCCTTCGTCGCCGCGTTCGGTGACGATGTCCGTGGCGCCGAACCGGCGGGCCAGCTCCTGCCGGGGCGCGTGCCGGCTCATCGCGATGACCCGCTCGGCCCCGAGCTGCCCGGCCGCGAGGATCCCGCACAGTCCGACGGCGCCGTCACCGACGACCACGACGGTCTTGCCCGGCCCGGCCGCGGCGGCGACGGCGCCGAACCATCCGGTGCCCAGCACGTCGGAGGCGGCCAGCAGGCTCGGCACCAGATCGGCGTCCGGCATGCCGGGGGTCGCGACGAGCGTGCCGTCGGCGAGCGGTATCCGCGCCAGCTCGGACTGCGTGCCGATCGAGCCCATGAGCACCCGGTGGACGCAGCCGCTCTGGTAGCCCGCCCGGCAGATCTCGCAGGTGTTGTCGGAGGCCCAGAACGAGCCGACCACGAACTGACCCGGCCTGATGGTGGTGACCTGGCTGCCGACCTCCTCCACGACGCCGACGTACTCGTGCCCCATGGGAGCCGCCCCGTCGAGCTTCTCGACCCCCCGGTAGGGCCACAGATCGGATCCGCAGACGCAGGTCGCCGAGAGCCGGATGACCGCGTCGGTGGGCTCGACGATCACCGGGTCGGGACGGTCCTCGACGCGGACGTCGCCCGGAGCGTACAGAACTGCTCCACGCATGGTGAATCCCCTCTTCCACGTAGGTGTCAGGCTTCCCCCGCCCCGCTTCCGAAAACGGGAAGGCCGGGGCGGGGCGCCCGGGTTTACCCGGCCCAAGCCCTCGCCTCAGCTCCTCCGTACCTTCGCCGGGTAGGGAAGGACAGGCCAGCGGCCAGGGGAAGGGAAGACCATGTCCGATACCGATCGCCGCCCGCGCGTCATCCAGGGGCCGGAGAGCGTCCCGGTGTCGCTGAGGATCAACGGCAGGCCCCGGGTCCTCCAGGTCGAGCCGCGCGTGAGCCTGCTCGACGCGCTGCGCGAGCACCTCGGCCTGACCGGCACCAAGAAGGGCTGCGACCAGGGCACCTGCGGGGCCTGCACCGTGTGGTCCGACGGCCGGCGGGTGCTCGCCTGCCTCATGCTGGCCGTCACCGTCGCGGGCCGCGAGATCACCACGATCGAGGGGCTCGCCGGCGACGACGGGCCGCACCCGATGCAGCGGGCCTTCGTCGAGAACGACGCCTTCCAGTGCGGCTACTGCACCCCTGGACAGATCATGTCCGCGGTCAAGCTCATCGAGGAGGGCAACGCCGTCACCGACGAGGACATCGCCGAGTTCATGAGCGGCAACCTCTGCCGTTGCGCGGCGTACCCGAACATCCGCGCCGCCATCCGGCAGGTCCGCGACGGCGCGGGAGGCGCGTCGTGAGGCCGCTCACCTACAGCAGGGCCAGGGACGTCGGCGACGCGATCGCCCTGGCGGCGGCGAGTCCCGCGAGCGCCTTCCTGGCCGGCGGGACCAACGAGGTGGACCTGCGCACCCGCTGCCCCTACCTGCGCGACGGCGTCTCGCCCTGCAACAAGCGCGAACCGGGGACGGGCTGCTCGGCGCTCGACGGGCTGAACCGGGGCCACGCGATCCTCGGCACCAGCGAGCGCTGCATCGCCACCCACCCGTCGGACGTCGCCGTCGCGCTGGTGGCGTTCGACGCCGTCATCCGGACGGCGGGGCCCGGCGGCGAGCGGGCGATCGCGGCCGACGACCTCTTCCTTCTTCCCGGCGACACGCCCGAGGTCGAGCACCCGCTGGCGCACGGCGAGCTGATCGTCGGGATCGACGTTCCCGGCGAGCCGCTCGGCCGCGGCTCGGTCTACCTCAAGTTCCGCGACCGGCAGTCGTACGAGTTCGCCCTCGTCTCGGTCGCGGCGGCCGTGGAGGCGGAGGACGGGATCGTCACCGGCGTCCGGCTCGCTCTGGGCGGGGTCGGCACGAAGCCCTGGCGGGCGAGGCGGGCGGAGGCGGCGCTCGTCGGCGGCCCGGCGGACGAGGCGGCCTTCCGGCGGGCCGCCGCGCTCGAACTCGACGCCGCCGTGCCTCGCCGGTACAACGCGTTCAAGGTCGAGCTCGCGCGCCGCGCGGTGGTGCGCGGCCTGACTCACAGCCTGAGGGGAGTCCGGCCATGACCACGGTCGGCACGCCGGTCACGCGGGTGGACGGCCCGGCGAAGGTGACCGGCGCCGCGCGGTATTCAGCGGAGATCTCGCCGCCGGGGGCGGCGCATCTCGCGATCGTCGGCGCGTCCGTCGCCGCCGGCCGGGTGTCCGCGATGGACACCGGCGCGGCGCACGCGGCCGAGGGCGTCCTCGCCGTGCTCACCCACGAGAACCTGCCGAGGATCGCCGCGCCGCCGCGCCTGCTGCCGTCGCTGGCGGGCCTGACCGCGCCCGGCGAGAGCTTCTTCCCGATGCAGGACACCGTCGTGCACTACGCGGGACAGCCGGTGGCCCTGGTCGTCGCCGAGACGTACGAGCAGGCACGGTACGCGGCTTCGCTGGTGCGCGTCTCGTACGACGTCGTCCAGGCGACCGCCACGATCGAGCAGGGGCGCGGCCGGTCGTACGAGGGGGAGCGCCTGTTCGGCGGGCTGCTGCCGGGGCGCGAGGAGCGCGGCGACGCCGAAGCCGGCCTGGCCCGGGCCGACGTGCGGGTGGAGGCCCGCTACCGGATGGCGGCCAACCACCACAACGCCCTTGAGGCGCCGTCGACGGTCGCCGTCTGGGACGGCGACGACCTGACGTTGTACGAGTCGACCATGGGCGTGCGGGCCACCCAGCAGACCGTGGCCCACCTGCTCGGCCTGCCCGTCTCCCGCGTCCGGGTCATCACGTCCTTCGTCGGCGGCGCGTTCGGCTCCAAGGCGATGGTGTGGCCGCACACGACGCTCACCGCCATGGCCGCGCGGCACGTCGGCCGGCCGGTGAAGCTGATGCTCACCCGGCCGCAGATGTTCACCTCGACGGGGCACCGCGAGGAGCAGGAAAGAGCATGGCGCTCGGCGCCACCCGGGACGGCTGGCTGACCGCGATCCGGCACGAGAAGCTGTCGGTCACCTCGCCGTTCGACGACTGGGCCGAGCCCGCGACCGGCGTCTCGTCGCAGCTGTACGCGTGCGGCGACTACCTCGGCGTGCACCGCCTCATCAGGGGCAACACCATGACGCCGACCTTCACCCGGGGCCCCGGCGAGACCCTCGGCGTCTTCACCCTTGAGGCGACGATGGACGAGCTGGCCTACCGGCTCGGGATCGACCCGCTCGACCTGCGGCTGCTCAACCACGCGCGGACCGACCCGCACGGCAACCCGTGGTCCAGCGGCGGGCTGG
Source organism: Nonomuraea sp. C10 (assembly GCF_008017515.1). Classification (NCBI taxonomy): domain Bacteria; kingdom Bacillati; phylum Actinomycetota; class Actinomycetes; order Streptosporangiales; family Streptosporangiaceae; genus Nonomuraea; species Nonomuraea sp. C10. Next base: position 4,148,516 of record NZ_VPFF01000001.1, read on the forward strand.
AGGAGTGCCTCCGCCTCGGCGCCGAACGATTCGGCTGGTCCGGGCGTGACCCGGCCCCCCGCACGCGGTCCGACGGCGACTGGCTGATCGGCACCGGGATGGCGGCCGCGGCGTACCCGGTGGCGTTGTTCATGCCGCCCCAGCGCGCCCGGGCCCGTCTCTTCGCCGACGGCAGCGCGGTCGTGCAGACCTCGACGCAGGAGATCGGCACCGGCGTGCTCACCATCGCCACCCAGGTGGGAGCGGACGCGCTCGGCGTCACCCTCGCCGACCTGCAGGTCCAGGCCGGCGACACCGATCTGCCCAACAGCACGGCGGCGGTGGGCTCGACCGGCGCGGGCATGGTCGGCTCCGCCGTCCACGCCGCCGGCACCGCGCTGCGCGAGCAGCTCGTCGCGCTGGCGGTGGGTGACGAGGCGTCACCGCTGCACGGCGTCGCCCCCGCGTCGGTGACCGTGGCCGCCGGGCGCCTGTCCTCCGCCGAACGTCCCGGCGCCGCCGACACGTACCGTGAGCTGCTCGAACGCCACCACCTGTCCGACGCGGAGGCGACGGGCACGTGGCGTCCGCCGCCGCTGGACACGCCGCACGGCCTGCTCACCTTCGGCGCCCAGTTCGCCGAGGTCGCCGTGGACCCGGAGTTCGGCCTCGTCCGCGTCCGCCGGCTGAGCGGCGCGTTCGCGCCCGGACGGGTGCTCAACCCGCTCCTGGCCCGCAGCCAGCTGATGGGCGGCATGCTCTGGGGCCTGGGCCAGGCTCTCCTGGAAGGCAACCACGCGGACCCCCGCACGGGCCGCTGGGCCGCGGCGAACCTGGGCGAGTACCTCGTGCCGGTCAACGCCGACGCGCCCGAGGTCACGGTCGACCTCGTCGAGGTGCGCGACGACGTCGTCGGCCCACTCGGGGTCAAGGGGGTCGGGGAGATCGGTCAGGTCGGGGTGGCCGCCGCCATCGCCAACGCCGTCTTCCACGCGACCGGCCGCCGCGTCCGCGGCCTGCCCATCGCGCCCGAGACGGTGATGGACCCGGCCTGGTGACGGCCCGGGGGACCGCGAGCGACGGCTCGCGCCGCTCGCGGCGCATGGTCACCTGGACGCGAGCATGCCGTGCGGGTCGATCACGTACTTGCGCGCCGCGCCCTCGTCGAACTCGTGGTAGCCGCGCGGGGCGTCGTCCAGCGAGATCGGGGTGGCGTTGACCGCCTTGGCGATCTGCACGCGGTCATGCAGGATCGCCTGCATGAGCTGGCGGTTGTACCGCATGACCGGGCACTGGCCGGTGACGAAACTGAGCGACTTGGCCCAGCCGAGACCGATCTGGATCGACAGCGAGCCCTGCTTGGCCGCCTCGTCCGCCGCGCCGGGGTCACCGGTCACGTAGAGTCCCGGGATGCCGAGCGCGCCACCCGCCCGGGTGACGTCCATCACCGTGTTGAGCACGGTCGCGGGCTGCTCCTTCTCCGCCTCCTTGCCGTGGCCGCGGGCCTCGAAGCCGACGGCGTCCACGGCGCAGTCCACCTCGGGCTCGCCGAGGATCTGCTCGATCTGGTCCTTCGGCTCGCCCTCGGCCACGTTGACGGTCTCGCAGCCGAAGCTCCGGGCCTGCTCCAGACGGTCCTTGTTCAGGTCGCCGACGATGACGACGGCGGCGCCGAGCAGGAACGCCGAACTCGCCGCGGCGAGCCCGACCGGTCCGGCCCCGGCGACGTAGACGGTCGAGCCCGGCCCCACCCCGGCGCCCACACAGCCGTGGAACCCCGTCGGGAAGATGTCCGCGAGCATGGCCAGGTCGAGCATCTTCTCCATCGCCTGGTCCTTGTCCGGGAACTTCAGCAGGTTCCAGTCGGCGTACGGCACCAGGACGTACTCCGCCTGGCCGCCCACCCAGCCGCCCATGTCGACGTAGCCGTAGGCGGAGCCGGGCCGGTCCGGGTTGACGTTCTCGCAGACGCCGGTCTTGCGTTCCTTACAGTTGCGGCAGCGGCCGCAGGAGATGTTGAACGGCACGGACACGAGGTCGCCGGTCTTGATGTACTCGACGTCGGGGCCGGTGTCGACCACCTCGCCGGTGATCTCGTGACCGAGGATGAGGCCCGTCGGGGCCGTGGTACGGCCTCGGACCATGTGCTGGTCGCTTCCGCAGATGTTGGTCGCGACCGACTTGAGTATCGCCGCGTGGGGCAGTTTGCGGCCCACGTTGGCCGGGTTGACGCCCGGACCGTCCTTGAGTTCGTAGTCGGGATAGTCGGTCACGCGTACCTCGACCTTGCCGGGGCCCTCGTAGGAGACTCCTCTGTTACCTGACATGACGTGCCCTCTCCCTTGTACGGGGTGCGAATGGCGGGTGGTCACGTGGTCATCGATCACCCCCGGGGCCGGGGCGGCGGCGTGGGCCGTGCGCCGGGCGGTCGCGTACCAGGTCGTCGCGAGAGCTCCGGGCCACCGGGACGTCCCGCGCGAGGTCCTCCTCGTCACCCGGCCGCCGGGTGCCGGTGATCTCCCCGGCGGTGCCCTGCTCGGCCGCCTCGGGCAGCTCGCGCGCCGGGCGCGCCACCTGGTCGTACACGAGCACGGCGAGTACGGCTCCGACGACCGGGCCGATGATGTAGACGCCGAACTCCGACCATGGCGTGTCACCGCCGAACACGCTCGTCGTCAGGTACGGGCCGAAGGTGCGGGCGGGGTTGACGGAGCCGCCCGTCATGGGGCCGATCACGAAGATCTCGCAGGCGACGGCCATGCCGATGATCCACCCCGCCCAGCCGCTCGGCGCCCGGCGGTCCACGGCCATCGCCATGATGGTGAGCATCAGCAGGAACGTGCCCATCACCTCCAGCAGGATGCCCTGCCCATAGCTCACGCCCTCGCCGAGAGCGGTGAGCCCGGTGCCCAGGTCGGCGGCCCGGCGGCCGAAGCCGCCCACGATGAGCAGACCGCCGGCGAACGCCCCGATGAGCTGCGCCACGATGTACGGTGGCACCTCCGCCCACGGGAACCTGCGGCCCGCCGCCAGGGCGAGGGTGACGGCCGGGTTGATGTGCGCGCCCGACGTGGTGCCGAAGGCGTAGATGACGAGCGCGACGACCACGGCGAACGACAACGAGATGAAGCCGAGCGCGGCGTAAGAAAGCTCACCGTTGCCCATGAGCAACGCGGCCACCACGGATCCCGGACCGAAGATCACCAGCAGCATTGTCCCGATGGCTTCCGCGACGAGCCGCCGTGGAAGGTCTCCGACCATCGCAACCCCCAGATGACGATGGTTCACAATCCCCCTGATTTCCCAATATATATACCCAGGTCCAGGCCCCTAAGCGGAGTCATCCGCAGCGGCGGCGCACCTCGTCCAGCCGCTCGGTGAGACCGGCCCTGTCGAGGTGTTCGAGCAGCGGCACGGCGACCCGGCGGGTGGTGCCGAGCGCGCGTCTGGCCTGGCTGACCGTGAACGGCTGCGGCAGCCGGCTGAGCACCTCGGCCGCCCGCCCGTCGGCTCCCGGCAGCAGCACGATGCCCTCGCCCACCCGCAGCAGGCTCCCCGCCCGCACGGCCGCCGCCAGCTCCTTCGGGCCCAGTCCCAGCTCGGCCAGCCGCCCCGCCTCCGGCGCCTGGAACGGCCGCGCCGCCAGCTCCCGCTGCACCCGCTCCACCGCCAGCGCCACGGGCCCCGGCAGCCCTGCCTGCCTCGCCACGATCCGCCCGCCGGCGAGCGTGAGCGGCGGCCCCACCAGCGCCGCGACCAGCCGCCGGTCCGGCAGCCCCAGCTCGCGCCGGGCCGCCTCGACCGGCATGGCCGGCTCCAGGGGATTGCGCTCCGCGTACCGCCGCGCCGCCTCGCTCAGCCGCCTCCGCGACTCCTCCCAGTAGTCCGGATCGGCGTGCCACTCCCCCGCCACCCCGGGAACCTCGGGCGCCGCCCCCATGGCCCGCAGGTCGGCGGCCCGCAGCAGCCGATGCACCCGCAACGCGAACGCCGCGTCGAGCCCGGCGGGCTTGTCGGGGGCCTCGGGGGCGGGCTTCGGAAGGGCCGTTTCCAGCTGGGCGGCTCGCTCTCTGCCGGCGCCCCGGCCGCGCAGGGCCCGGGGGCGCACGTCGAGGACGTCCGCCCCGGCGAGCACCCGCACCTCGGACCGGTCGCGCCCGGGGTCGCGCAGCAGCAGCACGTCGCCGAGACGCAGCGGCACCGGCCGGTCCAGGCGCAGCCGTACGAAGCGGCCGCCGAGGTGCCGCGCCTCGGCCGTCACGGCCGCCGACCCCACGTGGACGGTCAGCCGCCGAGGCAGGCCGGGACCCTCCTGCGGCTGTTTCCCGACGGGCGCGACGCGTACGTCCACCGACTCCGTGTACGTCCACCCGCCCGGCGTGACGAGCGCCTGCCCGCGCTCGGGGAGGTCGTGCCCGCGCAGGTTGACCGCCACCCGGGCGACCCCGGACACCGTGTCCCGCGCCCGCTTCAACGACTCCAGGCCCCTGACCCGCACCGGCTCGCCGTCGAGCAGCAGCTCGTCGCCCACCGACACCGTCCCGGCGGGCAGCGTCCCGGTCACCACCGTCCCGCTGCCGGTCACGCTGAACGTCCGGTCGATCCACAACCGGACCGCCGCCCCCGGATCCGGCCGGGGCAGCCCGGCCACCAGCCGGTCCAGCGCCCGCCGCAGTTCGTCCAGCCCCTGACCGGTGCGCCCGCTCACGGCGACCGCCGCCACCCCACCGCCCGGCTTCCCGAGTGCCTCGTCCAGGCGGGCGCGGGACCGCTCGATCGCCGGGCCCGGGTCGGCGAGGTCCGAGCGGGTCACCACCAGTAGGCAGTGCCGCACCCCGAGGGCCTCCAGGGCCACCAGGTGCTCCTCCGACTGCGGCATCCACCCCTCGTCGGCCGCCACCACGAACACCACGGCCGGTACGGGCCCGACCCCCGCGAGCATCGTGCCGAGGAACCGCTCATGACCTGGCACGTCGACGAACGCGAGCGGCTCCCCCGACGGGAGGGACGTCCACGCGTACCCGAGCTCGATGGTGAGGCCGCGCCGGCGTTCCTCGTCCAGCCGGTCGGGCTCCATACCGGTGAGTGCCCGTACCAAGGTGGACTTGCCGTGGTCGACGTGACCCGCGGTGGCCACGACGTGCATCAGCCCACCACCTCCGCGACCGCCAGCACCGCGCGCGCCACGTCGTCGTCGCGTTCGGGCGGGACGGCACGCAGGTCCAGCAGCAGCTGGGCGCCCTCGATCCGGCCGACGACCGGCGGATCGCCCGTCCGCAGCGGGACGGCGAACCGTTCGGGCAGGCTCACGGCCGCGCTCGGCAGCAGCACTCCGGGAGCGCCGCCGCCGCCGACGGCGGCCTCGCTCGGCACCACCAGGGCGTCGATCCCGGCGCCGGCCAGGCGACCGGCCAGGGCGGCGGCACGCCTCTCCAGCACGGCCGGATCGGCGTGCAGCGCCCGCCGGACCGGCGGGACGGGACCGCGCAGCGTCGCCTCCAGCGCGGCGAGCGTGAGCTTGTCGACCCGCAGCGCGCGGGCGAGCGGGTGCCGGCGGCAGCGTTCGACCAGGTCGCACCGGCCCAGGAGGAGGCCCGCCTGCGGCCCGCCGAGCAGCTTGTCGCCGCTGGCCGTCACCAGGTCCGCGCCCGCCTCGATCATGGTGGCGGCGTCGGGTTCTGCGGGCAGCAGCGGCTCACGGGCCAGCAGGCCGGAGCCGATGTCGACCACGACGGGCACGCCGAGCCCGGTCAGCTCCGGCACCTCGGCCGAGCCGGTGAAGCCCTCGATCCGGAAGTTCGACGGGTGGACCTTGAGCACGAACCCCGTCGCCGGCCCCACCGCGTCGGCGTAGTCGCGGACGGAGGTGCGGTTGGTGGTGCCCACCTCGCGCAACCGCGCCCCGGTGGAGGCGAGCAGGTCGGGGATGCGGAACCCGTCGCCGATCTCGACCAGCTCGCCCCGGCTGATCACGATCTCCCGCCCGGCGGCGAGCGCGGTGGCGACCAGGACGAGGGCGGCGGCGTTGTTGTTCACGACGTGCACGTCCTGCGCCACCGGCACGGCGTCGGCGAGCGCCTCCAGCGTGCCCCGGCCCCGCCGCGACCGGGCGCCCGTCGCCAGGTCGAACTCCACGTCGGCGGACCCGGCGGCGGCGGTCATCGCCTCGACGGCCGCCGCCGACAGCGGGGCCCGGCCGAGGTTGGTGTGGATCAGCACGCCGGTGGCGTTGACGACCGGACGCAGGCTCGCCGCGCGGGCCGGGAGCGCCGTCACCGCCGCGTCGGCCACCTCCTCGGGGGCGATCTCGCCCTGCCGGGCCCGCTCCTGCGCCGCCGCCACCGCGGCCTTGACCACCGACCGGCCCAGCCGCCCGCCCGCCTCCACCAGGCGCGAGTCGGCGAGCACGGCGTCGGTGCGTGGCACCCGCCTGCGTCGATCCATGTTTCCGAACATAAGCGGAGGCGGGCGGGAATCGAACCCGCCGGGCCGAGGACTTCGGCCTCCTGAAAAGTCGGGGCCCGGCGCGCCCGGGCGGGATCCGGCTTCAGGAGGCTTCGTCGAGGCGCCGGCGCTGGGGGACGACGGTGTACTTGGGGTCGGCGGCGGAGGCGCGGCCCGCCGCGAGGATGCCGAAGCGGGTGCACAGCGAGCCCGCCGTGAGGGCGAGGCCGGACACGGCGTTGAGTGCGCGGCTGCGTCCGGCGACCACGGCGAGCAGCCCGCCGCCGGCCGTCAGGACGCGCGCGGCGCGCATGAGCCGGCCCGCCCGTCCCACCTGGTACGGCTCCCCCAGGAACCCGAGCCGGCGCTCCATCAGGTGCCCCGCGACCGTCTCCACGCCCGCCCCGAGCGCGGCCACGGCGCGGGCGGGACCGGCATGGGCCGGCGGCGTGCCGAGCATCCCGGCCGCCCCCGCGGCGGCCATCGCGCTGCCCGCGAACAGGAACGGCAGCTCCCGGTACGCCTCGTGCCAGGCGGGCACGGCGGTGTCGGCGACCAGGACGGCGGTGTAGGTGGCGGTCAGCGGCCCGGTCACCGCGGTGGCCAGCAGCGCCGCGTCACCGGCGGCCGGCAGGATGCCGGTCAGGTCACCGGCCAGGGCGGCGGCCGACAGCCCGCCGTGCGCGGCGAGGATCCACGAGCCGACGCTCATCGGCGAGGTGAGCTTGAAGACGCGGAACATGTTGAGGAACCGTTCGGGCCTGCCCAGCTCGGCGGAGAGCAGCCCGGCGCCCAGGGCCGCCCCGGCCGCCGCCGCGACGCGGGCGGTGCGGTCGAGGCGGGTCCGGCCGGTCAGCCGGGCCATCACGGCCATCGAGGACGAGACTCCCGACACACCTCCCAAATACAGATATGTCGGCATGTGGGGTTCGTGCCAGATGGGCGGCTTGATCACCGGGCGGCCGTAGTAGGACCGGAACTCCGCCTCCGCCACCACCTCCCGCGCCACGGCCCTTTCCCGCTTCACCGCCGCTCCCCCGTACGCAGGAACGCCAGAGCCACGGCGCCGGCCGCCGACAGCGCGGCCGCGCCCGCCCAGCCCCACATGGCGGGCAGGTCGCGGGTGGTCACCACCGGGTCCGGCGGCAGGCCGTACACCTCGGGCTCGTCCAGCAGCAGGAAGAACGCCCCCGTCCCGCCCACCCCGTCATCGGGGCTCTCCCCGTACAGGCGGGCCTGCTCGTTCCCGTCGGCGCGCAGCCGGGCCACCCGCTGCTCGGCGCGCTCCCGCAGCTCGTCGAGCGGGCCGAACTGGATCGAGTCGGTGGGGCACGCCTTGGAACAGGCGGGTTCGAGGCCGCCGCGCTGGCGGTCGTAGCACATCGTGCACTTCCAGGCCCGCCCGTCGCCCTCCCGCCGGTCGATCACGCCGTACGGGCAGGCGGGCACGCAGTAGCCGCACCCGTTGCAGATGTCGGCCTGCACCACCACCGTGTCGAACTCGGTCCGGAACAGCGCCCCGGTCGGGCACACGTCCAGGCAGGCGGCACGCGTGCAGTGCTTGCACACGTCGGAGGACATCAGCCACCGGTCCACGCCCTCGTCACCGCCGACGGCCACCGGTCGTGACTGCTCGATGAACGCGACGTGCCGCCAGGTGCTCGCCCCCAGCATGCCGGTGTTGTCGTAGGAGGTGGCCTCGAAGACGAAGCCGTCGTCGGGGATCTGGTTCCACTCCTTGCAGGCCACCTCGCACGCCTTGCAGCCGATGCACACGCTCGTGTCGGTGAAGAAGCCCATCCGCTCAGCCACGGCGGTACCTCTCCAGCAGGTCGAGCGCCGCCGGGCCCCTCGGCCGGCGCCCCGGCCGCACGTCACAGGTCATCGCCTTGCCTTCCTGGATGTAGACGTTCGGATCGAGGACCAGCGGCGTCAGGTCGTTGGTGACGTCACCGGTGACCAGGCCGCCTCCGCCCCACCCCCAGTGGTACGGCAGGCCGACCTGGTGGACGATCACGCCCCCGAGGCGCAGCGGCCGCATCCGCCCGGTGACCAGCACCCTCGCCTCCACCACGGCGCGGCTGGTCACGATCGTGGCCCAGCCGCCGTTGGTCAGCCCCGCTTCGGCGGCGAGCCGCGGCGACACCTCGCAGAACAGCTCGGGCTGCAGCTCGGCGAGGTAGGCCAGCGGCCGGCTCATCGCGCCCGCCGTGTGGTGCTCGGTCAGCCTGTACGTCGTCAGCACGTAGGGGAAGCGTCCATCCGGCGCGTTGTACGGGCTCTCCGGCCGGTTGTAGGTGTGGCGTGCCGGGTTGGCCTGCTGGGCGTACAGGGGGTTGGCGACCGGAGACTCGTGCGGCTCGTAGTGGGCGGGCAGCGGGCCGTCGACGAGCCCGAGCGGCACGTACAGCCAGCCCTTGCCGTCGGACTGCATGATGAACGGGTCGGTCCCGGCGAGCGCGTCCTCGGCGAAGGCGCCCTCGGGCGGCACGTAACCGGGCGGCTTGCCGATCTCGCAGTCGGGCACGTCGTGGCCGGTCCACTCGCCGCGCTCGGCGTCCCACCACACGTACGCCTTGCGCTCGCTCCACGGGCGGCCCTCGGGATCGGCGGAGGCCCGGTTGTACAGGATGCGCCGGTTGGCCGGCCACGCCCAGCCCCATTCGGGCGCCACCGCGGTCTGTTCCCGGCGGGGTCGGCGGCGGGCGGCCTGGTTGACCTCGTCGGCGTACACCCCGCAGTAGATCCAGCAGCCGCAGGTCGTGGAGCCGTCGGCGCGGAGCTGGCTGGTGGACGACAGCGCCCGCCCGTCGGGGCCGACCCCGTTGATCTCGCGGAGCACGGCCGCGGCCGAGGGCTCGCCGTGCACGCCGAGCTCCGGATAGTCCCAGGTCAGCTCGCGCACCGGCCGGTCGATCTCGTCGTCGGTCAGCCGGCGCCTGATGAGCTTGCCAAGGTGGTAGTAGAACCACAGCTCGCTGCGGCAGTCGCCGGACGGGTCGACCGCCTTCTCCCGCCACTGGAGGAGCCGCTGGGTGTTGGTGAACGTGCCCTCCTTCTCCACGTGGCTCGCGGCGGGCAGGAAGAACACCTCGGTGCCGATGTCCTCGGTGCGCAGTTCGCCCGTCTCCAGCTCCGGGCCGTCCAGCCAGAACGTGGCGGTCTCCACCAGGGACAGGTCACGGACGACGAGCCAGTCGAGGTTCGCCAGGCCGAGGCGCTGCGCCCGGCCGCCGGAGGAGCCGACCACGGGGTTCTCCCCCACCACGAAGTAGCCCTTCACGATGCCGTCGATCTGGTTCATCACGGTGGTGTAGTGGCCGTGGTCGCCGGTCATGCGCGGCAGGTGGCCGAAGCAGAAGTCGTTCTCCTCGGTGGCGGCCTCGCCCCACCACGCCTTGAGCAGGCTCACCAGGTAGGCGCGCCGGTTGCCCCAGAAGCCCGTGCTGCCGCCCTCCAGCTCCAGGTAGTGGTCCAGGCCTTCGTGCCGCCCGGCGTCCGGCATGTCCAGGTAGCCCGGCAGGATGTTGAACAGCGTCGGGATGTCGGTCGAGCCCTGGATGCTGGCGTGGCCGCGGAGCGCCAGGATGCCGCCGCCGGGCCGTCCCATGTTGCCCAGCAGGAGCTGCAGGATCGAGGCGGTGCGGATGTACTGCGCGCCGACGCTGTGCTGGGTCCAGCCGACGGAGTAGACCCAGGCGGTGGTGCGCTCGCGGCCGGAGTTCGCGATGATCGCCTCGGCCAGCTCGGCGAAGTCGTCACGCGGGATGCCGCAGAGCTGTTCGACCAGCTCCGGGGTGTAGCGGGCGAAGTGCCGTTTCACGATCTGGTAGACGCAGCGCGGGTGGGTCAGCGTCGGGTCCGTGGGCGGGCTGGGGTGCACGGCGGCCCCGCGCGCGCCGTAGGTGTCCGGCCCCGCCGTCTTGGCGTGCCGGGCTCCGCCCTCCGCCTGCTCGGAAGGATGGCCCTCAGGCGTGGACTCGTACGCCCAGCTCCTCGGGTCGTACACGGCCGTCTCCGGGTCCCAGCCGGAGAACAGGCCGTCGAGGTCCTCGGTGTCGCGGAAGTCCTCGGACACGAGGGAGGCGGCGTTGGTGTACGCCAGCACGTACTCCCTGAAGTCCAGCTCGTTCGCCAGCACGTGGTTGATCAGCGCGCCGAGCAGCACGATGTCGCTGCCCGCGCGGATCGGCAGGTGCCGGTCGGCCAGCGCGCTGGTGCGGGTGAACCGCGGGTCCACGTGGAAGACCTTCGCCCCGCGCGCCTTGGCCTCCATCACCCACTGGAACCCGACGGGGTGGCACTCGGCCATGTTGGAGCCCTGGATGACGATGCAGTCCGCCTCCGCCAGATCCTGCTGGAAGGTCGTCGCGCCGCCACGCCCGAAGCTGGTCCCCAGACCGGGGACGGTGGAGGAGTGTCAAATACGCGCCTGGTTCTCCACCTGGATGGCGCCGAGGGCGGTGTACAGCTTCTTCATCAGGTAGTTCTCTTCGTTGTCGAGCGTCGCCCCGCCCAGACTGGCGATGCCCATCGTGCGGCGCACGACCTTGCCCTCGTGGGTGTCCTCCCAGGTCTCCCGCCGGGTGCGCACCACCCGGTCGGCGATCATCTCCATCGCGGTGTCCAGGTCGAGCCGCTCCCAGCCGGTGCCGTACGGCCTGCGGTAGAGCACCTGGGTCTGGCGTCCCGGATGGGTGACGAGCTGCTTGCTGGCCGCCCCCTTGGGGCAGAGCCGTCCCCGGGAGATCGGGGAGTCGGGGTCGCCCTCGATCTGGGTGACCTTGCCGCCCTCGACGTAGACGAGCTGGCCGCAGCCGACCGCGCAGTAGGGGCAGATGGACCGGGCCACCGTGGCGGCGTCCTCGGTGCGCGGGCGCAGGGCGTCGGTGCGGCGCGACCGCGCCGCGTCGCCCCTGCCGTCCTGGCCTCTGAGCTGCCGGATCACCGGCCAGCGGGCCGGCCATCCCCTTCCTGCCATGGTGCGATCCATGCCCCGTTTCGGGGGGCGTATTCCCACGACTCTCGGACGGACCGGTCGTCCGTGGACGTGACGTTTCAGGCGGCCGCTTCGGCGATCAGCCTCGCCGCCTGCCGCACCTCCCGCTCGGTGCTCCACCGGCCCAGGGACAGCCGCACCGACTCGGACGCCCGCCGGGCCGGCAGGCCCATGGCGAGCAGTACGGGCGAGGGGGCGTCGACGCCTTCGTGGCAGGCCGATCCGGTGGCGGCGGCGATGCCGGGGACCGCGGCCAGCAGGGCCCGGCCTCCGACGCCGTCGATGCTCACGTTCAGCGTCCCCGGCAGCCGTTCGGCCGGGTGACCGTTGAGGTGGACCCGGCCGGGCAACCGGGCCTCCAGTTCGGCGTGCAACAGGTCGCGCAGGGCGGCCAGCCGTACGGCGCTGCCGGGCAGTTCGAGCCGGGCCAGCTCGGCGGCCCTGCCGAGGGCGGCGACCAGGGCGACGTTCTCCGTGCCGGCCCGCAGCCCGCCCTCCTGGCCGCCGCCGTGGATGAGCGGATGGAGCCGGGTGCCGGAGCGCACGTAGAGGGCGCCCACGCCCTTGGGCGCGTACATCTTGTGACCGACCATCGTCAGCAGGTCCACGCCGAGGGCGGACACGTCGAGGGGCACCTTCCCGGCGGCCTGCGCGGCGTCCGTGTGGAACAGGGCCCCCGACTCGTGCGCGACGGCGGCCAGCTCGGCGATCGGCTGCAGGGTGCCGGTCTCGCTGTTGCCGTAGGCGATCGAGACCAGGGCGGTCTCCCGCTCCTGGACGGCGGCGCGGAGCACGTCCGGGTCGACGCGGCCGTGCGGGTCCACCGGCACCCGCGTCACGGTGAACCCGTCCGCGCGCAGGCTCTCGCAGGAGCGCAGCACCGCCGGATGCTCGGTGGCCAGGGTGACGACCTGCCGCCCCGGGGAGCCGAGGGCGGCGCCGCGGACGGCCAGCGTGTCGGCTTCGGACCCGCCGCTCGTGAACACGATCTCACCGGGTTGGGCGCCGAGCAGTCCGGCCACCTGGCCGCGGGCGCGCTCCACGGCCCGGCGCGGCTCACCGGCGTAGGAATGGCCGCTGGAGGGGTTGCCGAAGTGCGTCGTCAGGTAGGGCAGCGCGGCCCGCACCGCCTCGGGGTCGACCGGGGTGGTGGCGTTGTAGTCCAGGTACAGCGCGCCACCGGCCAGCGCGGGATGCGCCTGGGCCCCGTCGTTCTCGCTCACGTACCGATCTTGCTCTTACCGGGCGCGACTCCGCAACGTACTCCCGTCGATCAGCCATGAACATACGGGAGGTACGTGGCATGGGTTTTGCCTAGGTATTCGGCGACCTGCCTTACTCCGCGAGCAAGCTTGGCAGAAGTGCGATCGATCGCAGGTCATTCACGCGTTAAGTTGCGTATATCCGTTTCTGAGGTTGTTTCCCCAGGTCACGTCGATAAGACGTCGTGGCCTGGGGCTTTTGTTCGAAAACGCGGGGGGCACCTTCTATGGCGACATACGGCTATCGCTGTCCGCATTGTCGCGACATCGAGGTCGTCTTTCCGATGGGCACCGCACCCGCCGCGGTGCGGTGCCCGGACTGCGGCGCGACCTCGACGCGGATGTTCTCGGCACCGATGCTGGCGCGCACTCCGGCCGCCCTGGCGGCCCGGTTGCGGCGGGCGGAGCGCAGCGCCTCCGAGCCCGAGGTCGTCACGTCCCTGCCGCCGCGCCGCGCCCCGGCCGCGGTGCCCATTCATCCCGCCACCGGTCGCCTGCCGCGCCCGTGACCGTCCCTGTGCCGAAAGGATCCAGCCGTGCCAGAGCTGATCTTCCCGCTCGACTCGACCAAGAAGTTCACCGACCAGGCCAAGATCGGTCACAACCGCTGGCATCCCGAGATCCCGCCGGTGGCGCGGGTCAAACCGGGCGACAGCTTCCGGGTCCACTGCCGGGAGTGGTTCGACGGCGCGATCCACAACGACGACTCCGCCGAGGACATCCGTGACGCCCCGCTGACGAAGGTGCACGCGCTCAGCGGCCCGTTCGCGGTGGAGGGGGCCGAGCCGGGCGACCTGCTGATCGTGGACATCCTCGACGTGGGACCCATCCCCCAGGAGGACAGCGGCCCCCTGGCCGGCCAGGGCTGGGGTTACACCGGCATCTTCGCCAAGAAGAACGGCGGCTCGTTCCTCACCGACCAGTTCCCCGACGCCTACAAGGCGATCTGGGACTTCCGCGGCCAGGAAGCCACCTCGCGCCACATCCCGGCGGTGTCTTTCACCGGCATCACCCACATCGGGCTCATGGGCACCGCGCCGTCGGCGGAGCTGCTGGCGAAGTGGAACCAGCGGGAGGGCGCGCTGATCGCCACCGACCCGGCGAGAGTGCCGGCGCTGGCCCTGCCACCGGAGCCGCAGGACGCCATCCTCGGATCGGTGTCCTCGTCCGCGTTCGACAGGATCGCCGGCGAGGCCGCCCGCACCGCGCCGCCCCGGGAGAACGGCGGCAACCAGGACATCAAGAACCTCACCCAGGGCTCCCGCGTCTTCTATCCGGTGTTCGTGCCCGGGGCGAACCTGTCGCTCGGCGACCTGCACTTCTCCCAGGGCGACGGCGAGATCACCTTCTGCGGCGCCATCGAGATGGGCGGCTTCGTCGACCTGCACGTCGACCTCATCAAGGACGGCATGCGAACGTACCGCGTCGGCGAGAACACCATCTTCATGCCGGGCCGCACCGCCCCCCAGTACAGCGAGTGGCTGGCGTTCTCCGGGATCTCCGTCACGCTGGACGGCGAGCAGCGCTACCTCGACTCGCAACTGGCCTACCAGCGGGCCTGCCTGCACGCGATCGACTACCTGACGACGTTCGGCTACAGCCCCGAGCAGGCATACCTGCTGCTCGGCGCCGCCCCGATCGAGGGCCGGCTGTCGGGGGTGGTGGACATCCCCAACTCCTGCGCCACCGTCTACCTGCCGACCGCGATCTTCGACGTCGACGTACGCCCCAGCGCGTCCGGGCCGGTCCGCGTGCCGGAGGGCACCAGCGCACCGCACGCCGCCTTCGCTTGAACCGCCGGGCACGTGCCTGGTCAGCGGCCATGCGCGCCGGATAGCGTTCTACGCTGATGCTCGCGGACGCCTGGTCGGTTCGCCGACGGGCGCTGAGAGTTCCGCGGGGCAGGGGATGCGAGCAGTGAAGGCAGACGGGGGCGGCGCGCCGGGCGCGGGCCGGGTGCGGGCGTGGGTGTCCGTCGTGCTGGCCGTGCTGTCGGTGTCGCTGACCGTGGCCGGCACCGCGATCCAGTTATCGCTGCCCGAGGAGTGGTCGCCGTGGCCGCCCCTGGCGCCCGACCACGGCGCGGGCCTGACGTTCCCGCTGATCGGCGCGTTCCTGATCGCGCACCGTCCCCGTCTGAAGCTGGCCTGGCTGATGTGTGCCGGCGGCCTCGGCTGCGCGGTCAACGTGATGGTGACCGGGCTGCAGTTCGCGCAGGCGTCGGCCGGCGACCTGGAGAGCGCCGGATGGCTGCGCATCCTGGCCGTCGTGGGCTGGATCGTCGGGGCCTGCGCGCTGGGGATCCTGACGCCGCTGCTCTCACCGGACGATCGCCTGCCCTCCCGCCGCTGGCTGCCGGTGGCGATCACCGGTGTGGCCGCGACCGTCGTCGAGGGCGTGCGCACCATCGTGCGGCCGACGCCGCCCGCGAGCACCTACCGCTGGCCGGAGGTCATCCCGAATCCGCTGGCGATCGAGGCCCTGGCTCCCTACCAGGGGGTGCTGACGCGCTCGCTGACTCTGCTGATCAACGCGTGTGTGGTGCTCGCCCTGGTCTCCCTGCTGGTGCGGCTGCGGCACGCGTCTCCGGCGGCGCGCAGGCAGATCGCCTGGCCGCTGAGCGCGTTCGTCGTCTACACGGTGTTCGTGCTGCTCGGCGAGGCCTACTGGCTGCCTGCGACGATCTGGACCGGGCTGCTTCCGGTGACGATCGCGTTCGCGGTGCTGCAGTACCGGCTGTACGGCATCGACACCGTCATCAGCCGGACCGTCATCGCGACCGGCCTGATCGCCGCGGTCGGCGGGGCCTACTTCGGCACCGGCGCCCTGGCCGCGCTGCTGGTGTCGGGCTACGACCAGGTGGCGGGGCTGGCCGCCGCGCTGGTGACGGGCGTGTTCTTCCAGCCGCTGCGCACCCGTCTGCGCCGCCTCACCGACGTGATGCTGTACGGCAGGCACGGCCAGCCGGAGGAACTGGCCAGGAGACTGGCGCGCGAGGTCGGCGAGACCGAGCCGGTGAACGCGCTGGCCGCCGTCACGGCCGTGGTGCACGACGGCCTCGGCGTGACCGGGGTCGTCGTCGAGGTCGGCACAGAGGCCGGCACAGAGGCCGGCGCCGCGGGCATGCGGGTGGAGCTGGGGACGACCGGTCCGGACCCGCGGGCCGTGCCGCTGGTGTGGCACGGCGAGCCGGTGGGCCGGATGCTGATCGGGCCGCCAGGGCCGCGCCGTTTCTCCGCCGCCTACACCGAGCGGCTGATCAGCACGGCGACCGTCCACGTCGCCGACGTCGCGCACGCCGTACTGATGACGGCCGACCTGCAACGCTCCAGGGAGAACATCCTGAACGCCCGTGAGGAGGAGCGGCGCAGGCTCCGCCGCGACCTGCACGACGGCCTCGGCCAGGCGCTCACCAACATGTCGATGTCCCTGACCATGGCCCAGCTGCGCCTGCGCGAGGTGCCGTCCACCGCCGACCGGATGCTGCGGGACCTGCGCGGGAGCATGGACTCGGTCAGCCAGGAGGTCCGCGAGCTGGTCTACGGCCTGCGCCCGCCCAGCCTGGACGACCTGGGTCTGCTCGGGGCGGTCCGCGCGCTCGCCGCGGAGCCGGGCCCGCCCGTCCAGGTCGAGGTGGAGGGCGAGACCCGCGACCTGCCGGCGGCCGTGGAGGTGGCCGCGTATCGGATCGCGCAGGAGGCGCTGACCAACGTGCGCAAGCACGCCGACGCCACCCGGATCGTCGTCACGCTGGCCTGCTCGGAGCACGCGCTGGTCGTACGGGTGCGCGACGACGGCAAGGGGCTGACCGGCCACCAGCGCTCCGGCGTCGGCTTCGCCTCGATGCGCGAGCGCGCCGCGGAGCTGGGCGGCACCTGCCGGATCACCCGGGCGCCCCTGACCGGGCCGGGGACGCAGGTGGAGGCCACGTTCCCGCTTCCCAAGCCCTCTGACGTCGGTGAGGCAGGCGTGAAGCCTCGATGGTGAGCGCGACCACCTCAAGGGTTGATCAGCGCGCGCTCACCGGGGTGCCGAAGACCTTCGCGGCGTCGAGGTTGCTCAGCAGCGCCGCGCTCTGCTCGTCCCTGGGCAGCATGTCCCAGGCGAAGGCGTAGTAGGCACCCGCGCCACCAGCTCTTCCGGCAGGTCGGGCCGGTGCCCGTGTCCTCTGTCATGGGTCCGCGCCTCCGCCGTGCCGCCCAGGATGAGGATCCGGCTCACGTCCTGGCCCGCTTCGCGCTGTAGAGGTGGCTGTCGGGGAACTCCGACGCCGACAGCACCCGCCCGACGACGATCACCGCCGTGCGGCGGATCCCGGCCTCGTGCACCTGCCCGGCGATGTCCGCCAGCGTCCCGCGCAGGATCACCTCGTCCGCCCTGCTCGCCCGCGCCACCACCGCCACCGGGCAGTCCGGCCCGTACGAGGGCAGCAGCTCCGCCACCACGGCGTCGATCCGCTGCACGGCCAGATGGAGCACCATCGTCGCCCCGCTCGCCCCGAGCGTGGACAGGTCCTCGCCGTCGGGCATCGGCGTCGCCCTGGCCGACGTGCGGGTCAGGATGATCGTCTGGCCGACGCCGGGGACGGTGAGCTCCCTGCCCAGCGCGGCGGCCGCCGCGGCGAAGGCCGGCACCCCCGGCACCACGTCGTACGGCACGTCGAGCGCGTCCAGGCGGCGCATCTGCTCGGCCACGGCGCTGAACACCGACGGATCGCCGGAGTGCAGCCGCGCCACGTCGAGTCCGGCCCGGTGCGCGGCGACCAGCTCCGCGACGATCTCGTCGAGCGTCAGGTCCGCCGTGTTCACCAGCCGCGCGCCGACCGGGCACGAGTCGAGCAGCTCGCGCGGCACCAGCGAGCCCGCGTACAGGCACACCGGCGACGTCTGGAGCCGCCGCAGGCCGCGCAGCGTGATCAGGTCGGCGGCCCCCGGGCCTGCCCCGATGAAGTAGACGGTCACGGCTCATCCTTCCTGATGACCGACCACACGGTCACCGGCATCGCGGCCCGCCATCCGGTGAACCCGCCGACGGGTGAGGCCCGTTGCACCGACAGCCTGACCAGGTCGCCGCCGAGCCGGCCGCTCGGCCCCCGGCAGCGCGGGGAGCAGCGGCGACGGCCAGGCCACCCGCTCAGCCGCGGAGGCGGGGACGAGATCGAGCTGCCTGGGGGCGCCCATGAGCACCTCCGCCGCCTCCACCACGCGCCGCGAGTCGGCGGGCAGTCCGTCCCGGCCGTCCGCGCCGACGCCGACGACGGTGATCACACGTTGCCCAGCACGCGGGTGACCTCGATCTCCAGGACGACCCTGGACGGGTTCGGGCGAGGCGGCTTGTAGCGGGCGGCGTAGCGGCGTTCGGCGTCGGCCACCCGCTCCGGCTCGGTCCGCACCACGGCCCGGCCCTCCAGCGTGGATCAGCGGCGGCCGTCCACCTGGCACAGCGCCACCAGCGCGCCGGCCTCGCCGATGAGCCGGGCCTTGTACGAGGACCCCGAGGTGATCACCCGGGCGGTGGCGGTCTCCAGATCCAGGGTCGCGCCCACCGGCACCACGTGCGGGGGCCCGCCTGGACGCGCGGTGGCGAGCGTGCACAGATGCCGCTCCTGCCAGAACGCGGCGAAACCGTCCCCCTGCTCGACCAGATTCACGACCCTCCTCAGGCGATGGCGACCAACATCGTATATCGACGCTTCTGGCATGGTCCGGTCGCGTTCATCCGCTCACCAGTGCCTACACTCCTACGGGTGAAGCGGCTACGCCGCCTGGCCGCTGAGGGCCCCACCGCCGACGACACGGTCGTCATGCTGGACGCCCACTGCTCCTTCACCGGCCTCGACGACTTCACCGTCTACTGGGGCACGCCCGACGAGATCCTCGTGTCCGGGCCGGTGACCGAAGTGGGCGACCGCATCCGCGAGCTCCGCGCCGAGGCCCGGGCCCGCAAGGGCTGGATCATGGACACGTACCTCCTGCGCCGCACTCCGCCCCAAGACTGAGGACGCGCGTCTCGGCACGGAGTCCTCTCGCCGCGGGTGAAAGGTTCACGGCAGGCGATCCCGCAGCCTGCGGCATCCTCGCCGAGCACCACGCCGGGCGGGTTCCGGTGTGTCGGCGGCGTGCCCCCAGGGAACGATGTGCGGGTGCATGTCGGCCGGCCCTTCCTGCGTGCGACGCGTGCCACGGTGTTCGCCGTGGTCTGCGTGCTGGTGTCGGCCGTCGTGCACGTGCTGGCCGGAGGCGCGGCCGTGCGGCCCGGGTTCCTGGCCGCGGCGGTGGCGCTGACCTGGGGCGGAGCCTACGCCATCGGTGCCCGCCAGCACGGGCGGGGCGCGCTGCTCGCCGCGTGCTTCGCCGCCCAGTACGGCATGCACCACCTGTTCAGCGCCGGCGCCGAGGCGTCCGCCGTCCCCCTCGCCCACGCCCACGGCGGCACCGGGGTGGGCATGGTCCTGGTCCATGTGGCGGTGGCTCTGCTGTCGTCGTGGTGGCTGGAACGCGGCGAGACCGCCCTGGCCATGATCGCGCACCTGGCCGTCACGTCGCTGAGCGTGCTCTGGGCCGGCCTGCTGCTCGCCGTCTCGCCGGTCACCGCACGCCTGCCGCGCCGCCCTCTGGCGCATCACGAGCATGCCCGGCTGCGGCTCCTGCTGGCCTCCAGCCTGCGGCGCCGCGGGCCTCCCCTGCCGGTCGCCGCTCTCTGATCGGGCCGTAGCCCGCTTCACGGTCGTGGCCGGCCGCTGCCGCCACCCCCGTCTCCCTGCCGCGCCGACGCGCGGACGAACACCTCATCTCGCGGCGGCACGCACCTGTCGTGGCGCGCGCCCGTAACGGAGACTCTCGTGACCTCTACCGACACCCGCCCCACCGCCGGCCCCGACCCGTCCCCCAGCCGGGCGTCAGCCTGGACCGCGCTCAAGCCGCTGATCCTTCGCCTGCACTTCTACGCCGGGATCCTCATCGCTCCCTTCCTGCTCGTCGCCGCCTCCACCGGCCTGCTGTACGCCGCCTCCTTCCAGATCGAGCAGGTCGCGCACCGCCACGAGCTGACCGTTCCCGTCGGCGAGCAGCGTCTGCCGCTGACCCAGCAGGTCGCCGCCGCGCAGGCCGCGCGACCTGACGGGAAGGTCACCGCGGTGCGCACCCCGGAAGCGGCGGACGCGAGCACCCGCGTCCTGATGGACGTGCCCGGCCTGCCGGAAAGCACTCAGCTGGCCGTCTTCGTCGATCCGTACACGGGTCAGGTGCGCGGCACCCTGGACAGCTACGGCGGCTCGGGCGCGCTCCCGGTCCGCGCCTGGATCTCCCACCTTCACCGTCACCTGCACCTGGGCGAGCCGGGGCGGCTCTACAGCGAGCTGGCGGCCAGTTGGCTGTGGGTCGTCGCCCTGGGCGGCCTGACGCTCTGGGTCACCAGGCGCCGCGGCGCCCGCCGCCTGCGCGGCCTGCTCGCCCCCGACCGGTCCTTGCCGGGAGCGCGCCGGCGCCTGTCCTGGCACGGCTCCGTCGGCCTGTGGGCGGTGCTGGGCCTGCTCTTCCTGTCGGCGACCGGCCTGACCTGGTCCACGTACGCCGGGGAGAACGTCGGCGAGGTGCGCACCGCGCTCGGCTGGACCACGCCGGCGGTCACCACGTCCTCCGGTGACCACGCCGCCCATACCGGTGAGGGAGTCCACCGGCACGGCGGCCCGGCCGTGAGCGTCGATCAGGTGGCCCGGGCCGGGGCGGGTGAAGGCCTGTCGGGCCCGCTGGAGATCGTGTGGCCCGCCGAGCCGGGCGCACCCTACGTGATCAAGGAGATCGACAAGACGGTTCCGCAGCGCCTCGACCAGGTCGCCGTCGACGCCGGCTCCGGTCAGGTCACCGCCGTGCTGCGCTTCAGCGACTACAACCTCGCCGCCAAGCTCACGCAGTGGGGCATCGACGGGCACATGGGCCTGCTGTTCGGCCTGGCCAACCAGATCGTGCTGATGCTGCTCGCCGCCGGGGCGATCACGCTCATCGTGCTCGGGTACCGGATGTGGTGGCAGCGTCGTCCCACGCGCGGTTTCGGCGAGCCGTACCCGCGCGGCGGCTGGCACCGGCTGGGCTGGGCGGTCCTCGTACCGCTGATCCTCCTCGTCGTGGCTGTGGGCTGGTTCCTGCCTCTGATGGGCCTGTCCCTGCTCGCCTTCCTGGCCGTCGATGTCCTGCTGGGCCTGCGTGCCCGCGCGACCCAGCAGGAAGGCGCCTAGGGTGCTGGGGTCTTCGCGAGGCTTCCGGGCAGGAGGTTCTCCAGCGGGACGTACGGGTCGGTCAGGCCGAAGCCTGCCGGGCCGAAACAGGCCAGCGCGTCAGGCGTACGCATGATCGGCGGCGTGGAGATGGCGAACACGGTCAGCCGCTGGCCGTAGGCGAGCGACTCGGTGGGGACGGGCGCGCCGGTCTCGGTGGCCAGGGTGCAGATCAAGTCGGGGACGATGGCGAGGACGCGACCGTCCCGGCGGGCGACGAGGTGCTCGTTCTGGAAGGTGATCTCCAGGACGTCGCCGGGATCGTCCGCGGCCTGCAGGCGGGCCCTGCCGCGGGCGAAGCCGTCGACGGTGCGGCGCTCGACGTCGACGACCTTGCCGCGGAACAGCACGACGCCCAGGCTGTAGATGGTGCCGGCGAGCATGGCGGTGAGCGCGTCGAAGGGGTCGGCGTGCGCGGCGCGGGCCTCGCGCAGCGTGCGGCCGATGTCGCGGCACAGCGACAGCGTGCCGTGCACGGAGGTGCGGCGGACCTCGGCGGTGTCCATGGGGTAGTCGCTGATGTAGGAGGCGCCGCCCATCTGGATGGTCAGCGCCCTGGCCAGCTGTTCCATGCGCTTGTTGTCGCCGGCGGTGATGACGCAGACATCGCCGTGGTCGGAGGCGATGGCCATGGGCGAGCCGGACACGCCCAGCACGCCGAAGGTCTGCATCTGCAGTTCGGGGAAGGCGCGGCCCATGCCGTCGGCGTCGACCACGGGCAGGCCGAGCTGGGCGCCGAGCATCAGCGGGATCATGCTGTTGAGCCCGCCGCACTCGGTCGGCATGACGGCGTGCGCCCGGCGGCCGAGGTGCTCTTCCAGAGCGCGGAAGGCGGCCACGTTGCCGCCGCCGGAGGGCAGCTTCTCCACGAACACGGTCGGCGCCCCCATCATCGACGACGGCAGCACCAGCGCGTCGTCGGGCAGCTCGTCGGCGCCGATGACGCGCACCCGGCGACCGGCGGCCATCTCCCGCTCCACCAGGAGCCGGCCGATGTACGGGTCGCCGCCGCCTCCTGTGCCCAGCACCGCGGCGCCTTCGGCCAGGTCGTGCAGCCCTTGCGGGGTCAGGTCGTAGCCCACTGCGGATCCTCCTCGGGAGTACGGGCGCGGCCGAGGTCCAGGTCGCCGACGGCGCGCACGATGACACGGACGGCGTTGCCCGGCAGGTAGTTCACATGGATCTCGTCGACGTGGACGATCTCGACGCTGGAGGGCACCGCCCCGGCCGAGACGGCCAGGTCGGTCGCCTCGGCGCGGGCCTGGTCCAGCACGTCGTCGCGGGTGAGCTGGGAGCCGATGAGGAACAGCCGGTCGACCTCGCCGCCGATCTGCCCGATGGCGGCGCCGATGGCGTTGGCGACGCCGTGGTGGCCGGGGATGCGCACCTCGGGCACGCCGGGGAGCTCGGCGGGCATGAGGACAGCGCCGCCGCCGACGATGACGACCGGCAGCGGCTCGGCGCTCAGCCGCATCTGGTCCACCAGTCCGGCCACCCGGTCCGCCATCCAGGCGGCGCCGCGCCGGACGAGCTCACGGTCCAGGCCGCGCACCAGCGAGCGATCGCCGACCTCGGCCAGCCCGGCGGCGACGGCGAGATCCGTGGCGGTCAGGGTACGGCCGCCGAAGACCAGCGCCTGCTCGGTCAGCTGGTAGCCGACCGAGTCGGGGCCGATCCGCAGCTCCGGCCGCCGGGTGACGCGGCTGCCGCCGCCCAGGCCGACGGAGACCACGTCCGGCATGCGGAAGTTGGTGCGCACCCCGGCGATGTCGACGTCGGTGCCGGCCTGGCGGGGGTAGCCGCCGGTCAGCACGCCGACGTCGGTGGTGGTGCCGCCGATGTCGACCACCGCGGCGTCGGCCAGCCCGGCCAGGAACGCGGCGCCGCGCATGCTGTTGGTGGGGCCGCTGGCGAACGTCCTGACCGGGTAGCGGCGGGTGTACTCGGCGTCCATGAGCGTGCCGTCGTTCTGCGACAGGAACAGCGGCGCGCGCACGCCGACGGCGGCCAGGGCGGCGGCGAAGGCGTCGACGATCTCGTCGGCCAGGTCGAGCAGGCAGGCGTTGACGACGGTGGCGTTCTCCCGTTCCAGCATGCGGATGCGGCCGATCTGGTGGGAGAGGCTGACGCGCAGGTGGGGCAGCTCGGCGCGCAGGATGTCGGCGGCGGCCAGTTCGGCCTCGGCGGTGACCGGGGAGAACACGGAGCTGATCGCCACGGTGGTGATGTCGTGGGCGGCCAGGTCGGCGGCGACCCGCTTGAGCTCGTCGGGATCGAGCGGGGAGATGGGCCGGCCGTCGAACTCGTGGCCGCCGTGACACAGACGCACCACCGGGCGGACGGCGTCGACCAGCTCGGCCGGCCAGGCGGAGGTGGGCAGCGCGAGCCGGACCACGCCGGTGCGGGCCAGCCGGCGGCGGGTGACGAGGGCGTTGGTGAAGTGGGTGGTGCCGATCATGACGGCGGAGATCCGGCCGCGATCGAGACGGCTGCCTTCCAGCAGCGTGGACAGCGCCGTGACGACGCCGCCGGTGACGTCGGCCGTGGTGGCTGTCTTGATGCCGGCCACGACGTTCATGTCCTGGTCCAGGAGGACGGCGTCGGTGTGGGTGCCGCCCACGTCGATCCCTATGCGCACAGCCGCGTGCTCCTTCCCGGGGATCCGGGTCATGACGTCGACGGCCGGGCCGCGCCGGTCAGGCCGAGCCTGCCGGCGACCGCGTACAGGACGAAGGCCGCCAGCAGGGCGTTGAGCGCCGGGATGCCCGCGGTGACGAAGTGGCCGATCAGCGCGGCGGCCACCCAGGCGACCAGCGCGGCCGGGATCCACCCGGGCGCGTGGGCGGGCAGCTCTCCGCGCTCGCGCGAGCTGTCGAGGTCGGCGCGCCAGGTGCGCACCGCGAAGTACTCGGCGACCATGATCCCGGCGATGGGCGGGATGGCCACCCCCAGCAGGACCAGGAAGTCCACCAGATGGTCGGCCATGCCGAGGGCGGCCAGCGCGGTGCCGACGATCCCCAGCACCACGGTGACGGCGGCGCGCCCGGCCTTCACCCCGAACGCGGTGTGCAGGGTGTTGGTGACGCCCAGGCTGGCAGCGTACAGGTTCCAGTCGTTGACCTTGGCGGTGGCGGTGATCAGCACGAGCACGCCGACGGTGCCGGAGGTGGTGGTGACGATGGTGACCACGTCGCCGGTGCGCAGCGCGTGCGCGAGCAGGACGCCGACCAGGGCGAGCACGTACTCGCCGAGCGAGATGCCGAGGACGGTCTGCTTGACGACGTCGGCGGCGTTGCGGTTGAAGCGGCACATGTCGGGCGAGATGACGGCGCCGACGATGAACCCGCCGGCGACCAGGGTGGCGCCCTGGGCGAGGCTCATCGCCGGCCCCGCGGGCTGGGAGGCGATCAGCTCCCCGAGCGGCCGTTCGGCGAGCTCCACGCCGATGGCCCAGCCCGCCAGCGCCAGGAAGGCCGGGACGGTGATCCACGCGGTCCAGGCCATCCCGGCGAAGCCGTGCACGACGATCGCGGTGATCGCCAGGCCGCCGGCGATCGCCCAGATCCACGCCGGCGAGCCGCCGAGCAGGGAGGAGACGCCCTGGGCGAGCACGGCGGTCTGCACGCCGAACCAGCCGAGCAGGCTGACCGCGATCACCAGGCCGACCAGGCCGGAACCGTAGCGGCCGAACCCGGCCCAGCGGGCCAGCAGGCTGGTGGACAGGCCCTCGCGCATGCCGGCGATGCCCAGCGCGATCGCGACGACCTCGAGGATGACGGCGCCGAGGGTGACGGCCAGGACGGCCTGCCAGAAGGTCATGCCCATGCCGAGGGTGGCGCCGAGCAGGAACTGCGACAGCGCCGACAGCAGACCGAACCGTTGCACGGCGATGGTGGTCCAGCCGTAGCGGGCGGAGGCGGGGACGCGTTCGAGTGCGTAGTCGTCACGGGCCAGGCCGGTGTCGGCGGGTAAGCCGACGGATGCGGGGGGTTGCGCCATCGTGTGTCCTTCGCAGCAGTGATCTACACCGACAACGCGACGTTAGATAAAGGAGGCGCACACGAGAAGAGGCACGGTATGTGCAGCTTTCAACGGGCCGCTCGGCTGCCGCAACGGGAGCTGTACGCCTGCGCCCAGCACGGTGACACGCCGGGGGTGCTCATGCTGCTCGACGCCGGGATCGCCCCCCGGTTCCGTGACGGCCGACCCGCATGTCGGTGACGCCCCCACCGGTGCTCCTGGTTGTTCAGTCGTGGGACGGCGCGGGGCTGTACAGCCGGATCGTGCGGTGGGCGACGGCAGCCAAGAGATCACCGTCGGGGTGGCCGATCAATCCTACGGCCAGCAACGCCGTCATCGCCGTGATCGCGGTGATTCGGCGCCTGTGGCGGGTTCGTCGGGAGAGCCCGGAATCCCATCGGCTTGACCTTGACGCGACGTCAACATCTTGACTGGCACCAGGCGAGCGAACACCCGCTGCCCGTCGAAGAAAGGCGCCGAAGGCGATGACCCTCCCGTACGACCGCCCTGACCCCTTCACACCCCCTCCCGAGTACGCGGCCATGCGCGAGACCACCCCCATCGCCCAGGTGAAGACCCCCAGCGGCGGCCCCGCCTGGCTCGTCACCTCCTACGACGCCGTCGCCGCCGTCCTGGCGGACCGGAGGTTCGGGCTCACCCCTCCCGGGACCGCGCATCCCGGGAACGACACGCTCTTCCAGGACGGCGAGGCGCACGGGCGGCTGAGGCGGCTGGTGTCGAAGGCGTTCGGGCCGCGCGGGATCGAGGCGCAGCGCCATCGGATCGAGCGGCTCGGGGACGACCACGTGGCCGCGATCGCCCGGGGCGGGCCGCCCGCCGAACTCGTCGCGGACGTGGCCGGGCCCGTGTCCATCGCGGCGATCAGCGAGCTGCTCGGGGTGGAGATCGCCGACCGCGAGCACTTCCAGGCCGTCGCCGGTGCCGCCGGCGGCGTCGACTTCGTCTTCGGCGGCGAGGAGGAGATGGCCCAGGGCGCGCAGGCGTGGGAGAGCCTGTCGGCGTACGCCGCGACCCTGGTCGAGGCGCGGCGCGAGGACCTCGGCGATGACCTGCTCAGCTCCCTGATCACCGTACGGGACGCCGAGGACGGCAGGCTCAGCGACAGCGAGCTCGTCGCCATGACCGCCACCATCGTCTCCGCCGGATACCTGTCGGCCCGCAACGCCATCTCCGCGGCCGTGCTCAGGCTGCTGCGCGAGGGACGCCTGGCCACGGCCTCCGAGCGGCTGGGCGCGACCGTCGAGGAGGTGCTGCGCCTGCAGTCCGGGCAGACAGGCGAGCCCTTCCCCCGCTTCGCCCAGACCGACGTCGAGCTGGCCGGGACCCGGATCCGAGCCGGTGACCTGGTGTTGGTACGCCTCGAGGCCGCACACCGCGATCCCCGGCACTTCGCCGATCCCGACGCCTTCGTACCGGAACGGAGATCGAGCCCGTCACTGGTGTTCGGGCACGGCGTGCACTATTGCCTCGGCGCGCCGCTGGCCCGCCTCGAGGTCGCGGCCGTGATCGGAGCGCTGGCCCGGCAACTGCCCGGGTTGTGCCTGGCGGGCCCGGCCGAGAGCGTCGAGTGGGTCCGCGACGGGGTCGACGCCGGCCCGAAGGCTCTCCATGTCACCTGGTGAAGCGGTGGGGTGCGCGGTGATCCGCAGCCTGAGAGACGTAGCCCCCCGGCCGCTCCGGGCGGTCCTCGACAGGCGGCGTGCGAGAAGAGGCACGGCGGCGAACGGCGGCGCGGGACCGCGGCGGTGGAACCCAGAGCGCAGCGGCAGCCACGAGCGCAGAGAAGATCAGCAGGACGCCCGCCAGGATCTCCAGCAGCACGGTGATCGACATGAGGACTCCTCTTGGGCCTCGCCTGGAGGTGTCGCCACGAGGACGAAGGTCTTCCCGCACCCTCCGCCCCGGCAGCCGCGTCGGCCAGGCTGCGGCCGGAGGGCCATCCCGCCGGGCCTGTCCAGGCGTGCAGACCGTGATGACGACCGGGATGTCCGACGGCGGGGTACTCCCCTTTCTTCCACTATCGGCCCAGCTTGCGGCGCCGGTCAAACGCTTGACGATCACCGCGGGAGCCGCCGAAGTGGAACAGACCGGACCGGTGTGCCTAGCCTGGAAGGGCGAGGGGAGTACTTCCCAAGAGCCGGCCCGGTCAGTACGGGCGTGACTTCGTCCCCGGGCGGCCGCCCGCACGGTCGTGGGCGAAGGAGACCTCGAAAGGCCCGGCCGGTCCGAGGAGGTTCCATGCCCGTCCCCATAGGGCTGATGACGGCTGCCCCTCTGGAATCGATCGGCTCGCCGCAGCTGTGGGCGACCACCGTTGGCGGCCTTGCGCTGCTGCTGGGCGCGGATTTCGTGCTGACCCGGCGCCCGCACGAGGTACGGATGCGTGAGGCGGTCGGCTGGTCGGTCTTCTACCTGACGCTGCCCCTGCTGTTCGGCGTCTACGTGTGGCGCGCGTTCGGGCTGCAGGCCTCGGTGGGCTTCTACACCGGTTACCTGGTGGAGAAGTCGTTGTCGGTGGACAACCTCTTCGTGTTCATGCTGCTGCTGTCGGCCTTCGCGGTGCCTGGTGAACTGGCCCAGCGGGTCCTGCTGTACGGGATCATCGGGGCATTGGCGCTGCGCGCGATCTTCATCGCCCTGGGCGCGGCCGCGCTGGCCAGCGGCACCTGGGCGTTCCTGCTGTTCGGCGTGATCCTGATCATCACCGCAGGGAAGATCCTCAGAGACGCGCTGCGCGGCACTCAGCAGCAGGTCGACATCTCCTCGATGCGCACCATCCATGTGCTGCGGCACTTCATGCCGGTCACCGCCGACTACCGCGGCTCCCGCCTGATGGTCCGCCAGGGCGGCCGGTTGGCCCTGACGCCGCTGGCGCTTGCCATCGTGGCCGTCTTCGCTACCGACATCGTCTTCGCGGTCGACTCGGTGCCCGCGGTTTACGGGGTCACCGAAGACCCGTTCCTCGTCTTCGTCACCAACGCCTTCGCCCTGCTGGGCCTGCGGGCGCTGTACTTCGTGCTGCTGGGCGTGCTGGAGAAGCTGCGGCACCTCAATCACGGGCTCAGCGTCATCCTGGGTTTCATCGGCGTCAAACTCGTCCTGAACTGGGCGCACAGCGTCTGGCCCGCAGTCCCGGACATCCCCACCCTGGTCTCACTCGGCGTCATCGTCGTGGCCCTGACGACCGTCACGATCACGAGCCTGCACGCCAACCGCCGCGCTGCCCACCGTGATGTCCAACGTGTCACCGTCCCGCCGTCGGACGGATGACTCGCGTGGCGCTGGTGACGCTTGTTCTTGGGTTCGCGCCGACCTCGCAACCGGTCGCCTGCATTGGCCGTGGCGGAGGTCGTGGTCGAACGGCCGGCGTCGCAGGCCTGCGCCGGTGATGGCCTCGACGTCGACGATGCTGCGGCCGGTGCCCTGCGGCCTGCGGCCATGTCGCGCATGAGTTCCAGCCGCCGGCGCTGTTCCGGGTCGCCGCCCACCGCTTCGAGTCCTTGCTCCGCCAGCGCGTAGAACTCGCGAACTCGGCCATCTTGACGCGGAACGCGCGGGCGAAGACGTCCTCGGCCAGCCGGTACCGGTCGCGCCGCTCGCCGCGCACCCGGAACCGCTCCACCAGCCCTGCCTGTTCCCCCTCATGGTCCACTTGTTCGGATCAATCTCGTAACTCACAGCATGCTTGTTGCGGGTGGCGTGGATCTTTGCCAGGGTGACATCGTGCCTTGGCCTCACTCACGAGAGGCTCGGGGTTGGTGAGCCGGGAAGCCTGGTCGGCAGATGATCGACCTACCTGCGAGGAAGGGCTCCCCCTGTGGCCTCCCCCACCCTTTACACCTCACCCGCGGGCGAGCGGGAAGTGCGCGACTGGTGCCGTGACCGGCTGCGCTCTTGGACAGTGCGACACCGGCTCGACACCCTGGAGACCAGTTTGGGCACCACGGCGGTCGTCAGCGCCGGCCAGGGCCGCGGCGTGGTGTTGCTGCCGGGCACCAGCTTCTGTGCCGCGACCTCGCTGGAGGTGGCCGAGGCTCTGCTCCCCGGCCACCAGGTGATCATGGTGGACCTGCCGGGCCAGCCGGGCCTGAGCACGGCACGTCGGCCCGGGCGGGGACGCCTGGCCGGCTACGGCCGCTGGGTAGGAGAGATAGTCGACCAGTTGAACAGCGGACCCGTCGTGGTCGTGGGTCACTCGCTGGGAGCGGCGGTAGCCCTGGCGGCGCGCCCGGGGCCGCACATCAGCGGCCTGGTGCTGGTATCCGCGGCCGGTCTGAGCCGGGCCCGCCTGACTCCCGCGCTGATCAGGGTCACGCTGCCCTGGCTGACCGTTCCGACCGTCGAGCGCAGTCAGGCGCTGCTGCGTCACATGAGCGGCCGAGCGCACGAGACGGACGGCTCGGATCACCGGCTGGCGGAGTGGATGACCCTGGTCGCCCGGCACAGTCGCACCAGCTTGGCTCCGTCGCCGCTCCCCGCACCCCTCGTGAGCCGCTGGCGGGGCACCCCGGTGGTGGTGGCCACTGGACAGGAGGATTGTTTCTATCCGCCCGCCCGCCTTCACGGGCCTGCGCTCGCCCTGCTGGATACCAACGTGGTGAATGTGCCGGGCGTGGGTCATCTCGGCCCGCACGAGGACGCGACCCTCCTGCCCGCGCTCCTCGACACCCTGCGAAAGCGCACCTGAGACGCTCGCGGGTCGAGCTTGATGACACCACTGGTCCGATAACGGCATCACTTCTGCCGACTGTAACCGTTTGCTACGCTCACAATTGGTGCGCCGGGAAGCCTGGTCGGCAATTGTTGTCGCCGACCGAAATCAGAGGTCCTCGATATGCGCGCACGGGATTGGTTCATCCCCTTCCCCGGGATCCCTGTGGATGCTCTGCCGCCGGCGGCGGCCCATCCGAGCAGGCTCCACCCGCCCGTATCGCCATCAGGAAGCCGCGGTGTCGTCCGGTGTTCCGCCGGGCCCTCACAGGACGTTTCGCGTCCGCCGGGCGGCCGACGCGAGGATTCGGCATGAACGACAGCGCGCTCATCGTGGGCGTCTCCGAAGAGCACGGCGTGCTCGTCGTCAGGCTCGCCGGAGACTTGAGCTGGGACAACATGACCAGATGGCGATCGTGGCTGGACACGCACCTGGCAACCGACGCGAAGATGCCGGTGCTGATCGATCTGTCGGCTCTGGCCTTCCTCGACTCCTCCGGGCTTGCCAGCCTGATCACAGCCCACCAACGCCTGCAGCGAGCAGGTGTGGCCATGGCCTTCCTGCATCCCGGCGCACCGGTCACACGATGGCTGCGCATCACTGGCCTGGAAGCTCACCTGCCGATCTTCGACACCATGGACGCGGCGATACCGGCCGTCAGTTCACCGCCTCCGCCGGCTTGGCCCCGGCCTTGAGACGAGCGGTCTCACGCGAACGCCGGCCGCAAGCGGTGTGATCTTCCGTTGGCCAGATGGACCGCTGGTCAGCCTTCGATGAAGCGGCGGATCATGTAGCGGCGGACCAGGGGCAGGGAGGCCAGCCGCAGGGGCAGCAAGCTCAGCCACAGCAGGAGCGGGCTGGTGGGGGCGTAGACGCCTTTGACGCGGCGGCCGAGTTTCTGCTTGCGCTCGGCTTCGGGCCGGATGGCGGCCTCCCACGCGGCCAGCGCGGCGGGGACGTCGCCGGGGTGGGCCGCCAGTTCGGTGCCGAGGCGGTCGGCGCCGCCGACGGCCAGGGAGGAGCCGTATCCGGCGAACAGGGTGACGCACCAGGCGGCGTCGCCGAGCAGGACCACCCGGCCCTTGCTCCAGGACGGCGCGACGACCTGGCTGATGGTGTCGAAGTAGACCGACTCGGCCCGCTGAAGTCCGGCCAGGGCTTCGGGGATGACCCAGCCGAGGTCGCCGTAGACGCGCCGCAGTTCGGTGGTCACGTCCTCGCCGGGGCGGGCGTGGTCGGCGCGGTAGCCGAAGAAGGCGACGTTGCGGCCGTCGGGGATGCTGATGACCGCGGCGGTGCGGCCGCCGGAGGACAGGGTGCCGGTGGCGCCGGTGGCGATGGAGGCGGGGCGCTTGTCGAGCATGTAGACGGCGACCTTGTGCTCCAAATCGAGCAGGAAGTCCTCTTCCGGGCCGAACAGCAGGGCGCGGGTGGCCGAGTGCAGGCCGTCGGCGCCGATCAGCAGATCGCCTTCCTCCTCGGTGCCGTCGGTCAAGGTCACGCGTACGGTGTGCTCGTCCTGGTCGACGGCGGTGAGGGTGGCGCCGAAGCGGATTTCGGCGCGGCCCTCGACCTTCTCGTACAGGACGGCTTCGAGGTCGCCGCGCAGGATGGTGATCGAGCGGCGGCCGGTGGTGGCGGCGATGGTGGCACGGTCGAGGGAGAAGCGGCGGTCGCCGTTCGGCTTGTGGTAGACGAGTTCGTCGGTGATGAAGCCCTTGCCGAGCAGGCCGGGCAGGATGCCCATGCGTTCGGCGGCGTCGTAGCCGATGCCGCCGAAGGTGACGGCGTAGCCTCCGCCGCGGCGGGCGGGGGCGCGTTCGACGATGAGGGTGTCCCAGCCGATCTGGTGCAGGCGCAGGGCGGTGGCCAGGCCGGCGATGCCGGCTCCGATGATGATGGCGCGCATGAAAGGTTGCTTCCTCAGGAGGCGAGATGGTCGAGTAGCCGCTGTTCGGCGGTGGCGTCCAGCCAGGTGTCGGGAGAAGGGGCGTCCGCGCGGGGTGCCGGATCGCCTTCGGCCCGCAGCCAGGCCCAGGTGTCGGCGAGGGTCTCGCGCAGCGGGCGGGTGGTGAGGCCTTCGGCCAGGGCAGCGCTGACGTCGGCGTCGTGCATGCCGCTCGGCACGCTGCCGTCGGGCAGCCGTAGCCCGAACTCCATGCCGAGCGGCAGGCGGTGCCGCAGGAGCAGGTCCGGCTCCGCCCACACGAGCTCGGTGTCGAACCCGGTGACGTCCAGGGCCGTGGTGAGCAGGTCGCCGAGGGTGATCGCGCCTGGCGGGCCGGTGGTGGTGAAGGCGCCGCTCAGGCCGCGTTCGGCGGACTGGAGCAGCCAGATGGCCAGGTCCCGGACGTCGATGTACTGCAGGGGCGTCTGGGCGGGGGCGGGCGCGAGGACCTTGCCGCCCTTCTCCAGGCGGCGCAGCCACCACGGGATGCGGCCGACGTCCTCGTACGGGCCGAGGATCATCCCGGCTCTGGCCAGCAGCGCCGTCTCGGGGAAGGATTCGAGGACGGCGAGCTCGCCGCCGCGCTTGGCCGCGGCGTAGTCGGCATCGTCGGTGCCGGCGGGGTCGCCGTCGACCAGGGGCGCCTGCTCGTCGGCGCCCGCGGGCCAGGGCCAGCGGTGCACGCCGCGACTGGAGACGTAGCCGTAGTGCCCTGCCCTGCCGGACAGCAGGCGGGCGGTGTCGCGCACCACTCTGGGCGCCCAGGCCCAGGTGTCGATGACCGCGTCCCACTCCTGGCCGCCCAGCGCCCGCCGGACAGCCTCGGGGTCGGTGCGGTCGGCGAGCAGCGCCCGCACGCCGGGCGCGGGGTCACGGCTGAGGCCGCGGTTGAGCGTGCTCACATCGTCACCGCGCTCCAGTGCCGTCTCCACGACGGCGCGGCCCACGTGGTGGGTGCCGCCGAGAACAAGCAGTTTCATGACGCTCCTGGGGTGAGGGGCAGGAAAAGGGCTGATGGGCGCAGGTGGTCGTGGAAGATCTCGTGCTCGGACGCGCGCAGGCCCGTCCCGGTCGCGAGCGGCTCGCCGGTGCCGGGGTTCCGGCCGAAGCGCGGGTGTGCGCCGCTGGAGACCTGCAGCCGGATGCGATGGCCGCGCTGGAACCGGTGGGCCATCGGCCACAGGGTGACCTCGACCGTGCGGATGTCGCCCGGCTCGCGCAGGCGCACGATCCCGTCGCACACGTTCATCGACCGGCCGCGCTCGTCCACGTCACACAGGCGGGCGAAGTAGTCGACGTTCGGATTGGCCGAGCGCGCGTGCAACCGCACGCGGACCGGGCCGACCGCCTCGACGTGGTCGGGCAGGGGCGCGGTCGTGAAGGTCAGCACGTCGGCTCTGGCCTCGACGGCGCGGTTGTCCTGCGTCCCGACCGACATGCCCGCCTGCGTGCCGCCGACGGTCGGGGTCGGGTCGGCGGGGTCGTAGCGGTAGCGGCTGGGTGCGGCCTGACCTTCGTGCGGGGTACGGCTGAGACCGCCGGCTGGATGCAGGAACCAGGGGGTCGGCTCGTGCGGGGGCGGCCACGCGGCCAGGTCGCGCCAGTGGTCCGCCCCGGTGACGAACAGGCGTACACCGGTGGGCGCCTGCCGTCCGAGCAGCACGGCGTCCAGCGAGGCCAGCGCGTCGGCCAGCCCCTGGCGCGTGTAGAGCCCGCGGCCGTGCCCCCATGGGCCGACCAGGAGCCGCACCTGGCGTCCGGCGGCCACCAGGGCGGCGTAGTCCGCAAGCATCCCCGGCAGGAAGCAGTCGTGCCAGCCGCCCTGCAAGTGCACCACCGGCGGCATGCGCGGGGTGTTGGCGCGGTGGTCGGTGCTCGCCCAGTACTCCTGGCTCGCCTCGTGCCAGACCCAGTCCCGGAACCATGGCACGGGGTGACCGGTCAGGGCCTGGTCGGCCTCCTGCAACGGGAGGGCGAGTGTGGCCCTCGACAGCCGCCGGGCGGCGCCCACCATGCCGGCCATCTGGCGGGCGATGCCGCCGGTGAACATCCGCTCCACCAGCTGCACCCAGCCCAGCGCGTTCCCGGTCGCGAAGGCCCCGCCGGGGTACATGAAGCCTTCGGCCAACGACGACGGCGCGTCCTGGATGAGCGCGATCTTCCACTCCGGGATGTCGCGGGCGGCCAGTTCCCACTGCGTGAAGCCGAGGTAGCTGGCGCCCCAGGTGGCCAGTTCGCCGCCGAACCACGGCTGGGCGCGCAGCCAGCTCAGTGTGCCGTCGCCGTCGGCCGGGTCGATGACGAAGCCGTCGAAGCGTCCGCCGGATCCGGCCGTGCCGCGCAGGCTCTGGAACAGCACCTGGTAGCCGCGCTCGGCCAGCAGCGCAGGAAGCCGGTCCAGGACGTTGCCGCGGCCGTACGGGCCGCGCAGCAGCACCAAGGGAGCCTGGCGCTGACCGGCCGGGTAGTAGTGCGTGGCGAGCAGTCGCACACCGTCGGCGGCCGGGATCTCCACGTTCCGCCGCACCCGCACCCGGTGACGCAGGGTGGGCCGCACGCCGTACACACGACTGAGCAGGGTCATAGCCGGTCAACTCCCTATCGACGTGGAACTGGATGTCACATCGCCGACCAGGCTTCCCGGCACACCATCGAACCTCCCGCGGAGGCCGATGCCAACACTATACCGACTTTTCAGAAATTTCTGAAGACATGGCGTGTTCGATATCCTGCTTCCGCAAGGAGGCACACGTGAACGACAGGCATGAGCAGTGGCAGGCGGCCGAACGGCTGGCCCTGACCCTGATCGAAGGCGGGATGCAACGCATGTCCGCGCGCACCCTCGCGGTCTTCCTGTTCACCGACCAGGAAAGCGTCACCGCCGGCGAGATCGCCGACCGGCTGGAGGCCAGCGCGGGCTCGGTCTCCGGCGCGATCAAATCCCTGCTGACGGTCGGCCTGATCGAACGCCTGCCCGCGCCGGGCAGCCGCCGCGAGCACTACCGGCTCCGCGACGACGCCTGGGCCACCCTGTTCACCAGCCAGAACACCGTCATTCAGGCCATGATGCAGGCCGCGGCCGCCGGGATCGCCGCCACCGAAGGCGGCAACCCCGCCCATCAGCGCCTGACCCAGATGCGCGACTTCTACGCGTTCCTGCTCGGCGAGCTCCCCGCCCTGCTGCACCGCTGGCACCAGCAGAGCGCCTGACCCAAGCCCGCCGGCCGGCGCGAGCGCCCAGCCTCGGCCTGCCGCCGGGAACGCCTCGCCACGATCCGCGACAACCGCGCGATGTCTTCGGCGGCACCACGGCGACGACCTATGGCTCGGGGTGTATCGACGCGCGCCGCAGCCAGCGTCCGAGGCCGTCCGAGCCGGGACGGCCGCGCCAGGCCAGGTGGGCGTCCGGGCGCACCAGCCACACCTCGTCATCGCGCCAGCCGTCCGGCGTGAGAGTGACGACGCGGTCACCCAGCGAGTCGCTCACCTGCGGCTCGCAGAGCCGCGCGCCCGGGCCGGTGGCCAGCAGAGCCCAGCGCCCGCCCAGCTCGGCGTGCAGCCGCGTGCCGGCGCACGCGAGATCCGCGACCCGGTCACCCGGCCGCGGCCGGCGTCCCAGCCGCGATCCGCGACCGGCCAGCGGGCCGCGACGGTAGGTCACCCCGAGCTGGGAGGCGGCCATGGTTCCCCGGCGCTGCACCGCCGGCCGGTTGAACAGGGGCACCAGCACCCACCTGATCAGCAGACGCAGCAGCGGGCTGTCGCCGATCTGCAACCGGGCGGTCGCGCTGGTGGAGCGGAGCACCTCGGCGGCGAGCGGGCGGCGCTCGGCCTGGTAGGTGTCCAGCAGCCGGTGGCCGGCGCGGCCGTGGACGACCAGCGCGAGCTTCCAGGCGAGGTTCTCGGCGTCGCCCATCCCGGTGACCATGCCCTGGCCGCCCATCGGGCTGTGGATGTGGGCCGCGTCACCGGCCAGCAGGACGCGCCCTTGCCGGTAGCCGGTCGCCAGCCGCCGGTGGACGCGGAACATCGAGGCCCAGACGAGGTCCTTGAGCTGTTCACCCGCGAGCCCCGCGCGCTCGCCCACGACGCGCCGGAACGCCTCCAGGATCTCGGCCTCGTCCAGTTTCTCGTCGGTGGCGCCCGGCAGGTAGGCCATCAGCCGCCACAGGTCGTCGCCCGTGCCGCCGGGCGAGGGCATCGGCATGACGAACAGCGGCCCGTCGGGATGAGCCCAGCCGTGCCCGCCCTCGCGGCCGAGGCCGAAGCCGGCGTGACCGTCGGCCAGCAGCCACTGGTCGGTCAGGGGCGCGCCGGGAAATCCGATGCCGGCCAGCTTGCGTACCGTGCTGTGCGCGCCGTCGCAGCCGGCCAGCCAGCTCGCGCGTACGGTCCGCCCGCCGCCGAGCACGGCCGTGACGCCGTCCCCGTCCTGGCGTGCGTCGACCAGTCCGGTCCCCCATTCCACGCCGCCGCCCAGCTCGGCGAACCTGCGGCGGAGCGCGGCCTCGATCTCGGTCTGGGGCAGCACCAGCGCGGGCCGGGGAGTGCCGAGGATCGGGTCGCCGAAGCGGATCCGCATCACCGGCCGGCCCCCGATGTAGGTGGTGAGCACCAGCCCCTGGGCCGAGCGTTCGGGTAGGTCACCGAGCGCGCCCAGCCGGTCGAGCACCTCGACGCCCCTGGCGTGCAGGAGGTTGGCCCGCGACGTGGTGGCCGGCCCCGCCGCCTGGTCCACCACGCGCACCCGCACGCCGTGCAGTAGCAGGCCGCAGGCCAGCGCCAGCCCGGCCGGCCCGGCGCCGACGACCAGGACATCCGTGGATTCGTTCATGACATCTCCCTTAGAACGGAACGATTCCGTTCCGGCCCTTCCACGGTACGGCCCGCCTACAATGGAACGCAACCGTTCCGTCTCATGGGAGAATGTCGCGCATGTCCGACTCCAGCCGCAGGCCCGCCGGCGCGGCCGTCCTGCGCCAAGAGGTCACCGGCGCGATCATCGAGGCCGCCCTGGCCGAGCTGACCGACCACGGATACGCCCGCATGTCCATGGACGCCGTCGCCCGCCGGGCCGGCGTCGGCAAGGCGGCCATCTACCGGCGCTGGTCTTCCAAGGAGCCCCTGGTGCTGGACCTTCTCACCGAACTCGCCGACCAGGCCGTGCCCCTTCCCGACACGGGCACCCTGTACGAGGACGTCGCCGGCTTCGTCCGCCACACCTCGGCGCTGCGCGCCGACGACCGCGCCATGCGGATCCTCACCGACCTGACCGCCGAGGCGACCCGCAACCCGCGACTGGCGACGGCCATGCACACCACGGCCGAGCTGCCCCGCCGCGCCGCCGCCACGGAGCTGCTGCAGCGCGCCGTCGACCGCGGCGAGCTGCCCGCCGACCTCGACCTCGACCTGGCCACCGACTGCCTGATCGGCCTGGCCTACCTGCGCCCGCGGACGCCGTGGCAGCCCTCGGAGCCGCTGGATCCCGGTGTCCTGGCGCGGCTGGTGGAGGTCATCCTGGCCGCGCTGACCGCCTGCCGCGGCTGAGCCGGCCACGGGTCGAGCGGGCCGGCATCATGGCCGCGCCCGTACAGGCCGGTCGAAGAAGCTCCGCGCACGACGGCGGTTGACGAGGCAACGCATGCGCGATCGCCGAACGCGGCGGAGAGCCTGCTGCGATCATCGCACCTCTCGCCGGCGCCTTGAGCCGACGATGGCCTCCGCGGTGCCCACCAAGGCCACCGCGGCGATCACAGCCACGACGAAACCGAGCACATTGAGCTCGAAGATGTCGCCGGTGCCGAGCAGGCTGGCCACGGTGCCGCCGATCAACGAGCCCACCAGGCCCAGCAGCAGGGTCGCCAGCAGGCCGAGGTTCTGCTTGCCCGGCTTGATGAGCCGCGCGAGAGCGCCGATGATGAGCCCTGCGACAATGAAGCCGATCATGAAGGTCCTTCCTGCACCGCTTGTCGGGGAGCGGCGATGTGGGGATTCCGTTGGTCGGTATGCCCCTGGCGTCCGGAACCGAACCCGATCGCCGCCATAGAGGCCAGGTACACAGCGACACGACGAACGCGGGCCGAGCCTTCCTCAGCGTTCGACGTGATTCCGCTGTTCTCAAGGTGAAGTCTGGAGCGGTGAACGTGATGACCATGAAACGGGAGAGGAAATCCGGGACGGTCCACTACCTGCGCCGGGAAACGTCGTGAGGCGCGGCGGACCGGTCGCGGCTCTGCTGGGCCGGTTCCAGCACCCGGCACAGGTGATCACGACTGGTTTCGCGGCCGCGGTGCTCGTCGGCACCGTACTGTTGTCCTCTCCCCTGGCCAGCGCCTCGGCGGAACCCACCGACTGGATCACTGCGCTGTTCACCGCGACCTCGGCGGTGTGCGTGACCGGCCTGGTGATCGTCGACACGGGCGGACATTGGTCGGCGTTCGGCGAGGCGGTGATCGCCCTGCTGATCCAGGTGGGCGGTCTGGGCATCATGACCCTGGCCACCGTGTTCACCCTGCTGATCTCCGGGCGGCTGGGGCTGCGCGCCCGGCTGTTCGCCCAGGCCGAGACCAAGTCACTCACCGCCGGCGATCTGCGGCGCATCGTGCGCAACGTGGTGCTGTTCAGCCTGTTCAGTGAGGCGGTCGTCGCCGTCATCCTCACCTTGCGGTTTCTTCTCGGGTACGGCGAGCCGTTCGGCCGGGCGCTCTACCTGGGCGTCTTCCACGCCGTGTCGGCCTTCAACAACGCCGGATTCGCACTGTGGCCGGACAGTCTGACCCGGTTCGCCGCCGATCCGTGGATCTGCCTGACCATCGCCGCCGCGGTCGTCGTGGGCGGGCTCGGCTTCCCGGTGCTGTTCGAGCTGCGCCGCTCGTGGCGGCACCCCGGCCGGTGGTCGCTTCTGACCCGCATCACCGTCGGCATGACCGTCATCCTGCTCCTGATCGGCACCCTGGTCTTCCTGGCCGCCGAGTGGAGCAACCCCAGGACGCTGGGGGCGTTGAGCGATGACGACAAGGTGCTGGCCGGCTTCTTCACCGCCGTGATGCCTCGTACCGCCGGCTTCAACAGCCTCGACATCGCTTCCATGACCCCCTCCAGCTTGCTGGTCACCGACGTGCTGATGTTCATCGGCGGAGGCACCGCCGGCACGGCCGGCGGCATCAAGGTCACCACCTTCGGCGTGCTGGCGTTCGTCGTCTGGGCCGAGATGCGCGGCGAGCCGCGGGTCACCATCGGCCACCGGCAGCTGACGTCGGCCACGCAACGCCAGGCGATCACCATCGCCGCGATGAGCATGGGCCTGGTCGCCATGTCCACCTACGTGCTGCTCGTGCTCACCCCGCACACCCTGGATCAGGTGCTGTTCGAGGTCGTCTCCGCGTTCGGCACGGTCGGGCTGTCCACCGGCATCACCGCTGCCGTCACACCCGCCGGGCACCTGCTGCTGACCGTGCTCATGTTCGTCGGCCGCATCGGCCCGGTGACGCTCGGCTCCGCGCTGGCGCTGAAGGAACGCACACGCCGCTACGAACTGCCGGAGGAAAAGATGATCATCGGCTGACTAGATCGGCCCGCCGACTCCAGAACAATACGATCTTGCCGGAAACAATATGGCCATATAGTATCCGGGTCATGTGTTCAGCCTATGATCGACCGCCCGAGGACCTGACCGCTCGCGCGCGGATCCGCGACGCGGCCCTGGCGGAGTTCGCCGAGCGCGGCTTCAAGGGGGCGACGCTGAAGGCCGTCGCCGATGCCGCCGGTGTCTCGGTCGGCCTGGTGCAGCACCATTTCGGCTCCAAGGAAGGGCTGCGGGAGGCCTGCGACGCGCACGTCCGTGCCACCATGATGGGCGCCGCGGGCCAGGTCCAGGACGGCGTCGAGGTCACCCCCGACGTCATCCAGGGCATGTACGAGGCCAACGAGCTCAGCGTCCGCTACCTCGCCCGGGCCCTGGCCGAGGGCTGGGGCGTGGCGGCGGTGTTGTTCGACGAAGGCGCCGACGCCGCCGAGCGGTTCCTCGTGGAGAACTGGCCGGACGACTTCCCCCCGCACGAGGCCAAGGTTCGCGAACGCGCCGCCGTGATGGCGGCGATGCACCTCAGCACGATCGTGCTCCACACACACCTGTCCCGTCGGATGGGCGTCGACACGCTCAGCAGGACGAATCTCCCCCGGCTCGGCATCGCCATGGCCGACGTCTACGCGCACCTGGGGCAGTGGATCACCTCGGGACCCGGAGACCAGGTCCGCCAGGCCGTCACCGATCACCACATGAAGGAGCACCCCCGTGACTGACGTGATCGAGATCCACGGGCTGACCAAGGAGTTCGGCCGGGTCCGCGCGCTGGACGGCCTGGACATGACCGTGCGGGAAGGAGAGGTGCACGGCTTCCTCGGCCCCAACGGCGCCGGCAAGACCACGACCCTGCGCATCCTTCTCGGCCTGCTGCGCAAGGACGGCGGCCAGGTCCGGCTGCTCGGCGGCGACCCCTGGGCCGACGCCGTCGAGCTGCACCGGCGGCTCGCCTACGTCCCCGGCGACGTCACCCTCTGGCCGAGCCTGTCCGGCGGCGAGGTGATCGACCTGCTCGGCCGGCTGCGCGGCCGCGCCGACGCCAGGCGGCGCGGCGAGCTGATCGAGCGTTTCGCCCTGGATCCTCGTAAGAAGGCCCGGACCTACTCCAAGGGCAACCGGCAGAAGGTCGCGCTGATCGCCGCGCTCGCCTCCGAGGTGGAGCTGCTCCTGCTGGACGAGCCGACCTCCGGCCTCGATCCGCTGATGGAGGCGATCTTCCGCGAGGTCGTCGCGGAAGAACGGCGCAAGGGCCGCACGGTCCTGCTCTCCAGCCACATCCTCGCCGAGGTCGAGGCGCTCTGCGACCGGGTGAGCATCATCCGCGACGGCCGCATCGTGGAGGCCGGCACCCTCGCGCAGCTACGCCATCTCACACGCGTCTCCGTCACGGCCGAACTCGCCAGGGTCCCGGCCGGTGGGCTCCCCCATGTCCACGACCTGAGCACGGACGGCGGCCGGGTGCGTTTCCAGGCCGACACCGACCACATCGGCGACGTGCTGGCCCACCTGGCGCAGTACGGCGTGCGCGACATCACCGCCCAGCCGCCCACTCTCGAAGAGCTGTTCATGAGGCACTACCGATGAACACGACAGCGCTGATCCGGCTGATCCTGCGTCGCGACCGCGTCTGGCAGCCGCTGTGGATCCTGTCCGTCGTCCTCTTCGTCGCGACCACGGTGACCACCATCCGGCAACTGCTCCCCACCCGGGACGCGGTCCTGCACTACGTCGAGGAGATCGCGCGGAACCCCGTGATCCTCCTGCTGCAGGGACCCGCGTACGGCGACAGCGTGGGCGCCGCCGCCGCCCAGCAGCGGGCCGCCGCCACCACCATCTTCGCCGCCCTGGCCAGCATCGTCCTCCTGGTCAAGCACACCCGCTCCGACGAGGAGCAAGGGCGGCGGGAGCTCGTCGGCTCGGCCGCCGTGGGGCGGCGCGCCCCGCTGACCGCCGCCCTCACCGTCGTGCTGGGCGCGAACCTGGTGCTCGCCGCACTGATCGCGGTGGTCGGCGTGAGCGCCGGGCTCCCTCCGGCCGGCTCCCTCGCCTGGGGCCTGACCGCCGCGTCGGGTGGCTGGGTCGGGGCCGCGCTGGCCGCGGTGGCCGTGCAGCTGACCCAGAGCGCCCGCGTGGCCGGAGCCGCGGCCTTCACCGTGTTCTTCGCGGCCTACCTCCTCCGGGGCGTCAGCGACCTGGGCGGCCCCGGGATGGAATGGCTGGGCTGGCTCGTACCGAACGGCTGGTTCCTGCGGGCGCGCGCCTTCGGCGGCGAGCAGTGGTGGGTGTTCGCGCTGGTCGCGGCGTTCGTCGCGGCCATGGCGTGGGCGGCCTTCGCGCTGTCGGCCCGCCGCGACCTCGGCGCCGGTCTCC
This sequence comes from Nonomuraea sp. C10, assembly GCF_008017515.1. Lineage (NCBI taxonomy): Bacteria > Bacillati > Actinomycetota > Actinomycetes > Streptosporangiales > Streptosporangiaceae > Nonomuraea > Nonomuraea sp. C10. The sequence goes on from NZ_VPFF01000001.1 coordinate 4,190,124, forward strand.
TGCCGCCCCGCCTCGGCCCCGCCCGCGCGCCGGCCGGTCTGCGCGGACCGCTCGGGCTGGCCTGGCGGACGCACCGGGGGGCGGCACTGGCGTGGATCGCCGGCGCCGCCTTCATCGGCGCGGGGCTCGGGCTCGGCGGGCAGACCGCCGTCGAGACGTTCGGTCAGAGCGGTGCGCTGGACTACTGGGCCGGGCGCACGGGAGAGGACGATCCCGCGCGGATCTTCTTCAAGCTCGTCGTGTACGAGCTGGCGGTGTTCTCCGTCTCCCTGTACGCGATCATGACGGTGCTGCGCCTGCGCGGCGACGAGGCCACCGAGCTTTTCCTGTCCGGCCCGGTGAGCCGGACCCGGTGGGCGGCTGCCCATCTCCTGTTCGCGGTGACGGTCCCCGTCGCCATGCTGGTGATCGCCGGCCTCGCGCTGGGCCTCGGCACCGGCGACTTCCCCGGCGGGTTGGCCCTCACCACGGTCATCCTGCCCGGCATCTGGGTGATGGCCGGGATCGCCGTGGCGGCGTTCGGGCTGTTCCGGCGGGCCGGAGCGGTCGTGGGGTGGACCGCCCTGGTCCTGACCATCGCCCTCGAAGTCGCCTGGGAGGTCGGCCTGGTGAACGACTCGCTCTTCATGATCTCCCCGTTCGCCCACGTCCATTACTCCACGCTGGCCAGCCCCGGACCGGGCACGCTGGCCGGGCTCACCGTCGTGGCGGCAGGCTTGGCCGCGGTGGGTCTGTACGGACTCCGCCGCCGCGATCTGACCCTGTGAACCTCCTGTGACCGGTGCCGGTGTCAGCCGACGATCACCTTCTCCTCCGGCAGCTCGTAACGACGAGTGCGCTGCTTCAGGGCGAGCGCGGAGCCCAGCGTCAGCGGGCCGATGCGCCCGATGAACATCAGCACGCTGAGCAGCACATGCCCGGCCAGCGTGGTGTCGGCGGTGATGCCGGTGGACAGGCCGTTGGTGGAGAAGGCCGAGATCACCTCGAACAGCACCTGGTCGAGACTGTGCGGAGAGATCATCAGCATGAGCCAGGTGGAGAACGTGACCAGGATGGCGCCGATCAAGCTGATGGACAGCGCCTGACGCTGGGTGGTGGACGGCAGGCGGCGGTGGCCGATGTTGACCTGGTGCTCGCCGCGCAGCTCCGACCAGATGGCGAACACCAGAAACCCGAACGTGGTGACCTTGATCCCGCCCGCGGTGCCGGCGCTGCCGCCGCCGATGAACATCAGCACGTCGGTGAGCAGCCAGGAGGAGGGGTTCATCTGGCCGATGTCGATGGAGTTGAAGCCTCCGGAGCGTGGCATGACGGCGGCGAAGAAGGCCGCCAGCAGCTTGCCGGAATCATCCAGCGGGCCCATCGTGGCGGGGTTGTGCCACTCGATCGCCAGGAACGTCAACGTACCGCCGCCGAGGAGGACCACGCTCAAGCCGACGGTGACCCGGGTCAGGATCGACCAGCGGCCCGGATGCCGCCAGGTCCGCAGGAGTTCGAAGACCACTGGGTAGCCGAGCCCGCCGACGACGACAGCCAGTGCCACGGGCAGGCAGATCCACGGATCCGCGACGAAGCGCATCAGACTGTCGGGCCACAGGGCGAAGCCGGCATTGTTGAAGGCCGACACCGAGTGAAAGAGGCCCAGGTAGGCTGCCCGGCCGAGCGGCTCGCCGTATCCGGTGACGAAGCGGACCGTGAGGACCACCGCGACAGCGGCCTCGCAGACGATGCTGAACATCACCACCTTCCGCAGAACCCGGCGAAGGTCGGCGGCGACCACCGATTTGGTCTCCAACTGGGCCGACAGGCGGGCGCGCAGGCCGATCCGGCCCGAGATCATCACGATGATCAGCGTGGCCAGTGTCATGATGCCCAGACCGCCCACCTGGATGAGAAAGACGATCACCACCTCGCCGAACACCGACCAGTGCGTTTCGGTGTCCACCACGATCAGGCCGGTCACGCAGACGGCCGAGGTGGCGGTGAACAGCGCGGTGAGCCAGTGGGAGGAGTCGCCCTCGGTGGTGGCCAGCGGGAGGCCGAGCAGCAGCGTGCCGATCAGCACAGCGGTCCCGAATCCCACCGAGATCATCACCGCCGGGTGCCGGCCGCGGCCCGGCACCGCAGGCCGGCGCCGTGCCTTCCGGTTACCCGCCCTCGCCGGCTGCTGGGCAGCAGGCCATGAGCCACGCATCAGGGAGCCCCCGTGGAGTCGTACGGCTGAAGACGCCGCCGACCAGGCTTCCCGGCACTCCGCGCATACCGTAGCGCAGCACGGCATGGCCGCCAACCGCGTACCGTTCCACGGACGGGTATGGACGGTCAGGTGCTCATGATCGTCCACTGGTTGTTGGTGCTGCTGTTCGGCGTCCACAGGGCGACGATGGAGCCGGCGGTGCTGTTGCCCATGCCGTCCAGGGCGGTGCCGGTGCCCCGGTTGATGATCTGGTGGCGGCCGTTGCCCGTGCTGTTGAGTCGCCACTGCTGGTTGGCGCCGCCGTTCCAGGCCGCCTGCCGGGCGTTGGCGCCGTTGGCGGTGTTGCCCCAGCTGTCGATGACCATGGCGTTGGTGCGGTTGACGATGCGGTACCAGCCGCCGCCCAGGTCCACGAGCTGCCACTGCAGGTTGGTGCTGCCGTCCCAGTTCCACTGCTTGAGGTTCGACCCGGAGGCGACGTTCCCGCCGCTGTCCAGCACCAGGCCGGTGGTCGCGTTGGTGATCCGCACGTGGCTCGCGGGCGCGGGGCCGGACCCGGTCATGCGGTACGTACGACCGGCTTGACCGGTCAGTCTGATGACGTCGTTCTCGGGTTTGGCGACGCTGACGGCATCGCCGGTCGTGGTGTCGACCACCTGGTAGGTCCCGGCGAAGATCCGGGCGCGCACGTTGACCGTCCCGCCACGGTCGAACCTCAGGAGGATCTCGGTGGCCCCGCCGGAGCTCCAGGTCGCGTCCACGGTGTGGCCGCCGCGTCCTCGAAGACCCCGTACCGTGCCGTTGGGCCAGGCCGGCGGCAGGGCCGGCAGCACGTGCAGCTCGCCGTTGTGGCTCTGCAGCAGCATCTCGGCGACGCCGGACGTGGCGCCGAAGTTGCCGTCGATCTGGAACGGCGGGTGCAGGTCGAACATGTTCGGCGCCAGCCGGGCCGTCGTCACCAGGAGGCGGAGCAGCGTGTGCGCACGAGCGCCCTCCTCCATCCGCGCCCAGTAGTTGATCTTCCAGGCCAGGGACCAGCCGGTCCCGTCGTCCCCGCGGAGTTCGAGGGTGCGCCGGGCGGCGGTGTACAGCGCCGGGGTGCCGCGCTTGGTGATCTGGTTGCTGGGGTGCAGGCCGTAGAGGTGGGAGATGTGCCGGTGGGCGGGCTCGGTCTCGACCCAGTCGTACAGCCACTCCTGGATGTTGCCGCGCGAGCCGATCTTCATCGGCGGTAGCCGGTCCCGGGCGGCCAGGACCCGCGCCCGGAAGTCGGCGTCGACGCCGAGCGTCTGGGAGGCCTGGGCGCAGCCGTCGAACAGGTCGCGCAGGATCTGGTTGTCCATGGTGGGGCCGGCGCAGACGCTGACGCCCGCGTGGTGGGCCAGTTCTGGAGAGTTCGACGGGTTGGTGACCAGATACCCGAGCTGAGGTTCCTGCACGAGGGTCTCCAGGAAGAACTGCGCGGCGCCTTTCATCGCGGGGTAGTAGCGCCGGAGGAACTCCAGGTCGCCGGTGAAACCGTAGTGGTCCCAGACGAGGGTGGCCAGCCACGCTCCGCCGGTCTGCCACATGCCCCAGAACGCGCCGTCGACGACCGACGTCCCCCGCCACGCGTCGGTGTTGTGATGGGTCGCCCAACCGCCGGCGTCGTACTGGACGCGGGCCGTCCGGGCGCCGCTGACCGCGAGTTCGTCGAGCATCGCGAACACCGGTTCGTAGCACTCGGACAGGTTCGTCGTGTCGGCCGGCCAGTAGTTCATCGGCAGGTTCGCGTTGATGGTGTACTTCGAGTCCCAGGCCGGGGTGAGCGAGTCGTTCCAGATGCCCTGGAGGTTGGCCGGCTGCGTGCCCGGCCGGGAGGAGGAGATCAGCAGATATCGGCCGTACTGGAACAGCAGCGCGGAGAACTGCGGGTCGTCGGTGTTCGCGTGCTGGGCGATCCGCACGTCGGTCGGCTGGTCGGCTGCCGCGGTGCGGCCGAGGTCGAGCGTGGTGCGCCCGAACAACCGCTGGTAGTCGGCGACGTGCCGGCCGCGCAGGTCGTCGTAGGTCCTGCCGGTGGCGGCGTCGAGATGGCGCCGGGCGATGCCCTGGTAGTCGCCGCCGACGTCGCGGAAGTTACGGTAACTGGAGCCGATGGAGACCAGCAGCGTCACGCTGTTGGCGGACCTGACCTGCAGGGTGCCGCCGGAGCTGCTGACGCTGCCGCCCTCGGCGACGGCCCGCGCCAGCGCCAGATAGCGGACCGAGCCGGCCACTCCCTCCATGTCGCCCGAGACGCCGTCGAGCGCGACCGTGGTCCCGTCCGGGCTGGAGCGCGTCGCCCGTTGCGGGCTGCCGAAGGTCGCGGAGAACGTGATCGAGCCCGGCCTGTCGGCGGTCAGGCGGACGGCGATCACCTGATCGGGCGCGCTCGCGAGCACCTCGCGCCGGTACCTGACGCCGTTCTGCAGATAGGACACGGCGGTGGTGGCCGTGGTGAGATCCAGATGACGGTTGTACTCCGCGACCCCGGAGGCGCTGCCGAGGCCGAGCCGCAGATCACCGACGGTCTGGTAGGCCAGCTGTCCCACCGGGTTTCCCCGCATGTTCTGGTCGATCATCGTCTGGGCCTGGCTCCACTGGTTCTGGAAGACCAGTTGCCGGATCTGGCCCAGCGCCGCCGCCCCTCGGGGGTTGCTCTGGTCGTACGGTCCACCGGCCCAGACGGTGTCCTCGTTGAGCTGCAACCGCTCGGTGTCGACGTTGCCGAACACCATGGCGCCCAGGCGGCCGTTGCCGATCGGGAGCGCCCGCAGCCAGTCCGTGCCGGCGCTCTCGTCGTACCAGAGGGCCAGATCGTTCGCGGCGCTCACCTCAGGAGGGGGCGCCGAGGCGGCCCGGGCGGCGGCGGTCCATGCCGGCGGCAGCAGGAAGGCTCCGGCTCCGGCGGCGCCGAATCTGAGGACTTGCCTTCGTGATAGATCAGACATCTCGCATCCCGTTTCCTACGGAGTGGTGGTCGGTCCCCGGCTCACGCGGGCGTCGCAGGGGATCAGACGCGGGTCCACTTCTGGTTGGCGCCGCCGGTGCAGGTCCAGATGCGTGCCCTGGTGCCGTTGGCGGTGCCGTTGACGTCCAGGCACTTGTTCGCGCCGACCGCGGTGATGCTGCCGTCGGTGTTGAGGCGCCACTTCTGGTTGTTCTGGCCGTTGCAGTCCCAGATGATCACCGCGGTGCCGTCGGCCGTCCCGGCCCCGTTCACGTCCAGGCACTTGCCGCCGTACACCCGCAGCTCACCGGCACTGGTGACGGTCCACTGCTGGTTCGCCTGGCCGTTGCAGTCCCAGATGAGCACCTGCGCGCCGTTCGCCTGGGAGGCGCCGTTGACGTCCAGGCACCGGTTCGACGCCACGCCCCGCAGCGCGCTCGTGCCGCCCGGGGGCGGGTCGTCGCCCTGCCCGACGCCCGTGCCGTTGAAGGTGACGGAGTCCAGGTCGAACGCGTTCGCGGACGGCGCCTTGAACACCACGTGGACATTGCGGGTGCCACCGGGGTCGGTGACCCGCACCGGGGACAGCGACACGTAGGTGTTCCATCCCCCGGTCGCCGGCACGGGGCTGGAGGCGAGGAGGGCCCCGGTCGGCGAGTCGGCGCGCAGTTCGATGGACGCGCCGGTGCTGGACGGCGCCGAGACGCGGAAGGACACCGTGTCGATCCCGGACAGGTTGATCGGGCTGAAGGAGATCCAGTCGTTGTTGGAGATGTCGCCGATGCGCCTGCCGCCTTCGGCTCCGGACTCGTCGATGACGCGGATGCCGGACGAGCCGGTGAAGTGCTCGGCCTGCTTGTGTTTCGGTTGCAGGGTGAGGCCGGCGGAGCCCTTCAGGCCGCCGCTGTCGGTGTAGTCGGCGGACAGGACGTAGTAGACGTTGGAGGCCTCGTCATGGCCGGAGGCGGTGGTCGTGACCGTTCCGGAGCAACCGGTGTACTGGCCGGTGTCGTGGGCGTGCTGGTCGTGGCCGAGCGCCGTGATCACGTTGACCTTGGTGCAGTCGGCGGCGCCGTCCTCGGCGTCGGTGACGTTCACCGTGTAGTCCACCTGGTCGCCGAAGTCGATGAACCCGCCGTCGGGCGGGGCCGAGAAGGTCACCCCGGGACGGGTGTTGCCGACGACGATGGGCACCGTGACGCTGCCCGTCTTCCCGCCGGAGTCCCGTACGGTCAGCCTGGCCGTGAAGGTGCCGTTGGCGTTGTAGGTGTGCGAGGGGTTGGCGCCGGTGGAGGTCCCGCCGTCGCCGAAGTCCCACGCGTAGGTGATCGGGTCGCCGTCGGGGTCGGTTGAGCCGGCCGAGGAGAACGCCACCACCAGCGGTGCCGTGCCCGAGTCGGGGTCGGCGCTCGCCTTGGCCAGGGGCGCGCGGTTCCCGGCCACGTAGTCGACCCGGTAGATGCTGTCATCGGTGTTCGCGTGGCCGAAGCCGTTGCCCCAGTCGGCCATGTACAGGGCGCCGTCCGGCCCGAACTTCATGTCGATCGGCGCGCGCGGGGCGATCTGCGCCACGAACGGGTTGATCTTCAGAAGGTTGCCCGAGGAGTCGAGGCGGAACTCCTTGACGAAGTTGCGGCTCCATTCGTAGAAGAACGGCGTGCCGTCGAAGTACGCGGGGAACTTCCGGTCCGAACCGCTGGCCGGGTCATGGCGGTAGAACGGGCCGCCCATCGGGGCGGCGCCGCCGCAGCAGTTGATCTCGGGGAACTGGGCCGAGGCGTGGTAGTCGTACCACACGGTCGCGGGCTTGGCCGCGGGCAGGTTGGTCAGACCGGTGTTGTTGGGCGAGTCGTTGACCGGTGCCGAGCAGGTGAACTTCGGGCCGGAGGTGTTGGTGGCGAAGTTGTAGTCGTTGAACGGGAGGTTGTCGCCGACGCAGTACGGCCAGCCGTAGAAGCCGGGCTGCTTGATCAGGTTCCACTCGACGGTGCCCTCGGGACCGCGGCCGGGGTTCGCGGCGCCCGCGTCCGGTCCGTAGTCGCCCACCGAGATCCAGCCCGTCACCTTGTCGACCGAGAAGCGGAACGGGTTGCGGAAGCCCATCGCGTAGATCTCCGGCCGGGTCTTGGCGGTGCCGGGCGCGAACAGGTTGCCGGACGGGATCGTGTAGGTGCCGCCGGGCTCGGGGTGGATGCGCAGGATCTTGCCGCGCAGGTCGTTGGTGTTGGCGGAGGACCGCTGAGCGTCGTAATGCTCCCGGCCGGGCCGCTCGTCGATCGGGGCGTACCCGCTGGACCCGTTGGGATTGGTGTCGTCACCCGGGCCGATGTACAGGTTCCCGCCAGGCCCGAACGCGAGGTAGCCGCCCGTGTGGCCGGGCTCGTCGACGTTGCGGTACGCCGGAACCTCGATGATCTTCTTCTCGCTCGCCAGGTCGAGGCTGGTCCCGTTGAAGGTGAACCTCGACACCCGGTTCACCTCACCGCCGTTCAACGGCGAGTAGTTGACGTAGATCCAGCCGTTGGTGGCGAAGCTCGGATCCAGCGCCAGCCCGATGCCGCCGTCCTCGCCGCCGTCGTACACCGGCAGGGTGCCGATGACGCGCGTGCCCCCGCCGTTGGCGGGGATCATGTTCACCTTGCCGGAGCGCGAGATGTAGAAGACCCTGCCGTCGGCGGCCACGTCGAGCTCCATCGGCTGGTCCGGTGCGCCGTCGAGGGTCACCTTCTGGAACCGGGCCGCGACCGTGCCGCCGCAGTCACCCGGCGCATCGCCCGCCGCCCACCGCACGCCGCCCAGCAGGTGCTGCCGGAACAGGGGCTCCGCGTAGGAGGAGGCCTGGTGGCCCATCGCGGTGGCCCACACCCGGCCGCCCTCCGGGTTGTGACACCAGGAGATCGGGTGGTCGACGCCCATCTTGCTCGGCCCCGCGTCGTACGTGGTCTCGTCCGCGGTCACCAGCACGTGCACCGAGCCCCGCATGTTCTTGTCGAAGTTGTACCACTCCTCCGCGCGCACCCACCGGTCGGGCAGCCCTGCCGTGGAGGGGTGGGTCTTGTCGGCCACCTTGGCGGTGCCCTGGAGGATCGACGAGTGCGCGGTCATGTGGGCGCCCGCCAGGACGACCTGGTCCCACCAGGGGAACTGCGTCTCGATGTTCATGTCGGTGGCGTTGTGGATCGCGACGACGCCGTGGCCGGCGCGCACGTAGGCCTGGAAGGCCTGACGCTGGGCGTCGTCGTCCCACACCATGCCGCTGGTCTGGAGCATGATCACCGCGTCGTAGGTGTTCAGGGTCGCGGGCGTGAAGACGGCGGAGTTCTCGCTGTGGTCGAGCTGGAAGTCGTGGTCGGCCGCCAGCTGCTGGAACATCGCGACACCCGCGGGGATGGAGTCGTGCCGGTAGGCGCCGCTCGCCGTCTCGGTGAACAGCAGCACCCTGAACGGCGCGGCCGCCTGCGCCACCTGCGGCGACAAGGACATCAACAGCCCTGACAGGGCTGCGACCAAGGCGGGGAACAGGCGTGATCTTCGCATGAAGGATCTCCTGGGGGGTGCCGGCAACGGGTCGGAGTCGGAGGGAGGACGTGAGGCGTCTCGCCTCGCCACAGACCCATTAAGCATGCTTATTCAGAGTTGGGAAACCAGCCCGGTCCACCTATCCGGCGAGCGCCCATCGATAACAGCAGGTCAACGTGCCGAAGGTCGCCACCGCACTTGCTTCCACCCAGCAGGATAAGTATGAAACTTTCAATCACAGGGTCCGAAGGTAGGCGAGGCCGTCCACGGCCAGCCTGTCCTGGCTCTCCGCGAGGGGCCGCCAGACGGAGGCCGCGGTGGCGATGGTCCGGTTGTGCGCGGTGAACGACTCGATGACGAGCGGCCCCCGATAGCCGGTGTCGCGCAGGGCCCGGGTGAAGCCCGGCCAGTCGAAGCGGTCGGCTCCCGGCGTGCCGCGGTCGGTGCCGCACACCTGCACGTGCGCGATGCGATCCGCCGCCAGCCGCACCGCCTGGGCGGGGTCCTTCTCCTCGATGTTCATGTGGTAGACGTCGAGCGCCAGGTGGCAGTCCTCGGGCAGCGCCTCCAGCGCCTGCTCGACGGTGTTGACGAGGCTGGTCTCGTACCTGTTGAGCGGCTCGACGGCGAGCTTCACCCCGCGCTCGGCCGCATGGTCCAGGACGGGCCGCAGATGCTCGCGCAACTCGGCGTAGACCCCCCGGCGTTCGTCCGGCGAGAGCCGCCACGTACGGCCGACCGAGGCGTACGCCGGCCCCCCGATCACCGGGGAGCCGACAGTCACCGCCACGTCGACGCAGTGCCGCAGATAGTCCTGGGTGTCGCGGACGGTCCCCGGGGACGCGGCCACGAGCTCGCGCCCCGGCGGCATGACCAGCACCACGGACGCGGCCAGCCCGTGCTCGGCCAGCACCGCCGCGGCCTTGTCCGGGTTCCAGTCGCCGGGCCGCTCGACGGGCAGCTCGATGACGTCGAAGCCCCACCGGGCGACGCGGGGCGCGAGCCGCGCCAGTTCGTCGTCGGTCAGCGGGGAGACCCAGACCCAGGTGTTCACTCCGATGGAGAACATGGCGTCCCTCTTCGTCGTCGGTTCGGGAGGGGCCGATCAGCCCTTCTTCCCGCCCCAGGTCTCCGGGAACCCGGGCAGGTCCTCACAACCGCAGAGCGCGTAGTGCAGCGGCGGCATGTCGGGCTGGAGGTAGTCCGCCAGGTTGTCGCCGGTGACCTTGGGCTGCGGCAGGTTCCACATCTCCGGAACCTCCTCGCCCTTGAGGATCTTCAGAGCGGCGATGATCGGGGTGCGCCACTGGTAGGTCGGGTACGTGGGCGCGACGGCGGTGAGCCCGGCGTCCTTCCACTTCTGCAGGAAGTCCTGCTGGTCCTCGCCGTTGATCGGCGGCACCGGCAGACCGGCGTCCTCGAACGCCTCGATCGCGGCCACCGCCGTGGCGCCCGCGTCCATCCAGACACCGTCGATCGTGCCGTGCCGCTGGATGTAGTCGCTGACGATGCTCTTGGTCTTGGCGGCGTCACCGTCGGTGAACTCCACCCCCACCACCTGGAGGCGGCTCCTGTCGAAGACCACCTTCGCCGCCGACCAGCGGGTCTCCAGCACGTCGACGCCAGGCAGTATGCGCAGCGCCAGCACCTTCCCGCCCGCCGGCACCTTCTCGGTCAGGAACTCGGCGGCGTCGGCGCCGAAGGCGTAGCCGCCGATGGGCTTGATGAACGTCACCGGGCAGTCCGTTTCCACGCCCCGGTCGAACACGATGACGGGCACCTTCGCGCAGGCGGCCGTCACGGCGGGGGTGAGCGTCGCCGTGGTGTTCGGCGAGACGATCAGCGCGTCGCAGCCCTTGGCCTGCAACTCGGCGATGTCGGAGATCTGCTTGTCGTCCTTGCCCTCGGCGTCCAGCGCGGTGAACTCCCCGATCTCCTCGTGCAGGCCCACCTCGGCCTGCATCGTCTTCCATCCGACCTGGCGCCAGGGGTTGTTGACCGCCGCGTTGGAGAAGCACAGGTGGTACGGCCCGTCCTTCTTGTACTGTGCCGTGTCGATCATCTTCGGGTCGATGGCCTGCTCCCAGGGCTTGGCCGCGGGGCCCTGAGGTGTCTGGGAGCGCATGGCCAGCTGGGCGTCGAAATCCGCCTGCACGAAGAACTTCGACTGCGTGCCCGTGCCGGAGCCCTGAGCGCTCGTGGCGGGTGCGGCGGGCTGGGTGGTGGCCGTCGGCCTGTCGGTGGTGCAGCCGGCGAGAACCAGCGCGGCCAACACTGCGATTGCGGCCTCAGGACGCGGCATGTGCGTCTCCTCTTCGGGGGGTGGGCTTCCAGGGAAGCCGGATGGCTCCTGCCGCGACCGCGGCGATGATGATGACGCCCTGCACGGTGAACTCCAGCGCCCCCGAGATCCCGTACAGGTTGAGCAGGGTGAACAGCGCCTCCAGCGTGACGGCCCCGGCCATGGCGGCCGGCACGGAGCCGCGGCCGCCGCCGAGCGCCACGCCGCCGAGGACGACGGCGGTGATGGCGGAGAACTCCAGCCCCTGACCGACCTGGGCCGAGACGCCGGCGAAACCGCCGAGCAGGATCGCCGCGACGGCCGCCGCCAGGCCGGAGAGCATGAAAGCGAAGATCTTGACCCGGTCGACCCGGACCCCGGACAGCGCCGCGGCACGCTCGTTGTCGCCGGCGGCCATCAGCGTCTTGCCGAAGTCGGCGCGCATGAGCCGGATCGCCGCCGCGCCCAGGGCCACGAGGATCAGCACCGACCACGGCACCGGCCCGAGGCCGCCGCGGCCGAAGACGCGGAAGCCCTCCGACAGCGCGCCGCGCGGCGCGCCACCGGTCCACAGGAACACCGCCCCGGACAGGATGAGCAGCATGCCGAGCGTCACGATGAACGACGGCACCCGCAGCTTGGTGGTGGCCACGCCGTTGACCAGCCCGACGAGCAGCCCGATGACGATCAGCAGGACGAGGACCGGCCAGGTGGCGGACTCGTCGCCGTCGATGAGGCGTGCGGCGATCACCACCTCGGCCGTCACCAGCGAGCCGACCGACAGGTCGAACTCGCCGGAGACGATGACGAAATACTGTCCCGCGGCGAGGATCACCAGCGGCGCGGCCCGTTTGAGGAACGCCAGGAATCCGGCGGGCTCCAGGAAGTGGGGGTTGACCAGGGCGATCGCGGTGAGCAGCGCCACGAGGACCGCGAGGATGGGAAGGGCCCGCCTCATGCGGGCCGTCCCACGGTACGCCGGGCGTAGACGGCCACCGCGACGACGATGACCACGCCGCGGACCACGTCCTTGACGAAGGAGTTGACCTCGAGCTGGTTGAAGACGGTGTCCAGGACGGCCAGCAGCAGGACTCCGCCCACGGTTCCGGCGACGCCGCCCTTGCCGCCGGCCAGCGCGGTCCCGCCGAGCACGACCGCGGCGATGGACTCGAGGTCGTAGCCGCCGTCGGTGCCCACCGTGGGGGCCCCGGCGCCTAGCCTGCTGGCCAGCAGCAGGCCCGCGATGCCGGCGCAGACGGAGCACAGCACGTGGGTGAGCACGATGACCCGGCCGGTGCGGATGCCGGACAGGCGGGCGACCTCCTCGTTCCCGCCGACCGCGTAGATGCGGTATCCGAGCCGGGTCCTGCTCAGCAGGAACCAGGCCAGCACGGCCACGCCCGCCCAGAGCAGCGCGGAGACGGGGATCGGCCCGATCCGGGAGTAGCCGAGGACCTGGAAAGACTCGGGCACCTTGCCCGCGGGCCCGTCGTACAGGTGGTCGACGACGCCTTTGATGATCAGGGCGACTCCGAGCGTGGCGATGAAGGCGTGCACCCGGAGCCCGGTGATGACCAGCCCGTTGACCAGCCCCACCAGAGCGCTGATGGCCAGCACCGCGGCGACCGCCGGCCCGATGTTCCCGTCCTGGCCCGCCATGATCTCCGCCGCGACCAGCGAGGCCAGGCTGATCAGGTACGCCACCGACAGGTCGAGCGACCCGGCCAGGATCGCCAGCGTCTGCCCGATCGCCACGATGCCGAGGGCCGCGGAACGCTGCTGGATCCCGACGACGCTCTCCAGGGTGAGGAACTGGCCGCCGTCGAGCGCGACGAGGGCCCAGCCGACCGCGACCAGGCCGAGCAGCGCGAGGAACACCACCTGCGTGGGTTCGCGCAGCCGCGTGAGCAGGGGCATTCAGGCCGCCTCTCCCGCGGCCAGGCGCATGACGGCCTCCTCGGAGGCACCGGCGGGCAGCGTGCCCGCGACGCGGCCGTCGCGCAGGACGACGACGCGATCGCTCATGCCGATGAGCTCGGGCAGCTCGGAGGAGATCATCATGATGGCCATGCCGCCGTTCGCCAGTTCGCGCATCAGGTCGTGGATCGTGGCCTTGGCCCCGACGTCGATCCCCCGGGTCGGCTCGTCGAACAGCAGCACCCGCGGCGCCATCGTCAGCCACTTGACCAGCACGACCTTCTGCTGGTTGCCGCCGGACAGGTAACGGACCTCCTGTTCCCGGCGTACGGGCGAGAGGCGTACCCGTTCGAGCAGGTCACGGACGCCGGCGCGGTCGCCGGCGCGCACCGCGCGGGCGACGAGCAGGACGTTGTCGCGCACGGACTGGCGCAGCGCGAGCCCTTCGGCCTTGCGGTCCTCGGTCACGAGTCCGATGCCCAGGGCCACGCCTTCCCGGACCGAGCGCGGGCGCGACGGGATCATCTCGCCCGTGGTGAAGGGCTCCGCGCCGAAGATCGCTCTGGCGAGCTCCGATCTGCCGGATCCCTGCAGGCCCGCGATGCCGACGATCTCCCCGGCGCGCAGCTCCAGGTCGATGTCATGGAGCCGGTGATTGCCGGCCGCTCGCAGGCTGAGGCGTACCTCGCCGGCGCCCGCCGAGCGGGGCGGGAAGTAGGTCCCGAGGTCGCGGCCCACCATCAGGCGGATCAGCTCGCCGGGGGTCACCTCACCGATCGGGAGGGTGGTGACGCGCGCGCCGTCCTTGAGCACGGTGACCCGGTCGGCGAGATCGAACACCTCGCGTAATCGGTGGGAGATGTACACGACGGCGACGCCGCGTTCCCTCAGCCGCCCGATGAGCCGGTAGAGCGACTCGACCTCGTGCTCGGCGAGCGCCGCCGTGGGCTCGTCCATGACGATGAGCCGCGCGTTCACCGACAACGCCTTGACGATCTCGACGATCTGCTGCTGGGCCACCGGCAGGCGCTTGACGGCGTCGCGCGGGCCGAAGGCCTCCTCGCCCAGCTCGTGGAGGAGCCGCGCGGTCGCCTCCTCCATGGCGGCCCGGTCGACCAGGCCGCGCCTGACGGGCTCGCGCCCGAGGAACACGTTCTCGGCGACGGTGCGCTCGGGCAGCAGGTTGAACTCCTGGTAGATGATCGCGATGCCGGAGCGCCGCGCGTCGAGCGGATGGCCGAAGGAGACGGGCCGGCCGTCGAGCTCGATCGTGCCCTCGTCCGGCGCGTGCACCCCGCAGATGATCTTCATGAGGGTGGATTTGCCGGCGCCGTTCTCGCCGACGACGGCGTGGACCTCGCCGGCCGTCACGGCCAGGTCCACCCCGGACAGCACCCGCACGCCCAGGAAGCTCTTGCCGATGCCGCGCAGGCTCAGCATCCGGTCAGCCGTCCCCGCCGACTTTCAGGCCTATGGCTCATGGTGCGGGATGTTAAGCGGGCTTATATCGATGGTCAAGCAAAAGTTGGTCGCCAGCACGCCTAAATTGCCCGGGTTTGGGACGTGACGAACGGGCGGCGATGGCCATAGACGGCAGACCATAAGACAACGATGAGCCTACTTATGCTTGACCATCGACGAAAATACCTTTTACCATCGCGAAGACTCACCTACCGGATGCCTTCGCATGCGGGGTAGTCCCGGACACGATGGAGCTTTCATGGACAAGCTCGGTGTGTGGCTTATCGGGGCACGAGGATCCGTGGCGACCACTGCCATCGTGGGCGCCGCGGCCATCAGGGCGGGAGCGGCCTCCCCCCGTGGATGCGTGAGCGAGTCCGCCGGCTTTCCCGGGCAACTGGTTCCGCTGACCGACCTGGTCTTCGGCGGACATGACATCGCCGAGACCTCCTTACGCAAGCGCGCCGAACAACTGGGCAGAGCGGAGGTCATCTCACCGGACCTCCCGGGGCTGCTCGCGTCCGACCTGGAAGCCGCCGACGCCGAGATCCGGCCGGGCCACGTCCCCGGCGACGGATCGGCCGCGACCCGGCTGATCGACGACATCACCGGCTTCCGCGCCCGGCACGGGCTGGCCCGGGTGGTCGTCATCAACGTGTCGTCGACCGAGCCCCCGGTGGATCCGCGCCCGGAGTTCGAGAGGCTGGCCGACCTCGAGGAGCGGCTCGCCGCGGGCGACGACGTCCTGCCGCCGAGCTCGCTGTACGCCTACGCGGCGTTCCACGCGGGATGCGGCTATGTGGAGTTCACCCCCTCCACCGGGCCGACCCTGCCCGCCCTGGCGGAACTCGCCGCCCGGCGGGGCGTGCCGTACGCGGGACGCGACGGCAAGACCGGCGAGACCCTGGTGAAGAGCGCCCTGGCGCCCATGTTCGCGGACCGGGCCCTCCGGGTCCGCTCCTGGTCCGGGCTCAACCTGCTCGGCGGCGGCGACGGGGCGACACTCGCCGATCCGGCCGCCAGGTCCAGCAAGCGGCTTTCCAAGGACCAGGTCGTCACGAAGGTCCTGGGAGAACCCGTGGAGGGTGAGACGCACATCGACTACGTCCCGGATCTCGGGGAGTGGAAGACCGCCTGGGACCACGTGAGCTTCGAGGGCTTCCTCGACGTCCGGATGACGCTGCAGTTCACCTGGCAGGGCTGCGATTCGGCGCTCGCCGCCCCGCTCGTCCTGGACCTGGCCCGGCTGGTCGCCCGCGCGCAGGAGAAAGGGCGGCACGGCGTCCTGCCCGAGCTCGGGTACTTCTTCAAGAGCCCGCTGGGGACGGACGAGCACGCCCTGGCCGCGCAGTACGCCCGGCTGCGCGCCTTCGCCGAGGAGCTGTCATGAGGGCGCTGCTCGAACTGGTCCGCGCACCCGCCGCGCTGTCGGTGCCGGGGGACACCATCGCGGGGGCCGCCGCCGCGGGACGGCGTCCGGCACCCGGCCTGGCCCTGGCGTCGGTGCTCGTGTACTGGTCCGGAATGGCGCTCAACGACTGGGCGGACCGTGAGGCGGACGCCGTCGAGCGTCCCGAGCGCCCGATCCCGTCGGGCCGGGTCCGCCCGGGCGCCGCGCTCGGGCTCGCGGCCGCCCTGACCGGCGCGGGCCTGGCCACCGCCGCCCTCGCCGGCGGCCGGCGCGGTCTCACCGTCGCCGGCCTGCTGGCCGGCGCGGTGTGGGCCTACGACCTGGGTCTCAAACGGACGGCGGCGGGACCGGCGTCGATGGCGGCCTGCCGCGTGCTCGACGTGCTTCTCGGCGCGGGCGAGCAGACCAGGGCCGCCCTGCCGGCGGCGCTGGCGATAGGCGCGCACACCTACGGGATCAGCGTCCTGGGCCGCGCCGAGGTGACGGGGGCGGCGCCCGGGACCGCCGGGCGCGCGGTCGCGGCCAGCACCGTGGCGGCCGGGCTCGCGGCCGCCTCCTGCGCGCGGGGCGGAGCCGCCGCGCGGGCCGGGGCGGGCGTCCTCATCGCCGGCTATCTCGCCTCCACCCTCCCGGTCCAGGCCGGGTTACGGACCCTTCCCGACCCCGAGAACGTACGGCGGGCCGTCCGCCTGAGCATCCTTGGCCTGATCCCGCTCCAGGCGGCGGCGGTCGCGGGCGGCGGCCGGTTCGCGACGGCGGGCGCGCTGCTGTGTTCGCTCCCCGTGGGGCGGTGGCTCTCATCCCGGCTGGCGACATCGTGAAGTGGGCCTACTGCACCAACGGATTCGCCGGCCACCGGCTCCCCGAGGCGCTCGCGGTCCTGGCCGATCTGGGGTACACGGGTGCGGCCATCACGCTCGACCACGGTCATCTCGACCCCTTCTCCCCCGGGCTGGCCGCGGAGGTGTCCAGCATCGCCGGGATCTGCGCTCGCCTCGGCCTCGGCACCGTGGTCGAGACGGGCGGGCGCTACACCCTCGATCCGCTGCGCAAACACCATCCGACCCTCATCAGCGAGGACGCCGGACGCAGAGTGGAGTTCCTGGTCATGGCGATGCGCGTCGCCGCCGACCTGGGCGCTCCCGTGGTGCATCTGTGGAGCGGCGTCCGGCCCGACGGCATGCCGGAGGCGGAGGCGTACACGCGACTGGCCCGCCAGTGCGCGCGGCTGCTCGACGAGGCCGATCGGGTGGGCGTCACGCTGGGATTCGAACCCGAACCCGGGATGCTGGTCGCCGACCTGGACGGCTATGAGCGGCTGCGGGCGATGCTCGGCGGCCATCCCCGGTTCGGTCTCACCCTCGACATCGGGCACTGTCACTGCGTGGAACGGGAGGACCTGGCCACCTGTGTCCGGCGGGCGCTGCCGTACACCGTGCACGTGCAGATCGAGGACATGCGCCGGGGAGTCCACGAGCACCTGGAGTTCGGCGAGGGTGAGATCGACTTCGTGCCGGCGCTCGCCGCTCTGCGCGGCTACCGGGGCCTGGTGGCCGTGGAACTGGCCCGGCACAGCCCTGCGGCCCCGCAGGTCGCCCGCCGATCGATCGACTTCTTGAGGAGGGCACATGAAGGAGCCCGCACAGGAGTGGCAGGCCTCGGCCGTCCGGCAGGTCGAGGCTGACCCGCACGCGATCCACCGGCTCTTCCCGCAGGCCGGACGGCGGGGCGGTCCAGACGCCCGGCGCGCGCTGCTCGGCGCGCTGCGCGGCGACCCCGCGGTGATCCGAAGCCTGTACGAGGCCGGCGACAGCGGCGAGCGGCTGGCGATCCTGACCGTCCTGCACGAGCTCGACCTGGACGGCACGGCGGTCGCGCTGGTGGAGGACGCGCTTCGCACCAATGACGCGCGGCTGGTCGCCGCGGCCCTCGGCCCGTACGGCTCGGCGTGGCTGGGCGACCACTCCTTCCGGCAAGGGGTGCTCAAGTGCGTCTTCATGTCGATCCCCCTGGACGAGGTGGCCGGGCTGGACCGCCGCTTCGACGCCGAGCTGGCCCGGATGTTGTCGGACTACGCGGCCGAGCTACGGGCGGCCGGCCGCCCCGTCCCGCGTGACGTCCTGGAGAGGATCTGAATGCGCATCTTCGACCCGCACGTCCACATGACCTCCCGGACCACCGACGACTACCGGCGCATGCACGACGCGGGGGTCCGGGCCGTCGTCGAACCCGCCTTCTGGCTGGGGCAGCCCCGGACCAACGTGGGCAGCTTCCTCGACTACTTCGACGCGCTGCTCGGCTGGGAGCCCTACCGCGCCGCGCAGCACGGCATCCGCCACCACTGCGCGCTCGCGCTCAACCCCAAGGAGGCCAACGATCCGCGCTGCGCGCCGGTGCTGGCCGAGTTGCCGCGATACCTGCTGAAGGACTCCGTCGTCGCGGTCGGCGAGGTCGGCTACGACTCGATGACGGCGGAGGAGGAACGGGCGTTCGAGGCCCAGCTGGCGCTCGCCCAGGACAATGATCTTCCGGTGCTCGTGCACACTCCGCACCGGGACAAGGCCGAGGGCACCCGCCGGACGCTCGACGTGGTGCGGGCCGCCGGGATTCCCCCCGGGCGGGTGCTCGTCGACCACCTCAATGAGTTGACCGTCGGCATGGTCGCTGACTCGGGCTGCTGGATGGGGTTCTCGATCTACCCGGACACCAAGATGGACCCGGACCGGATGGTGACCCTGCTCAAGCAGTACGGCACGGACAGGATGCTGGTGAACTCGGCCGCCGACTGGGGGCGGAGCGATCCGCTCAAGACGCGCGAGGTCGCCGACGCCATGCTCGCGGCCGGCTTCGGCGAGGACGACGTCGATCAGGTCCTGTGGCGCAACCCGGTCGCCTTCTACGGGCAGAGCGGCCGGCTCGACCTCAGTTCCGGCTCGGAATCCGGATCTGACTACGCCGGCAACACGATCAAGCGGGGCTGACCATGCGGCTGCGCCATCCGGACGGCTCGACGGTGCATCTGTCCTACTGCACCAACGTCCACGCCGCCGAGGATCTCCCCGGCATCCACGCTCAGCTGTCCGGCGTCGCGGCGCGGGTCAGGCGCCTGCTCGGCGTCGAGCGGCTCGGGCTCGGGCTGTGGCTGTCCCAGCACGCCGCCGCGGACCTCACCGCCCGGCCCGGGGAGCTCGCGGCGCTGCGCGAGCGGCTGACCGCGCTCGGGCTGGAGGTCGTGACCCTCAACGGGTTCCCCTACCGCGGCTTCCACGACGAGGTCGTGAAGTACCGCGTCTACGCCCCTGACTGGGCCGACGCGGACCGGCTGCGCTACACGCTCGGGCTCGCCGAGATCCTCACCGCGCTGCTGCCGGACGACGTCACCGAGGGCACGATCTCGACCCTTCCCCTCGCCTGGCGGACCGGGTGGACGAGGGCGAAGGCGGCGGCGGTGACGGCCCATCTCGACGCGGTCGCCCAGGGCCTGCGGGCGCTGGCGAGCCGTACCGGCAAGGTGATCCGGCTGGGCTTCGAGCCGGAGCCCGGCTGCGTCGTCGAGACGACGTCGCAGGCGCGCGCCCTGCTGAGCGACGTGGACCACGACCACCTCGGCCTCTGTCTGGACGCCTGCCACATGGCCGTGGGTTTCGAGGACCCTGACGCGGGCGCGGCCACCGGGTTGCCGATCGTGAAGCTCCAGGCGTCGTGCGCCCTGGTGGCGCCGCCTGGGGCGCAGCGGGCGCTGGCCGCGTTCGACGAGGCCCGGTTCCTCCACCAGACGCGCTCCGCCACCGGCTACGCCGACGACCTGGGCGAGGCGCTGGCCGGCGGCCTGCCCGCGGACGAGAGCTGGCGCGTGCACTTCCACGTCCCGCTGCACGGCGCGCCGCCCCCTCCGCTCACCACCAGCGCCCCCTACCTGCGGCACCTGCTGGAGACGCTGCTCGGCGGGGAGCGTCCGCTGACCAGGCACGTCGAGGTGGAGACCTACACCTGGCACGTGCTTCCCGGCGCGCCGGCCGACGTCGCGCAGGGCATCGCCGCCGAGCTCGACTGGATGCGGGGGCAGCTGGCCGCCCTCGGGCTGAAGGAGACGTGATGGCACCGCTGATCGTGATCAATGTCGTCGGGCTCACCCCGCGCCTGCTCGCGCACATGCCGAACGTGACGAAAGCGGGCTCGGCGGCCGCGCTGCGGCCCGTGCTGCCCGCCGTCACCTGCTCGATGCAGGCCACCCTGCTGACCGGTTCGATGCCCCGCGACCACGGCATCGTGGGAAACGGGTGGTACTTCCGGGATCTCGGCGAGGTGCTGCTGTGGCGCCAGCACAACGCGCTCATCCAGGGCGACCAGCTGTGGACCGCCGCGCCCGGCCTGCGCACCGCCAACGTCTGCTGGTGGTACGCGATGGGCGCGCCCGCCGACCTGCTCGTCACCCCGCGTCCCGTCTACCACGCCGACGGCCGCAAGTCGCCCGACTGCTACACCCGCCCGCCCTCACTCCACGACGACCTGGAGGCCGCGCTGGGGCCGTTCCCCCTGTTCACCTACTGGGGACCCAACGCGGGGATCGCCTCCAGCGAATGGATCATCGCGGCGGCCCGCCGCATCCTGGCCCGCGAACGGCCGGATCTGCTGCTGGTCTACGTGCCCCACCTCGACTACGACCTCCAGCGGTACGGCCCCGCCGGTCCCGAGGCGATCGCGGCCGCCCGGGCCGTCGACGCCGCGCTGGCCCCGCTCCTGGCCGAGGACGCCGAGGTCGTCGTGCTCTCCGAATACGGCATCACCCCGGTGTCCCGCCCGGTGGACATCAACCGGGCGCTGCGCGCCGCGGGCCTCCTGGAGGTCTACGTCCAGGCCGGGATGGAGTATCTCGACCCGTGGGCGTCCCGGGCCTTCGCCGTCGCCGACCACCAGGTGGCCCACGTGTACGTGCGCGACCCCGGCGACCTCGACCGCACCCGCGCCGTCATCGCCGAACTGTCCGGCGTCGACGAGGTGCTCGACCAGGCAGGGAAGGCGAAGTACGGTCTCGACCACGAACGCGCCGGCGAACTCGTCGCGGTGGCGGAGCCGGACGCCTGGTTCACCTATTACTACTGGCTCTCCGACGACCGCGCCCCGGATTTCGCCAGGCTCGTGGACATCCACCGCAAACCCGGCTACGACCCCGCCGAGCTGTTCATGGACCCGGGCGATCCGTTCGTCAAGCTGCGCGCGGCGGCGGCGCTCGCCAGGAAGAAGCTGGGCTTCCGGTACACGATGCGGGTGGTGCCGCTCGACCCGGCGCCGGTGCGGGGCAGTCACGGCCGGCTGCCCGATCTCCCCGACGACGGGCCGCTGATCATCGGCCCCTTCGACCGTGACTTCTACGAGGCGACCGAGGTCAAGGGACTCCTGACCGCCCTGGCCCGGACGAACCGCTGACCGCGCACAGACCCGCCGGCGCGGATCGCCGCGCCGGCGGGTGACCGACCGATCAGACGCGGGTCCAGCGCTGGTTGGTTCCTCCGGTGCAGGTCCAGATGCGCGCTCTGGTGCCGTTGGCGGTGCCGTTGACGTCCAGGCACTTGTTCGCGCCCACGGCGGTGATGGTGCCGTCGGCGTTGAGGCGCCACTTCTGGTTGTTCTGGCCGTTGCAGTTCCAGATGATCACGGCGGTGCCGTCCGCGCTCCCCGCCCCGTTCACGTCCAGGCATTTGCCGCCGTAGACCCGCAGCTCACCGGCGCTGGTGGCGGTCCACTGCTGGTTGGCCTGCCCGTGACAGTCCCAGAGCTGCGCCTGCGCCCCGTTGGCCTGGGAGGCGCCGCTGACGTCCAGGCACCGGTTCGACGCCACGCCCCGCAGCGCGCTCGTACCGCCCGGTGTGCTGGTCAGTTCCTTGACGCGGAGGTTGCGGAAGGACACCACGTCGCCGGGCCCATGGTTCTGGATGCCGATGTGGCCCTGCTGGAGCGAGCGGGCCGGATCCGCGTTGGTGAAATCGTTGATCTTGCTGCCGTTCAGGAACACCTGCAGCCGCTCGCCCTCCACCAGCAGTTCATAGGTGTTCCACTGCCCCGGCGGGTTCAGCGCCGCGTCGCGGGCGGCGAGGTCGGCGGCCTTGAACCCGTAGATCGCCCCGGTGGTCCTGTCCGGGGTGTCGGTCGCGTCGATCTGCACCTCGTATCCGGTGTCGAGCGCCGCGCCGGGGTCACTGGTGGCCGGGAACCCGACGATCACGCCGGAGTTGGAGTCGCCGGTCAGCTTCCAGTCGAGCTTGAGTGAGTAGGAGCGGAACTCCTTGGCGTTGTACCACAGCATCCCCATGCCGCCCTGGGAGGTCAGCGTGGCGTCGTTGCCGGTGAACGACCCCGGCCCCGCCTGCGACCAGCCCGTGGTCGAGCCGTTGTACAACGTCGTGTACCCGGTCTCCGGGCGGCAGTCGGCGTTGGCGGCCCTGGCCGCGTACCGGATCCCGCCGAGCAGCAGCGTGCGGAAGGCCGGATCGGCGTACGACTCCTGGGTGTGCCCCAGGCCGGTGTAGAACGCGCGACCGGCGGACTGCGGGTGGCACCAGGTGATCGGGTGGTCGCCCATGCTGCCGCCGCTGTAGCTGCCCTCGTCCAGGCTCTGCAGCACGCGGACGTTCGGGCGGGGGTTGGCGCGGTAGTTGTACCATTCGTCGGTGCGTGACCAGGTCGCCCCCAGGTGAGCGGTCGCGGCGTGCGCCCGGTCCTCGTTCCGTACGGTGGCCTGCTGGATGGCCGGGTGACTGGCGAACCAGGCTCCCATGAGCTGCCCGTAATACGGCCAGTTGTACTCGGTGTCCGCGGCCGAATGCACGCCCACGGAACCGCCCCCGCCGTCCACGTACGTCTGGAAGGCGGCCTGCTGGTTGTCGTTGAGCACGTCACCGGTCGTGTTGAGGAACACCACCGCCTGGTACTGGGCCAGGTTGGCCGCGTTGAAGGCGGTCGAGTCCTCGGTGGCGTCGACGGTGAAGTCGTTGGCCGCCCCCAGTTCGCGGATGGCCTGGATGCCGGCGGGGATCGAGTCGTGCCGGAACCCGGCCGTCTTGGAGAACACCAGCACCTTGAAGGCGGCGGCCTGGGCGGGGATGGCGGGGATCAACGTCGCGGCGGCGGTGATCGCGGCCACCGCCACTGACAGGCGCCGCAGTACAGAGGTCTTGCGGCCGCCCCCGGGTGCGGCTGGGGTCAGATGTCGCAACATGGGATGTCCCTTTCAGACGCGGGTCCAGCGCTGGTTGGTTCCTCCGGTGCAGGTCCAGATGCGGGCCTTGGTGCCGTTGGCGGTGCCGTTGACGTCCAGGCACTTGTTCGCGCCGACGGCGGTGATGCTGCCGTCGGTGTTGAGGCGCCACTTCTGGTTGTTCTGGCCGTTGCAGTCCCAGATGATCACCGCGGTGCCGTCCGCGGTCCCGGCCCCGTTCACGTCGAGGCACTTGCCGCCGTACACCCGCAGCTCACCGGCGCTGGTGGCGGTCCACTGCTGGTTGGGCTGGCCGTTGCAGTCCCAGAGCTGCGCCAGGGCGCCGTTGGCCTGGGAGGCGCCGTTGACGTCCAGGCACCGGTTCGACCCCACGCCCTTGAACGCGCTCGTGCTCCCCGAGGGCGGGGTGCCGGTGTCGAGGGTGAAGGCGTCCACGTCGAACAGGTAGCCCTGTCCGGTCGGGCCGCGGAAGACCAGGTACAACGTCGTCGTGCCGGCCGGCGCGCCGCTGAGGTTCGCCGAGACGTCGGTGAAGGTGTCCCATCCGCCGGTGCTCGCCACGTTCGCCGTTCCCAGCAGCGTGCCGGTCGCCGAGCCCGCCCGCACCTCGATCCTGCCGCCCGCGCCGGCCGACGACACCCGGGCGGTGATCCGGGTCGCGCTGCCCAGGCTGTACGGCTGGAAGGAGATCCAGTCGCCGTCGTCGGTGAAGCCGACCGTCTTGCCGCCTTCCGCGGTGGCGTGGTCGGCCGTCTGGACGCCCTGCTGGGCGCCGAAGTGCTCCGCCTGCCGGTGCCGCGGCTGGAGCGTACGGGCGCTGGTGGAGGTCAGACCGCCCCGGTCGGTGTAGGAGGCCTCGAAGACGCCGTAGATGTTGGCCGCGGCGTCGTGCTCGCCGTCGACCGGCACCGCGATGGAGCCCGAGCAGCCGGTCGTGGAGGTGATCTGGTGGCGGTGGCTGTCATGGCCGAGGAAGTAGGCGACGGTGACGCCGCCGCAGTCGATCGTGCCGTCCTCCGGGTCGCTGACGGTGACCTGGAAGGGCACGGTGTCCCCGAAGGAGAACGGCTGCCCGTGGGCGGGGGTGGTGAGGCTCACCGTCGGCGCGGTGTTGCCGACGGTCACGGTCACGCTCGCCGTGCCGGTGAGACCCTGCGGATCCCGGACCGTGAGCGTCACCGTGTATGCGCCGTTCGTGGTGTAGGTCTTGCCCGGGTTCGCCGCCGTGGAGGTGGTGCCGTCGCCGAAGTTCCACGAGTAGGTCAGCGCGCCCCCCTCCGGATCCGAGCTGCCCGCCGAGGAGAAGTTCACCGCGAGCGGAGCCGGTCCCGACGTCCTGTCGGCGGACGCCCTGGCGATCGGGTTGCGGTTGGCGCCGCCGATGTACTCGATGCGATACAGCGCCTGGTTGTTGTTCCCGGTGCCGTAGTCGAGGACGTAGAGGGCTCCGTCAGGACCGAAGGCCATGTCCATCACCTGCGTCCCTGTCCAGGGGAACGCCGAGATCTCGCCGTACGCGCCGTCCTGCTTCACCTCGATCGCCTTGATCCAGCGCCGGCCGTATTCACCGGCGAAGTACCGTCCGTCGAGCGACTGGGGGAACTTGACGGCCGAGTCCAGGCCGGGATCGTAACGGTAGACCGGGCCGCCCATCGGCGACTCCGATCCGGAGCCGAACTCCGGCGGGCTTCCGGCGTCCCCCGCATACCGGATCCACGCCGGCTTGGCCGGAGGCAGCGTGGCCAGGCCGGTGTTGCGGAAGGAGTTGTTGGCCGGGCCGCCCGCGCAGTCGTACTTCGGACCGGTGCTGTTGGTGGCGAAGTTCCATTCGTTGTAGGTCTCGCTCGTGGTGTTCGTGCCCGTGCAGTACGGCCAGCCGTAGTTGCCCGGACCGGTGATGCGGTCGAACTCCACCTGCCCGCTCGGGCCGCGGTTGGAGGAGGTCACGCCCGCGTCCGGCCCGTAGTCGCCGAGGTAGACGATGCCGGTCGCCTTGTCCACGCTCATCCGGAACGGGTTACGGAAGCCCATCGCGTAGATCTCCGGCCGGGTCCTCGCCGTGCCCGGCGGGAACAGGTTGCCGGCGGGGATCGTGTAGGTGCCGTCGGGCTGCGGTTTGATGCGCAGGAGCTTGCCACGCAGGTCGTTGGTGTTGGCGGACGAGCGCTGGGCGTCGTACTGCGGGTTGCGGTTGGTCCGCTCGTCCAGCGGGGAGTAGCCGCTCGACTCGAACGGGTTGGTGTCGTCGCCGGTGGTCAGATACAGGTTGCCGGCGGCGTCGAAGTCGATGTCCCCGCCCACGTGACAGCACTGTCCGCGGTCGTTCTGGACCCGGAGGACCACCTTCTCGCTGGCCATGTCGAGAGTGTCGTCCGCCTTGAGGGTGAACCGGGACAGGTACAGCTCGCCCTTCCACTGGTCGAACTGGGCCTGCGTGCCGGTGCTCGGCGCGTCGCCGTTCGGGGTGCTCAGCCTCGGGGAGTAGTAGATCCACAGGTGCCGGTTCGACGCGAAGCCGGGGTCGACCGCCACTCCCTGCAGGCCCTCCTCGTCGTGGGTGTAGACGTTGAGCCTGCCGGCCACCTTCGTGGCGCCGGTGGCGTCGGTGACACGCAGCGTGCCGTCGCGCGCCGTGTGCACCACCGACCGGTTCGGCATCACGGCCAGCGACATCGCCTCACCCAGCTCGGCGCCACCTGACGCGAGGGACACCTGCTGGTAGTCGGACGGCGGGATGTCGAGGGCGTTCGCCGGGGAGGCGTCGAGCGCGAGCGCTCCTGAAGTGACGAGTGCCATCGTGGTCAGCAAGGTGAGCCACGGACGTCGGGACATGGGTGTTCCCTCCTGCGACAGGAAGACCAGTCAGGGCAAGGCGCCCGGGATTCCGCCTCGGGCCGCGGTGGAGACGGGGCCCGTCAGGCGCGGGTCCACTTCTGGTTTGTGCCGCCGTGGCAGGTCCAGATCTGCGTCCTGGTGCCGTTGGCGGTGCCGGCGCCGCTGACGTCCAGGCACTTGTTCGCGCCGACCGCGGTGATGCTGCCGTCGGCGTTGAGGCGCCACTTCTGGTTGTTCTGGCCGTTGCAGTCCCAGATGATCACCGCGCTGCCGTCCGCCGTCCCCGCCCCGTTCACGTCCAGGCACTTGCCGCCGTACACCCGCAGCTCACCGGAGCTGGTCACGGTCCACTGCTGATTGGCCTGCCCGTTGCAGTCCCAGATCAGCACCTGCGCCCCGTTCGCCTGGGAAGCGCCGTTGACGTCCAGGCACCGGTTCGACGCCACGCCCCGCAGCGCGCTCGTGCCGCCCGAGGGCTGCCCCCCGGGCCCGGCGGATGCGATCACGGCCTGGGCTCCGGCCGGCCAGGCGCCGTTGGTCACGGTGACGTTGTTGTTCACCACGTTGCCGCGGTCGCCGTTGGTGACGTTGGTGCTGCCGTTGGTCGACCAGTTGCCGGTGACGGTGAAGTCGCCCATGTTCTCGCCGTACCAGTAGTTGGCGGTGGCCCAGGTGCCGGTGTTCGCCAGCACGTTGTTCCTGACGGTGTAGTACCGCGAGCCCTCGTCGAAGTAGATGCCGAACCAGCCGTTGGTGCGCAGGCAGTGGTTGTCGCTGATCACCGCGCCCGGGTTCCACGACAGGGTGTAGATGCAGCCGCCGTCGGTCATCTGCTGCATGACGTCGTGCACGTAGTTGCCGACGAGCCGGTTGCCGGAGGCGGCGGTGGGCGTGGTGTAGCGCGGCTGGAAGTCGTACAGGCCGCGGTCGGCGTAGTGGGTGCTGCCGCCCGGCTCGTTGGCGCCCCAGCCGTACCCGATCGACATGCCGGTGTACGGCATGTTGTAGACCTCGTTGTGGGACACGTCGGTGCCGGTGACGTAGGTGGACAGGACCGAGACGACGCCCCGGTGGTCCAGGCCGAGGTCGTGGATGCGGTTGTGGCTGACGGTGATGTCCCGGTTGACCATCCGCTGGTCACTCGGGTGGTGGGCGTCCGCGCGCACGCCGCCGACCACGATGCCGCCGGCCGAGCTGCGGGCGATCTCCGACCGGGTGACCGTGATGCCGGCGGCGCCCAGGCCGACACCGCTGGCGTGCGCGTTGGCGTCGTTGCCGATGCCGATGGCCGTCTGTCCCAGGTTGACGAAGCGCGAGTCGGTGAAGGTGACGGTGTTCGCCGCGGAGACCTGCACGGCGGCCGGCATCTGGTACCAGTTCGGCCGGGTCGCCTCGAACTGCCGGCAGCCCTGGTGGCAGGAGGTGAAGGCGGGCCAGCTCAAGTTGCCCGCTATGTAGGCGCCGGTCTGCTGGTCCGCGTAGCCCTGGTTGACGCCGGGGCCGAGCCAGCTCGTGCCGGTGAAGGTGATCCCGCTGAAGGTGATGTGGTGCGCGGGCGCGTCGTAGGTTCCCCCCACGTGCACCAGCGACTGGAGCACCGGCAGCTCCACGCTGACCTGGCTCATGTTCTGCCCGGGGAGCGGGATGTAGGACAGGGTGCCGGTCGCGGGGGCGAGGTACCACTCCCCCGGCGAGTCGAGGAACTCGTAGGCGTTGGTCAGGTGGAGCGGCCCCGCCCGGTGCGGACTGGTGAAGGTGTCGTACCCGAAGTTGTTGTTGTTCCAGGCGGGCTGCCGCATCGTGATGAGGTTTCCGCTGATGCTCTGCACCGGCGCGTACCGGTCGGTGAAGGAGCCGACGCTCTCCATCTCCACCCGTCCCTGGTCGGCGAGGTTGTTCAGGTAGCTCAGCGCGCTGCTGGTGAACCTCATCCCGGTGCTGCTCGCGGTGAAGTCGGACCGGTTGACGGCGGTGCGCGCCCGGGTGGCGAGCGCGCCGTCGACGTACAACTGCCGGGTGTCGATCCCGGCCCCGACGTTGGCGCGCCAGATGTTCCTCGCTGAGTCGGCCAGGGTCCATCCGGTGACCGCCCTGGCTCCGCTGATGACCGGGACGGCCCCCGCCGCGGCCTGCCATCTGACGACGTAGCCGTTGTCGCCGGAGTCGGCGGCGGTCAGCCGGAGCGGCGAGGACAGCCGATACACCCCGCCGGCCAGCTCCACGACGATGTCACCGGACATCCCGGCGTTCAGCGAACGTACCGCCGTCTGCGCCGCGGCCAGCGAGCACGGCTGGCTGGAGGTGCAGCCGGTGCCGGTGCCGGCGGGTGACGCGTACAGGGTCGTGGTGGCCGCGCGGGCCGGGGTGGCGGGGGCGACGAGGGCGAACGCCGCGGCCAGCACGGCGGTGACGACGCCGATCAGGACCGGTCTGAGCATCGTGACGGGTGGCGGTAAGTGCACAGTCGTTCCTTCGGGGGGTAGGCGTTTGGCCAGGTCACGCCCTGGTCGTCAGGCAGGTGACGCCGTTGCGGGGCCGAGCGGGCGTGGACCGCCGGTCTCGCTCCTAATTACCTTTGGAGTAGGGATACCCGTCAACCCCTTAAGCCTTCTTATTTCCCGATGCGCGCACTGAGAGTGCGACCATGGGGCGCCGCTTTACGCTTTCACCAGTGGTAACACCGGTGACCACGCTTGTCTGCGCCCGCGACTCTCGGATGAACCGTTCATATGTGTCGTACTTATTGGGCGGTGCCGGAGGCGTGGAGGGTCGGCTCTTCCGTCATACTCTTCAGGGAACGCCGAGGAGGAAGCACGGTGACTGAGGCCCCGCGCGAGAGCGGATACCGGCCGGGCTACGAGGTAGCCGCCGAGCAGGTGCTGGAACTGATCGTCAGGCTCGGCCTGCGTCCGGGTGACCGCATGCCGACCGAGAACGAGCTGGCCCGGCAACTGGGCACCAGCCGCACCGTGGTGCGCGAGGCGGTGAAGATCCTCTCCGCGCTCGGCCGCGTACGCGCCCAGAAGGGCCGCGGCCTGTACGTGGCCGACGACGAGGGGATGTTCGGCACCGGGCGCTGGGGGGCCTTCTTCCTCCCGACCGACCTCGACCACGTCTACATGCTGTTCGAGTTCCGCCGGACGCAGGAGATGGAGACCAGCCGGCTGGCCGCCCGGCGCGCCACGCCCGCCGAGCTGAGGGCCATCGAAGAAGCGGCCGGACTGTGCCGCCGCGGCTACGAGACCGGACGCGAGGAGCTGTTCAACGAGGGCGACGACGCCTTCCACACCGCTGTCGCCGCCGCCTCGCACAACATGTTCCTCCAGGTCGGCGTGCGGGAGGCCCGCAGGCTGCAGGCGCAGTCGAGCCTCATCGGCCTGCGCGGCTCGGTCGGCGGGCACGCCGCCAAGGCCGTGGAGGAGCACGACGCCATCTACCAGGCCATCCGCGCCGGCGACCCCGAGGCGGCCGCCCAGTCCGCGGCCCTGCACATCGACAACACGCTCGACGACTACCGCAAGGAGATCCAGCAGCGTCTCTTCTCGTCCCCCTGATCCGGGCGGGCGCCCGGCTCCGGCTCATCCCGGAGACCGCGTCGCGGGTGAGCGGTCGTCGACCGCCAGCAGCCGCCGCCCGGCGTGCTCCGGCCGGATGTGGGGGCCCTCGGCCGCCCTGGTGTCCGGACTGCGGGCGAACGCGTTGATCGCCTGCTCATCGACCGTGATGCCCAGACCCGGCGAGTCGCCGAGGACGAACGCGCCGTCCTCGACGTACAGGTCGAGCGACAGCCCGAGCGGCGGGTGCAGATCCTGCAGCTCGCTGGCCAGGTGGTTCGGCACCGACGTCGCGGCGTGCAGCAGCGCGACGGGCGTGGCGCCGATCGGGCTGACCGGCAGGTCGTGGGCGTGTGCGAGGGCGGACACCCGGAGAAAGTGGGACACCCCCCAGACGACGGCCGTCTGGACGATGTCCACGGCGCCCGCGGCCAGCAGCGGGCGGAACTGCTCAAGGCCGGTGAGGTTCTCCCCCGTGGCGACGGAGGCGCGGATCCCGCGGCCGACCGCGGCCAGGCCGTCGGCGTCCCACCGCCGCACCGGCTCCTCGATCCACGTGAGATCCAGCGTGCGTTCGAGCTCGCAGACGTGCCGGACCGCCTGCTTGCGGTTCCAGGCCTCGTTCACGTCGAGCATCAGGCCCGGCCGCGCTCCGCGCCCCGCCTCGGTCAGGACCTCCCGTACGAGCGTGAGGCGGTGCCGGTCGCGTTCGATGTCGAGGCCGCCCTTGACCTTGGCCGCGCGCAGACCGTGCCCGGCGTAGACCTGGTAGACGGAGACGAGCTCGTCGTCGGACAGGCCGATGTCGAGGCCGGAGGCGTAGGCGGGCACCCCCCGGTCGCGCCCGCCGAGCAGGCGCCAGAGCGGCTCACCGGCCGCCCGCGCCTTGATGTCCCACAGGGCGGTGTCGAGTGCGCCGATCGTGCCGAACACGGCCCCGGCGTGGCCCGCCTTGAAGGTCCGCCGCAGCATGCGGTCGTAGAGCGCCGTCACGCCGCGCGGATCCTCTCCCTCGATCGCGGCGAAGACCGTCTCGATCTCCACGTGCGGCCCGAGACCGACGCCGGTGATCCCCTCGTCGGTGTCCACCATGACGAGCGGCACCGGGACGACTCCGTCGGCGAAGACACCGTTGACGTCACCGACGGGACGACCCCATTCCTGGACCGTCGTCATGGTGCGATAGCCAGTGATCCGCATGTCAGCCTTTCGTGGAGCCGGCGGTGATCCCGTCGGTGATCTGGCGCTGGAGGAACAGGTAGATCATCAGCACGGGCACCGCGGCGATCAGGACACCCGAGGCGAAGACGGGGATGTCGCCGGAATACTGCCCGCGCAGGGCGTTGACCCCGATCATGAGGGTGCGGTTCTCCGGCGACGGCATCATGAGCAGGGCGATGAGCACGTCGTTCCAGCAGAACAGGGCGTCGAGAATGCCGACCGACAGCAGCGCGGGAGCGCCCAGCGGGAGCATGATCCGAAGGTACACGCCGTACACCGTGTTGCCGTCGATCCTGGCCGCGTCGACGATCTCCGCCGGAATGGTCCTGTAGTGACTCGTCATCAGGAAGACGGTGAACGGGAGGAACTGGGCGACGTAGGCCAGGATCAGCCCCGGATAGGTGTCGATGAGCCCGCTGTCGGCCATGACCCTGGTGAGCGGGACCATGATCACCTGGAACGGGACGAACAGTCCCGCGAGACAACCCAGGAAGATCATCGAGGAACCGCGGAACCGGAGCCGAGCCAGCGCGAAGCCCGCCATCGACCCCAACAGCAGCAGCAGGGCCACGGCGCACGCCACGACGATGAACGAGTTGACGAAGTATCCCGCCATTCCGGCGCCGGCCCACGCCTCGGCGAGGTTGTCCCACCGCGGGGAGCCCGCCGGGGAGAACCGGTCGAGGACGTACTCCCGGCGGGTCTTCATCGCGACGTTGGCGGTGAACACGAGAGGATAGATCGTCGCCAGCGCGAGAGCGGCCATCGGAACGGCGGCCACCCACCTGGCCGGACGCGTCCTGGGCATCAGTCCTGCCTCCCGGCGCGACGGAGCAGGGTGATCTGCAGGAGCCCCACCACGAGCATGACGACGAAGAGAACCGTCGAGGCGGCCGAGGCGAGCGCCGGCCGGTTCATCTGTCCCTGCTGGTGCCAGATGTAATACTCCGGCAGGTAGGTGGACCCCTCCGGGCCCCCGCTGGTCATGACGAAGAGCAGGCCGAACATGGACGTCAGCATTCCGATCATCGTCGTCACGAAGACGAACTGAATGGTGCGGGTCAGGCTCGGGATGATCACGTGCCAGATGGTCCGGCGGAGTGACGCGCCGTCCACGCGGGCGGCGTCCAGCAGCGAGGCGTCCAGGGTGCTGAATCCCGCGAGGAACACCACCAGGGCCATCCCGAACGTCGCCCAGATGTGCACGCCGACCACCGTGAACATGGCGATGCCCGGATCGCCCAGCCAGTCGACGGGGCCGGCGCCGATCGCCGCGAGGGCGGAGTTCAACGGGCCCTCGTACCCGAGCATCAGGTTGAAGATCGCGCCGACGATCACCGGTGAGAGCACGGCCGGGAAGAAGTAGACGCTGCGGTAGACCCGGTGACCCGGCACCCGCAGATAGATGAAGGTCGCGAGCAGACCCGGAATCGCCACCGCCAGTGGAAGCAGCAGCACCAGCAGCCCGACGTTGCGCAGCGAGAGGTGGAACAGCGGGTCGCCGGCCAGCTCCAGGTAGTTGCCCGGCCCGACGAAGGCTCCGTTGTACTCGCCATCGCCCGTGAAGGAGAAGTTGACTCCCAGGGCCAGCGGCCACAGCCGCAGCGCCACGATGATCAGTACGGCCGGGGCCACCAGGACGTAGGGCGCGAGGCGCTCGGCGCGCACCGTGCCGGCTGCCGTACGGGCTCGTCGCTTCACGGCCGCTCCGCCGGCCGGCCGGGCCGGCGGCGACGGGCCTCCGATCGGCACGCGGTCAGCCCGTCCGGTCGGAGGCGGCCAGCTGCTCCACGGCCTCGTCCACGGTGGCCGACCCGCTCAGGAGCTGCTGGGACAGCCGTCCCATCAAATCCAGGGTCTTGGACGACAGCGCCACGTGCAGGGCGGGCCTGCCGGTCCTGATCTCAGAGACGATCGCGGTGGCGGCCGGGCCGGCCCGCGAGACGTCGATCGTGGTGTCGGACGTGATCGCGCCGGCCTCGGCGTAGAACGCCGTCAAGGCGTCGGTCGAGGTCAGGGCTCGCACCAGATCGGCGGCCAGTGCGGGGTCCTTCGTCCCCTTCGCGACCGCGTAGCCGATGCCGCCGTCATACGGAAGGCTCGGGGTGGCTCCGTCGGTGACGACCGGGGCCCGCATGACGCCGATCTTCTCGGGCGGCAGGAACTCTCCGAAGTCCTTCCAGTGCCCGATATCCGACATCAGGCCGATGATGTGAGCGGCCTTTCCGGTCTCGAAGACTGTGAAGATGTCGGTGAACATCGCGGTGGAGTTGGCGCCGCGGTTGTTCAGCCCCTTGTCGCCGGCGTCCTTCCACAGCTCGAAGATCCGCCGTACGTGGGGAGAGGTCCAGTCGCGCTTTCCGGCGATCCAGTCGTCGTACTCCCGGGGCGTGAGGATCCCGGATCCGAGGCCCGACAGGAAGAACTGGATGCCGAAGCCTTCCTTGTTCCCGAGCGCGAAGCAGGCGGCCCCGGTCGCCTTCTTGATGGCGGCGCAGCCGCTGACGAACTCGTGCCAGGTCTTGGGCGGGTCAGCCGGGTCGAGGCCGGCCGCTTCGTAGAGCGTCTTGTTGTAGTAGATCGGGTGCCCCTGCAGGGTCACCGGTGCGGCGTAGACCTTGCCGTCCTCGCTGAACGCGTCCCAGCCCGCCAGCCGGCTCCTGTCCTCGGCCACGTACCGGTCCAGCGGAAGGAGCGTGCCGGCCCGGTCACGGATCTGCCCACCCCCGTTGAAGAGCATGACGTCGGGCGCCTTGTCCGACTGGCTCGCCGTGCCGAGCAGGGTGTAGTACTGGTCGTACGGCTGGGCGACGAACTCGACGGTGACCCCCGGATGCCGCTGGGCGAAGTCCGCCTTCGCCTTCTCGACGTAGGCCGCGGCGGCCGGTTCACCGGACTTCCAGTCCCAGACCACGAGCTTCCGCTGCGAGTCCCCGGACGGGGTGCCCGTCCGGGTCGCGCTTCCACAGCCGGCCACGGCCAGGGCCGCGACCATCAGGGCCGACCATAACGCTCGGTGCTTCATCGCTGCCCGCTTTCCGGGAGCGGCCGCCGGATCAGGCCGTCTGCGGTCAAACGTAATTCGTATGACGTCTCACGGCAAGGGATCGTGCGTATACTGACCGCGGTGACGCTGTCACCTGCCAGGCCACCGGAGGCGACATGACGGCATCGCGGGAAACGGCCGGCAGTGACCCGGCGCCACCGGCCTGGGTACGCCGCCCGGCGAGTCTCGCCAGAGCGGTTACCGCCGAGCTGGTGGAGCGCATCGTGCGCGGTGTACACCCGCCGGGGACACCGTTGCCTCCCGAGCCCGCGCTGTGCGAGACCTTCTCCGTGAGCCGCACCGTCGTGCGGGAGGCGGTGAAGATCCTTCAGGAGAAAGGGCTGGTGCAGGTCCGCCAGGGCTCCGGCACCATGGTCACTCCCCCGGCGACCTGGGACATGCTCGACGAGCTCGTCCTCACCGCGACCATCGCCGAGGACGAGAGCCTGGCGATCCTCGACGACCTCGTCGTCACCCGGCGCGTGCTGGAGTCCGACATGGCCAACGTCGCCGCCCGCCTGGCCGGGCCGGACACCGTAGATCAGCTACGAGCGCTGGTGGATCACATGGACGAGCTCGTGGACGACCCGGTCACGTACGCCGAGAGCGACCGCGCCTTCCACGACACCATCATGCGGGCCTCGGGCA
The DNA here is from genome assembly GCF_008017515.1 of Nonomuraea sp. C10. Lineage (NCBI taxonomy): Bacteria > Bacillati > Actinomycetota > Actinomycetes > Streptosporangiales > Streptosporangiaceae > Nonomuraea > Nonomuraea sp. C10. The sequence continues at coordinate 4,224,401 of NZ_VPFF01000001.1, forward strand.
ACCGCATCGCTCGTGGCGTCGTACGGTCACTCGAAGGCCAGGTCGTCAACACCGCCCGCTACCTGGGCAGGACCGAGCGGGCCCTGTGCGTGGCGTCGAACCTCGGCCACCGCCGCATCTACGAACGCATCGCCGCGCACGATCCCGACGGCGCGGCCGAGGCGATGTTCCGCCACATCACCGACGCCTGGATCGTCCGCCGCAGCGGGACGGCCGATCCCGTACGGCTGCAGCGCTAGGGCACGCGAACGATCTGAAAGTTTCATCTCGGCAGATCAGGGGTGGCCGCGGCGGCTTGTCCTGGTCAGGCGGAGGAGCGGCGGGATCTCCCCGGGCGAGGGCCCTCGACGTCGGGCGGGCCGGGCCTTGACAGGTCTTGTCACGGTCATATTTGCTCCGCTGCACCATCGCCATCAGCCGCCCGAAAGAAAGGGGAACCGATTCCAGCGCTATTACGTTAGCGCTAACACATTAAATTCTCGACTACTTCCCATTCACGTGTGGCACCACCACAACGGCAAAGGAAATCGCGTGATGTCGAGGCTCAGGCTCCTCCTCACCGCCATCGCGTCGGCGGCACTGCTCGTCGTTCCGACCACGGGGCAGACGGCGCTGGGCGACAGCGCGACCCCGTCGCGCGCGCAACAGAGCGCCCTCGCGCCCACCGCGGGATGCGGCAAGACCCCGACCCTCAGAAGCGGCACCCAATCGATTACCACGAACGGCAGAAATCGAAGCTTCGTCCTGAGAATTCCAGACGGCTACAACAACACGACCCCCTACCGGTTGATTTTCGGATTCCACTGGAACGGCGGCACCGCCAACGACGTCGACTCGGGCGGAACCAGTGGTTATCCGTGGTCCTATTACGGGCTCAGGGCGTTGTCGAACGGCACCGCGATCTTCGTCGCGCCCCAGGGACTCAACAACGGCTGGGCCAACTCGGGCGGTGAGGACGTCACCTTCGTCGACGACATGATCCGGAGGATCGAGGCGGACCTCTGCGTGGACACCGCACAGCGCTTCGCCCTGGGCTTCAGCTACGGCGGCGGCATGAGCTACGCGCTCGCGTGCGCCCGGGCGACGGTCTTCCGCGCGGTGGCGGTCTATGCCGGCGCGCAGCTCAGCGGCTGCAGCGGCGGCACGGAGCCCGTCGCGTACATCGGACTGCACGGCCTCAGGGATTCGGTGCTCAACATCTCCGCGGGCCGGTCGCTACGTGACCGGTTCGTCAGGAACAACGGCTGCACACCCCAGAACCCGCAGGAGCCCGCGCAGGGCAGCCTGACGCACATCGTCACCTACTACTCGGGGTGCCGGACCGGGTATCCGGTGGCGTGGGCGGCGTTCGACGCCGGCCACACCCCCGGTCCCGTGGACGGGAGACCTGGCGACTTCGAACCCGGCGAGAACTCCTGGACCAGGCCCGTGGTCTGGAACTTCTTCACGCAACTGGGAGGCGGCGACCCGAATCCGCCCGACACGAGCGCGCTGCGGGGTGTCGGGTCGAACCGCTGCCTGGACGTCAACGGCGCTTCCCAGGCGAACGGCGCGCAGGCGCTGATCTGGGACTGCAACGGCCAGGCCAATCAGCAGTGGACCGTGACCAGTGCCGGTGAGCTGCGGGTGTACGGCGGCAAGTGCCTGGACGTGAACGGGGCCGGGACGGCCGACGGCAGCGCGGTGATCATCTGGGACTGCAACGGCCAGAACAACCAGAAGTGGCGCCTCAACGCCGACGGCAGCATCACCGCGGTCGGCGCGAACAAGTGCCTGGACGTCAGCGGCGCCGGCACCGCCAACGGCACCAGGACGCAGATCTGGACCTGCCACGGCGGCGCCAACCAGAAGTGGACCCGCGCCTGACGGTCCGCGAGGGCGCCACCGCCGGGGCGAGTCACCGCCCCCCGCTCACCTCCACCGACCGCATCATCGACGCCCGCACCCACCACATCTCCGCCGGCGGGTACGTCCTGCAGAGCTCTACCTGGGCCACACCCAGGAGCGTGTCGGCTCCTGGGTGTGGCCCAGGAGCCGACACCTTCGTCCCGCTCCTGTTCTGCATGTCCGGGCGAGTGGAGGCTGCGTTCCGGACGGTGCCCTGGCCAGGTCAGGACGCATGGGCCGGAGCCGACGCGGAGTCCGGTGCCGGCTGTGATCCGCACCGTGTCCTGCTCACCAGGTGACCGGGAGTTCGTGGACGCCGTAGACGACGGCGTCGCTCTTGAACGGCAGGTGCTCGGCCGGTGTGGCGAGCCGCAGGGTGGGGACGCGGCGGAACAGCGTGTCGAAGACGATCTGCAGTTCCATCCGGGCCAGGTTCTGGCCGAGGCACTGGTGCGGGCCGAAGCCGAAGGCGAGGTGGTGGCGGGCCCCGCGCTCGACGTCCAGTTCGGCCGGGTCCTTGAACGCCGCCGGGTCCCAGTTGGCCGACAGGGCCGAGACGATGACGCCCTCGCCGGCCTTGATACGCGCCCCGCCGATCTCCACGTCTTCGGTGGCCACCCGGGAGGTGACTCCGTCGGCGATGGTGAAGTAGCGCAGCAGTTCCTCCACGGCCATGGGCGTCTTGTTCGGATTGGCGGTGATCAGGGCGAGTTGCTGTGGGTGGGTGAGCAGTGCGACCACGCCGAGCGAGATCATGTTCGCTGTGGTCTCGTGTCCGGCGGTCAGCAGCAGGAAGGCCAGGCTCACCAGGCCCGCGTGATCGAGGGCGCCTTGCCGGCGTTGCCGGGCGATCTGCCGGCTGAACAGGTCGTCGCCGGGTTCGGACTCCTTGCGGGTGACCAGGTCGTCGATGTAGGCGCGCAGTTCGGCGAAGGCTCGCTGCCGGTCCTCCAGGGAGGTCCGGCTCACCATCATGGTGGTGCGGCTTTGGAAGAAGTCGTGGTCGCTGTAGGGGACGCCGAGCAGTTCGCAGATCACCAGGGAGGGCACCGGCAGGGACAGCGCCTGTACCAGGTCGACCGGCTGCTGGTCGGTGGCGAGCAGGTCGTCGATGAAGCGGTCGACGATGTCCTGGATCCGTGGGCGCAGCGCGGCCAGCCGCCTGACGGTGAATTCGCCGATCACCGGGCGGCGGGCCGCGGCGTGTTCCGCGCCGTCCATGCCGAGCATCAACGGCGGCTGGCTGCGGAGCTGTTGCAAGGTCGCCGCATCGAGGGTGAAGAGCGGGAAGCCCTCCTTGCGCTTGTCGCAGGAGAAGCGGGGGTCGGCGAGGACGGCACGGCCTTCCTCGTGCCCGGACACCCACCACGCCTCGCCGCCGCTGGTCAGGCGGACCCTGCTGATCGGTGCCCGCTCGCGCAGCCGTTCGTAGGCGGCGGGCGGGGCGAAGGGGCAGCCACGCTCGACAGGCACTTCCAGGTCGGCGCGTTCGCCGGCGACGCTGTTCGTCATGAAGAACCTCCTGGTAAAAAGTCCGGGATGAAGCCGGAGGCGGTGTCTGGTCGATGGGCTGTTCCGCCGGTGTTCATCGCAGGGTGAGTGGGGTCTCGGATGCGATGCGGGTCAGCTTGTCGGGGTTGCGGACGTAGTAGAGGCCGGTGATGCGGGCGTCCTCGACCCGGGCTGCTATGACGCCGTCGATCTCGCCGTCTACGCGCAGGAGGAGCGCCGGGTTGCCGTTGACCACGGTGGGCTCGCTGGTGAGCGTGACCTGGGCCTTGCCGAGGCCGCTGACGATCATGCGGGCCACCTTGCCCGCGCCGATGATCGGCTGCGGCGCGGCCTGCTTGACGCCTCCGCCGTCGCTCACCAGAACGACCTCAGGGGCGAGCACGTCGAGCAGGCCCTGCAGGTCCCTGGTCTCCAACGCGCGCCGGAACGACTCCAGAGCCGCCCGGGCCTGGCCCGGGGAGACCACCTCGCGAGGACGCCGGGCGTCGACGTGCCGGCGGGCCCGGTGCGCGATCTGGCGTACGGTCCCCGGCGTCTTGCCGACGGCGGCCGCGATCTCCTCGTAGCCGATGGCGAAGACCTCGCGCAGCACGAAGACGGCCCGCTCGGTCGGCGACAGCGTCTCCAGGACGAGCATCAGCGCCATCGACACGCTCTCGGCCAGCTCGACGTCCTCGGCCACGTCCGGCGCGGTGAGCAGCGGCTCGGGCAACCAGGAGCCGACGTAGTCCTCCTTGAGACGCCTCATGGTGCGCAGCCGATCCAGCGAGCGCCGGGTGGCGATCCGTATCAGGTAGGCGCGCTGGTCGGACACCTGTCCCAGGTCGACCTTGACCCACCGAAGCCAGGTCTCCTGCAGGGCGTCTTCGGCGTCGGCCGCCGAGCCGAGCATCTCGTAGGCGACGGTGAACAGCAGGTTGCGATGGGCGAGGAACACCTCGGTGGCCGGGCCCATCTGACCGCCACCGGCCATCGGCTCGGCTGCGCCCGTCGTCGCGTCCCCGCGCTCCTGCATACCTGGCTCCTGCCCGCTCATTCGCGACTGCTGCTCCATGCATAAGGCGCCGGCGCCCGCCGATGTGTGACACCCGTGATGGGTGACACACCTCACGTGACCGCACTGTCACAAAGTCCGGGGAGCGAACGCCGCATGGTCGTCAGGGTGCCGACTCCCTGAGCGATCATCTCCGCTCCGCTGCGGGGTGACCGCGCAACCGCCATCTCACAAGGAACGGAAAGACATCATGAGCAAGGTCTGGTTCGTCACCGGTTCGTCTCGCGGCCTGGGCCGCCACTTCGTCGAGGCCGCCCTGTCGCGCGGCGACAAAGTGGCCGCGACCGCCCGTACCGCCGCAAGCCTTGACGAGCTGGTCGCCGGCTACGGCGACGCGGTGCTTCCGCTGGAGCTGGACGTGACCGACAAGGCGGTCGTCTTCGACGGTGTGAAGCGGGCCGCCGAGCACTTCGGCCGTCTCGACGTCATCATCAACAACGCCGGGTACGCCCAGGTCGGCGCGGTCGAGGAGATCACCGAACAGCAGTTGCGCGACCAGATGGAGACCAACCTGTTCGGCGCGGTGTGGGTGATCCAGGCCGCACTGCCCTACCTGCGCGAGCAGGGCTCGGGACACATCATCCAGTTGTCCTCGGCCGCCGGGCTCATGGCCATGCCGCTCAGCGCCGCCTACAGCGCCTCCAAGTGGGCCTTGGAAGCCGTGAACGAATCCCTCGCCCAGGAGGTCGCCGACTTCGGTATCAAGGTGACCGTCATCGAGCCCGGCGGCTTCGCCACCAGGGGCGGCAAGAACCCCGATCCCCTCGACAACGGCCACCTGGCCGAGCCCGACCCGATCTACGACGGCCTTCGCCGGCGCATCGCCGCGTTCGCGGGAAAGCAGCCCGCCGGCGACCCGGCCGCCGCGGCCCAGGCTCTCCTCGAGATCGTCGACTCCGACGACCCGCCCCTGCGGGTGCTCTTCGGCCAGGGCTTCTACCCGATCCTCCAGCAGGTCTACGCCGACCGGCTCAAGACCTGGGCCGACTGGCAGGACCTTTCGGCGCAGGCTCACGGCAACCTCGATCAAGAAGATCGGTGACCCGGCCGAGTCATTCCATCGCAAGCAAGCGAACCGACAGGAGCACCACATGAAGCACCGCATCGTCGTCCTCGGCGCCGGCTACGCCGGGGCCTACGGGGCCGGGATCCTGGCCCGCCGGTTGTCCCCGGCGGACTTCGAGATCACCGTGGTCAACGCCGAGCCGGAATTCGTCCAGCGCATGCGGCTGCCCCAGTTGGCGGCCGGTCAGGAGATCGACACTCCGAACCTCGCCGACGTCTTCGCCGGCACGGGGATACGGCTGCGCCTGGCCCGTGTCACCGCCGTCGACCCCGAGCGCCGGGTCGTCACCCTGGCCGACGCCGGCGGCGAGCTCGGCTACGACACGCTTGTCTACGCGCTCGGCAGCCACGGTGACGTCGAAGGCGCCCCGGGCGTGGCCGAGCACGCCTTCGACGTCGCCGCCCGGCCCTCGGCGCTGCGCCTGCGCGAACGCCTGGACAGCCTGGTCACGCGGGGCGGAGGCGGGAACGTGGTGGTCGTCGGCGACGGGCTGACCGGCATCGAGACCGCCACCGAGCTCGCCGAATCCCGGCCCGGCCTGTCCGTGACGCTCATCGCCCGCGGACAGCTGGGCGCCCGGCTTTCGGCCGGAGCCCGCGGCCACCTGCGGCAGGCCTGCGACCGGCTGGGCATCACCGTCCTGGAGCACACCAGCGTCGAAGCCGTCGAAGCGGAGCGGGTGCTGTGCACGGACGGCACCGCCCTGACCTCCGACGCGACCGTGTGGACGGCCGGGTTCGCGGTCAGCCCCGTCGCCGCCGCCGCCGGGCTGAAGGTCACCGGGACTGGTCAGATCGTCGTCGACCGCACCATGCGGTCGATCTCGCACCCCGACGTCTACGCCATCGGCGACAGCGCCTGCGCCGTCGGCGACAACGGCCGGCCGCTGCCGATGTCCTGCGCCTCGGCCGGCTACACGAGCCGGCAGGCCATCGAGGCGATCGTGGGACGCCTGACCGGCCGCAAGGTCCCACACACCAAGCTGGTCTACACGTACAACCAGATCAGCCTCGGGCGGCGGGACGGGATCCGGCAGGCGGTCGACGACGAAGGGCGAGCGAGGGCGAAGTACCAGGGCGGCCGGAAGTCCGCACAGATCAAGTCGGTCATTCTCAGGATGGCGCTGTGGGCCACCTCGCACCCGACCTTCGGCATGCCCAGGCGCAAGCACCGCCTGGCCGCCGCACCGGACGCGACAGCCGCGAAGGCGGCCGTGTAGCCGCCTCATAGGGTGTGGTCCACGTGGACGACCCCGCCGCTGATCGACCCCAGCCGGTTCGAGGCCGGAGAAGCCGGCCGGCCGCAGGAGTTGTCGCCGTCCGGCTCTGACGGCCTGGGGTGACGCTCGCTTCGACGGCGACGATCGGGGCGTCGTGCACGCAGGCGACCTGAGTTGCGGCGCCGGCCCGGCGGCCAACATCCTGTTCGTGCTCCAGACCTGACGAAGTAGGATCTGGGCCCCTCGGCTGTTCCCCCTGGAGGTGTCGTTGGCCGGTCACCAGATCCTCGCGGTCGATGACGACCCGGCGATCCTGCGGGCGCTGCGGCGCGGGCTGCGGCTGGAAGGGTTCGGCGTCGACACCGCCGGCTCCGGGCAGCGGGCGCTGGAGCTCGTCGCCGTCCGCAGGCCGGACGCGGTCGTGCTCGACGTGTCCATGCCCGGCCTGTCCGGCATCGATGTGTGCGCCCGCCTGCGGTCCGGCGGGGCCGACGTGCCGGTGCTCATGCTGTCCGCCATGGACGACGTGGCCGACCGGGTCGCCGGGCTCGCCGCGGGCGCCGACGACTACGTGGTCAAGCCGTTCGACCTCGGCGAGCTGGTGCTGCGGCTGCGCGCGCTGCTGCGCCGGGCCGGCCGCGTCCCCGGCGCCGCGGTACGGGTCGGGCCGCTGGTCGTCGAGCCGGCCGCGCGCAGGGTGACGATGCACGGGCGCGAGGTCGAGGTGACCCGGCGCGAGTTCGACCTGCTGGAGGTGCTGGCGCTCAACGCCGGCCTGGTGCTGTCCCGCGAGGTGCTGCTGGAGCGGGTCTGGGGCTACGACTTCGACGTCACCGAGAACGCCGTCGACACCTTCGTCGGCTACCTCCGGCGCAAGCTGGGTGAGCCCCGCATGGTGCACACCGTCCGCGGTGTCGGCTTCGTCCTGCGGGCGCCGGCGGCGTGAAGCTGTCCACCCGCTTCGCGCTCTGCCTGGCCGTGCTCGTCCCGCTCATGGTGTCGCTGGCCGGGCTGCTGGTGCTGGCCCTGGTCTCCGCCGATCTGCGTGCCGAGCGCGACGAACGGCTGCTGGCGCGGCTGAACGCGCTCCGGCCGATGGCCACCTCGTACGCCTGGCGGGCCCGCGTCGCGCCCGCCGTGCCGCCGGACTTCATGGAGCGCCGGCTGGCCGCCGCGGTCGGCACGGGCGCGTACGTGCACGTCCACGGCGCGGAACCGCTGACGATCGGCGACGTGCCCGCGCGCCCGCCCGCCGGCGACGGCCCCGCCGACCACGCCGAAGGGGCGGGCGAGTGGCGGTACGTGGCCACCGACCTGGGGCGGCGGGGCAGCCGGTTATGGCTGTTCGAACCGCGGGAACGGCTCGACGCCCAGCTCGCGCTGCTGCGCCGGCGGGTGTGGACGGTCACGCTGGCCGGCGCCGCGGCGGGCGCGGCGGCCGGGCTGGCGCTCGGGCGGTACGCGGTACGACCGCTCGTCCGGCTCGGCCGGCAGGCCGCGGCCCTCGACACCCCGCCGGAGCCGTCCGCCCGCACGGGGATCCGGCTGGACACCGGGTCCCGCGTCGGTGAGATCGACCACCTGGCCGGGGTGCTCAACGACCTGCTGGACCGGCGCGACGCGGCGGTGACCCGCACCGCCGAGGCGCTCGACACCGCCCGCGCCTTCGCCGCCACCGCCGCGCACGAGCTGCGCACCCCGCTCACCAGCATGGGCGCCAACCTCGCCCAGCTCGACCACCCCGGTCTCACCCCCGCCGACCGCGACGAACTCGTCGCCGACCTGACCGCCGAGCACGCCCGCGTCCAGCGGCTCATCACCGTGCTCCGCCAGCTCGCCGCCGGAGAGCTGCTCGACCCCGCGACCTCCGCCCCCGCCGACCTGAGCGGCATCGTGCGCGAAGCCGCGGCCTCGGCCCGCCGCCGCCACCCCGGCGCGACGATCACCGAGTCCGTGGCGGACGGCGTGACCGTGCGCGGCTGGGCCGAGGGGCTCCGGCTGATCGCCGGCAACCTGCTCGACAACGCCGCCAGGCACGGCGAGCCCCCGATCACCGTGGAACTCGCCCTCGACGGGGCGACCGCCGTCCTCACCGTCGCCGACGGGGGCCCCGGCGTCCCCGCCGGGGAGCGTGAAGCCGTGTTCGCCCGGTTCCGCCGCCGTCCGGGCAGTCCCGGCTCCGGCCTCGGCCTGACGCTCGTCCGTCAGCAGGCCGAGCTGCACGGCGGCGCCGCCACCGTGACCGGCTCCCGCTTCGAGATCCGGCTGCCCACGGCAGGCGGGACCGGCCGGGCCCGCTCGTGGCTGGAGTGACTGCCAGAGATTTGCCAAGGACGCCCGCCATCATCGCCCCTGTCCCATCACCCACTCCAGGAGGCGACGTGCGCAGCATCCTCATCGCGCTCACCCTGGCCGCTCCCGCGGCCCCGTCCGCCGACGTCATCCGGCCGTCGGCCGACCCGGTCAAGCTGGTCGACGCCAACCGGCCGCTCTCGGCCACGTACACCTACCAGGGCGAGCGGCGCACCCTCGACGACTTCCTCACCCGTACGAAGACCAACGGATTCCTCGTCCTGCGCGGTCAGAAGATCGTCCACGAGCGGTACACCGACGCGAACCGGAACACCCGCTTCCAGTCGTGGTCGATGGCCAAGTCCTTCACCTCGGCGGCGCTCGGCGTCGCGCTGCGGGAGGGGCACATCCGGTCGCTCGACGAGCCGGTCACCAAGTACCTGCCCGAACTGCGCAAGTCCGGCTACAACAACGTGTCCATCCGGCACCTGCTGTGGATGTCGTCCGGCACCGACTGGGACGAGCGCGAGGACGTCCCCCGGATGCAGATCGCCGCGAACCAGGGCCAGTCGCTCACCCGGATGGCCGCCCGCCAGCAGCCCGACTGGACCCCCGGAAGCCAGTTCGAGTACAACAGCATGAACTCGTACGTCCTGGCCCGCGTGATCACCGAGGCGACCGGCACCCCCTACCACCGCTACGTCGAGAAGAAGATCTGGCAGCCCGCGGGCATGGCGGGCGCGGCCCAGATCTCCAGTGACGGCAAGGGCGAGAGCCTCGGCTACTGCTGCTTCCAGGCCACCGACCGCGACTACGCCCGTTTCGGCCTGCTCTACCTGCGCCAGGGCAAGGCCCACGGCAAGCAGGTGGTCCCGGCGTCGTGGGTGAAGTCGTCCACCAGCCCGTCCGGGGTCAACCCGAAGTACGGGCTGCACTGGTGGCTGGGCGGCGAGCGTGACTTCATGGCGGCGGGGTTCGGCGGGCAGTACATCTACGTCTCGCCGGAGCACGACGTGGTGATCGTCAAGTCGACCACGTCGACCGGCGCGCACGACCAGGAGGAGGTGCTCGCCGCCTTCCGCGCCGTCGCCGCCAAGGTCTCCTGAGCGCGCCGTACGACACCCGGGTCACCTCGCACGGTCACCGTCGGGCGACGGCCTGCGGCGAGCCGGCGTCACGGGCTGCTCCGGCTCGTCCCGGTACCGCAACCCCGACCAGCGGGTGACCCGGACGATGATCGCCGGCCCGGCGGGGCGGACCAGGAGACCGTCACCGTCACGTGTCGGGGATGAACGGGCCTTAGTGCTGAGGCGTAAGGGTCACATGGCGACGGCCACCGCGGGATCATCCGGAGTCTGTGAAGACAGCCGAAGATCATGCGGTGGCCGCGGACCGCCGGTCGGTTCGGCCGCATCGAACCACGTCGCGCCGCGCATGCGTACGTGCGCGGGGTGCCGGCCGACACCGACCGCGAGACTGCTGGAACGTGGCCGAACACGCCGGGCTGCTCGGTCCGCGGTCGCGCGGCCGGGGACCGAGACGATGTCGGGCTCGTCGTCCTGGCCGATGCCGGCGGTGCAGGTGCAGGGCGAACCTACGGCTCGACCCGCCCAGGACTCGTGCACGCCCGGGCCCGTCGCAGCGGGGCCCGCGGCGCTGACCGCTAGCCCGTGCCGGCGAGCCAGGCGGTCTCGCCTTGGTGGAACGCGTCGAGCTCGGCCGGCCGGTCGTCGCCGAGCAGGTCTTGGCTCACCGTCACGCCGCGGGTCGACTGAATCCAGGTGAGGAACCGGTAGGACGGCCGAAGCCCGGCAAGCTGGGCCACGTCCACCGGAAGCGCCCCACCCGCGTGGACGGGGCGCAGCTCGTCGCGCTCCATCAGGACCTCGAAGCTCATCAGCCTCCACCGTCCTTCGTCCCGAACCGCACGTGAGAAGAAGCGGCAGTAGGCGTGGAAGTCGACCTCCACTCCCTTCACCGTGGTCCGGTTGAAGATCTTCGCCGGGCTCTCGACGGTCGCCCGGTCGCCCTCGACCCGCGCGTAGGCGGGGAAGACCCAGTGCTTGCTGTTCCCGGTCCGCTCCATCCACGTCTTCGTCGCCTCGACGTAGGCCTCGCCGCCGCGTCCCTCGTACCACGTGGTCCGGACGTGGGCGTCGTCGTGGAAGCAGTCACGCATCATGTCGAAGAGTCGCTGGTCGCGGGCGAAGCGTTCCCGCCTCACCAGGTCGAAGAGCTCCTCGCGGTCCAGGAGGACTGCCAGCCGCCGGCTGTGGTCGGGGTTCACCATGTCGTCCTCTCGTTCACCGCGGATAGCCGAGCACGGCCTTCACCTCGAGGTACTCCTCGAAGCCGAACCGCCCGAACTCCCGTCCGTTCCCGGACTGCTTGTAGCCGCCGAACGGCAGGCTGCGGTCGAACGGAGCGCCGTTGAGGTAGACGCGGCCCGCACGGATGCGGTTGGCGACCCTGCGGGCGCGGTCGGGGTCCTTCGACTGCACGAAGCCCGCCAGCCCGTACGGCGTGTCGTTCGCGATCTCGACGGCCTCGTCCTCGGTCTCGTAGAGCAGGATCGAGAGCACGGGGCCGAAGATCTCCTCGCGCGAGATCCGCATCTGCGGCGTGACGTCGCCGAACACGGTCGGGCGGACGTAGAACCCCTTGCCGAGCCCGTCGGGGCGTCCCGGGCCGCCGGCCACGAGCGTCGCGCCCTCGTCGATCCCCGACTGCACGAGCGCCGTGATCTTCTCCAGCTGCGCCTGGCTCACCACGGGCCCCATCGTGGTCGACGGATCGAACGGGTCCCCGAGACGGACCTCCTCGACCGCCCGTCGCGCAGCGGCGTACGCCTCGTCGCGCTGCGAGCGGTGCACGAGCATCCGCGTGGGCGACTGACAGTTCTGGCCGCCGTTGGTGTAGCACGAGTGCACCCCGGCGACGACCGCGGACTCCAGGTCCGCGTCGGGCAGGATGATGTTGGCCGACTTGCCACCGAGCTCGAGCGCGACGCGCTTCACCGTGTCGGCCGCGAGCTTGGAGACCCTGATGCCGGCACCGGTCGAGCCGGTGAGCGAGACCATGTCGATGCCGGGGTGCGCCGCGATGGCCTCACCCACCGTGGGACCGTCACCGTTGACGAGGTTGAACACGCCGGGCGGCAGCCCGGCGTCGTGGATGACCTCGGCGAGCACCATGGCGCTGAGCGGCGCGATCTCGCTCGGCTTGAGCACCACGGTGCATCCCGTGGCGAGGGCCGGGGCCACCTTCGACGCGACCTGGTTCAGCGGCCAGTTCCACGGCGTGATGAGACCGCAGACGCCGATCGGCTCGCGCCGCACGATCCCGGCTCCCATCTTCTCCTCGAAGCGGTAGTCCGCGAGCACGCGGGCCGCCTCCTCGAAGTGGAACAGCGCCACCGTGGCCTGGCGTTCTGTCGAGAACGTGATCGGCGCCCCCATCTCGCGTGTCATCGTCCGGGCGATCTCGGGTAGCCGAGCCCGGAAGCCGGCGATGATCCGCTCGAGGTACTCCAGCCGTTGCTCCACGCTGACGTGCGCGTACGCGGCGAAGGCCGCGCGCGCCGCCACCACCGCACGGTCGACGTCCTCGGCCGTCCCGAGGCTGATCTCCGCGAACGTCTCCTCTGTCGCGGGGTCGAGGACGCCCAAGGTGCGCGGCGCGGCCGGATCGGCCCACGCACCCCCGATGTAGAACTGGTGCCTGGTGGACATGTCGCTCTCCAACCTCCTCATGGTGTCGCCGCGGCGAGCGGGACGTCGACGCGTGCGCGGAGCTCGTGGAACGAGATCCCCCACGTCTCCCGGACGAGGACCTGGTCCCGCCCGGTGATCTCGAACGTGGCGAAGTCGGTATAGACCCGGTCCACGCACCGCAGCGCGGTGAGCGGATACGTGCATTCCCTGACGAGCTTCGGCTCGCCGGTCCTGGTGAACAGCGACATCAGCACGAAGACCTGCTTGGCGCCCACGGCGAGGTCCATCGCCCCGCCGACCGCCGGGATCGCGTCGGGCTCGCCGGTGTGCCAGTTGGCGAGATCCCCCGATGCCGAGACCTGGTAGGCGCCGAGGACGCACAGGTCGAGGTGGCCGCCTCGCATCATGGCGAACGAGTCGGCGTGGTGGAAGTACGAGGCGCCGGGCAGCTCGGTCACCGGGAACTTGCCGGCATTGATCAGGTCGGGATCGATCGCGTCGCCCGTCGCCGCCGGCCCCATGCCGAGCATGCCGTTCTCGGTGTGGAGGATGACCCCCGACTCCGGGGGGAGGTGGTCGCCGACGGTCGTGGGCTGACCTATGCCGAGGTTGACGTACGCCCCGCGGGGAATGTCGCGCGCGAGCACCCGGGCCATCTCGTCCCGCCCGAGAGGGCCGCGGTCAATGTGCTGAGCGATCATGACGACACCTGCACGATCCGGTCGACGTAGATGCCCGGGGTGACCACGGCCTCAGGGTCCAGCGCTCCCGGCTCGACGACGTGCCGCACCTGCACGACGGTGGTCGTCGCGGCCGTCGCCATGACGGGAGCGAAGTTGCGTGCCGTCTTGCGGTAGACGAGGTTCCCGAGGGTGTCCGCGGTGTGGGCGCTGATGAGCGCGACGTCGGCGGCGATGGGCAGCTCCAGGACGTACGTCCGGCCGGCGATCTCGCGGGTCTCCTTTCCCTCCGCGAGGAGAGTCCCGGCTCCGGTGCGGGTGTAGAATCCGCCGATCCCGGCTCCGGCGGCGCGCATGCGCTCGGCCAGGTTCCCCTGCGGCGCGACCTCGAGCTCGATCTTCCCACTGCGATACAGCGCGTCGAAGACCCAGGAGTCCGTCTGCCGGGGGAACGAACACACGATCTTGCGTACCCGCCCGGCCGCGAGCAGCGCCGCGAGCCCGGTGTCCCCGTTGCCCGCGTTGTTCGACACGACGGTGAGGTCTCGCGCTCCCTGCCGGATCAACGCGTCGATCAGGTCGAACGGCATGCCGGTCGTGCCGAAGCCGCCGACCAGCACCGTCGAGCCGTCGGCGATGCCGCTGACCGCCTCGTCGGCAGAGGTGCAGAGCAGCGTCATGCGACGTTCTCCAGCACGACCGCCAAGCCCTGACCCACACCGATGCAGATGGCCGCCACGCCCCATCGTTCACCGGACTCCACGAGCCGCGCCGCGAGGGTCCCGAGAACGCGCCCGCCCGAGGCGCCCAGCGGGTGCCCGATGGCGATCGCCCCGCCCTTGGCGTTGACGAGCTCGGCGTCCCGCAGCCCGAGCTTCAGCCAGGCGTCGACACAGGCGATCGACTGGACGGCGAACGCCTCGTTCAGCTCGACGGCGCCGATGTCGTCCCAGGTGATGCCCGCCCGCTCGAGCGCGTCGCCCGCGGCCTCGACCGGGGCGTAGCCGAACTGCTGCGGCTCCAGCGCCGCCCAGCCGCGACCGGCGATCCGTGCGACCGGGTCACGACCGATGGTCGCGGCCGCGCTCGCCGAGCCCAGCAGGACCGCGCTCGCGCCGTCGTTCAACGGTGAGCAGTTGCCGGCGGTGATCGTCCCGTCGGGCCGGAACGCCGGCTTCAGCTTCGCCAGCGCCTCGAGCGAGGTGCCGGGACGGATGCTCTCGTCCTGGGCCAGGTCGGCGCCGGGGACGGGCACCACGAGGTCTTCGTAGAAGCCCTTCGCCCACGCCTCCGCCGCGAGGCGGTGCGAGCGGGCGCCGAACTCGTCCTGCCGCTCGCGCGAGATCGAGAACTTCTCCCGCAGCTGCTCGTTGCACTCGCCCAGCGAGGCCGTCCACTCGGCGGGCATCCGCTCGTTCACCAGACGCCAGCCCAGCGTCGTGGAGACGGCGGTGACGTCGCCTGCCGGGAACCGGCGCGACGGCTTCGGCAGGACCCACGGCGCCCGCGTCATCGACTCCACGCCTCCGGCGATCGCGATCTCCGCGTCGCCGGCCTCGATCATGCGTGCGGCCATCATGGCGGCGTCCAGCGACGAGCCGCAGAGCCGGTTCACCGTGGTGGCGGTCACCGAGACGGGCATGCCCGCCAGCAGCACGGCCATCCGGCCGACGTTGCGATTGTCCTCGCCGGCGCCGTTGGCGTTGCCCCAGAACACGTCGTCGACCAGGCCGGGATCCAGGCCCGGCGAGCGGTCGAGAAGTCCCTTCAACGCAGTCGCGGCCAGATCGTCGGTCCTCGTGTCGGCCAAGGCTCCGTTGAACCGGCCGAACGGGGTCCGGACCGACGCGTACACGAATGAGCTGCTCATCGGAGCGTCTCCACTTCCTGCCCCATCTCAGGAGGCGTCCTTCGCTTGCTTGCGGATGTCGTCGTAGGAGAAGTCGTTGGCGTCGGGAAGGTCCGTGGCCGGGAACGCCTTGTCCACGAACGTCCCGCCGGAGCCGGCCTCGGTCAGTTCCCATCCGAGCTCGTGATCGCGTCGGAAGTCGTCGTGTCGTGCCAGTGCGGGAGGACGTGCCGCCCGACGAGGTCGAGTGTGTGGCGGGCGACCTCCGGCGGCATGCCGAACGGGGCGACCCGCAGCTGGACGGACGTGACCCCCGCCCGGACGTACCGGGCGATCGTCGCGTCGATCTCGCCGGGCGTGCCCACCATGGGGAGCTCGATCTCGGCAGGGCCGTCCGCACCCATCCACAAGCCCCGCTCGGTGTAGTAGCCGGTCGCGGCCTTCAGGTGGCGCGCGGCGAGCTCGCGGGCAGTGGCGGCATCCTCGTGGACGACGCAGAACCTGGTGGTGGCGACCACTCCCTCCGTCCCGTCCGGCCGTCCGCCGCGACACGACCAGTAGGCGGCCGACTGCTTGGTCAACAGGTCGTCGCAGTAGTTCGTCGCGCCGTAGAATCCGTCGGCGAGCGTCGCGGCACGACGGGCCGAGGCAGCCACCTTGCCGCCCACCAGGATCCGCGGCCCGCCGCGCCGCACCGGAGGCGGGACCGCCACCGGCGCGTCGGCGGACCAGGCGTCGCGCAGCGACTTCAGCGTGGCGTCGAAGGCCGCGCCAGCCGGACCTGACGCGGGCAGCCCGGCCCGTTGGGCGACCTCCGGGCCGCCGAGCCCGAGGCCGAGGGTGAGCTTCCCGCCGCACAGCTGGTCGAGCAGCGCGGCCTCGTACGCCAGCTTCTCCGGACTGTACGCGCGCAGGAGCAGCACCGCCGACCCCAGCGCCAGGGACGTCCGCCCGGCCAGATGCCCCAGGACCATCAGGACGGACGGAAGGTGGAACGGCTGAGCCGCCGCGTGATAGCTCTCACCCACCCACGCGGAGTCGAAACCGTGCCGCTCCGCGCGGGCGAGCAGCGTGACCGCGCGATCCACCTGCGGGCGGACCGGCTCCTGGGAGCTCAGGTCGAGCGCGACCCCCAGCCGCATTCAGCCGGCGCTCTCTGCTTGCTTGACGACCTCGTCGTAGGAGAAGTCGTTGAACGCCTTGAACATCGCGTCGGTGTAGATCTCCTTCGCCGGGAACTTCTTGATGAGTCCGGCCGAGGCCATGAAGTCGAGCGAACGGGTGAACGCAGCCTCGTCGATCCGGCCCAGCGTCTTGTCGTCGAAGCCCTGTCCGTCCAGGCGTACCTCGAGGACCTTGACCCCGTCGGCCAGCGCCTTCTCCTCCGGTTCCGACCCGCGGGTCTCCGGATAGAGCTTCCACAGGTCGCGGATCGCGGCCTCGGGGTTGGCCTTGGCGAAGACGAACGCCTTCGCCACCGCGCGGCCGAACCGTTCGAGGACGTCCTTCTTGGCCTCGAGGTTCTTCCGGGTCGTCGCGAAGCCGCCGCCCCACGCGTCCGCCGTCTCCTTGACGGGAAGCGGCGTCAAGGTGACGCCGGCGTTCTTGACGATCTGGTACTGGATGTCCCAGAGCGCCAGCGCATCGACCTGGCCGCTCTTGATGGCGTTGATCTGCTGGGCGCCGGCGCCGATCGGCACCAGCGTGGCTCCGTTCTGGCCCAGCCCGTTGAGCTCCATCGCGGTACGGGCGAACGTCGCGCCGGAGCTCGCGACCGCGGAGACGCCGATCTTCTTGCCGTTCAGGTCGGCGATGCTCTTCACGTCCGAACCGTCCGGCAACTGCAGGCTGTAGATCCACTTCGCCCAGTAGGAGCTGAAGTAGGCCAGGTCCAGGTCCTTGTCGTGCCCGATGGCCACGGGCTCGACCGTCATGAGGCCGAGGTCGGCCCCGCCGCCGGCGACCTGCTGCGCTGCCTGGGTGGCCGACGGGAACAGGTTGGTCGTGACCTTCAGACCCTCCTGCTCGTAGAAGCCCTCGGCCTCCACGACGGCCATGACCGCGTAGCCGGCGTTCCAGCTCGGGGACGCCATCGCGAACGTCACCGGCGTCAGCCCGCCGGACTTGGCCGAGGCGTCGGATCCGCTGCCGGAACCGCACGCGCTCAGCGTCACGACCGCGCACAAGACCGCGACCGCACCACTGACGACTTTCACCGCTCGTCCGGTCTTCACGATGGAACCTGCCTCTTACTGGTTGGGGAGGGGGTAGGTGTCTTCGTTGAGCACTCGGCCCGGCGTCAGGGAGAAGTCCAGACGCGGCGGGCAGAAGATGTCGATCAGCTGGTTGGTCCCCGGACCGACGGCCTCGCTGGTGTGGATCATGGGCGGCGGGATCACGGCCACGGAAGGACTGCCGCACTTCAGGTGCCGGTCCTCGCGCCACTCGCTGCGCCGCCTGGACCACGGGGTCCGCAGGTGGTGGACGTACTCACCCTCCACGGCGAGCGAGCACTGCTCGAAGTCGTCGTGGTCGTGCGGCGAGAGGGTGTCAGGATCGCGCGGGCCGATCCTGGGCGCCAGGAAGTTGATCATGAAGGTGCTGCACCGCACGATCTGGCCCGGGCGGACGGCGTCCTGCGTCACCTGCAGGTCGGCCAGCCGGTAAGCCCTGATGCGGTAACCCCCGGGTGGGTCGGGCCACGGCTCGAACGGCTTGGTGTTCGGGTGCGGATCGGCGTACGAGTCCCGGTTGCGCGCCTTGTCCAGCAGGTCGGCGGACCGGGAGCTGAACAGCCGTACGACGGTGCAGTCGTCGACGCCGGCGATCGCGCTGCTGCCCGGCGGGACCATCACCACGGCCTTGCCCGAGACCGACTCGGACTCCCGCGACGCACGGATGACGACGCCGCACTCCTCGTACGGGAGGATCGCGACGTACTCGTCCGGCTGGTCATCCCGCTCCAGCACGTCGCCGGCGACCAGCGTCGTGTAGGCGAGCACGAAGTTGTGTCCGCGGAAGTACCACGTCGACGATCCACCAGGGGTCGTCTCGTCGGGATCGCCCGTACCGAGGTCGGAGAACTCCACGTCGGGCGGGGTGGCCAAGGTGGTCATCGTCTGTCCTCATCTGTCGTGGGGGGTGGTCGTTCAGTCGTCCAGGCCGAGCAGGAAGGCCGGGTTGTCGCAGAAGATCTGCCGCAGCGACCTCTCGTCCAGGCCGAGGTCCAGCAGCGCGGTCGCGACGCGGATGTAGGAGTCCACCGGCAGCGGCCGGTCCTTCTGACCGAGGTCGGAGGCGATCACGGTGTGCTCCGGGCCGATCTTCTCGATCCAGTCCAGGAGGATCTTCGGGTCCCACTTCTTGGTCCCCTCGGGGTCGTAGAAGCCGGTCTCGTGCTCGACGAACGCTCCGTAGCCGACGAGCTCACGGCACTTCGCCTCGTCCGCGCCGATGACGTAGTCGGGATGGTTGAGCAGCATCCGGGTGACACCCTTGTCCTTGGCCGCGGCGAACAACTGGGTGATCGACTCGGTCTCCATGTGCCCGCCGGTCACCATCGCGCCGGTCTCCTTGACCAGGTCGAGCACCTCGTGGACCTCGGGGATCAGCTCGCCGTTCTCCTGGTGGATGTCGACCCTGGACGACGGCACCTCGACGCTCGCCGTGGGGAAGCCGACGCCCTCCGGATGGCACTCGATGTGCCGGCCGGCCGAGAACGTCGGGAACCACACCGCTTTGCCCCCCATGCGCAGGCACATGGCCACCGCCTGGGGGTTGATGCCGCCGATCATGCTGTTCAGGGTGATGCCGCCGAAGACCGGGGTCTTGATCTTGGCCAGCCGGTCGCTCATCGAGAGCAGGTCCATGACCGTGTTGTGGTGGTGGGACTTCACCAGCACGCCGCGCATGCCGAGCCGCTCGCCGTCCTTGCCGGCCTCGGCATGGTCGATGCGTCGGGGGAACGGGTTCGGGCCGGAATGGCAGTGCAGGTCAACGCAGCCGTTCAGCAGCTTGATGATGGCGGGTGTGGCAGTCACGAAGTCTCCAGGCGTCGGCGGTGTTCGCATCACAGACTGAGAGTTCGCTATCCGGTCTGTCAATAGGGTGCGTTCGAGGAACGCTTCCGCGAATTCGCAGGAAAATCTTGCAGCGAGACGTGGGTCACGCTTACTCTCTGTCCGTACTGCGAACTACGGGCACTCTTTATGGACACTCAACGAGGCGGGGGCCGATGACGAAGCGCCAGGTCGACAAGCCAGTGACTGCTCGCGAGCAGGACATCCAGGCGGTGAGCCGGACCGCGCAGATCCTCGGACTGTTCGGTCCGGAGACTCCGGAGCTCTCCGTCGCGGAGGCCACCCGCCGGCTCGGTCTGAACCGGACCACGGTGCATCGCTACTTCAGCTCGATGATCGGCTCCGGCCTGCTCGAGCGTGTGGAGGACTCCGCACTCGTTCGTCCCGGACGGTCGATCCTGCAGCTCGGCAGTTTCATGCTGGGACAGCAGCGCATCATGCAGAAGGCGCCGGCCTACATGCGCGAGCTCGTGCTCGAGATCAAGGTCAGCACCGTGCTGTCGCTGTGGGGCACCTCCGGCCCGGTGGTCTCGCTGGTGGAGGAGGCCGAGCATCCCACCCTGGTGACAGTGCGCGTGGGCTCGCAGCTCGCCCTGGACTCCTCGCAGGCCAAGGTCTTCCTGGCCTTCCTCCCCGACCAGTTCCACGCCGACCGGCTCACCGGCAGCCTCCCCGAGCCCCAGCGCACCGAGACTCGCCGTCGTATCGAGGCGATCCAGCAGGCCGGCATGAGCAGCCACGTCAACCACCGCGGCATCTGCGTCGTCGCGGCGCCGGTGTTCGCGGCGACCGGGATCTGCGCCACGATCGCGGCCGTCGGCACCGAGCGGATGCTGCCGGAGGCGCTGGACTCCCGAGAGGCCACGGCGTTGAAGGCCGCCTGCAAGCGACTGACCAAGGAGATGGGCGGCACGTGGCCCGAGGCGGCCGACTGATCGCTGCCCGCACGACGACCAAGGCGCGGGCAGCCTGCGCTCGAACCAGGTGAGGAATGACAGACATGCCGACCAGCACCGACACCGACTGCGTGATCCGCCTGGACTCGCTGTCCATGCTCTACCCGACGAAGTCCGGCGGGACCGTCCAGGCTCTCGACGACGTCTCCCTCAGCGTCCGAGCCGGTGAGTTCATCTCCATCGTCGGCCCCAGCGGCTGCGGCAAGAGCACGCTGCTGCGGATCATCATGGGCCTGTCCCGCCAGACCTCCGGACAGGTCACCTTCGGGCCGTCGGAGGACACCCACCGCAACCAGCTCGGGATGGTCTTCCAGCAGCCGCTGCTGCTGCCATGGCGCACCGTGCGGAAGAACCTGCTGACGTCTCCGGACCTTCACGGCGCCCGGGACGCCGCGACCCACGCGAAGGCCGACGAACTGCTGGTGATGCTCGGCCTGGAGGAGTTCGGCGATCGGTACCCCAACGAGCTGTCCGGCGGGATGCAGCAGCGGGTCGGGATCGGCCGCGCCCTGATGCACGACCCGCGCATCCTGCTCATGGACGAGCCGTTCGGCGCCCTCGACGCGATGACCCGCGACCAGATGGGACTGGACCTGCTGAAGATCTGGGACCAGGACCGCAAGACCGTGCTGTTCGTGACGCACAGCATCCCCGAGGCGGTGCTCCTCGCCGACCGCGTCGTGGTCATGACACCGCGACCCGGCCGGTTGGCGGACGTCGTCGAGGTCGCGCTCCCTCGACCGCGGCGGCTCGAGAACATCAACACGCCCGAGTTCGGGGAGATCGTCCTGAAGATCCGCAAGCTGCTCGACTCCGAGCACAGCGCCCACTAGGAGTCCTGATGTCCACCAACACCAAGCGCCACGCAGCCGGCGGCGAGGCACTCGCCGCCCCGGACGGCGGGACCGCGCCGGTGGAGGCGCCCACGAGCTCGGACACCCCGGTCCGATCCCGACGCCGCCGAGTACCGGAGATCACCTACAGCGTGCTGGTGTTCATCGGGCTGTTGGTGGTCTGGCAGGCCGTCGTGGAGATTTTCGACGTCTCCGACATCCTCGTCCCCGCGCCCACGGCCGTCGCCGGCTCCCTGGTCGACGGCTTCCAGGACGGCAGCCTGATGACCCACTCGATCGTCACCCTGAAGGAGATCCTGATCGGGTTCGGCATCGCGGTCGGCTCGGCACTGGTCTCCGCGGTGCTCATCACCCAGTTCCGGACGGTGGAGCGCGTGCTCTTCCCGCTGCTCATCCTGACCCAGACCATCCCGAAGGTCGCCATGGCGCCTCTGCTGATCGTCTGGTTCGGCATCGGGATCAGCTCGAAGGTGCTGACCGTGGCGCTGATCGCGTTCTTCCCCCTCCTCATCAACGCCATCTTGGGATTCCGGTCCGCCGCCTACGAGCAGGTCGAGATGCTCAGGTCCTTCGGCGCGTCCCGCATGCAGGTCATGCGGCACCTGCAGATCCCGTCGGCGCTTCCGCACATCTTCGCGGGACTGGAGGTCGCCGTCATCCTGTCCGTGACCGGCGCCGTGGTCGCGGAGTTCGTGGGCAGCTCCGCAGGTCTGGGCTACCTGATCCAGGCGAGCAACTTCACCCTGGACGTGGCCAGGACCTTCGCGGTGATCGTCGTGCTGTCGGCCGTCGGCATCGCACTGCACGCGGTCGTCGTGCAGCTCGGCAAGTGGCTGGTCTTCTGGACCGCCGCCCCCACCGACACCACCAGCGGGATCTGAGCCATGACACGAGTACGCAACGGGATCAACGACGGCACGCTCGGGACCTGGATCAAGCTCGCCAGCCCCGAGAGCGTCGAGATCATGGCCTACGCGGGCTTCGACTTCGTGGTCATCGACCTCGAGCACACGACACTGGACCTGGGCGCCGCCTCGACCCACATCGCGACGGCCCGCGCCCTCGGCGTGGACCCGCTCGTCAGGGTGCCTGACCACGGCCTCAGCGTGATCCAGCGGGTCCTGGACGCCGGCGCGGCCGGTGTGATCGTGCCGCACGTGGACACGGCTCAGCAGGCCCGGGCGGTCGTACGGGCCACCCGCTTCCCGCCGCGCGGCGACCGCGGGTCCGGCGGCACCAGCCGAGCGGGTCGCTGGGGGCTGCTGCCACGGGCGGACTACCTCGAGTACGGCAACGAGCAGGTTCTGTGCGTCGTCCAGCTCGAGAGCGAGGCGGCGATCAGGAACGCGAGGGAGATCCTGGCCCTCGACGGCATCGGTGCCGCGCTCGTCGGGACGGCCGACCTCTCGATGTCGATGGGCGTCGCGGCGGGACGCGACGAGGTGGACCGGCTCGCCACGTCCGCGCTGGAGGCCGCCGCCGCGGCAGGTGTTCCCATCGGCACCGCCTCCGCCACGAGTGAGGAGGCCCGGACCGCGCTGGCCCGCGGCTACGACTACGTGGTGGTCAGCAACGACACCTCGATCCTCGCCAGCGGAAGCCGGGCGATCGTGAACGCGCTGAAAGCGCCCGTCGCCGAGCGAGTCGCCCGGTGAGCGCGCCACGGGTCGCCATCGTGACGGGCTCGAGCTCCGGGATCGGAGAAGGGATCGCCCATGCGCTCGCGGCAGACGGCTTCACCGTCGTGGTGAACTCGGCCACCTCGGTCGACGCCGGTGAGCGGCTCGCGGCCCGGCTCCCGGGGGCGAGCTACGTCCAGGCCGACATCGCCGATCCCTCCGACGCCGTGCGCTTGGTGGAGACGACCGTGGAGCGGCACGGCCGGCTCGACCTGCTGGTGAACAACGCCGGAGTGTCGCGACCCGTCCCCCACGCCGACCTGGATGCGATCACCGCTGACGACTGGCACCGGATCCTCGGCGTCAACGTCGTCGGGACGTGGCAGGTCTCCGTCGCCGCCGTGAAGGTCATGGAGCCCGGCAGCCAGATCATCAACATCACCTCGGTGGGCGGCTCGCGCCCCCTCGGCAGCTCGATCCCCTACTCCGTCAGCAAGGCCGCGCTCGACCACCTGACGAGGCTGCTGGCCAAGGCCGTGGGTCCAGACGTCCGGGTGAACGCGATCGCCCCGGGGCCGCTCCAGACCCGACTGACCTCGGACAGCCTCACCACGCGGGCGGCGCGCACCGTGGCCATGACACCGCTGGGCCGGCTCGGGCAGCCATCCGACGTCGCAGCGATGGTCCTGGCGCTCACCAAGGCCCCCTTCGTCACCGGTGAGGTGATCCACGTCGACGGCGGCATCAACCTCGTCACCCACCTCGACGCGCCTCGCAACGACGACGCGTGATCCGTCCCCGCCCCTGAGGGCCAACCGGGGCGCTGTGCGGCGTCGATGGCACGCGCGACACCTTTGAGCCGGCCGGAATCCTCGAAGCGGTTGGGGGACTTGCCGACCTTCAACCGGCTCGGCGGCCGGACGGCGGGTTCTCGGTGCTGCGGTTGGCCACGCTGCTGGACCAGCCGGTACTGGCGCGGTCCGGCCTCCCTACCGGCCGGTCTGGCATTTTCGAGGACGGCCGGCCGGTCCGGCGCTTCCCTTCCTACAAGGGGCAGAAGCACTTTCGGGCCGGTGGTGGTCAGCGACGATGGGCCGGCACGTCGGTTACGAGTCCTGGCTAGAACGCGATCACCTGATGTTGTTGGACTACGACCCGCAGGTGGTCGGCATCGCCACCTACTGCCGGGCATTGCCGGCGCGCTGCGCGAGCCGTTCTGCGAGCCGACGGGGCTGATGGCCGGGCGACTGGGTCTCCTTCGACGGCAGTGAGCATCAGGTCGTCGGGCTGGCCGGCACGTCGGTCCGGCTGCCGTCGGAGGCGGGCGAGCAGGTGGTGCTGGCGGGGCATTTGATGGCCGCGGCGGACTTCGCGGTCATCGGCGCCGGGGCCGAGGTCCTGGCTGAGGCGGAACGCTGGCGGCGGACCATCGTCGAGGTGGAGACCGGCCTGCCGCCGGACGCTCCGACCGATACGGTCCCACGGGAGGAGTTCGATCCGTCACGGCGGAGCTCGGCCGAGCGGCAGCAGGCCAAGGCAGTGGGGCTGGAGGGCACCGTCCGCACTATCGAGCGGCGGCGGGCCAGCGACGCTTGCTGCTCCCATGCCGGGTGCCGGTGGTCCTGCACGATCATGCAGTCGGCTTCCCCGGCCGCCGACAGCCGCGAGCCCCGCTCGCGGAAGCGGAGCGGGGCTCGCTCAGGTGGGTCGGAATCCGCCGGTAGAACCCCCGGCCGGTCCTACGGCACCGACACGTCGGTGCTCGAATTTGAGACAGTGCCTAGTCGAGCCCGACGAGCGCCGGATCAGCGGCAGTGGTGCGGATGGGTATCGCAGTCGATGGGGTCTTGGTCGGGGTAGATCGACGACACTCCTGCGCCGTTCAGGGGCGCGGCTGCGGCAGACCCGGCGCCGATGACCTGTGCTGCCCCGATGGTGAAGCACGCAGCCATGATCATTACAGCCGTGCGCCTTTTGTTCATGTGACCCTCTCCTTGATCGTCGTACACGAGCCATGCTCGCCGGCCGATCTTGAGGATCAGTTGTGGATCACTGCAGGTGCTGCCCGCGTTCGTGGTGGCCGCCCCGAGATGCAGGTCGAAGCCATTGAGGAGCCGTGCAGAGGGAGCGACGAACAGCTCGCCCAGGCCGCTGCGTAGTGTCGGGCGTCGCACCGAACACGGCTCCGGCCTCGGAGGGCAGCGAGTGCCTCAGCGACATCGGCCAAGTGTCGGCAGTCGCCTGAGCGTCAGTGGCCGCGACCTCGCGGTGCCAGTGGAGCGGTCGGCTCGGTGTCGGTAGGCGGTCGCGAAACTGTCAGTCGGGCGGGACTGAGCGGTTCTCGGTCTACTCCTCGACGAGGACGTGCGGGACGGCCTGTTCTTTGTCGGTGCCGGCGCGCACCATCGCGGTTCCGGCGGTGTGGCGCAGGGCGTGCGGGGTGAAGTCGGCGTCGACGCCGATGTCCAGGTCCTGGCCGAGCGGCACGGCGCGCAGCCTGCCGCCGCCGGCCTCACCGTGATCGCCGATCTGCCGGCCACCGGCGCTGCGGAGCTGACCGGCATGCCGGTCAGCTCCGCCCAGCCGCCACGGTGGAACAGCGACGGGCCCGACATGCCACCGCGGCCCGGCCGTGGACGGCGCAGGACGATGTGCGCCCAGCCAGGCTCGCAGCGCAGGGGCCGGCGATGGGGGCCTGGTACGCGAGCTTGGGCGCAGTCGTGGCGCCATCCGCTGCCGGAGCCGGGTTGCCGGCGACGCTCCTGTGGTGCGCCCGGATGGGGGCCGGGTGTTCAGCAGTCCTGAGCTGCCCGGCTGGCTCCGGTTTGCCGGTTGGGTGGGGTGTGGGTGCCGAGGACACGCCGTCTGAACCTGCGTGGGGAGGTGGGTGAGGCGGCAGGGACACCGCGGCGGTCGTCACGCTGGATGCTGATGACGGCGGCGCCGAAGGCGACAAGTGCGAGGACGCTGAGGGCGATGCCCGCTGCGGCGATGAGGGTGCCCGGATCGAGAGCGATGGCGTGGAAGGAGGCGCTGAGCATGAAGGGCTCCTGTCTGCAGAAGGGGGCGCTCGCGTGGGCGGCGCCCGCCTTGGGGTGTCCCGGCGAGGGCGACTTCGCAGGCGAAGGAGGGGAGGACAACTTGCCCGTCAAGATGTTTTGCGCAGCAAAAGATCTTGAGAGGGTGGGTTGTCCGCCGTGACGGCCTGCGAGGCTGACCTGGCTCGGGACACCAGACGGGGACGCGGAAGAGCCGTCCGCGCCAACGGGAGCGCGACGAGCCGCGCAGGCGGCCGCTGTCGAGAGCCAGGCCGTGCTAGCACCGAGCGGCGAGCACGGGAACCGGACCGCATACAGGTCGCATCTGACCAGGTGCGCCTCTGGAGGAGTTGGCCGGTGGAGGTGACCGACGCCTTCCGGTCGGCGCTGGTGATGCGCTCCGGCTTACGCCGGAAGGAGGTTGGGAATTCGGCGCCGAGGGATATTTCAGGTGGGACCAAGCGGGACGGCGGAGTGTCGCGCGGAGCGGAGGCGTAACGCAGGCGGAGCGCCAGCGAAGCCTTCGTGAAGCCGACGTGGAGCGCGCCGCGCACAGGGTCGGCCGCAGGCCGATCGTGTGCGACGCGAGCGCAGCGAGCGCCCTGTGCGCGGAATGGCCGGGCTGGCGAGCCCGCTACGGCGAGGTCGGTCCGGGTCGGCGAGCAGGGACGACGGCGCCCCACGGCAGCCGAAGTACGGCGGCGCACGGTAGGAGCGGCCGGCCTGGAGGGGCGGGCTGTGCTCTGGACTGAGGAGAGAAGGAGCGAAGCGACGATGCGACGAGGGAAGAGCGCAGCCTCAAGCGCCCCGATACAGGCCGGCCGCTCCTACGGCGGCCAGCCGGTCCGGGATTCAGTCCTCGCCTGCCAGGTCCGCTTCCGTGTCCGGGTCGACGAGGAGGCCGGCCCACTCGATCTGCTTGGACTGGACGATCAGGCGCCCGTCGGGGCCGGGTTCTCCTGCGGTTGATCGTGCGACCTTCTGACGCATCTGTTCGATAATGGGATGAGTGAAGCTCGAACGCGTCGGCATCCTGAGCCGGCCGTCCACCAAGTGGGCGGGCGCACGACGCGTAGCCCGGCTGCGTCCCGTGAGCCCTTCGCCTCGCCTCCCCTCGAAGGAGATCCCGTGTCCAGTCCCCTGTCTCAGGTACGTTTGCAGGCCGACCAGGACGGTCACCGCTACGAGCTGGCCCTGACCGTCGACGGTGAGCGGCTGCACATCGAGATGCGCGGCAACGACGCCGACGGCCAACTACTGCTCGATTTCGGCACCGCCCAGACCGTCCCCGCTGTCCACCTAGCGGTGCTCGCTCAGCTGCTGGCCAGCGGCGCGGCCGCGCTTGCCGGAGATCGGCGGACACCAGTGCTGCAGGAGCGGAGGCACACGCACAGTAACTCGCACCGCCCCTGGACGCCCGAGGACGATCAGCGGCTCAAGGATCTGGCCGCGGCTCCTGGCACCACCATCCGGGACCTGACGCAGGTCTTCGGCCGCAGCCGTGGCGCCATCCGCTCCCGGTTGGAGCGGATGGGCGTCACGCTGGGCGCCGACACGAACGAGGGCTGAAAGGGTGCGGCCTTGCCAAGCCCTGGTGGGTTCCTCAAGGGCGCGACCACCTGGAGTGTGAGGCGGCCGCGTGAGGCGCGCTCGCCACGGCTGGGCCCACTCCGGGGATCGGTGAGGGGCCGGTCCGGCTCCTCACCGTGCTCGGCGCTGCCCCGAGGGTGGCGTGGCAGGGCTTGCCGTCCGCCACGCCGCCCTCGGTCACTCTTACGCGGTGGCCGGCAGGTCCTCCTGTGCTGGTTGCGCGCTCTTGGCCGAGGCGCTGGCGAGGATGTCCGGGAGGTGCTTGTTAACGAGGGTGCGCATGCGGCGCTCATCTATGCCGAACCGGCTGGCGATCTCGCGAACCAGCGGTTCGATGTCGGCCAGGTCCGGGGTCGGCTCGGGCAGCACGCCGGCCTCGTCCGCGCGCCTGAACAGACGCCCGAACTCGTGGCACCAAGTCCTGCCGGTCGCCGAACTCCTCCATCTCCTCGCGGCTCATCGGCAGGGCCTTCAGGACGTCGTGCGCGTGGTGGGGGTAGGCCTGCACCTCCCGATCGGTGAGCAGGAAGCGCACCAGCGGGTCCTCGGAAGCGGCCAGCTTCTGGTAGGCCTCGGCCTGCTTGGTCTTGTCCGCCTTTCCAGCTCGCGCAGGGCGGCGTTGCGCTTGTCCTCCGCCTCGAAGTAAGCGGCGACCTGGTCGGCCGACAGGGTGGGGTCCCAGTCCGGAACCGGATGCGCGCGGTAGATGCGGTCGGTCTCGAGGCGGAGGTTGCGATTGTCGATGGCGTCGAAGTACGCCTTCACCTCAGGCAGCATGATCGGGGGTTCTCCTTCTTCCCGTGTCCGGTGGATGGGCTGCCGGAAGAGCAGTGGAGGGGTGAGGGCCCGGGGGCCGAGGCGGCGGGCTTCCCCTTTCCGGCGATAAGGCCGTCAGCGGCACGGCCAAGCGCCCCGCAACCGTTCGTTTCTGCCTGCTTCCAAGAAGTTTTGCGCCAGCAAAAGATCTTGAAAGCAGACAGAACTCGCCGCCAGGTGCCGCGGAGCGGGGCGAGAGGACGGTTGCGGGGGCGCGCCGCCGTGACGCAGGCTGCGAAGCCGGAAAGGGAGGAACACCGCACTGGCCCGAATGCCGCACCCCCAGCCTCCTGAGCGGGCTGCGCTGTCGGCGGCACGGGAGACGGGGATGTGCCGGCGACCGCTCGTGGTCGCGGCCGCCAACACACCCCCGAGGGTCAGTGCCGGGTGGCGGTCCGGTCCTCGTCGGTGAAGCCGTACCGGCCACTGCGGCTGCCGCGGCGGACCATCTCACCGGCGGTGGACAGCGCGGTCTGGCTGAGGTCGTGGTCGTAGTGGATGGTGGTCTCCTGACCGATGCCCAGCATGCGGGCGAGCCGGGTGACGTAGGAGCCGGCGCCCAGCAGCACGAACACCCACGTGCGCCTCTTGGCCCGCAGGTCCTCGATCCAGTTCCGCAGCCGCGGTGCGTCATAGCGGTGGGAGGAGTTCTCCGCGCCGTCGGTCAGGATGACCGTGATGATCTCATCGGGGCGCTGCGGCTTGGGCAGCGCCAGCACCTGGGCACGGGCGCGCTCGATGGTGTCGCCGATCGCGTCGAACAGGGCCGTGGCGCCGCGCGGCTGCAGCCGGACTTCCGGCACGTCGGCCAGTTCCACGTTGCTGAAGACCAGCTCGCCGACCTCGTCGAACTGGTACAGAGTGACGGTGGTGCGGCCGGGCACGGACCGCTGCGCCTCCAGGAAGCCGCGCAGGCCCGCCTCGGTCTGCGAGGTGATGGGCTGCATGGACCCGGAGCGGTCCAGGACGATCTCGATGTGCCGCCAGCGGGCGGTGTCGTCGCTCACCTGTGTTCTCCTTCGAAGGGTGTGGCGGGCCGGGGTGGCCCGCGCTCGGGCCGCTTCGACCACGGGTTCCCGGGCGCGGGGGGCCGTCCAAGCCGTCCAGTCCCTGTTGCCGAGCCCCCGCGCCCGGGGTTCCGTGGTAGGCCCAAGCAAGCGCGGGCCCATCCGGTGCGGAGCCCTCGTCGGGGAGGATGCGAGCCGGGCGTCAGGCGGCCTGAGCGCGGCGGCGTAGCTCGGCCAGCGGCAGCGGACGGGTCACGCCGTGCCGTCGTCGCTTGAGGATGGCGACGTCGCCGAGTTCGGCGCGCAGCCGGTTCTCTTCGTGCTCGGCGCGCAGGAAGCGGTCGGGGTGGGTGCGCAGGTGGTGCAGCCATTGCCGTTGCCCGGCCCGTACGCAGCTTCCGCCGCAGTTGTTGTGGCGGTAGCCCTGCTCGTACAGGCGCGGCGGGCGCACGCCGAGTGCGCGGGCGGCCTGCAGCATCTGCTCCTGGGTCAGCAACGGCGGCTCGGCCATCGGGAAGCGAACCTGCCAGGGCGCCCAGCCCCGGACGATACCGGGGATGCGGTGCCTTTCGGAGGAGTCGATACCGACGTAGACGATGGTGGTTCGCGGGTCGGCGTGAGCGGTGAGCCAGTCTCGGCAGGGTTTTTGTTTGAGCCAGTACGAGCAGGGCGCGATCCTGGCGTTGCCCAGGAAGCGGACATCGTGAAACACCTCGAACGGGGTGCGCCCGTCGGCCACGACGGTGAGCTCGACGCCGAGCTGGGCGGTGGCGTCTTGGTTGAACCGGTACAGGTCGTCGTCCTCGACCAGCGTGTCGGCGAACAGCAGAGTCAGCCGGTCGGTCCCGTGCTGGGCGGCGACGCGCTGAGCGGCCGCCCAGCTGCCGATGCCGCCGGAGAACTGGACCACGTGGCGCATCAAGCGAAACCTTCCGACGACGGCGGCCGGGGCCAGGACACGAGCTCGCCCTGCGCGATGGCCTGCCGGCACAGCCGGACGCAGCCGGAGCACAGGGCTTCGCGCCGCACGAGAGGGTCGCCGCGCCGTGCCGGGTTACCGTCGAGGTCGAGCGGGGTGCCGGTGGCCTGGTGGATCAGGACGGAGACGGCGTTGTCGGGGTCGACGATGAGCGGCTGCATGCCACAGCGGCAGCATGCGGTGATCAGAAGCATGTGGCCCTCGAACGGTAGCGGCTCGTGCTCGCCTGGGTCATTCATCGGGGCTGGCCTCCTTCGAGGTGCGGGCAGGGGTTGTGGCGGGTCAAAGGTCCGCCCATCCGTCGGGCGTGCTCCGGAGGTGGCGGATTTCGCCTGGCGGCGCGGACTTTGAGCAGCGCTCCCTTCTCCCGCACGGCCAGCACGACGGCTTGGCCCCGGCCAGGCAGAGGGATCGCCTGGCCGGGCATTACGGGGTCGTCGGGAGCGGGAGTTGCGGTACTGCCGAGCACGCAAGCGAGTTCGTGGTCGTCGATGTCCACGCTGAGCAGGCGAGCCAGTTCGCCGATGACGTGCAGCAGGGCGGGGCGCAGGCCCGCGCCGGGGTCGTTGAGCACGGCGCCGAGAAAGTGCAGCAGGTCCGTCAGGTCCTCGCGCGTCGAGGTCGACATCATCGGAGGGACGTCCTCCTCACGAGACAAAAGGGGCCGCCGCGCCTCCGGATAGCGGAGCCGGAGGCGCGGCGGAGAGGGAAGGGATCCGGTGGGATCAGGGAGCGGGCCCGCCCGGAGAATTCCGGGCGGGCCCCTGCCCGGAGAATTCCGGGCGGGCCCCTGCCCGGGGTCAGAAGTCCGGCTCGTCACCGGCCGTCGCGCCTGCGGGGACAGGCTGGCCGTTGGCCTGCTGGCCTTCGGCGGGCATGTTCTCCCACGGGTTGTCCTGCGGCGGGGTGTTGGGACGGTTGCGCCGGGTCTTGTTCACCTTGGCGGTGGCGTGGCGCAGGGACGGGCCGATCTCGTCGACCTCGATCTCGTAGACGGTGCGCTTGTCGCCTTCCTTGGTCTCGTAGGTGCGCTGCCGGAGCCGGCCCTGGACGATGACGCGCGTGCCGCGGGTCAGGGACTCGGCGGCGTTCTCGCCCGCCTGCCGCCAGACGTTGGCGGTCAGGAAGAGGCTGTCGCCGTCCTTCCACTCATTGGACTGGCGGTCCATGTAGCGGGGGGTGGAGGCGATGCGGAACCGGGCGACCGCCTGCCCCGTCGGGGTGAAGCGGAGCTCGGGGTCGTCGACGAGGTTGCCGACGATGGTGATGACGGTGTCGCCTGCTGCCATGGGTCTTCCTCCTGCGCAGTAGTAGCGGTGGGTTCCGAAAAGAGGGGCAGAGGATGGCGGAGGCTCGTGGCCCCCGCCACCGGCCGGGGGGGTTAGTAGGGGAGGTCGCGGTCAGCGACCGTGGACTGGCGGTAGGCCTCGACGGCCTCGCACACGCACCCCAGGCAGATGCGGCCACCGTCGAGGGTCTTCCAGCTGTGCTGGAGGGTGACCTCGTTGCCGCAGCGGGTGCAGGCGGTGATATCGGTGGCGTAGAGGGGGAGGTCGAGGCTGAGTCGCATGTCCGGCTCCTTCCGTACGGTGCCCCTGCTGGGCGGCCGTTCCGCGTTTCGGTGAGGGAGGACACGCAGGTGGAAGAGACGGAAGGCAAGGCGGCGGCCCCGTACGGGCTAGATGTTTTGGCGCCCGTTCCTGCCCTTGCGCCAAAAGATCTTGACCGTGCGGGGTGAGCGCAGCGAAAGCCGCCTTGCCTGGAGGAACGTGCCTGCGAGGCTGACCGGTCCGAAATGAGGGGCGGATGACCGGCAGGAACTTACGACAGGGCCTGCCACCGGCGTCGGACTCGACCGCACGATCGGCGCTAGACCTCAGCCACCGTCACGGGACTACGGCGACGCGCTCACCCGGCGCGGCCGGGCTGAGCGCGCCCGCCGCCGGACCGGCCCCCTGCGCCGCCCGGCCACGGTCACCGCCGAAGCGGGCGCGTGCACGCCGCGCCCTGGGCCGCCGGCGGGTGAGGTCGTTCAGCGGGCGGCCTCGAGGTAGTCGGCCAAGGTCCACTGGAGCGGTTGGAGCCAGTCCGGCTGGGGCGGCCCCATCATGATGTCGATCTCGCCGAGCGTGGGCATGCGGTCCCGAAGGGCGCCCGCAGGCACGTTGAGCTGCAGCGCCATCTGGATCAGCAGGGCCATCGAGTAGAAGGGCTCCCTTGCCAGGACCTGCTCGACAGCGCGGCGGGCGGCATCCCGTTCGCCCAGGTGCCAAGCGGTGAAGGCCAGCAGCGAGCCGACCGGGGCCAGGAACTCCGGCTCGATCCGGTCGGCCACATCCAGCAGCAGGGCGGTCATGACGATCGGTTCGACCTGCGAGGCCAGCCAGGCTTCGTCGCGGATGCGGACGATCCGCAGGTCCATGCTGAGGCGGATGGCGGTGGCGTCGTCCGCTCTGTCGCCGGCGCGATACCGGTTGATCGTCTGATGCAGCCGGGTTCGGGCCCCGTCCACGATCTGGCCGGTCGGCGGCTGGGCGCGCAGCTGGTCGGCCAGATCGGTGGCGAGCCGGCGGGTAAGGTGCCGCAGCTGTCCGGCGTGGTCTCCGGCCGGCTGGGGAACGGGCAGGTTGGTCGACGTCATAACGGGCTCCTTGTTGATCGAGCCGCCGTCCTGGGGAACCGGTCCCCGGACGGCGGGAGATGAGGCGAAAGGGCTCATGGGTGGTGGGCGATGGCCGCCTCGTCGGGGGTGCGGCTGAAGACCAGGTCGTCGGCGTAGGCCGACGCGGCCCGGTCTTCACCGAGAAACCAGACGCGCTGCCGGCCGAGCTGATTGACGGTGTCGATGCGAGCCAGGACGGACATCCACCCGCCACCGGCCGGGGTGTCGCCGGCGGCGAGGCGGACCAGCCAGCCCGGCTCGATGGTCCGGGCCGGCCGATAGGCGCCGGTCATGCCGGCGCCGGATGGTGTCCAAGGCCGAGTGCGGCACCCAGCTTGGGGCCGAGCTCCAGCGCGTCGCGGACGGCGGGCAAGGCGCGGCGCTACCAGCCCTCCAAGGCGACGGCCAGGTCAGCGCCGTAGCGCAGATGCTGCGTCAGCGCGGCGACCAAGGAGGTGGCCTGCTCGATGCCGTTGTTGGCGCCGCGGGCGGTGTTGGGCCGGACCGGGGCCAGCGCGTCACCCAGCAGAACGGCCTGGGCGTGCCGCCCGACCGGGTAGACCATCCGCTCAGGCGGGGCAATGTCGACGATGGGGGCGGCGGTCCAGACCGGGGTGGCCTGGATGATGTCGGCGGCCGTGGTGGGCAGCAGCTGCCGGGCGTGGCCGGTGACATGCTCGCGGGCGTACGGGGTGATCTGGTGCGGCAGGACGTAGGTGCGGCGGGTCGGCTCGGCGGCCAGCAGGGTGCGGAACTCCGGCTCGGAGTGGTTGAGGTAGAAGGTCCAGTCGGTGGCGGTGCTGCCGTCACGCTGCAGGATCGGGAACAGGTGCAAGCCCGCGCCATACGGCTCGATACGGGTGTAGTCACGCAGGTCCTGCGGCACGGTCGGCGCCTGGCCGCGCCAGGCGACGTACCCGCCGTAGCGGAGCTGGCGGTCCGGGTCAAGCAGGCGGCGGCCGATCGAGCGGCGGCCGTCGGCGAAGACCACCAGGTCGGCGCTGATCGGGTCGGCGTCGGCGACCTGCAGCTGGGCGCGGCCGTCCGGGCCGGCGGTCAGGCCGGTGACGCGGCTGCCCAGGCGCAACCATGCCTCGGGCAGGCGCTGCAGCAGCGCGGTGTTGATCAGGTGCCAGGCGGTGGAGCGGCCCGGGTAGAAGGTGTGGGTGCGGCCGGCCTCGCAACGGTCGGCGACCTTGACCGCGACCACGCGCTCGCTGGTGAAGGGGACGAACTCGCTCTGCGGGACGCCGAGGGAGTCCAGCACGTCCAGGGCGGTGTGCTCCAGGCCGATGACACCGCCAGCCTGGGCGTGCAGGTGGGTGGAGGCGTCCAGGACGGTGACGTTCGTCAGGCCGGCCTGGTGCAGTAACAGGGCCAGAGTTGGGCCGGTGATGGAGGCGCCGACGATGGCGATGGCGGGCTGGTCGTCGGGCGCGGTCAGGGCGGGCGAGGCGGTGTGGGGGTGGGCGAGCGCGGTCATGGCAGCTCCCGGAGTGGGGGTGGGCGGGGCTGCCGGAAGGAGGAATGCGCGCGGCCGTCGGCGCGGGGGCCGCGGCGGCGGGGATGTCCCCTTCCGGCGGCGGCCGTCAGCGGCGCGGGAAGCCGCCGTGCAACCGGCCGTGTCTGGCCGGGTCAAGATGTTTTGCGCCAGCAAAAGATCTCTGATCGGCCAGACCTCGCCCCTCCTGGAGCCCCGCCGTGCGGGGCGAGAGGGCGGTTGCGCGAGCGGCGCCCCGTGACGCAGGCTGCGAAGACGGAAGGGTGGACCGCCCGTTGTGGTCTGATGCCGAACGCCGCATCCCTTCTGGGGCGAGTCAGACTCCGCCGCCCTCCACATCCGGATGAGCGAGACATCTGCGCCGGCCTCGAGGCGGCTACGGCGCTGCTCAGGCCGAAGGGCTCAGCTGGTCCAGCGCAACCGAGAACCGGGCCGGTGCTTTCTGCGCCGATGAGCGGCGTGGCGACAGAGAATCTTCTCGGCCGTCGCCGGGCTGGTGCCGCGTCGGCGGTGCCGGGGCCATGCGCGAGCTTGGGAGCGGTCACAAGGTTGTCACCCAGCCGGTAGTGAGCGACCTCCACCAGCCGTGATTACTTAAAGTAGGCAATCATAACGTTGGGTAGCTGCATTGGAGGATCTCGGTGCCTTCCCCCCTACGCCGCGCCATCCCGGCCGCTCTCCTGGCTGCAGGACTCCTGGCGACGCCGCTGATCGGGCTCAGTCCGGCACCGGCCGCCGCGACGGCAGCGGCGGCCGCGTCGTCCGCCCGAGCCGAGACGGTGCTCCTGCGTGATGCGGTCGCCGGCTTGCTCGTGGGCGAGGAGAGCCGCGAAGGCTACCAGCGCTCCAGCTTCCGGCACTGGGTCGACGCCGACCGGGTTATCTGGAGTCAAGAAGGTCATATGGCCGTCTGACCTTTGGTTTGGTAATGCAGACATGTCCAGAAAGGCATGGTGTTCGGGAGCGAGTCTGACTGTGGCCCGTCTTGGCCCGCCGCTCGGGTCGCCGTCACCAGACGCAAAGTAGCTGGTAGTAACCGGGCGTTGCCGGACGGCTTGTTAGCGGAGCAATCAGCCCCGTCTCCTCGCAGGGAACGGGGCGGGCGCCGAGCCTCGTTGGTGGGCTACTCAGTAGACGAACGTCGTGTCTGAGTCAACCGTGGCCACCGCCCGCACCTGCTGCTCAGTCATCCCGCGCATACCCCTCAGGTCTGCGCCGGACAGGTCCGCGCCGGACAGCTCCGCGCCGGACAGGTCCGCGCTGAGCTTCGCGCCGGACAGGTCCGCGCCGGACAGGTCCGCGCGGGACAGGTTCGCGCTGGTCAGGTCCGCGCCGGACAGCTCCGCGCCGACCAGGCTCGCGCGGGACAGGTTCGCGCCGGACAGGATCGTGCCGGACAGCTCCGCGATAGACAGGTCCGCGCGGGACAGGTTCGCGCCGGACAGGCTTACGCCGGACAGCTCCGCGCCGACCAGCTCCGCGCGGGACAAGTCCGCGTCCATCAGGTACGCGCCGCCAAACTCCAGGCTGGACAGCGACGCGCCCATCAGGTTCACCCCTATCAGATCCGCGCCCCTCAGGTCCACCTCAAACAGGTCCGCGCCGGCCAGGTTCGCACCTGCCAGTCGCGCGCCCTTCAGGTCCACCTCAACCAGTTGCGCTCTAGTCAGATTCGCGCTGGTCAGATCCGCGCTGGCCAGGTTCGCGCGGGACAGGGCCGCTCCGGGAAAGCGGCTGTTGGAGAAGTCTGCGCGGCCGGTAATGTCACCGCTGTTAATGACACCGGGAATAATGTCAACGCTGTATTTCAGGGCGCTCAGGGTGGGAGCAATGGTCAACGCCGCGACCACATCGGCAGGGGGACGCACGATGGGGTAGTTACCTTCCCCTTTGTCGTCGCTGCATCGCTTGGGCGGGGTTTTCTCACCGGGTTGAAGGGTGCACATGTCGTGGTTGCGGACGAACGCTGACAACACGTTGCGGATGGTGTCCCGGTCGCGTGGCGAGTCAGCGGCAAGGCGTTGCAGTGCGTAGATCCCGCCGAGTCGCACGTCGGACTTGGTGGAACCGAGTTGTTCGACGGCTTTGGTGTACCGGTCGGTGATCTGCCCCTCCTGGGTGGTGCTCAGCGTTTGAGCGGTGTACCAGAGTCCCAGTGCCGTGAATACGACACCGCCGATCACGACCAGCCCGGTCACTGCCTGGATGAGCGTGTGACGCGCGGAGTTGACTGCCTCCACTCGCTCGGCCGCGGTCATCTCGGTGCGTTCGACGTTTGTGAGCGGGGCGCGTTCTCCGGCGAGGTATCGGGCGGCCGGGCCGATGAGGGCGGCGAGCGCGAGGCAGGCCGCCAGCGCGAGCGCAACGCCCGCCAGGACCCAGCGCGCCCAGTTGGTCCTGTCCACGTGATTGCGGCCCAAGCGCAGACGGCGGTCAATGCCAGGAGCGGGACCACCCACAGTACGCGCCTCCACCACCTGTGGCGCCGCGGCGCGGGCGGTGGGGGGTCGTCTGGCAGCTGTGCTGGTTCTAGTTCCGCCGGTGGGGGCGGTGTCCGCCCCCTGGTCGAGGAGGAGGCGAGGGCGGCTCCGGCCGCGGCCGAGGTGAGGAGCGCGGCCAGCGTGAGGGCTACGCGGAGAAGCAGGGGTTTGGCTGCCATGCTGGTGATTGCACCAGGTCCGCCGGCCCAGCGAAACAGGAGATGACCAACTCGCGCGACCACATGAGTAACAGCGGTTACTCAGTGCTGCTTTGCCTCTGGTGGCAGCGACCCAAGCGCCGGGCCGTCTTGCGTCGCGTGCTGGGCCAGCGGGTCGGTTGGGGTTACCAGTGCGCTGGGGCCGGGCCCGATGCTCGCGCTCAGCCGAGGTTCGGTGGTTGGCCGCGTTCACGCAACAGACCCAGCGCCCGCTCCAGGGCATCCCTCAAGGCGGCGGTCTCACTGCGCATCTCTTTGAGACGTTGGCGCAGGGCTTCGTTCTGGGCGCGCAGTGATGCCTCGGACGAGGTCTGTTTCGCGGGTGGTCGACGTGAAGATGTGCCTGCTTCTCGTTCGCGCAGCCGCTCTATCTCGGCCCGGAATGGGCTGTCGTAGAGCCATTGCCGTGACACGCCGGCGG
This sequence comes from Nonomuraea sp. C10, assembly GCF_008017515.1. Taxonomy (NCBI): domain Bacteria; kingdom Bacillati; phylum Actinomycetota; class Actinomycetes; order Streptosporangiales; family Streptosporangiaceae; genus Nonomuraea; species Nonomuraea sp. C10. The sequence continues at coordinate 4,261,893 of NZ_VPFF01000001.1, forward strand.
CAGCAGCGACGCGGCTGATGTTGATGGGCTGGCCGGACTCGTCCAGTTTTCGCATCGCATTGGCGACAGCGGCCTGCATTCGGGAACGACGGTCATCGCGGTAGCGGTCAAGGGCCTCTGTCACGGGACACCTCTCAGAGACTTCAGGAGGGTGTCGAGTTTGATCAGCACCTTTCGGTTCTTCTCGGCCATGCGAGTCTGGCCGGCGCTCTCAAAGGTGGCGATGAGGTCGGCGGTGCGTGCTCGCTGCTCTTCATGGGCTGGGATGAACTCCGGGGTGGTCACGAAGTAGTCGTTGCAGTCGAGACAAGCGTTCTGCACCTCGCACGTTTGCTGCAAGGGCAGGGCGCAGTAGCCGTTCGGGAGGGTCACTTTGGCCCGGTTCATGCGCTCTTTCATCCACGCGACGTCCGCGAGAGCGCTGTCGGGGGCCAGCTGCTGGAGTAGTTCCCCGGCGGCATTGAATCGGGCCGCCGAGATGAACTCGTGTTTCAATCGCTCACCGTTGAGCCGGGCGTAGCCGCGCGTGACCGCAGGGTCGTCGTGGTCCAACAGCTCCTGGACCACTTCCTGTGGTGCACCGTTATTGAGCTCGCGGGTGCCGAAGGTATGGCGAAACTGGTGCGGGGTGATATGGGCGGGGTTTCCGTCGCGGTCGACGATGCCGACCTCGGCCATCCACTTCTGGATGGCCGAGCGGACTGCGGCGGTCGTCGTGTGTCGCTGGCCGTGGGCATTGTGGTTGTAAGCCGGGAACAACCACAGGGTGTCCGGATGCTTGGCGCGCGCCAGGCGCTGCTGCCCCTGGATCGCTGCCACGATGTCTGGGTCGCGGACGGGGTGCAAGCGTTCGGGGGCTCGCCCCGAAGTGTGGACACCGGTCGTTATGCGGCGAGCTGCACCCTACCGATGGTCTGCTGCTCGTAGTCGATGGGGCTGAGGTAGCCGATGGTGGAATGTCTCCTGCGGGTGTTGTAGCGGGTGATCCACTTGAACACCGCCAGGCGGGCCTCGCGCGCCGAGGACCACCGCGTGGCTCCCTGCAGCGTCTCGCGTTTCAGAGTGGCGTTGAACGCCTCCGCCGCGGCGTTGTCGGCGCTCGAACCGACCGCTCCCATGGACTGGCGCACCCCGAGCTCGGCACAGACCTTGGCGAACTCGGCCGAGGTGTACTGCGCCCCATGATCGGCATGAAAAATCGCGCCGTCCAGGCTGCCCCGCGTCGCGGCCGCGGCCCGCAGCGCGTCGGTCGCCAGCTCGGTGCGCATGTGATCGGCGATTGACCAGCCCGCTAGCCGGCGTGAGCCCAGGTCCAGCACGGTGGCCAAGTAGAGGAACCGGCCGTCACCGACGGGCAGGTAGGTGATGTCACCGACATAGCGCCGGTTCGGGGCGGGCGCGGTGAAGTCCCGCCTGATGAGGTCGGGCACCTTCTGATGCGAGGGTTCCGGCACCGTGGTGCGCACCTTCTTGCGCAGGTGCAGCCCGACGATGCCGAAGCGGCGCATCACCCGCGCCACCCGCTTGTGGTTGACCCTGCGACCTTGTGCCCGCAGCTCGGCGGTGATGCGCGGACTGCCGTAGGTGCCGTCGAACTCCCCGTGGATATGCCTGATCTCCGCGGCGAGTACGGCGTCGGCCGCGGCACGCTCCGCCCGGGCCGGAGCCGCCTTACGCCACCGGTAGAAGCCCGATCGGGACACCTTCAGCACCCAGCACAGCCGCTTGACGCCGAAGACGTCGCGATGGTCGTCAACGAACTCGAAGCGGCTCACCAGTTGGTCTCTCCCGCGAAATATTTAGCCGCCCGGCGCAGAATGTCGCGCTCCAGCTCCAGTTCCCGGATCCGGGCCTTGAGCTGCTTGTTCTCCTCTTCCAGCACGTCGTCGGACGATAGCGGGCCATGCGCGGGCTTCCTCACCGGGCCCCGCTCCTTCACGCCAGCGGTGCCGTCCGCCTGCGCCTGACGCACCCAGTTACGCAGCGTCTCCCGGCTGATCCCCAGGTCCTCGGCCACCGAGGCCAACGTCCGATCCGGATCGGACAGGTACAACGCGACGGCGTCCGCCTTGAACTCCGGCGGATACGACTTCATCGCCACGTGGAACTCCTTGTCTCCGGATTTCCATCATCCGGTACTCAAGGTGTCCACACCTCGGGGGGAGGCTCCATGTACGAGCAGTTCAGCCATCCGCCGCTGCATGCGAAAGCCGTCTTCGGCGGTGTTGGCCCAGTACTGTGCCGCCATGATCTCCCAGTCGATGTGCGTAGGCAGTTCCTTGGCCTGAGCTGTGAAGCGAGCGGTGGCAACCGCCGCATTGCGGTCAGTTGGGCTTCCCCTCGTAACGTGGAGACCGAACCAGGAAAGGTTTGGTCGTGGCAGGAGTCACGAGGCGTCGCTTTGATCCGGAGTTCCGGGCTGGGGCGGTGAGGATCGTCAGGGAGACCGGCAAGCCCGTCGCGCACGTCGCGCGGGATCTGGGCATCAACGAGTACACGCTGTACAACTGGGTGCAGATGGACCGGCTCGCGGCAGGGCAGGCCGGTGGCGACAGCGGAGGCGGGACGCTGAAGGAGTCGGCGGAGGAGGAGCTGGCGCGGCTGCGGCGGGAGAAGGCCGAGTTGGCCCGGCAGCACGCCAAGGAGAAGGCGGCCTGGGAGAAGGAACGCGCGGAGCTGGAGGACGAGCGTGATGTCCTCAAGCGTTCCGTGGTCTTGTGGGTGAAAGAGGCGATGGGCCGGTGAGCGTGGCGGCCTTCATCTGCTCCCAGAAGACCGACTACGGCATCGACCACGCGATCTCCTGCCGGGCGCTGGAGGTCTCCCAGTCGTGGTTCTACAAGTGGAAGAACCGCATCGGGGCGAATTCGCCGACCGCCCGCCAGCAGCGGCGGGCCCGGTTAGATGCGGAGATCAAGCGCCTGTTCGCGGCCTCGGGCGGTACGTACGGCTCACCGCGGATCACCCAGGACCTGCACGAGGCGGGCTGGCGTGTGTCAGAGAACACCGTGGCCAGGCGGATGGCCGAACTCGGCTTGGCTGGGCGGGCGCCGAAGAAGCCTCGTTCGCTGACCCGGCAGGGCAAGCGGCCGGCCGCGCCGGATCTGGTGCGGCGGAAGTTCACCGCGGTCGCTCCGGACGTGCTGTGGGTCGGCGACGTCACAATGATCCACACCGATGAGGGGCCACTGTACTTGGCCTCGGTGGAGGATCTGTTCTCCCGTCGGCTGCTGGGCTACGCCATGTCCGAGCATCACGACGCGGCGCTGACGGTCGCCTCGCTGCAGATGGCGGTCGCCACCAGGGGCGGCGACGTGGACGGGGTGATCTTCCATTCGGACCGCGGGTCGGAGTACACCGCTGCCCGCTACCAGGCCGAATGCCGCAAGCACGGGGTGGTGCAGTCCATGGGCCGGGTCGGGTGCGCGCTCGACAACGGGGCTGCCGAGTCGCTCAACAGCACGCTGAAGGTCGAGTTTGTGCACCGTCACCACTTCCGTACCAGGGCGGAGGCCCGGCTGAAGATCGCGACCTGGATCGCGGACTTCTACAACGTCAAGCGGAGGCACAGCGCCAACGACGGGCTGCCGCCTGTCACATTCGAGCGTCAGATGATCGAGACGAGGCAAGCATCATCGGCCCTGGTGAGGGCCGCTGTGGCATAGGACCGTCTCCACGGTTTGAGGGGATTGACACAGTGGCCACCCACGCCCGCCCCGGCGATCACTGCTTCAAGACGTGTCACCAGGTACACCAAAGGCCGCTGCCCCTGGCAGTAACCCGTGACCCCATCGTTGTGGATCCGGTGCAGCATGGGCGAGCGGGGCGCGAAGTAGAACGGCACATAATCAGCCACCACACCGCCCGGCTCGATAGTGACCGGCTGCTGGCGTCGGCGTTCCTTGATACCCGGCTCGGCACACTCCACGGCCGTAGCCGGTTGCCGATTGTCGGCCACCAGGCCAGTCGCGGTGATGCCTTCGATGTTGTCCACATGAGTGAAGTGCAGCAGCCACGGGTTCGTCTGGGCGTCCATTGAAGCCGACAGTGTAGCGACCTGACCAACACCCGACCTAGGCGGATCGCCGCTCAGCAGCGCTTGGCGTGCAGCCCCTAGCCTGGTTTTCCACCGTGCAGGAGGTGAAGCAGTCGTCCACACGGCACGTGGTGAGGTCACCCCCGCGAGGAGGTCACCTCACAGCAACCCGGCAAGATCTTCGGCCGCCTCGTCGCCCTGGGGCACCCCGCACGGTGGGGACTGCGCCATCCCCGCCGCGACCGCCAGAGCGCCATACGGTTCCCCGCGCGCGCACGGAGAGCACAGCCGGGCGCTCCAAGCAGCCATGTTGGCTCTCCATGGTTCGCCCGGGGGCCGCTTCTTCGTCATAAGGCCCTGACTGGCCGCGGATCCGCGCCTAGCCTGAGAGCAGAGGCCAGGAGGTGGAACGCGTGAGCAGCGCCATCGATCCATCCGCAGCGGGCGAATCAGAAGTGGGCGATCAGGTCCGCCAACTGCGCGTGCTGCGCGGCATGACGCAAGAGGAACTCGCGGAAGCGAGCGGGATCAGCATCTCCGTGATCCGGAAGATCGAACAAGGCGGCACCGCGCGCATGGAGACGTACCACGCGCTGGCCCGGGCGCTGAACGTGGTCACCATGACGTTCGTCCGATCCGGAGTCCCCGAGCCCGTCCTCGACAGCACCAGCGACCTGGTCCTGGCTCCCCTGCGCGCGGCCATCGCGCCGGCCATCGACCTGTCGGGGCACCGGCTGTTCGGAAGCGCGGACTCCGAAGACCTTTCCCTGCCCCGCTTGGAGAACGCGATCGGCAACCTCGGCGCCCAGTACCACAGCAACCGCTATGACGAGGTCGCCGAATTCCTGCCGCCCCTGATTCTCTCCGCGCGCTACCACGCCGACAACGTGCCGGACACCGATAGGGAGAGTGCCGTCCGGCTGAGGTCGGATGCGCTGAACCTCGCAGCGCGCTACCTCATCCAAGTCCGCGCGCATGACCTGGCTCTCACAGCCGTCCAAGAGGCCCAACGCGACGCGCTCTCCATCGGCGACATGTCACTCGCGGCCGCGGCGGTCACCGTACAAGCCTGGGCGATGATGCGGCAGGGCCGCTTCTCCGAAGTGATGCGGCTCTGCGCGGCCGCGGCCGACGCCGTCGAACCTCGCATGTCCACCGCCGACATCGCCGAGCTCGACGCCTGGGGCTGGCTGCTGGCACGCGCATCGGCGGCCTCGGCCAGGGACAACCAGCCGGACCGCGCGGAAGAGTTCGTGAGCCTGGCCATCCTCGCCGGCACTCGCATGGGACACGAGCACAGCCGCCCATCGGGAGGATCATCGTTCGGACCGCTCACCGCTGCACTGATGCGGCCGGAAAACGCCATGATCGCCGGCGACCACGGCAGGGCCGTCGAGCTCTACCAGCAACTGCCGCGCGACGTGGGCCGGACTGACTCCAGCACCTGGAACAGGGCACTACTGGACTGCGCCCGCGCTCATCTGCGGATCGGTGACGTGGCCCGAGCGACTGAGATCATGACGCGGCTGCGCCTGCGTGCGCCGGCCTGGCTGCGCTATCAGCAACTCGGCAAAGACACCGCGAGAGAACTCGTCACCGGCGGTACGAAACGGAAGCTCACCGCCGATCAGCGGGCGCTCGTGGAGTTCTTCTCCCTCACCGGCTGAACCCGACTACCGCGCAACGTGGTAGTTCCGCAGCGACCAGGCAGAAACCGCTGCGTTACGCCGCTGGTAGGCGGTGTGTCCTCACTCGTAGCGTCAGAACGTGCGCGAAGACCTAACCCCCCTCGGCTGCGTTCCATCGGCGGTCGAGGTCCTGCAGGGCGATTTCCCTGACTGGGACATCTGGCGCGAACGCTCACCGGGTGGCCGCCACGGTGACTGGTGCGCCAGGCCCGTCGGCGATCAGGAAAGCGAGCCGCTACGCCACGCGAACGTGGAAGGACTGCGCGACCTGCTGATGGCAGCCGACCTGCAGGGGTCATGATCGTGACATGACAACCCGCCGGCCATTGCGCAGGTGACCACGGCGCGGCCTCTCGATGCCGCAGGCGGACTCCGGCACACCCCACCAGCTCCTGGGACACTGCGCACCACCCGGCGGCGGCTCAGGATGTCCTGCACCACCAACCGACAGAAGGAGTGAACCTCCATGCCTGCACAAACTCCGAAGTCTGCGGGAACTCTCACGCCCGACGAGTTCGATCTCGACGTGCGGTTGGCCGACACCGGCGACGCGGCGGCCGCGCTGAACTGCAGCACGGACAACGGGTGCGACACCGTGGCCGGCGGCGACTGCTAGCTGCGGCCCCTCGGAGTTCCCTCCGGTCGTCTCGGCTGGAGGGAACCCTCCTCTCCCTCAGACTCAGTCCGCGGAGGCATCACGTGACTTCGCACGAGCGTTCGCGTACATACCGGCATGTTGACGCGGCGTTGATCCGCGCGGCTACCCACCCCGGCTGTCTCAACCTGCCGCCCTGGCCCGCCCTGGACGGCGACAATGCAGCCAGTGGATGCGCCTGGCTGGCCGGCGTGTGGGCTGAACCGTCCATCGCAGAAGCGGTCACCGTGGCCAGCCCGGCGTTCGCCGACCGCGTCAACGCCGTGTGCGCTGGGCATCGCCCCAGCGTTGGCCAGGTTCGGCGCATGGTGGTGACGCTCGCCCGATACCTGGTGCGAATGCGCGGCCGCGCCACCCCATTCGGAATCTTCGCCGGCGTGGCGCCCGTGCGGTTCGGCGAGACGGTCTCGGCTTACTGGCCTGCGAACCACGCGGTTCATGCGCGGGCGGACGCGGCGTGGCTGGCCGCTGTCATCGGCCGGCTGGAGATGTGCTCCACTCTGCGGCGCCGACTACTCGTCGAGATGAATGACTTCGCCATCGCACACGGAAACCGGCTGGTCGTGGGCTGGCAGCCCCATGCCTCGATGATGAGCGACGGCCCGACGCCGGAGGTGTCGGTGCGCTACGGCACCGTCGTACGGGCGATCGTCCAGAGCGCGCATTCCCCTGTCCCCGTCAGCGAGCTGATCGACAAGCTGTCCATCGAACTCAGCGTCCCCTCCTCTGCCCTCGACGCGATGCTCTCCGAGCTGATGGCGCTGGGAGTCCTGATCAGCAACCTCCGCCCTCCCTCGACCAACGCGGACGGCCTCGCCCATGTTCTCGAACGGCTCCGCGAGATTGAGACCGTCGGGGACGGCGCGTTCGGCACGGCCGCGCCGCTGGTCGCAGAACTGCGCGCGATCCACGCTCACCTCCAGGAGGACGCCCCGCTCGACCGGCTTGAGCTACGCACCCGGATGCGCGCGGTGGCGAACGTGGTCGACCAGCCGCTGGCGACCGACCTGCGGCTCGGCCGCGCTGTGGTGCTGCCCTCGGCGGTCGCGCGCGAAGTGGAGGCCGCCGCCGACGCGCTGCTGCGGCTGGCCCCCGCCCCGTCCGGGCATACGGCGTGGCAGGACTACCACGCGAGGTTCCTGGCACGGTACGGGATCGGGGCGTTGGTCCGGGTCGAGCAACTCGTGGACGGTGTGGCCGGGCTCGGCTACCCCGCGCACTTCGCGCACCCCGACCAGCCGAGCACGCGGGGTCTGTCGCTACGCGATCAGCGCCTGCTCGCGCTCGCGCAGCAGGCGGCGATCGACGGCGCCCGGGAGGTCGCCCTCGATGACGCCGCCATTGACCGCCTGACGGCCGGCAGTGTGGACGATCTCCAGGTGGCGCCGCATGTGGAGCTGTGCGCCGAGGTGCGTTCTCCCACGCCAGCCGCGCTCGCCGACGGAGTGTTCAGGCTCGCGGTGATCGGTACAGGCAGGTCGGGGATGGCGCGAACCGGCCGGTTCCTGGACCTGATGCCCGCCCCCGACCGGCAACGGATGGCCGACGTGTACGCCGGCCTGCCCGTGTCAGTGGAGGGGGCGCTGCCTGCCCAACTGGCGTTCCCGCCGCGCACCGTGCACATGCAGAACGTCGCCCACGCCCCGAGGATCTTCCCGGACGTGATCAGCCTGGGCGAGCACCGCGCCGCCCAGACCGACCGGATCCGTGTGAAGGACCTGGCGGTCACCGCCGACAAATCCCGGCTGTATCTGGTGTCGCTGTCGCGACGCCGGGTGGTGGAACCCGTCCTGCCGCACGCGGCCTCCTTGCAGGCGATCCCGCCGCTCGCGCGGCTGCTGTTCGAACTGCCGCGCGCCCGGGCAGTCACGATCTCGCCCTTCGCCTGGGGAGCCGCAACGCATCTGCCGTTCCTGCCCCGGCTACGGTACGGCCGGACCGTGCTCGCACCTGCCCGGTGGCGGCTTCCCGACGGCTTTCTGCCCGGGCCGCAAGCGCCCTGGCCGGTGTGGACGGCAGCGATGACCAAGCTGCGCGCACACCTGGGCCTGCCCGCCAGCGTGCACGTCGGAGAAGCGGACCGGCTGCTGCGGCTGAGCCTGGACGAGCCCATGGACATGGCGCTGCTGCGCGCTCACCTCGACGCCGTAGGCCCGGCCGCCGTCGTGGCCGAGGCGCCGACCGCCGCCGATCACGGATGGCTCGCGGGCCGAGCCCACGAGATCGTCTTCCCTCTGGCGTCCGCCGCTCCGCCCGCCATGCTGGCCCGCTCCGCGCCGCTACCGCTGATCGAACCGGAGCACGACGAACTGCCGGGCTCGCGCCTGCTGTCGGTCAAGTTGTACGCAGCGCCCGAGGTCCACGACGCCCTCCTGGTCGGCCACCTGCCTGACCTCCTGACCGCATGGGGCGAGAGGCCGCCGCCGTGGTGGTTCATCCGCTACCGCGACCCTGCCCCGCACGTGAGGCTCCGCCTACGCCTACCCCGCCCGGAGGACTACGGCGCCGCGGCCCACCGCGTCGGGGTCTGGGCCGCCGGCCTGCGCCGACACGGCTTGATCGGCGACCTGGTCCTCGACACCCACCACCCCGAAACGGCCCGCTACGGGTCCGGCCCCGCTCTGCAGGCCGCGGAGACGTTGTTCGCCGCCGACTCCGCCGCCGCGCTGGCACAGCTTCGCGCAGTGGCCACGTCCCGGGCCGTTCGCCCGCAGGCACTCACCGCGGCCAGCATGGTCGACCTCGTGGCCGCGATGACCGGCACCCGGCCTGCAGCCATGCGCTGGCTAATCGACCATCCCCGCCCTGCTCCGGACTCCCGATGCGACCGGGCGGTGCTACGGCAGGCGATGGGCCTGGCCGACCCGGACGGGGCAGCGCTACGAGGTCTGCCGGCCGGTCCCTGCGTTGCGGCGGCCTGGCACGCGCGCGCAGCCGCCGGCGCCGCTTACTCCGGCCTTCTCACCGGCACCCATCTGGACCCCGCTGGTGTGCTGGTGTCGCTTCTGCACCTGCATCACATCCGCGTGCTCGGCATCGACCCCGAATCCGAGCGGATGTCTCTGCGACTGGCTCGGGCGATCGCCCTGGCGGTGGCCGCGCCGCGCCGGAAGGAGAGCCACCGATGACGCCACTCACCGGCCTGCACCACACGGCCCAGGCCGTGGAGACGGCTGACCGGATAGCTGATGCCCTGGCCACGCCCCCACCACCCGACCCCGGCCACGACTACAGTCCGTCCAGCCCTCGCTGGCGGCACCAGTCGCTGTCCAAGGGCGCCGCTGGAATCGCCCTCCTGCATGCCGTACGCGCGCACGCCGGACTGGCCGCGTGGACTCGGGTAGGACGACTGGCTGGAGTGCTCCACCCGCGAGGAGATCAACGCCTGCGACCGGGCGGGCCTGTGGTTCGGGGCGCCCGCACTCGCGTTCGCCATGGCCACGACCGCCCCCAGCGGCCGCTACCGAACGGCGCTGCGGAAGCTGGACGCAAGCGTCACCATGATCGTGAAAGGCCGCCTTGCCGCCGCACACGCCCGGTTGGCCGCCGTCGAACGCCCCAGCCGGGACGAGTTCGATCTCGTACGCGGCATGACCGGGCTGGGCGCGCACCTGCTGCGGCGCGACCCGCAGGGACTGCTGTTCCGGGAGGTTCTCGCCTACTTGGTGAAGCTCACCCAGCCGCTGCCAGGCGACGAAGCCCGGACCGAGCTTCCCGGCTGGTGGACCACCGACCTTCCGCTGGCTCGCCCACCCGCCGATTTCCACGGGGGGTTCGCCGACCATGGGATGGCGCACGGTATCGCCGGCCCGCTCGCGCTGCTCGCCACCAGCATGCGGCGCGGGCTCACCGTCGAGGGCCACGCCGAGGCCATCGAACGTATCTGCCTCTGGCTGGACCGCTGGCGGCAAGAGGGCCCAACAGGCCCTTGGTGGCCAGAGCGGGTGAACATCGGCGAGCACCTCGACGCACGTCCCGCCCGGCACGGACCGGCGCGCCCCTCCTGGTGCTACGGCACCCCCGGGATCGCCCGCGCCCTGCAGCTCGCCGGCATCGCGACCGGCGACCACGCCCGCTGGCAACGCGCCGAGCTCGCACTCGCGGCATGCCTGTCCGACCCCGCCCAGCTCTCCCGCATCCGCGGCCCCGCCTTATGCCACGGCTGGGCCGGACTCCTGGCCACCGTATGGCACGCCACCGTCGACGACTCGACCGGAGAACTCGCCACCCACCTGCCGCGTCTGCTGACCACGCTGCTGGACCACGCCGACCAGGCCGAGCACGACGGGCTGATCGAGGGCCGCGCCGGCATCGCGCTCGTCCTGCACACCATGACCGTCGGCACCAGCGACGACTGGCAAGTCTGCCTGCTCATCACCTGACCAACCCCAGCCCGCGATTGGACAGCCGAACCGATGAACACCGACAGCACCAGCCCATGGCGCCAGGTCAACATGACGAGCGACGACTGGCGGGCCGCTGAGTCGATAGCCGCCTCGCATCTCCGGCCGCTCCTGGCCGAAGCCGAGCAGCACCGGGTCATCACCTCATGGTGGTACACCCGTAAGGGCCCCCAATGGCTGATCCGCTGCATGCCCGCCCCCGGCAAGGACGACGAGGCCGCCGCGCTCCTGCGGGAAGCCATGGGCGGTCTGCGGGAGCGCGGCGACATCGCCCAGTGGGTCTGGGGGATGTATGAGCCGGAGATCCACCCGTTCGGCGGCGTCGAGGCCATGAACGTCGCACACGACCTCTTCCACGCCGACAGCCGCAACATCCTCCACTACCTGCACCAGCTCGATGATCGGCTCCTGGACCGAGATCACCGGCGTGAGCTGGGTCTGATGCTGGCCAGCACCCTGCTGCGCGGGGCCGGCCTGGATTGGTACGAGCAGGGCGACGTGTGGGACAAGGTCGCCGCGCACCGGCCGGCCGCCCTTCCGGCGAGTTTCCCCAACCAGGTCACGGACGTGGAACTGGCCGCCGTCCGCACGCTCATCACCGCGCGCGGCAGCAGCCCATCCAGCCCGTTGGCGGCCGCTCCGGATTGGACGGGTGCTTTCCACGAGACCGGCGTCCGGCTCGCGGCCCTGGCCAAGAGCGGCCGCCTCACTCGCGGTCTGCGCTCCGTACTGGCCCATCACGTCCTGTTCGCGTGGAACCGAGTAGGTATCTCCGCACGCCATCAGGCGTTCTTCTCGGCGACGGCTGCCCGGGTCGTGTTCCATCACACCCCGGGCATCGAGGACGCCCCGACCTCCCGCCAGTTGCCGTCACCTGCGGCTACGCTCTCCTCAGTGACGACCCGCACGGACACCGACCCGAGCCCCGAGCGGCTTCGCGACGAGCTGGCAGACCACATCCGCGACCGCGGTACCTTCAAGTCCGAGCGAGTCGAGGCCGTGTTCCGGACGGTGCCCCGGCACCTGTTCCTGCCCGGCGTCGACTTGCGGGACGCCTACGCGCCCAAGGTCGTCACGACCAAGTACGGCGCGGACGGCTCAGCGATCTCCTCGGCCTCCAGCCCGAACCTCGTGGCCGCAATGCTGGAACAGCTCGACATCCGGCCCGGCCACCGCGTGCTGGAGATCGGCGCGGGCACCGGCTTCAACGCGGCCCTCATGGCGGAGCTGGCCGGCCCGGACGGGCGCGTGGTCACGATCGATATCGACGACGACATCGTCCAGGAGGCCCGCCGTGGTCTGCGTGCGGCGGGATATGAGCAGGTGGAGGTGATCTGTGGTGACGGCGCCGACGGCCATCCCGCCGGCGGCCCGTATGACCGGCTCATCGTCACCGCCGGCGCGTGGGATCTGACCGCCGCCTGGTGGCGGCAGCTCGCCGAGGGCGGCCGGATGGTCGTCCCGGTCCTCCTGCATGACAGTGGTCTGACCCGCTCGCTGGCGTTCGACCGCGACCAGCCCGACCGGATGGTTTCCACGTCGGCCCTGGTGTGCGGGTTCGTGCCCATGCGCGGCTCGACGTTCCACGCCGGGCGTGAGCTGCAACTCGCCCACGACGTCGTACTTCACCTCGACGGCAGCCCGTCGCAGGAAGGCGAGCATCTGCCGCAGGCCTTGAAGCATCCCGCCCACCAGGTCTGGACCGGCATCCGAATCCGCGACGATCAACCCGTCGGACATCTCGATCTGTGGCTGGTCACCACCGGCAGCCGCTTCGCCCGGCTGGCGGCCGGGCCGCAGGCCCGCGACCGCGGCCTCGTCACGCCCGCGCCGCGCTGGAGCGGAGCCACTCTGTACGACGACACCAGCATCGCCTACCTGGCACTGCGCCCTCTCGACAAGCACGTACCAGGACGCCAGACGCACGAGCTCGGTGTGATCGCCCATGGTCCCGAAAGCGCGAAGCTCGCCGAGCAGACGGCCGAACTGCTGCATGAGTGGGACAGGGAACGGCCGTCGCGACCCTTCATCACCGCCCATCCAGCCGGCACGCTCGACGAGCAGCTATCGCCGGGGTACCGCATCGACCGGCCTGGCGCCCGCCTGACCGTCGTGTGTTGACATCCTCCCCGCGCTGAAGCACGGGGATTCCAACCGCAACTATCCCACGAGGAGGAGGTCGCGTTGAGGTTCGCGGTGCACCGGCCCGGCATTCCATGGCCCTTCCCGCGCAGACACGACATGCCCTGCCGCGTGTGCGATGTTCCTGGCCGCGTTCACATCGGCATTGCCCGCGTATCCACAGGACCGGCACCGGTAACGCGCTTGGCTCTCACGCGCTTCCCGGTCCACGATCCCGCACGCCGAGCAACGCTGACTCGTGTACGCGGGGCCGATCTTCAGGACGCGGCCGGCCGCCTTATGCCCCAGCCGCTCCACCAGCGCACCCCACCCGGCGGCGAGAATGCCCCGGTTCAGCCCGGCCTTGGCACGCACGTTCCGGCCCGGCGCCTCGACAGTGCCGCCCGCCGACCGGGTCATGGCGCGGATCTTCAGGTCTTCGACGGCGATCACGTCGAACCGGCGGGCGAGGTCCGTACTGACCTTCTCCACCCAGTCCTTGCGCCGGTCGCTCTCGCGCGCCTTCAGCCGGGCGATGGCGGCCTTCACCTTACCGCGCCCGTTCGACCCCCGCTCGGCCCGCGCCAGCTTGCGCAGCAACCGGAGCAGGCGGGCCTTCTCCGCCTTACGCAGACCGGGGGCATCCAGCATCTCGCCGGTGGACAGGGCCGCCGAGACCGCGACGCCACGGTCGACACCGACCACTTCACCCAGGCCCGGCACGGGGATCGGGTCCGGGATAACGGCGAACGCGACATGCCATCGCCCGGCACGGTCGCGGGTGATCCGGTACGACTTCACCCCCTCGGGGACAGCGCGGGACCAGCGAAACCGCGCCCACCCCACCTTCGGAACCTTCACCTCGCCCACGTGGCGCGACAGGCGGCGCACGTCACCCGCTTTGACGGCGACGATCCGGAACCCTTCACTCCGCCCGCGTTTGCGCCAGGTCGGACGACGGTGGCTGCCGCCGAAGAAATTGCTCATGGCCTGCGCGAAGTCCTTCAGCGCCTGCTGCTGAACGATGATCGACCCCGCCCGCAACCACTCGAACGCTGCCCGCGCCTCGGTCAACTGGCGGCACTGCTCGGCGAACCCCGGCGCACTCTTGCGGCCCGACTTCCAGCAAGCGTGCTGCTGAACCGCGAGATTCCACACATACCGGGCATGCCCGCAATGCTCCAGCAACGCCTGCTCCTGGACAGGCGAAGGCTGGAGCCGGTAGCGGGACACGCCGATCAACCTACCGACCGCCACCGACAAAACCAGGAGACCACAGTGTCCGACCGTTCCGGCTTCCTCCCCGTCCTGAAGGACGGGGCCTCCAGCCTGTAGATATCCGGTGACCGCGGCGGCTTCCCCGGCCGGCCACCCGTAGACAGGAGGCACGAAGGTGAGCAGAACCGACGCCGCCCAGCCGGTCGCGCCCCTGCAGGAGGTGGCGCGCTGCTTCCCGCTCGTGCCGCGCCCGCGGGCGGTGTGCCGCTCACTCGAACAGCGTGTCGCTCGCGTTCGTGACCGCGCTCATCTCGCGGCGCGACGCGGCGACGACGCGCTTCTTCGGGCCGCGGAGGCGTTCAACGTGGCCGCGCTGATCGCCACCGACTGCGGCTTGCCCAACCTGGCGCAGGATCTGTGCTGGCAGCAGGCTGGTGTCTTCCTCACGCGCCGTCCCTACCCCGCGGCGACGGCCAAGCTGGCGCTGCAACCGCTGATCAACCTCGGTCGTCTGCTCGTCCGCGACGGCGATCCAGATGGCGCTTACCGGGTGTTCCGGGGTCTGTACGACGGGCTCCGCGACCGAGCGTCCACGGTCGTCACCGGCAGAGAGGTGGACTTGGCCGACCTCGTCACCGAAGAGGACCGGCCCGAGACGGTGCAGTGGATGCGGCTTGTCCTCCTCGTCGACGGCAGCAGGGCCTTGGCCAGGGCCGGCCGATGGACTGAGGCGCTTCACCACGCCGAGCAACACCACGGCGTCGGAGAACTCCTCTACGAGGGGCGCCAGGTCTCCATCATCGCCCGCGCGACCGCCGGTCACCATGACGAAGCCGCTCACCTACTGGACTCAACCCCCATAGAAGCGCCGTGGGAGGAGGCGATTGCGGCCTGCCTGCGCACGCTGTGCCCGCGCCTCGCCGACCAGCTGGCCGATCCGGTCATCTCACCCATGGTCGACGCCTATCTGCGGCTTCCAGCAGAGCCCGAGCATGTGGTCTTCCAGGTGCGCTTGGGGTTGTGCGTTCTCGGGCTGGCCCCCGGCGGCTGCGGGGCGGCGGACGTGGCTCGGAAGATGACGAGCACGGCTGTGGCTTCTTCGGATGCGTACGCGGCCTGGGAACTCTTGAACGGCGCGCCGCACGCCGTCGGCGATGACGGACCTACGCTGACCGCCATGGTGAACGCGGCAGGGTTAGGGCGCGGGGACATTCCGGATCTGCTCGATGACCTCCAGCATGCGACCCGAACCGCCACCGAGGTAATGCGGGACGCTCTGGCGCCACCCGGTTAAGAGCCCGATCACAGGGATGATCTAGATGGTAGGTGAACGATTCCCGTCAGGGGGACGGCCCAGAGAACCCGCCGCCTCGCGGCCGAAGGGACAGGAAGGGCGAAGCGAGCGCATGACGGTCGGCCGATGCACCCACGACCTCGAATTCCGCCACGATGTCGTGATCAAGCGTTACACATTGTGGGAACGAGGAGAGCCTCACCGGGAATGGGCAGTGCTCACGCTGCTCGCCGAACACGCGCCCGGGCTGGCGCCCGCACCGGTGGAGGCCGCGCTCGACGCTCACCCTCCTATGATCGTCATGAGCAGGCTGCCCGGCCACGTCCTGCGCGGTGAGCACGCCACCGATGAGCAGGTCAAGGCAACGGCCGCCGCGCTGAACCGATTGCACCAGATCCCGCCCCAGGTGGTGCAAGAGATTGAACCCGCCGCCTGGGAGCCCGCGGCAGCCGTGGACAAGACCCGTGCGTGGGCCGGCAAACGGCCCCACCTCGGCACTGACTCCCGCGTCCAGGAGGCGTTCCGCGCGGGGGCCGCCTGGCTGGCCTCCACCACCCCTGACAAACTCGCCACGAATCCTCTGCCGCCGGTCCTCGGGCTGGCGGACGGCAACCACGCGAACTACTTGTGGGACGATCACGAACGCCGCGTCGGTTGATCGACTGGGAGGACTCCGGCCGCAGCGATCGCGCTTTCGAACTCGGCGAGCTCTGCGAGCACATTTCCCGCCTCGACGGCAACTTCGACGCGGAGCAACTGCTCGCCTGCTTCGACCTCTTTCCGGGTGAGGCGGAGCGGGTGCGTGATTTTCGCCGTCTGGTCGCGCTGGGCTGGTTCCTCCGACTCGGCCCCGACGGGCCGGCGACCCCCCACAATCCGGTGGGCACCCTGGAGCGACAGGCCGACAGGATTCTGCATCTGTTCGGTTGACGAGCCCGCAGTCGAGGCATGGGTTGCCAGCACTCCGCTTCGTCGAGGTTTCGAGCGCGCCCGTTCCGGCGAATCAATCCCCGCGCGCGCGGGGAACACGGCGTCGGGGTGCTGGTCATGCCGCACGCCCTGGGACCATCCCCGCGTGCGCGGGGAGCACACTCGACGACCTGCAGGTTTGTCGAGCGATAGGGCTAATCTGGAGCACTTTCAGAGAATTAGACACTCGTCCCACATAGCTCATATCGCCACAAATAACCTTCCGCTACACAATCCTCTCGGCGACCGGCATCGCTTATTCCGGGATCAACGTACCGACAGCTTCCGCCCTGCGTATCGCGGCGCGTAAAGAAAACCACTTTGCCAGAGAACCTGGAGCGGCACTTCCGTCTACGACGCGTACCGGCTGAAGAACGAGTGGAACGAGTCGGCAATCGTACGCTCGCCGCCATTCGACAGTCAGGAGGTGAGTGACGGTCACCTACGGGCGGGGGCCGACCTGCTTGGTAATGAGCTTTTCCAGATCTTCGCGAGTGTTGTCGGACTCGAAAAGCCCACCGTCGTCGTGGTGTTCGGCGTCGGGGTCGATCCCGATGAGGTGGGCCGCTCGGTGGCTGACGTGAATGACTCGCTTGCCGCGCACGTGCCGTACGAGGTGTGCGGGGTCGTTGTCGGTGGCGAGCATGTACTGCCAGATCGAGTACGGCACCGACCAGCTGCCGGCCTTGGTGACGGGGGTGCCGTCAATGGACATCTGGCGATCGCGGATGTGCACGAGCCACTGGCCGCCGGCGGCGAGGGCGACCTGGCCGGCGTAGCAGCAGCCCGTTCCGCACCTGCTGCGGTAGTCCGTCTGCCACCAGCGCACGTCGGGGTCCGGGCTGGCCTGGACCTCGGTGATCCGGTCGAAGCCCTGCCAGGCCGCTTGGCGGTGGCGGAGTTGCGGCACGAAGTCGGTGGTCATGGTGTTTCCTTTCACGGTGCGTCGTCCTGCGGCCGGTCGGCTACGGGATGGGGAGGCTGGTGGTCGTCGACGAGGTCGGCGTCGACGACCTCGTGGTCCTGTTCGCCGGCGAGTTGCCGGCGCAGATCGGTGGCGAAGGCCTGCAGTTGATCGAGGGTGGCGCGTCGCATGGTGGTGCCGGTCCTCGCGTCGAAGGCGGCGTGCAGGTCCGTGGTGCCGCCTGGCCATTGGTGGAGGATCTGGTGACGCAGCCACTCGGCCCGTGCATGCGGGGTGAGCTTTTGGACAGGCTCCGGGGAGGCGCCGCTCTCGGCCGGAGATCGCTCGCCGAATGGCGCCTCGGCAGGCAGGCGGTCTCCAGCAGGTTCCTGGGGGACGGTCGAGGGTTGGTGCCGGCGGGCTGTCAGCGCGGCGCCCAGGGTGTTGAGCACGGTGCGCAGCTCTGGGGTGAGATGTCCGGCTTGGAGGGCCTGGTGCCAGATGGCGCGTACCCGCTCGGGGGTAGTGGCGGCTGAAGCCAGCGCGAGGTAGTCCGGCGGCGTCTGGCTGGACGGTTCGTCGCCGCCGTCCTCGCTGTCGGGTGTGCCGGGCGATTGGCTGTTGCCGCGGGGCAGTTCGGGTGCGTTACGCCGTGCCAGCTCTGAGCGCTCGGGCACGGTGCCGGTCATCAGTTGACGTGGGGAGATGCCCTCCACGCGCAGCCGGGGCACCGGGAAGGTGACGGGCTTGCCGCCCTTGAGCGTACGGGCTTCGGTGACGAACAAGATGGCGTCGATGTAGTCGCCGGCGCGTTCGATGAAGGCGGCCCGGTCGGGCAGTTCCTCGGCGGCGTTCCAGCCCTTGCTGGCCAGCAGCCAGGTGCCCAGGCTGGGCACGTCCTGCAGCAGGACCGACAGCCGGGTCTTGACCTCGCAGCGCAGCCGCCCTTCTGCCCGGCACAGGCAGGGCCGGCCGGACTTCTGCTCGATGGTCTCGCCGTCGCAGCGCCGCTCGCAGTAGGGGCCGTCCCACAACTCCATCCACTGGGTGACCGAGTGCGGCGGCAGCAGCACGGGGATCTCGTCAGCGGTGGTGGTGACCTGCCACTTGTCCAGGCCTCGGGTCATCTCGGCAACGGTGCCGCCGTACAGGGCGGCGGCCGCCTCGACCAGGGCGCGGGAGGGGGAACTGAAGCGAAAAGTGTTGAGCTTGATCGGGTGCACGCCGTTCTTGGCCGGGACGCTGTCGCCGATGCGGATGTGGCCGTCGGGCCAGTAAGCACGCTGCCGGCGTCGCATCCGCGCGAACACGTTCGGGTGGATCGGCATCAAAGATCCTTATCGGTCGGGGGCTGGACGGGCTTGCGACCGCGCAGGTCGATGCGGTGCAGGTAGGCGGTGACCGGCTGCAGCCCGCGGAAGGCCGCGAACGCCGCGTCGTCGGCCGGCAGGGGGATGAATCCGTAGCCGGTGGTGCGCAGGTTGAGCACCGCGGCGCCAGCGAAGTCCGGGACCGGGAACTCGTGCGTGCCGTCGTGGTGGTCGGTGGCGCCGTAGCGGCACTGAGGCGGGCAGGCCAGCGCGACCGTGGCGTGGCGCAGCGCGGCGAGTTGCAGCGGGTACTCGTCCCACACCGCCGAGGCGGGGTGTTTGAGGCTGGTCTTAATGTCGACCAGCCACAGCCCGGACGGGGTGGGCAGCGGATCGGCCGGCACCGCGCGGGGCTTGAATCGGGGCACCAGCGGCGAGGTGGGGGTGGGAAAGCGTAGGTTCGCCCACAGGTCGCTGGTGCCGCCGTAGCCGAGGTCGCGGTTGAGCATGGTGCATTCGGCGGTGATGACGTCGGCGGCGATGTCGATGCCGAAGTCGGTGAGCCACTGTCGGTAGGCGCCGAGGAACGGTTCGGCTTCGGGGTCGGGCGCGATCGGCGCCTGGAGGTTGATGGCCTGGGCCTGGCGGTGGACGCGGCTGCCCAGCCGCATCCGCCGCTCCCACTCGGCCTGGTAGGCGGCCTTGGCCTGCTTGACGAACTCGGCCAGCTCGTCGGGGTCGGCGGCGGCACGCAGCGCGGCCGGCAGGTGCTCGGCGAACCACTCGGCGGTGTGCTTGGCGGCCGCCGGCGCGAGCGCGTGCTTGGCCATGGTGGCCAGCACGTTGGTGACCGAAATCAGTAGCGCGCCGGTGGCCGGGTCGCTGTAGTAGCGGCCGTTGCCGGTGGCGATGGCATGCTGCGGTCCGTCGGGATCGTGTTCGTAGACGAGCTCGCCGGGCGCGGTCATGCCGGGGCGGATCGGGGTGTCCGCGCTCATCGCTGTTGCCCCGTCTCCTCCCCCGGCTGCGCGGGCGTGGTGGAGGTCGTGGTCGAACGGTCGGCGTCGCAGGCCTGGGTCAGCGCGGGGCCGTGCAGGAGTTGCCCGTCGACGGTGACGCGCAGGTGACGGTCGGCCCGCCGGTCGCGGGTGTAGAGCTCGACCAGGATGCCGCCGTCCAGGGTCTGGCGGACGTAGCCGGTGATCTGGTTGGCCTGGATGCGGGCGATCGGCCAGCCGGTGACGGCGTCCTCGATCATGTCGGCGGTGATGGCTTCGACGTCGACGATGCTGCGGCCGGTCGCGGCGATGATGGCGCTGATGGTGGCGAGGGTGTCCGGTCCCCAGTTGCCGTAGGCGGCCAGCAGCGTGCGGTAGATGTCCTCGATCGCTTGGGCGTCGGAGATGAGCGCGTGGGCGCGAGGCACCAGAAGCGGGCGCGGGCCGGGCAGGTCAGACAGGCACACCACAGTGCCTCCCAACTCGGATAGGTACGAATAGACGGAAAGGGGAACCGCGGCCCCCGGTCCCGGAGGGAAGACGGACCGGAGGCCGCGGAGACAGAGGGTTCAGAGGCCGGCGGCCAGGTGCAGCACGCGCGCCGCGTGGCCTTCCATCTCGTGCGCCGCGTCGGCGTCCGGCAGGGTGCGGGCGACGCTGGTGACGGCGTGCATGACGCCGCCGGCGCTGGTGTCGCCGCCCTGGATGAAGTGGGACAGGATCTGCCGCTGCTGCTCCTCGGTGTAGGAGAGCTTCTTGGCCACCTGCTCGATCGTCGCGGCGGGGTCGGTGACGCGGGTGCCGGCCAGCCGTGCCATCTGATCGAGCTTGGCGCGGACGTAGTCGAGGTCGAGGAAGGTGGTGATCGCGTCGCGGGTCTGGGCGGTGATCAGGGCCAGGTTCTTGTCCTGAGTGTCGGCGCTCCAGCGCACCACGCCCTCGTCCAGGCGGCCGCCGAGGTGGACGTGCCGGGCGGCGTCGGCGTTGATGGTCATGCCGTTGCGGCAGACCTGGACCAGCAGGCGGGGCACGATGGTGAACGCGCCTTCGCCGACCTCGCTGTTGGTGATGACGAACCCGGCGAACACGACCGGGTTGTCGGCGCCGCGCTCGCCGGTGAACGGGCTTCGGTAGTCGCGCAGCAGGTCCGGTGCCAGGGCGCGGATCTGCTCGCAGACGACGCGGACGTACATGCGCCGTTCGGTCAGGTCGCAGCCGTCGATCTGGACCTGCACGCCGCTCAAGCGCACCCCGTCCAGGGCCGCCATGAGGACGTCGAGGTTGTCGATGATGCGGTAGCTGTCGGACAGGAACGCCCGCGCGACGCCGTGCCCGCCGTTGCCGTTCAGGCCGCGTACGAGGAAGCGCCTGTCGGCGTCGGCCAGCCAGCCGTTGACGTTCGCGTCGTACAGGTCGGGCTTGTGCTCGCGCAGGCGGCGCAGGTACGGCAGCGGGATGCCGAGTTTGCTTGCGAGGCCCTGGTCGCACACGCTGGTCGGCGTGTAGAGCCCGGCGGTGGTGGTGACGCCGCGCTCCGACAGCAACGGTGCCGTACTGATGCGCAGGCGGGTGCCTTCGGCGCGGATCTGCCGGCTGTGTGCCACGACGTCGACCTTGTGCGCCTGCTGATGGCGCAGCAGGTCGACAAGGTCTTCCAGTCCCGCGTTACGGGTGGTCAGCGTAGGTGCGGATGCGGAACTCACAGGGGTCGCCCCATTCGTGGAGGTGGGTGGAAAGGGAAAAGTCCCGGCCGCCTGAACCGGCGGCCGGGACCAGATGAAGTGGAAAGAGGGGGCGGGATTACAGGCCGGTGAGGAACTCCTCATCGCTCGGCAACTGGTCGAACCGCCACCCCGTGACCAGGGCCGCCGGATAGTGATCGTCGGGGTGCGGCCGGGTGGCGAAGCGGCCGCGGTTGTGCGGGGCTACCTTCCGGCCCCGGTACACCTCGAAGACCTGGGTATCGAGGTCGACGATGTAGCCCCACTCGCACTCGGAGTAGGCCACGGGGTAGGACGAGGCGTCGTCGATGACGCCTGCTCGCAGCATCGCCTCGGGGTCGCCCTGGGTCTTCCAGAGCAGTTCCACCCAGGTGATCACGTGGGACGAGACGTACGGGTCGGCGTACTTGCCGTACCGCTCGATGTCATCCTTGTTGGGCCGGCCGGAGGTGACCACCTGCAGCGCGACGACGCGCTCGCGCAACACGTCCGGAGCTTTCGAAGCGGTGCGCAGCCACCCCAGCACGATCAGGCCGACTCCGTCCGGCGCGGAGTCGTAGTGGTTGTAGGCGATCTTCTCGGTCTGGTCGGCGACGAAGCCGACGAAACCACGGCTGGCCATGGGTTACCGAGCCTCCGTGTCGGTACAGGTCATGTGAGGGACCTTCCTGGGTCGTGGACGGGAAAAGCGAAGCTCGGCCGGAAACGGGCAAGCGAGAGCGGCCGCCGGTCGTTGTCAGGCTGCTTGGAGACTGTCGTCGGCGTTGACGTCGTCCTCGCCATCGGCTGCCTCGCAAGCGCTGAGCTCAGCGCGGGCGGTAGGGTGCTCGGGAACGTCAGCGCTGGTGGCACGGTCGCGCTCGGGTGAGGGCGCATCGTCCGGAGCGAGAGACACGCCTTCTTCCTCTTGCGGGTCGTCGTCTTCCCGGCTGGGGAGATCCGGAGCGGTGTCGGGGGGCGTGTCGCCGAGGTAGGGGGTGCCGTCGATCAGGGCCTGCTCGATGGGCGCGGGCGCGTACGCCTTGTCCCCCAGCTCCGGCCCCAGCTCGTGCACCAGGAAGCGCAGCCAGGTCGCGGCGTCTTCGGTGGAGCACGGGCTGTGACGACCGGGCCGCCAGGTGTTCTTGCACTCGGCGGAGGCCTCGCTCATCTGGTACTCCCACGCCACCGCGATCGGCAGCAGCTGCAGCATCGTCAACCGGCCGGAAGCAGCGGTGGCCAGCGCCGCCTCCAGGTCCGCGGGACCGCCGAGCTTGCCATACAGCCTGGACAGCGAGGCCGTACCGAGCTTGTCGCGTACCGGCGCCGGCATGTCGTTGAGGGTCCGGGTGATGAAGCGGACGACCGGCTTGGGCGCGCTCTTGCGGGCCAGAAGGGTGGCCAGCCACTCCTGGCGGACCGTGGCGGCCGCCATCCACGCCCGGTTGCCTTCCACGACGACCTTGCGAGAAGGGCCGTCCGGCTCGGTCGTAGCGGACTGCGGGAGCGTGATGGCCGGCGGCGGGGTGTAGCCGTGCCGCTCGGGGGTGCTGCAGTACAGCTCGGGCTGCCCCTGGCGCCAGCTGTAGAAGAACGCGCCGCGGCCCGGGCAATCGCCGTGCTGCTCGGGGTCGAACCCTTCTACCCGGCCAGCGAGCCGGGCGAGCCGGACGGCGCCGGCGGGTTCGTCCTCGGTCACCGGGACGCCCGCGTCCGCCAGGTCGGCCACCGCTCGGGCGTGCGCGGCCGCCTCCTGCCGGTCCGTGCGCACCCGCTCGATGGCGTGCCGGCCGGTGTACCCCCAGCTGGAGATGAACGAATCGATCTGGGCCAGCGCCTCCTGGTCGCCGTCGAACTCGTCCAACATTGCGAGCTCGTCCAGCGTCCAGGCGTACTGCATGGCCTGCGCGGTGCGGCGGGTCGGCTCCGACAGCTTGCCTGCGGCGATCGCCTGGGCGACCTCCTCGCGGCTGCGGCCGGTGCGCTTGCGGATCTCGGTCCGGGTGGCGCCCAGCTGGTGGGCCATGAACAGGGCGCGGGACTGCTCGAAGGGTGTGAGTCCGAGGCGGAAGTCGTCGTCGTTCTCTACCACCTGGTCAACCAACAGGCTCGCCTTGTCCTCGGCCTTGGTCAGGTCGATCAGGCACAGCAGCTTGGGCAGGTTGATCGTGATGGCGCCTGCCAGGCGGCGGTTGCCCTTGACCACCCACCAGCGGTGCTCCTCTTCTCCTTCGCCGCGCTGGTGATCGTCCGGTATGGGGATGACCGTCACCGGGACCTGCAGCTGGGCCTTGAGAGAGGCGCAGAACTCCTGGGTGAGGTGGTAGTTCTCCCGCACGTTGTCGGGGAAGTGGCCGAGCTGGCGCACCGGGATCCGCGCCAGGCGGAAGTCCTCGGGCAGTTCCAGGTCGGCGTCGGGTTCGACGTCCACCGGCGGGACGGGTTCGAAAGTCTCGAGATAAGAGCTGGATGGCTCGAGGGCTTCGGTGGTGATGGACATGGAGCAGTGACTCCCATCGGAATGAAGTGAAGAGGGGGCTCCCGCCGCCCGCCCCTTCCGCGCAGGCGAGAGCGCGGAGGACCCGGCAGAGCGGGCGGCGGGAGGAACGAAGAGACGCCGGCGGGAGGGATGCCGGCGCCTCTTCGGCTCGGGGTGGCGTCAGGCCGCGGCGGCGGGCTGGGCCTCGTCGGCGGCGGATGCACCCTGGACCATGCGCGGGGAGGCGGCGCTGATCTGCGAAGGGCTGGTGCTTTCGCTAACCATGCTGTAGCGCGAGCACAGCCCTATCGCGGTAGCGGTGATCTTGATGATGCTGCGGACGGTCTTGTGCCCGGCGCGGTCCCTGGACTCGAAGCTCCGGGCGACCAGGTCGCACCCTTGAACCACCAGCAGGTGGCCCTGGCGGTAGGACTCTCCGGCGCGGATGGCCGCGACCCCGTAGGTGACCACCTCGACCTGCCGGGTCGGCACATACGGGGCGCCGTCGCGGCCCGGCGTGGGAGGCCCGTTGACCTCCAGCTTGGCCGACCACATGGCGGGCGAGTCACCCTTGGCGGGGAAGAAACGGGGCGGGAACGCGATCCTGCCGGTGATGCTGACCTGGATGTCCATGAGCGAGGCCCTTCCTCGGCCAACGCCCCGGACGGGGCGTGGCGGATCTGATCGGCTACCGGGGCTAGCGGACCGTGTGGTGGACCCGTCCCGGCAAGGCAGACACAGCGCCGCCGGGCGCGAGGGCCGCAACCGGGTGGTGCCGGCCACGGACAAGATGTTTTGCGCCAGCAAAAGATCTCTGCCGTGGCGGGCACGAGCCTCGGCGAGAACCCGGTTCGCGGCACCGCGACCAAGGCGGCGCACGGTCGGCCGGCCGGGATGGGCCAGCCACGGGGCTCCAACCCGGGCTGATTCCCGGTGCCGCGTCGTGGCGGCTACCAGGCCGACTTGGCGCGGCAGCGACCTGCGAGACGATCGGTGGGATGGGTCCGGCGGTCGCACCCGTGATAACATCCTGCGGTTCGTGCAGATGTCGCTGAAGGTCAACGCAGGCAGTGCGCGAGAACACCGAGGAACCACCCCTGTTTCGCCTGCCGACAGCTAGCATCAGCGCTGTGGAGCACGATCGCCGGCCCGAGCCGATGCGTCCCGGCCCGGAGCAGCTCGCCCGCCAGCGCGCGTTCAACAAGCTAATGAACGCGTGGATCGACTCCCACCCGGACGCCCCGGACATGGCGATGTGGGATGATCCGGAGTTCATCCGCGCGGTGAACGTGCTTGATGGTCGCGACCCGGAACACGGCCTCAACGAGGCCTAACGCAAACCGGGCACGCCCCGGTCGCGACTTCTGTTGTACGAACTCACGCTCATTCACTTTGCAACCGCTCGCGGACGCCACCCCACCCCGGGTCGTTCTTGCCCGCTGCGTCGTTGCCGCTTGTAGCCGCTACGGTTTTGAGGCCAGTGGCCAGGAGCGCCAACGCCTGTCGAAGGCCACGTCCACATCCGACGGCACACCGTACACCTCGACGGCGGCCTGCGTGACCACCCGGGACCCGGCCACCGACTCGCTCGCCGTGGCTTGCGCCGCTCTGACCGACTCCGAAGCACCCTCGATGATCGACTTCGACCCTGTAGGCCAATGAGTCACTATCCCCGGTAACGGGGCTGTACCCGTTCGCGATGCTCTCAGTGAGCCTCCGGTCGACCTGGCGCGGTAGGCAATGTGATCGCATCGCCGAAGCTGAGTGGCTTGGGTGCTTATCTGTGGTTCCGGGGGAGCCGGGTTCCGCGCTTCCCCTCGTGACGTAGAGACCGAACCCGAGGGAAAAGACTGCTTCCTGCAGCTCGTCACCGCAGACCTCACCGTGATCTTCTGGGTGGTCCCGTCGGCGCGGCCACGGGCCAATCGCCGGTCGTCACGTTCCTGCCGTCCGGGGTCGAGAGGATGCGCGCCTTCAGTGAACCCGGTTCGCGGCCCCGCGGCCAAGGCGGCGCACGTGTCGGCCGTCCAGGACGGGGCCGCCACCGGTTCTGCGACTCGGGCTGACTCCCGGTGCCGCGTCGTGGCGGCTATCCGGCCAGCTTGGCACGGCACCGCATGGCTTCCTCTGCTCCCCCATCCGCTTCGAACACCGCGGCCGCATCCTGGTAGCGCTCGTCGGCCTCCTGCCGGCGGTCCAGCGCGGCCAGCGCGTCACCGGCCAGTTCCTGCGCGTGCGCCTGCCCGGCGCGGTGCCGAATCTCCACGCTCAGCTCGCGTGCCTGGTCACTCAGCCTGAGCGCGGGCTCCGCACAGCCGGCGTTCAGCATCAACGCCGCCAGCGTCTGCAGAGCCCACCGCAGGTAGGACCGATCCTGCGGTTTCCTGGCGAGTTGGCCGCCCACTGCCACCGCCTCACGGCCCAGGACGAGCGCGCGCTCGTGGTCACCGTGGGCGCTAACCACGGTGGCCATGGCACGCAGGCACAACAGCTCAGCGTACTGGTTAGCGATGTCGTGGGCGATCCGCAACCCCCGATGGGCATCCGTCTCGGCCTCGAACAGCAAAGCGTCGCGATCAGAGGCGACCGGCGCCGCGGCGGCGAGTTGACGACGACACACTGCTCGCAACGCGAGCGATCGTGCCAGTCCAAGAGCATCCTTACTGCTTTCCCGCGCGGCCACACACTCGTTGAGCAGCGGCATCGCGCGCTGCGCTCCGCCCGCATGACGCATGATCAGCGTGGCCAGGCGATGACGCGCCTCCGCGGCCAGCCGTACGTCGGAGGGGGAGAGCATCTGCAGCAGGCGCCGCCACATGTCCTCGGCGTCGCGGTGGCGGCTTTCTCGGTACAGATAGGACGTCACGCGCAATGCGAGCCCCATGGCCAGGCTCGACAGCCTTTGTTCGCAAGCGATGCGCACTACGTACAGGAGATTCGCCGCCTCGGTCGCCAGCCAGCCGTCGACGTCGTCCACAATCAGCTGACGGACGTTCGACGGGGCGAACGTCGACATCTCCAGCGCCACGACCGGCGGGTCATGCGGCTCCGGGGCGATCTGCTCGTCGGCCAGGCCCGCGAGCTCCAGCCAGCCCAGCGTCAGCCGGTGAATGGCCCGGTCGCGCTCGTTGGGACGCTCGGCCAGACGCGCGGCGGCGAAGACACGCAGCAGATCGTGCTGCCGATATCGAGGCTGGCCGAGCGAATCCACCCCGATCGTGGACAGCAGGCTGTGCCGGACCAGGCTTTCCAGCACGTCCTCGACATCGTCGGCATCTCCGCCTGCCAGCATGGCCACCTCCCAGCCGGCGAATCCGCCCGGCCGCAGCAGGGAGGCCAGGCGGAAGACCCGCGCCGCGAGATCCGGCAGCGACTCATAACTGTCGGCCATGCCGGCCTCGACCGTCATGCCATCGGCCCGCAGCATGCTCAGCAGCCGCTTGCGCAACCGCGTGGCGAACGTCGCCAGCGGCCACTGCGGCTGTCCCGATAGCCGGGCACCGGCAATCCGCACCGCCAAGGGGAGCCCGTCACAAGCGTGGACGATGTCGGCGGCCGCGGTGGTGTCGGACTGGATGCGCGCGGCGCCGATGATCTCCCCCAGCAGGCTCAACGATTCGGCCGGCGACAGCGGTTCCAGCCGCACGGTCCGCATACCGGCCCCGCCGACCAGGTGCACACGGCTGGTCACCATCACCGCGCATCCCGGCGTGCCGGGCAGCAGCGGATGCACCTGATGCATGCCGGACACATCGTCGAGTACCACCAGGACCCGGCGCCCCGACAGGACCGAGCGATACAGCGCGGTGCGCCCGGCGACGGTGGCTGGCACGCTGGCGAGCTCGACTCCTAGCGCGGCCAGGACCTCCCCCAGCACGTCGGCGATCTCTCTTGGCCGGTCGGACATGCCGGCCAGGTGCACGTAGATCTGGCCGTCCGGGAAGCGCGACCGTAGCAGGTGCGCCACCTGGTGTGCCAGCGCCGACTTGCCCACTCCAGGGGAGCCGCTGATGGCGGCGATGAGCACACGGCCGGACTCCCCCTCATTACGCAGATAGCGCGACAACTCTTCCACCTCCGCCGTACGGCCGGTGAAATCGCTCACGGCCGGTGGAAGCTGAGCCGGAGGTAGTCCCGCGGCTCCCCAGGCGATGGTGGGGGCGGCCGGTTCGTCGTCGTCCAGGATCCGAGGACCGAGGGTGTCCGCGGCGATCTCGTCGCGTAACCGGCGCAGCTTCGACCCGGGGTCCGCGCCGGTGTCCTGGGCCAGCAGCGTCGCGAGGGTGTCGTAGTGCCGCAGCGCCTCCACCCGATAGCCCGCCCGGTACAGAGCGGTCATCAGCAACGCGTTGAGTATCTCCGACAGCGGATCGTCGGCCAGCTCCCGGCGGAGATCGCCGAGGAGCTTATGGTGCTCGCCCGTGTTCAATCGGGCCTTCAGGAGATCCTGCTGCGCGACCTTGCGCTCCCACAGCAGTTCTTGCCGCCAGGTCGCCAATCGAATGGGGTCCTCGGGCACGTCGGCCAGCGGGGGATCGCCCCACCATTCCAATGCCCGGCGTAACGAGGCGACTGCGGCTGGTTGATCCCCCGCTGATATCCGCGTCCTGCCCTCCTCAGCCAAGCGCCGGAATTCGGCAAGGTCGAATTGGTCGTCTGGACGGAGCGTGATGCGATATCCGTGAGCACGCGCTGACGGAATGCGCCCTGGAAGTAGCCGGCGAAGCTGTGACAAGGCGGTTTTCAGCGAGTTTTCCCGGCCGTAGGTGTCGCCCCAGACCGCCTGCATGAGTGTCTCGGCGCTAACTCCGTCGGAGCCGGCCAGCAACAGCGTGACCAGCAGCGGACGCCTGGTACGGGTGATCTCAACCGTCCCTCCCCCGCGGTCGACCTGGAGCCGGCCCAAGATGGCGAACCGCACAGGAGCCCCCATTCGCGACGAGAAGGCGATCGGCGCTGCGACAGCAGTGATTTCAGATGAAATCTGATCATTTTGGATATTACTGCGCAAACCCAAAACTGGATCATGACCCGGACGCAACCGCATCACAACCTGATCAACGCTCTCGCCACCATCGTTCCCCACCCCTCCTCGCATGAGGTGCCCAGCAACGAATACAGCAGCCCGCCACCGCCTGAGTCCAAGGCGGCAATATGTGCCTGCCATAAAGCTGACCATCGGGTTGTAGCCCCATTTGAAGATTCCTTCAAGAAGGACTCGGGCCTCGCACCTGGCTTGCCATCGGCACCGTGCACGAATCCGACATGGCCCGTAGCACTCAGTGACAGCGAGAACGCTCAGGCTGGTCGGGCAAGACGCTAAGGTCGACCTCGCATCGGCCCAGCTCTTCAGGAATGGCTGGAAGTGCTCTGGAACGGGAAGCGCGGGCAACTGCCCGTCGTGAGCGTGGCCGAATCGCAGGGCGGTGTAGGGGTATGCGGCGGTGAGCGGTCAGAGATCCAGGGCCGCCGGAGCCGCGGCGGTTCTTCGGCTTTCTGGGCCGTTGGAAGGACCAGCGTGGTGACCTGCTCGTCGTGCTGCTGCGGGTGGGGCAGGCCGAAGACAACACCGTCGTCCGGCCGAGCTGCGACCCGGTATCGCGGACCGGGTCGCACCGCTGCTGACGGACATCCTCCGCTAGATCGGTGACATCGCGATTCCATACCCGGAGCTGACCGTCCGGGTCGTGGTCTCGCTCATCCAGGACCTTAACAACCGGCTCGGCGACAGGATGCTGTCGTTTGGCTCCACCAGCAGGCCAGGGCCGGCGGACGCGCGGAAGACGGCCGCCGCGGCATGAGCGCACCGAGCTTCGTGGCCGGGCTGCTCGTCGGCATGAACCTCATTAAGGTCTTCTTCCACGGTTCCAACGCGCCGTTGCCTGGCGACTGCTGGCGGCGCTGGCGCTCTTCACCGTGCTGGTGCAGCGCCGCGTGCGCTCCTGGCGGCTGCTGCTTCCGCTGGCCGCCATCACGTGGGCTCTGGTGCACGCCTCGGGCGTGCACGCCACCGTCGCCGGCGTCCTGCTCGGCTTCGCCGTACCCGTCCTGCGCAGCCCCAAGTCCGGCGGCCCGGACGCCGGCCCCGGCCTGGCCGAGCACTTCGAGCACCGGTTCCGTCCCCTCTCGGCCGGGGTGGCCGTGCCCGTGTTCGCGTTCCTGTCCGCGGGAGTGACCCTCGGCGGAGTGGACGGCCTGATGAGCGCCTTCCGCGACCCGGTGGTGCTGGGGATCGTGGTGGGCCTGATCGTAGGCAAGCCGATCGGCATCATGACGGCGACCTGGCTCATGGCCCGCTTCACCCACGCCGACCTGGACGAGAACCTGTCCTGGGTCGACATGCTGGGCTTGTCGATGCTGGCCGGGATCGGGTTCACCGTCTCCCTGCTGATCGGCGAACTGGCCTTCGGTATGGGTGACGACGCGCACGTCAAGGTGGCGGTGCTGGCCGGTTCAGTGACCGCGGCATTGCTGGCGACAGTGGTTTTGCGGTTGCGTAACCGCGCCTACCGGCGCATCCACGAGATCGAGACCGCCGACCTCGACCAGGACGGTGTCCTGGACGTTTACGAGACGGACCGGCCTGAAACAGCCGGCAGTTGAGTCCAGAGGCGGCGGGCGCCTTCACCGGTTTGCTCGCCGCCTTCAGCCGGGCAGGCTAGTACGGCAGCCGGAGATCGTGATCGTGGGTGTGGCGGCGTGACCCAGGACAGCCGCCACGTGATCATGTCGGGCTGGTGCCGAGTCCGAATGACCTGGTGGACTGGTCGCCGGCTTGCATCAGGATGTACGTCTTGGGGACAGCACTGCATCAAGTCGGTCGAAGCCCTCGGCCACACCGCGGGCCATGGGGGAGGAGACGACGAGATCGCGGGTGTGCTGCGAATCGAACAGCATGGTGGTGGTCAGCGTCGTCCTGTCGTCCTGTTCGGTGAAGTCGTGGCTGACCAGAGACTCGCCCGGATACCAGTGGTCGTCGAAGGACTCCGTGTAAGCGAGGCGGGCGGGCGGATCGATCTCCCGGTAGACCCCGCCGGAGGACATCGAGGCGCCGTCCGGCCCATCCCAGACGAAGCGCCACTCGCCGCCGAGACGGAGATCGACCTCGGCCACGACCAGGTTCCAGCCGTGCGCGCCGTACCACTTGACCAGCAGCGAGGGTTGGGTCCAGGCGTCGAAGACCAGATGGCGAGGGGCGCTGAAGACCCGCAGCATCACCACAGCCCGGTCGGACGGCGTCAGAACGGTGACCCCAGCCGTCATGCGGACCACCGCGGATCGCGGCCGATGAGGGCGAGCAGCCGGTCCTGCGGCGGGGCGTCCTCCTCGATCCGCACCTCCGGGCCGAACACCTCCACGCCCGGACCGAACGCGCCGGGCGTGCGGTACTTCTCCAGGAGGTCCGCCGGCAGCGCGGTGATGGCCGACCAGTGGTATTCCACATCGGCGGGGTCCATCGTGTCGTCCTGGCCGGTGGCTCGGGCGAGGTCCCATCCGTGCAGCGGAAGATCGGCGCTCGGGACCTTGTCGATGTGCTCCTCGGCCGTCATGCTGCCGGTGGGCGTCTCACACTCAACGCTCGCCAGCGAAGGGTCGTCCAGGATCGCCTCGACGTCGGCCCGCGCGGAACGGAACGCGGCGACCGGATCCTCGTCCACGGACGGCGCGGCGCTGGGCATGCGGTCAAGCTGGCGCAGTATCACGCCGTGCATGTCGATGATGTGCCGCACCACATCCCGGGCGGTCCACTTCTCGCACGGGGATGGGTTGTTCCATTGATCAGGGCGTACGGTCGCGACCTTGCGGTCGAAGGCGTCCGCGCGCCGCCGGTAACGGTCGGCGATCTCACCCATCGTTGGCCTCTTCACCTTTGAGTTCGTCCAGCAGTTCGTCGAGGTTCTGGTAGCGGTCCTCCCAGAACCGGCTATAGCCCTCCAGCCAGTCGGTGGCGGCCTTGAGCGGACCCGCCTGGAGCCGGCAGGGCCGCCGTTGCGCATCCCGGCTCCGGGAGACGAGCCCGGCGCGTTCGAGCACCTTGAGGTGCTTGGAGATCGCCTATGCCTTCGACAGCTGCGAAGGATCGCGGAGTGACCGTCCTCATGTCACATCGATCTTCCCGAACGGGCGTCAAGGTGACGGATGGGTTCAAACCTGTGCACCACTGCCGTGGACGCTAACCTTGGGGCTGGCCAGCTGATCGATCCTGCGTGGGTGTCCCACTTGCGGGTACGACACGTATTCTCCTGAACGTCCGGGGTAGGGACCAGTCCCGGGGGTGTTGCAGATGCGTGCGCTGACATTTGCGCCAGGCAAGAAGGGGACGCTGGAGGTGCAGGAGGTGCCCGGCCCCTACCCGGGCACGGGGGAGTTGCTTGTCCAAGGGCTGGCCCTGGGCATCTGCGGGACGGACAGGGAGCTGGCCGCCGCCGTGTACGGCTGGCCGCCGCCAGGCAAGGACCGGATGGTCATGGGGCACGAGTCGCTCGGCCGGGTGTTGGAGGCGCCAGCGGGCTCCGCATTCTCGCCTGGCGACCTGGTGGCGGGTGTCGTACGCCGCCCCGATCCGGTTCCGTGCGGGGCATGCCTGCGTGGCGAGTTCGACATGTGCCGAAACGGCCGCTACACCGAGCGCGGCATCAAGGAGCTCGACGGGTACGGAAGCGAGCGCTGGACGGTCGAGGCCGCGCACGTCGCGCGCCTGGATCCGTCGCTGGAGAGCGTCGGCATGCTGACCGAGCCCATGTCCGTGGTCGCCAAGGCGTGGGAGCAGATCGACCGGATCGGCACGCGGGCCTGGTTCGAGCCGCACATGCTGCTGGTGACGGGAGCGGGGCCGATCGGGCTGCTGGCCGCGTTCTTGGGGCGACAGCGAGGGCTCGAGCTGCACGTGCTGGACCGGGCTCCTGAAGGAGGGCTCAAGTCGAGAATGGTCTCCGACCTGGGCGGCACCTACCACTCGGGCACGTCCCTAGTGGATTTCCACCAGCACAAACCCGACGTCATCATCGAGTGCACCGGTGCGGGGAGGCTCGTCATCGAAGCCATGACGATGACTGCTGCGGCGGGCACTCTGTGCTTGTGCGGGCTCGCGCCCGGGGGGCGCGAGCATCGGGTGGACCCCGGAATGATCAACCGGGAGATCGTGCTGGAGAACGACGTGGTCTTCGGCAGCGTGAACGCGAACCTGCGCCACTTCAGGGCCGCGGCCACCTTCTTGGCCGAGGCCGATCGTGGGTGGCTCGAACGGATGATCACCCGGCGGGTGCCGCTGGACCGCGCACTTGAGGCTCTCGAGCCTGGGGACGACATCAAGGTCGTCATCGACCTCACCACGTAGCGGAACTCCCCAAGTCTGCTACTGAGCGTGACTTGATGGGTATGCCCCATCAAGGGGAACTTTCATGATCTTTAACCGAGCCGGTCAAGAGCGCTTGGGACATGTCGTGTTCATCGCGGCGGCCGCGGCCGTCGGCGGATTTCTGTTCGGGTACGACAGTGCCGTCATCAACGGCGCGGTCGTCGGTATCCAGAACCACTTCCGGGTGGGACCGGTCGAGACCGGGGTCGTGGTGGCGATCGCGCTGCTGGGCTCGGCCGCGGGCGCCTGGACGGGCGGAAGGCTGGCCGACCAACTGGGGCGTACGAGGTCCATGCAGGTGGCGGCGCTGCTGTTCATGATCAGCTCGATCGGGCAGATGCTGCCGTTCACGGTCTGGGATCTCGGCTTCTGGCGGGTGATCGCAGGCTTCGCGATCGGCATGGCGTCGATGCTCGCGCCCGCCTACATCGCCGAGGTGGCGCCGCCCGCCTACCGCGGCCGGCTGGGCTCGTTCCAGCAGCTGGCCATCGTGCTCGGCATCGCCGTCTCACAGCTCGTCAACTACGTAATCGCCAGCATCGCCGGCGGCAACGTCAGCAACCACCTGGGGCCGCTGCAGGCCTGGCAGTGGATGCTGGGTGCCTGCGCGATCCCAGCTTTGCTGTATCTGCTGCTCGCACTGAAACTCCCCGAATCGCCCCGCTATCTGATCATGTCGGGCCGCACCCGGCAGGTGCGCGAGGTGCTGACTGAGATCGAGGGTGAAGACGTGGACCTCGACGAGCGCATCGCGGAGATTCAGCACGTGGTACGCGCCGAAGGCGTGCCGGGGATGAAGGACCTGCGCGGCCCGGCGCTCGGGCTGCTGCCGATCGTCTGGATCGGCATCACTCTGTCGGCCTTCCAGCAGTTCGTCGGCATCAACGTGATCTTCTACTACTCGACCGTACTGTGGCAGTCGGTCGGCATCAACCAGAGCGAGTCCTTGCTGATCAGCTTCTCAAGCTCGATCATCAACATCATCGGCACGCTGATCGCGATGGCGCTGGTGGACAAGATCGGCCGCAAGCCATTGCTCATGATCGGCTCGGTGGGGATGACGATCGCGCTGGCCACCACGGCGTGGGCGTTCAGCGCGGCCAGGGTGACCGGCGGCAGGGTTACGCTGCCGGACCCGCAGGGACTGATCGCGCTCGTCTCCGCCAATACGTTCGTGCTGTTCTTCGCACTGTCGTGGGGCGTGGTGGTCTGGGTGCTGCTCGGCGAGATGTTCCCCAACCGTATC
Organism: Nonomuraea sp. C10; assembly: GCF_008017515.1. Taxonomy (NCBI): domain Bacteria; kingdom Bacillati; phylum Actinomycetota; class Actinomycetes; order Streptosporangiales; family Streptosporangiaceae; genus Nonomuraea; species Nonomuraea sp. C10. Next base: position 4,296,272 of record NZ_VPFF01000001.1, read on the forward strand.
CGCGCCGCAGCCCTGGGCGTCGCCGCCGCGGCCCAGTGGCTCGCCAACTGGCTGATCTCGGTCTCGTTCCCGGCGCTCGCGGAGTGGAATCTTCCGCTCACCTACGCGGGGTACACCGTCATGGCGCTGCTGTCGTTCATCTTCGTCGCCAGATGGATCAGGGAGACCAAGGGCCGCAAGCTGGAGGAAATGGGCTGACCCGCTCAGTATGGTTGTGGTGTCCCACCGGCGAGGGACACCACGGGGGCTAGGTGTGACGACTGGTGACCTGGTCGCTGGTGTGACAGGATGGGACGATCCCGAGCCACGGCTTGCCGCACGCGGTGATCCACTCTGCCTGACGGACTACGTCGAGGTTGTGTTCGATCCTCGTAGACGATGGATGGCGAAGAGCGGCCGAGCGCCTGCTGCAGCCGCCGGACGGCGGAAGGTTAGTGTCGCCGACGTGACGTGAACCAGGCTGCTTGTTCACGAGCGCGTGGGAGGATCGCGTCGCGATGCGGCCCGCCGTCGGGATCGACCTCATAGCGCAGTTGGACGCAGTCCTCGAGCAGCGCGCCGTACAACGTCCAGAGGGGTGAATGCGGATCCATCTCTGCCAGTTGCCTGCGGGCAGCGCGTTCGAGGTGCTCGCCTTCCGCTACGGCGGCGCGCAGGCGGAGCAGGTCCTCGCCATTGCCAGGGACGACCAGAAGTTGCTCGAAACAGGCGTAAGCCTTCCCGACCGCATCCAACAGGTCGGCGAAGACCTGGGGAAAACTGCCGGTCTCGTGCTGTCCTGGCAGGCCGCGAACCCCCGCAGCCAGATCGGCGAGGGCACGGGCGACGCCGCGCAGTTGAAGGCAGGCGTGCTCCAGGCACGCGACTGCCTGCATGATGCGGCGCAGGCGCTGGCGGGTTCGCGCCCGACGTAGGGTGAAACGCAGGGACTCATTGGCTCGTTCGGCGCTCTCGTGTGCCGAACGCAGCCTGACGGACAGGCGTCTGGCGCGGGCCAGCCACTTCTGCGCCTGGTGGGCGGTCCAGGGTTGCCTGACGCCTTCCGCCAGTTCGGAGCAAAGGTCGGCGAGAATATCGGCCAGGTCGGCCATGTCCTTGATGGCCCGGCCCACGTGACGGGGCGGGATCACCAGTATGAGCGTGGCTCCGACGACGGCGCCGATGACGATGTCGAGCAGCCGCGCCATGCCGTACTCGCGGCCCAGGGCGAACACGAGTAGGGCGGTGATGGGCGCCTGCGTGTTCTGCCAGGGTATGCCGACGGTTCTGCTGACCACCAGCGCGACCGCGACCAGGACGGCCATGGTGGCGGCGCTGGTGCCGAACACCTGCACGAAGCCGATTGCAGCCGCCAGTCCTACCAGCACCGCGATGGTCTGCTGGACCGCCTGGACCAGGGTGCTGTAGGCGGTCGCTGTCACCGACAACAGCACGCCGGTGGGAGCGAGCACCGGCTGAGGTGAGCCGATCAGTACGGTGGCGATCCACCAAGCCACCAGGCAGCCGACGGTGACCGTCACCGTCGGCAGCAGCAACTGCCTCTCACGCCGCACCCAGCGGCGTAGCCCCCGCCGCCGCCATCGACCCAAGCCGGGGACTAGGTCAGCCCACCTGTCCAGCCATCGCCTCGCGGCGGAAAATGCCATCACCGCACCCTCAGACGTGGTGCCCCACCTGGTGCTTCCGGGTCGTCTTTCACCTTCTATCGCGAGGCTGCCCGCGTCGGGTAGCGGGCGCTCCGTTTTCGAGTGGCATTTTGCCCTCACCAGGCCTTCGAGAACACTGCCGGTCAGCGACGTCGGCACTCGATCCACCGCCGACGCTGAGAGGGTCTCATGAGCCTCGTTGCTGTCTGACCGTGCCGCCATCCCGTATCCGACCGCGCCTTTGCCCACTTGGCCGATCCACAGGGCAGGTCTCCGATCTCCATGGTGGACTTCGCGGTCGCGTCGGTGAACGAGGCTGAGCCGCCGCGACACCGCTTGGTGAGGTACGTGGTCGGCTACGACAGTTCTGGCAGCATGAGCGGCAGGTGTCCCGTGAGACTTGTCAAGGAGATCGGCATGACCATCGCCTCGTACCCCGTGACCGACCCCGTCGCCGAGCACGGGGAAGGGCCCGTCTGGTCTGGCCGGTGGGGCGGACTGCGGTGGGTCGACATGCTGGCCGGCGACGTGCTGATGCTCGACCTCGACGGCAACGTACGCCGCCGCCATGTGGCAAAAGTCGCCGCTGTCGTACGGCCGCGCGTGTCGGGCGGCTACGTGGTCGCGGCAGAACGCGAGTTGCTGCTGGCCGACTTCGATGACCTGGACGCCCCGCTGCGCTCGCTCGGCGAGGCGTGGACTGACCCCGCGATCAGGATGAACGAGGGCGGTTGCGACCCCGACGGCCGCTTCTATATTGGCACCATGGCCTACGACGAGAGTCCCGGACGCGGCTCGTTCTACGTGGCCGAACTCGATGGGACGCTGCGGGTGGTCCTGCCCGAGGTGACGATCTCCAACGGCTTCGACTTCAGCCCGGACGGCTCCCTCGCCTACTACACCGACACCGCCACCGGGCGCGTGGACGTGTTCGACTATGATCCGGAGGGCGGGCTCAGCGGGCGCCGCCCGTTCGTATTCATCGACCGGGAGGTTGGGGCTCCGGACGGCCTGACAGTCGATGACGAGGGCGGAGTGTGGGTGGCGCTGTGGCAGGGAGCAGCCGTCCACCGCTACGACGTCGGCGGCCGCCTCGACGCGATCGTCGGCCTGCCGGTGCGCAAGGTCACCTCGGTCGCCTTCGGAGGCGAGAATCTGGACCGCCTGTTCATCACCACCTCGGCGCGGGACGTGGACCGCACTGAGCAGCCGGAGGCGGGTTCCCTCTTCGCCGCCGACCCCGGCGTGCCAGGTCGCCCGGTCTTGCCGACGACACTCTGACCGGGTGCTCTATCGCCCTGGCCTGAACGACGAACGGCGGCTATCCCGAAGCCGCCCGTGCGGAGTACGCCGACCTGCATGCCACCCGATGTCGCGCGGGTGCTCGCAGCGGAAGTCTGCCTGAATTCGGCCGGCGCTGATCCTACGGCGGAAGAACAACAGGGGGCAGAGGGCGAGGGGACGGCCAGGGCCGTGGCCCTGGCGAGCCCGCCCGGCCCCGCTTCGGCTGCGCCGCGACGGTCTCCAAGCTGGTGAACTGGCCGCCTTGTCGGCGGCGCTCACTCACTGACGCTGGTGGCAGTGTGGCGTGGACCGGCGTACCGCCAGAAGAAGTTGACCAGCACGGTGATCCGGTTGCGTCCGCCCAGCAGGTACGCCACATGAATGAAGATCCACACCAGCCACGCGGGCCACCCACGCATGGTCAATCCGTTGGACAGCTGCAACACGGCCTCGGCCCGGCCCACGGTCGCCATGATCCCCGGATCCCGGTACGAGAACGGCCGCAACGGTAGTCCCTGAGCCGCAGCCAGGACCTGCTTGCCCACGTGCTCTCCCATCTGGATCGCCGGCTGAGCGAGCTGCGGCAGCTGCACGGGCGGTCCGGCCAGGTCGCCGGCCACGAAGATCTCGGGATGCTTCGGCACACTCAAAGTTTCGGTGACCCTGATCCTGCCGCCCTTGGTCTGCGGCAGCCCCCATTCCGCCACGTAGGCGGGCGCAGTCACGCCGAGCGCCCACACGGTCACGTCGCTCGGCACGTACGTCCCGTCGACGATCCCCACCGCATCCGGTTCCACGGATGCCACGGTGGCGCCCAGCCGCAGCCGCACCCCTCGCTTGCGCAGCGCGGCTGCCGCCGCATTCCGCAGCCGCGGCCTGTACGGCGCCAGCACGAAGTCGAAGCGCTCCACCAGCGTCACGCTCGTCTGGTCGGGACGAATCTCGGGATGCGTCAGCGGCAGCGTGCGCCGCCGCAGCTCGGCCAGCGTCCCGGCAATCTCGACCCCGGTCGAGCCCCCGCCCACCACCACGACATGGACGCTGTCGCGCCGGCCCGCCACCGCGTCCTCCAGACAGTGCTGGAGCCGCCGCCGCAACGCTGCCGCGTCGTTGAGCGAATAAAGCGGCTGTGCGTTCTCCGGCGCGCCCGGCACGTCGTACCAGTTGGTGGTCACACCGGTGGCCAGCACGAGAAAGTCGTAGTCCAGCGTGCTTCCGTCATCCAACTCCACGCGCCGCTTCTCGGGCAGCACCTTGCTTAGTGCACCGCGGCGGGCGCGCACGTTCGGCCACCTGGCGGCGTAGGTCCTGATGGGGTATGACACGTCGGACATGCTCATCCCGGCCGTAGCCACCTGGTAGAGCAAGGGCTGGAAGGTCGAGTACGGGTTGTGGTCGATCAGCGTGACCAGCGCACCTGCCTTGGCCAGCGTTCGCGCCGCGGCCAGCCCGGCGAAACCGGCTCCCACGATCACGACGCGGGTTCTTCGTCTCATGACCATCTCCCTGCCCCGTGCCACCCCCTCGGAGGCCCAAAGCATGCCCTGTGTCCGTTGAACCCGAGGGACGCAGGAACCGCGCCTCGTACTACCTGGGCGAACCAGCCTCGTCCAGTACTGTCTCGACGCTCCAGGGTGACCTGTTCGAGATCGTCAGGCATCGACACAGGCTCATCGCTGCCCCAGATCGGCGAGGAGACCGACCGACACCGCGATAACGACGGTGCCGAAAAGGTAGGAAAGCAGGGCGTGCCCGAAGGCGACTTTCCGGATGCGGGTGCTGGCCAGCACATTGTCCGATACTCCGTAAGCCATCCCCACGGTGAACGCCGTGTAGGCGAAGTCGCTATAGCTCGGCGGCTGCTCCTGCCGGAAGTCGATGCCTCCCTCAACTTCGACATAGTACAAGCGTGCGTACTTGAGGGCGAAAACGGTGTTCGTCAAAGTCCAGGACAGGACCACGGTCACCAAACTCAAGATCACCGCGATTGCGGCAACAGGGTCCTGATCGCTGCCCGGGCGGAGGAGGGCCGCCACGACAGCCGCGAGACTGGCCACCGCAGCGATCAGGATGCCCGTGTCGGTGGTGTGCGTCCCACCTTCCTGTTCGGCGATGCGCTTGGTCCCCTCGTGGTCCTGCGACCAGCTGATCAGCCAGGCCCACGCCAGGACGAGGGAAACAGCCACATCCCAAGTGACGAAGAAGAACAGTTCAGGGGCGCCGATGAGCGCGACGCCCCCGCCGGCCACGGCACCGAGCAGGACGCACATCAAAACCCGCCGCAAGGAAAGTATCCGCCGTCCGCGACGCTCCCACGCTGCCCTCACCTGCACCAGAGTGTCATAGGACGGGCCGACGCCACCCCTTTTGACGTGCGAGTCCAGCGCACGCTCGCCGTCGCTGACTTCGCTCTCGCCCTTCCGACACCGGGAAATTACCCGTCGGCCCCGAGCACAGCCAGATCAGCGGCGGTAACCGGCCATGGCCTCCAACCGTGCGATCCGGTCGGCGATCGGTGGGTGGGTGGAGAAGAGCCTCCCGATGCCCCCGCCACGGAACGGGTTGGCGATCATGAGATGCGAGGTCGAGGAGAGCCGGCCGGTCTCCGGCAGCGGCAGTTGCCGGGTGCCCGCATCGATCTTCCGTAGCGCGCTGGCCAGCCCGATCGGGTCACGGGTCAGCCGGGCACCGGACTCGTCGGCCTGATACTCCCGCGCCCGGGAGATGGCCATCTGAATCATCGCGGCCGCCACCGGCCCGAGGATCATCATCAGGAGGGCCCCGAGGAAGCCGGGACCCTCGTCATCGTCTCCCCCGCCAAAGAACCCGGCCATGTATGCCAGATAGGTGACCATCGTGGCCAGAGCTCCCGCAACGGAGGAGATCAGGATGTCGCGGTTGTAGACGTGCGACAGTTCGTGCCCGAGGACAGCGCGCAACTCGCGTTCGTTCAGCAACTGGGTGATCCCGCTGGTCACACAGACTGCGGCATGACGCGGATTGCGCCCGGTGGCGAACGCGTTCGGCTGCAGGATCGGCGAAATGTACAGCCGGGGAATGGGCTGGCGCGCTTCCTCCGACAGTTCGCGGACCATCTGGTGCAGCCCGGGCCAGTCACCGGGGCCGACAGGCTGTGCATGCATCGCCGACAGTGCGATCTTGTCGGAGAAGAAGTAGGCGACACCGTTGCTGACGAGCGCGAACAGGACGGCGATCTGAATTCCGGTGCTGCCGCCGAGCCACCACCCCACCAGGATGATCAGAGCAGACAGGGCGCCGAGCAGCGCCGCGGTACGCAGACCGTTGTGACGCATGGCGTCCTCCTTTCTCGAACACATCTCCTACTCATCGCGCTCGAGCCCATCCTCCCCGTGGTGTGGGGCCAGGCCTGCCCGTGCCCCGCCATCCGATCGCGTGGCGAGCAGAGGCAGCAGCAAAGCTGCCGAATCTCGTCATAGCAGCAGGTCGAAGACACGGATTGTGCGTGTCCACTCCTCGCTTCCCGGATTCTTACGATCAGGCTCTATGACCCTGATCGCCCTGGCGAGCGCCACGGAGAGCCCACCCGCCACGGCCGGCAGCCGGGCCTCGGTTTCTTCGCTGAGCGACAGATCCAGCGGAGGCAGCGCCGCGAGCTCCGCCAGGATCGATGTCAGGTCCAGTTCCTCGTCCAGGTCCCGGAAGTCGTACATGTTCTCCTGCAGTCCTTTGGTGATGGGCAGGTCCCAGAACTGGATGATGTCGCGCCGGTTCGACTTCGCGGCGGCCTCGGCGACAATGAGCATGTCGTACAGTTTGCGGTTGACGAAGTCGCTGTAGCGCTTGAGATCGGCCTTGTCCACGTCGAGTCCCGCGGCGGCGCGAAAGAAGTGCTCGAATCTGGAAACTGCGATCACGGGCATGTGGATCACCGTCCTTCCTATTGAGTGCCTGTGGTGGTGAATCTCTCGTGCACCAGGCGTACCGCCATGGCACCTTCTCCGACTGCGGACGCGACCCGCTTGACCGAGCCGCTGCGAACGTCGCCGGCGGCGAAAACGCCCATATGTCCGGTTTCCAGGGAAAGGGGGGTACCCCAGGGCGACGTGCCCTGACCCGTGACAATGAAGCCGCGGTCGTCCAGCGGGACGGTCCCCTTGAGCCATTCAGTGTGCGGCTCGGCTCCGATGAAAACGAACAGCGCGCTGGTCTGGATCTCCAGGAGTTCTCCTGTTCGCGTGTTCTCCGCGCGAACAGCCTGTAGCGTGCGGTCTCCGAGCAGTTCGCGTACCTCGGTGTAGTACATGATTTCGATGCCGGGAGTTCGGTCGATCTCGTCGGCGAGGTAACGGGACATGCTCCCGTGTACATCGCCGCCGCGCACGAGCATGCGCACCGACGACGCGTTTCCGTTCAGGTAAAGCGCCGCCTGGCCCGCGGAGTTCCCGCCGCCGACGACGACCACGGGCGATCGCCGGCACATGCGCAACTCGAACGGTGTCGCCGCATAGTAGACGCCGGATCCTTCGAATTTATCGAGATGAGGAACATCAAGCTTCCGATAGCGGGCGCCGGTCGCGATGATCACGGCGTGGGCCTTCACGACGCACTCGCCCTCCACGAAGATGCCGTAGTGGCCCTCACGCGGTTCCAGCTCACTCGCCTCGGCGGGGACCGTCAGGCGGGCGCCGAACTTGCCTGCCTGGATGACGGCACGCTCGGCGAGTTCGGCGCCCGAGATCCCCGTAGGAAAACCCAGATAGTTCTCAATGCGGGACGAGGTGCCCGCCTGGCCGCCCGCGGCTACGGCATCGAGCACGACGGTTGTCAGGCCGTCAGAGGCCGCGTACACGCCGGCGGCCAGGCCTGCGGGTCCCGCGCCTACGACGACCACATCGCATACGGTGTCGCTCGACGCAGGGGCGAGCAGGCCGATGGTCTTCGCCAGTTCGGCGGTGGTCGGGTTACGCAGCACCTGGTCGCCGCGCCAGATCACCACCGGGGTGTCGTGCGGGGAAAAGCGCAGCTCGCGCAGGAGCGCGTCCGCGGCTTCGTCCTCCTCCAGGTCGATCCACCGGTGAGGGATCCTGTTGCGTGCGGCGAACTCGCACAACCGCCGGGCATCGGGTGAGTATCGGGAGCCGATGATGCGGAACCCGGCGTCCAGACCGATCAGCAGGGTGCGGCGGGTCAGGTAGGACCGCAGGATGAGGTCGCCGAGCGCCGGATCGCCCGCCACGATCGTCCGTATCTCGTCGGCCGGCACGGCCAGCACCTCGCCGGGCTCCCGCACGACCGCGGTCACGAATCCCGCCTGGCCGGTGAGGAGGCCGAGCTCGCCGAGGAATCGTCCGGGGCCGTGGACGGCGATCGTCCGCTCCTTCGCGCCGTACCCCTCGACCACGGCCACCTTGCCCTGCAGGATCACGATGAACTCACGGAGCTGCTCGCCCTCCCGGTGCAGAATGTCGCCCGGGGACACGGATCGCCGCTCGCCGGGCCGCGACAGCTCGGCGATCTGATGCTCGTCCAGCCGGGGATAGGCCCCGCACAGGTCAGGCGTCTCGACCACGTCGGCCGGCGAGGCCGTCATGACGGTGCCCCTACTGTGTCTTCGACCCACTCGCGCAACTGCGGCGCGGGCGGCGCGCCTGCGCGTTGCGCCACGACGCGGCCCTCGTGCAGCACCATGAGTGTCGGCACGGCCGTGATCGTGTATCGGCGGGCGAGGGCCGGAGAGCCGTCCACGTCGACTTTGACGAGTTTGAGCCGTCCCGCCATCTCGCGAGCGAGCTGTTCGAGTGCCGGGGTGACTGTCCGGCACGGGGCGCACCACTGTGCCCAGAAGTCGACCAGGACGGGAAGGTCGGCTTGTTCGGCGACCTCGGCGAAGGTGCTGTCGTCAGCGTCGGCGATCCACGGCAGCGGCTGGTGGCAGATCCCGCACTGGGGCCTGCCTCGGTAGGCGTCCGGGACCCTGTTGGGTCTGCCGCAGTTGGCGCAGTTCACGGTGTGCATGTCAGGTCCTGGGCGGATAGAAGGTGACGTTCAGCTCACCCTTGTCGGCACCGACCGTGATGGTCGACCCGTCGGGCACGTCGCCAGCGAGCAGGGCGCGTCCAATCCTGGTCTCCACCTCGCGGGCGATGAACCGGCGCAGTGGCCGGGCACCGTAGACGGGGTCGTAGCCCTGGTTGGCGATGAGCCGGCGTGCGTCCTCGGTGACCTCCAGGGTGAGCCGGCGGCTGGCCAGGCGGTTTCTGATGTCGGTGAACATCAGGTCGACGATGCGCTCAATCTCGGCCTCGGTCAGCGGCTTGAACAGCACGATGTCATCGACCCGGTTGAGGAACTCGGGCCGGAAGTGCCGGCGCAGCTCCCCCATCACGCTCTCGCGTGCCTGAGGCTTGATCTCCCCGTCGGCGGTGACCCCGTCCAGCAGGTGCTGGGAGCCGATGTTCGAGGTCATGATGACCACGGTGTTGCGGAAATCGACCGTGCGGCCCTGCGCGTCGGTCAGCCGCCCGTCGTCCATGATTTGCAGCAGCGTGTTGAACACATCCGTGTGGGCCTTCTCGATCTCGTCGAACAGCACCACCGAGTACGGCTTGCGCCGCACCGCCTCCGTGAGCTGACCGCCCTCCTCATAACCGACGTAGCCCGGCGGAGCACCGACGAGCCGGCTGACGGTGTGACGCTCCTGGTACTCGCTCATGTCGATGCGCACCATGTTGTCCTCGGTGTCGAACAGGGCCGCCGCGAGGGACTTCGCGAGCTCGGTCTTGCCGACCCCGGTGGGTCCGAGGAACAGGAACGATCCGATGGGGCGCCGAGGATCCTTGATGCCGGAGCGAGCCCGGATGACGGCGTCGGCCACGAGCCGCACGGCCTCCACCTGCCCGACGACACGTTCGTGCAGGATTTGATCGAGCTTGAGCAGTTTGTCCCGCTCCGCCTCCTGCAGCCGAGTCACGGGGATGCCCGTCCAGCGGGAGACGATGGACGCGATCTCGTCCTCCGTGACGACCTCGCGCAGCAGCCGGTGGCCGTTCTGCCGGGTACCGAGCCGCTCCTCCTCGGCGTGCAGCCGGCGTTCCAGTTCGGGGAGCCGGCCGTGGCGCAGTTCGGCGGCACGGTTGAGGTCGTAGGCACGTTCGGCCTGTTCGGCCTCCCGCCGCACGCTCTCCAGCTCCTGCCGCAGGCTCTGCACCTTGCGCAGGGCCGACCGCTCGGCCTCCCACTGTGCCCGCATCGCCTCGGCCTCGGCACGCGAGGCGATCAGCTCCTTGCGTAGCTCTTCCAGACGGGACCGGCTCGCGGGGTCGTCCTCCTTGGCCAGCGCGGCCTCCTCGATCTCCAGCCGCATTACCTTCCTGGTGAGCGCGTCGAGCTCGGCCGGCATGGAGTCGATCTCGGTACGGATCATCGCGCACGCCTCATCGACCAGGTCGATGGCCTTGTCCGGCAGGAACCGGTCGGCGATGTAGCGGTGGCTCAGCGTGACCGCGGCGACGAGCGCGCTGTCCTGGATCTTCACCCCGTGGAAGACCTCCAGCCGCTCGCGCAGGCCGCGCAGGATCGACACAGCGTCCTCGACCGAGGGCTCGTCGATCAGTACCGGCTGGAACCGCCGCTCCAGGGCGGCGTCCTTCTCGATGTGCCGGCGATACTCCTGCACCGTGGTCGCGCCGATCATGTGCAACTCGCCCCGGGCCAGCATCGGCTTGAGCATGTTGCCCGCGTCCATGGCACCCTCGGTCGCCCCGGCACCGACCACAGTGTGCAACTCGTCCACGAACAGCAGGATCCGCCCCTCCGCCGCCTTCACCTCGTTCAGCACGGCTTTGAGGCGTTCCTCGAACTCCCCGCGGTACTTGGCTCCCGCCACGAGCGAGCCCATGTCCAGGCTGAAGATGGTCTTGTCACGCAACCCCTCGGGCACGTCGCCGCGGACGATGCGCTGGGCCAGCCCCTCGACGACGGCCGTTTTACCGACGCCGGGATCGCCAATCAGGACCGGGTTGTTCTTGGTCTTGCGGGACAGGATCTGGATCACCCGCCGGATCTCCTCGTCACGGCCGATCACCGGATCGAGCTTGTCCGCCCGGGCGTCGGCGACCAAGTCGCGCCCGTACTTCTCCAGCGCCTCGTAGGCTACCTCGGGCATGGCCGAGGTGACCCGCTGGTTGCCCCGGACGGCGGTGAGCGCCTCCAGGAACCGGTCCCGGGTCACACCCTGGCCGTGCAGCAGCTGTCCTGCCGCAGTCGTGGAGCCCTCCTCGATCAGGGCCAACAGCAGGTGCTCGACCGAAACGTATTCATCCTTGAGCCGGCTCGCCTCCCGGTCCGCGGCGTCGAGCAGCCGGGCCAGGCGTTGAGTGAGGAACACCTGGCCAGGGGCAGTGCCTGGGCCGCTGACCTTGGGACGGCGCGTCAGCTCCGCTTCTAGATCGGCGCCAAGACGTTGCGTGTCGGCACCTGCTTGTTGCAGCAGCCGAGGTGTCAGCCCATCGGGCTGGTCGAGCAGGGCCAGCAGGAGATGCTCCCCGTCGACCTCGGTGTGACCATGCCGCAGCGCCTTGGTCTGGGCGTCGTGCAAGGCCTCCTGCGACTTCTGCGTCATCCTGTTCGGGTCCATTCCAGTCCCCCTAGCGTCGTGGCGAAGGGCCGCGCAGGGCGGTCTCGAGTTCCGCGATCCGGTCGAGGAGGTCGATCACCACGCCGATCCCGGCGTAGTTGATGGACAAGCCCTCGTGCAACCGCTGAATGCGGGCGGCCGCCATGACCTGGGAGGGGGTAAAACACAACTCCCCCCTGGCATCCCTGTCCGGCTCCAGCAGTCCGAGCGTTACCAGCCGGCGGACGATCTCCGGGTGCAGCCCCGTGACCCGCGCGTAGGAATCGAGGTCCAGCCGGGCCGGGCGTACCAATGCGTAGATCACGAGCGCCTCCTCGGGTCGAACCGCGATGCGGCAGCGAGCTGCTCGAACAGGCGTCGCTCCTCGTCCGTGAGCGTGGCCGGCACCATGATCCGGACTTCGGCGAAGAAGTCACCCGCGGGGCCGCTCGGGTTGCGCATGCCGCGCCCTCTCAAGCGCAGGCGACGGCCGCTGGACGTGCCCGGCGGCACTTTCAGCTTCGCCTCGCCGCCTGGTGTGTCGATGGGCACCGTAGCGCCCAGTGCCGCCTCCCAAGGAGCGAGTGGCAGGGCGGTGTGGATGTCGCGGCCCTCCACGCGATACCGGGGATGGTCGGCGATCTGCACGATCAGGTGCAGATCGCCTGCCGGCGCTCCGTCGCTTCCTCGCCCGCCCTGCCCGGCGAGCCTGATGCGCTGCCCGTTCGTGACCCCCGGTGGAATCGTGACGTCCAGGCGCCTGCCACCGGGCAGTGTGATTCCGCGACGGCCGCCGCGGTAGGCCTCCTCGACGGTCAGCGTGAGCTGCGCCTCCTGGTCTGCACCGGGCACAGGGCCCCAGCGCTGCCTGCCACGCCCGCCGAACATGCCGCTGAGCAGGTCGTCCAGGTCAACGTCTGTGCCGAACCCAAAGCCTTCGGCCGGTGACGACCGCCAGGTGCCGCCCGGAGCGCGCGTGCCTGCGCGGGCGTAGTCCGCGGGGTCTACGTGGGGCGGCACCTGGCGGAAATCGTGGCCGAAGGCGTCGTAGCGGCGACGCTGCTCGGGATCAGAAAGCACAGCGTAGGCCTCCGAGATCTCTTTGAACCTGTCCTCTGCCCCCGGATCTTTGTTGACGTCCGGGTGGTAGGAGCGCACAAGCTTGCGGTAAGCGCGCTGGATCTCGTCCGCGTCGGCGTTCCTGTCCACGCCGAGCACCTCATAGAAGTCCCGCCGTGTGGCCATCATCCCGCCTTCTTCGCGACGGCGACTCTTGCGGGCCGCAGTTGCCGCTCACCCTCGCCGTAGCCGGGCCGCAGCACTTCCACGACGTTGCCAGGCTCGACATCGGCCCGTTCGACGGCTGCCACCGCCTCGTGGCGCGCCGGGTCGAAGATAACGCCCGTCTCGTCCTGTCGTGGGTAGCCCAGGTTGGACAGGACGGCGACGGCTTGGTCGCGCACCGCTCGCACACCGTCGAGCACCGCCTTCGCGTCGTCGTCGCGGCACGCATGGCTCAGCGCGAGCTCGAGATTGTCCAGGACAGGCAGCCACGCGGCGGCGACCCTGGCGCGTTCCTCGGCCCGCAGCCGCTCGTTGTCGCGGGCGATCCGCTTGCGGAGGTTATCCAAGTCCGCGACGGCGCGAAGCCACCGGTCCTCCAGCTCCGCGAGTTTGGCGTCTGTCTCCGCAGATGCGGCGGCACTCTCTTCACGGGGTTCCTTCCGGACATCGGGTACGTTCTCGTTCATGTCAATCGGGCTCCGAGGTGGAGAACTCCGCGTCGATTACGTCGTCGCTGGCGCCCGGGGCGCTTTCCTCCCGGGCCTGGGGAGGCACCCCAGGCGTCTCTGGCCGGCCACCGGCGGCGCCGAGTCCGTGGTACACCTGCTGTAGTTCGCCACTGAGTGACCGCAGCCGGTCGATCGGCGCCTCTTCCTTGATCGCCTGGCGGGCTTCCTCGATGAGCTGCTCCGCACGTGCCTTTTCGTGCACGGGTACGGTGTCCCCGAGCTCCTGTAGCCGGCGCTCCACCTGGTAGGCGACCGAGTCCAGCTCGTTGCGAGCGTCGATGGTCTCTCGGAGCCTGGTGTCCTCGTCACGGTGCTGCTCGGCGTCCGCCACCATCCGCTCGATCTCCGACTTGTCCAGGTTGGAGCTCTCGCTGATGGTGATCCGCTGCTCGGCCCCGGTGTCCTTGTCCCGGGCGGAAACGTTGAGTATGCCGTTGGCGTCGACGTCGAAGGTGACCTCGATCTGCGGCACCCCTCGTGGCGCGGGCCGGATGTTCTCCAGCCGGAAGCGCCCGAGCACCCGGTTGTCGGCGGCGCGCTCCCGCTCACCCTGCAGGACCACGATGTCTACGGCGCTCTGGTTGTCCTCCGCCGTAGAGAACGTCTCGGTCCGGCGGGCCGGGATAGTGGTGTTGCGCTCGATGACCTTGGTCATGAGCCCGCCCAGCGTCTCGACACCGAGTGAGAGCGGTGTGACGTCGAGCAGCACGACGTCCTGCACCTCGCCCTTGATGATGCTCGCCTGGATCGCCGCTCCGATGGCGACCACCTCGTCCGGGTTCACCGTCATGTTGGGGTCCTTGCCGTCGGTGAGCCTGCGGACGAGGGTCTGGACGGCAGGGATCCGGGTGGATCCGCCGACGAGGATGACCTCGTCGATGTCCGCGGGCCTGAGCTTGGCGTCCTCCATCGCCTGCTCGACGGGATGGATACAGCGTTCGACGAGGTCGGTGGTGATCTTCTCAAAGGTGGACCGCATGAGCGTGGTGTTGAGATGTTTGGGTCCGGAGGCGTCCGCCGTGATGAACGGCAGGCTGACCGTGGTCTGGGTGACCTCGGAGAGCTCGACCTTGGCCTTCTCGGCCGCCTCGAAGAGGCGCTGCAGCGCCTGCGAGTCGTTGCGCAGGTCGATGCCCTGATCCCGCTGGAACTCGTCGGCCAGGTGGTCGACGATCCTGCGGTCGAAGTCGTCGCCGCCGAGATGCCCGTCGCCGGAGGTGGCGCGGACCTCGACCACGCCTTCGCCGATGTCCAGGATACTGACGTCGAACGTACCGCCGCCCAGGTCGAAGACCAGCACGGTCTCGTTGGACTTCTTGTCCAGCCCGTACGCCAGGGCGGCGGCGGTCGGCTCGTTGATGATCCGCAGCACCTCGAGCCCCGCGATGCGCCCCGCGTCCTTGGTCGCCTGGCGCTGGGCGTCGTTGAAGTACGCCGGAACGGTGACGACCGCCTCGGTCACCTTCTCGCCGAGGTACTTCGCCGCGTCGGCGGCCAGCTTACGCAGGACCAGCGCAGAGACCTCCTCCGGCGCATACTGCTTGTCGCCGACCTGGAAGCGCACGGCTCCCTGGGGCCCCTCCACGACGTCGAAGGAGACGGCGTGCTGCTCGCTCTGGATTTCGTCGTAGCGTCGGCCGATGAAGCGTTTGGCGGAATAGATCGTTCCTTTCGGGTTGAGGATGGCCTGGCGGCGGGCCAGCTGGCCGACCAGCCGTTCGCCCTGATCGGTGAACGCCACCACGGACGGCGTCGTCCGGGAGCCTTCAGCGTTGGGTATCACCGTGGGGTGACCGTCCACCGTGGCGGCGATCACCGAGTTCGTGGTACCAAGATCGATGCCTACTGCTTTCGCCATTGCTCGTTCGCCTTCCGGAGAAGCTCTTGGGCCCTGGCCGCGTGCTCGGAGTCGACGAGGACCTCGTACTTGTCAGCCACTAGGCCGGTCTCGGAGATGAAGTCCCTTCGGCCGCCGTGTGCCGCGTGCGCGATCAGGCCGAAGATCGCCCCGGCGACCGCGCCGCCCAGCAGTCCCCACAGGACCAGGGCGACCATGGACGCGGCCGTAGTCGCGAAGATCCCGAAGAACAGGCCGATGAGGAGGCCGAACCAGGCTCCGCTCAGCGCGCCCCAGCCGGCCGCGCGGAGGTACGTCATCCGTGCGACGACGTGCTCCACCGAGCGCAGCCCCACGCCCACGATCAATGTCCCATGCACGGGGAAGCCGTGATCCGACAGGTAGTCGACTGTCTTCTGCGCCTCCTGGTACGTGTGGTAAGTGGCGAGCCGTTCCCTGTTGGCCGTGATGGAACCGGTCGGCGCGACGGTCACGGCTGCTCCTTTCCCCGCCTCAGGCGGTCACCTCGATGTGCCGGGGCTTGGCAGCCGCCGCCTTCGGAATGGTGATGGTGAGCACGCCGTCGGACAGGCGCGCCTCGACCCGTTCGGCGTCGACCTCCCCCGGGAGCAGCGCGCGCAGCTCAAACCTGCCGGTCCTGCGCGTCTTGCGGTGCCGCCGCTGACTCTCGTGCTCCTCGATCTGCCCGGTGACGATCAGTTCGCGCTCGGAGAGCTGAACGTCTATCTCGTCCTTCTTCACGCCGGGGACGTCGACCTCCACGACATACGAGTCCTCGGTCTCCGAGATGTCGGCCGTGGGAGTCCACACGCCTGTGGGCCTCTCTTCGGCGAACTCTCCCAGGGCTGCATTCATCAGCTGCCCCAGCCGGTCGTAGACGTCCTCGAACTCGCGCATCGGGTATGTCTCGCCGCCCCTGCGGCGCATTGCCAGCAGTGCCATCGGTCCCCCCTCCTGGGATGGAGGTACGGGTTCGGTATTTACAGTTCTGACTCTTGTCGGCGCGCTGGGCGGTCACATCCCCAACTCGTGTAGTTTCGGTGGCTCAGTTGTCGCTCTCATCGTGCGACCGGTCGGGGTCGACCCGTTCCTGCGCCACCGCGAGGCGTGTGAGCTCGACGCGGGAGCCGATGTTCAGCTTGCGGTAGACGTGCCGCAGATGGAACGCGACTGTATGGACGCTGAGGAACATCTGCTCGGCGATCTGCCGGTTGGTATGTCCGTCGACGGCGAGCAGGGCGACGGCATCCTCGGTTTCCGTGAGGCTGTCCCAGCCGGAAGCGGGCCGCGGAGTGTTGCGCCAGTGGCGGCGGCGCACTCCCATGCCGCGCAGCTTCCGGCGGATGCGTGCCGCATCCCTGGTGGACCCGATGTCATGGTAGATCGCCAAGGCTCGATCCAAACTGGTGATCGCCTCCTGCTGCTCCCCGACGGCCTTCAGCAGCACGCCAAGATCCTCCTCGGCCGAGGCCCGCGCCCATATGTCCTCGATCTGCTCGGCAGCGAGGGTGAGGGCCTCGCGATCGCCGTCGAGCAGGCCCCGGGCGTGCGCGGCGGACGCGGCCAACATCGGAAATCCCAAGCTGGCTTGGCTGAGGGACTCCGCCATGGTGACGATGGACTCGGCCGTCGCACGGTCTCCCGCGCCCATGGCGACCCGGACCATCCACGCGCTCACCGTCGGATCCATGGCGAGCAGCGAAGACGGCTGCCGCAGCGGGCCGCAGAGACTCGTGAGCAAGGTCATCGCGCTCCGAGGGCCGTCGCGCGCCTCGGTGACCTGGGCTGCCAGCAGCGCGTGCCGCGCACGCGCTTCGCTCGATCCCTCAGCGGGGGCCGCGACACGTCGCGTCGCTTCTCGCAGGTCGCCCCGTCGGAGAGCGACGGCGGCGAGCATGCCGCTGGCCACCTCGGCTGCCAGCGGGATGTTGTGAACGGCGGCGAGGCTCAGGGCTCTCCTCCCTTCGGTGATCGCACCGTCGAACCGGCCCGCGGCGAACTCGGCGCGAGCCTCCAATGCCGCGACGTCCGCTGCCCAGGCCAGATGGTCATGAGCGAGCATGTCCGTGCGTGCCTGCTGGAGCATTGCCCGCGCCTCGTCGAGGCGGCGCACATCGATGAGCATCGCCGCGATGGTGAGACAGGCCTCGTAGCGGCGTTCGTCCGGCCGGTCCTCGCTGGCCAGCCGCCAGGCGTCCTCGGCCAGTGCAACGGCGTTGGAGAGCCTGCCCTCGTCCCGCTCGATCGTGGCGAGGGCGGTCAGCGCGGCCACCATGACGGTTGGACCGTGCCCGGATTCGCCGTCGATGATCTCATCCGCGTACGCCCGTACGTACTCGTCTTGCAGGCGTGTCATGGCGTACAGCCTCACGACGACCGCGCGGTCACGCACGTGATGCCAGCGGGCCGGGAGGGCCAGCACGCTGTCGGCCTCGTGGATCGCCTCGTCGCCCCTGCCGGTCCGGTACATGATGTCCGAGAGCAGGCATCGTAGTTCCGCCACGTTCTGTGCGGAGCGATTGCCGGCGAGACGTTCCTGGACCATGTTCTCGGCCTCCTCCAGCCGCCCATCGGCGACCGCCGCGTGGACGGCAGCGGCCGAAGCGGTGAAAGGGGTGCCCGCCGGTTCGAGGTCTGTGAGAGCGCCGGACTGGCTCAGCAGTGCATCCCGTATTGGCGGAGGAACCCATGTGGCGGTAGCGGTCCCGATCAGCTCGTAGCGGAAGGCGAGCCCACGCCCCGTGACGTCGAGAATGCCCGCCGCCGTGGCTTCCTCGATGGCGGAGAGCAAGCCGGCCGGTGTGGTGCCGAGCAGCGACGCGGCCTGCTCGATCGGTAGCGGCCCACCGAGCACGGCGACCGTCTCCACCAGGCTTCTGGCCTCCCCGCCCAGGGCATCGGTCCAGCGTCGCACCACCGTTCGCAGCCGGGCGGGCAAATGGGCACGTGACATGGCACCACAGGACGCGTCGAGGCGGCCTTCGACGCGCAGGCCGGCAAGCAACTCGGTGATCAGCAGAGGATTGCCCCCGGCACCGGCCACCAGCGCACGCGTCGTCGGATCGGGCGGCCTCCCGAGCATGTCCGCTGCCAGCTCCGCGACGGCTTCCGGCGAGAGCGGCGCGAGCGTCACCCGCGCGGCGCCGTTCCGCTCCAGGAGGCCGAACAAGCAGGCGGCCCGGGCGTCGTTCCCGGCGGTCGAGCCGCTCAGCAGCCAGCCGACGGGCTGGGTCGTCAGCCGGTCGTGTAGGAGACGGACGGTCCGCAGCGTCGCAGGTTCGGCCCGGTGCAGGTCGTCGAACACGGCCAGCACCGGCGCTCCGGCCCGCTCTAGGAAGCCCTTCGTCAGGCGGTCCAGCAGGTGCGCCGGTGAGCCGATGGACTCTGCCTCGAACGGGAGGTCGAGGGCTTCCAGCAAGAAGCCGCACGAAACGAGTTCGCCGAGCTCCTCCACGCTGCCGCGGATCACGCCGATGCCGTGGTGGGGAGCGGCATCGGCGGCTTCGTTCAGCAGCCTGCTCTTGCCCACCCCGGGTTCACCGTCTACGAGTAGCGTGCCGGTCCCGCCTTGTTCCAGCGTACGAAATAGCCCCTCGACCTGGCTCCATTCCCGATCGCGTCCCCGCATCTCGTCCCCCCCCAATCGAGCACTTTCCGGCGCCGGAGCAGCGAATCCCATGCCTGTCGAGATCTTTTGTCCTCGGTGCACTACATGTCCTGGGGATGTGGTTCGGGGGCGGCTGGAGCCAGGGTTGTAGTGCCGCAAGAGAACGCGAAGGGGTGGACGAGATGGCGGAGACCGGTTATGCGCCGTTCAACCGGACGGTGGACAAGACGAACCGGGTCCTGCGGGAGATCGAAGAGGCGCACGGTTGGTCTGCTGAGCACCGGAACCGATCCTACGCCGCCCTCCGGGCGGTGCTTCACGCGCTGCGCGACCGGCTGTCCGTCGAGGAGAGCGCGCACCTCGCCGCCCAGTTGCCGCTGCTGATCCGCGGTCTCTATTACGACGGCTGGCGCCCGGGCGCGGTTCCGGTGAAGCTCAACCGCGAGAAGTTCCTCGACCGTGTGTCAAGCGGGGTGGACTTCGAAGTCCAGGAGAGTACGGAAGATCTCGTCAAGACGGTGTTGCAGGCGCTCAGGAAGCACATTTCCGACGGCGAGTGGGAGGACGTGAAATCCAGCATGCCGAAGGACCTGGCTTCGGTGCTGCCCTAGCGGTCAGGTCTTTGCCGTCGGCGCAGGGCGCGGATGAGCCGGAGCGGGAGGAGTCCCACCAGAGGAGTTCGCCTGCCGAGATCGTCTCGGTCCTCTTTATCGAAGGCCTCGGCGTAGCGGCGGGCATCCTCGGCGGAGGCGTACCGTTTGGCGCTGCGATCGGGTTCTTCATCGGAGCGGCAGCCATGGCCACCTCCGGGCCGAGCACGAGTATGGCCTGAGCATCGAGGGCAGGCGCGAGGCGGCGGAGCGCAGGGAGCGGGCCCGCCTGCGCAGCGAACGCCGAAGGACGTTGGAGAGCGCAGGAGCCCGACGCTTTCGCCCAGGTCCCGGGACCAGGCTGTACTCGCCAGGCGCGATCGGCATCAGTGGGACGGCCAGCCGGTACGCCGCCATCGCCGAGGAAACCCTCGATCGGGAGATCGACGAGGTGGCTCACGCGCTGGAGCATCACGCACGGCCCTGCGGATCGCGACACCCTCGCCAAGCGCGTCCACGGCCGCACGTGGGGACCGGGCCGCTTCCGCGCCGCCCTGCACCACCCGGCTTCGCGCAACCGTGTCGTTCTCCAAGACCGCTCCAAGCGCGCCTGCCGTTAGAGCCATCGAAGCCGCCATCCACAACAGCTGCAGGTAGTCGGCCAGGCCGACGGCATGGTCCAGCACGCTCCCGGTGGTGAGGGCGAGGGAGGCGAGCAACACGATCGCGAACTGGGCCGCGTAGGAGGTGAACATGCCCATGACCACTGTGAACGGTGGGGAGGTTGAACAGTGCCGCATGTTCGCGTGCCTCCTGCCTGCTCCCATGGCCGGGCACCCGCTCCCACAGTCGATGCACGACGGTCAGGACCCCGTGGCCGTGAAGTGCGTACGGTCCTCCTCCTCAGCGATGCACTGATCCTGCCGCAAGCCGATGCGCCATACCCAGGTCAGGACGAGGCTCTAGGCGACGATCCAAGAGACCGGTACGGACAAGTCGGCGGCACCCGCGATCCCGACAGCCATGTCCACCACAACCCCCGACACGACCGAGGTCGACAACCGCCGCTAGGAGAGGAGCCGTCGTTCGGGGCGCTCCCAGTGAGCCCTCGTCTGAACCACGATGTCACAGGAGCGCGTTCCGCACTTGGGTATGACCTCCTCATGGGGGACCTTCCGGAGTACTCGCCGATGCTGGCGCGGCTTGGGCGGCTGCCGCCGCCGGCCGAGGACCGGCTGTTCGGCTACGAGATGAAGTGGGACGGTGCACGGACGCTCGGCTACGTGGACGGCGCCGCACTCCGGCTGTTCTCACGCAACGGCCTCGACATCACGGCCGCCTATCCGGAGTTCGGACCGCTCCCGACCGCCGTACGCGGCCGCGCGGTGCTCGACGGGGAGATCGTCGCGCTCGACCACCGGGGCGTGCCGAGCTTCACCGCGCTACAACCGCGTATCCACCAGCGGGATCCGAGTAGAGTCGCGGCATTGGCTCGGTCGACGCCGGTCTCCTATCTGATCTTCGATGTCCTGCACGTGGACGACTTCTCCACCATCGACCTGCCGTACGCGGAACGCAGAGAACTGCTTTCAACGACCGTGGCGGCAGGAGAACGCTGGAGCGTCCCGCCCCACAGCGTCGGCGACGGGGCCGCGGCGTTCCGGCGGAGCCGCGAACGCCTGCTGGAAGGCGTGGTCGCCAAGCGGCTGGCATCGACTTACGAGCCGGGACGGCGCAGCCGCCACTGGGTGAAGGTGAAGAACTTCCGCACCCAGGAGGTGATCGTGGGAGGGTGGAGACCAGGCGAGGGCAGACGCGCCGACATGATCGGATCGCTGCTCCTGGGCGTGTACGACGACTCGGGACGGCTGATCTACGTGGGGAATGTAGGCACGGGCTTCACAGACGATATGCTGCGGGATCTCGCGGCCCGACTGGCGCGGTACGAGCGGCCGGACAGCCCGTTCGACGAGGAGCTGCCGCGCCCGCACGAGCGCGACGCGCGATGGGTCGCTCCCGTCCTGGTGGGCGAGGTGCAGTACACGGAGTGGACTGCAGACGGCCGTCTGCGGCATCCGAGCTGGCGCGGGCTGCGCCCGGACAAGCGGCCGGACCAGGTACGGAAGGAGGAGGACTGACGGCGAGGATCGGTCAGTCCTCATCCGGAAGCGCTGGAGTCGCGGCGCGCGCCCGACGGCGGACGGGTGGGCCACCGCTGCGACCATCGTGCCAGCGCCAGCGCCGCGACCAGCATGAAGGCGCTCGCCGTGTAGATGACAAGCTCTGTGAGCTGCTGGCGGCTCTCTGCCGGGTTCACAGGGATAGTCAGCCGGACGACCACCGACAGGATGTGCCGGATGATCGCGATGATGCCGACAATGATGAACGGTTCCAGATGCAGGCGGCCGCCCGCGAGGTGGGTCTGCACCGTCACGAAGATCTCCAGCACGATCAGCACGAGAAGCAGCTCTTCCAGGATGACGATGATTTTCTCAGCCCCAGACGCATCTCCTTGAACGACCGTGAGGGTCATCAGGGCGAGAATGCCGACGCCCAGAGCCAGCAGCGCGAACGACACCAGATAGAGGATCCCGTGCTCGGCAGCGACCAGCATGGCCAGCAGCCTGCTGTTGCCCGGCTTGTGGGCGACCTCGTGTGCCACGGCCTCGGCCGGAGATGGAGGTCCGGGCGCACCTGATCTGTCCGTTGGATTGTTCATGAGCTGTACCTGGGATCGTGCTGGGTGTGTTGCGACCGTGGTCAGGGTGGCCCATACCCTCGGTTTGGCACGCGTGAATCTCCCGGTCCGGTGCGGTGCCGTCCATCATCTGCCCAGCTCAGGTACCCGCACAACGCGATGGCCGAGTCGTTCTTCGCCGCGATCAAGAACGAATGGCTGCACCGCTTCGTCGGCTGATGCGCGAACTGGGCTTACAGGGCCTTGTGCGCGGCAAGACCACCCGCACCACCCAGCCCGGCCCAGACACACACCGGCCCGATGATCTGGTCGCACGTGACTTCCACGCGCCGGCGCCGAACCGGTTATGGGTGGCGGACCTGACCTACATCCGCACCTGGAGAGGCTGGGTGTACGCAGCCTTCGTCATCGATGTGCACTCGCGCAGGGTGGTCGGCTGGCAGTTGGCTACTCATCTACGCACCGACCTGGCACTGGACACCCTGGAGATGCCTCTGTGGCACCGCCGCCACAACCCCGCCGACGGCGGCTCTGGCCGCGAAGGCAGGCTTACGGAGTGAGAACCACCTTGTTGCACTCGTCCTGCTTGTTCTTGAACAGCTCGAACCCGCGCGGCGCCTCGCTGAGCGGCATGCGGTGCGAGATGACGAAGCTCGGGTCGATCTCGCCCGCGCGGATCCGCTGCAGTAGCGGCTCGGTGTAGCGCTGCACGTGGCACTGGCCGGTGCGGATGGTCAGCGAACGGTTCATGACAGTGCCCATCGGGAACTTGTCGACGAACCCGCCGTAGACGCCGATGACGGAGACCACGCCGCCGTTGCGGCAGGCCATGATGGCCTCGCGCAGCACGTAGGGGCGCTCGGTCTCCATCCGGGCGGCCTGCTTGGTGCGGTCATAGGCGTACATGGCCGGAGTCGGGTGGTGGGCCTCCATGCCGACGGCGTCGATGCAGGCGTCGGGGCCGCGCCCGCCGGTCATGTCGCGCAGCGCCTCCAGCACGTTCACCTCCTCGTAGTTGAGGACTTCGGCGCCGGTGCGCTGGACCCGCCGCAGCCGGTACGGGAAGCGGTCGATGACGATGACCCGGTCCGCGCCGAGCAGGAACGCGCTGGCCGCGGCGAACTGCCCGACCGGGCCCGCGCCCCAGATCGCGATGGTCTGGCCCGGCTTGATGTCGCACATCTCCGCACCCATGAAGCCCGTCGGAAAGATGTCCGACAGGAACAGCACCTTCTCGTCTGGCAGGTCGTCCTCGACCTTGATGGGGCCGACGTCGGCGAACGGCACGCGCACGTACTCGGCCTGCCCGCCGGCGAAGCCGCCCAGCATGTGGGAGTAGCCGAAGATACCGGCGGGCGCGTGGCCCATCAGCTTCTCGGCCATGCCCGCGTTAGGGTTGGAGTTCTCGCACACCGAGTACAGCTCGGCCTCGCAGGCGAAGCAGGCGCCGCAGGCGATCGGGAACGGCACCACGACGCGGTCCCCGGTGTGCAGGTTGTGCACGCCGGGGCCGACCTCGACGACCTCGCCCATGAACTCGTGGCCGAGCACGTCGCCCTTCTTGACGGTCGGGATGTAGCCGTCCACGAGGTGCAGGTCGGAGCCGCAGATCGCGGTCGATGAGACGCGGACGATCGCGTCACGCGCGTTGAGGATCTGCGGGTCCGGAACGTCTTGGATCTCCAGGCGGTTGCGGCCCGCCCACACGTTGGCCTTCATGCCCGTCCTCCGATCGGCTGTGCGGGACGCTGATGGAGCTGGCGCCGGGCGCGGTGGCCCTCGGGGCTGCCCTCGGAGCGGACCACCTCGCCGGTCTCCATGACCTGCTTGAAGCGACGCAGGTCGTCGCGGACCTGCTGCTCGGGGTGCTCGCCGAACATACGGGCGACGGCGGCGAGCCGGCGGCCGGGCGCGCCGTACTCCAGCGAGACGTCCACGACGGTGCCCCGCCCACCGGGGCCGTCGGTGAAGCTGACCAGGCCGGCGGTGGAGATGCCGGTGCCGGGCACCGAGCGCCAGGCGATCAGGTCGCCGGCCCGCTCGTCGATGATCTCGGCCTCCCACTCCAGGTCGACGATCGGGCCCTTGACCTTCCAGCGGGAGCAGCGCTGATTGATGGTGCGCACCGAGTCCAGGTGGACCATGAACGAGGGCAGGTTCTCCAGCTCCCGCCAGAAGCGGTAGACGTCCTCGCGCGGCTTGTTGATGGTGATGGAGGCGCGCACCTGCAGCGGACCCTTGGTCTTGGCAGTGCCGCCCCGGGCGCAGGCGGCGTCGAGGGCGGTGAGCCCGGCGACGGCGCCGAGCGCGGCCAGCGCGCGGGTGCGCCGGGCGCCGGTGCGGCCGGCGGCGGCCCTGCCCAGGACGCCGAGGTCCATTGTGTCGCCGGCGACCCTGGTCCACGCCCACCGGGCAGGGTTCTTGGCGCCGAGTAGCAGCGCGGCGTGCAGGAGCTCGCGCCCGCCGACGAGCCTGGCGACGGTCGTGGCCCCTGACGCGTCGTCGACGCCGCACAGGCGGGTCACGGCCCGTGGTGCCGCCAGTTGCGCCGCGCCCAGCGCGAGGCTGGTCCACCCGAGCGCACGGGCGAGTTTGTCGGTCATCATGCGTCCTAACGCAGGTTCTGGTGGTATGTGCGGGCGGCCCCCGGTTTGGTGACGCCCCGCGTCCACCGCCCCTTGCCCCTGACAAAACGAATGACACCAGCGGATTCAGGCATTAAAGGCGCAGGTCGTCTGGATGGTCGTCCACGACGGGCTGGACGACGCCAGAGGCCCTGCCTCCGGCCCAGGTCCCATGAGCCCAGCCCGCCGCTCGATCAAGAGGCCAAGCGGCGCCTGGCAGTCACCCGACATGCAGGGAGGTCACCGGCAACGTCGCCATGTCATGCCGGTACGTCGGCATCAACCGGCAGGTCTACTCCATCTGGTACCGGCGCTGCCGAGCCGAGGGCATCGACGGCCTGCGGACGCGCTCCAAGCGGCCCAGGACGAGCCCGAACGCCACCGACGTCGAGATCGCCGAGATCGCCGCGTGAAGATCGTGGTCGCGCTGTACCTGAAGCGGTACCACGACGCCACCGTCAGCAAGTCGGGCGTGTGGCGTATCCTCAAGCGCCTGGACCTGGGCCGGCCTCGCAGCGGGCACGCGGGCACCCGCCCCCAACCAGGTCTCATTCCGAAAGCAGTGCCAGCGCGGACAGCGACGGACGCACGTTCGTGAGCGACGAGGTCACGCCCGACGTTCAGCGGCGGTGGCCTGCGGGCCCCTGGCGAACTCCTGCACGATGCGCTCGCAAAAGGCCGGCAGGTCGTCGGGCGACCGGCTCGTGGTGATGTTGCCGTCGGTGTCGACCGGCTCGTCGACCACCTCGGCCCCGGCGTTGCGCAGGTCGGTGCGCACGCTCGGCCACGAGGTCAGCCGGCGGCCCCGCGCGGCGTCGGCCTCGACGAAGTTCCACGGGCCGTGGCAGATCGACGCGACCGGCTTGCCCGACTGGACGAAGTCCCGGACGAACCGCACCGCAGGGGGTTCCATCCGCAACTTGTCCGGGTTCACCGACCCGCCCGGCAGGAGCAGCGCCTCGTCGACCGACACCTCGCCGACCAGCCGGTCCATCGTGAAGGTGCCGGCGTCTTCGAGGTCATGGTCGCGCGCCTAGCCGGTCTGGCGCTGCTCGGCGTCCCCGCCCAGCCGCAGGCAGTTGAAGTCGCCCCAGGGCACGCGCAACAGCTCGGCCTGCCCGCCGCCCGCGGTCCACGCCGCCTACAGCGCGGCCCTGGCACGGGGCCGCTGGACGGCGAAACCCGCCGCGCTCTCGCACCACCGACACCGTCAACGCCTGCCTCACCGTTCCGGAACACGTCGTCACCCAACTCGGGCTCGGCCCCGCCGCGACGACATCCCCGAGCTTCGCGCCCCGCATCCTGGACGCCCGCCAGCAGAAGCGCTACCTGCGCGCCGTCGAACGACGGCCCCCTCGCCCGTGACCAAGCCGTCGGCGACTGCTGTTACACAAGCGGGCGGCCTCGCCCTGCCCGTCCACATCCTCCGGCACACCCTGGCCACTCCTTCGCTCCGCACCGGCGTCGACAGCGTCGTCGCCCGGCTCGACCCCACCCGGCGCTACACCTTGCCCACCGACCAACGGGTCCCCACCAAGCGCTCAGCATGAAACAACCACAAGCCCGACGATGCGGTGGCCAAGCGTGCGCGCCATGGGCCGCCATCTCGCGGTGCCCTTCCCTCGACAAGCATCGCCGGATCAACGTCTCAGCGGCGACTCGGTGCCCGCTGTGGACACCTGCCCCTCACCTGCCGCGTCCAGATCTTCATCACCCGATACACGACGCATGTGCCGCGCGACTGTGGGTATTCGGTCCCGGAATCCACCCGGCTACCGGCGAGGAGCGCTCATGGCCATCAGTGAGCATCGGCCGGAGATCGTCGTCGGACTCGTGGCGACCCCGCCGGACTATCCGGCGCAGGTGGTCGCGCGGCTCGCCGCCGAGTTGGCCGACCGGCTCGCCGAGCAGGTGGACCAGCAGGTGCGGTGGACCGTCCGGGCAGGCTGGGGTGAAGTGGCGCCGCGCCGCGACGGCGGCGTCGAGGCGCTGCTCGACGATCTCGCCCGCCGGCGCGCCGACGCCCGGTGGGACGTCGCGATCTGCCTGACCGACCTGCCGCTGCACACCAAGCGGGTGCCGCTGGTGGCGCATACGTCCGCCCGGCGCCGGGTCGCGGCGGTGTCCTTGCCCGCGCTGGGGCTGCGCCAGCTGCGAGCGCTCCGCGCCGCCGTCCCGGGTCTCGTGAGCCGGCTGCTCACTGACACTTCCGAGGAACGGGTACCGCCGACCGGCCGGGCACCAGCCGAACTGGCCGGCCAGGTCGCCGCCATTCACCGAGTGGTCGGCCAGGCCGATGCCGGGGAACTGGGCTACGTCGCCTCGCGGCTGGCCGGCCGGGTGCGGCTGCTGACCGGAATGATCCGGGCCAACCGCCCGGGACGCGCCCTGCTGGGCCTGTCCAAACTCCTGGCCGGCGCCTTCGCCACGGCCGCGTTCGCGCTCACCACCAACACCATCTGGGAGATGGGTGACGCGCTCGACGGACTCCGACTCACCGTGATCATGCTTCTCGGACTGACCGCGCTGGTGACCTGGCTGATCATCGCGCACGACCTGTGGGAGAAACCAGACCGGGGAGACACCGGCTGAGCTGGCCCGGCTGTTCAACCTGGGCACAATCCTCACCCTCACCCTGGCCGCCGCGGTGTCCTATCTGGTGCTGTTCGCCGGAACGACACTCGCCGCAGCGCTGCTGATCGACACCTCCGTGCTGGAACAGAACCTGCAGCGGCCGGTCGATCTCACCGACTATCTGAACCTGGCCTGGATCATCAGCTCGCTGGCCACCGTCGGCGGCACGATCGGCTCCGGGCTGGAGGACGAGGACACAGTGCGGGCCGCCGCTTACGGCTACCATCCCGAACCCGGCGGCTGGCGGGACGAGCGGGACGCGTGATTCCCGCCTCGGGCCAGGGCTTGTCCGCATTACCCGGGCGGGCACCGCAGGCCAGCGCCGCCGGAGATGCAGGATCACCTCTAGATCCAGGTAAGCAGCGACATGGTCGTAGCTCGTCTTCCCGAATGCAGCCGCAGCCACACACGGCGCCGACCTCGTAAAAACTCTGCACATCCGCTGGGTATGGCACGTCGGACATGCCTATCACCGCCGTAGCCATCGGGTAGAGCAGAGGTTGAAAGGTCGGGTCCGGGTTGTGGTCGATCAGCGTGACCAGCGCACCCGCCTTGGCCAACGTTCGCGCCGCGGCCAACCCGGCGAAACCCGCCTCCACGACCACAGCACGAATGCTTCGTCTCGTGATCATCTCCACCTCGACGTACGCGTCCATCGCATGCTCACTGTCGCTGACCGCGCCCTGCCCGCCGGCAGCGAGCCCAGATCAGCGGCGATGACCGGCCGTGGCCTTCAAGCGGTTCTCGGCTGGGCGATGGCCGACCACTACCGCACCGATCTGATCAAGGACGCGATCCGGATGGCGGCTGCCACAGGCCTGCTCCAGCCGGACGCCATCTTCCACGCCGATCGCGGCTCGAACTACACCTCGGATGAGTTCGGCCGCAGCAGGTGCGCCACCTGATGCGCCAGCGCCGACTTGCCCACCCCCGGGGGGCGCTGATGGAGGCGATGGGCACACGGCCGGGCTCTCCGGCGGTATGCAGATAGCGCGACAGCTCTTCCACCTCCGCCGCGCGGCCGGTGAAATCGCTGACGGCCGGTGGAAGCTGAGCCGGAGGTAGTCCTCCGGCTCCCCAGGCGATGGTGGGGGCGGCCGGTTCGTCGTCGTCCAGGATCCGAGGACCGAGGGTGTCCGCGGCGATCTCGTCGCGTAACCGGCGCAGCTTCGACCCGGGGTCCGCGCCGGTGTCCTGGGCCAGCAGCGTCGCGAGGGTGTCGTAGTGCCGCAGCGCCTCCACCCGATAGCCCGCCCGGTACAGAGCGGTCATCAGCAACGCGTTGAGTATCTCCGACAGCGGATCGTCGGCCAGCTCCCGGCGGAGATCGCCGAGGAGCTTATGGTGCTCGCCCGTGTTCAATCGGGCCTTCAGGAGATCCTGCTGCGCGACCTTGCGCTCCCACAGCAGTTCTTGCCGCCATGTCGCCAATCGGAGGGGGTCCTCAGGTACGTCGGCCAAGGGAGGATCGCCCCATAAATCCAATGCCCTTCGTAATGAGGCAACTGCGGCATGTTGATCACCGGTTGATATCTGGATTCGGGCCTCCTCGACCAGCCGCCGGAATTCCGTCAGGTCGAAACTGTCTTCCGGGCGCAGCACGATGCGGTACCCATGGTTGCGTGCGGACGGAATGCGCCCCGGGAGCAGTTGACGAAGCTGCGACAAGGCGGTTTTCAGTGAGTTCTCTCGGCCGTGAGTATCACCCCAGACCGCCTGCATCAGCGTCTCAGCGGCGATCCCGTCGGAGGCGGCCAGCAACAGTGCCGCCAGCAGCGATCGCCTGGTACGCGTGATCTCGACCGACTCGTCCCCGCGCTCGACCTGGAGCCGGCCCAAGATGGCGAACCGCACAGGAGTCCCCCATTCACCACGTGAAGGCGATCGGCGATGTGGTAGCAGTGATT
Organism: Nonomuraea sp. C10; assembly: GCF_008017515.1. NCBI lineage: Bacteria > Bacillati > Actinomycetota > Actinomycetes > Streptosporangiales > Streptosporangiaceae > Nonomuraea > Nonomuraea sp. C10. The sequence goes on from NZ_VPFF01000001.1 coordinate 4,325,509, forward strand.
CCTGATCAAATCAGACCATTGTGGATATTACTGCGCAAATCCACGAGAGGATCATGACCAGGCGACAACCACATCACAACCAGGTCAACACCGCTGCCTGACAGGTCCTGACATCCCCTCACCCGCGCGGGCCGGATGGTCCGCCGCCGCTTAGGTCAGCACGCCATTCAGTCTGGTAAAAGCTCAAATGTACGCACGTGTGAGCGCCACCTGAGCGAGTGGCGGGTCAACGGGTCCAGCATTGAGAGGGCGCTCCAGGTGGAGACTGATGGTCCCCGTCGCCTGCCGCGGATCGTGGCCGAGAGTTGATCTATCCGACGCTGGAGAGCGTGACGGTTGCGTACGTATCCCACTCGTACATCTGCCGGTCTCGGCCGAGCACGATCAACTCCACGCTCCGCACCCACGTGGTCGCAGGGACGGCTTGCACTCCGCTTTGGCGGCGCGGATCCTGTCGCGTACCGCGGCCACCGGCTGCGGCGGCTGGGCTTCCCAACGGATCGCCTCAGGGGTGATCCTGGGCCGGTCCAGCGTCAACGCGAACGGCTCGACGTGAGTCAGGCTGATCTGGGCGGCTTCGACGATCGCCCGCACGTGGGCCTCCTCGACCTCATCGACGAACCCGAGGCCTTGCATGGTCAGGTGCAGCCATTGATCGGGTACGAGATCCAGCCCGTCGACCTTGGCGAGCCCGTCCCGGCCCTAGCCAGCCGACGTACATCGGCGGCGTCGTCGAACGTGAGGTGCCAGGTGTGGAAGCGCCGGCCATGCTTCCACCCCGGCCTCCACCACCAATGGTCGGCCGTCCGCTCGCCGGTCATGCATTGCCTCCCCTTCATGTGGTGACTCAGGGCGCTTCCGCACCATCCGGCTGTCCAAGCGCGAGGTGGGCGGTCGCTTGGACGATGCGCACCTGCGCGACCGTCCCGTACGCCTGGGGCTGCGGAATGTTGGCGACGGCGCGGTCGGGCGTCGCCGGGCCTTCTGATGCGCAGCGGCACCGACGAGGCGTAATCGGCGCGCCGAAAGTCGGAGCAGGCGAACAGCCCGGCGACTTCGCCCGCTCCTTCCATCTGGTCGCGCGCGGCTTCGGCACGAGCCAGAGCGCCGCGGGCGCCGTCGATGGCGCCGAGCGCAGCCCACGCGTCAGCTTCCTGGCAGGCGAGCATGATGCCCGCGGTGCCGTGGGGACGGAAAGCTGCTCCTCGCCGGGCCAGGTTGATCGCGTCGCGGAGCCGTCCATCCCAGAACGCGATCTTGCTGCGGGGGGACAGCACCCAAGCCCGTAGGTCGTCGTGGCTGGTCAGCTCGGCGCACAACCATGCGGCGCGGCCGTGGGTGTCGGCGGCCTGTAGCTGGCCGAGGTCGCAACTGATCCACGCCAGCAGTGCGCACAGGTAGCCGGCCGTCGCATACAGCTCCGCGGTCTGGCGCGGGTGCTGCCGCCCCTCCAACAGCGAGAACCGGGCGCTCTTCCCCACTCCCGCAGTGACCCGTAATGAGCCCGCCTTCGCCCCCTTCAAGGACGCCCGCGAGCCGCTCAGTGAGGCCGACGCGCCGAACTGGCCGGTGCCGCTGAAGGCGCGTAGCGGGCCACCCGCTCGACGCCGGTGAGGGCGTCGAGCGGCCGCAGACGACCCGGATGGGGCAGGTTCGGACCGGGGGTCAGGGCCGAGGGAGACGCCGGCGGGCCAGGTGAGCGGTCAGTGCCGCCAAGGCGGTGAAGGCGCCCAGCGCCACAGCCACCTGGACGTCGTCGGCGCCGTCCGTGCCCACGGCCGGGGGCGGAGCCGGGCTGAGGTCCGGGTCCAGCACGGCGGCGGTGGCGATCAGCCGGGGCGCGGGCTCCTTCGCATCGTCATCGGCGCCGATCCACTCGTACCCCTTGCCGCCGGTGCACCGTTGCGTGGTCGGGAAGATCAGCGGCTCACCGGCCTTTCCCGACAAACGCGCGCTGACGGTGAAGGACGCCTTGGTGCCGTCGGCGATGCCCGGGCCCGTCCACTCGACCGTGTTCCCCTTCACCGCGCTGGACCAGCCGCTCGGCTGACCGGCCGACAGCGCCGAGGACCCGGCCGGCATCCGGACGAGGAGTGCCTCGGTCGGCGCGCCGTCGCATCCATGGTCGAAGGAGAAGGTGAGCGTGACCGACCCGTCGCCGTTGGGCTGCGCGGACTCCAGCAGCACGTGCGCCAGCGCCGGGGCGGCCGGTAGCAGCACCAGCACGGCTGCCGCCAGCACCACCCCGGCGGCCCGGGCCGCGCGGGAGACACCCGATTTCACGGGATCACCACCTCCTGGGAGACGACCGGGCTCTCGAACTCCGACAGCCGCACGACCAGCGTCACCGTCCACGTCCCGTCCAGCGGGAAGTCGACCGCCGCCTCGTAGGTGCCCTTGCCCGTCGTGGACAGCGGCTTCTTGAACGGCCCCAGCTCGTATGCGGGCAGCCGCACCGACAGCTCCGGCGTCTCATGCGGCACCAGCGGCACGCCCTTGCTGTCCACCAGGGACAACTGGAGCGCGTTGACCCCTCGCTTGCCGGGGCTGATCACCATGGTGGCCTTACCGTCGCCGACAGCCGCGGTGAGCGTCTTGGGCCCGGCAGCGGAGGACGGCGCGGCCGCCGCGGGCGCGGCGCCGGTCTCCTCGCGCGGCGTCTGCGAGACCAGCACGCCGGTGACGGCCACCACCACGGCCAGGCCCGCCGCCTCGATCCCGACCGTACGGCGCAGCGCGCCCAGGGTGGCTTGCGAGCGCGTGCCGGAGAGCACCGAAGGAACGAACCGGTACCGGTTCCAGGCGGCGACGCCGACGACGGCGACCACCAGCACAAGCTTGACCAGCACGAGGCGGCCGTAGCCGGTCGTCCACAGACCGTCCACGCTGTCGGCGATCCGCCACCACAGCAGGACCGCGCTCGCGCCGAGCCCGGCCACCAGCCACAGCGCCGCGGCCGAGAAGCGGCCGACCGCCGAGGCGACCTCGGCCACCCGGTGGTGGCGGTCGGGGACGAACAGCAGGCACAACCCGAGCAGCCCGCCGACCCACAGCGCCGCGGTGGCCACGTGCAGCAGATCGGCGGCGAGCACCAGCCAGCCCGGCCCGTACACCCGGGTGTGACCGACCATGGCGAGGGAGCCCAGCGCCAACGCCGTCCCGGCCGCGGCGGCGACCGGCAGGTCGCGGCGCACCGCGACCAGCGCGATCACGACGCCGGCGGCCAGCAGCGCCCCGGCGGCCGCGGGCGCCGCCGACAGCGCAGCGGGCCACAGCGAGGCGGAGAACAACCCGCCGACGCCCGTGCCGTCCTGCCAGAGCTTGACCAGCGGGACCAGCGCGACGGCGCCGAGCACCGCCGCCGCGGCCAGCGCGTCGCGGGCACGCCCGACTCTCCGGGCGAACGCCGCGGACCTGCGCACGCTCGGCTCGGCGATGAACAGGCCGAAGACGGTCAAGCCGGCGAACCCGAGCACCCCTCCATACCGCAGCACCTCGGCGCCGATCCGGAGCACGTTCACCTCGCGGTCGGCGACCTGGGCGGGGACGGCGACGGAACTGGCGCTCGGCTCGCCGACGGAGAAGCTGATCCCGCCGCTGACCGGGTGGGTGTCGAGGGAGATGACCCGCCAGCTGACGATGTAGGTGCCCTCGGCGAGGGTTGAGGCCGGGGTGTAGACGACGGTGTCGTTCACCGAGCGGACCTCGGCGGGGACGGGGCGGCCGGCCGAGTCGAGCAGCACGTTCCCCGTGGGAGCAAGGGTGATCGCCTCGCTGAAGGTGGCCGTGACCGTGCGCGGCGCCTGAGCGAGGACCTGGCCGTCCTTGGGGTCGGTGCTCTTCAGCACGGCATGGGCGTAGGCCGTGCCCGGCAGCAGGAGGACCAGGAGGGCGGCCAGGAGCAGGACCACCCAGGTGGGCGCGGCAACCGGCCGAGCCCACCTGAGCGTGTTGCGGCGGACCGGACAGGTCAAGAGGTCTTCCTGCCGCGCACCAGTGCGGTCACGCCCGCGGCCGCGCCGATCGCGCCCAGCACCAGACCGGCCCAGCCGATGACGCCCGAGCCGGAGGACTCTGCCGAATCAGCGGCCGCGCGGGAGGTGTCGGCCGCGGGAGCGGCCGCCGCGGTCTCGGCCGGCGTGGGCGTGGCCGCGTCCTGCCCCGCCCCTTCGGCGGCGGTCAGCACGATGAACGGGGCCGGATGCTCCGGCTCCTCCGCACCATCCGCGGCGACCTCGGTCCAGGGCGTCTCGCCCTTCTCGCACTTCTGGATCGCCGGGAAAACGAGCTTCGTGCCTTCCTTCTCTGGGAGCTTCAGCGACAGCTCGAACGTGTCGCGCAGGCCATCGGGCAGCGGCGTCTTGGCGGTGTAGACGACCTGGTCGACCCGCTCGGTGTACTGGCCGCCGTGGCCGTCGTCGACGGGTGTGTCGAGCTTCTCCATCTTCTTTTCGACATCCCAGCCCGGGTTGACCGTCGGGGTGACCGCGATGATCTCCTCGGGCATCGCGATGGCGATCGAAGTGGTGGCCGATGCGTCGCAGCCGTGCGGGACGCCGAAAGTCAGCACGGTGTAGCTGCCGGCCGCGGTGGTGGAGGGGGTGACGGTGACGTGCGCCGACGCCGCGCCGGCGCCGAACAGGACCAGCCCGAAGGCGGCCGCGCCGACGGCGACAGTGCGCATGGTGGTACGCAGGGCAAAGCTCATGGGGGGTTCTCCTCTATACAGATCATGACCGAACCGTTCGGTCCGGTCCGGGGGTAACGGGGCCTTTCGTCCCCGTGGTGGTTCAGATCCGGTTGAGGAGCGGTGGAGCGCGCGTCCCGACCGGTCCGGCGCAAAGCCGGGTCAGCGTGGGGACAGCGCGGGAGGCGACCGGGACCGGGCGCCGGACCGGCGGCGGTAGGTCGCGGGCGCGGACGGTACGGTACCGGCCGCCGAGCATGCGGAGCAGGCCCCACCACATCCGCTCGCCATGCTCCAGCAGCAGCGCGGTGAGCACGGTGGCCGCAGCGTGGGCGAGGACCATCGGCAACGAGGCGTCGCCGGGATCGTGGTGGACGGGGCCCGCCAGGTAGACGCTGAGGCCATGGATGCCTAACTGGGCGCCGCCGAGCAGGGCCAGCAACTCCCGCCGGGAGACCCTGCGGCCCGCCAGCGCGTAGGCGACGCCCCAGGCCGCCAGGACCACGGGGACCAGGGCCAGCAGGGGCGGGGCCGTCCCATGGCCGGCGCGGTGGGCGGCGACCGCGATCACGGTAGTGCTGAGTGCCACCAGGGCCGAGCGCAGACCGCGCATCGCCCGTTTGCTTCATGGCCGGAGCTTAGCAATGGCTGCGACCCCGTTGCCGACTGATGCGGGGATCCGCGAGCCACAACCACACCCGCCGAGGGGCAGTCGCCACAGCCGCTGGCGACACAGTCGCCGTATACCGCCAGACCAGGCAAGCCGTCCTGCACGTCATCGATTGCTACCCGGCCTCCACATGATCACCTCAGAGATGCGCTTCATGCCCGTGGGTACCCGGCCGGTCGGCCAAGGACCATGAAGCTTTCAACGCGCGCTACAGGGCGGGCATGTCACCGAACTGTGGAGGGCGAGCCCACCCGACCAGGAACTGCAACCGCGCCGCCGTCTGCTCCGGGCTCACCTGGTGCCAGACCGATGAAGCACCGGGCGGCACCGCATCCGGCACCAGGTCCAAGGGCCGGGCCAGGTAGGCCAGCAGCGGCACGAGCCGTACGCGGACACCACGTGACAGGTCGCCGTCTGCGGCATCACAGGCGTCCTCGTCGACCTGACCAACGGACAGATGCGCGTGACCGGCCAGGCGGCATCCGACGCCGAGGTGATCCGGCGAGCCTGACATCACCGGCGAGTTGTCCTCCCATCGGATCGTCCTTCAGGCACGTGGCCGGAAGGACTGCCGGTAGCGGTGCGGGCTGGTCCGCAGCTCGCGATCGAAGTGCGCGCGCAGGGCGCTGGGCGAGCCGTGGCCACTGCGATCGGCGACGGCGGGAATCGGCAGGTCGGTGGTCTCCAGCAGGTGCCGTGCCAGCAGCAGGCGCTGGCGGGCGAGCCACGCCAGTGGCGTGGTGCCCGTCTGCTCCTGGAAACGGCGCGAGAGCGTGCGGACGCTCAGGTTGGCCTGCCGGGCGATGTCGGCGAGGGTGAGCGGTTCGGCCGCGTGCTCGCGCATCCAGGCGAGGGTCGCGGCCAGGCTGCCGTCCACGACGGCGGCCGGCGGTTGCGGGATGAACTGGGCCTGGTCACCGTCGCGGCTGGGCGCCATGACGGTGGCACGGGCGGCGCCCGCGGCCACCGCCGCGCCGAAGTCGCGGTGGACCAGGTGCAGGCACAGGTCGAGCCCGGCGGCGACGCCGGCCGAGGTGAACAGGCGTCCGTCTCCGATGTAGAGCGGCTTGGCGTCCACGCGGACGTCGGGATGGCGGCGGGCCAGCTCGCCCGCGGCCGCCCAGTGTGTCGTGGCCTGCCGCCCGGCCAGCAGGCCGGCCTCGGCGAGCACGAACGCGCCGGTGCAGATGGACACGACGCGTGCCTGGCGGGCCGCGGCCTCGCGGAGCAGGTCGAGCACGGCGCCGGGGGCCGGACGGGTGGTGGTGACGCCGGGCACCACGATGGTGTCGGCGTCTTCGGCGCCGTCCAGGCCGTTGGGGGCGTCGATGCGGTAGTAGCCGACGCCGCCGGCGGTGGCGTTCACCGATGGCGCGGTACCGCAGACGCGCACCTGGTAGGGGTAGCTGCCGTCGGGCAGGCGGGCGGTGCCGAAGACCTGGCAGGGCATCGCCAGGTCGAAGCCGACCACCCCGTCCAGGGCGAGGACGGCGACGATGTGCGGGTCAGCGGGCATCGGTCAGCAGTGTCTCCATGCGGTTGCGGCAGCTCCAGTGGCAGGGCCGGTCCGGGCACACGCAGCGTGGTCGCAGCGCGAATCCCGGCCTTCCTCCCGCGTCATGCACGGTGGCGTCCACGTCGAACACCTCGCCTATCGTGGCGGGCGTCAGCACGTCGGCGGCCGGGCCGTGCGTCACCATCCGCCCTTCTCGCAGGACGGCGACGGTATCGGCGTACGTGGCGGCCAGGTCCAGGCTGTGCAGGGCGGCGAGCACGGTGATGTCCAGGTCACGGACGAGTTCGAGGATGTCGAGCTGGTGACGGACGTCCAGGTGGTTGGTGGGCTCGTCCAGGACGAGCAGCCTGGGCCGGCCGGCGAGGGCGCGGGCGAGCAGGACTCGCTGGCGCTCGCCTCCGGAGAGCCGGCCGACCCGCCGGTCCGCGTACGAGGTCAGGCCGGTGCGTTCCAGCGCCTCGGCGATCGCGGCGCGGTCCGCGCCGGTCAGCCGGTCGAAGAAGCCGAGGTGCGGGGTGCGGCCCAGCGCGACCGTCTCCGCGACCGTGAACTCGAAGCCGGTGTGCTGCTCCTGCATGAGCACGCCGACGTTCCTCGCCGCGTGAGCGGCGGGCATGGACCACAGGTCACGTCCGTCGAGGCGAATCTCACCGGTGTGCGGGCGCAGGGCCCGGTAGACGGTTCGCAGCAGGGTGGACTTGCCGCTGCCATTGGGGCCGACGAGCGCGGTGAACGACCCGGCGGGTATGGCCAACGACACCTCCTCCACCACGTCCCGGCCGCCCAGCGCGACCGACACGGCGTCGATGTCAAGTCTCATGGCGACTCCTGACTGGCCAGGCCGCGCGCACGCATGACGAGCACGAAGCACGGCACCCCGATAAAGGCGGTCAGCACGCCGATGGGCAACTCGGCGGGCGAGATGAGGATCCGCGCGGCGACGTCGGCCCAGAGCAGGAAGAGCGCACCGAGCACCACCGTGACGGGCAGCATGCGCCGGTGGTCGGCACCGACCAGCATCCGGGCCAGGTGCGGCACGATCAGGCCCACGAAGCCGATCCCGCCGGACACAGCGACGACCGTGCCGGTCAGCAGCGTGACGAGGATGAGCAGGTACCAGCGCTGCCGGCTGGCGTTGAGGCCGAGCGCGGCGCTGGCCTCCTCGCCCAGCACCAGGGCGTTGAGCCGGCGGGCCCGCATGAGCAGCAGCCCGGCCACCACGCCGACCACGACCGCCGGGATCGGCAGGGTGGCCCAGTTCGTGCCGGACAGCCCACCCAGGAGCCAGAAGATGATCTGCTGCTGGGCGGCGGAGCTGTCGGTGCGGGCCAGCACGAACGAGGTGATCCCGGCGAACAGGTGTCCGAAGGCGACGCCGACGAGGATCAGCCGCACCGGCAGCAACCGGCCCTGCCGGCTGGACATCGCCAGCACGATGCCGATCGCGACGGTCGCGCCGGTGAACGCGGCGACCGGCAGGGTCAGCGCGCCGAGCACGGCCGCCCCCGTGGTCAGCACCAGCACGGCACCGACGGAGGCCCCGTGGGAGAGCCCGAGCAGGTACGGATCGGCGACCGGATTGCGCACCACGCCCTGCACGACGGCCCCGGCCAGCGCCAGACCCGCACCGGCCACCGCGCTGAGCAGCACGCGCGGGAAGCGGATCCGCCAGACGATGAGATCGGCGGTGGCCGCGCTGTCGCCGCCTCCGGTCAGGTGGTGGACGAGGATGCCGGCCACCTCGCCGGCCGGCACCGCGACCGGCCCGAACCCGGTGGCGACCACCACCGAGAAGGCCAGCCCCGCTGTGAGCGCCGCGACCAGAACCGGGTAGGGCACGGCGGCGACGCGCCACGGCAGCTTGTGGACGATCGCGATCATGAGCTGCCCGCGTGCAGGTCGGCGGCGAGCTGTTCCAGGCCGTCGAGGTTGAGCGGGCCGGGGAAGGAGACCAGGTACTGCGACGTGGAGAAGACCTTCCCCTGCTTGACGGCGGTGGTCTCGGACAGCAGCGGGTTCAGCTTGACCTGGTCGACCAGTTCCTGTCCTTTGACCTTGGCGAAGGTGTAGTCGGTGATCACCCAGATCGCCTGCGGGTCCCGTTTGACCACCTGTTCCGGGGAGACGTCGGCGTGCATCGCGTGGACGTCGGGGAAGAGGTTCTCGCCGCCCGCGAGCGTGAGCACGGCGTGCGCGATCGTGCCGCTGCCGGAGGTTTTGATCGGCTGCCCGGCGACCGGGTTGTCCTGCACGATCATGACGCGCGGCTTGGGTCCCTGCGGCTTGACGGCCTCCTGACGGGCCCGCAACTCGGCGACGAGCTTGTCCGCGTGGTCCTGGACGCCGAACACGGTGCCGAGCTTGCGGATGTAGTCGTAGGTGGGTTCGAGGTCGGTCAGGGCCTGGCTGGAGGTGCCGCCGCTCATGGCCATGCCGTCGCCCGGCATGCACGCGGCCAGGCCCTTCGCGTTCATGGTGGTCAGATCGGTGTCCTTCGGGCTTCCTGGTGGGCCGCCGAAGGCGGAGAATCCCGTCAAGACCAGGTCGGGCCGCTGGCCGGCGACGACCTCGGTCACCGGCACCCGTTCGGCCAGGACCGGGATCTTGGCCAGCTCTTCCTTGTAGGGAGAGGTGTCCGCCGTGAACGGAGCCGGATAGCCGGTGGCGGCGATCTTGCCGGTCAGGCCGAGCCGGGCCATCGTCTGGGCGGCGTACCCGTCGAGCGTCACCACCTTCGCCGGCGGCTCGCTGAAGGTGACGTCCTTGCCCGCGCAGTCCTTGACCACGATGGACGAACCGGTAGCCGCCAACCGAACGTCGCCGCCGCAACCGACCGCCGCCAGGGGCAGCATGACGGCCAGGCAGAACGTCAGCCGCCGCATCATCGTCCCGCTCCTGACGCGACCGGCTCATCAGAACGCCACAGCGGTTCGCGGCGCTCGTACTCCAGGACCTTCTGCACCAGCGCGGCGGCCTCCGTGCCGCGATAGCGCTCGACGAGCCAGATCGCCAGGTCCAGGCCCGAGGTGATCCCTCCGGCCGTCACCAGGTCGCCGTCGTCCACCACCCGGGCGTCCACGTGCCGGCCGCCGGCCGCCACCAGGTCTTCGACCGCCCGATGGTGCGTGGTGCAGGCCCGGCCGGTCAGCAGTCCGCCCGCGGCCAGCAACAGCGCGCCCGTGCAGACCGACGCGAGCACCAGGCCGGGCCGGGCCGCCGCCGCGAGCGCGGCCGGCAGCCGTGCCGAGTCCAGCTCCGCCCGGATGCCCGAGGTCTCGCTTCTGGCGTAGCCGCCCCCGGGCACGATGAGCACATCGGCCTCCTGCGGGGCCCAGCCTGCTGCGGGCAGAAGCAAGCCGCCTGCGGTGGTCACCGTCCGCGGCCCGTCCAGGGAAACCAACCGCACCGTGACGCCCTGCCCGGCACGGGCGGCCAGGCTCAGCACCTCGTACGGGCCCACCACGTCGAGGTCGTCCGCCCCGTCGAAGACGACGATGTCGACTCGCATGCAGCCTCCAAATTCTCGGTGTCGAATCGCGGTTCCCCATGGTGACGAGGGGCCCTCTCGCGTGGAAGTGGCCAGCAGGCCAACGTCCGCCAGCTTCTGGCCAGGGCCATGAGCACGAAGCGGCTCGTGCGACCAGTCGTCGCAAATCCCGCCCTGGTTCCCGGGAACTTGGGCGAAGGTGGTGAGTAGCCCTGGACCTTCATGCCACAGGGGTGGCAGTGCTGCTTTCTCCGTCGCCGGTCACGAGTGCCATGCTGACGGCACTCACCGTCTTCATCACCTGCCGCGCATGAGCGACGACATCGGGGAGATCCTCCCCCGGCTGGGCCTGCGCAGGACAGTCCCGCGACTCCTGATCCTGGCTATCCTGCGAGAGGCGGCCACCCACCTCAGCGCGATCAGCCTGCACGAGCTGGTGACTTCGACCCATGGCTCGGTGAATCCCTCCACCATGTATCGGAACGTGGCGGTGCTGACCGAACACGGTGTCCTGCACAGCATCGAGTACGCCGGCGAAACTCTCTTCGGACTGGCCACAGTCCCGCACCATCACCTGATCTGTCGTCGCTGCGGCAGGCTCTTCGAACTGCCGGCGAGCCACTCGACCGAGGTCACGGCAGCGGTGATGACATGCAGCGGCTTCGAGGTGCACCCCCGACGGCTGCCGAGGCACGGGACAAGGGCGAGTTCGGCGGGCTGGTCGGGCTCGAGAAGACCTACGCGTTCAACCTGTCCGGGCACGTCCTGCCCTTGCTGTCCGCCTCCCCGGGCGCGTCGTGGTGGCTCACCACGCACCCGCGAGCCAGCGCGGCGCTCGGGCTGTACCGCCGCAGAGGGTGGCGGGTGGCCGCGCTGCTGAACACGGAGAACCAGGTCAGATTGATCATGCTCAAGCAGCCGACTGAAGGGCTCGATGGAAACGGGTGAGCAGGAGCGCCGCCGTGGCAGCCAGCCCGGTGAACAGTCCGAGCCACGTACCCAGTGTGTCCAGCCCGACGGGCACGGCCAGCAGGAAGGCGGCGGGCAGGCCGACGAGCCAGTAGCCGACAAGGGTGACGCGAAAGCCACCCTTCGTGTCGTCGACGCCGCGCAGCAGCCCCACGCCGATGTTCTGGGCGCAGTCGATGAACTGCATGACGTCCGCGACCATGAGCAGCCCCGCGGCGATCCTCATCGCGGTGGCGTCATCGGAGTCCAGGAACGGACGCAGGACCAGCTCCGGAAGCGCCAGGTAGACATGGAGGCCGCATGCGAGAGGCCGACGGAGACTTGGAAGACGATGTAAACGAGCTGGTTGACGGCGGTGTGCGCAGCAAGGGCGGCGGTGCCGAAGGTGCCGACGAGCAGGGCGACGGCGGAGAAGAAGCCGGATTCCAGGTCGCCTGACTGCTCCGGGAAGGGGCCGGCACTTCTCGGCAACCCGTACGTGCCCGGGAGTCAGCTCGACTGACGGACCGGTTCAGCTGCCGCAGGGCTGTGGGCCTCCAGGTCGTCCACATGCCCGGCAAGGAAGTCGGCACGCGCCGCCGCCGGTGCGAAGCGTCGCAGGCGCAGGCTGTTGGTGACCACGAACACCGAGGACAGGGCCATGGCGGCTCCGGCGATGAGCGGGTTCAGCAGGCCGGCGGCGGCCAGCGGCAGGGCGGCGACGTTGTAGCCGAATGCCCAGGCGAGGTTGCCGCGGATGGTGGCCAGGGTGGCGCGTGCCAAGGTGAGGGCGGTGGGCAGGACGTTCAGGTCGTCACGGACCAAGATCAGGTCGGCGGCGGCCTGAGCGACATCGGTGCCCTCGACCACCGCCAGGCCGAGATCGGCGCGGGCCAGCGCGGGTGCGTCGTCGATGCCGACCTGATCGGCCACGGCTCGCGCGGTGGCGGCATTGTCACCGGTGAGCAGCAGCGTGCTCAGCCCCATCGCGTGCAGTTCACCGATCGCTTCGACAGCCGAGGGCTTGATGACGTCGGCGAGGGCTATCGCTCCGGAAGCGCCAGTGATCCGCGGGTGGCGTCGGCGGGGTGGCGGTCCTTCCGGTTCCGGTACGCCACCGCCTGCTCCCCTCTGCCCGCCGGCCTCCACGAGCGGGCCGCCGCCGTTCCCTGGCACGAGGTACGGCGAGCGGCCAAGGACCACGGCGCCTCGGTGTGCGCGCTCCGCTCCCTGGAGGAAAGGGCCGCCGAGCCGCGCGCCGAGCTGCCTTGGCAGTTGTGGCCGATGGACCGGCAACCGTCACCGGGCGCTCCCCCGTCCGCGAACGTGTTCCGACCGCTGGCCGGATTCACGGTCCTGGAGGCGGGCCGGCGTATCCAGGCTCCCCTCACCGCTCATCTGCTGGGCCTGCTCGGCGCGCGGGTCATCCGGGTCGAGCCGCCGGGTGGCGACCCGCTGCGCGGGATGCCCCCGGCGTGCGGCGGGTTGTCCGCCCGGTGGCTCGCGCTCAACCGGGGCAAGGAAGCGGTCGAGATCGACATCAAGTCCCCGGCCGGGCGCGCCGACCTGGGCGAGCTGGTCGCGCGGGCGGACGTGTTCGTGCAGAACTGGGCACCGGGCACGGCCGAACGTCTCGGCCTGGACAGCGGCGACCTTTCCGCGATCAATCCCCGCCTGGTCTACGCCTGCACCAGCGGCTGGGCCGGGCGGCTGCCGGACGCCCCCTGGGCACGGACTTCATGGTCCAGGCACGTACCGGCGTCGGCGACGTTGTCCGGCCCGAGGGCGAGCCCGCCGCGCCCTCGCTCATGACATTGCTGGACGTGCTCGGCGGCCTGCTCGGAACCGAGGCCGTGCTGGCCGGGCTGCTGCTACGTGAGCGCGAGGGACGCGGCGCCCGGGTGGATTCCTCGCTCCTCGGCGCGGCCGAGCTCCTCACGGAACCCGCGCTGAGCCGGGCCGCGCGGGGCGCGCCCTATCGCAGGCCGCCCGGCTACAGACAGCCGCTCCGCACCGCCGACGGCTGGGTGGCGGCGGAGGAAGCAACGACCGCATACCGGGACAAAGTCCGCGACCTGGACAGCGTCGAGGCCGTCTCGCTCCTGCGCTGGAAAGGGCTGAGCGCCACCTCGGTCACGACCGGCCTGGACGCCTTGCCCGCTGACCCCCGTTTCGCCGCAGCGCTCACCCGCGACGAGCACGGCGCTCTCATGGTTCCCGCACCGTGGAGGTTCGCATGAACGTGACCCTGGCTCTGGCCGCTCTCGGCGCGGTCGCGCTGCCGTTCCCCGTGGCGCGCGGGATCGCCGAAGTCGTCTGCCCGCTCAGGCGCTCCGGCAGCCCCGCACCGGAGCCGGCGGACCTGTGCCCCCACTTGCCGGCAGCCAGGCTGGCCAAGGGCAAGCATCCGGAGCACCTGCTGGTGGTCGGCTCCTTCCCCCTCACTCCGGCGGGCAAGCCCGACCGCGACGCGCTACGCGGACAGCTCATGACCGGCTGAGGCGGGGGACGGAGCCGCATGCTCCGTCCCCCGCCCCGGGTGGTCAGGCGGCGAGCCAGGACGCGCACAGCTGGAGCCGGGCCCGCGCCACTCTCGATCGAACGGTGCCGACCGGACAGCCGAGCAGTTCGGCGGCTTCGGTGTACTGCAAGCCCACGACCTGGGTGAGTACGAAAGCCCTGCGCCGTTCGGACGGCACCGCCGCCAGCAGCTCCGCAAGGTCCACACCGTCCTGGAAGCTGGGCAGATCACGCGGCTGGCACCGCTCCACAACTGCCTGCCAGTCCGCGAGATCTGCCACCACCGGCCGCGCCCCGGCCGCCCGGAACCGGTCGACCACCACCCGCCGGGCGATCGACAGCAGCCAGGCCCTGGCCGACGACCTGCCGGCGAACCCGGGCAAACTGCGCAGGACCCGCACGAACGTCTCCTGTGTCAGGTCGTCGGCCGATTGGACATCGGTGAGGTAGGCGAGGAAGCGGCGCACGTCGGCGTAGGCCGCTCTGGTGAAAGCCTCCACCTCGGCCGGGCCGCCCTCGCGCGCGGCCAGGGCGAGCGAGGTCAGGCGCCGATCGTCGGCGGCACGTACACGAGTATTCATAACGATCACTCCTTGCAGTCATGACAGAACGACGCGCAGCAGACGAAGGGACATGAAGGTGCGACTGGACCGATCGGCGCCAACCGGGCAGTGGCAGGTGACGGCTTAGCTCACCTCGGTCATGGCCTTCTCGATGCTGCAGCTGTTCCTGATCGGCGCCCTCGGACCGAGGCTGCTGGCCGAGGCGGGCATTTCCCGCTCCGTCCTGGGCTGGACCACGACGGCCGGGTTCGGCGTGGCGGCGGCCCTGTCCCTGAGCGCGGGGCGCTGGGTCCGATGACCTTCCAGGCCGAACGCGCCGCGCCTGCCGGCCGTCGACCTCGATCATCCCGGTCCTGTGGCGGTGCAGGCCGAGTACGGCGCGCAGCAGGGTGCTCTTGCCGGAGCCGTTGGTGCCGGTGATGGCGAGATGCTCACCGGGGCCGAGTTCGAGGCTCACCCGATCGACCGCCAGCAGCTCGCCGTGCCGGCAGCTCACCTCGGACAGACGTAAGGAGGCGGGCACGGCGCTATCGGGTGCGGGCATGAAAGGACTCCGTTGGGGCGTACGACGACGGCCGGGCGGAGCTCGTCCGTCCGGTGGAGCGAAAAGGGAAGGTCAGCCTGCGAGCAGAGCCGGCGGGCCGCGCCCGCTCAGCGAGTGCTCCAGCAGAGCCGGACGAAGGGGCGCGGGTTCGGCGGCGGGTACGAGCACCGCCCAGTAAGTCGTACGGGGTGGCGCCCACCACCACAGGAGGAGCCGCACGCTCAGGCGACGCACCAGCGTCCAGAGCACCGCCTCACCCCGAGACAGCCACAACGCCGTCATCACGGTCGCCCACCCGTGCGCGACCAGCATCCCCAACCCCGGGACGAGACCCGAATGCACGTGCCCGCCGGGCGCCACCGGCAGAGAAGGAAGCGACGAAGCGACGGAGAACAACAGGTGCAGCACCAGCTGCACGCCGGCGAGCAGGAAGAGAATGACCCGCGTTCCCCGTTCGCGGCCGGTCACCGGCACGGCTGCGGCGAAGGACACGGCCACGGCCGCCACCACCATCGGCGCGGTCACGTTCCCGCCCCCGAGCAGGTGGGCCAACGCGCCCAGCCCGCAGCACACCACGGCGAAGGCCGCGGCGCGAACCAGGCGGAACGTCATTCCAGCAGGCATTACTCCGGCTATCACTTCCGGGCGGACGGCACGACCGTGCCGCTGTGTGCCTCCGCGATGAGTCGTATACCGAGCAGGCGGCGGGTTCCAGCGGTGTTCGCGTGCGAACACCGCTGGAAGACGGCAGGTCGCACGCTGTCCTCTGATGAGGGCAGGTGGCGTCAGTGAAACTTTTAGCAACGCCGACGGACCGTACCCAGGAACAGGACGCGCCCCCGGGCACGACGACAAGCCATCTGAACCGGGACCCGTCAGGGTGCGGTCATGACTGCGAGCACGTCGGAAGACGGCAGTCGCACGCTGCCGCTGATGAAGGCCGTGTCGTCAGTGAAGCCGCAAGGCCGGCGGACCACGCCACTGGATCGCCCGGACGAATTCCGGACCGCGACGCGTCTCGGGCTCAGCGAGGAAAACCACCCGGACCGGGACCGTCAACGGCTCGATGGCCCCCACCAGCAGACGGCGCAGCTTCGGCAGCGGCGCCATTCCCCACAGCCGCACCATGAGCCAGAACGCGCTCTCGCCGCGGTACAACCACCATCCGCTGACCACCGCGAGCACGAGATGCGCCACGGTCATGCCGACACCCGGCATGCCCCCATGCACGTGGTCCGTTTGCAGGGCGGAGGGGGGAGCGCTTGTGGCGAACAGTTCATGCAGCAGGATCTGAGCGGCCGCCGTCGCCCCGATGATGACCTCAGGCCCGCGCTCACGTCCGCTGAGCACGGCAGCCAGGACGAACGCCCCGGCGACACCGATGAGCAACGCCGGCGCTGTGACCGCCGCGCCACCGGCGAGAACGTGACCGCCCGCGGACATGACAACGCACACCGTCGCGAAGACAACGGCGCGGGCCAGGCACGAGACCCTTTCCAGGGCGGACACGGCATTTATCCTTCCAGCCCGACGACCCGCTGAGAAGGGCGCAGCCCTACCGAGCTTCCTTCTCCCAACCTGTATCGAAAGGATTGTGTATCTGCCGATTGGGCCGGTTGACGAGGCCCATCTGCCGCTTCATCCTCGGCCACAGAGCCGTCCTGCCGGAAGGTGGAGAGCGTATGCGGTCCATCGCGCGTTTCTGTGGTCAGTGCAGCTGTGGCTGCCCTGAGCTGTGGGTCAACCCTGAGGCTCCTGCCGAGCGGAGAATCGTCATCACCGACGACTTCGGTCAGCGTGTCGAGATGAGCATCGATCAGTTCCAGGACATCGTCGACCAGGCGCGGTCCGGACGCTTCGACGAGTTGCTCACGACGTCATCCGCTGGCTGAGCAGCAGATGATCCTCGGCCGGGTATCACGAACTGGCGAGCACCGGGACGGACTGCCCCTCCTCACGGGCTACGGCGCCCTCATCGGCGCCTGGGCAGTGATCGGCGCCTACTTGGGAGGCCCTGTTGGCGCCCTCCTGGGAGTGGGAGGCGCTTTGCTGGCCGCCAGTCTGATCCGCATCTTGATCGAAGCCTGAGGATCAGCACCCCACGCCGATCATCCACACCGGCTCAGGAGACGCCGTCAGCGCCAACCTCGATACGGCAATCCCGTTGCCGTCGCCGACCTGCACGGCGCGATCACAGGCGGGAGCGGCGACGGTGGTGGCTTTCGCCGTCCGGATCGGTTCTGCCAGCTCGGCCGGCAGCTGCTCGAAGGGGACCGGCCCGCCCATCCTCGGCAGCGTGTCGACAATGCCCAGGTGGAACAGGACCAGCTGGGCATTGCTGAGCGCGGGCAGATAGTGGCGGTCGCGACGGTGACTTGGTCGAGCAGGAAGACGGATCGAACCTGAGACCAACCGTGTCTCGTCCCTTTCCGATACCGCACGGAGGACGGGATGGGCCGGATGACGCGCGGTGGGCGTTCTCCCGTAGGCTGCCAGGACGTCTTCGGTGCAGGAACCCGGTGAGATTCCGGGGCGGTTCCGCCACTGTGATCAGGCCCGCGAGGGTCTGCAGCCAGATACTGGCCGAGGGCGATCCGACCGCTATACGGGGCGAGAACCCCGGAGGAGGAGCCCGGCCATGGCCGCGTCCGTACGTCTTTGTCTGTTGTCGACGTCCGACACCGATCTGCTCTCCGCGCGGGCCAGCGGGGCCGGGTACGCGCTCGCCAATCCGGCGCGCGACGGCGATGCCGCCCTTGAGGCCTGCGTGGCGGGCGCCGACCTCGTCGTCGTGCGGCTGCTCGGTTCGCCGCACGACCTGTGGCCGGGGCTGGCGGCGGTCCGCGCCGCCGGGACGCCGGTCGTCGTGATCGGCGGGGAGCAGCAGCCGAACGCCGAGCTGATGGAGCTCTCCAGTGTCCCCATCGGGGTCGCGGCCGAGGCCCACCGCTACCTGGCCGAGGGCGGCCCGGTCAACCTGGCCCAGCTGCACGCCTTCCTGTCGGACACGGTGCTCCTGACCGGCGAAGGCTTCGAGCCGCCCACGGCGATCCCCTCCTGGGGCTTCGCCGAGCGCACCGCGCCGGTCGACGCCTCCCTGTCACGGATCGGCATCCTCTACTACCGAGCCCACCAGGCCAGCGGCAACACGGCCTTCGCCCACGCCCTGGCCGACGCCGTCGACGCCACCGGCGAGGCCGTCGGGGTGCCGATCTTCGCCGGTTCGCTGCGCAGCGCGCCCGACGACCTCTTCGAGGCGCTTCAGACCCTCGACGCCCTGGTCGTCACCGTGCTCGCCGCGGGGGGCAGCGTCCCCGCGTCGGTGAGCGCGGGCGGTGAGGACGAGACCTGGGACGTGGAGCGGATCGCCGCCCTCGACATCCCGGTGCTGCAGGGCCTCTGCCTGACCAGCGGCCGGGCGGAGTGGGAGGCGAGCGATGACGGCGTCACTCCGCTCGACTCCGCCAACCAGATCGCGATCCCGGAGTTCGACGGGCGGATCATTACCGCCCCGTTCTCCTTCAAAGAGATCGACGCCGACGGTCTGCCTCGCTATGTCGCCGACCCGGAGCGCTGCCGCCGTGTGGCCGCGATCGCGGTCAACCACGCACGCCTGCGTCATATGCACAACCGTGAGAAGAAGGTCGCGCTGGTCCTCTCGGCGTACCCGACCAAGCACTCGCGGATCGGCAACGCGGTCGGCCTCGACACCCCGGTCTCCACGATCCGCCTCCTGCGCCGGCTGCGCGACGCCGGCTACGACCTGGGCGCGCCGGGCGCGGTGCCGGGCCTCGACCTCGACGACGACACCGAGGCCGGCGACGCGCTGATCCACGCGATGATCGCGGCGGGCGGCCAGGACGAGGAATGGCTGACCTCAGGGCACCTCACCGACGCCCATGTACGGATCAGCGCCGAGAAGTACGCTCGCTGGACCGCGGATCTCCCTGCCGCACTGCGCGAGAGGATGGCCGAGGCGTGGGGTGAGGCGCCCGGCAGCCTGTTCGTCAACGACGCGGGCGAGATCGTCCTTGCCACGCTGGTCGCCGGGAACGTGGCGCTGCTCATCCAGCCGCCCCGAGGCTTCGGCGAGAAACCCGTCGCCATCTACCACGACCCCGACCTGCCTCCGACCCACCACTACCTGGCCGCCTACCGCTGGCTGGAGGCCCCGGAGACCGACGGCGGCTTCGGCGCGCACGCGGTGGTACACGTCGGAAAGCACGGCTCGCTGGAGTGGCTGCCCGGTAAGAACGCCGCGCTCTCCGCCGAATGCGGCACCGACGCGGTACTGGGAAGCCTGCCGCTCTTCTACCCGTTCCTCGTCAACGACCCCGGCGAGGGCGCCCAGGCCAAGCGCCGGGCCCACGCCACCATCATCGACCACCTCATCCCGCCGATGGCACGCGCCGAGACGTACGGCGACATCGCCCGTCTGGAGCAGTTGCTCGACGAGTACGGCAACATCGCCGCGATGGACCCGGCGAAGCTGCCGGCGATCCGCGGCGAGATCTGGTCCCTGATGCGGGCCGCGGAGATGCACCGCGATCTCGGCCTGGACGAGCGGCCCGAGGACGACGAGTTCGACGACTTCGTGCTGCACATCGACGGCTGGCTCTGCGAGATCAAGGACGTGCAGATCCGCGACGGCCTGCACGTGCTCGGCCAGGCGCCCACCGGTGAGGCCCGGGTCAACCTGGTGCTCGCGATCCTGCGCGCGTCCCAGGTGTGGGGCGGTGTGGGCAACGCGATACCCGGCCTGCGCGCCGCCCTTGGCCTGTCCGAGGACGCCTCGACGGCGACCGTGGACGTGTACGAGGAGCAGGCCCGGTCCCTCCTCACCGCGATGGAGGCGGCCGGCTGGGATGTCGCCGCCGTGGACGCCCTGCACGACGACCCGGTGGTCCGTCAGGTGCTGGCCTTCGCCGCCACCGAGGTGGTGCCGCGTCTGGCCCGTACCACCGACGAGATGGACGTGCTGCTGCATGCCCTGAACGGCGGCTATGTCGAGGCCGGCCCGTCGGGGTCGCCGCTGCGCGGCCTGGTCAACGTGCTGCCCACCGGCCGCAACTTCTACACCGTCGACCCGCGTGCCATCCCGTCCCGGCTGGCGTGGCAGACCGGACAGGCGATGGCCGAGTCGCTGGTGCGGCGCTATCTCGACGAGACCGGTGAGCATCCGACCTCGGTGGGTCTGTCGGTGTGGGGCACCAGCGCGATGCGCACCTCCGGCGACGACATCGCCGAGGTGCTGGCCCTGCTGGGTGTGCGCCCCGTGTGGGATGACATGTCGCGACGGGTCAACGACCTCAAGGTCATCGACCTCGCCGAGCTGGGCCGCCCGCGCATCGACGTCACCGTCCGCATCTCCGGCTTCTTCCGCGACGCCTTCCCGCACGTCGTGGCGATGCTCGACGACGCGGTGAAGCTGGTGGCCGAACTCGACGAGCCCGACGAGATGAACTTCGTCCGCGCGCACGCCCGCGCCGACCTCGCCGAGCACGGCGACGCGCGCCGGGCGACCACCCGGATCTTCGGCTCCAAGCCGGGCTCCTACGGCGCCGGGATCCTGCAGGCCGTCGAATCGGGCACCTGGCGCGACGACAACGACCTGGCCGAGGTCTACACCGTGTGGGGCGGGTTCGCCTACGGACGCGGCCTCGACGGCGTCCCCGCCGCGGACGACATGCGCGCCGCATACCGGCGGATCAAGGTCGCCGCGAAGAACGTCGACAGCACCGAGCACGACATCGCGGACTCCGACGACTACTTCCAGTACCACGGCGGCATGATCGCCACCGTGCGCGCGCTGACCGGATCCGACCCGAAGGCGTACGTCGGCGACTCGACCTCGCCCGACGCGGTGCGGACCCGCACCCTTCAGGAGGAGACCAACCGGGTCTTCCGGGCGCGCGTGGTCAACCCCCGGTGGATCGGCGCGATGCGGCGCCACGGCTACAAGGGCGCGTTCGAGCTGGCCGCGACGGTGGACTACCTGTTCGGTTTCGACGCCACCGCCGGTGTCGTCCAGGACTGGATGTACGAGTCGCTGGCGAAGTCGTACGTTCTCGACGAGACCAACCAGGAGTTCCTGCGCAGGTCGAACCCGTGGGCGCTGCGGGGCATCGTCGAGCGCCTGCACGAGGCCGCCGAGCGCGGCCTGTGGGCGGAGCCGAACGACGAGACCGTGAAGGCGCTGCAGAAGGTCTACCTGGAGGTCGAGGGTGATCTCGAAGACGGCGCGTGATGATCGGGGAACGACGGTGACGCACGTGCACGTGGTGGGCTTCGGCATGGGCCCGCACCATCTGACGGGTGAGGGCGCGAAGGCCCTGGCGGCGGCTGGCTACGTACTCGCCGTGCGCAAGGGCGATGACGACGAACTGCTGGAAGTGCGCCGCCGGATCTGCGCGGAGCACGGCCTCGAACTCGTCGAGGTCGCCGATCCCGAACGCGACCGCGACGACCCGGCCGACTATCCCGGTGCGGTCAAGGCATGGCACGCCGCGCGCGTGGACGCGTACGCCGAAGAACTGGCCGCCCGTGGCGGAACCGCGGCGTTCCTGGTCTGGGGCGACCCCTCGCTGTACGACTCGACGTTGCGCGTCCTGGACCGGCTCGGTGAGCGGATGGACCTGACCTGGGACGTGATCCCCGGAATCAGCGCCCCGCAGGTGCTGGCCGCGCGGCACCGGATCGTGCTGCACGGGGTGGGCCGGCCCGTGCACATCACCACGGCTCGCCGGCTGCCCGAGGCGGTCGCGGACGGCCAGCGCAACATCGTGGTGATGCTCGGCTCCGAGCGGAACCTGGAGAACCTGCGGGAGTTGCGGGACTGGCGGATCTGGTGGGGCGCCAACCTCGGCGCGGCCGGTGAGCACCTGGTCGCCGGGCGGGTGGGCGACGTGTTGTCCGACCTCCACTCGGCCAGGGAAGCCGCCCGTGAGGCGGCCGGCTGGGTGATGGAAGTCTGTCTGCTGCGTGCCCCGGAAAGGACGTCCGCGCCGTGAGTGGTCTGCTCGTCGCCGGCACCACCTCCGACGCCGGGAAGTCGGTCGTCGCCACCGGACTGTGCCGGGCGTTCGCCCGCCGTGGGGTGTCGGTGGCGCCGTACAAGGCGCAGAACATGTCCAACAACTCGATGGTCTGCCACGACCGCGACGGCTCGACCGCCGAGATCGGACGCGCCCAGTGGGTGCAGGCTCTGGCCGCCCGGGTGGTGCCGGAGCCCGCGATGAACCCGGTGCTGCTCAAGCCCGGCTCCGACCGCCGCAGCCATGTCGTGGTGATGGGCCGACCGGCGGGCGAGGTGGCGGCGACCGACTTCACCACCGGCCGCCGCCACCTCGCGCAGGCCGCGCACGCGGCATACGACGACCTGGCGGCCCGCTTCGATGTGATCGTGGCCGAGGGGGCGGGCAGTCCCGCGGAGATCAACCTGCGGGCCGGCGACTACGTGAACATGGGGCTCGCCCGGCACGCCGGCCTTCCCGTCGTCGTGGTCGGCGATATCGACCGCGGCGGCCTGTTCGCCTCCCTGTGCGGCACCCTGGCGCTGTTGGAGCCCGCCGACCAGTCGCTGATCGCGGGCTTCGTCGTCAACAAGTTCCGGGGCGACCTCTCCCTCCTGCGTCCCGGCCTGGAACAGCTGGAATCCCTGACCGGACGTCCGGTCCACGGCGTGCTGCCGTGGCATCCCGATCTGTGGCTCGACTCTGAGGACGCCCTCGACCTCGAAGGCCGACGCAGCCGGGACGGCGCCCGCGTGCGGACGGCGGTCGTCCGGCTCCCCCGCATCAGCAACTTCACCGACGTCGACGCCCTCGGCCTCGAACCCGACCTCGACGTCGTCTTCGTCTCCGCCCCCCGCGACCTGGCCGACGCCGACCTGGTGGTGCTGCCCGGAACGCGGGCCACGCTCTCCGACCTGGCGTGGCTGCGCTCACGCGGCCTCGACACCGCGATCGAAACGCACGTACGCGCGGGTCGGGCACTGCTCGGGATCTGCGGCGGCTTCCAGATGCTCGGCACCGAAATCCACGACCCCGACGGCGTGGAGGGCCTGGCGGGCACACGGGCGGCGGGGCTCGGGCTGCTTCCCGTGACGACCGAGTTCCGCCCCGACAAGGTGCTGCGCCTGCCGCGCGGCGAAGCGCTGGGAGCCATCGCCACCGGATACGAGATCCACCACGGGCGGATCACCCGCGCCGACGGAGTCGACGAGTTCCTCGGCGGCGCCCGGACCGGCCGGGTCTTCGGCACGATGTGGCACGGCGCCCTGGAAGGCGATGAGTTCCGGGCCGCCTTCCTCGCCGAGGTCGCAGGACTGGAGCCCTCTGGGGTCGGTTTTCCTGCGGCGCGTGAACGCCGGCTGGAACTGCTGGCCGACCTCGTCGAGGAGCACCTCGACGTCGACGCCCTGCTCGCGCTGGCCCGTACGGGAGCACCCTCCGGTCTCCCGGCCCTGACCGTGGGAGGCGGGCGATGAAGGTCCTGCTGTTGGGCGGCACCGCCGAAGCGCGGGAGCTCGCCCGTCTCCTGGTCGACGCGGATGTCGACGTCACCTCGTCACTCGCCGGACGCGTGGCTCGCCCCCGGCTGCCCGTGGGCCGGGTGCGCATCGGTGGCTTCGGCGGCGTGCCCGGCCTGCGCGCGGCCCTCGCGGACTACGATCTCGTCGTCGACGCGACCCATCCGTTCGCCCGCGGTATGAGCGGCAACGCGCTGGAGGCCTGTGCCGCGGAGCAGGTTCCTTTGCTCAGGTTGGAGCGGCCGGGCTGGGAGCCCGATCCCGCCTGGCGGTACGCCGCCACCCACGACGAGGCCGCCGCGCTCGCCGCCGCGCTCGGGGAACGCCCCTTCCTCACCGTCGGACGGCAGGAGCTGGGCCGGTTCGTGCCGCGGCTGCGCGAGTTCGCCGTGCTGGCACGGGTGGTCGACGCCCCTGGCACCGTCCTGCCTCCGAACTGGCGCCTCCTCACCAGCCGCGGGCCGTACACGCTGGACGGCGACCTCGAAGTGATGCGCGAGCACGGCTCGGACGTGCTGGTCACGAAGGATTCCGGCGGATCGTACACGTGGCCCAAGATGGAGGCCGCGGCCGTGCTCGGCGTCCCGGTCGTGGTGGTCTCCCGGCCGGAGCCGGACCCGCGGGCATCGGTGGTCGACGCCGTGGGCCCGGCTCTCGGCTGGGTGCTGTCGCACCGCTGAGGTCAGCCGGCGTCGAGTTCGGTGAACAACCGGGCGCAGGTCTCGGGAGGACGCACCGCGATGCGCACCCAGTCGGCGTCGAGCCCCGGAAAGGTGTCCGCCCTGCGTACGGCGACGCCGCGTTGCCGCAACGCCTCGCGGACGCCACGGCCGGGGCGGGCCAGGACGAATGAGGTGCGCGAGGGCAGCACCTCGATTCCGCGCGAGCTGAGGCCGGTGACCAGGGCCTCCCTCCATTCGGCGATCTGTCCGGCGCGACGTGCCGCCTCGGCGATCGCCTCCGGGGAGGTGCACGCGACGGCGGCGGCGATTGCCGGGGTCGACACCGACCACGGGATCTGCCGGGCCGCCAGACCGGCGATACAGCGGTCGCTGCCCAGCACGTAACCGGCGCGTATCCCGGGGATCGACCAGTGCTTCGTGAGGCTGCGGACAACCAGCAGCCCGCGGCGGCGGTGACCGGCGAGCGACTCCGTCTCCCCCTCGATCGTGTCCATGAACGCCTCGTCCACGACCACCACCCGCCTGGGGCGGCGCAGCCGCAGGATGTCCTCGGCCGGGTGCAGGATCCCTGTCGGGTTCGTGGGGTTGCCCAGCACCACGAGGTCGGCGTCGTCGGGCACCGCGGCCGGGTCCAACCGGTAGCCGTCCTCCGGGCGGCACTGGACCACGGTGACCCGGTGCCCTGCGCGTTCAAGGGCCGCGTGCGGCTCGGTGAACTGTGGGTGCACCACCACGGCATGGCGCCACTGCTTCCACCGGGCGACCAGTTCGAACGCCTCGGCCGCGCCCGCGGTGACCAGGACCTCGTCCGTACGGCGCCGGTACAGCTCGGCGATCGCCTCGCGTGCGGGTGTCGGGTCCGGGTAGGAGACCGAGTCACGCACCCCTTCGAGCAGCGCGGACGTGAGCCAGGCCGGTCGTGGCCCGGGGTGGACGTTGACGGCGAAGTCGACCAGCCCCGGCCCGGTCTCCCGGTCGCCGTGGTGGTGCAGGGGCTCGACGGGAACCGGCTCACGTGCCGTGTCGCCGGTGCGCTCCGACGCGGCCACCGGTCTGGCTTTGGCCGCCGCCTCGGCGAACCGCTGAGCCATGTACGACCGGGCCGCCCAGTGCAGGTGCAGGTAGGAGGCGTGCAAGGTGGGCGAGGCGACGCCGATGAGCTCGCCGTCGAGATCCCATGCCGGTGTCCAGCCGACCGCCGGGCGGGTCAGCGCGGTGCGGTGGAACTCGTGGCCGGACACCTCCTCCCCCTCTCGCGACAGCAGGTTGTCGCCCACGGCCCTGGCCACCGGGTAGCGCAGGGTCAGACGATCGGTCATCGTGGCGCTGGTGCCGATCACCCCCGCCATCGGAGTGCCGTCGAGGGCTTTGAGCAGGTAGAGCAGACCGGCGCACTCGGCCACGGTAGGCAGTCCTGCCATGACCGCGTCGCGCACCTGGGTCAGCAGCGATACGTTGCGGGCGAGCTGCCGCACGTACACCTCGGGGAAGCCGCCGCCGAGCAGGAGTGCGCGGGTGCCGGCCGGCAGCGACCCGTCGGTCAGGGGATCGAAGGGCACAACGCGACACCCCGCGGCGGTGAGCAGTTCCTCCGTCTCGGCGTACGCGAACGTGAACGCCCGGCCCGCCGCGACCGCCACCACGGGCGCCTCCCCGGCGACGGGACGCACCTCGGCGCTCGGGTCCCACGGCACGACGTCCAGCCCGGGCGCCGTGCGGGCCGTCTCCAGCACCGCGTCGAGATCGACGTGCCGGGCGATCCACTCGCCCAGCCGGGCCACCGCGGCCGCGGACCCGTCGCGCTCGGCCGCCGGCACCAGGCCGAGGTGGCGGGACGGCGAGGAGATCGAGTCGTCGCGCGGCACGACGCCGAGCACCGGCAGACGCAGGGAGCGCTCGACCTCGGCGACGTTGCGCGCGGAGCCCGCCCGGTTGAGGATCACGCCGACCACGTCCACCGTCGGGTCGTATGCCGCCATGCCGGCGACCACCGCACCGGCCGAGCGCGACATCCGGGCGATGTCGGCGACCAGCACCACCGGCGTACGGGTCAGGCGCGCGACGTGCGCGGTGGAGGAGAACCCGTCGGTGCCGATCCGCCCGTCGTGCAGGCCCATCACGCCCTCGATCACGGCCACGTCGGCACCGCGGGCCCCGTGCAGC
The DNA here is from genome assembly GCF_008017515.1 of Nonomuraea sp. C10. NCBI lineage: Bacteria > Bacillati > Actinomycetota > Actinomycetes > Streptosporangiales > Streptosporangiaceae > Nonomuraea > Nonomuraea sp. C10. Next base: position 4,351,820 of record NZ_VPFF01000001.1, read on the forward strand.
AGCAGGGGGACGATCCGTTCCTCCCCGACCAGGTGCGGATCGAGGTTGCGACCGGGCCGGCCGGTGGCCAGGGCGTGAAAGCCGGGGTCTATGTAGTCGGGGCCGACCTTGTGACCGGAGACCCGCAGTCCGCGATCGCGCAGCGCGGCCATCAGGCCGGTCGCCACGGTGGTCTTCCCCTGTCCGGTGGAGGGGGCAGCGATGACCAGGCGCGGCAGGGTCACCATTCGATGCCCCTCTGCCCCTTCTGTCCGGCGTCCATGGGGTGCTTCACCTTGGTCATCTCGGTGACGAGGTCGGCGGCCTCCAGCAGTTCGGGCGCCGCCCGGCGGCCCGTGATGACGACGTGCTGGCGGCCGGGGCGGTCGCGCAGCGTGGTGACGACGTCGTCGAGGTCGACCCATCCCCAGACGATCGGGTAGGTGAACTCGTCGAGCACGTACAGGTCGTGGGTCTCGGCGGCGAGTCGGCGCTTGATCTCCTGCCATCCTTCGCCGGCGGCCCGGGCGTGGTCCTCGGCGTCGCCCTGCTTCTTGGCCCACGACCAACCGGAGCCCATCTTGTGCCATTCGACCGGCCCGCCCTCGCCCGTCTCGTCGTGCAGCTTTCCGAGGCGTTCGAGCACGGTCTGCTCACCGATGCTCCACTTGGCGGACTTCACGAACTGGAAGACTCCGATGTTCCACCCCTGGTTCCACCCGCGCAGGGCGAGCCCGAAGGCTGCGGTGGACTTCCCCTTTCCATCGCCGGTGTGGACCATCAGCAGCGGCCTGTTGCGGCGCTGCCGGGTGGTGAGACCGTCGTCGGGCACGGTGAGTGGCTGTCCCTGGGGCATCAGTGGGTCTCCTCCTCGTATGTGAGGGAGGCCCACCGGGCCACCTCTCCGATGACGGTGACGGCGGGTGGACGGATGGACGCGGCCACTCGGGCGATGTCGTGCAGAGGAGCCGTCAGGACCTCCTGGTCCGGGTGGCCGCCGCGCGCGACGACGGCCGCCGGGGTGTCGGCGTCCATGCCGTGCACGAGCAGCGACTTGGTGATGGCGGCCAGGTTGGCGACGCCCATGAGCACCACGAGCGTCGTTCCGGAGGCCGCGAGCGCCGCGTAGTCCAGGGTGCTCTCCGGGTGGTCGGGCGGGACGTGGCCGGAGATCACGCTGAATCCCTGGACCAGCCCGCGGTGGGTGACCGGGATGCCGGCGAGCGCCGGAACGGCGACCGAGGAGCTGACTCCGGGCACGACGCGCACCGGCACTCCCGCCTCGGAGCAGGCGATGAGCTCCTCCATGCCGCGTCCGAACACGAACCCGTCGCCGCCTTTGAGCCGCACCACCCGTCGGCCGGCCCGCGCATGGGTGATGAGGAGCTCGTTGATCCGCTCCTGCGGAGTGAAGGCGCCGCGCGGCATCTTGGAGACGTCCACGATCTCGGCGTCGGGGCTGGCCCATTCCAGCGCTCCGGCCGGGGCCAGGTGGTCGACCAGCAGCACGTCGGCCTGTTCGACGGCGGCGCGGCCGGCGACGGTCATGAGTCCCGCGTCGCCGGGACCGCCGCCGACGAGGACGACCGCTCCAGGGCGCAGGGCTTCGAGCACGCCCATCAGGCGACCCGGCCGGTGACGACGTCCACGAGCCTGTCGGCGCTGACCCGGGCCATCGGCACGTGTTCGGCGCGCAGGTGGCCGGCCAGCACCTCGGCGAGCCCCATTCTGAGCGGGCCGTCCTCGCAGTCGACGACGACGCTCGGCACCCCGAGGGCGGCGAGGCCGTCGGCGGCCTGCCGGGAGCGGGCCACCGCGTCGGCTCCGGAGGTGGCGCGGCCGTCCGTGACGAGGACCAGCAGCGGACGCATGCGCGCGTCGCGCAGCCGTTCCCGGCGCAGCACCCGCTGGGCCTCCACGAGGGCCTCGGCCAGCGGCGTGCGTCCTCCGGCGGGGAGTTCGTCGAGGAGGGCGGCGGCCACCTCGACCGACCCGGTCGGCGGCAGGGTGAGAGCGGCGCCGTCACCGCGGAAGCTGATCAGCGCGACCTTGTCGCGGCGGCGGTAGGCGTCGGTGAGCAGGGAGAGGATCGCGGTCTTCACCTGGACCATACGGCGCCGTGCCGCCATCGACCCCGAGGCGTCCACGCAGAAGAGCAGCAGGTTGGCCTCCCGGCCCTCCCGTACGGCGACGCGCAGGTCGACGGGGAGCAGCACGACACGTCGGCCGGTCCTGTCGCCGACGGCGCCTGTGCCCTGGACGGCGTGGCGTTCCGCGGCGGCGCGCAGCGTCTCGACCAGGTGGAGCGAGCCGGTGCCCGTGCCGCTGCCGACCCTGCGTCCGCTGGAGCTCAGAGCCCGGCTGCGACGACCGGGCCTGCCCTGGCCGACGCCGTCGACGGTGAAGAGCCGGGGGCGGTACGCCGTCCGGGCTCGGTCGGTGGTCGCGCCCCCCATGGCGGTGGGAGCGGGCGGCGCAGGCCGTCGGGGGGCGTCCTGATCGGTGGCGGGCTCGGGTTCCCTCGTCGGTTCGGCATCCGTCTCGGGGGCCGTGTCGGCGGGCTGGTCGCCGGGCTCCTCCGGCCGGTTCTCGGCCCGCTCCTCGACCGGCGCCTCGCCGGGTGCGTCCCCGCCCTGCGGCTCCGGGGGTTGCGGCAGCTCGTCGTCGCCGAGCACCCGGTCGAGCAGGTCCTCGTCGATGCCGGGGGCGTCGAACGGGTTCCGGCGGCGGCGGTGCGGCAGCGCCAGCAGGGCCGCCGCCCGGATGTCGCCTCGGGTCACCTCGCGGCGGCCCGCCCAGGCGGCGTGGGCGACGGCCGTGCGGGCCGTGACGATGTCGGCACGCAGACCGTCCACCTCGAACGCCGCGCAGACCTCGGCGATCTTGAACATCGCGGCGTCGCCCAGCAGCACGCCGTCGAGCCGGGCGCGGGCTTCGGCGATCCGGCGGGTCAGGTCCTCCTGACGGCCGGCGTAGCGGGCCGCGAAGGCCGCGGGATCGCGGTCGTACGCGAGGCGCCGGCGCACGATCTCGACGCGCGCTTTCGGGTCGCGAGGGGCGGCCGCCTCGACGGTCAGACCGAACCTGTCGAGCAGCTGAGGGCGGAGCTCCCCCTCCTCGGGATTCATCGTGCCGATCAGTACGAAGCGGGCAGCGTGGCCCAGCGACACCCCGTCGCGCTCGACGGTGACCCGGCCCGTCGCGGCGGCGTCCAGCAGGAGATCCACCAGGTGGTCGTGGAGCAGGTTGACCTCGTCCACGTAGAGGACTCCGCGGTGCGCGCGGGCCAGGAGCCCCGGCTCGAACTCGACGGCTCCCGTGGTGAGCGCCTTCTCCAGGTGCAGCGACCCGAGCACCCTGTCCTCGGTCGCTCCGACGGGCAACTCGACAAGTCGCACCGGCCTGCCGACCACTTCGGCACCGGAGCCGAAAGGGCCGTCCGGCGACGGCTCGGCCGGATCGTGCGGGTCGACGGAGAAGCGGTCGCCGTCGTACACCTCGATCCACGGGAGGACGTCGGCGAGGCCGCGGACGGTGGTCGATTTCGCGGTCCCCTTCTCCCCGCGGACGAGGACGCCGCCGATTTCCGGACTGATCGCCGTGAGCACGAGGGCGAGGCCCATATCGCCGAGGCCGGAGGCGGTCGTGGGGTCGTACTCACACCCGACAATGGCAGAAAAGGGGTACTTCGTTGGCACGTGTGAGGCTCCCGCTCGCTAGGCCATACATCAGTGGCTACGCGAGGCCGGTCTTCGGACTTGTCGAGTCGCTCACGAGGAGTGCTCGATACACCGCAGCGGGCCTGTGCCGGAATCTCACCGGCTTCCCAGATTCTCCCCGTTGACCTTCCCCACCGTTTCCGATGGCTGGGCGCGGGGGCACCTCACGTTGACCACCACGATAGCCTCCCGTGACGTGCCCGATTCGACAGACCCTCTCCACAGGCCCCGGCTGACCGTCGTCGGCGTCGGCGCGGACGGACGTCTCGACGAGACCGCCGCCGCGCTGGTCCGAGACGCCGAGATACTGCTCGGAGGCCGCCGCCACCTGGCGGTCGTCCCCGAGGTGGCCGGTCAGACGCGTCTGCCCTGGCCTTCGCCACTGGCCGAGGGGCTGCCGGCGATGCTGGAGGAGGTGCGCGGGCGCCGTGTGGTGGCCCTGGCTTCTGGCGACCCGATGCTGTCGGGCATCGGCACGACCCTGATCCGGGTCCTGGGCGCCGACGACGTACGGGTCCTCCCCGCGGTCTCCTCGCCTGCTCTGGCCCGGGCGCGCATGGGCTGGCCGGCCGAGGAGTCGGTGGTGGTGACCCTGGTGGGCCGCCACGAAGCCCGGCTGCTGCGCGAGGTCGCCCCTGGGCGGCGGCTGCTCCTGCTGACCTCCGGTCCCGAGACACCGGCGATCGTCGCCGAACTGCTGGTGGAAACCGGCAATCCGGACGCGGCCATCACGCTGCTGGGCGACCTGGGCAGCCCGAGGGAGTCCCGCGTGACCCGAACGGCCCGTGAGTGGACGGACATGCCTTCCGACGCGGTCCCCGCCCTGCACGTGCTGGCCGTCGAGATCCCGGCGACGAGCATCAGCTGGACCTCGTCCTGGGTCGCGGGTCTGCCTGACGACGTCTTCGAGAACGACGGCCAGCTCACCAAACGCGATCTGCGCGCTTCGGCGCTGGCCCGCCTCCGCCCCGCGCCCGGCCAGCACCTGTGGGACATCGGGGCGGGAGCGGGATCGGTCGGCATCGAATGGCTTCGGGCGCACCCCACGTGTCGTACGACGGCCGTCGAGGCCGACCCGGCGCGCGCCGCCCGGATCGCGCGCAACGCCGTCCGACTGGGCGTACCGGACCTCCGCGTCGTCGAGGGGCGGGCGCCCGGCGCACTCGCGGACCTCGACACCCCCGACGCGGTCTTCATCGGGGGCGGGGCGAGCAGGCCCGGCGTACTCGACGCCTGCCTGGCGGCCCTGCGGCCGGGCGGGCGGCTGGTGGCGCACGGTGTCACCCTGGAGACCGAGCAGCTGCTCGCGGACGCGTTTCGCACCCACGGCGGGGAGTTGACCCGGATCGCGGTGGAGACCGCCCGCCCCGTGGGGGGCTTCACCGGGTGGACGCCGGCGCGCACCGTGACACAGTGGAGTCTCAGTCTCTGAGACCGAAAGTTTTCGTCGACCGGTCTCTTTCGGCGCTGTAGAGGTAGGACTCCCCTCCTCCTCGCCGGTCGGCGTCGGCGAGGGCCCGTCCGACCAGGATCACCGCCGCCTGCCGGAGCCCGGCCTCCTCGACCAGGTCCGCCACCATGCCGACCGTCCCGCGCAGCACCAGCTCCCCCGGTTGGCTGGCGCGGTACACGACGACCACCGGGCAGTCGGCACCGACCACCGGCTCCAGTTCCGCCATCAGCTCGCGGGTTCGAGTGATCGCAAGGTGCAGCACGAGGGTCGCCCCGGTCGCTGCGAAGTCGGTCAATGACTCGCCCTTCCCCATCGGTGTGGAGCGGGCACGGGTACGGGTCAGCACCACTGACTGGGCGACGAGCGGCACCGTCAGCTCGCTGCCCACCCGCGCGGCGGCCGCGGCGTAAGCGGGTACGCCGGGCGTGACCTGCCAGGCGACCCCCGCGGCGTCCAGGCGACGGGTCTGTTCGTGCAGCGCCGAGTACAGCGACGGGTCGCCCGACGTCAGCCTCACGACCCGTCGGCCCGCCCTCGCCTCCCCCACGAGGAGAGAGGTGATCTCGTCCAGGTCCAGGTCCAGGTCCTGGGTGTCCAGGAGCACCGCATCCGGGCCGCAGTGCGCCAGCACGCCGGGGTCGAGGTAGGTGCCGGGGAAGAGGACGACATCGGCCTCGGCGAGCAGCCGGGCGGCGCGTACGGTCAGCAGGTCAACCGCGCCAGGTCCGGCGCCGACGAAGTTGACGGTCACCGGACGTACCTCGGGGTCCAGACTCCGGTGGAGGAGACGCGGGTCGACGAGGCGCCCACGATCAGCAGGCACTTCATGTCGATGGCCGCCGGATCCAGCTCACCCAGGGTGGTCACGGTCAACGACTCCTCGGCACGGCCCACGTCACGCCCGACCACGGCGACGGTGTCGGGGCTCCGGTACTTCAGCAGCACGTCTCGAGCGGTTGCGACCTGCCCGGTCCGGCTGCGCGAGGCCGGGTTGTAGACCGCCAGGACCAGGTCGGCCTCGGCGACGGCGCGCAGTCTCCTCTCGATGACCTCCCACGGCTTGAGCCTGTCCGACAGGCTCAGCACAGCGAAGTCGGCGCCGATCGGAGCTCCGGCGCGAGCCGCCACCGCCTGGACCGCGCTGACGCCGGGCAGGACACGCACGGACACCTCGGCGAAGGCCGGGTCCTCAGCCGCTTCGAAGACCGCGGCCGCCATCCCGAAGATCCCGGCGTCGCCGCCGGAGACCACCGCGACCTTCTCGCCGCGTCGCGCGAGTTCGAGAGCGAACCTGGCCCTGTCCACCTCGACGGTGTTGCCCGACGCGTGCCGGGTCAGGCCGGGGCGCTGCGGCACCCGGTTGATGTACGGGCCATAGCCGACCACGTGGTCGACCTCGGCGAGCGCGGCGGCGGCCTCGGGAGTGAGCCAGCCGTCGGGACCGGGACCGAGCCCGACGACGAGCAGTTCGGCCGCTCCGGTGGAGGGGACCCGGGCCTCGGCCGCCTCGGAGGCGTCCCGGGAGCGTCGGCCGTTGAGGCTGTCCCCGGTGACGACGATCAGCGAGAAGTACGGCACCTTCGTCTCGTCCACGTCGGCCACCGGCTGCCACCGCTGCTCAGGCATGGAGGCCCGCTCGACGTACAGCGCGTGGTCGAGGCGACCGGCCGCGGCCAGGGCACGGCGTACGACGGGAAAGGTACGGCCCAGTTTCATGATGATCGCGCCGTCCGTGTCGGCGAGACGGCGGGCAAGCTCGGACTCGGGCAGGGTGCCGGGCAGGACCGTCAGCACGTCGGTCTGGCGCACCAACGGGCTCCCGGTCGCGGCCGTCGCAGCGAGAAAGGCGGGAACCCCCGGCACGATCTCGGTCGGATATTTCTCCGAGAGACGATCGTGCATGTACATGTACGACCCGTAGAACAGCGGGTCGCCCTCCGCGAGCAGCACCACGTTCCGTCCCTCGTCGAGGTGCACGGCGAGTCGTGCCGCAGACTCCTCGTAGAACTCCGCCAGCACTCCGGTGTAACCGCCGGGGTGGTCGGTGGCGCCCGTGGTCACCGGGTAGACCAACTGCTCCTCGACGACCCCGGCGGGGAACAGTCCGGCGGCGATCCTCCGTGCGTTGGACTGCCTGCCGCGGGCCGAGTGGTAGGCGATCACGTCGGCCCGCCCGATCAGCCGGGCGGCCTTGAGGGTGAGGAGTTCGGGGTCTCCGGGGCCGACGCCCACCCCGGCGAACCTGCCTGGGGCCGTCACGGTGCTCATTCCGCCTCCTGGGCGATGGCGTTGAGCGCGGACGACGTCATCGCCGAACCGCCGCGACGGCCCCGCACGGTGACGAACGGGATGTCGATCCCATGGCCGGAGGCGAAGTCCTGCAACGCCTGCTTCGACTCGGCGGCGCCGATGAAGCCGACCGGGCAGCCCACGACCGCGGCCGGGCGGGGCGCCCCGTCGGCCAGCATCTCCAGGAGATGGAACAGGGCGGTCGGAGCGTTGCCGATCGCGATCACGGCGCCCTCCAGGCGCGGCTCCCACAACGAGACGGCCGCAGCGGTGCGTGTGGTCCCCCACTCCTCGGAGAGGCCGGGCACCCGCGGATCGCCGAGGGTGCAGATCACCTCGTTGTCGGCGGGCAGACGGCTGCGGGTCACGCCCCTCATGACCATGGTGGTGTCGCAGAGAATCGGCGCTCCCGCGGCGAGCGCGGCGCGGGCGGCGGGCACCAGACGCGGGTCGATGACGAGGTCGTCGGTCAGGTCGACCTGACCACTGCCGTGGATCATCCGGACCGCCAGCTTCTCGGCGTTGGCCGGCACCTTGGACAGATCGGCCTCACGCCGGATCATCGCGAACGAGTCGAGGTAGATCTCGGTTCCGCGGTCGACGTACGCATAGCGGCGGCTCGGTCGACGCGGCCGGTTGTCGGACATCGGGTTCATCGGGTTTCCTCGGGGATCAGGATGCCACGCCAGGGGGTGACGACGAGTTCGGGGGCGGCGGCGCACAGGCGTTCCACCGCGGCGCGGTCCAGGCCTTCCGCCGGCACCGGCCGGTGAACGCCTCCGGGCACAGGGCCGAAGGCCAAAGGCGGGGCCGCACCGGGGACGCCACGGGATCGGGGCACCGGTTCGACCAGCGGTTCAGGCAGTTCGACGACGTGCCAGGGAGCGTCCGGGCCCGCACCGCGCGCATCGAGGAAGAGCCTGGCGAGATCGGCAAGGTGCGCGTGCGCGTCCCGCACAGACACGACAGGGCCCCACCCGTCGCCGGCCCGGAGCTGGGCCGACCCGTCGCCGAGAGCCACCAGGCCCAGGTCGCACGAGCGATCCAGCAGATCTCCGCGACCGTCATCGAGGACGAAGAGGAACCGTCCGGGCAGCCGCCCCAGCTCGGGATCGCCGCACAGCGCGGTGTCCAGGGCGTCGACCACGGGACGCAGGTCGGCTCGGCCACCGGCAAGCCCGGTCTGCGGGGACGCCATCACATTGCGCGACAGGTCGTGGGACCGGCTGGGCAGTAAGCCGGTCGCCTCCAAGGCGGTGAGCACCTCGTCAGGCAGGCATTCGGTGCCGGGAACGGCGGGCATGGCACGTACCTGCAGGTTGGTGCGGGTGGTCACGTGAACGTGCCCGTCTCCGTACCGCTCTGCCACCTCGACGAGGGCGTGCAGCGACTTCGCGGAGACCCTGCCGCCGGGGAGACGCAACCGCACCAGCAGCCCGTCGGCGGCGGACCAGGGACGCAGTACGCCCGGGCAATGGTCTGGTCGAAACCGGTTCATCCGGAGTCATTCACCTTGTTCAGAGTCCGGGTCCATACGCGGGACCCACCATGACCCGACGACGGGTGTCGTCAGCACCAGCAGGTCTTCGGACTCGGATCATCCGGGAGAGGACACCTTCCCAGACCTGGAGGTCCAGTGGCCGCCGTTGCCGGCGTGTCCTTCCCGTCCCCTCACCGCTGCGCGTCAGCTCCGGAATTGCACCGGATTCCCTGGCTTCCACGTGATGGAGTACGACTGGCCTGCTGAGCGTATCGCGGGGCCCGCCTCGGTCCACAGCCGCCCTCCAGAGGAGGTCGCCGGCTACCGTGCCAGGCAGCAGTCGGGACACTTCCCGCCGCCCGGCACGCGATAGTAAAGGCAGCAGGTGCGGCGACGGAACGACAGGTCGGGGCCGGTGAACGCGCCTTTGCCGCGCAGATCGCCGATGTCGAGCAGCCGCCGGGCGAGGTCGGTGGCGGGCTGCCTCAGGTCGGGACGGGCCCGTACGAGTTCGCGCGCGGCCTCGGCCAGGGCGGAGGCGGCGTTGCCGTGCAGCAGCCCGGCGGCGACCTTGACGCGCAACCCCGCCGCCAGCGGGACGAGATGCTCGTCCATGACGATGCGGTAGAGCAGCGGCGCGAGCGCGTCATCCTCGGGAGTGTGCCAGCCGCGTGGTACCGCCAGCCGGAGGCTGGGCCCTTCGGCTTCCTGCCGGAGCCCGGACAGGTCGGGCACGACGCCGTGTGCGACGGCGCAGCCGAGCATCACCGACCACAGCCGCGCGGCGTGGCCGAGCTGCACGATGGAGGCGGCGATGCGCGTCTCACCGGTGCCGTAGCACGCGGCACGGTCCGCCACCAGGTGGGCCAAGCCGGCGGCGTAGACCTCCTTGACCGGCCGCCACTCCCCTTGACCTGGTCCCGTGTTAAGGACGAAGAAGGGACCGAAACCGGCGATGCCACTCAGCGCTTCGCCGAGTGCGGCGGGTGAGGCGGAGCGTGGAGGGGTCATGAAGGGCTCTCCTGGTCGGGGTGAAGGCTGATCTGCGGGACGCCGGTGCGGGGATGGGCGTGTACATCCGCCGCGACCTGGTACACCTCGGTCAGCAATGCCGGGGTGAGGACCTGGGCGGGCGGGCCGTCGGCGACGACCTGTCCGGCACGCATCACACAGATCCGGTCGCAGAAGGCCGCGGCGAGGTTGAGGTCGTGCAGGGCGATCACTGCGGTCACGCCCAGGCCGCGCACCAGCCGCAGGACGTCGAGCTGGTGGCGCAGGTCGAGGTGGTTGGTGGGCTCGTCGAGCACCATCGTGCCGGTCCGCTGGGCCAGGGCGCGGGCGATCAGGACGCGCTGCTTCTCCCCGCCCGACAGCCGGTCGAACGGCGCCTGGGCGAGTGCGGTGACGTCGAGCGCGTCCAGGGCGTCCATGATGATCCGCCGGTCGGCGGCGTCGTCGCCCTGGAAAGCTCGTTTGTACGGGCTGCGGCCCATCGCCACGACCTCGTACACGGTCAGCTCGAACTCCCCGGGCGGCTCCTGGACGACGGCGGAGAGCCGGCGCGCGAGCCGGCGGCCGCTCATCCGCCAGATGTCCTCGCCGTCGAGCAGCACCCGCCCCGAGGTGGGGCGCCGGGCGCGGTAGAAGGTGCGCAACAGGGTGGACTTGCCCGCGCCGTTGGGCCCGGTCAGCGCGACGACCTCGCCGGGCGTCACGTCGAGGACGACGTCGCGGACCAGGTCGCGATCCGCGACGGCGACGCCCACGTGCTCGGCGCGAAGGTGTCCGGGCCTCATCGGGCCGCCCTCAGCGGCCAGGCCGGCGTCACCAGGCCGCCTTCCGCCGCATCAGCCACAGGAAGAACGGGCCGCCGACGAGCGCCGTCAGGATGCCGACCGGGATCTCCTCCGGAGCGATCACCGTACGTGCCGCCAGGTCTGCGGCGATCAGGAAGGCCGCGCCCAGCAGGGCGGCGGCCGGGAGCGCGCGCTGGTGGCCGGCGCCGACCAGCAGGCGCACGATGTGCGGGAGCATCAGGCCGACGAACCCGATGGAGCCGCTGACCGCGACGACGGCGCCGATCATCAGGGCGACGAGGACGAACAGGCAGGCGCGGAAGCGGTGCACGTTCAGGCCCATGGAGGCGGCCGCCTCCTCCCCCGCCAGCAGCAGGTTGAGCGGGCGGGACACGCCGAGCAGCGTCACCGTGCCAAGCAGCACCGCCGCGGCCGGGATCGGGACCAGGTCCCAGGAGGTGCCGCCGAAGCCGCCGAGCATCCAGCGCATCGCCGACTCGGTCTTGCGCGGGTCGCCGGAGGTGATGATGAGGTAGCCGGCGATCGCCGAGAGCACCTCGGCGGTCGCCACCCCGGCCAGGACGAGCCGTACCGTGGTCATCCGGCCGCCGGAGCGGGCCAGGAAGTACACCAGTGTCAGCGCTCCCAGCGCTCCCGCGAAGGCGGCCAGCGGCAGCGAGAACGCGCCGAACACCGTGAGGTTCAGGACCAGGACGAGCACCGCGCCGACGCTCGCCCCGGACGAGACGCCCAGCAGCATCGGGTCGGCCAGCGGGTTGCGCACGAGGGCCTGCAGGGCCATCCCGCACACCGACAACGCCGCCCCGGCGACGCCGCACAGCAGCACGCGCGGCGCCCGCACGTCCATCACGATCGTCTCCCTGACCGGCGGCCAGGTGGGTTCGACGAGCGCGGGCATGGCTCGGTGGACGAGGATGCCCCACACCTCACCGGTGGCCAGCGGGACGGACCCGGCCGCGATCCCGGCCGTGGCGGCCACCAGGAGCAGGGCCGTGAGCAGGATCAGGACCAGCGGGTACGGCAGCCGCGCGCCGCTCCGGGGCACCGCGGCGAGCGCGGTCACGAGAAGCGGTCCGGGTGGAGCTGCCCGGCCAGCGACTCGACTCCTTCCGGCACCCGGACGCCGAGCACCGTGGCCGACAGCGGCAGCACCGCGAACCGCTGCTCCTTGATCGCCGGGACGTCCTTGAGCGCCGGGTTGGACAGGAGGAACGTCTTCTTGTCCGCCACCGACTGATCGCCGTAGTCGTAGATGACGATCGCCTCGGGCGCGCGGTCGGCGACCTGCTCGAACGACACGTCGCCGAACGCCTTGCCCAGGTCGGCGAAGAGGTTCACGCCCCCGGCCCGGCTGATCATGTCATTGCCGATGCCGGCTCCGCCCGCGGTGAAGGCGGTCTTGTCGCCGCTGTCGTACACGAAGACCTTGACCGGCTCGGCGCCGCGCACCTTCTCCTCGACGCCTTCCAGCACGGCGCGCATCTCCGCGACGCGCTGTTCGGCGCGGTCGCTCACGCCGAAGATCCGGCCGATCGTACGGATCTCCTCCTCCAGGAGATCGGTGGTCACCGGGCCGGCCGGGCAGGCCTCCAGGCTGAGGTACGAGTCGATCCCGGCCTTTTCCAGCGCCTCTCGGCCCCGCCCTTCCTCATCGAAGGCGCTGCGGAATCCGCCGTAGACGAAGTCGGGCTCGGCCGACAGCAGGACCTCGTACGACGGATACTCCTCGGCGAGCACCTTGACGCTGTTGTAGGCGGCTTCGTACTGCGGCGGGATGCGGTCGTCGAGGAAGGCGGTGCCGGCCATCGACTTCTCCAGCCCGAGCGCCAGCATGATCTCGGTGACGTGCTGGTTCATCGTGACCGCCCGCCGTGGCGGCCGCTGGTACGTGGTGGTCACCCCGCAGTTGGTCACGGTGACCGGGAAACCCGCGACGGTGGACGGGGTGGACGGCGGCGGGGACGCCGCGGGCTGCGCGGTGCCGCACCCCGTCATCAGCCCGATGATCAGCAGGAGCGTGACAGGGAGCGAGCGTGGGCTCGTCATGGGCGGGGCCTTTCCTGACCGGAGTGGCGGGGCGGGATCGATCAAGAAGGCCCGCGCACCGAGCAGGGGAAATGGCGTCGCGTCGGCGTCGTGGCATGGCGGCCACCGTCCTCTCTTGGGGAGATCCGCCCCAATTCCTTCGAGGAGGCGACCGCGTGAGTCTCCTGGCTCCCGGGTCGACGCTCGCCCCGGCCTTCCCACCCGTACGGGCAGTGGCGTGTTCGGGGTCCGCTCGCCGGTCACAGTGGCGGGACCGCGCCGGATTCACACCGGCTTCCTCGTTCCGCCGTCGCCTACGTCCGGCATCGTCTCATATGTGTTCCTGCGCCTGCGGGACGACCTGGGCGCATTGACGCGAACAGGGGAAAAGGATACGTTCCGGTGGATTCACGGTCGTCCAAGGGAAATCCGGTGAGATGCCGGTGCGGACGCGCCACTGTATCCGGGACGTAGATCCCGGGAGCCAGGTCGCTTGGCCGCCGTGACCTCGTTACATGGGACGCGTCACCCTGAGGAGGATCGATGAGCGGGCTGTCCACCCCGTCGACTGTTCCCTTTCCACACCTTCGCCCCTGGCTGCTCGCCGTGCCCGTGCTGCTGCTCGTGGCGTACCTGGTCCTGATGGACAACGGCGCGGTCTCGCAGATGGGTGCCTTCCTGCACGAACTGATGCACGACGGGCGGCACCTGCTCGGCGTGCCGTGCCACTAGGGGCCGGCGTGGTACGGACCTTCGTGGTCAGGGGCCTGCTCCTGGGGCTCCTGGCCGGACTGATCGCGGGCGGATTCGCCTTCACCTTCGGGGAACCCCAGGTGGACGCGGCGATCGCCCTGGAGGAGGCCGCGGCGCCGGCGCCCGCTTCAGCGGACGGGCACGGGCACAGCCACGGCGAGGAGGCCGAGGTCAGCAGGCCGGCGCAGAAGGCCGGGCTGTTCCTCGCCACCGGGCTGTACGGGCTGGCGGTGGGCGGCATCTTCGCGCTCGTGTTCGCCGGGCTGCGCGGGCGGGTCGGGCCGCGGTCGGACGGGCGGTTGGCGCTGGCGGCGGCGGGGACGGCGTTCGTCGCGGTCATCCTCGTTCCCTTCCTGAAATATCCGGCTAATCCGCCTGCGGTGGGCGATCCGGCGACGATCAACAGCCGCACCCTGCTGTACGTGGTGATGGTGCTCGTCGGGCTGGCCGCGGCGGCGATCGCGGTGGCGACGGCCCGCCGCGTCCACGCGGGCGGGTGGCCCCGGTGGGTCGCCGTGGTGGCCGCGTTCCTCGTGCCGGTGGTCGCCGCGTGGCTGTTGCTGCCCACGGTCGACGAGGTGCCCGACGGCTTCCCCGCCACGCTGCTGTGGGAGTTCAGGCTCGCCTCGATCGGCACGCAGCTGGTCTTCTGGGCGGTCTTCGGCGCGCTGTTCGGCTGGGCCTGCGACCGGGCGGCACGAGGCGCGGCGGCTCCCGTGGGTGCCGCCGCGCCGAGCTGAGGTGCTGTTCGTCCGGCACGCCACCACGCCGGGGACGCGGGCCGCCTGCTTCCCCACCGACGAGGACGCCGACACGGCGGGCCTGACCAGAGCCACCGCACTCACGAAGCCCGCCCGGGGAACCGCCGGGACTCCGGACGTCGGCCTGGGGCCGGCGGGGTTCGCCGGGGTCACGACGGCCTGGACCGCTCCCGTACGGGCCGCGCGGCAGACCGCCGCGGCGCTGGGGCTGGCAGCGTGCGAGGCCGTCGCGCTCGGGGAGGCGGACTGCGGCCGGTGGCGCGGACTGCCGTACGAGCGGGTCGCGGAGCAGGAGCCGGACGCGATCGCCCGGTGGCTGGCCGACCCCGACGCCGCACCGCACGGCGGCGAGCCGCTGACCGCGCACGCCGCCAGGGTGGCGCGCTGGCTCGACGGCGTACGGGAGGAGCCCGAAGGAGTCGTGGTCTGCGGCGTCGGCACCATCCGGGCGGCGCTGGGCCACGCGCTCGGGCTCGGCCCGCTGGGCGCCGCCCGCTTCGACCTCGCTCCCCTGTCCACCACCGAGCTGGCCATCACCCGGGACGGCTGGCGGGTCGCTCACGTCAACCGGAAGGTCCTGTTTTGATCGTTCCATATCCGTTCAGCGCGGTCGTCGGGCTGGATGAGCTCAAGCTGGCGCTGGTGCTCAACGCGGTCTCACCCCGAGTCAGCAGCGTGCTGTGCTGGGCAAGGTGGGCCATCCCATGGACGCCGGCCAGGAGGGGCAGAAGGGCATCGAGTGGTAGTGCCCCGACTCGAAAACCATCACATCCAGGGTGAGATTCCCTTCACCCTCAAGGGCCAGCCTCCACCTCCGTCCTCGGCAGAGACAGAGCATGAGTCGTCAACGCCCACCACCGAACCGAGCTCGATTGTCACCTCCGCCGCACTTGCCCCGGCCACGCCGGAAAGCTCGGTGAGCCCTACGCCGCAGCAGGGAGCGGCGGGTTGCCGAGCTGAATCTGGGTGGCCGTGGTGGGGTCGCTGCTGATCGGCATCGGCCTATGAACTGGCCGGCGCCAAGGCCAAGCGACCGAGGTGACGACCGTGGCCCGATCCCAGGCCTGTCCCGGGTCCCGGTCACGTGGGTGCGGCCGGCCTCCGGGTCGGCGGATATCGGGTGCACGTATGTGCCTGGTGTGCTCAGCCCGTGAGCTGGGTGGCCAGGAGCCGGGTGTACGCGCCATCCGTCACCAGGAGTTCAGCGTGCGCGCCGGTCTCGGCGACGCGGCCGCCGTCCAGGACGACGATGCGGTCGGCGGTGCGGATGGTCGACAGGCGGTGGGCGATGATCAGGGTGGTGCGGTCGTGGCGGGCGGCGGTCATGGCGGCGGCGACCTCCTGCTCGCTCTCGGCGTCGAGGTTGGAGACGGCCTCGTCCATGATCAGGACGGGCGCGTCCTTGAGCAGCGCGCGGGCGATGGCGATGCGCTGGCGCTGCCCGCCGGACAGGCGGGCGCCGAGCTCGCCGGGCAGGGTGTCGTAGCCGTCGGGCAGGCCGGTGATGAACTCGTGGGCGTGCGCGGCGCGGGCGGCGGCCTCGACCTCGTCGTCGGTGGCGTGGGGCCGGCCGAGACGGATGTTGTCGGACAGCGGGATGTTGAACAGGTAGACGTCCTGGGGGACGAGCGTGATCAGGCGGCGCAGGTCCTCCTGCGGGAAGTCTCGGACGTCGTGGCCGCCGATGGTGATCGCGCCGGCGGTGACGTCCCAGAACCGCATGAGGAGGCTGGCGCAGGTGGATTTGCCCGCGCCCGAGTGGCCGATGAGGGCGACGGTCTCTCCGGGGGCGATGTCGAAGGTCGCGCCCGCGAGCGCTTCGGGCAGTTCCGGCCCGTAGCGGAAGCGGACCGTGTCGAAGCGGACGCGCGGTTCGACGGCGCCGGGCGGCGGCGCGTCGACGCGGTCGGTGACGGGAGGCGGGGTGCCGAGGATGGTCATGATGCGGTCGCCGGCGGCGGTGACGAGGCTGAGGTCGCGGGCGACGTCGGTGACGGCGATGACCGGGGCGAAGGTGGCGGCGGCCAGCACCACCGCGACGGGGAACAGCGCCGGTTCCAGGGCGTTCGCCGCCACGAGCAGGGCGGCGGTGACGAGCACGGCGAGCAGGCCGAGCGTGGTGGCGGCGTTGGTGACGGCGTGTTCGAGGCCGGAGCGGCGGCCGTGGGCGAGTCTGGCCTCCAGCAGCCGCCGGTCCTGCTCGTGCAGGCGGTCGAGCTGGCGGTCCCCCGCCCCCGAGGTGAGGAGCTCGCGGAGCCCCTGGAGGGTGTCGACGGCTTCGGCGTTGAGCTCGCCGAGCTGGGCGCGGAGCCGCGCGCCCTGGTCGGCGGCGCGTTGACGCAGCCAGGCGGGCAGGAGGGCGAGCAGGATCAGCGCGGGCGCCAGGGCCAGCGCCAGGGCCGGGTGGAAGACGCCCAGCGCGGTCAGCGCGGCCACGGGGACGGTGACGGCGCTGATCAGCGGGCTGAGGGTGTGCGCGAACCACAGCTCCAACTGCTCGACGTCGGAGATGGCGGCGCTGCCGAGGTCGCCGGAGCGGCGCTGCAGCAGGTAGCCGGGCGCGAGGCGTTCGAAAGCGCTGTAGACGCGGCCCCGCACGTCGGCCAGCACGCGGAAGGCGGCCACGTGGGCGAGGTAGGACTCCAGCCATGGGGTGAGGGCCAGGAAGGGCAAAAGGAGACCGAGCGCGATCAGGCCGCCGCGCAGATCTTCGGGGGTGGCTCCGGTGATGGCGCGGCTGACCACCCAGGCGCCGACACCTGCCGAGGCGAGGACGACCAGGTGATGCGCGATGCCGCTGGCGATCGCGATCAGCAGCAGCGGGCGGTGCGGGCCGAGCAGGGCCAGGATCGGACGGAACCGGGAACCGCCGGTACGGGTGAGCGTGGCAGTGGCGGTGCTCATCGGGCGGCTCCGTTCTGGGCGGCGACCAGCCGGGCGTAGGCTCCCTGGCCGGACAGGAGCTCACGCGGCGGCCCGGATTCGGCGATGCGGCCGTCGGCCATGACGATGACCCGGTCGGCGGCCTGGACGGTGGACAGCCGGTGGGCGATCATCAGCGTGGTCCGGCCGCCGGACAGGGTGTCCAGGGCGTCCTGGATGGCGGACTCGTTGGCGGCGTCGACGCTGGAGGTGGCCTCGTCCAGGATGAGGATCGGGGCGTCCTTGAGCAGGGCGCGGGCGATGGCGATGCGCTGGCGTTCACCGCCGGAGAGCTTGAGGCCGCGCTCGCCGACGACGGTGTCGTAGCCGTCGGGCAGGGCGGTGATGAAGTCGTGGGCCTGGGCGGCGCGGGCGGCGGCTTCGACCTCCTCGCCGGTGGCGTCGGGGCGGGCGAGCGCGAGGTTGTGGCGCACGGTGCCGTGGAAGAGGTAGGTGTCCTGGGACACCACGGCGACCAGCGAGCGCAGCCGCTCCAGGGGCAGTTCGCGGACGTCGACGCCGTTGACGGCCACCCGTCCGGACTCCGGGTCGAAGAACCGCAGGAGCAGGGAGGCGACCGTCGTCTTGCCCGCGCCGGAGCGGCCGACGAGGGCGACGCGCTCGCCCGGCGCGAGGTCGAGGGAGAATCCGTCCAGGGCGGGCCGGTCGCGGTCGCGGTAGGTGAACGTCACACCGTCGAAGGACACGGAGGGCGGGCCGGTCAGGCCGAGCCGGGCGGTGCCCTGCGCCGGTTCGGGGGTGTCGAGGATCTCGAAGACGGCCTTGAGCGACGGGACGGCGGTGTAACTGGCGTGGTAGGCGGATTCCAGCTCCTTCAGCGGCCGGAAGCTCTCGGCGGTGAGCAGGAGGATGATCAGCAGCTCGGTGACGGTCAGCTCGCCCGCGGCCAGCCGGAGCGCGCCGGCGCCGAGCGCGACCGCGGTGCCCAGGCCGATGACGAACGCGACGCCGCCGACGTACCCGACGACGACGGCCATCAGCCGGATGGAGTCGCGGCAGAACCGGTCGGCCAGCCCGGCCAGCTCGGCGCCGCGCCGGCCGCTGGCGTTGAACGCCTTGAGCGTGGCCATGCCCTGCAACGCGTCGAGGTTCTCGGCGTACAGGCCCTTGTAGCCGCTGAACCACGCGGCGTTGCGGTCCCGCAGGACGCGGTCGGAGACCAGCGGCACGACGGGCAGCAGCAGGGCGCAGGCCAGCACCACGCCGCCGACCAGCGCGTCCAGGGTGAACAGGTACGCGGTCACGGCGACGGCGCCGAGGACGGACGCGATCACCTGGGGCAGGAACCTGCCGATGTAGGCGTCGGCGGTCTCGATGCCGTCCACCAAAGTGGTCTGGGACGAGCCGGTGCGTCCGCGCTGGGCGTGGGCGGGGCCGAGCCGGAGCAGCTTGCCGGTGAGGCGGCGGCGCAGCTCGGCCTTGACCGCGGCCGAGGTGCGCAGCGCGACGGATTCACGCACGGCCAGCGCGACGCTCCGGGCGAGTTGCAGCACGACGACGCCGGCGACGAGCCAGACAATGGAGCCCGCGTCCCGGCCGGCGAAGATCCGGGCCAGCGCCTGGGCGACGAGGACGCCCTGGCCGACGTAGGTGGCGGTGATGGACAGCAGCAACAGTACGAGTCCGGCCAGGCGCCACCGGATGGACGGTGACAGGGCCAGCAGTCGGGGGATCACTGCTCCTCCTTGAGCCGTTCGAAGACGAGCTGGGTCCGCCGCACAGCGCGCACCCCGTACATCTTGGAGATCAGCGCCGGGCTCTGCCGGGTGGTGCTGGTCACTGGGTGAAGGCGTCCGGGTGCAGGAACCTGGCGATGTCGGTGACGGCCAGGAGGTTGCGGTAGCCGGGATGCTGGGCCGCGACGGGCACGGCGAGGTAGCGCTGCTCCTTGGCGGCCGGGCTGTTCTTGACGATGGCGAAGGTCTCGGCGGCCTTGGCGGGCGAGCTGGGCATGTCCTCGCCGCGCAGCGTGGAGTAGTCGCTGATCAGGACGGCCTCGGGCTGGGAGGCGCTGACCTGTTCGGCGCTGACCTCGGTGTAGTCGCCCTTGACGTCCGCCAGGACGTTCTCGCCGCCGGCCAGGGTGATCATCTGGTGGGTGATGCCGGAGCCGCCGTAGGCGTTGACCGGGCCCTTGCCGCCGTCGGTGGCCAGGACCTTGACCGGGGTGCGGCCTTCGACGCGCTTCTTGACGTCGTCCAGCTGGGCCTGCAGCTCGCTGATCAGCTTATCGGCGCGGTCGGAGACGCCGAAGATCTTGCCGAGGTTGCGCAGGTCGTCGAAGGTGTCGTCGAGGGTGAACTGCAGCACCTCCTCGGGGCTGCACCAGCCGCCCAGGATGTAGACGGGGCTGCCGGCCGCGTCCAGCTCCTCCACGGTGGCGTAACCACCGGCGGCGTCGAAGCTGGCCATCTGGTTGTCCACGATGAAGTCGGCGCCCTGGGAGAGCATGATCTCCTTCTGCGGCATCATGATCGTGTCGGAGATCTCCGGGATCTTGTCGTACTGCTCCTTGTGACCGGGCAGGAACGCACTCTCGGAGAAGTTCGTCCGCCCCGCGATCCGGTCGCCGAGGCCGAGCGCGAACAGGGTCTCCAGGGACGGGTGGTAGCCGGTCACCACCTTGGCCGGCGGCCGGTCGAAGGTGAGGGTGCGCCCGCAGTTCTCGACCGTGACGGGGAAGCCGGCCTGCGGCGCCGCCCGCTGGGCGGGCTCCTGGGCGGCGGGTGCTTGCGAGCAGGCGGTCAGCGTCAGGGCCGCCGCCAGGACGAGCAGCTTCCTCATGATCCGGCCACCGCCTTCGGCGACGTGGGGGTCATGGCGGTGGAACGGGGGCGGCTCATGCGGTGAAGCTCCGGTGGTGAGTTCGAACAAAGGTGGGCGAAGCACCCCATTCTGCCTATATGGTGCAATTGCAATCAAGTTGCATCAAGGTGATGTAGGCCTCGGTATAGGCTGAACCTCCTGCTGAGATCTATCTCTATGGCGAGACGGGCCATGCCCGCGGAACATGATCAACCTGGTTCCGGTTTTTCCCGGGTGCAGCGCTGCTGCGCGCCAGCCGCGCCTTCGGTACAGGGCGAGCGCCGCATCGGCGCGCGTGTGGGTGACCAGCCACCAGGAGGTCGCCGGAGCCGCGGCCAGGATCATGTCATGCAGGATCCTGCCGACTCCGAATCCGCGTGCCTGAGGCGCGACGGCCAGTTCTTTGAGGGTGAAGTCACGACGTGGCACCCGTGAAGCGAGCAAGGCCAACCGGGAGCAGCGCACGCCGTAGGCGAAGCCATGGAGCTGATCGCCGTGCAGGGCGGCGGCGAAGGTGAACCCTGGTGCTTGCGTGTCGCCGGCCAGGCGCTCGGCGACCGCGCGCGCCTCGTCGAGCGGCTCGCCCCAAGGGGGAAGGGTGAAGACCTGACCCGCGACCTCCGCCACGCCGGCCAGGAAGGTGTGCGCCTCGTGCGCCGGGACGAGACAGATCCTCAGGGAAGCGGCGCCCGCCCGGCCCGGCGGACCAAGCTGTGACTGGGCGGGCGTCGCTGGCATGGGGACGTCAGGCGCCGCGGGCGGCGTCGTAACGGGCGATGACGTCATTCCAGTTGATCAGGCCCCAGAGCTTCTCGACGTAGTCCGGGCGCACGTTGCGGTACTGCAGGTAATAGGCGTGCTCCCATGCGTCGAAGACGAGCAGCGGGGTGGTGTTCATGCCGACGTTGCCATGGTGGTCGTAGACCTGCTCCACCACCAGGCGGCGGCCGAGAGGCTCCCAGGCCAGCACACCCCAGCCGGACCCCTGCACCATCGTGGTCGCCGTGGTGAGCTGCTTCTGGAAGGCCTCGAAGGAGCCGAAGTGCTCGGTGATGGCCTCACCGAGCTCCCCGTCGGGGCGGTCGCCACCGTCGGGCGAGAGGTTCTGCCAGAAGATCGTATGCAGGACGTGGCCGGACAGGTTGAAGGCGTACGTCTTCTCCAGTCCGACCAGGCCGTCGAACTCGCCCTTGTCGCGAGCCTCGGCCAGCCTCTCCAGCGTGTCGTTGGCGCCCT
Organism: Nonomuraea sp. C10; assembly: GCF_008017515.1. NCBI lineage: Bacteria > Bacillati > Actinomycetota > Actinomycetes > Streptosporangiales > Streptosporangiaceae > Nonomuraea > Nonomuraea sp. C10. The sequence goes on from NZ_VPFF01000001.1 coordinate 4,373,080, forward strand.
TGACGTAGGCGGCGTGGTGCTTGGCGTGGTGCAGCTCAAGAATCTCGCCGGTGATGGCGGGCTCCAGGGCCGCATAGTCGTACGGCATGTCTGGAAGGGTGTACTCACCCATGAGTTATCTCCCCAGCTACGTAACTGCATATATATTGCAACAACAATAGACCAGCAACTAGTGGATGTCCCGAGTGGCATGCCAGCAGTGATGGCATGCCACTCAGCACCTGGCCGTCACGTCCATCTCGAAGCCGCTGGACGCCCTCACCCTCGCCAGCACGGCCAGGTTCTCCAGCGTCAGCCCCGCGCGAGCGGGGATGGTCCCAGGTCGGCCACTACCAGGTGGGCGTGCTCACCGCCGGCCCCGCACAAGTGACAGTCCCGCCCGAGTGCGGGGATGCGCCGACGTCCAGGTGAGCGGCCAGCGTTTGCCCTAACTGGTGGCCAGCAATCCCTTACCGTGATTGCTAGCACCATCCGACCTCGATCTCGTCGGCGCTTTCCGCGTGTGGAGGCTGGGCCCACGCCGCCGGGACGTGAAACATCGGCCCTGTGCTCGCGGTCGACAACCTTCTACGGCTGCCGCCACGATCGCGACGCCCATTGTTTGGGGGACCGTAGGGGGACCGGCAGTCTCGGACACCCCCGCTTCACCACGGTCTTTCCGACACTGTCCGGTCCCACTCACGTAGCACCTACCTGCAGTAATGTCAGAAAGCGGCGAGGCTCGACATCACCCGACACGGTGATCCACGGACTTCTAATCCGACGGTCGCAGACATCCGATCTGCGGTTCAGCGCTCCCTGGTGTGGAGCATAAGGCCGCCATAGTCCGTGGGCCGGAACCCCAGTCCACGGAGCTCGGGTCGTCGATCGCCGTGACCACGCGCAGGGCACCAGCTTCGGCGACCTCGCGGACCGCAACAGGCACCAGCGCCTCGCGTACCTCTGATGTGATGCCGGGCTGGACGTGCACCACGTCGAGACGGGCGATGGTGTGCCGCTTGTCCTGCCAGGATGCGACTGCATGACCGACGAAAGGTCTCCCGCGGGCGTTGTCGGCGTAGGCCTGAAGCCAGCAGGCAAGCCTGGCCTCGACGATCAGCCGCCGGGGAACAGTGATATCCATCCCCTCCTCGGCCAGCCAGCGGCCCGGCTTGGCCGCATGTGGGAGAACCGACGCCGGCGGCGACCTCCGGATGCCGCAGGCGCTCTCCCAGTCGTCCTTCAACTGGCGCAGGAGGAGCACGACGTCGTCACCGCATAGGACCAGGCTGATGAAGAACCCCGCGGGCCAGGGGCCGGGAGCATCGCGGATGTCCAACAGGACGTGGCCCTCCCGGACCGTCCGGCGGCTCCGACGGACCAGTCGGGTATCGAGTTCCTCCGTAAGGAGATATTCGACGTCTGTGGCCCATCCATCGATCGAGGACGCCAGCAGGCCAGTCCACGGGCTCTTCGACGCTGCCGGAAACTCGACCTTGATGGCGTAGACGTTCGGGTCTCGCCGCCAGCGGAAGATCACCAACATGGCGTCGGGCTCCGCCACGACATCGACGGCGGAGTACCCCTTCGTCACAGCGCCCGGACGTAGCAAGCGCGTCCTGACCGCCACCAGGACCTCCTGCCGAGACCACTCAATCGTCACGTGTCCAGACGCCCACGCCCTTATCCGGAGACGTGGGTGATGGGCGCCGACCCCGCATACGCCTTCAAGTCGCGGGGCGTCGGCGAAGCGAAGCGGTCGCCGCCAAGCTCGGCGAAAACCCGGGCACCGGTCAGATCGACCAGGCCCGGGAAGCTGGTGAAGCAGCCAGCCTCTCTCTCCTGCGGCTGGCTCACACCACGATCTTGGTGAAGAGGAGCAACTGACGGGTGGCGGTCGAGAGGGACCAAGGTGCACGGCCTCAGCAGAGGACTCCAGGTGCAGTATCGACTCAGGCGTCCACTCGCTCCCCGCCGACCGCCATCCGCCAGGGCTTTGCCCCATTCGCACGGCCTGCTGTCAGGAGTCATGCTCCGGTTCGAATCGAGGCTTCTGGGGCGAGTGCCCGAGTCGGCGACCCTCGAAGATGTACGAAGTCATCAGGTTCGAAATCCTGCAGGGCGTGCTTGTCGCCAGGTTCTGACCTGAGGCCCGACCAATAGCTCAGCGAGGCGAACCAGGAGCCCGAGGAGGAAACGTCAGTTCCGCACGAATCTCTCCCGGACGAAGCGACTCGCGAGCCGTCGGCCTGGGCGGGCAGACGCAGCGGGTTACCGATGAGGTGGCGAGCCATCTCCACACCTTCACCAAGTTTCTGATCTCGCCCGCCGGCGTGGAGGATGGCCTACAAGACGGGGTGCGCCGGGGCGTCGAGGACCCGCCCGGCCTCCCGTGCCCGACGGCAATCTGATGGATCACGCCAAGGGCTTGTGGAAGGTACTCGCTAAGCATGGCCGACAGCTTTACACTGTAGATCTCGTCGTATGCATCCCTCGCCGATACCCACGCTCACGGCTAGAGGCCCCGAGCGAAGACCGGCCAGTTGAACATCGCGGACCGTCTGGACCGCGGCGCGGGTGCCGGGACCTGCCGTCCCGTGACGGTCCACCCGGGCGGGTGACGACCCGGGCCACGGTCCAACGACGGTCCAGACAGCGAAAAGGCCGGTCGCTCCCTTGGAGAACCGGCCTCTGACCTGCTGCTATGTGGTGGGCGATACTGGGATCGAACCAGTGACCTCTTCGGTGTGAAGACTGCAGACGCCAAACCACAACGCGAGGCGGCCGAATCCGAAATTCACCACCGCGTGAGGCTCTGCCTGCGGCGGTAAGCCGGTATCGAGACGACTTCCAGCCGCACCCCGGCCATGCGGCTGAGATCACGCTCCGTAACCATAGGAGCCGGCGTGATCGATCTACGCGCGACACCGGCGCGGAACTCTGACGGAACAGTGACGGAACAGAGCCTCAAGACAGTCTTCAGGGTCGGCTTCCCAAGGCGGCCGTTTTCAGCGAACCTGCAGGCCAGTCACGGCGCGCCCGATGATCAGCCGCTGGATCTCCGACGTCCCCTCGAAGATGGTGTAGATCTTGGCGTCGCGGTGGAAGCGCTCCACCGGGTGCTCACGGGTGTACCCCGCGCCGCCCAGGATCTGGATGGCCTGCTCGGTCACCCACACCGCCGTCTCCCCCGCGACCAGTTTCGACATCGAGCCCTCGGCCTGTTCGAAGCGCTTGCCCTGCCGGGCCATCCAGGCCGCGCGCCAGGTCATCAGGCGGGCGATGTCGACCCGGGTGGCCATGTCCGCCAGCAGGAAGGCGATGGCCTGGTTCTCGCCGATCTTGCGGCCGAACTGCTCGCGTTCGCGGGCGTAGTCGCGGGCGTACTCGTAGGCGGCCCGGGCGATGCCGACGGCCATGGCGGCGACCGTGGGGCGGGTGGTCTCGAAGGTGCCCATCGCCGCCTGCTCGCCGGCGCGCTCGCCGTTGCGGACGCGGGCCAGGCGGGCGTCCAGTTTCTCCTTGCCGCCCAGCAGGCACGAGCCGGGTACGCGGACGCCGTCGAGGACGACCTCGGCCGTGTGGGAGGCGCGGATGCCGTGCTTCCTGAACTTCTGGCCCATGGACAGGCCCGGGGTGCCGGGCGGGATGATGAAGGAGGCCTGGCCGCGGGTGCCGAGGCCGGGGTCCACGGAGGCGACGACGATGTGCACGTCGGCGATGCCGCCGTTGGTGGCCCAGGTCTTGACGCCGTCGATGACCCAGTCGCCGTTGTCGTACACGGCTCTGGTGCGGATGGCGCCGACGTCGGAGCCGGCGTCGGGCTCGGAGGCGCAGAAGGCGCCCAGCTTGACGTCGTTCTCCGTGCCGAACATCTCCGGCAGCCACTGGCCCGCCTGCTCGGGCGTGCCGCTGCCGGACAGCGCCGCGGCGGCGAGGCAGCTGCCGACGATCGACAGGCCGATGCCGGCGTCGCCCCAGAACAGCTCCTCGAACACCACGGGCAGCGCGAGGCCGCTTTCCTCGAACCACTGGGTGGCGAAGAAGTCGAGCGAGTAGAGGCCGATCTTGGCCGCCTCCTGGATGACCGGCCAGGGGGTCTCCTCGCGCTCGTCCCATTCGGCGCCGGCGGGGCGGACCACGTCGCGGGCGAAGGCGTGCACCCAGTCCCGGACCTCGATCACGTCCTGGTTGAGGTCCAGACTGAAGCCGCTCATGTGGTCGCTCCCTGAGATCTTCCGGTGAGGCCTGGCCGACGCCAGTATGCTACCGGCCAGTAGTCGCAGGCCGGCGTGACGGGCCGCGGCGCGCCATCGCCTTCAGTTCTTGATCCTGGCCGCAGACCGGCGCCCAGTGGGCCGAGCTGACCTGGCCGGGCAGCCAGACGATCCGCTCCGCCGAGGTCTACTTCTTCGACGACGGCGGGGGCGTGCGGCTGCCGGCCTCCTGGAAGCTCCAGCGCTGGACGGGCAGCGGGTACGCCGACATCCCGGGCACCTATCCGGTGGCGCCGAACGCCTACAACCGCGTCACGTTCGACCTTGTCAGCACGACCAGGCTCAGGGTCGCGCTGCAGAGCGGCCCGGCGTCGGTCGGGCTGCTGGAAGTGAAGGCTTTCTCCTGAACGCGGTGAAAGGTTTTCGGTTTACCAGCCGCTGTTGAGCCCCCCTGACCGCTTCCGGCGACAGCTAAGGCAGCCCTGGAAAGAAGGCGGCTTCGAAAACCTTTCACTAGCCTCTGACCTGCTCGAACACGACTTCTCGAAACTTGGGTCTTGACGGTTTCTGCGGTGCCGCGAACACTCGGGTGAACCAAGAACGCACCTGCCTTCCACGAGGCGAACCGTGATGTTAGCGCTAACACGATCGTCTCAAGAACCCCCCAGGTAGGAGGACCCGTCCATGTCCCGATTAAGAGCCCTGGCCGCGCTGTTCGCGGTCGCCCTGCTCCCCGCCCTCGCCGCGCCCGCCTCCGCGGCGGCCCCGATCACCACCTCGATCTACACCGCCGACCCGGCCGCCCTCGTCGCCGGCGACACCCTGTACCTCTACACCGGGCGTGACGAGGCCCCGGCCGGCGGCACCAACTTCGTCATGCGCGACTGGCACGTCTTCAGCTCCACCGACGGCACGTCCTTCACCGGCCACGGCGCCCGCCTCTCGGTCTCCAGCTTCCCCTGGGCCGGCGCGGACGCCTGGGCCAGCGAGGTCGAGCGCGGCGCCGACGGCCGCTACTACTGGTACGTCTCCGTCAACGGCAACGGACCCGGCTGGATGAACATCGGCGTGGCCGTCGGCGACAGCCCGCTCGGCCCGTTCACCGACGCCAAGGGCGGGCCACTGATCAGCGACAGCACCCCGAACTCGTCCCCGCTGAACATCGACCCGACCGTGTTCACCGACGACGACGGTCAGGTCTACATGTACTGGGGCTCGTACTACGGGCTGCGCGCGGCCAAGCTCAGGCCGGACATGGTCACCCTGGACGGCCCCGTCGTCACCCCGCAGGGCGTGTCGAACTTCTGGGAGGCGCCCTGGATGTTCAAGCGCAACGGGACCTACTACCTCGCCTACGCGGCCAACGACTCCGGGTGCTCGGCGCCGAACTACGCCTGCATCCGGTACGCCACCGCCAGCAACCCGCTCGGGCCGTGGACGCACCGCGGGGTCGTGCTCGACCAGGTCAGCTCGACGACGAACCACCCGGCGATCATCGAGTTCAAGGGCCAGTGGTACATGGTCTACCACAACGCCGCCGCGCCCGGCGGCGGGAACTTCCGCCGCTCCGTCACCCTCGACAAGCTCTACTGGAACGCCGACGGCACCATGCAGAAGGTCGTCCAGACCACCGGGCCGGGAGGCTCGCAGAACCTGGCCCTGTCGGCGACGCCGTCCACCTCCTACGTCTCCCCGTGGGAGACGCTCGGCGCCATCAAGGACGGGTACGCGCCCACCGGTTCGGCCGACCACAGCCACGGCGCCTACGGCAACTGGCCGCAGCAGGGCACCCAGTGGGTCGAGTACCAGTGGCCGGCCGCCCAGAGCGTCAGCAGGGTGGAGACGTACTGGTTCGACGACGACCTGGGCATCGACCTGCCCGCCTCCTGCCAGGTGCAGTACTGGAACGGCAGCGCGTACGTGAACGTGCCCGGCCAGTCGGCGTGCGGCGTCGCCCCGCACACCTTCAACGTCACCACGTTCAACGCGGTCACCACCACCCGGCTGCGGCTGAACATCACCTCGAAGAGCGGCTACTCGACCGGTGTCCTGGAATGGAGGGCGCTGTCATGAGACGGATCCTCACCGCCCTGCTGCTGGTCGCGGCGACGCTCGTGGCCGGCGCACCGGCGCGGGCCGACCAGACCATCGGCTATCCGACCTTCGGCGGCCCGGCGATCCCCGCCGTGCCGGCCGCGTACACCGCGGGCGACATGATGCGGGCCATCTACGACGCCGAGAGCTCCGGCACCGACTTCTGGATGGACCGGCTGCTGGCCAGGCCAGGCAACGACCCGGCGGGCACCTGGCTGATGACGCGGGGCCGCGCCCTGTTCATGAAGACGCACACCCCGTCGGTCATCGGGTTCGGCGGGCAGGTCGCGTACTGGGAGAGCATCAGCAACCAGAGCGCCTACAGCATCGCGCTGGGCTCCGGCAGCTGGACCGAGCAGCCCGGCCAGCGCTGGCAGGCGCCCAGCCACTGGAAGAGCGTGCACACCAGCGGCTCGCTGGTCGCCAACGTCACCAAGTTCATCACCAACGAGAACGTCGCGGTCACCAACGTGGCCGTCACCAACAACGGCGGCTCGTCGGCGACGCTGAACCTGCGCGCCACCTCGCCCTACGCCACCACCGGCAGCGGCAGCGAGCTGACCGGGCAGGTCAACGCCTACAACAACCTGACCACGATCTACCCGCGCCTGTCCGGGGACGGGTTCACCGTCAGCTCCGGCGGGCTGAACCGGTCGGTCACCGTGGCCGCCGGGCAGACGGTGACGGTCAAGGTGCAGATGGGGTTCGTCACCAACGAGCTGGCGGGGTCGCTCACCGAGTACAACGCCTACCGCGGCCACTCCCCCGCCACCGCGTTCGCCACCCATGTGCGGGAGTACAACCGGTGGTGGGCCGTCAACGTGCCCTACATCGACGTGCCCGAGCCGGCGATCAAGAAGAACGTCTACTACCGCTGGTGGCTGATGCGCTACAACCACCTCGACGCCGACATCCCCGGGCAGACCTTCCAGTTCCCCACGTCCATGGAGGGGGTGCTGGGCTACAACAACGCGATCGTGCTCACCCAGCCGATGCACATCGACGACCTGAAGTACCTGCGCGACCCGGTGTGGTCGTACGGGCCGTGGCTGTCGATCGGGCAGACCTCGAAGAGCGGCCGGTTCGCCGACAACCCCGGCGACCCGGAGAACTGGTCCAACAGCTACACGCAGTACGTCGCCGAGGCGGCGTGGAAGAGCTACCAGATCCACGGCGGCCAGCCGGGCATCGTGGGCAACCTGGCCCGCTACGCCGAGCAGGACGTCAAGGGGCAGCTGTCCTTCTACGACCACGACGGCGACAAGGTCATCGAGTACGACTGGGGCGCGCTGACCGGCAACGACGCCGACGCCGTCTCCTTCCACTGGCGTTCCGGCTGGCTGGACCGGGCCGAGGGCGCCTACCAGTACAGCGGGGCGAAGGCCGCGGCGCAGGCGTACGCGCTGCTGGGCAACACCGCCAAGGCCAACGAGATGAACACCCTGGCCACCGACATCGGCAACGCGCTGGTCAACGTGCTGTGGAACCCGAACCGGCAGCTGTTCGAGCACCGGCACGTCTCCACCAACGAGTGGGTGCCGTGGAAGGAGATCAACAACTACTACCCGTTCGCGGTGGGCGCCGTGCCCAACACCGCCACCTACCGGCAGGCGCTGCGCCTGTTCGACGACCCGGCCGAGTATCCGATCTTCCCGTTCTACACCGCCAACCAGCGGGACAAGGCGGCCTCGGGCACGGGCAGCAACAACTTCTCCACGATCAACTCGACCGTGCAGTTCCGGCTGCTCTCCTCGGTGCTGCGCAACTACCCCAACGAGTGGATCGACGCCACCTGGTACAAGAAGCTGCTCTACTGGAACGCCTGGGCGCAGTACGTCGGCGGCAACACCCAGTGGCCCGACGCCAACGAGTTCTGGGCCGACTGGAACGGCAGCAGCATCCAGTACCGCTCCTGGATCCACCACAACATCCTGGGCAGCAGCAACTGGACCGTGATCGAGGACGTCGCGGGCCTGCGCCCGCGCTCGGACGCGCAGGTGGAGCTGAGCCCGATCGACATCGGCTGGTCCCACTTCACCGTCAACAACCTGCGCTACCGCAACAGCGACCTGACCATCGTCTGGGACGATCCGGCCGACGGCGTGGTGCGCTACGCCGGGATCCCCCAGGGCTACTCCGTCTACGTCAACGGGGTCCGCCGGGCGACGATCGACCGGCTGGCGCCGCTGACCTACAACCCGGCCACCGGCGCGGTCACCACCTCGGCGACCGTCCTCTACAGCAGCGCCGCGTCCGGCATGCAGGCGCCCGCGCAGGTCTCGCACACCGGCGCCCGCATGGTGGACATGCTCGCCAAGGCGGGCGTCGACCTGACGGCCGGCCTCACCAACCTGGCCGCCATGGGCTCGGCCACCGCCTCCCACACCGGGTCCGGCACCAGCGTGGCCGGGGCGCGCGACGGCCTGCCGACCAACGAGCCGTTCTGGGGCGCGGGCGGCTCGCCCAACAGCCAGGACTGGTACGAGGTCAACTTCGGGTCGCCGCAGACCTTCAACGAGGTCTGGCTCCACTTCCGTGACAGCCGGCCGGCCAGTGGCACCTACCGGGCGCCCGCGTCCTACGACATCCAGTACTGGAACGGCAGCTCCTGGGTGACCGTGAGCAGCCAGGTCAAGTCGCCCGGCAGCCCGCGGGCGAACCTCAACAAGGTCACGTTCACCCCGGTCACGGCCCAGCGGGTGCGGATGCTGGCCGCGAACGCCTCCGGGTCCAAGGTGGGCCTGACCGAGTTCAAGGTGGTCAACCGGGGCGGCGTCCAGCCTCCGGCCAACCGGGCGCTGTCGGCCACCGCGTCCTGCTCCTACACCTCGGCGTGGGAGAGCTGCGCCGCCGTCAACGACGGCGGCGAGCCGGCCAGCTCCAACATCCCCGGCCCCAACCAGGGCACCCGCTGGGGCACCTGGCCCGAGACGGGCCAGCACTGGGCGGAGCTCACCTGGTCGTCGGCGCAGGCGCTCAACCGTGCCGACGTGTACTTCTTCGACGACGAGCAGGGCATCGACATGCCGGCGTCGTGGAAGCTGCAGTACTGGAACGGCAGCGCGTACGCGGACGTCCCGGGCGCGAGCGCCTACGGGCTGGCCAAGAACCAGTACAACACCGTCACCTTCTCCTCGGTGAACACCACCCGCCTGCGGGTGCTGCTCACCGGCAACGGCTCGTCCTCCGTGGGCCTGCTGGAGGTGAAGGCCTTCGGAACGTAGGACCCGGCGTCGTCCTGCCTCACCGCAGTGTCAGCATCGGGGGTCGTTCGGCGATGGAGACGTCGCTGCTGACCACCCGGTGGCCGCCCGCGCAGCGGCGGAACTGGTCGAGGCAGGACGACAGGTCGTGGCAGCGGCCGAGCTTGCCCTGGCGGAGCAGCCGCGAGTAGGCGGCCAGCATGATCTGGGCCGCCATGTTGCCCAGGGCCTCGGTCGACTGCGGCGCGTGCTCGCGGGAGCCCAGGTCGACCTGGGCGAACGCGTCCAGCCCCGCCAGGTCGAGCAGGTCGACGAGCAGCCCGAGCTCGACCCCGTACCGGGTGAGGAACGGCACCCGCTCCAGCGCGGAGCGGCGGCCGGCGTACTCGCCGGCGAGCGGCTGGACGAACCCGGCGAGCTCGGGCCAGTGGAGGTTGATGAGCGGGCGGGCGACCAGTTCGGTGACGCGGCCGCCGCCGTTGGGTGCGCCGTCGAGCGGCCGGTCGTAGCAGCCCTTGGCGTAGGCGACGCTGCGGTCGGTGAGCAGCGGGCCGAGCAGTCCGCTCACCAGGGACGACTGGAAGCCGCGGATGTCGGCGTCGACGAACGCCACGATGTCGCCGCTGGTGACGGCGAGGGACTTCCACAGCGCCTCGCCCTTGCCGTCGAGCGGGCCCAGCTCGGGCAGGATGGCGTCCTGGGCGTGCACGTCGGCGCCGGCGCGGGCGGCGACGGCGGCGGTGTCGTCGGTGGAGCAAGAGTCGATGACCACGACCTCGTCCACGAGGCCGCCCAGCTCGTCGAGGATGACGCCGACGATGTGACCCACGGTGTCGCGTTCGTCACGCGCGGGTAGAACCACGCTGACAGACGTGCGGCCCTTCGCCTCGGCCAGCTCGCGCACCGGCCAGTCGGTCGTGCGTGTGGTGCGGCGCCGCAACCAGGTCCGAACTTCAGGCAGCATGCGACCACCCCCGTTCATCCCCTGAGTTCTGCCCTCCGAGGGTTAACCCGTGACGGCGTGGCGCTCCAAGAATGTGTAAACATCCGCCTCGTCGACGCCGGGGAAGGAGCCGGGCGGCAGGGCGGCGAGCACGTGCGAGTTGGCGCGGGCCGACGGCCAGGCGTAGCCCTCCCAGCGCTCGGCCAGCGCCGTGGGCGGGCGGCGGCAGCAGTCGCCGTTGGGGCAGGTGGACTTGGTGCGGTTGGTGGTCTCGCGGCCGCGGAACCAGCGCGACTCCTTGAACGGCACCCCGAGCGTGATGGCGAAGTCGCGCTCCCGTGACGGGTCGACGTGCGCGACGCAGAAGTAGGTGCCCGTCGGCGAGTCGGAGTACTGGTAGTAGACGGAGAAGCGGTCGGGCGAGGCGAACACCTGGCGGCCCGACCACTGCAGGCACATCCGCTGGCCCTCGATGGCGCCCTGCTCGTCGGCCGGGAAGACGATGCCGTCGTTCTCGTACGCCTTGTAGATGATGCCGCCGGCGTCGTTGCGGACGAAGTGGCAGACCAGGTCGAGGTGGTGGGTGGCGAGGTTGGTGAAGCGGTGGGCGGCCATCTCGTACGAGACCGCGAACACGTCGCGCAGGTCCTCCACCGACAGCGCCCGGTCGGCCTTGGCCTCCCGCAGGTAGACGGCGGCGGCCTTCTCCGGCACGAGCACGGCGGCGGCGAAGTAGTTGGCCTCGGTGCGCTGGCGCAGGAAGTCGGCGAAGTCGCGGGGCTTGTTGTGGCCGAGCGCGAGGTGGCCGAGCGTCTGGAGCAGGATGGTGCGCGGGGTGTGCATGCCGAGCTGCTCGTGCTTGACGTAGATGCGGCGGTTGCGCATGTCGGTGATGGAACGCACCGACCGGGGCAGGTCCTGGGCGGTGTGCACGGTGTAGCCGAAGTGCGTCACCAGGCTCTGGATCATGCTCTGCGACAGGGCGCCGGCACGGTAGCCGACGGCGCCGAGCGCCTCGGCGGCGGCCTGCTCGATCTCGGGGAAGTAGTTGCCCAGCTCGCGCTGGCGGCGGCGCAGCTCGGCGTTGGCGGCCCTGGCCTCCTCGGGGGTGGCGGTGCCGCGCGCCTCGCGGGAGCGCAGCTCGCCGTAGAGGCCGAGGATGTGCTCCAGCACGTCGTTGGGCACGCGGGCGGAGACCTTGAGACGCGGCAGCCCGAGATCGGCGTAGATGGGGTCGCGCTGGGCCTCTTCGAGGGCGATCTCCAGCTGGGCGCGGCGGTTGGGCGGCTGGCGGCGCAGCAGCTCCTCGACCGGCACGTTCAGCGCCGAGGCGAGCGACTTGAGCAGGGAGAGCTTGGGCTCGCGCTTGCCGTTCTCCAGCAGGGAGAGCTGGCTGGGCGCCCTGCTGACCCGTTCGCCCAGGTCGGAGAGGGTGAGCCCGCGCTGCTTGCGGAGGTGGCGCAGGCGTTGCCCGAACGCGATGAGATCGAGCTCATGCGTCAAAGTCAGCGGTTCTTCACCCAGCAAGGACGCCATGCACGCATCTTAGTCGGAAATTCCGCTCATCTTCTAGACGTACGGGAGGCGCCTGCAGGCCCAGTGAGGCCGGGCGCACCACCTCTGACCAGTGGTCTAGTCCATAGGGAAAACTCTCGATTTTTTCTGCCGTGAATACCGGCCAGTAGTTGCATGTCGCGGAAATTTGCTGGTTTTTCTCTCCTGTTCTGGCTGTTGCCGGGGGTCACGGGGGCACAGACTCGGCATACGCCCCAGGGGACGACAAAGGAGTGAACGATGAACGATCGCCTCAAGGGAGCCGCCGAGCAGCTGCGGGACGAGTGGGAGAACGACCCGCGCTGGGCCGGCATCGAGCGCACCTACAGCGCCGAGGACGTGATCCGGTTGCGTGGCAGCGTCCAGGAGGAGCACACGCTCGCCCGGCTCGGCGCCGAACGGCTGTGGAGCCTGTTGCACACCGAGGAGTACGTGCACTCGCTCGGCGCGCTGACCGGCAACCAGGCCGTGCAGCAGGTGAAGGCCGGGCTGAAGGCCATCTACCTGTCCGGCTGGCAGGTCGCCGCCGACGCCAACCTGGGGGCGCAGACCTACCCCGACCAGAGCCTCTACCCGGCCAACTCCGTGCCGGCCGTGGTCCGCCGCATCAACAACGCGCTGCTGCGCGCCGACCAGATCACCTGGTCGGAGGGCCGGGAGGACGCGCCGCACTGGCTGGCGCCCATCGTGGCCGACGCCGAGGCCGGGTTCGGCGGCGTGCTCAACGCCTTCGAGCTGATGAAGGGCATGATCGCCGCCGGCGCCGCCGGCGTGCACTGGGAGGACCAGCTCGCCTCCGAGAAGAAGTGCGGCCACCTCGGCGGGAAGGTGCTCATCCCGACCGGCCAGCACATCAAGACCCTCAACGCCGCCCGCCTCGCCGCGGACGTCGCGGGAGTCCCCTCACTGGTCATCGCGCGGACCGACGCCCAGGCCGCGACGCTCCTGACCAGCGACGTGGACCCGCGCGACCAGGAGTTCTGCACCGGCGAGCGCACCGCCGAAGGCTTCTACCGGGTGCGCAACGGCATCGAGGCGTGCATCGCCCGCGGCCTCGCCTACGCCCCGCACTCCGACCTGCTCTGGATGGAGACCGGCACGCCCGACCTGGACGTGGCCCGCGAGTTCGCCGAGGCGATCAAGGCCCGGTATCCGGACCAGATGCTGGCCTACAACTGCTCGCCTTCCTTCAACTGGAAGCAGCACCTGGACGACTCCACCATCGCCAAGTTCCAGCGCGAGCTGGGGCACATGGGGTACAAGTTCCAGTTCATCACCCTCGCCGGGTTCCACTCGCTGAACTACTCGATGTTCCACCTCGCCCAGGGGTACGCGACCGACGGCATGACCGCGTACGTGGACCTGCAGGAGGCGGAGTTCGCCGCGGAGGCGCACGGATACACCGCCACCCGCCACCAGCGCGAGGTCGGCACCGGCTACTTCGACCTGGTCAGCACGGCCATCTCGCCCGACTCCTCGACCACCGCGCTCAAGGGGTCGACCGAGGAGGAGCAGTTCGCCCACTGACCGCATGAGCTCGCCGGTTACCTCCAGGGCATGGGTGGTTCCCCCCGGCGAACGGCCGCGCCAGACCTTCCCCGGCCTGGCGCGGCCGACCCATGTCCGCCAGCCCGTGCAACGGATCGGCCGCGTTCCTTCTCTGAGAGGTGGAAGGAATCGACGGAAGGCTGGAGCAGGTGGATGGAGACGCCCGATTCGCGGAGTTTGTCGCCGAGCGGGGTGAGGCGCTGATGCGCTACGGCTACGTGCTCGCGGGCAACCCGCACGACGCCGCCGACCTGGTGCAGGAGGCGCTGCTCAAGGTGCGGGCCGCCTGGCCGCGGCTGCGCTCCAAGGACAACCCCGAGAGCTACGCGCGCACCACGATGGCACGGCTGCACATCGCGGCCTGGCGGCGGCGCAGACGCGAACAGCTCACCTGGGAGCCACCTGACAGGGAGCACCGCGACGCGCTGCCCAGCGGCGACGAGCGCGCCATGTGGCTGGCGCTGGCCGGCCTGCCCCGCAAGCAGCGCGCCGTCCTGGTGCTGCGCTACTACGAGCAGCTCGACGACGCCGAGATCGCCAAGGTGCTCGGCGTCTCCCGCGGCACCGTGCGCAGCCAGGCGTCGCGGGCGCTGGACAAGCTGCGCGCCGCCGTCCCCGCCGAGTGGAGCGCGGTCGGGGAGGGAGCGCGATGAACCGGACGCCCGACGTGGAGGACACCCTGCGCAGGACGCTGCGGCAGGCCGCAGGCCAGGCGCCCGGGCTGCCCGCCGAGGCGGCCGCCTCCCAGGTGGAGGCCCGCTACCGGCGGCGCAGGCAGCGCAGGCAGGCGCTGCTCGCCGGCGCGGCGGTCGTGGTGATCGCGGGCGGGGTCGCGGGCGGCCTGCGCGCCGCAGACAGAGCCGCCGACAGGGCCGCCGACAGGGCCGCCACCGTGACCCCGGACGCGACGGCGACGGCGGCAGTCTCGCCGCCCGAGTCGCCGGCCCAGTCCCACGCCCCATCCTACGACGTCAAGCCTGAGCCGATCGGATCGGTGTGGCCGGAGGCGCTGCGCGAGGTTCCCGCCAAGACGCCCGACGGCAAGAAGATCCAGCCGATCCTCCTCCTCGACGACCGGACCCTGCTCGTCTCCACCTGGGCCTCGTTCGAGAAGACCGACGCCCTGTACGCCTACGACCTGGACACGCTCGCCCTGCGCGAGATCACCCACGTGGTGACCCCCAAGGGGACCGTGCTGTTCGCGTCGGGCTTCGACGCCGCCGGCGGGCACGTCGCCTGGTGGACGCAGCTCAAGGACGGCACCGCCCAGATCTGGGCGGCTCCCCTGACGGGCGGCGAGGCTCGGGTCATCGGGAGCCGCGAGCTGGACGAGCGCGGCGTGGACAAGGTCGAGATCGTCGGTGACCGGGTCGCGTTCTCCGCCCGCTCCGGGGGCGTGTTCACGGTCCCGCTCGGCGGCGGTGAGGTGGAGCCGGTCGCGAACGGGGCGGGCATGCACCTGCTGTCCTGGCCGTGGATCGGCACTCCCGGCCCGTACGGCGCGGGCGAAGGCACACGCTACGGCCTGATCCGCAACCTGCGGACCGGGGAGACCGACCGGGCCCTGGTACGGGACGGCGAGCGGGTGCATGCCTGCGGCGTGACGCTCTGCGTCGGCAGCTCCGGGGCGGCCCCCTTCCACCGGATGCGCGACGGCTCCCAGCAGCAGGAGCTGCCCGTCGGCATGGCCAGGACGCCGCCCGCCCTGGATCGCTTCCACGTCGCCTCGGTCCGCTACGGCCGGCACGCGGGCGGCGTCGTGCTCTTCGACCTGCGCACCGGGGCTTCCGCCGACCTCGGCATCCCGTCGAAGCGTACGGCGGGCGGATTCAGCCTCATGAGGCCCGGTTTCGACGACGACGGCAGGTTGCTCGCCTACCCGGTCGGGGACACCCTGCGCGTGATCGACGTCACGAAGATCAAGTGAGGATGGCGGCTTCCTCGGCCTCGACCTGCTTGTTCCAGTCCTTCTTGACCGCGCGCCACGACTCGTCGTCCGCTCCGGCCCGCCAGTAACCGGAGATCGACAGGTGCGCCATCGGGATGCCCAGGCCGACCCGCAGGTGGCGGCGGAGCTGCTTGACGAACCCGGCCTCGCCGTGCACGAACGCCTGCACCCGCCCGGCCGGGAAGCCGAAGGAGCACACCGCCTCCACCAGGGCCTGCCCGACCGGGCGGTCGCCCCGGTACAGCCAGACCACCTCGACGTCGCCGGGCGTGCTCAGCTTGATCTCCTCCTCCGGCCCCGCCACCTCGATGAACGCGAACGCCCGCGCCCCCTCGGGCAGCGCCTCCAGGGACGCGGCGATGGCGGGCAGCGCGCTCTCGTCACCGGCGAACAGGTGCCAGTCGGCCTCCGGGCCGGGCGCGTAGCCGCCGCCGGGTCCGATCATGAGCAGCTCGTCACCCGGTCCGGCGTTGGCCGCCCACGGGCCGGCCAGGCCCTCGTCGCCGTGGTAGACGAAGTCGAGCGTCAGCTCGCGGGTGTCGGGGTCCCAGGCGCGCACGGTGTAGGTGCGCAGCCGCGGCCAGAACTCGCGCGGCATGGTCTCCCGTACCTGCTTGACGCTGAACGGCTGGGGGTAGTCGACCCCCTCGTGCGGGAACACGATCTTCACGTAAGTGTCGGTGTGGCCGGACGTCTCGAAGTCGCGGAGTCCGTCACCTCCGACGATGACCCGGATCATGTGCGGCGCGATGCGCTCGGTACGCAGCACGACGCCTCGGTGGTGATCCCTCGGCTTACCGGTCATGCGGAACAGCTCCTTGCTTAGGGGTGCCTAACCTACACTCTGCTCCCCGCGCGGCGTCAGCGCGATGCGAAATGTCACTCTCGCCCCTCTGCCCCTGTCCCGGCAGCCGATTCACCCCGTGCGCGACCTTCAGGCGGCGGCCTCGTCCTCCGCCGCCAGTTCCTCCAGACCGGCCACGGCCGCCAGGAACATCGCCATGTGCCGGAACGCCAGCCGCGCCTCCGGCAGCACGTCCGCCAGGATCGGGAACACGTGCGGCATGCGCGGCCACTCCTCGTACGTCACCGGCACGCCGCCGTCCCTGGCCCGCTCGGCGACGCGGCGGGCCTCGTCCCTGAGCACCTCGGTCGACCCGGTGACGATCATCAGCGGCGGCAGCCCGGTGAAGTCGCCGAGCACCGGGGAGACCAGCGGGTCGCGCGGGTCCAGCCCGTCGGTCCAGCGGCGGGCCAGCCAGCGCACCCGCCCGGCCGGCAGCATCGGGTCCTGCCAGCGGTTCGCGTGCCGGGGGAAGTCGGTCAGGTCGGCCCAGGGCGACAGGCACAGGGCCGCCGACGGCAGCGGCAGGCCGCGGTCACGCAGCGCCAGCAGCGTCGCCAGGGTCAGGTGCCCGCCCGCGGAGTCGCCCGCGATGATCATGTCCTCCGGCTCGTACCCGCGCCCCAGCAGGCAGTCGTAGGCTTCGAGGGAGTCGCTCAGCGAGTCGGCCAGCTTGTGCACCGGACCCTGGCGGTAGTCCAGCGCCAGCACCGGGCGGCCCGCCACCGCCGACAGGCGCCAGGTGATCGGCCGGTGCGTGCGGGGCGAGCACGAGAAGTAGCCGCCGCCGTGCAGATACAGCACCACCTTGTGCTCGTCCAGCGTGTCACGCCCGCGTACCCACTCGCCGCCGCACGCGGAGAACGCGGCGGGAACCAGCGAGACGTGGTCGGGCGTCGCCGCGGGGAGCAGCCTGACCAGCTCTCCCAGCTGGGACGCGGCGGTCAGCGCCAGGGCGTGGCGCAGGAACAGGTGGGAGGCCGGCTTGAGGGTGTGACGCATGAGGCCGGTGAGAGCGCGGGCCTGCCAGCTCAGTGGATACTCGGGAGCGACATCCCTGTCCAGGTGCATTTCGGGCCTCCGGCATGTTGATTCCCCGCCAGAACATCGCTCTACCCGTCGGTAAGTATCTCATCGCTTTTCCCGGACATTTCGGCAATGCTGCCTGCTAGAGGGTTATGCCCGCCGACGCCGGGGCGCCATCTATCCCGTTGCCAACCGCTGACCGCCGGTTGGATAATTCCAGGCCTTCCATCCGACCGGCCCGTGCGCGCGCACGGCCCCGGGCACGCGCCGTCACCGTGCCCTCACCCTCCGGAGGTGCCAAACCATACCCCTCTACATGCGGCTCGCCCGGTACGGCTTCCGCAAGCACGCCACCTACGTCTGGGCCGCGCTCGCCGGCGCCTTCACCAACACCGTGTTCGGCATCCTGCGCGCCTACATCCTCATCGCCCTCTGGCAGGCCAGGCCCGGCCTGGCCGGCTACGACGTCGCCCAGGCCGTCACCTTCTGCGTCGTCACCCAGGCCTTCATCGGGCCGATGCAGCTGTTCGGCGGCGGCCTCGCCATCCCCCAGCGCATCCGCAGCGGCGACATCGCGCTCGACCTGGTCCGCCCCGCCCCGCTCCAGCTCTGGACACTGGCCGAGGACCTCGGCCGCGCCGGCTACCTCCTGCTCGTCCGGGGCATCCCGCCGATGCTCGTCGGCGCCGCCCTGTTCGGCATCGTCGTGCCCGACGGACCGGGCCGCTGGGCGGGGCTGCTCGCCGGCCTGCTCCTCGGCGTCGTCACCAGCTTCGGCTGGCGCTACCTGGTGGCACTGTCGGCCTGCTGGCTCGCCGACGACCGGGGCGTCAACATCGCCTCCACCGTGCTCACCACCTTCCTCAGCGGCCTGGTCCTGCCGCTGACGATCTTCCCCGGCTGGCTCGGCGACGTCGCCAGGGTGCTGCCCTGGGCCGCCATGGCGCAGGCCCCCGCCGACCTCTACCTCGGCACCGCCCCCGTCCTCGACACCCTCGCCTTCCAGGCGTTCTGGGCCGCCGCGCTGCTCGCCCTGGGCGCGCTCGGCACCCGCGCCATCCGCCACAAGGTGGTGATCCAGGGTGGTTAGGACCTACCTGCTCCTCGCCTGGACCTGGACCCGCGCCGCCGCCGCCTACCCCGCCTCCTTCGCGCTGCTCCTGGTGCTCGGCTGCGCCACCGCCGCGCTCGACCTCGCCGCCATCCTGATCGTCTTCGCCAACACCACCTCGCTCGGCGGGTTCACCCGCGAGGAGGTCCTCTTCCTGTACGGGACCGCCGGGATCGCCTTCACCCTCACCGACCTGCTGTTCAGCAACCTCGACCGGGTCAGCGCGCACATCAGGGACGGCACGCTCGACACGTTCCTGATCCGGCCCGTGAACGCCTGGATCCAGATCGCCACCGACCGGTTCGTGCCCGCCAGGATCGGCCGCGTCCTGCAGGCCGCCGCCGCCCTCGGCTACGCCCTCGCCGCGCTCGACCTGGACCCGCGGCGGCTCTGGATGGTGCCCGTCATGATCCTCTCCGGCGTGGTGATCTTCACCTCGCTCTGGACGCTGGCCGCCGCTCTCCAGTTCGCGCTGGTCGACGCGCCGGAGGTGAGCAGCGCCTTCACCTACGGCAGCGCGCAGCTCGCCCAGTACCCGTTCAGCGTCTACGGCCGCGAACTCGTCCGCGGCGTCACGTACGTGCTCCCGCTGGCCTTCATCAACTGGCAGCCGGGCCTGTACGCGCTGGGCCGCGACGACCCGTTCGGCACGCCCGGCTTCATGCGCTTCCTCGGGCCCGTCGCGGCCCTCGTCCTCGCCCTGCTGGCCGCGCTCGCCTGGCGCCAGGGGCTGCGCCGTTACCGATCGACAGGGAGTTGACCATGACCATGATCGAACTGAACCAGGCGGGCCGCACCTTCAAGGTGAAGCGGCGGACCGTGCACGCCGTACGCGACCTGACCTTCACCGTCGCACCCGGGGAGTTCGTCGGCTACCTCGGCCCGAACGGCGCCGGCAAGTCCACCACGATCAAGATGCTGTGCGGCATCCTGACGCCCAGCTCCGGCACCGTGCGGGTGGCGGGGCTCGACCCGTCGCGCCGGCGCACCACGCTGGCCCGGCACATCGGCGTGGTCTTCGGCCAGCGCACCACGCTCTGGTGGGACCTGCCGCTCAAGGACAGCTTCGAGCTGATCCGGCTCCTTTACAAAGTAGTAGATCGCAAAGTGTTCGCGGAACGGCTGGCGGAGCTGACGGCGACGCTGGACCTCGGCCCGTTCATGAGCACGCCGGTGCGCCAGCTCAGCCTCGGCCAGCGGATGCGCGGCGACCTGGCCGCGGCGCTGCTGCACGCGCCGGAGGTGCTCGTGCTCGACGAGCCCACGATCGGGCTCGACGTCGTGAGCAAGGCCGGCATCCGCGAGTTCCTGGCCAGGATCAACGCCGAGCGCGGCACGACCGTGCTGCTGACCACCCACGACCTGGGCGACATCGAGCGGCTGTGCCGCCGCGTGATGCTGATCGACCACGGCCGGCTGGCCTTCGACGGGACGCTGGACGACCTGATGGCGAGCGCTCCCGGTCTCTCCTCCATCGAGGAGGTGGTCACCCACCTCTACACCACCGGGCGCTAGTAGTAGCTGCCCTCCCGGGTCTGCTCCTCGTAGTCGTCGTCGTCCTCGTCGTAGCGGCGCGCCCAGCGCGAGGGCATCAGCACCGGGATGAACAGCGCGACGCCCAGGAGCGCGAGCACGCCGCCGCGGAGCAGGATGTGGGCGCCGGAGACGATCTCCCTGACGACGCCGTTCACCGCCGGGCCGTCGGGCAGCAGGGTCAGCGCCCGGTTCGCGTCCAGCGCGTACACCACGGTCCAGGCCAGCAGGACCATCGACGGGATGAAGGTGGCGACCGGTGACACCCGGCCCGCCACCACGAGCCCCACGACGAGGCCGACGGCGGCCATGGAGCCCAGCGCGATCCAGAGCGACGGGCCGACCGGCGGTGCGGCCTGGACGTCCGCCATCGTCTGCTGCACCGCCCAGCCGCCACCTCCCAGCACGGCCGCGGTCACCACAAGCCCGAGGAGCAAACCACCTAAGTGCCGCAACGTTCTCACCTCATGTCGACGTGGTCGGCACGACCCTAGCGAACAAACGCCGCGAATCACCCGGTCATCACGCGGCTTCCCGCTTGAGCTTTCGCACGTCTTCTGCCCGTGGCACCATGAGCACACTCATGCGAGCGCACCTGCCTTTCCGGCTCATCCGGACGGCGGCCTTCGCCGCCGTCTGTGTGCTCCTCGCGGCCCTGGCCCACTGGCTGAGCGGCGGATCGCGGCCCCCGCCGTGGACCCTGCCGGCCGGGGGCGGCGCGGTGTTCGGGCTCGCCGCCGCGCTGGGCGGCAGGGAGCGCTCACCGGCCCAGGTCGGCTGGCTGCTGGTCGCGGCCCAGCTCGGGCTGCACGAGCTGTTCGGCGGCGACGGCACCGGCTACGTCGCCGCCCACATCCACGGGCAGGGGCTGGGCGAGGCGCTCGGCATGCTGGTGGCCCACCTGACGGCCACGCTCCTCACCGGCTGGTGGCTGTCGCGCGGCGAGGCCGCGCTCTGGGCGCTGCTGCGCCGCCTGGCCCGCCGCCTCCTGCTCCCCCGGCCCGTCCCCGCGCGTCCCGCCGCCCGGCCGCCCGTGCCCGTCGTACGGGTGCGCGACGTGCCGCCGGACCCGGCGGTCCGCCACAGCGTCACCAGGCGAGGTCCTCCACTTCCCGCCTGACCTGCTGACACCTCTCATCCCCTATGCCCACCAAGTGGAGTTATCGACATGTCCTTCTTCAGACGTGCGGCGACCGTGCTCGCCGCCACCACCGCTCTCACCGCCGCGCTCGCCCTGCCCGCGCTGGCGCACGTCACGATCAACCCCGGCACCGCCGTCGCGGGCGGGTTCACCAAGGTCGCCTTCCGGGTGCCGAACGAGCGCGACGACGCCAGGACGACCAAGATCGAGGTGACCTTCCCCACCGATCATCCGCTGGCGTTCGTCTCCGTCAGGCCGGTGCCCGGCTGGACCGTCAAGGTCACCGAGGGCAAGCTGCCCAAGCCCGTCACCACCGAGCACGGCGAGCTCACCGAGGCCGTCACCACGATCGCCTGGTCGGGAGGTGAGATCGGCCAGGGCGAGTTCCAGGAGTTCGAGGTGTCGATGGGACGGCTGCCGACCGGGGTCGACCAGCTGGTGTTCCCGACCAAGCAGACGTACTCCAGCGGCGAGGTCGTCTCCTGGGCCGACGCCCCGGCGGCCGACGGGTCCGAGCCCGAGCACCCGGCGCCCGTGCTCAAGCTGACCCCGCCCGCCGACGCCTCCCCCGCCGCGTCCGCCTCCCCGTCCGCCTCCGCCGGCCTCGTCGCGGCGCCGGCCGCGTCCGGCGCGGCCCCCGCCTCCTCGGACGGGACGGCCCGCCTGCTGGGCGGCGCCGGCCTCGCCGTCGGCGTCGCCGGCGTGGTGATCGCCGCCCTGGCCCTCCGCCGCCGCCCCTCCTGATCGCCACCTTCGCCCCGTACGCGACCCGTACGGGGCGAAGCCCTTACCCTCGCGCCGGCCCTGTGGGGGTCAGGACGTGACGTCCTTGCCGGTGAAGTGGGCCCAGGCGATCGAGAGGGACATCACGATGTAGGCGCCGAACGTCAGCAGGCCCTCCGTCAGCGCCCCGGTGTCGATCGGGCTGCGCAGGACCGCGTCGAAGCCGGTGAACCTGGTCGGCAGCAGGTAGGGCGCGATCGCTTCGAGCGCGGGGATGGCCCGCAGCACCTGGCAGGCGATGATCAGCACGACGGTGCCCGCGATCGCCCCGATGGGCACCTCGGTGAACGCCGAGATGGCCAGCGCCACCGCCGCGACCGCCGACAGGGCGAAGCCGACGTAGCCGACGGTGAGCGCGATGCGCAGCAGCCCGTCGGTCATGGTGACGGTGGTGCCCGACAGCAGGACCACGTCACCGGCGGGGAACAGCACGAGCCCGGTCACCAGCGCCGACAGCGCCACGACCGCGGTGACCGCGTACGCGTACACGACCGCGTTCAGGTACTTGACGGCCAGCAGCCGGGTGCGCCCGGCGGGCGCGGCGAGCAGGTAGCGCAGCGTGCCGCCGCCGGCCTCGCCGGCGAGCGCGTCGCCGGCCACCACGCTGACCGCGATCGGCATCATCAGCAGCACCAGGGCCGAGAGCGCGAGGAACGTCAGCATGAGGCTGTTGCCGGCCACGGCGGCGATCATGCCGCCGACCTGGTCGTCCCCGGCGAACAGCCGCAGGGACACGCCCATGATCACGGGCACCGTCGCGAGCGCGGCCAGCATGGCCAGGTTGCGCGGCCGGTGGAAGGTGAGGCTCAGCTCGGAGACGAGCAGCCGCCAGAACGCGCCCGCGCGGCGCCCGGCCTGCGGAGCGGGCGGGGCGGGCCGGTCGGAGGGCTCCTCCGGGCGGCGTTCGACGGTGCTCAGGGTCTCGGTCACGGGCACCAGCCCGGGGGTGCGACGGGTGCGGGTGCCCGTGTCAGCCGTCGACATCGAATCCCTCTCCTGTCAGTCCGACGAACACGTCCTCCAGGCTCGGCCGCACGACGGCGAGCCCCCGTACGGCCACGCCCTCGCCGACGAGGGCGGCGTTGACCCGCTCGGGAGCGTGGCCCCCCAGCTCGGCGGTCACGGCGCCGGCGGCGGAGCGCACGTCGGCCAGCCCGAGCGCCGCGAGCACGCGCGCCGCGTCGGCCGCGTCGGGCGTCTCGACGCTGACGCGGGTGGCCAGGCCGCCGCTCAGCGAGGCGATGGTGCCGTCCGCGACGAGGCGGCCGGTGCGCATGATGGCGGCGTGCGTGCACATCTGCTCGACCTCGGCCAGCAGGTGGGAGGAGACGAACACGGTGGTGCCGCCGGCGGCGATCTCCTTGACCAGTGCCCGCACCTCGCGGGTGCCCTGCGGGTCGAGCCCGTTGGTGGGCTCGTCCAGGATGAGCAGCTCGCGCGGCCCGAGCAGGGCGGCCGCGATGGCGAGCCGCTGGCGCATGCCGAGCGAGTAGTTGCGGTAGCGCTTGCCCGCCGCGGCGGTGAGGCCGACGCGTTCCAGCGCCTCGCCGACGCGCCGCCGGACGGTCGCCCCGGAGGCGGTGGGGTCGGCGGCGTCGAACCGGCGCAGGTTGGCCTCGCCCGTCAGGTAGGGGTAGAAGGCCGGTCCCTCGACCAGCGCGCCCACCCGGGGCAGGGCCAGCGCGAGCGGCAGGCCGAGCAGGGAGCAGGTGCCGCCGGTGGGCGTGATCAAACCGAGCAGCATCCGGATCGTGGTGGTCTTGCCCGAGCCGTTCGGCCCCAGGAAGCCGTAGACGGAGCCGCGCGGCACGGTCAGGTCGAGCGCGTCGACGGCCGTCTGGCCGCCGCGGAAGCGCTTGGTCAGCCCGGACGTCACGATGGCGGCGCCGGGGTCGGAGGGCGGGGCCGCCCCGGTGGGCGCCCCCGCTTCCTGCGCGACGGTCGTCACCTGACGCCCGCCGCCTTCATGATCTCCTCCGGGGTGACCGCGCCGACCAGCAGGCGGCCGTCGTCGGTCAGCAGCACGGTGACGAGCTTCGTCCTGATCATCTTGCCGGAGCCCCAGGTGCCGCTCACCGGGGTGGCCGTCTTCAGCACGTTGTCGAAGAGCGCCCGCGCGTCGGCGCCCTCGCCGCCGGGAGCGCCGGGAGCGCCGTCCGCGTCGCCCTGCGGCATCGCGGCGTCGGCGGGCAGCACCGCGACCGCGGTCCAGCCCTCGCCGCGCACCTTCAGGTCCCCGGCGGTGCGCCTGGCCTCCTCGGCGTGCTCCTGTCGCACGTCGGACGGCCCGAACGTCTTCTCCTCCACCTTGGCCCCGGCCGGCGGGGTGAAGGCGAAGTTCTCCTCGGCGGGCGGGGTGAAGGTCAGCTGGGTGAACCCGACCTGGAAGGCCGGCTCGGCCGAGCCCTTGGCGAACACCTGGACCCGCAGCGGCACGTAGTGCTCGCCGTCGATGGCCAGGCGCACCTCCTGGACCAGGGACGCGGGGTCCTTCGGGGTGAGCGTGAGCTGGTAGGCCGGGCGGCCCGCGACCTCGGCGGTGTTGCTCACCGAGATCGTGGTCGACTCGTCCACCTGCTCCAGGAGCCGCTGCGCCGCCTGGTCGGGCGTCATGACGGTCGGGGCGGCCGTGGGCAGGCCCTCCCGGGGGTGCTCGCCCTGCAGCTTGACCCTGGTGGCGGTGTTGCTGTCGCTGTCCCAGTACCACACCTGGTCGCCGTTGACGATCACGTTGGTCTCGTTGAACTGGGTGGGCAGCGCCAGCCGCATCTTGTCCTCGCCGCCGTACCAGAGCTTCACCTCGTGGGAGCCGGACAGCAGCGACAGCGGCGAGCCGTCGCCCGTGTCGGGCAGCGCCGGCAGGCCGAGCGAGGCCGTCTGCTGGACGGTGCCGGACATGGGGGGCATGCCCTCGCTCTTCTCCGCCGCCGCGGCGGCGTCGGCCAGCAGCTGCTGGGCCGACCGTTCGGGAAGCACGGGGTCGCCGCTCACCGCGGCGATCACCGGCCCGGCGCCTATCGCCGCGCCGATCACGGCCGCCGCCGCGATCGGCACTCCCCACCTCACGTACGTGCCTCTACGCATGTCACTCCTCAACGGTATGTCGATACACGCAGCCTGCGTGATGCATCCTTAGGCGAACCTGAGACGGGCTGAGATCCCTCTCAGCGTTCTCAGCGGGCTCTCAGCGCACGGACGGGAGAATCGGCACATGCGGGTACTGGTCGTCGAGGACGAACGCCGGATGGCGGCCGCGCTCCAGCGCGGGCTGCAGGCGGAGGGGTTCGCCGTCGACCTCGCCCACGACGGCGAGCAGGGGCTCCACGAGGCGAGACACGGCGACTACGACGTGGTCGTGCTCGACATCATGCTGCCCAGGCTGTCCGGCTACAACGTGTGCAAGCAGTTGCGCGCGGAGGAGAACTGGGTGCCGATCCTCATGCTGTCGGCCAAGGACGGCGAGTACGACATGGCCGACGGCCTCGACCTGGGCGCCGACGACTACCTGACCAAGCCGTTCTCGTACGTGGTGCTGGTGGCCAGGCTGCGGGCGCTGCTGCGGCGCGACTCGGGGCGGCGGCCGGCCGTGCTGGCCGCCGGCGACCTGTCGCTGGACCCGGCGCGGCGGCGGGTGCGGCGCGGCGAACGCGACGTCGAGCTGACGCCGCGCGAGTTCGCGCTGCTGGAGTACCTGCTGCGCAGGCGCGACGAGGTGGTGTCCAAGTCGGAGATCCTGGAGCACGTCTGGGACACCTTCGACACCGACCCGAACGTGGTCGAGGTGTACGTGGGCTACCTGCGGCGCAAGATCGACGCCCCGTTCGGCAGGAACGCGTTGCAGACCGTGCGCGGCGCGGGCTACCGGCTGGCCGGCGACGGTGGCTGAGTTCCCGGCCGCGCGCCCGTCGGCCTGGTGGCGGCGGCAGGGGTTGCGGTTCCGGCTGACGGTGGTGGCCGTCGCCGTGCTGGCGGTGGCGCTGGCGGTGTCGGCGTCGGTGCTGCTCTCGGTGCTGGACCGGACACTCCTGGCCACCGTGGACGAGTCGGTCAGCCGGCAGGCGCACACCGTGCGGGTGCAGGCCGACGCCGGCACGCTGACCACCCCGATCACCACCCACGACGGCACGATCGTGCAGGTCATCGGCGCGGACGGGCGGATCACGCACGTCACCTACGGCGCGGACCGGCTGGTGCCGCTGCTGGACGCGCGGGGCCGGGCGCGGGCGCTGGAGGACGGGCGGGCCACGTTCGTCGACGGTCATCCGTACGCGATCCCGGCGCAGTTGCGGGTGGTGGTGCTGAGCGCCGACCGCGGGCAGACGGTGATCGCGGCCCGGTCGGTGTCGGAGATCCAGACGAGCGTCCGCACGGCCGGGCGGGTGCTGCTGGTGGGCACGCCGCTGCTGGTGGTGCTGCTCGCGGGCGCCAGCTGGATGATCGTCGGGCGTACGCTGCGGCCCATCACGGCGCTGCGCAGGGGCGCGGCCGAGATCACGCACACCGCCCGGTCGCGCCGGCTGCCGGTGCCGGAGTCGCGCGACGAGGTGCACTCGCTGGCCACCACGCTCAACGACATGCTGGCGCGGCTGGAGGAGGCCGAGAAGCGGCAGCGGGCGCTGGTCTCCGACGCGGCGCACGAGCTGCGCAGCCCGCTCGCCAGCATCCGGCTGCAGCTGGAGGTGGCGCTCGGGCACCCGCAGGGGCAGGACTGGCCGGAGACGGCCGAGGGCGTGCTGGAGGACACCCTGCGGCTGTCGCGGCTGGCCGAGGACCTGCTGGCGCTGGCCAGGCTGGACGAGCGCGGCGGCGTCCCGGCCCGGCGCGAGCCCGTCGACCTGGACGAGGTCGTGCGGCAGACGGCCGAGCGGTACGCCGAGGTGAGGCTGGCCGCCTGCGACCCGGTGGAGGTGCGCGGCGACGCCATGGACCTCAGCCGGGTGCTGACCAACCTGATCGACAACGCGGTGCGGCACACCGCGTCGAAGGTCGAGGTCGCGCTGACCGCCGACGGGATCCTCACCGTCACCGACGACGGGCCGGGCATCCCGGAGGAGGACAGGGAGCGGGTGTTCAACCGGTTCACCCGGCTCGACACCGGGCGCAGCCGTGACGAGGGCGGTGCGGGGCTGGGGCTGGCCATCGTCCGGGAGACGGTGCGCGCGCACGGCGGCACCGTCCACCTGGAGGACGCCTCCCCCGGCCTCCGCGCCGTCGTCTCCCTCCCCCCGTCCCTCTGAACGGGACGTCCGTCACCGGGGCGTTCACCAGGAGCGCGTCGGCACGACTGCACGCCGACCGGTGTGACGGTGGAGCCTGACGGCGCCTGCCACGTGTCCACGGGGGCACACGGGCCGGCGACCGGCGAGGTGCTGAGAATCCGACCGCGCTAGGCGGTCGTGCCCCTCTCGGCGGTCGCCAGGAAGTCCTGGGCGATCAGCGGGAGGCGGCGGCGCGTGTGCACGACGGCGATCACGCGTCTGACGGCGGGCTCCAGCGAGCGGACCACGAGGCCCGCACGGGCGGCCTGTTCGGCCATCCCGCGGTACCACAGCAGCGACGCCTTCCCGGCGCGCACCGCGTTCAGCCAGCCGTTGCGTTCGTCGGTTTCGAGCACCACGACGGGGCTCACCGAGAACTTGCCGAACATCGCGTCGAGCTCCCTGCGGCGGACGCTGCCGCGCGCGGGCAGGGCCAGGCGCATGCCGTGGAGTCTGCCCATGGGAACGGGGTTGGGGAGTTCGAGCCCGGGCGGGGAGATCAGCACGATCTCCTGGCGCTCGAGCGGGTGGGTGATCAGGTCGCCGGGGACGGGCAGATCGGTCAGGCCGAGGTCGGCCCGCTGGTCCCGGATGGCGCTGACGACGGCCTCGCGGCCCTCGCAGCGGACGATGTGCACGCGGACGCCGGGGTGCTCGGAGGCGTAGGCGGGCAACAGCCGCCCCGCCAGACCGGGCTCCAGGCTGGGGGTGGAGGCGATGCGGAGCTCCGCTTCGCCGGCGCCGCCGTGGTTGGCGAGGCCTTCGATCTCGCGGACGGCGTCGAGCGCCTCCCGAGCCAGCTTCACCACGCGGCGACCTTGCGAGGTCACCACTACCCCCCGCCCCGAACGCGCGAAGAGCGTCATTCCGAGCTCTCGTTCCAGATCGCGGATCGCACGCGAAAGCGCAGGTTGTGCGATATAGAGCGACCTTGCCGCGTCAGTCATGGTGCGGTGCTCCGCAGTCGCGACCACATAGCGGAGCTGCTGGAGGTTCATGGCAAAGAACGCTAGGACAACGGCAGGTCCGTGGTCCGGAACATGACTGAGATCACCTCGAATGATTTCGGACCGTAACCGAGTACCGCTACATCCGTGACGGGTGGGAAATCAGTATGCTTCTGCCCCATATTCGGCAAAGGCACGATGTGTGACAGGAGAGGTCGCGCATCTCGGACAACCGAGTAAAGGGGCGACACGGTGACAGGGAACGGGCAATATCCTCCCGCGCCACAGGGGCCAGGACAGCCCCAGAGGCCGCCCTCGCTACCATGGCCGCCGCCTGGCCACCGCCAGCCACAGCCGCAGGGCAACCCATACCCCGGTCAAGGCGTTCCCAATCCTGGCGGACCCCATCCGGGTCAGGGACCGTACCCCGGAGGGGGCGCCCCGCCGCCGGGGCAAGGCCCCTACCCGGGCCAGCCACCACCCGGCCAGGGGCCGTACCCGGGCCAGGGACCTTATCCGGACCAGGGGCCGTATCCCGGACAGGGGCCGTATCCCGGACAGGGCGCGCCCCCGGGCGCGGGGCCCTATCCCGGACAGGGGCCGTATCCGGGCCAGGGCAATCCACCCGGCCAAGGGCCGTACCCGGGCCAGGGCCCGCCGCACGGGCAGGGGGCGTACCCCGGGCAGGGCGGCGGCTATCCGCCGGGCGGCGGGTACCCGGGCGGTCCTCCGCCCCCGCAGGGGCCCTGGCCGGGCGGGCAGCCGTCCTTCCCGCCGCACGGGCAGTGGCACCACCGGCCGCGCCGCAAGTCCGGCATGGGCGTGGTCGGCGTGCTCGGGCTGGTGTGCGGGACGATCGCGGGACTGTTCGTGCTGGTGATCGTCGGGGCGGCGTTCCTGGGCTCGTCGTCGGGTTCGGACACGACGACGCCGATCGCGCAGCCGACGTACTCCCCGTACGACGAGCCGACGCGGTCGAGGGGTGAGCCGACGAGCAGCCCGACCCGGGACGACGTGCCCACCGAGCGTCCGACCCAGCGGCCCACGCAGGACGACGAGCCGGGCGACGACCCGCCGAGGCAGGTGACGCTCGACCGCAGCCTGAAGAACAACACCGTCTACCGGGCCGGCGTGCTGCCCAGGCTCACCTGCCGGGCGGGCAACGTGAGCATCTTCAGCCACAGCCAGCTCAAGTCGCTGATCCTCAAGACCGGCAAGTGCATGGACCAGGCATGGGGCCCGATCCTGCAGAAGCAGGGCATCCCGTTCAGCCCGCCGAGGTACGCCATCGCGGCCAGGAGCGGCAGGGGCGCCTGCGGCGACTACCCCCAGCGGGGCAGCATCGTGCCGTACTACTGCCCGCGCAACAACACGATCTACGCCTCCACCTCGGCCATGGCCAGGGGGAACGGCAACTCGCGCGGCTACGGCCAGATCATCAGCTGGCACGGCGGCATCATCAGCATGATGGCCCACGAGTACGGGCACCACGTGCAGAACCTGACCGGGCTGCTGGACTCCTGGTGGGGTCAGACGCTGGAGACCTCGAACCAGAACGGCAAGCTGGCGCTGAGCCGACGGCTGGAGCTCCAGGCAACCTGCTTCGGCGGGATGTGGATGCGGTCGGTCGCGGCCTCGTACCCGGTGAGCACGAGCAGCCGGCAGCGGTTGTTCTGGTTCTACGGCCAGGTGGGCGACCATCCCGGATACCCGCGTGACCACGGGTCGACGGCGAACAACCACCGGTGGTTCCGGCAGGGCTGGGAGAAGAACAAGGCCTACCAGTGCAACACGTGGGCCGCGCCGTCTTCGACCACCTCCTGATGGTTACTTGAGGTTCATCTCATGTTGGGCACATGTCTTTGATGTCCATATATGGCGACTAGAATCCTGGCAATCTTGTGCCATCGGGGGGCAAACCCAGCGGGTTATGCCTGGTAGGCGTGCGAAGGAGCCGGTGTGAGCAAACGCGATGGGGTGGACGCCGTGCCCGGAGGCCGGAAACGGCGCCCCCCTCGCCGACCCCGGCCCGCGCCGGGCAATTCCGCCGACCCCTCGCCCGACCCGGCCGCCCCCCATCCGGACCCGTCCGGCGCCGTCGACCCCAGGGCCGCCGAACCGCGAGCCGGCGAGCCGCGGAGCGGGCGGACCCGCAGGACCCGGCGCTCCGGCGACCCTGCGTCAGGCACCCCACGCCCCCGCAGGGACCCCGCGGACGCGCCGGGCCAAACCCCGGACGCCCGCGAAACCCCACACCCCGGCACCCCCACCCGAGGCGAAACCTCCGGCAGAGGCGACCACCAGGTAGGGGGAACCTCCGGCGACCACGGCTCCGCCAGGAGAGGAACCCCCGCCGGAAGCGGCCCTGCCGGGAGAGGGACCTCCGGCGGAAGCGGCCGCCCCGGCGAAGAGGCGGCCGGGAGAGGCGCGGGCTCCACCCCGAGCGGGAACGGAAGAGGCGCGAGCGAAGGCCCCGTCACAGGCGGCTCTGGCCACGGCGGCGTAGCCAGGGGCGTCCACCCCAGCGCCGAATCAGCCAGAGTCTCCGGCGAGGGCGGCTCCAGCAGAGGCTCAGGTGCAGGCCCCGGCGGCTCCAGCAGGGGTGCAGGAGCCGGTGCCAGCAGCGGCTTCGGTGCTGGAGGCGGCTCCGGTAGGAGCACCGGCGCCGGTGGCGACAGAGGTCCTGGCGCCGGCGGTTCCGGCAGCGGCCCAGGTGCCGGCGGCGGTTCCGGAAGGGGCCCAGGTGCCGGCGGTGGCTCTGGCAGAGGCTCAGGGGCCAGTGGCGGCTCTGGCAGAGGTTCAGGGGCTGGAGGCGGCTCCGGCAGGAGCGGCGGCTCTGGCGCCGGGGGTGGCTCGGGGCCAGGTCGTGGCGATGACGGGCGGGCACGTTCGGGCGGCAACCGGGGTGGGGGGATCGCGGGGAGGCTTGCCGGGGTCGGTGGCGGGAGTGCGGCGCCGCGGTTCGCGAAGCCGCTCACGCCGGCGTCCATCCTGGGCTGGACCCTGCTGTCGATCTTCGTTCCGGGCGCCGCGCACCTGCGGGCCGGGCACCGGCGCACCGGTCTGGTCCTCGTCGGCGTCTTCGTCGCCGTGCTGCTCGGCCTGCTGGCGTTCGTGCTGGCCAACCTGGACAACGCGGGGATCGTCACGCGCGACAGCGTGATGATGACCGTCGTGGTCCTGGCCTCCGTGGGCGCGCTGAGCTGGTTCGCGCTAGCGGTCTCCTCGTACGTCGCGCTCGGCCCGAGCCGGCTCACCCAGCAGGGCCAGATCATCTCCGGCGTCGCGGTGGGACTGCTGTGTGTGGTGGTGATGGCCCCGTTCGCGCTGTCGGCCACGTCGGTCTACGCGGTGTGGGACGCGAAGAAGCACGTCTTCAAGAGCGCGGAGGACAACCCGGACGTAGCGCCGATCAAGGAGGAGGACCCGTGGAACGGCAAGGACCGGGTCAACTTCCTGCTGGTCGGCGGTGACGCCGCGGGCAACCGCACCGGCGTGCGCACCGACAGCATGAACGTGGCCAGCGTGCACATCCCGACGGGCGCCACGGTGCTGTTCAGCCTGCCCCGCAACCTGCAGCACGTGCGCTTCCCGCCGTCGTCGCCGCTGCGCAGGCACTTCCCGAACGGCTTCATGGCGGAGCTGCCCAACGGCGGCCTGCTGAACGAGGTGTGGCAGTACGCCAACGACCACCCGGAGCAGGCGGGCGGCAAGAACCGGGGCCCGCGCGCGCTGATGGACGCGATCAGCTACACGCTCAACCTCGACATCGACTACTACGTGCTGATGAACATGTACGGGTTCGCCGACCTGGTGGACGCCATCGGCGGGCTGACCATCCACGTGGAGCAGGACGTCAAGTGGGGCGGCCTGTACGGGACCGCGGGCACGATCAGGGCGGGCACCCGGCGGCTGTCGGGCGAGGAGGCCCTCTGGTACGGCCGGTCCCGGGTGGGCAGCGACGACTTCTCCCGGATGAGCCGCCAGCGCTGCGTCATCGGCGCGTTCGCGCAGCAGGCGACGCCGCAGAAGATCCTGGCGAACTTCAACAGCATCGCCACGGCGACCAAACGGCTGGCCGAGACGAACATCCCCGAGGAACTCCTGGAACCGCTGCTGGACCTGGCGCTCAAGGTCAAGGACGCGAAGATGAGCAGCCTGCAGTTCGTGCCGCCGAAGTACTGGCCGGGCAGCCCCGACTGGGTCAAGATCCGGCGGGCGTCGGCCAAGGCGGTCCAGGACTCGCTCAAGCCGCGTCGCGCCAAGGCCGCCACGCAGGCCGCGCCGACGGCGTCGGCTTCCCCGTCGGTCTCGCGTACGCAGGTGCGGGCGGCCCAGCCGACCGAGACGCCGACCCGCAACTCGCAGAAGGCGAACGACAGCGCCGAGTCGCTCGACGAGCTGTGCGGATGAAACGACCTCGCCCCGCCTCCTGCCGGTCGGCGGGAGGCGGGGCGAGGTGCGTCGGCGTACCCCGGGGGGGTCAGCTGCGGCCGAGGGCGCGCAGCTGGTCGATGCTCAGCGCGGAGACGTTCTGGTCGACGGGCGCGTCGGAGTACTGGTGGATGGTCCAGGACTTCCAGTCGGCCGGCGTGGCGACCGTGCCCTTGGCCTTGTCGTAGTGGGCGACCCACAGCGGGTACTCGCCCAGGCCCTTGCCGTACTGGTCGGCGAAGGCGTAGCCGCTGTAGAACAGCGGGGTGACGCCGGTCTTGGCCTTGACCCGCTCCAGGAACGTCTTGGCCCACTTGTTCACGTGCTCGACCGACTTGCCGTCGCTGGTCTCCAGGTCGAGGGCGAGCAGGTCGCCCTTCTCGGCGGGCTGGCTGTTCACCACGGACAGGAAGAAGTCGGCCTCGGCGACGGGGTCGTTCTTCGGGTGCCCGAAGTGGTAGGCGCCGCGCACGACCTCGTGCTTGTCGAGTTCCTTCCAGTGGCGGGCGAAGGTCTTGTCCTTGAAGTCCAGGCCCTCGGTGGCCTTGACGATGCCGAAGTCGGCGCCGCTGGCACCCCAGTCGTGGGTGGGCTGGTAGTTGGAGACGTCCTGGCCGTACGGGAGCTCGGCGGCCTGGGCGGGGGCGGTGAAGGCGGGAGCCGCCACGGTGGTGGCGACGGCCAGGGCCGCGGTGGCGCCGAACTTGCGCAGGGTACGGGTGATCGTCATGGTGTTCCTCCAGAGTCGCGCACAATTAGTGATCATTCGTACGCATAGAGCTACGTGAGCACCTCTGCGGGACACGCTGCGGAGCGAGGTGCGCTGGGAGTGGAGCGGCCGCTGTCAGATTGATGGGCGCTCAGATGTTGGTTACAACGGCGCGGCTTTCCCAGGCATTCCAAAACCGCAGGTAAAGCCTCACATGGCCGGGCAAACAGGGGCTTACGCGAGCGCCCGCCGGGGCAACAGCAGGAACGCGCCGAGGTAAAGCACGCCGGCGACGACGAGCAGCCCTTGATAGCCGATGACCAGCGCCAGGTACTCCAGGCAGCCGCCGACCATGGCGCCGAGCAGGTTGGCGCCGAAGGAGGTGGTGGCGTCGGCGGTGTCGGCGAACCGCTTGGCGAACACCACGTTCGCGGCGAAGATCGGCAGGAAGGCGACGATGACGGCGGCCACCGCGCGCACCGGCACGGGCAGCGACAGCAGCCACGCGTTCGGCACCAGCCAGGCCAGCAGCAGGCCGGCGAAGAGCACCCCGTACATGACGGGCAGCGGCGGGGTGCGGAAGCGGCGGGTCACCTCGACGGCGGCGAGCACGGCGACGAGCACCCCGGCGAACACGATGGCGTTGACCACCCAGGTGGTGCCGAACAGCAGCGCGAACCCGGTCACGCTCTTGGTCTCCAGCAGCAGGAACGCCACCCCGAGCAGGAACAGGTCGGCGTACGGGCGCATCCTGCGGTACGGGCCGGCCACGACGCGGACGGCGAGGAGGCTGACCGCGAGGATCAGACCGAGCGTGACGAGGTAGAGCGACGGGATCGTGCGGTCCTTCAGGTAGAGGAAGGGCCGGTCGTCGTCGGCGGGCGGCGGGGTGCCGGCGGCCGCGCCCGCCCAGGGGGCGCCGCAGCGCTGCGCCTCGGG
This sequence comes from Nonomuraea sp. C10, assembly GCF_008017515.1. Classification (NCBI taxonomy): domain Bacteria; kingdom Bacillati; phylum Actinomycetota; class Actinomycetes; order Streptosporangiales; family Streptosporangiaceae; genus Nonomuraea; species Nonomuraea sp. C10. The sequence continues at coordinate 4,407,291 of NZ_VPFF01000001.1, forward strand.
GGTCGCCCCGGCGGTGATGACGGCCTGCTGGCCGGTGGTGCTGACCACGTCCACGCAGGGGGCGTGGCCGAAGGCGCGCTGGGCGGTGGTGGCGAGCCGGTCCACCAGCCAGCTCTCGCGGTAGTAGTTGTACATGGAGAACGCGCCGCCGGGCTTGAGGCGCTCACGGGCGGCCCGCATGGCCTCCTCGGTGAACAGGTAGCTCTCCAGCCGCAGCGAGCTGGCCCCCGACACGAGCGTGAGCGAGTCGGGCAGCGCGAACAGGATCAGGTCGTACGAGCGATCGGTCTGTTCCAGGAAGGCGCGGCCGTCGGTGACGTGCGTGGTCACGCGGGGATCGTCGTACGGCTTGTCCGGGTGGGTGGAGCCGCCGAGCTCGCGCAGCTTGGGGTCGATCTCGACGGCGTCGACGTGGCGGGCGCCCTTGGACAGCGCGATGGAGACGTCGGTGCCGCTGCCCGCGCCGATGATGAGCACGTCGTCGGGCCGGGCGGCGGCCCGCTCGTAGGGCAGCCCGTACTGGGCCTCCCACTGGAGCCGGGCGTGGGCGGGCACGGCCTGCTGGTGGGGGATGCCGTTGACGGAGATGTCGGTCACCGGCACGCCGAGCTGCTCGAACTGGCGGTGGGTCACCTTGTAGTACGGCGACCAGAGCGCCCCGGCGGTGAGCGTCTCGGCCAGCAGCAGGCCGACCACGGCGAGCGAGGGGACGGCCACCAGCCCGATGTAGGCGGCGCGGGGCCGGGGCACGAGCAGCACCGCGTACGCGGCGGCGGCGAGGATGCCCCAGAAGACGGGCGGCGCGCTGAGGAACGACAGCCCGGTGAACACCGCGATGCCGGTCAGGCTGCCGATGAGGTCGTAGCGGTAGGCCTCCAGCCGGGGCAGCTCGGGGAAGCAGCGCCCGACCAGCTCGGCGGGGCCCATGAGGACGAGCGCGGCGGCGCAGAAGACGATGGGCAGGCTGATCCAGGCGGGCGGCCCGACCGTGGACAGGCTCGTCCAGTAGAGCACCCCGTCGGTGTCGCGGTCGACCGTCACCGGGAACGCCAGCACCACCATGACCAGCCCGAACAGCACGACCGGCGAGTAGTAGGGCTGGGCGGTGGTGCGGCCGACGCGCAGGAACCCGAGCCCGATGCCGAGGAACGAGCCGAGCAGCACGAAGTTGGTGAAGTAGCTCAGGTGCACGATGTTGGAGCCGGTCCAGCGGATCAGCGCCAGCTCCAGGAAGAGCATGAACGCGCTGGCGAGGATCAGCCGGGGCCGCACCGCCAGCCAGTGTCCGCCCGTGCCACCGCTTTCGACGGGCTTGCGCGCCTGAAGCGTCATGGTGACTCAACCTAGTCAACAGATCGCCCGCACGGAAGCCTCACGATTACGCGAGGATGTCGTCCCATTCGTCGCATTTTGCGACGTTTCCGCAGGTCACAGGCTTGGCAAAGCCCTGGACGGCGACGGCGCGATGACGCACGGTAAGGGAGTCGCTCCATCCATACACGCTCGGTGGTGATCATGCGGGTCCTCATCCAACTCCGCCCCTCCCCTGACCTCGTCGCGGCCGTGGCCGACCCCGGCCGCGCCGTGACCACGGCCGACGTCGCGGACGGCCTGCCCGGTGTCGAGCTCGACACCGGGTTCGCGCCCGTGGCGCTGCCGCGCCCGGTGCCCGCCACGGGCGGCGATCCGCTCTCGCTCAACCAGCCGCTGCGGTTCTCGATGGCCGCAACGGACGCCTCCGTGCTGGTCCGCGGCACGATCTCCGACGACGAGCTGGCCACCAGGGTCTCGCTGCTGCCCGGGCTGCGCCCCGACGTGGTGGGCGTGTTCTCCGACCCGGTCATCGAGACCTGCCCGACGTGTGGCGGCGACCCGCCGGCCGGCACCTGGCGTGACGTGGAGCGGCTGCTGGACGGGCCCCGGATGCGCGCCGAGGGCCTCGACGGGTCCGACGTGCACGTGGCCGTGGTCGACACCGGCGTCAACCTGGACCACCTGAGCGGCAAGCTGGGGCGCGACGTGCGCCTCGACGCCGGGCGGAGCTGGGTGCCGCCGACCGTGCCGGGCACACCCGGGGAGTTCCCTGTCGACCACGGCACGATGTGCGCCTTCGACGCGCTCATCGGCGCCCCGGCGGCGACCCTGCTCGACCTGCCGCTGCTGCGCTCCACCCGGCCGGGCGGCTCGGTCATGGACGGGCTGCTGTCCGACGCGGTGGCCGCGTTCGCGCACCTGCGCGGCGTGCTCGACGCCCAGCCCGAGGAGTCGCGGGCACTGGTGGTCAACAACTCGTGGGGGTCGTTCTCCCCGGAGTGGGACTTCCCCGTGGGGCATCCGGGCAACTACTCCGACAACGGGGCGCACCCGTTCAACCTGATGGTGGCGAGCCTCGACCAGGCGGGCGCGGACATCCTGTTCGCGGCGGGCAACTGCGGGCGCGACTGCCCCGACGGGCGCTGCGCCTTCCCCGAGCGGCCGATCACCGGCGCCAACTCCCATCCGCGGGTGCTCTCGATCGGCGGGGTGAACGTGCGCGGCGAGCGCGTCGGCTACTCCTCGCAGGGCCCGGGACGGCTGGCCGAGCGCAAGCCGGACGTGTGCGCGTACACGCACTTCGCCGGCTCCGGCGCGTACGGCGACGAACCCGACTCCGGCACGTCGGCGGCGGCCCCGGTCGCGGCCGGGCTGGTGGCGGCGGTGCGGACGCGCTGGCCCGCCTCGCGGCTGTCGCCGGCCCAGCTGCGCGCCCTGCTGCGCCGCACCGCCGAGGACCGCAGCACGGTGGGCTTCGACTACGACTACGGCTACGGCATCGTGGACCCGGCCGCGATCCTGGCCGCGCTGGGGCGGCGGGCCAGGAGCGCGGCCTGAGCCGTCGCTACGCGGCCTGGCGGTTGAACACGCGGGTGCCGACCGCCAGGCCGGCCACGGCGAACAGCGCCGTCACCACCACTCCGGCCAGCACCGTGCCCGTCAGGTAGTGGCCGGCGAACAGCTCGCGCAGCGCCTCCACCGCATATCTGAACGGGCTGACGTACGAGAGCGCGTCGAGCCAGCCGGGGGCCATCGACATCGGCAGGAACGACCCCGACAGCAGCGCCAGCGGGATCACCGCGGTGCTCATCACGGGCGCGAACAGCTGCTCGTCCATGGTGAGCGCGATCGCGTACGAGAGCGCGGCCATGCTGGTGCCGAGCACCACGATCAGCGCGAGCCCGGCCAGCAGCCCCGCGGCGGGGGCGCGCAGCCCGAAGGCGTAGCCGACCGCGACCAGCAGCACGACCTGGACCACCAGCGTGACCACGTTGGTGAGCACGCGGCCGAGCAGCAGCGCCAGGCGGGAGGCCGGGGTGACCCGCATCCGCTCCAGCACGCCGGTGCGTCTCTCGAAGACCACGCCGAACCCGGCCATGCCCGTGCTCAGCAGGCTGAGCTGGATGATCAGCCCGGGCACCAGCACCTCCCAGGTGCCGAACGTGGCGAAGATGGGGCCGAACAGCACGAGGAAGAAGAGCGGCTGGATGGCTCCGAAGATCATCCCGACCTTCTGGCGGAGCGTGATCCGCAGGTTGTGCCGGAAGAGCACCCAGGTGTCGCGGATCATCGGACGCCGGCCTCCTCACGCAGGCTTCTGCCGGTGATGTCCAGGAACGCCGCGTCGAGGGTGCGCCCGGCCTTGAGCTCGGCCGGGGTGCCCGAGGCGGCGATCTCGCCGTGGTCGATGATCAGCAGCCGGTCGCAGAGGGCGTCGGCCTCGTCCAGGTAGTGGGTGGTCAAGAAGATCGTCACTCCGTGGTGGTCGCGCAGCGCGCGGATGTGGTCCCACAGGTGGGCCCGGGTCTGCGGGTCGAGCCCGGTGGTGGGCTCGTCCAGGAACAGCAGCGCCGGCCGGTGCGGCAGCGCGAACGCGATGTCGGCGCGGCGCCGCTGCCCGCCGGAGAGCGCGCCGCCCGGCCTGTCCCGCACGCCGTCGAGGCCGAGCATGGCCAGCACCTCGGCGGCCCGGGCCAGCGCCTCGACGCGGGAGAGCCCGTACAGCATGCCCTGCAGCTCCAGTTCGTCGCCGATCGGGACGGTCGGGTCCGTCCAGCCGGACTGGGACACGTAGCCGATGCGGCGCCGCACCTCTCTCGGGCCGGCCAGCAGGTCCTGGCCGGCCACGGTCGCGGTGCCCCCGGTGGGCGGCAGCAGGGTGGTCAGCATGCGCATGGTCGTGGTCTTGCCCGCGCCGTTCGGGCCGAGGAAGCCGACGATCTCGCCGCTCCGCACGGACATGGTCACGTTCCTGACGGCTTCGACGCCGCCGGTGAAGGTCTTGCTCAGACCTGATGTCTCGATCACTTCATCGCCTCCAAATTTAGAGTAGACACAATTTTGGGGCCACTGCAATATTGGTACGATGAAGGCATGGAAGAGGGGCTGCGGGAGCGGAAGAAGCGCGAGACCCGGGAGCGCATCGCGGACACGGCGATGGGGCTGTTCATGACGCGCGGGTTCGACAACGTGACCGTGGCCGAGGTGGCGCGGGCCGCCGACGTGTCGGTGAACACGGTGTTCAACTACTTCCGCACGAAAGAGGACCTGTTCGCCGACCGGCAGGAGTTCGTCGAGAGCCTGCCGGTGGAGGTGCTGCGCGCGCGGGAGAAGGGCGAGAGCGCGGTGCGGGCGTTCCGCCGCGACTTCGTGGCGGCGGTCGAGACCCGGGGGTGGCAGTACGGCCTGCAGGACGGGGCCGACGTGTTCGCCAGGATGGTGGGCGAGAGCCCGTCACTGCTGGCCCGGATGCGGGAGATCCATCAGCAGCGAGAGGAGGCGCTCGCGGAGGCGCTGGCCGACGAGCTCGACGCGGACGCCGACGATCTGGCCCCCCGGCTGGTGGCCGCCCAGATCCTCACCACGACCCGGCTGCTGTCGGACTACGCCGTGCGGCGCTCGCTGGCCGGTGAGCCGTGGGAGACGATAGCACCCGACCTCCGGGCGCAGGCCGAGGCGGCTTTCGGCCTGCTGGAGTCGGGCATCGGCGACTACTGCGTGCGGCGCTAGCTGACCGACGCCATGACGATGGCGAACACGATGAACACCCCGTAGATGAGGATGATCCCGCCCATGATGCAGGTGCTGACGATGCCGCAGATCCGGCCGGCCTGCACCATGCCGCGGTTCTCGTACACATAACCGCTGGCGTCGATCTCCCGCAGCGCCTTGGTGCCCATGTTCCAGGCGAACGGCCCGAGGATCTGGCAGATGACCAGGCTGAGGATGCCCATCACCAGGATGGTCGTCCCGTTGGGGTGCGTCTGCGGTGGCGGGCCGTAGTAGCCGGGGCCGTAGTGGGGATAGGACATGGGTGACTTGACCCCTCGGTTGTCAGGCAATCAGGTGGGTTTTATACCACAGCAGCCTCATTGCCAGCCGCTTGTACACTGCTTGAATGATCAAGGGCGCGTTCCAGTGGCTGGCCGGTACCGAGTGGTTCATGCGAGCCGGTCCGAGGATGGTGCCGAAGGTCGAGCGGCTGATCGACAAGATGTCCGGCGGCAAGCCGGTCGGCGGCGACCGCTCCCTGGTCCTGATGACCACCGGCGCCCGGTCCGGGGAGCCGCGCCGCACCCGGCTGGCCTGCGTCCGCGAACCCGACGGGTCGCTGCTGGTCGTGGGCAGCAACTTCGGCGCCGAGCGCCACCCCGCGTGGACGGCCAACCTGCTGGCCCGCCCGGAGGCGGCCGTGTCCTTCCAGGGGCGCGAGATCCCGGTGAGCGCGCGCCTGCTGACCGGTGACGAGCGGACCGCGGTGTGGCCAGGACTGGTGGCGGGCTCGCCGTTCTACGAGCGCTACACGGCCAGGTCCGGGCGGGAACTGCGGGTCTTCCGGCTGATACCGGAGCAGTGATCCTTTTACGCCAAAATAGTCGGGCAATCCATCCCTTTCGAGGAGGAGCCCTCCCCCGTGCGTGAACGCCTCCGCGCCATCCTGGCGCACCGGCACTTCCAGCGGTTCATCGTCGCCGTGATCCTGGTCAACGCCGCGGTCCTCGGTCTGGAGACCGTCCCCTCCGTGGCGTCCCGCTACGGCGACCTGCTGGCCCTGCTGGACCAGCTCGCGCTGGCGATCTTCGTGGTCGAGCTGGCGGCCAAGATCTACGTGGAGCGTTCACGGTTCCACCGCGACCCGTGGAACATCTTCGACACGGTGATCGTCCTGATCGCGGTGGCGCCCGCCACGGCGAGCAGCCTGTCGGTGCTGCGCTCGCTGCGCATCCTGCGCGCGCTGCGCCTGCTGTCGGCGGTGCCGAGCCTGCGCAAGGTGGTCTCGGCCCTACTGCGCGCGATGCCGGGGATGAGCTCGATCGTGGTGCTGCTGTCGCTGGTGCTCTACGTGGCCGCGGTGCTGGCGACCAAGTTGTACGGGCAGACGGCGCCGGAGCGCTTCGGCAGCCTGCCGACGTCGTTGTTCACGCTGTTCCAGACGATGACGGGCGACGACTGGGGCAACATCGCGCGTGAGGTGATGGAGGTCCACCCGTCGGCCTGGATCTTCTTCACGATCTTCATACTGCTCTGCACGTTCGTGGTGCTCAACCTGTTCATGGCGGTGGTGGTGAGCGCCATGGACGAGGAGGCGAAGGAGGAGCGGGCCGAGATGGAGGACCTGTCGGCCGCCTCGACCCAGCGCATCCTGGACGAGCTGGCGGAGCTGCGCAAGGAGGTGGCGGCACTGCGCCGCGTCACCCCGCGGGCCAAGAAGCGCACCAGCGCCTGACGGCCCGCCGGGCACGCGCGCGCCGCGAGGGTCAGCGGGAGTAGAACTCGACCACGAGCAGCTCGTCCACGGGCACGGGCACCTGCTCCCGCATCGGGACGGCCAGCAGGGTGAAGGTCAGCGCGGGCAGGTCCACGCTCAGGTACGGGGCGGTGCGCTCGTCCGCGTGGATCCCCTCGGCGGCGGCCACGAACGGCTGCATCCGGCGCGACCGCTCCCGCACCGACACGACCTGGCCGGGCTTGACCAGGTAGCTGGGGATGTCCACCTTGCGGCCGTCCACCGCGATGTGCCCGTGCGCCACGTACTGACGGGCGGCGTAGATCGACGGCGCCAGCCCGGAGCGCATCACCAGCGAGGCCAGCCGGGACTCCAGGATGGAGACCAGCTCGGCGCCGGACGCCCCCGGCCGGCGCTCGGCCAGGTCCCAGTAGCGGCGCAGCTGCCGCTCCGACACGTCGTAGTACCAGCGCAGCTTCTGCTTCTCCAGCAGGCGGACCCCGTAGTCGCCGGTGTTGCGGCGATTGGTCTTGCGGCCGTGCTCGCCCGGCGGGTACGGGCGCTGCTCGAAGTAGCGGACGGCTTTCCTGGTCAGCGGCACTCCCGCGCGGCGCGACAGGCGCACCTTGGGACCGGTGTAGCGCACGTTCACCTCATTGTGCTTAGGTAATGCTTACTTAGGTAAGGCTAACCTACACGCCAAGGAGGCGCCATGCTGCCCATCCCGCAGCGGATCCGCACTCTCGCCGCGACCGCCTCGGTGGTCAAGCTGACCGTCGACGGCGTCCCTGCCCGCGCCAGGGGCGGCGTCGACGAGCGGGGCAGGCCGGTGCTGCTGGTGCTGCCCGGCGAGCCGCTGCACGGGCTGCACCGGCTGCACCAGGACGCCGTGGTGGCGGTCAACCTGGCGGCGATGCGCAGGCTCGGGGACGACGAGCACCCGCGCGGGCTGATGGAGGTGCAGGGCTGGGCGCAGCCGGTGCCGGCGGGCGAGGCGCGGGCGGCGGCGGTCGCGGTGGCGGCGAACACGGCCGACGAGGCGCTGTTCGACGCCCTGGAGCGCTACGGGCGGCCGGACGCGCCCCGGCTGCTGCGGGTGGACGTGGCCCAGGTGGTGTACCTGACCGGGCAGGAGTCCGGGGTGCTGGACGCCGACGACTACCTGGACGCCGAGCCCGACCCGCTCGCCGAACCGGCCGAGCGGGTGCTGGCGCACGTCAACGCCGCGCACCGCGAGCAGCTGACCAACGGGGTGTCCCGCCATCTCGGCAGGCCCGCCGGCGAGGTGTGGCTATGGGAGCTGGACAGCCGGGGGGTCACAGTGAGGGCGGACGGCTCGCTCGTCCGCTTCCTCTTCCCGGCGCCCACGAGCAGCGGGAGCGACCTGGAGGCGGCGCTGAACGGCCTGCTCTGCACCTGCGGCCACCACCCGGCGGCCTGAACCGGGACGTCCTTCTTGATCACGATTCTCCGCTTCGCCGTTCGAGCACCGCCAGGGCTGACTATCATCTGCCTCTGTGAGAGAGACCGAACGGCGCGGGCGGATCCTGCAGATCGCCGGCACGCTGACCGGCACCCTCATGCTCGTCCTCGCCGGCGTCCTGGCCGCCGCCGGGTCGCCGGGCACGTCGCTCTCCACCGCCAGCATGCCCCAGCCGGGCGTGCCGGGTCTCGCCGAGCCGCGAGGGGCGATCGAGTCGGCTTCCGGCCGGGCCGACCCGCGTCACCTGTCGATGCCCCGCCGTGACGCGCGCCCGTCCCCCACGGGCACCCCTGACCGGCCCACCGCCCGGAGCTCCCCCCGCCCCTCGCCGTCGTCCGCACCGTCCTCGGTGGCGCCGTCCCCGGGCGAGACCTCCCTTGCCACCCCGTCCTCCCGTACGGACAGGGAAAGCCGGGCGGGCGCCCTCGCCCCCGCCGGCCCGGCCCTCACCACGGCCCACCCCGCCCCGGGCACCCGCCCCACCCCGACGACCACCAAGACCAAGACGAAGAAGCGCCTCACGCGCCCGAACCGCATCCCCGGCCACCGCTGAGCACCCGGGAGAGCACCCCTCCCCAACCCGGCACTACGGCGAGCTGAGCGGGCCAAAGGCACGCACGACGGCGCCCAGCCCAAGGGGGTTCCCACGGAGGTTCCCTCCCCGGCACTACGACGCACAGCCCGAGAGTCCCCGAAGAGATTCCTCTCCCTGACGCGTGCGACGCCCAGGTGGATCGGGGGTCGTCAGAGGGGTTTCGCAGGGTGCAGGGGGCGGCGGGTGGCGAGGGACTCGTCGACCGCCTCGGGTGAGAGGACGTGGTCGAGGACCATGACGGCGCAGCCGCTGATGCCGGCGGCCGGCCCCAGCCGGCTCGGCTCGATGCGCAGCCGTCTGGTGGCCAGCGCGGTGGAGCGGCGGTAGACGACCTCGCGGATGCTGGACACCAGCGGCCCGAACGCCTCCGCCATGTCGCCGCCCAGCACCACGACCGACGGGTTGAGTATGTTGACCGCCCCGGCCACGACCTCGCCGATCCGGCGCCCGGCCTCGCGCACGGTCGCCATCGTCTCGGCGTCACCGGCCCGCACCAGGCGGGTCACGTCGGCGATGTTCTTGACGTCCTTGCCGGCGGCGCGCAGGTCACGCAGGAGCGCGGTGCCGCTGGCGACGGAGTCGACGCAGTCGACGTTGCCGCACCGGCACAGCACGCCGCCGCCGTCGCGTACCGGGATGTGGCCGATCTCTCCGGCCGCGCCGAGCGCGCCGCGCAGGATGCCGCCCCCGGCGATGATGCCGGCGCCGATCCGGGTGGACACCTTGATGAACATCAGGTCGTCCAGGTCGGGGTAGGCGCCCCGGTGCTCGCCGATGGCCAGCACGTTCACGTCGTTGTCGACCAGCACGGGCACCGGGAAGCGGGCCCGGACCAGCGGCGGGATCACCACGCCCGTCCAGGACGCCATCACCCTGGCGCTCTCGGTGCGGCCCTCGGCGAACTCGACGGTGGCGGGCATGCCCATCCCGACGCCCTTGACCATGGAGCGGGGCCGGTCGCCGAGCAGTTCGTCCCAGGTGTCCATGACGAGGGGCAGCACCACGTCGGGGCCCTGCTCGACGTCGATCGCGAAGTCCTGCCCGGCGAGCTCGCGGGCGCTCAGGTCGCAGATGGACACGCGGGTGCGGCTCGCGCCCAGCGCCGCGACCAGGACGACGCCGCCGGACGCGTTGAACTCCAGCCGCACCGGCGGGCGCCCGCCGGTCGAGGGAGCGTCCGCGCGCTCGACGACCAGGCCGCGTTCCAGCAGCTCGTCGACGCGGAGCTGCACCGCGGGGCGTGACAGGCCGGTGACCCGGCCGATGTCGGTCCGCGTCACGGCCGTACCGGTGCGGATCAGCTGCAGCACGTCACCGCTGGTGGCGAGGGTGGCTGCGGTACGTCGAGACATCGGCTAAGTGAACCACACCTAGTTGTGTCATGAAAAGTCGCTACTTTTTCATCTCAAATAGCAAAACTATGCTTGTGTAGGACCGAAACCCTGGCTAGTGTCCGTTCTGTCCCCGCTTTGGTAGATCATCGGAGTCCTGTTCGTGTCCCCGCTCTCGCCTTCCCCGGCCGCCCACACCGCCGACCTGGTGGTCTTCGGCGGTACCGGCGACCTGTCCATGCGCAAGCTGCTCCCCGCGCTGTACCACAGCGACAGGGACGGCCGGCTCTCGCCGGAGACGCGCGTCATCGCCCTGTCCAGGGGCGGGCTGACGGACGCGGACTTCCGCGGCAAGGTGGACGCCCAGGTACGCGACGTGGTGCCGGTCGACGACCACGCCATGTGGCAGCGCTTCCTGGGCCGCCTGCACCATCTGACGGTGGACGTGGGCGGGCAGGACCGCACCGGCTGGGACGCGCTGCGCGCGACGCTGGCCGAGGACCGCGACCGCGTGTTCTACCTGGCGAGCCCGCCCAGGACGTTCGGCCCGTTCTGCCGGGAGGTGGACCGGGCGGGGCTGGTGACCCCGCGCTCCCGGGTGGTGCTGGAGAAGCCGCTCGGCCACGACCTGCCGAGCGCCCAGCGGATCAACGACGAGGTCGGCGCCATCTTCGACGAGCACCAGATCTTCCGCATCGACCACTACCTGGGCAAGGAGACGGTGCAGAACCTGCTCGTGCTCCGCTTCGCCAACGCGTTCCTGGAGCCGATCTGGAACTCACTCTGGATCGACCACGTACAGATCACCGCCGCCGAGACCGTCGGCACGCCCGGCCGGCGCGGCTACTACGACCACGCCGGCGCGCTCCGCGACATGGTGCAGAACCACCTGCTGCAGCTGCTGACGCTGACCGCGATGGAGCCGCCCGCGCGCAACGACCGCGAGGCGATCCGCGACGAGAAGGTGAAGGTGCTGCAGGCGCTGCGCCCGATCACCGGCGGCGAGGTCGGCCGCTTCACCGTGCGCGGCCAGTACACCGCCGCCGACGGCATGGCCGGCTACCTGGAGGAGCCCGGCTCGACGCCGCCGACCGAGTCGTCGGAGCGGGTGGAGACGTTCACCGCGATCCGCGCCGAGATCCGCAACTGGCGCTGGGCCGGGGTGCCGTTCTACCTGCGCACCGGCAAGCGGCTGCCGAACCGGCGCTCGGAGATCGTGGTGCAGTTCAAGGACGTGCCGCACTCCATCTTCCCCGGCGGCTCGCCGAACCGCCTGGTGCTGCGGCTGCAGCCGGAGGAGGGCATCGAGCTGCACATCATGGCCAAGGAGCCGGGCGCGGGCGAGGTGTCGCTCAAGCCGGTGCCGCTCAGCCTGAACTTCGGCGAGACGTTCCCCGCCCGCGTTCCCGAGGCGTACGAGCGGCTGCTGAGCGACGTGCTGGCCGGCAACCCGACGCTCTTCATGCGCCGTGACGAGGTGGAGGCCGCGTGGCGCTGGATCGACCCGATCCTGGACGCCTGGCGCTCCTCCCCCGAACTGCCCGAACCGTATCCCGCCGGGACGACCGGCCCCGCAGGCGCGCACGAGCTCCTCGGCCGCAGTGGCCGCGCCTGGCACGAGGAGGAGGCGTGACTTCTATGACTTCCATGCACCCCGTCATCCAGCGGATCACCGACCGCATCGCCGGCCGCAGCGCGACCAGCCGGGCCGCGTACCTGGCCAGGATCCGCCGCGACGGCGAGAACGCCCGCGCGAAGGGCCCGGCCCGCGCGCACCTGGGCTGCGCGAACCTCGCGCACGGCTTCGCCGCCGCGCCCGACTCCGACAAGCCCGCCCTGCGCGGCACGGCCAAGCCGGGCGTGGCGATCGTCACCAGCTACAACGACATGCTCTCCGCCCATCAGCCGTACGAGACGTACCCGCCGGAGCTGAAGGCGGCGGTGCGCGCGGCCGGGGGCGTGGCCCAGGTGGCGGGCGGCGTGCCCGCCATGTGCGACGGCATCACGCAGGGCAGGGCCGGCATGGAGCTGTCCCTCTACAGCCGCGACGTGATCGCGATGTCGACGGCCATCGCGCTGTCGCACGACATGTTCGACGCGAGCCTGCTGCTGGGCGTCTGCGACAAGATCGTGCCGGGCCTGCTGATCGGCGCGCTGCACTTCGGCCACCTGCCCGCGATCTTCGTGCCGGCCGGGCCGATGACGTCGGGCCTGCCGAACAAGGTCAAGGCCCGCACCCGCCAGCTCTTCGCCGAGGGCAAGCTCGGCAGGGGCGAGTTGCTGGACGCCGAGGCGAAGTCCTACCACTCCCCCGGCACGTGCACCTTCTACGGCACCGCCAACTCCAACCAGGCGCTGATGGAGGTCATGGGCCTGCACCTGCCGGGCTCGACGTTCGTCAACCCGCACACCGAGCTGCGGCACGCGCTGACGGCGGCGGCGGGCCGCCGCGCGGTCGAGATCACCGCGCACGGCGCCGAGTACACGCCGATCGGCGAACTGGTCGACGAGAAGGCGATCGTGAACGCGTGCGTGGCGCTGCTGGCCACGGGCGGCTCCACCAACCACACGCTGCACCTGGTGGCCATGGCGGCCGCCGCCGGGATCGTGCTGACCTGGGATGACCTGTCGTGCCTGTCCAAGGTGGTGCCGTCGCTCACCAGGATCTACCCGAACGGCCAGGCGGACGTGAACCACTTCCGCGAGGCGGGCGGCATGCAGGTGCTGATCGGCGAGCTGCTGGACGCGGGCCTGCTGCACGCCGACGTGATGACCGTGGCCGGGCCTGGCCTGGACCGCTACCGGTCGGCGCCGGAGCTGCGTGACGGCGAGCTGGCATGGGAGCCGGTCATCGGCAGCTCCGACCTGGACGTGCTGCGCCCGGTGTCGGACCCGTTCGCGGCCGACGGCGGCATCCACGTGCTCTCCGGCAACCTGGGCACGGCCGTGAGCAAGGTCTCGGCGGTCAAGCCGGAGCACCTGGTGATCGAGGCGCCGGCGAAGGTCTTCGACGACCAGCTCGACCTGCTGCGCGCCTTCGAGGCGGGCGAGCTGGACGGGCAGGACTTCGTCGCGGTCATCCGCTACCAAGGGCCGAGCGCCAACGGCATGCCTGAGCTGCACAAGCTCACGCCGCCGCTGGCGGTGCTGCTGGACCGGGGGCAGCGGGTGGCGATCGTCACCGACGGCCGCATGTCGGGCGCCTCCGGCAAGGTGCCCGCCGCCATCCACCTGTCGCCCGAGGCGGCGGACGGCGGGCCGATCGCGCTGGTCCGCGACGGCGACGTGGTCCGCCTCGACTCGGCCGGGGGCACCCTGGACCTGCTCGTGCCGGCCGAGGAGCTGGCCCGCCGTACTCCCGCGGGCCGCGCGCTCAGCGACGCCGAGTGGGTCGGCACCGGCCGCGAGCTGTTCGCCACCTTCCGCCGCATGGCGGGGCACGCCGAGCAGGGGGCCGGCATCTTCGGCGTCAGCGGCGCCGAGTCGCCGCACCACGGCCCCGGGCTGGCGTTCCCCGCCGAGTCGGGCGCCTCCCACCTGGAGGCGGGCATCCCGCTGCCCGCTCCCTCGGGAGCCTCCCGGTGACTCCTTCCTGGTCTCCCTCCGAGGGCGCGCCCGCCCTTCGGCCCTCGGAGGGCATCTCCCGCGGCGGGAAACTCCCGGCCGCGCCCGGCCACCCCTCGGAAAGCATCCACGGCGGCGACCGCCTGGCCGGGCCCGTCCTCCGGGCCTTCGGCGGCGGGAGCCTCATGCTCTCGCGGGGCATGCGCTTCTCCCGGCCCTGCGGCTGTTCTGCACGCGCCGGACGGTCGCGATGAGGGCGCCGGAGCTGCCGTGGCTGGTCGCCGACATCGGGGGGACGAACGCCCGGTTCGGTCTCGTCACGGCGCCAGGAGCCGCGCCGTCACACGTGGCGGTGCTGTCCGGGGCCGTCTATCCGACGCTGCCCGACGCCGTGGCCGCCTACCTCGCGGAACACGCGGGCGGGGTGCGGCCGGGGGCGGCGTGCCTGGCCGTGGCCGGGCCGATCGACGGGGACCGCTACCGGCTGACGAACTCGCCGTGGGCCGGGTCCACGCGAGACCTGGACGTCCCGTACGTGAAACTGCTCAACGACTTCGAGGCGCTGGCCGTGTCGCTGCCGCACCTGCGCGCGGACGAGCTGGTGCCGCTGGGCGGCCCCGAGCCTTCGTACGGGGTGAAGGCGGTGCTCGGCCCTGGGACCGGGCTCGGCGTGGGCGGGCTGGTGCCGACCGATCACGGCTGGGTGCCGATCCCCGGCGAGGGCGGTCACGTCACGGTGCCCGCGGCCGACGACAGGGAGCTGGAGATGGTCCGCGCGCTCCGTGCGGAGGGCCTGGACCAGGTGGTGGCCGAGCACGTGCTGTCGGGGCCCGGCCTGGCCCGCCTGCACCGGGCGCTGGCCCGGGTCAACGGCGTCGCGGCGCCGTCCCTGGCCGCTTCGGAGATCGTGGCGCGGCTCGGCGACCCGCTGTGCGCGGAGACGGTGGAGGTGTTCTGCGGGATGCTGGGGAGCTTCGCCGGGAACGTCGCGCTGACTCTCGGCGCGCGGGGTGGTGTCTACCTGGGCGGAGGCGTCCTTCCCCGTATCGTGGAACGCGTGTGCGCCAGCAACTTCCGTGCCAGGTTCGCCGCTAATCCCGACATGTCCGCATACCTGGCGGAGATCGGCACCTCGCTCATCGTCGCGCCGCAGCCCGCCCTGACGGGCGCCGCCGCCTGGCTCACCCAGCACGCGCCGGCGGCCCGATGACCACCCACGCCACCCACCGGCCCACGCGGTGGCGGGTCTGGCGGCCGGCGTGGCCCGTCCCGATCGACCACCGTGCGCCGGGCGCCTCGCCGCGTCCCGGGCGTTTTCCGTACCTGAGGAGTTCCCGATGAGCCTGCTCGACCTCGCCCCCGTGATCCCCGTCGTGGTGATCGACGACGTGGAGACCGCCGTGCCGATGGCGCGGGCGCTGGTGGCCGGCGGCCTGCCCGTGATCGAGGTGACGCTCCGTACGGCCCCCGCGCTGGAGGCCATCGCCCGGATCTCCGCCGAGGTCCCCGAGGCCAAGGTGGGCGCGGGCACGATCCGTAACTCGCAGGACATCGCGGCCGCCTTGGAGGCCGGAGCGGGCTTCCTCGTGTCCCCCGGCACGACGCTGTCGCTCGTGGAGGCGATGGAGTCCAGCGGCCTGCCCTACCTGCCGGGCGCCGCCACCGCCTCGGAGGCGATGGCGCTGGCGGAGCGGGGCATCAAGGAGCTGAAGTTCTTCCCGGCCGAGGCGGCGGGCGGCGTCGCGTACCTGAAGTCCCTGCAGGGCCCGCTGCCGGACGTCCGCTTCTGCCCGACGGGCGGCATCCGCCCGGCCACCGCCCCTGACTACCTCGCCCTGCCGAACGTCGGCTGCGTCGGCGGCACCTGGCTCACCCCGGCCGACGCCCTGTCCGCCGGCGACTGGTCCCGCGTCGAGAAGCTCGCCTCGGAGGCGGCCGCCCTGAGGTGATCACCACCCGTCCCAGCCGCGGGAGCCGTACCAGTCGCCCACGATGCGCACGTAGATGTCGTCGGCGGTTTCCTGCGGGACGGCTCCTGGATGCCAGGCGAAGCCGGTGTTGCTGTAGATGGCCCATTCCGTCGTCGTGAAGCCGGCGCTACCAGGGACCGGCACGCCGTCCAGGCTTCCGTGCTCGGCTCCTCCACCGCACACCCGGTACAGCCCCGCCCACTCGCAGGACTCGTAGTGGATCGGCCCTCGTTCCATGATCCTCTCCGCGTAGGCGCCCAGGGCCGGCGCCGACAGCGAGAACCGCAGCGCGAAAGGGGCGTTGTAGGCCAGCGCGACCACGGTCGCCCAGGTGATCAACCAGGGCGCCAGACAGCGTCCGGCCCGTCCGGTGATCCCGCCTCTGTCAGCCGCCAGGGCGAACCGCAGCGCCCAGTAGGCCATCAGCGGAAGACCGACGAGGACGACCGCCAGGAGCATCTCGACCCCGTACCAGAAGGGCACGCTCGCCCAGTACATGATCACTAGGGCCAAGGCGGACCACACGATCACGAAGGGCCATCCGGGCGGCTTGGCGATCATCGCCGCACCCTAGCGCAATCTCGGGACGATCCGGCTCGTTCCCGGCAAGCTGTGGCCCGGTCTGTGTGGGACCGGGGGAGAGCGGGTCGTCACGGATCGCTACCGCTGTGGTCCGGCTCACCTAGGCTGAGGGGATGAGAGAGCTGGTGGGCCGGGTGTCGGCGCTCGACACCGAGGCCGGGGCCGCGGTGCGGGTCATCGCCTACTTCGACCGTCTCGTCCAGGCCCATGCCGGTCTGGAGGCGATCGTGCGCGGCGCCGCCATGCTGGCCGGTTGTCCCGCCTGCCTCTCCGACCCCGACCGTCACCTGCGGATCCGCGTACGGGCCGACGGCGAGCGCGAGGACCACCGGACCGCGCCCGACCCGGGCTGGCCCGCCCACCACGTGGGCAGCGGAGCGGCGGCGCTCCGGCTGGAGCGTCCCGGACGAGCGGGGCCCGTCGACGCCATCGTGCTCGAACGGGCCGCCGCCGCGGCGCGCGACGTGCTCGACCGCACCTGGGGCCGCGCGCCCGCCCGGCCGGGTGAGGATCCCGCCCTGGTCGAGCTGCTCCTCGACGCGGCCGCGCCGCCGCAGGCCCGGCTGATCGCCGCCCGGCGGCTCAACCTGGCAGGTGACGTACGGGTCCGCGCGGTCGCGGAGGAGGGCGGGCGGGCCCGGATCGAGCGTGACCCGGTGATCATCGCTGACCGGCCCGGCGAGAAGCGCCAGGGGGTCGGCCCCGCCGTGCCCGTGCCGGAGCTTCCCGAGTCGTGGCGGCTGGCCCGCGTCGCGCTGCGCCTGGCGGCCGAGGGATCCGCCCAGGATCCCGGCCCGCGCGTGGTGTTCGCGGACGAGCTGGGCGGGCTGATGGTGCTCGCCGCCGCGGCCCGCCCGGACGGCGAGGCGGTCCCCGACGTCCTCGCCCTGGAGCGGGCCGGGTCGGCGGCGCCCTGGACGCTCGCCACCCTCCACGCCGTCGCCTACGCCCAGAGCCTGCGCGCGGCCGCCACGGAGCTGACCATCCACCACTCCACCCTGCAGGAACGGATGACCCACGCCGAGCACCTGCTGGGCTGGGACGTACGCACCCCGCAGGGCCGCCTGCGCCTGCAGCTCGCGTTCGCACTCCGGCGGCTGGCCCGCCACCCCGAGCCGGGCAGGCCCGCCGATCGGCGGGGTCGCCGGGTAAACCCGCCGAGTGGCGGGTAAGGCCCGCCATCTGGCGGTCGATCCACCGGCCCGGCCGTGGCCACCATGGTCCCAGCGGCAAGTCGGCCGCGACGTCCGACCGAAAGGTTCTCCGATGAGCATCGACGAGTCCCCCGCCCGGCCGGCCGCGCCGGTGCCGTTCGACCCCGAACTCGGCGCGGCCCTGACCCTGATCCAGCAGCACATGCCCCCGCTCACGTCGCTGGACGAGATCCCCGCGCTGCGCGCGAACTCGGCCCTGATGCCGGTGCCCACCGCCGAGCAGCTCAGCCGCGGCGGGGCGTTCGACGTGGAGGAGCGCGAGGTGCCCGGCCCGGCCGGAGCGCCCGACGTCACCCTGCTCATCTGCCGCCCCACCGGCGCCACCACCCCGCTGGCGGCCATCTACAACATCCACGGCGGCGGCATGATCGGCGGGAACCGGCTCGTCGGCCTGGACTCGCTGCTGGACGTGGCGCAGGAGCTGCGTCTGGTGCTCGTGTCGGTCGAGTACCGGCTCGCGCCCGAGCACCCGCACCCGGCCCCGGTGGAAGACTGCTACGCGGGCCTGGTGTGGACCGCCGAGCACGCCGCCGAGCTGGGCATCGACCCGGCCCGCATCCTCGTGGCCGGAGGCAGCGCGGGCGGCGGGCTCGCGGCGGCCGTGGCCCTGCTGGCCCGCGACCGCGAGGGCCCGGCCCTGGTGGGGCAGATGCTGATGTGCCCGATGCTGGACGACCGCAACGACACCCCCTCGTCCCTGCAGATGGCCGGTCTCGGCATCTGGGACCACGCGGCCAACGAGATCGGCTGGACCGCCCTGCTCGGCGACCGGCGCGGCGGCCCCGACGTCTCCCCCTACGCGGCCCCGGCCCGGGCCACCGACCTGTCGGGGCTGCCCCCGGCGTTCATCGACGTCGGCTCGGCCGAGACCTTCCGCGACGAGGACGTCGCCTACGCCACCCGCATCTGGCAGGCCGGCGGCCAGGCCGAGCTGCACGTCTGGCCGGGCGGGTTCCACGGCTTCGAAGGCATCGTCCCGCACGCCGCGATCTCGCAGGACGCCGGTGTGCCCCGGATGCGCTGGCTCCGCCGTATCCTCGCCCCCTGAGCCGCCCGCGCCGCCCAGCTGAACGGTCAGGAACGGAGAAGCGGCGGCCACCGCGCCGCGCCTAGCGTGATCGTCATGGATGTCCCCGCTCACCGGAGCGGGGTCTCTCGTCTCGCAAGGAGAGCCATGAACGGGAACACGTGGGTCCGGCGGGCGCACCGCTGGCTGTCCATGACCTTCACGGTGACCGTCGTCGTCACCGTCGTCGCCATCGCCGTCGCGGGGCAGGAGGGGCCGGCCGAGTGGATCTACTACGTGCCGCTCCTGCCCCTTGCCCTGCTCCTGCCTACCGGCCTGTACCTGTTCGTCCTGCCGTATGCCGCCAAGCGGCGCAGCAGGCGGTGACGCGCCCGAGCCTGTCGTCACGTTGGGTAAAGTGTTCATTACCTCAGGTGCCCGGCGACGGTTGCCGAGGACCGCACCGGACTGCCGCCTCGTGGTCTCTCGGCGACCAGCCAGGCACCGACTAACCTTGACGACAGCCGGGACCTGACTGCGGTCATCAGCCAGGTCCCTGCCCCCCACGGTAAGGGAGATCGACTTGAGCACCAAGAGCATGGAGGAGCGTGTGAATGCCTTGGAGTCTTGGGCTTTCCAAACCGGCCGGGACCTCTCCGAGGTCAAAGCGGTTCAGGGGGAACACACGAATCGGCTCGCCGCCATGGACGAACGACTGACCGGCATGGACGCGCGGCTGGTCCGTCTCGAACACGGCGTGGGCCTGCTGCTCGATCACCACGGCATCCAACGTCCCCAGCCATAGCCCGCCAAGGCGTGACGCCGTCAGGTCAGCACAGTCTCCTGAGGTCGGCGAAGTCCGCGTTGATGTCCGCGATCACCTGGTTGGGATCGCCGCCCGTCATACCGGTCAGGCGGAAGTTCAGCTCCTGGAACTCGGCTGCCAGCCGGCGGATGGTCGTTCCCACCGCTCCTTGCGCGTCGAGG
This sequence comes from Nonomuraea sp. C10, assembly GCF_008017515.1. Lineage (NCBI taxonomy): Bacteria > Bacillati > Actinomycetota > Actinomycetes > Streptosporangiales > Streptosporangiaceae > Nonomuraea > Nonomuraea sp. C10. Next base: position 4,426,783 of record NZ_VPFF01000001.1, read on the forward strand.
CCCGCGCCCATCAGGTCGTGGTATGCCTGGCGGGCCGCGGCTGCCTGGCCTGCGCGGGTGGTCCCGGCGTCCCGGCGGTATGTGGCCAGCGCCGTCTCCGTTTCGTCGCAGCCGGCGGGCCGGACCGCTGACAGCGTTGCGGGGGGATCCTCGGCCACCGGGGTGGAGCTCGGCACCGGCAATTCGGGAGTGCGGGATTCGGGGGTGCTGGATTCGGGGGTGCTGGGCTCGGGCGGAGGGCTCGAGGTCTGCGGTGCGGGCGAGGTGGGCGCGGGATCCGGTGACGACTGCGCGGCCGAGGGGGTGGGTTCCGGGCCGGGCTGCGGGGGCTGCGGCATCAGGTACGCGACCAGGGCGACCACGGCGGCAGCCGCGGTCGCCATAGCGCTCACCGCCGTCCAGTCCAGGCCACCTTTCGGCCGTGCTGATCGCTTCTCCGCCATGGCCTCATCCTCGCCGAGCCGCCGGGCCGGGTCCAGAAACGCCTCCTGCCGATCTTGATACGCCCGCGTGGAGATCCCCCGGCGTTCCAGGAAGCGGCCGGCGACTACCCGCACGGTTAAGATCGCCTTTCCGGCGATCTCCAGGGCAGGCCACCGTGTACCTGATCTACCGCTCATGGGACCAGGGCGTTCTCGGCAAGCGCGTGTGGCGGATGCCCCAGCCGACGGTGCTGGAGTGGGTCCATGACGTATGGGAGGACGCCACGGCCGGGGACCCGTACGAGTGGTTCGAGCGCGAGCTGGGCACGGACGTCTGGTATCTCGCGGCCCTCTTCGAAGGCGACGCACCGCCGCGGAGCATGGAGGAACTGCGCACCCTGGCCCGGACCCGGGTGTCGGAACTCCAGCAGTGCAACGTCGACGCCCGGAGCGTGCGCGTGCTCGCCGACTCCCTCTGGTATGAGGTGGCGTACTACCTCGTCGACGACTCCGCCGTGGCGGCCAGCCCCGGCCTCTGGTCCTACGCCGTGCACGACGGGCCGCTGCCCGCGACCGTGAACACCCCCGCCGGCGGGTTCACACCACCGTGGAAGACCGTCGACCTGGCCGGATCGTCCGGGACGGGCACCGTCTACGCGGTCCTGCTCACCTGCAGGGCGAGACACTTCAGCATCGGACGGGACGACACCTACGCCTTCCGGGGCGTCCGGCTCCCGGAGTTCGCCGCCGCGCTGCGCTCGCTCGGCACCACCGGCGAATGGCCGCTGGAACTGATGGTGTTACGGTCGCTGATCGCGCCGGACGAGGACGGCATCGCGGCGGCGCTGGAGCGCTGCAACCGATGGCCCGGCTATGCCGAGCCGCCGGACGACTACCTCGCCGACCTCAGCTCCCACGCGGCGGCGCTGGAGCTGATCCGGACCGCCCGCGGCCGCGAAGGCACGGTCATCCACGTGGACGAGCATGTGGTCCAGATGCTCATCGCGGAATGGGGCGAGACACGTGAGCAGTGGTTCTTCTTCGACGACCGGTGGGCCGGCGGCCATCCCGATCTCGCCGCGTCGCTGATGTGGTTCGCCTACCACTGGGATCCTCTCTGCTCGCGCCACCACTTCAGAGACAAGCCGTGCTCTGACAACCGCGTGCTCTACATCGCCGTGATGGAAGAGGACGGCCGGGTACGGGTGCGCGAGGCGGGGCCGATGGACGACGAGCGGTTCTGGAAGTTCTACCATTGGCACCACAGCAGGCGACCGCTCGGCGAGGTTACCGCCGGCGACGTGCTCGGCGCGGTGGAGGTCCAGTTCCAGCAGCCGGCGCCCGACTCGTGCAGGTTCACCGAGTTCCAGATCACCCGCACGAGCCACGGCCCGGCCGTCGCCGCGATGCTCGCGGACCGCATCCGGCACGACCTCAAGGAAGCGGGCATCACCCGGTCCGACGGCTGGTTGCAGACCCGCTATCCGCACGGGAGTCGCTTCTTCCGCGCCGTCGGCCGGCTGCGCCGGTCCGCTGATGGGTCCGACTTCCTCGTCATCGGCTGACCGGCCTCTCGATAGTCAACATTCTTACCCTTGACGCTCCGTACCGCTCGCCTTGGGCGGCGTCACGCGTTGGTTTCGGGCCTTGACCGCTTCGGGCTGCCCGCTTACTGTCACCGTTGAGTTAGGAAGCTTTACTATCTCTTGATGGACGACGTAACCCCCCACACCAGCTCATAGGAGACTCTCGTGCGCTTCGTCCCTCTCGTGGCGGCCGGGCTGCTGGCCCTGTCGCTCACCGCATGCACCGCGGGCAAGGAGGCACCGCCGTCGCTCGGCGCCCAGCCCGCCGCGAGCGGCACCGGCCCCGCCGCCGCCGCGCTGCCCCCCGCCACGCTGGAGCTGTGGCACGGCTTCTCCACCGACGTCGAGACGAAGGCCTTCGAGGAGGCGGTCGCGGGCTTCACGGCGAAGTTCCCGCAGATCAAGGTCACCACGAAGAAGGGCATCCAGGACGCCCAGATCACCCAGGCGATCCGCGGCGGCAAGGCGCCCGACGTGGCGGCCTCGTTCACCACCGACAACGTCGCCCAGTGGTGCAGGAGCGGCGCGTTCCAGGACCTCACCGCGGTCATCGAGCAGGACGGCATCGATCTGGGCGTGCTCCCGGCCGCGGCCCGCGCCTACACCGAGTTCGAGGGCAGGCGGTGCACGATGCCGCTGCTCGCGGACGCGTACGGGCTCTACTACAACAAGGCGCTGATGAAGGGCGAGCAGCCGCCGAAGACCCTGTCGGAGCTGACCGAGCTGACCAAGAAGCTCACGGTCCGCGACGCTGACGGGAACATCGAGGTCGCCGGGTTCATCCCGAGCTTCCAGTATTACGAGAACTCCCCCAGCCACCTCGGCCCGATGGTCGGCGCGAAGTGGTACGAGGACGACGGCACCTCGGCCATCGGCTCCGACCCGGCGTGGAAACAGCTGCTGCGGTGGCAGAAGGAACTGGTCGACTGGTACGGCTACGACAAGCTGGAGAAGTTCCGCAAGGGCCTGGGCGACGAGTGGGGCGCCGAGCACCCGTTCTTCGAGGGCAAGGTCGCCATGATCCTCGACGGCGAGTGGCGCAACGCCATGATCGCCAACGACCCCGAAGCCAAGGACCTGGACTACGGCACCGCCCCGCTGCCCGTCGCCGACGACAAGCCCGAGCTGTACGGCAGCGGCTTCACCGCCGGCACGGTGATCGGTGTGCCGAGGGGCGCCGCGCACCCGCAGCACGCCTGGGAGCTGGTCAAGCACCTCACCACAGACACCGAGTCGCTGGTGACGCTGTCGAACGCGCTGCGCAACGTACCGACCACCAAGGCCGCCATGGAGCACCCGGACCTGGCAAAGGACGCGAACTTCGCGACGTTCCTCGACATCTTCAACCACCCGAAGACGACGTCGATGCCGGCCAGCGTCAACAGCGTCTTCAACCAGGACGCCTTCTCCACCTTCCTCATCCAGTGGGAGAAGGGCGCGGTCAAGGACCTCGACGCCGGGCTGGCCGGGGTGGACAAGCGGATCGACGACAAGCTGAAGCTGTCCGGGGGCTGATGATGGCCTCCACCCACGTCGCACGGCGCGGGCACGCCCTCGCCCGGCCGTCGCGCCGGCGGCCCGGCGAGGGCCTGCGCGCCCTGCTGTGGCTGTCGCCGTGGATCGCCGGCGTGGCGGTCTTCTTCGTCTACCCGCTGCTGTCCACGGTCTACTTCTCCTTCCACCGGTACGACCTGTTCACGCTGGAGTTCATCGGCCTGGACAACTACCGCTACGCCTTCTCCGACCCGCGCGTGCTGCAGTCGGCGCTGAACACCCTCTGGCTCGTGGTGTTCATGGTCCCGGCCCAGGTGGTGTTCGCGCTGGGCGTGGCGCAGCTGCTGGCCAAGCTGAAGAGCGGGGGCGGCATCCTGCGGACGATCTTCTACCTGCCGTCGCTGGTGCCGATGGTGGCGGGCACGGTCGCCTTCGTCTACCTGCTCAACCCGGCGACGGGCCCGGTCAACCAGCTGCTGGCCTGGTTCGGGATCGCCGGCCCCGACTGGTTCGGCAGCGCCGCCTGGGCCAAGCCCAGCCTCACCCTGCTCGCCCTGTGGGGCGCCGGCAACACCATCATGATCTTCCTGGCGGCGCTGCTGGACGTGCCCAGGCATCTGTACGAGGCCGCCGCGATCGACGGGGCGGGCGCCTGGCGGCAGTTCCGCAGCATCACTCTGCCGACGATCTCCCCCGTGCTGATGTTCTCCGCCGTCACCGGCGTGATCTACGCCGTGCAGTACTTCACCCAGGCGATGATCGCCTCCCGGGTGGCGTCCGGCGCGACCGACTCGGCCGGCACCACGTTCACCCCCGGCTATCCGGACGGCTCGCTGCTCACCCTGCCCCAGCACCTGTTCCACACCGGATTCCGCGACTGGTCGATGGGGCTGGCGTGCGTGCACGCGCTGCTGCTGTTCGCGGTCGCGATGCTGTTCACGCTGATCCTGCTGCGGCAGTTCGGCAAGGCGGAGGTGACGTCGTGAGGCGCCGCCTGATGTGGGTCGCCCAGCACTCGCTGGCCATCGCGCTGGCGCTGATGTTCCTCGGGCCGGTCGCGTTCGTGACCCTGACCGCGCTCATGACGGACGAGCAGGCTCTCACCAGCCGGCTCTGGCCGGAACAGTGGAACTGGGCCAACTTCGCCGACGTCTTCGCCCGCTCGGAGCTGCTCACCTGGACGCTCAACACGTTCCTGTACGCGTCGCTGGCGACGGTGTTCATGCTGGTGTCGTCAGTCCCGGCGGCCTACGCCCTGTCCCGCTTCCGCTTCCGCGGCCGCAAGGCGGCGTTCCTCGTGGTGATCAGCGCGATGATGCTGCCGCCGCAGGTCGTGGCGGTGCCGATCTACCTGGTGTGGGCGCGGCTGGACCTGACGGACTCGCTGTGGCCGCTGATCCTGCCGATGCTCTTCGGCGACGCGTTCTCGATCTTCCTGCTGCGCCAGTTCCTCATCACGATCCCGCGCGACTACACCGACGCGGCCAAGGTGGACGGCTGCTCGGACGTGCGGATCCTGTTCCGCGTCATCCTGCCGATGGCCCGGCCCGCGATCGCGGCGGTGGCGCTGTTCTCGTTCTTCTACTGCTGGAACGACTACTACGGGCCGCTGCTGTACGCCGGGGTCGACCAGGAGGGCTGGACCCTGTCCCTCGGGCTGGCCACCTTCAAGGCCTTCCACAGCGTGCAGTGGAACCTCACCATGGCCGCCACCCTGCTGGTGACCGCCCCGGTGATCATCGTTTTCCTCTTCGCCCAGCGGGTCTTCATCGAGGGCGTGACATTGACGGGGGTGAAGGGTTGAAGCTCGCCGTGGTCGGGGGCGGCTCGACGTACACGCCGGAGCTGGTCGACGGGTTCGCCCGGCTGAGTGAGGATCTGCCGCTGACCGAGCTCGCCCTGGTAGATCCGGCCGCGGAGCGGCTGGAACCGGTGGCGGGCATGGCCCGCCGGATGCTGCGGGCGGCCGGGCACCCGGCCGCCGTGACCGCGACCGGCGACGTGCGGGCGGGGGTCGAGGGGGCGGCGGTCGTGCTGCTGCAGCTCCGGGTGGGCGGGCAGGCGGCGCGCGAGGTGGACGAGACGCTGCCGCCGCGCTGCGGCTGCGTCGGCCAGGAGACGACGGGCGCGGGCGGGCTGGCCAAGGCGCTGCGGACGGTGCCGGTGGTGCTGGACATCGCCGAGACGGTCGCCCGGCACGCCCCCGGGGCGTGGATCGTCGACTTCACCAACCCGGTCGGCATCGTCACCAGGGCGCTGCTGGACGCCGGGCACCGCGCGATCGGGCTGTGCAACGTGGCGATCGGCTTCCAGCGCCGCTTCGCGGCCACGCTGGGCGCCGACCCGTCGCGGGTGTCGCTCGGGCACGCCGGGCTCAACCACCTCACCTGGGTGCGGTCGGTCCTCCTGGACGGCGAGGACGTGCTCCCCGGCCTGATCCGGGAGCACGGCCGGGAGATCGCGGCCGACGTCGGGCTGCCGGTCGAGCTGATCACCAGGCTGGGCGCGGTGCCGTCGTACTACCTGCGCTACTTCTACGCGCACGACCTGGTGGTCGCCGAGCAGCGGACCGAGCCGTCGCGCGCGGCGCGGGTGGCGGAGATCGAGCGGGAGCTGCTGGCCCTGTACGCCGACCCGGCGGTGACGGCCAAGCCGGAGCTGCTGGGGCAGCGGGGCGGCGCGTTCTACTCCGAGGCCGCGGTGGCGCTCATCGCCTCGCTGCTCGGGGACCGGGGCGACGTCCAGGTCGTCAACGTGCGCAACGGCGGCGTGCTGCCGTTCCTGCCGGACGAGGCGGTCATCGAGGTGCCCGCCAGGATCACCGCCTCGGGGGCGGCGCCGCTGCCGGTCGCCCCTCTTGAGCCGCTGTACGCCGGGCTCGTCGCGCACGTCTCGGCGTACGAGACGCTCGCCCTGGAAGCCGCCCTGCGCGGCGGGCGCGAACGGGTCGCCGACGCGCTGCTCGCCCATCCGCTCGTCGGCCAGGAGCATCTGGCGCGCGAGCTGACCGGGCTGCTGCTGGAGGCCAACCGCGCGCATCTGCCCTGGGCGGGGACCCGTTGAGGACGATCCTGGCGGTCGACGGCGGCAACAGCAAGACCGACCTCGCGCTGGTGGCCGAGGACGGCACCGTGCTCGCCACCGGCCGGGCCGGGCCGTTCGTGCCGCAGAGCGCCGGAGTGAGCGCCGCCGCCGACGTGGTGGAGCGCGCCGCCCTGGCGCTGCGCGACGGCATGGCCTCGCCGTACGCCGACGTCCTGGCGGCCTTCCTGGCCGGCGCCGACTTCCCGCGCGAGGAGGAGGCGCTGCGCGCGGAGTTCCTGGCGCGCGGCTGCGCGGGCGAGGTGTCGGTGGCCAACGACACCTTCGCGGTGCTGCGCGCGGGCGCGTCCCGGCCGTGGGGCGTCGTCGTGGTGTGCGGGGCCGGCATGAACGCCGCCGGCGTCTCCCCCACCGGCGAGGTGGCCCGCTTCCCCGCGCTCGGCAGGCGCAGCGGCGACTGGGGCGGCGGCGAGGACCTGGCCGAGCACGTGCTCTGGCATGCCGCCCGCGCGGAGGACGGGCGCGGCCCGGACACGGCGCTGGCCGAGCTGGTCCGCACGCGGTTCGGCGCGGCGAGCGTCACGGAGGTGGTGCTCGCCCTGCACTTCGGCGAGCTGGACCCGGCCCGGCTCCACGAACTGGTGCCGGGCCTGTTCGCCGTCGCGGCCGGCGGCGATGCCGTGGCCAGGGGCCTGGTCGCGCGGCAGGCCGACGAGGTCGCGGTGATGGCCAGGGTGTGCCTGGACCGGCTCGGCCTGCTGGACACGCCCGCCGAGGTCGTGCTCGGCGGCAGCGTGCTGACCGCGCGCGACCCGTACCTGCACGGACTGATCGAGACCTCGCTCGGCGCGAGCGCGCCGCACGCGCGCGTCCTCGTCACCGCCCTTCCCCCGGTCGCGGGCGCCGCCCTGGCCGGGCTGGACCTGCTCGGCGCGGCCGAGGCCGCGCACGCCCGAGTTCGCGAACACTTCAGGAGGAGCACGTGAGGAAGCTGATCCCCGCCGCGCTCGCGCTGGCGCTGCTGGCCACCGTGAACGGTCCCGCCGCGGCCACCGACCAGCCCGCCCGCCAGGCCGACGCGACCGGGCTGATCCGGGTGGATCAGGTCGGTTACCTGCCGGGCGAGAGCAAGCACGCGTACCTGATGACGAGCGGCCCCGCCGGGCGCTTCACCGTGGTCGACGGGCGCGGGCGGACGGTGCTCACCGGGCGGGCCGGCCCTGACCGGGGCGCCTGGAACAGCCGCTACCCGCACGTCCACGACCTCGACCTGACCCGGCTGCGCACGCCCGGCCGCTACCGGATCAAGGCGGGAGGGGCGACGTCGGCCGAGTTCGAGATCGCGCCGTCGCGGAACCCGGCGGCCAAGGTGCTGGGTTTCCTCGGCCTGCAGCGCGACGGCGCCGACGCGGTGCGCCGGCCGAGCCATCTCAACGACCGGGCCGCCTCCGTCTACGCGTGGCCCGAGTTCACCGGCCCGGACACCGACCAGATCAAGGGCGGTCTGACGCGGATCGGCGGCCCGGTCGACGTCGAGGGCGGCTGGTTCGACGCGGGCGACTACCTCAAGTTCACCCACATCCTGGCGTACGTGGACACGCTGTTGTGGGCGGCCCAGCGGGACGGCGCGAGCAGCCCGGCCTTGAGGAAGGAAGCAGCTCATGGCCTGAAATATCTGGACAAGATGTGGGATGAGGAGTCGAAGACGCTCTACATCCAGGTCGGCATCGGCGCCGGCGACGCCGAGGGCACGTTCGTCGGCGACCACGACATCTGGCGGCTGCCCGAGGCCGACGACGGCGACGACGCCGAAGGTCACCAGTTCATCCGCGACCGCCCGGTCTTCCGCGCCGCCGATCCCGGCGAGCCGATCAGCCCGAACCTGGCCGGGCGCACTGCCGCCGCCTTCGCGCTGGCCGCCCAGCTCGAACCGTCCAGGGCGCGCGCCGCCCGCCTGCTCGACCAGGCCGCGTCCGTCTACGCGATGGCCCGGACCACCGGCGTGGACCGGCTGGTGACCTCCCTGCCGCACGCCTTCTACCCGGAGAGCGTGTGGCGCGACGACATGCAGCTCGGCGCCGCCGAGCTGGCCCTGGCCGCGCAGCGCCTGCGCGACCCGCGCGCCGGACGGTGGCTGGCGGAGTCGGCCCGCTGGGCGCGCGGCTACCTCGACGAGGAGCAGGGCGACACGCTCAACCTTTACGACGTGAGCGCTCTGGCCCACGCCGACCTGATCAAGGCCATCCGCGCTTCCCGGGCCGAGGGACTCGCCGTCACCGAGGCCGACCTGGTCGCCGGGCTGCGGGCCCAGCTCGACCTCGGCGCCCGCCGCGCCGCCGCCGACCCGTTCCGGGCGGGGGCACTCTATGACACGTTCGACTCCGTACCGCATGCTTTCGGCCTGGCCGCCACCGCGCACCTGTACCGGTCGGTGACCGGCGACCGCTCCTACGACGCCTTCGGCACGGCGCAGCGCAACTGGGCGCTCGGCGCGAACCCGTGGGGCGTGTCCTTCGTCGCCGGAGTGGGCGAGAACGCGATCGCCTGCCCGCACCACCAGATCGCCAACATCACCGGCAGGCCCGCCACCGGCGCGGTCGTCAACGGGCCCAACGACGCCGGGCTGTTCGAGGACGGCCTCGGCGGGCACTTCGAGGAGATGCCGCCCTGCCCGGCGGACGGCACGGACCGCTACGAGCGGTTCACCGGCCACGGAAGCCGCTTCGTCGACGACGTGCGCTCCTGGCAGGCCTCCGAACCGGCCGACGATTTCGCGGCGATCGCCCTGTACGCTCTCACGTTGACGTGACGCCGCTCACTCCGGAGGTGACGTGAAGCCCCCTGTCCACGGGACGCCGCGGCTGATGCGCGCGATCAACGACCGCGCCGCGCTCCGCATCCTGCTGGAGAAGGGCCCGCTGACCCGCCCCGAGCTGAGCAGGCTCACCGGCCTGTCCAAGCCGACGGCGTTCCAGCTCCTGGCCCGCCTGCAGGAGGCGGGCCTGGTCGTCAACGACGGCGTCCGCACGGGCCAGGCCGGGCGCACGGCCGAGGTCTACCGGGTCAACGGCGCCGCCGCGTACGTGGCCGCGCTGGACGTCACCCCGGGGAGGATCGGCGTCCGGGTGGCCGACATCACCGGCGCCGTCGTCGGCGAGGCCGACTACCCCGCGCCTTTCCCCGAACCTTCACCCGCGTCTTCACCGGCACCCTTTCCCGCGTCTTCCCCCGTACAGTTGTCTGAGGGGGGCGGTCTCGTCGAGCGGCTGCGGGCGGCGGTGGAGGCGGCACGGCCACCGGGCCCACTGCGCCGCGTCGTGATCGGCGTGCAGGGCGCCGTCGACCCCACGACCGGCAGGCTCGACCACGCCGCCGCCGAGGACATGCCCGGCTGGCAGATCCCCGATCTGGTGCCCACGCTCACCGCCGGGCTCGGCGTCACCGTCGACGTGGAGAACGACGTCAACCTCGCCGCCCTCGCCGAGCAGGCGCACGGGGCGGCGGCCGGCTGCCCGGACTTCGTGCTGCTCTGGGCCGGCGAAGGGCTGGGCGCCGCCCTCGTGATCGGCGGGCGGCTGCACCGCGGCTTCTTCGGCGGCGCCGGCGAGGTCGGCTACATGCCGATCCCCGGCGCGGCCACGGCCCGCGACGGCGGCCGGTTCGGCCACCACGGCTACCAGGCGCTGGCCGGTGGGCCTGCGCTGCAGGACCTGCTGCGCTCGTACGGGGTGCGCGGGGCCGACTTCCGCGAGTCGGTGGCGACCGCGGCGCGCCTGGCCCAAGGCACCGGGAGAGCCGCCCAGGAAGCGGCGGCTGGCCTGCGTACGGTGGCCTCGCGGGTCGCGCTCGGCCTGGCGACCATCGCCGCGGTCGTCGACCCGGGGCTCGTGGTGCTGGCCGGGGGCCTGATGTCCGCCGGGGGCGAGCCGCTGCGCGACCTCGTGGAGCGCGAGCTGCGGGTGCTCGACGTCGACCGGCCGCAGGTCCGGCTCTCCGCCGTCGACGGCAACCCGGTGCTGGTGGGCGGGCTGGACCTGGCACTCGCCCGGGTCAGGGACGAGGTCTTCGGCCACGCCCGCGACGGCGCCCCGGCCGAGTCGGGCCGCTGACCGCTGTCGCGTACGGCGGTCTGGGCCGGGTCCTTGAGCGTCCTCGTCGTAGAAACGCGGTCAGAATGTGGCGATCGGGTTGACCGGGCTGCCGGACGTGCCGGCGAAGCGGACCGGCGCGACCGTGAGGTGGAAGTCCCACTGGCCGAGTTCGGCAGCCGTCGTCGCGCACGCCTCCAGGTCGCAGTTGTCGAGCATCCACAGACCCATCGCGACGAGGCTCACGGCGTGGACCGGCATCAGCACACCTTCGTACCCTGATGGCAGAACGTCCTGGGGGGTGTCGGCGCCGATCAGCGCGACCTCCCGTTCATGCAGCCACGGCAGGCAGGACGCGTGCCACCCGGCCTGGGTGAAACCGCTGACCGCACCGGTCTCGTGCCGGACGCGGCCGTAGCCGGTCCGCAGGAGCACCGCATCGCCGGATCGCACCCGCACACCCTGACGACGCTCAGCCTCATCCAGATCGTCGGGGAACACCCCCTGCCCCGGTTCCAGCCACGGCACATCCCGCGCGCTCGCGACATCCAGCAGGACACCCCGCGTGACGATCCCGTTCGCCGCCGCCGTGACGGCCGCCCACGCCGAGCCCGTCGCGGCGTCGACCAGCGCGTGCGACCGCCCGTTGTACATCGCGCCGTCCCAGAAGATGTGGCACGGCGAGTCGACGTGGGTGATGGTGTTGCCGTGGAAGGTGACGCCGACCCGCTCGGACGAGAAGCCCCAGTGCCGGTCATGACGGAATCCGGGCGCCGGCATGTTCTCCGCACCCGGCATGTCGGCGGCGCACGGGCACGCCGTCGTCGACCGCTCCATGTCCTCCGGTACGGCGACCTCCCATGCGCACGACACGCTCCTGCCGTGGCGCACGGCCCGCGCCGCCGCCAGCCGGACGTCGTCGGTGATGTGGTTCAGCGTGCCGAGCTCGTCGTCGTCGCCCCACCGTCCCCAGTTCGACAGCGTGTCGAAGTATCCGAGCACGTCGTCCTGCGTGGGCACCGGTCGCCCTGCCGTCATCCCGGCATCGACTCCTCCGGTCGCGTGGTTGGAGACACCGCAGGCAGGGTATCCCGCTCGCTCCCTCAGGAACCAGCGAGTCAATCGTGACGGCGGACGATCCCGGGGCCCGCCGCATGCCTCACCATCGCAGCAGGGCGCCGATGCCTCCGGCGTCGCCGAGGACTCCGGCGCCGGCCCCCTCGATCGGGCTGACCCTGGCTCCGGTGGCGAGGGCCCGCTCCACCAGCCGCTCGTTCAGCCGGGGCTCGGGCGTGTGCCGCCGGACGCCGGTCTCGGTGTCGGCGTACAGGGTGCCGTCGGCGTCCACCGAGCCGACGTAACGTACCTCCGGGTCGTAGACCAGGTGGGCGACCCGGCCCTCGTTCAGCGCCCCGGCCACCTGGGACAGGCCCAGCGCGCCCTTCTTGCTCAGCCCGGCGTCCAGGACCTGTTCGAGCAGCCGGCGCTCGCTCGCGGTGTGCTCGGCGTGGAGCCGTTCGGTCACCGCGGCCAGCAGCCCTGAGTCGTCGAGCCCGGCGAGCACGCGCGTGTCCCGGATCACCCGGTCCCGCAAGGGCTCCGGGAGCTTGCCGGCGAGGATCTCGGCCCACTGATCGCCGCCGCTGACCAGGATCCGTTCCCACCGCCGTTCCTCGGTCAGGTTCGTGACGGTCTCCGCCACCCGGTCCAGGAACCGCTGCGCCCAGGCCCGCTCGCGGGCCTTGCGCTGCTCCCGCATCGGCGTGTTGTACTGGCCCGCCGGTCCACCGCCGATCTGGCCGGCCCGCTCGTGCGGCGCCTCCAGGTCCTCCTGTTCCAACTGGCTCACCTGCCGCAGGCGGCCGAGCCGCCATTCCAGCAGCCGGGCCTCGTCGCTGGAGACGAGCACGACCCCGGCAGGCCGGCCCTCGTCCAGCAACTCCAGCAACGGGTGGACGAACGGGCCGTCGTCGAGCACGACCCGATTCGGCACCGGCATCTGGCTGTCCAGGCGTACCACCCAGTCGTCGCCGAGCGCGGCGAAGGCGATCCGGCCGCGGCCGGACTCGATGGGTGTGGCGAGCTCTTCCACCTCGGGACCGAGCCGGTCCAGCGCGGCGACCACCTCGCGACGGCGCTCCGCCGGTCCTTCCTCGGCCACCCGGCGCCGCAGCTCCCGGTACCGGTTCTTCAGGTCGATCGCCGCGGCGTTCCGGTCCCCGCCCGGATCGGCGTTCACGTACACCGACAGCACCCCGGCCGCGTCGGTGTGCCCCGACAGCTCCAGCAGGGCCTTGTCATCCAGTTCCTCGATGGCCGCCAAGACTCTCATCCTTTCCCCCGGTGGCTGTGAGCTGCTCCCTACCCGAACGTGTCCGCTTCGCACCGTTTTGAGGTGTTTGGCGCATTCGCCATGCATCGCATTCATGTCCGTCCATACAGAACATGCGTTTGCCTGATGTGACCCCGGTCGCTTCACTGGGTTACGCGATGACCGACCCGAGGTGAACGATGACCGACTCCGCCCCCGTCTCCGATCTCGACCTGTTCGACGACACGGTGCTCGTCGACCCCTACCCCTCCTACGCGGCGCTGCGCGACCTGGGAGGTGTCGTCCGCCTTCCGGCGAACGACGTGTACGCGCTCACGAGGTACGACGTGATCCGCAACGCCCTGGGCGACTGGGAGAGCTTCTCCTCCGCCGGGGCCATCGGCTTCAACCCGATGGTCAACGAGGCGCTGACCGGCACGTCCCTGTCCTCGGACCCGCCGGTGCACACCCAGTTGCGGGCGACCTTGACCGCCAACCTGTCGCCGCGGGCGCTGCGCGGGCTCAAGGCCGGCATCGACGCCAAGGCCGACGCGCTGGTCGGGGAGCTGGTCGACCGGGGCTCGTTCGAGGCCATCGACGCGCTGGCCCGCGCGTTCCCGCTGGAGGTCGTCGCGGATCTCATCGGGTTCACCGGTCACGTCCGCGACAACATGCTGCGCTGGGGACAGGCGGCGATGCAGGTGATCGGGCCGATGAACCGGCGCACCGCGGAGAGCTTCCCCATCGCTGGCGAGCTGTACGGCTGGTGCTCGGGCGTGACCGCCGAGGATCTGGCGCCCGGCTCGGTGGGGCGGGGGATCTTCGAGGCCGAGGCGCGCGGCGACATCCCGCCGGGCACGGCCGGCCACATCATCCACCAGTATCTCGGCGCCGGCGTCGACACGACGATCGCCGCCATCGGGAACGTCGTCGCGCTCTTCGCCGCGCACCCCGGCCAGCTCGCGCTGGTGCGGGAGAACCCGTCGCTGGTGCCGGCCGCGCTGAACGAGGTGCTCCGCTACTGGGCACCGCTGCACGCCTGGGGGCGTCGTACGACCCGGGACGTGGAGATCGACGGCGTCGTGGTCCCGGCGGGGGCGCAGGTGGCGATCCTGTTCGGGGCCGGCAACCGGGACCCGCGCCACTACGGGAACCCCGACGCGTTCCTGGTCGAGCGGAACCCGGTCGACCACCTGTCGTTCGGCTACGGCCCGCACGGCTGCGCCGGCCAGGGGCTGGCCCGGCTGGAGGCGCACGCGGTCATCGAGGCCCTGGCGCGCCGCGTGCGGCGGCTCGTCGTCGGCCCCGAGGTCCGGGTGCCGAGCAACGTCACCCGGAGCATCGAGGAGCTCCCCGTCCTGGAGGTGGTCCCGGTATGAAGATCGTCCTCGACCGTCCCCGCTGTGAAGGGCACGGCCTGTGCGAGGAGGCCGCGCCGGAGCTGATGCACCTCGACGACGACGGCGAGCTCGTCCTCGACCGCGAGGAGATCGGCGACGCCGAGGTCCCGCTGGCCAACGCCGCCGTCCGGGTCTGCCCGGTGGCGGCCCTGCGGCTCGCGTGAGTACGCGGATCAGGCGGGTCGTCGTCGTCGGCAACGGCGTCGCCGGGCTCACCGCGGCCGACTCGCTGCGCGCGAGCGGGTTCGACGGGGAGCTGACCGTCGTCGGTGACGAGCCGCACGCCGCCTACAGCCGTCCGGCGCTGTCGAAGGCGCTCCTGCTCGACGGCGGCGGAACGGCCCACGAGCTCCCGCCGGCCACGCACGGGGCGACCGAGCTTCTCGGGGTCCGGGCTCGCGGACTCGACCTGGAGCGCCGGCTCGTCACCCTCGGCGACGGCACCGAGCTGCCGTACGACCGGCTCGTGATCGCCACCGGGGCCCGCGCGCGGCGGCTGTCCGGCCTGCCCGAGGAGCACACGCTGCGTGGCCTGGACGACGCGCTGGCCCTGCGCGACCGGCTGGCCGCGAGCCCGTCCGTGGTCGTGGCCGGCGGCGGCCCGCTCGGCATGGAGATCGCCTCGGCGTGCCTGGCCGCGGGGTGCGAGGTCACGCTCGTCTCCCAGGGGGTGCCGCTGATCGGGCACCTGGGACCGTACCTGGCCGGGGTCTTCGGCGAGGCCGCGCGGGAGCGTGGGCTCACCGTCGTGGAGACCGGCGCCGCGCGGGTCGAGCGGGGCGCGGGCGGCGTGCGCGTCGTCCTGGACGACGGCGCGGTCGTCGAGGCCGAGCTGCTGGTGTCGGCCGCCGGTGACGTCCCCAACACGGAGTGGCTCGCGGGCACGGGCCTCGCCGCGGGCGGGGTCGTCCGGGTCGACGCGCGCGGGCTGGCCCGCCCCGATGTCGCGGCGGTCGGCGACCTGGCGGCGTTCCCGACACCGTACGGGCCGCGCCGCGTCCCGCTGTGGAACAGCGCGATCGAGCAGGCGAAGGTGGCCACGGCCGCCCTCGTGCGCGGGGACGGGGCGCCGCCGCTGCGGTTCCAGCCGTACTTCTGGACCGAGCAGTTCGGGCTCAGCCTCAAGGCGGTGGGCTATCTCCCGGTGGACGGGGAGCCGGAGCACCTGGAGCCGGGCCTGATGCGCTGGTCCCGCGAGGACGGCTCCGGTGTGGCCGTGGCGCTGAACCACCGGATCCCGATCCCTCGGTTGCGCCGGGCCGCCGCGTAGAGTTCGTCGCGATGAGCGACAAGGATGCGGACACCACGGGTTCGGGGCTGGATCGGCTGGCGTCGGTCAACCTCAACCTGCTGGTGCCCCTCCTCGCGATGCTGGAGGAGCGCTCGGTGACCAGGGCCGCCGAGCGCGTCGGGCTCTCCCAGTCGGCGATGAGCCACGCCCTGGGCCGCATGCGACGCCTGCTCGGCGACGACCTCCTCGTCCGGCAGGGCAACGCCGTCACGCTGACCCCGCGCGCCGTGCAGTTGATCGCCCCGTTGCGGGCGACGCTCCAGCAGGCCGCGGACCTGGTCAGCCTGCCCGTCTTCGACCCGGCGACCGATCGCCGGGTCATCACCGTCGCGATGACCACCAGCACGGCCTTCGTCCTCGGCGCGCGGCTGGGGCGGCTGGTGGCGGAGCGGGCGCCGCACGCGACGCTGCGCCTGCGCACGATCACCGTGCCGGCCGAGTCGACCTTCACCGAGCACGGCGTGCACGTCGTGCTGATCTCCGAGGCGTTCGCGTCGCCGCACCCGCGCGAGCGCCTGTACGACGACCGCATCGTGGTGGTGGCCTCGGCGGACACGCCACCGGAGATGAGCGCGCTCGACCTGCTGACCACGCAGCCGCACGTCGTCGTGGACGCGGAGCGGCGGGTCTTCCCGTATCCGGTGCTCGACGAGCAGGGCGTCCCCTACCGGGTCGGGCTGCGGGTCTCCGACTTCCTGCTCGTCCCGTACCTGGTCGGACGGGCGGGCGGGGTCGCCCTGCTGCGCCACCGGGTCGCCGCGGAGATGCGGGCGCTCGTCGGCCTGCGGATCGAGGAGTTCCCGTTCCCGATCCCCGGGCTGGGCATCGACATGGTCTGGAACCCGCATCTCGGTGACCACCCCTTCATGGCCTGGCTGCGTCAGCTCCTGTTCGACGCCGCCCGGCCCTGACCGGGTCTCGATTAGACGGATCGGCGAAGGGTTTGCGGCCCGCGCGGGCGGGTTCCTAGGGTCACCGCCATGGACGATCTTCTGGTACGGCCCGTCGATCCCGCGTCGTTGCCGGCGGCGACAGGCGACTACACGCACGGCACCGTGGTGACCGGTGCCCGGCGCACCCTGTTCGTCAGCGGCCAGGTCCCCTGGGGCGGGCCGGGCCCGCTGCCGGATGACTTCGACTCCCAGTGCCGCCTGACGTGGCGCAACGTGCTCGCCGTGCTGGCCGAGGCCGGCATGGGGGTGCGCAACCTCGCCAAGGTCACGACGTACCTCTCCGACCGCCGGTATCGCGAGGCCAACAGCCGCATCCGCCAGGAGGTGCTCGGCGACCACCGGCCCGCCCTCACCATCGTCATCACCGGCATCTACGCCGAGGAATGGCTGCTGGAGATCGAGGCGATCGCCGTCGAGGGCTAGCCGGCGTTCAGGTCCAGCAGGTCCCAGCCCAGCGGGGTCAGCTCGTGCCGGGCCGTGCGCGCCACGCGGGTGGTGACGACCAGCCCGGCGCGCCGCAGGTTGGCCACGTGCGCCGAGGCGGTCGCCGGCGTGACGCCCAGCGCCGCGGCGAGGTCGGCGGTGCCGCGGCCGGAACGGCGGGCGAGAGCCCGCAGGACGGCCGCCCGGCGCTCGCCGACCGCCCCCGCCAGGCGTCCGTCCGGCCAGTCGCGTCCCCCGCTGTCGCGCCAGAACGCCCCGGCGGTGCGCGCCGGGTAGAAGAGCATCGGCTGCTGCCGGTCGTTGAGCTGCCGGTGCACCCCGTCGGTCAGGAACATGCTCGGCACCAGGACCAGCCCCCGGCCGCCGAGGGCGTAGTCGGGCGCGACCGGCCCGGCGAACTCCAGGTACGGGTGTTCCCAGCGCACGTGGGGAGGGCAGAGCGTGGCGAGCATGGCCTCCACCCCGTGCCGCGCTGCGAGCCGGGCACGATAGGCCACGTCCGCCGCGAGCTGGGCGCGCAGCCGCGGCCAGTCGGCGGCCAGCACCGCCCGGTGGAACGCCGCGAACGCGTCCCGCAGCGCTCGCCGGGCGCGGGTGGGATGGCGCAGCAGCGTGCCGACGACCGGCGGGACGGTCTCCAGCACCCCGGCGAACGCGGCGGTGTCCTGCAGCACCGGCGCGGCCGGGTCGTCGAGTGCCGCGTGGAGCTCGTCCTCGAACGTCATCGGACCGGCGGCGGGCTGCGGCGTCAGGAAGTCGGGCAGATGCCTGGGGTGCGCCGAGCACAGGGCCACCACCGGCCGGGCCGCCGCGGGCAGCGCCGCCCGGCCGGCGTGCCGCCAGGCGGCCAGGCCGGGCGGAGGGGCCGGCAGCCCGAGGCCGCGCGCCGCCTTCAGCGTCTCCTGGAAGGGCAGGACGGCGAAGCGGACGCGGCCGAGGTCCGAGTCGGAGAACACCAGGCGCGGCATGCGCCCGAGGCTAGCCGCACCGGGCGCCTGCCGACGGGGCTCTCTTCGCATCCTGTATGACGCGGCACGGCCTGGGTCTCGGGCGTGCCGGATCACCCGCCGACGGCATCACCGAGATCCACCGGGCGTTCCGTGAACCCGTGGGCGTGGGTCAGGTCGGCGACCCGCTTGAGCTCCGTCATGTCGAGTCGGGCCGGATAGGAGCCGAACGTCAAGGCGGCCGCCTCCTCGGGGGAGGTTTTCGTGTAGGTCGGCACCACCTCACGCACCTGACGGGGATCGCTCGCGATCAGGTGCCGCGCCTTGGCCAGCGCGCGCTGGAAAGCCGCCAGCGTGCGCGGGTGCTTCCGGACCCACTCGGCGGTGGCCGCCAGGCCCGCGGTGTGCAGGTCCGCGAACTCCCGGGGGATCGCGTCCGCCAGGATCCGCGAGCGCTCGCCGCCCACGGTGACGAACGGCTCTGCCAGCAGGGCGGCGTCGAACTGCCCGCTGTTCAGCGCGTGGAGCATCTCGGGATAGGGCTTCTCGACCATCACGACGTCCCGCGGCTTCAGCCCGGCCCGCTTCAGCGCGGCCGTCACCGTCAGCTGCCCGAGGCCCCCGAGGTTCGGGATCGCGATCTGCTTGCGCTTCAGGTCGCGCACTGTCCTGATCTTCGACTTGGCGCTCACGACGATCGCGAGGTCTCCCGGCGAGGACCGGTACAGGCCGGCGACGATCTTGAAGTCCTTGCCCTTCTCGTTCGCCCGGAAGAGGGTGACGTAGTCGGTGTACGCCAGGTCCAGCGCGCCGACTTCGACCTGCGGCGTCGCGGCTCCCGCGCCCGTGACGACCACCGGCTGCACCGTGAGGCCCTCCTCCTGGAAGTAGCCCGCGGACTGGGCCACGAACACGGGCGCCGACTCCACGGTCGGCACCGTCCCGACCTTGATGACCGGCAGCTCCGGCGGGGCGGACGGGCGGGCGGCGGCGCGCGGCTCACCGGGCAGCGCCCGCACCGCGACGGTGACCGCGATCATGGTGACGACGACCACCGCGGCGGCGGCGAACGCCATGACGTTGCGCCGCCTGCGCTGATGCACGGCGACCGCCCTGGCGGCCAGGTCGCGCTCCGGCATGTCGTCCGCGATGCGGCCGAGCTGTTCTCCGAGCCAGGTCATCGGCGTGCCCCCTCACTTCGGGCCGGGTCCTCCAGAACGGGCAGTCTGGGCGCCAGTTCCGGCGCGAGCGCGCGCAGGCGGGCCAGGGCGTGGTGCGCCTGGCTCTTCACGGTGCCGACGGAGCATCCCAGCAGGTCGGCGACGTCACGTTCGGTACGGTCCTCGTAGAAGCGCAGGACGAGCACCGCGCGCTGCTTGGGCGTCAGCCGCATGAGCGCCTGGCGCAGGACGATCCGCAGGACGGCGGAGTCCTCGCAGGAGTAGGCGCGTTCGGGCGGCTCGGCGCTCGGCACCTCGCCTGCACCGCGCCGCCGCCGCCACGAGATGTACTGGTTAACCATGATCCTGCGCGCGTAGGCGTCGAGGTTGTCGATGTGGCGTAACTTCGGCCACCGCCCGATCATGCGGACCAGCACACTCTGCCAGAGGTCCTCCGCGAGGTGGACCTCTCCGGTGAGCAGGTAGGCCAGGCGCATCAACGGGCGTTGGTGAGCATCCACGAACGCCCGGAAACCGGCATCGCGATCCAACGTCTCTCCTCAGGTCGATACCCCCCAGACGCCGTGGCCGCCGTGGAAGGTTGGCACTTCTGAGGAGGGAGTGACGGTCAGCTCCAGATCGACACGTGCACCGGGGGGCGGAAGCGGGCTCGGGGGATGCCCTCGTCCGGGGAGCGCATCACCTGGGTGGCCGCCGGGGTCGTGAGGAAGTCCAGGAAGGCGTCCGCCGAGGCCGATCGGGTGCCGGGTTCCAGGACGGTCGCGTACCAGGAGACCGGCATGGGGGTGGCCGCCGTCTCCACGACCACCAGTTCCCCGCGCCGGACCTGGGACGCCACCAGGTGCGCGACGGCGGGGGCGACGCCGGCGCCCTCCGCCGCCGCCTTCCAGGCCGCCGTCTGGTTGGCGAAGACGCGTACGTGCGACTCCGGTACGCGCAGCAGCCGCAGCAGCCGGCCGCTGTCGCCGGCGGGGTCGGTGCCGGAGGGGCCGACGAGCCAGTGGTCGCGGTGGCCGTGCGGGGCGGCGACGGCGACGAGGCGGCAGCGCAGGACGGGCCGGCTGACCAGTCCTGGGCCGGTCAGCTGCGGTCCGACGGCGACGTCGGCGAGGCGGCTGGTGAGCAGCAGCGGCATCTCCGCGGTGGCGGCGACGCCGGTGCTGGCGTCCATGGACTTGCGCTGGTTGAACAGGCAGACCAGCGGCCCTGCGACGTGCTCGGAAAGGACGCCGTCCATGACCACGTGCAGCCGGGCCGGGCCGCCGGGCTGGACGGCGGCGACGGCCTCGGCGCCGAGTGCGACGATCTGGGAGGCGATGCCGAGCAGGCGGCGGCCGCCCTCGGTGAGCACCATGCCGCCGGCGGAGCGGGTGAGCAGGGGGTCGCCGAGGTGGCGGCGGAGCTGCGCCAGCGATTGCGACACGGCGGGCTCGCTGATGCCGAGCGCGCGGGCGGCGGCCTTGACGGAACCGAGGCGGGCCACGAAGACGAAGGCGCCGAGCTGGCTCAGGGTCACCCTTTCTTCATAGATTCCCGGCGCGGATTAAGGAATCCCTTATTTCTGGATTGTCCAGCCGAAAGGGTGACAGCACTGTGCAGGCATGCAAGTTCCCGCGACGTTCGCGTACGAAAGAGCGGGCAGCGTCCCGCACGCGTTAGAGCTGCTGGACAGGTACGGCCCCGACGCCCGGGTCGTGGCCGGCGGCCACAGCCTGATCCCGATGATGAAACTGCGCCTGGCCCAGCCCGAGGCGCTGATCGACATCAACGGGCTGTCCGAGCTGGCCCAGCTCTCGGTGGAGGACGGCGAGCTGGTCATCGGCTCGATGGTGCGCCACGCCGAGCTCCTGGCCGGCGCGGTCGCCACCGGCCCGTACCCGATCTTCGAGGACGCCGAACGGGTGATCGCCGACCCGATCGTCCGCAACCGGGGCACGGTGGGCGGCTCGCTCTGCCAGGGCGACCCCTCGGAGGACCTGGCGGCGGTGTTCGCGGCGCTCCGCGCCACCGCGGTCATCCAGGGCCCGGCGGGTGTCCGGAAGGTCCCGGTCAGGGAGTTCCATGAGGGACCGTACGAGACCGCCGTCGGCGACGGGGAGCTGCTGCTCGCGCTCCGGGTGCCGATCCTGGACGGGGCGGGGAGCGCGTACGAGAAGGTGGAGCGGCGCGTCGGCGACTGGCCGGTGGCGGCGGCCGGGGCGGTGCTCCAGCTGGACGGCGGGGTGATCGCGCGGGCCGGGATCGGGCTCACGGCGGTCGGCGCCGAGCACTTCTGCGCGCCCGAGGCGGAGGCGCACCTGATCGGGAAGCCGCCGGGCGCGGAGGTGTTCGCGGAGGCGGGCCGGATCGCCGCCGAGCACTGCGAACCCCACTCCGACCAGCGCGGACCCGCCGACTACAAGCGCCACCTGGCCGCCGAGCTGACCCGGCGGGCACTGGCCAGGGCTGTGGAGAGGATCTGACATGCGGATCACGGTGACGGTGAACGGGCAGCCGTACGAGCGCGACGTGGAGCCGCGGCTGCTGCTGACCCACTTCCTGCGCGACGAGCTGGACCTGACGGGCACCCACTGGGGCTGCGACACCTCCAACTGCGGGGTGTGCACCGTCCAGCTCGACGGGGTGCCGGTGAAGTCGTGCACGGTGCTGGCGGTGATGGCCGACGGCCACGAGGTGACGACCGTCGAGGGGCTGGAGAAGGACGGCGAGCTGGACGCGGTGCAGAAGGGGTTCGTGGAGTGCCACGGCCTGCAGTGCGGGTTCTGCACGCCGGGGATGCTGCTGACGGCGCGGTGGCTGCTCGACAACAAGCCCGACCCGGACGAGGGCGAGATCCGCGAGGCGATCTCCGGCCAGCTCTGCCGGTGCACCGGTTACGAGAACATCGTCCGGTCCATCCGCTGGGCGGCAGAGGCGGAGGCCAAGTCATGAGCTTCGGACGCATGCACCGCAAGGAGGACGCCCGCTTCATCCGGGGCCGCGGCAATTACGTCGACGACGTCAAGCTGCCCGGCATGCTGCACGGCGCGATCCTGCGCAGCCCCTACGCGCACGCGCGGATCGTGTCGATCGACACCTCGGCGGCCGAGGCGCACCCCAAGGTCAAGGCCGTCGTCACCGGCGCCACCCTGGCCGGGCTGAACCTGGCCTGGATGCCCACCCTGTCCAACGACGTGCAGGCGGTGCTCGCCACGGACAAGGTGCGCTTCCAGGGGCAGGAGGTCGCGTTCGTGGTGGCCGAGGACCGCTACGCGGCGCGCGACGCGCTGGAGCTGATCGAGGTCGAGTACGAGCCCCTGGACGCGGTCATCGACGCCAGGACCGCGCTCGACGCCGGCGCCCCGGTGATCAGGGACGACCTGGAGGGCAAGGCCGACAACCACATCTTCGACTGGCAGGCGGGCGACAGGGCCAGGACGGACGAGCTGTTCGAGCGGGCCGAGGTGACGGTCGCGCAGGACATGCTCTACCCGCGCGTGCACCCGGCGCCGCTGGAGACGTGCGGCGCGCTCGCCGACTTCGACAAGGTGACCGGCAAGCTGACCGTGTGGTGCCCGACGCAGGCGCCGCATGCGCACCGGACGCTGTACGCGATGGTGGCGGGCCTGCCCGAGCACAAGATCAGGGTGATCTCGCCGGACATCGGCGGCGGGTTCGGCAACAAGGTCGGGATCTACCCCGGGTACGTGTGCGCGATCGTCGGCTCGATCGTCACCGGCCGCCCGGTCAAGTGGATGGAGGACCGCTCGGAGAACCTGATGAGCACCTCCTTCGCCCGCGACTACCACATGCACGGCGAGATCGCCGCCGACCGGGACGGCCGGATCAAGGCGATCCGGGTGAAGGTGCTGGCCGACCACGGCGCGTTCAACGGCACGGCCCAGCCGACGAAGTTCCCCGCCGGGTTCTTCCACGTCTTCACCGGCTCGTACGACCTCGAAGCCGCGCACTGCGAGGTCACCGGCGTCTACACGAACAAGGCGCCAGGAGGCGTCGCGTACGCGTGCTCGTTCCGCATCACCGAGGCCGTCTACCTGGTGGAGCGCCTGATGGACGTGCTGGCGGCCGAGCTGGGCGTGGACCCGGCCGAGCTGCGCATGCGCAACCTGCTCAAGCCCGACCAGTTCCCCTACACCTCACCCACCGGCTGGGAGTACGACTCGGGCGACTACCCCAAGACGCTGAGGCTGGCGCTGGACATGGCCGGCTACGACGAGCTCCGCGCCGAGCAGGCCGCCAAGCGGGCCAGGGGCGAGCTGATGGGCATCGGCATCAGCTTCTTCACCGAGGCGGTCGGCGCCGGGCCGCGCAAGCACATGGACATCCTCGGCCTCGGCATGGCCGACGGCGCCGAGCTGCGCGTGCACCCGACGGGCAAGGCGGTGCTGCGGGTGTCGTGCCAGTCGCAGGGCCAGGGGCACGAGACCACGTTCGCCCAGATCGTCGGCAACGAGCTGGGCATCCCGGCCGACGACGTGGAGGTGGTGCACGGCGACACCGACCAGACGCCGTTCGGTCTCGGCACGTACGGGTCGCGCTCGACGCCGGTGTCGGGCGCGGCGACCGCGGTGGTGGCCAGGAAGGTGCGCGACCGGGCCAAGCTGGTGGCCGCGGCCATGCTGGAGGCCAGCCCGGACGACCTGGAGTGGCAGGACGGCAAGTGGTCGGTGGTCGGCGACCCGTCGACCGCCAAGTCGCTCGCGGAGATCGCGCTGGCCGCGCACTCGAACCTGGAGCTGCCCGAGGGCGTCGAAGGGCACCTGGACGCGGTGACCGTCTACAACCCGCCGAACCTCACCTACCCGTTCGGCGCCTACATCTGCGTGGTCGACGTCGACCCGGGCACCGGGCAGGTGAAGGTGCGCAGGTTCGTGGCGGTGGACGACTGCGGGGTGCGCATCAACCCCATGATCGTCGAAGGGCAGGTGCACGGCGGCCTGGCCGATGGGGTGGGCATGGCGCTCATGCAGGTGATGGCGTTCGACGAGGACGGCAACCACCTGGGCGCCTCCTTCATGGACTACCTGCTGCCCACGTCCATGGAGTGCCCGTCGTGGGAGCTGGGCGAGACGGTCAGCCCGTCGCCGTTCCACCCGATCGGGGCCAAGGGCGTCGGCGAGTCGGCCACCGTCGGCTCCCCCGCCGCCGTGGTCAACGCCGTGGTGGACGCGCTCGCGCCGTACGGGATCCGGCACGCGGACATGCCGCTGACCCCGGCGAACGTGTGGCGGACGATCGACGGGCGGCCGTTCAGGACGGACCTGGCCATCTCATGAGCGAGTTCATCGGCATGCCGGCGCCCCGCCGCCGTGATCGGACGGGCGGGGCGCCGGCCCCGCCGCGCGACGTGCGGGAGCGGGCCGCCGAGCTGCGGTCCGGGCGGGAGCCGTACGTGCTGGCCACGGTCGTGCGCGCGCAGCGGCCGACCAGCGCCAAGGCCGGCGACCGGGCGCTCGTGCTGGCCGACGGGACCGTGGAGGGGTTCGTCGGCGGGCACTGCGCGCTCGACACGGTACGGGCCCAGGGGCTGCGGCTGCTGGAGCCGAGGCGCGCCGGGCACTCGACGCTGCTGCGCATCACGCCCGAGGAGGGCGAGCCGCGCGAGGAGGAGGGGCTGGTCGCCGTCGGCCAGCCGTGCCTGTCCGGCGGCACGCTGGAGATCTTCCTGGAGGCCGTGCTGCCGCCGGTGCTCGTGCACGTGTACGGTGACGGTCCGATCGCGCGGGCGTTCGCCGAGGTGGGGCGGGCGCTCGGCTACCAGGTGGAGGCGTCGGCCGACCCGTGGGCCGCGATCGCCGCGGACACCACCGCGGTGCTGGTGGCCTCGCACGGCGTGTCCGAGGAGCCGGTGCTGCGGGCCGCGCTGGCGGCCGGCGTCCCGTACGTGGGTCTCATCGCCAGCCGCAGGCGGGGAGCAGGGGTGCTGGCGGGGGTGGACGGCGGCGACCGGGTGCGCGTGCCGGCCGGGCTGGACATCGGCGCGCGGACGCCGGGAGAGGTGGCGGTGTCGGTCCACGCGGAGATCATCCAGCTCGGCGTCCGGTCCTAGCTCCCGGCCAGCGGGCAGGCCCTTACTCCGTTAGAGTCTGGGGTGCACAAAGGCATGCCGGGCGGAGGAAACGGTCGGTTGAGTCGACGGGATGACGACGGCGAGAGGACAGCGACGTTGGGGCAGCAGGGCCGCTCCGCTGGCACTCCGCTGACGCCAGAGGACCCGCCCGCGATCGGGCCGTACGAGCTGGCCGGCCGGCTCGGGTCCGGTGGCATGGGCACCGTCTATCTGGCGAAGGGGCCGGACGGCGCGACGGTGGCGCTCAAGGCGATCCGGCGTGACTTCACCGCCGACCCCGTCTACCGGGCGCGCTTCCACGAGGAGGTGTCGAACGCGCGCAAGGTCGCGTCGTTCTGCACGGCCCGGGTGCTCGACCACGGTGAGCACGACGGGGTGCTCTACCTCGTCACCGAGTTCATCGACGGCGTCTCGCTGGAGGACCACCTCATCGAGCACGGCCGGCTGTCGCCGTCGATGCTCCACTCCGCGGCCGTGGGGGTTGCCGCGGCGCTGACCGCCATCCACGCGGCCGGGCTGGTCCACCGCGACCTCAAGCCGGCCAACGTGATGCTGACGCTGGCCGGGCCGCGGGTGATCGACTTCGGGCTGGCCAGGTCCACGCACGTCAGCTCGCGTCACACGAACGCCGGCATGGTGATGGGCACGCCGGGGTGGATCGCTCCCGAGCAGGTCTTCGAGGGCCGCACCAGCCCGGCGGGCGACGTGTTCGCGTGGGGGTCGCTGATCGCGTACGCGGGGCTGGGCGGGCATCCGTTCGGCGAGGGCGACGCCTACGTCATGGCGGCCAGGGCCCGCACCGCCCCGCCCGACCTGCGCGGGCTGCCCGCGCCGCTCGACCGGCTGGTGGCCGCGGCCATCCATCCCGACCCGGCGCGGCGGCCGACGGCCAAGCAGCTGCTGCTGGAGCTGGTGAGCGCCACCGACGAGCCGGCGGCCCAGCTCGCGGCCTCCCGCCATCTCACGGACTCCTGGAACCCCGCGGAGTTCCCCCCGCTGGCCCACCGTCCCGGCGCGCACCCTCACCCGGGCCCGCGTGCCCCGCACCAGGGCGGCAGGGCGGAGCCGCACCCCGAGACCTCCGGCCGTTTCGCCCGCCCCGAGCCCGGCGCGCCCCACCAGCCCCTGCCGGGCGCCCCCAGCGGCCCCCCGCCCGCCGACACCTCCGGCCGCTTCCCCATGCCGGCTCCCGACGCGTCCCGTCAACCGGCTCCCGCAGGCCCCAGCCCGAGGGCCACCGAAGCCCCACCCCCAGCCGAAACCCCCGGAAACTTCCCGGGCGCGCACCAGGCACCGCCTGCCGAGACGCCCGGATACTTCCCAGGCTCCGGGCCGGGCGGGCATCAGGCGCCGCCCGCGGAGACGTCCGGGAACGTACCGCGCCCGGGGCCGCGCCCCGCTGTGCCGCCTGCCGAGACGTCGGGGAACTTCCGGCGCTCCGGGTCCGGGGGGCCGTACCAGGCGCCGCCTGCCGAGACGTCCGGGAACGTGCCGAGGTCCGGGGGGCGTGGGCCGCGTCAGGGGCCGCCCGGCGAGACGGGGACCTTCCAGGGGCCGCGGCAGGCGGCGCCCATGCCGCCCGCCGAGACGTCCGGGCGCTTCCCGCGGCCGGGGCGTCAGGCGCCGCAGGTCCCTCCGCATCAGACCGGGCAGGGCCCGCTGCCCCGCCGTGGCCCGCTGCCGCCGGGCGCCCGGCCCGCCAAGCCGGGCCGGAACCTGTTCACCGGCTGCCTGGCCGCCGTGGTGATCATGCTGGTGCTGCTCGCGCTGCTGGTCGCCGTGCTGGTGTGGATGTCCCGTGGCCCGTCCGCGGGCGAGGCGGGCAACCCGGTACAGGACGGCAAGCTGACCTTAACCGTCAGCGACACCGAGTGCGCCGAGCCGCCCTCGTCCGGGATGCCGCCCGCCTGCCGCGTAGCACTCGACCGAGTCAGGTGATCGGCGGACGCTGAGGTCTCGACCGAGGCTCAGGTGTCTGCTGAGGCGCGGGCCAGGAGGACGGGCTCGGTGATCGGGGACTCGTGGGTGCCCGGCACCGTGCAGGCGTGCGCCCCGGCGACCGCCCCCAGCGTCACGCACCGCTCCAGCGGCAGCCCGTTGAGCGTCCCGTACAGGAAGCCGGAGACGAACGCGTCGCCCGCGCCGTTGCTGTCGGCGACCGGTGCCGGCAGCGGGGCGGCGGGGAAGGCGCGCACCTCGCCGCCGCGCGTCAGGACGAGGCAGCCGCCGGCGCCGCGGGTGCAGACGACGGTGCGGGCCCGCCCGCGGGCCAGGATGCCGTGCATCGCCGCCACCGGGTCCTCCAGCGCGGCGGCTGACAGGAACACCAGGTCGGACCGGTACGCGAAGTCCCGGTGGAAGTCGTCGGCCCCGTCCCAGTCGTGCAGGTCGGTGGAGACGGGCACGCCGCCGAGGTCGTCGAAGACGTCGCGGCAGATGTCGGAGAGCGACACGTGCACGTGGCGGGCCCGGACGCCTGCGTAGAGCGCGCGGGGCAGGCGCTCGCCGGGGGTGGCCTTGGCGTCGAAGAACGACGTGCGGCGGCCGTCGGGGGCGACCAGCAGGACGCTGCGCCGGGTGCCCCCGGCGGCGGTGCCCCACGCGCAGGCGACGTGGCGCAGCGCGTCACGGACGAGCGCGCCCTGCGGATCGTCACCGATCAGGTCGGCGAAGGCGACGTCCATCCCGAGGGCCGCGCACCCGAGGCTCACCCCTGACCCGGTGTTCCCGATCCGATCGACCACGGGCGGCACCGGATAGGTGTCACGGTAGGCCAGCGGCAGCTCCGGCACGTAAACGGTGGTATCGACCCCCGCCCCGCCCAGCACGAGCACGTCACACGTCACAGTCCCGCCCTCCTCCTCGCACGAGCACTTACGGCGGGCACAGCGGGTTGTGAGGCACGCATGACGACGCCCGGCCCGAGGGGTTTCCCAAAAGGCCCTTGCCTGCCCCGACGACGGCCCGCGGACACCCGGAGCGACACCCAGCCGGAGGTTCCCAGAAGAATCACCCGAACAGACCCTCATCTGGCACCCGGCCGGACATTGCCAGAACCATCACCGGTTGACCAGCGGGCCGGAGCCGGTGGAGCCGCGGACCACCAGCTCGGGCTGGAAGATGAGCTCGACGTGCTTGGCGGACGCGCCGCCGACCTCTTCGAGGAGGGTCTGCACGGCGGCCGTGGCCATCGGGCCGATCGGTTTGCGCACGGTGGTCAGCGGCGGGTCGGTGAAGGCGATGAGCGGCGAGTCGTCGAAGCCGACCACCGACACCTCGCCCGGCACGGCGAGCCCGCGCTGGCGGCAGGCGCGGATCGCGCCCAGCGCCATCAGGTCGCTGGCGCACACGATGCCGGTGCAGCCGCGGTCGAGGAGCTGCGTGGCGGCGGCCTGGCCACCCTCGACGGAGAACAGCGAGTGGGTGATGAGGTCGTCCACGTCGTCGGCGCCGAGGAGCACCCTCATGGCCTCGCGGAAGCCTTCGATCTTGCGGATGACGGGGACGAACCGGCGCGGCCCGAGCGCCAGCCCGATGCGCTCGTGGCCGAGGTCGGCCAGGTGACGGACGGCCAGGCGGGCGGCCATGCGGTCGTCGGCCGAGATGAACGGGGCGTCGATGTGCTCGTTGTAGCCGTCGACCAGCACGATCGGCAGGCCGCGGTCGGTGAGCCGGGTGTAGCGGTCCATGCGGGCGGTGGTGTCGGCGTGTAACCCTGACACGAACACGATGCCGCTCACCCCGCGGTCGACCAGCAGTTCGGTGAACTCGTCCTCGGGGGCGCCGCCGGGCAGCTGCGTGCAGAGCACGGGCGTGTAGCCGTGCTGGGTCAGCGACTTCTCGATGGCCTGCGCGAACGCCGGGAAGATCGGGTTGTCGAGCTCGGGGGTGACCAGCCCGATGAGGCCGTTGCTGCGCTGGCGCAGCCGGGGCGGCCGCTCGTAGCCCATGAGGTCGAGCGCGGTCATGACCGCCTGGCGGGTCGTCGCCGAGACGCCCGGCTTGCCGTTGAGCACGCGGCTGACCGTGGCCTCGCTCACCCCGGCCTGGGCGGCGATGTCGGCAAGGCGGGCGGGTCCGTTCATCAGAAACCTCCGAGTAAGCCCCCGCCTTCAGGCGAGGGAGGAATCGGACCCTTGCGGAGCATCACAAGAGGCAGGCGATTCACGGTCCGGCACATCGTCTCATATCGAACAGCAGTGCGAACCGGCCTCGATCGTCCGGCAGACGGTCCGAGGCGCTCGCCGACGGGCCGGCGGAGCGCCGGAAGTCCTGTGGAGCCGGTGTGGGACCTCAACGAGAATCCTCTCGCGCGGGCGACGGGCCGTGAAGCGGGAACCCGTCAGGCCGGATGCCTCATTCTCCACCAGGCCGCCGAATCGGGCGCGCCGGGCTCGTCCGAGGCCAGCAGGAGGTCGCCGTCGACGGCGAAGCCGACCGGTGACCCGGTCAGGTTGACGGTGCACAGCAGGTCGCCCCGCGACAGCACGAGGGTCCCCTCGGGAGAGTCGTGCCAGGTCAGGTCGCCGTCGAAGGAGCGGCGCAGCCGCAGCGCCTCCCGGTAGAGCTCCAGGGTGGAGCCGGGCACGCCCTGCTGGGCCTCCACGCTGAGCCCGGCCCACGCGGCGGGGATGGGCAGCCACGGCTCACGCCAGCCGAGGTCGCGCGTCCAGGGCAGCGGCACCCGGCAGCCGTCGCGGCCGCTGTCGGGGTCGCGCAGCCGCTGCGGGTCGCGCAGGACCTCCTCCGGCAGGTCGAGCACCTCGGGCAAGCCCAGCTCGTCGCCCTGGTAGATGTAGGCGGAGCCGGGCAGGGCGAGCGTGAGCAGGGCGGCGGCGCGGGCCCTGGCCAGGCTGCCGTAGCGGGTGACGTGGCGCTTGACGTCGTGGTTGGACAGCACCCAGGTGGTCGGCGCGCCGACCGAGGCGGCGGTGGCGAGCGAGCTGTCGATCACCTCGCGCAGCGCCTGAGCCTCCCAGGGGGCGAACAGGTAGTGGAAGTTGAACGCCTGGTGCAGCTCGTCCGGCCGCACGTAGAGGGCCAGGCGCTCGGGGGTGGGCGCCCAGGCCTCGGCCACGCCGATGCGCTCCCCCGGGTACGAGTCGAGGATGCGCCGCCACGACCGGTGGATCTCGTGCACGCCGTCGTTGTCGAAGTACGGCACCACGTCGTTGCCGATGAGCCGGGTCTGCCCGGAGTGACCGATGTCGGGCAGGCCGGCCGGCTTGACCATGCCGTGCGCCACGTCGATCCGGAAGCCGTCGACGCCCAGGTCGAGCCAGAAGCGCAGGATCGACTCGAACTCGGCCCGCACCTCGGGATGCTCCCAGTTGAGGTCGGGCTGGGATGGGTCGAACAGGTGGAGGTACCACTGGCCGTCGGCGACCTGGGTCCAGGCCGGGCCGCCGAAGATGGACTCCCAGTCGTTGGGCCGGTCGCGGAAGACGTAGCGGTCGCGGTTGGCCCCGCGCAGCGCCTCCTGGAACCAGGGGTGCTGGTCGGAGGTGTGGTTGGGCACGATGTCGACGATCACCCGCAGGCCGAGCCCGTGTGACTCGTCGATCAGCGCCTTGGCGTCGCCGAGCGTGCCGAAGAGCGGGTCGACGTCGCGGTAGTCGGCGACGTCGTAGCCGAAGTCGGCCATCGGCGAGGGGTAGAAGGGCGTCAGCCAGATCGCGTCCACGCCGAGCGCGGCGAGGTAGGGCAGGCGATCACGGACGCCTATCAGGTCGCCGACCCCGTCGCCGTCGCCGTCGGCGAAACTACGCACGTACACCTGGTAGATCGCGGCGTCCCGCCACCACGTCGCCATAAGCCACCCCCTGAGTCCCGACCATTGAAAGACCTTACCGCAAGTTTTCGCAAGCCCTTCCAAGTAACACATTTCGGAAATAACGGCGTAAGGCACCCCAAAACTCTCGACCGAAACCAGGTATCAGCAGAACTTTTATGTCAAGGGTGGACATGCAGTGTTAATGCGCGATGTACTACCTCTTCAATCCGTCCCCGTCACAGGTGACACGCGCGCAAGGTGTGGGCCCATGAGCTCAGTCGTTCTCGACAACGTGACCAAGGTGTATCCAGGTGATTACCTGGCGGTCGACAAGCTGAGTCTTAGGGCCGAGGACGGCGAGTTCCTCGTCCTCCTCGGCCCGTCCGGTTGCGGCAAGTCCACACTGCTGCGCATGATCGCCGGCCTTGAGGACATCACCGAGGGCGAGCTCTGGCTCGACGGCCAGCTCGCCAACCACGTGGCCCCGCGCGACCGCGACGTGGCCATGGTGTTCCAGAGCGGCGCCCTCTACCCGCACCGGACCGTGCGCGGCAACATCGCCTTCCCCCTGGAGATCGCCAAGGCGGACCCGCAGATGGTGCGCGACCGCGTCACCGAGTTGTCCAAGGCCCTGCACATCGACGAGACCCTGGAGCGGCGGCCGGGAACGCTCTCCGGCGGCCAGCGCCAGCGGGTGGCCATGGGCCGCGCGATCGTCAGGCAGCCCAAGCTGTTCCTGATGGACGAGCCGCTGTCGAACCTGGACGCGGGGATGCGGACCGAGCTGCGCATGGAGATCTCCGCGCTGGTCAGGTCGCTCGGCATCACCACCATCTACGTGACGCACGACCAGGTGGAGGCGCTGACGCTGGCCGACCGCATCGCGATCCTGAACCGCGGCGTGCTGCAGGACGTCGGCACTCCGGCCCAGATTTACAACGATCCAGCGACCGCCTTCGTCGCCGCGTTCCTCAACTCCCAGCAGCTCAACCTGCTCTCGGCCAGCGTGCACACGCCGCAGAACCAGTTCGTCCTGCTGGACTTCGGCCCGCACCGGCTGTCCATCCCGTGGAGCGACCCGCGCGCGTACGCGATCTCGCAGCACACCGGCGGGCAGGTGCTGGTCGGCATGCGGCCGGACGGGCTGGCGCCGGTGCCGGAGTCGTACGACGGACCGGCCTTCTACGGACGGGTGCGCACGCTGGAGTATCACGGCCACGAGTGGATGGCCTACATCGAGTGCGGGGTGCCGGCCGTGCCGGTGCCCGAGCCGCCGGACCCGCGCGAGGGGCGCAACGGCCATCACGCCGCCTCGGGCGGGATCGGCGCGCTGATGCGGCGCATGTTCCCGCAGCGGGAGGAGGAGCCGCAGGAACAGGAGCAGGTCGGCCAGAACGTCGGCAACGGCGTGCACCGCCGCGCCGACCTGACGGTCCGGCTGGGCAACCGCCCGGTGTGGCGTACGGGCGACGCGGCCAAGGTGGGCGTGGACATGAGCCGGTTGATGATCTTCACCCCCGACGGCGCCCGCATCGACAAGCCGCGCCGCTAGCCACCGCACGTCGCCGCCTCCCTCGCCGGAGCCCTCGCAGACAGGTACGCGCCCGCGCGCCCCGGGGTTCGATCCCGCGATGGCTCACCGAGGGCGCGGCGGGGGCACGACCGACCAGCGCGGGCCGTCGGGGGTGTCTTCCACCAGCACGCCGCCCTCCAGCAGGGCCTCGCGCAGCGCGTCGGCCACCTCGTAGCGGCCCTGGGCGCGCAGCTCGCCGCGGAGCGCCAGGAGCGGGCCCATGACGGTGTGGACGCCCGCGGTGGCCGCCTGCTCGCCGAGCCGGGCGATCAGCAGCCGCATCAGCTCTCTGGCCTGGTCGACGCCGCCCGCGTCTTCCTCGGTGTCGGCCGCCCAGGAGACGATCCCGGCCTCCAGCTCCAGCACCGCGCGGGCGGCCGCCGCCAGGTCGGGCGCGGCCACCGCCGCGGCGAAGGCGCGCTCGGCGGCACTCATGGTCTCCTCCAGCGTCACCCCGGCCTGCCGGACCGCCGGCGGCGGGGCCGGGACGGGCGTGCCGGCGCCGCCCTCGGCCAGGCGGCGCAGCTCGGCGAGCCCGGTGCGGGTGCCCGCGGGCAGCACGGTGACCGAGCCG
The DNA here is from genome assembly GCF_008017515.1 of Nonomuraea sp. C10. Classification (NCBI taxonomy): domain Bacteria; kingdom Bacillati; phylum Actinomycetota; class Actinomycetes; order Streptosporangiales; family Streptosporangiaceae; genus Nonomuraea; species Nonomuraea sp. C10. Next base: position 4,459,932 of record NZ_VPFF01000001.1, read on the forward strand.
GGCAGCCGGACCGTGACGCCGCCGCGGCCCGCCACCTCGACGGCCTCCGTCTCCAGGTCGATGACGAGCGCGGTGTGCTCGTCGACGCCGAGCACGGCGGTGCCCGGCGGCAGCTCGCGCTCCATCCGCGACAGCCGCCGCTCCCCCAGGTAGCAGTAGCGGGTGTCGTGGGTGCCGCCCTCGGCGTTGTCGAAGTGGGGGATCAGCACGGCGTGCAGCCCGAGCGGCTCCAGCAGGTCGATGCCCTCGCGCCAGCAGGGCTCGGCGCCGACCTTGTAGATCTCGTACACCGGCACCGTCGCCAGGCCGGCCGTGCAGGCGGCGGCGGAGGCGAGCACGGTCACCCCGGACCGCGCCCGCACCCGGGCCCGCAGGTCGCCGGCCACGCCGGAGTGGGTCCAGCGGTCGAGCGCGTAGGTGGGGCTGCCCGGCCCGGAGAACACCCAGTCGGCGCCGGCGACGCCGGGCGCCACCTCGACGTCCAGTCCGACGCTGCGGGCGAAGTAGCGGCGGGCGCGCGCGGAGATGTCGGCCGCGTTCTCCTGGAACGCGTACGGCGTGTCGAGCAGCACGGCCCGCGCCCCCGGCCGCAGCCGGCGCGCGGCGGCGCGGTGCACCTCCACCATGGTCGGGCTCGTCTCTCCCGATCCCATCAGCACGAGCAAGCCGGGCATGGGCCCTCCCCCTTCCGTCGTCCGCCTCCCGACCACTACCGCAGGAGAGGCGACACACATGCGGGATTTACGTTATTGCGTATGATTGGCAGTAAGCTGCGGAACGGTGACGGGAAGACACGTGGTCTGGGTCGAGACGCTCATGCTAAGGGCGGACGCCGACAGTTCGTGGGCTTACCGGCGCGCCGAGACGCGTCCGGAGCCCGGCGAGAGCCCCGACGAGGCCGCGCGCCGCGTCTGCGGGATCTCCGCCGGCGACCCGCTCACCGTCGTCCACTCCACGAGCTGGCGCCACCTGCCGGGCGGCGAGATCGTGCTCACCTACGCGGTGTGCCCCGACCCCGCGCCGTGGCTGCCCGCCGTCGCGCTGCCCCGGCTGGAGCTCGCCATGGGCGCGGCTCCCGCCAGGCCCTCGCCGGAGCGGGTGGAGGTGGCTCACGTGGCCGCGCACGCGGTCCGCCACCTGGCGTTCCTGATGGCGGAGGACCCTATCGTGCGGCGGACGTTGCTGAGGCATCCTCTGCTGGCCCCCGCGCTGGAACGGTGGACGACCTCGACCGCGCGATCCGCCGGCCCAGCTCCTGCATGGGCCGCTCCACGAAGCGGTACGTGAACGCGCTCACCAGCACCACCATCGTCAGCGCCAGCGCCGTCATGGCGAGCTGGTAGGGCAGCGGCTCCGCCCGGAGGTCGCCGGACACCCAGGTGAAGTACCTCAGCAGCGGGTGGTGCACCAGATAGAGCGAGTAGCTGACGAGCCCCAGCCAGACGAGCACCCGGGGCACCCGCCGCCCGCGCAGCGCCATGCCCGCCGCGAACGTGGCGGCCACGAGCACGATCGTGGTGATCCAGATGTCGGGCTGGACCCACCACCACCCAGCCATGATCGCCCAGAACGGCACGCAGGCGACCGCCACGAGCGTGACCGCCACCGGCCACAACCGGCCCTCGCCCCGCTCCCAGCGGTAGATCGCGGTGCCGGCGAACATCAGCGCCAGCACCGCCACCCCCACCCACGGCACCCGGCTGCCCAGCACCAGCAGCGTCAGCGCCATCACGCCCAGCACGGCCGCGGCCGTCCGGCGGAACCGCCCGGTGATCAGGCAGACGAGGCCGGTCACGAACACCGCGCACGACACGTACGCGACCCAGCCGCCGGTCAGCACCCCCCGCGTCATCAGCACCCCGGTCGCCACCGCCCCGGCCGCGAACAGCATCGCCAGCAGCCCGCTGCGGTGGTGCAGCCGGACCATGAACAGCGCCGTGACCATCAGGTAGAACACCATCTCGTACGAGAGCGTCCACATGGTGTCGGCGACCCCGGCCACGTCCACGACGTCGAGCAGCATGGTGGCGTGGCCGGCGACCGACGCCCAGTCGCGCTCGACCGCCTCGCGGACCGGCACCCACCAGTGGAGCGCGACCACCAGCAGGCCGACGGCCAGGAAGAGCGGGTAGAGGCGGAACACGCGGCTGAGCCAGAACGTGCGCACGTCGCCGTGGCGCTCCAGCGACGCCGGGATGATGTAGCCGCTGACCAGGAAGAACACGAAGATCCCGTACACGCCGAGATGGAACCACTGCGGGCGCACGGAAGGCAGGAACCACGGGGTCATGTGCTCGGCGACCACGGCCAGCGCGCCGATGCCACGCAGCGCGTCCAGCCACGCCAGGCGTGGCTGGGCCGGAGCGGAGGCTTCTGACACCCGCCCAAACCTACCCGTACCCATAGGAGAAATGCTCGGCGATCAACAACAACCCCGAAATCTTCTCCCTAAAGCCACAGTCTTCCCATCCCGGACGAACTACCGGGTCCGCCTCAGCGGTGGGTGGACGAAAAGGCGGGGTGGTCGGTGCCGGAGGTCCGTCCGGAGCGGGACGGGGCCGCGGGCGCACGGGCGGTCAGACGCGGGCGGCCAGGGCGGAGACGACGTCCACGATCCGCACGGCCCGTTCCAGCTCGGCGCGGTGGAACCCGGGCCCGTCGGCCCGGGCCACGAGCAGGTGCAGCTGGTACGCGGTCATGGGCAGCAGCATGAGCCGCACCTTCTCGCCGTCCAGCGTGGCGGCGCGCGGCGGCGGCTCGGGCAGGTCCACGAGTTCGGGCGCGGCGATGGAGCTGTGGACCACCGAGCCGCCGGCGTAGGCCACCGACCATTCCGCGCCGCACAGGCCGGGCAGCGCGTCCACCAGCGTGGCGAGGCCGCGCGACGGCTCGGCGGCCACGTGCATGAGCAGGTCGTAGTCGGGCGCGGAGCCGGGGACCTCGCGGGTCGGCCACACGCCCTCCACCCGCACGCCTGGCACGGCGGAGAACCGCTCCCGCACCTCGTCCGCGCCCGCCGGGCCCGGCCAGGACACCACGAAGTCGTCCACCGCCCTGCCCATCTCACGTTCGAGCACGGTGACCTGGAGGATGTCGGCGCCCAGCGTGCCCAGCACCTTGGCGACCTGGCCGAGCCCTCCCGGCCGGTCGGCTAGCGACACCCTCAGTCGCAGCAGCATTGCCCCTCCCCTTTTCCGAGGCTTTCACAGTGCCGCGGAGAGGTTTCCGGCATGTTCCACGGATATGTCACGCTTGCTGCGCTTAATCCCAGCATGCAGCTTCCATACCGGTTCACGCCGCCAAGAACCGGGCAAGACTGACCGCGTATTGCGCCAAGCCGCCGTCAGGCGCGCTCCTGCAGCACCCGGCCGTCGCCGTCGAGGTCGTCGAAGAACACGAACGAGTTCCATCGGCCTCCCCGCCCTTCGGCGAGCGTGCCGTCCCGCTCGTAGTGCTTGACCGCGCTCACATGGAGCGGCCCGAGCCGGGCGGCGTCAGCCGGACCACCCGCGTCTCCTCGTTCACCCGCGAGTCGTGGTCCACATCGAACCCCGGCCGCTCGCTGGAGAACCCCTTGGCCTTCTCCACGTCGGCGACGGGGATGGAGACGACTTCGATCTTCCAGTCCGTGGGTCTCTCTCTCGTCGCTTTCACAGGAAGCGTCGTGCGGATCGCGCCCGTTTCGACACCACCACAGGGTCGCGGATAGGTAATCATTGATCTCGGTCACGAGGGTGGCCTGAGAACGGTTGCAGAGAGCGCGGTACGGTGAGGCGCAGAGGATGGCCTGGATGGCTGCATGTCGGCGTGCTGGAGCACAGGCTGACGCGGATGTGGGAGCCGGGGACGCTGCCGCCGCCGGAGTCACTCGTGGCCGTCATGACGCTCGCGGCGGTGCCGCGCGCCCTGGGCGCCCGCCTGGCCGACCACCTCGACGGCGGCCTGGTGGTGGGCCCCGGCTCCGTTCCTGACCTGCCGGCCTTCGAGAAGCTGCGCGCCATCCCGCTGCCGCAGCAGGAGGGCACGTGGGAGCGGAGCGCCGGCGTCTACGACCCGGTCCTGCGCCGCATCGCGGTCGGCAGCGTACCCTCGCCGTCGGTCAACGTGTGCGGTCACGAGCTGGGCCACGCCATCGACCACTCCGACGGCCGGCCCTCGGCCGACCGCTGGTGGACCTTCCTGCACGCGCTGCGCCGGCCCCGGCTGGAGTCGCCGTACCGGCAGGACGTGTCGGAGCTGTTCGCGGAGAGCTTCGCGTGCGTGCTGACCCGCCGCACCGGCAGGCTGATCACCCTGCTGGGCGGCGACGAGCCCGCCGCCCGCCAGGTCTACGACTGGATGTCGAGCCGTTACGGCATCGGCTGACGTTACTGGTAGGCGCCCGCGTGGCGGGTGGAGGAGGGCAGCGGCTTGCCGGTGATGTCCTTGGCCAGCGCGGCGCCGCCGAACCACGACGGGCCGAGGCGGACCGCGCGGCCACGGGCCGGCGACGAGGGCGCCAGGCGCAGGTTGGTCCGCGAGACGAAGCGCGGGTCGGCCATGACGGAGCCGGAGCCGAGCTTGAACTCGGCCTTGCGCGCCTTGTAGACGCTGCTCGCCTCGTCGGCGCCCTTGGCGTCCTCGTAGCCGGCCGTGCCGCCCACCACGATGACGTTGTTGCGCAGCTTCAGGATCGACGGGGAGCAGCCGTCGTGGCAGGACCAGCCGATGGTGTCGCGGGCCGGCATGTAGACGGAGTTGTGCACGGCCGTGGTGCCCTTGACCGGGCCCACGACGTGGCGGGCGCCGCGGGTGACGAGGAAGGAGCCGGTCTTCAGCGAGGAGGTGACGACGTTGAAGGCGAACACGTTGCCCGTGGCGGTGTCGCCCTTCTTGGCGCCGAGCTCGCTGAAGGTGTTGTTGTCGTGGGTGCGGTTGTGGGTGATCCGGTTGCGGTTGCCGCCGAAGATCTCGATGGCGGCGCCGTCGACGCCGTAATCGTAGCTCTTGGCGTGACTGCCGGTGATCGTGTTGCCGGTGACGAGGTTGTCGTCGCCGTTGAGCAGGATGCCGAAGGCGCCGGAGTCGTTGTCGCCGCCCTTGTCGTTGACGCTCATCCGGTTGTTCCTGGTGAAGGTGCTGTCCTTGATCGTGTTGCGGGAACCGCTGGGGGTGACGGTCGCGCCGGTCACGTTGCGGTCGGCCTGCACCTTGGACAGCACGTTGTGGTCGCCCTTGATCTCGAACCCCGCCCAGGCGCAGTTGCTGGCGCGCAGGCCGCTGATGCGCCAGTGGTCGCCGGCGACGACCACGCAGTTGGCGTCCCGGCCGCCGATCCTGGGCAGCGCGCCCTTGCCGTAGGCCTTGACGGTGATGGGCGAGCGGGCGGTGCCCTTCGCGGCGAGCACGAGCGAGCCGGTGAAGCTGCTGCCCCGCTTGACGGCGACGGTGTCGCCGGGCTTGAGGTCGGCGGCGTTGACCGCGTCGAGCGACCGCCACGCCCGGTCGGCGGCGGTGCCGTCGGCGGCGTCGTCACCCGCCTTGGAGTCCACGTAGTAGGTGGTGCCGGCGTGGGCGGCCGCCTGGGCCGGCAGCGGCAGGGCGGGCAGGAGCGAAGCCAGGACGGCCACGGACAGCAACCTCATCGGGCACACCTATAACTCGATCAACTCTGACGGGGCGGCCCCAACCGTAGCGTCATCGGCCGATGACCCGCCACACGGACAGCGACGGTCCATCACCTGTTCCGTCATTCGTGTCGCCGCCGTTATGGACGAGGTCGGCGCGGGCGGGCAGGGCCAGCGGAGCCCCCGGCGCGCGGCGGGCGCACACGAGCAGCGTCTCCTCGTACGTCTCGCGCGCGAACACCAGGCAGTCGGCGTCGGCGTGCAGCCAGCGCAGCCCGCCGTGGCGCAGGGCGGGTTCGCGGCGGCGCAGGCCGAGCAGGTCGCGGTAGGCGGCGAGGGTGGCCGGGTCCCGGTCTGCGGGGCGGTTCCAGGGCATGGGGGTGCGGGAGTGCTCGCCGTTGACGCCGGTGAGGCCGAACTCGCTGCCGGCGAACACCATGGGCGTGCCGGGCAGCGTGGCCTGCAGGCCGAGCGCGACGAGGTGGCGCTCGCGCGAGCCGGTGACGGTGCGGATCCGCGGCGTGTCGTGCGAGTCGAGCAGCTGCCAGGAGTGCACGAGCGAGCGCCACGACATGTGCGAGGCGAAGGACCGCAGCGTGGCCAGGGCGGCGAGGCCGTCGCGGCGGGGCACGCCGCCGGGCACGCCGAGGAAGTGCTCCAGGCCGAGCGTGCCGGCGCGCAGCCAGGACCAGACGGGACGGGTGAAGCCGCCGTAGTTCATCGTGCCGTGCCAGCCGTCGCGGTCCAGGTCGGACGAGGCGTCGTGGTTGTGCTCGGCGACGAACGCGGCGCCGGGCGGCAGGGCGCGGCGCAGCAGGGCCGCGGCCTCGTGGTTGTGGTCGTCGGCGCCGAACCGGCCGGTCATGTTGGCCACGTCCACCCGCCAGCCGTCGAACGGCCCGGTCCAGCGGGCGAGCACCTGGCGCATGCGGTCGCGGACGAGCGGGCTGCCCCAGTTGAGCTTGGGCAGCGACTTGAAGCCCCACCAGGACTCGTAGTCGCCGGTGTCGGGGTCGAAGTAGTACATGTCCCGTTCGGGGGCGCGCACGTCGGAGACGGCGGCGGTGAACCAGGCGTGGGCGTCGCCGGTGTGGTTGGCGGTGATGTCGCCGAGCAGCCGCATGCCGCGCCCGTGCAGCGCGTCCGCCAGCCGGCGCAGCGCGGCGTCGCCGCCGAGCAGCGGGTCGACGCGGTCGAAGTCGGCGGCGTCGTAGCGGTGGTTGGAGCGGGCCGGGAAGATCGGGGTCAGGTAGACGGTGTCGGCGCCGAGGCTCTCGATGTGGCCGAGGTGGCGGACGACGCCGTCGAGGTCGCCGCCGTAGAACTGCTCGGCGGTGCCGGGGCCGCTGGGGATGACCGGGTCGCGGTCCCAGTCGCGGGGCAGCGCCCATGCCGGGGCCGGGTCCGGCATGGGGCCCGAGCGGGCGAACCGGTCGGGGAAGATCTGGTAGACGATCGAGCCGGCCATCCACGCGGGGGGCGGCTCGTGGCAGACCAGGCGGAAGTCCCCGGAGTCGGGCAGGTCGTGCGCGAACAGCCCGGCGGCGGTCAGCCACGCCTGGCCGCCGGTGGTCTCCAGCAGGAAGCGGTAGCGGGTGACCGGGTTCACCGGGGTGACCTCGGCCCGCCACCAGTCGTCGCCGGCACCGTACCCGCCGACGGGGCGGCCGGTCCTGGCGGGGTCAGGCGCGGCGCGGGCGTAGCGCGGCTCGCCGTCGTGGACGGCGCGCACGTGCGCGGCGGTGACCCCGGCGGCGCGCGGGGCGCGCAGCCAGAGCGTCACCGGGGCGCCGGGCTCGGGCGCCTGCGTGGAGACGTACAGCGGGGAGCCGTCGTGGTGCGGCAGATCCAGGAAGCGCATGAGTCACCCCTTGACGGCGCCGGAGGTGAGTCCGGAGACGATGTACTTCTGCAGCCAGAGGAAGACGCTGACGGTCGGGATCGCGGTGAGCAGCGTGGCGGCGGCGAACATGCCGAAGTTCTCGTTGCGCCGGTCGCCGGCGATCATCCCGTACATGCCCACGGCGAGCGTCTTGCTCTCCGGGTCGCGCAGGAAGACGTTCGCCATGAGGAACTCGCTCATGGTGGTGATGAACGCCAGCAGCGCGGTGACCGCGAGGATCGGCGTGACCAGCGGCATGATGACCTTCCAGAAGACCTGCGCGTGCGTGGCGCCGTCCACGGTGGCGGCCTCGTCGAGCTCCTTCGGCACGGTGTCCAGGAAGCCCTTCATCAGCCAGGTGTTCACGCCGAGCGCGCCGCCCAGGTAGAGCAGCATGAGCCCCCACACGGTGTCGAAGCCGAACGCCGGGTACAGCTCGGTCACCCTGGTGAAGATCATGAAGATCGTCACGATGGCCAGGAACTGCGGGAACATCTGGATGAGCAGCAGCGCCAGCAGCCCGACCCGGCGCCCGGCGAAGCGCATCCGGCTGAAGGCGTAGGCGGCGAACATCGACAGCAGCAGGCTGGCGAACGACGACAGCAGCGCGATGAACACCGAGTTGAAGAACCACCGGCCGAACGGGTAGACGTCCGAGGTCATCAGCTCGCCGAAGTTGTCCAGGCCGGCTCCGGTCGGCAGCAGCTCGGTCGAGGCGAGGGTGCCCAGCGGGTTGATCGCCGCCGAGACGACGAACAGGATGGGGAAGATCGCGAACGCGCACACGGCGAGCACGAACGCGTGCCTGAGCGCCAGCTTCACGCGTACACCTCCTCCTGCTTGCGGGTACGGCGGAACGCCACGGCCGAGACGATCGCCACGATGGCGAAGATGAACACCGAGATCGCGGCCGCGAAGCCGAACTGCGCGCCGCCGGTGCCGAAGGCCAGCCTGAACGTGTAGGTGATGAGCAGGTCGGTGCCCCCCACCTGCGGGTTCTCCGGCGGGAACGGCCCGCCCTCGGTGGTGAGCTGGATGGCGTTGAAGTTGTTGAAGTTGTACGCGAACGACGAGATGAGCAGCGGCGTCAGCGCCACCAGCAGCAGCGGCAGCGTCACCCGCCGGAACGCCTTCCACGGGGTGGCCCCGTCGATGGCGGCGGCCTCGGTCAGCTCCCGCGGGATCGCCTGCAGCGCCCCGGTCGTGACCAGGAACATGTACGGGAAGCCCAGCCACAGGTTGACCAGGACGACGGCGAGCCGGGCGGTGGTCACCTCGCCGAGCCAGTCCACGTTCAGCCCGAGCATCTGGTTGACCAGCCCGAAGTCGCGGTTGAACATGTCACGCCAGACCAGCAGCATCGCGAACGACGGCATGGCGTACGGCAGGATGAGCGCGATCCGGTAGGCCTTGGTGCCGCGCATGCGCGGGTGGTGCAGGGCCAGCGCGACGGCCATGCCGAGCCCGAACGTGCCGGCTACGGAGGCCAGCGCGAAGACCGCGTTCCAGCCGAACACGCCGAGGAAGTAGCCGGAGATCGTGGGGTTGGTCAGCACCCTGGCGAAGTTGGCCAGGCCGACGTTGACCTGCCAGCCCTGGGCCAGGTGCTCGCCGGCGGCGTTGACGAAGTAGCCCTGCGACCCGTCGGCGCGCCACGGGCCGCCCTCGCCCCACATGCAGTCGCAGCCCGCGTCGTAGACGAGCGCCGCCCTGCCCTCGACGGCGCGGCTGAGCCCGTTGGCCTTGATGGCCCCGCCGTCGGTGGGCACGGTCAGCGCGGCGATCTCCTCGCCGCGGGCGGCGGCCTGCGGCGCGGTCAGCACGGTGACGCCGGGCGCGCGCAGCACCTTGCCGGTGACGCCGACCTCGGCGCCGGGCAGCGGCGACAGCCCGCCCGCGTCGCCGAGCCGGACCTGCTTGGTGGCGGGGTCGACGAGCAGGAACACCAGTTCGCCGCCGCGCAGCGCGGTGGTGAGCTGGTACTCGGGCGAGCCGGGCGCCTGCCGTACGGAGCCGCGCTCGATGGCGGTGATCGCCGCCGCCTTGTCACCGCGGTGGCCGTCGCCGAAGTTGGTGAAGGCGGTGGTCACCGTGTAGAGCACCGGGAACACCTGGAAGGCGATGAGGAAGACGGTGCCGGGGACGAGATACTTGGCCGGGACGTACCGCCGGGTCAGGTAGAGGTAGCCGATGACGGTGGTGGCCCCGAGCAGCACGGCCAGCCCGATCCACGACCCGGTGGCGACCAGCGGCGGCGCGGCGTAGAGCAGGATCGCGGCGGCGACGGCGAGCACCGCGATCCTGCTCACCACGAAGGCGGTGGTGATGTTGCGGCGGGGCCGCGGAGCCTGTGACGCCTCCGCGGTCTCGCGCACGTCCGGCGACATGGGGCGTCAGTTCTTGAGCGAGCCGTCGATGGTCTTCTGCGCGGCGGCGGCCGCCTCGGCCGGGTCGCCGCCCTTGACCACGCCTGCCTCGGCGATGCCGAACGGCTCCCACACGGCCTGCATCTCCGGGATGGCGGGCATCGGCATGCCGTCCTTGCCCGCGTCCATGAACTTGCCGGCGTCGGCGTCGGCCGCCTTGACCTCCTCCAGGGCGGCGGTCAGCGCCGGGGGCCGGGGGTCGGCGTCGTACAGCGCCTTGGCGACGTCCTTGTTGGTCACGTAGTTGGTGACGAACTCCTGGGCGAGCGTCTTGTTCTGGCCCTTGGCCGCGACGAAGAACGACTGGACGCCGACGAACGGGGTGGCGGGCTCGCCGCCCTCGAACGACGGGACGGGCGTGATGTCGTAGCCGAAGCCGCCCTTCTTGACGTCGGTCATGGCCCACGGGCCGGAGATGAGGAAGGCGCACTTCTTGCCGGCGAAGCTGGGGATGTAGTTCTCGTTGGTGATCGACGTCTTGAGCGCGCCGTCGCCCTTCTCCCCCAGCTCGCGCAGCTTCCCGAAGGCCTTGACCGAGCCCTCGGAGCCGACCAGCACCTGCTTGGGGTCGGGGTCGCCGGCCGGGGTGGAGCCGAACAGCTTGCCGCCGCCGGCGGCGAACAGCGGGTAGACGTGGAAGGCGTCGCCCTTCTGGGCCACGGGCAGGCAGAGGATCTCCTGGACCTTGCCGTCGTCCTTGAGCTTCTTGCCGGTCGCCACCATGTCCTCGATCGTGGCGGGCGCGTCGGGGGCCAGGTCGGTGTTGCGGATCAGGGCGATGTTCTCGACGGCGTACGGGGCGCCGTAGATCTGGCCGTCGAAGGTGACCGCCTTGATCGCGATGTCGGAGAACGCCGCCTTCTGCTCCTCGGTCAGGTTGACCGGCTCGATGGCGCCGTTCTGCACCAGGTTGCCGATCCAGTCGTGCGCGCCGACCATGACGTCGGGGCCGCTGCCCTGCTGGGAGGCGGTCAGGAAGGTCTGCTGGTTGTCCTTGCTGATCTCCTTCACCTCGACGGTCACGCCGTTCTCGGTGCCGAACTGATCGGCGAAGGGGGTGAGGGCCTTGACCCGGTTGGGGTCGGCCCAGATGACGAGGTTGCCCGACGCGGGAGCGGCCGAGGCGGACTCGCTCGGCGCCGCGGAGGGGGCAGCGGGGTCGGAGCCGCCACAGGCGGTTAAGGCCAGCGTCGCGAGAGCGGCCACGCCCAGGGCTCGCTTGCTCATGAGACCTCCCGAAAGATCAGTGATCGACCGCTTTCGCGGCTCTTGTTTCCGGGACGTTAGCTGGATTTTGCAATTTTTGGAAGATTTTGCAAGAGGGCGTTACCCGATCCTCATCCAGAGGCATTCCGGGGAGGCTCAACCTCCAGCGTCCGACGGTGTGCAAGTTTCGGCAAGCTTGCATCCCCACCCGGCGGAAGCCGGCGGGGTCCCACCCGATTCTCCCGCGCCGGCCGGTGCGGGACCGTCTTTGATGAGGATCGGGAGCATTTGACCTTTCTTTCCCTCGGCGCGGCAGTCCGCGAAGACTACGGTCGGTAGCGTCGGTGAGGTGCGCCTGTGGGCCCGATCCCTGCGGGGACGCGTCACCATCATCGCCACGGTCGTCGCCGCGCTCGTGCTCACCCCCGTGGCGATCGCGGGCGTCCTCATCACCCGCCACCTGATCGCGCAGGCGACCTGGGACTCCACGGGAGACACCGCCGCCCGCATCGCCGCCCGGGTGCGCGGCGGCGAGCTGGGCGCCGGCCACGGGCTGCCGGTGCTCGACAGCGACGTCGACCTGATCCAGCTGGTCGCGCACGACGGCCGGATCCTCGCGGCGAGCGACGCGGCCAGGAAACTGCCGATGCTGAGCGGCGTGCGGCCGCGGCCGGGCGGCCGGGACGTCGACGTCACCGCTTGCCTGCCCGCCATGTGTATGCACATCACCGTGATGCGGGCCGGCCTGACCGCCGAGGCGCCGATCGTCTACGCGGCGCGGCGCACCCCGCCCCTGCTCTCCACCCGGAGCATGGAGATCAGCGCGGCCGTCCAGCTCGCCGCGATCCTCGCGCTCACCGCCTGGGCGACCTGGGTGGTCACCGGCTCGGCCCTGCGCCCGGTGGCGCGGATGCGGCGGGAGCTGGACCACATCACCGCCCGCGACCTGAGCCGCCGGGTGACGGAGCCGCCGGGTGACGACGAGGTGGCGCAGCTCGCCCGCTCCGTCAACGGCACCCTGGCCCGCCTGGAACGCGCCGGGCTGCAGCAGCGCCAGTTCGCCGCCGACGCCTCGCACGAGCTGCGCACCCCGATCGCCGGGCTGCGCGCCCAGCTGGAGAGCGCCCAGCTCTACCCGGACGAGGCCGACGTGCGGACGCTGGTGAAGTCCGCGCTGCGCGACACCGACCGGCTGGAGGCCATCATCACCGACCTGCTGCTGCTGGCCAGGATCGGCTCCGGCGAGGACGCCGCCGCCAGGGAGCAGGTGGACCTGGCCGAGCTGGTCCGCCAGGAGCTCGCCAGGCGCACGGACAGGGTCCCGGTGAGGACCGAGCTCGCCGAGGGCGTCACCGTGCACGGCGTCCGGCTCCAGCTGGCCAGGGTGCTGACGAACCTGCTGGACAACGCCCAGCGGCACGCCGAGAAGCAGGTGTCCGTCGAGGTGCGGCGGCAGGACGGCCAGGCTGTGCTCTGCGTGGAGAACGACGGCGCGCCGATCGCCGTCGGCGACCGCAAGCGCATCTTCGAGCGGTTCACCCGGCTGGACGCCGCCCGCAGCCGGGACGCGGGCGGCACCGGGCTGGGCCTGGCGATCGCCCGCGACGTGGCGCTCGCGCACGGCGGGCAGATCCGGGTGGAGGACAGCCCGCACGGCGCCAGGTTCGTGCTGCGCCTGCCGGCCACCTGGCCCGGGTGACGCAACCCGATGCCCCCGGAAAGTTAAGAACGGGGACGCTGCCAGTTCAACCAGCGCCTCTAGCTTCTGGATGCAACCCGGAGGATAGAGGAGATACGTTGCGAGTCCTGGCCGTAGTTCCCGCCCGTGGAGGTTCGGCGGGCGTACCACTGAAGAACCTCGCCCCCGTCGGGGGCACCCCGCTCGTGGCCCGCGCGGTCCGCGCGTGCCTGCAGGCCGAGCTGGTGGACGAGGTGGTGGTGAGCACCGATCACCCGGGCATCGCCGAGGCCGCCGAGCGGGCGGGCGCGCGGGTGGTGGAGCGGCCGGCCGAGCTGAGCGGCGCCACGGCCTCCAGCGAGTCGGCCGTGCTGCACGCCCTCGACGCCCTGGGCGAGGACCCCGAGGTCGTCGTGCTCGTGCAGTGCACGAGCGCGTTCATCGATCCCGCCGACCTGTCGGCGGCCGTGCGCCGGGTGCTCGACGGCGAGGCCGACGCGGTCTTCTCCGGTACGCCGACGCACGAGTTCCTGTGGACCCCGGCCGGCGCGGGCGTCAACCACGACCCGGCGTCCCGGCCGCGCAGGCAGGACATGGAGCCGCAGTTCCGCGAGACCGGCGCCTTCTACGTGATGCGCGCGGCGGGGTTCCGCGAGCGCGGTCACCGCTTCTTCGGCGACGTGGCCGTGCAGGCGGTGCCGGCCCGGCACGCGGTCGAGGTGGACACGCCCGAGGACCTGGAGATCGTAAGGGCGCTGGCCCCGTTCGTGGACGCGCCCGAGCCGATCGACGTGGACGCGGTCATCACCGACTTCGACGGCGTGCACACCGACGACCGCGCCTACGTCGACTCCGAGGGCCGCGAGATGGTGCTGGTCAGCCGCTCGGACGGGATGGGCGTGTCGCTGCTGCGCCGCGCCGGGGTGAAGGTGCTGGTCATGTCGACCGAGCACAACCCGGTGGTGGCGGCCAGGGCGCGCAAGCTCGGCGTGCCGGTGCTGCAGGGGCTGGCCGACAAGCGGACGGTGCTGCGCGACTGGCTCGCCATCGAGAACCTCGACCCGGCCCGCGTGGCGTACGTCGGCAACGACGTCAACGACCTGGGCCCGATGGCCGAGGTGGGCTGGCCGGTCGCGGTGCCGGACGCGCACCCGCGGGTGCGCGCCGCGGCCCGGGTGGTGCTGACCAGGGCGGGCGGCGACGGCGCGGTGCGCGAGCTGTGCGACCGGGTGGTCGCGGCCCGGCCGGTCCCGGAGGAGCCGGCTCCGGCCGCGCCGCCGCGGCTCAGGTTCCGCCCGGTGTCCATCGGGGACGTGCCGGTCGGCGACGGCGAGCCGGTGTACGTGATCGGCGAGATCGGCATCAACCACAACGGCGACCTCGACATCGCCCGCCGGCTCATCGACGTGGCGGCCGACGCCGGCTGCCAGGCGGTGAAGTTCCAGAAGCGCACCCCGGCCATCTGCGTGCCCGAGGCGCAGAAGGGGCAGATCCGGCAGACGCCGTGGGGCGAGATGACCTACCTGGAGTACAAGGAGCGCACCGAGTTCGGCGCCGACGAGTACCGGCAGATCGCTGAGTACTGCGACGAGCGCGGCCTGCACTGGTTCGCCTCCCCGTGGGACGTGCCGTCGGTGGAGTTCCTGGAGGACATGGACGTCCTGACGCACAAGGTGGCCTCGGCCGGCGTCGCCGACCACCAGCTGCTGCGCGCGCTGGCCGCCACCGGCAAGCCGATCATCCTGTCGACCGGGATGTCCACGCTGCGGGAGATCGACGAGGCCGTGGAGATCCTCGGCACCGACAAGCTGATCATGATGCACGCGACGTCCACGTACCCGCTGCCTCCCGAGGAGGCCAACCTGCGCACGATCACCACGCTCAAGGAGCGGTACGGGGTGCCGGTCGGCTACTCGGGGCATGAGCGGGGCCTGCAGATCTCGCTGGCCGCGGTGACGCTCGGCGCGGTCTGCGTGGAGCGGCACATCACCCTCGACCGCACCATGTGGGGCTCCGACCACGCCGCCTCGCTGGAGCCGTCGGGCCTGGAGCACCTGGTGCGCGACATCCGGATCATCGAGCAGGCCATGGGCGACGGCGTCAAGCGGGTCTTCCCCGGCGAGGAGGCCCCGAAGGCGCGGCTGCGCCGGATCACCGTCTGACCTCGGTGATCACCCTCTCGGTCATCGTGCCGGTCCGCGACGGCGAGCGCTTCATCTCCGACGCGCTCGCCTCGCTGGCCCGCAACTTCCGGCCCGGCTTCGAGTTCGTCGTGGTCGACGACGGGTCGGTGGACGGCACCGCCGCCGTCGTCGAGGACTTCCGCGCCGACCTGCCCGGACTCGCCGTGATCCGCAACCCCGAGCCGCTCGGGCTGGCGGACGCGCGCAACGCCGGGCTTGCGGCCGTCTCCGGCCGGTACGTCACGTTCCTGGACGGCGACGACTGGCTGGCTCCCGGCTACCTGGCGCGGCTGGTCGCGGTCATCGACGGGCTCGGCTGCGACTTCGTACGCGCCGACCACGTACAGGTCGAGGGCCGCAAGCGGGTCGTGCACCGGGCCCCCGCGGCGCGGCGGGGCGCGGTGCTCGACCCGCGCGGGGCGATCCTGCCGGCGGGCACGCGCACGATGGTGGACTACCCGTACGCCTGGGCGGGCGTCTACCGGCGGTCGCTGGGTGACCTGCTGCGCTTCCCCTCCGGGCTGCACACCGCCGAGGACCGGCCGTGGATCTGGCGGCTGCACCGGGAGGCGGTGACGTTCGCCGCGGTGTCGATGGCGGGCGTGTTCTACCGGCGGCAGGTGGCCGGCTCGCTCACCCAGGTGGGCGACGAGCGGCAGCTGCACTTCTTCGACGCGTTCGAGCTGGTCTTCGCGGACCTGGAGGAGAAGTACCTGCCGAAGGCGGTGCGCAACTTCTGCGGTCTGCTCGCCCACCACCTGGAGCTCGCGGACCGGTTCCCGCCGGAGCTGCGGGCCCGGTTCACCGAGCGCGGCGCGCGGATGGCGCAGGCGCTGCCGCGCGAGCTGGTGGCGGAGGCCGCGGCGGCGATGCCCGCCGAGCGTTCGGCCGTGCTGCGCGAGCTGCTGCCCGGTCTGCCCGTCCCGGCCCGCGGGCCGCGCCCCGATGGGGAGGAATCATGACGAGCCACCCGACGACGGTCTTCTACGCCTCGACGCTGTTCGGCGCGATGTCGCTGGCGGCGGGCATCGACGCCGGCCTGTTCGGGGACGGCCGCAGGGTGCTGCTGGTGTCCTCGAACACGCCGGTCCCCGAGGTCTCCACGCCGCTGGACGCGACCCCGGGCTTCGCCGCGCTCGCCTCCCGGTTCGACGAGGTGCGCTCGTGGAACGAGCTGATCGCCCCGCTGCATCCGGCGGAGTGGCGGCCCAGGATCGTCGAGGCGCCGATGCTGGAGCGGCTGGTCCGCTCCCACCTGCGGCTGGACGTGGCCGACGAGCTGGTGGTCGAGTCGATCGCGGTCGCGCCCGCCCGCACGATCGCCGGGCTGGTCCGCGACTGCCCGATCACCGTCTACTCCGACGGGCTGATGAGCTACGGACCGACCCGTGACCCGCTGCCCGCCGAGATCTTCCACCGCGTCACCCGCCTGCTCCACCTCGACCTGGTGCCGGGGCTGGCGCCGCTGCTGCTGAGCGAGTACGGGGTGCCGGCCGTGAGGCTGCCGGAGGAGCCGTTCCTGTCGGTCGTCCGCGAGGTGGCCGCGACCGCGCCGGCCATGGCGGGCGGCCAGGCGATGATCCTCGGGCAGTACCTGTCGGCGCTCGGCGTCGTCACCCCCGAGGAGGAGGCCGGGCTGCACGAGGCGATGCTGCGCGGCCTGGCCGCCCGCGGCTACACGGGCGTGCTGTTCAAGCCGCATCCCTCGGCGGGGCGTGAGCACGCCCGGCTGCTGCGCGCCGCCGCCGGGCCGCTCGGCGTCCAGGTGACGGTGGCCGGGGAGAGCGTGCCCGCCGAAGTCTGCTTCGCCACGCTCCGGCCGGAGCTGGTGGTGGGCTGCTTCTCCACCGCCCTGGTGACGGCGCGCCGCCACTACGGGCTGCGCGCCGTCTCCCACGGCACCGGCCTGGTGCTGGAGCGGCTGACCCCGTACGAGAACAGCAACCGGATCCCTGCCACGATCGTGGACGCGCTGCTCCCCCGGCTGTCGGAGGACGGCTTCGTCGACGAGCCGCCCGCGGCCGACCTGCCGGAGCTGGTCCGCGCGGTGGGCTACTGCATGCAGGCCGAGGCGTACCCGGACCTGCGGCCCGACGGCTTCACCTTCGACGCCCGCTATTTCAAGCGCAGGCGGCTGGAGGCCCTGGGCCTCCTCGACAAGCCCGAAAAGCCCGGCAGGTCCGAGCAGCCCCCGCCGGGCCCGCTGGACCGCCTGCGCAGAAAACTCCGAACCACCCGCTGACCCCGCTCCACCTGCGGCGACCTCCGCGCCGTACGCGTCAGGTCAGGACTTTGAGGTAGCGGCGGACGCGTCGCTTGGCGCGGTAGCCGGCGCGCAGCATGTTCGGCGGCACCTCGACCCGCAGCCGGGCGCGGCGGCGGGCGGCGGCGTGCTCGGGGCCGTCCAGCAGGGACGCGGCCGGCACCCGGGACCGGGAGAGCACCAGCCCGGTCAGCAGCCCGGTCCAGTCGCCGCGCTCGTCCGGGTGGAAGTAGTTGGCCGCGCACCACCGCGGGTCCGCCTGCCGGAAGCCGCCCTCGGCCAGGTCGTCGAGCGTGCCGAGCAGGCCGCTGTCCTCGAACACCAGGTTGATCATCTCCGCGTTCACCCCGAAGTCGCTCAGCACCAGCGACGGCACGCCCATGGCGATGGCCTCCAGCGCCGCCGTGGAGCTGACGGTGACGAACCCGGCCGCCCGCGAGAGCTGGTCCTGCATCGACCCGGCGGCGAACCGCAGCCGGCCCGGCTCGCCCAGCTCCCGCCAGAGCTTCTGGTAGTGGTGGCGCTCGCGGTGGGTCTGCCGCTCGCCTTCGAGCGCGCGCAGCTTGACCACGACGTCCAGGCCGGGTTCGCGGACGGCCAGCTCGGCCAGCGCGAGCAGGATCCGCTCGCGGTCCTCGCGCGCCTTCGGCACCTTGGCCTGGGTGGCGAAGACCACCCGGTCGCCGCCGGACCGCTCCTGCCGGGGCCGCAGGAACGGCAGCCTGGCCAGGCCGACCGCCCCTCCCCCGCCGAGCCGGGCCGCGATGGCCGCGAACTCGGCCACCTCGCGCTCGCTGTGCACCACGAACAGGTCGCAGCCGCTGCGGAACAGCCACGCCTTCTCCGTCGCGGGCACCGAGATGCCGGGCAGCCCGGTGGCGAACACCGGCCGCGGGCGCAGCCCGTCCAGCACGCCGGACACCAGCACGTCCACGACCGGACCCGTGCAGGACACCAGGATCACGTCGGGCCTGGACCGTTCCGCCAGGCGGCGCAGCGCGCGGGCGCTCAGCACCGGCGGCGCGGGCCGGTCCCCCACGGCGGCGGCGATCTGCTCGGCCGACGGCGCGATCGGGGTGCGCACCACCACCAGTTCGGTGTCACAGCCGTCCGGCAGGTCCTGGAGCAGGCAGGCCGCCCACTTCAGGTACGAGTCGGAGTCGGCCACCGCCAGCACTCTCAACCGGTCACTCCTGTCACTCCTGTCAGATGCGAGCGCAGCGCGGGGGCCGCCCTGCTCGTCCACCAGTCGTCGGGCACGTCCACCGGCTCCACCGCCACTCCGCGCGGGCCGAGCAGCACCCGCAGCGAGGAGATCGCGGTCGACGGCAGGCTGACCACCCGCTGGCCCGGGTCGAGGCCGCGCAGCGTCAGCTCGGCGGGCGCGCCGCCGTCGTGCACGGTGATGCCGGGCCGCTCGCGGATGACCGCGACGTCGACCGGGTCCTCCCGCCGGTGCGGGTAGTACGCGAGCGGCTCCTCGGCCGCCAGGTCGGTCAGCCAGCGCAGGTAGCGCTCGCGGTGCACCAGCCCGTTGCGCACCAGCGAGGTGCCGAGCACGACCGTCCGCTCGGCGGGCCCCGGCTCGCTGGGCGGCTGGCCGCGCAGCCATGCGAACTCGTGCCGTACCAGGTCGACGCCCGCCCGGCGGACCGCCTCCGCCAGGTGTGGCGGGACGGGCAGCGCGGTGAAGACCGTGACCCCGCCCGCGCGCAGCCTGATCGCGGCGGCCAGCCCGAGCGCCGCGCGCAGCGCGCCCGGCTGGGCGCGGGCCCGCAGCAGCGGCCGGTACGGTTTCGCGGCGAGCAGTTCCAGCAGCCGGATCGTGGCCATGCCGTCGTCCACCACGACGACCCTGCCGGGGAAGGCGGCGAGCCAGCGCAGCTGCACCCGGCCGGAGAAGGCGTCGCCGACGGCGGCCGGCCGGCGCGGCATGCGCTCGCTCGGCTCGGCCAGCTCCAGCCCGGCGGGCAGGTCGAGGCCGCGCAGCTCGCGCCCGGTCGCCTTGAGGGCGCGCAGCCGCGCCCGCGGCACCACGATGGTGGCCGGGCCGAGCAGCCCCGCGTGATGGGCCTCGACGGCGCACAGCATCTGGAGCGGGGATTCCACCCAGGCCGACGCCTGTTTGACCACGTTTGCTCTCCCAGCCAGGTGATGGCCCGTTCACGACCGCTTCAAGCTAGCCCGGGCGGCTTAAGCCGTGCGGAACGAGACGTGAACAATGGGAAGTATGAACTCGCTACGGCTTTACAGAGAAGGTGTCGAGATCCCGCAACTCGGCCTCGGCGTCTGGAAGGTGACCGACGACGAGGCGGAGCGGGCCGTGCTGACCGCGCTCGAGGCCGGCTACCGCCACATCGACACGGCCACGCTCTACCGCAACGAGGAGGGCGTCGGCCGGGCCGTGCGCGCCTCCGGCATCCCGCGCGAGAAGCTCTTCGTCACCACCAAGCTGTGGAACTCCGACCACGACCGGGTGGAGCGGGCCTTCGACGAGAGCCTGGCCAGGCTCGGCCTCGACCACGTCGACCTCTACCTGATCCACTGGCCGGCGCCGAAGCAGAACAAGTACGTCCAGGCCTGGCGCGGCCTGGAGAAGATCTACCGGGACGGCCGGGCCAGGGCCATCGGCGTGTCCAACTTCACGGTCGGCACGCTCACCCGGCTCATGGACGAGACCGACATCGTCCCCTGCATCAACCAGATCGAGCTGCACCCGTACTTCCAGCAGCACGAGATGCGCGAGTTCCACGACAAGAACGGGATCCTCACCGAGGCGTGGAGCCCGCTCGGCTCCGGCCGGGGCCTGCTGGAGGACCCGGCGCTGGCGGTGCTGTCGGACAAGCACAACCGCACGCCCGCGCAGATCGTGCTGCGCTGGCACATCCAGATCGGCAACGTGGTGATCCCGAAGTCGGTCACCCCGTCGCGGATCAAGGAGAACATCGACGTGTTCGACTTCATCCTGGACCGCGAGGACATGGCCGCGATCGGGGCGATGAACGCCGGCCGCCGCCTGGGGCTCGACCCCGAGACCAGCGGGTGAATTCGCCTCACATATCGCTTTCGCGGATGAATCTGTACGATCTTCCGCGTGCGTGACTTATCGTGGGGCATCGCGGCGACCGGCGGCATCGCCAGGACAGTGGGCGCCGTCATCGCCGCCGAGCCGGGGATGAGGGTGGCCGCGGTCGGCTCCCGCGACCTGGGCCGGGCCAAGGCGCTGGCCGCGACGCTGGGCGCCGAGTCCGCCCACGGCTCCTACGCCGAGCTGTGCGCCGATCCGGCCGTGGACGCCGTCTACGTCGCCACCCCGCACGCCCAGCACCTGGAGGTGGCCGAGGCGGCCATCGCGGCGGGCAAGGCCGTGCTGTGCGAGAAGCCGCTCGCCGCCACCACGGCCGACGCCGAACGGATGGTCCGGCTGGCCCGCGAGGCCGGGATCTTCCTCATGGAAGCGATGTGGATGCGGTTCAACCCGCTGATCCGCATGCTCGCCGGCGACGGGCGTTTCGGCGAGATCCGCTCGGTGCGCGCCTCGTTCGGCTTCGCGCACCCGTACGATCCCGCGCACCGGCTCTGGGCGCCGGAGCTGGGCGGCGGCGCCCTGCTCGACCTGGGAATCTACCCCATGGGGCTGGCCCAGTTGTTCCTCGGACTGCCGGAGAGCACGCACCTCACCGGGTCGCTGTCCCCGGGCGGCGTGGACGCCGAGGCGGGCGGGCTGATGAGCTATCCGGGCGGCAGGCGGGCGCTGGTGGAGTGCTCGCTGCTCGGCGCCTACTCCAACGACGCCACCGTCGTCGGCACCGGGATGCGGGCCGACATCGACGCCCCGTTCTGGGCTCCGCGGCGGGTCGTGCTCAGCGGGCCGGGGATGGAGCCGGAGGAGCACGTGCTCGACGATCCGGCGGACAACGGGTACGCGGGCGAGCTGCGCGAGGTCCGCGACTGCCTGGCGCGAGGTCGTACCGAGAGCGAGATCATGCCGCTTGACGAGAGCCTTGCCATCATGCGGGTTCTGGCGGAGGCGCGGGCGCAGATCCGCTAGCCGCGGCTTTGAAGACTTGCCAGTTTCTTGCCAGATGCGTTACTTTACTCCGCATTCACGGCATACGTCCGGTTTGTCCGGTCGTGTCCGAGAACACCGTCGTATCGCAGGATCGTCCTGCGACCGCTGAATCCGCCTTGCGCGGAACCGGGGACCCACTTCTTCCGGGGTGAATCGGCGCCTCGCGCGCCGTAGGGCAGCTTCCACGCCCGAACCCGTCAGCTAACCCGGTAAGCGGCATGGAAGCAAGGAGTACATCCCCTCGATGGTCATGCATCGCCTCCCCCGTGCCACCCAACCGCATTACGTCCGCGCCGCCCTCGGCGCCACCTTCGTCGCCTGCTTCATGGGCTCCGCCCTCCCCGCCCACGCCGACCCGGTCAACGGAGACGATCTCTCGCTGACGGCCCAGGCGGAGACCGGCCAGACCGCCTCCCAGGAGGCGAAGCCCGCCGAGAAGGACAAGATCGACGTCACCGCGGCCCAGGTGCTCGCCCTGGCCAGGGAGCAGATCGGCATCAGGGAGAACGCGCGGGGCGGCGGCACGAAGTTCCAGGAGTGGTACGCGAACTCGCAGCGCGCCCAGGAGACCATCGCCCGTGACGGCGGCCACCCCGCCGCCTACCTGAACGCCCCCTGGTGCGCGATGTTCGTCTCCTGGGTCGGCGAGCAGACCGGCGCCCGCGCGCAGGTGGGCTGGGACGCCTACACGGTGACGCACGCGCGGTGGTTCCAGAACAACGGCCGCTGGGGCACCCTGGCCAAGCCGGGCGCCGTGGTCTTCTTCGCCTGGAACGGCAGCAAGAGCCTCGGCTCCATCCAGCACGTCGGCTTCGTGGTCAAGGACAACCGCGACGGGACGATCTCCACGATCGAGGGCAACACCGGCAACGGGCTCGTCGAGGAGCGCATCCGTCCCAAGTCTCAGGTCGTCGGCTACGGCTACCCCGAGTACGCCGCCTGATTGTCCGGAAGAATCCCTGAGGTGTCGATGCGGGCGCCGCTCGTTCGACGCGTCGGCGAGACCGGGATTCGAAGGAGAAGCACCGTGAAGTTCATGATCATCGGAAAGGGCAGCGCCGAGACCGAGGCGGGCGTCATGCCGAGCCGGCAGCTCGTCGACGACATGATGGCCTACAACGAGTCGCTGGCCAAGGCCGGTGTCCTGCTGGCGGCGGAGGGGCTGGCCCCCAGCTCCCGCGCCGCCCGCATCGCCTACGGACCCGGCAAGCCCAAGGTCATCGACGGGCCCTTCGCGGAGACCAAGGAGATCATCGCCGGCTTCTGGCTGATCCAGGTCAAGTCCCGCGAAGAGGCCGTCGAATGGGCCCTGCGCGTCCCCGTCCCCGAGGGCGGCGAGGGCGTCGGCCTGGAGCTCTGGGAGGTCTTCGACGCGGCCGACATGCCGGAGACCTCCCTCACCCCGGAGACCGCCGAGCGCGACAAAGCCCTCCGCGAGTCCCTGGAGACCAACCCCCCGAACGCCTGACGGCAGCCCCCAGGGCGACCCCCAGACGCCTGCCGAGAACGCGCCACCCACACCCAGGCGTGCGTGCCGCCCTCAACCAGGGCGGCACGCCCGCCGTGGACGACCGTCCGCCGCGGTTTCTCGCTTCCTGCGCTGAGGTGAGCGCCGGGCATGTCCCGGACGGGGTGACCATACGATGGGCCCGTGACAGCTTCGGAGACGCATGGGGCCATCGAGGCCGTGTGGCGGATCGAGGCGGCGCGGCTGATCGCCGGGCTGGCCCGGCTGGTGCGCGACGTCGGCCTGGCCGAGGAGCTGGCACAGGACGCGCTGGTCGCGGCGCTGGAGCAGTGGCCCCGCGAGGGCGTGCCACGCAATCCGGGCGCCTGGCTGATGACCGTGGCCAAGCGCCGGGGCGTCGACCTGATCCGCCGCCGGGAACGCTACGAGCGCAAGCTCGCCGAGATCGGCCGCGCCCTGGAGGACGACCCCGGACAGGAGCCGCCCGGCCCCGAGGAGATCGAGGACGACCTGCTGCGGCTGGTGTTCACCGCGTGCCATCCGGTGCTGTCCACCGAGGCCCGGGTCGCGCTGACGCTGCGGGTGCTGGGCGGCCTGTCCACCGACGAGATCGCGCGCGCGTTCCTGACGCCCGAGCCGACGGTGGCGCAGCGGATCGTCCGCGCGAAGCGGACCCTGGCCACGCGGAAGGTGCCGTTCGAGGTCCCCGCGGGCGAGGAGCTGGCCGGACGGCTGTCGTCCGTGCTGGAGGTCATCTACCTGATCTTCAACGAGGGCTACTCGGCCACCGCCGGCGACGACTGGATGCGGCCCGGCCTCTGCGAGGACGCGCTGCGCCTGGGCCGGGTGCTGGCCGGGCTGATGCCGAAGGAGCCCGAGGTGTTCGGCCTGGTGGCGCTCATGGAGATCCAGGCGTCCCGCTCGGCCGCCAGGCTGGGCCCGTCCGGCGAGCCGATCCTGCTGCTGGAGCAGAACCGCGCCCGGTGGGACCGGCTGCTCATCCGCCGCGGCCTGGCCGCGCTGGAGCGGGCCGAGGAGCTGACAGACACCATGGGCCCGTACACGCTCCAGGCCGCCATCGCGGCCTGCCACGCCCGCGCGTTCACGCCCGGGGAGACCGACTGGGTCCGCATCGCCGACCTGTACGCGCGGCTCGCGGCCCTGTCGGGCTCGCCGGTGGTCGAGCTCAACCGCGCGGTGGCCCTGGCCATGGCGTACGGCCCCGAGGTGGGCCTGGAGCTGGTCGACCAGATCGCCGGCGAGCCGGCCATGCGGGACTACCACCTGCTGCCGGGCGTACGCGGCGACCTGCTGTTCAAACTGGGCCGGCTCGGCGAGGCCCGCGCCGAGTTCGAGCGCGCGGCCGCGCTGACCCGCAACGAGCGCGAACGCGTTCTCATGGAGGCGCGGGCCGCGGCCTGCCGGTGAGACGCCTCTGGTTCTGGTGCGCTTTTGTGCCGGTGTGCGGGAGAAACGGTGCCCGTGGGATGGGAGCGCTCCCAAGTAGCGCTTTGGGCGATATATCCCCGTACGGCTACTTCTAGGGTCACAAAATACCCCAGAGGTAACGGTTGAGTTTCGGGACGTTGACGCCTGGACGCGCTACGGGCACTCTTTGTGGGAGCGCTCCCAAAGACACTCCAATCGCGGGACTGTCGCGATGCACCTCCCAAGATCCACACCCAAGAGGGGTACGGTATGACGAACCACAAGCGCTTTGCAGTAACCGGAGTCCTGGTCACAGCCCTGGCCGCGATGACCGCCGCCTGTGGTGGCGGTGAGGCTCCGGCCCCCTCAGCCGATGCGAGCACGCCGGCGGAGCCCGTCACCATCAACGTGCACACCTTCGGCGGCGGCGAGAACTTCGGCTACGACGAGGCCGTGAAGAAGTGGAACGCCGAGCACCCGAACATCCAGGTCAAGTACTCGAACCTGACCGACAGGTTCGAAGACGTCTATCTGCCGCAGCTGCTCCAGCGCCTGCAGGCGGGCAGCGGCGCCGGCGACATCGTCGGCATCGACGAAGGCGCGATGGGCCTGATGGCCGCCCGCCCGCAGTTCTTCACCGACCTGGGCGAGTACGGCCTGCAGGACCGCAAGGCCGACTTCCCCGCGGCCAAGTGGGAGACGGGCGTCAACGCCGAGGGCAAGCTGTTCGCGCTGGGCACCGACATCGGCGGCATGACCATGTGCTACCGCAAGGACCTGTTCGAGAAGGCCGGGCTGCCTACCGACCGTGAGGAGGTCGCCAAGCTCTGGCCGACCTGGGACGCCTACCTCGAGGCCGGCAAGAAGTTCTCGGCCGCCGACACCGGCGCGAAGTGGATGGACGGCCCGAACACCATCTACAACGTGATCCTGTCGCAGGAGGCGCCGAAGAACGGCAACATCTCGTACTTCGACAAGGAGAACAACCTCGTCCTGGAGACGAACCCGGCCGTCAAGACCTCCTTCGACTGGGTGCAGAAGTTCAGCCAGCAGGGCCTGACGGCCAAGCTCCAGGCGTTCACCCCGCCGTGGAACAAGGCCATCAAGGGCGGCGACTTCGCCACCATGGGCTGCCCGTCGTGGATGCTCGGCGTGATCTCCGGCGCGGCCGGCGAGGAGAACAAGGGCAACTGGGACGTCGCGGCGGTGCCGGGCGGCACGGGCAACTGGGGCGGCTCGTGGCTGGCCGTCCCCAAGCAGACCAAGCACCCGAAGGAAGCCGCCGAGGTGCTCAACTACCTGACGGGCAAGGACGGCCACATCGCGGCCTTCAAGGAGGCGGGCGCCTTCCCGAGCTCCATCCCCGCCCAGCAGGACCCCGAGGTCGCGGGCCTCAAGAACGAGTACTTCAACGACGTGCCGACCGGCGAGATCTTCTCGGCCTCGGTCAAGGACCTGCAGCCGGTCTTCCTGGGTGAGAAGCACGCCCAGGTGAAGACCTCGGTGGAGAAGGTGCTGGAGGGCATGGACCAGGGCGCGGTGGGTTACGACGAGGCCTGGACGAAGTTCGTCGAGGCGGGCGTCAAGGCAGCGGGCTGACGCTCCCACTGGACCGGGTGGCGCCCGCTCCGGGCGGGCGCCACTCCCGATCTGGCTCGAAAGGCTTCCATGACTCTCCAACTCGCGCCGCCGCCCCGGCACGCGTCGCCCAGGCGGGCGAGGCCGAGCAGGCGGGCCGGGCGCTTCGACCTCAGGGGCATGCCCTATCTCCTGGTCTCGCCCTACTTCCTGCTGTTCGCCGTCTTCGGCGTCTTCCCTCTTCTCTACACCCTCTGGCTGTCGCTGCACGACGCCGAGCTGGCCGGCAAGCGGGAGTTCGCCGGCCTCGCGAACTACGCCGAGCTGATCGCCGACGCGGAGTTCTGGAACGCGGTGTTCAACACGGTCGGCATGTTCGTGCTGGCCACCGTGCCGCAGATCATCATGGCCCTGGTGCTGGCCAACGCGCTGAACAAGCGCCTGCGCGGCAGGCTGCTGCTGCGCCTGGGCGTGCTGCTGCCGATGGTCACCTCGGTGGTCGCGGTGGCGGTCGTCTTCAGCCAGCTCTACAGCCGTGACTACGGCCTGTTCAACTGGATACTCGGGTTCGCCGGCATCGAGCCGATCGCCTGGCAGAACGAGAAGTGGTCCGCCTGGATCGCCATCGCCACCATGGTCGACTGGCGGTGGACCGGCTACAACGCGATCATCCTGCTCGCCGCCATGCAGACGATCCCCAAGGACCTGTACGAGGCCGCGGCCATCGACGGCGCCTCGGCGCGCCGGCAGTTCTGGCAGATCACGCTGCCGATGCTGCGGCCGACCATCGTGTTCGTCGTCTTCATCTCCACCATCGGCGGCCTGACGCTGTTCACCGAGCCGGTGATGTTCGAGGGCGAGCAGATGATGACCGGCGGCACCACCGGCCAGTACCAGACCGTGGCGATGTTCATCGTCGAGGCCGCCTTCCGCGGCGGGTTCGAGATCGGCTACGCCTCGGCCGCCGCCTGGCTGCTGTTCGTGCTGATCCTCTTCGGCACCATGATCAACTACTGGTTCACGCGCCGCATCGGGGGTGCACGATGACCACCAGGCAACCGGTCAACCGGCTGTGGGACGCGGGGGCTCTCACTAAGGTCGTGCTCGCCCTGGCGCTGCTGCTGTCGGCCTATCCCGTCTACTACATGTTCATCATGGCGACGCGGACCAACGACGACGCGCTCGACACCCCGCCGCCGATGCTGCCGGGCGGCCATCTGGGCGAGAACGTCGAGCGGCTGCTCGCCACCGAGGACGCCTACTTCCTCACCGGCCTCATCAACTCGGCGATCGTGGCGACGACCGTGACCGTGTCGGTGGTGTTCATCTCCACCCTGGCCGGCTTCGCCTTCTCCAAGCTGCGCTTCCGCGGCTCGAAGATCCTGCTCGGGCTGATCCTGGTCACCATGATGGTGCCGCTGCAGCAGATGGGCATCGTGCCGTTGTACGAGCTCATGGTGACGCTCGGCTGGACCGGCCAGCTCCAGGCGGTGATCCTGCCGTTCCTGGTCAACGGGTTCGGCGTGTTCATGATGACCCAGTACGCCTCCCAGGCGGTGCCGGACGAACTGGTCGAGGCGGCCAGGGTCGACGGGGCGTCAACACTGGGCATCTATCGCAAGGTCATCCTGCCCGCGCTCCGGCCGGGCATGGCGGTGCTCGCGCTGCTGGTGTTCATGCAGACGTGGAACGAGTTCATGTGGCCGCTCATCGTGCTGCTGCCGGAGAACCCGGTGGTGCAGACCTCGATCGCGGCGCTGAACCAGGCCCACGGCACCGACTACGTGATGCTGTTCACCGGCACCGCCGCCTCGGTACTCCCTCTCTTCGTAGTTTTCGTACTGTTCGGCCGTCAGATCGTGGGCGGCCTGATGGAAGGTGCGGTCAAGGCGTGACGACTCAGGAGGAACAGACCCGCTCCGAGCTGCGATTCCCTACCGGGTTCGCGTGGGGCGCGGCAACCTCGGCCTATCAGATCGAGGGCGCGGTGACGGCGGACGGCCGCGGCACGTCGATCTGGGACACGTTCACCAAGACGCCGGGCAGGGTGGTGGGCGGCGAACACGCGGACGTCGCCATCGACCACTACAACCGCTACCGCGACGACGTACGGATCATGGCGGATCTGGGCCTGAGCGCCTACCGCTTCTCGGTGTCCTGGCCGCGCGTGCAGCCGGACGGATCCGGGGCCGTCAACCAGAAGGGGCTGGACTTCTACAAGCGCCTGGTCGACGAGCTGCTGTCGCACGGGATCGACCCGTGGCTGACGCTCTACCACTGGGACCTGCCGCAGGCCCTGGAGGACAGAGGCGGCTGGCCGGCCAGGGACACGGCGCTGCGCTTCGCCGACTACGCGGCGATCGTCCACGAAGCGCTGCACGACAGGGTGCACACATGGAGCACCGTCAATGAGCCGTGGTGCGCGGCCTTCCTCGGATACGCCTCGGGTGAGCATGCTCCGGGACGCCGCGAGCCCGAGAACGCCATCCGGGCCGCGCACCACTTGAACCTCGCCCATGGACTAGGGGTCCAGGCCATGGGCGCGCGCCGGGTGGGAGGTTGCGTGAACCTCTACGCGATCACCCCGGCCACGGCCAGCGAGGCTGACCAGGACGCGGCACGTCGCATCGACGGGCTGCAGAACCGGTTCTTCCTCGACGCGCTGCTGACCGGCCGCTATCCGCAGGACGTCCTCGACGACCTGCGGATGGACCTGGCCTTCATCGAGGACGGCGACCTGAAGACCATCAACGCGCCGATCGACGTGCTGCTGGTCAACTACTACAGCCGGTTCACGGTGTCCGGGGCGCCGGGCGGCAGGGCCTCGGCGGCGGCCGCGCCGACCGACTCGGCCTCGCCCTGGGTGGGCAGCGAGCACGTCTCGTTCGTGAACGGCGGCCGCCCGGTCACCGCGATGGGCTGGGAGATCGACGAGGACGGCCTGGTGGAGGTGCTCGCCAGGGTGGCGCGCGACTACCCGCGGATCCCGCTGGTCGTCTCGGAGAACGGCGCCGCGTTCGAGGACGTCCTGGCCGACGGCCGGGTGCGCGACGAGGAGCGGCGGGCCTACTTCGAGGCCCACCTGGGCGCCTGCCGCGAGGCGATCGACGCCGGAGTGCCGCTGGAGGGCTATTTCGCCTGGTCGCTCATGGACAACTTCGAGTGGGCCTGGGGCTACGGCAAGCGCTTCGGCATCGTCCGGGTCGACTACGAGACGCAGGAGCGGCTGCCCAAGGACAGCGCGACATGGTATGCCGAGATCATCCGGCAGAATAGGAACCATGAACCGACCGACTCTTGAGGCAGTCGCCGCCCGGGCCGGGGTCGGCCGAGGCACGGTGTCGAGAGTCATCAACGGCTCCCCCAATGTGAGCCAGCGAGCGCGCGACGCGGTGCAGGCGGCGATCCAGGAGCTGGGCTACGTCCCCAACCGGGCGGCCCGCACCCTGGTGACCCGCCGCACCGACACCGTCGCGCTGGTCGTCTCCGAGTCCGAAGGCCGGCTCTTCGACGAGCCCTACTTCGCCGGCACCATCCGGGGCATCGGCTCGGCGCTGTCGGAGACCGGCCTGCAACTCCTGCTGGCCATGGCGCGCACCCCCCAGGAGCACGCCAGGCTGCAGCACTACCTGACGGGGCAGCACGTCGACGGCGTGCTGCTCCTGTCGCTGCACGGCGCCGACCCGCTGCCGGGCAGGCTGGAGGCGATGGGCGTGCCGACCGTGCTGGGCGGCCGCCCCGTCGGCCTGTCCCCCTACAGCTACGTCGACATGGACAACAGGGCAGGGGCCCGGCAGGCGGTCAAACACCTGCTGGGCCTCGGCCGCACCCGCATCGCCGCCATCGCCGGCTCGCAGGACATGGGCGTGGGCGTCGACCGGCTGGCGGGCTACCGCGACGCGCTGCTGCCTTCCGGCTTTCCCGAGCTGGTCGCGTACGGCGACTTCTCCGAGGAGAGCGGGGAGGCGGCGATGGCCGAGCTGCTGGCCGCCCATCCCGACCTCGACGCGGTGTTCGCCGCCTCCGACCCGATGGCGCTGGGCGCGGTCCGGGTGCTGAAGGCGGCGGGCCGGGCGATCCCCGGCGACGTGGCGGTGATCGGGTTCGACGACTCGAAGGCCGCCCTGCACGCCGACCCGCCGCTGACGACCGTCCACCAGCCGACGGAGGCGATGGGCCGCCAGATGGCACTGCTGCTGGTGGCCCGCATCAACGGCGAGGAGCTGCGCCAGCCGGTCGTGATCCTCGACACCCACCTGGTGCGGCGCGAGTCGGCCTGAGGCGCGGCGCGAGTAGCGCGGATGAGCTTGGTACGGCGAGGGCCGGTCTGAGGAGGGCGCGGGTGGACAGCAGGACCAAGCGCCGCTTATCGCGGCAGGAGCTCGACGCGCTGGCCCGCAGGGCGCTCGGCGCGGGCGTGCTCGATCACGCCGAGCTGACCGACGGCTTCGCGAACGCGGTGTGGCGGCTGCGCCTGGACGACGGCCGCGACGTGGTCTGCAAGCTGTCGCCGCCGCCGGAGCTCGACCAGCTGAGCTACGAGCGCGATCTGCTGCGGACGGAGGCGGCGGCCTGCGAGCTGGCCGCGGCGGCGGGCGTGCCGGTGGCGGCGCTGCTGCGGGCCGGGTTCGACGACCCGGTGCTGGGCGGCGACTACCTCATGCTGGCGGCGCTCGACGGCGTCTCCTGGAACCACGTCTCACGGGGCGACGGCGCCCTGGGCGAGGGCTCTCCGAAGGTCACGCCCGAGGACGAGGCGAGGCTCCGCCGCGAGCTGGGCCGCCTCCTGGCCCGGCTGAACGCGGTAACCGGCCCGGTGTTCGGCTACCCGCACGCCGGCATCACCGGCTCGACCTGGCGCGAGGCGTACCTCGCCATGGTCGACGCGCTGCTCGGCGACACCGTCCGCTACCCGACGGCGCTGCCCGCGCCGGTGCCGCGCATCCGCGCGCTGCTGGCGGCGGCCGCGCCCGCGCTCGACGAGGTGACCACGCCCCACCTGGTCCACTTCGACATCTGGCCGGGCAACGTGTTCCTGGACCTGTCGGGGCCGCCCCGCATCCAGGCGATCATCGACCACGAGCGGGCGTTCTGGGGCGACCCGCTGGCCGAGTTCATCACCCCGACGATCTTCGCCGAGCTGCGTGAGGACGACCCGCTGGTGGCGGGCTACCGCGAGGTGACCCCGTTCGAGCTCACCCCGGCCGCGCGCGTACGGCTCGACCTGTACCGGGCGTACCTCTACCTGATCCTGCTGGTGGAGAACGGCCCCCGGCAGTATCCGGAGGCCGAGTACGCCCGCGTGCGCGACCAGGCCACGGCCTCACTCGCCGAGGTGCTGGACCGCCTCGTACCTCTCGCCCCCGGCACCGTCGCGTAGCTCGCGGCACTGCCCGGCGCCCGCGCCGCGCAGCGCGTTGGGCACGCCCAGGTCGGCGGGCGCGGGCGTGTTGCCGGTGCAGGCGAGCGCGCCCCTGACGGTGCTGCCCGACAGGACCGGCGCGTCGTTCCCGGTGAGCAGCACGGCGCCGCGCACGTCGGCGGAGACGATGTGCAGCGAGCCGGTGCGGTCGGCGCTGAACGCGCCGTCCAGGCGGGCGCCGAGCAGGTGCACGGCGGCGGCCTCCGACGCGGTGAGCGTGCCGGTGACGCGCCCGCCGGTGACCACGAGGGACGCGCCGCGCCCGACGACGACCGGGCCGGTCACGCGGGCGCCGTCCAGGCAGGTGACGCCGCCGGTGACGGCCAGCGGCCCGCGGTGCTCGCCGGTGATCGTGCGGGTGCAGGCGGGCGGCGGCGCGATCGTGGTGACGGTGAACTCCCCCGGCTCGCCGTGGTTGCCGGCCGCGTCGATCGAGCGGTACTCGACCGTGTGCCGGCCGCGCGGCAACTTGCCGAAGACGAGGTGGTCGATGACGGTGCCGTCCTCGCTGAACGTCCACGGCAGCTCGGATGAGGTGGGCCAGCCGAAGTAGGTCAGCTTCTCGGTCTCGAAGGACCGAGCTCGCAGCTCTTCACCGCACATGGCATGTACGGGTCAGGCCGCATCGTCGGCAGCGTGACTCACTGCCCAGCCCGCCGCACCGCGCAAGGCGATGTTGCGGGCCGCGTTCACGTCGGCGTGCTCAGCGAAGCCACACGACGTGCAGACGAAACTCGCCTGATCGGGCCGATTCCTGCGGTCGGTGTGCGCACAGGCCGAACATCGCTGAGAGGTGTAGGCCGGATCCACATGCTCAACCGGCACGCCTGCCCTCAGTGCCTTGTAGGCGATGAACGCCCCCAACTGCTGGAAGCTCCACGAATGCAGCGCGACCCGCTGGGGCTTGCGTAGCCGTACCCTCTCACGGATTCCGCCCAGATCTTCCAGGGCTATGCCGCGTGAGGTGCGTTCAGCCTCGGTCACGATGCTCTTGGAAATGCGGTGGTTGACGTCGGCCGCGAACCGCGCTTC
The DNA here is from genome assembly GCF_008017515.1 of Nonomuraea sp. C10. NCBI lineage: Bacteria > Bacillati > Actinomycetota > Actinomycetes > Streptosporangiales > Streptosporangiaceae > Nonomuraea > Nonomuraea sp. C10. The sequence continues at coordinate 4,492,176 of NZ_VPFF01000001.1, forward strand.
CCGGCCGGAGATCCTGTGCAGCACGCGCTTGGCAGATTTGGTGCCCTTAGCCTGCAGACGCTTGCGGAGCCCTCGGTTACGGTGGCGCACCTGGTTGAGGTGCTTCCCCGCGTGCCGAAGGCCGTCGGAGGTGGTGGCAATGTTGGCAATGCCTAGATCCACGCCCAGGAATCCGTCCGGTGCATACGGCTCTGGCTCGGGGATGTCACAGGTGGCGTACAGATACCAGCATCCGCCTCGTAGCACCAGATCGGACTCGCCCTGCCGGTGGCGAGTCAGCAGTTCGGCCTGCTCGGATGAACAGGCAAACGGTATGCGCTGGAGGCGTCCGCGCACGGTCCAGATGGAGACTGTGCGGGTTTGTAGTTGCCAGGACAGACACCGGTCGTCGAACGGCTGGGCGGCGTCCTTGCGGAACCGGATCGGGCTCGCCTTCACCCTGGCCCTCTGTCTGGCCCCCTGAGGACCGTAGTTGCCCGCCGTCAGGTGGCCATTCAATGTGGCATAGGCTCCGGCCACCTTGCGGATGGTGTGAATGGTGGGCTGTGCGGACAATCCCATGGCCTTCAGCTCGCCGTAGACAAGCCGCTGCAGATGGGTCTTCTCCTGAATTCGAGTGGCATGGGCGCGGCGGGAGACGTGGTTCGCAGCTCGGTTGCACAAGGTGAGGGTCTCCCGGAGCGCCTGCTCAGTGGCGGCGTCGGGGAGCAGTTTCACCTGCACCACCAATTTCACTCTGGCAACGTATCATTTTCTCTATGTCACCTCGATGGCTACCGGACCCTGTGGTCAGAAGAGGCAGAAGTGTCGTCTCTGATCTTCATGCACATCTTGTCTTCATCACTAGACGCCGGAGAGATGCGCTGGATGAGGCGATGTTGCGGCGCTGCGAACAGGCCATGAGGGAGGTGTGTCTTCAGATGGGCGCGGACCTGCGCAAGTTCCACGGCGGAGACGATCATGTTCGTCTGCTGGTGCACTATCCGCCGAAGCTGGCGGTCTCCACGCTGGTTAACCGGCTCAAGGCCGTATCAGCGCACTACCTGGCCATAGAGTTCACTGGCCAGATCGATCAGGCCTTCGTGGATGGTCACCTCTGGTCGCCGTCGTATTTCGCCGCCTCGTGCGGCGGAGCACCGCTCAAGATCATTGAAGACTACATCGAGGCCCAGAAGCTCCCGATCTAGCAGAGGCAGCGCAATGGTCATTCGAAGGATTCCCGCGGCCTGGGCGACGGTCCGGCTCAGGCCGCGGGAAGCTCGGCGAACAGGATGGGGCGGGTGGTCGGCCGGTCGGAGCCGCCCGCGGGCTCGACGGTGAGGCCGAGGCGGACGTCGTCGCGGAGGTCGGCGACGACGGGTGCGGTGAGGCCGTCCTCCCCCCGGTCGAGCAGCCCGGCCGGGCGGACGCCGTCCGGGTTCATCAGCCACAGAGCGTAGACCTTGGACGGCGGCAACTCCGGCATTCCCGATGAAGTGAACAGTATCCGTCCCCGCTCGCGGGAGACGACGGCGACGCCGGTGCCGCCCGAGGCGATGCGGTGCCGTACCGTACGGGCGTCCGGGGCGGCCAGGACGGCGGCCACCTCCGTGACCAGCGCGCCGTGCCCGGCCCGCAGGTCGCCCAGGTCGCGGCGGGCGTCGAAGGCGACCACGCCGAGCGCGACGGCGGCGGCCGCGGACACGGCGGCGAGCCCCGCCACCGCCTTGGCCCGCCACTCGCGCCGCGGGGGAAGGACGTCGGCACGCGGAGTCCGGTCCGCCGCCGGGCGGACCGTGTCGTGCCGCCGGTGGGCGGCGGTCAGGACGCGGGGGCGCAGGGAGGCGGGCGGCGGGGTGGCGACGGCGAGGGCCAGGCGGGCGGCGGTCTCCCGGAGGCGGCTCACCTCGGACGGGCAGGTGCGGCAGCTCGACAGGTGCTCCTCGAACGACGCCACGTCGGCCGGCGGCAACGCGTGCGCGGCGTAGGCGCCGGACAGGGCGTGGAGTTCGTCGTCCATGTCCACTCCCGAGGTGGTGAGAGGCGGCTCACACCCGGTGATTCGGGCGCTCGGCGCTCATGGATGCCGTCAAGCTTTGACCGCCTTCTCACAACGTGGACATGGAGGTCGGCCAGAGGGATCCGGTGGAATACCCTCGTATCTCGTGAGCGCATTGAGCAATTCGCTGAATCTCGATTCCTGGCGAGCCCTGTCCGCGGCCCAGCAGCCTGACTGGCCTGAGCGCGACGAGCTCGAGAAGGTCGTCGCCGAGCTCGGCGGCCTGCCCCCGCTGGTCTTCGCGGGAGAGTGTGACCAGCTCAAGGAGGAGCTGGCGGCCGTCACCCGGGGCGAGGCGTTCGTCCTGCAGGGCGGCGACTGCGCCGAGACGTTCGCCGGCGCCACGGCCGACAACGTGCGCAACAAGCTCAAGACGCTGCTGCAGATGGCGATCGTGCTCACCTACGCGGGCAAGGTGCCGGTGGTCAAGATCGGCCGGCTCGCCGGCCAGTTCGCCAAGCCGCGGTCCAAGGGCACCGAAGTGCGCGACGGCGTGGAGCTGCCCGCCTACCGGGGCGACATGGTCAACGGGTTCGACTTCACCCCGGAGTCGCGCAGGCCCGACCCGTGGCGGCTGCTCAAGGCCTACCACTCCTCGGCGGTGACGCTCAACCTCGCCCGGGCGTTCACCAAGGGCGGCTACGCCGACCTGCGCCAGGTGCACGCCTGGAACCAGGACTTCGTGGCCGGGTCGCCGGCCGGTCAGCGCTACGAGCGGCTGGCCCGCGAGATCGACCAGGCGCTGGCCTTCATGCGGGCCTGCGGGGCCGAGCCGGAGGAGTTCCAGTCGGTGGAGTTCTACTCCTCCCACGAGGCGCTGATCCTCGACTACGACCAGGCGCTCACCCGCATCGACTCGCGCACGGGCCTGCCCTACGACGTGTCGGCGCACATGGTCTGGATCGGCGAGCGCACCCGCCAGCTCGACGGCGCGCACGTGGAGTTCTTCTCCAGGATCCGCAACCCGATCGGCGTCAAGCTGGGCCCGTCCACCTCTCCTGAGGACGCGCTGGCGCTGGTGGAGAAGCTCAACCCAGACAACGTGCCGGGGCGGCTCACGTTCGTCACGCGGATGGGCGCGTCCAAGATCCGCGAGCATCTGCCGCCGCTGGTCAAGGAGGTCACGGCGGCGGGCGCGCAGGTGGCCTGGGTGTGCGACCCGATGCACGGCAACACCTTCGAGGCGCCGAGCGGCCACAAGACCCGGCGCTTCGACAACGTGCTCGACGAGGTGGCCGGGTTCTTCGAGGTGCACCGCGCGCTCGGCACGCACCCCGGCGGCATCCACATCGAGTTCACCGGCGACGACGTGACCGAGTGCGTCGGCGGCGGCCACGAGATCGCCGAGGGCGACCTGGCGACCCGCTACGAGACGGCCTGCGACCCGCGGCTCAACCGGAGTCAGTCGCTCGATCTGGCCTTCCGGGTGGCCGAGCTGTACCGCGGCTGAGTGACTCTCACCTTTCCGGGCCATCGCCGAGCGGTGGCCCGGAACATCTTCTATGATCAGCGGCTAAAGGCCGGGAATATTGGGAGATGTGGTGGACAGAGCTCCAGATGGCGTCGATCCGAACGTGCCCAACGTCGCGAGGATGTACGACTACTACCTCGACGGCAAGGACAACTTCGCGGCGGATCGGGAGGCGGCCGAGCGCATCCTGAAGCTGTTCCCCAACACCAAGACCTCGGCCGCGGTCAACCGCGGTTTCCTGCGCAGGGCCGTACGCCTGGTGACCGAGAACGGTGTCGACCAGATCGTGGACCTGGGGGCGGGTTTGCCGACCCAGGGCAACACGCACGAGATCGCGGTGGGCTCGCGGGTGGTGTACGTCGACAACGACCCGGTGGTGTGCACGCACGGCCGGGCGCTGCTGGCGCGCGGCGACGACGTCGACTTCCTCCAGGGTGACGCGCGCAAGCCGGATGAGCTGCTGGAGCAGCTCAAGCCCTTGATCGATTTCGACCGGCCGGTCGCGTTCATGATGCTGACGATCCTCCACTTCCTGTCGGACGAGGAGGCGTTCGGGCTCATCGCCCGGCTGCGCGAGGTCAGCGTGCCCGGCAGCCACCTGGTGATCAGCCACGCGATCGACGACAACACCGATCTCACGCCGCAGGCGCTCGAGGTCTACAAGCAGTCCACGGCGGCGCTCAACCTGCGCACGCACGAGGAGATCCTGCGCTTCTTCGAGGGCTACGAGCTGCTGGAGCCCGGCCTGGTGGACCCGAAGGACTGGCGCCCGGACGACGAGCTGGCCGCCTCGGGACGGCGCAGCCCGGGATACGCGGGCGTCGGCCGCAAGGCCTAGAAAGCACGGAAAGCACGGAAAGCACGGAAAGCACGGCGGCCCCGCCCGAGGGCGGGGCCGTGCCGGAGTGGGTCAGTTCTTCTGGGCGTTCTTGAGCTCCTTGTCGAGCTCCGCCCTGATCTCGTCCATGTCGAGCGCGCGCACCTGACGGATCAGGTCGTCGAGGGCCGGCGCGGGAATGGCGCCGGGCTGCGCGAAGACCACGATGCCGTCGCGGATGGCCATCAGGGTCGGGATCGACCTGATCTCGAAGCCCTGCGCGAGCGCCTGCTCCTGGTCGGTGTCGATCTTGCCGAACGTGATGTCCTCGTGCTTCTCGGAGGCCTTCTCAAAGATCGGCCCGAACATCTTGCAAGGACCGCACCACTCCGCCCAGAAGTCGAGCAGGACGATCCCCTTGTCGGCGATGTCGTTGAAGTTGGTCTCGGTTACTTCGATGGTCGCCACAAGTGGCTCCTCTGACGTCGGTCCGCTTCCGGTGATTGTCTCCGTGACAACCACGTACCCCTCACCAGCATTCCATGCTCCGGGCCGGGCCGCGCGCACGCGGCCCGGCCCGGGGACGGGCACGGGGACGGGCGCGGGTCAGCGGCCGGGCAGGGTGAGGCCGACGACCAGGGGGTCGTGGTCGGAGGACCGGTAGGCGTCCGGCCGGTAGAGGTGCGGCGGGTTGAACTCGGTGTTGTAGTCGCGGATGCGCGGCTCGTCCGCGTTGACGTGCCAGATGGCCGCGCTGGTGACGCGCCTGAGCAGCTGCTTGCTCGCCATCATGTGGTCGAGCTCGCCGGCCAGCCCGTCGAAGAGGTAGCTGTAGCGCAGCGGGGCGGGCACGTACCGCTTGGTGAGGCTGGTGAGGCCGCCCGCTTCGAGGGTCTCGATCGGGTCCTCCTCGCCGTAGGCGTTGAGGTCGCCGAGCACCAGCGGGGCCGGCAGGTCCTCGATGAGGCCGAGCAGCGCCTGTGCCTGCGCCACCCGGGTGGGGTTCCAGCAGCCCTGGCCGTCGCCCTGGTCGGCGTCGGGCCCGCTGTCAGGGCAGGAGCCCTTGGACTTGAGGTGGTTGACCACCATCGTGAACGGCTGGCCGCCGTGCTTGCGGCGGAAGCTCTGGACGAGCGGCGGGCGGCTGAACACCGGGTCCTCCGAGGATCGGGCCTGACCCACCGGGGTCAGCTTGCCCGGCTTGTAGATGAGCCCGACCTGGATCGCGTCGGTGCCCGGGTAGGGGTGGGTGAGCGCCGCGTACGTGCCCGCGCCCATCTCGGCGTTGACCGCGTCGACCAGGGCCTGCAGGGCGGTCTGGCCGTTGTTCTCGACCTCCATGAGGCCGACGGCGTCGGCGTTGAGTCCCTTGAGCGCGGAGACGAGCTTGGCGAGCTGGCGCTGCTGCTCCTCGGCGGTGCTCGCGCCGCGCGAGCCGATCGTGGTGAACCAGTTGAGCGTGTTGAAGGAGGCCACCGTGACGTTGCCGATCACCGGGAACGGCCGGGGCAGGCGCGGGTTGGTGCTCTGGTAGCGGATCGGCTCGGTGGGCTGCAGCCGGTAGCGGTCGAAGCCGTAGCCGAGCACGCCGGTGATGCCGGTGGCGCTGTCCCCGGCGCGCACGACGGGCGGCAGCGTGGCCGGGTTCTGCTGGTTGGAGCCGTCGTCGACGAGCAGGGAGCGGCGGGCGTTGGCGTCGGCGGTCACGCCCGGCCGGTCGGTCGGCTGGAAGAGCCTGCCGCCGGAGGACAGCGTGACCTCACCGAAGCGGCCCAGGTTGTAGTTGTCGTTGACGGTCAGCCGCTGGGGGAAGGTGAGCAGCATGTTCTCCACCGGCTCCAGGTCGGCGCTGGGCAGCCGGTGGCGCTGTGGCGCGATGGAGCCGGTGCCGCACACGTCGACGGCGGTGACGGGCGACAGCTCGGTCCAGCCGTTGAACTCGATCGCCCGGCCGGTGACGAGCACGCGGTCGCCGACCTTGACGTCCTTGAAGGACTCGCGGGCGAAGGCGAACAGCGCGTCGGAGGTGGCCGGATCGGCGTCCGGCGTCGGGTCCTGCAGGAAGAAGCCGCTGAGCTGGTCGGTGCGCTGGAAGTCGGCGGTGACCACGCCCTCGACGCGGACGGTCTGCCCGGCGAGCGGGGTGGCGGCGCCGCTGCCCTGGACCTCGGCGATCTCCCGGTCGGGCGGGGTGTCGCAGGGGCCGGCGGGCGTCGCGGCGGCGGGGGCCGACAGGAGGCCGGCGGTGAGTGCGGCCGCGGTGATCGCGGCCCAGGAAGCCCGGGGTAAAGCATGCATAAGCCGCACTCTAGAGCCAGGGTCCGTGACAGGTGTCTACAGAGATGTGACCTCAAGCTTCCATCGCCGAACCTTGACAGTGCGGCCCACCGGGTATGAGCAGGGCATGGACTGGGTCACCTGCGCGCAATCGGCGGCCTGCACAGGGATCGCCCGCCGGCCGTACGGCCTCTGCCTCGCCCACCTCTCCCCCGACCAGGTCTCCGCCGTGCTGGCGGGCATGGCTCCGGGCCGGCTGCTCGACCTGCGCGGCACGACGCTCAGCGGCGACCTGCTGGGCAGGGTCGTGGAGGCCACCCTCGGCCGGCCCGGTCGCGCCCGGCTCGACCGCGCCCGCTTCACCGGCGACGTGCGGCTGGCGGGAGTGACGTTCACGGGCGACGTGTCGCTCGACGGCGCCCGGTTCGAGCGGCTCGCGTCGTTCTTCGGCGCCCGCTTCGAGGGCAACGTGTCGCTGGCGAGCGCCAGGTTCGCCAGGGAGCTGTCGTTCCACGGGGTGACGGTGCGCGGGCACGCCTCGCTCGACGGGGCGGTGATGACCAGGGACGCGCTGTTCAGCCAGGCGGTGTTCGAGCACGGGCTGTCCTGCGAGGCCGCCAGGTTCGAGGGGTACGCGACGTTCGACGGCGCCCGGATGGGCGAGGCGGCGCACTTCCGCGGCGCCCGGTTCGGCCGCACGCTCTCGTTCCGCAAGGTGAGCGGCAGCGCCGGGTTCGACTCGGTGCGCTTCGCCGCCGACGCCTACCTGTCGGCCACCGGCAGGTTCTCGGCCACGCGGGCGCAGGCGGGCGGCACCCTGGACCTGGCCGTCCGCGGGTGCGGGGTCGACCTGCGGCGGCTGGTGGTGGCGGGGGCCACGACGGTGCGGCTGACCGACTCGCAGGCCGACCTGGAGGGCGCGGTGCTGCGCGGCCCCGCGACCGTTACCGGGGGCGGCACGTCCACGCTGACGTCGCTGCGCGAGGTGGACGCGGCCAGCCTGGCCCTGACGGGACTCGACCTGTCGGCCTGCCTCTTCACCGGGCTGGCGCACCCGGCGGGGGTGCGGCTGAAGGAGTGCACGTTCGCGCTCACCCCGCGCGGCATGCGGGTGAGCATGCGCCTGCCCATGCTGCGCTGGTTCTCCCGCCGCCGCGCGCCGGCGCAGCACTGGCTAGCGTGACCGCATATCAGGGAGATCCCCGATGGGGGCCCGGGGTGCCGCTTCGTAGACTTGAGTCCATGCTCATCGACGACTACGTGACCGAGCTGCGCCGGTCCCTGTCGGGGCCGTACGGGCCGAAACATGACATGGTCGTCGAGGCGCGCGACAGTCTGGTCGACTGCGCCGAGGCCTACGAGGCCGAAGGGCTGCGCCGGGCCGACGCGGAGCGGCGGGCGGTCGAGGAGTTCGGGCCGGTCCAGGAGGTGGCGCCGGGCTACCAGGAGGAGCTGACCGCTTCGGCGGGGCGCAGGCTGGGGCTGCTGCTGTTCGTCAGCGTGCCGGCGACCGTGCTGGCGTGGGGCCTGGTCTGGAACTTCGCGCCCGCCGATCCGGTCGTGTGGGAGAGCCGGCCGAGCTGGTTCATGCCCGCTTCCCGGCTGCTCGACGTCATCCAGCTCGCCACCGGCCTGTACGGCGGGCTCGCGCTGCTGGCGCTGGGCCGGGGCGCCCGCTGGATCCCGAAGGCGCGGCTGGTGACGCGCTCGCTCGGCCTGGCGGTCTGGCTGATGCTGCCGCTGACCTCGCTGCTCGGCCTGGTGCTCTCGCAGGGCTCGTACGTGTCGGCGAGCATGGGGCTCTCCCTTCCCGTCGTCCTCGCCAACCTGATGACCTACGCCTGCGCCGGGCTGCAGCTCTACTGCGCGACCCGGTGCGTCAGGCTGACCCGGAGGGCCTGACCTCCCCGGGCCCCAGCACGCTCCCGATGGCGCTGGTGAACGCCTGCCAGGCCGACCGCTCCCCCTCCAGTTGCTTCCTGCCGGAGTCGGTGAGCCGGTAGGTGCGCCGCCTGCGCCCGCCCACCGTCGCCCACTCGCTCACCAGGTGGCCGGTGCGCTCCAGCCTGCGCAGCGCCGGGTAGACGGTGCCGGTCGGCACGTTGAGCGCTCCCCCGCTCCGCTCCTGCAGGGCCTCGATGATGGCGTAGCCGTGCAGCGGCTCCCGCTCCAGCACGGAGAGCAGCAGAGCGTCCATGTGGCCGCGCAGCGCGTCGGGGTTCATGGCAACGATCCTAAGCACCGTCTCGCATGTAGGCAGTCTACATGTAGGCTGTCTATATGTAGACAGGCACAACGACGGAGTGGAGAGATGGACGCACTCGATCTGGCCCGCTTACAGTTCGCCCTGACGGGGAGCCTGCACTTCCTGTTCGTCGTGCTCACGCTCGGGCTGGCGCCGCTGGTGGCGATCATGAACACCCGGTGGGCGCGCACCGGCAGGCCGCTGTTCGAGCGGATGACCCGCTTCTGGGGGCAGATCTACGTCATCAACTACGCCCTGGGCATCGTCACCGGCCTGGTGATGGAGTTCCAGTTCGGCCTGTCGTGGAGCGGTCTGTCCCACTACGCGGGCGACGTGTTCGGGGCGCCGCTGGCCATGGAGACGCTGGTGGCGTTCTTCCTGGAGTCGACGTTCCTGGGGTTGTGGATCTTCGGCTGGGGGCGGCTGCCGAAGTGGGCGCACGTGGCCTGCATCTGGGCGGTCACCGCGACCGCGTACGCCAGCGCGTTCTTCATCATGGTGGCCAACTCGTTCCTGCAGAACCCGGCCGGCGCGGTGGACGCGGGCGACCGGCTGGCCCTGGTGGACGCCGGCGCGCTGTTCACCAACAAGACGCTGGTGTTCGCGCTGCCGCACGTGCTGGGCGCCGGGCTGTTCACCGGGGCGATGGTGCTCGTCGGGGCCAGCGCCTACCAGTTGCGGCGGCGTACTCACGAGCAGGAGTTCTTCACCAGGTCGATGAAGACGGGGATCGTGGCCGCGGCCGTCGGCATCACGCTGACCGTGGCGTACGGCTACGCCCAGTTCGGCGGGATCCAGGACGGCAAGTTCGACGACAACCCGGCCGCCGCGGTGCCGCTGGGGCTGATGATGGAGGGCGGCAACCTGCTGTCCATGGTGGTGCTGCTCTTCATGCTGCCGCTGATCAGGAAGCTGCCGCGCTGGCGGTGGGCGCATCCCCTGCTGATGGCGCTGACGCCGGTGCCGTTCGTGCTGGCCATCCTCGGCTGGCTGGCCAGGGAGCTGGGGCGGCAGCCGTGGATGATCTGGGAGAAGCTGACCGTGGCCGACGCCATGACGCCGGGGCTCACGACCGGCATGGTCACCGCCTCGCTCACCGGGTTCGTGGCCGTGCTGGGGCTGCTGGCCGTCGTCGACTACGTGCTCATCGCCCGGGTGGTCAGGCGCGGACCGCGCGACCTCGCCCTCGGCGCCACCGCCACCGAACAGCGCTCGCCCGCGCTGAGCCACTAGGAGTGCCCCGATGGAGCTGATCTGGTTCGCCGTCTTCGCCCTGCTGCTGGCCGGCTACTTCGCGCTGGAAGGCTTCGACCTCGGGGTCGGGCTGCTGCTGCCGGTCCTCGGCAGGAACCGCGACGACCGGGACCGCATGGTCGCCGCGATCGGGCCGTACGTGCTCGCGAACGAGGTGTGGCTGGTCGCCGTCGCCGGGACGCTGTTCGGCGTCTACCCGCTGCTGGAGGGCGAGTTGCTGCCCGCGATCTACCCGCTGGTGGTGGCCATGCTGCTGGCGTGGATCGTGCGGGACGCCGGGCTGTGGTTCCGGCGCAGGATCGGCGGTGCCCGGTGGCGGGCGTTCTGGGACCTGATGATCGTGCTGGGCTCGCTCTGGCTGTCGTTCGGCTGGGGGCTGGTGATCTACGCGGCGGCCACCGGGTTCGACGGGCCGCTCATGCACCCGCTGGGGCTGCTGCTCGGCGCGGCGGTGACCCTGCTGTTCGCCTGGCACGGCCGCGTGTTCCTGGGCTGGCGGCTGCCCGGGTTCGCCGGACCGGCGCGTACCGGCCGGGCCCTGCTGGCGTCGGGGGCGCTGGCCGCGACGCCGGCGCTCGCCCTGCTCGGCGGGGGGATGTCCTACATGCTGGAGCACAGCGCGCCGGCGGCCACGCTGAATGTGCTCAGTCTCATGGTCCTGCCGTTCGCACCCATCATGGTGGGCGCGCAAGTATGGATATGGCGCACTTTCCGTCCCGGCAAGGGCGCCGACCTGAACCCATCCTTCTTCTGAGGCGCCCGTGCACAAGGATCTACTCCGCCTGATCCGGGGAGAGCAGCCGGTCCTGCGTCATCTGGCCGTCACGTTCGCGGCCGCGATGGCGGCCGGGCTGCTCGTCCTCGTGCAGGCGGAGCTGCTGGCCGGGGTGCTGTCCGGCAGGTTCACCGCGGTCGCGCTGGCGGCCGTGGCCGGCGTGGTGGCGCTGCGGGCGCTGCTGGCCTGGACGCAGGGCGTCTTCGCCGGGCGCACCGCCACCGGCGTCAAGTCGGCGCTGCGGCACCGCCTGCTGGCCAGGTTCCGCGAGCTCGGCCCCGTCCGGCTGGCCGGTCACCGCTCCGGGGAGCTGGTCACGCTCACCGGGCGCGGCCTGGACGGGCTGGACGACTACCTGACCGGCTACCTGCCGTCGATCGCGGTGGCCGCGGTGGTGCCGCTGGCGGTGCTGGTCCGGTTGTTCGCCGCCGACCTGGCCAGCGCCGTCATCGTGCTGGTCACGCTGCCGCTGATCCCGATCTTCGGGGCGCTGGTGGGCATGACCACCAAAGCCGTCACCGAGCGGCAGTACCGGGCGCTGACCCGGCTCGGCGGCCACTTCCTGGACGTGGTGCGCGGCCTGCCCACGCTGCGCGCCTTCGGCCGGGCCCGCTACCAGGCGACGGTGATCCGGGAGGTGGCCGGCGCGCACCGCTCGGCCACCATGCGCACGCTCCGGGTCGCCTTCCTGTCGTCGCTGGTGCTGGAGCTGTGCGCGTCGCTGTCGCTGGCGCTGGTGGCGGTGCCGATCGGGCTGCGGCTGCTCGGCGGCACGCTGGACCTGTCCACGGCGCTGCTGGTGCTGCTGCTGGCACCGGAGGCCTATCTGCCGCTGCGCGCGATGGGCACGCGCTTCCACGCCTCGATGGAGGGGGTGGCCGCCGCCGACGCCGCCTTCTCCGTCCTGGACCGCTCGGACGACCCCGCCGCGCCGGCCCCGGGACGCACCGCGGCCGTGTCCGGGCGGCCGCGGATCGAGCTGGAGAACGTCACCGTGCGCTATCCCGGCCGTGCCGACCCGGCGCTGGACGGTGTCACGCTCACCATCGAGCCCGGCGAGCGGGTGGCGCTGGTGGGTGAGAGCGGCAGCGGCAAGAGCACGCTGCTCAACCTGCTGCTCGGCTTCGTGCCGCCGTCGGAGGGCCGGGTGCTGGTCGACGGGGCCGACCTGCGGACGCTGGACCTGGAGACGTGGCGGGCCCGGCTGGCGTTCGTGCCGCAGCGCGCGCACCTGTTCACCACCTCGGTGGCGGACAACATCCGGCTCGGCGCGCCCGCCGCCTCCATGGACGAGGTGCGGCGGGCCGCCCGCGCCGCCTACGCCGACGAGTTCGTCGGGGAGCTGCCCGACGGCTACGAGACCCGGGTCGGCGAGCGGGGCGCCAACCTCTCGGCCGGCCAGCGCCAGCGCATCGCCCTGGCCCGCGCCTTCTGCCGCCCGTCGACCTCGGTTCTGCTGCTGGACGAGCCGACGGCCCGGCTGGACGGCCGCAGCGAGGCCGCCGTGGTGGCGGCGACCGCGGAGCTGAGCAAGGACCGCACCGCCGTCATCGTGGCCCACCGCCCGGCCATGATCGAGCTGGCCGACCGGGTCATCCGCGTCCACGAGGGCCGCGTCGTCGCGGACACCACCCGCACGGAACCCGCCCTCGCTCCCCCGGGTCCCGGCGCGGCCTCGCCTCAGCAGGAGAAGACCGGCGACGAGATTCCGACGAGCGGGCGGGTGGAGCGATGAAGGGGCAGATGCGGGCCCGGCTGGTGTACGCGGTGCTGGCCGGGGCCGCGGCCGATCTCGCGGGCCTCGGGCTGATCGCCGCGTCCGCCTGGCTGATCACGCGGGCGGCGGAGCAGCCGCCGCTGGCCGCGCTCAGCGTGGCGATCGTGGCCACCCGGGCGTTCGCCACCGGGCGCGGCGTGTTCCGCTACGCCGAGCGGCTGACCGGCCACGACGTGGCCCTGCGGGCGCAGGCCGGCACGCGGGAGCGGCTGTACGAGTCGCTGATCCCGCCGCAGCGGCCCAGGGTGGGCGGCGCCGACCTGCTCAGCCGCATGGTCGACGACACCGACGCGGTGCAGGACCTGCTCGTGCGCTGCCTGCTGCCCGCCGCGGCGGCCGCCATCGCGGGCCTCACCGCGGTGGTGATCGGCCTGACGATCCTGCCCGTCACGGCGCTCGTCCTGCTGGCCGGGCTGCTGCTGGCCGGGGCGCTGCTGCCGGCGGCCACCGCCGCCGCGGCGCGCCGCTGGTCGGCGCGGATGGCGCCGGCGCGGGCCGAGCTGGCCGGCCGGGTCGCCGACCTGGTGCACGGCGCGGCCGACCTGTCCGCGTACGGGGCCGGGGACCGGGCGTTGCGGGACGCCGGGGAGGCGGGCGACGCGCTGGGCCGGCTGGAGCGCCGCCAGGCCCGGGTGCACGCCACCGCCCTGGCCGGCGGCACGCTGGTGCAGGTGCTGACCGTGGTCGCGATCGTGCTGGTCGCGCAGGCGGGCGGCGTGGGGACGGTCGGCACGGCCGTGCTCGCGCTGACGGCGCTGGTGGCGTTCGAGCCGGTGCTGCCGCTGGCCGCCGCCGGCGAGCGGTACGCGGGCATCGCGGCGGCGCTGCGCCGCCTGCGCGAGGTCCGCTCCGCCTCCCCGGCCGTCACGGAGCCGGCCACGCCCGCCGCTCCCCCGTCGCCGCCGCTGACGGTCGAGGTCGAGGATCTCGTGGTACGGCACGCGCCCGGCGGCAGGCCGGCCGTGGACGGGGTGTCGCTCACGCTGGCCCCGGGCAGGCGGGTGGCGCTGGTGGGGCCGAGCGGCGCGGGGAAGAGCACGATCCTGGCGGCGCTCATGCGGCTCGTCGAGCCCGAGTCCGGAAATATCAGGATCAACGGTGTGGACATCGCCGACCTGGACTCCGACGACGTGCGGGCCATGATGACCGGCCTCACGCAGGACCCGTACCTCTTCCGTACCTCGCTCCGCGACAACCTGCGCCTGGCGGGCCCGGAGGCCGACGACGAGCGGCTCGCGCGGGCCGTGCGGGACGCGCGGCTGGAGCACTGGGTGGAGCGCACCGGCTGGGACGCCGAGCTGGGCGAGGACGGCAGCACCGTGTCCGGCGGCCAGCTCCAGCGGCTGGCGCTGGCCAGGGCGCTGCTGTTCGACCCGCCCGTGCTGCTGCTGGACGAGCCGGCCGAGGCGCTGGACGAGGAGACGGCCGACGAGCTGATGGCCGACCTGCTCGACGTCACGCACGACCGGACCACGCTGCTCGTCACCCACCGCCTCAAGGGGCTGGAGCAGGTGGACGAGATCGTGGTGCTGGAGGACGGCCGCGTGATCCAGCGCGGCGCCCACGACGACCTGGTCTCCCGGCCCGGCTACTACCGGGATCTGTGGGAGTCGGAGGTGCTCACCCGGCGTTAGGGAACTCCGCGGGCCCGCCGCCCGTTGTACGGGCATGGCAAACTGGTTTACAGTACAAACCAGTTTGGTGTTCCGAGGAGTTTGCGATGACAGACGACGGCGAGCGGGCCTCCTCCCCCGAGGAGACGCTCCGGCTGATCGAGCGGCAGCGCGCCGCCGCGGTGAAGGCGCTGAACGGCGACCCGCTGCTGCTCTACACGCCGTGGGGCGTCGCCTGGCTGCTCGGTTTCGGGGCGTTCTTCCTGCACTACGGGCTGCACGGCGTGCCCTACGCGCCCATCACCTGGCAGCTCGCGCTGGGCATCCTCCTCGCCGCGCAGCTGGTGGCGGGCGCGTTCATGGCGACCGGGCTCGTCAGGTTGAGCTCCGCCATCCGCGGTGAGAGCTCGGCCAAGGGCATGATGTATGGCTACGCCTGGTTCGTCGGCATGGTGCTGATGACCGTGATCAACATCCGGTTCAGCTCCATGCTGCCCCCTGAGGAGAGGGGCCTGATGTGGTCGGGCGTGTCGCTGCTCGTGGTGGCCGTGCTCTACATGGCCTGCGGCGCCCTCTACACGCAGTGGCCGATGTTCTTCATGGGGGTGTGGGTCGCCGCCGTCAACGGCCTGGGCGTCATCCTGGGGCCGGGCTGGCACGCGCTGCTCACCGCGGTCCTCCTCGGCGGCGGCCAGATCGTCACCGGGATCCTGCTGCGGCGGCGCGCATGACCTCCGGCGACGCCGCGCCCGAGCTCGACCCGGTCATCCACGCCCAGGCCAGGCTGCGCGTGATGGTCACGCTCAGTGCCCTCGGCGAGGGCGACGAGATCGCCTTCCCCTCACTCAAGGACCTGCTCGGCATGACCGCGGGCAACCTTTCCGTCCATCTGACCAAGCTCGAAGAAGCGGGCTACGTGCGCATCACCAAGACCCACAGGGGCCGCACCCCCGTCACCTACGTCTCGATGACCACGCGGGGGCGGCTCGCGCTCGAGGACTACACCAAGGCCATCCGTTCCCTACTGGACTCCGCAGGAGGAAATCCATGACAGTCCTCGCCAGAACGGTCGAGGCCACCCGGCGCTACGGCGACGTGGTCGCGCTCGACCGGGTCTCCGTCGAGATCCGGGCCGGCGAGCTGGTGGGCCTGCTGGGCCCCAACGGCGCGGGCAAGTCCACGCTGATGAACCTGTTCGTGGGGCTGCGCCGGCCCAGTTCCGGCACGGTCGAGCTGCTCGGCGGCTCGCCGTCCGACCCGGCTGTGCGGCGCGGCATCGGCGTCACCCCGCAGGAGACCGGGCTGCCCGAGGTGCTGCGGGTGGGCGAGGTCGTGGACTTCGTCTCCTCCCACTTCCCGAAGCCGGTGGCCAAGGCCGAGCTGCTGGACCGGTTCGGCCTGGGCGACCTGGTCAAGCGGCAGATCGGCGGCCTGTCCGGCGGCCAGAAGCGGCGGCTGGCGGTGGCGCTGGCGTTCGCCGGCGACCCGAAGCTGGTGTTCCTGGACGAGCCGACCACCGGGCTGGACGTCGAGGCCAGGCGCGCGCTGTGGGACGGCATCAGGGCCTTCCACGAGGGCGGCGGCACCATCCTGCTGACCAGCCACTACCTGGAGGAGATCGAGGCGCTGGCGGAGCGGGTGGTGGTCGTCGGCCACGGCCGCGTGCTCGCCGACGACACCGTGGCGGCCGTGCGTGACGTGGTCGGCGCGCGGCGGGTCTCGTTCGACGCGGGCGAGCTGCCGGAGCTGCCCGGCGTGGCCGGCGTCCAGCGCGAGGGCGGCCGGGTCCACCTGGTGACCCCCGACCCCGACCGGCTCGTGGTCGAGCTGGTGCGCAGCGGCACGCCGTTCTCGGGCCTGGAGATCAGGCCCACCTCCCTGGAGGAGGCCTTCCTGACCATCACCGCCGCGAAGGAGCACGCCCATGCCTAGCCTCGTCCTGGCCCACACCCGCTATCAGGTCATCGAGCAGATCCGGGTGCCGATCGGCCTGCTGGCCAGCGGGCTGTTCCCGGCCATCGCGATGCTGGCGTTCGCGGTGCCGTTCGTCGGCGACGACCCGGTGGCCTCGACCCTGTCGATGGGCTCGATGATGCTGGTGGGCGCCATGTCGGCGGCGCTGATGGGGCTGTCGATCTCGGTGGCGATGGACCGCGAGCAGCCGTTCAATCCCTACCTGCGCACGCTCCCCGCGGGGCCGTTCCCGCACTTCGCCGGGCGGATCCTCACCACGACGGCGCTCATGGTGGTCTCGACGCTCCCCGTCATCCTGGTGGCGGGGCTGTTCACCGAGGCCGACCTCGCCCCGGCGCGGCTGGCCGCGATCGTGGGCGCGGCGCTGGCCGGGTCGCTGCCGTTCATGCTCATCGGGCTGTTCCTCGGGCTGGTGCTGCCGTCGAAGGCGGCGATCGCGGTGTCGCAGATCCTGTTCTTCCCGTTCGCGATCGTGGGCGGGCTGATGCTGCCGCCGCAGGTCATGCCCGAGTTCCTGACCGCGATCTCCCCGTACGTGCCGAGCCGGGGCGGCGGCGAGCTGGTCTGGTGGGCCGGCACCGGAGCCGCCCCGGACACTCTCGCGCTGGTGGTGCTGGCCGGGTGGACCGTGGTGGCCGGGGCCGCCGCCGCGTGGGCCTACCGGCGTGACGAGGGCCGCCGGTTCACCTGATCGGCCGGGATTTCCCGGTGAACGGAAGGGGGTGTGCCGCCGAGTCCGCAGCGATCTCGACGGCACACCCGTCCGTGTGGGGGTCCTGTTATTGCATTTCAGCGAGGGTGGCGGTGACGGTCTTCTCCGCGCCGTCCCTCATATATGTGATCTGAACCTGTTGGCCCGGTTTGAAACCTCTGATCTGCCCGACGACGTCATCTCCGCCGTCGACGGCCTTGCCGTCGATCTTGGTGATGAGGTCGGCCGACTGCAGTCCGGCCTTCTCCGCGGGGCTTCCCGCGGTGATCTGCCGGACCAGCGCGCCGGGCACGTCGCCGGTGGCGTCGGTGACGCTCACGCCCAGGAACGCGTGGGTCACCTTGCCGGTGCTGATCAGCTGGTCGGACACGTGCTTGGCGGTGTTGATCGGGATCGCGAAGCCGAGGCCGATGCTGCCGTTGCTGCCCGCGGTGGCGATCGCCGTGTTGATGCCCACGACCTCCCCCGCGGCGTTGACCAGCGCGCCGCCCGAGTTGCCCGGGTTGATCGCGGCGTCGGTCTGGATGGCGCCGCCGATCGTGGAGACCGCGCCGCCGCCTCCGCGCTGCTGTTGCGGCCAGCCGGGCGGGGCCTGCTCCTGCTCGCCGCCGACGGTGAGCGTGCGGTCGAGCGCGCTGACGATGCCGAGGGTGACCGACCCGTCGAGGCCGAGCGGGCTGCCGAGGGCGAGCACGGAGTCGCCCACCTTGAGCTTGCCGCTGTCGCCGAGGGTGGCCGGGGACAGCCCCGACACGTCCTCGGCCCTGATCACGGCCAGGTCGGTGGCCGGGTCGGTGCCGACGACGGTGGCGGCGGCGGTCCTGCCGTCGCTGAACTTCACGCTCATCCGGCCGCCGCCCTGGCCGGCGCCCTCCACCACGTGGTTGTTGGTGAGGATCAGCCCGTCGGCGGTGAGGACCACTCCGGAGCCCTCGCCCGTCGAGCCCTGGATCATCACGACCGAGGGCTGCACCTTCTCCGCGACCTGCGCCACGCTGAGCGAGTTGGACGCCTGGCTGAACGTGGGGCTCGGGGCGCTGACGGTCGTCACGACGGGATCCTGGAACGCGGTGGCGACGGTGGCGCCCACTACGCCGCCGCCGACGGCCACGGCCGCCAGGGCCAGCCCGGCGATCGCCTTCCGCCCGGCCGTGAAGCCGGGCTTCTTCGGCGGAGGCGGAGGCGGTGGCACCGGATGACCCATGATCATGGTGTCCCGCCGGGGGAAGCCCCCGGCGGAGGGCGGCGTGTCGCCGAACTGGCTCCAGCCGCCGGCGCCCTGCTCGCGAGGCTCGTTCGCGTTCATCGTCATCTCCCTCGAGTTCCTCTTACCCAAGGGTGCCGCAGCAGGCGTAAGTCCTGGTTAAGCCGATGATCGACGGCGGCTGAACTCGTAAACGACGACTTTATCCTCCCTGCTCGAAGCCCGTTGCCCGGCGCGGAAAAATCACTTCCAGTACTCGTCCTTGAGCAGCCGCTTGTAGAGCTTGCCCGTGGGATGCCGGGGCAGCTCCGCCCTGAAGTCGACCGACTTGGGACACTTGTAGTGAGCCAGCTGCGAACGGCAGTACTCGATCAGCTCCTTCTCCAGCTCCGGCCCCGCCTCGTCCATCGACACCGGCTGGACCACGGCCTTGACCTGCTCGCCCATCTCCTCGTCCGGCACGCCCAGCACGGCCACGTCGGCGACCTTGGGGTGCACGCACAGGGCGTTCTCCGCCTCCTGCGGGTAGATGTTCACCCCGCCGGAGATGATCATGTACGAGCGGCGGTCGGTGAGATAGAGGAAGCCCTCCTCGTCCAGGTAGCCGATGTCGCCGAGGGTGGTCCAGCCGCGGCCCCGCGGGTCCTGCACCGAGCGGGTCTTGTCCGGGTCGCCGTGGTATTCGAAGGCGGCGGCGCTCTCGAAGTAGATCGTGCCGTGCTCGCCCGGCGGCAGCTCCTCGCCCTCCTCGTCGCAGATGTGCACCGGGCCCAGCAGGGAACGGCCGACCGTGCCCTTGTGCTCCAGCCAGTCCTTCGATCCGACGTACAGGAAGCCGTTGCCCTCGGTGCCCGCGTAGTACTCGTGGATGATCGGGCCCCACCACTCGATCATCTTCTCCTTGACCGGGATCGGGCAGGGCGCGGCCGCGTGGATGGCGGCCTCCAGCGACGACAGGTCATATCTCGCCCGGGTTTCCTCCGGCAGCTTGAGCATCTTGATGAACATGGTCGGCACCAGCTGCGAGTGCGTCACCCGGTACTTCTCGACCAGCCGCAGGTACTCCTCGGGGTCGAAGCGCTCCATGACCACGAGGGTGGCGCCGATGCGCTGGAACGTCATGCAGTAACGCAGCGGGGCCGCGTGGTAGAGCGGAGCGGGCGACAGGTAGACGCTGTCGGCCGACGGCGCGAACAGGAACTGGATGAGGCCGAACAGGGCGCCAGGCTCGGTCAGCGGCTCCAGCGCCAGGGCGGGCTTGACGCCCTTGGGCCTGCCGGTGGTGCCGGAGGAGTAGAGCATGTCGGTGCCCTGCACCTCGTCGTCGATCGGGGTGACCGGATGGGCCGCGACGGCTTCCTCGTACGACTGGAAGCCCTCGGCGGTGCCGTCGAGCATCAGCCGCAGCTCCACGCCCGGCGTGTCGGCGGTGATGGAGGTGGCGACCTCGGCGAGGGCGGCGCTGGAGACGAACACCCGGGCGCCGCAGTTGTCGACGATGTAGGCCAGCTCGTCGCGTTGCAACCGCGAGCTGATCGCCGTGTAGTAGAGGCCGGACCGGTGCGCGGCCCAGGCGATGGCCAGGAAGAGCGGATGGTTGGGCAACATGAAGGCGATGTGGTCGCCCGGCCGCAGGCCCGCGGCGCGGAACAGGTGGGCCAGCCGGTTCGACTCCTCGTCGAGCCGGCGATAGGTGACGACCTGACCGGAGCCCGCCATGATCACAGCGGGCTTGTCGGGGGTGACGGCTGCGATGGCTCCCGGGTACATGACCGAACAGTATTCTGTTCACGCCGGGAAAAGCCAGCCTCCGCACACGGCGAAGCCGCGACCTCGCCTTCGAGGCCGCGGCTCGCTGTCATGGATCAGACGGCGTGGTAGACGTCCTGCCAGCCGGAGTTCCAGCCCTTCGGGCCCCAGTGGTCGCCGCGGCTCACGTTCACGTAGATGTGAGCGACGTCCTTACCGGAGAACGAGAAGTGCTTCGGGTGCTTGTGGCAGTTCTTGAACCGCTCGAAGGAGGTGTCGCCGTCGTTGGTGACGACCTTGAAGGTCTCCCACGCGCACTTGTTCTTGCCCCACCACTTGTCGTTGTGGAGCTTGCTGTGGACGTCGAAGGTGTCGACGTGCTTCCACACCCACACGCGCTTCTTGTCCTTCTTCTTCACCCACCAGCACTTCTTTTCCCCGTCGTGCCACTTGCAGACCTTCTTGGGGGTCCAGACGGTCTTCCAGTACCAGTGCTTGTAGGTCTTCTTCTCCACCTTCACATGACCCTCGGCCTTGGCGTTGTGGTCACTGGAGTGGTACGGGCCCCAGCTGTCGTAGGAGGCGGAGGCACTGGTCGTCGTCGTCGCGCTCGCCGCGGCGGGGGCGGCGACGGCCACCATGGAGGCGGCCGCGACGCCGATCAGGATTCGAGTTGCGAATCGCACTTGAGGGCTCCTCGGGAAGAGGTCGGTTCTGCTGTCGGGTCATTGATAAGCGGAACCGATTGCCCCCGGCTTGCAAGCCGCTTTAACGTCGCCTTATCCGGCGGCGGTCACCGAACCCGCGTACTTCTGCGCGATGAAGTCCTTCACCTTCTGGTCCTGGAGCAGTTTGCCCAGCGTGACGATGTCCGGGTCCTGCTCCTGCCCGGCGGCGACGACCAGGCCGTTCACGTACGGGTTGTCCTCGCCCTTCTCCAGGGTCAGGGCGTCGGACGCGGGCTTGAGTCCGGCCTCCATGGCGTAGTTGCCGTTGATCACGGCCGCGTCCACGTCGTCCAGGGAGCGCGGCAGCTGCGCGGCCTCCAGCGGCTCGAACTTCAGGTTCTTCGGGTTGCCGGTGACGTCGCGCTCGGTGGCGGCGGTGCCCGCGCCCTCCTTGAGCGTCACCACGCCGTTGTCGGCGAGCAGCTTGAGCGCGCGGCCCAGGTTGGTGGCGTCGTTCGGCACGGCCACGGTGGCGCCGTCGGCCAGGCCGCCGAGCTCGGTCACCTTCTTGGAGTACAGGCCGAGCGGCTCCAGGTGGACCGGCGTGACGAAGGCCAGGTCGGTGCCCTTGGAGGCGTTGAAGTCGTCCAGGTACGGCTTGTGCTGGAAGAAGTTGGCGTCCAGCTTGCCCTCGCTGAGCTGGACGTTCGGCTGCACGTAGTCGGTGAACTCGACGATCTCCAGGTCCAGGCCGGCGGCCTCGGCGAGGTTCTCGTCGATGTAGGCGAGGATCTCGCCGTGCGGCACCGGGCTGGCGCCGACCTTGAGCGCGCCGTCCGGCTCGCTGGTCGCGGACTGCGACGCACCGCATGCGGCGAGCGACAGAGCCAGCGCGGCAGCACCCACTATTCGACCAAATTTCATGATCTTTCCTTTACTTGTGCGATAGACGCCGGGCGGCGTAGTCGCCCAGGCTCTGCATGAGTTGCACGATCACGACCAGCAGCACGACGGTCGCCACCATCACGCCGGTCTCGAACCGCTGGTAGCCGTACCGGATGGCCAGGTCGCCCAGCCCGCCTCCGCCGATGGTCCCGGCCATGGCCGTGTAGCCGATGAGCGCGACCACCGTCACCGTGATCCCGGCGACGATCCCCGGCAGCGCCTCGGGCAGCAGCACCTTGGCCACGACGGTGGCGCGGCCCGCCCCCATCGCCTGCGCGGCCTGGATCACGTCCCGGTCCACCTCGCGCAGCGAGGTCTCCACCAGCCGGGCGAAGAACGGCACGGCGCCGACGGTGAGCGGCACCACCACGGCGGCGGTCCCGATGGTGGTGCCGACGACCAGCCGGGTGAACGGGATGATGGCGATCATCAGCACGATGAACGGCAGCGACCGGCCCACGTTCACGACCATCCCGAGCACGGACCTCAGAGCGGGCAGCGGCCGCAGCCCGCCGCGGTCGAACACCACCAGCGCCACGCCCAGCGGCAGCCCGAGCAGCACGGTCAGCAGCGCCGACCAGCCGACCATGATCGCGGTCTCGACGGTGGCCTCCACCAGCAGGGGCGCCATCTCTTCCCAGGTCATGACACCTCCACCAGCAGCCCGCTCTCGCGGAGATAGTCGAGCGCGGCCGGAGCCTCGTCACCGGTGAGCGCGACCCGCAGCCGGCCGGCCGAGCCGCCGGCGATCTCCTCGATCGCGCCGCCCAGGATGCTCACGTCCACGTCGAACTTGCGCACCACCTCCGACACCAGCGGCCGCTGCGGGTCGCCGGTGAAGGTGAGCGTCACCGAGCCCGCGGGCGCGGGACCGGGCAGCGGGAAGATCTCCCGGGTGAGGCGCGAGCCGGGGGTCCTGATGAGGTCGGCGACGGCGCCCGACTCCTCGACGCGCCCGCCGGACATGATGGCGGCCGAGTCGCAGACGCTCTTGATGACGTCCATCTCGTGCGTGATGAGCAGGATCGTCAGGCCCAGCTCCGTGTTGAGCCGCTTCAGCAGGTCCAGGATCGACTGGGTGGTGGCAGGGTCGAGCGCGGAGGTGGCCTCGTCCGACAGCAGCACGGCCGGCTTGCCGGCGAGCGCCCTGGCGATGCCGACGCGCTGCTTCTGCCCGCCGGAGAGCTGGTGCGGGTGGTCGCGCTCGCGCCCGTTCAGCCCCACCAGTTCCAGCAGCTCGGCGACGCGGCGGCGGCGCTCCGCCCTGGGCACGCCCATGACCTCCAGCGGGAAGGCCACGTTGCCCGCCACGGTCCGCGAGGAGAGCAGCGCGAAATGCTGGTGGATCATGCCGATGCGGCGGCGGGCGCGGTTGAGGTCACGGCCGCCGAGCCCGGTGAGCTCCTGGCCGGCCACCCTCACCGTGCCGGAGTCGGGTCGTTCCAGCAGGTTGACGCAGCGCAGCAGCGTGCTCTTGCCGGCGCCGCTGCGCCCCACCACGCCGTAGACCTCGCCTTCGCGCACGCTCAGGTCCACGCCGTCCAGCGCGACGGTGCGGCCGTACGCCTTGCGCAGGCCGGAAACCTCGATCACGACACTTCCCCATGGCTGAAAGGCGGCCCATGGCCGCGGAGCTGGAAACGATCCCGTACGAGAGCCGGTCGCTCTATCGCGAACCCGGATGGAACGGCAGATGGCTCAGCCGGCGCAGCACGTAACAGGGCATGATCACGGGAAGACCTTCGAGGGAGGGCGGGCGGTTATCGGGCCTGGCGGGCGGTCATCCGCCCCATGCGCAGGCGACAACACCGGCCGGATCGGCGATGCGCGTGTCCCTCGGTCATGCTCATGCCAACGACGCCCCGCGGCGCGGCTATTCCTGACTCAGGGGGTGACGTCGCTCACTCGGTAGGGGTCGCGGAGCGGCTCGGCCCGCCGGGCGAAGTCGGCCTTGATCGCGCGCATGCGCGGGCCCGGCTCGTAGAAGCGTCCCTTGGTCTCCCCGTACGGCTGGAGCCAGCCCTTCGCGGCCAGCTCCCGCAGGTCGCGGGCGGCCTGACCCTGGCTGAGCCCCTCGTCGGCCTGGTAGCGGCTCCGGCGCAGCCTGCGGTTGACGAACACCTCGTAGAGCGCGGACACGGAGCGGGTGTTGAGCCCGTCGGCGTCGACCCGCTCTTCGAGCAGCATCCAGATCTCCCCTGCCTGGGTGAGCCGCTGACGGACGCGCTGGGCCTGCATGTGGTGGCAGCGCAGGCAGAACCTGACCCAGGGCAGCGTGTCGCCGTGCGGCCCCCACTGCCGCCCGCCGACCCGGCCGAGCATCTCGTAGTAGTGGAGGGTGGTGCGCTGCTGGCCGAGCCACTCCTCGATCGAGCAGAACTCGGGCGTCGTGATCCGGTCGCGCCCGAGGACCAGGGTCTGCAGCGCCCTGGACATCCGGCCGTTGCCGTCGCGCCAGGGATGGATCTTGACGAGGTTGAGATGCGCCATGGCGGCACGCACGTAACTGGGCGCGCCGAGGTCACCGTGGTTGAGCCAGGCGATCAGCTCGTCGAGGAGGCCGGGCACCAGCTCGGCCTCGGGACCCTCGTAGACGACCCCGCCCGTCTCCGAGTCGCGGATGTAGATGCCGCCAGGCCGGACGACGCCCGGCCCCTTCTGCCTGTGGTGGCCGATCATCATGAAGTTGAGCGCGTTGAGCAGGCCCTGGTCATAGCGGAACGCCGGGGCCTCGGCCAGGAGCCGGACATAGGTGAGCGCCTGCTGGTAGCCGGCGATCTCCCGGGTGACCCGGTCGGACGCCTCCAGCGGCTCCTCCCCCTCCATGATCGACTCGATGTCCTCGACGCTGGCGTGGTAGCCCTCGATCGAGTTGGAGCCCTGGATCGCCCTCGCCCGCAGCTGGCGGCGCAACTGGCCGTCCCAGCGGTGGGTCTCGGCCAGCCGGTATTTGAGATCGCGACGCATCTCCTCGATCTCCACCAGCACGGCCTTGTCGGCCGGCTCCAGCTCGGGCGTCCCGTACAGCATGGAACCATGGAAGCATGACCGAATCATTCGGTCAAATGAGCGGATGATTCGGTCATTTGGGAGATCTGCCGATCGAGGATGCGTATCGCGCGATCCGCCGTGAGGTGACCGAGCAGCAGGTCGGAGGCCAGCCCGTCGGTCAGCGCCAGGAGGGCGTCCGCGGCCATCGCGGGATCGGCGGCGAGCCCTTGCAGGCGCTCGGCCACCGCCGCGGACAGCAGGGCGCGGCCCTCCCGGTAGCGGACGGCCATGGTCTCGTCGTTGAGCGCGCGGAAGAAGACCGCCACCCCGACCAGCGTCGCCGTCCGGGCCTCGGCGTCCAGCGGCAGCATCGCCAGGAGCAGGGCGCGCACCAGGTCGCGGGGCGTGGCGGACTCCATCCCCGCCAGGCTGCGCCCGAGGCGTTCCCTCAGCTGATCGCGCAGGCGGGCGGTCGCGTACAGGAGCATCTCGTCCTTGCTCGCGAAGTAGTGCTGGACCAGCCCGATGGACATGCCCGCCGCCGCCGCCACCTCGCGCATGCTGACCGCCTCCAGGCCGCGCGAGGCGGCGATGCCCCACAGCGCCTCGGTGATCTGCTCGCGCCGCTGCTCGTGGTCGACCTTCTTCGGCATCCGCCCGCCTTCCCGATTTTCGCCATATGATCGTACGACAAAGAACGCAATATGATCGTATGGCAAAGGAGGGTGAGATGCCGGAGATCGGCCGCTTCGCCACGCCCGCCGCGCGGGCGGCGTACGAGAAGGTCTATGACGAGACGCTGGCCGCGCTGCCGTCACCGGCCGGGACGCATGACGTGGCGACGCCGTTCGGGCGGGTGCGCGCGTACCGGTTCGGCGAGGGCGGCGGCACGCCGCTGGTGCTGCTGCACGGCAAGTCGGCGACCGGCGTCATGTGGCTGCCGAACCTCCCCGGGCTGGCCGCGGCCCGCCCCGTGTACGTGCTCGACCTGCTCGGCGAGGGCGGCCGCAGCGAGCAGACCGCGCCGATCAAGGACGCCGGCGACCAGGCCGCCTGGCTTTCGGCCGCGCTCGACGGGCTCGGGATCGGCGCCGCCCACCTGGTCGGCATGTCGATCGGCGGCTGGCTGGCGTGCAACCAGGCCGTGCGGGATCCGCGCCGCGTGGCCTCGATCAGCCTGATCGACCCGGCCAACACGCTGGCCCCGATACCGGCCGGGCTGATCCTGCGGACGATCCCGGTCATGCTGCCGTTCGTCTCGCGCTGGGCGCGGCCGCGCTTTCTCAGGTGGATCGACGGCACCGGCGGCGAGATCGCGCCGGACGACCCCGTGGCCCGGCTCATCTCCGCCACGATGGCGCACTACCGGCCCGCGCTCCCGCCTCCCGCGCGCTTCACCGACGAGCAGCTGCGCTCCATCACGGTGCCCGCGCTGGTGCTGGTGGCCGGGCGCAGCGTCATCCACGACCCGGCCCTGGCGATCCGGCGGGCGCGCGACCTCATCCCCGGCGTGCGCGCCGAGCTGTGGCCGGAGGCGACGCACTCGATCTCCGGCCACTTCGCGTCCGAGGTGAACGAGAGCGTGCTGGAGTTCACCGCCTCCCTCCCTTGAGACCTCCCCATACGGAAGACGCCCCGCCGGAGCGGGGCGTCCTCGTACGGGATCAGGCGGCGACGCTGCCGGCCACCTGAGCCGGGACGAGCGCGATGTCCAGGACCTCGCGCACGTCGCTGACCGCGTGGATGGTCAGCTCGTCGCGGACCTCCTGGGGCACGTCGTCCAGGTCCGGCTCGTTGCGCGCCGGGATGAGCACCGTGGAGATGCCCGCCCGGTGCGCCGCCAGCAGCTTCTGCTTGACGCCGCCGATCGGCAGCACCCGGCCGGTGAGCGAGATCTCGCCGGTCATCGCCACGTCCCCGCGGACCTGCCGGCCCGACAGCAGCGAGGCCAGCGCGGTCGTCAGCGTCACGCCCGCCGACGGGCCGTCCTTGGGCACGGCGCCCGCCGGGAAGTGGACGTGCACCGAGCGGTCCTTCAGCGCGGTGACGGGCAGCTCCAGCTCCGCGCCGTGGGAGCGCAGGTAGGACATCGCGATCCTGGCCGACTCCTTCATCACGTCGCCGAGCTGGCCGGTCAGGGTCAGGCCGGTCTCGCCGGTCTCCGGGTCGGCCAGCGACGCCTCCACGTAGAGCACGTCGCCGCCCGCGCCGGTGACCGCCAGGCCGGTGGCCACGCCCGGCACCGAGGTCCGCTGGGCGTTCTCCGGCAGCGACGACTCCGGCACGAACCTGGGCCTGCCCAGATAGGCGGTCAGGCCGTCGGCGCCGACCGTGACAGGGAGCTCGTCGCCGGCCGCGACCTTGCGCAGGATGCGGGCGACCGTCCGCTCCAGGGAGCGGACGCCGGCCTCGCGGGTGTACTCGGTGGCCAGCCTGCGCAGCGCCTCGTCCTCGACGGTGACCTCCTCGGCCGTCAGGCCGGCCAGCCCGAGCTGGCGGGGCACCAGGTGGTCGCGGGCGATGGCGACCTTCTCGTCCTCGGTGTAGCCGTCGAGCGTGACGACCTCCATCCGGTCGAGCAGCGGGCCGGGGATCGCCTCCAGGACGTTGGCCGTGGCCAGGAAGAGCACGTCGCTCAGGTCGAGCTCGACCTCCAGGTAGTGGTCGCGGAACGTGTGGTTCTGCGCCGGGTCGAGCACCTCCAGCAGCGCGGCCGTCGGGTCGCCGCGGTAGTCGGCGCCGACCTTGTCGACCTCGTCGAGCAGCACGACCGGGTTCATCGAGCCGGCCTCGCGGACGGCGCGGACGATGCGGCCGGGCAGCGCGCCCACGTAGGTGCGCCGGTGGCCGCGGATCTCCGCCTCGTCGCGGACGCCGCCGAGCGCGACGCGGACGAACTTGCGGCCCATGGCGCGGGCGACCGACTCGCCGAGCGAGGTCTTGCCGACGCCGGGAGGGCCGGCCAGGGCGAGCACGGCGCCGCTGCGCCGGCCGCCCACCACGCCGAGCCCCTTCTCCTGGCGGCGCTTGCGGACGGCCAGGTGCTCGATGATGCGGTCCTTCACGTCGGACAGGCCCGTGTGGTCGGCGTCCAGCACCTCGCGGGCGCCGACGATGTCGTAGTTGTCCTCGGTACGCACGTTCCACGGCAGGTCGAGGACCGTGTCGAGCCAGGTGCGGATCCAGCCGGTCTCCGGGGACTGGTCGGAGGTCCGCTCCAGCTTGTCGACCTCCTTGAGTGCGGCCTCGCGCACCTTCCCGGGCAGGTCGGCCGCCTCGACGCGGGCGCGGTAGTCCTCCTCCTCGGTCTCGGCCGAGTCGCCGTTGAGCTCCTTCAGCTCCTTGCGGATGGCGGCGAGCTGCTGGCGCAGCAGGAACTCGCGCTGCTGCTTCTCCATGCCCTCCTGGACGTCCTTGCGGATCGTCTCGGCCACGTCCAGCTCGGCCAGGTGCTCGCGGGACCATTCGACCAGCTTGGCCAGCCGGTCGGCGGGATCGCCGGCCTCCAGCAGCTCCACCTTCTGGGCGGTGGACAGCCACGGGGTGTAGCCGGAG
Organism: Nonomuraea sp. C10; assembly: GCF_008017515.1. Lineage (NCBI taxonomy): Bacteria > Bacillati > Actinomycetota > Actinomycetes > Streptosporangiales > Streptosporangiaceae > Nonomuraea > Nonomuraea sp. C10. The sequence continues at coordinate 4,520,241 of NZ_VPFF01000001.1, forward strand.
CTGTCGGCCAGCACCGAGGGGTCGTCGATCTGGTTGACCTGGTCGACCACCTGCCAGGCGCCGCGCTTCTGCAGGATGGTGGTGGCCAGGGCCTTGTACTCCTTGGCCAGCTCGGTGGCGCGCTCACCGGCGGGGACCGCGTCCACGGTCACGGCCTCCACCCACAGCGCCGCGCCGGGGCCGGTCGTGCCGGCGCCCATGCGCACCCGGTCGACGCCGCGGACCACGGCGGCGGGCTCGCCGCCGGGCAGCCGCCCGACCTGCTCGACGACGGCGCGCACGCCGACGGCGCCGTAGCGGCCGTCGATGCGGGGAACGAGGAGCACCTGGGGCTTGTTGCCACCGGATGCCTGGGCCGCGTCGATCGCGGCGCGCACCTCGGAGTCGGACAGGTCCAGGGGAACCACCATGCCCGGCAGCACGACGGCGTCGTCCAGCGGCAGAACCGGCAGGATCAAGCTCTCACTCATGCGAACTCCAAAGGATTGAGTTATATCGACTCAATTCATCGGAGCCTCGTAATGTTCCCTTGCTTGCCGATGTTCGCTCAGAGCGAGCGTAATCATGTAAGCGATACCTAAGGGTGAGAGCGGATCAGACCTGGGTGCGACGCGCGGCGCGCACCCGGCTCGTAGTCTTCAACCGTGTTCTCGGCCGTGCTGCGCCCCATCCCTCTCGTGCTCTACAAGGGCGAGGCCGACCCGCCCACGCCCCGGTCCCGCCGGCTGGCCATGCCGGTGCCGCGTTGGCTCGGGCTGCTGCCGTTCCGCACGCTCGACCTGGTGCGGACGGCCGACGCGCTGCTGGCCCTCGTCCTGTTCCTGACCACCTACGACCGGGTCCTCCAGCATGACGGACGCCTGGCCGTCGCCTATCTGGCCGCGCTGGGGGTCGCGGTGCCGCTCGTGCTGCGCGACCGCAGGCCGCTGGCGGCCTGGCGCGCCTCGCTGGCCCTGCTGCCCGCCGGGCTCTGGGTCTCCTTCGAGCTGGGCATCGACTACGAGGACAACCCCTACACCCCGGAGATGGTGCTCTCCTACCTGCTCGTGGCCTACTCGGTGGCGGTGCGCTGCGATCGGCGGATCACCGGCGCCGCCTGGGTGATCAGCGTGCTGGTGATGTGGATCGCCTTCCCCAACGGCATGCCGCTCGGGTCGGTCATCGTGGGCGCCGTCATGCTCCTCGGCTACAACGTCCGGGTGCGGCGCAGCGCCACCGAGCGGCTCGCCCTGGAGGAGCGGCGCAGCCAGGAGGCCATGGGCGCGCAGGCCGTGCTGGAGGAGCGCGCCCGCATCGCCCGCGAGCTGCACGACGTGGTGGCCCACCACATGTCGGTGATCGCGATCCAGGCCGAGGCGGTGCCGCTCAAGGCGGCGGGCGACCCGGCCCAGCTGGAGGCGGGGCTGGCCGGCATCCGCGCGCTGTCGCTGGAGGCGATCGCCCAGCTCCGGCAGGTGCTCGGCGTGCTGCGCGACGAGGAGGGCCGCACCGACACCGCCCCGCAGCCCGGCCTGGAGCAGGTGGACGACCTGGTGGCCAACGCGCGGGCGGCCGGGCTGTCCGTGCTGGTCAGGCGGCCCGAGTCGCTGGAGGGGGTGCCCCAGGCGGTGGGCATGTCCGCCTACCGGATAGTGCAGGAGTCGCTGAGCAACGCGATGCGCCACGCCCCCGGCGCGACCGTCGTGCTCGACATCGGCCGCGACGACCACGGCGTGCGCCTGCACATCACCAACGGCCCCGGCTCCTCCCCCGCCCACTCGCCGGGCGCCGGTCACGGGCTCGTCGGCATGCGCGAGCGGGCGGCGCTGCTCGGCGGCACACTGGAGGCGGGGCCGGTCCCGGTGGGAGGCTTCCAGGTGACCGCGGTGCTGCCGACCGGACGGGGTTCAGGGTGATACGGGTTCTGATCGCCGACGACCAGGGCATGGTGCGCACGGGCTTCACCGTGTTCCTGAGCTCCCAGCCCGACATCGTGGTCGTGGGCGAGGCGGCCGACGGGCGGGAGGCGATCGAGCGGGCCGCCGAGCTGGCGCCCGACGTGGTGCTGATGGACGTGCGGATGCCGGTGATGGACGGGCTGGAGGCCACCCGGCGGCTGTGCTCGCCCGGCTCGCGGTCCAAGGTGCTCATCCTGACCACGTTCGACCTCGACGACTACGTCTACGAGGCGCTGCGGGCCGGCGCCAGCGGGTTCCTGCTGAAGGACGCCTCGGCCGCCCAGCTCGCCGAGGCCGTCCGGGTGGTGGCGGCCGGCGACGCGCTCATCTCACCGGGCGTGACCAGGCGGCTCATCCACGAGTTCGCCCGGCTGGGGCCGCGGCCCGCGCCTTCGGCCGTCCGGCTGAGCCTGCTGACCGAGCGCGAGAGCGAGGTGCTCACGCTGGTCGCCCAGGCGCTGTCCAACCAGGAGATCGCGCGGAAGCTGGTGCTGGCCGAGCAGACGGTCAAGACGCACGTCGGGCGGGTGCTGATGAAGCTGGGGCTGCGCGACCGCGCTCAGGCGATCGTGTACGCCTACGAGACCGGGCTCGTGCGGCCGGGCGAGTGACGGGCCGGGGTTCCGGTCGTACAGTCGGCTGATGGACCTGGTCAAGCTGTTCCATGACGTGGTGGAGACGGTGCCCGCGTACCGGGCGTTCCTGGCGGAGCACGACATCGACCCCGCCCAGATCCGGACATTTCAGGATTTTGTGGGCTTGCCGATGACGAGCAAGGACACGTACACGCGACGCCACCCGCTCCCTGACCTGTGCCGTCATGGGGTGATCGGTGACATCGTCGCGGTGTCGTCCGGATCGACGGGTGAGCCCGCGTTCTGGCCGCGCACCGCCGCCGACGAGCACGCCGTCGCGGCCCGCTTCGAGGAGGTGTTCCGCGACTCCTTCGCCGCCCACGAGCGGCGCACGCTGGCGGTGGTCTGCTTCGCGCTCGGCACCTGGGTGGGCGGGCTGTTCACGCTCGCCTGCTGCCGCCGGCTGGCCGAGCTCGGCTACCCGGTGACGGTGGTGGCGCCGGGCGGCGACAAGCGGGAGATCCTGCGGGTGGTGCCCGAGCTGGCGCCGCACTTCGACCAGGTGGTGCTGCTCGGCTACCCGCCCTTCCTCAAGGACGTGATCGACGCCGGGCTGCCCTGGTCCCGCTGGCAGGTCAAGCTGGTCACCGCCGGCGAGGTCTTCAGCGAGGAGTGGCGCACGCTGGTGGCCTCCCGCGCCGGCATCGCCGATCCGGTGCGCGGGATCGCCTCCCTGTACGGGACGGCCGACGCGGGCGTGCTCGGCAACGAGACCCCGTTGTCGGTGGAGATCCGCCGCTTCCTGGCGGAGCGGCCGACGGTCGCGCGTGAGCTGTTCGGCGAGTCGCGGCTGCCCACGCTGGTCCAGTACGACCCGGGGGCGCGCTTCTTCGAGGAGCACGAGGGGACCCTGCTGTTCTCCGGCGACAACGGCATCCCGCTGATCCGCTACCACATCGCCGACGACGGCGGCCTGATCCCGTACGAGCGGATGCTGGCATTCGTCCGCGACCACGGACTGGAGCCGTCGGCGCCCGGCCCCGAACGGCCCTTCGCGTACGTCTTCGGGCGCAGCCGCTTCACCGTGTCGTACTACGGGGCGAACGTGTACCCCGAGAACATCTCCGTGGGGCTGGAGCAGCCGGAGGTGGCCGGGCTGGTGACGGGCAAGTTCGTGATGGAGGTGGCGGAGGACGAGCGGCGCGACCGGCACCTGACGGTGACGGTGGAGCTGGCCCCCGGCGAGAAGCCGTCAGACGGCACGGCCGAGGCCGTGGGCGCGTCGATCCTGTCCCAGTTGCGGCGGCTCAACAGCGAGTTCGCCCACTACGTGCCGGAGGCGCGCCAGACGCCGGTGATCCGGCTGCGGCAGACCGGCGACCCTGACTACTTCCCCCCGGGGGCCAAGCACCGCTACACCCGCTGACTCCCACGGAGGCCAAGCACCGCCACACCCGCTGACTCCCCCGGAGGCCAAGCACCGCCACACCCGCTGGCGTCCCGAAGGTGGCGGGCCCCACCCCTGACGCGGGGGCCGGCCGGTCATCCTTCCGGCGTCGTGATCCGACTCCGGTACTACCCGCAAGATCAGCCCGTGCGGTGACGCGGAATCCGGGTCCGGATCCGTACCTTCGACGCCATGCGATTCAGGCACGGGATCCTCGGCATGCTGGCGCTCGGCGCGCTGCTGGCCCCACCCGCCCAGACCAGCGGACGGCTGGTCCGGGTCTACGGCGATGTGGCCACGGCCGACCGGGTGGCGGTCATCGTACCGGGCGCCGACATCACGGCGGAGACCTTCGACACCGGCAGCCACCGGCCGGGCGGCTCGGCCCGCGCCCTCCTGGCCGAGGCGGCCGACCAGTCACCGGGCACGCGCCTGGCGGTCGTCGCCTGGCTGGGATACGACTCCCCACCGACCTGGAGCCTGAAGGTCATGACCGACTCCGCGGCCGGTGAGGGCGCGCAGGCGCTCCGCGGCATGGTCACCGACCTCCGCCGCCGGACCGCGGCCCCGATCGCGCTCCTGTGCCACAGCTACGGCTCGGTGGTCTGCGCCGAAGCCGCCGCCTCCGGCCTCCCGATCGCGGATCTGGCCCTCGTCGCCAGCCCCGGCGTGGAGTTCCCGGCCGCCACGTTCAGCCCCGCGCGGGTCTGGGCCGGCCTGGGCTCGGACGACTGGATGAGGTTCGTCCCGAAGACCAAGCTGGGCCCCCTGGGCTTCGGCCAGGACCCGACGGACCCCGCCTACGGCGCCCGGCTGTTCGACGCGGGCGAGGCCGGCCACAGCGACTACTTCCGTCCCGGCTCCACGTCCCTCCGCAACCTCACCCGGATAGCTCTCGGCCACATTGAGGAGGTCGGCCGTCCCCCGCCAGGGAAGACGACCACTGGGCCATGACCGTGCGATCGCCGCCTCTCCGGGCGCATGCGGCACCGTCCCCCGGACGGCCACCGCTTACATGCAGCGCTGTTCCGGCAGGCCACCGCTTGCCTCCGGCACATGCAGCGCCGTCCCCGACAGACCATCGCTTGCCTCCGGCACATGGAGCGCCGTCCCCCGGACGGCCATCGCTTGCATGCGGCGCTGTTCCGGCAGGCCACCGCTTGCCTCCGGCACACGCGGCACCGTTCCCGGCAGGCCACCACTGGAGGGTGCAGTCCTTACTCCGACCGGCCATGCTTGCTGTGCTCGCGGCCTCGATCCGAGTGAGCACGGCGATGAGTTGGAGTATGTCGGCCCACACCATGACCGATGCCGTCCTCGACGTCCGCATCATGACGGTTCGCTCGGCGAGATCGGGGGTCGACATCCTGCTGGCCGACTGGAGCGGCGTGCTTCTGCCGCACCTGCTCGCCGCACCCGATCCACGGGTGGTCACCGTCAGCAGTGAGGGGCAACGCTTCGCCCGCTTCGACCTGGACAACCTCAACGCCGAACGCCGCTACCGCACGGCGTTCGCCTATGTGCAGTCCAAGCGGGCCAACCTCTACTTCGCCGTCGAACTGCAGCGCCGGGCCGACGCCGCCCGGCTGAAGCTGCGCAGCATGGCCGTGGCGCCCGGGCTGACCCGCACCAACGTGCTCACCGGAGGCGCCGACGGCAGCAGAGAACGGCTGCATGCGACTCGTACGCGCCTGCTGGTCCGCGTCGCCTTCTTGCCCACTCTGGAGGGCGCGAAGACCTCCCTGTACGCGGCGACCGTGCCCGATCTGCCCGGCGGCAGCTACATCGTTCCGGACGGGCCGCTGCAACTGCGCGGCGAGCCGACTCCCCGTACTCGCGAGCGCGCCATCCACGACACCGCCACGGCCGCTCACCTCTGGCGGCTCCGAACGGCTGACCGGCGTCACCTATGTCCTGTCCGCCGCCGCGGCGACCCGCCTGCCGTAGTGTTCAACGCCGTTGAGTACGCCTACGGGACGTCTTCGCCGGGCCAGTTGCGGAGAACCCCTGAGGGTCGGCGGTGGGCCTGACGAGCCCGGTGAGCCCGCTGAGCCTGCTGAGCCCAGTAAGGCCGGTGAGCCCAGTAAGGCCGGTGAGCCCAGTAAGGCCAGACCCGGCGTCCGCAGCCGCCGGTACGCACCAGGGCGTCCCTACAGGTTCGTAGCCGCGGGCTCGTCGGTAAGCCGGGCGCGAAGGGCTTCCAGGTCGGGGAGGAACCAGAGCTCGTCGCCTCGGTTGGCTTCGCGTACCCAGTCCCTGAGGGCACCGCTGGAGGCCACGTATTCGGAGATGTCGCCGATGACGGCGACCTTGATGCGGTAGTTGGCGAACTTCTGGATGATCTCGCCGGCGACGCGGGTGCTGAGACGCCAGAAATCCTCGTGCAGCCTGCCTGCGGGGATGGCCACGAAGTGCGCGCGGTGATACCAGGCGTCGCCGATCAGGTCGAGGGCGTCGCGCTCCGTCCGCACCGGCGGGCCGTCCGCCTCACACAGCAGGACACCGGGCATCGGGGTGGCGGGGGCGGGATGGTCAGGCATGTGGGATCTCCAGGAGTAGGTCACGGCCGGTCACGGGCCGGGCAGGTCATGCGCCCAACGGGCGGGTCGGTGATGCGGCTAACGGACGGGGCTGTAATGCGACTAACGGACGGGTCGGTGGCCTGGCGGGCGGGTCAGTAGTGCGTCTGGTGGGCTGGGCCGGTCATGGCGCAGGCCGGTCGGGTCTACTGCTTGACCAGGCATTGACCAGCCGAAGCACCTGGGCGAACGGACTCGGCCGGTCATGATGCCTGCGGGTCATGGTCTACTGCTTGACCAAGGCGTCGACCAGCCGGAACACCTGGGCGGATGCGCCTGGTGGGCTGGGCCGGTCGTGACGCCGGTCGGTCGGGGCTACTGCTTGACCAGGGCGTCGATCAGCCGGAGGACCTGGGCGGTCGCCTCGAGGTCGCCCAGGACGACGACTTTCAGCCGGCCGCGTTCCTCGTCGTACACGCATTCGGCGCGGACGCCGGTGGGCCGGCCGCCGAGCGAGGCCAGGAGCATGGTGCTGACCCGGTCCATCTCGGCACGGTCGATGCCGTCGATGTTGACGATGGCCGACGCCTCGGCGTGCCGACCGGCAGGGGGTGGGGCGATCGGCAGGCCGGTGAACGCCTCAAGGTCTTCGCGGGCGATCCGATACTGCTTGCCGATCTTTACGGCCTTCAACCGGCCGTCACGGACGTACGCGCGGACGGTCTTGACGTGCAGGTCGAGCAGGTTGGCCACCTGCTCGACGGTATATCGTTCCATATACTTCCTCAACCTACCCTATCCCAGGGAGTGATAGGGAATGGATCGCCGTTAGTGAAGAAGCTCTCGGGACCGGAGAGGCGGACGTACGTTGCCCGCATGGAACTGATCGAGTTGACCCCTCAGTTGCGTCTCCTCCGCTTCCCCGTCGGCAACGCCTACCTGTGGCACGAGCGCGACGCGCTGACCCTGATCGACACCGGCGTGGCGGGGTCGGGCAAGGACGTCGAAGGCGCGATCCGCTCCCTCGGCTTCACCCTCGCCGACCTGCGGCACGTGATCGTGACGCACGGGCACGACGACCACCACGGCGCGCTGGCGGAGATCGCGGCTGATGCCACCGTCATGGTCCACCGGGCCGACGCGCCGGTGGTGCGGGGAGAGGCCGCGCAGCAGACGCCGGAGCGGGCGGACATGCCCGAGTGGGAGCGGGAGATCTACGACAGCCTGCCTCCGATGCCTCCCGTGCCCGCGGCCCGGGTGGACCGGGAGCTGGAGGGCGGCGAGGTGATCGACTTCGGGGGCGGCGCCGAGGTGATCCCCATTCCGGGACACACCGACGGCAGCATCGCGCTGCACCTGCCGGCGCACCGGCTGCTGTTCGCCGGCGACACCGTCGCGAACGTGAACGGGCAGGTCATCCTGGGCGTGTTCAACGCCGATCGGGCCAGGACGGCCGCGTCCTTCCGTCGGCTGGCCGACCTGGACCTGGGCCTGGTCTGCGTCGGGCACGGCGACCCGATTTCCGGCGACGCCTCCGCGCGCCTGCGCGAGGTCGCGGCCCAGCTCTGAGCCGCTAGCCGCCTCCGCGAGGCGGCGGCCCGGCTTTGAGCCGCATGCCGCCTTCGCCCCCCCTGCGCGAGGTCGCGGCCCAGCTCTCAGCCGCATACCGCCGCGCCTGCGCGAAAGTGGCGGCCCGGCTCTGAGACGTATGCGCGAGGGACGCCGCCCGTGATCCTGGTGCCCGGGGTTGAGCTGCGGGGAATGCCTGAGGCCGCCGGCTGTGCTGCTGCCTGGGGAGGTTCGCAATGGACGACGGGCACATCGAGCTCCGATCGGCGCGTGGCCGGTGGGTGCTGGCGGCGACCGTGCTGGGGTCGGGGCTGGCGATGCTCGACAGCACGGTGGTCAACGTGGCGCTGCCCTTCCTCGGCGCCGAGCTGGGGGCCGGCATGGCGGGCCTGCAGTGGACGGTGAACGCCTACACGCTCACGCTCGCCGGTCTGATCCTGCTGGGCGGCTCACTGGGCGACCGGTTCGGCAGGCGCCGGGTGTTCCTGATCGGGATGGTCTGGTTCGCGCTGGCGTCGGCGTTGTGCGCGGCGGCGCCGACGATCGAGTTCCTCATCGCGGCCCGCGCCCTGCAGGGGGTGGGTGGGGCGCTGCTCACGCCGGGCTCGCTGGCGATCATCCAGGCGTCGTTCTCCAAGGCGGACCGGCCGCGGGCGATCGGCGTCTGGTCGGGGCTGGGCGGGGTGGCGAGCGCGGTGGGGCCGCTGCTGGGCGGGGCGATGGTGCAGACGGCCGGCTGGCGGTGGGCGTTCCTGATCAACCTGCCGCTCGCGGCGCCGGCGCTGCTGGTGGCGGCCCGGCACGTGCCGGAGAGCAGGGACGAGCAGGCGGCGGGCCGTTTCGACGTGCTGGGGTCGGTGCTGGCGGCGCTGTCGCTGGCCGGGATCACGTACGGGCTGATCGAGCTGGACGCGCCGGTGCCGCTGGTCGCGGGCGTGCTGCTGGGAGCGGCGTTCGTGGTGCTGGAGTGGCGCCGGTCGCCGGACGCGCTGGTGCCGGTCGGCCTGTTCGCCGACCGGGTGTTCTCGGCGGTGAACGCGGTCACGCTCGTCATGTACGGGGCGATGGGCGTGGTGTTCTTCCTGCTGGCCGTGCAGTTGCAGGTGGTGTCGGGGTTCTCGCCGCTGGCGGCGGCCTCGGCGCTGCTGCCGGTCACGGTGCTGATGCTGCTGCTGTCGCCGCGCGCCGGCGAACTGGCCAAGCGGTACGGGCCGCGCTGGCCGATGACGGGCGGGATCCTGCTGGCAGGCGTGGGGTTCGTGCTCATGAGCACGATCGGCTCCGGCGTGTCGTACGCGCTGGTCGTGCTTCCGGCGGTCACCGTGTTCGGGCTGGGGCTGTCGGCGGCGGTGGCGCCGCTGACCGCGACCGTGCTGGCCACCGCCGACGACCGTCACGCGGGCACCGCGAGCGGGATCAACAACGCGGTGGCGCGCACCGGCGGGCTGCTCGCGGTGGCCGCGGTGCCGCCCCTGGTGGGGCTGGTCGGGAACGCCTTCCGGAACCCGGCGGTGTTCGACGCGGGGTTCCGCCGGGCGATGCTGGTCAGCGCGGTGATGATGGGGGTGGCGGCGCTGGTGACGGCCGTCGCCGTCAGGGAGAACGTGCTCGACCCTCAGAAGGTGAAGGCCTGACTGCGGACGCTGTTGTCGAAGTTGGACTCCAGCAGCTCCGGCTCGCCGACGGTGCGGATGCCGGGCAGCCTCGTCAGCAGCGTCCTGAACATGGTGCGCAGCTCCTGCCTGGCCAGGTTGGCGCCGAGGCAGAAGTGGGGGCCGGGGCCGCCGAAGCCGACGTGCGGCTTGGTGTCGCGGGTGATGTCGAACCGGTCGGGGTCGGGGAAGACGGACTCGTCGCGGTTGGCCGAGCCGTAGAAGAGCACGACCTTGTCGCCCTTCTTCAGCTCCAGCCCGCGCAGCGAGTAGTCCTGCGTGAGCGTGCGCCGGAACTGCATGATCGGCGAGACGTGGCGGACCATCTCCTCGATGGTGTTGCCGATGTGCGCGTCGAAGTCGCTCATGAGCAGCTCGCGCTGCGCCGGGTTGTCGGTGAGCAGCTTGATGCCGTGGGCCATGGTGTTGCGCGCGGTCTCGTTGCCGGCGACCAGCAGCAGCGCGAAGAACGAGCCGAGCTCGCGGTAGGTGAGCTTCTCGCCGTCGGGGTTGGCGGTGACCAGGAGGGAGACCAGGTCGCCCTTGGGGTCGGCGGCGCGTTCGTGGCCCAGCTTGATCACCATGCGCTGGAGGGCGAGCAGGGCCAGCATGTTCTGCCCGGCCATCTGGACGGTGCGGGCCAGGCTGGGCCGGATGCCGGTGTAGGCGGTGGAGATGTCGACGTGCTTGTGGACCCGTTCGCGCCACTCTTGCGGGATGTCGAGCATGTCGCAGATGACGTGGATGGGCAGCCGGGCGGCGACCTGCTGGACGAAGTCGCGCGGCCCCTGCGCGACGGCGTCGTCGACGATGCGCCCGCAGGCCGACTCGATGTCGGACTGCAGCCCCGCGAGCATCTTGGGGCTGAACGAGCGGGTCACGATGCGGCGCAGCCGGGCGTGTCGCGGGTCGTCCATGTTGACCATCGACTCGCCGAACACCTGCTTGACCCAGCCGGGCGGCTCGGGGTTGGTGACGGCCGGCTCGCTGGAGAAGACCTTGGCGTTGCGGCTGGCCTCGACCACGTCGGCGTGGCGCACCAGGGCGTAGAAGCCGGCGCCGGAGCGCAGGAACGGCACCTTCTTCTCCGGGAAGAACACCGGATGGTCCAGCTGCCGGAGCCGGGCGAACGCCTCGTGCCGCTCCTTGAGCGGCCTGCGCCAGAAGTCAAGATCAGCGAGGTCGATGTCCACGTGCCTATCCTGGCACGTTCCCGGGGCGTTCAATCCGGGTTCGGCTGGGCGCGACATGACTTGAGGTGTGAATGTTCTGCTCTCCGCGTGCCTGATTCTGCCCCTCGTCACCGGTACGGGAGCGTCGCTCCCGGCGTGTTCCGGCGCCCCCTCCGACTTCGACGGCGACGGCCGTCCGGACCTGGCCGTGGCCGCCCCGTACGACGACCGGCGGGCGGGTTCCGTGACCATCCTGTACGGGTCGGGACGCGAACAGCGGCTGGCCCAGGACGAGCCCGAGCCGGGTGACGCGTTCGGCGCGTCGCTGGCCGTGGGCCACTTCGACGGCGACCGGTGCGCCGACCTGGCGGTGGGGGTATCGGACGAGTTCCTCGGCGACCGGGTGCCCGGCGCGGACGGGAACGGGGTGGTGCGGCTCTACCACGGCTCCCCCGGCGGGCTGCGGCCCGGCGAGGAACTGTCGCTGCACGAACCGTCGAGCGACCGGTTCGGGGCGTCGCTGGCCGCCGGCGACTTCGACGGCGACGGCCGGGACGAGCTGGCCGTGGGCGCTCCCGGGCGCGGCCGGGGCGGCGGGGTGACGGTGTACTGGATGAAGGGGCGCGACCCGTACCCGATCACCCAGCGCACCGGCTGGGTGCGGCAGGCGGCGCGATCCACCGACGGGTGGGGCGAGACGCTCGCCGCGGGCGACTTCGACGGCGACGGGCGCGACGAGCTGGTGGTGGGCGCGCCCGCCGACACGGTCACCAAGGACGGCCAGGGCTCGGTCACCGTGCTGGACCCCCGCCGGCGGCGGGCGCTGCGGCTGACCCAGAGCTCGCCGGGGGTCGCCGGCTCGGCGGAGAAGTGGGACGCGTTCGGCGCGGCGCTGGCGACCGGCGACTTCGACGGCGACGGGCGCGACGACCTGGCCATCGGCGTCCCTGGCGAGGGGCTCACCGCCGGGCAGCGGGCGATGGACTACGGCGACGGCGCCCTGCACGTGGTGTACGGGACCCGGAACGGGCTGCGCGGCGCCCGGTCGGAGATGTGGACGCAGCGGCTGCTGAAGGGCGAGCCGCGCTACTACGACCGGTTCGGGGCGTCGCTGGCGGCGGGCGACCTCGACGGCGACGGGGACGACGAGCTGGCGGTGGGGGTGCCCGGCGAGGACTCGGTGCAGGTGATGCCGGGCTCGCCGCGGGGCGGCCTGTCCCGGTACGGGGACGTACGGATCAAGGAGAAGGGCAGCACGGTGTCGGTGCTGCCCGCGCCGGGCGGAGGGCCCGCCACGCTGGTGGTGGCCGCGCCGGGCAGGGGCGTCGTGACGTCCCTGCCGGGGAGGCGCGGCGAGGGGGCGGCGCCGCGGTTCGGCAGGGCGCGCGAGATGGGCTCCGGCGAAGGGTTGTACGGATACGCGCTGGGCGCCCGGTGACCGGCGGCCGCGGCGTTCAGGCCGACTCGGCCGGGATGGTGGTGCGGTGGGAGGTGCGGGCGGGGGCGCCGCGGCGGGAGACGTAGTCCAGGGTGCGGAAGTCGACCGACAGCTCGTCGCCCGTCAGGCGGGCCATGAGGTACCCGCGCCGCTGGTCCATGTACGAGATGTGCGGGTTCTCCGCGAGGGACTCGGCGATCCAGGTGCGGTCGCGGTAGCCGTCGCCGTCGCTGGCGATGGAGGTGGCGATCAGTTCGCGGGCCACCACGGGCGCGTCCGGGTCGTCGAAGTCGGTCTTGAGGTCGGCCAGGTGGTGCATGTGGGCGTCGCCGGTGAGGACGACGGGGTTGGCGGTGCCGGACAGGGCGTTCAGCACGCGGGTGCGCTCGGGGGCGTAGCCGTCCCAGGAGTCGAGGTTGACGTCCCGTCCCGGGCCGGAGCGGAAGTCGCGGTGGGTCATCATGATCTGCTGGCCGAGCAGGTTCCAGCGGGTGCCGGAGCCCTGGAGGCCGTCCTCCAGCCAGCGCCACTGGCCGTCGCCGAGCAGGGTGCGCCCGGTGGACAGGCGCTCGTCGCAGCCGGAGCGCACGCCGTCGCCGCAGGCCTGGTCGTCGCGGAACTGCCGGGTGTCGAGCAGGTGGAAGCGGGCGAGCGAGCCCCAGGAGACGCGCCGGTTCACCTGGATGGCGGCGCCGCGCAGGCTGCCGCGGCGCAGCGGCATGTTCTCGTAGTAGGCGCGGAAGGCGGCGGCCCTGCGCCGGGCGAAGGCGGGGGCGCCGGTGCTGGAGACGGGGCCGGCCCAGTTGTTCTCCACCTCGTGGTCGTCGAACGCCACCAGCCAGGGGGCGGCGGCGTGCGCGGCCTGGAGGTCGTGGTCGCTCTTGTACTGGGCGTGCCGCAGCCGGTAGTCGGCCAGGGTGGCGCACTTGCCGGGGGTGTGGGTGCGGACCCGCTTCCCGGACAGCGCAGTGTAGCCGCTCGGCGCGTACTCGTACAGGTAGTCGCCGAGAAACACCACCAGGTCGGGCTCCTGCTCGGCCAGGCGCCGGTAGGCGGTGTAGAAGCCGTGCTCGAAATGGGCGCAGGCGGCGACGGCGAAGGCCAGCGGCGTCTCCACGCCGGCGGCGGGCGTGGTCCTGGTGCGGCCCTCGGGTGAGAGCCGGCCTTCGGCGCGGAAGCGGTAGAAGTACTCCCTGCCGGGGTCCAGGCCCTCGACCTCGACGTGCACGCTGTGGGCGTCGCGGGCGCGGGCGGTGACCGTACCGGAGGTGACGATCTCGGAGAAGCGCTCGTCGGCGGCGAGCTGCCAGCCGACGTCGACGTCGCGGGAGGGCATGCCGCCGAGGCCGGCGCCGCCGAGCGGGTCGGTGGCCAGGCGGGTCCAGAGCACGACCCCGCCGGGGGACGGGTCTCCGGAGGCGACGCCGAGGGTGAACGGGTCGGCTCTGAGCGTTCTGGGCGACGTGCCGGCCCGCGGGGCGAGGAGGCCCGCGGCGGCCGCGGTCAGGAAGGATCTGCGGTCCACGCTCCAGGTATGTCCGCACCCGCTGACCAGGCTGTGAAAGCGGCGTCAAAGGGGGATGAACAACACCCGTCGCCCTCCTCCGGCCCCGGCTCACTCCAGGTGGGCGCGGAGGGCCGGGGCGCCGGTGTAGCGGACCGCCCGCATGCCGGCCGCGCGGGCGCCCTCGACGTTGTCCTCGCGGTCGTCGACGAAGAGCACGTCGGCGGGGTCGGCGGCGAGCTCGGCGGCGACGTGCTCGTAGATCCGCCGGTCGGGTTTGACCAGGCCGAGCCGGGCGCTGTAGAAGCGGTGCGGGATGGCGGCGATCCAGGGCAGCTCGTCCAGGGCGTCGGCGACGCAGGCGGGCGCGTTCGACAGCAGGGCGACGTCGCGGCCCTGCTCCAGCAGCTCGCGCAGGATCGCCAGGGAGCCCTCGTCGGGGTGCGACCAGCTGGCCGCGTCCATGGCGATCAGCCGGTCGAGCTCGGCCGCGGACAGGGACCGGCCCGCGGCCTTCGCCCAGTACTCGGCCGGGCCGAGGGCGCCCCGGTCGAACTCCAGCCGGTGGGCCCAGTATTCACGCAGGAACTCGGCGGGGTCGGCGCCGGCGGCACGGGCCATGGCCTCTGCCTCGGCGACCGGCTGGGCGAGGGACAGGACGTTGCCGTAGTCGAAGAGGATCCATCTCATCCGAGGAATGGTCGCAGATGCGGCCCGAGCGCCGGGCAGCCGAGGTACTTCTCGGCGGTGTGGAAGTCGATCCAGTCGAGGTTGACCAGCTCCTCGGCGTCGACGCCGGTGAAGCAGCCGGCCAGCGCGGGTGGGATGGCCGCGATGTCGTCCTTGTCGGCGATGTTCACCCAGCGCCGCACGCCCTTGGGCCGCTCGCCGCGGCCGTTGACCGGGGCGGGCAGCAGCCGCTCGAAGATCACCTCGCGCATGCCGAGCGGGCTGCCCAGCGTGATGAGCAGGTCCGTCTCCAGGTCGGGATAGGCCCAGAAGGTCTCGTACGTGACGACGCTGCCGAGAGAGTGGGCGATGACCACCCTGGGCCGGTTGCGGCGGATGGTGTCGGCGACCGCCCCCCTGACCCGCTCGCGCCTGCCCTGGTCGGTGAGGTACGCGGCGACCTCGGGGGCGAACAGCTCGGCGAACGCGGCCGACCGGCCCTCCAGCCGGGACAGCACCCAGGCGGTGAACGACCTCAGCGTGCCGGTGACGTACTCGCCGAAGCCGAGGTTCGCGGCCCAGCCCGCCGCCTCGCCGCGGGCGGCCCGCAGCGGGGCCGCGCGCGTTGCGGCGGGGTCGCGGAGCAGGTGGGAGAAGTACGCGACCTCGCTGAAGTACGTCCTGGCCGGGCCGCCGAGCGAGGCGTGCAGGTAGCGGTCCCACTTCTCGCGCATGGCCGTGGCCGCCCCGGCGGCGGACCCGCCCGCCCTGAGGTAGTAGTCGTACTTGCCGATGCCGTGCACGCCGACGATGCCTGCCGTCATGACTCCCCCAGGTGATGGATGCGCGATAGTGGCATACGCCGCTTGCGGGGCGCCGTCAACCCCGCGGAATCACGCACATACCGGGGATGTTGGGGGTATGACAGGAAATGTCGTTGCCCGGCACTCCCGCCCGTCTATACGTTGACCGTGCACAGAGGAAGGATCGTCATGCCCGCCACGCTGGTCGTCAACGACTCGGTCGTCATCCCCGACGCCGAGCTCGTCTGGCGTTTCTCCCGGTCCTCGGGCCCGGGCGGGCAGGGGGTCAACACCACCGACAGCCGGGTGGAGCTGACCTTCGACGTGGCGTCCAGTACGGCGCTGCCGCCCGCGCTGAAGGCCCGCGCCCTGGAGCGGCTCGGCTCGCCGACGATCACGATCGCCGCCTCCGAACACCGTTCCCAGCTCCGCAACAGGGAGGCCGCGCAGCAGCGGCTGGCGCAGCGGATCCGTGAGGCCATCGCGCCGCCGCCCAAGCGCAGGCGCCCCACCAAGCCGACCCGCGGCTCGGTCGAGCGCCGCCTGGCGGGCAAGAAGCAGCGCTCCGAGGTGAAGCGGCTGCGCCGCGATCTTTGATCAGACCGACAGCACCGGTTCGCGCAGGTGCGCCTGGCACAGCTGCCCGACCGTCTCGCACACCTGGGCGCGCAGGTCGCGGGCCCAGAGCCGGCCGTCGTCGTCGAAGTGCGGGCACACGGGCGAGATCACCAGCTCGGACCCGACGGCCACCGCCCCCGCGCCCAGCAGCTCCTTGTAGAGCTCGGCCTGCGCCCACATGGCGCCGCACGCGCGGGCGCTGGCGCACATGACGGCCACGTGCTTGCCGTCCAGCGCGCCGGCCCGCGCCATCCAGTCGAGGGCGTACTCCAGCTCCACCGGCAGCAGGCTGTGCTCGGGCGCGGTGAGCACCAGCGCGTCCGACTCCCCCACCAGCGCGAGCAGCTCGCGGACCACCGAAGGGGCCGGTCCCGGCTCGTGCGGGGGCACCTCGTGCAGGCGGGGCCACGCCTCGAGATCGGCGCCCGGCGGCAGTTCGCAGCGGATGGCGTCGAGGAGCCGGTTGACGTACGAACCCGCGTGGAGGCTGGCGGCGATCCCGATGATTTTCACCCACTGCTCCCCAAGGGGTCTTGTGTACGGCTGATGGGTCAGAAACCTGCCCGATGCCGTGGTTGTCCAAGACCATCCCTAAGTCAAGAGGATGTACGTTTCGCCGGAGTGTCCCGAGGGCGGCGGAAGATCAGAATCAGCACGCGCAGGACGAGCACGGCGCTGATCACCAGCAGGTTGTAGCCGATGAGCTGGAACAGCGTCATGCCGAGCTCCTCGCTGGCCACCGGCCCGCCGTCGACGCCGAGCAGGATGACGGCCATCAGCCCGGCGGTCGCGCCGAGCACGGTGAGCAGCACCTGGTGCAGCAGCCCGGTCAGGAAGCCGCGGTCGCGCTCGTCGGCCAGCAGCCGGACGTTGAGGCCGAGCCTGCCGTGCTCGGCGGCGCTGGCGATGCGCTCCACGCGCCGCGGCAGGCGGCGCAGCATCGGCAGCAGGGCGGCCAGTTCCTGCGCGGCCGCCTCCTTGAGGTTGCCGCCGTCGAACTGCTCGGACAGGTAGCGGCCGGCGAAGGCACGGGCCTCGCTCATCAGGTCGAAGCCGGGTGAGAGCCGCACGAGCGTGCCCTCCAGCGTCGCCAGCGCCCTGAAGACGGCGGCCACCTCGGGCGGGATCGAGAGCCCGTACGAAGAGACGATCTTGAACAGGTCGGTGAACATCCGCATGCTGTCGAGGCCCGGCCCCAGGTACTTGGCCATGAACTGGCCGAGCGCCCGCTCCAGCGCCGGCTCGTCGATGTCCTCCGGCCTGGGCACCACCTCCAGCAGGGCGTCGGTCACCGCGAGCGGGTCCTGCCGGTTCATGGCGAGCAGGAAGCGCTGCAGCGCGGCGCGGGCGGAGGCGTCGAGGCGGCCGACGGAGCCGAAGTCGAGCAGGCCCAGCGTGCCGTCGTCGAGCAGCATGAGGTTGCCCGGATGCGGATCGGCGTGGAAGACGCCCTCGACGAGGATCTGCCGCAGCAGGCAGTCGAGCAGGTCGCGGGCCAGGCGGGGGCCCTGCTCGGGGGTGGCGGCGGTGACGGGCTTTCCGACCAGGCGCTGCATGACCAGGACCCGCTCGGTGCAGAGCGCGCCGACCGGGGTGGGATAGGTGACGCCGCCGTCGGAGGCGGCGACGGCGGCCATGTTGGCGGCCTCGACGCGGAAGTCCAGCTCCTCCCTGATCGCCACCGCGAACCCCTCGGCCAGGTCGCGCACGCCGAGCCCGCGACCCCACCGGGTGCGTGACTCCAGGGTGACGGCCAGGCGGCGGACGATGTCGAGATCCCTGGCCACGGTGCGGCCGATGCCCGGCCGCCGCACCTTGACCACGACGTCCTCGCCGGTGCGCAGCCGGGCGGTGTAGGCCTGCGCGATCGAGGCGGCGGCGAGCGGGGTGCGGTCGAAGGCGGCGAACACCTCCTCGACGGGCCCGCCCAGCTCGGCGCGGAGCACCGGCTCGACGAGCTCCCACGGCTCGGCCGCCACCTGGTCCTGCAGCCGGCCCAGCTCCTCGATGAACTCGGGCGGCAGCAGGTCGCGCCGGGTCGACAGCACCTGCCCCAGCTTGACGAAGGTGACGCCGCCGTCGTCGAGCGCGAGCCGCAGCGAGCGGGCCAGTCGCACGGCGCCGGTGTGGTCCTCCGGCCGGTCGCCGCGCCCGCGCAGGTACGGGCCGAGCCCGTGTCTGACGGCGATCCGGGTGATCTCGGAGTAGCGCCTGGCCCGCGACAACCGGCCGCGCAGCGACCTGACCAGCTCCAGCGGCCCGGGGATCGACCCCGTGGGCACCAGCGCCTCGGCGACGACCAGGATGACCATCGGGATGAGCACGATGCACATCACGACCAGGATCAGCACCCACAGCGGGCCGAGGCCCACGTCCCGCGTGCCGTCCATCTGCGGAAAAGGGCTCAGGATCGGCGTGGTCAGCGGCCCGGCCAGCGAGAACGCCAGGAGGGCCGCCAGGAAGGTGCGCACCGCGCCGAACCGGACGCCGAGCAGACGCTGGGCGGCCGCGGCCAGCGCGATCACCATGACGATCGTGACGACCGCGACGACGAGCGTGACGGGGAGATCCATGGGGACGAATCATCCCATGCTGGATCAGCCTCTGGCTCGGGCCCTGCGCTCCTCGCGGCGGGCGACGAACCGGGCGGCCGTCTCGTCGGTCCTCTGCAGGAACTCCGACAGCTCCTCGCGGGCCCGCTCGCCCTCGGGGCCGAGGCCGGTCTTGTCGAACACGGACCACTGCCGCAGCACCGGCATGAGCACGTCGTCGAGGTGGAGGCGCAGGTCGTAGATGCCCTCGTGGGCGATGGTCATCGCCATGCGGGTGAAGCCGGCGATGTTGGAGCCGGGCATCTGGAAGGTGGTCACCACGTCGGTGACGGCCCGCATGGTCTGGTCGGGGTCGAGCTCGAAGGCCGCCTTGAGCAGGTTGCGGTAGAAGAGCATGTGGAGGTTCTCGTCGGCGGCGATGCGGGCGAGCAGGCGCTCGCAGCCCTCGTCACCGGAGGCCGTGCCGGTGTTGCGGTGCGCGATGCGGGTCGCCAGCTCCTGGAAGGAGACGTAGGCGAGCTGCTGCAGCATCGTGCCGTAGTCGGTCATGAAGCCGCTCTGCATGTGGGCCATGCGGGCGCGCTCCAGTTTGACCGGGTCGACGGCGCGGGTCACGGTCAGGTAGTCGCGGATCGCGGTGCCGTGGCGATCCTCCTCGGCCGTCCAGCGGTGCACCCACGTGCCCCAGGCGCCGTCGCGGCCGAAGGTGGTGGCGATCTCGTGGTGGTAGCTGGGCAGGTTGTCCTCAGTCAGGAGGTTGACGATGAGCGACACGCGGGCCGGCTCGGGCAGCTTGGAGTCGCCCTCCTGCCAGGCCTCACCACCGTAGGGGCCGTCGAAGTCGCGCCCCTCGCTCCACGGAACGTACTCGTGGGGGAACCACTCCTTGGCCATCTTCTCGTGGCGGTCGAGCTCACCTGCCACGATCGGCTCGAGCTCGTGGAGCAGTTGCGTCTGCGTCATCGGCATGAAGGGATCCTCTCCTCCTCAAGGTTACGGCACCGTAGGTTAGGGTACCCCAGGGACGCCCAGGTGAAATATGGTGTCCTCATGCGACCCAGCGTCCGGGGCCTGCTCCTCGACGACGACGAGCACCTGGTGATCTTCCGCCGCACGGTGCCGGGCCGCGCCGTCTACTGGTCGGTGCCCGGCGGTCACGTCGAGCCCGGCGACGCCACGCTCGAACACACCCTCCGCCGCGAGCTGCTGGAGGAGCTGGGCGCGACGGTCTCGGCCGTGACGCCGCTGACCACGGTCAGCTATCCGTGGGAGGGCGGGGTGAAGACCCAGCACGTGTACGGGTGCCGCCTGGTGGCGATGGACCCCGCGCTGCGCCACGGGCCCGAGCTCGACGACCCGGGCCGTGGCGTCTACGAGGTGGAGCGGCTGCCGCTGGAGCGCGAGGAGATCACCTCCCGCCACGTGGTCCCCGAGGCGGTGGCCGCCTATCTGTCCGGCCACATCGAGGCGCTGCCCCGGCTCATCGAGGATCGTCCCCCCGCCGGCGCGGCCGTCAGCGACGGTCCTCGATCTCCCACAGATGGTCGATGACGTGCCAGGCGAGGCGGCGCCGGGCGTAGGCGGGCGGCCAGGCGGTCTCCACCGGCGGCCGCCACGGGCGCGAGAGCACCTCGGCCAGCTCGGCGCGGAGCGCGTCCACGTCGGCGCGTGACCGGTAGGGCTTGTGGCGCACCCCGACCTGCCGGGCGTAGGCGCGCTCGGAGTCCTGCAGGTGGTTCACCATCTTGGTCAGGTCGCGCCCGCCGCCGCGCGGCCCCTTGCGCAGCTCTTCCGGCGACTCCCCCGCCACCTCGTCGAAGAGCTCCCAGGCGGCCCGCAGCAGCGCCACCTCGCGCCGGGCGGTCTCCTCGCCGACCGGCTCCAGGTCCTGCTCCGGGACGGTCTCGGGAGCGCCGAAGTCGGTCGTCGTGCCGCCGCGCACCCGGGCGACGACCTCGGGCTCGCCGGGGTCGAAGGCCAGGCCGGCCCGCTCGGCGATCACGCGGTAGCGCGGGGCGTACTCCATCAGCCGGTCGATCGCGGCCTCCCCGCCCTTGGCCACCCGGCACCAGCCGGGCCAGGCGAACGAGCAGGCGAAGACCTTCTTCGGCCCTTCTTCCAGGTAGATCCGGGTCATGGCGGCAAGCCTGCCACCCATACCTGTCAGTCTCCGGCAGGTTCCACCAGATCGACGAGGTCGGCGACCGAGTCGACGATGAGCGACGGACGGAAGGGGAAGCGGTCGACCTCGTGACGCTGGGTGACGCCGGTCAGCACGAGGATGGTGAACAGCCCGGCCTCCATGCCGCACACGATGTCGGTGTCCATCCGGTCGCCGATCATCGCGGTGGTCTCGCTGTGGCCGCCGATCTCGTTGAGCGCGCTGCGCATCATCCGCGGGTTGGGCTTGCCGACGAAGTACGGCTGCACCCCGGTGGCGCGAGTGATCATGGCCGCGACGGCGCCGCAGGCGGGCAGCGACCCCTCGGTGGACGGGCCGATCGGGTCCGGGTTGGTGGCGATGAACCGGGCGCCGCCCTCGATGAGCCTGATCGCGCGGGTGATCTGGGTGAAGCTGTAGGTGCGGGTCTCGCCCAGCACGACGTAGTCGGGGTCGAGGTCGGTGAGCACGTAACCGGCTCCGTGCAGGGCGGTGGTCAGCCCGGCCTCGCCGATGACGTAGGCGGAGCCGCCGGGCCGCTGGTCGTCCAGGAACTGGGCGGTGGCCAGCGCGGAGGTGTAGATGGACTCGGCGGGCACGTCGAGCCCGGCCGCGGCCAGCCGCACCGACAGGTCGCGCCGGGTGTAGATGGAGTTGTTGGTCAGCACCCGGAACCGCTTGGAGGAGTCGCTGAGCCGCTTGATGAAGGTGTCGGCGCCGGGCACCGGCCGCCCTTCGTGCACCAGGACCCCGTCCATGTCGGACAGCCAGAAGTCGATCCGCTTACGCTCGGTCACCGGATCATCCTAGCGAGTGCGGCATATCGACTTCTCAACCGGTGCATGAAGAATGTGACTCATGTCGTTCACCGAAGCCGCACAGGACATGCGGGACGAGCTCGTCCGGCTGCGCCACTCGCTGCACACCACGCCGGAGATCGGCCTGACGCTGCCCCGTACCCAGGAGAAGGTGCTGGCGGCCCTCGACGGGCTGCCCCTGGAGATCACCCTGGGCAAGGCGCTCAGCTCGGTGACCGCCGTCCTGCGGGGCGGCCGGCCGGGACCGGCCGTGCTGCTGCGCGGCGACATGGACGCGCTGCCCGTCGCCGAGCGCAACGACCTGCCGTACATCTCCCAGGTCGAGGGACGGATGCACGCGTGCGGGCACGACCTGCACACGACCATGCTGGCAGGCGCGGCGCACCTGCTGAGCGCGCGCCGCGAGGAGCTGGCCGGAGATGTGATCTTCATGTTCCAGCCGGGCGAGGAGGGGCAGCACGGCGCCAGGCACATGATCGAGGAGGGGGTGCTGGACGCCGCCGGCGACCGGCCGGTGGCCGCGTACGGGATGCATGTCGTCTCCTCGATCCTGCCGGCGGGCGTGTTCGCCTCGCGGCCGGGGCCGATCATGTCGGCGGCCGACGTGTTCGAGGCCACGGTGAAGGGGCGCGGCGGGCACGGTTCCACCCCGCACCTGGCGCGTGACCCGATCCAAGCCGGGTGCGAGATGGTGACGGCGATGCAGACCATGGTCACCCGGACGTTCGACGCGTTCGACCCGGTGGTGGTGACCGTCGGCAGCTTCCACGGCGGGTCGGCCGACAACGTCATCCCGGACGAGGCAAGATTCGAGGCGACGGTCCGGACGTTCAGCGCGGGCAACCGGGCCCTGGCCAAGCGGCGCCTGGTCGAGGTGGTGGAGTCCATCGCGGCGGCGCACGACCTGAAGGTGGAGGCGTCGATCCGCATGGGCTATCCGGTGACGGTCAACGACGCCGCCGAGGCGGCGTTCGCGGGCGCCGCGGTGGACGAGCTGTTCGGTCCCGGCCGCTACGTCGTCGCGCCGAATCCGGCCATGGGGTCGGAGGACTTCTCGTACGTGCTGCAGGAGGTGCCGGGGACGTTCGTGTTCCTGGGCGCCTGCCCGCCCGGCCGCGACCCGGCGACCGCGCCCTACAACCACTCCCCCGAGGCGCTGTTCGACGACTCCGTGCTGCCCGACGGGGCGGCCCTGTACGCCTCGCTGGCCCACAGGCGTTTGGCGGCGGCCGATGCGGGCCTGGGCGGTTGACCGGCCGGGGCCTATCGCGTCCCGGCCGCTGGTCATGGCGGAGCGCCCGGTGCCCGAGCCGGGCCCGGGCGAGGTGCTGGTGCGGGTGGAGGTGTGCGGCGCCTGCCGCACCGACCTCCACCTGGCCGAGGGCGACCTGCCGCCCCACCGGCCGCTGACCACGCCCGGCCACCAGGTGGTCGGGCGGGTGGTGCGGCCCGACGGGAGCGACGGGGAGCGGGTCGGGGTGGCCTGGCTGCGCTCGACCTGCGGGAGGTGCCGCTACTGCCGGCGCGGCGTGGAGAACCTGTGCCCGGAGTCCACGTACACGGGCTGGGACGCCGACGGCGGCTTCGCCGACTACCTGACGGCGCCGCGCGACTACGTCTACCCGCTGCCTGACGACGTGCCGGCCGAGCGGCTGGCGCCGCTGCTGTGCGCGGGCATCATCGGCTACCGCGCGCTGCTCCGCAGCGACCTGCCCGAGGGCGGGCGGCTGGGCATCTACGGGTTCGGCGCGTCGGCCCATCTGACCGCCCAGGCGGCCATCGCCATGGGCGCGGTCGTGCACGTGGTCACCCGCGCCGCCCGTCACCGGGAGCTGGCGCTCGAACTGGGCGCGGCCTCGGCCGGGGACCGGCCGCCCGAGCCGCTCGACTCGGCCATCCTGTTCGCGCCGGTCGGCGACCTGGTGCCGCCCGCGCTGGAGGCGCTGGACCGGGGCGGCACGCTCGCCGTCGCCGGGATCCACCTGAGCGACATCCCGCCGCTTGACTACGACCGCCATCTCTTCCGGGAGCGGACGCTGCGCAGCGTCACGGCCAACACCCGGGCGGACGGGCGCGCGTACCTGGAGCTCGTGCGCGAGCACCCGCCGCAGGTCAGTAGCGTGGCATACACGTTCGAAGAGGCCGGCAGGGCACTCTCGGACATCGCGCGCGACCGGGTCAAGGGCGCCGCCGTCATTCTCGTGGGCTGACGAGCCCGAGGCCTGTGGAGACAAACGCCGTCACGAGCACCTATGAAGGAAAGTTACATTAGCCTCACAACCACTGGAGATTATTGACGCACTCACCGCCTGACCGTAGGGTCCGGTCAATCCCACAGATCCTCATCAGGTCCGAACTTCCCCGGAGCGGTACATGAAGCGACTAGCAGCTGTAGTGGCGTTGCTGGGCCTTACCGCCGTCACAGCAGCGTGCAGTGGCAGCGGCACCCCCACCAATCAGTCCTCTTCGGGCGGCGGTGGCGGCGGGCTCTTCACCACGATCGACGTGAACAGGCCGGGCATCGACGCGAGCGGCCCCGCGAACCCGTACAACCCGAAGGGCAACTCCTTCCTCGGGTACAACGCGATGAAGCTCGCATGGGTCAAGAACCACCTGACCGACCCGAACCAGTTCTACCCGGGCATCGCCGAGAGCTGGGAGATCGCCCCGGACAACTCCGCGATCACCATCAAGCTGCAGCCGAACAACAAGTGGTCCGACGGCAAGCCGGTGACCGCCGAGGACGTCAGGCTGTCCATCGGCATCGCCTACACGCAGGGCAGCACCGCCTTCGCGATCACCCCCGGCGCGGCGGGCGCGGCGGCCGACGTCGAGGTCGTCGACGACAAGACGGTCAAGGTCACGCAGGACATGACCAACCCCAGCAGCAAGTTCGCCCGCGGCGTGCTCGACACCTTCGTGGCCCCCGCGCACATCTGGGGCAGCGTGCTGCCGGCCGACTTCTGGGACAAGCTCAAGACCTCGCGCGGTGAGGGCGCGGACGCCGAGAAGGCCCGCGAGGAGATCACCGCCCTGGGCGAGAAGATCATCACCTTCGCCCCCGAGAAGGACGTCTCCGCCGGCCCCTTCATCCTGGAGCGGGTCAACCCCGGCGAGGCGCTGCTGGTGAAGAACAAGGAGTTCTACAACGCCGCCAACGTCGCCCCGGACCAGGTGAAGTTCCTCAACTACACCGGTAACGAGCAGATCTGGAACTACCTGATCTCCGGCAAGCTGGACCACGCGGGCTTCACCGCCGCCCCGGCCGACGTGATGAACCGGATCAAGCAGGCGCCCGGCACCAACATCATCAAGGGCTTCTCGCCGGTGGCCGTCGGCATGGCGTTCAACCAGACCAAGAAGCCGTACGACAATGTGCACGTGCGCCGCGGCCTGGCCTACCTGATCGACCGCGCCGAGGTCACCAAGGTCGCCTCGCCCGAGGGCGGCAACGCCGCGGTGACCACCTCCGGCATCCACCAGAAGCCGGCCCAGGAGTGGCTGGGCGCCGAGCTGAACAGCCTGGAGCCGTACAACCCCGACCCGGCCAAGGCCGAGGAGGAGTTCAAGGCCGCCGGGCTGCAGAAGAAGGACGGCAAGTGGGCGCTGGCCGACGGCAGCCCCTGGAAGGTCACCATGACCGCCCCGTCCGGCTTCTCCGACTGGATCTCCGCGCAGGAGAACATCAAGGGCCAGCTCGTCGAGGCGGGCGTGGACGCCGAGGTCGTCACCGTCGCCGACTACCCGCTGTACCTGGAGGAGATCGCGGCCGGCAAGTACGACGTCGGCTTCTGGCTGATCGCGCTCGGCCCCGCGCCGTACGACATCTACCAGCGTCTCTACGGCGCCTCCAACGGCTGGACCAACGTGGCCGGCAAGATCAAGCACGCCGAGCCGGGCAAGAGCGGCAACTGGATGGGCGGCGCGGAGAAGGTCGAGGTCGACGGCACCGAGATCAACCCGGGTGAGCTCACCGGCAAGCTGAACTCGGTCAGCGCCGAGGAGGCCAAGCCGATCATGCTCCAGCTGGCCAAGGCCGCCAACCAGGACCTGCCGGTCATCCAGCTGTGGGACTACGTGAACACCCAGTTCACCAACACGAGCCGGTTCACCGGCTTCCCCGAGCAGGAGAGCGACCTGCTCCGCCTGCCCGCCGGAGTCTGGATCCAGCTCGGCATGGTCAAGAAGACTCAGTAGGCATGACGGTCATCGCACGACGTCTCGCGGGCCACCTGGCCCGCGGGATCGTCATGATTCTCGTCGTCGCCACGATCAGCTTCTTCATCGTCCGCAACATCCCCGGCGACCCGGTGGCGGCGCGCTACCAGAAGCTGCTGGAGCAGGGCATGTCGCCGGAGGCGGCCGAGCGCGCCACGGCCGTGATGTACGGGTTCCTGCCCGAGGGCACGCTGTGGCAGCAGTACACGGACTACATGGCGGGCCTGTTCAGGTTCGACCTCGGCGTGTCCGTCACCCACCCCGGCTCCCCCGTGACCTCGGTGCTCGGCGAGGCCGCCAAGTGGACCGTTCTACCGGTGCTGGCCGGCACGCTGCTGAGCTTCCTGGTGGGCGTGATCATGGGCGTGTACGCGGCCATCAAGCGCTCCGGCAAGCTCGGCGACTTCCTGGCCATCTCCGGCTCGCTGCTGCACGGCGTGCCGCAGTACGTGCTGGCGCTGCTGATGGGCGCCATCTTCACGACGCTGATCCCGATCCTGCCGCAGGGCGGCACCGCCGACATCCTGTTCGAGCCCGGGTTCAACGCCGGCTACATCGGCTCGCTGATCGAGCACGCCACGCTGCCTGTCGTGACGTACGCGCTGGCCAGCTACGGAGGCTGGATCCTGGCCATGAAGTCGAGCGTGGTCACCGTGCTGGGCGACGACTTCATCCTGGCGGCCGAGCTGCGCGGGATGCGACGGTCGATCATCTTCAGGTACGTGGCGCGCAACGCGATCCTGCCGCTGTTCACGATCCTGGCGCTCTCGCTCGGCCTGCTGTTCGGTGGCGCGATCTTCATCGAGAAGATCTTCAACTACCCGGGGCTCGGGTTCCTGCTCATCGACAGCGTCGTCAACCGCGACTACGCGCTGATGGGCGGCGCGTTCCTGCTGATCACGGCGGCGATCATCGTGGCCAACATCCTGGCCGACCTGTTCTACACGGTCATCGACCCGCGGGTCCGCTCCGGTGAGGAGGCGTCGGCGTGAGCAGCGCGATCCTGGAGACCACCAGCACGGCGGCGACCATGCGCCGCAACTTCTGGCGCGGCGTCTGGCGGGTGATGAAGCGCAAGCCCAGCCGCCTGGTCGGCGCCGTCATCGTGCTCGGCTTCACGTTCATGGGCGTGTTCGGGCCGATGTTCTACCCCGAGGTGCTGCCGCGCGACACGAGCCAGCTGTACGCGCCGATGAGCGCCGAGCACTGGTTCGGCACCGACGGGCAGGGCCGCGACGTGCTCGCCCAGGTCATCACCGGCTCCCGGTACGTGCTGCTGAGCGCGCTGGTCACCGCGGTGATCACGGTCGTGCTCGGCACCGCGATCGGGCTGTTCTCCGGCTTCAAGCGGGGCCGCTGGGACACCGTGCTCATGCGGCTGACCGACATGAAGCTGACCATCCCCGGGCTGCCGCTGCTGCTCGTGCTCTCCACCGTGTGGTCGTTCGGCAGCGCGCTGGAGATGGGGCTGCTGCTGGGGCTGCTCGGCTGGGGCGGCGTGGCGCGGGCGGTGCGCTCGCAGACGCTGTCGCTGCGCGAGCGCGGCTTCATCGAGGCGGCGCGCGGGCTCGGCCTGTCCACCACCCACATCGTGGGCAAGGAGCTGCTGCCGAGCATGGCCCCGTACATCGCGATGAACATGCTCATCGCGGTCACCGGCGCCGTGTACGCGCAGGTGGGCCTGTTCTTCCTGGGCGTGCTCCCGTACGAGGCGGACAACTGGGGCGTCATGCTCAACCTGTCCGTGTTCGGCGGCGGGGCGCTGACCACGACCGCCGCGCTGCCGTACATGCTGGCGCCGCTGCTGGCGATCCTGCTGCTCACGCTCGGCATCGTGCTCGTGGTCGACGCCATGGACGAGATCTTCAACCCCCGGCTGCGTGAGGAGTAGGAGTGCCAGGACAAGCGCCGGGAGTGCGCATCGACGGCCTGACGGTCGTCTACAAGACACCCGCGGGCGAGCTGCCCGCCGTACGGGACGTGGCGCTGACGCTGGAGCCCGGTACGATCACCGGCATCGTCGGGGAGTCCGGCTCGGGCAAGTCGACGCTGGCGCTGTCGCTGCTGAACGCGGTGCAGCCGCCCGGCCGCATCGCGGCGGGCAGCGTGGACATCGACGGGCTCGGCGACGTGGTCGGGCTGCGCGGCGAGGAGCTGCGCAAGGCGCGCGGCAAGCACGTCGGCTACGTCTTCCAGGCCGCCCAGAACTCCCTCAACCCGCTCAAGACGGTCGGCAAGCAGGTGCTCGACCTGGGCCGCTCGCACGGCGTGGAGGACCTGCGCGGCCTGGTCCGCGACGCCAGGGAGCTGCTCGGCCGGATGGGCCTGGACGGGGCGCGGGTGCTCGACTCGCACCAGCACGAGCTGTCGGGCGGCATGCGCCAGCGCGTCGGCATCATGCTGGCGCTGGTGCTCAACGCCCACCTGGTGGTGCTGGACGAGCCGACCACCGCGCTCGACATGATCACCCAGGCGAACATCCTGAAGATCGTCCGCGAGGTGCACGCCGAGCGCGGCCTCACCACGCTGGTGATCACCCACGACATCGGGGTGGTGGCCGAGGTCGCCGACCGGCTCGCGGTCATGTACGGCGGCAGGCTGGTCGAGCAGGGGCCGACCAGGCAGGTGCTCGGCGACCCCCGCCACCCCTACACCAAGGGCCTGATCAGGGCCATCCCCAGGCTGACCGGCGACATCGCCGAGGCGCGGGCGCTGCCCGGCCGGCCGCCGACGCTGACGACCGTGCCCGAGCGGGGCTGCGTGTTCAGGGACCGGTGCGAGCTGCGGATGGACGTCTGCGACACCGACGACCCCGCGGCCGTCGCGCACGGGGACCGGATCGTGGCCTGCCACGCGGTGAAGGTGAGGGAGCACGCGTGATCACCGGAGAAGGCATCGTCAAGACCTTCAAGCAGCGCGGCAACGTGCTCGGCGCACGCGAGGTGCGGGCGCTGCGCGGGGTGGACTTCGCCATCCCCAAGGGCGGCGCGGCCTCGTTCATCGGCGAGTCCGGATGCGGCAAGACGACGCTGGGCCGGATCATCGCCGGCCTGGAGACCTACGACGAGGGCGAGCTGACGCTGGACGGCGTGCCCATGTCGTCGCTGAAGCCCAAGCAGCGCCAGCCGCACTTCCGCAAGATCCAGCTGATCCACCAGGACCCGTACTCGGCTCTGAACCCGACCCGCACCATCCACCAGACGCTGAACGCCCCGCTGACCCTGCGCGCCAAGCAGACCGGCCGGTCCAAGGCGTGGATCGAGGAGCGGGCCGCCGAGGTGCTGTCGATGGTCGGGCTCGACCCGGCCAGCGTGCTGGCCCGCTACCCGCATCAGCTGTCGGGCGGCATGCGGCAGCGCGTGGTCATCGCGCGGGCGCTGACCGTGGACCCGGAGATGCTGGTCGCCGACGAGGCCGTGTCGATGATCGACGTCTCGCTCCGGCTGGGCATCCTGGCGCTGCTGAAGGACCTGCGCGAGCGGCTCGGGGTGGCGGTGCTGTTCATCACCCACGACGTGGCCACCTCGCGCTACATCGGCGACGACGGCGAGCTGTACGTGATCTACCGGGGTCAGGTCGTGGAGCGGGGGCCGGTGGACACGGTGATCGCCGACCCGGTGCATCCGTACACGCAGTCGCTGCTGTCGGCGATCCCGGTGCTGCACGGCCTGGAGCGGCCCGGCGAGCAGCCGGTGACGCCGGTGGAGTCGATGGAGGCCGGGCAGGACGAGTCGGGCTGCCTGTTCGCGCCGCGCTGCCCGTTCCGCGGCGAGCGCTGCGCGGACGAGCGCCCCCTGCTGCAGGTGACGGAGGGCATCCCGCAGGAGCACGCCTGCTTCTACCCGGAGCGGCGCAGCGTCGTGGCCCGCCCGATGAGCGAGGTGTGAGGTGACCTCCCACCCCACCGGCCCGGAGACAGGAGAGGTCCGGGTGCTGCGCAAGCTGCGCGGCGCCGATCTGGCGCGGGCCGCCGAGGTGGCGCGGGCGGCGCTCGTCCATGACGCGGAAGAGGCCGGGGCGCTGGTGGAGAGGCTGGCCGCGCCGCCGGCCAACCGCCGCTGGGCCGCGCTGGTGACCGGCGGCGGCCTCGCCATGGCGTCGATGTCCACCGCGGACCCGGCCGTCGGCCACGTCGACCTCATCGCCGTACACCCCGATCACCAGGGCCTGGGCGGCGGCCGGGCGCTGCTGCGCGCGGCCGAGGAGTGGCTGCGCGGCCAGGGCGCCCGCCGGGTCCGCCTGGCCGGGAACCCGCCCTGCTACGCCTGGCCCGGCATCGACGTGCGGTACACGCCCGCCGCCTGCCTGGCCGAGAGCCTCGGCTACGAGCTCGACCGCACGGCCTGGAACATGACCGCGGACTTGGACACAGACCTGGACACAAACCTGGACGTGCGGGCCGACGTGGAGCGCCTGGCCAAGATCGGCATCGAGGTCCGCGCGGCCGGCGGCGACCGGGAGCGGGTGGCGGAGTTCGCCCGTGAGCACTGGAACGACGCCTGGGCCTGGGAGGCCGTCAACGCCTCCGGCCTGCACTACGCCGAGCGCGACGGCCGCGTGCTGGCCTTCGCCGCCTGGGGCACCCGCCCGTCCTGGTTCGGTCCGATGGGCACCGCGCCCGAGGCCCGCGGCACCGGCCTGGGCCGGGTGCTGCTCCGGCTCTGCCTGGCCGACATGCGCGCGGCCGGGCAGCGGACCGCCCAGATCGGCTGGGTCGGCCCGCTGCGGTTCTACGCGCGCGGCGTCGGCGCCCGCGCCGAGCGCGTCTTCTGGCTGTACGGGCGCGAACTGGCGTGAAGTCAGCCGTAGAGGAGAGGTCCGTCAGGGGGAGCGGGCTCGGCGCACAGGCCGCGCGGATCCTCCCCGGCGTCCAGGCACCTGGTCAGGCTGCCGGACCCCCACAGGTGGTCCATGAACTGCTCCGGCCCCCGCCACTCCAGGTGCCCCGGGTAGAGCGTGCGCGCCACGTGCAGCATGCTCACCCCGGTCAGCACCGGCCGGAACGCCTCCGGGTCGTGCACGTGCAGCTGAACTCCCCGTACCGGGAGGCCGGCGTGCTTGTGGAAGGTGGGCGTGAACCACGTCTCCCTGAACCGCACGCCGGGCAGGCCGAGCGCGGCCAGCGCGGGGGCGAACCGCTCGTCGGCGTAGGGGGCGCCGACGAGCTCGAAGGGCCGGGTGGTGCCGCGGCCCTCGGAGAAGTTCGTGCCCTCGAACAGCCCGGTCCCCGGGTAGACGAGCGCGGTGTCGGGGGTGGGCATGTTGACCGACGGCATCACCCAGGGCAGGCCGGTGGCCGCGAACGTCATGTCGCGCCGCCAGCCCTCCATGGTGACCACGCGCAGGTCGGCGTCGAAGCCGAACAGCGTGGCCAGCTCCCCCGCGGTCCTGCCGTGGCGCAGCGGCAGCGGGAAGCGGCCCACGAAGCTGGCGAACGCCGGGTCGAGCGGCGGGCCCTCGGTGACGGTCCCGCCGAGCGGGTTCGGCCGGTCCAGCACGACGAACCGCAGGCCCAGCCGGGCGGCCGAGGCGAGCAGGTCGTACATCGTCCAGACGTAGGTGTAGAAGCGGGCTCCCACGTCCGCGATGTCGAACACCAGCGTGTCCACGCCGGAGCGCTCCACCAGCTCGTCCAGCGCCTCGCCCTCGGTCTTGTGCGTGTCGTATACCGGCAGCCCGGTCCTGGCGTCCACCGCGTCGCCCTCGCTGAAGCCGGCCTGCGCGGTGCCGCGGACGCCGTGCTCGGGACCGAACAGCGCCGTCAGCGGCACTCCGGCCGCCAGCAGCGCGTCCGCGGTCGGGGTCAGATCGGGCAGGACCCCGGTGGGGTTGGTGATGAGGCCGAGGCGCGTCCCGCCGGCCAGCGACGGATCCGCGGCCAGCCGTTCGGCTCCGGTGCGTACGTATGACATGAACCCATTGTCTGAAAGATATTTACAAGAGAGAAGTAGAGGGTGGAAATTAGCGTCATGATTGATCCGCTACCAGAGCCGTCCACCGAGCAGAGCGATCCCCGTTACAGCCAGATCGACCGGCTGCCGACGCTGCAGATCGCCCGACTGATGAACGAGGCCGACGCCGCGGTGCCGGCGGCCGTGGCCCTCGCCATCCCGGCCATCTCCGACGCGATCGACGCGATCGCCGAGCGGATGGGCAAGGGCGGCAGGCTGCTGTACGTCGGCGCGGGCACGTCGGGCCGGCTGGCCGTGCTGGACGCGTCCGAGTGCCCGCCCACCTTCGGCACCGACCCGGAGCTGGTCCAGGGCGTCATCGCGGGCGGTCATGAAGCGCTCACCCGCTCGGTCGAGGGCGCCGAGGACGACGCGGACGCGGGCGCCGCCGCCCTGGCGGAGCTGGAAGTGGGCCCCCTCGACTCGGTGGTGGGCGTCTCGGCCAGCGGGCGCGCCCCTTTCGTGCTGGGGGCGCTGGCGGAGGCGGGCCGCCGGGAGGCGCTCACCGTCAGCCTGTCGTGCAACGAGGGCGCGCCGCTGTCGGCCGCCGCCGAGCACTCGATCGAGGTCGTGGTGGGCCCCGAGGTGGTGACGGGCTCCACCCGGCTCAAGGCGGGGACGGCCCAGAAGCTGGTGCTCAACATGATCTCGACGATCTCGATGGTCCGGCTCGGCCGCACGTACGGCAACCAGATGATCGAGATGTCGGCGATGAACAGCAAGCTGGCCTCGCGCGCGGTGCGCATGGTCAGCGACATCACCGGGGCGGGCCACGAGGCGGCCGGCCGGGCGCTGGCCGAGGCGGGCGGGCAGGCCAAGGTGGCGGTGCTGATGATCAGGCACAAGCTGGACGCGGAGGGCGCCCGCGCGCTGCTGCGTTCCCACGGGGAGCGGCTCAGCGACGCGCTGAGCGGCTGACGGGGATCTGCCGACTCGGGGGTCCTGGGTTTGGGTTCATTCGACGTACGGGGGACTAGAGGATGTCCGATCGGCTGGACGCGATCTTGGCGGAGGCCGTGCCGGGGGTGTGCCCGGCGGCTGTCGCGCTGATCGCCGTGGACGGCGCGGTCGTGGCGGCCTCGGCCGCCGGCGAGCTGGTGCGCTACCGGGACGCCGCGTTCACGCTCGCCGAGTACAGACCGTCCGCGAGCCGCGAGGCCGTCTTCGACCTGGCCTCGATCAGCAAGCTGTTCACCACGGCCGCCGTCTTGTCGCTGGCCGAGGAGGGCGTGCTGGGCCTGGACGAGCCGGTGGCGGCCTGGCTGCCGGGCCGCGACCCGCGGATCACCCTGCGCCGCCTGCTGACGCACACGGCGGGTTTCCAGCCCACCCGCCGCATCGACCTGGAGCTCCCGGACGCCTCTCCGGCCGCGCGCATGGCGGCCATGGTCTCGACGCCGGTGACCTCTCCGGTGGGCGGGCCGTACCTGTACTCGGACGTGGGCCTGGTGATGGCGGGCCGGGTGGCGGAACTGGCCTCCGGCATCCCCCTCGACCAGCTGGTCCGCACCCGCGTGACCGGCCCCCTGAACCTGACGGCCACGGGTTACCGCCCGGTCTTTAGCCCTCCCACCCAGCCCACGACCGACAGCGGGCCCCCGTACGAGATCGGCTCCCCCACCCCGCCTGCACCCGCGGGCGGGCTGTCTCAGGGGGCCGCTGACCTTTCACGGGTCGCCGCCACCGAGTGGAAGCCCGAGCGACGGGGGCCGGGCTGCGTGCGGGGTGAGGTGCACGACGAGACCTCGTACGCGCTCGGCGGGGTGGCGGGACACGCCGGCGTCTTCGGCACCGCGGACGACGTGCTGGCGCTCGGCGAGGCGCTCAGGCTGGGCGGCGGGGCGGCACTGCGCCCGGACACCGTGGCCGAGATGCTGCGCGACCAGGGCGTGACCGACGCGCCGTTCCGGCACGGGCTCGGCGTCCGCATCGGCGACCCGGGCATCGTCGGCCCGCTGGACGACGCGTTCGGCCACTCCGGCTTCACCGGCACCTCCCTGATCGTCTCCCCGTCCCGCCGTCTGACGGCGGTCCTCCTGACGAACGCCGTACACCCGGTACGCGGCCGCCCGGGCATCCGCGACCTGCGCACCGCAGTCGCGACCGAAGCCCTGCGCCTGTCCTCCTAGACCCCACTCACCAACCCCGCACGCGCTACGCAGCCACCCGCAAGCCACGTACGAGTGTCGCGACCATGCGGACAACCGCCCCTCACCAACACCACGCCCCCCGCGAACCGCGCACGACGGTCGCGACCGCGACTATGACAGCGGTCGCCTTCGGGTGCCGGCCCGACCTGCTGCGCATGGCCAGGTCGCCGGGGCATGCCGCGCCGTACGCCGCACGCGGCGAAGGTTCTGTCGGACCCGGCCTACCGCCCGCAAGATCGCCCGCCGGCTGAACAAGGGCGAGAGCCTGCACGCGCTGCGCCCAGCAGGGCGCCATCTCCGAGTCGACCTGGCCACGCAGAGCCACGATCCAGAAGCCCTGACAGTCTCGGCCTCGTGCGGTCGGTCGAGGCCTGATGCCTACTCCCTTCGGGGTAATGCGTACAGCGAACGGTGCAAGGTCAAGTGACGATCAACGGACGACGCGCTCCCGCTGCGGCCCGGCCTAGCGTTTCTCCTCGAGATAGCCGGATGAGAACGGGAGGAATCGCCATGAGCAAGAGAGTGCTGACTGCGGTCGCCGGGCTGGGCTTGACAGCCGGTTTGCTGGGACTGGCCGGCGCGCCGGCTGGTGCCCAGGCCGGCACGGCCGGCGAGGCTGCCACCGCCGCGATGGCCGCGCCGAAGCCGCCGAAGGGCGCCAGGGCGGTGGTTCAGGTCAGCCCCAACCCCACCACCAAGCGCAGCCAGGAGGTGACGATCACCGGCCACTGCGGCGGCGGCAAGGGGCTCAGGTCCGTGCTCGCCGGGCTCGACAGGAAGCACCCGGTGTTGCAGAACATCCGCGTCGTCAAGGACGACCCGAAGGGATTCGTGGCCAAGGCGACCCTCAACCCCAAGATCGGTAACGGCGTCGGCCCCGTGTTCGTCGACTGTGGCGGCGAGGCAGGCGTGACCCTCTTGGTCACCCACGTCTGATCCGAACCTGCCCGACCCAGGCTGGGGATCCAGAACTTCCCCAGTCCTTGAGCCCGCCGGTCCACGCGACTACGGAAGCCGAACACCACGACGGCGTCGCCCATGTCACCACCTGGGCGACGCCGTCCGGTACGCCCCGGCCCCGCGTTACACCTGTCGCCCCTCGAGAAAGAGCCTCCGCATGGCCGAGCCGCCCTCACGGCGCGAACCCGCTCCTGTCCGGCACCTTGCCCGGATCACCGATATCACGCTCGCTGCCCTCACCTTGGTCTTCTTCGTCGCCGTAGCCCTCGCCACCGGGGTGCATAACCCCTGGCAGGGCCCGATCCCCCTCGGGCTGCTTCTCGGAGCGCTCCTGCTGGTCAGACACCGCTGGCCGATGACCGTGCTGCTGCTGTCGATCGGCGGGATCTTCGTCTATCACCTCACCGGACATTGGTCTCCCGCCGGTTGGATCTGGCCAGCCGCGGTCGCCTACTTCACCGCCGCCACCACACCGCGCGTGCGCTGGGTGGCCGCCATCGGCCTGGCCCAACTGGTCTACTCCGCGGTCGAATTCCGCTCGGTCCTGGACCGCAACCCGACCCACTACGTGCTCCACGTCGCGGGGGAAGGACTGCTCCTGGCGATCCTCATCGCCGCGGGCCTCACCTACGCCGCCGCGATGCGCTGGCGCGAGCGGCTGCGCGAAACCGACAGCCGTGCGCACGCCGCCGAGGAACGGCTGCGCGTCTCGCACGAGGTTCACGACGTCATCGCCCACACGCTGGCCGTCGTCGGCGTGCAGCTCAATGTCGCCGCCGACGCGCTGGAGGAGGACCCGGCAGCGGCCGCCGCCGCGCTACGCCTGGCAAAGGATGTCAGGAACCGGGCGATGACCGACCTCCGCTCCCTCATCACGATCTTGCGTGACAATCCCGGCGACACCGCGCCCCAGGCGGATCTGGCCTCCTTGGACACCCTCATCGCCGACGCCCGCACCGCCGGACTCGAGGTGACCCTCGACGAGCACGGCGACCGCGCGGCCGTCCCCGCCATTACCGCCATCGCCGTTCACCGTGTCGTACAGGAGTCCCTCGCCAACACGCTCAAGCACGCCGGGGCGAGCGAAGCCAAGGTGACGATCGGCTACCAGCCTCGCTCGATCATCGTCGAGATCACCGACAACGGCCGCAGCGTCCCGGGCGGCACCGATGTCACTGAAGGCCATGGCCTGGCCGGCATGCGCGAGCGGGTGAGCGCACTCGGGGGCGCACTCACCGCAGGACCTGTCCCCGGCGGCGGCTTCGCCGTGCGGGCCGACATCCCTGTGGCAGGCTCGACGGCATGACGATCAAGGTGCTCATCGCCGACGACCAGGCACTCGTACGGGCCGGCTTCCGCAGCCTGCTGGCCCGCTCCCGGGACATCACGGTCGTCGGCGAAGCCCTGGACGGCGACGAAGCCGTACGGCTGGCCGCGAGCACCCACCCCGACGTGATCCTCATGGACATCCGCATGCCGGGCACCGATGGGATCACCGCCACCCGCCGCATTGTCACCGACCCGGCCACTCTGGGCTGTCGCGTCATCATCCTCACCACGTTCGACACCGACGAACACGTCTTCGCCGCCCTACGCGCCGGAGCCAGCGGCTTCCTCACCAAAGAGGTCGAACCAGCCGAACTTCGCCGGGCGGTCGCCGCCGTCGCCGGCGGAGACGCGCTCCTGTCTCCAGGCGTGACGCGGCGCGTCATCGAGCAGTTCGCCCACCGGCAGGACCTCACGCCCGGTGCGGGGCAGCGGCTGGCCGCCCTCACCTCCCGGGAACTGGAGACGGTCAAGCTCGTGGCGCTCGGACTCTCCAACAAAGAGATCGCCGAGCGCCTCGTCATCAGTCCGCTCACTGCCAAGACCCACATCACCAGGGCCATTGCCAAGCTGAACGTGCGCGACAGGGTCCAGTTGGTCATCCTGGCCTACGAGAGCGGCCTGATACGGCCCGGCGCCTGACATCGCCGTGCGACACAGCATACGAATTGGGCATGTTCGGGACGGCTAGGCGGACGGGGCGAGGGCCTCCAGGAGGTCCTCGGCGTGGCGCAGTGCCTCGTCAGGGGAGGCGGTGACGACGTGCGGGTCGAAGTTGAGGTCGTGGAAGAGGTCGGTCACGCCCTGCTCCGCCAGCCACGCGACATCGCCCCTGATCTCCTCCACGGTGCCCGTCAGCCGCCGCCGCTCCCCCGGCTCGGGCCGCACCCGGGTTACGCCCCGGCAGACGAACCGCAGCGACCCGGCGTCCCGCCCCGCCTCCGAGGCCGCCGCCTTCACCAGGGCGATGCGGCCGGCGATGCCCGACAGGTCCTCGCGGCTGGAGCTCACCCACCCGTCGGCCAGCCGCCCCGCCCTGCGCAGCGCCACCTCGGCCGTGCCGCCCAGCAGGATCGGCGGCGCCGGGGACGGCTTCGGGTCGGCGTACGACGGCGAGATCCGGTAGAACTCGCCCCGGTGCTCCACCACCTCGTCGCCCCACATCTTGCGCAGCACCTCGACGAACTCCTCGCCCCTGCGCCCGCGCCGCGCGAAGCCGACCCCGGCCGCCTCGAACTCCTCCTCCACCCACCCGAGCCCCAGCCCGGCCGTCAGCCTGCCGCCCGAGAGGGTCTGCAGGGTGGCGAGTTGCTTGGCCAGCGGCACCGGCTGCACGAACGCGTTCACCACCGCCACCCCGAGCCGGATCCGCTCGGTCACGCCGGCCAGGTAGGACAGCGTGATCAGCGGGTCGTGCACGCTGCGATAGGTGGGCCCCATCTCGTGCCCCACCGGGTAGAGCATCCGCTGGAAGGTCCACAGCTCGTGGTATCCGAGCCGCTCCGCCCGGGTGGCGATCGTGCGCATGGCCTGCGGCGTGGCCCACGCCCCTGACTGGGGCACGGCGAATCCGATTCTCATGCCCCTAGTCTGACCGACACGCACTCCTCCCCCGGAGGGCTCATGACCTGGGAGGTATTCGCCCCACTGTCCAGCGGCACTGCCATTCCATGCATATTCCGTAGTGGCACCCTGTCACGCACGCTTCCTCCAGCGCTTCTGGATGCCCTGATCGGCGGTCCCACGCTGGCCATCGATGCACTTGGCGTAGGTCTTCAGTCGTATGGCCATGGGGACCCGGAGGCGGAAGAGGTCGCCGATGCACCTTGACGGGTCTGGTCTCAGACATGAAGGTGCCCTATCGGGAACGGCTCGGGCCACTCCGCCGAGATGTGGCCCTTCGGGTCGGAGCAGCCTTTCTGCCGGGCCAAGACCGCCCCGATCTGCTTTATGAAAGCGGCACGCGCTGCCTGGCGCACCGGTCGCCGAGGGGTGCCGCCCAAACCAGATCCATGGGACGGGCGCCTGGTCCGCATCATCCCCGACGATCGCCCATTCGATCCCGGACAGGTCGAGCGACGGCAGTTCCCCCGATCAACGGTTCGAGCGACAGGAACCTCCTCTGAATCAAGATTGAGATCGGGTCTTTCGTCCCAGTGCTGACGATGCGACCCTCTGTTAGGTGTTGAGTCTTTGGCGGCGGGTTCTGCAGTGGGGGTGGCAGCCTGTTAGGGATTCCGGCGGGCTCAATCTTGTCCGGCTCGGTGTAGCACTGATCGGCGCCATTTCGGTGGCGGTTGTGAGCGCAACGGGCTTAATCATGTTCACCCTCATCTTGTTGGGATTTCCGCAGTTGGAGGTGTCACGCGGGTTGCCACTGGCGATCTTCTTCGATGTCATGAAGTTGTCGTTCGCAGTGATCGCTGGAGTGGGCGGGGTCGTTGCCCTGGTAGTTGCCTATCGTCGGCAACTCGTCGCTGAGGCGACATCGAAGTTGGAGCACGCCAAGGAGGAGCGCGAGCGGGATCGAGTCCTCAATGAGCGGTTCGGCTCCGCCGCGACCCAGATAGGCAGTGACCAGCCAACGGTTCAACTCGCCGGCGTCTATGCCATGGCAGCCCTTGCTGATGACTGGCCTGAGCAGCGTCAGACCTGCATTAATGTCCTGTGCGGCTTCCTGCGAATGCCTTATCAGCCGGCCCCCGGGCCTGACGGACCAGTCGCCGAACGGACCGCTTTTGCTCAGCATCGCAACGTTCGACACACGGTGATCGGCATCATCTGCGACCACCTGAACCCCGGAGCGCAAGGCCCTCTCTGGCATGACTGCCACTTCGATCTCAGCGGCGCTGTGTTTGACGGGGGAAATTTCTCCTGGGCTGTCGTTCCAGAGGGATGCTCGCTGAACTTTCTCGGCGCGAAGTTCGTAGCAGGAACAACCGACTTCTACCGGCTTCGCTGCCACGGAGGCGTAGCCAACTTCTGGGGAGTGGAGTTCTTGGGCGGTGAGGTGAGGTTCTGGGGCGCTGAGTTCCTCAGCGGAGGTTTCGGTGAGTGCACCTTCAGCGGTGGGAAGGTCGACTTCGGTTCGAAGCAGATGGGAGGTGGCGAATTGTGGACCACGGTGTTCGCCGCCACGGATACGCGCTTCCTGAGATCCAAGTTCACCGGGGCCGAAGTGCTGTTCACCGGCGTGGCCATCAGGTCGGGACGAATCAGTTTCGACGGCGCAGAATTCTCCGGTGGAAAGGTCGACTTCGCAGGCGTCCGCATCGAGGAGGGTGCCGAGCTCGATTTCTCGAACGCGTCCGTCTGGACGACGCCACCCGCTCACCTGCCAACCTCGGCGCCTCAAGTGAAGCTGCCGCGTTCTTCCGGCAGTCAAGGATGAGACGTTCATGCTTGGGCAGCGTCACCTCGACGAGGTGTTCGTCGCTGCTGTAGTCGATGCGGGCGGTGATTCCGGCGTCGGCCGCCTCCTTCTCCGCCCGGCGCTGCTCCAGCTCGGCCATACCTGCCGGAACTCGTCATTAGGCGCCGCCGCCACTGGCGCATGCGGCGCGGCACCACGGCGGCGACGAGCGCCCGCGACGGCGGCATGAGCAGTTGGGCAGGTCTGATACGCCTGGGACCCAGCGTCGGGCGATCCACGGCTCGGCCGGAGCGGCCGGGTGGGCATGCTTCCGTAAGCGCGGAGCACGAAGATGCGCGACGCTGGAGCTGTCCTGGACGATCCGCGTCGGCCGCCGCGACCATGGGGCCGTGGCCGGGGACGTCAGGGCCAAAGGCAGCAAGATCATTCCACGCGCTTCCACCAGCGGCACGCGAGGGCATCGAATGACACACGGTGGCACACACCAACCGTGCCGGGTCGCGGTCGCCGCGGGTCCGGCCGTGGATTTGGCCCCGTCCGGCGACGGCGTCCGGTCGCACCCACCCTCGGCACCGGCGAATACTCTGTACGCGTGGGTCTTGAGGGGGAGCTGGCCGGGGTCGCCGGCACGTACGGGGGCAGCGGCGATCCGGTGCGTCACCAGACGCGCTCGGACTCGGTGGTGGTGCGGCGCGGTGAGGTGGTGGTGAAGGCGCACGCCGTCCGCGAGGACGTGCCCGGCCTGCGCGCGCGATTACGCGCCTGCGCGTCCGCCGCGCTGGCCGGGGTGATGCTGGCGCCGCTGGTGCCCGACGTGCTCACGGTGTCAGGGCGGGCCGTGACGGTGTGGCCGGCGGGCCGCCCGATCAGGCGGGAGGAGGCGGATGACGCTCCCTGGGAGGAGGGCGCCAGGCTGCTGGCCCGGCTGCACGCGGTGCCTCTCACGCTGCTGCCGCGGCTGCCCGCGGCCGGCGGCCCGGGCAGGGCGGCCAGGGCGGTGCGGCGGATGGAGGGCGACGGGCCGGTGGAGCGG
Source organism: Nonomuraea sp. C10 (assembly GCF_008017515.1). NCBI lineage: Bacteria > Bacillati > Actinomycetota > Actinomycetes > Streptosporangiales > Streptosporangiaceae > Nonomuraea > Nonomuraea sp. C10. The sequence continues at coordinate 4,560,686 of NZ_VPFF01000001.1, forward strand.
CTGATCCGGCGCGCGTTCGCGGAATTGCCCGAGCCGGAGCCGGGGCCGGGGCTGCTCGCGCACGGCGACTGGCATCTGGGCCAGCTCGTGTTCCGCGACCGGTGGCTGCTGATCGACGCCGACGACCTCGGCGTGGGCGACCCGGCGTGGGACCTGGCCAGGCCGGCCGCGTGGTACGCGGCGGGCCTGCTGGAGCCGGAGGTCTGGGACCGCTTCCTGGGCGCCTACCTGGCGGCGGGCGGCCCGGCGCTGGGCGGCGACGACCCGTGGCGCCGCCTCGACCTGCCCGCCAGGGCGGTGACGGCGCAACTCGCGGCCGTGGCCGTCTGCCATGCCCACCGGGAAGGCAGGGAACTGGACGAGGTCGAGCATTCGTTGGTCGAATCGTGCAGCAGAATCGTCAGAGCGTGACGGCGACGCGCGCGATAGGTTTCACCCAGGACATCGAGGCCAAGGAGTGCGTGTAGATGCAGTGCCCGAAGTGCCGCGGCAACATGCGGACGTATGAGCGCAACGGTATCCACATCGAGCAGTGCGACAACTGCCGTGGGATCTTCCTGGACTACGGCGAGCTCGAGACGCTGACGCAGATGGAGGCGGCCTACCACGCCGCTCCTCCGCCGCCCGCGCCGGGCGGCCCGGCCTGGGGCGCGCCCCGGCCCGGCGGCCACTACGGCCACAGCAAGCATCACCGCCAGCGCAGCTGGGTGGGCATGCTCTTCTCCAGCTGATCCGTCAGAACGGGGCCGCGCGACCGCGAGGCCCCGTTCGTGCGATCAGGCCGGGAAGTCGTCCGGGTCGACCTTCGCGGTGCGGGCGTTGCCGCCGGAGATCGCGTGCAGCGTGATCCGCCAGTCGTGCCAGCGGATCTGCGTGGCGGTGTAGGTGGTCTTGAACCGCACCGACTTCTGGAAGCGCTCGAAGCTGCACTCCCGGGTGAACGAACGGCTCTTGCCGTCCCAGTCGACGCCGTGGGTGAAGTAGATGCGGTAGTTGCCGTCACCCACGTTGTTGATCTTGAACTTGGCCTTCTTGCGCACGTACACGCTGTAGACCTTGGACTTCCCCCGCACCAGGCTGATCACCGCGTCGCGGGTGCCGCCGTTGTGGATCTGCAGTGAGCTGCGGCCGCCGGAGCCGCCCTTGCGCAGGAAGTGGCCGTTGCCGAGCCGCCTGTTCTTCTTGCCCGCGGCCTTCACCGACACGATGTCGGCCTCGTAGTCGCCGGCGTCCTCCAGCGCCTTGCCGGCCCGGCCGAGCGCGGTCAGCGGGTCGTCCAGGTCGGTGAAGACGGCGGACGGGGTGCACAGGTCCCTGCTGCCCACCTTGGTCGCCGACGTGCCGAGCTGGAGCGCGACCTCGCGCAGGCTCTCGACGTACGCCGTGTGCTGGGCCTGGACCTCGGGCGGCGGGCTGAGCCGGGCCAGTTCGTCGGCGGCGCTCTGGAGGGTCTCCTGGGCCTTGACGACGCGCTGGTCGAGCGACTTCAGCGAGCGGGCGCCGGCCAGGGACTTGATGGCCTTGCTCATGTCGTCGCGCCGGCCGTCGAGCTCGCCTTTGTAGGCGTCGGCGGTCAGCGCGGTGGGCACGGGGGCGGACGAGGTCGACGGGTCTCCCGCGACCGCCGCGCCGTCGCCGCCCGCCACGCCGCTCGCGCTGGTCTCACCACCGGTGACGGTGGGCGCGGCGCTGCACGCTCCGATTGTGAGAGCCGCCAGGGCGAGCGTGCAGGTGAAGATCCGAGGGGCAGTCACCTGCCACACTATCGCCCGCTTCATCCCCCGACGTCAATTCACGTTCCCGTGAGTCCCTTCTGCCGGGTACGGTGCGCCGCCACGTTGACCCGGTTGGCGCAGGCGAGCGAGCAGAAGCGCCTGCGCCCGTTGCGCGAGGTGTCCACGTACACGGTGCGGCACCCCTCACGGTCGCAGCGGCCGAGCCTGCGCCCGTCGGAGAAGCAGATGGCCATCGCCAGGCCGCCGGCGGTGGTGTCCTTGGCCCTGGCCACGATGTCGCCTTCGGTCGAGGAGAAGTGCAGGTGGGGCGTCAGTCCGTCGTGGGTGCTCACGAACGGCCTGGCCGCGGTGATCTCCAGCAGGTCGTTGACCAGGGTGATCTGCTTGGCGACCTCGGGCTCGCCGAAGACCGGGTCGAGGCGGAGAGCCCAGGCCTCCATCTCCCCCGCCTGGGCGGGCGTCATCGCGGTGCGCAGCATCTCGTGCTCGGTCAGCAGCCCGGCGAGCGGCTCCGGCCGGAAATCGGTGGCGTTGACCAGGGCCGCCGAGAGCGCGGCCCCGTTGCCGCCGTAAGTGTTGAAATGCACAAGACCATTACATCACCTTGGGGGCATGGACTCCAGACACCTCCATGACCCGCTCGCCCTGACCCTCGTCTCCACCCACGCCACCTCCGACGGCGTGGTGTCGTATCTGCGGTGCGCCTGCGGCGCCTGGGAGGTACGCACGTCGTGCCTCGTGGGCAGGACCTCGGGGGGCCGGGGGCGCAGCCCGTCGACTGGAGGCGCGCACTCGTCCTAGAGTCTGCTGCAACACCCCCACAGGAGGTCAGGCATGTCCAGCATCCCCTCTCTTCTCCGCGACCGGATCGCGGCCACCCCCGAAGCCGAGGCGTACCGGACGCCGTCAGGCGACGGATGGACGTCGCTGTCCTGGCGCGCCACCGGGGAGCGGGTCCGGGAGCTGGCGCTCGGCCTGGCCGCCCTCGGCGCGGGCCCCGACCGCCGGGTCTCCATCCTGTGCTCCACCCGCCTGGAGTGGATCCTGTGCGACCTGGCGGTGCTGTCGACCGGCGCGGCGACGACCACGATCTACCCGTCCAACACCGCGGCCGAGTGCGCCTTCGTCGTCAACGACTCCGGCACCTCGATCGTCATCGCGGAGAACGACGACCAGGTGGCCAAGCTGCGCTCGGTGCAGAAGGAGCTGCCGGACGTCACGCAGGTGATCGTGATCGACGGCACCGCGAGCGACGACGGCTGGGTGATCAAGCTCGACGACGTGCCGGGCAAGGCCGCGGCCGAGGCCGACTACGACGCCATGGTCGACGCCATCGGCGAGGCCGACCTGGCCACGCTCATCTACACCTCCGGCACCACGGGCCGCCCCAAGGGCGTGGAGCTCACCCACGACAACTGGCTGTACGCCGCGAGCGCGGTCCGCGAGCTCAACCTGATCACCTCCGACGACCTCCACTTCCTGTGGCTGCCGCTGTCCCACTCGTTCGGCAAGCTGCTGGAGGTCGTGATGATCGACATCGGCACGCCGACCGCGATCGACGGGCGGCTCGACCGCATCGCCGACAACCTGGGCGCGCTGCAGCCGTCGTTCATGGCCGCCGCCCCCCGCATCTTCGAGAAGATCCACAACACCGTGGCGGCCACCCAGCAGCGCGAGGGCGGCGCCAAGCTGAAGATCTTCAACTGGGCGCGCAAGACCGGCGTCCGGGTGGTCCGGGCCCGCCAGCACGGCGCCCCGATCCCGCTGACGACCAAGATCGAGTACGCGATCGCCGACCGGCTGGTGTTCAGCAAGCTGCGCGCCCGCTTCGGCGGCCGGATCCGCTACTTCATCTCCGGGGCGGCGCCGCTCTCGCAGGACATCGCCGAGTTCTTCGACGCGGCCGGGCTGACGATCCTCGAAGGCTACGGGCTGACCGAGTCCTCGGCGGGCAGCTTCCTCAACCGCCCGGCGAACGTGAAGTTCGGCTCGGTGGGCCAGCCCCTGCCCGGCACGGAGGTGCGCATCGCCGACGACGGGGAGATCCTTATCGGCGGTCGCGGCATCATGCGCGGCTACCACGGCCTGCCGGAGGAGACCGCCGAGGCGCTCGAGGACGGCTGGCTCCACACCGGCGACATCGGCGAGCTCGACGACCAGGGCCGGCTGACCATCACCGACCGCAAGAAGGAGCTGATCAAGACCTCCGGCGGCAAGTACGTCGCGCCGACCCACCTGGAAGGCCGCATCAAGGCCGCGTGCCCGTACCTTTCGCACGTGTTCGTGCACGGCGACCGCCGCAACTTCTGCACCGCGCTGATGACCCTCGACATGGACGTGACCAGGCCGTGGGCCGAGGCCCAGGGCCTGCCGACCGACCCGGAGGAGCTGCGCGCGCACCCCCGGATGCGCGAGGAGGTCCAGAAGGCGGTCGACCAGGTGAACGCCGACCAGGCCAGCTACGCGACGATCAAGAAGTTCTCGATCCTCTCGCAGGACTTCGCGGTCGAGACCGGCGAGCTGACGCCCAGCCTGAAGGTCAAGCGCAAGGCGGTCGAGGAGCGCTACGGCGAGACCCTCGACTCCTTCTACGACGGCCAGGCGTAGGCGGCGGTCCTCAGGAGCGCTTGAAGGCGGCCAGCAGGCGGTCGGCGGCGAGCGACGGGGTCAGGGTGCCGGCGAGCACCTCGCGCTCGATCCCGTCGCGGATCTCCGACACCCGCGGGTCGTCGCGCAGCTCGGCCAGCAGCCGGTCGTGCACCATCGTCCAGGTCCACCGCACCTGCTGGCGGCGGCGCTTGTCCGCCAGGTCCAGGCCCTCCTGATGGGCCAGGACCTGGCGCCACAGCTCCTCCAGCCCGTCGCCGGTCAGGCCGCTGCAGGTGAGCACGGGCGGCGGCGCGCTGTCGGAGCGCAGCATGCGCAGCGCCCCGGCCAGCTCGCGCGCGGCCTTGCGCGCCGCGAGCGCGTGCTCGCCGTCGGCCTTGTTCACCGCGATCACGTCCGCCAGCTCCAGCACGCCCTTCTTGATGCCCTGCAGCTGGTCTCCGGTACGGGCGAGCGTGAGCAGCAGGAACGTGTCGACCATGTCCGCGACCGCGGTCTCCGACTGGCCGACGCCGACGGTCTCGACCAGCACCACGTCGAACCCGGCCGCCTCCACCACGACGATCGCCTCCCTGGTGGCCTTGGCCACGCCGCCGAGGGTGCCTGACGTGGGCGAGGGTCTGATGAACGCGGCCGGGTCGACGGCCAGCCTCGACATCCGGGTCTTGTCGCCGAGGATGCTGCCGCCGGTCCTGGTGGAGGACGGGTCGACGGCCAGCACCGCGACCTGGTGGCCCTCCCCGGTGAGCATGGTGCCGAACCCGTCGATGAACGTCGACTTGCCCACCCCGGGCACTCCCGAGATGCCCACCCGCCGCGCCTTCCCGGTGAGCGGGGTCAGCTCGACCAGCAGCTCCTGGGCCATCGCCCGGTGGTCGGGCCTGGTGGACTCCACGAGCGTGATGGCACGGGCGACCCAGGCCCGCGCCCCCGCCTTGACGCCCCGAACGTAGTCCTCCAGCGAGCGCACGCCACGCCCCTTCCTCGCAGATCCGGCTACAGCCTGACATCTTCGCCCACGCCGCAATGACACCGCCCCGGCACCTCGGATGCCGGGGCGGTGTCACGCGGGAGCGCTACGCCCGCCCGCGCAGATCCTCCAGCAGCTCCAGGGCGGCGGTGGCGATCACGGTGCCCGGTGGGAAGATCGCGGCGGCTCCGGCGGCGCGCAGCTCGTCGAAGTCTCCCGGCGGGATGACCCCGCCCGCCACGATCATGACGTCCTCGGCGCCGAGGTCGGCGAGCGCCTTCTTCAGCGCGGGCACCAGGGTGAGGTGCCCGGCGGCGAGCGTGGAGACGCCGACGACGTGCACGTCGGCCTCGACCGCCTGCCTGGCCACCTCCTCCGGCGTCTGGAACAGCGGGCCGACGTCGACGTCGAAGCCCAGGTCGGCGAAGGCGGTGGCGATCACCTTCTGGCCGCGGTCGTGGCCGTCCTGGCCCATCTTGGCGACCAGGATGCGCGGCCTGCGGCCCTCGGCGCGCTCGAACTCGGCGCACGCCTCGCGGGCGCGCTCGATGTCGGCGGCCGGGCCCGCCTCGTCGCGGTACACACCTGAGATGGTACGGACCTGCTCGGCGTGCCGGCCGAACACCTTCTCCAGCGCGGAGGAGATCTCGCCCACGGTGGCCTTCGCTCGGGCGGCGTCCACCGACAGCTTGAGCAGGTTGGCGTCGGGGCCGGGGTTGGCGGCGGCGTGGGTGAGCGCGTCGAGCGCCCGGCCGACCGCGGCCTCGTCCCGCTCGGCCCGCAGCGCGCGCAGCTTCTCCAGCTGCTGGGCGCGGACCGCGCTGTTGTCGACCTTGAGCACCTCGATGGGCTCGTCGGCGTCCGGCCGGTACTTGTTGACGCCGATGACGGGCTGGCGGCCGGAGTCGATGCGGGCCTGGGTGCGGGCCGCGGCCTCCTCGATGCGGAGCTTGGGCAGCCCCGCCTCGATGGCCTTGGCCATGCCGCCCGCCGCCTCCACCTCCTGGATGTGCTCCCAGGCGCGCTCGGCCAGGTCGTGGGTGAGCCGCTCGACGTAGTAGGAGCCGCCCCACGGGTCGATCACCTGCGTGGTGCCCGACTCCTGCTGGAGCAGGATCTGGGTGTTGCGGGCGATTCTGGCGGAGAAGTCGGTGGGCAGCGCGAGCGCCTCGTCCAGCGCGTTGGTGTGCAGCGACTGGGTGTGGCCCTGGGTGGCGGCCATGGCCTCGACGCAGGTGCGCGCGACGTTGTTGAACACGTCCTGCGCGGTCAGCGACCAGCCCGACGTCTGCGAGTGCGTGCGCAGGCTCAGCGACTTGGGGTTCTTCGCGCCGAACCCGTCGACCAGCTTGGCCCAGAGCAGCCGGGCGGCCCGCAGCTTGGCGACCTCCATGAAGAAGTTCATGCCGATGCACCAGAAGAACGACAGCCGCGGCGCGAACCGGTCGACGTCCATCCCGGCGGCGATCCCGGCCCGCAGGTACTCGACCCCGTCGGCCAGGGTGTAGGCGAGCTCCAGGTCGCAGGTGGCCCCGGCTTCCTGGATGTGGTAGCCGGAAATGCTGATGGAGTTGAATTTCGGCATCTTTTCGCTGGTGTACGCGAAAATATCCGAAATTATCCGCATCGACGGCGCAGGCGGATAGATGTACGTGTTCCGTACCATGAACTCCTTGAGGATGTCGTTCTGGATGGTGCCGGCCAGCTGCTCCGGCGTCACCCCCTGCTCCTCGGCCGCCACGATGTAGAGCGCCAGGATGGGCAGCACGGCCCCGTTCATGGTCATGGACACCGACATGCGGTCCAGCGGGATGCCGTCGAAGAGCTGGCGCATGTCGTAGATCGAGTCGATCGCCACCCCCGCCATGCCGACGTCGCCGGCCACGCGCGGGTGGTCGGAGTCGTAACCCCGGTGGGTGGCCAGGTCGAAGGCCACCGACAGGCCCTTCTGCCCGGCGGCCAGGTTGCGGCGGTAGAAGGCGTTGGAGTCGGCGGCCGTGGAGAAGCCCGCGTACTGGCGGATGGTCCACGGCTGGTTGACGTACATGGTCGGGTACGGCCCGCGCAGGTAGGGCGCGGCACCCGGGTAGGTGCCCAGGAAGTCGAGCCCGTCGAGGTCACGGCCGGTGTAGAGCGGCTTGACCGCGATCCCTTCCGGCGTCTCCCAGGCGGGGGCGTCAGGCCCCGGGCCGTCGCCCCCGGACGAGCGGGCCGTGAGCGGGACGGTCGAGAAGTCGGGGATCATCGGGTCACCTCCAGGTCGCGGAAGGTCGTGCGCAGGACGCCGAGCGCGTCGCAGCCGGCGTGGACGTAGCCGTCGACGCCGTCATAGTCACCCTTCCCCGCCAGCCAGACCGTGCGCGCGCCGGCCCGTCTCAACGCGGCGGCGACCGCCTCGGCGTGCTGGCCGTAGAGCTTGTCGCTGGAGCACAGGCAGGCCACGGTGGCCCCGCTGACGGCGAAGGCGGTGGCGATCTGCTCGGGATCGGCGCCGGGGCCCGCGGTCTCGGTGTCGAGCCCGCCGGCCCGGAAGAGGTTGGCGGCGAACGCGGCCCGCGGCGTGTGCACGGCGACCGGCCCGATCGTGGCCAGGAACACCTTGGGCCGCTCGGCCTGCGCGTCGGCCAGGTCACGCAGCTCCTCGAACTCCTGCGCGTACCGGATCTTCGGCAGCCCGGCGGCGAGGGCGGCGGGCGAGTGGGACGCCAGGAACGGTCCAGAGGAGGAGGCTCCGTTGAGAGGCTTCTCCTCCAGATCGGGGAACTCGCTCACGCCGGTGAGCGGGAGGCGGCGGTGCGCGAGGTCGGCGGCGCGGCGCTCCCGGGTGGCGGCGACGCGGCCGGCGACCAGCTCGGCGGCGGCCTCGATGCCGCCGGCCGCCTCGATCTCCCGGAACCAGGCCCAGGCCTGCCCGGCGAGCTCCTCGGTGCGGCGCTCGACGTACCAGGAGCCGCCCGACGGGTCGACCACGCGCCCGACGCCGGCCTCCTCCAGCAGCAGCGACTGCGTGTTGCGGGCGATCCGGCGGGAGAACGCGTCCGGCGGCCGGACCACCGCGTCGAACGGCTGCACGGTCACCGCGTCGGCGCCGCCGACCCCGGCCGCGAAGCAGGCGACGGTGGCGCGCAGCATGTTCACCCAGGGGTCGCGGCCGGTCATCATGGCCGAGCTGGTCACCGCGTGCTGGCGCTGCGGCCCGGAGGCCCCGGTCACCTCGGTGACCCGGTCCCACAGCCGCCTGGCCGCCCGCAGCTTGGCGATGGTGGCGAACTGGTCGTCGGTGGCGGCGTACCGGAACTCGAGCTGGTCGCACGCCTGCTGGACGGTGAGCCCGGCGGCGGTGAGCGCGCGCAGGCCGGCCACGGCGAGCGCGAGCGAGCAGCCGAGCTCCTCGGCGTCGCCGCCGCCCGCGTCGTGGTAGGGGGTGGCGTCGACCGTGACGGCCCGCAGCCCGGGATGCCCGGCGGCGCACCGGGCCGCCAGCTCCGCGGCCTCGGGGCTCAGCGGCGAAGCGCCCAGGTTGCCCTGGACCGGGGTGTCACCGGCCAGCGTGAGCAGGGCCTCGGCGGCCTCGGCCGTCAGCTCGCCCGCTTCCAGGACGACCGGCGCGAGGTCGAGGAAGACGCCCTTCAGCACCCGGGGCAGCTCGGCCACCGGGATCGCGCCGTCGCCGACGACGAGCCAGAGCGAGGTCACCCCGTTCTCCAGGTCGGCCATCACCGCCTCGGGGTCGGGCAGCGCGTGCCGCTGCCTGACGTCCCAGCCGCCGGCGGGTCGCGAGCCGCGCTCGAACGGCGCGGACGCGGGCAGGTCGGCGGCGTCGTACAGCGGTGCGACAGCCAGCCCGTCATAGGTGGAGTGGGACAGCGCCTCTTCGGGCGTCTCCGCGTCGACGCCGGACTTGCGCAGCACCGCTATGGCCAACGCCCGCCAGTCGTCGCGCGAGGTGGAAGGAAACCCCGCAGCCAGATCCATGGTCGGATAGTACGCATAGGCTGATTTACGAGGTAACCGGGGGTCGGCCCCAGTCCTACCCCTGAGGTGCCTCCCACGTGCGCCGCCATGTGACGGGGCCCACTACGCCGTCGTCGTCGATCTTCTGCTGGCGCTGGAAGCGGCGGCACACGTCGCGCGACTGGGGCCCGTACGCGCCGTCCACGTCGATCTCCCACTCGCGCTCGGCCATCTTGGCCTGCCACGTGCGCACGTCGTCGCCGCGCGTCACCGGCGGGTACTTGAGCAGCCGGCCGGGGAACGGCGGCGCGCCCGGCGGCTCAGGGGCGCCGTTGCCCCCGCCGTCGGGCCGGGGCGCGCCCCGGCGGACCCACGCGTACAGCGGCCCGCCCGGGCAGTCGGTGGCGTACCCGTCACGGTGCCCCTTGATCTCATCGCCCGCCCGCCCGTTCTGCCGGGTATGGTCAATGGCGTCCAGAATCGCGTGCAACATCCCGTCAGGCGGTTCCAACAGCCCCGCGTTGCCCACCAACCCGAGCACCGCGTAGTGGCCCCGGTTGAGCCCGGAGCCGTTGGCGGCGGGCAACCGGTTGAGCCCTCGGCCTTCGAAGACCTTCCGGTGCGGGCACGCCACGAACGAGTAGCCGATGTCGATCCAGCCGTTGCCGTCCATGTGCGAGTTCTGGATCGAGCGGACCAGGGTCGTGCAACGGTCATGCTCGTCGACGATGCGGGGGTCGACCCGCCCGCCGGTGTAGTGGACCTTCACGCCCTTGGTCGAGTCGAGCCGGGTATGGCTCCCCCGCGGCGATCGGGCACCCCACGCTTTCCTGCTGATCAAGTCAATGGCCATGACTTACTCCCGGAAGACGTCACCTTGAACACTCAGCGTAACGTCCTCCCTCATTCAGGTGAGGATATTCGGTTGATTTTACCTATGGCCGGATGACCCGCTCTTCCGTCACGATCGCCGTGATCAGGTCATGTGGTGTCACATCGAAGGCGGGATTGAGCGCGTCCGTGCCTTCGGGAGCCACGCGCGTGCCGCGGAAGGCCACGATCTCGTCAGCTCCGCGGTCCTCGATCTCGATGTGCTCGCCCGACGGGGTGGCCGGGTCGATCGTGCTCTCGGGGGCGACGACGATGAACGGCACCCCGGCCCGCTCCGCGCCGAGCGCGAGCGCGTACGAACCGATCTTGTTGGCGGTGTCGCCGTTGGCGGCGATCCGGTCGGCGCCGATCAGCACCGCGTCGACGCCTCCCCTGGCCAGCAGGTACGGTCCGGCGCCGTCGGTGACGAGGCGGTGCGGCGCGCCCATCCTGGCCAGCTCCCAGGCGGTGAGCCGGGCGCCCTGCAGCAGGGGGCGGGTCTCCAGGGCGAGGACCTCGGCGAGCCTGCCGCGTTCGTGCAGGGTCTGCGCGACGCCGAGCGCGGTGCCCCGCTCGACGCAGGCCAGGCCGCCGGTGTTGCACACGGTCATGATGCGCAGCCGGTCGCCTTCGAGCAGCTCGGCGCCCCGCTCGCCCATGGCGTGGCAGGCCGCGATGTCGTCGTCCCTGATGCGCAGCGCCGTCTCCAGCACCGCCTCGGGCCCCTCCGGGATGCGGGCGGCGGCCCGGTCGACGCCCCAGGCCAGGTTGACGGCGGTGGGCCGGGCCGCGCGCAGCCGGGCGACGGCATCCTGGTCGCCGCGGGCCAGCACCACGCCGAGCGCCCCCGCCACGCCGAGCGCGGGCGCGCCCCGCACGGAGAGCCGGCGGATGGCGCCGACCAGCTCGTCCACGGTCTCGACGCGCAGGGTCACGCACTCGTCGGGCAGCCGGGTCTGGTCGACGAGCTCGACGGCGCCGTCCACCCAGTCGATGGTCCTCACCCGCCGAACGCTAGCGCAGCTTCCAGGTACGGATCAGCGCCCGGCGAGCACCCCGACGCCCCCGGCGGAGAGATCGATCACCATACCGGCGAACCGGGGCGACCTGTAACGTAACGAACCATGGCGACTCCCCTGACGCCCGGCGATCCGGCCGAGCTCGGCGGCTACCGGCTGGCCGGGCGGCTCGGCGAGGGCGGGCAGGGCGTCGTCTACCTGGCGCACTCCGAGGCCGGCGAGCCGGTCGCGATCAAGCTGCTGAGCACGGGCGACCGCGAGACGCGGGCGCGGCTGGCGCGCGAGCTGGCGGCCCTGGAGGGCATCGCCTCGTTCTGCACGGCGCGGGTGCTGGCCGCCTCGACCGACGGGCCACGCCCGTACGTGATCAGCGAGTTCATCGACGGCCCCTCGCTGTTCGAGCGGGTGCGCGACCGGGGGCCGCTGGCGGGCGGAGACCTGGAGCGGGTGGCGATCGGCACGGCCACGGCCCTGGCGGCGATCCACGCGGCCGGCATCGTGCACCGCGACCTCAAACCGGCCAACGTGCTGCTGGGGCCGGACGGGCCGCGGGTGGTCGACTTCGGCATCGCCAGGGCCGAGGGGGCGGCGACCATGACGTCCGGGCTGATCGGCACCCCCGCCTACCTGTCGCCCGAGCAGATCGGCGGCGCCCCGGCGTCCCCGGCCTCCGACGTGTTCGCGTGGGCGGCGACCGTGCTGTTCGCGGCGACCGGGGTGAGCCCGTTCGGCGCCGACACGGTCCCCGCCGTGCTCCACCGCGTCCTGCACACCGAACCGGACCTGCGACCGCTCCCCCCGCGTCTGCGCGGCCCCATCGCCTCGGCCCTCGCCAAGGACCCGGCCCTGCGCCCCACCGCCCCCTCCCTGATGGTCCAGCTGGTCAACCCCGGCTCCCCCGGCCCGGTCGACGGCCCCACCGGGACGGGTGCTGGCGAAGGGCGGAGGGTGGATCGGACAGGGCCGGGGGCCCCCGCTCTCACCACCGGGCCGGGGCGCGGGCGCTCCAGGGCGGTGCTGGTCGGCGCGCTGGCCGTGGTGGTGGCGCTGGCGGCCGGCGGCGCGGCGCTGCTGTGGACGTACTTCGGCGCGAGGGACTCCGCCGCCCTTCCCACTCAGAACACCGTCTCCACGACGGTCCCGCCTTCCCCGAGCGGAGAGCCGACCCCGGCCGGGGAGCCGACCCGAGCCGGCGAATCCACCCAGGCCGAGGAGCCCGTGCGTCGGGAGCCCACCCGCTCACCGGCTCAGAGCGGCCGGGGCGACCTGCGGATCCCGGCCGCGTTCGCCGGCACGTGGGAGGGCACCGCCGACAGCGAGATGCTGGACAGGAAGTTCGAGGACGAACCCGTCGCCATCACCCTCAAGGAGGGCGAGAGCACCGGCACCTGGCACGCCCCCGGCGAGGACGCGGGCTGCGAGACCGGCACACTCCAGGTGACGGAGGTGTCGGAGAAGAAGCTGTCGTTCCGGCTCGGCGGGCTGGGCGGTCTGTGCGCGGTGTACGACAGCGCCGGCGGCATGCGGGTGACGCTGGAGCGCACCGACGACAACGAGGCGGATTACCGGCTGACCATGCCGATGGGCGGAAAAAGTGACGGTGAGCTGAAGCGAGCAGGTTAAAGTTTTCGACACGCGCACCCGAGGATGTGATCATAGACCCCATGTCTGTCATCAGGGAGGTGCCGTTCCCCAGCCCGGAAGACGCCGAGCTTCCCATGAACATCTGGCTCGACGACTCCGACTCGGCCGTCGACGTGATCGACGCGCTGGCCCTGTCGCCGTTCGCGACGGGCCTGCAGCCGTGGTCGCGGGTCGCCAGCCTGGAGCGGGTCCGCGCCGACGCGCCGCTGCGCCCCGCCGAGGGCCGCGTGGTGCGCACCGCCATGGTCGAGGACGGCATGGAGTCGCGGCTGATCTGCGGCGAGGGCTGGACCCTGCGGGTGATCAGGCACCGCAACCGCTCGGCCACCCTGAGCGTGAGCGCGATCAGCGAGGACCTGGCCCGCACCGTGCTCAAGGAGAGCGTCGCCGGCGCCGAGGAGGCCGCGCCGGAGACCGACCACGTGGAGATGGGCTTCTGGTGGCGCGGCTCCCACGGCGGCAACCGGTCGGAGAAGCCGATCACCGCCCAGCCGTGGGACCAGATCAGCGGCAACTACGCCGAGCGGGTGCGCGGCGGCCTGGCCGACCTGATGACGATCACCCCCGGCGACGTGAACGGCCGCCTCCTCCTGCTGCACGGCCCGCCGGGCACCGGCAAGACGACGCTGCTGCGCACGCTGGCCAAGCAGTGGCACGACTGGTGTCAGGTCGACTGCGTGCTCGACCCCGAGCGGCTGTTCGACGACCCCGGCTACCTGATGGAGGTGGCCGTCGGCTACGACAACGACGAGGACGAGAAGCAGCGCTGGCGGCTGCTCGTGCTCGAAGACTGTGACGAGCTGATCAGCGCGTCGGCCAAGTCGCAGGCGGGCCAGGGCCTGTCGCGGCTGCTCAACCTGACCGACGGCCTGCTCGGCCAGGGCCGCGACGTGCTGGTGGCGATCACCACGAACGAGGACCTGACCCGCCTGCATCCCGCCGTCGTGCGTCCCGGCCGCTGCCTGGCGCAGCTGGAGGTCGGCCCGCTGTCGCGCGAGGAGGCGGTCGCCTGGCTGGGCTCCTCCGACGGCATCGGCCCGTCGGGCGCGACCCTCGCCGAGCTGTACGCGCTCCGCACCGGCCGCACCTTCACCCCGGCCGCCTCCGACGACAACACCGGCCTCTACCTGTAGCCCGGCCCGCCCTACGACACGGCGACACGGACCCCTGAACCCGGGGCCGTGTCAGACGGGGGCCTCCACGGTGGCGCGGGCGGCGATCCTGGCGGCGAGCACGTGCTTGCACGGGCCGCGGGAGCCGCGGTGGTCGAACCACCACTCGCAGGTGCACGAACCCGGCCCGACCGCGACCCGGCGGACGCCGCCCGGCGTGGTGACCTCCGCGTGGTCGCCCTCCAGCCGCACCGCGCCCGACTCCACCAGGGCGCGGGCCGCGGTGAGCCGCGGGTTGAGCTCCGCGACCTGGTCGCGGTCGTACGGGAGCTCCCGGTGGAAGTGGGACGCGTCGTGCAGGTCGTACCCGACGCGGCCGGCGGTGCCGAGCTGGGTGAGCGCGGCGCGCACCCGCGCGGGCGGGAGGCCGGAGCGGTCGGCGAGCAGCCCGATCTCCACGGCGGGCTCGAAGTTGAGCAGCATGCCGATCAGGTCGGCGTCGCCGGCGGCCTCGTCGGTGGCCAGGTCCTCCAGCACCTGGCCCTCGCCGGAGAAGCCGCGCCACGGCTGCGGCGAGACCGCCAGCGTGTAGCGCATCCCGGGCAGCTCCAGCTCCCACGCGCTCGCCTGGTGCTCGGCGTCGCCCGCGGGGCCGTACACGCGCAGCGCCTTGGCGAACCTGAGCAGCGGCATGAGCGTGACGATCCGCCCGGTGCCCGACAGGCAGACGGCGCCGCGGCCGGGGCCGGCGGCCAGGCGCAGGTCGCGTCCGGCGGGCGCGGCCCAGACGGCGCCGCGCGCGCGGCGCGGCAGCGAGCGCAGGAAGCGCACCGCCTGCGGCCCGTTCAGCTCGGCCCGCAGGTCGAACCCGGCCGCGATCACCTGCACCTCGGCGAAACCGCGCAGCCACCGGGTCGGCAGCGGCACCTTCTTCTCCACCACGGCGCCGTCGAGCGTGGTGACGGTCAGCTCGTCGGGGCCGACGCCCAGGTGGAGCGGGTCACGGCCGCCGACCCGGCGCAGCGACTCGCGCAGCGGGCCGTTGACGTCGACGTTGGTGGTGCCGCGGTCGAGCACCTCGCCGTCGAGGGCGGTCACGTCTAGCCGGGCGTAGACGCCGCCGCAGGCGGAGAACGACTCGAACCTGAGCCGGTCGCCGTCGCAGGTCACCACCGGGTCGCGGGTCCAGCCAGGGCGCGGCTGGTGGTAGCGGGCCAGCGCCACGTCGGCCACCGCCAGCAGCCCGGCCGCGGCCGGGGCGGCCTGGGTGAGCAGGCCGCTGAAGAACCTCGGGTGCGTGTGGGGCCCGGACAGCGCCGTGCCGCCGGAGGTCGACAGGCCGAGCCTGCCGTCGGCGAGCGTGGAGGCCCCGGCGTAGGAGTACGCCTGCACTGCTTGAGTCATGGCCCGGACGATAGTGATCACGACCGACAATCAGGCCAGTACGTAAAACATCCGATGCGTGACCTGCGGCGCGACCCCACAATGGGGCTGGTGCTCACTGTCGACCGGCCCCGCGTCGCCCTCACCCGCTTCGCCGTGCCCCCCGTGCTCCCGGACACCGGGGACGGCTGGACCGGTGACGACCAGCGGATCGGCTTCCCTGCGACGCAGCTGGTGCCGTCGTGGACCGCGCGCACCCCGCCGGGCTCCTGGATCGAGGTCGAGCTGCAGGCGGTCACCGCCGAGGGCCGCCGCACCAAGTGGTACGTGATGGGCCGCTGGTCCGAGCACGGCGAGCCGCGCACGTCGGTGGCCGGCCAGGGCGACGACGACGGCGACGTGGCGGTCGACACGTTCGTGGCCCGGCGGCCCGTCACCGCCTACCGGGTCCGGGTGCGGGCGTGCGGGGCGGGCGCGCGGGTCGACGGGCTCGCGGTGATGGCGTCGGCGCTGCCGCCGCACCCGTCCGGCTCGCCGCCGTCCGGCCGCGAGCCGGTGGAGCTGGACGTGCCGGCGCTCTGGCAGCACGCGCACGCGGGCCACCACCCGGAGTACGACGGCGGCGGCGCCAACTGGTGCGGCCCCGCCGCGACGTCCATGGTGCTGGCCTACTGGGGCCGCGGGCCGGACGACCTGGGATGGGTCGGCGGCGGCTGCCCCCACCCGGCCGTCGACCACGCCGCGCGCGGCACCTACGACCGCAGCTACCTGGGCACCGGCAACTGGCCGTTCAACGTGGCGTACGCGGGCTCGTACGGCCTGCGCGGGTTCGTGACCCGGCTGAGGTCGGCGGCCGAGCTGGAGCGGTTCGCCCGCGCCGGGATCCCGGTGGTGGTGTCGCTGTCCTTCAAGGAGCGCGAGCTGCCCGGGTCCGGCTACTCCACGAGCGGCAACCTCATGGTGGTGACCGGCTTCACGGCCGGCGGCGACGTGCGGGTCAACGACCCGGCCGTGCCCGACGGCCGGGTGCGGCGGGTGTATCCGCGGGCGGCGTTCGAGCGCGTGTGGCTCAGGAGTTCCGGCAGCGGCGGCATCACGTACGTCCTGCACCCACCCGAGATGTCCCTGCCCGAGTCCGATGGCAATTGGTGAGACATGAGTATTGAAGCGATTGATGTGGCCCGCACCGACGGCGGCCCCCAGTGGGTCGAGGCCGTCGCCACGCCCGCGGGCGTGGAGGTGTGGTGGGACGAGCCGCGCCCGCACGAGGGCGGCCGGCGGTGCGTGGTGCGCGGGCTGCCCGGCGGCGGGCGCGCGGACGCGCTGCCCGGCGGCTGGAACGCGCGCAACCGGCTGGTCGAGTACGGGGGCCGCTCGTGGCGGCCGTTGCCCGGCGGCGGCCTGGTGTTCACGAACTGGGCCGACCAGCGGGTCTACCGCGTCGACGGCGGCGACCCGGTGCCGCTGACGCCGGAGGGCCCGGCCCGCTACGGGGACCTCTACCTGCCGCCGGGCCGGGCCGAGGTGTGGGCGGTGCGGGAGACCAACGACGTGCGAGACCTGGTGGCGATCCCTCTTTCCGGCCCTCTTTCCGGCGGCGAGGTGCGGGTGGTCGCGAAGGCGCAGCACTTCCTGATGAACCCGCGTCTCTCCCCCGGCGGCGGCCACGTCGCCTGGATCGGCTGGGACCACCCGGACATGCCGTGGGACGGCACCGAGCTGTGCGTCGCCCCGCTCGGCGACGACGGCGTCGCGGGCCCGTACACGGTGGTGGCGGGCGGCCGGGAGGAGTCGGTCGTGCAGGCCGAGTGGCGCGACGACGACACGCTGTACGCGGTCACCGACCCGACCGGCTGGTGGAACGTGCACGAGATCGGCCGCGACGGCGTCCGCGGGCGCAACCTCACGCCGATGGAGCTGGAGTTCGGCAACGCGCCGTGGAAGCCGGGCATGACCTGGCTGGCGCTCGCCGGCGACCGCCTGGTGCTGGTGTACGGCACGGCCGACCGGCGGCGGCTGGGCGTGCTCGACCCGGCCACCGGCGAGCTGCGGGAGATCGGCGGCGAGGCCACCCACTGGGCCTCGACCGTCTCGGCGGCGGGCGGGAAGGCCGCGGCGGTGCCCGCGACCCCGTTCTCGCCTCTGGAGGTGGTGCTGGCCGACCTCGACGGCGGCGGGCTGGAGACCGTGTCGGCCCCCCGGCCGCTGCCGGACCGCGCGCTGCTGCCCGAGCCGGAATCGATGACGATCGAGGGGGTGCACGCGCACGTGTACCCGCCGCTCGGCGTCCAGGGCCCGGCCCCTTACGTGATCTTCGTGCACGGCGGGCCGACCGGCAGCAGCCCCGTCATGCTCGACCTGGAGATCGCCTACTTCACCAGCCGCGGGCTGGGCGTGGCCGAGGTCAACTACGGCGGCTCCGCCGGATACGGGCGGGCCTACCGGGAGCGGCTGCGCCACCAGTGGGGCGTGGTCGACGTGCAGGACTGCGCGAAGGTGGCGCGCGGGCTGGTGGAGCTGGGCCGCGCCGACGCGGCCAGGATCGCGATCAGGGGCGGCAGCGCCGGCGGCTGGACGACGGTGGCGGCGCTGGTGCACAGCGACGTGTTCGCGGGCGGCGTCGCGCAGTACGCGATCACCGACCCGGAGAGCTGGGCGGCCGAGACGCACGACTTCGAGTCGCGCTACCTGGACGGGCTGATCGGGCCGCTGCCGGAGACGCGGCAGCGCTACACCGACCGTTCGCCGCTGCTGCACGCGCACCGGGCGTCCGGCCCGTGCCTGATGCTGCACGGGCTGGAGGACGCGATCGTGGACGTGAGCCAGGCCGAGCGGTTCGTCGCCGAGCTGGACCGGCACGGCAAGCGGTGGGCGCTGCTCACCTTCCCCGGCGAGCAGCACGGCTGGCGCAGGGAGGAGACCATCGTCGCGGCGCTGGAGGCCGAGCTGGCCTTCTACGGTCAGCTGTTCGGGTTCGAGACGCCCGAGGTCGCGCCGCTGAAGCTGGAGGGCGGGAAGTGAAGAGCGTCGCCGAGATCTGCTCGGACCTGATCAGGTTCGACACCACCAACCCGGGCTCCGGCGAGCGCCCGGCGGCCGAGTACGTCGCCACGCTGCTGGCCGACGCCGGGCTGGAGCCGGAGGTGTTCGAGTCCGCGCCCCGGCGCACGACCGTGGTGGCCAGGATGGCCGGCGACTCCTCCGACGCGCTCCTGATCCACGGCCACCTGGACGTGGTGCCCGCCGACCCGGCCGAGTGGCGGATGCACCCGTTCTCCGGCGAGATCGTCGACGGCTGCGTGTACGGCAGGGGCGCGGTCGACATGAAGGGCTCGTGCGCGATGACCCTGTCCACCGTGCTCGGCATGCGGGCGCGCGGGCAGCGGCCGAAGCGCGACCTGGTGCTGGCGTTCCTGGCGGACGAGGAGGCGACCGGCGACTACGGCTCCCGCCACGCGGTGACCGAGCACCGTGAGCTGTTCGACGGGGTGACGGAGGCGATCAGCGAGTCGGGCGGGTTCAGCGTCACGTCCGGCGGCCACCGGGTCTACCCGGTGGCGGTGGGCGAGCGCGGCACCGCCTGGATGAAGCTGACCGCGCACGGCGTGGCCGGTCACGGCTCCAAGCCTCCGGTCGACAACCCGGTGGCCACGCTGGCGCACGCGCTGTCGCGCCTGGCCGCACACCAGTGGCCGGTAAGGCTCACGCCGCCGGTCGCGGCGCTGATCCGCGAGCTGTCGGCGATCACCGGACAGCCGGTGGACCTGGACCGGCTGGACGCCGAGGCGGCCCGGCTCGGCCCGCTGGGCGAGCTGTTCAAGGCCCAGATCCGCAACTCGGCCAACCCGACGATGCTGGCCGCCGGCTACAAGGTGAACGTGGTGCCCTCCTCGGCCGAGGCGCACGTCGACGGCCGCTACCTGCCGGGGCTGCGGGAGGAGTTCCTGGAGACGCTCGACGAGCTGCTCGGCCCGAAGATCACCCGCGAGTTCGTCAACCTGGAGGACGCCCCGGCGGCGCCGTACCCGTCGTCGTTCTTCGACGAGCTGGCCGGCTCGCTGGTGGCCGAGGACCCGCTGGCCAGGCCCGTGCCGTACGTGATGAGCGGCGGCACGGACGCCAAGTCGTTCGCCGGGCTCGGGATCCAGGGGTACGGGTTCGCGCCGCTCATGCTGCGGCCGGATCTCGACTACTTCGGCATGTTCCACGGCAAGGACGAGCGGGTGCCGGTGGCGGGGCTGGAGTTCGGCACGAGGGTGCTGGCCAGACTGCTCACCTGACGGTCTCACCCCCGGCGGCGCAGCACGCGGCGCGCGGTGAGGGCGCACAGCAGGGCGGAGGCGGCCACCAGGATGCCCGCCTCCGTCCACTGGAAGCGCCAGAACCGCTCCGGCGGGTGGTAGGTGACGGCGTAGGCGTAGCCCTCGGCGAACAGGCAGTCCTGCCACGCCTCGGCTTTCGCGCTGCTCCGCCCGGTGTCGAGGCCCCGTTCGCAGGCGGCGGGGTCGTCCACCGCCCGCCCCGACGGGTCCACCCAGGTGGCGCCGACCAGCCGGGCGTCGGGGTCGTCGAGCACGACCGTGCCCGACAGCACGGCCCGGTCCGGCGGGGCGTAGTGGTCGCTGAGCGCGAACAGCGTGAACATGGTGGCCGCGACCCCGGCCACGACCAGCGCCATCGCCGGGAGCGTGCGCCTGAACAGCGTCCCGGCGAACCCTCCGGCCGCGAACGCGTACAGCCACCACGCGGCCGGCGCCACCCCCGTCATGTTGAACACCCCGATGTTGCCGAACCCGGAGTCGATCCCCTCTCTGAACACCGGACGCCACAGGCTGACCATGAGCGACAGCAGCAGCCCGCCGGCCACCACCGCGCCGCCCAGCACGCCGAGCTTGACCGCCAGCCACCGCCGCACCGGCACGGACTGGGTCCAGGCCAGCCGGTGGGTGCCGCGCTCGTACTCCCTGCCGAGCAGCGGCGCCCCCCAGAACGCGCCGATCAGCGCGGGCAGCACCAGCGGCATCCAGCCGAACAGCGTGTAGACGGCGTCGTACCGCTCCCCCAGGCCCACCGCCACCTCGACCGACCCGCAGTGGGCGAAACCGGCGGGGCAGCCGTCAGGGAAGTAGCCGGACACATAGCTCCGGGCCTCGGTCGCGGAGCCGAGCAGCAGCAGCCCGAGCACGACCAGGAAGCCGGCGGTGGTCAGGAGCTGCGCCCGGTGCTGGCGCCAGGTGACCCAGATCATCGCGCCACCCCCGCAGGACCCGGCAGCGCCGCCACCTGAGGGCTGCGCAGGTAGCCCATGACCAGCTCGTCCAGGTTCGGACGGCGGGTGCTCCAGCGCGGGTCGAGCGCGCGGTCGCCGCGGACCAGCAGGGTGGCGTGCCTGCCGGTGCCGGTCACGGAGACGGCCTCCAGCCCTTCGGCCGCCTCCGCCGGGCCGGACAGCAGCAGATGGCCGGCCAGCAGGTCGTCGATGTCGCCGCTGACCTGGAGCCGGCCGCCGTTGAGCACGACCAGCCAGTCGCAGGTGTCCTCCAGGTCGGCGATCACGTGCGAGGACAGCAGCACGGTGAGGCCGCGCCCGGCCACCTCGCCCATGAGGGTGCGCATCACGTCGTGCCGGGCCAGCGGGTCGAGGTTGGCCAGCGGCTCGTCCAGGACCAGGAGGTCGGGCGTCCTGGCCAGGGCGAGGGTGATCGCGACCTGCGCCTGCTGCCCGCCGGACAGCCTGCCCGCCCTGCGGCCGAGGGGGACGCCCAGCGCGTCCAGCCGGGCCCGCGCGCCCTCGCCGTCCCAGCGGGTGTTCGTCCGCCGCCCGAACTCCAGCAGCTCGCCGACGGTGAACGACTCGTACAGCGGCTTGTCCTGGGCCACGAACGCGGCGGTCCCCCGTACCGAGACGTGTCCCCGGTCGGGCGCGAGCAGGCCGACGGCGGCGAGCATGAGCGTGGTCTTCCCGGCCCCGTTGGGGCCGACCAGCGCGGCGACCCGCCCGGCGGGCACGGACAGCGAGCAGTCGCGCAGCGCCCACGCGCGCCGGCGCCGCACGCTCAGCCCTGTGGTTTCCAGCACGGGCACCTCCAGGATCGGCGCGCTCACGCCACGCCCTCCCGGGAGGCGTCGGAGAGGACGGCGGCGAACAGCGCCCGCAGGTCCTCCTCGTCGAGCCCGGCGTCCCTGGCCTCACGCACCCACGCGGCCAGCCCCCGCCGCAGCCGCGTGTGCTCGGCCAGCCCGGCCCCGCCGAAGCCGCGCTCCACGAACGTGCCGAGCCCCGGCCGGCCCGTCACGAGCCCCTCACGCTCCAGCTCCCGGTAGGCCTTGAGCACGGTGTTGGGGTTGATCGCCAGCTTCTCGACGACCTCCCGCGCGGTGGGCAACTGGTCACCGGGGCGCAGCGTGCCGAGCCGCAGCGCGTGCTTGACCTGGTGGACGAGCTGGAGGTACGTGGCGACGCCCGACCCGCGGTCGAGCTGGAACTCGATCATAACACCCTTTCACTAATGAAGTAGTGAAAGGGTGATGGACTCGGCCCCGGCCTGTCAACCGAAGACGGTCTTGGGACGTTCCTGGAGCTCGCCGTCGACGTAGACGTCGACCTTCTCGTCGTAGAAGGCGATCAGGCCGGCGACGCGCTCGCTCTCGGGCAGCGGGGTCGGGTACGACCACGCCAGGTCCTTCTCGCCGTTGACCGACCAGTATTCGGCGGTGCCCTTGTAGGGGCAGTGCGTCACGGTGCCGGTGTGTTCCAAGAGGTCCAGCCGGACGTCCGTCTTCGGCAGGTAGTAGCGGGGCGGCAGGCCCGTCTCGAACAGGATGCGGGCGTGCCGCGAGTCGGCCACCGTCACGCCCGCGACCTCGACCCGGACGTGGCGGGAGCTGGGGAGGATGTCGACGCGGGTGTAGGGGCTGCGGGCGTGCACGTACACCTGTTCGTCCTCCTCGAACCAGGCGTCCATGGCGTCCCAGGTGAAGCGGACATGACCCCTGATCGCCTCCAGCGGCGAGTCCGGGTACGTGACGGCGGCGTCGGCCGCCTCCTTCCCGCCCGCCGTCACCGTGTGGACGACCCCGTCGCCCCGGCTCGGCGAGCGCTCGACCGCTCCCGTCGGCTTGAGCTCGGCCTGGACGTCGTCCAGCGGGACGTAGTAGGCCGGGTAGTAGGGCACCTCCCACACCAGCAGGGCACGGGTGGTGTCGGCGACCGGGCGTCCACCGAGAAAGATCCTGACACGCTTGGCCGAGGGCTCGACGCGGACCCGGCCACGGCTCACGGCATCCATACCCACGCAAACCCCGGCTCCCGCGGGGCTATTCCACCCCGAACGCCGCCAGCGTCGCCCACGTGACGAGCGCGCCCACGGCCGTGCCCGCGGCCACCTGGGCGGGGGTGTGGTGCGCCAGCCGGACCCTGGCCCAGCAGACCAGCGCCACCACCGCCGCCCCGGCCAGCAGGACCGGCACGGCGGGCAGCACGTACGCGAGCACCACGACCGTGCCCGCGCACACGGCGGCGTGGAAGGAGATCTTCCAGCGGAACGTGACCGGGATGGTCACGGCCAGCGCGGCGAGCATCGCGGTCACGGCGGCCAGCAGCAGCCGCGGCGCGCCCAGCCAGGCCAGCAGCACCAGCGCGCCCAGCACGCCCGCGACGGCGGCCAGCAGCGGCCCCGGGCGGCTCGCCCGATCCACGATGTGGTGGGAGTCGAGGCGGCCCGACCGCACCCCGGCGGCGATCACCGCAGCGGGCACTCCCCCGCACAGCACCGACGCCACCAGCCCCCACGCGGCCCCCGTCCAGCCCTGGGCGACCAGGCCGATGGCCGGCGGCATGGAGATCACCAGGACCTGCGGGGCGAGCAGGTCGGTGACCCCGCGCGCGAGCCGATCGGACATCATGTCAGGAGGGTACGCGATCATGCTCCGCACCCAGGTGACCCCGGGCCAGGTGTCTTCCCATCCCGGCCGTCGTACGGGAGAGGCCGGGCTACCCCTTGCCCGCGGCGTTGACGATGCGGGTGGTGGAGCGGTCGGGGATGGCCTCCATCTCCCAGCACTCGGCCCCCAGCAGCGCCGCGGCGGCGCGCCGGCCCCCGGCGTGCGGGTCGCCGGCGGTGTGGGCGAGCGCGCCCGGCCGCATCGGCGCCAGCAGATCGATGTAGTGCTCAGGCGCGTGCGCCTCCGGCGGCCCGGTGACGATGAACACGCCGGTCACCGCGCGCAGCGCGGCGAGCACCTCGGCCCGCTCCACCGCCGGGTTGAACGGCCGCGAGGGGCCCTTCCACGCCCGTACGCGAGGATCGTCCTCTACGCCGACGACCAGGGGCAGCCCCCGGGCGGCCACCTCTCCGAGATAGCGCACGTGGCCAACGTGCAGGATGTCGAAAACTCCGGTCACGACCGCCGCCCCCGGGTGGTCGTACCGCTGCACCCAGACGGCCTCCAGGCTGCTCACCCAGGCACCCCTCCTAGTCGACTCGTCGATCGCAGCGTACAAGGTCCGGCGCGGCACCCCGACAGCCGATCGCCGGAAAGGCGATTCCTACCTTTTCGCGATAATCCGCGGGGGTGGGTTCGCGCGTCGAACAACGTCGCCGAAACGGGGGGTCAGCGTGACACGACCGGACGTCCATCAGCCCGAGCACGACCTCGAGATGCGCTTCCCCGGGGACCCGGCGGCGGTCGCCAGGGCGAGGGGCCTGGTCACCGGCACCCTCGGCCGCGACCACCCGCTGCACGACGACTGCGCGCTGCTGATCAGCGAACTGGCCACGAACGCGGTGCTGCACACCCGCTCGGGCGGGGGCGGCTCGTTCACCGTGCGGCTGCGCGCGACGGGAGCGACGGTGCTGGTGTGCGTCGAGGACGCGGGCTCTGACGGCCCGCCGTGCGTGTGCGGCGCCGACCCGCGGGCGACGAGCGGGCGCGGGCTGCCGATGCTGGAGGCGCTCAGCAACCGCTGGGGCTACACCCGAGGTGACGGGACGACGACGGTCTGGTTCGAGCTGCTGCTGGTGACGGTGCCGGCCGGCTGGGCGGCCGAGCCGGTCTAACAGAGCCGGTTCTAGACGAGCCGGTCTAGACGTCGAGCCGGCACAGGCCCTCGGCCAGCGCCTTCGTGGTCAGCCGGGTGCGGCTGTCGCAGGCCAGTTTGGCGAAGATGTGCTCGAGGTGGGTGGTGACGGTTCGGACGCTGAGCACGAGCGCGGCGGCGATCTGCGGGTTGGAGTCGCCGGCCGCGACCCGGGTGAGCACGTCCACCTCGCGCCCCGTCAGGTCGTACGGCAGGGAGCAGGGCCGCTCGGCCACCACCGCGCCCTGCAGCGAGCCCTGGTAGCCGACGCCGGCGCGCAGCAGCCGGGTCTCGTGCCACTGCCCGCTCCGGTCGAGCCAGAGGCCGTGACGGCCGAGCTCGCGCGAGTCGATGAACGCGCGCGCGTAGGCGGGCATCGCCGGATCGTCGCGCAGCGCCTCGGAGACCGGCCGCCCGGGGACCTCGCGCAGGATGCCGGCCCGGTCGAAGGCGACCGCGTGGAACCCCGGCGGCAGCCCCACCGGGTCGATCACGCACCGGGTGAGGTCGGTGACGTGCGCCAGCATCGGGCTCACGGCCGTCACCAGCGGCCCGGTCAGCTCGGGGAACGCGTCGCGGGCGGCCAGGTGGAGCAGGCCCGTGTAGCGGCCCTCGGCCAGGAACAGCGGCGCCGTCAGCCCCGCCCGCCACCCGTAGGGCGCCAGATGGCGGCGGAAGTAGAGCTCGGTGCCCGGCTCCGGCATGACCACCGGCCGGCGGGTGGCCATCGCCGTGCGGTAGGCCTCCAGCCCGGTGTATTCCTCGGCGGCGTCGCCGTCGACGCGCCGGTGCCCGTCGGACACGACGCTCTGGTGGCGGCCGGTGGCGGGGTCGAAGGCGACGAACTCGTAGGCGTCGACCGGCACCACCTCGCGCAGCGCGGTCATCGCGCCGTGGGCCCCGGCTCCCGCGGCCACCTGGTAGCCGACCTCGGCGAACGCCTGCAACTGGCGGACGTTCAGGGTGATCTCGGCCACGGTTCTTTATACCACTGCCGAATTTTCCGGGGGCGGACGCGACAGTCAGGCTGCTATCGTCGGGCCCATGCAGCGCGCTCTCGTCACGACGACGCCGGACCCCGTCCCGGCGCGCTGATTCCTGCTCCCGGGCGAATGCCCGGGAGAGTCGGTCGTTCGCCCTTTCCACGCGAAGGACGATCATGAACGACCACCGCAGACTCGGCCGCGAGCTCGGCCTCTTCGACACCGACCCGCTGATCGGCCCCGGGCTCCCCTTCTGGCTGCCGGCGGGCGCCGCCGTCCGCAAGGCCGTCGAGGACTATGTGTACGAGCTGGAGCGCCGCAACGGCTACCAGCACGTCAACTCGCCCGTGCTGGGCAAGCGCGAGCTGTACGAGCGATCCGGGCACTGGGCGCACTACGCCGAGGACATGTTCCCGCCGATGCGGGTGGGCGGGGAGGAGTTCGTGCTGCGGCCCAGCCTCTGCCCGCACCACGCGCTCGTCTACCGCTCCCGCCCGCGCACCCACCGCGACCTGCCGCTGCGGATCGCCGAGCTGGGCGGCATGTACCGCTCGGAGCTGTCCGGCGTGCTCGGCGGGCTGACCAGGGTACGGGCCATCCAGCTCAACGACGGGCACGTGTTCTGCCGGCCGGAGCAGGCGGCCGGCGAGGTGTCGGCCGCGCTCGACCTGATCGAGGCCGCGCACGCCCAGCTCGGCATCGAGGCCGCCCGCTACCGGCTGTCGCTGCGCGGCGAGGGCGCCAAGTTCGTCGACGACCCGCAGATGTGGGACCGCTCGGAGTCGATCCTGCGCGAGGTGCTCGACCAGCGCGGGCGGGCCTACGACGAGGAGCGCGGCGAGGGCGCCTTCTACGGCCCCAAGATCGACATCCAGATCGCGGACCCGGCGGGGCGCGAGTCGACCCTGTCGACCGTGCAGGTCGACTCCTTCCAGCCGGAGCGCTTCGACCTGGAGTACGCGGGCGGCGACCGGCCGGTGATGGTGCACCGCAGCGTGGTGGGCGGGCTGGAGCGGCTGGTGGCCCACCTGATCGAGGTGCACGGCGGCGCGTTCCCCGCCTGGATGGCGCCGGTGCAGGCGGTCGTGCTGCCGCTGTCCGACGCCGAGCTGCCCGCCGCGGGCGACGTGGTACGGCGCTGCGTGGCGGCGGGGATGCGGGCCGAGCTCGTCGAGCCGGGCCGGGGCACCCTCGGCGCCCGGATCAGGGCCAACCGGCTGGTTCCCTTCCAGCTCGTCGTGGGACCGCGCGAGGCCGCCGGCGGCGGGGCGGCGGTGCGGCTGCGCGACGGCTGCCAGGCAGGGGTGGTGCCGGTCGCCGAATTGGCGGCGATGTGCGCGCCGCGCTTCCAACCCGGGCAATAGATCAAATAAACGTCACGACTCTTCCCACAGTCGGTAAAGGGCTCGTACATTGCCCCCAACGCCGTGTCAGAGGGAGTTGTTTTGACCGAGTCGAGCGACCGACAGGCCGGGCCCGTACAGGCCCGCGAACAGGAACGCCCGGCCCGCCAGCTCGCAGGCCCCTTACGGCTCGGCGTGTGGGTCGTCGGCGGGCTGCTCTCGGCCTACTCGATCGCGGTCGTGTTCTGGCCGGTCGAGGCGTTGCAGCACCGGATGACGTTCCTGGCGGCGGCGCTGCCGCTGGTGTTCCTCTGCTACCGGTCGGGCGCGGCGCAGTCCCTGAGCCGCCTCCGTCACCTCCCCGGCGATCTGCGGCGCCTCGGCCGGCGGCTGGACGGGCCGTTCGCGCGCCGCCTGCGCGCCCGCTTCTCCCGGTCCGGGCCGCCCGCCGGGGCGGCGACGCACCCGGACGCCAGGGCGCTCACGTTGGGCGAGGCCCCGACGCTGCCGGAGGTCCGCGCTACGGGGGTCCTCCCGGACGCGCCGACGCTGCGCGACGTCCCGGCCGCCGACCCGCCGAAGGGCGCGAGCCCGTCGGCGGACACGGTGGTCATCGGAGCCTCGCCGGACACCCCCACCCACCCGGACACCACCACCCACCCGGACACCACCACCCACCCGGACACCAGCCCTCCGGACACCACCACCCACCCGGACACCGACCCCCCGGACACCACCGCCCACCCGGACACCAGCCCTCCGGACACCACCACCCGTCCGGACACCGACCTCCCGGACAGCCCCTCCCGCCCGGGCGCCGGTCTTCTGGATACCGCCCGGCCGAACACCCCTGACGACACGCTGGTCCTCGACCGGACGACCGGGGCGGCGGAGGAGCCCGGTCCGGCGCCGCTCGGGGACACGCTTCCGGTGGAGGTCGGGGCGGAGGGTCCGGTGCGCAGGAAAGGCGAGTGGCCGACCGTCGGTGACTGGCTGCTGGCGCTGGCCTCGCTGGCGGTGCTCGTGTACCCGCTGGCGGACATCGAGTCGTTCCGCGATCGAGGGTCGGGCGCGGCGCTGTCCGAGCTGGACGTGATCGCCGGGATAGGGCTGACCCTGCTCCTGCTGGAGGCGGTGCGCCGCACGGTCGGCGCGGTTCTCTCCATCATTTGCGCCATTTTTCTGGCCTATGCCTATTACGGCGCGATGCTGCCCGTCGATTGGACGATCGGCCACCGAGGTCTCGACCTCGACCAGATCGTGTCACAGCTCTATACGGGCACGGAAGGCTTTTTCGGCGTCCCCCTCCAGGTGGCGGCGAGTTACATCATCCTTTTCACCGTCTACGGCGCGGTCCTCGACTACTCCGGCGCCAGCAGGTTCTTCATCGACCTGAGCTTCTCCGCCTTCCGCAGGTCACGCGCCGCCCCCGGCCGCACCGTCACCACCGCCGGATTCCTGCTCGGCACGGTGTCCGGCTCGGGCGTGGCGACCACCGTGAGCCTGGGCAGCGTGGCCTGGCCGGTGCTGCGGCGGGCCGGCTACCCGAGAGAGCCCGCCGGCGGCATCCTCGCGGCCGCCGGCATCGGCGCCATCCTGTCGCCGCCGACGCTCGGCGCGGCGGCGTTCATCATCGCGGAGGTCATGCGGGTCAGCTACCTCCAGGTGCTGATCTACGCGACGATCCCGACGATCCTCTACTACCTGGGCATCCTGCTGGCGATCGAGATCGACTCCCGCCGGTTCGGCACGCACGCCGTGCGGGTGGACACGCCCGGCGTCGGCAGGCTGCTGCTGCGCTTCGGCTACCACTTCAGCTCGCTGATCCTGATCGTGGTCCTGATGGCGATGGACCGGTCGGCGTTCCAGTCGGTGGTGATCGCCACCGCGGTCGCGTTCGCCCTGTCGTTCCTGGACCCCGCCCACCGGATGGGCCCGAGGCGGATCGGCCGGGCGCTGGCCAAGGGCACGCTGGAGGTGCTCCCGGTGACCGCGGTGTGCGCGGCGGCGGGCATCATCGTCGGCGTCATCACCCAGACCGGGCTCGGCCTGAACCTGAGCTCGATCATCGTGGACTTCGCCGCGGGCAACCTGATCCTGACCACGGTGATGGCGGCCGTGGCGGTCATGCTGCTCGGCCTGGCGGTGCCGGTGACGGCCAGCTTCATCATCGCGGCGGTGATCATCGCCCCCGCGCTGACGGCTCTCGGCGTGGGGCAGGCCGAGGCGTACATGTTCATCTTCTACTACGCGGTGCTGTCCGAGGTGAGCCCGCCGACCGCGCTGTCGGCGGTCGCGGCCTCCGCCATCACCGGCGGCAACACGTACCGGACCATGATGATGACCTGGCGCTACACGCTGCCGGCCTTCCTCGTGCCGTTCGCGTTCGTGCTCACCCCGCACGGCCAGGCGCTGCTCGGCCAGGGGCCGTTCGGCACCGTGCTGGCCATGACGGCGGTGTCGGCCGTCGCGGTGGCGGCCCTGGCGATGGCCACCGGCGGCCTGGCCGGCGCGCCCGAGCGGCTGCTGGCCGCGGTGGCCGCCGTGCTGCTGCTGTTCCTCGAACCCGTCCCGATCGTCGCGGGCCTGGCCGTGCTGGCCGTCGCGGCAGCCGTCCACCTCATCAGAAGAAGGAGCGTCCCAGCGTGAAGCGGATATTTGCGGTGCTCGCCGTGGCCGGCCTGATCGCGGGCTGCGGAGGCGCCGGCGGAGGCTCGGGCAACCGGCTGTCGATCGCCACCGGCGGCACCACCGGCGTCTACTACGTCTACGGCGGCGGCCTGGCCAAGCAGCTGTCGGCCAACATCGCCGACACCCAGGCCACCGCCTCGGTCACCTCCGCCTCCGTCGAGAACATCAAGCTGCTGGCCACCGGCAAGGCCGACATCGGCTTCTCCCAGGCCGACACGGCCGCCGACGCGGTCAACGGCACCGGCTCGTTCACCGAGAAGCAGCCGGTCAAGGCGCTGGCCCGGATCTACGACAACTACGCGCACGTGGTGGTCGCCCCGGGCGTGCAGGCCGGGAAGGTGGCCGACCTGAAGGGCAAGACGGTCTCGCTCGGCCCGCCGAACTCCGGCACGCAGGTCGTGGCCAGGCGGATGCTGGAGGCGGCCGGGCTCGACCCCGACACCGACATCAGCAAGCAGCAGCTGTCGATCAACGAGTCGGTGCAGGCCGTCAAGGACGGCACCGTCGACGCGTTCTTCTGGGTCGGCGGCCTGCCCACGGCCGGCGTGGTGGACCTGGCCACCAGCAAGCCCGACATCAAGATCATCGACACCGCCGACGTGCTGGCGGAGATGCAGCGCGAGTACGGCGAGCAGTACGTCGGGCTCGACATCGGCCTGGACGTCTACAAGCTCGAAGGCTCCGTGGAGACGGTCGGCATCGCCAACGTGCTGCTGGTGCCCGACACCATGGACGAGCAGCTGGCCTACGACATCACCCGGACGCTGTTCGAGAAGAAGCAGGAGCTGGTCGCGGTCCACCCGGAGGCCGACAAGCTCGACCCGGCGCTGGCCCAGCAGGTGCGGCCGGTCGCCCTGCACCCCGGCGCGGCCCGCTACTTCAAGGAGAAGGGCTGATCCGGCTGGCCCTCTCGCTCGCCGCGGTGCTGGCGCTCGGCTCCGGCGGCGGGCCGGGGCGCCCGGCCGTCAACGGGCTGGTGCTGCCGCCCTCCGGGGCGTTCGCTCTCGCGTACGTCCATTCGGTCTACCGTGCGCCCTCGGCGGAGCTGTTCACCGCCGAGGGCCGCGGCTTCACGATGCGCGCCGTGGTGTCCACCGGCGGCGGCGTGCTCGACTACTACGCGCTCGAAGGGACCCGGTCGCGTACGCCCGAGGGGGCGTGGCTGCTGCGGCTGGCGGCGCCGGCCGCGTACGGCGAGCTGTCGCTGATCGCCACCCCGATCGGGCGCAGGACGCTCGTCGCCGGCGGGCGCTGCCTGCCGCTGCACCCGGCCGGCGGCGCGCGCGAGGTGACGGTGCGGGTCGGCCTGACGCTGGAGGACCGGGGCGTGCCCTGCCCGCCGCCCTACAACCAGTCGTTCTTCTTGAACACCACGTACAGCGCCACCGACACGACGGACACCAGCGCCAGCGACATCCAGAAGCCCACCGCCTGGCCGGAACCGGGGAACGGCACGTTCTGGCCGTAGAAGCCGGTGATGGCGGTGGGCACCGCGATGATGGCCGCCCAGCCGGTGAGCCGTTTCATGATCTGGTTGAGCCGGAAGCCCTGCTGGGCCAGGCGCGTCTCGCGCATGTTGGCCAGCAGGTCGCGCAGCGACTCCAGCAGCTCGGCGGTGCGCTGCACGTGGTCGTAGACGTCCTGGTAGTAGGGCATCATCTGGGAGCCGCGCAGGACGCCCTGGTCGCGGTGGAGCAGGGTGCCGAAGAGCTCCCGCATCGGCATCACGACCTTGCGGAAATGCGCGGAGGTCTTGCGCAGCTCGTACATCTTCCGCTGCACCTCCCTGGCGTCGGCGGGCCGCTCCTCGAACAGCTCCTCCTCCAGGTCCTCGGCCCTTCCGTCCAGGTCGAGCACCAGCTCCAGCTGGCCGTCGACCACCCAGTCGAGCAGGCCGTGCAGCAGGAACAGCACCCCGTTCCCGGCCAGCGCGGGCGCGGCGTCCCAGCGCCGGACCACCTCGTCCAGGTCGACCGCCGGATCCAGCCTGACCGTGACGAGGGCGGTCTCGGTGACGAAGACGTCGATCTCGGCCGGGGCGAACCGGTCGCCGTCGAAGCGCATCGCGTACACGGTGATGAACAGGTGGTTGGCGTAGACGTCGGCCTTGGGGCGCTGGTGGTCGGCGAGCACGTCCTCGACGGCCAGCTCGTGCAGGCCCAGCTCGTCGCCGAGCGCGGTCAGCTCCTCAGGCGTCGGCCGGCACAGGTCGATCCAGATCGCGTTGCGGTGGTCGGACACGTGGTCGGAGACCTCGGCCAGGGGGAAGTTCTCCTTCTCCAGCCGGCCGTCCCGATACAGGCGGGTACGCACCTAAAGCAGTCTGGCAAAGCGCGTGGCGTTCCGCACCGCCGCGCCGCCAGGGTCGTTGTTGAAGTACACGTACGCGTCCCGCCAGCCCGCCTCGCGGACCCGCCCGGCCCAGGTCTTCAGCGCCGCGTCCCCGTACGAGAACCCGTCGGCGGCGCGGCCCTGGTGCAGCCGCACGTACCCCCACGGCGCGGTCCGCCAGAACGGGTTCTGCGGCTGGTTGAGCCGGTCGGCCCAGCACAGGGCGGCCTGGCGGGCCTCCAGGATCGCCCGGGTCTCGCCGGTCCACCACGACTCGTGCCGGAACTCCACGGCCAGCCTGACGTGCCCGGGGAAGCAGCTCAGGCAGCGTTCCAGCCGGCCGGGGTCGGCCCGCAGCGTGGGCGGGAGCTGCAGCAGGATCGGGCCGAGCGTGCCGCCGAGCCCCGACGCGGCCGCCATCAGCCTGGCGACGGGCTCCTCCGGCTCGTCCAGCCGCTTGATGTGGGTGAGGTAGCGGCTGGCCTTGACCGCCATGACGAAGCCGTCGGGGGTGCGCTCGCGCCAGCCGGCGAACGTCTCCGGCTTCGGCAGCCGGTAGAACGCGTTGTTGTTCTCGACCGTGGGGAAGGTCTCCGCGTACGTCTCCAGCCAGCGCCGCTGCGGCACCCCCTCGGGATAGAGGACGCCGCGCCAGTCCGCGTACTGCCACCCCGAGGTGCCCACGAGCGTCGCCATTCCGATGGCCTACCCACCCCGTCCACGTGCAGTACTGTCGCACTCGCCGACCGGACGAGGAGGTCTGATCAGGGATGGGCGCCAACCACGCGCACGACCATGCGCACGGCACCCCGGTGCCCGCTTCACGGCGGGCCGTCGTGGCCACGCTGGCCGTTCTTTTGCCGCTGGCGGCCGTCACGCTGGCGGCGCTGGTGCTGCTGTGGCCGGACGGGCGTCCGGAGGCGGCCCAGGAGCAGACCGGGTTCCAGCGGGTGGCCGGCACGATCACCGCGGTGGCGCTGGAGCCGTGCGGTGAGACGCAGCCCGGCGCGCCCGAGCCGCACCCGGCGACCTGCGGCAAGGCGACCGTCACCGTCGGCGAGGGGCGCGACGAGGGCCGCCAGGTCACCCTGTCGCTGCCCAGCGGGCCGGGCTCCCAGCGCTTCACCGCGGGCGACGACGTGGTGCTGCTGCACAACCCGCAGGCCGAGGAGGGCATGCCGGCCTACCAGCTGTCCGACCACGACCGGTCGGCGCCGCTGCTGCTGCTCGGGGCGGCGTTCGCGCTGGCGGTGATCGCGTTCGGGCGGTGGCGGGGGCTGACGGCGCTGCTGGGGCTGGCGATCACGTTCGTGCTGCTGCTGACGTTCGTGATCCCCGGCATCCTGGGTGGCGAGCCGCCGATGCTGGTCGCGATCGTGGGCGCCTCGGCGATCATGCTGTCGGTGCTGTTCCTGACGCACGGCTTCACGCTGGCGACCTCGATGGCGGTGCTCGGCACGCTGGCCAGCCTCGCCGTGACCGGCGTGCTCTCGTACGCGGTGATCGGGGTCGCCAAGCTGAGCGGCATCACCGACGACAGCTCGTTCACCCTCGACATGAGCATGTCCATCGACACGCAGGGGCTGCTGCTGGCGAGCATCATGATCGGCGCGCTGGGGGTCCTGGACGACGTGACGGTCACCCAGTCGGTGACCGTGTCCGAGCTGGCCGCGGCCAACCCGTCCTACGGGTTCCGCCGCCTCTACCGGGCGGGCAGCCGGATCGGCCGGGCGCACATCGCGTCGGTCATCAACACGATCATCCTGGCGTACGCGGGGGCGTCGCTGCCTCTGCTGCTGCTGTTCAGCATCGGCGAGCAGCCGCTGGGCGAGGTGCTGACGACGCCGGTCATCGCCCAGGAGGTGGCCCGCAGCGTGGTGGGCACGCTGGGGCTCATCTCCGCCGTGCCGATCACCACCGCGCTGGCCGCCCTCGTCACCTCCCGCCACGCGAACCCGTCCGGCGCCGCCTCCGGCGAACCCGAGCCCGCGCCCCGGCCCTCCGGAGAGTCCTTCTTCGCCGACGACACCCCGCGGGCTCCCCATCCCGGGCCGGACGGCACGTACGGCGACCGGCCGCTCCCCCGCCGCGCCCGCCACCGCCGCGCCGGCTCCCCGCCGTAGGGGGCGGGCTCAGGCGATCTCGACGCTGCCGTCGACCCGGAGCTTGCGGCGGGCGCGCTCGTAGAAGGTGGTGCCGAGGCGCACCACCTTGGCGGCTCCCGGGCAGGCCGTCACCGTGATCTGATCGCCGGGGCCGAGACGGCCCACCACCCTGCCGTCCAGCTCGACGGCCAGCTGCCCGCTGGAGGGCAGGAGCTCCAGCCTGACCTCCTCGTCCGCAGGCAGCACCAGCGCCCGGTTGAACGCCGAGTGCGCCGCCGCGGGCACCACCAGCACCGCCTCCACCCGCGGCGACACCACCGGCCCGCCCGCGGAGAAGCTGTAGGCGGTGGACCCGGTGGAGGTGGCCACGATGACCGCGTCGGCTGCGTAGTTGACGAACGGGTTGCCGGCCGCGGTGACGGTCACCGCCGCCAGCCCGTCGCCGGGGAAGCGCACCAGGGCGATGTCGTTGAACGCCATCAGCTCCTGATTTCCGAGCCTGGTGCGGACCGCCATCCGCGGCTCCACGGTGTGGCGGTTGTGGTCGATCGCCGAGAGCGTCTCCGACAGCTCGGCCACGTCGATCTCGGCGAGGAAGCCCAGCCGCCCCAGGTTGACGCCGAGCACCGGAGTGCCGCGACCGGCGATCAGCCGCATCGTGCGCAGCATCGTGCCGTCGCCGCCCAGGCTCACCACCAGGTCGGCCCGCTCCACCAGCGTCTGGCCGTCGACCGCCACCGCGCTGCAGTCGATCCGCCCCACCTCCTCGGGCAGCCCGAGCACCGTGACGTCACGACCGGCGGCCCAGCCGAGGATGATGTCGATCGCCTCCTTGGAGTCGCGCTGAGGATGCAGCACCAGCCCGACCGTCCCGACCATGCCCATGGGGACACTCTAGGGTCCGCCCGCAACAGGCGGACCGGCGGAAAGGTGGCGCCGAGAGGTCCGTGGCGCATGGTAATGTTTTCCCCGCGGAGCAGAGCGAGAAGCTCGGCCACGCGACAGCACCACGGGATGTAGCGCAGCTTGGTAGCGCACTTGACTGGGGGTCAAGGGGTCGCAGGTTCAAATCCTGTCATCCCGACGTTAAAGCCCTGATGGGGAGCGATTCTCATCAGGGCTTCGTCGTCTCTGGCGCCGCGACGTCGGCGAGACCGTCCGCACCCGCCGGCGCCTGTGATCCTGTTGCGCGTCCGTACGTCATGCCCGGAGGTGGCCCATGGGGCGCAGGCCGACGATCGACCGCGACGAGCTGGCCAGGCTGGTCGCCCGCGGGCTGAGCGTGCAGGAGCTGGCCGCCCATTTCGGGGTGAGCGAGTCCGGGGTGCTGCAGGCCAAGCGGGCCGCCGGGCTGGCCAAGCCGATGCTCGACCACAGCCGGGCGCTGCCGTGGAAGCTGGAGCGCGCCCACTCCCAGTCCGGCCCCGCCACCAACCTGCGCAACCTGTCGGCGGCGGCGCAGGGCAGGCCGCCCGCGCCCGAGCGGCTCAACACCGCGCTGCGGTGGGCCAAGCGGCTGGTCGACGCCGGGCTCGACGTCGGCTACGACCCGGCGACCGGCTTCGTGGAGATCCCTGCGGCCCCTGACGGCTCCCACGTCGCAGCCGTGCTGGAAGCCGCCAGAAAGGCCCTGGAAGAGGGCTGAAGGCGGCGTTTCACCGGCGCTTCCCTGGGCAGTTCGCGGTCTCAACAGAAGAGACCGGAGGCGAACAATATGGACACCTTGATCTGGGTGGCCCTCGTCGTGGTCGCGATCGCGGCGGTCGCCGCGGTGGCCTACGTGGTCGTGCAGCAACAGCGCCGCAGCCGGTTGCGCGACCGTTTCGGCCCCGAGTACGAGCGCACGATGGCCGAGCACGACAGCAAGCGCGAGGCCGAGCAGGAGCTGATCGCCCGCGAGCAGCGCCACGCCGAGCTGGACATCAAGCCGCTTCCCGAACAGTCACGTGACGACTACGCCAACCGGTGGGCCGAGGTGCAGGAGCGCTTCGTGGACGCCCCCGAATCCGCCGTGGCGGAGGCCGACCAGCTGGTGACGGCGGTCATGGCCGAGCGCGGCTACCCGACGGAGGACTTCCGCCAGCGGATCGCCGACCTGTCGGTGGGGCACGCCGAGACGCTGACCCACTACCGGAAGGCGCACGACATCAGCGAGCGCGCGACCCGCAAGGAGGCCTCGACCGAGGACCTGCGCCAGGCGATGGTCCACTATCGCGCGCTCTTCGAGGAATTACTGCACGAGACGACCCGAGGACGGTGACGGGTATGAACGACGAGCTGAACGTGCCGTCGCAGCGCTCCGACCAGCAGGTACGGAACGACCGCGACGACGAGTACACCACGGACGACAAGGCCGGCGGCACCCACCGGGAGCCGTACGGCAGGAATGACGAGGACGTGCTGGTCGTGTCGGACAGGCACACCACCGATGACACCGGCCCCCACCCGGCGCCCGGTGACCCGGACCCGCTCCATGACGGCACGGCGCACGCCGACCCCCTTCATGACGGCAAGGCGCACGCCGATCCCCTCCATGACGGCACGGCGGACGCCGACCCCCTTCATGACGCGGCCCGGGATCCCGACCCCGACTCCCCGTATGACGGACCGCACGACACGGTGACGGCGACCGAGCAGGTGACCGCGGCCGGCCCCGGGCCCGCCCAGCCCGCCGAGGATCCACCCTCGCACGCCGCTCCCCAGGCGTTCCCCCTGTTCGAGCAGGACCCCGACGAGGTGCAGTCACGCTGGCGGGACGTGCAGGCCTCCTTCGTCGACGACCCGGCGGAAGCGGTCCACCGCGCCGACGGGCTCGTGGGCGAGGTCGTCGACTCGCTGACGAACGCGTTGCGGTCCCGTACGGGAGAGCTGCGCGAGCGCTGGAAGAGCGACGGCGGCGACGACACCGAGCGGCTCCGGCAGGCACTCCGCGAGTACCGGGGCGTACTGGAGGGACTGCTCGCCATGTCAGGCCGGGACAACCCGGCGTCGTCCAGCAAGACCACGGTGTAGGAGGAGGATCACATGCTCGCGATAGTCGCCGCGATCGTCTTCGGTTTAGGGTTCCTGCTGGACCTGCTGGATACGCAGATCGCCGGAAGCATCTCCGGCACCACGTTCATGCTGCTGGGCCTGACGCTGCTGGCGCTGCACCAGGCCGGCATCGGCACGGCGAGCGTGAAGAGCTACGGAGGCTGGCGCGGCCGTAGCCGGCGCTAGCCGATCAGGACAAGCGGCCGCGCCCGGCGTACTCGATACGCCGGGCGCGGCTCTTTGCACGTGGGCCAGTCGGCGGCTGATATCAGCTCTTGCCCGGAAACCTCATGGTCACGGTGCTTCCGCCGCCGATGTGAAGGGTCAGGTCGGACGACAGCAACCGGGCCACCCACAGCCCCATGCCGCCCACCGAGCCGGGCAGCGGGCCCGGCTTCCAGGTGCCGTCGTCGTGCACCTCGATCACGATGTCCCCGGAGTCGGACCAGAGGCGCACCCGCGCCGCGTCGTCCCCGTGGGTGACCGCGTTGGTGGCCACCTCGTTGACGGCGATGACGAAGTCGTCCACGGCCTCATGGCGCATGCCGAGCTCTCGTGCCCCGGACGCGGCGAACTCCCGGACCTGCGGCAGGTCCGGGAGCCGGAAATGAAGCCTGCGCACGCGCGCGCCGGGTGGCGGGCCCGGTGAGCCCGCCTGAGGATGGATGTCCTCTGTCATCACCCGGCGTTCCCCCTTAACCGACGGTCAGCTCTGCGCGCAGCTGGTCGAGGACCTTGCGGAGAATCCTGGAGACGTGCATCTGCGAGATGCCGAACTCCGCGGCGATCTCTGCCTGGGTCATGTTCCCGAAGAACCGCAGCAGCAGGATGTGCTTCTCGCGCGAGGGGAGCGCGTCGATGAGCGGCTTGACGGCTTCGCGGTCGACCATGGTGCTGAGCGTGTCGTCGTCCTCGGGGATGACGTCGCCGAGGGAGGCGGCGTCGTCATCGGTGCCGAGCGGCGCGTCCAGCGAGAGCGTGCTGTAGGCGGCGGAGGCGTCGAGCGTGAGCAGGACGTCCTCCTCGGAGATCTTCATCTTCGCGGCCAGCTCGGCGACGGTCGGCGAGCGGCCGAGGTCCTGGCTGAGGTCGGCGACGAGCCGGTTCAGCTCGGAGCGGCGTTCCTGGTAGAGGCGGGGCACCCGGATCGCCCAGGTGCGGTCGCGGAAGTGACGCTTGACCTCCCCGGTCATGGTGACGACGGCGTAGCCCCTGAAGGCGTGGCCGAGCGAGGGGTCGAAGCCGTTGATGGCCTTCATGAGCCCGACGTACGCCGCCTGGAGGAGGTCCTCCAGCGGCTCGCCGCGGTAGCGGTAGCGCCGGGCGATCTCCATCGCCAGCGGCCGGTGCATCTCCACGATGCGCTCGCGAAGCCGTTCTCTGAGACTGTCGGGGGTTCCTTCCCCGACCATCTCGGCCAGGAGCTCTTCGGCGGTCATCTCTTCGAGGACGAGTTCCTGCACAGCCATCGCTGCTCCTCTATGGGGTGGCAGGCGGCCTCTGTAACAGGAAAAGCCCATACAGAGGCACGCCTCGCTCAACGTTCGAGACGAAAGCCCTCTGCTGGACTTCGGACACCAGTATGCCCTACTCCCGAAGGAGTATTCCTCTCTACTTCAGTGACAGTAAGGTTGCCCCGTGACAGTGCCCGAGAACGGCGAGGGGTCCACGGCCGCCCTGAGCCTGACGTCGTCCACCGTTGACGAGATTGCCGTGATCAGGGTCGACGGTGTGCTCGACGCCACGACGCGCGAGCAGTTCGCGGACTACCTCTCCCTGGCGGGGCCGGACCTGATACTCGACCTGGCCGGGGTGACGTTCATGGACTCGCGAGCGCTGGGGCTGATCGTCCATCACTGGCAGACCAGCCTCAGCTCGGGCGCGAAGTTCGCGCTCATCGGCGTCGAGTACGCCAAGTCCAAGGTGATGTGGATCACCGGCCTGGCGCAGCGGCTGCCGATCTACGACACCCTCGACGACGCTCTGGCGGCGATCGGCTAGCGGCGGCGGTTCTTGCGCTGGTGCTCCTCGACCAGGAGCCTGGCCAGGTCGGCCACCTTGACCTGGTGGTGCTGGGAGATCCTGCGCAGTTCGTCGAAGGCGGCCTCGGCGGTGCATCCGCTGGTCTGCATGATGATGCCCTTGGCCTGGTCGATGAGGGCGCGCCCGGCCAGGGCCTCCTGGAGCTGGGCGGCGTCCGTACGGACCTCGTCGAAGTCCGACATGTTGGCCATGGCGACGCCGACCTGCTCGGTCAGCATCTCCGCCAGCGACTGCGCCCCCTGCGGCGAGAACGCGTCGCGCCGCACCGAGTAGAGGCCGACGACCAGCAGCGCGGGCGGCACCTTGATGGGCACGGCGAGCACCGAGCGGACGCCGCAGCGGGTGGCCAGGGCGGCGTAGCGCGGCCAGCGGGTGTCGGTGAGCACGTCGGCGACGGCCACCCGGGCGCCGGTCTGGCGGGCCTCGGTGGAGGGGCCCTCGCCGATCTCACGCTCGCCCTCGACGAGGGTGATCAGTTCGCTGTGCGAGCCGGAGGTGAGGACGCGCCGGTCGCGCCAGTGTTCGGCCGACCCGCCCGAGCATCCGGGGACACCCGCCGCGAGCGCGGTGGTCAGGCCGCGCAGCACGGTCTCGGTGGAGGTGTCCTCCCCCAGTCTGCCCAGCGTCGCCAGGTCGCGGGCCAGCCCAGGAGTGATCATCGCGGTGGATTCCATAGCAGCAAGCATCTACCCCTTATGGCTACCATTATCCCGGGTGGCGTAGCGTCGGAGGGTGAGCATGCCGGACCTCGAACACGCCTTGGACGCACTGACCGGGCGGGTCTCGTCGTTGCGTGAGGCGAGGGCGGCCTACCCCTCGGACCTCGCGCCCACTCTGGACGCCGCCCTGGCGGAGCTCGACACCGCCGTGGAGCTGCTGGCCGAGGCGCGCGAGCAGCTCAGCAGGGGGCCCAGGAGGCAGTCCGGCAAGAAGGACGGCTCCCAGCGGGAGCTGAAGCTGCTGCGGCAGGTGTTCCGGGCCTTCCCCGTGCCGGTCATCGTGCTCGACGGCGGCGGCACGGTCCGGCGGATCAATCCCGAGACCTCGCGGCTGCTGGGCAGCCCTGACGGCTATCTCGTGGGCCGGTCCTTCCCGCTGCTGGTGGACGTGTCGAGGCGGGCGGCGTTCCGGTCCCATCTGACGGCGGTGCTGAGCACCGGCCAGCCGGCCGCGTTCGAGACCAGGCTCGCCCACCAGGGGCGCACGCATCTCGTGCAACTGGCCATGGCGCGGCTCACCATGCCGGGCGAGCCGCAGCAGATGGTGGCGGTGGTGGCGCTGCCGATCGAGGTGCAGCTGCCCGAGCCGGGCGACAGGCGGCCGGAGGAGGCCGACGGCACGGCGCTGCTGGCGGCGGCCAGGCGGCAGGACCTGCTGTCCAGGATGGCCGCCCTCCTCCTGGACGAGGAGGCGCTGCGCCGGCCGGTGGCGCTGCCGCGCGCCACCCGGCTGCTGGCGGCCGAGTGGGCCGACTGGGTGGTGGCCGACGTCGTGCGCGACGGGCTGCCGCGGCGCTCGATCGTGATGGGGCCGAAGAACCTGCCGGTCAACGAGGTGATCCGGCAGGTGGAGTCGAGTGACCCGGCCGGCGCCCAGGTGGTCGCCCAGGTGCTGGAGCGCGGCTCCGGCGTGGTGTTCGAGATGGTCGACGACGAGTCGCTGCTCGGCTTCTGCGCCGACGGGCCGGTGCTGACGGCGATGGGCGCGGGCTCGCTGCTGTGCGTGCCGATCGGCGGCGGCGACGGGGTGCTGACGCTGGTGCGCACGCACGACCGCCAGCCGTTCACGCTGGCCGACCTGAGCGTCATGCAGGAGGTGGGGCTGCAGCTCGGCATGGCGGTACGCGCCCAGAACAGCTTCCAGAGCCGCTCGCGGGCGGCCGACGCGCTGACGGCCAGCGTGGTCCCGCGCAGCCTGCCCAACGTGCCCGGCTACGAGGCGGCGGCCGTCTACCACCCCGGCTCGTCGGTGGGCGCGGAGTTCTACGACGTGTTCCCGCTCCCCGGCGGCTGGGGGTTCGCCCTGGGCGGCGCGGCCGGCAAGGGCGAGGAGGCCGCGTCGGTCAGCGCGATGGTGCGCGGCGGGCTGCGGGTGCTGAGCGTCTGGGAGCAGGACCCGGACCCGGTGGTGCGCAAGGTGAACGAGGCGCTGGTGGAGCAGAGCACCGGCCTGTTCGTGATGGCGGTGGCCGGGTTCGTGAAGGGCCGCAGGATCCGCATGTCGTCGGCCGGCCATCATCCGGCCGCGCTGGTGCAGCCCGACGGCTACGTGCGCTTCACGGCGGGCGGCGGGGTGCCGCTGGGCATCGCGGCCGAGGCGGAGACCTGCACCGAGGAGATCACGCTCGGCGTGGGCGAGACGATGGTGCTCTACTCCGAAGGGCTCATCTCGTCCAGGAACGACAAGGGCGAGCCGTACGGCGAGGAGCGGCTGGCCGACGTGCTGAGCAGATGCGCAGGTCAGGCGCCGTCGGCCGTGGTCAAGGCCATCGAGGCCGACCGCAACACGTTCTCCGGCGGGCAGGTGTGGGACGAGATCGTGGTCCTCGCTCTTCGAGGCGTCTGATTGGCATGGGTTTGCGAACACCGGGAATACGGGTATTGTCGGCTTAGACACAGACGTGCCTAAGACGCAGGCACACCTTGAAAGCTTTTTTCACGCTGAGGTGTGCCATGAATATCGCGATCGTCGCTTCTGGTTCCGGCAACAAGCGCCACCACATTCTCTCCGTAGCCCGCGAGCTCGGGCGCGATCACCACGTCACCATCTATTCCCGCCGTAACAGTGATGAGGGCAAGCCCAAGACGCGGGTGGCCCCGGGTGTCACGGTGGAACACATCGACGTGGGCCCGGCTCGTGACCTCAGCCCGGCCGATGTGGTGCCCTATCTGAACGACGTCGGCGAGTATCTGAGCAAGCGGTGGCGGCAGGACCGCCCCGACGTGATCCACGCGCACTCCTGGACCAGCGGCCTGGCCGCCGTCACGGGCTCCAAGGACCTGGACGTTCCGGTGACGCACACCTTCCACACCGTGGATCCCGCGCGTCTGCCCCTGGAACGGGCACTCGGCCGCCGCGCCAGGGCCGTCATCGCCGGCTCGGGCGACGAGGAGTCGGCGTTGATCCGCATCGGCGTGCCGCGCAACCACATCGCCGTGGTGCCGTACGGCGTCGACACCGAGCGCTTCCACCGCCGGGGCGTCACCGCCTCGCGCGGCACCAGCAAGCGGCTCCTGCACGTGGGCCCGCTCACCAGTGACCGCGGCGCGCAGACCATCGTGCGGGCCCTGCAGGGCCTTCCCGACGTCGAGCTCGTGCTGGCCGGCGGGCCGGCGCCCGAACTGCTCGACGAGGACGCGGACGTGCGCCGGCTGCGCGCGCTGGCCGAGCAGCTCGGCGTGGCGTCCCAGGTGACCCTGCTCGGCCAGGTCAAGCGGGCGGCGGTGCCCAAGCTCATGCGCAGCGCCGACGCGGTCGTGACGGTGCCGCGCGAGGCGCCGACCGGCATCGTGGCGCTGGAGGCGATGGCCTGCGGCGTGCCGGTGATCGCCTCGTCCGTCGGCGCCCACCTCGACTCCGTCATCGACGGCGTCACCGGGCTGCTGGTGCCGCCGGACCGCCCGTCGCGCACCGCCAGGCTGGCCCGCGAGCTGCTCACCGACCCCACGCTGCGCACCGCGCTCGGCTACGCCGGCG
The DNA here is from genome assembly GCF_008017515.1 of Nonomuraea sp. C10. NCBI lineage: Bacteria > Bacillati > Actinomycetota > Actinomycetes > Streptosporangiales > Streptosporangiaceae > Nonomuraea > Nonomuraea sp. C10. Next base: position 4,603,285 of record NZ_VPFF01000001.1, read on the forward strand.
CCGACCGCGCCCGCTCCCGCTACTCGTGGGAGCGCGTCAGCCAGGAGCTGGTCCGGGTGTACGAGGCCGCCTGCGCCTGACCCGTCACGCGTCGCCTATCGTCGTGCCATGCTGATCCACCCCTGGGACGCGGGCGACGACGAGCGGTCCGTCGCCTACCTGAAGGACAACCAGTTCGGGCACCTGATCGCCGCCGGCAGGGGCAGGGACCTGCCGGTGGTGGTGCCCACCCAGTTCCTGCTGCGGGACGAGCGGACGATCTGGCTGCATCTCGCGCGGCCCAACCCCATCTGGCCCGCCATCGAGGAGAACCCCAAGGTCCTCCTGTCGGTGGCGGGCCCTTGGACGTACGTCCCCGGCAAGTGGCGTGCCGAGAGCGGCATCGACCCGTCGCTCGGCGTGCCCACCACGTACTACTCCTCGGTCCAGCTCGTCTGCCACGCCGAGATCGTCACCGACCCCGAGGGCAAGCTGGAGATCCTGCGCGCCCAGCTCGCCGACCAGGAGCCGGGGCACGGCGACCCCGCGCGGATGCCGCGGCTGCTCTCGGGGCTGCTGGGGCTGCGGCTGGCGGTGGAGGAGATCCGCGGCAAGTTCAAGTACGACGGGCACAAGGACGCCGGACTGCGCGAGCGGGTGGCCGCCGAACTGGCCGCCCGCGGCGGCCCCGGCGACGAGGCCGCACTGCGCCACCTGGCCTGACCCCCTGCCACAGCCGCCTGAGCAGGGCGGTCAGCGCAGGTGGGACGCTTTGAGTCCCAGGTGGACGGTGAGCCGGTCGTCGCCGTCGGACAGGTCGCGGCCGATGAGCCGTTCGGCCTTGCCCAGCCGGTAGTAGAGCGTCTGCCGGTGGATGCCGAGCTCGGCGGCGGCCTTCTGGGCGTGGCCGCCGAGGTCGAGGTAGACCTCGACGGTGCGGGCCAGCTCCGGGTCGAACGGCGCCACCGCCTCGGCCAGCTCGCGCAGGTCGCCCACGCCGAGCCGGGCCAGCAGCCGGTACGCGCCCAGCTCCTCCCAGCGGGCGACCGGCGCGTGCCGGGGGAAGTTCTCCGCCACGCGCAGCGCCTGCCGCGCCTCCCGCCAGCTCAGCCAGGCGTCCGCCGGGTCGGCCCGGGCCGCGCCGATGCCCGCGGCCGTCCCGTACGCGCCCTGGACCGTCCGCGCGACCTCGGCGGCGAGATGCGCGGGGGCGAGCAGCGCGACCGGGGAGCCGGCGCGGGCGAGCACCCCGCGCGGGAGCGTCCACAGCGCGGCGGCGCGCTCCTCGGACTCGCGCACCGCGACGGCGGCCACCGGACCGGACATCTCCGGGGAGGCGGCGGCCCGTTCCTGCGGGTCGGGCGACAGCAGCGCGTCGAGCCGGCGGCCCAGGTCCTGGCGGCTCCTGGCCTCGTGGGCGAGCGCGGCGGCGGCCCTGGTGACCAGCGGGGCGACGCGGTGCAGCCGGGCGTCGGCGAGGCTGCCGGAGTCGAGCAGCCACAGGTAGCCGTAGGTGACGTCGCCGTGGCGCAACGGCCAGCAGATCCTGGCCAGCACCTTGAGCCGGTCGTCGGCCGGGATCCGGACGGGGCCGCCGGCCCGGGCGATGCCGTAGCGTTCGAAGTAGTCGCGCACCTCCTGCGAGGCGCGCCGGCGCAGGATCGACTCCTGGCGGACGGTGTCGATGTCGCCGTGCTGCGCCCCGTACGCGAGCAGGCGGAACGAGCGGTCCTCCAGCGTCGCGGAAGCGCCGAGCAGGCCCGCGATCTCGTCGACGATCTCCTGCAGATCAGCGGTGTTGTGCATGTGTATGACAGCCTGCCACACCTGGCGTTACTCGCGTCCATAGACCTCTCTGACCTGCGGTTTTAGCCTGGACGCATGTTGGGACAAGTGCTGCTCGCCGCTTCGGGGAGCCGGTTGGTGCGCCGGTCCGTGTCGGGCTTCCCGCTCACGCGCAGGGTCGTCGACCGCTTCGTCGCCGGTGAGAGCGTGCCGGAGGCCCGTGAGGCGATCCTCCGGCTGCTCGGGACCGGCCTGTCCGTGACCGTCGACCATCTCGGCGAGGAGACCCGCGACGCGGGTGACGCCGCCGCCATCGCCAAGGCGTACCTCACGCTGCTGGAGGAGCTGCGCCCGCTGGAGCTGGGCCGCGCCGCCGAGGTGTCGGTGAAGCTGTCGGCCGTCGGGCAGGCGCTCGACGAGGACCTGGCGCTGGAGCACGCGCGGGCCATCTGCGCCGCCGCCGCGGCGGGCGGCTCCACCGTCACGCTCGACATGGAGGACCACACCACGGTCGACTCCACGCTGCGGATCCTGCGCGAGCTGCGCCGCGAGCACCCCTCGACGGGCGTGGCCGTCCAGGCCTACCTGCACCGCAGCGAGGACGACTGCCGCGCCCTGGCCTACGAGGGGTCGCGCGTGCGGCTGGTCAAGGGCGCCTACCGGGAGCCCGCCACGGTCGCGTACCAGAGCAAGACGGACGTGGACAAGGCGTACGTGCGATGCCTGCGTATCCTGATGGCGGGGAAGGGGTACCCCATGGTGGCGACGCACGACGACCGGCTGATCTCCATCACCGAACTGCTCGCCGACCGCCACGGCCGCTCCCGTGGCGACTACGAGTATCAGATGCTGTACGGGATTCGCACGGACCGGCAGGAGGCCCTGGCCGGAGCCGGTCACACGGTCCGCGTCTACGTGCCGTACGGCGCCGACTGGTACGGCTACTTCATGCGCCGGCTGGCCGAGCGCCCCGCGAACGTCGCCTTCTTCCTTCGTGCCCTTGGAGGCAAGTGATTATGGATGCCATCAGCAACGTGCCGGCCCCGGCCAACGAGCGGGTTCTCGGGTACGCGCCCGGCAGCGCGGAGCGCGCGGCCCTGGAGTCCCGGATCAAGGAGCTGTCCGGCGCCTCGCTCGACCTGACCATGACCATCGGCGGTGAGCAGCGGCTCGGCGGCGGCACGCCCATCGACGTGGTGCAGCCGCACAACAAGGCCGCGGTGCTCGGCCGCACCCGCGAGGCGGGCGCGCAGGACGTGCGGGCCGCGATCGACTCGGCGCTGGCCGCCGCCCCGGCCTGGCGCGCGCTGCCGTTCGACGAGCGGGCGGCGATCTTCCTGAAGGCCGCCGACCTGCTGTCGGGGCCGTGGCGTGCGACGCTCAACGCGGCCACGGTGCTCGGCCAGTCGAAGTCCGTCCAGCAGGCGGAGATCGACGCGGCCTGCGAGCTGATCGACTTCCTGCGCTTCAACGTGGCCTACGCCCGGCAGATCTACGCCGACCAGCCGATCTCCTCGCCCGGCGTGTGGAACCGGATGGAGTACCGCCCGCTCGAAGGCTTCGTGCTGGCGATCACGCCGTTCAACTTCACCGCCATCGCCGGCAACCTGCCGACCTCGGCCGCGCTGATGGGCAACGTGGTGGTGTGGAAGCCGTCGCCGACGCAGCAGTTCGCCGCGCACTTCACGATGCGGCTGCTGGAGGAGGCCGGGCTGCCCCCGGGCGTCATCAACCTGGTGACCGGCTACGGCGAGGCGGTCTCCGAGGTGGCGCTCACCCACCCCGACCTGGCCGGCATCCACTTCACCGGCTCGACCGCCACCTTCCAGCACCTGTGGCGCACGGTGGGCGAGAACATCGCCTCCTACCGCGGCTACCCGCGCCTGGTCGGCGAGACGGGCGGCAAGGACTTCGTGCTGGCCCACCCGTCGGCCGACCCGGCGGTGCTGTCGACGGCGCTGATCAGGGGCGCCTTCGAGTACCAGGGCCAGAAGTGCTCGGCGGCGTCCCGGGCGTACGTGCCGCGCTCGGTGTGGGACCGGATGCGCGACGACTTCGTGGCCGTGGCCGAGTCGCTGACCGTGGGCGACGTGGCGTCGGACCTGTCGGCGTTCATGGGCGCGGTGATCGACGAGCGGGCCTTCGCCAAGCACAAGGCCGCCATCGACCGGGCGCGCTCGGCCTCGCACATCGACGTGCTGACGGGCTCGTACGACGACTCGACCGGCTATTTCGTGAAGCCGACCATCCTGGAGTCGTCGGACCCGACCGACGAGATCTTCGTCAAGGAGTACTTCGGGCCGATCCTGGGCGTGCACGTCTACGACGACGCCGACTTCGACGCGGTGCTCACCCAGATGGAGGGCGTCTCACCGTACGCGCTGACCGGCGCGTTCATCGCCCAGGACCGCTACGCCATCGCGGCGGCGTCGGAGAAGCTCCGCTTCGCGGCGGGCAACTTCTACGTCAACGACAAGCCGACCGGGGCGGTCGTGGGCCAGCAGCCGTTCGGCGGCGCCCGCGCGTCGGGCACCAACGACAAGGCGGGGTCGATGTACAACCTGGTCAGGTGGGTCAGCGCCCGCGCGGTCAAGGAGCTGTTCACCCCGCCGACCGACCACCGCTACCCGCACATGGGCTGATCTCGGCCGGTCAGGGCACTCTGACGCGGTCGAAGCGGGTGGCGGCGTCGCGGACCGCCGCCACCAGCGTGTCGTCGGCGCCGAGCTCCGGGTCGAGCGCGTCCAGGACGCGGTGGGCGCCCTCGGCCGGCGGGCCGGCCGCGAGCACGGTCAGCTCGGCCGCGCGCGGGTCGCTGACCGGGGCGCCGTGGCCGCGCAGATGGCTGATCCAGGCGGCCAGGATGAGGGCCGCCCCTTCCGGCACGCGACCGGCGGCGCGTTCGGCGCGCAGCACGGGCAGGACGCGTTCCGGCAGCTTGCGGGAGCCGTCCGCGGCGATCCTGGCGAGGCTGTGGCGGATGCGCGGGTTGGCGATCCGCTCCAGCAGCGCCTGGCGGTACGCGTCCAGGCCGGCGGCGGCCCGGCCGAGATGCCGTCCGGCCTCCGACCACCACCGTTCCAGCCAGCCGCGGCAGGCGTCGTCGCCGATCGCCTCCGCCAGCGTGGCGTGCTCGCGGATCGAGCCGGCGTAGGCGAGCAGCGAGCAGGAGCCGTTGACCAGCCACTGCTTGCGATGCTCGTACGGGGTGACGTCGGTGGTCAGCAGGGCGCCGGCGTCCTCCCAGCGCGGGCGGCCGGCCGGGAACCGGCCTGCCAGCACCCACTCGGCGTACGGCTCGGCGGTGACCGGGACGCGGTCGTCGCGGCCGGTGGCCTCGGCGACGGCGCGCAGCCCGGACGGGCCGGTGTGCGGGGTGACCCGGTCGGCGACGGTGGCGGCGACGGACACGTTCTCGTCCAGCCAGCCGGTCAGCTCCTGGTTGACCTCGTCGGCCATCTCGTACAGCAGGCGGGACAGGATGGCGCCGTTGCCGGCCGTGTGGTCGCACGCCACCAGCGTGACCGGGCCCGCGTCGGCGCGGCGGCGGGCGGCGAGGCCGGCGAGCAGCCGGCCGCGGGTCGTGCGCACCGGCGCGGCCGGGTCGGTGCGCAGGGCGGCCACGTCCTCCCGGACGTCCGGGTGGTCGCGGGCGCCGAGCTCGGTGACGGTGACGGCGGCCACCTCGGGCGCGCGGAACAGGCGCAGCAGGGCGTCGTGGTCGGTCGCGGGCCACGCCTCGGACACGGTCGCGATCACCTCGAACCGGTCGCCGTGGGCGCTCCTGGTGATGAGCGTGTAGAGGCCCTGCTGGGCGGCGAGCAGGTCCGACGCCTCGTGCCCGCCGAAGGCGGCGAAACCCCACTCCTCGCCGTCGGGCGCGTGCTCGGTGTACCACGCCTGATGGGCGCGGAAGAAGTCACCGAGCCCGAGGTGGATCAGCCGGACGGGCGCCGCGGGGCGGGCCGCGCCGGCGCGGCGGGACAGTTCGCTGCTCATGATCAGACCTTTCTCGGCCGGTGGTACGTGGTGATGTGTCAGGCGGGCCTCCGGTCGAGCCGGTGCGCGGCCAGGGCGCCCAGGTCCACCTCGTCGAGGCTGGTGACGACGAGGTCGGCGTGCGCGCCGGCGAGGATCCGCGCGTCGTCCGCGCGGGCCACCCCGAGCCCCGCCATGCCGCCGGCCTTGGCGGCCTGGACGCCGCTGACGGCGTCCTCGACCACGAAGCAGTCCTCCGGAGGCACGTGCAGCTCGGCGGCCGCGGTGACGAAGATCTCCGGGTCGGGCTTGCCGTGCTCGAAGTCACGGCCCGACAGGTCGGCGTCGAAGAAGTCGGCGAGGGTCTGGCCCCGCCGGATGAAGTCGTAGGACAGTCCCTGCTCGGCCGCGAACGTGTCGAGCCGGATCCTCCGCAGGAACAGGTCGGCGTTCTTGGACGAGGACGCCACCGCCGACGGGATGCCGGCCGCGCGGACGGCCAGCGCGAAGCGGAGGGCGTCCGGATAGGCGGTGAACTCCCCCGCGTCGATGAGCCGTACCACGATCCGCTGCTTGTGCGCGGCGTACTGCTCGACCCGCCGCTCGGCGTCCGGGACCTCGAAGTACTGCAGGGCGGCCAGCGCGCCGCTCATCCGCGGCTTGCCGGAGATGACCCGCTGGTAGACCTCCGGCGTGAACCGGTCGTCCGACCAGGTGGTCCGGTCGCGGACGTCCGCCCACTCCCCCTCCATCAGCTCGCGCAGCGCGTCCTTCCACGCGCGCTGGTGCGGCGAGTCGACGAGCACGCCGTCGACGTCGAAGATCGCGCCCTGGAATCCGGCGGCGGGCATGGTGCGGCCCCTCTCTCGGGCGGGTGACCCTCCCGGGATGGTGAAGACGCAGGTCCCTCCGGGGACGAGCTCGCGGACGTCGTCGCCCACGCCCGCGTGCAGCGGGCCCCGGAACCCCTCCGCCTGGGTGAACAGGATGAGCTGGTCGCCCTCGATGCTCAGCCTGAGCGTGGTGCCGCGGAAGCGCATGGAGAACGAGACGCCGTCGAGCCGGTCGACCAGGCGGGGCGACAGCCTGAGCACGTCACCGGTGATGCTGGTGCCGACGTAACAGCGCTGGAGCAGGTCGAGGGTCCCGGACATGACGCCCATGTGGATGCCCTCCTGGGTGGTGCCGCCCTGCACGTCGTTGACGTCGCTCTCCAGAGCCGCCAGGTAGCGTTCCCACGAGCTCTCCGGGTCGATGGCGGCCAGCACCCCCGCGTAGGTGACGAAGCTGAGCGTCGAGCCGTGCGTGGTGCGCGCGTCGTAGTACTCGATCGTGCGCTTGACCAGGTCGGCGTCGTAGTCGTAGCCGAGCCGCCCGAACAGCTCGCGCTGCTCCTGCTCGTCGAAGAGGAAGAACAGCATGACCGTGTCGGCCTGCTTGGACAGCTTGTAGCGGTTGGGGTCCTTGCCCTCGGCCCTGAGGATCCGGTCCATGCGCTGGACGTTGTGGTAGCGGGCGCGGTAGTGGTCCCAGTCGAGCTCCTCCAGGTCGCCGTAGCCCTCGAACTGGCTGATGACGCCGTCGTGGAACGGGATGTACATGCGGCGGCTCATGTCCTCCCAGGTCGCCAGCTCCTCGTCGGTGACCTGGAGGCTGCGCCGGATGCTCGCCGCGCGGCTGCTGGGCAGCAGGTCGAGCACCTTGGGGGCGGTGGCGGCGATCCAGGCCGCCATGGCGTTGGTGTAGGCGTTGTCGCGCAGCCCCGGCTCCTCGGTGTCGGGGTAGCGTTCGTGGAACTCGTCGGGCCCCATCACGCCGTGGATCTCGTACCGCTGCCTGGCGGGGTCGAAGTGCGCGATCGACGCCCAGAAGCGGGTGATCTCCAGCATCAGCTCGGCCCCGTAGTCGCGCAGGAACTCCAGGTCGTCGGTGGCCTGGAAGTAGCGCCACACGTTGTAGAAGATCGCCGCGTTGACGTGCCGCTGGTGGTGGCTGAGGTCCGGGTCCCACTCGCCGGACATCGGGTTGAGGTGCAGCTGCTGGGTCTCCTCGGTGCCGTCGCTGCCGCTCTGCCAGGGGAACATGGCGCCCCGGTAACCGGCCTCGGCCGCGGCGGCGCGCGCCTCGGTCAGCCGCCGGTGCCGGTACAGCAGCAGGGCCCGGGTGATCTCGGGCAGGCGCAGGTTGAGGTACGGGTAGACGTACATCTCGTCCCAGAAGACGTGTCCCCGGTACGCCTCGCCGTTGAGTCCGCGGGCGGGCACGCCGGCGTCGTGCCGGGCGGTGTGCCGGGAGCAGACCTGCAGGACGTGCGCGATGTGCAGGCGCAGCAGCAGCTGGGCGCGCGGCTCGGCGGGCAGGCGCACGTCGCAGCTCTCCCACAGCTCGGTCCAGGCCGACTCGTGCTTGTCCAGCGCCCCGGCGAAGTCGGGGTAGCGCAGCACGTGCCGGCCGGCGGCGGCCAGCGGCTCGGTGATGGCGTTGTCGTGCGAGGTGAACATGGAGACGAGCTTCTCCACCCGGCTGGGCCGGCCCTCCTCGACGTCGAAGCTGAGCACCTCCTGGATGTAGTCGGCCATCTGGTGCAGCCGCCGCTCGGTCGCGGCGGGCCGGTCGCCGTGGAAGGCACGGGTGCGGGCGGCCTGGGCGATGTAGAGGTTGGACTGGCGGGTCTTCACCTCCAGCGCGATCACGTCGGGGCCGAACGTGCGCGGCGACACCGGATCCAGGTGGCGGCCCTCCAGGTCGCGGTAGCGGACCACGATGTGGTTGCTCATGCGGCCGTCCAGCGCGGAGACCACCTCGACCCGGCCCGACCAGTTCTCCGGCGTCAGCGTCCACTCGATCGCGGCCTGGTGGCTGTGCGCCATGCTGACGAACCGGCGGCTGCGCAGGCTCGTCACGCGGCCGGCGGCGTCGCGGAAGCGCAGGTCCCGCTGGACCAGGGCGAGCCGGATGTCGTAGGTGTGCCGGTAGCCGAGCACCTCCACGTCGCCGAACCGGACCGCCCCCTCGCCTTCGACGCGCAGCTTCAGCGGCAGCCAGTTCGGCAGGTTGACCAGGTCCTCGTTGAGCACCGGGTGACCGTCGAAGATCGAGGTCTCCCGGTTGTACCCGCCGTGGGTGTAGGTGCCCGGGTAGTGGAACTCGCCGATGTCCTCCCACTCGGCCGTGCCCCTGGTGCAGAAGTAGCCGTTCCCGGTCGAGGTGATCGCCTCGCGCAGCTTCTCCGCCTCGGGATCGTAGTGGTCGTACGTGAGTACGAAGCCGTCCATGGTGCCCCCCGCGACAGCCTGTCCCGGTCCGGCTACCCTGCCACCGGGCAGGAAACCCTCACGGCGGCGGCATGACCAGGGGAGATCCGGCGCGGGCGGCGGTCAGGCCGCCCAGTCCTCCGAGCGGCCCAGCCGCCAGTAGCCCATGAAGGCCACCGCGCGGCGGTCCATGCCGCGTTCGGCGACCAGGTGCCGCCGCAGGGTCCTGATCATCGCGGCCTCGCCGGCCAGCCACGCGTACAGCGGGCCGGACGGCGCCTCGGGCACCTCCCAGAGCTCGCCCGCGTCGACGTCCACGTCCTGGAAGTCCTCGGACGCCGGCAGCGCGGGCAGCAGCCGGTGGGCCGCCTCGCGCACCGCCGGGACGAGGTGGGCGCCGTGCGGCGCGCCGTCCCTGGCCAGCCAGGTGACCTTGACCGCGCTGCCGGTCTCCACGGGCAGGAAGTCTCCCCGGGTGGCGACCTCCAGGAGGGCCTCGCCCTCGACGCCGGCGGGCAGGCGTTCCAGGATGGAGCAGATGGCGGGCGCGGCTGTCTCGTCACCGGCGATCAGCACCGCGCCGGTGCCCTCCGGCGGACGGAACTCCAGGCCGGAGGGCGGCCCCTGGTAGCGGCCGTCGGGCCCGAGCACCACGAGCTCGTCCCCCACCTCGGCCGCCGTCGCCCAGCGGGACATCGGGCCGGTGTCGCCGTGCAGCACGATGTCCACGTCCAGCTCACAGGCCTCGGGGCGGGCCCGGCGGACGGTGTAGGTGCGCATCGGGTTGCGGTCCTCGTCGGGCATGGCGCGCCACTGCCCGTACCAGTCGGAGCCTCCGGGCAACCGGCTCAGTCCGTGGGAGGGCACCGGCAGGATGAGCTTGATCCGCTGGTCATAGCCGTTGTCGGCGAAATGCCGCAGGTCGTCGCCGGTGAACGTGACGCGCAGGAACGTCGGGCTCAGGCGGTCCAGCCTGCCGACGCGGACGCCGAACATGCGGAAGGGCTCGGTCATGGCGGGTCTCTCTCCTCAAAGTATGTCAGGTTAGGCAAACCTAACCTGACATATCCTGATTCGAAAACCCCGCCCCTCGTCGGATCACACCTCCGGCGGGTCCGGGAACGCCTCCGGCCCGGCCAGGCCGGTGCTCTCCAGCAGCCGCTGGTGGTTCAGCACGGCCTTGTTGCAGGACTCCGCGAACGTGCGCACCAGCGTGTTCTGGGTGCTGCCGCGCACCTGCCCGATGAAGGCGAAGATCTGCCCGTGCGCCAGCCGCAGCCACTTCACGTAGGTGACGTCGTAGTCGCGGCCCGACCTGCCGGAGATGTCGGCCATCCACTTCTGCTGGTCCTCGGTCGGCCGCACGGGCAACCGCACGTCCAGCTTCTGCGCCAGGTCGCGGGCCTCGTTGTCGAGGGCGTGGTGCTGTTCGGAGATCTCCCGGCTGATCTCCCGTACGCGTGAGCTGTTTCCCCGCTGTATCGCCTCCTGAGCGATCGTCATCTCCCACAGCGTGGCGAGACGAACCTTCTTGATCAGATCCCGGTCGGCCGCGGACAACGGCCCCCACTTCGTCGGCCGGGTCTCGCTGTCGTCGCCGCTCTCCGCCGCCTGCGCGGTGGGCTCGGCGTCCCCTTCCTGGGTCAGGCTCGTCGCGGGCGGCGCCATCAGCTCTTCCGGAATCTCCGTCGGCACCGCGTCGGCCACCTGCGCCGTGTCGGGCGCCTGCGGCACGGCCGGGGCGGTGCAGGCCGTGCCGGCGGCGACGGTGACGAGGCAGGCCGCGGCGAGAGCGAGACGGCGGTGTCCCTGTCGAGATCGCACGTGCCGTCATCCCCTTCCGGATCCTCGGACTGGTCACCTTGAGGTACGCGGCGGACCCCGCAGGTGTTCACTCCGGCTCCGGATCCCGGCGCGCGCCCACCGGGAAGACGTCGAAGTGGACGACGACGCGGCCGAGCGCCGGGTCCGCCGCCGGCTCCTCGATGCGCGCGTCCGACAGGGCCCGGTAGCGCTCCAGCACCGCGAAGATCGCGTCCCGCATCGCGACCGTCTCGCCGGGCGTCAAGCGCAGCGCGCGGCGGCCGAAGCCGCTGGCCTGGACCCACTCCTCCGGCGCGTCCCGCTCCTCCTCGCGCCAGCGGGCCAGCTCCGCGCCGCGCTGCCGGATCAGGTCGTCCATGAGGAACTCCAGCGCCTCGGCCGCCTCCGGCTCCGGCGGCGTCTCCCCGTAGGAGTAGCCGCCCGGCGTCACCCGCCAGTACTTCTCCTTGCCGCGCCCCATCCCCGGCACGATCTCGATCATCTCGTGCCTGGCCAGCTCGCGCAGGTGGTAGCTGGTGGCGCCGGTGTTCTCCCCCACCTGGCCGGCGAGCTGGGTGGCGGTGGCGGGGCCGCGCTCCTCCAGCAGCTCGTACAGGCGCAGGCGCAGGGGGTGGGCGAACGACTTGAGCGCGCCCGTGTCGAGGGTCCTGGCGGAATAGCTCTTGCGCTCCACAGTGTGCAAACCTATCTTTGCAAAGGAATCCATGCACAGTTCTCCTTACACACTAACGGAGCCCCGTCTTGACACGCCCCGGCCGATCCTTCGGCTTCCTGCTGTCGTCCACCGCGCTGTCCAACCTGGCCGACGGCGTGCTGAAGGTCGGCGCGCCGCTGATGGCGGTCTCGTTCACCCGCTCCCCCGCCCTGGTGGCGCTGGCGGGGGCGGCGGCGACGCTGCCGTGGCTGCTGCTCGCGCTGCCCGCGGGCGCGCTCGTCGACCGGCTGGACCGCCGGCGGATCATGGTGGCGGCGAACGCCGCGCGCGCCGCGGTGCTGGCCGTGGCGACGGGGCTGGCCGCGCTCGGGCTGATGAACCTGTGGGTGCTGCTGGCCGCCGTGTTCCTCGCGTGCGTGTCGGAGGTGTTCGCCGACACCTCCGCCCAGGCGGCGCTGCCCATGGCCGTGCCGGAGACCGAGCTGACCCGGGCCAACGGGCGCGTCGTCGGCGTCCAGATCCTGGGCAACGACTTCGCCGGGGCGCCGCTGGCGGGCCTGCTCGTCACGGTCCTGCCCGCCGCCGTGCTGGGCGCGCCGGGACTCCTGTACGGGGTCGCGGGGCTGCTCCTGCTGGGCATGCGCGGCCGATTCCTGGCCCCGCGCGCGGCGCCGCGGCCGGTCGCCGGGGAGATCGCCGAGTCGCTGCGCTACCTGTGGTCGCACCGGTTCCTGCGCACGCTGGCCCTGTCCGCCGGGCTGATCAACACGGCCGGCGCCGCGTACTTCGGGGTGCTCGTGCTCTGGGTGGTGGGCGACGGCTCGCCGATGGGCCTGGCGCCGAGCGGCTACGGCCTCATGCTCACCGTGTTCGCCGTCGGGGCCCTGGCCGGATCGCTGGTGGCCGGCCGGGCCGGTCGCCTGGCCGGGGACGCGCCCGCCTTCGTCATGCTCTGGGCGGTCTGCGCCCTGGCGCACCTGGTGCCGGTCCTGCTGCCGGTCCCCTGGCTGCTGTACGCGACGGCGGTCGTGTGGGGGGTGTCCGGTGCCGCGGCGAACGTGCTCGTGATCAGCACCCGGCAGCGGATCATCCCCGGCGAGCTGCTGGGCCGGGTGAACGCCGCCTACCGGCTGCTCGGGATGGGCGGCATGCCCCTCGGCGCGGCGCTGGGCGGGCTCGCGGGAGAGGTGGCCGGGCTGCCGGCGGTCTTCGCCGGGGCGACGGTGGTCCAGTTGCTCGCGGTCTGCTGGATCGGACGGGTGGTATTCTTTCCGACTTCCAAGCGGGTGACCAGCGGCGTTACCATTCCCGACATAACCGGATCACGTTAGGCACCCACAACAGTGCGCTGAGATGACATGATTACCCCTGTCAATGAGGGGATGGTATGCGGGAGATCGGCGGACGGTACCTCCTTAACGAGGAGGCCGGTCGTGGGGGCATGGGCGTCGTATGGCGCGCGTTCGATCGGCTTCTCCACCGGGAGGTGGCGCTCAAGGAGCTGACGCTCACCGGCGAGGCCGAGATGGTGCGTCGGCGCGTGCTGCGCGAGGCCCGGATGGCGGCCAGGCTGTCGCACCCGAACATCGTCACGGTCCACGACCTCATCGAAGAAGGCGGCAAGCTCTGGATCGTGATGGAGTATCTCGACGGGCTCTCCATGCACCAGTTGCTCTCCCAGGTGGGCACGCTGCCCGCCCAGTCGGTGGCGGCGATCGGCCGTCATCTGCTGGCCGCGCTGCGCACCGCCCACCAGGCAGGGGTGCTCCACCGTGACGTGAAGCCGGCCAACGTGATGCTGACCGGCGACCGGGTGGTGCTGACCGACTTCGGCATCGCCACCGCGGAGGGCGACATCCGCAAGACCACGACCTCCAGGCGATTGCGCGGCACGCCCGCGTTCATGGCCCCCGAGCGGCTCTACGGCGGCCCGGCCAGCAAGGAGGCCGACATGTGGTCGTTCGGCGCCACGCTCTACAGCGCCATCGAGGGCCAGCCGCCCTACCCGGGCCAGGACGCCGCGACCGTGCTCGGCATGGCGCGCAGCGGGCCGTTCCCGCCGCCGCGCCGGGCCGGGGTGATGCGCCCGCTCATCGAGGGGCTGCTCCACCACGACCCGCGCCACCGCTACTCGCTGTCGCAGACGGAGACATTGCTGGCGGGCATGCGGGCGAGCGCCTACCAGACGGCCATCTAGGTTCCGGCCGGCTCCTCGTGGGCGCCGCCGCCCGCCGCCTTCTTCGCGGCGCGGGCCTCGGCCTCCGCGGCGTCCAGCGCCGCCGCCTCCTCGGGGGTGGGCGCGGTGCCGCCCAGATGGGCCGGCTGCCACCACACGCCCTGCGGGATCTCCGGGTAGGTGCGCTGCGCCCGGTCGACCAGCTCCGAGAGCCGCGCGTGGAGGGCCGTGGTGTGCTCGGCGACGTCCTCGCCGCGCTTGGGGTGGATGGGCTCGCCCACCAGGATCGTGATCGGCACGTGGCGCTGGAAGATGCGCCGCTCCCTGCCCTTGGTCCACAGCCGCTGCGTGCCCCAGAGCGCCACCGGGATGACCGGCACCTTGGTGGCCTGCGCCATCCGGATCGCGCCGTTCTTGATCTCCTTGACGGTGAACGAACGGCTGATGGTGGCCTCGGCGAACACCCCGACCATCTCGCCCGCCTTCAGCATGCGCAGCGCGGTCGCGTACGAGCCGGCGCCCGCGCCGCGGTCGACCGGGATGTGCTTCATGCCGCGCATGAGCGGGCCGGAGATCTTGTGGTCGAACACGTCCTGCTTGGCCATGAACCGCACCAGCCGCCTGGCCGGCAGCGCGGCGTAGCCGGCGAAGATGAAGTCGAGGTAGCTGATGTGGTTGCTCACCAGGACGGCGCCGCCCGTCGACGGCACGTGCTCGGTGCCCTCCAGGTGGAAGCGGTAGTCAAGCACGCGAAACAAGGTCCGCGCGGCTGCGATCACCGGCGGGTACACGATCTCGGCCATGTGCAGACGGTAGCCTACTCCGCCTGGTGCTTGCCTCCAGCGGAAAACGGGCAGATGTTCTGACCATGAAGAAGCTCATCAACACGGCCGAATCCGTGGTCGAGGACGCCCTCAACGGCCTCGCCGCGGCGCACCCCTCGCTGCGGGTACGCGACCGGGTGGTCTACCGGGCGGAGGGTCCGCGCCCCGGCAAGGTGGGCCTGGTCTCCGGCGGCGGGTCGGGGCACGAGCCGCTGCACGCCGCCTTCGTGGGCCACGGCATGCTCGACGCCGCCTGCCCTGGTGAGATCTTCACCTCCCCGGTGCCCGACCAGATCATCGACGCCACCAGGGCGGCCGACGGCGGCGCGGGCGTGCTCCACATCGTCAAGAACTACACGGGCGACGTGCTGAACTTCGAGATGGCCGCCGAGCTGTGCGACGACGTCCCGGTGGCGAGCGTGCTGGTCGACGACGACGTGGCCGTGCAGGACTCCCTCTACACGGCGGGCCGGCGCGGCACCGGCGCGACGCTGTTCGTGGAGAAGATCGCCGGGGCCCTGGCCGAGGAGGGCGCGCCGCTGGAGGAGGTGGCGCGGGTGGCCCGCGAGGTGGACGACCACAGCCGCTCGTTCGGCGTGGCGCTCACCTCGTGCGTGACGCCCGCAGCCGGCAAGCCCACCTTCGACCTGCCCGAGGACCAGGTGGAGCTGGGCATCGGCATCCACGGCGAGCCGGGCAGGTCGCGCGCGCCGATGGCCCCCGCCCGCGAGCTGGCCGCGCTCGCCATGGAGGCGATCCACGGCGACCTCCCGCTCCGCGACGACCTGCTCGTCATGGTCAACGGCATGGGCGGCACCCCCTTGATCGAGCTGTACGTGGTGTTCGCCGAGGTGGAGGCGTTCGTCCGGGGCAAGGGCGCGCGGGTGGTGCGCTCGCTGGTCGGCAACTACGTGACGAGCCTCGACATGCAGGGCTTCTCGATCACGGTCTGCCGCCTCAACGGCGAGCTGACCCGGCTGTGGGACGCCCCGGTGGAGACGCCCGGCCTGCGGTGGGGGCGCTGATGGCCGGGATGCTCGACACCGATCTCTTCCTCGCCTGGACCGAGGGCGCGGCCAGGGCGGTCAGGCTGCACCGCGACCGGCTCACCGGCCTGGACGCCGCGATCGGCGACGCCGACCACGGCACCAACCTCGACCGCGGCTTCACCGAGGTGGGCAAGGCGCTGACCGAGTGGCCGCCGACCTCCCCCGCGCAGGTGCTGGTGTCCGCGGGCACGACACTGATCCGCCGGGTGGGCGGCGCCTCGGGCCCGCTGTACGGGTCGCTGTTCCGGCAGCTCGGCAAGTCGCTGGACACGCCGGTGACGCTCGCCGGGTTCGCGGCGGCGTTCGAGTCCGGTGTCCAGGCGGTGGAGCGCCTGGGCAAGGCCGCCCAGGGTGACAAGACCATGATCGACGCGCTCGCTCCGGCCGCCCGTGCCCTGACGCAGGCCGTACAGGAGGGCGCCGACGAGCACAAGGCGTTCGAGCGGGCGGCGCGCGCGGCCGAGGAGGGGGCGAAGGCGACGATCCCGCTGCGCGCCCGCAAGGGCCGCGCCAGTTACCTGGGCGAGCGCAGCATCGGCCACGAGGACCCGGGCGCGGCGTCGGCGGCGCTGATCATGGCGGCGCTGGCCGAGGCGGCGGCCTGATGGTGGGCGTGGTCCTCGTCGCCCACAGCGCCGGGCTGGCCGCGGAGACGGCGGAGCTGGCGCGCGGCATCGCGGGCCGGGAGGCGCCCGTGGCGGCGGCCGGCGGCACCGGCGACGGCGGGCTCGGGGTCAGCATCGACCGCATCGAGGCGGCGGTGCGCGAGGTCGACCGGGGCGACGGCGTGCTGCTCATCCCCGACCTGGGCAGCTCGGTGCTCACCGCCCGCCTGCTGGAGGAGCCCGGCCGGGTGGTGCTGGCGGACGTGCCGTTCGTGGAGGGCGCGATCGCCGCGGCGGTCGCGGCCGGCGGCGGGGCGGCGCTGGCGGTGGTGCTGGCCGCCGCCGAGGAGGCCCGCACCCACCGCAAGCTCTAGTGGCCCCTGAACGCCTCCTCCAGCCACCAGGAGGGGCGGTCGCCGGTGACCTTGGCGTGCACCAGCAGGGGCCGCTCGCGCGGGCCCTTGAGCCACTCGGCCACGCCCGCCAGGTCGGCCGGCCCGGTGACGGTCACGGCCGCGAACCCGTACCCGCGCGCGATCGCGGCCAGGTCGGCGGGCGGGAACCGGACGGTGCCGAGCGGGTGGCCGTGCGGGCCGAAGTGGTGCACCTCGGCGCCGTAGGCCTCGTCGTCGTAGACCACGACCACCATGGGCAGCCCGAGCCGGACGACGGTCTCCAGCTCGGCGATGCCCATGAACGCGCCGCCGTCGCCGAGCGCCGCCACCGGCAGCCGGTCGGGGCGGGCCACGGCGGCGCCGATGGCGGTGGCGAGGCCGAGCCCGACCGCCTGGAACGCCTGCGTGAAGCAGAACCCGCGCTCGTCCGGCACGTCCAGGAACATCGCCGGGTAGCCCATGAAGTTGCCCGAGTCGGTCGCCACGATCCGCTCGGCGGGCAGCAGGTCGTCCAGGCCGATGGTGAGGGTCCTCGGGTCGACGCGGCCGCCGCCGCTCTCGTCGTGGTACGGGACCGCGCGCCAGCGGCCCTCCTCGCGGATGCGGCGGGCCAGCTCGGGCGAGCGGTAGCCGGCCCGCTCGCCGCCGGCCGTGAGGGCGCGGGCGACCTCGGCCACGTCGCCCACCACGCCGTGGTCGGCGGGCACGTGCAGGCCGACGGCGGCCAGGTCGAGATCGACCTGCGCGACCTTGGCGCCGGGGCCGATCAGCGAGCCGTGGCGGGTGGTCCACATGTTGAGCGCGCACCCCCAGCCGACCACCAGGTCCGCGCCCCGGACCAGCTCGGCCGTGAGCGGCGTGGCGAAACCGCCGCTCACGTCGAGGTCCCACGGGCTGCCGCGGAACAGGCCCTTGGCCACGGCCGAGGTGGCCAGCAGGGCGCCGG
Source organism: Nonomuraea sp. C10 (assembly GCF_008017515.1). Classification (NCBI taxonomy): domain Bacteria; kingdom Bacillati; phylum Actinomycetota; class Actinomycetes; order Streptosporangiales; family Streptosporangiaceae; genus Nonomuraea; species Nonomuraea sp. C10. Next base: position 4,620,755 of record NZ_VPFF01000001.1, read on the forward strand.
TCCGCTCGGCCAGCTCCACCAGCTCGGCCCGCGCGTGCCGTGCTCCGCGCCCCGCGACGAACACCGGCCGTTCCGCCCCGTCGAGCAACCGGCGCAACCCGTCGAGCTGCTCGGCGGAGGCGGCGGGCGTGCCGGGACGGCTCTCACGAACAGCCGCCGCGGCCCGGTCCGTCTCGCTCGCGCCCGCGTAGTCCGGCCGCTCCCCGCCCGGACCCGTTCCCGCGGCCCGCTCCGGCCGCTCCCCACCGAGTTCCGTCCCCGCGGCCTGCTCCGGTCGCTCCCCGCCGAGTTCCGTCTCGGCGGCCTGCACGTCGAGGGGCAGGTTGAGTACGACCGTGCGGCGTTCGTCGCGGGCGACGCGGAACGCCTCCAGGGTGTGCCGGGCCGCCTCGGCGGGGCCGGTGACCCGCATCGGGACGGCGCCCACCGCGCGCACGGCGGCGTCCTGGTCGATGTGGAAGTTGGAGCGGGCGTCGGTGGCCTCGCCCGCCAGCACGACGAGCGGGGTGCGGCTCTTCGCGGCCTCGGCGAGGCCGGTGATCGCGTTGGTCAGGCCGGGCCCCTGGTGCACGGAGACGACCGCCACCTCGCCCGTCATCCGGGCGTAGGCGTCGGCCATGGTGGCCGCACCGCCCTCGTGACGGGCCGCGACGAAGCGCACGCCGTGGCTCACGAGGGCGTTGGTGAGGTGGAAGTTGCCGCTGCCGACGACCCCGAACGCGGCTCGTACGCCCGCCGCGGCGAGCAGCGCGCCGACGGCCTCGGCGACGATCACCCTTCGCCCCGCTCCACCAGCGCGAGCACCCGCACCGGGCTGCCCGAGCCGCCGAGGATGGGCAGCGGCGGCGCCACCACGACCGCGCCGGTGACCGGGAGCCGGTCGAGGTTGCGCAGCTGGGTGAGGCCGTACTTGCCGGCGCCGAGGAAGAAGGCGTGGCAGGGGAAGGCGGGGTCGAAGGAGTGGGCGGCGCCCGCGTCGGTGCCGACGGTCTCGACGCCCAGCCCGATGATCGGCGTCTGCTCGGCGAGCCACCTGGCGCATTCGGCGGAGACGCCGGGGGTGTGCGAGCCGGTCTCGTCGGCGTTGAGGAACGTGTCCTGGTCACCGGAGCGGGAGTCCCAGCCGGTGCGGTAGAGCAGCCAGCCGCCTTCGGGCAGCGGGCCGTTGGCGCGCTCCCACTCCTTGACGTGGTCGATCTGGAGGAGGAAGTCGGGGTCCTTGCCCGCCTCGGCGGTGAAGTCGAGCACCACGGCCGGCGCGATCAGGCTGGTCACCGGCACCTGGGAGACGTCCTGGCCGTCACGGCCGGTCGCCCAGTGGATGGGCGCGTCGAAGTGCGTGCCGGTGTGCTCGCCGGTGTGGATGTCGTTCCAGTACCACCCCGGGCCGCGGTCGTCGTAGCGGCTGATCTCCTCCAGCCGGAACCGGATGGTGTTGCCGAACGGCTCGGGCAACTGGAGGATCGGCGTCTCCTCCGACAGGGGCGCGGTGAGGTCGACGACCTCGATCGCGCCGTTGCGCACACTGTCTACGAAGCTCCGCAACACCGACATGGCTTCCTCCTCGCGTGGGGCTGAGCGCATCCTCCTACGCGGGTGTCACCCCCGCAAACAGGCACCGCTGCGGCGGTCCGTCAGGCCCTGGTCCATTCGGCGCAGCCGGCCGTCTGGAAGCTCTTGTCGGTGGCGGCGATGGTGACGGTGGCCGGGCCTGAGGGCATGCCGGCGTCGATGACGTCCCCGATGTCGCCGGTGGTGCTGTTCATGCGGGCCCAGTAGCACTGGCCCGTGCCGCCCGCGGGGCCGGTGGTGCGGTAGGTGCCGGGCTGGATGTCGACGCCGACGACGAGGGTGCGCATCGACGCGAGCGGATCGCCGGGGTTCGACGTGACGGGGTCGTCCGGGGGGCCGGCGGACGGGTCCGAGGTGACGGGGGCCGACGCGGACGGGTCGGCGGCCGGAGGCGACGCGGCAGGATCGGACGCGGCGGGGTCGGACGGGACGGCGTCGGACGGGACGGGGTCGGTGGGCTGCGCGTCGGGGTCGAGCTGTCCCTCGACCGTCACGGTGACCCGGGGAGCGGGGGCCGCCGCCAGCTCTCCTGACCCGAGCCCGGTGAGGAAGCCGATCAGGAAGCCCAGCACCCCGGTCAGCCCGGCGACGAGCAGGATGATCGTCGGGCTGCTCGACGCGCGCGGGTAGTCAGGCGGGGGGCGGTACATCACCTGGACAGCGTCCCACCCGCGTCAGCGGTGGAGGTAGTCCACCAGTGAGGCCTTCTCCGTCTCCAGCTCCTCGATGGTGTTCTTGACCACGTCGCCGATGCTGACGATGCCGGCCAGGCGGCCGTCCTCGACCACCGGCATGTGCCGCACGCGGTGGGTGGTCATGGTCTTGCGCAGCTCGTCGACCCGGTCGCCCGGGGCGACGGTGCGCACCTCGGCGGTCATGATCGACGAGACCGGCTCGCCGAGGATGCCCGCGCCGCGATCGTGCAGCCGGCGCACCACGTCGCGCTCGGAGACGATCCCGTCGATGGTGACGCCGTCGGCGGACACGACGACGGCGCCGATGTTGTGCTCGGCCAGCCGGGCCAGCAACTCACGGACGGTCGCGTCGGGCGCCACCGTCGTCACGTCGCTTCCCTTGCCGTGCAAGATCGTGCTGATCAGCATCCGTACCACCTCGGCTAGGAGTTACCCCGTCGTGGTTACAGGCAAGCAAGGGGGTGGGAGGCCGTCAAGGACTCCCGTAAGCTGACCGTACTTGCCATATGAAATACCACTGTTGGAGCCGCTGTGACCGAGCCTCTCAACACCGGGAGCCACGACCTGCCGATCTCCGAGGAGCTGGCCGCGTTCATGCGGACGGGCTGGGCGGACACGCGGCGGACCGGCGTGCGCGCGCTGCCCGTCGCCCCGTGGGCGGCCAAGCGGCGGGCGGCTCTGGCGAGCCGGTTCCCCGGGGAACGGCTGGTCGTGCCGTCGGGCACGCTCAAGGTGCGCAGCAACGACAGCGACTACCGGTTCCGCCCGCACAGCGCCTTCTCGTACCTGACGGGCGCGGGCGAGCCCGGTGACGTGCTCGTGATCGAGCCGTCCGGTGAGGCGACCCTCTACACGCGGCCGCGCTCCCCTCGCGAGGAGGGCCAGGAGTTCTACCGGGACCGCCGTTACGGCGAGTTCTGGGTGGGCCGCAGGCCCGACCTGGCGGAGGCGGCGGAGCTCTACCAGATCGACTGCGCGCACCCGCGCGAGCTGGATCTGAAGGGACCCGCGCGGGTGCTGCGCGGCGTGGACCCGGCGGTGGACGAGGCCGTGGAGCCCGGCGGCGGCGACGCCGAGCTGGAGAGCTTCCTGGCGGAGGCGCGGCTGGTCAAGGACGAGTGGGAGATCGGCGAGCTGCAGGCCGCGGTGGACGCGACCGTGCGCGGCTTCGAGGACGTGGTGCGGGCACTCCCGCAGGCGCTCGGCCACCCGCGCGGCGAACGCTACCTGGAGGGCGTGTTCGGGCTGCGCTCGCGGCTGGAGGGCAACGCGGTCGGCTACGAGAGCATCGTGGCCTCCGGCGCGCACGCGTGCGTGCTCCACTGGATCCGCAACGACGGACGTCTCGACCCGGGCGACATGCTGCTGCTGGACGCCGGCGTGGAGACCGACACCCTCTACACCGCCGACGTCACCCGCACGCTGCCGCTCTCGGGCCGGTTCGGGCCGGTGCAGCGGCAGGTGTACGAGCTGGTCTACGAGGCGCAGTCGGCCGCGATCGCGGCGCTGCGGCCGGGCGTCCGGTTCCGCGAGTTCCACCTGACGGCCATGCGCGTCATCTGTGAGGGCCTGCACGAGTGGGGCCTGCTGAAGGACTCCCCCGACGCGCTCATGGAGACCGGGCTCTACCGCCGTTACACGCTCTGCAGCAGCGGCCACATGCTGGGCCTGGACGTGCACGACTGCGCCAGGGCGCGGGCGGAGACGTATCTGGACGGCGTGCTGGAGGAGGGCCAGGTGCTGACCGTGGAGCCCGGCCTCTACCTCCAGCCGGACGACCTCACCCTGCCGGAGGAGTTCCGAGGGCTGGGCGTCCGCATCGAGGACGACCTGGTCATCACGGCCGACGGGGCGCGGCTGATGTCGGCGGCGCTCCCCCGCCACCCTGACGAGGTGGAGAGCTGGATGTCGGTCCTGCTCGGCTGATACCTGAGGACGACGCGAAGACCGTACTCAGGGTCGATGGCGCCGCCGGCGGGCCCGTCCGACGATCGGGTCCACCCGACGATTGGACGCGTCATGCGAAGATCTGTCCTGATCCTCAGCCTCGTCATCGCCGCGGTCCTCCCCCTCGTGCCCGTCTTACCGGCCGGCGCCTCGGGCGGGATCGCGTGGACCCCCTGTCCCGAAGCGCCGGAGGTCGAGTGCGGCACGCTGACCGTGCCCGTCGACTGGGACGACCCCGGCGGGCCGACGCTGGACCTGGCGCTGGCCCGCCGCAAGGCCACCGGTCCGGGTGCCCGCGCCGGCTCGCTGGTGATCAATCCGGGCGGTCCCGGCGGCTCAGGGGTGGACGCCGTGATCACGAACCGGATCGCCTTCACCGCCGAGCTGACCAGCAGGTTCGACGTGGTCAGCTACGACCCGCGCGGGGTGCGCCGCAGCCATCCCATCCGGTGCTCGCTGGAGCTGGCCCTGCGGGCGCCCGACCCGCTCACCGTCGGCAACCGGGCGGGCTTCGAGGCGCTCCTGGCCCACAACGAGCGCTACCGGCAGGACTGCCGGGCCCGCACCGGGCCGCTCTTCGACCACGTCGACACCGGCAGCGTCGTGCGGGACCTCGACGCGCTGCGCGCCGCGCTCGGCGACCGGAAGCTCACCGCCTACGGCCTCTCGTACGGGACGCTGATCACCCAGCTCTACGCCGAGCGCTACCCGCACCGGGTGCGGGCGCTGGCGCTGGACAGCAACATGGACCACAGCCTGCGCACCCGCGCCTTCCTCGACACCGAGTCGCGGGCGGCGCAGGACTCCTTCGACGAGTTCGTCTCCTGGTGCGGGCGGACGGAGTCCTGCGCGCTGCACGGCAGGGACGTGCGGGCCGTCTGGGCGGGGCTGCTGGAGCGGGCCGAGCGGGGCGAGCTGCCCTTCCCCGGCGAGCCCGGCGTCCGGTTCACCAGGACGATCCTGATCAACCAGGTGTTCGGCGCGTTCTACGGGCCGGCCTTCGCCCAACTGGCCCGGTTCCTGGTGGCGCTGGAGACCGGCGGGCCCGCCGAGCGGCTCCTGGCGGCCGCCCCGCAGGAGGAGACGGTCAACGACGCGTCGCGGGTCTTCTGTCTCGACTATCTGCTGCCGGTGCGCGACCACCGCGAGTACGCCGCCCACCTGCGCCGGTCGGCGAAGATCGCGCCGGACATGCTGATCAGCCCGAACGCGCACGGCATGCTGGCGGCCTGCGCCGGCACGCGGGCGCCGATCCCGAACCCGCAGCACCGGCTGCGCGTCGACGGCACGCCGCCGCTGCTGCTCGCCAACGCCCTGCACGACCCGGCCACCGCCTACGAGTGGGCCACCGCCGCCGCGCGGCAGATCGGGCGCGAGGCCCGGCTGCTCACCTACGAGGGCTGGGGGCACGGCGTGTACGGCATGGGCGACTGCGCGACGGCGGTCTTCGACCGCTACCTGGTCGATCTGGAGATCCCGGCCGAGGGTGCCCGCTGCCCGGCGGTGCCGCCGTCGGAGGGCACGGCCACCCTGCGCGACGCGCCGCCGGACACTCCGTTCCCCGGCACCCCGGGCTATCTCCTCAGCCGGTGGCGGGCCTGATGTTCTGGTTGAGGCGGAAGACGTTGTCGGGGTCGTACTCGGCCTTGATCGCGGCCAGCCGGGCGTACTTCTCCTCGCCGTAGGAAGCCCGCACGCGGTCCTCGTCCTGGTCGGTGAGGAAGTTCACGTACGCGCCGGTGCCCCGGGAGTACGGGAGCAGCGCCGACCAGGCGTCGCGGGCCCACGTCCGCTCCTGTTCCAGGGCGTCCGCCGTGGGTGTGAGCGCCATGACGGACAGCGTGTAGTGCGGCTCGCGGCTGCCGCCGAAGGCGGTGGCGTCGTCCGGGATCGAGCTGAAGGCGCCGTCGAGGCGGAACGCCGGTATGAACGACATCGGCGACCCCTTGAGCGCCGCCTGCTCGCAGAGCGTGGCGATCATGTCCGTCCCGAGCGACGGCAGGTCGAGCGCCTTCTCGTAGGCGGGCGTCCCCCACGGCACGGTGTCGTCCAGCAGCGACTGGAGCTGCGGGTACGACATCGGCGCGGCGAACGAGAACAGCGGCGGCAGCGCCCGCGTGATCGGCTCCAGCACCGAGGCGTGATGCCGGGGCGAGCCGAACCCGGCCACGATGAGCGCGTGCCCCTGCCGCAGGCGGTGCTCCTCGGGGACGAACGGGGCGGGCGGCGCGCTCATCCCGAAGGCGATCAGCACGCCGACGTGTTCCGGCAGGCTCCGCACGGCCTGGTCGATCGTCTCGATCGCCTCGGGGCCCCGCTCCGCCTCCCAGAACAGGACCCCCACCTGCACCTCGGGCCCGACCGGGTGCAGCCGGAAGGCGAAGGAGGTGACGACGCCGAAGTTGCCGCCGCCGCCTCGCAGCGCCCAGAACAGGTCGGGATGCTCGCGGGCGGAGGCGTGCACCTGCCGCCCGTCGGCGAGCACGACGTCGGCCGACTCCAGGTTGTCCACGGTCAGCCCGTGGTCGTGGCTCAGCCAGCCGAAGCCGCCGCCGAGCGTCAGCCCGCCGACGCCGGTGTGGCTGATCGTGCCGCCGGGCGTGGCCAGCCCGTACACGTGGGTGGCCGCGTCGAGATCGGCCCAGGTCGCACCGCCCCCGCAGGACGCCCACCGGCTGGCGGCGTCGACCTCGATCTGCCGCAGCGCGCTGAGGTCGAGCATGACTCCGCCGTCGGTCACGGCCAGGCCGCCGAAGCCGTGGCCGCCGCCGCGCACGGAGATCTCCAGGTCCTCCTGCCGGGCGTAGGCGACGGCCGCCTCAGCGTCGTCGGGCCCGCCGCACCGGACGATCACGCCGGGGTGGCGGTCGACGGCGCCGTTCCAGATCTTCCGCATGCTCTCGTAGCCGTCGTCCTTCGGGGAGACCACACGCCCGGCGCATCTCTCGCGCAGTCCTTCGAGCCCGCTTCTGATGAGCTGAACCATGTCGCACTCCCAGGGCGCGCTATAGGCGAACCTCAATTAATCGTAGGTTTCGCCGGATTTGTGGTTGGTTGGCGGATGGGCAAATCCGGGTCACGGTGTACGTTGCGGACATGGCGCTGGTGATGGGCGGTCGGCCTGACGAGGTGGACGCCCCGGTGACGTTGCTGACCTCCGCCGAACGGGAGCGGGCCGCGCGGTTCCGGCACGAGGCCGACCGCCACGCCTTCGTCGCCGCCCACCTGCTGGTCCGCCTCTGCGCGGCCGAGCTCCTCGGCGTCGCACCGCACCGGCTCACGCTGGCCCAGGTCTGCCACGTGCACGGCCCCGGCCACGGCAGGCCGTACCTGGAGGAGGCCCCGGCGGTGGGCGTCAGCCTGAGCCACACGCGCGGCTACGTGTGCGCCGCCGCCGGCCACGGCCGCGTCGGCGTCGACGCCGAGCGGGTGCCGCCCGGCCCGCTCGACCGCATGCTCGCCGGGATGGCGCTCACTCCCCGCGAGCGGAAGGAGGCCGGCGGCAACGAGGACCTGATCCGGGTGTGGGCGCGCAAGGAGGCGCTGATCAAGCGGGGCGAGCTGACCCTCGACGAGCTGTCCGCCCGTGAGGGCGACTGGGCGGGCCGGCATCTGCTGGAGTGGCGGGCGGAGCCGGACATCCTGGTGGCCGCCATCACCGACACCCCTGCCAGGAGAGCCGCCATCCCCGGTTAACCTTGATACGAGTCCCACAGGCGGCGCCACCGTCGTGGCCGGCCGCCGGACGTGTCCCGGATAGGAGATCATGAGCGCGCCTCGCTGGCTTTCCCCCGCTGAGCAGCGTGCCTGGCGAACCCACCTGGCGCTGCACAAGCTCCTCATGCACCGCCTGGACCGGGAGCTGCAGGAACACGCGCTGTCGCTGAACGACTACGAGATCCTGGTCAACCTCTCGGAGAGCCCTGGCCGGCGGATGCGCATGAGCGATCTGGCCGACGCGACGATCCAGTCCCGCAGCCGCCTCTCCCACCAGATCTCCCGGATGGAGGCCAAGGGGCTGGTCGTCCGCGAGGACTGCCGCGACGACCGGCGCGGCACCTTCGCGGTGCTGACCGACGAGGGCTGGGACACCATCCAGCGGGTGGCGCCCGTCCACGTCTCCGGCGTCCGCGAACACTTCGTCGACCGGCTGACCGACGACCAGCTCGGCGAGCTGGAGGGGGCCTTCGCGCCGATCGTGGAGCATCTGAAGAAGCTGCGCTGACACCCAACCGATACCGGCGGCGCGCGCGGCGCGCGCCACCGCTCGCTACGATCCGCTTCATGCTGAGAAAGCTGCTCCTCGTCCTCCTCGTCGCGGGTCTCACGGCCTGCTCGTCCGGCGGTGGCGAGGAGCTGCCCGCGGGGTCCGACCTGATGAAGAAGGCCGCGGCGGCCATGCGGTCGGTGAAGTCGGCGGCGTTCTCGATCGCCACGGACGGCAAGCCGAACGTCCCGGTCAAGAAGGCCGACGGCCGGCTGACGGCGCAGGGCGACGCCGACGGCACCATCACCCTGGAGGTGTTCGGCAGCCTCCAGGAGATCACGTTCGCGCTGATCGGCGACACCGTCCACTTCAAGGGCCCGACCGGCGGCTTCCAGAAGCTCACCCGGCGGGAGCTGGCCCAGCTGTACGATCCCTCGCTGATCCTCGACCCCGCCAAGGGCATCGCCCAGTTGCTCGAATCCGCCTCCGACCCGCTGGTCCAGGCCGAGGAGGGCGGCGCCTACCGAGTGGCGACCGGGTTCTCCGAGCAGACGCTCGGCACGCTCGTGCCGGGGGTCACCCAGCCCGTCAACGGCACGGTCTGGGTCGACAAGGCCACAAGCAGGCTCACCAAGGTCGAGCTGCCGCTGCAGGGCGGCAGCGTGAGCGTGACGCTGGCCGACTACGACGCGCCGGTGACGATCACGCCGCCCCCGTCGGCCGGATGAGGCGCGCGCGCCGGGTCGCGCTCGGCGTCGGCGGCGCGGTGGTGCTGCTGGCCGCGCTCGACGCGTACGTCGTGGTGACCGTCCTCATCGACATCGCCACCGACCTGGGCATCCCGCTGAACCGGCTGGAGCGGGCCACGCCCGTGGTGACGGGCTTCCTGCTCGGCTACGTGGCGGCGATGCCGCTGCTCGGGCAGCTGTCCGACCGCTACGGCAGACGGCCGCTGATCCACGCCTGCCTGGCGGCGTTCGCGGCCGGCTCGGTGCTGACGGCGCTGGCGTCGTCCGAGATCATGGTGGTGTCGGGCCGGACCGTCCAGGGGATCGCCGGAGGGGCGCTGCTGCCCATCACGATGGCGCTCATCGGCGACCTGTGGGGCGAGCGCGAGCGGCCGGTGGCGCTGGGAGCGGTCGGCGCGGCCCAGGAGCTCGGCAGCGCGCTCGGGCCCGTGTACGGCGGGGTGCTGGCGCTGATCCCGAGCTTCGCGGTGCTCGGAGTGGAGCTGGGCGACTGGCACGCCATCTTCTGGATCAACCTCCCCCTGGCGCTCGCCGCCGCACTCGCCGTCCAGTGGGGCATCCCCGCCGGGAGCGGCGCGGGCGTGCCGCCTGAGGTTCCCGTGAAGGTGCGGGTGGACTGGGTCGGGGGCGGGTTACTCGCGCTGGCGCTGGGGCTGCTGGTGGTGGGGTTGTACAACCCGGACCCGGCCGCGGCCGTGCTGCCCGCCTGGGGCCCGCCGTTGATCGGGGCGGGCACGCTGGTGGGGGCGGCGTTCGTCTGGTGGGAGATCCGCTCGCCCGTACGGTTGCTCGACCTCACGGGCGTGCCGAAGGGCCCGCTGCTGTCCACGCTGGGCGTGAGCTTCCTGACCGGGGCGGCGCTGCTGGTGACGATGGTGTTCGTGCAGTTCACCGCCCAGACACTGCTCGGCCTGGAGGCGCTGGAGGCGGCGCTGGTGCTGGGCCGGTTCCTGATCGCGCTGCCGGTGGGGGCGCTGCTGGGCGGGCTGCTGACGCGGCGGTCCGGCGGCCGCGTGGTCACCGCGGCGGGCCTGCTGGTGGCCGCCGCCGGCTACGGGCTGATGAGCCGATGGCCGCTGGAGCTGGCGGACGCCCGGCTGATGATGGACGCCACGCTGGTGGTGGCGGGCCTGGGCGTGGGCCTGGTGATCGCGCCGGTGTCGGCGGCGGCGCTGCGGGTGACCCGGCCGGCGCAGCACGGCGTGGCGTCGGCGGCGGTCGTGGTGGCCAGGATGATGGGCATGCTGATCGGCATCGCCGCCGTCTCGGCCTGGGGTTTCTACCGCTTCCAGTCGCTGACCGCGCACCTCGACACGCCGGTGCCGTTCGGCGTCGAACCCGCCGAGTACGCCCGGCGGCTCGCCGAGTACACCGCCGGGGTGCGGGGCGCGCTGCACGTCGAGTACACCGAGATGTTCCTCGTGACGGCGTTCATCTGCCTGCTCGGCGCGGCGCTGGCGTGGTTCATGCCGCGTCGCTCCACAACACGCTCAACGCTCGTATAACTCCCACTCCTGGAGCATCGACCGGGACTACGCTGTTCCTCCTCACATCGAGAAGCAGGGGGCGAGCGTGTATGAGATCGGTGTTCTGCGTCCGCGCGAACTGGGGACGTCGGAGATCGACGCCTGGCGGGAGATGCAACGGGAGCAACCGCATCTGGACAACCCGTTCCTGAGCCCTGATTTCGCCCTGGTGATGGGCGAGGTCAGCGACCGGGTCCGGGTCGCGGTGATCCGCGACGGTGACGGCATCGCCGGATTCCTCCCGTACGAGGAACGTTCCGGCGTCGGGGCTGCCGTCGGCGCGTGGGTGTCGCTGTGCCAGGGGGTGGTGCACCGGCCGGGCGCCGTGTTCGAGGCGGGCAGGCTGCTGCGGGCGTGCGGGCTGCACGTGTGGGAGTTCGGCTGCCTGGTGCGGGACCAGCCGTGGTTCGCCCCGTACGTGACCCTGACGCAGGACGCGGTCGTGCTCGATCTGACCGAGGGCTACCAGGCCTATCTGAAAGGGCTGCGCGAACGGTCGCCGAAGTTCCTCAAGACCACCCAGTACAAGGAGCGCAAGCTCGGCCGCGACGCGGGCGAGGTGACGTCCACGTTCGCGGTGAGCCCCGGCGACGTCGAGCAGTTCCGGCTGCTGCGCACGTGGAAGTCGGGGCAGTACGCGCGCAGCGGCCGCGCCGACCGGTTCGCCCGGCCGTGGGTGGTGGAGCTGGTGGAGCGGCTGCACGCCATCGACTCCAAGGACTTCGGCGGCGTGCTGTCGATGCTGTACGCGGACGGCACGCCGGTCGCCGGCCACTTCGGGCTGCGCAGCCGCTCGACGCTGGTCGGCTGGTTCCCCGCGTACGATCCGGAGTTCGCCAAATACTCCCCCGGGCTGATCCAGCATCTGCGGATGGCCGAGGCGGCGGCGGAGGCCGGGCTGGACGCGATCGACCTGAGCGTGGGCGCCGGCTACGAGTACAAGGACGCGCTCGCCAGCAGGACCGTTCCGGTGGCCGAGGGCGTGGTGCGGCGGCGGACGGCGCGGGCGGGCGTCCACTGGGCGCGCACCGAGCCGGTGCGGCTGGCCCGCCGGGCCGTCCTCGGCACGCCCGCGCTGTACCGGCTGGCCGACCGGGTGCTGAAGAGCTACGGCAAGCGCCGGGTGACCTCGTGAGGTCCCCCGGCCGGCTCCGGCGAGCGCGGGGTCGCGTCGTGGAGGCCGGCCGGACCCGCGACCCGCGCCGGACGGCGTCATGAGGGCGACCGAGCTGGAGGCCCGGATGGGCGAGCGGCTCGGGCAGGGCTGCCTGCACGTGCCGTCGGCCCGGTTCGGGCTGCTGCTGGCGCTGCGCCACTGGTTCCGGCCCGGCGACCGGGTGCTGATCGCGCCGACGAACTGCGAGACCGTGCTCTTCGTCGCGCTGGCCGCGGGGCTGACGCCGGTGATGGCGCCGGTCTCGGCCCGTGACGGCAACATCGACGTCGACCGGGTCGACTGGTCCGGGCTGGCGGGCGTGCTCACCACGCATCTGTACGGGGTGCCGGACCGGGTGGCCCGGCTGCGCGCCGCGTGCGACCGGCACGGGCTGGTGCTGGTGGACGACGCCGCGCACGCCTTCCAGACGGAGGCCGACGGCCGGCCGGCCGGGCTGTGGGGCGAGGCCGGGGTGTTCAGCCTGGCCAAGCACGGGCGGGCGATGTCCGGCGGCTTCCTGACGGCCGCCGATCCGGCCGCGCTGCGGGAGCTGGCCGCGGCCCGCGAGGAGCTGCTGCTGCCCGGCCCGGCGCGGGCCCAGGTGTCGGCCGTGCTGCGGCCGCTGCTGCGGGAGGCGGTCTACCGGACCGGGCTGGTGCGGCCGGTGTGGCACGCGCTCAAGCGGCTCGGCCTCATGACGTGGACCGGCCATCGCTACCCGACCACCGCCGGCGAGGTGGCCAAGGCGGCGGGCGACCTGGACGCGATGGACCCGTGGCTCCGCATCGACCTGGACGACTGGCGGATGCGCCCCGGCCGCGCCCTGCTGCGCCTGCACCGTTCCCGGATCCGCGCCATCGGGCGCGAGCGGGAGCGCAGGCTGGCCGGGGTCGCGGCGCTGCGCGCCACCCCGTGGGCCGCGCCGGGGGTGACGGACGCGCCGGTGCGGCCGCTGCTGCGGGTCCCGCTGCTCGTGGCCGACCGCGACCGGGTGGTGGCCGCGCTGGAGTCGCACGGCGTGGTGCCGGGCTTCGTGTACGACCCGCCCCTCGACGACTACCTGACCACGATCCTGCCCGCCGACCCGCTCGATGCCCACCCCTCGATTCCCCCCGCCGACCCGCTCGACGGCGACCGCCCGATCCCCACCGCCGACCGGCTCGATGCCGACCGGCTGTTCCCCACCGGTCCCACGCCCGGTGTCGCGCGCTGGTGGACGGGGCACGTGCTGCCCGCCGACCCGCTCGACGCCGGTCGCCTGATCCCGTTGCTGGAGCGGCTGGGTGTCCGGCCGCCGCTGGAAGGACCGCCTCCTGATGACGAGTGACACAGGGGCGGTCCCGCGCCGGACCGGGCTGGTCGCCCGGCTCCGCACCGACCTGCGCGACCCGCTCTTCCTCCAGGGCTACGCCCTCATGGTCAACACCGCGGTCACGGCGCTGCTCGGGCTGGGCTACTGGTTCCTGGCCGTGCGGCTGTACGACCCGGCCGCGTTCGGCCAGGGCCAGCTCATGATCACGGCGATGCGGCTGTTCTCCTCGCTCGTCGGGCTGGCGTTCGTGGGGGTGATGGCCCGGTTCATCCCGGTGTCGGGGCGCGGCACGGGCGGGCTGGTGCTGCGCGGCTACGGGGTGGCCGGCATCACGGCGGTGCTGGCGGCGCTCGGGTTCCTGCTGACGCTGCCGTTGTGGGGGCCCGCCTACGGGGAGCTGGCCGGGTTCGTGCCCGCGGTGGTGTTCCTGGCGTCGGTGCTGGTGTGGACGATCTTCACCTTGCAGGACGTGGTGCTCGCCGGGCTCCGGCAGGCCGTCTGGGTGCCGGTCAACAGCACGGTGTTCGGGCTGGCCAAGATGGTGCTGCTGGTCGTGCTGGCCGGGGCCCTGCCGGTGGGCGGGCTGTACGGCGGGATCTTCGTCTCGTGGATGGTGCCCACGGCGCTCGCCCTCATCCCGGTCACCTTGCTGATCTTCAAGGTGGCGGTGCCCCGGCACGTGGCCCGCACCGGCGCGAACGCCACCCCGCCGCGGCTGCGGGAGATCGGCCGGTTCGTGGCCGGCGACTTCTCCGGCACCCTGTCCACGCTGCTCGTGCTCTACCTGGTGCCGGTCATGGTGGGCGCCTGGCTCAACGACGCCGAGCTGTTCGGCTACTTCTCGATCGCCCACACGCTCGGCTGCATGATGGGGCTGCTGGCGGCCAACATGGCGGTCTCGCTGACCGTCGAGGGCTCTCTCGACGCCGGGCGGCTGGCGCGGAGCACCCGCGACGCGCTGCGCCGCACCTTCCTGATCGTCGGGCCGGTGGTGGCCGTCGTGGTGGCCGGGGCGCCGCTGATCCTGCGGGTGTTCGGGCCCGAGCTGGCCGAGGCCGGCACGCCGCTGCTGCGGCTGATGGCCGTCGGGGTGCTGCCGATGGCGCTGGTGGAGATCCGGCTCGGCACGCTGCGGGCCCGCAGCGAGGCCAGGAAGCTGGCCACCGTGCAGATCGGCATGACGCTGCTGGTGTTCGCCACCGTGATCGCGCTGTTCCCGGTGGCGGGCGTCACCGGCGTCGGCTACGCCCTGCTGATCAGCCAGACGGTGACCGGGCTGTGCGTGCTGCCCGGCCTGCGCAAGGTGCTGGCGCTCCCCCGTACCGGCTGACCCGCCGTCCGGGGAGCCCGGACGGCGGGCCGGGCCGCTACGGCGTGAGGCGGTGCAGGTCGCGCGGGAACGCGGTGACCTGGCGGATGTTCGCCGCGCCCGTCAGGCGCGCCGTCCACCGCTCCAGCCCGATGGCGAACCCGCCGTGCGGGGGCATCCCGTACGCGAACGTCCGCAGATATCCCTCGTACGGCTCCGCGCTCTCACCGCGGGCGGCCAGCGCGTCCAGGTAGTCCTGATGGCGGTGCAGCCGCTGTCCGCCGGTCACCAGCTCCAGCCCGCGGAAGAGCAGGTCGAAGCCGTTGGAGTAGCCGGGCCTGCCGGGGTCGGGATGGGTGTAGAAGGGCCGTTTGGCCATCGGGTAGCCGGTGACGAACAGGAACTCCGAGCCGTGCTCCTTCAGCGCCCACTCCGACAGCCACCGCTCCTGGGCGGGTGAGAGGTCGGGCTCGTCCTCGCCCGTCATCCGCTGCGCCTCGGTGAAGTGGATCGCCGGGATCTCGTCGGGCACCCCCGGCAGCTCGGCGCCGAGCAGGGCCACGGCCGGGGCGGCGCGCTCGCGTACCGACTCCAGCATGCCCGCCACGGCCTCGCGCAGCACCGCCATCACGTCCCGGTGGTCGCGGACGAAGCCCAGCTCGGCGTCGAGGCTGGTGTACTGGGCCAGGTGGCGTACGGTGTCGTGCGGCTCGGCCCGGAAGACCGGCCCCACTTCGTACACCCGCTCGAACACGCCCACCATCGCCTGCTTGTAGAACTGCGGCGACTGGGCGAGGTAGGCGGGCCGGCCGAAGTAGTCGATGCCGAAGACGTTCGCGCCGGACTCGGTGGCCGACGCGACGATCTTCGGGGTGTGCACCTCGGTGAACCCGAGCCGGTCCAGCGCGGCGCGGAACCCCGCCACGCTCGCGGCCGAGATCTCCAGCGGCGCCCGCAGCGCCGGATGGCGCAGGGCGGCGGGCGCGTGGTCGAGCACCGTCGGCAGCGTCGCCGCCACCACGGGCCTGAACAGGTCGAACGGCGGAGGCTCGGCCGGCCGTGACAGCAGCTCGATCTCCGGCTCGGTCAGCTCGGCGCCGCCCGGCGCCTGCGGGTTGACGGTCACCCTGCCGGTGACCTGGACGACGCTCTCCTCGGCGGGCAGGTCGCCCGCGGTGACCGCCTGGGCCAGCCCTGAGCGGTCCCTGACGACGAGGAAGGACACGGATTTCAGCAGCCGGCGGCGATGGACCCAGCCGGCGATCGTCACTCGTTGCCCGGCGTGCTCGGCGAGCTCGGCGGACAGGACACGAGAGATCATGACAGCTCCTGATGAGGAAGGTGTATGACCCCTTGGGAGTGCGGGGGAGAAGGGAGCTCCCGGTGCCACCGCACTTTCGCCGCCCGGGAACGGGCGGCCTCTCGGACCCTGTGACGGGGGTCAGGCCGGCGAGGCATTTCCTCCCCGCACTCAGGAGTGTCTTCACCGGGGGCGCGGGGCCGCCTTCACAGCACCGGCGGCTCTCTCGGCCCGCGTGGACCCCGGCTACTCGTCTCC
This sequence comes from Nonomuraea sp. C10, assembly GCF_008017515.1. Lineage (NCBI taxonomy): Bacteria > Bacillati > Actinomycetota > Actinomycetes > Streptosporangiales > Streptosporangiaceae > Nonomuraea > Nonomuraea sp. C10. The sequence goes on from NZ_VPFF01000001.1 coordinate 4,636,786, forward strand.
GTCGACGCGTTGCCGACGATGGTATCAGCGATCCCTTTTCTGGCGCTTCTCCCTGATCTTCATCGTGACCTCGATCGGCGAGCCGGCGAAGCCGAACTCCTCGCGCAGCCGCCGCTCGATGAAGCGCCGGTAGGTGTCTTCCAGCCAGCCGGAGGTGAACAGGACGAACTTGGGCGGCTCGATCGACGCCTGTGTGGCGAACAGGATCTTCGGCTGCTTGCCGCCGCGCACCGGGGGCGGCGTCTGCTGCACCAGCTCGGTCAGGAACGCGTTCAGCCGGGACGTCGGCACCCGGGTCGCCCAGGACTCCAGCGCCCGCTCCAGGGCCGGCACCAGCCGGTCGACGTGGCGGCCGGTCTTGGCGGAGATGTTGACCCGCAGCGCCCACGGGGTGCGGACGAGCTGCCGGTCGATCTCCTTCTCCAGGTAGTAGCGGCGGTCCTCGTCGACGAGGTCCCACTTGTTGAACGCGACCACCATGGCCCGGCCGGACTCGATCACCAGGCCGATGATGCGCAGGTCCTGCTCGGTGAGGGGCTCGCTGGCGTCGATGAGCACGACCGCCACCTCCGAGCGCTCCAGCGCGGAGCGGGTGCGCATGGCGGCGTAGAAGTCGGCGCCCTGCAGCTCGCGGTCGCGCCGCCGGATGCCGGCCGTGTCGACGAACCGCCAGGTGCGGCCGCCCAGCTCGATCAGCTCGTCGACGGGGTCGCGGGTGGTGCCGGCCATCGGGTCGACCAGCACCCGCTCCTCCCCCGCCAGCTTGTTGAGCAGGGAGGACTTGCCGACGTTGGGCTTGCCGAGCAGCGCCACCCGGTAGGGGCCGCGCTCGTCGGCGAAGCGCTCGCGCGGGGTCTCGGGCAGCGCGTCGAGCACCACGTCGAGCAGGTCGCCGCTGGCGCGGCCGTGCAGCGCGGAGACGGGGTAGGGCTCGCCGAGGCCGAGCGACCACAGCGCGGCGGCCTCCAGCTCGACCTGCTGGTTGTCGACCTTGTTGGCGGCCAGGATCACCGGCTTGCCCGACTGGCGCAGCACGGAGCCGACGATCTCGTCGGCGTCGGTGGCGCCCACGGTCGCGTCGACCACGAACACGATCACGTCGGCCAGCTCGGTCGCGACCTGCGCCTGCTCGGCGATGCGCAGGCCCATGCCGGTGGCGTCAGGGTCCCACCCGCCGGTGTCGACCACGGTGAAGCGGCGGCCGCGCCAGTTGGCCTCGTAGGTCACCCGGTCGCGGGTCACCCCCGGCACGTCCTCCACGACCGCCTCCCGGCGGCCGATGATGCGGTTGACCAGCGTGGACTTGCCGACGTTCGGCCGCCCGACGATGGCCACGACCGGCAGCGGCGTGCTATCGCCGACGTCGCCGGAAACCTCGAGATCGTCGAGCTCAGCCTCGACCCAATCCCCCGTAGACATGGTGTCTCATCCTTATGAGTCCCGCACCGCTCAGGTGCGCTCCTTGACCAGTCTCAACACCTCCGCGATCACCTCGTCGAGGTTGAGCGCGGTGGTGTCGAGCTCGACGGCGCCATCCGCCATCGAGAGTGGATCCGTCTTGCGTGTCGAGTCGAGGGTGTCGCGCCTGGCCAGGGCCGCCTGCTGCGCCTCCGCCGTGGTGCCGGCCAGCTCCGCCGACCGGCGCTGGGCGCGGGCCTCGGGGCTGGCCGTCAGGTAGATCTTGACGGGGGCGTCGGGGGCGACGACGGTGCCGATGTCGCGGCCCTCGACCACGATGTCGCCGGCGCCGATGATCTCCCGCTGGAGGGCGACGAGCCTGGCCCGCACCTCGGGCACCGCCGCCACGGCGGAGACCGCCGAGGTGACCTCGTCCTCCCGGATCGGCCCCGCCACGTCGACGGCGCCGACGTGGATGGCGGGGCTGTCGGGGTCGGTGCCGGAGACGATCTCGGGCTCGCCGCAGCGGGCCGCGATCGTGGCGGAGTCGGCGAGGTCGACGCCCTGCCGGAGGATCCACCAGGTCATCGCCCGGTATTGCGCTCCGGTGTCCAGGTAGCGCAGACCCAGCGCGCGGGCCACCCCGCGCGACGCGCTCGACTTGCCCGACCCCGAAGGGCCGTCCATGGCGACGACCAGACCGGCCACGGCTCTCCCTCTTCACGTGTGCTGACCCAACCTCACGAGGTTACCGTCTCGCGCCACCGCGACGAGCCGGTCAGTCGGCGACCCAGCTCCCGTGGAAGCCCAGCGGAACCCTGACCGGCAGGTGGACGGTGGCCACCGGGTCGCCGGTGAAATCCTGCGCCGGCAGGATCACCAGGTCGGCCGCGCCTCTGTCCGGGTTGTTGACGAAGGTGAGCACGTACCCGTCGTCCTCCGCGTCGCCCGACGGCACGAACACCGGCTCGCCCACGTACGCGCCGCGCCCGAACTGGCGGGCCTGCTGCGTGCCCGCCGCCAGGTCGTGCTTGATCAGCGTGTTGTCGAACGCCTCGTCGGGCAGGTCCTCCAGCTCGGTGTCGTCGGGATAGACCACGTCGATCAGGTCGCGGGCGGCCGCCGTGTAGCCGTAGCGGTAGGGCCTGCCGGTCAGCCGCTCGTCCATGCGCGGGAACTCCTGCGCCCTGTCGTCCAGCCGCGTCTCGGTGAAGGTGCCGGCGACCGGGTCGACACGCCAGCGGTCGAGCGTCGGCGTGCCGCCCAGGTCGAGCCGGGCGTCGACGAACCGCTGCGGGTAACGCACCAGGTCGACCACCACCTGGTCGCCGTCGTCGTAGGCGTTGAGCGTGTGGAAGACCCAGCACGGCGGCACCTCCACCCAGCTCACCTCGCCGGTCGCCCGTGACAGCAGGCCGACCCTTGAGGCGTGGCCGGGGTTCCACGCGTACGGCAGCGAGGCGCCCTGCTCGGCGTGGGCCATGCTGAAGGTGACCGGCAGGTCGTAGATGACCACGTACTTCTCGGTGAGCGCGAAGTCGTGCAGCATGGGCGCGTCGGCGATCGGGATGTCCCTGGTCCGCACGACCGTGCCCTTGTCGTCGAGCACGATGTGCTGGTGGTGGTCCCAGCCGAAGAAGTACGCCATGGCGTGCAGCTCGCCGGTGGCCGGGTCGAGGTGGGTGTGGGCGGCGAACCCGCCGGGCAGGCCGCCGTCGAAGTCGCACGGGCCGATGGTGTCGAGCTCGTAGCTCATCTCGTACGGGAGCGCCCCGGCCTCGACGGTGGCCAGGGTGCGCCCGGCGATGCCGAGCACGTGGGTGTTGGGGGCGAAGTCCATGCCCTCGTGGGTGAGCGTGGAGCGCGGCTCCTCGCCGAGCCGCCGGGCCACGGCGGCGTTGCGCACCCACCGGTTGCGGTACCACTCGGCGCGGCCGTCGCGCAGCCGCACGCCGTGGATCATGCCTTCGCCGAGGAACAGGTGGGAGGCGGACGGGTCGTCCAGGCTCAGCGGGTTGGGGCCGTTGCGCAGGTAGCGGCCGTTCAGCTCGGCTGGGATCCGGCCGGTCACCTCCAGGTCGTAGGCGGTGATCTCCTCGGTGACGGGGGCGAAGCCGTCGCGGTACGGGTGGGACGTCATGGGGTGGTCCTCTCGTCTGGAACGAGGAAGGGATGCAGCACCGAGGTCCACAGCAGCCGGTAGCGGTGCCCGGCCTCGGCCCGGTCGAAGAAGCCGGAGAGCTCCAGGCTCACCGCGCCGTGCATGGCCATCCAGAGCACGTCGGCGATCTCCGCGGCGCCGCCGCCGCGCAGCCGCCCCTCGTCGAGGCAGCGCCGCACGCCGCCCACGAGCAGGCGGAACGTCCGCCGGGCGGCATCCCTGGCCGCCTCGTCGGGGATGTAGCCGGACAGGGCGCCCTGAAACATCAGCCGGTAGTACTCCGGCTCCTCCAGCGCGTACTCCCGGTAGGCGGCGACGCCGGCCCGCAGCCGCTCCAGCGGGTCGTCGTCGTGGGGCACCTCCAGCAGCCGCCGCTCGAACCGGGCGAAACCCTCCAGCCAGAGCGCCCGGCAGAGCCCGTCCTTGCCGCCGAACAGCGTGTAGATGACCTTGGTGGAACAGCCGGCCTCGCCGGCGATGCGCCGCACGGTCAGCGCCGCGGGCCCCTCGCCGATCAGCAGGCTCTTGGCGGCGTCGAGGATCACAGCCCGCACGACGCCCTGCCCCTCCTGCTGGGCCTGCTGGTACGCGGTCACGCTCATGTTCGGTAACGCCGTTTCTTCTCGGTAACGCTGTTACCGTCTTTCTATCCCGGCTTCCCCGGCCCGTCAAGGCATGAGCGGACTCCCTCGGGTGAGAAGCCGTGCGTGAGAGCTGACAGCAAGGTGACGGTGGTGGTGGTGACCCGCGACCGCCTGCGCACGCTGCAGCGCTCGCTCCCCCGCCATCGCGGCCCGGTGATCTTGGTGGACAACGGTTCCACCGACGGCACCGCCGGGTTCGTCCGCCGCCACCACCCGCACGTCCAGGTCGTGGAGAACGGCCGCAACCTCGGCGCGCCCGCCCGCAACGTGGGCGTGCGGCTGGCGCGGACCCCGTACGTGGCCTTCGCCGACGACGACTCGTGGTGGGCGCCCGGGGCGCTGGAGCGGGCGGCCGGGCTCTTCGACGCCCACCCGCGCCTGGCCGTGCTCGGCGCGCGCCTGCTGGTGGGGCCCGAGGAGCGGCTCGACCCGGTCAGCGAGGAGATGCGCCGCTCGCCGCTGGGGGTCGCCGCCGACCTGCCCGGCCCGAGCGTGCTCGGCTTCCTGGCGTGCGGCGCGGTGGTGCGCAGGGACGCCTTCCTGGAGGCCGGCGGCTTCGACGACGTGGTGTTCTTCTTCGGCGAGGAGGAGCGGCTGGCGCTGGACCTGGCCGCGCGCGGCTGGGGTCTCGCCTACGCCGACGACGTGGTGGCGCACCACCACCCGACGCCTCCCCGCGACCCTGCGGCCCGGCAGGCCCTGGCGGCGCGCAACGCGCTGCTGACGGCCGTGCTGCGCCGTCCGTGGCCGGTGGTGGCCCGGCGGTCGCTGGACGCCCTGCGTCAAGGCAGGGCGGGCCGGCGCGGCCTGCTCGACGCCCTCCCCCGGATCCGCCGCGCCCTGGCCCGGCGCGAGGCACTGCCGCCGGAGGTCGAACGAGCACGAAAGGCGCTTGATCGTTACAATCTGTGACTTTTGGGTAGCAATGGGTTATGACTACAGCACCGAACCCGATCCAGCTGCAGAAGCACCTCAAGGGTGTCGACTACCCGGCCTCCAAGGCCGACCTGCTGGAGGCCGCCCGCAAACACGGCGCCGACCAGGACACGATGCGCGCCCTGGAAGCCATGCCCGACCGCGAGTACGACGGCCCCAACGCCGTCAGCCAAGCGATCACCCGGCGCTGAACCACCTAGGGTCCCGGCACCACGCCGGGACCCTTCACCATGCCGCTACGGCACCTGCCAGCCGCGCTCGCGCAGGGCCTGGCTCAGCGAGCCGGCCGCGTCGGGCTGCACCGACAGCTCGGCCACGCCCAGGGGCAGGCCGGGAGCGTGCTCCAGGCGGACGTCCTCGACGTTGACCCCGACCTCGTCGCACACCTGGAACAGCCGCGCCAGCTGGCCCGGACTGTCACCGATGACGACCTGGACGACGGCGTACGCGGAAGCCGGGCCGCCGTGCTTGCCCGGGATCCGCCCGTGGCCCACGACCCCGCGCTTGAGCAGCTGGGTCAGCTCGCCGGACGCGGTGCCGTCGCCCCCGGACAGCGCCCGCAGCGCCGACGCCGCCTCCGCCAGGTCACGGGAGACCGCCTCCAGCACCTCGGCGACCGGGGCCGAGTTGCCGGACAGGATGCCCAGCCACAGGCCGGGATCACCGCCGGCGATCCTGGTCACGTCGCGCACCCCCTGACCGGCCAGGCCGAGCGCCACATCGGAGGCGTCGGCCAAGCGAGCCGCCACCGCCGAGGCCGCGACGTGCGGGGCGTGCGAGATCACCGCGACCGCCCGGTCGTGCTCGGCCGCGTCGACCTCGACCGCGTTCGCGCCGCACAGCTCGATCAGCCGCAGCACCGCCGCCGTCGCCTCCGCGGACGCCTCGGGCGTGGGACAGAACGCCCACGGCCGCCCCAGGAACAGGTCGGCCCTGGCCGCGCCCGGCCCGGACCGCTCACGGCCCGCCAGCGGGTGCGAGGCCACGTACGCGGACAGGTCACAGCCCAGCTCGCGCGCCCGGTCGATCGGCTCCGCCTTGACGCTGGCCACGTCGGTGAAGAACCGCGCCGCGCCGCCCTCCTGCAGCCGCCGCAGCTCGGTGGCGACGTAACCGGGCGGCACCGCGATCACCGCCAGGTCGGCGCTCTCGCCGGGCCGCCACTCCTCACCGGCGCCGAGCTCGCGCGCGAGCCGCACGGCCCCCTGGTCTCGGTCGGCGAGCAGCACGCGCACCTCGTGCTTGCGCAGCGCGAGCGCCAGCGAGGTGCCGATGAGACCGGTGCCCACAACCAGCACGGTGCGGAGTTCGGAGGCCATGTCGTTGTCCTGATTTCGGTACGGGAGTCGTACGGGCAGATTATTGGGCGATTTATTGGGCGATGTCCTGACGGAGCGCGACGGCGCCGCGCAGATACACATGCTGGATCGCCGAGCGGGGCCGATCGGTCTCGACATGCGCCATGAGCCGCACCACCCTGGGCAGCGCACCCGGCACGCCGATCTCGGTGCAGCAGATCAGCGGCACCTCGTGGAACCCCAGCTTGCGCGCCGCCAGCGCCGGGAACTCCGCCGTCAGGTCGGGAGTGGCGGTGAACAGCACACTGATCACGTCGTCCGTGGTGAGCTCGTTGCGCTCCATGACCTGGGCGACCAGCTCGGTCGTCCCCTCGATGATCGAGTTACGGTCGTCGGCGTCCACCTGGATCGCGCCGCGGATCGCCCGCACCATGCGCTTCGCTCCTTCTATAGCGGGAGAGCCCGTGCGGAGATTCGCACGGGCTCCAGCGTCGTGGCCAGGTTACAGCTTCACCGCGGCGTACAATTCGCCGACCTCACGCAGCGTCAGCGCCCTGAGCGTGCCGGGCTTGGTGCGGCCCAGCTTCACCGGGCCGAACTCGATGCGGGCCAGGTCGATGACCCGGTGGCCGGACTCCTCCAGCATGCGTCGTACGACGTGCTTGCGCCCCTCGTGCAGCACCACCTCGACCAGCGCCTGCTGGCCGTGCTCCTGCACGATCTGGAAGTCGTCGGCCTTGGCGATGCCGTCCTCCAGCTCGATGCCCTGCTTGAGCCGGCGGCCCAGGTCGCGCGGGATCGGGCCGGGCACCTTGGCCCAGTACTTCTTCGGCACCCCGTAGCTCGGGTGGGTGAGCCGGTTGGCCAGCTCGCCGTCGTTGGTGAGCAGCAGCAGGCCCTCGGTCTCGGTGTCGAGCCTGCCCACGTGGAACAGCCGCGGAGCCAGCTCCTCCACGAAGTCGGCCAGGCACGGCCGGCCCTGCGGGTCCTCCATGGTCGACACCACGCCGATCGGCTTGTTCAGCGCGTAGTAGACCAGGTCGGGCGCGGTCGGGATACGCCTGCCGTCGACGTGGATGACCTGCTTGGCCGGGTCGACCTTGGCGCCGAACCTGCGCACCACCTGGCCGTCCACGGTGACGCGGCCGTCGCCGATCATCTCCTCGCAGGCCCTGCGGCTGGCGACCCCGGCCTGGGCGAGCACCTTCTGCAGGCGCACCCCGCCCGGGACCTCGGTGGTGTCGCGTTCGTCGGTGTAGCCCTCGGGGTAGAAGTCGCGGTCGCGGACGGGCTGGCGTGCGGTCTTGAACCGGTCCTTGGGCGTGGCCCGGTCTCCGGCGCCGCGCCGCGAGTCGCCCAGCGTGTGGACGCCGTCGCGCTTGGACACCCGCCCGCTGCGGGCGCCTTCGTCCCGCCGGGGCGTGCGGCCCGCGCCGCCGCGGTCTCCTTCGTCGCGCCTGCCGTAACGGGCCCGCGACGAACCCTGGGGGCCTTCCCTGCGCCCGCTCCGGTCCACCCGGAACCCGCCGCGCTCCTCCGCACGGCCGCCGCCGGAGGACTCGTACTCGATGTCCTCGCCGGAGAAACCGAGGTCGTCCCGCGCGGGCCGCTCGGAACGGCCGCCGTCATGCCCGTACCTGGCCCGCGTACCGCCGCCCCTGCCGGCGCGCAGCGAGTCACGTGCGTCGCCCCGGTCCCGGCCGTACCGGTCCTCCCCACGCGAGCTACCGCGCGCGTCATCACGCCGGTAGGATCCACGCGCGTCATCACGACGGAAGGATCCACGCGCGTCATCACGACGGAAGGACCCGCCCGAAGACCCACGCGCGTCGTCACGACGGAACGAACCGCCTGAAGACCCACGCGCATCATCACGCCGGAACCCACCACGGTCGTCCCGCGAACCCCGACGGTCACCACGGAACTCCCCGCCGGAACCCCGGCGGTCATCGCCACGGAACCCGTCACGACGGGAACCCTCACCCGCGTCATCGCGACGGAAGGACCCGCCGGAAGACCCGCGCGCGTCGTCACGACGGAACCCGCCACGGTCATCCCGCGAACCCCGACGGTCACCACGGAACACCCCGCCGGAACTCCGACGGTCATCGCCACGGAAACCACCACCGCGGGAACCCCCGCGCGCGTCGTCCCCACGGTAAGACCCGCCCGAGGACCCACGCGCGTCATCACGACGTGATGACCCGCCCGAAGACCCGCGCGCGTCATCACGACGGAACGAACCGCCCGCATCATCACGACGGAACGAACCGCCCGAAGACCCGCGCGCGTCATCACGACGGAATCCGCCACGGTCGTCCCGCGAACCTCGACGGTCGCTGCGGATACCCCCGCCGGAACCCCGGCGGTCGTCCCCGCGGAAACCGCCACCACGGGAACCCCCGCGCGCGTCATCCCCACGGTAGGACCCGCCCGAGGAACCGCGCGCGTCGTCACGGCGGGAGCCGCCGCTGAAGTCGTCTCTGCCGGAACCCCGGCGCTCGTCTCGCTGGGAACCGTCACGGGAGTCGTCGCGGCGCGTACGGCCGCGCGAATCGTCCGAGCGGAAGGCGGGACGCCCGCCGCGGCCGGAGCCGCCGGCGCGTCCTCGACCGCGTCCATCACCGGACGGGGTGCTTCGCCTGTTGATCACTTCGTCGTCTCCTCGATGTTCTCCACGTCGTCGGGGAGGAACGGCGCGAGCTCGGGAAGCTCACTGACGTCGTTCAGTCCCAGACGCTCAAGGAAGTATGAGCTTGTCCGGTAGAGCACGGCTTGGCTCTCCGGGTCGGTGCCGGCCTCCTCGACCAGCCCCCTCGCGACCAGCGTCCGCATGACGCCGTCGCTGCTGACGCCGCGCACCGCGGCCACCCGCGCCCGGCTCACCGGCTGCCGGTAGGCCACGACCGCGAGCGTCTCAAGCGCGGCCTGGGTCAGCCTCGCCTGCTGGCCGTCACGGACGAACCGCTCCACGAGCGGCGCGTACGCGGGGCGCGAATAGTATCGCCACCCTCCCGCGACCTGCCTCAGATCGAAACCCCGCGCGGAGGCTTCGTATTCCGCTGAGAGCTCACGCAGCGCCGCCGCCACCTCGTGGGTGGGCCGCTCCAGCACCTGGGCCAGGGTGACTTCCCGTACGGGCTCGTCGACGACCATGAGGATGGCCTCCAGCGCCGGCTTGAGCTCGGGACCCGGCGCCTCGTGCGGAGGCGCCTCAATGACCGGCTCCTGCACTTCGAAACGGGGGTCCTCAGGTGGATCGACACGTTCGGGGGCCTCCGCGGCGTCCTGGAGGTCCTCGGGAGAGGACGGGATCAGGGAGCCGGGGAGGGTCATCCAGGCGGGCAGGTCCTTGCGCGGGCGGGAGTCGTCAGCCATCTGCGGGTTTCTCCGGGCTCTCCTCGTAGTCGTCTCCCACCGAGACGTCGCCGTCGTCGGTGCCCGTCCACGTGACGTGCAGGTCGCCGAGTGGCTCGACCTGCTCGAAGCTGACCGCGGACTCCCGGAACAGCTCCAGGACGGCCAGGAAGCGGGCGATGACCTCGTAGGTGCCCTCGCAGTCGGCGACCAGGGCCCTGAAAGTGGCTCTGCGCATGCGGCGCAGGCGCTCCACCAGAATAGCGGCCTGCTCGCGCACATTGGCGAGCGGTTGGTAGATGTGGCCGACGCCGACGGTCGGCGGGAGCTTGGGGGTGAAGGCGCGGGCGGCGATGCGGGCCAGCTCCTCGGGGCCGATGCCGAGCACCAGCTCCGGCAGCAGGCCGGCGAACTGCGGCTCCATGGGGACGCTGCGCGGGAAGCGGAGCGCCTCGTCGGCCATCCGCCCGGCGAAGATCTTGGCGACCTCCTTGTAGGCCTTGTACTGCAGGAGGCGGGCGAACAGCAGGTCGCGGGCCTCCAGCAGGGCGAGGTCCTCCTCGTCCTCGACCTCGCCCGATGGCAGCAGCCGGGCCGCCTTGAGGTCGAGCAGGGTGGCCGCGACCAGCAGGAAGTGGCTGGTCTGGTCGAGGTCCCACTCGGGGCCGCGGGAGCGGATGTAGGAGATGAACTCGTCGGTCACCTGCGAGAGGGAGACCTCGGTGATGTCGAGCTTGTGCTTGGAGATCAGCCCGAGCAGCAGGTCGAAGGGCCCTTCGAAGACGTCCAGGTGGACCTGGAAGCCCTGGGGCCCGGCCTGCTGCTCTGTCACCTCGCCATTGTGGCAGGCTGCGGCCAGCGCGAGAGCACTTCCCGGGCCAGCTCGCGGTAGGCGTTGGCGCCGAGCGAGGACGGGTCGAAGGTGGTGATCGGCTCGCCGGCCACCGTGGCGTCGGGGAAGCGCACCGTACGGTTGATCACGGTGTGGAAGACCTTGTCGCCGAAGGCCTCCACGACGCGGGCGAGCACCTCGCGGCCGTGGAGCGTGCGCGCGTCGTACATGGTGGCGAGCAGGCCCTCGATCTCGAGGTCCTCGTTGAGCCGCTCCTGCACCTTGGTGATGGTGTCCATGAGCAGGGCGACGCCGCGCAGCGCGAAGAACTCGCACTCCAGCGGCACCATGACGCCGTGCGCGCAGGTGAGGGCGTTGATGGTGAGCAGGCCCAGCGACGGCTGGCAGTCGATGAGGCAGACGTCGTAGTGCGGCAGCAGCGGCTTGATGACGCGGCCGAGCACCTGCTCGCGGGCCACCTCGGTGACGAGCTGGACCTCGGCGGCGGACAGGTCGATGTTGCTGGGCAGCAGGTCGAGGCCCTCGACGCCGGTCTCCAGCAGCACGTCCTCGGCGCTGACGTTGCGCTCCATCAGCAGGTTGTAGACCGTGAGGTCGAGCTGCAGCGGGTTGATGCCGAGGCCGACGGAGAGCGCGCCCTGCGGGTCGAAGTCGACGAGCAGCACTTTGAGACCGCATTCGACGAGGGCGGCGCCGAGGTTGATGGTGGTGGTGGTCTTGCCGACCCCGCCCTTCTGGTTGACCATGGCGACCACGCGGGCCGGGCCGTGGACGTCGCGCGGCACCGGCTCCGGGAACACCGGGCGGGGCCGCTGCGTGGGGCCCAGGTTGACGCCCTTGGAAGGCGCGTTGGTCTTGGTGTCACCCCAGGGGTTGTCGGGGGTCCCCGGGGTCGAACCGTTGGTCTTCACAGTCACCAGCTCGAACCTCCCTGACGATCCCGAACCGGACCGTCCGGACGGACACTATGGCGTCACCACTTAACGCGGCAAGGCGGCACGCCGGAGTGCCGCACGACCCAAAAGACTATAGATCACTGACGGGCGCGGGGATGCGCCGCCGCGTACACCTCTCTGAGTTTGTCGACCGTGACCAGCGTGTAGACCTGGGTGGTCGTCACGGAGGCGTGGCCGAGCAACTCCTGCACCACCCTAACGTCGGCGCCGCCGTCGAGGAGGTGTGTTGCGAACGAATGGCGGAGAACATGGGGAGATATCCCGGCCAGTCCGGCCCGTTCGGCGGCGGCCTGCAGGACCTCCCACGCGCCCTGGCGGGTGAGCCGCCCGCCCCGGGCGTTGAGGAACACGGCGGGAGTGCCGCGGCCGTGGGCCAGCAGACCGGGCCTGGCCCGTACGAGGTAGGCGTCGAGAGCGGCGCGGGCGTAGCGGCCGAGCGGGACCACGCGGGTGCGGCCGCCCTTGCCGCAGAGCCGCACCTGGTCGTCCTCCAGGTCGTCGACGGCCAGGCCGACGGCCTCGGAGATGCGGGCGCCGGTGCCGTAGAGGACCTCCAGCAGGGCGCGGTTGCGCAGGGTGAGCGGCGCGCCGTCGGGGCCCGAGGCGGCGATGAGCCGCTCGACCTGGTCGACGGAGACGGCCTTGGGAAGCCTGCGGAGCTGGCGTGGCGGGCGCACCTGATGGGCGGGGTCGTGCACGGTGACGCCCTCGCGCAGCGCGAAGCGGTGCAGGCCGCGCACGGCGGACACGGCGCGTGCGGCCGAGCTGGCCACGAGCGCCGGGTGCTCGCCGTCGCCCTCGCGCAGCGCGGCGAGGAAGGCGCGTACGTCGGACTCCGCCACCTGGTCGAGCTCGGCCCGGCCGCGCGAGCGCAGGTGCTCGGCGTAACGGCGCAGGTCGCGCCGGTAGGAGGCGAGCGTGTTGGCGGCCAGGCCGCGCTCCACCGCGAGGTGGGCGAGGTAGCTGGACAGCACCGCCTCCACGGGAATGGTCCTTTCCTTCATGCCTCCGGAGCGTCCGCCGGGCGCAGGCCGGCGAACCCGTCGGCCGCGGCCGCATATGCGGCGAGAATACCGGCCACGGCCGCAGAATTGTGGATCATCCCCGCGAGCACGCGGCGCACGGCGTCGTCGAGCGGCACCCATTCGACCGGCATGCCGATCTCCTCGTGGCGGTGCTCGAAGTGGTTCTCCTCGTCGGGGATCTTCTCCAGGCCGCGGGCCAGGAAGACGCGGATGCGCTCGTCGGAGCAGCCGGGCGAGGTGAGGATGTCGACGAGGGTGTGCCAGGTGGCGGCGCGGTAGCCGGCCTCCTCGGCCAGCTCGCGGGCGGCGCCCTCGACCAGCGGCTCGCCCTCGACGTCGCGGATCCCGGCGGGCAGCTCCCACAGCAGCCGCCGGGCGGGGTGGCGGTACTGCCTGATGAGCAGCACCCGCCGGTCGTCGTCGAGCGCGAGCACCCCGACCGAGCCGGGGTGGCGGACGTAGTCGCGGTCGGCGGTCTCGTCGCGCGGCATCCGCACGGTGTCGGTGACCACGTCGATCACGTAGCCCTCGAACCGCTTCCTGGTCTCGACGACCTCCCAGGACTCGGGCGTGTCTTGGATCATGTCCGCACCCGCTTCCGCCCCTCGCCGGTCACCCGAGCCGATCTTCACTTGGCCACCTTAGCCGCCACCCTGCTGTCGGCGTAGGCGAGCGAGGCGCCGATGAGCCCCTTGAACATCGGGTTGGCGCGGGTGGGCCGGGAGCGGAACTCGGGGTGGGCCTGGGTGCCGATGAAGAACGGGTGCACGTCGGCGGGCAGCTCGGTGTACTCGACCAGGCGGCCGTCGGGCGACACGCCGGAGAACACCAGGCCGACCTTCTCCAGCCGCTCGCGGTAGGCGTTGTTGACCTCGTAGCGGTGGCGGTGGCGCTCGGCGGCCTTGGCCTTGCCGTAGAGCTGGCGGGCGAGGGTGCCCTCGCCGAGCTTGGCGGTGTAGCTGCCGAGCCGCATGGTGCCGCCCATGTCGCGCTCGCCGGCGACGACGTCCTCCTGGTCGGCCATGGTGGAGATGACGGGGTGCTTGGTGTCGGGGTCGAACTCGGCGGAGTTCGCGTCCTCCAGGCCGGCCATGTCGCGGGCGGCCTCGATGACCATGCCCTGCATGCCGAGGCAGATGCCGAGCAGCGGGATCTTGTTCTCCCGGGCGTGGCGGATGGCGCCGATCTTGCCTTCGATGCCGCGCACGCCGAAGCCGCCGGGGATGAGCACGCCGTCGACGCCGTCGAGCTCGCGCTCGGCGCCTTCGGGGGTCTCGCAGTCGTCGCTCTTGACCCAGCGGATGTTGACCCTGGCGTCGTTGGCGAACCCGCCCGCGCGCAGCGCCTCGGTGACCGACAGGTAGGCGTCGGGCAGGTCGATGTACTTGCCGACCAGCGCGATCGTGACCTCCTTGGCCGGCCGGTGCACGCGGCGCAGGAGCTGGTCCCACTCCTTCCAGTCGACGTCGCGGAAGGGCAGGCCGAGGCGGCGCACCACGTACGCGTCGAGCCCCTCGGAGTGCAGGACGCGCGGGATGTCGTAGATGGAGGCGGCGTCGACGCAGCTGACCACGGCGTCCTCGTCCACGTCGCACATCAGGCTGATCTTGCGCTTGATCGCGACCTGGACGGGCCGGTCGGAGCGGAGCACGATGGCGTCGGGCTGGATGCCTATGCTGCGCAGCGCGGCCACGCTGTGCTGGGTGGGCTTGGTCTTGAGCTCGCCCGACGGGCCGATGTAGGGCAGCAGGGAGACGTGCAGGAAGAACACGTTGTCGCGGCCCACCTCGTGGCGGATCTGCCGCACGGCCTCCAGGAACGGCAGCGACTCGATGTCGCCGACGGTGCCGCCCACCTCGGTGATGACCACGTCGACGTCGGGGCCGGCCATGCCCCGGATGCGGTCCTTGATCTCGTTGGTGATGTGCGGGATGACCTGGACGGTGTCGCCGAGGTACTCGCCGCGCCGCTCCTTGGCGATGACGTTGGAGTAGACCTGGCCGGTGGTCACGTTGGCCGAGCCGTGCAGGTCGGTGTCGAGGAAGCGCTCGTAGTGGCCGACGTCGAGGTCGGTCTCGGCGCCGTCGTCGGTGACGAAGACCTCGCCGTGCTGGAACGGGTTCATCGTCCCGGGGTCGACGTTGAGGTAGGGGTCGAGCTTCTGCATCGTGACCCGGAGTCCGCGGCCCTTGAGCAGGCGGCCGAGGCTGGAGGCGGTGAGCCCCTTGCCGAGACTGGAGGCGACGCCGCCGGTGACGAACAGATGCTTGGTTTGCGTGGCGCTGCGCAAGGAGGCTCCCGTGGCTAGGTGTGGCTAGTGTCCACGGGCTCTCAGGATATCAAACAACGCCCCTCACATGCCCGAACGGTATGACCAAGCGGTAACTTTGGTCTTTATGTCACTTGTACGGCGGGCGATCGGCACGCTGATCCACCGTGCCTACGCGGCGGTCCGGGAGGCCGGCGCGATCACCCCGCGCACTCCCGCCGGCTACCGGTTCCGCCGCCTGGGCGAGGGAGCGAAGGTCGCCTTCCCCCCGGGGGCGATCTTCGGCGAGGAATGGATCGAGATCGGCGACCACACGCTGATCGGCGAGCGCGTGTCGCTGTCGTGCGGCATGTGGCCGGGCGCCGACCTGGGCCCGGACTCGATCCTGCGGATCGGCGAGAGCTGCTCGATCGGCCGCGGCACGCACGTGGTCGCGCACCAGTCGATCGACATCGGTGACGACGTCTTCACCGGCCCGTACGTCTACATCACCGACCAGAACCACGTCTACGACGACCCCGACGTGCCGATCGGCCGGCAGTGGCCGCGCAACAACCCGGTCTCGATCGGGTCGGGCTCATGGCTGGGCGCGGGCGCGATCGTGCTGCCCGGCACCCGGCTGGGGCGGCAGTGCGTGGTGGCGGGCGGCGCGGTGGTGCGCGGCGAGTTCCCCGACCACAGCGTGGTGGCGGGGGTGCCGGCCAAGCTCGTGCGGGCGTACGACGCGGACTTAGGCTGGCACGCGCCGGGCGTCTCGCCACTGGCCGCTTCCTGACCATCTGGACCGAACATGCTTCTGGCGGTTAGCGTCGGTGCATGCGGACCGCCATCAGCGAGCGTCTAGGCATCGAGTTCCCGCTGTTCGCCTTCAGCCACTGCCGTGACGTGGTGGCGGCGGTGACGAACGCGGGCGGGTTCGGTGTGCTGGGCGCGATCGCGTACACCCCCGAACAGCTCGACGTGGAGCTCACCTGGATCGACGAGCAGGTGGGCGGCAGGCCGTACGGCGTGGACGTGCTCGTCCCCGGCAAGGTGGACGCCGCCGCCCTCGGCGGCGTGCGGGTCGCCGAGCTGATCCCCGAGCGGCACCGCGACTTCGTCACGCACCTCATGGCCAAGTACGGCGTGGGCGGGCCCGGGCAGCAGCCGGTGGGCGCGGCGGCCGACGAGTTCGCCCGGCGGGTGTCGGCGGCGGGCGCGACCGGGCTGATCGACGTGGCGCTCAAGCACCCGATCGGGCTGATCGCCTCCGCGCTGGGCCCGCCGCCGCCGGAGATGGTGGCGCGGGCGCGCGAGGCGGGGGTGCCGGTGGCGGCACTGGTCGGCACCGTGGAGCACGCGCGCCGGCAGGTGGCCGCGGGCGCGGACGTCATCGTCGCGCAGGGCACCGAGGCGGGCGGCCACACCGGCGAGATCTCCACCCTGGTGCTGACGCCGCAGGTGGTGGACGCGGTCGCGCCGGTGCCGGTGCTGGCCGCCGGCGGCATCGCCTCGGGCCGTCAGATGGCGGCGGCGATGGCGCTCGGCGCGCAGGGCGTCTGGTGCGGCTCGGTCTGGCTGACCACGGAGGAGGCGGAGACACCCCAGGCGGTCAAGCGCAAGTTCCTGGCGGCCTCGTCGCTGGACACCGTCCGGTCCCGCTCGCGTACCGGCAAGCCGGCCCGCCAGCTCGCCACCGCGTGGACCGAGGAGTGGGACCACGGCCAGGAAAGCCCGGGCCCGCTGGGCATGCCGCTGCAGATGCTGGTGGCCGAGCACGCGATGGCCCGCATCACGGCGGCGGCCGAGCGGGGCGAGCCGGGCGCGCTGGAACTGGCCGGCTACTTCGTCGGCCAGGTGGTGGGGCAGCTCAACCAGGTCAAGCCGGCCCGCGAGGTGGTGTACGAGATGATCAGCGAGTTCGGCGAGGCGCTGGATCGGCTCAACCGGCTGGCGGAGTGACGCTTCACCCGCTTTGGCGCTCAGCCCCCGAAGCGTGTCAATATGCGGTGTGGTCGGGACACCGCCTGAGCTGGAGCGGGGCACCGGCGTGCCCGCGCACGTGCAGATCGAACGGTGGCTGCTCGACTCGATAGACCGGGGCGAGCTGGCGCCGGGCGACCGGCTGCCCGGGGAGCGGGAGCTGGCCGGGCGGCTCGGAGTGAGCCGGATGACGCTCCGGCAGGCCCTCGCGCGGCTGGAGTCCGACGGGGTGCTGATCAGGGTGCCCGGCCGGGCGGGCGGGGCGTTCGTGGCCGAGCCGCGCGTCGAGTGCGACCTGACGGGGCTGGCCGGGTTCACCGAGCAGATGCGCCGCGCCCATCTGCGGGCCGAGGCGCGCGTCCTGGTGGCCCGCACGGTGAGCGCGCCGGCCCCGGTGGCCGCCGCGCTGGAGCTCCCGGCGGGCGAGCCGGTGCACGAGGTGGCGCGGGTGCGCTCGGCGGGCCGCTCGCCGGTCGCGCTGGAGCGTTCGTTCTTCCCCGCGCTGCCCGGCTTCCTGGAGGAGGACCTGACGAGGTCGCTGTACGCGCTGCTGACCGAGCGCTACGACCTGGCGCCGCGCACCGCGCTGGAGCACCTCGACCCGGTGGTCGCGGGCCCGGCGGAGGCGGCGGAGCTCGGCATCGAGCCGGGCGCGCCGCTCATGCGGATCGAGCGCACCGCCTACGCCGGCGACGGCACGCCTGTCGAGCACGCCCGCGACCTGTTCCGGCCGGACCGGGTGCGGATCTCGGTGCGGTCCGGGGTCAGCGGACCCGCTCCCCCGCCGGGTCCCACAGCGGCTCCTTGACGACGGTGCCGGGCACCCAGGTCCCCTCCACCTCGATCTCGACCTTGGTGCCCGGTTCGGCCTCCAGGTAGGCGTAGGCGATGGAGGACCCGACGGTGTAGCCGTAGCCGCCGGAGGTGACGCGGGCGGCCACCTCGCCGTCGACGCGCACCGGCTCGTTGCCGAGCGCGACGGCACGGGGGTCGCCGAGCGTGACGCAGCGCAGTCTGCGCTTCGGCCGCGGGTCGAGGGCCTCCCGGCCGAGGAACTCCTTGTCCATCTTGACGCAGAAACCGAGCCCGGCCTCGTACGGGGTGGTCTCGGGGCCGATGTCGGCGCCCCACACCCGGTAGCCCTTCTCCAGGCGCAGGCTGTCGATGGCCTTGTAGCCGCCGGCGACCAGGCCGTGCGGCTCGCCGGCCCGCCACAGCGTCTCCCACAGGGCGAGCCCGTACTCGCTGGAGCAGTAGAGCTCCCAGCCCAGCTCGCCGACGAACGTCACCCGCAGCGCCAGCACGGGCACGTCGCCCACGGTCAGCTCGCGCGAGGTCATGAACGGGAAGCCGAGCGGGTCGGGGGTGAGCGCGCCGAGGATGTCGCGGGCGCGCGGCCCCCACAGCGCGAAGCAGGCGTACTGGCCGGTCACGTCGGCGATCCGGACGTCGGCGCCGCGCAGCCGGGCCTGCTTGCGCAGCCAGCCGAGGTCGTGCGAGCCGAACGCGGTGCCGGTGACGATGAGGAACTCCCGCTCGCCGCGCCGGGTGACGGTGAAGTCGCACTCGATCCCGCCGCGCCGGTTGAGCGCCTGCGTGTACGTGACCGCGCCGATCGCGCGGGCCACCCGGTTGTCGCAGACCCACTCCAGCAGGGCGGCGGCGTCCTGGCCGGTCAGCTCGATCTTGGCGAACGAGCTCTCGTCGAACAGGCCGGCGGCCTCGCGCGTGGCGCGGTGCTCGGCGCCGATGGCGGGCGACCAGTTGCGCCCCGCCCAGCCGCGCGGCCGCTCGTCGCCGTCGCCGGCGTCGCTCCCGTAGTGGTTGACCCGCTCCCAGCCGGACTTCTCGCCGAACACCGCGCCGTGGCCGCGGTGCCAGGAGTACGCGGGAGAGACCCGCAGCGGCCGGCCGGCCCGCCGCTCGTCGCCCGGGTAGCGGATGTCGTAGTAGGTCTCGTAGTTCTCCACCGCGCGGGCGAGCGTGTAGGACGGCGAGCGGTACTGGGCGCCGAACCGGCGGACGTCCATGTGCCACAGGTCCATGGACGGCTCGCCCTCGACGATCCACTCGGCCATCACCTTGCCGATGCCGCCCGCCCCCGCGATGCCGTGCGCGCAGAACCCGGCCGCCACGTAGAACCCGCCCACCTCGGTCTCGCCCAGGCAGAACTCGTTGTCCGGGGTGAACGCCTCCGGCCCGTTGATCAGCTTGCGGATGCCGACGTCGGCCATGGCGGGCACGCGGAGCCGGGAGTTGTCGAAGATCTCCTCCAGCCGCGGCCAGTCCTCGGGCAGCAGCCGGCCGTTGAAGTCCGCCGGTATCGCGTCGTGGGAGGCGGCCGTGGCCGTCCAGGGGGCGCACTCGCGCTCGTACCCGCCCATGACCAGCCCGCTGACCTCCTGCCGATAGTAGACGAGCAGGTCGGGGTCGCGCAGCGTGGGGAGGTCGCGGTGCTCGTGGAAGCCGTCGGTGACCACGTACTGGTGCGACATCGGCACGATCGGCACGCGCACGCCGGCCATGCGGCCGATCTCGGCGGCGAACATGCCGCCGCAGTTGACGACGACCTCGCAGGCGATGTCGCCCTGGTCGGTGCGCACCCCGGTCACGCGCCCGTCCGTGACGTCCAGGCCGAGCACCCTGGTGCGGGTACGGACGCGCGCCCCGCCCTCCCTGGCCCTGGCCGCCAGCGCGTAGCACAGCCGGGAGGGGTCGATCTGGCCGTCGGTGGGCAGGTAGGCGGCGCCGACCACGCCCTCGGTGCTCATCAGCGGGAACAGCTCGGCCGCCTCGGCGACGGAGATCTCCTCCAGCGGCAGGCCGAAGGTGCGCGCCCAGCCGATCTGGCGGCGGATCTCGGCCATCCGCTCGGGGGTGGAGGCCAGCTTGATGCCGCCGCACTCGGTCCAGCCCGCGTCCAGTGTCCGGTAGAGCTCCACGGAGTACTGGTTCATCCTGGTCAGCGTGGGGTCGGCGCGGAGCTGGCCGACCAGGCCCGCCGAGTGGAAGGTCGAGCCGCTGGTGAGCTCGTCGCGGTCCAGCAGGATCACGTCCCGCTCGCCGAGCAGGGTCAGATGGTAGGCGACGGAGGCGCCGCCGACGCCACCTCCGATGATCACGATGCGCGCGGAGTCGCTCATGCGGCGAGGCTAACCTTCGGTGACTCTAAAGGTCTAGACCGTTTAACGCGCGTCGGCTTAGCATCGACCATGGCCGTGCTCGAGATCCTCGACCGCATCCCCCTCCTGTCCGGCGTGCCGCGTTCCGTGGAGGAGCTGCCCGGCGGGCTGACCAACCGCAACTTCAAGGTGACGACCGACGGCGGGACGTTCGTGGTGCGGGTGTTCGGCGGCGACGGCTCGCTGCTGTTCATCGACAGGGACGCCGAGCACCTGGCGACGCTGGCCGCCGCCGAGGCGGGGGTGGGCGCTCCGGTGCACGCCTATCTGCCGGGTGAAGGGCTGGTCGTGGGCTACATCCCCGGGCGCACGTTCACCGAGGCCGACGTGCGCGACCCGGCGAACCTGCCCCGGCTGGCCGAGACGTGCCGGCGGCTGCACGCGGGGCCGCGCTTTCCCCGCGAGTTCGACATGTTCGACGTGCAGCGGCGGTATCTCGGGATCGTGCGGGAGCGCGGGTTCCGGCTACCGGCGCGGTATCTGGAGTTCATGCCCCAGGTCGCTCAAATCCAGAAATGTCTGGAAGTGCGGCGGGAAGCGACGGTTCCGTGTAACAACGACCTGCTGGCCGGCAACATCATCGACGACGGGCAGCGCCTCTGGCTGATCGACTACGAGTACGCGGGCAACAACGACCCCTGCTTCGAGCTGGGCAACCTGTGGAGCGAGTCGGACCTCTCTCCCGGCCAGCTGGAGGAACTGGTGACCGCCTACTACGGCCGCCGCCTGCGCCACAAGATCGCCCGCGCCCGGCTGCTGGGGCTGATGGCGAAGTACGGCTGGACCCTGTGGGCGTCGATCCAGGACGGCGCGGACCAGCCGATCGACTTCGACTTCTGGTCGTGGGGGATGGAGAAGTACGAGCGGGCGGTGGCCGAGTTCACCGGCGCGGAGCTTCCGTCCCTCATGGACGAGGCGGCGCGGGCAGACTAGAACCATGTTCGCCACTCTGACCGGACTCGGCCTGTCGACCGCCGCCGGGCTGAACGCCTACATCCCCCTGCTGGTCGTGGGCGTGCTCGCCAACGTCACCGACGCGGTGAAGCTGCCCGACGGGTACGCCTGGCTGTCGAACTGGGGCGTGCTCGGGGTGATCGCGGTGCTGCTGGCCGCCGAGTTCGTGCTGGACAAGGTGCCGGCCGTCGACACGGTGAACGACGTGATCCAGACGGCGGTCCGGCCGGCGTCCGGCGGCGTGGTGTTCAGCGCCACCACCGCGGCGGCCGAGCTGGACAGCTCGGCCTGGATGGCGGAGAACCCGTGGCTCGGCTGGGTGCTGGGCATCGTCATGGCGCTGGCCGTGCACCTGCTGAAGACCGCGGCCCGGCCGGTGGTCAACGCCACCACGGCCGGCGCCGGCGCCCCCGTGGCCAGCGTCGCCGAGGACAGCGGCGCCCTGGGCCTGAGCCTGGTGGCGGTGTTCGCGCCGGTCCTGGTGATCCTCGCCCTGATCCTGCTGGCGCTGATCGCCTGGTGGGTGATCAGGAAGGTCCGCCGCCGGCGCGCCCGCCGGAACCGGATCTGACCGGTAGCGCGGCACCGGTCACCGCGTCAACACCTGCCAGGCGGATGTGGCGCGCCCGCTTCGTTCCGTACCGTCGGGTTCCGCGTCCGCCCCACGGCGGCCCGCCGGCCGTGCGGGCGCTCAGTGGCCCCCGCCCCGCGCCCGCATGACGAGAGGCCCGGCAGCGTTCACCCCGCTGCCGGGCCTTTCCCATCGCCGCGGGGGCACTATCCTCGAAACCAAGAGCCCCACACAGGAGGTGTCCCCGATCGGCGAGCTCCTCATGATCGTGCTGGTCATCCTGGCGTTCCTGCTGCTGATCGCCGGGGTGGGCGTCTACGTGCTGGTCAAGGTCGGCAAGAAGGCCGCGGTCAAGGCCAGGGAGGCCACCACCCGGCTGACCACGCACGTCAACGCCATGGGCGCCGGCGACGCCGCCGAGGTCGAGCGCCTCCGCCTCGACCTGCGCCGCGAGGTCTCGCTGACCCGCCAGGCGGTCGAGCAGGCCCAGCGCCAGGGCTGGGGCCTGGGCGACCTGCCCCGCCTGCTGTCCGACCTGACGGCCCAGGCCGACGTGCACGACGGCCAGCTCGGCATGTACGCGCAGCAGGCCCGCGTCTCACGCTACGTCGACCACGCCACGCTGGGCACGCTGCGCGAGCACCAGGCCAAGCTGACGGCCATGTGCGCCCGCATCCGCGCCGATCTCCTCAGCGACCAGGTGCAACACTCGGCCACCGGCCTGGAGGACCTGCGCACCCGCACCGACCTGGAGATCGAGGCCCGCCGCCCGGCCCCCGACCCCCTCCAGGAGATCGACGACCTCTACCGCAGGACCATGCAGGACCGCAAAGAGCAGCCCTGACACCACCCACTGTGGCATCATGATTCCGAAGGGTCACATCTCCGAGGAGGCGTCGTCATGACCACAGCCTTTCCGGAATGGTTCTACCCCGGCCCTCCGGGCGGCTGGACCGCCGACATGCTCGATCACCTCCCCCCCGACGCGCCACCGCACGTCGAACTGATCGATGGTGGGCTCATCATGATGTCGCCCCAGACAATGTTCCACATGCTTGTTCTCAGGCTGCTGGAAAGGGAGCTCCGCCCGCCCGACCACCTCGTCGTCATCCGGGAGATGACCGTGACCCTGGGCCTGCGCCAGCGCCCCGAGCCGGACATCATGCTGGTGAAGACCGCTGCCGCCCAGCAGATCGGCCTCACCACTTTCAAGCCGGCAGACGTTCATCTGGTCGTCGAGGTGGTCTCCGAGGAGTCCCGCGACAGAGACCGCACCACCAAGCCGAGCAAATACGCGAGCGCGGGCATCAAACACTTCTGGCGCGTCGAGCTGGAGGACGACCGCCCCGTCGCCTACACCTTCGAGCTGGAGCCCGCCGTCAAGGCCTATCTGCCCACCGGCATCCATCGCGGCCGGCTGCACACCGACATCGGCTTCCCCGTCGACGTCGATCTCGACCTGGACAAGGTCAGGCGCTGAGGCGGCCCCGCTAACTCCACTCCTGATGGATGAAGGCCGCGTACTCCTCGGCCGATCCGCCCTTGTTGAGAACGGCCCGGGCCGCCTGCGCCTGCTCGATGGTCGGCAGATGTCCTTCCAGCAGGATCGGCAGCGACAGCCGCCGCGCCAGCAACTCCTTATCGGAGATCCCGTACGGCCGCCGCACCACCGACACGTTCACCCGCAGCGCATGCTCGTTGCCCGGCACCACCCCCGGCCGATCCACCTCGACCGCCGCGTACCGGTAACCATGCGCCCGATCACACGTGGCGCACCCGGCGGCCCCCCGGCTGAGCGCTCCCCCGCACTCTCCGCAGACCAGCCGGTCATAGGCGGCGTCGACCACCCGCCAGAGATGCCGGTCGAGCTCGTCGATCACCATCTCGGCGACCCCCCGCTCCTCCTCAGCGGAGAGCCCCCCGAACTCCCCCCGCAGAAACTCCCGCCACCCCTCCTCGACGAGTCCGTCCACCACCCGGGCGCACTTCACACACCCCGGCGCCCCGGCCGGCTCCCACAACCCGCACCCCGCACACCGCCGCATCCCCGCACCCTAGCCGTTCCTCGGCAGCCGCCTCCCCGCGGTTTCCCGGGCCACTCGCCGGGCGATCCTCCAAAGGCTTCGGGTGCCCATGCCGGCTCGCGATGCGCCAGATTGGATCCATGAAGCCGCTCATCGCCGAAGAGCTCCTCCTGCTGGCCCTCCGCCCCGACGGCGTGGTCTCGGTCAACCAGGAGATGCTGGACTACACGCTGAGCGCCGCCGTGCTCGCCGAACTCGTCGTCATGGACAGACTCGCCCTGGAGAACGGCCACCTACACGTACGCGACCCCGAGCCCACCGGCAACCCCGAACTGGACCAGACACTCCACCACCTGACAGCCCACAGCGGCCCACCCCCGGCCTTCACCGACTGGTGGGTCTCGATGTACACACCCGAGCGCCGCACCCGATTACTGGCCGCGCTCGTACGCCAAGGCCTGATCACCGCAGAAACCCGCCGCTACCTGCGCATCTTCAAAGAGGAGGTCTACCCTGAGACCAGCCCGGCGCCAAGAGCGGCACTCCACGACCGCTTGAGAGCCGTGCTGACCGGAGCCGAGCCCGACGCCCGCGTCTCGGCACTCGTCTCCCTGGCCCACGCAGGCAAGCTCCTCCCCAAGAACCTGCCGAAACCAGAACGCCGACGCGCCCAGGAGATGGCAGCCCAGAACCCCCTGGGCACCCTGGTCGCGCAATCGTTCGACCGGGCCGCCAAGGAGAGCATCGGCAGGATCGCAGGCGGCACCGCCACCTGACCAGACGGAGATCGGGGACGGGCCCACGTCGCAGCGAACGGTGGTGGACGCGATGGCGAACCTCCCGCACGAGCCGGCTCCCGGCAACCAGGAACCACCCAGCGAACCGCAAGGCATCCCGGCCCCCACTACGGGAGCCCTCCGGACCACGCAGCCGTCAGGGCTCGACGCCCTGAATGCCAGCCTCACAGCCCGAGGCTGATCGCCCGCGCCCACCCCGATCGAGTTCGGCGAGACCTGGCCCACCTGACCAGCGGAACGGAGCCGCCGGCGGACAAGGTGACGGTGACCCTGCGCCCCGCTCCGGCTCGTCCATCACCCTGCGCTTCCCCCGGCTGGGAGTCGAGACCACGACCCCCGCCTCGGAGCCCCGCGCCATCACCGGAGGACGCGAACAACGCGTGATCGACGTAAGCGACCCGGACGCCTACGACGCCGGCGCCGTCACCGTGGACGTCCTGGCCACCAGCCTCCGCGAACCGACGGTGGCGGCGATCGTGTCCTTCAGGCACACGGCCTGGCTCTGGCTCCTCCCGCTGGCGCTCCTCGGCGTGGCCTGGGCGGCGGCCCGCCGCCGACTCGACCTGAGACTCGACTCCCTGAAATTCGGCGAACCGGCAGGCGCTCCTCCCCGCACCGCCAAGAAGCAACGCGCCGACCGCCGCAAAAACGCCGCGGCTGACCGTACCGGAGCCCGGAAAGCTACGACGACCAGCGCTCACATGGCCCGGAAAGCGACGCTTCAGCTACGGCGAGCACCCGAGCACGGGGTGAGCCAGAGCTTCAGCATCGGCGGCGAAGCAGCCGCAAAAGCGGCAAAGCACCACTACGGCGCGAGTCCGGACGGACGGAGAGGGGCAAGCGGAGGTGGGCGGGCGACCCGGCCGAGTTAAGACCGTGCCAGGTACCCCCGCGCCCGGCCCACGCCGAAGGCGAAGACCACCAGACCCCGGGCAATCGCGCGAGGCCGGGTCGCCCGCCCACCGCAGCGGCACAAAGACCAGGACACCCCCGCAGCACAAGGACCGAAAAGCCCACAGAGGCGACACAAAAGCCGAAACGCTCACCACAGCGGCACAAAGGCCGAGAGTCAGCGAACCCCAGCCTCGCGCATGTCCCGAAGCTCCCGCTTGAGCTCCTTGATCTCGTCACGAAGCCGAGCCGCCACCTCGAACTGCAGGTCGGCAGCCGCCTGATGCATCTGCTCGGTCAACGAGTCGATCAACGACTCCATCTGCGCCCGAGGCATCTCCCCCGCGATCGCCTTGGCATGCTGCCCCGCCTTGGCGGCGAACCCCGGCACCGGGGCCTTGCCCCGCGACTGGGACCGCCCACCCCCCATGAGCTGCCGGGTGTCGGCGTCCTCCCGCTGCAACGAGTCGAGGATGTCGGCGATCTTCTTGCGCAACGGCTGCGGGTCGATGCCGTTGGCCTTGTTGTAGGCGACCTGCTTGGCCCGCCGCCGGTTGGTCTCGTCGATGGCCCGCTCCATCGACGGCGTGACCTTGTCGGCGTACATGTGAACCTGCCCGGACACGTTACGCGCCGCCCGCCCGATCGTCTGGATGAGGGACGTCTCGGACCGCAGGAAGCCCTCCTTGTCGGCGTCGAGGATGGCGACCAGCGACACCTCGGGCAGGTCGAGCCCCTCGCGCAGGAGGTTGATGCCGACGAGCACGTCGAACTCGCCGCTGCGCAGCTCCCGCAGCAGCTCGATGCGGCGCAGCGTGTCTACCTCGCTGTGGAGGTAGCGGACCCGGATGCCGAGCTCCAAAAGGTAGTCGGTCAGGTCTTCGGCCATCTTCTTGGTCAGCGTGGTCACGAGCACCCGCTCGTCGCGCTCGGCCCGCTCGCGGATCTCGTGCACCAGGTCGTCGATCTGCCCCTTGGTCGGCTTGACCACGACCTCGGGGTCGACCAGCCCGGTGGGCCGGATGACCTGCTCGACGACGTCGCCCTTGACCCGGCCCAGCTCGTAGGGCCCGGGGGTGGCGGACAGGTAGACGGTCTGCCCGATGCGCTCCAGGAACTCCTCCCACTTCAGCGGCCGGTTGTCGAGCGCGGACGGCAGCCGGAAGCCGTGGTCGACGAGGGTGCGCTTGCGGGAGGCGTCGCCTTCGTACATGGCGCCGATCTGCGGCACGGTCTGGTGGGACTCGTCGAGCACCAGCAGGAAGTCCTCGGGGAAGTAGTCGAGCAGCGTGTTGGGCGCGCTGCCGGCCTCGCGGGCGTCCATGTGGCGCGAGTAGTTCTCGATGCCGGAGCAGGTGCCGATCTGGCGCATCATCTCGATGTCGTAGGTGGTGCGCATGCGCAGCCGCTGCGCCTCCAGCAGCTTGCCCTGCCGCTCCAGCTCGGCGAGCCGGTCGGCCAGCTCGGCCTCGATGCCGGCGACGGCGGCGGACATCCGCTCCTCGCCCGCCACGTAGTGGGAGGCGGGGAAGATGTAGAGCTCGTCGTCCTCGGTGATGACCTCGCCGGTGAGCGGGTGCATGGTGGACAGCTTCTCGATCTCGTCGCCGAACATCTCGATGCGGACGGCGAGCTCTTCGTACTTGGGGATGATCTCGATGGTGTCACCGCGGACCCGGAACGTGCCGCGGGTGAAGGCGAGGTCGTTGCGGGTGTACTGCATGTCGACGAGGCGGCGCAGCAGCCGGTCGCGGTCGATGTCCATGCCGACGCGCAGCCGGGTCATGCGGTCGACGTACTCCTGCGGCGTGCCGAGGCCGTAGATGCAGGACACGGAGGCGACCACGACGGTGTCGCGGCGGGTCAGCAGCGAGTTGGTGGCCGAGTGGCGCAGCCGCTCGACCTCGTCGTTGATCGAGGAGTCCTTCTCGATGTAGGTGTCGCTCTGCGGGACGTAGGCCTCGGGCTGGTAGTAGTCGTAGTAGGAGACGAAGTATTCGACCGCGTTGTTGGGCAGCATCTCGCGCAGCTCGTTGGCGAACTGGGCGGCGAGCGTCTTGTTGGGCTGCATGACCAGGGTGGGCCGCTGCAGGCGCTCGATGAGCCACGCGATGGTGGCGGTCTTGCCGGTGCCGGTGGCGCCGAGCAGCACGCTGTCCTTGGCCCCGGCCTTGACGCGGCGCTCCAGCTCGGCGATGGCCGTCGGCTGGTCGCCCGAGGGAGTCATCTCGGTGACGACCTCGAACGGCGCCACCTTCCGCTGCAAATCTGTGACCGGACGCATACTGCCCACTGTAGGCGCAGCCACTGACATAAACCGTCAGGCCGATCGCTCACCGATGCGCGGGAACGGCGTGGTGGAGAAGACGACCTCCACGGGCACCTCGAAGTATCCGGCGATGCGCAGCGCCAGGTAGAGGCTGGGACTGTATTCGCCGCGCTCCAGGTAGCCGATCGTCTGGTAGTGCACCCCCAGGGCGTCGGCGAGTTGCCTTCGGGTGACACCACGCTCGGCCCGCAGCAGGGCGATGCGGTTGTAGACGTTCTCGCTCATCGTCGCCCATCTTCTCAGCCGATCCGCTGCATGGCGCGGTGACGGCGCTGCTCCATCAGCGAGCCGGACTCGCGCCTGGCCATCCTGCGCAGGATCGGCGGGGCCAGCACCAGCCCGGCCACGGCCCAGGCGACGAGCACGAGCGTGGTCTCGACCGGGCGCCACGAGCCGCCGATCTCGGCGGCGGCGGCCGCGTCGGGCAGCAGCGCCGAGCGCATGCCGAGGCCGAGCCAGTAGAGCGGGAAGACGTGGGCCAGGCCCTGCAGCCAGCCGGCGAGCGCGGTGATCGGGTAGAAGATCCCGGAGATCGCGGTGAGCCCGCCGACGGTCAGCATCACCAGCCCGCCGGCGGCCTGCGGGCTGCCGGCCACGGCGCCGATGACCGCCCCGAGCGGGAGCGCCGACAGGAGGCCGAGCACCGTGATCCAGGCGATGGTGAGCCAGCCGCCCACCCCTGTGCCGGCCAGCTCCGGTACGAGGAACAGCCCGGCGACGAGCAGCACCACCAGGGAGGCCAGGGTGGATATCGAGAGCATGACGACCTTGCCGACGAGGTAGCCGACCATGCCCTGGGGCAGCGCCTTGGCCCTGAGCAGGGTGCCGTCCTCACGCTCGACGGAGAGCGTGCCCACCGCGCCCATGAGCGCGTTGATCGGGATCATCAGGCCGAGCAGGCCGGGCAGCGTGGCCGCCGCCAGGGAGAGGTCGGTGCCGGGCAGGGTGGCGTCGCGCTGGAAGTAGAGCACGACGACGAAGGCCGCGGTGGTGACCACGGTGAAGCCCATGTCCTGCGCGCTGGTCACCTGATGCTTGAACTCCATCCACCCGCGGGTGAGCCCCAGCCGGGCGGCGTGCAGCGTGGGGTTCACGCTTCCTCCCTCTTGACGATGGCCATGTAGGTGTCCTCCAGGGTGGCCCGGCGCACCTCCAGGTCGGTGATCCCGCTGCCGTGCTGCTCGAACAGGCCGCGGACGAAGGCGGTGGCGTCGTCGGTGGCGTGCACGAAGTGCTCGCCGTCGCGGCTCCAGCGCACCTGGGCGTCACGGGAGACCTGGCGGGTCAGGCTGTCGGGACTGCCGTCGGCGACGATCTTGCCGCCGGCCAGGATGAGGATGCGGTCGGCGAGCTTCTCGGCCTCGTCGAGGTCGTGCGTGGTGAGCAGGATCGTGGTGTCGTCCAGGTCCGACAGGCGGTGCACGAGGTCGTGGAAGTCGCGCCTGGCCTGCGGGTCGAAGCCGGCGGTCGGCTCGTCGAGGAAGAGCACCTCGGGGCGGCCGACGATGCCGATGGCGACGTCGAGGCGGCGCCGCTGGCCGCCGGAGAGCCGGCTGACGCGCTGGCCGGCGTGTTTGCCGAGGCCGACCGCCTCGATCAGGTCGGCCGTGTCGAGCGGCAGCCGCCCGGGCTTCGCGTACGGCACGTAGTAGCGGCTCAGATGGTGCAGGAGCTGGTGCACCCGCCAGCGGCCGTGGTCGCGCCAGGACTGCAGGACCACGCCGATCCTGGCCCGCCACGCCTCGCCGCCGCGCGCCGGTTCGGTGCCGAGCACCCGCACCCGGCCGCCGGAGGGGATCCGGAAGCCTTCGAGTATCTCGATCGTGGTGGTCTTGCCCGCGCCGTTCGGCCCGAGCAGGGCGATCACCTCGCCGGGCGCGACGGCGAAGTCGACGCCCCGCAGCACCTCCTTGTCGCCGTACGCCATGCGCAGGCCACTGACCTCGATCGCGGTGCCCTCGTTCGTCACATTGAGGTCACCGTCCAGTTCTCTGGTGGTGCTCATGACCCCCTCCGATGTAGTAGGACTACTACATTCATAGCACGACTACTACTTCTGGCAATAGACGTACGACACCGCTTTGCAAGCAGATGGCAAGCCTCACCCGATACGGTCTGAATTCGCTTGTAGCGGAAGAGGAAGGTTTCATGTCACGACCCAGAGAGGCCCTGAGGCAGGCGGGCCAGGGCGTAGCCCAAGCGGTCGCCCAAGGAGGAAACGTTCGTCAGGCTGTCGGACAGGCCATGGGCCAGGTCGTCCAGCAGTCCGGGCAATACACCAACCAGGTCCAGGGGTTCGCGCTCAACCCGCACGACTTCGCCGCCGCCCGTGACGGCGGCGTGTCGGTCGGCACGCTGATCGAGGCGCGCACCGCCTCGCTCAACGAGGCCGGCGAGATCGTCAACCGCAGCTTCGCCGAGAACGGCATGCACGTCATCTCGCCCGTGGTGATCCCCAAGAGCGGCACCGCCAAGGTCGTCGTCCCCCTGGTCATCCTGGTGGCGCTCGGCCTGATCGGCGCGCTCGGCAACGTCATCCCGAACACCGACCTGTTCTTCGGCCCCCACTACTGGGTGGTCCTGGTCCTGGCCGCGGCGTTCCTGTGGTGGCGGCGCAGCGTGGTGATGGTGCCGGAGGGCTGCAAGGCGCTGATCACCCAGTTCGGCAAGCTGGTGCACATCGCCGACCCGGGCCGGGTGACGCTGTTCAACCCGTGGAAGCGGGTCAGCTACATCGTCAACACCACCCGCGAGTACCCCTTCAACGCGCCCATCAGCGAGGCGCCGACCCAGCAGGGCGTCAAGGCCAGCGTCGACCTGTTCCTGCAGTTCAGGATCGAGAACCCGGCCGAGTTCATCTTCGTGCTCGGCTCGGTGAGCGGCTTCCAGTCCAAGCTCCAGAACGCCATCAGCGAGGTCACCCGTTCCCTCATCTACGCCCAGCGCGCCGAGGAGATCTACGACCTGGTCGGAGAGAGCACGCACGGCATGCTCGACAGCCTGAACCAGCAGTTCCTGCCCGCGGTGCGGCTCACGGACGTGAACATCACCCACGCCGAGCCCTCCAGCCAGGAGTACCGCATGGACCTGGCCGCCCCCGAGATGGTCCGGGTGGCCAAGGAGGCCTACACCTACGAGTACGAGCTCAACCTGCGCAAGGAGCAGAACGAGGGCGACCTGGTCAAGGAGCTGGCCGGGCTGCAGGAGACGCTGAGCGCCATCCAGGCCGAGATCGCCGGCTACCAGGCGCGGATGGACACCGCGCTGGAGCGGGCCACCCACCAGGCCACCGCTCAGGCCAGGCAGCGCCTGGTCGAGGCCGAGTCCGAGGCCAAGGCCAACTCGGCGCTGCTGGAGGCGCAGGCGCTGGACATCCGGGCGCTGAGCGCGGCCGAGGCGCCGGAGATCCTCGACTACCGCTTCCAGCAGGACCTGCTGGACAAGCTGGAGTCGGTCGCGAACCGGCTGCCGCAGGTGGTGCACGTCGGCGAGCAGAGCGACATCGACTTCCTCCAGCTGGCCCAGAGCCTGGTCGGCGGCAAGGAGGCGGTGCTGTTCACGCCCGAGGACATGGCCGCCATCCGCGTCAGGCTGCAGCAGATCGGCACCCGCGTGTCCGGCCGTGAGGCGGAGATCAACGCGCTGCTGAAGCGGGTCGCCGACGAGGTCACGGAAGCCCCGGACCTGGAGATCACCACGGAGGTCGAGCGATGAGCCGCGAGTTCTCGAAGATCAAGGAGTCGCTGGCGTCCTGGTCGGAGATCCGCCAGCTGCTGCGCGGCGGCGAGCAGGGCCAGCTCGTGCCCGTCGTCATCCCCAAGGACCGGCGCGGCTTCAGCTGGATGATCCTGATCTTCCTGGCCGTCTACTTCGCCGGCATGGCGGTGCTGACGGACTGGACCGTCCTCGCCGCGCTGGCCGCGCTGTTCTTCCTGGTCGTCGCGCTGCTCACGATGTGGCGGCGGGCGATCATCGAGATCGAGGAGGGCACCACCGGGGTGCGCAGCCGCTGGGGCGCGATCGTCTCCACGCTGCCTCCCGGCCGGCATTACCTCTGGCTGCCCTGGGACCGGGTGGACGCGGTCGTCGACACCTCGACCGAGATCCCGTACTCGGCGCCGATCGTGGCCTGCCCGACGGCGGAGAACGTGCCGCTGAAGTCGATCGAGTTCTTCCTGAAGTTCCGCATCGTGGACCCGGTGGCGTTCGTCCGCACGATCGGCGCCGGCAACTTCGACCTGGTGCTGTCCAGCGCCGTGCAGGACGCGATCCGGCAGCGCAGCCGCAGGGTGAACACCGAGCGGGCCTACGACCTGCGCGGCTCGGACGTGGGCGACATGCAGGACGCGCTCAACCGCCAGCTCGGCCGCTACGGGGTGCGCGTCACCGGCGCCAACATCCCCGACGTGCAACTGCCCGACCAGTACCAGCAGCACCTGTCCACCCGCGAGAAGGTGGCCAAGGAGCTGCAGGCGTACGAGCGCGAGTGGGAGCTGACCCGCAAGCGCCGCATCGACACCCTGCTCATGGAGATCGAGCGGGCCAAGAAGACCCGCGACGCCCGGGTGGTCGAGGTCAAGGCCGCGCACAACACGGCGCGCAAGGACGTGGCCCGGATGCTGGAGGAGCAGGAGACCGAGGCGCAGCGGGTGCGCTGGGAGATCGAGGCACGCGGCCGCGCCGAGCTGACCGCCGCCGAGAACGAGGCCAAGGCGCTGCGCCGGCTGGCCGACTCCTACCGCGACAACCGGGCCGTGCTCCAGTACGAGCTCGCCCGCAGGCGCCTCGACGTGGGCGCCACCCTCGCGGAGAAGGCCCCTCAGCCGCTGGTGGTCCGCACCCAGCAGGGCGGCGGCGACTCCGCGTTGTCCACGCTTCTGCTGGCCCAGTTGCTCCCCCGGATCTCGGCCAACGGCAGGAGCCTCGGGGCACAACCACCCACCACATAGGAGAACCCCATGGTGTTCCGCAAGCTGATGGCCGCGTTCGGCGCGGGCGTCGAGGTAGACACGGTCCTGTCGAACGCCAGCGTCCGCCCCGGCGAACCGCTGCGCGGGGTGGTCCACTTCCGCGGCGGCGGCTCCGACTACAAGGTGGAGGCCATCACCGTCGACCTGACGGCCGTGGTGGAGGTCGAGTCCGGCGACAGCGAGTACAAGACGACCTACAGCTTCCTGCGTCAGCAGGTGTCGGGCCCGCTGCAGCTGGCGGCCAAGGCCGAGCACCGGCAGCCGTTCGAGATCCCGGTGCCGTGGGAGACGCCGATCAGCGCGATCGGCGGCCACCCGCTGCGCGGCATGCGGCTCGGCGTGCACACCGAGCTCGCGCTCGCCGGCGCGCTCGACAAGGGCGACCTGGACCCGCTGTTCGTCAACCCGCTCCCGGCCCAGGACCACGTGCTCGCCGCGCTGGACCGGCTCGGCTTCCGGTTCAAGAAGGCCGACCTGGAGCGGGGCACGCTGCACGGGTCGACGATGCCGTTCTTCCAGGAGATCGAGTACTACGCGGGCGGCTCGTGGCGGCGCCACTTCAACGAGCTGGAGCTGACGTTCATCGCCGGCCCACGGCAGATGGACGTCATCCTGGAGGCCGACCAGCGCGACGGCTTCCTGCGTGCCGGCCAGGACACCTACAACCGCTTCACCGTCCGCTACGACGAGCACCCGGCGGGCGTCGACCAGGCCCTCCAGCGCGGCCTGGAGTCGATGGCGCGCAGGCGCGGCTGGTTCTAGCCCTTCCTGGCCACCGCCAGCAGGTGGCCGCTCACGCCCAGCAGTGACGGCACCGATTCGAGCCGACGGGCGGCGTCGAGCAGCAGCTCGCGCCGCCCTTCGTCGTCCAGCCACACGTCGATGTCGCCGTACAGCCAGAACGCGCCCTCCAGCCCGTACCGGACGGGCTCGGCGAGCCCGGCGTCGGCGAACTCCCCGATGATCTCGTCGGGGTCGTGGAAGAACCCGCGGAACCCGCCCTCCCGAGGGGACACCATGAGCCCGGTGTCCGCGGCGTGGTACTCGGCCGCCAGATGCTCCGGCCGCAGCGCGAAGCCGCGGGCGAACCCGTCGTGCAACCCGGCGAAACGACTGATGAACGCCGCCACCACCACCCCCGCCGGGCCGCACCGCCCGGCGCGCCTCGGCCAGCGCCCGCACCCGGTCGTAGCGCTCGGTCAGGTGGTAGAGCGGCCCGAGCAGCACCACCGCGTCGGCCCCGCCGTCCGGCGCGGGCAGCGCGCGGGCAGCGCGCGGGCAGCGCGCGGGCAGCGCGCGGGCAGCGCGCGGGCATGGCCCAACCGCGCGGTGACCCCCGGCAGCCGCTCGGCCCGCGCCACGTGCAGCGGCACCGGGTCGATCAGCTCCACGTCGTAGCCGTCGGCGGCCAGCCACTCCGCGTGCACGCCCGTACCGCCCCCCACGTCGAGAACCCTGGCGGGAGCCGGCTGTGCGAAGGAGCGCCGGTGTCTGGACTGAGGAGAGAGGGAGCGAAGCGACCGAACGACGAGGGAAGACACCGGATTTCAGCGACTGAGCCGCGATCCGAAGGATCGCCGTTGAACACAGAGGGTCTCCGGGTCGATGGTCATGGCCGTTGATCCTCAACGGTACGGGGGACGCGCTTTCCCTGTGCTAGCCCCTGGCCTGGCAGCGTCGTTACCATGACGGCGGGACTGACTGTTCGTCGGACGGGGCAGCGATGGCACGGTTCGTGGGGGCGTTGAAACGGATCGCGCCGTGGGCGGTCCAGAACGCCGACGTCGCCATCGCGTTGCTGCTGGCCGTCGTGGTGGGCGTGCTCGGCATCATGCCCGACGAGATCTTCGGCGACAACGGCGCCACCGTGCAGACGCAGCTCGTCAGCGCCGCGACGCTGGTGATCCTGGCGCTGGTGGCCACCGCGCTGCTGCGCGACCGGGCCCGCCAGGCGCCGATGGAGGCCATCACCTCCGACGTGCTCGGCCGGCTGCCGACCAGGCTCGACCGGCTGGAGCAGATCGAGTCGCTGGTCGACCGTACCCGCAAGGCGCTGGACGCGCTGCAGCTCGTCCGGGTGCTGGGCAGCTCGCAGGAGATCGCGCAGGCGCACGCCGAGGCGCGCGAGGACACCACGCGGTGGAGCTTCAAGGGCGGCACCGGCACCTACCTGCGCGCCGTCACCCTGCCCGCGTGCGTGGCGGCCGCCCGCCGCGACAAGCGCCACCTGACCGTGCGCATCGAGGTGATCGACCCGGCCGACGTCGAGGTCTGCGAGACGTACGCGCACTACCGGCGGTCGCTGTCCGACCTGCCCGACGGCACCGGCGAGCGGTGGACCACCGACCGGGTCAGGAAGGAGTCGTACGCGACCATCCTGGCGGCGTTCTGGCACCGGCAGCGTTACGGGCTGCTCGACATCGGGGTGGGCCTGTCGTCGACGATGACCACGTTCCGCTGGGACCTGTCCAGCAGCCGCCTGATCATGACGGTCGAGGACCCGAACCGCGCGATGACGGCGCTGGCCGGCACCTTCTACTACGAGAACTGCGACACCGAGCTGCGGCTCAGCTTCGAGCAGGCGCGCCGGGTCCCGCTGGACAAGTACCGGAGCGTGCAGCTCGGCGACGAGCCCACGATCGAGGAGGTGCAGGACCTGTTCGAGCGGATCGGCGTGCCGTTGCCCAAGACCTACAACGGCCGCGACGTCGTCGACATCGCCCGCAAGGCGCTGCGCGCGGTCGACCCCTATGGCGAGCCGCTGCGGGAGACGGCGGTCCCATGAGCTACGGCGGCGTCTTCCAGCGGCTCGCGCGCGGCGAGGCCAGGGCCTGGGCTCTGGCGGCGATCTCCGGTGACGGTCTGCGCGGCGTGCGCCACCCGCTCGGATTCGTCTGCCTGCCGCTGGAGCGCGACGGCGGCGAGGGGGTATGTATCCATCTGTGGTCCGACTCGCTGGCGCCCGCGCGCAGCACCACCTCGCAGATCCACTGCCACAGCTGGGACCTGGTCAGCCACGTCCTCTACGGCCAGGTGCGCAACGTGCACGCCGTGGTGACCGACGCCGGTCACGACGCCACGCACCGGGTGTTCGAGGTCGTCAGCGGGCCGGGCGGCGACCGCATCTCCCCCACCCCGCGCACCGTCCGTCACGAGACCGGCCTGGTGGAGGTGTTCGGGCCCGGCGACACCTACACGCTGCCGTCAGGACGCTTCCACAGCAGCGTCGTCCCCGAGGGCGGGGAGACCGCCACGATCGCGCTCGGCCGGAGCCGTCCGGGCAGCCGCGACCTGTCGCTCGGCCCGCTCCGCACGGGCGGCCACCACGTGCCGAGGCAGGCGCTCGACACCGCGGAGACGGCGCTGGCCGTCCGACTGATAGCCGCCCACCTGAGCTGAGGGGTTCCCGATGGATCTGGATCACGCCCGCGCGGTCGCCGTCGAGGCCGCCGAGGCCGCGGGGGCGCTGCTCCTGGAGGGCACCCGGGGCGCGGTCGGAGTGCGCCAGAAGGGCGACGCCGGCGACGTGGTCACCGATCTCGACCTGGCGTCGGAGGAGCTCCTGGCCGGCCGGATCCTGACGGCGTTCCCGTCACACTCGGTGATCGCCGAGGAGTCAGGCCTGCTGGGCGCCACGGGCGGCGAGTGGACGTGGCTGGTCGACCCGCTCGACGGCACCAACAACGTGGCCATCGGCCTGCCCGCCTACGTGGTCGGGCTGGCGCTGTGCCGGGCCGGCCGGCCGGTGCTCGGCGTGGTGCACGACCCGGTGACGGCGCGGACGTGGTCGGCGATCCAGGGCCGCGGCGCGCTGGCCCCGTCGGGGTCGCGGCTGTCGGCGTCCTACCGGCCCTCTCCGCACGGGCCGCTCCTGGCTTGGACCCAGGGGTATGCTGTGAGCAGGCAAGACGCCAGAGCGTGCCTGCTGAAGTCGGCCCTGGAGCTGAGCGCCAGACGAGTGCTGCAGCTGTGGGCCCCGTTGCTGCAGTGGGTGATGCTCGCCCGTGGCGACATCGACGGCATCGTCGGCTACCGCGCGGAGGCGATCGATCTGCCGGCCGGGGCGCTGATCGCCCAGGAGGCGGGCATCGAGATCCGGGCGCTCGACGGCGGGCCGTTCGAGGAGAGCATCGACGGCGGCGCCGGAGATCGCAGTTTCGTGGCCGCGCACCCCAAGGCCCTGCCGGGCCTGCTGGCCCTTGTCAGCTGACCATCCGGCGAGGTGGGAAGGTCGATGACTTCCGTCTGCCGTCGATGTCGATGAAGAGAGTGCTTGGAAGCGGCACCGCAGGGAAAGGAGAGATCACCATGGCGACCATGCTGACCGATGTGACCGTAAGCGAGCCGGCGCGGGTGCTCTTCGCCTCCGCTGCGCAACCGTCCGACGCCTTCACCCCCGAGCGGATCCGTGCGGCCGCCTTCCGTAATCGGCTGGTGACGGCATGACCAATGAGCGGGGGAAGGACTGGGCCCATCCGTGGTTCGCGGTCGTGGTGGGGCCACGCCCGTCGGAGCAGGTTCCGGAGGAGGACGAGCGCCGCAGGCGCCGCCGCCCTCCCCGGCCGGTGAAGCTCCGGCGCACTACTTGAGCAGGTGCTCGCACGTGCCCTTGCCGGAGGCGACCTTCTCTCCGTCCACGGTGATCCGGCAGGCGGCGGGCTGGAACTGGCCGTTCGCGTCCCGTACGGACCCTGACACGAGGGTGATCAGCCGGCCGGCCTTCTGCTCGGCGGCGGTCAGCTCGATCTCGGCGGTCTTCGACCAGGGCAGGTCCGCGTCGTTCTCGGTGCCGTTCGTGTCGAGGTGGTAGACGATCGGCTGGGCGGAGGTGCCCTCGCCGAGCACTTCCAGCTTGACCTGGCGCACCGCCAGGGCGGAGGCGTCGTCCGTGGCCGGGAGGGTGTCGGCGGATGCCGTGGAGGGCGCCGCTTCCGAGGGGGCGGCGGTGTCGGTGGCGCCGCCGCAACCCGCCAGCGCCATGATCATGGCGAGCGCTGCGATGGTCATCTTTCGTGATTCGGGCATGGCGCCCATTGTCGCGAACCCTTGACGGCTCGTTCGGGACTATCCGAAAGTCACCAGCGCCCACGTGGTGGTGACCAGCCCGACGACGGCCAGACCGGCCCCGGTGAGCAGGAAGCGGCGCATCGGCACCCGCAGGCCGTGGCGGCGGCACGACTCGAACCAGAGCAGCGTGGCCAGCGACGCCCAGGGCGTGATCACCGGCCCCACGTTGGTGCCGACGAGCAGGGCGAACAGCTGGCCGCGGTCGCCGGGCGGGATGACCTCCTCCACGGCCTTGTACGCGGGCAGGTTGTTGATGACGTTGGACAGACCGGCGCCGACGGCGGCTGTCCTGTACGGGTCGCGGTCCGTGCCGAGCAGCCAGTTCATCAGGTCGGCCAGCCCGTAGCGGCTCAGCGTGGGCACCACCAGGAACAGCCCGGTCACGAAGACGAGCAGTTGCCAGGGCACCAGCCCCCAGGTGAGCCGGGCGCGGTCGCGCACTGCGAAGGCGACGACCACGACCAGCGCCGCGGCGACCGCGGCGACGCCGACCTCCACCCGGGCCAGCAGGGCCACGATGAACAGCAGGCACGCGGCCGAGGCGGCGCCGAACAGCACGCGGTCGCCGACCGGCTGCAGCACGGGCGGGGTGTAGCGCAGCTCACGGCGCTCGCCGCGACGCCAGAAGAACGCCCACAGGAACGCCATCGTCACCACGATCGAGACGAGCTGGGGCGCCCACATGCGGGCGGCGAACTCCAGCGGCGACAGCCCGATCTCGTCCATGGCGAGCAGGTTGGTCAGGTTGGACACCGGCAGCAGCAGGCTCGCGGTGTTGGCGAACCAGATGGTCGTCATGGCCAGCGGCAGGGCGGCGATGCGGGCCCGGGACGCCAGGGCGAGCATGACGGGGGTGAGGAGGACGGCAGTCGTATCGAGATTCAGAAATATCGTGATAAATGACGCGAAGGCAGTGCAGAGCAGGAAGAGCGCGACGTAGTTTCCGCGGCCGAGCACCGCCACCCTGGCCGCGATGGCGTCGAAGACCTGGGCCTCCTTGGTCAGCTCGGCGAGCACGATGATGCCGACCAGGAAGACCAGCAGCGGCCCGATCTCCGCCAGGCTCTCGGCGGCGTCGGGCAGCGGGAGCAGGCCGGTCGCCACGAAGAGCAGGCCGAGCGCGAGCAGCCCGATCCTGATCCAGTCGAGCACGCCAAGACGACGCAACACGAGGACGATGATCGCACACGGGCTGCGAAAGGCCGATCCCACGCGTGATACTGGACGGATGGCGCGTGACGGCAGGCCGACCCAGATCTTCGTCAGCT
The DNA here is from genome assembly GCF_008017515.1 of Nonomuraea sp. C10. Taxonomy (NCBI): domain Bacteria; kingdom Bacillati; phylum Actinomycetota; class Actinomycetes; order Streptosporangiales; family Streptosporangiaceae; genus Nonomuraea; species Nonomuraea sp. C10. The sequence goes on from NZ_VPFF01000001.1 coordinate 4,675,698, forward strand.
ACTCCCCCGCCGACACGGCGTGGGCCACCTGGATCGCCTGGGAGCTGGAGGCGGCCGGCTACCGGACGATGATCCAGGCATGGGACTTCGTGCCCGGCACCAACTTCATCGACTTCATGGACCGCGGCGTCAGCGAGGCCGGGCTGGTCGTGGCCGTGCTCTCGCGCAACTACCTGAGCTCGCGCTACGGGCGGATGGAGTGGCAGGCGGCGCTCCGCGCCGATCCCGACAACCCGTCCAACAAGCTGATCACGATCCGGCTGGAGGACGTGCGGCTCGAAGGGCTGCTGTCCACGATCACCTGGGTCGACCTGCTAGGCGTCACCGACGCGGGGCAGGCCAGGGCGCTGCTGCTCGGACGGGTGCGCGAGGCGCTGGCGGGCCGGGCCAAGCCGGAGGCCGCGCCGGCGTTCCCCACCGGCACGAGGACGGTCGCCGGTCCCGCGCCCTCGCTGCCGCCGCCCGGCGAGCGGTCCAGGGCGCGCCGCACGCCGGTGTCGGCGCCGAAGTTCCCGCCCGCCACGGGCCCGCATCCGGCGCGCGAGTCCGTCAGCGTGCTCCACATCGGCGGTCCGCGCTTCGGCCGGGCGCTGCCCGACCCCGGTGAGCCGTTCACGCCGGAAGACATGCAGGCGCGCATCTGGGCCGACCTGACCTCCATGTACGACCGGGGGATGCCGCGGCCCGACCTGATGGTGGTCAGCGGCGACCTGACGGAGTCGGGCACCCTCGGTCAGTTCGGGCAGGCCACCCGGTTCGTCACCGACCTGCGGATGCTGATCGGGCTGGAGCCGCACCGGCTGGTCATCGTGCCGGGGCCGCGCGACGTGACGAAGGCCGCGGCCAGCGCCTACTTCATGACGTGCGAGGCCGACGACGTGCGCCCGCAGCCGCCCTACTGGCCGAAGTGGCGCCACTTCGCCGGCCTGTTCGAGGAGGTCTACCAGGGGCTGGACGACCGGGTGTTCGACGGCGGGCAGCCGTGGACCCTGTTCGAGGTGCCCGATCTGAAGGTGGTGGTGGCCGGGCTCAACTCGACCATGGCCATGAGTCATCTCGAGCGCGACGCGTACGCGATGCTGGGCGAGGCGCAGGCGGCCTGGTTCGCCGAGCGGCTGCGTCCCTACGAGGAGCGAGCGTGGCTGCGGCTCGGCGTGCTGGGCCATCCGCCCGACGCGCTGCACGACGCGCCCGCGTACGACCGGCTGCTGGCGCACCGGCTCAACCTGCTCTTCCAGGGCGGCGGGCAGGGCGGCGAGCTCGCGGTCGCCGCGCCGCGCTCCGGCCGCCACCACGTCGTGGAGATCACCTCCGGCGGCGTCAGGATGTGGCTGCCCGACGGCGGTGAGCCGGAACGGTCCCCGAGGGCCTGGCGGGCCGCCCGCGCGACGTTCGCGGGCGAGACGCCCCCCGCGCGGCTGCCCGCCCCGCCGGCCGGGCCCGGACAGCCCGACGGGCGCCAGCCGAGCCCGGTCGACCTGCTGCTCGACCGGATCACCGAGGTGTGCGAGGCCAGGCACGAGCGGGCCAGGATCCGCCGGCTGCGCGACCACCTGGTGGTCACCCATCCTGAGGACGGGTTCGTCCGGCAGACGATGATCGGCGCCCACGTCGGCGACCTGACGGCGGAGGACGCGACGGCCTTCGTGCGGCAGGCGCACGCCACGGAGCTGGCGGCGGAGCTGGTCTACCAGGGGCCGCCCCCGCCACGCGCGCTGCGTGAGGACCTGATGCGGCGCGGGGTGCGGCTGCGCAGCTTCACCGAGTTCCAGGGCCTGCTCGACCTGTCCGGTTACGTGGCCGAGCAGACGGCCAGGCTGACCACCGACCGCCGCTACCCGCCCGACCTGTACGTGCCGCAGCGCTACCGCGAGCTCGACCGGCCGGGCGGCCAGGTCAGGCCGGGCCTGACCGACGAGCTGATGCGGCTGCTGTCGGCCGACCACGGCCGGTTCCTGCTGCTGCTCGGCGACTTCGGCCACGGCAAGACGTTCGCGCTGCGCGAGCTGGCCCGGCGCATCCCGGCCGAGCTGCCCCACCTGACGCCGATCCTCATCGAGCTGCGCGCCCTGGACAAGTCCCACTCGGTCGACGGGCTGGTGGCGGCCCACCTGGCCAACCACGGCGAGGAGGTCATCGACCTGAAGGCGTTCCGCTACCTGCTGCGCCAGGGGCGGATCGTGCTGCTGTTCGACGGGTTCGACGAGCTGGTCACCCGGCTCACCTACGACCGGGCGGCCGACCACCTGGCGACGCTGCTGGCCGCGGCGGAGGACAAGGCGAAGATCGTGGTCGCCAGCCGCACGCAACACTTCAAGTCGCACAGCCAGGTGCTGACCTCGCTCGGCGAGATGGTGGGCGTGCTGCCGCAGCGGCGGGTGCTCGGGCTGGAGAACTTCACCCGCGACCAGATCCGCTCCTACCTGCACAACCGGTTCGCCCGCGAGGACGAGGCGGCCGCCCGCATGTCGCTGATGGAGGGCATCGAGGACCTGCTGGCGCTGGCCAGGAACCCGCGCATGCTCACCTTCATCGCCGACCTCGACGCCGAGCGGCTGCGCACGGTCGCCGAGGCCCGCCACACGATCAGCCCGGCGCTGCTGTACGAGCAGATCCTGGAGGCGTGGCTGGCCTTCGAGGAGCACCGGGCCAGGATGCCCGGCTCGGCGGCGGCGCTGACCAAGGACGAGCTGTGGCAGGCGGTGACGGCGCTGGCGCTGCGGCTGTGGGAGACCGGCGAGTCGCTGCTCGGCGTCGAGGAGCTGACCGAGATCGCCGAAACGCTGGCCGACCTGGCGGGCGGCCAGCTCACCCCCGCGCACACCGCGTACGCGATGGGGTCGGGCAGCCTGATGGTCCGCACCGAGGAGGGCATGTTCGGGTTCATCCACGCCTCGGTGATGGAGTGGCTGATCGCCCGGCACGTCGCGGCGACGCTGGAGGCGCCGGCGGTGCTGTCGCGGCGGCCGCTGTCGGCGCTGACCGTGGAGTTCCTGTGCGACCTGGCCGACGTGCGGGCGCTGCGCGCGTGGGTCGCCGACCCGCCCGCCGACGACGTGGCCAGGGCGAACGCCGTCAAGATCGCCGCCCGGCTGCGCACCCCCGCCAGGGCCGACCTGCGCGGCGCGAACCTCAAGGGCGAGGACCTGTCGGCCAGAGACCTGCGGGAGGTCGATCTGACCGGCGCCGACCTGACCGAGGCGACGCTGGCCGGCACCAACCTGTCCAGGGCGGTGCTGCGCGACGCCCGCCTGGTCGGGGCCAGGCTGGACGGCGCGGTGCTCGCCGGCGCCGATCTGACGGGCGCCGACCTGTCGGGGGCGCGGCTGGCCAGGACCGACCTGAGCGACGCGGCCGTGTCCGGCGCCCGCTGGCACCGGGCCGCGCTGATCGACGTGCGCGGCACGCTCCCGCGCCTGCCGGGCGCCGCCGTGGTGCCCGGCCAGCCGGTGGAGACCCAGCTGGCGCCTGCCGAGATCGGGGTCCCGTACGGCTATCACTTCCAGACCAGCCGGCTGCCCGAGCCGATCGCCTACAGCCCCGACGGTGCGACGATCGCGATCGGCCACGACGACGGCGGGGTGCTGCTGTGCGTCGGCGGGCTGCCGGTGCGCACGCTGCAGGGGCACTCCGGGCGGGTGTACGCGGTCTCGTTCGCCGGCGGCCTGCTGGCGAGCGGCGCGAGCGACGGCACCGTGGTGCTGTGGGACGCGCTGACCGGTGAGCGGCTGCGCACGCGGACCGGTCACTCCGACGGCGCCTGGCCGGTGCGGCTCAGCCCGACGGGCGAGCTGCTGGCGGTGGGCGGCGGCGACGGCGTGGTCCGGGTGTGGGACACCGCGACGGGCGAGTCCGTCCACCTGCTGGCCGGCCACCAGGCCCCGGTCTACACGGCCTCGTTCGGCGGATCGGCGCTGGTGACGGGCGACTCGGCCGGCGTGGTCCGGGTGTGGGACCTCACGTCCGGAGAGCTGGTCACGACGCTCGACGGGCACCGCGGCGGCGTCTACCGCGCCGTGCACGCCCCCGGCGGCGCGCTGCTGGCCACCGGCGACGAGGCGGGCACGCTGCGGCTGTGGGACACCCGCACGTGGGAGCGGCGGCACGCGCTCACCGGCCACCGGGGCAGCATCTACTGCGTCACGTTCTCCCCCGACGGCTCGCTGGTGGCCACCGGCGACACCTCGGGCGACGTGCGGCTGTGGGAGACGTCCGGCGAGTTCCGCGGCCTGCACACCACCCACGCGGCGGCCGTCTACCAGGTGGCGTTCTCACCCGACGGGCACACGCTCGCCACCGGCGACTCCGGCGGCGTGGTCCGGCTGCAGACCGTGGGCGGCCCGCACCGCACCGAGCTGACCGGCCACCGCAGCTCGGTGTGGCCGTTCGCGTGGCGGCCCGACGGCGGGCAGCTCGCCACCAGCAGCAACGACGGCACCGTGCGGCTGTGGGACCCGGTGTCCGGCAAGTGCCAGCGGGTGCTGCGCGGCCACGGCAGGCGCATCACCTCCGTACGGTTCAGCGCCGACGGCACGATGCTGGCCACCAGCGGCAACGACGGCGTGGTCCGCATCTGGGAGCCGCGCACCGGGCGGAAGCTGACCGAGTTCACCGGCACCTCCGACCGGCTCATCTCCGCGCTGTTCTCCCCCGCGGGCCCGCTGCTCGCCGCCTCCAGCAACGACGGCGGCGTGCACTTCTGGAACGTGACGACCCACGAGTACGAGCGCGAGCTGAACACCGAGACCGACCACGTGTGGGCCGAGGCGTTCAGCCCCGACGGCACCATGCTGGCGACCGCCAACGACGACGACAGCGTGCGCGTCTGGTGGCGTTCCACGGGCCGGCTGGTCACCAACCTGGCCGACCACCGCGGCCGGGTCCGCTCGATCGCCTTCAGCCCCGACGGCCGCTACGTCGCCACCGGGTGCGACGACCGTCGCGTACGGATCTGGCACGTGGAGTCCGGCGGCCGGGTGGCCACCCTCGACGGGCACACCGACCGGGTGTACGCGGTGGCGTTCTCGTCGTCGGGCCGTCTGCTGGCGAGCGCCGGCAACGACGGCCGGGCCCTGGTGTGGGAGCTGCGGCCGGGCCAGCCGTGGCATCCGCTGCTGCGGCACACCCTCGACGGCGGCCGGGGCCGGCTGTGGAGCGTCGCCTTCGACGCGTCCGGAGAGCGGCTGGCGACCGGCGGCGACGACCTGACCGTGCGGGTGTGGGACGCGGAGTCGGGGCGGCTGCTGCACCGGCTGGAAGGGCACGCGCGGCGGGTCTGGTCGGTGGCCTTCAGCCCGGTCTCCGACCTGCTGGCCACGGCGGGCGACGACGGGGCGGTCATCCTGTGGCAGGGCGCGGAGCGGCTGGTGACGCTGCTCGGGCTGCCGGAGGGCTGGGCGGCGCTCGCCCCCGACGGGCGCTACAAGGTGCACGGCGAGACGGCGGGGCAGTTCTGGCACGTCGTCGGCATGTCGAGGTTCGAGCTGGGAGAGCTGGACGCCTACCTGCCGGGGGTGCGCCAGGTGCCGCTGGACTCGCCGTTCTAACCCCGGGCGGCGCGCTCCAGCAGCTCGGCCCAGACCTCGTCGGCCCGGGCGTCCAGGTCGTCGAGCGATCCCTCGTTGGGGATCACGACGTCGGCCACGGCCAGCCGGTCCTCGCGGCTCGCCTGGGCGGCGATGCGGGCCTTCGCGTCGTGCTCGGCCATGCCGCGGTGGTCGGCCAGGCGGGCGATGCGCACCTCGTCGGCCGCGTCGACCACGATGACCACGTCGTACATGCCCGCCAGGCCGTTCTCGGCCAGCAGCGGCACGTCGTAGACCACGATCGCGTCGTCGGGCGCCTCGCTCTGCAGCCGGGCGACCCGCTCCCCCACCAGGGGATGCACGATCGCGTTGAGCGCGGCCAGCTTCTCCTGGTCGGCGAAGACGATCGAGCCGAGCTTCTCCCTGTCGAGCGAGCCGTCGGGGCGGAGCACCTCCTCGCCGAACGTCGCCACCACCCGGGCCAGGCCGGGGGTGCCCGGCTCGACCACCTCGCGGGCGATCTTGTCGGCGTCGATGACCACGGCGCCCCTGGCGGACAGCCTCTTGGACACCTCGCTCTTGCCCGAACCGATGCCGCCGGTGAGCCCAATCTTCAGCACAGCGGCAGCCTACCGGTGGGTCAGCGCCTCAGGTGGACGAGGGTGAGGTGATCGTCCATGCGCTCGCGGCGGGTCTCGCGGTAGCCCAGGCGACGGTAGAGGCGCAGGTTGCCCTCCGACAGGTGGCCGGTGTAGAGGTCGAACGCCGTCGCCTCCGGGACCTCGTCGTGCAGCGCCCGCAGCAGGGCCGTCCCCAGCCCTTCCCCCTGCCGGTCGGGCGCCACGACGAGCCGGCCCACCAGGCAGGTGGTGCCCGACAGGGCGCCGCGCACCGCGCCGACGATCCGCCCGGCCTCGACGGCCTTGAGCGCGAGGCCGGTCTCGATGGCCTTGCGGACCTGCTGGACGGACTCCACCAGCGGCGGGATGTACGGGTCACCGTAGAGCTGGGCCTCGCTCACGTAGGCCGCGCGCTGGAGGGTCAGAATCTCGCCGGCGTCCTCCGCCCTGGCCCGCTGGATCTCCACGCCGAGCACCCTACACGCGTCGCCGCCCTCCCCACGCCCCTGAAAGCTCCCGTGACGCCCGGACGGCACGTCCTCCGAGGAAGGGGGCCGGGGAGCCTCCTCGCCGCCGTCAGGGCGATCTCGGCGTCCGCACGCGAGAAGGCCCCGCACGATGCCGTGCGGGGCCTTCTCGGTGACGTGCTACCAGGAGATCAGCTCTGGCCGCCCGCGAGCTTCTCGCGGAGGGCCGCCAGCGCCTCGTCGGAGGCGAGGGCGCCGCCGGCCGGGGCCGACTGGCCGCCGCCCTGCTGACCCTGCGGCTCGCCGTAGGACGTGGGAGCCGCTTCGCCCGCCTCGGCCTCGGCCTTGCGAGCCTCCTCGATCTGCTTGCGGTGGGCCTCGTAGCGCGTCTGGGCCTCGGCGTACTGCCGCTCCCACTCCTCACGCTGCTTGTCGAAGCCCTCCAGCCACTCCCCGGTCTCCGGGTCGAAGCCCTCGGGGTAGATGTAGTTGCCCTGGTCGTCGTAGGTGGCCGCCATGCCGTAGAGGGTCGGGTCGAACTCGACCTCGGCGCCGACGCCCTCGTTGGCCTGCTTCAGCGACAGGCTGATGCGGCGACGGTCGAGGTCGATGTCGATGATCTTCACGAAGATCTCGTCGCCGACCTGGACGACCTGCTCCGGGATCTCCACGTGGCGCTCGGCCAGCTCGGAGATGTGGACCAGGCCCTCGATGCCCTCCTCGACCCGGACGAACGCGCCGAACGGCACCAGCTTGGTGACGCGGCCCGGCACGACCTGGCCGATCTGGTGGGTGCGGGCGAACTGCTGCCACGGGTCTTCCTGGGTCGCCTTGAGCGACAGGGAGACGCGCTCGCGCTCCATGTCGACGTCCAGGACCTCGACCGTGACCTCCTGGCCGACCTCGACGACCTCGGACGGGTGGTCGATGTGCTTCCAGGACAGCTCGGACACGTGGACCAGACCGTCGACGCCGCCGAGATCGACGAAGGCGCCGAAGTTGACGATCGAGGACACGACGCCCTTGCGGACCTGGCCCTTCTGGAGGGTGTTGAGGAACGTCTGGCGAACCTCGGACTGCGTCTGCTCCAGCCAGGCACGGCGCGACAGGACCACGTTGTTGCGGTTCTTGTCGAGCTCGATGATCTTGGCTTCGAGTTCGCGGCCGACGTACGGCTGCAGATCGCGGACACGGCGCATCTCGACGAGGGACGCCGGGAGGAAGCCGCGGAGGCCGATGTCGAGGATGAGACCACCCTTGACGACCTCGATGACGGTGCCGGTGACGATGCCGTCCTCGTCCTTGATCTTCTCGATCGTGCCCCAGGCGCGCTCGTACTGAGCACGCTTCTTGGACAGGATCAGGCGGCCCTCCTTGTCCTCCTTCTGGAGAACGAGGGCTTCGACGTGTTCGCCGACCTCCACGACGTCAGCCGGATCGACATCGTGCTTGATCGAAAGCTCACGCGAGGGGATGACTCCCTCGGTCTTGTAGCCGATATCGAGAAGGACCTCGTCTCGATCGACCTTGACGACGGTGCCCTCGACGATGTCGCCGTCGTTGAAGTACTTGATGGTCTCGTCGATCGCGGCGAGGAAGGCTTCCTCGGACCCGATGTCGTTGACCGCTACCTGCGGGGTGCTCGAGGTGGCCTCAGTGCTGGACGTCATGTGTGGAATTGCTCCGAACGCGGACAGGATGTCGATGTGGCGGACGCGCGGCAGGCCCTCTTCCGCATCAAGCCGAGGAATTACGACATCGACGAGACCGAGCGCGAGCCCGCTCCGTCTGAGGCGCGCGCGAGCCCACAGCGCAGCGATCAGCATATGAGACCAGAGCGGCGGGGTCAATCCGGCCAGGACATTCGCCACATCTAGTAGCTGTTGATCAGGAGACCGCGCTTGGCCCCGATATTACCCCTAAGTCGGGCCGGGACGGAGATCCGCCCGGGGTCGCCGTCGGACACGTACCGCTCACGGGGATGCTTGTCCAGCCACTCCAGCCAGTGCTGCGAGCACCACTTGCGGCATTCTCCCTTCTTGCCGTTGCTCTGGATCCGCTGGATCGCGCCACGATCGAATTTTTTCGCGTACGGCGAAAGCGACGGCTCCGCCCCGGCCAGGAAGACCCCGTCGAAGGCGTACCGGGTGCCCTCCCACGCGCCGGAGCGCGCGGCCTTCTTCTTGCGCGGCATGGACCCGTACGGCAGCGCCATGGTCTTGGCCGGACCGGCGCCCAGGCGGACGAGCAGGCGCTCCAGCTTGGCGAGCTGCTTGCGGACGGTCCGCGTGGGCACGGCCCGGAGGTTGGGGTGGCCCCAGGTGTGGTTGGCCACCTCGAACCCGTTGCCGGCCAGCCAGCGCACGGCCGCGGCCTGCTCCTGCTCGGTCCGCAGGCCGAACGGCGTGTGGTTGATCCAGAACGTGGCCACGGGCCGGAAGTCCGGATATCTGGCCGCCGTCTCCAGGATGATCGCCACGGCCGTGTCGGGTTTGACGTTGCCGTGGGCGTCGAGCCCGAAGTGGCTGGGGTGCCCGTCGTCGAAGGTGAGCACGACGGGGAACTTCCCGGCCGGCACCCGGATGTCGCCGGCGGCGAACTCCCTGGCGCTGATCGGCACGTACCCCTGCCGGGCGAGCTTGTCCAGCTCCTTCCTGAACTGGGCGGGGGTGCGGTCGATGGACGCCTGCCGCTTCCTGACGATCCGGTGGTACATGATCACCGGGATCTTACCGAGCTCGTTGGCCTTGACCTCGCGGGCGAGCTCGGGCGTGGCGACGATTCCCGGCGGCGGCGTCGCCTCGGTGACCGCTGTGGTGGGCGCGGTGGGCGCGGGCGTGGCACGCTGGGGTAACGCCGCGGGTGGCGGTGCGGGCTCGCCGGAGATCAGCAGGAGCCCGATGATCGCCGTCACCACGACCACGACGTTCGCCAAGCCGATGATGCGCGCCTGGAACGATGTGGACCGCACAGAACTCCCGTACCGCTCGGGGAAATCGAACCCACAGAGTAGTCCAGAACCACCGCGGACCTCTGAGCCCTACGGCTTACCCGGTCAAAAGAGGGCAAACCCGGCAGGAGTCAGTGGCCGGCGTCCTCCCAGGTGCGGCCCACGCCGATCGACACCTCCAGCGGCACCCGGAGGTGGTAGGCGGCGTTCATCTGGTCGGTGACGAGCTGCCTGAGCGTCTCCAGCTCGCCGGGCGCCACCTCGAACACCAGCTCGTCGTGGACCTGGAGCAGCATCCGCGAGGACAGCCCCTCCTCGCGCAGCGCCTGGCGCACGTGGAGCATGGCGACCTTGATGATGTCGGCCGCCGAGCCCTGGATGGGGGCGTTGAGCGCCATCCGCTCGGCCATCTCGCGGCGCTGGCGGTTGTCGCTGGTCAGGTCGGGCAGATAGCGGCGGCGGCCCATCATGGTCTCGGTGTAGCCGTTGGTGCGGGCCTGGCGGACGATCTCCTGCAGGAAGTCGCGCACGCCGCCGAACTCCTGGAAGTATTCCTCCTTGAGCGCCCGGGCCTCGGCCACCGGGATGTTGAGCTGCCCCGACAGCCCGAAGTCGGACAGCCCGTAGGCCAGGCCGTAGTTCATCGCCTTGATGCGCGCCCGCAGCTCGCCGTCGATCTGCTCGGGCGACAGGTCGAACACCCGCGCGGCGGTCGCCCGGTGGAAGTCGTGGCCCGACTCGAAGGCGGCGATCAGCGACTCGTCGCCCGACAGGTGGGCCATGATCCGCAGCTCGATCTGGCTGTAGTCGGCGGTCAGCAGCGTCTCGTAGCCCTCGCCGACGACGAAGCCCTGCCGGATGCGGCGGCCCTCGGCGGTGCGGATCGGGATGTTCTGCAGGTTGGGCTTCTCGGACGACAGGCGGCCGGTCGCGGCGATGATCTGGTTGAACGTGGTGTGGATGCGGCCGTCGTCGGCGATCTCCTTGATCAGGCCCTCGACCGTGGTGCGGAGCTTGGTCTGGTCGCGGTGGCGCAGCATGATGACCGGCAGCTCGTGGTCGGTCTGGGTGGCCAGCCAGGCGAGCTGGTCGGCGTCGGTGCTGTAGCCGGTCTTGATCTTCTTGGTCTTGGGCAGGCCGAGCCTGGTGAACAGGATCTCCTGCAGCTGCTTGGGCGAGCCGAGGTTGAACTGCTCGCCGACGACCCGGTGGGCCTCCTCGACGGCGTGCTTGACCGCGGCGCCGAACTCGGCCTCCAGGCCGGTGAAGTAGTCGCGGTCGACGGCCACGCCCGCCCGCTCCAGCTCGGCCAGCACGGTCAGCAGCGGCAACTCGACGTCGGTGAGCAGCTGGGTGCCGCCGCGGCCGGTCAGGAAGGCCTCCAGCGCGTCGGCCAGCTCGCGCACCGCGTGGGCGCGCAGCGCGAGGTCCTTGGCGGGGGCGTCCTCGTCGTCGCCGAACAGCGCGGCCTGGCCGCTGGGCTCCTCCTCGGCGCGCAGGTCGCGGTGGAGATAGCGCCTGGCCAGGTCTTCGAGGGCGAACGTGCGCTGGCCCGGCATCGCGAGGTAGGCCGCCAGCGCGGTGTCGCAGGTGAGACCGCGCAAGTCGAGGCCCTGCGCCCACAGGGCCAGGATCGGGCCCTTGGCGTCGTGGACGGCCTTGGGCCTGGACTCGTCGGCCAGCCAGGCGCGCAGCGCCGCCTCGTCGGCCTCGGTGAGCTTGGCCGGGTCGAGGTGGGCGGCGGTGCCGTCGGGCGAGGCGACGGCGATGGCGTCGACGCGGCCGGTGCCGCTGCCGTAGGAGCCCTTGAAGGCCAGGCCGGCGCGGCCCTCGGGCATGGCCGACAGCCAGCCCGGCACCCGGTCGGGGCCGAGGATCACGGTCTCGACCTCGAAGCCCTGGTCGGGCTCCTGCTCGCCGGTGCCGAGCGTCTTGAAGACGCGCTCGCGCAGCTCGCCGCGGATCTGGAGGGTGTCGAACAGCTTGTTGAGCTCCTCGCGGTCCCACGCGCCCTGCTTGAGCTCGGCGGGCTCGGCCTCGACCACGACGTCGCGCAGCAGCTCGGTGAGCCGGCGGTTCATCAGCACCTGGGCGACGTGCTCGCGCAGCTTGTCGCCGACCTTGCCCTTGACCTCGTCGACGCGGTCGACGAGCGCGGTGAGCGAGCCGTACTCGCGCACCCACTTGGCGGCGGTCTTCTCGCCGACGCCGGGGATGCTGGCCAGGTTGTCGCTGGGGTCGCCGCGCAGCGCGGCGAAGTCGGGGTACTGCCGCGGGGTGAGGCCGTACTTCTCCTGCACCGCCTCGGGGGTGAAGCGGGTCATGTCGCTGATGCCGCGCCGGGTCATGAGCACGGTGACGTCGTCGTCGACGAGCTGCAGCGCGTCGCGGTCGCCGGTGACGATGAGCACGCTCATGCCCTCCGCGGAGGCGCGGGTGGCCAGGGTGGCGATGAGGTCGTCGGCCTCGAAGCCGGGCTTGGACAGCCGCGGGATGCGCAGGATGTCGAGCAGCTCGTAGATGAGCTGCATCTGGCCGCGGAAGTCTTCGGGCGTCTCCGCCCTGTTGGCCTTGTAGGCGGCGTACTCCTCGTGCCGGAAGGTCGGCTCCGAGCGGTCGAAGGCCACCGCGATGTGCGTCGGCTGCTCGTCGCGCAGGATGTTGGTCAACATCGACGTGAACCCGTAGACCGCCTCGGTGTGCTGACCGTCGGTGGTCATGAGGTTGGCGTCCTTGAGCGCGTAAAAGGCGCGGTAAGCCAGGGAATGCCCGTCGAGCAGCAGCAGGCACGGGCGGCTGGGGGTCACTTCACTCTTCGGCACACAGGCAGCCTAGTCTGCGACTACGACAGAAAACCCGAGCTGGAAAGACTGGAGGCGTCCCCTTGACGCAGATCGATCCCGCGGTCGGCCTCGCCTTCGTCCGTGACAAGACCGGCGTGCTCGCCGAGCGCATGGGCATCGAGTTCCTGGAGGCCACGCCGGAGCGGGTGGTCGCCCGCATGCCGGTGGAGGGCAACACGCAGCCGTACGGGCTGCTGCACGGCGGCGCATCGGTGGTGCTGGCCGAGACGGTGGGCTCGACCGGCGCGGCGCTGCACGCCGGGCCCGGCAGGATCGCGGTCGGCGTCGAGATCAACGCCACCCATCACCGCTCGGCGACGTCGGGGTTCGTCACGGCCGTCGCCACTCCCCTGCACGCCGGGCGTACGCTCGCCAGCTACGAGATCGAGATCTCGGACGAAGCCGGGCGGCGGGTGTGCACCTCGCGCCTCACATGCATGCTGCGTGACGCCTGAGTCCTTTGCGTGACTTTTGTCCGCCCTTTGCGCATGCCCCCCACAGGTCGCTACGGTTGTGTGCACTAGAGCCCGCGGGGAGGCCGAGTAGATAACAGGTGAGGCCGGGGAAAGCCTTGCATGGCCCCAAAGGCCGCCCCTCGGGCTCTTTCATTCCCCCCTCGGATCGTTAGCAATCTGTGACTCTCACCTGCCAGGTGCAACCCTCGATTTAGCCCCTGACCTGCCACCTTCGTTTGCTCACATGAGTGACACACACATGTCACTAAATGGTGACGAAGGATACTGAACCGGGCGTACGCGAAATAAGCTCCCGCCACAGCATCCCAGTTGTGCCTGCGATGCCCGCGTGTCGAGATGGAGGGGCACAACCCCGCCTTGACCTAATTGAGGGAGCACCATTGCGCAGAGCCGTGATCGCGTTCACGGCCTTCCTGGGTGGACTCATCCTGCTGCTCACCGTCCCGGCCCATGCGGCCGCACCGGAACAGAGCCTCAGGGGAACACTCACATTCCAAGGCCAGCCAGTGAACGGCGTGAAGATCGTGGTTACCACCGAAAGCGGGCAACCCGTTCAGGAGGTCACCAGCAACGCCCAGGGCACGTGGGAAGTGCCGATCGAGGAACCCGGCCAGTACAAGGTCACACTGGACGCCGCCACGCTCCCGCAGAACATGGCGATCCGGGGGGGCAACAACCAACGCGCCCCGACCGTGTACGAAGGCAACCCGACCACCGTCTTGTTCGCCCTGCAGGCCAAGGCCGCGGACGGCGCGGCGGCGCCAGACGAGGGCGGCGGCAGCGCGTTCTGGCAGCGCGCGGCGCAGCTGACTTTCGAAGGCTTCAACCTGGGGCTGATCATCGCCCTGGCGGCGCTCGGCCTGTCGCTCATCTACGGCACCACCGGCCTGACCAACTTCGCCCACGGCGAGCTGGTCACCCTGGGGGCCTTGCTCGCCTATCTTGTGAACGTTCCCTTCGGCCTGCACATCATCCCGGCCGCGGTCATCGCGGTCATGCTGGCCGGCGGGATCGGGTACGCGCAGGACCGGTTCTTCTGGGGCCAGCTGCGCAGGCGCGGCACCGGCATCATCGCCGCGATGATCGTCTCGATCGGCGTGGCGCTGTTCATGAGATACCTGTTCCTCATCCTGTTCGGCGGCGAGACCCAGGCGTACGCCCAGTACAACGCCCAGGCCGGCCTCCAGCTCGGCCCCATCTCGGCCACGCCGAAGAACCTCATCTCGATGGGCATCGAGCTGATCGTGCTCATCGCCGTCGGGTTCGCCCTGCTGCGCACCCGTACCGGCAAGGCCGCCCGGGCGGTCGCCGACAACCCGGCGCTGGCCGCCTCCTCGGGCATCAACGTCGACCGGATCATCCGCATCATCTGGACCGGCGGCGGCGCCATCGCCGCGCTCGCGGGCGTCATGCTCGGCCTGTCGCAGAACCTGAAGTTCACGATGGGCCAGGAGCTGCTGCTCCTCATCTTCGCCGGCGTCACGCTCGGCGGCCTCGGCACCGCCTTCGGCGCGCTCATCGGCTCGATCATCGTCGGCCTGTTCATCCAGGTCTCGACGCTGTGGATACCACCGGAGCTCAAGAACGTCGGCGCGCTGGCCGTGCTCATCCTCGTGCTCCTCTTCCGGCCGCAGGGCATCCTCGGCCGCCGAGAGCGGATCGGCTGACGGGGGAATCATGAACTGGGACATCATCCTCTCCACCACCCTCAAGGCCGCCATCGGCGTCGAGACGGTGTGGTACGCGCTCGCCGCCATCGGCATCAACATCCACTTCGGCTACACCGGCCTGCTCAACTTCGGCCAGTCGGCGTTCCTGGCCGTCGCCGGCTACGGCCTGGCCGTCACCGTCACCGTGATCGGGCTGCCCTTCTGGATCGGCATCGGCGTCGGCCTGGTCGCCGCGGTCCTGCTGGCCTTCCTCCTGGGCATCCCCACGCTGCGGCTGCGCGCCGACTATCTGGCCATCGTGACCATCGCCGCGGCGGAGATCGTCAGACTCATCTTCCGTTCCGTGGAGTTCAAGAGCGTCTTCGGCGGCTCCGACGGCCGGCGCGGCTTCTCACAGGGCTTCTACGAGATCAACCCCTACGCGGAGGGGACCTACGGGTTCTGGCCGCTGAGCTTCAACGAGCGCGAGATGTGGGTACTCACCGTCGGCTGGGTCCTGATCGCCATCGCCTGCCTCATCGTCTTCCTGCTGATGAAGAGCCCGTGGGGACGCGTGCTCAAGGCCATCCGCGAGGACGAGGACGCCGTGCGCAGCCTCGGCAAGAACGTGTTCTCCTACAAGATGCAGTCGCTGATCCTCGGCGGCGTGCTCGGCTGCCTGGGCGGCTTCGTCTACGGACTCGCCACCGGGTCCGTGCAGCCCGACATCTTCGGCACCGAGACCACGTTCTTCGCCTACACGATCGTCATCCTCGGCGGCGCCGCCCGCGTGTTCGGCCCGGTGGTCGGCGCGTCGATCTTCTGGGTGCTGCTGGTGCTCGTCAACGGTCTCCTCAGCGGCGCGGTGCAGTCCGGAGTCATCACCTTCATGGACATCACGCAGGTCGGCCCGTTCCGCTTCCTGCTGGTCGGACTGGGGCTGATCCTCCTGCTCGTCTACCGCCCGCAAGGCATCTTCGGCGACAAGAGGGAGCTGGCCATCAATGCACGCTGAGACCGCCACCGACCGCAAGGCCGCCGCGCTGGCCGCGTTCAAGGACCTCCCCCACGAGCCGGGCGTGGCCAAGCCCGACCCGATCCTCGTGGTCGACAACGTCGTGCGCCGCTTCGGCGGCCTGACGGCCGTCGACGTCGGGCACGTGGAGGTCCAGCGCGGCTCCATCACCGCCCTCATCGGCCCCAACGGCGCGGGCAAGACCACGTTCTTCAACCAGCTCACCGGCTTCGACACCGCCGACTCGGGCGAGTGGACGTTCAACGGGCGCAAGATGAACGGCGTGCCGGCCCACAAGGTCGCGCGCGCCGGCATGGTCCGCACCTTCCAGCTCACCAAGGCGCTGTCGCGGCTCACCGTGCTGGAGAACATGAGGCTCGGCGCGCAGGGTCAGAAGGGCGAGAACTTCTGGCGCGCGCTGATCCCCGGGTCCTGGCGCGGCCAGGAGGACCAGATCACCGCCCGCGCCGACGAACTGCTGGCCAGGTTCAAGCTCGACGCCAAGCGCGAGGACTTCGCCGGCTCGCTCTCCGGCGGCCAGCGCAAGCTGCTGGAGATGGCCCGCGCCCTCATGGTCGAGCCCGAGCTGGTCATGCTCGACGAGCCCATGGCGGGCGTCAACCCGGCGCTCACCCAGTCGCTGCTCGGCCACGTCAAGGACCTGCGCGAGCAGGGCATGAGCGTGCTGTTCGTCGAGCACGACATGGACATGGTGCGCGACATCAGCGACTGGGTCATCGTCATGGCACAGGGCGCCGTCATCGCCGAGGGCCCGCCGGACACCATCATGTCCGACCAGCGGGTCATCGACGCCTACCTGGGCGCCCACCATGACGCGCCGCTCTCGGAGAGCGAGCTGGAGGAGCAGCTCCATGAGGCCGAGGAGGCGCTCGAGGCCGAGATCCAGGAGGAGAGCAAGTGAACGCCGTCCCCGAGTCCAAGGCCGCCGTCACCGACCGCAGCGACCATCTCAGCGGCGCCGAGAACGCCGTGCTCCGCTGCGACGAGCTGATCGCCGGCTACCTGCCGGGTGTCAACATCCTCAACGGCTCCGACCTGTACGTGGGCGACGGCGAGCTGATCGGCATCATCGGCCCCAACGGGGCCGGCAAGTCGACGCTGCTCAAGGCCATGTTCGGGCTGGTCGACATCCGCAGCGGCACGGTCACGCTGAAGGGTGAGGACATCACCAACATGAAGGCGCACCAGCTGGTCTCGCGCGGCGTCGGCTACGTCCCGCAGAC
The DNA here is from genome assembly GCF_008017515.1 of Nonomuraea sp. C10. Lineage (NCBI taxonomy): Bacteria > Bacillati > Actinomycetota > Actinomycetes > Streptosporangiales > Streptosporangiaceae > Nonomuraea > Nonomuraea sp. C10. The sequence continues at coordinate 4,692,487 of NZ_VPFF01000001.1, forward strand.
CAACAACGTCTTCCCCAGCCTGACCATCGAGGAGAACCTCGAGATGGGGGCCTTCCAGGCGCCCGCCAAGTTCAAGGAGCGCTTCGAGTTCGTCTGCGAGCTGTTCCCGGCGCTCAAGGAGCGGCGCAAGCAGCGCGCCGGCTCCCTGTCGGGCGGTGAGCGGCAGATGGTGGCCATGGCCAGGGCGCTCATGACCGAGCCGTCGGTGCTGCTGCTGGACGAGCCGTCGGCGGGCCTGTCGCCCAAGCTGCAGGACCTGGTGTTCCTCCAGGCCCAGCAGATCAACAAGGCCGGCGTCACCATCATCATGGTGGAGCAGAACGCCCGGCGCTGCCTGCAGATCTGCCACCGCGGCTACGTGCTCGACCAGGGGCGCAACGCCTACACCGGCACCGGACGCCAGCTCGCCGACGACCCCAAGGTCATCGAGCTGTACCTCGGGACCCTCGCCAGGGCGTAGATCACGGCACGAAACGGAGAAGGGGCTCCACCCGGGGCCCCTTCTCCGTTTTCAATGGCCATGTGAACCGTTTCGTGGCGTTCGTGCTCATGCTCCCCGTCCTGGCGGCCTGCGGGCAGGCCCCCGCCGCCGGCGCCTACAGCACCGGCGGCGACCCCGGCGATGATCCGTGCGCGCGCGTGGTCTCCGCCATCGGCTACGCCGGCCTTCTGCTGCAGCCCGCGGGTGAGGAGGACGCGCAGCGCTTCGAGGACGCCGTGCTCGGCCGCCTGGCCGAAGTGCGCGGCATCACCCTCCAGTTCGGCCCCCGCCTGCCCGCCTCGCTCGGCGGCGCCGTCCGTACGGTCGAGGCCACCACGCAGGACCTGTCCGTGGCGAGCCTGCCGCGCGCGCGGCAGGTGGCACTGCTCAAGGAGTACCGGGCCGCCGCGGGGCGGATCGAGGAGGGCTGCTCCTGAGCACGTGAAAGGGCCCCGGTCCTCAGGGGGGAGGGACCGGGGCCCGGTGGCTCACCGGAGGAGCGATCAGCCCTCGATGTTGCCCGTGCGGTACTCGACGGCCTTGGTGCCGTACTTGTTGTCGTCGCCGTACTCGTAGATGCCGATGGTGGCGACGGCCGGGTCACCGGCGTCGTTGAACTCGACCGGACCGCTCACGCCGTCGTAGTCGATGTCCTTGCCGGCCTTGAGCAGCTCGACGCAGGTCGGGAAGCTGTCGCACTTCTCGCCGCCCTTGCTGACCTCGGCCAGCTTGGCCGCGATGGCCGTGCCCGAGTCGCTCTTGGCGGCCTCCGCGGCCAGCGCGATCAGGTTGGCGGCGTCGTACGACTCCGGCGCGTAGCTGAAGTCCTCAAGGTCACCGTCCACCTCGAGGAGCTTCTTCTGGAAGTCCTCAGGAGACGCGGCGCCGGGGATCGTGCCCTTGACACCCTTCAGGGTGCCCTTGGGCATGTCGACGTAGTTGGTGTTGGAGGTGTTGCCGTCGACCATGTACCACTTGTGCTTGTCGGCCGGCAGACCCTGCTTGACCAGCTCGTTGATGACCTTGGCGGTCTCCTCGAAGCCGATGAGCACGATGCCCGCGGGGTTCTTCGCCTTGATCTTGGCGATGTCGGCGGCGAAGTCGGCGGCCTTCGGGTCGTAGTCGACCCGCTCGACCACCTCGGCGCCACCGTCCTGGACGGTCTTGACGACCTGGTCGGCCAGGCCGGTGCCGTACGAGTCCTGCATCGCCATGATGGCGACCGTGGCGTTGCCGTCGGCGACGATCAGGTCACCGAGGACGCGGCCCTGCAGCTTGTCCGGCGGCGAGGTGCGGAAGTAGAGGCCCTTGTCGGCGATGGTGGTGAACGTGTCGGAGGTGTTGGCCGGGGAGAACTGGATGACGCCCGCGCCGGTGATCTTGTCGATCACCGTCTCCGAGACCGACGAGGAGGCGGCGCCGATGATGGCGTCGGCCTTCTGCGCCAGCAGGTTGTCGACCGACTGGGAGGCGATGTTGGTGGTCGTGTCGCCGGAGTCGGTGTGGATCTTGACGACGTCCTTGCCGAGCACGCCGCCGGCCTCGTTGATCTCCTTGACGGCCAGGTCGACGCCCGCGAACTCGGGCGGGCCGAGGAACGCGAGCGACCCCGTCTGAGGCAGCAGCGTGCCCAGGGTAAGCGTGCCGTCGCCCTCTGCCGCGGGGGCCGCGGAGGATGGCGCAGCCGACGAAGGTGTGGATTGCGAGGCGGTGTCGCTGCCACCACCGCAAGCTGTCAGGGCGAGGCTGGTGGCAGCCACGACAGCCAGCACCCGTCCCACGGGAGCAATGCGGACCATGAAGTAATCTCCTTCATTCCAGGCCGGGATCCGTCAGCACGCCGAGCGTTCCCGATCGAATGACGGAAACGTACAAAATGCCTGCATGGTGATGCCAGGGCAGCGGGGTAACTGTCGGCACTTGGATGCGGAGTCGTAATCAGTCCTCAACTTACGCGCGTGATCGGCAGGTGCTTAATCTGCGTCGGTGAAGCGGATAACGGCACTCCTCCCCCTGATGGCCCTCCTCGCAGGTTGCGGCGGTGACAGCGTGCCACCGCCCGACGCCGCACCGCCGCCGGGCGTATCGGTCTCGCTCGCGCAGTGGCGCTCGGACGAGCCCGCGCACAGGATGCAGGTGGCCGTGCGGAACACCTCCGAGACTCCGGTGCACTTCACCGACGTTCAACTGGTGACGCCATCATTCACCACATTGGCCCCACAAAACGTGGAAATCACGGTCAAGAAGACGGAGAGAACCGACTTACCCATCCCGTTCGGGAAAGCCAACTGCACGCCAGGCCGTCTTCCCGGCGTCCAGCCGGCCACCGTCGTCGCCCACGTCCGCGTCGGCGCGGAGCAGGAGCCGCGCAAGGTGGTCTTCGAGATCCCCCACCCCGATCCGCTGCTGACCCGGCTGCTGCGCGACGAGTGTTCGGAGCATCTGATCAAGCTGGCGGCCGACATCGCCTTCGGCCCCGAGTGGAAGCGCGTCGGCGACGCCATGCACGGCACCCTCGTGCTGACCCGCCGCGGCGAAGGCGCCGTCACCGTGCACCGCATCGACGGCACCACGCACTACATCGCCGCACCGGTCACCGAGGGCGACCCGATCGCCGAGCTGGACGCCGCGGCCCCGAGCATCGCGGCCGAGATCCGGCTCACCCCCGGGCGGTGCGACCCGCACGCCTTCGCCGAGGCCAAGAAGGCGTTCCTGTTCCCCGTACGCGCCAGCGTCGACGGCGGCGAGCAGCGCGTCGTGATCGTCAGCCCGCCGAAGGACGTCCAGGACCGTCTCATCCACTACGCGCTCGACGTGTGCGGCCTGCCCACGTCGTGAACCCGCGCCGGGGCGCTCAGCCCCGGTCGGCCGCGTCCTCGATGACGATCTGGGCGACCTCGCGCATGCTCAGCCGGCGGTCCATGGACGCCTTCTGGATCCAGCGGAACGCCTGCGGCTCGCTCCAGCCGTGCTGCGTCATCAGGCTGCCCTTGGCCCGCTCGACCAGCTTGCGCGTCTCCAGCCGCTCCGTCAGGCTCGACACCTCGGCGGCCAGCGCCACCATCTCCTCGTGACGGCTCACCGCCATCTCGATCGCCGGCACCAGGTCGGCCTTGGTGAACGGCTTGACCAGATAGGCCATCGCCCCCGCCTCCCTGGCCCGCTCCACCAGGTCACGCTGGGAGAACGCGGTGAGGATCAGGCATGGCGCGATCCGCTCGGCCACGATCCGCTCCGCCGCGGAGATGCCGTCGAGCACCGGCATCTTGACGTCCAGGATGACGAGATCGGGCCGCAGATCGGTGGCCAGCCGGATCGCCTGCTCCCCGTCGCCGGCCTCCCCCACGACGACGTAGCCGTCCTCCTGGAGCATCTCCTTGAGATCGAGGCGGATGAGCGCCTCGTCTTCCGCGATCACCACTCGCCGCTGCGTACTCACGAGCAGAAGAGTACCGATGTCCGGTACATTAGATCCACGGCGGCATCCTCGACAGTCTCCCTGAAGAGGTGAACCCCCACAAGTTTCCGGGACACGTCCGGAAATATGCCGGAATGGTGGAATGGCAGACACTGACGCCTCAAAAGCGTCTGCCCGCAAGGGCGTGCGGGTTCGAATCCCGCTTCCGGCACCCCGGAAACCGTCGCACGCACCCTCGTGTGACCCTTGATCGTGCTCTCCGATCGGCCGGTTGCGGCGGCCAGGTCGTACACCCGAACGCCCCGTCGAGACGCCTCCCCCTGCTCCACGTGACCTTTCGCCTCCAAGGTACGCCTCCAAAGCAGGCATAGGGTGACCGAAGATCGGTAATGAACGGATCACGGTGGCTTTTCGGAGGTGGATGCCGTGGGGTTGAACGTGGCGGAGCGGGCCAAGTTCCTGGCGGAGCCGCATGTGGCCGGTGTGGCGGTCGACGCGGGAGCGGACCGGGGGCCGCTGAGCGTGCCCGTCTGGTACGACTACGAACCGGGCGGCGACGTCGAGTTCCTGACCGGGCGTGACTCCCGGAAGGCGGCGCTGATCGGGAAGACGGGCCGCTTCACGCTGCTGGTGCAGCGGACCAGCCCGACCTATCGGTACGTGTCCGTCGAGGGGCCGGTCGTGTGGTCGGGGCCGACGACGTTGGAGCAGCTCACCAGGATCGCCTCGCGCTACCTGCCGGTCGAGGCGGTTCCCGGCTACGTGGAGGGGTCCGACCTGGGCGCGCTGGTGACGTTCCGGATGCGGCCCGAACACTGGCTGTCGGCCGACCTGGGCGCCATCTGAGGAGCACCGTCACGGTATTTTGAGGCATGTGACTGCTATCGATCCTGCCGTGACCGGCGCTTTCGGCATCGGCCTCGCGACCATAGCCGCTGACGGCACCGTACTCGACACCTGGTTCCCCGAGCCTCAGCTGGGCGAGCCGCCCGTGACGGGCACCGAGCGGCTCTCCGCCGAGGAGGCCGGCGAGCTGGGCGGGCTGGTGGGGCCCGACCAGGCGCGCGGCGTGGAGGTGGTGGCGGTCCGCACCGGCATCGCCAAGCTCTCCGAGCCGCCGGCCGACGCCCACGACGCCTACCTGCGGCTCCACCTGCTGTCGGCGCGGCTGGTCCGGCCGCACGGCCTGAGCCTCGACGGGGTGTTCGGCAAGCTGGCGAACGTCGTGTGGACCAGCCACGGGCCGTGCGCCGTGGACGGCTTCGAGATCACGCGGGCGCGGCTGCGGGCCAGCGGGCCGGTGGCGGTCTACGGGGTCGACAAGTTCCCGCGCATGGTCGACTACGTGATGCCGTCCGGGGTGCGGATCGCCGACGCCGACCGGGTGCGCCTGGGCGCCCACCTGGCGAGCGGCACGACCGTGATGCACGAGGGGTTCGTCAACTTCAACGCCGGCACGCTGGGCGCGTCCATGGTCGAGGGCCGGATCTCGGCGGGCGTGGTGCTCGGCGAGGGCTCCGACCTGGGCGGCGGCGCGTCCATCATGGGCACGCTCTCGGGCGGCGGCAAGGAGGTCGTCTCGGTCGGCGAGCGCTGCCTGATCGGCGCGAACGCGGGCATCGGCATCTCCCTGGGTGACGACTGCGTCGTCGAGGCCGGGCTGTACGTGACGGCGGGCACGAAGGTGCGCCTGCCGGACGGCGGCGTGGTGAAGGCCAGGGAGCTGTCGGGGCGCGACGGGCTGTTGTTCCGCCGCAACTCCGAGACCGGCGCCGTGGAGGTGGTGACCCGCCAGGGCACCGGCATCGAGCTGAACGAGGCGCTGCACGCCAACTAGCGTCCGGCCGGCTCCCTCACGGGGGCAGCAGCCGGCCGACGGACGGTCCCTCAGCTGGCGTGCGAGACGGCGGAGCCGATCGTGTGCACGCGCAGCGCGTTGGTGGAGCCGGGGGTGCCGGGCGGGGAGCCGGCGACGATGACCACTTTGTCGCCCTTCTCCAGCCGGCCCAGCGACAGCAGCGACGCCTCCACCTGCCGCACCATGTCGTCGGTGTGGTGCACGAACGGCACCTGGAACGTCTCCACCCCCCAGGTGAGCGAGAGCTGGCCGCGGACGTGGGGCGCGGAGGTGAAGGCCAGCAGCGGGATCGGCGAGCGGTAGCGGGCCAGCCGGCGGGCCGTCTCGCCGGACATGGTGAAGGCCACCAGGGCCTTGGCCCCCACGATGGCGCCGACCTCGGCGGCGGCACGGGCTATGGCGCCGCCGGTGGTCTCCGGCATGCGCTCCAGGGTGTGGGTGGCGTGCAGCGAGGAGGCCTCGGCGGCGCAGGCGATGCGGTCCATCGTGGAGACGGACTCGATCGGGTAGTTGCCGACGGAGGTCTCGCCCGACAGCATGACCGCGTCGGCGCCGTCCATGACGGCGTAGGCGACGTCGGAGGCCTCGGCGCGGGTGGGGCGGGGGGCGCTCATCATCGAGTCGAGCATCTGCGTGGCGACGATGACCGGGCGGGCCTTCTCGCGGCACAGCTCGATGATGCGCCGCTGCACGATCGGCACCTGCTCCAGAGGCAGCTCGACGCCGAGGTCGCCGCGGGCGACCATGATGCCGTCGAAGGCCTCGACGATCTCGGGGAGGCGCTCGACCGCCTGCGGCTTCTCGATCTTGGCGAGGAGGGGGAGGCGGACGGCCTCCTGCTCCATGATGTTGCGTACGACGTCGGCGTCGGAGGGGCGGCGGACGAACGACAGGGCGATCATGTCGAACCCGGTGCGCAGCGCCCAGCGCAGGTCGGTCTCGTCCTTGTCGGTGAGCGCGGGGGCGCTGACGTTGACGCCGGGCAGGTTGAGACCCTTGTTGTCGGAGATCATGCCGCCGATGACGACGCGGGTGACGACCCGGTCGCCGTCGACGCGGGTGACCTCGAGCACGAGCCGGCCGTCGTCGACGAGGATGGTGTCGCCGGGGCGCACGTCCTTGGCGAGACCCTTGTAGGTGGTGGAGACCTGCTCGCGGTCGCCGGGGACGTCTTCGGCGGTGATGGAGAAGACGTCGCCGAAGCCGAGCCGGACCGGCCCCTCCTCGAAGCGGCCGACGCGGATCTTGGGGCCCTGCAGGTCGGCGAGAACGCCTACACCGCGGCCGAGGTCGGCCGCCACCTCCCTGACGCGATCGAAGACCTCTCTGTGCATGTCATGGTCGCCATGGCTGAGGTTGAACCGTGCGACGTCCATGCCCGCGGCGATGAGATCGCGCAGGCGTTCGGGTGAGGACGTGGCTGGGCCTAGAGTGCAGACGATTTTCGCGCGACGTGTCACGAGTCCTACCTTAATTGGTACAGACCACTTGGCAGTCAAGGACGACGCAGAACGTACCGCGCGCGGGAGAACAGCACGGCAACGGCGACCGGCGAGCGCGCCACGTGCACGTGTCGCCGTCATGGTTCGAAGGTGGCCGCCTCCAGGGCGTTGACGATGCCGTGGCCGTAGAAGCCGTTCTTGTCCGGGCCGCCCTCGCACACATGGGTGGTCTTCTCCCCGTACACGTCGTAGACGTACGCGCGCGGGACCGGGCACGCCGTCGGCGTCGCGGTCTTGTACAGGTACTCCTCGACGGTGTCCGGCGCGAGGGTGACGCCGCCCGGCCCCGGCTCGCCGAAGCGGCTGATGATGATGGCGGCCACGCCGGTGGCGTGCGGGGCGGCCATGGAGGTGCCGTCGAGATACTGGTAGTAGGCGCAGGTGCCGCGGGCGCAGTCGCGTACGACGTCCTGGCCCTTGGGCTTGCCGTCGGCGCCGATGCGGCCCTTGGCGCGCAGCGCCTTCTCGGGGGCGGCGGCGAGGATGGAGCGGGTCGGGGAGGCGCCCTTGCCGTCGAGCGCGTCGCCGCCGGGCGCGGCGACGTCCGCCTGTTCCGTCCCGTAGTCGCTGTAGATGGCCTTGCGGCCGGACGGGCCGACCGAGGCGACCGAGATGACGCCTTCCGACTCGGCGGGGACGTTGAGGCAGCTGTTGTCGATCCGGCGGATCTTCTCATCGCCGCGCGGGTAGCCGGGGCTGTCGTTGTCGACCTTCGGCCGGCCGAGGTCGGTGGCGCCGTTGCCGAGCGCGGAGACGAGGGTGACGCCCTTCTTCCTGGCGTAGTCGAGGGCGCGCTGCATGCCGGTGATGATGGCGCGCTGTTCGAGCTGCTCCTTCTTGCTGTCGGACGGGTTCGCCCGGCAGTTGAACAGCCACGGGTCGACGTAGTAGCTCATGTTGACCACGTCGACGCCGATGTCGCCGGCGTAGGTGAGGGCGTCGAGGCTGGCCTTGAGGAAGAAGAAGCCGGAGTCCTGGCCGGCCCGGATGTTGACGAGCTGCACCCCAGGGGCCACTCCGGCGATGCCGATGCCGTTGATGGGCGCGGCGATGGTGCTGGCGACGTGCGTCCCGTGGCCTTCGTCGTCCTGGTCGACGGGGTCCTTGCAGTCCGCGGCCTCGCAGGGGCCGTCGAGGTTCTCGCCGTTCTCGTCCTTGGGCCGGTCGGTGACGAAGTTGCGGCTGAGCCCGCGGTTGAAGTTGGGCGCGATGTCGGGGTGGTTGCCGTCGATGCCGGTGTCGATGACGCCGACGAGGACCTTCTTCGTGCCGGGCGCCTTCTCGTTGGCGCGGTCGGCGCCGATCAGCCGCATGTCCCACTGGAGGCCGCTGAGCGGGTCGCTTTTCTCGGCGGAGCCCTTCTCGCCGAAGGCCGACCCGTCGGGGAACGCCCTGGCGGCGGTCGCGGAGGTGCGGCCGATGGCCCTGTCGCCGGAGACGCCGACGACGGCGGGGTCGGCGCCGACGGTCTCGGCGAAGCGCTCGCCGGAGCCCTGGGCGATCAGGTAGCCGAGCTTGGTCTCGGTGTGGGTGACGGTGCCGTCGGCCTTCCGCACGGCGGTGAGCGCGTCGGCCCGGCGGCCGTCGGCGTAGAAGACGAGGTAGTCGGCGGCGGCCGCGGCCGCGGGGGTGACCGGGGAGCAGGCGGTCAGCGCGGCTGTCGCCGACAGCGCCGCGAGGACCGGGGCAACACGCCTCATTTCTCCCCTATCATCCGTACTTCTCCAGAATGTGCATCTTCCCGACCTGCGGCAACTGATGCAACCCGCCGGATACGGGGGCGAGCCGGGACGCGAAACGCCCGCCCGGGAAGGGGCCGGGCGGGCGTTTCGTTCCAGCGCAGGTCAGACCAGCGGACGGGCCGTCGGCAGGATCGGGTAGGGCAGCGCCGTGTCACCGGTCAGGAACCGGTCGACGCCGCTGGCGGCGGCGCGGCCCTCGGCGATGGCCCAGACGATGAGCGACTGGCCGCGGCCCATGTCGCCGGCCACGAACACGCCGTCGACCTTGGACATGTAGGTCTTGTCGCGCGCGACGTTGCCCCGGGCGTCGTAGAAGCCGTCGCCGCCCAGCTCGGCCAGGTCCCGCAGCAGCGGGCCCCGCTCCGGGCCGACGAAGCCCATGGAGAGCGTGACCAGCTCGGCCGGGATCTCCCGCTCGGTGCCGGGAATCGGCTTGAAGCCCGACTGCGGGCCCTCGACCTCCACCAGGCGCAGCGCCTTCACGTTGCCGTCGGCGTCGCCGACGAACTCCGTGGTGGAGACCGCATACACCCGCTGCCCGCCCTGCTCGGCGAGCTCCTCGTGGGCGCTCTCCATCTTGAACAGGATCGGGAAGGTCGGCCACGGCTGCCCGGGGGCCCGGGTCTCGGGCGGCCGCGGCATGATCTCCAGCTGGGTGACGGACGCGGCGCCCTGCCGGATGGCGGTGCCGATGCAGTCGGCGCCGGTGTCGCCGCCGCCGATGACCACGACGTGCTTGCCCTCGGCGGAGATCGGGGAGACCGCGAAGTCGCCCTCCTGCACCTTGTTGGACAGCGGCAGATACTCCATCGCCTGATGGACGCCCTTGAGCTCGCGGCCCGCCACCGGCAGGTCGCGCCACGCGGTCGCGCCGCCGGACAGCACCACCGCGTCGTACTGCTCGCGCAGTTCGGCGGCGGTGACGTCGAGGCCGACGTTGACGCCGGTGCGGAACTCGGTGCCCTCGGCCCGCATCTGCGCCAGGCGGCGGTCGATGTGGCGCTTCTCCATCTTGAACTCGGGGATGCCGTAGCGCAGCAGCCCGCCGACGCGGTCGGCCCGCTCGTACACCACCACGTCGTGACCGGCGCGGGTGAGCTGCTGGGCGGCGGCCAGCCCGGCCGGGCCGGAGCCGACCACGGCCACCCGCTTGCCGGTCTTGCGCTGCGGCGGCTGCGGGGTGACCCAGCCCTCGGCGAACGCCCGGTCGATGATCTCGACCTCGACCCGCTTGATCGCCACCGGGTCGGCGTTGATGCCGAGCACGCACGCCGCCTCGCACGGAGCCGGGCAGAGCCTGCCGGTGAACTCCGGGAAGTTGTTGGTGGCGTGCAGCCGCTCGATCGCCTCGCGCCAGTCGGTGCGGTGGACGAGGTCGTTCCACTCCGGGATGAGGTTGCCCAGCGGGCAGCCGTTGTGGCAGAACGGGATGCCGCAGTCCATGCAGCGGGCCGCCTGCTTGGTCAGCTTGCCGGACGGGAAGTCCTGATAGACCTCCTGCCAGTCGCCGATGCGGACGTCGACGGGGCGGCGCGCCGGCAGCTCCCGCTCGTGCGTGAGGAACCCCTTGGGGTCAGCCATCGGTACGCCTCCCTATCCCTGAACCGCAGCCGCCATGACGGCCTCGTCGATGTCCCTGCCTTCGATGCGGGCGGCCTCCGCGGCCTCCAGGACCCGCCGGTAGTCGGTCGGCATGATCTTGCCGAACCGGGTGAGCGCGGAGTCCCAGTCGGCCAGCAGCTGCTTGGCCGCCGGGGAGCCGGTCTCGGCGAAGTGCTTCTCGACGGTCTCCTTGAGGAACTCGGCGTCCTCGCCGGTGAGCGCCTCGATGGCGACCATCTCGCGGTTGACCCGCTCGGCCTTGAGGTCGAGCAGGTAGGCGACGCCGCCGGACATGCCGGCCGCGAAGTTGCGCCCGGTGGGGCCGAGCACGACCACCCTGCCGCCGGTCATGTACTCGCAGCCGTGGTCGCCGACGCCTTCGACGACGGCGGTCGCGCCGGAGTTGCGCACGCAGAACCGCTCACCGACGACGCCCCGGATGAACACTTCTCCGGACGTGGCACCGTACAGGGCGACATTTCCGGAAATGATGTGACCGTCGAGCGGCGCCTCCTCGTGCGGGCGCAGCGTGACGCGACCGCCGGACAGGCCCTTGCCGAGGTAGTCGTTGGCGTCGCCGGTGAGCCGCAGCGTGATGCCGCGGGGCACGAACGCGCCGAACGAGTTGCCCGCCGAGCCGGTGAAGGAGATGTCGATCGTGTTGTCGGGCAGGCCCTCGCCGCCGTGACGCTTGGTGACCTCATAGCCCAGCATGGTGCCGACCGTGCGGTTCACGTTGCGGATCGGCAGGTCGAGCGTGACCGGGGTGCCGTCGCGGAGCGCGCCCTCGGCGAGCTGGATGAGCGTGTTGTCCAGCGCGTGGTCGAGGCCGTGGTCCTGGCCGGTGACCCGGCGCAGCGCGGTGCTCGCGGGCAGGTCGGGCCGGTGCAGGATCGGCGACAGGTCGAGCCCGCTCGCCTTCCAGTGGTCCTCTGCCGCCGTGGTGTCGAGCATCTCGACGTGTCCGATGGCCTCGTCGAGCGAGCGGAAGCCCAGCTCGGCGAGGTACTCGCGGATCTCCTCGGCGATGAACTCGAAGAAGTTGACCACGAACTCGGGCTTGCCGCTGAACCGCCTGCGCAGCTCGGGGTTCTGCGTGGCCACGCCCACCGGGCAGGTGTCGAGGTGGCAGACCCGCATCATCACGCAGCCGCTGACCACGAGGGGCGCGGTGGCGAAACCGTACTCCTCGGCGCCCAGCAGGGCGGCGATGACCACGTCGCGGCCGGTCTTGAGCTGGCCGTCGACCTGCACCACGATGCGGTCGCGCAGGTTGTTGAGCAGCAGCGTCTGCTGCGTCTCTGCCAGGCCCAGCTCCCACGGCGCGCCCGCGTGCTTGAGGCTGGTCAGCGGGGACGCGCCGGTGCCGCCGTCGTGGCCGGAGATCAGCACCACGTCGGCGTGCGCCTTCGACACCCCGGCCGCGACCGTGCCGACGCCGACCTCGGCCACCAGCTTCACGTGGACCCTGGACGCCGGGTTGGCGTTCTTCAGGTCGTGGATGAGCTGCGCGAGGTCCTCGATCGAGTAGATGTCGTGGTGCGGCGGCGGCGAGATGAGGCCGACGCCAGGCGTGGAGTGGCGCGTCTTGGCGATCCACGGGTAGACCTTGTGGCCGGGCAGCTGGCCGCCCTCGCCGGGCTTGGCGCCCTGGGCCATCTTGATCTGCAGGTCGTCGGCGTTCACCAGGTACTCGGAGGTGACGCCGAACCGGCCGGAGGCCACCTGCTTGATCGCCGACCGGCGGGCCGGGTCGTAGAGCCGCTCGGGGTCCTCGCCGCCCTCGCCGGTGTTGGACTTGCCGCCCAGCCGGTTCATCGCGATGGCGAGCGTCTCGTGCGCCTCCATCGAGATCGAGCCGTACGACATCGCGCCCGTGGAGAACCGCTTGACGATCTCCGAGACGGGCTCGACCTCCTCGATCGGGATCGGGGTGCCCGCGCGCAGCTTGAACAGGCCGCGCAGGGTCATCAGCCGCTCCGCCTGGGAGTCCACCATGCCGGTGTACTCCTTGAAGATCTCGTAGCGGCGGGTCCGGGTGGCGTGCTGCAGCTTGAAGACGGTCTCGGGGTTGAACAGGTGGGGCTCGCCCTCGCGCCGCCACTGGTACTCGCCGCCGACCTGGAGCCGGCGGTGCGCGTTCGCCGCCCTCGGGTACGCGTGCGCGTGACGCTCGGCGGCCTCCCTGGCCAGCACGTCGAAGCCGACGCCGCCGAGCCGCGAGGTGGTGCCGGTGAAGCAGGAGTCGATGACCTCCTGGCTCAGGCCGAGCGCCTCGAAGATCTGCGCGCCGGTGTAGGAGGCCACGGTCGACACGCCCATCTTGGACATGACCTTGATGACGCCCTTGCCGTACGCCTTGATCAGGTTGCGTACGGCCTTGCGCTTGTCGACCTTGAGCGTTCCGCTGTCGACCAGGTCCTCGACGGTCTCGATGGCGAGATAGGGGTTGACCGCGCCGGCGCCGTAGCCGATGAGCAGCGCCATGTGGTGGCACTCGCGGGCCTCGCCTGTCTCGATCACCAGGCCGATCTTGGTGCGGGTCTTCTCCTGGATCAGGTGGTGGTGCACCGCGCCGGTGAGCAGCAGCGACGGGATGGGCGCGAGCGCCTCGCCGGAGCCGCGGTCGGACAGCACGATGATCCGGGCGCCGTCGGCGATGGCCTGAGAGACCTCGGCCCGGATCTCGTCGAGGCGGTGCAGCAGGGCCTCGCCGCCGCCCGCGACCTCGTAGAGGCCGGAGACGACGTGCGGGTGGAAGCCCGGCAGGTCGTGCTCGTCGTTGATGTGGATGATCTTGGCGAGCTCGTCGTTGTCGATCACCGGGTACGGCAGCACGAGCTGGCGGCACGACGTCGGCCCGGGGTCGAGCAGGTTACCCTCGGGGCCGAGCGTGCTGGCCAGGCTGGTCACCAGCTCCTCGCGGATGGCGTCCAGCGGCGGGTTCGTCACCTGCGCGAACAGCTGGCTGAAGTAGTCGAACAGCAGCCTGGGCTTCTCGCTGAGCACCGCGACCGGGGTGTCGGTGCCCATGGAGCCGATCGGCTCGATGCCGGTGCGGGCCATCGGGGTGAGGATGACGCGCAGCTCCTCCTCGGTGTAGCCGAAGGTCTGCTGCCGCTTGACGAGCGCCTCGTGGCTGGGGCTGTCGACCTCGCGCGTCTCCGACACGACCCAGCGCTCGCGCGCGGGCAGCTCCTCGAACCTGACCAGCCCCGCGTGCAGCCAGTCCTCGTACGGGAGCGCGGCGGCGAGCTCGGCCTTGATCTCGTCGTCCTCGATGATCTTGCCGCGGGCGGTGTCGATGAGGAACATCCGGCCGGGCTGCAGGCGGCCCTTGCGGACCACGTCCCCGGGCTCGAAGTCGAGGACCCCCGCCTCGGAGGCGAGCACGACGAGCCCGTCGGCCGTCACCCAGAAGCGGCCGGGGCGCAGGCCGTTGCGGTCGAGCACGGCGCCGGCGAGCGTGCCGTCGGTGAACGTGATCGACGCCGGGCCGTCCCACGCCTCCATCAGGGAGGAGTGGAACTCGTAGAAGGCGCGGCGCGCGGGATCCATCTCGGTGTGGTTCTCCCACGCCTCAGGGATCATCATGAGCACCGCGTGCGGCAGGCTCCGGCCGCCGATGTGGAGCAGCTCCAGCACCTCGTCGAAGGAGGCGGTGTCGCTCGCGTCGGGGTCGCAGATCGGGAAGAGCCGTGCCAGGTCGCCCGGGATCAGGTCCGACCGGAGCATGGCCTCGCGGGCGCGCATCCAGTTGCGGTTGCCCTTGACGGTGTTGATCTCGCCGTTGTGCGCGATGTAGCGGTACGGATGCGCGAGCGGCCAGCTCGGGAACGTGTTGGTGGAGAAGCGCGAGTGGACCAGCGCGATCGCGCTCTCGTAACGCTCGTCGGACAGGTCGGGGAAGAACGGCTCGACCTGCTCGGGGGTGAGCATGCCCTTGTAGACGACCGTACGCGCCGACAGGGACGGGAAGTAGACGTCCACCTCGTGCTCGGCCCGCTTGCGCAGGCAGAACGCGAGCCTGTCGAGCCCGAGCCCGGCCTCGCCGCCCGGCGAGGACACGAAGAGCTGCTTGAAGTACGGCATGACCGCGCGGGCGCTCGGCCCGGGCAGCGCGCGGTCGACCGGCACGTCGCGCCACCCGAGGACGGTGAGGCCCTCCTCGGCGGCGATCTCCTCGATCATGCCGGTGGCGATGGCCCGCGCCTGCTCGTCGATGGGCAGGAACGCGATGCCGGTGGCGTACTGCCCGGCGGGGGGCAGCGGGAAGCCGGTGGTCGCGCGGTAGAAAGCGTCGGGGATCTGGGTGAGGATCCCGGCTCCGTCGCCGGTGTCCGGCTCGCTACCCTTGGCCCCCCGATGATCCAGATTGCACAGCGCCGTCAGCGCCTTGACCACGATCCCGTGCCCCCGGCGTCCTGCGACGTCGGCGACCATGGCGACACCACAGGCGTCATGCTCGTTGGCGGGGTGGTAGAGGCCCTGGGGCTCGGGGAACCCGAGGTGGGCAGCAGGCATTGCATCCCTCCCGTCGTCATCGTCTGTCTTGAACTGCTTACAGGCGGGGACGACGTTGGCCCTGCTGCATATCGTGTGTAGAGGTTACCGCACGCTGCCGGAATGGTGCCCATCGCGTCCGTTTTACGAAACATGTCGCACTTATCCGAGGTCAGCGGCTCGGATCTTGGCGCGGCGGATCGATAGGGTGGCCGTATGGAGCGTGACGGGGTGGAGCGCCTGCTCGGCGCGGCAGGGGTGGACAGCAGGCGGCTCAGGCACGCGCTGACCCTGCTCTGCGACGGCCGCTGGTGGTCCCTGGCCGACCTGGTCAGGGAGACCGCGACGTCCCGGCGCACCGTCGAGGAGCTGCTGCGCGAGCTGCGGACGGAGCGGGAGGGAGACCGGTTCCGGCTGCCGCCGGCGCACTGGCAGGACTTCCAGGACCTGCTGGCGCTCGCGCCGCCTCCGGAGGACCCGGTCCAGCACCTGGTCGCGCACTACGAGCCCGCACTGGAGCGGCTGCGCGAGCTGGTGGCCAAGGCGCCGCGGCCCCGCCACGCGCTCGACCACGTGCCGGCCACGCCCGAGACGGTCCTGCGCCGGGCGCTGCTGCTCGGGGCCCGTTTCTGGCTCCCGGGCGCGCGACTGCTGTGTGTCGGCGACCATGACCTGACCTCGGTCGCGGTCAAGCTGGTGCATCCGGAGACCGACGTGACCGTGGTGGACGTCGACGACCGCATCCTGGCCTACATCGACGAGCAGCGGCTGGGGATCCACACCCGCTGGGCCGACCTGCGGCTGGGCCTGCCCGCGTCGGCCCGCGACCACGACCTGGCCGTCACCGACCCCCCGTACACCCCGGAGGGCGTCGGCCTGTTCGTGGCCCGCGCGCTGGAGGGCCTGACGGAGAACGGGCGCGTCCTGCTGGCGTACGGGGCGAGCGAGCGGACCCCGGCGCTGGCGCTGAAGGTGCAGAACGCCCTGTCGGCGTTGAACGTGGCGTTTGAAGCGATTTACCCAGATTTCAACAGATATTTCGGGGCAGAGGCGATCGGCTCCGCCGCCGACCTCTACATCCTGCGCCCCACCACCAAGACCGCCCCCGCCGTGCGCTCCCGCCTCTCCCAGCTCACCACCGCCATCTACACCCACGGCCCCCAATCGGTCGAGTCCGGCCCGGCGCCCGCTCCCGGCCAAGCGGAGCCCCGCCCGACCCCCGCGAGCATGGCCGAGTCCGCCACCCGCCTCTCGTCCGCGGGCGAGGCCGACCTGCTGGTCGGCGACTGGCCCGCCACCCTCCCTCAGCCCCGGGTCAAGCTGGCGACCTGGCTGGGCAAACCGTACGCGGCCTCGGTGGAGAGGGTCGCGATCGCCGTCCCCCCGGGCCTGGAGGCCGCCCTCCCCCGCCTCCTGCTGGCCACCCGTGCCCCGCACGTCGAGGTCCACCTGGCGGGCCCCTTTGACATCCCCTCAGCGCTCGACCCCGTCTACAGCTTCACCGGGTCCGGCGCCATGCTCACCGCGACCCGCCGCCCCCGCCCCGAGGCCCCGCAGGCCCAGATCCTGCGCCGCATCCTCGACAGCGGCCACGCCAAACTGGCCAACACCTGGCGCGAGGCCCTCATCGCGGTAGCCGCCACCCACGACGTCACCCTCACCAAGAACGAGGCCCGCGCCCTGATCCGCGAGGCGGCCCCCTGGGCCGGCGACCTCACCCCCCTGGACGCCCCACTCCACCGCCTCACCACCCTCCCCTCCGCCATCGGCACCACCCTCCGCTCCCTCCCCGCCGACGGGGACAGCGGCGTTTCGAATCCCCACGGCGGGAACAGCGGGCCGTAAGGCACGCATGACGGCGCCTCACCCGAGGGGGTTCCCCAAAAGGGTTTGAAGCTTTTCACGCACTACGGCTGGTCACGCACAGGTCGAGAGAAACCCCGCTCACGTGGCGTCGAGGACGCGCGACTGGACGACGGCGCTCAGCCCGTCGAGGGCGATCAGAGGCTGCACGAGATCGCCCTCCGCGGCGCCCTCCAGGACACCCGCCCAGCTGACCGTCACGTAGTGCCCCAGCGCGCGGACCTCGGCACGGCTGCGGGCCGGGTCGAACGGGAGCGCCTGCCGGACGAACCCGTCCGTGCGCAGGGCGGACACCAGCGCGTCGGCGGCCCGCCCGTCCGGGAGGTTGAAGATGACGAACTGCCCCGCCATCCCCTCCCCCCGGTACGTGGCACGCAGCGCCTGCGTGCACCCGTCGGCCTCGACCCCCCACAGCGCGTCCGCGCAGTCGTCGAGCTCCTCGACGGCCTCGCGCCGCAGCGCTCCGAGGGTCTGCGTGGCGCCGGTGAAGACCTCGGCCGCCGTCAGCGGACGGGTGTCGGCCTGGCGGGTGTCGACGAGCGCGTACAGGGCGGACGTGGGCTGGGTGCGCAGCGCGGCGGGCCGGGGCGCGTCCCGTCCCAGCCACAGCCACGCGCCCGCCGCGACGACGGCGAGCGCGGCCGACACCAGCGCGATGACGAGTCGGACCGGCATCTAGTCCCCCTGTGACGCCAACAACCTGCCGCTGCGGACGAGCGGCCTCCTCGGTAACCGGACGAGCGCGTGGGAGCGTACACCATCAGGACCCCGGCCCGGTGATCGCCACGACGCGCTGGTAGACAGGCTTCTCGGCGCCGCGCAGGGTCAGGGCCAGCGACACGTAGTCGTCCTTGGCCGTGGGCTCGGCGCCGTCGGCCCGGCCGATCCACACCAGCCCGACGTAGTGGCCGAGGGCGTAGCCGCCCGCCTCGGTGTAGCCGCTGCCGGGGAAGGCCGCCTTGGCGCTCTCCAGGGGGAGCGTCCAGCCTCCCCGGTAGAGGGTCTTGAGCGACTCGACCAGCTCGGCCGCGGCCTGCCCGTCGCGCAGGTTGAGCAGGGTGTACTGGCCGACGTAGCGGCCGTCGGCGCTGGTGTAGAGGCCGCGGGCGGCCTGGCTGCACTCGGCGGCGGACACCTGCTCGATCAGCGCCTCCCCCCACAGGGCGGCCGAGCAGTCGGCCTCGATCTTGCTGGCGACCAGCCGGAGCCTGAGCTTCTTCTCCCCGGTGAGCGTCTTCTGGGCGAAGACCTCCTTCGCGGTGAGCGGCTCGGCGTCCTCGGCGCGGTCGGAGATCGGCTCGAACAGCTTGGGCGAGGCCCACCCGTGGAAGGTCTGCGGCAGCGCGGAACTCGTCTGCGCGATGGCGGCCCCGGTCCGGCTCTCGGGCGTGTAGGAGCCGAGTGAGGCCACCACGACGACGAGCGCGACCGCGGCGGCGAGGACGGCGATCGACGAGGTGACGATGACGAGGAGCTTCTGCCGCTCGGGCCGGACCCCCCAGTCGGTGAGGAGCGGGAACTGCCAGTCGGACCGGGGCGGCCGGGTCCGGCGGCGCCTGCGGCTGCGCTGCGGGCCGGTCACAGCGTCGCGCCTTCGATGGCGTGGCCGAGGGCGAACGTCAGCGCGGCGGCGACGCTGCCGACGACGAGCTGCCGCAACCCTGAGTACCACCAGCTGCGGGCCGTCACGGCGGACACGATCGCGCCCGCGCCGAACAGGGCCAGGCACGACACCACCGCCGACACCCACAGCTCCACGGCGCCGAACAGGTAGGGCAGCAGCGGCAGGGCGGCTCCCAGGCCGAACGACAGGAACGACGAGACGGCCGCCACCTTGGGCTTGGGCAGGTCACCGGGAGTCATGCCCAGCTCGTTGCGGGTGTGGAGCTCCAGCGCCTGCTCGGGGTCGCGGGAGAGCTGCCTGGCCACCTCGGCGGCGAGCGCGGGATCGACGCCCCGGTCGGTGAAGGACCGGGCCAGCTCCTCCAGCTCCTCGTCGGGGTGGTGGGCGAGCTCGCGCGCCTCCACCTTGATCTCCCGCAGGGCCAGCTCCCGCTGGCTGGCGACCGAGACGTACTCGCCGCCCGCCATGGAGAACGCGCCCGCCGCCAGCCCGGCGACGCCCGCGAGCGCGATGATCCCGGGGTCGCCGGTGCCGCCCGCGACCCCGGCGATGAGCGCGAAGTTGGACACCAGGCCGTCCATGGCGCCGAACACGGACGGCCGCAGCCAGCCTCCGGCGACGTCGCGGTGCTGGTGGTGAGCCTCCGCGCGCTCGCTCATCGGCTGTTCTTCTCCTCGGGTACGGCTTCGGAGTCCTGTCCGGGAGCCCGGTCCGCGCCGGAGGCCTCCTCGGTGGCGGGGTCGTCGTCGGGGTCGGCCTGATCGGGCCGGTGCGCCGGATCGGCGTCGTCGTCCGCAGTGGCGTCCGCAGTGGAGTCGGCAGTGGCGTCCGCAGTGGCGTCCGGCCGCGCGACGACGACCTCCTCGGAGGTCTTGTTCCTGGTCACCCAGAAGTAGACGAGGGCGCCGACGAACAGCGCGATGGCGGTGAACTGGTTGATGCGCAGGCCGAGGAACTCGACGGCGTGGTCGACGCCGCCGACCGGGTCGATGCGCAGCCCTTCGATCCAGAACCTGCCCAGCGTGTAACCGGCGACGTAGAGGGCGAACAGCCGCCCGTGGCGCAGCGAGAACCGCTTGCCCGCGTAGATCAGGGCGAAGCCGAGCGCGACGTTCCACAGCGACTCGTACAGGAACGTCGGGTGGTAGAGCACGCCGGGCTCGCCGCCGTGCTGCATGTCGATCTCCAGGCCCCATGGCAGCGTCGTCGGCGAGCCGTACAGCTCCTGGTTGAACCAGTTGCCCCAGCGGCCGATCGCCTGGGCGAAGGCGATGCCTGGCGCGACCGTGTCGGCGACGGCGCTCAGCGACAGGCCGCGCCGGCGGCACGCCAGCCAGACGCCGACGGCGCCCAGCGCGACCGCGCCCCAGATGCCGAGCCCGCCCTCCCAGATGAACAGGGCCTGGATGGGCTCCTTGATCGCGCGGCTGCCGAAGTAGGTCTGCCAGTCGGTGATGACGTGGTAGAGGCGGCCGCCGATCAGGCCGAAGATCACCGCCGGCACGGCGATGTCGATGATCGTGCCCTTCTCGCCGCCGCGAGCGCGCCAGCGGCGCTCGCCCAGCCAGACGGCGACGACCACGCCGAGCACGATGCAGAGCGCGTAGGCCCTGATCGGGATGATTCCGAGATACCAGACCCCCTGGGAGGGGCTGGGAATCGAGGCTAGGAGCATGTCAGGTGAGGGTAGCGGACGCCGCGCTACTTGGCGGCCTCGGTGACGGTTTCGCGCAGCTCCTGAGGCGAGAACGCGACACTGCTGTCGAGCTCGGTGCCGTTGAGCTTCACCGTCGGGGTGCCCTGGATCTTCTGCTCGTCGCCGATCTTCTTGCTGTAGTCGAGCTGGGCCTTGGCGTAGGTCTGGGACGTGACACAGGTCTCGAAGGCGGGGTCGGTGATGCCGGCGTCCTTGCCCCACTCGACCATCTCGTCGAGCTTGAAGCCCTCACCCACCTCGCTGGGCTGGTGCTCGAAGAGCGTGTCGTGGAAGGCCATCCACTGCGGGCCGTCGGGCACGCAGCGGGAGGCGGCCCCGGCCCGCACCGAGTTGGACTTGGTCGGCTCCTGGGAGAAGATCGTGATCGGGTGGTAGACGACCTTGGCCAGGCCCTCGGCGGCGAGGTTCTTGAACGTGGCGCCGCTGACCCGCTCCAGCTCGCGGCAGGCGGGACACTGGAAGTCCTCGTAGATGTCGATCACCGGCTGGGTCACGCCCTCCTTAGCCATCACCACGGCGCCCTCGGCGTTCACGGTGATCGGCGCCAGCGCCTCGCCGGCCTGCTCGGACTGCGACCTGCTGGCCGCGTACCACCACCCGGCGCCGACGGCGGCCAGCGCGACCACGCCGGCCGTCACGTAGGTGACGAGCTTCTTGCGCCGCTCCCGCACGCGGTCGGCTGCGCGCTGCTGCTCGATCTTCTCACGCGCCGACTTCGCCCGGTCGCCCTTGCCCATCGCCGTTCTCCTCTTCTCCGATCGGATGCTCCAGCCCCGCCAGGCCCAGCGGCCGGTCGAGCGCGACGCGCCCGGGCGGGAATCGCACGATCCAGACGCCCAGCAGCACGAAGCCGAAGTCGCGCAGGATGTCGATGAGGTACGTCGGCTCCTGCCCGGCCCCGAGCTGACCGCCGCCGCCGAAGCAGCCGCAGTCGATGCGCAGCCCGTGGGCCCACGCCCAGGCTATGCCGAAGACGAAGGCCAGCATGAGCAGCGCGGCGACCACGGCGGCCACCCTGGTCATGAGCCCGATGATCAGCAGCACGCCGACCACGATCTCCACGATCGGCAGGCCGTAGCCGACCGTCGTGGCCACCGCGTCGGGCAGCAGCTCGTACGCTCTGACCGCCACGACCGACTCGGACGGGTTGCCTATCTTGAGCCCACCGGCCACGATCAGCACCCCGCCGAGGACCAGCCGGGCGGCGGTCGTCACCCAGGGTATCGCTGATCTGGCGTTGCGTGACGCCTCCGACGCGTTCACGGGCCATCTCCTCTTCCGCTGTGTACCGGGAAAGCGCACAGTACCTTGGATCTATCTGATCACGCTGCCGATAAGACTCGGCTAAGCGCCGATTGCCGCAGGTCGCACGGGACAAGGCGCGTGACAAGGCGCGTGACAAGGTGAAGCCCCCCGGGAGCTCCCGGGGGGCTCGCGGGCCGGGTCAGCCGCGGGCGCGGACTCCCTCGGCCATGTCACGGGCCAGCTTCTGGATCGAGGCGCGGCCCGCGGCCTCGTCGGGCGCGTCCAGGAGGCGGCGGATGAAGGCGGAACCGACGATGACGCCGTCGGCGTAGCGGGCGACCTCGGCCGCCTGCGCGCCGGTGCCGACGCCGAGGCCG
This sequence comes from Nonomuraea sp. C10, assembly GCF_008017515.1. NCBI lineage: Bacteria > Bacillati > Actinomycetota > Actinomycetes > Streptosporangiales > Streptosporangiaceae > Nonomuraea > Nonomuraea sp. C10. The sequence goes on from NZ_VPFF01000001.1 coordinate 4,714,419, forward strand.
ACGCACACGGGCAGGTCGGTGTGGGCGCGGGTGCGCTCCACGAGGCCCTCGGCGGCGACGTTGACCGACTCCCTGGCGCCCGTGACGCCCATGAGCGAGGCGGCGTAGACGAACCCGGTGCAGCAGGCGGCGACCGCCGCGATGCGCTCGTCGGTCGAGCTGGGCGCGACCAGGAACACGGTGTCGATGCCTGCGTCGGCGGACGCCTCGCGCCACGGCCCCGACTCCTCGGGGGTCAGGTCGGGCGTGATGGTGCCGACGCCGCCGGCGTTGGCCAGGTCGCGGGCGAACCGGTCGGCGCCGTAGCGGTCGATCGGGTTCCAGTACGTCATCACGAGCGTGGCCGCGCCGGTGGCCGCCACGCCCTCGACGGTGCGCAGGACGTCGGCGATGCGGGTGCCGTTGACCAGGGCGCGGTGCACCGCGTCCTGGATGGTCGGACCGTCCATCAGCGGGTCGGAGTAGGGCAGGCCGATCTCGATGACGTCGCAGCCGGCCTCGACCAGGGCCGCGGCGGCGGCGACGGCGCCGTCCTTGGTCGGGAAGCCCGCGGGCAGGTAGGCGACGAGGGCGGCCCTGTTGTCCGCCTTGGCCTTGGCGAACACCGTCTGAAGAGTCGTCATTGGTGGTCCTGGTCGTCAGAGGTTGAAGTACTTCATGGCCGTGCCCATGTCCTTGTCGCCGCGCCCCGAGAGGTTGACCAGGATGGTCGCCTCGGGGCCCAGCTCCCGGCCGAGCTCCAGCGCGCCCGCGAGCGCGTGGGAGGACTCGATGGCCGGGATGATGCCCTCGGTCCTGGCCAGCAGCGAGAACGCCGCCATGGCCGCGTCGTCGGTGACGCCGTGGTAGGTGGCCCGGCCGCTGTCCTTGAGCCAGGCGTGCTCGGGGCCCACGCCCGGATAGTCGAGGCCGGCCGAGATCGAGTGGGACTCGATCGTCTGCCCCTCCTCGTCCTGCAGCACGTAGGTGCGCGAGCCGTGGAGCACGCCGACCGTGCCGGCGGTGAGGGTCAGGGCGTGCTCGCCGCTGTCGAGACCCCGGCCCGCGGCCTCGTAGCCGTGGAGCTGGACGCCCTCGTCGCCGACGAAGGCGTGGAAGATGCCGATGGCGTTGCTGCCGCCGCCGACGGCGGCGCACACCGCGGTCGGCAGCGCGCCGGTCAGCTCCAGCATCTGGCGGCGGGCCTCGACGCCGATGATGCGGGCGAAGTCGCGCACGATCTCCGGGAACGGGTGCGGGCCCGCGACGGTGCCGAACAGGTAGTGGGTGGTGTCGACGTTGGTGACCCAGTCGCGGAACGCCTCGTTGATGGCGTCCTTGAGCGTCTTGGAGCCGTTGTGGACCGGGACGACGGTGGCGCCGAGCAGCTTCATCCTGGCGACGTTGAGCGCCTGGCGCTCGCAGTCGACCGCGCCCATGTAGATCACGCACTCGAGGCCGAGAAGCGCGGCGGCGGTGGCGGTGGCCACGCCGTGCTGGCCCGCTCCGGTCTCGGCGATGACGCGCTTCTTGCCGAGGCGCTTGGTGAGCAGGGCCTGGCCCAGAACGTTGTTGATCTTGTGGGCGCCGGTGTGGGTGAGGTCCTCGCGCTTGAGTATGACCCGCGCGCCGCCGGCCTGCTCGCTGAAGCGCCGCACGTCGGTGAGCGTGGTGGGCCGGCCCGCGTACGTGCGCAGCAGGTGGTCGAACTCGCGCAGGAACCGCGCGTCGGCGCGCGCCTCGGCGTAGGTGCGGGCGACCTCGTCGAGCGCCGGGATGAGCGCCTCGGGCACGAACCGGCCGCCGAAGATGCCGAACTTGCCGTGCACATCGGGATCGTCGCCGTGGACGCCGTTGCCGGCGAGATCGGCGGCGGTAAGGATCGTGCCTTCGTTTGCCACTGCTATCCCTCTGCTCCGTGATCCGGGCGTGTCGCCGGGTGGGCGCCTGCGGTCACCAGCGCCTCCACGGCCTTGCGCGGGTCCTTGCCGGTGACCAGGCTCTCTCCCACCAGCACCGCGTCGGCGCCCCATCTGGCGTAGGCGAGCAGGTCGTGCGGGCCCCGCACACCCGACTCTGCGATCTTGATGACATTATCGGGGATCTTCGGCCCCAACTTGCTGAAGACGTCGCGGTCGACTTCGAGAGTTTTGAGATTGCGGGCGTTGACCCCGATGACGCGGGCGCCCGCCGAGACGGCCCGGTCGAGCTCCTCCTCGGTGTGGACCTCGACGAGCGGGGTGAGCCCGATGGACTCGGCGCGCTCGATCAGCGACACCAGCGCCTCCTGCTCCAGGCAGACGACCATGAGCAGCGCCAGGTCGGCGCCGTGGGCCCGGGCCTCCCAGAGCTGGTAGGAGGTGAGGATGAAGTCCTTGCGCAGGATGGGGATGTCGACCCGGGCGCGCACGGCGGCCAGGTCGTCGAGGCTGCCGCCGAACTTGTGCCGCTCGGTCAGCACGCTGATCACGTGGGCGCCGCCCGCCTCGTAGTCGGCCGCCAGCGCCGCCGGGTCGGCGATCGCGGCCAGCGCACCCTTGGACGGGCTGGAACGCTTCACCTCGGCGATCACCGAGACCCGGTCGCCGCCCAGCGCGGCGAGCGCGTCGCGGGGGGCCGGCGCCCGCTCGGCGCGCTGCTTGAGCTCGCCGAGTGACACGGTCTGCTGGCGTGCGGCGAGATCGGCACGCACCCCGTCGAGGATGTCGTCGAGGACACTAGGTCCTTCCGTCCGCTCACTCACGCGCTTAGGGTCCCTCCGGTCGGCAGTGGGGGTGGAGACCGGTAGTTCGCAAGGCGTCCGCTCCCGGCCCCGTACTCTGCGATGGTATCGGCCCCGGCGAGGTCGGCTCGCCACAGGGGGGTTGACTAGGGAGCCAGGAACACCCCGAATGGGAGATTGCGGACGACCCAATAAAGAATCACCATTGCCAGGAACGCCCACAGGTAAGCGGGGTGGGCGAGCGTGGTGCGCCGCGGTCTGCCGCGCCACGCGTTCACCATCCACCGTCCCCACCAGAACAGCAGGAAGGGGACCATCGCCAGGGCCAGCGGGTTCAGGCCGAGCGCCGTCACCGGGTCGAGATGGGCGAGTGCGTGGATGGTGCGCAGCGTGCCGCACCCGGGGCAGTAGAGGCCCGTCGCCCACAGGAAGGGGCAGGTCGGGTAGTTGCCCGGCTGGTTGGGGTCGATCGTGCCGACGACCGCGAAGACGGCGCCGGCGGCCGCGGCCACACCGAGCGGCGCGAGCACTGCCTTGAGCCGGTCAGCGCCGCGCCGATCGAGGTTCGCGTCGGTCATGGTTATTTAGTACGTGCCATAGGTGGTCGTGACGCTCGCGGCGATGATCATGAAGAAGACGATGTAGCCCACGATGATGAGGGCGTACATCGCGATGCCCGCGATCAGCGACCGCTTCCACCAGGTCTTGGCCTCCTCGGACGCGGCCATGGCACCCTGCATGTCGCCGATCTGCCACTTCTGGTTGACCTGCGTCGACTTGACGATCGAGACGATGCCCAGGGGCAGGCAGCAGAACAGGGTCGTCAGGATGGCGGCGACCAGGTGGTTGTCCGGCGGGGTGCCGTATCCGCCGGGCTGCTGGCCGTAGCCGGGAGGCGGACCGCCGTAGCCGCCGCCGCTCGGCGGCTGCTCGCCGTAACCGCCGTAACCGCCACCGCTCGGGGGCTGCTGACCGTAGCCACCGCCGCTCGGGGGCTGCTGGCCGTAGCCGCCACCGCTGGGCGGCTGCTGACCGTAACCACCGCCGCTGGGCGGCTGCTGACCGTAGCCGCCACCGCTCGGGGGCTGCTGACCGTAACCGCCACCGGGCGGCTGGGCGCCATATCCGCCGTCGCCCTGGTTTCCGTAACTCATGTCCCTTTAACTCCTCATATCGTTAGTTCGTGGTGAGGTGCGCGCGGCAGCCTAGCGACAAACCATGGGCGACATGCAATAACGTTCAGCTTGCGGACAACTTGTAATCCGCCTGCAAAACTTCAGTAACCGGCCGACGCGGTCGCGGCGGGACCGGGCAGCGTCACCATCATGCCGCCGGCGGCCTGGGCGGACAGGCCCGGAGAGACATCCGTACGTGAACGAACTCAGCGCGATTCGGTGGGGTCGTCCCCGCGGTCGAGCGCGTCCCACAGGGCCCTGTCACCGTCGGCCTGGGGCCGGGGGCGGTCGGCCGCTCGCTCGTACCGGTCGGACATGCCGGCCCACCTGCCGCCGCGGATGACGGCGAGGACCCCGCCGGCCAGCATCAGCAGCGCGCCCAGCCCGGCGGCGGCGGGCCACGCTGTCACGACGTCCCACTCCAGCGGGCCCGCCGCGCTGAGCACGTTGTGCCCGCGCAGCCAGGTCTCGATCCCGGCCCGGCCGGTGGCGCCCCACGCCGCGGCCGCCGCGCCGATGCCGCACAGCGCCAGCAGGGCGCCGACGACGCGCCGTCCGGCGCCCTTGGTGGCCAGCACGGCGACGACCCCGGCCAGCCCCGCCAGGGCGAGCGGGGTCAGCACCGGGCTCAGGTCACCGCCGGTGGGGACCGTCAGCTCGCCGCTCGCCCGTACGCCGTCCGCCCAGGGGCGGCCCGCGGCGAGCAGCACCAGGAGGCAGCCCGCGGCCGTGAGCGCCACCCACAGCCACAGCTCCCGCCGGCCCGCGCCCTGCCCGGAGCCCATCTACCGCTCCGCGGGCGCGGCGGCGGGGCCCTGGACGGCCTGCAGCCGGTCGGCGTCGAAGCAGGTGCGGTCGCCGGTGTGGCAGGCCGCGCCGACCTGGTCGACCCGGACCAGCAAGGTGTCGCCGTCGCAGTCGAGCGCGACCTCTCGCACGTACTGGACATGACCGGACGTGTCGCCCTTGACCCAGTATTCCTGGCGGCTGCGGGACCAGTACGTGGCCCTGCCGGTGGTGAGCGTGCGATGCAGCGCCTCGTCGTCCATCCAGGCGAGCATGAGCACCTCACCGGTGTCGTGCTGCTGGACGATCGCGGGCACCAGCCCGTCGCCGTCGCGCTTCAGTCTCGCGGCGATCTCGGGATCAAGCGGCATGCCGCCATTCAACCAGCCCCGCGGCGCGCTCCCGCACTCCCCCGTGCCGTGCGCCCTCCCCGTGAGCTCCAGGACGCGCGCGAAGGTCAGTCGAGGGCCTGGGAGAGGGTGTCGTAGATGGGGAAGAGCGGGGCCAGGTTGGTGCGGCGGAGCCGGCGCAGGACCTGGCCGTCCGGTGCGACCAGCGCCATGGTGCCGTCGCGTTCGCGCAGGGCGGCGAGCTGGCGCACCAGCACGCCCAGGCCCGTGGTGTCGATGAAGGTCAGCCTGCTGAGGTCGACGACCAGGCGCGGGCCGTGCGCCCGCACCGCCTCGGCGAGGCACGTGCGCACCTCCGACACGTTGTCCGCGTCGACCTCGCCGGCCAGGCTGACCACGGTCCGCTCGCCGTGTTTCCGGCGAGTCATCTGCAGCAGTTCCAACGCCATGCTCCTCACGCCCTGTGACAAGGCGGCCCGCGTCGAAGCTACACCTTTCCTTGGTCCGTCACTGACTGTTTTACGGAGAACGCACTGCGTGATATCGCTCCGACCGGTATCTTCGAGACCACGCCGATAGGGAGCGCATCGTGGTCCGTGTCACCGGCTCCGCCCTCGACCCCGACCTGGGCGATCACGTATGCCTGCCGTTCCTCGGCGACCGGGAGCGGCGGGCCGCGACCCGGCTGTTCACGCTCAACGGGCTGCGCCGCCGCACCAAGGTGCTGATCATCACGCACGCCGACTCCCCCGACCGCACGCGGGCGTGGCTGACGCCGCTGGTGCCGGGGTTCCGCGAGGCGGAGTCGGCCGGGCGGATCGAGATCGCCGGCACGCGTCTGACCGGCGGCCGGCCGGATCCCTGCCGGGCGCTCGACCGGCTGGAGGCCGCCGGGGAGCGGGCTCTCGCCCAGGGCTACCGGGGGCTGTACGCGCTGGTCGACGCCTCGTGGGGAGTGCACGACCCGCCGGGGCAGGTGGCGTCCGAGTCGGCGGTGAACGCGCTGTTCGGGCGGTGCGGGCTGGCGGCCGTCTGCCAGTACGACCGGGCGCTGTTCCCCTGTGAGGCGCTCGACAGGGTGACGGGCGTGCACCCGATCTCGCCGGAGCAGGCGCTGCTGCGGTACGCCGCCACGTCGTCGCCGCCGGGGCTGCGGCTGCGGGGCGACGTCGACCTGACGAACCGCCAGGCGTTCGCCTCGATCCTGGCGCCGCTGCGGGCGGAGCGGGACGAGGTCGTGATCGACGCCACGGAGCTGGACTTCATCGACGCGGGCTCGGCGCAGCTGCTGGTGGCGATGGCCCTGGCCAGGCGGCCGGGGCGGACGGTGGTGGCGTGCGGCAGCCCGCTGGCGCGGCTGCTGCGCCTGCTGAAGGCGGGCGACGCCCTCGGCGTGCGCCCGGCCGGTGATGTGTAGGCAGATACTCTCGCAGACTTTCGCGCGCGGCCGGATCACGCTGCTGCGCAAGATGGTCACGGCCCGCGCAGCCCAGGAGGGGCTGGCGGGCCGGCGGCTGGAGGACTTCGTGGTGGCGGTCAACGAGGTGACCACGAACGCGGTCCTGCACGGCGGGGGCGGCGGGCGGCTGCGCCTGTGGTGGCAGCACGGGCGGCTGTGGTGCGAGGTCGCCGACGACGGCCCCGGCCTGCCGCCGGGCTGGTCCACCGCCTCGCCCCCGCCCGCCGCGTTCGAGGCGGGCGGGCGCGGCCTGTGGCTCACGCGGCTCCTGTGCGAGCAGCTCACGATCGTCTCGGGTCCCGGCGGGACGACGGTAACCTTCGCGGCGTCGTGAGCCGGTCAGGAGCGGGCGGCGGAGATCCAGGAGGCGTGCAGGTCGGCGTACACGCCGGGCTCGCCCACCAGTTCCGCGTGCGGGCCCCGCTGGACGAGCCGGCCGCCGTCGAAGACGAGGACCTCGTCGGCGTTCTCGGCGGTGGACAGGCGGTGCGCGATGGTGACGGCGGTGCGTCCGCGGGTGACGCCTTCCAGGGCCCGGGCCAGCCGCACCTCGGTGGCCGGGTCGACGGCCGAGGTCGCCTCGTCGAGCAGCAGCAGGTCGGGGTCGGCCAGGTAGGCGCGGGCCAGCGCGACGAGCTGGCGCTCGCCCGCCGACAGCGACTCGCCGCGCTGGCCGACCGGGGTGTCGAGGCCGGCGGGCAGGCCTTCCAGCCAGTCGGCCAGGCCCAGCTCGGTGAGGGCGAGCGTGATCTCCTCACGGGTGGCCGACGGCTTGCCGTACAGGATGTTCTCCTGGAGCGTGCCGTCGAACAGGAAGCCGTCCTGCGGCACCATGACGATGCGCTCGCGCAGCGAGGAGAAGCGGACGCCGCGCAGGTCGTGCCCGTCGACGAGGACGCGGCCCGAGACCGGGTCCATGAGACGGGTGAGCAGCTTGGCGAAGGTGGTCTTGCCCGAACCGGTCTCACCGACGACGGCGAGGCGTGAGCGGGGCGGGATGTCCACGGTGACCTCGCGCAGCACGGGCGGGCCGCCGGGGTAGGCGAAGGTGACGTCCTCGAAGGCGACGGAGATGGGGCCGCGCGGCGGCGCGGTGCCGTCGTCGCCGGGATCGGCCACGTCGGCGGGCGTGTCGATGACGCCGAGCACCCGCCGCCAGCCCGCGATGGCGTTCTGCGCCTCGTTGAGCACTTCGGTGGCGGTCTGCATCGGCGCCACGAACAGGGTGATGAGGAACAGGAAGGCGACCAGCTGGCCGGCGGTGATGTCACCCGACAGGCCGAGCCGCACGCCGAGCAGCACGATCCCGGCGATGGCCAGGGCCGCCACGATCTCCGTCAGCGGGAACACGAACCCGACGATGGTCTGCGCCTTGACCTGGGCGGCCTTGTTGGCGTCCACGGCCTGGTCGATGCGCTCGGCGGTGCGCCGCTCGGTGGCGTAGGCGCGGATCACGGCGGCGCCCACGACGGACTCGCTGACCGCGGCCAGCATGTCGCCGGTGCGCTCGCGCACCCGGGTGTAGGCGGCCGACAGCCAGCGCTGGAAGCGCGGCAACGCGATCATCAACGGCACGAAGCAGGCCCACACCAGCAGCGTGAGCTGCCAGGAGTAGACGAACATCAGCACGGAGGCGATGATCAGCTGCCCGAAGGCCATGATGATCATCAGCCCGCCCCACTGCATGAACGTGCTGATCTGGTCGATGTCGTTGGTGACGCGGGAGACCAGGGCGCCGCGCCGCTCGGTGTTCTGGGTGAGCACGGACAGGTCGTGCACGTGCCGGAAGCCGCGCACCCGCAGCGTGGCCAGCGACGACTCGGTCGCCTTGTAGAGCCGGACGTTCATCAGGTACGCGGCCGCCGCGGTCAGCAGCACCGCCATGGCGCACACCGCGACCATCCGGGTGATGTACGGCAGATCCGGATGGCCGGTGGCGATCCCGGTGTCGATGGTCTGCTGCACGGCCAGCGGAACGATGATCTTGCCGCTGGTGGCGATCACGGCCAGCACCAGCGTGACCCCCAGGCCCTTGCGGAACTCGGGGGTCAGCGACAGTCCTTGCCGGACCACGCCCCAGGCGGATCTCTCGGCACCGGCGCCGATGCGCCCGCTTTCGACGGTCATGCGCTGATCTCTTCCTCTTCGAGACCGGGCCGCCGGTCGGTGTCCGTGTCTGTGTCGAGCGTGGCCCGTTCCAGCTCCTCGCGCTCGTAGGCGGTCACCAGGTCGCGGTAGCCGGGGCAGCGGTCCAGCAGTTCCGCGTGGGTGCCGCGGTCGGCGACCCGGCCCCGGTCGAGGAAGACGACCTCGTCGGCGAGCGCGATCGTGGCCATCCGGTAGGCGACGACCACGACGGTCGACGCCTGCGACCGGTCTCGCAGCCCGTACAGGATCCTGGCTTCGACCTGCGGGTCGACGCTGGACGTGGCGTCGTCGAGTATGAGCAGGCGGGGCTCGCGGACGACCGCCCTGGCCAGCGCGAGGCGCTGGCGCTGGCCGCCGGACAGGGTGGTGCCGCGCTCGCCGACGTGGGTGCCGAGGCCGTCGCCGAGCCCGGCGACGAAGCCGTCGGCCTGCGCCAGGCGCAGCGCCCGCCACACCCGCTCGTCGTCGACGGGCAGGCCGAGCGCGATGTTGCCGCGTACGGTGTCGTCGAAGAGGAACGTCTGCTGCGGCACCAGCGCCACCGACTCGGCGATGCCGCCGTAGGGCAGGTCGCGCAGGTCCACGCCGTCGAGCCGGACCTGGCCCGAGGCGGGGTCCACGAGGCGGACCAGGAGCTGCACCAGCGTGGACTTGCCGGAGCCGGTGGGCCCGACCAGGGCGACGGTGCGCCCGGCGGGCACGTCGAAGCTGACCTCGTGCAGCACCTCGGTGTCGCCGTAGGCGTAGGAGACGTCCTTGACCTCCAGGGACGCGGGGCCGTCGGGCCGGCACGCGGTCTCGCCGTAGGTCATGGAGCCCTCGGCGTCCAGCACGGCCTGCACCCGGCCCCAGCCGACGACGCTGCGCGGCAGCTCGGCCAGCACCCAGCCGAGCGCCCTGATCGGGAAGGACAGCAGCGTGAACAGGTAGGCGACCTGGACGAGCTGCCCGGAGTCGATCGAGCCGGTGGACAGCCGCAGCGCGCCGACGGCCAGGACGGCGAGCACGCCGAGCGTCGGCAGCGCCTCCAGCAGGGGGTCGAACAGGCCGCGCACCTTGCCGACGGCGATGTTGGCGTCGCGCAGCTCGTGGGCGCGACGGCGGAACCGGTCGGTCTCCAGCTCCTCCCTGCCGAGCGTCTTGACGACGAGCGCGCCGTCGAAGCTCTCGTGGGCGATCTCGCTCACCTCGGCCCGGAGCTGCTGGGCGCGGGTCACGAGAGGGCTGAGCCGGCGCTGGTAGACGAGGTTCAGCAGCGCGATGGCCGGGAAGATGAAGAAACCGACCAGGGCGAGCATGAGGTCGGTGAACAGGATGCCGATCGCCGCGGTGAACAGCATGACGACGACGCCGACGGCCATCGGCAGCGGCGCCAGCGGCGCCCACGCGGCCTCGGCGTCGGAGCTGGCGTTCGACAGCAGCTGGCCGGTCGGGTGGCGGTGGTGCCAGGACAACGGCAGGCGCAGATACTGCTTGGTGACGTCGCGGCGGGAGCGGGCCTGCATGCGATACTGCATCAGCCCGGCCAGGATGCGCCGCCCGGCCACGCCCAGCGCCTTGAGCAGGGCGGTCCCCATGATGAGCAGCACGCCGGTCCAGAGCGCGCCGGTGGTGACCTCCCCCCGGTCGAACGCGGCGAGCACGACGTTCTGGGTCGCCCAGCCGAGCGCCCAGGCCGAGGCGACGGTCATCCCGCCGTAGACGGCGCTCGCCAGCACGGCGAAGGTGAACACCACCTTCTCGGTGCGAATGGCCACCCCAAGGACGCGAAGCCCTTGACGCATGACGGCCGAGGTGACCTTGTTCGCCACTCGGAAAATTCCTTTCACACCCGACGTTTCTACGTAAGTCACTATCACGTCTGATCGCCCCGTTATTCCCACAGGTAGGGTTGACGATGTGACTCACGCCCGTAGCGAACGCGCCGCACTCTGCGACCTGCTCGACCAGCTCGGCCCCGGAGAGCCGACCCTCTGCGAGGGCTGGGACACCTACGACCTGGCCGCGCACCTGGCGTTGCGCGAGCGCCGGCCCGACGCGATGCCGGGCATCGCGGTGCGCGCGCTGGCCGGCCACACGGCTTCGGTGCAGCGCGGGCTGAAGGCCAAGCACCCGTTCCCCGCGCTGGTCGCCCTGGTGCGCAGGCCCGGCGGCGTGTACGGGCTGCTGCCGTTCCTCGACACGGCGGTCAACACCATGGAGTTCTTCGTCCACCACGAGGACGTACGGCGCGCCCAGCCGGGCTGGGAGCCGCGCGAGCTGCCCGCCGACTTCGAGGACCTGATCTGGAAGCGGCTGTCGGCCATGGCGAAGATGATGCTGCGCCGCGCCCCCGTCGGCGTGGTGCTCCACCGCCGGGGTGGCGGCGGGGCCAGGTCCGTGGTCCTGGGCGGCGCCCAGCAGGGTCCCAAGGTCGAGGTGAGCGGAACGGCGAGCGAACTGTTGCTTTTCTGCTTCGGCCGCCAGGCGCATTCCCGGGCCGAGCTGAGCGGCGACGCCGACGCCGTCGAGCGGCTGAGGAGCGCCCGGCTGGGCGTCTGACCAGGGGCGGGGCATGGTGACGAGGGTCACGGCACACCCTCACCTGCGACGCCGGAAAACCCTTGCGCGGAAGGCGCTCCCGCGGCGCCGGCAGGCCGTACCATGGGCCAGAGACAAGCCCCCCGGTTAGGATCATGAACATCTTCACAGAAGATGCAAGGTGATCGCCCAGATCCGGGTATATACGGCTGGGAACGGACTGCAGGAGGCCCCCCATGCAGGTCAAGAAGGTGCTCACGTACGTGTTGGTGGCGTTCGTGGTCTTCTACCTGTTCACCCGGCCGGCCGAAGCCGCCGCCGCGGTCAACGGAGTATTTGACGGAATCATCAACGGAGCCAACCAGTTGGCTGTCTTCTTTACCAATGTCTTGACCTGATAGTCGGTCCTGTCTGCGGGAGATGCTTCCCCGCGCCGCCCAGACGTGTTACGCAGGCAGGATGACAGATCGTCCAGGCGCCAACACGCTCCACCAGCCCGACCCCGGGGTCAGGCGCATCCTCGAGCGAGCGGAGCTCGAAGGCGTGGAGCTGATCCGCTTTCTGTACGTCGACCACGGCGGCGTCGTCCGCGGCAAGGCCGCCTCCCGGTCGCGTCTCGCGGAGCGGCTCACGTCCGGCATCGGGCACACGGTGGCCATGATGGCGATGAACATGCTCGACCAGTTGCAGGACGTCGAGCACATGGGTCCGGTGGGCGAGGTGCGCATCGTTCCCGACCCCTCCACCTACGTCACCCTCCCCCACGCGCCCGGCGCGGCCGCGATGCTGTCAGACCTGCGCCTGCCCGACGGCTCCCCCTGGGAGGCCTGCTCGCGCTCCTTCCTCAAGGACGCGGTGGCCTCACTCGCGGCCGAGGGCTACCTGCTGCTGGCGGCCTTCGAGCCGGAGTTCACGCTCGGCCGCCGGCTCCCCGATCCGTCCGGCGGGCCCGACCGCCTGGTGCCGATCGACGACTCCCTCTGCTACGCGGGCACCGGCTTCGACACCGCGCACGACTACACGATCAAGCTGATCCGCGCCCTGGAGACCCAGGGGCTGCGGGTCGAGCACTGCCATCCCGAGCTCGGCCCCGGCCAGCAGGAGCTGTCCGTACGCCACGCGCCCGCCCTGCGCGCCGCCGACAACCACGTGCTCTACCGCGAGACCGTGCGCGGGGTCGCCATGCGCATGGCGATGTGGGCGTCACTCGCCCCCAAACCGCTGGCCGACCAGGCGGGCAACGGCGCCCATCTGCACCTGTCGCTGTGGCGCGACGGCACGAACGTGTTCGGCGAGGACGGTGACGTGCGCGCCTGGTTCATCGGCGGGCTGCTCGCCCACCTGCCCGCGCTGACCGCGCTCACCTGCGGCAGCGTCAACAGCTTCCGCCGCCTGGCGCCGCGCAGGTGGTCGAGCGCGTACGCCGTATACGGCCCCGACAACAGGGAGGCGGCGGTCCGCGTCTGCTCGCCGCTGGGCGAGCTCGGCGAGCCCAACCTGGAGCTGAAGCCGTCCGACTCCTCCGCCAACCCCTACCTGTCGCTCGGCGCGGTCATCCACGCGGGGATGGACGGCATCCGCCGCAAGCTCGACCCGGGCGAGCCGGTCACGGTCGACCCCGACACCCGCCCCGGCCTCTACCCGCGCCTGCCCACCTCCCTGGACGAGGCGCTCGACGCGCTGGAGGCGGACGAGACGCTGACGGAGGCGCTGGGCCCGCTGCGGCGCGACGCCTTCCTCGCGGTCAAGCGCTCGGAGGCGGCCGCGTTCGCCGGACGGGACGCCTCCTACGAGTGCTTCCAGCACATGCGGGTGTTCTAGCGGACCGGGTGGCCGGCCGCCCGGAGGGTGTCCTTCACCTCGGCGATCTTCAGCGTGCCGAAGTGGAACACGCTGGCGGCCAGCACCGCGTCGGCGCCGGCCGCCACGGCGGGCGGGAAGTCCTCCAGGCGCCCGGCCCCGCCGCTGGCGATCACCGGCACCCGCACGACGGCCCGGACCGCGCGGATCATCTCCAGGTCGTAGCCGTCGAGGGTGCCGTCGCCGTCCATCGAGTTGAGCAGGATCTCGCCCACGCCCAGCTCCTCGCCCCTGGCCGCCCACTCCACCGCGTCGATGCCGGTGCCGCGGCGGCCGCCGTGGGTGGTGACCTCGAAGCCGCTCGGCGTGCCCGGCGCCCGCCGGGCGTCGACCGACAGCACCACGCACTGCGCGCCGAACCGGCGCGACGCCTCGGTGAGCAGCTCCGGCCTGGCGATCGCCGCGGTGTTGAGCGACACCTTGTCGGCGCCCGCGCGCAGCAGCCGGTCGACGTCGTCGGCGGACCGGACCCCGCCGCCCACGGTGAGCGGGATGAACACCTGCTCGGCCGTGCGGCGCACGACGTCCAGCATGGTGTCGCGCTCACCTGACGAGGCGGTGATGTCGAGGAAGGTCAGCTCGTCGGCGCCCTCCTCGTCATAGCGCCTGGCCAGCTCCACCGGGTCGCCCGCGTCGCGCAGGTTCTCGAAGTTGACGCCCTTGACCACCCGCCCGGCGTCGACGTCCAGGCAGGGGATCACTCTGACGGCTACGGTCATGCTCGTTGTGCCTCTATCTCGATCTCTACCAGCATCCTCGGCTCGACCAGGCCGGCCACCCGCACTCCGGTGCAGGCCGGACGGACCTTGCCGAACACCTCCGCGATGGCCTTGCCCACCTGGTCGAAGTGGCGCTGATCCACCACGTAGTAGCGCACCATGACGACGTCCTCACGGGACAGCCCGCCCTTCACCACGGCCTCCAGCGCGATCTCCATCGCGGTGAGCGCCTGATGGTAGGGGTCGCCGACGTGGCGGACCTCCCCCTCGACGGTGGCGGTGCAGCCTGACACGATGACCCGGTCTCCGGCGATGACCGCTCGCGCGTATCCGTACTTCTCCTCCCAGACGCCGCCCGAAAACACCCGCGTGCCGATGCTGTCCATACTCATGGTGCCCATCACGCCCCCTCCCGACAGGGATCTAACTGCGGACAGTGGCCAGTGCGCTCTCCAGCGTGAACGCCTGGGCGTACAGGGCCCTTCCCACGATGGCACCTTCCACGCCGTCGGGGACGAGAGAAGCCAGTGCGGACAGGTCGTCGAGCGAGGAGATGCCGCCGCTGGCCACGACGGGCCTGTCGGTGCGTGCGCAGACCTGCTTCAGCAGGTCGAGGTTGGGGCCCTTGAGCGTGCCGTCCTTGGTCACGTCGGTGACCACGTAGCGGGGGCAGCCGTCGGCCTCCAGCCGGTCGAACACCTCCCACAGGTCACCGGCGTCCTCGGTCCAGCCGCGGGCGGCGAGCGTGGTGCCGCGCACGTCCAGGCCGACCGCGATCTTGTCGCCGTGCTCGGCGATGATCTTGCGGCACCACTCGGGGTTCTCCAGCGCGGCCGTGCCGATGTTGACCCGGCGGCAGCCGGTGGCCAGCGCCGCCGCCAGCGACTCGTCGTCGCGGATGCCGCCCGACAACTCCACGTTCACGTCCAGCCGGCCGATCAGGTCGGTGATCAGCTCGCGGTTGGAGCCGCGGCCGAAGGCCGCGTCCAGGTCGACCAGATGGATCCACTCCGCGCCCGCCTCCTGCCAGGCCAGCGCGGCGGCCAGCGGCTCGCCGTAGCCGGTCTCGGTCCCGGCCTCACCCTGGACGAGGCGTACGGCCTCGCCGTACGCGACGTCCACGGCGGGGAGCAAAACGAGCGACATCAGGTCCTCCGGTCGAAAGCGAGTGTGACGAGTACGGGGAGCAGGAGCAGGGAGCAGACGAACACGCCGAAGGTCACCAGCGGCGAGCCCCACATCAGCCAGGCCAGCACCTGCACGAGGAGGAAGCCCAGCGCGACCGCGGCGTTCTGGGCGCGGTGGCGGCGGGCCAGCAGCCCGCCCTGCCGCGCGACCCGGACCGGGCGCGGCACCAGGCGGGCCAGTGCCGCCCTGCGACGGGCGCGGCGGGCCTGGCGCTCCTCGTTGAGGCGGATGGCCCGCGCCCGCGCGGCCTCGCGCTCGGCGCGGCGGCGCGCCCGCTCCTTACTCAAGGGTGCCGAGCCAGTTGCTCAGCAGCGCGGCGCCGGCGTCGCCGGACTTCTCCGGGTGGAACTGGGTGGCCATCAGCGGGCCGTTCTCGACCGCGGCCACGAACGGCACGCCGTGCTCGGCCCAGGTGACCACCGGCTCGGCGAAGCCGTCGCCGGTGCGCAGCTCCCACTCGCGCACCCCGTAGGAGTGCACGAAGTAGAAGCGGGTGGCGGGGTCGATCCCGGCGAACAGCACGCTGCCCGCCGGCGCCTTGACGGTGTTCCAGCCCATGTGCGGCAGCACCGGCGCGTCGAGCCGCTCGACCGTGCCCGGCCACTCGTCGCAGCCGGCGGTCTGCACGCCGTGCTCGACGCCGCGGGCGAACAGGATCTGCATGCCGACGCAGATGCCCAGCACCGGCCGGCCGCCGGCCAGCCGCCTGCCGACGATCTGGTCGCCGCGCACGCCTTTGAGACCGGCCATGCACGCGGCGAACGCGCCGACGCCCGGCACCACCAGGCCGTCGCACTCCAGCGCGGCGTCGAAGTCGGAGGTGACGGTCACATCGGCGCCGACCCTGGCCAGCGCCCGCTCGGCCGAGCGGAGGTTGCCGGACCCGTAGTCGAGCACCACGACGTTCTTGCTCACCACCACATCACCCCCGCGAACAGTGCCATCGCCGCGCCCAGCCCGCACACGGCGGCCCCGACCTTCATGCCCTGCTTGATCAGCGAGACCACGCCGCCGATGAGGAACAGGCCGAGGAACACCATGATGACGGCGATCGCGTTTTCGGTCATAGCACGCCCTTGGTGCTCGGCACCCCGGTCGACCGCGGGTCACGCTCCGACGCCGCGCGCAGCGCCCTGGCCAGCGCCTTGAACTGCGCCTCCACGATGTGGTGGGCGTTGCGGCCGTACGGGACGCGGACGTGCAGGCAGATGGCGGCCTGGGCGACGATCGACTCCAGGATGTGGCGCGTCATCGTGGTGTCGTAGTCGGGGCCGATCATCGGGGCCATGCCCTCGGGCTCGGAGTGGACCAGGTAGGGGCGGCCGGACAGGTCGACGGTGACCTCGGCGAGCGCCTCGTCGAGCGGGCACGACGCGCTACCGAACCGCCTGATGCCCGACTTGTCGCCCAGCGCCTCGCGGAGCGCGGCGCCCAGCGCGAGCGCGGTGTCCTCGATCGTGTGGTGGGAGTCGATGTGCAGGTCGCCCTCGGTCTTGACGGTCAGGTCGATCAGCCCGTGCTTGCCGATCTGCGCCAGCATGTGGTCGAAGAAGCCGACCCCGGTGGACACGTCCACGGCGCCCGTGCCGTCGAGGTTGACCTCGACCAGGACGGACGTCTCCTTCGTCGTGCGCTCGACGCGGCCTACGCGACTCACAGAACTCCCTCCATGGCGGCGCGGAACGCCGCCATTTCCTCACCGGTGCCGATCGACACCCTCAGCCATTCGGGCGGGCCCACCTCGCGGATGAGCACGCCCCTCGCCAGCAGTCCCTCCCACACCGCGCGCCGGTCGGGGAAGCGCCCGAACAGCACGAAGTTGGCGTCGGAGTCGGCGACCGCCAGCCCCTTGGACCGCAGCCAGTCAACCGTAGCGTCACGCTCCCGCCGCAGCGCGTCGACGGTGCCCAGCAGCTCCGCGCGGTGGCGCAGCGCCACCAGCGCCGCCGTCTGGGTGAGCGTCGACAGATGGTACGGCAGCCGCACCAGCAGCAGCGCCTCCACCACGGCGGGGTGGGCGGCCAGGTAGCCCAGCCGGGTGCCGGCCATGGCGAACGCCTTGGACATGGTGCGGGTGACGATCAGCCTGGGGTGGCTCGGCAGCAGGGTGAGCGCCGACGGCGTGCCCTCGCGGGCGAACTCGGCGTAGGCCTCGTCGACCACGACCATGCCGGGCGCCGCGTCCAGGATCGCCTCGATCGTCTCCAGCGGCTGGGCGGTGCCCGTCGGGTTGTTGGGCGAGGCCACGAACACGACGTCGGGCCGGTGCTCGCCGATCGCCGCCACGACCTTGCCCGGGTCGAGCGAGAAGTCCTCCTCGCGGGCGGCGTGGATCCACTCGGTGCTGGTGCCGGTCGTGATGATCGGATGCATCGAGTAGGAAGGCTCGAACCCCAGCGCGCTGCGGCCGTGGCCGCCGAACGCCTGCAGGATCTGCTGGATGATCTCGTTGGAGCCGTTGGCCGCCCACACCTGCTCGGTGGTCAGGCCGTGGCCCAGGTAGGCGGCCAGCGCGGCGCGCAGCTCGACGGCGTCTCTGTCGGGGTAGCGGTTGAGCTCGCCCGAGACCCTGCCGACCGCCTCGGCCAGGTCGGCGACCAGCTCGGCGGACGGAGGATGCGGGTTCTCGTTGGTGTTGAGCCGCACGGGGACGTCGATCTGCGGCGCCCCGTAGGGGCTCTTGCCGCGCAGGTCGTCGCGGATGGGCAGGTCGTCCAGGTTCATGACGGCACCTGCCAGTCGAAGCGGGCGCGGATCGCGGCGCCGTGGGCGGGCAGGTCCTCGGCGTCGGCCAGCACCGACACGTGGGCGGCCGCCTCGGCCAGGGCCTCACGGGTGTAGTCGACGACGTGGATGCCGCGCAGGAAGGTCTGCACCGACAGCCCGCCGGAGTGGCACGCGCAGCCGCCGGTGGGCAGCACGTGGTTGGACCCCGCGAGGTAGTCGCCCAGCGAGACCGGGGCGTACGGGCCGACGAAGACCGCGCCGGCGTTGCGTACCCGGGCGGCCACGGCGGCGGCGTCGGCGGTCTGGATCTCCAGGTGCTCGGCGGCGTAGGCGTCGACCACCTTCAGGCCGGCGTCGAGGTCGTCGACCAGCACGATCGCGGACTGGCGGCCGCGCAGCGCCTCGGCGATGCGCTCGCTGTGGCGGGTGGCGGCCACCTGGGCGGGCAGCTCCTTCTCCACGCCCTCGGCCAGCTCCTCGCTGTCGGTGACGAGGACGGCGGCGGCGATGACGTCGTGCTCGGCCTGGCTGATCAGGTCGGCGGCGACGTGCACCGGGTCGGCGGTGGCGTCGGCCAGGATCGCGATCTCGGTGGGGCCGGCCTCGCTGTCGATGCCGATGCGGCCCTTGAGCAGCCGCTTGGCCGCGGCCACCCAGATGTTGCCGGGGCCGGTGACCATGGTGGCGGGCGGGCACTCCTCGGTGCCGTAGGCGAACATGGCCACGGCCTGGGCGCCGCCCGCGGAGTAGACCTCGTCGACGCCGAGCAGCGCGCAGGCGGCCAGGATCGACGGGTGCGGCAGGCCGCCGAACTCCCGCTGGGCGGGGCTGGTCACCGCCAGCGAGGGCACCCCGGCCTCCTGGGCCGGGACGACGTTCATCACCACCGACGACGGGTAGACGGCGCGCCCGCCGGGCACGTAGAGGCCCACGCGGTCGACCGGCACCCACCGCTCGGTGACGGTGCCGCCGGGCACCACCTGGGTGGTGACCTCGGTGCGGCGCTGGTCGCGGTGGACCAGCCTGGCGCGGCGGATGGACTCCTCCAGCGCGGCCCTGACCTTCGGGTCGAGCCCGGCGAGCGCCCCGGCGATCGCCTCGGCGGGCACCCGGGTGGTGGAGATCTCGACACCGTCGAACCTGGCGGTCAGCTCCCGTACGGCTGCCGCCCCGCGATGGCGCACGTCCTCGCAGATGGGCCGCACCTTCTCCAGGGCGGCCTCGACGTCGAGCTCGGCGCGGGGCAGCACGTCGCGCAGGTCCGCAGGAAGGGACCCGCGCATGTCGATACGGGAAATCACCCCCACAGTCTACGGAGTCCAACCCCTGAATCCGCTTCCGTCCAGCATGCGGACACTCCGGGCGAGCCCAAGAGGGACGGCCGGGTAAAACTTGGCGCTGACGCCTCCCCATGATCCGAGGGAACTGACACACCCGCCCTTTGACGAGCCTTTCCCTCCGGCCATCGGACTTTATGTCTACTTTGTCATTACTTGTGCTTTACCTACACCTTTGTACGATCCTGGCATGGCGATCTGGCGTGCCCCGGGCGGCATCGTGGTGGAGGCCATCGTGCTCGACGACCGGCCGCTCCTCCGCATCTCACACGACATCGGCGGCCGCCTCTACCTGCAGGGATACTGCGCCAGCGTGACCGAGCTCGCCCTGCACGGGGTCGACCTGGGCCAGCTCGTCGAGGACGGCCACGCCCCGGCTTGACCGAACTGTCAGGTTATTTCGGGTTACGTCCACGACCCAGCCGGGGTATGGCACCCGTCATGGCGCCGCTGCCCACCTATGCGCCCATGCTGGCCCAGGCCGGCGCGCTGCCCTCCGCCGACCAGGACGAATGGGCCGTCGAGATGAAATGGGACGGCGTCCGCGCGATCGCCTACATCGCCGGCGGCACCGTCCGGCTGATGTCGCGCAACGCCAAGGACATCACCTCCGCCTACCCCGAGCTCCAGCTCATGGCCGGCGCCACCGGACGCCGCCAGGCCGTCGTCGACGGCGAGATCGTCGCCTTCGACGAGGCCGGCCGCCCCAGCTTCGGCGCGCTCCAGCCGCGCATGCACCAGCGCAACCCGGTCAGCGTCGCCGAGCTCGCCCGCACCGTGCCCGTGACCTTCATGGCCTTCGACCTGCTGCACCTCGACGACGACCCCGTCATCCAGCTGCCCTACACCGAACGCCGCGAGCTGCTGGAGACCGTCTTCACCCCCGGCTACCGCTGGCAGGTACCCGTCCGCTTCCACGACCACGCCGAGGACGCCTTCGCCTCCTCCCGCCGCCTCGGCCTCGAAGGCGTCGTCTGCAAGCGGCTCGCCTCCCCCTACCGGCCCGGCAGGCGGACCGGCGAGTGGACCAAGGTCAAGAACGTCAGCGCCGTCGAGGTCGTCATCGGCGGCTGGAAGCCCGGCTCCGGGCGGCGCTCAGGCACCATCGGCTCCCTGCTGCTCGGCTCGTACGACGACGCCGGGCGCCTGCTGTTCATCGGGCACGTCGGCACCGGCTTCACCGAGTCCATGCTGGGCGACCTGCGCCGGCGCCTGGCCCCGCTGGAGCAGGACGACCCGCCCTTCGCCGAACCGGTCCCGCGCGAGCACGCCCGCGACGCCCACTGGGTGCGGCCCGTCATGGTCGGCGAGGTCCAGTACGCCGAGGTGACCGGCGACCACCGGCTGCGCCACCCTTCCTGGCGCGGCCTGCGCCCCGACCGGCGGCCGGGCGAGGTCCGCCTGATCGGCCCCGGCTCGCCGGGCGGCGCCTCCGCCGTCGGCTGACCGCGGCGGCCGTCAGGTCTCGCTCGTGACGGCGGGCCTGGCCGGCTCCGCCAGCGTGCGCGACAGCAGCCAGGCCGGTATCGCGACCAGCGCCAGACAGCCCAGCGCCACCCGCAGCGACACCGTCTCCGCCACCCAGCCGACCAGCGGGCTGGCCAGCCCGCCCGCGCTCACCGCCAGCCCCAGCGTCACCCCGCCCGCCGTGCCCACCCGCCGCGGGAGATAGTCCTGGCCCAGCGTCACGTGCAGCGAGAACGGCGCGTACAGGGTGATCGCCGCCGCCGCGACGAACACGTACATCAGCGGCCCCGGCGCCAGCACCACCCCGGCCACCGCCGGCACGCTCGCCGCGTACGCCGCCCGCATCGCCCGCACCCGGCCCCACCGCGCGGCCAGCCTGCCGCCCAGCACCGTGCCCACGGCCCCGCCCCCGAACAGCACGAACAGCGCCACCGCCCCCGCCGCCCCGCCCCCGGCGTACAGGGCCACGAAAGCGCTCAGCCCCACGTACACCACCGACCGGAAGACGATCACCAGCGTCAGCCGGGCGAACGACGCCCAGTCGTCGCGCCCCGACGCCTCCGCCGCCGCGCCGCGCGCCGCGCCGCGCCCCGACAGCGCCCGGATCACCGGCAGCGTCACCAGCGCGCCCACCACCCCCGGCACCACCAGCCACGGCGAGGCGCCCAGCCCGCCCACCGCCAGCAGCGGCGTCACCAGCACCGGCGCCGACGCGAACCCCAGTGTCCCGCCCAGCGAGAACCAGCTCATCCGCACGTGGCTGCCCGCGCTGGCGATCCTCGCCAGCCGCGCCGACTCCGGGTGGTACGCGGCCACGCCCAGCCCCGACAGCGCCACCGCCAGCCAGGTCAGCGCGTACGAGTCCGTCACCCCGCTCAGCGCCACCCCGAGCCCCGCCGTCACCATGCTGGCCGGGATCAGCCACGGCATCCGCCACCGGTCCGCCAGCGCCCCGAACACCGGCTGCACCACCGACGACAGCAACGTCGCGGCCAGCACCACGCCCGACACCGCCACGTACCCGTAACCCCGCTCGGCCACCAGGAACGGCACCAGCGCCGGCACCGCCCCCTGGTAGACGTCCACCCCGGCGTGGCCGGCCGCCAGCATCCCCACCTTGTTCGCCCGCACGCCCCCGATCATCGCCGGGGCCCGGGATGGCGCGCTTCCGATAAAGTGCCAACTTGTCATGGAAATCCGCCATCTGCCGCAGGCGCCCACCGGCCTCCGCCCCCTGGCGCCGGGAAGCGGCATCGACGCCCACCGCCACGACACCCACCAGATCGTCTACGCCCGCCACGGCGTCCTCTCCGTCACCACCGGCGCCGGCACCTGGGTCGCCCCGGCCAACCGCGCCATCTGGATCCCGGCCGGCACCGTGCACGAGCACCGCGCCCACGGCGCCACCGAGGTGCGGCTGGTCGGCCTCACCGCCAACCCGCTGGGCCTGGGCCGCCCCGCCGTCCTCGCCGTCGGCCCGCTGCTCCGCGAGCTGATCATCGCCTACACCGGCGAGGCGGCACAGGCCGGCCCGGACGGCGGGGAGCGCGGGCGGCTGCTCGCCGTGCTCCTCGACCGGTTGCGCCGCTCCCCCGAGCAGCCGCTGCACCTGCCCACGCCGCGCGACCCGCGCCTGGCGGCCGTCTGCGCCGCGCTGCACGCCGACCCGGCGGACCCGCGGACGCTCGCCCGGCACGCCGCCGACGCGGGCACCAGCGACCGGACCCTGGCCAGGCTCTGCCGGGCCGAGCTCGGCATGACGTTCCCGCAGTGGCGCACCCAGCTCAGGCTGCACCACGCGCTGCTGCTCCTGGCCGAGGGCGGCGCCGTCACCCAGGTGGCGCACCGGTGCGGCTGGTCGTCGGCGAGCGCGTTCATCGACGCGTTCCGGCGGGCGCTCGGGTACACCCCCGGCCGCGCCTTTACATTGTAGATTCGCTACACTCGTCCTGTGGGCAAGTCGAAGACCAAGGGCGGCACCCCCGCCACCGTCGCGCTGGAGCGGGCCAAGGCGGAGTTCACGCTCCACCCGTACGATCACGACCCCGCCGCGCAGGCCTATGGCGAGGAGGCCGCCGACGCGCTCGGCGTCCCCTACGAGCGGATCTTCAAGACCCTGGTGGCCGAGACCGAGGGCGGCCTGGCCGTCGCGGTGGTGCCGGTGGCGGGCAAGCTCGACCTCAAGGCGCTGGCCTCGGCGCTCGGCGGCAAGCGCGCGGCGATGGCCGACGCGGCCAAGGTGGAGCGGGTGACGGGCTACGTGGTGGGCGGCATCAGCCCGCTCGGGCAGCGCAAGCGGCTGCCGACCGTGGTCGACTCCTCGGCGCTGGAGTTCGAGACGGTCTACTTCTCGGCCGGCAAGCGCGGGCTGCAGATCGAGACCGCGCCGGCCAGCCTGATCGAGCTGACCGGGGCCGTGACGGCGCCCATCGGCAAGCCCGCCTGACGCCTCACCACCGGTCGCGCGGCGGGTGCCGCCGCTCGCCGAGCAGCCATTCGATGATCTTGCGGTGCCGCTTGGAGATCGGGTGGTCGCGACCGCGGCGGTCGCCCCTCTCGCGCGTCTCCCCCCGCTCCTCCGCCAGCGCCTCCTCCAGGCCCGGCGTGTGACCGCCGCCGAAGCGCGACATGTCGGGGCCGTGGAAGCCCCGGTTCTCCTCGCCCCGCAGCGCCCGCCGCATCGAGTCCACCCAGATCGGCCCCGGCAGCGAGGCGCCCTGCACCGAGCCGTAGTACTGGCCGCCGATCTCCACGTTCCTCAGCGGGTGGCGGTAGGAGCCGCGGATGTCGCCGACGCTGACCGCGGCGGCGAGCCGGGGCGTGTAGCCGGCGAACCAGGCCGAGGTGTAGCCGTTGTTGGTGCCGGTCTTGCCGGCGGCGGGCATGCCGGGGTCCTGGCCGCGCATCGTGCCCTTGTCGAACACGCCGGTCAGCACGTGGCTGACCGCGTCGGCGACGGGCCGCTCGATCGCCTGGTGGCAGTCGGGCCGCACGCGGGTGCGCCGGTCGTTCCTGTCGGCGATCTCCACGATGGCGAGCGGGCGGCAGTACCGGCCGCGGGCCCCGAGCGCGGCGAACGAGGCCGCGACCGTGAGCGGGTCCATCTCGTTGACGCCCAGCGTGAACGTCGGCACCTCGCGCAGCGGCCGCCCGTCGGCCCTGACGACGCCGAGCTCCCTGGCGGTCTTGACCACGTCGCACAGGCCGACCTTGCGCTCCAGCATCATGTAGAAGATGTTGACCGACTTCCAGGTGCCGGTCTCCAGGCTGTGCGGGCCGCCGTCGCTGCCCTCGCCGCCGGCGTTGAACACCTGCGCCGACGGGTCGTTGACCGGCTTGCCCGCGCAGTCCCGGTAACCCTTCGAGGGCACCAGCGACCCCGGGGTGTCGAACCCGTCGCCGAACCGCCAGCCCTCCTTGAGCGCGGTGACCAGCGTGAACACCTTGAACGTGGAGCCCGCCTGCAGCCCCTGCCCGCCGCCGTGCCGGACGTCGGCGACCAGGTTGTAGGTGGTGCGCGGGCCGCCCTTCTTGCCCGGCCCGACCTTCTTGCTGGCGGCCATCGCCCGGATCCAGCCGGTGCCGGGCTCCACCATCGCCTCGGCGGCCACCTCGGTGTCGTCGGGGTTCACCCGTTCCCTGATGGCCCGCTCCGCTGCCTTCTGCGCCTTCGGGTTCAGGCTGGTCCTGATCACCAGCCCGCCGCGTTCCATGCGGGCCCGCCGTACCGCCGCCGTGCTGCCGAAGACCTCGTTCGTCAGCAGCTCGCGGTGCACGTACATGCAGAAGTACGGATGCTCGCTCTGCGAGCAGCCGCCGGGCTCGGGCTTCAGCTTCAGCCCGAGCGGGCTGGCCTTGGCCTCGGACGCCTGTTCGCGGGTGATCAGCTTGAGTCCCGCCATGCGGTCGAGCACCAGGTCGCGGCGCTCCTTGAGGCGCGCGCGCTGCGCGCGGCCGATGGACGGGTCGGTCGAGTACGGGGTACGCACGGCGCCGGCCAGGGTGGCCGCCTCGGTGAGGGTCAGCTCGGCGGCGGAGGTGGAGAAGAAGCGCCTGGCCGCCGCCTCGACGCCGTGCGCGCCGGCGCCGAAGTAGGCGATGTTCAGGTACTTCTCCAGGATTTCGCCCTTGCGGTACTTGCGTTCCATCGCCAGCGCCAGCCGCAGCTCGTGGATCTTGCGGGAGACGCTGGGGGCGCGGGCCCGGTCTCGTTCCTCCTCGGTCTTGGCGCTCTCCACCAGGATGTTCTTCACCAGCTGCTGGGTGAGCGAGGAACCGCCCTGCTTGATGGAGCCCGCCCGGGTGTTGGCGATGAGCGCCCGGAGGGTGCCGATGACGTCCATGCCGCCGTGCTCGTAGAAGCGGGCGTCCTCGATCGCCACGATGGCCTGCCGCATCACCGGCGCCACCTGGTCCAGCCGCACCGTGGTCCGGTTGGCCTGGTAGAACTGGGCGAAGGTGTGCCCGCTCGCGTCCACCAGCCGCGTCACCTCGCTGAGCGGCTCCTCGCGCGGCGCCGGCGGCAGGTGCGTGAAGGTGTCGGCGGTGCCCTTCGCGGCCAGGCCCGCCCCGGCGACGACGGGCGCGGCGAACGCCGCGACCAGCACCCCGCCGAGGGCGCCCACCATGCCGAGCGTGGCGATGGATGTGCGGACAGTCACGACATTGATGTGCGACCGCCCGATCCCCGGCAAACGCCCGATTCCTGTCTCTTTACTAACCTCTGCTGATGTTCAGACCAAGTGACTGGAACTGCTCGAACGGGTGGTGGTAGCCGCGCTCGATGTGGTGCACGCCGCGCAGCGTCGAGCGCCCGTCGGCCACGGCTGCGGCCAGCACCGCGGAGAACCCGGCCCGGATGTCGGGCAGTGTCACGTCGGCGCCCCGCAGCTGGGACACCCCGCGCACGACGGCCGAGTGGCGCGCGTTGGTGTCGTGGTAGCGGCAGGCGGGGCCGCCGAGGCACTGGTCGAACACCTCGATCTCGCAGCCCATGCTCTTCAGCGCCGGCACGTACACCAGACGGTTCTCGAACACCGTCTCGTGCAGCACCGACATCCCCTGGCTCTGCGTGAACAGCACCATGAGCGGCGTCTGCCAGTCGGTCATGAACCCCGGATGGGTGTCGGTCTGCACGGCCGCCGCCCGCAGCCCTTCCGGCGGCGCGGTGGCGCACAGGTACTCGTCGTTGATGTCGAACCGGGCGCCCATCCTGGCCAGCGTGGTGATCGCGGTGACCAGCCGGTCCTGCGGGCAGCCGTGCACGCGCACCTCGCCGCCGGTGATCAGTCCCGCCGCGAGGTACGAGAACGCCTCGATGCGGTCGCCGGCCAGCCAGGTCGAGGCGCCGCGCAGCCGCTCCACGCCCTCGATGACGATCCGGCGGTCCGGCGACAGCTCGATCATGGCGCCCATCCGCTGCAGGAACAGCGCCAGCTCCACCACCTCGGGCTCGGTGGCCGCGTTCTTCAGCACGGTCTTGCCCTCGGCCAGGACCGCGGACATGAGGATCGTCTCGGTCGCGCCCACGCTCGGGTACGGCAGCTCCAGGCGGGTGCCGCGCAGCCGTCCCGCCTTGGCGAACACGCCGGTGTCACCGACCTCCACCTCGGCGCCCATCGCGCGCAGCGCCTCCACGTGGAAGTTGATCGGCCGCCGCCCGATCGGGTCACCGCCGACCAGCGGCACGAACGCCTCCCCCGCCAGGTGCAGCAGCGGGCCCAGCATGAGGATCGGGATGCGGTTCAGCCCGGTGAACGCGTCGGGCACCCGCGGCCTGATCTCTTGACCCCGCCCGATGCGGATCTCGGTCTTGCTGATCTCGACGTGGATGCCGAGCGCCTCCAGCATGGCGGCGGTGATGCCGACCTCGCCCACCTCGGGGGCGTTGTGGATGGTGCTCTCGCCGCCGCCGAGCATGGCGGCGACCATGTGCTTGGAGACCCCGTTCTTCGACCCGCGCACCACGACATCGCCGCGAAGCGGGCCAGAGGGTTCTATCACCCAGACCTTCTCTTCAATCACGAAGTGAGCCTAACCGGGAGATACCATCGATCTGGTCCTGCCGGCGATTGAAGGGGCGTGGCGTGACGAGGGAAGTACGCGCGTTCGCGATCACTGTCCTCGCACTCGCCGCCCTCGGGCTTCCCGCCGGCCTCCTGTGGTCCGCCCTGTCGCCGCGGCCCCCGTACCGGGCCTTCGACCAGGCGCCGGCGCTGGCGGACCCGTCCACGCAGGCGCTCATCGCGGCGGACGGCTGGTTCGCCACGATCACCGGCGGGCTGGGGCTGGCGTGCGGGGCGCTGGCCTGGTTCCTCAGCCGCCGCGTCCAGCTCCCGGTCCTCCTGGGGCTCTGCCTGGGCGGGGCCGCGGGCGCCCTGGCCGCCTGGTGGATCGGCACGACCGTCACCGTGGGCGTCGTCACCGTCGAGGCCTCGGCCTTCCCCGGGGTCACGTTCGTCCCCGGCCCGCTGGACCTGACGGCCAAGGGCGTCCTGGTGTCGTGGCCGATGCTCGCGGTGGGGCTCTTCGGGTTCCTGGAGGGCATGCACGGCTACCGCGAGTCCCCCCTCCGCAAGCCCCACCCGCCCACCGGGGACGGCGCTCCCCCGCCCGGCTGAGGCCGTCAGAGGGGCGGGTGGTGCGAGGCGTGGCCGGTGGCCTGTTCGAAGGCGCGGGCCACCCGCAGGACGCGGGCGTCGGCGAAGGGACGGCCGATGATCTGGACCCCCACCGGCAGCCCCGACGGCGTGAACCCGGCGGGGACGGACGCGGCCGGGGCGTGCAGCACGCTGACCCAGTAGGCGGACCGCATCCACGCCAGGTAGTCGGGCAGCTCCACGCCGTCGATCGCGCGCACGTACGGCTCCTCCGCCGGGAACGGCGGCACCTGGCTGACCGGGGCGATGAGCACGTCGTAGGAGTCGAAGAAGTCCGCCATCCGCTGGTAGAGACGGCTGCGGGCGCGCTCGGCGCGGGCCAGGTCGGCGCCGGTGACCTCGCGCCCCCGCTCGACGTTCCACGCGGTGTTGGCCCCGAGCCCGTCGAGGTCGCCGTAGGCCAGCGCGTAGAACCACGCGCGGTAGGTGCGGAAGGCCACCTCGGCGTCCTCCAGGTCCAGCTCGACCTCCTCCACGCGGGCGCCGAGCCGCTCGAACACCGCGGGCGCGGTCGCGGTGACCGCCGCCGTCGCGGCGTCGACCGGCAGCCCGCCGAGGTCGGGGCTCCACGCCACGCGCAGCCCTGCCACCCCCTCCTCCGGCTCGGGCGCGTACGCCTCCTTGATCGCGTACGGCGAGCGCGGGTCGAACCCGGAGATGACCGACAGCATCAGGCTCAGGTCGTCGACGTTCCTGGCCATCGGCCCCTGCACCGACAGCGTGTACCAGGCCGCGATCTCGGAGACCGCCGGCACCCGCCCCGGCGTGGGCCGCAGCCCTGCCACGTTGCAGAACGACGCGGGGTTGCGCAGCGACCCGCCCATGTCGGAGCCGTCGGCCAGCGGCACCATCCCGGTGGCCAGCGCCGCCGCCGCGCCGCCGCTGCTGCCGCCGGCGGACCTGGTCAGGTCGTACGGGTTGCGGGTGAGGCCGAACACGTCGTTGACGGTGTGGGAGCCGGTGCCGAACTCGGGCGTGTTCGTCTTGCCCACGGTGATCGCGCCCGCCGCCTTCAGCCGCCGCACCACCAGGTCGTCGCGCTCCGGCACGTGGCCGGCGAACAGCGGCGAGCCGTAGGTGGTCCGGATCCCCGCGGTGTCGGTGAGGTCCTTGTGCGCGACCGGGACGCCGTGCAGCGGGCCGACCGGCTCGACGGCGTCGGCGGCCTTGGCGGCGTCCATGGCCTGTTCGGCGACGAGGGTGACGACGGCGTTGACCCGGGGGTTGACCTGCTCGATGCGGTCGAGGTGGGCCTGGAGCACCTCGACCGCGCTCACCTGGCGGGTACGGATCAGATGGCTGAGCTCGGTGGCGCTCAGGTAGTGCAGTTCGCTCACCCCGTGATCCTCCCCCACCCGGGGGCGGCCCACGATGGCGAGGTCTGCCCAGGCAGCGGCCCCGGCCTGGTCGAACTCCGCCACCGGGGACGGGTCAGGCCCCCAGGCAGGCCGGGCCGAGCAGCTGCTTCAGATCGCCCATCAGCGCCGGTGACGGCGCCACCCGCAGCCGGTCGTCGACCCGCAGGACGGTCGTCTTGGGGCCGTTGTGGACCTGGAGGTGGACCTCGGAGGTGCCGGGGTGGGTGGTCAGGATCTCCTTGAGCCTGCTCACCACGGGGGCGGTGCAGCGGTTGAGCGGCAGGCTCACCAGCAGCGGCCCGCCGGCCTCCTGGGTGAGGTCGGGGGCCGTCACCTCCATCGCGATGATCTTGCCGATGTCCTCGCGCTTGTCGATGCGGCCCTTGACGAACACGATCGCGTCCTCGGCCAGGATCGTCGAGCAGAGCTGGTAGGCCGACGGGAAGATCATCACCTCGATGGCGCCCTCCAGGTCCTCAAGCTGGGTGAGCACCCACGTGTCGCCCTTCTTGGTGACCTTGCGCTGCACGCCCGACAGGATGCCGCCGACGGTGACCACCTGGCCGTCGGGACGGCTGTCGTCCTGCAGCGCCGCGATCGAGCAGTCGGCCCCGGCGGCCAGGATGTGCTCGACGCCGAACAGCGGGTGGTCGGACACGTACAGGCCGAGCATCTCCCGCTCGAACTGCAGCAGCGTGGTCTTGTCCCACTCGCCCACCGGGATCTGCACGTCGAAGGTCTGGTCCTCGCCGCCCTCGATCGCGCCGAACAGCGAGTCCTGGCCGATGGCCTCGTTCTTCTTGATGTCGATGATCGCGTCGACGGCCTGCTCGTGCACCATGACCAGGCCCTTGCGGACATGGCCGAGCGAGTCGAACGCGCCGGCCTTGATCAAAGACTCGATGACGCGCTTGTTGCAGACGAGCGCCGGCACCTTGCGCAGGAAGTCCTTGAAGTCGGCGAAGCGGCCCTTCTCCTTGCGCGCGTTGATGATGCCGTCGACGACGTTGGCGCCCACGTTGCGGATGGCCGACAGGCCGAAGCGGATGTCGGTGCCGCGCGGGGTGAAGTCGAAGTCGGAGTCGTTGACGTCCGGCGGGAACACCTTGATGCCCATCCGGCGGCACTCGTTGAGGTAGAGGGCCGACTTGTCCTTGTCGTCCTTGACCGACGACAGCAGCGCGGCCATGTAGGCGGCGGGGTGGTTGGCCTTGAGGTAGGCCGTCCAGTAGGACACCAGGCCGTAGCCGGCGGTGTGGGCCTTGTTGAAGGCGTAGTCGGAGAACGGCAGCAGGATGTCCCACAGCGCCTTGATGGCGGCGGCGGAGAAGCCGTTGTCCTTCATGCCCTGCTCGAAGGTCACGAACTGCTTGTCGAGCTCGGACTTCTTCTTCTTGCCCATCGCGCGCCGCAGCAGGTCGGCGCCGCCCAGCGAGTAGTTGGCGACCTTCTGCGCGATGGCCATGACCTGCTCCTGAT
This sequence comes from Nonomuraea sp. C10, assembly GCF_008017515.1. NCBI lineage: Bacteria > Bacillati > Actinomycetota > Actinomycetes > Streptosporangiales > Streptosporangiaceae > Nonomuraea > Nonomuraea sp. C10. The sequence continues at coordinate 4,744,352 of NZ_VPFF01000001.1, forward strand.
AGACGATCAGGCCGTGGGTCGTGGAAAGGATCTCCTTGAGCGGCTCTTCGAGCTCAGGGTGGATCGGGGTGATCTCCTGCTGGCCGTTCTTGCGCAGGGCGTAGTTGGTGTGGGAGTTGGCGCCCATCGGGCCGGGGCGGTAGAGCGCGAGGGCGGCGGAGATGTCTTCGAAGTTGTCGGGGCGCATGAGCCGCAGCAGCGAGCGCATGCCGCCGCCGTCGAGCTGGAAGATGCCCAGCGTGTCGCCGCGGGCCAGCAGCTCGTAGGCCTTGCGGTCGTCGAGCGGCAGCGCCAGCAGGTCGATCTGCTCGCCGGTGGTGGCCTCGATCATCTTCAGGCAGTCGTCGATGATCGTGAGGTTGCGCAGGCCCAGGAAGTCCATCTTCAGCAGGCCGAGCGTCTCGCAGGTCGGGTAGTCGAACTGCGTGATGATCACACCGTCGGAGTCGCGGCGCATGATCGGGATGTGGTCGGTCAGCACCTCGGCGGACATGATCACGCCGGCGGCGTGCACGCCGGTCTGCCTGATCAGGCCCTCCAGGCCCTTGCCGAGGTCGATCGTCGCCTTGACGTCGACGTCCTCCTCGTAGAGCCTGCGCAGCTCGCCCGCCTCGGCGTAGCGGGGGTGGTCGCTGTCGAAGATGCCCGACAGCGGGATGTCCTTGCCCATCACGGCGGGCGGGAACGCCTTGGAGACCTTGTCGCCGAGGGCGTACGGGTAGCCCAGGACGCGGCCGGCGTCCTTGATGGCGGCCTTGGCCTTGATGGTGCCGAACGTGGCGATCATCGCGACCTTGTCGGCGCCCCACTTCTCCGTGACGTAGCGGATCACGTCGCCGCGCCTGCGCTCGTCGAAGTCGATGTCGACGTCGGGCATGGAGACGCGCTCGGGGTTGAGGAACCGCTCGAAGATCAGGCCGTGCGGGATCGGGTCGAGGTCGGTGATGCCGAGCGCGTACGCCACCAGGGAGCCGGCCGCGGAGCCACGGCCGGGGCCGACGCGGATGCCGTTGTTCTTCGCCCACATGATGAAGTCGGCGACCACGAGGAAGTAGCTCGGGAAGCCCATCTGGACGATGACCCGCAGCTCGTTCTCGACCCAGGCGCGGTGCTCCTCGTCGACGCCCTCGGGGAAGCGGCGCTCAAGCCCTCTCCAGACCTCCTGGCGGAAGAACTCCTCCTCGGTCAGGCCGTCGGGCACGGGGAAGGTCGGCATGAGGTTCTTGTGCTCGAAGAACCCGGCGGGGTCGACCTTCTCGGCCACCAGCAGCGTGTTGCGGCAGCCCTCGGCCCACAGGTCGGAGGAGTCGACGGCGCGCATCTCGTCGGCGGTCTTGATGTAGTAGCCGCTGCCGTCGAAGCGGAACCGGTCGGGGTCGGACAGCTGCTTGCCGGTCTGGATGCAGAGCAGGGCGTCGTGGGAGGAGGCGTCGGACTCGTAGGTGTAGTGGGAGTCGTTGGTGACCAGCGGCGGGATGCCCAGCTCCTTGCTGATGCGGGTCAGCCCGTCGCGGACGCGGCGCTCGATGTCGAGGCCGTGGTCCATGACCTCCAGGAAGAAGTTGTCCTTGCCGAAGATGTCCTGGAACTTGGCGGCGGCCTTGACCGCCTCGTCGTACTGGCCGAGCCTGAGCCTGGTCTGCACCTCGCCGGAGGGGCAGCCGGTGGTGGCCATCAGCCCGTCGGCGTGCTCGGCGAGGATCTCGGCGTCCATCCGCGCCCACTTGCGGACGAAGCCCTCGGTGTAGGCGCGCGAGGACAGCCGCATCAGGTTGTGCAGGCCGGTCTTGTTGCGCGCCCAGATCGTCATGTGGGTGTAGTAGCCGCCCGCGGAGACGTCGTCCTTCTTCTGGTGCGGCTCGCCCCACAGCACCGGCTTCTTGTTGAAGCGCGAGGCGGGGGCGACGTAGGCCTCGATGCCGATGATCGGCTTGACGCCCGCGCCGGTCGCCTGCCGGTAGAAGTCGTAGGCGCCGTGCATGTTGCCGTGGTCGGTGATCGCGATCGCCGGCATGCCCAGCTCGCCGACCTGCTTGAACATCTGCTTGAGCCGCGCGGCCCCGTCGAGCATGGAGTATTCGGTGTGCACGTGCAGATGGACGAACGAGTCGCTGGACGACATGGAGCGGCGCCTCCCGGTCTGAACGTGTGGTGTGCGCTCCGACTCTAGTGGTCCGCACCGACACTCCGGGGCGTGGCAGGGGACGGCGTGCCGGATCCCTCTCCCTCGATCAGCGCCTATACCCTCTCCGTGACGGAAAGTCACGAAGGAGACACTCAGTGCACACGGAGTCCGACGAGGGATACCGGCCCGCCCTGGGCAACCGCCAGGTGCAGATGATCGCCATCGGCGGCGCGATCGGCGTGGGGCTGTTCCTGGGCGCCGGCGGGCGGCTGGCCGCCGCGGGGCCGGCCCTGGTGCTGTCGTTCGCGGCCGCGGGGGTGGCGGCGTTCTTCGTCATGCGGGCGCTCGGGGAGCTGGCGCTCTACCGGCCCGCCTCGGGCTCCTTCGTGGTGTACGCGCACGAGTTCATCGGGCCGTGGGCCGCCTTCGCCAGCGGGTGGATGTACTGGTTCAACTGGGCGTTCACCGGCGTCGCCGAGCTGGTCGCGATCGCCACCTACGTCCACTACTGGGCGCCGGCGTTCCCGCAGTGGCTGACGGCGCTGCTCGCGCTGGCCTTCGTGCTCGTGGTGAACCTCCTGTCGGTGAAGCTCTTCGGTGAGCTGGAGTTCTGGTTCGCGCTGCTGAAGGTGCTGGCCATCGTCACGTTCCTGGTGGTCGGGCTGGTGCTGGTGGTGTTCACCGTCGGCCAGGCGACGCCGGCGAACGCGGTGGCCCACGGCGGGTTCTTCCCGACCGGGTTCCCGCTGGTGCTGATGAGCCTGCAGTCGGTGGTGTTCGCGTACGCGTCGATCGAGCTGGTCGGCATCGCCGCGGGCGAGACGGCCCGGCCCGAGAAGGTGATGCCGAAGGCGGTCAACGGCGTGGTGTGGCGGATCGCGCTGTTCTACGTGGGCTCGGTGCTGCTGCTGTCGATGGTGCTGCCGTGGACCGCCTACGAGGCCGGCACGTCCCCGTTCGTCACGGTGTTCGCCGGTCTGGGCGTGCCGTGGGCGGCCGACGCCATGAACCTCATCGTGATCACCGCCGCGCTCTCGTCGTGCAACTCCGGCCTGTACGCGACGGGCCGCATCGTCCGGTCGATGGGACTCAAGGGCGAGGCGCCCGGCTTCACCGCCGCGCTCAGCCGGCGCCGCATCCCGATCGGCGGGGTGCTGTTCACCGCGTCGATGTTCCTGGCGGGCATCGCCCTGTTCTCCTTCGTGCCGGAGCGCGCCTTCAACATCGCCACCGCGTGCGCCTCGCTGGGCGTGGTCACCACCTGGGGCACGCTCGTCTACTGCCAGCTCCGCCTGCGGCGCACCGGGCACCGCTCCGCCTTCCCGATGCCCGGCACCCCCTACACCAACTGGCTCACCCTGGCCTTCCTCGCCCTGGTGGTCTTCCTGATGCCGTTCGCCGACCAGGACCAGCGGGTCGCCTTCTACCTGCTCCCGGTCGTCGCCGCCGGCATCGCAGCCGGGTGGTTCCTGCTCCGCCTCCGCAGGAAGCGCCTCGCGGCCGCGGCCGATCCGGCCTCCCCCGCAGTCAGTCCAGCCGAGTGACACCGGCCAGGCGTGCCAGGTCCTCGCCGGACAGCCGCAGCGCCCCCGCCGCCACGTTCTCGGCGAGGTGGTCCGGGTTCCCGGTGCCGGGGATGGCCAGCACGTGCGGCCCCTGCGCCAGCGTCCAGGCCAGCCGGACCTGCGCGGGCGTCGCGCCGTGGGCGCTCGCGACGGCCCGCACGGACTCCTGCTCCCCGGCGACCGCTCCCCGCTCGCGCCCCGCGCCGGCGATCGCGAAGAACGGCACGTACGCGATGCCCTGCTCGCCGCAGGCCCGCAGGAACTCCTGCTCGGCGGCCGGCGCCCCCACGGTGTAGGCGTTCTGCACGCAGACCACCGGCGCGATGGCCACGGCCTCCGCCAGCTGGGCCGGTGTGGCGTTGGACAGGCCCAGATGGCGTACGAGCCCGGCGTCGCGGAGCTCGGCCAGCGCGCCGAAGTGCTCGGCGATCGAGCCGGTCGCGCGGCTCCGCGGGATGCGCAGGTTCACCACGTCCATGTGGTCCCGGCCGAGCTGGCGCAGGTTCTCCTCCACCTGGCCGCGCAGCTGTCCGGGCGTGGCCCAGATCCACTCGCCCGACGGGTCCCTGCCCGCCCAGACCTTGGTGGCGATGACCAGGCCCTCCGGGTAAGGAGACAGCGCCCGGTTGATCAGCTCGTTGGCGGACCGCGTCGAGGAGAAGTAGAACGCGGCGGTGTCGATGTGGTCGACCCCGAGGTCGATCGCGCGGCGCAGCACGGCGATCGGACGGTCGCGATCGCTCGGCGTGCCGAGGCCGAAGGCGGCGCCGCCCGTGAGCCGCATCGCGCCGAAGCCGATGCGGTTGACGGTCAGGTCGCCGAGCTTCCAGGTGCCGGCGGCGGGGGTCTGCGTGGTCATGCGGGGCCTCACGTCGTCGAAAGGGGATCCGGACATGAAAAAGCCTCCCCGGCGGACGTGGTCCGCGCCGGGAAGGCTCAGGCGATCACCGGAATCTTAGCAGTCCGGGCGGCCGAAGATCACCGCGGGGCCGGAACGTACGCAAAACGACCGTGACCGTAAGCCGTCCCCTGATCTACCCTCGAAGGCGGAGTCTCGGGGGAGGTCGCGCTGACTGGGGTGAGGAAGGCGGCGGGCGTCGTCGCGGCGGTGCTGCTCGGCGTGGCGCTGGCCGTCGCGGGGCTGCCGGCGGGTGTCTACACGGGGCTCGCGTGCGCGCTGCTGGACGCCGGCTGTCCGGCGACCGGGGAGCCGGCGGGCCGGCTCCCGCAGGTGACCAGGCTGACCGCCGCCGAGGTCGCGCTCGGCGGGGCCTACGTGGCGCTGGGCGACTCGTACTCGTCCGGCGAGGGCGTCTACCGGCGCGGAGAGGCGCCGTTGGACGGCGGCGCCGACCGTTGCCACCGCGCCGGCGGCTCGTACGTGCCGCTCGTGGCGGGCGCCCACGCGTTCGGCGGCGAGACGGGGTTCTGGGCGTGCAGCGGCGCGACCACCGGCAACCTGCTGCGGGGCCAGCACGGCCAGCAGCCGCAGATCGAGCGCGTCGGCGCCGGCACGAGCCTGGTGACGCTGAGCATCGGCGGCAACGACGCGGGGTTCGCGCCGGTGCTCACCGAGTGCATCGTCAAGTTCCCGTGGTCGTCGGCCTGCGTCGACCAGGACGCCGAGGTGCGGCGCCGGATCGGGGAGCTTCGCGGCAGCATGCGGGCCGTGCTGGCCGAGATCAGGACGCGCGCGCCCGAGGCGAGGGTGGTGCTGCTGGGCTACCCGCGGCCGTTCCCCGCCTCGCCGCCGGGGCGGATCGACAACCTCGGCGTCGCCGACCAGCGCTGGCTCAACTCGATGACCGAGCGGCTGAACGGCGTCGTGCGCGAGGTGGCCGGCGAGTTCGACCGGGCGATCGTCGCCTTCGGCGGGCCCGGCAGCGTCGAGTACGTGGACGCGTACGAGGCGTTCGACGGCCACGAGGTGGGCCGGCCGCGCCCGTACCTCAACGGGGTGATCGTGGACATGGAGCAGCTCACCGTGGACCCGCGCAGCTTCCACCCGACGGCCGACGGCTACCGCCGCTTCGCCGAACTCATCAACGCCCAGATCACGACGGGCCCCGGCCGCCCGCTGAACAACTTCCACCTCACCACCCCCTGAGGGAAGACCCTCCCGGCATCGCCCACCGGAGGTCCTCCCCTCCTGGCGCTCGGCGGCCGGGGTCTCCCCGGGAGCGTCGCGGACCGTCTGCGGGGAGCGGGCCGGGCGGCTGCTCATCCGGCCGCGCGTTCCTCCGCGAGGTGCAGCCCGGCCTCGATGACCGCGTTCATGACGGGAGCCAGCCTGGCCTCGCCCAGGCTGGGGGCGCGTTCGGCCATCCGGGCCACCAGGGCGCGCTCGCGGCCGGGGTCGCGGCCCGCGAAGCCGCCGACCGGCTTGAGCCGCTGGACGCGGCCCGCGAGGGCGGCGCGGCGCTCCAGGAGGGTGGCCAGGGCGGCGTCCACGCGGTCGATCGCCTGACGGCACTCGGCCAGCGTGGCCGGGTCCTCCGGCCGGAGCAGGGCGCCGACGAGGGCGGCCGCCTCCTCCGCCTCGTGCCGGCCGTCGGCGGACACGATCAGGCCGTCGGCGCCCGCCGCGACGGCGGCCGTCGACAGGCCGGGGTCGGCGGTGACGTCCGCCAGCACCGGGCGGCCCGACACGGCGCGCGCCTCGCGCAGCAGCCCCAGGTCGGCGTGCTCGCACAGGATCACCTGGACGCCGCCCTCCGCCTCGCAGTAGTCGGCCACGCCCAGCCACTCCTCCAGGGTGGCCGTGCGGCGGCGTTCCACCACCACCGGCAGCCCCAGCCCCGCCACCGCGCGCACCAGCGGGATGTCCCTGGTCCACGCGCCGCCGATGACCACGCCCTGGGCGCTGGCCGCGATGGCGGGCAGGTCGGCGGCGCTCGCGGGCTCGGCGAGCGTGACGGCGGCGGGCAGCACCGCGTCAGGCTCGCGCAGGCTCACCCGGTCACTGATCACCACGGCGGGCCCTTCGCCCACGGGATGGCCGCCCAGCGGGACCACGTGGCGTTCCAAGGTCGATGACATCTCGGCTCCCCACTCGGCCGGCTCACCGGGAGCCGGCAAAGAACGTGAAAAGGCAGAGACGAGGCGTCTCTGCCTTTGTTGCCGGCTCCAGGTGGTCGCTAGCTGACGACCGGCCCTCCCGGAGCCGGCTCGGTAAACACGTAGCGACGAGTCATGTTCGCACTTTACACGGCTCACTCCACCTAGTGGGACGGGCTTCTCGAATAGCGGACTGTCCTCGCGGCGAGTCGCCGTTGATCCCCGGCTATGGGAGTATTTCTTGGCCTAGAGGGAGGGTTTGAGGCCGTTGATGTCGGATCACAAGCCGGGCGGACGCCGCATCGCCGGTCGTTACCACCTGCAAGAACCCATTGGCAAGGGTGGCATGGGCATCGTGTGGCGAGCCCATGACGAACTGCTCGACCGCACCGTCGCGGTCAAGGAGGTCAGATACGCGGCCGCTCTGGGCGACGAGGTGCAACTGCTGAACCGGCGCACGATGCGTGAGGCGCGGGCCGCGGCCAGGTTCGAGCATCCCAACGTGATCGTCGTGCACGACGTGATCGAGGAGGACGGCCGGCCCTGGATCGTCATGCAGCTCGTGCAGTCACGGTCGCTCGGCGCCGTGATCAAGAACGACGGGCCGCTCCCTCCCAAGCGGGTGGCCGAGATCGGCCTGGCGGTGCTCGACGCGCTGCACCGCGCCCACGAGGCGGGGGTGCTCCACCGCGACGTCAAACCGGAGAACGTCCTGCTGGCCGACGACGGCCGCGTGGTGCTGACCGACTTCGGCATCGCCACGCTGGAGACCGAGACGCAGCTGACGGTGACCGGGCTGGCGGGCACGCCGGCGTTCATCGCCCCCGAGCGGCTGAAAGGGCTGCCCGCGCGGCGCGAGTCCGACCTGTGGGCGCTGGGCGCGACGCTCTACACCGCCGTCGAGGGCCGCTCGCCGCACGAACGCGGCAACGCCCTGGCCACCATGCACGCCGTGCTCACCGACGAGCCCGACCCGGCCACGCACGCCGGGCCGCTGGCGCCGGTGATCGACGGGCTGCTGGCCAAGGAGCCGGTGCAGCGGCTCATGTACGAGGAGACGGAGCGGCTGCTGCGGCAGACGATCGCCGCGTCGAGCGAGCCACCGGCCGTGCGGACGGCGAAGATGCCGAAGGTGCCGCCGGTCGAGGACGACATGCCGACCGACCCCAACCTGATGCCGGTGCCCCCGCCCCGTCCCGCTCCTCAGCCGGTGTCCAAGCCCGCGCCCCGGCCCGCCGTGGCGCCGCCGCCCGAGACCGGCGCGCGGATCACGCCGGCGACCGAGCACCCACCGACGCCGCCTTACGACGCCGAGTCCACGATGAACGCCGACTCGGCCGGCAGGCGCCAGGCGCTGCCCGTGATCACGGCCGTGACGGCCGTGCTCCTGGTCGCGGGCGTCGGCGGCTACCTCGGCCTGCGGGCCACCCCGGAGGACCCGTCCGGCGGCCCCGGCCCCACGACGGCGGCCAGCACCGCCGCCACCTCCGAGCCGACCGGCGCGGCGACCACGGACGCGGCCGAGCCGTCGTCGAGCCCTTCCCCCACGGTCAGCGAGTCCCCGTCGGCCACGCCCTCCCCCACGCCCACCGAGGAGGAGACGGCACAGGCCGCCACCCTGCCCTCGGGCTGGAAGTGGTACAAGGACAAGCAGCTCGACTTCACCATAGGGCTGCCCAAGGGCTGGGACGTCTACAAGCGTGAGGGTTCCCAGGTGTTCTTCCGCGGCCCCGGCGCGGGCTCCAACGCGTTCGTGTCGGTCGACCGGGCCTCTAAGCCTGGCAGCGACCCGGTCAAGGACTGGCGGAAGCAGGAGAAGACGGCCAAGTACGGGTTCGGCGGCTACCAGCTGATCGACATCAAGGCGGTCGACTACCAGAAGGCCGCCGCCGACTGGGACTTCACCTGGAACACCAACACCGGCAAGACGAGGGTGCGCAACCGGGGATTCATCACCGACAACGGCCGTGGTTACGCCATCTACTGGCACAACCTCGCAAGTCGCTGGAAGAAGGACTACCACTTCTTCGAGACGTTCTGCGCGACCTTCAAACCCGACCAGTAGGCTGCCCCGCGTGGACAGGCAGGTCGGCAATCGCTACCGCCTCGTCGAGCCGCTCGGTGAGGGCGGCATGGGCGTGGTGTGGCGTGCCTACGACGAGCTGCTCGACCGTACGGTCGCGATCAAGGAGGTCCGCTACAGCGGGGTCGGCGAGCGGCAGCGGGCCGAGCTCAACCGCAGGACCATCCGCGAGGCCAGGGCCGCGGGCCGTCTGGACCACCCTTCGGTGGTGGTCATCCACGACGTCGTCGAGGAGGACGGGCGGCCGTGGATCGTCATGCAGCTCGTCCGTTCCCGCTCCCTGGCGGAGGCGATCCGCGCGGACGGGCCGCTGCCGGTGGCGCGGGCGGCGGCGATCGGCGCGCGGGTGCTCGACGCGCTCCGCGCCGCGCACGCCACCGGGGTGCTGCACCGCGACGTCAAGCCGGAGAACGTGCTGCTGGCCGACGACGGGCGGGTGGTGCTGACGGACTTCGGCATCGCCACCATGGAGTCCGAGGCGGGGCTGACGGCGACGGGCAGTCTCGTGGGCACGCCAGCGTACATGCCTCCCGAGCGGCTGAACGGCGAGCCCGCCAGGCCTGAGTCCGACCTGTGGTCGCTGGGGGCGACCCTGTACGCGGCGGTGGAGGGCGGGCCGCCGTTCCGGCGCGACTCGTGGGCGGCGACGGTGGCGGCGGTGCTCCGCGACGCGGTCGAGCCGCCCCGCCGGGCCGGGGCGCTGACACCGGTGATCATGGGCTGGCTCCAGCGGGACCCGGGCACCCGCCTGCCCGCCGGCCACGCCGCCCAGCTCCTCGACGCCGCGTCCATGGACCGGCCCTTCCCCGGCCTTCAGGCACCCGGCCCGTACGGCGCAATCCACCAGCAACCGGCACCCTTGGGCCCCGACAGCCGATACGCAAGCCCGTCCCCGCCCCACACAGGCACCCCGCAGGGAGCCTCGGGCCATCAAGGCGCGGGCCCAGCGCCCCACCACGCCGGCACCCCGTACGGAACCTCGGGCCCTCACGACGTGGGCTCGGGACCCCACCACGCCAGCGCCTCGGGGCCCCACGGCGCGGGCCCAGCGCCCCATCACGTCGGCGTCCCGCACGGGCATTCGGGTCCGGGCGGAGGGGATTCCGCTCCGCTCGACTCTCACGGAGGCTCTGGCTCGTACGGGACGCCGCCGCAGGGGACGGGCCCGCAGAGGTCCCCGTATGGGACGGTGACCGGCGGTGGGCGGTCGGGCGGGAAGCGGTGGGTCGTGGTGGCGGCGGCCGTGGCCGCGCTCGTGGTGGTCGGCGGCGGAGGCGTGGTACTCGTCAATCTGCTGAGGAGCGAACCGGGCATCGGTGCCGTCGGGCCGACGGAGAGCACCCACGGGCCGTCCGGAGAGCCTCCGCGTCAGCCGACCCGGGAACCTGGTGGGGACCCGACAGCGGGCGGTACAGGGGAGCCGACGAGCGAGCCCACCGGGAATGCGAGCGGCGTGCCGACCGGCAACGCGACCGGCGAACCCACCGGGAACGTGACCCCCACCGGGAACCCGGTCCCCGCTGGTTGGCGGGCGTATCGGAACGCGGCCGGCGGGTTCTCGGTCGCCGTGCCGCGCGGCTGGCGCGCCGTCAAGAACCCGCAGCGCGACAGCGTCACCTTCAGCGGCCCCGGCACCCCAGGCGTGATGATCGTCGAATGGACCGTCCCCGAGGGCGACCACGCGACCCCGGCCGCCCACTGGCGGGCGCTGGAGCGGGAGATCCTCCGCAAGGGCGAGTTCCCCGGCTACGAACGCGTCGCCATCCGCGCGATCGAGTACCAGGGCCGCCCCGCCGCCGACTGGGAGTTCACCCGCTCCCGCGACGGCACCGCGATCCACGTGATCAACCGCGGTTTCACCACCGCCGGCGGCCGCCCGTTCGCGCTCTACTGGGAGACCACCGGCGCCCGCTGGGAGCGCGACAGGCGCTTCTTCGAGACGTTCACCGCCACGTTCCGGCCGGCGCGATGAGCGGCCGGCCGCAGGAGCGGGCCCGCTTCTGGCGTCATCCGGCGGTGCCCGAGGTGGACCTGCTCAAGGCCCGCTACGTCACCCACCGCTTCTCCCGTCACGTGCACGAGGGGTACGCGATCGGGATCATCCTCGACGGCGTGGAGGAGTTCGAGTACCGGGGCGACCTGCACCGGGCCGCGGCGGGCGAGGTGGTCCTGGTGAACCCGGACTCGGTGCACACGGGCCAGGCCGGTGTGGACGGCGGGTGGGCGTACCGGATGCTCTACCCGTCGGTCGCGGCGGTCGGCGAGGTGGCGGCCGAGCTGGGCCTGCCGAAGGGCACCCCGTACTTCCCCGAGCAGGTGGTGCGCGACCCCGAGGTGGCGGCGCTGATGGCGCGCGCGCACCAGGCGACCGAGCGCGGCGACGACCTGGCGGCGTCCACGCTGACCCGCACGCTGTTCGGGCGGCTGCTCGCCCGGTACGCGGTGCCGCGCCCGGCGGTGACGCTGTCGCCCGAAGGGCGGCGGGCGGTGCGGCAGGCGATGGAGGTGCTGCACGACCGGCTGACCGACCCGCCGGCGCTGGACGACCTGGCGCGGATGGTCGGCGCGCGGCCGTTCCCGCTGCTGCGGGCGTTCAAGGCGGCGACCGGGCTGCCGCCGCACGCCTACCTGAACTCGCTGCGGGTGCGGCAGGCCCGGCACCTGCTGCGCTCCGGCGTGCGGCCCGCGGACGTGGCCGCCGAGGTGGGCTTCACCGACCAGGCACACCTGAACCGTCACTTCAAACGCGTGGTAGGGGTACCACCGGCTGCCTATCAACGCACCGCAGGAACGTACAAGAAACGGTAGTGACCTGCGCATATCCTCATATCCCATGGAACAGACGACACTCCGTTCCGCCGCCATCCGGGACGGTCTGGGTGTGGGTCTGGCCGTCGGGCTGTCCGGGGTCGCCTTCGGCGCCGCGGCGGTCACGGCCGGGCTCACCGTGCCGCAGGCGTGCGTGCTGAGCCTGCTGGCGTTCACGGGCGCCTCGCAGTTCGCGTTCGCGGGCGCGGTGGGGGCGGGCGGCGACCTGGTCTCTGCCGCGTCGGGCGCGCTGCTGCTCGGCGCCAGGAACACGCTGTACGGGCTGCGCATGGCCGACGTGCTGCGGGTGCGCGGAGCACGCAAGCTGGGCACCGCGCAGGGGGTCATCGACGAGACGACCGCCGTCGCCCTGGCCCAGCCGACCCCCGAGGCGGCCAGGGCGGGCTTCTTCACCACCTTCGCCGCGGTCTACGTGGGCTGGAACGTGACAACGCTGCTCGGGGCGATCGGCACGAGCTCGCTCGGCGACCCGGGGATGCTCGGGCTGGACGTGGTGGGGCCCGCCACGTTCCTGGCGATCCTGTGGCCGCGGCTGAAGGAGCGCGCCGAGCTGCGCGCGCTGGCGGCCGGCGGCATGGCCATCGCGCTGGCGGCGACTCCGTTCTTCCCGCCGGGCGTGCCGGTGCTGCTGGCGGCCGTGGCGGTGCTGGTGGTGATGCTGCGATGACCGCGCTGTGGTGGGCGATCGCCGGCGTGTGCCTGGGGTGTTACGCGCTCAAGCTGGCCGGGCTGGCCGCGCCGCGCCAGGTGCTCGACCACCCGGTGGTGAGCCGCTTCGCCGAGCTGGTGCCGGTGGCGCTGCTCGCGGCGCTCATCGGGGTGCAGATGTTCACGCAGGACGGCGCGCTGGCGTTCGACCTGGCCCGCACGGCCGGTCTGGGGGCGGCGGTCGTCGCGTTGCTGCTGCGTGCTCCGTTCCTGGTGGTTCTGGCGGCGGCCGCCGCCATGACAGCGGTTGCCCGGGTCTTTCTGGGGTAGTCGCCCCGCATGTCCGATTCTGTGGGGATTGTTGGGGGCCGTTACCGGCTGGTCAGGACGATCGGGCGTGGCGGCATGGGTACCGTCTGGCAGGCCCACGACGAGGTGCTCGGCAGGGACGTGGCCGTCAAGGAGGTCCTCCCGCCCCCTGATCTGACAGGACCGGAACGCGACCTGTTCACCGTGCGCACCTTCAGGGAGGCGCGCGCGGCCGGCCGGGTCGCGCACCCGTGCGTGGCCGCCGTGTACGACGTGCTGGAGGAGCACGGGCACCCGTGGATCGTCATGCAGCTCGTCCGGTCGCGGACGCTGGGCGAGCTGGTGCGCGAGAACGGGCCGATGCGGCCGGCCGAGGCCGCGAACGTCGGGCTGCAGCTGCTGGAAGCGCTGCGCGCGGCGCACGCGGCCGGGGTGCTGCACCGGGACGTCAAGCCGGACAACGTGCTGCTGACGGACGACGGCAGGGCGGTGCTGACCGATTTCGGCATCGCCACCACCGAGGACGAGGCGCCGGTCACCAGGACCGGGATCCTGATCGGCACCCCCGCCTTCATGGCTCCCGAGCGGGCGGCGGGCGGCCCCGCCGAGACGGCCTCGGACCTGTGGTCGCTGGGCGTGACCCTGTACGTGGCGGTCGAGGGCCATTCGCCCTTCCACCGGTCGAACGCGCTGGCCACGCTGGGCGCGGTCATGCACGCCGAGCCCGCCCCGCTGTCGCGGGCGGGCGTGCTGGGGCCGGTGCTGCTGGGGCTGCTGAGGAAGAACCCGGCCGACCGGATGACGGTGGACGAGGCGGAGCAACGCCTGACCGCGATCATCAGGGGCATCGGGCCGGAGCCGACCGGGCCGGTGCCGATCGCGGAGGTGACCGGCGGCGACGCGGCGGCGATCGCGCCGGCGGCGCGGACGCTGCCCGGCAGGCGCAGGCAGCCGCTGCTCGCCCTGGGCCTCGGCGCGCTGGTCACGGCCCTGGTCACGGGCGGCGCGGCGTGGTGGTCGCACCGGCCGCCTGAGACGTCGGGCCCGCCTGCCGTGGTGCACACGCCGCAGCAGACCGCGACCGTCTCCGGCCCGCCGCCCAGCACCGGGTCGAAGGACGGCGACGGGCGCGAGGCCGGGGACCCGCCCGGCCGCTCCGACGCCCGCCGTGACGACTCACCGCCCGCCACGTACGAGACGTCGCGCCCCGACCGGGACTCTGGCCCCGACCGCCGCGCCCAGAGGCGGGCCGACCCCACGCCCGAGGAGAGGCCCACCAGGTCGGCCGCGCCCACCCGATCCGCGGAACCGGAGCCGGAGCCGGAACCCGAGCCGGACGAGGACGAGCCCGGCGAGGTGGAGCCTTCGCGCGGCGGCGGCGCCCAGGCCGAGCACTGGCACGCCTGGGAGTAGGTCGGTCAGGACTCGGCGCGTACCAGGTCCAGCGCCTTCTGCAGGTCCTCGGGATAGTCGGTGCCGAACGACATCCACTCCCCCGTCGACGGGTGCTCGAAGGCGAGCGAGACCGCGTGCAGCCACTGGCGGGTGATGCCCAGCCGGGCGGCGAGCGTCGGGTCGGCGCCGTACAGCATGTCGCCCACACAAGGGTGACGCAGCGCGGACATGTGGACCCTGATCTGGTGGGTCCGGCCGGTCTCCAGGTTGATGTCGAGCAGCGACGCCGCCCGGAACGCCTCGATGGTGTCGTAGTGGGTGACGGACGGCTTGCCGCCCGCGACCACCGCGAACCTGCCGTCGCCCGACGGGTGGCGGTCGATGGGGGCGTCGACCGTGCCCCTGAACGGGTCGGGGTGGCCCTGCACCAGCGCGTGGTAGCGCTTGTCGACGGTGCGCTCCTTGAAGGCGCGCTTGAGGTGGGAGTAGGCGTGCTCGCTCTTGGCGACGGCCATCGCGCCCGTGGTGTTGGCGTCGAGCCGGTGCACGATGCCCTGCCGCTCGGCGGCGCCGCTGGTGGCGATCGTGTGGCCGGCGCCGAGCAGCCCGCCGATCACGGTGGGGCCGGTCCAGCCCACGGTCGGGTGGGCGGCCACCCCGATGGGCTTGTTGACCACGATGATGTCGTCGTCCTCGTAGACCACCCGCATGCCGGGCACCGGCTCGGCGACCGGCATCGGCGTGACGACCGGCGGCGGGAGCGTCACGTCCAGCCAGGATCCGCCGCGCACGCGGTCGGACTTGGCCGGTTGCCTGCCGTCGACCATCACCTCCCCGGCGGCGATCAGCTCGGCCGCGCGGGTGCGCGAGAATCCGAACAGCCGGGAGAGCGCGGCGTCGAGCCGCTCTCCCTCCAGCCCGTCGGGCACGGGCAGGCTACGCTGCTCGGCCACTCTTGCCCTCCCTCGTTCCGTCGATCTGGTAGCCGCGCCAGGCCAGGATCACCGCCAGGATGCCGCCGCACACGATGGCCGAGTCGGCCACGTTGAACACCGGGAAGTAGTCGATGACCGGGAAGTTGCCCGGCAGCACCTCGACGAAGTCGACCACGTGCCCCTGCAGCTGGGTCGGCCGGCCGAAGCCGGACGGGTAGCGCAGCAGCCGGTCGGTGAGGTTGCCGAGCGCCCCGCCGAGCAGCAGGCCCAGCGTGATCGCCCACGGCATGCTCACCAGCTTGCGCGCGGTGCGGATGATGGCGGCGACCACACCGGCGGCGATCAGGGTGAAGATGAACGTCATCCCGGTGCCGATGCTGAAGGCGGCTCCGGAGTTGAAGATCACCCTGAACTGGAGGACGCCGGGGATCACCACCAGCGGCGGCTCCCCCTCCAGCGCCTCCAGCACCACGGTCTTGGTGACGAGGTCGGCCACGTAGATGACGGCCGCGAGTGAGGTGAGGACGGCGAGGACCCGGCCCCGCCGTCCGCCCGCCGCTACCGGCGTTCCTCCCTCTGCTTGCACGTCACGCACAGCGTCGCCCTCGGGAACGCCTGAAGGCGTTCCTTGCCGATCGGCTTGTGGCACGATTCGCACACTCCATAGGTCCCTGCGTCGATCCTGGCGATCGCACGTTCGTTCTGCGCGACCAGGTCGCGTGCATTCAGGGTAAGGGCGATCTCGCGTTCCCGCTCATACGTCTTGGCGCCGGCGTCCGCCGTATCGTCGCCGGCGCCCTGGGTGACGTCTCCGGACGCGATCTCGCTTTCGTGGCGCAGGATGTCCGCGTTCAGCTCGTCTATCTCGGTTCGCAGGCTGCCGCGTACCTCGGCCAGCTCCTCGTCCGACCACATCGACGGGGTCGCGGTCTGCGTGACTGCCGCCATGGTTGCCTCCATGCTGTTGGGCGATGCCGATCTCGGGCTGGTCAAGGCCGTGATTGGTGCGGGCAGCCTAGGTTCCTCATAACGGAACGGCAAACGACCCGCCGGACGGATTACCCCTCCCGTACTATCCCGCCTCGCCCTTTTAACTCCTGCCCAGGCGACTCCATTCCCACAAATTTGTCACTTCCAGGACTTCTCCCCCTTGCCTGGTGCGCAGCCTCGAAACCCGGAAGCTTCAGTCTCCGCTCTGCGTTATGGTGTGAACCTGCAAGGCGTTGATGGGGCCCTCTCGCGAGGGGCATCACCCCGGAGCCGCCGGAAGAACGGCTCGATCGAGCTCACTAGACCCGGCAGCAGCCAGAAAGAAGAGGGTCTCACCGAGCGTGAGGCCAAGAAGGGTGGTACCGCGGGGCCCGTCGGCCTCGTCCCTTCACGCAACCTGTCTGCAGATCAGAGACGCGTGGAGGTCCCGCCCGACATGTCTTCGCCACCGTTCCGCTCCCTTCCCGCGCAGGTCGACCTGCCCGCGCTTGAGCGTGAGGTCCTGGACCGCTGGCGCGATGGGAAGATCTTCGAGCGCTCCGTCCAGCAGAACGAGGGCAACCCCGCGTGGGTGTTCTACGAGGGCCCGCCCACCGCCAACGGCCTGCCCGGTGTCCACCACGTCGAGGCCCGCGTCTTCAAGGACATCTTCCCCCGCTACAAGTCGATGCGCGGCTTCAGCGTGCCGCGCAAGGCCGGCTGGGACTGCCACGGCCTGCCGGTCGAGGTCGGCGTGGAGAAGGAGCTCGGCCTCTCCGGCAAGCGTGACATCGAGTCCTACGGCATCGCCGAGTTCAACGCCCGCTGCCGCGAGTCCGTGCTGCGGCACGTCGACGCGTTCGAGCAGCTCACCGAGCGGATGGGCTACTGGATCGACCTGTCGACCGCCTACCGGACGATGGACCCCGCCTACGTCGAGGCCGTCTGGTGGTCGCTCAAGGTCATCTTCGACAAGGGGCTGCTGTTCCGCGACTTCCGGATCACCCCCTACTGCCCGCGCTGCGGCACCGGCCTGTCCGACCACGAGCTGGGCCAGCCGGGCGGCTACGAGACCGTGACCAGCCCGTCGGTGTTCGTGCGGATGCCGGTCACCTCAGGGCCGCTGGCCGAGCTGGGCGCCAAGCTGCTCATCTGGACGACCACGCCGTGGACGCTGGTGTCCAACACGGCCGTGGCGGTCCACCCCGACGTGACCTACGTCGCCGCCCGCACCGGCGACGGCGAGGTGCTGGTGGTGGCCGAGCCGCTGCTGGCCGCGGTGCTGGGCGACGACGTCACCGAGGTGGCCCGCTTCACCGGCCGCGAGCTGGAGCGCACCCCGTACGAGCGCCCGTTCGAGCTGGTCGACATCCCCGGCGCCCACTACGTGGTGCTCGGCGACTACGTGACCGTCGAGGACGGCACCGGCCTGGTCCACCAGGCGCCCGCGTTCGGCGCCGACGACCTGGCGGTGACCAAGAAGTACGCGATGCCGGTGGTCAACCCGATCGGCCCCGACGGGCGTTTCCTGGACGACGTGCCCATGGTGGGCGGGGTGTTCTTCAAGGACGCCGACGAGCGGCTCACCGACGACCTGCGCGAGCGCGGGCTGCTGTTCCGCGGCGGCCACTTCGACCACAGCTACCCCCACTGCTGGCGCTGCCACACGCCGCTGCTCTACTACGCGCTGCCGTCGTGGTACATCCGCACCACCGCGGTCAAGGACCAGATGCTGGAGGAGAACTCCAAGACCAACTGGTTCCCCGACACGATCAAGTGGGGCCGCTACGGCGAGTGGCTGCGCAACAACGTCGACTGGTCGCTGTCGCGCTCCCGCTACTGGGGCACGCCGCTGCCGCTCTGGGTCTGCTCGGCCGACGAGTCCCACGTGACCTGCGTCGGCTCGCTGGCGGAGCTGGGCGAGCTGGCAGGCCGGAACCTCTCGTCGCTCGACCCACACCGGCCGTTCGTCGACGACGTGACCTTCCCCTGCCCGTCCTGCTCGGCCGAGGCGCGCCGGGTGCCCGACGTGATCGACGCCTGGTACGACTCGGGCTCGATGCCGTTCGCCCAGTGGGGCGAGGCAGGCAAGCCCGAGGGCGTCTACCCGGCGCAGTTCATCTGCGAGGCGACCGACCAGACGCGCGGGTGGTTCTACTCGCTGATGGCCGTGGGCACGCTCGTGTTCGGGCAGTCCTCGTACGAGAACGTGCTCTGCCTCGGGCTCATCCTGGCCGAGGACGGCCGCAAGATGAGCAAGCACCTGGGCAACGTGCTGGAGCCGATGCCGCTGATGGACCAGCACGGCGCCGACGCGCTGCGCTGGTTCATGGCCTGCGCGGGCTCGCCCTGGTCGGCCCGCCGGGTGGGGCACGGCGCGCTGGAGGAGATCGTCCGCAAGGTCCTGCTGACCTACTGGAACACCGCCTCCTTCTTCATGCTCTACGCCAACGCCGAGGAGTGGTCGCCGGCCGATCTGGCCTCGGCGCCGCCCGCGGCCGAGCGGCCGCTGCTCGACCGGTGGGCGCTGGCCGAGCTGCACCGCACGGTCGCCGAGGTGACGGCCGCGCTCGACGTGTACGACACGCAGCGGGCCGGGCGCAGGCTGGCCGACTTCCTCGACGACCTGTCCAACTGGTACGTGCGCCGCTCGCGCCGCCGGTTCTGGCAGGGGTCGCGGGAGGCCTTCGCCACCCTGTACGAGTGCCTGGAGACGGTGACCCGGCTGATGTCGCCGCTCACGCCGTTCGTCACCGACTACCTGTGGGACGTCCTGCGCGCCGAGGACCAGCCGTCCTCGGTCCACCTGACCTCCTGGCCGGCGGTGCGCGAGGAGCTGCTGAACCCGGCGCTGTCGGAGCAGATGGCGCTGGTGCGGCGGCTGGTGGAGCTGGGCCGCTCGGCCCGCGCCTCCTCCGGCGTGAAGACCCGCCAGCCGCTGCGCCGCGCCCTGGTGGGGGCGCACGGCTGGCCGGCGCTGCCGGGCGAGCTGCGCGGCCTGGTCGCGGACGAGCTGAACGTCCAGGCGCTGGAGGACATGTCGGGCTTCAGCGCCGACCTGGTCTCCTACACGGTCAAGCCGAACTTCCGGGCGCTGGGCAAGCGGTTCGGGTCGCAGACCAAGCTGGTGGCCGCCGCGGTCGGCGCCGCCGACGCCGCGTCGGTGGCGCGCACGCTCCGCTCCGGCGCGACGGTGACGCTGGCGGCGGGCGAGCTGGGCGAGGTGACGCTCGGCCCGGACGAGGTGATCGTCACCGAGCAGCCGCGCTCCGGCTGGGCGGTGGAGACCGGCGCGTTCGACACCGGCACCGGCGAGACGGTGGCGCTCGACCTGGAGCTGACCGACGAGCTGCGCCGGGCCGGGCTGCTGCGCGAGGTGATCCGCCTGGTGCAGGAGGCCCGCAAGGCGACGGGCCTGTCGATCACCGACCGGATCTCCCTCTGGTGGCGCTCGTCCGACCCCGACCTGGCCGAGGCGCTGCGCGCGGGCGCCCAGGTGGTCGCCGACGAGGTGCTGGCCACGTCGGTGACGGAAGGCGACGAGCCGGGCCTTCCGGAACACACCGACGCCGATCTCGGCCTCACCTTCCGGCTCCGCCGCGCCTGACGGTGCAGGACCCAGTCCGGCGGGGAAGGTGTCCTTCCCCGCCGGGCGCGTCAAACCTCGGCGGAGCCGCCGACGGGCAGCCGCCGGAACTCGGCGGCGGCCCGCTCACCCTCGCCGGCGAGCACGCCGTCGAGGACCTTGAGCCCCCACTCGTTGAGCAGCCCGTCGTGGATCGCGTACGCGCGCCGCGGCTTGACCGCCCGCAGGTAGCGGATCAGGTCGGGCACCGTCATCCACGGCGCCTGGCCCGGCACCAGCAGCGTCGGCACCTCCACGACGGTCAGCGCGTCGCCCGGGTGGAACACCTCCCCGTCCACCAGGAACCCCACGTTGTCGACCGGCGGCACGTCGGGATGGCTGACGTGGTGCTTCTCCCCCAGGACCGCCACCCGGAACCCGGCCACGTCGAGCACGTCGCCGTCCTTGACCACCCGCACCCGGTCCCCGAGCTCCGTCAGGTGCCGCGCCACCCCCGGACAGGTGTACACGGGCAGGTCGGGACGCTCACGCAGCCGCTCGGGGGCGAAATGGTCGAAGTGCTCGTGCGTGATCAGCACCGCCTCGGCGCCCTCCAGCGCCTCGGGCTCGGGCGTCATCGCCCCCGGGTCGATGACCAGGGCCCGGGAGCCCTTCTCCAGCCGTACGCAGGCGTGACCGTACTTGGTGATCCTCATCGACCCATCCTGCCGCCCTTTCACCCTGGTCGCGCGTCCGCTACCAGGGGCGGGCCAGCCGCTCGCGCGTGGTGTCGAGCAGCAGATCGAGGAAGGCGGCGCAGAGGGCGTCGGGAGCGGCGCGGGTGTAGGCGGTGAGCTCGCGGGTCACCCGGGGCACCGGCTTGAGCGTGTGGCCGTCGTAGCCGGCCGGCACCACATTGGCGGGGATCAGCGCGGGCCCGAGCCCCGCGGCGGCAAGGATCGGCGCGGACGCCGTCTGCTCGGCCCTGACGGCGATCTTCGGCTGGAAACCCGCCGCGGAGCAGGCGCGGTCGAGGATGTCGGCGAGGCCGTTGCCGGGCGCGTAGTGGACCCAGCGCCGCTCCCGCAACTCCTCCAGGCGGGCCTCGGCCGCCTGCCGGCCGGCCAGCGGGTCGTCCCGCGAGACGGCGATGACGAACTCCTCCTCGCCGAGGGTGTGCACCGGCCCGGCCCAGCCGTGCGGCCGGGGGCCGATGGCCAGGTCGGCCTGCCCGCCGGCCATCGCCTGGGCGAGCTCGTCGGCGTGCCGGTGCTCGAACAGCCGCACGTCGACGCCCGGATGGCGGCGGCTCCAGACCCGCAGCGCGGCGGGCAGCACGCCCAGGCTGACCGAGTAGACGGCCGCCAGCCGCAGCTCACCCGCGCTGAGCCCGGCGGCCCGGCGCACCGCGGACACCGCACCGGCCGCGTCGGCCAGCGCGGCCCGCGCGTGGGGCAGCATGGCACGCCCGGCCGGGGTGAGGGTGACGCCGCGCGGCGACCTTTCGAGCAGCGCGGCCCCGATCGCCCGCTCCAGCGCCTGCACCTGGTGGGACAGGGCGGGCTGCGTGACGTGCAGGAGCTCGGCGGCGCGCGTGAAGGACCCTTCGTCCACGACCGTGACCAGGTATTCGAGCTGCCGCAAGCTGATCATGCATAGAACTTATCAGAACGATAGAAACTATGAGTTGGCCCTATAGAGGACACTCGCCCCAGACTTGTACCGGACAGGCGGAATGGGCCCATGACGGCACCGACGCGGCGGCCGGCTCACACTCAGCGCGAGCACGGCCTGGGGCCGCTGCTCCGAAAGGCCGCCAAGGGCGGCGACACCATCATGAAGAGGAGAAAGATGAACAGCGTCCAGCGGAAGGTCGCCCTCGTCGTCGGCGCCCAAGGGGTGATCGGCCGCAACCTGGTCGAGCATCTCGACGCCCTCGGCGACTGGGAGGTGATCGGGCTCTCGCGTCGCGGCGGCGAGACCACCGGCCGGGTCCGCCAGGTCTCCGTCGACCTGCTCGACCGGGACGACACCGCCAAGAAGCTCAGCGGGCTCACCGAGGTGACCCACGTCTTCTACGCCGCCTACCAGGACCGCCCGACGTGGGCCGAGCTCGTGCCGCCCAACCTGGCGATGCTGGTCAACGTGGTCGACGCGATCGAGCCGGTGGCGCCCGGTCTGACCCATGTCAGCCTCATGCAGGGCTACAAGGTGTACGGGGCGCACCTGGGTCCCTTCAAGACCCCGGCCCGCGAGTCCGACCCGGGCCACATGCCGCCGGAGTTCAACGTCGACCAGCAGGCGTTCCTGGAGAGGCGGCAGCGGGGGGCGGGCTGGACGTGGAGCGCGCTCCGCCCGTCGGTCGTGTGCGGATTCGCCCTGGGCAACCCGATGAACCTGGCCATGGTGATCGCCGTCTACGCGGCCGTCTCCAAAGAACTCGGCCTGCCCCTGCGCTTCCCCGGCCGCCCGGGCGCCTACGACAAGCTGCTGGAGATGACCGACGCCGGCCTGCTGGCCAAGGCCACCGTCTGGGCGGCGACCGACCCGCGCTGCGCCAACCAGGCGTTCAACATCAACAACGGCGACCTCTTCCGCTGGAACGAGATGTGGCCGAAGATCGCCCGCTTCTTCGATCTGGAGGTGGCCGATCCGCTGCCCATGTCACTCCAGGTGGTCATGGCGGACAAGGAGCCGCTCTGGCGTGAGATGACCGGGAAGTACGGGCTCGAACCGCACTCCTACGAGGAGGTGTCGTCGTGGGCGTTCGGCGACGCCGTCTTCTCCTGGGACTACGACGTGATCGCCGACGGCTCCAAGGCCCGCCGCTTCGGCTTCCACGAGTTCGTCGACACGGAGAAGATGTTCCTCGACATCCTCACCGACCTCCGCACCCGAAAGATCATCCCCTGACCCGACGGGTCCCGCAAGATCACCCCCGAGCCAACCTGTCCCGCAGGATCACCCCCCAGCCGACCAGTCCAGCAGGATCACCCCTGAGCCAGTCGGTTCCAGATCACCCCCGACCGATCCCGCAGGATCACCCCGGAGCCAACCTGTCCCGCAGATCACCCCCCAGCCGACCGGTCCCGCAGGATCGGCTCTGCCAGTTCAAGGCCCGCACAGCGCCGCGCCGTCCGGACTCCCCCGACACGGGCACTGCGCGGACAACGCCCCGACTCACTCCGGGGCACCCCGTCGGAGCGGTCCGGACCGTTGTCGCGGGGATGACCTACGGTCAGCTGACGGTCTCGTGAGCGTGCTGGCAGACGGAGCAGGGGGTCAGACCCGCGGCCTCTGCCTGGTTGCGGGTCATGGTCTCCACACCCGAGTCACCCGCCCCCTTGATCAGCGGGCAGGCGGTGCTGTGGTAGCGGCGGGTGCCGACGATGACCTTGACCGTGCCGGACCCCTTGGCCCCGCTGTCACCGTTCGCCGCCTCGGCAGGCTCTTGGTCGCGCGCATCGTCGGCGTCCGAAGTGTCACCAGGCGCGGTCCTGCCGTTCTCCGCCTTGTCTTCGGACGGACGGGTGTCACGAGAAGCGGCGCCCTTGGGCAACGGCCCCTGAACCTTGGCGGACTCGGCCGACGACGGCGGCCGCTGCGCCCCAGCCGGGGACGCGGGCTCGAACAGGGAACGCGTCCTGACAGTCTTCTCCGTCGCGGAAGCCGACTCCCCCTCGGAGGAACCCGCTACGGACGAGTCGCCTCCGCCCTTCTCACGTGACACGCCCTTCTCACCCTCATCGTCGCGAGACGCCCCCCGATCACCCTTGGCGGAACCACCCACAGCCGAGGCACCAGGCTTCTTCTCCCGAGACTCGGCCCGATCATCCCGGCCGGCACCGGTCACAGACGAGGCACCGCTCCCGGACTTAGGAGACGCAGCCCGATCACCCTTCACAGAGCCACCGCTCCCGGACTTCTCCTCACGGGACGTGGCCTGGTCCCCTCTCGCCGACGGGGTACCGCCTGTGGCGGGATCCCCCGTACCGGAAGACTTCCCCTGTGCCGGCCGATCACCCGAGCCCTCACGGGAACCCGGCCCGGGCGCGGGAGGCACCGGCGTGCCGGCGGCGGTCACACGGGGTTGCGGGCGGGTGTCAGGCCCGGAGTCCGGCTCGTCCGCCCGCGCGGAAGCCGCGTACGGACGCTTGCCCTGCTCCTGGGACGACCGGCCCGCACTCTGGGCACCACGACCGGGCCCTTGCGGCGATGAGCCGGATTCCGACGCCGGACGACCCGGCTCGTGCGGGGACCGGGAACCGCGCCCGGGCTCCGGGTCGTCGCGGTCCACCGGCGGACGGTCCTGCCTGGACGGGCGACTCTCCGCGGACGGACCGGAAGGACGACCTTCGAACGAGCGGCTCTCCGCAGACGGACCCGAAGGACGACCATCGGACGAGCGGCTCTCCGCAGACGGACCCGAAGGACGACCTTCAGACGGGCGGCCGCGCTGCTGGACCGGGCGGGTCTGCTCGGCGGTGGGGGCGCCGGGACGGGAACCCTCGGGCTCCGGCGCGGCGGCGGACGGTTCGCCCTTGCCCGCGGGCGGCGGCGCGTCCTCGGTGGTGCGGCCGAACCAGCCCGCTTCGGCGGGCGAGGCGGCGGACTCCTGAGCGGGGGTGGCGGGCTCCGGCGGAAGCACCGGCGGCCGGAGGTCACGGGTCGGCTCGGAGGGGTCGGCGAGGCTCTCAGCGGGGACCGCGGGCGCCGAGTCGTCGGCGGGGGGCAGTTGCCGCCCGCCGAGCGCGGCGTCGGGCAGGCAGGCGGTGCAGGGCGTGAAGCCCTCTTCGCGAGCCTCCTCGTAGGTGAGCTCCTCGTGATCCCGCCCGGTCAGCTGGCGGCAGCCTCGGACGTGGTATCGCTTGCGCCCGGGGATCACCAGCACGATCGCGTCGGGGGAGATCCCCCCGGCCGCGGGCCGGTGCGGCGTGGGGACGCCGGGCGCGGGCGACGGCACGGTCGCCGTCCGCGGGTAGGGCTGCGGACGGGACGGCGGCGCGCCCATGGGGCCGGTCTGGGCGTACGGCGGGACGCCGGGAGGCACGAGCCCTGCCGGCGGAGGAGGGGTGGCCGGCATCGCGGCCTGCCCACCACCGGGAAACAGCTCGTGACGCCGCAGCAGCGCTCCGATCACGAGGAACAGCGCGGACAGCACGCTGACCACGATGGACCACATGATCAGGAACGGCTTTGCCAGTACGAAGCCCGCGATCAGCAGAATCACTGCCGCGAGCACCAAACCAGCACTGATAAGGATCACTAGGGGCTCTTTCGAGTGACGGGTCCTTGGTGTGACCCGCTACACCTTACCGGCGCTCGTTGTGGGGACCGTCGCTGCCGGGGAAGGCGCCCTGCGGGGCCTCGCCGCCGAACGGGTTGGGGTTGCCGGGCAGAGGCTGCTGGCCGCCCTGGGGCACGGCGTGCGACATGGCCGGCGCGCCGGAGGGACCGCCCGACATGACCGGGAACCCGCCGCTGCCCTCCGCTGAGACGTTCAGCTCGGCGAGCTGGTTCTCCAGGTAGAGCTTGAGGCGGCTGCGGTACTCGCGCTCGAAGCTGCGCAGCTCCTCGACCTTGCGCTCGAGCTCGTCGCGGGTCTGGACGAGGGAGCCCATCGCCTGGCGGTGCCGCTCCTGGGCGTCGCGCTCGAGCGTCTCGGCGCGGGCGCGGGCGTCGCCGATCACCTGCTCGGCCTGGCGGCGGGCCTTGGTGAGGATCTCGTCGGCCTCGCGGCGGGCGCGGGTCACGGTCTCGTCCGCCTCCCGGCGGGCGTCGGCGATCGCCTGGTCGGCCGTCTGCTGGGCGAGGGCGAGCACGCGGGCGGCGGTGTCCATGTTGTCTTCGGCGGGCGGCATGTTCATGCCCACCGGGACCGGCTGCGGCTGCTGATGCTGCGGCGGCTCCGGCGCGCGCATGGGCTCCGGCTGGGGCGGCGCCATCATCTCAGGCTTGGGCTGCTCCTGCACGGGCGCGGAGGCCATGGGCATGTTCATGCCACCAGGCACTTTGCCGCGCATGCACTCGGAAAGCTTGGCACGCAGCTCTTCGTTCTCTTGGATCAAGCGGTCAAGCTCAGCCTCGACTTCGTCGAGGAAGGCGTCGACCTCTTCCTCGTCGTAGCCCGGTCGGAGCCGGGTAGTACTGAACTGCTTGTTCCGCACATCAGCGGGCGTAAGCGGCATTTTGGTCTCCTTGGCGCGCTTGGAGTCTGTCCGGAGGGACGGTCACCCGAATCACTTCAGCGCGGACACGAGTTGGATCATGACCGGGTGCCCTGCAGACCTCGTCACGGACCGAACGATCCTACGACGTTGATCAAGATCAACACGACGATGAAGAGGACTGTGAAGCTTAGGTCAAAGGCCACCGTACCCAACCGCAGTGGGGGAATGAAACGGCGGAGGAACTTGAGAGGCGGGTCGGTCGCGGTGTACGTGACCTCCGCCAGCACGAGCACGACCCCGGTGGGCCGCCACGAGCGGGCGAACGCCTGCACCGTCTCGAAGATCATCCTGCCGATGAGAAGCACCAGGTAGAGAGACAGGACTACGACCAAGATCTGGCTGACTATCCCCACGGTCCGGCCGCGCCTCCACTTCTGATGTACTCCCCCGGTCTCGGCGAGACCCGGTTGAGTCCGATTGACATACAGAGCACTCTAACTCTGGTTGAAGAACCCGCGTTCCGCGATTCGAGCCTTGTCCTCGGCGGTCACCTCGACATTGGCAGGGGACAACAGGAACACCTTGTTGGTAACACGTTCAATGCTTCCATGTAGGCCAAAGACCAGACCTGCCGCGAAATCGACGAGCCGTTTTGCGTCGCTGTCGACCATCTCAGTCAGGTTCATGATGACGGGGGTGCCGTCACGGAAGTGCTCGCCGATGGTTCGGGCTTCATTGTACGTGCGGGGATGCAGGGTGGTGATCCGGGCCAGGTCGGTGGTACGGCGCTCAAGGACAGTGGTGGCCGGCCTGGGGGCGGGAACGGACGGATCGGTGTCCTCCTCCCGGTCCTGGACCGTGACAGGCCGGTCCTCGCCCGCGCGCTGGACGTCGTCCTCGTACGGGTAGTCGTCGGGGTAGGTCTCGTACCTCTCGTAGCGGTCGTCCTCCACGAGACCGAGGTAGACCGCCATCTTGCGCATCGCGCCGGCCATCGCTAAGTCGTCCTCCTGCTCATGGTCGCACTCGCTCGGGCCTGTCGCCGGGTCCGAGGCGGTAGCCGTACCCCCTTGGAGCTCACCGCTGATCGACCTCTACCGGATCATGGGCCTGAAGACCCACTTGAGGGGACATTACCTGACGAAGAGCTTCCGACGGCCGAGCAACGCCGTACCGACCCGCACGTGTGTCGCGCCGTGGGCGATGGCCTCCGTCAGATCGTCGCTCATCCCCGCGGAAATCATCGTGGCACGTGGGTGCCTCTCCTGTACGGCCACCGCGACATCACGCAGCCTCGCGAACGCCTTGGCCGGATCCTCGCCCAGCGGCGCCACCGCCATGACCCCGCCGAGCCGCAGACCGGGAGCGCCGGCGATCAGGTCGGCCAGCGCCGGCACGTCGGCCAGGACGGCGCCGCCGCGCCCCGGGTCGTCGTCGAGCGCCACCTGCACCAGGCAGCAGACCTCCCTGCCCCGCTTGACGGCCTCCCCGCTGATCGCCCTCGCCAGCCGGGGCCGGTCCACCGAGTGGATCACGTCGGCGTACCCCACCACCGAGCGGACCTTGTTCGTCTGCAACTGACCGACGAAGTGCCAGGTCAGCGGCAGGTCGGCGCACTCGCGCGCCTTCGGCGCGGCCTCCTGGTCGCGGTTCTCGCCCACGTCGCGCAGGCCCAGCCCGGCCAGGATCCGCACGTCGTCGGCCGGGTACGTCTTGGTCACGGCGATCAGCGTCACCTCGTCCCGGTCCCGCCCCGCCGCCCGGCACGCCTCGGCGATCCGCTCGTCCACCTCGGCCACGCGCGAGGCGATCTCTTCCTTCCGCACGCCTCTCCTTCCTGTCAGCCCATTCTCCCCCGCACACCACGCACCCGCCTGAGGGGAGGACCCCCGGGACGCCCCGGCGCCCCGCCTTCCACCGGCAGCCCCGCGAACGGGGCCTGACATGGCGGCGCCGCTCCCGTACCGCGTCACGGGGTGCGCAGGCGGAGGGAGCGGCGGCCGGGTGGAACGGTTACTTGAGGAAGTCGGGGACGTCGAGTTCCTCCTCCTGCTCCTCGAAGACCACCGGACGACGTTTGCCGGGCTCCGACATGCGGGAGGTGATGGGCGTGGGCGGATTGGCAGGCTCCGGAGCGGGGCGCGGGATCGACACCGGACCGGAAGGCCCGTCAGCCGGCGTCTCGTCGGCGGAGGAGGCCGGGGCGGGGTCCTGGACGCTCTCCGCCGGACGCACCGGCTCGGGGCGGGGCTCCGGGCGCGGCTCGGTGCGTGGTTCCGTACGGGGCTCCTGGCGGAAGTCCGTACGGGGCTCCGGCCTGAAGTCGGAGCGCGGCTCGGGACGGGGCTCGGGACGCGACTCCTGGCGGAAGTCGGAGCGCGGCTCCTGGCGGAAGTCCGTACGGGGCTCCGGCCTGAAGTCGGAGCGCGCCTCGGGGCGCGCGGGCTCCGGCTTGGGCGGCGTCGGCGCGCTGGAGCGCAGCCCGGACGGCGGCACGCTGGAGGCGGCGCCGGTGCCGCTCGCGGCGGCGGGGCGGGTCTGCGGGCGCGGCGCCTGCTTGTCGTTCTGCGGCACGTCGTCGAACCCGGCGGCGATCACGGTGACCCGCACCTCGTCGCCCAGCGCGTCGTCGATGACCGTGCCGAAGATGATGTTGGCGTCGGGCGCGGCCGCCATGGACACGAGCTGCGCCGCCTCGTTGATCTCGAACAGGCCGAGGTCGGAGCCGCCCGCGATCGACAGCAGCACGCCGTGGGCGCCGTCGATGCTGGCCTCCAGCAGCGGGCTGGAGACGGCCATCTCGGCGGCGGCCACCGAGCGGTCGTCGCCGCGCGCGTGGCCGATGCCCATGAGCGCCGAGCCGGCGCCGGACATGACGGACTTCACGTCGGCGAAGTCGAGGTTGATCAGACCGGGCGTGGTGATCAGGTCGGTGATGCCCTGCACACCGGAGAGCAGCACCTGGTCGGCGGCCTTGAACGCGTCGAGGACGCTGACCTGCCGGTCGGAGATCGACAGCAGCCGGTCGTTGGGGATCACGATGAGGGTGTCGACCTCGTCGCGCAGCGTCTCGATGCCGGCCTCGGCCTGCATGGCCCGGCGGCGGCCCTCGAAGCTGAACGGCCGGGTGACCACGCCTATGGTCAGGGCGCCCAGAGAGCGCGCGATGTTGGCCACGACGGGGGCGCCGCCCGTGCCGGTGCCACCGCCCTCACCCGCCGTGACGAAGACCATGTCGGCCCCCTTGAGGACCTCCTCGATCTCCTCGCGGTGGTCTTCGGCCGCCTTGCGCCCCACGTCGGGGTTGGCCCCCGCGCCGAGGCCGCGCGTGAGCTCGCGGCCCACGTCCAGTTTGACGTCGGCGTCACTCATCAGCAGCGCCTGGGCGTCGGTGTTTATCGCGATGAACTCGACGCCCTTGAGTCCCTCTTCGATCATCCGGTTGACGGCGTTGACTCCGCCGCCGCCGATGCCGACGACCTTGATGACCGCGAGGTAGTTCTGCGGTGCTGCCACGACGAGGGGCCTTTCCGCTCGTTGACTTGCCATTTCGGTGCGGATTGTCTCCGCGTCTTGTCAGTTCGGGTAACTCTCAACCTCAAGTTGAGATTTAGATTTATGTCAACCTGAGGATTGATACGGACAGTAGGAGTTACGCTCCGGGCGGGTCAACTAACCGCGCCGCAAGCACGTCCGGCGTGTCGCGGGCTGTCCGTTTCGCTCTGACGTCTTGCCTGGTCGGGTACTCCCTGCCGCTCTACCCGATCTACAGGCTCTCACGTCGCGCCTGCTGCCCGGCACAGGCTCGGCGACACGCCTGGCGGGAAGTCGCCGTGTTTCCCGGGTACGCGCGATGCTTCGCGGCGTCTTATCCGGAATTGGATCACTTGAGGGTCACCACGTCCGGAGAGCTCACGTCGTACACCTCGGCCTTGCGCTTCAACAGGCTCCGCAGGATGCGCGCCTTGGCCTCGGGCCGGTCGGTGCCGCCCCAGACGACGGTGCGCCCGTCGGACAGGCCCAGGGTGACGTCCTCCCCCGTCGTGGCGCTGACCTGGCGAACCCGCCCCGAGATGCTCGCCGGCAGGCCGCGCACCACGTCCAGCGCCGCCATGGTGGCGGGGTCGCCGACGGCCGGACTGGCCACCTTCAGCACCGGCAGCATGGGCGGCGCCACGTCGCGCAACTCGATGACCGCCCCGGTCTTGTCGATGACGGCGATCTTGTCTCCGGCCGGGATCTGCGCGACCGGCTCCCGCTCGACCACCTCTATGCGGAGCGTGGCGGGCCAGACGCGGTCGACCTTCGCGGAGGCGACCTGACGGATGCCGCGGACCCGGTCCTCGACCTGTGCCAGATCGACGGTGGCGAGCGGGTGCAGATCGGGCACCGCCGCGGCTTTCCTCACCACATCGGGCGCTAGTGTGACATTTCCCACGATCTCCACCGTCCGGACTCCGAGCACCGGCGAGAAGAACACCAGCCACGCCGCCGTGCCCACCACGCCGGCGGTGAGCAGGACCAGGAAGACCTTGCGAGCGGTCACCGCGCCCCCGGCTCAGCGCGACAGGGCCGCGACGATCCGCGGCCCCAGCTCGGTGACGTCTCCGGCGCCCATGGTGAGCACGAGGTCACCCGGCCTGGCCCGGCCCGCGACGAAGTCGGCCACCGCCGACCGGTCCGGCACGTAGGCCACCCGCTCGGCGGGCAGCGGGACCAGACCGGCCACCAGGGCCCCGGACACGCCCGGCTCGGGATCCTCGCGGGCGCCGTACACGTCCAGCACGATCGCCTCGTCGGCCAGCCCGAGCGCGGTGCCGAACTCGTCGGCGAAGAACCGGGTGCGCGAGTAGAGGTGCGGCTGGAAGATCGCGATGACCCGGCCGTCGCCGGAGTAGGAGGCGACCACGTCGCGCGCCGCTCTGAGGTCGGCGGCCAGCTCGGTCGGGTGATGGGCGTAGCTGTCGAACACCACGACCCCGCCGGCCTCGCCCTTGGCCTCGAAGCGCCGCTTGGCCCCGGTGAAGGCCGCCAGCCCGTCTCTGATCTCCTCGAACGGCAAGCCCAGCTCGTCGGCCACGGCGATCACCGCGGTGGCGTTGAGCGCGTTGTGCGCCCCGGGGACGGCCAGCCGCACCTCGCCCTTGCTCGCGCCCGGCCCCTCGACGGTGAAGACGGTGCCGAACCCGTCGGGCCTGACCCCGGAGATCCGGTAGTCGGCGGCGGTCCCGTACGTCACCACGCGCTTGCCGCGGCGGCGGGCCACCTCGGCCACCTCGGCCGCGCCCGGGTCGTCGGCGCAGACCACGAGGAGCTCGCCGACCCGGTCGACGAACCGGGCGAAGCTGTCGTGCACGGCGCGCGGGTCGCCGTAGTTGTCGAGATGGTCGGCCTCCACGTTGGTGACCACGGCGATCTCCGGGGCCAGCATGAGGAACGAGCCGTCGCTCTCGTCGGCCTCGGCCACGAACACCTGGCCCGAGCCCTCGTCGGCGCCCAGGCCCGTCGTGACGAGCTGGCCGCCCACGCAGTAGGACGGGTCGGCGCCGCACTTCTGCAGGGCGACGGTGAGCATCGAGGTGGTGGTGGTCTTGCCGTGGGTGCCGGCGATCGCCACGCCGGTGCGGCCGGACATCACGGCGGCGAGCGCGGCGGCCCGCGGGATGACCCGCAGCCGCTGCTTGAGCGCCTCGCCCAGCTCGGGGTTGGAGTCGCGGATGGCGGTGGACACCACCACGGTGTCGACGTCCTTGATGTGCGAGGCGGCGTGGCCGATGTGCACGGTCGCGCCCAGCTCGCGCAGCTCGGTGACCAGCTCGCCGCTGCGGGCGTCGCTCCCGGACACGCGCACGCCGCGCTTGAGAAGGATCCGCGCGATGCCGGACATGCCCGCACCGCCGATGCCGATGAAGTGGACCCTGCCCAGTTCTTCCGCGGCGACGGGATCGACCAGCTTGACGAGACTCATCGGACTATCTCCAACACTTTCCTGGCGAGCGTGACGTCCGCGTCCTTCATGCCCAGCGCCGAGGCCGCCTCTGACATGACGGCGACCCGTTCGGGGTCATGGAGAAGGGGCAGCACGTGATCAATGATCCAATCAGATGACAGTTCGGCGTCGTCCACCAACATGCCGCCCGCGCCCGCCGTGACGCGCTCGGCGTTCATCCGCTGCTCGCCGTTGCCGTGCGGCAGCGGCACGTACGCGGCGGGCAGGCCGACGGCGGTGAGCTCGGCGCAGGTGAGCGCGCCGCTGCGGCACAGCGCCACGTCGGCGGCCGCGTAGGCGAGGTCCATCCGGTCGAGGTACGGCAGCAGGACGTACTGAGGGTCGCCGGGCGGCGGCTCGTGCTCGACGGTGTTCTTGGCGCCGACCACGTGCAGCACCTGCACCCCCGCGGCGCGCAGGGCGGGCGCGGCCGCCAGCGCGGCGTCGTTGATCGACCTGGCGCCCTGGGAGCCGCCGAACACCAGCAGCGTCGGCCGGTCGGTCTGCAGCCCGAACCAGGAGCGGGCCCTGTCGCCCATGGACAGCCGGTCGAGCTCGACGATCTGGCGGCGCAGCGGGGTGCCGATGTATTCGGCCTTGGCGATCGAGGCGTCGGGGAAGCCGGTGAAGACGTGGTCAGTGAGCTTGGCGCCGAGCCGGTTGGCCAGGCCGGGCTTCGGGTTGGCCTCGTGGACCACGATCGGCAGGCCGCGCCGCTTGGCGGCGAGGTAGGCGGGGGTGGCGACGTAGCCGCCGAAACCGACCAGGATGTCGGCCCGCGTCCGGTCGAGGACGGCGGCGACCGCGTTGACCGCCCCGGCGAGGCGGCCGGGGACGGTCAGCAGCTGCGGCGTGAGCGCCCTGGGCAGCGGCACGGCCGGCACCAGCTCCAGCTCGTAGCCCCTGGCCGGGACGAGACGGGTCTCCAGCCCCCGCTCGGTGCCCACGCAGGTCACGCCGATGCTCGCGTCGAGGCGGCGCAGCGCGTCGGCCAGGGCGAGCGCCGGCTCGATGTGCCCGGCCGTCCCGCCACCGGCGAGGACCACCCTCATGTCGGTCACTCCCTAACGTCTTCCTCGGCCTCTGGTCATACCCCCCAGGCCAAGCCAGCTTAGGGCCCGCACGGCCGGTCCGGGGCCACGCGCGGCCAGAGCCTCACGCGCCCCCGGCTCCCGCTTGGCGAACGACAGCAGCATGCCCAGCGCCGCCAGCGTGGGCAGCAGCGCGGACCCGCCGTAGGAGACCAGCGGCAGCGGGATGCCGGTGATCGGCAGGACCCCGAGCACCGCGCCCATGTTGACGATGGCCTGCCCGACGACCCAGGCCACGACCGCGACGGAGACCAGCCGGACGAACGCGTCGTTGACCCGGGAGGCCACCCGCAGTCCCGCGTACCCGAGCAGGCCGAACAGCGCCACCACAAGCAGCGTGCCCATCAGCCCGAGCTCCTCGCCGAGGATGGCGAAGATGAAGTCGCTCTCGCCGTGCGGCAGCCAGTCCCACTTCTGCCTGCTGCTGCCGAGCCCGAGCCCGAACCAGCCGCCCGAGCCCATCGCGATCTGCCCCTGCACGGCCTGGTAGCCCGCGCCCTGCGCGTCGGCCCACGGGTCGAGGAAGGCGCCGACGCGGGCCAGCCGGTAGGGCTCCACGGTGATCATGATGACGGCGGCCAGCACGGCGAGCGAGAGGATGCCGCCGAACAGCTTGACCGGCGCCCCCACCACCCACAGCAGCGCCAGGAAGATCAGGAACAGCACGAGCGTGGTGCCGAGGTCGCTGCCGAGCATGACCAGGATGGCCAGGATGGCGGTGCCCGGCAGCAGCGGGATGAGCATCTGCCGCCACTCGATGCGGCCCTTGCGCACCCGCCGCGCCAGCAGGTCGGCCCCCCACAGCGCCAGCCCGAGCTTGGCCGGCTCGGACGGCTGGACGGTGAACGGGCCGAAGTAGATCCACCGCTGCGCGCCCAGCTCGGACGAGCCGATGAACAGCACCAGGACCAACGCGATGATCGACAACGCCATCAGCGGATAGCCCATCCACCGGAAGAACCGGTAGGGCAGCTGCGTGAAGAACCACATGATGGGCAGCCCGACAGCCGCCGACAGCGACTGCTTGATGAACCAGTAGAACGGGTTGCCCGTCTCCTGCATCGCCTCGATGCTGGAGGCGGAGAGCACCATCATCAGCCCGAGCGCGAGCAGCAGCAGGCTGCACCCGAGGATCAGGTAGTAGGTCGCCAGCGGCTTGTCGAGAAGCTCCTTGAGCGTGCCGAGCCGCTCGCGGGCCCAGGTGGACGGCTGCTGCGTGGCGGCCGGGCGGGCGGGCTCGGCGCGTTCGGCGCGTTCGCCTGTGGCCGTGCTCACGTGCCCGCCTCCAAGGCGCGTACGGCTCGCGCGAAGGCCTCCCCTCGGGCCGGGTAGCCGGGGAACATGTCCAGCGAGGCGCCCGCCGGGGCGAGCAGCACGGTGTCCCCGGGGGAGGCGAGGCGGGAGGCTTCGGTCACGACACGGTCCATCACACCAGTGTCCTGACCTTCGATGTCCACGACGGGGACATTCGGCGCGTGTCGCGCGAGAGCTTCGGCGATCCTGGCCCGGTCGGCGCCGAGCAGGACGGCTCCGCGCAGCCGCGGCGCGGCCTGGCTGACCAGGTCGGCCACGTCGGCGCCCTTGAGCTGCCCGCCGGCCACCCACACGATCGACGGGTAGGACGCCAGCGCGGCCGCGGCGGCGTGCGGGTTGGTGGCCTTGGAGTCGTCCACGTAGTCGACCTCGGCGACCCTGGCGACGTGCGCCAGTCGGTGCGGGTCGGGCGTGAAGTCCCGCAGGCCCTGCCGCACCGCTTCCGCCGGCACGCCGAACGCGCGGGCCAGCGCGGCGGCGGCCAGGGCGTTGGCGACGTTGTGGGGCGCGAGCGGGCGCACGTCGGCGAGCGTGGCGAGCTCCTCGGCCGCCTCCACGGGGTCGCCGACGAAGGCCCTGTCGACCAGCAGGTCCTCGACCAGGCCGACCTGGCCCGGCCTGGGGACGCGCAGCGTGAACCCGACCGCGCCGGGGTACGGCCCGGCCAGCCTGGCGCACTCCGGGTCGTCGGCGTTGTAGATCACGGTGCCGGCCCGTTCGAAGACGCGCCCCTTGGCGGCCGCGTAGGCGTCCATCGAGCCGTGCCAGTCGAGGTGGTCGGGCGCCACGTTGAGCACGGCCGCGGCGTGCGGGGCGAGCGTGGCCGACCAGTGGAGCTGGAAGCTGGACAACTCGACCGCGAGCACGTCGTACGGCTCGCGCACGGCTTCGACGACGGGCACGCCCACGTTGCCGACGGCGGCGGCCTTGTGACCGGCGGCGGTCAGCATGGCGGTGAGCATGCGCACGGCGGTGGTCTTGCCGTTGGTGCCGGTGAGCGCCAGCCAGGGGGCGGGCTCGGCGGGCCGCAGCCGCCAGGCGAGCTCCACCTCGCCGATCACCTCGACGCCCGCCGACAGGGCGGCGGCGATCAGCGGGTGGTGCGGCGCCCAGCCTGTGGTGACCAGCCGGGTGGTGCCCTCGGGCAGCGACAGCGGGCCGAGCCGGACCTCCACGCCGCGGCCGGACAGCTCCGCCGCCGCGGCCAGCTGCCGCTCTCCCCCGCCGGACTCCACGACCACCACGCGCTCGCCCCGCCCGGCGAGGGCCCTGGCGACGGCGGTGCCGGACACGCCCAGCCCGGCGACGCAGGTGAGACTCATCAGCGGGGCATCCATTCGACGTAGAACAGGCCGAGCCCGAGCGCCGCGCACAGGCCGGCGATCAGCCAGAAGCGGACCACGATCGTGGTCTCGGCCCAGCCCTTGAGCTCGAAGTGGTGCTGCAGCGGCGCCATCCGGAACACCCGTTTGCCGGTCATCTTGAAGAAGCCGACCTGGATGATCACCGACAGCGTGATGACCACGCAGAGCCCGGCGAGGAGGATGAGCAGCAGCTGGGTGCGGGTGGCGATGGCCAGGCCGGCCAGCACGCCGCCGAGGGCCAGCGAGCCGGTGTCGCCCATGAAGATCTTGGCGGGCGGGGCGTTCCACCACAGGAAGCCGACGAGCGCGCCGAGCACCGAGGCGGCGACCACGGCCAGGTCGAGCGGGTCGCGCACCCAGTAGCAGTTGGGGCCGAGCTGGTCGATGCAGTTGTTGCGGAGCTGCCAGTTGCCGATGAGCACGTACGCGCCGAGCACCACGCCGGTGGCGCCGCTGGCCAGGCCGTCGAGGCCGTCGGTGAGGTTCACCGCGTTGGAGAACCCGACGATCATGATGAGCACCCAGATGGTGAACCCCACGATGCCGATCGACGGCCCGAAGTCGCGCAGGAAGGAGAGCCGGGTGTCGGCGGGGGTGATCTGGTAGATGTTCGGCTGCTGGGTGACCAGCACGGCGAAGATCGCGCCCACGATGAGCTGGCCGAACGCCTTGGCGCCGCTGCGCAGGCCGAGGCTGCGCTGCTTGTAGATCTTGATGAAGTCGTCGAGGAAGCCGACGGCGCCGAGCCCGGTCATCAGGAACAGCACGAGCAGGCCGGAGGCGGTGACCGGCTCCAGCGTGGCCAGGTGGGAGGCGCCGTAGGCGAGCAGCGAGCCGAGCACGATGACGGTGCCGCCCATGGTGGGGGTGCCGCGCTTGCCATGGTGGCCGGACGGACCCTCCTCGCGGATCTCCTGGCCGTAGCCGCGCCTGGAGAACACCCGGATGGCCAGGGGGGTGCCGAGCATCGACAGGACGAGCCCGACGGCGCCGGCGATGATGATGTTGGTCACCGGCCTGCACCTCCCAGCAGGAGCTCGGCGGTGCGCTCCAGGCCCATGGCGCGCGGGCCCTTCACGAGCACGACGTCGCCGGGCCGCAGCCACGGGCCGAGCTCGGCGGCGGCGGCCTGGGCGTCGGGCACGTGCACGATGCGGGGCAGCGGGGTGCCCGGGGGCCCGCCCCGCTGGGCCTGCTCGGCGCCCGCGTGGGCGCCTTGGAGCACCGGGCCCGCGTCGGGGCCGGCCACGATGAGCCCGGTCAGGCCGCCCGCGCCGGCCAGGCGGCCGACCTCGGTGTTCAGCGCCTCGCTGTCTTCGCCCAGCTCGCGCAGGGCGGCGATGACCGCGAACCGCCGCCGGTCGCGCCCGAGCACGGCGAGCGTCTCGAACGCGGCCCGCATCGAGTCGGGGTTGGCGTTGTAGGCGTCGTTGACGATCGTCACGCCGTCGGGGCGGTCGGTGACCTCCATCCGCCACCGGCTGCGCGGCTCGGCCGCCGACAGCTCCTCGGCGATGGCGGCGACGGGCAGGCCCAGCTCGTAGCCCGCGGCGGCGGCGGCCAGCGCGTTGTCGACCGCGTGTGCTCCGTACAGCCTGAGCCTGACGGGGGCGGCGCCGGAGGGGGTGCGGAGCGTGAACGAGGCGCGCCCGCGCTCGTCGGCGACGACGTCCTCGGCGCGGATGGCCGCGTGCTCGCCGCGCCCGAACAGGGTGACGCGCGCGTCGGTGCGCGTGGCCATGGCGTGGACCAGCGGGTCGTCGGCGTTGAGCACCGCGACGCCGGTGCGCGGCAGCGCCTCGACCAGCTCGCCCTTGGCCTTGGCGATGGCCTCCTTGCCGCCGAACTCGCCGATGTGGGCGGTGCCGACGTTGAGGACCACGCCGATCGTGGGCGGGGCGATGCGGGCCAGGTCGGCGATGTTGCCGATGTGGCGGGCGCTCAGCTCCAGCACCAGGTAGCGGGTGTCGAGGCCGGCCTTGAGCACGGTGAGCGGGTGGCCGATCTCGTTGTTGTGGTTTCCGGCCGGGGCGATCGTCGGGCCGATCCTGGCGGTCAGCCGCGCGAGGAGGTCCTTGGTGGTGGTCTTGCCCGCCGAGCCGGTCACCCCGATCACGGTCGCGTCCGGCAGCGACGCGGCCTGCGCGGTCGCCAGCTCGGCCAGCGCGGCCGTGGTGTCGGGCACGATGACGGCGGGCGCCTCGACGGGGCGGCCGGCCAGCACCGCGACGGCGCCGGCCCGCACGGCCTGCGCCGCGTAGTCGTGCCCGTCGACGCGGGCGCCTCTGAACGCGACGAAGAGGGATCCCGGCTCGACGGCCCGCGAGTCGATCACGACGGGGCCGCGCACCACGGCGCGGGGGTCGGCCATGCCCGACAGCGCGCCCGAGGTTATCTCGGCGATCCTGGCCAGAGGCAACGGGATCATTCGTACTTCCTGCTTTCCTTGCGTGCGTCGATCGCTGCGGCGACCACCTCCCTGTCGTCGAAGGGGATCACCTCGCCTGAAACGTACTGGCCCTGCTCGTGGCCCTTGCCTGCCACGACTATGACGTCACCGCGCGTGGCGCGGTTCACCGCGAGGTCGATGGCGGCCGCGCGGTCGGGCTCAATGATCACATGAGCGCGCTCCTCGCGGGGCACGCTCAGCGCCCCTTCCATCATCTCGGCCAGGATGGCCAGCGGATCCTCGGAGCGGGGGTTGTCGCTGGTGAGAACCGCCACATCGGCCAGCCGCGCGGCGGCCTCGCCCATGAGCGGCCGTTTGCCCCTGTCGCGGTCGCCGCCGCAGCCGAGCACGACGGTGAGCCGGCCCGCGGTCACCTCGCGGAGCGAGCGGAGCACCGACTCCACGGCGCCGGGTTTGTGCGAGTAGTCGACGACGGCCTGGAACTCGTCGCCGGCGCCGGTGACCCGCTCCATCCGGCCGGGCACCCCGGTGAGGGTGCCGACGCCGTGGACCGCGGTCTGCAGCGGCACGCCGGCCTCGACCAGGGTGACGACGGCGCCGAGGGCGTTGGCGACGTTGAACGGGCCGGGCAGCGCGATCTGCGCGTCGGCCTCGACGCCGCCGGGGCCGACGATCCTGAAGGCGCTGCCGTCGGCGCCCAGCCGGGCGTCGAGCGCCCGCCACTCGGCGCCTGGGTCGCCCTGGGCGGAGAAGGTGGTCATCGGCACCTTGGCCAGGCGCAGCAGCTCGCGCCCGTGGGGGTCGTCGACGTTGGTCACGCCGATCCGGCTCAGCTCGGGCTGGAAGAGCTTGGCCTTGGTGGCGAAGTAGTCGTCGAGGTCCTTGTGGAAGTCGAGGTGGTCCTGCGACAGGTTGGTGAACAGCGCCACGTCGTAGAAGACGCCGTCGACGCGGTTGAGCGCGAGCGCGTGGCTGGAGACCTCCATGGCGGCCGCGGTGACGCCCTGCTCGCGCATGAGCGCGAACAGGCCGTGCAGATCCGACGCCTCCGGGGTGGTGAGCCCGGCCTCGAAGCACAGGTCGCCGGCGTGGATCTCGACGCCGCCCACCAGGCCGGTGCGCAGGCCCGCCGCGCGCAGCCCGGCCTCCAGCAGGAACGTGGTGGTGGACTTGCCGCTGGTGCCGGTGACGCCGAGGACCGTGATGTCGCGGGCCGGGTGACCGTAGACCCAGGCGGCGACCTGGCCGAGCAAAGCGCGCGGATCGGGCACGACGAGCACCGGCAGGCCGGTGGCGACGGCCGCGTCGCGGCCCGCGGCGTCGGTCAGGACGGCCACGGCGCCGCGCGCCATCGCCTCGGCGGAGAAGTCGGCGCCGTGCGCGCGCGCACCGCGCAGCGCGACGTAGAGGTCTCCGCGCCGCGCCTGGCGGGAGTCGTGGGTGACGCCGGTGAGCGCGGCGTGCGGCGACCGCGCGGTGCCGGTCTCGGCATCGAGCATGGTCGCCAGCGCGGTCAGCGGGCGCGGCGGGCTGTCGGTGGGACGCATGGACGGGGGACGCACGGCGGCAGCGTACCCTCCCCTCTCACTGCTCCGCGCCCGCGCGCGCCGGAGACGCGGCAGAGCCTGTAGGCGGGATCTTCCTGCTCTTGAGAGCGAACGTCATCACATCCTTGAACACCGGGGCCGCGATCTGACCGCCGTAGTGGCCGTTCTTCGGGTTCTGCAGCACCGACAGCACCACCAGGCGGGGCGCGTCGGCGGGCGTGAAACCGGCGAACGAGGCGGTGTAGCCGTCGTAGCGGCCGAGTTCGGCATCGTAGCGGTTCGCGGTGCCGGTTTTGCCCGCCACCCGGTATCCCGGGATGGCGGCCAGCTCGCCGGTGCCCTGCGCGCCGACCGCGTCCTCGAGCATGGCGGTGATCTCCTTGGCGGTGGCCGTGCTGATGACCCTGGTCTTCTTTCCGGGCTTGGCCGGCGTGAACGTGCCGTCGGGGGCGGTGGTGCCGGCGACGATCCTCGGCTCGACCTTCACGCCGCCGTTGGCGATCGTCTGGTAGACGCTGGCCATCTGCAGCGCGGTCACCGACACGCCCTGCCCGTAGGCGATCGTGCAGCTCTGGCTGCCCGACCACTTGTCGTGGTGCGGCAGCAGACCGGCCCCGGCGCCCGGCATGTCGCCGCCGGGTTTGGTGCCGAACCCGAACGCCTTGAGCATGTCGTACAGGCCCTCGCTGCCGACCCTGCGCGCCGCCATGACCGTGGCGACGTTGCTGGACTGCGCCATGGCCTGGGCGAAGGTCATGTCCTCCGGCGGGTGGGCGTGGGCGTCACGCAGCACCCGGTCGTAGCACTGGATGTTGTCCTTGACGTGGAAGACCGTGTCGGAGTCGACCACGCCGGCCTCCAGCGCGGCGGCGGCGGTGATCACCTTGTTGGTGCTGCCGGGCTCGAACACGTCGGCGGCGGCCCGGTTGAGGTAGTGAGCCTCGGGGGCCTCGCGCCAGTTGGCCAGGTCGAGCTCGGGGGCGTTGGCCATGGCGATGACGTCGGCGGTGCGCACGTCCATGACGATGACGGTGCCGCTGCTCGCGCCGGCGGATTCGACCTGCTCGCCGATCGCCTTCTGGGCGGCCCACTGGATGTCGCGGTCGATCGTCAGGCGCACGTCGCGGCCGTCGACGGGGGGTGTGCGCTGGCTGCCGGTCATCGGGATGCGCTGCAGGTCGCGGCCGGTCTCGATCTGCAGCTCGCCGTCGGTCCCGGCCAGCGCGGTGTTCTTCACCTGCTCGATGCCGGTCAGGCCGTCCTTGTCGTCGCCGACGAAGCCGATCAGGCTGCCCGCCAGGTCGCCGCCCGGGTAGACGCGGCGGAAGGTGCTGGTCGCGTTGAGCGACGGCACCGGCTCCTTGAGCAGCCGGTCGGCCACGGGCGGGGCGACGCCCCTGGCCAGCAGCTGGTAGCGGGTGTCGGTCCTGGCCAGCTTGGCGGCCATCTCCTCCACGGGCCTGCCGAGGGTGCGGGCGAGCAGCGAGGCCACGCCCTGCCTGACCTCGGCGGGGATCTTGGACGGGTCGATGGAGATGTCGCGCGCCTCGACCGTGAGCGCCAGGTTGTGCCCGTTGACGTCGGTGATGGAGCCGCGCTTGGCCGGGATCTTCTCGACGTGCAGGCGCTGCTTGGTCGCCGCGGCCTCGTAGACCTTGGAGTCGAGGCCCTGCATCTGGATGAGGCGGCCGGCGAAGATCGACAGGATGAAGGTCATGGCGATGAGGCCGATGCTGATGCGCCGCTTCGGGCTGCCGAGGCGGAGCACGAGCGGCGGCTTCGGCGGCGGGGGCGGCTTGCGGCCTCCGCCGCCCGCGCGCGGCCGCGCCCCGTCCTGAGGGTCGCGCCGCGCGCCTTCGCCGGCGCGGACGCGGGTGCCCCCACGGCCGCCCGCGTCCGTGCCGGCACGTGTCGCCGCGCGTGGCCCTTCTCCGGGGCGCGCGCGTCCGGCGTCCTCGTCCCGGGGACGCCGTACAGGGTTGTCGGCCTGGGTGCGGCGCGCCGAGCCGTCGTCTCGGCCGCGCGCGTCGCCGTCGCCGCGTGATCGGTCGTGCGGGGGACGCCGGGCGGTGTCGGAGGGCCTGCGGCGGAACGCGTCGTCCGGCCGCGCCTCCGTGTCACGCTGCCCGGCCCGGCCGCGCGAGGGGCCGGCGTCGCGCCGGTGGTCGCTCTCGTCCCTGCGGAACCGCTCTCCCCGGGCGGACCCCCCGCGTGCGCCTCCGGGAGACGCCTCACCATCACGCTGCCCGGCCCGGCCGCGCGACCGTTCCTCCGCGTGCGGGCCACCCGCTGGGAGGTCGTCCTCGCCCGGGCGGGAACCGCCCCGCTGGGAGGTACGGCCGCGCGACCGTTCGTCGGCGTGCGGGCCTCCAGTGGGGAGGTCGTCATCGCCGCGGCGTGGTCTCCCCTGCCCGGGGCGGGGCCGGCGTGGGCCGCCGGGAGCGGGGTCGTCGTCGGGAGCGTCGTCGTCGGCCGGGGAACCGCCCCGGGAGCGGGGAGTGTCGCCGAAGGGGAGGTGGAAGGGGTCGTCCGGGGACGCGGCACGGCCCGTGCCGGGGCGCCCCGCCCGTCCGGGACCGCCCGGCGTACGACGAGCGGCGCCGGGCCCTCCCTGAGAGCCGGCGCCGCCCCCGCCGCGACCGGGGCCCTGCCCCCTGCCGCCGGAGTCTCTCACCGTGCCGGGCCCGCCTGACTGGAGGCGGAGCCGTCGTAGTTGTTGACCGAGTCCCAGTCGCGGCGCATGTCGAGGTCCTCGGCCCGCTCGGCGACCCTGCCGGGGAGCTTCTCCTCCTCGATCTTGCGCTGGAGGTCCTCGTTCTGCTGGCGGGCGGTGGAGATCTCGTCGACCAGGTTGGAGGCGGTCATCGAGTCCTGCGCCAGGACGGTGTTGAGGAGCAGCAGGGTGACCAGGCCACCGCACAGCAGCCCGACGACGAGCAGCACGAACGGGGCGCGCTGGCGCCGCGCGGGCCGCCCGGCGGCGGGGCGCCGCGGGCGCGCCTGCTCGGGCCGACCGGCCTCGGGACGCGGCTTGCGCACGCCGGGACGCGCCCTGCGCGGCTCGGTGACGGTGCGCGACCCGCGCACGCCGGTCCCGGCCGCGCGCTCGTCGGTCTCCACGCGGGTGGCGCGGTCGCGCACGCCGGCCGCGCCACGGCTCGCGCGCGCGCCCGTCTCGCCGCGCGAGGGCGCCGGGCGGGCCGCGCGGGGCGCCGGCTCGTCGTCGGCGCGCGGGCGGCGCCTGGCCGCGTCGGGCCGCGGCTGCGGGACGGGCTTGGCCGGGTGCGGCGGCTCGGGCCTGCGCTGGCCGGTCTTGGCCCCAGTCGTGGGCACAGCGCCGCGGACGGGCGCGCCCCGCCTGGTCTCCTGCTCAGTCCTGGTCGTCAACACGGATCCTCTCTGCGGCCCTGAGCCGGGCCGAAGCCGCCCGCGGGTTGCGGGCCAGCTCTTCTTCGCTCGGGAGCTCGGCTCCCCTCGTCAGGGTGCGGAACCGCGGCTGGTGGGCCGGCAGCGGGACGGGCAGCCCCGGCGGGCTGGTGTCCCTGGTCCGCGCGGTGAGGACCTGCTTGGTGAGCCGGTCCTCCAGCGAGTGGTAGGAGAGCACGACGACCCTCCCGCCCAGTGCCAGCGCGTCGAGCGCGGCGGGCAGCGCCACCTCCAGGGCGGCGAGCTCCGCGTTGACCTCGATGCGCAGCGCCTGGAAAGTCCTTTTGGCGGGGTTTCCCCCGGTGCGCCGGGTAGCGGCGGGGATCGCGTCCCTCACGAGGTCCGCGAGCCGCTTCGTCGACGTGATGGGGTCCTTGGCGCGTTCCTTGACGATGAGGTGCGCGACCCGTGCCGCGAACCGCTCCTCGCCGTAGTCGCGCAGGATCCGGATCAGCTCGGCCGCGGAGTAGGTGTTGACCACCGTCTCCGCCGTGAGCTCCTGCTCGGTGTCCATCCGCATGTCCAGCGGGGCGTCATAGGAGTAGGCGAACCCGCGCGCCGCCTCGTCGAGCTGCGGCGAGGAGACGCCGAGGTCGAACAGCGCCCCGTCGATGGTGGTGCGCCCCGCCCCGGCCAGCACGGCGTCCAGCTCGTCGGACGAGGCGTGGACCAGCGTGGTGCGCCCGGCGTACGGCGCGAGCCTGCGCGTGGCGTACTCGATCGCGAAAGGGTCGCGGTCGATGCCGATCACGTGGAGTGAGGGGTGTGCGGCGAGCAGGGCCTCGGTGTGGCCGCCGAGCCCCAGATTGGCGTCGACGACGACGGGTGCGGGGCCGGAGGCGGACGCGGTGATCGCGGGCTCCAGCAGCTCCAGAACGCGTTCGAGCATGACCGGAACGTGACCGGTCGTGTCGGCGTCGTCGTGCATCTCCACCCCCCTTTCGCGTCCTGGCTCGCGGATGACGCGGCCGGTCGATGTGTCGGTTGTCCTGGGTCCCCACCCCGGCGCCGCCCGGCCAGGTCCCCATCCGCACCCTCTTCGTGGACGCCTGCCATCTGACACCGGGGAAGGTGCATCAGCTGGCCGGCAGTGGTTGCGG
Organism: Nonomuraea sp. C10; assembly: GCF_008017515.1. Classification (NCBI taxonomy): domain Bacteria; kingdom Bacillati; phylum Actinomycetota; class Actinomycetes; order Streptosporangiales; family Streptosporangiaceae; genus Nonomuraea; species Nonomuraea sp. C10. Next base: position 4,788,243 of record NZ_VPFF01000001.1, read on the forward strand.
GTGGAGACCTCGCCGAACGACATCTCCGACGGCTCGACCGTTTGTTCACAAGATCCCTGGCAACACCTCCTCGGAGAGGTCGGCGAACGCCTGTTCCTGCTCGTTGAGATAGGTGTCCCAGGCCTGTGCGTCCCAGATCTCCAGACGGGTGTTGGCCCCGATGACGACGCAGTCACGCTCCAGGCCGGCGTACTGGCGCAGGCCCTGCGGAATGGTGACGCGCCCCTGTTTGTCTGGCTTCTCGTCGGACGCGCTGGCGAAGAAGACGCGGCTGTAGTCACGCACCGCTTTGGCGGTAACCGGGGCGGTCCTGAGAGCCTCGGTGATGCGCTGGAACTCCTCCACAGGAAAGACGTAGAGGCATCGCTCCTGGCCTTTGGTGATCACAAGACCCTCCGCCAGCTCCTCACGGTACTTAGCCGGCAGGAACAGCCGTCCCTTGTCGTCCAGACGCGGGTGATGGGTGCCGAGGAACATCGGCGCCACCTCCCGTGCCTCGTGAAGCGCTCGGCGCTGGTGCACCGCGCTCTCCACTGCGCACCACCATACTCCACTTCTCCCCACCGTCAACTGATTCGAACCTTGTCCGCCGCTCAACCGGGAGGCGTTGTCGCAGGTCATAGCGGGTGGTGCGGAGTGGGGCCGGGGAAGCGCCCGCGGACCGGCGGCGGGCGTGTCGGGGCGCGCGAAAGCCGGGCCAATAAGGAGGCCCTGTGACGGGCGGGGCGGAGGTGGGGGAAAGTGGCGCGGCGCGCGGCCCAGTGTGTTACGGCATTCGCACCGCTATGCGACAAGAACGCGAACAGGAGCAGGCTTCTCTGGAATATCCACAAAAGTCGCCCAAGAACGCACAGAGTCGTAGGGTCGTACAGATAATGGAAAACAATGGCATGCCTCCCGCAATGCGCAGCCTCGCGCGAGGTGGCCGTCGCACTTCGCATGGAGGCCTGGTGGCAGTAACCCATGACGTCCCTCACCAGCTCGGGGAGCTGGTCACCACCGCTCACCGCATCCGCGAGGCCATCGAATCGGTGATCGAGGGAAAGGGCGACGCCGTCCGCCTCACACTGACCGTGTTGCTCGCCGAGGGCCATCTGCTGATCGAGGACGTTCCAGGGGTCGGCAAGACGATGCTGGCCAAGGCGCTGGCGCGGTCGATCGACTGCCCGGTGCGCCGCGTGCAGTTCACCCCCGACCTGCTGCCCAGTGACATCACCGGAGTGAGCGCCTACAACCAGCAGACGCGCGAGTTCGAGTTCAAGCCGGGGCCGGTGTTCGCCAACATCGTGGTGGGCGACGAGATCAACCGCGCCTCCCCCAAGACCCAGTCGGCGTTGCTGGAGTGCATGGAGGAGCGGCAGGTCACCGTCGACGGGCACACCTATCAGCTGGACGCGCCGTTCATGGTGATCGCGACGCAGAACCCGATCGAGATGGAAGGCACCTACCCGCTGCCCGAGGCGCAGCGCGACCGGTTCACGGCCAGGGTGGCGATGGGCTACCCGGAGCCGACGGCCGAGCTGGAGATGCTGGACGTGCACGGCGGCACCTCGCCGCTGGACAAGCTGGAGCCGGTGGCCACCACGTCGGAGGTGCGCGCGCTGATCGAGGCGGTGCGCGGCGTGTACGTGTCGCAGCCGGTCAAGAAGTACGCCATCGACCTGGCGGTGGCCACCCGCCACTCGCCCGACCTGCGCCTGGGCGCCTCTCCCCGGTCCACGCTGCAACTGGTGCGGGCGGCGCGGGCGCACGCGGCGCTGTCGGGCCGCGACTACGTCATCCCTGACGACCTGCAGGACCTCGCCGTCCCCGTGCTGGCGCACCGGCTGCTCCCCAGCGTGGAGGCGCAGGGGCAGCGGCGGCTGCCCGAGCAGGTGGTGATGGAGCTCGTCAGGCGCGTCCCGGTGCCGGAGACCCGGGCGTCGTGAGAGCGGGACTGCGAGCGCTCACCTCCAGGGGACGGTCCTTCCTGGCGTCGGGCGTCGCGGCGCTGCTGATGGCGTTCCTGCTCGGCGAGAACGACCTGTTCAGGATCGGGGTGCTGGTGGCGGCGCTGCCGCTGCTGGCCGCGATGGTGGTGGCGCGCACCCGCTACCGGCTGAGCTGCGCCAGGCGGCTGGACCCGGCCAGGGCCGAGGCGGGCGGCGAGGCCACGGTGACGCTGCGGCTGGAGAACGTGACCAGGCTGCCCACCGGCCTGCTGCTGATCGAGGACACGGTCCCGTACGCGCTGGGCGTGCGGCCGAGGTTCGTGCTGGACCGGGTGGAGGCGCGGGGCATCCGGGAGATCGACTACAAGGTGCGCTCGGATCTGCGCGGCCGGTACCCCATCGGGCCGCTGTCGGTGCGCATCGCGGACCCGTTCGGGCTGGTGGAGCTGACCCGTGCGTTCACGATCACCGACACGCTCGTGGTGACGCCGCAGGTGGTGGCGCTGCCGCACGTGCGGCTGTCCGGCGAGTGGACGGGCGGCGGCGACAGCCGCACCAGGAGCGTGGCGGCGGCCGGCGACGACGACGTGGCCCCGCGCGAGTACCGGCAGGGCGACGACCTGCGCCGGGTGCACTGGCGCTCGACGGCCCGGCGCGGCGAGCTGATGGTACGGCGCGAGGAGCAGCAGTGGCAGAGCCGCGGCGCTCTCCTGCTCGACACCCGTAAGTACGCGCACCGCGGCGAGGGCCCGCGCTCGTCGTTCGAGGTGGCGGTCTCGGCCGCGGCCTCGATCGGCGTCCACCTCGCCCGCGAGGGGCTGGGCCTGCGGCTGGTGACCGACCAGGGACCCGAGCACCTGACCGACACCGGGCTGAGCTGGTCGCTGCTGGACACGCTGGCGATGGTGCGCGGCTCGTCGGCGCGCTCGCTGGAGATGGGCGTCTCCGCGCTGCGCGCGGGCGGCGGCGACGGACTGATCGTGGCCGTGCTCGGCTCGCTCGACCCGGAGGAGGCCAGAGACCTGGCCAGGCTGAGACACAGCGGCATCACCGGCGTGGCGGTGCTGCTGGACGTGGAGACGTGGAACGGCCGCGAGGCCGACGAGGACTACCAGGCGGTGCAGACCGTGCTGGCCGGATACGGATGGCGGATCGTCCGGCTGCCCGCCGGGGTGTCGATCGCGTCGGTGTGGCAGGACGCGGGCAGCCGCGGCCGGTTCGCCGTGAGCGGAGGTACGGCTTCATGAGGCTCTCGATCGCCGCCGCGGTGGCGACGTTCACGGCCGCGATCCTGCTCTATCCGCTGTTCGAGGGCGGGGCCTGGTTCTGGGGCTCGCTCGGCGCGGTCCTCTCGGTCATGCTGGCGAGCCTGGTCAGCGGGCGGCTGTCGCTGCCGTCGTGGGCGGCGCCGCTGCTCGGCGTGGGCGTGCTGTTCGTCTATCTGACCGTGTCGTTCGCGGCGGAGGAGGCCTGGGCGCTGTTCGTGCCGACCGAGGACTCCGTGGTGGAGGTGGCGCGCCTGCTGGCCACCGGCTGGGCCGACATCCAGCGGTACGCGGCGCCGGTCCCGGCCAACGAGGCCATCACGCTGCTCACCACGGGCGGCGTGGGCCTGATCGCGATCGTCGTCGACCTGTTCGCGACCAGGCTGCGCAAGGCGGCGCTGGCCGGGCTGCCGCTGCTGGCGCTGGCCACGGTGCCGGCCACGATCCTGTCCGACCCGATCAGCTGGCCGGCGTTCATCGTGGCCGCGTTCGGGTTCACCGGCCTGCTCCTCGCGGACGGCCGCGAGCGGGTCGGCCAGTGGGGCCGGGCGGTGCTGGTGCGCCGGACCCGCACGACGGCGGCGGAGCTGCGGCCGGACAGGCGGGGCCCCGGCGCGTCCGCCGACACGAGCGGGCTGCGCCTGTCGGGCAAGCGCATCGGGTTCGCCGCCATCGCGCTGGCCGTGCTGGTGCCGGCGATGCTGCCGGCCATGGAGCCGGTCTCGTTCTTCACCTTCGGCGTGGGGGGCGGCGGGCCCGGCCGGGGCAACTCGATCAGCATCCCGAACCCGATCGCGAACCTGAAGGGCCAGCTGGAGCTGCCGGAGCAGCGGACCGTGCTGACCTACTCCAACTCCGACAACCAGCCCCGGTACCTGCGCATCTACTCCCTCGACACCTTCGACGGCGACCAGTTCGGCATGACGCAGCCGGAGGGCGCGCCGGAGAACAGGACGGACAACGGCCCGCTCCCGCCGCCGCCGGGCCTGGGCGGGGGCGTGAAGCTGAAGAACGTCACGTCCACGATCACCATCAGTGACGAGATCGCCAAGCTGTCGTTCCTGCCGCTGCCGTACCCGCCACGGGAGATCCGCGTCGAGGGCGACTGGCGGGCCGACGTCAGAACGCTGATGGTCTTCTCCACCCGCGACGAGGCGGCGGGCCTGGAGTACCAGGTCGCGACCAGCGACCCGGAGCCCACGGCCGAGGTGCTGGAGTCGGCGCCGTCGTCCCGGCAGAGCATCGACGAGCGCTACCTGGAACTCCCCGACGACCTGCCGGAGGAGATCAGGGAGCTCGCGCGGGAGCAGGCGGGCGACGCCAAGACCGCCTACCAGGCGGCCGTGCGGCTGCAGAGGTTCTTCACCGACACCGGCGGCTTCGCCTACAGCCTGCGCACCCAGGGGCACGGCAACTCGGCGCTGGCCGACTTCCTGCTGCACAGCCGGGCCGGCTACTGCGAGCAGTTCGCCGCCTCGATGGCGATCCTGGCCAGGGTCGTCGGCATCCCGTCGCGGGTGGCGATCGGCTACACGGGCGGCACGCAGCTCGCCGGCCAGTGGACGGTGGCCACGAACGACTCCCACTCGTGGCCGGAGCTGTACTTCGAGGGCGTGGGCTGGCTGCCGTTCGAGCCGACGCCCTCGGGCACGCTGGGCCAGGGCAGCGCCCGGGTGCCGGAGTACACCCAGCCACGGCCCGAGGCCACGGCCGACCCCTCCTCCCCGACGCCGGACCGGACCTCCAGCGGCAGCGCGGAGGAGGAGCTGGGCCCGCAGAACCGGGGCAACGTGCGCGAGCTGGACCGGGAGGCGCTGCTGGCCAACGGCGGCCTGCCGCCGGAGGAGTCGACGCCGCTCGCCGCGCAGATCGGCATCGGCGCCGCGGTGCTGTTGCTGGTGCTGCTGATCCCGGCCGCGGCCAGGCTGATCACCAGGAGCAGGCGGGTCCGGGCGCTGGGCTGGAAGGTGTCGGAGCCGTCGGACGAGACGACGGCCAGGGTCGTGGCGGGCCGCCATCCGGCGGTGGCGGCGGCCTGGGCGGAGCTGGACGACGCGCTCTACGACTACGGGATGGCCCGCGAGCCCAGCGAGACACCGCGCCAGCTGGCGCGGCGGCTGACCGAGCAGTACGAGTTCGGGGCCGAACCGGCGGCGGCCGTCACGGCGATCGCCTCGGCGGTGGAGCGGGTGCTCTACTCGCGGGAGCCCGGCGAGATCCCGCCGATGGGCGGGGACCTGCGCCGGGTGCGCAAGGCCCTGGCGGCGACCGTGTCACGTGCCAGGAGGGTGCGGGCGGTGCTGCTGCCGCCGTCGACGGTGCGGCGGCTGCGGCTCGTGGGCGAGCGACTGCTGGACGGCTTCGACCGCCTGGAGAACATCAGGCTGCGGAGGACTGCGACGCAGAAGGGGACGTGAGGATCTGACCGAAGGTGCGGTCGTCTCCCGCGAGGGGGACGGCCGCACCTTCGTCTAGGGGACGCCTTGATCGGGGGATGCGTGTCAGCGCTCGTCGTGACGACGACGCCAGCGTTCCTCCATGCGCTCCATGAAGGTGCCCCGGTTGCCCCGGCGGACCTGCTTGCCCTGCGGTGGAGCCCCCTGAGCCGAGGAGTCACCACCGAACCCATTCATTCGTTTCCAGCTGGACAGGCCCCACAGACACGCAGCGAGCATGACCACGAAACCGCCGACGCCGAGCGGGATCAAGTTGATCACCACGCCGACCATCAACAGGACGACGCCGAGGACAAAGCCGATCGTGGCTTTGACCAGGCGCCGCTTGTAATGGCTGCGCGGGTCACTGATCCTTACGGTGTTGGCCCACTTCGGGTCCTCGGCGTAGAGGGCCTGCTCGATCTGGTCGAGCAAGCGCTGCTCGTGCTCAGAGAGCGGCACGGCGCCTCCCAAGGACGGCCCCAGGACGGGGAAGACGGCAACGGACGACACGGGGTGTCCGGACCTCGCGGTCGGTTATCCCCAGAATACGAGGCTGTAGACGTAGGCGAAAGCAAACGTCCAAGGCAGACCAAACCGGAGGTGACGTCATGGCTTCATTCTGGGCCATCTTGGTCTCCTCCCCCGAAGTCGTGACATCGCCTCACGCCTCCATTTCATCAAGTTTGCCCCGAACTAGCGAAGCCGGGAGCACGGCATCGGGACCGAATCTCCGGATCGCCCGGTCCATCGCCTGCTCGGCCTCACGCCAGCCGGTCTCGCGCTCACCGAGAGTGAGCTGACGGGAGGCGGAATCGGCGCGCCGGAGGTTCTCCATCCTGACGCCGACCAGGCGCAGGCGCACCCGCTCGAGCCCGGCGGCGTGGTAGAGCTCGCAGGCTGTGGCGAAAATCTCCTGCGCGACATCGGTGGGTTCCGGAAGGGTCCGGGACCGGGTGATGGTGGAGAAGTCAGCGCGGCGCAGCTTCACACTTACAGTCCTGCCCACGTGACCGCCCTTACGCATCCTCGCGGCGACCCGTTCGGACAGGCGGAGCAGCTCGCGCTTGATGATCTCGGGATCGTCGACGTCGGCGGCGAACGTCTCCTCGTTGCCGATGCTCTTGTCGGGGACGTGCGGGCTCACCTGCCGCTCGTCTCGGCCCCACGCCAGCGCCGCCAGGTGGCCGCCCGCGGACGGGCCCAGCTCGCGCTGGAGCGTGGCGACGGGCACCCGGGCCAGGTCGCCGACGGTGCGGATGCCGAGGCGCACGAGGGCCTGCTCGGTGCGCTCGCCGACGCCCCACAGGGCGGAGACGGGCAGCGGGTGGAGGAACGCCACCACCTCCTCCTGCGGCACCACCAGCAGGCCGTCGGGCTTGCACTGCTTGGAGGCGAGCTTGGCGACGAACTTGCTGCCGGCCACGCCCACCGAGCACGTGATGCCGAAGCGCTCCAGCACCTCCGCCCTGATCGCGGCGGCGATCGCGGCGGGCGGCCCCAGCCGGCGCAGCGCGCCGCCGACGTCGAGGAACGCCTCGTCGGACGCGATGGGCTCGACCATCGGGGTGATCGAATGGAAGATCTCCATGACGCCTCTGGAGACCTCGGAGTATTTTCCGTGGCTGGGCGGGATGACCGTCGCCTGAGGGCAGAGCCGGCGGGCCCGGCTCATCGGCATGGCGGAGTGGACGCCGAACGCCCTGGCCTCGTAGGTGGCGCTGAGCACGACGCCGCGCCCCGCGGGCGAGCCCACGATCACCGGGCGGCCGCGCAACTCGGGCCGCTCCAGCAGCTCGACGCTGGCGAAGAAGGCGTCCATGTCGACGTGGAGGATCGGGCAGCCGGTGTCGTCGGCCCCGGTCCGCGGAGCGGGGCCGATGCCCGTGATCTGCTTGCGTGCCACGCCGCCGATTCTATCCGAACAGACGTTCTAGGCCGATGGCCTGCGGCCGACGACGTGCAGCTGGGTCGCGATGTCGCGCAGCACCGGATGGGCCGAGGCGGCCTGCTCCAGCGCCACCAGCGCCTCCGCCGCGCCCGGCTCCCCGTCGACGAGCCGGCTGGGCACCAGGTCGGCGAAGACCCGCACCCCGTGGACCGGCCCGGCCCCGAGCCCGGCCGCCGACAGCAGGCCGGTGAGGGTCTCTCCGGTGAAGCGGCGGGGCGTGGGGTCGCGGTCGCCCCAGCTGCCGAGCGGGTCGGCCAGCGCGGCCCTGGACTCGTCGAACTGCCCGGCCAGCGCGCGGTGGATGGCGGCGGCCACCGGGTTGGCGGCCAGCACGCTGACCGCACCGCCGGGACGCAGCAGCCCGGCCATCTCGGTCAGGGCGCCGACGGGATCCTCCACGTACTCCAGCACGCTGTGGCAGAGCACCAGGTCGGCGCAGCCGGGGCTGAGCAGCTCGCCCAGGTCGGCGGTGTCGCCCTGGAGGCCGCGCACCTCCACGCCCGCCTCCTTGGCCCGGCGTTCGAGCGCGGCCAGCGAGTCGGGGCTGGGATCGACCACGGTCACGGTGTGTCCCAGCGCCGCGAGCGGCACGGCGAACCCTCCGGTGCCGCCGCCCGCGTCGACGATGTCGAGCGCGTCGCGCCCGGTGGCGCCGGCCAGCTCCGCCAGCACCTCGCGCAGCGCGTCCCAGACGACGGCGGTCCGCACCGCCGGGGTCCTCGTGACGCCTTCAGCTCGCAACGTCGGCTCGCCTCCCTCTTCTCGTGGGTCCGCCCCAGCCTACGCCGTACGGGTGCCGCCCGCTCCCCTGCGATCTGGACCGCTCCCGTACGGGTCGTCAGGCGTCGAAGGCGGCCACCAGCCGCTTGGGGGCGCGCAGCCGCCACGCGTCGGTGAGCAGTTCGCCCAACTCCTCCTCGCCCACCTCCGGCAGCCGGACCAGCACAACGGCGTACCCGTCGAAGTGCGGCGTGGTGAAGAACGCCCCGGGCCGGGCGGCGGTGAGCTCGAGCTTCTCCTCCTCGCTGGGCACCGGCACCGCGAGCACGTCCGGTTCCTCCCGCATCCTGGCGAACCACTTGCCGCGGACGTAGAACGCGGGCGTGCCGTACATGCTCTTCTCGCCGGTCTCGGGCAGCGCGAGCGCCAGCCTGCGCACGTCGTCTTCGGTGGCCATGTCCCGATCCTCGCCCCGCCCGTCCCGCCTGGGCAACCGGTCACGGCGGGTCCCGGAATCGCGGCATGCCCCTGACCAGGAGCAGCACCGGCGGCACGAGGAGGATGACGGCCGCCGCCGACGCGAGCACCGCCGCCGGCCCGGCGAGGGCGGCCAGCGGCCCGGTCAGCGCCTGCCCGAACGGCATCAGGCCGAAGCCGCACAGCCAGGCGAACGAGCTGATCCGCCCGATCAGGTGCTCGGGGATCTCGCGCTGCAGGGCGACCTCCCAGTGGATCGCGTACGTCTCCACCCCCGCCCCGGCGATCGCGAACGCCAGGAAGATCACGGCCGGCGAGGGAGCGAGGACCAGAGAGAGGGGCGCCGCGGCGTAGAGGGCGATCGCGGTCAGCGCCACGGCCCCGGGGGCGCGCGGCCGCCACGCCATCGTGATCAGGCCGCCTGCCAGGCCGCCGGCCCCGTAGCAGGTGAGCGCCAGCCCGTACACGGCGGGCGAGCCGAACGCGGCGGTGGTCACGACCGGCAGCAGGACCTGCGTCGGCGCGATGACGAACATGAGGTTGACCGCGGAGAAGATCAGAATGGCGCGCACCCACGGGAGCTGCCGCGCCTCGGCGACGCCGGCGCGGACGTCCTGGACGAACGAGGCCCTGCGGGCGGGCTCCCGCCGGGGTTCCCCGGCCCGCCAGAGGGCCAGGACCGCGACGGCGAAGGTCATCGCGGTGATCCAGTACGCGGCCCCGGCGCCGGACAGGGTGATCACCCCGGCGCCCGCCGCTGGCCCGGCCATGACGCCGGTACGGATCGCGACGCTGACCAGCGACCTGCCGGAGACGCGCTCGTGGTCGCCGAGCACGCCCTGCAGCAGAGCGTTGAAGGCGGGGCGGACGAACGCCTCGGCCAGCCCCGACAACAGCACGGCCCCGGCCGCCGCCCAGATCGGGAACGTGCCGGTCACGGCGAGAGCCGCCGCGAGGAAGGCCTGGAGTCCGTAGGCGGCCATCAGGACCCGCTGCCGCGGCAGCCGGTCGGCCCACACGCCGCCGACCGGCAGGAACACCACGAGCGTGACCCCGCGCGCGGCGAGGACCAGGCCGAGCGCGACCGCGTCACCACCCGCCTGGAGGACGGAGACGGTGATCGCGACGGCGAACATCTGCTCGCCCGCGACCGCGGCCACCTGGCCGGGCAGCAGCAGGCGGAACCGGGGGTTGCCGAGCGCGGCTGGACGGAACACCCGATCAGCCACGTGGCTCTGGCACGGGAGGCACGCCGCCCATGCTGGCACCGGCGGGGCCCGCGCGGGGCCGGGCGGGTTACGCCCAGCGCGTGACCGGCGCGGCGGTCGGCTCACGCCCAGCGCGAGCACGGCGCGGACGCCACAGTGCGGGTTACGCCCGGTGTGAAACGTGGATGTGGCGGCGGGCCGGCCGTGCGGAGGAGCCGGTCAGGGGGACGCCGTGACCGGCCCGTACGGGAGCTAGAGCGTCAGGCTTGGCTTGAGCTGCTTGAAACGCGCCAGCAGCCCGTTGACGAACTGGGGGGACTCGTCCGTGGACAGCTCGCCGGCCAGGTGGACCCACTCGCTGATGACCACGCCCTCGGGGACGTCGGGCATCCACAGCAGCTCGTAGGTGCCGCCGCGCAGGAGGTTGCGGTCGACGGCGGGCATGCGTTCGAGGGTCCAGCCCTCGGAGTAGGTGGTGATCAGCTCGTCGATGCGGGCGAGATGGCGGGTGACCCCCTCGACGAGGGTGGAGGTGTACTCGTTGACCGGGGGCTCCTGGCGCTCGACCCGCTCGGCCAGGATCTTCAGCGGATCCTCACCGCGGAGTTCGGCCTCGAAGAGGATGTCGAGCGCACGCCGGCGTGCTTTGCCCCGTGCCGACACCTCAGGCCCGGCCGAGGTATTCGCCGGTGCGGGTGTCGACCTTGACCCGCTCGCCGGTGGTGATGAAGAGCGGCACCTTGATCTCGGCGTCGGTCTCCAGCGTGGCGGGCTTGGTGCCGCCGGTGGAGCGGTCGCCCTGCAGGCCGGGCTCGGTGCTGGCGATGGTGAGCTCGACCGCGGCGGGCAGGTCGACGTAGAGCGCGGAGCCCTCGTGGAAGGCCACGGTGGCCAGGGTGTTCTCCAGCATGTAGTTGGCGGCGTCGCCGACGGTGGAGGAGGGCACGTTGACCATGTCGTAGGTCTCGGTGTCCATGAACACGAAGTCGTCGCCGTCGCGGTAGGAGTATTGCATCTCGCGCTTGTCGACGTTGGCCACCTCGACCTTGACGCCGGCGTTGAAGGTCTTGTCGAGGACCTTGCCGGAGAGCACGTTCTTGAGCTTGGTGCGCACGAACGCGCCGCCCTTGCCCGGCTTGACGTGCTGGAACTCGACAACGGACCACAGCTCGCCACCGTCGAGCTTCAGCACCATGCCGTTCTTGAGGTCGTTGGTTGTCGCCACTCGTTCTCTCCCGCGTGTGGCCGCTCTAAAGGACGAGCAGCTCCTTGGTCGTCTTGGTGAAAAGTTCCGGCTCGCCCTGTCGTGTGACGAGGGTGTCCTCGATGCGAACACCGCCCCGGCCCGGGAGGTAGATCCCCGGCTCCACGGTGATCGGAACTCGATCCTCAAGTCTACCGGTACGTGCGGGGCCCAGGAACGGCTCCTCATGGATCTCGAGCCCGACGCCGTGGCCGAGGCCGTGCCGGAAATGGTCGCCGTGGCCCGCGGCGGCGATGAGGGAGCGGGCGGCGGCGTCGACCTCCTTGGCGGTGGCGCCGGGGGTGACGGCGTGCCGGCCGGCCCGCTGGGCCTCGGCGACCAGGTCGTAGACCTCGCTCTGCCAGTCGGCGGGCGGGCCCAGGCAGACGGTGCGGGTCATGTCGGCGTGGTAGCCCTGGTAGGCGGCGCCGAAGTCGATGGTGACCAGCTCGCCGGAGCGCAGCTCTCGGTCGGTGGGTGCGTGGTGCGGGATGGCGCCGTTCGGGCCCGCGGCGACGATGGTGTCGAAGGCGGGCTTGGCGGCGCCGAGCTCGATCATGCGGGCTTCGAGGAGCCGGGCCACGTCGCGCTCGGTGACGCCGGGGCGGATGGTGTGCAGCACGTCGGCGAAGGCCTGGTCGGTGATGGCGCAGGCGGTACGGAGGAGCTCCAGCTCGTCGTCGTCCTTGACCGCGCGCAGCCCTTCGACGAGCGGGCCGAGCGGCACGAGCCCGGGCCCGAGCCGCTCGTAGGTGGCGACGCTCATGTGGGCGGCCTCGATGCCGACGCCTGGGGCGGCGAGCTCCCCGGCCACGTCGGCGGCCTCGACCGCCTGCACGTCGAGGCCGTGCGTCTTCTCGATGTAACGGTTGTCCGTCACCAGCAGCGCCGAGCCGTCGGCCTTGATCAGGGCGGCGGCGTTGGAGCTGACGAGCCCCGTGAGGTAGCGGACGTTGACGGTCGAGGTGACCAGCATGGCGTCGACCTCGTGGGCGGGCAGCAGGGCCGCGAGCCGAGCTCGCCGCTGTGCGTAGTTGACGGTCACGCGCTTAATGTACGCGGATCTCCGGTTGGTCCACTATCCGCTAGATCTGCCAGTCGTTGAGCCAGTCGGACAGCGGGCCGGCCGGGGCGATCTCGCCCTTGTCCCTGGCCTTGCGCAGATCGCGGATGACGTGGGAGACCTCCCTGACGCCGGCCCGCTCGTCGCCCTCGGCGAACTTCCGGCCGGCCTTCCTGAGCTTGTCCTGGGCCTTCTCGGCCACCTTCGGGTGCATGCCGTTCACGGCCATCTGGCTGGTGACCGCCTCGTCGAACCTCATCACCCAGGTCTCCCAGCCGCCCGGCGGGACCGACTGGCCGACGGTGCCCTTGGGGATGGGCAGGGCGTCGGTGCCGCGGAGCTCGGTGGGCTCCGGCTCGGCCGTGAAAGTGGGCGTGGGGGTCGGTGAGGGCGGCGCCTCGCCGGTGGCCTGCGTGGTGGGGGCGGCCTCTGGCGGGTCCTCGTCCCCGCTCGCCAGGAAGATCATGACTACGGTGACCGCCACGATGGCCGCGAGGGCCACGCCGGCCTGGACGAACAGGCGGCGGTTCTCGCGGCCGGACGGCGGGGGCGGCGCCAGCTCGGACGCGTCGTAGATCGCGGTGTCCCCGGCCCGCGCGGCCGGGGTCGCGGCGGGGGCGGGCGGCGCGGGCGCGGCGGCCCGTGGCCTGGCGATGGCGGCCAGCGCGCGGCGCACCGCCTCGCCGCTGGCGGGCCGCTTGGCGGGCTCGGGGTCGAGCATGGCGAGCAGTAACCGGTCCAGCTCGGCGGGCACGCCCTGGCGCAGGGTACTGGGCGGCGCGATCGCGCCCTCCCTGGCGGGCGCCTGGCCGGTGAGCAGCTCGTAGCAGACCGCGCCGAGCCCGTACAGGTCGGCCGACGCCTGCCCGTCGCCTCCGGCGAGCCGCTCGGGCGCCTGGTAGCGGGGGTCGCCGCCGGGCCGGCCCGTCAGGCCGAACCCGACGACCTTGAGCACGCCGCTGCCGGCCATCCGGAAGCTGTCGGGCCCGACCTTGCCGTGCACCAGGCCCGCGCGGTGCGCCGCGTCCAGACCGGCCGCGGCCTGCCCGGCCAGGTCGCACACCTCCACCACCTTGAGCGGCCCGCGCCCGGCGAGCTCCTCGCCGAGGCTCGGCCCGGTGAGGAACTCCGTCACCAGGAACGGGGACCCTTCGTGCTCCCCCACGTCCAGCACCATGGCGACGTTGGGATGGATCACCCGGGCCACGGCCTGGGCGTGCTGGCGCAGCACCTCCCTGGTGGCCGCCCCCACCGCCTTGGCTCCCAGCATCTTCACGGCCACGGTCCAGTCGGCGCGGGTGTCGTACCCCCGCCACACCTCGCCCATCGAACCGCTGCCGATGCGCTCATCAAGCCGGTACCGCCCGGCGACCAGGGACGGCGTCGCGTCGGACATATCTCCGCCAATGCTCAAACTTCAGTTTTCGACCAACCTTAGGCCCCAACGGAAACGCCCGCCTCCTCCAGCACGGGGAAGGCGGGCGTTTCGACGGGTGCGTACCGGTGCGGCGATGATCAGGAGGCGATGTCCTTGATGGTCTCGATCAGGCGGACGCGCTCCTCGTGGGTGCGGCCGAGCGGGGTGACGTTCAGCGTGGTGACGCCGGACTCCTTCATCGCCCGCATCCGGTCGCGGACGTAGGCCTCGTCGCCGATCAGCGACATCTTCTCCAGCAGCTCGCGCGGCACCAGCGCCGCCGCCTCGTCCTTCTTGCCGTCGAGGTAGAGCTCCTGGATCTGCTCGGCCTCCTTCTCGTAGCCGTAGCGCCTGGCCAGGTTGTTGTAGAAGTTCTTGCCCTTGGCGCCCATGCCGCCGATGTAGAGGGCGGCCATCGGCCGGCCGAGGTCCAGCAGGCCGTCGGCGTCGTCGCCGATGTAGAGGGACGCCTGGGCGACCACGTCCAGCTCGCCCAGCTCGGGGTCGCGTTTGGCCTTGCCGGCGGCCAGGGCGGCGCCCCACACGTCGGCGGCCTTCTCCGGCACGTAGAAGATCGGCTCCCAGCCTTCGGCCAGCTCGGCGGCCAGCTCGACGTTCTTGGGTCCGATGGCGGCGAGCACGATCGGGATGCGGGAACGTACCGGGTGGTTGATGATCTTGAGGGGCTTGCCCAGGCCGGTGCCCTGGTCGGGCGGCAGCGGCAGGGTGTAGTGGCGGCCGTCGTACTGCAGGCGCTCGCGCCGCCACACCTTGCGGCAGATCTCGATGACCTCGCGGGTACGGCCGATCGGGGCGGTGTAGGGCACGCCGTGGAAGCCCTCGATGACCTGCGGGCCGGAGGAGCCGAGGCCGAGGGTGAAGCGGCCGTCGGAGATGTAGTCGAGGCCCGCGGCCGTCATGGCCATCAGGGCGGGCGTGCGCGAGTAGATCGGCAGGATGCCGGAGGCGATCTGCAGCCGCTCGGTGACGGCCGCGATGTATCCCATCTGGCTGACCGCGTCGAAGCTGTAGGCCTCCGCGACGAAGACGATGTCGAGCCCGGCCTTCTCGTAGTCGGCGAGCTCTCCCACCGTCTCCTTGAATCCCCCGGAGTAGCCCAGTGTCATTCCGATCCGCATGCCCGCTCCCACCACAGAATGATGTTCCGTTCCGATGCCGTCAGGTTAGCGTGTCCGCGCTGGAGCCAGCGAGGGGCTACCTTGGTCAGAGTGCTGAAGCGCGTCGTCGTCGTCGTGTCCGCCGTCCTCGCCGTGGTCCTGGCCGGACACCGCTACGTGCCGGCCCTGGGCGGTTTCACGACGGTCATGGAGAGCCTGCTGCCGTGGCTGGGCCTGGCCGTGCCGGTCCTGCTGCTGGGCGCGGCCCTGGCCCGCTCCACCGCGGCCGTCGGCGCCGTGCTGGCTCCGGCGGCCGTGTGGGGCGTCATGTTCGGTCCCGCGCTGTTGCGCACCCCGCCCGGCGGGCCGAGCGACCTGGCGGTCGGCACGGTGAACGTGGGCGTGCGCAACGACGCCTCGGGCGAGGCCGTACGCGCCGTCGCCGAGGACCTCGACCTGCTGGCGGCGCAGGAGCTCACCCCGGGCGGCCCGGCGGCCAAGCAGCTCAACCGGATGTTCGAGCACCGTTACGCGGTGAGCACCGTCGGCCTGTGGAGCCGCTACCCGATCAGCCGCGAGCGCCCGCTGGACGTCGGCATGGGCTGGGTGCGCGCCCTGCGCGCGACCGTGCGGACCCCCAAGGGCGACGTGACCGTGTACGTGATGCACCTCGCCTCTGCGCGGCCGGGCGAGACCACCTCCAGGGACGCCTCGCTGGCGCAGGCGCGCAAGCTGATCGACCGCGACGGCAGCAAGCGGATCCTGCTGCTGGGCGACCTCAACACGGCCACCACCGACCGGGGCATGCGCGGGCTGACGCCGCCGCTGACCGACGCGCAGGAGGTCGCGGGCGACGGGTTCGGGTTCACCTGGCCGGCCGGGTTCCCGGTGACGCGGCCGGACCACATCCTGTTCCGCGGGATGACCGCCACGCGGGCCGAGGTGGCCCCGGCCACCGGCAGCGACCACCGGGCCGCCGTCGCCTCGTTCCGCCTCTGACGACGACGGGACCGCGGTCGCTCACTCAGGTTCCAGCAGCCGAGGCTCCAGCCTGGCCAGATCGCCGGGGGTGTCGATGTCGGCGGGGTCGCCGGCGCACGGCACCTCGGTCACCAGCTCCGGATGCGCGGCCAGGAAGGGGCGGGCGCCCACGTCGCCGCGGGCCAGGGCGGCGACCTCGGCGAAGTGGCGGCGCTCGATCAGGACCGGGTTCCTGCGCCGGCCGCCGTACGTGGCGACGGCCACCCCGGCGCCGGAGGCGATCAGCGCGCGCACCGCCTCGGCCCGCACCAGCGGCTGGTCCACCAGCGCGATCACCACGGCCCGCGACTCGGCGGGCAGCGCCGCCAGCCCGGCCCTCAGCGAGGACCCCATGCCGGACCGCCAGTCCGGGTTGCGCACGGCAACCGCCCCCCGCACCTGCACGGTCGCCGCCCCGAGCACCACCACGACCGGGTGGCAGCCGCCCTCCTCCAGCAGCCGCACCCCCCGGTCGACCAGCCGCTCCCCGGCCAGCTCCAGCAGCGCCTTCGGCCTGCCCAGCCGGGAGCCCTCGCCGGCCGCGAGCAGCAGCCCCGCCACCCCGCCCCCCTTCATGGCCGTCCCCTACCCGTCGTGGTGGATGCGGCCCCGGGTGGTCGACAGCGGCCGGCCGGACCCGCCCCAGCGGAGCTGGATCAGCTCGGCGGCGATGGACACGGCCGTCTCCTCCGGAGTGCGCGCCCCCAGGTCCAGCCCGATGGGCGAGCGCAGCCGGGCCAGTTCCTCCTCGGTCAGCCCGGCCTCGCGCAGCCGGTCCATCCGGTCCTCGTGGGTGCGCCGCGAACCCATGGCGCCCACGTACCCGGCGGGGGTGCGCAGCGCCACCTCCAGCAGCGGCACGTCGAACTTGGGATCGTGGGTGAGCACGCAGATCACGGTGCGCTCGTCCACCGGGACGGAGGCCAGATAGTCGTGCGGCCACTTGACCACGACCTCGTCGGCGTCGGGGAAGCGCTTGGGGGTGGCGAAGACGGGCCGGGCGTCGCACACGGTGACGTGGTAGCCGAGGAACTTGCCGACCCGGGCGACGGCCGCGGCGAAGTCGATCGCGCCGAACACCAGCATGCGCGGCGGCGGCGCGAACGAGTGCACGAACACGGCCAGGTCGTCCAGCCGCCGCTCGCCCTCGCCGCCGTAGTGGCGGATGCCGGTCAGCCCTTGGGCGAGCATGCCGCGGGCGTCGTCGTCCACCGCGTCGTCGAGGCGGCCGGGGCCGAGCGAGCCGGAGGAGCGGCCGGGCCAGATGATCCGGCGGGCGCCGACCTCGCCGGGGCCGGAGAGGACGGTGGCGACGGCGACCGGCTCGCGCTCCTCGATCGAGGCGGCCACGTCGCCCAGCTCGGGGAAGGTGTCGCGGGAGATCGGCTCGACGAAGATGTCGATGATGCCGCCGCAGGTGAGCCCGACGGCGAACGCGTCGTCGTCGCTGACCCCGTACCTCTGCAGCACCGGGCGGCGGGTCTCGGTGGCGAGCTCGAACACGGCGCCCTCGACGCATCCGCCGGACACGCTGCCGACCACCTCGTCGCCGCGCACCGCCATGGCGGCGCCCGGTGGCCTGGGCGCGCTGTTGAACGTGCCGACCACCGTCGCGAGCCCGAACTCGAGCCCCGACCTCCACCAGCGCATGATCTCCGGGAGCACGTCACGCATGGGCGAGCCTTTCGGTGAGTTCCTCGTAGGCGGCCAGGCTGTGCCCGGCCACCAGGGCGTCGAGGTAGGGCAGGGCGGCCCGCATGCCGCCGGTGAGCGGCTGGTAGTCCTCGTACCCCTTGTGTGGGTTGACCCAGATCACCCGGTGCGCCTGCCGGGCCAGCCGGGCCATCTGGGCGCGCAGCAGTTCGGGGTCGCCCCGTTCCCAGCCGTCGGAGGCGATGACCACGGTCGCGCCGCGCGCGCTGTGCCGGGACAGGAACTCCTTCAGCTCCTCCCCCAGCCGGGTGCCGCCGCTCCAGTCGGGGATGGCCCGCGACACCGCGTCGAGCGCGGTGCCGGGGTCGCGGTGGCGCAGCTCGGCGGTGACGGCGGTGAGCCGGGTGCCGACCGAGAACACGCGGGTGGCCCGCGGCTCGCTGCGCACCAGGGCGTGCGCGAACCGCAGCAGCGTCTCGGCGTACGGCGACATGGAGCCGCTCACGTCGACGAAGAGCACGACGCGGCGCGGCCTGGTGGTGTGCCGCCGGCGCCGCAGCCTGGCCACCTCGCCCTTCCTGAGCGCGTCGCGGATGGTGCGGCGCTGGTCGAGCACGCCCCGGTGGGCGCTCTCGTACCGGCGCGAGCGGCGTGTGGCCCGCCTGGCCCTGAGCATGGTCAGCATCCGGTGCACCTCGGCGCGCTCGGCCTCGGTGAGCCTGGCGACGTCCCGGTGGCGCAGGACCTCGGTGCTGCTGGCGGTGGCGGGCGCGGCCTCGCCCTCGCGCCCGCCCTCCGCGCTCTCGCCCGCCGCGGTGTAGCGGGTGACGGAGGTGACGGCGGCCGGGGCGGTGGTGGCCTTGGCGCCGCCGAAGTACGCGTGGAAGCAACGGTCGTAGCGGGGCAGGTCGTCGGGGCCGGCGCAGAGCGTGAGGCGGCCCGCCCAGTAGACGTCGCCGGGGACGGCGACGTCCAGCTGCTCCAGCGCGCGCAGGAAGCCCTGGGTGCGCTCGTGGTCGGCCGCGACCCCGGCCGCCCTGAGGGTACGGGCGAACCCGGTCATCGTGGCGGCCAAATCAGTCATGGCGGAGCAGCCCGTTGCCCAGGACGCGTTCGACGTCCTCCCGGTACTTGAGCGCGGCGCCCAGCGTGGCGGCCGCCCGGCCAGGGTCGAGCTCGTCGGCGCCGAGCGTCAGCAGCGCCTCGGTCCAGTCGAGGGTCTCGGCGATGCCCGGCGGCTTGACCAGGTCGGCCCCGCGCAGCCGCTCGGCGGCCCCGGCGACTTGGCGGGCCAGTGTCTCGGTGCAGGCGGGCAGGCGGCGCAGCAGGATCGCCACCTCCCGCTCGAAGCTCGGATGCTCCAGCCAGTGGTAGAGGCAGCGGCGCTTGAGCGCGTCGTGCACCTCCCGCGTCCGGTTGGAGGTCACCACCACGACCGGCGGCGACTCCGCCCTGATCATGCCGAGCTCCGGGACGGAGATGGTGAAGTCGGAGAGCACCTCCAGCAGGAACGCCTCGAACTCGTCGTCGGCCCGGTCGATCTCGTCGACCAGCAGCACGCTCGGCTGCGTCTCCAGCGCCTTGAGCAGCGGCCGCGCGATGAGGAAGCGCCGCTCGTAGATCTCCCCTTCGAGCCGCCGCACGTCGGTCACGCCGGCGACCTCGGCCGCCTTCAGGTGCAGCAGCTGCCGGGCGAAGTCCCAGTCGTACAGGGCCTGCGCGGCGTCCAGCCCTTCGTAGCACTGCAGCCGGATCAGCGGCGCCCCGAGCAGTCCGGCCAGGGTCTTGGCCAGCTCGGTCTTCCCGACGCCCGCCTCCCCTTCCAGGAACAGCGGCCGCCGCATCCGCAGCGCCAGGAACGCGGCCGTGGCCAGACCTTCGTCGGCCAGATACGCATGCCGGTCGAGCAGCTCGATGAGCTTTTCCGGCGACTCGATGTCCATCGCCCTCATTGTCCGCCGACGCACGCTTTCAGGCTACGGGTCACACCGTTTTCCTGATAATCGACGCCCTCTATGACGTGAAGTGAGGTCTCACGTCAGTCTTCGCGGGCCTCGCCGCGGTCGTGGATGAGGGCGGTGAGCTCGGCGATGGCGCGGCGGGCCGCGGGCTTCTCGGAGCCCTGGATGCCCATCGCGCCGATCGTCCGCCCGTCGGAGAAGTCGACACGGGGCCACGGGTCGCCCTGCACGAAGGTCACGTCGAGGACCTCGGGCCAGGTGTAGCGGTGGGTGCGGGCCGCGTTGACCAGGGTGACGCCCTCGTCGTCGGCCTCCACCCGCACCCGGCCGAGCAGGTGGAGCACGAACGCCACCGCGCAGCCGAACGCGACGATCGCGATGCGGTCGGCCAGCTGGAACGGCGGGGCGATGAGGATCGCCATCACCACCGCGCCGAGCACGATCAGGGTGGCGAAGGTGTAGGCGACGATCCTCCCCCGGCGCGGGCGCCAGACGACGGGCAGCGGGGGAGGTGGCACGAGCTCAGGCACGGTCGAGAATGTACCGCAGGTCAGCCGAGGGTCCGCAGGAGGAGTGCGGTCTCCAGCGCGGCGATCGCGGACTCGTACCCTTTGTCCTCCTTGCTGTCCGGCAGCCCCGATCGGTCCAGCGCCTGGCCGAGGTTCTCGCAGGTGAGCACGCCGTTGCCGACCGGGGTGCGTTCGTCGAGCGAGACCCTGGTCAGCCCGGTCGTGACCGAGTCGCACACGTAGTCGAAGTGGGCCGTCTCGCCGCGGATGACCGCGCCCAGCGCCACCACCGCGTCGCAGCGGCGGGCCAGCGCCTGGGCGACCACCGGGAGTTCGAGCGAGCCGGGCACCCGCACCACGGTGGCGGTGGCGCCGGCGTCCTCACAGGCCCGCACCGCCCGGTCCACCAGCCGGTCGGTGATGTCGGCGTGCCAGCTCGCGGCCACCACCCCGACGGTCAGCCCGGACGCGTCGGGCGCCGTGGTGATCGCGGGACGTCCTTCGCCGCTCATGAGGCCTCCTGGGTGCCGCCGATGTCCGTGTGTTCGATGGAATGGCCCAGCCGGTCGCGCTTGGCCTGCAGGTAGCGGGCGTTGTACGGGTTCACCGCGACCGGCATCGGCTCGCGGCCGAGCACCTTGATGCCGTAGCCGTCCATGCCCGTGACCTTGACCGGGTTGTTGGTGAGCAGCCGCACCCCCTTGACCCCCAGGTCGGCGAGGATCTGGGCGGCGTTGGAGAACTCGCGGGCGTCGATCGGCAGGCCCAGCTCGACGTTGGCGTCGACGGTGTCGACCCCGGCGTCCTGGAGGCTGTAGGCGCGCAGCTTGGCCAGCAGCCCGATGCCGCGGCCCTCGTGGCCGCGCAGGTAGACGACCACGCCGCGGCCCTCGGCCGCGATGGCCGCCATGGCGTGGTCGAGCTGCACCCCGCAGTCGCAGCGCAGCGAGCCGAACACGTCGCCGGTCAGGCACTCGGAGTGGGCGCGGACCAGGACGTTCTCGCCGTCGCCGAGGTCGCCGAAGACCAGCGCGACGTGCTCGCCGCCGTCGATGGAGCTGGAGTAGCCGTACGCCCGCCACATCCCGTACGCGTTGGGCAGGTTGGTCTCGGCGACCCGGGTGACCATGCTCTCGGTGCGCCGCCGGTAGTCGGCGAGCTGCTCGATGGAGATGAGCGCGAGGTCGTGCTCGTCGGCGAAGACGCGCAGCTCGGGCAGCCTGGCCATGGTGCCGTCGTCGTTGACCACCTCGGCCAGCACGCCCGCGGGGCTGAGCCCGGCGAGCCTGGCCAGGTCGACGGCCGCCTCGGTGTGGCCGCGCCTGACCAGCACGCCGCCCTCGTGGTAGCGCAGCGGGAAGACGTGGCCGGGCCGTACCAGCTCGTACGGCTCGGTCGCGGAGTCGGCGAGCGCCCGGATCGTCCTGGCCCGGTCGGCGGCCGAGATGCCGGTCGTGACGCCGTCGCGGGCGTCCACGCTGATCGTGTACGCGGTGCGCAGCCGCTCGCGGTTCTGGTGGACCATGAGCGGCAGGCCGAGCCGGTCGAGCTCGCGGCCCTCCATCGGCACGCAGATGACGCCGCTGGTGTGCCTGATGGTGAAGGTGAGCAGCTCGGGCGTGGCCCTGGCCGCGGCGAAGATGATGTCGCCCTCGTTCTCGCGGTTCTCGTCGTCGACGACCACGACGGGCCGGCCCGCCCTGATGTCCTCGATCGCCCGCTCGACCGGGTCGAGGATGCCCCCGGTCATGACGCCACCGCCACGGCCGGTGCGGAGGCGCGGTACTCGCGCAGCCACTTGACGAACCCGACCAGCACCATCACGAAGAAGATCGCGTACACCGCGCCCGAGACGTACAGCCCGGAGTTGAACGCGACCGGCACGCCCACGAGGTCGACGGCCACCCAGACGATCCAGAAGTCGACCAGCGCCCGGCCCTGCGCCCAGGTCGCGACCGCGCCGCCGACGAAGATGTAGGCGTCCGCGGCCACCACGGCCAGCGGGGCGTCCGGGTACCACGACAGGTTGAACGTCTTGAACAGCGCCGCCACCACGATCGTGCCGAGCACGGCCGCGGTGATCAGCACGAGCCGCTCGCGCCCGGTCGCGGGCCGCACGGCCAGCTCGTGCTGCTGGGTGCCCTGGCGCCACTTCCACCAGCCGTAGATCGCCAGCAGGCCGAACAGGGCCTGCTTGAGCGCGTTGCCGGTGACGTGCGCGCTGATGGAGGCGGCGAAGAGCAGGACGGCGCCGGTGAACTGCACCGGCCAGGTCCAGATGGACTTGCGCATGGCGAACACCACGGTCGCCAGCGCGCAGATGTTGCCGATCAGGTCGGTCCACCTCACGGGCAGGCCGAAGATGTCGATCGATGCGTCCGCCCAGCTCATCGGGCGCCCACCAGCCTCTCCACGTACTTCGCGATCACGTCGACCTCGAGGTTCACCAGGTCGCCCACCTGGCGCTCGCCCAGGGTGGTCAGCTTGAGCGTGGTCGGGATGAGGCTCACGCCGAAGCTTCCGTCGTCAACAGTCGTCACCGTCAGGCTGATTCCGTCGACGGCGATCGAGCCCTTCTCCGCGACGTACCTGCTCAGGGACGCGGGCAGGCTGAAACGCAGGTCGTCCCAGTTGTCGCCGGGCTCCCTGGACAGCAGTTCGGCGGTGCCGTCGACGTGGCCCTGCACGATGTGGCCGCCGAGCCGCTGGTCGGCCCGGACCGCGCGCTCCAGGTTGACCGCCCCGCCCTCCGACAGGGCGCCGAGCGAGCTGCGGTCGAGCGACTCCTTCATCACGTCCACGCTGAAGACGTCGCCGCGCACGTCCACGACCGTGAGGCAGACGCCGTTGACGGCGATCGAGTCGCCGTGACGGGCGTCGGAGGTGACCACGGGGCCGCGTACGGACATCCTGGCGCCGCCGCCGGCCGCCTCGACGGCGACGACCTCGCCCTTCTCCTCGATGATTCCGGTGAACATTCACTTCTCCCTGCGGGGGTGCGGGGGCGCGGGGCGTGCGACGAGGCGCACGTCCGGCCCGATGGGGGAAACCTCGTCGAAGATCAGGCGGTGCGCCTCGCCGATGGTGCGCACTCCGGCCTCGCCCAGCGCGGCGGCGCCGGCGCCGAGGAGGGCGGGCGCGACGTAGGCGACGACCCGGTCGACCAGCCCGCGGGCCAGGAACGCCCCGGCCAGCGTGGGGCCGCCCTCCAGGAACACGCTGACCACCTCGCGGGCGGCGAGCTCCTTGAGCAGGGCGTGCAGGTCGAGGCCGCGGCCGTCGCGGGGCACGCGCAGCAGGTCGGCGCCGAGGGTCGTGACGGTGTCGGCGGCCACGGCGACGAGCGTGGGGGCCGCGCCGTCGAGCACCCGCGCGGTGGCCGGCGTCCTGGCGTCCGGGTCGACGACCACGCGCAGCGGGCGGCCCTCGGCCAGGGCCGGCCTGGCGGTGAGCCGGGAGTCGTCGGCCAGCACGGTGCCGATGCCGGCCACGATCGCGTCGCTGCGGGCGCGCAGCCGGTGCACGTCGGCCCTGGCCTCGGGAGAGGTGATCCACTGGCTGGTGCCGTCGGCGGCGGCCGAGCGGCCGTCGAGGGTGGCGGCGAACTTCCACGTCACGTGCGGGCGGCCGAGCCTGGCCCAGGTCAGCCACTCGGCGTTGACCCGCTCCGCCTCCTCGGCCAGCACCCCGGCCGTCACGGCGACCCCGGCCGCGCGCAGCCGCCCGGCGCCGCCGGCGGCCTTCGGGTTGGGGTCGGCGACCGCGTGGACGACGCGGGCCACGCCCGCCTCCAGCAGCGCGCCGCTGCACGGGCCCGTCCGGCCGGTGTGGTCGCAGGGTTCCAGGGTGACGTAAGCGGTGCCGCCCCTGGCCCGCTCCCCCGCCTCGCGCAGGGCGGCGACCTCGGCGTGCGGCCCTCCCGCGTACGCGTGGAACCCCTCACCCGCGACCCGGCCGGCGGCGTCGAGCACGACGCAGCCCACGACGGGGTTGGGGCTGGTGTGACCGTGACCGCGGGCGGCCAGCTCGACGGCGCGCGCCATGTGGACCGCGTCCTGCGGGGATCCCGCCACCGGGGGCCTCCTACTCGCCAGTAGCTCCAAGCCGTGGCGGGCCCCGGGGGGTCGAACACGGTACGCGAACGCACCGTGGGGCACCCGGCGCAATGCCGGGCACCCGCGTGCTGCCTCCCATCCGGACTTTCACCGTCGGTCCCGGAATTTCACCGGGTCAACCGGCCGATGGCATCGGCCGGGTCGCGGACTGTCACCGCCGGTTCGGACTTTCACCGACCCCGGAGCACGCTAGCTCTGTCCATCCCAGTGTGCCATGTCCGAATTCATGCGCGCGACCGGGGCCTCCCCGTGATCGGCTCAGGCGGCCATGAGCTTGCGGGCGCGGCGGGCGTCGGGGCTGTAGCGGACGTTCGCGGGCACCAGGCCGATGCCGGCGTGCAGGGCCCGCAGCGTGGCGGTCGCCCACAGGTCGCCGACCGGCGTGGCGGGCAGCCCGTACATCCGCCTGGCCCAGCGCGGCAGCGTGGCGAAGGCGAGCACGGTCAGGGCCGGCACCACCGGCCGCAGCGTGGCGAGCAGGCCGGGCAGCGGCGTGTGCAGGGACGCCAGGAGCGGGTTCGCGGCCTCGGGGACGAGCCGCAGCCCCGGGCGGGCGGCCTCGATGTAGGCGCGCAGCCCGCCGACCGAGCCGGGCACGCTCAGCGGGTCCAGGCCGACGACCTCGGCGGCGCGCCGCCACTCGGCGACGAACGCGTCGGCGTCGGCGTCGCTGAGCCGCACGCCCGCCCGGCGGGCCACCGTCAGGTAGGAGTCGACCTCGCCGACGTGCACCCAGCGCAGCGACGCGGGCTCGTCGAGCCGGAACCGCTCGCCGGTGTCGGGGTCACAGCCTGTGAGCGTGGCGTGGATCTTGCGTACGCGGCGGCCGGCCTGCTCGACTTCGGCTCGTGTCCCGTACGTGCGCACGCGGACGAATTCTGTGGTCCGGACGAAACGCGACCACGCCTCGTCGGGATTCATGAAGGCGGAGTTCTGTATGACGCCGCGCATCGCGCGCGGGTGAAGGCTCTGCATGAGAAGCGCGCGGAACCCGCCGACCAGCAGAATCGGCTCACCCATCACCCGCCACGTCACGGACTCCGGCCCGAACAGCCCGTGGTCTTCCATGAGTAAGGGCCTACCCGCCAGGGCCGGGGGCTATGTCACAGGACTGTCGTGGTTGTGCCGCGATTCCGTGATTACTGAGCGTATAAACGGTTCTGATTCTTGCATCCGGTGATATGGCAGGTCAATGACTTTGCGAATACGACAAAGTCTATTTTTTACAACAAACTTACGAAAAACCGTGGAGGCATTGTCACAGAGTGAGATGACCTGAGAACGTCGCCTGTGGCCCGGAATTTCCGGATTTCGTACGTGCTGAGGGACCCCGACCACATGACGACACCGACGTCCACCGCGATCACCACCGACGCGACGTCCGTGACCGAAACCCAGGACACCGCCGGCCGGTCACCCGGTCGGCTGATGTGGACGCGCTTCCGCCGCGACCGCGTCGGCGTCACCTCCGCGGTGATCGTCATCTTCTTCTTCCTGGTGGCGATCTTCGCGCCCGTGATCTCGTGGCTGTACGGCAAGGACCCGTACACCCTGTACGGGCAGGACATCCCAGGACTGCTGAACGACTACGGCTACCCGATCCTGCCCAACGGCGGCATCAGCTCCGAGTACTGGTTCGGGCTGGAGCCGAGCCTCGGCCGGGACGTGTTCATGCAACTGGTGTACGGCATCAGGACGTCGCTCGGCATCGCCCTGGCCGCGACCCTGATCATCACCGCGCTCGGCATCGTGATCGGCATCGTGGCCGGCTACATCGGCGGCAGGACCGACTACTTCATCGGCCGGATCATCGACCTGACGCTGTCCTTCCCGTCGACGATCTTCATCATCGCGTTCACCCCGGTGGTGGAGAGCCTGCTGGTGCCACCGGACGAGGAGACGCCGATCTGGCTGCGCGCCGTCTCGCTCACGATCATGCTCAGCGCCTTCGGCTGGGCGGGGCTGGCCCGGCTGCTGCGCGGTTACGTGCTGTCGCTGCGCGAGCGCGAGTTCGTCGAGGCCGCCAAGGTCACCGGCGCCTCGCCGGCCCGGATCGTGTTCAAGGAGCTGCTGCCCAACCTGTGGACGCCGATCCTCATCCAGTCGACGCTGCTGCTGCCCGCCATGGTGACGGCCGAGGCGGGGCTGTCGTTCCTCGGCGTCGGGATGGGTGAGCTGGTGCCCGACTGGGGGCGCATGTTCCTGCGGGCGACCCAGGTCTACCAGAACGACATCACGTACCTCATCTTCCCCGGCGTCGCGTTGTTGATCTTCGTGATCGCCTTCAACCTGCTCGGCGATTCCGTGCGTGACGCCTTCGACCCCAAGATCAAGCGCTAGAGGAGAGAGATGAACCACCGTACGAGGTCGGTGCTCGCGGTGCTCGCCGCGGCGTCGCTGACCCTGGTCGGCGCCTGCGCGCCGGGAAACCAGGGCGCGCCGTCGGCCGCCCCCAGCTCCGGAGAGTCGGCGCCGCCGCAGGCGGAGTACAAGCCGGCCGTGATCACCCTGGGCACGGCCGAGGACTCGAAGGGCCCGGCCATCGAGCCTGAGGGCGTGGTCAAGGGCGGCACGGTCACCATGATCGACCGCGACGACTTCAGCCACCTGGACCCGGCGCAGATCTACGTCAACACCGAGTCCAACTTCGGCCTGCTCATCCACCGCGGCCTGACCGGGTACAAGCGGGTCGCCAAGGGCGAGTACAAGCTCGTCGGCGACCTCGCCACGGACGCGGGCCAGGTGTCCGACGGCGGCAAGACCTGGACCTTCACCCTCAAGGACGGGGTGAAGTGGCAGGACGGCTCGGCGATCACGTCCGAGGACGTCAAGTGGACGATCGAGCGGATGTTCGCGCCGTTCGTCACCTTCGGTCCCTCCTACATCCAGCAGTGGCTGACCGAGGAGGACTACCGGAAGGCCTACGAGGGCCCGTACGACGGCAAGCGGCTCGACACCATCGAGACCCCGGACGACAAGACGATCGTCTTCAAGTTCAAGACGCCGCACGCCGACGCCAACTACGCCTTCGCCATGGGCGGCTACGCCATCGTGCCCAAGGCCAAGGACACCAAGGAGAAGTACGACAAGGAGCCCGTCGCCTCCGGCCCGTACATCATCAAGTCGCACACCGTCGACAAGTCGATGGAGCTGGAGCGCAACCCGCACTGGGACGCCGCCACCGACCCGATCCGCGGCGCCTACCCGGACACCTGGAAGCTGGAGTTCGGCCAGGAGGCCCTGCAGATCACCGACCGCTTCATCGCGGACAACGGCCCTGACCAGCAGGCGTTCACCTTCTACGCGACGACGCCGCCGGAGCGGCTGCAGCAGGTGCTGCAGGACCAGAGCCTGGCCGACCGCCGCATGGTCAGCCCCTCGCCGTACGGCAACTACTACTACTTCAACCTCGACCGGGTGAAGGACATCAAGGTCCGCCAGGCGATCAACCACGCGTGGCCGTCGAAGCAGATCCAGCAGACGATGGGCGGCCCGGCCGCCGCGGCGCTGCCGACGACGATCCTGAACGAGAACACCACGGTCGGGTACGAGTCGTACGACCTGTACGGCAAGACGGCCAAGCCCGAGGGCGACATCGAGAAGGCCAAGCAGCTGCTGGCCGAGTCGAGCGACCCGAACCCCACCATCGTCTACGCGTACAACCAGACGCCCACCCAGGAGCAGATCACCGTCGTGATCAAGAACGCCCTGGAGAAGGCCGGCATCAAGGTCGTGACCAAGCCGCTGGACCGCAAGACGTACTACGACTCGATCAGCCAGACCAAGAACGAGTTCGACCTGTACTGGGGCGGCTGGGGCTCCGACTGGCCGTCCGGCTCGACGGTCATGCCGATCATCTTCGGCCCGGTCAGCGACGGCGGCCAGAACATGACGCACCTTCGCGACCCTGAGCTGGACGCGAAGATGAAGGAGATCTCCGAGAACCCGGACATCGACGCGGCCAACGCCGCCTGGATGGCGCTGGACAAGGAGATCCAGGAGAAGCACGCGCCGCTGGTCGTCGCCGAGAACCGGATCGCGACCACGCTGCACGGTTCGAAGGTGGGCGGCGCCGAGATCGACCCGCAGATGTGGGTGGTCTCCCCGAACACCATCTTCGTGAAGCCGTAGTGCCACCGCCCCGGGCGTCCGTGCGGGCGCCCGGGGCACCCTCTTGGAGATCTCGTGCTTCGATTCCTCATCCGCCGCGTGCTGGGAGCGGCGGTCATCCTGCTGGTCATCTCGGCGGTGACCTTCTTCCTGTTCTACGCGATTCCCGCGGACCCGGCCCGGCTGGCCTGCGGCAAGGTGTGCCCGCCGGAAACGCTGGAGCAGGCCCGCCGCAACCTGGGCATCGACCAGCCGCTCCTGGTGCAGTTCGTGTCATGGCTGTCCGGGATCTTCGTCGGCCGTGACTACGAGGGCCTCGGCCACTGCCCGGCGCCCTGTCTCGGCTTCTCGTTCGTCAACAAGGCCCCGGTGTTCGAGACGATCATGGACCGGATGCCGGTCACGATCGCGCTCACGCTCGGCGCCGCGGTGATCTTCCTGATCTTCGGCGTGGCCACCGGCATCGTCGCCGCGCTGCGTCAGGGCAAGCCGCTCGACAAGGTCGCCAGCGTGGCGTCGCTGATCGGCGCGTCGGTGCAGATCTACTTCGTCGGCACCCTGGCCATGTACCTGTTCGTCTACCAGACACAGGTCTTCTCCCAGCCCAAGTACGTGCCGATCACGGAAGATCCGCTCGGCTGGTTCAACGGGCTGTTGCTGCCCTGGCTGGTCCTGGCGCTCATCTTCACCGCGAACTACACCCGCATCACCCGCTCCACCATGGTGGAGAACCTCAACGAGGACTACGTCCGCACAGCAAGGGCCAAGGGCATGTCGGGGCGGAGCGTGGTGCTGCGGTTCGCGCTGCGCGGAACGCTCACCCCGGTCATCACGATCTTCGGTGTCGACCTGGGCACGCTCATCGGCGGCGCGATCATCACCGAGACCACGTTCGGCCTGCAGGGCATCGGGCGGCTGGCGGTGCGCGCGGTCGACTACTCCGACCTGCCGACGCTGATGGCCACGGTGGTGCTCGCGGCCGGCGCGATCGTGCTGATGAACGTGGTCGTCGACTCCCTGTACGCCGTCATCGACCCCCGCGTGAGGCTGAGCTGATGTATCTCGAAGTCAACGACCTCACCGTCGACTTCCACACCGAGGACGGCGTCGTGCACGCCGTGGGCGGGCTCTCCTTCGAGGTCGAACGGGGCAGCACGCTGGGCATCGTGGGCGAGTCCGGCTCCGGCAAGTCGGTGACCAACCTGGCCGTGCTCGGCCTGCACAACCCGGAGACCGCGCAGATCTCCGGCAGCATCACGCTCGACGGCCAGGAACTGCTGACGGCGTCCCGGTCCACGATGGAGCGGCTGCGCGGCAACAAGATCGCGATGATCTTCCAGGATCCGCTGACCTCGCTGTCCCCGTTCCACACGGTCGGCGCCCAGATCGCCGAGGTGTACCGCAAGCACAAGGGCGTCTCCAAGTCGGTGGCGCGGGACCGGGCCATCGAGATGCTCGACCGGGTCGGCATCCCGCAGCCGAAGCTCCGCGTCGACGAGTACCCCCACCAGTTCTCCGGCGGCATGCGGCAGCGGGCGATGATCGCGATGGC
Organism: Nonomuraea sp. C10; assembly: GCF_008017515.1. Classification (NCBI taxonomy): domain Bacteria; kingdom Bacillati; phylum Actinomycetota; class Actinomycetes; order Streptosporangiales; family Streptosporangiaceae; genus Nonomuraea; species Nonomuraea sp. C10. The sequence continues at coordinate 4,817,991 of NZ_VPFF01000001.1, forward strand.
CCTGGTCTGCGACCCCGGCCTGCTCATCGCCGACGAGCCGACGACCGCGCTGGACGTCACCGTACAGGCGCAGATCCTCGACCTGCTGCGCGAGCTGCAGGAGCAGACCGGCACCGCGATCATCCTGGTCACGCACGACCTGGGCGTGGTGGCCAGCACGGCGCACGAGGTGCTGGTCATGTACGCGGGACGCGCCGTGGAACGGGGCACGATGCGCGAGGTGCTGCGCGAGCCCCGCCACCCGTACACGTGGGGGCTGCTCGGGTCCATGCCGAGCCTGCGCCAGGCGGTGGACGAGCCGCTGCGCCCGGTGCGCGGCACGCCGCCCAGCCTGATCAACGTCCCGCGCGGCTGCCCGTTCCACCCCCGCTGCGACTTCATGGAACTGCTGGGGCGCGAGGTGTGCACGGGTGAGCGGCCGGAGCTGTCGCCGCACCGCGGCCACGGGGACGCCTGCTACCTGCCGCTGAAGCAGAAGACGGAGATCCGCGAACGAGCGGCCGGTAAGGAGACGACGTGACGGAGAAGCTGCTGGAGCTGTCCGGCCTGGAGAAGCACTTCCCCGTCAGAGGCGGCGCGTTCATCAAGCGCCAGGTCGGCGCCGTGCACGCGGTGGACGGCATCGACCTGACCGTGCACAGCGGCGAGACGCTCGGCCTGGTCGGCGAGTCGGGTTGCGGCAAGTCCACCACCGGCCGGCTGGCCGCCCGGCTGCTGGAACCGACCAAGGGCACGGTCAGCTATCAGGGCCGCGACATCAGCCACGCCTCCCGGCGCGACCTGAAGCCGATCCGCTCCCAGATCCAGATGATCTTCCAGGACCCGTACTCGTCGCTCAACCCGCGCCACACGGTCGGGTCGATCATCAAGGGGCCGATGGAGGTCAACGGCATCGACCCGCCGGGCGGCCGGGAGGCCAGGGTCCGTGAGCTGCTGGAGATCGTCGGGCTCAACCCGGAGCACTACAACCGCTTCCCCCACGAGTTCTCCGGCGGCCAGCGCCAGCGCATCGGCGTGGCCCGCGCGCTGTCGGTGAGCCCCAGGCTGATCATCGCGGACGAGCCGGTGTCGGCGCTGGACGTGTCGATCCAGGCCCAGGTGATCAACCTGCTCCAGCGGGTGCAGCGGGAGCTGGGCATCGCGTTCCTGTTCATCGCGCACGACCTGGCCGTGGTGCGGCACTTCTCGCAGCGGGTCGCGGTGATGTATCTCGGCAAGGTGGTGGAGATCGCCGACCGGGAGTCGTTGTACGAGCGGCCCCGGCACCCGTACACGCACGCCCTGCTGTCGGCCGTGCCCGACGCCGACCTGGACGCCCCGCCCCGCGAGCGCATCCGCCTGGCGGGCGACGTGCCCTCCCCGGTCGACCCGCCGTCCGGCTGCCGCTTCCGCACCCGCTGCTGGAAGGCGCAGGACAAGTGCGCGACCGAGGAGCCGCCGCTGCTGCGGCTGTCGGGCAACCGCGACGGCCACCTGACCGCCTGTCACTTCCCCGAGGAGCCGACGACGGAGGGCGAGGACATCGTCCTCGACCCCGCGCTCCAGGACTGACCAGAAGCCCCCGCCTCGTGGCGGGGGCCGGTCAGGACGCCCCGTCGGCCAGGGCGCGCAGCGAGTCGATCGCCGCGGCCGGGTCGTCGGCGCCGTAGACGGCGTTGCCCGCCACGAACACGTCGGCTCCCGCCACCGCGCACCGCTCGATGGTGTCGCCGGCGATGCCGCCGTCGACCTGGAGCCACACCTGGCCGCCGTGCCGCTCGATGAGGTCCCGGGCCCGCCGGATCTTCGGCAGCACCATGTCGAGGAACGACTGCCCGCCGAACCCGGGCTCCACCGTCATCAGCAGCAGCATGTCGATCTCGCGGAGGAGATCCTCGTACGGCTCCACGGCGGTGGCCGGGTTGAGCGCGAGCCCCGCCCTGGCGCCCAGCGACCGGATCTCCCGCAGGGTGCGCACGGGGGCCGAGGACGCCTCCGCGTGGATGGTCACGCTCCCCGCCCCCGCTTCCGCGTACGAGGGCGCCCACCGGTCGGGGTCGTCGATCATGAGGTGGCAGTCGAGCGGCAGCGAGGTCGCCTTGCGCAGCGCCTCGACCACGGGCAGCCCGAGGGTCAGGTTGGGGACGAAGTGGTAGTCCATGACATCCACGTGCAGCCAGTCGGCGTTCGGCACCGCGGCGGCCTCGTCGGCGAGCCGCGCGAAGTCGGCGGAGAGGATGCTGGGAGAGATCTGTACGGCCATGATGCCCCGAGTCTATTGGGTGCCGGTGTCCCTGCCCCGCCCAGCGGGCCGTCTCACTTCCGCGTCGAGAGGACCTCGCCGGTCACGGGCGCTTGCGGAGCAGGGACAGGAACATCGCGTCGGTGCCGTGCCGGTGCGGCCAGAACTGCGCGTGCGGCCCCTCGCCGAGCCCGTCGATCCCCGGCAGGTAGTCGCGTGCGTCGAGCTGCTCCACGTCGTCCCTGCGGGCCAGCACGTCGCCCACCACCACCCGGGTCTCGGCCAGGTGCGGCGAGCAGGTGACGTAGGCGACGACCCCGCCGGGCCTGACCGAGTCCAGCGCGGTGCCGAGCAGCTCCCGCTGGAGCCGGCTCAGCTCGGCGACGCTCGACGGCTCGCGCCGCCACCGCGCCTCCGGCCGGCGCCGCAGCGCCCCCAGCCCGGTGCAGGGAGCGTCGAGCATGACCCGGTCGAACGCCCCCGGCCGCCACGCCGGCGCGGTGCCGTCAGCGGTGATCACCAGCGCGTCGTCCGTGGTCTGCAACACCAGCCGCGCCCGATGGTGCTGCACGTCACTGGCCATCACCCACGCCCCACCGGGGAACGCGCGGGGCGCTCCGCCACCCGGCCCCTCCTCGCCTCGCTGGGCCGACGGGGCCGCGAGTCCTTCGAGGTCGCCGTGGGTCGCGATGGCGTCGAGAAGGCCCGCCTTGCCGCCCGGGCCCGCGCACAGGTCGAGCCAGCGCTCGTCGCGGCCGTCGAGCGGGACGCGGGTGAGGGCGAGCGTCACGAGCTGGCTGGCCTCGTCCTGCACCGCGGCCCGGGTCTCGGCCACCGCCGCGATCTGGCCGGGGTCGCCTTCGGGCAGGTAGGCCCCGTACGGGGAGTAGCGGGCGGGCTCGGCCCCCGCGTCGCGCAGCTCCTTCGCCGAGGAGCGCCCGGGACGCGCCACCAGCGTCACCAGCGGACGGTCGTTGTCGGCGGCCATCAGATCCGCGGTCTCCGCGGCGTCCTCGCCCAGCGCGTCGCGGAAGGCGGTCACCACCCAGCGCGGGTGGCTGTGGGCGACGGCCAGGTGACCCGCCGGGTCACGCTCGGGGTCGGGCGCGACGATCGCCACCCACTCCTCCAGCGTCCGCCCGGCGATCTTGCGCAGCACCGCGTTGACGAACTTGGCCGCCCCCTGCCCGACGCGCAGTCGTACCAGGTCGACGCTGGTGCCGACGGCGGCGTGCGGCGGGACGCGCATCTTCAGCAGCTGGTGGGCGCCCAGCCGCAGCGCGTCGCGCACCGCCGGGTCGGGCGCGCGGTCGCCGCACACCTCGATGATCGCGTCGTAGGTGCCGAGCCCGCGCAGCGTCCCGTAGGTCAGCTCCGTGGCGAGCGCCGCGTCGCGCCCCCCGATGCCGCGCTCCCGCAGGAGCCGCGGCAGGAGCAGGTTGGCGTACGCGTCGCGCTCCGCCACGGCGCGCATGACGTCGAAGGCGGTGTTGCGCGCCTGGTCGCGGACCGGCCTGCGCGGCCTTCCCGCACCGCCCCTGCCCGCGGCACCCCGTGGTCTCATGCCCTCCGACTTTCCGTCACGCCTCGGCCGGCGACGCCCGCGCATCGACGAGGCCGGGCTTCCTTCGCTCCGAGCTCCGCGAACCCGGCGGTCACGCCCCGCGGGGCGTCCGCCTCACGGCCGGGCGCACCGTCTCGACAGATCTGGTCGCTCACCGGAGGCACTCCCGGGCCTCCGGGCGAACGCCGCGGGCCCACTCGACCGCGCTCATCAGGCGCTTGCCCTGGGGCTGGACCTCGCCCAGCTCGACCGGGTCGGTGGCGGTGCCGGCCAGGACGCGGTGCTTGCCGGCCGCCAGCTCGCCAGGGGCGAGGCGCTCCTCTCCGGCGGCGACGCGCACCGGGCCGAGCTTGACCCGCTGGCCGCGGAACTCGGCCCATGCCCCCGGGCCGGGGGTGCAGGCGCGGATGAGCCGGTCGATCCTCATGGCGGGGGCGGACCAGTCGACGCGGGCGTCCTCAACGCTGATCTTGGGAGCGAGGCTCACCCCTTCGGACGGCTGCGGGCGTGCCTCCAGCTTGCCGTCCTCGATGCCGTCGAGGGTGGCGGCGAGCAGCCCGGCGCCGGAGACCGACAGCCGTTCGAGCAGGGCGCCGCTGGTGTCGCCTGGCCTGACCTCCTCGGTGACGACGCCGAAGACCGGACCGGCGTCGAGCTCCTTGACGATGCGGAACGTGGTCGCGCCGGTGATCTCGTCGCCGTGGAGCACGGCGTGCTGCACGGGGGCGGCGCCGCGCCAGGCCGGCAGGATCGAGAAGTGGAGGTTGACCCAGCCGTGCCGGGGGATGTCGAGCGCGGCCTGCGGCAGCAGCGCGCCGTACGCGACGACGGGGCAGCAGTCGGGCTCCAGGGCGCGCAGCCGGTCGAGGAAGGCGGGGTCGCCTGCCTTGACCGGGCGCAGCACCTCGATGCCGCTCTCCTCGGCCAGCTCGGCCACCGGCGACGGATGCACCTTGCGTCCGCGCCCCGACTGGGCGTCGGGGCGGGTGACGACCGCGACGACCTCGTGACGCGGCGAGTCGAGCAGGGCGCGCAGCGACGGCAGCGCCGTCTCCGGGGTGCCGGCGAAGACCAGCCGCATCGTCAGAGAGCCTTTCCGCCGGTCGGGTGGGGCGAGAACTTGACCGCGGGCGCCTGCAGCCCGCTCCACTCGGCCTCGCGCACGGCCTTCATCGCGAGCTTGCGCTGCTTGGGGTCCATCCGGTCGATGAACAGGATGCCGTCGAGGTGGTCGGTCTCGTGCTGGAAGCAGCGCGCCATCAGGTCGGTGCCCTCCAGCACGACCGGCTCCCCGTGCATGTCGAATCCCTTGGCGACGGCGCGGATCGCGCGGGGCGTCGGGAAGGACAGGCCGGGGAAGGACAGGCAGCCCTCCTCGCCCTCCTCGTCGAGCTCGCTGGACAGGTCGAGGTCGGGGTTGATGAGGTGGCCCAGCTGGTCGTCCACGTAATAGGTGAACACCCGCAGCCCGACGCCGATCTGCGGGGCGGCGAGGCCGGCGCCCGGCGCGTCCATCATCGTGTCGGTGAGGTCTTTGACGAGCTTGCGGAGCTCCTTGTCGAAGTCGACCACCGGAGCCGCCGGCGTGCGCAGCACCGGGTCTCCGAACAGCCGGATCGCCTGGATCGCCAAGGGTCACTCCGTTTCTTCGAGGGATCAGCTCAGTTTAGTGGGCGAACGAGCGAGCCTTCATCGCCGCTTTGCGCGCGGCCTTGACGACGGCCTCGTCGCCGTGGGCGCGGGCGAGCATGTCGAGCACGGCGACGGTGTCGGGGTGGCCGACGGAGGGCATCTCGGCGACGAGGCGGATGAGGTCCTCGCGGGGTTCGGGCGTGTCGAGCCGGTCGGCGGCGTGACCGGACAGATGCATGAGGGCGGCCAGCGAGTCGACGGCGATCCAGGTGTGGTCCTCAGGGCTGAGCGGGGGCGCGTCGAGGTCGCGGATGTGCAGCCAGGAGGCGGCGTAGCGGCGCATGAGCGGCAGATCGAGCGCCTCGCGCAGGGGCGACTCGGCCTCGGGGCCGAGCTCCTCCAGGACGGCTCCCACCGCGCCGCGCCGGCCGGCGGTGCCCTCGGCGGCGATGGCGATCAGCTCGCGCGCGGCCTCCTCGGGCGGGCGGCGCTCCAGCCACCCCGCCACCGCGCTCTGCGTGGCGGACCCGCTGACCAGGGCGTCGACCAGCTCGGCGGCGGTCAGGTCGGCGAACACCTCGACCTCCGCGGAGGTGGGCGCGTCGTGGCCCTCGCGCAGCAGGTCGCGCCTGATGGCCCAGACGCCGAGCGGGGTGAGCGCGGTGCGGCCGGCGGCGGTCTGCTCGACCACGCCGCAGTAGGCCAGCAGCGACAGCGCCTGCAGCAGCTCGCCGGGCAGGTCGGCGGCCATCCGTCGCATCCCGGTCTCGCCCGGGGCGCAGGCGACCTCGTGGGACTGCAGGATGCCGCGGGCCAGGTTGGCGACCGCGACGCCGGACCGTACGGAGTAGATCGTGGCGAGCATCTCGGCCAGGTGGCCGTCGACGACGGCGGAGCCGGTCAGGCCCTCGTCCGCGCGGTCGAGGACGTCCATGACCACGCCGTCCCAGAACTCGAGCGTGGCCTCGACGGTCAGCCGCTGCGGCAGCGGACCGCGGGAGGCACGGCCGCCGAGGATCTGGAGCAGGCCGGTGTTGACGGCGACGATCCAGACGAGGCGCAGGCGGGAGGGGTCGAGCCCGAGCTCGGCGGCGGCGGCCGCGGCGTCGGCCTCGGTCGGCAGGCCCTCGGGGGTGACGGGGCGGGTGCCCGTCCAGCCGGCCAGGCGCACCGCGTCGGCGACGAGCGGCACCTGGGGAACCGCCCTCGCCAGCTCGGCGTCGTCGGCGAGGGTGACGGGCGGGAAGGTGAGCGCCTCGTGCTCCACGGGCGTCTCCTCAGGCGGCCCCGGCGGAGCGGCCTGCTCATCGATCAGCTTGCGCAGCTCGGCGAGGTCGAAGACGTTGTTTGCCACCCACGAAACTTACTGCACGTGAGTCACAGAGGCGTACTCAACGGATGGCCCGCGAGCGTGCCTTGAAAGCGGCCTTGCGCGCGGCCTTGGCCGTCGTGGTGTCGGGCAGCGAGCGCCCGAGCAGCTCCAGGACCTCGACCACGTCGGGATGGTCCACCTGCCACATCTCCTCGATCAGGTGGGCGGGCGGGCCCGAGGCGCCCATGTTCTCGGCGAAGATCTCCGGGGCCTCCTGGGCGTGCGGCATCGCCAGCGCGAGCATGTCGACGCTGACCCAGAGCAGCTCGTCGTGGGTGAGATGCGGGGCGGGCAGGCCGCGCGAGATGAGCCAGTGGATGGCGTGCGGCCGGAGCTCGGGGTCGTCGAGGCCGCCGCGCACCGCGGGCTCGGCCCCGGCGCCGAGCCGGTCGACGATGGTGACGGCGATCCCGCGGGCGACGGCGGGCGCTCCCGAGGCGGCGTCGAACAGCTCGGCCGCGGCCTCCTCGGGGCTCCTGGCGGCCAGCCAGCGGTCGATGTCGGACTCGGCCAGCTCGGCAGGCACGCCGTCGAGCAGCCCTTCGATGAGCCCGCGCGCGTCGGCCTCGGCCAGGTCGGGCGCCTGCGGCGCGTCGAGTCCGAGCGCGAGGTAGTGCTCGCGCAGCGCCCACACGGCGGCGGGGGTGAGCCCGGCCGCGGGGTGGGCGCCGTCTCCGGTGAGGCGTACGAGGCCGCACCAGGCAAGGCGGGCGAGCACGGCGGGCACGTCCACCTCCTCCTCGACGAGCTCCTCCAGGTATTCGCCGATCACCTCGGCGGGCACCGGGGCCTGCACCCGGTAGAGCATGTCGAACAGGTCGTAGAGCTCCTCGTCGACGCCCGCCGAGCCGGTGACCCCGCCGCCCGTGTCGCCCTCCATCAGGTGGGCCACGACGGCCGCCCACCTGCCCAGCGGGCCGCCGGGCGCGCGCAGCCCTTCCAGGTAGGGGACCGCGCCGCGGTCGAGCGCGGCCAGGAGCGGGACGCCGCGCAGCTCCGCCTCCAGCTCCTCGGGCGTGGCCGGCCGGACGGCGGGACGCGGGGTGCAGCCGGGGCAGTCGCAGGGCGCCTCCCCCAGATCGGGCACCTCACCGGACGGGATGGCGATGGACTGCTCCAGGGATTCGGGCCCGATGGAGCTGAACAGGCTCTTGGCCATGCCGAAGTTGGCCGTGTCGGCCAGGGCGTCGGGCATGCGGGTCTCGATGTCGGCCAGCCGCTCGCGCATGGCGGCGGCGGTCTCGTCGCCGACCTCGCCCGACTCCTGCAGGTAGCGGACGAGCGTGCGCCCGGCCGCCACGGTCTCCTCGGCGCTCTCCGGGGGCGCGATGACCTTGCGCGGATAGATGGACAGCAGCAGCTCGTCGAACGTGGCGGGCGTGAAGTCGGCGAGCTTGTTGACGTTCAGGTAGTCGCTGGCGTAGTCGCAGAGCAAGCGGACCTCGTCCGCGTCCACCTCGACGCCCCGGGCGCGCCCCCAGGCGCGCAGGTCGTCGATGGCCGAGTTCACCCATTCGATCGACACACAGGCACGCTAACGGCTGGCTTACGGATGAGCGAATCGGGGAAACGGTCTAAATCAGGTCGAGGGGGTCGACACACACCTTCACCACCTCTGCTGCCTTTCTCGCGGCACGCACCCCGCTGGCCCCTTTGAGCGCGGCGGCCAGAGCGGCACCTCCACCGCGCGGCACCCGTACCATGGCGCGTTCCCGGCCCGCGTCGTCGACCGGCACCGGGCCGAGCACCTGCGCTCCCCCGGGCAGGCGGGACTCCTCCAGCATCTGCCGCACGGCCGAGGCCGCGCCGGTGAGCGTGGCCATCCGCACCGCGGGCGGGAAGCCCAGCTCGGCGCGGTCGGCGAGTTCGCGTTCTGCGTGCGTGACCGGGTCCCAGCGCACCAGCGCCTGCACAGCGGGCAGCGCGGCGTCGGCGAGCACCACGAGCTCGGCGGCCGGGCGGAGCAGGGCGGCGGCGTTCATCCACCGGCGCACCGCCTCCTCCCCCGCCCGCAGGTCGGCCCGGCCCAGCAGCGCCCACCCGTCGAGCAGCACGGCCGCCGCGTACCCGCCCTCGGCGACCGGCTCCGCCCCCGGCGTGGCCACCACCAGCGCGGGACCGGCGGGCAGCCGGGCCAGCACCCCGTCCCGCCCCGACGTCCGCACCGGCACGGACGGGAACGCCCTGCCCAGCTCCTCCGCCGTGCGCCGGGCCCCCACCACCACGGCACGCAGCCGGTGGCTCCCGCAGGCCGGGCACTTCCAGGCGGCGTCGACCCGCCCGCACCAGCGGCAGTAGGGCGCCGCATGCCCGGTGCGCAGCGCCAGCGGCCCGTGACAGAACTCCTCGGCCCCCCGGCCCCCCTCCCCAGGCCCCGCTTCCCCGCCGTCGAGCCCGCCGCGACGCGCCCCGTCCGGAGCCGGTGCTTCCCCGCCATGACGTGAGCCACCCGGAACCGCGTCCCGCGACCCGCCGCCCGCTTCTCCGCCGTCGGGCACGCCACGGCGTGACCCGCCCTGAGCCGCGTCCCGCGACCCGCGCCCCGCCTCGCCGTACGTGTCCTGACGCGATCCGGCCGTGCCCTCCCCGGTCTCCTCGTACGGGAGCTGTCCCTCACCGGAGGGCGGGCCGGCCCATTCCAGGGCGCTCATGCGGGTCGGCGGGTGGGCGCACCGGGCGGGGGCGCGGCAGTGCGCGCACGCCAGCGCGGGCAGGTATCCCCGTCTGGGGACCTGCACCAGGACGGGCCCGTGGTCCAGGCCCTGACGCAGCGCCCGCCACGCCACGCTGGGCAGCCTCGCCGCCCGCGCCGCCTGGTCCCTGGCCAGCTCGGCGTCCTCCCCCGCGGCGCGCACGCGCGGCGCCCGGCGCCTGATCTCCTGCCTCGCGGCCACGATCGGCCGCGCCCACCGGGCCGCGATGAGCTGCGTGGCCTCGGCCGTACGCGCGTATCCGCCGATCAGCATGGCCGCGCCGGTCCGGTGCGCGCGCAGCCCGAGCACCTCACGGGCGTGCGGGTACGGGGCCAGCCGTTCGGCGTGCAGGTCGTCCCCGTCGTCCCAGACCGCCACCAGCCCGAGCCGTTCGACGGGCGCGAACATCGCCGCCCGCGTGCCCACCACCGCCCGCGCCTGCCCGCGCAGCACGCTCAGCCACCGCCGGTACCGCTCGGCCGGGCCCAGGTCCGAGGTGAGCGCCACATGCCGTCCGGGCCCCAGCGCCCGGCTGAGCTCCTCGTCGAGCAGCGCCACGTCCTTGCCGTCGGGCACCACGGCCAGCGCGCCCCTGCCACCTTCCAGGGTCGCCCGCACCGCTTCGGCGAACCCCGTCGCCCATCCGCCCCCGCCGGGCAGCGCCGTCCACACCGCGCGCGGCGCCCTCCCGTTGCGCAGCGCGTCGATGAACGACGGGCCCATCGGATAGTCCGCCCACGTCCCCGCATCGGGAGCATCCTGAGGTTCGGGCTCCCGCTCGGACGCGGCCTGCTCGCCCGAGGTCTCGGGAACGGGGCGGGTGGCGGCCTCCGTCCTGGCGTGGCGGGGCGGGATCGCGAGGCGGAGGACGTCGCCCAGCGTGCCCGCGTAGCGGTCGGCCACAGCCCTGGCCAGCCCCGCGACCTCGGGCGTCAGCACCTGCTCAGGTGAGACGACGCGTTCGAGCGGCGTCAGCTTGCCCGCGTGGTCGCTCTGCCCGGCCCGCTCCAGCAGGAACCCGTCGACCAGCTTGCCCGCGAACCGCACCCGCACCCGCACCCCCGGCCGCGCCGTGTCGTGCATGGCGGCGGGCACCAGGTAGTCGAACGGCCGGTCCAGGTGAGGCAGCGGGTTGTCCACGGCCACCCGGGCGACGGGCAGCTCGGCGGCGGGGACGACGGCTCCCTTGGCCCCTTTCGGCGACGCCGCGGGCCGCACGGCGTCGAGCGGCAGGAGCGCGTCGTCGGAGTCGGTCACGCACTACGTCTACCAGACGCGACGGCCGGGAACGCCCGACCCTTCCCGCAGACCTGCCTGCCCCGACCAGCCCTCGCCCAAGGACCCACTCGGGAGCGGGCGCCGAACCTGGCCGTGGCCCGACGGCGAGGACGAAGCAAGCCGAGCAGCCGCAGCCTCGCGGTCAGCCGCTCATGACAGGGTGGCCGCGCTGAGGCATTCAGGGGAAGGACTTCCTTCGACGGCGCGGACCCTGCACGAACGGTCGTGCACATCACATGATCGGCCCGCCGCCACATCGCGGGACAGACCACGGAGACGGCGGCATCGAACCCCACGACAGAGCCCGAGCCCCGAAGGAGCGTCCCTCAGTCCCACCAAGCACCGAAGGCGCGACGAACCTGGCGAAAACGCCCCTACGCCGAAAACACGACAACCTCTCGTGGCACCGAGCGCGGAAGGCCCGGCATCCTTTCGGGAGCACCGGGCGCAGGCCGGAAGCAACCTTCCCGGAGCGCCGAGTGCGGGAGGGGGCAGCTCTCCCAGAGCGCCGAGTGCAGGACGGCAACACCCGTCACGGCGCCAGGCACAGGACGAAAACAACCCATCGAGAGCGCCAGGCACAAGAGGGAAAGCAGGCCCCCCGACGCACCACGGCACGGACGGAAACAACCTTCCCGACGCACCACGACACAGAACCGAAGCAACCCTCCCGGCGCGCCCGGCGCGGGAGGAGGCAGCTCTACGGGAGCACTTGCGCCAAGGGGCGCGGGAGCTTCCAGGGGCGGGGAGCTCCCGAGGGTGCCGGATGTCAAAGGCCGGCGGCGGTGCGGAGGATTTCGGCGCGGGTCGGTGGACTCGCAGAAGGAGCCCTCGCGGCCGAAGCGGCCGTAGGCGGCGAGCAGGGACGGCGGCCCTCCCGCCACACACGCACAGGAGGGAAAGAACCCTCCCGCCGCACGACGCACAGGACGGAAACAACCTTCCCGGAGCGCCAGGCACAGGACCGGAGCAACCCTTACAGAACGCCAGGCCCGGGAAGGGAGGCAGCCCTGCGGGAGCGCCTGCGCCGGGAGGGCGCGGGAGCTCCCGAGGTGCCGGGTGTCAGAGGCCGGCGGCCGTGCGGAGGGTCTCGGCGCGGTCGGTGGACTCCCAGGAGAAGCCCTCGCGGCCGAAGTGGCCGTAGGCGGCGGTCTCGGAGTAGATCGGCCGCAGCAGGTCGAGGTCGCGGATGATCGCCGCGGGACGCAGGTCGAACACGTCGAGGACGGCCGTCTGGATCTTCTCCACCGGCAGCTTCTCGGTGCCGAAGCACTCGACGAACAGGCCGACGGGCTCGGCCTTGCCGATCGCGTACGCGACCTGGACCTCGCAGCGGTCGGCGAGCCCGGCGGCCACGACGTTCTTGGCGACCCAGCGCATGGCGTAGGCGGCCGAGCGGTCGACCTTGGACGGGTCCTTGCCGGAGAACGCGCCGCCACCGTGACGGGCCGCGCCGCCGTAGGTGTCGATGATGATCTTGCGGCCGGTGAGGCCGGCGTCGCCCATCGGGCCGCCGATCTCGAAGCGGCCGGTCGGGTTGACCAGCAGGCGGTAGCCGTCGGTCTCGATGTCGAGCCCCGCGAGCACGACGTCGACGACGTGCTCCTTGATGTCGGGGGTCAGCATCTCCTTGAGGTCGATCTCGGCGGCGTGCTGGGTGGAGACCACCACGGTGTCGAGGCGGACCGGCCGGTCGCCGTCGTACTCGACCGTGACCTGGGTCTTGCCGTCGGGGCGGAGGTAGGGCACGGTGCCGGACTTGCGGACCTCGGACAGGCGCAGGGCCAGGCGGTGGGCGAGCATGATCGGCAGCGGCATCAGCTCGGGCGTCTCGCGGCAGGCGTAGCCGAACATCAGCCCCTGGTCGCCCGCGCCCTGGCGGTCGAGCTCGTCGACGTCACCCTCGACGCGGTGCTCGTAGGCGTCGTCGACACCCTGGGCGATGTCGGGCGACTGCGCTCCGATGGACACCGACACGCCGCAGGAGGCGCCGTCGAAGCCCTTGTAGGAGGCGTCGTAGCCGATCTCCAGGATCTTCTCCCGGATGACGCCGGGAATGTCGACATAGGTCTCGGTCGTCACCTCGCCCGCGACGTGGACCTGGCCGGTGGTGATCATCGTCTCGACGGCGACCCGGCTCTTGTGGTCGTCCTTGAGCATGGCGTCCAGGATCGCGTCACTGATCTGGTCGGCGATCTTGTCCGGATGGCCCTCGGTGACCGACTCGGAGGTGAACAGGCGACGTGACAACTCAGTGGCTCCTCATGCAGCGGCTGCTGACGGATTTAAGGGCTCAAGACGGGTTGGCACGCCAGAGCCTCGCAGAAGTCTAGCCGTACCCGGCGCCTCGCCGCGAAACCGTCCACGATCGTTACGCCGGGGATCCCTCCTGCGCGGCCCATGCCACGCTCCAGCGGTTCCGCCCCATCGGGCGTGTCACCGCGGGCGGTGGCCCTCAGTCACTCCGCGAGCGCTCGGCCCGCCCGGCGGCGATGGCTGCCGACCGCGTACGGACGAAGGAGCCCGCGTACGAACGAAGGAGCCAGCGTAAGTACGAGGGAGCCAGCGTAAGTACGAAAAGGAGCCCGCCCCGGTCAGAGGTGGGGAAGGGGATCCGGGGGAAGCGTCTCGGGCGCGAACACCTCCGCGTCGGCGGCGGCGACCACGGCGGCGTATTCGTCGTCGAACTCGAAGGTCATCTCCCCCAGTTCGATGACGGGCCCCGGCGCCAGCGTGATCGGCCCGAGCCGCGTGTCGCGCGGGTACATCGCGTACACCGAGATCGGCCGGTCGCCGCGGAACATCCGCGTGGACAGCACCGCCACGGCCAGGTCCGTGACCACGATCAGGAAGTTGGCCGAGCCGCCCGGCCCGACGGACAGCGCGGGGAACACGTAGCGGATCGCGCCTTTGTGTCCCATAACAGTCCTGCAGCGGTCTCTGACAGCAGAATTCACCGGCATGCCGCCCCCCTTCGCCCCAGTATCAGCAGGCATTCCGGAAAGCTGCAACAGGTGATAGGGCAATCGTTCTAACCCATTTGTCCCGTACGTCCCGCGAGGAGGAACGGTCACCTTCCCCGGCGCCGCACGGGCGGAAAAGAGATCAGCGCAGCCGGGGGGCGACGGCGTCCCAGACGGCGTCGGCGATGTCGTCCTTGGGACCGCGCGGGACCTCGACCGGCTCGCCCCCCGCCACCAGGATGGTGGCCGCGTTGTCGGGGGTGCCGAAGGCGAGACTCTCGCCGACCTCGTTGACGACGAGCAGGTCACAGCCCTTGCGGGCGAGCTTGGCCTGGCCGTTGGCGAGCACGTCGTGGGTCTCGGCGGCGAACCCGACGAGCACCCGGGGCGAATCCCCGCCCCGCTCCTTGCGACGGCTGCCCAGCTCGGCCAGGATGTCGGGGTTCTTGGCCAGGTGGATGGGGGCGGGCTCGCCGTCCGTCTTCTTGATTTTGGCGTCGTGGCGCTCGGCGGGCCGGAAGTCGGCGACCGCGGCGGCCATCACCACCACGTCGGCGTCGTCGGCCGCGGCGAGCACCGCCTCCCGCAGCTCGGCGGCCGACCCGACGCGCACGACCGCGGCGCCGGCCGGGTCGGGCAGCGTCACGTTGGCGGCCACCAGCGTCACCTCGGCGCCCCTGGCCACGGCGGTGCGCGCGAGCGCGTACCCCTGAAGGCCGGAGGAGCGGTTGCCGATGTAGCGGACCGGGTCGATGGCCTCGCGGGTGCCGCCGGCGGAGACGACGACCCTGTGGCCGGCGAGGTCGAGCGGGCGGCCGCGCAGCGCGCGCACGCAGACCTGGAAGATCTCGGCGGGGTCGGGCAGCCGCCCGGGGCCCGTGTCGGCGCCGGTGAGCCGGCCGACGGCCGGGTCGATCACGACCGATCCACGCTCGCGCAAGGTGGCGACGTTGGCGCGGGTGGCCGGATGCTGCCACATCTCGGTGTGCATCGCGGGCGCGAACACCACCGGGCAGCGCGCGGTCAGCAGCGTGTTGGTGAGCAGGTCACCGGCGAGCCCGTGGGCCGCCTTGGCCAGCACGTCGGCCGTGGCGGGCGCGACCACGACGAGGTCGGCCGCCTGGCCGATGCGCACGTGGGGCACCTCGTGGACGGACTCCCAGACGTCGGTCGTCACCGGGTTGCCCGACAGGGCGGCCCAGGTGGGCTCTCCGACGAACCTCAGGGCGTCGCGGGTGGGGACCACCCGCACCTCGTGCCCGGATTCGGTGAACAGGCGCAGCAGCTCGCACGCCTTGTAGGCGGCGATGCCGCCGCTCACACCAAGGACGACCTTCATCGAAAGGGTCAGGCCGCGCCTTCGATGGGCTCGGCGTTGAGCAGGCCTTCGGAGACCTCGCGCAGCGCGATCGACAGCGGCTTCTCCTGCGCGTGGGTCTCGACCAGCGGACCGACGTATTCAAGGAGGCCCTCGCCGAGCTGCGAGTAGTAGGCGTTGATCTGGCGGGCGCGCTTGGCACCCATGATCACCAGGGAGTACTTGCTGTCGACGATGTCGAGCAGCGCGTCGATCGGCGGGTTGGTGATGCCCTCAGCGACCGGGGCAATTCCTGCCACGATTGATCAGACCTCTCGGTTGGTGGTTGCGGTGACCCCCTGAGGGTCAGTCATCAAGGCTATCAGCCGGTGGCACACGAGTTTGACGTCCGTGTTAACGAGTGAGAGGTCGAACTCCTTCTCGGCCGCCATCTCGATCCGCCCGGCGTCCAGGCGGCGGGCGATGACGTCCTCGGGCTCGGTGCCGCGGCCGCGCAGCCGCTTCTCCAGCTCGGCCCAGCTGGGCGGGGCCAGGAAGATCAGCAGCGCCTCCGGCATGCTGCGCCGCACCTGCCGGGCGCCTTCGAGGTCGATCTCCAGCAGGGTCGGCACGCCGGCGGCCAGCTTGTCGAGCACGGGCCGGCGCGGCGTGCCGTAGCGGTTGCCCGCGAACTCCGCCCACTCGAGCAGCTCGCCCCGCTCCACGAGCCGGTCGAACTCCTCGCCGTCGACGAAGAAGTAGTGGACCCCGTCCACCTCGCCCGGACGGGGTCGCCTGGTGGTCACCGAGACCGACAGCCACACCTCGGGGTGCGCCCGCCGGAGCTCGGCTACGACCGTTGACTTGCCCACGCCCGACGGCCCCGACAGGACCGTCAGCCGCCTCTCGCTCGAGGGGAGGAAGTCTCCGACTCCACTTCCGGCTCCGGCCGCCTCGTGGGCCGTCACACCGCCGGACCAGGACCTGTCGGCCACTTCCTACCCCCCGTCGAACCAGCGCTTCTTGTGGAATCGAGATTAGCTCTCGTTGCCACCGAACTCGCGCTCGAGGGAGGCCCTCTGGTTCGCGCCGAGGCCCCGCACGCGGCGGGACTCGGCGATGGCAAGCTTCTCCATCAGCTGCTTGGCGCGGACCTTGCCCACGCCGGGAAGCGATTCCAACAATGCCGACACCTTCATCTTGCCGATGACGTCGTCGGTCTGCCCATCCTTGAGCACCTCGGCCAGAGAAACCGCGCCATGCTTGAGCCGGTTCTTGACCTCGGCACGCTCTTTACGGGCCTTTGCAGCCTTCTCCAGGGCTGCGGCGCGCTGCTCGGGGGTCAGGGGAGGAAGAGCCACGCCGGGTCACCTCGAATTTCTGTCGATGTACTCGGACGGGAAGGGAAACTAGCTGGTCATCGCCCCCTTAGCAACGCCAAGAGCGGTTTCTCTCGCTACAAAATCCACTTCATCACTTTGGGTGACCGTAAAATCACACAGTGCTGATCAAATCGCCCCCACTTCCCTGTTCTCGACCGCGCCCCCGGAGGTCGCGAGGGGCGCTACGATGATCACGTACGGACCCGCCGACCATGTCCGAAAGCAGGGCTGACCTGTGTCCGAAACCTGGACCGTGCCATGCCCGGCGGGGTCCGGCGACGGTCCGGCACGGCGTTGACGATCTCGGCTCCTGAGGCTGTCGCGCCGCGCCCTTTCACGCCCCTCCCCCGCCGTCCGGAGCTCCTTTGTGGAATCGCGTGTCAAGACCGCCCGCAGCACGCCTCCGGTACGCCGCATCACCCCGTCCCCCTACGAGAAATTCAGGCGCCCCGCCTTCTACGCGAGCCCGCGCGTGCTTTCAGACAAGACGCTCCCGCACCCCAACAGAATCGCCCGCCCATGCGGGAAGCCACAGGGCATCAGGTCCTACGGCCGTTCGACGCGCGGGCCCTCAAACAAGAGACCTTCCCAGTCACCCGGAGATCGGGGGGCCACCTGCTCACGCGGCCTTAAGCACTCACCACCGATGGTGTCCGCCCCACGGTGAAGGGCGGCGGCGGTGCTCATACGGGCGCTACCGGCCGCCGTACGCCCGTCAGCATCAGGCGCGGCTTGCGCAGCGGAGAGAGGCGGCCTTCATTCCGTGAAGAACGCCGCAAGGGCGCCCGGCTTCAGACCCGTACGGGCAGCACCGGCCGACAGCCGCCCACCGGCCGTCAGGCGTGGCTGGTGCAGCAAAGGGAGGCGACTTCCGGGCGCCCCGCCATCAACGCGAACCCCCGCGAGCCTTCAGACAAGACACCTCCCGCACCCCCCACAGAATCGCCCGCCATGCGGGAGCACCCGGTCTTCCGAAGCGCGGGCCTCAGACCAGCCACCCAGCTCGCAAACCCGCATGGGGGGACCGCGGGGCCGCCCGCTCACACAGCCTTAGGCGCTCAACGCCGGTGGTGTCCGCCCTTCGGTGAAGGACACGGCGGCCGTGCCCGTACGGGGCGCCACCGGCCGCCGTACGCCCCTCAGCATCAGGCCTGGCTGGCACGGCGGAAAGAGGCAGCCCCCTCCTTCCGTGACGGACACGGCAAGGCCGCCCGACTGCGAGCCCGTACGAGCAACTCCGGCCGACAGCCGCCCAACGGCAGTCAGGCGCGGCGGAGAGGCCGCCCACCATCCCGTGAAGAACACGGCAGGGCCGCCCGACTGACGGCTCGTACGAGCGGCGCCGGATGTCAGGCGTGGCTGGTGCGGCGGAGGGAGGCGGCGATGGCGGCGGCCGCGGCGCCGGGGTCCGGGGAGCCGGTGATGGGCCGTCCGATCACCAGGAGGTCGGCACCGTCGGCGAGGGCGCGTTCGGGGGTGGCGACCCGGGCCTGGTCCTGGGTGGCCGCGCCGGCCGGCCGGACGCCTGGGGTGATGAGCGTGATGTCGTCGCCCACCTCGGCGCGGACCGCGCGCAGCTCGTGCGGTGAGCAGACCAGCGCGGTGGCGCCCGCCGCCACGGACAGGGCGGCCAGGCGGCGGACCGCGTCGGACGCCGGCCCGGCGAGGCCGATGCGTTCCAGGTCTTCCTCGGCGAGCGAGGTGAGCACGGTGACGGCGGCGATCTGGGTGTGCGGGGCCGCCTCCACCGCCGCGCGGATCATGGCGGGGCCGCCGGCGGCGTGCACGGTCAGGATGGAGGGCCGCAGCCGGGCGACGGCCCCGGCGGCCCCCGCGACGGTGTTGGGGATGTCGTGCAGCTTGAGGTCGAGGAAGACCCTGACGCCGCTGGCCCCGCGCACGGAGGCGATCACGTCGGGCCCGTAGCGCAGGTAGAGCTCCAGGCCCACCTTCACCGTGGTGACGTGCGGGGTCACCAGCCCGGCCCACCGGGCGGCGGTCTCCAGGTCGGGGGCGTCGAGGGCGACGGCGATGGGTGCGGGAGTCAAGAGGTGCTCTCCTCGGTGTCGACGAGCAGGTGCCGGGCGGCGCCGCCCGGCGGGCGGTGGGCCAGGCCGACCGCGTCGGCCAGCCGCTGGAAGCCGCGCGCCTGCAGCAGGTCTTCGAGCTCGCGCTCGATGCGCAGGCAAGCGTACGGGTCGTTGAACAGCGCCGTGCCCACCCCGACCGCGCAGGCGCCGGCCAGGACGAGCTGGAAGGCGTCCCTGCCCGTCATGACGCCGCCGACGCCGATGAGCGGGACGCCGGGCAGCGCGGCGTGCACCTGCCAGACGCAGCGCACGGCGAGCGGCAGGATGGCGGGGCCGGACAGCCCGCCGGTGACGGCGGCCAGCGACGGCCGCAGCGTCTCGGTGTCGATGGCCATCCCGAGCGGGTTGTTGATCATGCAGAGGGCGTCGGCGCCGGCGTCGACGCAGGAGCGGGCGACGGCCACGATGTCGGCCACGTCGGGGGCCAGCTTGGCGACGACCGGGACGTCGTAGCGCATGATCGACCGGACGGAGGCGATCACCTCGGCGGCGGTGCCGCCCTCGCGGGCGAAGACGCGGCCGCGGTCTTCCATGTTGGGGCACGACAGGTTGACCTCGAGCGCGGTCACGCCGGGCGCGTCGGCCAGCCTGCGGGCCAGCTCGGAGTATTCGGCGACGGAGCCGCCGCCGATCGACACGATGGTCCTGATGCCGCGCTGGGCCAGCCAGGGCAGCTCGCGTTCGAGGAAGACGTCGATGCCCGGCCCCTGCAGGCCGACGGCGTTGAGCATGCCGGAGGGCGTCTCGGCCATCCGGGGCGTGGGCCGCCCGGCGCGCGGCGCCATGGTGACCGAGCGCGTGGTGAGCGCGCCCAGCCGGTGCAGGTCGAAGAACTGGGCCAGCTCACGGCCCGCTGAGGCGCAGCCCGCCGCCGTGGTGACCGGGTTGGCCAGCTCCACGTGGGCGAGGAAGGTGCGCATGTCGACGGCCACGGCCATCACCCGCTATCCGGCATGGCGGGCACCGCCTCCGGGGGCGCCGAGCGCGTCGAACGGGATGGTCCCGACGTCCTCGAAGCGCACCCGCTCACCGCGGAACACCGGGCCCTCGGCGCAGGCGCGGACCATCCGGGTGGCGCCGTCGTCACCGATGACCGGCAGCACGCACGTCATGCAGACGCCGATGCCGCACGCCATGGACTCCTCGACCGCCACCTGGACGGGGATGTCGAACTCCATCGCGACGGCCGTGACGGCGCGCAGCGACTCCATCGGCCCGCACGCGTAGACGGCGTCGGCCCGCGTGTCGGCGATCACCGACGGGAGCGCGTCGGTGACCCTGCCGCGCAGCCCGAGCGAGCCGTCCTCGGTGGTCAGCGTGGTGGTCTCGGCCATGCGCCGGGCCCGCATGGCCCCGAACACCCGGTCGGCGCTGGCCGCGCCGAGCACGAAGTCGACCCGGCAGCCTCGCTCCAGCAGCATGTCGGCCAGCGGGAACAGCACGGCCGAGCCGTACTCGGCGCCGACCAGCACGCAGTGGACCGGGTCGCGGGGCAGCGGGAACGGCCGTCCGAGCGGCCCGACCAGGTCGAGCGTGTCGCGGGCGCGGCGCTCGGCCAGCCACGCGGTGCCCGGGCCGCGCACGGTGAAGACCAGCTCGACGGTGCCGCCGTAGTCGGCCTTGACGTCGTGGACGGTCAGGGCGCGCCGCGTCACCATGGACGAGTGCGCGCCCCCGACCGCGACGGAGACGAAGTGGCCGGGGCGGTGACGCTCGGCGATGCCGGGCGCCACCACGGTCAGCGCATGGTAGGCGTCGACCCGGCGCGTCGTCAGCACCGTGCCCGTCACCTGCACCGGAGTGCCGGCCAGTCTGCTTCACCTCCCGGGGGTGTCAGCCCCGTAGTGCCTTCGCGTGCTCCTGGAGGGACCGTACGCCGACGTCGCCCCGCACGATGGCCTGGATGCCGGCCGCGGCGGCGGCGAGCCCCGCCACCGTGGTGATGCACGGGATGCCGCGCAGCACGGCGGCCGTGCGGATCTCGTAGCCGTCGAGCCGCGATCCGGCCTGGCCGGGACTGTCGAACGGGGTGTTGACGATCAGGTCGATCTCCCCGTCGAGGATGGCCTGCACGCTGGTGGGTTCACCTCCTGGACCGGTCCCCTCGCCGTGCTTGCGCACGATCTTGGCATGGACGCCGTTGCGGCGCAGCACCTCGGCGGTGCCCTCGGTGGCGAGGATCTCGAAACCGAGGTCGGCCAGCGCCCTCACAGGGAAGATCATGGCACGCTTGTCCCTGTTGGCCACGGATACGAACGCGCGTCCCTTCGTCGGGAGTTCGCCGTAGGCGGCCGCCTGGGACTTGGCGAAGGCCACGCCGAAGAACGCGTCGATGCCCATGACCTCGCCGGTGGAGCGCATCTCGGGCCCGAGCACGATGTCGACGCCGTGGAACCGGTTGAACGGCAGCACCGCCTCCTTGACCGCGATGGACGCGTCCAGGGGGAGCGTGCCGCCGTCGCCCCCGGCCGGGAGCATGCCCTCGGCGCGCAGCTCGCGCAGCGTGGCGCCGAGCATGATCCGGGCCGCCGCCTTGGCCAGCGGCACCGCGGTCGCCTTCGACACGAACGGGACGGTGCGGCTGGCGCGCGGGTTGGCCTCCAGCACGTACAGCACCCCGGCCGAGATCGCGTACTGGACGTTGAGCAGGCCCCGCACGCCGACGCCGCGCGCGATGGACTCGGTGGCGGTGCGGATGCGCTTGATGTCGGCGCTGCCCAGCGTGATGGGCGGCAGCGCGCACGCCGAGTCGCCGGAGTGGATGCCGGCCTCCTCGATGTGCTCCATCACGCCGCCGAGGTAGAGCTCCTCGCCGTCGTAGAGGGCGTCGACGTCGATCTCGACGGCCTCGTCCAGGAACTTGTCGACGAGCACCGGGTGGCCGCCCTCCTGGGCGGCCATGTAGCGGGTGAGCGTCTCGTCGTCGTACACGATGGCCATGCCGGCGCCGCCGAGCACGTACGAGGGACGCACGAGCACCGGGTAGCCGATGTCGGCGGCGACCTCGACGGCCCCGGCGACGGTGGTGGCGACGCCGTGCCTGGGCGCGGGCAGCCCGGCCTCGGCCAGCACCCGCCCGAACGCGCCGCGCTCCTCGGCCAGGTGGATGGACTCGGGCGAGGTGCCGACAACGGGCACGCCGGCGTCCTTGAGCGCCTGGGCCAGGCCGAGCGGCGTCTGCCCGCCGAGCTGCACGATGACGCCGGCGACGGGGCCGGTCTGCTGCTCGGCGTGCACCACCTCCAGGACGTCCTCCAGGGTGAGCGGCTCGAAGTAGAGCCGGTCGGAGGTGTCGTAGTCGGTGGAGACGGTCTCGGGGTTGCAGTTGACCATGACGGTCTCGAACCCGGCCCTGGACAGCTCGAAGGAGGCGTGCACGCACGCGTAGTCGAACTCGATGCCCTGGCCGATGCGGTTGGGCCCGGAGCCGAGGATGATCACCTTCTGCCGGGTGTCGGTCGGGACCTCGCTCTCCTCGTCGTAGGTGGAGTAGAGGTAGGGCGTCTTGGCGGCGAACTCGGCGGCGCAGGTGTCGACGGTGTTGTAGACGGGCCGCAGGCCGAGCGCGTGGCGCAGGTCGCGGACGCGGGCCTCGTCGATGCCCCGGATCTCGGCGATCTGGGCGTCGCTGAAGCCGTGGCTCTTGGCCGTGGCCAGCACGTCGGCGGTCAGCTCGGGCGCGCCGGCGACGGCGCGGGCCTGCTCGTCGAGCTGGTAGAGCTGGTCGAGGAACCACGGGTCGATGCCGGTGGACTCGTAGAGCTCCTCCGCCGTGGCGCCGGCCCTGATGGCCTGCTGCACGGTGCGCAGCCGGCCGTCGTGCGGGGTGCCGGCGGCGGCCAGCAGCTCGTCCTTGGCGCCGGGGTCGCCGGTCCAGGAGAAGGAGGAGTCCTTCTTCTCCAGCGAGCGCAGCGCCTTCTGCAGCGCCTCGGTGAAGGAGCGGCCGATGGCCATGGCCTCGCCCACCGACTTCATATGGGTGGTGAGGGTGCGGTCGGCGCCGCTGAACTTCTCGAACGCGAACCGGGGGACCTTGACCACGATGTAGTCGAGGGTGGGCTCGAAGGAGGCCGGGGTCTCCTTGGTGATGTCGTTGGGGATCTCGTCGAGCGTGTAGCCGATGGCCAGCTTGGCGGCGATCTTCGCGATCGGGAAGCCGGTCGCCTTGGAGGCCAGCGCCGAGGAGCGCGACACGCGCGGGTTCATCTCGATGACGATCATCCGGCCGGTGCGCGGGTCGACCGCGAACTGGATGTTGCAGCCGCCGGTGTCGACGCCGACCTCGCGGATGACCGCGATGGCCACGTCGCGCATGTTCTGGTATTCGCGGTCGGTGAGGGTGAGCGCGGGCGCGACGGTGACGCTGTCTCCGGTGTGGACGCCCATCGGGTCGATGTTCTCGATGGAGCACACGATGACCACGTTGTCGTTCTTGTCGCGCATCACCTCCAGTTCGTACTCCTTCCAGCCGAGGATGGACTCCTCCAGGAGCACCTCGGTGGTCGGGGAGGCGTCGAGCCCGGCCCCGGCGATGCGCCGCAGGCCGGCCTCGTCGTAGGCGAACCCGGACCCGGCGCCGCCCATGGTGAACGACGGCCGCACGACCAGCGGGTAGCCCAGCTCTCCGGCCCCGGCCAGCACCTCGTCCATGGTGTGGCAGATGACCGAGCGGGCCGACTCGGCGTTCAGGCCGCGCTCGGCGGCGACCTTGGCGACGATCTCCTTGAACCGCTCGCGGTTCTCGCCCGCCTGGATGGCGTCGAAGTCGGCGCCGATCAGCTCGACCCCGTAGCGCTCCAGGACGCCCGCCTCGTGCAGCGCGACCGCGGTGTTGAGCGCGGTCTGGCCGCCGAGGGTGGGCAGCAGCGCGTCGGGCCGCTCCTTGGCGATGATCTTCTCGACGAACTCGGGGGTGATCGGCTCGACGTAGGTGGCGTCGGCGAACTCGGGGTCGGTCATGATCGTGGCCGGGTTGCTGTTGACCAGGATCACCCGGAAGCCCTCGGCCCGCAGCACGCGGCAGGCCTGGGTGCCCGAGTAGTCGAACTCGCACGCCTGCCCGATCACGATCGGCCCGGAGCCGATCACCAGCACGGACCTGATGTCGTCACGCTTGGGCACGGTTCATGACCTCGCAGAACTCGTCGAACAGGTAAGCGGCGTCGTGGGGCCCGGCTGCGGCCTCGGGGTGGTACTGGACGCTGAAGGCGCGCCCGTCGAGCAGGCGCAGTCCCTCCACGCAGCGGTCGTTGAGGTTGACGTGGCTGACCTCGGCGAGCCCGTACGGGGTCTCGAACGGCCCGCCGAGCGGCGCCTCGACGGCGAACCCGTGGTTGTGGGAGGAGATCTCCACCTTGCCGGTGCGGACGTCCTGGACCGGCTGGTTGACGCCGCGGTGGCCGTAGCGCAGCTTGTAGGTGGACAGGCCGAGCGCCCGGCCGAAGAGCTGGTTGCCGAAGCAGATGCCGAAGAACGGGACCTTCGCCTCCAGCACCTTCCGCAGGGCGCTCACGTCGGCGGTCGCCGGGTCGCCCGGGCCGTTGGAGAAGAACACGCCGTCGGGGCCGACGGCCATCATGTCGTCGAAGGTGGCGGTGGCGGGCAGCACGTGCACCTCGCAGCCGCGCTCGGCCATCCGCTGCGGGGTCATGGCCTTCATGCCGAGGTCGATCGCGGCCACGGTGTAGAGCTTCGGCCCGATCGCGGGCACGACGTACGGCTCGGTGGTGGCGACCTCGCCGGTCAGGTCGGCGCCCACCATCGAGGGCGCCGTGCGCACCCGCTCGACCAGCTCCTCGACCGGCCTGGCCGGGCGGGAGAAGATGCCGGCCCGCATGGCGCCGCGCTCGCGCAGGTGGCGGGTGAGCGCGCGGGTGCCGGGGATGGCGATGCCGACGACGCCCTGGTCCTTCAGGTAGTCGCCGAGCGAACGGGTGGCCCGCCAGTTGGACACCACCCGCGACGGCTCGCGCACGACGTAACCCGCGACCCAGACGCGGCCGGACTCCGGGTCCTCGTCGTTGACGCCGGTGTTGCCGATGTGCGGGGCGGTCATGGCGACGATCTGGCGGTGGTAGGACGGGTCGGTGAGCGCCTCCTGGTAGCCGGTCATGCCGGTGTTGAAGACCATCTCGCCGAACGTCTCGCCTTCGGCGCCGTAGGAGGTTCCGTGGAAGACGCGACCGTCCTCCAGTACGAGCACGGCTCTGGTCACACCAGCTTCCCTTCGAGGACGGTGGGCTTGCCGCGCAGGAACGTCGCCACCACCCGCCCGGGCAGGGTCAGCCCGGTGTAGGGGGTGTTGCGGCTCCTGGAGGCGAAGGACGACGGGTCCACCGGGCTGCGGTGGGAGGGGTCGTAGAGGGTGAGGTTGGCGGGGGCGCCGGCCTCGATCGGGTGGCCGTGGCCGGTCAGCCGGCCGATGCGGGCGGGAGCGTACGACATGCGCTCGGCGACGCCGGGCCAGTCGAGCAGGCCGGTGTCGACCATGGTCTCCTGCACCACGCTGAGCGCGGTCTCCAGGCCGATCATGCCCATGGCGGCGGCCGACCACTCGCTCTCCTTGTCCTCCACCGGGTGGGGGGCGTGGTCGGTGGCGACGACGTCGATCGTGCCGTCGGCGAGGGCCTCGCGCAGCGCCT
Organism: Nonomuraea sp. C10; assembly: GCF_008017515.1. Classification (NCBI taxonomy): domain Bacteria; kingdom Bacillati; phylum Actinomycetota; class Actinomycetes; order Streptosporangiales; family Streptosporangiaceae; genus Nonomuraea; species Nonomuraea sp. C10. Next base: position 4,843,124 of record NZ_VPFF01000001.1, read on the forward strand.
CGACGTCGGCGCGGGTGCGCAGCGGCGGGTTGACCTTGTAGATGGGGTTGTAGGCGCCGACCGGCGAGTCCTCGACCAGCTCGTCGGTGAGCAGGAGGTGGTGGGGGGTCACCTCGGCGGTGACGTCCCAGCCCTTGGACTTGGCCCAGCGCAGGATCTCGACCGATCCGGCGGTGGAGACGTGGCAGACGTGCAGGCGGGAGCCGACGTGCGCGGCCAGCAGGCAGTCGCGGGCGATGATCGCCTCCTCGGCGACGGCGGGCCAGCCGGTGAGGCCGAGTCGGCCGGAGACGACGCCCTCGTTCATCTGCGCGCCCTCGGTGAGCCTGGGCTCCTGGGCGTGCTGGGCGACGACTCCGTCGAACGCCTTGACGTACTCCAGGGCGCGGCGCATGAGCACCGCGTCGGAGACGCACTTGCCGTCGTCGGAGAAGACGCGGACGCGGGCCGCGGAGTCGGCCATCGCGCCCAGCTCGGCGAGCTGGCGGCCCTCCAGCCCGAGGGTGACGGCGCCGACGGGCTGCACGTCGCAGTGGCCGTGCTCGTGGCCGAGCCGCCACACCTGCTCGACCACGCCGGCCGTGTCGGCGACCGGGGAGGTGTTGGCCATGGCGTGCACCGCGGTGTAGCCGCCGCGGGCGGCCGAACGGGTGCCGGTCTCGACGGTCTCGGCGTCCTCGCGGCCGGGCTCGCGCAGGTGGGTGTGCAGGTCGACGAGGCCGGGCAGGGCGATCGCGCCGCCGCCGTCGATCTCCTCTCCCCCGCCGGTCAGACCCGCGCCGACCTCGGCGATGACGCCGTCGCCGACGCGGACGTCGACCGGCTCACCGCCCAGGATGCGTACATTACGGATGATCATGCTGTGTCTCCCCCGAGTAGCAGATAGAGCACGGCCATGCGGATGGTCACCCCGTTGGCGACCTGCTCGACGATGGTCGAGCGCGGGGAGTCGGCCACCTCGGCGGCGATCTCCATGCCCCGGTTCATCGGGCCGGGGTGCATCACGATGGCGTCGTCGGGCATCTTGGCGAACCGGTCGCGGTCGAGGCCGTAGCGGCGGGAGTACTCACGCTCGCTCGGGAAGTAGGAGGCGTTCATCCGCTCCTTCTGCACCCGCAGCATCATGACCGCGTCGGACTTGGGCAGCACGGCGTCGAGGTCGTACGAGACCGCGCACGGCCAGATGTCGACCGCGACGGGCAGCAGGGTGGGCGGCGCCACCAGCGTGACCTCCGCGCCGAGGGTGTGCAGCAGCAGCACGTTGGAGCGGGCGACCCGGCTGTGGAGCACGTCGCCCACGATGGCGATCTTGCGTCCGTCGAGCCCGCCCAGGCGGCGGCGCATCGAGAAGGCGTCGAGCAGCGCCTGGGTGGGGTGCTCGTGGGTGCCGTCGCCGGCGTTGACCACGCTGCCGTGGACCCAGGTGGCCAGCCGGTGCGGGGCGCCGGAGGCGGCGTGACGGATCACGACGGCGTCGGCGCCCATCGCCTCCAGGGTGAGCGCGGTGTCCTTGAGCGACTCTCCTTTGGAGACGCTGGACCCTTTGGCCGAGAAGTTGATCACATCGGCGGACAGCCGCTTCGCCGCCGCCTCGAAGGAGATGCGGGTCCGGGTCGAGTCCTCGAAGAACAGGTTGACGACCGTGCGGCCGCGCAGCGTGGGCAGCTTCTTGATGGAACGTTCCGAGACCCTCGCCAGCTCCTCGGCGGTGTCGAGGATGAGCAGCGCGTCGTCACGGGTGAGGTCGCCGGCGGAGATGAGGTCGCGGTTCACCTGGCGTCCCCCTTCCTGAGGATCACGGCGTCGCGCCCGTCGGTCTCCCGCAGGGACACCTTCACCTTCTCGCTCTTGGCCGTGGGGAGGTTCTTGCCGACGTAGTCGGCGCGGATGGGCAGCTCGCGGTGGCCGCGGTCGACCAGGATGGCGAGCTGGACGGCGGCCGGGCGCCCGAACTCGCTGAGCGCGTCGAGCGCGGCGCGGACGGTGCGGCCGGAGTAGAGGACGTCGTCGACGAGCACCACGATCTTGCCGTCGACGCCGTCGGGCGGGAGATCGGTGCGGCCGAGCGGCCGGGCGGGGCCCTGGCGCAGGTCGTCGCGGTGCATCGTGATGTCGATCGAGCCGACGGGGATCTTGACCCCTTCGAACTGCTCGATGCGCTCCCCGAGCCGGCGGGCGAGGGTCACGCCGCGGGTGGGGACGCCGATCAGGACGACTTCGTCGGCGCCTTTGGTGCGTTCGAGGATCTCATGGGCGATGCGGGTCAGCGCCCGATGGATGTCCGGGCCCTCGAGAACGGCCCTGGATTCGGACATGCCGGAATCTCACCACCTTTCCCGCCTCACTGGACGGGTCTTAAAGGGTGTTGGTCGCGACACACAGTACCAGGCGCCACCTGCCGGAACGGGACGCCCCACCCCGCCTATCGAGGTGATCCCGGGACGAGCCTGGGGATAGAGACACAATGACCTTCCATGTGGACTCCGAGGTGGGCGCCCTCCGGCAGGTGCTGCTGCACCGGCCCGACCTCGCGCTGAAGCGGCTCACGCCTTCCAACAAGGAAGCGTTCCTGTTCGACGAGGTGCTGTGGGTGCAGCGGGCGGTGGAGGAGCACGAGGAGTTCCAGCGGGTGCTGCGCGAGCGGGGCGTGCGGGTCCATCTGCTGGACGAGCTGATCAGGGAGACGGTCGAGATCCCCGAGGCGCGCCGCCACATCCTCGACAAGACCGTGGACGAGCGGTTCCTCGGCCCGCTGGCGGTCGACGACGTGCGCAACACGCTGGACGCGATGGACGCGGCCACCCTGCAGCTGTTCCTGACCGGCGGCATCACCAAGCGGGACCTGCTCGAACGCGACTGCGACCCCACGTCGGTGGCCTACCACTCGCTCGACGACGACGACTTCGTGCTGCCGCCGCTGCCCAACCACCTGTTCACCCGCGACCCGTCCTGCTGGGTGTACGACGGGGTGTCGGTCAACGCGATGCGCAAGAAGGCCCGGATGCGCGAGACCGTGCACATGGAGGCGGTCTACGCCTTCCACCCGATGTTCGCCTCCGGCTTCGACCGGCCGGGCGGCTTCCGGGTCTGGCTGCCGGGGCAGGCGATCGCGCCGGCCACGATCGAGGGCGGCGACGTGCTGGTGATCGGGCGCGGCGCGGTGCTGGTCGGGATGAGCGAGCGCACCCAGCCGCAGACGGTCGAGATGCTGGCCAGGCGGCTGTTCCGGACGGGCTCGGCGAGCCGGATCGTGGCGCTGCGGATGCCCCGCACCCGCGCGTTCATGCATCTGGACACGGTGATGACGATGGTGGACGTCGGCGTGTTCACCAAGTACGCGGGCCTCGGCATGCTGCCCTCCTACACGATCGAGCCCGGCGACACCGAGAAGGAGCTGAAGGTCACCGACCACCCGCCGCGCGACATGCACCGGGCCATCGCCCGCGCCCTGGACCTCGACGACATCAAGGTGCTCACGGCCACCCAGGACGTCTACGCCGCCGAGCGGGAGCAGTGGGACGACGGCTGCAACGTGCTGGCCGTCGAGCCCGGCGTGGTGATCGCGTACGAGCGCAACACCACCACGAACAACCACCTGCGCCAGAACGGCGTCGAGGTGATCACCATCCGCGGGAGCGAGCTGGGGCGCGGCCGGGGCGGCCCGCGCTGCATGAGCTGCCCGCTCGAACGGGACGGGATCTGAGCCGTGCGGGTCATCGTCGCGCTGGGAGGCAACGCGGTCCTGCGGCGAGGGCGGCGGCCCGACGCCGACACGCAGATCGCCGAGGTGAGCTCCTCGATCAGGACACTGGCCGGGCTCGCGGCCGGGCACGAGCTGATCATCACCCACGGCAACGGACCCCAGGTCGGCATGCTGGCCCTGCAGAGCGCCGCCGACCCCGGCCTGAGCCGGCCCTACCCGTTCGACACGCTGGTCGCGCAGACCCAGGGCATGATCGGCTACTGGATCCTGCAGGCCCTGCAGAACGCGCTGCCCGGCCGGCAGGTCATCGCCATGGTCACGCAGACGCTCGTGTCGGCCGTCGACCCGGCCTTCCGCGACCCCGCCAAGTTCGTCGGGCAGGTGTACGAGCGGGACGAGGCCGAGAAGCTGGCCCGCGAGCACGGCTGGACGGTCAAGCCCGACGGGGAGCACTGGCGGCGGGTGGTCCCTTCCCCCACCCCGCGGCGGGTCGTGGAGACCCGGCTGATCCGCCGGATGGCGCGCGAGGGCGTGGTGGTGGTCTGCGCGGGCGGCGGCGGCGTCCCGGTGATCCGCGACGAGCGCGGCCGGCTCACCGGCGTCGAGGCGGTCGTCGACAAGGACCTGGCCGCGTCGCTCCTGGCCGAGGCGCTGGAGTGCGACGCGTTCCTGAGCCTGACCGACGTCCCGCGCGTGATGCGCGACTTCGGCACCCCGCGCGAGTCCGGGATCGCGCACACCACTCCGCACGAGCTGCGCGCGCTGGACCTGCCGGCCGGGTCGATGGGCCCCAAGGTGGAAGCGGCCTGCCGGTTCGTGGAGCACACCGGCGACATGGCCGCCATCGGCCGGCTCGACCAGGCCGAGCGGATCCTGGCCGGCGACGCCGGCACGATCGTGACGCCCAACGCGCGCTGGCCGCGGACCGGCACGCTCTAGGAGGCAGTCATGGCGGTCGTGCGACGGCTCTTCAGGACCAAGCCCACCGAGCGGCTCGTCGCCGAGAGCGGCCGCGGCGAGGGCGGCGAGCTGCGCCGCACGATGGGGCTGTGGCAGCTGACGCTGTTCAGCGTCGGCGCCACCCTCGGCACCGGCATCTTCGTCATCCTGGGCGAGGCCGTGCCCAAGGCGGGCCCGTCGGTGGTCCTGGCGTTCGTGCTGGCCGCGATCACCGCGCTGTTCTCCGCGCTCTCGTACGCGGAGCTCGCCGGGACCATCCCGGTGTCCGGGTCGTCCTACTCCTACGCGTACGCGACGCTGGGCGAGTTGGTGGCCTGGGTGTGCGGGTGGTGCCTGATGCTGGAGTACGCGGTCTCGGTGGCGGCCGTGGCGGTCGGCTGGGGCGAGTACCTCAACGCGTTCCTGCGGAGCCTGGCCGGCTGGACGCTGCCCGACGCGATCACCCGGTCACCCGGCCAGGACGGCGGCGTGGTCAACCTCACCGCCATCCTCATCGTGGTGCTGGCCACCTGGGTGCTGCTGCGCGGGGCCTCCGAGAGCGCGGCGGCGAACGTGGTGTTCGTGCTGATCAAGATAGCGGTGCTGCTGTTCTTCTGCCTGGTGGCGTTCACCGGCTTCAGCGCGGGGAACTTCGCGCCGTTCGCGCCGATGGGCGTGGCCGGCATCACGGCGGCGGCCTCGCAGGTGTTCTTCTCCTACATCGGCTTCGACGCCGCCTCGACGGCCGGTGAGGAGGCCAGGAACCCCAGGCGCGACCTGCCCCTGGCCATCGTGCTGTCGCTGGTCATCGTGACCGTCGTCTACGTGCTGGTGGCCGTGGCCGCGATCGGCGCGATGCCGTGGACCGACTTCGACCCCGAGGGCACCGAGGCCAGCCTGTCGCTCATCGCCGACCTGGCCACCGGCTCCACCTGGGCGGGCCTGATCATCTCCTTCGGCGCGGTCATCGCCATCGCCAGCGTGGTGCTCACGGTCATGTACGGGCAGACGCGCATCCTGTTCGCCATGTCCCGCGACGGGCTCGTCCCGCGCGTGTTCCAGCGGGTGAGCCCCAGGCGGCAGGTGCCGGCGGCCAACACCCTCATCGTCACCGCCTTCGTCTGCGTGCTCGCCGGGCTTCTGCCGCTCGGCCATCTCGTGGAGGCGACCAGCATCGGCACGCTGTTCGCGTTCGCGATCGTGAACGCGGGCGTGCTGGTGCTCCGCTACCGCAGCCCCGGCCTGCCGCGCGGCTTCCGCACGCCGTTCTTCCCCGTCACCCCGGCGCTGGGGGTGGTGTTCTGCTTCCTGGTGATGGGCGGGCTGGCCGGCGTCACCTGGGTCGCGTTCGGGCTGTGGATGCTGGCCGGGCTGCTCTGCTATTTCCTGTACGGCTACCGCCACTCGCGGCTGAACGCCGAGGTGCCCTAGATGAAGATCGAGAATGTGCTGAGCGGGTTCGTCCCCGAGCCTCGTGGCCGCGACGGCCTGGCGGTGGCCGTGCTACTGGCCCGGCAGGCCGGCGCCCGCCTGGAGGTGGCGTTCGTGAAGCCGCCCGCGTGGAGCACGCCGGGGCCCGCCCGGGCGGAGGCGACCGCGTGGGCGGCGTTCCTCCAGGAGCAGGCCGAGGCCACGCTGGCGCAGGCGGCCGAGCTCGCCGGCGACGAAGCGGGCCTGATCGCCTACACCCACCGGGGCAGCGGGCGCGGCCTGGTGGAGCTGGCCCGCAAGCGCGGCGCGGACGTGGTGGTGATCGGCTCGGCGCCGCGGGGCCGGCGGGGTCGCATCTCGCTGGGCAGCACCGCCGACCAGCTTCTGCACTCCTCTCCGGTGCCCGTGCTGCTGGCCCCGCGCGGGTACGCCGAGGACCCGCCCGCCGAGCTGACCCGGCTGACCCTCGCCTACCGGCGCGGCCGCTGCGCCGACGCGGCGGTCAAGGGGGCGGCCGGGATCGCGGCCGCGCTGGACCTGCCGCTGCGGCTGGTCACCCTGGTCGAGGCGGCTCACCGCCGGCATCCGCTGGGCGAGGAGATGCTGACGGGGATGCGCGACCAGGCCATGGCCGACCTGACCGCCGCCGCCCGCGGGCAGCGGCTGGGCACCCGCGTGGACGTGGAGGTGTTCGAGGGCCGGAGCGTCGCCGCGGCCATGCGGGCGGGCACCTGGGAGCGGGGCGAGCTGATCATCTGCGCCTCCAGCGGCACCGGGCCGCTCAGGCGGGTGTTCCTGGGCGACACCAGCATCAAGATCGTACGGGCGGCGACCTGTCCCGTCCTGGTTCTGACACGCCAGGCCTGACTTCTTCGCCCCCGGTGCCGAAACCGCTGTGGTTACTCGGCAAACTATGACGAAGTACAGTTACTACGGGGACAGAAGGGGCTAATGAGGCGTTCCATGCTGGACCGGATTCGGCATCTTTTTTCCAATCAGCTTGACCTTAGGCGTCGACCCCTTTACCGTCACTGTGCGTAACCAGCACCTGCGCGGCGTCCTGGGGTGAACCCAGGGCCATCGCTACCGATTGGTGCCCGAGCGGCATCGGACCCCCGGTGGCAACGGCATTCGCCGCAAGGGAGCACAATCTACTGAGAGCTATAGATACGAGGAGCCGGGGGGCCACACGATGCCGTCTGAGTACGCAAAGTCGCTTGGTGCACGACTCCGCGCGATCCGCACCCAGCAGGGCCTGTCCCTGCATGGAGTCGAGGAGAAGTCGCGTGGCAGGTGGAAGGCCGTGGTCGTGGGCTCGTACGAGCGCGGCGACCGTGCGGTCACGGTGCAGAAGCTTGCCGAGCTTGCCGACTTCTACGGGGTGCCCGTCTCCGAGCTGCTGCCCGGCGGTGCCGCGCCGAGCCCGCTCGGGCCGACGCCCAAGCTTGTGATCGACCTGGAGAGGCTGGCCACGCTGCCCAAGGAGAAGGCGGGGGCGTTGGCCCGCTACGCCGCCACGATCCAGAGCCAGCGGGGCGACTACAACGGCAAGGTGCTGTCGATCCGCCAGGAGGATCTGCGCTCCCTGGCCGTGATCTATGACAAGTCGCCGAGTGAGCTCACCGAGGAGCTGATCAGCTGGGGCGTCCTCGACGCCGAGGCCCGCCGGGCGGTCGAGACGTTCTGACCCGGCTCCCACAGCCGCGGCAAGGGGCGCGCCCATCCGGGCGTGCCCCTTGCTTGTTTTCTGACAAAGCCCCGCACAACAGACATTTCGCCGGGCCCAAAAAGCGGTCCGCCGCCATTCCCTCAGCGGGGTTCTCGATAATCCAACAAACCTCGTGTTTAGTCCCCGGCGCCCTTCACTCGCCTGTCAACCTCACGCTCCCGTGCGGGACGCGGGAAACGCGGCCCTCCGGCGGCCACAGCGCCGGGCCATCGCCACGCGGGCGCGAGACGGGAGGAGCCCGCCTGCAGCGACATCTTGGTCGCCTCTCCCCACACCGGGCTCATCCTCATGGCGCGGTACAGCACCGACCCGAAGTAGCGGGTGTTGTACCGATAGCCGGACTCCAACTGCCCCATCACGGCCCAGCGGACCTTGTTCCTGCCCAGGTCCACGAACCAGTGACCAGCAGTGATCTTGTACGTGCACACGACGGGCTCCGCCGCCGACGCGGCGCCCGGGAACACCGCTCCGGCCACCAGGACGGTGGCCGCCACAGCGGTGGCGAACCCGGCTCTGCGCTTTCCCATGCTGTCTCCCTGCTCATGACCGCCGATGCTTCCGGCGGCGCGGCTCCCCTTTCGAAGCCGACACGGCAACCAGGGCCGCCCTCGTCACAGCTTCGCCGCGACATCGGCTCGACGCCGGCGCAGAGCAGAATGAGGCACCACACGCCTCTGACCTCGGCGAGCGCCTGACAGGAGCCGCCCATCTGGGGTGTCTTCGTCGGGCTTGCCCGTCCCGGGCTCAAGCGTCGACCCACGAGCGTCGCGACGCGGGGACGCCTCACGGGCGTCGGCTCACGGGCGTCGGCAGGCGTCAGCTCGCGGGCAGACGGCAGGCGTCAGCTCACGTGCGCGGCTCGCGGGCAGACGGCAGGCGCTACCCCCTCAACACGCGCGCTACGACCGCCCTCGTCCGCCCCTACGGGATGCGCCGGGTCGTCCGGACGGCGGAGGAGGCGGGTTTCGCCGCCATCGGGTGTATCGAGCAGCTCGCGTGCGCAGCGCAGGGCACCGGGGCGTTTCAGCTCAACGGGCGTCCGCGGGACGCAGACTGCGGGCGTCTGCGGGACGCGGGACTGCGGGCTCGGGACCCGCAGCAGACCGGCTGCGGCTCGGCAAGGCGAGCAACGTGCCGGAAAGAGCGGCGGACATCCCACCGGCGCGGTGACCGCCGGAACGGCCGGCGCCTGGCCCCGTTACGTCTCCTCCTGCGAGGGCGTGGACGGCAGGGAGACCGGGGCGCTCGTAGGGGGTGGGTGGGATGTCAACCCGCCAGGGGCACGTCCACGGGGAGCTGGGGCTGGGCAGGGACGCCCAGGATGTCCTCGACCGTGCAGACGAAGGTCTCGGCCTCCGCCAGGAGCTCGTCGGCGTCCGCGGCGCTGACGCCGCGCACCAGGCCGGCCTCGGCGGCGGCCCGCTTGGCCGCGCTGGCCGCGAAGTAGGCCGCCCACTCGGCGAGCGACGGCTCGGTCTCGGGAAGCAGCTCCCATGCGCTCCGCAGGCGGCGCCTGCGACCCTGGGTGGGCTGCGGGCGGGCGGCCAGGATCGCCGCGGCGGCGCGCAGGGCGGCCAGGTGGGCCGACACATAGCGCGATGCCGGGGAGCGAGCCGTCGCCGCCTCCGCCAGGCAGGAACGTGAATCCGTCAGGTGAGCCCGAACCGCAGGCGATAGCCGGGGCCCGGGCGTTTCTCTGGGCCGTGGTGCCATGTCGTTCGCCTCCTAGAGTCGTGGCGACTCCCGGCGTGTCCGCCGTTGAGGTCAACGATCGCAGACCCCACCGACATTTCCGCCGGGCCGGCCGGACGAGGAGCTTCCCCTCTCCCCGTCCGGCCAGGACGCGCCCACTCGTCTCCGCCGACGACGAGGACGCGCCCTTCGCCCTCGGAGCCTGACCGCGGGTCCGCGCTGGGGGAGCGCATGGCCCGCGACCAGGTCCTTCCGACGTGAGCCGCGAGCCTCACGTCACATGGTCGAACATAATTTCGATCACGCGCGGTGTCAACCGCTTCCACGAACACAGGTTCGATGACCATGACGGTGTCACCGGCGGGCTGCAACGCCCCTCACCTCACCTGCGAACGCTCCTTAACCCCCGCACCTCCGACGAATCCGGGGTTTCCGACCCGCCGCCGTCCCCAAGAGCAGCCCCCGGACGCGGACGGCATACCACGGGCACTCTCAGGAGAGCCCAGGCCGTCATGAGCGCTCTGAGGAGACGGTGCACCACAGGACACCCCTCTCAGGGAGCTGACGCTCTTATGAGCGTCCCCGGGGAGACGACGTGCTCCAGGGAGTGCCGACGCTGTCACGAGCGCCTCTGGGGAGACGACATGCCACAGGGCGTTCTCAAGGGAAACTTCGAGACCTGCACTACGGAGATGGCGTGGCCTTGCGCACTACGGAGAGGGCGGGATGTTCAGGCAGGTGTGCGGGGGTGGATGGGGTGGTGCTTCCGAGCGGGAGGAGCCGACTCAGCGCCGTTTCACGAGCAGAGAGAGCCCGCTCCGGCAGCGTCTCACGAGCGGAGAGAGCCCGCTCCGGCGGCGTTCCCGAGATCGCGGGTCATGGTTACGATGGCGGGATGGGGCCCATCCTGATCAACGCCATCCTCACCGCTCCCGCCCTGGCGCTCCTCCTCATCCCGTTCCATGACGAATCCGGTGCCGTCGACAGCCGCAACGGCCTGGCCGGGTTGCGCACTCGGGAGACGCTCGCCTCACGCGAGGCATGGGACGCGGCGCACACCTGGGCCAAGGTCCCGATGCGCATGCTGGCCGCCGCCATGGCAGGGGTGCTGGTGGTGTCAGCCGCCGCCGAGCTGGCGGTCGGGCTGCCGGAGGGTGTCCAGGTGGCCACGATCCTGGCGCAGGCCGGGCTGCTCACAGGCGGACTGGGCCTGATCGGCTGGCGCGCTCACCGCGTGGCCGCACGCGTGAACCGCGAACTCGCAGGCCGGCCCGCATGAGCGGCCGAGCCGGCACAGCCCCGGCACTCCTCCCACAACGACTCCCCGGCCCCTCAGAACACCGCCTCGGCCAGGCGCAAGGCGGTCGCGGACGACGGAAGACCGTCGAGGCCGGAACGCGGGAGGGCGGTGGGTCGTTCGGGTGGGTGGCGCGGCCCGTGGCGTTGGTCGCCGGGGCGGCCGCCGCCGTCGGGTTCGCGTGGGAGGCGCAACTGCCGCTGGGCGAAGACGTCCTGCACGTGGGCGGCCCGGTCGTCCTGCGGGGCCTGCGGCAGAAGCTGGCGCGGCTGGTGTACGACGGCCGGTACGGGGTGAACACGGCGGATTTCGCCGACCTGAGCGAGTTCGGTCTCGATCACCCGGAACGGGTCTACTACTCCCCCGCCCACTGGGGCACGCTGCGCCGGGCGCTGCCCGTGAGCGACGTGAGCGAGCACGACGTGTTCCTCGATCTCGGCGCGGGCAAGGGCCGGATGGCGCTGGAGGCCGCCAGCCGCTACCCGTTCGGACGGGTGATCGGGGTGGAGCTGTCGCCCGAGCTGACGGAGATCGCGCGGTCCAACCTGGCCGGCACGCGGCTGCGGCTGCGTGCCGGCGGCGTCGAGTTCGTGCACTCGGACGTGCTGGAGTACGACATCCCGGACAACGTCAGCGTGGTGTTCCTGAACAACCCGTTCCGCGGGCGGATCTTCGCCGCCGCCGTGGACCGGCTGATCGCCTCCGCCGACCGCAGCCCGCGCCCCCTCACCGTCGTCTACTTCAACCCCGTCGAGGAGGCCTGCCTGCTCGGCACGGGCCGTTTCCGCCACGTGCGGACGGTCCGGCGCGGGACGGGCGACGACGTGTTCGGCACGACCCGCGTCTACGCTCTCAGACAGCCTTGAGCGCGCCCGAAGGACACAGCGTCACGGCTCGCCGAGCCCCCTCCTCCAGCTCGGCGGGCGGCACGGGCTGCAGGAGCACGACCGTCCCGTCCTCCTCGCTCTGATCGAAAACCTCTGGCACGGTGAGCGCGCACATGCCCGCACCGATGCACACGTTCGTGTCGGCTTCTATCTTCATGAATCCCTGCTTACCAGGTGACGGGCAGCCGGTGCACGCCGTAGATGGCCATGTCCGCCCTGAGCGGCACCTCGTCGGCCGGCACTGCGAGCCGCAGGCCGGGGAAGCGGCGCAGCAGGGCCGCGAACCCTATCCGCATCTCCGCGCGGGCGAGCTGCTGGCCGAGGCACTGGTGGATGCCGTGGCCGAAGCCGAGGTGGCCGGTCGCGGGCCGGGTGACGTCGAGCCGGTCGCCGCCGGGGAACCGGGACGGGTCGCGGTTGATCACCGGCAGGTGGAGGGTGACCGACTCGCCCTTCCTGATGAGGTGGCCGTCGATCTCGACGTCTTCCAGGGCGGTCCTGACCGGGCCGACGTGGATGATCGTGAGGTGGCGCATCAGTTCCTCGACGGCGTTGCCGATCAGCGACGGGTCGTCGCGCAGCGCGGCGAGCTGGGCGGGGTCGGCGAGCAGCGCGTAGGTGCCGAGACCGAGCATGTTGGCGGTGGTCTCGTGCCCGGCGACCAGGAGCAGGAACGCGACGCCGGTGAGCTCGTCGTCGCTCAGCTCGCCGCCTTCGATGAGGCCGCTGAGCAGGTCCTCCCCCGGGTGCTCACGCTTGCGCGAGACGAGCCCGTACAGGTAGGTGAAGACGCGGCCGATGGCCGCGAGGGCGTCGGAGGCCCGCGCGTCCAGGCTCACCAGGATCTTGGTGTCCTCCTGGAAGGCCGCCCGCTCCTCGTACGGGACGCCGAGCAGTTCGCAGATGACCAGTGAGGGGATGGGCAGCGCGAAGGCGTCGACGAGGTCGACCGGCCCGCCCGCGGCTTCCATCTCGTCAAGCCGGGCCTCGGTGATCTCCTCGATCCTGGCTTCGAGCTGCTTCATCCTGCGTACGGTGAACTGCCCGGTGAGCAGTTTGCGGTAGCGGGTGTGCTCGGGCGCGTCGGTGCGCAGGAAGAACCCGGGCGGGACCTCGAACTCCTGCGAGCGGATCTCCTCGGCGAGGTCGGCGCGCGCCGCGAGGGGCGGGTGCGCCAGCTCGGGCCGGTTGCTGAAGCGCTGGTCGGCCAGCACCGCGCGGGCGGCCGCGTAGCCGGTCACGAGCCAGCCCTCGTGTCCGTCGGCGTACCTCATCCGGTGCACGTCGCCGCGCTCGCGCAGCCTCGCGTACGTCTCGGGCGGGTCGAACGGGCGTTCCCGCCGCGTGGTCAGGGTCAGGTCGGTCATGGCTGCCTCCTTCTCCAGGACGCCACCAAGAAAACCTCATTGAATGCAATTTTGCAATGTGTGCAGCAGAGGTATCCTTTCGTGCATGACCGGGCTACGGGAGCGCAAGAAGCAGCGCACGCGCCGGGCGCTGGTGACCGCCGCGCTCCGGTCGTTCCAGGAGAAGGGGTTCGAGGAGACGACGATCGCCGAGATCGCCGCCGGGGCCGAGGTGTCGGCGCGCACCTTCTTCAGCTACTTCGCCAGCAAGGAAGACGTGATCTTCTATGACGGCCCGGAGCGGATGCGCTACGTCCTCGACCTGGTGGCCGGGCGCCGGCCCGGCGAGCCGGTGGCCGAGCTGCTGGTGCGGGTGATCCGGGCGAGCCTGGAATGGGCCGTCGACCCCGGCAACTTCGACCTGGCGGAGGCCGCGGCCCGCATGGAGCTCATGCTGACCGTGCCCTCGCTGCAGGCACGCGCCCTGCATGTGCTGTTCGAGCAGCAGCTCCAGCTCGCCGAGGCGGTGGAGCGGGCGTACGAGGGCGAGCTCGGCGCGCTGGAGGCGGCCGCGATGGTGGGTTCGCTGGTCGGCGCGGTCAAGCTGACCGCCGTGATGAGCCTGACCAGGGGCGACTCGCAGGAACAGGTGTGGGAGGCCATCACGGCCGCTGCGGAGATCTCGATGCGCGGGCTGTCGAACGTGTGAGCCGGCGGCCCGGCGCGGTCACCGCCTGAACTTCCCCCGCACGTGGACCGGGACCCCGGTGCCCAGCAGGCCGGGCAGCTCCTCCGCCACGTTCATCGGCAGCCGCACGCAGCCGTGGGAGGCGGGATACAACGGCACCGAGAGCGCGCCGTGGAAGGCGATGCCACCGTTGAAGAAGATCGGGTTGTAGAGCTCGCCGAGGTAGGACTTGTGCCAGCCGTCGCGCCGCCAGGTGGTCTTGTACGTGCCCGTGGGCGTGGTGGCCGAGCCGCAGAAGCGCTGCTCCTTGCCCTGCCACACGGTGGTCTCGCAGTAGGGCACGCCGCTGCCGGACGACATGTGGCTGATCAGCTTCAGCTCGCCGCCGACGTACAGGGTCATGATCTGCGTGCTCAGGTTGACCTCGGCGCGGGTCCGCTTGCCGTTCCGGGCCAGGACCTTGGGGGTCCTGGGCTGCTCCAGCGCCCGCCAGGTGGCCTTGCCGATGGTGCTGGTCGGCTTGATGCCGTTGACCTTCTGGAACGCCCACACGGCGCCGAGCGTGGTGCCGCCGTAGCGCCCGTCGGCCTTGCCCGGCCGGTAGCCGAGCTCGCGCAGCCGCTTCTGGAGCCAGACGACCGCCTTGCCCTTGGCGCCCAGCTTCAGCTTCTTGTCCGGCGCGGTCACGGCCGGGGGAGGCTCGGCGAGCCGGCCCGCGGCGGCGGTGATCGAGTGGGACGCCGTCTCGGCGGGTGCCACTCCGCAACCGGCGAGCGCGACCGCCCCGGCGGTGAGGAGGGCGAGCACTCCCGGAAGCCGTCGAGCCCTCACCGGTATCACCTCTCAAGCAGGTAACAAGCGAATCAAAGGACCCTACACCACCGCTCAACGGGGTAATGCGGGAGTCAATCTGTTTAGAGTGTCCGCATGCCCGAGAAGTTGCCCGCCAACGCGGTAAGAGTGGAAAACGCCCTCCGGAGCCTGGGAGCGACCGGCGAGATCGTGGTGCTGCCCGAGAAGGCGCCCACCGCGGCCACGGCCGCCGCGCAGCTCGGTTGCGAGGTCGGCGCCATCGCCAACAGCCTGATCTTCGACGCGGACGGGGCGCCGCTGCTGGTGCTGACCAGCGGCGCGCACCGGGTCGACGTGGAACTCGTCGCCCGCACGGCGGGAGTCTCGAAGGTACGGCGGGCGACGCCGGAGTTCGTCAGAGAAGCGACCGGGCAGCCGATCGGCGGAGTCGCCCCGGTGGGCCATCCGGCGCCGGTGCGCACGCTGGTCGACACCTGGCTGCAGAAGCACGATGTGGTGTGGGCCGCCGGCGGCCATCCGCACACCGTCTTCCCGACCACGTTCGACGAGCTCCTGCGAATCACCGGCGGCACGCCCGTGGATGTGGAATGACCGCGGACGGCAGGGAATAGGGTGCGACGGTGATCGAGTTTCGCGGCGCGGGACCCGCCGAGTTCACCGAACGGCTGGACACGGTGATCGACATCTACACCGCCGCCATGCGCACGCCGGAGGAACAGATCGCCGGTCGTACCGCCATCATGCGCAATCACGGGACATATCCATTTTTCCAGTGCTATTTCGCCGAATGGCGTGATGCTCCGGAGGGGCCGAAGATCGTCGGCTTCGCGTACGGCTTCCGCGGCGCGCCCGGCCAGTGGTGGCACGACGTCGTCCACCGCGCGCTGGCCGACCAGTCCGGCGCCGACGCGGCCGACGCGTGGCTGGGCCACGCGTTCGAGCTGGCCGAGATCCACGTGCATCCCGACTTCCAGCGCAAGGGCATCGGCCGCGCCATGATCACCACCCTGTGCGCGGGCCGGGCGGAACGCACGGCCGTGCTCTCCACCCACGACCGGCCGACGATCGCCCGCCACCTCTACGCGTCCATGGGGTTCATGGACCTGCTGTCCCGGTTCGTCTTCCCCGGAGGGTTCGAGGAGTACGCCATCGTCGGCAGGCGACTCCCTCTGACCGGGTCATGACCTGAGGTTTTGCGGGTCATTACGGAGGGCATCACCTTTACGGAAAGTTACTCACCCGCTACCTTCCGCACACCCATCCCCGACGCCACCCGCTCGGTCCCCCTGCGGGCGGGTGGCGTCCCGAGTCAGCCGGAAGGTCACGTACTCCACCCGCCAGCCGTCCCTGACGAGCTCTTCCCGGCTCACCTCCGCGGCGGCGAACCCCGCCTCGCCGACCAGCCGCCGCACGTACGGCAGGTCTCCGGTGGTGCCGAAGAACAGCAGCACCCGCCCGCCCGGCCGCAGGTATCCCCGCACGTCACGGAAGAACCTCGTCAGCGCGGCATAGCCCGTGTCGGTCGTGGCCCTCTCCAGCAGGTCGCGGGGCGCGAACCAGCGGAACGGCGGGTCGAAGACGATCAGGTCGAAGTCTCCCTCGACGGCGGCGAACACGTCGCTCTCCAGCACCGTGACCCGGTCCGCCACGCCGTTGCGCGCGGCGTTGCCCCGGGCCGCCTCGACGGCGTGCGGGTTGACGTCCACCGCGACCACGTCGCGAGACCGCGAGGCGGCCAGGATGGCGTTGACCCCGCAGCCGGTGCCCATGTCGAGCACCCGGTCGCCGTCGCGCACCTCGGCGAGGACCGCCTCGCCGAGCGGGTGCGACATGCCGGCGATCGGCTGGACCTGCGGGGGCACGTGCAGGGTCAGGCCGAGATGGTGGAAGGTCCGGCCGTCGTCGCCGGCCTCGGCCCTGGCGGCCGCGTACGCCCGCTCGTGCCAGCGGCGGATGCGCTCGACGTGCTCCGGCGGGAGCGTCGGCTCGTAGGTCATGGGGTGGCGGGCTCCTCGTGGGGCAGGCCCTTCAGCTCGTGGAAGTGCGGGGTGCCGGCGACCAGGAGCGTGCCGTCCCACAGCCGCCCGGCCTGCTCGCCCTCCGGCACCCGCGAGATGACCGGGCCGAAGAACACCACCCGGTCCTGGCCGGCCCCGCTGACCGCGACCACGGGGGTGCCGGCCTCGCCGCCGATGAGCGCCATGCCCTCGGCGTGGGAGGCCCGTACCAGATGGTCGTGCTCGCCGGTGAGCCCGGCCTCGGCCAGGTCGGCGGGCAGGCCCGCGGAGGTGAGCGCCGTGCGCAGGTCGCCGATCCAGTCCTGGTCGGCGCCGCCGGTGGTCCACAGCGCGGTGTAGAAGCGGCCGAGCGCCTCCTGGCCATAGCGGTCGGCCACCACGGCCGCGATCCGCGCCGGCACCCACAGGTAGCCCTCGGGGTCACCTTCGGGATCGTCGTCGCGGCCCTCGTTGAGCACGGCGAGGCTGAGCACGTGCCAGCGCACCTCGACCGGGCGGACCCCGGTCACCTCCAGGAGCCACCGCGAGGTCAGCCAGGTGTACGGGCAGGACGGGTCGAACCAGAAGTCGGCGATCACGCTCCCAGTCAACACCCGTCGCGCCCGCGCGTCAGACGGTCAGGGCCGGTGCGTGCCGCAGCCGCTGGAACACCTCCCGCGAGGCGCTCGACCGGTTGAAGGTGATGAAGTGGATGCCGGGCGCGCCCTCGTCGAGCAGCCGCTGGCACAGCTCGGCGCCGTGCTCGATGCCGAGCGCGCGCACCGCCGCCGGGTCGTCGGCGACCTTCTCGAACCGGGCGGCCACCTCCGGAGGGAACGGCGCGCCCGACAACTGCTCGGACCGGGCGATCGTGCTCATCTGCGTGACGGGCATGACGCACGGGATGATCGGCGTGTCGCAGCCGCGGGCCGCGACCCGGTCGCGCAGCCGCAGGTAGTCGTCGGCGCGGAAGAACATCTGCGTGATCGCGTAGTCGGCGCCGGCCTGGCACTTGCGCACGAAGTACTCGGTGTCGGACTCGATCGACGGAGAGCGCGGGTGCTTGTAGGGGAACGCGGCCACGCCCACGCAGAAGTCGCCCGACTGGCGGATCAGCCTGACCAGGTCTTCCGCGTACAGGACGCCCTCGGGGTGGGGGATCCACTCGCCGGTGGGGTCGCCGGGCGGGTCGCCGCGCACGGCGAGGATGTTGCGCACGCCCGCGTCGGCGAAGCGGCCGATCAGGTGGCGCAGCTCGCGCGTCGAGTGGTTGACCGCGGTGAAGTGGGCGACCGGGGTCAGCGTCGTGCCGTGGGCCAGCCGCTCGACGATGTCGACCGTGCGGTCGCGGCTGGAGCCGCCGGCGCCGTAGGTCACCGAGACGAACGTCGGCCGCAGCGACTCCAGCTCCCTGATCGCCTTCCACAGCTGCCGCTGGCCCTCGTCGGTCTTCGGCGGCATGAACTCGAAGGAGAACGACCGGCCACCGGAGGCGAGCAACTCGCGGACGGTGGGGACACGGCCGGGCAGGATGGAGGGTTGACCAAGCGCCATGGCCCAAGCGTACCCGCAGGCCCACTCGTGACCCGCCCCAACCTGGTCGCTGGCCTTTCCCTGCTGGGCCACTAGTCTTCAGAGCATGACCATTGACGCCGCGAGCATGGACGACCTGCGATCCCAGGTGGACCTCCGCCTCAGGGAGTTCGTCGAACGGCGCCTCCCTTCCGACGGCGAGCCCGACTTCCGGCCGCTCCGCGACGCGGCGGAGGACCTGCTGGCCGGGGGCAAGCGCCTGCGCCCCGCCTTCTGCTACTGGGGCTGGCGGGCCGCGGGCGGCGGCGACGAGCCCGGCGTCTTCTCCGCCGCCGCCTCGCTGGAGCTGCTGCAGGCGAGCGCGCTGGTGCACGACGACGTGATGGACAAGAGCGACCTGCGCCGCGGGATGCCGGCCGCGCACCGCCGCTTCCAGGCGCTGCACGAGAAGTCGGCCTGGCACGGGTCGGCCGAGCAGTTCGGCGAGGGCGCGGCGATCCTGCTGGGCAACCTGCTGCTGATCTGGTCGGGCGAGATGTGGCGCACCAGCGGGCTCCCCGCGCGGGCGCTGGCGGCGGCCCAGCCGGTGCACGACCACATGCGCACCGAGCTGATGTGCGGCCAGTATCTCGACCTGCTGGAGCAGGCGAACGGCGAGAACACCTTCGACTCGGCCCTGCGGGTCGCCCTCTACAAGAGCGGCAAGTACTCCGTCGAGCAGCCGCTCAGGCTCGGCCTGGTGCTGGCGGCGGGCGGGCGGCTGCCGTGGGTGGACGAGCTGTGCACCACGTACGGCACCCGCGTGGGCATCGCCTTCCAGCTGCGTGACGACATCCTCGGCGTGTTCGGCGACCCGGCGACGACCGGCAAGCCCGCCGGCGACGACCTGCGCGAGGGCAAGCGGACGATGCTCGTGGCGCGCACGCTCGCGGCCGCCTCCCCGGCCGGCGCGGCGACCGTCCGGCGCCTGCTCGGCGACCCCGGGCTCGACGGCGACGGCGTCGCCGCCCTCCGCGACATCATCGAGGGTACGGGCGCGCTGCGGGAGTGCGAAGACATGATCGCCGACTACCTCGGTGAGGCCCTGGCCTCGCTGGAGCAGGCGCCGATCATCGCCGAGGCCCGCACAGCCCTGTCCGAACTGGCCGTGGCCGCCACCGCGCGCAAGACCTGAGCCACCTCGGCCCAGGCCGAAACCACCGGCCATGACCTGGCGAGCGGCCCAGCAGGACAGCCAGCGGGACCGGCGTGCGCCCTGGCAGGACGGCCGGCCACGGCCCGGCCTCAACCGGCGGGACGCCGGCCGTCAGCCGGGGCCGTCGGTCAGGCGCTTGGCGAACTCGGCCGCTGCCGCGCCCGGGTCCTCGGCGTCGGTGATCGCGCGCACCACGACGACCCGCCTGACCCCGTACGACATGACCTCGTCCAGGTTGGCCAGGTCGATGCCGCCGATGCCGAACCACGGCCGATCCGCGCCGAGCGACGCCGCGTGCCGGAGCAGCGGCGGGCCGGGCGCGTGACGGCCGGGCTTGGTGGGTGTGGGCCAGATCGGACCGCAGCAGTAGTAGTCGACGCCCTCCTCCACCGCCGCGGCGGAAGCCTCGGCGACGGAGTGGGTGGACCTGCCGATGACGATGTCGTCGCCGAGCATCTCTCGCGCGACCGTCACCGGAAGGTCGTCCTGCCCCAGGTGGAGCACGTCGGGCCGGGCGGCGTAGGCGATGTCGGCCCGGTCGTTGACCGCCAGCAGCTTGCCGTGGCGGTCGCAGGCGTCGCGGAACACCTCAAGGAGCTCCAGCTCCTCGCGGGCCTCCAGCCCCTTCTCGCGGAGCTGGACGATGTCCACGCCGCCGGCGAGCACCACGTCGAGGAACTCGGCGAGGTCGCCGCGCTCGCGCCGTCCGTCGGTGCAGAGGTAGAGGCGGGCGTCAGAAAGCGAGGGCCTGGGCACGTCGCTTGACCTCGGTGTGGCGGCCCGCCCTGATCGCCTCGACGGGCGAGCCTGGCAGTGAGTCGTCGGGGGTGAAGAGCCAGCGCAGCGACTCGACGTCGTCGTAGCCCGCGTCTTGCAGGACGGTGAGTGTGCCAGGCAAACCCTTCATGACATCTCGGCCGTCGAGGAACACCGCGGGCACCTGTGGCCCGCCGCTGCCCCGGCGCACGCCGAGGAGCTTGTGGTCCTTGAGGAGCTGCTTGGCGCGACCCATGGTGAGACCCATGCGGTCGGCCACTTCGGGGAGAGTGAGCCACTCGTCGACGAGGGCATCGGTCTCCCGGTCGATCTGTGCAACAGAAAGCGTCACGAAACCACAACTACCACATGCCGCGCTTGCTCAAACAACACAATCCCGTAGGGGCACGTCCGGATCTACCAGGCGTTCCGTGTCGAGCCGGTGGCCCGCCTCGATGATCCGGCGCCCCTGGACGAGATCGCGCGGCCGGTCGACGGCCAGCACCGCGGCGAGAGTGTCGTCGCCGGCGAGCCAGCAGGCCGACCACTTGCCCGTCGCCTCGCCCCGGTAGACCAGCCGCTCGCCGGCCGGGTGGTGGCCGGCGTACTGGACCATGTGCCCGAACTGCTCCGACCAGAAGTACGGGACCGGGTCGTACACCGCCTCCTCGCCCAGCAGCGTCGCGGCGGCCACCTCGGGCGCGCCCAGCGCGGTGTCCCAGTGCTCGACCCGCAGCCGCGTGCCGAAGCGGCGCGACCACCAGGCGGCGCAGTCGCCGACGGCGACCACGTTCGGCAGCGACGTGCGCAGGTGCTCGTCGGTGACGACGCCGTTGTGCAGGTCGAGGTCGGCGTCGGCGAGCCACTCGACGGCCGGGCGGACGCCGATGCCCGTCACCACCACGTGGGCGTCCACGAACCCGCCGCCGACCAGCGACACGCCGCCTTCCTCGACGGAGGCGACCATGGTGTCCAGGCGCAGGTCGATGCCCTCGTACCAGTGCTGGGTGCGGGCGCCGAGCTCGGCGCCGACGGCGTGCGTGAGCGGGGCGGGGCCGGCCTCGACCACCGTCACCGCGCAGCCTGCCCGGCGTGCGGCCGTGGCCACCTCGGCGCCGATCCAGCCCGCGCCGATGACCGCCACCCGCGCGCCCGGAACCAGCCGGGCGCGCAGCTCTAGCGAGTCGTCGAGGGTACGCAGGACGTGCTGCGGGCCGTCACCGGGGAGCAGGATCGGCTCGGCACCGGTGGCGATGACCAGCCCGTCGTAGCCCAGCTCGCCCTCGGTCGTCTCCACGGCGCCCTCGCGCAGCGCCTTGGCGGCGACGCCCGGCCAGAAGTCCACTTCGAGCGCCGCCAGGTCGGAGTCGACGAAGCTGGAGTCGGCGTCGCCCAGCAGCACGGACTTCGACAGGGGCGGCCGGTCGTAGGGCCGGTGGCGCTCCTGCCCGATCAGCGTGATCCTGCCGCCGAACCCGCGTGCGCGCAGCGCCTCGACGCTCCTGACACCTGACAGTCCGGCTCCCACCACCACGACATGATTCACGTAAGCGACCATAACGGGGGCCGCCCCACAGCGTCGCCCCGAGCCCCGATTCCTCCCCCACCTGGCACTCCACCTCCTCGCCACCGGAGATCATCCGTGGAGGTTGGGCAGACGACATACGCACCCACGGAACTCTCGGGGGCGAGGGCGATTCGGGACAGCCACCCGCTCTGGTACGTCCACGAGCATGATCGCGCCCTGCCGGAGTAGCCCAGCCGAGGATTGCCGCAGGACCCACCCGAAGAACGCCGGTGCCGCCCGAGAAGCTCCGAACCCCACGGAAGCCCGAGACCACCCGAAGAGCCCAGGACAGCCCGGAGAACCCAGAAGCGCCCGAAAGGGCCAGAACCTCCCGAAGGCCGAGACCACTCGAAGGGCCCGATACCGCCCGAAGGCCCAGGGCAGCCCGGAGGGCCTTGGACCGCCCGGAGGACCCAGGACCGCCCGGTGGATCCACGCCCGGTGGATCCATGGCCGGTGAATCCATGGCCGGTCGGCCGGCCGTCGGTGAGGGCGGGAACTCGGTCTCCAAGGATGCCCGGTCGCGATCTTCGCGGTCTCGGCGGTGGCGGCGCGCGGGTGGGGCGACCTCCCCCGGCACCGGCGTGCCGGTCTGTCGTGGGAGGTCGTAAGGTGGGGGTGCACGACGCGCGGGAGTCCGGCCGTCACCGGGCTGAGAGGAAGGCTTCACCGGGCCTTCGACCGCAAGACACCTGATCCGGATCATGCCGGCGAAGGGAGCGGACATGGATGTGATCGTCGGAGGCGGCGTCGTCGGCCTGTCGATCGCCTGGCGGCTGGCCAGGCAGGGCCGCGAGGTCGTGGTGGTGGATCCGTCCCCCGCCCGTGGCGCCTCCTATGCGGCGGCGGGCATGCTGGCCCCGATCAGCGAGGTCGCCTACACCGAAGAGCCCCTGCTCCGTCTCGGCGTCGCTTCCCTGCGCCGCTGGCCCGCCTTCGCCGCCGCCCTCGCCGCCGACGCCGGACTCACCGCTCCCGGATCCGACGGACCGGCCACCACCCTCACCGCTCAGTCCGACACGAGCGTCTCCGCCCCTCGGACGACCACCACCCCGAACACTCACGCCGGGCAGTCCGGCTCGGCCGTCCCCGCCGAGGGCACGCTTCCCACGAACACCCACGTGGTCACCCCTCACGGCGAGACGGGGCACGCCGGTTCCACGCCCGCGGGCGCCGGCCCGGCGGCTGCGTCCGCCGTCCCCGGCGACGGGCGCTTCCCGGCCTTCGACCTCTCGTCCGCCGGCGGGAGGCGTCCGTCGGCCGGCGGCGAGGACGGGCGGGCCGCCGCGTCACCCTGGGGGTTCGGGGAATCCGGCGAGGGGAGCGAACGGCTGGCGGCCGCGCGGGCCGGGCTGGATCTGCGGGACGACGGGACGCTCGACGTCGCGTTCGGGCCCGACGACCTGGCGATGCTCGACGAGCAGGCCGGGTTCATGGAGAAGCTGGGGCTGCCGGTCGAGCGCCTGACCGGGCGCGAGTGCCGGCGGCTGGAGCCGATGCTGGCGCCCTCCGTCCGGGGCGGGCTGCTGGCCCGTACGGACGCGTGGGTG
The DNA here is from genome assembly GCF_008017515.1 of Nonomuraea sp. C10. Taxonomy (NCBI): domain Bacteria; kingdom Bacillati; phylum Actinomycetota; class Actinomycetes; order Streptosporangiales; family Streptosporangiaceae; genus Nonomuraea; species Nonomuraea sp. C10. The sequence goes on from NZ_VPFF01000001.1 coordinate 4,866,247, forward strand.
GATCCTCGCCGCGTCACCGCGGCGCTGCTCGCCGCGCTGGAGCGGCTCGGCGTCCCGGTGGTGCGCGCCCGGGTCACCGAGCTGCTGCGTGACGGCGACCGGGTGTCCGGCGTACGGCTGGCCCCTCCGGAGTCGGGCGCCGTCCCCGGGATCTCGCCGGGTGCGCCGCCCGGATGGGAGCCCGAGACGCTGGTCGCGGAGCGGGTGGTGCTGGCGGCGGGGGCGTGGAGCGGGGAGCTGGCGGATGTGCCGGTACGGCCCGTCAAGGGGCAGATCATGCGCCTGAGGTCGGCCCAGCCGCTGATCGGGCGGTGCGTGCGCGGGACCGTGCACGGCAACCCGGTCTACCTGGTGCCGCGGGGCGACGGGGAGCTGGTGGTCGGAGCCACCCAGGAGGAGCTGGGCTTCGACACCAGGGTGACCGCGGGCGGTGTCTACGAGCTGCTGCGCGACGCCAGGGAGCTGGTGCCGGGCGTCACGGAGCTGGAGGTGGCCGACGTGGTGGCGGGGCTGCGGCCCGGCACGCCGGACAACCTGCCGGTCATCGGGCCGAGCGGGATCCCGGGGCTGGTGCTGGCGACCGGTCACCATCGTGGCGGGGTGCTGCTGACGCCGCTCACCGCCGCGATCCTCGAAGGCGAGGAGGCCGACCTCGCGACATTGTGCTCACCGGCGAGATTCAAGGATGTTTCATGAATGTGATGATCAATGGGGCCGCCCGCGAGGTGGCCGAGGGCATGACCGTCGCGCAGGCCGTACGGTCCCTGACCGAGTCCGCCACCGGCGTGGCGGTGGCCGTGAACGACGAGGTGGTCACCCGCAGCGCGTGGGAGACGACGGCGCTGCGCGACAGCGACCGCGTGGAGGTGCTGACGGCGGTGCAAGGTGGATGATCTGGTCATCGCCGGGGAGAAGTTCGGCTCCCGGCTCATCATGGGCACCGGCGGCGCCCCCTCGCTGGAGGTTCTGGACCAGGCGCTGGAGGCGTCGGGCACCGAGCTGACCACGGTGGCGATGCGGCGGCTCGACCCGCACGCCCGCGGGTCGGTGCTCGACGTGCTGCGCCGGCGCGGCATCAAGGTGCTGCCCAACACGGCCGGCTGCTTCACCGCCGGCGACGCCGTCCTGACGGCGCGGCTGGCGCGCGAGGCGCTGGGCACGAACTGGGTCAAGCTGGAGGTCATCGCCGACGAGCGGACGCTGCTGCCGGACCCGATCGAGACGTTCGACGCGGCGGAGCGGCTGGTGGCCGACGGGTTCGTGGTGCTGCCGTACATCGGCGACGACCCGGCGCTGGCCAGGCGGCTGGAGCAGGCGGGGTGCGCGGCGGTGATGCCGCTGGGCTCGCCGATCGGCTCCGGGCTGGGGATCAGGAACCCGCACAGCATCGAGCTGATCGTGGAGGCGGCCGGGGTGCCGGTGGTCCTGGACGCGGGCATCGGCACGGCCAGCGACGCGGCGCTGGCGATGGAGCTGGGGTGCGACGCGGTGCTGCTGGCGACGGCGGTCACCCGGGCGCAGCGGCCCGAGCTGATGGCCTCGGCGATGCGGTCGGCCGTCCAGGCCGGGCGGGCGGCCCGGCTGGCGGGCCGGATCCCCCGCCGCCGGTACGCGGAGGCTTCGTCCCCGATGTCTCCCTGACGGTGCCGGTTCTCCTGGAAAGCCCGCGGGCCTTCCAGGAGAACTTCTTCCCAGGGACTTCCGGGAGCGGTACGAGCCCCGGAAATGCGGTTCTCCACCGGCCCAGGAGTACGCTTGCGTCACGGAACGGCACGGGTCGGCATCACTTTCGGATGGTCAGGCCCTCCCGGGGGCGAAACGCCCGTAAACTCAGCCGGGTGGACACGACGACTGCGGACCCTCTGGTAGGTCGGCTGCTCGACGGGCGCTACCGCGTCGAGTCCCGGATCGCCCGGGGTGGCATGGCGACTGTCTACCTGGCGCTCGACATCCGGCTGGACCGGACCGTCGCGCTCAAGGTGATGCACCGCTCGCTGGCCGACGACCCGGCGTTCGTGCGCAGGTTCATCGGCGAGGCGAAGTCGGTGGCCAGCCTCTCGCACCCGAACGTGGTGCACGTCTTCGATCAGGGCACCGACGGCGACGTCGTCTACCTGTCGATGGAGTACGTGCCCGGCAAGACGCTCCGTGACGTGCTGCGCGACCGTGGCAGGCTGCCCGCCCGAGAGGCCCTGGAGATCATGATCCCGGTGCTGGCGGCGCTCGGCGCCGCCCACCAGGCGGGCATGGTCCACCGCGACGTGAAGCCCGAGAACGTGCTGCTGGCCGACGACGGCCGCATCAAGGTGGTCGACTTCGGCCTGGCCCGCGCGATCGAGGCGACCAACCAGACGCGCACCGGCGTGATGATCGGCACGATCGGCTACATGTCGCCCGAGCAGGTGACGACCGGCGGCGCCGACGTGCGCAGTGACGTCTACGCGGCCGGCATCATGCTGTTCGAGCTGGTGACGGGCCGGCAGCCGTACGACGGCGAGACGCCGATGTCGGTGGCCTACCGCCACGTGCACGACACGGTGCCCGCGCCGTCGTCGCTGGCGGCCGACGTGCCGGCGTTGATCGACACGCTGGTGGCGCAGGCGACGGCGCGCGAGCCGCACGACCGCCCCGCGGACGCGACGGCGATGCTGGTGCAGGCGGTCGAGGCGCACCGGACGCTGCCGAGGCTGTCGGGCGCGCAGCAGGCGCGTCCGACCGGCGCGTTCACCAGCCCGCCGGCGGCTCCGGCCCACACCCTGATCCAGCCGCGCGCGGAGGTCCCCACGCCTCCGCCGGCGCGCTCGCGGGGCGGCCGGGTCAAGCCGGTCTGGTTCCTGGCGGCGCTGGCCGTGATCATGGTGGGTGCGGTGGCGGCGACCGGGCTCTACTTCGCGCAGAAGAGCTACAAGATCGTGCCCGATCTGGTGGGCAAGAACCTCGCGGTGGCCGAGCGCAGCGCGCGGGCGCAGGGCTTCCAGGTGGCCAGGGTCGAGGGCCGCCATGACGAGAAGGTCGCCGAGGGGTCGGTGCTGGCCATGGAGCCGGTCCACGGCACCGAGGTGGAGGCCGGCACCACGATCACGCTGGTGCCCTCGCTGGGCCCGAAGCGGGTGCTGGTGCCGAAGACCGCCGGTTTGACGCAGGACGACGCCAGGGCGGCGATCGGCGAGGCCGGGCTGACGGTCGGCAAGATGCGCCGCGTCAAGAACCTCGAGGTGCAGCGCAACCACGTGATCCGCACCTCGCCGCAGGTGGGCGAGAAGGTCAAGGAAGGCGCCAAGGTCGACATCTACGTGAGCGCCGGCCTGGTCATGCCCGACGTGTCCGGCATGCCGAAGGACGAGGCGGCCGCGTTCCTGACGCAGCAGGGCTTCCAGGTGCAGGTCAACGAGGTCGACGACGACGCCGAGCCGTGCACCGTGATCGCGCAGTCGCCGAAGCCCAAGTCCGAGGTCGACCAGGGCATCCCGGCGATGGTCACGGTGGCGCGCTGCGAGACCGACTTCTGGCACTGGTTCCGGGGCGACAACGAGGCCCGCGACGACCAGGAGTTCCGGATCATGCCGGGCGTGATGGGCAAGGGCATCAACGACGCCAAGAACGAGCTGCAGGCGCAGGGCTTCCGGGTGCGGGTGCACAACCTGTCCAACAGCGGCGTGGTGCGGTTCCAGCGCCCGGGGCCCAACTCCGAGCGGCCGCCGGGCGCGGAGGTCCACCTCTGGCACTAGGCCAGGTGGCCCCAGAGCCGCACGCGGGCCAGGCCGCCGTCGGGGTGGATGTCGACGCGTACGTGGTCGACGGGGTCGTGCTGGCCGAGCCGGAAGCGGTGCGGCGTGTCGGGCCGGAGCGGTGTCCCGGGCAGCAGCGGGACCTCGCGGTCGCCGTCGAGGCCGGTGAGCGTCACGGCGGCGGGCGCGTTGAAGACCAGGTTCGTGGTGTCGATCTCGGCGAGGCTGACGCGGCCGCGTCCGGCCAGGCGGATGACGAGCCAGTCGTTGCCGCCGTCGCGGCGGCGCGCGGTCTCCCAGCCCTCGGCCTGGTTGCGGGCCGTGCCGGGGGCGATGACGTTGCCGGGTGAGGAGTAGAACTCGTCGGAGCAGGCGGTGACCAGCCCGCCGTTCTCCAGCGCGGCGAGGTCGAGGCCGAGCCCGTCCCACACGGACAGGTCGGGGCGGGCCTCGCCGTGCACGCGCAGCCGGGCGATGCCGCCGTCGGGATACATGTTCAGCCGTACGTGGGTGTAGCGGCTCTCGTCGGCCACCTCGAAGGGGTGCTCCCTGTCGCCCTTGAGCGGGCTCATGGGCACGATGGTGACCCAGCCGGCCCGTTCCACCTCGGCCGCGGACGGGTGGCCGGGCACGTGGGCGGCCTCGACGGCGGCGTGCGCCGGGTGGTTGCCGGTGAACCAGGCGGTGTCGACGACCACGCCGCGGATCACGCCGGGCAGGCCGAGGCGGACGATCGCCCAGTCGTGGCCGGGGCCGCGGCGGCGGCGGGTCTCCCAGCCGTCGTAGACCTGGCCCGTGCCGGCGAACGTCGCGGGCTGGAAGGCGGGCTTGCCGGGCCGGATGAGGTTCTCCTTCCCGGCGAACGACTCGTCGCTGGCGGCGATCACGGACCCGCCGTGGTGGCGCAGCGCGAGGTCGGGCAGGCGGGTGAAGTCGCGCATCTACGCTCCCAGCAGGAAGGTCCCGTGCGGGACGTCGTCGGCGGGCCTGCCCCGCAGCCAGGTGGTGAGCACGGCGCCCTTGAGGCGGCGTCCCTGGTACGGGGTGACGGGGTTCTTGTGGTGCAGCCGCCGGGCGTCGACGGGTTCGGCGGAGTCGGGGTCGAAGGCCACCAGGTCGGCGTCGTTGCCGGGCTCGATGCCGCCCTTGCCGCGCAGCCCGGCCAGCCGGGCGGGGGCGGCCGACATCCAGCGCACGACGTCGCCGAGTCCGTGCCCGCGCCGGGATGCCTCGGTCCAGACGGCGCGCAGCCCGAGCTGGAGTGAGGAGACGCCGCCCCAGGCGGCGGCGAAGTCGGGCACCTTGAGGTCGGCCGTGGACGGCGAGTGATCGGTGACGACGCAGTCGAGCACGCCCCGGGCGAGGCCGTCCCAGAGCCGGTCGCGGTTGGCGGCGGAGCGGATGGGCGGGCAGCACTTGTAGGCCGTGTCGCCGTCGGGCACGTCCTCGGCGGTGAGGGTCAGGTAGTGGGGGCAGGTCTCGCCGGTGACCGGGAGGCCCTCGGCCCGCGCGGCCTCCAGCACGTCGAGGCAGCCGGCGCCGGAGACGTGCAGGATGTGCGCGCGGGCGCCGGTCTCGCGGGCGAGCCGGACGACCTGTTCGACGGCACTGCGCTCGGCCGCTTCCGGCCGGGAGTCCAGGAACGCGGCGTAGCCGGGCCCGGCGCAGCCGGTCAGCAGGGCGGGGTCCTCCGCGTGCACGACCAGCAGCCCGCCGAACCCGGCCAGCTCGGTCATGATCTGCCGGATCTCCCCGAGGCCGAGCTCGGGGAACTCGTCCACGCCGGACGGCGACATGAAGCACTTGAACCCGCGCACGCCCCGGTCGTGCAGCGGCCGGAGCTCCTTGAGGTTGCCGGGCACGGCGCCGCCCCAGAAGCCGACGTCGACGTGACATCGCCCGCCGGCGGCGGCCAGCTTGGCCTCCAGCGCGGCGACGCTGACGGTGGGCGGGAGCGCGTTGAGCGGCATGTCGACGATCGTGGTGACGCCGCCGGCCGCCGCGGCCCTGGTGGCGGTGGCGAACCCCTCCCAGTGGGTGCGGCCGGGCTCGTTGACGTGCACGTGGGTGTCGACGAGGCCGGGCAGCAGGGCGAGGTCGCGCAGGTCGACGTCCTCGGCGGCGTCCAGCGGGGCGGCGTGGTCGTGCAGGGACGCGATCCGGCCGTCGCGGACGGCGACGGCGAGCGGCCGTTCGCCGTCCGGGGTGACGGTCCTGCGTGATCGGACCACGAGGTCGTACACGGGCGTGCTCCTTCAGCGCTCGTTCGCTGCTCGTTCTGGGCTCCCTGGACGCGCCCTCCTGCCGGGCCCGCCTCAGGTGAGCCGGTCGGCGGCCAGCCGGGCCGCGAGGCGTCCGAGGAGCGGGCGGGCCTCGGCCATGGAGCGGCCGAGGTCGGGCTCCAGGTCGGCGAGCGCGTACGCGGCCTCGATGCCGGCCTCGCGCAGCTGCTCGTCGGTGAGGGTGCGGCGGCCGCAGACGGCCACGACGGGGACGCCCGCCGCGGCGGCGGCGCGGGCGACGCCGGCGGGGGCCTTGCCGCGCAGGGTCTGCTCGTCGAGCGACCCCTCGCCGGTGATCACCAGCCGGGCGCCCTTGACGTGCTGGTGGAAGCCGAGCAGGTCGAGCAGGTAGTCGATGCCGGGCCGGATGTCGGCGTGCAGGAAGGCGAGCGCGGCGAAGCCGACGCCGCCGGCCGCGCCCGCGCCGGGCGCTCCCGCGACGCCCATGGCGCGCGGCGTGTCGTCGTGCTCGACGGCCCCCGCCAGGCCGTGGGTGCGGGTGGCGACGGCGGCGAGCCGGCCGAGCGCGGCGTCGAGCAGCTTGACCTGCTCGGGGGTGGCGCCCTTCTGCGGCCCGTAGACGGCGGCGGCGCCGTGCGGGCCGAGCAGCGGGTTGTCGACGTCGCTCGCCACCACGAAGGTGACGCCGGAGACGTCGAGGAAGCCGGAGACGTCGACGCGGTCGAGGTCGCGCAGGGCGGCGCCGCCGCGCGGCAGCTCGCGGCCACCGGCGTCGAGGAGGCGCGCGCCGAGCGCCTGGACCATGCCCGCGCCGCCGTCGGTGCAGGCGCTGCCGCCGAGGCCGAGCACGACCCGGGTGGCGCCCTGCTTGACGGCGTCGGCGATCAGCTCGCCGGTGCCGTGGCTGGTGGCGGTGAGCGGCTCGGGCCCCGCCGGGAGGCGGCGCAGGCCGGACGCCTCGGCGAGCTCGACGACGGCGGTCTCGCCGCGCCTGGCGTACGAGGCGTCGACGGGCTCGCCGGTGGGCCCGGTCACCCGTACGGTCACGCGGTCGAACCCGGCGGCCACGGCGGCGTCGACGGTGCCGTCACCGCCGTCGGCGACGGGCAGCTCGACGGCGGGGACGCCGAGAGCGGCGGCGACGGTCGCGGCCACCTCGGCCGCGGTCAGCGATCCCTTGAACTTGTCCGGGGCGACGAGGACGTGCTGGACCACTGGGGAACTCCTGTCTTGGGCGACATGGCGGCGAGATCCACCATCATCACATCCGCGCGTCCGGGAGCTCACGCGAGGCGGCGAAGCCCTGCTCGCGCGCCATCCGCAGCAGCCGGCGGTGGGCGTCGGCGCCGGCCCGGCCGGTGGCGTCGTGCGGGACGGTGCGCAGCTCGCCGTCCTCGACCACGGTCCGCCCGCCGACCAACAGCCGGGCCAGCGGCGGCTGCGGGCCGAAGACGAGCGCGCAGACCGGGTCGGCCACGGCGGCGGTGAACGGCCCGTCCACCCGCCACAGCGCCAGGTCGGCGAGCTTGCCGGGCTCCAGCGTGCCGAGCTCGTCCTGGCGGCCGAGGTTGCGGGCGCCGCCGAGGGTGGCGATCTCCAGCGCCTGCCGGGCGGTGAGCGCCGCGGGGCCGTAGCGGGCCCGCTGGAAGAGCAGCGCCTGGCGCATCTCCCCGGCCAGGCCGGTCAGCTCCGACGAGGCGCTGCCGTCGACGCCGAGCCCGACGTTGGCGCCGCGCCGCAGCATCTCCGACACGCGGGCGATGCCGGCGCCGAGCCGGCCGTTGGACGACGGGCAGTGGGCGGAGCCGGTGCCGGTGGCGGCGAGCTTGGCGATGTCGGCGTCGCTGAGGTGCACGGCGTGCGCCACCCACACGTCGGCGCCGAGCCAGCCGAGCTTGTCCATGTAGTCGACCGGGCGCATGCCGAGCTGGGCCAGGCAGTGCTCCTCCTCGTCGAGCGTCTCGGCCAGGTGGGTGTGCAGCCGCACGCCCTTGTCGCGGGCGAGCCTGGCGGCCTCGGTCATCAGCTCGCCGCTGACGGAGAACGGCGAGCAGGGCGCGACCGCGATCCGCAGCATCGAGGACGGGGACGGGTCGTGGTAGGCGTCCACGGCGTCGGCGGTGGCGGCGAGGATCTCGTCCAGCTCCTCCACGACCACGTCCGGCGGCAGCCCGCCCCGCGACTGGCCGCGGTCCATGGAGCCGCGGGCCGGGTGGAAGCGGATGCCCAGCTCGCGGGCGGCCTCGATCTCAGCGGCGAGCAGGTCGCCGCGGCCCTTGGGGAAGACGTAGTGGTGGTCGCTGGAGGTGGTGCAGCCGGACAGCGCGAGATAGCCGAGCCCGGCCCCGGCGGCGCCCTTGACGACCTCGGCGTCCATCGCGGCCCACACCTGGTAGAGCGCCACCAGCCACTCGAACAGGGTGGCGTCCTGGGCGAGCCCCTGTGAGGCCCACTGGTAGAGGTGGTGGTGGGTGTTGACCAGGCCGGGGGTGGCCAGGCAGCCGGTGGCGTCGATCCTGGTCGCGCCGTCGGCGGCGGGCGGCCGGTCCATGGGGCCGAGCGCGGTGATCCGGTCGCCGTCGACGAGGATCCAGCCGCGCTCGATCTCCTGGCCGGCGACGGGGGCGACGTACGCGTTCTCGATGAGGATGCTCACCGGGCCGCCGCCTTGCGCTCGGCCGCCAGCCGGACGGCGTCGAGGATCTTCTCGTAGCCGGTGCACCGGCACAGGTTGCCGGCCAGCGCCTCGCGGATCTCCGCGTCGGACGGCCGCTCGACGCGTTCGAGCAGGTCGTGGGCCTGCACGACGAGGCCGGGCGTGCAGAAGCCGCACTGCACCGCGCCGGTCTCCACGAACGCCTCCTGCACCGGGTCGAGCCCCCGCTCGGCCAGGCCCTCGACGGTACGGACCCGGCGGCCCTGGGCCTGACCCGCGGCGACCAGGCAGGCGCACACCGGCGCGTCGTCGAGGTAGACCGTGCAGGAGCCGCACTCGCCCTGCTCGCAGGCGTTCTTGGAGCCGGGCAGGCCGAGCCGCTCGCGCAGCACGTACAGCAGGCTCTCGCCCTCCCACACGTCCTCGGCCGTCTCCTCGCGGCCGTTGACCGTGAACGTCACCCTCATCAGGCCGCCCTCCTCTCCAGATGGTCGTGCCACGCCCAAGTGAGCGTGCGGCGGGCCAGCACCGCGATGGCGTGCCGGCGGTAGCCGGCGGTGCCGCGCACGTCGTCGATCGGCGCGGCGGCGCCCGCGCACAGCTCGCCGAACCGCGCCAGCAGCGCCGGCTGGAGCGGCGCCGACCAGTCGAGCTCGGCGGCCAGGAACTCCTCCGCCTCCCGCGCCCGGCGCGGGGTGGGCGCGGCCGAGCCGAGCCCGGTGCCGACGCGCCGCTCGTCCGGGTGCAGCGCGACGGCGAACGAGCAGACGGCGATCACCATGGCGTTGCGGGTGCCGACCTTGGAGAAGTACTGCGGCCCGGCCGCGGGCTCGACGTGCACGGCCCTGATCAGCTCGTCCTGGAGCAGCGCGGAGCGCTTGACGCCCAGGTAGAACGCGTCGGCGGGGATCATCCTGACGCCGCGCTCGCGCGACTCCACCTCGACGGCGGCGCCCGCGGCGAGCAGCGGCGGGTGGCTGTCGCCCGCCGGCGAGGCCGCGCCGAGGTTCCCGCCGACCGACCCCCGGTTGCGGATCTGCGGCGAGCCGACCGTCCGCGCCGCCTGCGCGAGCCCCGGCAGCGCGCCGCCGAGCTCGCCGATGATCACGCTGTACGGGACGGCGGCGCCGATCCGGTACCGGCCCCCGTCCAGGGACCAGGTGGCCAGCTCGGGCACGGCGGTGAGGTCGAGCAGGGCCGGCGGGCGGCGCACGGAGAAGTTGATCTCCACCATGACGTCGGTGCCGCCCTGGATGGGCACCGCGTCCGGCTGGTCCGCCTTGGCGGCCAGCGCCTCGGCCCACGTGGTGGGGCGCAGGAATTCCATCGCTCTCACTCCCAGGCGAATCCGGCGCCGGGCGCGTCGTCGCGCAGCACCGTGCCTTCGATCAGGCCGTAGGGCCGGTCGGCCGCGTAGAAGATCTCGTTCTCGTTGTCCAGCCCGAACGGGGCCAGGTCGACGGGGAAGTGGTGCCTGTTCGGCAGGGTGAGCCTGATCTCGCAGATGTCCGGGCAGGCGGCCAGCACCCACTCCCCCATCGCGTACAGGGTCTGCTGCAACGACAGGCTGTGCGTGCCGGCGAACGCCTCCAGCAGGCGGCCGCGCACGAGCGCGAAGGACGCGGCGAAGTCGGCGCTCGTGCCCGCGTGCCGCCAGCGGGCGTCCACGGCGGTGGCGAGGATGCGGTCGGTGGCCGGCTCCAGCGTGGTGTAGGGGTCGGTGAGGAAGCCGTGGAACTCCGAGCCGGTCGTGTTCATCACCACCAGCCCGGTCAGCCCGGACACCACGCTGGCGCGGCCGTCGCGGTCGTGGTGCGCCACGCAGGTGCGCACCTCGCCGCCGTCGCGGGCGAAGGAGTGGCCGGTGTCGCCGATCCGGTTCCACCCGTACTCCTCGACCGCGACCCTGGCGTGGTGGATCGTGTCGTGCCCGGTGAAGTGGCGGGCCAGCAGCAGGGCGAAGTCCTCGATCTGGCCGACGCCGTGCTCGCGGGCCAGGGCGTACGCGGTGTTCTTCTGCGTGTCGGTCGGCAGCACGGCGGCGTTGTCGCCGGTGAGGTGCGCCTCGCTCATGGCGCCGGACAGCGAGGTGCTGACGTTGACGTCCTTGACGTGGTGGACGCCGCCGTCCCTGACGACCCGCACCAGCCTGGTCTCCGCCTTGCCGTAGCGGTTGGGTCCGAGAACGATCGCCATCTAGCTCCCTCGGTAGGTCGAGTACGCGTACGGGCTGAGCAGGAGCGGCACGTGGTAGTGGTCACCGGGGTCGGCCACGGTGAAGGTGATGACGACCTCCGGGTAGAAGGTGTCGGCCAGGTGCGCGCCGGTGTCGAACACCACCCGGTGCACCCCGGCCCCCGGCTGCCAGCCCTTGATCCGGCCGTCGGCGTCGGTGACGCCCTCGGCCACGACCGCGCCCTCGTGCTCCAGCCGTACGCGCATACCGGCCGCCGGCCGGCCGGTCGTCGCGTCGAGCACGTGCGTCGAGAAGCTCATCGGACGCCCTCCGCCAGCTTGCCGGCCCGCAGCCGGGTGATCTTCGCGAGTTCCTCCCGTACGACGCGGCGCTCGGTCTCCTCGTCGTGGCCGAGGCGCTCGCGCAACAGCCGGAGCATCTCGGCGCCGGTCAGGCCGGTGGCGCAGACGAGGTAGACGTGCCCGAAACGGTCCTCGTAGGCGCGGTTGCCCTCGGCGAGCGCGGCGCGCAGCCCGTCCTCGACCCCGGCCTGCTCGCGGCGGGACCAGGCGGCCTCGCGCGAGTCGCCGGCCGGCCGCTCGCCGATGCGCGGGTGCGCGCCCAGCGCCTCCAGCACGTCGGGCCAGCCGAGCGCCAGCACGGCCCGCCCGGCGGCGTCGGCCAGCCTGTCCTGGTCCGGGTACGGGCGGCCCGCGGCGACCTCCCGGGCGAAGGCGCGGGAGGCGCAGCAGGCGAGCAGCTCCTTCTCCGCGCCCTCCCGGTCCAGGGCGTTGAAGGCGGCCAGACCCGCGGGCGTGTGCGGCATGAGACGAGTACACACACGCCGGTCGTGCCCGGTCCATCCGCGAGAACTCCGAACCGGCGCCCGGGTTGGCCAAGACTTTTCGTGTCATGCTCCAACCCCGGCGGGCTCCTGGCCGCTGACCAGCGCGGACTCCCCCCGCCCGTAGACTGGGGGTCATCATGACCTCACGCTCTCTCATCGGCGGCCACGTGCTCGTCACCGGCGGCCTGGCCAAGGGCGGCCTCGCCTACATGGCCGACATCGGCGCCGAGATGATCCAGGTTTTCGTCACCAACCCGCGCGGCTGGGCGCTCAATCCCGGCAAGCCCGACCAGGACGCGGCGCTCGCCGAGTCCGGTGTCGAGACCTTCGTCCACGTCCCGTATCTGGCCAACTTCGGCTCGCCCAGCGTCGAGACGCTGGCCAACTCGGTGGCGGTGGTCCGCCACACGCTGCGGCGCGGCGCCGACATCGGGGCCAAGGGCGTCGTGGTGCACACCGGGTCGGCGGTGTCGCAGCCGCGCGACGACGCGATGCGCCAGCTCCGCGAGCACCTGCTGCCGCTGCTCGACGAGATCCCCGACGGCGGGCCCGACCTGCTGCTGGAGCCGATGGCGGGGCAGGGTGCGATGCTCTGCGCCACGGTCGACGACCTGGAGCCCTACCTGGCGGCGCTCGACTGGCATCCGAGGGCCGGCGTCTGCCTCGACACCTGCCACGCCTTCGCCGCCGGCCACGACCTGGCCGCGGAGGGCGGCGTCGGCGCCACGCTCGACCTGCTCCACAAGATCGCGCCCGGCCGGCTGAAGCTCGTCCACGCCAACGACTCCAAGGACGTGTGCGGCGCCAAGAAGGACCGTCACGAGAACATCGGCGCGGGCCACATCGGCACCCGCCCCTTCGCCGAGCTGATGCGTCATCCGGCGGCCGCGGGCGTGCCCCTGTGCATCGAGACCCCCGGCAAGGCCGACAAGCACCGCGAGGACATCGCCACTCTGAAGCGCCTGCGCGACGAGGGCTGACGAGGGGCGTCTTACGTGCAAGGGGCGCCCGCCGGTGGGATCCGGCCGCCCCCGTGTGGCCGGATCGCGGTCTGGCCGCGGCCCCGGCGGGCGCCCCTGCACGTGTCCGGCCGGCGGGCCCAACCCCCCGGTTGAGGGCCCGACAGCCGAGGTGACCTGCTGGTCACCATGGATCCGGCACATGCGGTGAGCCTTCCGGCTCGTCCCCCCAGATGCGCCGGGTGGCTCCGATGCCGAAACACTACGGTCGTGATCTACCTGGGGAAACCCCCTTGGCTGACAGCTCGCTGAACGGCGTGTAGCCATCGATGTGCGGAGAGTGCGCGCACGACGAGCGGTCACCGGGGCGCGTCGAGCGGTCGCTCCGTGCCCGCCCCGGGTCTCCCCTGGGGTTCCCGGTGGATCCGCGATGAGGCCGCGCGAGGCCGTGTGACCTGGGAAATCACGATCGTCAACGGACCCCGGCAGCCCGGCGGACGGGTGTGCGGCGGCTCCTCGTTCACGCCCGCCCGGGGACGAGCGGGGGTCAGGACATGACGCCGCGGTGCTGGCGGACCAGCTGCTCGCGGACCTGCCTGCTGTGCCTGCGGCTGACCTGGAGGGTCTCGGTGCCGACGGTCAAGGTGACGCGGCCGCCCTCGAACCTGAGCTCGCTCACGTGGCGGCTGGATACCAGTGTGCTGCGGTGGACCCGGATGAACCCGGCGTCCGCCCAGCGGCGCTCCAGCGCCGCCAGGGACATGCGGACGAGGTAGCTGCCGTCCACGGTGTGCAGGCGCACGTAGTCGCCCTGCGCCTCGGCGAAGCGCACCGCCTGCTGCGGCACGAACCGGGTGCGGCCGCCCAGCTCGACCGGGATCACGTCGTCGTGGCAGGGGTCGGCGGGCGGCGAGGAGGAGACCTCCAGCCTGCGCACCGCCTCCGACAGCCGCTCCGCCCTGACGGGCTTGAGGAGGTAGTCGACGGCCTCCAGCTCGAAGGCCTGCACCGCGCACTCGTCGTGGGCGGTGACGAACACCAGCTTCGGCGGGCTGGGGAAGCCGCCGACCAGCCGGGCCAGGTCGAGGCCGTCGAGGCCGGGCATGCGGATGTCGAGGAACACGGCGTCGAGCCGCTCGCCCGAGGCCACCATCTGGACCATGTCCTGCAGCGCCGCGACCCCGTCGGAGGCGGTCAGCACCTGCTCGACGCGGCTGTCCTGGCGCAGCAGGTAGGCGAGCTCCTCCAGCGCGGGCACCTCGTCGTCGACGGCCAGAACACGAAGCATGTCACTACGCTGCACCAGAAACGCCAGCCCCACAAGGCCCAAGAACACGCTGTGTCACAATGACGTCACAGAGAGGTCAACTGTGCTTTGGGCACCCGCAGCCGCACTTTCGTGCCCGCGCCCAGCGCCGTCTCGACCACCAGCCCGTAGCCGTCGCCGTAGATCTGGCGCAGGCGCAGGTCCACGTTGGCCAGGCCGATGCCGGTGCCCTCGCGGCCGGGGTCGTCGTCCAGGACGCGCCTGGCGCATTCGGGGTCCATCCCGGCGCCGTCGTCCTCGACCGTGATGTGCGCCTCCGGCCCGGCGTCGCGGGCGACGATCCGCACCTCGCCGGCGCGGCCCCGCATGCCGTGCTTGATGGCGTTCTCGACCAGCGGCTGCAGGCACAGGAACGGGACGGGCACGGGCAGCACCTCGGGCGCCACCTGGAGGCTGAAGCGCAGCTTGTCGCCGAACCTGGCACGTTCCAGGAGCAGGTAGCGGTCGACGCAGGTGAGCTCGTCGGCGAGGGTGGTGAAGTCGTGCGCCCGGCGCAGCGCGTACCGGGCGAAGTCCGCGAAGTCGAGCAGCAGCTCCCGGGCGCGCTTGGGGTCGGTGCGGACGAACGAGGCGATGGTGGTGAGCGCGTTGTAGACGAAGTGCGGCGAGATCTGCGCGCGCAGCGCCCGCCTGTCGGCCTCCAGCGCGCGCCGCCGTGAGGAGTCCAGCTCGGCCAGCTCCAGCTGGCCCGACATCCATCGGCCGACCTCGCCGACGGTGCGCACCAGACCGGCGCTGAGCTCGTCGTCGAAGGCCGCCAGCGTCCCGACGATCCTGCCGTCGACGGTCAGCGGCACCACGACCGCGCCGTACGGCTCGCCGGCGAACACCTGCGCCCGCCCCGAGGCGAGCGCCGACCTGGCGTAGGTGAGGACCTCGTCGGTGCAGGGGCCGTCCCACGCCAGCGCGGCCTCGGTGGAGGTGATCGCGACCGCGTACGTGCCGAGCAGGGCGTGCAGATGGCGTACGGCCCTGCGCGCGGAGTCGCGGTTGAGCCCGGCCCGCAGGGCGGGGGCCGCCAGGGCGGCGAGGTGCAGGGTCGTGAAGGTCGCCTCCCGGTCCGGGCGGCGTTCGGGCACGGCGCGGCGCCGGGCAAGGGTGTGGCCGAGGATGAAGGCGAGACAGGGGAGCACCACGCAGGCGGTGGTCAGCATGCGGGCAACCGTAGCCAACAACCACCCAGGCGTGGGCGGAAACCCGCAGGTCACCTCATGGGGGGCCGTCGCCCGGATCCTCCTGGTAGGAGTAGCGCTGTTCGCGCCAGGGGTCGGCGACGTTGTGGTAGCCGCGTTCCTCCCAGAAGCCCCGGCGGTCCTCCAGGAGATACTCGATCGCGCGCACCCACTTGACGCTCTTCCACCCGTAGAGATGGGGCACCACGAGGCGGACGGGCGCGCCGTGCTCGGCGGAGAGCGGCTTCTCGGCCAGCTCGGTGGCGAAGAGCGTGGCGGGCGCGGTGAAGTCGGACCACCGGAGGTTGGCGCTGTAGCCGTACTCGGCCCAGATCATCACGTGGCGCACGCCCGGGTCGGGCGGCACGGCCGCGGCGAGGGCGGCCGGCGGCACGCCGCTCCACTCCAGGCCCGGCACGGAGAACTTGGTCACACAGTGGAAGTCGGCGACCCGGGTCACGCGGGGCAGGCCGGCGAACTCCTCCCAGCCGAAGCGGCGCTCCTCGCCCGAGGCGGTGGCGCCGAACACCTGGAAGTCCCACGACTCCGGCTTGAACGGGGGCACCCGGCCGTAGTGGATCACAGGTAGGCCGCGGGGGACGTACTGGCCTGGCGGCAGGCGCGTCTCCTCCACGATTACTGCTCCCCTCACCGGTATCGCGGTCGGGTGCCATCCTCCCACCGGTCGGTGTGCGGCTCGGCAGCGGGTCGAGGTGGGGTACTATTGCGGCACTATGCGCACCGCGTTCCTGTTTTGGTATGGCGACGGACCCATCGGTCGGACCGTTCGCCACCTAGCGCTGCGCTAGCAGACATAGGCGAGCACGAAGGCCCCGGGTCCGACAGGACCCGGGGCCTTCTGCGTTTCCCGAAGGAGTACACATGGTCATCGTGATGGGCCCGGAGGCCACCTCCGCGAACGTGGCGACCGTCGTCGGCGTCGTGCAGTCGGCCGGTGTGGAGGCGTTCGTGAGCAAGGGGGTGCAGCGCACGATCGTCGGCCTGGTGGGCGACGTGACCCAGCTCGACGCCGCCAGCCTGCGCGGCATGGCGGGGGTGCGCGACGTGATGCGCGTCTCGACCCCGTACAAGCTGGTCAGCAGGGAGAACCATCCCGAACGCTCGACGGTCCACGTGAGCGGGGTGCCGATCGGGCCGGGCACGGTGACACTGATCGCCGGGCCGTGCGCGGTGGAGACGCCGGAGCAGACGCTGGACGCGGCCAGGATGGCCCAGGCCGCCGGGGCGACGCTGCTGCGCGGCGGCGCCTACAAGCCGCGCACCTCGCCCTACGCGTTCCAGGGGCTGGGTGAGGCGGGGCTGCGCATCCTGGCCGACGTGCGCGAGCGGACCGGGCTGCCGATCGTGACCGAGGTGGTGGAGGCCCAGGACGTGCCGCTGGTGGCCTCGTACGTGGACATGCTGCAGGTCGGCACCCGCAACGCGCAGAACTTCGGGCTGCTGCAGGCGGTCGGCGCGGCCGGGAAGCCGGTGCTGCTCAAGCGCGGCATGAGCAGCACCATGGAGGAGTGGCTGATGGCGGCCGAGTACATCGCGCAGCGCGGCAACCTGGACGTGGTGCTGTGCGAGCGGGGCATCAGGACCTTCGAGACCGCCACCCGCAACACGCTGGACGTGTCGGCGGTGCCGGTGGCGCAGCGCCTGTCGCACCTGCCGGTGATCGTGGACCCGTCCCACTCGGGCGGCCGGCGCGACCTGGTGCTGCCGCTGAGCAGGGCGGCCATCGCGGCCGGCGCCGACGGGGTGATCATCGACGTGCACCCGCGGCCGGAGCAGGCGCTGTGTGACGGGCCGCAGGCGCTGGTCGACACCGACCTGGGCGAGCTGGCCCAGGTGATGCGCGACTTCCCGCCGCTGCTGGGCAAGACGGCCGCCGCCGCGCTGACGGTCTGAGACCCCGGCGGGGCCCGCCACGGGCCCCGCCGATGTCAGAGCTTGTATTCCTGGATGGAGTCGGCGAGCTGGACGGCCAGCTCCTCGGCGTCGAGGCGCTTCTCGATCTGCTTGAGATCCTCGATCTTGGCGCGGGTCTCGGCGCGGCGCGGCGCCAGGAGCGAGCAGCAGTCCTCGTCGGGCAGCTCGGAGATCTCCAGCGTGCCGATGCGCCGGGCCTCGGCCATGATCTCGGTCTTGTCCCAGCCCACCAGGGGACGCAGGATCGGCAGGTCGACGGCGTGGTCCTGGGCGGTGATGTTGGCCAGCGTCTGGGAGGACACCTGACCGAGCGCGTCGCCGGTGATCAGGGCCCCGGCGCGGATGCGGTGGGCGACCTCCTCGGCCGTCTTGAGCATCAGCCGCCGCTGGGCGATCACGGCGAGCCGGTCCTGGCCGGAGTTGCGGATCGACTGCTGGGCCTTGCCGAACGGCACCACCCAGAGCCGCGCCCCGCCCTGGAACCGGTCGAGCTTCCTGACCAGCGCGTAGGCCTTGTAGATGGACTCGGACGTGGTGAACGGGATGCCGGAGAAGTGGAGGAAGTCGACGTGCAGCCCGCGCCGCATCATGCGGTAGGCGGCCACCGGCGAGTCGATGCCTCCGGACATGAGCACCAGCGCCCGGCCGCTGCTGCCGACCGGGAGCCCGCCCTGGCCGGGCAGGCCGCCGGTGAAGACGAACACCTCGTCCCTGTCGACCTCGACGAAGAGGGTCAGCTCGGGGTTCTTGAGGTCGACCGGCAGGCCGTACTCGTCGTTGATGGCGCCGCCGACGAGCCGGTCGAGCTCGTTGGAGCGCAGCGGGAAGCGCTTGTCGCGGCGGCGGGAGCGGACCGCGAAGCTGGCCTTGCGCTTGACCTCCTCGCGCTCGGCGAACAGCGCGAGCCCGGCCTTGAGCACGGTCTCGGGGTCCTTGGCGACCCGCCAGGCGGGGTGGATCCACACCAGGCCGGGCACGTCGGCGACCCGCTCGGCCACGGCATGCGCCTGCTCGGCGGTGGTGCCTTCGGGCAGGAAGATCGCGATGACGCCGTGGCGCCTGCGCACGTCGACCTTGAGGTCGAACTCCTTGAGCGCCTGGCGGATGTTGCCGATGAGCCGGCGTTCGAACAGCTCGCGGTTCTTGCCCTTGAGGACGATCTCGCCCAGTTTGAGCAGAACGCACGGCTCGCCCAGGGCTGGCATCGTCATGGTGGAACCTCCGGGGGAGACAGGGGATGCGCGGTAGAAACAACGCCTCGCGGCATCGAGTTTAGTCCGCGCGGGACGCTCGCGAACGTCGTGAGCTTGCCTCGCCTTTGCCGGCCCTCTCCCAGGTGGGGACCCTTTCGGCCGACACGAAATCGTTAGTTGCGCTTTCATCTACCCCGCCCGCATACTCCTGCCAACCGAACCAAGGGGCGGGATATGTCGCCGATCGACCACTTCGCGCACGGCGGGCTCACGCCCGTCCTCGCCTACGCCATGTCCAGCCTGGGCTGCATGCTCGGACTGCTGCTCAGCTCCCGCGCACGGCTCGCGGAAGGACGCGAGAGCGCCTACTGGCTGATCGGCGCGGCCGTCGCCGTCGGCGGCACCGGCATCTGGACCATGCACTTCATCGCCATGATGGGCTTCTCGGTCGCCGGCACCGTGATCCAGTACGACGTGCCGCTCACCGCCGCGTCCGCCCTGCTGGCCATCGTGGTCGTCGGCGCCGGCCTGTTCCTGGCCCACCACGGCAGGCAGCGGACGGCGTTCCTGCTGAGCGGCGGCGTGCTGGCCGGCGTCGGCGTGGCCGGCATGCACTACCTGGGCATGGCCGCGATGCGGATGTCCGCGCACGTCTCCTACGACCCGGTCACGGTCGCCCTGTCCGTGCTCATCGCCGTCGCCGCCGCCACCGCGGCGCTCTGGTTCGCCGGTCGGGTCACCGGGGCGCTGAAGATCGGCGCCGCCGCCCTGCTCATGGGCGTGGCGGTGTCGGGCATGCACTACACCGGCATGCTGGGGATGTCCGTGGAGCCGCACCACACGCCCGGGCCGGTGGGAGGCACGCCGGGCATCGACTTCCTGCTGCCGCTGCTCGTCGGCATCACCGTCGTCACGGTGGGCCTGCTGCTGGCCGTCATGCTCTCCCCCAGCGAGCGGGAGCTCCGCCACGAGCAGGAGTACCTCACCCGCGCGGCCGGCCCCCACCCGCGCGACGGCGAGGGCGCGCCGGATGTGGACTACTTCGGCACGCCCCGCGGTTGAGCTATCTCCTAGGTACGGCTTGCGACGCGTGGTGGGCCGCCGACTCGCCGCGGCGCAAGCCGTACCCTGAAGGGGGGTTGTAGCGGTAACCCCGCTGCTCCAGAAGGTACGGCCGGCCGCTTGCAAGTCACTTACAGCCCGGCGACACTCAGCCGAAGAAGACCTCGGCCTCGGCGTAACGCTCGACCGGGACCGTCTTGAGCTCGGCGGTGGCCTCGTCGAGCCCGATGCGGACGATGTCCGTGCCGCGCAGCGCCACCATCTTGCCGAAGTCGCCGTCGTGCACCGCGTCGATCGCCTGCAGGCCGAACCTCGTGGCCAGCACCCGGTCGAACGCGGTGGGCGTGCCGCCGCGCTGGATGTGGCCGAGCACGGTCGTGCGGGCCTCCTTGCCGGTGCGCTTCTCGATCTCCTTGGCCAGCGTCTCCCCGATGCCGCCCAGGCGGACGTGGCCGAACGCGTCCAGTTCGCCGGCCTGCAGCTGCATCTGCCCCTCGATCGGGTGGGCGCCCTCGGCGACCACGATTATCGGCGAGTAGCGGGTGCGGAAGCGGGACTCGACGTACTCGCAGACGCGGTCGATGTCGAACGGCTTCTCCGGGATGAGGATGACGTTGGCGCCGCCGGCCATGCCGGCGTGCAGCGCTATCCACCCGGCGTGGCGGCCCATGACCTCGCAGATGAGCGCCCGGTGGTGGGACTCGGCGGTGGTGTGGAGCCGGTCGATCGCCTCGGTGGCGATGTTGACGGCGGTGTCGAAGCCGAAGGTGTAGTCGGTGCCCGACAGGTCGTTGTCGATCGTCTTGGGCACGCCGACGACCCTGACGTCGCGGTCGAAGAGCTGCTTGGCGACGCCGAGGGTGTCCTCGCCGCCGATGGCGATCAGCGCGTCGACCCCGGTGGCCGCCAGGTTCTCCTTGATCCGGTCGACGCCGCCCTCGATCTTGAGCGGGTTGGTCCTGGAGGAGCCGAGTATCGTGCCGCCGCGCGGCAGGATGCCCCGGACGGCCTGGATGTCGAGCGGCATGGTCTCGCCCTCCAGGGGGCCGCGCCAGCCGTCGCGGAAGCCGACGAACTCATGCCCGTAGACGCTCACCCCCTTGCGGACTACGCCCCTGATCACGGCGTTCAGCCCGGGGCAGTCTCCGCCCCCGGTGAGCACTCCTATACGCATGGCGGGTTCCTCCCGATGTGGTTCACGACCAGAATCGCATTGTGCCCGTCATAGCGGGCATTGGTCTAGACCAAACGCGAGCGTAGCGGCCCAAACCCGGTTCAGGAGGCGATTTCGTGAGTGTGTTGGCCATCGACGCGGGAACGACGGGTGTCACGGCACTCGTCGTGACCGAGGACGGCCGGATCGAGTCGAGGGGGTACGAGGAGTTCGCCCAGCACTTCCCGCGGCCGGGCTGGGTGGAGCACAACCCCGAGGACATCTGGCAGGCCACGCTGAGCGCCTGCGCCGCCGCCCTGGCCGGGGCGGCGGCGACGCCGGCCTGCGTCGGCATCACCAACCAGCGTGAGACGGCCGTGCTGTGGGACCGCCGGTCGCTGGCCGCGCCGCGCCGCGCCGTCGTGTGGCAGGACCGGCGCACGGCCGGCATCTGCGAGCGGCTGCGCTCGGCCGGGCACGAGCCGAGGGTGGCCGAGCTGACCGGGCTGCGCCTCGACCCGTACTTCACCGGTTCCAAGCTCACCTGGCTGGCCGAGAACGACCCGGCCGTGTGGGAGGGCGTCACCTCGGGGCGGGTGGTCGTGGGCACCGTCGACGCCTACCTGATCGCCCGGCTCACGGCGGGCGCGCGGCACGTGACCGACCCGTCCAACGCCTCGCGCACGCTGCTGTACGGGCTGGAGTCCGGCGCGTGGGAGCCGGAGCTGTGCGAGCTGTTCGGGGTGCCCGAGTCGGCGCTGCCGGAGGTGGTGCCCAACTTCGGGGAGCTCGGGCGTACGGATCCGGGCGCGTTCCTCGGGCTGGAGCTGCCGATCAGCGGGGTGGCGGGCGACCAGCAGGCGGCGCTGTTCGGGCAGACCTGTTACGCGGTGGGTGAGGTCAAGTGCACCTACGGGACGGGCTCGTTCATCCTGACCAACACCGGCGGGGAGATCGTCCGCTCGGAGTCGGGGCTGCTGACCACCGTGGCCTGGCAGGCGCCCTCGGGAGAGCGGACCTACGCGCTGGAGGGGTCGGTGTTCGTGACCGGGGCGGCCATCCAGTGGCTGCGCGACGGGCTCGGGCTGATCGGCACCGCGCCGGAGTCCGAGGCGATCGCGCGCACGGTGCCCGACAGCGGCGGCGTGGTGTTCGTGCCCGCGCTGACCGGGCTGGGCGCGCCGCACTGGGATCCGGAGGCGCGCGGGCTCATCACCGGCATCACCCGCGGCACCACCCGGGCGCACCTGGTGCGGGCCACACTGGAGGCGATCGCGTTCGAGGTGCGTGACGTGGTGGAGGCGTCGGCCGAGGGCCGGCCGCCGGTGCTCAAGGCCGACGGCGGGGCCAGCGGCAACGACCTGCTCATGCAGTTCCAGGCCGACCAGCTCGGCACGCCGGTGGAGCGGCCGGTGATCCAGGAGACGACGGCGCTGGGCGCGGCGTTCCTGGCCGGGCTGGGCGCCGGGGTGTGGGGATCGCGGGAAGAGCTGCGCAAGACCTGGCAGCTCGACCGCCGGTTCGAGCCGGGCGGGCGGGACGACGCCCTGTACGACCGCTGGCGGAAGGCGGTGGAGCTGGCCATGGCGTCAACCAAGGGTTGACGGTCGCCTGTCGTCAACCTATGGTTGACGCATGGAACACACCGTTCGTCTCGACGACCTCATCGAGGTCATCAAGAGCCGCTACCCCGATGGCGACCCGCTCGGCGAGCTGTCCGACGCGGTCACCTTGGGCGAGCACCTGGGCGAAGTGGCCGACCATCTGATCGGCCACTTCGTCGACAGGGCCCGCCACTCCGGCGCGTCCTGGACCGACATCGGCCGCAGCATGGGCGTCTCCAAGCAGGCGGCGCAGAAGCGGTTCGTGCCCAAGGAGGGCTCGCTCGCCGAGGACCTGAGCAGCTACGCGCGCTACACCGCCCGCGCCCGCGTGGTGATCGTCAAGTCACAGGAGGAGGCGCGCCGCCTCGGGCACGACCACATCGGCCCCGGTCACCTCGTGCTCGGCCTGCTGCACGAGCCCGAAGGGCTGGCGGCCAAGGCCATGGTGACGCTCGGCGCGCCGCTCGCCGAGGTCAGGCAGGCGGTGGAGAGCGCGCTCGGCCCGGGCGGCGACGCCCCGCCGGCCACGCCGCCGTTCTCCGCGCAGGGCAGGAAGGCGCTGGAGCTGACGCTGCGCGAGGCGCTGCGGCTCGGCCACAACTACGTCGGCACCGAGCACCTGCTGCTCGCCCTGCTCACGCTGGACGAGGACCCGGCCGCGCAGGCGCTGGCCGGGCTCGGGCTGACCAAGGAGGCCGCCGAGGAGCAGCTCAAGCGGATGCTGACGGAGCTCGTGATCAGAGGCGGGACCGGCTAGGCGGGCAGCACGCAGGACGCGCCCTCGGCCTCGATCACCTCGCCCGTCGGCTCGGGGACGCCGCCGGCGAGCGCGAACTCCGCCACGCTCCCCGAGTGCTGGTTGGCCACGTACATGCGGTCGCCCTCGATCGCGAAGTGGCGCGGCCACGCGCCGCCCGACGGCACCTCCGCCACCTGCGACAGGTCGTCGGCCCGCAGGACGGAGATCGTGTCGGGGCCGCGGTTGGCGACGTAGACCAGCTCACCGGCGAGCTCCAGGTGGGACGGGGCGTTGTCCGTCACGGTGGTGGAGGCGCGCACCCGGATGCCGTCCTCGCCGGCGGCCAGGCGGGTGACGGTGCCGTCGAGCTCGCCCGCGACGTAGAGGGTCGAGCCGGCGAAGGCGAAGTGGCGGGGGCCGGTGCCGGGCGGCAGCGTGATCGGCTCCAGCGCCTCCCCTTCCAGGGTGTAGCGGCGGATCTCGTCGGTGCCGAGGTCGGAGACGTACAGCAGGTCCTCGTGGAAGACGGCCTGGTGGGCGTGCGGCCCCCGCTGGCGCTCGGGGTGGGGCCCGGAGCCGTGGTGGCGGAGCACGATCGGGTCGCCGTCGAACACGCCGCGCGAGTCGAGCCGGTGGAGGGCGGCGGCGCCGTCGCCGTAGTTGGCCACCGCGAGGAGCTCCCCGGACGGGTGGACGGCCAGGTGGCACGGGCTGTCTCCCCCGCTGGAACGCTCGTCCCACGGCGACAGCCTGCGCCCTCCGGCGCCGAAGGCGGTGATCCAGCCCTGGGCCAGCTCGCCCACCGCGTAGATCACGGGAAGCGAGGGATGGCGCGCCAGGAAGGAGGGGGCGGCGAGGCGGGTCAGCTCGCCTCCGGGCTCGATGATGCCGGGGCCGTAGCCGCCTATGTAAAGGTGCCTCTTCACACGGCCATCCTCTCATGGTTGACTGAGGCAATGAATTCGTTGACAGAGGCAAGGGTCTCTGAGGTCCGGGCCTTCAACCGCTTCTACACCAAGGTCATCGGAGTGCTGCAGGCCGGCATGCACCACCTGCCGTACTCGCTCACCGAGGGCAGAGTGCTGTTCGAGGTCGCGCACGCGGACTCGATCGGGACCGGCGAGCTGCGGGCGCTGCTCGACCTGGACGCGGGCTACCTGAGCCGGATCCTGGCCAGGTTCGACGGCGACGGGCTGATCGTCAGGGAGCGCTCGGCCGCCGACGCGCGCAAACACGTGGTACGGCTCAGCCCGGCGGGGCGGAAGGCGTTCGAGACGCTCGACCAGGCCTCGAACGAGGACATCGAGCGCCTGCTCGCCGGATTGCCGGAGGACGCCAGGGAGCGCCTGGTCACCGGCATGCGCGCGATCAGGGACGTGCTCGACCCGCCCGCCGGGCCGGAGTCCTGCCTGATCAGGCCGCTCCGCGACGGCGACCTGAGCTGGGTGGTCCACCGGCACGGCGTGCTCTACGCCAGGGAGTACGGCTGGGGCAGGGATTTCGAGCTGTTGGTGGCGCGGATCGTCGCCGCCTTCGACCCGTCGCGCGACACGGCCTGGATCGCCGAGGTCGGCGGCCGGCCCGCCGGCTCCGTCTTCTACATGCGCAAGGACGACACCACGGGGCAGCTCAGGCTGCTGCTGGTGGAGCCGTCCGCGCGCGGCCTGGGCCTGGGCCGGCGGCTGGTGGACGAGTGCGTGCGGCACGCCAAGGCCGACGGGTGCGAGCGGCTGGTGCTGTGGACCCGCGACTGCCTGACCAGCGCGCGGCGCGTCTACGAGGCCGCCGGGTTCCGGCTCGACTCCCAGGAGAAGGGGATGGAGAACGGGATCGAGCTCAACGAGGAGATGTGGTCGCTCGACCTCGCGGCCACCAGTTGAGCGGGCCCGCCAGCCGCATCAGGCTCGGCACCAGCACCGCCCTGATCAAGGTCGCGTCCACCAGCACCACGACCGCCATGCCGACGCCCAGCATCTGCACGAACGAGACCGAGGCCGTGGCGTAGGCGGCGAACGTGAGCGCCAGGATGCCGCCGGCGGCGGTGATCAGAGGGGCGCCGCCCTGCAGCCCGGACGCCACCGCCCGCTCGGTGTCGCCGGTCCTGTCGTACTCCTCCTTGATCCGCGACAGGAGGAACACCTCGTAGTCCATCGACAGCCCGTACGCCACGCAGAGCATGAGGATGGGGATGCTCGGGTCGAGCGAGCCGGTCGGCGTGAACCCGAGCACCCCCGACAGGTTGCCCTCCTGGAAGACCCAGACCAGGGCGCCGAACATGACACCCAGGCTCAGCACGTTGAGCAGCGTCGCCTTGACGGGCAGCAGGACGCTGCGGGTCATGGCGAGCAGCACGGCGAACGTCACGCCGAGCATGAGCGCGAGCAGCAGCGGCAGCCGGTCGACCACGGAGGCGCGGTAGTCGGCCAGCTCGGCCGGATAGCCGCCGACCAGCACCTCGAACGGCGGCGGCACCGCGCGCACCGCCTCGACCAGCCGGACGGGGTCGTCGGCCAGCGCCTCGGCGGAGGGCACCACGGACAGCCAGGTCCCTTCCCCGGCGAACCGGGACACGTCGCCGTCCCCCGCCCGCTGCCCGCCCGCGAAGATCCCGGCGGCGGAGTCGACCTGGGCGACGCCCGGCACCTGGGACAGCGCGGCGGCGTATCGGGTCACGTCCCCGCCCGCCGCGCCGGCGGAGACGATCTGGACGGCGTCCGTCTCCTCGGCGGGGAAGCCCTGGCGGATGATGTCCTGGGTCTGCCGGGGCGCGGCGTCGGGCGGCAGGACGCGGTCGTCGGCGACGCCGAAGCGCAGGCTCAGGAACGGCGAGGCCAGCAGGAGCAGCAGCGCCGCCGCCGCGCCGCCGTACGCCAGGGGCCGCCGCATCACCCGCACTGCCAGCGCCGCCCAGAACCCGCCGGGCCGGGCCGGCCGCTCCCGCCGCGGCAGCATCCGGCCGCCGATCGCGGCGAGCACGGCGGGCAGCACGACCACCGCCGCCACGACGCCTCCGGCGACCACGGCGATGCCCGCGTACGCGAACGAGCGCAGGAAGTCGAAGGGCAGCGCGAACAGGACGGCGAGAGAGGCCGCGACGGTCAGCCCGCTGAACAGCACGGTGCGCCCGGCGTGCTCGACCGCCCCGGCCACGGCGGCGGCGCGGTCGCGCCCGGCGCGCACCTCCTCGCGGAAGCGGGCGATCACGAACAGGCTGTAGTCGATGCCCAGCCCGAGCCCCATGGCCAAGGTCAGATTGAGCGCGAAAGTGGAGACATCGGTGTACGTGAGCGGGACCCGCAGCAGCGCCAGCCCGGCCACCATGGCGAACACCCCGGCCAGGATCGGCACCAGCGCGGCCGCCGCCCGGCGCAGGTACAGCCAGAGCAGCGCGAACGCCAGCGGGAAGATCACCAGCTCGGCCCGCACGAAGTCCTGCCTGGCCAGCGGGACGGTCGCCCGGAACACCTCCTCGCCGCCGCCGGAGCGGACCTCCAGCAGTTCCGTCCCCTCGGTGATCTCGGGGACCAGCGCGGGCAGCACGGTGGCCCGGACGTGCCCGGCGTCGCCGGGGACGCGCACCAGGATCAGCGCGTGCCGGCCGTCCTCGCTGCGCAGCGTGGGCGGCCGGCCCCGGCTCCAGTAGGACTCCACCCCGGCCACGCCCTCGTGCCCGGCCACCCGCGCCGCCAGTTCCCGGCCCTGGGCGGCGACGGCCTCGTCATCCACGGTGCCCCGCCGGGCCGTGACCAGGAAGATCATGTCCGGGCTGCCGGTGCCGAACCGCTCGGCCAGCTCGGCCTGCGCCCGGTCGGACTCCGAACCCGGCGCCTCGAACCTGGCCAGCGACAGCCGCGGCACCGCCCCCGCCGCCAGCGCCCCCGCCAGCACGAACAGCGCCAGGGCCAGCCCCAGGACCGCCCGCCGCCTGCGTACCAGGAAGAACCCCAGCCTGCGCAGCGGCGGCCCGGCATCGCGCCGCACCGGCGCGCGCTCCGTGATCAGCACTCCATCCACCCCTGAAACTCGGTAAACTACTCGTGTTTTGTTCGCCGACCCAGAAATACAAGTGAATGCTCGTATTTGTCAATGTGGGGTGCCATGGCTGAGCGCACGGTGCGCCGTCAGGCGCGAGGCCTGAAACGGATGGCGGAGATCCTCGACGCGGCCGAACAGGTGATCGCCGAGATCGGCTACCCGGACATGA
Organism: Nonomuraea sp. C10; assembly: GCF_008017515.1. Taxonomy (NCBI): domain Bacteria; kingdom Bacillati; phylum Actinomycetota; class Actinomycetes; order Streptosporangiales; family Streptosporangiaceae; genus Nonomuraea; species Nonomuraea sp. C10. The sequence continues at coordinate 4,893,245 of NZ_VPFF01000001.1, forward strand.
CCACGAACCAGGTCGCGGCCCGCGCCGGGCTGTCACCGGGCTCGCTCTACCAGTTCTTCCGCAACAAGGAGGAGATCCTCGACGGCCTGGTGACCCGCTACACCGACGGCCGGCGGGACTTCTGGGAGTCGCGGCTGGCCGCCGTCACCCCGGAGGTGCCGCTGGAGACCCTGGTCGACGGGGTGGTGGACGAGAGCGTGGCGTTCAAGGCGCGCTCACCCGCTTACTGGTCGCTGCTGTACGGCTCCGCGACCGGCGACAAGCTGGCGGCGGCCTCACAACAGCTGCACCAGGCGATCGCCGGGCAGGTGGCGGCCATGCTGCGGCGCCGCTCCCCCGGTCTGGACGAGGCGCGCGCCCTGCTCATGGGCACGATGGCGGTGGCCATGGTCAAGGCCGTGATGCCGCTGGTCTCCGCCGCCGGACCGGCGCGGGCGGCCGAGCTCGTCGCCGAGCTCAAGAGGGCGCTTGTGGCCTACCTGCGGAACGGGCCGGTGACCTCGAACGTGTGACCCTCATCCGAGCCCCGCCTGGCGGAGAAGTAGAGCCGGTCACCGCCCGGCGCGAACGCCAGCCCGGTCAGCTCGGCGCCCGCGTGACCGGCGAGGGTGAGGAACGGGGCGATCTCGCGCTCGGGGGTGATCACGTCGATCCGCGTGGTCCGCCTGGTCACGTACAGGTCGCCGGACGGGGCCGCGGTGACGGCGCGCACGCCGTCGCACAGCCGCTCCACCGCCGAGGTCTGGGCGTCGTAGGCCCACAGCGCGCCGTCGCCCCTGGTGGTGAAGAAGCACACGCCGCCCGCGTAGTGGCAGGCGTCCGCGCGGTCGAACCGGCGCGCCCCGCGCACCTGGTGGCGGGTGCCCTTGAGCAGCGCGGCCGGCCACGGCACCGGCTCCCACCGGCCCGAGCCGCACAGCACCTCCAGCGCGCCCTCGGTCAGGTCGCCCCAGTCGTACGGGCGAAACCGGTAGAAGCAGCCGTCGGGCTCGCCCTCGGTCAGGTAGACCACCCGACGGTCGGGGTCACAGGCGGCCGCCTCGTGCTTGAACCGGCCCATGGCCAGCCGGGGCCGCGGCGCGCGGGCGCCGTACGGGTCGCACTCGAACACCCGGCCCCGGTGGCCGAGCTCGCACGACAGCCACGTGTTCCAGGGCGTGGCGCCGCCGGCGCGGTTGAGCTCGGTGCCGGACAGGATGCGGTAGGCGTCGCCGACGGAGCCGTCCGGCCGGAAGCGGATCGCCGCCGCGCCGCCGAGCAGCGAGAGCTCGGAGTTGGACACGTAGATCCAGCCGTCGCCGTCGGGGAAGCAGGCACCCCCGTCGGGCGCGGCGTGCCACGTCAGCCCGGCCACCTTGCTCCCGGAACGGGCCACCACCCTGCCGCCGAACCCCGCGGGCAGGGTCAGCCCGCCGGCGACGGGCTCCTCGACAGGTCCGTAGGGGCCCGCGCCGCCCTGGGAGAGCGGGCCCGTGCGGAGGAGAGTCTTGCGGGACATCTTGAGGCCTCCCTCTGGGTGCCACGCTAGTGGACCGCACGGACATGAATGGCGAGGACTCCCGGATCGAACAGAACGCGAACTGCCCGCGCCGGACATGCGGAAGCCCGGGGCCGCTCGGCTCCCGGGCTGGTGACCGCACACATCAGCTCATGGCCTGGAACATCCAGCGCTGCTTCTCGATCTCCTGGGTGACCGCGATGATGATGTCCTGCGTCGCCTGGTCCGTCTCATCGGTCAGGTCGATGCGCTCGCGCATCCGCTTGCTGACGCCGTCGAGGATGTCGGTCATCGTCGCCGCCACCTTGCCCGACTCGATCCAGCCGGACTCCGGCTGCGTCAGCTTGGTGGACTTGGACACCGTGGCGGCCCTGCCGTCGGCGTTGGCGCCCAGCGCGACCAGGCGCTCGGCGACGATGTCGGTGTGCGCGCGGGCCAGCGAGACGACCTCGTCGAGCTGCAGGTGGACCGAACGGAAGTTCGGGCCGATGACGTTCCAGTGCAGCTGCTTGCCGACCAGGGACAGGTCGATCAGGTCCATCAGGGCGCCCTGCAGGCACTTCGCGGTGGTGGTCTTAGCTTCGCCCGAAAGCGGGCTGGTAATCGGAGCCATGGTGTACCTCCTCCCCGTAGATGTCCCTTTCATTCGTCTTATCCGAATTCCCCTTGACACTGTAATTGTGACAGTGTCACTGTGAGGACATGAGCGACACCTGGACGATCGGCGAGCTGGCGGAGCGCGCGGCCGACGCGCTGCGCGCGCACGCGCGACCGCTCAACGGCCGGGTCCGCGAGGTGCCGGGCGAGCGGCTCATCAGGTGGTACACCACGATCGGGCTGGTCGACCCGCCCCTGACCCGGCGCGGCCGGATCGCCCGGTACGGGCGCCGTCACCTGCTGCAACTCGTGGCCGTCAAGCGGCTGCAGGCGGAGGGCATGTCGATCGCCGACATCCAGATCGCCCTCGCCGGCGCCGCGGACACCACCCTCGAAGCCACCGCCCGCCTCCCCACCGCCCCCCACCATTGGCCCGTCCCGGGTCCGAACCCCGGCCACCCCACCCCAGACCTCCACCAACCGGCCCCCACCACGCCCTTGCCCCCGGCCCCCGCCATAGCGGCTCCGCACACCCCCCGGCCTTCATCGGGCCCCGGCACGCCACAGGCCGCAAGGGCAGACCAGTCGCACGCCACGGAACCCACCCCACCGAGAGCTCAGCACCCCACGGGATCGGACACGGCGCAAACTTCTGGACCGGGCGCTCCGCACCTCGCGGGACGGGACCCGGCGCAGATCCCCGCACCAGCTCTCCCGCACTCCACGGGAGCGGATGCGTCACAAACCTCCCGGCCGCGCGCTCCACACCCCACCGGGACAGACCCGACGCAGGCCCCCGCGCCACCTCCCCCGCACTCCACGGGAGCGGATGCGGCGCGGGTTCTTGGGCCGGGAACGGGTCGCCGGGGGAACTCGGTGGTTCCCTCTGGTGGGGTGACCCCGCCAGGGGGGCTTACCGAAGGCGGGGGTGAGGGTGCGTACCGAGGGGACGGGAAGCCGGAGGTACGGGCCAGGTTCTGGACGGACCGGACGGCGCAGGAGGCGGATCGGGCTGCGGAAGGGGCGGACCGGCCCGTACAAGAGAAGGTGCCGGGTGCCGTGCACGGGGTGCGACTGGCGGCCGGGGTGGTGCTGGTGCTCGACGGGACGGGCCCGGCGCCGGGAGACGACGACGTGCGGGCACTACTCGCGGCCGCGGCGCCGCTGCTCGCGGTGCTCGAAGAGAGGGGACTCACATGAAGATCACATCGCTCGAGCCCGCCCGATGCGTGCCGGAGCCCGACGCGGGGATCGGCGCGCTGCGGACCGAGCGCGGCAACCTGCCGCTGGAGAGCGTCGACGTGCACGCGACGATCTCGGGCCTGGTCGCCGGGGTCGAGGTGGCCCAGGGCTTCCGCAACCCGTTCGACGTCACGCTGGAGGCCACGTACGTCTTCCCGCTGCCCGACAGGGCGGCCGTCACCGCGTTCCGGATGGAGGCGGACGACCGCGTCGTCGAGGGCGTGCTGAAGGAGCGCGGCCAGGCGCGCGCCGACTACGACCGGGCGCTGCGCGAGGGCAGGCGGGCGGCGATCGCCGAGGAGGACCGGCCGGACGTGTTCACCATCCGGGTGGGCAACATCCTGCCCGGCGAGCGGGTGACGGTCCGGCTGACGCTGAGCCAGCCGCTGCCGTACGAGGACGGCGCGGCGACGTTCCGCTTCCCGCTGGTGGTGGCGCCCCGCTACATCCCCGGCGAGCCGATCGACGGCGAGCCGGCTGGCTCGGGCGCCGCGCCGGACACCGACGCGGTCCCGGACGCCTCCCGCATCACTCCCCCGGTGCTGCTCCCCGGCTTCCCGAACCCCGTCCGCCTGTCCCTGTCGGCCAGGATCGACGCCGCCGGGCTGGAGCTGCGCGAGCTGGCCTCCAGCCTGCACGTGGTCGAGGAAGAAGGCGACATCGTACGACTGCGCGCCGGTGAACGACTGGACCGGGACTTCATCCTGCGGATGTCGTTCGCCGCGTCCACGTCCTTGCAGTTCGACGGCGCGGGCACGTTCGCGCTGTTCGTGGTCCCGCCCGAGCTGGAGGCCGACAGGCAGCCGCGCGACCTCGTCCTGCTGCTGGACCGTTCGGGCAGCATGGCGGGCTGGAAGATGGTCGCGGCCCGCAGGGCGGCGGCCCGGATCGTGGACACGCTCACGCCGCGCGACCGGTTCGCGGTGCTGGCGTTCGACTCGGTGGTGGAGGAGGCGTTCGATGGCCTGGCCGACGGGTCCGACCGCAACCGCTACCGCGCGGTCGAGCACCTGGCCAGGGTGGACGCGCGCGGCGGCACCGAGCTGCTGGAGCCGCTGCGCCGGGCGATCGGCCTGCTCGACGGCGAGCAGGGCAGGGAACGCGTCCTGGTGCTGGTCACCGACGGCCAGGTGGGCAACGAGGACCACATCCTGGAGCTGACCGGCGGCGCGCTGTCGGCGATGCGGGTGCACACGGTCGGCATCGACCGGGCGGTGAACGCGGGCTTCCTGGGCAGGCTGGCCGGTCTCGGCGCGGGCCGCAGCGAGCTGGTCGAGTCGGAGGACCGGCTGGACGCGGCGATGGAGCAGATCCACCGCCGGATCGGCGCGCCGATGGTGACGGACCTGTCGCTGAAGGACCTGGACGTGGAGCCGGGCACGGTCACCCGGCTGGGGTCGATCTTCCCGGGCGTGCCGCTGCGGGTGTACGGGCGGTGCCGGGGCGGCTCGTCGGTGACCGTGCGCGGGCTGGCGTCCGGCGCGCCGTGGGAGGAGCGGGTGCCGGGCACCGTCGCCGACAGCCCCGCGCTGCGCGCCGTCTGGGCGCGGGCCCACCTGCGCGAGCTGGAGGACCGGTACGCGATGGGCGAGCGGGAGCTGGAGCGGGAGATCGTCCGGGTCTCGCTGGAGCACGGCGTGCTGTGCCGGTTCACCGCCTACGTCGCGGTCGACTCCCGGCCGGCGGCCGAGGGCGGCCCCGAGCACCGGGTGATCCAGCCGGTGGAGCTGCCGAGCGGGTGGGAGACGCCCGCCGCGCCGATGGCGTTCGGGCTCACCGCGATGGCGGGCCCGGCTCCCGGCGCGATCGCGCCGGCGGTGGCCCGGATGAGCTCGGCCGGTTTCGACGACCTGGACGTGCCCGACTTCCTGACTGGCGGCGCGGCGAGACCGCGTGGTCCGGTGTCCGGCCGGCCCGCGGGGATGCCTCGCGGTCCCATGTCCGCCCGTCCCGCGCCCGCCCCGCGGGCGACGCGGGGCCTGGACACCGTCAGGGTCCAGCTCGTCGCCGAGCTGGACCGGCTGAAGGCGCTGCACGCGCCGAACGCCCTCTACCTGGCGGACCTCGGCTCCCGCCTGGCCGCCCTGTCGGCGTACCTCGGCGGGCACGCCGAGCTGTCGGCGCTGGCCCGCGAGCTGGAATCGGCCGAACGTCCGGGAACCGACCCCGAGTCCCTCAGGCAGCGAGCCATCGAGGTGCTCACCGCCCTGACCGGCGGCCCTCCCCCGGGAAACCCCGGCGACGACCGCCGCCCCTTCTGGAAGCGCCCCTGACGGCGCCCCGGGCGCGCCGCCCGTTCTCGAAGCGCCCCTGACGGCACCGCCCGGCGCGAAGCGCCGCCCGTTCTCGAAGCGCCCCTGACGGCACCGCCCGACGCGGAGCGCCGCCCGTTCTGAAGCGGTCCTGACGGGCGGCGCCCGGCGCGTCGAGTCCGCCGTCGCTCCGGCCCGGCCGGGTACCCCGGTCGGGCCGGAGAGCCGCCCGGTCTGCCCGACGACGGGCCCCGCCCGAAACTCGGCCAGGCCGAAGAGCCGCGCGGTGCCACCCGACGACCCGCCCCACCGGGAACGCGGCCAGGCCCAAGAGCCGAGCGGCGCCGCCCGACGACGCGCTCCGCCGGAAACCCGGCCAAACCCGAGAGCCGAGCGGCGCCGCCCGACGACGCGCTCCGCCGGAAACCCGGCCAAACCCGAGAGCCGAGCGGCGCCGCCCGACGACGCGCTCCGCCGGAAACCCGGCCAAACCCGAGAGCCGAGCGGCGCCGCCCGACGACGCGCTCCGCCGGAAACCCGGCCAAACCCGAGAGCCGCGCGGGGCCCCGGACGGCGCGCAGCGCCGTAAAGCCACGCGGCCGGACAGCGCGCAGCGCCATAAAGCCACGCGGCCGGACGGCGCCCCCCGCCGGAGAGCCTCGCCGTGTTGCGCGGCGACGCGCCGAAGGGCTTTGTTTGGGGTGATTTCTCACAGTCTTGACATCCTCCAGACCTTGGATGTCGAGAGAACGCTCGGTGAGGTATTACACCGGCTTCAGCAGGCCTTTCGCCTCTTCGTACGCCCTGCGGCGAAGGTGTCCTGCAGGGTCCGATTCCTCCTAGGCGGGGGCGGGGTCTCCTCGGGGGCGGCTGACAAACGAGCGGATGACGGTCCCGGGAAAACGCATGCCTGAGGGGCCGGACAACCCCGTCCGGACCATATTCTGGACGGGTGACCACGATGGTTCTGGACGGTGGGCTCTCCACCCAGCTCAGTGCGCTCGGCGCCGACCTCGGCGACGAGCTCTGGACGGCGCGCCTGCTCCTCGACGACCCCGGCCTGATCCGCCAGGCGCACGCCGCCTACTTCGCGGCCGGCGCCGACGTGGCCACGACCGCCAGCTACCAGGCGTCCGTCCCCGGCTTCGTGCGCAGGGGCCTCGACCGCGGCCAGGCCGAGCGCCTGATCCGCGCGTCGGTGGAGGTGGCCGCGCAGGCCCGCGACGAGGCGGGCCACGGGCTCGTCGCCGCCTCGATCGGCCCCTACGGCGCCTACCTCGCCAACGGCGCCGAATACACCGGCGACTACGGCATCGACGAAGACGCCCTGCTGGCCTGGCACCGCCCTCGCTGGGAGATCCTCGCCTCCTCGGAGGCCGACATGCTCGCCTGCGAGACCATCCCGTCGTTCGCGGAGGCGCGGGCGCTGGCCAGGTTGCTGGCCGAGACGCCGTCGGTCAAGGTGTGGGTGAGCTTCTCCTGCCGCGACGCCGCCCACATCAGCGACGGCACCCCGATCACCGAGGCCGCGGCCCTGTTCGCCGGCAACCCGCAGGTGGTGGCCGTCGGCGCCAACTGCACCGCCCCGCGGCACATCCCCGGCCTCATCGCCGCGCTCCGCGGCGGCCTGCCCATCGTGGTCTACCCGAACTCCGGCGAGACCTGGGACGCCGCCGCCCGCCGCTGGCGCGGCCTGGCCGACCCGATCGAGTACGGTCAGGCGGCCAAGGAGTGGCAGGCGGCGGGGGCCTCACTGATCGGCGGCTGCTGCCGTACGACTCCCGAGCACATCCGGCAGATCGTCGCCCACCTGCCCTGACAGGCGGGAGCCGGGGTCACTCGCCCTTGGCCGCGGCCCTGGCCGCGCGCTCCATCTCGACCCTGGCGCTGGCGGCGTACTTGTCGACGTACTCCTGCCCCGACAGCTCCATCAGGGCGTACATGATCTCGTCCGTCACCGCGCGGAGCACCAGCCGGTCGTCCTCCATGCCGTAGTAACGGGAGAAGTCGAGCGGCTTGCCGAACCGCACCTCGGGCCGGATGCCGAACTTCGGCAGCGGGCGGCCCGGCGGCATCATCTCGAAGGTGTTGACCATGGCCCACGGGATGACCGGGGCCCGCGACTCCAGCGCCAGCCTGGCCACGCCGGTCTTGCCCTTGTAGAGGCGGCCGTCGGGCGAGCGGGTGCCCTCGGGGTAGATCCCGAGCAGGTGGCCCTCGCGCAGCACGCGAAGACCGGTGCGGAGCGCCGCCTCGCTGGCCTTGCCGCCGGAGCGGTCGATCGGGACGGTGCCGACCCCGCTGAAGAACATGCGGGTGAAGAAGCCTTTGATGCCGCGCCCGGTGAAGTAGTCGGACTTGCCCAGGCTGATGACCTTGCGGCGGAGGTGGAGCGGGCCGAAGAAGTGGTCGGCGAAGGAGAGGTGGTTGCCGGCGAGGATCGCGGGCCCCTCCTTGGGCACGTTGTCGACGCCTTCGGCCCACGGCCGGAAGACGATGTGGAGGATCGGCCCCAAGATGGCCTTGACCACCCAGTAGAACACCCGGCCACCTCTTCCTCACGCGACGGTCGGCAACGCGTAGTCATCTTCCCATCCCTCGGTGGATGCTCCTACACCAGCTCTCGCACAAATGCCCTGGATCGTGCGACGATCGGGCAGTTCCGGGATGAAAAAGCATGGAGGAGCTGTTATGCCGCTCATGCCAGGCGCCGAGCCCTATCACCACCGAGCAGGTCCGATCGGCGTGCTGCTGTGCCACGGCTTCACCGGCACGCCGCAGTCGCTGCGCCCGTGGGCCGAGTATCTGGCCGCGCGCGGGCTCACCGTGTCGCTGCCGCGGCAGCCCGGTCACGGCACCACCTGGCAGGAGATGAACCGCACCCGCTGGGAGGACTGGTACGCCGAGGTGGAGAAGGCGTTCGAGGACCTCCAGGGCCGCTGCGCCGAGGTGTTCACCGCGGGGCTGTCGCTGGGCGGCTGCCTGGCGCTGCGGCTGGCCGAGATGCACGGCGACGGCGTGCGCGGCGTGGTGGTGGTCAACCCGTCGATCACCAACGACGTGTGGCTGATGAAGCTGGCGCCGCTGCTCAAGTGGTTCGTCCCGTCGGTGCCCGGCGTGGCCAACGACGTGAAGAAGCCGGGGGTCACCGAGCTGGGCTACAGCCGCACGCCGGTGAAGGCGGCGGCGTCGCTGCCCGAGCTCTGGTCGCTGGTGCAGGCGGACCTGGACAAGCTGACGCAGCCGGTGCTCGTCTACCACAGCACCGACGACCATGTGGTGAAACCCGCCTCCGTGGCCATCATCCGTGAGAAGGTCCCGCAGGCCACGATCGAGGAGCTGGCCGATAGTTACCATGTTGCGACGCTGGACAACGATGCCGACAGGATCTTTGCCGGGAGCCTCGACTTCATCCGAACCCATGCCTCGGTACCCTTGCAGAGGGACTGATCGCACCCAGGGGGAAGTCGCGATCGCTGTGGAGAGGCCCATCTAGGTGACGCCCCAGAGTGACGAGGACGAGGTCTGGCGGCAGATCGTCGCGTCCTTCAATGACACCGCCGAGCGCGACTCGGCCGATCAGCCCTGGCCGGACAGCGAGAACGTCCCGGTGGAGCCCGGGCGGCGGGTGGTCAGGCCGCCGGAGGAGTTCGCCGAGGACGACGAGCACGGCGCCGACGACGACGATGACGAGAAGCCCCACGAGGACGACGACCACTACGTGCCGCCGCCTCCTCCCCCGCTGCCGAAGCTCGACCTGCCGGCCAAGCTCGCCTGGGTGGCGCTGTTCGGCGGCCCGGCCTACCTCCTGATCGCCGCGATCGCCGACTGGCACATGGAGGGCTGGGCGCTGTTCACCGCGGTGGCGGCGTTCATCGGCGGGTTCGTGGCGCTGGTGGTGCGCATGGGCGACGGCCCCAGCGGCGACTCCGGGTGGGACGACGGCGCCCGTCTCTAGGACTTCTTCGGATCGCGCGGCCCGAAGGACTCCACCACGTCGGTGTAGCGCTCCTGGGCGTCGACGGCGTGGCCGACCGCCCACACCGCCTGGCTGCCCGCCAGGTAGGTGACGGCCTGCAGGCGGACGCTGCTCCTGCCGTCGGCCGCCTTGCCCCGCACGACGTCGCAGGAACGCCTGCCGCAGCGCAGCATGTAGGCCTCGGCGGCGTGGCCGGGGTCGTAGCCGGAGATCCAGTAGTGGCCCTTGCCGTCGCCGGTCACCCCGTAGAGCCGGGCCGCGCCGGTCGGGACGGGCAGGCGCCGCCACTGCTTGCCGTTCCACGTGAGCGCGAGCGGCTCGACCTCGCCGGGGCCGTGGTAGACGCCGCCGACGGCGAGCGCCCGCTTGGCGCTGTCGGTGTGCACGTCGCGCAGGTAGCCGCCGGCGATGGCCGGCGTCTTCACCCGCTTCCACGAGCTGCCGGACCGCTTCATGATCAACGGTCCGGTGCCGGTGTCGCCGACGGCGAAGTCACCGTCGACGGCGTAGAGAGCGCCCTTCTCGCCGGTCTCGCGGACGAGCCAGTCGCCGTCTTCGCGGGTGACGACGAGCGCGTGCTTGCCGCGGCTGCCGACGCCCACGACCCGGTCGGCGCCCGCCTCGACGCCGCCGAGCCAGTCGCCGCTGCGCAGCCCCTGGGGCCTGATCCGGTCGAAGCCGCCGACGTTGCCGTGGGCGATGTAGGGCACCCCGTCGTGGCCGTCGCCGACCGCCCACACCTCGCCCGCCTTGGCCGCCGAGACCGACCGCAGGTTGCCGGCGCCGGTGGCGTCGCGGATGCCGATCTCGCTCCACCGCTCGCCGTTCCAGTGGCGGATGGTGCCGCGGTTCTTCCACACGTCCCAGATCTGCTGCTGGCCGACGGCCCACACGTCGCCGGGCGACAGCGCGAGCACGTCGGAGAGCGACCCGTCGACCGGCAGCTGCACGCTCGTGGTCCGCTGCCACGCGTCGTTGGCGGCGGGGCGTGGACGTGGATCGGCATGCGCGGCGGTCGGGAGGCCGGGTACGGCCAGGACGGCCGCCAGGATCATGGTGAGCGCACGCCGCCGAGAGCGACGGGTCATGAGGGAAATGCTACGGGTTGCGCGACGCCGATCACCCTTCACTCTCCAAGTCGGACCTCGGCGACGACGGGCAGATGGTCGGTGGCACCGGCCAGATCGGCGCCGGAGGCGTCCACGCCGCCGCAGGACACCACCCGGATCCCGGGCGCGGCGAACAGCCCGTCGATGCGGTGCAGGGGCCGCCTGGAGCTGAAGGTCAGCCCGTCGCCCCGGGGCGCGGCGGCGTAGCAGTCGGTCAGTTGCCCGGCGAGGTAGCGCCAGGCGGGCTGGTGCGGGCTCTCGTTCACGTCCCCGCCCAGCACGACGGGCGCGCCGTACGGTGCCGCCATCCGGCGCAGGCGGGCCACCGCCTCGGCGGCGTGGTGGAGCCTGGCCCGGCCGTCGAGGTCGAGGTGGACCGAGCCGACGGCCAGGAGCGCCGGGCCCGCCCGCACGACGGCCATGGCCAGCCCGCGCGGCTCCAGGCCGAGGAAGACCCGGAGCAGGCGGCTCTCCGCGTGCACCGGCCGCACCCAGGGGGCGGCCAGCACCGCCACCCCGGCCACGCCCTGACCCGCGACCAGGCGCAGGCCGCAACGGGCCGCCAGCGCGCGGCAGCGGGCCCGCCAGCCGGCCAGCCGGGGAGCCTCCTGCAGGCAGACCAGGTCGGCGCCCATCGCGCTGATCACGCGGACCAGCGCGGGCACGTCGTCCCGCAGCCCGCGCAGGTTGTACGTGCCGATCCTGAGGGTGGTCAACCGGCTCAGCGCCGGCGGGCCAGGTCGGCCGCGCCCACCAGGCCGGCGGAGGGACCGAGCTCGGCCAGCCGCACCTCGGCCACCGGCCGGTGGCCCCTGCCGGTCAGCCGTTCCTCGAAGGCCTTCCTGGCGCGGTCGACGAACAGGTCGGCCGCCCTGGACACGCCGCCGCCGAGGATGAAGCAGCCGGGGTCGAGCACGGCGGCCAGATCGGCCATGCCCTGGCCGAGCCCGTCGGCGAGGACGGCGAAGGCGGACAGCGAGGCGTCGTCGCCCTGGCGCGCCGCCTCGGTCACCTCCTCGCCGTCGATCTTGCCGCCGGCCAGCCCGAGCAGGATCTCGGCCCGTTCGGGGTGCGCGGCGGCGATCTCCCTGGCCTCGACGACCAGCGCGTTGCCGCTCGCGTACTGCTCCCAGCAGCCGTGCAGGCCGCAGCCGCACAGCCGCCCGCCGGGCACCATCTGCGTGTGGCCCAGCTCGGCGCCCATCCCCCAGCGGCCGCGGTAGAGGGCGCCGTCGAGGACGATGCCGCCGCCGATGCCGGTGCCGATGGTCAGGCAGACGATGTGCGACTGGCCGCGCCCCGCGCCGTACCTGAACTCTCCCCAGGCCATGGCGTTGGCGTCGTTCTCCACCACGACGGGCAGCCCGACCAGGCCGCTGATCCGCTTCTGCAGCGGCTCCTCCCGCCAGGCCAGGTTGGGCGCGAAGCGCACGACCGAGCGGGACTCGTCGACGAACCCGGCCGCGCCGATGCCCACCGCCTCGATCTCCCGCCCGGCGCCCAGCTCGCGGACGCAGGCGGCGACGGTCTCGGCGACCAGATCGGGGTGTTCGGCGTCGGTGGGCCTGAGGGTCTGCTCGACGATCACGCCGTCGTCGTCCACCACGCCCGCTGCCACCTTGGTGCCGCCGATGTCCACACCGATCGTGAGCATGACGCATCCCCTCAGCTAGTCCAGGTCTATGTGTTCCACATTGTCGCGGTCGTCGCGCCCCCTGTCGTCCCGCTGACGCGGCTCGGGGCGGCTGCCGAGCACGTCGAGCGCGCCGCGGAAGGCCGCGAACAGCTCGCCGCCGGCCGCCACGAGGTGGGTGGCGACGTCGGCGGTGCCCTCGGGGGCGCGGCCGGCGCCCGACTCGCGCTGCGCCGCGATGGCCCGGCAGACCGGGCAGGCGCGGCAGATGTACTCGTCGTCGGGCTCGGCGACGGCCTCGCTCCACACGTCCTTCTCGGATCGTCCGCCACCACCGGTGAACGAGTGGAAGACGGACTTCCCGACATGCCGGGTGGCGCGGCCCTGCAAGCTGTCGAAGAGCTTGCGCGCCTCCTCGGCGACGGCGCCGATGGGATCTCTGTCGTTCTCTGTGTTGCGAGTGTTCTCGGTCATGGGACCCTCCCGGTCGGTACGGCGTCCGCCCTCTTCGCTCACGTGCCGTCCCGGCCGTGCGCTTCGTCGGTTTCCGCCTCCGAGGTGAACCGTACCCGGAGCAGGCCGTCGCGGAGCACGGCCCCACTGATCTTCCTTCGCGCCAGCGCCATGGGCAAGGCCAGGATGCGCCGGTACGGGCCCGCGGTGATGATCAGTTCGTCGCCCTTGCGCGCCAGGTCGACCTCGCCCCGTTCGGCTCCGGGCAGGGCCAGGGTCAGCTCGTCGGCCGACAGCCGCAGCGGGGGCTCCACCGAGGGCGGCGCGAACGGGTCGCACTCGCCGTACAGCGCCTCGCCGACGGCCGCGAGCGCGTGCCGGCCGACGGGCTCGGCGGGCAGGTAGGGCACGGTGTGCACGGGCAGCGGCGCGAACGACTCCTCCGCCTCGGCCAGCAGCCGCGACTGGGCGGCCACCCAGCGGGCGCGCCACTCGTCGGCGTCCTCGCCGGGGAAGATCCGGTTGGCGATGACCGCGTCGACGCGGTACCCGTACAGGTTGAGCGAGGTGAGGGTGCGCCTGGCCTCGGCGAGCACCACGGCCTCCGGCGTGAGCACGAGGCGCACGGAGGCGTGGTCGCCGGTGAGCAGCTCGCGCACCTCCAGCAGCCCGCGGTGGAAGCGCTCGCCGGCGCTCATCACCTCCTCGCCCGGCGTGCTGACCCTGGCCACGCCGCGCACCAGCGGGGCGGCCAGCCGCATGAGCCTGCGGCCGACCGGCAGCAGGCGGTTGACGTGCCAGTCGAGCGCCTCGGGCAGGGCGAGCAGGCGCAGCGTCTCGGCGGTGGGCGCGCAGTCGACGACGATGACGTCCCAGCGGCCCTCGCGGGCGTGCTCGCGCAGCTCCAGCAGGGCGATGATCTCCTCGGCGCCGGGCAGGACGGTGATCTCCTCGGAGGTGATCTCGTCGAGGCCCAGCTCGACGAGCACGCCGCGGGCGTACTCCCGCAGCTCTCCCCAGTGGCGTTCGAGCGTGCGCTGGGTGTCGACCTGGTGCAGGTGGAGGCCGGGGGCGATCTCGCCGGGCTCGGCGGCGAGCGCGTCGGCCAGGGAGTGGGCGGTGTCGGTGGAGACGATGAGCGTCTTGAGCCCGCGCCGGGCCGCGAGGGTGGCGGTGGCGGCCGCGGCGGTGGTCTTGCCGACGCCGCCCTTGCCGGTGAAGAGCAGAACGCGCGGAGTCACCTCAACGACCTTCGACACGCTTCTTGAGACCCTTGAGCGCCGTGTCGACGATCACCTTCTCCGCCTTCCGCTTGATCATGCCGATCATGGGGACGGCGAGGCCGACGGCGAGCTCGTACGTCACCTCGACTCCCTTGCCCGTGTCCGCCAGGAGGTAACGCCCGTCGAGCTCGGAGACCATCTTGCCGGGCTCGGACACCTGCCAGGTGACGCTCTCGTCGCCGTTCCAGGTGTAGGCGAGGGTGTAGGTGTCGCTGATCACTCCGGCGTCGAGCACGAACCGCACGGTCTCCGGCCTGCCGTCGGGGCCGCTGCTGAGGACCTCGGCGCTCTTGACCTGACCTGCCCATTCGGGGTACGAGGGAAGGTCCGCGATGACCGCCATCACGCGGGCGCGGTCGGCGTCGACGGTGATACTCGAACTGGTGCGATCAGCCATGGGACCAAAGTAGTGCAGAAACCCGCCTCAGCGGCGGAGCGGCCCGGGTCACCACTCGAGGACGTACGGCACGCCCCTGCCCCTGAAGTGGCCGACGTTGACGCACTCGGTGCGGCCGATGCGGGTGCGGCGGTGGAGCGGCTGGTGGACGTGCCCGAACAGGGCGTAACGCGGCTGGGTGCGCCTGATCAGCTCCAGCGTGGCCTCGCTGCCGCGCTCGAAGCGCCGGGCCACCACGTCGTAGAGCAGCTCGGGCACGGCGGGCGGGATGTGGCAGCACAGCACGTCCACCTCGCCGACCGCCTCCACCTTGGCGGCGAACTCCTCGTCGCTGATCTCGTTGGGGGTGCGGTAGTCGGTCTTGAGCCCGCCGCCGACGAAGCCGAAGCGCAGCCCGCCGATCTCCACCGTCTCCCCGTCGAGCACCTGGTGGCCGGGCCTGAGGTAGTCGCCGCCCAGGCGGGGCACGTCCACGTTGCCGTAGGTCAGGTAGGCCGGCGCGGGCATGGCGGCGAACAGCTCGGCGTACTGGGCGCGCACGTGGCGCTCGATGTGGTCGCGGGGGTCGCCGTCGAGGCTCGCCCACAGCTTGGCCGACATCGCCCGGGCCTCGTCGAAGCGCTTGGCGGTGCGCAGGGCGATGAACTCCCCGGCCCGTTCGGCGCCGAACAAATCGGCGAAGATGCCCTGGCCGTGGTCGTCGTAGTCGATGAACAGGATGAGATCACCGAGACAGATCAGCGCGTCGGCGCCGTCTCCCGCGGTCGCCAGTGCGTCGGCCCTGCCGTGTACGTCACTGACCACATGGACCCTCATGCGGGAAATCCTACGAGTTACGCCTGCTAGCGTGATGATTCGTTCCACATAACGCCTGGATGACGAAACCTACCGCTAGGTAACATATCGCGGTAACGTCCGGGTCGACCGAAGCGTGCACCCGGAGGAGTTGATCCGTGCGCGAGTACAGCGTCCCCGTACTGGTGGATGTCCCCGCCTCTGCCTCGCTGGCCGACACCGTGTTCCAACGGGGCCGGGACGAGCCCGACCGGGTGATCATGGCACGCAAGACCGGCGACGGCTGGCCCGAGGTCACCGCGGGACAGTTCCGCGACCAGGTGGCCGCGCTGGCCAAGGGGCTCACCGCGGCGGGCGTCGGGCACGGCGACCGGGTGGCGCTGATGTCGCGCACCCGCTACGAGTGGACGCTCGTCGACTACGCGCTCTGGACGATCGGCGCGGTCACCGTGCCGATCTACGAGACCTCCTCGGCCGAACAGGTCAGGTGGATCATCTCCGACAGCGGGGCCAAGGCCGCCTTCACCGAGCTCGACACGCACGAGCGCACGGTGCGCGAGGCGGCGCCCGGGCTGAAGGACGTCTGGCGGGTGGAGGCCGCGCTGGACGGCTCACTCGCCCCCGGCGACGTGGACGACGCCGCCCTGGAGGAGCTCAGGTCCCGGGTGAGCGGGTCCGACCTGGCGACGATCGTCTACACCTCCGGCACCACGGGCAGGCCCAAGGGCTGCCTCATCACCCACGACAACCTGCTGTTCACCGCGCTGAACGTGCTGCGCGGGCCGCTGCGGCCGCTGTTCACCGGCGCTCCCGCCGCGCTGCTGTTCCTGCCGCTGGCGCACATCTTCGCGCGGATGATCCAGGTCGTGCTGCTGGAGGCGGGCGCGGTCATGGCGCACACCCCCAACATGAAGAACGTCGCGCCCGACCTCCAGGAGTTCCGGCCGACGTTCCTGCTGGGCGTGCCGCGCGTGTTCGAGAAGGTCTACAACGCCGCCGAGCAGAAGGCCATCGCGGGCGGCAAGGGCAAGATCTTCGCCCGCGCCGTCGACGTGGCGGTCGCCTGGAGCAAGGCCCGCGCCGGCGGCGGCGCCGGGCTCGGGCTGCGGCTCCAGCACGCCGTCTTCGACAAGCTGGTGTACGCCAAGCTCCGCGAGGCCACGGGCGGGCGGCTGTCGGCGGCGGTGTCGGGCGGGTCGGCGCTGGGCGACCGGCTGGGCCACTTCTTCCGCGGCGTCGGCATCGAGGTGTTCGAGGGCTACGGCCTGACCGAGACGTCCGCCCCGTGCTCGGTCAACCTGCCGGGCGGCAACAAGATCGGCACCGTGGGGCGTCCGCTGCCCGGCGTCACCCTGCGCGTCGCCGACGACGGCGAGATCCTGGCCAGGGGACGCAACGTCTTCACCGGCTACTGGAACGACGACCGGGCCACCGGCGAGGTCCTCGACGCCGAGGGCTGGTTCCACACCGGCGACGTGGGCGAGCTGGACGACGACGGCTACCTGCGCATCACCGGGCGCAAGAAGGAGATCCTGGTGACGGCCGCGGGCAAGAACGTCGCCCCCGGCCCGCTGGAGGACGCGCTGCGCGCGCACCCGCTCGTCTCCCAGGCGATGGTGATCGGCGACGGGCGGCCGTTCGTCAGCGCGCTCGTCACCCTCGATCCCGAGGCGCTGGAGCCGTACGCCCCGGCCACGGCCGCGGAGCTGCGCACCGACCCGCGCGTGCTGGCCGAGGTGCAGGGCGCGGTCGACCGGGCCAACAGCATGGTGTCCAAGGCCGAGCAGATCAAGAAGTTCACCGTGCTGGCCGCGGACATCACCGAGGAGAGCGGTCACCTGACCCCGACGCTCAAGGTCAAGCGGGGTGTCGTGATGCGCGACTTCGAGGCCGACATCGAGGCGCTGTACGCCACGAAGGGCTGATCAAGCCCCACAAACGCCACTCCCGCAACTCACGAACACCCGGAAGGCCGCCAGGACGCCCTGGCGGCCTTTTGCCATATGTCCGTTGACAGTTTGAAAAGTTGGCTTTTCGATGAAGGGTGATCGAACTCGGGGGAATCTGAGGGTCCGGCCAAGGAGGAACCACCATGGACCACCGTCCGCCGATCTCCCGCCGCAATCTGCTGCTCGGCACGGCCGCCGCCTTCGGCGTGCCCGCCGTGCTGGCAGGATGCGGCGGCTCCGAACAGCCGAGCCCCGGCAGCACCTCCGGCAACCTCGGCGCAGTCACCCTGGGATCCAACGCCTCCGACGAGGTGCCGAAGAAGTCGCTCGCCACCGTGATCGAGAAGTTCACCCAGGCGAGCGTGCGGATCAACACCGTCGACCACAACACCTTCCAGGAGAACATCAACCGCTACCTCAGGGGCACGCCCGACGACGTGTTCACCTGGTTCGCCGGCTACCGGATGCAGTTCTTCGCCGAGCAGGGCCTGGCCACCGACATCTCGGACGTGTGGCAGGAGATCGGCGGCGACTACACGCAGGCGTTCAAGGACGCCTCCACCGGCGTCGACGGCAAGCAGTACTTCATCCCGTTCACCTACTACCCGTGGGCGGTCTTCTACCGCAAGAGCGTGTGGGAGGAGAAGGGCTACGAGCCGCCCAAGACGCTCGACGAGCTGACCGCGCTGGCCAAGAAGATGCAGGGCGACGACCTCGTCCCGATCGCGTTCGCCGACAAGGACGGCTGGCCCGCCATGGGCACGTTCGACATCATCAACATGCGGATGAACGGCTACGACTTCCACATCTCGCTCATGGCGGGCAAGGAGTCGTGGACGGACCCGCGGGTCAAGCAGGTGTTCGACACCTGGCGCGGGCTGATGGAGTATCACCAGCCGGCGTCGCTGGGCCGCACCTGGCAGGAGGCCGCGCAGTCGCTGGTGCAGAAGAAGAGCGGCATGTACCTGCTCGGCATGTTCGTGGCCCAGCAGTTCCCCGAGGAGGACCTGGCCGACCTGGACTTCTTCACCTTCCCGGAGATCAACCCCACCCACGGCACCGACTCCATCGACGCCCCCATCGACGGCTACATGGTCTCCGCCAAGGCCAAGAACGTCGACGGGGCCAAGGCGCTCGTCAAGCACCTCGCCCAGGCGTCGTCGCAGGACATCGCCACCGAGCTGGACCCCGGCACCCTCGCGGCCAGCTCCAAGGCCGACACCAGCGGCTACAGCGCGCTGCAGAAGCGCGGCGCCGAACTGGTGTCGCAGGCCTCGCACATCGCCCAGTTCCTCGACCGTGACACGCGGCCGGACTTCGCCTCCACGGTGATGATCCCGTCGCTGCAGTCGTTCGTCGACAAGCCCGCCGAGATCGACTCCTTACTCACGAGCATCGAACAGCAGAAGGCCAACATCTTCCGCTGATGACCGTCAAGACCCGTCGCTACTCCGCCCGTGACGTGACCGTGCTGGTCATCGGGGTGGGGGTGGCCATCATCGTCAACGTGGGCCTCATCTGGGGGCCCACGCTGGCCTCCGTCGCCCTGTCCGCCACCGACTGGAACGGCTTCGGGCCGATCGAGTGGATCGGCGGGCGGAACTACTCCGACCTGGCCGGCGAGTATCCGCCGTTCTGGTCGGCCGTCCGCAACAACATCCTCTGGCTGGTCTTCCTCGGGCTGGTCGCGACCCCGTTCGGGCTGTTCTGCGCGGTGCTGCTGGACCGGCGGCTGCGCGGCTCGCGCTTCTACCAGAGCGCCCTGTACATGCCGGTCGTGCTGTCGCTGGCGGTGGTCGGGTTCATCGCCCAGCTCGTCTACTCGCACGACTACGGCGTGCTGAACGCCGTCACCGGGCTGTCGGCCGACTGGCTCGGCGACCGGTCGATCAACATCTGGGTGGTCATGGTGGCGGCGGCCTGGCGGCACGTCGGTTACGTCATGATCATCTACCTGGCCGGGCTGAAGGCGGTGGACCCGGCGCTCAAGGAGGCCGCCGCCATCGACGGGGCCAACGAGAGGCAGGCGTTCTTCCGGGTGGTGTTCCCGACGCTGCGGCCGGTCAACGTGATCGTGCTGGTGATCACGGTGATCGAGGCGCTGCGCGCGTTCGACATCGTCTACGCCATCAACAAGGGCAGGAACGGGCTCGAACTGCTGTCGGTGCTGGTCACCGAGAACATCGTGGGCGAGGCCAGCCGGATCGGGTTCGGCTCGGCCATCGCGGTGATCCTGCTGGTGATCTCGCTCGGGTTCATCGTCACCTACCTGTCGCAGCTGTTCAGGGAGGAACGATGACGCTGACCGCGCCCGTCGGCACCAGCCCGGAACGCGAGGCGGCGCCGCCGCCCCGGCGCGGGGCCCGGCCGCTGCGCTGGCTGCTGCACGCCTTCCTGGCGGTGGTGGCCCTGGGCTGGCTGATGCCGCTCCTGCTGGCCGTGTACGCGTCGCTGCGCCCGTACGACGAGACCGCCCGCCTGGGCTACTTCTCGCTGCCCGAGCAGCTCACGCTCGACTACTACGGGCAGGCGTGGAGCCAGGCCGAGCTGCCCCGCTACTACCTGAACACGCTGATCATCGTGATCCCGGCGCTGGTGCTGACGCTGTTCCTGGCCTCGTTCGTGGCGTTCGCCATCGCGCGGGCGCGCATCCCCGGCCGCAAGACGCTGCTCATCGTGTTCACCGCGGGCAACCTGCTGCCGCCGCAGGTCCTCATCACCCCGCTGTACTCGCTCTACACGCTGATCCCGCTGCCCGCGTGGCTGTCGGACTCACAGTCCCTGTACGACTCGTACCTGGGGCTGATCCTCATCCACGTGGCGTTCCAGTTCGGGTTCTGCGTGTTCGTCATCGCGAACTTCATGCGCACGATCCCCGAGGAGATCTCCGAGGCGGCGCTGGTCGACGGGGCGAGCCTGTGGCGCCGCTACTGGACGCTGACGCTGCCGCTGTGCAGGCCCGTGCTGGCGGCGCTGGGCACGCTGCAGTTCACCTGGATGTACAACGACTTCCTGTGGGCGCTGGTGCTCATGGTGTCGGGCGACAAGCTGCCCGTCACCTCGGCGCTGAACAACCTGCGCGGCCAGTTCTTCACCGACTACAACCTGCTGGCCGCCGGATCGGTGCTGGTGGCGCTGCCGACGCTGATCGTGTTCCAGCTGCTGCACAAGCATTTCGTGGCCGGGCTGACGCTCGGCTCGACGAAGGGATGAATCAGAGCAGGGCGTGGAAGCGGGCGGCGACCCGGTCCCAGGACCACTCGCCGACGACCCAGTCGCGGCCGGTCTCGCCCATCTTCCGCGCCTGCTCGGGACGGGTCAGCAGCTCGACGACGGCGCGGGCCGCGGGGGACGGGTCCGCGCCGTCGACGACCAGTCCGGTCTCGCCGTCGCGTACGGCCTCGGGCGCGCCGCCCGAGCGGCCGGCCACGACCGGCAGGCCGGTCGCGGCCGCCTCCAGGAACACGATGCCGAGCCCCTCCACGTCGATCCCGCCCCATCGGGTACGGCACGGCATGGCGAAGACGTCGGCGGCGGCGTAGTAGCCGGGCAGGTCCGCGGCCGGGACGGTGCCGGTGAAGACGATCGACGGGTGCCCGCCGGCCAGCTTCTCCAGCGCGCGCCGGTGCGGCCCGCCGCCGACCAGGAGCAGCACGGCGTCCGGCACCGCGCCGAGCACCTCCGGCCAGGCCCTGATGAGCCGGTCCTGGCCCTTGCGCGGCACCAGCCTGGACACGCACGCCACCACCGGCCTGCCCGCCAGCCCCAGCTCCGCCTTGGCCGCCCCCGGGTGGAACAGGCCGGTGTCGACGCCGGGCGCGAGCCGTACCAGCTTGTCCTGCGGAATGGCGCGGGCCAGCCGCGCGCGCGTGTACTCGCCCAGGTAGGTGACCACGTCGGCGTGCGCGCCGATGCGGCGCAGCACCGCGCGGAAGCCGGGCGCGCTCGCCCACGACGCCTCGTGGCCGTGGGTGAGCATCACCACGCGCCGCGCGCCCGCCGCGCGCAGGCGCGGCGCGAGCAGGCCGAGCGGCGCCGCCGCGCCGAACACGACGGTGTCCGCGCCGTGCCCGGCCACCAGCTCGGCCGCCGTACGGGCGACGGACGGGACGGGCAGCATGAGCCGCCCGGGGTGACGGACGACGGGGTACGGCTGACGGCGGTCGAACTCGGCGCACCCGCGCCAGGCGGGGGCGTAGACGACCGCGCCCGGGGTGCGCTGGGCCAGGCCGTGCACGAACGACTGGATGCCGCCCGGGCGGGGCGGGAAGTCGTTGGTGACGAAGACGACTCGGGTCACGGGCCGGGGACGCCGTTCAGCTTCGCCCAGGAGCGGGCCATCGCGATCCGTTCCGGTGCCGTGGGATGGGAGGCATAGAGCACATATTCCACTGCATCGGGCGACAAGTCGGAAATATTGGCTGTTGCCAGGCGTTTTTGCATCGCGGCGAACGTGACCGGATCCCGCGTCAGGTTGAGGGCGTGGGCGTCGGCCCTGGCCTCGATGTGGCGGCTGACGAAGTTCTGCGCGGGGCCGGACAGGAACGTCGCCAGCGTCATCAACCCCAGGATCGCGCCCGCCGCGCGCCAGTCGGCGATCGACGTGACCCCGGCGCGCCGGCGCACCGGCCCGAAGACCAGGAACAGCAGGATCGCGCCGAGCGCCGCGCCCAGCGCGCCGACGAGCGTGCCGTAGAGCACGTCGTTCTCCCCCGCGTGGCCCAGCTCGTGCGCCACCACCAGCTCGACCTCGGGCTGCGGGGCCTTGAGCAGGTTGTCGTAGACCACGATGCGGCGGGTGGCGCCGAACCCGGACACGTAGGCGTTCAGCGCGGTGGTGCGACGGGAGGCGTCGGCCACCAGCACGTCCTCCACCGGCACCCCGTCGCGCTCGGCCATCGCCAGCAGGTTCGTCCGCAGCGGGCCTTCGGACATGGACCTGAAGTCGTTGAACACCGGCTCGAACACCACCGGGTAGACGAACGAGGCGGCCACGGTGAGCGCGAACGCCCCCGCCGCGGCGGGGATCCACCAGCGCCTGAACCGCCGGGCCAGCGCCACCACCGCCACGACCATCACGCCCAGCAGAGCCGTGTTGATGGCGATGCTCTTGAGCCGGTCGCCCGTCCAGGACGCCCAGTCCTGCGTGGAGAGGCCGTAGTCGCGCAGCACGGTCTCGAACCAGACGCCGAGCGGCCAGCGCAGCGCCTCCTCGACGACCGTGAGCACGAGCACCCCCAGCAGGACCCGCACCCACCACGGCCCGCGCAGCACCCCGAGGATTCTGGCGCCCAGCGGGGTGGCGACGAGCAGGCCCGCGAACACCAGCGTCAGCCCGAGCGACAGATAGCCGGGCACACCGGTGGCCGTGTCGAACGCCTGCGCGCGGGCGATCTGCCCGGCGGTGAAGTCCGCGGCCGGGTCGGCGGCCACCTCCGGCGCCCCCGGCAGCGCCTGCCACGGCGTCGTCAGCCCCACCACCACGAGGATCCCGGCCCCCAGCACGACCCCGGCCACCCCAGCCTGCCGCCGCCCCCTCCGACCCACCCCACCGTCCTGCGGCCCCGGCGTCCCGGATCGGGTCTCGGTCCGCTCGCCAGCGGCGCCGTTCCTGTCGTGGCCGTCGTCCACTTCGCGTCCTCTCACCCCAGCTGGTCCCGCACGTACGCGCGCCACCCCCGGGTCAGGCCGCCGAGCGTGAGCCCCCTCGCGGCGAGTGCCCGGTCGGTGCCGACACTCTGGGCATCACGGTAGAGCCTCACCAGAGTCCCCTCGCCCGCGCTCTCGGCCAGGAACCGACACGCCAGCCACGCCTCCTGGTACGCCCGCGCCAGCGCGTCCCCCCGGGAGCCGAAGTCACCGGCCCCGGGCAGTTCGTCCGGCAGCCGCCCCGCCCGCACCTCGGCCGCCAGTTCGGCCGCCGCCACGGTGACCGCCAGCCCCGCGTCCCGATAGGCCACGTAGTCGGCGAATCCCTCGTACAGCCAGCCGGGCAGCCCGTCGGTGCCCGCGGCGACGTGCGTGAGCTCATGGGCGAGGACCACGTCCCTGCCGGTCGGGTTGAGCCGCGCGAAACCCTCGGGCACCACGATCACCCGCCGCCCGTCGGCCACCGCCGCCAGCCCGCGCACGTCGGCGACGCCGGCCAGCCGCGCGGCCTGCTCCCCTGAGGCGGGCACCAGCACCAGCGGGCGCACGGGCCGGCCCAGCACGCCCGACACCCGTCGCCCCGCCGCGTCGGCCCGCCGCGCCAGATCGGCCAGCAGCCCGGGATCGGCCCGCTGCCCGGCGACCAGCGCCCGCTCGCCGCGCGCGACGCCCAGCTCGCCCCGCCACAGCTCCCGCACCCCGGCCAGCTCGTCGGGCACCCCGGCGGACCACGACTCCGGCGCCGCCCCGCCGGGCGCGGCCACGGCGAGGACCAGCCCCGCCACCACCGCTCGACGGCCCACGATCCCGGACATGCTGTCCGATGCTAGCGGCGGGACGCCCGTCCCACGCATCACGAAGGCCCCGCCCCCAGACAGGGGCGGGGCCTTCGCGATCGGTCACAGACCGGGGCGTACCGCGCCGGCGAACGACGACTTGCGCCATCCGTTCAGCTTCTCGACGCGCACCGTCTTGCCCGAGCTCGGCGAGTGCACCATCTTGCCCTTGCCGATGTACATGCCCACGTGGCCGAGCCCGCGGAAGAACATCAGGTCACCCGGCTTCAGGTTCTTGTAGGAGACCTTCTTCCTGATGCCCGCGAACTGGCTGTTCGTCACGCGCGGGATCTTGACCCCGGCCTTCCGCCAGGCGAACTGGACGAGACCTGAGCAGTCGAAGGCGTGCGGCCCGGTGGCCCCGTAGCGGTACGGGTCACCGATCTGCTTCTTGGCCACCGCGACGGCCTTGTGGGCCTTCACCTTCTGCCGGGCCGCCTTCGCCTGCTTCTTGGACAGGACCTTCTTCGAAGTCGCCTTCTTGGAAGCAGTGGTCTTGACGGCCTCGACCGTCGTCACCGAAGCTCCGGCCGGGGCGATCACCGTGTCCGCCTGCGCCGCCGGGACGTGGAGGGCCAGCCCTCCGGCCGTCACGGTCATGCTGAGCGCCACGCCGCTGACGGCAAGGCGAGACAGACGGGGGTTCTTAGGGGAGGTAGACAGGATTGCTCCTTGAGTCTTCCACGAACGCCTACCGGGTTAGCTGACGGATTCGGGCCTGGAAGTCGCCCTACGGCGCGTCGCCGCGCCGATTCACCCCTGATCCCGCCCTGAAATGACGGGATCTATGGTTCCCCGGCTCCGTGCCTCCTGGCTGCACGGATTCGGCAGGCCACCACCCGGGTGAAGGTTCCCGGAGATGCGGCGGTGACCGGCGGATTCTTGTTCGTCCACGTCGCGGCGCCGGCGGCGCGGCGGCGATGGCCGGCGGCGGGCATGGAGTGTCCGCCGCGACGCCAGAACCTACGCCTGAAGTCATGGGCTGGCAAAGGCACGGTAAGCACATGACGATCTGACAAGCCCGCTGTCAGACCCGCGGATCCCTGCTGGCAAGCCAGTCCCGTTACCCAGATGTGACCATACTCACACTTGCCGCCCTGACGGTGTGTCAGAGCCCTTCTGTCACATGAGTCACAGGGGTTTCAGCGGCTCACGGGCGTACCGCGCCGACGAGCCGGCGCCCGTACGCGGAGAGCGGGACGACCTTGACCACGTCACCGGTCTGCGGCGCGTGCACGATCTTGCCGTTTCCCGCATAGATGCTCACGTGGCCCAGCCCTTCGCTGAAGATGAGGTCACCGGGCTCCAGGGCGTCCAGCGACACCCTCCGGCTCGCGCCCCAGGCCCACTGCTGCCACGTCGTACGCGGCAGGGAGACGCCGGCCGCGCGCCACGAGGCCTGCGTCAGGCCGGAGCAGTCCCAGCCGCCGGGCCCGGTGCCGCCGAACTGGTAGGGCTTGCCGATCTGCGCGTACGCGAAGTTGAGCACCGCCGCCGCGCTCCCCGAGGCGGGGCCGGTGTACTTGACGCCGGTGCTGTTCGGGTCGCCGACGCGGTAGGCGCCGAGGCGGTCGAGCAGCTTCTTCTGCTGGGCGATCAGCTTCTCGATCTCGGAGCGCTCCTTCTTGACCTTGTCGCGCTCCTCGTCGGCCTCGCCCAGAGCCCCCTGGGCCTTGTCACGCTCGGTCTTGAGCCCGCGGTTCTCCCGGTCGAAGGCGGCCAGCCTGCCGGCGCGGTCGGCGGTCAGCCGCTCCGTCAGCGCCATCTGGTAGAGCAGGTCACCCGGGTTCTCGGCGGTCACCATGGTCGGCATCGAGGTCAGGTCGCGGCCCATCTTGTAGCCGTCGACGGCCATCGTGACGACCTGCTGGCGCAGCTCGGCGACGGTGGCGAGCTTGCGCTTGTAGCCGGCGTTGAGCTTGTCGTAGCGCTTCTTGGCGGCCTTGTAGTTCTCCGTCGCCGTGTTGTAGCGATCGACGACCTTGTCGGCCTTGTCGTTGAGCTTCTCGAGCTTGGCCTTGGCCTGACTGATCGTCGGTTGCGGGTCGGCGGCCACTCCTCCCGTGGGGAGAGTGATCAGCCCGATCACGAGACCCGCGGCCAGCGGCGCCCGGCCCAACCTCACAGCTCGCCTCCCAGGGGGAATACATCTGGGGCGAAATAGTACAGAAGTGGAAGGTGAGGTCTCACCCAAACACTGATTTGTAATCTAGGCGCGGCCGAGCCTGCGCAGCAGCAAAGCAGACGAAACGGGTCTGGCTCCCATGCGCCGGACGGATTCGGCCACCTCGCGGTCGGAGGAGACCACGGCCATGGCGCGGCCCGGCGGCTCGGCGCGTACGAGCTGGCGGATCAGGTCGTCGGCGATCTCCCCCGGCGCGCTGAACAGCACCCGCACCCCGCGCGGCGCGACGACCTGCACCGGCGCGTTCAGCTCCGCGCCGTCGAACACCACGGTCACCTCGACCCTGGTCTGCGCGACCAGGCCGCCGAGCCCGGTCATCAGCCGGTTGCGCTGGTCGGCCAGCGTGAGAGTGCCGTAGCCGGTCTTGGTCACGTTGTAGCCGTCTATGATCAGATGGACCTGCGGCAGGGCGAGGAGCTGGTCGAGCAGCTGCGGGTCGTCGTCGGCCAGCGCGCGGGCCGGCACCCCTCGCACGCCCGGCGTCTCCCCGGCGACGGCGGCCACCGAGTCGGCGGGCCTGGAGATCGTGGTGGGCAGCGCCAGCTCCCTGCGCAGCCCGGCGGAGGCGTCCTGCAGCGCGTCGAGCAGCACCCGTATGCGGGCGTCCTCGATGCTGCGCCCCTCGCGGGCGGCCCTGCGCGAGGCTTCGAGCTGTTTCTCCACGTCGGCCAGGCGCTCGCGCAGCCGGCGCAGCTCGGTCTCACCGGCGCTGCCGGCGGCCGTGGCCGCGGCCCTGGCGTCCTGGGCGGTCTGTTCCATCGCCTCGGCCCGCTGCACGGCCGCCTTCGCCCGCTCACGGGCGTCGTGGAGCTTGCGGCGCAGGTCGGAGTTCTCCCCCCGGGCGGCCTTGAGCTGCTCGCGCAGCCGGTCGACCTCCTCCTTGGCCGCCGACTTCTGCGCGGCGAGCTGCTCGCGCAGCCGGGACACGACCTCCTCGCGCTCCGCGCCCTCGGCGGCGGCGGCGTTCCTCTCCAGGTCGGTCCTGGCGGCCTCGATCATCTCCTCCCACCCCGGCGGGCGGGTGAGGTAGGCGGCCGCGGCGACGAGCACGGGATCGGCGGCGGGCGGGACGTTGCCCTCGGCCAGCGACGAGACGAGCTCCGGCCACCCGGCGGTCACGTGCTCCGCGACGGCCACGCGGAAGTCCTTGTCGTTCTCCAGCTGGGCGGCGATGGGCGCGCCGCCCAGGCGGGCACGCTTGCGCGGATCGAACTTGGCGATGCCGCGCAGCGGCGGCGGGACGGCGGCGGCGGGCATCGAGCCGAGAACCTGGGCGGCCAGGTCGACGACGTTGAGTCGCACCTGCTCGGGAAGCGGGCGAGACAGGCCTTCACCCGCTGAGCTCATCCCACTGTCCCTTCATGACATGCTCTTTCAGACAAGGGTACGGCTGCCGGGTACCTGTCCGTAACGGGCATCCTTTTCCGGGTAAGCGCTCGGTCCCGCGGCCGTTTCCACCCCCTGCCCCATCGCCGACCAGCGAGGCGTCTCCTCGGGAACTCGGGCGCGTCCTCTCGCGCCGTCCGTGCGAGGCGAGCGGTTCCGACGGTGCGTGTGTGGCCCGTACCTGCGTGGAGTCACTCCCGTACGGGACCGGCCCGCAAGGGAAAGGGCGGGCAAAACCTGGAACTCCAGGACGTGCGTCAGAGACTGGCGTCGTAGACCAGCAGGGCCACCTGCACCCTGTTGTTCAGTTCGAGCTTCGTCAGGATGCGCGAGACGTGCGCCTTGACCGTGGGGACGCTCATGAACAGCTCGCGCCCGATCTCCGCGTTGGACCTGCCCCGCCCCACGGCCAGCGCCACCTCCCGCTCGCGCTCACTGAGCCGGCCGATCAGGGCCCTGGCCCGGTCCGCGCGGCCACCGGCGCCGCCGTTGGAGACGTGGGCGATGAGCTGCCGGGTCACGGCGGGCGACAGGATCGGCTCCCCCGCCGCCACCTTCCTGATGGCGGCCACCAGCTCGACGGGCGGGATGTCCTTGAGCAGGAACCCGGCCGCGCCCGCGCGCAACGCCCGCAGCACCTGCGCGTCGGCGTGGAACGTGGTCAGCACGAGGACCTCGGGCGGCGACTGGGCGGCGCGCAGCGCCTCGGTCGCGGTCAGCCCGTCGACGTCCGGCATCCGGATGTCCATCAGCACCACGTCCGGCCGATGGCGGGCGACCATCACCGGCACCTCGGCGCCGTCGCCCGCCTCACCGACGATCGCGATGTCGCCGGCGCCGCCGAGGATCATCGACAGCCCCGCCCGGACGAGCGCGTCGTCGTCGACGATCAGCACCCTGACCGGCCGCGCCCCTGGCGTCGTCATCCGTCCTGCCACCAGCCCTTCACCAGCGCCTCCCCGCCCCTCGCCGTCATGTCCGCGCCGGCCAGGGTAGCCAGGCGCGGACCACGTACTCGCCCTCGGGGGTCGGGCCGTGCTCCAGCCGCCCGCCCGCCAGCGCGGCGCGCTCCGTCAGGCCGATGAGCCCGGCCCCGGCGCCGGGGATCTGGACGCCGGGGATGCGGGGGCCGTGGCGCGCGGGCAGCCAGTTGCGCACCTCGGCCGACACCCCCTCGCCCGGCCCACCGGTCACGGTCACGGTGACCGGTGCGCCCGCCGCGTGTTTGCGCGCGTTGGTGAGCGCCTCCTGGACGATGCGGTAGAGGTTGCGCCCCGGCTTCTCCGGCACCTCGCCGGCCTTGAGTCGCAGGCTCACGTCCATGCCCGCCTGCTCGCACTCCGCCACCAGCGCGGGCAGGTCGGCGAGCGTGGGCTGGGGCCGGTCGGGGACGTCCGCGTCCGCGTCGTGGTGACGCAGCACGCCGATCACCTCACGCAGGTCCTGCAGCGCGAGGTGGGCGCTGGCCCTGATGGCCCCGGCGGCCCTGGCGACCTCGTCGGGGGGCGCGCCGGGCCGGAACTCCAGCGCGCCCGCGTGCAGGCTGAGCATGGACAGCCGGTGCGCGAGCACGTCGTGCATCTCCCTGGCGATCCGCTCCCGCTCCAGCCGCTTGGCCTCCTCGGCGGCTCCGTCGGCCCGCTGCCTGAGCGACCAGATGAGCTGGCGCCTGGCCCGGACGACGATGCCCCAGGCGAAGGTGGTCAGCACGATCGCGAGGGCGAGGATCGCGTACGTCGGCCCGCCGAGATCCACGTCCGGGCGGAGGAAGTAGAACGGCACGATCACGAGCAGCCCGAGCCCGGCGATCGTGCCGGAGATCTTGAACGGCCGGTGCACCGCCACCGTGAACAGCGCCACCACGGACGCCCCGCCGACCATCTCGAAGTAGCCCGAGGCCACGGTGGTGACCAGCGCGAGGCCGACCGGCCAGCGGCGGCGCAGCCACACCGACAGGCAGGAGATCACGCCCACCACCTGTTCCGCGGCCACCAGCGGCGTCGGCCCGTCGATCTCCAGCGCGGTCATCAGAGTGAGCCCGCAGGCCAGCAGGAACATGGCGATGTCGACGATCCAGTCACGGGTGGAGCGCCGCACCGGCCCGCCCGCGCCGCCGTCGCCGAGCAGCACGGACGGGAGCACCCATCGGTACTCCTGGTGCGGCTCGCTCGTCGGGGTCACGTCTCACGAGGTTAGGCGCTACCGATGGCGATCGAACAGCGACCAAAGTCGATGGCGCGCGAGACCTCGGGCCGACGCGCGGGTCCGGACGGCTCGGCCACCCTTGACGGCCATGGACGTGGTCGTCGATGCGCGCGAGACCGCGCTGCGCCCGCCCCGCAATCAGGCGGATTCCCGGGCGGTGTCCTGGTGGACGGTGCAGTGGCTGCTGTTCATGCTGCCGATCGGCGGGAGCGCGGTCGCGGCGTTCTGGTTCCTGACCGATCGGCCGTTGTGGCTGGGCGTGGCGGCGACGGCATTCGCGGTGGGATGCCTGGCGGTGGCTCTGGCGGCACCGCACGCCTACTACCGGGTCCAGCGCTGGGAGGTCACCGGCGAGGCAGTCTACACGCGCAGGGGCTGGCTGACCCACACCTGGCGGGTGGCGCCGATGTCGCGCGTCCAGACGGTCGACACCGCGCGGGGGCCGGTGCAGCGGCTGTTCGGGCTCGCGGACGTCACGGTGACCACGGCCTCGGCGGCGGGCGCCGTCAGGATCGAGGGCCTCGACGAGGCCGTGGCCGCCTCGTTGGGCGCCCGCCTGACAGCCGTCACCCAGTCCACCCCGGGCGACGCCACATGACCCCCGAACCCGCGCGCACGGAGGGTGTGACATGGGCGAGACCGTCGTGCCCGAGCCGGAGGAGGAGTGGCAGGAGCTGCCTCGCGGCAACCTGCGGGCGGCCGCTGTCAAGTCGCCGGCCGTCGCGGTGCCGGCGGTGACGGTGCCGGCGCGCGTGCTGGCAGGGCTGGACTGGCCACCGGGCGCGGTCGTCGCGGCCTGCGCCGGGGACCTGGTGGGCGGGGCCGTTCTGGCCGGCGCCCGGGGCCGCGGCCACAAGATCACAAGTAGGTCACGGCTCAGGGGGTGGGACGGAGACGGCGGTGAGCCGCGCGGCTCCCCCGCTCCTGCCCGCCCAGGCCCCTGTGCTGGGCGGCTCTGCTCGCGCGGCTCACGTGTCGCCTGCTGACACAACGGTATTCGGCGTGCTTGCAGCGGACTTGCGAGGTCGTTGACGGTTGACGTCAAGCCGCCCCCCGGAGGATGATCCGCGCGTGGTGCCCCCACCTGCCATCTCCTGTCGCGCGCTCTCCTGCGTCGTCGCGGGCAGGAAACTCGTCGACGACCTCACACTCGAACTGGACGAGGGCGAGCGGGTCGCGCTCATGGGCCCGTCCGGCTCGGGCAAGACGACGCTCCTGACGACGCTGGCCGGGCTGGCGCCGCCCGCCGAGGGGCGCGTCCTGGTGGGCGGCGTGCCGCTCGACGAGCAGCCGGAGCTGCGGGCCGGCCTGGCCCTCGTCTTCCAGTCGTACGGTCTGCTGAGCCTGCTGACGGCGGCGGAGAACGTGGAGGTGGCGCTGCGCGCGGCGGGCCGGCCGCCGCGTGAGGCGATGCGGCTGGCGGCGGCGGCGCTGGAGCGGCTGCGGGTGGCCAGGTTCGCCGATCACCTGGTGGAGGAGCTGTCCGGCGGGCAGCAGCAGCGGGTGGCCGTGGCCAGGGCGCTGGCGCTGCGCCCCAAGGTGCTGCTGGCCGACGAGCCGACCGCCGAGCAGGACGCGGTCCACCGCGAGGTGGTGCTGGACGAGCTGCTCGCCGTCGGCGCGGACGGCACCACGCTGGTGATCGCCACCCACGATCCGGAGGTGGCCGAACGCTGCGACCGGGTCGTCGAGCTGCGCGCGGCGGTCCACCGATGAGCATGGTGCGCTGCGACGGGATCGTGCAGATCTACCGGGCGCAGGACGTCGAGGTGGTGGCGCTGCGCGACGTCGACCTGGTGATCGACCCCGGCGAGACGGTGGCGCTGCTGGGCCCCTCGGGCGCGGGCAAGTCGACGCTGTTGTGGCTGCTCGCCGGGTTGCTGCGGCCCAGCGCCGGCCGGCTGTGGCTCGACGGGACCGACGTGGGCCGGCTCGACCAGCGCGGGCTCGACCGGTTGCGGGCCTCGCGCATCGGCGTGGTCCTGCAGAACCCGTCGCGCAACCTGATCGGCTACCTCCCGGCCGCCCAGAACGTCGCGTTCGCCCAGCGCGCGGTGAAACGCGACCGGCGCCGGGTCCGTGACCTGCTGGCCCGCGTCGGGCTGGAAGACGTCGGCGACCGGCCCGCGGGCCGGATGTCGGGCGGCGAGCAGCAGCGGCTGGCGCTGGCCGTGGCGCTGGCCAACTCCCCCAGGCTGCTGCTGGCCGACGAGCCCACCAGCCAGCTCGACGCCGGGTCCGGGCAGCGGGTGATCGACCTGATCAAGGAGTCCGCCGAGGCCGAGGGCACCACGGCGGTGGTGGTGACGCACGACCCGGGCGTCAGCGAGGCGCTGGGCCGCACGGTGACGATCAGGGACGGCCGGGTCGGCGCCGAGGGCCGTCACGGCGAGGACTTCGTGGTGGTCGGCAGGGAGGGCGCGGTGCAGGTGCCGCCCGAGTACCACCACCTGCTGCCCCCCGGTTCCATGGCCAGGATCGAGGCGGTGGAGGACGGGGTCGTGCTGCGAAGGGTGGAGCCGTGATCCTGCGAGGCCTGTGGGAACGCCGCACGCTCGCCCTGGTGGTGCTGCTGATCGCGGTCGTGCCGATCGCCTCGGCCGCCGTGGCGCCGATCTACTCGGCGGGCGCGCTGACCACGATCGTCCGCGACGCGATACGCGAGGCGCCGGTGGAGGGCCGCGGCTGGCGCTACACCACGTCCGGCGGCACCATCGAGCCCAAGGTGGCCGGCTTCACGGCGGGCGCGGGCTTCACCGACCCGCCGGTGTTCGGCATGGAGGTGTCCAGCGGCAGCGCCGACCAGGACGACCGTCGCGCGTACACGGTGGTGTGGCAGGACGGCCAGTGCGAGCACCTGGAGCCGGCCCGGGGGCGCTGCCCCGCCGCCGCCGGGGAGGTGATGGCCAGCGAGGCGTCCGGGCTGGAGACCGGCGACGTCGTGCGCCTGAGGTCGCTCCGGTCCGCGCGTCCGGGCTCGGCCACGCTGGAGACGGCCCCGCTGGAGGTCGTCGGCGTCTACCGGCCGGGCGACCCCGCGGACCCGTTCTGGTTCGGCAGGACACTGTTCGACCCGCAGGGGCAGCCCAGCCAGAATAAGGCCGACGCGCTGTTCACGGCGCGTGAGACCCGCTCCGTCACCTACTACGTCGGCTCGGGCCTCGGGGAGCAGGCCTGGACCGACTACGCCCTGATCCGCGTCAATCCGGACCGGCTGACCGGCACGGACCTGCCGTTGCTGGCGGAGATGCAGGCGCTGGCCGAGGCCACGGGCCGGACCACCGACGCCATCGTGTTCTCCCGGATGGCCGACACGCTGCGGACGATGAACGCCAACGCCGGCACGCTGGGCGTGCCCGCGCTGCTGGTGGCGGCGCAGCTCGTCGGGCTGGGCTGGCTGCTGCTGTTCCAGACGGTCGGCGACCTGGTGCGCGCCCGGGGGCCGGAGATCGCGCTGGCCAGACTCCGCGGCCACGGCAGGGTGCGGGTGTGGCGGTTCGCGCTCGCCGAGCCGTTGCTGCTGCTCCTGCTGGCGGTGCCGCTGGGCCTCGCGGCGGGCTTCGCGGCGGCGAGCCTGATGATCGGCGCGCTGCTGCCCGAGGGCGTCCCCACCACGTTCCCTCCGGCGGCGGTCGCGGCCGGGCTGGCGGCCACGCTCGGCGGGGTGCTGGCCGCGACCGCGTCGGCCTGGCGCGTCGCCACCCGGCCGGTCACCGAGGAGTGGCGGCGCACGCCGCGCAGGAGCGCCCGCGGCTGGGCGCTGGACGCGGTGGTCCTGGCCGTGACGGCGCTGGGGCTGACGGAGCTGCTGGCTGCCGGTGTGATCACCGATGCCTCGGGGGAGAGCGCCGGCGCGATGGCCGTGCCCGGGCTGATGGCGCTCGGCGTCGCGCTGCTGGCCAGCCGTGTCCTGCCGGTGGCGAGCGGGTGGCTGTTCGGTCTCACCCGGCGGCGCGGCGGGCTGGGGCCGTTCCTGGCGCTGCGCCAGGTGGCCAGGGGTCCCGTGACGGCGGGCAGTGTGATCGTCCTGGGCACCGCGTTCGGGCTGGCCACCTTCGCCGTGGCGGCGTGGACGGCGACGAGCGACGACTACGCGCGGGTGGCGGCCTTCCACAACGGCGCTCCCACCGCCATCACCGTCCAGCCGGTCGAGCCTGGCGAGCTGGCCGCCGCGGTCGAGGCCGCCGACCCCGGAGGCGCGCTCGCCGCGCCGGTGATCAAGATGCCGGGTACGCCGCAGCTCGTGGTCTCCGACCCCGACCGGCTGGCGCGGGTGGCGCACTGGGATCCCGAACTGGCGGGCGGC
Source organism: Nonomuraea sp. C10 (assembly GCF_008017515.1). Classification (NCBI taxonomy): domain Bacteria; kingdom Bacillati; phylum Actinomycetota; class Actinomycetes; order Streptosporangiales; family Streptosporangiaceae; genus Nonomuraea; species Nonomuraea sp. C10. The sequence goes on from NZ_VPFF01000001.1 coordinate 4,926,999, forward strand.
AAGGACCTGGCCGGGGCGATGGCCGCGCTGCCGGGCCCCGACGCCGCCCGGGTGTGGGTGCGCGGCGAGCGGTTCCGGCTGCGGCTGGCCCACAGTGAGCTGACCGAGAACTGGGCGGCGCAGGTCAAGGCCGCCTTCCGGATCACCGGCAGGGTGGGCCCGGTCTCGATCACCATGGGCGAGCTCCGCGGCGCCGGCGGCGCGTACGAGTGGAACCTGCCCCTGCCCTGCCGCCAGGTGCCCTGCGAGCTGCGCAGGATCCACGCCGACCTGAACGCCCTGGGGAGCGTGGAGGGCGGGGCCTTCGTCGAGGTGCGGGTGGAGAGCATGGAGGTGCTGCGGGACGGCGCCTGGCAGCCGGTGCCGGCGCCCGCCTGGCGGGTGGACCAGGATCCGAGCCGGACGGACGGCAGCTTCGGCGTCTCCGACACGGGCATGCAGGTGCTGCGGCCGGCCACCTACGAGCAGGAGCCCGCCGGGATCGTGGTCGGCGAGGTGGGCGCGAAGGCGGTGCCGGGGCTGGACAACGCCTTCGCCTACCGCGTCCGGCCCGCGGTCACCGCCGCAGCCGCGCCGGGCATCACCGGCGCCGGCGTCCTGATGGATCTCGAACAGGCCGACAGGATCGCGTACGGGGTGGACGAGAAGGCCCAGTTCCAGGTGTGGACCCGCCAGTCCGGCACCGCGGCGCTGGAGGCGGCGCTGGCCAGGGAAGGGCTGACGGTGGTGTCCACGGTGCGCGCCGCGGATCTGGAGGCCGGATACGCCGCCGAGGGGCCGGGGCTGGCGCTCATGCTGCTGCTGGTGTCGGCGCTGGCCGCGGCCGTGCTCGCGCTCGGCAGGACCGTGCTGGCCCTGCACACGGCGGCGCGGCGGCGTGGCTACGAGCTGGCCGCGCTGGAGGCGGCCGGCGCGAAGGCGCCGGCGCTGCGGCTGTCGCTGCTGCTCGAACAGGCGATCACGGTCGTGACCGGCACGCTGGCCGGGCTGGTGGCCGGGCTGGTCGCCGCCGAGGCGGCGCTGGGCCGCATCCCGCAGTTCGCCGAGCCGGTGGTGACGCCGCCGCTGCCGCACGAGGTCGCGGCGGCGCCCGTGGCGCTCGTCACCGGCGCCGCGCTGGCGGCCACGCTGCTGTGCGCGCTGCTGGTCTCCGAGCTGCTGCTGCGCGGCGTACGGGTGGAACGCCTGCGCGACACCCCCGCCTAGCTGCCGATCGGCTTCTGGGCCAGCGCGGCCAGGAACGCCTTGGCCATCGTGACCGCGCCGTCGCGGGCCTCCTTCTCCGGGAGCATCCCGGCCTCGGGCGCGTCGGCGGGCTTGCCCTCGGGCCGGTCGGCGCCCGCGTAGTCGACCACCACGACCAGCGAGCCCTGCCGCGCCGTCACGCTGCCGCTGCCCGCGTGCACATCGCCGCGCCGGGTCTGGACGTAGCGGCCGTAGGCGGCCTCGCCGAGCCCTTCGACGTCGCGGACGTCACCGAACACGATGCCGCTGAACGACGAGTTCTCGGTGCTGTTGTCCTGGCCGCGCTGGGTCGAGTAGTAGGACCCGGCCGCGGTCTTGTCGGCCACGCCGGCCCGGTTGGTGAAGCTGTGCACGGTGATGAGGACGCTGCGGACGCGGGTCTTGCCCGCCACGCCCGGCGCGTCCCGGTTGAGCCAGCGGCACTCGGTCTGGGTGTCGTTGCCCGTCTCGGTGCCGCGCGCCCGGGTCTCCGGCTCCGGCACCAGCGCGGTGGCGGCCTGCGTGATGGACTCGCAGGCGGCGGGGAAGATCTTCAGCTCCGTCGGCGTCGGGGTGGGGGCGGCCTGCGGCGTGCTCGTGACGGTCGGGTACGGCTGGGCGACGACGTTCGGGTGCTTGGCCTTCCAGTCAGCGACGCCCTTGGCGAAGTGCTTGATCAGGCCGGTCACCTCGCGGATCGCGTTCTCCTCGGTGATCGACTGGGTGGTCTGGTTGCTGAGGGTCTGCGCGTCCTTGCGCTGCTGGCCCGCTTGGTACTTGACCTCGATCGTCATGTCGTGGACGCGGGCGTAGGCCTGGCCGAACGAGTACCACAGCAGCTGGCCGGAGCGGCGCCAGGTGTACTGGGCGTAGGCGCCGTCGCCGACGCCGGGGATGTCCGTGACCGGGGAGATGCGTTCCTTCTCGCCCTTCTTCGGGGTCGGCCTGGCCGTCTCGCGGTACTTCGCGCCGCCGTAGTCGAACTCGTAGGAGCTCTGCGCCATGGCCCTGCCGGTCTTCGCGCCGTCGCCCAGGTGCTGCCCGATCTTGACGTCCACCTCGCGGTTGCGCCAGAACTCGCCGTACGAGATGCGCTGGTTCACCCAGTTGCAGGTGAACGTGGTGACCGACGGGTGCTGCCGGGAGCCCTTGACCACGGTCGCCCCGGGCACCAGCCGGTCGGCCTCCTCCTTGGGCAGCATCGCGCAGACGTCGGGGCCGTCCACCGCCGCCGCGCCGGCCGACGCCTGGGAGGCGGTGGGGCCCGTCTGCTGCCGCGTGGGCGCGGGGTCGCTCGCCCGCGAGAGCTGCCCGTACACCAGATAGCCGCTCGCGCCCCCGCCCACCAGCACGACCGCGGCGGCGGCCAGCAGCGGCAGCAGCCACGGGCGGCGCCTGGGCGGGCGCGGCGCCCCGGGCGGCAGGCCCGGCAGGCTCTGCGGCATCTGAGGCATCTGCCGCATCACCTGCATCGGCGGGTGCGGCGGCGGGTGCGGCCCCGGGGGACCCACCGGTGGCTGGAAGGGTCCGCCAGGTGCCGGGTAGGGGTTCGGCGGCTGGTTCTCGCTACCGGGATGCACCAGTGACTCCTGGGGTTAGCCATGACTTGCGGGGAGACATGCTAGTCAGCCCGGTTGCAAGCCACTTGAACGACCTCATCCTCGCAACGCACCCGAGACCATCCCGGCGGCGTCGACGGCGGTCTTCTCGTCGGCGGGATCGTCGATGCCGATGTCCGTCCGGTGCCAGACCACCTCGGCTATCAGGTTGCTGTCGCGCAGCAGCACGGCGGTGTCGGCCCGGCCGGAGTCGGGCGAGTTGATGTAGCGCTCGAAGCGGGACTGCACGAACGCGGCCTCGCCCGTACCGGGCACGTCGCGCACCTCGCCGACCCGCTCGCGGAACACCGAGCCCTCGGCGGCCCGCCTGCTGGCGCGCTCCATGTCGAACCGGCGGGCAGCCACCTCGGGGGCGCCGCGCGAGCCGTCGGGCCGCTCGATCCAGACGCGCACGGTCACCCTGCGCGTGACCAGGGAGCCCTGCTGCAGACGCCACTGGCACTCGCCCTCGCGGGTCTTCTCCGCCCCCGTCGCGCCTCCCACCACCTGCTCGGCCTGGGCGGCGGTGAGCAGGCGGCACGGGTCGGGCGCGGCCGCGTAACGGCCCGGCTCGCCCTGGTAGAGCACAGTCCACCCGTACCAGCCCGCGGTGCCGAGCAGTGCGACGGCGGCGAGCAGCACCGGCACCAGCCACCGGACCCGGCGCCGGCCCGCGGACGGCGCGGGGGCACGGCCCGGCGAGACGGCGTGCTCCAGCGCCTGACGGACCTGCCCGGCGGTGGGGCGCGCGGCAGGGTCCTTGGCGAGCATCGCCATCAGCAGCCCGCCGAGCTCGCGATCCGCCCTGGCAGGGAACGGGGGGTCGTGCAGCAGCACGGCGGCGGCCATCGCGGCCGGGTTGGGCCGCGCGAAGGGCGGCCGCCCCTCCACGGCGGTGTAGAGGCTCGCGCCGAGGGACCACAGGTCGGAGGCGGGGCCGGACGGCTGCTCGTTGAGCCGCTCCGGCGCCATGTAGCCGGGCGACCCGGCGCTGCCGTAGCGGTCGCCCTTGGCGCCCATGGTGACGGCGATCCCGAAGTCGGTGAGCATGGCCGAGCCGTCGGCGTCGAGGAGGATGTTGGCCGGCTTGACGTCCTGGTGGACCATGCCGTACGAGTGGGCGACCTGCAGCGCCGACAGCACGCTCAGGCCGATGCGGGCCACGCTCGGCGGCGGCAGCGGACCGAAGTCCTTGATCGCCTGGTCGAGTGAGCGGCCGGTGACCAGGTCCATGATGATCCAGGGCTGGTCGGCCTCCAGCACCACGTCGTGGATCACGACGATGGCCGGGTCGCGCAGCCGCCCGGCGGCCCGCGCCTCGTAGATCGCCCGGTCGGCGAACTCGGCCCGCTGCGCCGGGGTCAGCCGGGGCGGGATCCGCACCTGCTTGACCGCGACCTCGCGGTTGAGCGTCTCGTCGCGGGCCCGCCACACCGTGCCGGCGCCGCCCTCGCCGAGCCGCTCCACGAGCCGGTAGCGGCCGGCCAGCAGGTAGGCGTCAACCGGCATGGCGCAACGCCCGCTCGGTCGCCTGCGCGGCCTTGACCGCCGCCTGCTTGATGTCCTCGTCGCCGAGCCGCTCGGACAGCGCCGTGTAGCCGACGAAGACCACCAGGTTGGAAAGGCGGTAGTGGACGATGGCGGTGTGGATGCGGCCGGTGCCGCCCTTCAGCTCGAACGCGAACGCCTCCTCGCCGACGCCGGCGATCGTCCGCACGGGGGTGCGGGTCACCGGGACGCTGGCCTTGGTCCCGATCTCGGGCCACGTCCAGTCGAGCTTGTCGTGGGTGTCCCACCAGCGCCGCTGGTTGGCGAAGAGGGTGCGGGCCGTCTCGGGGGTCATCGCCCACGGGTCCCGGGTGTCGGAGTCCTTCTGCACCTGGAGCTCCACCCCGCTGCCCTGGATCGGCCACTGACAGCGGGGGCCGACCTCGTCGGAGCCGGGCGTCGCCTTGGGCGGCTGCTGGGTGCGCAGGAAGAGGCCGACCTCCTCCTCACCGAGCAGCGAGCACACGTCCATCGGCGCGGTGAACGCCTCGGGGACACCGCCCGAGGCCCGGTCGCGCATCAGCAGGACGGTGGTCGTGGCGGCGGCGACCACCACGGCCGCGACCGCGGCGACGGCCACCCACAGCAGCGGCCTGCCGCGTTTCCTGACCCGCACGGGCGTCGTGGCCTCGTGGTGGGCGGGCAGCTGCGCCTGCTGACCGGCCGCGACCTGGCGTAACGCCTGGATCAGCTGCGGCGCGGGCGGGCGGGCGGCCGGATGGGGCGCCATCATGGCGGCGATCACCGGGCCGAGCGGGCCGGGAGCGTGCGGCACCGGCTGGGTGAGCGTCGCCCGGATGCGCTCGGCCGCCGTGCCGCCGTAGGCGGGGGCGCCGGTCACCGCGGTGAACAGGGTCGCGCCGAGCGACCACACGTCACTGGCGGGGCCGCCCGGGTCGCCCTCCAGCCGCTCGGGCGCGATGAAGCCCGGCGAGCCGATCATCAGGCCCTGCTCGGTGAGCGTCGCCTGGCCCTCCTGGCGGGCGATGCCGAAGTCGGTGAGCACCACCCTGCCGCTGTCGGTCAGGAACACGTTGCCGGGCTTGACGTCGCGGTGCTGGAGGCCGCGGGCGTGGGCCGCGGACAGCGCGTCGAGCATCTCGGCGCCGATCCTGGCAGCGTACTCCTGCGGCATGGGGCCGTGCTCGCGCACCGCGTCGCCCAGGGTGCGGCCGCGCAGCAGCTCCATGACCAGCCAGGGGCGGTCGTGCTCGACGACCACGTCGTGCAGCGCCACGATGCCGGGGTGACGGAGCTGGGCCGTGGCCTGCGCCTCGCGCGCGGCCCTGGCGATCAGCTCGGCGCGCTCCTGCGGGGGCAGCCCTTCGGGCAGCGTCAGCTCCTTGACGGCCACCTCGCGGTCGAGCATCTCGTCCCTGGCCAGCCAGACCCGGCCCATGCCGCCGCTGCCGAGCGGCCGCAGCAGGAGGTAACGGCGGGCGAGTCGTTCCTGGGACACAAGGGGAAGCGTAACGAAGGAACAGGCCGAATAGTTATTCGTTCGGCTCCGCAACTGTCGGTGGCCCTCTCTATGGTCTTGGTTCGTGGATCCCGTTCAAGGCACTCTCGACGAGCTCGGCACCCCGCTGAGCGAAGTCACTTTCGTGGTGTTCGACCTCGAGACCACCGGCGGTTCACCGGCCGAGCACAAGATCACCGAGATCGGCGCGGTGAAGGTCCGGGCGGGCGAGGTGCTGGGCGAGTTCTCCACCCTGGTCGATCCCGGTGGCCCGATCCCGCCGTTCATCTCGGTGCTGACGGGCATCACCGACGCGATGGTCATGGCGGCGCCGCGCGTGGAGGCCGTGCTGCCGAGCTTCCTGGAGTTCATCAGAGGGGCCACGCTCGTCGCCCACAACGCGGGCTTCGACACCCGCTTCCTCAAGGCCGCCTGCGCCGCCCACGGCTATCCCCCGCCGGCCAACCCGGTCGTCGACACGGTCGACCTGGCCCGGCGCGTGCTGACCCGTGACGAGACGCCCAACGCCAAGCTGTCCACGCTGGCCCGCTTCTTCCGCGCCTCGACGGAGCCGTGCCACCGCGCGCTCCACGACGCCAGGGCCACCGTCGACGTGCTCCACGGGCTCATCGAGCGGGCCGGCTCCTTCCAGGTCCACACGCTGGAGGAGCTCAAGTCGTTCGTCCGCGCCCCCACGCCCGAGCAGCAGAGCAAGCGCCACCTCGCCGAGTCGGTGCCGCACGCGCCCGGCGTCTACTTCTTCGAGGACGAGCGCGGCGAGATCCTCTACATCGGCAAGAGCACCAACCTGCGCAACCGGGTGCGCTCCTATTTCACCGCCAGCGAGACCAGGCCCCGCATCCGCGAGATGATCGGCATCGCCGATCGGGTCCGCCACGTCGTGTGCGCGACGGCGCTGGAGGCCGAGGTGCGCGAGCTGCGGCTGATCGGCGGCGCCAAGCCGCGCTACAACCGCAGGTCCCGGTTCCCCGAGAAGGTCTTCTGGCTCAAGCTCACCCAGGAGCCCTTCCCGCGCCTGTCGATCGTGCGCGAGGTCAAGGACGACGACGCCGCCTACCTCGGCCCCTTCTCCAGCACGCGTCTGGCCGACGACGCCCGCACCGCGCTGCACGAGGCGGTGCCGCTGCGCCAGTGCACGCAGCCGATCAGCCTGCGCACCCTCCGCTCGGCCTGCGTCCTGCACGACATGGGCCGCTGCGGCGCCCCCTGCGAGGGCAAGCAGAGCCAGGCCGACTACCTGGCCCACGCCGAGGCGGCGCGGCGGGCGATGACACTGGACGCCTCCCCCGTCTTCTCCGCGGTCTCGGCCCGGATGGAGCGGCTGTCGGTCGAGCAGCGCTACGAGGAGGCGTCCGTCGACCGCGACCGGCTGGCCGCGTTCGTCCGCACCGCCGCCCGCATGCAGCGGCTCTCCGCCGTCACCCGCATCCCCCACCTGGTGGCGGCCAGCCCCGCCTTCGACGGCGGCTGGGACATCCACGTCATCCGCTACGGCCGCCTCGCCGCGGCCGGCGTGATGCCGCGCGGCGCCCACCCCACCCCGTTCGTCGAGTCGCTCACCGCCACGGCCGAGGCCGTCATCCCCGGCCCCGGGCCGGTCCACGCGGCCAGCGCCGAGGAGACCGAGTGCATCCTGCGATGGCTGGAGTCACCCGGGGTGCGGCTGGTCGAGGTCGACGGCGAGTGGAGCCTGCCGGCCCACGGCGCCGCCCGCCACAAGGCCCGCATCGACCTGGCCTATCAGGGGATCGACCGCGTCCGCCACCGCGAAGGGCGGCCTCTGCGGTGATTCGATACAGTAGTTCCATGGTCACGGCTATCGTTCACATCAACGCCGAGGTCGACCGCATCCCGGAGGTCGCCGAGACGATCGCCGAGATCGACGGCGTCAGCGAGGTCTACTCCATCACCGGCGCCTACGACCTGCTGGCCATGGTCCGCGTGGCCGAGTACGAGCAGGTCGCCGAGGTGATCCCCGGCCGCATCAACAAGGTGCCCGGCGTGCTCAACACCGAGACCCACATAGCCTTCCGCGCCTACTCCAAGCACGACCTCGACGCCGCCTTCTCCATCGGCTTCCCCGACGCCGACTGACCACCTCTCAGCCCCGGCCGCCGACTCACCACCTCTCAGCCCCGGCCTCCGCTTCCAGGCTGTCTCCTGTCAGCGAGAAGCAGCGGTCCACGACTACCGCTCAGACGGCCCAGCAGGCGCGCGTAACGGCGCCCGGCCCCGTGCGGGATCAGCGGCCGTATTCCTGGAGGCCCCCGGCCAGGTGCGGCGGGTAGGCCTTCCCTGGCCGTGCCGTAAAAGAAAAGAACCCCCCACGCCGGGAAAGGCAAAGGGGCCCGGGCGAACCGCCCGAGCCCCTTGACCACCGTCTATCGCGTCAGCGTATGGTCCTCCTCGCCGGGACCGACCGCGGCGCGCTCTTCCTCCTCGTGGCCGTGGCCGTCGACGAGGGGGATCTTCTCCCCGCCGTACGCCTTGGACATGCGGGCACGGAGCTTGCCGATCGGCCCGCGCATGCCCTTGTGCGGGATGCCGGACGGGTCCTCGGCCATCGGCAGCATGGCCACCGGCTCCTTGCCCCGCACGTGGGCCTCGATGTCCTCCGCCGGAGGCGTGTGGATCTCGATGAACTCACCGTGCGGCAGCCGCTTGATGACACCCGACTCCACGCCGTGGGAGACGACCTCGGCGTCCGAACGCTGAAGGCCCAGGCAGATCCGGTAGGTGATGATGTACGCCAGCACCGGGGCGGCGAACACCAGCACGCGGCCGGCGTACGTGGTCCAGTTCAGGTTGATGTGGAAGAACGCCGAGATCTCGTCGTTCGCGCCGAGCAGCCAGAGCACCCCGTAGAACGAGATGCCGGCCATGCCGATCGAGGTGCGGTGCGGGTTGTTGCGCGGGCGCTCCGCCATGTGGTGCTCGCGGTGGTCGCCCGTGATCCAGCGTTCCAGGAACGGATAGAGCGCCAGACCCGTCATGACGAGCCCCAGTGGCAACAACGCCGGGATGATCACACTCAGTGGCAGTGTGCCGGCATGGGCCGTGCCGAACATGTTGATCTCCCACGCCGGCATGATGCGCAGGGATCCTTCGAGGAAGCCCATGTACCAGTCTGGCTGGGACCCGGCCGAGATGTCGGCGGGCGTGTAGGGACCGTAGATCCAGATCGGGTTGATCTGGGCGAAGGTCGACAGCCCTGCCACCACGGCGAGCGTGAACAGGAAGTAGGCGCCCGCCTTGGCCATGAACGCCGGGTAGAACGGCGCGCCCACCACGTTCGTGTTGGCCCGCCCCTTGCCCGGCATCTGGGTGTGCTTCTGCACCCACATGAGCACCAGGTGGGCCGAGATCAGCGCCAGCAGGATGCCCGGGATGAGCAGGATGTGCAGCGCATAGAACCGGGAGATGAGATCCGTGCCCGGGTACTCCCCGCCGAACAGGAAGAACGAGACGTACGTGCCGACCAGCGGCAGCGAGATCGCCACGCCCTGGGTGATGCGCGCGCCCGCGCCGGAGAGCAGGTCGTCCGGCAGCGAGTAACCGGTGAGGCCCTCGGCCAGGGCCAGGGTCAGCAGCAGGATGCCGATGATCCAGTTGATCTCACGTGGCTTGCGGTAGGCGCCGGTGAAGAACACCCGGAGCATGTGGACCATCATGCCCGCGATGAACAGCAGGGCCGCCCAGTGGTGCATCTGCCGCATGAGCAGACCTCCGCGGACGTCGAAGCTGATCTCCAGCGACGACGCGTAGGCCGCGGACATCCCCACGCCCTGCAGAGGCGCGTAGGAGCCGTCGTAGAGGACGTGCTCCATGCTCGGCTTGAACCAGAACGTCAGGAACGTACCGGTCAGCAGCAGGATGATGAACGAGTAGAGCGCGATCTCACCCAGCAGGAACGACCAGTGGTCGGGGAAGACCTTGCGCAGGTTGCGCTTGAGGAAGTTGGCTCCGCCGAGGCGCTCGTCGAGCCAGTTGGACGGTCCGCCGACCGCCTTGGGCACGGTTGTCAGCTCGCTCATGCCTGGCCTCCCTTGGCCCTGGCCTCCGCCTCGGCGTCGCCGCGCTCCCAGTAGCTGGGGCCGACCGGCACCGGGAAGTCACCGGCCGCGACGAGGAAACCCTCGTTGTCGACGGTGATCGGCAGCTGCGGCAGCGGCCGGGCCGCCGGACCGAAGATGACCTTGGCGCCGTCGGCGGCGTCGAACGTCGACTGGTGACACGGGCACAGGATGTGGTGGGTCGTCTGCTCGTACAGGGCCGCGGGGCAGCCGACGTGCGTGCAGATCTTCGAATAGGCCACGATGCCGTCGTGCGTCCAGTTCTTGTTGACGCCCGACTTCAGCTCCTCGGGCCGGAACTTGATCAGGATCAGCGTGGCCTTGGCGAGCACGTTCAGGTCGTGCTCGTAGCCTTCGGGGACGATGGACAGGATGCCGCCGGGCGAGTTGAAGTCGGCCGCCCTGATCGGCTGGCCGGTGCCCTCGACGATGAGGCGTCGCGGCTGGCCCTCCACGGTCTTCTCGCCCCAGACGGTGTGGCGCAGCAGCTTGTTGAAGCTGGTGGCCTTCATCTTGGTGTTGTCGAGGTCGCGCAGCAGGATCAGGGGGATCAGGCCGAGCGGCGCGGCCGCCAACAGCAGCGTGCGGCGCATCATCTTGCGCTTGACGAAGCCGCTCTCGTTGGCGCCCTCGACGAAGGTGTCGGCCACGACCTCGCGGTCGTCCTCGCCGGAGACCATCAGGTGGCGCTCCTGGACCAGGGCGTACTTCGGCATGATCTGGCGGACCCAGACGACGATGCCGACGGCCAGGCCCAGCACCGCCACGGTGAGGGAGCTGCCGAGAGCCAGGTTGGAGACTCCGGTCGCCTCGGGACTGCCCACCTGGAACACCACGTAGGAGACGAGGAACGCGACGCCTCCCAGGAAGGCGAGCAGGAAGCAGAGGGCGACGAGCTTCTCGGCCCCGCTCGCCCTCTTCTCGTCCTGCAGCGTGATGCCGGGGGTCTCGCCCCCGGCGTCGCCGGCGTCGCGCGCCTCCGCCTCGCCGAGCATCGGGGTGCCCGGCGGCGGGGTGCCGATCACGCGCTTGGGGACGCGCTCGTCCGGCTGCTCGATCTCGTGCTCGTTGTCAGTCATGACTTCTGTCGCTTCTTCGCGGTGATCCAGATTGCGGCGAGGACGAGGGCAAGGATGCCCACGACCCAGGCTACGAGGCCTTCGGTTACCGGGCCAATCCGACCCAGGGCAAAACCTCCGGGGTCGGTCTGCTCCCGCACCTGGACGATGTAGGCGATCATGTTGCGCTTCTCTTCGGGCGTGATGGTCGTGTCGTTGAAGACCGGCATCGCCTGCGGGCCGGTGACCATCGCCTCGTAGATCTGGGTGGGAGAAGACTCGTTCAGGTTGGGGGCGTACTTGCCCCGCGTCAGGGCGCCGCCGGCGCCCGCCCAGTTGTGGCACTGGATGCAGTTGGCGCGGAAGAGCTCACCGCCCTTGGCGGCGTCGCCCAGCGCCGGGTCCACCTGGTCGCCGGACGGCACGGTGGGACCGCCGCCGAGCGACTGCACGTACGCCGCGATGTCGCTGATGCTGTCGCTGTCGACCCACTCGGGCAGCGGCTTGCGCGGCACCTGGGCACCCGGGTTGGACGCGGGCATCCGTCCGGTGCTCATCTGGAAGTCGACGGAGGCGGCGCCGACGCCGATGAGCGTGGGGCCCGTCGACGTGCCCTCGGCGTTGAGCCCGTGGCAGCTGGCGCAGTGAGCCTGGAAGAGGCTCTTGCCGTTCGCCACGTCGTCCACCTTGCCCGACGCGAGCGCCGCGTCAGCGGGCTTGCTCACCTGCACAAAGGTGGCATATGCCGTCCCGACCAGCGCCAACGCCAGAATCAGGACGGCATATCTCGCGAGGGGATGCCGCCGCCACGCGGTGATCCTAGTCACAGAGGTCCCGTTCCTTACTGAATGATGTAGATGGTCGCGAAAAGACCAATCCAGACGACGTCGACGAAGTGCCAGTAGTAGGACACGACGATGGCGCTGGTTGCCTGCTCATGCGTGAAGCGCTTCGCGGCGTACGTACGTCCCAGCACGAACAGGAACGCGATCAGGCCACCGGTCACGTGCAGGCCGTGGAAGCCCGTCGTGAGGTAGAACACCGACGTGTAGGGGTTGGCGGACAAGGTCGCGCCCATGCTCGCCAGCTCCATGTACTCGTACAGCTGGCCGGCGATGAACACCGACCCCATCAGGAAGCTGACGAGATACCAGAACCTGAGCTTGCTGACTTGCCCCTTTTCCGCGGCCCACACGCCGAGCTGGCACGTCACACTGGACAGAACCAGGATCGTCGTGTTGACCGTCGCGAACGGGATGTTCAGGTGAGCCAGGCCCTCGGCCGAGGCGCCCGCCGGGATGTAGGCGGGTGCCCAGTCGATGCCTTGGCCCACGCTCACCGACCGGATGGTGAAGTACATCGCGAACAGCGCCGCGAAGAACATGAGCTCAGAGGACAGCCAGACGATCGTACCCACGCTGACCAGGTTGGGTCTGCGGTACGGCTGACCTGTCGTCGTCGAAGTAATTGCGGATGCTGTCGCCACGGGCAGCATTATTGCGGCTCTGGTGGTCGGTCCGGCGCACGCCCCCCCGTTAGCGGGAACAATCAGGCGTCTAACCTGGGATAATTGGGACATATCGCCCGCCAGGGGCGCCAACCTGGGTCCGCACGCCGTGCCAACGGTACGATCCCAGATGACCCTACCGCTACGACCGATAGTGAGCGCGACCGTGAGCACCGACACGATGAAGGTCCTCGTCTACAGCGACGACGCCGCCACCCGGCAGGCGGTAAGGCAGGCGATCGGCCGGCGGCCGGCGATGGACGTGCCCTTCGTGGAGGTCGTGGAGTGCGCCACCGAGCCCAAGGTGCACCAGTGGCTCGGCTCCGGCGAGATCGACGTGGCCGTGCTCGACGGCGAGACCCAGCCCGCGGGCGGCATGGGCGTCAGCCGCCAGGCCAAGGACGAGGTCTACGACTGCCCGCCCATCTGCCTCATCATCGCCCGGCGCGACGACCGCTGGCTGGCCGACTGGTCCAGGGCCGACGCCGTCGTGTCCCAGCCCCTGGAGCCCATGGTGCTGGCCGACACCGTCGCCGACCTCATGCGCCGTCGCTCCTCCACCCGACTCAACGCCAAGTAGGTGCCTGACGTGGACTCGCGGACGACCTGGCCGGCCATCCTTTCCGCGCTCCTGTCCGGGGAGCACCTCACGGCCGACGAGACGGCCTGGGCGATGCGGGAGATCATGTCCGGCACCGCCACACCCGCCCAGATCTCCGCCTTCGTGGTCGCGCTGCGCGCCAAGGGCGAAACCGTGGCCGAGGTGACCGGCCTGGCCCGCACGATGCTCGACCTCGCCACGCCGCTGCACCTCGAGGGCCCGGTCGTGGACGTCGTCGGCACCGGCGGCGACCGCGCCCACACCGTGAACGTGTCCACCATGGCCGCCATCGTGGCCGCCGCCGCGGGCGCCCGCGTCGTCAAGCACGGCAACCGCGCCGCCTCCTCCTCGTGCGGCGCCGCCGACGTGCTGGAGCACCTCGGCATCCGGCTCGACCTGACCCCCGAGCAGACCGCCCGGGTGGCGACCGAGGCCGGCATCGCCTTCTGCTTCGCGCCGGTCTACCACCCCGCGCTGCGCTTCGCCGGGCCGACCCGCAAGGAGATCGGCGTCCCCACCGTCTTCAACTTCCTCGGCCCGCTCACCAACCCGGCCCGCCCGGCCGCCCAGGCCATCGGCGTCTACGACCCGCGCATGCTCCCGGTGCTGGCCGGGGTCTTCGCCGAGCGGGGCGTCTCCGCGCTGGTCTTCCGCGGCGACGACGGGCTCGACGAGCTGACCATCGCCACCACCTCCACGGTGTGGATGGTCGCCGACGGCAGCGCCACCCAGACCACCTTCGACCCGGCGGTGCTCGGCATCCCGCGCGCCGAGGCGGGCGCCCTGCGCGGCGGCGACGTGGCCTTCAACGCCCAGGCGGTGCACGACCTGCTCGGCGGCAAGACCGGGCCGGTGCGCGACGCCGTCCTGCTGAACGCCGCCGCCGCCCTGGTCGCGCTCGACGGCCCCGGCGACGACCTCGACTCGGCCATGATCGACGCCTACGCCCGCGCCACCCAGGCCGTCGACTCCGGCCGCGCCTCGGCCACCCTCGACGGCTGGATCAAGACCAGCGCTTCCGTCTCCTCCTGACCGCGGCCCCGCCGCGGTCAGGCCCGTACGAGGTCAGGAGAACGGCAGGGTGGGCCCGTCCTTGATGGAGCTCCACCTGAGCCACTGCTTCCAGTTCTCCTGCCAGTGCCCCCACCCGTTCGTCGGCTCCAGCGGGCGCGGGGAGCCCGTGATGATGATGGGATCGCCGATCAGGGTGTTCTTGATGAACCAGGCCGCGTTGTCCGGGCTGACGTTCACGCAGCCGTGACTGACGTTGGCGTACCCCTGGGAGCCCACCGACCAGGGGGCGCTGTGCACGTACTCGCCGCTGTTGGAGATGCGCACCGTGTTGTACACGGTCATCTGGTAGTAGCCGGCCTGGCCGGGGCCGATGCCGGGCGAGGTCATGATGGTGACCGGTTCGCGGGACATGGCCAGGTGGATGCCTGAGGTGGTGTGATATTTCATCACTCCGCCCTTGCCGGCGCTCATCGGCATCTCGCGGATCTTCTTGCCGTTCCGCCGCACGACCAGCACGTGCTCGTCGACGCTGCCCTTGGTGATCTGCGATCGGCCGATCTTGAAGTCGATCGCCAGGTCGCGCTTGCCGAACATGCCCTTGCCGCCTTGCACGCCCGCCAGGTTGGCCTCGACGCGCACGTCGGTGTGGGCGGGCCAGTACTCGCGCGGCCGGAAGTCGACCCGCTTGTCGTCGAACCAGTGCCAGGCCCCCTCGACGGGCTTGGAGGTACGGACGAGCAGGTTGCGCTCGACCGCGACCCGGTCGGCGATCGGCTGGTCGAAGGCGATCATGATGGGCATGCCGACGCCGACGGTCAGGCCGGTGGTGTTCTTGCTGGGCGAGATGCTCTCGATGTCGAAGGACGTGGCCGCCTTGACGGTGGAGAACGTGCTGCTCTTCTCGGTCTGCTTGCCGTCGCTGTTGGCGGCGACCGAGCGGATCGTGTAGGTGGTGCCGGGGCGGGCGGTGGCGGTGCTGCGCCAGCGGGTCCCGTCGGCGCTCAGCACGCCCGGCAGGGCACCGTCCTCGCTGCGTACGGTGACGCTCCTGAGCGTGCCTCCATGGGCCGCCACGACGACCGTCTGGTCCGTCGGCACGTCGGCCGCCCGGTCGGCCGGTTGGATCGCCACAGTGGCGTCAGGCGCCGCCTTGCGCTCCTCGTCGGCGGCGATGCTCGCCGAGCACGCCGTCAGCAGCACGGCCATGCCCAGGCCCAGGCTCATCGATCGACCCGCTACGCGCCCCATCAGCACTCCCCCCGTCCGAGTCGAGCAGATTCATCTCTGTTATTACCCTCGGTGATCGTTTGGCCACATCCGCAGTCCAGTAAAGAACACCAAAAAGCGGGCGTCCCCTCTGAAGAAGGACGCCCGCTCATGGACGAGGGGTCAGTGCGAGAAGTGGCCCCGGTAGTACTGGAACACGAACCCGATCATGGCCATGATCACCAGGAACACGCCCATGATGAACATCCACAGGCCGATGACGAACCCGGCGAAGGTGAAGGCGGCGGCCAGGCAGACGAACAGCGGCCACCAGCTGCTGGGGCTGAAGAAGCCGATCTCACCGGCGCCGTCGCTGATGTCGGCCTGCTTGTTGTCCTCCGGCTGGGCGCCGATGCGCCGCGCGGTGAACATCAGGTAGTAGCCGATCATGAACGCGAAGCCGACCGAGATGGCCAGCGCGGTGGTGCCGACCGGCTCGCCCACCCCGGTCGCCGCCTTGGTCCAGAACCAGTAGGCGACGGTGACACCGGCGAAGAACAGGCCGCACAGCAGGAACAGCCAACCTTGGACCTTCATCAGGCCTCCACCTCCGGCGCGGGCTTGGCGGACAGGTGCGGGTACTTGAGGTCGAACGCGGGACGCTCGGACCGGATGGGAGGCAGCTTGGTGAAGTTGTGGCGCGGCGGCGGGCAGGAGGTCGCCCACTCCAGCGAGCCACCGTAGCCCCACGGGTCGTCGACGGTGACCTTGGGCGCCGTGCGCCAGGTCTTCCAGACGTTGTAGAAGAACGGCAGCGTCGAGGCCCCGAGCACGAACGCGCCCACGGACGAGATCATGTTGAGGTCGGTGAAGCCGTCGGCGGCCCCGTAGTCGGCGTAGCGGCGCGGGAAGCCGAGCATGCCCAGCCAGTGCTGCACCAGGAACGTCGCGTGGAAGCCGATGAACAGCAGCCAGAACTGCACCTTGCCGAGCCTGTCGTCGAGCATCTTGCCGGTGAGCTTGGGCCACCAGAAGAAGAACCCGGCGAACATCGCGAACACCACGGTGCCGAACACCACGTAGTGGAAGTGGGCGACGACGAAGTAGGTGTCGCTGATGTGGAAGTCGAGCGGCGGCGAGGCCAGGATGACGCCGGTCAGACCGCCGAGCAGGAACGTCACCAGGAAGCCGATCGAGTAGAGCATCGGCGACTCGAAACTCAGGTGACCGCGCCACATCGTGCCGACCCAGTTGAAGAACTTCACGCCGGTCGGCACCGCGATGAGGAAGGTCATGAACGAGAAGAACGGCAGCAGCACCTGGCCTGTGGGGAACATGTGGTGCGCCCACACGGTCATCGATAGGCCGGCGATGGAGATCGTCGCGGCCACGAGGCTGATGTAGCCGAAGATCGGCTTACGGCTGAAGACCGGCAGGATCTCGGTGATGATGCCGAAGAACGGCAGCGCGATGATGTAGACCTCTGGATGGCCGAAGAACCAGAAGAGGTGCTGCCACAGCATCGGCCCGCCGACCTCGGAGCTGAAGATGTGCGTGCCGAACTTGCGGTCGGACTCCAGCGCGAGCAGCGCGGCGGCCAGCACCGGGAAGGCCATCAGCACGAGCATGCTGGTCAGCAGGATGTTCCAGGTGAAGATCGGCATCCGGAACATGGTCATGCCGGGCGCGCGCATGCAGATGATCGTGGTGATGAAGTTGACCGCGCCGAGGATCGTCGCCAGACCCGACATCGTCAGGCCCATGATCCACAGGTCGCCGCCGATGCCGGGCGAGTAGACCGCGTTGGACAGCGGCGCGTACCCGAACCAGCCGAAGGACGCCGCGCCGCCCGGGGTGAGGAAGCCCGAGACCGCGATGAGGCTGCCGAACAGGTAGAGCCAGTAGCTCACCATGTTGAGCCGCGGGAACGCCACGTCGGGGGCGCCGATCTGCAGCGGCATGACCGCGTTCGCGAAGGCCGCGAACAGCGGCGTCGCGAACATCAGCAGCATGATCGTGCCGTGCATGGTGAACAGCTGGTTGAACTGCTCGTTGCTGGTGAACTGCAGCCCCGGCTGGGCCAGCTCGGCCCTCATGACCAGCGCCATGATGCCGCCGACCAGGAAGAACATGAACGAGGTGATCAGATAGAGGTTGCCGATCACCTTGTGGTCCGTGGAGGACAGCCACTTGGCGATGATCCGGCCCTTGGAGGTGGGCCGGCGCACCGGCGGGGCCGGGGTGGTGATCGGCTCTTGGATGGCGGTCACTGGGCACTCCCCGCCTGGTTGGACGCGACGTACTGGTCGAACTCCTGCTGCGTCACGAGCTTGATCGAGAAGAGCATGCGGCTGTGGTCGACGCCGCACAGCTCGGCGCACCGGCCGGCGTAGACGCCGGGCTTGCTGAGGGTGGTCACCTCGAACTTGCGCCCGGGGTTGTCATCGGGGATGCCGGGGATGATGTCCCGCTTGAACAAGAAGTCGGGCACCCAGAAGGAGTGGATCACATCATCGGTGAAGAGGTCGAACTCCACCTTCTTGTCCACGGGCAGCACGAGCTGCGGACCCTGCTGGTAGTCGCTCACCGGCATGCCGCTCACCGGCTCGGTCGTCTTGCCGTCGGCCGTCGTGGTGGTGAAACGCCAGCTCCACTGGAACGCCTCCACCTTGACCTTCACGTCGGCGTCGCCCGTCACCCGGCTCAGCTCCTCGCTGTCACGGGCGGTGAAGAAGAAGAACACCGACACCATGACGAGCGGCACCAGGGTGTAGAGCATCTCGATCGGCAGGTTGTAGCGAACCTGCGGCGGGAGATCAGCCTTGGCCCTGCGCCTGGTGTGGAAAAGACAGGCCCAGACGATGAGGCCGATGACCACTCCGCCGGTGGCGAGCGCGGCGATCCACGCTCCGTTCCACAGGGCCGTGACGGTCTCACCCTGCTGGGTGATGGCGTCCGGCAGCAGTCCGTTGGACCACTTTGCCTCGGGAACGTCATTTGCACACGCCGTAGCGGAGGCCAGTAGCAACGCCAAAGCGGCGGCGCGCGGCACTCTACGCCGGGCCAACGAACGCCGCGTCGAACGGCGGGTCGGACTCACGGATCGCCTACCCCACAGATGAAGCCCAGGAGTCTCTCCCGGGCGCTCGTATTTCCTGATGCACAGCTGATTGCAGACACATTAGCGCGCAAGTGCCCCGCCCTTCCGCGCGCCCCCTCGATGGCGTGCCATGAGTGGGATCATAGAAGCGTGGCGTACTTCGACGCGGCCTCCACCGAGCCGCTGCATCCCCAGGCACGTGAAGCGCTGCTGGCGGCCATCGACGTCGGCTGGGCCGATCCCGCGCGGCTCTACAACCAGGCCCGCCGTGCCCACCTGCTGCTGGAGCAGGCCCGCACGGAGGTGGCCGAGGCGCTGGGCGCGCGGCCCGACGAGGTGACGTTCACCTCCTCCGGCACGCAGGCCGTGCATCTCGGTCTGCTCGGCACCCTACAGGGCAGGCGGCGGGCGGGCCGCCATCTGGTGACCTCCGCCGTCGAGCATTCCAGCGTGCTGCACGCGGCCCGCCTGCACGAACGCGACGGCGGCAGCGCCGAGCTCGTCGGCGTCGACCGGCTGGGGCGGGTCGACCTGGCGGCCTTCACCGAGGCGGTGGCGCGCCCCGACACGGCCCTGGCCTGCCTGCAGACGGCCAACCACGAGGTCGGCACGGTCCAGCCGGTGGCCGAGGCCGCCGCGGCCTGCCGGCGCCACGGGGTGCCGCTGCTGGTGGACGCGGCGCAGACGGCCGGCCGGATGCCGCTGCCCGAGGGCTGGTCGGTGCTGACGGCCAGCGCACACAAGTGGGGCGGCCCGCCCGGCGTCGGCGTGCTGGCGGTCAGGAAGGGCACCCGGTTCCGCTCGTTCCTGCCGGAGGACGAGCGCGAGCGCAGGCGCGTGCCGGGGTTCGAGAACGTGCCGGGCATCGTGGCGGCGGCCGCCGCGCTGCGCGCGATGACGGCCGACGCCGCCCGGGAACGCTCCAGGCTGTCCGCGCTGGTCGGCAAGATCAGGGAGACGGTGCCGAAGGTGGTGCCGGACGTGGAGGTGATCGGCGACCCGGACGACCGGGCCCCGCACATCGTCACGTTCTCCTGTCTGTACGTCGACGGCGAGGCGCTGCTCACCGAGCTCGACAAGGCCGGATTCGCGGTCTCGTCCGGGAGTTCCTGCACGGCTAGTACGCTTCGTCCATCGCACGTCCTGGAAGCGATGGGCGTGCTCACGCATGGGAATGTCCGGGTGTCACTGCCCAGGGGCGCTTCCGCGGCCGAGGTCGACAGGTTCCTCACCGTGCTGCCCGAGCTGGTGCACCGGATCCGCCAGGACGCAGGAGTCGCATGACCGAGGCCACTCAGCCGGCATTGACGATCGACGCGCTGGGGAAGAAGTGCCCCATCCCGATCATCATGCTCGCCGAGCAGATCAACTACGTCCCGCTCAACGCCGTGGTGGCCGTGCTGGCCGACGACCCGGCCGCCTTCACCGACGTGCCGGCCTGGTGCCGGCTCAAGTCCCACCGCCATGTGGGCTCGTACGAGCTGCCCCAGGGGGGCTGGGCGATCCACGTGCGGCGCAACTACTGAGCCGCCCTGTACGGGGTAGCGGCCCCTTGGAGAGGAAGCAGCACTTCTTCGAGGGGGAGAGACATGAGCGACACCGCCGGCGACCTGATGAGCCAAGGGGTCGAGTGCATCCAGTCACACGAGACGCTCGACCGGGCCGCGCAGCTCATGCGCGAGCTCGGGGTGGGCGCGCTGCCGGTATGCCTGGACGATCGGGTGACCGGCATCATCACCGACCGCGACATCGTGGTGGAGTGCGTGGCCACGGGCCACGACCCGTCCCGCGTGCGGGCCGGCGACCTGGCGACCGGGCTGGTGTGGATACCGGCCGACGCGACGGTCGAGGAGGCTCTGGCGCGCATGGAGGAGCACCAGATCAGGCGGCTCCCGGTGATGCGCGACCACCGCATGGTCGGCATGATCAGCGAAGCCGACCTGGCCCGCCACCTGCCCGACGACCAGCTCGCCGAGTTCGTCCACCGGGTCTACGCGGGGACCTGACCGTACGGAAGGACACCGCGCCCCCGCCGCCCGCGGCGGGGGCGCGCCCGTGTCAGGGGTGGTAGCAGCGGATGTGCGGGGCGATCTCGGCGGCGGCGTCGGTGCCGTAGGCCTCGGTGAAACGGTCCAGGAAGACCTTCTGGCCGAGCTCGTACTCCTGGCCGCCGACGCGCTCCAGCACGTGGGTGGCCGTCAGGTTGCCGATCTGGCCGCACCTCTCCAGCGGCAGCCCCCAGGCCAGACCCGCCAGGAACCCCGCGCGGAAGGCGTCGCCGACGCCCGTCGGGTCGACCTTGCCCCGCTCGGGGGCGGGGGCGACGTGGATGGAGGGCTCGCCCTCGCGGTCGATGACCGCGCCCTTGGGGCCGAGCGTGGTGACGCGGACGCCGACCCTGCTCAGCACCTCCTCGTCGGACCAGCCCGTCTTCTGCTCGATCAGGCCCTTCTCGTAGTCGTTGGAGAAGAGGTAGGCGGCGCCGTCGACGAGCTGGCGGATCTGCTCGTCGGCCATGCGGGCGAGCTGCTGGGAGATGTCGGCGGCGAACGGGATGCCGCGGTGGCGGCACTCGTCGGTGTGGCGGAGCATGCCGTCGGGGTCGTTGGGGCCGACGAGCACCAGGTCCAGGCCGCCCACCCGGCTGGCGACGGGCTGCAGCTCGATCAGCCGCGCCTCGGCCATCGCGCCGGTGTAGAAGGACGCGATCTGGTTGTGGTTGTCGTCGGTGGTGCACAGGAACCGCGCCGTGTGCTGCGTCTCGGAGACGTGCACCGACTCGCAGTCGACGCCGTGGCGCTCCAGCCAGGAGCGGTAGTCGGCGAAGTCGTTGCCGACCGCGCCGACCAGGAAGGGCCGCAGACCCAGGCAGGCCATGCCGAAGGCGATGTTGGCCGCACAGCCGCCACGCCGGATCTGCAGGTCGTCGACCAGGAACGACAGCGACACCCGGTCGAGCTGCTCGGCGATGAGCTGATCGCCGAAGCTGCCGGGAAAGGTCATCAGGTGGTCAGTCGCGATGGAGCCGGTGACGGCGATGCGCACGGGATTCTTCTTCCTCGTTGTCAGCAAGCCAGTTGAGCCCCACGAGGATACGCGAAGGCCCCGCCCGCACAAAGACGGATCGGGGCCCCCGGTGCCCGATCGGGCGGGCTGATCGACTAGTTGAACGAGTCGCCACAGGCACAGGAGCCGGTGGCGTTCGGGTTGTCGATGGTGAAGCCCTGCTTCTCGATGGTGTCGACGAAGTCGATGGTGGCGCCCATCAGGTAGGGAGCGCTCATCCGGTCGGTGACCACGCCCACTCCGTCGAAGTCGGTCACGACATCGCCGTCCATCGAACGGTCATCGAAGAAGAGCTGGTAACGCAGCCCGGAGCAACCACCCGGCTGCACGGCAACGCGCAGCTGCAGACCTTCTTCGCCCTGCTGCTCCAGCAGGGACTTGACCTTGGTCGCGGCCGCCTCGGTCAGGACCAGGCCCTGTGCCGTGGTCTCGCTGCTCTCAACCGTCATCTGCTGACTCCCTAACCGGGTCTGTTTCCGACGTCCTACTAATGACGCTACCAACACCGGGGGGATGCCACACATTCCCACCTCGCTCCCCCCGGGACAAATCGGTCGTACGGGTATGACATGATGTATGCGTCACTTAGACGATAAGGGGGCAGGGCGATGACCACCCAGACGGGACTTCCGCTCTTCGTGCTCGGACGGAGCGCCGATCCGCACAGCGAGAAAGGGGTCGACTGCCCCGGCGAGCTGCCACCGGCCTCAGACCCCCAGCTGGTCGAACGGGCCCGTAAGGCCAAGGAGGCGCTCGGCGACCGCCTGTTCGTGCTGGGCCACCACTACCAGCGCGACGAGGTGATCCAGTTCGCCGACGTCACCGGCGACTCGTTCAAGCTGGCGCAGCAGGCCGCCGCCCGGCCTCAGGCCGAGTACATCGTGTTCTGCGGCGTGCACTTCATGGCCGAGTCGGCCGACATCCTGACCACCGGCTCGCAGAAGGTGGTGCTGCCGGACCTGGCCGCGGGCTGCTCGATGGCCGACATGGCCACCTTCGACCAGGTCGAGGAGGCCTGGGAGGCGCTGGAGGACGCCGGGCTGGCCGGCAGCGTGGTCCCGGTCACGTACATGAACTCCAGCGCCGACATCAAGGCGTTCTGCGGGCGCAACGGCGGCGTGGTGTGCACCTCGTCCAACGCGCGCCGCGCCCTGACGTGGGCGTTCGAGCAGGGCGAGAAGGTGCTGTTCCTGCCCGACCAGCACCTCGGCCGCAACACGGCCGTGCTGGAGATGGGCCTGTCGCTCGACGACTGCGTGGTGTGGAACCCGCACCGCCCCAACGGCGGGCTGACCACCGAGCAGCTGGAGCGGGCGCGCATGATCCTGTGGCGCGGCCACTGCTCGGTGCACGGCCGCTTCACGGCCGAGTCGGTGGACGACGTGCGCGAGCGCATCCCCGGCGTCAACGTGCTGGTGCACCCGGAGTGCCGGCACGAGGTGGTGCTCAAGGCCGACCACGTGGGCTCCACCGAGCACATCATCAAGACGCTGCGCGAGGCGCCCGCCGGGTCGGCCTGGGCCATCGGCACCGAGCTCAACCTGGTCAAGCGGCTGGCCCAGATGTTCCCGGACAAGAGCGTGTCGTTCCTGGACCGTACGGTCTGCTACTGCTCGACCATGAATCGGATCGACCTGCCGCACCTGGTGTGGGCGCTGGAGTCGCTGGCGCTCGGCGACGTGGTCAACCAGATCACCGTCGACGAGGACACCGCCCACTGGGCGCGGGTCGCCCTGGACCGGATGCTCGCCCTGGCCTAGTCGCCGAAGTCGTAGCCGACCCGGACGGTGACGTGCACCGCCTGCCGTCCGGGGCTCACCGAATCCTGCGCCTCGGCCGCCATCGTGCGCGCCATGGGCCTCGGCGGCGCGCCGGACTCCTCGCTGACCGACACCACCCGGCCGAGCGGCCGCCCGGCCAGCCCGGCGTACTGCCCGGCCTTGGCCGCGGCCTGCCGGAACGCCTCGTCCCTGGCCGTCGCCAGCGCGGCGTCCGGGTCGGACACCTCGAACGCGATCCCGTTCAGCCTGGCCTCCTCCCCCACGCCGGCCACCGTGTCGATGACATGGTCGGCCCGCGCCAGGTCGCGGACCACCGCCTCCACGCCCTGCGCCGCCCGGTAGGCCGACACCTTGGGGTACGCCTCGTACTCGGGGCCGAGCGACAGCTCGGTGGTGCGCAGGTCGTGGGCCGCGACACCGGCCCCGCGAAGCGCCTCGGCCAGCCGGGCCGCGGCGGCCCTGGCCCCCGCGAACGCCTCGGCAGCCGACTGCCTGCGCACCTCGACGCCCGTGTGCAGGCGCATCACGTCCGGCACGGCGTCGGCCGCGCCCTCTCCGATCACGGTGATGTCCGCGGTGATGTCCACGAGGGCCCTCCGGCCTCTAGGGTGTTCCCCTGCTGAATCGGAATGCCATTTTGTCGAACTCTGACCGCTTCGGGGCGGTCGCGAGCACCCTCTGTACCTTCCCCGACAGGTCGATCACCACGGCCTCGAACCCGGCGCCCTTGGCCCGCCACACGGCCAGGTGCTCGTCGTCCCACCAGCCGATCAGCCTCTCGCTGGTGAACGGCACCCGGTCGGCCTCGCCGTCGCCGCCGGTGGGGTGCGCGCAGATGGTGGCGGAGGCGGGCGCGCAGTGGGCGAGGAACCGGTCGCCGCCGGGCGACACGTCGTCGCCTTCCACCCACACCGGCTCGCCCGCCTTCGGCAGGGTGCGCAGCTTCCCGCCGTTCAGGTCGTAGAACGTCATCCGGCCGTTCACCCAGGTGCCGACCTCGTCACCGCCGGAGTTCCAGAAGAACCGCCACTCGCCCGCGCCCTTCTGCTTGATCTCGTACGTGCGCGCGGTGCCGGCGTCCACGTCGACGATGCCGTACCCGTACTCGACGCTCTCGGAGTCGGTGGCCCGGTACAGGGTGACCAGGGCGAGCTTTCCGTCGGGCGACCAGCGCGGGGTGGTGGGGAAGATCGGGGCGTCGCTGACCTCGATGGCGCGCCTGTCCCCGGTGCGGTGGTCGATGACCGACAGCAGCGCCTTGCGGCCGGTGCTGTAGTCGACGTCGGTGCCGAGCGCCCGGCTGCCGTCGTGGTTGAGCACGTACTCGAAGTAGCGCGAGTCGCGGCCGAACCGGTCGGTGCCGGGCTGCCTGACGTAGAGCTTCTTGCCGCTCTCCGTGGTGTACGAGGCCAGCTTGATGGGGTCGGAGGACCGCTCCTCCAGCTCGACGGAGGTCTCGGGGAGCCGGATCGTCCTGGCCTCCGGCGTGGGGGTCGGCGTGGGCGTGGGCGCCGCGCTGGTGGCGGCCTGCGTGGGGGACGGCGTGGGCGTCGCGTCGGGCAGGGCCAGCCTGCTCACCACGAAGGCGCCGGCGGCCACGAGCACGACCGTGGCCACGGCGGCGCCCGCCACGATCCATCCGGTCCCGCGCCCCTTGCCCGGGCGCGTGGGGGGAGGATACGGCCCGTGCCCGTACGGCCCGTGCGGCCCGTGCGGCCCGTACGGCGCCTGGCCGGGGCCGGTGGGGCGCGGCGCGTGGCCGGGCCCGGCCGCGGCGGCGCTCCCCTGCCACAGCAGCCCCGCCGCGTCCGCCCCGTACCCGCCCTGATACGGACCTGGAGCGCCGCTCCCGGAGAACCCGCCGGGCACACCGGCGCCGCCCGGTAAGGAGCCGGCGGGCATGCCGGGACCACCCGGGTACGGACCCGAACCCCCGGCCGCTCCCGGAGCGGAGAAGCCGCCCATGACACCCGCGCCACCCGGGAAGGACCCGGCAGGCGTCCCCGGACCCGCGGGGTTCGCCCACGGGGCGTCCTGCGACTGGCCCAGGAGGCGCATCAGCGCCTGCTGGGCGGTGGGCCGCCGGGACGGGTCCTTGGCCAGGCAGTCGGCCGCCAGCGAACGCAGCGCCGGGTCGGCGATGACGCCGACGTCCGCATCGGTGTTCATGATCCGGTTCACCACCGCCGGGACGCTGTCCTGGCCGAACGGCGCTTGCCCCGAGGCCGCGTACAGCAGCGTGCACGCCCAGGCGAACATGTCCGCCGCCGCTCCCGGGCTCCCGGCGCTGAACTGCTCCGGCGCCATGAACGACGGCGTCCCGATCGCGCTGGCCGTGAGCGTGGAGGTCAGGTCGAGCGCCTTCGCGATGCCGAAGTCGATCACCCGGGGCCCGTCGGAGGCCAGCACCACGTTGGACGGCTTGAAGTCCCGGTGCACGATCCCGGCCTGGTGGATGGCCACCAGCGCGGTGACGGTGCCGATGGCCAGCCGGTGCAGCGAGGTGCCGGACCGCGGTCCCTCGGTCCGCACCACGTCGGCCAGCGTGGGGCCGTCGATGTACTCGCTGACGATGTACGGGCGCCCGTTGACCAGCCCCGTCTCGATCATCTGGGCGGTGCAGAACGGCGACACCCGCCGGGCCAGCTCGACCTCGCGGACGAACCGTACCGACGCCTCCTCGTCCCCGGCCAGGTCGGTGCGGAGCAGTTTGACCGCCACCCTGGCTCCGTCGGGGGCGGTCGCGAGGAAGACGAGGCCCTGCCCGCCTTCACCGATCCGTCCGGCCAGCGTGTACGCCCCCACCGAGGCAGGGTCCCCTGGGCGCAGAGGCGCGAGGTCCGGCACGATATTCCCCACATGTGGCCTACGTCATGACTTCTGGACATTGTCGCGGCTCGCGGCGGTCCGCGTCACCTTTTCACGCCGTCAGACCGCGTCGGCGATGGCCCGCAACGCGTGCGGACGCAGCCGCAGCCCCGGTGCGGACCGGTGGGCGGGCAGGTGCACGAGGCGCGCGTTCAGCTGCGCGGCCAGCCGCTCCGGGCAGCCCGCGGACCTCCGCCGCGTGCGGATCACGGTCACGGGCACGGCGGGCAGGCGATGCTCGGCCCTGATCTCGCGCAGCTCGACGGCCATGTCGCGGCGGGCCAGCCACTCCCCCGCGATCGCGGCGGCCACCCGCCCGCCCCGGTAGAGCCGGTGGGTGTCGGCGCAGCCCGCGATCAGCCGGTGCGCCACCGGCCCGGCCAGGCGGGCCAGCGCGGCCGCGCCCCACGTGCCGCCCAGCGCGGGCAGCCACGCGCCGAGCGCCCGCCCGATCGAGGAGGTGCCGCGCCCCGGCGGAGGCGGGCAGGCCGGGTCCACGAGCACGAGCCGGGCCACGCGCAGCGGGTGCAGCCGGGCGAACGCCTCGGCGTGCCAGGCGGCGACGGCGTGCGCGACCACCGTGACCCGTTCGGGGTGCTCCGGGGCGAGCGCGGCCAGCCGCGCCGCCTCGCCGTGCAGGGTCGGAGGTACGGGGGACGCGGGGCTCAGCCCGAGCCCCGGGCGGTCGAACCGGATGACGAGGCGGTCACGCGCCAGGTCGGCGGCGATCGCGTCCCAGTGGCACCAGGCGCCGCCCGGACCGCAGGCGATCAGCACGGCCGGGCCCGAGCCCTCCCGGACGACGTGCAGGGGGCCGGGCATCAGGACGGTGGCTTCCGATTCGAGCAGCCGTACGGCCACGTACACCAGCCAGACGGCGACCAGCGTGACCAGCCCCCGCTGGGCGAGCCCGGCGAGCTGGCCGGAGGCGGCCGTCACCAGGGTCAGCACGCCGGCGACGGCGGTCAGCCCGGTCAGCAGCCACGCCCCGGTGGCGCGCCAGCGGGCGCTGAGCACCGCCATGGAGACCGGCACGGCGACCGCGGCGAGCACGGCGGCGGCGACGTGCGCGCGGTGGGAGAGGGTGGCGGGGACGCAGGCCGGGTCGCTGAGCACGGCGCAGTCCATCGGGAACAGGCCGGCGAGCGCGGTCAGCAGGCCGGCCGAGGCCAGCGCGAGCCAGCCCTGCCACTCCTGGCGCACCCGGGGCGCGAGCGCCACGCCGGCCAGGCAGGCCAGCCCGGCCAGCACGTCGCTGACCCTGAACAGGCGCGTCCACTCCTGGTCGCGGGCCGCGAGCTCGCCGACGTAGCCGTGGGCCCTGTCGACCCGCGGCGTCGTCAGCTGGCCGGTGACCCACGCGCTGGACAGCAGCGCGGCCCCGATGAACGCGGACGCGGCCAGCACGCACAACCTTCGCTCCACGTGATGATTACATCACCGTGGGCGACGGGGGCCGGGAAGCGTCAGAGCCCGGGAGCGCCCCAGACCGGGAACCAGCGGCTGAGGTCCTCCTCCAGCGGCAGCTCGCCGTCGAGCACCCCGCGCGCCTGCAGCTCCAGAGCGTTGTCGCGGCGCTGTCCCGACAGCGGCGCGAACGGGTAGAAGGTGCCGCGCTTGTAGAGGTAGACGACGGCCAGCCGCCTGCCGTCGGGGTCGGCGAACGACACCAGCGAGCACAGCAGCGACGGGCCGAACCCGGCGTCCTCCAGCGAGGAGTTGACCGCGTGCAGCTCGGTGACCAGGTCGCCGACCGCGTCGGGCGCCCGGCGCACCAGCAGCCAGGTGTAGCCGTAGCTGTCGGTGAACTCCTCCACCCGGCCGCCGAGCAGGTCCTTGACGTCGCGCTCCAGGGTGGCGAAGGCGCCGCCCTCGGCCGCGCGGAACGACACCGAGCCGGTGCCGGTCGGCACCATGCCGGTCGCCGCCTGGAGGGTCACGGCCGCCGACGGCAGTGCGAACAACGCGTCGAGATCGGGTTTGACCGGCTTCGTCCGGCCCAGGATGGCATCGAGCCAACCCATCGCGCTCAGCCCCTTCCGAGTTGGTTGGAGATCTTCGCGAGCTGGTCCAGCCGTCGCTCCAGCGGCGGGTGGGTGGAGAACAGGTTGGCCAGCGTCTCCCCCTTGGCCCGGGCGGGCGCGAAGTAGAACGCGTTGAACGGCTCCGCGTCGCGCAGATCGCGGGTGGGGATCCTGGCCATGTCCCCGGAGATCTTGACCAGCGCGCTCGACAGGGCCGACGGCTGCTGGGTGAGCAGCGCGGCCGCCCGGTCGGCCGACAGTTCGCGGTAGCGCGACAGTGCTCGCGTGAGCAGGAAGCTGACCGCGTACACCACGATCGAGACGACCATGACGATCAGCCCGATGGGCAGGCCGCCCTGGCCGTTGCCGCGGCGGTTGCCGAGCCCGGTATAGAGTGCGACGCGCGTCATCAGCCCGGCCACGATGCCCAGGAACGACGCGATCGTCATCACCACCACGTCGCGGTGGGCGACGTGCGACAGCTCGTGGGCCAGCACCCCTTCGAGCTCGCGCGGCTCCAGTCTGCGCAGGATGCCGGTCGTCACGCAGACGACGGCCTTCTTGCGGTTGCGCCCGGTGGCGAACGCGTTGGGGACGTCTGACTGCGCGATCGCCACCCGGGGCTTGGGCATGTCGGCCATCGCGCACAGCCGATCGATCATGCCGTGGAGCTCGGGGGCCTCCTGGGGCGAGACCTCCCGGCCGTGCATCGCGAACAGCGCGATGCGGTCGGACAGGAAGTACTGCACGAACAGCAGGACCCCCGCGATCACCAGCACGGTGACCGCCTGCGCCCCCAAGGCGATGAGGACGCCGACGAACACCACGTAGAGCAGGCCGAGAAGGAACATCGTCGCGACCATCCGGCGGGTGAGGCCGCTGTCGGGCGCGAACCTGGTCTTCATCGGCTCAGCCCGGAATCAGGCCCTGGTCTCCCAGCATCTCCCGGACCTCCTCGATAGAGGCGTCCGCGGGGGGAAGGATCAGCTCAGAAGGCTCCAGGGAGTCGTCCGGCAGGCTCTTGCCTACATGGCGCACCTTGTCGAGCAGCGCGTGCAGCTTGACGCGGAACGCCTTCTCGTCGCCCGCGTCGATGGCCGCCTCGAGCTCGCTGTCGAGGTCGTTGAGCACCGCGATGTCCTCGGGCGAGATCTCGATCTGACCCTCGCCCATAATCCTGACGATCATGCGCCCTCCCCAGGCTGACGAAGCTGCTGGGTCTGCTGGGGCTGAGCCTGCTGCTGCGGCTGAGCCTGCTGCTGCGGCGGCTGCTGGCCCTGCTCGATGGCGGACTGCGGAGCGGGGCCCTGGCCGAGCTCGGACTTCATCCTGGCCAGCTCCAGCTCGACGTCCATGCCGCCGCCCATGCGGTCGAGCTCGGCCTGGATGTCGTCGCCGCGGCTGCCGCTGTAGTCGTCGAGCGCGCCGCTGGCGAGCAGCTCGTCGATGGCGCCGGCGCGTGCCTGCATCTGGGCGGTCTTGTCCTCGGCGCGCTGGATCGCGAGGCCGACGTCGCCCATCTCCTCGGAGATGCCGGAGAAAGCCTCGTTGATGCGCGTCTGCGCCTCGGCGGCGGTGTAGGTCGCCTTGATGGTCTCCTTCTTGGTGCGGAAGGAGTCGACCTTGGCCTGCAGCCGCTGCGAGGCGGTGGTCAGCTTCTCCTCCTCACCCTGCAGGTTGTCGTGCTGGACCCTGAGGTCACCGATCTGTGCCTGGAGGTTGGAGCGGCGCTGCAGCGCCTCCCTGGCGAGGTCCTCGCGCCCCACGGACAACGCCTTGCGGCCCTGCTCCTCAAGACGCTTGCTCTGCTGCTCAAGGCCATTGATCTGCAGCTCCACACGCTTGCGAGAAGTGGCGACGTCCGCCACCCCGCGACGCACCTTCTGCAGCAGCTCCAGCTGCCGCTGATAGGAGTAGTCGAGGGTCTCGCGTGGATCCTCCATCTTGTCCAAGGCCTTGTTGGCCTTGGACTTGAAGATCATTGAAAGTCTCTTCATCACGCTCATGCGCGTCGGCCGTCCCCTTCTTCGGTCGTGCTGTGGTCACCCAGTGCAGCGCAGCCGCCTTGGGATTACCCTACGCATAACGCACGAGGGCGTCACTAAGTTGCAGTCCAGGTAGGGTTGAGACGTGTTGCGACGCCGTTCCCAAACCTCCGTGGACGACTCCCCCGTCCCCTCTGACGATCCTAAGCCCCAGGGCAAGGGCCGTCCCACTCCCAAGCGCCGGGACGCCGAGAGCAGACGACGCCAGCCGGTGAGCGCGCCGAAGGACCGCAAAGAGGCCTATCGGCAGATGCGGGCCAAGCAGACCGCCGAGCGTGAGCGGGCCCGCAGGGGCATGCTCGCGGGCGACGAGCGCTACCTCCCCGCGCGCGACAAGGGCCCGGCGCGCAAGTTCGCGCGCGACTGGGTCGACTCCCGCCGGCTGCCCAGCCAGTACTTCCTGCCGTTCTCGCTGCTGATCCTGCTGGCGACCTGGGTGCCGTGGCCGCCCGCCGTCCGCGTCCAGGTGCTCAACGCGGTGATCGTGGTGGGCTGGCCGGTGATGATGGTGGGCGTGGTCTTCACGTCCGTCTACGTGTCCTGGAAGGTCAAGCGCGAGGTGGCGGCGAAGCTGCCGGACGAGTCGCTGCGCGGGGTGGGCTTCTACGCCGCGATGCGCGCCCTGCAGATCCGCAGGCTGCGCTTCCCGCCGCCCACGCTGCTGCCGGGCGGCAAGCCGGTGCCGCCGAAGAAGTAGACCCGCGCGCGGAACCCCGCCGCAGCACGCCTCCGCCGGACCACGGGCGGATCTTCCGGCATGAAGCCATAAGGTCTGATCCATGGAATTCCGTCACCTCGGCCGCAGCGGTCTCATGGTCAGCGAGATCAGCTACGGCAACTGGCTCACCCACGGCTCCCAGGTCGAGGAGGACGCCGCCAAGCTGTGCGTGCAGGCGGCGCTCGACGAGGGCATCACCACGTTCGACACCGCGGACGTCTACGCGGGCACCAAGGCCGAGGAGGTGCTCGGCAGGGCGCTGAAGGGCGTCCGCAGGGAGTCGCTGGAGATCTTCACCAAGGTCTACTGGCCCACCGGCAAGGGCCGCAACGACCGGGGCCTGTCGCGCAAGCACATCACCGAGTCCATCCACGCCTCGCTGCGCCGCCTGCAGACCGACTACGTGGACCTCTACCAGGCGCACCGCTTCGACTATGAGACCCCGCTGGAGGAGACGCTCAAGACCTTCGACGACCTCGTACGGCAGGGCAAGGTCCTGTACGTGGGCGTCAGCGAGTGGTCGGCGCCCCAGATCGCCGAGGCGCTGAAGATCGCCGATCAGATGGGCTTCGACCGCATCGTCTCCAACCAGCCTCAGTACTCGATGCTCTGGCGGGTCATCGAGGGCGAGATCGTGCCGCTGTGCGAGCGCGAGGGCGTCGGCCAGATCGTCTGGTCGCCGATCGCGCAGGGCGTGCTCACCGGCAAGTATCTGCCCGGCCAGGCCCCGCCCGAGGGCTCCCGGGCCACCGACCAGGCGGGCGGCGCGGGCATGATCGCCCGGTTCATGAAGGACGACGTGCTGGCGAAGGTGCAGGAGCTCAAGCCGATCGCCGCCGACCTGGGGCTGTCGATGGCGCAGCTGGCCGTGGCGTGGGTGCTGCAGAACCCGAACGTCTCCAGCGCCATCGTCGGCGCCAGCCGCCCCGAGCAGGTGCGCGACAACGTCAAGGCGGCGGGCGTCAAGCTCGAGGCCGAGGTGATGAAGCGCATCGACGACGTGCTCGGCTCGCTGGTCGAGCGCGACCCCGGCAAGACGGCGAGCCCGCCGAAGCGTCCCTGACGAGCGACGACCCCTTGAGCCCCGGGCTCAAGGGGTCGTCCCGTTCGCGGGGACGTCACTCCTGGCGCAGCGACAGCCCTCGGTACTCGACCCGTTCCTCTTCGAGGAGCGCCACCTGTTCGACCCCCGAGTCGAGCAGCTCACGCCAGTTCTCGCCGAGCCACGACTCGGCGTCGGCCTGGCTGGGAAAGACCTCACGGGGCAAGGGACGGTCCGTCACCTCACCGCCGTGCGCGTCCTCGTAACGCCAACGCCATGTCATGCCATTCGCTCCTTCTCCGCCGGCCCGCCGGCACACCCCCCGGCGGCATTGGAACCCTACTCCGGCCGCGGCACGTGATCGATCCCGCGCGCCCGCTCCCCTCCATGATCGGGCCCCGCCGCGCGGCCTCCTCCCCCGGGTTTGTACGCTCGGCGCGATGAGGCTTCTTCTCACCGGGACCGCGGGGACGGGAGGCTGGCCGGAGCCGGGGTGCCCGTGCGCGTCCTGTGCTACGGCCGACCGGCCAGGCCGACGGCCGTTCGGCCTGGTCGTCGACGACGTGGTGGCGTTCCCGTGGGCGGCGGCGCCGCGCGGTTACGAGGTGCTCGCGGGCGGGCTGGGGCTCGCGGGGCCGGACGGTCGTCGGGTGCTGTGCGTGCCCGCCGATCGGGAGGCGCCGCTCGACGCGGCGGTCCCGTACGACGTCGTCCTGATCGACCTCCTGGACCGCCCCGAGAGGCTCGGGGCGCTGCGGCGGTCCGGCGCGGTCACCGGCGAGACCCAGGTCGTCGCCGTCGGCCTGGACCACCGCGTCCGGTCCGCGGCCGAGCTGCGCCGGCGGCTGCGCCTGTGGGGCGCCGTCACCGTGCCGGACGGGGCCGTCCTCCACGCCGGCGGGCCGCCGCCGGAGGCGACCGCGCTCACGACCGGACGACCCCCGGACGGAACCGCACGCCACCCCGGACAGCCGGGCGGCGTCGAGGGGGAGGCCGTGCCCCCGGCGCGACGGGCGCTGATCCTGGGCGGGTCGCGTTCCGGCAAGTCGGCAGAGGCCGAGCTGCGGCTGGCGGCGGAGCCGTACGTCACGTACGTCGCGACCGGCCCTTCGGCGGAGGGCGACGCGGAGTGGGCGGCCCGGGTGCGCGCCCATCGGGCGCGGCGGCCCGCGCACTGGGACACCGAGGAGACCACGGACCTGGCCGGGGCGATCCGCGCGGCCACGGCCCCGCTCCTGGTCGACGGCCTGGGCACGTGGCTGGCGGCGGTCTTCGACGAGCACGGCGCGTGGGACGGCGACCGCACGCCGGTGGACGAGCGGTGCGACGAGCTGGTGAGCGCCTGGCGGCGGGCGCCCGGGCGCGTCGTGGCGGTGTCGGACGAGGCCGGCATGGGCGTGGTGCCGGCCACGGCGAGCGGCCGCGCCTTCCGTGACGCGCTCGGCCGGCTGAACGAGCGGCTGGCGGCCGAGTCGGAGGACGTCACGCTGGTCGTGGCGGGCCGGCCGCTCCCCCTCTGACGTCGGCTGCTGACGTCAGCGGACGGAGCGGGCGTACCAGCGGCCGTGCAGCCGGTCGACGTGGAGCGGGAGGCCGAAGCAGTCGGACAGGTTGGCCGGGGTGAGCACGTCGGCCACCGGACCCGCCGCCAGCACCCGACCCTCGCGCAGCAGCAGGGCGTGGGTGGTCGTCGACGGCACCTCCTCCAGGTGGTGGGTGACCGTGACGGTGGTGAGCACCGGCCGGGTCTCCGCCAGGCCCTCGACGGCGTCGATGAGGTCCTCGCGGGCCGGCAGGTCGAGCCCGGCGAACGGCTCGTCGAGGAGCAGCACCGCCGGGTCGGCCATGAGCGCCCTGGCCACCCGGATCCGGGCCTGCTCCCCTTGCGAGCACACCCGGAACCGCCGGTCGGCGAGGTCCTTGCAGCCGAGGTCGGCGAGCAGCCGCCTGGCCCGGTCATGCTCGGCGTCGCCGTAGCGGTCCCAGAGCGGGGCGCTGGTGCCGGTGTGGCCGGTGAGGACCACGGTGTGGGCGGTCGCGCCCTCCTCCTCCATCAGGCTCTCGTCGATCAGGTGCTGGCTGGAGGAGACCAGGCCGATGTGGCGGCGCAGCTCGCGCAGGTCGACGCGGCCGAGCCGGTGGCCGAGCACGGTCACGGCGCCCACGGTCGGGTGGCGCACGGCCGCCGCGAGCGACAGCAGCGTCGTCTTGCCCGCGCCGTTGGGGCCCAGGACCACCCAGTGGTCGCCGTAGGCCACGTGCCAGTCGACCGCGTCCAGCAGGGTCTTGCCGACGACCCGGACGCCTACGCCTTCGAGTTCAACCACGTGCATCCGGCAAGCCTATGGGACACCGGGTGACAGGCCGCCGCGATCGCCGTCACCCGTAGGATCGGTCCTCATGCGCTTCCCTGAGAACGTCTTCGATCTGGTCGGCGGCGAAGACGCGATCTGGTCGGACGACCACGCGGACCTGAGTGCCGAGACGCTGCGGGTGACGGGACCGCACGGCGAGTTCTTCATCAAGCAGGGCCCGGTGGCGGTGGCCGAGCACGAGCGGCTGCGGTGGCTCAAGCGGTGGGCGAGCGTGCCGGACGTGGTGGCGTTCGAGGGCGACGTGCTGGTGCTGGCCGAGGCGGGCTGGCGGAGCCTCGACCACAGGCCGCCGCCGGACGCCGGCACGATCATGGGGCGGGCGCTGCGCGAGCTGCACGAGATCCCGGTGGCGGAGTGCCCCTTCGACGAGCGGCTGGACGTCAAGCTGTCCAGGGCGGCCGGTCACGTGCGCGCCGGGCTGGTCGACCCCGCCCGCTTCCACGGCGACCACGCCGGCCTCACGCCCGAGCAGGTGTACGACAGGCTCCTGGCGGAGCGGCCGGCCGGCGAGGATCTGGTGGTCACGCACGGCGACTTCACCCCCGCCAACGTGCTCGCCTCCGGCTCGGGCGAGGCGATCCTGGTCGATGTCGGCGAGCTCGGCGTGGCCGACCGCCACGTGGACCTGGCCGTCGCGCTGCGCGAGCTGGACGGGCGGGCCGCCGCCGACCTCCTGGCCGCGTACGGGCCCGCCGAGGTCGACGAGGCCAGGCTCTCCTACTACCGGCTGCTGGCAGAGCTGCTTTGAGCGCCGCCGGGCTGCGGCTCGCGCTCGGCACGCTCACCGTGTTCCCGGTACGGGTGACGCGGGTGGACCGCGGGGCGGCGGGCCGGGCGATGGCGCTGGCCCCGGCCGTGGGGTTGGCGCTCGGCGCGGTCGCCGCGCTGCCGCTGCTGCTGCCCGGGCCGCCGCTGCTCGGCGCGGCGCTGGCGCTCGGGCTGCTGGCGGTGCTGACGCGAGGGCTGCACCTGGACGGGCTCGCGGATCTGGCGGACGGGCTGGGCAGCGGGAAGCCCGCCGCCCAGGCGCTCGACATCATGAAAAAGTCGGACATCGGGCCGTTCGGGGTGATGGCCGTGCTGTTCACGGTCGTCGTCCAGGCGGCCGCCCTGACGGAGGCCGGGGCCGCCGGGCTGGTCACGGCGTGCGTGGCGGGCCGCCTGACGCTCGCCTGGGCCTGCCGCCCCGCCGTGCCCGCCGCCCGCCCCGACGGGCTGGGCGCGATGGTCGCGGGCACGGTACGGACCGGCGCCGCCCTCCTGGTGACCCTCGCCGCCCTGGTCGTCACGGCGGCCTTCGCCCCGGCCGCCGGGCTGGTGAGGTCGTGGACCGCGCCCGAACCGGCTGCCGGGGTGTTCCAGAACCTGCTCCGCTACCGGGAGCAGCTGGAACCGGGGATCTGGGAGCCGTGGCCGGGGATCCTCGGGCCGCCCGTCGCGCTGCTGGCCGGGCTGGGGCTGGCGATGCTCCTGCTCGCCCATGCCCGGCGCAGGCTCGGCGGGATCACCGGCGACGTGCTCGGCGCCCTCGTGGAGACCGCCGCCGCGGCGACCCTGGTGGTCTACGTGCTGGTCGTCTGACGCCCGGCGAGCCAGTCGGCGGACGGTGCCCGTACCGGGAAGATCCTGAGCAGGACCGCGCCGAGGATCGCGAGCAGGACCCAGCCCACGAGGCCGGTCAGCCCGACGAGCGCCAGGTTGGGCGGCTCGGCGACGTCGCCGAGGAGCAGGACGACGCCCGCGGTCGCGTTGAGCGAGCCGTGCGCCACGACGGCCGGCCACACGCTGCCCGAGCGGAGCCGCAGCCATCCGAGCACCACTCCGGCCACCACGCAGAAGCCGGTGAAGTAGAGCGCGGCCCCGGCGCCCAGGTTGGGGTAGTTGTAGCCGAGCAGGGTCAGCGGCGCGTGCCACAGCCCCCAGATGGCGCCCGAGAGCATCAGACCGGCCACGACGCCGCGCGTTCCGGTGAGCCTCGGCACGAGATAGCCGCGCCAGCCCCACTCCTCCCCCAGCGAGGGGAGGGCGTTGAGCAGCGGCCCGGCCACCACGCCGACGACGAACTGGATGACGACGCCGGTGGCCAGGCCGGCGGGCACGGGCACGTTCTGCGCCTCCAGCTGCGCCCGATAGAGGCCGAGCCCGTCGAGGTCGAGGGTGAGCAGCCCGGCCGCGACGCTGAGCGCCGCCGCGAGGGCTACCAGCGCGGGCACGCCGAGCCACGCGGCGAGCACGAGCAGCAGGGTGCGGCCCTTGCGCTCGCCGAGCGTGAGCCCGGTCTCGCGCGCCCACTCGCGGAACGGCACCCGCGACGCCCGCCACGCCGCCAGCACCCCCAGCGTGGGTGTGAACATCATCAGCATGCCGAAGACCGGCATCAGCGGGTGTCCGAGACCGCCGCCCAGCCACAGCGGCAGGGCGGCGAGCCAGGACAGGACGAAGGCGACGGCGAGGAAGACGGGGAGCGGCTTCACGCGGCCCTCCTCTCCGCGATGAGGGTGTTGATCAGGGAGGCGCCGCGCTCGGCGTCGTCGATGCTGATGCCGAGCTGGCCGCCGGAGCGGTAGCGCAGGACCAGGCACTCGCCGCCGCGCAGCATGATGGTGGCCCTGCCGGGCAGGCCGCGCACGCCCCACCCGCCGACCTGGCTCGGGTGGCGATCCTCGGTGTAGGCCCGGTCGATCTTGTCGAGCCTGATGCGGCGGACGGGCCAGCCGAACGGCCCGAAGGCCAGCACCAGCCCGTCCTCGCTGACCCGCGCCGTGAGCGAGGAGGCGAACAGCCCCACCGCCAGCACGATCACCAGCGCGGGCAGCACGGCGCCGAAGCTGGACAGGCGGACGACCCCGGTCACGTCCAGCGTGCCGAGCACGAACAGCACGGCGGCCCCGGCGGCGGTGATGAGCAGCGGCCACGGGTTGCTGATCCGGCTGACCCAGACGGCCCGCTGGCCGCTGCGCAGCGTGAGCCTGGGCGGCTCCGTGTCGCCGGACAGCGGGTCGGGCTCGCCCCTGCCCAGATAGCCGGAGAGCGCCGCGGCGGCCAGCGGCACGACGAGCACCGCGACCGCCGCCAGCGGGCTGAGCCGCGCGTCCGTCCAGGCCGGGACGTCGAGGTTGGCCAGCAGCGTCATGGCGGAGATGCTGATCGCGAACAGCGCGCCGCCGGCGAACAGCGCCCACCAGGACACGCGCCCGGACCTGCTGTCCCTGGCCCGCCGCGCGGCGGCGACCAGCCCCAGCCACAGGAAGCCCCACACCGCCGCCTGCATGATCAGGTGGACGGGGAAGGACACGGCGTTGTCGGGGGCCATGCCGGGGCCCCAGTGGACGGCCATCGGGTCGGGCAGCCGGTCGCGCAGCGCCAGCGGCGGCCCCACCACCGCGACGGCGACGACCGCGCCCGCCGGCACGGCGATGGTGCGCAGGTTCATGCGAGCTCCTCGAGTATGGCGATCAGATCCTCCCGGCCGTATCCGTACCTCTGGGCCTCGTCCAGCAGCTCGCGGGCCCGCTCGCGGAGCAGGGTGCGCGCGTCGGCGCGGGCGGCGACGCTGACGCCGCGCCCGCGCCGGAACTCCAGCAGCCCTTCGTCGCGCAGCTCGCGCAGGGCGCGCAGCACGGTGTTGGGGTTGATGCCCAGCGCCGCCGCCAGGTCGCGGGCCGGTGGCAGCCGGTCTCCCTGGGCGTAGCGGCCCTCGCCGATGGCGCGGCGGATGGCCGCGGCCACCTGCTCGTGCAGGGGACGAGCGTCGTTGAGGTCCAACGTCAGCAACATGATGCTAATGACACTAGCACCATGTCTTCATGAAGGCGACTCACGATTCATGGGATGAACCCCTGTTTGTTAGTACTCAGAAACCCTCGATAGAGTCGGTTTACGTGACCACTGTGCGGCTGAACTCAGCAGATCCCGTATCGTTCGACACCGACGCGCTGATCGTCGGTTTCCGGTCCGGCCCCGAAGGTCCCCGCCCCGCGACGGGCGCCGATCCCCTCGAAGCGGCCTTCGGCGGCAAGCTGGCCGCCACGCTCTCCTCCCTGGGGTTCGCCGGCAAGCCCGGCGAGATCGCCAAGCTGCCGGCCTTCGGCTCCGTCGCCGCGCCGCTGCTGGTCGCGGTCGGCCTGGGCGAGTCGGCGGACCTCGAAGGGCTGCGCCGCGCCGCCGGCGCCGCCGTGCGCTCGCTGGCCGGCACCGCGCGCGCCGCGCTGGTCCTGCCGGCCGAATCGGCCGACGAGGCCGAGGCCGTGGCGCTGGGCGGGCTGCTGGGGGCCTACGCGTTCTCGCGCTACCGCACCGGCGAGGGCCAGAAGGACCCCGTCGCCGAGCTGACCGTGCTGTCCGGCGCGCCCGGCGAGGTCGCCGCACGCGCCGCCGTCCTGGCCGAGTCCGTCGCGCTGGTGCGCGACCTGGTCAACACCCCGCCGTCCGACCTGTGGCCGGCCAAGTTCGCCGAGATCGCCGAGCAGACCGGCGGCGAGGCGGGCCTGTCCGTCGAGGTGCTCGACGACAAGCAGCTCAAGGACGGCGGCTACGGCGGCCTCATCGGCGTCGGCCAGGGCTCGGCCAACCCGCCGCGGCTGGTCCGCCTGTCCTACACGCACCCCGAGGCCGACAAGACCCTGGCCTTCGTCGGCAAGGGCATCACGTTCGACTCCGGCGGCCTGTCGCTCAAGCCGTCCGCGTCCATGGACTGGATGAAGTCAGACATGGGCGGCGCGGGCGCGGTGTTCGGCGCGCTCGTCGGCATCGCGAGGCTCGGCCTGCGGGTCAACGCGATCGGCTACCTCTGCCTGGCGGAGAACCTCCCCAGCGGCACCGCGCAGCGCCCCTCCGACGTCATCCACAGCTACAGCGGCAAGACCGTCGAGGTGCTCGACACCGACGCCGAGGGCCGCCTGGTCCTCATGGACGGCATCGCCCGCGCCGCCGAGGACAACCCCGACGCGATCATCGACGTGGCGACGCTGACCGGCGCCCAGATCGTCGCGCTCGGCTGGCGCACCGCCGGCATCATGGGCAACGACGACGAGCTGCGCGACCTGGTCGTCGAGGCGGCCGGCGCCGCCGGCGAGGGCGCCTGGCCGATGCCGCTGCCCGAGGAGCTGCGCAAGGGCCTCGACTCCCCGATCGCCGACATCGCCAACCTCCAGCCGGAGCGCTGGGGCAGCATGCTCGCCGCCGGCATCTTCCTGAAGGAGTTCGTGCCCGACGGCGTGCGCTGGGCCCACATCGACATGGCCGGTCCCGCCTTCAACAAGGGCGAGCCGTACGGCTACGTCCCCAAGGGCGGCACCGGCGCCGTCACGCGCACGCTCATCGGACTGGCCGAGCGGCACGCGAGCACGGCGAACAAATGAAAAGATGAAGGCGACAAGACCACCCCGACAAGGAGCCTTCCTGTGGCCTACGACATCGTCGTCCTAGGTGGCGGCAGCGGCGGTTACGCCTGCGCGTTGCGGGCGGCCGAGCTGGGCATGTCCGTCGCGCTGATCGAGAAGGACAAGATCGGCGGCACCTGCCTCCACCGGGGGTGCATCCCCACCAAGGCCCTGCTGCACGTCGCCGAGGTGGCCGACGAGACCAGGGAGAGCGAGTCGTTCGGCGTGAAGGCTCGCTTCGACGGCATCGACGTCCCCGGCGTCCACGCGTTCAAGGACAAGATCGTCACCCGTGCCTGGAAGGGCGTGCAGGGGCTGCTCAAGGCCGCCGGCGTCACCCTGGTCGAGGGCGAGGGCCGGCTCGCGGGCGGGCGCCGCGTCCAGGTGGGCTCCGAGGTGTACGAGGGGAGCCACCTCGTGCTGGCGACCGGCTCCGCGCCCAGGTCGCTGCCCGGCCTCGAGATCGACGGCGAGCGCGTCATCACCAGCGACCACTCGCTCAGGATGGACCGGGTGCCGTCCTCGGTGGTGGTGCTGGGCGGCGGCGTCATCGGCGTCGAGCTGGCCAGCGTCTACCGCTCGTTCGGCGCCGAGGTGACCATCGTCGAGGCCCTCCCCCGTCTGCTGCCCGCCGAGGAGGAGTCCAGCTCCAAGCTGCTGGAGCGCGCCTTCCGGCGGCGCGGCATCAAGTACGAGCTCGGCGTGCGCTTCGACGCCGCCAAGACCACCGAGACCGGCGTGCTCGTCACGCTGGCCAACGGCAAGACCCTCGACGCCGAGATCCTGCTCGTGGCGGTGGGCCGCGGCGCGGTCACGGAGGGCCTGGGCTTCGAGGAGGCCGGCGTGGCCGTCGAGCGCGGCACCGTCACCGTCGACGAGCACTGCCGCACCTCCGCGCCCGGCGTCTACGCCGTCGGCGACCTGATCGCGACCCCTCAGCTGGCCCACGCCGGGTTCGCCGAGGGCATCATGGTCGCCGAGCACATCGCCGGGCTCGGCCCGGCGCCCATCGACTACGCCGGGGTGCCGCGGATCACCTACTCCGACCCCGAGGTCGCCTCGGTCGGCATCACGTCCGCGCAGGCGGCGGAGCGCGGGATGGAGATCGTCGAGCAGGTCTACGACCTGGCGGGCAACCCCAAGAGCCAGATCCTCGGCACGGCGGGCGCGGTCAAGGTGCTCGCCCGCAAGGACGGGCCGGTCGTCGGCGTCCACATGGTGGGCCGCCGCATCGGCGAGCTCATCACCGAGGGGCAGCTCATCTACAACTGGGAGGCGCTGCCCGCGGAGGTCGCCCAGCTCGTCCACGCACACCCGACGCAGTCCGAAGCGGTCGGGGAGGCCATGCTGGCATTGGCCGGCAAGCCGCTGCACGTACACAACTAGTCAAGCCCTCGAGATCAGAACGCGAGAGAAGATAACGATGCCGGTCTCCGTACAGATGCCCCAGCTCGGCGAGAGCGTCACCGAGGGCACCGTCACCCGTTGGCTGAAGAAGGAGGGCGAGCGCGTCGAGGCCGACGAGCCGCTCCTCGAAGTGTCGACGGACAAGGTCGACACCGAGATCCCGTCGCCCGCCGGCGGTGTGCTCCAGAAGATCGTCGTGGCGGAGGACGAGACGGTGGAGGTCGGCGCCGAGCTGGCCGTCATCGACGAGAGCGGCCAGGCCGGCGCCCCCGCCCCGGCCGAGGAGGCGGCCCCCGCTCCCGAGCCCGAGCCGGAGCCCGAGCCGGAGCCGCAGCCCGCGCCCGCCTCGTCGATCCCGCAGCCCGCCCCGGCCGCCCCCGCTCCGCAGCCGGCCCCGCAGCCCGCGCCCCGGCCGGCTCCGCAGCCCGCGGCCCAGCCCGCGGCGCAGGCGCCGGCGCCGCTGCCCACCTCGGGCGAGAGCCCGTACGTGACGCCGCTGGTGCGCAAGCTGGCCAACGAGCACGGCGTGGACCTCGACTCCGTCACCGGCACCGGGGTCGGCGGCCGCATCCGCAAGCAGGACGTGCTCGAGGCCGCCAAGCAGCAGCGTGAGCAGGCACCCGCCCCCGCCGCCGCGCAGGCCCCGGCCGCCGCCGCTCCGGCCGCCGCGCCACAGGCCGCCGCCCCGGCGGCTCAGGCCCCGGCCGCCGCGCCCGAGCAGGTGGAGGTCGACAACACGCTGCGCGGCCGCACCGAGAAGATGACGCGGCTGCGCCAGACGATGTCCAAGCGCCTGGTGGAGTCGCTCCAGACGGCCGCCCAGCTCACCACGGTCGTGGAGGTCGACGTCACCAAGGTGGCGCAGCTGCGGGCGCGGGCCAAGGACGAGTTCTTCCGCCGTGAGGGCGTCAAGCTGTCGTTCATGCCGTTCTTCGAGATGGCCGCGATCGAGGCGCTCAAGCAGCATCCGAAGCTCAACGCGACGATCAACAACGAGACCATGGAGGTCACGTACTTCGACGTCGAGCACCTCGCCATCGCGGTCGACACCGAGCGCGGCCTGATCGCGGCGGTCATCAAGAACGCCGGCGACCTCAACCTCGCCGGGCTCGCCCGCAAGACGGCCGACCTGGCCGAGCGGACCCGCGCCAACAAGGTGACCCCCGACGAGATCACCGGCGGCACGTTCACGCTGACCAACACCGGCAGCCGCGGCGCCCTGTTCGACACGCCGATCCTGAACCAGCCGCAGGTCGGCATGCTCGGCACCGGCGCCGTGGTCAAGCGGCCCGTCGTGGTCGACACGCCCGAGGGTGAGGTCATCGCGGTCCGGTCGATGGTCTACCTGGCGCTCACCTACGACCACCGCCTGGTCGACGGCGCCGACGCCGCCCGCTTCCTGACGACGATCAAGCGCCGCCTGGAGGAGGGCCGCTTCGAGGCCCAGCTCGGCCTCGCCTGACGAGGACCTGAAGGGGCCGGGCGCGCACCGTCGCGCCCGGCCCCTTCGCGCGTTCCCGAACGAACTTCGGGCAC
Source organism: Nonomuraea sp. C10 (assembly GCF_008017515.1). NCBI lineage: Bacteria > Bacillati > Actinomycetota > Actinomycetes > Streptosporangiales > Streptosporangiaceae > Nonomuraea > Nonomuraea sp. C10. The sequence goes on from NZ_VPFF01000001.1 coordinate 4,969,651, forward strand.
CCGGCACCAACCGCAGGACAAAGCTCCGACGGCAGGTGCCCCGGGACCGCTTCGGCGCGGCTGCCGGACGCTCTCGGACCGTCGATCCGTGAGCACGGCGAGCACGGTCACGGGTCAGTGAGTGCGGCGGGCGCGGTTATGGGGTCGTCGGGAATCGCGCGGGAGGTGACGGCCGGCGGGAAGGCGGCGTCGTAGGGTGGTCGTATGGCGATCATCGTGACGGGGGCATCGGGGTTGCTGGGCGTGCCGCTGGTCGCCGCGCTGCGGGGCGCGGGCGAGCGGGTGGTCACTCTGGTGCGGCGCGAGCCCAGGAGCGGCGACGAGGCCCTCTGGCGGCCCGCTGAGGGGGTGCTGGACCCGGCCGTCCTGGACGGCGCGAGCGCGGTGGTGCACCTGGCCGGGGCGCCGATCGCCGAGCGGCGCTGGACCGCCGCGTACAAGCGGGAGCTGGTGCGCAGCCGTGTCGACAGCACGAGGCTGCTGGTGCGGGCGATGAGAGAGGCGGGGCGGCCTCCGGGCGTGCTGGTCTCGGCGTCGGGGGTCGACTTCTACGGCGACACCGGCGACCGGGTGGTCGACGAGGGCGCGCCTGGCGGCAGCGGGTTCCTGCCGGAGCTGTGCGAGCGGTGGGAGGCGGAGGCGGCCGCCGCCGAGGAGTTCGGGGTGCGGGTGGCGCGGCTGCGGACCGGGCTGGCGCTGAGCGGGCGCGGCGGCGCGCTCGTCAGGATGCTGCCCGTCTTCAAGGCCGGTCTCGGCGCGCCGCTCGGCTCGGGCAAGCAGTACTGGTCGTGGATCAGCGAGCCCGACTGGGTGGGCGCGGTGCGTCACATCCTGGCGACGCCCGAGGTGGCGGGGCCGGTCAACATGGGCTCCCCCACGCCGGTCACCAACGCCGTCTTCACCCGGACGCTCGGCCAGGTCCTGCGCAGGCCGACGATGCCGATGCCGGTGCCGGGGTTCGCGCTGTCGCTGGGGCTCGGCGAGTTCGCCAAGGCGGGGCTGCTGCCGAGCCATCGCCTGCGGCCGGGGAAACTGCTGGACAGCGGGTACGAGTTCACCCATAGCGACCTCGCCGACGCGCTCCGCGCCGTACTGTAGTGAGCTGTTCCACCTTCGCTCCGGGAGACTCCGTATGACCAGGTCAGGCCAGTCGCACATCCTCGCGATCGGGGGCGGCTCGTTCCGCCCGACCGGCCGCTACGGTTTCATGGAGGCGAGCCCGCTGCTGCGCTACGGCCTCGACCTGACCGGTCAGGACCGTCCCAAGCTGGGCCTGCTCGCCACCGCGACCGGCGACGACGCCGCCTGGCTGCTGAAGATGTACGGCGCGTTCACCGGATGGGACGTCGAGGTCAGCCACCTGACCGTGTTCCCGATGCCGAACGTCGAGGACCCGGCCGCCTGGATGCTCGAACAGGACATGATCTACGTCAGCGGCGGCAGCGTGGCCAACCTGATGGCGCTGTGGCGGCTGCACGGGCTCGACGAGGCGTTCGCGGAGGCGTGGCGGGCCGGGGTGGTGCTGTCGGGGCAGAGCGCGGGCGCGCTGTGCTGGCACGTCGGCGGCAACACCGACTCCTTCGGCCCCGAGCTGCGGGCGTGGTCCGACGGGCTGGCCCTGCTGCCCTACTCGTGCGGCGTCCACTACGACTCCGAGCCGCAGCGGCGGCCGCTGCTGCACGAGTCGGTGGCGAGCGGCGAGCTGCCCGACGGCTACGCCGCCGACGAGGGCGTGGCGCTCCACTACGCCGGCACCGAGTTCATCCAGGCGGTCAGCTGCCGGCCCGAGGGTCACGCGTACCGCGTCGAGCATGACGGCGCCGGCGGGGTGAAGGAGTTCAGGATCGAACCTCGGCTGCTGACATCCTGAATTACCCTACAAGGGTGAGGGAACGGCACAATGGACCCATGCGCCCCATCAACGGGGTCGATCCCCACAGTCTCGCCATCGTCCGTCTAGGCGTCGACGTCCCCTACGAGCAGGCCTGGTCGCTGCAGCGCTGGGTGCACGGCAAGCGGGCCGCCGGAGAGCTCGGCGACACGCTGCTGGTCCTTGAGCACGCGCCGGTCTACACGGCCGGCAAGCGGGCCGCCGCGCACGAGCGTCCGGCCGACGGCACGCCGGTCATCGACGTCGACCGGGGCGGCCGGGTGACCTGGCACGGCCCCGGCCAGCTCGTCGCCTATCCGATCGTCGCGGTCTCGGACGTCGTCGACTACGTGTGCCGGCTGGAGGAGACGATGATCCAGGTGTGCGCCGACTTCGGCGTCACCGCCAGGCGGGTCAAGGGGCGTCCAGGGGTGTGGGCCGCCGGCGACGCCAGCCTGGGCCTGCCCGACCGGCAACTCGGCGCGGTGGGCATCCGGGTCTCGCGCGGGGTGTCGATGCACGGGTTCGCGCTCAACTGCGCGAACGACCCGCGGTGGTTCAACCGGATCGTGCCGTGCGGCCTGCCCGACGTGGGCGTCTCGACGCTGTCGGCGGAGACGGGCCGGCGCATCGTGGCCGAGGAGGTCATGCCGATCGCGGAGAAGCGCCTGGCGGAGGCCCTCGGCCGCGAGCCGTACGACCTCCACGAGGAGGATCTCCTGCGCCGCTGACCTCCCCTGGTCTGACCCCGCGGATCAACCCTCGGGCCCTTACCCGGCCGGGGCGGCGGTGCCTATGATCAGGGCGTGAAACGCGCCGCCGCCTTTCTCATCGCCCTTCTGGTGCACGCGCTGACGCTCGCCTTCATCGTGCTGGGCGCGCGCACGATCGTGGTCAACGCCGAGTTCGTCTTCGGCTGGCTGATCGGCGGGCTGCTGATCGGCATCGGGTGGCTGCTGCGTCCGCGCCTGGCGCGCGTGCCCGCCGACGCCGAGGTGCTCGGCCGGGAGGACGCCGCCGAGCTGTACGCGACGGCCGGGCGGGTCGCGTCCCGGATGGGGGTCAGGCCGCCGGAGCTGGTGGCGGTCAGGGATCTCGAGACCGGGACGTCTTACCGGAGAGTGGGGCTCAGGCGCACGCCGGTGCTCCTGGTGGGGCTGCCGGTGTGGCTGGCGCTGAGCCCGCGGCAGCGCGTGACCCTGCTGGCGACGGCTTACGCGGGCGAGGCGACCGGCGACGACCTGGTGGTGGGCGGCGCGCTGTCGACGCTGGGCGAGTGGCGGCAGGCGCTGCTGGGCTCCGCGCCGCTGACGGCGCGCGAGGAGGCCCGCGACAAGTTCACCGGTACGCTCGGCGCGCTCCACACGCCGGACACGAGCTACGAGGTGGCCGGGTGGATCGGCCGGGTGATCGGCCGGGTGCTTGGCGCCCCGGTGCTGCTGGTGGAGTACGCGCTCACCCGGCTGGCCCGTTCGGGCGACGGGCGGGCGCGCGAGCGCAGGCTGGCGCTGGCCGCGAAGGCGGTCACGCCCGAGGAGGTGGCGGAGCTGGAGGAGCTGATCGCCGCCGGCGGCTACCTCGCGCCGATGCAGGCGGCCGCGCTGCGCGGCGAGACCGTGCCCGCGATCAGGCGCGACGCGCTGGCCCGCGCCGACCGGCCGGGGCCCGCGCGTTCCCCGTTGCTGGGCGAGGTGGAGTCCGGGCGCATCGACGAGGAGTTACTCGCCCACTACACCCGCGCGGTGCGCGGTTTCGGGCTCATCGCCTGATCCACGCCCCTGGCGAGGGCCATGCGGGCGGGAGACGTAAGCTGGCAGGGTGACCGTTGCTCCTGAAGGCCGAAAGCTCCTCCGCCTGGAGGTGCGCAACGCCGAGACCCCTATCGAGCGCAAGCCCCCGTGGATCAAGACCAAGCTGAAGACGGGCCCCGAATACACCGAGCTGAAATCGCTCGTGCGCCGCGAGGGCCTGCACACGGTCTGTGAAGAGGCGGGCTGCCCCAACATCTACGAGTGCTGGGAAGACCGCGAGGCGACGTTCCTCATCGGCGGCGACCAGTGCACCCGCCGCTGCGACTTCTGCCAGATCGACACCGGCAAGCCCAAGGAGTACGACCGCGACGAGCCGCGCCGGGTGGCCGAGTCCGTCCAGCAGATGGGCCTGCGCTACGCGACCGTGACCGGCGTGGCCCGCGACGACCTGCCCGACGGCGGGGCCTGGCTCTACGCCGAGACCGCGCGGCAGATCCACGCGCTGCTGCCCGGTTGCGGCGTCGAGCTGCTCGTGCCCGACTTCAACGGCGACCGCGGCCAACTGGAGGAGGTCTTCTCCAGCAAGCCGGAGGTGTTCGCGCACAACGTCGAGACCGTGCCGCGCATCTTCAAGCGGATCCGGCCCGCGTTCCGCTACGACCGCTCGCTGAAGGTGATCACGACGGCCCGCGAGGCCGGGCTGGTGACCAAGTCCAACCTCATCCTCGGCCTGGGCGAGACCCGCGAGGAGGTGCTGGAGGCGATGCGCGACCTCCACTCCGCCGGCACCGACCTGCTCACCATCACGCAGTATCTCCGGCCGACCCCGCGCCACCACCCGGTGGAGCGCTGGGTCAAGCCGGAGGAGTTCGTGGAGCTGCAGCGGGAGGCCGAGGAGATCGGCTTCGCCGGCGTGCTGTCCGGCCCGCTGGTCCGCTCGTCCTACCGCGCGGGCAAGCTCTACCAGCAGGCGATCGCCGCCCGCCAGACGGCCTGACCGCGCCGCCAGCGCGGCGTGTTCGCGGCGTCACCGCGCCGTCTTCGTGGCGTGGTCGCGGCGTCGTTCGCGGCGTCGTTCGCGGCGTCGTTCGCGGCGTCCTTCGCGGTGTCCACGTGGTGTCGGAAGCCCCGGGCGGGGTCCCGGGGCTTTCGCGTTTCCCCGATCCGGTCGCCGCGCTACCGTGAGCGTCGGAAGGGGGCGAAACGTGGCCATTCTGATCCGGACCGGGGACGTGCCGCCGGGGCAGCGGCTCGACGCCTGGCGCAGCGTGGTCTGCGACACGCTCGGCCCGCTCGACTTCCACATCGCCCGCGGCACCCCGCTGCGGGGGCAGATCGAGGCCGGGCAGCTCGGCCCGATCGGCGTCGGCAAGGTGGAGACCTCCACGCCCCACAGCGTGCACCGCACGGCGGGCCTGATCCGGCGTGACAGCCCCGAGCTCTACCGGCTGGTGCTGGCCGTGTCGGGCAGCCCGATCCTGTCGCAGGACGGCCGCTCGGTCCGGCTGGCGCCGGGCGGGTTCGCCCTCTACGACTTCACCCGGCCCTACGAGCTGGCCTACGACGCGGCGGTGCGGCTGGCGGTGTTCAGCTTCCCGCGCGAGCTGCTGTCGCTGCCCGCCGGCGCGGCCACCTCGATCACCGCCGTGCCCATCCCGGCCGGCGAGGGCTCCGCCGCGCTGGCCGCGCCGCTGCTGCGCCGGGTGGCGCTGGACCTGGAGACCTACCGGCCGGCCAGCGCCGCGCGGCTGTCCACGGTGGTGATGGATCTGGTGGCCACCGCCGTGGCCGAGCGCGTGGACCGGCTGGACGAGGTGCCCGAGCGGGCCCGGCAGGAGGCGCTGACGGCGCGGGTGCACGCCTTCATCGAACGCCATCTGGGCGATCCCGGCCTCGACCCGGCCGCCGTGGCCGCCGCCTGTCACGTGTCGCCGCGCTCGCTGCACCGGGTGTTCGAGGCCCGCGACACGACGGTGGCGGGCTGGATCCGCCATCGGCGGCTGGAGCGCTGCCGCCGCGACCTGGCCGATCCGGCGCTGGCGGGCGTGCCGGTCAGCGCGGTGGCGGCCCGCTGCGGGCTGCCCGACCCGGCCCACTTCAGCCGTCTGTTCAAGCGCGCGTACGGGGTGCCGCCGGCCGAGTACCGGCGGGCGAGCCTGCGGTAGGCGCGCATCGTCAAGGGGGTGGCGCGCAGATCCAAGACCGGGGCCGCCGCGATCCGCAGACTGGTCCCATTCCCGCGAGAACGCGGGAACCCCCTGACGAGGATGGAGTCCGGTCATGCAGCTCTTCGTGAACCTGGCGGTCAAGGATCTCGACCGCTCGAAGGAGTTCTTCACCGCGCTCGGTTTCGCCTTCTTCGGCATGGCCGACGACATGGCGTCCGTGATGATCAACGACGGCGCGCAGGTCATGCTGCTGACCGAGCCGGTGTTCGCCGGCTACGCGGCCAGGGAGCTCGCCGACCCGGCCAAGACGACCGAGGCGATCCTGGTCATCGGCCTGGAGAACCCGGCCCAGGTGGACGAGCTGACCGAGAAGGCCGTCGCCGCCGGCGCCACCCCGCTGGGCCCGCCCCGGCAGGACGACTTCCGCTACCAGCGGGCCTTCGCCGACCTCGACGGCCACCACTGGGAGGCGCTCTGCCTGGCGCAGCCGGCCGGATGAGCACCGTGACGCTGACGGGCACGGCGGTCTCGGCCGACGGGACCGCCATCGCCTACGACCGCCACGGCTCGGGACCGGCCGTGGTCCTGGTGCACGGCGCGTTCGCCGGCAGGGGTCACCCCACGCTGGCGGGCGTGGCGGCGGGGCTGGCGCCGTGGTTCACCGTGTACGAATACGACCGGCGCGGGCGGGGAGGCAGCGGCGACACCTCCCCGTACGCGGTGGAGCGCGAGATCGAGGATCTGGCCGCGGTCGTCGGGGCGGCGGGCGGGCGGGCGATGGTGTTCGGCGGGTCGTCGGGCGGCGCGCTGGCGCTGGAGGCGGCGGCCCGGCTGCCGGAGGTCACCAAGCTGGCGGTGTGGGAGCCGCCCTACCACGTGACCGCCGACGCCCCCGTACTGCCGCACGACTTCGCCGCCCGGCTCGACGCCCTGGTCCGGGAGGGGCGGCGGGGGGACGCGGCCGAGCTGTTCATGGTGGCGGCGGCCGAGGTGCCGCGGGAGGCCGTGGCGCTGATGCGGGCCGACCCGTCCTGGCCGGAGGTGGAGGCCGTCGCGCACACGCTGGCGTACGAGGCGGCCGTCATGGGACCGGGCAACGCGCTGCCGGCCGCCCGGCTGGCCGAGGTCACGCAGCCGGCGCTGGTCATGAACGGCGACGCCGGCCCGGCGTGGATGGCGGCGGCCGCGCGGGCCGTGGCGGGGCGCGTCCCCGGCGCCGTCCACCGGGTGCTGGAGGGGCAGGCGCACGCCGTGGCCCCGGAGGCCCTGCTGCCCGAGCTGCTGGAGTTCTTCGTGGTGGCGTGACCCCGGCCGCCGGGCCGCCGACACTGTGATCGTGGACTTCGATGACGTGATCAGCGGGCTGGACCTGCGTACCAAGGTCAGGATGTTGACCGGCGCCTCCATGTGGGCGCTGCACCCGGTGCCGGAGATCGGCCTGGACCGCCTGGTGATGAGCGACGGGCCGATCGGCGTGCGCGGCGAACGGTGGAGCGCTGCCAGCCCGTCGATCGCGCTGCCGAGCCCCACCGCCATGGCCGCCACCTGGGACGTGGGGCTGATCCGGCGGGTGGGTCGGCTGCTCGCCCAGGAGGCCCGGCGCAAGGGCGTGCACGTGCTGCTCGCGCCGACCGTCAACCTGCACAGGTCGCCGCTGGGCGGGCGGCACTTCGAGTGCTTCTCCGAGGATCCGCACCTGACGGGCGAGGTGGCGGCCGCGTACGTGGAAGGCGTGCAAGAGGGCGGGGTGGCGACCACCCCCAAGCACTTCGTGGCCAACGACTCCGAGACCGAGCGGTTCACGGTCAGCGTCGAGGTGTCCGCGCGGGCGCTGCGCGAGCTGTACCTGCGGCCGTTCGAGCGGGTCGTCCAGGCCGGCGCGTGGGGTGTCATGACGGCCTACAACGCGGTCGGCGGCGTCACGATGAGCGAGCACGCCGATCTGGTGCACGGGGTGCTGAAGGACGAATGGGGCTTCGACGGTCTCGTGGTGTCCGACTGGACGGCGGTGCGCACCACCGAGGCCGCCGCGCTGGGCGGCACCGACGTGGCCATGCCGGGCCCGCACGGGCCGTGGGGCGACAAGCTGGAGGAGGCGGTGCGCGCGGGGCGGGTGCCGGAGTCGCTGATCGACGACCGGGTGCGCCGCGTGCTCCGCCTGGCCGAGCGCACGGGCGCGCTGGGCGGGCCGCCGCCCGCCGCGGCCGGTGAGGTCATCGACGGGGTGGCGCTGGCGCGTGAGGTGGCCGCGCGGAGCTTCACCCTCCTAAAGAACGACGGGCCGCTGCTTCCGCTGTCCGGCGTGCGGTCCGTGGCGCTGATCGGGTCGGCGGCCAGGGAGGCCAGGGTGATGGGCGGCGGCAGCGCCCAGGTGTTCCCCGCCCGCGTCGTCTCCCCGCTGGACGGCCTGCGCGGGCGTGACGGCGTCGAGGTCCGGTACGCGCGGGGCACCGATCCGCGCGTCCGCCTGTCCCCGCTGGCGGTCCCGGCCACCGCGGCCTTCCTGGACGCCGGCGGCCGGGTCCTGGCCGAGCATCCGCTGCCGGCGACCGAGGGGCGCTGGATCGGCGAGACCCCGCCCGGAGTGGACGCCGACCGGCTCGCGGCGGTCCGGCTGCGCGCCGCGTACACGCCGGAGACCGGAGGGCGGCACGAGCTGTCGGTGGCCGGCGCGGGCGCGTACACGCTGTCGGTGGACGGCCGGGTGCTGCTCGACGAGACGCTGACCCCCGGCGGTGACGACCCGGCCGCGCTGCTGTCGCCGCCGGAGCGGCGGGTGACCGCCGATCTGGACGCGGGCGTCACGTACGAGCTGGAGGTCCTGCACCGGACGGCCGGGTTCCGGGGGATGGTGTTCATCGTGTGCGTGCTCGGCCACGCCGAGCCGTCGCCCGGCGAGGACGAGCTGTTCGCCGAGGCGGTGCGGGTGGCGGCCGGCAGTGACGTGGCCGTGGTGGTGGCCGCCACCACGCCGGAGGTGGAGAGCGAGGGCTTCGACCGCGGGGACCTGGTGCTGCCGGGCCGCCAGGACGAGCTGATCGCCGCGGTCGCCGCCGCCAACCCGCGCACCGTCGTGGTGGTGAACGCGGGCTCGCCGGTGGAGATGCCGTGGCTGGACTCGGTAGCGGCGGTGCTGCTCACCTGGTTCCCGGGGCAGGAGGCGGGGGCGGCGCTGGCGGACGTGCTGTTCGGCGACGCCGAGCCGGGCGGGCGGCTGCCGACGACCTGGCCCGCCCAGCTGGCCGACGCGCCGGTGGTGAACGTGACTCCGGACCGCGGTGTCATGGTCTACGAGGAGGGGCTGTTCATCGGGTATCGGGCGTGGGAGCGGAGCGGGCGCGCGCCGGCGTTCTGGTTCGGGCACGGGCTCGGTTACACCACCTGGTCGTACGACTCGATCTCCGGCGGGAGCGGGTCGGTGACCGTGCGCGTGACCAACACCGGCGGGCGGCGCGGCCGGGAGGTCGTGCAGGTCTACGCCGCGCCGGTCACGCCCGATCCGGGGCGCCCGGCCCGGTGGCTGGCCGGGTTCGCGGTGGTGGAGGCCGAGCCGGGGCAGAGCGTGACCGCCGTCGTGGACGTGCCTGACCGTACGTTCGAGGTCTGGGACGGGCGGGGGTGGCGCGTCGCGTCCGGGGAGTACCTGCTGGAGGCCGCCCGCCACTACGCCGACCGGAGGCTTTCGGCGACGGTCAAGGTCTGAGAGTCAGGATTCGGCAAAAAGATCGCGGTCGCGGCGAGGCTGCCTGGCGGCCGCGTTCTCCGTCCTGTCCGGTTCGTTTGTATCCTTCCTTCCATGGCGAAGTCCAAGGACCCAGAGAAGCCGGGGCGCATCAAGCAGCTCCGCATGATCGCGCAGATCATCAAGCAGTCCAATCCCAAGGGGATGCCGATCGTCTTCCTCTCGGCGGTCGGCACGCTGGCTGTGGTGGTCGTGATCGGTCTGGTCACGGACTATCTGTGGTATTCGATCTTCCTGGGCATCCTGCTGGCGTTCACCGTCGGCCTGGTGGTGTTCGGGCAGCTCGCGCAGCGGGCGCAGTATTCGCTGCTGCACGGCCAGACCGGCGCCGCCGCCGCCGTGCTGCAGGGCATGCGCGGCAACTGGCAGGTCACCCCGGCCATCGCGGTCAACCGCGACCAGGACCTGGTCCACATGGTGGTGGGCTATCCGGGCGTCATCCTGGTGTCCGAGGGGCCGGGCAACCGCACGGCCCGCATGCTCGCGGCGGAGAAGAAGCGCATCGCCCGCGCGGTGCTGGGCGTGGAGATCTATGACGTCCAGTGCGGTGACGGCGAGGGCCAGGTCCCGCTGGCCAAGCTGCAGCGCCACATCATGAAGCTGCCGCGCAACCTGAAGAAGCCCTCGGTCAACGAGGTGAAGGACCGCCTGCGGTCCCTGCCGAAGAACATGCCGATGCCCAAGGGTCCGATGCCCAAGGGCGCCCGCATGCCGCGCGGCCCCAAGATGCGCTAGTGCCGTCCCTGTCGTCGCGGGCCAACCGCGGCTGGTGGGACGGCAACGCCGACGACTACCAGGCGGAGCACGGCGCGTTCCTGCGCGACGCCGGCTTCGTGTGGTGCCCTGAGGGCGTCGACGAGGCCGACGCCCGGCTGCTCGGCGAGGTGTCCGGGCGCGACGTGCTGGAGATCGGCTGCGGCGCCGCGCAGTGCGCCCGCTGGCTGGTGACGCGGGGTGCGCGGGTGGCCGCCTTCGACCTGTCGCGCGGCCAGTTGCTCCACTCGCGCCGCATCGACGAGGAGACCGGCGTGCGGGTGCCGGCGGTCCAGTCCGACGCCGAGTCGCTGCCGTTCGCCGCGGAGAGCTTCGACGCGGCCTGCTCGGCGTACGGCGCGCTGCCGTTCGTGGCCGACCCGGCGGCGGTCCTGCGCGAGGTGCGCCGGGTGCTGCGGCCGGGCGGCCGGTTCGTGTTCTCGGTCAGCCACCCGATCCGGTGGGCGTTCCCCGACGACCCGGGCCCGCGCGGGCTGACCTCCGACCGCTCCTACTTCGACCGCAGCCCGTACGAGGAACGCGACGAGCACGGCGCCCTCACCTACGCCGAACACCACCGCACCATGGGTGACTGGGTGGGCCTGCTGGCCGCCTCCGGGCTCGCCATCACCGGGCTGCTGGAGCCCGAGTGGCCCGAGGGGCACGACCGGGTGTGGGGCGGCTGGAGCCCGTTGCGCGGCCGCCACCTGCCCGGCACCGCCATCTTCAGCTGCGCGCGTATCTAGTGGCCATGGCGTGGAAGGCCGCCTTCGGCTCCCAGCGCGTCTCGTCGAGCATCCTGACGACGCCGTACGAGCCGAGGTCGGCCTGATTGTCCCGGCCGATCCTGGTGAAACCGGCGAAGGTGAACCACAGGGCGGTCTCGACGCCCTCCTGCTCGAAGACGTCGAGCAGCTCGTCGAGATAGCGGACCTGCTCGTCCTCGTCGGGCACCGCGCCTTCGGGCACCAGGTAGGCCGAGCCGCCCCGCTCGCCGGCGCCGCGGTAGGCGCAGGTGCCGAACTCGGTCACGGCCACCGGCTTGCCCTGCCCGGAGCGGGCGCGCAGCTCGTCGCGGAAGGTCTCGGCGTTGTAGGCGGCGCGGTAGGCGTCGAGGCCGACGACGTCGAACGGGGTCCAGTCGACGAACTCCCAGGGCGCGGAGGCGTAGGTGATCCTGCCGCCGAACAGCGGCCGGACCGTGGCGGCGACCTCGGCCAGGTAGGAGTCCAGGCGTTCGGTGATCGCCGGGATCTCCCTGCTCCACCATTCGGGGGACGCCTCGGTGAGTGATCCCAGGCGCTCGCCGTACGTCTCCCCCGGCATGAACCCGGACAGGAACGCGCTGGCCTCGCAGCCCGCCACCAGCACCACCTCGGCGCCGCCCGCGCGCAGCTCCTCCGCCTTCGTGGCGCACTCCGCCAGCATCGGCAGGGTCTCCTCGGGGGTGAGGTCGACCGGGAACGGCGCGTACCAGACCTCCAGCCCGGCGGCTGCGGCCTCCTCGGCGGCGACGGCGAGGCGGGCGGGGTCGCCGCCCGCCTCCTCGGCGGCGACGGCGAGGCGGGCGGGGTCGCCGCCGGAGACGCGGACGGCCCGGCAGCTCAGCTCGCGGGCGATCACCTGGAGGTCGCGCCGGACGGTGTCCCGGTCGAAGGCCTTGCGGCTGCGGTCGGGCTCGGGCAGGAAGCCGGTGTCATAGTTGATGCCCTTTTTCATGATTTGTCCTTACCGATACCGTCTTGGAGTTGGTCGAAGGCGAGCTCCACGTCGGAAGCGAGCATCCGGCCCGCCTCCTCCAGCGGCGTCCCGGACGCCAGCCGCTGGAAGAACGCCTCCTCGACCGTGGTGATGACGGCGGTGATCTGGGCGGCCATGAGCTGCGCGGCCGTCTCGGAGCCGGCCGTGTCCCGCAGCGCGGCGGCCAGCTCGTGACGCTGCCCCATGTGCGCCTGGTAGACGCCCGCCATGAGCACCGGCGTGGACGCGATGACCCTGACCTGGGCGAGCATCCGGGCGACGTCGCGGGGACCGTCGGCGGCCGGCGCGGCGTAGTGGGCGCGCAGCGCGTCCAGGGGCGTCTGGCCGGGCGGCCGCCGGGCCACGATCGAGGCGAGGTCGTCGTGGATGCCGTCGAGAGCCAGACAGTCCTTGCTGGGGAAGTAGTTGAACAGGGTGACCTTGGCGACCCCGGCCGCCTCGGCGATCTCGCTGACTGTCACCGCGTCGTACCCGCGCTCCGCGAACAGCTCCAGCGCGACGCCCGCGATGCGCCGCCGGGTCTCTTCCTTCTTGCGCTCGCGCAAGCCCGCCATCATCATGACGGCAGCGTAAACTGTACTCAGTACAAAAGTAAACCCGGTACGGTTTTCACATACGGACGACCACGGTGTTCGACACGCGGTCGTGCAGGCCGCGGTGGTCGCGGTCGAAGATCAGCGCCGGCAGGGCCAGCACGAGCAGCACCGTGCGCACCAGCACCGGGAACAGGCGGGGGTCGCCGCCGTCCATCGCCGCCACCCGGATGCCGGCCAGCCGGTGGCCGAACGTCTGCCCCATGAACCCGACCAGCACCACGTACTGCACGGCGAACACGATCGCGGGCACCCACGGCTGCTCTGCCGTGCTGATCCCGAGCAGCAGCTGCGTGATCGCCCACGTGCAGATCATCCAGTCGATGACCAGGGCGGCGATCCTGCGCCCCCAGCCGGAGACGGACCCGCTCCCCTCCTCCGGCAGCCCGAGGCGCTGCCCCGGATAACCGAGATCGACCCCGGCGGACCGGAGCCCGCCCAGCCAGGTCTGCGTCCACCGCGGCTCGTTGCTGCTCATGTGTCAAAGGTATCCGCCGGTGGGGGCGGTCGGGATCGTGACCCGTCCGCGCTTCCGTGACGCGGGTGGTCCGGCGCATGATGGAGGCCATGCCGTACGGGGACGACTTGGACGCGCGCTTCCACGAACTGGTCGCGCAGTTCAGCGAGGAGGAGCGGCGCAGGCTGAGCGCCGCGGCGAGCAAGGGCGCCCGCCCGCGCCGGCGTCGGTGCGTGGGACGGGTCTGGTACGCGTTCGCGGCCGTGCTGGCGGTGGTCGTGGCGGCCCTGCTGATCGTCGCCGTCCGCCCCGACCTGCTCTCCCCCGCCCCCGAGCCGGCCGCGGAGTCGCCGTCACCGGTCCTGCGCGCCCACGTTCCGGGCCCTTCTGGGGACGTGAACGCCGCGTAACACATGCGAAACAATCGAGACACCATGCGGAAACGGCCGCGCCGTACCTTCACGGGTGATAGCCCGTCCCCAGGGAGGTTCGAGAGTGTTCAACTCCGCCGACGACGTCCTGAAGTTCATCAGGGACGAAGGGGTGCAGTTCGTCGATGTCAGGTTCACCGACCTGCCGGGGACGACTCACCACTTCACCTTCCCGGTCGAGAACTTCGGCGCGAACGTCTTCTCTGACGGCCTCATGTTCGACGGCTCGTCGATCCGCGGTTTCCAGGCGATCCACGAGTCCGACATGCTGCTCCTGCCGGACCCGTCGTCCGCCGTGGTCGACCCGTTCCGCCAGCACAAGACGCTCAACATCAACTTCTTCGTGCACGACCCGCTGACCGGCGAGGCCTACAGCCGCGACCCGCGCAACGTCGCCCGCAAGGCCGAGGAGTACCTCAAGGGCACCGGCATCGCCGACACCGTCTTCTTCGGGCCCGAGGCCGAGTTCTACATCTTCGACGACGTCCGCTTCGAGACGAAGTCCAACGCGGGCTACTACTACATCGACTCCATCGAGGGCGCCTGGAACACCGGCAAGGCCACCGAGGGCGGCAACCTGGGCTACAAGCCGCGCTACAAGGGCGGCTACTTCCCGGTGCCGCCGATGGACCACTTCACCGACCTGCGCTCGGAGATGGTCCGCAACCTCATCGAGTGCGGCATCGACGTCGAGATGCAGCACCACGAGGTGGGCACCGCCGGTCAGGCGGAGATCGACTTCAAGTTCGGCACGCTGCTCAAGACGGCCGACAACCTGATGCTCTACAAGTACATCATCAAGAGCACGGCCATGGAGTACGGTCACACCGTCACGTTCATGCCCAAGCCGATCTTCGGTGACAACGGCTCCGGCATGCACTGCCACCAGTCGCTGTGGAAGGACGGTTCGCCGCTCTTCTACGACGAGGTCGGCTACGCGGGCCTGTCCGACACCGCCCGCTACTACATCGGCGGCCTGCTCAAGCACGCCCCGTCGCTGCTGGCCTTCACCAACCCGACGGTCAACTCCTACCACCGGCTGGTGCCGGGCTACGAGGCGCCGGTCAACCTGGTCTACTCGCAGCGCAACCGCTCGGCCTGCGTCCGGATCCCGATCACGGGCTCCAACCCGAAGGCCAAGCGCATCGAGTTCCGCGTGCCCGACCCGTCCTGCAACCCGTACTTCGCCTTCGCCGCCATGCTGATGGCGGGGCTTGACGGCATCCGCAACAAGATCGAGCCGCCGGAGCCCGTCGACAAGGACCTGTACGAGCTCCCGCCGGAGGAGGCCCGCTCGGTCCCGCAGGTGCCCGGCTCCCTCACCGACGTGCTCAACGCCCTGGAGGAGGACCACGACTACCTGCTCGAAGGCGGCGTCTTCACGCCCGACCTGATCGAGACGTGGATCTCCTACAAGCGCGAGAACGAGGTCGACCCGATCCGGCTGCGCCCGCACCCGCACGAGTTCGAGCTCTACTACGACGTGTGACCGGTTACCGCGCGGTGAGCTTCACGCTCACCGCGCGGTTTCCGTCTGGGTCCCGCCATCGCCGTGTTCAGTCGTGGTCGGGAAAGACCAGCTCATCGCGCGTAGCCACCTCTTCGGCGGGGGGCGGCTCGATGTGGATCGCGTCGCCCCAGCCGGAGAACCGCACATCGGCGGTCGTGAGGCTGCGGTCTGTGACGTTCCAGGGGTATTCGGGCTCGTCATACCGCGTCTGGCACCTGCGTACGAGCTGATCCGGACCGAGCCACAGCCGCCACTTCACGGGCAACTTGGCGTAGCTCGCGTAGCGTCCTGTGGGCTTCTCGAAGTCGCCCACCCATAGACGCGGATTCAGCTTGTACAGCTTGCCGATGGTGGTGCTGCCCTCGTAGAGGGTGGTGCGGCGGCCGTCGTAGACGCCGGCGGGCCGCTTGGCCGCCGTGGTGGACAGCACGTACCGGAGAGTGGCGGGATCGCTCAGCCTGATCTTCCCGCATTCCAGGTACAGCTCGTTCTTCTCGGTGTCCAGAATCCAGGACTTGCCCTCCGGCAGGTGGGCAGGGCGGTCGGGGTACCAGCCGTAGGAACGAGCCGGGAAGACGACGGCCCGGGAGGCACCGTCGGCTGAGGGCTTCGAATGGCGGAGATCGAGGGCCACGATTCCACCACCACCGAACCTGTAGACGGTCCGCGATCGGCGGGTGACGTGGTCCTTCTTCGGACCCCAGACAATTCGGTAGACCGAACTCGCCCGCACCCCGCCATGACCGTCGAGCTGCCGCTTCAACGCCGCGACCGGATCTGGACGGGTGACGGCTCCGGCGTGCGGGCCGATGACCGGGATCGATGCTGTCAGCACGAGAGCCAGCCCGATCGTCCGGCGACCCATGCTCATGCACTCCCCGCTCGATTCCGTGCCGTCCGG
Organism: Nonomuraea sp. C10; assembly: GCF_008017515.1. NCBI lineage: Bacteria > Bacillati > Actinomycetota > Actinomycetes > Streptosporangiales > Streptosporangiaceae > Nonomuraea > Nonomuraea sp. C10. The sequence continues at coordinate 4,985,588 of NZ_VPFF01000001.1, forward strand.
AACGGAGGCTGTGGTAGATCGTCGCAATCGAAGATCTCAACGCTGTCACGGACGGATTCCGGCGGAGCCCGCAGGTCGGTGACTCCTCGTCTGACAGTGGTTGATGGCGCCGCGCAAAAATCGTTGATCCTTACGAGGCCGACAGGTAGCGTCTGCGATCAATGGCGATCACCTGTTCGAATTTTCGCCATCTGTCCGGCCCGCAGATCTGGAGATGCGAGATGAAGCGAACACTGAGTCTGTTAACTGTCGGTCTGCTGGTCTCCGGTCTGGTGACCGCACCGGCCGGGGCCTCCAGCGTAGTGACCGATCCTCTGGCCTCTTCCCAAGCGGCCGCTGCTGAGATCGCGGCGTTCTGGCTCGGCGACGGCGGGGCCCATCTGATGAACGCCACTCCGTACAACGTCCGGACCGCCGTCGACAAGGTCCTTCCCATCAGCGGCATCCCCGCGGACACCAAGCCCGGCACTATCCCGCCGACGCCCCCGTCCACCTCCGATCCGGCGAAGGCCAAGGCGCCCGGCACCTCGGGCAAGGTGTTCTTCGTCGGCGCCGACGGTCAGCCGCACTGGTGCACCGGCACCGCCGTGCAGTCGCAGTACCGCAACCTCGTGGCCACCGCAGCGCACTGCGTGTACGACACCCAGCGTTCCTACGCCACCCTCGACAAGTGGGTCTTCGTTCCCGGCTACTCCGGCGGCACGACTCCGTGGGGTCTCTACGTCGGAAAGCAGGTTTCCGGCCATTACGACTTCACCACCTACGACGACTACGACCGCGACTACGCTTTCGTCAACGTCTACGGCGGCGTCGTCTCCTCTGCCTCAGGCGGGTTGACCAACTTCGGAAGGCTGGTCGACAACGTCGGCGGCCAGGGGCTGGCCTGGAGCCAGCCGCTGGGCTCCACGGTCGACGTCTTCGGCTATCCCGCCGGCCCCCATCCCGACGGCACCCGGCCGTACACGGGTGAGACCATCGAATCGTCCAGGGGTGACACAAGCGCTGTAAGGGTCCCCAGCTTGAAGGCGGAGGAACTCATGGCCGTGGATTCCCGGTTCACCGGTGAAGGGGCCCTCGGCTCATCCTGGCTGTTGCGTTATGACAAGGCCAGCCGCATGGGGTACCTCAACGGCATCACCATCAGCGTCGCCGACACCGATGGCAGCCTGCGTTACGACACGAGCTTCTCTCCCTACTTCGACGGCGAACTGGCCGGCGTCTACTCCGCCGCCGGCGCTGTGTGGACCGGCTCGGTCCTGCCCGCGTAACGGACCCTGACGGCCAGGTCTGCGGCATTCGGAAGGCCATCGAGGGCGCGATCGATGGCCTTCCGCGTCCGGCCGCGTCGCCGGATCCGTCAGACCTGCTTGAGGAAGCCCGCGTCCACGGCGAGGTCGGCGCCGGTCGTGGCGGCCGAGCGGGGCGAGGCCAGCAGGGCGATCGCGTCGGCGACCTCCTGGGGGTCGACCAGCCTCGGGATCGACAGGTTCATCATCTCCGGCGCCAGCCGGTCCAGCACGGAGTCACGGTCGGCGCCCGCCTGTCCGGCGATGATGTCGGCCGCGCCGCCCTCCTCGGTCCACCACGCCGTACGCACCGGTCCAGGAGAGACCGTGTTGACGCGGATGCCCTGGGGGGCGTACTCCTCCGACAGCGCCTTGGTCACGTTGTTCAGGGCCGCCTTGGCCGCGCTGTAGTCGACGTTCATCGGGGCGGGGAGCCGTGCGGAGCCCGACGAGACGTTGACGATCGAGCCGCCGCCGCGCGCCAGCATCGGCGGGATGGCGGCCCGGACGAAGCGCACCACCGCGAACAGGTTGAACTCGAACATGGCCCGCCAGTCCTCGTCGGCGGGGGCCATGAAGGAGAAGCGCGGCAGGGCAACCCCGGGCGGCGGGCCACCGGCGTTGTTGACCAGGATGTCGAGCCCGCCGAACTCCTCCACGGCCCGCGCCACGGCCTGGCCGGGCGCTTCGGGGTCCATCAGGTCGACCGGCACGTGGAGCAGGTCGCCGCCCAGTTCCGCCAGCTCGGGGCTGGTCTTGCGGGAAACGGCCACGACACTGGCCCCCTCACCGAGCAGGGTGCGGGTCACGGCCAGGCCGATGCCCTTGGACGCGCCGGTGACGATCGCGACGCGGCCGGAAAACTGCAGATCCATAGGTCTTCCTTCGCCGTAGGGGCCCTCCGGACGACCGGAGGGTTTCCATCGCGGAACACGCTAGGTGCGGGCCCCCGGCGCGGGCTGGCGACGTTCGGACCGGTGTTTCCGGCGGGCTTCGGACCCGCATCCCCCGCTCAGAGGCCGTAGCGGCCGAGCACGTCCCGCTTGCGGCCGGTGAGGAACTTGCGGGCCATCCGGCCGGTGGTGAGCCAGGCGATGACGTCGCCGTTCCCCGTGCCGGCCAGCATCCTGCCGACCAGGTACGGCGCGACCTCGTCGACGTGGTCGCAGAGGATGTTGAGGAGCTTGCGCTGTTTGGCGACCTGCTCGGGGGCGGCGGCGGCCTCGCGCAGCCAGCCCTCGGTGATGAGCATGCCGGGGCTGACCTGCCCGACCCGTACGCCGGTGCCCGCGACCTCCTTGGCCAGCGCCCGGGTGAAGGAGTCGAGGCCACGCTTGGTGGCCGAGTAGACGCCCATGCCGGGACGGATCCGGCCGTCGCTGCCGCCGCCGAGGATGTTGAACACCTGGCCGCCGCCCTGGGCGAGCATGCCGCGTACCGCGACCTGGGAGCCGTAGACGGTGCCGAGCATGTTCGTGGTGACCATCGCGCGGACATCGCCGGGCGCGGTCTCGACGATGGGGCGGGTGGTGTTGGCGACGCCGGCGTTGTTGATCCACAAGTCCACGCCGCCGAGGGCGTCCACCGCGGTGGCCCACAGCTTCTCGACCTGCTCGGGGTCGGTCATGTCGACGGCGCACCCGTGCACCGCCGCGCCTTCCGCCGCCTCCGGGCGCAGTCGCGCCACGGCCTCGTCCACCGCCGCCCTGGTACGGCCCGACACGACCACGGAGTGCCCGCGCCGGAGCAGTTCGCGGGCGAGAGCGAACCCGAGCCCTTTGGTGCTGCCGGTGACGACTGCCTTCCGCATGGCCGCTCCCTGGAGGGTGGGGAATCGGCGTTGATCTTACGCCGCCGCCTTCTCCTCGGATAGACCTGAGACGAGACGTTGCGTCTTGGAGGACGTGACGCTACTCTCTCATGAGACGGATCGTCTCGTCTCACTGGAAGCGAGGAGGTGGGCCTCATACGTACCGCTGCCCAACTGTCACTGGCCGAGATCACGAAGCGATACGACACCCGCGTCGTCCTGGACCGCGTGTCGTTCGCCGTCAAGCCCGGCGAGCGGATCGGGGTGATCGGCGACAACGGGTCGGGCAAGTCCACGCTGCTCAGGCTCATGGCGGACGAGGAACAGCCGACCAACGGTGAGCTGGTGGTCGTCGCGCCCGGTGGCGTTGGATACCTGCCGCAGACGCTCGCGCTGCCGCCGCACGTGACCGTCGCGGAAGCCGTCGACCTGGCGCTGGCCGACCTTCGGGAGCTCGAAGCCCGCATGCGGGCGGCCGAGCGGTCACTCGGGGAGGAGTCCTCTCCGGATCTGGACGTGTACGCGGAGCTGGTGGCGGAGTTCGAGACCCGGGGCGGCTACGAAGCCGACGTCCGGGTGGATGTCGCGCTGCACGAACTCGGGCTGCCCGGGCTGGACCGGAGCCGCCCGCTGGGCACGCTGTCCGGCGGCGAACGCGCCAGGCTGGCCCTGGCCGCCACGCTGGCGTCCGACCCCGAGCTGCTGCTGCTCGACGAGCCGACCAACGACCTGGACGACCGGGCCGTGTCCTGGCTCGAACAGCGCCTGCGCGCCCACCGGGGCACGGTCGTGGCGATCACGCACGACCGGGTGTTCCTGGAGCGGGTGACCACCGCCATCCTGGAGGTCTCCGGCGGTCAGGTGCGCCGCTACGGCGACGGGTACGCCGGATACCTCGCGGCCAAGGCCGCCGAACGCGCCGCGCAGGCGCGGGCCCACGAGGAGTGGAAGACGGAGCTGGACCGGCATGCCGGTCTGGTGGCGGCCAACGCGGGCCGGTTGGCAGTGATCCCGCGCAAGACGCCCAAGGCGGGCATGGGCACCGGGACGTGGCGTGCGCGCTCGCGTACCCACGGGGCCTCCCGGCGCATCCGCCAGTCCCAGCAGCGGCTGCGCCGGCTCACCGACCACCCGGCGCCGCCGCCGCCCGAGCCGCTGCGCTTCACCCCCACCCTCGCCGCCGCGGGTGCCCGCGAGGGTGCGAAGGTCGCCGCGCTCGACGGCGTGGTGGTGGCGGGACGGCTCCAGCTCGACTCCCTGACCATCAGGGCCGGCGAGCGCCTGCTCGTCACCGGCCCGAACGGGGCCGGCAAGACCACGCTGATGCGCGTGCTCGCCGGCGAACTGCTGCCCGACGCGGGCGAGGTACGGCGGAGCGGCCGCACCGGACTCTTCCGCCAGGACGACCCGGACACAGACGTACGGCGGACCGAACGGTCGGGGTCCTCCCCCCAGGACCTTCCGGACGACGGTGACACGCGGCGGAGCCGACGGGTCGAGTTCCTCGGGGAGGACGAGCCGGACAGGCGTGACGCGCGGCGGACCAGGGATGTGCTGGTGAGGGCCGAATGGACCGTGTTGCGGGCCTATGCGCACGGGCGGGCCGGGAGTCTGGATGAGCACGCGGACGCGCTGCTGGCTCTGGGGCTGTTCGGGCCGGCCGACCTGGGGCTGCGTCTGGGAGAGCTGTCGTATGGGCAGCGGCGCAGGGTCGAGCTGGCGCGGCTGGTGAGCGAGCCCGTGGACCTGCTGCTGCTCGACGAGCCGACCAACCACCTGTCGCCGATGCTGGTGGAGCAGATGGAGGAGGCGCTGGCCTCGTTCCCCGGCGCGCTGGTGGTCGTGACGCACGATCGGCGCCTGCGGGCCGGGTTCACCGGCTCCCGTCTGGAACTCGCCGACGGCATGCCATCATGACGCCCGGATGTCAGTCGTCGGCGGCGACCAGGAGTGACAAGGTCCCGGCGGTCCGATCGACGAGGACCAGCTCGTGGAAGTCGATCTGGACCCCGCCCCAGTCGTGGAACGCCCCACGGCCGAGGTCCTTCAGCCAGTACCGCTCGGTGGCGTCCGCGAGCAGCGGGTGGACCTCGTCCTCCAGCCGGGCGGACAGAGCCGCCGGAAGCGGCCCGAACTGGTCCGCCCAGCCGCGCAGAACGGCGTGCGCGACCGCCCCGTCGACCTGCTCGTACGCGGCCGGGCTCAGGTTCCGCAGCCAGTAGGGGCCGTGCCGGAGCCCCGCGGCCTCGACTCCTCCCCCGGCGTAGTCGTCCCGGTACTGCTCATGCCCGACCAGGTCAGCCAGGAGACGGCCGCCGGCGACGTCCCGGCGGGACAGGCCGAACCGCTTGACGTCGATCCAGCGGAACGCGTGGTCCTCGAAGGGGAACGCGCTGAAGTTGATGAAGATCTGATCCCTGTACGTGAGCGTCCCGTCCGTCACGCCGGAAACGATAACGCGGGGCGGTCACGGCGCGGGTCTGCCGTACATCGAGAACGCAGGTAGCCCCCGACAGCGGCGGCGAGGAGCGCGCCCGGCCCCCAGAACACGCACGCGGCCAGCCCTTCCAGCGGCGAGGCGAGGGTGACATCCGGTGGACGATCGCAGGCCGGTTCGCCTTCGCCGAATGGGGTGCCTGGGTGCCGGAGTGCTCCTGGCCGATCTGGGGCGCCGCGCCGGCCGCTGCCGCCTGCGGCGCGAGGCCGACGCGGTGGGTGGTCGGCGCGTTGCCCGATGGGCGCGCGGGTGCCGATCCGGCACGTCGTAGCCGCCGGCCGCCCGTGGGGGATGCCCGCCTTGTCGCGTCTCGGCTCATGACTCATTCGTGCTTTCGCCCTGTGCGACTCGCGGAGGTGTCGAAGACAGGATCGCCGCGATGCCGCGTACGAGGCGATCGGTGAGCAGTCCGGCGGGATCGCGCCAGGCGAGGGACCCGGCCTGCGGCGTGATCCGGGCATGCAGCGTCCGGAAGGCGAAGCGGAAGTCGGCGTGCTGGTGCGAGGGCACACCCCTGGCGGGGTCGGCGGGGATCTCGTGGACCTCGATGTCCACAGGGACGGCCTCGGCCGGGACGACGACCTCCCGCCAGGGAACACCCGTCCCCGCTTCCAGCTCGCGCAGGGCGGCGTCGCACAGACTGTCGTCCGAGGGCTCCACGTGGCCGCCGGGCAGGAGCCAGCGGTCCTGCGCGCTGTGGCGGATCATCAGCACCCGGCCGGAGCCGTCGATCGCGACGGCGCTGGTGGTGACGTGCAGGGGCAGGGTCTCGCGCGAGGCGAGGTCCTGCTCGCGGTCGAGCGCCTGCGCCAGCATGACGGCGTCGGCGGCGCGGCCGGGGTGAGCGCCGAGATAGCGCGTCAGCACGGCGACGATCTCCCTGCGGGTCACGGTCATGGCCCTATGGAAGTGGGTCGGCCGGGTGCCCGCAATCGACTGCCGGACAGTGGCGGAAAGCTCCCACATGCCCGTCGTGCCACTTCTGACACGGAATCATGCTTATGGTCAAGTCGTGGGACGAACGACCCCAGCCGCGCTGATCCGGTAGAGGACGTGCGGGCGGAGCGGGTGGCCTTCCGGGATCATGCTGTGGTCGAAGTCGTCGGCCGGGTCGCGGGTCATGCCGAGCCGCCGCATCACCGCCTGGGAGCGCACGTTCAGGACGGCCGTGATCGACACGATCTCCTCCAGCCCCGCCTCGCCGAACCCGTGAGCGAGCGCCCGCCGGCCGGCCTCGGTGGCGTAGCCGTGTCCCCAGGCCGAGCGGGCCAGCCGCCAGCCCACCTCGACGGCGGGCGTGAACGGCGCCTCGAACGTCTGCAGGGCAAGCCCGGCGAACCCGATGAACTCCCCCGTCTCCCGCACCTCCAGCGCCCACAACCCGTACCCGTGCTCGTCGAACCGCTGCTCGATCCGGTCCACGAGGGCGTCGCTCTCGGCCCGGGTCATCGGGGCGGGGAAGTGTTCCATCACCCGCGGGTCGGCGTTGAGCGCCGCGAACGGCTCCCGGTCGCTCTCCCGCCACCTGCGCATGATCAGCCGCTCGGTCTCCATCCCCGACACCCTAGCGACGGGAGCGGATGCCGGTGATGCGGCGCAGGACGTCCCACCAGAAGGGGGCTCCGAACAGCAGCGCCACGTACGTCAGCAGGAAGCCGGGCCAGTGGCTGGGGGTGGTGAGGCGGTCCCACCAGGCGCCGCCGTTCCAGTGGAAGGACGGCTCGCCCTCGGCGGGGACCGCCATGCTGACGATCGCGTTGTCGAGCACCTTGACCAGCGCGGGCTGGCTGAGCGTCTCGGTGACGCACGGCACCGGGTCCGACTGCTCGCACTGCGCCTTCAACTCGCTGTACGCGTCAGGACCCGCTTCGGTGACGGCCGTGACGGTGGCGCGATAGGCGTTGTCGCGCAGCAGCGTCTTGCCGTACTCCAGCCCGTCGACCGTGAACAGCAGCGTCACCACCAGCGCGAGCAGGGCCAGCACCCACTTGACGTACCGCTTGTAGAGCATCGACAGCCGCTGCATCTCGCTGTCGAACCAGCGTTCGACGCCCTGGCGGAACCGGTCGAGGTCGCGCTGGGCGGACTCCCACACACCCTGGAGATGACCGTAGAGCGGGCTGCCCGTGGCCCTGAGCTTCTCCAGGAGCCCTTCGACGCCGCCCGGCTCGCTCGCGGCCAGCTCCATCATGGCCATCGAGAACCGCCCAGGCGGCAGGTCGGCGATGCTGGTGCGGCCCCGGGTGGGGTGGTCGATCTCCCGTACGCGCTCGTACAGCAGACCAGTGAACCCGTCCGCGCCGGCGGGCGCGCCGGCCGGCACGGCGGCGGGCACCGCCGGGGCGGGCCGGCTTTCGTGCTCGGGCCGCGGGTCGCGGGCGAACGGCAGCGCCGCGAACACCTCGCGCAGGCCCGACGGCAGCCACGAGCGGCCCTTCGGCGCGTCGTCGTCGAGCGTGTCGCGCAGGTAGGCCCAGAGGAACTTGCTGCGGATCGCCAGCAGCCGCACGATGGCCTCGTTCAGCCCGCTGACGAGCAGCGACAGCAGGAGGAAGGCCAGCACGAGGCCGAGCGCCAGATCGATGTAAGCGGATAACAAGCCGATCACCCCGCGCCTTGATACACCCTGCGCCGCGCGGCCGCAACGGAAAGACTCAGTCTCCGTAGAAGACGCGCTCGACGACCTGGCGGGCGCGGCGGGTGACGCGGCGGTAGTCGTCGAGGAAGTCCTCCGACCCGTCGGCCGGGTAGCCGAGGGCGCGGGCGAGGTGGCGGCGCTCGCGGGCGCTCGCCGGGACGCTGTCGCCGGGCCGCCCCTTCACCAGCATGATCGCGTCCCTGACGCCGGAGGCGCACCGCCACGCCTCGGCCAGGACCGTCTCGTCGGCCGCGTCGAGCAGCCCTTCGGCCACGGCGGCGCGCAGCGCCTCAAGCGTGCGGGTGGTGCGCAGGGAGGGCAGCGCGCCGGCGTGGCGGAGCTGCAGGAGCTGGGCCACCCACTCCACGTCGGACAGGCCGCCGGGGCCCAGCTTGGTGTGCAGGGCGGGGTCGGCGCCGCGCGGCAGCCGCTCCGCCTCCATCCGCGCCTTGAGCCTTCTGATCTGCCGTACGGCGTCGTCGGTGATGCCGCCGGCCGGGTAGCGCAGCTCGTCGACCATGGCGATGAACGCGGCGCCGAGCTCGGCGTCACCGGCGGAGAACCTGGCGCGCAGCAGCGCCTGCGACTCCCACGGCGACGACCAGCGGGCGTAGTAGGCGCGGTAGGAGGCGAGGGTGCGGACCAGCGGCCCCTGCCTGCCCTCGGGGCGCAGGTCGGGGTCGATGAGCAGCGGCGGGTCGGGCGCGGGCAGGGCGAGCAGCCGGCGCACCTCGTTGGCCACGGCGAAGGCGGCGTCGGTGGCGTCGCGCTCGGCGGCGCCCTCCAGCGGCCGGTGGACGAACATCACGTCGGCGTCGCTGGCGTAGGAGGACTCCATGCCGCCGAGCCGGCCCATGGCGATGATCGCGAACCGGGTGGGCAGCTCGCCGCGCCGCTCGGCCGACACCTTGCCGATGGCCGCGTCGAGCGCGGACTGGAGGGTGACGTCGTTCAGCGCGGACAGCGCCACGCCGACCCGCTCGATGTCGATCAGCCCGGCGACGTCGGCCACGGCGGTGCGGAACAGCTCGCGGCGGCGCAGCGCCCGGACGGCGGCCACCGCGGTCTCCGCCTCGTCGGTGTAGCGGGACACGGCGGCGGACGCCTCGCCGAGCAGCGCCTCGGGCGGGCGGACGGCCAGATCCTCGTCGCGGCCGAGCAGCGCGACCGCCTCGGGGGCGTGCGTGAGCAGCTGGGTGGCGTACCGGCTGGTGCCGAGGACGCGCGCCAGGCGCTGCGCGACGGCGGTCTCGTCGCGCAGCAGCCGCAGGTACCACGGCGTGGCGCCCAGCTTGTCGCTCACCTGGCGGAAGCCGAGCAGCGCGGCGTCGGGGTCGGGCGTGTCGGCGAACCAGCCGAGCATGACCGGCAGCAGCGTCCGCTGGATCGCCGCCCGCCGGGACACGCCGCCGGCCAGGGCGGCGATGTGGCGCAGCGCGCCCTCCGGGTCGACGTAGCCGAGCGCGCCGAGGCGGGCCTCGGCGGCGGAGGTCGACAGCCGCGCCTCGGTCTCCGGCAGGCGGGCCACGGCCTGCAGCAGCGGCCGGTAGAACAGCTTCTCGTGCAGGCGGCGGGCCTGGCTGGCGTGCCGCCTCCACCGGGTGGTGAACTCGCCGACCGGGTCGGCCTGCATGCCCAGCGCCCGGCCGAGCCTGCGCAGGTCGGCGGGGTCCCCGGGCAGCACGTGGGTGCGGCGCAGCCGGTGGAGCTGGAGCAGGTGCTCCACCTGGCGCAGGAACGTGTACGCCTCGGCCAGGCCGCGCGAGTCGTCGCGCCCGACGTACCCGCCCCGCGACAGGGCGGCCAGCGCGGGCAGCGTGGCGCGGCGGCGCAGCAGCGGGTCGAGCCGGCCGTGCACGAGCTGCAGCAGCTGCACCGCGAACTCGATGTCGCGCAGCCCGCCGGGGCCCAGCTTGATCTGCCGCTCCCCCTCGGCCAGCACGTGCGCCTCCACGCGGCGGCGCATGGCCTGGACGTCCTCGACGAAGTTGTCGCGGGTGGCGGCCGACCAGACGAGCTCGTTGACCGCGCCGACGTACTCCTGCCCCAGCTCCAGGTCGCCGGCCACGGGCCGGGCCTTGAGCAGCGCCTGGAACTCCCACGTCTTGGCCCAGCGCCGGTAGTAGGCGAGGTGGCTGGCGAGGGTGCGCACCAGCGGGCCCGAGCGGCCCTCGGGGCGCAGCCCGGCGTCCACCTCCCACAGCGACCCCTCGGCGGTGGCGGCCGAGCAGGCGCGCATCATGGCCTGGGCGAGCCGGGTGGCGGTGCGCAGCGCCTTGGTCTCGTCGGCGCCCTCGCGCGGCTCGGCGACGAAGACGACGTCCACGTCGCTGATGTAGTTGAGCTCTCTGGCGCCGCACTTGCCCATGCCGATCACGGCGAGCCGCGCGTCGTCGGTGTCGACCTCGGTACGGGCGATCGCCAGCGCGGCTTCCAGGGCGGCGCCCGCGAGGTCCGAGAGCTCGGCGGTGACCTCCTGGAAACCGGCCTGGCCGGTGAGGTCGCGGGCGGCCAGGTGGGCGAGCCGGCCGCGGTAGGCGATCCGGAGGCGGGCGAGCGCGCCGGAGCCGGTGGCGCGCGGCTCGGGGTCGCCGGGGTCGGCGCCGACGGCGCGCAGCAGCTCCGCCCTCGCCTCTCCGAGTCCGGGCAGGGCCAGCGTGTCGAGCTGGGCGGGGTGGCGTACCAGGTGCTCTCCCAGGGCGGCGCTGACGCCGAGCACGGCGAGCACCCGTTCCCTGAGCGCGCCGTCGGCGCGCAGCCGGTCGAGGACGGCGGGCTCGCGCTCGGCGAGCCTGGTCAGCGAGGCCAGCGCGAGGTCGGGGTCGGCGACGCCGGCGAGGGCGTCGAGCAGGTCGCCCAGCTCCACTCCTGCCTGCTCCACCAGGCGGGCGGCGGTGGCGGCGTCGGCGAATCCGAGTCTGGCGAGGCGGGCGGCGGTGGACTCGATCCTGGGCACCCCTCCAGTTTGACAGGCCCGCCGGGCGGCGGCCTAGGATAAAACGCAACGGTGCGTTGCGTTTGGGGAGGTTTCGTGGTGGAGCGGGTGCCGGCGACGGTGACGTGGGGGCTGTTCGCGGCGTGGGTGGTGCACGACGCGGAGGAGCTGGCGACCATGGCCCGATGGTCACGCTCGGCCCGGCCGCGGCTGGAGCGGCTGTTCCCCTCGGTGCCGTGGGAGCGGCTGGAGGTCTCGCAGGCGCACGTCACCGTGGCGATCGGGCTGATGGGCGCGGTGATGGCGGCGGCGTCGGCCGAGGGCGCCCGCACCGGCGGGCGCAGCCCGCTGTTCCAGGCGGCGCTGGCGGGTTTCGGCGCGCACGGCGTCGTTCATCTGGCGCAGGCGGCGCTCACCCGCGGTTACACGCCGGGGGTGGTGACCTCGCCGCTGGTGGTGATCCCGTTCTCGGTGTGGGCGTGGCGGCGGCTCAAGGCGGCGGGCGTGCCGGTGGACGCCGGACCCTCGGCGTCACTCGCCGCCTTCCCTGTGCTGGCCGCCGCCGTCCACGGTCTCGCCCACGTCCTCACCGGCCGCGGGCGGACCCGGATCAGGCGCCCTGGGCGGGCGTGAGGGGGGCCGCGTCGGCGTGGGCGCGGACGCGGGCCGCGAAGGCCCGCGCCATCGGGCGCCAGGTGGACTCCAGTGCGGGCGCCGCGGCCCGCACCTGGTCGTCGAGATGTTCCAGGCCGGTTCCCGCGGTCCACGAGGCGAAGATGTCCGGCGTGGCCTCGGGGTGGAACTGGACCGCCCAGGCCTCGCCCAGCCGGTAGGCCTGGTTCGGGTAGCGGTCGCCGGTCATCAGCGGCACCGCGCCGTCGGGCAGCCGCGTCATGGCGTCCCGGTGATACTGCACGGCGACCGCGCGCCCGACGCCCGCCAGCAGCGGGTCGGCGGCCGCGGCGGGCAGCGCGACGACCTCGCACGCGCCGGCCTCCAGCCCGTCGCCGCCCCGCTCCACGGTGCCGCCGCAGGCCATGGTCAGCAGCTGGGCGCCGAGGCAGACGGCCAGCGTGGGCGTGCCGTCCTCGACGGCCCGGCGCAGCAGCGCGCGGGTGGCCGGCTGCCAGGGGCAGCGCTCGTCCTCCCACGCGGCGGCCTCGCCACCGAGCACGATCAGCCCGTCCGCCGCCCGCTCGGGGATCTCCTCCCCGAGGTACGGCCGGACGACGTCGCAGGGCAGCCCCAGCCAGCCGGCCAGGTAGCCGAGCGGAGCGTCGGCCTCGTTCTCGATCACCGTGATGCGCATAGCACCTAATGTAAAGCCCGCTTTGTCCCTAAACTCCCAGCATGAGGATCGAGGATGTCGACGGCCTGCGGATCGCCACGTACGGCGCCGGGCCGCGGGTGATCGTGGCGGTGCACGGGATCACCGCCTCGTCGAAGGCCTGGGAGGCGGTCGGGCGGCGGCTCCCGGACGGATGGTCGATGGTCGCCATGGACCTGCGCGGCCGCGGCCACAGCGCCGGCCTGCCCGGTCCGTACGGGCTGGACCGGCACGCCGAGGACGTGCTGCGGGTGGCGGACCACGTGGGCGCCGGCCCGGACGCGGTGCTGACCGGCCACTCGATGGGCGGGTACGTGGCGGCGCTGGCGGCGGCGCGGCGGGAGTTCGCCCGGGTGGTGCTGATCGACGGCGGCCTGCCGCTGCCGCTGCCGCCGGGCATGGACGCGGACGAGGCCATGGTCGCCACGCTCGGCCCGGCGCTGGCCCGGCTGCGCCAGACGTTCCCCTCGGCGGAGGCGTACCTGGAGTTCTTCCGGGCGCATCCCGCCTTCGACGGGTTCTGGAGCGCCGAGGTGGAGGAGTACGTGCGCTACGACTTGACCGGGCCGGAGGGCGCGCTGCGCTCGCGGGCGGTGCCGGAGGCCGTGGCCGAGGACGGGCACTGGCTGCTGCGCGAAGGGGCGAGGATCGGCGACGCGCTCCAGAACATCGAGGCGCCGCTGCACCTGCTGCGCGCTCCGCGCGGGCTGCTGAACCAGGACGTCGGCATGTTCCCGGACGACCTGACCGCTCCCTGGCTGGTCCGGCTGCCGGAGCTGAGGGACGAGGTGGTGCCGGACTGCAACCACTACACGATCCTGTTCGACGAGCGGTGCGTGGCGACCATCGTCGAGCGGCTCACCTCCTGACACGGCGGACGGCCCCGCACAGGGGGCCGTCCGGCGCCGTGGGTCAGCGAGGAGCGATCCACGTGGCGTTCGCGGCGGCCACCAGCGTGCCGTCCACCTCGTAGATCGCGCTCTGGCCGAACATCTTGCGGCCCTCGCGGCCGGTCTCGCGGGCCACCACGGAGTAGACCCCGCCGGCGGTCACCTTGCGGTGGAACTGCACCGCGAGCCGTCCGAGCAGCGCCGACTGGCCCGGCCTGAAGTGGGCCCAGCCGGTGACGCAGTCGAGCGCGGCGCCCACGACCGCGGGCGGCACACCGTCCTCGTCTGCCACCGTGAACGGCACCCGCCACCCCGCCGCGACCAGGTTGTCGCTGCCCTCGACCGGGCCGGGGAAGATGCGCAGGCCGTCACCCGGCTCGCGGAACCCGCACGCGAAGCACTCGGGGAAGGCGTGCGCGCGCCGACCGGCGAACCCGGACTCCGCCCGCGCGGCCTCGGTGAAGGACACGAACGGCGGCGCCTGCACGTCCTCGGCCACCGGGATGGCCTCGACCAGCGGTTTCCCGCCGTCGTAGAGGGAGACGGAGTTGGCCAGATGCTCCAGCTTCAACTCGGTGCCGAGCGGTGTCGGGGCGCGCAGCGTGACCTCGACCGCCGATCGCCCGCCGTTCAGCACGCCCGCGAGGGTGCCGGCCAGCCAGCCGCCGTTGGCGGATCGCGCGGGCCCCCGGAAGCGGTCGGGAACGGTCAGTACGGTCTGCAGGGCAGCCGTCGTCATGCAACACCCTCCAATATCGCCATAAATCGGCGAAGTCCTGAAACGTCGTTTGAGATGGGCCGATACTACTGGACCTGCTGATCAGCCCATACTCGGGCCCACACCAGGTGATGTCCCGCGCATCGCGGAGCCCTGCCGCTGCCCGAGATCTCCAGGAGGGAACCTCCGGAATCAGTAAAAGATACGGTGCCGACGTTGCGAGCAGGTGACTTCCGGGTGGAAGTGATGTTGCTCACGTTCGCCGGTCCGGCTCCTCCCGGCCGTCCTCGGCGCCGGGGAGGGCGATCCTGGACGCGATCACGTACTCGATCCGGACGTTCCGGTACTCCTCGCCCTCGTGGACCCGGTCGGGCAACCGGTCCCGGCGGCTGCCGGAGGCGGACTCCTCCCCCGGTTCGCCGGCGAACCGCACCGACGTCTCGGGCACCTCCGCGAACCGCAAGCGGTCCGCGCGCACCGTGGCGGTGAACACGATGTCGGCGTCCTCGATGAGCCGGCGGCTGGGACGGTCGTCGTTCATCACGGCTCCAGGGTCTAGCGGCGGACCCGTTTGGACAGTTCCAGAAGCTGGCGCGCGCCCACCCGCCCCACGGCCCTGCCGAGATCCCGCAGAGAGTCCCCCAGATGTGGCCCTTCCTCCCCGGCCCCGGACTCGGGCCGGGCGGACGCGGACTCGGGCGACGGTTTTGATTCAGGTTCGGGCTCGGGTTCGGGTTCGGACTCGTCCTCGGGTTCGGGCTCCGGCTGGGGCTCAGGTTCGGGCTCGGGCTCGGGCTCAGGTTCGGGTTCGGGTTCGGGTTCGGGTTCGGGCTCCGGCTCTTCGAGTGTCGCGTCGCCGGGTGCGTACGGCTCCTCGTGTTCGCCGAGGAGTTCGGCGTCGCGGCCCAGGTCCGCGATCGGCCGCTCGACCTCCGGCAGCGCGTCGCCCACGTCCCGGACGGCGGTCGCCACGCTGTCGACGGCGCCGGTGACGATCTCGGGGTTGCGGTCGATCGTCCGCAGGACGTCACCGACGATCAACGCGACGTTGTCGAGCCGCACCTTGAGCATCGCCTGCGCGTCCACGCCGTCGATCTCCAGGTTCACCTTGCCGAGCACGACGTCCACACCGACGTGCAGGTTCAGCAGGTCGAGCACGTCGGCCTGGAGGGAGACCCGCGCCCGCAGGTCCTCCACATCGAGGCTGATCTTGTCGACCTTGACCGTCGGGACGTCCAGCAGGACATCCGGGTCGGCGGAGCCGGACGGCCTCCGCTCCGGTTCGGAGTAGAGCAGGTCCGGATGCTCGCCGGCGGCCTCCGGCACGTCATCGGTCATGTCCGCGCTCCTCCCCGCCCGTCGGGAACGGCTGATGCGCCGAGGAAGTGACCCTTCCAGTGCACGGCCTACCCGAGAACGCGACAAAGCGCCCAAACTAGGACCCAAATCGGCGTATAGGCGTCAGAGGACGGGCAGGTAACGGCCGAGCTCGAACTCGGTGACCGTGCGCCGGTAGTCACGCCACTCCGCCCGCTTGTTGCGCAGGAAGAAGTCGAACACGTGCTCGCCGAGCGTCTCTGCCACCAGCTCGCTGCGCTCCATGACGCTTATGGCCTCGTCGAGCGACTGCGGCAGCGGCTGGATGCCCAGGGCGCGCCGTTCGGCGCTGGTGAGGGTCCACACGTTGTCCTCGGCCGCCGGCGGCAGCTCGTAGCTCTCCTCGATGCCCTTGAGCCCCGCGGCCAGGACGAGCGCGAAGGCGAGGTACGGGTTGCAGGCCGAGTCGAGCGACCGGAACTCGATGCGGGTCGAGCCGCCCTTGTGCGGCTTGTACATGGGCACCCGCACCAGGGCCGAGCGGTTGTTGTGGCCCCAGCAGATGTAGGAGGGGGCCTCGCCGCCCTGCCCGGCGATGGCCTCGGCGCCGCCCCACAGCCGCTTGTAGGAGTTGACCCACTGGTTGGTGATGGCGGTGATCTCGGCGGCGTGCCTGAGCAGGCCGGCGATGAACGAGCGGCCCACCTTGGACAGCTGGTAGTCGGCGCCGGGCTCGTGGAAGGCGTTGCGGTCGCCCTCGAACAGCGACATATGGGTGTGCATGCCGGACCCGGGGTGCTCGGTGAACGGCTTGGGCATGAACGAGGCCCAGACGCCCTGCTCCAGCGCGACCTCCTTCATGACCAGGCGGAAGGTCATGATGTTGTCGGCGGTGGTGAGCGCGTCGGCGTAGCGCAGGTCGATCTCCTGCTGGCCGGGGGCGCCCTCGTGGTGGCTGTATTCCACCGAGATGCCCATCGACTCCAGCATCATGATCGCCTGACGGCGGAAGTCGTGGCCGGAGCTGTGGGGGGTGTGGTCGAAGTAGCTGCCGGAGTCGATCGGCTCGGGCCGCAGGCTTTCGCCCGGCCGGTTCTTCAGCAGGAAGAACTCGATCTCCGGGTGGGTGTAGAAGGTGAACCCCATGTCGGCGCACTTGGCGAGCGTGCGCTTGAGCACCCAGCGCGGGTCGGCGTGGGACGGGGAGCCGTCGGGCATGAGGATGTCGCAGAAGATGCGCCCGGCACCGGGCGTCTCGCTGCGCCACGGCAGGATCTGGAACGTCGACGGGTCGGGCTTGGCGAGCATGTCGGACTCGTAGACCCGGGCGAACCCCTCGATGGCGGAGCCGTCGAAGCCGATGCCTTCGGCGAACGCGCCTTCCAGCTCGGCCGGCGCTATCGCGACGGACTTGAGGAAACCCAGCACGTCGGTGAACCAGAGCCGGATGAACCGGATGTCGCGTTCCTCGAGCGTGCGGAGCACGAACTCCTGCTGGCGGTCCACGGCATCCCCTCGTGCAGATGGTACAGGTCACTTATCAGCATGCCGTGTCCGTGTTTCGCACAGGTTACGAGGGGTGCCGGTGCGAGCCTCACTGACAAAGGGCGTGCCCGGTCTTAATGTGATCACGCAGTCAGTCTCGGGGGAGGCATTGGTGGCTATCGACCTGCTCAATCACAAGCTCGATCGGGCCTTCGACCACATCGACGCGGCCGGCAGGGGCGTCGTGGACCGCGAGGACCTGCTGGGCCTGGGGGCCCGCATCCTGGTCGGTTTCGGGGAGTCCCCCACGTCCGTGACCGGCAGCGCCCTCGTCGACGGCTTCGACCGCGTCTGGGCGGAGCTGTCGGCCGCGCTCGGCCGCGACGAGGACGTCGACATGTCCCGCGAGGACTTCGCGCTCGCCATGACCGCCGCGTTCGTCAAGGGCGACAGGTACGACCCGGTCTTCGGCCCGGCGGCCGCGGCGGTGGCCGGGCTGTGCGACCGCGGCGGCGACGGCTACGCGGGGCCGGAGGAGTTCCGCACGCTGCTGGCCGCCTTCGGCACCGGCCACGACGACGCCGACGCGGCGTTCGACCGGCTCGACACCACGGGCCGGGGCGTGCTGACGGTGGACGAGCTGGTGCGCGCCGCCCGCGACTTCTACACGGGCGAGGACCCCGAGGCGCCCGGCAACTGGCTCTTCGGGCCCCTGTGAACACCGCGGTGAGCACGACCGTGATGGCTTCCGTACGGTCCGCGCTCCGATCCGTCCTGCACTGGAAGCCCCTGCTGCCGCTGCCCCGCCGGGGCAGCAGGGCCGCGGCCGCGCTGCTGCCGCTGGTCGAGCGGGTGCCCGGGATGGCGGCGCCGTGCCGGATGCATCCCGCCGTGTACGCGATCGAGGCGGCCGTCATCGACTGGGCGCGCCGTACGGGCCTGCGCGCCGACCCGGGGGTCGGCTTCCACCGGATGGCGGGGCGGGCGTTCGCCGAGTTCGACGCGGCCGCGGCGGCGCTGTTCGCGCAGTGGCTGACGTGGCTGTTCCACCTGGACGACGAGCTGGACGAGGGGCCGTGCCCGCTGGAGGTGTTCCAGGGGATGCTGGAGGGCGCCGGCGGCCATCCGCTGGAGGCGGCCTTCGCCGACCTGTGGCGGGTGACGAGCGCGCGGATGAGCGACCAGTGGCGCCGCCGGTTCGCGGTCAACCTGCAGCGCCAGCACTACGCCTGCCGCACCGAGGCCGACAACAGGGCGGCGGGCCAGGCGCCGACGCTGGCCGACTACCCGATGCTGCGCAGGGGCACGGTCGGCCCCTACCTGTACGACCTGGTGGAGCCGTGCCTGCGGGTGGAGGTGCCGGCCTGGGTGCACCGGTCGGAGCCGTGGCAGGAGCTGGTGAACTCCTGCAGCGACATCACCGCCTGGTGCAACGACGTGGCCTCGCGGCCCAAGGAGCGCGGCGACGGCCACAACCTCGTCGTGATCGCGATGCGCGAGCTGGGCCTGGGCGAGCGGGAGGCGGTCGGCTGGGTGCTCGACCGGATCGCCGAGCGGTGCCGCGACATGAGCGGGGCCGCGCGTCGGCTGCCGCTGGACGATCTCGCGCCGGGCACCGCCAGGGACGTGAGCAAGGTGGCGTGCGCCTACCTCGCGGCGCCGCGGGCCCACCTCGACTGGCTGCTGGAGTCGTCCCGCTACGCGTGAGGGGCGGCGGCGAGCGCGTCGCCGGTGGCGGTGCGGCGGTAGACGACCTGCTTGCCGACCCGCATGCCGACGGTCAGGCCGCTGCCGCTGAGCACGGTCAGGTGCTGGCTGACCGCGCCGGGCGTCAGCGCCATGCGGCCGGCCAGCGCCGTGGTGGTGGCCGGCTCGGCCAGCGCGAGCAGGATGCGGGCGCGGCTGCGGCCGATGAGCGCGGCGAGCGCGCCGGGCGCGGGCGGCGGGCCCTGCTCCCACAGCGTGCCGACGCCGAGCACCGGATAGACGAGCATCGACTGGTACGGGGCGGACATGACGGCGACCGACGGCCAGTAGAACGCGCTCGGCACCAGCACCAGGCCGTCGCCGTGCAGCGCCGGGTCGTCGTTGCACCAGGGCCGGTCGACGAGGAGCCGGCCACCGGCCCAGGTGACGGCCGGGTCGAGCCCGTCGAACAGCTCGCGGGCGCCGCCCCTGGCGAGCTGCCGCGAGCGGCGCAGCACGTCGCGTTCGAGCAGCGCGTGGACGCGCGGCCAGAACTCGGCGAGACACGTCCGCCAGTACGCCTCAAGGGCGTCGGCGACCCGCTGGATCCCGCCCGCCGGGTCGGCGACGAACCGGCCGAGCGCGGCCGGATCGGCGGAGCGCACCTCCCGCGCCTCGTGCAGCGCCCGCTCCGGCGAGGTGCGCCGGACGCGCTCCAGCTCGGCGGCGAAGTCGGGCATGGGCGTGTCGGGCGGCGGCGTGAGGAAGTCGGCGAGATAGCCGCTCGGGGGCACGAGCGCGAGCAGCTCGGCCAGGTCGAGCCCGGCCAGGCGGGGCCGCACGCAGGTGAGCCACGGCAGATGCAGGGCCTGCCTGGCCGGGTCCTGGAGGGTGCGCAGGCTCGCGACCAGCTCCCACAGCGGGGAGAAGGCGAACCGGATCCGGGCCACGTCCTCAGGCTTCAGCTCCCACGTCACCGGCATGCTTTTAGTGTGCCCTAAATCGTTCGACCCGGCGATCCGAGGGCCGGAACCTGGCGGGGTGACGACCACCGCTCCCGAAAAACCGCCCTTCCTGCGCGCCGCGTTCGGCGGGCTGCCCCGCCCCTTCTGGGCCCTGTGGGGCGGCACCCTGGTGAACCGCCTGGGCGCCATGGTGCTGCCGTTCACCGGCGTGTTCCTCACCCAGGCGCGCGGCTTGTCCGTGGCCGCCGCCGGTCTGGTCATGGCCGTCTTCGGGGCGGGGTCGCTGCTGTCGCAGCTGCTGGCCGGGACACTGGCCGACCGGATCGGGCGCCGGGCCACGCTGGCCGGCGGCATGGTGGCCACCGCGGCGGCGCTGATGGCGCTCGGCTACAGCACGACGCTGCCCGCGATCCTGGCCTCGATGCTGGCGCTCGGCCTGGTCGTGGACGCCTACCGGCCGGCCTCGAACGCGCTGGTCGCCGACCTGGTCTCGCCGGAGCACCGGCCGCGGGCGTTCGGGCTGCTGTTCTGGGCGATCAACCTGGGCTACTCGGTCGGCATGACGGCGGGCGGGTGGCTGGCGCAGCAGGGCTTCCTCCTGCTGTTCTGGCTGAACGCGGCGAGCTGCCTGGTCTTCGCGGCGCTGGTGTGGCGGGCGGTGCCGGAGACCCGGCCCACGGGCGAGTCCGGGCCCGGCGGGTTCGGGATGGTGCTGCGCGACCGGCTGATGGTCGCGTTCACGCTGGTGACGCTCGGGAACGCGCTGATGTACGCGCAGACGTACACGATGCTGCCGGTGGCGATGACGAAGCTGGCCGGGCTGACGACCGCCCAGTTCGGCGCGGCGATGGCGCTGAACGGGGTGCTCATCGTGATCGTGCAGCCGCTCGTGTCCGGCTGGCTGGGCCGCAGGGACGCGCCCAGGACGCTGGCGGCGGGGCTGGCGGTGATGGGGGTGGGGTTCACGCTGACGGCCTTCGTCACCAGCACGGCCATGCTGGCGGTCACCATCGCCGTGTGGACCGCCGGCGAGATCGTCACCGCGGGCATCGCCGGGACCATCCTGGCCAGGCTCGCCCCGGCCCACCTGCGCGGCCGGTACGCGGGACTGTTCGGGTTCGCCTGGTCGGCGGCCGGGATGCTGACGCCGCTGATGGGCAGCGCCCTGCTGGAGGTCGGCGGACAGCCGGCGCTCTGGTTCACGACGGGCGGGATCGGCCTCGTCTCCGCGGCGGGGATGCTCGCGATCGGCCCAGCGATCAGGCGCCGTTGAACGGATTTTGATTCATTGTTGGCCCAGGCCCGATAATTTCCTCCCTGCCAGAGGGCTGGGAGGACGGATTTCATGCGCCACGCAGGGGCGGCGCGCGGTGTGGCGATCGGGCTCGCCACGCTCGCGATCGCCTTGGAGCTCGCCAACGCCTGGGTGACCGCCCAGCTGCCGCCCGCCTCCTACACGCCGCTCCCGTTCGCGCCGGAGGACGTGGCCGGCACCGCGTTCCCGGTGTTCGGCGCCATCCTGGTGGTGCGCAGGCCGCGGCTGGCCATCGGGTGGCTGCTGTGCGCGGGCGGCGTGAGCGCCGCCGCCAACATCCTGTCCGCCAACCTCATCGCCCTGTACGGGGAGCCGGGGTGGGGCTGGATCGTGGTGCAGGCAACCTGGCAGGCCTGCCAGCTCTCGCTCGGCGTGCTGCTGCCCCTGCTCTACCCGGCGGGCCGGATGCCGTCGCCGCGCTGGCGGTGGGCGCTCCTGCCGGCGGTGGCGGGTCACCTGCTCGACTGGACCGCGATCGTGATCATGGAAAGGGAGCTCAGGGACGCCGCCCACGTGCTCGTCGCCGCGGGCATGGCGCTGGCCTTCGCCTCGCTGGCCGTGCGGTTCACCCGGGGCGACCCGGTCGAGCGGCGGCAGATCCTGTGGGTGCTCGTCACCCTGCCGGGGCTGCTGATCCCCTGGATGCTCGGCGGGCCGTTCTGGTGGCTGGCCACGCTCGGCATCCCGCTCATCCCGGCGGCGATCGCGGTGGCGGTGCTGTGCTACCGGCTGTTCGGCATCGACACGCTGATCAGCCGGGCCATGGTCGGCACCGGGCTCGCCCTGGTCATCACCGCCGTCTACCTGGCGGTGGGCGCCGCCTCCAGCCTGTTCCTGGCCGAGGTGGACCCGGTCGCCGGGCTGGCGGCCGCGCTGTTCGCCGGGGTGTTCTTCCAGCCGATGCGGCACGCGCTGCAGCGCGGCGTGGACCGCCTGCTCTACGGCGGCATCGGCGTGCCCGCCGAGCTGGCCGAGCGGCTCAAGCACCGGCTGCAGCGCGTCGACCCGGGCCACGGGCTGCTGGCCGCGCTGGAGGTGCTGCGCGAAGGGCTGTCGGTGACCGGGGCGGCGGTCGAGGTGGACGGCGCGACCACGGTGACCGGCTCGCCCGAGCCCGTCGCCCGTACCGTCCCGCTGGTCTGGCACGGCGAGCCGGTCGGGCTGCTGCTCATCGGCCCGGCGGGCCGGCGCCGCTTCCCCGCCGCGCACGACGAGCGGGTGATCGCCACGCTCCTCCCGTACCTCGCCGACGCCGCGCACGCGGTGCGCATGACCGCGGCCGTGCGGCGGTCGCGCGAGCGGATCCTGACCGCGCGCGAGGAGGAGCGGCGGCGCCTGCGCCGCGACCTGCACGACGGGCTGGGCCAGTCGCTCACCGGGATGGCGATGGTGATCAACGCGGCCCGTGTCTCCCTGCGCCGCTCCCCCGAGCAGGCCGAACGGCTGCTGGCCGACCTGCGCGCGGGCATGGACGCGATCAGCGGCGACATCAGGCAGCTCGTGTACGGGCTGCGCCCCCCGGCGATCGACGAGCTGGGCCTGGCCGGCGCGATCGGGGAGCTGGCCCGCACGCCCGAGGAGCCGGCGACCTCGGTGGAGACCGACGGCGACCTGGACGGCCTGCCCGCGGCGGTGGAGGTGGCGGCGTACCGGATCGTCCAGGAGGCGCTCACGAACGCGCGCAAGCACGCCGCCGCCTCCCGCGTGACGGTCCGGCTGGAGCGCGACAACCGGGTGCTGCGCCTCACGGTGGCCGACGACGGGATCGGCCTGCCGCCGGACGCCCGCGCGGGCGTCGGGCTGGGGTCCATGCGCGAGCGCGCCGCCGAGCTGGGCGGCACCTGCGTGATACGGGCCGCCGAAGACGGCGGAACCGTGGTGAGCGCGGATCTGCCCACGCCATGAGTTCCCATTTACCGGCACATCTGGATGGCCGTAGGCTTATGCCCACAATGTTGACTTTCACTGCGCTCGGACCGTTCCAGGCCTGGGCGGACGGCGTCCCCCTCGACCTCGGCGGTCAGCGACAGCGGGCGGTGCTCGCCCGGCTGATCGTGGCCGGGGGCCGGGCCGTTCCCGTGAACACGCTCATCGACGAGCTCTGGCCCGGCGATCCGCCCGCGCAGGCGCTCTCGACCATCCAGGGGTACGTCTCCCGGCTGCGCCGCGTGCTCGAACCGGGCCGGGCGCCCCGCGAGGAGGCGTCCGTCCTGGTGTCGGCCCCGCCGGGCTACGCGCTGCGGGCCCGTCCAGAGCAGGTGGACACCTGGCGGTTCGAGCGCCTGGCCAAGTCCGACGGGCCGCCCGGCGAGGTGTGGGCGGCCATGGACGGCGCGCTGGCGCTGTGGCGCGGGCCCGCGCTGGCCGAGTTCGCCGACCTGACGTGGGCGGCGACCGAGGCGGCCAGGCTGGAGGAGTTGCGGCTCGTCGCGATCGAGCGGCGGGGCGCGGCCGGGCTGGCGCTCGGGAGCCCGACGGCGCTGGTCGCGGACCTGGAGGCGCACGCCGCCGCGCATCCGCTGCGCGAGGAGGCCTGGCGCCTGCTGGCGCTGGCCCTCTACCGCACCGGCCGGCAGGGCGACGCGCTCGCCGCGCTGCGCCGCGCCCGCGCGGTCTGGCGGGACGAGCTGGGCCTTGACCTCACGGCGGGGTTGCAGCGGCTGGAGCACGACATGCTCTCCCAGACCCTGCCGGACATCCCCCAGACCCCCGTGGCGGACCGGCCCGCCGCCGACGCGGAGCCCGCGGCCTCCCCCGGCGGCCCGCCCCTGCGGGTGCTCGTCGCCGACGACCAGGCGCTGGTACGCGCCGGGCTCAAGGTCGTGCTGGCCGCGGAGGCGGGGCTGGAGGCGGCCGGGGAGGCCGGGGACGGCGAGGAGGCCATCGCCGCCGCCCGCGCCCTGCGCCCCGACGTCGTGCTGCTCGACATCCAGATGCCGAACCTGGACGGCCTGGCCGCCGCCCGCCGCATCCTCACCGCCGCCGATCCGCCCAAAGTGATCATGATGACCACCTTCGGCAGCGACGAGAACCTCTACGCGGCGCTGCGCGCGGGCGTCAGCGGGTTCATGCTCAAGACCTCGCCGCCCGAGCAGCTCGTCGCCGCCATCCGGGCCGCCGCCGCGGGCGACGCGCTCATCGACCCGGCGGTCACCACCCGGCTGATCTCCGCCTTCGCCGGGCGCACCGACCCGGCCTCGCCGCCCGCGCTGGCCGGGCTCACCGACGCCCAGCTCGACGTGCTGAAGCTGGTGGCACGCGGGCTCACGAACCGGCAGATCGGCCAGACGCTGGCCATGCCGGAGCCGGAGGTGCAGGGGACGGTGCGGACGCTGCTCGACAACCTGGGGTTGTTCGAGCGGGCGCAGCTCGTGGTCGCGGCCTACGAGTCCGGCCTGGTGACCCCGGGAAGCATCGCAGCGAAGTAGGCCGATTTATCGTCATTTTGAGGCTAAAAATAACCCCGTACTAGGCTGGGGCCGTGGCACAACTGCGTATCGCCCTGGCCCAGACGAACCCGACCGTAGGCGACCTGGCCGGCAACGCCGACAAGCTCGTGGCGTGGACCCGCCGGGCCGCCGACCGCGGCGCGCACCTGGCCGTGTTCACCGAGATGTTCCTCACCGGCTACCCCGTCGAGGACCTCGTGCTGCGCACCTCCTTCGTGGACGCCGGCATCGCCGCGATCGAGGAGGTGGCGCTCCGGCTCGACCGCGAGGGCCTCGGCGACCTGCCGGTGGTGGTCGGCTACGTCGACCGGGCCGGCCTGGCCCCCCGGGTCGGCCAGCCCAAGGGCGCCCCGCTCGACGCCGCCGCCCTGCTCCACCGCGGCCGGGTGGTGGCCCGCACCGCCAAGCACCACCTGCCGAACTACGGGGTGTTCGACGAGTACCGCTACTTCGTCCGCGGCGACCGGCTGCCGATCTTCCGGCTGCACGGGGTCGACGTCGCCGTGGCGGTCTGCGAGGACCTCTGGCAGGACGGCGGCCCGGTCGCCGTGGTCGGCCAGGCGGGAGCGGGCCTGCTCGTGGTGCCGAACGCCTCCCCGTACGAGAAGGAGAAGGACGACATCCGCCTGGAGCTGTGCGCGCGCAGGGCGCGCGAGGCCGGCAGCGCGCTCGTCTACGTCAACCAGGTCGGCGGGCAGGACGAGCTGGTCTTCGACGGCGACTCGCTGGTGGTGGACGCCCGCGGCGAGCTGGTCGCGCGGGCCGCCCAGTTCCGTGAGGAACTGCTGGTCTGCGACCTCGACCTGCCGGTCTCGTCCGCCGAGCCCGGGTCCTTCCCGTACGACGCCGGCGACGGCACCACCATCACCGTGGACCGGCTGGTGCTGTCGGACGACCCGCTTCCCGCGTACGAGCCGGAGCCCCCGAGCGTGGCCGAGCCGCTGGACACGGTCGCCGAGGTCTACGAGGCGCTGGTGCTGTCGGTGCGCGACTACGTGGCCAAGAACGGGTTCGAGTCGGTCATCCTCGGGCTGTCGGGCGGCATCGACTCCGCCTTGACGGCCACCATCGCCGCCGACGCCATCGGCCCGTCTCGGGTGCACGTGGTGCTCATGCCCTCCCGCTACTCCTCCGAGCACTCGCTGTCGGACGCCCAGGACCTGGTACGGCGGCAGGGCCTGCGGGCGCAGGTGGTGCCCATCGCGGAGATCGTGACCTCGTTCGAGAAGGAGATCGAGCTGTCCGGCCTGGCCTCCGAGAACCTCCAGGCCCGGGTGCGCGGCATGATCCTCATGGGCCTGTCGAACCAGCACGGCCACCTGGTGCTCACCACCGGGAACAAGAGCGAGCTGGCCACCGGCTACTCCACGCTCTACGGCGACTCGGCGGGCGGGTTCGCGCCGATCAAGGACGTGCCGAAGCTCATGGTGTGGGAGCTGTCCAGGTGGCGCAACGGCGGTGGCGACCCGTCGTTCCGGCTCCAGGTGGACGAGCCGATCCCGCCGAACTCCATCACCAAGGAGCCCAGCGCCGAACTCCGCCCCGACCAGCGCGACACCGACTCCCTTCCGCCGTACGAGGTCCTGGACAAGCTGCTGGACGACTACGTCGAGAAGGACATGGGCTCCCGGGAGCTCATCGCCGCCGGGCACGATCCGGCGCTGGTCGCCCGCGTCATCCGGCTGGTGGACCTGGCCGAGTACAAGCGCCGCCAGTATCCGCCGGGTCCCAAGATCACCCCGAAGAACTTCGGCCGCGACCGGCGTCTCCCCATCACCAACCGCTGGCGCGAGACCACGTAGGCCTTCTCCCCTACGGAAAGGCCCGCCGCGCGGCGGGCCTTTCTCCTGGTCAGGGGATCAGCCGCAGTGCACGTTGTTGAGCTCGAGGATCGTCCAGGCGGGGACGGTCGCGCTGACGTCGATGCACTGGCCGGGCGCCGAGACGTACACCGGGCCGGCGTAGTACTTGCAGTTACCCGCGTCGGTGTCCGCCCCGCTGCCGTCACCTCTCGAGATCGTGACGTGCTTCCAGCTGGTGGTGCCGTCGTACTGACCGTAGCCGTAGGTCAGGGCGCAGTTCTTTCCGGTGCTGGAGCTGTAGTACACCTCCAGCGTGCCCGTGCGGGTGCCGTTCTTGGAGACCGCGTAGACGCCGACCCGGGAGTAGCTGCTGCCGCAGGGTCCGGCGGCGCCGGCCGGGGCCGCGCCCGCCACCAGCGTGGTCGTCGCGGCCAGGGCCGTGCCGGCCATGTTGCCCCTGATGTGACGGTTCGCACATGTCCTCCCGGCTGTCAGGCCAGGAGGAGGGTGAGGCCGCCGAGGGTGTAGCAGAGCATGAGGACGAACAGCGGGATCTGGCCCGCCACCGCCTTGGCCGGGGGAAGCAGCCGGACCGAGCGGTCGTGGGCCGCGACCACGCCCGCCACGTGACCGGCGATGATGGCCAGCACCTGCACGGTGGCGATCACCGGGGGCGACACCAGGTCCGGGTTCACCTCCGCGTCCAGCCCCAGTGACAGGATGACCGCGCGCTGGCCCTCGATGACCAGGAGCGAGAAGTAGTGCGCGATCAGGTAGCCGATGGCGATCGGGACCAGGGAGTGGGCGAAGCGCGGGGCCAGGTCGCGGGCGCCGCCGATCCGGCCGGCCAGCCACAGGCAGGCTCCGTACAGGAGGGCGACGGCGGCGATGGCGGCGAGCAGGCCGGCGGTGCCGAGGCCGGCGCGGCCGAGCGGGCCTGACTGGAGGGCGTCCACCCAGGCGGGGGTGGTGGAGAAGCCGTCGTAGCCGGTGCTGCCGAGGAGCACGCACACGGTGGCGACCAGGCCGGGGGCGGGCCGGATGGCGTCGAGGCCGTCGAAGGGGCCGCGCAGCACGAGGGTGCCGTCGGCGCGGCGGCCGATGGGGGCGAGCTGGCCGGCCAGGGTGGAGTACACCTCGAACGGGTCGCCGCGTTCCAGCCATCCGTGCCCGTACACGAGGGTTCCGGTCGTCTGCGCGGCCGCGTACAGGGTGAGGAAGGCGAGGAGGGTGGGCGGGGCGGCGGGTTCGGGGGCGACGAGCTCCATCCAGGTGAAGGCGAGCAGGCCGAGGGCGGCGGGCCAGTAGCCGAGGCGCGGCGGGAGCGGGCGGCGGGGGCGGTCGGGCAGCAGCCGGAACGGGTTGAGCAGCCGCCACACCGGGCCGAACAGCAGCGACGCGGGGATCAGGCCGACCCAGAAGAGCACATAGACCAGGTACGCGCCGGCGTTCCCGGCTTCGGGGCCGAGCAGCAGCCAGCCGACGGTGTAGGCGGCGGCGACCAGGGTGAGGACGCGGAGCGGGCGGGCGGGGAGGCGGAGGTTCAGGGTCACGCCGGCGCGGTCGCCGCGGAAGCGGGAGTCGGCCCAGAGCAGGCCGAGCGCCAGGAAGGACACGACGAGGGCGGCGAGCGCCCCGGCGTAGGCGTAGAAGAGCGGGATCGGCAGGTCGGCGCGGTCGCCGATGCCGTGCGCGAGCAGCGCCTCCCCTCGCCGGACGACGTCCGGATACCCCGCCGCCCAGGGCACCGCCCCGTGCGGGAGCGCCGTCATCGGACCGCCACCTGGACGAGGACCAGATGGCTGTTGTGGGTCTCCACCTCGAACACCCCGGTCATGTCCGCCACGAACCGCACGGTGGCCGGTTCGCCGGGGCGCAGGGCCGCTTCGACGTCGTAGCCGTGCACGTGCAGCTCGTCGGGGACGTCGCTGGTGACGGTGATGCTGACGGTCTGGCCGCGGGCCGCCTCCAGCCAGCCGGACGGGGGCCGGACGCGGCCCGCCTCGATAGTGATCTCGGCGTGCGCCTCCCCCGGCACGGGCGCGGCGGTGGCGACCTCGTGACTGTTCCCTGGCCTGTGATGGGTATCCGAGAGCGGCCCGCATCCCGCCGTCGCGACCACGGCGATCAGGACCGCGCAGACGCCGCGACCCCTCACGCGACGGCCTCCGTGTCGCCGGGGGTCTTCTCCTCCGTACGGGTGCGGCGCGGGGCGAGGTGGACCACGGCCCAGAGGACCCAGACGCCCGTCAGCAAGCCGCGGATCCAGCCCGGTCCGAGCGGGATGAGGGGGATGAGCCCGACCATCCGGTCGTAGGCGTCCGCCACGGTCAGCAGGCCCAGCACGATCGTGAACCAGGCGAACGCCCCCGGCCGCAGCGCCGCGCCCAGGCAGATCGACCACCCGGCCACGAGCAGCAGCGCCACCCCCGTCAGGTACGGGTCGTCCATGGCGGCCGCGACCACGTCCAGCGCCAGCCCGGTCAGCCCCACGACCGACCCGGCCGAGATGAGGCGCAGCCGCCGCTCCCCCGCCTCGCCCACGCCCGGCGGCACCCCGTTCCCTCCGGGGGTGCCGCGGCGCCGTCTGGCCGCGCGGTGCGCCCGTACCCAGAACAGAACCGCGAACAGCCCGAGGACGAGCGAGCCGCCCAGGGCGAGCTGGGTCTCCACCCGGCCAAGTCCGGAGGCGCCGAACCAGTCGCAGCCGGCCGGCAGGCGGGCCTGGGCGGCGTTGAAGTCGGAGCAGAGGAACAGTTTGGCGATCTTGACGGGTTCGGCGAGGAGCCGGTCGGAGCCGCCCGACAGCTCGGGCGCCCGCGCGCCGCAGCGGGGCAGCGCGGCGGGCGTGGTCAGCGCGACGCCGGGCTGCCAGCAGTTGCCGGTGCCCTGACCGTCCCACCACACGTCCCTGCCGTTGGGCCGCCGCTCGCCGGTGGGCGCGACGCCGAGCACGTTGGCCTCGAACCGGTTGTGGTTGGAGGTGTCGGCCTGTTTGGCCAGGTCGCCCTCGCCGCGGATGAACGCGGGGACGCCGAAGAGCTGGAAGGCGGCGCCGCGGTTGTTCCACAGGTGGTTGTTCCTGAACACGTTGTGGTTGCCGCCCGCGACGATGACGCCGGTGCCGGGCGGGACGCCCACCTGGGGGCAGACGACGCCCTGCTCGTAGCCGCGTTCGGCGGGCGGGCGGGAGCAGGTGCCGTCGCGGGTGAAGCGGTAGTAGTCGCGGTTGTTGTCGTAGATCTTGTTGTTCTCGAACAGCGCGTGGTTCTGCGGCAGGCCGGGGTGGTCGGGCCAGAGGCTGTCCATCGTGGCGCCGACCATGTTGTCGTAGAACTCGTTGTCGTGCGCCCATACGGAGTCGCCCGCGGTGCCGGAGTAGCCGAGGGCGTTGTCGTGGCTCTTGCAGCGGCGGATCTCGATGGCGTAGCGGGGGACGTCGTGGCCGCGGCCGTCGTTGATGTTCGAGGCGCTGCCGGGGTAGAGGCCGCCGTCGCCGTTGCCGTACGACTCGCAGTCGGTGTAGAGGCCGTGGTCGCTGGCGAAGGTGAGGAAGCCGTACTCGTCGTTCCAGCGGGTGAGGACGCGGTCGATGACGAATCCGTCGGTTTCGAGCACGTACAGGGAGTTGAAGGTGGTGCGCTGGGCGGTCAGGTTGCGGAAGTAGATCCCGTTCGTGCGGTCGGCCCTGATGGCGTTCAGCTTGCGGTACTCGGCGTCGACGATCACGTCGAGAGGGCCGGCGCCGGTGCCCTCGATCTGCAGGTTCTCCTTGCCGAGGATGGCGACCAGGTTCTGGTTGTGCGGGCACAGGACCTGCTGCTCGTAGGAGAGGATCTGGTAGCCCCAGTCCGACCAGCGGGCGGGGAGCCGGGCGCACTCGCCGGTGGGCGGGGCCTGGCTCGGCTCCTCACGGTAGAGGCCGGGCAGGATCGCGATCGTCATGCCCGGCTCGTCGACCCGGTCGACCGCCTCCTGGAGGTGCCTGACCCCGTTCTCCTGGCAGTCGGCGAACAGGCGGAGGTTGCGTTCCCTCAGGTCCGCGGGGAAGCCCGCGACGCGCCGCTCGAAGTCGGCCCGGTCGGTCTTGCAGACCAGCAGGTCGGGATCCTCGGTGCGCAGCACGGGGACGCTGCCGGACCCGTCGGGGAACGTGACCGGCCGTTCCTCGTGCGCCAGCGCCGCGCCGGCGGGCGCCAGCAGGGCCAGGGCAAGCGCGGCGAGCACCGTGATCCTGCGTAAGGGACGCATGATCGCGAGAGTAGAGCAAGGCTCACCTTGTGCCTACCCCTAGCGGCGTGAGACGAGCCCTTCCAGGGCGTGGTCGACGACGCGCTCGGCCAGGTCTTCGGGCAGGTCGCCCTCGGGACCCCACTTGCTGAACCAGATCATGGCGCCCGACAGCAGCGCCATGCCCAGCTCCACGTCCAGGTCGGGGCGGAGCTCACCGTTGGCGACGCCGCGGCCGAGCACCCGCCTCATGGCCACCCGCCTCGGCTCCAGCGCCAGCTTGAAGAACCGCTCGCTGACGCGCTTGGACCGGTCGGTCTCGCCCATCGCGACGTTCATCACACAGCGGGCCCGCCGCTGACCCGCCTCGCGGCGGACGACGTCGAGCAGGGCGATGAGGTCGTCGCGCACCGACTCGCCCGCCAGCGGCGGGAGCGGCTCGCGGAGCGTCGCCAGCGCGTCGACGACCAGATCCTCCTTGTTGGCCCAGCGCCGGTAGATCGTGGTCTTGCCCACGCCCGCGCGGGACGCGATCGCCTCGATCGACAGCTCGGCGACGCCCATGCCCTCGGCTATCAGGTCGAGGGTGGCCTCGATGATCGCCTTCTCGGCCTTCTCGCTGCGCGGGCGGCCCGCCCGGGCCTGGTGCTGGGTGGTCATGTCGATCTCAGACTACCGCTGGTTCCTGCTGCTCCGGCTGGGAGACCGGGCGTGGCTTGCCGGGCATCCACCGGGCCACCACCGCGGCGCCGGCCAGGGCGATCCCCGCCGAGGCCAGGGAGGTGACGTGCATGCTGTGCACGAACGCCTCGTTGGCCAGGCCCAGCAGCGACTCGCCGCGCTCGCCGAGTGAGTGCGCCAGCGCGGCCGTCGCCATGACGGACTCGCCGCCCGCGTGCTGGACGTCCGCGGGCAGGCCCGCCAGCGCGGGCGCGATCTCGCCGCGGTAGGAGGAGGAGAGCACGGAGCCCAGCACGGCCACGCCGAGCGCGCCGGCGACCTGGCGGACGGTGTTGCTCATGGCCGAGCCGACCCCGGCCTTCTCCCGGGGCAGCGCCTCCATGATGGCGGTCGTGGCGGGCGGCATGATGTTGGCCATCGCGACGCCCTGCACGAAGAACACGGCCAGCAGCACGGGGACCGGCGTGTGCAGGTCGAAGAGGGTGTAGCCGAGCAGGATCGCGGTCAGCACCAGGAGGCTGACGGTGGCCGACAGCTTGGCCCCGAACTTCTCGTTCACCCGCTGGCTGAGCGGCGCGAAGATGAGCTGCGCGACCGCGAACGGCAGCATGAGCGCCCCCGCCTGCACGGGGCTGAACCCCAGCGCCACCTGCAGGTAGAAGGTGAGGAAGAACATCCCGCCCATCATCGCGAAGAAGACGATGCCGATCGTGGCGATGGCCGAGGTGAACCGGACGTCGCCGAAGTAGCGCACGTCGAAGGCCGGGTTGTCGATGCGCCGCTCCCACCAGACGAACGCGCCCAGCACCGCGACGCCGGCCAGCACCGGCACGAACACCTCGGGCGAGGTGACGGTGGCCAGCTCGCCGCCGCGGATGATGCCGTAGACCACGGCGACCAGGCCGATGATCGACAGCAGCACGCCCACCGGGTCGAGCCGCGACGGCCTGGGGTCGCGCGACTCGGGCACGACCGGGCCGATCAGCGCCATGCTGATGAGCACGATCGGCACGTTGATCAGGAAGACCGAGCCCCACCAGAAGCGCTCAAGGAGCAGCCCGCCGGTGATCGGGCCGATGGCGACGGCCAGCCCGACGCCTGCCGCCCACACGCCGATCGCCTTCCCGCGCTCCCGTGCCGGGAAGACGTTGGAGATGATGGCCAGCGTGGCCGGCATGATCGCCGCGCCGCCGATGCCCATCGCCGCCCGCGCCAGGATCAGCTGGGTGGGGTCCTGGGCGTAGGCGCTGGCCAGCGACGACAGGCCGAACAGCACCATGCCGACGAACAGCATGCGCTTGCGTCCGGTGCGGTCGCCGATCACGCCGAAGGTGAAGAGCAGGCCGGCGAAGACGAGCGTGTAGGAGTTGATCGCCCACTCCAGCTCGCTCTGGGTCGCGCCCAGCCCGGCCACCGGGTCGGCGATGGTCTTCATCGCCACGTTCAGGATCGTGTTGTCGAGCACGACCGCCAGCAGGCTGAACACCAGCACGCCGAGGATCGCCCACCGGCGCGGATGTCCCGCGTTCTCGTCCATGAGCACACCCAAATTCCGATACGGTCAAGTTTCGCAACGTGACCGTATCGCAGCGCGTTCCGATACGCAACCGTATCGTTTCGTATCAGGTCAGGCGGGGAGCTCCTCCGGCACCTTCGCGGGATCGGCGGCGACCGGGGCGATCTCCCTGCCGCGCCGCCAGAACGGCAGCGCCACCAGCACCATCACCACGCCTGCCGCACCGGCGACCACGAACGCCCAGGACGCGCCGTACAGGTCGATGACCTTGCCCGCGATCGGCGCGGAGGCCGCGCCGCCGATCAGCAGCGCGGTGCCGTTGAGGCCCATGGCCTCTCCTCTGGCGCCCGCCGGCACCCAGCGGCTGAGCGTCTCGACGGTGGACGACAGCGAGGGCGCGCAGAGCAGGCCCGACGGCAGCAGCGCCAGCACCAGCCACCACCAGCCGCCGGAGACCAGCGCCACCGGCATCGTGAGCAGCCCTATCAGGCCGATGAGCACGAGCGGCGAGAACCCGCGCGACAGCATCCCGTAGAGGAACCCGCCCAGCAGCGAATAGAAGCACCAGATGCCGACGGCCAGGCCGATCCACTGGGTGTGGCCTGAGTCCTTCATGGTGCCGACCACGGCCAGCTCGGTCGCGGTGAGCACGAACGTCGCGGCGGCAGCGGTGCCCAGCAGCGCGACCATGCGCGGGGTGAGCCACGTCCGCCTGGGGATCCTGACCTCCGGCTCCGCCAGCTCGGCCGCCGACCTGGTCGGCGGGTTGAGCAGCAGGAGCCCGATCCCGGCGCCGGCGGTGCCGACCGCGATGGCGGTCATCGTCGGCCCGCTGCCGAGCACGGTGATGCCCGCCACCGCCAGCGCGGGCCCGGTCATGTAGGACACCTCGACGAACATCGAGTCGAACGAGAACGCCGTGCGGCGCTGCTCCAGCGGCACCATGGCGGCCAGGCACTGGCGGACCACCGAGAACACCGGCAGCGCGAGCAGCCCGGCCACCAGCGCGGCGCCCGTCAGCACCGGGAACGGCAGCTTCCAGGCCGACGACCAGAACAGCGCCTGCGCGGCCGTGGTGACGATCAGCACCGGGCGCAGCCCGTAACGGTCGACCAACCTCCCGGCCAGCGGGGAGCCCACGGCCATGCCGAGCGTGATCGCCGCCGTGACGGTCCCGGCCATGACGTAGTCCAGCTTGAGCGTCTCCACCACATGCAGCGTCAGCGCCATGCTCATGGCCGTGGTGGGGACCCGGGCGGCCAGTCCCACCAGCAGCAGCACGCCCACACCCGGCAGCCGGAAAAGACGCCGGTAAGGTTCGATTGCCATCTAGATTGCTTACCTCCAGGCCCATTGTTCCAGCCCCCACCGACACTTCCGCCACGGGTTTTCCTGCCGGGGCCGCGCCTGGCATCATCGGAGGGAGTCCGGGGACGCCACCAGGGCGCCTCGAGACGCTTTCGGAGGTTGACCTGATGTCCTCAACCACCCTGTACGGCGGCGTTTCCGGCCGCCGGGTCACCGTGCGCGACCTCGCCGCGGCCAAGGAGCGCGGGGAGCGGTGGCCGATGATCACCGCCTACGACGCGATGACGGCCCGGGTGTTCGACGCGGCGGGCATTCCCGTCCTGCTCGTGGGTGACTCGGCCGCCATGGTGGTGTACGGCTACGACTCCACCCTGCCGGTCACCGTCGACGACCTGCTGTCGCTGACCGCGGCCGTGGTGCGCGGCTCCTCTCGCGCGCTCGTGGTCGCCGACCTGCCGTTCGGCTCCTATCAGACGTCACCGGGGCAGGCGCTGGAGTCGGCGGCCCGGTTCATGAAGGAGGCCGGCGCGCACGCGGTCAAGCTGGAGGGCGGCCGGCGGGTGGTGCCCCAGGTGGAGGCGCTCGTCTCGGCGGGCGTGCCGGTCATGGCCCACCTCGGCCTGACCCCCCAGTCGGTCAACGCGCTCGGCGGCTACCGCGTCCAGGGGCGCGGGGAGGCGGGCGACGAGCTGATGGCCGACGCCAAGGACCTGGAGCGGGCCGGCGCGTTCTCGGTCGTGCTCGAATGCGTGCCCGCCGACCTGGCGGAACGGGTGACGGCCTCGCTGTCGATCCCCACGATCGGCATCGGCGCGGGCGCCGCCACCGACGCCCAGGTGCTCGTCTGGCAGGACATGATGGGGCTGACCCCCAGCCCGGCCCGATTCGTCAAGCGCTACGCCGACCTGGGCGCCGAGCTCGACAGGGCCGCGCGGGCGTTCGCCGACGAGGTCGTCGGCGGCTCCTTCCCCGGCCCCGAACACACGTACAGCTGACCCCGGGTGGGGGTCAGTAGCAGCCCTTCTCGCCGTCGACCAGTTCCCTGATGGTGTCCAGGTGGCCGGCGTGCCTGGCGGTCTCCTCGACCATGTGGATCAGCATCCAGCGCAGGCTCGCCGCGCCCGAGCGGTAGCCGGGGTGCTTGCCCACGTCGTCCAGCGAGTGGGCGGCGACGATCTCGTTCGAGATCCGGCACTGACGCTCGTACTCGTCGAGGAGCTTCGCCAGGGGGACGCCGTCGATCCGCATGTCGGCGTCCCCCTCCGACAGCCCCGTGCACTTCCACTGGACGATCGCGCGTTGCATGTCGAGCCAGCCCACAAGCTGGGTGCGTTCATCGGCAACGAAAGGGGGACGTTCCCGGGACATGCTCATGAGGGGCGACGCTATTCCGGCGATGCCGGCATCGCACCCTGTTTCGTACCGAAATCACCGCGCGACCGTTCCACCCGCCGCCCGGTCCCGTGGGCGGTCACTCGGCGGCGAGTGTGGCGGGGTCGGTGTTGGAGCCGCAGACCACCACCGCCACCCGCTCGCCGGGCGCGGGGGTGTAGGCGCCCGACAGCAGCGCGGCGTACGCGGTCGCGCCGCCGTGCTCGGTGACCAGGCGGTGCCTCTCCCAGAGCGTGCGGCGGGCGGCCACGATGGCGTCCTCGGCGACCAGCACGCTGCGCGCGCCGGACGAGGCGAGGATCTCGTACGCGATGTCGCCCAGCGCGGTGGCGCCCAGCGAGTCGGCCGCCACCCCGCCCACCTCCACGGGCACCGGCCGGCCCGCCTTGAGCGCCTCGTGGAAGGTGGGGATCCGCTCCGGCTCCACCGCCACGATCCTGGGCCGTCCCCGGCGGAAGCCCTGACCCGAAGCGAACGTGGGCGAGGCCTCCGAGCCGGACAGCGGCGGCTCCTGGAAGGAAGGCGGGACAGCGGAGCCGAGGGCGATGCCCGCGGCGAAGCCGCCGCCGCCGACGGCGACCAGGATGGTGTCGACGCCGCCCGTCTGCTCCATCAGCTCCAGCCCGGTGGTGCCCTGCCCGGCCACCACCTCGGCCTGGTCGTAGGCGTGCACCTTCAGCGCGCCCGTCTCGGCGGCGCGCTTGGCGGCCGCCTCGGCCGCCTCGGAGTAGATCGCCCCGACCTGGTTGACCCGGGCGCCGAGCGCCCGCAGCCCGGCCATCTTGACCGGGCTGGTCACCTCCGGCACGAAGATCTCGGCCCGCGCCCCCAGCGCCCGCGCCGCGTACGCGACCGCCAGCCCGTGGTTGCCGCCACTGGCCGCGATCACCCCGCCCGGCGGCAGCTCGCCCGCCGCCAGCATCCGGTTGAACGCCCCGCGCACCTTGAACGACCCGGAGTGCTGCAGCAGCTCCAGCTTGAGCACGAGCCCCGGCGCGACCTCCAGGACCGGCGTGCGCAGCACGTGCGCCCCGATCCGCCCGGCCGCCGCCACCACGTCCTCGTACGTCACCGTCACAGCTCCCCCTCGATCATCCGTTTGAGCTGTGCTATCCGCTCCTCGTCGCGCCGGTAGAACACCCACTGCCTGATCCGCTTGCCGCGGATGAGGCCGGCGCGCTCCAGGATCTTGAGGTGGACGGTGGCGCTGGGCTGGGTCATGCCGAGCTTGCCGGCGATGGACCGGCCGCACACCCCGTCGGCCACCAGGTCGCCGTCGACCTGGGGCGGGAAGTGCGCGACCGGGTCCTTGAGCCAGTGGAGGATCAGCAGGCGCGGCTCGCTGGCCACGGCGCGGAGCTCGGACAGCACTTAGGCATTTTCCTCAATGCCTAAGGACTAAGTCAACGCCTGCTCGAAGTCCGCCCAGAGATCCTCGGGGTGCTCGATGCCGACGGCGACCCGTACCGTGCCCTCACCGATGCCGTGCCTGGCCAGCTCGGCGGCGGTGAGCGAGCGGTGCGAGGTGGTGGCCGGGTGCAGGATGAGCGTCTCGACGCCGCCCAGCGACGGCGCGACCAGCGCCAGCCGTACCGACCGCATGAACCTCTCCCCCGCCGCGCGCCCGCCCGTCAGGTCGAACGAGAAGAGGCCGCCGAAGTCGGGCAGCAGCTTGGCCGCCACCTCGTGCGACGGGTGCGAGGGCAGGCCCGGCCAGTGCACGGCCGCCACCGACGGGTGCTCGGCCAGGCGGGTCGCGAGCAGGCGGGTGTTGGCGCAGTGGCGCTCCATGCGCAGCCCCAGCGTCTGCATCCCGCGCAGGCTCAGCCAGGCGGCGAACGGGTCCGGCGACGGCCCCAGCTCGATCGCGAAGTGCCAGACGTCGCGGTAGAGCGCGTCGTCGGCGAACACCGCCATGCCGCCGACCACGTCCGTGTGCCCGGACAGGTACTTGGTGGTGGAGTGGACGACGACGTCGGCGCCGTGCTCGATCGGGCGGCACAGCAGAGGGGTGGCGAAGGTGTTGTCGACCACGCTGACCAGGCCCAGCTCGCGGGCCGCCGCGCACATCGCGGGCAGGTCGGCGACCTGGCACATCGGGTTGGCGATGGTCTCCAGGTAGACCAGCTTCGTCCGCGGCCCGACGGCGGCGCGGAGCGCGGCGGGGTCGTGCTCGGGCACGTAGCTGACCTCGACGCCGAACCGCGACACCAGCTCGTTGATCATGCCCGCGGTGCCGCCGTACAGGGCCCGCTGGGCGATCAGGTGGTCGCCCGGCTTGAGCAGGCCGAGCAGCACGGTGTTGATGGCGGCCATGCCGGAGCCGGTGGCGATGGCGGCGACGCCGCCCTCCAGACCGGAGACGGCCTCCTCCAGGGCGCGGACGGTGGGGTTGCTGTAGCGGCCGTAGACGTACGGGCCGTCGGGCCTGCCCATGCCGTCGGCCATGACCGCCGGGTCGTCGAAGGTGAACCCGGAGGTCTGGTAGATGGGCACGGTGATCGGGCGGCTGCCCTCGACCACGGGGTGGGGCACGTGGACCGCGCGGGTTTCAGGACGGTATTCGGTCATGTACGTAAGGATGTCCGGAAAAGTCGCACGAGATCAGAGCCAATCCCACAAGATTGGTCTATGAATGGGGCCAATGTCGACCATCTCGTCGATCTGCTGGGCCGCTGGGCGTCCGGGCGCGGGCCGCTCTACCTGCTGCTCGCGGCCCGGCTGAGGGCGCTCGTGGACGACGGCGTGCTGCCTCCCGGAGAGCTGCTGCCGCCGGACCGGGTGCTGGCCAGACGGCTGGCGGTCGGCCGCGGCACCGTGGTGGCCGCGTACGAGCTGCTCCAGCGGGAAGGGCGGGTGATGCGGCGGCAGGGCAGCGGCACCCGCGTCGCCGAACTCGACCTGCCGGCCACCCGCACCGGCGACGGGGTGACGGCGAACCCGCTGCTGCTGCACATCCTGCACCCGCCCGACGGGGTGACGCTCCTGACCTGCGCCGCCCCGGACGAGCCGCCGCCGGAGCTGGCGGAGGCGTACGAGGAGGCGGCCGGGCGGCTCGCGGGCATGCGCGACCTGGGTTACCAGCCCGCCGGCCAGCCGGATCTGCGGGAGGCGGTGGCCGCCTACTACCGGCGGCGCGGCGTGCCCACGAGCGCGGCGGAGATCATCGTGACCAGCGGCGCCCAGCAGGCGCTCACCCTGCTGACCGGCCTGCTGGTGTCGCCCGGCGACCGGGTCCTGACCGAGTCCCCGACGTACCCCGGCGCCCTGGAGGTCTTCCGCCACGCCGCGGCCGCGATCCGCCCGGTCACCCTCGACCCCCGGGAAACCCTCTCCCCCGGAGAACCACCCGCCCGCCGCCCCGCGCCGGTCGACCTCGTCCGGGCCGTGCGGGAGCGGCCCGCGCTGCTCTACACGGTGCCGACCGCGAGCAATCCCACGGGGTCGGTCATGGACGGGCCGGCGCGCCGCCGGCTGGCCGCGCTGGCCGCCGAGCACGACCTGCCGGTGATCGACGACGAGGTCTCCGCGGAGCTCTGCTTCGACGGCGAC
Source organism: Nonomuraea sp. C10 (assembly GCF_008017515.1). Taxonomy (NCBI): domain Bacteria; kingdom Bacillati; phylum Actinomycetota; class Actinomycetes; order Streptosporangiales; family Streptosporangiaceae; genus Nonomuraea; species Nonomuraea sp. C10. Next base: position 5,024,387 of record NZ_VPFF01000001.1, read on the forward strand.
ACACCGGCCCCGCTCACCGCCTACACCACCGGCGAGCAGGTGGTCACGATCGCGTCGCTGAGCAAGGTCGTCTGGGGCGGCCTGCGCGTCGGCTGGATCAGGGCGCCGGCGCCGCTGGCCGCCCGGCTCGCCCGGCTCCGCGCCGTGCACGACCTCGGCGGCGACGTGGTCGGCCAGCTCGCCGCCGCCGCGCTGCTGCACCGCCTCGACGACATCAGGCGCGACCGCGTACGGGTCCTGCGCGCCCGCCACGACCACCTGTGCGCCGAGCTGCGCGCGCGCCTGCCGTCCTGGTCGTTCGAACCGGCACGGGGCGGCCAGACGATCTGGGTCCGGCTGCCGCGCGGCGACGCCGACTCCTTCGCCCAGGTCGCGCTCAGGCACGGGGTGGCGGTGCCGCCCGGCCGCTCCTTCGACCCGCTCGGCGGCCTCGCGGACCGGATGCGGCTGCACTTCCTGTTCCCCGAGGCGGAGCTGTCGGCGGCGGTGCGGGCGCTCGCCGCGGCCTGGCACGCCTACGACCCCACCGAGCGCCTGCCGTCACGGCCGACCCTCGTCGTCTGACACCGGCCGAGAGCGGATCCGCCAGGAGCTGACACCGCGGCGGGCGGGCGCGCGCGTACGGCAAGGTGTGGAGCATGACCTTCGTGCTCGTACACAGCCCCAGCGTGGGCCCGTCCACGTGGGCGCCGGTGGCCCAGGCGCTGGAGCGCCGGGGCCACCAGGCGGTGGTGCCCGATCTGACCGGAGTCACCGGGGGCGGCCCGCCGCACTGGCCGCGGATCGTGGAGGCGGTGCGCGCCGCGACGCCCGCCGGGGGCCGGATCGTGCTGGCGGCCCACAGCAACGCCGGGCTGTTCGTGCCGGTGATCAAGGAAGGGCTGGGCGACCGGGTGGTGGCGTGCGTGTTCGCCGACGCCCATCTGCCGCCCGAGCGCGGGCTGGTCAGGCCGGGGCAGGACGACTTCCTGCCGTTCCTGCGCGAGCTGGCCGGGGATGACGGCGTGCTGCCGCGCTGGACCGACTGGTGGAGCGAGGAGGACGTGGCGCCCATGTTCCCCGCGGACCCGGCCGTGCGCGACCGGGTGGTCGCCGAGCAGCCGCGGCTGCCGCTCGGCTTCTACACCGACCCGGTGCCGGTGCCCGCCGGGTGGGACGCCGTGCGCTGCTCCTTCCTGTGGTTCGGGCCGCCGTACGACACGGTGGCGGAGCAGGCGCGGCGGCGCGGCTGGCCCGTGCTCCGCGTCCCCGGCCGCCACCTCCACCCGGTCGTCGACCCGGAGGCGGTGACCGACGCGCTGCTCAAGCTCTCCCGCAGGTCGTGAATTCCTCACTGCCGCCGCGCGCCCCGGCCGGGAAGAGTCGCAGGCATGACAGCGATCCTGGTGAACGAGCTCGTCAAGCGCTACGGCGCCTTCGAGGCGGTGAAGGGCGTCTCGTTCGAGGTGCCCGCCGGGCAGATCTTCGCCCTGCTCGGCAGGAACGGCGCGGGCAAGACCACGACCGTGGAGGTGCTGGCCGGGTTCCAGCGGCCTGACGGCGGCTCGGTGCGGGTGCTCGGCCTCGACCCGATGGCCGACCGGGCGGCGGTACGGCAGCGTACCGGCGTCATGTTGCAGGAGGCGGGGTTCTTCCCCGACCTGACCGTGGCGCAGACCGTCGACACCTGGCGCGACTTCACCTCCGCGCCGCGTCCCCGCGAGGAGGCGCTGGAGCTGGCCGGGCTGAAGGAGAAGGCGGCGACCAGGGTGCGCCAGCTGTCCGGCGGGGAGAAACGGCGGCTCGACCTGGCGCTGGCCCTGCTTGGCCGGCCCGACGTGCTGTTCCTCGACGAGCCGACCGCCGGCATGGACCCGCGGGCGCGCGTGGACACCTGGGAGGTGGTGCGCGAGCTGGCCCGGCAGGGCACCACGGTCCTGCTGACCACCCACTACCTGGAGGAGGCGCAGCGGCTGGCCGCCGCCATGGCGATCATGGACGAGGGCGCGGTCGTGGCCGCGGGCGGCATGGCCGAGACGCTGGCCAGGCTGCGCGGCCGGGTGGCGTTCCGGCTGCCCGCCGGTGTGCGGCCCGATGACCTGCCGCTGCCGGTCTCGCTCGACGGCGAGCTGGCCGTATGCCGCGCCAACGACCCCGACCTGGCCGCCCAGACGCTGCTGACCTGGGCCGCCGGGCGCGGCCTGCGGCTGGCGGGCCTGGAGGTCCGCACCGCCACCCTCGAAGACCTCTTCCTCGACCTGCCCAGGAGCGCACGATGAGTCTCGCCGCGACCTACCGGCTCGGCACCCGCCTGTTCTGGAAGGACCGGGGCATGCTCTTCGGCTCGGTCGTCACGCCCGTGGGCCTGGCCATCGGGCTGCCGGTCCTGATGCGGAACGTCACCAGCGCGGGCGCAGCCGACGTCGCCCATCTCTTCCACGGCATGATCGCGATCGTCCTGGCGACCACCACGTTCATGACCATGGTCGTCGCCCTCACCATGCGCCGTGACCAGCTCGTGCTCAAGCGGCTGCGTACGACCGAGCTGACCGACGGGCAGATCCTGGGCGGGCAGATCGCCAGCGTCGTGACCCAGACCGTGGTCATCGTCGCGCTGTCGGCGGTGGCGGTGCGGGTCCTGGCGGGGGTGCCGCTGCCGGACGACCCGCTGCTGTTCGCGGCGGCCGTCGTGGCGGGTTCGGCGGTGATGGCGCTGCTGGCCGCCGCGTACACGGCGGCGATCCCGCGGGCCGAGCTGTCGGCCGCGTTCGCCATGCCGGTGTTCCTGCTGGCCGGGGTGGGCGCGGGGGCGATGGGGCCGATCCCGCTGCCGTCCCTCGTCCAGACGGCGCTCGACCTGCTGCCGACCGCCGCCGTGGTCGCCGCGGTGCGCCACGGCGAGGTGCTGGCGCCCGCGCTGAACCTGGCCGCGTGGACCGTGATCGGGGTCGTGAGCCTGAGGCTCTGGTTCCGGTGGGAGCCGAGGCGCTCATAATCTGACGTCGTGACCTCCACCTCCGCCCGGCGCATGGCGAGCGGCCTGCTGACCGGCGTCGCCATCGCCTACACGCTGCTCGGGCTGCTCTACTACCAGTTCGGCGCGCTGCTGGGGCTCATGGCGACGGCGATGATGCTGACGGTCGTGGCCCTGCACTACGTGAACATGCGGGCGGGGCTGCGCGGCGGGCGGCCTGCCCTGTTCCCGCTCACGCTGGTGCTGCAGGCGCTGGTCACCTACGTGCCCGACTTCCTGCTGCCGTCCGGCTACTCGTCGGTGGCGGCGCCGATGCTGGCCGGAAGCGTGCTGGTGCTCCTGCCGCTGCGCTGGGGCGGGCCGCTCGTCGCGGTGATGACGCTGTACGGGGCGACCGCGACCTGGCTCGGCCTGCCCTTCGCCATCGTGTCCTTCTTCTTCACCCTCGCCGTGCCCATCACCGGGGCCATGATCTACACGCTGGTGCGGCTGGCCAGGCTCGCCGCCGACCTGGAGGAGGCCAGGGCGGAGCTGGCCGAGGCGGCGGTGCTGAAGGAGCGGCTGCGCATCTCCCGCGACCTGCACGACGGGCTGGGCCGCAGCCTCACCGCCATCGCGCTCAAGGGCGACCTGGCCTCCCGGCTGCTCGACCGCGACCCCGCGTCGGCGCGGGGCGAGGTGACGGAGCTGGTCCAGGTGGCCAGGGAGGCGGCGCAGGACGTGCGGCAGGTGGCGCGCGGCTACCGCGAGCTGTCGCTGGCGGGCGAGACGGACCGGGCGGTGGCGCTGCTGGAGTCGTCGGGGGTGCGCTGCCAGGCCCACCTGGCGGACGTGACGCCGCCGAAGCGGTCGGACGAGGCGCTGGCCTGGGCCGTGCGGGAGGCGGTCACCAACATCCTGCGCCACAGCCACGCCACCACCTGCACGATCACCACGTCGGCCCGTGACGGGAGGGTGCGCCTGGAGGTGGCCGACGACGGCGTCCCGGACGCTCCTGTCGTCCTCGGGGGCGGGCTGACCGGGCTGGCCGAGCGGGCCGCCCAGGCCGGCGGCACCCTCACCGCGGCGCGCGGCGAGACGGGCGGCTTCCTGCTGGCGATGGAGGTCCCGGCATGACGGCCATCAGGGTGATGCTGGCCGAGGACATGCACATGATCCGGGCCGCGCTCACCGCGCTGCTGCGCCTGGAGTCCGACATCGACGTGGTCGCCGAGGTGACGCGCGGCGACGAGATCGTGCCCGCCGCCCTGGAACACCGCCCCGACGTGGCGATCGTGGACATCGACCTGCCGGTCGTCGACGGCATCACCGCCGCCGCCGAGCTGCGCGAGCGGCTCCCCGAGTGCCGGATCCTCGTGCTGACCGCGCTCGGGCAGCCAGGCCAGGTGCGCCGCGCGCTGACGGCCGGGATCGGGGCGTTCCTGGTCAAGGACGCGCCCGGCCACCGGCTCGCCGACGCCATCCGGCGCACCGCGGCGGGGCTGCGGGTGCTCGATCCCGAGCTGGTGTCGGCGGCGATGGAGTACGGCGAGAGCCCGCTGACGCCGCGCGAGTCGACCGTGCTCAAGGAGGCCGCCCGGGGCGCCTCGGCGGAGGAGATCGCCTCCCGCCTGCACCTGTCGCCCGGCACGGTGCGCAACTACCTGACGGGCGCGATCACCAAGACGGGCGCCCGCAACAAGATCGACGCCATTCGCATCGCGGAAGACGCCGGTTGGCTCTGACGCGGCCCTCCATCACTTGTTGGATCTCACGATGATGTGCTGCGAACCGTTGACGTTGTTCTGGCTGCCCTCATAGGCATTGTTGGACTTGTAGGATCCGATCACGTTCGCGAAGTTTCCGCTGTTGACGGACTTTCCCTTGTTCCAAAAGTTTCCCCTGTTTCGGGAATTACCCCTGTCCAGGGGATGGCCCGCCTCAGCCACGCTGGACGTCGCGGGATTCTGCCGGATCGCCGACTCGGCGGGAGAGGCGGGCGTCCCCGCCGCGAGCAACGCCAGTCCGATACCGGCGATGGCAAGACCAGTCATATGCATTCACACTCCAATGTTTCCCGCTCTTACCGCCGCCGGGTCACCGCACGAGAGACTGGGATCCGTTGGCCGTGTTCCCGCTGTTGGTCGCGTTGTTGCTCGCTGTGGAGCCGTTCACGTTCGAGAAGTTGCCGCTGTTGATGGGGTCCCCCTCGCTGTAATAATTCCCACTGTTGGTGGAGTTACCGCTGTTTTCTGCGCCGTTGACGCATTTCGTGGGAGAATTAGAGGAAGGCGAGTTGTAGTTGACCAGCCGGTTGCCGCAGAAGACGCCGGGGACCATGTGCAACACCGTGCCCAGGTCGGCGCCCAGCAGGCGCGACAGCTCAGAAGGCGCCTGGGGTTCCGGGTCGGCCGCCGACATACCGGCTCCGGCCGTCATCATGCCGGAAGCGGTCATTGTCACGACCATGGCGAGCCGAATCAGATTTCTCTGCAGAGATCCCACTACCGCCTCCGAATACCAGTTGCAGGTCGTTTCACGATCGCCGAGCATATAGTCCGCCGCAAAGCGCGCACAACGTTGCCGGCGCCGTGTCGCATTTCTGTGAACGCCGGCCGAATGAAATAGGCCGAGGATTCAGGAAATTGGCCGCGTCTCATGCGGAACCGGCTTCGAAAGGACCTGTCCAGCCGGGTCAGAGGCCGCGCAGGCGGAGGTAGGCGGCGAGTTCGGCCGTGCCGTCGAGCATCGCCCGGCCGCGCCGCCGGAGGCGGGAGCGCCAGGTGCTCAGCGCTTCCTCCAGCGGGCCGATCCCGCCGGCCTCCCGGACGTTCGCGATCGCCCCGGCGATCTGACGCAGCGGGTAGCCGCCGCGCCGGAGCTGGCGGGCCAGGTGCGCGTCGCGTACCGCGGCGGGCGGGTAGCGGCGGTAGCCGGTCACCGGGTCGCGTTCGGCGCGGAGGATCCCGGCCTTCTCCCACTTGCGGAGCGTGGCCGGGTGGATGCCGAGCCGGCGGGCGAGGGCGCCCACGGACGGCGCCCCGCGTACCGGCTCGTCGCCCGCCGGTGCGAGTTCGGTGAGGGCGGCGGTCACCTCGTCCAGCGTGGCCCGGTCGCGCAGGATCTCGGCGTGGCCCTGGTCGAGGAGGCGGAAGACGGCCTCCTCGTCGCCCGCGTTGGCGGCCCGCAGGATCGCGGCCGCGCCCTGGTGCCCGAACCCCGGCCGGAGCGCCAGAAAGGCCCGGAGGGCCTGGGCGTGGACCGGCGTGTAGCGGCGGTACCCCTGGTCACCGCGCGGGGCCGGGGGCAGGATCCCGTCATCCTCGTAGTTGCGCACGGCCTGCGCGGACAGCCCGTGCTCCCGGGCAAGGTCACTGGGCCGAAGCCGGTCAGCGCGCGTCACCTGCACCTCCGGACGAGGTCACTGGGCCAGGGCCGGTCGGCGCGCGTCACCTGTGCCTCCGCTTCGTGAGCTCCTGGACGGCCGCTTGGTCCGGCGCTGCCGGATCTGTCCACGTCCGCGACGACGTGCGCGTCCCTCAGGGCGGATACCGGTTGCCTCGGCTCACGGTCGCGAGCCGAGGCGCGGTCGTACGGAGGAGGCCGTCAGATGTCGGTGACGCGGATGCCTGCGTGGGCCTTGTAGCGGCGGTTGACCGAGATGATGTTCGCGGTCAGCGCCTCCACCTGGAAGGCGTTGCGCAGCCGCCCGCCGTAGACGCCGCGCACACCGGGGATCAGGTCGGCCAGCGCCTGCACGGTGTCGGTCGCCTCCCGGTCGTCGCCCAGCACCAGCACGTCGAGGTCCACCTTCTCCACCGCCGGGTCCATCAGCACGACGGCCGACACATGGTGGAACGCCGCCACCACCCGGCTCTCGGGAAGCACCGCCGCCGCCTGCTGGGCCGCGCTGCCCTCCTCGACGGGCAGCGCGTAGGCGCCCTGCTTGTCGAAGCCCAGCGGGTTCACGCAGTCGACCACGATCTTCCCGGCGAGCTGCGTGGCCAGCGACTCCAGCAGCGCCTTGTGCCCGTCGTACGGCACCGCCACGATCACGAGGTCGCACTCGGCGGCCACGACGGCGTTCTCCGCCCCGGTGGCTCCGGCCCCGATGGACTCGGCCGCCTCCCGCGCCCGCTCGGCGCGCCGCGACCCGATCACCACCTTGAGCCCGGCCAGCGCGAACCGCCGCGCCAGCCCCTTCCCCTGGTCACCGGTGCCGCCCAGAATGCCGATGCTCAGCCCGCTCACGTCAGTCATACGACGCATCATGCCAGCACGCCATCAGCGCCCACACACGCCCCCGGCGCGGCGGACGCCACCAGCTGTCAAGGACTGACACGTCGGGGGTGCACGAAGGTCACCGCGAAACCTCTCACCCCGGACGCACCTGTCAGGCACGATGGAGCCATGGATTCAGGGGCGGTCGCACACCTGCGGGAAGTCCTCGCGGAGACGGGCTGGGTGGAGCGCACCCGCGAGCTGGGCCGGGCGCTGCGCACCACCCGCTCCCCCGGCGGGCTGCTGCTGGTGGGCACGCCCGGCGACGAGCCCTGGCACCTGACCGCGCACCTCACCGACGAGGCCCGCCTGTCCGGCCTGCCGCAGCTCGCGCCCACCCTGGTCCGCTGGTCACCGCCCGCCGGCGCCCCCGCCCACCTCCGGGTGGGGCTGGAGCGGATCGAGCGTACGACGCGCGGCGAGACGCTGTTCGTGGTGGCCGGGCAGCAGGCGCCGGCCCCGCTCCTGGAGCGGGTCGACGACGCCCGCCGCGTCGGCGCCACCATCCTGGCCCTGGAGAGCGGCGACGCTGAGCTGGCCGGGCTGGCGCACGACGCGATCGCCGTCCCCGAGCACGCGCCGGTCAGCTTCGACGGCGCCCAGCACCTGGTGAGCATCGCCGCGGGCGAGATCCCGCAACGGCCAGGGCTGCGCGAGCGGCTGGCCCGCCTGCTCGACAAGATGAGCGGCCCCCGCGTCTCCGACTGACAGCGGGCGGCATCTCGCCGCTCGGCGCGGACTCCGTAGTCGTTCCGCGGCAAGACGCGCACGACGCCGGCCTGCTGCCCGGCGACACCCTCGCCTGCCGCGCCGGCCGCCTCGCTGTCCAGTCAGGCACGCTCCGCGGTGGTCAGCCGGGGATCTCGTCGCGGGGCTGGCCGAGGCGGGCGCTGAGCGAGGATTCCAGCTCGGCGGTGGCGCGCTCGATGGCGGCGATGACCACGGCCTGCACCGGGTCGGGTTCGCCCGAACGGGTCCGGCTCACCCGCGTGACGGCGTCGATCCGGCGGGCGCCCACGTCGCGGATGTCGCTGACCAGTACCTCGCCCTCCCGCACGTCCAGCAGCGCCAGCGTGGGCACGATCGCCACCCCGCGCCCGGCGGTCACCAGCGCCAGCGTCGGCGCGAAATCGGTGATGACGTGCAGCTTGCGCGGCTCGAACCCGTGCAGCCCGGCCAGCCGGTCGAGCGCCTGCCCACAGGCGAGGTGCGGCTCGCTCGCCACCCACGGCACGTCCGCCAGCTCGGAGACGTGCCGGGGCGGCTCCGGCCAGTCAGGCGGCACCACGACGCGATATTCGTCGACGAACAGGGCGCGCGTGGCCAGCGAGGGCTGGGCGAGCACGGGCCGGCTCATGTCCTGCTCGGTGATGAGCACGTCCGCCTCCCCCAGCCGCAGCTCCTGCAGCGCTGGCGGCCCGAAGACCTCGTGGATGGCGGGCTCGATCCTCGGGTGGCGGGCGGCGAGGTCGCGCAGGGCCGGCACCAGGATGTGCTGGATCACCGTGGGGAACGCGGCGATGCGCACCGGCCCGGCCAGCCGCTCGGTGAAGCGGGTCAGCTCCCGCCTGGCCTCGGCCAGCTCCTCCTCGACCCGCTCCGCGTACCCGGCGAGGACCCGCCCGGCGGGGGTGAGCGAGACGCGGCGCTGCGAGCGGTCGACGAGCGCCAGCCCGACCTCCCGCTCCAGCTGCACGAGCTGCTGGGAGACCGCCGAGGGGGTCAGATGCAATGCCTCCGCGGCCCGCATGACGCCGCCGCGCAGGTGGACCTCGCGCAGCACGCGTAACCGCCGGGGGTCGATGTCCATGAAGCCGACCTTACGCGTGTCCGCGATTTCCGTTGATTGCCCTTCCGCTCGGCGGATCCGCAGAATGTCCTGATGGATCTTCTCCTCGAGGCCATCGGCTGGCTCGGCGCCGCCCTGCTCCTGACCGGTTACGCCCTGGTCTCGTCCGCCCGGGTGCACGGCGACGGGCTCCTCTATCAGCTCATCAACCTGGGCGGCGCGGTCGGCCTCATGGTCAACAGCGCCTACAACGACGCCTGGCCCTCGGCGGGGCTGAACCTGGTGTGGGCCTCCATCGGCGTGGTCGCCTTGGTCAAGCTGATGAGGCTGGCCCGGTCGGCACGCGCTGACGGTACGGGCGATTCCGCTCCCGCCTTGAACGAGTGACACCGCTCACGTCAAGACGGTTACCCAAACGTTATTGAATTTCTCTGGCCGACGCTGACCTGGGGGTGGCAGCGTTGACGTCAACGCGGGAACGTTCTCGCAAGGTCGAACTAGGACAAAACAACCAGCTCAAGGATAGGTATGCCTTCCCCTGCCCTGCCCCTGCGCCCCATCGCGTCGGACATCGCGTCGACTCTGCGCACCACCGTGGGCCAGCGCGCGCTCACTCAGGAGATCGCCGCCGAGGCGGTGCGCCGTGACGTCGACACCGTGCTCTTCGCCGGAGTCGGCGGGTCATGGGCGTCGTCGGTCGCCGCCACCATGTCGCTCGGCGCCAAGGCCACCGGGTTCGGCGTGCAGAACGTCAACGCCGGCGAGTTCCCGCTCACCCACCTCGGCCGCACCGGGCGGCGCACGCTGGTGATCGCCTCCTCGCACTCGGGCGGCACGCCCGAGACCGTCGCCGCGGCCCAGGCCGCCGCCAAGGCCGGCGCGCTGGTCGTGAGCGTGGCCAGGGACGCCGACAACGAGCTGGCGCGGGCCGCCGAGTTCAGCCTCGTCTACGGCAGCGAGAGCACCGCCACCGGCGGCAAGTACGAGCTCCTGGAAGAGATGTCCTGCTCCCTGCTGGAGGCCCACGGCCTCAAGGACGGGGTGGACGAGCTGCGGGCGGCCCTCGACCTCATCCCCGACGCCACCGCCGCGGCCGTGGACGAGACCGAGCGGGCCACCGCCGAAGCCGTGGCGCGGCTCTACGACGCCGACAACATCTTCGTGCTGGGCACCGGCCGGCTGCTGGGCCTGGCGTACATGCTGTCGGTCTGCTACCTGGTCGAGATGCAGCGGCAGAAGTCCACCCACCTCAACAGCGCCGACTTCTTCCACGGCCCGTTCGAGATCGTGGACCCGCGCAGCACGCGGGTCATCCACCTCATGAGCGAGGACGAGACGCGGCCGATCTCGGAGCGGGTCAACGCTTTCCTCTCCCGGTACGGCCGCGAGCACTACGTCGTGGACCCGGCGAAGCTGACCCTCCCCGGGATCGACCCGGCGGTCCGCGGCAAGGTGGCCCACATCGCCATGGCGTCGGTGGCCTCCCGCATCGCGTACCACTTCGAGCCGCTGACCGGTCACGATCTCGACATCCGCCGATACATGCACAAGGTCGAGTACTGAGCCCGATGACGACACGCATGTGCGGCGTGGGGGACAACGTCGTCGATCGTTATCTCCACGCCGGTCTGATGTATCCGGGAGGCAGCGCGGCCAACGTGGCGGTGCACTCCCGGCGCCTGGGCGCGACCGCCGGCTACCTCGGCGTCCTCGGTGACGACGAGGCGGCGGCGCACGTGCTCAAGGCGCTGCTGGCCGAGGACGTCGACGTCACGCGGGTGCGGCACCGGGCGGAGCCCAACTCCTTCGCCGACGTCACACTCGACGACGAGGGCAACCGCTTCTTCGGAACGTTCCAACCGCCGGTTACCCGCATCGAGCTCGACGACCGGGATCTCGCCTACCTGTCCGGCTGCGACTGGGTCCACACCGGGCACAGCAGCTTCACGGTCTCCGAGGTGCCGAAGATGCACGCGGTCACCGCCGTCGCCTACGACTTCTCGTACCAGGGCCTCGACGTCGCGGCCCCGGTCCTGCCGTTCGTGACGGCGGCGATGTTCTCCCGGGCCGACGACACCGAGGCCGAGTGTCTCGGCCTCGTCGAGGAGGTCCGCGGCCTGGGGCCGGACACGGTCGTGGTGACCCGCGGCACCCGCGGGTCGATCGTCTGGCGGCGGGGCGAGCTGGTCGTCCAGCCCGCCGTGCCGGCCCGTGCGGTCGACACGCTGGGCGCGGGCGACGCCTACTTCGCCGCGCTCATGTGCGGCCTGTCCGACGGGCTCGCCCTGCCGGACGCGACCGCGCGGGCGGCCGCGTACGCCGCCGCGGTCTGCGAGCACTTCGGTGCTTTCGGCCATCCCACCGCCATCAGCGACTCCCGGAAGGAGGCGGCCAGATGACCGCACCCCCACCTGTCCTGGACGTGGCCGGCGTCACCAAGAGCTACGGCCACGTGCAGGCGCTGCGCGGCGTCGATCTCCAGGTTCGGCCCCGCGAGGTGCACGCCCTGGTGGGCGACAACGGCGCCGGCAAGTCCACCCTTATGAAGATCATCGCCGGCGCGGTGTCGCCCGACTCCGGCACCATCGCGGTCGACGGCCGCCCTGTGACCTTCGCCAGGCCCGCCGACGCGCAGGCGGCCGGGATCGAGACGGTCTACCAGGACCTGGCGCTCGCGCCGACCCTGACCGCCGGCGAGAACCTGTACCTGGGCCGCGAGGTGCTCAAGCCGGGGCTGCTGGGCCGGCTGGGCTTCGTCGACCGCGCCGCCATGAACCGGTCGGCCGAGCGGCAGCTGTCGACGCTGGGCGCCAAGCTGCAGTCGCTGGCCTCGGAGGTCGGCTCGCTGTCCGGCGGCCAGAAGCAGGCGGTCGCGGTGGCCCGCGCCTCGCTGTGGGGCAGCGCCCTCATCATGCTCGACGAGCCCACCGCGGCGCTCGGCGTCTCCCAGACCGAGTTCGTGCTCAAGCTCGTCGAGCAGCTGCGCGACGAGCGGGGCCTGTCGGTGCTGCTCATCTCGCACAGCATGCCGGACGTCTTCAGGGTCGCCGACCGGGTCACGGTGCTGCGCCTGGGCCAGACCGTGCTGACCGAGGAGATCTCGGCCCTGTCGACCAACGACCTCATCGCCGCCATGACCGGCGCGGGAATTCCAGCGGGTGGACCGACGACATGAGCACGATCACGCGCCCCGGCGTCGAAGCGGGGCCTTCGCTCACCGCGCGGCTGCTGGCCAGCCAGCGCTTCTCCAACCTGACGATCTTCGGACTGCTGGTCGCGATCATCGTGTTCTTCACGGTGGTCACCCCGTCCGGGACGTTCTTCTCGAACTACAACCTGACCAGCATCGCGCTGGCCGGGTCCCAGCTGCTGATCCTCTCGGCCGGCGTCACCTTCCTGCTCATCGCGGCCGGGCTCGACCTGTCGGTCGGCGCGGTGGTGGTCTTCTCCTCGGTCCTGGCCGCCAAGCTGATGCTGGGCCTGACTTCCGGCCTGGCCGGCACCGCCCAGGGCGGCGCGGAGCTGTGGCTGCCGATCCTGGCCGGCGTCGGGGCGGGTGTGGTCACCGGCGCGGCCTGGGGCCTGGTCAACGGCATGCTGGTGGTGAAGTCGAAGATCCCGTCCTTCATCGTGACGCTGGCGACCAGCACGATCATCCTCGGCCTGGCCCAGGTCTGGACCGGCGGCATGAACGTCAGCGGGGTGCCGCAGGCGCTCACCGACGCCTTCGGCATGGGCACCCTGCTCGGCGTCCCGTGGCCGGTCGTGACCGCCGCCGCGGTCACCGGCCTGCTGTGGGTCGTGCTCGCCCGTACCCGGTTCGGCCTGCGCACGTACGCGATCGGCGCCAACCCCGAGGCGGCCCGCAGGGCCGGCATCAACGTCGACCGGCACCTGCTGGCGATCTACTGCATGGTCGGCCTGCTGGCCGGGCTGGTCGGGATGATCGACATCTCGCGCTTCTCCACCGCGTCGGTCTCCGGGTACGCGAACATCGCGCTGCAGAGCATCACCGCGGTCATCATCGGCGGCACCTCACTGTGGGGCGGCCGCGGCAAGATGTCCGGCACGGTCGTCGGCGCCTTCATCCCCGCGACCCTCACCAGCGGGTTCGTGATCATGAACCTGCAGCCGTTCTGGCAGAACGTCGCGGTCGGCTGCGTCCTCATCTTCGCCGTCTTCGTCGACCAGTACCGCAGACGGGCGATGAACGTCACCTGAACACCCGGCTCAACCCCCCCTGCCTGGCCCAGAGCCGGCGAATGAGAGGAACTCCATCATGTTGCGGAATATCAAGAAGGTCGCCGTACTGGCACTGGCCGGCCTGACCCTGGCCGCGTGCGCCACCGAGGCGCCGGACACCGCCGCGAAGGCGGGCGGCACGGACGGCGCGGGCGCCAAGCCGCGGGTCGTCATGCTGCTCAACGACCAGTTCGACCCCTACTACCTGACGCTGGCCAAGGGCGCCGAGGAGAAGGCGGCGGAGCTCGGCGTCGAATTCTCCTGGCAGGCTCCGACCACGCTCGACGTGGCCGCCCAGACCCAGTTGCTGCAGTCGATCGCGGCCACCAAGCCGGACGGCATCATCATGTCGGCCCTCGACGCCAAGGCGATGTCGGCCCCGATGCGGCAGGTGAACGAGCAGGGCATCCCGATCGTCACCGTCGACGCCGACGTGGAGGACCAGGACGCCCGGCTGGCGACCTTCAAGTCCGACGGCGTCGTCAGCGGCGAGATGGCCGCCGACACCGTGAACGAGCTGCTCGCGGGCACCGGGAAGGTGGGCTACGTCGGCTACATCCCGGGCATCCAGAGCGTGGACATCCGGCTCAAGGGCTGGCAGGAGCAGCTGAAGAAGCACGCCGGCCTGGAGAACAGCGGCGAGGAGTACGCCGGCGCCGACATCTCCGAGAACGTCGCCAAGACCTCGGCCCTGATCTCCAGGGTGCCCGACCTGAAGGCCGTCTTCGCCTCCTGGACCAACGCCGCCATCGGCGCGGCCAAGGCGGTGCAGCAGGCCGGCAAGACCGGCGACATCAAGGTCGTCGGCGTGGACGCCTCCCCCGACCAGGTCGACCTGCTGCGCCAGGGCCTGGTCGACGCGCTGGTCGTGCAGAAGCCGTACGACATGGGCAAGGACGCGGTCGAGGCGCTGACCGCGTACACCAAGGACGGCACCCGCCCGCAGGGCGAGAAGCTCTACGACTTCGTCGTGGCGACGAAGGACAACCTCGACACCCCCGAGATCAGCCAGTACCTGTACGTCAAGCCGGAAGGGAAGTGAGCGATGGCCAGGCTGGGAATCGACGTCGGCGGCACCTTCACCGACGTCGTCGTCCTGCACGAGGACGGCCGCCGGGTCGTCGAGAAGGTGCCGAGCACGCCGCATGACGCCTCGATCGGCATCCTCGACGGCATCGCCCAGATCCGGCGCACCCGCGGCGTGGACGTCGCGGCGCTGGACACGTTCAGTCACGGCTCCACGGTGGCGACCAACGCCCTGCTGGAGTCCAAGCTGCCCCGCACCGCGCTGGTGGTCACCCGCGGCTTCCGCGACGTGCTGGAGATCGGCACCCAGCTCCGCGGCGACCTGTTCGACCTGCGGGTCGCCAAGCCCCGCCCGTACGTGCCCCGGTCCCTCGTCTTCGAGGCCACCGAGCGCGTGGACCGGCTGGGCGAGGTGGTGACCCCGCTGACCGACGCCGAGATCGCGCGCCTGGTCGAGGAGGTACGGGCCGCGGACGTCGAGGCGTGCGCCATCACCTTCCTGTTCGGGTTCCGCAACGAGGAGCACGAGCGGCGGCTCGCCGCGGCGCTCAGGGAGGCCATGCCGGAGCTCTCCGTGGCGGTCGGCTGCGAGGTCGCGCCGGAGATCAAGGAGTATCCGCGCGCCTGCACGACCGTGGTGAGCGCCGCGCTGCGGCCCCTGGTCGCCCGTTACATGTCCGGCATCCTGAGCGGTCTGGAGCCGGCCGGGGTCACCTGTCCCACCTTCATCATGCAGTCCAACGGCGGCGTGATGAAGGCGGAGGAGGCCGCCGCGAACGCGCACCGCATGGTGCTCTCCGGGCCCGCCGCCGGGGTCCTGGCCGCCACCCAGGTGGCCAGGCAGTCGGCGTACCCGGACCAGATCACGTTCGACATGGGCGGCACCTCCACCGACATCTGCCTGATCCACGAGGGCCGGGCCAGGGTCGAGCGGGAGAGCGTGTTCGAGGGGCGGCCCATGCTGGTGCCCCAGTTCGACATCCACACCATCGGCTCGGGCGGCGGCTCCCTGGCGAGCGTCGACGAGGCCGGCGGGCTGCGCGTCGGGCCCGAGAGCGCCGGCGCGATGCCCGGCCCCGCCTGCTACGGCCGGGGCGGGACGCGTCCCACCACCACGGACGCGCACCTGGTGCTGGGCCGGATCGACCCGGCGGCGTTCCTCGGCGGCGAGATGCCCCTGGACGTGGAGGCGGCCAGGCGGGCGGTGAAGACGCACGTGGCCGACCCGCTCGGCGTCGACGTCGACACCGCGGCCATCGGCATCCTCGACGTGGCCGACGCGATCATGGCCCGCGGCGTCCGCGTGGTCAGCGTCAACCGCGGCCACGACCCGCGCGACTTCTACCTGCTGCCGTTCGGCGGCGCCGGGCCGATGCACGCGCTCAGCGTCGGCGCCCTGGTGGACGTCGGCGGCGTGCTGATCCCGCCGAGCCCCGGCACGTTCTCGGCGGTCGGCCTGGCCGGCTCCGACATCAAGTACACCTTCGCCCGCGTGGTCGACGCCGGCGTCGGCGACGTGCCGGCGGAGGACGTCGAGGCCCTGTACCAGGGCATGGTCGAGACGGCCGCCGAGCGGTTCGCCGGCACCGGCGTCAAGCGCGTGGACCACGTGCGGCTGGCCCGGTTCCGCTACGCCTGGCAGGACAACGACGTCGAGGTGCTCATCGACGCCCCGGAACTCGACGCCGGCGCGCTGGCGGACGCGGTCAAGCGCTTCCACGAGCAGCACCGGTTCGAGTTCGGTCACAGCAACCCCGAGGAGCGGGTGGAGCTGGTGGCCGTCGGCCTGGAGGCGTACGGGATCCTGGACCACGGCCCCGGCGTCCCGGCCCGTACGGACGAGGCGGGCGGCGAGCCCGCCCGCCACCGCGAGGTCTACTTCAAGGGCCCCGGCCGGGTGCGGACCCCGGTGTACGAGCGCGGCGCGCTGGCGCCGGGCACCGTGCTGCGCGGCCCGGCGATCGTCGAGGAGCGGGAGGCCACCACGGTGGTCGTTCCCGGCACCACGCTCCGGGTCGACGACGACCTCAACCTGGTCATCACCTACGACAAGCCCGGCGAGGAGGCATGATGACGCCGCGCGAGAACGGCGCCGACCCGATCACCACCGAGGTCGTCCGGCATGCGCTGGAGACCATCGCCGAGGAGATGGGCACCGCGCTGCGCCGCACCGCGCTCAGCGTGGTGGTCAAGGACATGCGCGACTACTCCTGCGCGCTGTTCGACGCCCGGGGGCGGATGCTCGCCGCCGCGCTCGACATCCCGAGTCTGCTCGCGTCCATGGCACCGGCGCTGCGCGCCTGCCTGGACAAGTGGGGTGAGGACATCCATCCCGGGGACGTCTTCATCAACAACCATCCCTACCTGGGCGCCTGCCAGACCAACGACATCAACATCTTCGTCCCGGTCTTCGACGCCGCCGCGACGCTCGTCGGGTTCACCGGCGTCATCGCCCACCACGCCGACTGGGGCGGGCGCACCCCCGGCACGGCCGCGGCCCGGTCGGAGTCGGCGTACGAGGAGGGCGTGCTCCTCCCTGCGCTGAAGGTGGAGGTCAAGGGGGTTCCCGAGCGGGGCCTGCTGGACATCATCACCGCCAACACCCGTCACCCGGCCCAGAACCACGGCGACCTGCGGGCGCAGATCGCGGCGGCCCGCTCCGGCGCCGGCCGGTTCGCGGGCCTGGCCGGGAAGTTCGGCACCGGCCTGCTGCTCGACACGTTCGAGGAGCTGTTCGCCTACACCGTGCGGCGGACCCGCGCGGAGATCGCCAAGCTTCCGGACGGCGACTACACGGCGGAGGGCTGCCTGGACAACGACGGGCTCGACCTCGACGCCCCGGTGAGGATAGTGGTCAAGGCGGTGATCTCGGGCGAGGAGATCCACTTCGACTTCACCGGCTCCGACCCGCAGATGCGCGGCGGGATGAACATCCCCGACTCGACCCTGCGCTCCGTGGTGCACTATGCGGTGAAGTGCCTGATGCCCTCCGACGTGCCGTTCAACGAGGGCTCGCTGGATCCGGTCTCCTTCCACGCGCCCCGCGGCACGGCGGTCAACCCCGAGTTCCCCGCCGCGGTCGGGGACCGGCACCTGGCCTCGCAGCGCCTGGCGTCCATCGTCACCCGGGCGCTGGCCGCGGCGGCTCCGCACCGCGCGTCCGCGGAGTGGTTCGTGGGCTGGCCGGTGCTCATCTGCGAGTCCCGCTCCCCCAAGTCGGGAGACGGCGTGGTCCTGCTGGCCAACGTCGCCGGCGGCGCGGGCGCCTGCGTGGACCACGACGGCGCCGACGCCCTCGACGTGCACATGGCCAACTGCCAGCTGATCCCGGCCGAGGTGATCGAGTCCTCCTACGAGCTGCGGGTGGAGCGGTACGCGCTCATCCCCGACTCGGGGGGCGCCGGCCGTCACCGGGGCGGGCTCGGCATCCGGGCCGACTACCGCAACATCTCCAGCAAGCCGCTGGGCTTCCTGTCGGAGGCCGAGCAGACCCGGCCGGAGTTCGCGCCGCAAGGGCTGACCGGCGGCCGGCCGGGGATGCCCGCGTCGCTGGCGCTGATCCACGAGGACGGCACCGAGACCGCGCTCCCCTCCAAGGGCCAGGGCTCGGCCCTGCCGGGTGAGATCGTCAGCCTGCGCGCGGGCGGCGGCGGCGGTTACGGCGACCCGGCCGAGCGCCCGGCCGAGCTGGTCGAGGCCGACCTCAGGGACGGCCGGATCACCGCGGCGGGCGCGGCCGCCTACGAGAGGACGCGCTGACATGGCCGCCGGGTTCCTGGGCGTGGCGCACGTCGGGATCGTGGTCGACGACCTGGAGGAGGCCGTCGCGGCCACCACGCCCGTGGCCGGCGGGTGGAGCGACATCCTGGAGTGGGACACCGTGGTCCGCTTCCCCGACGGCTCGCGCGAGGAGCGTCCGGTACGGTTCGTCACCGCCGCGAGCGGGCCCGCCCACGTCAAGATGATCGAGTCGGCCGAGGGCAGCGTCTGGGCCCCCACCGGCGGGGTGCAGCAGCTGCACCACCTCACCTACTGGGTGCCGGACATCGAGGAGGCCACGGCCGGGCTCCTGGCGACCGGCAGGTACCGCGTCGAGGCCGACGGGCTGGAGCCTGACGACAGCGTCCGGTTCCGCTACCTGCTCAACGACCTCGGCCTGCGGATCGAGCTCGGACTGCTGGCCAACAAGCCCGGCTTCGACAGCTGGGCGGCGGGCGGCGAGCACGCCTGACCGCGCACGGGGCCCGGCGGAGATGTCCGCCGGGCCCCCGCACGTTCTCAGACGGCCGCCACCGACTCGCGGACCAGGAACGACGTGGGCAGCTCGATGAGCTCGGGCGGACCCTCGTCGCCGTTGAGCCGGTCGATGAGCTTGCGGGCCGCCCTGGCCCCGATCTCGTGCACCGGCTGCTCGATGACGGTGAGGGCGGGCCGGACCAGCGTGGTCCAGTCGAGGTTGTCGAAGCCCACGAACGACAGGTCACGCGGCATCTCGATGTCGAGCTCGCGCACGGCCTGGTAGGCGCCGAGCGTCATCATGTTGTCGGTGGTGACCAGGGCCGTCGGCCGGGCCGGCGAGGCCAGCAGGCGCCGGGTGGCCTCGGCCGCGCCCTCGACGTCGTAGCCGCCCGTCCGGCCGACCAGCGACGGGTCCACCTCCACCCCGGCGTCGCGGTGGGCGCGCAGGTAGCCGAGCAGCCGGGCGGCGCTGGCGTTGATCTCCCCGCGCAGGCGGTCGAGCCCTGGACGGAGCAGCGTGGCCCAGTCGGCCTCGCGCTCGATGCGCAGCTCCGTCAGGATGCCGATGCGGCGGTGGCCGTGGCTCAGGAGGTAGGTCACGGCCTCCCGCATGGCCGCGACGTCGTCGACGGTGACCGCGTCGGCCCCGACGGCGCTGCTCGGCCGGTCGAAGAGCACCACGTGCTTGCCGTGCGACCGGACCGCCCGCAGGTGCTCGACGTCGCCGACGTCGGCGGTGGCGACGATCAGGCCGTCGACCTGCTTGTCGATCAGCAGGTTGACGGCCTCCCGCTCGCTGCGGACGTCCTCGTCGGTGTTGGTCAGCAGGATGCTGTAGCCCGACTTCCTGGCCTCGTCGGTGATGCCGCGCACCACGCCGGAGAAGAACGGGCTGCTGATGTCGGCGCACACCACGCCCAGGGTGTCGGTGCGCCGGGTCACCATGCTCCTGGCCACGCTGTTGGGCCGGTAGCCCAGGGTCTCTATCGCGTCGAGGACGCGCTTCCGCGTCGCCTCGCTGAACCGGCCGTAGTTGCCCAGCACGCGGCTCGCGGTGGAGGTGGACACCTTGGCCAGCCTTGCCACGTCGTGGATCGTCGGAGGCTGAGCGGATGAGGCCATGAGGGAACGTTATCGCAGCTTGAGAGCCGGAGGCCACGGGCCGGAACCCGTGGCACTCCCGTCAGTCGTCGTCCTGGTCGGCCTCGTCCCACGCCTTGTTGCGCTCGGCCGCGCGCTGCAGCGCCCCGGCAGCCTCCTGCTCGGTCGCGTACGGGCCCATCCGGTCCTTGTTGGGGCAGCCCACGTCGGGCTCGACCCGCATGTGCTTGAGGCAGAACCACCACTGGCCATCGGTCATGAGGTCGATTCTGCCCCGTAGACTCAGGTTTCATGACGACACTGCTCCAGCCCGGCCGAATTTCGCCCATGCGAAAGGTTCCCGCCCACATCGAGCGGCCGGAGTACGTCGGCAAGAAGCGCCCCAAGACCGGCGAGTCCGACGTGAAGACCCCCGAGATCATCGAGCGCATGCGGGTCGCGGGCCGCATCGCCGCCCAGGCGCTCGAAGAGGTCGGCCGGAACGTGCGGCCGGGCGTCACCACCGACGAGCTCGACCGCATCGGCCACGAGTTCCTCGTCGACCACGGCGCCTACCCGAGCACGCTCGGCTACAAGGGCTACCCCAAGTCGCTGTGCACCTCGATCAACGAGGTGATCTGCCACGGCATCCCCGACGACACCGTGCTGCGCGACGGCGACATCGTCAACGTCGACATCACCGCCTACATCGGCGGCGTCCACGGCGACACCGACGCCACCTTCCTGGTCGGCGAGGTCGACGAGGAGTCGCGGCTGCTGGTCGAGCGCACCCGCGAGGCGATGATGCGCGCCATCAAGGCCGTCGCGCCGGGCCGCCAGCTCAACGTGGTCGGCCGGGTGATCGAGGCGTACGCCAAGCGGTTCGGCTACGGCGTGGTGCGTGACTTCACCGGCCACGGCATCGGCACCAGCTTCCACTCCGGCCTGATGGTGCCCCACTACGACGACCCGTCGCTCCGGGTGGAGCTGGTGCAGGGCATGACGTTCACCATCGAGCCGATGCTGACGCTGGGCACGATCGACTACGACATCTGGCCCGACAAGTGGACCGCGGTGACCAAGGACCGCAAGCGCACGGCACAGTTCGAGCACACGATCGTGGTCACCGCCACCGGCAGCGAGATCCTCACCGCGCCTTAGGCACGACCCCCGTCACGGTGGTGCCCTCGCCGGGCACGCTGTTGACCGACAGCGACCCGCCGGCCTCGCCCAGCGCCGCCCGCATGCGGGCGATCCCGCGGCCCGCCCGCGAGAGATCGAAGCCCCTGCCGTGGTCGCTGACCGTCATCCGCAGACCGCCGCGGCCCACCGTGACGGCGATCGACACCGTCGTGGCCTCGCTGTGCTTGTGCACGTTGTCGAGCGCCTCGGCCAGCGCCTCCAGAACCCCCTTGGCGACCCGCGGCCGCACGTCGGCCGCGGGCAGCGCCCACACCTCCACCGCGATCCCCGTACGCCGCGACCATTCGGCCAGGTTGCCCTCAAGGGCTTCGGCCAGGCTTTCACCCCCGCGCATGCGCGTCACTTCCATCACCGCTCCACGCCTTCCTGAGGCCCGAGCGCGCCGGCTCCACCGCCGGCGCCGAAAGCGCGGAGCGCCACCCCCCACGGCAGGCTCGCGCCACCCCCTATCGGGAAAGGCTACCCGCCGTGCCGCCGTCACACCGGGTGAAGATAGCAGGCCCTGCCTGAACGGCTACTCGCGTTTGTCGAGCTCGTTGAGCCTGGCCAGATAGTCGTTGTACGAGGTGAGCTCCGGATCGCCGGAACGCGCCGCGGACCGGTCGTCGCGCCGGGCCTTGCGGTCTTCGCTGCGGTACCACTGCACCGCGATGGCCAGCAGCACCATGAGGGTCGGGATCTCCCCGAACCCCCACGCGATCGCGCCGCCGTTCTGCTGCTCCTGCAGCAGCGGCCCGCCCCAGGACCGGTCGAGCTGTTCGTACCAGCCGGGCGCGATGAGCGTGCCGGTCATCATCAGCGCGATGCCGAAGAACGCGTGGAACGGCATGGTGACGAACAGCAGCAGCAGCCTGCCCACGTACGGGAGCTGGTGAGGGCCGGGGTCGACCCCGATGACCACCCAGAAGAACAGGCACCCGCTGACCAGGAAGTGGAGGATCATGAGGATGTGGCCGAGGTGCTCCTCCATGGCGGCCTCGAACAGCGGCGTGAAGTAGAGCGCGTAGGTGGACGCGATGAAGATCGCGGTGGCGATGCCCGGATGGGTGACGACGCGCGCGTAACCACTGTGCAGGATCGCCATCAGCCACTCGCGCGGCCCGCGGTCGCCGCGCCGGGCGGCGGGCTTGAGCGCGCGCAGCGCGAGCGTGACGGGGGCGCCGAGCACCAGGAAGATCGGGACGATCATGGCCAGCGTCATGTGCTCGATCATGTGCACGTCGAACATGACCTTGGCGTACCGCGCCACGCCGCTCTGGGTGGTGAAGACCAGGATGGCCACGCCGGCGAACCACGACGCGGTGCGGCCCCACGGCCAGGCGTCGCCGCGCCGCCGCATCCGTACGACGCCCGCGCCGTACAGCCCGGCCAGGATCGCGGCCAGCAGCGCGAAGAACAGGTCGAACCACCACAGCGAGAGGATGTTCGCGGCCGAGATCGGCGGCGGGACCGGATGGCCGAGGAGGTCGAAGGCGCGGTCGGCGGGCAGGCTGACCGGCGGGGGCGGGGTGCGCGACAGCGCCACCGCCAGCCCGATCGTCGCCAGCATGAGCATGAGCTCGCCGGCCGCGAGCCGGGCGAACGCGCGCGGGCGGCCCGCGCCGAGGTCGGCGAGCGTGCGCTGGCGGTGCCACCAGCCGACGTAGCCGAGCAGCACGAACGCCACGGTCTTGGCCACGATGAGCACGCCGTAGCTGGACGTCCACAGGTCGGACAGCGACGTGAGCCGCGCGAGCGTGCTGAACACGCCCGACATCCCCACGCCGATGTAGACCCACAGCGCCATCCGCGAGAAGCGGGAGGCCGCCACGTCGAGCTGCGGCCGCTTCAGCGCGGCGTGCAGGGCCAGCACGGCCAGCCCGCCCACCCACAGAGCCAGCGTCAGCAGGTGGAGGGTGACCGAGGTGATGGCCAGGCCGTGGTTGGGCGAGGAGGCGGAGTGGCCGGTGAGCGCCGGCGGCATCAGCGTGACCAGCGCGAGCACCAGCAGCCCGGCCGCCGCCCCGGCGGTGATGACGCCGCGGGAGAACAGCGCGATCGACAGCCCGAACAGCACCACGAGGGTGAGCGCGATGCCGGGGCTCTCCTGGGTGGCGAAGCCGACCAGGAAGTTGCGGTTGAGGATCTCGGGGACCGAGCGCGCCCACACGTCGGAGACGCTGAAGACCATGGTGAGGAAGGCCGCGCCCGCCCAGGCGAGCCCCGTCCAGGAGGCGGCCCGCAGGTAGCCCTGCGCGGTCTTGCCGAGCACGCCCTTGTCGTTGGGCAGCAGCAGGGCGGCGGCCAGCAGCAGGCCGACCGTGGCGACGCCCGCGACGTCCATGGCCAGCTTGGAGACCGGCAGCCCCCAGCGCGTCACGACGCCTGACGAGGGCACGCCGAGGATGATCCTGGGGAACGCCGCGCCTCCGGCGATCATGGCGATCACGAGGGCGGCGATCGCCGCCCCGGCCGCCGCCAGCGCGAGACGCGCGGCTCTGGTCACGGCTGCTTCTTCTTCCTGGCGCTCATGAGGAACCCGATGCCGATGCCGACGAGCGCGCCGACCACGATGAGGAGCCAGACCGGGAAGGTGGCGGCGTCGCTCTCGGCGGACACCTCCTCGGCGGGCTGGGCCTCGGCCGGCTCGGTGGCGGTGGGGGCCGGCTCGGCGGTGGTCGCCTCGGCCGTCGGCGCCGTGCTCCCCTCAGGAGTCTCCGCCGGGGACGGGCTCGCGCCCTTGACGGTGAACGGGATCTCGCCCTCGATCGGGTGGCCGTCGGACGAGACGACCCGGTAGGCGATGGTGTAGTCGCCGTCGGGCAGCTCGCCCTTCAGCGCCTGCTTCACCTTCACCCCGTCGAGCTCCGGGTCGCCGGCCTGGTGCTGGGTGTCACCCGGCCCGCGGACGCTCACGAAGGGCATGCGGATCTTGCCGGTGAACTCCAGCGTGATCTCGTCCACGGACTCGACCGTGGCGTCCTTGGCGGGGTCGCTGCTCTTGAGCGCGTCGTGAGCCAGAGCCGGCCCGGCGGTGACGAGGACGAGCAGCGTGGCGAGGATCGCGGTGAGGGCCGCGAGCGGGGAACTCTTCATGGCGCCTTCAAGGCTACCGAGCACCCCGCCCGGTTCGTACCCCGATCAGAGACCCGCGCAGGCGAGCGCCCGCTGGTAGGCCTCGACGCTGGCCTCGGCGTCGCCGATCTCGTAGAGCGTCTCCGCCGTGGCGTACCACGCGCCGGCCGAGAGGAAGGACGGCGGGACCGAGTCGAGGGCGTCGCGGATCGTCCGCAGGTGCCGGTCGGCCTCGGCGGCCTCGCCGCGCACGCTGTGCGCCCGCCCCAGCAGCAGGTGCGTCTGCGGCACCTGGGCGACGGCGGCGCCGGACAGGAGGCCGCCGGCGGTGTGGGCGTGCTCCAGGGCCCGGTCGAGGTCGCCGGTCATGAACTCGACGTGGGCCAGCTCGGTCAGCGCCCGCGCCCGGTCGGTCACGCTGGTGGAGCTCTGCTCCTGGTCCCTGATGGCGCGGTTGACGTGCTCCAGGAGCGAGGCCGCCTCCTCGGGCTGCACGCGGCGCCGCAGCTGGACGTACGCGACCCGCATCATGGCGAGCAGGCGCGGGTGACCGGACTCGGCCACCAGCGCCAGGGCCCGCTCGGCGAAGACGAGCGCCTCCTCCCGGTGGCCGGTGTAGTCGGCCGCGAAGGCGGCGTTCCAGTTGGCCGCGGCCATGGCGCGCGGGGAGCCGAGCGCGTCGGCGGCGTTGAGCAGCTCGGCGGCGAACTGCCGGGCGCGCAGGTGGTCGCCGCGCACGAAGTAGGCCGCCAGCAGGGTGGCGCCCAGCTCCACCAGCAGGTCGGACCACGCGGGCCGGTTGGCGCCGCCCAGGATGCGCTCGCCGATCTCGACGGCCTCCACGAGCCGGTTGCTCTGCCGGTAGACGCGGCACAGGGCGATGGCGATCTCGATCCGGCGCTCGGCGGGGACGTCCTCGCCCTGCAGCCGCTGCAGGATGGCGATCGCCTCGTCGCTGTCGCCGCACGCCTCCGTGGCGAGGGCCAGCCCGAATTCGGTGTCTTGACGAAGCTCGGTCAGACCTGTCAGGTTGTTGTCCGCGAGCAGCTCGGTGAAGCGGTTGCGGGCCTCGGCGACCTCGCCGTTCTCCAGCGCGATCCGGGCATAGCCGAGCGAGAGTTCGATGTCCTCCATCTGCTCGGCCGTCACACCGTTGATCAGATAGGAGAGCGAGCAGTCCAGTTTCTGGGCCAGCAGCTCCAGGACCGCCGGCGTGGGAGTACGCTTGCCACTCTCGATCAAGGAGACGTAACTGTCAGACAACTCGGGGTGCGCGAGCTGTGCCTGCGAGAGGCCGCGCTGCCGCCGCACCGTCTTGATACGGAGTCCGACTAGGTCAGATGTGGTCACGGTCGTCGCTCCCTGAAATGATAAGTTCCAAGCAAGTCCCGTAGATCCGCGAGGGAGATCCTCATGCGCACGCGCCTCACGATGTCCGCACTTGTTGCCTTGCTCGGGGCCGTGGTGGCCGTTGCAGGCAATAGTACGGTCGCGAATGCGGAAACGTCTGCCCCCGCAGCAGTCTCCGCCGTCTCTCTCGCCGTCCTCGGCGACGCCTATTGTTGCTGAGCACGCGGGTGAGACCGGCGGCGGGGCCGCCATGTCAGGTGAGAGCCATCTCCTGCGTGTCACACCCCCGTCGCCGCTGCCCTCGTTCTCTCCGCTTCTCCGCGCATCACCCGTAGAAGTCTCCGCGCATTCCCCGTAGGCGAGCAGCCTAGGCGGGGCATCTACATTTCCTCTAGACGTCGCCACGTCGGCCCGATCGGCCCTGCTCCCTCACCGTGATCCGGTCTACGCCGCCGTGGTCAGCTCCACGGGTGGGAGAGTCCGTTGGCCGAGGGCGTCATCGTCCGGCTCCTGGGGCCGGTCACCGCCGCGCGCGACGGCAAGGAGATCGATCTCGGTCCACCCCGCCGGCAGGCGCTGACGGCGATCCTCGCCGCGTGGCCGGGGCGCGTGGTGCCGATTCCGCGCATCATCGACGGCATCTGGGGCGACGACCCGCCCAAGACAGCCGAGCAGAGCGTCTACACCTACGTGGCCGGGCTCAGGAACGCGCTGGAGCCGTCCCGGGGGCGGCGCGAGCCCTCGAAGCTGGTCGTCGGCGCCGCCGGGGGCTACCGGCTCCGCCTCGACGGCTCCCGGGTGGACGCCATCGCCTTCACCGAGCGGCTCGACCACGCGCGCCGCGCCGTCCTGCGGGGCGACCACGCGGGCGCCCTGCCCGACCTCGAAGAGGCCCTCGCCCTGTGGCACGGCGAAGCGCTGCCGGGGGTTCCCGGGCCCTTCGCCGAGAGCGAGCGCGCCCGGCTGACCGAGGCGCGGCTCGCCGCGCAGGAATACCGCGCCGAGGCGTTGCTCGGGCTCGACAGGCCGCAGGACGCGCTGGCC
This sequence comes from Nonomuraea sp. C10, assembly GCF_008017515.1. NCBI lineage: Bacteria > Bacillati > Actinomycetota > Actinomycetes > Streptosporangiales > Streptosporangiaceae > Nonomuraea > Nonomuraea sp. C10. Next base: position 5,050,627 of record NZ_VPFF01000001.1, read on the forward strand.
CCGCTGCGGGCCATGACCTACCGCCATCCCCTCCGCGAACGGCCGCGCGAGCTGCTGATGCTCGCCCTGGTGCGGTGCGGCAGGCGTGCCGAGGCCCTGGTGGTCTACGAGGAGAGCCGGCGGCTGCTCCGCGAGGAGCTGGGCGTGGACCCGGGAGAGGCGCTGCGCCGTTCCCACCGGCTGGCGCTGGCGGCCGGGCCCCGCGAGCGGCCCGGTGACGGGCCGCCCCCGCTGCCCCGCCAGTTGCCCCGCGACCTGGCCGGGTTCGTGGGCAGGACCCAGGAGGTCATCCGGCTCAAAGGGCTGCTGGCGCCGTGGGACGACACCGAGCCGAACCCTCTCGTGGTCATCTCCGGGCCGCCGGGCGTGGGCAAGTCGGCGCTGGCGGTGCGGATCGGCAACCTCGTCAAGGACCGCTACCCCGACGGCCAGCTCTACGTGAACCTGCGCGGGGCCACGGTCGGGCTGCCGGGCCTCGACCCGCTGGACGTGCTGGGCCGGTTCCTGCGCGCGTTCGGTATCGACGGCGACGCCATCCCCGGCGACGTGGACGAGGCCGCGGCGCTGTGGCGCAGCACGCTGTCCGGCAGGCGGACGCTGATCCTGCTGGACGACGCCGCCGGGCTCGGGCAGATCCTGCCGCTGTTACCGGCTCCGCGCGGCACCGCGATCGTGGTGACCAGCCGCGAGACGCTCGCCGCCGGCGACGACTGCGTCCAGCTCCACCTGCCTCGCCTGTCGCTCCCGGAGTCCGTGACGGTGCTGGCCAAGCTGGCCGGGGCCGAGCGGATGGCGGCGGACCCCGAGGAGACGGCCGGTCTGGTGCGGCTCTGCGACGGCCTGCCGCTCGCGCTGCGCATCGCGGGCGCGCGCCTGGCCGACCGCCCGGCCTGGAGCGTGTCGGCGCTGACCGGCCGGCTGCGCGACGAGCGCCGCAGGCTGCACGAGCTGGAGGCGGGCGAGCTGGCGGTACGGGCGAGCCTGGCGTCGAGCTGGAGCGCCCTGGCAGGCAGCGCCAGGCCGATCGACCGGGTCGCCGCCCGCGCTCTGGGCCTGCTCGGCCTGCTGCACCTGCACGACGTGACGGCGGAGGTGGCGGCGGCGCTGCTCGGCACCGGCGCCGACGAGGCCGAGCGGGCGCTCGAACGGCTGGTGGACGCCCACCTGCTGGAACACCTCGCGGGCCCGGGCCGCTACCAGCTCCACGACCTGGTCCGGCTGTTCGCGGCCGAGATGGCGCCGGGCGACGCCGCCGGGCCGCTCGCCCGGGCGCTGAGCTTCTACATCGCCTCCGCGCGGCTGGCCGTCACCACCATGGACCCGCACCGGGTGCAGGCCGAGGGTCCCGAGGTCGACGCCGTGCCGCACGCCGTCGGCGGACCGGACGAGGCGATCGCCTGGCTGGCCGGCGAGGAGACCAACCTGGTGGCCGCGGCCGGGCAGGCCATGGCCGGCCCTGACTCCGGGCTGGCCGCGCTGGGGGTGGCGCTGTGCTTCTCGCTGTTCTGGTATCAGCAGTACGCGCACGAGCCCGCGCCTCTGATCGCGCTGAACCGGCGGGCGCTGGACGTCTGCGAGCGGCTGGGCGACCGGCTCGGCGCCTATCACGCGCACGGGCACGTCGCCTGCGGCCTGGCCCTGCAGGGCAAGGCGGAGGCCATGGGCCATCTGGAGGCGCAGCTCATCCTGGCCAGGGAGCTGGGCGACCGGTTCAGCGAGCAGCGCACGCTGGGCAACCTGGCCAACCTGTCGGTCGAGCGGGGGCTGCACGAGCAGGCGCTCGGCTACGCCGGCCGGCAGCTCGCGCTGGCGCGGCGGATCGGCGCGGACGTGGGGGTGCGTTACGCGCTGATGATGAGAGGGCTGGCCTGCCAGAAGCTCGGCCGCCCGGCGGAGGCGCGCGGGCCTCTGGAAGAGGCGCTCGCCGCCGCCGAGAGCATCGGCGACACCGGTCACGAGATGAACATGCGCCGGATACTCGGTGAGCTCTGCCTCGACGAGGGCAAGCCGGGCGAGGCCGCGGACCACCTGGAGCGGGCGCTGGCGGCGAGCCGGGCCCATCGCAACCGGCTCGGCGAGCTGGAGTGCCTCGTCCTGCTGTCCCGGGCGCGCCGGGAGCTGGGCGACGCACACGCGGCCCTGCCGCACATCGCCGAGGCGATGCCGCTGGCGGCGGAGCTGGAGAACGCCAAGTGGCGGATCGAGACGGAGAACGAGCAGCGGATCGTGCACGAGCTGGTCGGCGTCCCCACCGTGCGCGTGTGACGGCCGGTCATCTCGCCCTGAGCGCGAGGAAGAGGTCGACCCGGTCGGCCATCGTCGACAGGTCCCTGCCGGTCAGCTCCTCCACCCGCTTGATCCGGTAGCGCACGGTGTTGACGTGCACGTGCATCCGCTCGGCGCACGCGTTCCAGGACCCGGCGCAGTCGAGGAAGGTGGCGAGCGTGCGCACCAGCTCCGACTGGTGGCCGGCGTCGTAGTCGAGCAGCGGGGCGAGCAGCCGCCCGGCGAACGACCTGCGCACGTCGCCGGGGACGGTGGCCAGCAGCAGCGCGTGCGTGTAGATCTCGTCGGACGTCACCACCCCGCCGTCGCGGGCCTCGGCCAGCCGTCTGGCGTGACCGGCCTCCTCGACGCCGCCTCGGAGTGCGGCCGCGCCGGTGAGTGCGCCGCTCAGGCCCAGACAGACGCGGGCGTCCGGCAGCGCCGACAGGATCGCGGCCCCGGCGCGCAGGCGGGCGGCCAGATCGGCGACCTCCCCGCCGCGCAGCGGCACCACCGCCACCGCCCCGTCGGCGCCCGGCGGTGCGACGATCTCCCGGCCCAGCAACTCCTCCAGCACCTGCCCCCCGAGCACCCCCGGGCCGTGCTCGCGGGGCGCACCGTGCCCAGCGGAGCGGGCGACCCCGACCACGCCGGGCTCGCCGGGACCGGACGCCGCGTCCGGCCAGGCGGGGACGGGCGCAGGGCCGGGGTGGGTGATGGCGGCGTTGACGACCGCGTACGGCTCGGCGATGTCCAGGCCGGAGGTGCGGAAGCGGGCGTTCAGCTCCGCGGCGTCGGCGCCGGCGAGGGCGGCGGCCAGGAGCTCGCCGGCGAGCCGCCGTTCCACCCGCCGCCCCTCCTCCATGCGGCTGCGTTCCAGCGCCACGCAGGCCGCCAGCTCGTAGCCCAGGTCGGCCCGGTCGAGCAGGTCGCCGTCGCAGGCGAGCATCCAGCCGCCCGCCCGGTGGCCGCGCCCGACGCCGAACAGCGTGTGGCCGCCGGCCAGGCACGGCAGCCGGGTCGCGGTCAGGTAGGCGCGCGCCAGGCCGGCGGGGTCGTCCGGCGCGCCGACGATGACCTCGCCCGCGGCGGACACGACCGCCCCGGTGACGCCCAGCTCGGCGGCGGTCAGCGCGAACAGCTCGGGCAGGTCGGCGCCCTCGGCCACGGCGGCGACGAGCCTGCGGTGACGGCCGAGCGCCTCGCGCGCGTCGCCCGTCAGGCGGTGCCCGGCCTGCTCGGCCAGGGTGCGGAAGGACACCTCGGTCGGCACTTCCAGCAGCGGCAGCCCGGCCCGCTCGCACGCCGCCACGAGGTCGGCGGGGATGTGGCCGAGCCACGCCTGCCCGGCGCCGAGCCCGGCCACCCCCGCCTCCACCAGCGCGGCCACGAACCGGGCCGAGTCCTCCGGCCCCTGGCGCCACATCAGGCCGGTCAGCACGAGCTCGCCGCCCGACAGGTAGCGCCCCGGCTCCGGCAGGTCGGTGATGTGGACCGAGGTGAACGCGCGGTCCGGGTCGCCGGTGAGCAGCCGGAGACGCGGCTCGCCGACGGCCAGCAGGTCACGTATCCGCATTTGGAGGAATATACAAGCCCGCCGGTGGCGGCGCTTACCCCGATTTCACCTGGCGCGCATACCGCCCGCACCGGGCCGGTGCTCTACTCGAAGGATGACGGAGACGGCGAGTTCGCTGCGGCTGGGCGTCGGCGAGAGCGCGCGGCGGCCGGACGCGGTGCTCAAGGTGACGGGCGAGTTCGCCTACGCCTCTGACCTGTGGCTCGAAGGCATGGTGTGGGGGGCGACGCTGCGCAGCCCGCACCCGTCGGCGTGGATCAGGTCCATCGACGTGGGGCCGGCGCTGGCCGTCCCTGGCGTGCGCGCGGTCATGACGCACGAGGACGTGCCGGGCGAGAAGTTCTACGGGCTGGAGCGCAAGGACCAGCCGGTGCTCGCCGTCGACCAGGTCCGCTACCAGGGCGAGCCGGTGGCGCTGGTGGCCGCCGACCATCCGGAGACCGCGCGGCGGGCGGCGGACGCGATCGTGGTGGACTACGAGGTGCGCGAGGCCGTGACGGACCCGCGCCTGGCGACGGAGCTGGTGCGCCACCAACCGGTGCGCACGGGCGAGGTGTTCGAGGCACAGGTCGTGGTCAGCGGCGAGTACGAGGTCGGCATGCAGGACCAGGCGTTCCTCGGCCCGGAGTCGGGGCTGGCGGTGCCTGCCGAGGACGGGGGCGTCGACCTCTACATCGCCACCCAGTGGCTGCACGTGGACCGCGACCAGCTCGCCCCCTGCCTGGGGCTGCCGCCGGAGAAGGTGCGGCTGACGCTGGCCGGGGTCGGGGGCGCGTTCGGCGCCCGCGAGGACCTGTCGATGCAGGTGCACGCGTGCATGCTGGCGCTCCGGCTGAACCGTCCCGTCAAGATCGTGTACGGGCGCGAGGAGTCGTTCTTCGGCCACGTGCACCGCCATCCGGCGCGGATGCGGTACGAGCACGGCGCCACCCGCGACGGCCGGCTCGTCTACGTCAAGGCCGCCATCCTGCTGGACGGCGGCGCCTACTGCTCCTCCTCCCCCGCCGTGGTGGGCAACGCCGCCTCGCTCGGCGTGGGCCCGTACGAGGTGCCGAACGTGCTGGTGGAGGCCACCGGCGTCTACACCAACAACCCGCCGTGCGGCGCGATGCGCGGGTTCGGCGCGGTGCAGGCGTGTTACGCGTACGAGTCGCAGATGGACCGCCTGGCCGAGGCGTGCGGGCTGTCGCCGGTGGAGATCCGGCGGCGCAACGCGGTGTCGCAGGGCTCGGCGCTGATCACCGGGCAGGTGATCGACTCGCCGGCGCCGCTCGCCGACATGCTGCGCGAGCTGGAGTCGTTCCCGCTGCCGCCGCCCGCCGGTGACGACCTGCGCGGGCTGCCGGGCGGCGTGTCGCAGACCACGCACGGCGAGTCGGTGCGGCGCGGCGTCGGGTACGGGGTCGGGATCAAGAACATCTGCTTCTCGGAGGGGTTCGACGACTACTCCACGGCCCGGGTGCGGGCCGAGCTGGTCAACGGCGAGCCGCACGTCACCGTGCACACCGCGGCGGCCGAGGTGGGCCAGGGGCTGGTGACGATCCAGGCCCAGATCGCCCGCACCGAGCTGGGCGTGGAGCACGTGACGGTGGCGACCGCCGACACCTCGGTCGGGTCGGCCGGGTCGTCGTCGGCCTCGCGCCAGTCGTACGTGACGGGCGGCGCGGTGAAGGCGGCCTGCGAGGCGGTGCGGGAGCGGTTCGGCGGGCTGCCCGTGCGGGAGGCGCTGGAGAAGTTCGGTCCCGTCGAGGAGACGCGGGAGTTCCGGCACCGGCCGACGTTCCCGCTGGACCCGCTCACCGGGCAGGGCGACTCGCACACCCAGCTCGCGCTCTGCGTGCACCGGGCGGTGGTGGACGTGGACGTGGAGCTGGGCCTGGTCAAGGTGGTCGAGCTGGCGGCCGTGCAGGACGTCGGCCGGATCCTGAACCCGCAGGCGCTGGAGGGCCAGATCCACGGCGGGTCGGCGCAGGGCCTCGGGCTGGCCCTGATGGAGGAGATCCAGCTCAGGGACGGCAGGGTGCTGAACCCGTCCTTCACCGACTACCTAATCCCCACCATTCTCGACATGCCGCCCATGACGATGAAAATCCTGGAAAATCCAGACCCGGCTGCCCCGTACGGATTGCGTGGCGCCGGTGAGCCCCCGACACTCTCCTCCACCCCCGCGATCGCGGCCGCGGTGCGCGCGGCGACCGGCCTGCGGTTGACGCGCGTTCCGATAAGACCCGAAGATATCGCCTTGGCCCACATCGGGGGCTGAACGACCACGGGGAGGACCCTTATGGCTGACGCACGCGAGGCGGCCAAGGCGGAGTTCGAGCGGTTCGACGCCGACGGCGACGGTCTGCTGACGACCGCCGAGATCAGGAAGGCCAACGAGGCCATGGGCGGCCTGGGCGCCTCGGAGGCGGAGATCGAGGCATTCATCGAGGCCGCCGACCGCGACGGCGACGGCCGGATCGGGCTGGACGAGTTCGCCGCTCTGGTCGGCGGCGGCAGGCACGAGAAGGCATGATCGGTTCCCCCGCCGGGTAGGGCACCGGGCGATCCCCCGCGTCGCTGAAGGGGGATGCCGGTGCTCGACAGGTTCTTCGAGCTGTCCCGGCGGGGGAGCACCGTCGGCCGTGAGGTGCGCGGTGGTGTCACCACGTTCATGGCCATGGCGTACATCATCCTGCTCAACCCGATCATCCTCGCGGGCGCCCACGACGTCACCGGCGCCAAGCTGACCATCGCGCAGCTCACCACGTCGACCGCGCTTACCGCGGCGATCTCGACTCTGCTCATGGGCCTGGTCGGCAACGCGCCGCTGGCGCTGGCCGCGGGCCTGGGGCTGAACGCGGTGGTCGCCTACCAGGCCGCCCCGCACATGACCTGGCCTCAGGCGATGGGCCTGGTCGTGCTGGAAGGCGCGGTCATCATCGTGCTGGCCGTGAGCGGCCTGCGCGCGCTGATCATGAACTCGATCCCGCTGGCGCTCAAGCACGCCATCAGCGTCGGGATCGGGCTGTTCATCGCGCTGATCGGGCTGGTGGACTCCGGGTTCGTGACACGCGGCTCGGGCACGCCGGTGCAGCTCGGCACGACCGGCCACCTGACCGGATGGCCGGTGGCGGTGTTCTGCTTCGGGCTGCTCCTGATGATCGCCCTGTACGCGCGGCGCACGCCGGCGGCGATCCTGATCAGCATCGTGGTGACGGCGATCGTGGCGATCGTGGTGAACTCGGTGGCCACGATCGACCAGGCCGACTGGGGGGTGGTGGCGCCGCGGGTGCCCGAGTCGGTGGTGTCGGCGCCGGACTTCGGGCTGGTCGGGCAGGTCGACGTGTTCGGCGGATTCGTCACGGCGGGCGCGCTGACCGCGACCGTGGTGCTGTTCACGCTGGTGCTGTCGGGGTTCTTCGACGCGATGGGCACGATCATCGGCGTCAGCGACGAGGCCGGGCTCGTGGACGAGCGGGGGCGGGTGCCGCGGCTGGGCCGGATCCTCACCGTGGACGGCGTGGCCGCCATGATGGGCGGGGTGTCGAGCTCCTCGGCGAACACGGTTTTCGTGGAGTCGGCCGCGGGCGTCGGCGAGGGCGCGCGGACCGGCCTGGCGAGCCTGGTCACCGGGGCGCTGATGGCGCTGGCGCTGTTGTTCACCCCGCTGGCCGCGGTGGTGCCCGCGGCGGCGGCCGCGCCCGCGCTGGTGCTGGTCGGGGCGCTGATGATGATGCAGAGCAAGAACGTGCCGTGGGACGATCCGGATCTGGCGCTGCCGGCCTTCCTGACGATCGCGCTGATGCCGTTCACGTACTCGATCACCAACGGGGTGGGCGCCGGGGTGATCGTCTACACGCTGATCAAGGCGGCGCGGGGGAAGTTCGGCGAGATCCCGTGGCTGCTGTGGGTGGTGTCGCTGGTGTTCGCGGCCTACTTCGCGATCGACTGGGTGGGCGGGTTCTTCAGTTAGCGCAGGTCGCCGGAGTTGCAGGCGACGCCGTTGCCGTCGACGTCGGCGTACCACGCGTACTCCTCGTGCGTGCCCTTGGTGTAGGGGCCGAAGCCGGCGGCCGTGGCCTCCTGGCAGCTCGCGAACCGCTGGTCGGGGGTCCGGGTCCCGGTGCCCGTCGTCTGGCCGGTCCCGGCCGGGTCGCCGGTGCCGGCCGGGTCGCCGGTGCCGGTGCTGGTGGGATCACCCGTACCGGCCGGATCGGTGGAGGCGGGCGGCGAGGAGGGCGGGGCGGCGTCGCCGAGCACGCGGGTGGCCAGCGCCTCGGCCTCCTGCTGGGTCATCCCCGCGATGCTCAGGCTGTCGCCGTCCATGCCCTGGGTCACGATGGGCGCGGCCAGGACCGTACGCGGCACCAGCACGACGGCGATCTGCCGCTGGTCGGACACCTGCTCGTCGATGAGGTCGACGAGCTTCTGCTTGTACGCGGGAGCGACCGCGATGCGCACCGAGTAGGTGCCGTCACGACCGCGGACCGCCTCGACGGCCTGCACGGCGTTGACCGTGACGCCGTCCTCCAGCAGGTAGCAGGTGGTCTGCGTGTCGTCGAGCGCCGCCTCCTCGCCGGGGCACGGCGCGGCCTTGGTCTCGCGCACGGGGGCGAAGTGGATCGGCGTGGACAGCCGCTGCGGCGGGGCGCCGCCGAGGAGCGGGGCGTCGGGCGTCCGGGTCATCAGGACGGCGACGGTGCCGAGCACGCCGGCGATGAGCACGATCAGGACGAGCGAGACGATCAATATGACGGTGGTGACCTTGCTGGCCCTCGGCGGCCCCGGATCCGCTGCCTTGGGCGGCTCTTCCGCCTTGTCCATCGTCGACGTCCCCATCCTGACTACGGGCTGCGGTGAGCTTATCGAGGACCGGTCGGTGCCGGGTAATCAGCCGAACATTTCTCGAGTTCGTGTTCAGAAGCCGGGGATGGAGAAAGAATTACGGCAACCGCGCGCCCGCCCGGGAAAGGGAGTGTCCTCATGAAGGTCGGTGTTCCCCGCGAGGTCAAGGACGGCGAGTACCGCGTGGCGCTCACCCCCGCGGGCGCCCACGAGCTCGTGCGCCACGGCCACCAGGTGTTCGTCGAGCGGGGCGCGGGCGCCGGCTCGTCGCTCCCCGACGAGGACTTCGAGGCGGTGGGCGCGGCCATCCTGCCGGACGCCGACGAGCTGTGGGCCGGGTGCGAGCTGATACTCAAGGTCAAGGAGCCGGTCCGCGAGGAGTACCACCGGATGCGCAAGGGCCAGGTGCTGTTCACGTACCTGCACCTCGCGGCCTCGCCGGCGTGCACGAAGGCGATGCTCGACGCGGGCGTCACCGGCATCGCGTACGAGACGGTGCAGACGCCCGGCGGCGGGCTGCCGCTGCTCGCCCCGATGTCGGAGGTGGCGGGCAGGCTCGCCCCGCAGGTGGGCGCGTACCATCTGATGCGCTCGCGGGGCGGCAGGGGCGTGCTCATGGGCGGCGTGTCCGGCGTGCGGGCCGCGCACGTGGTGGTCATCGGCGCGGGCGTGTCGGGCATGAACGCGGCCGCGATCGCCCTCGGCATGCAGGCCGAGGTGCTGCTGCTGGACAAGAACGTCGACAAGCTCCGCCAGGCCGACCTGATCTACCAGGGCCACTGCCAGACGGTGGCCTCGAACACGCTGGAGATCGAGCGGGCGGTGCTGGAGGCCGACCTCGTCATCGGCGCCGTGCTGGTGCCCGGGGCCAGGGCTCCGAAGCTGGTGCCGGACGAGCTGGTCGCGCGGATGAAGCCGGGCTCGGTGCTGGTCGACATCTCCATCGACCAGGGCGGCTGCTTCGAGGGCTCGCGTCCCACCACGCACGCCGACCCGACCTACCGGGTGCACGACTCCGTCTTCTACTGCGTGGCCAACATGCCGGGCGCGGTGCCGCACACCTCGACGTTCGCGCTGACGAACGTGACGCTCCCGTACGCGCTCGCGATCGCGGACCTCGGCTGGGCCGCGGCGCTGCGCGGGGACCCGGCGCTGGCGCTCGGCCTGAGCACCCACGAGGGCCACCTGACCAGCCGCCCGGTCGCGCAGGCGCACCGCCTGGAGTGGACGCCCCCGCAGGAGGTGCTCAGCTAGCCTCCAGCAGCGCCTTCAGATGCGCGTTGCGCCGCACGATCAGCGCCTCCATGTAGCGCCCCAGCACCACCGCCTCGGCCACCCGCCCGAGGACGCCCAGCGGCGCCGCGAACTCCACCGCGTCACGCATGACCGTGCCCCCGCCGCCGTCGTCGGCGAAGCGGTGCTCGTGCCGCCACCTCCGGAACGGCCCGGCGACCTGCTCGTCCACGAAGAACACGGGAGCGTCGTAGGCGCTGATCACCGAGGTCATCCGCCACGCGACCCCGAAGTGCCTGGCCCGCCACGTGACCTGGTCGCCGGGGCCCATCCGCCCCGACGTCACCCCGTCCACGGCCCGCTCCCCCGAGCCCGCCATGGACGCCATGTGGGCCTCCACGGACAGCGACTCCTCGAACACCCGGCGGGGAGCCGCCCGGATCAGCGTCACCACGTCGAACCGGATCACCCGCCCATCCTGCAACGCGAAAGGCCCGGCGGTCGAGGCCGGGCCTTTCGGGAGGATCGGGTTACTGCTGGGACTGCGACGGCTGCGGAGAGGCCGTGTCCATCGGGGTCTGGCTCTGGCCCGTGGGCTCCGGCGGGAGGGGGGCCTGGTCGGCGGTGGTGACGATGGCGTCGGGGCCGCCGCAGGTCGCGCCCGGCTCGGGCGTGTCCGCGCCGTTCTGGTAGCGCTTGATGAACGCGCCCAGCTTCGGGTCGTCAGGGTTGTCGAACTTGTGCTGGTGGTTCCAGGTGCTGGCCACGATCGGCGCCGGGAGTCCCTCGAACGGGCTCATCAGCATGTAGTCCTGCTGACCGGTGCTGGTGGCCACGTCCTTCAGCTTCGCGATCTGGTCGGCGGGCAGGTCGGGACGGTAGGTGATCCAGACCGCGCCGTGCTCCAGCGAGTGGACGGCGTGCTCGCTGTGGATGGGCTTGTCGTAGATGTCGCACTGCTGCCAGTAGTTGTTGTGCTCACCGCCCACGGGCGGGGTCTCCTTGTACGCGACCTTGTTCCAGACATGCTGGCCACCGTCGTACTTGACGCTCACCACGGCGTCGAGCGACGTCTCGCGCGCCTGCTTCACCAGGTAGAAGCCCACCACACCGACGAGCAGGACGATGACCAGACCGCCTGTCCCCCACATCAGGAATGCGGTGCGGCGTTCTTTGCGCTGCTGCTCGGCGCGCATCCTCTGCAGATGCTCCCGCCGCGCCTGCGCCTTCTCCTTTGTCATCGTTCCTCCATCGGCGAACCAACAGGGGTCACTTTATGCCCTCCGGGCGTATGCGGAGAATAAGAGCGTTGTAAGCGTCCGATCACGACCCGCGCGTGGCGATGGGTACGCTGGACAACGCCATGGAAAAGCCCGCTCGTAACTCAATGTTCGCCGTCGTCGCCGTGCTGGTTCTCGTCGCGGCGGCGGCGCTGCTCCTCTTCGGCGGCCGGGGCACCCCCGGCGACAACTCCGCCGAGGCCGGTTTCGCCCGCGACATGGCGACCCATCACGCCCAGGCCGTCGACATGTCGTTCACCATCAGGGACAAGAGCCAGTCCCGGGAGATCAGGTCCCTGGCGTTCGACATCATCAACACCCAGGCCAACCAGCGCGGCATGTTCCTGGGCTGGCTGCAGCAGTGGGGCCTGACGCAGGCGACCGACATGCGGTCGATGGCGTGGATGAGCGGCCACGCCCACGCCTCCTCGGCGCGGCCCGGAGATCCGATGCCCGGCATGGCGTCCGCCGAGGAGCTGGCCAAGCTCCGCGAGCTGGAGGGCACCGAGGCCGAGGTGCTGTTCCTGCAGCTGATGATCCGCCATCACGAGGGCGGGGTGGAGATGGCCGAAGGCGTGCTCCGGCTGTCCGGCCGGGACGAGGTGACCGGCATGGCCCGCAAGATCGTCACCGGGCAGCAGGGCGAGATCAAGCTGATGACCGACATGCTCCGCCACCGCGACGCGCAGCCGTTCCCCTCGATCCTCGACTGACCTCTCGCGGGCCCCGCTTCGGGGTACCTGAACACGGCAGGGGACTCGGGTCCGATGAGCGGGGGGCGGGCGGGTGAGCGTTGACGCGGTCGTGGTGGGGTCGGGGCCGAACGGGCTGGTCGCGGCGGTCAAGCTGGCCGAGGCCGGGCGGCGGGTGCTGCTGCTGGAGGCGGCCGACGCGTTCGGCGGCGGGCTGCGGTCGGCGGAGCTGACGCTGCCGGGCCTGGTCCACGACGTGGGCGCGACCGTGATGGCGATGGCGCTGGCCTCCCCCGCCCTGCGCGACCTGAAGCTGAAGGGCGTCGAGTACGCCCACCCGCCGCTGCCCGCCGCCCACCCGCTGGACGACCGTCCCGCCGTGCTCGTGCACCGTGACGCCGGCCGTACCGCGGCGGGGCTGGGACGCGACGCGGCGGCGTGGCGGGCGACGGCGGGAGCGGCGGCGAGAGCCGGGTTCCCGCTGGTGGACCTGCTGCTGCGACCGCTCGGGCCGTGGCCGGCGGGGCTGGCGCGGCCGTCCGCGCTGGCCGCGGCGGCCCGGTTCGGCGCGGCGGCGGCGCTGCCCGCGACGACGCTGGGGCGGCTGGCGTTCCGCACCGTGGAAGGGCGCGCGGTGCTGGCGGGCATGGCCGCGCACTCCCTGCTCGACCTGCGGGCGCCGATCACGAGCGGCTACGGGCTCATGCTCGCGGCCACGGCCCACCTGGTGGGCTGGCCGGTGGTGCGGGGCGGCTCGCAGCGGCTGGCCGACGCCCTGGTGGCGCGGCTGCGCGAGCTGGGCGGCGAGGCGGTGACCGGCCACCGGGTGCGGCGGCTGGCCGAGCTCGACGCGGAGACGGTGGTGCTCGACGTGTCGCCGCGCCAGTTCCTCAAGATGGCCGACCTGCCGCCTGCTTACCGTGACCGGCTGGCCCGGTTCCGCCACGGGCCGGGGGTGTTCAAGCTGGACTGGGCGCTCGACGGGCCGGTGCCGTGGCGCGACCCGGCGGTGGCGGGGGCGGGCACCGTCCATCTGGGCGGCACGATGGAGGAGATCGCGCTGAGCGAGGCGGAGACGGCCGCCGGCCGCCACTCCCCCAGGCCGTACGTGCTGCTGGTGCAGCCGTACGCGGCGGATCCGACGCGGGGCGGGCACACGCTGTGGGCCTACTGTCATGTCCCCAACGGCTCGACCGTGGACATGACAGGCCCGATCGAGGCGCAGATCGAGCGGTACGCGCCGGGCTTCCGCGAGCGGGTGCTGGCCCGTCACGCGATGGGGCCGGCCGAGCTGGAGGCGGCCAACCCCAACCTGGTCGGCGGCGACATCGGCGGCGGGCTGGCGAGCCTGGGGCAGTTCCTGAAGCGGCCGGTGTGGTCGCCCGCGCCCTGGCGCACCCCGCTGCGGGGGGTGTTCCTCTGCTCGGCCTCGACCCCGCCGGGGCCCGGCGTGCACGGGGTGGGCGGCTGGCAGGCCGCCCGCCTCGCGCTCCGCTGACGTGCCGTCCCCGGGCTCAGGCGCCGAGTTCCTCCGCGAGTGCGGCGGCGAAGGCGTCGACGTCGTCCTCGGTGGTGTCCCAGGCGCACATCCAGCGCACCTCGCCGGTGGACTCGTCCCAGGTGTAGAAGCGGAAGCGCTTCTGCAGCCGGGCGGTGACGTCCTTCGGCAGGATCGCGAAGACCGCGTTGGCCTCGACCGGGCGCGGCACCTCGACGCCGGGCAGGTCCCTGACGGCCTCGGCGAGCCGCCGTCCCATGGCGTTGGCCCGGCGCGCGTTGCGCAGCCACAGGTCGTCCGTGAGCAGCGCCTCGAACTGCGCCGAGACGAACCGCATCTTGGACGACAGCTGCATGAACGTCTTGCGGATGTAGTCGACGCCGGTGGCCGCCCCGGGGTTGAGCACCACGACCGCTTCCCCGTACAGCAGCCCGATCTTCGTGCCGCCGAAGGAGAGCACGTCGACGCCGGCGTCGGTGGTGAGCGCCCGCAGCGGCACGTCGAGCGCGGCGGCGGCGTTGGTGAGGCGGGAGCCGTCGAGGTGGACGAGCAGGCCGAGGTCGTGCGCGTGCGCGCAGATCGCGGCGATCTCGCCGGGGGTGTAGACGGTGCCGAGCTCGGTGGTGTTGGAGATGGACACCACCTTGGGCTGGGCGCGGTGCACGTCGCCGAACCCCCACGCCTGCCGGTCGATCAGCTCGGGGGTGAGCTTGCCGTCGGGCGTGGGGACGGTCAGCAGCTTGATGCCGCCGGCGACCTCGGGGGCGCCGCCCTCGTCGGTGTTGATGTGGGCGGTCTCGGCGCAGACGACCGCCTCCCAGTGGGCGGTCATCGCGCGCAGCGAGACGACGTTGGCGGCGGTGCCGTTGAAGACCGGCCAGGCCCGCGCCGTGTCGCCGAAGTGTCGCCGGAAGACCTCCTGCAGCGCCTCGGTGTAGACGTCGTCGCCGTAGGAGGTCTGGTGGCCCCCGTTGGCGTCGGCGATGGCCTGGAGGATCTCCGGGTGCACTCCGGCGTAGTTGTCGCTGGCGAAGCCCTTGAGCCGGGGGTCGTGCCGGACGGTCACGTGGTGAGGTCCAATCTGGTGCCGTTGAGCTGGGTGGCGGGCTGGTCGTAGAGGCGGCCGATCGCCTCGGCGAGGTCGCGCACGTCGGTGAACCCGGCGAACGCCGCCTTCGGCTTGGCCGCCCGCATGGCGTCGTTGACCAGGGCCTTGACGACGAGGATGACGGCCGCGGACGAGGTGTCGCGCAGCGCGTCGGCGAGCGAGAGGGTCCACGCCTCGGCGGCGGCCTTGGCCGCGGCGTACGGGGCGCCGCCGGCGGTGGGACGCTGGGCGGCCTTCGCGGAGACGATCACGAACCGGCCGTTCGCGCTCTTGCGCAGGAGCGGCTCGAAGGCCAGCGAGACGTGCTGGAGGGTGCGGACGAGCAGGTCGTGCAGCGTGTCCCAGTCGGCGAGGTCGATCTCGGCGAAGGTGGACGCGCCGCGCCAGCCGCCGACGAGGTGGACGACGCCGTCGACGTGGCCGTGCTCGGCCTCGACGCGGGCGGCGAGGGCCTCGACGGCGGCGCGGTCGAGCAGGTCGACGTCATGCTTGTCGACGCCGATCACGGTGTGGCCCTGCTTGGCGAAGTGTTCGCGGACGGCGGCGCCGGTGGGGCCGGCGGCCCCCGTGACCAGAATGATCATGCCCTGATCCCCCTCGTCGACTCGACCACATCGGCCAGCTTACGGCGCAGCGCCTCGTAGAACATGCTCAGGGGGAACTCGTCGGGGAGCACCGCGTCCACCTTCGCCTTCTGCTCGGCCGGCAGCGCGTCGGCGCCCCTGGCCCAGAGGGAGGACGGGTCGGGCGCGACGTAGGCGCTCACCAGCTCGTGCGCGGCCAGCCAGTGGGCGACCTTGGAGCGGTCGATGCTGTCGCGGTAGAGCTTCTCCACCTCGCCGCGCAGGTCGGCGACGCCGCCGGCGACCCGGTCCCAGTCGACGGACAGGCGGTTGTCGGTCCATCGCACGATGTCGTTGCGGTGCAGGTAGGCGAAGAGCAGCTGGCCGCCGAGCCCGTCGTAGTTGCGCACCCGGGGGCCGGTGATCGGGAACCGGAACAGCCGGTCGAACAGGATCGCGTGCTGGACGTACCGGGCGTGCGGCACGCCCCGCCGCTCCAGCTTGACGGCCTCGCCGAACGCGGTCAGGTCGCAGCGCAGCTCCTCCAGCGCGTACAGCCAGTACGGCATCCGCTGCTTGATCATGAACGGGTCGAACGGCAGGTCGCCGTGGCTGTGGGTGCGGTCGTGCACGAGGTCCCACAGCACGAACGTGTCCTGGGCGAGCCGCTGCGAGGCGAGCAGGCGGGCGGCGTCCGGCGGCAGGTCGAGCTTGAGCGTGTCGACGGCGGCCCTGGACACCCGGCGGAACCGGGCGGACTCGCGGTCGGCGAAGATGCCGCCCCAGGTGAAGCGGGCGGGCGCCTGCCGGACCGCGACCGTCTCGGGGAAGAGCACGGCCGAGTGGGTGTCGTAGCCGGAGGTGAAGTCCTCGAACGCGATCGGCACGAACATGGGGTTGTCGTAGCCGCCGGCCTCCAGCTCGGCCAGCCAGTCCGGCCAGATCGTACGGATCCAGACGGCCTCCAGGTTGCGGTCGGGGTTGCCGTTCTGGGTGTACATGGGGAACACGACGAGGTGTTCGAGGCCGTCGACGCGCTGGGTGTCGGGGTGGAACCGGTCGAGCGAGGCGAGGAAGTCGGGCACGCCGAGGTCCTGCCCGGCCCACCGGGCGAGGTCGTCCTGGACGGCTTCGAGGTACGCGGCGTCGTGCGGGAAGTGCGGCGCCAGCTCGCCCACCTTGGCGGCGACGGCGGCGACCAGCTCCTTGGCCCGGCCCTTCTCCTCCGGCACCGATCCGTCCTTGACCTGGAGCGGCCGCAGCTCCTCGACCAGGGCCTTGAGCTCGCCGAACAGCGCGGCCTTGGGACCGGACCCGGCCGCGTCGGCCGGCGCGTCGGCCGGCACGCGGGCGGCCCAGGTGATGACGTTGCCCCACAGCGTGCGGTGGTCGTAGTCGTCGATGGAGTCGTCGCCGAACAGGTCGGAGTCGGCGAACACCACGACCCTGCCCTGCCCGTACGGGAGCGCCACGGCCAGCGGCGCGCCCGCCGGGTCCGCGTCAGGGGAAGTGGCGAACAGGACGGTGGCGTCCTCGGCCGCTAGCACGCCGGAGCGGTAGAAGCAGGCGGCCTTGACCCCGGCGAGCAGCCCGTCGCCGGTGGCGGGCGGGGCGACGACCCAGGAGGCGACGCCGCGGTGGGCGTGGCGCGGGTCGCGCACGGTGGTGTGCTGGACGGTCACGCCGAAGCGGGCGAGCAGCTCGGCCAGGTTGTTGCCGTACTTGTCCTGCTCCTCCTCGGCCAGCACGACGAGCCCGCCGCCCTCGGCGACGAAGTCACGCACGGCGTCCAGCTCCCGCGGGGAGAGCAGCGGGCCGCCCCCGCCGGTGGTGCGCTCCCAGCGCTCGCCCGCCGGGTGGGCGATGACCAGCACGTCGTGGTCGCGGAGCGTTCCAGGGTCGAGCGGGCCCTCGGCGTGGGCGGTCACCGTGTGGCCGAGGTGGCGCAGCAGCTCGGCGGCGCGGGCGTAGCTGGAGTCGTCGGGGTGTGCGGGGTTCACGGCCTCGGCGATCTCGCGCCGGATGGTCCACGACTCGCTGTGGGCCTCGTCGAACAGCACCCTGGGGAACGCGTGCATGAAATATCTCCTGTCGCTACCGCCTTATGACGAAAAATATACACATACGACCCGAATCCCCCGCCAAACCCTCTCGCATGCTGAGATCAGGCCGCGGTGCCGGGCCGCACCACGCCCGACTCGTACGCGAACACGACCGCCTGCGCCCGGTCGCGCAGGGCCAGCTTCATGAGCACCCGCGCCACGTGCGTCTTGACCGTGGCCTCGCCCACGTACAGCTGCCCGGCGATCTCGGCGTTGGTGAGCCCGCGGGCGAGCAGGCGCAGCACCTCCAGCTCGCGCGGCGTCAGCTCCGACAGCCTGGGCGACGGCGTCGGCTCCGACCGGCCCGCGAACGAGGCGATCACCCGGCTGGTAACGGCCGGGTCGAGCAGCGCGTCACCGGCGTGCACGATGCGGATGGCCTCGATGAGCTGCTCCGGCGGCGACACCTTCAGCAGGAACCCGCTGGTGCCGGCGCGCAGCGCCGCCCACAGGTTCTCGTCGGTGTCGAACGTCGTCAGCGTGATGACCTTCGGCGGCGACGGGGTTTCGAGCAGTTCCCTGGTCGCGCTCAGCCCGTCGAGGCGCGGCATGGAGATGTCCATCAGCACGATGTCCGGCCTGACGCGCCGGGCCACGGCGATGGCCTCACGGCCGTCGGCGGCCTCGCCGACGACCTCCATGCCCGGGTCGCTCTCCACGACCATGCGCAGCCCTGCCCTGACCATCGCCTGGTCGTCCACGATCACGATTTTGATGCCCACAGCTTCCGAAGGGTAAAGGTCGCGAGGGCTCGTGAACAGGCGCCGAACAGGCAGGTCAAGCCGTACGCAAGTCAGGTGCAAGCGGATGGTCAGGAGACCTGCACGCTCTGACGCACCCGCACCTGGGTCTCGTCGTCGCAGCGGTGCTGCGCGCAG
The DNA here is from genome assembly GCF_008017515.1 of Nonomuraea sp. C10. Taxonomy (NCBI): domain Bacteria; kingdom Bacillati; phylum Actinomycetota; class Actinomycetes; order Streptosporangiales; family Streptosporangiaceae; genus Nonomuraea; species Nonomuraea sp. C10. Next base: position 5,068,652 of record NZ_VPFF01000001.1, read on the forward strand.
AAGTACAGGACCAGGACCGGCTTGGGGCGGTGGGCGATGACGTAGCTGACGAAGCCCAGCTGGTTGCCGCTGTTGCGGTCGCGCAGGGTGCCGTCGTAGCGGGTCGCGTCGCTGTTGCCCGCCCGGTCGGGCACCGGGGCCGTCACCTGGACCTCGCCCGGCAGCAGGCCCTCCATCATGGCCTTCATCTCTTCACGGGAGGCGCCCGGGTCGAGCGTGTCGGACACCTGGACGTACACGCCCACGGCGTTCTCCGGGTCGCCGGTGATGACCTTGTTCACCTGCGACCAGTCGGCGCTGGCGCCGGAGACGAACATCGACTCGAACTCGGCGGCCCGCGGCGAGGCGATCGCGAACAGGTCGGCGTGCGTGCGGGCGGTCCAGCCGGCCGGGTACTCGAACGTGACCGGGGCGGCGGCGGTGTCCTGGAAACGCGTCCACGACTCGCCGCGCTGCATGAAGACGATCATCACGACCAGCGCCAGCGCGGCGACCGCCGCGGTGAGGGTGGCCGCGACGATGGGCAGCCTGCCGGGGCGGCGTGCGGGGCGCGCGGACACGCCGGTCCCCGGGCCCGTCGCCGGCCCGCTGCTGCCGGGTCCGGTGTGCGGCCCTTCCCCGTAACCGTACGGAGAGCCGGGATGGGGACCGGAGTGCGGGCCGGAACCGGGACCCGTGCCGGGACCGGAGTGCGGACCGGAACCAGGACCGGGACCATAGTGCGCGCCCGGACCGGGGCCGACGCCGACGGGCCGCGCGCCCGAGTGCGGACCGGAGTGCGGGCCGGAGTGCGGGCCGGAATGGGGACCGGAATGGGGACCGGAATGCGGGCCGGAATGGGGACCGGAATGCGGGCCGGAATGGGGACCGGAATGCGGGCCGGAATGGGGACCGGAATGCGGACCGGAGCCGTAGCCGGTGCCCGGGCCGGTGCGAGGGCCGGTGCGGGGGCCGGTGAAGGCGCCCGAGTCGGCGGGCGAGCCGGTGATCGCCTCGCGCAGCGCCACGATGAACGCCGCGCAGGACGGGAAGCGCTGCTCGGGCGCCTTGGCCAGGGCCCGCATCATCACCCCGTCGACCTCCAGCGGCAGCTCAGGCCGCAGCTGCGTCAGCGGCACCGGCTGCTCGGCCAGGTGCGCCCACAGCAGCGCGATGTCGTTGTCGCGCTGGAACGGCAGCCGCCCCGACAGCCCTTCGTACACCACGCACGCCAGGGCGTACTGGTCGGCCCGGCCGTCGATGTGCTCCTTGTTGATCTGCTCGGGCGACATGTAGCGGGGCGTGCCGATGAACTGGTCGGTCTGCGTCAGCCCGGAGATCGACGTGCGGTGCTTGGTGATGCCGAAGTCGGTGAGGTAGACATGGTCGGCGGCCAGCAGGATGTTGGCCGGTTTCACGTCGCGGTGGATCAGGTCGTGCGCGTGCGCGGTGTCGAGGGCGGCGGCCACCTGGGCGAAGATCCTGGTGCCCTGGTCGAGCGGCAGCGGACCCCGGTCGTAGATGAGCCGGCGCAGGTCGAGCCCGTCGACGTAGCGCATCGCGATGTAGAGGACGCCGTCGGCGTCGGCGTTGGCCTCGTAGATGGGGATGATGTTGGGGTGCTCGATGCTGGCGACCGTGCGGGACTCCAGGATGAACCGCTGGCGGAACCGGTCGTCGACGCTCAGCACCGGGTTGAGGATCTTCAGGGCGACGCGGCGGCTCAGCCTCGGGTCCAGCGCCAGGTAGACGACGGCCATGCCGCCCTTGCCGATGATGTCCTCGACGTAGTAGCCGGCCACCTCCTGACCGATGAGCGCCCTGTCGTTCACGTGCATCACGACGTCTCGATGGGCTGGCCACAGTAGCCGCAGAACCGGTGCGCCTGGCCGAGCCGCATGCCGCAGGCCGTGCAGAACTTGACCGAGGACTCCTGCGCGGTCAGCACCTGCTGCTGCTGCTGCGGGACCGCCGTGAACTGCGGCGATCTGCGCACCATCACCGTCTGGTCGGCGCCCTCGTCGTATGCCTGCTGCGGGGGGACGAGCGGCGGGGCCTGCCCGTGGTCGTCGGCCCGGTCTCCGGCCCGGTGGCGCCGCCACAGCAGGAACGCGCCCACGGTCGCGGCGAGGAACAGCACGCTCGCCGCGACGATGAACGGCCACAGCGGCAGGCCGGAGGAGGCCGGCGCGACCGTCCGCTTGGTGCCCTCGTCCTCCGGGCCGCCCCGCTTGGCGAGCGCGACCTTGAGCAGGTCGGCGGCCACCACGTTGCCCGGGTAGAGCTCCAGGACGCGCTGGAAGCCCGGCGCGGCCTCGGTGTAGTACTTGGTGTGGTAGCGGGTCAGCGCCGCCTCGAAGGCGGCGTCGATCGCTCCCCTGCGCGCCGCGATGCCGGCCTTCGACAGGGTCGAGGTGATCTCCCGTACGCCGATCATCTTGGCTTCTTTGCCGCCGCCGATGAGCAGCCCCACGACGTGGCCGTCCTTGTCGCCGATGACGGGGGCGCCGGCCAGGCCGCGGTCGGCCAGGCCGCCCAGCTTGGCGGGCTCGTCGACCTTCTTGTCCGGGTCGCCGAACGGCCGGCCCTTCTCGCCGGCGCCGCCGCCCTTGCCCAGGTGGGCGATCTCGACGGTGGTCTGCACGTCGGGGCCGGGTCGGCCGAGGAAGCCGGCCACGCTGGTGGGCGCGCCCTGCTGGTCGGGCACCTGCTCGGCGAGCGGGGCGGTGGGCATGCCGACGCTGCCGACGGCGCGGGCGACGGGCATCAGCACGGCCGGGGCGTCGGGGCCGGAACCGGCCCGCACCAGCTCGGCCTTGAAGCCGTCGGTGTCGGCGGGCGAGACGTTCGGGAAGATCGTGATGTCGGTGGTGACGTCGATGATGCAGGTCGCGGTGGACCTCTTCGGCGGGTAGCAGTCCTTGAGGTGGCGGTCGAGTATCGGGTCGTCGTCCACCGAGTGGCGCTTGTCGTCCTGCGGGACCTTCACGTCGTGGTGCTCGGCGAACACCTTGTTGGCCGCCCTTACGGCGACGTCCTCGTCGTCGGTCTTGACCACGCTGGTGAGCGCGACGATCGCGCCGTCGGGGTTGACGACGATGCCGGTGCCCTGGCCGATGGGGAAATCGTAGGAACGCTCCACGTGACGCAGCTGGCTGACGTGGTCGAGGAGCGTGATCTCGACGTGGGAGACCGCCTCGACGCGCACCACGGCGGGGGTCACCAGATCGGTGATGCCGCTGGGATGCTCGTGGGCCGTCGCGGGTATGGCGAGCAGGGCGACCGTCACCACGACACCGCCCGCCAGCACTGTGAGACGCGCCATCACCGCTCCCGCACGAAGGGTCAGAACAAGGGTCCCAATCACCTGTCGTAAGTCAATAGATCCGCGTGTGACGAAGCGGTTGCAGTACTTCCCCCGACGCATGAACCCCTCACGTGGCCCTATCGCGCGAAAGCCGGGCGGCGTTACACCTTGTTCAAGATCAACTCAGTTCGGTCCCCGGCTTCCGGTAACCGGGACGCCACGACACCGCGCCCTGCCTGACGGCGGCGTGGACGGCGCGGGCCAGCCGGGCGCCCCACTCGGAGCGGGGCCCGCAGAACAACTCCTGCGGGCCGGAGTCCGGCACGGCGAGGCAGACCGCGTCCGAGGCGGTGCCGGTGCACGGGTAGCCCGCCTCCAGCAGGGCCTGCGTCTTGGCCTCGGTCATCGTCATGACGGCGTTGACCAGGGCGGCGTCCGTCATCGCCACCGGCAGCGTGGCGACGATGTTGACGGTGCCGACCATCGGGGCCAGCTCCGGGTCGGCCGCGCCTTCGGGGGCCGCCGCCCAGGTCGGGACGCGTAACCCGACCGTGGCCACCGCCTCGGCCCCGCCGTCGGCGGCGCTGGTGTAGCGGTCGACGGAGGCCGCCGTCATCATGCCGACGCCGTCGCCGCCCGGCCCCAGCCCGGCCAGGTGGTCGACCGGGTCCATGCGCGCGTAGCCGGCCACGACCTGGGCGTTGAGCACCCATGTGCGCGGCCCGATGCCGCCGCCGAGCATCGCCGAGGAGATCATCCGCCAGCCCGGCCCGAACTCCCACAGCAGCGACCCGAGCCGGTCGCCGTCCTCGACGCGGTAGCCGAGCTTCACGTCTCTCCCCTGACCAGGTGTACGACGGGCCGCCCGCCGGGGCCCGGCTCGATCATGACACGGGCGTCGAAGTGCTCGCCGACCAGGGCGCCGGTGAGCACCTCGGCCGGCCTGCCCCGGGCCACGGACCGGCCGCCTGCCAGCAGCAGGAGCGTGTCGGCGTACTGGCCGGCCAGGGTCAGGTCATGCAGCGTGGTGATCACGGTGAGGCCGTCGGCGGTCCTCAGCCGGTCCACCAGCTCCAGCACCTGCTGCTGGTGCCCGAGGTCGAGCGCGGTGGTGGGCTCGTCGAGCAGCAGCACCGGCGCCTGCTGGGCGAGCGCCCGGGCGAGCACCACCCGCTGCCGCTCGCCGCCGGACAGCTCGCCGACCCTGCGGGCGGCGAACCCGGTCAGTCCCAGCCGCGCCAGCACGCCCGCGATGATCTCCCGGTCCCTGCGGCTCTCCCGCCCGAAGTACGGGATGTACGGGGTACGGCCGAGCAGCGCGTAGTCGAAGACCGTCATGTCGGGCGGCAGCGCGGGGGTCTGCGGCGCGTAGGCGACCAGCCGGGCCCGCTCGCGCGGCTTGAGCCCGCTCCCCCGCCGGTCGTCGAGGACCACCTCGCCCCGGTGGGCGAGCACGCCCATGACGGCCTTCAGCAGCGTGGACTTGCCGGCGCCGTTGGGCCCGACGACCGCGAGCCACTCGCCCCGCGACACGTCGACGTCCACCCCGTCGAGCACCTCGCGGCCGCCGAGCCGTACCGACAGCTCCTTGACCCGGATCATGTGGCGGTCCCCCGCGTCATGCGCAGCACGGCCACGAAGAACGGCGCGCCCACGAACATGGTGACGACTCCGATCGGCAGCTCGGCGGGGGCGATGACGGTGCGCGCGAGCAGGTCGGCGAGGACCAGGAACGCGGCGCCGCCGATCAGCGACAGCGGCAGCACGCTGCGGTAGGAGCCGCCGGCCAGTCGGCGCACCGCGTGCGGCACGACGATGCCGACGAACCCGATGAGCCCGCTCACCGCCACCGCCGCGGCCGTGGCCAGGGAGGCGGCCAGCAGCACCACGAACCTGACCCGGGTGGCCCGCACGCCGAGCGCCCCGGCCTCCTCGTCGCCGACGGCCAGCACGTCGAGCATCCGCCCGTGCGCCAGCAGCACCGCCGCGGCGACGACCGCGTACGGCAGCACGAGCCGGACCTGCTCCCAGCCGCCGCCGACGTCGCCCAGGATCCAGGAGTAGACGCGCCGCAGCTCCTCCACCCCGAGCTGCTGCACGAACGTCTGGATCGCGGTGAGGAACGAGGTGACGGCCACCCCGGCCAGCACCAGCGTGGCCGTGCCACCGGTCCGGCCGGCGGCGCTGCCCAGCCCGTAGGCGAGGAACACGCCGCCGACCGCGCCCGCGAACGCCGCGACGGGGGTGGTGAGCGCGGACCCCGGCAGCAGCACGACGGCCACGGTCGTGGTCAGCCCGGCTCCGGCCGCGGCGCCCAGCAGGTACGGGTCGGCCAGCGGGTTGCGGAAGACGCCCTGGTAGCCGGCCCCGGCCATGGCCAGCAGCCCGCCGACCACGGCCGCCAGCAGCACCCTGGGCAGCCGCAGTTCGTACAGCAGCCCCTGCTCGACTGGCGTCAGCCCGGCGTCGGCCGACACGAATGGCAGCCAGTCGGCCACCTGGAGGACGACCTGCCAGGGCGCGATGTCGGCGGCGCCGCCCAGCAGGCCGGCGATCATGACGACGGCCAGCAGCGCCAGCGCCCCGGCCAGCCACACCGGCCGGGCTCTGGCGGGCTTGACGTGCGCCACCGGGTCCCGCCCTTCGGTCCTCCCGGTGGCCTGCTCGGCGAGCACTATTCGGAGGCCGCCTTCGCGACCGCGTCGCCGACGGTCCGCGCCAGGTCGGCGACGCGCGGCCCCCAGCGGGAGGCGATGTCGTCGTCGAGCTCGATCACCAGGTCGTTCTTGACGGCGGACAGGTTCTTCCAGCCGGGCCTCTTGGCGAGCGCCTCCTTGTTCTGCTGGCAGCACTTCACGTCCGCCAGGAAGATCAGGTCGGGGTCGGCCTGGGCGATGAACTCGGTGGACAGCTTGGGGTAGCCGCCCGCCGCGTCCGGGGCCTTGTCGGCGATGTTGGTGAGGCCGAAGAGGGCGTAGATCTGGCCGATGAAGGTCGTGGACGTGGCCGCGTAGGGGGTCTGGTCGAGCTCGTGGTAGTAGGTCAGGCCCTTGCCCTTGGGGGCGTCGGCGGCGAGCTGGTCCAGGGTGGTCCGCATGGTGGTGACCACCTCCTCGGCCTTCTCCAGGTTGCCGGTGGCCGCGCCGAGGTCGGTGATCTCGTCGTACGCCTCGTCGAGGGTCTTGGCGGACGGCTCCCACAGCACGGGGACGTTCAGCTTGGCCAGCCCGGCGATCACCTGGTCCATGTCGTCGGAGACCACGACCAGGTCGGGCTTCTGGGCGACGATGGCCTCGACGTTCGGCTTGAAGCCCGACAGGTCGGTCCTGGGGGCCTCGGGCGGGTAGTTCGACTGGTCGTCGACGGCGATCACCTGGGGGCCGGCGCCGATGGCGAACAGCGTCTCGGTGTGGGCGGCCGACAGGGAGACGATCCGCTCCGGCTTCTTCTCGATGGTGATCTCGCCGTTGGCGGCCTCCACCGTCACGGGGAAGCCGGCGCCGGCCTGGCTGGAGGCGGGCTGACTGGAGGAGGGCTGGCTGGTGGCGGGGGCGGAGGTGGCTGTCGTGCCGGTCTGGCCGCATGCGGCCAGGACGAGCGTTCCCAGCAGCGCGCCCGCGAGCGCCTTGCGTACGGGCCTCACGAGTAGTCCTTTCACACTGTCGGAACCGAGAGACCCGCGATGAGCGACGGATCACCCTTTTCCACGAGGGTTGATGACGTCACGCAGAGGCAGGCGACCTGGCTATGACAGTTGCGGGACAGCGCCGGACTCGCACCGGACTTCGCTGCAGCACTGCGCGTCGGACAAACGCTATCAATCCTCCTGGAGGCGCCCGCGTCAAGGGGTACGGAGCTGTGATTCCGCTTCTTCGAGCACCTCCTGGACGCGGAGGCCGCGCGCGGCGTCGAGCGGGTGGCCGCCGCCCTGCCGCACCGTCCTGGCGAACTCCTCGGCCACCCGGGGCAACGCGTCGCCGCCGCCGGACCCGAGCACCGCGACGCCCTTCCCGCCGTACACGGCCACGCTCGCGGGCGGCAGGTCGCCGACGGCGGCCTGGCTCAGCGACACCTCGCTGACCGCGCCGCCCTCGTGCTCCAGCAGCAGCCCCGCCCAGCGCAGCGGGTCGCCGTGCGCGCGCACCCCGGTGATCCGGCCGAGCGCGGCGTCCATCAGGTCCACCATGTGCGGCCCCGCGTCGAGCAGCGCCCCGCGTTCCAGCCGCCACGGGGTGGCGAACGGGTGGTCGCCGACGAGGGAGCCGGAGATGTTGGCCGCGTGCCCGCCGAACGGCTCGATCTCCCGGCACCGGTCCAGGAAGGCCCGGGTGCCGGCCGCGTACCGCAGGGTGAGGACCATCTGGCTCGGCACGCCCGACTCGGCGACCGCGTCGGCGACCCGGCGCGCGCTCTCCAGGGAGTCGCCGAGCGGCTTCTCCAGCAGCAGCGCCTTGCCCGCCCGCGCGGCACGTACCGCCAGCTCGGCCTGGACCGCGGGCGGCACGCAGAACGCGACCGCCTCGCACGCGTCGAACAGCTCCTCCACCCGCTCGAACACGGGCGCGCCGAGCCGCGCGGCCGCCTCGGGCCTGCGCGCCCAGACCCCGGCGAGCCTGGTGTGCGGGCCCGCGGCCAGCATCGGCGCGTGCGCCATCTCCGCCCACGGGCCCGCCCCGACCAGACCGACCGCCACCGGCTCCATCGCGATCCCCTTTCGCACGATCATGAGTCGATTCGTGACCCTACTCGAAGGGCCTCGGTGGGAGGATGCCGTGATGATCACTTCCAGCCGGCCGCTCGCCCGCTATGTCGCGGGCGGCACGGTCCTCCAGATGGCCTTGTGGGCCGACGCGAGCCTGGTCGGTGTCACCCTCATGTTCCTGGGCGAGGGAGGCTTCCAATCCCTGGGGCTGGTGATCCTGCCGGCCGGGCTGCTGGCGTTCCTGCTGCCGGTGCCGATGGGGGTGCTCGTGGACCGGGCGGCACGCCGGTCGGCGCTGGTCTGGTCGGGGGTGGCGGGGGCGGTCGCGCTCGGCTCGCTCGCGGTCGCCGCCCTGGCCGGCGCCGTCACGACGGCTCACGTCATGCTGGCGATCGGGGCCGTCACCCTGGTGGCCGTCACGGGCGCGCTGGCGCTGGAGGCCTATCTGCCGGCGGTGACCGGTCGGCACCGGTTCGTCCCGGTCAACGCGTGGCTGTACGGGATCGCGTCGGTGGGGACGTTCGGCTTCGCCGTCAGCGTGGGGCTGCCGTCCACGGCGGCCGTCGTGGTCGTGCTCGTGGTGCCGGCGGTGGGGTTCGCGGTCTCGGCGCTGCTGTTCCGGTACGTGGACGTGCCCGAGGATCCGGCGCCGCCGAGGGAGGGGGTGTGGCCGGAGGCGGTGGCCGGGGTGCGGTTCACGCTCCGGCATCCGGTGCTCCGTGCGATCGCCGGCTATCTCGTCGCGCTGGCGGCCCTGCAACAGCTGATCGACGCCCCGCGGCCGGACGGGCTGGCGGACGGGTGGGACCTCGTCACCATGCTGGCCCCGCCCCTGGTGGGCGCGCCGGCCGCGGTCGTGCTGCACCACCGCGTGGGCGCGCTCCGGCTGGCGTGGTTCGCCGTCCTCGCGACCCAGCCGTTCGCGCTCCTGCTCGCGTTCCCGTCCGGGGCCGCCGGATACGTGCTCGGCCAGGCGCTGCCGCTGGCCGGCGCGGCGACGGCGGCGATCGCCCTGCTCAGCCACCGGCAGGCGATCACGCCGCCCCGGCTGCTCGGCCGCTCGGGCGGCACGCTGCTCATGCTCGTCGCCCTGGCCGCGATCGTGGGGTCCGTCCTCGAGACCCTGCTCGCCCTGGCCGGCGCAGGACGGTCGTGGCTCGCCGCGCCGGCCACCGCTGGAGTGCTGGCGGCGGCCGTCCCGCTCCTCAGGGCGAGCCGGTCCGAGCAGGGCACCCCGGCCACCTGAAGCCGGGGTGGCGGATGATGGACCCATGGACGAGATGGTGTTGCTCCGCCACGGCGAGACGGAGTGGAGCAGGACGGGCAGGCACACCGGCCGGACCGACGTGCCGCTGACCCCGCGCGGCGAGGAGCAGGCCAAGGCGCTCATCCCGGTGCTCGGGGAGAGCCCGTCCGAGCTGGTCGTGGTCTCGCCCGCGCGGCGCGCCACCCGCACCGCCGACCTGGCCGGCCTCAGCTCGTACGAGGTCGATCCGGATCTGTGGGAGTGGGACTACGGCGGCTATGAGGGCATCACCACCCCGGACATCAGAAAGGACCGGCCCGGCTGGTACCTGTGGCGCGACGGCGTCCCACCGGGCGGCACCCCGGGCGAGAGCGCCGCCGAGGTGGGCGCCCGCGCCGACCGGGTGATCGAGCGGTGCCGGCGGGTCCACGGGCGGGTGGCGGTGGTCGCGCACGGTCATCTGCTGCGCGTGCTCACCGCGCGCTGGCTGCGCCTGCCCCCGGCGGACGGCCGGCTGTTCAAGCTGGACACCGGCACGTACTCGCGGCTGGCCTTCGAGCACGGCGAACCGGTGATCAGGACCTGGAACGCGCCGGTCGGCGGGGTCTGACCAGCACCGGCTCAGGCTTGCGCCTGGCCAGGCTGCGGGCCGCGCCCGGTCAGCCACTCCAGGACACTGCGGTGCCCGCGGGTGGCGTCCTCGAAGTGGCCCCAGCGCCAGTAGCGCGGATGGTCCCTGATGCCGGTCACCCAGGTCCGGTACGAGACCGAGCCGCCGGAGGCCGCGGGCGCCACGCCGTAGGTGCGGATCACGACCTTGCCGCCAGGCGCGAACAGCACGTCGTCGGCGATCGGGTAGAGCGTCGTCTGGTCGAGCATGACCCGATCCTGCCCGGAGGAGTCGGTGGGGCCGTTACGCCTCCGGCGCGGCCCGGTTAAGCGGGCCCGCCGGAGGTTAACAGCGCGTTACACCAGCAGGCCGTCGAATTCTCCGTCCTTCACTCCGAGCACCAGAGCCCGGATCTCGTCGCGGGTGTAGATCAGCGCGGGGCCGTCGGGGAAGCGGGAGTTGCGCACCGCTATCCCACCGTCGGGGAGCTTCGCGAGCTCCACGCAGTTGCCCTGCGAGTTGCTGTAGCGGCTCTTGCGCCACGCCACGCCGGACAGATCGCCGGCGGGCATGCCGTTATAGGTCTGATTCATCTACATCTTTCTGAGAAGGCCGCCGATGAGCTCGACGGTGCCCCCCGGCGTGGTGCTCTCCACGCACAGCTGCTCCATGGCCGTGAGGTACGGATCGATGTCCTCGCGCTTGTCCAGGTACAGGGCACCCCAGAGCTGTTCGACGTAGACGACGTCCGACAGGTCGGACTCGGGAAACCGCAAGATGCTGAACGCGCCCCCCTCGGCGGCGTGCATGCCGTAGCGGAAAGGCATCACCTGAAGGGTGATGTTGGGGAGGGCCGCCACCTCCAGCAGATGCCGGAGCTGCTCGGCCATGACCTTCCGGCCGCCGATGATCCGCTTGAGCGTCGCCTCGTCGATGACCGCCCACAGGCGCGGCCCGTCGTTCTTGGTGAAACGCTCCTGCCGTTGCATGCGCAGATGCACACGGCGTTCTATCCGATCGGCTGACATGTCGGGATTTCCGAGCTGGATCACTGATCGTGCGTACGCGGCCGTCTGCAACAGGCCGGGCACGAACTGCACCTCGTACGTACGGATCATGCTCGCGGCCTCTTCCAGCCCCACGTAGGTGGTGAACCAGTTCGGCAGCTCCTGCGAGTAGTTCTGCCACCAGCCGGGGGTGTTGGCCTCTCGGACCATCTCCAGAAGGGCACGGCGTTCGGCGTTGTCGATGACGCCGTACAGCGTGAGCAGGTCCTCCACATCACGTGTCTTGAAACCGACGCGCCCGAGCTCCATACGGCTGATCTTGGACTCGGAGGCACGGATGTGGAATCCGGCCTGATCGCGCGTGAGCCCGCGCTTCTCGCGCAGGCGCCGCAGGCTCGCACCGAGCATGATGCGCCGAACGGTCGAAGCTGAACCGGGCGGATCGATGGACACGTGGTGCTCCTTGGTCGTTTCCTTGTCACACAGTCTGTCACTTCACGGCCGAAAGATCATGGGCCGCGGACAAGATCCCCTTTCCCACTGATTGACCCTTTGAAGGGAAACCGTAGCGCTTGCACACCGTGTCTGCACGTGCATTCGCTCTTGCAAGTGCACGAGAGTTTGCCGCACAATGATCAACGTGCAATCCACCACGGCAGCCGGCCAGTGGACCACGTTCGACTGGTGGCCCCCTGTCGGCTGGTGGCCGGAGGCGGCGCGCGATCTCCTCGAGCCTGGTCCGTCCGCGAGCGCCACCTTCGTGCTCCCTCCCACCGCCTCGTCCGTGCACTGCGCGCGCAGCTACGCCGCCGGGGTGCTGGCCGCGTGGGGCCTGAGCGAGCCGGCCGAGAACATGGAGCTGGTGGTCTCCGAGCTGGCCACGAACGCGCTGCGGCACGGCCTGCGCGCGGACGACCCCTGCGGGCTCGGTCCCGTGCACATGTCGCTGGTGCGCCGCGGCCGCCTGGTGGCCAGCGCCTTCGCCGATCCCGGGTCCTCGGTGCCCGCGCTGAGATACTCTGGGCTCCTGGATACCGGCGGCCTGGGTCTCCACATCGTCGACTCACTGAGCCTTCGCTGGGGCTGGTCCGCGCTCTCGCCCCACGGGAAGATCGTGTGGGCGGTCCTCTCCTGACCGAGAGTGATCTGCACTACCGTGGATGGTCATGGCTCACGGTGAGTTCCACGCGCGACCCCATGAGAGTGCTGACCGATGGACGATCACCTGCTCGGCTGGCTACGAACCCTCGACGAAGACAGGCTCGCCCGCGTCCTGACGCACCGGCCTGACGCCCTCGCCGCGCCGTGGCCGCGGCGGCTCGACACGCTGGCCCAGCGGCTGAGCAACGGCTTCGCCGTCATGGAGGCGCTGCGCGTTCTGCCGCTCCCCTGCCTGCAGCTCGCCGAGGCCTGCCTGGTCCTGACCCGGCCGACCGCCGAGCGGCTCGCCGGGTTCCTCGGGGCGCCGCGCGCCGAGGTGGACCGGTGGCTCGACCACCTCTACGACCACGCGCTGGCCTGTCCCTCGGCCGACGGCGAGATCCACCTGGCCGAGGCCGTGACCCGCTACTGGAGCGCGCCGCTCGGCCTCGGCGAGCCGCTCGACCACTACCTGAACTCGTGGACGATCAGCGGCGACACGCTCCGCGCCCTGGCCGGCAACCTGGGCCTGCCCTCCCACGGCGGCAAGCGCCGCACGGTCGCGCGGGTGGGCGAGGCGCTGGCCGACGACGGCCACATGGCCGCGCTGCTGCGCCACGCCCCCGCCGGAGCCGCCGCGCTGCTCGACGAGTTCGCCTGGCACGGCCCCGTACGCGAGGTCGACGGCGGCAGGTTCGTCACCCCCGGCACGCCCGAGAAGTGGGCGGCCGACCACGGCCTGCTCTACCGGCCGAGCTGGAACGTCGCCGAGATGCCCCGCGAGGTGGCGCTCGGCCGGCGCGGCCCCGGCTACCATCCGCCGTTCACGCCGCGGGCGCCCGAGGTGGCCACGATCCCGGTCGACCCCGAGGAGGTCGACCACCTGATGACGCTGGCCGCGCCGCACGTCGTGGAGCGCTGCGCGGCCCTGCTCGACAACACGTCCAAGGCGCCGTTGCCGCTGCTCAAGACCGGCGGCGTGGGCGTGCGCGAGGTGCGCAGGGTCGCCAAGGAGACCGGCTGCGACGAGGACGAGACCCGGCTGCTGCTGGAGATCTGCGCGGTGGCGCGGCTGCTGGCGTGGGACGAGAAGTCCGGCGGCCTGGTGCCGACCGAGCGGTTCGACCGCTGGCGGCTCGACGAGGGCGCCGCCCGGCTGCGGGTGCTGCTGTCGGCCTGGTGGCGCATGGAGCGCTCGTCCCTCCGCAAGATCGACGGACGGTACGGCACGGTCCTGGGCGACGACCAGAGCGGCGCCGCGATGGCCCGCATCCGTCACGCCGTGCTGTCGGCGCTCCTGCGGCTGCCGTCCGCCACCGCCTTCGCCGACCGCGACAGCCTGGTGGCCAACGTGCGCTGGCACGCGCCGCTGGTCGACCGCGACCTGCTCGACCGGTGCGCCTCCGCGGTGATCGACGAGTCGCGGCTGCTCGGCCTGGTGGCCAACCACGCGCTCACCGACCTCGGCCGGGCGCTGGCCGGGCTGGCGGCCAAGGCGGGCGGCGAGAGCGACGACGCGGCCCCGCTGGTCGAGCACGACCCCGCGCTGGTGGAGGCGTCCACCCGGGCGCTGGCCAGCGTGCGCAGGAGCGCCCTGTTCGGGCCCGACCTGACCGCGGTGGTGACCGGGCCGCCGTCGGCGGAGCTGGCCGAGCTGCTCGACAGGGTGGCCGAACGCGAGTCCCGGGGCGCTGCCTCGGTGTGGCGGTTCACCACCGAGAGCGTGCGCCGCGCCCTCGACCGCGGCTACGACGCCGACGAGCTGCTGGACGAGCTGTCGGGGGTGGGCGCCGTCCCGCAGCCGCTGGAGTACCTCGTGCACGACGTGGCCCGCCGCCACGGCGAGGTGACGGTGACCACGGTCGGCTGCGTGGTGCAGGCCTCCGATCCCGCGCTGCTGGCCGAGATCGCCGCACACCGGCGGCTGTCGCGGCTGGGGCTGCGGCTGCTCGCGCCGACCGTGCTGGTCGCCTCCGCCGACGCCGAGCGCACGCTCGGGGTGCTGCGCGAGGCGGGGTACGCGCCGGTGCCCGTCGCCGACACCGGCGAGATCGCCATCCGCCGCACCCGCGCCGAGGAGCCCCGCAACGGCAAGCTCATCCTGCTGCCGGGCGGTCAGGTGGCCGAGCTGTCCGACGCCCAGCCGTCCGATGAGCCGATGATCGCCGAGCCGGTGCCCGACCCGCACGAGCACGCCCGCCGCCTCATCGCCGAGAGCCGTGAGGCGGGCGAGCGCAACGGCCGCACCTGGGCGGTGATCGGCCGGATGGCGACCAGGCTGCCGACGGCGCAGCAGTCGCTGCTCGGCTTCGTGGTCGACCGGGGCGTGCGGGCCGGCATCACGCTGACCGACGGCCTGACCGCCACCATCAGCCACGGCGAGCTGCGCAACGGGGCGCTCGACGCCTGGTGCGAGGAGGCGGGCGACTACCTGGAGTTCCCCCTCGCCGAGATCGTCGAGGTCAAGGGAGCTTATTAGCCTTCTTCAGGTTGGCCACGAGCTCCTCCAGGAAGTCGGCGTAGCCCTGGTAGCTGAAGGGGGCCTCGGCACGCCACGGGTAGAGCTGGCCGGCCTTGACCGCGGGGAGCTCGGCGAAGGTCGGCTTCTTCATCATCTCCTCGGGCTTCAGCGCCTGCGTGCGGGTGTCGTAGAGGATCACGTCCGCGTCGTAGGTGTCGGCGTTCTCCCAGCTGAGGGTCTGGAAGAAGCCGCCCTCGTCCACCTTGCCTGGCACCACGATGTCGAGGCCGTTGTCCATGAGGTGGCGGATGTCGGCGTACTCGGGCGGGTTGACCACCCACATCTGGTCGGCGCCGCCCGACATCATGAGGATCTTGAGGTCCTTGAGCGCCGCCAGCTCCTTGGTGGCGGCCTCCATGCGGGCCTTGGCCTCGGGCACGCCCGCCATGTCGGCGCCGAGCGACGCGGCCAGCTTCTCGTACGTGCCGATCACCTCGGTGGCGGTCTTGCCGGTGAGCATGACGCCGACCGTGGGGGCGACCTGCTCGATGGTGTCCTTGGACTTCTCGGGCACGTACCAGAGCGTGCCGTTCTCGTACATGCTGCTGACCAGCAGGTCGGGCTGCAGGGCGATGTACTGCTCGACGTTGAACTCGTCCCACACGTTGCCCAGGCCCGTGACCTTGGTGATGTCGACGTTGCCGACCTGCGGGTCCTTGCTGCCGTCCTGGAGCTTGTGCGGGCCGAACACGCCGACCGGGCGCACGCCGAAGTCCCACAGCGCGGCGGCGGCGCCGACCTGGGCGACCACCTTGGAGGGGGTCTTGTCGAGGTCGACCTTCTTGCCGCGGTCGTCGGTGAACGTCCACGGCTGGGCGGCCGGGGCGGAGGACGCCTCCGGTGCGGCCGCGGTACCGCCCGCGCCGCCGCACGCGGCGAGCGTGACGGCGGCGGCCAGACCCGCCGCCGCGGCGAGGAAACCTCGCCGAGCCATGACCGGTCCCGACATGAGTACTCCCTAAGGTTAGGCTTGCCTTCGTACTGAGGCTTTAGATTAGCCTCGCCTAAGCCAGACCGTAAGGAGAGGGGGGCGGGTGCGCCCGGCCGAGCACACCGAACCTGCCACCGAGGCGGGCGGGAACCCGCCGCCGCGGCGCGGCCGGCAGGTCACGCTCGCCGCGGGGCTGCTGGTGGCGCTCGGGCTGTTAGTCCTCGTGGGCCTCGCCGGCGTGGCGCTGGGCGCGCGGGCGATGCCGCTGACGGCCGCCTTCGACGCGTTCCTCGCCCCCGACGGCTCCAGCGACCACACGGTCATCAGGGAGCTCCGGGTGCCGCGCACGCTGCTCGGCATCGGCGTCGGCGCGGCGCTCGGGCTGGCCGGGGCGCTCATGCAGAGCCTGACCCGCAACCCGCTGGCCGACCCGGGCATCCTCGGCATCAACGAGGGCGCCGCGCTGGGGGTCACGCTCGCGCTCGGGCTGTTCGGGCTCACGGACCCGACCGTCTACGTGTGGTTCGCGTTCGCGGGCGCCGCCGGGGCCTCGCTGGTGGTCTACTCGCTCGGCGCGGCGGGCCGCACCGGAGGAGGTCCGGTACGGCTCGCGCTGGCGGGCATCGCGGTGGGCATGGTCTTCACCGCCATGTCGTCGGCCATCCTGCGCATCGACTCCCAGACCTATGACCGGATGCGGTTCTGGCTGACCGGCTCGCTGGCGGGGCAGACGGCCGACACGGCGCTGCGGCTGGCGCCTTTCCTGGTGGCCGGGCTGGCGCTGGGGCTGTGCCTGGGCAGGCCGCTCAACATGCTGTCGCTGGGCGACGACGCCGGCCGCGCCCTGGGCGTGGCGGTCGGCCGCACCCGCGCGCTGACGGCGGTGGCGGTGACGCTGCTGTGCGGGGCGGCGACGGCGGCGGCCGGTCCGCTGTGGTTCATCGGGCTGGCGGTGCCGCACGCGGTGCGCGCCGTCGTGGGCCAGGACCAGCGGTGGGTGCTGCCGTACTCGGCGGTGGTGGCGCCGGTGCTGCTGCTCGGCGCCGACATCGTGGGGCGGCTGATCGCCCGGCCGGGCGAGGTGCAGGTCGGCATCATGTGCGCGGCGATCGGCGCGCCGATCTTCATCCTGTTGGCCCGGCGCAGGAGGCTCGCCGCACTATGAACGTCCGCCTGGGCCCCTGGTCGATGCGGCTGGCCCCGCGTTCCCTGGCCGTCACCGCGCTGCTGCTGCTCATCGCGTGCGCGGTGGCGGTGGCGGCGATCTCGACGGGCGAGTTCACCGTGCCGGTGCCGGACATCCTGGCGGCGCTGGCGGGTGAGGGCACGCCGGTCGCCGAGCTGATCGTGAACAAGCTGCGCGCTCCCCGGGTGGCCACCGGGCTGCTGGTGGGGGCCGCGTTCGGGCTGAGCGGCGCCATCTTCCAGAGCCTCACCAGGAACGCGCTCGGCAGCCCCGACTTCATCGGCTTCACCGCCGGCGCCTCGACCGGCGGCATCCTGGCCGTGGTCGCGGGCGGCTCGGCCGCGGTCATCGCCGGCGGCGCGCTGGCCGGATGCGTGATCACCGCCGTGCTGGTCTACGCCCTGTCGTACCGGCGCGGCGTGCAGGGCTACCGGCTCGTCCTGGTCGGCATCGGGGCGAACGCGCTGCTCCTGGCGGCCAACTCCTATCTGCTGACGCGGTCCAACATCTACGACGCCGCCACCGCCGCCGCCTGGCTGACCGGCAGCCTGAGCGGGCGCGGCTGGGACCACGCGATCCCGGTCGCCGTCGCGCTGGCGCTGCTGCTGCCGCTCTGCGCGTACGTGGCCAGGCCGCTGCGCATGATCGAGATGGGCGACGACGCCGCCCGCGCCATGGGCATCAGGGTCGAGCCGGTGCGCGCTGTCGCGATCGTGGCGGGCGTGCTGCTGTGCGGGGTGGCGACGGCCGCCGCCGGGCCGGTGATGTTCGTCGCGCTGGCCTCGCCGCAGCTCGCCCGCCGGCTGACCCGCTCACCCGGCGTCACGCTCGCCTCCTCGGCGCTCATGGGCGCCGTGCTGCTGACCGCCTCCGACCTGATCGCCCAGCGCCTGCTGGCCCCCGTCCAGCTGCCCGTCGGCGTGGTGACGGCCGCCATCGGCGGCGCGTACCTGGCCTTCCTGCTGCGAAAGGACCGCTACTGATGACCACCCGCCTTTCGGGAACCGACCTCACCCTCGCCTACGACCAGCGGGTCGTGGCCAGTCAGCTGTCCGTGGCCATCCCCGACCGGTCCTTCACCGTGATCATCGGCCCGAACGCGTGCGGCAAGTCCACCCTGCTGCGCGCCCTGGCCAGGATGCTCAAGCCGAAGCAGGGCGCCGTGCACCTCGACGGCAGCGTGATCACCACGCTGCCGTCGAAGGAGGTCGCGCGGCGGCTCGGGCTGCTGCCGCAGAGCTCGATCGTCCCTGACGGGATCACCGTGGCCGACCTGGTGGCGCGTGGCCGCTACCCGCACCAGCGGCTGATGCGGCAGTGGTCGAAGGCCGACGAGGCGGCCGTGACCGAGGCGATGCGGGCCACGGACGTGACCGGGCTGGCCGACCGGATCGTCGACGAGCTGTCGGGCGGGCAGCGGCAGCGGGTGTGGCTGGCCATGGCGCTGGCCCAGGAGACGCCGATCCTGCTGCTGGACGAGCCGACCACGTTCCTCGACATCTCGCACCAGATCGAGGTGCTCGACCTCTGCGCCGACCTGCACGAGGCGGGCCGGACGATGGTGGCCGTGCTGCACGACCTGAACCAGGCCTGCCGCTACGCCACCCACCTCATCGTCATGCGGGAGGGCAGCGTGCTGGCCGAGGGCGACCCCGCCGAGATCGTCACCCCGGAGCTGGTCGAGCAGGTGTTCGAGCTGCGTTGCGAGATCATCCAGGACCCCCAGTCGGGCACCCCGCTGATCGTCCCCGAGTCCCGCCGCAGGGTCGCGTCCCCGGCCTGAGGCCCGCGCCTCGGCCCGGTCAGGGCGCGCAGCGGCGGACCGCCAGGACTGCCAGGGCGCGGATCACCTCCAGGAACTCCGGCACCGCCACCTGCTCGCGGGGCGCGTGCGCGAAGCGCACGTCGCCGGGGCCGTAGTGCAGCGTCGGGATCCCGCTGCCCGCGTACAGCCGCAGGTCGCTCCCGTACGGGGCGGCGGCTTCGGTGAGGGTGGCCCCGCCGGTGTCGGCGACCGCCTGCCTCACCTCGCTGAGCAGCGGGTGACCGGCGGGCAGCCGGCCGCTGGCGAACTGGCCGCCTGGCCAGGTCACCGCCGGCGGGTTCGCCCGCAGCCACGGGTGCGCGGCCGACCGCACCGCCTCCTCGAACGCGGCCCGCGCCGCCGCCGGGTCCTCGTCCAGCCGCACGCCCAGCCGGCCCTCGGCGACCAGCAGGTCCGGCACCGTGCTCGCCCAGTCGCCGGCGTGGACGGTGCCGATCTCGATCGGGTACGGCAGCGGGTTGCCGCCGAACACGACGGGGACGTCCCGGTTCCGCTCGGCCTCCAGCCGCCTGATCGCCTCGAACACCGGCCAGAACACCTCGATGGCGTTGACCCCCTCCAGCCGGGCGGCGCCGTGCGCGGCCCGGCCGGCGATCTCCAGCCGGAACGTGAGCGCGCCCGCGTTGGCGGTGATCACCTGGCCGCTGGTCGGCTCGGTGATCACGGCCGCCTCGGCGGTATGCCCCCTGGCCAGGGTGCCGAACGCGCCCAGCCCGCCGTCCTCCTCACTGACGACGCAGTGCACGGCCAGCGGGCGGGTGAGCCTGATCCCGGCCCGCTGGACGGCCCGCACCACGGCCAGGTTGGCGACCAGGCCCGCCTTCATGTCGCAGGCGCCCCTGCCGTGCAGGACGTCGCCGCTGATCCGGGCGGCGAACGGGTCGTTCCCCTCCCATTTGGCCAGGTCTCCGACGGGCACCACGTCCACATGCCCCTGCAGCGCCAGCGCGGGGACGCCGTCGCCGCCCACCACCCCGACGACCCCGTACCCCTCGCTCCTCGGCGCCTCGGTGCCGGGGAACCCGTCGCGCTCGCGCAGGTCGTCGAGGTCGAGCTTCCACACGTCCACGTCCATGCCGACCTCGGTCAGCAGGCCGGCGAAGTGATGCTGCAGCTCCGACTCGGCGTCGGTGCCGGTGACGCTGGGCACGCCGACGGTCTCGGCCAGCAGGTTCACGGCCTCGGAGTCGTCGATGGCGTCCAGCACCCTGAGTTCCACGTCACGCATGCGCACACCTTCTCATGACGGCTCATGACGGGAATGCCAGGAAATCCCGTGAACTCGTACCGGGAGTTGTGGCGATACTCAGGCGTGAAGATCGTGGCGAGTCTGGTGGCGTGGGGTGTGACGGGCGCGGCGGCGGTGTGGGCGGCGCTGCGGCTGTCGGGGTTCGAGCCGGACTGGCCGTGGGTGCCCGCGGTGGCGGTCACCCCGCACGTCGCGGCGGCCGCGGGGGCCGGGCTGGTGCTGGCGGCGGCGCTCAGGAAGCGGGCGGCGGCCGCGCTGGCCCTGGCCGCCACGGTGGCCCTGGGCTTCGCCGTGGTGCCGAGGAGCCTGGCCGACGGCGGCACGGAGCCGGCCGGGGCGCCGCTGCGGGTGCTGGCGGCCAACCTCATGGTCGGCGTGGCCGACACCGGCGAGCTGATGGCGCTGGTGGCCCGCCTCCGGCCCGACGTGCTGGCGTTGCAGGAGCTGACGCCTGACGCCATGGAGCGGCTGGAGGAAGCCGGGTTGCCCGAGACGTTCCCGTACGCCGTGACCCGGCCCAGGCAGGGAGCCGGCGGCTCGGCCCTGTACGCGCGGCACCCGCTCACCCCCGGCGAGGCGATCGAGCACGGCCGCTTCGGCCAGGTCCGCGCGGCGCTCGCGCACCCGGGCGGGGCACGGGTGGAGCTGGTCTCCGTGCACCCGTGCGCGCCCAAGAGGTACGGTCGGCAGCCCTGCTGGCGAGCCGGGCTGGAGGCGCTCCCCCGCGCCGGCGGCCCGCTGCGGGTCCTGGCCGGCGACTTCAACGCCACGCTCGACCACCTGCCCATGCGCGAGCTCCTCGCGAGCGGCTACCGGGACGCCGCCGACGTCACCGGCCACGGCCTGCGCACCACCTGGCCGCAGGGCGGCTGGGGCCCGCTCCCGGGAGTCGCCATCGACCACGTCCTGGCGGACTCCCGCATCGGCGTCCGCTCCTTCGGCGTGCACACGCTCAAGGGCACCGACCACCACCCGGTCTCCGCCGTTCTCACCCTTCCTTGAAGTCCGCCGTACGGGCGTGGAGTGATCCTTACCCGGCGGAACGTAAACTTGGCACGTGGAAGAGCCGAAGTTCGAGATTCAGATGCTGCACGATCGGGTGATGATCCGGCTGGAGCGCGACACCGAGGAGCGACGCAGCGGATCGGGCATCGTCATCCCGGCGACGGTGAAGATGGCCAACCGGCTCGCCTGGGGCGAGGTCTGCGGGGTCGGCGCCAACGTGCGCTCGGTCCGGGTCGGCGACAAGGTGCTGCTCAATCCTGAAGACCAGTTCGAGGTGGAGCTGCACGCGCAGACCTATCTCGTGATGCGCGAGCGCGACCTGCACGCGGTGGCCACGCAGGAGACCGACCACGGCACGGGTCTCTATCTCTGAGGCCCCCGCCTCAGGGGAGGACGAACTGCCTGGCCACCTGGATGACGTCCACGCCGAACGTGAGCAGGCTGAGGTAGATGATCAGGCCCATGGCGCAGAGCGTCACGAACGCCACGATGATCCGCACGGTCCAGCCCCGCCGCTTGTACCACTCGGTCCAGGCGTGCAGCATCCGCTTGCCGAACTCCAGCACCCGGTGCGCCCAGTGAAACTCGGTCGCCAGCACCGCCAGGCCGCCGAACACGACCAGCCAGCCGGGGCCGGGGAACGGCACCATGATCAGGCCGCCGACCACCATGATGGTGCCGATCACGCCGATCACCACCTTGAGGGTGAGCGCGCCGGTGCGCGTGGCCCTGACGCCGTCGAGCCAGCCCTTGAGCCCGCGACGGCGAGGAATGCTGGAGTGACGCGCGGCCTCGTCCTTCATGAGGTCGGCGTCCCCCGTCTCGGATTTCTGCGTCGGCACGGTCCCCCCGGACAGTCGGTGTGGTCACCAGGATACGGGTAGGCCCACAGGCACGAGTGGCCAAATGTGGACTACACCCGGAACGTCCGTCAAACCCGCTGAACGGTAAAATCTGGCGCTAAACCAGGATATATCGGGCTTTTCTCAGCTACTGTAGAGCATGCCCGAGGTTATGCTTCGCACTGTTACCGGCCCCGTCCGCGCGGCCGCGGTGACCGGTGCCGTACTCCCCCACGAACACCTCCGCGCCGACATGCGCTGGGCAGTGGGCATCGACTCCGATCCGTACCGCTGGCTGGACGAGGAGCAGGCCGTCATCGCCGAGCTCCGCGCGCTGCGCACCGGCGACGACCCGCTCGGCCTGGTCGTGGAGCTCACCTCCATCGGCATGGGCCGCGACGCGGCCGCCCTGGCCAGGATCGCCGCCGGCAGCCGTGTGCCGGTGGTCGCCGCCACGGGCCTTTCCACCGGGCCGTTCTCCGGCGCCGCCGACGCCGACGCCGACACGCTCACCGGCCTGCTGATGGCCGACATCCTCGACGGGATGGACGACAGCGGCGTGTTCCCCGGCGTGATCGGCGAGGTCGGCTGCTGGGGCGCGCACCCCACCCCGGCCGAGGAGCGCGCCCTGCGGGCCGCCGCCCGCGCCGCGCTCTCCTCCAGGCTGTCGGTGGCCACCTACGGCCAGGACGGCCTGGCCATGCTGGAACTGCTGATGATCGAGGGCCTGCCCGCCTCCCGGGTGTCCGTGGGCTGCTCGGGCGCCGACCCGGCCGCGGCCCGCAAGATCGCCGAGTCCGGCGCGTACGTGAGCCTGGGCTCGATCGGCGTGGGCGCCGAGCGGGCCGCTGCCGTCGCCCTGGACCTCATCCGCGAGGGCCACGCCGGCCGGCTGCTGCTCAGCAGCGGCGTGAGCCGGGTCGCGCAGCTCGGCAAGTACGGCGGCCCCGGCTACGGGCACCTGACCACCGCGGTGCTGACCGGACTGCGCGAGGCCGGCGTCGAAGGGGAGACGCTGAGCGCGATCACCCACGACAACCCGCTGCGCTGGCTGACGGACGGGTTGACCTCAAGCTGAGTTGAGGTCTCATGCTTGAGGTCATGAGACTCACCGAATCCGAGCTGGCATTCCTGTCCACCCAGCGGCTGGGCCGCCTGGCCACGGTCGCGCCCGGCGGCCAGGTGCAGAACAACCCCGTCGGCTTCTTCGTCGACGCCGAGGCCGGCACGATCGACATCGGCGGCCTCGACCTGGCCGCCACCAAGAAGTTCCGCAACGTACAGGCCGGCAGCACGGTCTCGCTGGTGGTGGACGAGCTGGCCTCGGTCAGCCCGTGGATCGTGCGCGGGGTGGAGATCCGCGGCACCGCCGAGGCGCTCACCGGCGTGCGCCCGCCCAGGCCCGGCATGTCCGACGCGGTCATCCGCGTCAAGCCGGCGAAGGTCATCTCCTGGGGCCTGCCAGACTGAGACCGTGATCTGGGTCGTCAGCGGCCCGCCGGGGGCGGGCAAGTCCACGGTGGCCGCCGCGCTGCTCGCCCGCCTGTCGCCGGTGCCCGCCCTGCTCGACAAGGACACGATGTACGGGGGCCTCGTCGCCGAGGTGCTGGCCGGCTACGGCAGGCCTCATGGGGAACGCGAGGGCTCCTGGTACGACGAGCACGTCAAACGGCACGAGTATGCCGGCATGACCGCGACCGCCCGGCGGATCCGCGAGCACGGCTGCCCGGTCATGCTCGACGGCCCTTTCACCGGCCAGGTGCACGACGCGGCGCGCTGGCGACGTTGGGTGACGGAGCTGGGCGGCCCGCCGGTGCGGCTGGTGTGGGTGCGCTCCGACGCCTCGACGCTGCGCGAGCGCCTGGAGGCCAGGGGCCTGCCCAGGGACGCGGGCAAGCTGGCGGCCTTCGACGCGTACCTCGCCAGGATCAGGGTGGACGAGCCGCCCGCGGTGCCGCACCTGGAGATCGACAACCGGCGCGGCGCGCCCCCGCTGGGGGCGCAGCTCACCGCGGCGGGTATATCGCCCCGAGCACCCCGGGCAGGCGGGCCACCCATCGGGTGAACCGCCCCTCCTCGAACGCGGCGCCCGGCTCGTTGGCGAGCTGCTGCGACAGCAGGCCGGCGATCAGGCTGGAGCCCAGGGCCTGACCCTCCTCGCCGGCGGCGTCCGGATGCAGTTCGCCGCGCTCGATGGCGGCCGACGTCAGCGCGGTGAAGTGGTCGTGGACGGCCAGGGCCGGCGCGTACGCCCGCTCGGAGGGCTCGAAGCCGGGCACCGGCCGCCAGAACAGCAGCTGGGCCAGCGCCTGGTTGGCCATCACCCACCGCGCGCCGGCCTCCAGCGAGGCGGCCATCGCGGCCAGGCCGGGCTCCGCGCCCGCGGCGCCCCGCAGCACCGCCTCCAGGTAGGCCCGCTGGCCGCGTTCGAAGAGCGCGTCGTAGACGGCGTGCCGGGACGGGAAGTACTTGTACAGCGACGGCGGCCGGATGCCGAGCCGCCTGGCCACGGCCGACAGGCTCAGCCCGGCCACGCCGTCCTCGGCCATCACCTCCAGGGCGATGGCCAGGATCTCCTCCAGCGTCTCCGCCCGCCGGCGGGCCCTCCGATCGGGAATGTCAGCCATGACATGTAGCTTAGGCTACAGGTAATAGCTGAAGCTATGGAGGAGAGCCATGTCCCGCGAGATCGTGCTCACCGGTCTCCGGCAGAACAACCTGCGCGACGTCTCCCTGCGGCTGCCCAAGGAGCGGCTCATCGTGTTCACCGGCGTGTCCGGCTCCGGCAAGTCGTCGGTGGTGTTCGAGACCATCGCGGCCGAGTCGCAGCGCCAGCTCAACGAGACCTACAGCGCGTTCGTCAGGAACCGGCTGCCCAAGCACGAGCGCCCGCGCGCCGGGCGGCTGGAGGGGCTGACCGCCGCGGTGGTCGTCGACCAGCGGCCGGTGGGCGGCAACGCCCGCTCCACGGTCGGCACGATGACCGAGATCCACCCCATGCTGCGGGTGCTGTTCTCGCGGCGCGGCGAGCCCTCGGCGGGCCCGGCGACGGCCTACTCGTTCAACGACCCGGCGGGCATGTGCCCGGAGTGCGCCGGCCTCGGGCGGAAGACGGAGGTCGACGTCGGGCGGCTGGTCGACTTCGACCTGTCGCTGGCCCAGGGAGCGCTGCGGCCGTACGCGGTCGGCGGCTACGTGTGGAGCCTCTACGCGAAGTCGGGGCTGTTCGACCCGGCCAAGCCGCTGCGCGACTACACCGAGCGGGAGCTCGGCCTGCTGTTGCACGGGAGCGGGTTCAAGGTCGAGCGCGACGGCCGCGCCCACGACTACGAGGGCGTGATCACCCGGTTCGACCGCGTCCACCTCCACCGCGACGTGGAGTCGCTCGACCAGGCGGCGCGGGAGGTGGTGCGCGAGCGCGCCTGCCCCGCGTGCGGCGGCCGGCGGCTCAACCCGGCGGCGCTGGCCTCCCGCATCGACGGCCGCAGCCTGGCCGACCACTGCGCGATGGAGATCACCGACCTGATCGGCGTGCTGGCGGAGACGGCCGACCCGGTCGCCCGCGCGGCGGTGGAGGCGTTGCGCCGCGTCGAGGCCATCGGGCTCGGCTACCTCAGCCTCGACCGGGAGACGCCGACCCTGTCGGGCGGCGAGGCCCAGCGCCTCAAGACCGTGCGCCACCTGGGCAGCGGCCTCACCGGTCTCACGTACGTCTTCGACGAGCCCAGCGCCGGCCTGCATCCGCGCGACGTGCACCTGCTCGGCGGGCTGCTGTTGCAGCTGCGCGACAAGGGCAACACGGTGCTCGTGGTCGAGCACGACCGCGACGTGATCGCGCTCGCCGACCAGGTGGTCGACCTGGGGCCGGGCGCGGGCGCCGACGGCGGGCGGGTGGTCTACCAGGGCCCGGTGGCCGGGCTCGGCGACACGCCGACCGGCCGCGCGCTGCGGCGGGCGCGCGGGCTCAAGGAGCGGGTACGCGAACCGTCCGGGTGGCTGACGATCGGCGGCGCCCGGACCCACAACCTGGCGGACGTGACGGTCCGGGTGCCGCTGGGCGTGCTGACGGCGGTGACCGGCGTGGCCGGGTCGGGCAAGAGCACGCTGATGACCCGCGAGCTGCCCGCCTGCCACCCCGGCACGGTGCTGGTCGACCAGTCGGCCGTGCACGCCTCGCCCCGTTCGACGCTCGCCACCTACCTGGGGGCGATGGACCGGCTGCGCAAGCTGTTCGCGGC
Organism: Nonomuraea sp. C10; assembly: GCF_008017515.1. Lineage (NCBI taxonomy): Bacteria > Bacillati > Actinomycetota > Actinomycetes > Streptosporangiales > Streptosporangiaceae > Nonomuraea > Nonomuraea sp. C10. The sequence goes on from NZ_VPFF01000001.1 coordinate 5,094,440, forward strand.
CGCGCACGGGGTGCCGGCCAAGCTGTTCAGCGCCAACTCGGCGGGCGCCTGCCCGGAGTGCGGCGGGCGCGGCGAGATCAGGACCGATCTGGCGTTCATGGACCCGGTGACCCGCGTCTGCGACGCCTGCGGCGGCACCCGCTACAACCGCGAGGCCCTGTCGTACCGCCTGGCCGGGCGCGACATCGCCGGCGTGCTGGCGCTGACCGCCGGCGAGGCCGTGCGCGACTACGACCTGCCGGGCCTCGACCGGCTGGGCGAGCTGGGGCTGGGCCACCTGACCCTGGGGCGTTCGCTGGCCACGCTGTCGGGCGGCGAGCGGCAGCGGCTCAAGCTGGCGCACCGGCTGCACGAGACCGGTCACGTGTACGTGTTCGACGAGCCGACCAGGGGCCTGCACCCGGCCGACGTCGACCGGCTGCTGGCGCTGCTCGACCGGCTCGTCGACGGCGGCAACGCGGTGATCGTGGTGGAGCACGACCTCGACGTGGTCAAGCACGCCGACTGGGTGATCGACCTGGGGCCGGAGGCGGGACGGCACGGCGGGCGGGTGATGTTCGAGGGCACCCCGGCGGCGCTGGCCGAAGCCTCCACCCATACCGCGAAATATCTGGCTAAGTCTCTCGATAGTCCTCGTCCCGCGCGTCGATGATCGCCATGTGCCCCGGCAGGTGCCCGATCGCGAACTCCACGCCGCTGGCCATCACCGCCGCCTGCGGCGTCACCCCGCACGCCCAGAACAGCGGCGTCTCCCCCTCCCGCACCTCCACCGGGTCGCCGAAGTCGGGCCTGCCCAGGTCGCCGATGCCGATCACGGCCGGGTCGCCGGTGTGGACCGGCGCGCCGTGCACCATCGGGTAGCGCCCGCTGACCTCGATCGCGGTGGCCACCAGCGCCTCCGGCACCGGCCGCATCGACACCACGAGCGGCCCCGCCAGCGGCCCCGACGGCTCGCACGGCACGTTCGTCCGGTACATCGGCACGTTCACGCCCTGCTCCAGGTGCCGGATCGGCACGCCCGCGGCCAGCAGCGCCCGCTCGAAGGTGAAGCTGCAGCCGAACAGGAACGGCACCAGGTCCGCCCGCCACTCCGCCACCACCTCACCGGTGTCGGCGACGGCGCGTCCGTCCTGGTAGACGCGGTAGCCGGGCAGGTCGGTGCGCAGGTCGCCGGGGAACAGGCGGGTGCGCACCGCGCCGGGCTCGCCCACGTCGAGCAGCGGGCAGGCCCGTGCGTTGCGGTGCGCGAACAGCAGCAGGTCGTAGGCCAGCTCCTGGGGCACGGCGATCAGATTGGCCTGGGTCCAGCCCCTGCACCAGCCCGCCGTCGGCGTGCGCTCCCCGCCGCGGAAGCGCTCGCGCGCCTGCGCGGGGGTCAGGTGTGCGACGTCCACTCCTCGAGCGTACGCCCGAGTCGCCGGATCAGCGCCAGACGCCGAAGGTGTGCGGCCCGAGCCCGTACCCGTCAGGGGTCGGCAGCACGTACCCCTGGCCGATCAGCCGCTCCAGGCTCTCCCGTACCTCCTCGCCGGGCAGGCCGGTGATGTGCACCAGCTCGTCCATACCGACCCAGCCGTGCTCGACGGCCGGGCCCGCGACGGCCTCATAGACGTGGATGTCGACGTCGGACAGCGCCTGCACGTCGTGTCGCGGATCCATCAGCGTGCCCTCGCTCCCTCGCGCAGCCGGTTCGGGTCGATCTCGCGCTCCGGATAGCGGCGCAGATATTCGGACTCCATCTCGTTCGTCCGCGAGGTGTGACGGGCGAGCGCGTCGTCGGATCCGTGCAGGAAGGTGTCGGTGCGGGTGGTGTGCAGTTGCCGCAGCTCGCGCAGCAGGTCCTCGTCGCTCAGCTGGGCCGGGTCGATTCCCATCGTCGTCATGGGCTCCCTCTACCCCAGATGGCGCTCGACAATATCTGTCACATTTCCTGACACATAGGCATTGTTTGGGAGATTAGACCGCCTTACCTTCCCGTTATGGACCTCGAGCTCAGGCACCTCAAGATCGTCCGCGCCGTCGCGGACGCCGGAAGTGTCAGCAAGGCCGCTTCCATGCTCGGGTTGGCCCAGCCCGCCCTCACCGCCCAGCTCAAGCGCATCGAGCGGATGCTCGGCGGCGCGCTCTTCGAGCGCGACCGTCACGGCGCCCGCCCCACCCGGCTGGGCGAGCTGGTGCTCGCCCGCGCCCGGGTACTCCTGCCCGCCGCCAAGGAGCTGCAGGAGGAGGCCGTACGGTTCGCGCACGCCCCCACCTCCGGCTACCGGATAGGCGCCACCAACGGCCCGATACTCGGCGGCCTGGTGCACCGCCTGGCCGCGGAACGCCAGGTAACCACCTACACCAGCTGGTCGGCGCACGAGCTGACCACCATGGTCGAGCTGGGCCGGCTCGACTACGTGCTGACCGGGGCGTGCGGCGACAACGGCACTCCGGCGGGCACCCTGGCCTGGGAGACGATCAGCCTCGACCCGGTCTTCACCCTGCTCTCCGTGGACCACCCGCTGGCCGTGGAGAAGGAGGTGGAGCTCGCCGACCTGGCGGACGAGCAGTGGGCGGTCACGCCGGGGGACGGCTGCTTCAACGACTGCTTCGCGATGGCGTGCGCGCGGGCCGGGTTCACGCCGGGCACCATCTACGAGACCGACGTGGCCACCTGCGTGCACCTGGCGCAGGTGGGCCGCGCGGTGGTGCTCTGCCAGGCCACCCACCAGCCCGCCCCCGGCATGGTGGTGGTGCCGCTGAAGAACGCGCCGCTGCGGTGGCGTCAGCTCCTCGGCCGCCACCCGGCCGCGCCGGACGCCGCGTGGGTGCTCCTCCAGGCCAAGCAGACACACCGGGAAGCGGTACGGCGCAGCCGCGCCTACCACGACTGGCTGGGCCGCAACCCCGGGTTCGGCACCGCGCCATAACACCGTGATAGGGCCGAACTGGTACTCCTCGGGTCTCGGCCACCCGCGTACGTTGACGGCACCCCCCAGCCACAGCGAGGAGACACCCCATGCTGCGGACCCCAGCGCTGATCGCCATCTCGATCGGTGCCTTAGTCATGACGGCCACCCCCGCCGTCGCCACCCCCACCACCACGACCACCACCACCGCCACGACCACCGCCACGGCCGAGCCCCCCAAGGGCGTGATCGACGCCATCGAGCGCGACCTCGGCATCAGCGAGAGGCAGGCCGTCGCCCGGATGGCCAACGAGGCCCGCGGCAACCAGGCCGCGCCCGCCCTGGCCAAGCAGCTCGGCGACCGCTACGCCGGCGCCTGGTTCGAAGGGCCGGAGAGCAAGCTGGTCGCGGCCAGCGTCAAGCAGTCGGACGCCGCCGCGATCAAGAGCTCCGGCGCCGAGGCCCGCATCGTGACCCGCACGCTGGCCCAGCTCACCGCCGTCAAGGACGGCCTGGACAAGGCCGCGCCGCCCGACACCGTGCACAGCTGGTCGGTCTCACCCGCCGACAACGCGGTCGTCGTGCAGGCCGCCGACCAGGACGCGGCCCTGGCCTGGGCGAAGAGCGCCGGCGTCGACACCGGCGCGGTCAAGTTCGCGGACTCGGCGGACCGGCCGAAGCTCCTGTACGACATCCGCGGCGGCGACGCGTACTACATCTCGTCCTCGCGCTGCTCCGTCGGGTTCGCCGCGCGGCGCGGCACCCAGGTCGGCTTCACCACCGCCGGCCACTGCGGCTCCAACGGCCAGTCCACGACCGGCTACAACCGCGTGGCGCAGGGCACCTTCCAGATCTCCTCGTTCCCCGGCAACGACTACGCCTGGGTCGCGACAAACGCCGACTGGACCGCCCCCGGCGTGGTCAACGGCTACTCGGCCGGCATCCTGCCGGTGCGCGGCGCGTCCGTCACCCAGCCCGGCGGCTCCGTGTGCCGCTCCGGCTCCACCACCCAGTGGCACTGCGGCACCGTACAGGCGCTCAACAGCACCGTGAACTACCCGCAGGGCACCGTCTCCGGACTCACCCGCACCTCCGTCTGCGCCGAGCCCGGCGACTCCGGCGGCGCGTTCATCTCCGGCGACCAGGCCCAGGGCATGACCTCCGGCGGCTCCGGCAACTGCAGCATCGGCGGCACCACGTACTTCCAGCCGATCGGCGAGATCATCTCCGTCGGCGGCCTGACCCTGGTGACCAGCGACGGCGGCGGCGACCCCGACCCGCCCACCGGCTGCCAGGGCTACCAGTCGACCCACACCGGCTCGCTGTCGTCCGGCCAGAACGCCTACCAGCCGAACGGCTCCTACTACCAGACGACGACGTCGGGCACCCACGCCGCCTGCCTGGACGCCCCTGACGGCACCGACTTCGACCTCTACCTCCAGAGGTGGAACGGCTTCTCCTGGAGCACCGTGGCCCAGGGCATCACGCCCGGCGCCGACGAGACCGTCACCTACAACGGCAGCGCCGGCTACTACCGCTACCGCGTGCACGCCTACAGCGGCTCCGGCGCGTACACCCTCGGCTTCAACCGGCCGTAACGTACTCCCCCCGGGACGCCACTGGAACGGGCCCTCAACCAGCTCCTCCAGCGGCGTCCCGCCGAACAGCACCCGCAGGGCCCACCGGTTGACAACGGTGCGGCCCTGCCCCTGTTGCCGCCCGCCGATCTCCGCGGTCCGTACGGCGCGGCGCAGGTCCGAGGCGTGGACCATGTCCACGTCCTTCCGCCGCTCCCCCAGCTCACGCGCCTGTTCCCGCCCGGCGGCGGACAGCTCGCCGGCTCCACCGTGGTGGCGTGCGTCTCGTAGATCAGCTTCACCGGCGAGCGCGCCACCCCGTCCGCTCTCGGAAGAATGATCGTCCTACTCTCCCCCGAGAGGGCTAGGCGTGGAATGATGTGCGAGGCATCAGGCGGGGCTGGGGGCGCTCACCATGCTTTAACCTTGTCGATGCGCACAACTCAATCCAGGGGCGGTAGCTCAGCCGGTCAGAGCATCGGACTCATAATCCGTGGGTCGTGGGTTCAAGTCCCACCCGCCCTACCCACTTCACCAGGTACGGAGCACCCTATCCCGCTTCCGCGGGCGGGGGAAGCGGCGGTTGGGGGACCGAAGGGGGACCCCAGTTTCGGACCCCTCCTTCAGCATGATTTTTCGAGGCACCAGGCGAAGCGCCGCCTCCGCTGCCGCCCTGGCCACATCCGGCAGCACCGCCGTGCAGATGTCGGAAGTGATCCCGATCGACGAGTGCCGCAGCATCGCCGACACGTACTTCATGTCCGTCCCCGCCGCCAGGCTGAGCGTGGCCGCGCCATGCCGGAGATCGTGACACGGTCGGCTACCGCAAGACCGAACCGGACCTCGTACCCGAGCAGGTACGGCACGCCTACGAGCGAAATATGACGCATCTGGTCATCAGTCTGGCCGAATGGGAGCGGCCCTAGATCCTCGACTTGTCCCCAGCTGCCGCCAAGCTCGTCACCGAGTTCCAGGACGAGATCGAGCCCAAGCTGCGTGCGGGCGTCGGCGAGCTCGGCAGCCTGCGCGACTGGGCGGGCAAGCTCGTCGGCGCCGCCGTCCGCATCACGGGCCTGCTGCACCTGGCCGAGCATCTCCATGACGGCTTCCGTAAGCCCATTGTCGAAGAGATCATGCGGCAGGCCATCGAGATCGCCCGCTATTACATCGCCCACGCCGCGGCCTGTTTCGGCGCGATGGCGGAAGGTCGGCACACCGAACTCGCCGGCGATGCCGTGACCTGGATGACCAAGAACGAGAACGTCAGGACGGCCCGGCGGTTCAGCCGGCGCGATCTCCATCGCGGGATGCAGACGAAATTCAATGACGCCTCGACGGTAGGCGCGGTGCTGTCGCTACTGGACGCGCACGGCTGCATCCGCGCCCTTCCCGAGCCCTCCCCCGGATCGCGAGGCGGGCGCAGGCCCTCTCCGAAGTACGCCATCAACCCTGTTCTCTTCGGAAAAGCCGTGACAGAACCGCTACGGTGGAGATGACCTGCGGAAACGACCTGGGCAAAGGTAAGACAGAACGGTGACAGATCGCAGAGCAGTGACAGAACATCTCTCCCTCTCCCCTCCTCACCAGAGCTGCACGCGAGATTCGGGTTCTGTCATTCACAGAGTAGATTCGTCAACGTTCTGTCTCTGTTACGTCCGACGCCAAGGACCCAAATCAGAGCGGACTTCCGACGTACTGTCAGTTCTGTCATTAGCTTCAGGTCACGAGCGAAGAGGAACGATATGTGGGAAACGCCTGAATCTCGAATAACACCGAAGCGAACATCACCTTGGTAGAATCGCCTGTATGGAGGCCAGCGCCTTACGACTGGACAATTCACACACCATCCATCTGGCGGGCACCAGCATCGACCGATACGACGAAGAGCTCCCCGACCCGCACCGGCCTGTCATACGGCGATCGCAGGCTGGGACCCACGACGACTGCGCACCTCGACCGCGCCGGTGAACTGCCGCCGATGCCTGCGACTCATCGAGCGGCAGCAACTTCCAGCCATCCTTCAGGACGTAATCTTCTGACCGTTCGCGAGGTAATCGAACTGCGCGACCGGCAGACAGCCGACGAGGTCGGGTCCGACGGCGAAAGCGTCTCACCCCACGCAGGTGAGACGCTTCCGCCGTGGCAGCAGCCGTCAACCGCCGGTCCGGTCAAATCTCGAGGCGCGCATGACGCCTCACACCTTGACCAGGGTGCACACTCTCGTAGCCGTCACGAATCCCGCAAAGACGGAGAGGGTGCAGGGTAGGGAGCGGTCGGCACCCAGACCGCCTTCGCCTGGGTGTACTCGCCCAACACATCAGGGCCGGATGAACGACCCCAGCCCGAATCCCCGAACCCACCGAGCGGTGCCGCCACATGGATCGTCTTGTAGGAGTTGATCCAGAACGTGCCGGCCCGGACCTCGTCGGCGATCCGGTGCGCCCTCTCGACTGACCGCGTCCAGACCGCTCCAGCCAGTCCGAACTCGGTGTCGTTGGCCTGCCTGACCGCGTCGGCCTCATCGACGAACGTGCTCACCGCCAGCACCGGACCGAAGACCTCGGTCCGGGCCACCGTGTGGTCGGTGGTCACGTGGTCGAGCACGGTCGGCTCGACCCAGTAGCCTCCGTCGCTCAGCCCGTGCCGCGGCGGGACAGCAGCCGGTGGATGGTGGTCTTGGCGACGGCGCGGGTCTCGTCGGCGCTCTCCTTGCGGCGTTCGGCCTCAGCCGGGACCAGGGGGGCGGCCCAGTGCTTCTTGGTCTGGCACCGCAGCAGCCAGGAGGTGACGGCGGCGCGGTTGCGGTTCCAGGTGGCCGGTGCGCGTCCGCCCCACAGTTCGGTGAGCGCGGCGCCGATCTCGGCGTCGGCTACGTCGGCGAGCGGCCGTTCGCGGCCGAGCAGGGCGGTGATCTTCGGCGCGGCGCTCATGCCGGCCGCCGGGTGATGTTCGTTGAGCCGCTTCGGCCGATGTACCGGATAACGTGCCGGAGTCGCGCGTCCGAGCACTTCCAGCCATACCCCTCCACCCAGGCCGAGGCCCTTCGAGTCTGCGGCTGTCTGGAGCGTCGCGTCGGGCCACCCCGCCGACGTCTCCGATCCTGTGCTGACGCGCCTGGCCGACGTCGCGCCGGCGGTTCTCATGTGTCGCATCTCCTCCTGGCGCGTACCGCCATGACCGTCCCACCGCCCACCAGCGCTCCGTTCACTCCAGCCGCCGTCTTCCTGGTCAGAGGGCAGGTGACTGCCTGCCGGCGTCGAGTGCGGTGAAGTAGGCGGCGCTGTCGGCGTCCGTCGGGTAGTACGACTCGATCGCGACCTCGTCCAGGGTGATGTCCATCGGAGTGCCGAACGTGGTCGTCGTCGAGAACAGCCGCAGTTCGCGCCCGCCGAAGCTGAAGATCATCGGGATGGCGACCTCCGACTCGACCGGTTGACTCGCGTCCCCCGAATGGGGGGCAAGGAAATCCTCGTAGATCGCGGTGAGTCCAGGGTCGGGAGCTGTGGCGAGCTGCCGTGCGATCCGGATGCGCAGCAGCGTACGCACCTGAGCCAGGTTGACGATGTGCGGCGCGAGCCCGCGCGGGTCCAGCCCCAGCCGCACCATGTTGATCGGCGGTACCAGCAGGTCGGGGGCGACGGCGGCGAGGAACGGGTCGATGGCGCGATTGCTCATCACGATGTCCCACCGGCGATCGATGGCCAGCGCCGGATACGGCTCATGCGCGCGCAGCACCCGTTCGATCGCGTCCCAGGCCGCCGACAACGACTCCTGATCGAGCGGCCGTTCGGCATAGCGGGGCGCGAAGCCGGCAGCCAGCAGCAGCCGGTTACGCTCTCGCAACGGCACGTCGAGCTGCTCGGCCAGTCGCAGGATCATCTCGGCGCTCGGGCGGGACTTGCCGGTCTCCACCAGGCTGACGTGACGAGCCGACACCTCAGCGGCGATCGCGAGATCCAGCTGGCTGAGGCGCCGGCGATGCCGCCACTGCCGCAGCAGTTCCCCCACGGTGTGCATGGACGACGATGCTACTCATCGAGCACCCGAATGCCATGAAATGGCATTTCATCGACAAATGTCCCGGACGTCGGAAACATTGCGGCCCGTGACTACGCAGAACATGACCCACGGCAACAAGAGCATCGTCCAGCAGGCGCTGACCGCACTGGTCGCGACCGGCGACGTCGACGCGCTCGCGCCGTTGCTGAGTGACGACTTCCTCCATCACCGCCCGGACGCGACCTCCAAGACGAAGTCGGAATGGCTGGCCGCCGTGGGCGCCGCGCTCGTCCCGCTCGCCGGCATGCAGGTCGAGATCCAGCACGTGCTCGCCGACGGCCATCATGTCGTGATGCATTCCAGGCGTCAGCTGCCCGCTGACGGGCCGGAGATCACGGTCGTCGACATCTGGCGGCTCGACGACGGTCTGATCACCGAGGCATGGGAGATCATCGAGCCGACGTCCCAGGCGGCCGCCAACCTGACCTGGTGGGAGATTCGCTGATCGCCGGCCCGGCCGCAAGCCGGGCGCCGCGGCCGTGAACACCGGGGCATCGGAACGGCCCCATGCCCCACCTCAAGCCTGGGTTCTGCACCCCCTCCCCGGCCACCCCCGCCGTCGGGAAGGTCAGGGATCTCGCCGAACTGCCGCAGGCCTTCGGCCAGTGCGGAGGAGGAGATGGAGTAGCGGCCCAGGACGTCGAGATGGGCGTGACCGAGCGGGGACAGCCGACCGGCGTCCTCATCCTTGACCGGGAGGCCTCCGGGGAGGGGCGGACCGGATTTTGGTGCTACGTCGCCTGTGTCTCGGGTCCACGTCTGGTGAGCCCGCCCCTTTGACTGGACCGATCCTCTCCTCAGCCCGTTCCCCGGGCTGCGGCGGCCGGGGAACGGGCTCTCTGCGACGGCTCCTGTCGGTCTCAGCCTCGATCCGGTCGGGGGATGTCGATACCGCCGGCGCGGAGCCTCGCTTCAACGAGCGAGGCCAGGCGGGCCGCGGCGGAGTCGCGTTCTTCGCCGTGGTGGGCGATCAACCGGTAGCGGGTCGCGGTCTCGGTATGGGCTGCTGCCACAGCGATCGCTTCCGCTTAAGGGCGATGTCGCTGGAGAGCTACCGCGCCGAGGATTCAGGGCGGGTCACCAGTACAGGCGCTGCCACAGCGCCATCCACTTGTCTGGGTGAACGTATCCGACGACGGCGTCACGAGACACGCCGGCCGCCGCCAGAGCGGCGTCCACTCCTCGGTGACGCATCCTCAGCGAGGCGCGCACCGAGCCGCCGAGCCCGCTCGACCAGTTCCTGGTAGGTGCGGCGGCCGCGCACCAAAGGTTCGGGCCTACGCTCCATCCGCAGGATCGCCGAGTCGACCGACGGTACCGGCCGGAAGGACCTCCGGTTCACCGTGGGGCCGAGCCGCCAGTGGAACCATGGCCACGACCGCACGGTCACGCGGCTCCAGCGGCCGTAGCCGCCCGCACGTTTGCGGGCGTACTCGCGCTGGGTGAGCAGCGTGGCCGAGGTCAGGGACGGCGCCCCCAAGCACCAGTTCACGATCTTCGACGTCGCCGAGTACGGTATGTTCCCCACGACCGCGAACGGCCGTCCCGGCACCGGCGCGGTGGTGAAGTCGCCGTGCACCACCTCGACGCGGGGATCATCGCGTGTGCCTGCGGCCAGCCGCCGGGCCAGGCGTGGATCGATCTCGTAGCCGATCACTTGGGCGCCCGCCCCGGCCAGTGCCAGGGTCAGCGCTCCAGCGCCCGCCCCAGGCTCCAGCACCAGCCCTGCCGGGTCTGCTGCCCTGATCACGAGATCGATGGCCCGGCGGTCAGCCAGGAAGTTCTGTGAAAGCGTGCGCCGCGCCCGGTCCGCGGTGGTGCGGGCGCCGCCGGCCCTGCTCGTGGTCCGGGAGGATGGCCGGTCATCGAAGGCGTGATCGCGCGTCACCGTGCCGCCCTGCCGGGGTGTTCCGTCCCGAGCGCCCCGGCAGGCGTGCTCTGCTGGTCCTGTGGGCGGGTCATCCGGGCGCTCTGCGGCTGAGGTGCTCCCAGGCGCGGTACTTCGCGACCCGGTCCTGGAGGTCCTGCTGGACCATGTCGTAGGACGCGGCGCCGACGATGAGACGCCGCGGCGGCTCCGGCAGGTCCACCAGCTCCATGATCACCGGAGCGGCGGTCTCCGGGGCGGGACCGGCCTCATCGCCCCACATCTCGATCAGCTTGTCGCGCAGCTCCTGATAGTGCGGGGCGGATGCGGTCATCGTGGTGCCCGTGGTGAACAGGCCCGTGTCGTAGCCGCCCATCTGCACGATGGTCAGCTTGATGCCGAACTGCTCGGCCTCTCCCGCCACGGCCTCGGAGACCGAGTCGAGCGCCGACTTGCCGGCCGCGTACAGGCCGACCATGGGGAAGCCGCCGCCGGTGCCCATCGTGGTGACTTGCAGAATGCGGCCGGAGCCCTGGGAGCGCAGGTGAGGGAGCACGGCCTGGGTGACCCAGATCGCGCCGAACAGGTTGACGTCGAAGTGGGATCTGATCTGCTCTTCCGTCGCCTCCTCCAACATGCCCAGGAGCATGACGCCGGCGTTGTTGACCACGATGTCGAGCTTGCCGAAGGCCGCTGCCGCCCGCTCCACGCCCGCGAACACGGCTGCGCGGTCGGTGACGTCGAGCGGCAGCGGTACCAGGTCGCCGGGATGGCGCCGGGCCAGATCGGCGAGCGGCTCGACGTTGCGCGCGGCCCCGACCACCCGGTCGCCCGCTTGCAGCGCCGCCTCCGTGAACGCCCGGCCCAGTCCTCGTGACGCGCCCGTGATGAACCACACCCGGGTCATGGGCTCCACCTCCTCGTGTTCGGGTCCAGTGCTTACGAGACAAGACGGTACGTCTCGCCTCGCCATAACGTCAAGACGGTACGTCTCGTCTTGCAAGAGTGTTATGATTCGGCACATGGCCAAGCAGCCCAACCCCGCCCGCCGCAGTCAGCGCTCCCGGCAGGCCATCTCGGCCGCCGCCCGCGAGCTGGTTTCCGAGATGGGATACGTCAAGCTGACCATCGAGGCCATCGCGACCCGGGCCGGCGTGGGCAAGCAGACGATCTACCGCTGGTGGCCCTCCAAGGGCGCGGTGGTCCTGGACGCCTTTCTGGCGCTCAGCGAGAGCGGGCCGGAGCAGGACATGGCGCTGCCCGACACCGGCGACCTGAAGGCCGACCTCAGGGTGGTAATGCGGGCGACGGTGGCCGAGTTCGCCGATCCGGCGTTCGAGGGGCCGATCCGCGCGCTCAACACCGAGATCATCAACGATCCGGCACTCGCCGCCCAATACCGCGAGAAACTGGCCGGGCCGGTCGACGAGGCCAAGAAGGCCCGGCTGCGCAGCGCCCAGCGAGCCGGCCAACTCGCCCCTGACGCCGACCTCGACCTGGCTCTGGAGCTGCTGTACGGCCCCCTCTATCAGCGCTGGCTGCTCCGCTCGGGCCCGCTCACCCCGCAGTACGCCGACGCCCTCGTCGACGCCTTCCTCAAAGCCATGCGACCGGGCATCGGCGGTTCTGCCCACTGATCAATGTGGCCCGCCTTGAGGTCACGGCCGCCGAATCGACCATCCGCCGGTGCGGCACCTCCACCGGCAGCGGCATCACCCTCAGCCCCACTCCGAGGAGCGCCGGCCTTCGGGCACCTCCAGCAGCATCTCCAGGATCACCCGCTGCCGCGGCGACAGCACCCGCGCAGCGTGTCACAGAGACGGTCGGTGGCCTCATCCCGCACTCGGGGACCAGCCGGGCCAGCGTGGTCACACCCGGGGGCAGCACCTTGTTGGTGCGCAGCCACGTCACCCCGTCATAGACGATGGTCTTCTTGCCGTCGCCGATGTTCCATGCCCGCGCGCTCGCCCACACGATGAAATCCGCCTCCGCCTGGGAGAACTCCTTCAGCGCGTTCGCCTTGCGGATCGCGGCCTGGTGCTCGAACGGCGTGCTGCGCCGCTCGGTGTACTGGCTGATCTGCGGGACATCCTCGATCCCGAGTTGCTCGCCGAGGTACACCAGCACCTCGTCGGGCACGTCCAGCGGGTCGGTCAGAAAGCGCCCGACGTAGCGGGCTGTCGTCAGCTGGAGGGGGAAGCCGAGGCGGGCGTGTGTCCCACGCCGATCGGCGATCAGCGTTCGATCCGTGTCGTCCAGGTAGAAGAACCGCTCCAGCTCCGCCTGCGACGGAGCACCCGAGAAGCGGCCGCCTCATCATCCCTCAAGAACTCAACCGACATAGACGCCGAAGGTAGGGCAGGCCGGGCAAGCAGGACGAGCGGAAGATCAAGTAGTTAGCTGGGGATTCGCTAACGGGACTTTTCGTTCACATGCTCGTCGTCAGCAGGCCGGTGGTGTCGGTGATGATGGATCGCTTACGGCCGTTGACCTTCTTGTTCGCGTCATAGCCGCGGCTGTCACGCCCGACCGTGTCGGCGCCCTTGACGCTCTGGGAGTCGATGACGCCCGCGGACGGCTCGTCGTCGCGGCCTTACTGGCGGCGGGCCTTGATGCGCAGCTCGCGTAGCAGGGTCTCGGTCACGCCGGCCTGCTCCCACTGCTGGAAGTACCAGTACACGGTCTGCCAGGGCGGCAGGTCGGTGGGCAGGTAGCGCCATGGGCAGCCGGACCGGACCACGTACAGGATGGCGTTGACGATCTTCCTGCGTGGGTGCTTCTCCGGTCGCCCGCCGGTGTTCGGCTCGGGAAGTAAGGGCGCGACGAGTTCCCATTGGGTGTCGGTCAGGTCTGAGGGGTAGTGCTGCGGGAGCACCTGGACACCTTGACCGCTCGCGAGCTGGTCGTCACGCTGCCACACCGTACATGAACGATCTTCTCAGACACGCTCTGAGCCACGGGCACCCGGCCCCGCAACAGACCGGCGAGACTCCCGGCGATCTCCTTGAAGGTCGGCGCGTGGCGGACGCCGGCGGCGGTGAGGCCGCGGATGCGTTGCGGTCCCAGATCGCGTTCGGGGTTGACCAGGGTGCTCCATTCGCCGGTGACGAGTCCGCGCGGGTCGAGCAGCACGACGCCGACCTCGACGATCCGGTCGTGCCACGACGGGCGCGGGCCCGTGGTCTCCACGTCGATGACGGCGTATCCGGTTGGGCCGCTGGTCATTTCCCTCACCCCTTCGTCCATCAGGACGTCGCGTCCTGATGCCTGAGGGGTTGGAGTTCGGACACGGATTGTGACTATCTTGTGATGATCAGCAACCGCTCATTGGCCATGCCTTTACATCGTAGATCACCATTGGGGCGCTCCCGGACCGCGAGCTTCGACAGCTCGCCGCCAGGCGTCCCCGTGTGGAAAGTTTCACGAACACCGCCGCGCGGACGACGGTGATGACGCGGGTACGACCGCCACATCGCATGGCGTCACATGGCCTGCGACCAGCCTGTTGATCCGTGGGGCGGTATCGCCGCCCTTTTACGGGCCGTACGGAACCGCGATTCACCGCTTGTTTCGGAGCGCGGTCCCTTGTATGGGTCTGTCCAGTCCGTACCCATTGTGTGATCCTCCCCTCGACACCCGACCGGCCTCACCGACGTGCGCGTCCGCCTCACCCCGATCAGGGCGGCGCCCCTGGCGGACGGCGAGGCCGGCGGCTCTGGCGAATCTCCACAGTCAACGGCGCGAAGAGAGGGACTCCATGATCGCTGGCAACCTGATCCGCCGGGCACTGACGGCCGGCGTGATGCTGGCCACCACCGCCGCGATGGTCGTGACCATGCAGCAGCCCGCCGCCGCCTCAACCCTGACGCTCAACGCCACGGTGGACTGCCTCAACGTCAACTACTCCGGCGACACCCGCGACTGGTACGCCTCGTACGTCTCGGTCGCCTCCGCGCCTCCTTCGTACGGCGTGACGATGCCCTTCAGCTCGATGGTCGCGAACCCGGCGAACCACACGTGGTCGTTCACGATCAGCCTGCCCGGCGGCAGCACCTCGGTGAGCGTGTCGGCCATCTGCAGCGGCGGTCACCAATATGACCAGGTCGGCTGGACCAACGGACCGGCGATCAGCATTCCCTCTTCGGCCACGACCCTGACCGCCACCTGGGGCTGCTCCACCCAGCAGGTCTACCCCGGGCCCTACATCACCGGCTGCAGCGCGCAGTCCTACTCCTACAGCTGAGGCTCCTGCTTCCCAGAAGGCCGTCCGCTTTCACCGCGGGTGGCCTTCTCACATGCGGGCACGGATACCGCGCCCTCACCATCGCGCCAGTGCTGTCAGCGGCGGTGAGGAAGAACGGGTGCGGCCCAGCCCTCACTGAGACGTTCGCCGAGGGCTGGGCCGTTATCCGGTCGCGAGGTCACGCGCCGGTGCAGGTGTATCCGGATGGCAGGGCCGTGTCGCCGTTGGGGCGGCTGACCTGGAAGCCGAAGCTGGTGGTGGCTCCGGGGGCCAGCGTGCCGTTGTAGCTCACGTTCTTGGCCGTGACGGTCTGCCCGCTGGTGGTGACGGTGGCGTTCCACGAGCCGGTCAGCGTGTGCCCGGCCGGGAGCGTGAAGGTGACCGTCCAATTGGTGGTCGTCGAGGTACTGGTATTGGTGATGGTCAGCGGCTGGATCACATAGCCGGTGCCCCACTGGGTCTGCACGGTCGGCGTCGCCGAGCAGGTTTCGGTGCTGGTGCCGCGGGTGGTGACCTGGACGGTGCCGGACACCGGCGAGAGGTTGCCGGCGGCGTCCCGCGCGCGGACCTGGTAACGGTAGGTGGTGCTCGGGGTCAGGCCCGTGTCGCTGTACGAGGTCGTGGCCGAGGTGCCGACCTGGGCGAAGGTGCCGCCAGTGGCCCCGGGTGCGCGCAGGATGTCATAGCCGGTGACCCCCACGTTGTCAGTGGAAGCGGCCCAGGACAGATTGGTGCCGCTAGCGGTGGTGCCGGATGCCGCCAGCCCGCCCGGGGCGGTGGGTGGCGTGGTGTCGCCTCCGGTGGAGGTCGTGGTGAAGGTGACCGTCGCGGAGTTGCCCGACAGGTTGCCCGCACCGTCGCGTGCTCGTACGTAGACCTGGTATTCGGTGTCGGCGGTCAGCCCGGTCAGGGTGATCGAGTTGGTGGTGGACTGGCCGAGCTGCGGGTCGGTGGCGCCCTGCTCCCGGTAGACGTTGTAACCCGCCAGGCCGGAGCCGCCCTGGTCGGTGGATGCCGTCCAGGTCAGCGTGGCGCTGGTGGCGGTCACGTCGGAGACGGCGGGAGTCCCCGGAGAGGTCGGCGGAGTGGTGTCGTTCGTGCTCTGGAACTGGTTGAAGAAGTCCCACACCACTGCCTTGGTCCAGGTACGTGCGCCGTCGTCAGCGGTGGACCCGTCCACTGGACCAGGGGTGTGCCCCCCGTCGAACGCCGCCCACACGACCGGGTATCCGGATCGGCATCCCGAGTAGGCGGTGACGACGTGCGTCAGGCTGCCCTGTGCCGGCTCGGGCGGGTTTTGGGGAGTGCACCCGTTGTTCCTGACGAACGTGTCGCGCAGCGACCGGCCCTGCGAGATGTTGAGCACGTTGTCCCTGAGGCCGTGGAGCCCGATGTAGGCGATGGGCTGGGTGCCGCCGCTGCATCCGCTGAGCTGTGCGCCGGCGTAGACCGCGACCGCGCGGAAGACCGTCGCCCGGGCGCAGGCCAGGGCGTAGCTCATGCCGCCGCCGTAGCTGAAGCCTCCGGCGAACCGCTGCGTGGTGTCGACGCACAGGTCTGCTTCGATCAGCCTGATCATGTCGTCGACGAAGGCCAGGTCTTGCCCGCCGGAATTGGCCCAGCCGTTGTTCAGTCCCTGAGGGGCGACGAAGATCGCAGTGTTGTTCGCCAGTTGCCTGAGCCCGTAGTAAGACCAGGTGAATCCGCTGCTCCCGCCCGAGTCGACGTCGTTGGCGGTGCCGCCCAGCCAATGGAACCCGAAGATCAACCGGTAGGGGTTGGTGTTGTTGTAGTTGTCGGGAATCCTCAGGATGAAGGAGCGGGTCTGGCCGCCGCTCTGGATCGTATGCGTGCCACTTCTGAGTGTTGGAGTCTTGCCGCATCCTGGCGTCGTGGCGGCGGCGCTCGCCGCACGGGACGTGGTTTCGCTGCTGCCCAGCGCCGTACCACCCGTGGCCACCGCGAGAAGCACCGCCGCGATGACAGCGGCGAGGACGGAATTACGCCGTATCATCACTCACCTGCCTGTGGCACCGCCGGAAGGGACGGTGCCAGGGCGTCAGTTAGCGTTAACATGAGCTGAATCAGTCCTCTCATCCGTGCGGAACTGGCGTAATGGGAGGGCACGGCGGAAGAACCGCGTCATCGTTCACATCGCTTTGCCGCGCCCGTTCCTGCCGATGGTGGTGCGACGGAGCAAATACGAGGCATGCGGGTCCCGTCAAGGCGCGGTTCGCTCCTCTGAGGTGACGGGCGGCGCTCCCATGCCGTTTTGCTGGCACGTATCACGTCGTTCAGTCCGAAAACATAGTGAAAATTTCAGGGCAAGGCTCCCAGGAAGCCGTGAGGCCGAATTCAACCCTTCCCTGCCTTTGACCGCGCCGCTTCCAAAGCCCTGGACGAGAAAGCGGGCTCGGCTCGTCGGCCCTCGGCTACGACGCGACGCAGGCAGGAGCCGATAGGCGCTCGCCACCGCGTGTGCGGTGGATCACATGTCGGGGATCGTGTCACTTTCGCAGCCTCACGCCTTCTCAAGGGTTATGGGAACACGTTCCGCTGACATGACCGCATCTCATGCTCTCGGGCGCGATCGCTGCTTGTCCCGCCGACGTATGCGCCCAGCGGACGACACGCTGTCATGATGTCGAGAAAGGTAACCGCCGGGCTCCGCGCCGGAGGCTCCCCGGCGCCCTCGTCCGGCGAGACCGCGCTCGGCCTGCCCGCGACTTCCTCATCTGCCCCCGACGGGGTCGTCCTGGCGGTCAAGTACGGCAAGCGCGCGAGCGACCAGTGGTCCGTCGACGAGCTGCTGCGCCTTGCCGCGGAGCGGGCGTGATGGCGCTGAAACCCTTCCGCATCGGTGTGGCGCTGAGCGCCGCCGCCGATCGCCGCGACTGGATCGAACAGTGCCGCACGGCCGAGAGTGTCGGCTTCGACACGATTTCGGTCGTCGACCACCTGGGCCGGCCCGCACCGTTCCCGGCACTCATGCTGGCCGCCGAGCACACCACGCGACCGCGTCTCGGCTAGCCGCAGGACGGCCGTCGGCCACCCCTGAGCGGCTCGCCGAGCTCGGCATGCTCTACCCCACCGGCGCCGAACACGCCGACATCATCGCCATCACGGGCGCCGCCAGCAGCCGCTACGGCAAGGTCGGATTACCCGCCTTCGCCGGCGCGCCCATGATCGCCGAACGCGTCGCCTTCGTACGGGCCGCGCTCAGCTTCCGCCAGGCACAAGTGGAGCTGAACAACGGGATCCCGGCGATCATTGTTACGAACGAGCGACAGGCGGCGATGTCCAAGCTCCAGCACTTCGCGCCGGACGTCCCGCACGACGAACTGGGCGACGTCCACGGCTGTCTCGTCGGTACGGCGGAGCGGATCGCCGACAAGCTGCAGCAGAACCGCGAGCGCTACGGGTTCAGGTACGTCACGGTTCTCCAGGGAGGGGTGGGAGACGGCATGCGTGCCATGGAGCCCGTTATCGAACTACTCCGCTGACCTGCTCGAATCTCGGCTGCCGAGCTCAACGCCCTGGCGCGGTGTGTGCTCCTGCTCCAACTACCAACACGGCTACTTCACCCCGCCCACCTCGTCTACCGCCCTCCTGAGCGGCCACCGGGCACCAGCACGCCCTCCACGAGACCGATCCCCGCCGGCTGCCCACGCCAGCGGGTGGAAGATCTGCCGAGAGGGGACCCCACCGCCGACACGTACTTCATGTCCGTCCCGCCTTCAACAGCTGGCCAAGATCGGCGCCGACGCGGCGGGCGGCGTCACCAGAGCGGGCTTCACCTCAGCGGACCTGGCCGGACGCGAGCAGGCGAAGTGATCGGGCGAGCGTGCCCGCTCCCCGGTACGTCTCGTTCACCCCGCCCTGCCCGGGCTGAACCGCACGGCCGCGACCGGCCCGCGAGGTCCGTCAGTGTCCAGCGCCCGCGCGGGTGTGGCGCCGGGCGAAGACGATCCAGGCCGCGACGGCGGCCAGCGCCGCGAGGACGATGACGCCTATCTTGAGGGGAGTTCCCGTCGCGCCGTCGTCGTCCCCCGCGGTCGTCGCCGCGGCGGCCCCGTTCCGCGCGGGCGCCGTCGCCCGGCTCGTCTGGTCCGATGCGGGAAGGGCCTCGACAGCGGGCGTGGCGGCGACCACGCCCGCCTTCACCCGCACCATCGTCTTCGCCTTGGACGGTTCGGTCGCGGTCACGGTGACCCGCCACTCCCCGCTCGGCAGCGGCTCGGCGGAGTGGTAGAGGTTCTGGCCCTCCGGCGCCGACCTGAGCGGCACCGGCCCGAAGGACCGGCCGTCGGCCGAGGTCGCCTTCAGCGTCGCCGCGACGATCTCCGTGACGGGATGGCCGTCCTTCTTGTATGTCACCAGCACGTTGACGTTGTCGGCGCCGTCTCCTGTCACCTCCAGCTTGATCGGCCCGCCGTGGGCCGCGGCTGCCGGTGCGCCGAGCACCAGCGCGAGCCCGGCCAGCAGGACGGTGAGGACGTAGGCCGGTGCCTTTTTCACGGTTGGTGGCTCCCCTCGGGTTCGGTGTCGGGGGTGAGCGCCCCTTCGCCGGGTGATGTGGGCAGGAACACGTGCTGGTGGCCGTAGCCGGCGTCGATGTTCACGGCGTCGAGGGCGGTGGCCCCGATCGACCAGGTGAAGAGCGCGTCGGCGCGTTGCCGTGCGGCCAGGTCGAGGGCGGCGGCGCGGGCCGGTCCTGTGAGGTCCCGCGCCATCGTGTAGGTGTCGACGGTCGTGGCGAACTGCCGCGCGGCGGAGGCGAGACTCGACCGCGCCACGTTGGTGGCGGTCTCGCCGGACGGCGGGTCGGCGAAGCCCTGGACGGCCGCGGCGGCGGCCTGCCGCCACTTCTCGACGTCGGCGGCGGTCACCGCGACAGGTCCCGCGGCGCCGTCGCCGGGCAGGGCCAGGGCGAGCCCGTCGAGCACGGGGAGGAGCCGGGTCCGCGTGCCGCGGGCCAGCTCCGTCAGGGTCCTGATCTGTGTCCGGTCGCGCAGCGCGGACTCGGCGCGGAGGCGGTCGGCCGCCTGCTCGATCGAGCTCGGCCGGGTCACGCCGAACACCACGCCGCCGGCGACGAGCGCGCCGAGCGCGAACGCGAGGGCGAACGCGAGGGCGAGCACGCGGCCCCGCGCCGCGGGCCGGGCCGGGGCCGGCTGCCTGGGTCGGTTGATGGTGGCCACCTCCTGGGGGCGGTTGCCGAGGGCGCTCACGCCTCCTGGGACGCTTCCTGGCGGGCGAGCATGATCAGCTTCTCGATGCGCCTGCGGCGCCTGGCGGCGTTCAGCCGGATGGCGAAGAAGGCGAGGACGAGGAGGGCGAGGGAGCCGAGCTGCGGCCAGGGCAGCGCCCACACCGTGGTGCCGACCGCCGCCCGCTGGGCGGCGACGCCGGGAAGCGGCTCGCCCACGGGCGAGGGGACCGCCATGACGGTCGTGCCGATGGGGCCCAGCGGCCACGCGCCGGGCACCCGCGCGACGAACGTGCGGCTGCCGCCCGGCATGAGCTCCCTGGCCCTGGCCGCGGACGGGTCGTTCCAGCCGCTCTCCCCCACGAGCGTGGACGTCAGCACTTCGTTGTCCGTGACCAGCCGGACGTTGCCTTCGTTGGCCACGGTGTAGGTCACCTCGACGGATCCCGCGGCGAACGGGTTCCACGAGCCCACGTACTCGGCCCGCACGCCGGTCACGGCCACCTTGGCCACGTAGTCGCCGGTGACGCGGATGTTCAGGCGGACGCCCACCCGGTTCTGGACCCGTACCTGGCCGGAGACGGTCTCCAGAGACGCGGTCACGCCCGCGGGGTGGTCCCCCGGCGTCGCGTTCCGGGGGATCGACACCGTCACGGGAACGACGGACGTGGCCCCGGCGGCGATGGTCACCTTCTCGGGGACCGTGATCCAGGCACCGCCGTCGGTGGGCTCGGCGTCGGAGGGCAGCATGTCGAAATAGCCCTTGGAGGTCAGGTAGCCGTCGTTGGCGTCGATCGCGAAGTCCACCGGCTCGGTGGAGCGGTTGATGACCGCCACGTGCTCGACGACCTGCTGGCCTCCGGCGAGTTCGAGGTCGATGGCGCTGCGGCCGTCGGGACCGTCGGCGCTGGCCGGCACGACCGACCAGGTGGTGTCGGCGCCGGACGGGGTGGCGAACGCCGCCATGGCGGCCAGCAGCGCGACGCCTAGAGCGGGGAGGACGGCGAGGCGGGCGAGGACGCCTCGCGGGCGGCTTGCGGTCAACAGAGGTCTCCAGTCTCGTCGTGGCCGTCCGGGGCCCGCGCCGGGCGGGCGCGGGCCCCGGACGGCCGGAGCGGACGATGGCGTCCTGCCTCCGGTTCAGGACCAGGTGAACGTTCGGGACCGGTTGCCGTTCAGGACTGGTTGAACAGGGAAAGCGTGAGGGTCGAGTGGTACTCGCCGGCGGTGACGTCGGCGGGGGTGCGCAGCGTGAGGTCGGCGTTGACCTGCCAGGTGCCGATCTCGTCGGCGGAGTTCGCCGTCGACACCAGCAGTTCCTGGCCCTGCAGACCGACGGCCGGCGCTCCCGAGCCGTCGGAGATGACACTGGAGACGGGCTCACCGGCCTCCACCGCCCCGGAGGAGGAGTCGGTCAGCAGGCGCGGCCGCCAGCCCAGGTACTGCGAGCCGATGGGCGGCGTGGAGCCGCTCGTCGCGGTGAACTCGCCGGCCTGGCCGACAACCGCCCAGAAGTCGCCGGCAGGGATCTCCTCGGGCCGGCGGGTGTCGTTCACCGTGACCGTCGGCAGGGTGCCGACGAACTGGCGGGCGGCGGCGTTGGAGCCGTCCTCCTGAAGGGACACGCCGCCGTTGTCGGCGACGGTCATGGACACCTGGCCCGGAGTGGTGCCGGGCTCGATCGTCACCGTGACGTCGATGCCCTGCTCGGGGTCGTCGTCCGCCACCGCGGGACCAGCCATGCCGACGCCCGCGAGCGCGACGCCGAGCACCGCCGCGGCGAGCAGTTGCGTGGTCCTGTTGATTCTCATGTCTTCGCTCCATCGCTGGGGGGCGGGGCCGGCCGGCCGATCGGCCGGCCGGCCCCGGTTCTGCTGGGGGCGGTGACCACGGTCGCGCGGACAGTGGTCACCGCCGGTGCGGTCAGCGGCAGCTGAGCGCCGGGTAGTCGGCGTCGTACGACGAGGTGACCTGCTCGCCGCCGATCGTCGCGACTCCCTTCACGGTCACCGTGCCGGCGTCGATCTGCCCGGCCCGGCTGTTGAAGGACTGGTACGCCTGCTTGCCCGGGGTCACGTCGGCCACGGTCTTCGAGCCGAACGGGGTGGTCAGCGTCACCGTCACCGGCACGTCGGAGCCGTTGACGGCCGTGACCGCCACGTACGCCGAGGTGCTGATGCAGCGGGACGAGGCGGAGACCGTCAGGTCGACCTGCGGTGTGGACGCCGAGATCGTCAGTGTCAGCGTCTTGGCCTCCTCGACGTTGCCCGCCTTGTCGGCCGAGCGGTAGCGCAGCTCGTGCTGCCCGTCGCCGGTCACGGTGACCGGTCCGGTGTAGGCGGTCCAGTCGCCGTCGTCGAGCTGGTACTCGGTCCTGTCGACCCCGCTGCCGCCGTCCTCGTCGGTGGCCTGCAGCGTGACCGACACCGGGCCGGTGAACGTGCCGCCCGCCGGCTCCTCCGGATCGGTCGTCGCCGTCGTCACCGGCGCGGTCTTGTCCTCGGCCGCCGCCTTGGTGAGGCGGAAGTAGTCGAACGTGACCTTCTTCGACGCCGACTGGTTGGTGCCGATCGTGTACACGCCGACCTTGGCGTCGGTGGCCACCGCGCTGTTCTGCACCGCGGCGGACAGTTCCGTCCAGGTCTCGCCGTCGGCGGAGTAGGACCCGGAGTAGGTGTCGCCCTCCTTCTTGAGCCGCAGCCACCAGATGCCGGTGGTGAGGTTGTTCACCTGTGGCTGCGGGCTCTGCACGGTCCCGCCGACCTCGCTGCGCAGCTCGATGCTCCGCGCCACTGTCGACCCGGCCGCGTTGGTGGTGAGGAAGTCGAGCTTCACGTAGTCGTCGTCGCCGGTGTACACCATGAGGCCGCCCTGCTGGTACTGCTCGTTGAGTGCCGAGGCGTCCACCTTGGTCTCCAGCGTCCAGTCGCCGCTCGGGGCCGGCTGCAGGATGAGGTTCTTCGGGCCGGTGTTGTCGGTCCCGTAGATGTCACCGGTCGTGGTGTCGAGCTCCAGCTTGCCGTCGCTCACGCGCATCGCCGTGGCGTCGGGGCGCACGATCGCGGTCCAGCGGCAGGCGTCGAGCGCGGTGCCGTCGAACTCGTCGTTCGGGTCCGGCCCGGTCGCACTGTCGTCCGGCGTGATGTGGAACCAGTCGAAGGACGCGTCCACCACCGGGTGGTCGGCCCCCGCCAGCGAGATCAGGCCGATCTTCGGGTCGGTGATCCCGGCGAGCGGCTTGGTCTGCGGCATCGCGGTGAACGTGGTGCCGTCGGCGGAGTAGTGGGCGGTGATGTTCGTTCCGTCGCTGATGAACCGCACGTACACCGTGTCGGGGTAGGCGTCCCCGAGGGTGGCCGTATTGCTCTGCGACACCTCGTTGGGGCTGCCGTTCTCCTCCCGGATGAACTGGAAGATGCGGTCGGCGTGGTTCGGACCCGAGGTGGAGCGCGCCTGCAGCACCATCTTGGCGTAGTTGTCGTCGTCGCCGTAGATGATCAGACCCGCCTGCTGGTACGCGTCCCGCGCGTCCAGCGTGAGCTTGGCGGTGGCGGTCCAGGCGCCCGACGGCGCCGGCTGCACCACGATGTTCGGCGTGTTGCCACCCGTGCTGTAGATGTCGGTGGTCGAGGTCGGGATCACCAGTTTGCCGTCGGCGACCCTGAGGTCCTGGTTCTCCCTGATGACCGACCAGCGGTCCCGGTCGAGCTGGTCGCCCAGGAAGTCGTCGGAACGTCCGGTGAAGCACACCGCGGCCGGCGCGTCCACCTTGACCTGGACCTGCGCCGTGGCCGACGCGCCCTTGTCATCGGACACGGTCACCACGGCCGTGTAGGTGCCCGGTGCGGTGTAGGTGTGGCTCGCCTCGGCCGTGGTGGGCTCCGGCGCGCCGTTCACGCCGAAGTTCCACTTGTAAGTGATCGGGTCGCCTTCCGGGTCGGTGGCCGTCGCCTCGAAGTCGACCGTCAGCGGGGCGACGCCCGTCGCCGGCGTCGCCGTCGCGGTCACGACCGGACGCTGGTTGTCCGTGGCGCCCTTGCCGACGAAGTCCACCCAGTTGAAGTTCGCCAGGTAGGCGTCGTTCGCCGCGCTCGCCGGCTTACGCACGACGAAGTACAGCGGTCCGCTCTCCGCCGGCGCGCCGGTCACGTCGAGCGTGACGTCGGTGAACGTCTGCCAGCCGCCGGTGGGCGTCACCTCTGCCGAGCCGACCAGCGCGCCGGTCTCGGGGTCACCCGCCCTGACCTGGACGGTGCCGCCGGCGCCGCCCGAGGAGGCGCGTAACCGGAGCGCGGTGACGTTCGACAGGTTCACCGGGTCGAACGACCACCAGTCGCCGTCCTGGACGAACCCGATGTGCTGATTGCCGCCTTGCGGGTCGCTCGTGGTCTCGGCCTGGACACCCGCGGTGTCGGTGCCCACGCCGTCGGCCACCCGGCCGGTCTGCGTGAAGTGCTCGGCCTGCTTGCGCTTGGGCTGCAGGAGCGTCTCGCCCCGCCCGGTCAGGGGCTTCGCGCCGTTGGCCCCCTCGTCGGTGTAGCTGGCCTCGATCACGTAGAAGAGGTTGTCGTACTCGCCGTGGCCGGCCTGCTGGGTCTGCAGGGTGCCCTCACAGCCCGTGTGCTGGTCGAGCGGGTGGCCGTGGCTCTCGTGACCGAGGATCGCCTGGATCTGCACCTTGTCGCAGTCGATCGTGCCGTCCTCGGGGTCGGTGGCGGTCACCTTGAACTTCACCTGGTCACCGAACTCGAAGAAGGCGCCGTTCGGCGGGAGGTCCACCGTGACGGTGGGACGGGTGTTGCCCGCGCTGATCGCGACACTGGCGGTGGCGGTCTTGCCGCCGGGGGTCGTGACGGTCAGGACCACGTTGTAGTCGCCGCCCTCCTCGTAGGTGTAGGAGGGGTTGGGGTCAGTGGAGTCGGTGTCGCCGTCGCCGTCGAGGTCCCACGCGAACGTGAGCGGCTCGTCGTCCGGGTCCCGGCTGCCCTCGCTGGAGAACGTGACGGCCAGCGGCAGCGGCCCGTCCGTCTTGTCCGCCGTGGCACGGGCGATCGGCGGGCGGGTGCCCTTGATGTAATCGATCCGGTAGATGCCGGAGTCGGCGTTGTCGCCGCCGAAGCCGGAGCCCCACTCGATCATGTACAGCGCGCCGTCGGGGCCGAACTTCATGTCCATCGGCTTCTTGAACGACAGGGAGCCGAGGATGCGGTTCATCTCCACGAGCTCGGTGCCGCTCTCGTCGAGCTGGAACGACCACACCTGGTCGTTGTTCCACTCGCCGAACACGGCCTTGCCGTCCCAGTACGCCGGCCACTTCACGTCCGACTGCAGGTCCGGGTCGGCGCGGTAGACCGGGCCGCCCATCGGCGCGCCGCCCCTCAGCTCCGGGAAGTTCTGCGGGTCGGCCGCGTAGTGGTACCAGATCGTCGCGGGCACCATCGTGGGCAGGTCGGTGAGGCCGTCGTTGTTCGGGGAGTCGTTAACCGGCGCGGTGCAGTTGAACGGCGCCCCCGACTGCTGGGTGGCGAAGTCGTAGTCGATGTACGGGGTGTTGTCGCCGACGCAGTAGGGCCAGCCGTAGTTGCCCGGCTCGGAGACGATGTTCCACTCGACCGTGTTCTGCGGGCCCCGGGTGGCGCTCGCCGAACCGGCGTCGGGGCCGTACTCGCCGAGCATGATGTGGCCCGTCTTCGGGTCCAGGCCGATGCGGAACGGATTGCGGAAGCCCATGCCGTAGATCTCCGGCTTGGTGTTCTCCGTGCCCGGCGGGAAGAGGTTGCCGGACGGGATGGTGTAGGTGCCGTCGGGCTCGGGGTGGATCCGCAGCAGCTTGCCGCTGAGGCTGTTGGTGTTGCCCGAGGTGCGCTGGGCGTCCCAGCTTGCGCGGCCGGACCGCTCGTCGATCGGCGTGTAGCCGTCGGAGGCGAACGGGTTGGTGTTGTCGCCCGTGCCCAGCCACAGATCGCCGGTCCGGGGGTCCATGACCATGCCGCCGCCGTGGTGGCAGCACTCGGCCCGCTGAACCGGGACGTCGAGGATCCGCGTCTCGCTCTCCAGGTCCAGGGTGTCACCGGTGACGGTGAACCTGCTCAGCCTGTCGACGTTCGTCCCGGTGGGCGAGTAGAACAGGTACATCCAGTGGTTGGTGTCGAAGTCGGGGTCGAGCGTGAGCCCGAGCAGGCCGCTCTCGTTGGCGGTGAAGACGTCCAGCTGCGCCGCCGTCACCGTGCCGCCGGACGGCTTGATGATCTTGACATCGCCGAGCCGGTCGATGTAGAAGACCCGGCCGTCCTTGGCGACGTCCACCATCATCGGGTTCGAGGTGTTGTCGTCGAGCGTGACCTTCTCGAAGCTGCTGCTCTGCGAGGCCGAGCAGTCGGCCCTGACCGCGCCGGCGGCGGTCTGGATGCCGCCGAGGAGCAGCTTCAGGAAGTTGGGCTCGCTGTAGTTCTCCTTGAGGTGGCCGAGCCCGGTGTACCAGGAACGGCCGCCGTCGTAGTCGTGGCACCAGGTGTTCGGGTGGTCGGCGCCCATCGTGGCGCCGGTGTAGGACTTCTCGTCCATCGACGTCAGCACGTGCACCGTGCCGCGCGGGTTGGCCTGGTAGTCGTACCACTCGTCGGTACGGGTCCAGGTCGCCGGCAGGTCCTTCGTGGACGGGTGCGCCGGATCCTCGACCTTGACCGTGGCCTGCTGGATCGCCGGGTGCGACTTGAAGTACGCCCCGACCAGCTCGCCGTACCAGGCCCAGTCGTAGCCGCTGTCGGCGGCGGCGTGGACGCCGACGAAGCCACCGCCGTTCTGGATGTAGCGCTGGAAGGCGTCCTTCTGGTCCTGCGTGCCCAGCGGGTCACCGGTCGTGGACATGAAGACCACGGCCTGGTACTGGGCCAGGTTCTGGTCCGTGAACAGCGCGCTGTCCTCGGTGGTGTCGACCGCGAAGTTGTTCTCCTCTCCGAGTTTCTGCACGGCCGTGATGCCCTCGGGGATCGAGTCGTGCCGGAAGCCTGTCGTCTTCGAGAAGACGAGCACCTTGAACGCGGGCTCGGCGGCCGTGGCGGCCTCGGCGCTCACGGGCGCCGCGAGGAGGGTGACGAAGGGGGCGACGAGGGCCAAGGCCATCGTCGTCACGGTCCGGCGCCTCGGGCGTCGTCCGCGTGCTGGCAGGACCGCGTTGAGCAGCCTGGCCCACGTTCGATGACGTGGTGACATGGAAAACCCTTCCTGACCGGGGGGACGTCAGGCAAAGGCGCGCGCCGCCGCGCTGTTGCCACTTGGTGGGTAGCGGATGGTGCGGGGTGCTGGAGGGTGCCGTCTCCAGGCATGTGGGGCCGTCAGTGAGGTACCGGCCGGGGCGATGAATCCATGATCGTCGTCGGGTCGTCGATGATGTCGCTGACCACCATGCTGGCGGCGCCGCGAGAGGCGGCGCCGAAGCCGAGAGTGGAGGCGACGAACCGGCACTGGGCGGCGGGAGCGGCCACCACGAGCCGTTGCAGCTGATCCTGCGCATGCGGCAGCAGCCACTGCGCCAGCGAGGCGAAGTAGCCGCCGATGACGATCACGCGAGGGTTGAACAGGTTGGCCAGGATCGAGCCGCCGAGCCCGAGCCACTCGCCGACCTGCGCCACCGCCGTCGTCATTCGCCGGTCGCCGGAGGCCAGGCCCCTGGCGAGGTCGGTTACCCGTTCGCCGGGGTCGGGCATCGGCATGCCGGGCAGCCCGTAGGCCTGCTCGGGCATGGCCGCGCGGACGAGCGCGGCCAGGCCGACCTTGGTCTCCCAGCACCCGATGCGGCCGCAGCCGCACTGGGCGCCGTTCGGGTCCACCTGCAGATGCCCGACCTCGCCGGAGAATCCGTCCGCGCCGCGCAGGAGCTCGCCGCCCAGGATGATGCCGCCGCCGACCCCGACCTCTCCGGTGAGATACACCAGGTACGGAGTGCCGGCGGCGACGCCGGAGGTGTATTCGGCCAGCGCGGCGAGGTTCGCGTCGTTGTCCACCCGCACGGGCACGCGCAGCGGGCTCAGCAGGGAGCTCAGCTGGTCGGCCAGCGGCAGGTCGTGCCAGTAGAGGTTCGGCGCGAGCGTCACGACGCCGCGTACCACGTCCACGAGCCCCGGGACCGCCACCACGATGCCGGCGGGCGACGCTCCGGCCCGCCGCATGGCCTCCACGGCCTCCTTGGCCACGAGCCCGAGCCGGCGCACGGCGCTGTCCGGGCCGCTGCCCATGGCGTCGTGGACGACCCGGCGCTCGACCAGGATCCGGCCGCTGAGGTCGGTGCCGTGGACCGCGATGTAGTCGACGTTGATCTCCATGCCGAGGGCGCCGACGTGCGCGCCGTGCAGCGCGACCGCCCGTCTGGGGCGGCCGACCGCGCCGACGTGCTCGACGCCGACCTCGCGTACCAGACGCCGTTCGAGGAGCTCGGCCATGAGGTTGGACACGGTGGCCCGGTGCAGCCCGGTCGCCTCGGCGATGTGGGCGCGGGACAGGGACTTGTGGTCGCGCAGCTCGCGCAGCACCAGGGAGAGGTTGGCCCGGCGCAGCGCGGCGAGACCCGCCGGCGGAGCGCCGCCCGGAGCACGGTTGGGCGGCTTGTACGTCATGGGTACCACCCGCCCCTTTGTTTATCTTTGACATCAATTAATCGCAGTTGTAACACGGGGATGCAGGAATGTGCACCCCTCACATCCGTAACGAGTTGGCATCGCCGAAATCCCCGCATTTCAGCGACCACTCCGGCGCCAGTTACCGGAACGTTACACACATTGCAACCGGTTTCCCTCTTGTGTCATCAGAGGTCGGCCCCTTTAATTCGGCTAGCCATCCGCACTGATCGAGGAGGAGCGTGGACCACAACCTGGGCGACCGCCACGCGACCGACTCGGCGAGTCGCGACGGACCCGCGGGAGCCCTCGCGGACCAGGCCACCATGCGCCCCGACCCCGCCCTCGTGCCGCGTCATGTGAGCGCGAACAACCCGTGCTCCCTGCCGGCCGTCACCGTCGCGACCAGGCTGAACAAGGCCACCGTCACCAGCCCCGTCAACGAGACGGGGCCCTCAGCACGCGGGCTCCGTCGGCCTCCCGGGTGTCGCGCTCGCCCTAGGCGGCTCCCTGGGCGTAGAGGTCAACGTCGACCACATCGCCGAGTACACCTCGGGCGTCGCGACGGGCATCCCCGACCTTGCCTGCCTCACCGCCGAGGTGGGCGTCGGTGGCGTCGTCATCTCCGGCGGCCGGCTCCTGGGCGGAGCGGACGGGTTCGCGGGGATCGGCCATGCCATGATCGATCCGTCCGGCGCACGGTGCCGCTGCGGCCGCCTCGGCTGCCGGGAGACCGAGGTCGGGCCGGCCGCGCTGGTGGGCATGGCCACCCCGGACCGCCCGTACGGCACCGGCCCGCAGGTCGTCCGCGACACGGAGGAGCGCCTGGCCGAGATCGAGCAGCGCCGAGCCGACGGAGATCCGCACGCCGAGGCCGGCCGGTGGCCCTGGATCGGCGCGGCGCAGCCCGAAGCGGCCCCACCAGCATCTCCATCCGAACGTCTCCGGCCGTCGGAGCCATCGAGGGAACCCCGTCCGCTCTCCCCGCTCGCCCTGACCCGCCCCCGTCCTCCGCACCTTCCGCCCGCCTGATCGCCGTTCCGCGCCTTCCGCGCGCTGCGGCCACGGCGCATGCCGTCCGGCGGACGGACGCCGCCGTGTCCCTGCCCACCGTGCCTTCCCATGCCTTTCCCATGCCTTTCCCATGCCTTTCCCATGCCTTTCCCATGCCTTTCCCGTGCCCTTCCGCCCCAGAACGTCCCGCCCGCCTGATCGGCCGCCAGAGCCGCAGCGGCACCGTCGACGCCGACCTCGGTGCCATCGCGGCGGTGCCAACCGGTGCCGTCAGGCGGGCGGGGCACGGCCCCACCGAACCGAGGAGGCCCTGTGCCGCGGTCAGCATCCGGCTCCTCGTCCCTGCTCGTGATGCGGGGAATCGTCAAGCAGTTCCCCGGCGTGCGCGACGCCTCCCCCGTACGGCCGGCCCCGCCGGCCGCGGCGATGCGTCACGGCATCGCCACCCGCCCTGGGCAGCCTGACCTCCGGCTTCGAGGCCGTGCACGACCTGTGGCCACGACCACCCCCTCGGCAGCGCCGAGCAAGGGTTCAGGCGGGTGCAGGTCACCGAGCCGGACCACCCGTACGCGGGCGCCCGGTGGCCGCCCGGCCACGGCCTCGGGTACGAGCACGCCTTCGTCCACGAGACGAAGGACTTCCTGGAGGCGATCGCCGCCGGCGCCGGCCCCTCCCCGTCCTTCGAGGACGGCCCGCGGGTGCGGCGCGTGCCGGCGGCCGTCGAGCAGAGTGCGGCTGAGGCAGCCGCTTCACGATGGTGGAGGATTCATGACGAGACCGATCACGTTGTTCACCGGGCAGTGGGCGGACCTGCCGTTCGAGGAGGTCTGCCGGCTGGCTTCCGAATGGGGCTACGACGGCCTGGAGATCGCCTGCTGGGGCGACCACTTCGAGGTCGACAAGGCCGTCGCGGACGACTCCTACGTCGAACGCAGGAAGGAGACCCTGGCCAAGTACAACCTCGGCGTGTGGACGATCTCCAACCACCTCGTCGGCCAGGCCGTCTGCGACCACCCCATCGACGAGCGCCACAAGGGCATCCTGCCCGCCCGTATCTGGGGCGACGGCGAGCCGGAAGGCGTGCGGCAGCGCGCCGCCGAGGAGATGAAGGACACCGCCAGGGCCGCCCGCGCGCTCGGCGTCGACACCGTCGTCGGCTTCACCGGCTCGTCGATCTGGCACACGCTGGCGATGTTCCCACCGGTGCCCCCGCCCATGATCGAGGCGGGGTACGCCGACTTCGCCGACCGCTGGAACCCGATCCTCGACGTCTTCGACGAGGTCGGCGTGCGCTTCGCCCACGAGGTGCACCCCAGCGAGATCGCCTACGACTACCACACGACGGTGCGCACGCTGGAGGCCATCGGGCACCGGCCGGCCTTCGGCCTGAACTGGGACCCCTCACACATGGTGTGGCAGGACCTGGACCCGGCGAACTTCATCCTCGACTTCGCCGACCGCGTCTACCACGTGGACTGCAAGGACGCCCGCGTCGCCACCCGCGACGGACGGCGCGGCCGCCTGTCCTCCCACCTGGCCTGGGCCGACCCCAGGCGCGGCTGGGACTTCGTGTCCACCGGCCGGGGCGACGTGCCGTGGGAGGCGTGCTTCCGGGCGCTCAACCACATCGGCTATGACGGCCCGATCTCCATCGAGTGGGAGGACGCGGGCATGGACCGGCTGCACGGCGCGCCGGAATCCCTCGCCTACATCCGCTCGCTCAACGCCATCACCCCGCCGGCCGCCGCCTTCGACGCCGCCTTCTCCTCCGAGTGACGCCGTTACGCCGGGGCGGCGGCCGCAGGTGGCCGCCGCCCCGGCGGAGATCCGCACGCTCTCCGTTCCCGTGCAGATGCCGCTCGACGCGCGAGTGGATGGCCGCAAGACCGGAATCTCCGCCCCTTCGACCTCTGCGGCCGATTTTCGGGCATCTATACGTCATGAGCGAAATAGCACGGTGGCCATTATGGCTTTTGCGCCTTGGCCGGCCGGGTGGGCATGCGGCCGCGCGCCATGCCTGAGAATAGAGGGCTCCCATTAAGGCATCGCTGGCAATTCCCGATACTTCACATTAAAGGCCTGTCACTATTTATCCTCCGGAGTCAGGACGTGTCGGTTTCGGTCCCCCAGCCAGGCCGCTTCGAGGATCGCGGTCAGGCTGGCGGTGTCGGTCGGGCCTGGATGGTTCTGGATCAAGCGGGTGACACCACTGGCCATCTCCGCGAAGCGCGGGAGGTCAGCGCGTGCCACGCCGATGTCCGCCAAGGTGGCGGGGATGCCGATGTCGGCAAGGAGCCCGTCGAGCCAGGTGAGGAACGCATCTGCGGCCTCGGCGTCCGAGGCGTCGGTCACATCGAGCCCGCACACCTCGGCGAGGATGGCCAACCGGTCGCCGATGGCGCCCCTGGCCGCGTCCAGCGCGTAGGGCAGCAGCAGCCCGACGCCCAGGCCGTGCGGTGTGTGGGTGGCGGCGCCGATGGGGTACTGGAGGGCGTGCGGAGCCGCGTTGCCCGCGTGGGAGAACGCGAGCCCGGCCAGCATGGACCCGTAGGACATGTCCGCGCGCGCTTCCTTGTCGCCTCCGTCCCTGACGACATGGGGCAGGCTGCGGGCGATCCGCTCCGCGGCCAGGAGCGCGTAGTGATCGGTGATCGAGTTGCGGCCGAGGAAGACCTGCTCCACCGGGTCGCGTGGTCCGTGGGCCCGGGGCCGCGCGGTGTAGCTCTCCACCGCGTGGCAGAACGCGTCGATGCCGGAGTGGGCAGTGACGGTCGCCGGGCAGGTGTAGGTGAGCTCGGGGTCGACGATGGCGAAGTCGGGCACGATGTGGACGCTGGAGACCCCCACCTTCAGCTCGCGGTCAGGGTCGGTCAACACCGAGACGGGCGTGAGCTCGGAGCCGGTGCCTGACGTCGTCGGGACCGCGACGAGAGGAATCGTCGGCCCGGGCACCTTCGACTCGCCGTAGAAGTCGCGCGGCGTCCCACCATGGCACCGGATGACGCCGACGATTTTGGCGAGGTCGATCACCGTGCCACCGCCGATGGCGAGAATGGCGTCGGCGTCCACCTCTGCGGCGACCGAGACGGCCAGGGCGACATCGGCGAGTGGCACGTCCGGACTCGCGTCGGCGAACACCTCGACGACTTCGACCCTCTCCCGCACGGCGGCCACGATCTCGGCCACGCCCGGCTGCCCCAGAAGAACCCGGTCGGTCACGATGAGGACGCGCGAGCCACACTCGGCCACCACTCGCGGGATGTTCTGCGCGACCCCTTCGCCCACTATCAGCTGGCGTGGTGCGCGGACGGTCTCAAGCATGTCAGTGCCTCTCTGGAACGTCGGCGGTGATGTGCTGGACGGACGTCCAGCTCACCTGCGAGACCGGGACGGCGATCGCCCCGTCCACCGCCGCGGCCGCGTCCGTGGCGCGCGCACCGGCGGAGCCGACGGCGTCCCCGGGCACCTGGAGCAGCGGGCCGGTCACGGTAGGTCGATCGCCGCGTAGGTGATGTCGAGGTATTCATGGATGCCCTCGTGCGACCCCTCCTTGCCGATCCCGGACTGCTTCACGCCTCCGAACGGAGCTGACGGGTCTGAGATCAGACCACGGTTGATACCGACCATCCCCGTCTCCAGCCCTTCGGTGAACCGGAGCGCCCGCTGGAGGTCACGGGTGAAGACGTATCCGACGAGGCCGTGCTCGGTGTCGTTGGCCTTCGCCATCACCTCGTCGTCGGAGGTGAACGAGATGATCGGCGCCACCGGGCCGAAGATCTCCGTCGCCAGCATCCGCGCGTCCTCGGGCACGTCGACGAGGACCGTGGGCGGGTAGAAGTGGCCCGGCCCGTCCGGACGCTCGCCGCCCACCAAGACACGGGCGCCGCGATCGACCGCGTCGGCGACGAGCTTGTCGATCTTGGTGACCGACGCCTCGTCGATCAACGCCCCGACGTCCACGCCGTCGTCGAGACCGTGGCCCATCGAGAGCGCGCCCATCCGCTCGGCGAAGCGCGCCGCGAACTCCTCCCGTACGGGCTCCTCGACGTAGATGCGGTTGGCCGCGATGCACGATTCCCCGATGTTGCGCATCTTGGCCACCATGGCACCGTCGAGCGCGACGTCCAGGTCCGCGTCGGCACACACGATCAAGGCCGCGTTGCCGCCCAGTTCCATGGAGGTGCGCAGCACGTTGCCCGCCGCCTGCCGGAGGAGCACGCGCCCGACCTCGGTCGACCCGGTGAACGAGAGCTTGCGGGTCCGGCTGTCGGCCAGCAGTGCTGAGACCACCTCGCCGGCGCGCTTGGTCGTCACGACGTTGACGACGCCCGGGGGAACTCCGGCCTCCTCCATGATGCGGGCCAGGAACAGCATGGTGAGCGGCGTCTGGGCCGCCGGCTTGGTGATCGTCGTGCAGCCCGCCGCCAGCGCAGGAGCGATCTTGCGGGCGCCCATGGCCAACGGGAAGTTCCAGGGCGTCACGAAGACGCACGGTCCGACCGGCTTCGGCACGGTGAGGATGCGATATCCACCAGCGGGAGCGGTGTTGTAGCGCCCCTCGACCCGCACCGCCTCCTCGGCGAACCAACGGAAGAACTCGGCGCCGTAGGCCACCTCTCCCCGAGCCTCGGCGAGCGGCTTGCCCATCTCGAGCGTTATCAGCCGGGCGACCTCCTCGGATCGCTCGGTCAGTGCCCGGTACGTCGCGGTCAACAATTCTGACCGTTTTCGCGGCGGGGTCGCCGCCCACTCCGTCATCGCCCCGCCGGCCGCGTCCAGAGCGACGAGCCCGTCGACGACGTCGGCGTCCGCCACCTCGGCGATGGTCTTGCCCGTGGCCGGATCCTCGACGACGAAGGTGGCTCCGCCGGCGGCGTCGCGCCAGGCGTCGCCGATCCGGAGCCGCCGGTGCTCGGGGGCCAGGACGTTCATCGGGTCACTCATTGCGTCGCCTCCTGTGATGTTGCTGGTGCTGTCCGGCGTGACTACCGCCCGGCCTCGGACAGCGCCAGCCCGGTGCCCGCGTCGAACAGGTGCGCGCGGTCCAGGTCGACCGTGACGAGCAGCCGCTCGCCCGGCGTACCGGTGACGGTGGCTCGTGCCTTGACCTTGAGGATCTCCGTCCCCACTCGGACGTCGACCACCGTCCGGTCACCGAGCGGCTCCAGGCCGTAGAGCTCACCTGACAACGACGCGTCCCCACGCTGCTCGACGGACAGGTCCTCCGCGCGCAGGCCCAGCAGCAGCGGACGACCGTCCTCAGCCGTGGTCCAGCGGGGCCGCGGCAGCGTCCAGCCTTCCGCCCCGACCAGACGATCTCCCTCGGCGTGGCAGGGGAGCAGGCTGATCGGCGGGCTCCCCACGAATCCCGCGACCCACTGATTGGCCGGACGCTCGTACACCTCGGCCGGCGTTCCGACCTGTTGCACCTTCCCCTCCTTGAGTACCGCGACCTGGTCGGCCATGGACAGGGCCTCGACCTGGTCGTTGGTCACGTAGACGAAGGTCGCTCCGAGGCTCCGGTGGATGCGGGCGAGCTCGGTGCGCATCTCGACGCGGAGCTTGAGATCGAGGTTCGTCAGCGGCTCGTCCATGAGAAACGCGCGTGGGCGGCGTACCAGCGCCCGGGCCAGGGCGACGCGCTGCATCTCGCCGCCCGACAACTGCGCCGGACGGCGCCGCAGCAGACGTTCGATGTGCAGCAGGCCCGAGATCCGCTCGACGGCGGTGGCGATCTCGCTCGCCGGACAGCGGCGTGCCCGCAGCGGCGAAGCGATGTTCTCGTACGCCGTGTGTCGCGGGTAGAGGGCGTAGTTCTGGAAGACCATGGCCAGGTCGCGTGCGGCCGGGGTGTCACCGGTCGCGTCCCTCCCGTCCAGATGCACCGACCCGGCGTCCAGCTTCTCCAGGCCGGCGATCGCTCGCAGGGTCGTCGTCTTGCCTGCCCCGGAGGGGCCGAGCACGACGAAGAACGATCCGTCGGGCACGTCCAGCGTCACCCCGTCCAGGGCCTGGACCTTGCCGAAGGACTTGCGCAGCCCGTGCACTGCCACGGTTCCCATCAGGCCACCAGCTCTTCCGTGCTCACGTCGTAGACCGCCGGGGTCCCGCCGATGTGCCGCAGCCCGACCGGCGCGTCAGCGGCGAAACGGACGGTCGGTGGCATCCGAACCCGTACGTCGTGCCGGCCGCCGTGGTCGACCACGTAGATGATCTCGTCGCCGAGCCACTCCGCCGAGACCAGGCGGGCCGGGACCGAACGTTCCGCCCCTGGTTCTGTGACTTCCAGCGCCTCCGGCCGGACGCCTGCGACCAGGCGACGGTCGCGCGGCAAGCCTGGCGGTGGCGTGAAGACCAGTCCGTCCTTGCTGCGCAGCTTCCCGTCGGCCACCTCCACCTCGATCAGGTTCATCGGCGGGGAGCCGATGAACGCGGCGCAGAAGAGACTCGCCGGACGGTCGTAGACCTCCAGCGGCGTGCCGATCTGCTCGACGCGGCCCTTGTTGAGAATGGCGATTCTGTGACCGAGCGACATGGCCTCGACCTGGTCGTGGGTGACGTAGACCATCGTCGTCCCCAGCTCCCCCTGCAGGTGCTTGATCTCCGTGCGCATGTCCGCCCTCAGCTCCGCGTCCAGATTGGTGAGAGGTTCGTCCATGAGGAATGCGCGCGGCCGTCGCACCAGGGCGCGGGCGAGCGCGACGCGCTGCTGCTCCCCGCCGGACAGCCGGCGCGGCCGCCGGTCCAGGAGCGGGCCGAGCCGCATCAGCCGGGCGGCCTCGTCGACCCGCTCGCGTACCTCCGCCTTGGGCAGTCCCTCGGCCCGCAGGGGGAACGCCAGGTTGTCGCGGGTTCTCAGATGCGGGTAGAGAGCGTAGAACTGGAACACCATGGCGATGTCGCGCTCGGCGGGCGGCAGGTCGTTGACCAGCGTGTCGCCGATGCGGATGTCGCCCGTCGTCTGCCTCTCCAGGCCGGCTATGGCCCGCAGCGTGGTCGTCTTGCCGCAACCCGAAGGACCGAGCATCACGAACAGCTCGCCGTCGCGGATGGACAGGTCCACGTGATCGACCGCGACCGTCCCGTCCGGGTAGCGCTTGTGCAGGGCTGTCACCTCGATGCCCGCCATCAGCGTCGCACCGCCCCGAGCGTCACACCGGCGACGAGGTGCTTGCGCACCAGGTAGGCGAAGACGAGCACCGGCAGGGCGAACACCACGGAGGCGGCGGCCACCAGACCCCAGTCCACGGTGGTGCCACCGATGAGGCCGGCGATGGCGGGTGGGGCCGTCCGCACGCTGTCGCTGGAGGTGAGGAAGATGGCGAACACGAACTCGTTCCACGAGAAGATGAGGGCGAAGACCGCCGTCGCGGCGATGCCGGGCAGGAGCAGGGGAAGGGTGAATCGCCAGAACGCCTGCAATCGGGTGTAGCCGTCGAGCATGGCGGCATCCTCGTACTCCGCGGGCACCTCGTCGACGAACCCCTTCATCATCCAGATCGTGAACGGGACGTTGAACGCGGCGTAGATGAGGATCAGGCCGAGCTTGGTGTCGATGAGCCCGACTTGGCGGTACATGAGGAAGATCGGGATCACGACCACCACGGGCGGCATGAAGCGGGTGGACAGGATGAAGAACAGCTGGTCCTTCTTGGCCTTCACGGCGAAGCGCGAGTAGGCCCAGGCCGCCGGGACCCCCAGCACGGTGGCCAGCGCGGTGGAGGCCCCGGCGACCACGACGGAGTTGAGGAACGCGGCGGACAAGGTCGAGCGACCGCCGCCGGAGGCGACGAACACGTCCTTGAAATGGTCCAGGGTGACCTGGAAGTCGAAGAACTTGGCCGGGATGGCGTAGACGTCCCGGTTCTCCTTGATGGACGTCTCGATCATCCACAGCACCGGGAAGAGCATCACGACGGCCAGCACGGTCAGCAGCGCGATCTCCAGCACGGAGCGGCCCCGGCCGCCGAAGCGGCGCGCGAGGGGCGTGCGATCCCGGGCAGGACGTGTGGACACGGCCTCGTCGACGGAGACTGCCATCAGTCCTCCTTGAGCTTGTTCAAGTAACGCAGGTAGAGCTGCGTGAGGACGATGACGACGAGGACCATCAGGATCCCGTACGCCGAGGCGGTTCCGGTGTTGAAGCCCAGGAACGCGACCTTGTAGACGTGGAACGACAACGTCTCGGTGGAGACCCCCGGACCTCCGCTGGTGAGGATGTAGACGAGGTCGAACAGCCGGAAGGCCTCGATGGCCCTGAACAGCACGGCGATGAGGAGCAGCGGCCACACCAGCGGAAGAGTGATGGTGCGGAACCGGAACCACTCGGACGCCCGATCGATCGAGGCGGCCTCGTACAAGTACTTGGGAACCGCGGTGAGGCCCGCGAGTGCGATGAGCATGATGAACGGCGTCCACTGCCAGGTGTCGACCAGGATCAGGGAGATCAGTGCCGTTCGCTGCCCGGTGAGCCACTCCACCTGCCCCAGGCCGAGCGAGCCGAGCATGCTGTTGATCACGCCGAACTGGGCGTCGAGCATGAATCGCCAGAACAGCCCGACCACGACCGGCGACAGCATCATCGGAACCAGGAACAGCGTGGTCAGCAGTCCCCGCCCGTGCGTGCGCCGTGAGATCAGGTAGGCGATGGCGAAACCGAGCACGGTCTGCAGGGTGACCGCGCCGACCACGTAGATCAACGTCGTCAAGGCCCTCAGGTGGACCTGCTCCGAAGCCAGGATGGCGGTGTAGTTGCCGAACCCGACGAAATCGGCCGGCCCCCCGCGGGTGGCCGAGTAGTCGGTGAAAGACAGGTACAACGCCCACAGCAACGGGAACACCGACATGGCGAGCAACAGCAGCAGCGCGGGCGAGGTGAAAGCCACAGCGAGCCCGCGGTCGCTCAGGCGGCGGGACCGGCCCGGTGCAGGCGGCGTCGCGGACGCCACCTGCCCGGGCTGGTCGCTCGTCAGGGGGGCGGAGTCACTCACAGTCCGCCGCCGCCCTTGCTGTCACTGGAGTCGAGCACGCTCTGCTGCTCCTTGGCGATGTCGTCGAGCGCCTCCTTCGGCGTCTTCGCACCGTTGAGGGCCGCGTTCACGTTGGTGTTCTCGATGTCGACGAGGCGCGCGTACTCGGGCACATTCCACATGTCCCGCATCCGTGGCACCGAGTCGGTGTACACCTGGTTGAACGGCGCGGCGTTGAGGAACTCGGGCGACTCCAGGGCGTCCGTACGCGACGGCACGCCACCGGCCGCGGCCCACTTCTTCTGGATGTCAGCCTGCTCGAACCACTTCATGAAGTTCAGGGCCTCCGCCTGGTTCGCCTCGGGGGAATAGGCCGACACGTGCATCCCCATGCCGCCGAGAGGCACCAGGTTCGTCTTCTGACTCGGCAGGGCGGCGAAACCCAGCTTGCCGAGAATCTCCTCCCGCGTGGTGCCGAGCGTCGACTGCTTCGGGTCGAGCAGGCCGCCGCTCGCGGCGATCCAGTTGAACGCGATGCATGCCTTGCCCTGGGCGACCGCCGCGTTCACCTCGTCGATGAACCAGTTGCCGGAGCCCTTGGCGGTCAGCGGCTTCATCTTGTTGACCAGGACGTCCATCGCCTCATGGCCCGCGGCGTCGTTGAGGACTCCGTCGATCTTGCGCGTCTTGGGGTTCCAGAGGTTGCCGCCGTAGACGCCGTTGACCGTGTTGTAGGTGACGGCCGCGGCGTCGGAGCCGTTGGCCTGGTGGAAAGCCAGCCCGCTGACGCCGGGGTTGTCCGCCTGGCACTTCTCGGCGACTGAGATCATCTCGTCCCAGGTCTGCGGTGGCTTGTCGCCGATCAGGTCCTTACGGTAGATCATCGTCCAGGTGTCGCCGAGCAGCGGCAGTCCGTACAGGCTGGCGTTCTCGTCGCGCTTCCCGGTCTCCGCCTGGGGGAACTGGCCGTAGGCCGCCAGGAGGTACGGGTTGTAGGCCTCGACGTCGATGTTCTGCCGGACGAAGTCGGTGATGTCCAGGATGTTGCCGTTCGTCACGGCCTCGCCGATGTGTTGCGAGTCCAGGATCGGGATGTCGAAGTCGGTCTTGTGCGCGGCGAACTGGGTGAACATCGCGTCGTGCCAGTTCGCGTTCGGCACGGTCTTGACCTTGACGGTGACGTTCGGCCGCTCCTTGGCGTACTCCGCGTTCGCGAAGTCTTCCAGCGCGTGGGCGGGGGGCCAGTCGAACCAGATGAAGCTGAGGGTCAGCGGATCCTTGGTGAGCTCCGGGATGGTCGCCGGCGCCTTGGGGGCGCTGTCGTTCTGGCCGCCGCCGCAAGCCGCCACGGTCGTGGCCAGTAACATGGCCGCCGTCGCAAGCCCCACCTTTCGGCCGGGAACGGACAGTCGTCCTCTTCGCTTGGGATACCGCATCTTCTTGCCTGCTTTCTGGGCGGGGACTTCGGGAGCCTTGCTGCGTGCTTCGCCGACCGGTTGCTGGGTTGTCCAGGCGTGTCGCCGGCTGTCGCAGGGGCTGACCCGCAGGCCGGCGTCACGCGTACGGCGCGACGTGATGGGACTTTGAGCAGGGCGGAGCGATGGCGGACGGTTCCCCGATGAGTGACGGATGGCTGACATCCGTCACCTTTCCTATACGATCCGGTGGGGAGCGTCAACATCCCGCAGTATGGCGACCGATGTCAACATGGTCCCGAAGACGCAAGAAAGGACCTCACGTCACGATGGACGACGAAGCGGTGATCGCTGGGCGCCATGAGGCCATGCCGGGCGGAACGCCGCCGGGAAGATCTCGCGGCCGGCTTGCCGACGAGGTGTACGACGCGCTGCTCGGACAGATGATGTCGCTACGGATAGAGCCCGACTCCCGCGTCACGATCGACGTCCTGGCACGGGAGCTGGGGGTCTCACAGACGCCGATCCGAGACGCTCTGAACCGCATGGAGGCCGAGGGCCTGGTCGTGCGTGTGCCCCATGCCGGCTATCGC
This sequence comes from Nonomuraea sp. C10, assembly GCF_008017515.1. Taxonomy (NCBI): domain Bacteria; kingdom Bacillati; phylum Actinomycetota; class Actinomycetes; order Streptosporangiales; family Streptosporangiaceae; genus Nonomuraea; species Nonomuraea sp. C10. The sequence goes on from NZ_VPFF01000001.1 coordinate 5,134,889, forward strand.
ATTCCTCCCCAGATCACCCGTCACCGGTTCGAGGACATGCTGGAGGTCCGCCTGCTCCTCGAGCCGGCAGCGGCGCGCAGATCCGCCGAACGCGCATCCCCGCAGCAGGTGGCCGACATGCGACGCATGCTTGAGGACATGGCGGAGCTGGAGGGGGGCAAGGGCCCCATGGCCTACGGCGCCTTCGGGCTGCGCGACGCCGCTCTTCACGATCTCGTCGCCTCGAGCGCGGAGAACCAGGTCATCCGCGAAACGCTCGCTCGCCTGCACACGCACGTGCACCTGTTCCGGCTTCACCGCGACGCCCAGGTCACTCACTTGGCCATGGCCGAGCATGAAGAAGTCGTGGCCGCGATCGCCGCGCGCGACCCCGACGCCGCCGCCTACGCCATGCGTCGGCACATCCTGCGGTCCGGCGAGCGGTTCCAGCGACTGTTCGACGAGGCGGAGGCCGCGGAAGGAATGGCGGAAGAGGCTTGACGGGCGGGCTGCGCCGGGGAATGCTAACTCAAATCCGATCGGATCGGATCCACCTCACCCGCCCCGGATGCGAGGAGAAGCAGGTGCCCAGAGCGCTGCTGCTGACCGGCGACGCCGCCGAGGAGCTCGACACCATGTATCCCTACTATCGTGTGCAGGAGGGCGGCTGGGACGTTGATGTCTCGTCACGGACGATGCGTGACGTTCAGCTGGTCATCCACGAGTTCGACCCCAACTCCGACGCCTACGTGGAGAAGAACGGCCGGAAGTTGCCGGTCGACGTGCCCTGGGCCGAGGTCGACGTCGAGCGCTATGACGCCCTCATCATCCCTGGGGGACGCGCCCCCGAGTGGATCCGGGTCGACGCCGACGTCAGGCGCATCACCGAGCACTTCTTCGCGCGCAACCTCCCGATCGCGCTGGTGTGCCACGGCGCGCAGGTGCCGGCTGTGTACGGGCTGCTGAAGGGTCGCAAGACGGCGTGCTTCCCTCCCATCACCGGTGACATGGAGAACGCGGGCGCGACCGTCATCGACGCTCCCGACGTCGTGGACGGCAACCTCGTCTCCTGCCGGGGGTGGCCCGACATGCCGCAATTCGGCAGGGCGATGATGGAGGTCTTCTCGAAGTCCCTCAACTCCGCATCGGCATGAGCGCGCCTGGCCTGTCCCGGTGACGGCCCTGCGGACCGTCACCGTCGACGGCTCCCCCATCCACGTCCTGGAGAGCGGCACCGGGCCTGCGGTGCTGATGCTGCACGGCTCCGGACCCGGTACGACCGGATCCGGAGCCTGGGCGTCAACGGCACAGGCACTGGGCACGTCCCGGCGCCTGGTGGCTCCTGACCAGGCAGGGTTCGGCCGCACACCGATCCCGGCGGGCTCCAGGGGCGGGCTCCGGCTGTGGACGGAGCAGGCCGCGGGTCTGATGGATGCTCTCGGTGTCGAGCGCTACGCCGTGGTGGGCCACTCCATGGGCGGTGCCGTGGCGCTGGCGTTGGCCGCCGCGCGTCCCCGGCAGGTCACCCATGTCGTGGCGGTCTCGACGATGGGCGCCCCCGGGGCGCCGCTGTCCGCTGAGCTCGACGCGATCTGGGCCGCCCCCGCCGGCCCGCCCGGGGCACGGGACATGTTGAGTCGCCTCGTCTTCGACCAAGCGCTCGTGACCGAGTCGGCCGTCGCTGCCCGTGCGGCCGCGATGCGAGCGGGGGCGGCCGCATTCGCGTCGTTGTTCCCTCCCCCCAGGGCACGCTGGGCCGACGACCTCGCCCTCTCGGAGCGAACGCTGGCAGGGATCCGCGCGCCCGTGCTGCTCGTCCACGGCGCCGAGGACCGAGTCACCCCGCTCGGGACGGCAGCCCTGCCCCTGCTCGAACGCCTGGCCGATGTCCGTCTGCACGTGTTCGGCCGGTGCGGGCACGTGCCTGCGCTCGAACACCCGCACGACTTCAGGCAACTCCTGTCGTGCTTCCTCGGCCGGGAACAAGGTCCCTGATCGCTGCGACAGGTCCGCAGCCCGTACTCAGGTGCCGGGCGCGGCACCAGAGGTGCCGCGCCCAGCCGGTCAGCCGGCGGCTACGGCGGTCAGTTCGTCCAGGACCAGGGTGCCGGTGTAGCGGGCGTCAGGGTTGATCTCGTTGAAGAAGATGCGGCGCAGGCTCACCGGGTACGCCATGGTGTCCGGCAGGTCGTACGTGATCTGCTGCCACCCGGGTTCGGTGATGAAGGCGGGTTCGATCGTGTGCAGGGTGCCGTTGCGGTCGACGACCTCCAGGCGGGTCCGCTGGTCGTGGCCTTCGGACTTCACCCACAGCTTGAACGCCGTCGGCCGGCCGGCCACCGGGAGGAGGTTGGCGGACGGCCAGATGCCGACGCCGCGCGTCGCGGTGCTCTGGGTGAAGTCGTAGTCCAGCTTCAGCCCGTTCCCGACGTGGCCGTCAGGGGTGGAGGAGGCGGTGCCGGTGGCGCGCAGGCTCCAGAAGTCCCAGTTCGAGGTGTCGTCGAAGGTGTCCACGACGTCCTGGGACGTCCCGACGCCGACGACCAGCTCGGTCCGCACGCCGCCGGCGGACACCGTGACGACGTGCTCGCCCTCGGCGGCCCGCGCGGTGACGGTGAACGCGCCGGTGCCGGCCGCGGTCACGTCCAGCGCCGCCTTGTCGTAGGTGAGGTGGACGTCGGCGGGGTCGATGGGGGCCGCGTACCCGGCGGAGTCCGAGCCGTTGACCTCGAAGGTTCCCTGGGTGCCCTTGTCCAGCAGGTTGATGCGGCGGGTGTCGGTCTCCAGGCGGGCCAACCGGCCCAGCACGGTGAGGTCGATGTCTCCGGCGGCCTTGCCGTGCTCGGCCGTCACGGTCGTCTCGCCGGACGACAGCGCGCGGAAGACGCCGTCGCGGTCGACCCGGCCGATCCGGCTGTTCTTGACCCGCCACTGCGGTTTGATCTTGCGCGGCACGCCGGCGGGACCGTACGTCTCGTCGTACGCGGCCGCCGTCAGCCGGCGGGTCAGTCCGGGGAAGACCCGCTCGGTACGCCACGACGCGGCGGCCTCAGGCCCGGGGAACCGGTCGCGTTCCGTCGCCGTGCTCACCCAGAAGCCCTTGGCCTTGCCGCTGCCCTTGGGCAGGAACATGGCCAGCCCGGTCGGCACGGGACGGGTGCCCGCCGCGTCGGACGGCCGGTTGACGAGGTCGGCCCGCTTCTGACCGGGTTCGCGCACGACGAGCGTCGTCGAGCCGCCGCCGTCGAGGTTGAGCGCGCTGTGGGCGCCCAGATCGACCATCATCTCGGCCAGCTCGTTCAGCCCGATGCCGCGGGAGAACTCGGGCTGCCGGCCGTCCACTGCGACCAGCCACATCTTGGTCCCGTCGGCGGAGAATCCGACGGCGGTCCTGGGCTCCGGCGTGTTGTTCTCGGGCGGAAGTTCGAGCGGCTTGCCGTCCGCGACGATGAGCTGACGTCCGCTCACGGCCGCCTTGACCTTCATGTCGCCGGGAGCCCGTAGGGCATAGTCCACGGAGACCGGGTCGCCGACCCGCAGCGAGGACAGCGCGTCGGCACCGGCCTCGCGTCCCACCAGCACGAACGCGCCTTCGGTGATCGCGCCCTCGCGGGGAACGTCCACCACCTCGGCCACGACGCCGTCGCGCACGACCACCTCGATGGTCCGCGCGACGCCCTTGACCGGATGGCAGCGGCAGTACGTGCCCCAGACCGGGGTGAACATCCCGATCTGGTCCTTGAGCAGCTCGGCCTTGTTGAGCGCGTCCAGCGGGACGGTCCTGCCGGGCAGCTTGACGGTGCCCTCGAAGACGATCTCGCCGATGGCGCCGACCTGGTCCTCGGAGAACATCACCGCGGTCTGGTTCGTCTGGGTCGCCTTGGTGTTGGGCAGCGGCGACTGCAGCAGCTCGCCGTCCTGGACGGCCACGCCCCAAGGCGCGCCGGAGGCGGCGATGTCGAAGTAGTCGGCGTTCGTCGCCGCGATGGCGCCCACTTCGCGCGCCATGTCGAGCAGCGGCCGCCGCGCGGCGACCTGGCCGGGGAACAGCCGCCCGATCTGCACGCCGGCCTTGAGGTCGGCGGACATCTGGTACGTCTGCAGCCAGCCGGGCTCCCCGGTGGCGCCGTCGGGCCCGTACAGCTCGACCGTGCTCAGCTCGACGCCAGGAGCGACCGGCCGGGTCTCGCGGTAGGTCTCGGTGCGGCCGTCGAGGACGCCCACGACGGCGGGCGCGGCGGCGGGCGACGGCGTCCCCGCGTACGCCGGCCCGGTCAGGACCAGGGCGAGAGCCGCCGATAACAGGGCAGAGGGGACTTTCCATCGCATCAAACCGTGACGGGACATGACCATCCTCCTCAAATAGCGATACCGGTCGCGCGCCGGAGCATGTACGCGGTCACCGGCGCGAACTCGGCGGGCGTGAAGTTGTCCTCGATCGGCAGGACGTGCTCGTGCCGTCCCCTGGCGCGCGCCAGGAACAGGGCGATGTCGTTGGCGTCGGCGATCGACAGCGTGTGCAGGCCGGCCGCGATCGCCGCGCCCGCCATGCCGTGGTCGGCGATGACGAGATCGATCCGCACGCCGCCGGCGGCCACCGCGGCGATCACGGCCTCCATGTGGTCGGGCCGGTGGGTGTGCAGGATCGCCTCGTCGTGGAAGGCGCACGCGACCCCGCCGAAGAACCGGATCCCCGTCTCGCCGGCGGCGTGGGCCCCGACGGCGCGGTCGAGCCGGTGGTCGTCGAGGACGCGGACGATCTGGTTGCCCGCGTTCCGTAGCGCGCGCGCCAGGTCGGCGTAGTGGTCGAGCAGCCCGGTCGGGTGCCCGGTCGCCAGCAGCACCGTGCCGCCGCCGTCCCGCAGGAAGGGGGCGAGGGCGTCGGCGTGCGCCCTGATGCCGGCCAGCGTGTGCTCGGGCGCGATGTACCCGAGCTCGGGGTCGCCGTCCGTGATGCGGTCGCCGATGCCGGCTTCGACGGCGGTCACGACCTCGTCGATGGACGCGGTACCCCAGTCCTCCAGGCCGAAGGTGTTGTCGGGGTCTCCTTTGAGCATCTTGTGCGCGTACGCCAGTGACTGCCGGCGGACGGTCCTGATGCCGCCGGACAGGCTCCGCTCGACGAGCAGGTCGCGCAGGTCCGCCGCTTCGTGTGCGATGCCCATGCGGTCAGCTCGCCGCGGCAGCGACGACGGGCCGGGCGGCGGCTTCCGGTGGGCGCCACGCGCCCTCGACCCTGGGGAACGCCCGCGCCGCTCCCTCGCCGATGCTCAGCCGGACGTTCGCCCCCGGCGACCAGCCGCTCTGGGCGGAGTGCACGAGCACCACCGAGCCGCCGGCCTCGACGTAGGTGCGGACGACCGGGCCGAGGAACTGCACGTCGCGGACGACACCGCGCAGCACCCCCGCACCGGGTGCGTCCTCCTCACTGAGCGACACGTCCTCAGGGCGTACGGACACATCGACGGGCGAGCCGGGAGAGACGGAGGACGACGTGCTCGCGGGCGTCGCGCGGAGCACCGCTCCGGCGACGTTCACCTCCCACAACTCGTCCGACCCGCCGGCGTACTCCCCCGCCAGCCAGTTCGTGATGCCGACGAAGTCGGCGACGTACCCGTTGGACGGGGCCAGGTAGATCTCGTGCCCGCTGCCGAGCTGTTCGAGCGAGCCGTCCTTCATGACGGCGATCCGGTCGCCCAGGGCCAGCGCCTCCTCCTGGTCGTGGGTGACGTAGACGATCGTCGTCCCGGTGTCGCGCTGGATCTCGCGCAGTTGGGTGCGCAGCTGGATGCGGGTCTTCGCGTCGAGGTTGGACAGCGGCTCGTCCATGAGCAGCACCGACGGCCGGATCGCCAGCGACCGGGCGACGGCGACGCGCTGCTGCTGCCCGCCCGAGAGCTCGTTCGGCCGCCGGCCGCCGAGTCCCGTGAGGCCGACCAGGTCGAGCGCCTCCTCGGTACGGCGGGCCCGCTCGTCCTTGGCCAGTTTCTGCGCCTTCAGCCCGAACTCGATGTTCTCCGCGACGGTGAGGTGCGGGAAGATCGCGTAGTCCTGGAACACCATGGACGTCGGCCGCGCGTCGGGGCCGTACCCTGACACGTCCACGCCGTCGATGAGCACGCTCCCGCTGTCCGGCTGGATGAACCCGGCGATCATCCGCAACGTGGTGCTCTTGCCGCACCCGCTGGCGCCGAGGAGGCAGAGGAACTCGCCGCGGCCGACGACGAGGTCGAGGTCGCGTACGGCCGGCACCCCGTCGAACGACTTGCACAACGACTTCAGTTCGATCATGGAATCTCCATCAGCAGGTGTCACAGGTCGTAGAGCCGCAGCCGGGAGCCGAGGGCGAGCTTCGCGACGGCGAGCCCGGCGAAGCTGACCACCATCAGGCCGGCCGCGACGCCGGTCGCGGCGCCCCACTGACCGAACTCGGCGAGGTTGACGATGGTGGGCGCGCCCAGGCCGATGCCCGGCGAGGTCAGGAAGATCACGGCACTCAGCGTGTTGATCGCGTGGAGGAACCCGAACACGAGCGACGTGGTGAACGCGCCGCCCAGCAGGGGGAACATGATCTGGACGATGACCCGGGCGCGCGAGGCGCCGAGGTCGGTGGCGGCCTCGTCGATCGACGGGCTGATCTGGTTGATGGTGGTCACCGCGGTGCGGTAGCCGACCGGGATGGCCCGCACGACCATGACCAGCACCAGGATCAGCGCGGTGCCGGTCAGGGCGATCGGCGGCTCGTTGAACGTGAGCAGCCACGAGATGCCGATCATCGTCCCGGGGATCGCCGACGGCAGCACCGCGAGCCCGTCCATCACGCCCCGGCCGAAGACCCGCGTGCGGTGCACGACGTACGCGGCGACCAGCGTGCTGATCGTCGTGATGATCGCCGCCGTGGCGGAGAACAGCGCGGAGTTGCGGATGTCGTCACCGCGCAGGAGTGCCGTCTGCCAGTGGTCCAGCGTGAGGCTCCAGTCCGCGCCCCACGCCCGGGTGAACGAGCCGACCAGAATGCTCCCGTAGATGAGGATCATCAGGACGCTGACCAGGCCGAGGACGATGAGGAGCCCGCGCCGCACCGCCGCGGGCAGCGGCGCGGGCGGCAGGCTCCCGGTCTTGCCCGACACGGTGACCGCGGAGCGCCGCGCGAGGACGCGGCGCTGGATCAGGAAGAGGATCAGCGTCGGTACGAACAGCAGCACGCACAGCACCGCCGCCATCCCGAAGTCCTGCCGGCCCACCGCCTGCACGTACGCCTCGACCGAGAGCACCTGGTACCCGGCACCGATGAGGACGGGGTTGCCGAAGTCGGTGATGACGAACATGCCGACGAGCAGCAGCGCGTTCAGGATCGTGGGGAACGCCAGCGGCAGCGTGACCCGGCGGAAGGTCTGGAACCACGTCCAGCCGAGATCCCGGCTGGCCCACTCCAGGGTGGAGCCGATGTTCTTCAGCGTCGGCAGCAGGGTCAGCGTGGCCATGGGGAAGAAGGCGAGCGTCTGGACGAGCCAGAGCCCGCCGAGGCCGAGGAGGCTGATGTCCAGGCCGAGCAGCTCGTGCGTGATCAGACCGCGCCGCCCGAACAGCAGCAGCACCGCCAGGCCGACGACGAACGGCGGCGAGATCAGCGGGAGCAGGGCCATCACCCGCAGCACGGCCCGGCCCCTGATGTCGGGCCGGCTGAGGGCGTAGGCGAACAGGAAGCCGACCACGGTGGCGCTCAGGGTCGAGGCCACGCCGATGACGACGGTGTTCTTCGCGGCCGTCGCCACGCGCGGCTCGGCGAGCCTGCTCCAGGCCTCGCCGTCGGGCTCGAACAGCATGGCGACCGTCGGCACGAGGACGAGGAGGAGGAGCAGGCCGGCGACGTAGGCGACGAGCGTGCCCACCGTGATCCGGTCGGCCAGCAGGCGTCTGCGGCTGCGCCGCTGCCAGTCCGGCCGGGACCCGGGGGCCCGCTCGGTCCGCTTCTCCGGTACGACGGTCTGCTGGGTCGTCGAGGGCACGGGCATCAGACCCCGTACCGCTTGGCGAACTCCTTGGACACCGCGTCGCGCATCTCGCCCGCGCGCACCGGGTCGTAGTCCACGAGGTCGAGCTCGGCGAGACCCTGCGCGCCGTCGGGCAGGTCCACGTCGCTCCGCACGGGGTAGGAGTGGACGAGGTCGACGATCATCTGGGACGCCTTCTTGCCTTGGAGCCACTGGACGAACTTCTCGCCGCCCTGAGGGTTCGGCGACCCCTGGACGAGCGCGTTGCCGGAGATGACGACGCCGGTCGGCTTGGGGTAGACGAGCTCGATGGGGAACCCGGCCCCGCGCACGTTGAGCAGGTCATGAGCGAAGGAGACGCCGGCGGCGTACTCGCCGGTGGCGACCAGCTGCGACGGCGCTCCCCCGCTGTCGGTGTACTGGCCGATCAGCTTGTGGAACTCGTCGAGGAACTTCCACGCGCCCGCCTCGTCGCCGTTGCGGAAGATCTGCGTCGCCACGAACGTGTACCCGGTGCCGGACAGCGTCGGGTTCGGCATGACGAGCTGGCCCTTCAGGTCGGGGCGCAGCAGCTCGTCCCACGTCGTCGGGAGCGGGGCGCCGCCGGTCTCCTCCTTCCACCGGTCGGCGTTGACGCCGACGGTCATCAGGATGAGCTCGTTGGCGTGCCAGTAGCCCTCGGGGTCGACGAACCGCTTGTCGATGCCCTCGACCGTGGGCTTGAACGACCGGATCAGCTTCTCCTTGGCGAGCGGTCCGGCGTCCCCGCTGGCCAGGCCGATCACGTCGGCCGCGGGGCGGCCGGCCTCGGCCTTCAGCCGCGCCAGGAGCTCGCCGGCGCTCTGCCGCAGCACCTCGACCTCGATGCCCGACTCGGCCGTGAACGCCTCGGCCAGCCGCCGGGCGGGTTCCTCGGGCATCGGCGTGTACCAGGTCACCGTGCCGCCGGACGCGGATGCGGCGTCGTCGCCGCCGCCGGATCCGCAGGCCGACCCGAGCATGAGGAGTGCGAGAGAGAGCGCGCCTGCGGCGACTCGTAACAGGGACTTGTGCATGAGTGACCGCCTTGGGATCGATGCGCCCGCAGGAAGGGACGCAAGGTCACGATGCACGAAATGGTGTTATCAGTGACGCGAGATGTCAATATCTCTTGTAGACCAATTGACGGGTCGTCATCCCAAAGACGTCGCCTTGTGGGTCACTCCGCGAGGGTGTCCGAGGTCCTCCTCCAGGGTCGACGTGAGGTCCAGCTCCGATGTGATCATGTAGCGGTCGCCGCGGAACAACGTCTGGGTGAACTCGATCGGAACGCCGTCGGACGTGCGGGTCGCGGTCCTGAAGAGGAACGCGGGAGAGTACGGCGGCGCGTCCAGCACGGCCGACTCCTCCTGGCTGAGCACCGTCGGCTCGATGGTCTGCGTGCCCGCCGCCACCTTCAGGCCGTAGCGGTCGGAGAGCAACTGGTAGAGGGACTTCTCCTCGAGCTCCTCGGCGGGCAGGCCGGGCACCAGCGCGTCGGGGAGCGTCGTGGTGGCGAGCGCGATCGGATCGCCGTCGGCCAGCCGCAGCCGGCGAATCGTCACGATCACGTCGGACGGCGCGATCTGCAGCCGCCAGCTCATGCGGACGCCCGCGTCGGAGCGCTCCACGCCGACGACGCGGGTGGAGGGCGTGATGCCGCGCCGGCGCAGCCCCATCGAGAACGACGACGCCGTCGGCGACTGGGTGATCGTGGGCCGCGCGACATAGGTGCCGCTGCCCTGCTTGCGGATGAGATGACCGTCCCTGACCAGGTCGTCGACGGCGCGCCGCACCGTGAGCCGGGAGACGCCGCAGTCCTCTTCAAGCACTCGCTCGGGCGGGATCGGATCTCCCACGTTGAGGTCTTCGAGCAGGCTCATGATCCGCTCGCGGACCATGTTGTGCTTGCGCCCGCGACGAGCGTCCGCGTCGCTCACGTCCACCCCCTCCAACCCCTTCAAGGCGACACCCGCACCTCTCCCGCATGTTACGCCACAGCCATGGATTGGTATTGACGACTTGTATACCAACTCTTACAGTCACCGAAGAATCATGACCTTCCGGTGAACCAGGGCGGGGCGCGACGACGCCACCGCCACTCCTCCGTCCCACGGCTGGCCGCGACCGTCAGGCCGGGTCCGATCATCGTCGCATCAGGGCCGACGCATGACCACCCTGCCCAGACCCGCGCCTTCCCCCGACCGGCCTCAACCCTGAACAGCATCGTTCCGACAAGGGAGCACCGATGGGCAACCACATGGTCAATCGACGTCATCTCTTCGGGCTCGCGGGCGCCGGCGGCGCCGCCCTCGCGGTCCCCGGCCTGTTGACGATGCCGGCGCACGCCGCCGCCCCGCAGCCGCCCGCCGCGTGGCCCACCGAGTTCGTCGAGGTGACGCCCAGCGTCGAGGGCGACATCGCCTGGTACGACGTCTCGCACTGGGGCGTCGAGGGCAAGGGCTGGTCCGACACGGCGGCCTACTACGACCGGCTCCCGGCCAAGGCCGAAGGCGTCGTGACCCCCGAGGTCTGGGTGCGCAGCCGCAACTCCTCGGGGCTTCTGACCCGGTTCGTCACCGACTCGACCATCTTCCGGGCCCGCTACCGGCTCAGCCTGGCCACCGTCGCGATGTACCACATGCCGGCCATCGGCCACAGCGGCGTGGACCTGTACGCGCGCACCCCCGCAGGACAAGACGCCTGGCTCGCCAACACGCACCCGGCGGCGCAGAACGTCGACCAGCAGATGGGCATCGCGGTCGACCCAGGAGAGCGCCTCTACACCGCCTACCTGCCGCTGTACAACAGCCCGCAGCGGCTGGAGATCGGCGTCCGGGCCGGCGCCAAGTTCCTCGGGGCCGCACCGCGCACCACCCCGCCCGCCGTCTTCTACGGCAGCTCGATCATGCAGGGCGGCGTGGCGTCCAGGCCCGGCATGTCCATCACCGCGCTCCTGGGCCGCCGCTTCGACGTCCCCACCGTCAACCTGGGCTTCTCCGGCAACGCGCGGATGGAGCCCGAGATCGCCGAGCTGCTCACCGAGCTCGACGCGTCCGTCTACGTGGTCGACAGCTCCCCCAACATGAACCCGCAGCAGATCGCGGAACGCGCCGAACCCTTCGTCCGCATCCTGCGCGCGGCCCGCCCTGACACGCCCATCGTGCTCGTCGAGGACCGCCGGTACGGGGACGGCCAGTTCGTCGAGTTCCGCCGCACCCGCAACGCCCAGAACGCGGCGGCCCTGCGCACGGCCTACACGAACCTGCGCCGCTCCGGCGTCAGAGGTCTCTCCTACCTCTCGGCCGACAAGCTCCCCGGACCTGAGGAGCTGGTGGACGGCTCGCACCCGAGCGACCTCGGCATGGCGACGTACGCCGACGCGTACGAGAAGGTCCTGCGCCCGATCCTGAAGAGACGAGGCCACTGACCGCCGCTCTGCACTGCCCCGGGGCTCGCGGCACGTCCCGGGGCACGGCCCGGACTGGAGCACATGATGGAGGTGATCATCAAGCGCCGCCGTTCGAGAGCAAGGCGCGCCATGACGAGCCGCGAACAGGGGAACCGACCCGCATGCGGCACCGTCTCGTAACGCATCGCGGGGTTCGGTCAAGTACCAGGTGTAAGCACTGTCGGACGAAGGGAACCCAGCTCTTGCGGCTCGACCAAAAGGGACCGGCGGACCCGTTAGCTCGGACGCAGGGTTTCGAAGCCTTCTACCTGCGACATTTCGACGTGATGACACGGTTCGTCGCACGCCGGGTGGCCGACCCGCACACGGTGGCCGATCTGACGGCGGAGATATTCCTTGCGGCGCTGCACTCCCGGCACACCTACCAGCCAGGACAGGGCAGCGAGACCGGATGGCTGTACGGAGTGGCGCGTAACGTGCTGTCGGTCCAACGACGCCGCAGCGAGCGCGAGGCCCGTGCCGTCGAACGGGTCGTCGCGCGCCGGCTGCTGGACGGCGACGACATCGCCGACCTGACCGACCGCATCGACGCCGAAGAGCCCGCCCGGCGTGCCTTGTCGGCCATGGCCGACCTGCCAGAAGGAGAACGGGCGCTGCTCGAGCTCGTGGTGATCGACCAGCTGACAGTGGCAGAGGCGGCCCAGGCCCTGGGCAAACGTGGCGGGCCGGCCATGACACGCTCGTCACCTACGGCGCCGTACCGCGGGCTCACCTGCGCGACAACGTGTTGCGCGTCCTCCTCAACCCCACCATCCGGGAGATCCCGTGCCCACTCCCCTGTCCCAGGTACGTTCGCAGGCCGACCAGGACGGCCACCGCTACGAGCTGCCCCGACCGTGGCCGGAAACCGGCGGACACCGACGCTGCAAGAGCGGCGGCACACGCACAGCCACTCGCACCGTCCCTGGACCTCGGAGGGCTCAGCCTGCCAGCGAGCACCGCCGGAAAACCGTTTGATCTTGCCTTCGCGTTTCCGTACGTTTCTTACGGCCCGTCGTCGTGAGGACAGAGGACGCACCGCGTGACCCCGCCTGCTCTTTAACCTGACACTTTTCTTCGCTCACCTTCAAGCCGACCCTCCCGTCGGCTCTGCCGGGCTGCCCGTGCGCGCCCGGTCGTACGGCGTTCGAGGCCGCGCGCAATCGGCCTTGTGTCAGGTCTAGAGAGATCATGTCTTCACAACCTCATACTGTGCTGCCCTGGATCGTTCGTCGGGTCAGGCTGCCTCTGCTGTCCTTGCGGTGCGTGGACTGCCGGTCGGAGTCGGCCACCACCGGCGAGGGCAGGTTCCGTGTCAACGCCAACCGCAAACTGCTGGACGTGTGGCTGCTGGTCCGCTGCGTGTCCTGCGACCGGACGAGCAAGCTCACCGTGCACGAGCGAATGCCGGTCAGGTCCTTCGATCCGGTCGAGCTCGAGGGCTACTACGCCAACGACCCGAAGCTGGTGGCGGCCAGGCTGCTGGATCCGCTGCTGGCCCGCCGCAACCGCTTCACCCTGGATTGGACAGGGGCCTGGCGGCTGGACACCCCGTCGGCGTGGCTCGACGGGCCGTGGCCGTTCCAAGCGCAGGTCGTGTTCGAGGACCCGGTGCCAGTGCGCCCGGACAACCTCATCGCGCAGGGGCTCGGCCTCAGCAGGAACGAGGTGCTGCGCAGGGTCAAGTGCGACCTTCCGCTGCGCCGTCCGACGACTGCCGGATTCACCTTCACCGTGATGGCCTGGGACTACCGGGAAGGCAGCCGCGGCGCGTGACCGGACCTTCCGGCTCGGTCAAATGCCCACCGCTCATCGGATAAGTCCGTCGCGTACGGCTTGCGTTCACTCACCCGGATATCTCAGCACGGCCACGCCCACCAGGTGGGCATGCCGATACGGACGCACTTGGTTGTTGCGTCCGAGGTGGGGCGGTGAAACGTCGGGTCGAGGTGGCGACGAGGAGTCCGAGTGCGGCGTAGGCTGCGCCGAGCAGGCTGGCGGCCGGCCATCCCATGGCGCTGTAGGCCCAGGTGGTGGTGATCGCACCGAGCGCGGAGCCGAGGGAGTAGAAGGCCATGTAGGCGCCGATGACACTGCTGCTCTGGTCGGGGCGGGCGGTGGTGAGCAGGTGCTGGCTGCTGACGTGAACGGCTTGCACGGCGAAGTCCAGGACGATGACGCCGACGATCAACAGCCACAGCGATGACCGAGCTTGAGCGATCAGCAGCCATGAGGCTGCGAGCAGGGCCAGCGACCAGCCGGTGACCGAGGGCGCCAGGCCCCGGTCGGCCCATCGGCCGGCCCGGGCCGCGCTCAGCGCCCCGGTGAGACCGGCGAGTCCGAACAATCCGATCTCGGTAGTGCCGAAGTGCCACGGCTCGTCGCCGAGCGGGAGCGCCAGTCCGCTCCACAGCGTGCCGAAGGAGGCGAACAGGAAGAACGCGACCAGTCCCCGGCTGAGGAAGAGCCGGTCGCCGACGACCAGACGACCCAGCGATGACAGCAGCTGCCCGTACCGGGCTCGGGGGCGGCGGATGTCGGCCTCAAGGGTGAATCGGGCGGCGAGCGCGAGCATCGCGCAAAGCCCGGCGATGACGAGGTAGACCGTGCGCCAGTCGGTCAGCTCGCCCAGTGTGCCTGCGACCACCCGTACTCCGAGTATCCCGATGACCACGCCCGAGGTGACCGCTCCGATGTTGCGGCCGCGCTCGCCGGTCGGTGAGACGGTGGCGACGTAGGCCACCGTGATCTGGACGACCACGGCGAACAGTCCGGCCAGGGCCAGGCCCGCGATCGCGATGCCACCGCTGGGCGCGGCGGAGGCCACCCCCGCACCTGCTGCTGTGAGCAGCAGGTGCACCGTGATGAGTCTGCGGCGGTCGAACAGGTCACCGAGCGGGACCAGCAGCACCAGCCCTGCGAGATAGCCGATCTGGCCGGCGGCGACCAGCCACCCCAGTGCTCCTTCCCCCAGCCCGAGGTCCTCGCCCGCGGCCTCGAGGACCGGCTGGATGCCGTAGATGGTCGACACCGCCGCCGCGCACACCAGCGCGAGCACGGTCCGCTGCCTTCCGGCCAATCCTGACGGCACGTCACCCTCCAATAGGTTTCGAAATGCAACCTATCCAAGGTAAGGGCATAATGGTTGCAGATTGAAACTCATCACGGAGGAGTCAGTGGACGTCACGCTCGCCGCAGGAGGCGCTTGGACCGACCCGGCCTGCCCGGTCGCGCGGACCGTCGACCTGATAGGCGACCGGTGGAGCCTGCTGATCATCCGCGACGCGATGGACGGGGCGACGACCTACACCGAGTTCCATCAGCGACTGGGGATCGCCCGCAACATCCTCGCCGACCGGCTCCGCAAGCTCGTCGAGCACGGCATCCTCGACAAGAGCGCCGCCGCCTACGGCAGGCGGCACACATACCGGCTCACCGAAGCGGGGCAGGACCTCTTCACGGCCGTCGTCGCCCTGCGTCAATGGGGCGAGCGCCACGCCTTCGCCCCGGACGAGCCACACTCCGTTCTCGTCGACGACCGAGGGCGGGAGCTTCCCGAACTCCACCCACTCGACCAAGACGGCGCGCCGCTCTCCGCCGAGGCGTCGCACGTCCGGAAAACCGCCTGAGCCCGGCCGCGCCAGAACCCGTCCCATCGGGCTCTGCAATCGACCGCGACCGAGGACACGGCCATCACCGACAGCGACGATCACTTGCCGGGAACGACTCGGTGGTTCCGCGCGTTCGGGCGCGTCGCAAGGGTGGTGATGAAGGTGGCGATCTCGACAGGGTTCTCTTCGGCCATGAAGTGACCGGACGCGGTCGGCTGGTAGGTCAGGTCCGGCGCCCAGGCCCGCCACAGCGATGCGGCGTCGAAGCCGAGCCGGGAGCCCCAGTCCTGAGAGATGACGCCGACCGGCATCGCGAGCTGCGCACCACGCTCACGGTCGGCTCGATCCATTTCGAGATCGATGCTCGCGGTGGCCCGGTAGTCGGCCACGATGGAGTCGACCGCGGCGACCGAGCTGTCGATGTAGTGGGCGCGCTCCTCATGGGTGAAAGTCGTGCCGCTGGGGTCCCAGGCGTCCAGGAAGGAGCCGAAGAACTCCGGAGCGACCGCGCGGATCATCTTCTCGGGAAGCCCGACGGGCTGAGCCATCAGGTACAGGTGCCAGGCGACCTTGGCGTCGACTCCCTGCAGAACGGCCCACGTGTCGAGGGTGGGCAGGACGTCGAGGATTCCCAGGTAGTCCACGACGGCGGGGTGGTCCAAGCCTGCGCGGACGGCGACCAGCGCACCGCGGTCGTGCCCGACGAGCCCGAAGTGGTCCACGCCGAGGGCGGAGGCGACCGTCACGATGTCCTGAGCCATCGTGCGCTTGGAGTACGTGGCGGGGTCACTCCCGTCCGGCTTGCCGCTGCCGCCGTATCCGCGCAGGTCAGGGACGATGACCGTGTGGTCGTCGGCGAGCCGCGCCGCGACGTGGCGCCACATGTAGTGGGTCTGCGGGAACCCGTGCAGGAGGACCACGGCCGGCCCGCTCCCGCCGACGGCGACGTTGAGGTTGACGCCGTCGGCGCCGGGGATGGTCCGGTAGTCGAAGCCGCTGATCGTCAGTCGGGTGGTCATGCGTTCTCCTTCGCGTCAGGCGCGGCGGTCTCATGGGCGGTGAGGGCTGGGCGGCCGGAGAAGATCCCGGCGGGCAGGGGTGCACGCCCCGACGATGCCTTCAGGGCTGGGATGACGATGGTGTCGACGAGTGCGGACAGGTACTCCTCGTCGACCGCGAGGTCGTTGACCCGTCGCAGCAGGAGGGCGGCACCGACCACCTCCTCGAAGGCGAAAGGGTCCGCGCCGTCGGGCAGCTCGCCACGTGCGATCGCGGTGTCGATGACCCGTCGCGGCAACCGGGCTCCTGTTGGGCCGACGGCGTTCTCGATGGCCTCGCACAGGTCCGGGTCCTCCAGACCCGCCTGCAAGAGCAGCATCGCGGTCTGACTGTCCGCGGCGCGCATGGTCTGGTCCAGGCGCCGGCACAGGCTCAACACGTCTCCGCGCAGGGTGCCCGTGTCGATCGGCTCACCGGCCTCGCGCCGTGCGGGCCCGGCCTTGACCGCAGCGATCACCATCTCCCGCTTGGACCCCCACCGTCGGTACAGGCTCGCCTTGGATGTCTGGCACCGCCGGGCGACCTCCTCGAAGGACACCCCCTGGTAACCGGACTCCGCCAGCACCTCGAGTACGACAGCAGTGATCCGCTGATCCAGGGCCGCATCACGGGGACGGCCGCGCGCCGCCGCCTCACCATTATCTCGATACGTCACGTACCGTATCGTAATACATATACAGCGGATGACTGCGCGTTCGCTGATACCTAAGGCACGGACAGGCTTGTCAGGCCGTGGCGTGGCCTTCGGCGAAGGCCGTGGCGAAGGCGTCGTCGCCGAGTGCGGACCGCGCCATGGCCGTGATGCGGTCGACGTCCCCGTGCTCCTCGGGTGGCAGGGGTGCGCCCGCGGACCGGCGCAGGGCGGCGGCTTCGCCGAGGAGTCGTGCCGCTTCCGCATGGGCGCCCGTCAGGGCCGCCGTGCCGGCCAAGCCTTCGAGGGCGAGCGCGATCGCCCTGGGGTCGCCGGTGTCCTGTGCGACGGCGAGGGCCTCCCGGTGGAGTTCCTCCGCCGCGGCGGCGTCTCCTCTCTGCTCGGCGGTGAAGCCGAGCTCGGCCAGCCCGAGCGCGATGCCCGGCGCGTACCGCACCTCGCGTTCCCAGGCGAGGACGTCGCGCATGTGGGCCTCGGCGTCGTCGAGGCGGCCCGCTCGGCGGGCGGTGAGGGCCAGGCCGGTGCGGGCGAAGGTCTCGCCTGTGCGGTAACCGTGCTCGGCGGCGAGGGTCCTGGCTCGCTCGTGGCGCCGGTCAGACTCGGCGTGGTCGCCGGCCAGCAGGGCGATCCGGCCGAGCCCGGACTGGAGCAGCGAGACCTGCAGCCACAGCCCGAGTTCCTCGGCCAGCCGGAGTCCGGTGCGGCCGAGATCGGCGGACCTGCGATGGTCGCCCTTGATCTCCGCGAGCCTGCCGAGCAGGTCGATGGCCCGTACCTGCCCCCACCGGTCCCCCAGCTCTTCGAATATCGCCAGGCTCTCGTTCCCGGCTCGTTCGAGCGTGCCGAGGTCGCTGCGGACGAGTGCGTGGTTGGCCACCGTGGCCAGCGCCGCGGCGGTGCCCCAGCGGTCGCCGAGCCGCTGGAGCACGGGGAGCGCCCGGTTGACCAGGTCCTGGCTGAGGGCCAGGTCGCCGGCTCCGAGCAGCACGTCGCTGAGAAACCACTCCGCTCTGGCGCGTTCGCCAGGGTCGGCGATGGTCTCCGCGGGCGTACGGAAGTCCGTCGTACGCTCGCCCAGCAGATCCAGCCCGGCCTGCCAGGCCTCGGCCCGTGCTCTCGCCGCGGCGGGGGCCGCCCCCCGGATGGCCAGCGCCATCGTGAACGCGCGCCGGCCCTCGCCGATCCTCCCGCGCAGGAACCAGTACCAGGCCAGCGCGTTGACCAGGCGCAGGGCGAGGCCGGCGTCCTGCCGCCGGACGGCCTCCTCCAGCGCCGCGCGCAGGTTGCCGTGTTCCGCGTCCAGGCGCCGAAGCCAGCGCCGCTGGTCAGGGCCGTGCAGCCGCGGCTCCGCGCGCTCGGCCAGCTCGGTGTGGAAGATCAGGTGCCGGAGGCGGACCCGTTCGGTCTCACCGGCCTCCTCCAGACGGTCCAGCGCGTAGGCCGCGACCGATTCCAGCAGCCGGTAGCGGCTGCTGCCCGCTCCACCGACCCTGACCACCATCGAACGGTCGACGAGGCGGGCCAGCAGGTCGAGGACGTCCTCCGGCGCCACGTCGCCGCCGTCCGCGCAGATCTCCTCGGCCGCCTCCAGCGCGCAGCCCTCCGTGTGTACGGCGAGGCGCCGCAGGACAAGGCGTTCCGGCTCGGACAGCAGCTCCCAGCTCCAGTCGATCATCGCGCGCAGGGTCCGCTGCCGCGCCGGGGCGCCGCGGTGCCCGGAGGAGAGCAGCCGGAACCGGTCGTCGAGCCGTTCGGCCAGGTCGTGGACGTCCAGTGCGCGCAGGCGGGTGGCCGCCAGCTCCAGGGCCAGCGGGACGCCGTCCAGCCGGCGGCAGATCGCCGCGACCACCCGGGCGTTGGTGTGGTCGATCACGAACCCGGGAACGGCGGCCGCCGCGCGCGCCTCGAACAACCGGACGGCGCTGAACCTGCGGAGAATCGCCACCCCGGTCTCGGCCGGGGAGAGGGGCGCCTCCAGCGGCGGGACCGGCCAGACGGACTCCCCGGCGAGTCCCAGGGGCTCCTGACTGGTGGCGAGGATCCGCACCTCCGGCGCGGCCCGCAGCAGCCGCTCGCTCAACGCGGCGACCTCGTCGATCACGTGCTCGCAGTTGTCCAGGACGAGCAGCGTCCGGCGGGTACGCAACGCGTCGGCGAGCCGTTCCGCCGGATCTGAGGGAGCGCCGGAACGCGGCATGCCGGGGGCGGTGTCGTCGCGGATGTCGAGCACGGCGATGACCTTCTCCACGAGCCGATCGGTCCCGGCCGCCCCGGCCGTCCTGTCGAGGCCGGCCAGCTCGACGAGCCACACGCCATCAGGGTGATCCGCGGCGACGCCAGCGGCGGTCTCCAAAGCCATCCGCGTCTTGCCGACACCGCCCGGGCCGGTGAGAGTGACCAGCCTGGCCGACTTCAGCAGCGCCTGGACCTGGGCCAGCGCCTCCTCACGCCCGACCAGCTCGCTGATCTGCGCGGGCAGGTTCGTCCGCGGCGCCGCCTCTGGCGCGGTGGCCAGGGCAGGGTCCTGCTCGAGGATCCGGCGGTGGAGTCCGGCGATCTCCGGCCCTGGGTCCAGGCCCAGTTCCTCACGCAGCCGCGTCAGCAGGTCGGCGTAGGTCTCGAGGGCGTCGCTCTGCCGACCGGTGCCGTACAGGGCGCGCATGTACGCGGCGCGGAGGCGTTCGCGCAGCGGATGGCGTTCGACCAGGTCGCCCAGTTCGCCCGCCAGGGCGCCCAGCTCACCGATCTCCAGGCGCGCCTCCGCCCGTTCCTCGAGGGCGGTGAGCCGCTGCTCTTCCAGGAGCGCCATCGGCAGCCGCGCGAACTCCTCGTCGGCGAAGTCGGCGTAGGCCGGCCCGCGCCACAGCTCCAGCGCCTCGGTCAGCAGGCCCGCCCGTGACCGCGGGCTGGGCGCCTCGCGCGCCCGCGCCAGCAGCCCGGTGAACCGCGTCGCGTCGACGGCCTCCGCATCGATCCGAAGCCGGTACCCCACGGTCTCCTCGAAGGACACCAGGTTCCTGGCGCCCGGCTCGGCCTCGTCCAGGGCGCGGCGCAGCTGCGAGACCTTGACCTGGAGTGCCCCGGACGGATTGCGCGGCGGCGCGTCACCCCACAGGTCGTCGATCAGCCGGTCCACCGGCACCGGCCGCCCCTCATGCCCGAGGAGCACGGCCAGCAGCGCGCGGACCTTCGCCCCGCGCACCACCACCGGGGCGCCGTCCGCCGTCCATACCCCCAGCGGCCCGAGCACCCCGAATCGCATGTCGTCACACTATCTGGCGCTTTCCCCGGCCCCGCTTACCGCGGCCCGCCGCCGGCGAGAAGCGCGCGGTAAGAGCCGGAAAAGCGCCGGTCGCCATGCTCGTCCCACCGAGCCGCACAGGAAGTTTCGAAGGGAGAGAGCGATGACCGCGACCGCACCGCTGAACGTCGCCATCATCACCGGCAGCATCCGGGACCGCCGGTTCGGTCCCACGGTGGCCGAATGGTTCGCCGGGGAGGCCCGCCGGCACCCCGCCCTCCGTCTCGACCTCATCGACCTCGCCGATGTCGCCCTGCCCGCCGTACTCGCCGCTGACGACACGGGGCCTTCCGAGGCGCCAGAACCGGTACGGAAGCTGGGAGCACGGCTGGACCGGGCCGACGCGTTCGTGATCGTCACGCCGGAGTACAACCGCAGCTTCCCCGCCTCGCTCAAGACGGCCATCGACTGGTACGTCGACGAATGGCAGGCCAAACCGGTCGGCTTCGTCTCCTACGGCGGAGCCTCCGGAGGCCTGCGCGCCGTCGAGCACCTCAGGCAGGTCTTCGCCGAGCTCCACGCCGTCACCGTCCGCAACACGGTCAGCTTCCACTCCTGCCGGGACAAGTTCGACGACCGCGGCCGCCCGATCGACGAGGTCGGCTGCCGCGCGGCGGCGGAGAGCCTGATCGACCAGCTGACCTGGTGGGCCCGCACCCTGTGTGACGCCCGTGCGGAACGCCCCTACGTGGCGTGACAGACGCCTTGCCCCGAACCTTCTGAGGAGATCGCGATGCCATCGCCACAAAGAATGACCACCAGCGCCAGGTCGCGCTGGATCCTCGCTCTGCTGGCCTTCTCCAGCCTGATCACTTCGCTCGACTTCACCATCGTGTACGTGGCGCTGCCCGACATCGCCCGCGAGGTCGGGCTGTCCGGTCACGCCGTCCAATGGGTGGTCAGCGCCTACGCCATCTTCTTCGGCGGCTTCCTGCTGCTGGGCGGCCGCTCGTCCGACCTGCTCGGCCGCCGCCGCATGTTCGTCCTGGGCATGCTCCTGTTCGGCGGTGCCTCGCTCCTGGGTGGCCTGGCGACCTCACCCGCGACACTGATCGCGGCGCGGGCGCTCCAGGGAATCGGCGGCGCCTTCCTGTTCCCGGCCACGCTCTCGCTGGTCACCACCAGGTTCACCGAAGGCCGCGAGCGCGTACGCGCCCTGGCCGTGTGGGCCATGGCAGGCGCGGGCGGGCTGAGCCTGGGCGCCCTGCTCGGCGGTGTGCTGACCCACGCGTTCGGCTGGGAGGCGGTGTTCCTGGTGAACGTGCCGCTGGTCGTGGCGGGCACCGTGGGCGCGTTCGCCCTGCTCGACGTGGACGGCCCGCGCCAACGGGGACGCGGCTTCGACATCCCGGGCGCCCTGACCGGAACGGCCGGGCTGACCCTGCTCGTCTTCGCCATCGCCCAGGGCCCGGAGATCGGCTGGAACACGACCTCCGTCCTCGCCTCCGCCGTCCTCGCCGTGGCGCTGCTGACCACGTTCGTCGTCATCGAGGCCCGCACCAGGCACCCGCTGATGCCGCTGCGGCTGTTCGCCAACCCCAACGTCCGCGCCGGCCTGCTGGTGATCCTCACCTTCGGCATCACCATGCAGAACCTGGTCTACTTCCTCACCCTGTACGTCCAGGACGTGCTCGGCTACTCGGCACTGCAGGCAGGGCTGGTCTTCCTGGGCCTCTCCGTGGTGATCGGCATCGCCAACTTCGTCGCGGAACGACTGATCAACCGCATCGGCGCCCGCGCCACCTTGATCATCGCCCTGCTGCTCGGCTCCGCCGGCGGCGCGCTGATGGCCGCGGGCATGCGAGCCGACGGCTCGTACTGGACGATCCTCGCCGGCCTGATCGTGTACGGCATGGGCATGGGAACGATCTACCCGACCATGTTCGGCGTCTCGGGCACCGGCGTGGCCGACAACGACCAGGGCGCCGCAGGGGGCATGGCCAACACCGCCCTCCAGGTCGGCACCGGCGTGGGCCTGGCCATCCTGGTCAGCGTCTCCGCCTCCGGGCTCACCGGGCTGACCGGCGAGGCGCTGCGCGCCGCCACCTCCGCCGGCCTGCGCGACGCGGTCTACCTCGCGGCCGCGCTCACCCTCGCAGGCATCCTCGCCGCCCTGACCCTCACCCGCCGCACCACCCCGGCCGCCCCATCACCGACCTTGGCCGAACCACCGAACGCACCCCACGCTTCGACACGAAAGGCGTCATCATGACGACGACCAGGAACCCGACCGCCGCGACCAGCCAGGTCACCGTACTGGGGCTCGGTGAGATGGGGTCGGCGATCGCCAGGACCTTCGTCGACCGCGGCCATCGCACGACGGTCTGGAACCGGACCGCGAGCAGGAGCACCCCGTTGGTGGAGAGCGGCGCCACGGCCGCCGCCACGGCCGCCGAGGCGGTGGCTGCGAGCCCGCTCGTCATCGTCTGCCTGCTCGACAACACGGCGGTCGAGGAGGTGCTGGCGTCCGTGGGGCCGACGGTCGCGGGCAAGGTGCTGGTGAACGTGACCAGTGGCTCCGCAGGCCAGGCCCGGGCGAACGAGCGCTGGGCGCGTGAACACGGCGCCGAGTACATCGACGGCAAGATCATGGGGGATCCGCCCTACGTGGGAACCCCCGACGTCATGTTCCTCTTCAGCGGTTCCCACGCCACCTTCGACGCTCACGAGCCGACGCTGCGGGAACTGGGCGGCATCGCCTACCACGGTGAGGACGCCGGCCTGGCAGCCGTGGAGTTCATGGCCCAGGTCGCGGTGGGCTACGAACTGCTCATCGGCTATCTGCACGTGCTCCGCCTGGTCCAGGCGGAAGGGGTCGACGTGGTGGAGTTCACCGAGCGCGTCGCCGGTTCTGTGGCCATGTACCCGTCGTTGCTGACCTCGATGGGCAAGGCCGTCAAGAGCGGCGAGTACGCACCGGATCTCGGTCCGCTCAACGTCCAGGCGGCGCTGATGGACGACCTGATCGACCACCGCGAATCCCTCGGCGTGGAAGCCGTCCGGATGAAGGAGGTCAAGGAACTGATGGACCGCAGGATCGCCGGCGGCCACGGCGACCAAGGCTTCTCCAGCCTGTTCGAGCTGCTGGGCCGGCCCAGCCGAGCCTAGACCGCGTACCCCTCACACGTGGGCGTAGCTCGAGTCCGGCGAGTGTGGCGATCCACAACCCGCCGCCAGAGCTACGCCCAAGCACGATGCTGGACCCGGTTTGGTGGACACCTGATCTCTGGGGATCCCTGGTTCCGAAAGAAGAAGTCCGCTGTGCCGAACAACCGTCCGCCAGAGTGTGACGGTCCGTCCGGGTGGGTGACTGCCGAGGTCACGGTCCAGACAGCGAGAAGGCCGGTCCCTCCATTGGAGAACCGGCCCCTGACCTGCTGCGATGTGGTGGGCGATTCTCGGTCGAACCAGTGACCTCTTTGGTGTGAAACATGCAAGCTACAGGTAGCCGCCCTCATAATCCGTGGCCGTGGGTTCAAGTCCCACGCACATCGCCTCCCGGGCCTTGCCGATCGCTCGTCCTTGGAAACGCGGCCTTGTCGCCTCCATGGCAACCGTTGTTGCCTTTGGCCGCGTCAGCCTCATAAGGTTGCCGGTCCGAGACAGCATGGCAACGTTTGTCAACGGCGCGGCCCACTTCGCGTACGGCCGGAACCAGCAGCAGGCCGTACTGGGCTTGATCGCACACGACAGGCAGCTGCGGTTCGCCGTGCCAATGCTTACCCAGAGCGCCGAGTCAAAGACAGAGGGCGGCGAGGCCCGGTCGAGGTCATCCGCTGCGGGGCCCACGCGATTGGCGTGGTGCCTCTGCTGCTGCCTGCATACCGGCCCATCCTGAATAGTTGACTGCGCGAGCCCGTTCCGGCAGGCGCGGACCACATCCGCCGTCACCAGACCGCCTCGAATTCGCCTACCACCTGCTCCTGCGCCCCGGGCGTCGGCCGCGTCTTGGCGTCGATCCTGGCAGCCATGGAGAGACTCCTTGTCCTCGCCGCGGCGAGCCACCCGGTGCGGCACGTCTGATCCGGCAACACACCAGTCGATCAGCCGGAGCGGCGATCATTGACCGGCCGCCTTACGTGTACGTCACAACGACCGGCAATCCATGGCGATCAGACAGGGTGTACCTCCACGATGGGACACCACCCTCGACGCCCGACCACGCCACCTTCCAACACCCGAACTCAAAGGAAGACAGCGATGCAGGCACCGATACCCACACCCGAGCAGATCAGCACCGTCGATTTAGCATCGTGGACCGTCGTCCCCAGCCAGTCGAACCCCGATAAGGACGAACGCGGTCCTTGGGCCGTGACCGCAGGCGATGAGGAACAGTACAGCCTGTACTTCGAGATCGCCGATACCGCGTATCCGCGACAGGTCGCCGAGTTCATCGTCGAAGCGGTGCAGGCCCACGCCACCCAGCTGAGGCTGAGCAGCGCCTTCGACGACGTCCTGCACGAGCGCGAGCGACTTCGCGCCCATCCAGCCGGAGCTGACCTCTACGAGCTGGGCCGGGGCCGAGTCGTGGCCATGATGGCGCAGCTCGGCAAGCTTGCTGCTGAAGCGTATGAGACGGCGCCGGCCCCCGAGCGCGCCGCCCAGGAGCGGCGTATCTACGCAGAGGTCACTCAATTGGCCGCCCAAGCTGTGAGCTGGATGGAAGCGATCCACGCCCGCTACGGCATCGACACGTAGCCGTCCTCTTCCCTGGCATCCTGCTGCAACGTGCTCGTCACGAGGGCCAGATAGTGGGACAAGGCGAACGCCTTCCACTGAGCGCCGCCACCAGGGCCGCGTTCCTCCTGAGCGGCCGCGGCGATTTGTTCATCACCCCATGAGAACGCAGGGCCGGAACGCGGCCACTCGGGAGACCTCATCAATGCCCGGCAGAGCGGATAAAAAGTGCTGTGCCTGCCGCGCGAATCCTTCGGCCAGTAGTACAGGCACCACTGTTGGCCACTGGCGTAGCGCAGATTAGGAGCAGGCTGCTCTCCATCCGCAGGCGGAGCTGAGGCATGATCGATGCCATAGTCGCCATAGTCCACGGTGCGCCATGCGGTGCTCACTCTGCACCAGAGTTCCGACTCCGCCCTCGGCAACCGAGTAATGCGCGGTTCCGGCGGAGGCTTGAAGTCTTTCGGAGATGGGAACGATCCAGCAGCAATCGTGAGGGTGTGCCAGTCATACTCAAGCAGACGTCGCATTGGCTGCGTAAGTTGACGATGGGTCTCTGCCGGCGCCTCGCAGTGGCCGCACTCGAGAATCACGTCGGTCCGTTCGGGTGACTCACCGACCAAGCCGAGAAGGTCGAACAAATCGCGAGGATAGTCGAGGTTGTGGGCGAACGACAGGGGGATTCTCAGGCAGAGCCCCATCTGCTGGTCAGCGATGACTTCGCGTAATTCCTCGAGATCTTCCCCCGTGTCGCCGAGGTGAACGACCGGGCGGAAAGCATGTACCCCTAGCTCGTCTGTGAGACGCCGCAGAGCTTCGCTGCGCCCTGACGGGCCGAAGTAGGAGGCCAGCGGCTGGGTGTCGAAGCACATGTCGACGTCAGCCAACGTTTGCGCCTTTATCTGCCCCGCCAGGCGCGTGATGAGGCGCTTGACTTCCGTGTCCCCTCGTCGGGGGAACACTTCAATAAGGGGCCGGATGATGCTTTTAACTTGATCGCTCGCTTCTGCCAGTGCCTGAAAATAGGGTTGACGCCCCTTCAGAATTGCTACGTACACCGTCATGGCTGGTTCTCCGTGCGGTTGGCGAACCTCATGACCGGTGAGCAGCCGTCCCTCGCCTGTCGGGCTGCCACTGCCCGGTTCCACTGAGGCTCCAGCACGATGGGAAGGCCGTCAATATCTGTCAGGTTATAGTGAGAAACAGAGCCGACCACAGATGATACAGAGTACCGTTTGACGATTTTTGTTTCATGAGGCTCGCCAGGCCCGAGGTGAGGGAACGAATCTTGGGTTCTCGTGCCGCTTGATGGGAATGGCATGGGCGACGGTCCACCTGCCGAAGTTCCGACGCAAAGTGTTGAACCTTGCGAGGCGGACTGCATGGCTGTGCTGTTGGACCCTGCGACGGCGCCCGGGCGCTGGCCACGAACAGCAGTCCCTGCGGAGCCGCACCTCCGGATCTGCGACGCGGAGCCCACCCGAGACGTCGTCGCGGAGACGCTGGTCCAACAGATGGCCCACCGCTGCGTTCCACGGCACGAACACCGTCGGCTGGGTACTGCTCGATGGCTGCTCGTGCGTGTGCGATCCGCCGTGCAGCTAGGGCTTCAGCACGGAGCACCTTGCTTCGTGCCTCCGAGAGCCACATGCTCCGAACAGGACCAATGACGCATATCGCCGATGGTTCAAGAATAGGTGGTTGCTCGCGTGTACGCGGTACAGCGCGGCAGACGGCGGCACATGACTTGAACCCACGACCCACGGATTACAAAAAAATCCTCGGTTGATATCGCTCGGCACGCCGGATGTTGATTTGTATGGCTGCGGCAGCTCTGAGCCGTCTTCCCAGCTGAAGATCCTCCCTGTGTCAGTCCAGGACACCCTTGCGTTCAGGTGGCTCCTGCGAGCCGAGGAATGAGGTCACGGCCGTGTGTCCGAGTGGAGGGCTCGGGCGCACAGGGTGAGCGTTTCCGCGAGTGTCGTGCGGTCCGGGTCGTCGATCTCGGCGAGCATGACGGCTTCGATGCTGTCGAGGGAGCGGTCGCATCGCCGGAGGGTGCTCAGGCCCTTCGGGGTGAGGCGGGTGCGCAGAGCGCGGCCGCCGTCGGGATGCGGGTCGCGGCGGATCAGGCCGCGTTGTTCGAGATCGCGGATGACCAGGTTCATCGCCTGCGGGGTGACGAAGGCGATGCGGGCCAGGTCGGCCGAGGACGGGGCGTCGCGCAGGCGCAGCTCGCTGAGCGCCATGTATCCGGTGGTCGTCATGCCGTGCCGGGCGAGCGCATCGTCCAGGCAGGCGCGGATGCGGCGTTCCAGCCGGAACACGAGGTAGCTCACACGGGGCGGCGGCGCGTCCGCGGGGACACCCGGATCGGTCACCAGGAGACGATATCGCGCCCCTGTCGGTACGGGCTCCAATGTAAGTTTCTCACCCCGTTATCAAGGTCCTTGATAGCAAGTTACTTGATAACCATGGGAAACGGCTCTGCGCCAGGTGAACCGGCGGGGACGTCCGGCGGGCGTGCATTGACGGTGGATCGTGGCCCTTCTATTTTCCAGCGAACCGACGTCATTACGCGGCGGACCGATCCGCGGCGCGCCGCGGACATGGAGAGGAGGAGCGCGAATGAGACGCTTGACCACGGTGCTGGCTGGTGCCTGCGCCGCGGCGCTCTTTGCCGTCATGACCGTGGTACTCGGATCGCCGGCCGTCGCCGCCACCCTGGTGGAGGTGACCAGTTTCGGCAGCAACCCGGGCAACATGCGGATGCACGTCTATGTGCCGGACTCGCGCCCGGCCTCGCCGGCGATCGTGGTGGCGATGCACGGCTGCGGCGGGTCCGGTCCCGGCTTCTACCAGGGCAGTGAGTTCGCCTCGCTGGCGGATCGATACGGCTTCGTCGTCATCTACCCGACCGCCACCCAGTCGGCTGGGTTCGGCAACTGCTTCGACACCTGGTCGGACGCGGCCAAGCGGCGCGGCGGCGGCAGCGACCCGGTCTCGATCCTCTCGATGATCGACTATGTCGAGCGGACCCACCAGGGAGACCCGAACCGGGTCTACGCCACGGGAAGCTCGTCCGGCGGCATGATGACCCAGCACATGCTCGCCGTCTACCCGGACGTGTTCAAGGCAGGGGCCTCCTTCATGGGTGTGCCCTTCAACTGCTTCGCCGGCGCCTCCGACTACCCGCCGGGAAGCAGCAGGTGCACCGGCGGGAGCATGGACCGGACACCCCAGCAGTGGGGCGACGCGGTCCGCCAGGCGCACCCGGGATATTCCGGCCCCCGCCCGCGCATGCAGCTGTGGCACGGCACCAGCGACACCCTCGTGCCCTACTCGCTGCTGCGGGAGTCGATCGAGCAGTGGACCAACGTGTTCGGGCTGAGCCAGACCCCGACCAGCACCGACACCCCTCAGGCAAACTGGAACCGCAGCCGGTACGCCGATCCGTCCGGCACCGTGCAGGTGGAGGCGTACAGCATCCAGGGCACCGGGCACGCTCTTCCGCAGAGCGGCATGGCCCGCTACGCCGTCGAGTTCTTCGGCTTGACCACCAGCCAGACCGACACCACGCCGCCGACCACGCCGGGCACCCCGGTCGCGTCCAACGTGACCGCCACCAGCGCCACGCTGACCTGGACCGCGTCCACCGACCAGGGCGGCTCCGGCCTGGCGGGTTACAACGTCTACCGGGAGCAGGGCGCCACCGACCCGCAGCTCGGCCAGTCCACCACCACGTCGATCACCCTGACCGGGCTGAGCGCCAGCACCCAGTACCAGGTGTACGTACGGGCGCGCGACGGCGCGGGCAACCTGTCGGGCAACTCCGCGACGGTCACCTTCACCACGGCCGCCACCGGAGGCGACACCACGCCGCCGACCGCCCCGGCCGGGCTCACCGCCTCGGGCACCACCACGACCGGCACCAGCCTGACCTGGACGGCCTCCACCGACGACACCGGTGTGACCGGCTACGAGATCCTGCGCGCTCCCGGCGCGTCGGGCGGCACGTTCGCGCAGGCCGGCACCTCGGCCACGACCTCGTTCACCGACACGGGCCTGACCGCGGGCACCACCTACCGCTACCAGGTCCGGGCGCGCGATGCCGCCGGCAACGTCTCTCCGGTCTCCAACACCGTCCAGATCACCACGCAGGGAGGCACGACTGGTGCCTGCTCGGCCACCCCGACCGTGCAGTCCCAGTGGGGGAACGGGTATGTGATCCAGCCGCTGACCATCACCAACACCAGCACCTCGACGATCACCGGCTGGACGGTCACCTTCACCCTGCCGGCCGGGCACACCCTGACCGGCTCGTGGAACGGCACCGTCACCACCAGCGGCCAGACCGTCACGGTCAGAAGTGTCAGCCACAACGGCACGCTCGCGCCGGGAGCTAGCACTACCAGCTTCGGCTTCCAAGCGAGCAGGCCCAACGGCGACACCGCCCTGCCGTCCGGTTACACCTGCGCCTGACCGTCAGCGCGCTTCCCTGATCACGGCCCCGTCAGGTGGGACCGGGCCGTGATCAAGGGATCCGCGCCGGCGGCGGCGGAAGCACCGCACGACCTCTCGGAACGCGCCGAACCGGCCACATCAGGAGATCTCGACGTAGTCCAGTTCGGCCGCGAACGGTCCGTCGTCGTGCTGGAATCGCAGTGTGTTCCATTCGTGGTCCAGCTTCAGCTTGACCGGCGCGTCCGACCAGGACGTCCAGGTGGGACTACCCGGGTAATGCAGGACGACCTTGTGCGAGCCATTCACCGTCAGATACTGACGCGCGTTGCCATCGGCGGCGCTGTACCGCACGTTCACCGTATAGGTGTCGGCCCTGGGCGCGTACACCTTGATTTCGACCCAGCTGTCCGGGTGGTTCAAATAGCCCATAGAAGCTTTGTTCGACGCGCCGTCGATATTGTAAAGGCGCCTGGCATTGTGGTAAGTGCCGTCCTCGGCCTCGTAACGGACCGGCCTCTCTGATACGACGGCCAGGACGATCAGGGTGGTCACCACGACGGCCGGCACGGCCGCGATCAGCAGGATCGTACGAGGTCGCGGGCCACGGGCGTGGGCGGGCTCCGGTGTCCCCGAGATGGACGCGTCGTCGTCGGCGGGCCGGCTTCGCAGTTGCGCGCGCAACCCCAGCATCGAGACGACCAGCCCGGCCGCGCCCGTGAACATCCCGATCACGCTGGCCCGTCGATTCAGCCCCTCCAGCACATCCCCTGGCAGACGGAGCGGGTCGACGAGGAACCAGACCAGAAGCGAGACCACCAGCACCACGATGGCGGTGTTCCGCACCGCCCGCCATACCCACGTACCCGGCGCTCGCTTCTGCCCTCTCGCCGCATTCGACATGGCTCCAGGGTGGCACCTTGATCGCCTCAGACGAAGGCCGGTAGGGGAATTATGACGATCTCGGAATCTTCGTCGTTCGTGAGGCGTGTCCGGCCGTGCGCCGTCAGTATTGATCTGACTTTCGGTGGATTGGCGTGCAACGGATATGCGCGAGGAAGGGAGGGGCCGATGCTGACCGAATCCCTGGTGGCGTTGGCCGCCAGCGGTGGGGCGGCTCTGGTGGGAGCCATGGCCACCGATGCCTGGCAGGCGACCCGCAGCGGTGTGGCCCGGCTGTTCAGCCGCCAGGGGCCCGAGCGTCAGGCCGCCGTCGAAGCTCAGCTCGACGGCAACGTCGTCCTGGTGGAGCGGGCCGGTGATCCCGGTCAGGCGCGGCAGAAGCTGGTGCCGGTCTGGGAGATGGCGCTGGCCCAGTTGCTGGAGGAGCACCCCGAGGTCGAGGCCGAGCTGCGAGAGCTCGTCGCGCGCGTACGTGAGGCTCTGCCCGACGCGCAGCGGGTGCAGCACCAGTACAACATCGCCCGCGACAACTCCCGGCAGTTCTCCGTGATGGACGGCGACATCAACTACTACGCCTCCCCCGCGCAGCCGGACCGCGGCGCCGACAGCTCCATGTGACCGGCATGGACGGCATGTTCGGCCAGCTGGGGCGTACCGTTCACCAGGAGGTACGGGTCGAGAGCGGCTTCGCCTACGGGGTGATCGGCGCGGATCTGCACGTCTTCGGCGACGGCAGACCTCTGTACCTGCTCAAGGAGACGAGCGGACGGGCGCAGCTGAGAGTCGCGCTGGACGCTCTCGGGCTCCCGGCCCAGCCGAGCCAGCTCCTCAACGCCCGCCACGCCGTGGTGGACTTCACCGGCCGCGACGGCGAAGTCGAGGAGCTGACCACGTGGCGCGACAGCGGTGACAGCCACGCGGTCCGCTGGCTGCACGCCCCCGGCGGCCAGGGCAAGACCCGCCTCGCCGCCCACCTCGCCGCGGCGGCGGCCGGCGACGGCTGGAAGGTGATCGTCGCCGAGCACGCGCCGGCCCAGGTGGTCAACGCCGAGGACCAGACCAGCCACGACCTGCGCCTCGGGACCGCCCGCGGGATCCTCATGCTGGTCGACTACGCCGACCGCTGGCCCCTGGCCCACCTGACGTGGCTGTTCAGCAACAAGATCCTCGACCAGGACGTACCGGTACGAGTGCTGCTCCTCGCCCGCAACGAGCACATCTGGCCCGCCCTGCGCCATGCCCTCACCCAGGCCGGCTGGCCACCCGGGGCCTGCGCCGCCCGGTCCTTGGGCCCCCTGCCGAGCACGAGGGACGCCCGCCGCGACATGTTCAGGGCCGCCCGCGACTGCTTCGCCCGCTGCTACGGGCTGACGCGGGCGTCGGTGATCGGCGTGCCGGACTGGCTGGAACGTGAGGAGTTCGGCCTCACCCTGGCGGTGCACATGGCCGCGCTGGTCGCCGTCGACCGCCACGTCCGTGACACGCCCCGGCCCGCGCCCGGTGAGAGCATGCTGGCGCTGAC
Organism: Nonomuraea sp. C10; assembly: GCF_008017515.1. NCBI lineage: Bacteria > Bacillati > Actinomycetota > Actinomycetes > Streptosporangiales > Streptosporangiaceae > Nonomuraea > Nonomuraea sp. C10. Next base: position 5,166,517 of record NZ_VPFF01000001.1, read on the forward strand.
CGCCTACCTGCTGGGGCGCGAGAGCCATCACTGGCACACGCTGCACGGCACCGCCGACCCCCTGACGGGCGCGCGCACGACGTTCGGCACCGACCCGATCCGGATGCGACGGGCCGTGTTCACCGCCGTGCTCACCGGTCCCCTGGGCTTCCGGGACGCCATGGCGGCGCTGGACGCCGTCGGCGTCGGCGGTGACACCGACCGGGTGCTCACCGACCACACCTTCTGCTACCCGCCCGCCGATCCCCGTACGGTGCTGGAGCCCCTCTACCCCGACCGGCTCGCCGAGGACTTCCTGGCCCTGTGCCTGCCCGGCCACGACCTGCCCGAGCACCAGCCGGAGGCGTGGGCGGCCACCGCCCCCGAGACGCTGCTCGCCTCACCGTCCTGCGACGGGACGCTGCCGCCGTACGCCGCGCGGACGATCACGTTCCTCACCGCGGCCTGCGAACGCTGGCCCCATCTGATCCCCACGCTGGAAACACTGGAGCGTCTCCTCCCCGAGGACCCGGACGACGCGGCCGGCGACCTCGCCGTCGCGGCGGCCGACCTCACCGAGCGCCTCGCCGGGCACCGGCTGCCGACGCTCACCGATCCCGCCGCCCGCGCGGAGCTGTACGACGTCCTGGGCCGGTGGCTCTACCAGGCCCACCAGGAGGAGAAGGCGGCCGCCGCGCTGACCGAGGCCACCCGGCTGTACCGGCCGCTGGCCGCCGCCGATCCCCGGACGTTCGAGCCCAAGCTCGCCGCGGCGGCGTTCTACCTCGCCATGGACCTGGCACTCGGGGGCGCCATACCTCAGCCGGACGACCTGGCGGCGGTGGCCTACTTCTCCGCCGGCGGTGACGCGCTGCGGCCCGCCCTGGCCCGCCCGGACGAGGCGCTGGCGGCGTTCCGCGAGGCCGTCGAGATCTTCCGCCGGCTCGCCCGCGACGATCCCGCCGAACACCAGGAACGCCTGGCCGCCGTGATCTGTGTGGCCGCGCTCTGCGGACCGTACCTGGGAGCGCCGGAGGAGTCGCTGGCCCTCGCGCGCGAGGGCGTCGACCTGGTCCGCCGGCTGGCGCGCGACCAGGAGAACCTGGGCAAGGACTACTCGGACGACGTCGCGGCGGCGCTGATGGCCCTCGCGGGCAACCTGGTGGCCTCGGAACCGGAGCAGGCCGCGGCGCTCGCCCACGAGGCCATGGAGATCCTGCGCCGGCTCGCCCGCGACAACCCCGCCGAGCCCGCCCACGAGGACAGCCTCTACGGAATGCTGGCCTTCCAGACCGCGGTGCTGCTGCGGCTGGGCCGCGCCGAACCGGCCGTCGCCGTGCTCGACGAGGCCGTACGGATCCGTCGCCGCCTCGACCGGCGGAAGGATTCGGACGGCCGCGACGCCTGGCAGGACACGTTCGCCGGGGCGCTCGGCCTGGTGTGGGTGCAAGGGACCGAGGACGACGTGGAGACCGGCCTGGAAACGGCCGCGCGGGTGCTCCGCCACGAGGCGCGGGCCAACCCCACCGCCGACGGGGTGGCGCTCTATCACACCTTCCTCTCGCTCGACCTCCTGCTGCGCCGGCTGGAACGATGGGACCTCGTCCTGGCCGGGCAGCGCGACGCCATCGACTTCCTCGGGCACTGGGACGACGCGACCGATCTGCTCGGCATGCTGGCCGCCCACGGCACCGTCCTCGCGATGCTGGGGCGATGGGACGAGACCCTGGACGTGATCGGCGCGATCGCCCGGGAACTCCTGCGGGAGGGCACCGCCGCCGAGCTGGAGTACGCCGTTCACGGAGGGCTGACGGCGATGACCACGGGCAGCGTGGGCCGGTCGCCGGACGAGCAGCCCGCCGGCGCCTACGAGCGCGAGTCGCGGGACGAGAACGTCGCCATGCTGAACGAGATAGCGGCGGCCTACCGGCGGCGTTCCCACGGCGACGCCCAGGAGCGCGACCAAGGTTTGGCCGTCACGCTCAAGACGCTGGCCGAAGCCCTGTGGATCAAGGACGAACCGTGGGAGTCCCTGGCCGCCGGCGACGAGGCCGTCCAGATCCGCCGCCGGCTGGCCCGCGGCGGTTCCGCCGAGCACCGAGGTCATCTCGCGCTCGCCCTGAAACGCCACGCACACAGGCTGGGACGTGTCGGACGCCACGAAGAGGCTGCCGCCGCGGCGGGAGAGGCCGCCCACCTCTACGACCTCCTCGCCCGGGACGACCCCGGCGCGGACCGGCTCACCCTCGCCGCGACCCTGCACCTCCTGGCGTCCAACCTGCAGTGGTCCAGCCCGGCCGAGGCCCTGGAACCTGCGCGGCGGGCCACCGGGATCCTGGAGCGGCTCGCCCGCGACGAACCCGCCACGCACGAACCCAACCTCGTGATCATGCTGGACACGCTCGCCGAGATCCTCGACCGCCTGGGCCGCGGAGAAGAGGCACGCACCACGGTCAGCCAGGCGGCCGGAATACGGAAACGCCGTCACCACAGGTAGATCTCGTGGACCAGGCCGTCCGGCTCCTCCCGATAGGTGATCGGGGACCCGGTCTGCCTGGCCTGCGTGGCGAGCGTCAGCAGCGCCGTGAACGCCCCGTCGCCGCCGTTGTAGATCTTCTTCCAGACGCCCTGCACCAGGATCCAGGCGTTGCGGGTCTGGGCGATCGACCAGGTGGCGGTGACGGTGGCGCCGGAGATCCACCCACCGGCTCCGCCATTCTCCGCGACGGTCTCCTCGGGCGCTTCCGGGGAGACGGTCAGCGTCGGCCGCATCTCGCCATCGGGTAGCTGCGCGAACCGGGCGACCATCTCGTCACCGGCCGGCTTGGCGGAGCCCTGGCCATCGGCGGCCACCGGCCGGACGGACGGCGGGATCAGCACCGGCCGGGAACCGGTGATCTCGTCGTACTCCTTCGTCGTCATCTCTCCCCCTACCACGCGTAGATCTGGTGGACGGTTCCGCCGTCCTCGTACAGGCCGACGGGCGTGCCGAGCGCCTTGGAGGCCGCCAGTTCGAGCAGCATCGCCTCGCCGGTGGTCGCGTCGGCGCCGTCGAGCTTGAGCCAGCCGCGGACGCTGCCGTAGGCCCACACGTTGCCGTCGGCCTCGTTGCTCCACAGGCCCAGGATCCGCTGGTCCGGCAGCCAGCCGCGCAGCGTCACCCCGGAGACGGAGCAGGTCTGGTAGGTCTCGATGCGGCACTGGCCGTAGGCGATCTTGAAGAAGCCCTGGTCGCCCCAGTGACGACCCCAGCTGTTCTTGGCGATCCAGCATCCGGCGGCATCGTCGTACCCGACCAGGCTGACGCAGTGACCGCCGGCGTACGCGCCGGTGACGTGCCGATAGACGCCGCCGCCGTAGCTGAAGAAGTCCTGGTAGACGTCCAGGCACGCGGAGACGGCGCCGTACGCGGCGATGTGCTCCTTCATGGCCGCGGCGTCGCCGCTGATGTCCTGGAACCGCGCGACCTTCGCCATGCGGTTGGGCCAGTCGGCGTTCAGCCGGGAGCAGTCCTGGTCCCCGGCCACGTAGGGGAAGCAGTCGTCGAACGCGACCCCCGCGTCGCGGCAGTAGGGCAGGGCCTGCGCCGGCCACCAGCCCGCCACGCAGCTCGCTCCATCCTGGCCGCCGTGGCAGTAGAACAGGTGGGCCTCGGAGAGGTCCACTGTGAGGCCCGGCGTCCGGTTGGTGAAGCGGACGACGTGCTCCATCGTCGAGATCACCGCGAAGGCGACGCACGACCCGCAGTCCCCCTGGTCCTTGACCGGTGTGGTGTAGTCGGCACCGCCGTGGTCGCGCAGGTCGAAGGCGGCCGGGGCCCCCACCGACTCCGCGCCGGCCGCGTGGGCCGCCGCGGTCCGCTCGTCGAGGTCGTCGTCGAGCTCGGCGACGCTCACGCCCGGGGTCGGCGGAACCCCGAGGCGCAGGACCCTGCTCTCTTCGGTGAGCCCGGTCATGGACGTGTACGCCATGCTCCATGGCTGCTCGGCCTGTTCCAGCTCCGTCTGGAGCCGGCCCAGGTCGAGCGGACTGTTCACTGGCATGTCCCCTCCTAGGTCGCGTGGCTCCAAGCGTCGCCGTGCCGGACCCCTGGCGCCCCGGGGGACGACCTAGGGGCTTCCCCAGTCCCGCCGAAGGCCGTGCGGGTGCGGCATGGCGATGCGCCAGGCGACGAACCCGGCCGCGGCGAGCCCGGCGAGGGCCAGAAGGCTACTGGTGAGGAACGGGTCGATGCCGTCCAAGGCGGGAGCGAACCCGATGCCGACGTACACGGTGACCCCGGTAGCACCGCCCAGCTGGTCGGCGGCTCGCTGGACGCCGGAGGCGATGCCGGCGTCGTCATCGGTCACGCCGGTCACCGCCACGTACTGCAGTCCGACGATCCCGAACCCTATCCCTGCGGCGACGAGCATCATGGCCGGAACCATCGCCGGACCGGCGGCCCCGAGACGGGAGACCAGCGCGATGGCGGCCATCGCCAGCATGGTGCAGCCGATCCCGGCCAGGACACAGACGCGGGCGCCCCACCGTCCGAACAGCCGGGGAATCAGCAGCGAGGCCGCGATCAGGGACACCGCCAGGGGCAGCATCGTCAGGCCGGCCTGGAGCGGGCCGGCGCCCAACCGATCCTGCAGGTAGTAGGTGAACAGCAGGAACGAAGTGGACAATGCCGCGCTCAGCAGAGCGGTGGCGAGGTTGGCCAGGACGCGCGGCCGGTTGCGGAAGAACCGCGCCGGCACGAGCGGTCGCCGCGCACGGCGCTCGACCCTGACGAACAGCGCCCCGGCCACCACCGCGCCGGCCAGCGCCACCGGCGGCAGCCACGGCAGCGTGCCGTCCGCCCCTCCTGCCTCGACGACCCCAAGGGTGAACAGCAGCGGAGCCGCGACCAGCAGGAGCGCACCGGGGAGGTCCAGCGGAGCGCGCTCGGCAGCCCGTCCGCCCGGCACGAGGAGGACCACCGTGGCGAGCACGACCAGGATGAAGGGTACGGACACCAGGAAGATCCACCGCCAGCCGAGCAGCTCGGTGATGATCCCGGAGGCCACGAACCCGACGACGAGGCCGCAGCTCGCCACGGCCGCCCACACGCTCAGCGCCCGCGACCTGCGCGGTCCCTCGGGGAACATGAGCACGATCACCGCCATGGATGCCGGAAGCGCGACCGCTTCACCGACGCCCTGCAGCAGCCGGGCTGTCACCAGCAGGGCGAAGGACGGCGCGAGCCCGGCCAGCACGGACGCGGCGCCGAAGAGCGTCGTGCCGAGCAGGAGGATGCGGCGCCTGCCGAGCACGTCGCCCAGCCGGCCGCCGAGCATCAGCAGCCCGCCGCCGGTGATGGTGTAGCCGACCACGACCCAGGTCAGCGCGTGATCGTCGACGCCGAAGTCGGCGCCGATCGAGGGCAGCGCGACATTGACCACGGTCATGTCAAGCGCGATGAAGAACTGCAGCGTGGCCATGCCGCACAGCACCAGCCACGCACGCACCGGGGACGATCCGTCCCGGAGCGAAAGGAGAATGCCTGAAAGCATCGAGTGCTCCGTTGCCCAGAGGAGGTTCCGGGCAGCACGAACGTGCCGCTCCGGTTGGACCACGAAGCGACAGGACGTTCAGCGGATGGTGAGAAGAACGCCCCGCCGCTTAGCGGAGCGTCCTTGTCACCGCGGCACAGACGGCCGCGCACGAAGCGCCAGACATGTCACCGATGCTACCGGAGCCGACGGCAGATTGATCACTCTGCCGGACCTGGCAGCCGCCCCGGCACCGCACCCTGTGTCCCGTCGGTCCCACGATGCCCTGATCGGGGATGGCGATCGGCCCTCAGCGGAAGCGCCAGTAGCCGCTCGCCGGCTCTTCGCTGGTCGTGCACTTGGCCACGGACCTCACGGTGTTGGGGCGCCTCCACTGTCCGTACCGGGTCGTGTAGTTGCTGGAGCCGATCCTGTAGCACCTGACCACGGCCTGGAACTCCCCGTCCCCCTTACCGCAGAACACTTCGTAGGTGAACGTCGTGTACGTGTCGGAACAGTTGGAGGGAGCCGCGTGTGCGGCCCCCGCCGAAGCGACCACTGTGCCGGCCGCCAGCAATGCGCCGACCGCGGCCACCTGCAGCGTCTTCGTCACCTTTTTCATTGCACTCCTCACAGGGTCTTATCACCGTGACAGGACTCGGCTGGAACGCCGTTGATCTACGGCACAGCGTAGGCAGGAGGGGCTATCCATCCGCTTGTCGGCGGCTATTACCCGCTTGCGGCACTTCGGCAGTGTGCCTACGCTCGCCATCAGCGATCAGGGGGGCCGCAGGTGCTGTTCGGCATTCTTGGACCGGTTGAGATCATCACGGACAGCGGGCCGGTATCCGCCGCCCAGCCCAGGCACCGGGCTTTCCTGGCGTATCTGTTGCTGCACGCCAACCGGGTGGTGACGCCCGATCAGGTGATCGAGGCCATCTGGGGCGGCGCGGAGCCGGCGTCCGCGCGGACACAGGTCCACGTGGCGATCTCGGGACTGCGCAAGGCGCTGCGTGAGCGCGGGCTGGACGACGTCATCGTCACCTGCCCCGGCGGCTACCGCCTGGAGCTGGCGTACGGTGCGCTGGACGCCGACGTCTTCGCCGGCCGCGTCAAGGCGGGCCGCAGGCTCCTCGAACGCGGCGCGCACGAGGAGGCGGCCCGCGAACTGGACGCGGCAGCCGGGCTGTGGCGAGGGCAGGCGCTGGCGGACATCACCGCGGCGTACGCGGACGCGGCCCGCCACCGGCTGCATGAGCAGCGGCTGAGCGCTCTGGAGTCGCTCGCTGATGCCCGGCTGGCGCTCGGCGATCACGACGCGCTGATCCCCAAGCTGAGCGGCCTCGTCGAGGCACACCCGCTGCGCGAGCCGATGGTGTGCCGGCTGATGCTGGCGCAGTACCGTGCGGGCCTTCGCTCTCAGGCGCTGGAGACCGCCAGGCGGATGCGCGGTCTGCTCGCCGAGGAGGAAGGGCTCGACCCTGGAGAGGCGTTCGTCCGGCTTGAGCAGGCCATCCTCACCGCGGACCAATCCCTGAGCCTCGCTCCGACGACCTGGGTGCGGCCCGCCCAGCTCCCTTATGACGTCCACCGCTTCACGGGAAGGGCCCGGGAGCTGGAAACGCTGACCGCGATGGCGTGCGCGGCCGACCCGCCTCCCGCGGTGCTGGTGGTCGGCACGGCCGGGGTGGGCAAGAGCGCGCTGGCTGTGCACTGGGCGCACGGACATCGCGACCGGTTTCCCGACGGGCAGCTCTACGTGAACCTGCGCGGCTTCGATCCCGGCCGTGATCCCTTGGAACCCCTTGAGGTGCTGCACAGGTTCCTGCGCTCTGTCGGAGTCGACGCGGTCCCCGACGAGGTGGACGAGGCGGCGGCGCTGCTGCGCTCGCGGCTCTCCCGGCAACGTGTGCTGATCCTGCTGGACAACGCGCGCGACGCTGAACAGATCCGGCCGCTGCTACCCGGTTCGGCGAGCTGCGTCGTCCTGGTCACCAGCCGTAACCAGCTCCGCGGCCTGATCGCCAACGAGGGAGCGCGGCTGCTGCGGCTCGATCCGCTCACGGCGATCGAGGCGGACGAGCTGCTGCGCGGGGCCATCACGAGCTCGACGGCCGACGACGAGCAGGCCATCCGCGAGCTGGCGCGGCGGTGCGCGTATCTGCCGCTGGCCCTGCGGCTGGCCGCGGCGCAGCTCATCTGCCGTCCTCATCTGACGATCGTGGAGTACACCAGGCGCCTCGCGACCGATGACGCGCTGGAGGTGCTCGACATCCAGGGTGGCCTGAAGGGGCCGGTCGACTCCGCGTTCGAGCTGTCCTACCGCGCGCTCGGGGACGTCGCGCGGCGGTTGTTCCGGCTGTTGAGCCTGGCTCCTGGCCAGGACTTCGCGCCGGAGGCGGCCGCGGCGCTGCTCGGCGTCACCCTCGCCGGGGCACGGCGTCCCCTGGAGGAGCTGTCCACGGCGCACATGATCGATGAGCATCGGGCGGGCCGGTACACGATGCACGATCTGCTGCGCAGCTATGCCATCCGGATGCTGGCCAGTGACGAACCGGACGAGGGGCGGGCCGAGGCGGCCCTGCGGCTGGTCGACTTCTACGCCGACGCGGTCTTCGCCGCCTATCCCCTGTTGCAGCCGCGCCGGCCTCCGGGCGAGCGTCAGCTGACACACCCGCCGGTGGAGCGGCTGCGGTTCGCCGATCGGGCCGAGGCTCTGGCCTGGCACGACGCGGAGCGCGAGAGCTTCGTGGGTGTCGTCGAGCTCGCCGCCCGGCACGGCCGGCATCACCGCGCCTGGCGACTCACCTCCGACCTGCTGGCGTACTTCATCATCCGGCGACGCTGGCGGGAGTGGTCGGCCGCACTGCGGATCGGCCACGCGTCCGCGACGCGGTGCGGCGACCTGGAGGGCATGACGTACATGAGCAACTCGTCGGGCATCGTCTGCAAGCAGACCGGGCGCTACGCCGAGGCCGTCGAGCACTACCGGCGGGCGATCGACCTGGCGACCGCGGCGGGCAGTGACCGCATGGTCGGCTCGGCCCACGCCAACCTCGGCGGGCTGTACATCACCCAGGGCCGTCCCGAGGAAGGGATGCGGCACCTGCGGATCGCGCTGGCCGTGCCCGAGTACGGACAGGTGCCGCAGTACGCCGCGGCGGGACACGTCAACCTGGGCTGTGCCCTCATCGAGATGGGCAGCCTGCCGGAGGCGGACGAGGCGCTGCGGCGGGCGCTCGGATACGCGATCGCTTGCGATGACGTGCAACAGATCTGCTTCTCCCTGCACAACCTCACCGAGATCGCGTTACGCAGAGGAGACCGGGAGGCGGCCAGGCGGCACGCCGAGACCCAGTTGACCCACGCCGAGGAGCTCGGCGACCCGCTGCGCACGGCGGCGGCACTCGACCTGCTGGCCTCCACCGTGCTCCTGGAGGACCTGCCGGCCGCCCGGGCGCACTGGCGGGCGGCGCTGGCGATCTATCGCGACCTCGGCCATCGTCAGAGCGCGGTGCTCAGCGAGTGGCTGGCCACGATAGACGAGGATCTGGACGATCTCGCCGGCGCCAACGAGGAGTACCGCCGTCGTTGCCGCAGGCTCGTCTGAACCCCGGAACGCCGAAACTGCCCCCCTCCGTCATCGGATGATCTTCGGGCCCGAGCCGGTGGAGGCGCGGACGATGAGTTCGGGCCGGAAGATCAGCTCCTGGTGGCGGGACGGCGCCCCGGCGACCAGCTCCAGGAGCGTGTCGACCGCGGCCGCGGCGATGACCTGTACCGGCTGGCGCACCGTGGTCAGCGGCGGGTCGGTGTAGGGGATGAGCACCGAGTCGTCGTATCCGACCACGGACACCGCGCCGGGGACGTCCAGCCCTCTGTCGCGGCACGCCCTGATGGCGCCGATCGCCATGAGGTCGCTCGCGCAGACGATTCCGGTGCAGCCGCGATCCAGGAGCTGGGCCGCCGCGGCCTGCCCGCCCTCCACGGAGAAGAGGGAGTGGGCGATCAGCGCGCCGGGGTCCTCGCCGGGGCACAGGTCGGCCATGGCCTGCCGGTAGCCGTCGATCTTCCTGATCACGGGGACGAACCTGGCCTGGCCCACGGCCAGCCCGATCCGCTCGTGTCCGAGGGCGTGCAGGTGCTGAACCGCGAGCCGGGCGGCGAGGCGGTCGTCGGTGGACAGGAACGGCGCTTCGACGTCCGCGGCGTACCCGTTCAGCAGGACCATCGGCACCTTCTGCGTCACCAGCCGGATGTAGCGGTCGGCCCGCGCGGTGGTGTCCGCGTGCAGCCCCGACACGAAGATCATGGCGCTGACCCCGCATTCGAGCAGCAGCTCGGTGAACTCGTCCTCGGGCGCGCCGCCGGGCAGCTGCGTGCACAGGACGGGCGTGTAGCCGTGCTGGGTGAGCGCCTTCTCGATCGCCTGGCCGAAGGCTGGGAAGATCGGGTTGTCCAGCTCGGGTGTCACCACGCCCACCAGGCCGCGGCTGCGTTGCCTGATGCGCGGTGGCCTCTCGTAACCGATGAGGTCGAGCGCGGTCAGCACGGAGTGCCGGGTCGGCTTCGAGACTCCCGGCCGGCCGTTCAGCACCCGGCTGACCGTCGCCTCGCTCACCCCCGCGAGCGCGGCGATGTCGGTCAGCCGGGGCATCCCGTTCGCGGGCATCCCTACCACAGGGGCCGCCCCCACCAGGCGGCCGAGTCGGGCGGGAGCGTACCGCCTGCCAGGGGCGCGCTGGCCAGCAGCAGGTCGCCCGAGACCGGCAGCTCCACCTCGTGGTCGTTGAGGTTGACCGCGCAGGTGAAGCCGTCGCCGCGGGTGAAGACGAGCGTCCCGTACGGCGAGTCGAGCCAGGTGAGCGCGCCGTCGCCGAGCTCTGGGCGTGCGCGGCGCAGCCGCAGCGCCTGCCGGTACAGCTCCAGCGTCGAGCCGGGGTCGTCCCGCTGCGCTTCCACGCTCAGCTCCGCCCACGTGCCGGGGATCGGGAGCCACGGGTCGTTCCAGCCGGTCTCGCGGGTCCAGGGAACGGGCACCCGGCAGCCGTCGCGGCCGCTGTCGGGGTCGCGCAGCCGCTGCGGGTCCCGCAGGACCTCTTCCGGCAGGTCGAGCACCTCGGGCAGGCCCAGTTCCTCGCCCTGGTAGACGTACGCGGAGCCGGGCAGGGCGAGCGTCAGCAGCGCGGCGGCGCGGGCCCTGGCCAGGCTGCCGTAGCGGGTGACGGGCCGCTTGACGTCATGGTTGGACAGCACCCAGGTGGACGGCGCGCCGACCGAGCCGGCCGTGGCCAGTGACTCGTCGATGACCTCGCGCAGCGCCCCGGCCTGCCACGGGGTGTTGAGGAAGTGGAAGTTGAACGCCTGGTGCAGCTCGTCCGACCGGACGTAGCGGGCCAGCCGTTCAGCCGTGGGCGCCCACGCCTCGGCCACGCCGATGCGCTCCCCCGGGTACGAGTCGAGGACGCGCCGCCACGACCGGTGGATCTCGTGCACGCCGTCCTGGTCGAAGTACGGCACCACGTCGGCGCCGATCATGCGGACCTGGCCGGTCCGGCCGACGTCGGGCAGCCCCGGCGCCTTGACCATGCCGTGCGCGACGTCCACCCGGAACCCGTCCACGCCCAGGTCGAGCCAGAAGCGCAGCACGTCGGCGAACTCCGCGTGCACCTCCGGGTGCTCCCAGTTCAGGTCGGGCTGCTCCGGGGCGAACAGGTGCAGATACCACTGGCCGTCGCCCACCCTGGTCCAGGCGGGACCGCCGAAGATGGATTCCCAGTCGTTCGGCGGCAGCCCGCCGTGTGCGCCGCGGCCGTCACGGAAGATGTAGCGCTCCCGGTCAGGACCGCCCTTGAGGGCACGGGCGAACCAAGGGTGCCGGTCGGAGGTGTGGTTGGGCACCACGTCGACGATGACGCGCAGGCCGAGGGCATGCGCGTCGGCGATCATCGCCCGGGCGTCGGCGAGCGTGCCGAACAGCGGGTCCACGTCGCGGTAGTCGGCGACGTCGTAGCCGAAGTCGGCCATCGGCGAGGGGTAGAACGGCGTCAGCCAGACGGCGTCCACGCCCAGTTCCGCCAGGTAGGGCAGGCGCCGGCGCACGCCCGGCAGGTCGCCGACGCCGTCGGCGTTCCCGTCGGCGAAGCTGCGCACGTAGACCTGGTAGATCACCGCGTCCCGCCACCAGCGGGTGGCGGTCACCGGCTGTACGGCGCCCTCGGCGAGTTCGGTCATCTGTTTCCCCGATCAGTCAGAGTCGGAAGGCCGGTGCGACGAGGCCGGCTCACGACTTCGTCGCGCCGCTGGTCAGCCCGGCGACCAGATGGCGCTGGACGACGAGGAAGACCGCCGCGGCGGGCACCGCGATCAGCACGGCGGAGGCGGTGAGCAGTCCCCAGTCGGACCAGTGCTGGCCGACGAACTGCTGCAGGCCCACGGCGAGCGTGCGCTTCTCCTCCTGGGACATGAACACGGTGGCGTACGCGACCTCGCCCCATGCGGTCATGAAGCAGTAGAACGCGGTGACGGCCAGGCTGGGCCGGGCCAGCGGCAGCACCACCCGCCAGAACGCGCCGAAGGGCGTGAGCCCGTCGATCAGCCCGGCCTGGTCGATCTCGCGCGGGATGGAGTCGAAGTAGCTCTTCATCATCCAGGCGCAGAACGGCACCGCGATCGTCATGTAGGCGATGATCAGCCCGGGGATCTGGTTCAGCAGTCCGAGCGCGGCCATCAGGTTGTAGAGCGGGACGATGAGGATGGCGACGGGGAACATCTGGGTGATCAGCAGCATCCACATGATCCCGCGCCGGCCGGGGAAGGCATGGCGGCTGAGCGCGTACCCGGTGGTCGAGGCGAGGAAGACGCCGAGGACGGTGGTGAGGCCCGCCGCCAGCACCGAGTTCACCAGCCACGTCAGGAACTCGGTCTCGCCGAGCACCCGCGCGTAGTTGGTCAGCGACGGCTGGTTGAAGATCTCCAGCTCGGCGGACAGCCATCCGTCGCGAGGCTTCAGCGACGTCAGCACCAGCCAGACGACGGGGAACAGCGAGACGGCACAGGCCGCGACGAGGGTCACGTGCAGCAGCACCGACGCGGCCGGGCTGCGCCTGGCGGCGCCCGGCGCGACCGGGCGGGTGTTCGCGGTCACCAGACCTCCCCTTGTCTGCGCAGCGCGCGGCGGTAAACGGTGGCGAGTACGACGAGCAGGGCCAGGATGATCACGCCCCAGGCCGCCGAGCCGGAGTAGTTGCGCACCCCGGTGAACGCCTCCCTGAAGGCGTAGGTGACGAGGATCTCCGTCTCGCTGCCGGGACCGCCCCGCGTTATCAGGAAGATCACGGGGAACATGTTGAACGTCCAGATGGTGCCCAGCAGCACGACCGTCGCCGAGACCGACCGGAGCATGGGCAGCGTGATGTGACGGAAGCGCTGGAAGGGTGTCGCGCCGTCGACCGCGGCGGCCTCGTACAGCTCGGACGGGATCGACTGCAGGCCGCCCAGCAGGGCCACCATCATGAACGGCACGCCGACCCAGACGTTGACCGCGATCACCGCGAGCTTGGCCGTGACCGGGTCGTCCAGCCAGCCGACCGCGCCGAGCCCGGCCGCCCTGAGCATCGCGTTGATCACGCCGAAGTCGCTGTTGAACAGGTAGCGCCAGATGAAGGCGGCCACGAACCCGGGGATAGCCCACGGCAGGATCAGCAGCACCCGGTAGAGCGAGCGGAACCGCAGCCGGCGGTGCAGCAGCATGGCCAGGCCCAGGCCGATGCCGTAGTGCAGGACGACGCAGGACACCGTCCAGATCGCCGTCCAGGTGAGCTTCTCCCAGAACAGGCCGCTGGAGAGGATGCCGACGTAGTTGTCCAGGCCGACGAACTCGTAGGTGGCCGGGATGACGTTGACGCCGATCGTCCGGCCGACGTTGGCCTCCGTGGCGTCCGTCAGGGACAGGTAGACGCCGCGCAGCAGCGGCCAGCCGATCAGCACGGTGACGACGATCATCACCGGGGCGACCATCGCCCAGGCGTACCAGTGCCGGGACAGGGCCCGCCGCAGCGGGCCTTGGTCGCGGCCGGCCCGGCGGCGGCCGCGGTCGGCGCTGTCCCTGGTCGTGCTCCTCGCACGTCCAGTCGAAACGGCCACGGTCAGCTCCAGGCCTTCATGATCGTCTGGAACTTCTCCTCGGCCTTGGTCAGCGTCTCCTCGGGCGTGGCGCCGCCGACCAGTTCCTGGTAGCTCTCCAGCAGCGGCTGGAAGAGCTGGCCGCCTTCGGGGATCCACGGGCGCGGCACCGCGGTCTCCATGATCGGCTTGAAGATCGACACGTCGGTGTTGGCCTTCACCCTCGGGTCCTCGAAGCTGGAGGTGCGGGCGGGCAGCAGGCCCAGTTCGGCGGAGACGGTGGCGAGCGAGGAGGACGAGCTCATGAAGCGCAGGAACTCGTACGACGCCTCGATGTTCTTGGATCCGGCGTAGATCGCGAGGTTCCAGCCGCCGGTGGGGGCGCCCGCCTTGGCGGAGCCTGCGGGCACCGGGGCGATGCCGAGGTTCTCCTTGTCCGCGAACTCCTTGCCCTGGTAGACCTCCGACAGCGACCAGGGGCCGTTGTAGATCATCGCGGTCTTGCCGTCCTTGAGCGCGGTCATCGCGTTGGCGTAGCTGTCCTGCAGCGCGGGCTTGGCCGCCGCACCCGAGGTGATGAGGTCCTGCAGGGTGGCCATGGCCTTGACGTTCTGCGGGGAGTTGACGACGACCTGCTTGTTCCGCACGTCGAGGAGGTCGCCGCCCTCGCCGTAGATGAAGGGCAGCAGGAAGTAGCCGTCCACGTTGAGCGCCAGGCCGTTGGCGCCGGTCTTGGACTTGACGTCCAGGGCCGCCTGCTTGAGCTCGGGTACGGTCGCGGGCGGCTTGTCGTGGCCGGCCTCCTTCAGCAGCCGCTTGTTGTACAGCAGGGCGAGTGTGTCGGTCACCTGCGGGACCGCCCACGTCTTGCCGTTGTACTTGGTGCTGCTCAGCGGGCCGGGGAGGTAGTCGGCCTCGTCGTCGACGGCGCGGGTGCCGTCGAGCGGCTGGAGGTAGCCGAGTTCGGCGAACTGGGACGTCCAGGCGACCTCGGAGCGGATCACGTCAGGGGCGCCGGTGCCGGCCTGGGCCGCTGTCTGGAACTGGTTCTGCGCCTGGTCGGAGGGGACGTTGACGTACTTGATCTTGATTTTGGGGTACTTGGCCTCGAACTCCTTGATCAGCTTCTGGAATGTCGGGCCCTCGCTGTCCGGGCGGACGGTGTCCCACCACGTGATCTCGCCGCTGATCTGGCTCGGGTCGGCGGGGGCCGAGCCGGTCGGCGCGGCGGAGGATGTGCCGTCGCCGCCGCCGCACGCGCCGACCGCGAGCGCGAGCGCCGCGACCATCGTCACGGCCGAAAGGGCTTGCCGCATCTCTGTCTCCTCGTAGGAAGCCGAAGGGGGACACGCCGCGGGAGACCTCGCCCGCCGGGGTCCTCGGAAGTGAGGTGGACGTTACGCGCCTGCAAGCTTCATTGAAAGACTTTGCAAAGAAGGATCACTTTTTCGTTATCTTTGCAAGGAGACAGCCAGCCGTCACTCTGGGTGACGACACCTGGACAGCAGGTCTCCTGATCCGAGCACCTGCCGGAGGAAGGGCTGCCGCGGGAGTCAGGAGGTGGGGACGACGGGCGTGCGGATGGGGGCCGTCGAGCGGCGGACGACCAGCTCGGGGCGGTGCAGCAGCTCGCCGCGGGGCGCGGGCACGCCGCCGATCTCGTCGAGCAGGCTGCTCACCGCGTTCAGCGCCATCTCGCGCACGGGCTGCCGGATCGTCGTGAGCGGCGGGTCGAGGTAGGCCGTCATCGGCGTGTCGTCGAAGCCGACCACCGACACTTCCTCCGGCACGCTCAGGCCCAGGTTGCGGGCGCCCCTGATCGCGCCGATGGCCATGATGTCGCTGCCGCAGCAGATGGCCGTGCACCCGCGCTCGAGCAGTTGCTGGGCCGCGGACTGGCCGCCCTCCACGGTGTAGAGCGTGTTGACGACCAGGTCGGAGACGTCGGTGACGCCGGCGTAGTTGGCCATGGCACGGCGGTAGCCCTCCGTCTTACGCATGGTGGGCACGAAACGCTCCTGGCCGATCGCCAGGCCGATGCGCCGGTGGCCGAGGGAGACCAGGTGGGCGACGGCCATGTCGAGCGCGGCGACGTCGTCGTTGGAGATGAAGTGAGCCTGGATGTCGGGGCGGTAACCGTTGATCAGCACCATGGGCAGGCCCAGCTCGGTCAGATGCACGTAACGCGCGGCGTTGGAGCGGGAGTCGGCGTGCAGCCCGTTGACGAAGATGATGCCCGCGACACCGCGCTCAAGTAGCAAAGCGGTGTAGTCGTCCTCGGTGACGCCGCCCGGCGTCTGCGTGCACAGCACGGCGGTGTAGCCGGACAGCACCAGGGCGCTCTCGATGACCTGCGCGAACGCCGGAAAGATCGGATTGCTGAGCTCGGGGAGGATCAGGCCGATCAGGCCGGTGTGGATCTGCCGGAGCTTGGCCGGGCGCTCGTAGCCGAGCACGTCGAGTGCGGTGAGGACGGCTTGCCTGGTGCCGGGCGCCACGCCCGGTTTGTCGTTGAGCACCCGGCTCACGGTGGCCTCACTCACGCCCGCTTGGGCGGCGATGTCGGCGAGGCGCATGGTCATGGCAGCCAATTTACCGTTCTCCGTCTCCTCCCAGGACCGTGGCTGCGGGCGCTTCGGCCAGCAATGCGTTGCAAGCTCTTGCAGACACTTCGCCGTGGAGGCAGGTCACTCTTGAAAAGTCTGCAAACTATTGCAAGGACCTTGGCCGCCGAGTAACTTCCAGGCAACACCGAGGAAACCCGAACGCGGAGGTTCTGATGGTGCCTCTCCCCCATGGGCGTGCCAGAGCACCGCCGGGCCCCTCGGTCCGCCACAAAGCAGCCCTCAAAGCAAGACGGGCCGGGTGTTGGCCCACCCAGCCCGTTGACGGGAACCCCATCCTCACGTTTCTGGAGATCCCCGCATGAAACTCTACAAAGCAATCGTCGCCACCGCATTAGCGGCGGCGAGCAGCATCGCCGTGCCCGTGCTGGGCCAAGCCCCCGCCCACGCCGCCTCCGGCGTCGGCGTCATCGCCAACCTGTGGAGCTGGAACTGGAACTCGGTGGCCAGGGAGTGCACGGAGGTGCTCGGCCCGGCCGGGTACGGCGCGGTGCAGGTCTCACCGCCCCACGACTCGATGACCAAGGGCGGCACGGTCTGGTGGGACATCTACCAGCCCGCCCGCTACGAGCTGACCAGCAAGTTCGGTGACGAGGCCGCGTTCAGGCGCATGGTCGACGCCTGCAACGGCGCCGGCGTGAAGGTCCAGGTGGACGCGGTCATCAACCACATGACCGGCCAGGGCGCCACCAGCTACGGCGGCTACGGCTTCAGCAAGTACAACTATCCGGGGCTCTACTCCTCCCAGGACTTCCACCAGCCCACCTGCCAGATCAACCAGGGCGACTACCGCAACGACGCCTGGCGGGTCCAGAACTGCGAGCTGGTGAGCCTGTCGGATCTGAACACCGGGTCCGAGTACGTCCGGGGCAAGATCGCGGACTACCTGAACAAGCTGACGTCGCTCGGCGTGTCCGGCTTCCGCATCGACGCCGCCAAGCACATCCACCCCGGTGACCTGTCCGCGATCAAGTCCAGGCTCGTCGGATCGCCCTACATCCACCAGGAGGTCATCCAAGGCGACCAGGAGGCCGTCCAGCCGAGCCACTACACCGGCGTCGGCGACGTCGACGAGTTCGTGTACGGCCGCAAGCTGCGGGAACAGTTCACCGGCCAGATCAAGAACCTGCGGACCTTCGGCGAGAGCTGGGGTCTGTCGGTGCCCGGCGACAAGGCCGTGGTGTTCGTCGACAACCACGACACCGAGCGGGGCGGCTCCACGCTCACCTACAAGAACGGCGACACGTACAAGCTGGCCAACTTCTTCATGCTGGCCTGGCCGTTCGGCACCCCCCAGGTGTACGCCTCGTACACCTGGAACAACAGCGAGGCCGGGCCGCCCTCGGCCAACGGCGGCCACGCCACCGACGTCAACTGCTCCAACGGCCAGTGGACCTGCTTCAACCGGCAGGTCGCCGGCATGGTGGGCTTCCACAACGCCGTCAAGGGCACCGGCGTCGCCAACTGGACCGACAACGGGAACAACCTGATCGCCTTCAGCCGCGGCGACAAGGGCTGGGTCGCCATCAACAACGAGGGCGGCTCCATCACCCGGACCTTCACCACCGGCCTGCCCGCCGGGACGTATCCGAACGTGGCGGGCGGCGGCACGGTGACGGTCGACTCCGGCGGCAGGGCGACGGTCACCGTGCCCGGCAAGAGCGCGGTCGCCGTCCACACCGGCTCGACCCCTCAGCCGGGTGACAAGGAAGCCACCGTCTACTACAAGACGAGCTGGGCCACGGCCAACATCCACTACGGCATCAACGGCACCTGGACCACCGTCCCAGGCCTGCCCATGGAAACAGCCTGCGCCGGCTGGAAGAAGAAGACCATCAACCTCGCCAACGCCACCACCCTCAAGGCCGCGTTCAACAACGGCGCCGGAACCTGGGACAACAACAACGGCAACGACTACACCCTCACCACCGGCACCTCCACCGTCAAGGACGGCGTCGTGACCCCCAACGCCGCCGACCCCTGCGGAAGCTGATTCCCCCGCCTGTTCCGCGACGGGTGTGGCGGGGGCTCCCCGACGAGGCTGCCCCCGCCACACCAGGGTCTGACCCGGTCAGAAGGCCGACGCGCCGACCGGCCGTCAGGTCACTCGACCATGATGTGATGGGCGGCCTTGGCCGGGCCGGGCCGCGGCGTCCCCTGACCACAACGCGAGGTAGCTGTACCTGCCGGCGATGGCGGGCATGTCGGTGAACGTGTACGTGCCGTCCTTCTGCGTCGTCACGCCGGCGATCGGCTCTTTCGTCCCGTGGACCAGGCGCCGGGTCACCGCGAGCGGCTTGAGCCCGGGCGCCTTGCCGTCGGTACCGGTGAGCCGCCCCTCGACGGTGACCGGCGAGCAGGACGTCGAGCCGGAGCGGGCGCGAGCCGACGGCGGCTGAACCGGCGGCATCTGTTCGGCCGGAAGTGAGCGTACTGTCACCTTTCGGATGCATGAAGTGATGACCCCGTCTTGGGATTCCTGTGACGGGAGCATCACTTTCTGTGCACTCTGGCGGAATGCAACTACTGGTGTGGTTCGCCATCGTCATGGCCGTCGTCTACCTGGGGTCCTGCTACTTCCACCCCTATATGAAGTGTCCGCGCTGCAATCGCTCAAAAGAGTCGCATTCGACCACTTTCAAGGGGGCTTTCGGTAAATGCCGGGCGTGCGGCGGGGCCGGGCATTCGGTGAGGTTCGGGGCGAAAATCCTCGGCCGGAAGTGACTGTTCCGGAGTCCGGCCGACAGTCGTCTCCAATCCGCGGCGGTGGCGGGCCTCGCCTGCCACCGTTCCGGCACGGAGTCCGGGATCGCGGCTACCGGGGAGGGTCGGGCGCCAGGCTCCCGTCGGGGGCGATGTGATCGAAGATCTGGCGGATCAGGGTGACCACATGAGGGTCCTCCACCGCGTACAGCGTCCGGCGGCCGTCCCGGCGTGCGGTGATGAGGCCGGCCAGGCGGAGCTTGGCCAGGTGCTGGGAGACCGTGGCGATGCCGATGCCCACGTGCGTGGCCAGCGTGCTGACGTCGTAGGAACCGTGGGTGATCAGCCACATCAGGTGCAGCCGGACCGGGCTGGCCATCAGGGCGAACGTCTCGGCCGCCGCCCTCAGCTGCGCGGGGGTCGGGTGCTCGGCGCCGGGTGAACCCGGTGTGGAGGTCGGCATGGCCTCTCCATTGTCCCGCGCCTCCGGCCTGCCTCCACGTTTCGACACTTGCGCGATTTCCGAAATGTGTGGAAGAGTGAAGCCGCTCCGAAGGGGAGTAGCCCGCGACGCCCGCACGTCGACACGCTGAGAACCTCGCGTTCTCCGGCGGCGGGGACCGGTCACCGGCCGGTGGGCGAGACCTTCGGCCACGCAGTCATGCCTGGCCGAGTCTCCCCGTGGGTCCCGGCCGGGTCGTCCACCGCCCGGGAAGGACTCCTCCACTTGGCTCCCTCCAAGCCGCCCCAGCCGTCGAACTGCGGCACGGACAGCACCATGAAGACCTCGACGTCGCGGCTGCCGGCCGACGCCCGCTCCCCCAAGGCGAGCAGTTGGTGACCGACCCGGCCCTCCCCCTGGCGCGGGCACGGGCCTTCGCCGACGACCCCCTGAGAAACGGAGACGTCTTCGTGCTGTCCGACCTTCTGTCCTACGGCGTACGGATCCTGCCCGGACTGCTGCTGATCGGCGCGTGCTTCGCGCTGGCGCGCGCCGAGCGGGACCCGCTCCTGCGCATCATGACCCTCGTCCTCGGCTTCGTGCTGATCAGGGATGCGATGACACCGCTCGGGTTCTGGCGGCTCGGCGTCGCGGGAGGGGCGCCCTGGCTGCGCTTCACCGACGAGGCGGGCATCCTGCTGCTGTTCGCCGTGGGTACGGTGGTGCTGACCGCCGCCGTGCTGACCCTGGATGGCGAGCTGCGCTCGCTGGTGCGGTGGGGCCGGTTCACCCCGGCCGCGCTCGCGCTGGGGATCGGCGGCGGCGTCCTGGCCGCCGCTCCGGTGCTGCTGCTGTCCTTGGCGACACCGCCGGCGGATCGGGGCGGCGCGGTCGCGGTCACGCTGCTGCCGGTGCTGCTGCTGTTCAGCCTGGCGGGCAACCTCGCCGAGGAGGTGCTGTTCCGCGGGTTCCTGCAGGGCCGGCTGGAGCAGCACACCGACGGCGTCCGGGCGGCGTTGCTGTCGGCCCTGCTGTTCGCCGCCTGCCACGTCTTCCTGGCCTCGACCGTGACCGACGTCGGCTGGCCGCTGCTGGCCTTCACCCTGTACGAGGGGCTGATCTGCGCCTTCCTGCGGCTGCGGTCAGGCGTGACCGCAGCCGCCCTCGCCCACGGAACCGGGATCTTCCTGCTGGCCGGCGCGCTGGTCTGAGCCTCAGGGCGCGCAGTCGGGGACGGTGTCCCGCAAGCCCAGCCGGCCCTCGTAGATGGCCACCTTGTGGGTTATCAGCTTGAGTGACTCGTCGAGTTCGTGCAGCTGGGCGAGCACCCGTTCCCGATGTCCGCGCAGCACCTCCAGCCGTTCCGCCTCGTTGCCCTGGCCCGCTCTGACGAGCTCGGTGTAGCGCCGGATGTCGGTCAGGGGCATGCCGGAGGCCCGCAGCCGGACGCACACGCCCAGCCAGTCGACGTCACCCTCGTCGTAGACCCGGTGTCCCGCGGTTCCCCGCCGTACCGGCTGGGCCAGCAGCCCCTCTCGCTCGTAGAACCGGAGGGTGTGCACGCTGAGCCCGGTGCGTTCGGCGACCTGGCCGATGCTCAATCCCGACATGCGGCTCAGTTTGACCTAGAGTCGGCTCTAGCTTCTACGGTTCCGAAGTATGAGATATCGCATCCTCGGCGGCACCGGCATAGAGGTCAGCACCCACTGCCTCGGCACCATGATGTTCGGCTCGGCCGGCAACCCCGACCACGATGACAGCATCCGCATCATCCACACCGCCCTCGACCAGGGGATCAACTTCATCGACACCGCCGACATGTACTCGGCGGGCGAGTCCGAGGAGATCGTGGGCAAGGCGCTGCAGGGCCGGCGGGACGACGTGGTGCTGTCGACCAAGGTGCACTTCCCGATGGGGGAAGGGCCCAACCGGAGCGGCAACTCGCGGCGCTGGATCATGCGCGCGGTCGAGGCGAGTCTCAAGCGGCTGCGCACCGACTGGATCGACCTGTACCAGATCCACCGCCCCGACCACCGGACCGACATCGAGGAGACCCTCTCCGCGCTGACCGATCTCGTACGGCAGGGCAAGATCCGCGCCTTCGGCAGCTCGGCCTTCCCGGCGCACGAGACGGTCGAGGCCTACCATGTGGCCCGGCAGCGCGGCCTGTACCGGTTCCGCACCGAGCAGCCGCCGTACAACATCCTGGCCCGCGGCATCGAGGGCGACGTCCTGCCCACGGCGCAGCGGCTCGGTATGGGCGTGCTCACCTACAGCCCGCTGGGCTGGGGGTTCCTGACCGGCCGTTACCGCAAGGGACAGGTCGACCTGTCGCAGGGCCGCGCGGCGCGCGCGCCGGAACGGTTCGACCCGTCCATCCCGGTCAACGCGGCCAAGCTGGAGGTCGTCGAGGAGCTGGTGAAACTGGCGGACGAGCTCGGCCGCACCCTGCCGGAGCTGGCCGTCGCCTTCGTCGTGTCACACCCGGCGGTCACCTCGGTCATCCTCGGCCCGCGCACGATGGAGCAACTGGAGGGCTTGCTGAAGGGCGCCTCGCTGGTGCTCGACGACACCGTGCTCGACCGGATCGACGAGCTCGTGCCGCCCGGCACCGACGTCTACCCTCCTGTCGCTCTCTGGAGTCCCGCGCCCCTGACCGACCCCGCGCTGCGCCGCCGCCCGCCCGGCGACCGCTCCGCGAGCTGAGCCTCCGGTCCCGGGGAAGCCGGGACCGGGTCACAAGGTCGAGGTCGGCTCAGGGCTGGATGTCGAGCCACTCCTGGAAGGTGGGCCCGGCCAGTTTGGCGTGCGGGCCGGGCAGGAAGGCGCCGTCGGCGGCGAGCCCGGCATCGGGCATGCCGGACCCGTCGACGCCGACGACCTGGACGCCCCGGCGGGCGCCGAGGAGCCGGGCCGCCTCCGCCATGGTCTCCTTGCGGGGTCCGGCGATCTCGGGGATCGGTGTTCCCGGGGCATCGGGGGCGGTGGCCAGGTCGGCCAGTTCCTCGGCCACGGTGCGGCAGGCGACGAGCTGGGTGGGCAGGGCCGGGATGTGGGCGACGTCGCCCTCCTGCCAGTCCAGCAACTGGCCGATGAACTCGTGGAACTGCGCGGCCCGCAGGATGCGGACGGGGAGCGGGCCGGACAGCAGCAGTTCCTCGTGCGCCTTCTTGGCGGCGAGGAAACCGGCGGTGGCCTGGTCGGCGCCGATGATGGACGCCATGGCGATCCGGGCTACGGCCGCCTGCTGACCGTACTCGTGGAGATTACGGGCCGAGGTGCGGAAGAACTCCGTCGCCGCCTCCTGCTCGGAGGCGTGCCACGAGGCGACGTCGATGATGACGTCCACCCCGGTGAGCGCCTCGGCCAGGCCCTGACCGGTGATGACGTCCACGCCGGTGGCGCGGGACATCGGCACGACCTGGTGCCCCCGTTCCGTGAGGACGTCGACGACGTGGCGGCCCAGCCGCCCGGTCGCCCCTGCCACCGCGAACGTGGTGATGCTCATGCTGGGCGCCTCTCTTACTCGCTGTAGTTCTGGCCGGGGGGCATGCCGGGGATCGGCTTGGCGATGAGGGCGGCGGGGGTGAAGAAGCCGATGTGGGCGAGCGCCATGATGAGCGACCACATCGCCTTGTCGTCGTAGTGCGCCGACGCCCTGGCGTACAGCTCGTCGGGGACGCGCTCACCGGACGGGTTCGGGGTGAGGACCGCCTCCACGAGCTCCAGAGCGACCCGTTCGGCGTCGGTGAAGCAGGTGGCGTCGTGCCAGGTGGCCATGGCGGTGATGCGCTCCTCCGGTTCCCCGATCCTGCGCAGGTCGCCGGTCTCTCTGGTGGTGAAGTACGTGCTGCCGAGGATCTGCCCGGCGCGAAGGTGCAGCAGGTGGATGGTGGTCTGCGGGATCGCGCTGTTCCGGAGGGCCTTGTGCAGACCTTCGCCGACTTCCGCCAGCTCGGGGAGGAAGGGCAGAGGGCTGGGCATGCGCGACCGCCGGCCGGTCGTGGGCGTGGACATGGGGAAGACTTCCCTTCTCGTCGTGGTGCCGTACGGATCACGAGACGCCGGCGCCCTGATCCCCGTAACAGCGCGGCTCTGTGACGTAGGACACCTGCCGTGGCTGTTACGCAGCGACGGGGAGCGACGTCTTGTGCGTGTGGCAGTGCTGAGAACGACCGGGCAGGAGCCGGACATGAGCGAGCGCGAAGGAAGGGCGGACCCGGCCGGGCCGCTCGATCGGGCCGGCCGCGTGGACTCCGCCACCGAGGCGTTCGTCGCCCATCGCAACCTGCTGTTCACCGTCGTCTACGAGATGCTCGGCTCGGCCGCGGACGCCGAGGACGTCCTGCAGGAGAGCTGGCTGCGATGGGTGGACGTCGATCTCGGCACCGTGCGGGAGCAGCGTGCCTACCTGGTGCGGATCGTCACCCGGCAGGCGCTGGACCGGCTGCGTGCGCTCGGTCGGCGCAAGGAGTCCTACGTCGGGCCGTGGCTGCCCGAGCCGTTGCTCACCTCGCCCGACGTGGCCGAGGACGTCGAGCTCGCCGAGAGCGTCTCGATGGCGATGCTGCTGGTGCTGGAGACGCTTCAGCCGACCGAGCGGGCGGTGTTCGTGCTGCGCGAGGTGTTCGAACTGGACTACGACGAGATCGCCGAAGCCGTCGGCAAGAGCCCGAACGCGGTCCGCCAGATCGCCTACCGGGCGCGGGCGCACGTCGCGGCCCGCCGGCCCCGCGGCATCGCCTCCCCGGCCGAGACCCGAGCCGCGCTCCAGGCCTTCAAGCGAGCGGTCGAGACCGGCGAGTTGCAGAGCCTGCTCGACGTCCTCGCGCCGGACGTCGTCGCCCTGAGCGACGGCGGCGGAGTCAGGCATGCCCTGCCGCGGCCGGTTGTGGGGATCGGCAACGTGGCTCGCCTGCTGGCCGCCGGCTGGTGGAAACGCGACGCGGAGAGGTCGGTCGAGCTGGTTCAGATCAATGGCGGGCCCGGGCTGCTCGTACGGGTCGACGGCGAGATCGACGGGGTGGTGGCAGTGCGCGTGGAGAACGGCTACGTCACCGGCGCCTACCACGTGCGTAATCCCGAGAAGCTGTCGCGTGTGGAGCGGGAGACCGCCGTGACCCGCTGAGCGACTCCATGGACCTATGGCGTGAGCAGCGGCGACGGCTTGTCGAGGAGGCCGTCGAAGGTGAGCGGGCGGTGCGGGTGCCGGCAGGGGTTGCCGTCGCTGAGCCAGACGGTCCGCTCGTCCAGGTCCATGATCACGGACGTGACGGTCGCCCACCGCTCGTCCGCGCCGGCTCGTACGTCCGGGTGGGAGCAGACGGAGTACGGATAGTCGGCGTGGTCGCTGAGGGCTTCGCGCAGCGAGCCGACGGTGGCCGGCCGGTCGGCCGCGGAGATGGCGGCCTGGACGCGCTGGAGACGGACCAGGCTGTCGGCCATCGCGTAGAGGGAGACGTCCGTCACCTCCCGGAGCGGTGACAGGAAGTGGTTGGTGTGGACGAGGGCGCCGTCGGCCGGCAGCAGGGGATACACCTGACTGTGGTCGCCGGGGGCGGTCTCCAGGTTGATCGCGGTGCCGTCCCGGTGGGCCAGCAGGTAGTTGGCGGAGGAGGAACGCCAGTGGCGCTGGACCACGTTGGCCGCGTCGGTCAGCGTGTGGCAGTCGGCCAGCGCGCGCAGCACCACGTGGTACGGCAGGCCCGGCTCGCCGCGGTCGGCCGAGGTGACCAGCGCGTTGGTGGCGATGGCGAGCCCCGAGGAGTTCATGCTCGTCTTGGCCAGCAGCCCGGCCTCCACGACGGTGACGTAGTTGGGGGCGTCGTCCTGCTCCACCTCCAGGACGACCACCGTGTCGAAGCCGTGCACGAGCCAGTCCCAGTTCTGCCCGGCCAGGGTGTGGCGGCCGGCCGTACGGCTGGGCAGGAGCGCGAAGGAGCTGCACTCGCGGGCGTGCGCGGCCCGCAGCGACGCGGCCTGGCGGGCGGTGGCGGCCCACATCACCTCGGTGCGCGCGTTCATGGTGAGGACGTCGGCGAAGGAGAGCCGGGCGCCGTCGGCGATGCCGCGCATCTCCTCCGCGTACGCGGGGAACACCGCCGCGATCGCGGCCTCCAGCGGCGCGGCGGCCGCGACCGCCTGCTCCCAGCTCAGGCCCGCCGACCGCGCGAAGGCCGTCTCGTAGCCGGCTCTGCTGCGGTGGACGCGATCGCGGGCGGCGTCTCCGTAGAGGCGGCCGCGCTCGTACGGGCCGCCGCTCACCCGGATGCGGGGGTATCGCGGTGTTTCGGGCATTATGCGCTCCATGCTTCGGGCTCTGTCGGTGAGGTGGGTCAGGGCTTCGGGGGCGCGCCCGTCACCCGGCGCCCGTCACCCAGCGGCCGGCGATCATCGTGGCGTTCGGCGTGGTCGCCGCGAGCTCGGCCGGGCGCAGGTCGCTCAGGTCCGTGGTGAAGTGGACCAGGTCGGCGTACTTGCCGGGGGTGATCGAACCGATGACCCCGTCCAGGCCCAGGGCCTCGGCGGCGAGCAGCGTGTGCATCCGCAGCGCGTCGCCGAAGCCGAGCCGCTCGTCGGCGCCGATCACGGTGCCCGACTCCGTCTCCCGTCCCATGGCCGAGGCGATGGTCCGGATGGGCCGGTAGTTGGAGACGAAGGCGTCGCTGGACAGCACGGTCAGGATCTGCCGGTCCAGCTCGGACCGCAGGGGCTGCAGCCGGTGCGTGCGGTCGCCGAGGGTGGCCAGCAGTTCGTCGCCGCTCTCGGTGAGGAAGTTCGGCTGGTTGACCGGGATGACGCCCAGGTCGGCGATGCGGCCCAGCTGTTCCCAGGTCGGCCCGCCGCAGTGCTCGACGCGGTGCCGGCCGGTGCCGCGGCCGGCCTCGATGGCCTGGAGGGCGTACTCGATGCCCAGGTCGCCCTGGGCGTGGATGCCGACCTGCCAGCCCCTGGCCATCGCGTCGGCCACCAGCTCGCGGAGTTGCCCGGGCTGCCAGAACAGCTGTCCCCGGGTCAGCGCGTCGTTCGAGTAGCCGCCGCTGAACAGGGCTGTGCCGCTGGTGAGCGCGCCGTCGGAGTAGAACTTCATGGCGCCGATGCGGAACCAGTCGTCGCCGATCCCGCTGGACAGCCCCGCCTCGCTCAGCGCCGGGAGGTTGCTCGACAACGGCATGGCCACGACGCGCACCCCGAGCCGGCCGGCGCGCCGCGCCCGCAGGTACGTGCTCATCTCGCGCCTGGTCACCTGCGGATCGCAGACGGTCGTGATGCCGGCCGCCTGGTAGGCGCGGACGCCCACTTCCAGCGCGTGGTCGAGGTCCTCAGGGGTGGCGTCGAAGTGGAAGTTGGGGCCGTGGCAGGCGATGTCGACGGCCCGGGGGAAGACGAGATCGAGGGCGGCGTCGACGCAGTAGCCGCGGGCGCGCCCCGTCTCGTCCCTGTCGAAGTAGCCTCCCGTGGGATCGGTCCCGGTCGCGCCGCCGGCCATCGCGAGGGCGACCGAGTTGACCACCGCGCTGTGCCCGGACTTGTGGAAGACGATCACGGGGTGGTTCGGGCTGACCGCGTCCAGGTCCGCGGCCGTGGGCAGGCGGTCCTCCGGATACTTGGCGACGTCCATGCCGGAGCCGCGCACCCACGTCCCGGCCGGCTGGGCGAGGGCCGCCTCCCCCACCGCGCGGGCCAGGTCCGCGATGGAACGGACCGCCGGGTAGCCGGCGTCCACCCCGGACATGGTCTCCCCGGTGGCGAGCAGGTGGTTGTGCGGGTCGACGAAGCCCGGGGTCAGACAGCCGCCGCCCAGGTCGACGACCTCGTACCGGGCGCCGGGCAGCGCCGCGCGCACCGCCTCCAGCGTGCCGACCGCCGCGATGCGCGAGCCGCGGACGGCCACCGTGTCGGCGGTCCCTGCCGCCACCTCCGGCGACACCACCGAGGCGCCGGTCAGCAGCACCGTCTCGTCATCCATCGGGTCACCTCCTGGTCGAGCAGATGGGCGGCCAGTTCGCCCATCGTGGGGAGCCACACCTCGCCGAGCTCCTCCGCGGTCTCGATCAGCCGGGTCAGCAGCGCCACCCGGGACGGCCGGCCCACGAGCTGCGGGTGGAGCACCATGGTCGTCACGCCGCCGAGAGCGTGGATGGCCCGCAGCTCGTCGGTCCAGATGCGGGCGATCTGGTCGTTGGCGAGGAACTGCCGGTAGTTCGGCGGGCTGTTGGCGAACAGCAGGTGGGGGCCGTCGTCGAGAGCCCAGTGCGTCGGAATCTCGGCGACCGGGCCGTGCTCGCCGCGCACGACGTACGGGCGGACGGCGTCCATGAAGTTGGACGAGAACGTGCAGCCGATCTCGGCGAGGACGTCGCGGGTGTGCTCGGTGACGTCGTACAGCGGCGCCCGGTAGCCGCGCACGGGCGTGCCGCTCACCTGCTCCAGCGTGTCCTTCACGGTACGCAGCAGCGCCGCCTCGGCGGGACGGGAGCGGTCCGGCAGCGGGTTGTGGTCGGTGCCGTGCATGGCGATCTCGTGCCCCTCGGCGACGATCTTCCCGATCGCCCCCGGCGCGTCCGCCGCGACGTCGGAGGGCACGAAGAACGTGGTGCGGATCCCGTGCTCGGCGAGCAGCCCGAGCACGAGGTCCAGCCCTTGGCCGAGGTCGTAGTCGCCCGAGGAGAGCACCGCCGGCCGGGCGGCGTTCCCCGGGTCCTTGGAGGTCCACATGGTGTGGGCGTCCAGGTCGAAGGTCAGGCACAGCGCGCTGCGCTGGCCGGGCGGGTACGCGGGCGAGCTCCGCTCGGTCATGACTCTCCAGAGAGGTACTGGCGTGCGGAATCGCACAGGATGTCCACGAGCGCTTCCAGCTCGGCGAGCCGGACGTGCTCGTCGTCGGTGCCCATCGTGGCCGGGTCGGGCCCGATCACGCAGGCGGGCACGCCCGCGTGGCGCCACAGCCGGGCGTCGGTGCAGCCGATCCCGGTGGAGGGGACGGGCCGGTGGCCGGTGCGCCGGGTGACGGCCTCGGTCACGGCGGTGACGATGTCCGCGTCCTCGCCGGTGGAGTTGGCCGGTCCGCGGCCGAGGACCTCGACCCGGGCGCCGGCCTCACGGGCCAGCTCCTCGACGCGGCCGAGCAGGTCCTGCGGGTCGACCGTCTCGGGCACGCGCAGGTCGACGCTGAGCCGGCAGTCGGCCGGGCGCATGTTGACCGCCAGGCCGCCGCGGACGGTGCCCAGGTTGAGCGAGACCTCGCGGACGATGCGGGCGGCGCCGTCGCCCAGCAGCCGGTCCATCGCCTCGTCGCGGGCGCCCGGCGGCGGGTGCGCGGCCGCGAGCCCGCGGTTGACCTCGGCGACGAGGCCGGCCACCCGCCGGGCGAATCCGGCGGCGCGCAGGATCGCGCCCTCCCCGGCGCCTGGGTACGCGGCGTGCATGCTCTGGCCGGGCACGTGCACCATGAGCCAGAGGTAGCCGCGTTCGGCCACCCGCACCAGGCCGAGAGACGACGGCTCGGTGCTGACCAGCGCGTCGCCGAGCAGGTCGGGCCGGCGCCTGAGCAGGCCGCGCGCGCCCAGCGGGCCGAAGGTCTCCTCGTCGCACACCAGGACCAGGGAGAGCCGTCCCGGCAGGTCGCCGGCGCTCTCCCGCAGCCGGCGGGCGGCCACGAGGAACGCCGCGACCCCGCCTTTCATGTCGACCGCTCCCCTGCCGTGCACCCGGTCCGCGACCCGCCGGGGGCGGGACGGCGGGCCGGAGGCGGGGAACGTGTCGAGGTGCCCGTTCCACACCAGGTGCCGGCCGTCCCAGTCGGTGGTCCCGAGCACGTCCACGACGATGTTGCGGCGGCGCGCGGCCGGCCGGTCCAGCCGGTGCGGCAGGCCGGCGCGGTCGCAGTACGCGGTCACGACCCCGGCGACGTCGCGCACGTCGCCGGGCGGGTTCGGGCTGGGCGCGGCCAGCAGGTCGAGGACGAGCGTGCCGAGCTCGTCCCGGAGGGCCGCGCCCGCCGCCGTCGGCGGTGCGGTCATCGGGCCGCGCTGATGTCGACGCCCAGGTGGTCGAGCACGAAGTCCCGCCACGGCCTGCGGTACGGGGAAGCGTAGATCCGGGCCCGCATGGCGGCCGGGGGCGTGGCGTTGACGTTCTCGAACAGGGCGACGCGCATGGCGTTCGCGCCGCAGGTCAGGTCCCAGACGAAGTTGAACACCCGGTTCTTGGCCTCGGCGCTGACGCCCGTGCCGGGGAGGAACTCCGTGAGCATCTCCCCCACCGAGCCGTCGGCGAACTGCCGCTCGGAGAAGCGGCTGATCAGGCCCTGGCCGGAGATCTCCCGCAGCAGCTGCAGCATCCGCGGGTAGTTCTCGACGGAGTGCAGGCGCCCCGCGGTGACGTACCGCTCGGCCGGGACCAGGACGCCGTTGGCGTAGGCGGCGGTGTCCTCGGCGGCGAGCACGTGGGCGCGCAGCCCGGTGGCGTAGGCGCTGATCTCGGAGACGGCGTCGCGCACCTGCGGGATGTTCTCCGTGCCCAGCACCTCGACGATCGCCTGGGCGGCGCCCGCGAGGATCTCGGACTTGTAGGACAGCCGGGCCAGGATGTGCCAGAGCGCGAGGGCGCCCAGCTCGTGGTACAGGCCCAGCATCTCCTCGTTGCGGAAGGAGAACACGTGCTCACTGGGCACGAAGACCCGGTCGAAGACGAGCAGGGAGTCGGGCTCCTCGCCGCGCACGTCCAGCGGGTGCTCGTCGGTGGTGCCCGGCATGATCACCGGTTCCCTGGCCACCATCGTGAGGCCGGGCGCGTTGAGCGGCACGTAGCAGAACAGGTTCGCGTCGGGGTCGGCGCCCGGGGTCAGCAGCGTGACGACGGTGCCAACGTGGGAGTGGACGGCCCCGGAGGCGCACGGCTTGGCCCCGTACAGGACCAGCCCGTCCTTGCGCTCCTCGACGCAGCGGAGCCGGCCGGGCTTCTGCGCGGTCGGCACCGACCGGTCCGACTGGACGTCGGCGACGATGTCGGCGCTCATCGCGTTGTTGGCCCGGCCCCAGTCGATGAACGCGTCGATGTTGCGCGCCCACTCCTCGCTGCTGGGGGCGATGCGGTCGGCGACCGAGAGCAGGCCCAGCGCGTTGAACGAGCCGTAGTCCGGCGGCCGGCCGAACACCCCGAAGGTGTGGTAGGTGGACAGCCGGGCCAGCTCGCGCCGGGCGACCAGGTCGTCCTTGGTCCGGGGCACCTGCCAGGCGCGGCTGGCCGGCTTCCCGGTCTCCTCGTCCTGGTACGTGGCGATCTCGGCCGTCCCCGGCCGGTGCTGCATGTCGTAGAGGGCGGCGACGGTGTCCACGGCGTCCCTGAACTGCGGGTGCGTGGTGACGTCGGACACCCGTGAGCCGTCGGAGGCCAGCACGACGCGGCCGTCGCGCAGGCTCGCCCGGTACTCGTCACCGGTCTTGAGCATGGTCATCAACCTTCGATGGGGTCGTCGGGGAGACGGTAGAAGTCACGGTCGTAGTAGAGGAGCGGCGGGAGGGCGGCGTCGCCCTCGCGGACCCGCTCCACCCGGGCGAAGAGCACGTCGTGGTCGCCCACGGTCACGACCTGCGAGATGGCGCAGTCGAAGTGGGCGAGCGCGCCGTGCACCGACGGCGCCGGCGGGACGGCGGCGCCGTCGTGCGGATCCCAGCGCCGGTTCGGCGCCGGATGGGGGATGCCGGTCTCCCCCAGTCCCTCGGCCTCCGGGGAGAAGGACTCCAGGAACTTGGGGGCGCCGGGCGCGGCGGCCGCGCGGGCGACGTGGACCTGGCCGGCCGACAGCACCGAGACGCCCACGCGGCCGTGCAGCCGCGCGGCCCGCATGACCGCCGTGTGCGAGAACAGGCAGATCGACACGATCGGCGGGTCGAGGGTCACCGACGAGAAGCTCGACGCGGTGACGCCCCACGGGCGGCCGGACACGAACGAGGTCACGACCACGACGGTGGCGGGAACCCGGCGCAGCACGCTGCGGACGGAGTCGCGGAGACCCGTTTCTGCAGTGTGACTGAAACTCATGCAGTTATACTACAGATCGCGTATCCTGAGCGCAATGTCCCCGGCCACCGCAGCGCGGCCGGGACCGGAAGCAGTGCTCTCCCTGAACGGAAAGAACGGAATGGAAACCAACCGCCCCGTCGGGCCGGTGTCCGGCACCGAGGTCCCGCGCTACGCCGGGCCCGCCACCTTCGCCCGCCTGCCCCGTACCGACCAGGTCGGCAAGGCCGACCTCGCCGTCATCGGCGCGCCGTTCGACAGCGGCGTCAGCTACCGTCCGGGGGCGCGGTTCGGCCCCTCCCACATCCGTCAGTCCTCCCGGCTGCTGCGGCCCTACAACCCGGCTTTGGACCGTTCCCCGTTCGGGGTCGTGCAGGTCGCCGACGCCGGTGACATGGTCATCAACCCGTTCGACATCACGGACGCCGTCGGGCAGATCCAGGAGCAGGCCGGGGCGCTGACCGGCGCCGGCACGCGGCTGGTGACCCTCGGCGGTGACCACACGGTCGCGCTGCCGCTGCTGCGTGACCTGCACCGCCACCACGGCGAGCTGGCGGTGCTGCACTTCGACGCGCATCTGGACACCTGGGACACCTACTTCGGCGCGCCGGTCACCCACGGCACGCCGTTCCGGCGGGCGTCCGAGGAAGGGCTGCTGGACCCCGAGGGCTGCCTGCACGTCGGCATCCGGGGGTCCGTGTACGCCAAGGAGGACCTCACCGACGACGCCCGGCTCGGGTTCCAGCAGCTGACCAGCCGCCAGTTCGCCCACGAGCGGCTCGACACGCTGATCGAGGTCATGCTGCGGCGGCTCGGCGACCGTCCGGTCTACGTCTCGGTGGACATCGACGTGCTCGATCCGGCGCACGCGCCCGGGACCGGGACCCCGGAGGCCGGCGGCCTGTCCAGCCGGGAGCTGCTGGAGCTGCTGCGCGCCCTCGACGGGCGCAACGTGGTGGGCGCGGACGTCGTCGAGGTGGCGCCGGCCTACGACCACGCGGAGCTGACCGGCGTCGCGGCCAGCCACGTCACGTACGAGCTGCTGACCGTGATGGCCGGCGGCCACGTCAGCGACACCACTCCGGCCCGCTGACCTCGACGTCGTGGCCGGCGTACACGGGTGCGCCGGCCACGAACGTGGCCGCGACCGGCGCGCCGAGCCGGGCTTCGAGCCCTTCCTGCCGCCGGGGGTCGGCGTCGAGCACCGCGAAGTCAGCCGGGGCGCCCGGCCGCAGCGCGCCGGCCGGGCCGGACCCGGGGCGCACCGACGCCGACCCCCGCGTGTACAGGCGCAGCGCCTGTACCGGAGTGAGTCGCTCCTGTTCACCGAGCACCTCCCCCTCCCTGGACCGTCGCGTCACGCAGCTCCACATGCCCTGCCAGGGGTCGGGG
This sequence comes from Nonomuraea sp. C10, assembly GCF_008017515.1. Taxonomy (NCBI): domain Bacteria; kingdom Bacillati; phylum Actinomycetota; class Actinomycetes; order Streptosporangiales; family Streptosporangiaceae; genus Nonomuraea; species Nonomuraea sp. C10. The sequence continues at coordinate 5,199,318 of NZ_VPFF01000001.1, forward strand.
CCCGCGCACGGGTAGTCCGACGAGCCGCCCACCGGGACACCGGCGTCGACGAGCGTCCGGTGCCGGATGAGCCGTCCCATCCGGGCGCGCCCGTAGGTGTCCGCGAGCCGCTCTCCGTGCTCATGGATGTACGAGCCGAACGGCACGACGCCCCAGCCCTGGCGCCTGATCACCGGCACCTGGTCGTCGCGGACGACGCTGCCGTGCTCGATCCGCCCGCGCAGCCCGGTCCGCTCCGACGCGCGCAGCAGCACGTCGATCGCCGCGTCGCCGTTGGCGTGCACGGCGAGGAGCAGGCCGAGGGAATCGGCCAGCCGCAACTCCCGCGCGACGTCGTCGGCGGTGCGCAGCTGTTGCGGGTCACCGTCCGGCACGGGCTCGCTCAGCAGGCACGTCCCGCCGTTGAGCGCGCCGTCCACGAACGACTTCAGCCCGATCAGGCGCAGCCGGGGCCCGCCGCGCTCGGCCAGCCGGCGCGCCAGGTCCGGATCGCCGACGGGCGCCAGCGCCGAGTAGCGCGGCGAGGCGCCTTCGGCCTGGATCCGTTCGAGCAGGTCCCATCCGGTCTCGCCGCACAGCGCCTCGGTCAGCGCCGTGACGCCGCGGCTCAGGTAGTCCCGCTGGATCCGCCGCAGCGCCGCGAGGCGGTCCTCGAAACCGGCCAGGGCGACCCGGCCGGGGTGGCGGGCGAGGGCCGGCTCCATGATGTCGAACATCGCCTGCTCGAAGACGCGGCCGGTGGCCAGACCGTCGGCCCCGGTCTCCACCCAGCCGTTCGCCGGCACCTCCGCCTCGATCACCGCGCCGGTGTCGTCGGCGAAGCCCATGCGGGCCAGGCCGGCCGTGTTGGCGTAGCCCCAGTGGCCGTTCGCGTGCACCACCACCAGCGGGTCCGCCGGGCACAAGCGGTCGAGCAGGCGCCGGTCCACCGCGGCGCCGCCGCACCGCTCCTCCAGCCAGCCCACGAGTTTCACCCAGCCGTTGCTGCGGCCCGCCCGGCCCACCGCGGCGGCCACCCGACGCGGATCGCGCTGGTCGCGCGGTGACAGGCTGACGTGGCACAGCTCGTCGGCGGCGATCGTGGGATGGCAGTGCGCGTCCTCCAGGCCGGGGATGACCCAGCGGCGGCCCAGGTCGACCACGTCGGCGTCCGGCCACGCGCCGGACAGCTCGCCGAACGGGCCGACCGCCGCGACCCTGCCGCCCATCACGGCGAGCGCGTCCGCGGGGCGGCCCGGCCAGCCCGCCTCCGGCAGGACGGCGCGGGCCCGGAACAGGCTTACCCGCCCGTCGGTATCAGCCATGCGTTGCTCGCAGAGAACCGCAGGCCGACCGTGTCCCCCACCCCGGGGATCCCGGTCATCTCACCGCCCGTCCGCACGGTCACGTCGCGGCCGGTCTCCGTCGTGACGATCACCCGCTGCTCGGAGCCCAGGTAGACGACCTCGCGCACGGTGGCCCGGCAGGCCGCTTCCGCGTCGTCGGCGGGGAGGACCTTGACGTCCTCCGGCCGGAACATCACGCAGTGCTCGTCCCCGGACGGGGCTTGCTTGCCGCCCGGCCAGTCCGGCAGCGGGATGCGGCACTCCGGGGTCGCCAGGGCGGTGGCGCCGTCCTGCTCGACGAGCTTCCCCTTGATCAGGTTGCTGTCGCCGAGGAACTCCGCGACGAACCGCGTCGCGGGCCGGCGGTAGAGCTCGTCGGGCGTACCGACCTGCTCGATCCGGCCCTGGTCGAAGACGACCACGCGGTCCGAGAGCGCCATCGCCTCCTCCTGGTCATGGGTGACGAACAGGAACGTGATCCCGACCTCGCGGTGGACGCGCTTGATCTCCAGCTGGAGCCGCTGGCGCAGCTTCTTGTCGAGGGCGCTCAGGGGCTCGTCCATCAGCAGGATCGGCGGGTCGAATACCAGCGCCCTGGTCAGCGCGACGCGCTGCTGCTGGCCGCCGGACAGCTCCCGGGGACGGCGCTTCTCGAAGCCGGTGAGGTTCACCATCTCCAGGGCCGCGCGCACCCGCTCGCGGATCTGGTCCTTCGGGTACTTCCGCTCGACCAGTGGGAACGCGACGTTGTCCCAGACGGACATGTGCGGGAACAGCGCGTAGTTCTGGAAGACCATGCCGAGGTTGCGCTGGTGCGGGGGCAGGTCGGCGATGTTCCGGCCGTGCAGGACGATCTCCCCCGCCGTCGGCGAGATGAAGCCGGCGATCATGTTCAGGGTCGTGGTCTTGCCCGAACCACTGGGGCCGAGGAAGGTCACGAACTCGCCGCGGCGGATCTGGAGATCGACGCCGCTGACGGCCGCCGTGTCGGTGCCGGGGTACTGCTTGGAGACACCGCGCAGCTCCAGGGCCAGGTCGGTGTCCACTGCAACGGTCATCGCTTTGACCTTCCGTCGGAGCTGCTGGAGAAGAGGAACTTCGTCGAGACGAGGATGAGCACGGTGCTGACCAGGAGGATCAGGGTCGAGGCCGCGGCGATGGTCGGGTTGATGTCCCGCGTCACGCTGGAGTACATCTCGACCGGGAGCGTCCGCAGGCCAGGGCTGACGATGAAGAGCGAGACGACCACCTCGTCGAACGAGGTGACGAACGCGAACAGCCCGCCGGCCAGCATGCCCGGGGCGATCAGCGGCAGCGTCACGCGCAGGAACACCCGGTGCGGGCGGGCGCCCAGCACCTGGGCGGCGCGCTCCAGCTGGCCGTCCACCACCCGCAGCGCGCTGCCCACCGTGATCATCACGTACGGGACCGCGAGGACGCAGTGCGCGGCCACGAAGCCGGGCACCGTGCCGATCAGCCCCCAGCGCAGGAACATCGCGTAGACCCCGATGCCCAGCACCACGATCGGGACGACCAGCGGGGCGATCCCCACCATCTCCAGCAGTCCGCGGCCCCGGAACCGCCCGCGGACCACGGCGAACGCGCCGAGCGTCCCGATCACCACGGAGATGACCATCACCAGGACGGCGATCAGGAGGGACGACCGGAGCGCGTCGATCCAGACCGGGTTCTGGAAGAACTCCTGGTACCAGCGGAGCGAGTAGCCGGACGGCGGGAAGGTCAGCGTGCGCTCGGAGGCGAAGCTCATCGGGATGACGACGAGCGGCGGCGCCGTCATCCAGATGGCCACGATGGCGGCCATGAGGTAGAGCCAGCGCGGCCGGCTCCTGGTCTCCGTGCTGGTCATTTCTTGTCCACCGTTCCGCCGAAGGCCTGCTGGACGTTGACGACCCGGCTCATGAGGCCGACGAAGACGAGGGTCAGCACGGCGAGCACCACGGCCATGGCGCCGCCGCTGGCCCAGTCGAGCCGCTCGGTGACCTGCCGGACGATCAACTGGGACATCATCGAGTTCTGCGGCGAGCCGAGGATCACCGGCGTGATGTAGAAGCCGAGCGCGAGGATGAAGACGAGGACGCTGCCGGCGAACAACCCTGGCAGGCTCTGCGGGAAGTACACCCGCCAGAAGGCCCGGAAGGGCGTCGCCCCCATCGACTGGGCGGCCAGCAGGTCGGAACGCTCGATCTTCTGGAGGTTGTTGTAGAGCGGCAGCACCATGAAGGGCAGCAGGATCTGCGCCATGCCGATGACCACGCCCGTGGTGTTGCGGATCAGGTCCACCTGCCCGAGCCCGATCGCGGCCAGGACCGCCTTGAACGGTCCGGTGTCCTGCAGGAGCACCAGCCACGCGTACGTACGCACCATCAGGCTGGTCCAGAACGGCAGCAGCACGAGCACGAGCAGCGCCCGGCGCAGCCGCGGGCCGGCCAGGGTCATGAGGTACGCGTACGGATACGCGAACAGGAGGCACGCCACGGTGCAGATGACCGCGACGAAGAACGTGCGGAACAGGATCGTGCGGTAGGCGGGCGTGCCGAGGAAGTCCCCGTAGCTCTGCAACGTCAGCGCGCCGTCCGCGTCGAGGAACGAGCGCCGGACCAGTTCCAGGACCGGGATGGCGAAGAATGCGACGAGCAGGACGAGCAGGGGGATCGCCAGGTGGATCCCCCGTAGTCGCCGGGCCGTCTGCTGGGCGAGCTTCAGCATGCCGTGGTTCCCGCTCCTGTCGTGCTTCGGTCGGCCATGGGACATGGGATGGGCCGATGACGCGGGTGCCGCCTCCGGACGGCGCCCGCGTGCATCGAGGTGGTGGTGGACGCTCCGATCAGCCGGACGCCCACTTCGTCCAGTCGGCGCTCACCTTGTCGAAGTTGTCCGCCCACCACTGCTGGTCCATGTAGCGGCCCTGCTCACCCTGGCCGTTCTCGGTGGGGGAGAACTTCCGCGCGGTCTCGTCGAGCTCCGGCTTGGCGTCGGAGTTGACGACCCCGTAGGTGTACTTCTCGACGAACGCCTTCTGGCCGGCGGCCGACGTCATCTCGTTGATCAGGCTGACGCCCTGGTCGATGTTCTTCGAGCCCTTCACGATCGCGAGGGAGTCGACGAGCATCAGGTTGTCCTTCCACACCGGCTCGTACGTGGCGCCCGCGCGGACGGCGTCGAGCGCTCGGCCGCTCCAGGCGATCGACATCACGACCTCCTGGCTCTGCAACTGCTGCACCTGCTGCGCGCCGGTGTCGTAGAAGGCGATGTCGCCGCGGATCGCGTCGAGCTTCTTCATCGCCCTGGCCGTGTCGAGGGGGTACAGGCCGTCGAGGGCGACGCCGTCGGCGAGCAGCGCGGCTTCCAGCGCGCCGCCGGGAGCGTAGTTCCACACGCCGCGCTTGCCCGGATACTTCGCCGTGTCGAAGAAGTCCGCCCACGAGGTCGGCGGGTTGTCACCGAACTTCGCGGAGTCGTACACCAGGACGTAGGACAGGATGTCGAACGGGATGCCGCAGTCGGTGACCGCCTCGGCGGGCAGCTTGGACGTGTCGACCTTGTCCTTGATCTTCTCCAGCATGGTGCCGCACTGCGAGATCGCCCAGAAGGGCTCCAGCGTGATCACGTCCCACTGGGTGTTGCCGGAGTCCACCTGCGCCTTCAGCTTGGCGTAGTCCGTCGGACCGTCCGAGAGGGTGCGGACGCCGTTCTTCTCACCCCACGGCTTGACGATGAGGCTCTCCTGCGTCTCCTGGTAGCCACCGCCCCAGGACACGAAGGTGAGCTGCTTGTCGCCGCCACCTGCGCTTGAACCGTCTCCTCCGCCGCCGCACGCTGCCAGGAGCAGCGCCAGCACCGACGTGGCGGCTGCCACCGTGACGGGCCTTCTCGACCAACCCATGATTCTTCCTACTGTTCGTTTGGCGATGGAACGATCCAGGGGCGCGTGGTCACGCGTCCCTGGGACGTTGAGGGGTGGAACGCCCGCTCAGGCGGGGACGGGCCCCGGGATGGAGAAACGGAACTCGCAGGTCGCGTCACCGCGCGACATCAACTCGCCCCACTTCACCTCGATGTCCTCGCGGTAGGCCTTGAACTGGGAGACGTGGAACTCGTAGTCGTAGATCTCCCCGTACCGGAGGCCGTCGAGGTCGTGCCAGGGCTGGACGAACGGGCAGAAGGTGCAGTCCTGCGACCATTCGACGGGGGTCAGGGTGCCCTCGTCGCGGTACTGCCAGACGTCCTCGTTGCCGCCGGAGTCGTACAGCTCCATCATGTTCACCAGGTCGAGGGTGAGACCCTTGCTCAGGTGGTCCAGGCGCATGGCGGCGCCGCGCTCGGCGCCGAAGGCGCGGACGGCCTCGCGGAACATCAGGTCGCCGTCGGCGCCGAAGGCCTGCTCGGCCTCGCGGCCGAGGTACACGAGCAGCGCGCCGCGGTTCTCGGTGGTCGCCCTGAGCAGGGCCAGGCCCTCCTCGCCGGTCAGCGGGACGCCGGGGAGCGTCCCCTCACCCGAGGGCGGCGCCTGTCCCGCCTCCAGGACGAGCGAGTCGCCCTGCCATCCGGCCTCGACGTCGTCCGGCAGGTCGGCGGCGCGCATGAGGGCCGACACCAGCGCCCGGTAGTGGATCAGCGCGAACGCCGGCACCCCGGAGGCCCGGTAGTGCAGGAGCTCCGGCGTGCCGTGCAGCTCCAGCCGGAGCCCTGCCTCGCCGACGCGCAGCTCACCCCACTTCTCGGCGTTGACGGACAGCAGTTCGGCCGTCCCCCAGGCCCGCACGATGCCCGGCAGGCCGTCGCCGCCGCGGCCGGCGGCGGCCTCCGCGCGCCAGTCGTAGTAGCCGCGCAGGGCGCGCTCGACGGTGGCGAGACCGGCCTCCTGCCGCGCCCTGGTGTACGCGAGCCCGGCGTGCCGGATGATCCGTGCCTCGTGCGTCATGGTCGTGACCAGGGGCGTCATCAGGTCACTTGATTCATGGGACATTTCGTACCTCCTGTCGGACACTGCTCCGGCAGACGTCGACGATCGGCGGATGGGGGGCAGGGACCGCTCGGTGGCACTGGTTTGCCCTAGAGCGTGACTGCAAGAGGCTGCAGTGGTGCTGCAGAGTGGGTACAAACATAGGTAGCGATGTCGGAAAAGGTCAACCAAAACCTTGGCGAACGTCTGAGCCTTTTACCTGAGCGCAACAAAGCGCCCCTGACCCGCTCAGGCCGCGGGGTCCTCCGGCGACCGCCGAGATCTCAGGGCGAGATAGAAGTCGACCTTGTCCGCCATCCGGCGCAGGTCCCGCCCCGTGACCTGCTCGATCGTCACCAGGCGGTACCGCAACGTGTTGACGTGGATCCCGAGGGCCTCGGCGCTCGCCTGGTAGGCGCCGTTGCGGTCGAGGAACTCCCTGAGCGTCGCCACCAGCTGGGACCCGTGCCGGGAGTCGTACTCCACCAGCGGGCCCAGGACCAGGTCCTCGAACCCGCCGACGATCTCCTCGTCCAGCGCGAGCAGGACCTCGTGGGTGCCGAGGCGCTCGTACCTGGCGACCCGCTCGCGCCCGGCGCCGGTGGCGGCGAGCCGGGCGGCGCGCCGGGCCGCGGTCACGGCGCGCGGCAGGTCGGACTCCCCGTCGCGGGCCAGCGTCCAGCCGGCGTGGACCTCCCGGTCGAGCTGGCGTTCCACACATTTCAGCAGGCACGCCACGGTCTGGTCGCCGACCGCCGCGCCCGGCCGCAGGATCAGGACGCTTTCGCGTACGTCCGGGATGACCTCGACCTCGTCGGCCCCGCAGTCCCGCGCCGCCGGGGGCACGGCGTCGAGCAGGCTGTCCGCGACCGGTCCTGGGACGGCGGGGTAGGCGAGCACCGCCACGGCCGGAGCGGGCCCCGCCAGCGGCGGGCCTGCCGGGCGGCCGCTCTCGGCCAGGGCGAGCTGCTCGCGCCGGCGTGACGCGGCGTGGCCGCGCCGCTCCCGCACCCGGACCAGCTCGCCGCGCAGGTAGGGCAGCGCGTTGTCCAGCACGCGGCGCTCGGCCGCCGTCATGGCGGCGACGGGCCGCGCGTAGCCGAGGAAGCACCGGGCCGGCGCGACCTCGTCCACCCGCATGACGGTGACCGCCGTCGAGTCGGCGAGTACGGCCTGGACGGGGAAGGCGACGGCCTGGCTGCCTCGCTGGCAGGTCACCGCGGCGGCGCCGGGCGGCGCGGCCGGGCTCGCCCAGACCACCTCGGGGCCGTCCGCCACCCAGACGTCGCCCGCGAGCTGCGCCGCGAGGACGCGGACCAGCTCGGGCATGCCCCCGCCGGAGACCGCCGCGGCCAGCGCCTCGTGGTGCCGCACCAGCCGGCGCAGGTCGTGGCGCTCGGCGTTCGCGGCGGCGTGGAAAGCCCGCGCGACCTCGATGAACGGCACCTCGTGCGGCACCCGGACCAGCGGGAGGCCGATGGACCGGCACGCGTCCAGCACGTCGGCGGGGATGTCCGCGCCGGGGGCTTCGACGCCGTAGCCGAGGGCCGCGGCGCCCGAGCGGTGGAGCGCCTGGACGAAGCGCTCGGCGTCGCCCTCGGCCTGCCGCCACAGCCCGATCGTCAGGATCAGCTCGCCGCCGCCGAGGTAGCCGCTCGGGTCGGCCATGTCCGTGGAGTGCACCCAGCTCACGGGGACCGGCCGGCTGGGACGCAGCACGAACCGCAGGCCGAGGCCCTCCGTGGCCACGAGTTCGTGCAGGTACACGCCGGTACTGTAGCAATCTCCAGGTTCCTGCCCCGGCGTCCGGAGGATCCGACGATTGCCGACCTGCGCGCCGGTTCGGGAAGACTGCAGCATGGCCGTCAACGACATGCCGGTGCGGCTGCTGCGCTGCGAACGGATCCGCACCATGGCTCCGACCGGCGCTCCTCAGGTGGTGGACGCGCTCGCGGTCGCCGGTGACCGCGTCGTCGCCGCCGGGCCGCTGGCCGGGCTGCGCGAGCGGTTCCCCGAGGCGCCGGAGACCGATCTGGGCGGCGGCTGCGCGCTGCCGGGGTTCGTCGACGCGCACCTGCACCTGACGATGGCGGCGCGCGACTCCGTCGGCGCCGACGTCTCCGCGGACGTGACCCCGTCCGCGGATCGGCTGGCGGAGCGCCTGCGGGCCGCCGCCGCGACACTGCCGGCGGGTGCCTGGCTGCGAGCCGGCCGGTACGACCACGTACGGACCACCGGCGGGCGGGTCGTCGACCGGCACGACCTGGACCGTTGGGTGCCCGACCGGCCGGTCCTCGTCACCCATGTGGGCGCCCACTGGGGCGTGGTCAACTCCGCGGCGCTGGCCGCCGCCGGGCTCACCGACGATTCCCCCGATCCGCGCGGCGGCTCGCTCGGCCGGGACGGGGCCGGCCGGTTGACCGGGGTGCTGTACGAGCAGGCGCTGTTCGACCTGGCCTACCCGTCCCTTGCTCGCCGCCCGCCCGTGATCCCGCCGCCGGGCGAGGACGAGCTGCTCGCCGGGCTGGACACCGCTTCGGCCAGGTTCCTGTCGGCGGGGATCACCTCGATCGGGGACGCGATGGTCGGCCCGGACGAGCTGCGGCTGCTGCAGACCGCCCGGGCCCGCGACCGGCTCCGGCAGCGGGTCACCGCCCTGGTGACGTACCCGCACGCGGACCACCTGATCGCCGCCGGGATCCAGGACGGGTTCGGGGACGAGTGGCTGCGCCTGGGCGGCATCAAGGCGTTCGTCGACGGCGCGGTGGCCGGGCTCACCTGCTGGCTGTCGGAGCCGTTCCGCGGCACGGACGACCACGGCATGCCTGTCGTGAGCCCGGAGGAGCTGACGGACCTCGCGGTGCGCGTGCACTCCGCCGGGCTGCGCCTGGCCGTGCACGCCAACGGCGACCGCGCCATCGCGCTCCTGCTGGACGCGGTCGAGCACGCCCGCCGGCGGAGGCCGGACATCACGACCCGCCATCGCATCGAGCACTGCTCCGTCGTCGACGAGGCGATCGTGAAGCGGATCGCGGCGCTGGACCTGATCCCCGTCCCGTTCGCCGGCTACGTCACCTTCCACGGCGACGCGCTCGTGGACGCCTACGGCGAGGAACGTCTCGGGCGGATGTTCGCCCACCGCCGCATGCTGGACGCCGGCATCACCGTCGCCGGGTCGTCCGACTACCCGTGCGGGCCGTACGAGCCGCTGTTCGGCGTGAAGAGCTGCGTCACCCGGCGCACCCGCGCGGGCCGCGTGCTCGGCGCTCACCAGCGCATCAGCACGGGCGAGGCGCTCACCCTGTTCGGCACCGGCGCCGCGGCGGCGGCCGGAGAGGAGGGCCACAAGGGCCGGCTCGCCCCCGGCTACCTCGCCGACCTGGTCGTCCTGGCGGCGGACCCGTTCGAGGTCCCGCCCGACGAGCTGGACCAGATACCCGTCACGCAGACCTGGGTCGGAGGCGTCCCGGCGTGGACCTCCTGAACCTGCTGGAAACCCGTCCCACCTCACCGATGGCGAGTCCCGATATGCCTTCTCCCACTCCCGTCCTGCGCTTCCTCGACGCCGGTCCCGGCGGCACCGCCGCGGCGACCCTCGCCGAGCAGGGCGTCCGCCCTGAAGAACTGCTCGCCGTCGAGGTGTTCTACGACCACGCGCGGCTCAGCGCCGAGCAGGCACGGGAGTCGGTGCGGGAGCTGAACCCTGACGGCGCCCTCCCGGTGTCGGCGATCCCGGCCGCCGTCGGGGTGCTCGGCGAAGACCTGACCCGGGTGCAGGCCACCGCCCTACCCTCCGGCGTGGCCGCCGCCCGCGAGGCGGGCGGACGGTACGCGGCCGGCGGCCCGGCGGTCGCGACCCGGCTGATCACGGCGCCGGAGGCCGGGGACATCGTCGAGCAGTCCCACGCCATCCTGCGGACCATCCAGGACCTCCTCGCCGAGCAGGGCCTGGGCACCGACGACGTGGTGAAGTTCAACATCTTCTACCGGGGCGAGGGGACTCAGGAGGACTGGGCCGTCGCCGCGCGCGTCCGCGCCGGGTACTTCACCGAACCCGGGCCGGCGACGACGGGGATCCCGGTGCCCCGGTTCGACGAGCCCGGCGTGCTGATCGCCATGCAGGTGCTGGCGCTGCGGGGCGCCCGTCCGGCCCGCCGGCACTCCTGGCCGGAGGGTCACTGGGACTGGCCGTTCCATCTGCCGTACAAGCACGGGAACCGTTCGGGCGGCCTGGCCTTCGTCGGCGGGCAGGTGCCCCTCGACGAGCGGGCCCGCTCACTGGACGTCGGCGACTTCCCCGCGCAGGTGCGCCGGTCGCTCGACTACATCGCGCGGGTGCTGGACGAACTCGACGTGCCCCGGTCCGCGGTCCGGCGGCTCACCGCCTTCGTGGCCGCCGACGCCGGCAGCGGGCCGGGCAAGCTGGCCGCTCTCCAGGCCGAGGTCGGCGCGTTCTTCGGCGACTCCTCCCCCGCTCTCGTGCCGGTGCCCCTCCCGGTGCTCGCCTACCCCGGCATGGACGTCGAGATCGAGGTGCAGGCCCTGGTCGGCTGAGACGGCGGCGCCGCTCAGAACGCCGGAGGGGTCATGGAGATGATCAGCCGCGTGTCGTCCTCCAGCCCCCGGAACTGGTGGGGCAGGCGGGCGACGTAGGAGAGCGAGTCTCCCTCGCTCAGCGTCAGCTCCTCGGCGCCGACCTTGATGACGGCCGACCCGCGCCTGACGATCAGGCATTCCTCGCCCGCGTGGGACAGGGCGTGGTTGAACCTGCCCGTCTCCGCGCTCAGGTGCATCTCGATCATCTGCAGGTTGCGCAGCTGCCCTGACGAGAGCAGCTCGTAGGACACCCCGCCGCTGTCGGGCGGGCGGATGACGTTGCGGGAGCCCTCCCGGATCAGGGCCGGCCGGTCGGCCGGGGAACCGAACAGGTCGAACATCGCGATGTTGAGCACCTGGGTGATGCTGTGCAGCGTGGCCAGCGACGGGGTCACCTTCCCCCGCTCGACCTGGCTGAGCAGGCTCGGGCTGATCCCGCACTCCGCGGACACCACGTCCAGGGACAGGTTCCTGGACGCTCTGGCCTCGCGCAGGCGCCGGCCTATCTCCGCGACGTCCAGTGGCTCCGCAATCTCGTTTGACATCCGTATCTCCTCCAGACGGGCCGTCGGCGAAGGGGGCGGCCCGAGCGCGACAACCGCAAGGATACCGGTCCTTACAGTAGGACTGCAGGGTCTGCAGTACATCGGTCCTTCGCACCTGCCCGGGAAGAGCGGCCCGGCAGCGCGCGACCCGTGATCACGAGAAGAGGATATTCGGCGGAAGGCTCGCCCGCGGTCATCTCGGCGCCCGCCCGCCACCGGAGTACGGACTCCGCGAGGCGGGCTTGACACACGTCTTTTGTGTCGTGAATACTTGTTCCCGAATCGAGGGGGAGTACCCGACGATCGACGCATCGCCGTCAGGACGGACCCGGTGGATCCGGGGCCCGGTGGTGCGGTCGCCCGCCGAGGCGACCTGGGGAGACCGTCGACCAGCCGACGCCGCCCGCGCGGGCGGCCGGGTCGAGGGGGTCCGTTGTGTCTGTCGCCTGGTGGGCGTGGGTCGCGGTGATGCTGGTGGTCGCGGCGATGCTGGCCGTCGATCTGTTCCTGCACCGCGACAACCACGTCATCGGCTTTCGCGAGGCTGCCGTCTGGTCCGGCGTCTGGATCGCCGCCGGCGTGCTGTTCGGGGCGATCCTGTGGTGGTGGCAGGGCGGGGAGGTGGCGGGCACCTACTTCGCCGGCTACCTGATCGAGAAGGCGCTGTCGATCGACAACGTGTTCGTCTTCGCGCTGATCTTCACCGCCTTCGCGGTTCCCGCCACGCTCCAGCACAAGGTGCTGTTCTGGGGGGTCATCGGAGCGCTGGTCTTCCGGCTCGCGTTCATCTTCGTCGGCGTGGAACTACTGGAGACGTTCTTCTGGACCGCGTACGTGTTCGGCGCGTTCCTCGTCTACACCGGTTACAAGATGGCCTTCCGGCACGGCGAGCAGACCCCGCCCGACCGCAACCCGGTGGTGCGCCTGGTGCGCCGGGTGATCCCCACCGACCCCCGCTACCACGGCGGCCGCTTCTTCGTCCGCACCGGTGGCCGGCGGGTGGCCACGCTGCTGCTCGTGGTGCTCATCGCCGTCGAGGCGACCGACCTGGTCTTCGCGATCGACTCCGTCGCCGCGATCCTGGCGATCACCACCAGCGCCTTCATCGTCTGGACCGCCAACGCGTTCGCGATTCTCGGGCTGCGCAGCCTGTACTTCTGCCTGGCCGGGCTGCTCCGCCGGTTCGTCCACCTGCACTACGGCCTGGCCGTGCTGCTGGCCTTCGCCGGCGTCAAGCTGATCCTCTCGGAGACCCCGGTCGGCAAACTGCCGATCCCGCTGACGCTGGGCGTCATCGTCGTCGCCATCGCCGTCTCGATCGTCTGGAGCTTGATCGCCACCCGTGCCTCCGGCGCCGCCACCGACGGCCGGATGGCACGGGAGGGGTGACCCGCTCTCCCCGCCTGACTCGCGATTCGTCACTTTCGATTCATGACAACGAAATCGTGCTCGTAAAATGGTGGACGTGCCGGACTGGACCTTCCTGACCAACCACGCCCACGTGCTGTTGTGCATCGCCCGCGACCCCGGCGTGCGCATCCGCGATGTGGCCGCCCGCGTCCAGATCACCGAGCGCGCCGCGCAACGCATCCTGGCCGACCTCACCGCCGCGGGATACCTCACCGCCAGCCGGGAAGGCCGCCGCAACCGCTACCGGCTCAACCCCACCCTGCCGCTGCGGCACCCTCTCGAACAGGACCATCAGATCGGCGAGATCCTCGCGGTGTTCCAACCTGCTCTCCCTTACACCGCACCCTCCAGAAGCGAGGCGCCGCCGGCCGGCGCCGGCCAAGACAGCGTGACAGCAGCCGTTCCGGAAGAGCTCGCCCGAGGCGGCTGACCAGGTCGGCCAGGATGGCGACGCGGGGTTCCGCCCGCGGGGAGCAGCGGGAGGATCAGACGGCCCGCCACCCCGTGCACTGGTTGTTCGTCCCCGAAGGCCGCCAGCAGAACCTGACGTCGGTGGGGTTGGACCTCAGGGTGTGGAGGTAACACACGCCGCTGTAAATGGGCGCGTCATATCGGATGAGGGTGCCGCCGCTGTACCGCACCGTGCCCCAGACGTCCGAATCGGGCCAGCTTCCGAGAACCCGGCAGACGTTCAGCCTCGTGTGGTTGGAGTTGATCTCCGCGAAGCCCCAGTCGTTTCCCACGCGGAACGAGTGGGCTTGCGCGGGGGCGGTCATGGCCAGGGCCGTCGCGGCCGCGGCGATGGCTACTTGCCCGACCCGCAGGATCTTCGTACGCATGGTTGTCCCCTTCTTTCGACTGCGTGGCTTCTGGTGGCCCGAGAACGGGCTCACTGAAGCCTCGCCTCCAGGAAGGGACAGGACGAGGGCAGCGACAGGACATTCGCTGGACATGTGGTCGTTCCGGTTCCGGCTTCCTGACGCCTGGCCTCGCCACCGGAGGCGCGGGCGTCCCGCTCCCGCCGGGATCAGCGTCACGTACCGGGCGGGAGCACGGTCACGGGCGGGTACGCGTACGCGCCGTCGAGGACCGGCCGGCGGGGCAGGTAGAGACGCAGGATCAGGTTGAACCGACCGGCCGGGACCGGCAGCCAGTTGCTCTCGGAGCCCGCCGGCGGTTCGTGGCACAGGTGCAGGTCGAGCGAGCCGTCCGCGCCGGTGACGAGGCCCGGGTCGTCGCCGCTGATGGAGTAGCGGCCGGACTCGTTGGGGACGAGGAACATGTCCGGGCCGTACGCGGTCAGGGACCAGAAGGCGTCGACCGGGGGCAGGCCGCCCCCGGGGAAGCGGATGCGGTAGCGCTTGGAGCCGTCCAGGGGCAGGCCGTCCGCGCTGGTCGAGGTCCGCGGGTAGATCGCCTCCTCCGCCGGGACGGGGCCCCAGAAGTATCTGGCGACCGTCGCCCGTTCGCGGAGCCCGCCGCGGGTGTCCTGCGTGCCGAGGCCGAGGTTGGTGGTCCAGCCGTTGACGGTGCGGGGGGCGATGGCGGGTGGCTCCAGCTCGCGCATGCCCGCCGCGACGGCCGCGGCGAGGACCGCTCTGCCGGACTCGTCCAGTTCGGCGCCGGGGCGCCGGCCGGCGGCGACGCCGAGGGCCGCCACGGCGTCGAGCGCCCGGCGCTGCTCGGCGGTGACGGGCGGGTTGGCAGGCAGCGCGGCGCAGAGCTCGTCGAAGAAGCCGATGCCGTCGCGTCCGGTGTCGTGCGCGCGGCCGGCGGGGGGCGGCAGGGTCGTGCCTCCGGCGGTTCCGGCGAGGGCGCGCAGCTCGATCCGGGCGGCGAGGGCGCCGGCCTCGGCGGCGTCGGCGGCGTCGAGGGCGCGGATCCGGCAGAGGAGGAAGGCGTGACCGGTGGGGCACGGTATCGGTTCGAGGCCGTCGGGGATCGGGCCGGAGTGGCCGGGGGGAAGGATGGCCCAGGAGCCGCCCCGGCCGCCGGTGGTCCGCGTCCCGAGCAGCCCGAAGCCGCCCATCCAGGCGTCGAGGAGCTGCACGCTGTGGTAGCGGTCGCGAATGTCGGGGAGGGTCAGCGTCAGAGGGCCCGCCCGCAGGTCCAGGACGGCGAGCGCGTAGACGGTGTCCAGGTTCGGCGCGACGATGGCCCGGCTGCCGGGGCCCGACAGCCGCCGTGAGGCCCACATGGTGTTGACGCCCAGCCGCTGCGCCATGCCCTGCATGATGCGCGCGGTGGCCACCAGGGGGAAGCCGGCGAGGAAGGCGTTCTTGGCCGCCGTGACGCGGGGATCCGCGGCCTCGGGGACCGGTGCCGCGTCGTCGTGCCAGACGGGTGAGCTCATGTCGGTCCTCCGGGGCCGGTGCGTCGTGCGGGGTGCGGGACCACCCGTGCTTCGGGGATCACCACGTCGTCGGTGAGCAGCCATCGGAACAGCACCCAGCCGCGCGGGTGACCGGCGGTGTCGAGCCAGTTGGGCTCGCCCGGGTCGGCGTGGGCGACGACGACGCGCAGGGTCCCGTCGGGCGCGAGCGTGGCGCTGCGGGCGTTGAGCGCGGTGGAGCGGCTGCGATGGTCGAGCGACTGGCCCCACCGGTTGGCGAGATGGACGCCCCAGTAGCGGCATCGCGGCGGCCGGGCCTCGACGACCAGGGCCTGGTCCGGTTCGAGGGAGTACCAGCAGATGACATAGCCGGCGTCGGGTGTCCCGTACAGGCCGTGGCCCCGGTGTTCGGCGAACCGGTTGGGCGTGGCCTCGGCCTGCTCGGCGCGCTGCCGTGCCACGCGCGTCGCGGCCGTGACGAACGCGGCGGCGGACCGGGTGGAGGCGACGAAGCGGGCGTCGTCGAACACCGGATCCGGCCCCGGATCGTCGAGCGCCTCGATCGTGAACCGCGCGGGCCTGTCGCGGGCGCGGTCGAGGAAGTACTGGCGGGCGATGACCGTGTGCGCTCCCGGCGCGAGCGGGATCCAGGTGCCCGGCCGCGCCTCCGGGGAGAGCGTGATCTCGAACGAGCCGTCGGGGCCGAAGGCGATCCGCTCGTCGTTGAGGTTGGTCACGCGGGTCGGGCGGCCGTCGCCGGTGTTCGCGCCGTAGACGCAGAAGGCGAGGTACGGCACGGTGCCGCGGTCTCCTCGGATGCGGTACGAGCGCCGGCTGGAGATGAGCGCGATGTCGTACTCGGTGTCGGGGTTGTCGAAGAACAGCTTGCGCACCGGAGTGACGCCCGGCAGGAACAGCGGGCGGCCGGAGTCGCGGGTGCCGGCCCGGTCGACCTGGTCGGCCAGGACGTGGAGCACATAGCGGAAGCCTTCCGCGACGTCGACGCCCGCGTCCGGCCCGGCCAGGCCGGCCACGGTCTCCCCCGCCTCGTCCAGCGCGCGCACGAACCGCCTCCAGGCCTCCAGGGCGTCCGCCATGCGTTCGATCTCCTCCATGAGTAATGGATCTCATTAATATCTGTCGGACGATAGTATGGCGAAGTGTCCAGATCAAGTACCCGTGACGCCCTGCTCCGGCAGGGCGCGCTGCTGTTCGCCCGGCACGGGGTCGCCGACGTGACCACCCGTCAGCTGCACGAGGCCATCGGGGCGCGTAACGAGTCGGCGCTGCATTACCACTTCGGCGGCAAGGACGGCCTGGTGGAGGCCATCCTGCGCGGGCATCTGGAGGCCGTCGAGGCGCGCCGCGCGCCGCTGGTCGCCGCCGTCGCCGCCGACGACCTGACCGCGGACCCGCGGGCCCTGGTCCACGCGCTCGCCGCCCCCATGGACGAGGACCTCGGCACCGAGCTGGGCCGGGCCCACCTGCGCATCGTGGCCAGGCTGAGCTATCCCTCGCTCGCCTACCGGCGGCCGTTCCGGATCGTGGACGCGCCGGCGGGGCTCGCGGTCGTGCGATGGCTGCACGCGACGCTCGAACCGCTCCCCCGCCCTCTCCGGCTGGAGCGGCTCGCCATGCTGCGGTCCCAGCTCATCAGCCTGTTCGGCCTGCGCGCCCAGCTCCTCGACGAGTCGGCTCCCGGCGAGCCGCCGGTGACGGGGGAGCTGTTCTTCGGCAATCTGCTCGACATGCTCGTCGCCGGACTGACCGCCCCGGCCTCGACGGAGACGCTCGCGGCGATCCCCGCGGAATAGTTAAGGGTCACCATTAGACGGCCGGAGCATAGAGGGCAGACGGCGACCTGGTCAAGCATTCGGCGTCCGCCGGAGAAAGCAATTTAATTGTTGCCATTAACTTTCCTGTCGCGCACAATCAGGTGGCATTCGTCGGACTCCCCGAGGAGGTCGCCCATGAACGCCGTAGCTCGCGCCGGGACCGCCCTGACAGCAGCGCTGCTGACGTGTCTGGCCGTGCTGATCCCCGGCACCCCGCCCGCGCGGGCGGACACCGGGCCGATCCTGTTCGTGCACGGCTACGGCGGCGACGGCAGCCGCTGGAGCACGATGATCGACCGCTTCGAGGCGGACGGGTGGCCCGCCGACCGCCTGTTCACCGTCGACTACGACAGCACCAAGTCCAACGTCGACATCGCCGCCGACATCCGGGCCAGGGTCGACGCCATCCGATCTTCCACGGGCGCGGCGAAGGTGACGATCGTCGCGATGTCGATGGGCTCGCTGAACAGCCGCCACTACCTCAAGTTCCTCGGCGGCACGGCGGCCGTCAGGACCTGGGTCTCCCTGGCGGGCCCCAACCACGGCACGACCGCGACCCGCCTCTGCTCGGAGGAGCGGCTCACCTGCCAGGAGATGCGGATCGGCTCGCCGTTCCTGACCGAGCTCAACAGCGGTGACGAGACCCCGGGCGACGTCGCGTACGGCACGTTCTGGTCCGACTGCGACACGGTGGTCAACCCCGACTCGAGCGTGTCCCTCGCCGGGGCCGTCAACACGTACGCCGGATGCCTGTCGCACGCCGCGTTCCTGACCGACGCCTCCGTCTACGCGAAGGTGCGCGACTTTGTGTCCTGACCGGCCGGTGTGTCATGCGTGACGACGTCCGCCCCGTGCCGCGGCGCCGCTGGGGGGCGCCTCCTCCCGGCGGCATCCGCGCCGGTGACCCGGCCCCCTACGGCTGGGCGCCGCTCGTCATCCTGTTCCTGGTCGGCCTGGTGGACCGGGTCGAGGCCGGCCTGCTCAGCGGCCTCCTCCCGCTGATCCAGGCCGAGTGGGGCATCGGCGACACCGTCGCCGGAGCGATCCCGACCGGCTCGGCGATCGCGGCGGCGGCGGTCGCCATCCCCGCCGGATACCTCGCCGACCGTTTCAGCCGGACCCGCGTCATCACCGTCATGGTCTTCCTCTGGGCCGTATCCACCACGGGCAGCGGCCTCGCCCCGGGATTCGCCGTCTTCTTCCTTACCCGCATGGCCCTGGCCGCGGCCGAGCACGTCGACAACCCGGCGACCGGCAGCCTGCTGGCCGACTACTACCCGCCGATCAGCCGGGCCAGGGCGTTCGGCTGGACGCGGATGTCGGCGCACCTGGGCGGGATCGGCACGGTGCTGGGCGCGGTGCTGGGGCAGGCGTTCGGCTGGCGGGCGGCGTTCCTGCTGATGGCGATCCCCGGCCTGCTGACCGCCCTGATCTGCCTGCGGCTCCGCGAGCCGGCCCGCGGCCTCCTCGACCAGGTCACCGCCGGGGCCGCCGCCGGCGGTGCCGTCGCGGACGGCGCCGGGTCGCGCCGGGCGACGCCGCCGCGGCTCGGGCGGCAGGTGCGGGACGTGCTCGCCGTACGCACGCTGGTCATCGTCACCGTCGGCCTGGCCACGCTGGGCATGGGCGTCGCCGGGCTCTTCTACTGGATGCCCACGCTGATCGGCCGCACCTTCGCCCTGTCCCCCGGGCAGGCCGGAGCGCTGGGCGGCCTGGTCACCGTCTTCGGAGTGGTCACCGGCACCCTCGTCGGGGCGTGGCTGGGCCGCCGCGCGCACGTCACCCGCAAGGGCGGCCGGCTGCTCGTCGGCGGCTGCGGCGTCGTCGCCGGCGCGGTCGTCATGGCCGTCGCGCTGCTCGCCGCCCCCCGCGCCTTGATGCCGTTCGCCCTGCTGACGGCCGCCGCGGTCATCCTGATGTCGATGGCCACCCCCAACCTGACCGCGTCACTCGCCGACGTGATCGGAGCCTCCTCCCGAGGCATCGCCTTCGCCCTCGCCCAGCTCGTCGCCGGGGGCGCCATCGCCGTCGGACCGCTGATCGTGGGCATCCTCTCCGACCGGACCGGCTCCCTCACCAGCGCCCTGCTCGTCATGACCCTGCCCGTACTGGCCGGAGGGCTGCTCACCGTGACGGCGCGCGGCCCGTACGAACGCGACGCCGCCCGCGTCCTGGACTCCGCCCACGACACGCCACCGACCAGCGGGGCCTGACGAGGAGCACGGACGCGGGCCGGCTGCCGTCGCGGCCTGCTCCGAACGATGGGGTGTCGATCCGGCGCCGGACGGCAAGATCGTCTGGTTCGTTTGCCAGGGGCGGCAGGCCCCATGAACGAGTCATCGGCGTCAGAGAGGGCTTGTCCCCGGTGCGACACCCAAGAAGGTGGCAGGCTGTGACCATGCGAACGCGCGGAGCGAAATACTTCAACACCACCGGCCCCTGCGACCCGCGGCTCCACTACATGCTGCCCCCCATACCCCGGCTTCCCGAAGCGCGGACGCTCATCGAGATGGACCGCTACTTCGTCCTGCACGCCCCCCGGCAGACCGGGAAAACCACCGTCCTGGACGCTCTGGCCTCCGGCCTGACCGCCGAAGGCGGCACCGCCGCCCTCATGTTCTCCTGCGAACGCGCCAAGGCGGCGGGCGACGACTACGGCGCCGCCGAGTCGCTTCTGCTGGATTCCCTCCGCGAGTCCGCCGAGTTGTCGGGCTGGCCGAAGAAGCTGCTACCGCCACCTTCCCGGCCGCGGGTCACGCCCGGTAGCCGGTTCGGTGCGGCGCTGCGGGAGTGGTGCCGACGCTGCCCGCGCCGGGTCGTGCTGTTCCTCGACGAGATCGACGCCTTGCAGGGCAACAGCCTGGTCAGCGTCCTCGGCCAGCTCCGCGACGGGCACAACAAGCGATCGAAGGGCTATCCGTTCCCCGCGTCGGTGGTGCTGTGCGGGTTGCGCGACCTGCGTGACTACAAGGTAGCCTCCGGCGGCGCCCCTGAGCGGTTCAATGCGGCCAGCCCGTTCAACATCCTCGCCGACTCACTGCGCCTGGGCGACTTCACCGCCGACGACATCGCCGAACTGTACGACCAACACACCCAGGCGACCGGCCAGGGGTTCACCAAGGACGCGGTGGACCGCGCCTTCGAGCTCACCCAGGGACAACCCTGGCTGGTCAACGCCCTCGCCTACGAGATCACCTTCCAGATGAGAGTGACCGGCACCATCACCTGCGAGCGAATCGAGGAGGCCAAGGAACGGCTCATCCGCAAGCGCGCCACCCACCTGGACTCCCTGGCGGCTCGGCTGTACGAGCCCCGGGTCAAGCGGGTGATGGAGCCGATCGTGGCCGGCGGCCCCTACACCGACCGCGGCAACTCCGAGGACCTGTCCTACGCCCGCGATCTGGGCCTGATCACCCAGCAACCTCCGCCCCAGGTGGCCAACCCGATCTACCGGGAGGTCATCCTGCGCGTGCTGGGCGACCTCACGGAGCAGAACGTCCACGCCGATCCGCACAGCTTCGTGCTCCCCGACGGCCGGTTCGACCTGCCGCGCCTGCTGGAGGAGTTCGTCGTGTTCTGGCGCGAGCACGGCGAAGTCCTCATCCAGCAGGAGGGCTACCACGAGGCGGCGTGCCAGATCATCCTCATGGCCTTCCTGCACCGCCTCGTCAACGGCGGCGGCCACCTCGACCGCGAATACGCCGCAGGCCGCAAACGCATGGACGTCTACATCCGCTGGCCGTACACCAGCCCCGACGGCGAACGGCTGACGCAGCGCGAGGCCATGGAACTGAAGGTGTGGCGACCCGGCGCGGACGACCCAGAGCCTGCGGGCCTGGCCCAGCTCGACCGCTACCTCGACCGCCTGACCCTCACCACCGGCGTCCTGGTCATCTTCGACCGCCGCCCCCAAGCCCCGCCCTGGAAGGAGCGCGGCAGCTTCGACCTGGCGACCACACCGTCCGGCCGCCAGGTCACTCTCCTGCGGGTGTGAGGGTGTCCCGGGGCGGTGAACGTCCTGTCATGCAGCCCCGACGGCGGCCGGGGAGGACTACGGCGAGTCCCAGGCACGCTCGTCCGACGCGGTCACCACGGCCATGAACCAGTCGAGCGCCGCGACGACCACGTCGGACACGGCGACGTTCGCCAACTGGGTGTTCTTGATGGGGGGATACAACTCCAGCTTGGCGACGGGTATGTCCACGCCGGGTGCGTCGTTGAGCCGCTGCCGGAGTTCCTCACGCAGCGCGGGGTCGTCGAACGGCTTGCGCTTGCGCAGCAGCCCGAAGGGGATCTCGGCGCTCTTGGCATAGAAGCGGATGGCGTACAGGCTCTGTCCGCCGACCTTGATGATCGGCGCACAGGAGGCACTCGCGGAAGTGCCGTACTGGAGTTCGCCACCTCGTGAGCGCCAGTGCTCCAGCAGCCGCTGTACCGCGCCGGCCGCCTGCGGGCCGCTCGCCTCGTTGAGCTGACGCAAGAAGCGCTGTTCCAGGGATGTCAGCGTTTCTGGCGACAAGGACCCATCGTCCGCGGCCTCGGATTCGGCGAGATCCGCGGCGATGGGCAGACCCAGGAGTTCTGCCCGGACCTGCTGAGGACCCGGTGCGCGTTGAGCACGGGGACGCTTGCCAGATGGACGCCGACAGGCACCGGATGCGAGCCGATCAGCTCGGCGAGATCTGAGTAAGAGGTCCAGGTGGCAGCCGGCAGGACTGCCAGGGCGCTGTGCAGCAGTGTCCAGTCGCGGGAGGCCGCGCTCCCGCGGCCGGACTCCTCCGGGCCTGGCCATATGGCGATCGCACGGTCCACGAGCCGGTCGGCGCGGGCCAGGATCTCCGCCTTGCCCCAGCGCTCACAGGCGGCGATCTCCTGGTTCATGACCAGGCCGCTCTGCCCCAGCTGCTTGCGCTTGGCGGCGAAGGAGTTGTTGCTCAGCTCCGAGTTGTAGCCGCTGAGCGTGAGATTGCCCAGGGTGTGCACGAGCTGCCGGTGCAGGAGGTCGGCGTCGTCTCCCTCGTGGGAGAGCTCGCCCAGCCAGTCGGTGGTCATGGACTGCGGCAGGACGTGCTCGATGGTGATGCGCTTGTCGGCCAGGTCCACCCGCTCCTTGCTGCCCAGCGACTCCTCGATACGCCGCAGAATCAGCTTCTGCTGAACCGTACGCCCTTGCCAGTAGAAGGCGCGGCTGCGAATCTCCTCCCGCAGCTGCTCATCCGAAGGCCAGTACAGCCTGGCCGGTGACAGCGCGACACGCACCGCGTGCGGCACTTCCTCCTCGGCGCCCAGTTGCACGGCGAGCCGTTGGAAGATGCGGTTGAGGTTGCCCGTGGCGACCCCGGCGATCAGGCGGCGCACGAGGAAGCTCTCGACGTAGGCCAGCGCCTCGCCCACCTCCTCATCGCCGATGTGGTCGTCCTCCCGCAACTCGAGCAGGCGCATCACCAGCGGGTAGGCCGTGGACGCCTGCCATTCCTTGAGGAAGCGCAGCCGCCCCGCGAACGGGAAATCCTCCGGGGGGAAGAGGATCTGTTTGAGATGCCGCGCGCGACGGTGCAGATCCCGGACGTACGACTCGATTCGCCTCTCATCCCCGGACAGTGCCAGAAGCAACTGCTGATGCCCCCGGTAGACGGCGTTGTATTGGGCTTCGCCACCCTCCCGCAGGACCAGCACCAGGTACATCAATTGTTCCATGGCCTTGGCGTCCACCTGGTCCTGGATCGGCTTCCAGTATTCGTCGTAGACATGCCGGCCGCGGGTGGGTCGTCGAACTCCTTCACCATGCTGCGGAAGAACTGGTAGGAACTGAGCGTTGTCGAAGAGCCGACTCACAATCCGTGGGCCCCGCTTCCAGCAGCCTTCCCGCGTCAGCCCCGGCCGAGGACGCAGAACTCGTTGCCCTCCGGGTCGGCCAGGACCTTCCACGGGGCGTCGCCCTGGCCGACGTCGGCGGCGGTGGCGCCCAGAGTTTTGAGCCGGGCCACCTCCGCCTCCTGGTCTTCGACGGGGTGTGGCAGCAGGTCGAGGTGGATGCGGTTACGCCCGGTCTTCGCACCGGGCGTACGGAGGAACTCCAGGTACGGGCCGACGCCCTTGGCGGAGCGGAGCCGCGCGTGGTCGTCGGTCACCTCGTGCAGGGTCCAGTCCAGCGCCTCGTCCCAGAAGCGGGCCATGGCGCGCGGATCCTCGCAGTCGACCACCACCGCGGCGATCGGCCCGGTGTCCCGGTAGATCTCCCGGGGCTCCAGCACGCAGAACACGTTGCCCTCCGGGTCGGCCAGGACTGTCCACGGGACGTCGCCCTGACCCACGTCGGCGGGCGTCGCGCCGAGCTCCTGCAGGCGCGCGACCAGCTCGGCCTGGTGGGCGGCGGAGGTGGTGGCGAGGTCGAGGTGTACGCGGTACTTCACCGTCTCGGGGTCCGGGACGGTGACGAGGTCGACGTAGAAGGCGTCGGGGTCCGGCCAGGCGAAGCCCTCGGGTTCGAGGTTGGTCACGCCGGGCGCCTCGCTGGAGACGTTCCAGCCGAGCGCCTCTGCCCAGAACCGGCCGAGCGCCGAGTCGTCCCGGGCCTTGAAGTTCACCTGGATGAGTCGCAGCGCCATGCCGCCGATCATAGTGGGGCGTCGCGAGCCGGCCACTGGAAGCGTGGTGCCGGCGGTCAACTCGGCCCTCGGTCCCACACCCGCTCCAGGAAGCCGGCGACGAGCGGGGCGATCTCCGGCAGGCGGTCCTCAAGGGCGAAGTGGCCGGTGTCGAGGACGTGGAGTTCCGCGCCGGGCAGGTCGCGCAGGTAGGCGCGGGCGCCGGGCTCGGGGAAGAACGGGTCGTTCGCGCCCCAGGTGATGAGGGTGGGCGGGGTGTGCGTGCGCAGCCACTCCTGCCAGGCGGGGTACCGCTCGACGTTGGTGTGGTAGTCGAAGGCGAGCGCGACCTGGGCCTCCTTGCGGCCGGGCAGGTCGAGGAAGTGCTGGTCGAGGGTCCAGCCCTCGGGGGCGACGAGTTCGGGGTCGGCGACGCCGGTCTCGTACTGGCCGCGGGTGCCGGGCAGGGTGAGCAGGTCGCGGACGGTGTCCTCGGCGCCGGGCCGGTCAGGGCGCAGCGCGATGAAGTCGCGGGCTCCGGCGGACAGGCCCTCCTCGTAGACGTTGCCGTTCTGCACGACGAGGCCCGCGATCCACTCCGGGTGCCGCTCGGCGAGCCGGAAGCCGACGGGTGCGCCGAAGTCGAAGACGTACATCACGAAGCGGGTCAGGCCGAGCTTCCGGACGAAGCCCTCGGTGACGTCGGCGAGCCGGTCGAAGGCGTAGGTGAAGCCGGCCGGGGCCTCGGTGTGCCCGAAACCGGGGTAGTCGGGCGCGATCAGCCGGTGGCGGGCGCCCAGCACGTCGATGAGGCGGCGGAACTGGTGCGAGGCCGACGGGAAGCCGTGCAGGAGCAGCAGGACGGGCGCGTCGGCCCGCTCGGGCAGCGACTCGCGGTAGAAGACGCGGACGCCGTCGACGTCGAGGTGGCGGTGGACGGTGCGGGCGAGCGCGGGGAACGTCATGGCTAATGCCTTTCATCGCAGAAGACACATTAGTTATAGCGATCAGCGATCTAACGTGTCAAAGCACGGAGATAGCATTAGGGCATGAGTGAGCTCGGCCCCCTGACCGGTGAACCCCTCGCCCTGGACCTGGTCAACACCCGCCCGGCCACCGGCGACCTGCTGACCACGCCCGGCGACCTGCGCGCATGGCTGGGCCTGCAGGCCGACCGGTTCGCCGAGGCGCGGGAGCTCCTCGCCACCGAGTTCACCGCCGCCGACCTGGCCGCCGTACGCGAACTCCGCGAGCACATCGCGCGCGCCCTGGAGCACGTCCGTGCCGGGACCCGGCCACCGGCCGCCGACCTCGAAGCCGTCAACCGGGCCCAGCGTGCCGCGCCCGCCATCAGCGAGCTGACCTGGAACGGCGAGACCGTCACGGCCACCCACCGCCGCACCGGCACCCCCGGCGCGCGCCTGACGACGTGGCTGGCCGAGGGCGCGGCCGGCCTGCTGGCGGACCCGGCGGTCGCCACGGTGCGCCAGTGTGACGCCGCCGACTGCGTCATGCTGTTCCTGCCCGCCCACCCGCGCCGCCGCTGGTGCTCGGCGGCCCGCTGCGGCAACCGCGTCCGCGTCGCCCGCCACTACAAGCGCCGCAAGCACACGTGAGCCTGCCGGCGCCCATGGGAGAACCGGCAGGCTCGTCAGCTGTCGCTCAGCCGGGCGGTATCCGGCCGTCCTTGGCGACGGGGACGCCGAGCTGGACCGCGGCGGTGAGCGTCGCCTTCTCCTCGGGAAGGCGGGCGAGCACCGGGTTGAGGTGCCGCAGGGTCAGGTCGACGGGCGCCATCTCACGCGCCGTGATGTCGTACTTCTCCAGGTCGATCCATCTGACGAGATCCATGACCTCGGGCGGGATGTTGTCCCCGCCCTTGTACACCGGCACGCAGAGCTGGCGCGAGTAGCCCACCCGTACGTCGGCCGGCGGGATCTTGCCGACGAGCACGGGGTTGAGCTGCCGGAGCGCCAGCGGCCTGTTCATCGGGACGTTCGGGGTGGCGCCGTAGCAGAGGAGGTCGATGTGCCTGACGACCCGGAGCACCTCCGCCGGGGGCAGCACGCCGTTCTTGGCGACCGGGACGCACAGCTGCTCCGGCCGGTTCAGCAGGACCTGCTTGCGGGGCAGGTCACTCAGGACGCGGTTGAGATGGCTGAGCACGAGCGACTTGTCCATCGAGGACCCGGTGACCCGGTAACACGACAGGTCGACGTACCGGACGAAGTCGAGCACGCCGTCCGGCGGGATCACGTCGTTCTTGGCGACCGGGACGCAGAGCTGGTCACGCGCGCCGAGGGAGACCTGCTCGATGGGCAGGCCGACGAGCACCGGGTTGATGTGCCGCAGCGCCAGCCCGACGGCCGGCGGCTGGTAGGGGCTGGTCTTGAAGCACTCGAGGTCGAGGTTCGAGACCAGCTGCGCGGGGGTGGGCAGCGCCAGGGCGCCGGCGGGCGGGGCGACGAGGAAGACCATCGCGATGAGTCCGACGGTCGCCGATAAGAGGCGCCGCACCGTGCCCGTGCGGCGCCGATCGCGGGTGGCCGATCCGTCCATGCTTCTCCTCGGGGTACGGGGACAGGCCTGACACCCTCGACTATCCGTTGGGCCCGGAGACTCGACAACCTCCATGACCGGTCTTTGCCAGCCGTGTTGCCACGCTCGGCGGTCTTCAGCCGGTGTGCAGGATCCGGAAGCGATCGGGTTCGGCGGGGTCTCGGTCGGCGACCTGGATCGGGGGCCAAGCCCACTGCCAGACGCTGATGCCCGGGGTGCGGGAGAACCGGATCTCCCCGCGGGTGCCTTCGACCGCGACGCTGGACCAGGATCCGCCCGTGCGCAGCACCTCGGCGAGGACGGTGACCGTGTCGTAGCCCTCGAAGGCGACGAAGGAGGGCGCCTCGGCCAGCCGTTCACGCAGGGCCGTCCCGACGCGCGCGCCGAGTGGGCCGAGGCGTTCGGGCAGGTAGCGCAGGAACGGGATCGCGGCGCCGTCGCCGCCCAGCGACGCGGCCCAGCCGGCGAACTCCGGCTGCCCGGCCGGAGCGCCGATCATGATCTCGGCGAGGCGCCGGTCGCTGCGGACGGCCTTGACGATCGGCACCGCGGGCTCCGGGGAACCGGCGAGAAGAAGGAGGGCTGTCGCACCACTGCCGGCGAGTTCGTCGCACACGGCCGCGCGCGCGTCGAGCTCGACGACGGTGCCTCCGTGCTCGGCGAGGTGGTCCCGCAGGATGCGGGTCCCGGAGGCCCAGTAGACACTCGGCTCGGCCGCCACGGCGACGCGGCGGTGGCCCCCGCTGAGGAGGAAGTCCGCGTAGATGCGCCAGCCGCGGGACTGCGCCGGGGCCAGGCGCGCGACCCGGTCCGTCGGCTGCTCGGTGAGCGCGTCGAGGACCGCTGACGAGCAGAGGTACGGCACGCCGAGTGCGTCGGCCTGGGCGGCGGCGGCGCGGGCGACGACGCTGTGGTACTCCCCCGCCACGGCGGCCACGCCCAGGCGGGCCAGCTCTTCCACGGCCGCCTCCGCCCTGTGGGGATCAGCGGCGGTGTCTCGTACCAGCAGTTCGAGCGGCCTTCCCGCGATCCCGCCGGCGTCGTTGACCTCGCGGGCGGCCAGTTCGAGTCCGGCGAGCAGGTGCCGGCCCGCCTCGGTCCAGCCGGGCCGGGTCAGCGGGGCGAGCGCGCCGATCCGGACGGGCGATCCGTCAGTCCGCTCCGATGGCTCATGCATACGTTGGCATCTCCCGAGTCCGGTCGCGCTCTGACCTGATCGCAGAGCGACGCGCCGAGAGTAACCGAGCCGGGAACGGCCGGCTCAGGCACCCCGGTATGACCTGTCCAGGGCGGACGACGCTGATCCGTCAAGGGACGGGATGCCTCGCGGAACGCGGTGCGCTCCATGCCGACGAAATGGCGAGAAACGCGGGCTCCCATCACTGAATGTGGGCATTCCGTTATGAATATGCGAGAATCCCGTGATTATAGCCACGATAGGCGCTGCATGATAGGGCCGATTTCGGGTTTACATATAGGACGTCAGTTCGTAGCATTTCGCTCATGGGAGCGCTCCCAAACACTGATGCGGCGATGAGACCACGACTACGCGACGACGTCCGGTTCGTCGAATGCCCCGACGGGGCCTACGTGCACAGTGACTACGGTGCGTGCACGCTGCGCGGACGGCACGCGTACGCCTGGCTCGGCAGGCTGGCGCCCGCGCTGACCGGCCGGCACACCCTGGACGAGCTCACGTCGAACCTCTCCGCCGACAAGCAGGCCATGGTCGAGAGCCTCGTGGGCCGGCTCGCCGAACACCGGTTCGTGGTGGATGACCGGCAGGCGCGGCCACACGGACTGACCGGCGCGGAGCTGCGCGCGTACGCGGAAGAGATCGCCTTCATCGGTTACGCCCTGGATTCGCCGGAGGCGCGATTCGAGCGGATCCGCAGCGCCCGCCTGGTGCTGGCCGGGGCAGGCCCGCTGCTGGAGGCGCTGGTGGAGGCGTGTGTCGGTTCAGGGTGGCGGTACGTCGCCGTGATCTGTCCCGACGCCGCGGCGGCCGGCCGGGCGGCCGAGGCCGTCCGGCGCGATCCCCGCCAGGAGATCCGGGCGCTCTCTCCCGCCGGCGACGCGCTCGTCCGGGCCGTCGCCGGGGACGCCGACGTCGTGCTCCAGGTCAGCGCGGACCTCGACGACCTGGTGGCGACGGCCCGCCTGGCCGAGGCGGGCGACGTCGTGCTGGGCCAGGCTCTCGCCGGTCCTGCGGAGGTCTGGCTCAGCAGGGTGGGACGGCCCTCGGTGACAGCCGCGGAGTCCGGTTGGCACCGGCTGGCCGCGCTGCCCGCCGCGGCCCCGGCGTCGTCGAACGAGGACTGGCTGACAGGACCGGTGCCGAAGGTCGTCGCCGCCATGCTGGCGCTCGCCTGCTTCTCCCAGGTGACCGGGCTCGACACGGACCGGGAGCGCCTGCTCACCCGGGTCGACCTGCGCAATCTCGACACGCTCCCGCACCGCTTCCTGGCCCGTCCACGTGCGGGCACCCGTCCTGGCGGAGGCCCGGAGGCGATCGGGGACCGGGCCGCGGTGCTGGCGACGGCCACGCCCATCGAGGCGGAGAGCCTGCTCGGCCGCACCCCCGAGCTGGTCGGCTCGCGCCTGGGCCTCCTCGGCATGCTGGACGAGCAGGCGCTGGCCCAGTCGCCGCTGGCGGTGTGCGGGGCGACCGTCTCGGACCCGTTCGGGGCGCTGCCCGGCTGGGCGCCGCCTCCGCAGGTGTTCGGCTGGGGACCGGACCAGCGGACGGCCCGGCTCCGCTGCCTGCTCGCCGCACTCGCCACGTACGGTCTGCTCACCGTCGACCCGAGTGCCGACCCGGAAGCGACGATATGGGGCGTGGAACTGCCGGAGGGCCGGCCTCTTCCTGTGCCGGTGTCCGATCTCCGGCTCACCGGTTTCGGCACGCCGTGCCCTCCGGTGGGCACCGGTGCCGGGCTGAGCTGGCCGGAGGCGCTGGCCGCCGGTCTGCGAGCCCGGTGCGAGCACCTGCTGGCGGGCACTCTGGAGGCGGACGGGAGGGGCGCGCCGGTGGGTCCCACGGAAGATCCGATCGCGGAGGCCTTGCTGCGCCAGCTCGTCCTGGCCGGTGAAACGCCGGAGGTGAGCGATCACACGGCCGTTCTCGGCGTGCCCGCGATCTCCCTCACCGTCCCCGGCCAGGACCCGATCGTGTCCGTCGCCGCCACCGCCCCGGCGGCGCTGCGCGACGGCCTGGAGCGGCTGCTGCTCCGCTGGCAGTCGCGGACCGCCGGGCAGCCCGCGTACGCCGAGGCCCGTCCCTTCTGGCCGCCGGACGGCGACCCCTCCGAGGCCGTACGGAGGATGGCCCGGGGGCTGCGCCGCCTGGGCAAGGTGCCGGTGGCGGTGCCACTCGACGGCGACCCCGAGGCCGCCCGGCTGCTCCCCTTCGTCACCCACGTCGCGCTGCTCGATGACTGAGGCCGCCGTCACCGCGTACGCGGACCCGGTGACCGTTCTGGGTGAGGGCCGCCTGTACGCGGCCATCCGCGCGGCCCTCGCCTCGGCCACCGGTCCCGTGATCGTGGTCGCGAGCGACGCCGACGACGTGCGGCCGTACCCGGGAGTGGCGCGACGCGCGGCCGAGAGCGGCGCGTCGTGGCTGCCGGTGCGCGTGGAGGCGGGCTGGGCGCTGGTGGGCCCGGCCGCGCGCCCGCCCCTGCCCGGCTGCCCGACCTGTGTGGAACGGAGACGCGCGGGCAACCGGCCGGACGCGGTGGCTCGCGACAGGCTGCGCGCCCGGTGGGGCGCGGACCTCGGCTCCCGGCCCAGCGCGCTGCTCACACCGCTCGTCACGCGCGCCGTCGCCGCGCTGGTCGCCGACGAGGTGCGCCGGCTGCGGCGTGACCCCGGTTCCGCGCGGACCGCCGGCGCGCTGCTGAAGGTCCGCCTGCCGAACGCCGAAGTACGCCACCACCCGTTCCTTCCCGACCCGTTCTGCCCCGACTGCGGCGTGCGGCCCGACGACGGACCGCACGCGGCTCGGTACGTCCCCCGTCCCGCGCCCAAGCCGGACCCCGCGACCTTCCGGGTCAGCGGCATCGGCCACCGGGCGGCGGAGTGGGAACAGCGGTTCGTCGACCCGGAGACCGGCACCGTGCAGGCTCTGGTCGCGCAGGAGCGCGGCGGCGGCCCGCTCGCGGTGGCGCGGCTCAGCCCGGCTCGCACCGAGCACGAGAGCCACCACGGCTACGGCCGCAGCGGCGACTTCGCGTCCGCGCGGGCCACCGCCGTCGCCGAGGCGCTGGAACGGATCGCCGGCATCGCCCCGCGCGGCCGGCGGACCGTCGTGCGCGCCGCCTACGACGACATCGCCGGCGACGCGCTCGACCCGCGCACGCTGGGCCTCTATCCGGACGACTGGTACGACCGGCCCGGCTTCCTGTTCACCCGCTTCCGTCCGGATCGGCCCACCTCGTGGGTGTGGGCGTACTCGTTCGCACGGGACGCGCCGGTGCTGGTGCCGGAGAGCTACGCCTTCTTCGGCCCCCGCCCGGCGGACGACCTCGGATTCGCCTACGAGTGCTCCAACGGCTGTGCCCTGGGCGGCCACCCGGCCGAGGCGATCCTGTACGGCCTGCTGGAGGTGGCCGAGCGGGACGCGGCCCTGGCCACCTGGTATGCCCGGATGCCCATTCCGCGGGTGGACCTCGGCTCGGCCTCCGACCGCCGCATCCCGATGCTCGCCCAGCGGGTACGCGACCGGCTCGGCTACGACGTGCACGCGTTCGCCGCGCTGATGGAGCAGCGGGTGCCGGTGTTCTGGGTGATGGCCGTCGACGCGCTGGACCGGCCGGACCGGCCGCGCGTGCTGTGCGGCTCCGCCTCCCACCTGGTGCCGCAGCGGGCGCTCCGCCGGGCGCTGGAGGACCTGGGCCCGATGCTGGCAGGCCACGTCGACCGCTACGACCCGGCGTCGTCGGCCCGGCTGGCGGCCGACCCCGAGCAGGTGCGGCTGCTGGAGCACCATCCCCTGGCCTACGCCCACCCGGACGCGTTCGACCGGCTGGGCTTCCTGCCGCTGGACGGGCCCACGCTGACCGTCGCCGAGGTGACGGCCCGTGCGGGGTGGCCCGCGCACGACGACCTCCGCGCGGACGTGGCCGAGCTGGCGGGACGCTTCCTGGCCGGCGGCCTCGACGTGATCGCCGTCGACATCACCTCGCCCGAGGCGAAGGCGTGCGGCATGTCCGCCGCGAAGGTGATCGTGCCGGGTACGGCGCCCATGACGTTCGGTCACCGCTACCGGCGCGTCCACGGCCTGCCCCGGTTGCTGAGCCTGCCGCGGCTCCTCGGTCACCGGGACCGCGACCTGGGGTCCGAAGAGCTGAATCCCTATCCTCATCCGTTCCCCTGACCCCGGTCACCACCGGCACGACGAAGGAAGCGAGGCGGACCCGTATGCACCCGACCACGGCGGCGAGCGAGGCCGGCGCGGCCACCCGCCGCTACCTGGCCGCGATGCGGAACCGGGGACCGCTGTCCATCGACTGGGGCGGCGCGCCGACCAGGCACAAGCGCTACCCGGGCGCCGTACGGACGCGGCTCCCCTGGGAGTCCGGCGACGGCTCGGCCCTCGGCCGGATCGGCGAGCTGCTGCGGGACCTGCTCGGCATGACCAGGCTCGTCTGGTGCCATCAGCTCGACGACGGCGGCGAACCCGCGGGGCGGCCGCCCATGCTCCTCACCGGCCGGCCGGCGCCGTCGGGCGGAGGGTTGTACGCGATCGAGGCGTACGTGGCCGCGGGCGAGCCGCGCCCGCCCGGCCTGCCGGCCGCCCTGTACCACTACGATCCGGTGCACCACGTGCTGGAGCGCGTGCGCGGCGGCGACCACACCGGGGCACTGGCCGGCCTGCTCGCGGACGGTCCGGCGGCGGACGTGGCGATCGTCCTGTCTGCGGTGTTCTGGCGGTCGATGTTCAAGTACGGCGACTTCGGCTACCGCCTGATCTGCCAGGAGACCGGCGTGCTCGTCGCCCAGGCGCTGGCCGCCGGCGGGCGGCTGGGGCTGCCGTGCCGGGCCTGGCTGCGGTTCCCGGACGGTGAGGTGGACCGGCTCCTCGGGCTCGACGGCGCCCGGGAGGCCGCGCTGGCCGTGCTCACGCTGACCCTGCCACCCGGCGGTGCGGGGCGCCCGGACGCCACCCCGTCCGCCCGCGAGCTGATCGAGCGCCCGGTGGCCGGCGAGAGCACGCCGCTGCCCAAGCCCATGCCTGACGGCCTCGCCGCGGCCCTGCACCGAGCCTGCTCCGCCGCCTCCCCCACGGGCTCGCCGGAGCCGGCGGAGGCGCTGCGGCCACGGCCGCCGGCGCGGGCGGGCCGGGCCTTCCCGGCTCCTGAGCCCGCGACCGGGATCCGCGCCGGCACAGGAGCGTCTCGCCGCACGTCCCCGCTGGCCGGCTACCGGCCGGTGCCCCTCAGGGGCGCGGCCCTCGGCGCCGTGCTGGCCGCGGCGGGCGAGGGCTACCCGGCCGACCTGCCGGGCGCCGAGACAGGGCCGGCCGCGACCGCGCTGTGCCTGCTGGCCTTGCGGGTGCAGGGCCTGCCGCGGGGCGCCTACTGGTACGACCCGGCCCGGCGGACGCTCCACGAGCTGGCCGGCGCCGAGCGGGTGGACGAGGTGGCCACGGGGCGGCTGCTGGCCAACACCCGGGTGGCGCTGCGCGGGGCCGCCGCCGCGCTGGTCCCCGCGGGCGACCCGGTCGCGGGCGCGCGCCTGTTCGGGGACCGCTGGTATCGCATGCAACAGATGGAGGCGGGCCTGGTCGTCCAGCGGGCCACGCTGGCCGCCACCGCGCTGGGCCTGGCCGCGCGCATCCACTCCGACGGCGCCAACGAGACCACCGACGAGGTGCTCGGCCTCGCCGGAACCCCCTTGCGGAGCCTGTCCTTCCTGCTGCTGGGCACTCCCCCGACCGGCGGGCCCCTGGTGGCCCGCCCCATGCCGGCCGTTGTGCACGAGGAGGTGATGCCCCGCTCCGACGAGAGCCTGACCCGTACAGATCACCTTTGATCGTAATCAGAAGGAGAAGCACATGTCCGCTGAGAACCTCAAGCTCGACCTGCGCGGCCTGGACGTCGACTCCATTGAGGTCGTGTCGGCCGACTCCCTCGTGGTGGAGGGCCACGGCGCCATCGAGACCGGCGCCTCCTCCGCCTTGGGCTACTGCTCGTCCTACCTGACGGCCACCAGCTGCTGGGCTCCGGAGGCGTGACGCCGGAGGCGTCGGCCCGCCGGTGACCCCCGGGTCACCGGTATGACGAGCAGGGCCGAGGGCGCCCGTGCCGTGGGCGCCCTCGGCCCCTGGCGAACCCTCACGAGGAGCGCGTTCGATTGACCGATGTGACGCACGCCGTCCCCGTCACCGGGGACGGCGACCTGGCAAGGCTCGCTGATCCCGATTATGCCGTCTCGCCCGTCCTCGCTGTCCGCGTCGCGGCGCTGCCGGTGGCCGGGCTGGACCGGATGCGCTGCACCCGGACGTGGCGGCTGGTGGACGAGCTGGTGAACGTCTCCGCCTGGTTGCGGCGGGAGGGCGCGGACCTGTCCGATCCGCTGCACGACGTGATCGGCGGCACCGCGCCCGGTCCGGCCCGGTCCGGGCTGGTGGCGCTACGGCGCGCGGTGTTCTCCGGACGCCGCCTGAGCGGCGGGGCCGCGACCGCCGACGCGCTGGCGGCCCTCCCCGCCGACCTGACCGCCCGCGTCGGCGCGTGGACCGCCCTGCGGCGCCGCGCGGACGAGTTGCGCGCGGCGCTGCCCGCCGCCCTGGCAGAGGAGTCGCGGGAGAAGACGGCGCTGCTCCGCGAGGCGGTGTCCGACGCCGGTTTCCGGCACGGCCTGGCCCAGGGCAGCCCGGTGCTGGCCGGACGCCTCGACGCCTGGCTCGCCGGCCCCGCCGACCGCCGGCCGGAACGGCAGGAGCTGCTGCGGCTGGCCCGCTATCTCGCCCGGGCGACCGTCAAGACCAGCCCGTACGCCACGTTCACGCTCAGCGGCCTGGGCCGGTGGGAGGCGGACGGCCCCGCGCCGGCGACCGGCGGCGAACCCGCCTGGCGCCTGGTGGTCGAGCTGGATCGGGCGGTCCTGCGCCCGCTGTGGGCGGCGCTCACCCGGCATCGGCGCGTACGGGAGCGCGCCCGGCTCCGCGTCAACCCGACCGCGGCCGACGACGGCGACCGGATCTGGTTCCTCGGAGCCGGTCACGGCGAGCCGCTGTCCGCGGTGCCGTCGAGCCCGGCGGTCCGGGAGGCCCTCGACTGGGTGCGCGGGCACCCTTGCCCCACCCTGGCCGCCGCCCCCGGGATCGAGCCGCTGGCCGACGCGGGGCTGCTGGAGTTCGTCGCGCCGTACGACGAGCAAGGCCACGACCCGGTGGGCCGGCTGGCGTCGTGGCTGGCGGAGGACGGCCCGGCGCCGTACACGCGAGCTGTCGGCCGGGTCGCGGCGGCCCTGCGCGACGGCGTCACCCGGCCCGGCGACGAGAAGGCGTCCGCGGTCGTACGGGAAGCGCTGCGGGAAGTGCTGCCGCCGGGGCCGTCGCTGCCGGACAAGAACCTGCTCTGGCACAGCGCCGTCATCCCCGGCGTCGCGGGACGGCTGAGCGCGCCGGCCTGGCGCGACGTGTGCGACGACCTCGACGCGCTGCGCGGGCTGCTCGGCCTGTTCGACCCCGACCTGCCCGTCAAGATCGCCGCCGCCGCGTTCTTCCTGGACCGGCACGGCCCCGGCGGCCGGATCCCCGCACTGACGTTCTACCGCGAGATACACCAGGAGGCGCCGGGCGGGAGCGGAGCGCTGCTGCGCGGCATGCTGCGCGACCCGGTGGCGGGCACGCGGGAGGTGCCGGACGCCGAGCCGCCGCCCGGCTTGGTACGGCTCACCGGACTGCGGCGGAGCTTCTGGGAACAGACCGGCGCGCGGGAGCCGGGGCCGGTGGTCGACCTCACGGCCGCCCGCCTGGCCGAGATGGCCGGCGACTGGCCGAGTTTCGTCCGGCCCCCCGGGTCGATCTGCTGCTACCTGCAGGCCGTGCCGGGACCGGGCGCCCTGCGCGCGGTCGTCAACTCCATCTCCGCCGGGTACGGGCGCGGCCTGTCGCGGCTGCACCGGCTGGTCGTCCTCGCCGGCGGTGACGCGCCGCCCGCCGGCGAACTCCGCGCCGCGCAGGGCGACGTCCTGGTGGCCGAGTTCCGCGGACTCGTCGGCGGCGGCCTCAACGCCCGTCCGGCCGCGGCCGACCTCGCCCTCGACCACCCCTTCACCGCCCCGGACGCGCACCTCCCGCGCGTCTCGCCGGCGGAGCTCACCGTCGGCTACGACCCCGGATGCGACAGGCTGACCCTGTTCGACGGCGCGGGCCGCCCGGTCCGGCCGGTCCACCTGGGCATGACCGCCCAGTACTGGCTGCCGCCGTGGTTGCAGTTCCTGGTGCGGACGTTCGGGGAGCCGTCCACGGCGATGGTGCCCGGCTGGGTGTTCCGCACCCGGAGCGAGGTGCCGGGCGAGGGCGAGGTGGAACGGTGGCCGCGGATGGACCTCGGGCGGGTCACGTTCGCCCGGGCGGTGTGGCGGCTCCGGGCAGGCACCTTCCCGGTGCCGGCCAAGGGCGAGGGCGAGGCCTCGTACCTCCCCAGGCTCGCCGAGTGGCTGGCGCTGCACGAGGTGCCCCGCCGGTTCTTCGCCCGGGTGGTGGACCTGCGGGACGGCCTGCTGGTGGGGCTGCTGAGCAAGGACCGCAAGCCGATGTACGTGGACGTCACCGACATGCTGCTGCTGAACGGGTTCCTGCGCGCGCTGCGCGACCCCGGCGCGCTGCTGGTGATCGAGGAGGCCCTGCCCGATCCCTCCCAAGCGCCCCGCTACGGCCCCGGCCGCCGGGTCACCGAGTACGTCGTCCAGCTCTCCGCGCGGCCGGGCCGATGACGGACGCCGGCAGCCGCTGGATCGGCGCGCACCTGTTCCATTCCGGCGACCTCGACCCGCTGATCAACGACGTGGTGGACCCGGTGACGCGGGAACTGGCAGCGGACGGCACCGTGCGCCGCGCGTTCTTCCTGCGCTACTGGGAGGGCGGTCAGCACGTGCGGCTGCGGCTGGAGGTGCCGGACCCGGCGCGGGCACCGCGCGTCCATGACCTGGTGCGCGAGCGGGCGGCGGCGCACTTCGCCGCCCACCCGTCGCCGCCGGTCGACGCGGCGGCCTACCGCGCGTTCGCGGCCGCCATGGCGGCGGGCGAGCGGCGCACGTCCTACGACGAGCGGCTGCGTCCCGCCGGCTCGGTGGCGTTCATCGGCTACCGGCCGGAATACGAGGCGTACGGGGACGCCGCCTGCGTCGCCGCCGCCGAACGGCACTTCGCGGAGTCGAGCCGGCTCGCCCTGGACGTGCTGCGCGCCGGTACGGAGATGGCCCGGCGCGCGGCGATCGGGCTGGCCGCGCTGACCGTCGCGGCCGCCGCGTGCGAGCCGGACCTGCCCGCCGCCGCCCACCGCCTCGCCACCGCCCGCCAGGCACGAGAGGACCGCACCACCCACCGCCTCGCCGCCGGCGCCGGCCAAGCGCGAGCGGTGAGTGACGAGTCCGTCAGCGCGGAGGATTGGCGGCGCCGCGAAGGCGCTCTCCTCGCCCAGACGCGCAGGCTGTGGGACACGCCCGGCTCCGGCGGCGACCTGCTGGCCACGTGGGCGGCATCGGTGTGCGCGCTCCGCGACGAGCTCGCCGCCCTGCACGCCGCCGGCCGGTGCGCGCCGCGGGACTCGGGCTCGCCGCACGCGCTGCTCGCCCTGGCCGCGCCGCCGGAGCGGCGCACGGTGTCGCTGATCCTGATGCGCTGCGTCCACCTGTTCCACAACCGGCTGGGGCTGCGTGCCGGGACCGAGCGCCACGTGTCGTACCTGGCGGTCCGCGCCCTCGCCGGACTCGCCGACTCCCGGAGGTGACCCCCTTGACCGTGTCCGACGCTCCCACCTGGCACTGCGTGCACGTCTACTACCACGCGGCGGACAAGGACGGCCTGCTGCTGGATGCCGTGCGGCCGCTGTTCGACGGGCTTCGCGGTCAGATCGAGGCGGCGTACGTGCTGCGCCATTGGCGGCAGGGCCCGCACCTGCGGATCAACGTCAAGGCGGCGCCGGCCGTCTGGGAGGGGGTCGTGCGCCCGCGGGTGGACGAGGTCATCGGAGCCTACCTGCGCGCACACCCCTCGACGGCCGCGCTCGACCCGGCCGCGAGCCTGGCCAGGCACCGCCTGCTCGCCATGCGGGAGCAGGAGCACGGGCCGCTCACGCCGTGGCCGCCGGACAACTCCATCCACGACGCGCCGTACGACTCCCGCCGGCACGTGCTCGGCAGCGACGAGGCGGTGGGCCTGCTCACCGCGTTCTACGCCGATGCCACCCCGCTGCTGTTCGGCATGCTGGAGCACGTGCGTGCCGGCCGTGACAGCAGGACCGGGCTCGCGCTGAGCCTCATGCTGACCGTCGCGCACACTTCGCAGCACATCACGCGGAGCTACCTGTCGTACCGGATGCACGCGGAGGGCTTCATCACGTGGGCGGCCGACCCCGAAGGCGTCCGCGCCGCTTTCGAGCGGGGCTTCCGGGAACGGCGGGCCGCGCTCACCGAGCGGGTGCGGGACGTCGTCGCCGCCCTGGACGACCCCGCCGCGCCGCCCGTGGCGTTCGTACGCGAGTGGGCGGCGCTGCTGGAGGACTACCGGCGACGGGCCGGAACGCTGCTGGACAGCGGCCGGCTGGTCCAGCCGACGTTCGAGCCGGGCGAGGCGCTCCGGGCGAGGCCCGGTGACCCGCCCGCTCCCCACCACGAGCCGAACGAGCTGCAACGCCTGATCTACGAGAACCCGGCCTACCACGCGGCGGTCTTCACCGACCCGCGCTTCCTGCGCTACCGGGTGCTGCTCAACTACACGTACCTGCACCTGACCCGGCTCGGGCTCACGCCGCTCGACCGGTTCAGGGCCTGCCACCTGCTGGCCGACGCGGTGGAGGACGTCTACGGCCTGTCGGGACTGGACGCCCTGCGCCGGTTCGCCGGGTCGGGTGAGCCCACGGAACCGTCACGCTGACGAGCACAGGCCGGCCGGGGGCGCAGCCCGGCACCTCCTCGTCAGGGGTGCCGGGCTCGATGGACACGCCGGACTCAGAGCTTGACGAATCCCGACGGCTCGCCCTCCGGCGCACGGTGAGGCGGCGGTCTCACCCCCCGATCGCGGGCATGCTCTCAGGAGCGGTCTCCGCCGCCGGGACCGGAGTCGCGAGCAGCTCCACCAGGTGGTCCGCGATCGCGGAGATGGTGGGCTGCTGCCACAGCAGGGTCGCGGGGAGACGGCGGCCGAAGCGCTTCTCCAGGCGCCGCCTGACCATGACGGTCATCACCGAGTCCAGCCCCTGCTCGACGAGGGGACGCCGGATCGCCAGGTCCTCGGGGGCCGTCCTCATCACGGCCGCGATCTCCGCGCGGATCTCGGGCAGGACGCGCTCGCGCAGGTCCTCGGGCGCCAGGCCGGCGAACGACTCCGCCGGTCCCCGGAGATCCTCGTCGGCCGGGGCGGGCGCGTCGATCACCGGATAGCGGAGTCCCGTGAGGTGTCCCACCACCCGGCCGTCCACGTCGGCCAGGAGCGCCCGGACGGTGTCGTCGGCGGCCGGGTCCACGGCCGCGTGGACGATCACCGTCGAGGGCGGCGTGCCGGTCAGCACCACCTCGTCGATGTGCACGACCATGCGCAGCACCGGGTCGCCGGGGAACACGCAGGGCGCCACGGACATCACCGCGTCCAGCGCCGGTGCCCAGCTTCCCGGCTCCCCGGTGCGTACCGTCGCCCGCAGCGCGCCGTCTCCGGCCAGCAGCGTCCCGATCGTCCAGCCGAAGCCTGTCGAGGGCACGCCGACGGCGGCCAGCCGCCGGTGCACGAACCCTGGGTCGATCGGGCTGAGATCGCCGGCGTCCGGCAGCACGTCGGGTTTCACCTGGCCGGGGGCGGCCACGTCGGCGGTGACGTGCACCAGCCAGGCGGGTTCGGGCTCGCCAGGCCCGGCCGGCGTGCGGGCCGCGAGCCGTACCGCCGGCGGCTCGTGCACGACCTGGACCTGCCTGCGCTCCGCGGTCATCAGCGGGTGCGTCATCTCCACGTCGGTGAGCGTGACGTCCTCGTCCTCGGCCGCGTGCAGGAACGTGTTGACCAGCACGGCGGCGGGCACGATCTCGACCCCGTTGAGCGCGTGGCTGCCCGGGTAGGGCCGGTTGGCGTCCTCCAGGCTGGTCCGCCACATCCGGGTCCGGCTGCCCGCGAGGCTGGTCGCGGCGCCGAGCAGGGTGTGGGAGCGCACGTCGTGCCCTCGGTTGCCGTCGTCGGCGTACGCCTCGCGCCAGTGGCGGCGGTGCTGCCAGGCGTACGGCGGCAGGTCGGCCAGGCCGCCGGTCGGCTGCAGCCGGCTCCAGTCCACGTCGACGCCGTGACAGTGCGCCGTGCCCACCGCGACGAGGAAGGTCGCCGCCTCCGGCTGGTTGCGGCGCAGTGACGTGCCGACGAACACGTCCTCGAACCCGTTCTCCGAGAGCGTCTCGGTGACGGAGTGCGCGACCACGGGGTGAGGCGAGATCTCCAGGAACACGCGGTAGCCGTCCTGCGCCGCGGCCGTCGTCGCCGCGGCCAGCCGCACGGGGTCGCGGAGGTTCGCCGCCCAGTACGCGCCGTCCAGGATCGGCGTCGACCGGGGGTCCGCCAGCGCGGTCGTGTACATGGGGATGCGGGGCGCCCCGAACGAGAGATCGGCCGTGGCGGCGGCCAGCTCGACGGCCAGGGGCTCCATGTGCGGGCTGTGGAAGGCGACGTCCGACGCCACCCGCCGCACCACGATGCCCTCGGCCGGCCACTCGTTCACCACCTCCTCGACGGCGGCGACGTCGCCGGACAGCACGGTGGAGCCGGGCGCCGACGCGATCGCGGCCACCAGGTCGGTCCGGCCGGCCAGCCGATCGGCCGCCTCCTCGAAGGACAGGCCGACCATCACCATGGCGCCCTTGCCCTCGGCCCGGCGCAGCAGCCGGGAGCGGCGGCAGATCAGGCGGGCGCCGTCGGCGACGGACATCGCGCCGGCCGTCACCGCCGCCGCGATCTCGCCGACGGAGTGGCCGATGACGGCCTCCGGCGCGACCCCGTGCGCGTTCCAGAGCCTGGCGAGGCCCAGCTGCATCACGAAGATCATGGTCTGGACGCGGTCGATGGTGTCGAGTTCGCCGTCGGCCAGGACCTGCCGGGGAGAGAAGCCGATCTCCTCGGCGAAGATCGGCTCCACCTCGTCGACCAGGGACGCGAACTCCGGCACGGCGAGCAGCTCCCGCCCCATCCCGCGCCACTGGCAGCCCTGCCCGGAGAAGACCCAGAGCGGCCCGGGACCGGGCTCGGGCAGCACGTCCCCGGTGAGTACGGCCTCGGCCGGCACGTCCTCCGCGAGCCTGCGCAGGCCGGCCGCCAGCTCGTCCGCGCCCGCCCCGACCACGACGGCGCGGCGGGCCAGGTGGGTGCGCCGGAGCGCCAGCGTGTGGCCCGCGGACGCCAGGTCGAGCCCGCTGTCCAGGTGGTCGGCGAGCTTGCCCGCGTACTGCCGCAGCGCCTGCTCCGACGCGGCCGACAGGGGGAACAGCCGCTCCCCCGTCACCTCGTCCCCGGGCGCCTCCTGGGCGGGAGGCGCCTGCTCCAGCACGATGTGCGCGACCGTGCCGCCGTAGCCGAAGCTGGAGACGCCCGCCCGGCGCGGGTGGTCGCGCTCCGGCCAGGCCGATCGCCCGGTCACCACGCGCAGGCCCGAGTCCTCCCATGGGATGGCCTCGTTCAGGGTGGTCAGCACGCTCGGGGGGATCTCGCCGCGGTCGAGGGCGAGGACCGCCTTGATGACGCCGGCGATGCCGGCGGCGCCTTCGAGGTGACCGATGTTGGACTTGACCGAGCCGATGAGGCACGGGTCGCCGGGGGGCCGCGGCGTGCCGTACACGGAGGAGAGCGCCCCCGCCTCCAGCGGGTCGCCGAGCCGGGTCCCGGTGCCGTGGGCCTCGATGTAGTCGACGGTGGACGGCGCGACGCCCGCCTGCCGGCAGGCCTTGACCATCACGTGTTCCTGGGCCTCGCCGCACGGCGCCATGATGCCGTTGGTGTGCCCGTCCTGATTCACGGCGCTGCCGATGACGAGCGCGAGGATCCGGTCGCCGTCGCGCTGGGCGTCGGACAGCCGCTTGAGCACGACCACGCCGCAGCCCTCGCCGCGTCCGTAGCCGTCGGCCGACGCGTCGAACGACTTGGACCGCCCGTCGGGGGCCAGCGCTCCGGCGGTGCCGAGCGTGAGGGTCTGGCCCGGGGTGACCAGCAGGTTGACGCCGCCGGCGAGGGCGACGTCGCTCTCGCCGAGCCGCAGGCTCTGCGCGGCCAGGTGGAGCGCGACCAGCGACGCCGAGCAGGCGGTGTCGACCGCCATGCTGGGCCCGCGCAGGTCGAGTGAGTAGGAGATGCGGTTGGCGACGGCGCAGGTGGCGGCGCCGATGCCGGTCCACGCCTCGATCTGGGGCAGGTCCTCCAGCAGACGGCCGCCGTAGTCGGCGGTGCAGACGCCGACGAACACCCCGGCGTCGGTGCCGGCCAGCCGGTGCGGCGGCAGGCCGGCGTGCTCCAGGGCCTCCCAGGCGGTCTCCATCAGGATCCGCTGCTGGGGGTCCATCAGCTCGGCCTCGCGGGGCGACAGTCCGAAGAACTCCGCGTCGAAGCCCTCGATGTCGCTCAGGAAACTGCCGTGGCGCACGGCGTCGCGCAGCGCGGCGGCGTCTTCCGGACTCCGGTTCTCATACC
This sequence comes from Nonomuraea sp. C10, assembly GCF_008017515.1. Taxonomy (NCBI): domain Bacteria; kingdom Bacillati; phylum Actinomycetota; class Actinomycetes; order Streptosporangiales; family Streptosporangiaceae; genus Nonomuraea; species Nonomuraea sp. C10. Next base: position 5,241,353 of record NZ_VPFF01000001.1, read on the forward strand.
GGCGCCAGCGTTCGGCCGGCAGCGGCCCGGTCGTGTTCCGGCCGGAGCACAGCAGGTCCCAGAACTCGTCCGGTGAGCGGGCGTCGCCGGGAAGGCGGCAGCCGATCCCGACCACCGCCACTGGTTCCACCCGCGGACTGTCGACCATCTGCGTTGGTTTCCCTTCGGTTCATACCCATGGAGGAGTGTCGATGATCTTGATGACGGCTCCGGAGACGGTCACTCCAGGCCCGGTGCCGAGCATCAGCATGTGGTCGCCGGGGCGCAGCTGCCCGGTCGTCAGCAGGTGGTCGAGGGAGAGGATCTGGTCGCTGGCACCGCAGTGGCCGATGGTGCGGCCGTAGTCCCAGGTCGAGCGGGACATCGGCAGGTCGAGCATGGCCATGCAGCGCTGTTCGACGATCTCTTCGGAGTAGTTCATGAACGCCACCCGGGCGAGATCGCGGGCCTCGATCCCGCTCTCGGCCAGCGCGCGCTCGACGATCTCCATCAACGCCCGCTGGATCTTGAACAGCGCCGAGGTGGCCTCGCCCTTGGGCATGACCTGGTGCCGGAACTGCTCGTTCCTGGTCGCGAAGCTCATCCGGCGCCCGACCGTGACGCCCGGCGGGAACAGGGGTTCGCTGCCCCGGTGCAGTTCCTCGGCCTCGGCCACCGTCGTCGTGCAGACGGACGTCAGCCGCGCGAAGCCGGTCTCCTTGGTGAGCACGAGCGCGCTGGCCGCGTCGCCGCCGATGTAGCCGGGGCCCATCCGCCACCGGTCCATCAGCGGGGTGCCGTAGTTGTCGGCGGCGACCAGCAGGGCGGCCTGCCGGCCGGGGGCGGCGTCCAGGTGGCCGGCCGCGAGTTCCAGGGCGATGAACATCCCGTTGCAGCCCTGCCGGACCTCGGTGGCCAGGACGTCCCCGCCGACGAGGTGACGCTGCAGGTAGGAGTGCGGGGGCCAGCCGTCCGGCCCCTGGTGCCAGGTCGAGGCGTACAGGAGGAGGTCCAGATCGGCCTGCGCCCGCCCGCTGCGCTTGAGCGCGCTCCGCGCCGCGTGCAGGGCCATCTCCGGGGCCGGCACGTCACCGGCCACCGCCGCCCCGGCCAGGTTGTGCAGCTCGGCCTCCTCGGCTGGATACCAGCCTTTGGCGACGGCTTTCGCGACGCTGACGACGGTCCGGGGCACGAAGGTTCCCACTCCGCTGATGTACGTGTCCGCCAACTTCATGACTCTGCCCTCGTCCCGGCTAGACGGATTCGAGCTCTCGGACCATCGCCACGATGGTCACGACGTCCCGGAAGTTGTCGGGGTCGAGCTTCGCCGCGGGGATCGCGACGCCGAGGTCCCTGCGGAGGAAGTTCAGCAGCCGCGCCGTCCGCAGGGAGTCCAGGAGGCCCGACACGAGGAGCGGGGTCGTCTCGTCGACCTTGATGTCGTCGCCGTCCAGGACGAGGTTCTCCTGGACGAAGGCGACCAGTCTCTGCGTGAGCTCGGTCATGCGCGTGCCCCTTGCGTGACGGGAGAGGTGGACAGGACCCTGAACGCCGCCGCGGCGACGGACGTCCCGGAGCCGAACCCGACCATGAGCAGGTGGTCGCCGGCCACCAGCCCGCCGGTCGCGATCAGGTGCTCGAAGGCGATGAACTGGTCCACCGCGCCGCAGTGGCCCACGCGCCTGCCGTAGTCCCAGGTCGTCTGGTCCTCGTCGATGCCCAGCCAGGACATCTGCCCGTCCAGGTCCTCGCGGCGGCCGTGCGGGAAGGCGACCCGCGTGATGTCGGAGAGCCCGATCCCGGCCTCGTCCAGGGTCTGTTCGACCTGCTGCATCATCGTCTTCTGGATCGTCAGGTGGATCCCGGTCCCCTGCGCCTTGAGCAGCCGCTGGCGGAACTCCTCGTGGCGGTCACCGAAGCTCAGCCCCCTGCCGACGGTGGCGTCCGGGGGGAACAGGGGGTAGGCGCCGTCGTTGACCGCGTCGGCCTCGGGTATCACCGTCGCGTTCACCGACAGGAGCTCGGCCATGCCGTACTCCTTGCCGAGGACGAGCGCGGCCGCGGCGTCGCCGATCAGCGCCCCGGGCGTCATCCGCCAGCGGTCCACCAGCGGGGTGCCGTGGTTGTCCGAGGAGACGACCATGGCGGTCCGCCGGTCCTCGTCGGCCCGCAGGTAGCTCGCCGCCAGCTCCAGCGAGCTGATCATCCCCACGCAGCCGCTCCGGATCTCGAACGCCGGAACGTTCCCGCCGAGGAGGTGCTTCTGCAGGTAGTGCTGAGGTTGCCAGCCGTTCGGGCCCTGGTGCCAGACCGACGGGTAGAGCAGGAGGTCGAGCTCGCGCGGGGAGGACTCACCCCAGCGGTCGTACGCGTCCAGGACCGCGAGCCGCGCCATCTCGGGCGCGGGCATGTCGCCCGCCACCGCCGCGCCGATCTGCCGAAATCTCTCGGCCTCCTCCTCCGGATACCAGCCCTCGCGAACCGCCTGCTCGACGCTCACGCTGTCAGGCACATAAACGCCGAGGCTCCTGACGAACATGTTGGATGTACGCACACGTCCCCTAACTCGTCGACGATCCCGGGCAACGGTCCTCGGGCAGCGTGAGGCGGCTCATCCGATTTATTTCGGGCCCGGGATATCAATCGGCTCCCGACCGGCGGGTGAATACAACGGAATGGTCCGGCGAGCCGTCAGCAAGGATAGGGGCCGATCCTCGGATAAGGCAATATGTCCGCGAGTGATCCGGCCCGCGACATTCCGTAATCGAGATCCGACGGAACGTGTCGCATTTCGGAAATGCTTCTTTCCGCTTCACACCGCCATTTCCGCGAATGTGACGGCCGCGAATCCGGCGCCGGACCCGGCGCTATTCACGCTCGGGCCCGGCGCGCGTCGTCTCAGGCGGGCACCTTCGTGCAGACGATGTCGTTGAGTTTGAACTGGGCCGGAACGGGGTTCGTCCCGGTGGCGGTCGCCGAGAAGCCGAAGCTCTGGCTGGAGCCGGGGCCGATGTAGGAGTTGTGGCCGGCGTCGCGGGCGGTCACCTGGGCGCCGGTCTGGGTCACCGTGGCGTTCCAGGCGTTCGTGATCTGCTGGTTGCCCGACCAGGCCCACGTCACGGTCCAGTCGTCGACGGGGGTCGTGCCGGTGTTCCTGATGGTCACGGTGCCGTTGAAGGCGCCGTTCCAGGCGCCGGTGGCGTAGGCGACCTCACAGGAGGTGCCCAGCTTGAGCCCGCCGCGCAGGAAGGTCGCGAAGTTGGCCCAGGTGGGGTTCAGCGTGCCGGTGCCCACGGTCTCGGAGCAGTCGGTGGTGGTGTAGACGGTCTGGTTGCCGTACTGGGCGGGGTCCATGATCTGGGACATCATGTGGTCCGCGGCGGGCACCGAGACGAAGGTGGCGTCGCCGCACTGAGCCTTGATCCTGTTGTAGAGCAGGACGCTCTGCCCGTGCGGCACCAGGAAGTCGGCCTGGCCGTGCAGGAACATCAGCGGCGGGTCGTTGGCGTCGACGTAGGTCATCGGGTTGGCCTGGGCCACCTTGGCCGGGCAGGTCTGGATCGGGCAGCCGACCAGGAGGGATTCCGGGGAGGCCGGGGAGTCGTGGTCGAGCCCGCCGGTCGGCAGGTTCTGCGCGTTCATCTGCAGGAAGTCGGTCGGGCTGTAGAAGGCGAGTCCCACCTGCACGGCGCTGGAGACGCCGGTCGTGCCGACGGTGCCCTCCAGCGCCGCCACCCCGCCGGACAGGGTGGCCATCTCCGTCAGCCAGCCGCCCGAGGAGTCGCCCATGATCGCGAAGCGGTTCGGGTCGATCTGGTACGTCGCGGCGTTCGCACGCAGCCAGCGGATGGCCGCCTTGATGTCGTGCACCTGGGCCGGGAAGATCGCTTGTGCGCTGTTCCGGACGCTGACGCCGGCCACGGCGAAGCCCAGGGGGTTGAAGATCGCCGCGATCGCGTCCGTGCCGGCCTTGCCGTCGTCGCTCGTCCACGCCGAGCCGGTGTGCCAGATCAGCAGCGGCCGGGGCGTGATGCCGGTGGACGGCAGGTAGAGGTCCAGCAGATGGCCCTTGCTGCCGGCCGGTTGTGCGGGCGCGTAGGCGATGTCGGTGACCACCTGCGCGGCGTGGGCCGGCGGCGCCGAGGCCACCGACACACCGACGGCGGCCAGCACGGTCATCGCCATGCCGACGATCATGGCCGTGCGGATTCGAGCTTGCATGGTGCGACTCCGGTTGGTCGGATGATCGCCGCTTCCCCGGTCCCCGGCCATAGCGCCTGCTAGAACCCTGCTAGAACAATGTCCTGCTCGAGTGTCGCGGCTCACATCGATATGGGCGGGGAGACGATATGACACGTAAGTGACGCTGGTCAAAGTTTTCCGCACTTCATCCCAACCGGGCTGAAAAAGCGGCATAAATCGTACTTTGTGGATCACAGGGCTCGAAGGCCGACCAGATCATCCATGGCATGCACAGGCGGTCGGATAAGCACCCACGAGGCCTTGACAAGCCACTCGGCAAGCGACACCGGCCTTACCGGCAGTAAACACCCGCGCAACCTCGGGTTAACGCCGTGAAAGTTTCATCCTCTTGCCCCGGCCGATTCGACGTGACAATCTTTCCAACGCCGGGTTGGTGATAATGTCCACCGTGATGATCACCCCCCAGTCGCAGGAGGACGAATGCGAAAGGCACGCGCTGTTCTCGTCTCGGCCGTCATGGTCCTCGGAGTGTCGCTGACGATCGGCGCCGCCCCGGCGCACGCCGAAAGGCTGGCCGGCGTCTTCAGGGACTACTCGGAGTGCCAGCGGATCGGCAGCCACGGCATAAACCAGGGCTGGTGGGACGACTATTCATGCGAGTGGGAAGGCCGTTACCGCTACTACTTCCTCTACGCGTGACACCGTGAGCCGCGCGCACCCCCGGGGCTGAGGGGCCGGACCGGGGGGCGCGTGTGTCTCACCGTTCTTCGTGCCGGCCGGTGCCGGTCAGCGGTGCAGCAGGATCGGCAGGCGGGCCCAGCCGTGCGCGATGAAGGACGGCACGTGGGGCAGCTCGCTCTCGTCCACGGCCAGCCGGAGGTCCGGGAAGCGGGCGAACAGCGCGGGCAGGGCGGTGAGCGCCTCCTGCCGGGCGAGCGGAGCCCCGATGCAGCGGTGCACGCCGATGCCGAAGGCCAGGTGCTCGTCGCGTTCCTTGGTCGGGTCGAACCGGTCGGCGTCCGGGCCGTGCTGGTCGGGGTCGTGCCCGGCCGCCAGGTAGCTGGTGATGATCGCGTCGCCCGCCTCGATCCGTACGCCGCCGATCTCGATCGGCTCGATGGCGAAGCGCAGCGGCAGGTTGGCGATCGACGGCGTCCAGCGCAGCGTCTCCTCGACCACCGCCTCCCAGGAGACCTCTCCCGACAGGACCCGCTGCAGGTGGTCCGGATGGGTGAGCAGGGCGTGCACCGCGTTGCCGATCAGGTTGACGGTGGTCTCGTGCCCGGCCGCGATGAGGAGCAGCAGGGTGTCGCGCAGCTCGTCGTCGGTGAGCGAGTCGCCGCTGTCGCGGACGTTGATCAGCTCGGTGGTCAGGTCGTCGCCCGGGTGCTCACGCTTGTGGGCGACCAGGGCGGGCAGCGCGGTGCCGATCCGTACGGCCGTGGCAGCCGCCTGCTCCGGGGTGGCGGTGGTGTCCATGATGGCCTCCATCACCTGGGCCATCTCCTCCCGCATGCCCTCGGGGACGCCGAACAGCTCGCAGATCACCCGCATCGGCAGCGGGTGGGCGTAGGCGGCGCGGAGGTCGACGGCCTGGCCCCGGGGCTGCGCGGCCATGGCGTCCAGCAGTTCCGCGACGATGTCCTCGACGATCGGCTGCATGGCCTTGGTACGGCGCGCGGTGAAGCTCGGGGCGATCAGCTTGCGCAGCCGCCGGTGCTCCTCGCCGTAGGCGCTGAGCATGTTGGACACGCCGATCCAGGTCATGATCCAGGTCCAGCCCGGCTCGGCGAGCGCCTGGGGCAGCAGCCGCCAGTGCCGCTTGTCCTTGCTCACCAGCGGATCGAGGATGAGCTGCTTGAGCAGGTCGTGCCGGGTCACCGCCCAGGCCGGGATGCCTCCCGCGAGCTCTACGAGGACCAGGGGGCCGAGGTCGCGTAGTCGGCGGACCTCGCCGGGGAGGTCGGAGCCGAAGGGATCGAGGACGACGGGGGCCGCATTGCCCACGGGGATTCTCCTGGCTGGTCGGGACGGATCGGGGTGAAGCGCACCGGCAGGTGCGCCAGCGCGCGATGGAACGGGCCGGGCCGCCACGACAGCTCGTCGCGGGGCACGGTCAGTTCGAGGTCGCACAGGTGAGAGGTCAGGCGTTCGATCGCGGTCATCGCGATGAGCACGGCCGGGTCGCTGGCCGGGCAGCGGTGCGACCCGGCGCCGAAGCCCAGGTACGCGCCGCCGTCGGAGCGCAGTTCCTCGGGGATGCCGGTGGGCTCGGTGTTGGCCGCGGCGTAGGAGACGAGGACCAGCTCGGCCGGCTGGATCCAGGTGCCGTGGAAGTGCACGGGCTGGAGCGTGAAGTACGGGCCGTAGTTCGCCATGGCGGGCTCGGCGCGCAGGGCTTCCATGAGGGCGTCGTACGTGCTGAGCGCGCCATTGGTGAGCGAGCTGTAGTAGCGGTCGTCGCTGACCATCCGGGAGATCGTGTTGGAGATCAGGTTGGCCATGGGGTCGTAGGTGGCGGCCGTCACCAACACGAGGGTCTCCGCCAGCTCGTCGGTCCGCAGCATGGCCGGATGGTCCATGAACCAGGAGGTCAGGTCGTCGCCCCGCTGGGCGTGCTTGGCCTGGATCAGCTCGCCGATGTAGCGGCTGAACGCCTCGCTGCCTCGCGCGCCCGTCTCGCCGTCGGCCTCCATCATGTCCGACAGGGCCTGGACCAGGCCTTCGCTGTCGGAGTCGGGCCGCCCGAAGAGCAGGTTGAAGACGCGGGCCGGGATGAGCCGGGCGAAGTCGGCGACCAGGTCGGCCTCGCCCTTCGTGGCGAACCGGCCGATGAGCGAGTCCGACACCTCGGTCACCAGCTGGCGCAGCTTGTGCGGCTGGATCTGCTGGAAGCAGTCGGCGATCACCTTGCGGTAGCGGGCGTGCTCGGCGCCGTCGGAGAACAGCGCGTTCGGCCGGTAGCCGAGCATCGCGATCACCCCGCCGGTCTCCGGGGTCTCGGGGAGCCGCGCCTGCCAGGCGCCGGAGTTCTTGCTCCAGAAGCCGCCGGCGTTGGTCAGCACGTCCAGGGCGGCCCGGTAGCCGATCACCAGGTGGGCCTCGACGCCCGGGGCGATCTCCACGGGCGCGACCGCGCCGTGCCGCGCGCGCAGCTCCGCGTAGACGGCCTGCGGGTCTCTGGCGTACTCGGGCCCGTACAGGCGCCCGGCGTCGGGCATGTAGCGCAGGGTCATGACAACACCAGCTCTCTGACGTGCTCCACCAGCGCGATCAGCGAGGCGCGGGCGGAGGCGGGGTCGCGGGCGTCGCACACCATCAGCGGCGTGCGCGGGTCCAGGTCGAGCGCCTGGCGCACGGACTCCAGCGGGTAGTCCGGCGAGTCGGGGAAGTGGTTGACGGCCACGGCGTAGCGGATGCCGGCGTTCTCCACCAGGTCGAGCACGGCGAAGCTCTCGTCGATGCGGCGGGTGTCGGCCAGCACCAGGACCCCCAGCGCGCCGCGTACCAGCTCGTCCCACAGGACCTGGAAGCGGGTCTGTCCCGGCGCCCCGAACAGGTAGAGCACGACGCCCGGCAGGGTGAGGCGGCCGAAGTCGATCGCGGTGGTCGTGGTCGTCTTCTCGTTCACGCCGGTGAGGTCGTCGACCAGCGTGCCCGCCTGGGTGAGCACCTCTTCGGTGTTGAGGGGCTTGATCTCCGAGAGCGCGCCCACGATGGTCGTCTTGCCCACCCCGAACGGCCCTGCGATGACCAGTTTGACCGGGATGTGCTCGGCGCTGACGCGACTGTCAGAGAGCGCGGAGGCCATTGAGTACCAACTCCAAGATCTCGATGTCGGGCAGGTCGGTGGCCGGCGGATCGCGGGTCAGCAGCGTTCCGCCGCCGACCAGCCCGGCGACCAGCAACCGCACCACGCAGTAGGGCAGGCCCAGGTGCGCGGCGCACTCGTACACCGACAACGGCCCGTCCCGCAGCAGGGCCAGCAGATGCGAGCCCGGAGGGTCCAGCCCGTTGGTGGCGGCGTCGGGCGCGATGTAGACCAGGGTCGTCCGCTGGACGCTGATGTGCTCGGGCACGGTCAGTCTCGCGGCGGCCATGTAGTCCGGGACGACCCGCCGCCGTTGTCGTCCTGAGGTCATGTCCGCACGCCCTGCACCCTGGCCGCGCTGGCCTCGTCGAGAGCCTTGATCAGCTTCTGCACCTGCAGTTGCACCTCGTAGGCCAGCGCGCCGACGTTGACCGCGCCGGTGGCGGCGACGACGATGGCGGCGCGGTCGCCGGCCGGGGCGATGTAGTAGTAGCCGCTGTCGGCCGAGATGACGATGTCCACCACCCCGCCTTCGGAGCCGCCGCTGAGGCCGTCGCACAGGGCTCGGGCGGCCCCCAGCACGGAGCTCGTCATGGCGGCGGCGCGCTCGCCGGTCTCGGTCGTCACGTCGGCCGAACCGCCGAGGATCAGCCCGTCACGGCTCAGCACCACGCCTCGCGTGACCCCGGGCAGCGCCATCAGGGGCGACAGGACCCAGGACACGTCGAGGGACAACGCGCGTCCCTTGGTCGGAACACGGCCAGAAGCGCTGTGAGCGTCCATGGAACGGTCAATTCCCTTCGGTGATGTCGTGCTGCTGGGTCGGGAGCGCTTCGCGGCGGCCCGCTTCGGCTCCGATCTGGAAGTCCCCCCACCGCTTCTGGGCCGCCTCCGGGGTGGTGAGCACCTTGCCGTCGGGGCCCTGGGAACCGCCCGCGCCGGGCCGGGGGCCGGACGCGGGGCGCGGCGGCGACTGGCGGCGACGCTGCGGCAGCGGGGCCAGGTCCTCTCCTGTCTGTTGCCGCGTCTCCGCCGCGGGCTCGGTCCGCGCGAACGAGGCGACGGGCGCTGGCGCCACGGGCTCCGGCCGGAAGGCGGGGGCCGCGGCGCGGACCGGCTCGGGCGCCAGCACCGACGGCCGGCTGTCCTCCGGCATCTCCACGAGCAGGGCGGTGGGGATGTTCAGCACGGCCTGCACGCCGCCGAAGGCGCTCTTCTTGACCGTGACCTGCAGGCCGTAGTGCGCGACCTGGCGGCCGATGGCGGCCCAGCCGGTGTGGGGCGGGTTGCCCAGGTCGACGAGGCGGGCCGGCTGGGTGCCGCTCAGCAGGCGGGTGGCGCGGGCGTACTGCTCCTCGTTGAGTCCGACACCGGCGTCGTCGATGACGATGGCGGCGCCGTTGTTGGTCTCGTGCACGGCGATGGTCACCTTGAGCGTGCCGTAGGAGTGGTGGACCGCGTTGGCCAGCAGCTCGGCGGTGATGAACAGGATCGACTCCGCGGCGCGGGCGGCGACCCCGATCCGGCGGCGCAGGTGGTTGGCGGGGCCCTCGATGCGCTGCTCGAAGTTCTCCACCCGGGAGATGGCGCCCACCATCAGGTCCACCAGGTAGGTGTCGTCACGCGACAGGCCGGGCGTGGCGCCGCACGCGATGCCGGTCACCTGGACGCGGCGGATGATCAGTTCGTTGAACATGTCGAGTCCCAGCACCTCGCGCAGGAGCGCGGTGTGCTCGTCGCCGCTGTAGCGCTGTTGCACACCGGCGAGCAGGTCCTGGGCGCGCAGCGCCTGGGTCTGCACGCGGGACATCGCGCCCCTGATGACCGCCTGGGCCGCTTCGTCGATACGCTCGCCCTCCTCTCTGACGCCGCGGGTGAACGCGTCGAGGAGGGCGCGGTGCTGCCTGTCGACGTCCGTGCCCGCGAGCGCCTGGTGCTGCACGCCGGGCACGATCACGTGCGGGCTGCGCAGGTGGGACAGCAGGGCGGGGACGCGCTTGGTGATCAGGTGCTCGGTCTCGGCGCGGACGAGCTCCTGCTGGGCGCGGGCCTCGCGCAGCAGCTCCGCGCTCTCCTGGGCCTGGCGCTCCGCATGGGCCAGGCGCTGCTCGGTGTTGCTGGTCTCGCGCGTCCGATGTTCGTGTTCCTGACGGGCCTGGGCGAGCTGCCCGCGGGCCTGGGCGAGATCGCGGCGTACGCGCACGAGGTGGAGGAGGACGCCCACGAGGGCCAGGGCGAGCACCAGGGCGATGATCGCTGCGGGAACGCTGAAGGAGTCTGGCGGCATGACAAGTCCTGGGGTCGAGGAGAGCCGGCGGAAAGATGTCGACCGCCGAAGAGTTTGCTAGCGGCGCGTGGGGTTCTCGCGCGGCGTCCGGCCTGGACCGCGTCGGCGTTGACCGCGCCCTTCCGCGACGTGGGCACGGCTGCGTGCCCGGTGCGGCTCTGCCTGAGGCAGGGCGAGGCCAAGCGACATGTGCATCCTCAGTCTCAGTCGAACGACGGCCAACAGGGAAACCAGTATTCCCGCTTGGTCACGATAGTCAACCGTGTGTAAGGTCTTCAGTGCATTCCGTCGCGCAAATTGTCCCGATTTGTTCTGATTGCGGTGGCGTCGGGACTAATGGGCGCAGAGCAGGTCGCCGACCCCATGGAACCGGGCCCCTCCCCCGCCCACTCCGGCCGGCACCGCCTGATGCGGGCCGTCCGGGTGGTCCGCGGCGGCCGGCTTCACCCTCCAGGCCGGGGAGATCGCCTTCGTCGCCCTGTTCGCCGAGGAGCTCGGACAGTCGGGCGAGCAGCTCGACCGCGCCGAGGCGGGCTGAGCGGGGACTCGGCCGGTCGAGGCCCTCCATCATCGGGAACGTTGATCCCCTTTTCTCACCCGTACGATCACCATAAATGGATAAAGAAGTCCCATTGGGAAGATGTTCCGCTTCGACCCGGGCAATGCCCATTTTGAACACCTTTGGAGAAATGCGGGCGAGAAGCGAAGGTTCTGAACATAAGAACCGAATAGGGTGTTTTTAGGTACACGCCTGAGCTGCCCGAATCGCTGAATCACCGGGAGACAGCGTCCGGACGAATTCGGCGCACAGGCGGGGCCGCGCAAGCGGGCCACCTCGCAAGCTCTGCCGTGCGAAGGGAGCCGGCAATGACCAATCCACGCTACGCACGACCGCAGGAGACGTCCCGAGGTCAGGTGCCTCCACAAGCCCGTCAGGAAACGCCGCAACAGGCTCCTGCCCGGCCCACGATGGAGGCGCCCCAGCCGACCGGCTGGGTCGGCTGGGTGGCACTCGCCGGCATCGGGATGATGATCCTGGGATGCTTCCAGGCCTTCATGGGCCTGGTGGGGATCTTCAACACCGACTTCTACGTCGTCACCGCCAACAACCTGGCGATTCCCGTCAACTACACGTTCTGGGGATGGTTCCACCTGGTCATGGGTGTGGTCGTCTTCCTCGCCGGCGTCGCCGTCATGACGGGCAAGACCTGGGGACGAGTGGTCGGCATCACCCTCGCCGCCCTCCAGGCGCTCGTCAACTTCGCCTGGCTGCCCGCCTACCCGGTCTGGTCGACGATCGTCATCGTCTTCGACGTCCTCGTCATCTACGCGCTGGCCGTCCACGGGAGGGAGATGAAGGCGTTCGACCGCGGCGCTGTCCCATAGGACGCTGATCGAGGAATCGGCGCTGCTTCGGCGGCGCCGATTTCTTGCCGTCCGTCGGCGGGCAACGGTCCAGCGCGAGCCAGGATGCCACGTCGGTTCCCCTCGGGAGGGATGGCCTGGTCAGCGCGGTCGGAGACCAGGCCGCAGGGTGGCGAAGCCGCCGCGTCAGTCTCCGGTCTTGCGCTCGCGTTCGTACGCGGCGTTGATGCGCAGCGCCTCGGCGAGCTGGTCTTCCAGGACGATGATCCGGCAGGCGGCTTCCACGGGGGTGCCCTGGTCGACGAGTTCCCTGGCACGGGCCGCGAGGCGCAGCTGGTAGCGGGAGTAGCGGCGGTGGCCGCCGCTGGAGCGTCTCGGCTCGATCAGCTTGGCGGTGCCGAGGGCCCGCAGGAACGTGGGGGTGACACCGAGCATCTCGGCTGCCGCACCCATGCTGTAGGCGGGGTAGTCCTCATCCTCGAACCGATCGTCGGCCTCGTGTGTGACGCTGCCCGCGGTGCCGCCCGGGCGGGCGCCGGGTGTGTGGGTTTGATCCATAGATGCCTTTCATCATGCGAACAAGGGCCCCGGCGCCTGTATGCGCCGGGGCCCGAAGAGGTTCAACACCATCTACCGGCCATTCGGCCGGCCTACTGTATTCCGCATCCGCCCTGATGTGCGGCGGTGATGCGGGGATCGCGAATGCGTGACCGTAGACCACCTTCCAATCTTGTGGAACTGCGGCACCCGTCCGGCGGGACTCAGCCGGCGACGGGCGATCCTTCGATGGCGTTCAACACTCCCTTCCTCAACTTGCCGGACTGACTGTCCACTTCCACTTCGGCAGCGCGTCCACGATCAGGACCCCTTACCACTGCGTTGGCCCATCACGTCCGACCTTCTGCCTTCACCTACTCAAACCTCGTCACGGGCAGTTCGTCGTGTTGCGGTAACTCTTCTGCTGCCCGGCGGATCCGTTCCTTTCGATGACAAGAACTCTAGCGCGTACGCCTTCGGATGTCTACTACGGCGAACATAGATTTTCGGTAGGGGCTCAGCTACGTACGGCCAGGTCCTGGGCGAGGTGGCCGATGACGTCGCGCGCGTCGTCCTCGATGCCGTTGATGAAGGTGGATCTGCGCCGCCGCAGCATGGGCAGGCCCAGCGCGTACAGTCCCGGGCTGTCGACCACGCCGCCGTCGTGGCGCAGCCGGCCCTTCTCGTCGACCACGGGCACGTCCAGCCAGCCGTAATCGGGCCGGAAACCCGTCGCCCACACGATCGTGCGGATCTCGCCGCTGTTCAGATCGAGCTGCAGGCGCGCCGACTCGGGCACCCGGGTCGGCTCGAAGCTCTCGGGCGGGCCGACCTCGGCCTCGCGGCCGGACGTGCGCGCCCACGCGTCGAAGCCGTCGAGCAGGCGCCTCATCTTGAGGTCCGCGAGCGAGAACACGTTGCGCAGGCCGCCGGAGAACAGCGCGCGGCCGTCGCGCACGGCCGCCCAGCGGCCCACCAGCTCGACGCCCATCGCGGTGAGCGCGTTGAGGTCGAGCGTCGCGCGCTCGGGGGTGCCGACGAGCTGGGGCGAGGGCAGCCGCCTGGCCCGCGTGAGATCGTCGACCTCGTCGTAGCGCTGGTCCCACACGCCGGAGGCGTCCATCCACCACAGCACGTCGCGCCCGCGGTAGGTGCGGGGCAGCCGCACGTGCTCGCCCACCGAGAGGATCACCGGCCGGCCCGACCTGCGCAGCTCGGCGGCCAGTTGCACGCCGGTCGCCGACGCGCCCACGACGAGCACGCCGCCGTCGGGGAGCTGACCGGGCTCGCGGTAGCCGAACGGCGTCAGCTGCCGCACGGAGGACGGCACCGCCTCGCTGAACTTCGGCACCACCGGCTGGTTGCAGGCACCGCTGGCGATGACGACCGCCCGGCAGCCGATCTCGCCGTGGTCCGTCGTCACGTCGTATCCGCCGTCGGTCCGCCGGACGGACGTGACGTTGGTGCTCGTTCGTACGGGAGCGCCGGAGAGCACGGCGAAACGCTCGATGAACTCGGTCACCTCCCCCATGGTCATGTAGCCGTCGGGGTCCGGGCCCTCGTAGCCGAGGCCGGGCAGGCGGCTCTGCCAGTTGGGGGTGAGCAGGCGGAAGGAGTCCCAGCGCTCGCGCCGCCAGGAGTTCGCCACCTCGCCGCGCTCCAGCACGACATGATCGATCGAACGGTCGCCGAGGAAGCGGCTCGCCGCGAGGCCCGCGTGCCCCGCCCCGATGACGACCGTTGTGACACGCTCGCTGATGACTCGGCCCTCAGGCGACTTCGACGGTGACGTCTGTCGGGTTGGTGATGGCGTCGAACACGGCCGAGCGCTTCTGCGACTGGGCCACCAGCGCCTCGATGTCCTGCTTCGAGGCGTCCGCGTCGATGTTGAAGGTCACCTTGATGTCGGTGAAGCCGTTGCGGACGTCGGCGTCGGCGCCGAGGATCCCGCGGATGTCGTGCTTGCCTTCGAGCGTCGCCTCGACCGAGCGCAGCTGGATGCCGCGGTTCTGCGCGACGGACGCGACGCCGGCCGTCAGGCAGCTGGCCAGGCCGACGAGGAGGTACTCGATCGGCGTGATGCCGTTGTCCTCGGCCGCGAAGACGTCAGGGTGGTCGGCGTCGAACACCGCTTCGTTCTTGTGGGTCTGCTCCTGCCCCAGACCGAAGAACTCCTTGACGGTGGTGGTGCTGTGGACGCCGTTCTGCCACTTGGAGGACGCCCGCCAGACGAACTGCGCGGCCTCCGGCGCGGTCTTCAGCACCTCGCGCGCGTCCAGCAGCGCCTGCACGTTCACTCCGTTGGCGACAGTCGTCATGTCCCGCACCCTTCGGCTACTTCCTGTACTTCCAGTAGGTATTTGACCATACACCCACGGTGGCGGCTACCATAGCTCCCATGTCACAGCCAGCCTCGACGCTCGCGGCCGGCATGGCCGGCACGGCCGGCACCGTGGAAACCCAGTATCTCGACCTGCCGCAGCCTGTCCCCCTCGACTGCGGCAGAGATCTGCACCCGGTGCGCGTAGCGTATGAGACCTACGGAGTCCTCTCGCCCCAGCGCGACAACGTCATCCTCGTGTGCCACGCGCTCAGCGGCGACGCCCACGCCGCGGGCCTGGCCAAGGTGCCGTCCGAGGAGAGCACCCGCGACGGGTTCGGGGCCGCCGACCGCGACGGCGCCGCCGGCAAGGGGCTCGGCTGGTGGGACGGGATGATCGGCCCCGGCAAGGCCTTCGACACCGACCGCTTCTTCGTCATCTGCACCAACCTGCTCGGCGGCTGCGGCGGCACGACGGGCCCGTCGTCCATCGACCCGGCGACGGGCAGGCCGTACGGGGCGGACTTCCCCGTGATCACGGTGGCGGACATGGTACGGACCCAGCGCGCGTTCCTGGACGTCCTGGGCATCGAGCGGCTCGCGGCGGTGGCCGGGGGCTCGCTCGGCGGGATGCAGGCCATGGAGTGGGCGGTCCTGTACCCCGACCAGGTCGACGCCGTCGTGGCGATCGCCAGCACGCACGCGCTCCACCCGCAGGGCATGGCCTGGAACGCGATCGCGCGTGACTCGATCATGCGTGACCCCGCCTGGCAGGGCGGCCACTACTACGGCACGGGCCGGGCGCCCGACGGCGGCATGGGCGTGGCCAGGATGGTCGGCCACATCACCTACCTGTCCGCGCCGGCGCTCGACGACAAGTTCGGCAGGCGGCTGCAGTTCGCCGACGACCTCCGCTACACGATCACCGAGCCGGAGTTCGAGGTGGAGAGCTACCTGCGCCACCAGGCCGGCTCGTTCGTCAAGCGCTTCGACGCCAACACCTACCTCTACATCTCGCGCGCGCTGACGTACTTCGACCTCGCGCGGCAGCACGGCGGCGGATCGCTGACGCGGGCGCTCGAAGGCGTCGGCGCGCGGACGCTGCTGATCGCCTTCAGCTCCGACTGGCTCTACCCGCCGCAGGCGTCGGAGGAGGTCGCGCGGGCGCTGCGCGACCTCGGCAAGCCGGTCGAGTTCGAGGTGATCGAGGCACCGTACGGCCACGACTGCTTCCTGCTCGAAGAAGCGCGCCAGACTCCCATGATCCGCCGGTTCCTGGCTCAGGGCGGGACCGGATGACGTCGAAGAAGAGGCCTTCGTGACCGACCAGTTTTCCCGTGCCGAACAAGCCCGCGAGTTCGGGTTCGAGACCCGGCAACTGCACGCCGGGCAGCGGCCGGACCCGAACACCGGCGCCCGCGCCGTGCCGATCTTCCAGACGACCAGCTACGTCTTCGAAGATCCCGAGTCCGCGGCGGCGTACTTCAACCTGCAGGAGTACGGCAACACCTACTCGCGCATCATGAACCCCACCGTCGCGGTGTTCGAGGAGCGGGTGGCGAACCTGGAGGGCGGCTGCGGCGCGGTGGCGTTCGCCAGCGGGATCGCCGCGCAGGCGGCCGCGCTCTTCACGCTGCTGGAGCCGGGCGACCACGTCGTCTCGTCCTCGGCGCTGTACGGCGGGACGGTCAACCAGTTCAAGCACCTGCTGCGCAAGATGAACGTGGAGCTGACCTGGGTCGATCCGGACGATCCCGACGCGTGGCGCCAGGCGGTGCGCCCGAACACGAAGGCGTTCTTCGGCGAGACGATCGGCAACCCCGCCGGCAACGTGCTGGACATCGAGACCGTGGCGGCCATCGCGCATGAGCACGGGCTGCCGCTGATCGTGGACAACACGTTCGCGACGCCTTACCTGTGCCGCCCGATCCAGTGGGGCGCCGACATCGTGATCCACTCGGCGACCAAGTTCATCGGCGGCCACGGCACGAGCATCGGCGGCGTGGTCGTCGAGTCCGGCGCGTTCGACTGGTCCAACGGGCGGTTCCCGGTGGTGGCGGACCCGTCTCCGGCCTACCACGGCCTGCGTTTCCACGAGACGTTCGGCACGTACGGCTATCTGATGAAGCTGCGCGCGGAGACCCTGCGCGACCTCGGGGCGGCGCTCTCGCCGTTCAACGCCTTCCTGTTCCTGCAAGGGCTGGAGACCCTGTCGCTGCGGATGGACCGCCACGTCGAGAACGCGCGGGCGGTCGCGGCCTTCCTGGAGTCGCACGAGCTGGTCTCCAACGTGAGCTATGCCGGCCTGCCTGGCAGCAGATACCGACCGCTGGTGGAGAAGTACCTCCCGCGCGGCGCCGGCGCGGTGTTCTCCTTCGACTGCGCGGGCGGCCGGGAGGGCGGGCAGAGCCTGATCGGCGGGCTGACGCTCTGGTCGCACCTGGCGAACGTCGGCGACGCGAAGAGCCTGGTCATCCACCCCGCGAGCACGACGCACCGCCAGCTCGGCGACGCCGAGCTGCGGGCGGCCGGCGTCGGGCCGGGCACGGTGCGGCTGTCGGTCGGCACCGAGTCCGTCGAGGACCTGATCTGGGATCTGGAGCAGGGGTTCGCCCGCGTCGCCAAGGCGATCGGGGAGAAGGAGGAGACGGCATGACCGAGCTCGGGCGTTACCAGGACCCGCTGACGATCCAGCGCGTGCTCCACGCCACCAGGTCGATCGCGATCGTGGGCCTGTCCGGCAACGAGCTGCGGGCCAGCTACTTCGTCGGCTACTACCTCAAGCGGCACGGCTACCAGGTGATCCCGGTGAACCCCCGGGAGAAGGAGATCCTCGGGGAGACCTGCTACCCGAGCCTGCGCGACGTGCCCGTCCCGGTCGACCTGGTGAACGTCTTCCGCGCGCCGGACGCGCTGCCCGCCATCGCCGAGGAGGCCGTGGCGATCGACACCGGCGCCCTGTGGTGCCAGTTCGGCGTGATCAACGAAGAAGGCGCGCGGATCGCCGAGGACGGCGGCGTGACCGTGATCATGGACCGCTGCATCAAGGTCGAGCACGCGCGCTACGTCGGCCGGATGCACTGGCTCGGCTTCAACACCCAGCGCATCACGTCCGTCCGCGCCGGGCTCCAGTAGTCACGCGCTCCGCCGGGTCGTCCCGTCGCGAACGCGACGGGCTCGGCGACGGCGGCCGCCGGTGAAAGTTTCACGTCGCGGACGGTACGGCGCGGTCCGCTTCACCGGGAAACTCCAGATGCGGGCGCTTCGGGGGCAGGTCTGCACCGCCGGTGCGGATCGCCCCCGTTGACGTCGGGGCGGGGTGTCGGATGTACTCCGCGACGACGCACCCACCGGAGCAGGCCATGTGGTTCGGCGGAAAGAAATGGTAGCGCTAACACATGCTGTGGCCGTCCGCTCCGATCTAGCCAAGGAGCCCTGGATGTCCCTGAGCCGCAGGCAGTTCGGCAAGGCCGCCCTGGCCTCGGCCGCGCTGGCGGCCACCGGTGTGGCCGGTTTTCCCCGCGCGGCGCAGGCGGCCGGCACCGCCTACGTGTTCGCGTACTTCACCGAGTCCCCCAACCAGTCGGCCGCCGACTACGGCCTGCACCTCGCGGTCAGCCGGGACGGCCTGAACTGGGCGCCGCTCAACCAGAACAACCCCGTCGCGACTCCGACCGCCGGGCAGCAGGGCCTGCGCGACCCCCAGATCCACCGCAAGCTCGACGGCGCCTTCGTGGTGATCGCCACCGACCTGAAGGGCCTCGACTTCGGCACGACCAGCCAGTATCTGCACGTCTGGGACTCGGCCGACCTGACCGCCTTCACCGGCTACCGGCGGCTGCGCATGCACACCACCAGCGGCCACACCTGGGCGCCCACGGTCTTCCGCGACGCCTCGCGGGGCCAGTACGGCATCGTCTACTCGTTCAACACCGGCGGCCGGGACATCCTGGCGGTCAACTACACCAGCGACTTCCAGTCGGTCAGCGCCCAGCAGCCGTTCTTCAGCCCCGCCTTCAACGTGCTCGACGGGGACATCGTCGTCGACGGCGGCACGACGTACCTCTACTACAAGAACCTCAACGACGGGAACCTCTACGGCGCCCGCTCGGCCACAGGACAGCCGAACAGCTTCACCACGTACACCGGCGGCCTGCGGATGGGCAACGCGATCGAGGCGCCGCTGCTGCAGAAGACCAACGAAGGCGGCTGGCGGCTGTGGGGCGACTCCTTCAGCCCGGTCAACAACGACTACTACCTGTGGTCGTCGTCGAACATCGGCGCCGGCGCGTGGACGGCGGCCAACCAGCGGGACTACACCCCGCCGCTGAACTCCAAGCACGGCTCGATCGCCTCGATCACCGACGCCGAGTACAACGCGATGGTCGCGCGGTGGGGGCTGCCGAACTGGGTGCGGCTGAAGTCGTACAACTTCCCCGACTATTTCGTCCGGCACGCCGACCGGGTGGGACGCATCGACCCCTACCCGTTCGACCCGCACCAGGATCAGTTGTGGCGGATGGTGCCGGGGCTGGCCGATCCGGCCGGGGTCTCGTTCCAGTCGGTGAACGTGCCGGGCAACTACCTGCGGCACAGCAACTACGCGGTCCGGCTCGACCCCGACGACGGCTCGTCCGTGTTCCGCGCCGACGCCACCTTCCACCGCGTGGCCGGGCTGGCGGACGGCGGCTGGTCGTCGTTCCGGTCGCACAACTTCCCGACCCACCACCTGCGGCACCAGGGGTACGTGCTGCGCATCGACCCGGTCAGCTCCTCGTCGAGCGCCACCGACCGCCAGGACGCGACCTTCCGGGTGGCCTCATGAGCGAGATCAGCCGCCGCCGGCTCTTCCAGGCCACGGGTGCCGCCGTCGCGCTCTCGGCCGCCGGCCAGGTGGCCGGCGCCTCCCCCGCGTCCGCGGCCGCGCTGCCGTGGGCCAGATCCGACATCGGCGTCTCGGCCCACGCCTTCGACCTCGGCCAGGTCCGGCTGACCTCCGGGCGCTGGCTGGACAACCAGAACCGCACCCTGAACTACCTGCGCTTCGTCGACGTCGACCGGCTGCTGTACGTCTTCCGGGCCAACCACCGCCTGCCGACCGGCGGCGCGGCGGCCAACGGCGGCTGGGACGCGCCCGGCTTCCCGTTCCGGTCGCACATGCAGGGCCACTTCCTGACGGCGTGGGCGCAGGCCTACGCCGTGCTCGGCGACACCACCTGCCGGGACAAGGCCGTCCACATGGTCACCGAGCTGGCCCGGTGCCAGGCCAACAACGCCGCCGCCGGGTTCACCGCCGGTTACCTGTCGGGCTTCCCCGAGTCCGACATCACCGCTGTGGAGAACCGCACGCTGACCAACGGCAACGTCCCGTACTACTGCATCCACAAGACGCTGGCCGGGCTGCTGGACGTGTGGCGGCTGATCGGCGACACCCGGGCCAGGACCGTGCTGCTCGCCCTGGCGGGATGGGTGGACACCCGCACCTCGCGGCTCGGCGCGAGCCAGCTGCAGGCCATGCTCGGCACCGAGTTCGGCGGCATGAACGCGGTGCTGACCGACCTGTACCAGATGACCGGCGACTCCCGGTGGCTGACCACGGCCCAGCGGTTCGACCACGCGGCCGTGTTCAACCCGCTGGCCGCGGGCCAGGACCAGCTCAACGGGCTGCACGCCAACACGCAGGTGCCCAAGTGGATCGGGGCGGCCCGCGAGTACAAGGCGACCGGCACCACCCGCTATCGCGACATCGCCGCGAACGCCTGGTCGATCACCGTCGGCGCGCACACGTACGCGAACGGCTCCAACAGCCAGGCCGAGCACTTCCGCGCCCCGAACGCGATCGCCGCCCACCTGACCAGGGACACCGGCGAGGCGTGCAACACCTACAACATGCTGAAGCTGACCCGGGAGCTGTGGCTGCTGTCGCCGACCCGGGCCGACTACTTCGACTACTACGAGAACGCCCTGCTCAACCATCTGATCGGGCAGCAGAACCCGGCCGACGCGCGCGGGCACGTCACGTACTTCACCCCGCTCAACCCCGGCGGGCGCCGGGGCGTCGGCCCGGCCTGGGGCGGCGGCACCTGGAGCACGGACTACGACTCCTTCTGGTGCTGCCAGGGCACCGGCATCGAGACCAACACCAAGCTGATGGACTCGATCTACTTCTACGACGGCACCACGCTGTTCGTGAACCTGTTCGCGCCCTCCACCCTCGACTGGAGCCAGCGCGGCATCACGGTCACCCAGACGACCTCGTACCCGGTCGGCGACACCACGTCGCTGCGGGTCACCGGCGAGGTGGGCGGGACGTGGACGATGCGCGTCCGCATCCCGGCGTGGACCCAGGGCGCGACGATCAGCGTCAACGGGGTGCAGCAGAACATCCCTGTCACCCCGGGCAGCTACGCCGGCCTCACCCGGTCGTGGGCGCCGGGCGACACCGTGACCGTGCGGCTGCCCATGCGGGTGGTCATGAAGGCCGCCAACGACAACCCTGGTCTGCAGGCCGTCACCTACGGCCCGGTCGTACTGTCGGGCGACTACGGCAACACCGGCCTGTCGTCCGCCCCGGTCCTGGTCCCCTCGTCGATCACCCGTACGAGCACCTCGTCCCTGGCCTTCACGGCGACGGCCGGCGGGGCGACGGTGCGGCTGGGGCCGTTCCACGACGCGCACGGCCACAACTACGTCGTCTACTGGAACACCGGCGGTCAGGGCGGCACCGGCTCCGGCTTCCGGCTGCTCAACGCGGCCAGCGGGCTGGTCCTCGGCATCCAGGACATGTCCACCGCCGACGGCGCCCCGGCGCTCCAGTGGACCGACAACGGCACCGCCGACCACGACTGGGTCCCGATCGTCGACGGCGACGCCCTGCGGTTCCGCAACGCGCACAGCGGCAAGGTGCTCGGGGTCGAGAACATGTCGGCCGCCGACAACGCCCGGGTGGTCCAGTGGGACGACAACGGCACCGCCGACCACCGCTGGACGGTCACCGACACCGGCGACGGCTCGGTCAAGATCCGCAACGTCCACAGCGGCAAGCTGCTCGGCGTACAGAACGGCTCGACGGCCAACGGCGCCCCGGTGGTCCAGGACTCCGACAACGGCGGCGCGGACAACCGGTGGCGGTTCGTGCCGAGCGGCGCCCGGCGCGTCCAGAACGTGGCCACCGGGATGGTGCTCGGCGTCACCGGCATGTCCACGGCAGACGGCGCGCTCGTCGTCCAGTGGGGCGACACCGGCACCGCCGACCACCTGTGGACGGCGGTCGTCGACACGGGCGGCTACCTGCGGCTGCGCAACGGCCACAGCCAGAAGGTGCTGGGTGTGGAGAACATGGGCACCGCCTCCGGATCGCGCGTCCTGCAGTGGGCCGACAACGGCACGGCCGACCACCGCTGGCGGCTGCGCCCCGGGCCGGGGGCCGCCTTCCGCATCCAGTGCGCCAACGGCGGCCGGGTCCTCGGCCTCGCCGGGACGTCCCAGGGCGCGCAGGTCGTGCTCGCCGACGAGGGAGCGGGCAACACCCTCTGGAGGTTCCTCTGAGGGCTACGCGGCGGCGGCCAGGCGGCGTTCCACGGCGGCCAGGCGGCGTTCGACCTCGGTCAGCCGGTCTGCCGTGGGACGGCCGCGCAGCAGGTCGGCGAGCTGGTCGGCCTCCTGCTGTTCGAGCTCCACGGTGTGCGCGGGCGTGTCGGGGTCCGCTTCGTCGTAGAGCAGGAGGGTGCGTCCGGCGGGAGTGACGATGACGGCGAGGTGGTCTCCCCGCCAGGTGTCGGTGTGATGGACGGTCCCTATGCCGGGGATGGTGTTGCTCGTGATCTTCATGGGTCTCCTTCCCTGTGACGTCATGCGGGCAGGCTCTCCTGCCGCCGGTCGCCCCTGCCCCACGCGATCAGATCGGCGCTGAGCGGGACCTGGATGTCGGTGATGTCGAGCAGCGTGACGCGTATCCCCCACTGCCGGGTCGTCTCGCTCACCTGGGCGGCCGTCGCGGGTGACGGCCTCCTTGCCGAACACGTCCAGCCCCGCCGTGCGCAGCGACACCCGTACGTCGCGCTCCAGGATCGGCCAGACGACCACGAGCCCCGGCCCCCGGACCCCCGTCACGCGGCCCAGCCTGCGCACCACCAGCCGCTCGTCCTCGCCGACGACGCGCACCACCCGGGCGATGAGCGCGGCGAGGAGCAGGAGGCCCAGCAGGAGCCACACGGCCGGCGCCTGCCACGTGACCGTCTGACCGTCCAGCGCGAACATGCCCTCATCCCCTGTCGACCTGGCTCGTCGTCGGCGCGAACCTCGTCACTTCAAGGAATTTCGAGCAATCGGGTCCGCTCACTTACCAGTTTGGCCCAGGAACAGGAATCCGGCTATCGGGGCCGGCACCCATTTCGCGGGGGCAAGACTATGTAGATTGTCGAATTCCACGGTGTAGCCGCACGTGGGGGCCGGGATTCAAGAGCCGGTCAACCGGTGAGCATTCTAACCTCGATTTATTCCCGGCACGCATCGGCCGTCGTTTCCTGAGGGCCTTCCCGGGTACGGTGCGACCGGCATGAGGGATGGAAGACGCCGCCTGATGGATTACGTGCTCCCGCTGCGCTGGGAGGACGACTCCGGCCTGGAGGAGCTGACCGCCTACCTGCGCGCCCTGAGCCGCCGCGTACGGGTGGTCGTGGTCGACGGTTCTCCCGCGCCGCTGTTCGAGCGCCACGCCGCCGCCTGGCGCGGCCTCGTGACGCACGCCCGCCCGGACACCGATCTGCTCCGCGCCAACGGCAAGGTCGGCGGCGTGCTGACCGGCATGCGGCTGGCCCGCGCCGAGCATGTGATCATCGCCGACGACGACGTGCGCTACGACGAGTGGGCCCTGGCCAGGGTGGATCGTCTCCTGGACGAGGCCGAGCTGGTCCGGCCGCAGAACTACTTCGCGCGACTGCCCTGGCACGCCCGCTGGGACACCGCCCGCACCCTGCTCAACCGCGGTCTGGGGGCCGACTATCCGGGCACGTTCGGGGTGCGCCGCTCGTTCTTCACCCGGATGGGCGGCTACGACGGCGACGTGCTGTTCGAGAATCTCGAACTCATCCGTACCGTACGCGCGCACGGCGGCAGGGAGCTGCGCCCGCTGGATCTCTACGTCCGGCGCCTGCCGCCCGACGCCGCCCGCTTCTGGAGCCAGCGCGTCCGGCAGGCGTACGACGACCTGGCGCAGCCCGGCCGCATGGCGCTGTTCCTGTCCGTGCTGCCGGCGCTGGCCTTCTGCCTGCTGCGCCGCCGGTATGTCCTGCCCGTGGCGGGCGCCGTACTGGCCGTGGGGGTGGCGGAGGCGGGGCGGCGCAGGGCGGGCGGGCGGCGCGTCTTCCCGGGCACGTCGGCGCTGTTCGCCCCGGTCTGGATCGTGGAGCGGGCGACGTGCGCCTGGCTCGCGGTCGGTGCCGCCGTGTGCGGCGGCGTGCCGTACGCCGGGCGCAGGCTCCGCCGGGCGGCCCACTCCGTACGGTGGCTGCGTCAGGCCGGGGCCTCGCGCTCGCTGGGCGCCCGGAAGCCGGCCACCTTGTGCGAGCCGTCGCAGAACGGCTTGACCGACGAGAACCCGCACCGGCACAGCGCGACCGTCGCCCGCCCCGCCGGGATCGGCACGCCGTCCTGAGTCACCAGCTCGAACGGCCCCCGGATCAGCAGGGGCCCGTCCTCGCAAGGCGTCACCGTCACCACGTCATCTCCCTGATGCGACATCCCACCCTTCTTCCCGGCGAAACAGGAGGGACACCCGGGTTTTGCGCGTCGGTCCCCGGGCAGTTCCCGGGCGAGAAGGGGGACGCGTGACAGCGGTTGATGCCAGGAGGGCCAGGAGGGAAGGTCGCGGCGCCACCGGGCGGGAGCCGGCCACGAGGCTGCCCGCTCCGCGCGGGCCGGTCACCGCGACGCTCTTCGACCGCCTGACCCGTCCGCCGGACGACAGCCCGATCCCGCTGGACGTCACCGGCGCCGAGCTGGGCGACGACGACTTCCAGCTCGCCCTGTTCGTCTGCTATGAGCTGCACTACCAGGGCTTCGACGACGTGGACGAGCGCTGGGAGTGGGCGCCGCCGCTGCTGGCCGCGCGCATGGAGCTGGAGCGGCGCTTCGAGGAGACGCTCGCGGCGGCCGTGCCCCGGCCGCCGCTCGACGGCCCGGTCGAGGTGCGGCGGGCGCTCAGGGAGCTGACCGCCGACGACGACGGCCCCTCCCTGTCCGCCTTCCTGTCCCGCCGGGCCGGCCTGGAGCAGTTCCGCGAGTTCGTCATCCACCGGTCGATCTACCACCTCAAGGAGGCGGACCCGCACACCTGGGCGATCCCCCGCCTCCGTGGCCGGCCGAAGGCCGCGCTGGTGGAGATCCAGGCCGACGAGTACGGCGGCGGCCGGGCCGAGCGCATGCACTCCGAGCTGTTCCGCGCCACCATGCGCGGCCTCGGCCTGGACGACTCCTACGGCGCCCACCTCGGCCGCGTGCCGGGCATCACGCTGGCCATCTCCAACGCCATGTCGCTGTTCGGCCTGCACCGGCGGCTGCGCGGCGCCCTGATCGGGCATCTCGCCGCGCTGGAGATGACCTCCTCCCTGCCCAACCGCCGCTACGCCATCGGGCTGCGCAGGCTCGGCGGCGACGACACCGCCGCGCTCTTCTACGACGAGCACGTGCAGGCCGACGCCGTGCACGAGCAGATCGCCTGCCACGACCTGTGCGAGAACTTCGCCGCCGAACACCCGTGGCTGGCCGGGGACGTCCTGTACGGGGCGGCGTGCGCGCTGCGGCTGGAACGCCTGTGGGCCGAGTACGTCCTCGGCCGCTGGGACGCGGGGCTAACGTCGTTGCGGCATCCCTGACGGGGGCTCGCCGATCTTCGTCACGTGAGGCATACTGTTGCCGCCTTAACAGTGATCATTGACTCACGTGCGGGCACTCTGTGGCGGAACCGGCAAAGGAAACAGATGTCTGATCATGGCGTCGACCGGCGTAGATTTCTGACCGTCTCCGGCCTGTCCCTGGGGGTGGCGGCCTTGCCCACCGGCGCGACGGCCGCGACCCCGTCCCCTTCTCCCGCCCGTGCCGAGACGTGGGAGAACGTCATCGAGAAGTCGTCCTTCGACAGCTGGACGGCCTTCGACCGGGAGTGGAACCGCCTCTATCCCTGGGGAGGCGACGACGACACCCACAACGGCGCCGCCCGGATGCACGCCGGCCAGATCTCACTCTCCGGGGGCGTGCTGACCCTGAAGGCGACCCGGCTGGCCGCGGCCGACGGGACCAGCCCGCACAAGCCGTACGCCCCGCTGTGGTACCGCTCCGGCGCCATCCACGCCAAGGAACAGATCATCGTCAACGACCAGTTCCCCGAGTACGACATCGAGGGCGAGTTCAGCGCCCAGACCGGGCCGGGCATCTGGCCGGCGTTCTGGACGACCGGGGAATGGCCGGCGTGGCCGCCGGAGACCGACATCCTGGAGTACGTGGGCGACTCCACCAACCTCTTCAACACCTGGAACAAGACCTCCAGCGGCGATGAGGGCGAGGAGGCCGGCGACGACTACTTCGTCACGCGGGAGCGGGTGCCCGTCGCGAACCCGGCCGCCTGGCACAAGTACCGGGTCTGGATGTACAAAGACGGCGACGACGTCGGGCTGGACTACTACCTCGACGGCTCCTGGGTGGCGACCCACAGGGGCGAGAACTGGGCCGGCGTCCCGCAGTACCTCATCATCAACCTGCAGATGGGCTCGTACGCGTCCGGCCTGGACGGGCCCGGCGACCCCGGCTGGAACCAACAGCTGCCGGGGCCGACCGGCGACACCCACCTGCGTGCCCGCAACGTCTGGGTGGGCCGCACCCGCGCCTGGTGACAGGCCGCCGTTCGGGAACTCCCCGCGTGTCGGATCTTCGCCCCTTTCCGGCGTCATCTGTCGCCGGGAGTCAGGAAGTCCTGGAGCTCGCGGTGCCGGAACTGGTACGTGGCGCCGCTGACGCGCAGCAGGTTGGCCTCGCAGGCCCAGTCGAGAAAGGCCCACAGCCGTAGCGGCAGCAGGCCACGCGCGGCCGCGACGGCCAGGCCGATCATGGTGCGGGCCCAGGCGATCGCGCCGAAGGCGAGGCCGAAGGTCACGCCGCCGACGAGCGCGCACAGCAGCGACTCGGCGACGTCGTGTTTCATGAGGAACACCAGGAAGGCCGCGACGCCGCCGATGAGGCCGAAGGCCAGCCCGATGACCGCGTTGCGGTGCAGGGCCTCTCGCGGGTGGGCCAGCTCCGCGTCCTTGCTCCAGCCCCCGGTGGCGATCGTGAAGACGACCCCGAGCGCGAAGGCGAGGACGAAGGCGGCGGCCACCCCCGCGGCCAGCGGCAGCGGACCGGCGCCGGCCAGCCGCAGCGGCGGCAGGCCGGTGAGCGCGCCGCACAGCCCGAAGCCCAGCAGGGTGAGGGGTTCGGCGCGGATCGCCTCCGGCACGGTCATGCGCTCGGCTCCCGGCCGGCCGGCCGCCGTCAGCCCGATCACGGCGCCCAGCACCAGTCCCCCCGTGCCCCCGGCGACGACCGCGAAGCCGGGACCGAAGGCCCTTCCCCCGGTCAGCGCGAGCCCGGTCAGCCCTCCGAGCACGCCGACGGGCACCCCCCCCAGCGCGCCCACCAGACCGCCGGTGACCCGGCGCCGTCGCGGCACCCCGGTCCGCCCACCGGCGGCGGCCGGCCACGGCGCCAGCGACAGCACGGTGGCGATGACCACCCACCCCGCCATCAGCGCCAGGGTGAGCGACTGATCCGGGAGCTCACCGGCCGCCGAGCCCGTCCAGAACGCCAGCATCGCGATCACCGCGAACACCACACACCCCAGACTGTGCAGCACCCGCACCCGCCGCCGCCCCCCGATCGGCCACAACAGATGAGGCACAAGATCGATCGCCGTCAACCCAGGCGCCATCCGCCCCACCCCAGCACCACGCCCCACCCGCCCACCCAGGTGGAGACCAATGCCGGACACCGGCCCATCCACCCCGGCAGCGCCACCCACTCGCCCGCGCGGGTGGAGGCCAAGGCCGGGCGGCGGCCCGTTGCGGTGCCCGCGCAGGTGGGTGAGGAAGCCGGGCCTCGGCCGGTCTGCCTCGGTGGCGAGGGTGGACTGGTCGTGTAGGTGGGCGGCCAGGCGGACGAGCCATGAGCGGACCTGGTCAGGGCGGTAGGGGGTGCCGTGGGCGGTGCGGGGTGCCAGGTGGGTGGCCGCAGGCACGTACGCGTCAAGCAGCCTTCCGGCGATCAGTGCCGCTCCGGCGGCGGGGTCGGCGTCCGGGTCGGCGTGGAGCAGGTCGTCGGGGTGGCCGCCGGACTCCACGGCGGTCACGGTCAGCAG
This sequence comes from Nonomuraea sp. C10, assembly GCF_008017515.1. Classification (NCBI taxonomy): domain Bacteria; kingdom Bacillati; phylum Actinomycetota; class Actinomycetes; order Streptosporangiales; family Streptosporangiaceae; genus Nonomuraea; species Nonomuraea sp. C10. Next base: position 5,269,242 of record NZ_VPFF01000001.1, read on the forward strand.
CAGCCGCCACGGCGTGGCGAGCGCGGCGTGCACGGCCTCGCCCGCGGGCCCCGACAGCGCCGCGTGGACGGCGTCGCGGTGCGGGGCGAAGGGGTGGCCGTCCGGCCAGCGGGCGCGCAGGTAGGTGCCGATCTGCTCGGTGTTGAGGTGTCTCAGCCTGATCAGGGCGGCGTTGTCCAGCCCCGCCCCGGCCGCGCGCAGCTCGGCGTGGCGGTCGGCGCGGCAGGTCACGACGACCGCGCCCGGCCGCCGCCCGGAGAGGTCGCTGTAGCGGTTGAGCTCGGCGAGCAGCCCGATCGCCCGGCGCGGCGGACCCGACGACGGCTCGGGGTCCAGCTCGTCCAGCCCGTCCACCACCGGCAGCACCAGACGGTCGCGCACCAGCCGGTGCGCGTCCCTGGCCGCGAGCCCGAACTGCTGCGCGAGCTGCTCGGCCAGCCAGGATTCGAACGGCCTGCCCAGGGTCCACCGGGCCGCGTTCAGGCGCACCGGCACCGGCCGGTCCCGGCCGGGTCGTCCCCCCAGCAGGGGTTCCAGCAGTTGCAGCACCAGCTCGACGGCGAGCACCGTCTTGCCCGCCCCCGACTCCCCCACGACCAGCAGGCGCCGCGGGCGCAGGCCGCCGAAGAACCGGCCGATCGCGTGCAGGTCGTGCGCCGCCCCGCCGCCCGAGGCGTCGTCAGGGCCGAAGGGAAGCGGCGCGAGACTGTAGCCGCCGAGCAGCCCTTTGCGTGCCCGGTCCTCCTCCCGGAGCACGCGCCGGGCCAGCAGCCGGACGGCGGGATCGGGCGGGGGGACGTCGGCGGGTGGCGGCTCGGGCGCGGGGGCGGCCGGTTCGGCCAGGGCCGCCCTGGCCGCCCGCCAGCGTTCGAGCTCGGCGGGGATCAGCTCGGGCGGATGGTCGCAGTAGTGGAAGCAGGCGGTGACGAAGGCCCGGACGAAGTCCCACCGGGGCAGCCTGTCGGTCTGCCGCAGGACGTGCGAGGTCGTGCTCTTCGGCAGGGCGTCGACCTTGGTCCCGTCGGCGGTCGGCGTCTGACCGCCGAGGACGCGCAGCCTGCTCAGGGACGGCTCGCCGGCCCACTGCCTGAGCAGGGCCAGCGAGCGTACGAAGTCCGCCGTGCCGGCGGTGCCGGGGCCCGGCGGGCGGGGACGCTCCGCGGTCATCCGTCCCCCGTCCGGACCAGCGACCACGCGAAGCTCGCGCGGCCGCGCCGCGGCCACCGGCCGGCCACGCACCGGCCCTCCAGCGTCTGGACGTGGCGGCACTCCATCAGGAAGTTGCGCGCCTCGTCGGCCTCGACGAGCTCGCGGCCGACGGCGATGGGCACGAACCCGTGGCGGGGGATGTAGACCCATCGGCCCCGGTCCCAGTCGTAGGGGTCGAACCAGCGGTGGCGCACCGTACCCGACACCCGCACCTCCGGCCCGTCCCTGGTCAGCACGAACGACCCGTGCGAGCGCAGCAGGCTCATCCTGCTGACGTAGAACAGCTCCGTGCCGATGAAGGCGTTGATCCGCGCGTCCCAGTGGTCGTGCGACCAGCTCGACCCGCCGTCGGGCAGCAGCCCCGCCTCCCGGGTGAGCTGCCGCTCGAACCGGCGCTGGTTCCTGCGCTCGGCCTTCTCGATCACCCGGAACGAGCGCAGCCACCGCGACGACATCGTCCTGGACGCGCCCGCGCCGTCCATGAAGTGCTCCAGGAAGTCGGACGCGATCGGGTGGACGTCGCGGCCGCCGTCGATGATCGAGCGGAACAGCGCCACCAGCTCGGGGACGGGCCGGTCCGTCCGCCGCCGCAGTCCTCGCAGGAACATGCGCGCTCTCCCCCCGAGAGGGCCCGGCTCCGGGGTCATGGACACGTCCGGCGGTACTCTTCCTCCTGCACGTGGTTCTCCCATTCCTCGCGGGTGAGGGCGCGGCCCGCGTTGGCGCACGCCGCGGCCACCAGGTCGGCGGGGGTGCGGACGTTCCAGAGCCGCGCGGCGCCGTCGCCGCCCACCGTGGCGACGGACGCCCCGTCAGGGCCGTAGGCGACGTCGGTCACGCCGCCGGTGTGGCCGGTCATCGGCGCTCCGAGCCTCCGGTGGATCCGCAGGTCCCAGAGCTGCACGCCGCCGTCCGCTGAGCCGGTGGCGAGGATCCGGCCGTCGGGGCTGAACGCGAGCGCGCCGGTCGCCCCGTCCTCGTTGATCAGGGCGATGCCCGCCGGGCGGCGACGTCCGACGTCCCACAGCCGGACCGCGTCGTCGGCGGCCGTGTAGGCGAGCGTCCGGCCGTCGGGGCTGAACGCCAGGTCGTTGACCAGCCCGCCGGCGGCGGCGGGCGGCGAGCCGGGGATCTCGCGGCGGGTGGCCACGTCGAAGAGCCGCACCCGCTCGTCGAAGCCCGCGCTGGCCAGGGTCGCGCCGTCCGGGCTGATCGCCATCCCGGTGACGACGTCGGTGTGGCCGGGGACGCGCAGGCGCGGCCCGGTCTCCCCGCGGCGCGCGAGGTCCCAGAACGCGATGTCCTGACCGACCTGGACGGCGGCGAACCTGCCGTCGGGGCTGAGCTCGGCCACGCCGTCGAGGGTCCGGTCGTGGGCGAGCTCGCGGCGGCCCGCGACGTCCCAGAGCCGCAGGCCGTCCCCGCCGGAGGTCAGGAGCGTGCGGCCGTCGGGGGTGAACTCGATCGTGGCCACGGAACGGCGGGTGCCCGTCGGCCTCAGCGGCGGGCCCGCGGGCCGCTGGGTGGCGGTGTCCCACAGCTGGATCGCGGGATCCTTCTCGCCGGCCGCCCCGGCGGCGAGCGTGCGGCCGTCGGGGCTCAGCGCGACGGCCGAGCGCGCGGGCACGTGGGTCCCGATCTGCTGGCGGATCCGCGGGTCCGCCAGGCGCACCACGCCGTCCTGGCCGGCCGCGGCGAGCAGCGTCCCGTCCGGGCTGAACGCCACGCATTCGAGGACGCCGACGTTGTCGGCGAGCGTGAGGAGCCGCCGGCGGGCCGCGGTGTCCCACAGGACGGTGCGGCCGCTGCCTCCCGCGGTGGCGATCCTGGTGCCGTCCGGGCTGAAGGCGATCGCGGTGAACCCGGCGAGGTGGTCCTTGAGCTCGCCCGTCCGCTCGCGCGAGGCCAGGTCCCACAGGAGGGCGGTCCTTCCCTGGCTGACGGTGGCGAGGGTGGCGCCGTCCGGGCTGAGCGCGACGTCGAGGACGGTGTCGGCCTGCCGGGCGACGGGTTCGCCCCGCGGCCGGGAGGTGACGGGGTCCCAGAGCCGTACGACCCTGCCTCTCGCGACCGCCATGACCGTGCCGTCCCGGCTGAAGGTCACCTCGCGGACGATGTTCGCCAGCTTCGGCCCGTGGTCGGGGCGGCCCATCGGCGGGCCGTGCGGGCGGTGCGTCGCGGCGTCCCACTGCCGGACGACGCCTCTGAAGTCGCCGGTCACGAGGGTCTTCCCGTCGGGACGGTACGCCAGCGCCGACACGACCGCTTCGTGCTCCAGCGGCCGGCCCAGCTCGCGGCGGGTGGCCACGTCGTAGAACCGGACGCTGCCCGCGCACGCGGTGGCCAGCGTGCGGCCGTCGGGGCTGAAGGCCAGGCGGACGTCCGAGCAGTCGTACTTGGGCCGGGTGATGGGCGCGCCGAGCTGCCGGCGCGACGCGGTGTCCCAGAGCCGCGCGGTGCCGTCGTCGCTCCCCGTCGCGATGGCGGAGCCGTCGGGGCTGAACGCCAGCGCCATGACGCCGCGCGCGTGCCCGGTGAGCGTCCCCCTGCCGGTGCGGGTCGCCGCGTACAGGACGCGGTTGCGCGCCTCGTCGGTCGGGGCGATGTCCCACGCGGCCACGGCCAGCAGTGAGGAGAGCGTGGCGTCTCCGGTGACCTCGCTCTGCGCGGCGAGCTGGCGAGAGATCGCCACCGCGCGCTGCCGTACGGCCTCGTCGGCCGCGGCGACGGCGGCGCCGGCCGCGCAGAGGGCGAGCACCGACAGCGCCGACAGACCGCCCATGACGAGACGGCGGCGGCGGGTCACGCGCCGCGCCTCCCGCACGGAGGCCGTGACGAAGCTCTCCGCGGTGGGGCCCGGCGGGGGGAAGCTGCCGGGGTCGCGGTCCCAGCGGGGCCGGCTGTCCTGGACGGCCAGCAGCCGGGGGCCCCGGTAGAGGAAGGCGGGGTCGCGGTGGTTCTCGGCCCACTGCCCGGCGGCGTCCAGGAGCCGGTCGTACACCTCCTGCGCGGCGAGGTCGGGTTCGAGCCACTGCCGCAGGGTGGGCCAGGCCGTGAGGAGCGCGTCGTGGGCGATCTCGACGGAGTCCTCGTGCAGGGTGAGCAGGCGGCGGCCGGCGAACGCGGACAGCAGCGCCGCGACCCGCTCCCCTGGGCGCGCGGACGCGGCGGCGTGCAGCTCGGCCAGCGTCGCCGCGCGCCGCGCCGGCCGGCCGCCGGGGGTGATCACCATCATCCGCCGGAAGATCCTCAGCGCGGCCTTGCGATCCTCAGGCGGCAGCTCGCCGAGCGCCTCGTCGGCCGTACGCCGTACGGAGTCGCGGACCCGGCCGGACTCCTCGTAGCCGCGGACGGTCAGGGTGCGGCCTTCGCGTCGCTCCCAGGTGTTGCGCAGCGCCTGGGAAAGCAGGGGGAGGGCCGCGGCACCGTAGCGATCGCCCGCTGACGGCCCGGCGCGCAGCTCGGCCAGGATGATCTCCACCAGGCCGGGTTCGAGCTCCAGGCCCGCCGCGGCGGCGGGGCCGGTGATGGCCAGCCGGAGGTCCGGCTCCGTCATCGGCTCGACGATCACCTGGCCGTCCTGGATGGCCTCGGCGAGGTGCGGGTAGGCGGCGCAGCGTTCCCAGTAGTCCGCGCGCACCCCCACGATCACCGCGGCGCCTCCGGGGCGGGCCGCCATGGCGTGCAGGGCGCCGACGAACGCCTGGCGCTCCCGCTCGTCGGTCACCAGGGTGAACAGTTCCTCGAACTGGTCGACCACCAGGACGAGCCGGCCGGGCGTCCGAGGGACGTCACGTAATGTCCGCTCGACCTCCTCCGGGTGCCCGCCGAACGCCCGCGCCCAGGCTTCGGCGAGCGCGCGGAACGGCCGCGCGGTCGGCGTGACGAGCAGGCGCGGCCAGTCGTGCGATCCGGCGAGCGCCGGCATCAGCCCCGCCCTCAGCAGCGAGGACTTGCCCACACCCGAGGCGCCGGTGACCAGCAGGACGGAGCCGTGGTCCGTCAGCCGCCTTCGCAGCCGGTCGAGGAGGTCGCGGGTCGCCCTCGTACGGCCGAAGAACAGCTCGGCCCTCCCGCTCTCGAAGGGCGCCAGACCCTGGTAGGGGCATAGATCGTGCGCATGGCCGTGATCCTCCCGCTCGCCCATGGCGCTCATTCTGGTCACTCGCCGCCGCTCCCATCAATCGCATTCGAACGGGGATCCGGGATGGCCCGGCCCGTCCGATTCCGTCCGATGTCGTCTCACCAGTGGCCTGAACAGCGTGGACGCGGTTTCGATGGTCCTCTCTGTCCGCACCGGCAGGGCTGACGAAATCGAACCGGGGGGTGTCGGAACCGTGGGGGATCCCTGTGCCGGGATGTCCTTGGGGGCGTTGCTGCGCGGGTGGCGGGAGCGCGCGCTGCTGACCCAGGAGCAACTCGCCGAACGGGCCTGTCTCAACGTCAGAACCGTGCGCCGCATGGAGAGCGGCGCGCTCCTGCGGCCGCGCGTCACGTCGATGCTGCTGCTGGCGGAGGCGCTGGAGCTGAACGGCGCGGACCGGGCGACGCTGAACGCCGCCGCCCACGGCCAGCCTGGCCCGGCGGTGGCGGGGCCGCCTCCCGTGACCGTGCCCCGGCAACTGCCCGCCGACGTCGCCGCGTTGGCCGGCCGGGATCGGGAGCTGGCGGTCGTGGAGGGCCACCGCAGCTCGCACACGGTGCCGGTCGTCTGCGTCAACGGGATGGCGGGCATCGGCAAGACGGCGCTGGCGGTGCACGCCGCGCACCGGCTCGCGCCGCTGTACCCCGACGGCCAGCTCTTCGTCGACCTGCGCGGCCACGCCCCGAAGGCGCCCGTCGAGCCCGGCACGGCCCTCGCCCGCGTGCTGCGCACCCTCGGCGTCCCGGACGAGCACATCCCCTGGCACCCTGACGACCGCGCCGCGCTCTACCGCAGCGTGCTCGCCGGACGCAGGGTCCTGATCGTCCTGGACGACGCCGCCGACGAGCACCAGCTCCTCCCGCTGCTGCCCGCGGGGCCGGGATGCCTGGTGATCGTCACCAGCCGCCGCCGCCTGACCTGTCACGGCGACGCCCGCGGCCTGTCGCTGGACGTCCTGCCGGTCACCGCCGGGATCGCGCTGTTCACCCGGCTGGCCGGCCTGGACCGCCGCGCCCCGTCGGACGTCCTGGCGGAGGTCGTGCGGCGCTGCGGGCTGCTCCCCCTGGCCATCCGCATCGCCGCCGCCCGGCTCAGGGCGCGCCCCGCCTGGGGGGTGCGGCATCTGCTCGACCGGCTGGCCTGCGACCGGCTGGCCGAGCTGGCGGACGGCCCGCACAGCGTCGCCGCCGCCCTGGACCGGTCGTACGATCGGCTGCCGGACGAGCAGCGGCGGGTGTACCGGCTGCTGGGCTCGGGCGGCCGCGCCGGCTTCGGCGCCGACACGGCCGCCGCACTGCTGGACACGAGCATGCCGCGGGCGCGGCGGCTGCTGGACCAGCTGATGGACGCCCACCTCCTCCAGGAGACGTCACCCTGCTGGTACCGGATGCACGACCTGGTGCACGACCACGCCGCGGCGCTGTGACGCGGCCGGCCGCGTGGGGCCGCTGGGCCGGAGGGTCGCCTTGGAACCGGCAGATCGGTATAAGTGAGACGTCCTGCTCCTCGACGCAAACCAGGAGAAGCATGTCCCCGCGCCCCCGTCTGCTCCCGGCCGCACTCGCCCTCGCGTTAGTCACCACCGGCGCACTCGCCCAGCCGGCTTCGGCCGCCGCGACCGCGAGCGCCGCTTCCGCCGCCACCGTCGCCGATCCCCTGCTGGACAAGCTCGCCGCGATCCCCGGCCTGACCGTCGTCTCCGAGACCCGGCCGAGCGGTTTCCGCTTCTTCGTCCTCACGCTCACCCAGCCGGTGGACCACCGCCGTCCGGGCAAGGGCACGTACCAGCAGCGTCTCACCCTGCTGCACCGGTCCGACGACGCGCCCGTGGTGCTCTACACCGGCGGCTACGGCCTGGCCGTCAACCCGTCGGCCTCGCAGACCGAGCCGACCCGGCTGCTGGGCGCCAATCAGGTCTCGGTCGAGCACCGGTTCTTCCGCAGCTCGCGGCCGGAGCCCGCCGACTGGGGCAAGCTCGACATCTGGCAGCAGGCGAGCGACGAGCACCGCATCGTCCAGGCGCTCAAGACCGTCTACGGCGGCAAGTGGATCCAGACCGGCGCCAGCAAGGGCGGCATGACCTCGGTCTACCACCGCCGCTTCTACCCGGACGACGTGGACGGCGTGATCGCCTACGTGGCGCCGAACGACCGGGTCAACCCCGCCGACCGCGCCTATGACGAGTTCTTCGAGAACGTGGGCGACGCCGCCTGCCGCACCTCGCTGGAGAACGTGCAGAAGGAGGCGCTGAAGCGGCGCGCCAGGCTGGTGCCGAGGTTCGAGGCCGAGGCCGCGCGGAACGGCTACACCTTCACCCAGTCGCTCGGCAGCGCCGACCGGTCGTTCGAGATGACCGTGCTCGACGCGGTGTGGGCCTTCTGGCAGTACTCGAACGAGAGCGACTGCGCGGACGTGCCGCCCGGCACGGCGACCGACGACGAGATCTACGACTGGATCGACACCGTCGCCGGCTTCTCCTTCTACACCGACCAGGGCATCGGCTACTACGTCCCCTACTACTACCAGGCCGCCACCCAGCTCGGCTGGCCCACGCTCAAGTTCGGGCATCTGCGCGGCCTGACCCGCTACCCCGGGCTCTACCAGCCCAACTCGGTCATCCCCGCCGAGTTGCGGTCCCGCCACGACCCGCTGCCGATGCTGGACGTCGACCACTGGGTGCGCAAGCAGTCCAGCCGGATGATGTTCGTCTATGGGGAGAACGACCCGTGGAGCGCGGAGCGGTTCACGCCCAGCCGCCATGACTCGTACCTGTATGTCGCCCCCGGCGCCAACCACGGCGCGAACATCGCCCGCCTGCCCGACGCCGAGCGGCAGGCGGCCACGGACACGCTGCTCCGCTGGGCCGGGGTGACCGGCGCCCAGGCTGCCCAGCGCGGCGTGTCGTCCATCCCCGACGACGACATGCTCCCCGACCGCCGCACCTTCTGACCCGCCGCCGGGGCGAGGTCCGGGCAGCGCCCGGCCTCGCTCCGGCCACGCCCGTGTGGCGCGGAAACCGTCACACAGCCTCTGACCATCGGGTTCGCCGGAAAGGGTTGGCCCAGGCGCCTTCCGTGAAATATGTTCATGCTGCTGAACAACCCCCCTTTTACCTGGAGGTCACCGGTGACGTCGGGAGGCCGGTCCGCGGACGAGCCCCGTCAGGAGCTCGTGGGCGCGCGGATGCGCCAGTTCCGCAAGGAACGCGGGATGACACTGCGCGGCCTGTCGGCCGGTTCCGGCCTGTCGATCGGGTTCCTCTCCCAGGTGGAGCGCGGGATCTCCACCATCGGGCTGGTCGCGCTGAACAGCGTCGCGGCGGCGCTGGACCGGGGCGTCGCCGAGTTCTTCGACGACTCCCCCGGCCACCAGCCCGGGCGGGACACCGAGCGGCTGCCGGAGCATTTCACCCTCACCCGGGCCCAGACGGCGGCGACCGAGTACGTGTCGGGGGCCCAGACGTACCGGATGCTGTCCTCGCGCGGGCCCAGCCTGGTGCTGGAGCCGCTGCTGGTGCACATCGCGCCGGGCGGGCGGCGGGAGCCGGCGTACGGGCACTCCGGGGAGGAGTTCGCCTACGTGCTGAGCGGGGAGTTGCTGTACGAGGTGGACGGGGTGGAGCACCGGCTCCACCCCGGCGACAGCGTCCACCTGCGCTCGACGGTGCCGCACAGCATGTACAACGACACCGACGAGGTGACGACGGTGGTGTCCGTCGTGACGCCCAGGCTGTTCTAGACGCTCAGATCAGGGTCCTGGCCGACCACAGTTCCGGGAAGATCTCGCGGCGCAGCGACCGCTCCAGCCAGCTCGCGCCGCTCGACCCTCCGGTGCCCGTCTTCGCGCCCATCGCGCGGCGTACCACCATGAGGTGGAGGGTGCGCCACCGCATGAACCCCTCGGCGACGTCGGTCAGCGCCTCGGCGAGCTCCCAGAGGTGGTCGCCGGCGCCGCGCTCGGCGTACACGCGGGCCCAGGCCTGCTCTACCAGGGGCTCGGGCTGGTACGGCTGAGCCGGGTCGCGCGCCAGGGTGGTGGCGGGGATCTCGTAGCCGAGCCGGGCCAGCACGGACATGGCGACGTCGTACAGGCTGGGCGCGCGCAGCGCCGCCAGCAGCTCGCCGTGGGCCTCGGGATTGCCGCGGTGCACCCGCGCCAGGGACTCGGACTTGTCGCCGAGCAGGAACTCGACCTCGCGGTAGAGCGCAGACTGGAACCCGGAGCCCTCGCCGAGCGCCGGCCGGAAGGCGTTGAACTGGCGCGGCGTGAGGCGGTTCAGCGGGCGCCAGGCGGTGTTGACCACATCCAGGTAGGCCGCCGCGCGGGCGATGGCGGCGGTCGCCGGGGGCAGGTCGGGGGTGCCGAGCAGGCGGGCGGCCAGACGCAGTTCGGTGCGCACCAGGCCGAAGTAGAGCTCCATCACCTGAGTGGTCACCAGGAAGGCGGGCTCCTCGGGCGCGTCGGTGCGCGGGCCCGGCAGCGCGCGCAGGGTGTCCGTGCCGACGTACTCGTCGTACGGCGTGGCTTGCGCGAAGCTCAGATTGGGGGTCACCATCGCTTCCTCCTCGTTCACCTCAATGTTCACCGAAGACGAACTGTGATGAAATGGCATGTCGAAGGCGTTGGGACGGGGAGACTTTCCGTTCTCAAAGCAGGACCGCGGGTTCGCCTTCACCGCTGCCGAGAGTGATGGGTGGGTGCCGTGGACGCGATGGACTGGGCGATCCTTACCGAGCTGCAGGCCGACGCCCGGCTCTCTTTCAGCGAGCTGTCCCGGCGGGTGCACCTGTCCTCCCCCGCCGTGGCCGAGCGGGTGCGGCGGCTGGAGGAGACCGGGGTGATCGAGGGCTACCACGCGCACGTCGACCTGGGGCGGGCCGGGCGTACGGTGCGGGCGCTCATCCGGATGTCCTGTTACGGGGCGCGCTGCGTGCTGCGTCACGAGGAGGCGCTGGAGCAGCCGGAGATCGTGCAGGTGTACCGGGTCACCGGTGACACGTGCTGCCTGCTGGTGGTCGCGCTGGCGTCGATGGCGGACTTCGAAGGGCTGATCGACCGGCTGGCTCAGTACGGGCGGCCGTCGAGCACGATGGTGCTGTCCAGCCCCGTGCGGTGGCGGCCGGTCACGGAGCTGCCCTGAGCCTGGCGGCGATCAGCTCGGCGGTGGCGTCCCAGATGGGGGCGGCCGGGTCGATCACGTCGAAGTGGTCGCCGGGGCGTTCCAGGTAGGTGACGTCGTCGTCCGTCCCCGCGGCGGCGTACCGGCGGTTGAAGTCGACCAGGTCCGGGTCGTCCTGGGCGCCCTGCACGACGAGCTGCGGGCCGCCCAGCGGGAGGCGGGCCAGCGGGCTGGATCTGGCGTACTCCTCCGGGATCTCGGTGCTGCGGCCGCCCAGCGCCATGGCGGTCGCGCCGCCGCTGAGGTCGCGCAGGTCGCATTCCACCAGGTCAAGCAGCCCGGCGAGGGAGACGGCCAGCGCGGGGGCCGGGCGTCCCGACTGCCACAGGTCGGCGGCCAGGCGCAGCGCGAGCTGACCGCCGGCGGAGTGGCCGATCACGGCGACGCGGGCGGGGTCGAGGTCCGAACGGTCACCGAGCGGCCGGTCGGGGTCCGGCAGGTCGAGGTCCGGCAAGGTGCTGAGCGCCGTGTAAGCGGCGGCGACGTCGGACACGGTCGCGGCCCAGCCGTGCCTGTCCGGGCGGCGGTACGCGACGTTCCACGCGGCGAATCCGCGGGCGGCCAGGTCGGCGGCGAGGGCGTCCATGAGGTCGGCGGCCCAGATGGACCGGTAGAAGCCGCCGTGCAGCAGCATCGCCACGGGGGCGGGCCGCGTCTCCGGCAGGTGGAGCTCGCCGTACTGGTCGGGGTGCGGGCCGTAGGGGACGCGGCGGGGCCGGGCCGCCGCCCGGTGCACGACGTGCCGGATGGCCCAGGTCAGGCCCTGCGCGCCGCGCCCGTACAGGTGGGTGGCGCCACCGGCCGGGTGCGGGCCGGTCACCCCCAGGTCCAGCCAGACCAGCCGCGACGCGTACGGCCTGGGCGGATCCATCAGGGCGCGCACCTCAGGATCGGCGCCGGGCAGCGCGACCACCAGTCCGTCCGCCCCGGCGGCGTCCAGGGCGGCGTCCAGGGCGGCCTCGAAGGACGGCGTGTCCGGCGGCGAGACCACCCGCCCGGCGACCCCGAGCGCCGCGAACTCGCGCCCGGCCAGCTCCCCGAGCAGCCCGAGATCCGCGACGAGCCCGGGGGCGGTGAGCACGGTAACAGTCGTCATGACGTCGCGGACCTCCGCATCGTGACAGCCGTCATCGCGTCGCCACGCCCGGCGTCGGGACGACCCCGTCGTGGTCTCATCGCGTCGCGGGCCTCAGCATGGGGACGACCTCCGCCCCGATCAGGGAGACGCCCTGATCGTCGGTGAGGCCGTGCGGGGTGCCGAACTCGACGCGGTGGACGCCCGCGTCGATCAGGCGCTGTGCCTGGGCTGCCACCTGGTCGGGTGTGCCGGAGAACGCGAACAGGTCCAGCAGGTCGTCCGGGATGAGCCTGGCCGCCTCCTCGTGGCGTCCTGCCGCGGTCTCGGTCTTGACCCGTGCCAGCAGGTCGGCGGGGACGTTCGCGGTGGGGTCCAGGTCGGCCACGACGGCGAGGTACATCGCCACCTCACGCCGGGCCTTCGCGCGGGCGGCGGCGCCGTCGGCGGCCACGACGGTGACCGCGCCGAGCACGATGCCGACGTCGTCGGCGGACCGCCCGGCCTGTTCGGCCCCCGGACGCAACCGCTCCCTGATCACCGGCACCATCGCCGGGTTGGCGCTGCCGCCCACCTTGATCTCGTCGGCGAGACGTCCCGCGAGCGCCGCGCCGCGCGCGCCCCAGGCGCCGATCAGCAGCGGCGGGCGGGGACGCTGTACGGGGTAGCGCAGCGCGGTGCCGGGCGCCAGCGTGAACACCTCCCCGGAGAAGCCGGAGGTGTCGCCGCCGAGCAGCCGGTACACGACCTCGGCGCACTCGGCCAGCGCGGTCAGCGGGCGCGGCTGCGCCAGCCCCACCTCGCCCAGCCAGGTGCCGCGGGCCAGGCCCAGGTAGGCCCGCCCGCCGGAGGCCAGGTCGAGCGCGGCGACCTGGCCCGCGATCTCGTACGGGGCCATCGAGTAGGGGTTGAGGCAGGCCGTGCCCAGGCGCACCCGGGAGGTGGCGGCGGCCATCTCCAGCAGCGGGAAGATGGGCGGCTGGTACATCAGGTCGCCGAACACCGACACCACGTCGATGCCGTGCTCCTCGGCGATGCGGGCCAGCCGGGCGTAGTCGCCCGGGCGCTTGTCGCTCTGCAGGCCGATGCCGATCTCGAAGCCGCGGCTCATGTGAGGTCCGCCGAGTTCATCGGGCGGCGCCGGACGCGCTCCAGCCGCATGGTGAGCCGCTCCTCCGGGTCCGGGCAGCAGAACAGGGTGTCGCGTTCCAGCCAGTCCCCCGGGCCGAGGTCGCGCTGTTTGGCGGCCAGGAAGGGCAGGACGGCGGCCAGGGCCCAGACGCAGAAGTGGCGGCCGTCGGGGATCCGCAGGTGGGCGCTGTTCTCCAGCTCGAAGTAGTCGCCCACGGCCATGCCGCAGACCGAGCGGCCCTCGATCGTGTCGACGGTGACCCGCAGGTCGTAGAGCTCCATGTCGGTGTCGCCGGTGGTCATGCTCCCTCACTCAGCAGCTCGGCGTGATGGTGGGCGATCAGCCAGCGGCCGCGCGTGTGCCGGAGCACGTCGGTGACCCTGGTGTGCTGGGCGGGGGCGCCGTGCGGCTCGGCCACCAGGACGTACCGGGCCACGCCCACCTCTCCCCAGACGTCGATGCGCTTGTCGCGGGCGGTCAGCGTGTCCATGACCGGCCGGCGGCCGGCGCCGTCCCGGGCGTCGCGGTAGGCGTCCAGCTCGGCGCGGGTGCGCAGCGGGCCCGGCAGGTGGGTCTCCCAGGTGGTCACGTCGGGGTGCAGGTGGCCGTCGAAGCGGGCGCGGTCGCCGGCGACGAACGCGGCGTACAGGTCGTCGATGGCGGCGGCGATGTCCGCCGCGGCGTCCAGGGTCACGGTGTCTTCCTTCCAGAGGTCGAGGGGCCGGTCCGCACGACGCGGCCGCCCTTCATCACCCAGTGGACGCCCCGGTACGCGGACGCCGCGGCCAGGGGGTTCTCGTCCATCGCGATCAGGTCGGCGTACCGGCCGGGTTCCACGGTGCCGATGTCGGCCTCGGCGCGGAGCCAGCGGGCGGGGCCCAGGGTGGCGGCGTGGAGCGCGCGGGCCGGGCCGATCACCTCGGCCATGTGCTCCAGCTCGCGCACGGTCGCGTTGGTGCCCTCGAACGACCAGAACGGCGGCATGTCGCTGCCGAGCAGCACCTCCACCCCGGCGGCCACCGCGGTGGCGAAGCTGTCCAGGTGGGCGGGGCCGGCGCCGAGCGAGCGGCACTGCATCCACTCCGGCACGCCCAGCTCGTCGAAGAACTCCTTGCAGCGGGTGACCAGCAGGGTGGGCACCAGCGCGGTGCCGCGGGCGGCCATCCGGGCGGCCACCTCGGGGGTGAGCTGGTAGCCGTGCTCCACGCAGTCCAGGCCGAGCTCCACGGCCTGGGCGATCACGGCGGCGGGGCCGGCGTGCGCGGTGACCCTGCGGCCCCAGGCGTGCGCGGTCTCGATCACCGCCGCCATCTCGTCGGCGAACAGCTGGGGCGTGTCGATCGACTCGTGCTGTCCCGCGATGCCGCCGGAGATCATCACCTTGATGAGGTCGGCGCCGGCCTTGAGCTGGGCGCGGGTGCCGCGCCTGAAGCCGTCGACGCCGTCGCACTCCAGGGTGTCGGTGCCCTCGTGGCCGTGCCCGCCGGTGCAGACCAGGGCGCGCCCGGCGGTGAACATGCGGGGTCCGGGCACCCGGCCGGCCTCGATGGCGCGCCGGAGCGCGAAGTCGGCGTGGTCCTTCTCGGCCACGCAGCGCACGGTGGTGACGCCGCAGGCGAGGGTGCGGCGGGCGCCGTCGGCCATGTAGAGGGCCAGCTCGTGCGGGTTCAGGTCCTTGACCTGGTCACCGCCGGCGCCGGGGAGGGACAGGGACAGGTGGGTGTGCATGTTGACCAGTCCGGGCGTGACGTACGCGCCGCCCAGGTCGACGCGGTCCACGTCCGTCCGGTCCGCCACCTCGGCCAGGATCTCCTGCCGGGTGCCCACGGCCGCGATGCGGTCGCCCTGAACAAGGATCCCGGCGTCCTCGACAGGGCTCGCCCCGTCGGCCACCCGGCCGTCGGCCACGGTGCAGCCGGTGATCACGACCGTGTTCATCGCATCTCCTTGAGCATGGAGCCCCCCGCCGTCGGAGGTGGGGAGGGCTTGAGCGTGGAGCCCTCAACCATCGGGGGTGGGGAGGGCTTGAGCATGGAGCCCCCTGCCGTCGGGCGTGGGGAGGGCTTGAGCATGGAGCCCTCAACCGTCGGGGGTGAGGAGGGCTTGAGCACGGAGCCCTCAACCGTCGGGGGTGAGGAGGGCTTGAGCACGGAGCCGCCCGCCGTCGGGGGTGGGGAGGGAACGGGGAGCGGCGCCGCTACGTCGTAGACGTCGCGGGCGGCTTCCGCTGAGACGTAGCCCTCGGCGACGTCGCGGCGGACCGCCTCGGGATCGCGATCGCGCGGGTCGCCGTGGCCGCCGCCGCCCGCTGTCAGCAGCGTCACGCGGTCTCCTGGCTGGACCTTGACCCGCTTGGTGCTGACCCGCGCCTCACGGTCGGTGCCGGGGAACACGATCACCTGGTTCGGGTCCGGCTCCAGCCCGCCCATCAGGGCCCATGGCCGCGACCTCGTCTTCTTGATCACCGACAGGAACTCGCCCGGCGTGGTGAACCGGATGTCGCGCCGCAGGCCCACTCCGCCCCGGTGACGGCCCGCGCCGCCCGAGTCCGTACGCATCTCCAGGCGTTCGAAGAACATCCCGGTACGCGCCTCCAGCACCTCGACCGGCGTGTTGCGGGCCTGCGTCTGGGCCAGGTGGTTGGCGGGGCCGATGCCGTCGTGGTCCGGTGTGCCGCCCCAGCCGACGGCGTCGTTGTTGCTGACGGCGAACATCCGGCCGGTGTCGGGATGCGTACCGACCATCATGAAACCGGGCACGTCACCCCCGGACGAGGCCGGCACCCGGTCCGGCATGCCCTGCGCCAGCGCCTTGTAGATCAGCTCCAGCGCTACCGTGCCCGTCCACTGGGTGAACGTGGCCGCGGGGTAGGTGGCGTGGAACAGGGTGCCGGGCTCGGCCCGTACCTCCAGCGGCGCGAAGTGGCCCGCGTTGGTCTCCTCCCACGGGGTGGTGATGGCCTTGAACGCGACCCGGCAGGTGGCGATGGTGGCGCCCAGGGGGAGGTTCACCGGCCCTGGCGTCATCGCGGCCGAGCCGTCGAAGTCGACGGTGAAGCGCCCGTCGGCGATCGTGACCGTGACCCGCATCTTGACCGGGTCCTCGGTGATGCCGTCGTCGTCCAGCCAGTCCTCGGCCGTCCACGTGCCCTGCGGCAGCGCGGCGACGGCGTCGGCGGCCGACCTGGTGGCGGCCTCGACGGCCCTGTCCACGGCGGCGGTCACCAGGGGCGTGCCGTAGCGGGCGTGCACGTCGGCGAGGCGGCGTTCGCCGGTACGCAGGGCGGCCACCTGGGCGTGCAGGTCGCCGATGACCAGGTCCGGCATCCGCGAGTTGAACCGGATCAGCTCATGGATCTCCCGGACAGGCTCGCCCCGGGAGAACACCTTCGTACCCGGAAAAATCAACCCTTCCTGGTGCATGTCCGTCGAATCCAGGACATAGCCCGGGTCCTTGGCGCCCAGATCCATCCAGTGCGCCCGCACGCACACGAAGCCCAGCAGCCCGGGGTCCCCGTACACCGGGGCGAACAGGGTCGCGTCGTAGGAGTGGGCCGCGTTCCAGTACGGGTAGTTCAGCAGCACCACGTCACCGGGCAGCAGGTTCTCCCGCCCCACGTACTCCACGCCCTTGCGGATGGAGTAGTCGTTCGCGCCGAGGAACCGGCTCAGCCCGGTGGCCTCGGCGACCAGCCTCAGGTCCGGGTCGTAGACCGAGATCCCGTAGTCGCGCACCTCGTAGATCACCGGGTTGAACGAGGTCCGCTCCAGGGTGGCCCGCATCTCCTCGGCCACCGCGACCAGATGACAGCGCACGACCTCCGCCGTCGCCCCGTCCAGAGCGATGCCAGGAACCCCGGAATCAGACCGCGCAGGCCCGGACACCCCGCCGTCCGACCGCGCGGATCCGGGCGTCGCGGGGTCCGGCCATGCGTGGCCGGACGCCGCGAGATCCGGCCGCGCATGGCCGGGCGTCGTGAGGTCCGGCCGCGTGGGATCCGACACCCCGGCGTCCGGCCGCGCAGGACCGAGCGTCGCGGGGTCCGGCCGCGCGGGGCCAGGCGTCGCGGGATTCGGCCGTGCGGGGCTGGGCGTGGTGGGATTCGGCCGTGCGGGGCTGGGCGTGGTGGGGTCAGCCATCGTCCACGCCGTAGATTTCGCGGGCGGCTTCCGCTGAGACGTAGCCCTCGGCAACGTCTCGGCGGACCGCCTCGGGATCGCGCTCGCGCGGGTCGCCGTGGCCGCCGCCGCCCGCCGTCAGCAGCGTCACCCGGTCTCCCGGCTCGACCTTGACCCGCTTGGTGCTCACCCGGGCCTCACGATCCGTGCCGGGGAACACGATCACCTGGTTCGGGTCCGGCTCCAGCCCGCCCTCCAGGGCCCATGGCCGCGACCGCGTCTTCTTGATCACCGACAGGAACTCTCCCGGCGTGGTGAAGCGGATCTCGCGCCGCAGGCCCACTCCGCCCCGGTGACGGCCCGCGCCGCCCGAGTCCGTACGCATCTCCAGGCGTTCGAAGAACATCCCGGTACGCGCCTCCAGCACCTCGATCGGGGTGCTCCGCCCGGCGCTGCCGGAGACGTGGGTCGCCGCGTTCATGCCGTCGTGGTCCGGCGTGGCGCCCCAGCCGACCAGGTCGTTGTTGCTGACGGCGAACATCTGACCCGTGTCGGGATGCGTACCGACCATCATGAAACCGGGCACGTCACCCCCGGACGAGGCCGGCACCCGGTCCGGCATGCCCTGCGCCAGCGCCTTGAGGATGAGCTCCACCGCCACGATGCCCGTCCAGAGCGTGAACGTGGGCTGCGGGTAGACGGCGTGGAACAGCGTCCCCGGCTCGGCGCGGACCTCCAGCGGCACCGTCGTGCCGTGGTTGGACGGCTCGTCGGGCGAGGTCAGCGACTTGAGTATGACCTTGCAGAGCGCGACCGTGGCGCCGAACGGCATGTTGATCGGGCCCGGCGTGGCCGGGGCGGAGCCGTCGAAGTCGACCGTGAAGCGCCCGTCGGCGATCGTGACCGTGACCCGCATCTTGACCGGGTCCTCGGTGATGCCGTCGTCGTCGACCCAGTCCTCGGCCGTCCACGTGCCCTGCGGCAGCGCCGCGAGGGCGGCGCGGGTGCGGGCCTCGCCGTCCTCGACCATGCGCTGGACGGCCGCGTCCACGGTGGGGCGGCCGAACTTGTCCAGGATCTCCAGCAGGCGGCGCTCGCCGGTGCGCAGGGCGGCCACCTGGGCGTGCAGGTCACCGATGACCAGGTCCGGCATCCGCGAGTTGAACCGGATCAGCTCATGGATCTCCCGCACAGGCTCACCCCGGGAAAACACCTTCGTACCCGGAAAAATCAACCCTTCCTGATGCATGTCCGTCGAATCCAGGACATAGCCCGGATCCTTGGCGCCCAGATCCATCCAGTGCGCCCGCACGCACAGGAACCCGACCAGCGTGCCGTCGGCCTCCGGGTCCGCGGGATCCGGCTGGAACACCGGGGCGAACAGGGTCGCGTCGTACGAGTGGGCCGCGTTCCAGTACGGGTAGTTGAGCAGCACGATGTCGCCGCGGTGCAGGTTCTCCCTGCCCACGTACTCCACGCCCTTGGCCAGCGAGAAGTCGTTCGCCCCCAGGAAGAACGTCAGCCCGGTGGCCTCGGCCACCAGCCGCAGGTCCGCGTCGTACATGGACAGCCCGAAGTCGTGCACCTCGTAGATCACCGGGTTGAACGAGGTCCGGATCAGGGTGGCCCGCATCTCCTCGGCCGCGGCCAGCAGGTAGCTGCGGACCACCTCGGCCGTCGCGCCGTCCAGCCGCACGTTCGCCTCGCTCATGCCCGAGCCTCCGGAGTGAGAGTGACCAGCAGATGACCGAAGGGGTCCACCTGGACGCGCTGCCCGGAGTGCACGACCGTGGTGGAGGTGCCCTCGTCGATCAGGGCGGGGCCGTCCAGGGCGTCGCCCGGCTCCAGCTTGGCCCGGTCGTACACGGCGAACTCCGTCACCGCCCGCGTCCCGAAGTCGTAGGCGTCCCGCCGGCCGGTGCGGGCCCGGCCGGGGTCGCCGTCGCCGGGGGCGTGCCGGGGCAGCTCCGGCTTCTCGATGCGCCCGATGCCGCGCACCCGCAGGTTCAGGATCTGCAGCTGGTTGTCCATGACGTGCCCGTACCGGGCGTGGTGCAGCTCCTCGAACGCGGCCCGCACCACGTCGGGGCGCAGGTCGCGGCCGACGGGGACCGTCAGCGAGTGCTCCTGGCCGAGGTAGCGCACCTCCATGGCGCGTTCCAGCACGGCCTGCCCGGCGGGGATACCCTGCGCGGCCAGCGAGGCCGCCGCCTCGGCCGCGGCCTCGGCGAACACCGACTCCAGCGCGGCCAGGTCGGCGTCCTCCAGGGTGACCATGACGGTACGCGACACGTCGTCCACGATGTCGGCCGCCAGCATGCCCCACGCGGAGAACCCGGACGGCGCGAACGGGACGATCACCTCGGGGATGCCCATCTCGCGGGCCAGGAGCGGCGCCAGCAGCGGCCCGGCGCCGCCGAAGGCCAGCAGCGAGAAGACCCGGGGATCGTGGCCCCGCTCGACCGTGATCTGCCGGACCGCGCCGACCGTCCTGGCCAGCAGCACGTCGAAGATCCCGGCCGCGGCGGCCTCGACGCCGAGCCCGAGCGGCTCGGCGATCTGCTCGCGCAGCGCGTCCCTGGCCGCCTCGTCGTGCAGGCGCATGTCGCCGCCGAGGAAGCGGTCCGGGTCGACGTAGCCGAGGGTCACGGCGGCGTCGGTGACCGTGGGCCGGGTGCCGCCGCGGCCGTAGCAGACCGGGCCGGGGTCGGCGCCGGCGCTCTGCGGGCCGACCTTGAGCAGGCCGCGGTCCAGGTGGGCGACCGAGCCGCCGCCCGCGCCGATGGTGCGGATGTCGTAGGCGGGGATGAGCAGCGGGAAGTGCTCCAGCTTCGCCTCATAAGCCGCCACCGCCGCGCCCCGCTCGATCACGCAGGTGTCCAGCGACGTGCCGCCGATGTCGAAGGTCAGCAGGTTGTCGCGGCCGAGCGCGGCGGCGACGTGCGCGGCTCCGACGATGCCGCCGGCCGGGCCGGACAGCACGGTGTGCATGGGCGAGGTCTTGGCCACCCCCGAGGTCATCGAACCGCCGCCGGACCGCATGATCAGGAACCGGCCGTCGAAGCCGTCCTCGGCCAGGCCCGCTTCCAGGCGGTCGACGTAACGCTCGAAGATGGGGCGGATGTAGGCGTCCAGGACGGTGGTGCTGGTCCGCTCGTACTCACGGTACTCGCGCACGATGTCCGTCGACACCGACACGGTGACCTGCGGGTACGCCTCGCGGATGAGCCGCGCGGCCTGCTTCTCGTGCTCGGGGTTGAGGTAGGAGTGCAGGAAGCAGACCGCGATCGTCCGGACCCCCTGCTCCTCCACCAGGATCCGGGCGGCCTCCCGCACGTCGTCCGGGTCCAGGTCCTCCACGACGCGGCCCTTGTAGTCGAGCCGCCCCCGCACCCCGATCGTGGCGGCGCGCCGGACCAGGCTCTCCGGGCGCTGGTACTGGAAGTCGTACATGTGGTCCGAGGGCACGTTGCCCCGGCCCAGCAGGAAGACGTCACGGAAGCCCTCGTTGGCGATGATCCCGGTGGTCTCGCCGCGCCGCTCCAGCACCGCGTTCAGCCCGAGCGTGGTGCCGTGGATGAACAGCTCCACCTCGCGCAGGTCGGTGCCGAGCAGCTCGACGGCGGTGAGCACGCCCTCCCAGGGGCGGGCCGGGGTCGTCGGCGCCTTGCGGAAGCGGACCGCGTGGGTGCGCGTGTCCAGCTCCATGGCGTCGACGAAGGTGCCGCCGATGTCGACGGCCAGCCTGATCGCGGGCATGGGATGTGTCACCTCTCTGGTCCTTCGAGATCGGGAAGCGCGCCGGCGCGGCGGCAGGCCACGCGGGCGCGGCCCAGGGTCCGCAGCTCCTGCTCCTCGGTGCGGCAGGCGTCCTCCGCGAACGGGCAGCGCGGCGCGAGCGCGCAGCCGCCGCCCGCGGCGGCCTCCTCCGGGTCCTTGGTCAGACGCACCCGGCCGGTCTCCTCCTCGCCGTCCAGCGAGGGCACGGCGGCCAGGAGCGCCATCGTGTACGGATGCCGCGGCCGGGCGAAGACCTCCTCGACCGGGCCCTCCTCGACGATCCGGCCCAGGTAGAGCACCACGACCCGGTCGCAGAAGCCGCGCACGGTGGCCAGGTCGTGCGAGATGAACACCGAGCCGCGGCCCCGCTCGGCCGTCACCTCGCCGATCACCTTCAGGATCTGCGCCTGTACGGTCACGTCCAGCGCGGACGTGGGCTCGTCGAAGACGATCAGGTCGGGCTCACCGGCCAGCGCCCTGGCGATGCCGACGCGCTGCGCCTGGCCGCCGGAGAGCTCGTGCGGGCGGCGCTCGGCGTACGTCCCGTCCAGGCCCATGCGCTCCAGCACCGCCGCGACCCGCCGGGCCCGTTCGGGCGCCTTGACCCCGGCGGCGCGCAGGGGCTCGGCCACCGCGTCGGCGACGGTGCGGCGCGGGCTGAGCGAGCCGATCGGGTCCTGGAACACGAGCTGGGCGCGGCGGCGCAGGGCGCGCAGCTCCCGCCCGCGCAGACGTGACGGCTCCTGCCCGGCCAGCGTGACCACCCCGCGCGACGGGGTGATCATGCCGAGCATGAGCCGGGCCAGCGTGCTCTTCCCACTCCCGCTCTCGCCGACCACGCCCACGGTCTCCCCCGCCCGCACAGTCAGACTGACCCCACGCAACGCATGGTGCCCCCCCGCCCCGAACCGGCTCCCGTACACCACATGCGCATCCTCAACCCGCACAACCTCATCACCGGAACCAGCGGAAGGGACGGATTCGCCGGACTCGCCGGACTCGGCAGACACCCCCGCACCTACGGGCCGCGCACGGTCGGCGGGATCGGCGCAGTCGGCGGAACCTGCGGCCTGCCCGGCCTGCCCGGCCTGCCCGGCCCCCCCGGATTCCCCGGATTCCCCGGATTCCCCGGACTCGGCGGGGTGTCGGGTTGGGGTGGGGAGGGTGGGGACGGCGGAGAGGAGGGTGCGGGTGTAGGGGGCGGCTGGGGTGGTCAGGATGGCGGTGGTGGGGCCGTGTTCGACGATCGCGCCCGCGTTCAGGACGACGAGGCGGTCGCAGATGCGGGCGATGGACGCGAGGTCGTGGGAGATGAGGAGCACGCCGCGGCCCTCCTCGTCGGCCGCCTCGCGGAACCGGAGCAGGATCTCGCGGGTGAGGGTGACGTCCAGGCCGGTGGTGGGCTCGTCGGCGATGAGCAGCCCGGGGGCGCAGCCGGTGGCGAGGGAGATCATGACGCGCTGCGCCTGGCCGCCGGAGAGCTCGTGCGGGTAGCTGCCGAACCGCCGGGCCGCCGAGCGGATGCCGACGCTCTCGAACAGGTCCACCGCCGCCGAGCGCGCCTGGGAGGCGTCCATGCCCTGGTGGGTCACCAGGCGGTCGGTGAGCTGGCGGCCGATGACGCGGGTCGGGCTGAGCGCGCCGCGCGGGTTCTGGAAGCAGATCGCCGCGCCCGCGCCGCGGTGCGCCGCCAGCGCCGCGGCGTCCATCGTCAGCACGTCCCGATCCTCGACGAGGACCTGGCCGGTGGCGCTGGCGCCGTCCGGCAGGAGCCCCACGACCGATCTGGCGATCATGCTCTTGCCGCCGCCGCTCTCCCCCACCAGCCCGACGACCTCGCCGCGCGCGACCGTGAGGTCCACACCGGCGAGTGCCTGTACGGAACCGATGGCGACCTTCAGGTCCCGGATGTCGAGCAGGGTCATCGGGTGACCCCCGCGCGTTCCTGCAGCCCCTCGCCGAGGAGGCTGAACCCGAGGACGCTGACCAGCAGGAGCAGGCCGGGCGGCACCGAGGTCCACCAGCGCCCGGCGACCACGTCCGCCGAGCCGAGACTGATCATGGCCCCCCACTCCGCCGTCGGCACGGTGACGCCGAGACCCAGGAAGGACAGCCCGGCCAGGGTGAGCATGGCCCAGCCGCAGTTCAGCGGCGCGATGACGCGTACCGGGGTGAGGCTGTTGGGCAGCACGTGCCGCCAGAGGGTGCCCAGGCCGGACGATCCCGACGTCCTGGACGCCTCCACGAACGGCAGCTCCCGCACCGTGCGCACCTCGGCCCGGACGAGACGGGCGTACGCGGGCGCGTTGACCAGGGCGATCACCAGGATCAGCTCGGGCACGCCGCCCCCGAGCAGGGCGGCGACCGCCAGCGCCAGGATGAACGCCGGGAACGCCTGGAACACGTCCAGGATCCGCATCAGCACGTCGTCGACCAGCCCGCCGCGGTACCCGGCGACGATCCCGAGCAGCGTGCCGAGCACCACGGCCAGGGCGACCGACGCGACGGCGACGCCCAGGTCCAGGCGGCCCGCGTGCAGCACCCGGCTGAGGATGTCCATGCCGTTGACGTCGGTCCCCAGCGGGTGCGCCCCGCCGGGCGGGGCCAGCGAGGCCGCCGCGTCGATCTCCTCGGGTCCCCAGCGGACCAGCAGCGGCCCGATCAGCACGGCGAGCACGACCAGCCCCAGGATCACCGACCCGGTCCGGATCAGCGTGGTGGCGAAGCCGCGGTCCGCGGCGGCGGCGGCGCGCGGCGGGCCGGCCTCCCCCGCCGTGGTCAGGTCGGCCATCAGATCCTCACTCTCGGGTCGAGGACGGCGTGCACCACGTCGGCGATCAGGAAGATCAGCGTGTAGCACAGCGCGATCACCACGACCGACGCCTGCACCACCGGGTAGTCCCGGAACAGCAGCCCGCGCAGCGCCCACTGCCCGAAGCCCTGCCAGGAGAAGACGTACTCCACCAGCACCGTCGACCCGATCGCGAACCCGAACACCAGCGCCGCCAGCGCGGGCAGCCGCACCAGGGCGGCGCGGGCGAGATAGCCGCGCAGCAGCGTGCGTTCCGGCAGGCCGTGCGCGGCGGCCGCCCGGTACGCCTCCGAGCCCAGCACCTCCAGCGCCGAGGCGCGCACGCTGCGCATCAGCGGCGCCACGATGACGACGACCATGGTCGCCACCGGCAGCACCAGGTGCCCGGCGGCCGACGCGAACGCCGGGCCGTTGCCGGTGAGCACCGCGTCCAGCAGGTCAGCGCCGGTGATCAGCGACAGGTTCGTGTCCGGGTCGACCCGGCCGCTGGGCGCCGGCACCCAGCCGAGGCCGCTGTACACGACCAGGATGAGCACCAGGCCGAGCCAGAACTCCGGCAGCGAGTTGCCCACCAGGGCCAGCACCCGCAGCGTGTGGTCACCGGCGCGGCCCGCGCGGCGCGCGGACCAGATGCCGAGCACGGTGGCCAGCACCGTCGCGATCGTCACGGCGATCACGACGAGCTCCAGCGTGGGCCCGAGGCGGACGGCCATCTCGCCCATCACCGACTGGCCGCTCTGGATGGACACGCCCAGGTCACCGGTGAACAGCCCGCCCAGGTAGTCCACGAACTGCTGCCACATCGGCTGGTCCAGCCCGTACCGGGCACGCGCCGCCGCCGCGTCGGCCTCCGTGGCGTTGGGGCCGAGGATCGTCCGGATCGGATCGCCGGGCAGCACGCGGACCAGCACGAACGTCACCACGACGACGCCGAGGAGGACGGGCACGGCCTGCAGCAGGCGCCGTGCGGCGAATCGGGCGATCCGCACAGTTATGCCTTGGTCAGGTAACGCAGGCGGGCCAGGCCGTCCATCGGCTGGACCCAGCCGGCGACCTCCTCGCGCACCGGGAGAGTGAAGTTCGGCTGGCAGATGATCACCCACGGCACGTCGGCCGCGAGGATCTCCTGCACCCGGGCCCACAGTTTGAGCCGCTCGGCCTCCTCCACCGTGGTGTGCGACTGCTCGAAGATCTTCTCGATCTCGTCGTTGACGTAGTTGGAGTAGTTCAGGTTGGCGCCCTTGGTGAAGCTGGTGCCGAGCATGTACTCGACGTCGTTGACCCACAGCTGCCCGGCGGTGAGCTGCAACGGGATGCTCTTCTTCTCGCGGCGCTCGCCGAGGGTCGCCGGGTCCAGCGGGGCGAGCTTCAGCTCGATGCCGGCCTTCCTGGCCTCGCTCTGCACCAGCACGGCGATCTGCTGCTGCTCGGCGTTGTCGGCCTCGAAGACGAGCTCGGAGCTGATCGACGGCTTGCCGGCCTCGGCCAGCAGGGCCTTCGCCTTGTCCAGGTCGTAGGCGTAGGGGTAGCCGGTCTCGGCGTAACCCGGCATGTCCAGCGGCACCAGGCTCTTGGCCGGGCGGGCGTCGCCGCCGTACACGTTGCTGATGATCTGCTCGTACGGAACCGCGCAGGCCAGCGCCTGGCGCACCTTGACGTCGTCGAACGGCGCGGTGGCGACCGACATCTGGATGGCCACCTGGTTGTTGCTCGGCGCGGAGATCACCTTGATGCCCTGGGCGTCCTTCAGGTCGGCGACGTCGCGGCGGCTCATCCCGAGGGCGATGTCCACGTCGCCCGCCTCCAGCTGCAGGCGCTGGGTGGCGGCGGCCGAGACCACGGTGAGGCGGATGGTGCTCAGCCTGGCCGGGTCCTGGCCGGGGTAGCCGGTGTTGGCGCTGAGCTCGATCTCCTGGCCCTGGACCGCCTTGGAGACCTCGAAGTAGCCGCCGGTCGGCGGGTTCTTGGCGAACCACTCCTTGGCCCAGGGGTCGGCGTCGGTGGCGTGCTTCTTGGCCTCGGCGGAGTCGAAGACGTACAGGGAGATGGCCTGGATCTGCCGGGTGAGCGCGCTGGGGAACGCCTGGTGGAACTCCACCGTGTAGTCGTCGACCACCTTGACCTGGTCGGCCTCGGTGAGCCCGATCAGCCGGTAGACGCCCGCGACGTTGGCCTTGGCGGCGAACGCCCGGTCCTTGGACCACTTGACGTCGGCCGCGGTCATCTCGTTGCCGCTGGCGAACTTGACGCCCTTGCGCAGCTTCAGCGTCCAGACCTTGTTGTCGGCGTCCGGCTCGAACGACTCGGCGAAGGTGGGGGCGATGCTCTCCGTGTCGAGGATCTGCGCCCCGCCGACGTCCTTCACGCCGTAGTCGATCATGTAGGGGAAGACGTTCTTGAACAGCATGAGCGCGGTGAGGTCGAACCCCACGAAGTCCTGGTCCCAGCTGCTGACGTAGCCGCCCACGGCGATGCGCAGCGCGCCGCCCTCCCCGCCGGACGCGGCCCCCGACGGCTGCGGCTGCTCGCCCCCCTTGGTCCCGGCGGCGCACCCGGCGGCGAGCAGCAGCGCCACGCCGCCGCCGAGCCGCAGCGCCGACCTGCGCGACATCGGCAGCGAGGTGGCGGCGACCGCACGTGAGAATCCGGCCATGGGGGTCCTCCTGGGGGACACGGAAGAGACGACGTGTTCAGTCAGGCCTTCCGTTCACTGAACGCTCCCGCGTGCCAGTTCACCGGTCAGAGTCCTGTCTATCTCTGACGTTGTACCGGTAACCGGGCATTAAGGACAAGGACGTTCAGATAATTTCACCAGAGGGAAACATCCCGCCGGGCAGGCCGAGACGGGTGAGCGCCGCCGCCACCAGCTCGTCCGGCGACAGCGCCACGTCCAGCACCATCCCGGACTCGTCCGGATCGAGGTGCTCCAGGATCTGCTGCTGCGAGTCGAGCAGGCTGGCCGCCATGTAGTGGCCGGTGCGGCGGGTCATCCGGTCCCTGATCAGCTCCGGTGCCCCGTCGAGGTGGACGAACTCCACGTCCGGCGGGCCCTGCCGCAGCACGTCGCGGTAGGCGCGCTTGAGCGCCGAGCACGCCAGGACGGTGGAGACGCCTTCGGCGTGCCGGTCGGCCATCCAGGAGGCCAGGTCGCGCAGCCACGGCCAGCGATCCGCGTCGTCCAGCGGGACGCCGGCGCGCATCCGGGCCACGTTCGCCTCCGAGTGGAACTCGTCCGCCTCGGCGAACCGCAGCCCGGTCGCCTCGCTGATGCCGCGGGCCACGGTCGTCTTGCCCGCGCCCGACACGCCCATGACCACGATGTGCCGGGTGGGCGGACGGTCACCAGTCATGGACGGTGCCGTCCTTGAGCCGGTTGAACGGCAGGTAGGCCGCCTGGTACGGGAAGCGCGCCGCCGCCTCCTCGTCGAGCTCCACGCCGATCCCCGGCAGCTCGCCGGGGTGCAGGTAGCCGTTGGTGAAGCTGAACGACTGCCGGAACACCTCGTCGGTGGCCGGGCCGTGCCGCATGTACTCCTGGATGCCGAAGTTGTGGATCGCCAGGTCCAGGTGGAGTGCGGCGGCCATGCCGACCGGCGAGATGTCGGTCGGGCCGTGGATGCCGGACTTGATCTGGTACTGGGCGGCGTAGTCGAGGAGCTTGCGCATGGCGGTGATCCCGCCGGTGTGGGTGACGGCGGAGCGGACGTAGTCGATGAGCTGCTCGCGGATCAGGGTCTGGTAGTCCCACACGGTGTTGAAGACCTCGCCGATGGCCAGCGGGATGGTGGTGTGCTGCCGGACCAGGCGCAGCGCCTCCTGGTTCTCCGCCGGGGTGCAGTCTTCCAGCCAGAACAGGTCGTACGGTTCGAGGTCCTTGCCGAGCCTGGCCGCCTGGATGGGGGTCATCCGGTGGTGCCCGTCGTGCAGCAGCGGCAGCTCGGGGCCGAACTCGTTCCGTACCGCCTCGAAGACGCCGGGCAGGTGGCGCAGGTAGGCGCGGGTGTCCCAGTCCTCCTCGGCGGGCAGCGGGGTGCGCTGGGCCGGCTCGTAGTCGTACCGCTTGCCGTCGATGCTCGGCTGGGCGGCGACGCCGTACACCGCGTCGACCCCCGGCACGGAGGTCTGCACCCGGATCGACCGGTACCCCAGCTCCAGGTGCAGGCGGATCGAGTCGAACAGCTCCGGCAGGTCGCGGCCCGAGGCGTGCCCGTAGGCCATGATCCCGTTCCGGGAGGCTCCGCCGAGCAGCTGGTAGAGCGGCATTCCGGCGGCCTTGGCCTTGATGTCCCAGAGCGCCACGTCCACGGCGGCGATGGCGGCCATGGTGACGGGGCCGCGCCGCCAGTACGCCGAGCGGTAGAGGAACTGCCAGGTGTCCTCGATGCGGTGCGGGTCCCGTCCGATCAGCAGGGGGGCGACGTGGTCGGCCAGGTACGACGCGACCGCCAGCTCCCGCCCGTTGAGGGTGCCGTCGCCCAGCCCGGTGATCCCGTCATCCGTCGTGATCTTGAGGGTCACGAAGTTGCGGTCGGGGCTGGTGACGATGACGTCCGCTGCGGTGATCTTCACGTGGATGCCTTTCTCAACGAGGGGTCACGACGTCGCGGCCAGGAAGGCGCGGGCCCGCTCGCGCAGGGCGTCCAGGTCGCCGCCGGACGCCGCGTCGCCGACCAGCGGCCCCCCGACGCCGGCCGCGATCGCGCCCGCGGCGAGGAAGCCGGGCAGCTCGGCCAGGCCGACGCCGCCGACCGCGACGAGCGGGAGGTGCGGGAACGGGTCGCGCAGCGCCTTCAGGTAGGCCGGGCCGCCCAGCGAGGCGGGGAAGAGCTTGACCGCGGCGGCGCCCATCCGCGTCGCGGTGTACGCCTCGGTCGGGGTGAGCGCTCCGGCGGCGACCGGGAGCCCTCGCCTGGCCGCCGCGCCGATGGAGTCGACGACGGCCGGGGTGACGACGAACTGCGCGCCGGCGGCGGCCACGTCGGCGACGTCCGCCTCGGTGAGCACGGTGCCGGCGCCGACCAGCGTGCCGGCCGGCGCGGCGGCCCGGATGGCCGCGATGGCGTCGAGCGCGCCGGGGGTGGTCAGGGCCACCTCCAGCACGCGGACGCCCTCGTCGAGCAGCGCGGTCCCGGCGGCGACGGCGGCCTCCCCGCCGGAGCCGCGGATGATCGCCAGCAGCCGGGTGGCGGCCAGCGTGGCGGTGAAGTCGGATGTCATGGTCACCATTCCGCGTAGGAGCCGTCCCGGTGCCGCCAGACGGGGCCGCGCCAGGCGTGTCCCCGCTTGCCGGCCGAGCGCACCGCATGCTCGTCGACCTCGATGCCCAGGCCGGGCCTGGTGAGCCGCTCGACGTACCCGTCGACGAAGGTCAGCGGGGTCTTGTCCACGCAGTAGTCCAGCACGTCGGCGCCCAGGTTGTAGTGGATGCCGAGGCTCTGCTCCTGGATCAGGTAGTTGGGCGTGGCGAAGCCGACCTGCAGGCAGGCCGCGAGGGCGATCGGGCCGAGCGGACAGTGCGGGGCGAGCTGCACGTCGTACACCTCGGCGAGCGCCGCGATCTTGCGCACCTCGGTGATGCCGCCGGCGTGCGAGAGGTCCGGCTGGGCGACCGCGATGCCGGCCTGGAGGACGGGCAGGAACTCCTGCCTGCTGTAGAGCCGCTCCCCCGTCGAGACGGGGATGGTGGTCGAGCGGACGAACTCGCCGATGAGGTGCGAGTTCTCCGGTACGACCGGCTCCTCCAGGAACAGCGGCCGGTACGGCTCCAGCAGCGGCGCCACCCGGCGGGCGCTGGCGAGGGTGAACCGCCCGTGCAGGTCGACGGCGACGTCACGGTCGTCGCCGAGCACCTCGCGGGCGGCGGCCACCCGGGCGACCACGCCGTTCAGCTCGGCGACCGACGCGACCGGGCTCATCCTGCCCGAGGCGTTCATCTTCACCGCGGTGAGCCCGGCCTCGACCTGGGCGGCGACGTGGTCGCGGACCTCGCCCGGCTCGTCGCCGCCGACCCAGCCGTACACCCGGATCCGGTCCCGGACCGGCCCGCCGAGCAGCTGGTGCACCGGGGCGCCGAAGTGCTTGCCCGCGATGTCCCAGAGCGCCTGGTCGAGGCCCGCCACGGCGCTGGCCAGGATCGGGCCGCCGCGGTAGAACGAGCCCTTGGTCAGCACCTGCCAGTGGTCCTCGATCCGCAGCGCGTCCCGGCCGATCAGCAGCTCCGCGAGCTGGTCCACGGCGGTCCTGACGGTCTCGGAACGCCCCTCGCAGGTGGCCTCGCCCCAGCCGACGATCCCGGAGCCGGTCTCCACCCGGACGAAGAGCCAGCGGGGGGCGACGAGGAAGGTCTCGACGCGCGCGATGGTCGTCATCGGCTCAGCCCTTCGTCGCGCCGGCGGTGAGGCCGGAGACCACGTACTTCTGCACGAACAGGGCGATCACCATGATCGGCAGGGTGACCACGGTGGTCGCGGCCATCAGGCCGCCCCAGTCGATGCTGGCGTACCCGACGAAGTCGAAGATCGCGACGGGCAGCGTCTTGGTGTCGGCGTCGGAGAGCACGAGCGCGAACATGAAGTTGTTCCAGGAGAAGATGAAGGACAGGATCCCGGCGGTGGCGATGCCCGGCACCGACAGCGGCAGCGTGATGCGGCGGAACGCGCCGATGTGGGTCAGCCCGTCGACCAGCGCCGCCTCCTCCAGCTCCGTCGGCAGGCTGTCGAAGTAGCCCATCATGATGTAGACCACCAGCGGCAGCGACACGAACATGTGGCTGATGATCAGCACCTCGTAGCCGCCGACCATCCGCAGGTTGGAGAAGACGTAGTACCAGGGCACCAGGAGCGAGACGCCGGGGATGATCCGGGCCATCAGCACCACCAGCGCGGACTTGCGCATGTTGAACCGGCTCATCGAGTAGGCGGCCGGCAGCCCGAGGATCAGCGACGCCACGGTGGCGGCGAACGCCACCCAGAGGCTGTTGACGATGAACGTGACGTAGTTCGCCTGCTGGAGCACCTTGCCGAAGTTGTCCAGGGTGGGCGAGAACACCAGGGCCTTGCCCGGGTCGTAGATGTCGACGTTGGTCTTGAACGCCGCGGCGACCATCCAGACCAGCGGCGCCACCAGGGCGAGCACCACGACGGTGAGCGCCGCCACCCGGAACACCCGGTACGCGAGACTGGGCCTCATCGCCGCGCCTCCTTGCGCCGGGCGGTCAGGGCCCACATCGCCCCGATGATGATCAGGAAGAACAGGATGAGGACGGTGGAGGAGACCCCGTACTCGTTGTAGTCGAAGCTGAGCCCGTAGGCGTACACGTTCAGGGTCTCCACCTCGTGGAACGAGCCGCCGCCGCGGCCCTTGGTGGCGTAGAGGATGTCGAAGGTCTTCAGCGCGTCGATGCCGCGCAGCAGGATCGCCACGGTCACCGTGGGCATCAGCAGCGGCAGGGTGACGTGCCGGAACCGCTGCCAGGTGCTGGCGCCGTCGATCCTGGCCGCCTCCTGCGGCTCCTCCGACAGCGAGGTGAGCCCGGCGAGCAGGATCAGCACCACCATCGGCGTCCACTGCCACACGTCGATGAAGATCGTGGTGGGCAGGGCGGTGTGCTCGCCGGCGAGCCACGGCTGCGGCCCGATGCCGATCCAGCCGAGCACCTGGTTGGCCATGCCGATGTTCGGGTCGAAGATGAGCCGCCACATCATGCCGACCGCGACCGGGGTGGCGACGAGCGGCAGCAGGATCGCGACCCGCACCCACTTCTGCCCCTTGAACGGCCGCCAGAGCAGCAGCGCGATCGCCATCCCGAGGACCATCTCGAACAGCAGCGCGACGCCGGTGAACGTGGCGGTCCGGCCGACGGCGGGCCAGAACCTGGTGGTGTCGGACAGCACGTCGAGGTAGTTCTGGAAGCCGACGAACTCGCTCTCGGCGCGGACCGATCCCTCGGCGTCGGTGAGGCTGAGGTACCCGGTCCAGGCCAGGGGGAACACGAGCAGCGCGGCGACGAAGGTCATCGCGGGCGCGGCGAACAGCCACTTGCGGTGGTCGTTGACCCAGCGCACCCAGCCGGGCGTGCCGGAGGCGCCGCTCGGCGCCTTGCTGGTGATCGTTGCCATGAGGTCTCCAGGGGTGGGCGGGCGGCGGGCGCTCGGCCCGCCGCCCGCGCGTGCCGCTTACTCGGCCTCGTCGTCCAGGAACTGCTGGAAGGCGGTGTGGGCCGTGTCGGCCGAAGCCGCGGCGTCCTTGCCGGTGATCGCGTCGACGATCGGCTGGCCGACGATCTCACGGGCCTCGGCGACCTTCACCACCAGCGGCCGGTCATGGCCGACGCCGTTCTCGGTGCTGGCCGCGATGGCCTCGGCCAGGTCCTCGGGGAAGGTCGAGACGCCCTCGGGGTCGGCCCAGACCGAGGTCCGGGCGCCCGGCACGCCGGACTTCTGCTGGGCGAGCGTCTGCTCCTTGCCCGTGGCCCACTCGATGAACTTCCAGGCGTTCTCGGTGTTCTCGGAGGCGTCGTTGATGCCCAGCGCCCACGACGGGATGTTGTACGGCTTCGAGCCCGCCGGGCCGGCCGGGAACGGCGCGAAGCCCACCTGGTCCGACACCTTGGACTTGTCCGCGTCGGTGGCGTTCTTGTAGAGCGAGTTCGCCTCGGTGTAGAAGGCGGCCTTGCCCTGGGTGAAGATCGCCATCGCCTCGGGCCAGCCCATGTCGGTGCTGACGTTCGCGGGGCCGTAGTCCTTGATCAGCTCGCCGTAGTAGGCGTACGCCTGCTTGGCCGCGTCGGTGCCGACCGCCGACTTGCCGCTCTGGTCGACGAAGTCGCCGCCGAAGCTGTAGAGGAAGCTGGAGAACTGGGTGACCGCCGCGGACTTGCCCGTACGGGCGACGAAGCCGGCGACGTCAGGCTCCGACTCCTTGATCTTGGCGGCGGCGGCCTTCAGCTCGTCCAGGGTCTTCGGCGGGGCGCTCAGGCCGGCCTTCTCCAGCAGGTCCTTGCGGTAGTAGAGGACCTCCTGCTCGGTGATGATCGGGATGCCGACCGGCTTGCTCTCGTACGTGGTGGACTGCACCGGGCCGGGCTGGAAGTCGCTGAAGTCCCAGCTCTCGGACTTCACCCGCTCCGTGAGGTCGGCCAGGTACTTGTTCCTGGCGAAGAGCTTGCCCTCCTGCAGGGGCCGGTACATCATCACGTCGATGTCGGCCGAGCCGGCGTTGAGCTTGACGTTGTACTGGTCGGAGAGCTGGTCCTCGCCGAGCTGGGTGATCTCCACCTTGAGCCCGGTCTGCTTCTCGAACTCGGGCAGTGCCTGCTTGACGTTCTCCGTCCACACGTGGTTGGCCAGGGTGACCCGGACCGTGTCGGACGCACCGCCGCCGCCGTCGCCTCCGCCGCAGGCGGTCAGGCTCATGGCGACAACCACGGCCAGAGAAGTACCGGTTATCGATCGACGTCGCACGTCATCTCGCCTTTCTGGCATGGCCGCCGCCCCCCTGAAGGGCGCCACACTCGTCTAACATCTGACTATTGCCGGGATGTTAGGGCAAAAAAGCTGATTTATTCAAGGCTTGGCGTCAACTGATATGCTTTCAGCCGTGAACCAGTCCT
Organism: Nonomuraea sp. C10; assembly: GCF_008017515.1. NCBI lineage: Bacteria > Bacillati > Actinomycetota > Actinomycetes > Streptosporangiales > Streptosporangiaceae > Nonomuraea > Nonomuraea sp. C10. The sequence goes on from NZ_VPFF01000001.1 coordinate 5,302,301, forward strand.
CCCCAGGGGGCGCACCCACTCAGCGATCCCTTGCCGAGGCTGGGCTGCACGCACGAGTCCTCGACCATCTCGGCACCGCCATCTGCAACGGCGACGTGGCCGCCGGTTCCGTCCTGAGCATCGAAGACCTGGTCGACCGCTACCAGGTCTCCCGCTCGGTCATCCGCGAGGTGCTGCGGGTGCTCGCCTCCATGGGGCTCATCGAGACCCGGCGCCGGGTCGGCATCATGATCCAGGCCGCCGGCGCGTGGAGCGTCTTCGACCCGCAGGTGATCCGCTGGCGGCTCGCCTCCGGCGGGCGGATGGCGCAGATGCGCTCGATCACCGAGCTGCGGACCGCGATCGAGCCGCACGCCGCCTGGCTGGCCGCCGAGCGGATCGGCGACGACGAGGCGAGCGAGCTGGTCGGGCTCGCGGCCAAGATGTGGGCCGCGGGGAAGGCCGGCGACGAGTCACGCTTCCTCAGCCTGGACATCGACTTCCACCGCCGGGTGCTGGCCGCCTCGGGCAACGAGATGTTCGCCAAACTGCAACTGATCGTCGCCGAGGTGCTGGCCGGACGTCACCACTACCACCTGATGCCCCACTACCCCCACGAGCAGGCGCTGCAGCTCCACATCGACGTGGCCCAGGCGCTCCAGCGGCGCGACGGCGAGCGGGCCAGGCAGGCCATGGTCGACATCATGGAGCAGGGGTTCGCCGAGATGCGGTCGATGTGGGAGCGGACGGCCGAGCCCGGCGGCGTGTGACCCTGGACGGGGACCGCGTGTCGTGTCACCCCGTGACCGCTCCTAAGATCCAAGGGTGGCGAAGTACCTGGACGTACACCCGGACAACCCCCAGCCCCGACTGATCAACCAGGTGGTGGATCTGCTGCACGCGGACGGGCTGATCGCGTACCCGACCGACTCGTGCTACGCCCTGGGCTGCCGGATCGGCAACAAGGACGGCATCGACCGGATCAGGGAGATCCGCGGCCTCGGCGACGAGCACCACTTCACGCTGGTGTGCCGGGACTTCGCCCAGTTCGGTCAGTTCGTGCACGTGAACAAGGCCGTGTTCCGCCTGGTCAAGGCGGCGACTCCCGGCGGTTACACGTTCATCCTGCCCGCCACCAAGGAGGTGCCGCGGCGGCTGCTGCACCCCAGGAAGAAGACGGTCGGCGTGCGGATCCCCGACCACGTCGTCACCCAGGCCCTGCTGGCCGAGCTGGGCGAGCCGCTGCTGTCGAGCACGCTGCTGCTGCCCGACGAGACCGAGCCCCTGACGCAGGGCTGGGAGATCAAGGAGAGGCTCGACCACGCGGTCGACGCCGTCATCGACTCCGGCGAGTGCGGCGCCACCCCGACGACCGTCGTCGACTTCTCGCAGGGCGAGCCCGAGATCCTCCGTCACGGCACGGGGCCCGCGGACCTGTTCGAATAGCACCTTCAGTCGGCGGTCCGGGCGACGATCAGGCACGCGAACGCCGCGAGGGCGAGCCCGGTCCGTACGAGGTGCAGGTTGAGCCACCGCTGACGGATCTCGTCCCAGCCGGCGGGCAGCGCGTCGGGGTCCCAGGCGTTCGCGGCCTGGTTGAGGGGTTCCATCCCGGCGACGGTGAGGGCGACCGTGAGGACGACCAGGATCAGGGCGGCCGCGCTCAGGCCGAAGACGAGCCATCCGCGCTGCCATGACAGGACCGTGACGACGAGCAGGGCCGCGACGCTGATCAGCAGGAGCGGCGGCATGCGCTGGCCGTAGTCGGCGTTGAGCGCCTGCCAGTATCGGACGTACGCGGGCCCCGGGATCCGGCCGACGGACGGGGCGAGCACCACGAAGAGGACTCCGCCCGCGTACACGCCGACCAGTAACAGGGCCACCATCCTGGACACGCTGAGAGCCAGGGACATCAGCATGCCTTCCTTTTGGCTGGATCAGCACTTTTTCATTAGAGATGAATCCAGTCAATAGATCTGGAAGCATGGTGGCGATGACTGAGCCGAGGAAGCGCCGCTCGTACTCCAGCAGCCTGCGCCGCGAGCACGCGCGGGCGACCCGGCTGCGGATCGCGACGGCGGCGCGGGAGCTGATGGTCGGGAAGGGGTACGCCGACACCACGATGGCGCAGGTCGCGCGCGACGCCGGCGTGGCCGTCCAGACGCTCTACACGTCCTGCCCCGGCGGCAAGCCCGCGCTGGCGAAGCTGGTCTACGACATCACGCTGGCCGGGGACGCCCTTGCCGTGCCGCAGAGCGACCGGCCCGGGGTCCGGGCGATCATCGAGGAGCCCGACCCGGCACGCAAGCTGGCCCGGTACGCCGCGATGGCCACCTCGATCCTCCGGCGCGTCACCCCCGTGCACCGCGTGCTGCGCGCGGCGGCCGCCGCGGCCCCGTCCGACACCGGGCTGCGCGACGTGCTGGCGGGGATCGAGCGGGAAAGGCTGACCGGAAGCCGCGGACCGGCCGAACATCTGCACGCTCTCGGCGCGCTGCGCCCGGGCCTCGACCCCGGCAGGGCGGCCGCGCAGATCTACGTGCTCACCTCGACGGAGAACTTCGAGAAGCTGACCGAGGTGTGCGGGTGGAGCGAGGCCGAGTACGAGGAATGGCTCGCCACCGTGCTCGCGGCGACCCTCCTCGCCCCCTGACCCCTACGGCGACTCCTTGACGAAGCCTCTTCCCTATCTGGAGTGCATAGTTTTCTCGGCGGAAAATCGGGTGACATTTCCTGGCGGGTGGCGGAAGGCTGGGCGTCGTCGATGAGTTTTGTCAGTGGCGTCCGTCAGTCTGTACATGACCACGACTTCCAGTGAGTCACAGTGCCGGGATGCCGGCCATGACCATGTCTCGCCCCACGATCCCGATCGAGGTACCGTGTCCAGCCGACTGCTCGACCCACCTGCCAAGCCCGTGGCCACCACCCCGGGCCGCACACCGGCCGTGATCCGGTTGCTGGTGCTCGCCACGTTCGTGGTCATCCTCAACGAGACGATCATGATCAACGCGATCCCCCAGCTGATGGCCGCGCTGCACATCACCGAGCAGACCGCGCAGTGGCTCTCGACCGCCTTCATGCTGACCATGGCGGCGGTGATCCCGATCACCGGCTGGTTCCTGCAGCGCGTCACCACCCGCGCCGCCTATTCGACCGCGATGGGCCTGTTCCTGGCCGGCACGGCGCTGGCCGTCGTCGCTCCGTCGTTCGAGGTGCTGCTGGCCGCCCGCATCGTCCAGGCGTCCGGCACGGCCGTGATGATGCCCCTGCTGATGACCACGCTGATGCGGGTGGTGCCCCAGGAGGACCGGGGCCGGGTGATGGGCAACGTCACCCTGGCCATGTCGGTCGCGCCCGCGATGGGCCCGACGGTCTCGGGGGTGATCCTCCAGTTCGGGTCCTGGCGTCTGCTGTTCGCCGTGGTGCTGCCCATCGCCGCCCTGATCGCGTGGGGCGGCCTGAAGCGGCTGGAGAACGTCGGCACTCCCCAGATCGGCAGCGTCGACTGGTTCAGCGTGGCAGCCGCCGCCACCGGCTTCGGCGGCCTGGTCTACGGGCTCAGCCGGTTCGAGGGCGGTGACGTCCGGGTGGCCGCCGCCATCGTGGCGGCCGGGCTGGTGACCATCGCCGTCTTCGTCTTCCGCCAGCTGTCGCTGCAGAAGCGCGGCGTGCCGCTGCTCGACCTGCGCACCCTGCGCCACCGCACCTACACGATCGCGCTGATCATGATGGCGGTGTCCTTCATGGCCATGCTCGGCTCGATGATCCTGCTGCCGCTCTACCTGCAGAGCGTCCGCGGGCTCAGCGCCCTGGAGACCGGGCTGCTGGTGATGCCGGGCGGCCTCGCCATGGGCCTGCTCGGCCCGGCCGTCGGCCGCCTGTTCGACAAGTACGGCGGCCGGGTGCTGGTCATCCCCGGCGCGATCGGCATCATGCTCACGCTCACCGGCTTCACCCAGGTCTCGATGACCATGCCCTACTGGCAGATCCTCGGCCTGCACACGCTGCTGTCGGTCTCCCTGGCCGCGACCTTCACCCCGGTGTTCACCCTCGGGCTCGGCGCGGTCCCGCCGCGGCTCTACTCCCACGGCAGCTCGATCCTGAGCACGCTGCAGCAGGTCGCCGCGGCCTTCGGCACCGCGCTCGTGATCACCGTGATGAGCACGCGCTCCGAAGCGCTGGCGGCGGCGGGGGTCACCGAGGTGCTCGCCGACCTCGGCGGCATGCGGCTGGCCTTCGTGATCGGCGCGGCGCTGTCCGTGGTCGTGGTCGTCACCGCCCTGCTCCTCCCGGCCCGCGCCGCCTCCTCCGGCGAGGTGGAAGCCGCGTAGGGCTCGATCATCCGTACGGGGAAGCCCGCGTCAGGGCCACCAGCCCGCGACGACTTCGACGTCCTCCCGCCGGAGTGCGTCGTGCCAGACCGGGTCGCGCAGCAGCCGGGCCTCCCAGGAGCGCACGACGCCGTCCGGTCCCTCGACCGCGTCCTCGCGTGACGGGTGCAGGAACAACTCGCTCGTGCCCTCGGGGAGGGCGGCGAGCCGGCGGAGGTAGTCGTCCCGGAGTCGCTCGTACGCGCCGAGTTCGGACGCGGTGCTCCGGTTGGTCGCGATCGTCTCGGGGATGGCCACGCCGAGCGCGTCGGCGTGCGCGACGGCGCGCTCGTGGAGGGCCGCGAGCGGCGGCGGGAGCGGCCCGCCGAAGTACGGCGCCGGGTCGCGGGGCAGCCTGAAGGCGAGGCCGTGGCGCGCGCACCACTCCAGCGCCTCGGCGAGCCACGACCGGCCGTGCAGGCCGTAGAGGGTGCCGGCGTGGGAGTCGGCGGCCACGGGGGCGAAACCCCGCTGCCGCATCCACCGCAGCTGCGCGTCCGCCTCCCCGATGACGTCCCCGGCCTCCCCGCGAGCGCCTAGTGCCATCGGATCCACGCTGAGCGTCCCGTCCGGCTCGACCAGGCTGGCCGCGCCGTCGAGCGGCCGCCACCGGGGGACGCCGCGCTCGCTCGTGAGCGTGACGTGCACCCGAGGCAGTACGCCGAGCTTCCGTACTTGTCCGGCCGCCTCCTCCGCGACCGGCGAGACGCAGATGAGCGTCGTCGCGCTGACATGCCCCTCGGCGAGCAGCGACACGATCACCTCGGTCGTCCCGCTCTCCCGCCCGAGGTCATCAGCCGTGATCACGACCCGTCGCCTCACCGCGGCCCCTCCACAGCCTCGTCCCCAACCCCAGACGACGGCTCGGCCACCGCACCGGAAGGCGGCTCCGTCGCCGAATCGTGGGGTGGGTCCGCCGTTGGGGTGGGGGATGCGGGGCCAGAGGGTGGTTCGGAGGCTTCGGGGGGTGTTTCGAGGGGGACCGAGACGAAGCGGGCCGCGACCGCGCCGATCGTCGTCAGGATGAACGGGTAGACGCACAGGTACACGCGGAACGCGAGGCCGGGGTCGGCGCCGGGGTCGTCGCCGGAGTTGTAGCCGAAGAAGACGCCGAGCGAGGTGAGCGAGAGCCCGGTCACGATCCCGTTGAGCCGGCCGAAGAAGCCGAACGCCGACAGGAAGAGCCCTTCGCGGTGTTCACCGTTGCGCGCCGCGTCGGCGTCCAGCACCCGCGCCACGATGAGGTCGTTCGTCGCGAGCATCCCCGACCACCCGGCCCCGACCAGCACCCCCGCGGCGATCGCGGTGACCAGGTCGGTGGCGAGGAACAGGGCGGCGAAGCTGGCCGCGAGGACCGCGAAGGCGACCCGCCAGGCCCACAGGGCGCCGCGGCGCGCGACGACGCGCGTCCACACCACGAGGCCGCCGGCCGAGACGAGGATGACGATGCCCTGCAGGTAGAGCGCGTTGCCGACCGGGAGCCCCAGCGAGTAGCGGACGTACAGCTGGATGCCCGAGAGCACGAGCGCCATGGCGATCCCGTAGCAGGCGCCGGTGAGCCCGACCGTCCAGAACATCCGGTTGCGCACGATCGACCACACGCTGCCCAGCAACGGCGGCCGCTCGCGGGTGGAGTAGCGGGGGTTCTCGCGGGCGCCGAGCGCCATGAACACGATCACGACGAGCGCGATCGCGCCGTAGATGATCGCGGTGGTCCGGAAGCCCTGGGTGGTCTCCTCGGTGCCGAACACCTGCGTGGTGAGCAACGGGGTGACCGCGAGCGAGATCACCAGCGCCACGAGCTGGAAGCCCTGGCGCAGCCCGTTGGCGACGGCGCGGTCACGCTCGCGCGGGTAGAGCTCGGGGAGCAGCGCTCCGTAGTTGGCGTTGAGCATCGAGTCGAAGGCCTCGCAGAGGATCGCGAACACCGCGAACCAGAGCAGGAGGCCGATGCCGTCCAGCGAGGCCGGTGCGGAGAAGAAGCCGATCATGCAGGCCGCGAGCATCGGCGCGCCGACGAGCAGCCACGGCCGGCGCCGGCCGAACCGGCTCCGGGTGCGGTCGGAGAGGTGGCCGAGCACGGGGTTGTCGATCGCGTCGATGATCGCGTAGATCACCATGACCACGCCGTAGGCGCGCACGTCGAGCCCGAGGATGTCGACGTAGAAGAGGATCATCGATCCCTTGATCATGTTGATCGGGATCGATGTGCCGAACATCCCGATGGCGTAGCGCCACGCGGGCGTCCGCGCCGGAGCGGGGGCCGTACCGGGCCGGGACAAGCGATCACCTTCCCTGCTGGTGCGACGCCCCACCGGATGCAACGCTCGATGGCTGCTCACACGTGTTCGACAACTCGCATAAGAAGATGCAGACAAGTGCCGTACGGCGTCAATAGCTGGGATCTTGTCACGCACATCCGGCCCGGCACGACAAGATCGGATCGGGGCAGAATGTGCATCAACGTCCCCATTAACATGCTTCTGTACGCTCGGTGGGCGCGGAAGCCCCAGACCTGCCGGACTGTCCGCACCCCCACGGAGATCTCCCCGCATGGACTTCGCCACGCGCCGGCGCCGGCACGCCCTGTTCCTGTTCTTCTTCCTCCCCGGGATCGCGCTGTCGTCATGGGTGACCCGCACCCCCGACCTCCGCGACCGGCTGGAGGCGTCCACCGCCCAGATGGGCCTGGTGCTGTTCGGCCTGTCGCTCGGCTCGATGATCGGGATCCTGTGCTCCGGCCGCTTCGTCTCCCGGTACGGGACCCGGCCGGTCATCGGCGCGGGCACCGGGCTGATCGTCGCGAGCACGGCGGTCATCGCGGCGGGCGCCCTGACGTCGTCCGCGCTCCTGGTCACGGCGGGCCTGTTCACGTTCGGCGCGGGCATGGGAGCGGGCGAGGTCGCCATCAACGTCGACGGCGCCGACGTCGAACGCATCAGCGGCACGACGACGATGCCCACCATGCACGGCTGCTTCAGCCTGGGCACCGTCATCGGCGCCTGCGCGGGCATCGCGGCCACGGCCGCCCGCCTCCCGGTCCACTGGCACCTGGCCGCGGTCACCCTCATCACCGCCGCGATCCTCTGGTACGCCATCCGCGCCATCCCCGCGGGCACCGGGAGGAGCCTGCCGGACGAGACCCGCACCGGCCGGTCGAAGCCGCAGGTCTGGAAGGACGGCAGGCTTCTCCTGATCGGCGCGATCGTGCTGGCGATGGCCCTGGCCGAGGGTGCCGCCAACGACTGGCTGCCGCTGCTCATGGTGGACGGGCACGGCTTCAGCGCCGCGTCCGGCTCCCTGGTCTACACCGGGTTCGCCGCCGCCATGACCGTCGGCCGCTTCTGCGGCGCCTTCTTCCTGGACCGCTACGGGCGCGCCGCCGTCATGCGCGCCAGCGCCGTCTTCGGGGCGCTGGGCCTCCTCGTGGTGATCTTCTCGGACCACGCCGTCCTGGCGGGGACGGCGGTGCTGCTCTGGGGTCTCGGCGCGTCGCTGGGCTTCCCCGTCGCGCTGTCGGCCGCGGGAGAGTCGGGACCGGACGAGACCGCGCGCGTCAGCCTGGTGGCCACGATCGGCTACATCGCCTTCCTCGTGGGCCCGCCCGCGCTCGGCTTCCTCGGCGACCACTGGGGTCTGCGCGCGGCCATGCTGGTGGTGCTCGCCTTCGTCGTCTCCGCCATCTTCCTGGCGCCCGCCGTCGGCGCCCGCTCTCCCGCGGCCTCCGCCGGCGATCAGCGCAGGTAGACGTCGGGCTGGGGTGGGGTGCCCATGCCGTCGCCTATGAAGAAGCTCGGGTGCGGCGGCTGGTTGTAGGCGGTGTTCTGCCAGGCCAGGGCCACCCGGTACTGCGGGTCGTGCAGCAGGGTGTGGATCTTGGTGGTGGTCGCGTGGGGCGTGGAGTAGATCCGCAGGGCGCGGTCGTCGGTGGTGGGCCAGATGACCTCTTCACGCCAGTCGCCCAGGATGTCGCCCGACAGTGACGGGGTCGCCTTGGTGCCGTTGTTGCTGTGCACCCCGGAGGCGGTCAGCAGGCGGGTCTCGCCGCCGGTGCCGTACTTGTCGATCCGGGTCTGGTCCAGCAGCTCGCGCACCGGGTCGCCGTCCCACCAGGACAGGAAGTTGGCCGAGGAGGGCTGGCGGCCGACCACCGTGCCGGAGGTGTTGCGCAGCCCGTTCTGTCCCGCGCCCGCGGCCCAGGACTCGGCGCCGGGGCTGCCGGCGTAGACGTCGCCGGCCACGCCGCGGCCCGGTCCCTCCCCGTCGGACCCGGAGCCGGTGCCGGTCTGCCACAGCACCTGGCCGTTACGGGCGTCGACCATGTACAGCCCCGGCCGGCTCGCCGACTCGGAGATCTTCACGTACTCCTGGCCCGCCCTGGCGGGGTTGAGATCGCCCAGGTGGGCGGCGTCGCCGTGGCCCCATCCGACGTTCCAGAGGCCGCGGCCGTTGTCGTCGATGGCGGCCGCGCCGTACACGATCTCGTCGCGTCCGTCGCCGTCCACGTCGCCGATGGTGAGCGCGTGGTTGCCCTGGCCGGCGTACGAGCCGTTGCCGGAGGCGTTGGAGTCGAACGTCCAGCGCTTGACGAGCGCGCCGGCGCGGAAGTCCCAGGCGGCGATCACGCTGCGGGTGTAGTAGCCGCGGGCCATGATCAGGCTGGGCCGCCGGCCGTCCAGGTAGGCGGTGCCGGCCAGGAACCGGTCCACCCGGTTGCCGTAGTTGTCGCCCCAGGAGGAGACGGTGCCGCGGGGCGGGTCGTAGTTCACCGTGGACATGGCGGCGCCGGTCTGGCCGTTGAACATGGTCAAATATTCGGGGCCGGACAGGATGTAGCCGCTGGAGTTGCGGTGGTCGGCGCTCGCGACGCCGATGACGGTGCCGCGGCCGTCCACGGTGCCGTCGGCGGTCTTCATCGCGACCTCGGCCCTGCCGTCGCCGTCGTAGTCGTAGACCTGGAACTGCGTGTAGTGCGCGCCGGCGCGGACGTTGCGGCCCAGGTTGATCCGCCACAGGCGGGTGCCGTCCAGCTTGATGCCGTCGATGTAGACGGGGTCGGTCACGCCGGACTGGGAGTTGTCCTTGGAGTTGTTCGCCTCCCACTTCAGCACCAGGTCCAGGCGGCCGTCGCCGTCCAGGTCGCCCACGCTGGCGTCGTTGGCGTGGTGGCCGCCGCTGGGCGGCGAGATGGGCACGTCGAGATAGCCGCTCGCGAACCGGAGCGCGGGCTCCGAGGCCGGGCCCTCGGTCCCGCCGGTGACCGGGCGCACCGTGTAGGAGGCGTCGCTCGCCGCGCCGGAGTCCAGGTAGTTGGTGGAGTTCGTGACGGTCGCGACGCGCGTGCCGCCCCGGTAGACGTTGAAGGACGTCGCGCGCGCCTCGTTGCCCAGCAGCCGCCAGGAGACCAGGTTGCCGCTGCCGGAGCGGACGCTGATCAGGCCGCGGTCGAGGTCCTCGGCCTGCTTGTTCCCCTCGGGCACGGGCGTCTGCGTGACGGTCGGGGTCACTGTGGGGGTCACTGTCGGGGTCGGCTCGCCGGGGTCGCCGGTGCAGGTGACGCCGTTGAGCGCGAACGAGGCGGGAGCGGGGTTGCTGGAGCCGTTCCAGGAGGCGTTGAAGCCGAACGTCGCGCTGCCGCCCTGCGGGATCGCGGCGTTGTGGCCGGCGTCCACGGCCCTGACGGCGGAGCCGTTCTGCGTGGTGGTGGCGTTCCACGCCTGGCTGACCTGCTGCCCGGCGGTGAACGACCAGTCGAGGCGCCAGCCGTCGACCGCCTCGCCCACGTTCCGGATGGTCACGTTGGCGGTGAACCCGCCGGGCCACTGGGCGGCTACGGCGTAGTCGACCTCGCACGCCACCGCGGCGGCGTGCGAGGGGAGGGCGACGGCGCCCGCGACCACCAGGCAGACGGTGCTGCCGAGCGCCGCGACGAGGTGCGTGGGACGGGATAAACGTTTCATTGAGCGTCCAATCAGAAGGGAGGTTTCGATGGACCGCTGAGCGCCTACACCGTAGAAATCCCCTGCTCAGAGTTCAATCGTGGCCGGGCTCTCCTGACGGGCCGGGTTGTTACCTTTCAGGTCAGAGCGGCGGGCCGGGCGCGGAAGCGTGAAACTTTCGGGATCGGCGCGCTCAGCGGCGGGGGGCCGCCGTCGACTCGCGGACGACCAGCCGCGGCCGGTAGACGAGCTTCTGATGCCGGTGACCCGGCCGGGCCTCGTCCAGGAGCAGCTCCGCCGCGACCCGGCCCAGCTCGCGCTTCGGCTGCCACACCGTGGTCAGCGGCGGGGCGAGCTGGGCAGCGAACGCCACGTCGTCGTACCCGACCACGGACATCTCCTGCGGCACCGCGATCCCCCGTTCGCGCAGGCCGCCGATCACCCCGAGGGCCGCCGCGTCGTTGAGGCAGAGGATCGCGGTGGGCGGGTCGGCGGCGCTCAGCACGTCCTCCAGCGCCGCCGCGGCGGTCACCGTGATGTCGGGCGACGGCACCCGGACGTCCAGCACGCCCCTGCCGGGGTCCAGGCCGGCCCGCTCGAACGCCCTGCGCACCCCGGCGTGGCGCTCGGCGGTCTGCTGCACCTCGATCGACGCGCCCAGCAGGGCGATCCGCCGGTGCCCCAGCTCGATCAGGTGGGTGGCGACCTGCTCGCCGCCCCACTGGTTGTCGATCGACACCGAGCACAGCCGGCCGTCGGACCTGTGGTCCAGCAGCACCACCGGGACGCCGCGCCCGGCCAGGGTGACCAGCGGGTCCAGGTCGGTCTCGACCGGCGTGATGAGCACCCCGCGCACGCCCTGCTTCTCCAGCTCCTGGAGGTAGTGCTGCTCCCGCCCAGGCTGCAGGTCGGTGCTGCAGGTCATGAGCATGCAGCCGTCCTGGAGCAGCCTGTCCTCGACGCCGCGGCACACCTCGGTGAAGAACGGCCCGGCGATGTCGAGGGTCACCGCGCCGACCAGCGGGCTGGGCGCGCCCCGTAACCGCCTGGCGGCGTCGTTCGGCAGGTAGCCGACGCGCTCCATGGCCGCGTGCACGCGCCGGCGCGTCTCCTCGGCCACGAGCTCGGGGTTGTTCAGCACGTTGCTCACGGTCGTCGGGGACACGCCCGCCTCTTTCGCGACCTGCCGCATGCCGGCGCGGCGCGGCGCGGAAGCGGCCGAAGCGTCCCGGATCATCGCAGCACCATATCCGGGGTCATCTCACCCGGCCACGGCCTTGAGCGACGCTTCGAGGATGTCGACGCCGGTGTGCAACTCGTCGTCGGTGATCGTGAGCGGCGGGGCGATGCGGAAGATGCCTCCCATGCCGGGCAGCTGGACGATGTTCATGTGCAGGCCCCGTTCGAGGCAGGCCGAGGTGACGGCGTTGCCCAGCGCGTCGGCGGGCGCCTTGCTCCGCTTGTCCTCCACGAGCTCGATGCCCTGGAGCAGGCCACGGCCGCGGACGTCGCCGACGACCTCGTACCTGTCGCGGAGATCGAGCAGCCGGTCGGCGAGCCGGTCGCCGAGCCGTGCGGCGCGCTCGACGAGGGCGTCACGCTCGATGACGTCCAGCACCGTCAGCGCCACGGAGGCGGCCAGCGGGTCGGAGACGTGCGTGGTGTAGAAGAGGAAGCCCCGGTCGTGGCAGACCTGCTCGATCTCGGCGGTGGTGACGACGGCCGCCACGGGCAGCCCGGCTCCGAGGGTCTTCGACAGCGTCAGGATGTCGGGGGCGACCCCGTCGCGCTCGAACGCGTACATGGCGCCGGTGCGGCCGAGACCGGTCTGCGCCTCGTCGAGGATCAGCAGCATGCCGCGCTCGTCGCACAGCTCCCTGAGGCGGCGCAGGTAGCCGGGCGGCAGGTCGATGATCCCGCCCGACGACAGGATGGGCTCGACGAGACAGGCGGCGAGGCTCCCCGCGGACTGCTGGTCGACCAGGGCGAAGCCGTAGGCGAGCTCCGCCTCCCAGTCGTGCGACCCGTCGGAGGACCGGAACGGCGACCGGTAGGCGTTCGGCGCGGGCAGCGCGAGGTTGCCCGGCGTCGGCGGGCCGTAGCCGCGCCGCCCGGCCGAGAAGGTCGCCGAGGCCGCGCCCTGGGTCATGCCGTGCCACGAGCGGTCGAAGGAGACGATCTCGTAGCGGCCGGTGGCGAGCTTGGCCATCTTGATCGCGGCCTCGTTCGCCTCCGCCCCCGTGGTGAGCAGCAGCATCTTGCCCAGCGCCGGAGGCAGGGTCGCGGTGAGCCTGGCGGCGAGGTCCACGACCGGGGCGCTGAGCATGCCGCTGTAGAGGTGGTCGAGCGACGCGACCGCGGACGAGACGGTGGCCACGATGTCGGGGTGCGCGTGGCCGAGGATGGCGCTCATCTGCCCCGAGGTGAAGTCGAGGATCGGCCTGCCCTGGCGGTCGAAGACATGCGCGCCGGAGGCCCGTTCGATGACCCGCGGGGTGAAAGTGCCTCCGTAGCGGACCAGGAGGCGGTCCGCCTCCTCCCAGAACGTCGTGTCCATCGCCAGTCCTCTCCGGCCGCGCCGAGACGCCGCGTGCCTCGCCCGTGGCCATCTTCGATCAACGGCGGGAGCCGTCACAAGCCCGCGCGCAGCCGCCCGCCCGCGGCGGTCTCATTCTGTCGCCCGCTGCTGCTAGATCTTGCACCGCCGAACCCGCCTCCGACAGGGACGATCCGCATGCACCTCTCCCCCCTCGCGCAGCGTCTTCTCAACCTGCTCACCGGCACCGCGAACGACCCCACCTACTGGCCGGACGCCTCCCGGCTGAGCGTCGGGTTCGTCGGGCTGGGCGGCTCGCCGATCCCGGACGGCGACGGCATCCCGGTGCCGGTCCGGTACGCGCTCGGCGAGCCTGCCCGGCAGGTGCTGGTCGCGCCGGCCCGCGAGCTGGTCGGGCGCCTCCTGGAGGACGGGCGGCGGTCGGACGACCCCGTCCTGGTCGTGGTGGCGGCGGGGCTGGCCGGCATGGACGCCGAGGTGCGCGCCCGGTTCGCCGGGGAGCGCGGGCCGATCGCGGTCGCCGAGCTGGACGTGCTGCTCGGCTGGGACGTGGAGCGGCGGTCGCTGTTCTGGGAGGCGGTGCGGCCGGACGGGCCGCCGCCGCCTGGCCTGGCCGACTGGCTCGGCGGCCTGCCCGGCTACCCGGAGTTCGCCCGGACGGCTCTGGAGACGGCCGCGGCCCGCGTCGCGGCGATCCAGGCCGGCGAGATCCCGTACGAGGCGGAGAAGGCGTTCGGCAGCGGGGAGAAGGCTGCCATCGGCCGGGCCGTGCGGCTGGCCCTCCGGCGGGACGAGCCCTGGCTGCCCGGGTTGCTCGACACGCTGGTGCGCGGGGTCGCGGTGGCGCCCACCGGGGCCGGGACGCTGCCTTCCCAGGCGGTGCTGTTCGAGATCGCCCGCGCGGCCGAGGAGCACCCGACCCCCGAGGTGGTCTCCGCGCTCCGCGCCGCGGGCCGGGCCACCCGGCACGCCGGGGTGCCCAGGCAGCTCGCCCGCATGCTCAAGCGCGTCGAGCCCGCCCTGGCCGACCGGCTGGAGGTGGCGTTCCGGCTGCCCGACGGGCCGGTGCGGCAGGCCGTCGGCGAGCACACGGCGGTGATCTCGGCCGACGACGAGGTCGAGCTGTCGTGGTGGCACGGCGACCGGAAGCTGAAGACGGTTCCCGTGGCGGTCACGCGGGAGCACCCCGAGGAGGTCGGGCGGCTGCGCGAGCTGGTCAAGCGGACCCGGCAGCGGGCCACCCTGGTCAGGGCGCTGGAAGCCGGGTGCGCCGGCACGTCGGCTCCGCCGTACCGGCTGCTGGAGGGGCATCCGATCACGGACCGGCTCATCTGGGAGTTCGAGGTCTCGCCCGGCGTGTGGCGCGCCGAGCTGGGGCTGACCGTGCCGGACGTGCCGGTGCGGCTGTGGCATCCGGCCCGCGCGCGGGCCGAGGAGGTGCGCGCCTGGCGGGAGGTGGTGCGGGGCGAGGAGCTGCGCCAGCCGTTCAAGCAGGCCTTCCGCGAGGTCTACCTGCTCACCCCGGCCGAGGAGGCGAGCGGCGTCTCCTCCCACCGGTTCGCCGAGCAGGTGGTGCGTTACCGCAGGCTCCGCGCGCTGTTCAAGGAGCGGGGCTGGACGTCCGCCTTCCTGGGGGCGTGGGACGGCGCCGAGCTCGACGGCGACGCCCGGCGTGTGATGGCGGGCGGACGGTGGCGGGCGAGGCTGAGCCACCACCTGTACGACGAGGACCACGCGATCACGGGGGAGGTCGGCTTCGACCGTCTCGTGGAGGGCGGGTGGCGCGCCGCGCCGTTGACGGACGTGCCGGCGCCGGTGTTCAGCGAGGCCATGCGCGACGTCGACCTGTTCGTGGCCGCCTCCGGCCCGTCCATCACCGCCCGGCTCCAGGCTTGATCCACGCGGCGTCGGCCCGCGCCGGCCGGGGCACGGAGGCCACCAGGGCGCGCGTGTAGGGGTCGCGCGGCCGGGCGAACACCTCCGTGACGTCGCCCTCCTCCACGACCCGGCCGTCCTTCATGACCAGCACGCGATCGGCCACGTGATGGACCACACCCAGGTCGTGGGAGATGAACACCATCGCGGTGCCGTACTCGTCCTGGATGTCCGCGAGCAGGTCGAGCACCTGCGCCTGGATCGAGACGTCGAGCGCCGAGACCGGCTCGTCGCAGACCAGCACGTCGGGGCGGGGGCCGAGGGCGCGGGCGATGGCGACGCGCTGGCGCTGGCCGCCGGACAGCTCCCTGGGGTGGCGGGCGGCCGTCCCGGGCGGCAGGCCGACGCGCGCCAGCAGGTCGAGGACGCGCTCGCGGCGTCCGGCCCGGGGCAGGCGGAGCGGCTCGGCGATCAGGCGGCCGACGGTGTGGCGCGGGTCGAAGGAGTCGAGCGGGTTCTGGGAGACGAGCTGGATGCGGGGGCGCAGCGGGCGGCGGGCGCGTTCGGGCCGGCGGCTCCACGGCTGCCCGTGCAGGGTGACCTGGCCGGCGCCGGGTTCGAGCAGGCCGAGTACGAGCCGGGCGAGCGTGGTCTTGCCCGACCCGGACTCCCCCACGACGCCGAGCGTCTCGCCGGCGTGCAGGGTGAAGAAGACGTCGTGGACGACGCGGCGGGAGCCGTACGAGCGGGCGAGCCCGGTCCCGGCGAGGACCCGGGCGGACAGGTCAGGAGTGGCACGGGCGCGCGGGGCGCCGGTGGTGAGGCGGGTGCCGCGGGAGGCCGCGGACGGGACGGCGGCCAGCAGCGCCCGGGTGTAGTCGTGGGCGGGCGCGGACAGCACGTCGCGGGCGGGCCCCTCCTCCACGATCCGGCCGTCCTTCATGACCAGGATGCGGTCGGCGATCGAGGCGACCACGGCCAGATCGTGGCTGATCAGCAGCAGCGCGGTCCCGGCGGCCCGGCGCTCGGCGAGCAGCCGCAGGATCTGGGCCTGGACGGTGACGTCGAGCGCCGTGGTCGGCTCGTCGGCGATGATCAGCGGCGGGTCGGCGGCGATGGCGGAGGCGATCAGGGCCCGCTGCCGCAGCCCGCCGGAGAGCTGGTGGGGATACTGACCGGCGCGGGTCGCGGGCTCGGGCACGCCCACCGCGTCCAGCAGTTCCAGCACCCGGTCCGCGCGGCGGGCCCGGGGCACGACGTCGTGGACGGCGAGCACCTCGGCGATCTCGGCGCCCACCGTGCGCAGCGGGTCCAGCGAGACCAGCGCGTCCTGCAGGACGAGTCCGGCGAACCCGCCGCGCAGCCGCCGCCAGTCGGCCGGGGTGAAGGCGAGGACGTCCCTGCCGGACACCCGGAACGCCCCGGCACGCACCTCCGAGCCGGGCCCGGCGAGGCCGAGCAGGGTGCGGGCGGTGACGCTCTTGCCGGAGCCGGACTCGCCGACGATCGCCACGCACTCGCCGGGCGCCACCGACAGCGAGATGCCGCGCACGACCTCGGCGCCGCCGAAGCTCACCCGCAGGTCCTCCACGGTCACCAGCGAGGTCATGGTGTCCTCCCCTCGAAACGGCGTTGCAGGCGGCGTCCGACGACGGTCAGGCAGACGACGGTGAGCGTGATCGCGAGGCCCGGGAAGAACGCCTCCCACCAGGCGACCCGCAGGTAGTTGCGGGCCTCGGAGAGCATCGCGCCCCACTCGGCGGCGGGCGGCTGCGGCCCCATGCCGAGGAAGCTGAGCCCGGAACCGGCGATCACGGCCTGTCCGAGTCCGATGGTGGCCAGGACGGGGATCGGGCCGAGCACGTTCGGCAGCACGTGCCCCGTGGTGATCGCCAGGCGGGAGCGGCCGAAGGTGACGGCCTGCTCGACGTAGCCGGAGCGGCGGACGACGAAGGTCTGGGCGCGGACCACGCGGGCGTAGCTGGGGATCTGGGCGACGGCGATCGCGAAGATCACGTTCATCGTCCCCGGGCCGGTGATCGCCACGATGAGCAGGGCGAGCAGCAGTTCGGGCAGGGTGGACAGCACGTCGAACGAGCGGGCCAGCGCCTCGTCCAGCCACTTCGGCGACAGCCCGGCGGCCAGGCCGAGCAGCACGCCGGAGGTGACGGCCAGGACGGTGGCGGCCACGCCGATGCTGATGGAGTGGCGGGCCCCGTACACGACCCTGGCCAGCACGTCGCGGCCGAGGTGGTCGCTGCCGAACCAGTGGGCGCCGCCGGGCGGGGCGAGCGCGTCCATCGGGTCGGCGGCCAGCGGGTCGGCGGCCGTCAGCAGACCGGGAGCGGCGACGGCGAGGGTAAGCAGCGCGAGAAGGGCACCCGGTACGAGCCACCACAGCGGGACAGCGAACCGGCCGGTGGGGCGGGCGGTGCCGCGGGAGGTCGGGGACATCGGCGGTCAGCCCCTGATCCGCGGGTCGATGACGCGGTAGGCCAGGTCGAGCAGCGTGCTGACCGTGACGTACACGACGGCCGACAGCAGCACGACGGCCATCACGACGGGCATGTCCTGACCGGTCACGGCCTGCATGGCGACCTGGCCGAGCCCGGGCCGGCCGAACAGCACCTCGGTGATCACCGCGCCGCCCAGCAGCGCGCCGGTGAACCAGCCGGCCAGCGTCACGGCCGGGATGAGCGCGTGCCGCAGGGCGTGCCGGGCGACCAGGGCGCGTTCGGTGAGCCCGCGCGCCCTGGCCGTCACCGCGAACGACTGCTCCAGCGCCCGCTCCAGCCCGCCCCGGAGCACCTGGCCGAGCACGCCCGCGACGGGCAGGCCGAGCGCCAGCGCGGGCAGCACCAGCGCCGCCGGCCCGTCCGCCCCGGACACGGGGAACCAGCCGAGCGTGAACGAGAAGACCGACAGCAGCACGATCCCGATGAGGAACGGCGGCACGGACACCGATACCAGCTCGGCGGCCGAGGCGACGGCCCGCGGCCACCGCCCTCTGCCCGCCGTGCCGATCGCGATGAGGCCGGCCAGCACCACGCCGGTGGCCGCCGCGGCGAGCGTGAGCTGCGCGGTCGGCCCGATCTGGCCGGCCAGGATCTCGCCGACGCCGCGCTGCTGCTGGTACGAGCGGCCGAGGTCGCCGTGCAGCAGGCGCCACAGGTAGGACAGGTACTGCACGATCTCGGGCCGGTCGAGCCCCCATTCCGCGACGATCCCGGCCCGGATCTCCGGGGTGTCGGGGCCGTCGCCGACCAGGATGTCGACGGTGTCTCCCGGGGCGAGCAGCAGCGCGGCGTACGAGGCGGTGGCGGCGGCCCAGAGCACCGCCAGCCCGGCGCCCAGCCGTCTGATCATGTGCCGATCCGCACGTCGTACGCGCTCGCCGGGGTGCCGGAGGCGGGATCGAAGCCGAGCCCCTGGACGTTCTTGCTCGCGGCGATCTGGTCGGCGGGCACGTAGAGCGGGAACACGACGGCGTGGTCCGCCACGACCGCCCGCTGCGCCCTGGCGTAGAGCTCCTTGCGTTCGGCCTGGCCGGAGCTTGCGGAGGCGGCGGCGAGCCACTTGTCCAGGTCGGGGTCGGCGAAGCGGGTGCGGTTGATGGCGGCCCCTTCCGGCAGGATGAGGTTGAGCGCGGCGCCCGCGTCGGAGTCGCCGCGGGAGTTGCCGAACACCTCGTAGGCGTCGTCGTCCACGGCCTGCTGCGCGCTGCCCTGGTCGAGGATCCTGACCTGGAAGTCGATGCCGGCGTTCTGCTTGACCTGGGCCTGGATGGCCTGGGCGAGGATGTCGCGGCGGTCCCGGACGAACGGCGCCGAGGCGACCTCGCGCACGGTGAGCCGCTCGCCGTCCTTGACCCGGAACCCCTCGGCGTCCCGTTCCTTCCACCCTGCGGCGTCGAGCAGCGCGTTGGCCCTGGCCACGTCGCCGCCGTAGGTGTTCTCCAGGGACGGGTCGTAGAAGGGGCTCTCGCTGCCGACGATGCTCCACGCCCTGGTGGCGGTGCCCTGGTAGACGGATCTCAGCACCGCGTCCAGGTCCACGGCCTCGCGGAACGCCTCCCGTACGCGCCGGTCGTCGAAGGGGGCGTGGGAGGTGTTGAAGTAGTAGGAGTAGGCGGTGCCGGAGTTGAGCGCCGTCCGCAGGGTCAGCTCCGGGTCCTTCTCGATGAGGGCGACCTCGGTCGCGGGGACGCCCTCGATGACCTGCACCTGGCCCGAGGTGAGCGCGCCGACGCGGACAGCGGCCTCGGGCAGGAACCGGTAGGTGATCTCCGAAAGGTGGGCGGGGCCCTGGTGGGCCGCTCCGGCGGGGGGCCAGGCGTAGGCGGGGTTGCGCCGGTAGTGGATCTCCTGGCCCTGGACGTACCGTTCAAGGATGAACGGCCCGGTGCCGACCAGGTCCGGCCCGCCGAACTTGAGGTCCTCGGCGCCCTTCAGCGACTTCGGCGAGACCTGCCCGGCCAGGGGCGAGGCGAGGAAGTCGAGGAAGAGCGCGTCCGGCTCCTTGAGGGTGATCCTGAGCCGGTGCGGCGACACGACCTCGGCCTCGTCGAAGGACCTGAGCTGGATCGCGGCCACCGACGGGTTGTAGCCGGGCACGAGGAACTGGTCGAGGTTGGCCTTGACGGCGGCGGCGTCGAACGCCGTGCCGTCGTGGAAGGTGACGTCGTCGCGCAGGTCGAGGGTGTAGGTCAGCCCGTCGTCCGACACCGTCCACGCCGTGGCGAGCCAGGGCCCGAAGGAGCCGTCAGCGGCTTTCGACAGCAGCGCGTCGAACTGGTTGAACACCAGCAGCCTGGCCTTGTTCTGGGCCCACAGCTGCGGGTTCAGGGTGATCGGCTGCGTCTCGACGGCCCAGGTCAGCGAGGTGGTCCGCGCGGTCTGGACGGGTTGCGCGCCGCACGCGGCGAGGGTCAGCAGCAGGGCGGGGAGGATGCGCTTCACGGGCGGTTCCAGGCTTCGGCGAGCAGCTCGTACGAGCGCGCGCGGTCTTCGTGGTCGTGGGTGATGCTCGTGATGAGCAGTTCGTCGGCCCCGGTCACCCGCCGGAGCACGCGCAGCCCTTCGGCCACCTCGGCGGGTGGGCCGACGAACCGGGTGTCGAGGCGGTCCTTGACGAGGTCGCGGTCGGCGTCGGTCCAGACGTGCGCGTCGGCCTCCGCCGCTGTGGGGTACGGGATCGCGCCGTCGCCCGTCCGGATGCTGCGGACCCACAGGTCGTACCCCTTGGCCAGCTCGCGGGCCCGCGCCCGGCTCTCCGCGACGACCGCGTCCGCCGAGACGATCACGTACGGCTCGCCCAGCGCCTCCGACGGCTTGAACGCCTCCCGGTAGGCCTCGACGGCCTCCAGCACGCTGGACGGGCTGACGTGGTAGTTCGCCGCGAAGGGCAGCCCGCGTTCCCCGGCGACCTGGGCGCTCTGCCCGCCGCTGCTGCCGAGGATCCACACCCGCAGGTCCGCGCCCTCGCCGGGCACGGCGCGGGCCTCGTGCGTGCCGTCGAGCAGGGCGAGCACGTCGTCGATCTGGTCGGCGAAGTCGGGCGTCCGCGCGCCCGGCTGCTGGAGGGCGGCGATCTGGCGGGCGAGCCTGGGCTGCCTGGCGAGCGCCGACCAGTCGAAGGGCGGCGGGATCAGCAGCCCGTCCACCACCCGGGCCGCCTTCTTCTCGGCGACCGGGTCCGTGGCGAGTTCGGCGCGGCGCTGCCCGGAGCGCCCGATCCCCAGGTCGATCCGGCCCGGGTGGAGCGCGTCGACGATCCCGAACTGCTCGACCACCGACAGCGGCGTCTGGTGACCGAGCTGCACGGCGCCCGATCCGACCCGGATCGTGGAGGTGGCCGCGGCCACGAGCGCGATCAGCACGGCCGGCGCCGAACTGGCGACGCCGGGCGCGAAGTGGTGCTCGGCCAGCCAGTAGCGGCGGTAGCCGTACTCCTCGGCCCGGCGGGCGAGGTCGAGGGTGTTGCGCAGGGCGTCGCCCGCCGTGCCTCCCGACACGATCGGGGCGAGGTCGAGGATGGACAGCGTCACGTGGCACCTCCGGGGAACGGCCTGCTGGGGATCTCCGCCCGCAGCACGGGCGCGATCTCGGCCTGGAACAGCTCCAACGCGTCCCGGTGCTGACCGGGCGTGAGCCCGTCGGCGTCGGCGTGCAGGTGCATGACCTCGTGGCCGAACCGCTTGTGGTAGCGCAGCACCTTGTCGACGATCTGCTGCGGGCTGCCGACCAGGATCGAACTGCGCTCCATGGCGTCCTCCAGGGTCGGGAAGACCACCGGCAGGCCGAGCTTCCGCTGGAACGCCACCCGGGCGTCGTAGACGGGCCGGTAGGCGGAGACGGCCTCCTGCGAGGACCGGGCCGCGTAGTAGCCCGCCGTCCCCGCGCCGACCAGCGCGCCGGCCGGGTCGTGCCCGTAGTGCTCCCAGCGTTCCCGGTAGTGGTCGATCAGCTCGGCGTAGGGGCCGATGGGGTGGGTGACGTTGGCGGAGAACAGCGGGTCGCCGTGGCGGGCGGCCAGATCCACCGACTCCTGGCTGGTGGCGCTGCCGTGCCAGACGCGGATCGGCCGCTGCAGCGGCCGCGGCCAGGTCTCCGCCTCGGTCAGCGGCGGCCGGAACCGGCCTTCCCAGGTGACCTTGTCCTCCCGCCAGAGGCGGCGGAAGAGCTCGTACGACTCCCGGTTGCGTTCCCACTGGTCCTCGGCCGTGACGTGGAACAGCTGGGCCTGCGCCGCGCCGTTGCCCTTGCCGATGATCAGCTCCAGCCTGCCCTCCGACAGGTGGTCGAGCGTCGCGTAGTCCTCGTACGCGCGGACCGGGTCCAGCAGGCTCAGCGTGGTGACGGCGGTGAACAGCCGGATCCGGGTCGTCCTGGCGGCGATGTGGCTGAGCACCACCGGCGGCGAGGAGGAGATGAAGGGGCGCTCGTGCCGCTCCCCCACGCCGAACCCGTCGAAGCCGAGCTCCTCGGCCAGCACCGCGTTCTCGACGACCTCGCGGAAGCGCTCGGTGGGCGATCGGTCATCGTTATGGACGATCAACGTGATAGCCAGAAATTTCATGACACCTCCGCGTAGCGGCTGGCCGGACGCGGCAGGCCGAGCAGCCCCCGCAGCGTGGTGGCCTCGTAGGCGCGGCGGAACACCCCGTGCCCGCGCAGTTCGGCCGTCAGCCCGCGGGTGATCCGCTCCAGGTCGTACGGCAGCACGCCGGGCCGCAGCCGGAACCCCTGGATCCCGGCCCGCCGCCACTCCAGCAGCACGTCGGCCAGCTCGCGCACGGTCCCGGTGAAGATCGCGGCGTCGGAGGCGAGCTCGGCCCCGTCCAGCTCGTCGAGCCGCGCCTTACGCCGCGCCGCGTCCTCGCCGAGGAAGACGACCAGGTCGGCGAAGATCTTGATGTCGCCCGACAGCGCCCGGACCTCCTCCACGACGGCGCGGGCCTGCTCGTCGGAGTGCGGCGTGACGTACACGACGTCGGCGCTGCCGGCCGCGAACTCGTACGGCAGCCGCGCGTGGGCGAGCGCGGTCACCACCGGCTGACCCTGCGGCGGCCGGGGCGTGATCGACGGCCCCTTGACCGAGAAGAACCGCCCGGCGAAGTCCGCGTAGTGCAGCTTGTCCCGGTCGATGAACCTGCCGGTGGCCACGTCGCGGATCTCGGCGTCGTCCTCCCAGCTGTCCCAGAGCCGCCGCGCGACCTCGACCGCGTCGGCGGCCTCGGCGAACAGGTCGCGCACGTGCGGTTCGGCGGCGATGTCACGGGCCTCCGGGTCGAGCGGCGGGAACCGCCTGCGGCCGAAGTGCCGCGCCTCCGAGGCCCGCGCGGAGATCTGCGCGCGCCAGCCGGCCCGCCCGCCGCTGATGTGGTCGAGCGTGGCGATGCCGACGGCCACGTGGAACGGTTCGGTGTGCGTGGTGGTGGCCGTCGGCACCAGCCCGATCCGGCTGGTGAGCGGCGCGAGGCGGGCCGCGAGCAGCACCGCGTCGAACCTCCCCCGGACCTGGTCGGTGCGCTCGTCGGGGCCGTCGGGCAGGGTCGACTGCGGTCCCAGGGCGTCCTCGATGGTGACGAAGTCGAGCAGCCCGCGCTCGGCCTCGGTCACGAGGGCGGCCCAATAGCGGGCGGAGAAGACGTCCGCGGACGTCTCGCGCCAGGCGGCGGGGTGCCAGCCCGCGCCCTCCAGCGCCACGGCCAGGTGCACCGTCATGTCAGCTCCAGGTGGTCGCGGAGGGTGGCCCCGGTGTAGTCGGTTCGGAAGACGCCGCGCTCCCGCAGCAGCGGCACCACGCGGTCGACGAACTCGTCCAGGCCTCCGGGTGTGAGGTGCGGGACGAGGATGAACCCGTCGGCGGCGTCGGCCTGCACGTGCTCGTCGATCTGCCGGGCCACGCTCCCGGGGGTGCCGACGAACGTCTGCCGCCCGGTCACCTCGATGACCAGCTCCCGGATCGACAGGCCCTTCTCCCCGGCCAGCGCCCGCCACTTGGCGGCGACGGCGGCGCGGTCCTTGATCGGCACCCGGCCCTGGGAGACGCCTTCCGCCGGGTCCGGCTCGATGTCGGGCAGCGGGCCTTCGGGGTCGTACGCCGACATGTCGCGGCCCCACACCTGCTCCAGGAACGCGATCGCGGTCCGCGGC
Source organism: Nonomuraea sp. C10 (assembly GCF_008017515.1). NCBI lineage: Bacteria > Bacillati > Actinomycetota > Actinomycetes > Streptosporangiales > Streptosporangiaceae > Nonomuraea > Nonomuraea sp. C10. The sequence continues at coordinate 5,325,678 of NZ_VPFF01000001.1, forward strand.
CCGACCTGCTGCCGGCGGATGGCGGCGGCCTTCTCGGCGGCCTCCTCGTCCGTGTCGCCGAGCGCGAACGTCACGCCCGGCATGATCTTGAGCTGGTGCGGCTCACGGCCGTACCTGGCCAGGCGGCGCTTGACGTCGGCGTAGAAGCGCCTGCCGTCCTCCAGCCTGCCGTGCGGCGTGAAGATCACGTCCGCGTGGGCGGCGGCGAACTCGCGTCCCTCGTCCGAGTCCCCCGCCTGGATGACCACGGGGTGCCCCTGCGGGCTGCGGGGCAGCGTGAACCGGCCCTCGACGGAGAAGTGCGCGCCCCGGTGCCCGACGTCGCCGATGGCTCCCGGGCGGACGAACGTGCCCGTCTCCCGGTCGGCGGCGACCGCGTCCGGCCGCCAGGAGTCCCACAGCTCCCGTGACAGCCGCACGAACTCCGCCGCCCGCTCGTACCGGTCGGCCCGGTCGAGGTAGCCGCCGCGGCGGAAGTTCTCGCCGGTGAACGCGTCGGAGGTGGTCACCACGTTCCACGCGGCCCGGCCGTCGCTCAGGTGGTCGAGCGTGGACAGCCGCCGGGCCAGCTCGTACGGCTCGTTGAAGGTGGTGTTGACGGTCCCGGCCAGGCCGAGCCGGTCGGTGACCGCGGCCAGGGCGCTGAGCACGGTGAGCGACTCCGGCCGGCCGACCACGTCGAGGTCGTGCACGCGGCCCTTGAGCTCGCGCAGCCGCAGCCCTTCGGCCAGGAAGAGGAAGTCGAGCTTGCCGCGCTCGGCCGTCCTGGCGAGGTGGACGAACGAGGCGAAGTCGATCTGGCTGCCGGAGCGGGGGTCGGTCCAGACGGTGGTGTTGTTCACGCCGGGGAAGTGGGCCGCCAGGTGAACCCGCTTGCGGCTCATCGGTCCCGCCCGTGCGGCGCGTCCCAGCTCGGGGGCAAGCCCTCGGTCGTCTCGCGGAAGGCCGGCAGCCGGTAGAGGTCGCGGGCGTACGGCCACAGATGCTCGAAGCCGGACAGCCCCCGCTCGCTGATCAGGTGGCCGGGGTTGTGCTCGGCGTCGAACCTGGCCAGCGTCACCCAGAACCGCACGTCGGCCTCGGTGATCGTGTCGCCGGCCAGGAACCGCTGCCCGGCCAGGCGCTCGTCCAGCCGCTCCAGCGCCGAGACGACCACCCGCCGCTCCCGCTCGCGGTCGTCCTCGGTGGCCGCGCGGGCCACCCTGGCGACGCCGGTGTTGACGTCGTGGTAGATCCAGGCGTTCAGCTTGTTGATCTCCGGGCGGAGCGCGTCCGGGTAGAGGTCGATCGGCGTGCCGGCCCACTGCTCGAACTGGGTGGCCAGGTCGATCGTGATGTCGGGGAAGTGGTTGCTGACGATCGTGCCGGTGTGCCGGTCCCAGAGCACGGGGACCGAGACGTGGCCGCCGTAGCCCTTCTCGGTGGCGTCGTACGCCTCCTCCAGCAGGGTGAAGCCGTTGACCGGGTCGGCGCCGCGGCGCTCCCTGAACGCCCAGCCGCGGCCGTCGCGCTCGTCGTCCACGTACGACAGCGAGATCACCTCCTCCAGGCCCTTGAGCTTGCGGACGATCGCGGCGCGGTGGGCGTACGGGCAGACCCAGGAGACGTAGAGGTGGTAGCGGCCGGGCTCGGCGCGGTGGCCGCTGGAGCCGTCGGCGGTGATCCGGCCCTGGAACGGGTAGACGGGGCGGTTCCAGTCGGGCGACAGGTGCAGGCGGCCCGGCCCGTAGTGGCCGTACGCGACGAGGTCGACGGGGCTCGCGTAGGCGCCCGTCCGGGTGGGTGTGGACACGGGATCTCCGGGTTCAGGAGTCGGGGTGGGCCAGGAAGCGGCCGAAGCGGCCCTGGTGGTAGAGGAGCGGGCGGCCCTGCCGGTGGACGTCGGCCTCGGCGACCAGGCCGACCACCAGCACGTGGTCACCGACCTGCGCCGTCTCGTAGGGCAGGCAGATCAGGTGCGCGGAGACGTCCTGCAGCAGCGGCGCGCCCAGCGGCCCCGGGCGCCAGCGGGTGGGCTCGGCGAAGCGGTCGACGCTCTTCCTGGCGAACCGGGCCGCCAGCTCGGACTGGTCGCTGGCCAGGATGTTGACCGCGAAGTGGTCGGCGGCGCCGAGCCTGGGCCAGGTGGTGGAGGAGCGGTCCACGTAGAAGGAGACGAGGGGCGGTTCGAGGCTGACGGAGGAGAAGGAGGTGGCGGTGAGACCGACGGGGACGCCGTCGCTCTGGGCGGTGATGACCACGACGCCGCTGGCGTGCACGGCCAGCGCCCGCCTGAACCGGGCGGCTTCGACGGCGTGGCCGTCGGTCAGGGATGAAACGGTCACGGGAGTTCCTCACAGGAGAAAGGCATGCTCGCGCGGCGCCCCAGTGACGGTCCGGGGTCGCGGAGAAGGGGAAGTCGTCGACGAGGGCGCGGGCGGCTTCGGCCGCGCCGGGAGCACGGAGGTGGCGGCTACGGATGCGTGATCAACGACACTGCGCGCTGGCGACGTGGCAGAAATCCACGTGGGAGCGCCTAGTCAGGAGGAGACCCTGCCTCATGGGAACGACGTTAGGCCGCGGCCCCGGCGAAGTCAATATTTCCTACTAGCTTTTAGGGGATTTACGCGCGCGAAAGGCCGTGCCCCGGACGGGGCACGGCCTCACATGTCTTCGGCGCCGGCTCTGATGGCTTCGCGGATGCGGGGGTACGTGCCGCAGCGGCAGATGTTGCGCAGCCCGTCGAGGTCGGCGTCCGTGATCGAGCGGCCTTCGGCGGCGACGCGGCGGACCAGCGCCACGGCGGCCATGATCTGGCCCGGCTGGCAGTAGCCGCACTGGGCGACGTCGTGGTCGAGCCAGGCCTGCTGCATGGGGTGCAGGTCCCGGCCGACCGTGGCCGCCAGCCCTTCGATGGTCGTGACCTCGTCGGTCGGCTGGAGATCCTGGACGGGGATCGCGCAGGGGTTGACGGCCTTGCCGTTGAGGTGGCTGGTGCAGGCTTTGCAGACGTTGATCCCGCAGCCGTACTTCGGCCCGGTGATGCCGAGGATGTCGCGCAGGACCCACAGCAGGCGGACGTCGCCGGCGACGTCGACGGTGACCTGCTCGCCGTTGACGCGGAACGTGTGCTCGGGCACTCAGATCTCCTTGGTTCAGCGGGCGTGGTCCAGGCCGTCGGTCGGCGACGGCGGGATCGGCGGGACGGTGGGCTTGGGGGTGAACGAGAGCGTCCCGTGGTTGATCGGGAAGCTGGTGGGCATCGTGCCGGTGGCGCGGCCGTACGCGCAGGCGACCGCGGCCATCGACGCGGCGACGCCCAGCTCCCCCGCGCCCCCGGGCTGGTCGGACGTGCTGGGCATGACGATGACCTGGAGTTCCGGCGGGGTGTTCCACTGGCGGGTGTAGAAGTAGTTGTCCCAGCTCGCCTCCAGGAAGTGGCCGTCGTGCAGGTGGAGGCTGGAGGTCAGGGCCAGCGCGATGCCGTCCATGACGCAGCCCATCATCTGGGCCTCCAGGCCGCGGGGATTGACGGCCAGGCCGACGTCCACGGCGAAGACGACCTTGGTGACGCGCGGCCCGGCCACGCCGTCGCGGATGGGCCGGTCGACCGTCGCGGGCCGGCAGTCGATCTCCACCAGCGCGGCGCTGACCGATTTGTACTCGGCGTGGAACGCGATGCCCTGGGCGGTGCCGGGCGCCATGGACCGGCCCCAGTTCCCGGCCTCCGCCACCTCCGCCAGCACCGCCCTGGACCGGTCGTCCTGGAGGAAGTCGCGCCGGAACCGGTAGGGGTCCTTGCCCATCCTCGCCGCGAGCTGGTCGACGATGAGCTCGCGGGCGCAGGTGACGTCCGGCGAGTAGACGTTGCGCATGCTGCCGGTGTTGAAGCCCTTGTCCGTCTCGCTGAGCAGCCGGCTGACGACCCCGAACCGGTAGGACGTCGCCTGGCTGAGATGGAAGAACGTCTGGGCGAAGCCGATGTCGCCCACCGGAAGCCTCGCGGCCAGGGCGGTGATGATCTCACCGAGCCCGTGGCCGAGGTCCGTGGAGACACTGGTGTGCCGCTGCTTGTAGCTCAGCACGGTGTCGCCGAGGTAGGCGACGCGGACCCGCGAGGTGGCCATCGGGTGGGTGCGCCCCTGGCGGGAGTCGTCGGCGCGGTGCCACATGAGCTTGACCGGTTTGCCGATCTTCTGTGACATCTCGGCGGCTTCGAGCGCGGCGTCGAAGAACAGCTTGCGCCCGAAGGAGCCGCCGCCCTCGGTGACGTGCACGGTGACCTTGCCGGCAGGCAGCCCGAGCTTGGCGGCGATGGCCTGCTGGGCGACGATCGGCGATTTCAGCGCCGACCAGATCTCGGCCCGGCCGGCCCGCACGTCGGCGATCGCGCAGTTGGGTTCGAGCGCGCTGTTGCTGCGGAAGTAGAAGGTGAACTTGCCTTCGACGACGGGGGTCGGCGGCCTGAGCCCCATCGGCAGTTCCGCCGCTTCGAGCTGCCGCAGCACACTGGCGTCGGACTTCCCCTCCGCGGTGCCCGGTCTCCAGGAGACCTGCAGGGCGCGTACGGCGTCGACGCACTGCCCGAAGGTCTCGGCACGGACCGCGACCCCGGTGGAGATCGTCACCACGTCGGTGACGCCGGGCATGGCGCGGACCTGCGCGAGGTTCGCCACCGAGCCGACCTTGCCGTTGATGGTCGGCGGGCGGCACACCATCGCCGGCTTGGCGTCAGGGACGTCGAGGTCCATCGCGAACTTCTTGCGCCCGGTGACCGCGTCCAGGGCGTCGACGCGGTTGTGCGGCCTGCCGATGACGGTGAAGCTCTCACGCGGCGCGAGCTCCACGGACACCCGCTCGGTCCGCGTGCTCGCGGCCTTCGAGGCGAGCGCGCCGATGCCGACGCTCCGGCCGGCGCGGTCCTTGACCACCCCGTCCTCGATCGTCAGGTTGCCCGCGTCGGTGCCGAGTTCGGCCGCCGCGGCGGTCAGCAGGCGTTGCCGGGCGACGGCGGCGGCGACCCGGATCGGGGTGTAGGTGGCGATGGTCGTGTTCGAGCCGCCGGTGAGCTGGTTGAACACCAGCTCGGGGCGGGCGTCGGCCAGCGTGACGCGCACCCGGTCCAGCGGCACGGACAGCTCCTCGGCGATCAGCATGGCCGTCGAGGTGGTGATGCCCTGGCCGACCTCGGCCCGCGGCAGCGCGAACGCCACCGTGCCGTCCTGCCGCACCTCGACCGAGATCAGGTTCGAGGTGGGCAGCGCCGCCGCCGTCATCAGGTCGTTGAGGTCGACCAGCTCGGTCAGTTCGGGCGCGGCCAGTGCCCCGGCCCCGGCCGGGGCACTGGCTCCGGCCGGCGCCGGGGCGAGCTCGGCGGCGGCCACCAGGGTCGGGGCCGCCAGCACGTACCCGAGGAAGCGCCGCCGCCCGATGGCCGAGCCCGGCCCGTCGTCCTGCGGTCCGGTCATCAGGTGCCGGGCCGGTTGGTCGTGGGGATCTCGATCTTGGTCTCCTTGCCCTTGGTGAGGAAGAACATGATGTACTGCCGGACCGCCTCGTCGATGACCCAGGCGATCTGCGGCACCAGCGGCAGCGGGATGAGCCCCTCACGGAACCTGACCAGCTTCGGCCAGGCCGAGCTGATCAGCGGGTCCCACACCGGCTCACGCTCGATGCCGTCCCAGTCGGCCACCTGGTCGCCGACCAGGTAACGGGCGAGCGCGTTGCAGAGCGGCCGGCTGATGCTGCCGGGGCTGGTCTGCTCGGCGAGCTGGTCCAGCAGGATGTCGGTCAGCGCCACGCCCTCGGGGGTCGGCCCCATGTTGCGGGGCAGGACCTGGTCCGACTGCGCGTAGGCCTCGTCCCAGTTGGAGGGGATGTACTCGTCCTTGATGCCGAGCATGTGCGCGGTCACCTGCCACACGTGCAGGTACGCCGCGGAGTCGGCGGAGCTGATCGGCACCTTCCATTCGAGCATCTTGCGCATGGCGAAGGTCGGCAGGGTGTGCCAGGTGACCAGCATGTCCTCCTGGCTGATCGGGATGCCGTAGGGCCAGTGGGGCACCTGCCGCAGCAGGTGCCGCACCGCGGCGTGCACCAGCCGGGTCTTCACCGCCTCGACCACGCACGAGCCGTCCGGCCGGTAGGCGTTCAGCGACCCGACGGCGAACCCCAGGATGCTCGTCTTGGCCACGCGGTCCTCCATGTCCGCGCCGCCCTTGGAGTAGTAGACCGCGCGGGCCTCCTTGGGGATGGCGGTGCTCAGCATGCCGCCGCCCACGCCGTTGAGCAGGTTGAGGTACAGCCCTCTGGACTTGTTGAAGTCGGCCGCGGTCTCCAGCTTGCCGCGGTCCGCCCACGACGGCAGCCGGCGGGCCCGCTCCATGAAGTCCCGCAGATCCGCCGGCAGGCCGTCGGGCAACGGCTGGTCGTTCCGGTTCCAGTCCCACAGCAGGCGGTTGACCTCGGGCACGTCACCCCGGTCGATCAGCGAGGCGACCAGCGCGTCGGCCTCCTCGTCCCACACCCATCGCGGGTCCGTGCCGGCGCCGGAGCCCGCGACCGAGCCGCGCGCCGACCAGGTCCAGGGCGTCTGGCTCGCCTCCGCCGGAGGGGTGAGCCCCAGGGCGCCGAGCGCTCCCAGCGTTCCGCCCGAGATCAGGATCTTGCGCCTGCTCAACTCCGCCATTGCGCGTACTCCTCTCCGTGTGCCGGGTGAAAGGGGTCGATCAGGACGGCCGGTTGGTTTCCGGGATCTCGATCCTGATCGGCTGCGCTTCGGACAGGAAGAGCAGGGTCGCCTTGCGCAGGAACTCGTCGAAGAGCCAGTACGTCTCCGGCGCCAGCGGGAGGTTGAGCAGACCTTCGCGGATGGCGATGAACGGCCGCCAGGACAGCCGGAGCAGCGAGTCCCAGACGGGCTCCCTCGGGATCTTCAGCCAGCCGGCTATCTGGTCGCCGAGCACGTAGCGGGTGAACGCGCCGAGGATCGGCTTGGACAGGATGGCGCCGTCGACCTCGGCGCCGAGGTTGAGCAGGATGTCGGCCAGCTTGATGCCCTCGGGGGTCGGCGCCAGGATCGGGGTCAGAACCTGCTCCGCCTGGGAGTTGGCCTGCGCCCACGACGCGGGGATGTACTCGTCCCTGATGCCGAGCATGTGCGCGGTGAGCTGCCACGAGTGCAGGAAGGCCGTGGACTCGGAGCTGGGGATCGGCACCCTCCAGTCGAGCATCTTCTGCATGACGGTCGTGCCCAGGCTGTGCCAGGTGACCATCATGTCCGCCTGGCTGATCGGGATCTCCTCGTCGGCGACCGGGGGCCAGTACGGGGACTGCGGCAGCAGGTGCCGCACCGCGGCGTGCACCAGCCGGGTCTTGACGCAGGTCACGATCATCTCGCCGTCGGGATCGAAGGCGTTGCGCGTCATGATGTCGTAACCGAGCTTGGCGGTCTTGGTGATGCGGTCCTTCATGTCCGCGCCGCCCTGCGAGTAGTAGACGGCGCGGGCCTCCCGGGGGATGACCGTGCTCATCATGCCGCTGGCCATGCCGTACAGGACGCCGAGGTAGAGTCCCCGCTTCTCGGTGAACCTGAACGAGGTGGCCAGCTTGCCGTGGTCGGTCCAGGCCGGAAGCCGCCGGGCGTCCTCCATGAACGCCCGCAGGTCCGCCGGGAGCCCGTCGGGCAGCGGCTGGCCGTTCTTGGTCCAGTTGCGTAAGAGCCGGTTGACCAGGGGCACGTCGCCCCGGTCGAGCAGCGAGGCGACGAGTGGGTCCGCTTCCGCGTCCCACACCCATCGCGGGTCGGCGCCGACGCCCGTGCCCGCCACCGAGCCCTTGGGCGACCAGGTCCACGCGTACGCCGGGGTCGTGACGCTCAGCGCGCCGAGCGCGCCGAGCGCGCCGCCCGCCTTCAGCACGTTGCGTCTGCTGGGTTTGTCCATGCCGTCGTTCCTCCTCCTGGTAGGGAGCCAGCTTCGTGGGATCCGAGAGCACGTACTGATACGATGAAACAGATGTCAGATCTGCGTATCAGCATCATGACAGCACACTGTGAGGACCATCACAATAGGCATCATCGATTTGGGAGGTGGTCGTGGAATCCGCGCTGTCCGTGCTCATGTCGCCGTCACAGCCGGCGGACTCGGAGTCCCTGCTGGAGCGCGCCTACCTTGACGCCGTCGAACAGGTCGGCGACCTGGACGAGACCCGTGCGCGCATCCTTGACGCGGCATACGAGCAGTTCAGCCGGATGGGCATCCGGCGCTCCACGATGGAGGACGTCGCCCGGCGGGCCAAGGTCTCGCGGATCACCGTCTACCGGCGGTTCGCCACCAAGGACGCGCTGGTCGAGCACGTCGTCCGGAGAGAGTTCCGCCGCTACTTCGACCAGTTCCTCATCGACATCGAACAGGCCGGCACCGCCGCCGACCGCGTGGTCCTGGGCTTCGTGAGCTCGCTTCGCACCATCCGGGACAACCCGCTGATCGGCGGCCTGATCGCCGCCGAACCCGACCTGCTCATCCCCTCCATGATCACCGATGGCGGCCGCACTCTCGCCACCGTGCGCCGGTTCGTCGCCGGCCAGCTCCGCCGCGAGCAGCGCGCGGGCCACGTCGCCGCCGACCTCGACGCCGACCTGGTGGCCGAGCTGATGGTACGGATCTCCGCCTCTTTCCTGTCGACCCCCAGCCAACTCATCGACCTCGACGACGACGAGCAGCTGGCCGCCGTCGCCCGGCAGTTCCTGGTGCCCATGCTGGGCGGCTCCCGGCCGTCCTGAGAGGGGCACGGCGCGGTCCGCCGCGCCCCTCCCCCCGGTCAGGCGAACGCGGGCATGATCTGGTCGTGGATCAGCCTGAGCTGGGTGTCCACGTCCGCCACCTCGGGCAGCTCCCGCCCCATGAACTGCTTGACCAGCGTCGCGTCGGTGATGGCCAGGATCATGTGGTTGACGCCGGCCGGCTCGATCTCGCGCTTGATCTTGGCCACGCACTCCTCCGGAGTGCCGGCGATGGACAGCCGCTCCCCCACCTCGGGCGTGGTCAGCTCGATCGCCCTGGCCAGGTCGCCGGCGCCGAGCGCGTCGACAATGGGCTTCATGGCGCCCGGTTCGACGCCGTTGCGTTCGAGCTGCTCGGCGGGCATGGAGGAGGCGTAGAGGCCGACCATGCTGCGGGCGGCCTCCTTCGCCACGGCCGAGTCCGGGCCGGTGGCGAAGACGACCCAGGCGCCGATGTCCATCGCGGCGGCGTCCTTGCCCGCCTTCTCGGCCCCGGCCGTGAAGTGCTCCACGAGGTAGTCGTAGGCCTCACGGGTGTAGCTGAGCGCGTGGTGCACGCCGTCGGAGTGCTCGCCGGCCGCACGGAAGGAGCGCGGCCCGCGCATCGCGCCGAGCTTGACCGGCACGCGTTCCTGCACCGGGCGGGCGAAGGTGAACAGGCCGTCGTACTTGAAGAACTCGCCGTCGTAGGTGATCGCGCCGTCGTCCAGCAGCGTGCGCACCACGTGCGCCGCCTCCTTCACGCGCGACAGCGGCTTGGTGACCGTCCAGTCGATGCCGTACTGAGCGAGCAGCCCGAAGTTGCCGCTGGACAGCACCACCTCGGCGCGCCCGTCGCTGAGCTCGTCGAGCGTGGCCGCCGCCTGCGCGATCAGGGACGGCTCGCGCAGCACCACCGAGGAGACGCTGGGCCCGAACCGGATGCGGGAGGTCTGCTGCGCGGCGGCGGCGAACAGCAGCCACAGATCCTTGTGCCAGGTCTCGTCGGCCGCGTAGCAGGCATGGAAGCCGAGCTCGTCGGCCAGGCGGATGGACGCCAGCGAGTCGCGCAGCGGGTAATCGGGCAGCATGACGTAACTGAACTTCATCGTCGGACCTCCTGGGGGATGGCGTCGCCGGAAGGGGCGTCGCCCTTGTCGTACGGTCTGGCGATCAGCAGGTAGACCAGCCCGGCGGCGACCACGACCAGCCCGGACAGGGCCACCAGGTAGTTGTCGTACCAGGGCGCGTCGGGCGTCCTCGGCCAGGTCATGTTGAGGATGGCGAGCACCCCGTAGACCAGCGCGGCCACGTTGACGGCGAGCCCCGCCCGGCCGAGCGTGAACGGGCCGGCCGGGCGCCAGCCGCGCAACCTGGCCCGCAGCGCCGCCAGCACCACCATCTGGAAGCCCAGGTAGATGCCGAGCACCGCGAACGAGATGATCTTGATGAGGGCGTCCTCCGACACGATCGAGCCGAGCACGATCACCGCGGGCACGGCGGCGGCGACCAGCATGGCGTTCGGCGGGATGTGCCTGACCGGGGAGAACTTCCTGAACACGCGGCTGAACGCGATCATGTCGTCCCTGGCGTAGGAGTACAGCAGCCGGCTCGCGGCCGCCTGCAGGCTGAGCGCGCACGACAGGAACGACAGCAGCACCACGCCGAGCACGACCTTCAGGCCCACGGGGCCGAACGCGGCGGTCAGCACGTTCGTCACCGGGTCGGCGTCGGCGCCGGAGATGACGGCGGCGAAGTCGGGCACCGCGAGCAGCAGCGCCAGGCAGACGAACGTCGCGGCGGCGCCGCCCACGTAGATGGTCATGCGCATGGCCTTGGGGATGCGCCGGGTCGGGTCGGGCACCTCCTCGGCCACGTCACCGCACGCCTCGAAACCGTAATACTGAAAAATCCCGATAAGCCCGGCAGCCAGGAACGCCACGAAATATCCGGACTCCGAACCCGCGCCGAACGTGTCGAACAGCACCCCCAGCCCGTGGTGCCGCTGGGTCAGCAGCAGCCACAGCCCCACGGCCAGCGCCCCGACCAGCTCGGCGGCGAACCCGATGATCGCCGCCATCGCCAGAGCCCTGGTCCCGCCCAGGTTGATGACCAGCGCCACGCCCAGGATGACCAGCGCGCAGAGGATCGTGTTCCAGGTGCTGACCTCGATCCCCAGGAGGGCGGACAGGTACGGCCCCGCCCCGTACGCCACGCTCGCGATCGTCACCAGCAGCGCGACCAGGTACACCCAGCCCGTCATCCAGGCCCACCGCCGCCCCCACAGCCGCCTGGCCCAGGGGTAGATGCCGCCGGTCAGCGGGTACTGCGAGACGATCTCGCCGAAGACGAGCGCCACCAGGAACTGCCCGGCGCCCACGATGACCAGGCTCCAGATCATCGGCGGGCCGCCGACGGCCAGCGACGAGGCGAACAGCGTGTAGATGCCGACCACGGGAGACAGGTACGTGAAGCCGAGGGAGAAGTTGGCCCACAGGCTCATGTTCCTGCGGAACTCGGAGGTGTAGCCGAGGCCGGCCAGTTCGGCGTCGTCGCGCGGGGCGTCATTCGTCGAGGTCATGGAGGAGCTCCTCGCCAGAGATCACCTTGTCCGCGAAGTGCCGGTGCATCCAGGCCAGGTGGTCGGCCCGGGACCGGACCAGGCGCAGCGTGTCCCAGTTGGGGAAGGTCTGCTGGGTCACGTGGTCGGTCATGAGGCCGGGCTCGACCTCGAAGACGTGCTCGAACCGGGTGATCGCGACGTCGGTCACCCGCTGGGCCGGCGGATGCGACATCTCCTCCTGATGGCGATATTTCATGATTGCTCCGCGTACGCCTGGTCGAGCAGGTACTTGCCGGGGTTCATGATGTTGTTCGGGTCGATGGCCCGTTTGATGTCGAGCATCACGTCGAAGCCGCCGCCGAGCTCCTCCGGCACCAGGTCCACCTCGCCCTCGCGGCAGGAGCCGTGGCAGGCGCTGATCGAGCCGCCGTGCGCCAGCGCCACCGCGGCGAGGTCGCGCTTGGCTCGGACCCAGGCGGCCCAGGCGGCGTCGTCGAGCCGCTGCTCCCAGATGCCGATGTCGATCTCGGTGAGGTAGTCGGCGCCGGTCGAGCCGTTGGTGTAGGCGAACATGCCCCAGTCGTCGAACACGTCGCTCTCCCGCCGGAGCCGGTCGGCGATCTCGTGCCAGGCCAGCCTGACGGAGGGCAGGTTCGTGTAGTTGATCGAGGCGTCCTCGCAGTGCCAGCTCATCGGCACGACCTGGCCCGAGCGGGTGCGGCCGTGCAGCGGCGTGGCGTACCTGTCGTGCCTGGCCGCCCAGTCGCCCTCGGAGATCTCGTCGCCGAGGTAGCGGGCGCCGAGATCGCGGGCGATGCGCAGCAGCCTCCTGCCACCGGCCCTGACCTCGTCCTCGTAGCCGTACATCGCGGCGCACACCAGCGCCCGCACCGACGACGGCTGCGGGATGTACGCCTCGTCGTCGCGCCGCAGGTAGGCGACCTTCCACTCGTCGAACAGCACCGCGCCGGCGAACGTGGCCACGCCCGCCCGCGCCAGCGCGCCGACCGCGCGGTAGGCGCTGTCGTAGTCCTCGAACGCCCAGAACGGCGAGAACTCCGCCTCCGGTTTCGGGAACAGCTTGAGCGTCGCCTCGGTGGCGATGCCGAGCGTGCCCTGGTGACCCATGAACAGGTGCTTGAGCTGGTAGCCGCTGGAGCTCTTGGTGATCTTCCGCCCGATGCCGTCGCCGACGTGGATGACCTTGCCGGTCGGCAGCACGTGGTCGAAGCTGAGCACCAGGTCGCGGGAGTGGCCGTAGCGGGAGCCGATCAGCGACCAGCCGCTGGTGCCGATCCGGCCGCCGACGAGCGAGCACGGGTAGGACGCCGGGTCGTCCGGATAGATCAGCCCGTGCCGGGCGAGGACCTCGTTCAGCTTGAGTGCGTTGATGCCGGTCCCGACCGTGCAGGTGCGGTTGTCGAGGTCGATCTCCTTGATCTGGTTGATCCGCTTGACGTCCACCACGATGCCGCCGCGCAGCGGCACCGCGCCGTCGGTCAGGCCGGTGCCGCCGTCGCGCGGCACGACCGGGATCCGCAGGCTGTTCGCCAGCCTGAGCACCTCCGCGACCTCCTCGGTGGAGCCCGGCAGCACCACCAGGTCGGGCATCCGCTCCGCCCACCGGTGCACCGGGAACGGCGCCGGCACCCGCGCCCGGTTGAGCCGGTCGGCCTTGCCGGTCAGCACGTGCTCCGGGCCGAGGATCCGCCGGAGCTCGTCCAGCACGGGATCGCCGATCAGGACCGTCATGACGCCACCTCCGCCACCGGACCGCCGGGCAGCACGCCGCTCATGGCGCCACCCCCAGCGACTCGGCCAGCAGCTCGTGCAGGTCCACGACGTCGATCGACCGCGCCCGGCCGGCCTCCGACAACGGCCGCTCCGACCACGGGCAGGCGCTGACCAGCGTGTCCACGCCCAGCTCGGCGGCCTTCCCGACCCGCTGCTCGCTGATCTTCGCGGTCAGCTCGGGCTTCTCCACGGGCAGCCCGCCGCCCCCGCCCGAGCAGTACGACCACTGCGTCACCCGGTCCACGTCCTCGAACGTGAGCCCGGGAATGGCCCGCAGGATCTCCCGCGGCTCCCGCCAGACGCCCTTGCGCTTGTTGAGCCGGCACGGGTCGTGGTAGGTCACCGTGCGCTCGACCGGGACGTGCGGCGTCAGCCTGCCCTCCCTGATCAGCTCCGCCAGCAGCTCCACGACCAGCACGATCTCGATGTCGTACGCGTCGCCGAAGTATCTCGGATAGTCCTCGGTGAACGTGATGTAGTCGTGCGGGTCGAGCACCAGCACCCGGCGCACCCCCGCCGCCCGCCAGTCGTCCAGGTTGTGCTGGGCGAACCGGCGCGCCTGCTCCTCGTACCCCATCTCGGCGGCCGGGCCGCCGCAGCACCACTGCTCGTTCATCAGCCCGAACTCGTAGCCGGCCAGATTCAGGATCCGGGCCACCGAGCGCGGCACCGACGTGCGGTAGAAGGCCGCCTCGCAGTCCACGAAGAGGATGGTCTCCCCGCCGATCCTGAGGTCGAGCCCTTCGGCCCAGTCGCGCACCCGCTCCTGGTCGACGGGGGTGCCGTCGAGCACCGGCTCGTGCCGGCGCTCGTCGGTGAGCAGGTTCCAGCGCTGCCAGCCCGGCTGGTGCACGCCCTGCTCGACGGCCAATCCGCGCACGGCCTTGACCAGGTCGACCGTACGGGTGCGGAAACGGTAGAAGTCGCCGGTGAACAGGGAGTTGGGGCAGCGCAGCTCGCACGCGCCGCATCCGGTGCAGTTGACGTAGTCGGCCGCGACGTCCGCGACCTCGAGCTCGCCTTTCTCCATCGCCACGACGTTGGCGTGGAAGGCGGTGGGGCTCCAGGACTCGTTCCGCGTGACCTGCATGACGGGGCAGACCTCGCGGCAGAACTTGTGGCCTGAGGAGAAGCAGTTGTAGGCGCTGTTGCGCCACTCCTCGGCGAACCTCTTCTCGGGATCCGGCATCTGGCCTCCCTCGGTGGGTTGCGCTTACAACTATGAGTTCATATTTCAAAAGGCAATATGCTGGAGCGTGTGAGCCAGCTCCCCAAGGCGGCGGTGTTCGCCCCGGTCGACGACGGGTCCGGCCGGGTGGAGGTCGTGGTGCGCCGGCTGGCCGAGGCGATCGCGCTCGGCCTGATCGCCGACGGCGACCAGCTCCCCGCCGAGCTGGAGCTGGCCGGCGCGCTCAACGTCTCCACCGTGACCCTGCGCGCGGCCCTCGCCGCGCTGCGCGAGCGCGGCCTGGTCGAGACCCGCAGGGGGCGCGGCGGCGGCACGTTCGTGCTCGCGCCCGCCGACCCGTCCACGGCCCGGCTCCGCCGCCGCCTGCGCGAGCTGAGCACGTCGGAGCTGCGCGAGATCGGCGACTACCGCTCCGCGATCGCCGGCACCGCCGCCCGGCTGGCCGCCCTGCGCGCCTCGGCCGACAACGTCACGCGCCTGCGCCAGGTGCTCGCCCGCCTCGACGCCGCCGCCTCCGTGGGCGAGCGCCGCCGCGCCGACGGCCGCTTCCATATCGAGGTCGCCGCAGCCGCCCAGTCCGTACGGCTGACACGCGCCGAGATCGACATCCAGGCCGAGGTGGGCGAGCTGCTCTGGCTCCCGTACGGGGAGGCCGTCGGCCCGCGTGACGTGGTGCGCAGCCACACGCAGGTGATCGACGCCATCGAGGCCCGCGATCCGGACCGGGCCAGGTCCATCACCGAGGAACACATCGACAAGGGGATAGAGCGTCTGATGGAGTTCCATTGGCGGCTCGTCGCATCCGGGTGAGGAGGCAACGATGAGCGTTCGGCACGTCGATCAGGTGGCGGACCGGGTCCATACCATCGTCGCGGACATCTTCCGCTCGCTGGATCGCATCCTGGCGGGCGTCGTGGCGTGCTATCGCGCCTCCGGCTCGTTCGCCTCCGCCGACCTGGCCGCGGTCCGGCCGGAGATCTTCGCCTGCCTGGGCGGGCGGCGGGAGGTGCTGGCGGGGGCGGGCGTCATCGTCGCGCCGGGCGTGCTGGCCGACCGCCGCCGCTGGCTGGAGTGGTGGCAGGCGCCGCCCGAGCAGGATCCGATCTTCCTCGACGTGGACCTCGACCCGGAGAGCCTCGACTTCTACGACTACACCGCCGCCGAGTGGTTCGCCGTGCCCGAGCGCACCCGCCGCCGTCACATCGTGGGCCCGTACGTCGACTTCGGCGGCACCGACACGTACATGCTGACCTTCACCACGCCCGCCGAGGTGGACGGGCGCTTCCTCGGGGTGGTGGGCGCCGACGTACGGGCGGCCAGGTTCGAGGCGCTGCTGCTCGGCGTGCTGGCGGCCAGTCCCACGCAGATCACGCTGGTGAACGGCGAGGGCAGGGTGGTGGTGACCAACTCGCCGCGGTTACCCGCGGGCTCCCTGCTCCTGGACCCGGGGCCGGACCGGCATCCGCTGCCCGAGCTGCCGTGGAGCATCGTCACCTCCACCAGGGACCGCGCGACCAGCCCTCGCTGACAACCGGTTGCAGATACGGCGGACGCCGAACGGTGGAATCGGGAGCGTTCGCGCGGCAACCGCTTGCAATCGGTCTCCATGAAAGTTTCATCGGCCCGCGCTCAGGGCCGCTCTCCCGAAGGGCTCCTGACCAGCCGGGACGGTTCACGGCGGGACGCTTCGCCCGGCTGGGCCTTCCCGGCCTCGGCCGCCTGTGCTTCACTGCGAAGCACTGACGGGAAAGCGCTTACCCATCCACCCGCTCGCCGTGCTCCCCCTACCGAACTGGAGTTCTCCGTGCGCGAAAAAAGAAGATTGGCGCTATCGCTGGCCGCCGCTCTCGTGACGAGCAGCGGGCTGGTGGCCGTGATGGCGGGCGCCGCCTCGGCGGCCCCGTCCAACGGCTCCTACACGCTGGTCAACGCGGGCAGCGGGCTGTGCGCCGCCGTGCCGGGCGCGAGCACCGGCGACGGCGTGCAGCTCACCCAGGCCACCTGCACCGGCGCCGCCGGACAGGTCTTCACCCTCAGCGGCGGCCAGCTCAAGGCGGCGCACAGCGGCAGGTGCCTCGGCGTCAAGGACGCCTCCACCAGCGCGGGCAAGGCCGTCCAGCAGGAGACGTGCACCTCCGCCGCCTCCCAGAGCTGGCAGTTCACCACCTCGGGCAGCAACTACCGGATCGTCAACGCCAACAGCGCCAAGTGCCTCAACGTCAAGGACAACTCCACCTCCTCCGGCGCCGCGCTCCAGCAGAACAGCTGCGACTCGGTCGCCACCAAGCAGTGGACGCTGCGGCCCGCGAACGGGGGCGGCAACCCTGACCCTGACCCGACGCCGACCATCACCCCCACCAGCGGCGGCGGCGACGGCAGCGGCGCCTGGCCGTCCGACACCGGCAGCGTGCACCAGACCACCACCCGCAACGCCGGCACGTTCTTCGACGGCGGCATGAAGCGCTACTACGGCATCGGCGACGGCGGCCAGAGCGAGAGCCAGGACCCCATGTTCGTGGTGGCCAACGGCGGCACCATCCAGAACGTCATCATCGACGCGCCGGCCGGTGACGGCATCCACTGCGAAGGCTCCTGCACGATCAGGAACGTGTGGTGGAACGACGTCGGCGAGGACGCCGCCACCTTCCGCAGCTCCAGCAGCTCGGCTGCCTACCTGGTGGACGGCGGCGGCGCCAAGTCCGCCTCCGACAAGGTCTTCCAGCACAACGGCGCAGGCACCCTGACCATCCGCAACTTCCAGGTGCACAGCGCCGGCAAGCTCTACCGGGCCTGCGGCAACTGCTCCACCTCCTACCAGCGGCACGTGGTCATGGACGGCATCACCGCCCGTTCCACCAAGGTGCTGGCCGGGATCAACACCAACTGGGGTGACACGGCCAGGTTCAGCCGGATCACCGTGTACGGCAGCGCCACGATCTGCGAGAAGTACCGCGGCGTGCCCAAGGGCAGCGAGCCCACCAAGATCGGCGAAGGCGCCGACGGCGTCAACTGCCTGTACTCCTCGTCCGACATCACCTACCGGTAGAAGCCGCGGCCCCGGCCCGTGGACGACCACGCTCGACCGCGCCGACCATCTCAGCCCTGAGCTGGTCGGCGCGGTCGACCGGTTGTCGCCGCGACCAGGACGACGTGACGGCGAGCCCCGGGCGCTTACGTGGTCGCGATCACGAGGGCGTGCGACGGCGAGCGGGTGAGCTCCGTCCACGGACCGGGGGCGCATCCCGCCGCCTTCAGCCACCCGCGGATCGTCTCCAACGGGTGCAGGGCGCCGCCTTGCGTGTGCCACAGGTTGAGCGAGAACCCGGCGGCGAAGGCCAGGTCGGCGGCGGTTCCCGAGGGCTCGGGCATGCTCTCCAGGACGACCAGCAGCCCTCCCGCCCGCAGCGTGCCCGCCGCCCTGGCGACGAGCGCGGCGGCGTCCCGCGCGGCGAACCCGTGCAGCACGTTGAAGAGCACGGTCACGTCCTGCTCACCGGGCAGATCGGCGGTGAGCAGGTGGCCGGCCCGCCAGGTCAGGCTCCCGTCGGAGCCGTCCGTGACGGCGCCGTCGACGATCGTGCCCGACAGCCCGGGGTGGGCCCGGCAGAACGCCGCGGCGTACGCCCCGTGGCCGCCGCCCAGGTCGAGCAGGCTCTTGGCGCCCTCCGGCATTGGCACCAGCGAGACGACCTCGTCCGCCAGCCACTCGGCGAGCCCGCGTTGCAGGTCGTGGAAGGCGGCGGACAGGTCGGGACGGCCTGCGAGCCAGTCGTAGAAGCCCCCCGCGGGGGTCCCCGAGCGCACCGCGCCGGCGAGCCCGGCCCACCGCTCCTCGACGATGGCCTGCCACAGCCCGAGGATCCGCCCGTAGTCGGTGGGCGAGCCGGAGCAGAGCCACGCCGCGGTGGCGGGCGTGTTGGCGTGCCGGCCCTCGTGGCGGCGCACGTATCCGGTGGTACGGAGGACGCCGAGCAACTGGTCGAGCCCCGTCGGGTCGGCGCCGACGGCGGCCGCGAGCTCGTCCGTCGTCGACGGCCCGGCCGCGAGCGCGTCGAACACGCCCAGCGAGCGCGCGGCCCCGACGGCATGGCAGGCCATCAGGCCGATCAGGTCCAGCATCGGCGCCGGGGCGTCACCCCTGCGGAAGGCGTCCACCTCGTCGGGCGGCAGGTCGACCGGCATGCGATTCCTCTCAGGCGATTCTCGGCGGCTCTCGGGAACGGCGGCTCTCGGGAACCGGCGGCTCCCGGGTCCGGGCGACTCCCGGGGTCCGGGCGGCTCCCGGGGTTTCTCAGGCGACGGGGACCGGGACGGGCCGGCGGTCCAGGCGGCGCAGGGCGGGGAGCGCGGCCAGGACGCCGGCCAGGGTCAGCAGGAGCAGCCCGTCGAGGAGCAACACGAGGGCGATCCCGCGTCCCTCGCCGACGCCGACGATCAGACCCGCGCTGCCGGCGAGGGCCCCGCCGGGCAGCAGCGCCGGGTTCAGCAGGTGTTCGGCCACGGGCGCGGCCAGCAGGTAACCGACGGGGACGGCGGCCGAGCCGAGGGTGTGCACGGTGCCCATGGCCCGTCCCAGCAGGGCCGGATCGACGCGGCTCTGCAGCACGGCGTGCGCGCAGCCGTTCACCACGGGCAGCGTGAACAGGAACCCGGCGGCGGCCGCCCCCACCAGCAGCGGCGACGGGCTCACCGTGTGCAGCACGAGGAAGACGCCCCCGAGCGCCATGAACGCCGTCATCCCGCCGATCTTCCGGCGGGGCCCGCCCCAGGCTCCCATGACGAGGCCGCCCGCGAGCATGCCCGCGCCTCCGGCGAACATCAGCACGCCCAGCACCCCGGGCCCGGCGAACGACAGGATCAGCGGCTGCACCAGCACCCCCGCGACGGCGAAGGTGAAGTTGAAGCCGGTCAGCGCGGCCACCAGCGCCGTCAGTCCCGTCCTCGACCGCAGGTGGCGCCACCCGGCCCCGAGGTCCTCCAGCACGGCGGGTCGCTCGGCGGCCACGTTGGGCCGCAGCACCGCGGCGGGCAGCCGGATCAGCAGCAGGGCCAGCATCGCCACGCCGAAGGTGCTCAGGTCGATCGCCACCACCCCGGCCATGCCCACGGTGGCCAGGAGCGTGGCCCCGAGGACGGGCGCGGCGATCTGGATGCCGCTGGACAGGTGCATGAGCCCGTTGGCGCGGCCCAGGTGACGTTCGGGGATCAGCAGCGGCGTCATGGCCTGGTAGGCGGTCAGGTGGAAGACGCCGCACGCGCCGCTGACGGCTCCGGCCAGGGCGACGTGCCACACGGCCAGCCCGTCCGCCCAGATCAGGAAGCCGACGGCGGCCGTGGACACGGCCGCCAGGCAGTCGGTGAGGATCATCACCTTGCGCCGGTCGAACCGGTCGACGACCAGCCCGGCGAACGGCCCGATGAGGATGCCCGGGAGCATGCCGCTGAGCACGACCAGCGCGAACTCCGTCGGCGACCCGGTGGTCTGGTACACCCAGACGCCCAGGACGAAGGTGGTGAGGCTGGAGCCGACGGACGACAGCAGCGACGCCGTCCAGATGAGCGCGAACCTGACGATGTTCATGCGTGCACCACCTCGGCCAGGCGGCCGGCGTAGCGCCTGATGAGCGCGCCGTCGGCGGGCGGGCACGCGAGCCCGGCGCGGGCCAGGGCCCGCTCGGTGCGCCCGCAGTCGAAGACGGGCCGCCGGAACTGCGGGTCCGCCGCGGACAGCACCGGCGCGAACGGCGCGAACGGGCTGTCCGCGCCCAGGCCGGCGGCTTCGCGCCGCCAGGTGTCCCACGGTACGCAGTCCGCGCCGAGCGCCTCGGCGATCTCCCGGTAGGAGATCGTCGCGCCGTTGAAGTAGTGGAAGTCGCCGGCCGTCGCGGGGTCGGTGATCAGGCGGGCCATGCCCGCGGCGACATGGTCCACAGGCGCCAGGTCCTCCTCTATCGGCAGGTCGGGCACCATGCGCAGGCGGACGCACGTGGCCAGCAGGCGGCTGAAGTAGTCGCCCGGGTTGCCCAGGCCGGTCGCGCTGTGCCCGCTGACCCGCGCGGGCCGGTGCACCACGACCGGCAGCCCTTCGTCCCTGGCCCGGCGCGCCAGCCGGTCGGCCACCCACTTGCTCTGGTCGTAGCCCGTCTCCAGGCCGGCCGGGTCGTCGGGAGCGGTCGCCTCGGTCACCACCCGGCCCCGGTGGGCCAGGCCCAGGAAGACGCCGAGGGTGGAGACGACGTGCAGGCGGGCGCCGCCGAGCCCGGCCAGCCGCAGGGCCTCGACCGTGCCGCCGACGTTGACCGGCAGCATGCGGTGGAAGCTCTCGTAGAAGTTCACCTGACCGCCGTTGTGGCAGATCACCTCCACCTCGCGGGCCAGCTCGCCGAACCGCTCCCGGTCCAGCCCGAACCGGGACGAGCCCAGATCGCCCGGCAGCCCGCGCAGCCTGCCCGGCGGGGCGTCGAGCCCGTACGCCCGCAGGTTGGCCAGCACCCGTTCCCCGGCCCGGTGCTCGTCGCCGGCCCTGACCAGGCAGATGATCTCGGCATCGGTGCGGGCCAGGAGCTCGCCGATGAGATGGGCGCCGAGGAACCCGGTGGCGCCGGTCAGCAGGATGGCCGAGCCGCGCCGTACCGGAGACGGGAGCGTGGGCCGCACGGCGAGGTCGGGCGGCAGGACGGCGAGCGGTTCGAGGTCGAGATGCTCCCGGTCGGCGCCGCGCTCCACGGCGGCGGCGAGCTCGGCCAGGTCGGCCGTCTCCAGGACCGCGCGCAGGGACACGTCGGCGCCGAGCTCGCGCCTGATCTCGGCCACCACCCGGCCGGCGAGCAACGAGTGCCCGCCCACCTCGAAGAAGTTGTCCGACCTGCGCACGTCGGGCACGCCGATGACCCGCTGCCACACCGCGGCCAGCGCCGACTCGGTGGCGGTCGCGGGCGCCTCGCCCGCGGGTCCTGGCGGGGGCGGCAGGGCCGCCTGGTCCACCTTCCCGTGCGTGGTGCGCGCGATGGCGGCGACCGGCACGAAGGCCCCGGGCACCAGGTATCCGGGCAGCCGTTCGCGCAGGAACTCGCGGAGCGCGCCCGGCGTCAGGTCCGGCGTGCGGGTCGCCGCGTAGGCGACGAGGCGGTCCTCCGAGACGACGACCGCGCTGTCGGTGACGTCCGGATGTTCCATGATGGCGTGCTCGACCTCGGCCGGTTCGATCCGGTGGCCGCGGATCTTCACCTGGCGGTCGCGGCGGCCCAGGAACTCGAGCGCGCCGTCCGGCCGTACCCGCGCCAGGTCGCCCGTACGGTACAGGCGCGCTCCGGCGGGGCCGTCGGGGTCGGGCACGAAGGCCGCCGCGGTCAGCGCCGGCTCGCCCGCGTACCCGTCGGCCAGGCCGGCTCCGCCCAGGTGCAGCTCGCCCACCCCGCCGGTCGGCACCGCGCGCCCCGACCGGTCCAGGACGCGGGCGCGCACGTGCGGCAGCGGCGCGCCGATCGGCACCCGGCCCAGGTCGCCGAGCTCGTCCGTGCCGCCGATCCGGTGCACGGTGGCGCAGACGGTGGCCTCGGTGGGGCCGTAGTGGTTGAACAGGGCGCACCTGCCGCGTGTCACCCGCTGCCAGGTGCGCGCGTCCTCGACCGGCACCTGCTCGCCGCCGACCATCATGATCTCGACCGGCCAGCTCTCGGGTACGCCCGGCTCGGCCAGGTCGGTGACCCAGCGCCGCCACAACGCCACGGGCGCGTCGACGGCGGTCACGCCGTGCTCGGCGCAGAACCGTACGAGCTCCGCGCCGTCCAGCCGGGCGGGCTCCGGATGGACGACCAGGGTGCCGCCGGTGGTGAGCACCGGGAACAGGTCTCCCACGGAGGCGTCGAAGGTGAGCGGCGGCAGCATCAGCACCCGGTGCTCAGGGCCGAAGCCGTGCACGTCGGCGAACGAGCGGGTGAACTCCGCGACGGCGCCGTGCGACACCACCACCCCCTTGGGCGCCCCCGTCGACCCGGACGTGAAGATCACATACGCCGGATCCCCCGGCCGCACGGCAGCACCCACCAGGTCTGCGGAGCCGGGACGTACCTCGCCCGTGATCCCGCCCTCAAGACGTCCCGGACCGACCCGACGCGTCCGGCCTGTCACGAACTCGCCGCTCGGTCCTGTCTGGTCGGTGACCGGCAGTTTCGCTCCCGGGAATTCGTCCAGCTCGGCGAGCCTGCCGGACGGCGCGATCACCGCGACAGCCCGTGCCCGCCGCAGCAGGTGCGTGACACGGGCGGGCGGGTGGCCGGGGTCGAGCGGCAGGTACGCGGCACCGGCGAGCAGCACACCGAGGACGGCGGCGATCCCGTCCGGCCCCGCCGGGAGCGACACCCCGACCACCGGACGCGCGTCAGGGTCTCCGCTGAGCGGCCCCAACCGCGCCGCCACCTCCCGCGCCCGCGCGACCAGCCCGCCGTACGTCAACCGCTCCCCCGCGGCCATGACCGCGACCCGATCCGGACCCCGCTCAGCCTGACGCACAACCAGCTCCGCCACCCCGGCCCAGCCCCCGGCCGGCACCTCGGAGGATGCGACACTCCCCGCCACAGACAACCCATCGGCCGGAACGGAGGATCCGGCCGCAGACGCCCCACCCTCCGGAACGGGGTGCGCGGACTCGGCGGAACCTTCGCCCGCCACCCCGGATGACCCGCCCCCCAGAACGGGGTGCCCCGCCCGGGACAGCCGCGGGATGACGGTCTGCACCCCGGACGGCACCGGGGCGGCCCCGGTCGGACCGTCCTCCCCGGAAACCAGCCCCGGGACCGGAACGGCGGAGGCGGCCACGGTCGTTCCGGTTGGGGTGGTGGTGAAGGGGATGTGGCTCAGGGGGAGGGACGGGTCGCCGGTGAGGGCTTCGAGGGCGGTGGTGAGGTGGTGCGCCAGGGTCGCCGCCGTGTCCGCGTCGAAGAGGTCGGCCGCGTAGTCCAGGTACAGCTCGATGTCGTCGCCCACGGTGACGAACAGGGTGAGGTCGAAGCGGGCCTCGGGCGCGGGCAGTTCCCAGTGTTCGACGAGGAGGTCACCCGCGGTCCTGGGCCGGCCGTCCAGGTGGTCCATGACGAGCATGACCTGGAAGAGCGGGTTGTGGCTGAGGTCGCGGCGGCCTCCGGCGAGTTCCACCACCTCGTCGAACGGCGTGCCGCCGTGGGCGAGCGCCTCGGCCACGGTCCGCCTGCACTGCCGCAGCAGGTCCGTCACGGCCGGGTCGCCGCCGAGGTCGAGCCGCAGCGCGACGGTGTTGGCGAACATGCCGACCGTCCCGCCGTCCCGCCCGGTACGGCCGTCCATCGGGCAGCCGACCACGATGTCGTCCTGGTCGGCGCACCGGCCGAGGGTGACCCCCAGGGCCGCCAGGACCATGGCGAACACCGTAGTCCTGGTCCTGCGCGCGCCGTCCACCAGGCCGGCGCGCAGGTGCTCGGGCAGGGTCCAGCGATGCTGCGCGCCGCGCCCGCTCGGTACGGCGGGACGGGGCCGGTCGGTGGGCAGGCCCAGCAGGGAGGGCGCGCCGGCCAGCCGGGAACGCCAGTAGTCGCGCGCCGCCTGGGCCCGCTCCCGGCTGCCCCCGCGGAGCCGGGCGACGTACTCCGAGAACGGGACGGCGGGCTCGGCGGGCTCGAAGGTCCCCGCCAGCATCCCGTACAGCTCGGTGAAGAGGACCTGCAGCGAGCGCCCGTCGCAGATCGTGTGGTGCAGGCACAGGACGAGCACGTGGTCGTCCGGCGCGAGCCGGAGGAGCAGCGCCCGCATGAGCGGCGCCCGGCCGAGTGCGAACGGCCGGGCCACGAACGTTTCGCACGCCGCGTGCGCCGCGGCCTCGCCCTGGACCTCCACGACCTCCAGGTCCACCTCGGCCGCGTCGCTCACGATCTGGATCGGGCGCCCGTCCCCGGTGTCGGCCAGCCCGGTGCGCAGCGCCTCGTGCCTGGCGGCCAGGCGGTTCAGCGCCCGGCCCAGGTGTCCGGCGTCCAGGGGCCCGCGTAACCGGTGCCCGCCCCAGACGTGGTAGCCGGACGGGTCGTGGCCGGCCTGGTGCAGGAACCAGAGCCGTTCCTGGGCGGGCGTCAGGGGGAAGCTCGTGCCGGTCATGATTTGGCCACCAGGTCACGCAGGTGCCCGGGCACCTGCTCGCCGAACAGATCCCGGTAGGCGGCCAGATGCGTCTCCTCGGAGATCAGGAACGGCAGGTCGGTCGGCACCATGTGCCTGATCACCAGCATCGGCACCGGGCTGCGCAGCGGGCGGAAGCCGGGGTTCCACAGCCCCGCCTTGTCCGGCGGCCCGTCGTGGAACTCCCCGATCATCAGGCCGTGTCCCACGTAGGCGTCCTTGAGCGCGCACTGCGCGGCGTCGATCACCTCCCGCGCGTCACGCATGCCGGGCAGCAGGACGAGGATGGTCGTCGACTGCGCGGCGGGCATCCTGCGGGGGGCGAGGTCGAGGAACCAGTCGCGGTAGGGCGCCAGCAGCGCGCTCAACGACTCGACGGTGTGGCCGCCGCCCGGCTGGACGGCCAGGCGGAAGGCGCCGCGGTCCAGCGACGCCTGCGCGTACGGGCACACCGGCCCGAGCCGGCCCAGCTCCGGGTGCGGCCGGCACAGGTAGGCGCGCGCCCATTCGACGACGGCCCGCAGGTCGGCCCGGTGCTCGCCGATCAGGGGGTGCGCGGCGGGGTCCGCCTCCACGTCGGCCGGGTCGAACAGCACGAGGGATGCGTCGTGCGGATGTGTGATCATCGAGAGGTCCTCCCGTGGCGGCGCGCGAGCACGGCGAGCAGGCCTGCGACGGCCGCGCCCGCCCCGGTCACGGTCAGCGCGGCGGCCACCCGGTCCTGGCGGCGAGCGCGCCGCAGCGCCTCGCCGTAGGGCACGGTGGTGTGCGAGACGAGCGTGTAGAGCGGCACCCAGGTGCCGGGGAACTTTTTGTGCAGCAGCAGGTCGAGGCGCTTCCTGGCCAGCCGCAGCGGGGAGCGCATGCCGTCGCGGAGCTCCAGGAAGTTCTGCGCGGACAGCTCGGCCAGCACGTCGGTGTGCGGCTTGCGGGACCGCTCGTAGGCGGCGAAGGCGGCCCGCCGGTCGCGCGGGTGCCGGGCCAGCATCCGGTCGAGCGCCAGGCAGTCCTCGAACGAGGCGTTCATGCCCTGGCCGTAGAAGGGGTAGACGGCGTGCGCCGCGTCGCCGACGAGGACCATCGTGTCCCGGTGGTGCCAGGGCGCGGTGCGTACGGTCGTGAGGTGCCCCATCGGCGCGGCGGACGCCTGCTCGTCGAGGTCGGGCACCAGCTCCGCCAGGTGCGGGAAGGCGTCGGACGCCCGGTCCGGCGGCTCGTCGCGCGGCAGGAAGAGCGTGCAGGTCAGGCTGTTGTCGACGTTGGGGTGGGCGACCCCCAGACCGCGCTCGCCCGGCCAGATGTGCAGCGCCTCCAGCGGTACGGCGGGCGTGCCGTCGGGCCTGGCCCGGATCGTGATCTCCTTGTAGCCCCATTCGAGGTACTCGCGGCTGAAGCCGGCCGGCAGGCCGCGCTGCATCTCGGTCCTGACGAGCGAGGAGGCGCCGTCGGCGCCGACCACGAAGCCGGCCGTCAGCTTGCTACCGTCCTCCATGGTGACGGCGGCGGCGTCCCGGTCGACGGCCACGCACCTGGTGCCGAAGCGCAGCCGCACGCCGGGCTGCTTCTCCGCGTGCTCGACCAGCAGGCAGACCAGCGCGTCCCGCCTGATGGAGTGCAGGATCTGCGACGGGTCCTTGCCGTACGGGTAGAACGCCGACCGTCCGCCGGCGGTGTGCACCATGCGCCCGCGCATCGGCACGGACAGCCGCCGCGCCTCCTGCCACAGGCCCACCTCGCGCAGCGCCGCGATGGCCCGCGCCGACATGCCCAGGTTGATGGATCGGCCGCTGTCGTGGCGGGCCGAGCGCGGGTCGGGGCGGCCTTCGACCAGGTCGACCCGGTACCCGCGCCGTGCGATCATGCTCGCCAGCAGGGGTCCGGCCAGGCCCGCGCCGACGATGACGGCGTCAGGGTTGGAGTCCATGCCGCGTCACCCCCCGCCGCGCACGCTGAGGGGACGCATGTCGGTCCACACGGTCTCGATGTGCGCCAGGCATTCCTCACGGGTGCCGGCGAAGCCCGTGGCCCGCCAGCCGGGAGGCAGCTCCCGTCCCGCGGCCCAGACGGAGTACTGCTCCTCGTGGTTGACGACCACCAGAACATCGCTCATATCTTCTCCTCAAGAGCGCGCCGATCGATCTTTCCGTTGGGGGTGAGCGGCACGGAGTCCAGGGGGATCACCCTGGTCGGCACCATGTACGCGGGCAGGATCGCGGCCAGCCGGCGGCGCAGGTCAGGGCAGTCGCCGACGACGAACGCCACCAGGGCGTCGCCGGACACGGCCGCCACGGACTGCCGCACGCCGGGCAGGCCGTCCATGGCGGCCTCCACCTCGCCGAGCTCCACCCGGTAGCCGCGTAGCTTCACCTGGGTGTCGGCCCGGCGCAGGTACTCCAGTCCCGCGCCGGTGCGCCGCACCACGTCGCCGGTCAGGTACAGCCTGCTGCCCGGCTCGCCGTAGGGGTCGGGGACGAATCGGTCGGCGGTCAGGGCCGGCCTGCCGAGATAGCCGTCGGCCACGCAGACGCCGCCGATCGCCAGCTCGCCCTGGCCGACCTCGTCGAGCCCGTCGTCCACGACGTGGACGGTGGCGCCGGGGAGCGGGTCGCCGATCGAGACCGTCCCCGGCTCGATCGGCACCTCCCAGGAGGTGGCCCAGACGGCGGCCTCGGTCGGGCCGTACATGTTGACGAGCCGTCCGACCCGGGAACGCAGGTCGCCTGCCAGGGCCGCGGGCAGCGCCTCACCGCCGACGAGCGCGGTCAGCCGGGGGCCGCGGAACCCGGCGTAGAGCAGGACCCGCCAGCCCGAAGGGGTGGCCTGCATGTGGGTCACGCCCTCGCGCTCGATCAGCGCGGCGAGCCGTTTGCCGAGGAGAGCGGTCCTGGGGTCGACGAGGACCAGCCGTCCTCCGGTGACGAGCGGCAGGTAGAGCTCGGGCACGGACATGTCGAAGGTGAGGGAGGCGGCCGAGAGCCAGACGTCCTCGGCCGTCGAGCCCACCAGTTCGCGCATGCCGGCGAGCAGGTTGGCCAGCGCCCGGTGCGGCACCACCACCCCCTTGGGCGTGCCGGTCGAGCCCGAGGTGTAGATCACGTACGCCGGGGACGAGGGGTCCGGGGGCGCGGCGGGGAGCGGCGCGGCCGGGGGGTGCTCCCCGTCCAGCCGGAGCACCGGCACCGCGGTCGTGACCGGCTCGCCCTCGGTCAGCAGCAGGTCCGCGCGCGAGTCCGCCAGGACGAGTTCGACGCGGGCCGCCGGGTGCGCGGGGTCGAGCGGCAGGTAGGCCGCGCCGGTCCGCAGGACGGCGAGCATCGCCGTCACGCAGGCAGCCGACTTGGCCGCGCAGATCCCCACGAGGGTGCCGGGGCGGGCTCCGGCGGCGGCGAGCCTGGCGGCCAGCCGGTCCACGGCCTCGTCCAGCGCGGCGTAGGTCAGGCGCTCGTCGCCGGCGACGAGCGCGATCCGGTCCGGGGTGCTCGCCGCCTGGCGCCCGAACGATTCGACAAGAGTTGGGAGCGCTCCCAAAACTGGCATGGTCAACTCCGGTTCGACATGGTCAGCTCCGGTGGGATCAGACGTGCAGCAGTTCTTCGACGGCCTCGGCGGCCGCCCGCAGCCCCGGCCGCGCCGCCCCCGCGTACGGGGCCACCCGCTCACGGTGGCCGTCGGCGGCCAGCGCCTCGTTCAGCAGGGGGACGATCTCCTCCGTCGTCCACCGCCGCTCGGGCAGCCAGGAGCCGAGCCCGAGCCTGGCCAGGCGCATGCCGTTGTCGGAACGGTCGAAACCGTGCGCCAGCAGGACCTGCGGGACCCCCGCGGCCACCGCCCTGACCACGGTGCCGATGCCGCCGTGGTGCAGCACCGCCCTGGCGCGGCCCATGACCTGGTGGAAGGGCAGGTGCGGGAACCAGGAGACGTCCTGGGGCAGGTCGGCGGGCACCAGGTCCCGATGCCTGGCCACGACCAGGGCGGGCACGCCCGCGGCCGCGCACGCCGCGACGGCGGCGGCGTAGAACCGCTCGTGGATCATGCGGCCGGTGCCGCCCGTCACGATCACCGCGCCGCGGTCGAGCAGGCGATCGGCCTCGGGCGGGACCGGGTCGGTGAAGGTGTCGTCGCCGTACGGCGCCCCCGTCAGCCGGACCCGCGACGGCGCGGCGACCCCCGCCCGGTCGAACCACTCCGGCCACAGCCCCAGGTGGAGCCGGGCCGAGGTGAACCAGGACGTCCAGTCGCCGACAGGCGCCAGCCCGAGCGTCGCCCGCACCGCGTCGAGCCGGTCGCTCATGGTCTCCCGGTACATGTGCACGGCGGGGCGTTCTGACATGTACTGCACCGGCGTCACGGCCACCCACGCGGTGGGCACGTCCAGCACCTCGCCGGCGAAGAGCGTCGAGATCGCCGTGGTGTGGCGCCCCACGAACACCGTCTCCCCCGGCACGTGACGGGCCTTGAGCACCTCGCACTCGAACCGGATCTGGTCGAACAGCCCGATGGCGTCGTAGAAGCGCCGCCACCGGTCCATCCCGGCGCCGAGCAGCATCGGCGTGTCCGAGAGGTATCGCTCGTACTCACGCTCGGTGTCGATGGGCGTGAACTCCAGGCCCTCGCGCCGGGCCACCGCCTCGAAGGGGGCGTGCGTGAGGATCTCCACCCGGTGCCCGCGTTCCCGGAGGATCCGTCCAAGACCCACGAACGGCAGGACGTCGCCGTGCGTGCCGTGGGTGACCATGATGACGGTGGTCAAGGGGACTCCCCGGCCGCGGCCTGGGCCCGCGACCCCTCCTCGATGGCCCGCGCCGCCTCGGCGACCGTCAACCCGTCGACGAAGAGCACCTCGACCGGCAACTCGATCCGGAACTCACTCTCCACCATGGCCAGGAACTGGACCATCGCCAGCGACTGGCCGCCCAGTTCGAAGAAATCCTGGTCCGCGGACGCGACCTCGACCCCGAGGATCTCGGACCACAACCGCATGACCTCGTTTTCGAGCACGCCGAGCACAGCCATGACGCATTCTCCTCGTAGCGCGGAAACGACACCCGTCACCAAGGGAACCGTGCGCCAGGAAACGGGCGCTCATCGCCGGTGATGGGGTTCAGCAAGGGGCAGCCACGCGCCCCACTCGCAAGATCGTTGGGATCGCTCCCAAACGGAACGCTAGGCTCGCGTCAGCACGCGAGTCAACCTTTTCACCGCCATCTGCGCTTCTGTTAGGACGACGGTTGGGAGCGCTCCCAACCGCATAGTCCTCCTACCAGGAAGGCGTCGGAAACTCCGAGCAGGGCTCGGAAAACTGCCCTCCTTGACCGACCTTATTTAGGTTAGGCTCACCTAATCAGGGATTCTCCCCACCAGGAGGCGCAGATGCGGGTCGCGATGTTCGGCTACCAGACCTGGGGACACCGCACGTTGCAGGCACTGCTGGGATCCGGCCACGACGTGGCGCTCGTCGTGACCCACCCCAAGAGCGAACACGCCTACGAGAAGATCTGGGACGACTCCGTCGCCGGCCTGGCCGCCGAGCACGGCGTGCCCGTGCTGCTGCGCGCCCGGCCCGACGACGAGCTCGTCACCGCGCTCAAGGAGGCCGAGCCGGACATCATCGTCGCCAACAACTGGCGCACCTGGATCCCGCCGGAGATCTTCCGGCTGCCCCGCCACGGCACGCTGAACGTGCACGACTCGCTGCTGCCCGCCTACGCGGGCTTCTCCCCGCTCATCTGGGCCCTGATCAACGGCGAGGAGGAGGTGGGCGTCACCGCCCACCTGATGGACGAGGAGCTGGACGCCGGCGACATCCTCCTGCAGCGCGCGGTCCCCGTCAGACCGTCCGACACGGCCACCGACCTGTTCCACCGGACCGTCGCGCTGATCGAGCCGATCGTGCGGGACGCGCTCACGCTGATCGACACCGGCCGGGCCGTCCCGGTCCCGCAGGACCGGTCCAGGGCGAGCTTCTTCCACAAACGCTCGCCGGAGGACAGCCGCATCGACTGGACCTGGCCGGCCGAGGACATCGAGCGGCTGGTGCGCGCCCAGTCGGACCCGTATCCGAACGCCTTCACCTTCTACCGGGGCGAGCGCGTACGGGTGCTGAAGGCGTCGGTGTCGGAGGGCGTCTACGGAGGGACTCCCGGGCGGGTCTTCATCCGCGAGGGCGACGGCGTGGTCATCGTCGCCGGCGCCGACGCCCGCCGGGGGCGCAGCCGGGGGCTGGTGATCGAGCGGGTCCGCACCGACGAGGGCGCGGACCTGCCCGCCACCGAGGTCTTCCGCACCATGGGCGGCTACCTCACCGGCCGGTGACCTGCCGGGCCGCTCCGGGCACCGGGGCGGCCGGGTCCGCGCCGAGCGCGACGATCCGGTTGCACCCGTCGACGTGCACCACGGACGGGACGTACGAGCCGAGCTCGCCTTCTGTCACCTGCCGGTAGGACATGACGATGACGAGGTCGCCCGGCGACACCAGATGGGCGGCCGCCCCGTTGACGCCGATGACGCCGGAGCCGGGGGCGCCCTCGATGGCGTAGGTGACCAGCCGTGCCCCGTTGTCGATGTCGACGACGTGCACCTGCTCGCCCTCGACGAGCCCGGCCGCGTCCATGAGGACCTTGTCGATCGTGAGGGAGCCGACGTAGTGCAGGTGGGCCTGGGTCACGGTGGCCCGATGGATCTTCCCGCCGAGCAGGGTGCGCTGCATCTCCAGCCTCCTTGATCAAAGTTAGGTAATGCTATCCTAAGTTGATTGCAGCCCTCCGGCCAGAAGGAATCCCCATGATCAGTTCCCGTGCGGTTCCGCGAGCCTTCTTATCCCTCTTCCTGGCGGCCTCGCTGGTCTCCTGCGCGGTCCCGGAGCCCGCCGCCCCGAGTGCCTCCGCGCCGGCGGACACCGCGTTCCCGGTCACCATCGAGCACAAGTTCGGCAGCACCACGATCGAGACCAGGCCCGCCCGGGTCGTCACCGTCGGCTGGAACGACCAGGACTTCGCGCTCGCGCTGGGCGTCGTCCCGGTCAGCACCCGCGCGTGGTTCGACGCGTACGCGACCTTCCCGTGGGTCAAGAAGGCGCTGGGCGGCCAGGAGCTGTCCACGTTCTCGGCGGAGCTCAACTTCGAGGCGATCATCAAGCAGCGCCCCGACGTGATCATCGCGATCTACGAGACGATCAACAAGGAGACGTACGAGAAGCTCTCGCAGATCGCGCCCACCGTCATCCAGTCGGACGCCTACGCCGACGAGCAGACCCCCTGGGACGTCCAGACGATCACCACGGGCAAGGCGCTGGGCAAGGCCGCCGCGGCTCAGGCCCTCGTCGACAAGGTCAACGCGAAGATCACTGAGGCGAAGCGGGCGCACCCCGAGTTCGCCGGCAAGGTCCTGGTGGTCGACTTCGGGCCGGAGAACGGGCAGCACTGGCTGATCCCGGCCCGCGACCCGCGCCGCGCGCTGTTCGACGCGCTCGGCTTCGCCGCGCAGAGCGAGGCCAACGAGATCAGCGAGGAGCGGCTGGACCTGATCGACCGCGACGTGCTGTTCGTCAACGGCTCGACGAAGGAGAAGATGCTGGCCTCGCCGGTCTTCTCCCGGCTGAAGGTGGTCGAGAGCGACCGTACGATCTACACGGACTTCTCCACCCCGCTCGGCGGCGCGCTCTCCTACAGCGGGCCGGACGCGCTGCTGTACGCGCTCGACGTGCTCGTGCCGCAGCTCGCGAACGCCGCCGACATGGACCCCTCCACCCCGGTCAAGGACCTGTCCGCCATCACATGAGGCGGGCCAGCAGCGGGCCGACGATCTCCAGCGCGCGGGCGTCCAGCAGTTCGGAGTGGCGGCACTCCACGGCGACCGCGCGCAGCTCGCCCGCCACGTGGGGGCGCCACCGGCCGGAGGCCCTCCCGGTGAAGCCCGGCTCCGGCACGGTGGCGTCGACGAAGAGCACGTCGCCGGGGAACACGTCGTACCCGGCCCGCGCCATCATGCGGTCGCTGTCCAGGTAGCTCTCCACGACGCGCCCGATCTGCTCGTCCGCCAGGACCGCGACGCCGTCGCCGAGGCCGCGCAGGAACGCGACGGCGTCGGCGACCGACATGCGCCCGTCCGGCACCCGGTAGCCCATCTCGGCCAGCAGCGCGGCGACGTCGTCCGCCCCTCCGGGCACCTCCAGCGGCGTGTCCAGCATGCCGAGCAGGCCGATCTCACGACCCTCCGCGGCCAGCAGCACCGCGGCCTTGTGGGCCACCGCGCCGCCGAACGACCAGCCGAGCAGGCTGACGGGGCCTTCCGGGGCGGTGCGTCCGATCAGGCCGGCGTACTCGGTGGCCAGCTCGTCCATGGTCTCGGGCAGGGCGGTGTCGCGGCTCAGGCGGGGCGACTGCAGCCCGTACAGCGGGACGTCCTCCGGCAGGTGGCGCTTGAGCGCGGCGAACTGCCAGGCGAGCCCGCTCGCGGGCGGGAAGCAGAACAGGGGCGGCCGCGATCCGCCCGGTCGCAGGACGAGCAGTTCAGCCATCGCGTCGCCGGCGGGGGCGCCGCCGGCGATCCGCCGGGCCAGGGCGGCGGCGGTGGGGGCGGTGAACAGGTCCGCGACCGGGATCTCGGCGCCCAGCTCCGCGCGCAGGGCGGCGGCCAGCCTGACGAGCAGGAGCGAGTGGCCGCCCAGGGCGAAGAAGTCGTCGTCCACGCCGACCCGCCCGACGCCCAGCACCTCGGCCATGACGGCGCAGACGGCCGCCTCGGCACGGGTGCGCGGCGCGACGCCGGCGGCCGAGGGCGCGAGGTCCACGTCGGGCAGCGCGGCCCGGTCCACCTTGCCGTTGGGGGTGCGCGGCAGCTCGTCGAGCACGACGACGGCGGCGGGGACCATGGAGGACGGCAGCCGCTCCGCGAGGTGGTCGCGGAGCCCGGGGGCCGGCGCGGTGACGTAGGCGACGATCCGGTCCCGGCGGGCGGCGACCGCGACCGCCGCCACGCCGGGGCAGGTGGCGGCGACCGCCTCGATCTCGCCGAGCTCGACGCGGAAGCCCCGCACCTTGACCTGGTGGTCGGCACGCCCCAGGAACTCCAGCTCCCCGTCGGCGCTCCACCTGGCGAGGTCACCGGTGCGGTACATGCGCCCGCCGGTGAAGGGGTCGGCGACGAACCTGGCCGCGGTGAGCCCCGGGCGGCGCAGGTAGCCGCGCGTGACCTGGGCACCGCCGAGATACAGCTCCCCCGCGACGCCGGGAGCCACCGGGCGCAGCGCCGCGTCCAGCACGTACGCGGCCGTGCCCGGCAGCGGGCGGCCGAGCGCGGGACGTTCACCCGGGCGGACGGCCGCGGCGGTGGCCCAGACGGTCACCTCGGTGGGGCCGTACAGGTTGGTCACGCTCGCGGCCCGCTCGGCCAGGTGCTCCGCCAGGGCGGGGGGCAGCGCCTCGCCGCCGGCCAGCACGCGCACCCCGCCGAGCTCGGCGTCGGCGGGCAGCGCCGACCACAGCGACGGGGTGGCCTGCACGATCGTGACCCGCTCGTCCCGCATCAGCCCCGCGAGCAGCCGCGGGTCCCTCACCTGCGCGTCCGAGGCGATGACCACGCAGCCTCCGGTACGCAGCGGCCCCATCAGTTCGAGGACCGAGATGTCGAAGGAGAGCGTGGTCACGGCGAGCAGCCGGTCGCCCGGCCCGGTCACGGGCAGCGCGCCGAGGAAGCACTCCAGGTCTCCCCGGGTCACCACCACGCCCTTGGGGCGTCCGGTCGAACCGGAGGTGTAGATGACGTACGCCGCCGTCCGCGGATCCCACGGCGCGCTCTCCCGGGCGGGGGCCGGGGGGCCGTCGAGCGTGATGCCGCCGGGGAAGAGGTCGCGGGTGCGGTCGTCCACGACGATCACGGCCGGTCGCGCGTCCTCCACCATGAAGCGCAGCCGCTCGGCCGGGAACGCGGGGTCGAGCGGCAGGTAGGCGGCGCCCGCCTTGGCCACGCCGAGCACGGCCACCAGCAGCTCCGCCGACCGAGGCAGGGCGATCCCGACCACATCCTCCGGCCCGAGCCCCGCGAGCCTGGCGGCGAAGGCGTCGGAGGCGGCGTCCAGCTCGGCGTAGCTCATCGTCCCGCCCTCGAACACGCAGGCGTCCGCCTCCGGAGTCGCCCTCGCCAGCGCCGAGAACCGGGCGTGCCACGGCGCTCCGCCGATCGGGGCCGGGCCGCCGGTCTGCCAGTCGGCCAGGTCGGTCCGGTCGCGTTCCGACAGGACGTCCAGGGACTCGATCGGCTGCTCCGGGCATGCGGCGACCTCGGCGAGCAGCACCAGGAGGCGGTCGGCCAGCCGTCGCGCGGTCGCGGGGTGGAAGCGGTCCGCGTCGTACTCCAGGACCATCTCGAACGGCTCGCCGTCGACGAAGGTGAGGTTCAGGTCCACCTTGGGGTCGGCGGCGACCGGGGGCGCCTCCCCCACCGGCAGGCCGAGCACGGTGTCACGCCCGGCCGGGCGGTGCAGGTAGCCGAGCATCACCTGGAACAGCGGGTTGCGGCCCTGCGCCCGCGCCGGGTTGACCGCCTCGACCACCTGCTGGAAGGGCAGGCTCGCGTGCTCGAACGCGGCCAGGTCCGTCTCGCGCACCCGCCGCAGCAGCTCGGCGAAGGCAGGCGAGCCGGACAGGTCCGTACGGAGCACGACGGTGTTGACGAAGAACCCGACGAGGTCGTGCAGGGCGGGATCGGCGCGGCCGGAGGCGGGGGTGCCGATGGGGATGTCCGTACCGGCGCCGAGACGGCTGAGCAGGGTGGCGAGCGCCGCGTGGAGCACCATGAACATGCTCGCCGACTCGGCGTGCCCCAGCTCCCGCAGCGACGCGGCCAGCTCCGGCGGGATCGCGGCGGTCACCTGCCCGGCGGGGCGCCCGGTCCGTACCCGTTGCGAACTCTCGGCGGGCAGGGCGATCTCGGCGGGCAGGCCGCGCAGCCGCCGCTCCCAGTAGGCGCGGTCGTCGTCGGGCCGGTCGTCGAGCGACAGCCAGAGGGCGTAGTCGGCGTACTGCACCGGCAGCGGCTCCCAGTCGGGGGCCCGGCCCGCCAGCCGGGCGGCGTAGGCGGCGCCGAGGTCGCGCAGCAGCGGGCCGTCGGACCACTCGTCCATCGCGATGTGGTGCAGCACCAGCGCCAGCACGGTGTGGCCGGTGTCGTGCTCCTCGACGAGGGTGGCCCGCAGCGGCGGCCCGGCGGCCAGGTCGAAGGGACGGGCGAGCGCCTCGGCCAGCACCGGGCCCGCGTCCGGGCATCGTACGACGTCCAGGTCGATCCGGGGTGCGGCGAGCACCCGCTGCGCGGGCTCGTCGTCGATGACCGTGCGCAGCACCTCGTGCCTGGCCGCCACGTCGCCGAGCGCGGCGCGCAGGGCGGCGGCGTCCACCGCGCCGCGCAGCCGGACGAGCAGCGGGTAGGTGTAGGCGGTCGAGCCGGGGTCAAGCTGCTGGAGCAGCCAGAGCCGCTCCTGCGCGGGCGACAGCGGCACCCGGTCGGGGCGGGGCCGCCGGGTGAGCGGGGGCCGCCCGGACCTCACCCGTGACGGGGCCGCGCCGCTCGTGAGGCGGGCGGCGAGCCGGGCGGGGGTGCGCGCGTCGAACAGGTCGCGCAGCGTGAGGTCCGCGTCCGTGGCGGCGCGCACGAGCCCGAGCAGCCGGATGGCCAGCAGGGAGTGCCCGCCCAGGTCGAAGAAGTCGTCGTCGGGCCCGACGTCGCCGGTGTCGAGCGCCCGGCCGAACAGCGTGCACAGCAGCCGCTCCCGCTCGTCGGCGGGCGGTCGCGAACGTGACGCCGGCGCGCTGGGCGGGGGCAGCGCGGCGATGTCGAGCTTGCCGTTCACGGTCAGCGGCAGCGCGTCCACCACCGCGTACGCCGCCGGCACCATGTAGCCGGGCAGCACCTCCTTGAGCCCGGCGTGCACGGCGGCGGCCAGCTCGGCGCCCGCGGGGCCGTCGGGGACGAGGTAGGCCACCAGGCGCCTGGCGCCGGAGCCGTCGGGGACGGCGAGGACGGCGCTCCGGCGCACCCCGGGCCGGGCGGTGACGGCGGCCTCGACCTCGCCCGGCTCCACCCGGTACCCGCGGATCTTCACCTGGTCGTCGGTGCGGCCGAGGAAGTCGAGGTTGCCGTCCTCCCGGACGCGGACGAGGTCGCCGGTGCGGTACATGCGCCCGCCCGGGACGGACGGGTCGGCGACGAACCGCCCGGCGGTCAGCCCGGCGCGGCCGAGGTAGCCGCGCGCCAGGCCCGCCCCCGCGATGTAGAGCTCGCCGACGGGGGCCGGGCGCAGGAAGGCGTCCAGCACGTGACAGCGGGTGTTCCAGATCGGCCGCCCGACCGTGGTGGTGGCGCTCTCGCCGGTGCCCGCGCCGAGCGTGTTGATCGTGTACTCGGTCGGCCCGTAGAGGTTGTAGCCGCTCACGCCCTCGGCGTCGCGCAGCTCCGACCACAGGGACTGGGGCACCGCCTCGCCGCCGAGCAGCACCAGCGGCGGGCGGTGCGGGCCGTCGAGCAGGCCCTGGTCGAGCAGGTGCCGGGCGTAGGTGGGCGTCACGTTCACCACGTCGACGCGGTGGCGGTGGCAGTAGGCGACGAGCGCGGTGGCGTCCCTGCGCAGCTCCTCGTCGCAGATGTGCACGTGGTGGCCCTCGACCAGCCAGAGCAGCTCCTCCCACGACATGTCGAAGGAGAAGGAGACGGTGTGCGCGATGGTGAGGATCCGCCCGCCGGTCGCGGCGACGGCCGGCGTGAAGATCGCCTCCCGGTGGTTGAGCTGCATGTTGGTCAGCCCCCGGTACGGCGTGACCACGCCTTTGGGGCGGCCGGTGGAGCCGGAGGTGTAGATGACGTACGCGGGATGGTCCAGGTGACCCGGCCCGCGCGCGACGGTGACCGGATCGGCGGGTCCCGACACGTCCTCCAGGCACAGCCGCGCCACCGGGTGGGAGGCGAGCCTGGGCTCCACCGCCCGCGTGGTCACCAGCAGCACCGGGCGGGCGTCGGCCAGCATCGCCAGCAGCCGGTCGCCGGGGTTGTCGAGTTCGAGCGGGAGGTAGGCCGCCCCGGTGCGGAGCACGGCGAACAGCGCGGCGACCATGTCGGCCGACCGGGGCACGGCGAGCGCGACGATCTTCTCAGGTCCCGCTCCCCCGGCCAGCAGCGAGCGCGCGATCTGGTTCACCCGGGCGTCCAGCTCGGCGTAGGTGAGGGTCCGCGAGCCCGAGGTGAGCGCGGGCCGCTCCGGGGTGCGCCGCGCCTGGGCCGCCAGGAGGTCCGCGATCGTGTCCTCGCCGATGGGCCGCACCGCCCCGGCGGGCACGGCGCTCTCCCCCGGCAGCAGCAGCGGCACGTCGGCCACGGTCGCCGCCGGGTCGTCCACGAGGCGGAGCAGCACCCGCTCCAGCCGGGCCAGCAGCGCCTCCGCCCGCTCCCGCGCCACCACGTCGGCCCGGTACTCCAGCCGCACGGAGAGCCGCGCGCCCGGGGTGGCCACCCAGGTCAGCGGGAAGTGCGTGGCGTCCACGCTGGACACGCCGACGATGCCGTGCGCCTCCTCCAGATCGGTGAACGTGTCGTCGCCGAGGAAGTTCTGCAGCACGTACAGGCTGTCGAACAGCTGGTCGCGGCCCGCCGCGCGCTGGATGTCGCCGAGCCCCAGATACTCGTGCGGCATCAGCGCGACGCGGTCGGCCTGGACCCGCCGCATGACGTCCAGCACGCTCTCGTCCGGGGCGAGCCGGACCGCCGTGGGCACCGTGTTGAGGAACACGCCGATCGCCGACTCGACGCCCTCCAGCTCGGTCGGCCGCCCGGCGACGGTCGTGCCGAAGATCGCGTCGCGGCGGCCGGACGCGTGGGCCAGCACCAGGCCGAGCGCGGTGGTGAGCAGCGCGTTGAGCGTCACTCCGGACCGGCGGGCCTGGCCGGTGACGCGCCGCGTCTGTTCCTCGGTGAGCCGGAACGCCAGGCTGGTCGCGGGCACCGGCGCGGTCCCCGCCGCCGCGGGGAACAGGATGGTGGGCTCCAGGCCCGCGAGCGCCTCCGCCCAGGCCCGCGCCGCCGCGTCGCCGTCCTGGCGGGCCAGCCAGGCGAGGTAGCCGGTGTAGACCGCCCCGCCCTCGGGGAGGACGCCGCGCTCGCCGCCGGACTCGTACAGCGCGAACAGCTCGCGCAGCACCAGCTCCCGCGACCAGCCGTCGAACAGGAGCAGGTGGTACGTGAGCAGCAGGCGGTCACGGCCGGGCAGGTGGGCCACGGTCAACCGGCAGAGCGGCGGCGCGGCCGGGTCGAAGGGCCGCCGCCGGTCCTCCTCCATCACCTCCGGCAGCCGGGAACCGTCCGCCGACAGGTCGATCTCCCCGACGGCGGCGTCCAGCCCGCTCCCGACCACGGCGACCGGCCGGTGCCCGCCGTCCGCGACGAACCCGAGACGCAGCGTCGCGTGCCGGTCGAGGAGCGCCGCGTAGGCCCGGCGCAGACGCCCGAGGTCCAGCCGTCCGGCGAAGTCGAACGCGTTCTGCGCCACGTACACGTCGGCGTCCCCGGCGTAACGCGCCTGGAAGAACAGCCCTTCCTGCAACGGGGACAGCGCCCACGTCCGCGGCCCGTCCCCCGGCGCCGCCGCGGTCCCGGCAGCTGTCCGAGGCTCCCGGGTGGCCGCGGTCAGTGCTCGCGGCTCGGCCTTCTCCAGGATGAGGTCGCGGAGCGCGGCGGCCCAGTCGTCGGCGAGCGCGCGCACGTCGTCCGCGCCCAGTCCTCCTTCCGCGTACGTGAGGACGGCGCGCAGCTCCGGCCCGTCGGGCGTGTCGTGGCAGGCGACGTTGATCTCCAGCAGGTACGGGGTGCCCAGGTCAGGGTCGGGGGCGAGGCGCAGCGCGGCGGTCTCCGGCGCCGTGTCCCAATCCCCCTCCCCTCCGACGGGGAACCTGCCGAGGTAGTTGAAGAGCAGCTGGGGCGTGCCGAGCCGGGCGAGCGGGGCCGCGGTCCGGGGGTTGCAGTAGCGCAGCAGCCCGAACCCGAGCCCGCCGTCCGGGGCAGCCCGCACGGCTCGCCGTACCTCGGCGGGACCGGCCGAGCCGCCCGGCAGCCGTACGGGCGCGATGGCGGTGAACCAGCCGACCGTACGGGAGAGGTCGGCGTCGCCCTCGCGGCCGTGCCTTTCCAGGTCGATCACCAGCGGCGCCCCGGCGTCCCCGCCCCTCGCCGCCCGCCAGCGCGCGACCCCCGTGCGCAGCGCGGCGACCAGCGCCTCGGTGACGTCCACGCCCAGCCTGCCCGGGACGGTGGTGAGCAGCGGCCCGGTCACGTCGCCGGGCACGCGGAGGACGTGGTCCCGGGTGGCGCCCACCGTCAGGCCGGTGGTCGTGGCCGACGGGTCGAGCTCGCCGCCCGGCCGCAGCGTGGCCGCCCAGTGCTCGAACTCGGCCAGCCTCGCGGCCTGGGCGGCGTTCTCGGCCAGCGAGCGCGCGTGGGCGCGCAGGGAGGTGCCGACCGGGTCGAGCACGGGCCGCTCCCCGGCCGAGACGGCGTCCCATGCCTGCCTCAGGTCCTCCACGAGGATCCGCCAGGACACCCCGTCGACCACCAGATGGTGGGCGACGATCAGCAGCCTGCCCTGCCGGTCCGGCCCCCTGTCGAACCACACCGCCTCGACCATCCGCCCGGCGTCGGGGTCGAGCCGGTCGGCGGCGGCGTCGGACTCGGCCGCGATCGCGGCGCTCAGGCCTTCGTCGCCGAGCCCCGTCGCGTCGACCGCGAGCACGCCGGGATCCGGGGTGTCACCGGCCGCTCGCGCCTCCAGCGACCACAGCAACGGCGACGGCCTGCTCAGCCGCGACCGCAGCGCGTCATGCCGGTCGACCAGCGCCCGGACGAGCGCGGCGACCTGCTCTCGTGTCATCCCCGCCGGGGTGCGGAGCAGCTCGGCCTGGTTCAGCCGCGAGATCCTCCCGCCCAGCTCGGCCAGCCGGTGCACGATCGGCATCAGCATGATCTCGCCGACGCCGTCTCCCTCTTCGGCGTCCGCCACCGGCTCGACCGGCCGCGGAGCGACCGCGGCCGCGAGGGCCGCCGGGGTCCTGTGCACGAACACGTCCTGCGGTGACAGCCGCAGCCCTCGGCGCCTGGCGAGGTTCACGAGCTGGATGGCGATGATGCTGTCGCCGCCGAAGTGGAAGAAGTCGTCGTCGCCCCCGGCCGAGGCGAGCTGGAGAACCTCCGCGAAGAGCGCCCGCAGCACCTCCGCCGCGCCCCCTCCGGCGCCCGGCCCGGCGGGAGCCGGGGCAGGCGGGAGGGCGGCCAGGGCGTCGCGGTCGAGCTTGCCGTTGACGGTGAGCGGCAGCGCGTCGAGGGGGACGAACGCGGCCGGGACGGCGTAGGAAGGCAGCAGCCTGGCCAGGTGCTCCCTGGCCAGGTCCACCCGCGCTCCCTGACGCGCGACCACGTACGCGACCAGGCGCCGGCGGCCCGGCCGGTCCTCTCGGACGACCGCGGCGGCGTCGGCGATGCCGTCGAGCGTCAGCAGGGCGGACTCGACCTCGCCGAGCTCGATCCGGTAGCCGCGGATCTTCACCTGCCGGTCGGCGCGGCCGAGATGGACGAGGTCCCCGCCGGGGGTGCGGCGGGCGAGGTCGCCGCTGCGGTACAGCCGCCCGCCCGGGGTGAACGGGTCGGCGACGAAGCGGGCGGCGGTCAGCGCCGGGCGGTCGAGGTACCCGCGGGCCAGCTGGTCACCCGCGACGTACACCTCGCCCACGGCCCCCGGCGGGACCGGCCGCAGGTGGCGGTCGAGCACGTGCACGCGGAGGCCGGGCAGCGGCCCGCCGATGACGCTCGCGGTGTCGTCCGACGTCAGGGCGTGGAACGTGACGTGCACGCACGTCTCGGTGATCCCGTACATGTTGACCAGGGCCGTGGCGGGATGGCGCCGCCGCCACGGGGCCAGGCGGCCCGGGTCCAGCGCCTCGCCGCCGAAGATCACGTAGCGGAGCGCGAGCTCGCCCCGCGCCGCCTCGATCAGCGGGTAGAACGCGGACGGGGTCTGGTTGAGCACGGTCACCCGCTCGCGCTCCAGCAGGTCCAGGAGGCGCCGCGGGTCGCGGGCCACCTCCTGGTCGACGACCACCAGCCGCCCGCCGTGCAGCAGCGCCCCCCACAGCTCCCACACCGAGAAGTCGAACGCGACCGAGTGGAACATCGTCCACACGTCCGAGACGTCGAAGTCGAAGACCTCACCGGCCGCGCCGAACAGCGACAGCACGTTGCGATGCGTCACCGCCACCCCCTTCGGCCGCCCCGTCGACCCGGAGGTGTAGATGATGTACGCCGCACTGTCCGCGGCACCGGGTCCGTCCAGATCCGCACCGTACTGATGGCCGTCCTGGGGCGGCTCGTTCAGCAGGACGACCGGTACGGCGGGCTCGGGCAGGCGGGCCAGGGTCGCGGGATCGGTCAGCAGGCACACCGGGGCCGCGTCGTCCATGACGAACCTCAGCCGGGCGGCGGGGGCGTCGATGTCCAGCGGCACGTAACAGCCGCGGGCCTTGACGACGGCGAGCAGCGCGACGACGAGATCGGCCGAGCGCGGCAGCGCCACGGCCACCCTCGACTCGGGCCCCACTCCCCTGGCGACCAGCGTCCTGGCCAGCCTGGTGGCGGCCTCGTCCAGCTCGGCGTGGGTGAGCGAGGTGTCGCGCCAGGTCACGGCCGTGGCGGTGGCCTCCGGCCGAGCGGCGGCGTACGCGTCCGCCAGCGTCGCCGCCCCGAGGAACGCCGTACGGGATGCCGCCGCACCCGCCCGGTCCGGCGACGTGCCGAGCGACGGCAGGTCCAGCTGCGAGACGGGCGTGCCGGGGGCGTGGACCAGCTGGCCGAGGACCCGGACGACCAGGTCGAGCAGCCGCCCGGCCCGCTCCTCGCCGACCAGCGCGACGTCGTACTTGATCTCCAGGGTGAGCCGCTCGCCGGGGAAGGCCACCAGGGAGACCGGGTAGTGCGGCGAGTCGGTGCCGGTGAAGCCGCGGAAGGTGAGCCCGGAGCGCTCGCCGGCGGGCACGGCGGGGAAGTTCTCGACCACGACCATGGTGTCGAACAGCTCGCGGACCCCGGTGAGACGGGCCAGCTCGGCGAGCCCGACGTGCTGCGCGTCGAGCAGGTCGCTCTGCCGCGCGTGCAGCCGGTCGAGGACGTCGCCCAGCGTGGCGCCGGGGTCCCAGGACATCGGCACGGGAATGGTGTTGATCAGCAGGCCGACGATCGTCTCGACGCCGGGCAGGCTGCCGCCGCGCCCCGACACCGTGGAGCCGAAGACCACGTCCGCGCGCCCGAGCAGCCCGCCCAGCACCAGCCCCCACGCCGCGTGCACGAACGTGCTCAGCGTCACCCCCCGCTCGCGGGCCGCCGCGAGGACCTCGCCGACGGGCAGGTCCCGGTGCACGCCGTCGTGCCTGGACACCGCGTACGCGCCGTCGTACAGGCGGGCCGGTGAGACGCCGGCCAGCGCGGCGGCCCACACGTCGCGGGCGGCCGCCCGGTCGAGCCCGGCCACCGCCTCCACGTGGTCGCGGAACGTCACCGCCGGCGCGGGCAGCGCGCGCCCGCGCTCGTACGACTCGACGATGTCGCCGAACACCAGCGGGTACGACCAGCCGTCGGCGACGATGTGGTGCATGGTCTCCACCAGCCGGTGGTCGGCGTCGCCGAGCGAGACCAGCGCGTAGCGCACCAGCGGCGCGGCGGCCAGGTCGAACGGCTCGGCCAGCTCGGCGGCGGTCAGCTCGGCCAGCCGGGCGCGGGCCTCCTCGGCGGGCAGGCCGCTCAGGTCGGCCTCGCGCCACGGCACCTCGACCGTCTCGGCGATCACCTGGACCACCCGCCCGTCGGCCAGTTCCTGGAAGCTCGCGCGCAGGGCGTCGTGGCGGTGCACGGTCGCGGTCACCGCGCGGCGCAGCGCCGCCCGGTCCACGGTCCCGGACAGCTCGGCGACCTGCTGCACCACGTACGTGTCCGTGTGGGCGGCGCCGAACGACGCGTGGAAGTACATGCCCTGCTGGAGCGGCAGCAGCGGGAGGATGTCACGCGCGCCCGCGAACCGGTCCACGTCCCGCTGCGTCAGCTTGACCAGGGGGAAGTCCGACGGGGTGTGCCCGGCCAGCTCGGCGCAGCGGGTCAGCGCCGTCAGCGCGGCCGTCCAGAGCTCCGCCAGCTCGGCGACGTCCTCGGCGGGCATGACGCCGGTCGGCCAGGAGAGCGTGGCCGTGAACGTGGTCCCGTCCGGCCCGTCCTGGGCCAGGGCGTTGATCTCCAGCCCCATCGCGGGGTTGTCCGGGTGCACGCCCTCGCGCAGCGTGCTCCCGCCGGCGGCGAACCGGCCCAGGTAGTTGAAGAGGATCTGCGGCGGCCGCGGCAGGTCCAGGCCGTCGAGGTGGCGCAGGACCCCGTGCCCGAGACCGTTGCGCGGCACCGCGCGCAGCTGCTCCTTGACCGCCTTGGC
This sequence comes from Nonomuraea sp. C10, assembly GCF_008017515.1. Taxonomy (NCBI): domain Bacteria; kingdom Bacillati; phylum Actinomycetota; class Actinomycetes; order Streptosporangiales; family Streptosporangiaceae; genus Nonomuraea; species Nonomuraea sp. C10. The sequence goes on from NZ_VPFF01000001.1 coordinate 5,369,602, forward strand.
CGCGCCGGCCAGCCCGGGGCCGGCCGCCATGACCTCGTCCCAGCTCAGCGGCCCGGGATCCAGCCGCACGGGGTGGATGGCGGTGAACCAGCCCACGGTCCGTGACAGGTCCGCGCCGCCGGCGAGCTCGCCGTCGCGGCCGTGGCCTTCGAGGCTGAGGAGTACGGCGGAGCCGCCGCCGCGCCCGTGCGTGCGCCGCCACCGGGCGAGGGCCACGGCGAAGCCGGTCAGCAGCACGTCGTTGACGCCGCCGTGCATCGCGGCGGGCACGGCGGACAGCAGGGCCGCGCTCGTGTCCGGGGGCAGCGCCACCGTCAGCGACCTGACGGTGGCGGCCGTGTCGACGGCGGGGTCCAGCGGGCGGGCGCCCAGCGGCGGGTCGTCGGTGGCGAGGACGTCGCGCCAGTGGCCTGCCTCGTCGCGGAAGCTCGCCCGGGTGTCCTGGATCTTCTCCGCCCAGGCGCGGAAGGAGGTGGGGACGGGGTCCAGGGCGGGTTCGCGGCCCGCCCGCACGTCCGTCCAGGCGCGCGCGAGGTCCTCGGCGATCACCCGCCAGGAGACGCCGTCGACGACCAGATGGTGGATGACCAGCAGCAACCGTCCGGGGCGCGGGCCGCCGTCGAACCAGACCGCCTGGACCATGATCCCGCGCTCCGGGTCGAGCCGCCCGGCCGCCTCCTCTTCAGCCTGCGGGTCCGCGTTCATGCAGAGGGTGGAGGGGTCGAACTCCGCGGGCGGGGGGACCGACAGCGTCCATGTGTCGTCGTGGCGGTCGAGCCTGGCCCGGAGGAGGTCGTGGTGGAGGCAGAGGGCGCGTACCGCCCCTTCCACCTGTTCCCGGTCGAGCCCTGCCGGGGCAGGAAGGACCATGGACTGGTAGAAGCGCTCCAGCGGGGTGCGGGCGAGCATCGTCTCGGCCAGCATCGGGGTGAGCGGGATCGTCCCGGCGCCGGGGTCGTGCGCGGCCTCGGGGGCCGCCTGCGGCAGGGCGGCGGCGAGCGCGCGCACGGTGCGGCGGCGGAAGATGTCGCGCGGGGTGAGGTTCAGCCCGGCCGCGCGAGCGCGACCAGCCACCGCGATGGAGGAGATGCTGTCACCGCCGACGGCGAAGAAGTCGTCGTCGATCCCCACCTCCGGCAGGCCGAGCACCTCGGCGTACACGCCGCACAGCGTCCGCTCCGCGGCGCCGCGCGGCTCCTGCCGTGCCCCGCCTCCCGGCGCCACGGGCTCGGGAAGCGCGGCGACGTCGAGCTTGCCGTTCACGGTGAGCGGCAACTCGGGCGTGATCCCGTACAGCGCGGGGACCATGTAGCCGGGCAACCGCTCAGCCAGCGCCGCCCGCAACCGCGCCGCGAACTCGGCCCCGCCCGGCCCGGCGGCGGCCGGGTCATCGCCCACCGAACCAACCGACCCAGTGGCGGCGGTAGAGGTCGGGACCACGTAGGCGACCAGTTTCCTGAGGCCGGGCGCGCGGGGGTCGGGGCGGGCCACGACGGCGGCCTGCCGTACCTGGGGGAGCGCCGACAGGGCGGATTCGACCTCGCCGAGCTCGACCCGGTAGCCGCGGATCTTCACCTGGTCGTCGACACGGCCGAGGAAGTCGAGGTTGCCGTCGTCACGCCGGCGGACGAGGTCTCCGGTGCGGTACATGCGCCCGCCGGGCAGGAAGGGGTCGGCCACGAAGCGCCCGGCCGTCAGACCGGGCGCGTGCAGGTAGCCGTGGGCGAGCCCGGCGCCCGTGACGTACAGCTCGCCGACCACGCCCGCGGGCACCGGCCGGAGCCACCGGTCCAGCACGTACGCGCGGGTGTTCCAGATGGGGCGGCCCACGGTCGGGGTGGCGCTGTCGCGGGTGCCCGCGCCGAGCGTGTTGATCGTGTACTCGGTCGGCCCGTACAGGTTGTAGCCCTCGGGCCCGCCCGGCCGCCTCAGCCGGTCCCAGACGGCGTCGCCGACGGCCTCGCCGCCGAGCAGCACCAGGCAGGGCGCGTGGTCGCCGTCCAGCAGGCCCTCCTCGAACAGCAGGTGGGCGTAGGTCGGGGTCACGTTGACGACGTCGATCCGGTGGTCCCGGCAGTACGCGACGAGCGCGGTGGCGTCCCTGCGCAGTTCCTCGTCGCAGATGTGCACCTCGTGGCCCTCGACCAGCCACAGCAGCTCTTCCCACGACATGTCGAACGAGAACGACACGGTGTGCGCGATGCGCAGCCGGTCCCGCCCGGTGCGGCGCGCGGCCGGGCCGAAGATCTCGGCCCGGTGGTTGAGCTGCATGTTGGTCAGACCCCGGTACGGGGTGACCACGCCCTTGGGCCGCCCGGTGGACCCCGAGGTGTAGATGACGTAGGCGGGCAGGTCACCCGGCAAGTCCACGTCCAGCGGTTCCGCCGGGAAGCCGGCGAGCCGGTCCGGGACGACGCACCGCCCGCCCAGCCGCCGCTGGTGCGCGGCCAGGTCGCCATCGGGGTCGGCGCAGACCAGCAGGACGGGACGCGCGTCGTCGAGCATGACGGCCAGCCGTTCGACGGGATGGTCCAGCTCCAGCGGCAGGTAGGCGGCGCCGGTGCGCAGGACGGCGAAGATCGAGACGACCATCTCGACGCCGCGCGGCAGGCCGAGCGCGACGATCTCGCCGGGCCCCGCGCCCTGCGACCGCAGCAGCCTGGCGCACTGGTTGATCCGGCCGTCCAGCTCGGCGTACGTCAGCGAGCGCGCGCCGAAGACCAGCGCCACCTGGTCGGGGCAGGCGCGGGCCCGCTCGGCCAGCAGTCCGGCGATCGTCGCCGTGCCGATCGGATGCTCGGCCGCCGCCCACTGCCCGGCCAGTTCGGCGCGCTCCTCGTCCAGCATCAGATCGAGCGCGCCGACCGGCGCCGACAGGCCGCCCGCGAGGTGCTCCAGCAGCCGGGTGAAGCGGCGCACCATCCGCCGGGCGTCGCGTTCGCGCACCACGTCCGGCCGGTATTCGAGCTTGATCCGCAGGTTGGCGCCGGGGGTGAGCACCCAGGTGAACGGGTAGTGGGTGGTGTCGGTGTACTCCACGCCGACGATGCCGTGCTCGCGCTCCAGCTCGGTGAACGTGCTGTCGTTCAGGAAGTTCTGCAGCACGTACAGGGTGTCGAACAGCTGCTCCTGGCCGCAGGCGCGATGGATGTCGCCGAGCCCGAGGTGTTCGTGCGGCGCCAGCTCGACGCGGTCGTCCTGGGCCCGGCGGGCCAGCTCGATCACGGTGGCCGACGGCGTGGCCGCCACCCTGGCCGGGACCGTGTTGAGGAACAGGCCGACCACGTTCTCGATCCCGGGCAGCTCGGTGGGCCTCCCGGCGACGGTCGTGCCGAACACCACGTCGGTGCGGCCGGCCTCGTACCCGATCAGGATGCCGAGCGCGGCGGTCAGGAGCGCGTTGAGCGTGACGCCGCCGCGGCCGGCCTGCTCGCCGAGCCGGGTGGTGACCTCGGCGGGCAGCGCGGCGACGATCCGCTCCGACACCACCGGCTCGCGGCCGATGGCCTCCGGCGCCAGGATGGTCGGCTCCCGGACGCCCGCGAGAGCCGCGCCCCAGGCCGCGGCGGCGGCGTCACGGTCCCTTCCGCCGACCCAGGCGAGGTAGTCGGCGAACGTGCTCTCCGCGGGCGGGAGCGCGCCGCGTGCGCCACGCGAGTCGTACAGCGCGAACAGCTCCCGCAGGACCAGCTCCCGCGACCACCCGTCCCACAGCAGGAAGTGGGACGTGAGCAGCAACCGGTCCCGCCCGCCCGGCACCCGCACCACGGTCACCCTGACCAGAGGCGGACGCGCCAGATCGAACGGCTCCTCCCGATCCGCCCGCGTCACCGCCTCGATCACGGCACCCAGCCCGGGCACCTCCCCCCCAGCGAGCCCCTCGCCGTCGGCGGCACCCAACCCGTCCGCCTTCGCCCCGCCGCGCACGGCACCCAGCTCGTCCGCCTTCGCCCCAGCGAGTTCCTCGTCGCGGACGGCGGCCGCCCGGACCTCAGCCGGTCTCGCGGCGGTTTCGGTCAGATCGACCACCCGCACCTCGGCGGGCACCGTGGCGGCGATGCGCTGGGACGCGCCGTCGGCGGCGAAGGAGGCGCGCAGGGTGGGGTGACGGCGGAGCAGGGCCGCGAACGCCGCCGTCATGGCCGGCACGTCGACGCGGCGGTCGAGGTCGAAGACGTTCTGGGCGATGTAGGTACTGCCGCTGTCGGCGAACGTCGCCTGGTAGTAGACGCCCTGCTGGAGCGGTGACAGCGGCCAGACCTCGCCCTCAAGGGTCTCCGCCGTATCCTGTCCGGTCCCCGTCACGGCGGCGGCGATGGCGGCGGGCGTGCGCAGGCGGAAGACGTCGCCGGTGGTGACCTCGATCCCGTCCCCGGAGAGCAGGCTGACGAGGCGGATGGCGAGGATGCTGTCGCCGCCGGCGGTGAAGAAGTCGTCGTGGACGCCGAAGTCGTCGATACCGAGCAGGGCGGCGACGCGGGCGAGGACCGCCGCCTCCCCCGCCGTCCGCGGCTTCCCGCCGCCGGTGGTGACCTCGGGGTCGGGCAGCGCGCGGCGGTCCCGCTTGCCGTTGGGCAGCGTGGGGAGCCGGTCCAGTACGGTCACCGTCGCAGGGAGCAGGTAGGCGGGCAGCTCCGCGCCCAGCAGGCCCCGGAGCGCCCGCGGGTCGAGCCGTTCTCCCTGCTCGGCCACCACGTACGCGTGCAGGGCCCGTCCCCGCACCGCCACCGCCGCGTCCGCCACGCCCGCGCGACGCATCAGCGCGGCCTCCAGCTCGCCCGGCTCGACCCGGTGCCCGTTGATCTTCACCTGGTCGTCGGCCCTGCCCAGGAACTCGACCTGCCCGTCAGGCGTCCACCGGCCGAGGTCACCAGTGCGGTAGAGGCGGGCGCCGCTGCCGAACGGGTCGGCGACGAACCGGCCCGCCGTCACCCCGGCCCGGTTCAGGTAGCCGAGGGCGAGCTGGACGCCGCCGACGTAGATCTCGCCGGGCGCGCCGGGCGGCACCGGATGGAGGGTGGAGTCGAGCAGGTAGAGACGCGTTCCCGGCACCGGCCTGCCCAGTGTCACCGGTGCCTCGGGGCCGGCCTCGCCCTGGAGCACGTCACCCGCGACCTCGGAGGAGCCGTAGGAGTTGACGATCCGGGCGTTCGGCGAGGCTTTCCTCAGCGACCGCACGCAGGCCCGGTCGAGCGACTCGCCGCTGCAGATCCAGCGGGTGAGCGCGGCCAGTCGCTCGGGCGCGGTGTCGGCGAGCGCCGCCGCCAGGCTGGGCACGGCGAGGAGCTGGGTCGCCCCCGACCGTTCGACGAGCCCGGCCAGCGCCGCCCCGTCGGTCGCCTCCCGGTCGCCCGCGATGACCGTGGTGGCGCCGGCGACCAGGCCGCCGAGCAGCTCGGTCGTACCGTCGATGAAGCTCAGCGAGCTCTTCGCCAGGCGCACCCGCGCGTCCCACGCCTCCGCCGCCCACCCGAGCCGGTTGGCGAGCGCGCCGTGCGTGCCCACGACCGCCTTGGGCCACCCGGTCGAGCCGGAGGTATAGACGACGGACACCACGTCCAACGGCCCGACGACGGTTGACCCAGCGAGCGGACGGTCGGGCGGTCCGGCGGCTGCTGCTCGGATGGTGAAGGAGGGCAGGTCGTGCGGAGGCAGGGTCCTGGCGCTCACCTCGTCCGTGAGGACGCACACCGGGCGGGCGTCGGCGAGCATGAACTCGATCCGGGCGGCCGGGTAGCCGGGGTCGACGGGCAGGTACGCGGCCCCGGCCCGCATCACGGCGAGCAGGGCCACCGCCATGTCCGCCGAGCGGCTGGAGGCCACCGCGACGATGTCACCGCGCCGTACCCTGGCAGCGGCCAGCGTCCCGCACACCCGATCAGCACGGTCGCGCAGCTCGGCATAGGTGAACGTGTCACCAGCACAGACGACGGCGATGCGCGCGGGATGCTCGGCGGCCTGACGCTCGAACAGGCCGACTACGGTGCCGTCACCACTCCCCCGAACTCCCGCGACCTGGCGATCGAACGCGTCATTCACACCGGTGCCACCAACCGCCGGGGCTCCGGTGCCGAAAGCCGTCAGTTGCGCGTACTGCTCCTCGGAGACCAGCTCCACCTGGCCGCATGTCCGGGTGGCGTCGTCGGCGACGGCGGCGAGCAGCTTCTCGTACTGACCGATGAGCAGGGCAGCCGACGTGCCGGAGACCAGCCGCCGGTCGTGGGTCAGCGTGAGCGCGATCCGGGTCCCCGGCTTGGCCAGCAGCGTCACCGGATAGTGGGGCGCCTCGATTGTGTCGACCCCGGCGATCCGAAGCTCACCCTCCCCGGCCGGGGACTCCGGGTAGTTCTCGACGACCACCAGCGTGTCGAACAGCTCGGTCACGCCCAGCCTGCGGTGCAGCGCCGCCAGCGGAACGTGCTCGTGCTCCATCACCTCCCGCTGGGCGCGGGCGAATCGGCTCAACGCGTCGGCCAGCGTGTCCGACGGATGCCACCGCAACCTCGCCGGGACCGTGTTGATCAGCAGCCCGGCCATCGCGTCGATGCCCGGCACCTCTCCGGACGCCCGTCCGGAAACGGTCGATCCGAACGTCACATCGTCCCGGCCGGTCAGACGTCCGAGCAGGATCCCCCACGCGGCGGCGAGCACCGACCCCACCGTGAGCCCGTTCTCCCGCGCCCACCCCCGCAGCCGCTCCCCCACTTCCCCCGGCAACTCCCGTACAACACGCCCGAACCCGGCTCCACCGGCTGGACCGTCGGCGGGGCCGGTGAGGGCTTCGGCGAGCCGGGTGGGCTCGTGGACTCCTGCCAGGGCGGCGGTCCACGCCTCGATGGCCGGTCCGGGGTCGCGCGTCGCGAGCATCCTCAGGAACTCGCGGTAGGGCGGCGGTGCGGGCAGGTCCCTGTCCTCGTACAGGGAGAGCAGGTCGCGCAGGATCAGGGGCACCGACCAGCCGTCGGCCAGGATGTGGTGCACGGTGTGGACGAGCGCGTGCCGCCGAGGGCCGAGCTTGAGCAGCGCGAAGCGCATGGCGGGAGGCCGGGCGAGGTCGAACGGCGCCGACCGCTCCGCCCTGGCCGCCGCCTCGACGGCGGGCCGCGGGTGGTCGAGGTGGCTCACGTCCTCGGTACGCCACGGCACCGTCTGACGGCCCGCGATCACGGCCACGACGTGCCCGTCACCCGTGGTGCGGAAGGCCGCGCCCAGGTTGGGGTACCGGCCGATCAGCCGGTCGGCGGCCAGGCGCAGGCGCTCGCCGTCGAGCGGGCCGTCGAGTTCGATGATCTGCTGGACGACGTACGGGTCGCGTCCGGGGTCGAAGGTGGCGTGGAAGTAGAGCCCGGTCTGCAGGGGCGACAGCGGAAGCACGTCCTCCAGGCCCGGCGACTCGGCCTCGATGGCGGCCACGTCCTCCTGGTCCAGCGGTACGAGCGGGAAGTCGGACGGCGTGTGCCCGGTGACCGTGTCACTGGTGGCGATGGCGGTGAGCGCCCGCGTCCACATCGCGGCCAGCTCCCGCACGCGCCCGGCGTCCAGCACACCCGCCGGCCAGCTGAACCTGGTCGTCAGGACCGGCCCACCGGCCCCGTCCACGGCAACGGAGTTGATCTCCAGCACCCGCGGCAGCGGCATCCGAGGATCGCGCCGCTCCCCCACGACCTCGCCCTCCCCCACAGGCGCCCAGTCACCGACCACCCCGACACCCCGCCCGGCGTCCGGGTCGGTGTCGGGGGTCGCGTCGAAGCGGCCGAGGTAGTGGACGAGCACCTGTGGGGTGACCGTCAGGTCGGGGCGGGGCCGGTCCCCCAGGTATCGGAGCGCGCCGTAGCCGAGCCCGCGGTTCGGCACGCGGCGGAGCTGTTCCTTGACCGCTTTCACCGCCTCGCCCGGCGTGCCGGAGCCGGGGTCGATCAGCGCGGGGTACAGGGTGGTGAACCAGCCGAAGGTACGGGAGAGGTCCACGTCCCCGACGGCCTCCTCCTCCCGTCCATGTCTTTCCAGTTCCAGCAGCACGGCCGGACCGGCACCACGCCATCGGCCCAGCGCGAGCGCCGCCGCCGTCACCAGCACGTCATTGACCCCGCCGTGCACGGCGGCGGGGACCGCGCCGAGCAGCCGCCCGGCGATCTCGGCCGGGATCTCGACCGTGAGGGACTCCTCCGTGGCGACCACGTCGCGGCGCGGGTCCAGGGGCCGGTCGCCGATCATCGGGTCGGGCGCCGAGCAGACGCCCCGCCAGTGGTCCTCTTCGGCGGCGAAGTCGCGGGCCCGGAGCAGCGTCGCCCACTGCCGGAACGACGTGGGCACCGGGGGCAGCTCGACGGGACGCCCCGCCCGCACCGCCTCCCACGCCTGGCTCAGGTCCTCCAGGAGCACGCGGAGCGACACGCCGTCCACGACCACGTGATGGATCACGATGGTCAGCCGCCCCTGCGCGTGCGCCCCGGCGTCCAGCCACACCAGGTCGATCATCCGTCCACGGCCCGGGTCAAGCCGTTCCGCCGCCACGGCGGCCTGGCGCTCCAGCTCCGCCTCCGTCGCGACCCGAGTGATCACCTCCGCGGCCCGCGGCCACCCGGGCTCCCCCACCACCAGCGACCACCGCACCTCACCACGACCATCCCGACCACCACCGGACGGCCCCCCGCGCTCCCCCAACCCCCCGGAGACGGGACCACCGTCACCACCGACCGGCCCCACACCCCCAGATCCGGCCTGATCACCAGTGACCGCCCCCAACCCCAACCCCCCAGAGACGCCCTGACCACCGTCACCACCGACCGCCCCCACTCCCCCGGACACGACCTGATCACCGACGTCGACCGTTCGGGCGCGGAGCATGTCGTGGGTGTCCAGCAGGGCGTCGACCAGCGTTTCGAGCTGGCCGCCCGTGAGCCCCGGAGGCGTGCGGACGGTGATCGACTGGACGAAGCCGTCCATCGAGGGGCCGACGTCCTGGAGCCACGACGTGATCGGAGTGGCGGGGACCGCGCCGACCCCGTTCACTCCAGGCACCGCGACGACATCCACAGGCGTGACCACGGCCGCGAGCGCGGCGGGCGTGGGATGGGCGAACAGGTCACTGGCACGTACCCCGAGGCCCGCGCGCCGCGCCTGCCTGACCACGCCGATCGCGACGATGCTGTCACCGCCCAGCGCGAAGAAGTCGTCGTCCGCCCCCACCTCGGCCACCCCCAGCACCCGCGCGAAGATCTCGCAGATCGCGCGCTCGCGCGGGGTGCGGGGCAAGCGCGTGCGGGCGCGCACGGCGGGCTCCGGCAGCGCCTGCCGGTCCACCTTGCCGTTGGCGGTGAGGGGGAAACGGTCCAGGACGACGTACGACTCCGGCACCATGTACGCGGGCAGCCGGCCGGCGCACCAGTCGCGCAGCGCAGCGGCCGGGACGGGCCCGTCGGCCCGGACGTACCCCACGAGTCGCCGGCCGGTGGCGTCCACGACGACCACGGCCTGCCGCACCTGGGGGTGGGCGGCGAGGGCGGCCTCGACCTCCTCCAGCTCCAGCCGCATGCCCCGGATCTTCACCTGGTGGTCGGCGCGGCCGACGAACTCCAGCGACCCGTCGGGCGCCCATCTGGCCAGGTCGCCGGTCCGGTACATCCGGGAGCCGTCGGCGGCGAACGGGTCGGCGACGAACCGGGAGCCCGTCAGCGACGGCGCCTTGACGTAGCCGCGGCCGAGCAGGAACCCGGCGGCGTACAGCTCCCCCACGGCTCCCTCGGGCGCCCGCTCCAGACGCTCGTCGAGCACGTACAGCCGGGTGTGCGGGTTGGGGCGGCCGATCGAGGTCGCGATGCGCTCGGCGGTGTCGCGGTAGATGACGTGGGAGACGCCGATGGTCGCCTCGGCCGGCCCGTACCCGTGGTAGAGCGTCGTGGAGAGCTGGCCGCGGAAGCGCTCGAACAGCTCCGGGGTGAGCACCTCGCCGCCGCACCAGACGTGCTTCAGCCCGGACAGCAGCGAGGTGCCGCGCGCCATCTCCAGCAGCACGTCCAGCATCGACGACACGAGGTAGACGAACGTGACGCCCTCGCGGGCGATCAGGTCCAGCAGGTACTGGGGGTCGCGCTCGCCGCCGGGTTCCGCGACCACCACGTACCCGCCGGAGACGAGCGGCAGCAGGATCTCGTTGACGGAGATGTCGAACGACAGCGGCGCCTTGAACAGCGACGCGTCGCCGGGCCCGAACCCGAGGATCTCCTCCATCTGCCAGAGCAGGCGGTGGCTGATCGCCTCGTGGCGGATCATGGCGCCCTTGGGCGTGCCGGTGGAGCCGGAGGTGAACATCACGTAGGCGAGCCGGCCGCCCTGGATGGACACGGCCGGCGGCTCGGCGGGCTCGTCGCCGTACCGCCAGGAGGCGAGATCGACCTCGCGCGCGTCCAGCACGTGGACGACCCCCGCCTCGGCGCGCACCTGCCGCTGCCGAGCCTGCGGCCAGGACGGGTCGACGGGCACGAACGCGCCGCCGGCGACCATGACGGCCAGCACGCAGACCACCATCTCGGCGGAGCGGGGAGTCGAGACGGCGACGACGTCCTCGGGCCGTAACCCGCGCGCGCGCAGGTGCCGCGCGAGTTGGAAGACGTACGTGCCCAGCTCCGCGTACGTCAGCCGCACGTCGGGGGCGACCACGGCCGGCGCCCCGGGGGTCCGGCGCACCTGGTCGATGAAAAGGTCGGCGATGGTGGTGATCCTGGCGGGACGGTTCGCTTCCATGGCTGCCCTAACGTGATGACGACGTGGGGGTGCGCGCCTCCCAGGCACGCCAGAGCTCCGCGTACCGGCCGCCCGCGGCGACGAGCTCCCGGTGCCCGCCCTCTTCCACGATCCGGCCGTGCTCCAGGACGACCACCCGGTCGGCGGAGGCGGCCTGGGTCAGGCGGTGGGCGACGATCAGGGTGGTGCGTCCGCGGGTGGCCGCGGCGGCGGACTCCTCCAGCTTGCGGGCGCCGAGGCTGCCGGCCTCGGCGGTGGCCTCGTCGAGGATGGCGATCGGGGGGTCGGCGAGGATCAGGCGGGCGAGGGCGAGCTGCTGGACCTGGGCGGTGGTGAGCTCGTGCCCGCCCTCGCCGACCACCGTGCCGAGGCCGTCGGGCAGGTCCGTCGCCCAGTCCAGGGCGCCGACGGCGGCGAGCGCGGCGGCGGCCTCCTCCGGCGAGGCGTCCGGCCGCGCCAGGCGCAGGTCCTCGATGAGCGGGCCGGCGAAGACGTGCACCTCCTGGGTGATGATCGCGACATGCTCGCGCAGGCTCCCGGGCGGGAGCGCCGCTCCTCCGACGCGTACGGAGCCGCTGCCGGGCGTGAGGATGCCCGCGGCGATCGCCGCGATGGTGGACTTGCCCGCGCCCGTCGATCCGACCAGCGCGACCCGCGAGCCGGCCGGCAGGCTGATGGAGACGCCGTGCAGCACCTCGGGGGCGCCGTCGTAACGGAAGTGCACGTCCGCCAGCTCAAGGGACGCGTCGACCGGCTCTCCCGTCCCGTCGCGGGGATCCTCCGCGGGGGCGAGGTCGATGACGCCGACGAGCCTGGCCAGGCTCGCCGCCGCCGCCTGCACCTCGTCGAAGGTGAACAGCAGCATGCCGATGGGGTTGAACAGGCGGTGGAACAGGACCGCCGCCGCCGCGCTCTCGCCGACGGTCACGTGCCCCTGGCGGACGAGGAGGAAGCCGGTGACGAGGATCGCGGCCAGGCCGAAGAACTCCGAGCGGTTGACGCGTCCGACGAACCGGGTGAACAGCGTGAAGACGGACACCGAGATGTCGCGCACCTCGTGCGAGGCGTTCCCGATGCCGTGCAGGCGCCGCTGCTCCATCCGGTAGGCGTGCACGGTGCGGACGCCCTGCATGCTCTCCACCAGCAGTTGCGAGTTGTCCGCCACCGCGCGCCGCTCCTCGGCGTACTTCGGCGCGGCGCGTGGCAGGTACCAGCGCAGCGCCATCACGTACAGCGGGATCGCGACCGCGCCGGCGAGCCCGAGCCGCCAGTCGAGCCCTGCCATCGCGGCGACGCTCACCACGACCAGCAGGAACGCGGAGATCATCGTGGGCACGACGTTGGAGGCCGCCTTGCCGATCGCGGCCGTGTCGGTGCTGACCCGTGACAGCAGGTCGCCCTTGCCGACCCGTTCCAGGGTGGTGACGGGGAGGGAGAGCGCGCGGGCCACCGTGCTTTCCCGCAGGTCGGCGAGCACCTGCTCGCACAATCGGCTGATCAGGTACGTGCCGGGCCCGGCGGCGAGGCCGCCGACGAGCGCCCCCACGAGGATCACCGCGGCGACGGGGACGATCGCCGAGCCGGGAGCCCGCTCCGTGACGAGGTCGACGAGCCTGCCGAGCGCGTACACGGGCACCACCGACGCGGCGGCGCCCACGGCGCCCACCAGCACGGCGAGCGCCCCGGCCCGCCACCGCCCGCGCAGCTCCGCCCGCAGCCACGCCCATGTCCTGCGCGCGTCCGCGACGGGCAGCCGCTCCGGGCCCGTCGCCTGGTCGGAGGCCGTCATCTCAGCACCGCCCGGTTGTAGTCGTCGTCCGTCACGGCCAGGTCGGCGTGGGTTCCCTCGGCGGCGACCCGGCCGCCGTCGAGGACCACGACCCGGTCCGTCATGGCGAGCAGCGCCGGACTGCTCGTCACCACCACGGTGGTGAGCTCCCCGGTGCCGCGCAGCGCGCGCAGGCCCCGGGCGATCTCGTGCTCGGTCACCGCGTCGACGGCGGTGGTGGGGTCGTGCATCACGAGGATCGGCGGGCGGGCCATCAGCGCGCGGGCGAGCGCGAGCCGCTGCCGCTGCCCGCCGGAGAGGCTGGCGCCGCGCTCGGCGACCAGGTGGGCGAGGCCGTCGGGATGGGCGGAGACGACCTGGCCGGCCGCGGACGCCTCCAGCGCGGCCTCGTCCAGCGGCCCGCCCGCGGTGACGTTCTCCTCGACGGTCCCGGTGAAAAGGTCGGTGAGATGGGGTTCCACCAGCATCACCCGGCGGGCGTCAGCGGGCGCGAGCCGCGACAGGTGCGCGCCGCCGACGAGCACACCGCCTTCGTACTCCTCCGGCGCCACCTGTCCAGAGAGGATCTTGACGAGCGCCTCCCCGTCGGCGGCCCGGTGGGGCACCACGCCGACGAACTCGCCCGGCCGCACCCGCAGGTCGACCCCGTCCAGCGGGCCGTACCTGAGCGTCCGCAGCTCCAGGCCGGACGGGCCCGCGACCTCCTCCGTACCCTCGGGGAGCAGCGGCTCGGCGTCCAGGACGCCGGCGACGCGGTCGGCGGAGGCCCTGGCCTCGGCCACCCAGCCGGGGACGACCGCGAGCAGGCCGATGGGCTCCATCAGGAACTGCGCGAGACCGATGACGGTGATGAGCTCGCCGACCGTGATCCGCCCGTTGAGCGCGAACCACCCGGCCAGGATCGCGACGCCGCACGCCAGCAACGCGCCGCTGGACATGGAGGCGGACAGGTAGCCGCCCTGGGTGCGGGCCGCGCGCAGCGCCGCCCGCAGGGAGCGCCTGCTGACCTCGTCGTAGCGGCGGGCCGCCGCGCCCTCGGCGCCGATGCCGCGCAGCGGGCGCACCCCGCTGACCACGTTGGCCGCCAGGGACGTGGCCTCGCCGGCGAGCTCCTGCTGCTCGGCCACCCGCCTGGTGATCAGCGGGGTGGCGGCCTGGAGGGCGACGAGCACGACGGGCGTGCCGATCAGCACGGCCAGCCCGAGCTGCACGTCGATCACGAGCAGCGCGACGGCGCTCACCGCGGTCGCGGTCACCGCTCCGGCGACGCGCGGCACGTAGTCGAGCAGGTAGGAGGTGTTGTCAGTGTCGTTGACGGCCACGGTGAGCAGGTCGCCGGCCCGCCGGTCTGTCCTGATCCCGCGCGGGTGCAGGATCTTCGAGGCGACCTCGACGCGCAGGGTGTGCGCCTCGTCGGCGATGGCGATCATCAGCTGGCGGGCGCCGAAGCGGTAGCACATGGTCAGCGCGGTGAACAGCGCGGCCATGGCCGCCACCCACAGCAGGAGCGCGCCGCCGTCGCCCGGCCCGATGGCCTGGTCGACGATGACCCCGATGAGGATCGGCACCAGCGACTCGCACACCTGGTGCAGGCTGATCAGGCCGGTGCCGGCGCCCAGCCGGCGCCGGTTGCGGGTCACCGCGCGCCAGAGGACGCGGCGCCCGGTGACGGGGCGGGTCATGGGTCGGGTCACTGCTCGGCGGCCATGCTCTCGCGCAGGCTCCTCGGCCGCAGGTCCGTCCAGTGCTCCTCGACGTAGTCGACGCATTCCTGGCGTCTGCTCCGGCCTTCCCCGCCGAAGACGACGCGCCAGCCCTGTGGCACCTCCTTGAACGTGGGCCAGAGGGAGTGCTGCTCCTCGTCGTTGATCAGCACGTAGAAGGTGCCGTCCTCATCGTCGAAGGGGTTGTCGGACATCGTTTCTCCTGTTCGCGTGGTGGGAGCGGGGGATGACGAGCGGGGTGTGGGTCTCCGGGTCGTCGATGATCCGGCAGGGCAGCCCGAACACATCCTCGATCAGCTCGGCGGTGACGATCGCCTTGGGGTCGCCCTGGGCCACGACGGCGCCCGCCTTCATCGCGACGATGTGGTCGGCGTACCGGCAGGCCTGGTTGAGGTCGTGCAGGACGGCCACCATGGTGTTGCGCTGCTCCCGGTTCAGCCGGAGGCAGAGGTCGAGCAGCTCGATCTGGTGGGCGATGTCGAGGAAGGTGGTCGGCTCGTCCAGCAGCATGATGGGGGTCTCCTGGGCGAGCACCATCGCCACCCAGACCCGCTGGCGCTGGCCGCCGGAGAGCGTGTCGACGAGCCGTCCCGACAGGTCGGTGACGCCGGTGGCCGCCATCGCGTTCACCACGGCGGCCTCGTCCCGCTCCGACCACTGCCGCAGCAGCCTCTGGTGCGGGTGGCGGCCGCGCGCCACCAGGTCGGCCACGGTGATGCCGTCCGGGGCGATCGACGTCTGCGGCAGCAGGCCGAGCCGCCGGGCGACCTCCTTGGCCGGGTATGAATGGATGTCCTCGCCGTCGAGCACGACCTGCCCGGCGGACGGCCTGAGCAGCCGGGCCAGCGCCCGCAGCAGGGTGGACTTGCCGCAGGCGTTCGGCCCGACGATCACGGTGAGCCGGCCGTCCGGTATCTCCAGGTCGAGGTGCTCGCTGATCGGCCGCTGGTCGTAGCCGAGCGTGAGGTCCCTGGCGCTCAGTCTCACGGTGCCGCCTTCCGCATCGGCCTGGCCAGGAGCCAGGCGAAGTAGAGCCCGCCGAGCGACACCGTCACCACGCCCACGGGCAGCTGGGTGGGCGCGAACAGCCGCTGGCCGAGCCAGTCGCTCGTGGTCAGCAGCAGCGCGCCCATCACGGCCGAGGGCGCCAGGGCGACGCCCGCCGTACGGGTGAGCAGCCGGGCCAGTTGCGGGGCGGCGAGCGCGACGAACGAGATCGGCCCCGCGGCGGCGGTGGCCACGGCGGTCAGCGCGACGCCGATGACGAGGCAGAGCAGCCGGGTCCGTTCGGTGCGCACGCCGAGCGCGGCGGCGGACTCCTCGCCCATGGCCAGCAGCGACAGGCGCGGCCCGAGAGCCAGCAGGCCCGCGGCGAGCAGCGCGACCGCGACGGCCACGGCCGGGACCTGCTCCCACGTGACCGTGTTGAGGCTGCCCTGCCCCCAGATGGCGGCGGCGACGGCGAGCTGCAGCTGGACCTTGATGACGAACCACTGGTTCACCGAGGCGAGGATCGCGCTGATCGCGATGCCCACGACGATGAGCCGGAACCCGTGGACGCCGTGCCGGTACGCCAGCAGGTAGACCACCGCGGCCGCCAGGAGCCCCCCGGCCAGCGCGCCGGCCGCGGTCTGGTGGTAGTCGCGGCCCACCAGCAGCATCGTGACCAGCACCCCGGTGTAGGCGCCGGTGTTGAAGCCGATCACGTCCGGGCTGCCGAGCGGGTTGCGCAGCAGCGACTGGAAGACGGCGCCGCTCAGCCCGAGCGCCGCGCCGACGAGCAGGGCCAGCAGCACGCGCGGCAGCCGCCACTCGACGACCACCAGCCGCGTCGCGCCGGAGCCCTGCCCGGCCAGCGCCCCGATCACCTCGCCAGGCGGCACCTCGAACTCGCCGGTGCCCAGCCCGAGCACGGCGACCGCCAGGGCGGCCAGGCCGAGCCCGGCGCAGACGAGCGCGGTACGCGCGCCGAACCGGACCGACAGCGGGCCGGGTCCGCGCGCGACGACGACCCGGTGGCCGAAGTCCACCCCGTTCACAGGCCGCTCACCGCTCTCCGCCTGATCAGCCAGATCAGGACCGGCGCGCCCAGGAACGCGGTGACGATGCCCGCCTGCAACTCGGCCGGACGGATCAGCATCCGCCCGGCGATGTCCGCGCCGAGCAGCAGGATCGGCGCGCAGATCACCGTGTACGCGAGGATCCAGCGCTGGTCGGGCCCGACGATCCGGCGGACGGCGTGCGGCACCATCAGGCCCACGAATCCGATCGGCCCGACGGCCGCGGTCGCCGCCCCGGTCAGCAGCGTCACCGAGAGCACCGAGAGCACGCGCGTCCTGACGACCCCGGCGCCGAGCGTGCGGGCGAGGTCGTCGCCCAGCGCGACGGCGTTCAGCGAGCGGGCCGCCGCCAGCGCCAGGCCCAGGCCGAGCACGACGAACGGGGCGACGGCCACGGCGATCTGCGCCGGCCGTCCGGCGAGCGTGCCGACGTCCCAGAAGCGCAGGTAGTCGAAGGCCCTCGGCTTCACCAGCCGGATCCCGGCCGAGGCGCCCGACATGACCGCGCCGAGCGCGACGCCCGCCAGGGTCAGCCGGAGCGGCGTCGCGCCGCCGCGCCCGATCGAGCCGAGCGCGTAGACGAGGACCGTGGCGAAGGCCACCCCGGCGAACGCGAACCACACGTACGACCAGATGCCGGTGAGCCCGAGCACGCCGATCGCGAACACCACGAAGAGCGCCGCGCCGGCGTTCATCCCGAGGATCTGCGTGTCGGCCAGCGGGTTGCGGGTCACGGCCTGGAGCACCGCCCCGGAGACGCCGAGCGCGGCCCCCGCCAGCAGGCCGAGCAGCGTCCTCGGCACGCGCAGCTCGCGGACGATCACGTGTTCTTCCGTGCTGGCGAAGTGGGCGAACGCGTCCCAGACCGTGCCGAGGGCGACGGTCCTGGTGCCGGCGGCGACGCTGAGGACGCACGTGGCGGCCAGCGCCGCCACGAGCACGAGCAGGACGCCGCTCCGGCCGGCGCCGCCCGCGGCGAGGCCGGCCGGCCGCTGCGCGGAGACGCCCGGCCGGCCCTCGGCGACGACCACTAGGTCGCCGCCCTGGCCCGCGGCGTGCGGTGGGCGAGCAGCGAGTCGCGGATCTCCCCGGCCCGGATCGCGGTGGTGGACAGGAGCGTCGAGGTGAGGCCGTGGGTGTGCTCGCCCGCCCCCTGGAGGTAGATGCCGGCCGACACGTTCGGGGGCGTCAGTACGCGGTAGTCGCGGCCGATCCTGACCTCGTCCTCCTCGTCGCGGAGGCAGAGCTTGGCGGCCCGGCCGAGCACGGCGCCGATGTCCTGGGGCCGGTAGCCGGTGGCGTGGACGAGCAGGTCGGCCTCGATCACCTCGCGGGCGCCGGTGGGCAGGAACTCCACCTCGACGCGGAGCCGGTCGTCCAGCGCGCGCACCTCGCGGATGCGCGAGGCGCGCAGCAGGCGCAGCCGCTCGCTGCCCCGGACCTTCTCCCGGTAGACGGTCCGGTAGAGGGACTCGATGAGGTCCATGTCCACCACCGAGTAGTTCGTGCTCCGGTGGTAGTCGAGCAGGGACTGCTTGACCTGGGGCGGGGCGCCGAAGTAGGTGTCGACGGCGGCCGGGTCGAAGATCTGGTTGGCGAAGGGGCTGTCGTCGGCGGGGGTGTAGCCGTACTTGGCGAAGACGGCGCAGATCTCGGCCTGGTCGAAGGTGCGGTGCAGGTAGTCGGCCGTCTCGGCGGCGCTCTGGCCCGCCCCGAGCACCAGGGCCCTGCGCACCCGGGTCCCGGCTTCCTGGAGCGCGGTCACGCGGGGCAGCAGTTCGCTGTTGTGCCACACGCGGTCGGAGACGACGGTCCCCGGCGGCAGGTGAGGCTCCAGGCCGGTGGCGACGCAGAGGTTGCGCGCGCGGCGGATGAAGGTGCGCTCCGGACGCTCCGGATCGCGGACGATCACGTCGAACGCGTGGACCTCACCGCCCTCCCCGGTCACCGGCTCGACGGACACCACCTCCGCCGAGTATTCGACCAGGTCGCGCATCCGCGCGGCGGCCCACTCGAAGTACGCGTGGAACTCGATGCGTAACGGGAAGAGCGTCTTGTGGTTGAGAAAGTCCACCAGCCTGCCGCTCTGCTTGAGGAAGCAGAGGAAGCTGAAGTCGCTGGCCGGGTCGCGCATGGTGACCAGGTCTTTCAAGAAGGACACCTGCATGGTCGCGTCGTCGAGGAGCATCCCCCTGTGCCAGCCGAAGTCGTGCTGCTTCTCCAGGAATCCGACGCGGAGCCGCTCGCTCTCCGGGACCCGCGCGTTGTGCTCGGCCAGCGCGATCGCCAGCGCGAGGTTGGATGGGCCGAAGCCGATTCCCAGGATGTCGTAGGTGCCGTCCGGTCCGCTCAGCAGTGTCTCCACCGAGGCATCGCCTCCCTCTGCCGGACATGCTAGATAAGGTTAGCCTAACCTTGCAAGAACCGGAGAGGGAGGCGGCCATCAGAAGATCAGCACGGCCACCAGCGTGGCGGCCAGCAGTCCCAGCATCACCGGCAGGAACGCCTTCCGGGCCAGGTCCAGCACCGAGACGCGGGCGAAGCCCGCGACCGCGATGAGCGAGGACCAGGCGATGAGCACGCCGCCGCCGGCCCAGATGGCGCCCATCTGGCCGACGGCCGCCAGGGTGGCCGGGTCGACGCCCGCGGCGGGGCCGAGCGCCCCCGACAGCGAGCCGGTCAGCGGCAGGCCGGAGAACCCGGAACCGTCGAGACCGGTGATCATGCCGATGACGAGCAGGGCGAAGGCCATGAAGAAGGCGTTGGACGGGATCGCGCCCTGCGCGGCGCTCACCAGTTCGAACAGGAAGCTCGGCGCCTCGGCGCCCTCCTCCAGGCCCATGATGCGACCGGCGAAGTCGCCGTTGCCGATGAAGAAGAAGCCGGCGATCGGCAGCACGATGCCCATCGCCTTCATCGAGAACACCAGGCCGTCCACGACGTGCTCGGCGCACGCCTCCAGGCTGCCCCGGGCGTCCTTGGTGATCGAGGCGGCCAGCAGCAGGAGCGCGACCACGCCGCCGACGAGGGCGGCGGCGTCCGAGCCCACCGTCTCGGGGACGAGGCCGGTGAACTTGCCGAGCAGCATGTAGCCGACCACGGCGAGCAGGACGAGCGGCACGATGACGGCGAAGGCCCTGGAGCGCCCCGCCCCGGCGCCTTCCCCGGGAGGGCCGCCGTGGCCCGGCCCGCCGTCCTGGGGGGCGGGCGCGACGGCCACCGTGGCGCCGGCGGCGGTCATCTCCACCGGCCCGGCGGCCGTGTGCGCCACCGGCACGCTGCTCCCGGCGGGCTGGGGAACCCCGTTCTGGGCGCCGGTCTCCTGGACGGTCTCGGCGGCGCTCGTGGAGAGCGCCTCCCACGCCTGTAAATGGGTCATGCTCGGCCGCAGGATGTGCCTGCGGTTCATGACGTAGACGAGGACCAGCGCGACGCCGCCGGTGATGAGGGACAGCACCATGGCGCGGTCGGCCACCACGCTCGCCTCGACTCCGGCGGCGGTGGCCGACAGGCCGGGGGCGACCTGCATGACGTAGTCGCTCGACAGCGCCATCCCCTGTCCCGCGATGGCCATGGCCAGGGCGGACTGCAGGGGCGGCAGCCCTGCCCTGATGGCCGCGGGCAGCAGGATCGCGCCGATGAGCGGCACGGCGGGGGTGGGCCAGAAGAACAGGCTGATGACGTAGGTCACCGCCGCCATCACCCAGAAGGCGGTGTGCCCGTTGCGCATGACCACCCGGAAGGGCTCGACCATGCGCCGGTCGGCGCCCAGCGACTTCAGCGCGCCGAGCAGCGCGGTCACCAGGGCGATGATGAGGAAGATGTTGAACAGTTCGGCGGCGGCCGTGAGGCTGGCGCCGAAGACGGACCGGAACCCGGAGACGAGGTCTCCCGTGTATGCCCAGGCGGTGAGGAAAGTGGCGGCGACGGCGGGGATGACGATGTTCTTGCGGGCGACCATCACGCCGATGATCACTGCCATTCCCGCCAGGTAAATCCAGTGAGCGGCACCCAGTTCCATGGCACCTCCCTTTCGGTACGGCATGGCGTACCAAAGCTGCGAACTGTTGCACAGAATGTCCTGGGTCGGCCCGAGGCGAACAATGAGGAAACTGCACATTAAGCGCCCGGCTGTTTGTGCAGCGTGCCGATGCGACGGCGACCCGGAACCGGCTCACGTCCGCGTCGCCGCGCCGGAGGTCGCTTTCCCGGATGTGCAGGACGCCCAAGTTCCGCACGCCGAATCCAACACTTCCTCCATATCCGGACATTGCGGACAGGCAGACACTGTGGTTCGTGCGTTCAGAACGACAGGACTGGCAGGACCCTCCACGGGGACCGGCGGTGTCGGCAGGAGGGATGGTGGCCTCCAGCCATCCCGCCGTCAGCCTCAGCGGGGTGCGCGTGCTCCAGGACGGCGGCAACGCCGTGGACGCGGCCCTCGCGATGGCCGCGATGAGCTGGCTGGCGCTGCCGGGCCAGTGCGGCGTGGGCGGGGACGCCTTCGCCCTGCTTCGGCGCCCGGACGGCGCGGTGGTCTCCTTCTCCGGCAGCGGATACGGCCCCGACGGGGGCGCCGCGGACTTCTACCGGGCGCGCGGGCTTACCGCCGTCCCCATGGAAGGGCCGCTGGCGGTGGCCGTGCCCGGCGCGGTGGCGGCGCTGGCCGCGCTGCACGGCGCCGGCGCCACCCGGAGCCTGGCCGAGCTCTGGGCCCCCGCGATCGCCGCCGCGCAGGGCGGGCTGCGCTGCACCGCCAAGACCAGGGCCGACATCCTGGAACACCGCGACGCCCTGGCCGCCGACCCCGGGACCTCGGCGGTGTTCCTGCCCGGCGGCGCCGTGCCGGCCGTGGGCGCCCCGATCGTCCAGGCGGAGCTGGCCGCCACGCTGCGCCGCCTCGCCGGCGACCCCGGTGACCTCTACACCGGAGAGCTGGCGGAGCGGGCCGTGTCCGCGCTGGCCGCCGCCGGCGCGCCGTTCTCCGGGATGGAGTGGGCCGAGACGGGGAAGGTCGTGCCCGGTCCGGCCCTGACCGGGCGCTACCGGGGCATGGACGTCCACCAGACACCGCCGCCCTCCCCCGGGTGGATGGTGCTCCAGCAGGCGGGGATGTGCGACGGCACGCTGGCGGAGCTGCCCTGGCTGTCGGCTGAGGCGGTGCACTGGGCGGCGGACGCGGCGCGGTTCGCGTTCGCCGACCGGCTGGCCCGCTGCGGCGACGGCGACGACGGATGGCGGGAGCTGCTGACGCCTCGGGAGATCGCCGCCCGCCGGGCGCTGCTCGCCGCCGGGCGGCTGCCCGACCCGGTTGCCCCGGCGGTGCCCGCAGCGGGCGACACCACCTCGGTGGTGGCCGTGGACGGCGACGGGCGCGCGGTGAGCCTGATCCACTCGCTCGCCTTCACGTTCGGCGCCCGGGTCACGGTGCCCGGCACCGGCGTGGTGCTGAACAACCGGCTGGGCCGGGGGGCGTACCTCCGGGACGGGCACCCCAACGAGGTGGCTCCCCGCCGCCGCCCGCTGCACACGCTGAACGCCTGGCTGGTCACCGACGACGCGGGCCGGCTGCGGCACGCGGGGAACACGCCCGGCGGCGACGGCCAGGTGCAGTGGAACACGCAACTGCTGTCCCACCTCCTCGACCACGGGGCGGACCCCGCGCGGGCGGTGGGCGCCCCCCGGTTCACCGTGCACCCCGGCAGCGACGCCGACACCCTGGGCAGCCCGTACGAGCTGCGGTGCGAGACCCGGCTGGGGCGGCGGACGCTGGCCCGGCTCGCCGGGCTGGGGCACGAGGTCCGGACGCAGGGCGCGTGGGGGGCGGGCGGCAGCGCCCTGGTGATCTCGATCGACGAGGAGTCCGGCGCGCTGCTCGGCGCGGCGGATCCGCGACAGGACGGAGTGGCTCTCGGTGTCTGAGACCGACAGGAGAACGGACGGAGCGATCCCGGAGGAGCTCCCCGAGGTGCCGTGCCCGCGCGGGGCCTACGCGGCCGCCGTGAGCCAGCCGCACCCGCCGTGCCGGGGACGCGGGTACGTGCCCTGCTCGGCGCTGGTGGTGAGCGCCGGGATGACGCCCAGGCACCACGGCACGCTCACCGTGACCGGCCTGGTCGGCGGCGAGGTCGATACGGCCGCGGCCGCCGAGGCGGCCGGGCTGGCCGCGCGCAACGCCCTGGCCGCGGTGGCGGGCGCGGCGGGCGGGCTCGACCGGCTGCGCGGGCTGCTCCGGCTGAGCGTCTTCATCGCCTGCGTGGACGGGTTCACGGAGCTGTCGGCGGTGGCGGACGGCGCGTCCGCCGCGCTGGCCCGTACGGCGCCGGCGCTCGGCATCCCCGCCCGCACAGCGGTAGGCGTACGGGCCCTGCCAGGCGGCGCCCCCGTGGAGATCGAACTCACCGCAGCAGCCCAACACCCCCCGACCACGCAGAACGCCGCACCCGACACCCCCACTGCGCAAGACACCGCACCCACCGCCCTCATCCCGCAAAACGCCACACCCGACGCGCTTTCCCGGCGTGTGCCCGAGGGGGTGCGCCGGTGAGCGCGTACGAGGGTCGCAACCTGATCGGGGGCCGGTGGGTGCCCGCGCTTTCGGGTGAGACGTTCACCCGCCGCAACCCGGCGGACGTCGACGACGTGGTCGGCGCGTTCCCCGACTCTTCCGCCGCCGACGTGGACGCCGCCGTGGCGGCCGTGGCCGGGGGCGCGGCGGAGTGGGCCGCCACGCCGGCCGAGACCCGGGCGAGGGTCCTGGAGAAGGCCGCCGACCTGCTGGAGGCCCGAGCCGCCGAACTGGCCGCGGAGATCGTACGGGAGGAGGGCAAGACGCTGGCCGAGGCGTCGGTGGAGACCCGCCGGACGCCGATGAACCTGCGCTTCCACGCCGCCGAGGCGGTGCGGATGAGCGGTCAGACCTACGCCGCCCCCGGCAGCGCCCTGGTCTACACCTGGCGGGAGCCGGTCGGCGTGGTCGGCGCGATCACGCCGTGGAACTTCCCGCTCAACATCCCGTCCAGGAAGATCGGTCCCGCGCTCGCCGCAGGGAACGGCGTGGTGTTCAAGCCCTCGCCGCTCACCCCGCTGACGGCGCAGCGGCTGGTGGAGGCGCTGCTCGCGGCCGGGCTGCCGTCACGCGCGCTGGCGCTGGTGCACGGCGGCCCCGAGCCGGGCGCGGCGCTGGCCGGCGACCCCAGGGTGGGAGCCGTGACGTTCACCGGCTCGACCGCGACCGGCCGCGCCGTGCACGCGGCCGCCGGCCCGTCCCGCCGGGTCCAACTGGAGATGGGCGGCAAGAACCCGGTGGTCGTGCTGCCCGACGCGGATCTCGACCGGGCCGCCCGGATCATCGCGACCGGGGCGTTCGGGCTCAGCGGCCAGGCGTGCACCGGCACCAGCCGGGTGATCGCGCTCGGCGAGGTGTACGAGCCGCTGCTGGAGCGGGTGGCGAAGCTGGCCGGGGAACGCACCGTCGGCGACGGCCGGGCGCCGGGCGTGGACATGGGCCCGCTCGCCGCGGACTTCCAGCTCGCCAAGGTGCTCGACCACGTGCGCGCCGGCCAGGAGGAAGGCGCGGAGCTCGTCACCGGGGGCCGCAGGCTCACCGGTGACGGCCTGGAGCGCGGGTTCTTCGTGTCCCCGGCGGTGTTCGCGGGCGTGCGGCCGGACATGCGGCTGGCCCGCGAGGAGATCTTCGGGCCGGTCCTGGCCTTCCAGCGGGCCGCCGACTTCGAGGAGGCCCTCGCGCTGGCCGACGCCACCGAGTACGGCCTGGCCTCCGGCATCGTCACCCGGGACCTCGGCCGGGCCCTGGACTTCGCCAGGCGCAGCCGTACCGGGCTGGTGAAGGTCAACCAGCCGACCACCGGCATGGCGATGAACGTGCCCTTCGGCGGGCTCAAGGAGTCCGGGACGCAGACCTTCAAGGAGCAGGCCGGGCCCACGATGATGCTCTTCTACACGCAGGAGAAAAGCGTTTATCTGTCCGCGCTCGAATGAGCCGTGCAACGTGCACACGAAATCGGCGGTTCCCTGTGCCGGTTGACCGTACGAAACGAACCGCGGAATTCCTACTGTGAGACGAGAAAAGCCGTCTCGGGGAAAGGGAGACCGGAAATGCCGGAACTGCTGTCGCGGGATGATTTCCGCTCGGCCCTGGAGAACGCGATCAAGGGCCGGCAGGCCTCGAAAGCGAACTTCAGCGTCGCCTGGGCGGAGGGCAAGCTCAAGCGGGAGCATTTCGCCCGCTGGGCCGAGAACCACTACCACTATGTCGGCCCGTTCGCCGACTACCTCGCCTACGTCTACGCCAACACCCCCGACCAGTACACCGGCGCCAAGGACTTCACCCTGCAGAACATGTACGAGGAGGAGCTGGCCGACATCCGGCACACCGACCTGCTCATCAAGTTCGCGGAGGCGTGCGGCACCACCCGGGAGCGAGTGGAGGACCCGGACAACGCGAACCCGATCACCCGCGGCCTGCAGTCGTGGTGCTACGCGGTCGCCATGCGCGAGCACTTCGTGGTGGCCACCGCCGCGCTGGTCGTCGGCCTGGAGTCGCAGGTGCCGAACATCTACCGCAAGCAGATCGTCCCCCTGCGCGAGGTCTACGGCTTCAGCGAGGACGAGATCGAGTTCTTCGACCTGCACATCACCTCCGACGAGGTGCACGGCGAGCGGGGCTACCAGATCGTGCTCGACCACGCCGACACGCCGGAGCTGCAGCAGCGGTGCCTGCGGATGTGCCGGTGGGGCGCCGAGATGCGCTACTCGTACACGCAGGGCCTGTACGACCACTACGTCCGGCCGGACCTCGTGGCCGCGGAGTGAGCACGCCGGCCGAGTGGGTGGAGGTCGCCTCGCTCCGCGAGCTGGAGCGGCGCAACCGCAAGCTGGTCACGGTGGGCGCCGAGCAGATCGCGCTCTTCCTGGTGGACGGCGAGGTGTACGCGCTGGCCGACACCTGCGTGCACAAGCGGCGTTCGCTCAGCAAGGGCACGCTGTTGCACGGCAGGGTGATCTGCCCGGGCCACCAGTGGTCGTTCGACCCGCGCACCGGTGAGGCCGACGGGCAGGACCGGTGCCAGCCGGTGCACGCCGTACGGGTCGACGACGGCGTGGTCTACGTGGACCCGCGGCCGCGGGCGCTGACGGCGGAGGAGAGCCGGTGATCCGGTCGGTGCTGGTGGCCGGGGCCGGGCAGACGGCCGCCGTGGCGGCCCGGACGCTGCGGCGGCTGGGCTTCGATGGCCGTGTCACGCTCGTCGGCGCCGAGCCGGAACCGCCCTACCAGCGCCCGCCGCTGTCGAAGGAGTACCTGGCGGGCGAGGTGGACCGGGCGGGGCTGGACCTGCTGACCGCGCGATGGTGCGCGGCCAACGAGGTGGAGCTGCTGCTGGGCACCGCGGTGACCGCCGTGCGCGGCGCGGACCGCGCCGTGGAGCTCGCCGACGGCTCCACGGCCGCGGCCGACGCGCTGCTGATCGCCACCGGGGGGCGGCCGCGCGCGCTGCCGGGGGTGGCCGGCGACCGGGTACGGTACCTGCGCACCGTGGCCGACGCCGACCGGCTCCGCGCCGACCTGCGGCCCGGGGCCCGCGTCGTGGTGGTCGGAGCCGGGTTCATCGGCTCCGAGGTGGCGTCCACGGCGCGGGCCAGGGGCGCGGCGGTGACCGTGATCGAGCGCCTTGACCACCCGCTCGGGCAGGTGCTCGGCGAGGAGACGGGCGACGTGTGCGCCGCGCTGCTCCGGGCCGGCGGGGTGACGCTGCGCACCGGGGAGAGCGTCGTGGAGTACGCCGAGACACCGGACGTCGCCGTGGTGCGGACCAGCGCCGGCCGGATCGTCGAGGGCGACGTGGTGGTGGTGGGCGTCGGCATGGTGCCCAACGTCGAACCGCTCGCCGGCTCGGGCATCGACCTGGACGACGGGGTCCTGACCGACGAGTACTGCCGGACGAACGTGCCGGGCGTCTACGCCGCCGGCGACGTCGCCCGCGCCTTCCATCCCCTGGCCGGCAGGCCGGTGCGGGTGGAGCACTTCGACAACGCCAGCGGCCAGGGCGCCGCGGCGGCCTGGAACATCCTCGGCCGCGACGTCCCGTACACGACCCCGCACTGGTTCTGGTCGGAGCAGTTCGGCCGCGACCTGCAGTACGCGGGACACGCCGAGGGCTGGGACGAGCTGGTCGTGCGCGGCTCGGCCGAGGAGCTCGACTTCGTCGCCTTCTACCTGCGCAAGGGCGTGCTCAAGGCCGCTTTCGGGATGGACCGGGGCGCCGAGGTGTCCGCGGCCCGGCAGCTCATGGCGGCCGGGGCCGCACCCGACCCCGCCGCGCTCCGCGACGAGGACACCGACCTGATCGACCTGCTCTGAGGAGAGACCATGGAATACCGGCGCGTCGCACGGTCCGGGCAGGTGCCCGACGGGCTCGTACGCAGATTCTTCGTGGACGAGGTGGAGGTCGCGGTGGCGCGCTGGGACGGCCGGGTCCACGCCATGTCCAACTACTGCACCCACCTGGACTGCCTGCTCTCCTCCGGCCGGGCCACCGAGGAGGGGCTGCTCTGCTCCTGCCACGGCAGCGTCTTCGACTACGAGTCAGGCGAGCCGATCCTGCCGCCCGCGACGCAGCCCATCAGGGTGTATCCGGTGCGCGAGGAGAACGGCGAGATCTTCGTCCTGCTTCCCGGCGACGCCAAGGAGCAGGACGGGCCCAGGCGCCGGCGGCAGGCCGCCCAGGGCTGAGCCGTCAGAGGGCCTCGACGGAGTCGACGGGCGGGGACAACTCGTCGGAGAGCGCGCCGGTGACCGCCGCGAGAGTGTCGATGTGGTGCGCGAGCCAGACCATGAACTGGGCGTCGGCCGACCGGATGTCCATCCGCAGCGCCCTGGAGGCCCGGTCCAGTTTGTAGAGCATGGTGTTGCGGTGCAGCTTCAGCGTCCGGGCGGCGGCGTTCAGGTTGCCCGCGGACCTGATGTAGGCGAGCACCACCTGCTCCAGGTCACCGGTCTGGCTGTGCACGCGGCGCAGCGCGTCCAGGATCTCCCTGGCGAACGCCCGCCCCTCGACGCTGGCCGCCACGTCCTTGAGTGCGGCGTGGACGCGCAGGTCGTCGTACCCGCACACGGGGGCGGCGCCGGTGTGCCGGGCCAGCCCCATCGCCACCCGCGCCTCGTAGTAGCTGGCCGCCACCCCCGCCGCGCCCCGGCCCGCGCGCCCGTGGGTGAGCCGCAGGTCGTCCCCCAGGTGGGGGCGGAGTGCCCGGTGCAGCTGCCCGGCGAACTGCGCCACGGACGCCTGCCCGGCCAGCGCGTCCCCGGTGACCTGCCGGATGACCACGATGAAGGGGCCGATCGCGGCGGCCAGCGTCCGCTGGGTGTCGGAGGGCTCGACCACCTGGACCATGCGGGTCACGGCCCCCGCCCGGCGCTGGTCGCGCCGGCCGGCCGGCAGCAGGGCGCCCGCCGTGAGCACGTGCACCGCGTAGCGGCCCTCCGGGTCGAAGCCGTGGTGGCGGGCGCGGGCCTCCAGCTCGTGCGGGTCGGCGAAGCGGCCGTGCACGAGCGACTCGACGAAGTCGCCCCTGGCCTGCTCCTCGGCGGCCCGCACCGAACGCTGGCGTAACATCTCCGAGCCGGTCAGGGTGGCCCCGTGCTCGGCGATGACCCGGTGCTGGGCCAGGTCGTGGGCGTCCGGCGGCCAGACGTTCTCCACGAGCACCAGCCTGCCGTACAGGTCGCCGCCCACCACGATGGGCGCGATCAGGACGCGAACCGGGTCGTCCAGCTCGCCTTCGCGCAGGTTGAGCTCCGTCAGCGTCCGGGCGCAGTCGTCGCTCTCCCTCAGGTCGGGCAGGCGTTCGGCGATGAGGTCGGCGATCCTGGCCGGTTCGGCGGCCAGACCGGCGGCGCCCGGCTCGAAGCCCGCGCAGACGAGGGTCTCGCCGTCGGCGTCCATGACCAGGACCGGGCAGCGGGCGAGCCCGGCGACCGCCCGCGCCATGGCCGGGATTCCCGACCCCCTGGCCAGCACCTCGGCCAGCGTGCGGTGCACCCGCGAGCCGTACTCCAGCACGTGAGAGGTCTGGGCCAGGGCCTTCTGCCCCACCAGGCGGCTCACCGCACGGTAGTCGGCCTCCGCCGGCAGCACGAGCAGCGGGATGCGGGCCTCTTCGGCCGCCCGCGCGGCCCTGGTCAGGTCCGGGACGCGGCCCTCGGGGGACGGCCAGACCAGCAGCGCGACGGCGTCCCTACGGGCGAGGTCGGCGACCAGGGCGCACGCCTCGTCCGGCTCGGCCAGCGCGTCCGCGGGCAGGTGGACGACCATGCCGGAGAGGTCCGGCGAGGACACCGGCCCGGCCTCCCCCAGCTCGGACAGCGGCAGGCACCAGGACGCGCTCCGGCTCAGCCCGGCCGTGCCCGCGATGACCCGGCCGCGCAGCAGAGGTTCGGCCAGAAGCGCTCGCAGGGAGATCTGCCCACTGGGGTCACGGTCCTGGGCATCGATCAGGTCGACACTGCTGGGGGACGTCTGTGCCATGTGCCCAAATCCTGTCTCGCCGGTTCGGCAGTGTGTACGTAGCCGTGGGCCACCGGCCCTCGGAGACTGACGGTGTCAACGGAGTCGCCGCGAGTCACGGGTGAGGAGGGAGGACGGATTTCCCTCATTTTCCATTTCGGGGGAACGGAAGGCAATAGCCCGATGTCAGGGACCGCGGGTCGCCGGTAAATGGCGTCGCGCCGCTTTCTCTTGTCAGACGGCCGGAATATTCATGCGGGCAGGAGCTGAAAAGGCAATGCACACGGTTTTCCGCCTCACCCTTGAGGACGCCCTCGTCATGCTGGAGGCCGCCGAACAGGAGGCCCGCCGCATCGGCGTCAAACAGACCATCTGCGTCGCCGACGACGGGGCCCATCCGATCGCCCTCCACCGGATGACCGGCGCCCGCCTCACCGGAGTGGAGATCGCGATCGCCAAGGCCTTCACCGCGGCCGGCCACCAGCGCGACACCCACCTCTTCAACGAACCCCCGAACGGCCCCGCCCTGCCCGGCAACGAGGCCTTCGGCATCAGCCACATGCACCCCGGCAGGTTCGCCGTCTTCGTCGGCGGCTTCCCCATCGTGCACGAGGGCCAGGTGGTCGGCGCCGTGGGCGTGAGCGGCGGCAACGGCGAGCAGGACAAGGCGGTGGGCGCCGCGGCACTGCGCGCTTTCCGGGAGAAGGTGGCGGCTCCGGCCCCGAATGACGGCGAACCGCCGCACGCCCCGGCTTGACCGGACCGGCGCCAAAAGGCACGCCCGGTTCATTCTTACGCCGATTACAGATCCATTCTGTTTACCGATGATTCGCCATCTCACCCAAAGTCAGAAAGGCGAGTCCGACGGGAGTTCCGTGTAGCCCGCGAGCGTCTGGATCTGCTCCTGGGTGAGCACCCCGGAGAAGGCCCACACGTCGTCGATCACGCCAGGCCAGTGCTCGCCCCAGGCACCCGCGGTCTTCGTACGGCCCAGTTGGAGCGGGCCGGTGGCGTCGAAGCCGATCGTGTGCCAGCGAGCCGAAACCCGTTCCTCGGTCTCCTCAAGCCAGCCGTTGACATACAGCCGCAGGACGTCCGCGAAGGAGTCGTACACGATGGCCACATGGTCCCAGTCGAGCTGGCTCTGATAGGCGGAGTGCTCCGCCCGCTGAGCCACCGCGCCTGACGCGTCGGAGCCCGGCATCTCGACCTGCCAGCCGCCGACGCCGTCCTGCCCGTCGGTGTTGAGCGTCCAGCGGCCGGAGAGCACGGGGTGACGGGTGAACAGGTCTGCGGCCTCCTCCGCACTGACCAGGCGGTCGTAGACCTGTACATCGTCGATCTCCCCGGGGAAGAAGTCCACTGCGGCGCCGTTGTGCTTCGCGCGGCCGATGGCCATCGGGCCGGTGGCGTTCCAGGTGACGGTGAAGGGCTTCTCCTCCTGCGGCACGCCGTGGTTCTCGTCCTTGACGTACTGCAGGTAGAAGCCGCTGACCACGTCGCCGTCCTGGTTGACGACGGTAGCGAAGCCGTCAGTGTGGGCGAGCCTGACCCAGGCGCCCACCGCGTACGTCCTGGATGTGTCGACGACCGATGCGGACGTCTCGGCATGGCCCGTCGAGCCGTCACCGCGCATCGCGGTCCCCACCTGACCGTCCACCCCCAGCGTCACGCCGCCGGCAGCGTCGTAGTCGAATGTCTCGGTGCGGGGGCTCGCGCCACCGGTCTGGGAGACCGAGCGGAGCTGGTGCCCCTGCCCAGCGGGCGCGTTGGCGTAGGACCTGACGGTGTCGGTCTCGCCGCCGATGCCGTGCCGGACTTCCCGGGTGCGGTTTCCGGTCGCGTCGTAGGAGTAGCTGTGCCAGTAGGGCGCCGGCCCGCCGACGGCGGAGACCGCCGGGACCGCCGAGCAGCCGGGCGTGGCCTGGCTCCACGCCTGAATGAGGCGCTGGAGGTGGTCGTAGTCGAAACACTGCGTATCAGTGCCCGACCGGGACACGTCCGAGATCGAGGTGAAAGACCCGGCCTGGTCGTAGGTGTAGGTAGCGTTGCGGTCCGCGCCGGTCATGCCTTCGCGCTCGGCTCGGGCGGTGGCCAGCCGGCCCGAACCGTACTCGTAGGTGAAGGTCTGCCACACCTTCTTGCCGCCGGTGGTCAGCTCGTACTGCAGAGGGTCGCCGATCGCGGAGTACACGGTCCCACCGACATAGGTGCCGAGACTGCCGGTGAGGCGGGTGGCTCGGGCCAGCTCGTCATAGGTGGTGGTCACGCTCTCGGCGGGCAGACCGCCTGCCGCCGGGAAGCCTTGGGTGCGGACCGTGCCGTCCGGGTTGTAGGCGGTGGTGAAGGTGTAACTTCCGGCCAGGGCTCCTTCCGTCTCCGGGATGACGACGGTGTATCTGACGGCACGGCCCTGGTGGTCGTAGGCGTCGATCCGCTCGGTGTAGGGGTGGCCGTCCGTGTAGCGCGTCTGCGTGACGAGGTCGCCCTTCCGCACGGTGTCGTAGGTCCGAGCCGCCACCAGCCTGCCGGTGGCGGAGCTCTCCCGGACCTCGGTGGCGCGGCCCAGCGGATCGTAGGCGCTGACGACCGCGCGACCCCGGGCGTCGGTGTACTGGCGCAGAGCGGTTCTGCGGCCCCGGGCGTCGGTGACGGTGACGGTGGGGGTGGCGCCGTCGGGCGGGTCGACGGCCACCCAGTCGCCGCCGTACGTGGTCACCGTGCGCCACTTCTCCTGGACGTCGTTGCCGCCGACGACGAACCGGCGCAGGGTCTCCCGGTTCAGCCCGTCGTAGGCGAATGTCAGCTGCGCCTCGACGTCACCGGGCGTCGCGACGCCGAAGAGCGCGGCCTCCGGCTCTCCCTCGGCGTAATAGACGTCATGGGTGCGGGCGACGTTGCCTCGGCTGTCGTGGAAGGTGTCGGTGATGAGGGTGACGCGCCGACCGCCGGAAGGAGTCAGGGTCCTGGTGGTGACGGCGCCGATCTTCCCCTCGGCGACCTGGTAGGCGTGCTCGATGTCGGGGGTGTCGGTGGTGGCGCGGCCCGGTAGCCAGACCTTGGTGAGCCGGCCGAGCGCGTCGTGGGTCAGGTTGGTGGTGCGGCCGGCCGGGTCGGTCCGTGCGGTGGCCTGGCCGTGGGCGGGATCGAGGGTCTCGATCGTGACGTGCGCGCTCGACGGATTCCCAGGCGTGACGGGCGGTCCGGTGGTGACGGTCCGGGTGGTCAGTCCGGCCGTCTCGGTGTAGGTGGTCGTGTGGCCGGCCGCGTCCGTGACGGCCGTGACTCTGCCGTACGCGTCGTACGCGGTGCGGACGGAGGGCACGTACGTCGCCCCGGTGCCGTCGTGCGCCGCGATCTTCTCCACCCGGGTTGGGTCTCCCTTGCTCGGCGCGGCGCCGAACGCGCCCCCGTCGTAGAAGGTGCGGACGTCGGAGACGATCCCGTCCGGCCCGGCCTGGGTGGCGGAGCAGCGGGCGGCGACCGTCTCGACGCGGGGGGGCAGGTCGCGGATCCAGGCGGCGTCGTTGACGGCGTACGTGGTGGTGGTGCACAGGTCGTCGTCCTGGCGGGCGGTGTCGCCCTGGTCGTCGACCTCGGTCGGCAGGCCGGTCACGGTGTCGTGGGCGGTGTCGGTGCGGGTCTGCCGCCACCCGCCGCCGTCCATGGCGGTCCAGGTGCGGGTGGTGGCGACGCCGGTCAGGACCGCGGCGGAGGTGCCCCAGGAGCGGGTGCGGGAGGCGGTCTCGTGCTGCCAGGGGGTGTTGACGGTCTTGGTGTGGACGGTCCGGTCACCACCTGCGCGCGCGTCGACAGCCCTAATGCCGCATCAGGCGACGTTCGCCCTGTTGTGACGTGCGCTGATCCCGGCGCGGTGCACTTCGTCGTGGTGATCGCTGGAAGACCGCGGTGCTCCTGGGTGTTGTCTCCGAGTGTGAAGATCAGCGAAGCCTCCAGGGTCAGCGGTGTGAGTGTGAGATCGCTGCGGCACTACGAGGATGAGGGCTTGATCGTCCCTGGCCGATTCAGCAATGGGTTCCGCGACTACTGCCAGTCCACGATCGACCGGGTGCTCATCATCCGCTCGCTGCTGGAGTCCGGGCTGCCCGTACGGTTGATCAGGGAAGCCCTGCCCCGCCTCACCGACGGACCCGATGCCGGCACCGGCGTGGTGTGCGCGGAGTTCCTGCACGAGGTGCAGAGCTATCGCGATCGGCTCGCCGCGCGCATCGCGATTCTCAGCGATCAGCAGGCGGCACTCGACGCCTACCTTCGAGAAGCCTGCCGCACTGATCTCTGACAGCTACTTGACCCTGACGTAAGTGTGAGGCTCCTACCTTCGGCGCATGGAGATCAACGAGCAGCACACCGCTGAGCAGCGGGTACGAGCGCTGGTCCAGCGGTCGCACCGGGGACCGGAGGATCTGACCCTCACGGCCGATCATCGCCGCCCCACCCCAGGGCCCGGCGAGTACCTGATCCGCGTGGGCGCCGCCGGGGTCAACTTCGCTGACGTCATGCAGACCCGTGGAACTTACGGAGGAGGCCCGCAGGCGCCCTATGTGGCGGGTTTCGAGGCCGCCGGGGAGATCGTGGGTGTTGGCCCGAACGTTGAGAGGCCACTGCGGCTCGGCACCCGCGTCGTCGGAGCCGGCCCCGGCGCATTCTCGCAGTACATGACGATGCCGACTGCGGGTGTGCTGCCCGTGCCTTCCGGCTGGAGCGATGCCGAAGCCCTCGGCCTGGTGCTGAACTGGGCTACCGCCTTGGCGGCACTGAAGCCGTTGGGCGAGATCAAGACGGGTGAGGTGGTGCTCGTTCATGCCGCGGCCGGAGGCGTGGGGCAGGCCGCCGTTCGTCTCGCCCGCCACTACGGTGCACGCGTGATCGCCACGGCGTCACCAGCGAAGCACAACACCGTCGAAGCGCTCGGCGCCGACGAGATCCTCGACAGCCGGCGTCCCGATCTGGCTGAGGCGATCACCCGCCTGACCGGCGGGGTCGACCTGGTCCTGGAATCGGTGGGACAGGCCACGTTCAAAACCAGCCTGTCGGTCACCAAACCCTTCACCGGACGCGTCATCGTGTTCGGCGCCGCTTCCGGCGACGCCACCCTGACCACGCACGACCTGGTCTTCACCCACCAGGTTCAAGTCAAGGGCCTGCACATCGGTGCGCTGGCGACCGCGGTCCCGTCGATCTATCAGTCGTTGCTCGTCGAGATCGAGGCTCTCATCGCCGACGGCGTGTACACGCCCGGCACCCCGCAGGTTCACCCCCTGGCTGAGGGGGCGAGGGTGCTGCGGGAACTCGAAGCCGGCCGGACCCGCGGCAAGCACGCCCTCGATCCTTGGCGCTAGTCGTGCCGCACCAGGCAACGTCCGCCCTGTTCACGACCTCGCGGACCCGTTCGCCGGCGGCATGCTTGTTCCGCCAGATGATGTACCGGCGGAACAAGCATGCCGCCCTGCTCCTTGCGGCCCGCGCTGCCGATGACGGGGGAAAGGCGCATAGGGAGAATGGTTTCAGCCTTTCCCCGTGAGTGAGGATCCCGTTGTTCGCGAGACGGCTCGATTGAGGTAGTACGCACGAAAGCGGCGGTCCGGTTCACTTCCATGCCATTAACCGGCGTAGTCCGATTAACTGCGAAAAGTCATTTCACAATGGGGCAATGACCGACCCTCGACAGCCTCATCCGGACGACCCCTGGGCCTCCCGGCCACAGCGGCCACCGATGCGACACGGGCGGCAGCCGTCCCCCGATCACGCGTTCCCCCGGTCCGACTTCGGACAGTGGGACAACACCGGTCAGACCCGGGGAACCGGCCACCGGAACCACGGCCCGCAGGACCAGTTCGACCCTCGGGCCTGGCAGGACGGATTCGGCATGAACCTGCCTCCGTATGACCCGCCGCCCAGGCGCAACACCGGCCTGATCGTCGCGCTATCCGTCGGCCTGGCCGTGGTCCTGGTGGGCGGGGGCGTGGCCGGTGCGGCCTACTACGTCAACGCCTCCGGCTCCGCGCCCGCCGCCCAGCCGAGCACCGCGCCCTCGTTCCCCACGACGGCGCCCTGGCAGTCGGGCGAGCCGTCCGAGGAGCCCTCGCAGGAGCCGACCGCCGAGCCCGAACCGACAGCCGCGCCGGACGAGTCGGGGACGCGATTCGCGCACACCGAGTTCCAGGACTGGCGGTTCGAGTTCCAGGGCGTGCGTTACTCGGCCAAGAAAGTCGGCGGCTGGACGTACGACACGTGCGACCCGGTGGACGCCCGGGGTGTGCTGGCCGGGAACAAGTGTCAGCGCGCCATTCAGATCGCCTACACGGCCTACCGCGGGCATGTGAAAGCGGTGCAGGTCATGATGGAGTTCCCGACGGCCTCCGTCGCCAGGGCCACGGCCAAGAAGCTGCAGAAACAGGCGGGCAATTCGGTGAACACCCGCAGGGACATGACGCATGCCGACTTCGCCTACGGCATGATCCGTACGAACCCGTCGCAGAATTACGTGGTCGCCACGGTCGTCACCGCGGACAGGTCGGCCAAGGCCAAGGCCGAGGATTTCCACCTCTATCTGCACGCCTACGCGGCCAGCCGACTCCTGCTGCGCGACGTGACCGTCACCACGTGACCCTCGGCGGCACTGTCGCCAAGTCATCCACAAGTCATCCACAAGATCGATTCGTCACCATGTGCGGTTGTGCGTGGAAATCACAGCAGTAAGTTGCGAAAGATCGCCGCAGCCGCGGTGGTCGCGATGGCGGTCGCGCTGCCCGCCCTACCGGCGGTCGCCGACGACGGCGCCGACGAGCGTCCCGACGTGCCCGTCGGCACCTGGCTGGCCGCCCGCACCCAGCCGGCGGTGCAGCTGATCAGCCTCACCTACACCGGCACGGTCGCCGTGCCGTCGAGCGCGCTCAACCAGGCCGCGTTCAACCAGCTCACCGTGCAGGCCACCGACGCCGTGACGTCGGGCAAGATCTCCGCGGACGAGCGCAGCATCGCCAAGTGGATGTTCCAGCGGATCGCCGGCAACGTGGACGCCTACCTCACCGTGAGCTCGCCGGAGCGCACCGTCGAAGCCGAGGTCGGCGGCCTGTGCACCGGCTGGTGGGTGACCCCCGACGGTTACATGGTCACCGGCGCGCACTGCGTCCAGGTCGGCGACACCGAGCTCGCGCAGATGTTCGCGCAGCAGGCGCTGGCCACGTTCAACAAGGAAGACGCGCAGGGGATCGTCAGCGGCCTGCAGGGCATCGAGACGGACGAGGAGATCCTCAAGCTCGCGCAGCAGATCTTCGTCACGTTCAACAGCACCCACATGAAGATCCGCGGCCTGCAGCAGAGCCTGACGGTTCTGCAGAGCCTGCCCGGCGGCGGCGTGGACAAGACCGCCAAGGCCGTACCGGCCGAGCTGGTCTCGGTGGGCGAGAACTACCCCGGCAAGGACTTCGCGCTGCTCAAGGTCAACGGCCAGCAGAACATGCCGACCGTGCCGCTCGGCGACGACGGCGACGTGCGCACCGGCGACACGCTCTACATCAGCGGCTTCCCCGGCCTGGTCACCAACACGGCGTTCTTCAGCCTGGAGTCGAGGCTGGAGCCGGCGCTGACCGAGGGCCCGTACAACGCCACGCGCGCCACGCAGACCGGCGTGCCGTACATCCAGACCCAGGCGCCCTCCTACCACGGCAACTCCGGCGGCCCCGTCTTCAGCAAGGACGGCAAGGTCATCGGCATGCTGATCGCCGGCACCGTGAGCGAGGGCGGCGAGGCCTCGGAGAGCGAGAGCTTCGTGCTGCCGGTGAGCATCGTCAAGGAGAAGCTCGGCGAGAAGAACATCAAGGCGGCCCAGGCCACCACGACCACCCGGTACAACGAGGCGCTGAACGACTACTTCCGTCACTACTACGAGGACGCGCTGCCGAAGTTCCGCGAGGTCCAGGCGCTGTTCCCGAACCACCCGTACGTGGCCAAGTACATCAGCGACACCCAGCAGGCGATCTCCGCGGGCAAGGACCAGTCGCCCCGGCCGATCCTGATGTGGGTGCTGATCGGGGCAGGCGCGCTGGTCGCCCTCGTGGTCGCGCTGATCCTGGTCAAGGTCCTGCGCGGCCGCCGGCGTCCCCCGCCGTCCTTCCCTCCGCACCCGCCGGGCGGCGGCTACGCCCAGCCGTCGCCGTACCCGATGCAGCAGCTCCCCGCCGCCCCGCATCACCAGGCGCAGAGCCCGTACGGCTCAGGCCCGCAGCACAACAACGTCCCGTACGGCGCGGACCAGCGCGCGAGCGGCGGCTACGGCGCGGACCAGTACGGTGCCCACCAGGGCGGCCAGTACGGCGGCCAGTACGGCGGCGGTCCCTACGGCGCCCACCAGCCGGGCGGTCAGCACAGCGGCCCGCACGGCGCCGGCCCGTACGGACAGCCCGCGCCCCCGCAGGGCCGGCCCCAGCCGCCCTACGAGGACCGGACCCGCGACGTCCGTTTCGGCCAGTTCGCACCCCCACCTGACGACAGACCCTCCTGACATCGGCCGGCCCGGCCCAGGCGTTCACCCGCCCTGGCCGGGCCTTCGGCTCACCGTGATACACGTGCCGGCCGGATGTGGCCTGTCAATCCTGGACGGCACCGCGGCGTTGACTCCCTTCCCGCCGGTGAAACATTGGGGTTCTCGCATCGGCAAGGAGGCCTGATGTCCACCTCGACCCCGCATTCGCACGACCCGCTCGACCAGGTCGTCGTCCAGGCGCTGACGGACGTGCACGCCCAGCACCAGGGCCTGTTCACCCAGGTCCTGGTCATGGTCGACAGCGACGTCTCGTTCGACGACGCGAACAGCTACCGGACGGCGGTCAAGGCGGCCGGCTCCGGAGGGGAGGAGCGTTACTCCCTGACCTCCGCGAGCAAGGGCGCGCACCCCCGGCCGTCCGGGATCAGCGCGGACGAGGCACGCCTGTCCAGCCGTGACAGCGAAGTCGCCGCGCTGCAGGACGCCTACGACTGGATCGAGGGACAGGGCACGCAACTCCCCGATGTCGGCAGGATCCACGTCCTCGTGGTGAGCAACATCGGCCCCTGCGACGCGTGCAAGAAACGCCTGGAGTACTTCTGCAACGACGTCGTCCAGCTTTTCGGCCAGCGGGTCGCGGTCACGGTCGATAGCGTCTACGACACGGCCGCGGCAGGCACGACGATGAACCGGTCGGGGTTCGACTCCACGTACGGCTACTCCGGGGCGACCGCCTGCACCACCGCGTCCGGCAAGAAATTCTGGCGGCTCCGACAGGAGTTCCGCCCCAAGTCCTGAGACCCGCCGCCGGTGTGACGGCCCTGCCCGCCCGGGTAAGCAGATGCCTATGGGACGGCTGCGGCAGCTGGCCGGGAACACACCGGCGCATCGGGATCGAGTGGTCGACCTGCTGCGCGCCGTCGCGATCATCGCCGTGGTGACAGGTCACTGGCTGGCCGTGTACGTGACGTACGACGGCGGGCTGCGGGGCGGCAGCGTGCTGGACGTCGTTCCGTGGACGCGCTGGCTGACCTGGCTGTTCCAGGTGATGCCGGTCTTCTTCCTGGTCGGCGGGTTCGCCGGCGCGGCCTCCCTCACCTCCCACCGGAAGCGCGGCGGCACCGCCGTGAGCTGGATCCTTGGCCGTACGGACCGGCTCGTCCGGCCCACCACCGCGTTCCTCGGCGTGCTAGCGGTCTGCGCCCTGGCCGCACGGGCGCTGGGGGTCGATCCGGAGCTGGTCGGCACCGGGGTGTGGATGGCGGCGATCCCGCTCTGGTTCCTCGTGGCCTACCTGGCCGTGGTGGTCCTCACCCCGTTCATGCACGCCCTGCACCGCAGGTACGGGCTCGCCGTGCCGATCCTGCTGACCGTGCTCGTCGGTGTGGGTGACGTGGCGCGGATGACCTCGGTCCTCGGCTTCGCGGCGTACGGCAGCTTCCTGTTCGCCTGGCTGGCCGTCTACCAGCTCGGATTCTCCTGGCAGGACGGGCGCCTGCCGTCCGGGCGGCGCGTTGGGCTGCCGCTCGCGGTGGCCGGCTTCACCGCCCTGGTGGTGTTGACGGTGGCCGGGCCGTACC
The DNA here is from genome assembly GCF_008017515.1 of Nonomuraea sp. C10. Taxonomy (NCBI): domain Bacteria; kingdom Bacillati; phylum Actinomycetota; class Actinomycetes; order Streptosporangiales; family Streptosporangiaceae; genus Nonomuraea; species Nonomuraea sp. C10. The sequence goes on from NZ_VPFF01000001.1 coordinate 5,408,531, forward strand.
CGATCAGCATGGTGGGGGTCGCCGGAGAGCAGATCCAGAACACCTCCCCGCCCACCCTGGCACTGCTGGCGGTGGCCGCCACGCAGGCGGGCCTGGCCCTGTGGCTGCACGATCCGGTCAACCGGTGGCTGCGCCGCCCGCGCCCGTGGACGGCGGTCGTGGCGGTCAACTCCGTGATCATGACGGTGTTCCTGTGGCACATGACGGCCGCCGTGCTGGGCGTGGCTGCGCTGTATCTGACGCAGGTGCTGCCTGACCCGCCGCCCGGCTCCTCGTTCTGGTTCGTCCTGCGGGTGCCCTGGCTCCTCGCGCTGGCCCTGATCCTGGCCGGCCTGGTGGCGGTGTTCGGGCCGATCGAGCGGCGCGCCGGTCCACGGCCCGATCCGCACAGCTCGCCGATCGTGCCGGCCGTCGCCGGGATGGCGGGCGTGCTGGCCGGTCTGCTCGTCGCCGCGATGGCGGGCCCCGGCAACCACGGCCTCACCGGCCTGTCGACCCCGGGCCTCGTCACCTACTTCGCCGGGGCGGCCATCCTCCGCCATGCCCGCCGAGTTTAAAGCGCAGGTCAAGGCAGGTACGGCGCTTAACTCAGCCTTAAGCAGCCGCATGCACTCTTGGGGTAACAGATGCACATCGGGGAGGAAACCTCACATGACCACTGAGCCGGAAACCGCAGGGAACGAGCCGTCCAAGCGCCGCTTCCCTCGCACTCTGCTCCTCACCGCGACCGCCGCGCTCGTCGTCGCCACCGGCGCCGGCGTCGCCACCGCTGCGGCCGCCTCACCCCCGTCGGGCACCCCCACCCCCACGGCCACCGAGTCCCCGTCGACCGGCCCGTCCGACAAGCCTTCCAAGAAGGAGGGCCGCCGGCACTGGGACGGCCCCAAGATCAACCTTCACGGCGAGTTCGTGGTGCGGGAAGGCGAGGGCGAGTACGTCACCGTCGCCACCCAGCGCGGCGAGGTCACGGCCGTCGACCAGGACTCGCTCACCGTCAAGAGCGAGGACGGCTACTCCAGGGAGTACGCGGTCGGCGCCGACACCCGGATCAACCGCGACGCCACCATCGACACGGTGAAGACCGGGCAGAAGGTCTCCGTCCTGGCGAAGGTGGACGGCGAGACGGCCACCGCCGTCGCGATCCGCGCCAAGTCCGAGGGCGAGGGGAAGGGGAAGGACCGGCGCCACATGGACGGGCCGCACGAGCACCGTCACGGCAAGCCGGAGTCTTCCTGACCACTGCCGACTGTCAAGCCGGGCGCCCGGCTTGACAGAGGCATTGACCTCAGGTAGTCACTTCCTTACCTTGTGTAGCCGTCAGGGAAGGGCGTGGCACCCTGGAAGCGAACCCGCCGGGCGTGCCCCGCCCGCGTCACGATCTCCGCGTCCCGGCCGAGCTGGTCGCGACGGCCGGGCGCGGGCTCGGCGCCGGTGGCCGGCCGCGCAAGCGCGTGCTGGTCATCGGAGCCGGGATGGCCGGGCTGGTCGCCGCCTACGAGCTGATGCGTCAGGGCCACGAGCCCGTGGTCCTGGAGGCCCAGCAGCGGGTCGGCGGGCGGGTGCTGACCCTGCGCGACTTCGCCCCCGGTCTGTACGCGGAAGCGGGGGCGATGCGCATACCCCGCGTGCACGATCTCACCCTCGCCTACTGCGAACGGTTCGGGCTGCCCCTGCGCCCCTTCGTCATGAACAACCCCCGGACGCTCGCGTACATCCAGGGTGTCCGGACGACCATCGGCGAGCTGGGGCGCAACCCGCAGCTCGTCGACTTCGGCCTGGCCGAGCACGAGCGCGGCCGCACCTACGAGGATCTGTGGCGCACCGCCACCCAGGAGATCCACGACCTTTACGCGCTGGAGGGCGAGAAGGCGCTCGACCGCATCTGCGCCGAGTACGACCGCTACTCCATCCGCGGCTTCCTGCGCGAGCGGGGGTTCTCCGAGGGGGCGATCGAGCTCTACGGCGTGATGAGCTTCCGCGAGTCCAACCTCAACGCGGCCGTCATCGAGCAGTTCCGCGAGATCGTCGGGCGGGCGTTCGAGGACATGCAGGAGATCGTGGGCGGCGCCGACCGGCTGCCCGTCGCGTTCTACCGCGAGCTGAGAAGCCACATCCGGTTCGGCCACGAGGTGACGGCCATCGAGCAGGACGACCACTCGGTGACCCTGCACGTCCGTACGGGCTCGGGCCGCACGTCGATCACCGGCGACCACGCCATCTGCGCCATCCCGTTCTCCGTGCTGCGTGACGTCGAGACCAGGCCCGCCTTCTCCCGCCGCAAGCAGCGCGCCATCCGCGAGCTCAACTACAACGCCTCCACCAAGATCCTGCTGCAGGTGCGGCGGGCGTTCTGGGAGCGGACCGACGGCATCGTCGGCGGCACCACGGTCACCGACCTGCCGATCCGGCGCATCTGCTACCCCTCGCATCCCGCCGAAGGCGACGAGCGGGCGGTCCTGCTGGCGGCCTACACCTGGGGGCAGGACGCGCTGCGCTGGGGCGCGATGCCCGCCCAGAAACGCATCGAGCAGGCGCTCGAAGACGTCGCCAAGATCCACCCGGAGATCTATGACCACTTCGAGTTCGGTGTCTCCCACGCCTGGTACAACGACCCGTACGCGGCCGGGGCGTTCGCCCTCTTCGAGCCCCACCAGCAGACGGCCCTGCACGACGCGATCATCGCCCCCGAGGGCCGCGTCCACTTCGCCGGCGAGCACTGCTCGCTCTGGCACGCCTGGATCGAAGGCGCACTCGAATCAGGACTCAGCGCCGCCCGCGCCGTCCACGAAGCGAACTGACCCACCCCGAGCGAGTCCGTCCCCGTACGAGGCAGCCATGCCGCGTCAAGGGCGGGACCGGGCGGCGTAGCGGTGCAGGCGGGTCGCGGCCTCGTCGAGGTCGGTGACGGCTTCGACGCAGGCGGCGACATGGGCGTTCACCGAGGCTCGCAGCCACGGCGGCGCGACGCCGGCGGCCTCCAGCCGCGCTCCGATCTCGCGCAGGCGCTCGGCGCAGGCGGCGAGCGCGCGGGCGTCCGAGCGCAACACCTCGGCGTGCGCGGCGAGCCCCGCGTGTTCGACCGGCATTTCTCCTCCATCGGCGGATCACCAGCAGGACGGCGACACTTCTCCGGCGACAGGCGGGCGGTCAGGGGGGTGCAGGGGGACGGCGGCGTCTCTGAGGGTTTGGCGGGCGGGCGAGGACAGGGACAGCAGAGGGCTGGCGCCGTCGAGCCCGAGGGCGCGCACCCGCTCGGCCAGGGGATGGTCCGAGCCCGGTTCGGCCGTCAGCCGCAGCAGGGGCAGGGGGTGGAGGCGTCCAGGGCCGCGGACCCGTACGCATGAGCGCAGCGTGCCGGCACCGGTCCCGGCCGTGTAGCCGACCAGGTCGCGGTCGCCGACGGGCAGGAAGGGGCCGAGCCTCCCGGAGAGGGTGAAGGCATCGCCGACGGTGACCCGCGCCCGCCCCGCGGCGAGCCGCACATCGACGGGCTCCAGATGCGTCTCACCACCCCACAGCCGCGCCGCGACGGCACGGACGGCCTCGGTGTCGACGGCCGACCCGACGAGCAGGCTGCCCGAACGCCGCCGCCCCGCGCTCCGCAGCAGGTCGGGCCAGAGCCAGGGCGACCGCCACGGGCCGGGCACGACGACGCCGAGGTGCGCCTCCCGGTAGCCGCCGAAGCTGGTGTCCCGGTTCCAGGCCGCGTGCACGGCGACCAGGGCGCGGCCCGCGACGAGAAGGGGCCCGAACCCGGTCCCCTCCAGCACCCCGGCCACCGCCTCCCGGTCGGCGGCGAACAGCGCGGTGAGCGCGCTGCCGCGACGGCACCTGATCGGCAGCTCGACAGCCCCGTCCAGCGAGTAGGTCGGCACGGTCAGAAACGGGAAACCCGCCGGATCGGGCGCGCGGTCGAACAGCTGGTACGCCTGGGACCGCACGACCCGCCCCCGGTAGGGCGCGAGCCGGTCGTCGATGTGGTCACGGGCCTCGGGCAGGTCGCGGGCGAGGTTGTCGATGTAGTGCTCCAGCCGGTGGCAGAGCGGGAACAGGTGGGTGGAGTCGTAGTAGTCGACCACGTACCAGCCGGGGTTCAGGTCGAAGCAGTTGCCCGCGCCCTGCCCGTCGAGGGTGGGGATGATGTCGTGCTGATTGGTGACGCTGGCCACCCAGGTGCGCGGGTCGGCGGGCCGCTTGAAGTCGACGGGCGATCCGACGGCGATGACATGGGTGACGGTGAACCTGGCGCAGAAGCCGGAGTCCTGCGCCAGGTTCATGATCGCCGCACCGCCCGCGCTGTGCCCGACGAGCGCCACCTCGGCCCCCTCGGGCAGCCCGTAGTCGGCGACGGCCCTGGCCAGCGCGCGGCTGTAGGGGCTGCTGTCGAGCACCGCGCTGCTGAACGCGCCGAGCAGGTCCTGGGGCGAGTCGCCGTCGAGCAGCCCAGCCATGCCCGGCACCTGGACGACGTGCCGGACCACCCCGTCAGGGCCCTGGACGCTCTGGACGAGGATCCGCCCGGTGGGGCCGATGACGCTGATGTTGCCCAGGAACCCGAGCAGTGATCCCCGGTCGCCGAGCCGGGCGGACTCGGCGTCGCTCAGGTCGGTCCGGCGGGCGGCGCCCTCCCCCGTGTCGAGGACGGCGATGGCACGGTTGCTGATGCCGGTGATCGGGTCGGCGGTGGCGCGGCCCCGGCCGGTCGCGATGAGCCAGGCGGTGGCGTCGTTCAGCGGGTTCTCGTCCAGGAGCGCCCGCAGCGCGAGGACCTCACCGAAGACGGGGGCGAGCCCGCTGAGCCCGCGCACCGCGCCGCGGTCCTTCAGCAGGGCGCGCAGGGCGCGGACGGCTTCCAGGTCGCGGTCGGCGGCGGCCGCGTCGACGAGCCGGGCGATCATCGGGTCTTCGGCCAGCTCGGGGTGGTCCACCGCGACGGCGGCGATGCGCAGACGCAGTGACGTGGCCAGCACGCGTACGACCAGGCTCTCGGCCCCGGCCATGGCGCCCGCCTTGGCGGCCAGGGTGACCAGCGGACCGCCGGTGAGCGCGTACCCGAGACCGCGTCGGCCGGTGGTGGCCCGCAGCAGCGCACGGCAGGCGGACCGGCCCTCGGCGGGAGCGCGCGGCAGGCCACGCAGCAGCTCGCCGTCGGTAAGCGCGGCCGTAGCGTGACCCGCCACCTCCCGAAGAGTGACCGCGACATCGACCACCTCCCGGGCAGCGGCACGCAGCAACGCGGCGGCCGAATCAGACGAACCGACCGGGGACTCCTCGGAGGGACTGGACGGGACAGACGGGGACGGGTCGGGAGGGCAGGTCATGTGAAGGCCTGCCGGGTCATGCTGACGAAGCGGGGGGTCGGGTCTTCGGGGGTGTTGCGGCGTACCACGTCGGCGAGGGTGCGGGTGGCCGTGATGATCCGCACGCCGGTCGGGGAGAAGGTGGCGGCGTTGAACACGCGCGGCGCCAGCAGCGGGTTGGTGAGCGCCTGGGAGAAGGCGTCGATGGCGATGATCTTGGTGAGCAGCGGCGGCAGGATCGCGTCCGGGGATCCGGGTTCCTCCGCGAAGAGCCCCACGTACAGGTCGAGGTCGTCGACGCCGCGGTAGAGGTCGCGCAGCGCGCCGGAGACCCGCGCGTCGCCGGAGACGTGCTCGAACCGGCGCACCCGGGGGAAGCGGCAGTGTCGCCGGTAGTCGTTGTACGAGGCCAGCCCGAGCACGCGCGAGTCGGCGATGCTCGCCGCGTCGACCTCGCGCAGCAGCGGGTCGGTGTTGAACAGCCCGATGCGGCCCGCCCGCTGGCGTGAGGCGTCCTCGAAGAGCCGGCCGAGCCCGGGGCCGGGGATCAGCGTGCCGCCGATCATGGTCTGCGCCAGGGGCAGATCGTGCCCGCCCACGGACAGGTGTGACGGGATGAGGCTGTGCCAGCGGTAGACGAGGTTGAACTCCACCGAGGCCCAGTTCTCCCGGTGCCAGGGGGCGTGCGCCAGCAGCGCCGACAGCTTCGGGTCCAGGGTGAACCGGAAGTGGTAGGGGGTGATGTGGTTGATGTACTCCTCGACCACGAGCTTGATCAGCAGCACGATGAGGATGTTGCGGGCCGTCTGGAACAACCGCTCGTCGTCCCAGCGCGGATGGTTCTTGGCGAGCAGCCGGGCCACCCGGTTGTGCTCGCGCAGGAACAGCACCGTGAGCATGGTGAAGCCGAGCTGGATGTTGCCCCGGTCGCTGCCGGTGGCGAAGAGCGTGTCGCGCTGCGCGTCGCTGAGCTCGTCGAAGCGGATGACGCGCAGCGGGGCGAACTCGGGCTTGATCTTGCCGTTCTCGCACAGGAAGGGCGGGAACTCCCCGCCGTCGAGCAGCTGGCTCTTCAGCAGCCCGCCGTCGAAGGTGCGCAGCGCGGCGGTCGCCCGCTCGTCGAGGCCGTAGACCTGGTTGAGGTCGATGTGGTGGTTGGAGCTGTTCTTGCGCGGGTCGCGCGGGATGTTCACGTCGCCGCGCAGGAAGCCGTCGGTGAACCATTGGGCGAAGTACGCGAACAGCACCGTGGAGCGCGGGCAGTGGATCATGGACTCGCCGCGGGTGAACAGCTCGGCGGCCCGCTCGGGGGTCGGCCGCCTGTCGTCGGCCACGGTGATCGGGGGCAGGTGACGCCCGCTGTAGGTGCGGTCGGTCAGCGAGGCCCAGGAGGTGTAGCCGGCCATGGTGCTCAGCGGCTCCGGCCGCGGCGGCATCTCCCGGATCGCCTGGTCGATCAGGGTCGCGTTGACCCTGCGCCGCACCGGATCGACCCGCTGCAGAAGGTCCCAGAACGGCCGGCCGCTGGTCAGGGCCAGGAACCTGAGCCGGTTGACGAGCCCGTCCGAGGCGACGCCGCGCGCTGTCGTGCTGCCCGCCATCGTCAGCCCTCCCGCCGCTCGGTGCCGAGCCCGACGACGAAGCGGTCGGGGAAGATGCCGAGGGCGCGCTCGACAGCGCCTTCCGGCGGGGGCAGCAGGCGGACGCCGGGACGCAGCAGCAGACGCCGTACGGTCTCGCTCACGACGACCCTGGCCGGATGGACACCCAGGCAGGCGTGGTGACCGTGGCCGAAGAACAGGTGGTGGTGCGCCGGGCGGTCGAGGCGGAACTCGCCCGGCTCCGGCACCACGTCGGCGTCGAACATGGCCGAGGCGGGCGCCGCGAGCACGAACGTGCCCGCCGGGATCGGCGTGGCGCGCGGCGTGCCCGCCGCCAGCACGTGATCGCGCTCGCACAGCCTCGGCAGCAGCTTGAAGAACGGGTTGAACCGCAGCGCCTCCCAGACGTAACGGTCGAACCGCTCGGGGTCCCCCGCCGCCTCGACGGCCTCCGCCAGCACCTCCGGACGCATCAGCAGCTGCTCGACCGCCTCCGTCATGGCTCCGGGCGCGCTCTCCACGAAGCCCAGCGGCAGCCCGGCCATGTTGATCAGGATGCGGTCGTCGGGCACGTGCGAGGAGCGGACGAGCCGGGCGAAGACGTCGTCGGGCGGATCGGGCGCCGCCCGGTACTCGGCGAGCCGCTCGCGCAGGTAGGCGATCATCTCCGTACCGGCTCGTACGGACGCGGCCTGGATCTCCGGATCGCCGTGGAAGTTGGCGAAGCCGTCGGTGACGACGGCGCGCGTCCACCGCGACAGGGTCTGCGGGTCGGGGCCGGGGAAGCCGAAGTAGTGGGCGCACACCCCCAGGGCGACGGGCCTGAACAGCCCGCCGACCGTCTCGACGCGCCCGCCGGGCGAGGCGGCGTCGAGCAGCTCGTCGGCGAGGTTCCCGGCGAGCTCGCGCACCCCGGCCACGTCGCCGGGGTCGAGCATGACCTGCATCAGGCCCTTCTCCCGCCAGTTCATCGCGGTGGCGTCCCTGCCGAGCATGAACGGCCCGCCCAGGGCGGCGTCGAGCCGCGGGCCGAAGGCCCGGACCGAGAAGATCTCCTCACGGGAGAGCACCTCGGTGACGTCGGCGTGGCGGGTCACGACCGTGAAGGCGGGCGTGACGAGGATGGGACGCCGCTCGCGCAGCTCGGCGAACAGGCCGCGCCAGTCGCTCCGGATCCACTCTCTGACCAGCCCGAACGCGGACATCGGAGCGCTGGCGAGCGCCTCGTCGTACCTCTCCAGATAGCCGCCCGTGGTCGTCTGGCCGACAGCACCCATTCCGTGGACCTTTCCGCATGGTTCCGGAGCGATCATCAATGATCACGTTGTGCAACCACAATCTAGGGAGACCCTCTGCGTTTCTTCATGGCTACGGAGCGCATTGTTCTGCCTCCTGAAAGTAATCGAGTCGTCACTGTCAGGTCATAGCCGCACTCCAGGACCCCCGCCGTTGAATGGGGAGCCGGGGTCACCACAGGGAGGAAGCTTGACGTCAGCCATTCCACGCCGGAGCGCGGCGGAGACGGTGGCGGTCACCACGGGCCGCCGCACCGCCTATCTGGTCGTCCTGGTCGTGCTGCCCGTGCTGCTCCTCGCGCTCGCGGTGCCGGCCGCCTGGGGCTGGGGCATCGGCCCGCGCGACCTGGTCATCGCCGCCGTGATGTACGCGGTGAGCATCTTCGGCATCGCCGTCGGCTACCACCGGCTGTTCACCCACCGCGCCTTCCGCGGCAACCGGGCGCTCAGGGTCGCGCTCATGCTGGCGGGCGGCATGGCCGTCGAAGGGCCGGTCACGCTGTGGGCGGCCGAGCACCGCAGGCACCACAAGTACGCCGACCGCGAGGGCGACCCGCACTCCCCGTGGCGCTACGGCGAGAGCGGCCTGGGCCTGCTGCGCGGCATGCTGCACGCGCACGTCGGCTGGTTCTACACCGCCCGGCGCCGCTCCAGCACCCGCCACTGGGTGCCCGACCTGCTGTCCGACCCGGACGTGCGGCGCTTCGACGCCGCCTACCCGGCCGTCGTGGCCCTCTCGTTCGCGCTGCCCGCCGCCGCCGGAGGGCTGTGGTCGATGTCGTGGGCGGGCGCCTGGACCGCCTTCTTCTGGGGCGGGCTCGTCCGTTACGCGGTCGTCCACCACGTCACCTGGTCGGTCAACTCGGTCGCCCACACCTTCGGCGACCGGCCGTTCCGCACCCGCGACCGCTCGTCCAACGTGTGGTGGGTGGCGCTGCTGACGTTCGGCGAAGGCTGGCACAACTGGCACCACGCGGAGCCCGCCTGCGCCCGCCACGGCGTGCTCAAAGGCCAGCTCGACCCCAGCGCGCGGCTGATCCGCTGGTTCGAGCGGGCGGGCTGGGCGCACGGCGTGCGCTGGCCCGACCCCGCCCGCCTCTCCGCCCACCGCACCGACCGCCTGCCCTGACCCGCGGTCACGCCTCCGTCTTCACGGGTACGGGCGAGCCCGCGTCCAGGCGGAAGGCGCCCACGGCCAGCCCGCCGGCGGCGAGCACCGCCGCGGCCAGCAGGTAGAGCCCGCCCGGCCCCCACCCGGCGTCCAGCAGCCGACCGGCGACCAGAGGCGACAGGATCGCGCCGACGCGGCCGACGCCGATGCCCCAGCCGACGCCGGTGGCCCGCATCTCCGGCGGGTAGATCGAGGGCGTGAGCGCGTACAGGCCCGCCACCGCCCCGGTGACGAACAGCCCGATGAGCGCGCCGAGCGCGAGCGCCGGTCCGTACACCGACATGGCGGGCACGAACAGGGCCAGCAGCGCGACCGAGGCCAGCACGTAGCCGAGCAGCACGCGCCGGAGCGCGAACCGGGCCGCGAGCAGGCCGAGCAGCGTCGTCCCGAAGATGCCGCCGAGGTTGAGCAGCGACCCGCCGGTGATGCCCTCGGTGGCCGACATCCCTGCCTCCACCAGCAGCTTGGGCGTCCAGCTCGCCACGAAGTAGAAGCCGGACATGCTCGTGAAGAAGCCGGCCCAGGTGAGCAGCGTGTTACGACGCCGCGCGGGCGACAGGAGCTGCCGCAGCCCGGGCGCTCGCCCGGCGGGCGCGTCCGGCTCGGGCATCGACCGCAGCGGCGGCTGCCGCATCGCGGCCAGCAGCGCGTTGAGCCTGTCGAGGGCGCCGGGCGAGCGCCGCGTGAGCAGGAAGTCGAGCGACTCGGGAAGCCTCCGGACCACGGCGGCGACGAGCAGCGCAGTGGCGACCCCGCCGAAGGCGAACACCGACCGCCACCCCGACGCGTTCTGCAGGACCACGGCGATGACGCCGCCCACCGTGCCGCCGACGGCGTAACCGGCGGTGTTCAGGCTGACGGCCAGGCCGCGCCAGCGCCGGTTGGCGTACTCGGCGGCGATGACGTTGCTGCCGGCGATGACGCCGCCGATGCCGACCCCGGTGACCAGCCGCAGCAGCCCGAGCTGGACGGCGCTCCCGGCCAGGGCCGACAGCAGCATCCCGGACGACGACACCGCCAGGCAGGCGAGGATCAGCGGCCGCCGCCCCGTCCGGTCGGCGACCGGCGCGAGGAACAGCGATCCCAGCGCCATCCCGACCAGCCCGGCGCTCAGCAGCAGGCCCAGCTCGGTCCCCGACAGCCGCCACTCGGCGGAGACGGCCGCGGCGGTGAACGACATGACGAGCACGTCGAACCCGTCGACGACGTTCAGCAGGACGCACACGGCGATCGCCGACCACTGCGATCGGGACATCGGGGCGTCGTCGATGCGGGCGCGCAGACGCGCGGGCGATGGGCTCATCCCGGCTCAGCCGTGGGTGATGCCGTCGCGGAGGGCGTTCACCGGCGGCTCAGGGGTCCAGCTCATGCCTGCCAGTATGGCCCCGGCTCAGTGGACGTCGGCCGGCCGCGCCCGCTCCTTGAACGGGTAGCGGGCCCGGAAGTCCTTCTCCGCCTCGGCGAACGACATGAACTTCACGCCCTTGTGACCGCGCATGTGGTGGATCAGCCGTTCCAGCATCAGCAGCACCTGCGGCCGGCCGCTCACGTCCGGGTGCAGGGTGATGGGGAAGACCGCGTAGTCGAGCTCCCGGTAGACCCAGTCGAACTGGTCGCGCCACTGCTGTTCGAGATCGCGCGGGTTCACGAAGCCGTGGCTGTTCGGCGAGTTCTTGATGAACATCATGGGCGGCAGGTCGTCCAGATACCAGTTCGCGGAGAACTCGACCAGATCCACCTCCTCTCCGTGGACCAGCGGCTTCATCCAGGTCGAGGCGTCCTTGTCGTAGTCGATCCGCGTCCACTCCTCGCCCCGGCGGGCGTAGAAGGGCTGGAAGTCCCGGTACGACTGCGAATGGTCGTAGCTGAACCCGTACTTGAGCAGCAGGTCGATGGTGCGCGCCGACATCTCCCACCACGGCGCGACGTACCCGCTCGGCCGGACGCCGAACTCCTTGTCGAGCAGCTCGACGCTGCGCGCCAGCACGTCCTCCTCCTGCTGGGCGGACATCGCGACGGGGTTCTCGTGCATGTAGCCGTGCGCGCCGACGTCATGCCCGGCTTCGACGATCATGTGCGTCTGCCTCGGGAACGACTCCGCCGAATGCCCCGGCACGAACCAGCTCGTCCTGATGCCTTCCCGGGCGAACAACCGCAGCAGCCGCGGCGTCCCCACCTCGGCCGCGAAGACACCCCGCTGGATGTCGTTCGGGGACTCCTGCCCCCCGTACGAGCCGATCCAGCCGGCGACCGCGTCCACGTCTACGCCGAAACACACGTTGATGGCTTTCATGCCACGCACGTACCCGGAGCATCGCCGTGTACCGGTCCTGGACCGACGATGCTGAGGTCACGCCCGCCGCATGCGCGGGTGCCGCGGCACGTCAGGTTTCCATCGTGTCGTCCGAGTCGCTCTCGTGGAACTCGGACACGATCCGGGCCGCCGCTTCGTTCAGGGCCTTTCGGAAGGTCGCACCGTCCTTCTTCGTGAGGAAATAGTCACCCAACAACGGCAGGCTTCTCTCCGCGTGCTCACGGGCCAGCCGGGGAATGGCGTCATACCACTCCTGGTCGAACTCCTCGGTGTCGTGGGCGGCGTCATAGTCGGCCTCATAGAGCTTCTCGAGCCTCTCGGCCAGATCGTCACGGACGTCCTGCCAGATCGGGTTGAAAGCCACCGCCCTGTTGATCTCGGAAAAGCCCTCGGTGAACGTGGAGAATATCTCGACCCGCAGGTCATCGCGCAGCGCGTAGCCTTCTTTGGTCTCTCCGTCCCATCTCCGCTGGCGCTGCAGATCCTCCATCTGCTGGATCATCGTCTTGCATCCCGGTGCCACGTACCTGTTCCCCCAGAACGCGTCCGGGCAGGCCGGACGCTCGGTGTAGACCCAGGACAGGACCCACTGGGCGGGGAACACCCCGTCGTCGACCGACGGCAGGCTGTGTCTGATGAACTGGTATTCGGAGTGGCTTTCGTTGACCCTGACGTCGTGCTGAACGTAAGTTCCCACCGTTCTGTATACGCCGATCCCCGTGCTGCTGATCGTGCGACCGGGGTCCGCGGTGGTCGGGGTGACTCCCGGCCTCGGCACGAAAGAGAACGTGGCGATGTTGTAGTGGGCCTCGATTTTTTCGTCCGTGCGTTTCTGGTACGCCTCCCGCGTATACCCGTCGTATCCGTATTTCTCCGGCGGAAGCGAGAATTCGTATACCACGGCCCCTCCTATTGAGAATTTTCCTCACGGTACGCCAGGATCGGGGCAACGTCGAGAGGCGTTTACGAGGTGATGCGGCTCGGCCGTCAGGAGCGAAATGGGTCACAGCTTCTCAGGCCGCCCGAGCCGATCCAGCCAACGAACGCGTCCATGCCGGAACACCCGTTGATGTCAGGGCCCGTGCGCTTCAGCGTGCGCAAGGAGGCTGATCACAGCGGCCTGAGCTGGGCAGGCTGCCGCTCACCGGCTGGGGGGAACGGCTCGGGCTGTGACGGGTCTGGCCGGATCTGGCTCTCGGCGCCTCAGGGCTTGATCGCGACACCGCCGTAGGCCCAGGCATGGCCGCCGGGAATCGGTTCCCGGTCGTCGACGGGATCCGGCCGCCACGTCACCACCTCGACGAGGCCCGGATCCACCAGGTCCCAGCCCGCGAAGAACCGCAGCGTCTCGTCGTGGCTGCGCGGCACCATGGGGGCGGAGCTGTTGTCGTAGGGTTTGGTGAAGTCCTCGCGGCGCACCTGGTCGGCGAAGTCGAGCGTGATGTGCGACAGCAGCAGGTGACTGCCGCCGGGCACCGCGGCCTTGAACTGCTCGACCAGCCCGTACGGATCTTCCTGGTCGGTGATGAAGTGCATGACCCCGGCCAGGATGACGGCCACGGGACGGGTGAAGTCGATCACGCGCCGGATCGTGGGATCGTCCAAGATCTTCTCCGGCTGCCGCAGGTCCGCCTCGATCATGTCGGTCATGCCCGCGGGGTCACCGGTCAGCAGAGCCCGACCGTGCACCAGAACGATCGGGTCATTGTCCACATAGGCCACGCGGGCCGCGGGCACGGCCCGCTGGGCGATCGTGTGGGTGTTGTCCTGGGTGGGGATCCCGGTGCCGATGTCCAGGAACTGGGTGATGCCGGCCTCGTCCGCCAGATACCGCACCGCCCGGCCCAGGAAGGCACGATGCGCGCGCACGCCCTCGCGGGTGCCCGGCGACAACTCAATGAGCGCCTCGGCGGCTTTGCGATCGGCGTCGAAGTTGTCCTTGCCGCCGAGCAGGTAGTCATAGATCCGAGCCGGATGAGGAATATGGCGATTAATCCTCGAGATCGGAGCATCTGAGTCTGCGGGGGCCGGCGGGTCTGTCCCTCTGTCGCTGTCAGGCATCTTCTCTTCCTCGTAGACCGGCGATGACCGCGCCGATAGGAGAGATCACTTGGGGCAATCAGTCTGGATATCCCGCCGAAAATTGTCAAGAACGAGGCAGAAAGTTTCGGCGACGCCTGCGGCCCTCTCCGTCGAGGACTCCCGGGCGGTACTGCCAGACGAACTCGAGCCACGGCGGGGCCACCGTCGTGCAGTGCACGCGTCCCGGCCACGTGGGCGCGCGGAATCACCAGCACATGGCCAGGCGGCGGTCCATGCTCGCCACCCGGCCACGGCCGGTGATGATCTCGCAGCAGACGCGGACGTCTGGTCCCGCACCCGGTTATGTCACTGCCCGGCCTGGACGACCTCTCCCGCGTCGCCGCTGGAGGTCGCCGCCGCACTGTGGCAGTCGGCGTGGTTGATCGGCACCGCCCGCACGTCGAAGCCGGGGTGGACGCTGTTGAACACGAAGTACGCGGGCCCCTCGCCGGTGATCGTCACGGGCCCCAGACCACCTCCCGCTTGCCAGGCGCGGACTCTCAGGCAGTAGTTGTCCCCGAAGTAGACGGCGGCCGTGTACCGCCAGCCCGAATACCGCCCGGCCGGAATCAGGGCGTCGTAACAACCCTGCCGATAAACACAGGCGTTCGTTATCCAGGTCTGGACGGCGCCGACGGCGATCGTGCTGGTGTTGTGAACCCCGTTGTCCGTCGGCGAGGCCGCCGTCGCCGCCGAGGGCGCCCCACCAGCCAGAAGACCGGCCGTCAGGGCGATCGCGGCAGCCCAGATCGCTTTTCTCATCTTCCCTCTCCCGCCTTGCGATTTCGCGCTGAATTTTCCTGCGATGAGCAACGGCCGTCGCGAAAAAAATAACGCTCTCGCTCCGATCACAGACAGGACAGCAGCCGGGCATTCGGAGGACACACCTGGGATTCGCCGTCAGACCCGGAACGGAGTCACGGCTTGGTCAGGCGGATCAGCATGCCGTCGTGGTCGGTGTAGGTCAGCCCGTACAGGCTCCGGCTGACGAAGGTGAAGTCGTTGCTGAAGATGACGTGCTGCACGTCCCTGTCGCCCTTGCGGGTGTTGCCGCTGGGTACGCAGTTCTGCGCGTTCTCCGGGTCGGAGGTGTCGTACTCCAGGTTGAAGTCACCGCCGACGACCGTCTTGCCGGAGATGCCCTCCTGCGACCTGATGTAGGGCACGGCGTCGAACATCAGGGCCTTGCACTGGGTCAGCGCGATCGGCTCGCTGTTCGCGCTCAGGTGGGTGGCGCAGGACAGGTGGTCGCCCACCGCGTAGGCGCAGGCGAAGGTGCGCACCTCGTTGCCGCTGTCCTGGGTCGTGTACTCGCCGACCCAGCCGTTGGCTCCCTGCCACAGGGCGGCGGGGACCCGGCCGAGGACGGCGTTGCCGTAGGTGCCGCCGTTCGTGCAGGTGATCGGGTTGCCCGTCGGCTTGTCGAGCGCCGGGTAGAAGACGGAGTAGGTCCAGTCGTTCGGCCAGGCCTCGGCGAGCGACGGCTGGAGGTAGTTGGGCAGGTCGACGGAGCAGATCTCGTTCAGCGTCACCAGGTCGGGGGCGAGGTAGTAGATCAGGTCGCCGCCCTCGTAGATCGACTGGCCGCCGGCGTAGCAGCCCGCCTTGCCGCTGTTGCACAGGTTGAGCTGGAGCTCGTAGAAGGACCGCGCGGCCTGCGTCCTGGCGGGCCGGTCCGGGCGGGCCGCCAGCGCCGACCTGGCCTGGCCGCCGCGGGCCTTCGCCGTCAGCGCCGCGGCCTCGGCGCCCATCGGCGCGACGCTCCGTACGGACAGGGGCTTGACCTGGACGGGCTCGGCCTGCTCGGCGTGAGCGGGGCCCGCGACGCCGGGCGAGGTCATGACGAGGGCGAGCGCGGACACGGCGGTTAAGAGACGTCGCGCGATCTTCACAGGTCCTCCGTTTCGTCGTGATGATCAACGGTCAAGACGCCCTCCATCGTGCCCCTGGAGAATGGCGATGGAAAGGGCCTCTGCGCCCTGCCGCAAAAGCGACGAAACCGTACGGACAAACCCGGTGACGCCCACACCTCCGTGCGATGGAGATCCAAGCGGAGCCCGAACGGAACAAACGGGTTGAACCGGGCAACCGGCAGAGCCATGATCGAGCCTGGAGACGTGCCCGCGACGACGCAAAAGGAGCCCGATGGACTCTCCCTCGATGCCGGACACGTCCGAGCCGGCCGGGGAGTCCGCACGACGCACCCCGTGGCTGACGATCGCCGTCATCTACCTCGGCGGGGTCGTCGCGGCGATGAGCTTCGGCAAGTTCTCCCCGGTCGGGCCGGAGGTGGCGGCCGAGCTCGGGCTGTCGCTGTCGCAGCTGGGCTGGGTGATCTCGGCCGTCGTCGGCGTCGGCGCCGCCGCCGGTCTGCCCGCCGGCTACCTCGTACGCCGCATCGGCGCGGAGCGGTCACTGGTCGCGGGCCTCGCCCTGACCGCGGCGGCGAGCGCGGCGAGCGTGGCCGCGCCCGATTTCGGCTGGTTGCTGACCGCCCGGGTCGCCGAGGGCATCGGGTATCTCCTGATCATCATCACCTGCCCCGCCCTGGTCGTCCGCCTGGCCACCGGACGTGACCGGGGCACGGCCCTGTCGATCTGGGCCACGTTCGTCCCGATGGGCCTCGGGGCGAGCACGCTCGCGGGTGGCGCGCTGGCTTCCGCTCTGGGCTGGCGCGGCTGGATCGCGCTGGTCGCCGGTCTGACGCTGGCGATGGCGCTGGTCCTCTGGGCGCGCCTGCCGCGAGGGCCCGGACGGCAGACGGCCGGCCCGCGCCCCCGGGCCGGGGCGCTGTGGTGGCCGCTGGTGCTCGCCGCGGCCTTCTGCCTGGCCATCCTGGTGACCCTCCCGGTGATCGTCCTCCTGCCCACGCTCCTCATCGAGCAGCAGGGCTACTCGGCCGCCGCCGCGGGCGCCCTGACCTCGGTGATCTCCGTGCTCAGCGCGATCGGCGGGCTGGCCGTGGGCGTGCTGCTCCGCCGGGGCATCCCGGTCGGCGTCCTGGCCATGACCGGGTTGCTCACCCTCCCGGCCGCCTGGCTCCTGTTCGGCGACCACGGCTCGGCGTCAGCCGCGCTGGCGGGCGCGGCGATCGTCTCCATCGAGAACGGCTTCCTGGGCGCCCTCGGCTTCGCCGCCCTGCCGCTGGTGCTGGAGCGCCTCGACCACGCGGACGTCGGCAACGGCGTGGTCGCCCAGGCGGGCAGCCTCGGGTCACTGCTCGGGCCGCCGCTGTTCGGCCTGGTGGCGGCCGGGCTGGGCTTCGGGGCGCTCGTGCCTGCCATCGCCGTCGGCATCCTGGCCGCCGTCGGATTGCTGCTGCTGGTCGGCAGGCGGGCATCGAGATGATCATCGTGCGCGTCACCGGCATCCTCGTCGAGGACGACCGGATCCTCCTGCTGGATCAGGACACCGACACCCGTTCCTGGACACTGCCCGGCGGGCGGGTCGAGGCGGGCGAACCGCTGGCCGACGCGCTGGTACGGGAGATGCGCGAGGAGACCGGGCTGGACGTGGAGGCGGGCCGGCTGCTGTACGTGTGCGACAACTTTCCGGGCGGCGGCCTCCACGTCATCCACATGACGTTCGAGGTCACCCGTGTGGGCGGCACCCTGGGGGTCGTCACCGAGGGTGTCGACACCAACCGGATCCGGGGCGTGCGTTTCGTGCCGCTGGTCGAGCTGCCGGGGCTGGGGTTCGGCTCCCGGTTCGTCGAGTTGGCCCAAGCCGGATGGCCGGGGGCGGGGTCGTACATGGGCGACAAGGCCAACATCGGCCTGTGACGCCGCAGTCAGGTGAGAAGGGACTCAAGCATCCAGAACTGCAGCTTGAAGATATCCACCTGGTAAATGTCGCGCGGAAAGTCCGGCTCCTGATCGTTTTCCAGTCTCCTGTGCTGGATCCGTACGGCCCAGGTAGCGTCTCGCTGCCCCAGGTCGAACACGTCCCCCCTTGACCATGCCTCATAAAAATCGTGGATCTGGAGCTGCCCCGACCGAAGGTAGATCTCGCCGACCCACATGCGATCCCACATCGGTTGCGTCATGGAAGGTTCGTCAGTCCACAGTTCGAGCCGGATGCAAGCGTCTATGTCCGTGTGCTTGTCGAAGACCACCGCATTGCGTCCCACTCGCGCCCAGCCATCTAAGCCGGACGGCGACCACTCCTCATCCCAAGGAGCATGATCCTCGCCGGCGAGGACGGTGGGGTCGACCACCATGGGCCCATTCCAAGCGCTTCTGATATCCACCACCACGTGCTTGATGAGCTCCGCCATGACGCCTATCCCTTCGTCCGTGGGCGATCACGCGATCCAAGCAGGCAGAGGTGACACTGATGTCTCGACGGACCGTGGACTGGACCGAAGGTGAAGCATCCGCTGAGTGCGCCCTCGACGCACCGGCAGCCCGACCGGACATCCGGTAGCAGGCTGCCATGCGTACCCCTCCGGGAGTGGTCCCAGTCGAGCGTCCGAAGCCGACGTACGTCAGGCCAGGTCGAACTCGCCGTCCTGGACACCGCCCACGAACGCCTTCCACTCGCCTGGCGTGAAGATCAGCGCGGGGCCGTGGGGGTTCTTGCTGTCGCGTACGGCGACGACACCGGGAAGGTTGGTCGCCACTTCAACGCACTGTCCAACGTCGGCGCTTGCCGCGGCTTTGCGCCACTCCGCCGCTTCTAGATTGAGTTCGCCCATTTAGCCGCCGCCTCTTCAATCGCCCGTTGTGACATGGATTGTGAGTATGCGTCCGCTCGGATTGTTTCATATCTCACCTTGAGCTGCGCGACCGCATCATAGTCACCGGTGACATGCCCGGACAGCCACGAGTCCGTCGATACGATCTCGGCGCCGCCGCGCAAACGGGCCAGCGAGAAAGCACTCAGCAGGCCGACCACGCACCCGGCCGCCACCGGCACGACCTGGACGGTGATGCGCGGATGCTGGGACAGTTTCAGAAGATGGCCGAGCTGATCCGCCAGGATCGCCACGCTGCCGAGTGGCCGGTGAAGGACGTTCTCGTCGACCAGTGCCAGGTAGATGGGAGCGTTGGGCCTGTCGAACAAGTGCACTCGTCGCGTACGAGCGAGCACCCGTTCCTCAACCTGCTCCGCGGGACAGGTCGAGGAGATGAGGGCGCGAGCGTATTCGGGAGTCTGCAAGCAGCCTGGGATCACCAGCGGATCCCAGGACTGCAGGATTACCGCCTGCGGCTCGATCTCCTCCACCCAGCGGGCGAACCAGCCAAGGTCGGGCGAGCGGGATATCTGCTCAAAGAGGCCCACGAAATGCCCGTCGGCCTGAAATGTCTGATCAAGTCTCTCCGCGAAGTCGCGAGTAGGCGCCCGTCGCCCCCTTTCGATGTGGCTGATGAGGGATGTATGGCAGCACATTCGAACGCTCAGGGCTATCTGCGACAGACCGACTGCTTCGCGGTGCCTCTCCAACTCCCGGGCGAAACGGGCCCGAGGAGACATGGGGCCGCTGATGTCGCCGTCCACTCCGCTCCCTCCCAACCGACGAATATCACCGAACGTGACGGTATAGCTACAAGCCGACGACTCGCAATATCGTTTCTCGTGTCTTTTTCTGTCGCCCATGTTTCACCAGGTGAAAGCCCTATAGGCCCCGTCGAATCCGCATGCTTGGACTCCACACAGGCGTACAAGACGCACTGTCTGTCATGGGAGGTGGGCATGAGCGTCGCTTCGCCGGCGGCCTGGCGCAACTACACCGAACTGCCGGTCCACCCGCTCTCGGTGTCCCTCGCACGGAGACATGTGGCGCGCGTGCTGACGGAGTGGGGCCGCGGCACCCTCATCGATGACGCCGAGCTCGTGATCAGCGAGCTGGTGACGAACGGCATCAAGGCATCCGATCCCAGCGAGGACGAGGTCGCGGTATACGGGACGCTCGCCGGGTCCTATCGGCGCGTGCGGGTCGGACTCCACCAGGCGGACGCCGGCGTCGTCCTGGAGGTGTGGGACTGCAGCCGCCGCCCCCCGAGACTCCGCTGCCCCGAGGAGGAGGCTTTCGGTGGTCGGGGCCTGTGCGTGGTCGACGCCGTGGCCACCAGTTGGGGGTACCGGTGGCCGAGGACGGGCGGGAAGGTCGTCTGGGTTCTGCTGGGTGAGTCGTCATGATCGGCCCGGACGACTGGGACTGCCCGCAACTCGCTCCGCATCCGCCGGGACGCATTGGCACTCCGGCGATGTCGCTCGACTGGACGGCTGAGCGGCCGTATCGGTCGCGGGTGCTGGGCTACACCTGCTCGTGCCGCACGATCGTGTACGAGTTGCTCGCGTCCGGTGGCATGTACGTGATCCGCCGTACGTACCAAACCACTCCCCCACGAGTCGCGTACGCAGGGCCCTGGTCTCAACGTGTAGCGGAGCGGAGGTGGAATTCAATCCTTACGGGGGAGGCGAGCTTACGAGGCACGCGAAAGGGATGATAGGACCACCACCACTTCACCCCAAGCCACTCCCGCACACAGCCGCCTAGTGAGCTGGTCCAGAAATACGTGAGCAGTAGTGGCAGATGCGGTCGATGATCTGATCGGCGGTCTTCTTCCAGACGAACGGCCGGGCGTTGTCATTCCATACGGCGATCCAGTCCTGCAGCGCGGTGGTGAGCTGCTCGACCGAGCAGAACTCCCCGCGCTCCAGGCAGCGGCGCTGAAGCTCGGCGAACCACCGCTCCACCTGATTGAGCCAGGCCGAGTAGGTGGGAGTGAAGTGCAGGGTGAAGCGGGGATGAGCGACGATCCACCGCTGCACCGCCGGTGCCTTGTGAGCTGAGAGGTTGTCGCAGATGACGTGGACGTCCAGGCCGGTGGGGACGATGGCGTCGAGGTCGGCCAGGAAGTCCCGGAAGTCGTCGGCGGTGTGCGGGCGGTGACCTTGCCCACCACTTTGCCGGTGGCGATGTCGAGGGCCGCGAAGAGGTCGACGGTGCCGTGCCGGACGTAGTCGAAGCTGCGCCGCTCGGGCACGCCGGTCATCATCGGCAGCACGGGAGCGCTGCGCTGCAAGGCTTGGATCTGGGGTTTCTCGTCCACGCTGAACACCACCGCGTTGGCCGGCGGAGCCAGGTAGAGGCCGACGACATCGCGGATCTTGTCGATCAGGAGCGGGTCAGGCGAGATCTTGAATGTTTCGGTCTTCCAGGGTTGTAGCCCGAAGGCCTTCCAGATCCTGGCGACGCTGTTCGGCGAGATGCCGATCCGTGCGGCCAGTTGCCGTTTGGACCAGTGTGTCTCGCCCTTCGGGGCGTTCTCCAGCGTCATCACTACCACTTGCTCGACCTGGGCGTCGGTGATGGTGCGGGGCACCCCGGGCCGGGGCTCATCGCTCAGTCCGTCCAGGCGGGCGGCCAGGAACCGGGCCCGCCACTTGGTCACCGTGCCACGAGCGATTCCCAGGCGCGCCGCGACGGCGAGGTTGGATCCGCCCCGCGCACACTCCAGCACGATCCGCGCCCGTAACGCCAGCCCTTGTGCTGTCGACCGTCGTGACGCCCAGCCCTGCAAGGTCGTCTGTTCGTGCGCGGTCAGCTCCAGCGGTGCCAATCTGCTGTCTGCCACTCCTTGAGCACACCTGCAGTCCGGCCCGAAGTCACCACCGAGTTACGGAAAGCAACCCAAGTGGTGACCACGAGACTCACCACCAGCTCACTAGGTGCGGAGGAGGGTGCCATCACTTGAGCACGCAGCCATGACAGACTAACTTTGTCTGGTATTAAACTTCCCATACACCCCTCGGCACCAAAAGTGCATATAAGCGACATAAAGGACACAATGGACCAGCACGGCGAGAGCGAAGAGTCGCTAGACGAACTGGCTGAAGACATCAACGAAGACGAACTCGGCGAAGACGTCTTGACCGCAGCAGACGTCGCGGACGTGGTGACCTATACACTCGACTGGAGCGTTCAGTCCCTTCTGGAGAAAATAGGGACGACTTTCGATATAAATCCTGCTTTCCAGCGACGAGATGCATGGAATGGCACCCGAAAGAGCCTCTACATCGAATCACTCATGCTCGGCTTGCCCGTGCCGCAAATCGTCCTCGCAGAGGATCGAACTCATAAGGGTCGTTTCATTGTACTCGACGGTAAACAACGCCTCGTAACAATGAAGCAGTTCGCCGCACCGAACGAGCATTTTAAAGCACTATCCCTAAGCAAGCTACAATTCCTCACTCAGTTCAAAGGGAAATCTTTCGCCAGAATACAAAAATCTGAGGACGGTCAAGAGTGGCTCGACAATTTCCTCGCCCAGCCAGTGAGAACTATAGTCGTACGCAGTTGGGGCAAGCCAGCTGTCCTCTACCAAATCTTCGTCAGACTAAACCAATACAGCGTGCCACTATCACCCCAAGAACTACGACAGGCTCTATTTCCTGGCGATTTCACAGTTTGGATAAATAATCGATCTGCGGCTAGCTCACAGATCAGACGTGCTCGCCGACTAAAGGCGCCTGATTTTCGGATGCGCGATGCAGAGATGCTACTCCGAGCCGTGGCCTTCCAGGACCACCTCGAAGACTACACAGGAAACCTTCGACAGTTTCTCGACGAAACATGCGAGCGTGGCAATCAGAACTGGTCTTCCCAAGCTGAACATTACCAAGCGCTCGCCAATATTTGCGAAAAAGCTATCGAGCGCACCTTCGCCGTATTCGGTAGTAACTCATTCTATCGCTATGAGCAAACGGAAAAATCATCGGAGTACATCCGCCGATTTAATGTCGCCGTGTTTGATCTCATGTGCGCTATATTTTCATCGGCTGAGATTAGCGATGAGGACGTTAGCGAACATGCTGCCACACTACGACAGGCGTTCGAAAAACTGTGTGCAGAGGATCAGCGATTCCAAGATAGCATCAAATCTACTACCAAAACCGAGGAGGCAACGGCAGGCCGCATTCTCCGTTACGGAGGAGAAGTGCAGAAGATTCTTGATATAGAGCTCGCAATCATACAGCGAGCATCCAATCTTCTCCGGCTTAGAGGTGACTAGTCCGCCGTGGCATCACCTGAGCTAACCAGCTTATGTCAGGCTGTTTCAGACCTGAGGCAAGACCTCATAGCGGAAGGCAAGCACTACAGTGCATACACACGCCAAGATCACACGATGGCACTTAGCTTTATTCTGCTCAGTAGCGCAGCGATCGAGCACTTTGTAGAAGAACGATGCAGAAGTGCGGCGGCGCAAGGGTTGCGGAGACTAAAGCGAGGTCAGCCCACAAGATCAGGCCACGCCATCGTCATCTGGTACACCTTGCGAAAGATGACGGGAACTGTTCCCCTATCTCGTGCAGAGATTATTCGTGATCACGATTACCTCGAGAGAGTCGAGGAGGCGTATGGTCAATTATCTCGCAAAAGCCACGGCATCGACAGTGGTGATCTACAAAAACTTCTCATACCTCTTGGACTTAAAGAGACCGACATCGATCAAGAGTTACTGGATCGATTAGATGATCTGAGTGACGCCCGCAATCGAGCGTCACACATAAAGGTTAACCGGGCTCGACTGATGACAGAGCCCATGCGAGAATGGGAAAGAATAGATCCCATTCTGACTCTCTTGGATCCCTTAGATCAGGCTATCGACATAGCTACGCTGAAAGACTAGCGTAATTCCACAGAAGAGCGCTCGCACTAGAGTCGATGTAGTTAAAATTATGGATCGGGAAATATCTCCGCGATGATCTCAGCGAGCTTCGCTGCTTGCTGACGGTCTAGTTGAATGGTCTGACTGACCTTTTTTTCAGACTGTCTTGCATCTGACCCATAAGTGCTTAACTGGAGCAGTATTCCGTACTCGGAATGGACTGGCTGGTAGCCACACTCTACCTCGGTTGGATGTACTCGTGCGCTTTGTTGTGTCCTGAAGAACTCTTTAACTCTTGCCATAACTAGCTCTCACATGTAGTGCCCTCAGGCTGGCAGCGCCAACTAACCTTTGCGCGATGACTATTATATTCTATCTCGTCTCAGAGTCCTGCTATCTGAGGACATCCTCTGATATCACGCTCTTGCTCGTTTCTGCTTGAGCAGCGCGGCGATTTGAGCAGCAGCAGCATCGGGAGGTTCGTGCTCCCACACACGGACACTCTCCCAGCCGGCCTCCCGTAGAAGGCGATCAGTTTCACGGTCTCTGTTCTGATTCGCCTTGATCTTAGCTGTCCAAAACTCCGGATTCCTCTGGGCCGGTCGATAGTGCTGGTCACACCCATGCCAATAACAACCGTCGAGGAAGACCGCGACCTTATCGCGAGTGAATACAAGATCCGCAGTTCTTCGTACGAAAGGTAGCGGACGAATGCCAACACGATACCTCAGGCCAAGTGCATGGATAGCTGAACGAAGCGCAAGTTCCGGACGAGTGTCACGCCCTTTATTGCCGCGCATCACGGCACGGACCGCAGGAGAGGAGGCCCACGACTCAGTTTCTCGGGCGTTCTCCTTCGACACTATTCTTTCACCGGCGAGACCCTGTTCTGACGCCATCCGCCACGCCTGAGCAAGATTCTCCTCCCGCGATCCATGATTCACCTCACCGATATATCGCGTTGGAGATCGCCCTTTGTCCGACCAGCGGAGATAGGCGCGTATACGCCTGGTCTTCGGTAGAAGTTTTAGATATATGGACGCACATGCGTAACGCCCATCTCCTAGATGTACCATACGGCGTTGGCGGCCGCCAGCTGCTCGGTCTTGCTCAGCTGAGGCGACTTCTCTACTCCGCCCCTTGCGTCCTTTCCACGCTCGTTCAGGCGGTGGCTTGTCTCTCCACTGCCCCGAGCCTGAAACCGCTCCCATCATGATTTATTCTCAGCCGCGTCCAACGCCTCCGCAACCGCCTTCGCGAAAACCTCCCCGAGAACGACTGGCACCGCGTTGCCTAGCTGCCGCATCTTCTCGCCCCGCGGTCCTCGCAACTTCCAATCGTCGGGAAAGGTCATGACGCGTGCGGTCTCTCTGACAGTCATGTAGCGATGAGTTCCATCATCGAGCAGAACGACCGATTCGCCGCCAGGCACTCCATGGACACCCGCCTTTACAGTCTTGGCAGGGCGATCCAACTCATTAGGCGTGTGTCCGGGATAGATCCTCGCGTCCGGCCAGCCGATGTGGTCGGTAAAGCCGCCCAGATAGTGCTCCTGCCGGTCAAGCAGTTCGAAAGGGACGGCCGGCAGAGGTTTTTCACAACCCTCAATGCCCTCGATACCGGCCAGAGCGTCTCGAAGCGTACGCCACGGGCGCTTAGCATCAGCCAGCGGTAGCGCACTAGGCAAGCGTTTAAGCACTTCTTTCCGTATTTTGGCAGGAACATCATGCCGCTCCCAATAGTCGCCATCGACCATAGACCGAGCGAGAGCGGCTTCAGAATAGGTCGGCTCAATGAGCTTCTTGAACTTATTCAAGTCGACTTCAAGGTCAGCGCGGAAGGCGACGATGATGATTCGCTGCCTAACCTGGGGAACACCATAGTCAGCAGCATTAACGGGGGTCATGATGACCCGATAACGTTGAGAGAGGTCTCCTCCCTCCTCTAGTATCCGCTCTTTGAGGACAGCGTCATGTTGCTGCCAGGACGCATCACTATCACGCTCCTCGAAGGGAAGCTCCATCTCGCGGAGGATGTACTCGAAATATGGCTTAAACGAAGGACGTAGAAGCCCGCGTACATTTTCGCATATAACAGCCTTGGGTTTCATTTCCCGAATCGCGCGAAACATCTGGGGAAACATATTTCGCTCGTCCTCATCGCCCCTGGCCACTCCCCCTAGGCTAAAGGGCTGGCACGGGGGTCCGCCCGCGAGCATATCCACTTTTCCGTCGAGGTACCTAAAGTCGAGCCCGCACACGTCTCCCTCAACCAGCGGCCAGGCATCACCAGGCTGGGGAATCCAAGGACCCTCTCCCTCCGGGACCCGTCGAGCACCGTTAGCCGACAGGGTCTCGCACGCGCGCTTCGCGAACTCGTTGAACAGCAACGGCCGGAAGCCGGCGCGGTGAACGGCCATCGCCAGGCCACCCCCACCCGCGAACAACTCTACCGCCGATCGGTCTCGGGATGGATCTTCTCGCTGATCAACCATAGAGAAAGCATACCGCGGAGTTATTGATCTACAAGCTGATCAGAAGGGTGATCTTGATCTTCCAGCCCATACCCGACGCTACAACAGACCCGAAGGGAGGCAACGTGATACGGGATCGCCCAGCAGGCCCGTCTCGCGCGGTAGTGTCTGACGAGTGTCCGACTACACCCCCAAGTACTACGATCCGCTCGACACGAGCAGCGTTACCTCCGTCATCTGCCGCGAGCTTGAGGCTCAGTCGTTGATACCTCTGACGCCCGAATTGCCCCGATTCGAAGGCTCAGGTCTCTACGCGATCTACTACACCGACACCACTGAACCTCTGTACGCCCCACTCGTCCCCCACGACATTCCGGTATACGTAGGGCAATCTCTCTCTCACAACAGCGCGACCGGTGTCGCGACGCGGGGCAAGTCACCACTGTGGTCACGGGTCCGTGGGCACGCTCGCTCAATCGAAGGTGGTGGACTTCGTCTGGAGGAGTTCGCCGCACGACTCTTGCGCATGCCTGATGTCCACGCCGACCTTGGCGAGAACGGCCTACGTGTCAATTATCAACCTGTCTGGAATGCCATCCTGCGCGGATTCGGTAGCAACGAACAAGGAGCGTCCACTAGGAAAAGTGCCCGCACCAAGTGGGACACCGTTCACCAGGGCCGGAATCGCAGCTATGGCGAGAGCAAGCACACGCGCGAGGCTCTCATAGAGGAAGCACGGGTCCACATCAGGATGCGTATCGCCTTGGTCGGAGAGATTCCTTGGCGTTGAGCGGTAAATCCGAAGGTGACGGCATATCCGGATCAGTGCATCCGCCCCACGTGGTTCCCCGCCTGCTTCACTTTCCCTTGGCGAGGTGGAGTGTTTTAGGCGCCGGGCCCGCCCAAAGCAAGCGCTTCACCAGGACGCCACCATATGAGGACTCTTCATCCTGAGTACGTAGAGTTGCTTGGTGATCTTGTCGGGTTACGCTAGCGGCTCTGGGCAATTGACGGATTGGGTCGCCGTTGACGGGCCGTCTGCGCGGATCCCCCGCCCTGTCCTAAGCTCTCAATCTTCCAGGCATTGCGGCCCTCTCACCTGCCCGGCATAAACACGGTCATCCGCCTGGGCCCACCTCGTTGTTCGGAGCCCCGTCCCCAGTCGTAGGCAGGTCTCCGCGCTCAACCGGACTACGCCATGGTGAAGGCGACGTGGTCACGGCCGCCTGACGGGCGCCGGCTACCGCCGTCTTCAGCGTCTCCCGGTTCACGTCGGTGACCTTCCCGGCCAGGAGGACAAAGGCATCACCCTTGACGGCGACGTACTCATGCCGCCCGACTGCCTCCCGATACCAGCCGACCTCATCACGCGCGCACCGCACAGGAGCATCGACCGGCTCGGCGTCGGTGACGGGCCGCTCGCGGCAGACCGCGTCGTCGAAGGCGCCACGGTCGACGCGCAGTTGCACCTGCCTGCCGTCCGGTGAGACATAAAAGGCCCCGAACCCTTCCTCACCCACCGCGCCGACGGACTGCTCCTGGAGCTCGTACCCGGGCAGATCCACGACGTAGATCAGCTCCGGAGCAGTGCCCTGGCCGAGGGCCTGGTCGATGGCGGCCTGGCTGAGCACACCTTGCGCACCGCAGGCCGACACGGCTAGGAGCGCGACCATCAACGGAGCCTTCTTCATGACGCTCCCCCCGAGTGCGGACACGTACGCGTGAACATCCTGCGCCGAACCGTTCGAGCCCAGGGGCGCCTAGTGCCGTGACAGGAAACCTTCACGGAGTTGATAGGTACCCTCGGACAGATGATCAAGAATCGCCCTACCGCACGCGTCATCCTCGCCGACCCTGCCGACCGCGCGCTGATGTTCCGCTTTGTCCCACCCGACCCTTGGCCCCGTGAGCCCGCATGGCACCTCCCCGGGGGTGGTATCGAACCAGGCGAGTCAGCGGTGGAAGCGGCCTGTCGAGAGGCTTACGAAGAGACCGGCTTTATCCTCACGCCCCAAGACCTGGGCGATCCGGTGGCCGTCAACGCGGGAGAGTGGTCCATCCGGGGGAGCCGCTACTACACCGTCCACACGTACTTCTTCGTCCGAGTCTCAAGGGCGGAAGCTCCCGGAACGAGAGATGACGGGCTCGGGCACCGGTGGTGGACCGTGGCCGAGCTCGACTCGACCACGGAGCGGGTCTTTCCACGCGGGTTGGCCGTACTGCTGAAAGACCTGCTGCAAGGAGTACGACGCGAGCGGCCCGTCACCCTCAACTGGTGAAGTCGCGCAGCCGAGCCGGTCTGTCCGATGCGGCGGGCGTCACACTCCACGAAGGGCGGAAGGTGGTCGTGCGGGCCGCCGCGAAGATCCGGCCGGGCCGGTACGCGTGGACATACCGCCTCCATACCGCCGGTCTCTAGGGTCTTCGACGACAGCGAGTCGAACACCATGAAGGGGCAACATGCGACTGGCACGTATAACCGTGGCCGCGGCCGTGGCGGGGGTCACCCTGTTGAGCACGACGCCCGCGTCGGCGGCGAGCTACTGGAGCTCGTCGGCGCCGAAGTACGCGACGAAGGTGGGGAACCTGAAGACGAAGTCGGTCCGTATCGGCAACGGGGGCAGCTTCACGATCCAGCTTCGCTCGGGCAAGTGGGGGTCGTACAGCTATCTTTGGGCTCGCGCGCCCAAGGACTCCGACGCGGACAGCCACCGCATCATCCTGCAGGTCTACAACCCCAAGACGGGGAAGTGGGACAGCCAGGGCAAGGGGATCAAGAACACGACCTACTCCCCTGCGCACCGGGCCATCGCCGGCCGCCTCTACAAGGCGTGCGCGAAGGCGTCCATTCTCGGTGGGAGCCCGGCCACGTGCACCGGCTCCTGGCTGGTGTGACGCGTCTCGCGTAGGCAGCCGGGCCGATGGGCGAGGTCGGCGAGACGTCGCCCACCGGCCCCTGGCGGGAGTGCCCGCGGCTGGTCACTCCTGCGGGGTGATGACGAGCTTGCCGAAGAACTTCTTCGCGACGAAGTCCGCCTGCGCGCGGGGCAGATCGCGCAGGGGATAGGTGGCCGCCAGAAGCGGCCGCAAGGCGCCCGCCTCGATCTGGCGGACGAGGTCGGCGAACTGTTCGTGCGTGCTCACGGTGGAGCCGACGAGGGTCAGCTCCTTCAGGTAGAGCTTGCGCAGATCCAGCTCGGTGAGCGGGCCCGCGATGGCGCCCGCCGTGACGTAGCGGCCGAGAGGGCGCAGGGCGTCCAGGAGCGCGGGGAAGGCGGGGCCGCCCACGACATCTGCGACGACGTCCACCGACTCCCCGGCGGGGACGTCGTCGCGGAGCAGGACGGCGTCGGCGCCGGTCCGCAGCGCCTGCTCCTGTTTTCCGGGGCCGACGACGGCGACGACGCGGGCGCCCCGCGCCTTGGCGAGCTGGACCAGCGCGGAGCCCACACCGCCGGACGCGCCGGTGATCAGGACGGTCTCGTCGCGGGCGAGCGCGACGCGTTCGACCATGCGGTAGGCGGTCTGGTAGGCGGTCGGGAAGCTCGCCAGCTCGGCGTCGGTGAGCGTGGTGTCGACGGGGATCGCGTTCTCCGCCGGGACGGTCGCCAGCTCGGCGAAACCGCCGTCGCGTTCGCTGCCCAGGAGGCCGGACGTGGCCAGCTCCGCCTCGCCGCCGGTGTACAGGACGGGGTCGACGATCACCCGTTCGCCGACGCGCTCGGGGGGCACGCCCGCGCCGACCCGGTCGATCCAGCCGACCAGGTCGGCGCCCTGGACGCGCGGGAACTCCAGGGCGCCGCGCCATGCCGCCGGGTCGCCGGCGCCGAGGTCGCCGTAGGCGCCCTCGCGGGTCCAGATGTCGGTGTTGTTCACGCCAGCCGCGGTGACGCGCAGCCGCACCTCGCCGGGGCCGGGCTCCGGGTCCGGAACGTCCTCGCGGTATTCGAGCTTCTCCGGGCCGCCGAAGCCCGTCAGCAGGTACGCCCGCATGCCTTGCCCCCTAGTGGATCGGACACTCTTGACGCGGCGAGGCTCGTCACTCGGCTCGCGTGCGGATCGACTGCCCCCGGGCGAGGCGACGACACCCCGGCGGCATCCCCCGGCCGGGCACCGTGTCGCTTCTCACCGCCCCCCTGTGGCGCGATCAGCAAGGTTAGCCTAACCTTATCCCCATGACCGAGGAGATCTCTCTCCGCGGGGCGGAGCTGTGCCTCAGCTATCACGGCGCCACCGTGGTGCACGACGGCCGGATCGCCCTGCGGCCTGGCCACGTGACCGCGCTGGTGGGACCGAACGGCAGCGGCAAGTCCACGCTGCTGCGCGCGCTCGCCCGGCTGCACCGGCCCGACAGCGGCGCGGTGACGCTGGGCGACGGCGCCGACGCGCTGGGGCTGTCGGCGCGCGACTTCGCCTGCCGGGTGACGCTGCTGGCGCAGAGCCGGCCCACGCCCGGCGGGGTGCGGGTGTCGGACGTCGTCGGGTACGGGCGGCACCCGTACCGGAAGCGCTGGAAGGCGGCGGATCCTGACGGGGCCGCCGCTGTGACGCGGGCGATGGAGCTGACCGGCGTGACGGCGATGGCCGAGCGGCCGGTCGACGAGCTGTCCGGCGGCGAGCTGCAGCGCGTCTGGCTGGCCACCTGCCTGGCGCAGGACACCGGCGTCCTGCTGCTGGACGAGCCCACCACGTTCCTCGACCTCCGCTATCAGGTGGAGCTGCTGGAGCTGATGCGCGACCTGGCCGACGAGCACGGCGTGGCGATCGGGGTCGTGCTGCACGACCTCAACCAGGCCGCCGAGATCGCCGACCACGTCGTCCTGCTCCATCAGGGGCGGGTCCGCGCCGACGGGCCGCCCGCGCAGGTCCTCACCGAGGACCTGCTCAGTGACACGTACGGGATCCGCATCGAGGTCAGCCACGACCCGGTGAGCGGGACCGTGACCACCCGGCCGATCGGCCGGCACAGCAAGAGCGTCATCGCAACGACATGACAGGAACCACCATGCGCAGTGCCCTGACGGCCATCGCGGCCATCGCCCTTCTCGCCGCCTGCGGCACGACCGAAGCACCCGTACCCGAGCAGGCGGCGTCGGCGAGCGCGGAGCCGTCGGCGGCCCCCGTGACCGTGACCGACAGCCGGGGCAAGGAGGTCAAGCTCGACCAGCCGGCGACCCGGGTCGTGAGCCTGGAGTGGGCCGAGACCGAGATCCTGGCCAGTTTGGGCGTCATGCCGGTGGGCGCGGCCGACGTGAAGGGGTTCGCCGTCTGGAACACCGCCGTCAAGCTCGACCCCTCGGTGCAGGACGTCGGCATGCGGCAGGAGCCCAGCGTCGACTCGATCAGCGCGCTCGACCCCGACCTGGTGGTCATGGAGTCCGACGACGTCGAGCTGGCCGCCCAGCTGGAGAAGTTCGTGCCGGTGCTGGTGGCCAAGGGCAGCGACGCCACGCGCAACCTGGAGCGGATGCGCGAGGACGTCACCATGATCGCGGCGGCGGTCGGCAAGAGCGACGAGGGCGCCAAGCTGCTGAGCGACTTCGACGCGGCGCTGGCCGGCGGCAAGGCGAAGATCGAGGCCGCGGGCGGCGCCGGCAAGCCGTTCGTGATGGCCGACGGGTGGAAGCAGGGCAGCTCGATCTCGATCCGCCTGTTCGGCAAGGGCTCGCTGGTGTCCGAGATCGGCGGCCGGCTCGGGCTGGAGAACGCCTGGACGGGCGAGGTCGACAAGCAGTGGGGCCTGGGCACCACCGACGTCGAGGGCCTGACCGTGCTGAAGGACCCCGACACCCGCTTCTTCTACAACGCCTCCGACGGCGAGGACGTCTTCGCCGACGGGCTGGCCGAGAACGCCATCTGGAAGTCGCTGCCGTTCGTGGAGAAGCAGCAGGTCACCCGGATGCCCGACGGTATCTGGACGTTCGGCGGGCCGCTCTCCGCCCAGCAGTACGCCGACGCGCTGGTCAAGGCGTTCACCGGTTGAGCACCGAAGTCCTGACCCCGTCGGTGCCCGACACGCCGCTGCGGCGGCTGGGCACCGCCGGGGTCTTTCTCCTGACCTTGGCGGCCGTCGTCCTGGTGGCGGCCGTGCACGTGACGCAGGGCACCTCCTCGGTCGGCGCGCTCGACCTGCTGGCGCTGCCGTTCGGCGGCAGCGACGAGGCGGCCCGGGTGCTGCTGGCCTCGCGGCTGCCCCGGCTGCTGGCCGGGGTCTGCGTGGGCGTCGCGCTGGGCGTGGCGGGCGCGCTGCTGCAGGCGATCGCGCGCAACGCGATGGCCTCGCCGGACACGCTGGCCGTCAGCGCGGGCGCCTACCTGGCGGTCGTCGCGGGCAGCGTGCTCGGGCTGGCGCTGCCGGTGCCGGTCTCCGGCGCGCTGGCGCTGATCGGCGGCCTGGCCGCCGCCGCGCTGGTGCTGGCGCTGTCGTCGGGCGGACGTACGGGGACGACGCGGCTGATCCTGGCCGGGACGGCCACCGCGCTGGCGTTCAGCTCGCTGACGAACCTGCTCATGATCCTGTTCGAGCAGGAGACGACCGGGCTGTTCGCGTGGGGCAGCGGCTCGCTCGTCCAGACCGACCTGGTCGCGGTCACGCAGCTCGGGCCGGTGATCGCGGTGGGGCTGGTCGTGGCGGTGCTGGCCGGGCCGCGGCTGGACATCCTCGGCCTGGGCGACGACACCGCCACCGTGCTCGGCGTGAACGTGCCGCGGCTGCGCCTGTGGCTGACCATGCTGGCGGTGCTGCTGGCGGCGGCGGCGGTGACGATCGCGGGGCCGATCGGGTTCGTCGGGCTGTGCGCGCCGGTGATCGTGCGGCTGCTCCCCCGGTCAATCCCCGGCCTGCACAGGAGCCGGACGATGCTGCCGCTGGCGGGGCTGGTCGGCGTGCTGGTCGTGCTGGGGTCCGACATCGCGCTGCGGGCCGTGCTGGGCGCGCAGGCGGGGGTGGAGGTGCCGCCGGGCGTGGTGACCACCGTGTTCGGCGCGGCGGTGATGATCTGGCTGGCGCGTCGCTACCGTGACGCGGGGCCGACCCGCCGTCCCCCGGAGGCGCGCACGGGCGCGGCGCGGTCGCGGGGGGCCTTCCTGGCCGTGGTCGCGACCGGTGTGGTGCTCCTGGTGGGGGCGCTGGTGCTGGGGCTGCTCGGTGGTGACCGGTGGCTGCTGACCGGCGACGTGGTCAACTGGCTGCAGGGGCGCAGCGGGCGGGCGCTGACGTTCGTGCTCGACCAGCGGTGGCCCCGGGTCGCGGCCGCCGCGCTGGCCGGGGTCGCGCTGGCCGTGGCGGGGGCCGCGGTGCAGGCCGTGTGCCGCAACCCGCT
Organism: Nonomuraea sp. C10; assembly: GCF_008017515.1. Taxonomy (NCBI): domain Bacteria; kingdom Bacillati; phylum Actinomycetota; class Actinomycetes; order Streptosporangiales; family Streptosporangiaceae; genus Nonomuraea; species Nonomuraea sp. C10. The sequence continues at coordinate 5,441,706 of NZ_VPFF01000001.1, forward strand.
GGCCGAGCCCGGGGTGCTGGGCGTGACGGCCGGGGCGGGGGTCGGCGCGATCACGCTGCTCACCGTGGTGCCGATGGCCGGGATCTGGACGATGTCGGCGGCGGCGGGCGTGGGCGCGCTGATCGCCTTCACCGTGGTCTACGGGCTGTCGTGGCGTGGCGGGCTGAGCTCGGACCGGCTGGTGCTGATCGGGGTCGGCGTGCAGTACGCGTGCACGTCGATCATCGTCCTGATCATCGTGCTGTCCGACCCGTGGAACACGGCCAAGGCGCTGACCTGGCTTTCCGGCTCCACGTACGGGCGCGTGCCGGCGCAGCTCATCCCGGTGGCGCTGGCGCTCGTGGTCACGGTGCCGCTGCTGGCCTGGCTGCGCCGGGACCTCGACCTGCTGTCGCTGGACGAGGACACGCCGCGGGTCCTGGGCGTGCCGCTGGAGCCGGTGCGGCTGACCGCGCTCGCCTGCGCGGTGCTGCTCACGTCCACGGCCGTGTCGGCGGTGGGGGTCGTCGGCTTCGTCGGGCTGGTCGCCCCGCACGCGGCGCGCGCCCTGGTCGGGGCGCACCACAACCGGGTGCTGCCGGTCGCCGCGCTGCTCGGCGCGCTGCTGGTCAGCCTGGCCGACACGCTCGGCCGTACGGTGATCGCGCCGGCGCAGGTGCCGGCGGGACTGGTGACGGCGTTGATCGGCACGCCGTACTTCGTCTACCTGCTGTGGCGGGCCCGGCCCTCCACCTGATCGGCGCGCTCCGGGACGTAGAGCGGCTGGAGGGCGCCGACCAGCGGCCAGGTCAGGGCGGCCATGTCGGCGGGGGTGCGGTGGCAGCCGCGCTGGAGCCACTCGGTGGCCACGCCGAGGAGCGCCCCGGCGGTGAAGGCCGCGGCGACGTCCACGCGGTCGTCGGCCCAGCCGTCGGCGCGCGGCTCGGCGCGGTCTTGAGTGCGGTCTTCACCCGGTGGCACGGGCGGGTGGAGGTGCCTCTGGATGGCCGTGATGATGCGGCGGCGGATGTGGTCGCAGACGCGGGCGCTGCCCTGCGGGCCGAGCAGGGCGCGGTAGAGGCCGGCGTGCTCGGCGAGGCTGGTGAAGAACTCCTCCAGTGACCGGATCGCCTCCGGCCCGGGGTCGGCCGTGCCGGGGTGCGGGCTGGGCAGGGACTCAATCAGGGTGTCGATCATCGCGGTGCAGGCGGCCTCGGCCAGCTCGTCCACATCCCGGTAATGGTCGTAGAAGGTCGAGCGGCTCACTCCGGCGCGCACGGCCACGTCGGCGACGGTGACGCGGGGCAGGTCGCGCTCCGCGACGAGCTGGATCAGGGCACGGGCGAGGGCGGCCTGGGTTCGGCGCACGCGCCGGTCGCCGGAGGCGCTGCTCAGGGGTATTGCCACGCCCATCACTTTACAAGGTGCACGATTTCCTACACGTGTAGGGTAACGTCGAAGCAGGACGAGCGGAAGGATCGCCATATGCGGACGTGTGTCCCGTGACCACCCCCCGGAGCATCCTGATCGTCGGCGCGTCGGCCGCCGGGCTGAGCACGGCGGAGGCGCTGCGGCGGCTCGGCTACGGGGGGCGGCTGACGCTGCTGGACGCCGAGGCCCGGCTCCCCTACGACCGGCCGCCGCTGTCGAAGCAGGTCCTGGCCGGCGAGTGGGAGCCGTCCCGGGCCCAGCTGCGTGACGTGGCCAAGCTGGAAGCGCTGGACGCCGAGCTGATCCTGGGCGAGCCCGCCGTCGCGTTCGACGCGGAGGCTCGGGCCGTCACCGACGGGTCCGGGCGTGTGCATCGCGCGGACGCCGTGGTGATCGCCACCGGCCTGGCCCCCGCCCGGCTGCCCGGCCAGGACGGGCTCTCGGGTGTGCACGTGCTGCGTGGCATGGACGACGCCGTCGCCCTGCGTGCGCACCTGGCGGAAGGTCCTCGGCTGGTGGTCGTGGGCGAGGGGGTGCTGGGGGCCGAGGTCGCCGCCACCGCCCGCGGCCTGGGCCTGGACGTCACTCTCGCCGGGATGGGGCACACCCTGCTGGGCGAGCAGGTCGGCGCCGAGGTCGGCGGCATGCTCATCCGGCTGCACGCCGAACGCGGCGTCCGCCTGCGGCTCGGCGCCGAGGTCTCCGGCTTCGTGAGCGACGATCCGGCGACCGGCGGCCCCTCGGACGTCCGATCCGCCGTCGCCGAGGCGGCGGGCTCGCGGCCTGCGGGCCGCGAGGCGGCGGGGGCAGGCGGGCGGGTCACGGGGGTGCGGCTGACGACCGGGGAGGTGCTGCCCGCCGAGGCGGTCGTGGTGGCCGTCGGGTGCCGGCCGGCCACCGGGTGGCTGGAGGGCAGTGGGCTGGTGCTGGGTGACGGGGTGGCGTGCGACGCGCGCTGCCGCGCCGCCGACGGGGTCTACGCCGTGGGCGACGTGACCTCCTTCTGGCACGAAGGGCTCCACAGGAGGCTGCGGCTGGAGAACCGGACGAACGCCACCGAGCAGGCCCAGGTCGTCGCGGCCAACCTGCTCGGCGCCGATCGCCCGTACGCGCCGATCCCGTACTTCTGGACGGACCAGTACGACGTCAAGATCCAGACGCACGGGCTGCCGTCGCCGGAGGCCGAGCTGAGCGTCGCCGAAGGCGACCCGTCGGAGCGCCGCTTCGCCGCCCTCTACCGCGAGGGCGGGCGGGTCACGGGGGTGCTCGGCTGGAACATGGCCAAGCAGGCGCGTCTGCTGAGGCAGCGCGCGCTCGCCTGACGACCGGCTCGTCCTGATGAATCATCCGTACGGAGGAGATGACGAATGAAGCAGGACCTGAGCTACCCGATACCCAGCGAGGCGGCGCTGGAGCCGCCCGCCGAGTGGGCCGAGCTGCGCGGCGAGTGCCCGGTGGCCCACGTGAAGCTGCCCAGCGGCGACCAGGCGATGTTGCTGACCAGGTACGCGGACGTCAAGCAGGTGCTCGCCGACCCGCGCTTCACCCGCCTGCTCACCGCGCCCGACGCGGCCCGGCTGTCGGCGACCGACGACGGCGGGCTGTTCAACAGCGAGCTGGCGCAGATCATCCCCGACGGCGGCGAGGAGCACCTGCACTGGCGGCGCCTGGTCGGCCGGTGGTTCACCGCCAAGCGGATGGCCGCCCTGCGGCCGTCGATGGCGGCGATGGCCGAGGAGCTCATCGACGACATGGTGAAGCACGGCGCGCCCGGCGACCTGCGGGCCGCGCTGGGGTTCCCGCTGCCGGTGTACGTGATCTGCGACATCCTGGGCGTGCCCGCGGAGGACCGGGAGCGGTTCGCGTACTGGTCCGACACGCTGCTCAACCTGACCCGTTACGACAAGGCCGAGATCGACGCCGCCCAGGGCGAGTTCTTCCAGTACATGTCCGACCATCTCGCGGCGAAGCGGGCCGAGCCGGGCGACGACGTGCTGAGCGAGCTGCTCGCGGCGGGCGGCCCGGAGGAGGGCGGGCTGACCGATCTCCAGGTGCTGGTCACCGGGATGGGGCTGCTGGTCGCCGGGCACGAGACCACCGCCAACATGATCGGCAAGATGGTCGCCATGCTGCTGGACGACCGGACGCGGTGGGAGCGGCTGCTGGCCGACCCGTCGCTGATCCGTACCGCGGTGGAGGAGACGCTGCGGATGGACGCCAACTCCGGCTTCGGCCTGCCGCGCTACCTGCGCGACGAGACCGAGGTCAGCGGCGTCCACCTGCCGAAGGGCACCACCGTGGTGTGCAGCATGGCGGCGGCCAACCGCGACGAGAGCGCCTTCGACGCCGCCGGTGAGATGGACCTGGGCCGCACGCCGAACCCGCACCTGGCGTTCGGCGCCGGCGCGCACTCCTGCCTGGGCCAGGCGCTGGCCCGCACCGAGCTCCAAGTCGTGCTGGAGGTGCTGCTGCGCAAGCTGCCGTCGCTGGAGCTGGCCGTGCCCGCGGCGGAGCTGGAGCGGGTGGAAGGGCTGGCCGTCGGCGGCCTGCGCACGGTCCCGGTCCGCTGGTGATCCGAGAATCGAGAGAGGAATCCCATGAAGGTCGTCGTCGACGAGGACAGCTGCTGCGGCGCCGGTCAGTGCGTGCTGCTCGCGCCGGAGGTGTTCGACCAGCGTGACGAGGACGGCATCGTCGTCCTGCTGGACTCCGAGCCGGGCGAGGAGCGGCACGCCGCGGTGCGCGAGGCCGCGGCCGTGTGCCCGGGGGCCGCGATCGAGGTCGAGGAGGGCTAGAAAGGGCTACAAACTATTGACGTTGACACAGTGATCTGTAGAGTGCGGTCACCGGCACGGCTCCCCCCCACCGACTCGGACGGCCGCACCACGCCCTGCTGGGCGTCGGCTGACCCGTGTTCGGGGTAGACCCTGGGTGGTGAGTCGTCGTCCGAGGGAGATCGACGTGAAGGAGCCACCCGCCTACCCGTTCCGCAATCCCAGCGCGCTGGAGCCGCCGCCGGAGTGGGCCGAGCTGCGGCGGAGCTGCCCGGTGGCGCCCATCGGGCTGGCGAGCGGTGACCGGGCGCTGCTGCTGACCCGGTACGACGACGTCAGGCAGGTCCTGTCCGACCCGCGCTTCACCCGGCAGCTCGACGCCCCCGACGCCGCCCGGGCCACCGCCCAGGAGTCCGGCGGCGTGTTCGGCTCGCTCGGCCGCTCCATGACCGGTGACGAGCACCGGGCCTGGCGGCAGCTCGTCGGCCGGGCGTTCACCGCCAGGCGGGTGACCGCGATGCGGCCCAGGATCGAGGCCATGGCCGGGCACCTGGTCGAGGAGATGTCCGCGCGGGGGCAGCCGGCCGACCTCGTCTCGGGCGTCGGGTTCCCGCTGCCGGTCTGGGCGATCTGCGACCTGCTCGGCATTCCCGACACCGACCGCGACCGGTTCTCGTACTGGTCCGACACCCTGCTCAGCATGACCCGGTACGGCGCCGCCGAGATCGACGCCGCCCAGGCCGAGTTCGACGCCTATCTCGTCGCCCTCGTCGAGGCCAAGCGGGCGGGGCCGGGCGACTACCTGATCAGCGAGCTGCTCGCGATGGTCGAAGGGCTGGACGGCAGCCTGACCGAGCGGCTCATGCTGAGCACGGCCAAGGGCCTGCTGGTCGCCGGGCACGAGACCACCGCCAACATGATCGGCAAGATGGCGTCGATGCTGCTGGCCGACCGCTCCCGCTGGGAGGCGCTGCTGGCCGACCCGTCGCTGATCCCGCCGGCCGTGGAGGAGGTCCTGCGCTTCGACGCCAACCCGGGCTTCGGGATGCCGCGCTACCTCAGCGAGGAGGTCGAGGTCGCGGGCGAGACCCTGCCGAAGGGCACCACCGTGGTGTGCAGCCTGGCCGCGGCCAACCGCGACGATCGGCGCTTCGAACAGGCCGGCGAGATGCGGCTGGACCGCGCGCCGAACGCGCACGTCACCTTCGGCGTCGGCCCGCATTCCTGCCTGGGCCAGGCGCTGGCCCGCGTCGAGCTGCAGACCGTGCTCAAGGTGCTGCTGGAGCGGCTGCCGTCGCTGGCGCTGGCCGTGCCGCCCGGGGAGCTGGAGCGCCGCGAGGGCCTGATCGTCGGCGGGCTGGAGCGGGTGCCGGTCCGCTGGTGATGGTTGCCCTGTTTTCGCACCTCAACGGCCTTTTCGGGGTAGGAGGGGTCGAGGGGGATGTGCGATGGGGGCCAAGCTCGACTACGCGGCGGTGTTCGACGCGATTCCGACGCCGTGCACGGTGGTGACGCCGGATCTGGTCATCGTGGCCGTCAACGACGCCTGCCTGAGGGCGACCCGCCGCACCCGGGAGGAGGTCGTCGGGCGGTCCATCCTGACCGCGTTCGCCAGCCCTCCGGGGTTCGTGGAGGCCCTGCGCGCGTCGCTGGAGCAGGTGACGAGCACGGGAGAAATGGACGTCATCCCCCTGGTCCGGCACGACGTCGAGGCCGAGCGGCGCGGCGAGCTGGAGGAGCACCACTGGAACCTGCTGCACGTGCCGGTCTTCGACCGGGACAGGCGGCTGAGCTGGATCATGTGCTGGGCCGAGGACATCACGCCCCTGCTCGGGGACGCGCCGGACGCCCGCGACGACGGCGACGAGCTGGAGCCGCACATCCACCGCCGCGCCCGCGACCTGGTGGAGCTCAGCTCCCGGCTGAAACAGGCGTACCGGCAGGAGCAGCAGACCGTGTCGGCGCTGCACGAGGCCATCGAGCACCAGCAGCGGTTCCTGTTCGACGCCACCCACGACCTGCGCAACCCGATCACCGGGCTGATGACCGAGCTGGAGGTCGCGCTCACCGAGTCGGACGCCGGCATGCACCCGACCCTGCGCAAGCTGCACCGGGACGTCGAGCGGCTCGACGCCATCGTCGGCGACCTGCTGGCCCTGGCCCGCCTCTACACGGCGACGCCGCCCGCGACCGACCGCGTCGACCTGGGCCGGCTGGTCGTGCAGGAGCTGGAGGCGCACCCGCCGAGCGGCGAGGTGATCACCCGGCTCGACCCGGGCGTGGTGGTCCGGGCCTCGCGGGTCCGGCTGGCCAGGGTCCTGTCCAACCTGGTCGCCAACGCCGAGCGGCACACCACGAGCAAGATCGAGATCGTCGTGACCGCCGACCCGCCGTCCGCCTTCCTGGAGGTCATCGACGACGGTCCCGGCATCCCGCCGGCGGATCGCGAGAAGGTGTTCCACCGCATGTACCGCCGCGCCGACGCGCGCGCGAAGGACCCGCGCGGGTCCGGCTTCGGCCTGGCGATCGGCCGCGAGATCGCCCAGGCCTACGGCGGCGACCTCTACGTCGCCGACCACCCCGGCGGCGCCCGCCTGGTGCTACGCCTCCCCCTGGCCCAAGCCCAGAGCTGAGCCGATCAGATCACCTCGCCTCCCCCCTGGCCCAGCCCCAGGAGTGAGCCGATCAGATCACCTCGCCCCCCCTGGCCCAGGCGCCCGGGGCTGAGCCGATCATCCGCCGAGTTGGGCGTGCAGGGCGCGGGCGGTCCGTACGAAGAGGCTCGCCCCCTTGCGCGCCGCCGCCTCCTCGGCGGCGGGGAGCGGGCCGCGCGCCCCCGCCCGGCGGGCGGCGTCGATCGCGAACGAGAGCGCCTGGGTGTGTGAGGCGTGCGGCCGCTCGTCCGGCCCCGGCAGATAGACCGCCAGCAGCCCGGTCATGATCTGCCACACCTCCCGGTGGGCGCCCCGTTCGGCGCACTCCTCCAGGATCGCGCGCACGTCGCTCATTCTGGCCACGTCCCTGCGCAGGCACAGCCCGAGCTGCCGGCCGCACTCCACGGCGGGCAGGAGCCCGGCGGCGGCGGCGCTCAGCAGCAGGTCCCGGCCACGCTCGGCCACCTGGGCGGCGATCAGCAGCGCGGTCGCCTCGCCCACCGGCCCGTCCTGGGAGAACAGCGCGGCCACGTAGTGGTGGAAGTAGCCGGGCCGCTCCCAGATGTTGAGCAGGTGCGGCAGGAGGTGCATGGCCACCGCCTCCCGGTCCGAGGGCAGCGTCAGCCGCCAGGACTCCATGTAGCGGCCGTGGTCCTCGAACGTCCAGGGGCGCGGATCGGACAGCAGCGTGTCGACCAGCGCCAGCCCGGTCGGCTCGACCCGGATGCGCGGGCGCAGCCGCGGGCTGTGCTCACCCCGCTGCCGGTCGTGCGTGTAGTCACCGTTGGCGTGGGACCAGTCCACGCGCAGCTCCGGCTCCGGGCGGGCGGCCAGCCGGCGCGCCAGCGTCGCGCCCGCTTCCGAGGTGAGCTTCCCGGCGCGGTCGATCACCTCCGGGTCCACCTCGCGCGGCAGCCGCAGGAGCGCCTGCCCCAGGTCGGCGGGAAGGGCCTCGGCACCGGCCCGTTCGTACCCCTCGACACGGGCCACCAGCTCGGCGGGGTCGAGGTGGCCGGAGGTCAGGGTGGGGGTGGCCAGCAGGTACGGCGGCAGCGTGCCGGCCTTCAGCGCCGCGTGGATCTCGGCGCAGCGCATCAGCATGGCGTGGTGGGGTGCCGAGACGTGACCCGGGGCCGGCAGCCGGTCGAAGCCGGTGTCCGTATCGCACTCGACGGCGTGGCCGGCGCGAGGGCGCGCCGGGGGTTCCGCCCCGGGGTCGGCGGCCTCGCGCAGCAGCGCCTCGGTCCACTCGGCCAAGTGGCACCAGTGGGGCCGCTCGTAGATCCGGCCCTGGCCGGGGCGGGGCCGCTTGGACGGGTCGCGGACGAAGCCGTCGAGCCACCGTTCGAAGACGATGCCGTCGCCGACCTTGTCGTAGGCGGCGGTCAGGTCGCCGAGCGGCGGCGGGAACGGCTCACGGGCCGGCGGCTCGAACGGCGGCAGCGGCACGGGCTCGAAGTCGTCGGCCGGCTCCGGCTCGGCCGCCACCGCGCCGTACGCCTCCGGCAGCCGCGCCGCCAGCTCCGCGGGCAGCACGCCCGCGGCCTCGCGCACGGCCTCGGCCCCGGCGGGCGTGAACCGCGCCGCGTGCTTGACGGCCAGGCGCACCGCCCGCTCGCGCACCTCGTACGACTCGCACAGGAACGCCGAGGCGAGCGCGGGGGCGAGGTCGTCGAGGTCGCCGGCCGCGTCTCGGGCGGCCCGGTCGAGCAGGGTCAGCCCGGCGCGCACGAACTTGCCCTCGGGGCGGAACAGCAGCGCCGCCACCGCCTCGCCGAGATCCGCGCCGCTCAGCCCGCCGATGCCGCGGAGCTGCCGCAGCGCCAGCTCCGCCACCGCGCCCGGCGAGGCGGGCAGCAGCCGCAGGTAGTCGGGGACGCGCCGCCCCCTCGGCGCGGGGGCCAACATCTCGTGCAGACGGGCGAAGAACCGCAGGTCGGTGGCGTCACCGCCGCGCAGGAACCGGCTCAAGCAGCCGTCGACCAGCGGCTCAGGGTCGAGCCGGCCGGCCGCGACCGTGTCGCGCAGCGCGCCGAGCCAGGTGCGGCGGCTGGAATCCCAGGAGGGCGGGTCGACGTTGTCCTCGCGCAGCGCCCGGCCCACGCCCTCGGCCTCGAACAACCGGGGCACGAGGTGGCCGGCCAGCGGGTCGTGCTCCAGGTCCGGCGGCTGGGACACCCAGGCGACCGTGAGGGGGTCGTGGTGGGGCGGCACGGCGCCGGAGCGGCGCAGCAGCTCCAGGGCCAGCGGCACGCTGTCGTCGCGAGCCTGGGCGCGGCTGCCGCGCAGCCGCAGAGCCAGCCGCGCGGCGAGATCGGCCTGCCAGCGCGGCGGCCGTGCGGCGATCACCCGCAGCAGCGGCCCGGAGTCGAGCGGGCGCCGCCAGCGGGTGAAGTCGCGGCGGTAGAGCCAGGTCGCGACGGCCGCCGCACCGCCGAGCACGCCCGCGCCGGCGACCCGCATGGGCTCGATCCATTCCTCGCCGTCGGTCCACACGCCCCGGCGCCGGTCGCGTTCGGTCACCGCCTTCCTGGCGACGCCGATGTGGCCGGGCAGCCCGTCGGCCACCTCGCGGCGCCCGGCCTCGTCGAGGGACAGCACGGCGTCCGCGACCAGGGCGGGGTCGCCGGTGGTGATGGCCCTGCGCACGCGGGGCCACGCCCCGTCGCCGGGGAGGTGTGTCGTCATGCCGCACACCGTAGAGATCGTCTCCGACAGAACCCGGTGGCCCCGGGTCGGCTCGCCCGCGGGGTCAGCGCTCGCAGACGAGGCCGTCGCCGTCGCGGTCCTGGTACCAGGCGTACTCGGGGTCGCGGCCCCGCTGGTACGGGCCGTAGCCGGCGGCGTTCGCGTCGCCGCAGGTGCGGAAGCGCGGGTCGGTGCCGGGCTTCGGGGTCTTCGTCGGCTTCGGGGTCTTGGTGGCCTTCGGGGCCGGCGTGGACGTGGGCGCGGCGCCCTTGTCGCACTTGCCCGACCAGATGCGCAGCCGCTGCTTCCGGGCCTTGCGCTGCTCGGCGCGCATGATTTTGATGTAGCGGTCGTTCGGCTTGTACAGCACCGCCTTGCCGTAGCCGTAGCGGACCAGGTTGCGGTTGACGTGCACGCCCTTGGCGTTCCACACGTAGTAGAGCCAGCGGCCGTACCGGTCCTTCGGGTCCTTGTCGCGTACGAGGTAGGCGGTCTTTCCGAGCGGCAGCAGCGCGGCGGTCCGGTCGGTCGCCGTCTGGAACCAGCACTGGCCCCGTTCGGGGGTGTCGACCTCCAGGAGCCGGACCCGGATCTTCTTCCCCTTGCGCATGACGTCGATCGTGTCCCCGTCGACGATCTTGACCACCTTCGTGGCGATGGCGCCCTTGGGCAGGCCTGACGGCCGGTCGGCGGCGGCCGCCGGTGCGGCGGCGCCCACGGACAGGATCGCGGCCACGGCGGTGACGGCCCCGGCCAGGGAACGGATGTGCATCGATGCGTCTCCCGTGAACAGCAGGACTGAACGGGATATAGACGCATATGGAAAGCGGAGGGTGTACAGAAATGCGCGCTTGACTCATATTGACCTGGCCGGTCAGCGGTGGCTACCCCGGGATCACGAGGGCGATGAGCGAGATCAGCGCGATCGGTCCCATCACGGCCGCCGACATCACGGTCGCGCGGTGACCGGGCAGCAGACGGGCGAGGATCCGCGAGGCGGCCCGCCGCACCGCGCCCGCGCCCGGCAGCACGAACAGGCCCAGCGTGAACGCGCCCGCGGCCAGGGAGTCCACGTGGCCGGCGCTCAGCGGGCCGGCCCAGTGCAGGAAGACCGCGGCGGCCATGCCGAACGCCAGCGCCAGGAGCGTGTGGCCGAGCGCCACGAGCGCGGCCCTGACCAGCGGCTGCCGGTGCTCGTCGAGGAAGTGGTCGCCGGCGCGCAGCGCCAGCGCGAGCGCCGCCATCGCCAGGCCCACGGCGACCGGCATGATGACGGTCATCGACACCAGCGTCACGAGGATGAGCACGCCGACGAAGTCGCTGCCGGCCAGGAACCTCCGGAGCTCGAAAGGCTGAGACGGGGACGGCGGCGGGGACGGGCGGCGCTCCGCAGACCGGAGACGCGGCCATTTGCGCGGGCCGCTCTCCTCCGGCGCGCTCGCCGCGTACTCGACAGGCGGCAGCAGATCGGACACGGTCTTCCCGTACGGACCGATGCCCGCCCGGGCGGCCGGGCCGGACGAGGAGACGGGGCCGGACGAGGAGACGGGGCCGGACGAGGAGAGGGGCCCAGACGAGGAGGCAGGGCCGGACGAGGAGACGGGGCCCGACGAAGAGGCGAGCCTGGCAGTGGAGGCGGGGACCTCGGAGGCCGCAGAGGAGTGGCCCGGCGCGGAGGCGGGGTCCATGACTCGGGTGCGGTCCGTGCCGCCCGCCGGATCGAGCGCCTCGGCCATCCGCAGCAGCTCCCCCGCGCGGGGCCGGGCCACCGGGTCGATCTCCAGCGCCCGGCTCAGCCAGCCGCGCAGCCAGGCCGGGGCCCGGTCGAGCTGCGCCCGCCCTTCCATCGTGTTGTAGCAGACCGCCTCGAACGTCCCCGTCCCGAACGGCGGCAGTCCCGTGGCGGCGAAGAACACCGTCGAGGCCAGCGCGTGCACGTCGGCCGCCTGGGTGATCTGCGTGCCGCGGATGATCTCCGGGGCCAGGTAGCCGGGCGTGCCGACGAACATGCCCGTCCGGGTCAGCCGGACCGCGTCCACCAGGTGCGCGATGCCGAAGTCGATGACCAGCGGCTCGCCGCCGGACAGCATGACGTTGGACGGCTTGAGGTCGCGGTGGATCACCCCGGCCGCGTGGATGTCGACCAGCGCCCGGCACAGCCCGAGGGCGAGCCTGATGACCTCGCGGGCCTCCAGCGGCCCCTGGGTCAGCACGGTCTCCTCCAGCGTGCGGCCTGGGACGAACCGGGTCACCACGAACGGCTGCCCGCTCGTGAGCTCCGCGCCGACCACCTCGGCGACGTACCGGCTGCGCACCCGCCGCATCGCGTCGACCTCGCGGAAGAGCCGGTCGCGGGCCTTGAGATCGGCGGCCACGTGCGGGTGCAGCACCTTGATCGCGACCTTGTGGCCCGCCCCGTCGAGGCCGAGGTGCACGACGCCCATGCCGCCCTCGCCGATCTTCTCGATCACCCGGTACGGGCCGAGTTGCTCCTGCGCCTGCGTGCTCATTGACCGACGTCATCCTCCGTGTCGAGCTGTCCGAGATGCACAGTAAGCGAAGAACGGTGCGCGCGCGTCCCTTCGCAGGTCAGGACAGCAGGGACTCCAGCTCGGCGACCGCGTGCGCGCGGTGGACCGTCAGGGTGGCCACGGCCTCGTCGGCGTCGCGGCGGCGGAGCGCGTCGAGGGTGGCGCGGTGCTCCTTGACGACCCGCTCGCGGTTGGCCGGGCCACCGTAGTACATCGACCGGTAGGCGTCGGTGGTGTCCCACAACGTCCTGATCAGGCGGGACAGCCGGGGCATGCCCGCGCAGTCGAACAGCGTCATGTGGAAGAGCCGGTTGGCGGTGGCCATGGCGAGCACGTCGCCCGCGTCGGCGGCCCGCTCGACGTCGTCCTGCGCGGCCCGCAGCCGGTCGAGGTCGGCGTCGGCGAGCAGGGCCACCGCGCGGCGCACGGCCTCCTCCTCCAGCAGCTCGCGGATGCGGTAGACCTCGCGCAGGTCGTCGAGCGAGAGCGTCTCGACCGAGTAGCCCCGGTGGGCCTCGTAGCGGACCAGGCCCTCGCCCTGGAGCGTCTTCAGCGCCTCGCGCAGCGGGACGCGGCTGACCTGGAGCTCCTCGGCCAGCGCGTCCTGCCTGATCGGGGCGCCGGGGCGCAGGCGGCCGGTGGTGATGGCACGGCGCAGCTCGCCCAGCACGAACTGCTGGGCCGTCGGCGGCCTGCGCCGCGCCTCATCCGCACTCATTCCCTCAATATCCCACGAACCCAATCCCCGTCCTGTCCGAGCGCCGGGGGCGACAGGCGGTAGGCGGGCGGGGTGACGCCTAGGCGGATGGGGTTGGCGACCTGGCCCACGCCGTCGATCTCCACCTTGGGCTCCAGGCCGAGTTCGCCGGCGAGGGCGAACGCGGCGGCCAGGTCGTTGATCGGCCCGCACGGCACCCCGGCGGCGGTCAGCAGCTCGAACCACTCGTCGGCGGTGCGCGCCGCGAGCGCCTTGTTCAGCTCGTCCACGAGCCGGTCGCGGGCGGCGACCCGGCCGGCGTTGGTGGCGTATCCGGCGTCCCCGGCGAGGTCGGGCCGCTCCAGCACCTCACAGAGCGCCACGAACTGCCGGTCGTTCCCGGCCGCGATGACGATCGGCCGGTCGGCGGCCTGGAACACCTCGTACGGGACGACGCTCGGATGCCGGTTGCCCATGGCCCGCGGCACGACCCCGGCGGCGGCGTACGCGGAGGAGTGGTTGGCCAGTGCCGACAGCACGGAGGACAGCAGCGAGACCTCGACGTGCTGGCCCTCGCCGGTACGGTCGCGGTGGCGCAGGGCCGCGAGGATGCCGAGCGCGGCGTGCAGGCCGGTGATCACGTCGACCACGGCCACGCCCGCCTTCGTGCCCTCGCCGCCGGGCTCGCCGGTGACGCTCATCAGCCCGCCGACGGCCTGCGCGATCAGGTCGTAGCCGGGCAGCGCGGCCCCTTCGCCCGACCCGAACCCGGTGACCGAGCAGGAGACCAGGCCGGGGTTGAGCGCCCGCAGCGTCTCGTGGCCGAGGCCGAGCCGCTCCATGGTGCCCGGCTTGAAGTTGTCCACGACCACGTCGGCGCGGGCCGCCAGCGCCCGCGCGACCTCCAGGTCCGCCTCGTCGCGCAGGTCGAGGGCGATCGACCGCTTGTTGCGGTTGACCGCGAGATAGTACGTGGCCTCGCCGCCGGGGGCGTAGGGCGGACCCCAGTGGCGGGTGTCGTCGCCCGCGCCGGGCCGTTCCACCTTGACCACCTCGGCCCCGAGGTCGGCGAGCAGCATGGTGGCGTACGGCCCGGCCAGCACCCGGCTGAAGTCGGCGACGAGCAGCCCGTCCAGCGCGGTCACGCCGGCGCTCCCAGGTAGACCGTCACCGTCCGGGTGAGATTCAGAACGTCCATAGGCAAAGCACCCTAACTGTGGCATATTGGATTTTCAATATTGGATCCAAAATACGGAGGCTCGAAGGATGATCTCCCCCACCGCCCTGTTCGCCCTCGACACGCTGCTGACCGAGGAGGAGCGCGAGATCAGGAACACGGTCAGGCGCGTGTGCGACCGGGAGATCCGGCCGCACGTCACGGACTGGTTCGAGGCCGGGGAGCTGCCCGTCAGGGAGCTGGCCCGCACGCTCGGCGGGACCGGCCTCCTCGGCATGCACCTCGACGGCTACGGCTGCGCGGGCATGGGCGCGGTCTCGTACGGGCTGGCTTGTCTGGAGCTGGAGGGCGCCGACTCCGGGCTGCGCAGCCTGGTGTCGGTGCAGGGCTCGCTGGCCATGTACGCGATCTGGAAGTACGGCAGCGAGGAGCAGAAGCAGCGGTGGCTGCCCGGCATGGCGGCCGGCGAGCTCATCGGCTGCTTCGGCCTCACCGAGCCGGACTTCGGCTCCGACCCGGCGCGGATGCGCACCAACGCCAAGCGCGACGGCGGCGACTGGGTGCTGAACGGCACCAAGCTGTGGATCACCAACGGCTCGGTCGCCGACGTGGCGGTCGTCTGGGCTCAGACGGACAACGGCATCCGCGGCTTCCTGGTCCCGGCGGGCACGCCCGGCTTCACGGTCAACGACGTCAAGCACAAGATCTCGCTGCGCGCCAGCGTGACCAGCGAGCTGGTGCTCGACGGCGTCCGGCTGCCCGCCGACGCGATGCTCCCCGAGGCCAGAGGGCTGCGCGGGCCGCTCGGCTGCCTGAACGAGGCGCGCTTCGGGATCATCTTCGGCTCGATGGGCGCGGCGCTCGACTGCCTGGAGACGGCGATCGGGTACGCGGCCGAACGCGAGGTGTTCGCCAGGCCCCTCTCGTCGTTCCAGCTCACCCAGGAGAAGCTCGCCGACATGGCGCTGGAGCTGGGGAAGGGTCTGCTCCTCGCGGTGCATCTCGGGCGGCTGAAGGAGGCCGGCACGCTGACCCCCGAGCAGGTGAGCGCCGGCAAGCTGAACAACGTCCGCGAGGCCATCGACATCGCCAGGAAGTGCCGCACGCTGCTCGGCGCCAGCGGCGTCACCCTGGAGTACCCGGTGATCAGGCACTCGGTGAACCTGGAGTCGGTGCTGACCTACGAGGGCACCTCGGAGATCCACACGCTGGTGCTGGGCAAGGCGCTCACCGGGATCGCCGCGTTCGCCTGACAACCGTCAGAAGACCTGCCAGGTCGTCCCGGTGACCTGGCAGGGCCCGCCCTGGTGCACCAGCAGCCGCCCGGCGGTCACGTCCAGCCCGATGGTCGCGAGCGTCTCCCACCGCTCGCCGAGCGGCAGCGCCGGGTCCGGGTGGGCGCACACGGGCGCCCCGCCGGGCGCGTGGCTCAGCATGGCCAGCGCCCGCCCGGTGACGTCCTCGCCGCCCAGCTCCGCGGCGTGGTCGCGCAAATGACGCAGACGGGCGTACGTGCCGGGCTCCTCGGCGCCTAGCCGCTCCCCCTCCGCCAGCGCGGGGTCGAGGAAGTGGTTGCAGTGCAGCAGCACCCCGCCGGGGCCGGGCGGCACCACGGCCACGCCCGCCGGGGAGATCTCGATCGCCCCGGCCCCGCCCGCGGTCACGGCCGTGATGACGGTCGAGGCCGAGACCGTGGCGGAGCGGGCGAGGTCGGCGGCCTCCTCGACGGTGGCGGCCTCGTCCAGGATGCGGCGGGCGATCAGGTGGACGGGCACGCCGGGATCGGCCCCGTCGGCGCCGTGGCGCAGGATGTTGAAGTGGACGCCCAGGCCCGCCGTGTTCACCCCGATCTTGGCCAGCGCCCCCGCCTCGGTGAACGTGCGCACGCCGTGCCCGGGGCGGGCCTCGTACGCCCACAGCACGGGCGCGTCGCGCAGGTGGCCGAGCCAGTCCCAGGTCTGCACCGTGCGCGGGGGCAGGCCGTCGCCGGGCAGCACGACCGAGGTCGAGCACTCCCCCCGGCCCGCCACGTCGAGCGCGGCCAGGATCTCGGTGCGGGCGTTGACCACGGCGACCTGCCACGGCTCCAGCCCCGCGCCGGCCGCGACGCCGCCGATCTCGTCGGCCAGGTGGGGCGCCCAGCCGGCGGCGCGCTCCAGCGCCCGCTCGCCCCAGGCGCGCACCTGCTCGTCGGTGGCTCCGGCGGCCGCGAACAGGGCGTTGTAGCCGGCGAGGTTGGCGGCGACGGCGCCGCGCAGGCGGGCGCCGAGCTCCGCGCCACGGGCGCGCGGCTCGGTCTCGGTGGAGGTGAAGGAGGGAAAGGTCATGACCGGTCTGTCGCGCCCTGGCTCGGCTTGCACATGTCTGTACCGTACGCACCCGCGCACGGAAGGCCACCACCCGGGGCCACCCCCCGGTTGACCTGGAGCGCGCTCCAGGCGACAAGCTGGTCTCATGCAGACACGTACCATCGGAAACCGCCGGGTGAGCGCCATCGGGCTCGGCGCGATGCCCATGTCGGTGGCCGGGCACATGCCCGACGAGGACCAGTCGGTCCGCACGCTGCTCGCCGCGCTGGACGCCGGGCTGACGCTGATCGACACGGCCGACGCCTACACGCCCTCGCACGACGATCCCGGCCACAACGAGCGGCTGGTCGCCCGCGCCCTGTCGCTGTGGTCCGGCGACGCCGGCGACGTGCTGGTGGCGACCAAGGGCGGCCACGTGCGCACGCCCGGCGGCGGCTGGGACGTCGACGGCCGCCCCGAGTACCTCAAGCGGGCCTGCGACCGGTCACTGAAGGCCCTGGGCGTGGAGAGCATCGGGCTCTACCAGCACCACCGGCCCGACCCGAAGGTCCCGTACGAGGACACGATCGGCGCGCTGAAGGACCTGCACGACGCCGGCAAGATCGAGCTGGCCGGGATCTCGAACGCGAACCCGGAGCAGATCAGGCTCGCCCACGCCATCCTGGGCGACCGCCTGGCGAGCGTGCAGAACCAGTACTCGCCGCGCTTCCGCTCCAGCGAGCCGGAGATCGACGTGTGCGCCGAGCTCGGCCTCGCCTTCCTGCCCTGGTCCCCGCTCGGCGGCATCGGCCGCACCGGCGAGCTGCGCGACGCCTTCGCGGAGATCGGAGAGGCACGCGGCGTCTCCCCGCAGCGGGTCTGCCTCGCCTGGGAGCTGGCCCGCAGCCCGGTCGTCATCCCGATCCCCGGCGCGAGCCGTCCGGAGTCCATCCGCGACTCCGCCGCCGCCGCGACGCTGGAGCTGACCGCGGAGGAACTGGCCCGCCTGGGCTGAACCCGCGGCGTCCTGTTCCCGCACTGCGCGGGGGCGAGCATCTACCGTACAGATCGTGGACAATCGCAAGCGCGCCGTATGGGGTGGCATCGCGATCGTGCTCGGGTGCTCGGCCGTCATCGCCGTGTCGGTGTTCCTGTTCTGGCCGCTCACCGACATGATCGCCGAGCATGACGTGCAGGGTGTCGCGGAGGCGGACCGGGCCAAGGAGTTACGCCTGGCCAGAGACGCGGCCAGGGGCCGGATCATCCAGGTCGTGCTCGGCCTCCTGGCCGTCGGCGGCTTCGTCTACACCGCGCGCAACTTCGCCCTGGCCCGGCAGCAGAGCGAGCTCAACCGGCGCACCCTGGAACTGGCCACCCTGCAGGCCCGGGAGCAGACGGAGACCACCAGGCGGACGCTCGAACAGAGCGAGAGCGCGCAGATGACCGATCGGTTCATGCGCGCGATCGACCAGCTCGGCAGCGACGCCGTCGACATCCGCCTCGGTGGCATCCACTCACTGGAGCGCATCGCCCAGGACTCCGCCCGCGACCACCCGGCCGTCATGGAGGCGCTGGCGGCCTTCGTCCGGCGCGCCTCACAGGCGTGTTCCGGCGAGCCGCCCCAGGACCTGCAGGCGGCGGTGACGGTGCTGGTGCGCAGGAAAGCCGACGCCGACAGGGGGCCTGTGAAGCTGTCCGGCGCGCGGCTCGACCGCCTGGATCTCGCGGACGCGAACCTGGCGGGGGCCGATCTGACCGGCGTCACCCTCACCGGAGCCGACCTCCGGCGAGCCGATCTGGCGGGCGCGGACCTGGCCGGAGCCGACCTGGGCGGGGCCCGGCTCGGCGGAGCGCGCCTCGACGGGGCGAAGCTGGCGCGCGCGTCGCTGCGTACGGCCGACCTCACCGATGCCGGGCTGCCGCACGCCGAGCTCGTGGACGCCGACCTGGGCGGCGCTCGTCTGCGCCGGACCCGCTGCGCGCAGGCCGTCGCCCGCGGGGCGTGCCTGGCGGCCGCGGATCTTTCGGGAGCCGACCTGACCGGCGCCGATCTCTCTGGGGCCGACCTCAGCGGCGCGGTCATGGAGGACGCCGATCTGACGGGCGCCGTGCTGGCGCGGGCGGCGCTGCCCGGGGCCCGCGCCGACGGGGCCGTCATGTCGGGGGCCGTTCTCAGTGACGCCGTCGCCAGCGACGCCTCCCTGTGCCGGGCGGACCTGACCGGGTGCCGGCTCACCGACGCCAACCTCTCGGGAGCCCGGCTCGCCGGCGCCCGGCTGGACGGGGTGGACCTGACCGTGGTGAAGCTCGTCGGGCTGGACCTCACCGGCGCCCTGGCGTCCGACGGAGCGCGGCTGCCGTCCGGCTGGCGGCGCGAGGCGGACGGCAGACTGATGCGCCGCCTCGCCTGACCGTCGCCTCGCCTGACCGTCGCCTCGCCTGACCGTCGCCTCGCCTGACCGTCGCCTCGCCTGACCGTCGCCTCGCCTGACCGTCGCCTCGCCTGACCGTCGCCTCGCCTGACCGTCGCCTCGCCTGACCGTCGCCTCGCCTGACCGTCGCCTCGCCTGACGCCGCTTCAGGCCGGGCGGCCGCTCATCTCGGCCATGAGGCGGCCGTGCAGGATGCGCGCCTCGTCGTCCTCGGCCGCGGTCATCACCGAGCGCAGGATGGCGACGGCCGCGGCCCGCTGGCCGGCCTCCGCCAGCGCCCGCGCCAGCTCGATCCTGATGAACGGGTCCGCCGGCAGCCGCCCGGCGGCGGCACGCAGCAGCCCCTGAGCCGCCGCGACGTCGCCGCGCGCGAGCGAGAGCCGGCCGATGGCCGCGAGCATCACCCCCACGGCCGCCTCGTCCTGCTGGGTCTCCAGCAGGACGAGCACCCGCCGGTAGGCCTCCTGAGCCTGCTCCAGGTCGCGGCGGCCGAAGGCGATGTTGCCCAGGACGGTGTGCGCGTCGATCTGCACGCGGATGTCATGCGCCGCCGCGGAGGCGGCCAGGCGTGCCTGCCGCTCGGCCCTGGCCGGGTCGCCGTCCGCCAGGGCGTCGGCGGCGGCCCGCAGCCGGTCGGCGGGCCGGGTGACCGGAGGGGTGAGCGAGCCGGCCCGATGGGCCAGTTGTCCGAGAGGTTCGAGCAGGCGCCGGTCGGCCACCTGGTAGGCCGGCCCGTCGCCGGCCCGCAGCACCCGCAGGACGCCGCGGCCGCTCAGCGCCCTGAGCACCGCGTTCGGCAGCCCGGCCGTCTCGGCCGGGCCCTGCGGCTGGACCTGCGCCTCGCCGTTGGGCGCCACGAACCGCGTGGCGGCCCAGGAGCACAGGCGGACCGGGTCGCGCTCGAAGGCCGCCGCCACCTCGCCGATGGCCGTCCACAGCGCGTCCCGGAGTGCTTCGTCCACGCTGACGGGCCAGTCGCCGGACAGCGAGCTCTCACCTTCCGGCCATGTCCGCCACATCCACCGGCACACGGCCTGGAGGTGCAGCGGATTGACGGCCGGGGCGCGCTCCCGTGCGCGCTGGGTCCCGGAGTCGTCGACGATCCGTACGGTGAGAAGCTCTTCCACCAGAGCCTCGGCCACGGCGGGGGGCACGGCGCGGCCGGTGGCCTCCCGCACGGGCTGCCCTATCGCCTCGGCCGCCGCACGGGGCGTCAGCCCGCCGAGCCCGAACAGGGCGACGTCGGGGAAGCCGTCGCCGGCCTCGTCGAGCAGCGCGTCGAGCCGGTCGTCGCGGACGCACAGCAGCAGGTGGACGTTGCGGGCGGCGGCCAGCGCGGCGAGGAGCTCGCGCCGCTCGTCGTCGTGGTCGCCGAGGTACATGTCCTCGATCTGGTCGACGGCGACGAGCAGGGGCTTCGGCCCGCGTTCGGCGAGGCGCAGGATGCGCCGGATTCCGGTCGGCGGCAGGGAGGTTTCGGGCACCCAGGTGCGCAGCAGGGTGCGCACGAGCGAGTTGGGCGACGGGACCGCGGCCTCCGGGAAAATCGGCCCACCCGAAACTCGACCCACCGGCAGGACATTCGCCCCGAGTCTCCACAAATAGGGCATAACTCCACCATGGAGAAGTGAAGTTTTTCCTATACCTGCTGGTCCGTACAGAATTGTCAAGTTTCTGCTGCGCCACAGTTCGGAGACGCGCGCCGACTCCTGGTCGCGCCCCGTGAACAGCAACTCTTCGGCCGGCCGGTAAGGACGCATGCCAGGAAACGGACATAGTTCGCTAAATGCCGTGACGCTATTCGCGGCCATGGTCAGCGCCTTGCGAGGAGGGACACTGCAGCAACGATAGAGGACCCCATCGGCATGGCGCGCACATCCAGGTGATCGCCTCGCCCGCGAGGCGCGCCCGCCGTCTTCCGCGTCTCACGGTGACTCATCCCCAGGCCGGGGAGGGTCGCCTCCGAAGAGGGGCTCCGCGGGATCGGCGTCCGCCGCGAGGATGCGCGCCACCATCTGATTGAGACAAGAAGGGTCAAGTGCATCGGTATTGGACAAACTGGCATCGGTCAGATCGATGATTTCGGTCTCGACGTCGCGCGAAAATTGCGCCATCGCGGCCCTTTCCCCTTCCGTTCGACCCGTCGAACATCATCACCGACGACCGCAGCCGTGGCTACTCTCTTCCCTGCTCAAAAACCTTGGCTTTCATGTCTACGATGGCCGTGTGCTGAGTTTTATGGAGCGGTCATGACCGAGATGCGGCGCAGACCTCAGGTGTGGGGCCGGATTCCTCCCCGCAACAAGGACTTCACCGGCCGCGAGGATCTTCTTGAGCGGCTACGCCAGGGCGTCAGCGGCAGCGTCACGGCGGTGCTGCCGACCGCGCTCCACGGGCTCGGTGGGGTAGGGAAGACGCAAATCGCCGCAGAATATGCGCATAGGTATAAATCGGACTATGACCTCGTCTGGTGGGTGCCGTCCGACCAGCCGATGCTGATCGCCTCCTCGATCGCCCGGCTCGCGCCCCACCTCGACCTGCCCAAGGCCAACGAGATCGGCGTCGCCGAGTCGGCCGAGGCGGTCGTCGAGGCGCTGCGCAGAGGCGAGCCCTACGACCGGTGGCTGCTCATCTTCGACAACGCCCACGCGCCGGAGTCGATCATGCAGTACGTCCCCGACGGGCCCGGGGGCATCCTGATCACCTCGCGCAACTTCGCCTGGGACGGCGTCGTCAGCACCCTCACCGTCGACGTGTTCTCCCGCGAGGAGAGCCGGCGGTTCCTGGACCGGCGCGTGCCCGGCATCGGCGGCACCGAGGCGGACGCGCTGGCCGAGGCGCTCGGCGACCTGCCGCTCGCGCTCGACCAGGCGGGCGCCATGCAGTCCGAGACGGGCATGCCGGTGCGCGAATACCTGACGCTGCTGCGCGACCAGACCGGCAAGCTGCTCGCCGAGGGCAGGCCGATGGAGTACGACGTCCCGCTGACGGCGACGTGGGCCCTGTCGGTGACCACCCTGCGCGAGGAGCAGCCGGACGCGGTGGAGTTGCTCCACCTGCTGGCCTTCTTCGGCTCCGACCCGATCCCGCGAGACGTCTTCAGCACCAGCCGCGGCACCGTCGAACCCCCGCTGTCCGGCATTCTCGACGACCCGCTCAGGTTCAGCAGGGGCGTGGGAGCGCTGGGCCGCTACGCGCTCGTGCAGATCGACAGGGAGAACCAGACCCTGCTGGTGCACCGCCTGGTGCAGGCGCTGCTCAGGGAGGACGTCAGCGAGAGCGAGCGCGACCGGTTCAGGCTGAACGTCCAGCGGCTCCTGGCGGCGGCGGTGCCCGGCCCGCCTGACGACACCGCCACCTGGCCGACCTTCGCGCGGCTGATGCCCCATCTGGAGCCGTCGGAGATCGCCCGGTCCGCCGATCCGGCCGTCCGGCGGCCGATGCACGACATGGTCCGCTACCTCTACCAGTCGGGAAACGCCCCCGGAGCGCTCTCCCTGGCCAAGGCGTGCCTGGAGGCGTGGGAGGCCGACCCCTCGTCCGACGCGCGCGACCTGTGCACGATGAAGCGGCACCTGAGTGTCTCGCTCCGCTTCGTGGGCGAGTACGAAGAGGCCTTCAGGGTGGGCTCGCAGGCGCTCCAGGACGCCGAGACCGCCCTCGGCGCCGACGACGAGGAGACGCTGCGGCTGACCAACAACCACTGCACGGACCTGCGCGCCATGGGGCGCTTCTCGGAGTCGTTCGCGCTCGCCACCTCCGCCGCGCAGCGCCACCGCGACGTGTTCGGCGACGACAACGAACGCACCCTCAGGATGCACACCAGCCTGGCCCTCGACCTGACGCTCACCAGCCAATACGAAGAGGCCGAGCGCCTGCTCAAGCATGTCTACGGCGCGCTGCGCGACCTCTACGGCACGCCCAACCACCCGACCGCCCAGATCGTCATGAACAACCTCGTACGCGTCATCAGGCTCCGCGGCGACTACGCCGAGGCGCGCGAGCTCGGCGAGGACGTCTACGCGGTGGGCGTGAGCACCCTGGGCGCCGACCACCCGACGACGCTGCGGGCCGCCAGCGACCTCGCCGTGGCCATGCGCAAGGCGGAGTCGGGCAGTCCCGAGGTCCTGCACTACGCCGAGGACCTGGTCCATCGCTACCGGCGTCTCATGGGCGACCGCCATCCCGACAAGCTCGCCGCCGAGATGGCCCTCGTCAACGCCTACCGTGAGGCCCGGCGGATCGACGAGGCCATGCCGATCGCCGAGCTGACCACGCTGGCCTACGCGCACGTCTACGGCACCGACCATCCCTACGCCCACGGCTGCCGGGGCAACCTGGCGCTGCTGATGCGGCTGGCGGGCGAGCATGCCAAGGCCCACGACCTGCACGAGTTCATCGTCACCCGGCTGAGCGAGCTGCTCGGCCCCACCCACCACTACACGCTGACCGCCGTGCTCGGCCTGGCCGGCGACCGCGCGGCGCTGGGCAAGCTGGACCGGGCCGTGGACACCGGAGAGCGGGCGCTCGACGAACTGCGGCGGTTGCTCGGCCCGGACCACCCGATGACGCTGGGCTGCATGGCCAACCTCGCGCTCGACCTGTCGGACCTGGGCAGGGCCGACGACGCGCGAGCCATGCGCGCCGAGGCGCTGGAGGGGATCCGGCGGCGGCTGGGCGACGGGCACCCCGCGCACCAGGCGGTCGTGAACGGCGGACGGCTCGACTTCGACTTCGACCCGCCGCCGATCTAGCGGACGGGGTCAGACCCGCGCCTCGCCGCCGGCCCGGCCGAAGTCGCGCCGGTGCCGGTCGGCGGCCTGGCGCGCGAGCTCGGCGGCGCGGGCGGGCACCTCCTCGTCGTCGAAGGCGCGGAGGGTCGCCATCATGCCTTCCATGAACCGGCGCCCGACCGGGGTCAGCGCCGAGCTGTCGTAGATCACCCGCGCGGTCGAGGCGGCGGCCGCACGCCACCGGGCGAACTCGGCGTGCGCGGTGAGGCTGTCGTCCACCTGCCGCTGCCGCCGCCAGAAGCCCGCGACGCCGAGATGGGCGTACGTGCCGTGCAGCAGACCGCTGATCGGCCGCGGGTCGTGACGCCACGGCGCGTAGTAGCGCGCGCCGGGATCCACCGCGATCAGGTCGACCAGATGGAGAAGCATGGTGAGCTTGGCGTGCTGCACCTCGTGCACCAGTGTCGCGGCGAGGTTCGGCGCGCTTGAGGGACGGGCCAGCGCGACGCAGCCGAAGGTCGTGCGCGACGTGCCGCTGGCGGGCCATCCCCCTCCCGCGATCGGCGCCATGACCGAGATCATCGTGCCGATCTCGTCGGCGGACCGCGCGTGGCCCGCCCGCAGGATCTCCCAGGCCTTCTGGAGCACCTCGCACCAGGCGGCGACCTCGGCCGCGGTGAGCCGCCCGGCCAGCCGGCCCTCCCGCGGAAACCGGTAGGGGTCGAGGTCGTCCAGCACGAGATGGAGGTCGCCCAGCGGGTGGCGCGCGGTGAGGCGCCGCAGCCCGAGCCATCCCCCGCCGTCGCGGGCGGGGTCGGCGGGGATCTCGACCCGGGACCGGGCGGAGGTGATCGCGCCGCCCTCCGGGGTGATCTCGATCGAGCAATCCGCGCCGCCGATCGAGGCGCGGCCCAGCGAGGGGAACATGAGCTCGCCCGGGCGCGCGGTCACGCGGGTCTCGAAGGGCACCCGCGCCCGCAGCGCCGCGACGGCCGCCAGAACGGCCGGCCGGCTGGGCTGCGGAATGTGGTCGCGGTCGCGTAAGGCGCGTGATGCGGCCAGCGCCCACGCGCCGACGGCGGGGTAACGCAGAAGGCGATCGACCTGCCGGGGAGCCGTCTCGTGCATGCGGGCCAGCGCTTCGAAAGCGTCGCCGATCGCCTCGGCGCCGGCCACTGCCTTGACGAGCACGAGATTGCGGTCGCGGGCCGCGTCGGCCAGAAACCGGCCGGCCGCGGCACCCCCGTGACCGGCGGCGAGGGCCTCGAACATGTGGTGCGGAATCACGAGACGATTCACGAATATCTGCCCCGTTCGATCGTGCGCGTGGAAAAAGGATCGCCCCGGAAACTGTCCGTGGACAACTATGCCATGGGAAAGAGCGCCATTCATGAGGCGGCCGCCGGAAATCGGAACCACGCCTAACAATGATCTCAACAGTCACGACTGTGGCGGGAAAAGCGCGCGCGGATCCGGGTCTCAGGCCAGCAGGCTCGCGGGCACGGCGTGGGCCAGGGTCCGGTAGCCCGCCGGGGAGAGGTGCAGGTGGTCGCCGGCGTCGCAGGCCCGGAGCAGCCTGCGCGGGTGGGCCGGGTCGCGCACCGCCCGGTCGAAGTCGATCACCGCGTCGAACACGTCACCGGTGCGGATCCACGCGTTGACCGCCTGCCTGGCGGCCTCGCGGCGGCCCCGCGAATCGTCGTAGGGATGGCCGCCCAGAGGCGTGAGCGTGGCGCCGTACACGAGGATGTCGTGCGCGTGCGCGCGCACGGCGATCTGCTCGTAGGCGGCGACCAGTTCGGCGGCGACGCTCTCCTGGGCGTCGACGTCGGCGGTCCCGAGGTCGTTGACCCCCTCGAACACGATCAGCCACCTGACCCCGCCCAGCGCGAGCACGTCGCGGTCCAGCCGGGCCAGCGCGCTCGGGCCGAGTCCGTCGTTGAGCACCCGGTTGCCCCCGGCTGCCTGGTTGGCGATCGCGAAGCCGCCCAGCCGGTCGAAGAGCTGGTCGGGCCAGCGGTCGTTGTGGTCGGTCGTCGACCCTCTGCCGTCGGTGAGCGAGTCGCCGAGGAGGGCGAGCAGCGGCGCCGGCGCCTCCGCCTCGACGCCGCTCAGGAAGTACCAGTGCTCCACCGGCGTCGCGCCGGCCAGGTCCGCGCTCCCGGTCTGGTCGCCTCCGGCCAGGTGGGAGGTGGTACGGGAGCCGGGATGCGAGGTGACGTCCTCCGGCGCCCGGCCGTCGGCGAGGTGGAGGCTCACCGTCAGCACCGCGCCCGCGACCAGGGGGAGGTCCACCGGGTCGGACACCACCTGCGCACCGGCGGGCACCACCGCCGAGGGCCGGCCGTGGAACGTCACCGCCCGGATTGTCTCCGGCACGACCGCGCTCTCCCCTGCCCGCCCGCCCGCGGGCAGCGCGACCGTGACCCGGGTGAGGGGCAGCGGCGTCCCGCCGAACGCGTTGGAGAACCGCAGCCGCAGCCGCTCGCCGCCGATCGACACCCGCACGGTCTGCCGCAGGGTGCTGCGGGCCATGACCGGGCCGCGCCCGGCGTACGGGGCGGGCGGCAAGTTCTCCGGTTCGGTGAGCTGCGGCGCCGACGTCCACGTGTGCACCCAGCGCCCCACGCGCTCCCCCGAAAGTTTCGCCCGCCGAATGATGATTTTTCAGCCTACGGCAGGCGTTTGACTCCACGCTCGGCGATCACGCAGACTGGCCCGTACCGGACAGTATTGTCCGGTATTGCGGATCCGGAGGAGAGCTGGATGAGCGACCAGTGGGACTACCTCGTGGACGTCCTCGTCGCGGGCACGGGCGCGGCCGGGCTGACCGCCGCCGTCACCGCCGCCGACCAGGGCCTGGACGTGCTGGTGGTGGAGAGCACCGCGAAGTGGGGCGGCACCACGTCCATTTCCGGGGGCGGGCTGTGGATGCCGGCGAACCCGCTGATGATCCGGGACGGCGTCCGGGACTCCACCAAGGAGGCCCTGGAGTACATGGACGACGTCATCGGGGACGCGGGACCGGCCTCGTCGCCGGAGCGCAGGATGGCGTTCCTCCGCACCGGCCCCGAGGTGGTGCGGTTCCTCGGCCGCAAGGGGGTCCGCTGGCGCAGGTCGCCCGACTACCCCGACTACTACCCGGACCGGCCGGGCGGCAAGGTGGGCCGCTCGCTGGAGGTCGCCGCCTTCGACACCAGGCTGCTCGGCGACTGGTACGCCTCCTCACGCGCCCGGGACGGCGTCCCGCTCCCCCTCATGACGGACGACGTGTGGCTGCTGACGCGCGCCTGGTCCACCGTCAGCGGGTTCGTGCGCGGCGCGCGGTTCGTGTTCCGGTCGCTCGGCGCGTACGCGAGCGGTAAGCGGCCGGTCGGCCTCGGCGGCGCGCTGGTGTGCTCGCTCATGCACATCGTCCGTACGCAGCAGACGCCGGTCTGGCTCTCGGCCCCGGTCGTCGAGCTGGTCGTGGAGGACGGCGAGGTGACCGGCGCCGTCGTCGAGAAGGACGGCCGGCGGCGCAGGGTGCGCGCCCGGCGCGGCGTGGTGCTGGGCGGCGGCGGCTTCGCGCGGAACCGGGAGTGGCGTGAGAAGCACCACGGCCTGCCCGGCTACTCCTCGGCGCCGGAGGGCGACCTGGGCACCGCCATCGACGCGGGCGCGCGGGCGGGCGGCGCGCTGGCGCTCATGGACGACGCCTGGTGGGGCGCGAGCGTGCTCGGCACCGGGGGCGACGCCCACTTCATGGTCGCCGAGCGGTCCATGCCCTTCGGGCTCATGGTGGACGCGCGCGGTGACCGCTTCGCCAACGAGTCGGAGTCGTACGTCGACCTGGGGCACCACATGCTCCGGCACGACGTGCCGGGGCCGATGTGGCTGATCACCGAGGCCCGCCACGCGCGGCGCTACCTGAACACCTCCCTGCTCGGCCACAAGAAGGAGTGGACGCGGGCCGACATCCTCTTCGAAGCCGCGTCGCTGGAGACGCTGGCCAGGAAGATCGACGTGGCGCCGGAGCGGCTGCTCGCGACCGTCGAGCGGTTCAACGGCTTCGCCCGCACCGGCGTGGACGAGGACTTCGGGCGCGGCCGGACCGTCTACGACAACTACTACGGCGACCCCCGGGTCAAGCCGAACCCGAACCTGGGGCCGCTGGAGAAGGGGCCGTTCCGGGCCGTCCGGGTGCATCCCGGCGACCTGGGCACCAAGGGCGGGCTGCTCACCGACGAGCACGCGCGCGTGCTGCGGGAGGACGGCTCGGTCGTCACGGGCCTGTACGCGGCGGGCAACACGACGGCGTCGGTCATGGGGCGCACGTATCCGGGGCCCGGCTCGACCATCGGGCCTGCCGTCGTCTTCGGCTATCTCGCGTCGCGGCACGCCGCCACGCGGTGACGCTCAGGGCTCGAAGCCCCGGCGCAGCAGGGCCCACATCCGCTCGGCCGTCGCGGGCCGCTCCGGCGCAGGGACCTTGGAGAGCAGCAGGGCGAGCATGCCGACGGCCAGGATCAGGTCGCCGGCCGTCACGCCGTCGCGGACCCGGCCGGCCTCCCGCGCCGCCGGGAGCCGGGCCGCCAGCAGCTCGGCGACGCGCTCGCGCAGCTCCAGGATGCGCTCGTCGGGCTGCGGCGGCACGGTCACCATGGCGACGAACGCGGTGGAGGCGATGGCCTGCTCGGTGATCAGGGCGAGCAGGTCGTCGAGCGTGGCGCCGGGGCGGGCGGCGAGCGCCTCGAGCTCGGCGACGCTGTCTTCGAACACGGCCAGCGCGAGGCTGACCCGGTCGGGGAAGTGGCGGTAGAGGCTGCCCTGCCCGACGCCGGCCGCGCGGGCGACCATGCTCAGCGGCGCGTCGTAGCCGGCCCCGGCGAAGACCTCGCGGGCCGCCGCGATGAGCGCCGCGCGGTTCTCCGCCGCGGCGCTCGGTCCACGATTCGGTCGACGCTCGGCAGGCATGGCGGCTATCGTAGCAACCGGACAACATTGTCCGGTCTGGCCCGCCCGGCGAGAGGACGACCCCTGTGACCACCTTCGACGACCGCGTCGCCCTCGTCACCGGCGCGGGCTCCGGAATCGGCAGGGCGATGGCCCTGGCCTTCGCCGCCGCCGGAGGCCGCGTCGTCGTCTGCGACATCGACGAGGACCGCGCCGCCCGGACGGCCGCGGAGATCCACGCCGCGAGCGGCGCCCCCTCGAAAACCGGCGACCACCCGTCCGGAAAGACCGGCGCACCGGACGCGACACCCGACAACGGGGCGAACGGCGAGGCGGTCGGCGAGGCGGTCGCCGGGCCGAACGGTGGGCCGAACGGCGGGGTCGGCGAGCCGAACGGCGGGGCGGTCAGCGGGCCGGTCGGCGGGCCGAACGGTGGGGCGGTCGGCGGGGCGAACGGCGGAGGCGGCGGTGGGGTCGCGGTGGCGGTGGCGGTGGCGGCCGATGTTGGTGACGAGAGGGCGGTCGCCGCGCTCGTGGAGAGCGCGATCAGCGCGTACGGGCGGATCGACGCGCTCTTCAACAATGCCGGGATCATCGACGACATGGCGCTGCCCGCCGACATCTCACTGGAGCTGTGGGACCGGGTGCTGCGGGTCAACCTGACCGGCACCTTCCTGGTCACCCGCGCGGTGCTGCCGCACATGCTGCGCGCGGGCCGCGGCGCGATCGTCAACACCGCGTCGGAGGCCGGCGTGCGCGGCGGCGCGGCGGGGGCCGCCTACACCGCGTCCAAGCACGGCGTCGTCGGCATGACCCGCAGCGTGGCCTGGGCGTACGCCAAGGACGGCATCCGCTGCAACGCCATCCTGCCCGGCGCCACCCTGACCGGCATCGCCGACGGCGCCACCTTCGACCCGACCGGCGCCGCCCGCCTGAGCCCCGTGCTCGCGCTCGGCGACCAGCTCGCCCGGCCGGAGCAGATGGCCGACGCCGCGCTCTTCCTCGCCTCGGACGCGGCCTCGTTCGTCAACGGCGCGATCGTGCCGGTGGACGGCGGCTGGTCCGCCGGCTGATCAGGCGCCCGGCGACGTCAGCTCGGCGGGGACGAGCCGCACCACGAACGGCTCCGCCCGGGCCCGCGCGGATTCGATCCGGCGCACCAGCTGCCGGACCGCCATCTCGCCGAGCCGGTCCGGCGCGCTCTCGACGTACGCGTACGGCAGCGCGAAGGTCTCGGCGAACTCCGCGGAGTAGCGCCCGACGACCGACAGGCCCTCCAGCCCGCGCGCCCGCGTGACGGAGGGCAGCGCGGCGGCGGCCGCCTCGTTGTCGAGCAGCAGCCCGGTCGCCCCGGGACGGGCGTCGAGCAGGGCGCCGAGCATCCGCTCCGCGGCGGGCCTGCGCGACTCCCCGTACACCGCGTGCAGCCGGACGCCCAGCCGGCGTGCCCGCTCCAGCGCGGCGTCGCGCAGCCGCCACACGTAGGCGCCGCCGCGCTCGACCACGTGCTCCGGCTGCGAGACCAGGATCAGCTCGCGGTGCCCGAGGCCGTGCAGACGGTCGACCATGACCCGCCCGGCCTCCTCGAAGTCCAGGTCGAACACGTCCACGCCGGAACAGTCGCCGGGCAGCCCGACCAGCGCGCCGGGCTGCGGCGCGGCCCGCAGGACCGGGAGCCGGGGGTCGTCGTGCGCGACGTTCAGCAGCACCACGCCGTCGACCATCCGCGACTCGGTGATCCGCCGCAGCGCCCCGGCCCCGTCGGGCTCGGTGACCAGCAGGGTGTCGTAGCCGAGGTCGCGGGCGGTGTCGGTGACGCCGAGGATGTACTGCGTCATCGCGGGCGCGAACTCGTCGGCGTGGAACCGGGCGAGCAGGCCGAGCACCATCGTCTGGGAGGTGGCGAGCGCGCGGGCGCCGGCGTTGGGCGTGTAGCCGAGCGCCTCGGCGGCCTCCAGCACCCGCCTGCGCGCCCCTTCGGAGATGGACCGCTTGCCGGACAGGGCGTAGGAGGCCGTGCTGCGGCTGACTCCGGCCGCGGCCGCCACGTCACCGATCGTCGCCATTCTCGTCTCCATAATCGAACCGGTTCGAATTTTCGCCGACCCATTGACGCGCAGCGCGCGGCTACGTAATCTACGCGAAACTTCCGTCGTCCGGCGAACGATTCCCGACTTGAGATGTCAGCGCTCACACAAATAAGGACCCCTGTGCCGACCCTCATGAGGGCCGGGTTACTCCCGCTGCGCTCCCGCCACGCCCCGATCATCGACAAGATCACCATCGCCCTGTACAGCGAACGCCGCTGACGCTTTCGATGGCATACGGGTGAGATGCCCGGCTCTGTCATGGGTACGACAGGGCCGGGAGGTGGCGTGGATGCGCGCGTTGCGGTTGCCGGCCTGGAAGTCCGAGCCCGAACTGGTGGAGGTGCCCGATCCCGTGCCGGGGCCGGGCCAGGTGGTGGTCAAAGTGGGCGGAGCCGGCGCCTGCCACTCCGACCTGCACCTGATGCGCGACTTCACGGGCGGCCTGCCCTGGGAGCCGCCCTTCACTCTCGGCCACGAGAACGCGGGCTGGGTGCACGCGGTCGGCGCGGGCGTCACCGGCGTGGAGCCGGGACTGCCGGTGGCCGTCTACGGGCCGTGGGGCTGCGGGGTCTGCGACCGCTGCCGGCTCGGCGTCGAGAACTACTGCGAGAACCCGGCGGGCGCGCCGGTGCCCGGGGGCGGCGGCGGGCTCGGGCTCGACGGCGGCATGGCCGACCTGTTGCTCGTGCCCGACGCCCGGCTCCTGGTGCCGCTGCCCGACGGGCTCGACCCGGTGGCGGCGGCCCCGCTGACCGACGCCGCGCTGACGCCGTACCACGCGGTGCGCCGGTCGTGGCCGAAGCTGCCGCCGGGCAGCACGGCCGTGGTGATCGGGGTCGGCGGCCTCGGCCACATGGCGGTGCAGATACTCAAGGCGACGACGGCCGCCCGGGTGATCGCCGTCGACACCCGCGAGCAGGCCCGCGCGAGCGCTCTGCGGCACGGCGCCGACCAGGCGGTGGCGCCGGGCGAGCGGGCGGCGGCGGAGATCCGCGAGGCCACCGGCGGCCGGGGCGCGGACGTGGTCGTCGACTGCGTGGGCGCGCAGGAGACGCTGGCCCTGGCGGGCGCGGTCGCGCGGATGCTCGGTGATGTGACCATCGTCGGCATCGCCGGGGGCGCGCTGCCGGTGACGTTCGGCTCGCCGCCGTACGAGGTGTCGGTGCAGTCGACGTACTGGGGCACCAGGCCGGAGCTGATCGAGGTGCTGGACCTCGCGGCCCGCGGGCTGATCACCGCGGAGGTGACCACGTTCCCGCTGGAGCGCGCCGTCGAGGCGTATCACCGGCTGGAGAACGGCGAGATCTCCGGCCGCGCCGTCATCACCCCCGCCTGAGCGTCACGGCCGGCCCCGCCGTGGGTGAGATGACCCTTGCTCACGATCCCGGTGCGGTGATATCCGTGTGCTCAGACGCCGAGACAGGAGCCGAGTCAGGTGATGGACGACGCCCGCAAGATCAGGCGCACCGACGCCTCCGGGACCTGCCCGGTCACCCGGGCCGCCGACGGCACCTGGCAGGTGCGCGGATACGCCGAGGCGCGGGCCGTGCTGCGCGCCGACGCCACCGTGCAGGCCGGGCTGGGCGTCGAGACGGTGGACAAGGCCCCCGCCGGGATCCGCCGGCCCGTCCTCTACCGCGACGGCCCCGAACACCGCGAGCACCGGCGGCAGACCGCGCGCTACTTCACGCCGCGCCGCGTGGACGAGCACTACCGCGAGCTGATGGCGGACATGGCCGACCGCGCGCTCGCCAGGTTGCGT
This sequence comes from Nonomuraea sp. C10, assembly GCF_008017515.1. Classification (NCBI taxonomy): domain Bacteria; kingdom Bacillati; phylum Actinomycetota; class Actinomycetes; order Streptosporangiales; family Streptosporangiaceae; genus Nonomuraea; species Nonomuraea sp. C10. The sequence continues at coordinate 5,473,877 of NZ_VPFF01000001.1, forward strand.
ACGGACGGCTCGGCACAGCTGTCCGACCTGAGCTTCGGCATGGCGATCGGCGTGGCCAGCGCGGTCATCGGCCTCACCGAGAGCCGGCCGGGCATCCGCCGCAGGCTGGAGCGCTTCTTCCCGGAGAAGTTCGGCAGGCCCGGCTTCACCAGCCTGAGCGGGATCTACTGGATGGGGCGGCAGATCTACAGCTGGGGCAGCATCTACCTGGCCGACGTCCGCCCCGCGGTCCGGCCGCGCCGCCGGGAGCCGCGCGACGACCTCATCTCCCACCTGATCGCCGAAGGGTGCACCGACGCCGAGATCCTCGGCGAGTGCCTGACGTTCGCCGCGGCGGGGATGGTGACGACGCGGGAGTTCATCTGCGTCGCCGCGTGGCAGCTGTTCACCGACGAGGCGCTGCTCGACCGGTACCTGAAGGCCGAGGAGCCGGAGCGGCTGGCCGTGCTGCACGAGCTGCTGCGGCTCGACCCCGCGGTGGCGCGGCTGCGGCGGCGCACCACGGCGGACCTCGAACTCCCCGGGCAGGTCACCGTTCCCGCGGGCGAGGTGGTCGAGCTGCTCGTCGACGAGGTGAACGCGGACCCCCGGGCGGTGGGCTCCGAGCCGCTGTCCGCGTGCCCAGGCCGGGCCCTCGACACGGGCGCCGGGCCGGCGGTGCTCTCCTTCGGTGACGGCCCGCACCGGTGTCCCGGCGCGGGCATCGCCATCCTGGAGACCGACATGTTCCTCACCCGGCTCTTCGCGCTGCCGGGGATCCGGATGGCGACGGCGCCCAGGGTCGGCTTCAAGGACGAGATCGGCGGCTACGAGATCCGCGGCCTCACCGTCACCACCGGCTGATCACGTAGCTCCGGCCCCCGACAGCCTCCCAGGTCAGGGTGTCTCCGGCGCGGCGCGGCGCGATCCCTCCGCCCCGATCGTCGCGGAGCCGATGCGACGCGGTCTCCCGGTCTCCGTCGTCGCGGAGCCGATGCGCGGCCTCACCTTCGTGGACGTGGCAGTGGTTCGCGATGGATGTCCTGACGGTGAGGGGGCCGGTGCGGCCCGGGCGCAGGGTGATGGTCTCGGCGACGCCGTCACGCCACGAGACGTCCACGGTCACGTCGCCCCGGGCGCGCAGCCCCGACACCGAGCCGTCCTTCCACACGGCGGGCAGCGCGGGCAGCACGTGCACCTCGCCGCGGTGGCTCTGCACCAGCATCTCGGCGATGCCGGCGGTCGCGCCGAAGTTGCCGTCGATCTGGAACGGCGGATGGGTGTCCCACAGGTTGTCCAGCGTCGAGGTCCTCAGCTGCTGGGCGAGCATCCGGTGGGCACGGTCGCCGTCCAGCAGCCGCGCCCAGAAGCTGATCTTCCAGGCCTTGCTCCAGCCGGTGCCGCCGTCGCCGCGCGCCTCCAGCGACACCGCCGCCGCCTCCGCCTCCGGCGTGCCGGCCGCGATCCGGTCGCCGGGGTGCAGCGCGTACAGGTGGGAGACGTGCCGGTGGGTGTCGGTCCCGGAGTCCAGGTCCTCCTTCCACTCCTGCAACTGCCCCCAGGACCCGATCCGGATCCCCGGGTCGAGCCTGCCGAGCGCCGCCTCCGCCGCCGCCCTGAACTCCTCGTCCACGCCGAGCGCCGCCGCCGCGGCCAGCGCGTCTTCGAGCACCTCTCGTACGATCTGCTGCGACATCGCGGCGCCGGCGGAGAAGTCGCCGTGCTCGGGCGAGTAGCTGGGCGAGACGACGAGCAGGCCGTCGCGCGGGTCGGTGTGCAGGAAGTCCAGCCAGAACTCGGCCGCCTCCTTGATCACCGGATAGGCGGTCTCCCGCAGATACTCCAGGTCACCGGTGAACCGGTAGCCGTCGTAGAGGTGCCGCGCCGTCCAGGCCGCCGCCTCGGGGAACCAGAAGGCGGTCGGCCAGTCGTGCACCCCGGTGAAGCCGAACGGGTTCGTCTCGTTGCCCACCACCCAGCCTCGGGCGCCGTACATCTCCCTCGCCGTCCTGCGCCCCGGCTCCATCAGAGCCCGGACGAACCTGTCGTACGGGACGGCCGTCTCGTGCAGGTTGGCCGGTCCGGCGGGCCAGTAGTTCATCTGCAGGTTGATGTTGACGTGGTAGTCGCCCGACCAGGGCGGGCTGGTCGACGCGTTCCACACACCTTGCAGGTTCGCGGGGAGGATGTCGTTCTCCCGCGAGCACGCGATCAGCAGATAGCGGCCGTAGGCGAACATCAGCGCCTCCACCGCGCGATCGTCCGGACCGTCGCCGCCCGTGTAACCCCGCAACAACCGGTCAGTGGGCACCGGACCAGCGGGCCCCCTTCCGGGACCGCTCTCCGGCGCGGACTGCCCGAGGTCGAGCCGCACCCGGTCGAACAGTGCGCGGTGGTCGGCCACGTGGGCGGCCCTGAGCGCGTCGTAGCCCAGCGCGGCGGCCGCGTCCACGGCGGCGGTGACCCGGGCGTGCGGGTCCTCTCCCCGGTAGTGCGGGTAGGTGTCGGCGTAGTCGGTCCCCGCCGACAGGACGAAGACCGCGCTGTCGGCCCCGGTGACCGTGATCGTCTCCCCCGTGTCCGTACGGGTGCCGCCCGCGACGATGACCTGGACCTGGGCCTCGAAGACCAGCCCGTTGTCCGCGAGCCGTCCCCGGACGGTGAGCCGGCCGCCCTCGGCGGTGACGGTCTTGTCGTCCCGGGGCGAGGTGTGGCGCAGCGTGAACGAGACCGCGCCACCCCGGTCGGCGGAGACGCGCCCGGCGATCACGTTGCCGGGGTTGGCGGCGAAGTACTCGCGGGTGTGCGTGACGCCCCCGGCGGTGTAGCGCACCCGCGCCACGGCCTCACTGAGGCTGAGCTCACGGCGGTAACCTCCGGCGCCGCCGGGCGCGCCGAAGTCCAGGTGGAGGTCGCCGAAGGTCTGGTACGCCCCGAACCCGGTCTTGGGCTGCCCCAGCAGGGCAGCCACGTCCTCGGCCGGCACCCTGCCCTCCCGGTCGATCCGCCGCCGGACCTCCGCCAAGGCGTCCGGACGCGGCGTCCTCCAGTCGCCGAAGTCGTAGCCGTCGTGGCCGGGACCCCCGGTCCACAGCGTCTTCTCGTTGAACTGGATCCGCTCGGTGACCACGCCGCCGAAGACCATGGCGCCCAGCGGCCCGTTGCCGATGGGCAGTGCCTGGGTCTCCCAGTCGACGGCGGGCTCCTCGTACCAGAGCGTCAGTTCGTCGGGCATGGCGGCCATTGTCCCGCGATCTCACCGGATATGGCCCTCTATGCTGCCGATCATGAGCATCTCTCTCAGCGACGCTGCCCGGAGCATCCTCAGCGCCCCCAACCTCGGCGTTCTCGCCACCCTCAACCCCGATGGCAGTCCGCAGACCTCGGTCGTCTGGGTCGGCACCGACGGCGACGACGTGGTCATCTCCTCCCAGGCCGGCAGGCGCAAGGTGGTGAACCTGGAGCGGGACCCACGGGTCAGCCTCAGCGTGTTCGACCTTGCGGACCCCGACAGGTACGTCGAGGTGCGAGGGGTCGCGACGGTCACCGAGGACGAGGGAAGGCGGCTGGCGGTGCGGCTGGCGGAGGAGTACGAGGGCGAAGGAGCCGGCGAGGAGTACCTCCGGCTGCCCCCGGAAAAGGTGCGCGTGACGATCCGCATCACGCCGCGGCGGGTGGTGGGGAACGCGGCGTGACGCGCCGGCGTCTCACGCCCGGCCGGAGCACCCGGACGACGGGTTCGAGCAGTCCCCCGCCGGCCCCTTGGCGAACCTGGTCAGCAGGTTGAGCGTGGCGCGGCGGGTGAAGGCGGAGGCCGCCCGGGTCACGCCGTGGCCGCAGGCCGCGCCCTTCATGCCGCACACCCAGCGCATCGTGCCGGAGGCGAACACCCCGGCGCCGCTGGGGGCGACGTAGTAGGTGGTGTGGCTCACCGTGGCCCGGCCGCCGCAGTCGACGGGCGACTCAGCCAGCACCTCGATGTCGTCCGGTGAGCCTGGCGACACCTTGTCGGTCTCCACGCCGGCCAGCCCGGGGAAGCTCCTGCCCCGGGTCCCCTCGAAGATCCAGTGGCCCGGCTTGCTCACCCGGTAGGTCGCCTCGGCCGGGAAACAGTCGTACATCTGCCCGACCAGCCCGCTCTCCGGCTCCGACCCCCGCCAGAGCGGGCACCGGGTCTCCTTGTCGCACATGACCGTCCTGCCGTGCAGCCCGATCCGCCAGTAGACGGCGTTGGCCCCGAGGAAGGCCAGGTTCGCGCCCGCGTCACGGGCCCGCGTGACGACCTTCCGCATCGTCGGCGACCAGTACTCGTCGTGCCCCAGCGACACCACGGCCCGCGCGCCGCCCAACGCGCCGGGCCGCAGGTCGAGGCTGGTCAGATAGGCCAGCGGCACTCCGCTCCGCTCGGCCAGCCGGATGGCGTTCCACTCGAAGTCCAGGAAGAGCCGGGCACCCGAGCCGTCGTACGGACGATCGAAGGTGACCTTGCGTGACCGGTCGTCGAATCCGCCGGGGCCGCTGTAGAGGCTGCGTCCTCCCCACAGGTTGTACGCCTGCCAGGTGGTCACGGCGTTGACGATCACGACCCGGCCCTCGGCCGAGGCCGACCGCACGGTGATCGGCACGTAGCGCTGGCCGCCCGTCGAGGCGTCCAGCCGCACCAAATAGGCGCCCTCGGCCCAGCCGGTGGTGTCGACGGTGAGCGAGGGCTTCCAGTGAGCGGCGGTCACCATGCCCTCGACGGTCCGCGGCGGCGGCTGCCGGGTCCCGGCGACCGGCGTGGAACGCCAGACCCTCACCGGCCGGGCGCCCATCCGGAACGCCGACGCGGTGAAGCGCGGCGCGGTCGTGGAGACGAGCAGCCGGAACCGCTCCCCCGGCAGCACGCTGACCCGGTCGGCGTAGCCCTCGATCTCGTGCTCGCCGCCGCGTTCGGTGATGCGCCACGGCGCGGGCGCGGCGCGTTCGGAGGCTCCGGCGGACACCGAGGCGGGCCCGGGGGCGACCGGCGCGGTGGCGGCGCAGCCGGCGGTGAGCAGGACCAGGACGGCGAGGACATGACGCACGGTCACCCATGCTCACGCCCGCCCCCGGGCGGGCGCCCGCCTTTGGCGAAGTACTTACCCTCAGCCGTCGGCGGCCGGTCTGAGCAGGCCGATCTCGTACGCCGCCGCCACCGCCGCCGCCCGGTCCTTCACCTGGAGCTTGGCGAAGACGTGGAGCAGATGCGTCTTGACCGTCGCCTCGGTGATGAAGAGCTTCCCGGCGATGTCGCGATTGGTCGCGCCCCGGGCGATCAGCTTGAGCACCTCGAGTTCGCGGCGGCTCAGCGTGCGCGGCGCCTCCGGCGCGCGGTCCTTCGCCGTCAGCACACCGGCCACCGTCGGAGACAGCACGGTTTCGCCGCGGGAGGCCGCCAGCACGGCACGGCGCAGGTCGGCGCGGGGCGTGTCCTTGAGGAGATAGCCGGTGGCGCCCTGCTCGATCGCCGGCAGGACGTCGGCGTCATCGTCGAACGTGGTCAGGACCAGCACGTGGATGCCGGGCGTCTGCTCGCGGAGCCGGCGGATGACCTCCACGCCGCTCATCCTCGGCATGCGCAGGTCCAGGAGCACGACGTCGGGATCCGTACGCAGGGCCACCGCGAGGGCCTCGGGACCGTCGGCCGCCTCGCCGACGACCTCGAAGCCGGCGTCGGCGGCGAAGATGCCGCGCAGGCCGTCGCGGACGATCGGGTGGTCGTCCACGATGATCAAACGGATCGGCGGCATGGCCTCACGGTCCCGGGTCGGGGTCGGCGGGGATGGCCGGGACGGTGGCGGAGACGCCGGTGCCCTGGCCGGGGGCGGACTCGATCGCGAAGCTCCCGGCCAGGCGGGTGACGCGCTGGCGCATCGCGACGAGGCCGAAGCCCTCGCCGTGGGGCGCGGCCGCCGGGGCGAAGCCGGCGCCGTCGTCGCGGACGTCCAGCGCCACCACGTCGTCCATGTACGAGAGCGTGAGGCCGACCCGCCCGGCCGAGGCGTGCTTGGCCACGTTGGCCAGCCCCTCCTGCGCCACCCGCAGCAGGGCCGTCTCCACCTCCGCGTGCAGCGGCCGGGGGTCGCCGGTGATCGACACGGCGGCGGGCACGCCGGTGTTCCGCGACCAGGTCGCCGCGAGCCTCTCCAGAACGGCCGCCAGCTCGCCCTCGTGCTGGAGCGACGCCGGGCGCAGCGCCTGCACCGAGCGGCGGGCCTCGGTCAGGCTCTCCCTGGCCATGGCCTGAACCGTGTCCAGGCGGGCACGGGCCGGAGGCGGCACGTCGCCGACGGCCTCCAGCTGGGTGAGGATGGCGGTCAGGCCCTGCGCGACGGTGTCGTGGATCTCCCTGGCCATCCGCTGCCGCTCCTCCAGCACGCCGGCCTCGCGGGCCCGGGTCAGCAGCTGGGCCTGGAGGTTCGCGTTGTCGTCGGCGAGCGCGACCAGCTTGGCGCTCGTCTCCCGCAACTCCGCGATCATCACCTTGCGCTGGTCGTTCTGGTCGGAGATGGCCTTGATCACCAGGCCGACGGTGGAGGCGGCCAGCACCCCGACGACGAAGGAGCCGAGCAGCTCGACCGGGGTGCGCCCGAGCTGCGGGCGGGCGGCGATCAGCACGCCGACCGTCACGGCCACCCCGCCGTACGCCCACAACCCCGGCAGCAGGGCGAAACACTGGACGAACGCTCCCAGTCCCGTCACCGTGAACACGTTGTCGATCCTGACCAGGACCCCGATGACGGCGAGCAGGACGGCGAAGTAGGCGATCAGCACCACCGGGCGGGCGATCCAGCCAGGGTGGGAGGTCACCATCAGCCAGTGCCAGGCCACCGCGAACAGCGCCAGGACCAGCACCTCCAGCCGCCACTCCCGCAGCAGGGCGAAGAGCGCGGGAAGCAGGACCAGCAGGTACGGCAGCGCGGCCTGGACCCGGTCCCAGCGCGTCAGGCCGGGGTCGGTCGTCACCATCGGAACGTCCTGAGGGCGAGGCCGCCCGCGACGATCGAGATCGCGACCATGACGCCCAGCGTAAGCGGTGAGGTGGCGCCGCCCGCCCAGCCGTCGCGGACCGCCTGGACCGCCGGAGCCATGGGGAGGAGATCGCCGATCGCGCGCATCGAGCCGGACATGGTCTCCCGGGGGATCATGGCGCCGGACAGGAACACCATCGGGAAGAACACGGCCAGCCCGATCACCGTCGCGGCGCGGCCGGTGGGGACGAGCGCGCCGAGCAGGAGCCCGATGGAGCCCAGGCTGAGCGCGCCCAGCAGCCACGCCACCAGGACGCCCACGACGTTCGCCGGCGCGGTCAGCCCGAACGCGACCACGCCGATGACGATCAGCAGCGCCGAGCCGAGCACCGCCAGCAGCATGTGCGCCGCCCACTGTGCCCCGAACAGCATGGCGCGGGAGGCGGGGGTCGCACGCAGCCGCTTCAGGACCCGGCGCTCCCGGTAGTGGGCCAGCGTGGCGGGGAGCACGACCAGCGCAGCCAGGCCGATGACGAACACGGTCAGCATCGGCACGGTGGCGTCGATCAGCGGCGTCCCGCCCCGCAAGGGCTTGTTGCCGCCGCGCAGCTTGACCCAGAGCATGATCGCTGGGAAGACGAGCGCGAAGAAGGCCGACATCGGGTCACGGACGATCAGCTTGAGCTCGACGGCGACGACGTTCGCGAGGCCTTTCATGCCATTTCCCTTTCGGTCAGGGCGAAGTACGCATTCTCCAGGGAGTCGGCTCCCGCCTCGGCGATCAGCTCCCGCGGGCTGCCCTCGGCGACGACGCGGCCGCGGTCGACGATGGCGAGGCGGTCGCACAGCGCTTCCGCCTCGTCCATGAAGTGGGTGACCAGCACGACGGTGACGCCGCGCCCGCGCATCTCGCGGATGAGGCCCCACGTGGTGCGGCGGGCGGCGGGGTCCAGGCCGGTGGTGAGCTCGTCGAGGAAGACGACCTCGGGGTTGCCGACCAGGGCCAGCGCGATGAACAGGCGCTGCTTCCAGCCGCCGGACAGGTTCCCGAAGCGGGCCCGTCTCCGGTCCGCGAGCCCCCATTCGTCCATGACCGCCCGCCAGTCGGCTGGCTTGTCGTAGAAGGAGGCGTACATCCTCAACGCCTCGCCTACCTTGATGGCGTCGGGGAGGGCCGCCTCCTGCAACTGGGCGCCGATGCGCTGGAGGAGCGCGCGGCGGTCGTCGTACGGGTCCAGGCCGAGCACGCGCAGCGTGCCGCCGTCCGGCTGGCGCAGCCCGGAGGCGCACTCCACGAGCGTGGTCTTGCCCGCGCCGTTGGGGCCGGCGATGCCGAAGATCTCGCCGCGCCGCACGGTCAGGGTGACGCCGTCGACCGCCTTGCCCGCCTTGTAGCTCTTGCTCAGCTCGTTGATCTCGATGATCGCTGTCATGCTTCGAGCCTCGCCGCCGGGCGCCGCCGCCGACATCCACCGATCGGTTGATGGGGGTCAGCCGTACCGGTCGTGGGCCGGCGGGCGTACGTGACGCCCCCGTTCGGCCCGCTCCTTGACGGACCGCAGCCGCGCCCGGCGTCAACTGCCGTCGGCGGCGATCGGGTTCAGGCCGGTGACGGGGACGCCGTGCTGTACCGCCGGCTCCAGGCCCCGTTCAGGCGGCGGTCGGTGTGAACGAGCCACTCGCTCAGCGCCGCCACGACGGACTGCGTCGTGTTGTTCCAGGAAGCCCGTGGTGTGCCCCTGGGGAGGGGTGGTATCCGGCGCACTCGCGGAAGCCCGCGCGGGCGGCTTCACGGAAGCCGGTGCGGGAGGGCCGGATGGTCATCGGCGGGCGACGAGCCCGCTCTCGTAGGCGGCGACGACAAGCTGGGCTCGGTCGCGGGCCTGCAGTTTGGCCAGGAGGCGGCCGATGTGGGTCTTGACCGTGCCGACCGTGAGGTGAAGGTGCCCGGCGATCTCGGAGTTGGACATCCCCCTGCCGACGAGGGTGAGCACCTCACGCTCGCGCCGGGTGAGGTCGCTGAGACCGCTCACGACCGGGGCGGGCTGGGAGTCGCGCAGGAACTCGGCTATGAGCCGGCGGGTCACGGTGGGCGCGAGCAACGCCTCGCCGGAGGCGACGACCCGGATGGCGGCCAGGAGGTCGGTCGCCGAGGCGCTCTTGAGGAGGAATCCGCTGGCTCCCGCTCTGAGGGACGCGTACACGTACTCGTCCTGGTCGAACGTGGTGAGGATCAGCACGCGGATCCCGGCGCCGGCGGGGTCGGAGCAGATGCGCCTGGTCGCCTCGATGCCGTCCAGGTCCGGCATCCTGACGTCCATGAGGACGACGTCCGGTCGCCGCAGCCGGGCCAGGCGCACGGCTTCGGCGCCGGTGCCGGCCTCGCCCACGGTGGTCAGCCCCGGTGTGGCGTCGATGAGGACCTTCAGGCTGTCGCGTACGAGGAGCTGGTCCTCGGCGAGCAGGATGCGGATCGGCGGAGCGGGGACGTCGCCGCTCACGTCATGGTGCCGTTCTCGCAGGGCAGGCGAGCCGTGACGCGAAAGCCCCGGTCCGGCCGGAATCCGGCGCTGAACGAGCCTCCGTACAGCTTGACCCGTTCGCGCATGCCGATCAGGCCGTGCCCGCCGCCGGCCGCGCGCGGCGGGCGGCCGTGGCGGGGGCCGTCGTCGACGACCTCGATGGCGGCTGCCCGCTCGTCGATGTCCACGGTGACCGAGCAGCGCGTGGGCCCCGCGTGGGTGACGACGTTGGTCAGCGCCTGCTGCACGATCCGGTAGACCGACACGGCGAGCGCGGGTGAGAGCCGGGCCTCCTCGCGGACGGTCAGGTCGACCTCGACCCCGGCCGCGCGGGCGTGGGCGGCCAGCTCGGGCAGATCCGCTATGCCGGGAACGGGCACGGGGCCCTCCGCGAGGTCGCCGTCGGACCGCAGGAGACCGAGCACCCGGTGGATCTCGGCGAGCGTGCCCCGGCTGGGCCGCTCGATCGCCCTCGGCCTGATGTCGGCGCTGGCGCTCGGCACGCTCAAGGGCACCGAGCCGCAGTCGTTCATCGCCGTGGGCGGCCTGTGCCTCGCGTTCATCCCCCTGGGCGTCTCGCTGCTGCGCGACGGCCCCCCGCCGACCAGGCGCGCCGTGGTCTGGATCGTCGTCCTCGTCACCGTACACGTCCTCATGTCGGCTTACGGGCCGAGAGGATGACGAATGGGCCCCCCGGCGGACATCGATCTTCCTTGCCCGGCGCCGCCGCCCTACGGCTCGTAATGGATGTGCATCGAGGAGATCCGGTCGTTCCAGGCGTCGCCGACGTAGTCCACCTTGGTCCAGTTGTGCCAGTACCTCTTCGCGCCCTGGTACGAGTTGTGCTCCCACACGTTGAGGTAGTTGCAGCGGGAATGGCCCTGCCGCCAGGAGGAGATCCTGTCGTTCCACATGACACCGAGGTCGCGGATGCCGTACCCGGCGGTGTCGCAGGGGCCGGAGTAGCCCCACCAGCGGTACCTCGGAAGGCCCTGGTTGATGTTGTCGGCGGCCTCCAGGAGCAGCGTCGCCTCCGCGGCGGTCCGCGTCCCGCCGAGGGCGGCCTGGTCCGCCTTCTCGATGGTGTCCGCGCACACCTCCTTGACCACCCGGGAGAACGTCTCTCCCGGTTTGATCGGCTCCAGCAGGACGGAGCAGGAGCGGGTGGGGGCGGGGCTCTCGGTGGACGCCGCCGCCGCCGGGGCGGCGGCGACGCCGCAGGCCACCAGGGCCAGCGCGGCGATGGAGCGGCTGTGCCTGCGGGCCGTGGCGATCGTCGGCGGTTTCGGGCGAGTACGCATGTCATTCTCCTTCTGCTGGCGTGGAGCGCCCCCGTCAAGGGGGGACCACGGACGGCCTGCGCGAAGACCTTCGTCCGAGTCGGCGGAGAGGGCCCGGGGCCGGTTGGCAGCGGCGTGACGCCGCACTCCTCACCCTCCATCGCCGAAGATCGCACGGCCAGGGCGGCAGCCGGGCATGTGGCGGACATCTCGCCACCAGGACAAGCGGCGGCCTGTCCCCTCACGTGGTGGAGGACCGCGTCAGAAGCGCCAGCGGGTGGCGGTCCGGCCGTCGGCGCCGTAGCCGTAGGCGCGATCGGGGGTGATCCGGTAGAGACCGTACTCCGGTGAGCCGGGCAGGCTGTCGTCGTGGACGCGGCCGTCGCGCGGGGAGAGTCGCCACTGATACTTCGCCACGAACGCGTCGGCCACCTCCCGCTGCCGGTCGGGGTCGAGGACAGGGGCGGCGACGCCCTCGATCACGAGGTCGAGGTCCGCCCCGGCGACGGTGAGGACGCAGTGACCGTTGTGAGCCAGGTTCCGGCCTTTGCGCGAGCCGGGGCGGGTGGTGAAACACGGGGCTCCGTCGGCCCAGACCGGCATCAAAGGCATGGCATGAGGGCGCCCGTCGGGCCGTACCGTCGACAGCCACGCTTTCGGCGTCTCACCCACGCACGCCTGCGCGTGGGTCCACGGTCGCACGGAGGCGGGGTCGGTGCTCATCGGTGTCGCGTCGGCCTCGCTGAACAGGAGCTCGGCGCGGGGATTCGGGTAGGACATGGCAGTGGTTTCCCTTTCGGATGGATCGCGGGACGGTTCAGGAGCCGTACTCGTCGTGCAGCCGCCACCAGTGGTAGGGCGGGCTCTGCGGCCGGCCTTCGGGCGAGTCTTCCCACGTCTCCTGCCGTCCGTACGGGGTCAGGTCGAGGAAGGTCCAGTTGCTGCCGAGTCGTTCGACGCCTCGTCCGGTGGTGACGTACGTGCGATAGACGTCCGCGCCGTCGCGCAGGAAGACGTTCACCGCGAACCCGTCGCCCGCGTCCATGTCCCGGTTGAAGGCGCCGTCCGGCGCCGCGTACCACGGGATGGTCCAGCCCATGCGCCGCTTGGACGGCATGATCTCGGCCAGCGGTCCGGTGGAGACCAGCGCCATGGAGACGTCACGGGCGTGCAGGTGCGCCAGGTGGCCAACGTTGTCGGTGAACATCGCGCAGCCCGAGCAGAGTTCGTGGGCTCCGTGCCACATGAAGGAGTACACGATGAGCTGGCTGCGCCCGTCGAAGAGGTCCGGCAGCCCTCTCGTGCCGTCCGGGCCGTCGAACCGGTACTCGCGGTCCACCCTGACCATCGGCAGCCGTCTCCGTTCGGCGGCCAGGGCGTCCTGCGCCCGGGTGAGGTGCTTCTCCTTGACCAGCAGGGCGTCCCGGGCGCTGCGCCACTCCTGCTCCGAGACGATCGGGGGTTGGGTCATCAGCTGCTCCTTTGTTGCTTCCCTAAGGAAAGTGACGGGGCAGACCCTACCGGAGTCGATTCCCTAAGGGAAGCCAGTCGGCTAGGCTGGACCTCATGCAGCGCACCCGGTTCGGCGACATGACCTGCTCCATCGCCCGCACTCTGGACATCATCGGCGAGCCGTGGTCTCCGCTGATCCTGCGCGACGTCTATGTCGGCATCGAGCGCTTCGATGATCTCCAGCGCGACCTCGGCATCTCCAGCAAAGTGCTCAGCGGCCGGCTGAAGTGGCTGGTCGAAAGCGGTGTGCTGGAACGCCGGGAATATTCACAGCGTCCCGTCCGGCACGAGTACACCCTCACCGAGAAGGGCCGGGAGCTGTGCGACCTGCTGCTGGTGATGGCGCGCTGGGGCGACCGCTGGACGTCCGGAGACTCGGGTCCGCCCACGCTGTACCGTCACCACGCCTGCGGCCGGACCAGCCATGTGGAACTGCGCTGCTCGGCCTGCGGGCAGCCGATGCGCGCGACGGACGTCGACATGCTGCCCGGCCCCGGAGCCGAAGAAGGCAGCGCTTGACCGAAGCACGTCCACGACCGGGAACGACTCTCCTCGTCTAGGTACCGCGGGCGTCCGACACCTCCCGGGCAGCGAGGAACTCATCCAGCAGTGAAGAGGACCTCGATGACCCTGCCCTCCTCTTCACGGGTCAGCCCCCACTGCTCCCACCCGCCGGGGAGAGCGATATGGCGCACCTGCCCATGCCAGCCGTGGTTGCAGTCCCGGCCCCGCCGCGCCACCAGCCACTCCCGCCAGCCGCTCAGACCGAGACCTCCATGACGCAGCGCGTGCTGGTCATAACCGTCCAGGAGAGCAGGTCGCCGCAGCGTTCGCGGGCGGCGGGTCCGGCGGTGAGGGCGAGTTGGTCGCGCAGGTGGCAGAACTCGTGGAAGGTCCACCAGAGGTGGACGTCGGTGCCGGTGGGGAGCATCTCCGGGGTGCCGAAATAGATCGCCAGGCGGAACAGCAGCTCATAGAGGTCCCATAACGCCTTTATGGGTTCGATGGGGCCATCGCGTGGGCGGCGTATCCGCGCCAGGAGGTCCTGCTGGATGCGCAGCGATCTCTCGCTTCCGACCGGCTGGCAGGGGAGCTGGGCGAGTTGCTGTCGGCAGTTGCGGGCGCCGACGATGCGCCAGATCGGGTCGGGCCCGGCCAGGCAGCGGGGGCAGACGGCGGCGGTCTCCAGGCGCCAGGGCCAGGGCCGGGTGCTGGTGTTGCCGGTCCAGCTGTAGGTGATGAACTGACCGCCCTGACCGAACAGCGCCATCCGCATCATGGCGCGGGCGCGCAGCCCGGTGGCGTCGCGAAGGTTCTCGAAGACGTACTCACCGTCGACGATGGTGAGAAAGTCCTCGCCCAGGGTGTAGCGCTGCGGGGTGTAGGGAGGCAGGCCGAGCAGGGACGCGATGGTGTCGCGGTGGCTGTGCTGCGCTTCGACCAGGCGGAAGAACCAGGAGTGGAAGGCCTCGCCGTCTGCCGGCGGCGGCACCAGGGCCAGCCGGCGCGGCGGCGGCCGGTCCGGTTGCCGTTCCTCGAGCCCGCTGAGAAGCGCACCGCACCGCAACGGAGCCGGCATCCGTGAGCGAGACAGACGAGCAGCCGGCCAGCCGGACCCCGGCGCACGGAAACGCGGCACCTCGGGCAGAGATCCACCAGCAGCTTCTGATGCTCGGGACAAACCGCGGCCCAGCCCAGCTTCCACCAAACCAGCCACGCTCCGCCCGAAGCCGCCAGACACGTTGGGCATACTCGGCTGCCGAAGAACTGCACCCACTCACGGCCCTCAGCGCGGCGGACGGACTCCTGATCGCCCACGCGGACGCTGGCCAGATCCAGGATCGAGCCGTCGAACATCTCCAGGTGCATCCCACGCACGACCTCGGAGCTCACGCCTGTGGCAGCCTCGATCGCCCAACACGTTTCCGGCGTTGTGACGATGCCGTACGCCAGTGAACGGACGTCACCTGACGTGCGCACATCGAAGCCCCAACGCCTCGACCATCGCCCACGGCGGACATCCGTTCCGCAGGGCCATCCGATCCACCCACGACGCGAACGACTCGCTGTACGCCGGCTGCCACCACCAACGCCAGCCGTCGAGACCAGATCGCCGCCATCTCCCCGGGCCGAACCTCCTGCCGTACATGCCGCTACTGCCAACTTCGACCGTGCGCTTCCAGTTGTCGCGACCGACTGTCGCCTTCAAGGCCGCGAGACACTTATCTGGACGCAGCGACGATGACAGTGCGGCCTGCTCCCGACCTGGGCACTGTTATTTCGATGGGTGTCTGCCACTGACACTGAGCCGTCGGCGTGAAGCGTGATGGCGCAATGCCCACCGTTGTCGCACTCGGCCTCGTCAGCGACGTAGGCGAGCGGTGTCGGCTGTGGCGCGCCCCGTCCGGCAGGGTGCCGGTGAAGCCGCGTCCTGACATGACCCACCATCGGAAGTCTCCCCTCCGAACCACAGGAGCGGAAGAGCGCACCTGGTCGCGGCCCCTGTCGCGAGGCCGTGCCCGGCACGGGTTTTGTTACCGATCCCGCTGCCGCGGTCGGTAATGCCAGCAGTAACAGAGTGCGATCACGCTGCCCCCTATCGCGTCGGGGGACGAGTTCATGACCAGCTGATGGGATCGCCGTAATGACCAACAGAACTTCCCTCGCCGGCCGTCGTCGGCGGCTCGCAGCCGTCGCCGCGGCGGCTTCACTGACATTGACCGCGGCGTGCTCGTCCTCGGACGACGTCGCCCCCGACGCGGCGCCCGCCGCTGCCGCTTCCTCCGAGGCGGCCTCGCTCAAGCTCGTCGGCATCCTGACCGTGTCCGCACCGTCTGTCGGGTTCCCGGACCAGGCGGCGGCGATCGAGGCCGCCGTGTCCGCGGTGAACGACAGCGGCGGCATCGCCGGCCGCAAGGTCGAGCTGACGGTCTGCAACGACCAGGCCGACCCCAACGTGAGCGCGAAGTGCGCCCAGGACGCGGTCGCCCAGGGCGCTATCGCCGTGATCGGCGGCCTGTCGGTCGGCGGCAGCGGCATGGTGCCGGTGCTCGAACAGGCCGGTATCCCGCTGCTCAGCCACCCGATCAACCCGCTCGAGTTCACCAGCCAGGCTTCCTGGCCGATCCCCGGCGGCACGCCGGTGTCGTTCAGCGGGGCCGCGATCGGGCTGGTCAAGACCTACGGCTGCAAGAAGGTGGACGCGATCACGCAGTCGCTGCCGTCCTCGATCGCCTCGGCCGACTTCGCCGACGCCGGGCTGAAGTCGCTCGGCATGAAGCTGAACGCGAAGATCGCGGTGCCGACCACCAACGCCGACTACGGAGCCCCGGTCGCCCAGGTCGTGTCGAACGGCGCGGACTGCGTGGTGATCGCGCTCCCGCCGGGCGAGGCCGGCAAGGCGATCACGGCCCTGGGCGCCGGCGCGCCGGGCGTGAAGGCCGGGCTCGCCGCCGCGTCGCTCACCCAGGCGCTCATCGACCAGGTGGGCAAGCCCGCCGAGGGCGTGCTGCTGTCCGACTCGTTCCTGCCGGTGAACAGTGACGAGGCCGGCATGGTCGCCTTCCGCGACGCCATGAAGAAGTACCAGCCGGACGCGAAGCCGACGTCGGCGGGCGTGGTCGTGTGGTCTGCCCTGGCCGTGGTGAAGGCGGCCGCCGAGTCCATCCAGGGCCCGATCGACGGCAAGGCGATGCAGCAGGCGCTCGGCACACTCGACGCCGTCGAGACGGGTGTCGGACCGGCCATCGACCTCACCACGCCGATCGGCATCAAGGACTTCAGCCGGATCCTGAACACCAACGTCGTCACGTACACGGTCAAGGACGGCACCTACGGCCCGGCCGCCGAGCCGTTCAGCGTGCTCGACGCCGTCAAGGCGAACGGGTGACCCAGACCGGGGCGGAGCCGATCCTCGAGGCGGTCGGCCTCGAGGTCGGCTACGGCCACCTCCCCGTACTGAAAGGGCTGTCGGTCGCGGTCCGTCCCGGCGAGATCGTCGCGCTGCTGGGCGCGAACGGAGCCGGCAAGACCACGACCCTCATGGCCCTGTCCGGAGTCCTGACACCGATCTCCGGCTCGGTCCGGCTCGACGGCCGGCCCGCGCCGGAGGGGCTGCATCGCAGGGCCGACGCCGGCGTGGCGCTGATCTGCGAGGACCGCTCGGTCTTCATGGGCCTCACCTGCCGGGAGAACCTCCGGCTCGGCCGCGGCGGCGTCCAGGAGAGCCTGGCTCTGATGCCCGAGCTGGAGCCGCTGCTGGACCGGAAGGTGGGGCTGATGTCGGGCGGCGAGCAGCAGATGCTCACCCTGGCCCGCGCGCTGGCCGGCTCGCCGAAGGTGCTGCTCGCCGACGAGCTGACCCTCGGCCTCGCCCCGCTCATCGTGGCCCGGCTGCTCACCGGTCTGCGCGCCGCCGCCGACCGGGGCGTCGGCGTGCTCATCGTCGAGGAGCGGGTCCAGCGCGCTCTCCAGATCGCCGATCGCGTCTGCGTGCTGCGCCGGGGAGAGATCGTGATCGAGGGTACGGCGGCCGAGATGGGATCGCGGCTGGCCGAGATCGAGGCCAGCTATCTGTCGGCCGCGGCCGACGAACCCGGCGCCACGATCGGAGGCCACGGGTCATGAACGGCGCCATCCAGCTCGCGCTGGTCGGGATGTCGTCGGGATCTCTCCTGGCGTTGACCGCGCTCGGCATCGTGATCGCCTATCGCGGGTCCGGGATCATCAACTTCTCCCACGGCATCGTCGGGACCGTGGCGGCGTTCGCCTACTGGGAGCTCAACGCGGGCCAGGGGCTCTCGCCCGTGCTCGCGGTGCCCGGCGCGCTGCTCGCCGCCGCGCTGTGCGGCTACCTGACCTACCGGCTCGCGATCCAGCGCATGGCGCGCATGTCGACACTGAGCCGCACCAGCGTCTCGCTGATCGTGCTCGTCGTCGTGCAGTCGGCGCTGACCTTGAGGTACGGCGCGGACGAACGCATCGTCCAGCCCATCTTCCCCACCGATCCGGTGTCGCTGTTCGGGATCCACCTGGGTAAGGACCGGATCATCACCTTCTTCATCGCCACCGTGCTCGTCGCCCTGCTCACCGCCTGCTACGGCCGCACCCGGTTCGGGCTGGCCACCGCGGCGCAGGTGGAGAACCCGATCGCGTCGGCTGCGCTGGGCATCTCCCCGGTCCGGATCGCCACCAGCAACTGGGTGATCGGCTCGGTGTTCGCCGGCGTCGCCGGGGTCCTGCTCGCCCCGATCGTCGGGGTGCAGATCGTCACGCTGACCCACCTGATCGTCCCGGCGCTCGCCGCCGCGCTGATCGGCGGGCTGCGCTCGTTCCCGCTCACGTACCTGGGCGCCCTGCTCATCGGGGTGACGCAGGCCGAGGTGACCCGCTACGTTGCCACGCCCGGCTGGGCGGACGCGGTGCCGTTCCTGCTGATCGTGCTCGTGATGGTGTGGCGCGGCACGGGCGGCGGGATCCGTACGGCCATCGTCGAGCGGCGGCCGAAGGTCGGCGACGGCCACATCCGGCCGTTCATCCTCCTCACGCTCGTCGGCGGCTCGATCCTGCTGCTCACGCTGGTGTTCGACCTTTCGTACGTGACGGCGATGACGATCACCTGCACGTACGGGATCATCCTGCTGTCCAGCGTCGTCATCACCGGTTACACCGGGCAGTTGTCGCTCAGCCAGTTCAGTTTCGCCGGCATCGGCGCGGTCATCACCGGACTGCTGCTGACCCGTACCGGAATGCCGTTCCTGCCGGCGATCGCGCTCAGCCTGGTCGCGACGTTCGTCGTCGGCGCGCTGCTCGGCGTGCCGCTGCTGCGCACCCGCGGGGTGAACTTCGCGGTGGCGACGCTCGGCTCCGCCGTGGCGATCCAGGGCGTGCTGTTGCAGAACCCGACGTACTCGGGCGCCTACACGCCCCTGCCGGGGCCGCTGACGGTGTTCGGCTGGCAGGTGGACTCGCTCGTCCATCCCGAGCGGTGGGCGATCGTGTGCCTGATCGCGTTCGTCCTCGCCGGTCTCGTGGTCGCCAACGTGCGGCGCGGGCGCGTCGGACGCCGCATGATCGCGGTACGCACCAACGAGCGGGCGGCCGAGTCCGTCGGGCTGAACCCGTGGCGGGTCCGCCTCTACGCGTTCGCCCTCTCGGCGGCCATCGCCGCGCTGGGCGGGATCCTCGTGGTGTTCCGGCAGCCGACCATGGTGTTCGAGCGGGGCTTCGCGGCCTTCGACTCGATCCTGGGGATCTCCCAGGTCGTCCTGGGCGGCATCGGTTACATCGCCGGCCCGCTCCTCGGCGTGCTCGGGCATCCCGGCGGTTTCATCTCCACGCTGCTCGACTCGGACAGCGCGACGACGCCGCTGTGGATCGCGCTCGTGGGCGGCATCCTGTCCATCTGGTACTTGCAGGCGCGGCCAGACGGGGCCGCGGAGGGCCTCGGGCGGCATATCCACCTGCCCCGCCGGTCCCGTCCGGCGCCGGTGACCGCCACGACCGCGGCCCCGCCCGGCCGCGTGCCGGAACGGACGCTGCGGGGCCAGGGGCTGACGGTCGCCTTCGGCGGGGTGGTCGCGGTCGACGACGCCTCGCTGGACGTCGGGCCGGGCGAGATCGTCGGCCTCATCGGGCCGAACGGCGCGGGCAAGACGACCCTGGTCGACGCGGTCACCGGCGCGACCAGACCGAAGGCCGGCACGGTCACGCTCGGGGACAAGCCGATCGGGTCCATGAGGATGCACCGCCGGGTCAGGAGGGGATCGGCCGATCGTTCCAGAGTCTCGAACTCTTCGACGACATGACCGTGGCCGACAACCTCAAGGCGTCGGTCGACGCGCGGTCCGGCAGCGCCTACCTGACCGACCTGGTCTGGCCGCGCCCGACGGCCTTCACCGCGGGGGCGCTCGCCGCCGTCGAGCTGTTCGAGCTCGGTCCCGACCTCGACCGGCTGCCCACCGAGCTGCCGTACGGCCGGCGCCGGCTGGTCGGCATCGCCCGCGCGGTGGCCGCCGAGCCGTCCATCCTCTGCCTCGACGAGCCGGCGGCCGGGCTGAGCTCGACCGAGTCGGCCGAGCTGGGCGTGCTGCTGCGGCGGCTCGCCGACGAGCGCGGCATGGGAGTGCTGGTCGTCGAGCACGACATGGAGCTGGTCATGCGGGTGTGCGACCGGGTGATCGTGATGGAACGCGGGCGGATCATCGCCGACGGGACACCGGGCGACGTGCGCCGTGACCCCCGGGTCATCGCGGCGTACCTCGGCGACGAGCCGACGGAAGCGGAACCTCGGGAACCCGTCGTAGCACGGAACGAGACGGCCCGCGAGAGAGAGGAAGTCGAGCAATGAGGTCCGACGATCGGATCGAGAAGGCGCTCGCCCGCGCCGTCGAGCTGGGCGAGGTCGGCGTGCAGGTCGCCGCCTACCTCGGTGACGAGCTCATCGTCGACGCGTGGACCGGCGTCGCCGACCCGCGCCACCGCCGGCCGGTCGACGGCGACACCCTGTTCCCCGTCTTCTCGGTGAGCAAGGCGTTGCTCGCGACGGCGATCCAGCTCCAGTGCGAACGAGGGCTGGTGGACATGGACGAGCCGGTCGCGACGTACTGGCCGGAGTACGGGCAGCGCGGCAAGGAGCGCATCACCGTCGGTCACGTGCTCACGCACCGGGCCGGCGTCCCGCACATGCCGCCGGACCTGGACGCCGCCGGACTGGCGGACTGGGACGCCATCACCTCCTGGCTCGCGGGCGTCGAACCGCTGCACCCGCCGGGCGAACGCTCCATGTACCACTCGATGAGTTTCGGGCACATCCTCGGCGAGGTCGTCCGCCGCACCGACCCGGAGCACCGCCCGTACGACCGGTTCCTGCGCGAGGAGCTGTGCCTGCCGATCGGCGCCGATGACGTCTGGGACGTGCTCCCGGCGGAGCACGAGCATCGGGTCGCCCGGCTGACCTGGGGGCCGAACCCGCCGAAGCGGGCGCCGATGACCGGGGTGCCGCTGCTGTCGATGCCCCCGGAGATCCGTCCGGACGCCGACCGCTGGAACGACCCCCGGTTCCGGTCGTCGTCGGTCCCGGCGGCGGGCGCGGTGATGACGGCCCGCGCCGGTGCGCGGTTCTTCAGCCTGCTCGCCAACCGCGGTGAGCTCGGCGGCCGCCGGTACCTCTCGGCCGGCCGCCTGCTCGCCCTGACCCGGCCGCGGCCGGGCGCCGGCGAGTTCGACGAGGTCTACCAGGGCACGACCTGGATCGGCACCGGCGGCTTCTGGCTGGGCGGCGAGTCTCCGCCCGCCGACCCGCTGCTCGGCCGGTCGGTTCAGGTGCTCGCGCACGCCGGGATAGGCGGGTCGATGGGCTGGGCCGACCTCGCGAGCGGCCTGGCCGTCGTCATCACCCACAACCGGATGTTCCTGGGTGCCGCGCCGGGCGCCGAACCGTTCGTCCCCCTGGCCGACGCCGTGCGCGCGGTCGCGGGCGTGGAGTAGGGAGTGACCGCCATGGAGTACCGGCCGTTCGGGCGGACCGGCGTACGGGTGAGCGCCCTGGGCCTCGGGTGCTGGATGTTCGGTGACCGGGCCGACGAGGCCGAGTCGGCCCGGATCATCGACAGGGCGCTCGACCTCGGCGTCAACTTCTTCGACACGGCGAACAACTACGGCGGAGCACCCGGGCGCAGTGAGTCGATCGTGGGGGCCAGCCTGGCCAGGTCGTCCCGGCGCGACCGGGTGGTGATCAACACCAAGGCGTACATGCCGGTCGACCCCGACGACCCCAACGGGCGGGGCGTGAGCCGCCGCCATCTGATCCGCCAGTGCGAGGAGAGCCTGCGGCGGCTGCGGACGGACCACGTCGACGTGTTCACGCTGCACCGGTTCGACCCCGGCACGCCGGTCGACGAGCCGTTGCGCGCCCTGGACGACCTGGTGCGCGCGGGCAAGGTCCGTTACCTGGGAGTGAGCACGTCCGCCGCGTGGGAGGTCGTCGAGTCGCTGTGGGTGGCCAAGGAGTTCGGGCTCAACCGGATCGTGGCTGAGACGCCGCCGTACAACATCCTCGACCGGCGGGTCGAGCGTGAGCTGCTGCCGATGGCCGCGACGTTCGGGCTCGCGGTCAACCCGTGGGCGCCGCTCGGCGGAGGGGTGCTCACGGGACAGTACCGGCGCGGCGAGCCGCCGCCCGAGGGCAGCAGGTACGGCGCGGGCGGCGTGCTCGCCGGGTTCGCCGGTGACCGGTTCAGCGACGCCGTGTTCGACGTGCTCGACGTGCTCGAGGAGATCGCGGCGCGGCAAGGCATGACCGTCGCCCAGCTGGCCTACTCCTGGGTGGCACGGCAGCCCGGCGTGACGAGCGCGCTGTGCGGGCCGGAGCGGCTGGCCGACCTCGACTCGTGCGCGGATTCCCTGGCGATCGAGTGGACCGCCGAGGATCTGGCCGCGATCGACGCGGTCGCGCCGCCCGGTGACAAGGTCGCCGGTTGGTACGAAGCGCTCGGCGGCCCGCGCTTCCGGCCACACCCGGACAGAGTCTGACCGGACCTCAGAGCCGCTCTTCAGAGGGCCCGCCGGACCGCCCGTGCCCCGCTCCGGGGCACGGGCGGACGCCGGTCAATGACGGACTATCGGTTCGGGTGTCTCCCGACAACTGTCTGGACGCAGCGAAGATGACAGTAGGACCTGCTTACGACCTGGGCACTGGCACTTCGATGGTGTCGAATTACCAGTGCTCGCGTCATCGAAGTCGGCAGTATCCGGCCGAAGATCAAGTGTCATGGCTTGGGTGGGCTGCCTGCATCAGACCTCGTGGCGGAGTGGGCTGAACCAGATCGGTATCCAGCTAAGCGCCATGATCGCTGCGCCTGTCCACATTGCCGTCCCGATGCCCCAGACCTCGCCAAGAAGGCCCGCCAGCAGACCACCGACGCCGACCGCACCGATGAGGATCAGGCGCATGGTGGCGTTCATCCGGCCGAGCATCGGGTCGGGTGTAACCTTCTGCCTGAAGCTGACGAGCAGCACGTTGTTCATCCCTGTCCGGAAGCACAAGATGCTCCATGCGGCCGCCGAGATCCAGACGCTCCAGCCGACGAACGGCACCAGAAGCGCGAACGGCGCAGTGGTCATGCCGACGATCCACACGGCACGCCCGCGGCCGAACCGCCGGCCGATCAGGTGAGCCGTCGAGGAACCGGCCAGCACACCGAGCCCGCCGATGGCAAGGTAAGCCCCGAGCACCCAGGCGGGATGCCCGAGCTCGTTGACGAGTAGCACGGGCAGCAGCGTCGAGCAGAGCGGGAAGGCGAGGTTCGTCATGCCGCCTTGTGTCGCGATGGCGATGAGGACCCGGTTGCCGAAGAGGAATCGCACCCCCTCGCCGATCTGCCGTCCGAGTCGCTCGCCGGGTACGGGGGCGGGCGCGGGTTCCGGCTTACTGATCCGGCGTAGCCACACGGCCGACCACAGGTAGGTGAGCGCGTCGAGCAGGATCGCCACCGGCGCGCCCGCGAGAGCCACCAACACTCCGGCGGAGCTTCTGCCGCCCACATCCATCGCCGCGTTCGTACCGACGAGCACTGAGTTCGCGGCGGTGAGCCGGTCGCGGCCGACCAGGTGCGGGACCGTGCTCTGCGAGGCGACGTCGAAGAAGAGCGTGCCGATTCCCGTCGCGATGGCGACGCCGTACAGCTGGGTCATCGTGAGAGCGTCCAGCCACCACGTGACCGTTACCGACACCAGAAGCACGGCGCGAACCAGGTCCGTCGCGATCATCACCGGGCGGCGCCTGACCCGGTCCACCCATGCTCCGGCGGGCAAGCCGAGCACGAGCACGGTGATGGTGGTGAGGGCGCTGAGCAGTCCCACTTCACCGGGCCCCGCGTTGAGGGCGATCACCGCGAGCAGGGGCATCGCCACGTAGCCGACCTGGGTGCCGAACTGGCTGACCGCCGACGCCAGGTAGAAATTTCTGAAGGAGGGGTCATGCAGGAGCGGAGGCTCGGCAACAGTTGTCATACCACCTAGATGATGGAATCGTCAGTCCGCGCGCTATTGATTAAGCAGAGGACGAATCGGATGGGCCTTGAGCTGACGTTCACCGCACAGGATGCGGCCAATGTCCGTTTCGCGGCTTCTCCTCTGTGGGAGGTCGTCGCCAGCGTGCGGGTGGTGAAGGATCCGGCCGCGCATGCCGTACTGAAGCCCTGGGCCGAACGGGTGCGGCGGCGGCTCGCCGATGTCGACTGGCGGTTGCTGTCCGACCTGGTGCCGGTGCCGACGATCTCGATCGTCGGCTTCGTCTGCCCGCCGCCCTCAACCTCCGTGCCCGACCTGGAGGTCGAGCTGGCCGGGATGGCGGCGATGGCACCCCTGGTTCAGGAGGGTCTCGACGTCTGGGACGGTCCGCGCACCCGAGCACTCCAAGAGCTCTACGCCGACCCCGTGGGCGGCCTCGAACGGCTGGCCGAGGAGATCCGCAGCTACTGGCAAGCGGCCATCGCGCCCTACTGGCCGCGCGTACGGGCCCTGCTCGAAGGCGATGTGCTCTACCGCGCCAGGTTGCTGGCCGAGGGCGGCCTGCGGCGCATGCTCAGCGACCTTGACCCCGCCGTGACGTGGGAGGGAGAGACACTGCGCCTGCCCAAGACGGTCTGCGAAGGTGTGCGCCCGCTAGGCGGCCTGGGACTGTTGCTTGTGCCATCGGTGTTCACCTGGCCGCGTGTCTTCTCCATCACGACCCCGCCCTGGCAGCCCACGATCCGCTACCCCCCGCGCGGCGTCGCGACGCTCTGGGAGCACCGCGAGAGCGACCCGCCACAGGCGCTGGCCGCCGTGCTCGGCCGGACCCGCACCCGACTGCTGGCCGAACTCGACCAGCCCGCCTCGACCAGGGAACTGGCCGCCCGCCTCGACCTGTCGGAACCAGGCGCGAACCAGCACCTCACCGCTCTCCGCAGGGCCGGATTGGCCAGCGCGCACCGCACGGGGAGATATGTGCTCTATGCCCGTACGGCCGTCGCCGAGACGCTACTCGCCGGCGACGCGAGTCCCATACCGAGCGGTCACGAGTACGAACGGGCGGGAATCGCCGAAGTCCTCGACCCACCCCGCGCCCACTGACGACCAGGCCCCGAACCTCCTGCGATACACGTGCCTACTGACATCTCTGGTGCCGTACTGACATCTGCAAGGCCGTCAGACAACTGTCTGGAAGCAGGCAGTAACCAGCCGAAGATCGACTGTCGCTGACGTCGAAGGTTTGATGCCCCGGCCGTGCAAGCCGGGGCATCTCGGCTCCAGCGGCTGGCCGGGAGCGGGTGTCCCGCGAGCCGTGTGGCGAGGGGTGAAGTCCTGCCGGGGTTCGAACCCGACACCCGCTCACCGACGATCGGAGTCCCTGGATCGGACTGCGAAGATCAGCCGAGCGTGAACGTCCCGGCGCGGATACGGCGCCGGCTGGGAGGGTGGACCTCATGATGGAGGACTTGCGGGACGCCGAGCGCCGACTCCAGGCCGCGCAGCTCGCTGGAGATGTCGAGGCGCTGGATCGGCTGCTGGATGATCGGCTGATCTTCACCTTCGGTGGGAACGTCGCGACCAAGGCGGACGACCTGGAGCTGCACCGCACTCGGACGCAGGTGATGACGAAGGTGGCCGAGGAGGAGTTGACCGTGCTCGCCGATGGGCACACCGGGGTGACGTGGTTTCTCGGCACCGTCGAAGGGACCGTCTCCGGTGCGCCGTTCGCGGCCAGGATGCGCTACACCCGTACGTGGCTGTACGACGAGACGCACGGCTGGCGAATCATCGCCGTGCACGCCGGCACGACCGATTGACATCACCGACACGTTGTCCGACGACCGGCCAGCCGGATGGTCGCCGGCGAGGTTCGACCGCCCCGGGGGCGGGCCGACGCTGGAAACCAGGCCATCCCGGCAAGATCAAGGACTAGATCTTGGTATCCCGGCTCCGGCCCGTGCACGAAAGGATCAAAGCAAGAGGTCCATGCGACCGACGTTAGATCATGAGGGCATGGTCAAGAACCTCTCCCTGCTCCTGGCTGGACTTCTCGCCGGTGTCGCGATCATGCTTGCCGGTCAGTGGCCGAGGGCGGAGGTGGTGTACCGGAGCGAGCAGCCCTCCACCGTGACGTACGAGGACGACTCGGCGCACCACCTGGGCCTGATCCGCAGGGACACGCTGTTCGGGGACGCGACACACCTGCTGGTCGTCGGCCGCGACCCCGGCTTCGGATACGGCCACTGGGTGAACGTCCACACGTCCGTCATCGACGCCGGCAAGGAGATCGCGGAGACGGCGTGGACGCCGGAGGGGGTACGGGTACGCTTCATGAGCGGGCACGAGTTGTTCGTCCCGGCTCGATACTTCCTCCACGGCCGCTGAGCGGGTCAGGACAGCGTCGGCGGCTCGGCGGGGCCGGCGTCCGGCAGCGGCTCCACCTGCGGCAGGCGGGCGACCATCGTCCACGGCGGGCGTCCGTTCCACTCAACTCCGATGGCCCGCTGTCATGTCCACTTCCAGATGGCGTGACGGACTGTCATCTTCAAGGCCGCCAGAAAACGCTGTCTGGACGCGGCGATGGTGTCTGCTGCAGCCTGACCGAAGCGTGGACGAGCCGACCAGGCGGCGCTCACGATGGGGCACGTGGTGATGTGAGACCCCGGTGTGTCACAAGCAACGGTGGTTCCCCGGGTCGCGGCAATGAGCCCCATTGAACGTGTTCAGCCAGCCGCGCTAGGCTCGTCCCACTCACCTTGGGGGAAGCCGGATGAAAGTCGTGACATCCGGGGGGACCGGGCAAGTAGGCACCATTCTCAGTCGTGCGCTGACCGCCGCAGGCCATGACGTGGTGATCCTGACCAGGCGGCCCGTGCGCGATCGCGACGTCCGGTGGGATGCCGAGACCCTTGGCCCATGGGCGAAGGAACTCGACGGCAGCGACGTCGTGATCAACCTGGCTGGACGCAGTGTCAACTGTCGCTACACACCGGACAATCTGCGGGCGATGATGGATTCGCGGGTGCATTCCGCCCGGGTGATGGGTGAGGCGGTCGCGGCCGCCTCACGGCCTCCCCAAGTCTGGTTGCAGATGAGCACCGCCACCATTTACGCCCACCGCTTCGACGCCCCCAACGATGAGGTGACCGGCGTGCTCGGCGGCACCGAACCGGGCGTGCCAGGCTACTGGGCTTACAGCGTTGAGATCGCGAAAGCGTGGGAGCGCGCGCAGAAGCAAGCCGAGACCCCGCACACGCGCAAGGTCAGCATGCGCGCTGCCATGGTGATGAGCCCCGATCGTGGCGGCGTCTTCGACGTCTTGCTGCGGCTCGTGCGCCTCGGACTTGGCGGCCCGGTCGCCGGCGGCGCGCAGTACGTGTCCTGGATCCATGACCGCGACTTCGTCCGCGCCGTCGAGTTCCTGATCGACCGGGACGACCTCGCCGGGCCGGTGAACCTCGCCGCTCCCGTTCCTTTGCCGCAACGCACGTTCATGCGCGTGCTGCGCGCCGCGCGGGGCGTCCCGGTAGGCCTGCCCGCAACAAAGTGGATGGCCGAACTCGGCGCGTTCGCACTGCGCTCGGACACTGAACTCCTCTTGAAGAGCCGCCGCGTCGTTCCCGGCCGCCTACTCGAAGCGGGCTTCGCCTTCGACTACCCGCAGTGGCCTGAGGCCGCCGACGACCTCGTGCGCCGCCTGCGCGGCGGGCCTGGATCCACCATGTGAGCCTTCGGCTTCTCCAGCGACTTCGTGGCCGCCGACCGCCGGGCCAGGGCGTCATCATCTCCCGAGCCGAACCGGGGCTTGGCGCTGAGCCGCTGTAACCGTCACCAGGCGCGCCGCTGCACCCGGCGGCCTCGTCGATGATGCGATTCAGCGTGGGCGCAGGCCCTCGAAGAGCAGGTCGAGGAGGCGTTCGGCGGTGTCTGGCGGGGCGGTCGTCTCGTTGACCCAGGCGACGGCCGTAGCCATCTCGATGAGTTCGGAGCCGGTCAGGTCGGTTCGTGCCTGGCTGCGGGCTTGTGCGTGGCGCAGCAACTCGGTGGCGGCCTGTTCGACGGCCAGGCAGCGGGCGCCCAGCGGGCCCTCCCCCGTGCGCGTTGCCCGCGCGTAACTGGTGGCGATCCCGCGGTACCGGGTGATGTGCCGCACGAGGGCGGAGACCCACTCACGCAGGATGTCTCGCGATTCCGGCTCGTCGAGCAGTTCGATGGCCAGCGCGGCGAGGCCGTCCAGGCTTTGACCGACGATTTCGGCCGTCAGCGCTTCCTTGTCGGGAAAGTGGCGCCACAGCGTGCCCGGTCCCACACCCGCGCGGCGGGCGATGTCGTTCATCGCGGCCGTGTCGACGCCGACCTCGTCGAAGAGCGCAGTCGCCGCCTCGATCAGACGAGCTCGGTTGCGGCGCGCGTCACTGCGTCGGGGGCTTCCGGTCATCACGTCGTTCCCTCTCCCGGTTGTAACGGAGTGGCGCTCCGGTATTATCCGGAGCGATACTCCGGATTCTAGCGAGGAGCTCGTTCATGAAGTCGACGCTGCCGTTCATCGGCGCAGTGGGACTGTGGGTGCCCGGCATGGACCTACGGTCACCGACTGCGGCCGCCGAGGTCGCCGCCGAGGTCGAGACTCTCGGCTACCGCGCGCTGTGGCTGAGCGAAGGGCTGGTCCGTGACCCGTTCATGGAGGCGTCCACACTGCTGAACGCCACCCGTTCACTGATCGTGGGAACGGGCATCGCGGTGATCTGGGGGCGCCACCCCCGAGTGATCAGGTCGCAGTCGCGGGCGCTGCTCGACGCTCATCCCGGCCGGTTCGTGCTGGGGCTCGGCACGTCCCACGCCCGGCTGGTCGAGGGCGTGCTGGGCCTGCGCTACGAGCGGCCTCTGACGAAGCTGCGCGAACACCTCGACCACTTGGACGAGCCCGATCCCCTACTCGAACTGGCCGCGGTCGACAACGGTCCGGCGCCCCAGGCACCCCGGGTGCTCGCCGCGCTGGGCCCCCGGGCCCTCGAACTGGCGCGGGACCGGTCTGCCGGCGCGTTCTCCTACCTGGTCACGCCGGAACACACAGCCCATGCCCGCGCGGTGCTGGGGCCGGACCGTGCCCTGATCGTCGAACAAGCCGTGGTGACCGGAGTGAGCGCCGACGAGGCGCGGGCCAGGGCGCGCGCCCACATCGCCGGCTACCTTCCCGGCGCACCGTACCGGGCGAGCTGGCAGCGGCTCGGGTTCGACGACGCCGACTTCGCCGATGGCGGAAGCGATCGCCTGGTCAACGCGCTGGTGGCGATCGGCGACGATGAGATCATGGCGCGGGTCAGCGCTCACCTGGCAGCAGGTGCCGACCATGTGTGCCTTCAGGCGCTGCCCACCGATCCGGTCACCCTCCCACTCGACCAGTGGCGTCGGCTCGCACACCTCACGTGGCGCTCGGCCGGTTCCGCCGCCGTCCCGATCAACTGAGAGGCACTCCCACAGGCGGTGCTTCGACGCGTGTCCGCGATGTGGCCGTGAGCGATGGTTGACGGAGCCGACGCCAGGCAGCTCGCAACCTGAGCCCACCGGCGCAGCCTGACAGAATCGTGAGCCATGATCGACGATTTCGCGAAAGACAATCTGCACGGGAGACTGCGGCGGGACCGCGAGGCGTTGCTCTGGAAACTCGACGGCTTGTCCGAATACGACGCCCGCCGACCTCTGACAGCGACCGGGACCAACCTCCTCGGCCTGGTCAAACACGTGGCCAGCGTCGAGGCCCGGTACTTCGGCGAGGTCTTCGACCGCCCATCCCCGGAACCCCTGCCTCGGTGGCAGGACTCCGACGGCAGCGACCTGTGGGCGACCGAGGACGAGACCCGCGATCAGATCATCGGGTTCTATCGGCGCACGTGGGAACACTCGGACGCGACGATCGACGAGCTTCCCCTCGACGCCCCCGGCCACGTGCCGTGGTGGCCGGAGCCTTATCCCAACACGAACCTGTTCGCCGTCATGGTCCATGTCCTCGGCGAGTCCAACCGGCATGCCGGGCACGCCGACATCCTGCGCGAAGGCCTCGACGGCCGGACCGGGATGCGCCCCGAACACGAGAAGCAGATCGACGAGGAAGCCCGCGCCGCCTACCGCGCGAAGATCGAGCAGGTCGCCAGGGCGGCCGCGCCAATGAAGGCTTAACCACAGTCGCGCCACCGTGGCCCCGCCAAGGGTGGGAGCCACGGTTCATCTCCGCCCCCCACCAGCAAGATCACTTAAACGCCAGAACTCTCATTCCCCCAACGATCGTTCACAACCCATGCGATCAGAAGCATGCTCGGTGTCAGCGCGGTGCCGTCGCGAAGAGAAGGCGGTTGGCACTGGTGTAGCCGTGTTCGCGTTCGGGCCATGCGATGCGGGAGGACATCTCCGGTGGGCCTGCTGTCAGGTCCTCTGACATCCCCCGTGCCTGTCTGCCATCTGCGAGCGCGTCAGACAACAAGGAACCGGCGAGCGGGCACCCGTTGACGAATCAAATGAACGGTCTTTTAATTCGTGCATGGGGCGTATCGCCGGTGTCACCGCCGCCGAGACCCGTGAGCGGCTGCTCCGGGCGGCCGCTGAGGTGTTCGCGGAGCGCGGGTACGACGGGACCCGGGTGGCCGACATCGCCGCCGCGGCGGGGGTGAGCAACGGCGCGCTCTACGCCCACTTCGGCTCCAAGGCGGAGCTGCTGGTGGCGGCGCTGCGGGCGCACGCGAGCCGGATGCTGGCCGACCTGCTCGCCGACGATCCGGACCGGTCGGCGACCGAGCTGCTGCTGGCCATCGGGCGCCGGCTGCCCCGCCGCCGCGACGCCCCCGGCTACCTTCTCGTGGAGGCGCTGGTCGCCGCGCGCCGCGACCCGGACGTGGCCACGCCCACGCGCGACTACGTCGGCGAGCGCGCCGACTGGATCGCCGGGCTGGTGCGCGTCGCCCAGGGTGACGGCGAGCTCGACCCGGCGCTGTCGCCGGAGGCTCTGGCCCACTTCTGTTTCCTGCTCGCGATCGGCAGCGCGCTCGTCCCGCCGGACCTGCACGCGGTGGACGAGGCGGAGTGGGCCGCGCTGCTCTCCCGCGTCGTCCACGGTCTCGCGCCCGCCGAAGACACCATAAAAAGGGATTCGACACCGTGAAAGTTCAGATCAACCCCGAGCGCTGCCAAGGTCACGGCCGTTGTTACGACATCGCGCCCGGTCTGTTCGGCGAGGACGACGAGGGTTACGGGACGGTCATCGGCGACGGCGTCGTGCCGCCGGGCGAGGAACGTACGGCCCGTCTGGCGGTCTCCAACTGCCCGGAGAACGCGATCACCGTATCGGAGGAGGCTTGACATGAGCGTCGACGACCGCTTCACCCGGGACTTTCGCGAGGAGGAGGACGAGGCCCTCGGCACCCGCAGCGAGATCATCACCGGTCCCGTCGAGGACTGGGCGACGGACTTCTCGCACCTGGAGCCGGAGTGGG
The DNA here is from genome assembly GCF_008017515.1 of Nonomuraea sp. C10. Lineage (NCBI taxonomy): Bacteria > Bacillati > Actinomycetota > Actinomycetes > Streptosporangiales > Streptosporangiaceae > Nonomuraea > Nonomuraea sp. C10. The sequence continues at coordinate 5,504,659 of NZ_VPFF01000001.1, forward strand.
CGGCGGACCCGTACCCGATCCTGGACGACCTGCGGCAGCGCTGCCCGATCGCGCACACCGGCCGGTTCGGCGGCGGCTGGCTGCCGACCCGGTACGAGGACGTGGCGGCCGTCGCGTACGACACCGAGCTTTTCTCGTCGCGGTCGATCGTCATGAGCAACTTCCGGCCGCCGCGAGAGCTCGCGCCGGTGGGCGGCACCCCGCCGATCTCCTCCGACCCGCCGTTCCACCACGACGCGCGCAAGCTGCTGCTGCCCGCGTTCACCAAGACCGCGGTGTCGAGGCGGGAGGCGGCGGCGCGGGCGTACTGCCACTCGCTCATCGACGCGTTCGAGGGCCGCGACGTGGTGGACGCCGCCGCCGACTACGCGCAGCACATCCCGATCCGGGTCATCTCGGACATGCTTGGCTTCCCGCCGGAGGACGGGCCGCGGTTCCGGGTGTTCATCGAGAACGTGCTCGAAGGCGTCAACCTGCCGCCGGAAGAGCGCATGGCCAACTTCCAGGAGCTCTTCGACTACCTGTACGCGCAGATCCGCGATCACCTGGACAACCCGCGCGACGACCTGACCACGTACCTGATCGACGCCGAGCTGTACGGGCAGAAGCTCCAGCCGGAGCACGTGTCCGGCACCATGGCGCTGCTGCTCATCGCCGGCATCGACACCACGTGGAGCGCGATCGGCGCGTCGCTGTGGCACCTGGCGAAGACCCCCGCCGACCGTGAGCGGCTGGTGGCCGAGCCGGGGCTGCTGCCGACGGCGATGGAGGAGTTCCTGCGGGCGTACGCGCCGGTCACGATGGCGCGGCTGGTCAAAGAGGACATGACCTGGCAGGGCGTGGACATGAAGGCGGACGACTGGATCCTGCTGTCGTTCCCGTCGGCGAACCGTGATCCGGAGCAGTTCGACCGGGCGGGCGAGGTCGTCATCGACCGCGAGGTCAACCGGCACGCGGCGTTCGGTCTCGGGATCCACCGCTGCGTGGGCTCCCACCTGGCCCGGATGGAGCTGCGGGTGGCCCTGGAGGTGTGGCTGGAGCGGATCCCGTCCTTCTCGCTGGCCGACCCGGAGGCGGTGCGGTGGGCCTCGGGCCAGGTGCGCGGGCCGCGCTCGCTGCCGGTCCGCATCGGCTGAGGGCCGGTGCCCCGCGGTTCTCGCCACGACTCAGAGGATGACGTAGCGGAGGGCTGAACGCGTTGTCCCAGGCGGCGTTCTCGGCCCGGCCGTGACCAAGGGCCGCGATCCGGTGCGCGTGGCCGCGCCAGTAGGAGTCGGTGTGGGACATCGCGGGTTGGCGGTTGGTCGACACGCTGATGGAGGAGATGCGGTCGTTGACATTGGTGCCGTCTCGGCGGTCGCGCAGCGAGCGCTCCCAGCTCCACCTCTTCAGGTCGGTGACGTGCCGCATCGCTTCGGCGGCGGGCACGGGGATCAGCCGGTCGCGGGCCTCCGCCTCGCACCCTCCCGGAGCGACGGCGGCGCCGGGACGCCCGGTGCTGTCGGCCGCGGCGAGGTAGCCCGGGTCCCGTCCAAGGCCACGTTTCAGCTCCCCCTCAAGCCCCCGAGTGGATCTCCCCCGATCCACAGCTTGTGCCAGGAGGTGAAGATGAGGCCACACCATTGCGTCCTGACGAAAAGGCGCAGATGAGGACGCGATCTCGTGGGAACGGGTGGACGATCCGGGGCTGCGGGCGGAAAGTGGTGGCGGACGCTCCACCTGACGGACCGGGAGGAACGCATGCCCACCACCCATCACGCCGAGCACGTCGGAAGCCTTCTGCGGCCGCCCGAGCTGCTGCGGGCCCGTGAGGCGCACCGGCGCGGCGAGCTGAGCGAGGAGACCCTCGCGAAGCTGACGGAGGACGCGGCGCTGGCCGCGATCGACCTGCAGCGCGAGGCCGGGATCGAGGTCTTCACCGACGGCGAGATGCGGCGGGCGACCTGGATGGCCGGCCTGCTGGAGTCGCTCGGCGGAGTGGTGCCGGCCGAGGTGACGAACTCGGCCTGGTTCAGGGGCGACGGTCAGCCGGTGCCGCCCGACGAGACCTCCTTCGACATGGTGGCCGCGAACGCCCGGCTCACCCAGAAGAAGCACCTCACCGCCGCCGAGGCCGACTTCCTGGGGCGGCACGCGCCCGGCCCCTTCAAGATCACTATGATGAGCTCGTCCATGGGGAACCTGCTGTGGCGGCCGGAGATCAGCGCGGACGCGTACCCCGACCCCGGCGCGATGATGCGCGACCTGGTCGCGTTGCGGATCGAGGAGATCAGGAAGCTCATCGGGCTCGGCGTGCGGTGGATCCAGCTCGACTCGCTGGGCTACAACTTCGTGATCGACCCCGGGTTCCGCATGCGGATGTTCGGAGCCGCCGCCCCTCCCCCGGAGGTGCTGCTGGACGCCACGATCGCGGTGGACGCCGAGGTGGTCCGCGCCACCAAGGCGATCAACCCGGACGTCACGGTCGGCATGCACATCTGCCGCGGCAACAACCGCAGCGCCTGGATGTCCAGCGGCGGCTACGAGCCGGTCGCCGAACGACTGTTCGGCGAGGTCCCGGTGGACCGGTTCCTGCTGGAGTACGACACCGAGCGGGCCGGCGGCTTCGAGCCGCTGCGGTTCGTGCCCCAGGGGACCACGGTCGTGCTCGGGCTCGTCTCGTCCAAGGTGCCGGTCCTGGAGTCACCCGACGAGCTGCGCCGCCGCATCGACGAGGCCGCCGCGTTCGTGCCGCCGGAGGATCTGGCGATCAGCCCGCAGTGCGGGTTCGCCTCCACCTCCAGGGGCAACCTGCTCACCGTCGACGACCAGCGGCGCAAGCTGGAGCTGGTCGCGCGGACGGCCCGGCTGGTGTGGGGTTAGCCGGCCACCCGTGCCAGCGCCTCGGCCACCCGTTCGACGTCGGCCTCGGTCGTACGCCAGTTGGAGAAGGCGGCGCGCAGGGCGGGCACGCCCGCGTACACGGTGGGGGTGACGAACGCCTCGCCGGACGCGGCGACCGCCCGCGCCACCTCGTCGGCGCGGGACGGGTCCGCGGCGACGGTGAAGCAGACGACGTTGAGCCGTACCGGGGCGAGCAGCCGGTAGGCGGGCATGGCGGCCAGCCGCTCGCCGAGCCGGGCGGCGAGCGCGACGTCACGCCGGACGATCTCCGCGTGGCCCTCGCGCCCGTAGGCGGCGAGCGTGAACCAGGCCGCCAGCGCCCGCAGCCGCCGCGAGTTCTCCGGGGTCAGGTGGACGAAGTCGGGGTCGTCGCCGACAGCGCCGAGGTAGGCGGCGGAGTTCTGGAAGACCCGCGCCTGGAGGTCGCGGCGGCGGGTGAGCTGGACGGCGCTGTCGTACGGGACGTTCAGCCATTTGTGCAGGTCGACGCAGATCGAGTCGGCCTCGCCGAGCCCGTCGACCAGGTGGGCGTGCTCGGGTGAGAGGGCGGCGAAGGCGCCGAAGGCGGCGTCCACGTGCAGCCAGAACGGGTGCCGCTCGCGCAGCGCGGCGATGGCCCGCAGGTCGTCGTAGTCGACGGTGTTGACCGTGCCGGCGTTCGCCACCACGATCGCCGGCTCCCCGTCCAGCTCGCGCAGCGCCTCGGCGAGCCGGTCCACGTCGACCGCCTCCCTGCCGGGCAGCGACTCGACCCGCCGCAGCGCCGAGCGGCCGAGGCCGAGCACGGACAGCGCCTTGCCGATGCTGGAGTGCGGGCTGCCGGACAGCACCCGCACCGGGCCGAGCTCGGCGAGCCCCTGCTCCGCGACCGAGACGCCGCGCCGCTCGCCGATCCACTCGCGGGCGACGGCCAGTCCGGTGACGTTGGACATGGTGGCGCCGCTGACGAACGCGCCCTCGTACGCGACCGGCAGGCCGAGCAGCTCGCGCAGCCACGAGACCGTCTCACGCTCCAGGCCCGCGGCGGCCGAGTCGAGGTCGCCCACCACGTTCTGGTCCAGCGCACCGGTCAGCCAGTCGCCCGCGAGCGCGGCGGGGGTGCTGCCGCCGGTGACGAACCCCAGGTAGCGGGGGCCCGCGCTGGCCGAGAAGCCGGGCTCCCAGCGCCGCGCGAACGCCTCCAGCGCACCGCGCGCCCCCTCGCCGCGCTCCGGCAGCGCCACCGGCTCGCGCCGCCCTGGCGGCGGCGCCACCGGCCGCTCCGCCAGCCCTTCCAGGAGGCGTACGGCGTGCTCCTGGGTTTCCTTGAGCAGGTCGGGCAGCTGTACGAGATCGTCGTCGAGTCGCGGGTCCATGGCCCCAGCGTAGGGACGGGGCCGCCGGGAGTATCCGGCCAATCACCGGCAAGTGGCCCGGAAAGGATAATCCGTGGCGGTCTCCGGAGGCTGGGGCTTAGCGTGGCGGGCGATGATTCACGAAAGTCCCCTGGGATACCTGCTCGGCATCGAGGGCATGGCGCTGCTGCGGGCCTTCACCGGCGCGCACGGGCGCGAGTTCACCGAGGCGCGCATCGCCGAGATCCGGAAATTTCTGGATGACCCGCGGTTGGCCGACGCCGCCGTGGACGTCGCCCGCGTGGACCCCGTCGCGGGCTACCGCATCTGGTCGGCCACCTACGACGGCCCCAACGCGGCCTTCGACCTCGACGAGCCGATCCTCCACGAGATCCTCGGCGCGATCCCGGCGGGCGAGGCCCTGGACGCGGCGTGCGGCACCGGCAGGCTCACGGCCCTGCTCGCCGGGCACGGCCACCGCGTGCGGGGCGTGGACAGTTCGCCGGAGATGCTGGCGCTGGCACGGAAGAAGGCGCCCGGCCGCGAGTTCCTGCCCGGCGACCTGGACCGGCTGCCGGTCGCCGACGACGCCGTCGACCTGGTCACCTGCTCGCTCGCGCTGACGCACGTGCCCGCACTCGGGCCGGTGCTGGCCGAGTTCGCCCGGGTGCTGCGGCCGGGCGGGCACGTGGTGCTCTCCGACATCCATCCGGACAGCGTGGCGCGCGGCGTGGTCCCGCCCGTGCGCCTGCCGGACGGCAGCCCCGGCCGCGTGACCACCTACCGGCACGGCATCGGCGACTACCTGCGCGCCGCCCTGGCCGCCGGCCTGCGCCCGCGCCGCTGCGAGGAGCTGACGCCGGAGCCGGACGACGGCCCGCCGCCCGCCCCCGCCGAGGCGCTCGGCCCGTGGGACGTGTGGCCGTGGGTGCTGACCGACCTGGCCCCGGAGGCGGCCAGGGCGGCGAGCGCCGGCCTGTCCTCGATGGTCATCTGGCACTTCCAGGCGGACTGACGACCCTCCTGGCCCGGCGGGGGTCCGCTAGCGTTACCGCCGTTGACGTCGAGTCATGGTGGTGACGGAGATGGCGCGGAGAAGCGGGTCCATGGCCCCACCGTAGAGACGAGGACGCCAGGGGCCGGGCCCAGAAATCGATCTTGACTGGAGACGTGCCCTCTGGGTTGATCAAGGCGTTGCGTTTTCCCTCTTCTGTCACGAGCGGAGATCCACATGCGCTTCTTACCCGCGAACCGTCGCGGACTCGCCCCATCCGTCTTCAGCGGCCTGCTGGCCATGACCTGCGGCCTCCTCGTCGCTCTGGCACCCCCGGCCACCGCCGAGGACTCCATAACCGACCTCGGCGTAAGCAGTAACTATGGCGACCTGGTGGTCGGAGGCGACAGAGTCGCTGTCTCCGCCGACGATCGCATCGTCATCGCGGACACCACTGGCGAGATCGAGGGCGTTGTCACCGGCCTCCCCGGCGTGTTCGGCCTGGCTATGACGGCTGACGGCACCCACCTGTACGCGGCGCTGCCGGGCTCGAACGAGGTAGCCGAGATCGACACCGCGACCCGGGAGATCACTCGACGCATCGACCTCGCCGATTACCCGTGCCCGTCGAGCCTGGCACTCACCGGTGAGCGGCTGTGGGTCGGCTACGGTGGCTGCAGCGGTGACAACGGTGTCCTCGGTCTCGACATGTCGGTGGCAGAGCCGGAGCCGTCGCCGTTCGGAAATCCTCTCCCGGTGAGCCCGCTCATCGCGGCGGCGGGGAACACGTTGGTTGTCGGCGAGGGCGTGGGCAGTCCGGCCGACCTTTTCGTCTACGACCTGAGCGGCGCCGTTCCCCTCCTGCTCGGCGAGATCGACGGGCACACCCACGGCAACTCCAGGCTGGCGGATGTGGCCGTCACTCCGGACGGCTCGCACGTGATCTCCGCCTTCGCGGTCCCGTACTCGTTCGACATGTGGGATGCCACCACATTGACGAAGGTACGCGGCTACGAAGGGCCCGCGTTCGACGGCTTCCCGACAGCCGTCGGCATCAGCTCTGACGGGGCCTACATCGCGGGCGCACGGGACTGGGGCACGGCGATGACGCTGTACGACACCGCCTCAGGGGCGAAGGTCCACACCGAGAACATCCCTGAGGGCGAGGTGCTCAGCGGCAGTGTCGCGTTCTCGGGCCGGGACGTCTTCAGTGTGGTGAAGTCGCCCACGAACCAGCTGAGCCTGTGGCGGCTCCACGATGTGACGCTGCCTTCGTCCACGCTGACATTGGCGGCCGCGCCCGGCGGGACGGCGCGCGAACCCCTCGACCTGACAGGACAGCTGGCATTCGCCGACGGGACGACACCGGGCGTGCGACCGCTCACCGTGACTCGCACACTGCCCGACGGAACGAGCGCGGAACTGTCCGCCGTGACGACCACGGCGGACGGTACCTTCACCATCACGGACACGCCACCGGTCGGGGGGCAGATCACCTATACCGTGCGCTGGGAGGGCGGCGCGGGGCATCGGTGGAGCAAAGCCTCGGTCACCACCGCCGTGAGGTATGGCACCACGCTGACGCTGGCGGGGCCGACGAGCGGGGTCGCCGGCAAGACGCTGGTGTTCACCGGTGAGTTGCAGGCAGAGGGGACCACCCCGCCGTACAGGGTTTGGATCACCGTCCAGCGCACCCGTAATTCCGACGGCGATTCCGTCGAGTGGTGGGAGTCCATCAACAGTTTCGGGTCGTACGCGTTCGAGGACGTCCCCGACGCCGGTGAGTACACCTATACCGTGCGATGGGCAGGCGACAACCGAACCGGAGCGGCGCAGTCCAGCCAGGTCGTCACGGTGCACGAGCCGGACGAGTGACCGGGGGACACCCGGGCAGCCGGCGTTCCCGGGGTCCTTGCCGCCCGACCACGAACGGAAGACCCACAAGCCGGCCCGGGCGGGATAACGGGCCGAGGCGGCCGCACACCGCCGGGCCCTCGATCGCCCGCTGCACCGGCGGTCGAGGGCCCGGACGGCTCCCGGAGATCGCGCCTGCCGCCTGTCCGGCCGGCGCGCGGGTCACCCCCGGTGGTGATCCGCGCGCCGCCTCGCCGGGCGGTCATCCTCCTGGCGTCCCGGGGACTCACTGGACCGCGCAGGCGGCCCCGTTCAGGGTGAAGGCGGAGGGTTTCGCGGTGTTGCCGGTGTGGGTGGCCTGGAAGCCGAAGGTGACCGTGGCGTTGGGGGCGATGGTGCCGTTGTAGGGCGCGTTGGTGGCCGTGACCTGGCCGCTCGACGGCGTGATCGTGGTGTTCCAGGCGCCGGTGATCGTCTGGCCGGCGGGCAGGGTGAAGGCCAGCGACCAGGCGGTGACGGGCGAGGTGCCCCTGTTGGTGATGGAGACGGCGGTCGTGAAGCCGGTGTTCCAGGTGTTCATGGTGTAGCCGACCTGGCAGGGTCCCGAGACGGTGGGCGTGATGGTGGGTGTGGAGGTGGGGCCGCCGCCGGAGTCGAGGCCGAAGAAGCGGATGGTCTCGGCGGCCATCCCGCCTCTGGGCAGGTCGTGGCCGGCGCCCTGGAGGCTGATCGCCTCGACGGGGGCCGTGCCGCCCGTGCCGCCGTAGCGGGTGCGGGTGTAGCCGGCCTGCGGCGTGTCGGTGGAGGACGGCGTCTGGCCCAGGCCGTGGACGTTCGTCCACTGCTTGGTCTGCTCCTGGAAGTTGGGGTAGCGCAGCGTGCTGTCCTCGGTGCCGTGCCAGATCTGCATGCGCGGCCGGGGGCCCGCGTAGCCGGGGTAGGCGGCGCGGACGAGGTCGCCCCACTGCTGCGGCGTCCTGACGATCTGCCCGTTGGCGCACTGGCTGTTCCAGCTCGACCCGTCGGTGGTGGCGAAGCAGCCGAACGGGACGCCCATGTAGGCGGCGCCGGCCTTGAACACGTCGGGATAGTCGCCGAGCAGCACGTTGGTCATCATCGCGCCGGAGGAGACGCCGGTGACGAAGGTGCGGTCCGGGTCGCCGCCGTGGCGCTGATGGACGTACCGGACCATGGACATGATGCCGACGGGGTCGCTGCCGCCGTCGCGCCGCAGCGCCTGCGGCGAGGAGACGTCGAAGCAGGCCCCGCTCCTGGTGGCCGACGGGTAGACGACGATGAACTTGTGCCGGTCGGCCAGCGAGGCGAACTCGGTGCCGGAGTGCAGGGCGGGGCCCGAGCCGGTGCAGTAGTGCACGGCCAGCAGCACCGGCGGCCGCGACCCCACGCCGTCGGGCACGTACAGGTGCATCCGCAGGTTGGTGGGGTTGGTCCCGAATCCGGTGACCTCCACCAGCTGGGCCGACGAGGCCGGGGCGGCGAGGACCAGGCCGAGGACGGCCAGGAGGGCGGTGGCGACCGCGGCTCCGGCTATACGGTGACGTGCTCTCATCCGCGCCTCTCCCATCGGGGGGTCGAAACATTTCGATGGTGAGCCGAAATTTTTTGTCGAGCAACCGGCGGCGCGCCCGCCCTCAGCAGGTCAGCCCTCTGACATGCGCAGACGATCTAGCAACGGCGAGAAACTTTCATGGCCGGCCCGGCGGGACCAGGTCGGCGAGCGACAGCGCCAGCCAGATCTGCAGCCGGTGGTCCGGATCGGACAGCGGGCGGCCGGAGACGCGCTCGGCGGCGGCGAGCCGGCGGCGCAGCGTGTTGCGGTGCACGCCCAGGCGGCGGGCGGCGGTCTCCAGGTTCTCCCCCGACTCCAGGTAGGCGCGCACGGACGCGATCAGGTCACCGCCGTGCCGCTCCTCGTGCTCGCGCAGCGGGCGGAGCACCGCGGCGGCGAAGCGGCCGGCGGCGTCCGGCACGATCGCCTCCCGCAGCAGCGCCCACGGCTCCAGGTCGTCGACGTGGGTGTAGCCGCCGAGCGCGGCGAGCCCGGCCGCGTGCCGGACGGCGGCGGGCAGCTCGTCCAGGCGGTGCGCCCGGCAGCCGCCGCCCGCGGCGCCGAGCAGGCCGCACAGGTCGCCGCCGCGCCGCCGCCCGTCCTCGGGCAGCACGAACAGCGTGCCCTCGGGCCGGGCGCAGACGAAGGCGTGGGAGCCGGCCGCCACCTCTTCGAGCGCCTCGACGGCCGTCTCAAGGGCGGTCTCCTCCCGTACCAGCACGACCTCGTACGGGGGCGGCGCGACCTGGCACAGCTCGCCGAGCGCGGGTGCGGGCAGCACCCCGTCGAGCGCGGCCGACAGCAGCCGGCCGCGCTGGACGTGCTCCCTGACCCGGCCGGCCCGCACGCCGAGGAGTTCCAGGGCGAGCAGGCAGGCGGCCTGGTTGGCCAGCATCCGCACGTGCCAGTCCAGCGGCGAGGCGGTGCACACGGCCAGCCAGCCGATCGGCGGCCCGGCGAAGCCGAGGCTCTGCACCTGGACGGCCTGGATGCCGTCGTCGAGCACGCCGGCGCTGCGCGGGGCCGCGCGGCCGGCCGCCTCCACGGCGCGGGCGTGCCACGGCCGCTCCCCCTCCGGGCTGGCGGCGGCGGGCTCGGCGTGCGGGCCGAGCAGCAGCGCCTCGCCGCCGGCGTGCTCGGCCAGCGCGCGCAGGATGCCCGTCGTGCCCGAGGTCAGCGCGGCCCTGGCCGTCGCCTCCTGGGCGGCGACGACCTTCCGCTCGCCGCGCACCCGCTCGTCGGCGTGCCAGCGGGCGACCGCCTCGGTCACGGCGACGAACGGGGTGAGGATCTCCAGGACCGGCAGCCCGCACGAATCGGCCGCGTCCCGGACGTCGCGTGGCACCTCCGCCATCGCCTCGTCCAGCGCGAAGGCGAGCGCCGCGCAGCCCGCGACGGACAGCCGTTCGACGTACGCGCGCCGCCCCTCGGCGTCGCCGGGCAGGCCGAGCCCGATGGTCAGGACCAGCTCGCCGCCGCGCAGCCACGGCACCGGGTCGGCCAGCTCCGACACGTGCGCCCAGCGGACCTCCCGGCCCAGCCCCGCCCGTCCGGCGAGCAGGCGCATGCTCATCCCGGGCAGCGTCATCGCCTGGGCGACGGTCAGGGCCATGACGCATCCTCTGCAAGGTGCATACCGCACTCTAATTCATCGCCAACGGTGCGATTTGCCCCGGGGGCCGGTGCTGTGACCTGCGCATATCGTCATCGCACCCCCTGATGACCCCGGAGGACCCCATGAAACGCGCCAACAGAGCGGCCGGCGCCGCCTTCGTCGGGACCACGATCGAGTGGTACGACTTCTACATCTACGCCACAGCGGCCGCGCTGGTCTTCGGGGATCTCTTCTTCCCGAACGCGTCGAGCCCCACGGTCGCCCTGATGGCGTCGTTCGCCACCTACGCCGTCGGGTTCTTCGCCCGGCCGCTCGGCGGCATCGTGTTCGGACACTTCGGCGACCGCGTGGGCCGCAAGTCGGCGCTGGTGGTGACGCTGGTCATGATGGGCGCCGCCACCTTCGCGGTCGGCGTGCTGCCCACGTACGAGAGCATCGGCGCGCTCGCGCCGCTGCTGCTGGTGGTGCTCCGCTTCGTGCAGGGGCTGGCCGTCGGCGGCGAGTGGGGCGGGGCCGTGCTGATGGCGGTCGAGCACGCGCCGGAGGGCCGCAAGACGTTCTTCGGCGGGTTCGCCCAGCTCGGCAACCCGGCCGGCGCGCTGCTCGCGACCGGCGCGTTCAGCCTCATCACGCTGCTCGGCGACGACGTGCTGCACACGTGGGGCTGGCGGGTGCCGTTCATCGTCTCGGCCGTGCTGGTGTTCGTGGGCCTGTTCATCCGGCTCCGCGTCGAGGAGTCGCCCGTCTTCCAGAAGGTGGAGAAGGCCGCGACGCCGATCAAGGAAGTGTTCCGCCTCTCGTGGCGGTCGGTCCTGCTCGGCATCGGCACGCTGCCGGTCGCCATCGGCGGCTACTACATCCTCACCACCTTCCTGCTGGCGTACGCGACAGGCGAGTCGGTCGGCGCGTCCGAGCAGCTCATTCTCAGCGGTCTGAGCTTCGCCGCGTTCGTCGAGCTGGTGGCCACGCTGGCCATCGCCTGGGTGGGCGACCGGCTGGGCAGCCGCAAGGTCGTGGTCTTCTTCCTGGTGATCACCGCCGCGCTGGCCGTGCCGCAGTTCGCGGTGCTCGGCTCGCAGAACGCGTTCCTGATCTTCGCGATGCTGGGCCTGATGAGGCTGGCCACCTCGGGGACGTACGGGCCGATGGCGGCCATCCTGTCCGAGATGTTCCCGCCGCAGGTGCGCTACACCGGCATCTCGCTGGCCTACCAGGGCGCGGGCGCGATCTTCGGCGGCCTGTCCCCGATCGTCGCGACCGCCTTCGTGGGCGCGGCAGGCGGCGCGGCCTGGCCGGCCGTGGCGATGCTGGTCGGCATGTGCGCGCTGAGCGCGATCTGCCTGGCCGTGGCGCCCCGCTACCGCGACCCCGCCCCGGCCGCCCCGGCCACCCACTGATCCCGTAAGGAGAGTCGCGTGTCCACCATCGTCATCACCGGCGGCAAGGTCATCACCATGGACCCGGCGAACCCCGCCGCGGAGGCCGTGGCCGTGCGCGACGGCCGCGTCCTGGCCGTCGGGCGGGAGCCCGAGGTGCTGGCCGCGGCCGGGCCGGGCGCGGAGGTCGTGCTCGCGGGCGGGCGCAGCGTGCTGCCCGGGTTCGTCGACCCGCACAACCACCTGCTGTCCACGGCGGAGTCGCTGGTGGCGGTGGACGCCCGCTATCCGGGAGTGGGCAGCGCGCGGGACCTGGTGGCCAGGATCGCCGCCGAGGCGGCCAGGACCCCGGCCGGCCAGTGGATCCGCGCGTACGGCATGGACGACGCGAAGTTCCCCGGCGGCCGGCCCACCCGGCGGCAGCTCGACGAGGCCACCACCGACCACCCGGTGATCGTCTACCACGTCTCCGGGCACCAGGCCGTGGTGAACTCCGCGGCGCTGGCCTGGCGCGGCATCGGCGAGGACGTGGCCGACCCGGCGGGCGGCGCGTTCGTCAGGGACGAGGGCGGCCGGCTGACCGGGATGGTGCTGGACTCCGCCATGGAGCTGCTGCTGCCCGTGGCCGTCGACATCGGCTGCCACGGCCCGAACTTCCACGTCGACCTGCCGCGCGAGCAGCTGCGCTCCTGGCTGGAGATGTCCGCCGAACCGTACCTGAAGGCCGGCGTCACCACCGTGTGCGACCCGCAGGTGTCGCGCCGCGAGCTGGAGATCTACCGGTCCGCCTGGGACGCGGGCACCCTGCCGGTGCGCACGGTGGTCATGCCGCTGTCGCACATGCTCGACGAGCTGACCTCGATCGGCCTGGCGGGCCCGTTCGGCGACGACCGGCTGCGGTTCGGCGCGATGAAGTTCTACTGCGACGGCACGCTCCTGGGCGGCACCGCGATGTTCGACGAGCCGTACGGGGACGACTTCACCGGCACGCTCTACCACCGGCCGGAGGAGCTCGTCGACCTGGTGCGACGGGCCGCGTCGGCGGGCTGGCAGGTCGGCGTGCACACCCAGGGCGACCGGGCGATGGGCTACACGCTCGACGCGCTCAAGGCAGCGGTCGCGGTGTCCGGCGACGACGCCAGGCCGCGGATCGAGCACTGCGGCCACCCCACGCCGGCGCAGGTGCGCGAGTTCGCCTCACTCGGCGTCATCCCGGTCAACCAGCCGAACTTCCTGTACGACAGCGGCACCGACTTCGTGCGCCGGCTCGGCGACAGGAGGGCCCACCGGCTGCAGCCGATGCGCGAGGAGCTGGACGCGGGGCTGCGCCCGGTGCTGTCGAGCGACTCGTTCGTCTCCTCGCTGCGGCCCATGGAGACGGTGTCCAACGCGGTGCGGCGGCGGACCCGCGAGGGCGGGCCGATCGGCGCCGAGCAGGCCGTCACGCTGGAGGAGGCGCTGCGGGCGCACACCGTCGACGCGGCGTACGCGCTGCGCATGGAGGACGTGATCGGCTCGCTCGCCCCCGGCAAGCTGGCCGACGTGGTGGTGCTCGACGCGGACGTCCGGTCGCTGCCGGCCGACGAGCTGTCCGGCGTGGACGCGTGGCTGACCATGCTCGGCGGCCGGATCGCCTACCGGTCGGGACGGGCGGCCAGCGAGGTGTAGACGTCCACCTCCCCCGGGCTGATCAGGCCGTCCTGGATGGCGCAGATGAGCAGCTTCTCCTTGGTGGGGGCGGGCCGGCCGGCCGCCGCGTACTTGACCCTGGCCCGGTCGATGTACTGGCGCACGGTGCGCTCCTTGATGCCCATCCGGGCCGCCACGGACGCCTTGGACATGGACTGGAACCAGTAGAGGAGGGCCAGCCGCTCCTGGTCGGAGAGCTGGGGCCGGTGCGGGCTCTCGTCGGTGGCGATCGCCTGCGCCATCGGCGGGGTGACGCTGGGCCGGTCGGCGGCCACCTCCAGGATGGTCTCGACGCACGACTCGCGGGTGGCCCGCCCCTTGCCGATGAACGCGGAGGCGCCCGCGTCCAGCACGGCGCGGACCGTCTCCGGCTCCTCGTGCTCGGAGAAGACGATGATCCGCTGCCCGCCCTCGCACAGGTCGCCGATCCGGTCGACGATCATGGTGCCGTTGAGGTTGAGATCGAGCAGCAGCACGTCGGCGTGGACGCCGCGGACCGACTCGATGGTGGGCCCCTGGGCGACGAGCGTCACCGGGCCCGGCTGCCCGAACCAGGACCGGACGCCGTCGACCACCACCTGGTGGTCCTCGACCAGGGCGACCGTCACGGGGCCTGCCAGATGCTGTTGACCCATACCTCCCCTCCCTGCCGCTGGTAGGTGATGACGACCCCGCTCGCCTCGCGCACCGGCGCCGGGCTGACGGGCAGGTCGTCGTTGTCGGCCACGACGGCCACGCTCACCATGGTCGACATGGCGGACACGGTGACCCTGGCCCGCGACCTGGCCCCGTCCAGCGCCTGGAGCGGCACTCTGAGCAGGTCCTCGCGTACGCGGTCGGCCAGGTCGGGCAGCGTGCCGCCGAACGGCGGGACCGTCACCAGCACCTTGCGCCGCTCGGCGGCGTCGATGCGCTCGCGCAGCGCGGTGACGAGCGCGTCGGGCACGTCCTCGCGCTCGGTGATGAGGCGGCGCAGCCGCAGGGCGCCGGCCGTGCACTCCTCGCGGACCCGCGCGTCGCCGGGGTCGGCGCCGTCGGCGAGCCGCTCCAGCAGGTCCTCGGCCACGTCGCGGATGGCGGCGTATCGGCGCAGCCGGTCGGCGTGGATGCGCTGGGCGGACATCCGCCAGGCGTCGTCGGCGGCGAGCCGCCGCGCCAGCAGCGCCGCGTCCTCGGCGCTGGCGCGCAGCGCGTGGCAGCCGACGCTGTAGCCGAGCTGCAGGGTGATGCTGCCGGCCACGACCACCAGATACTTGGCGACCGAGACGCGGTCGAACGTGCCGGTGACGGCCATCGCGGCGAGCATGAGCCCGGCGTTCGCCGCCAGGAACGCGATGAGCTCGGCCCGCCAGCGCGGCCGGTTCCACAGCAGCATGACGCCGACCCAGCCGACCGAGCCCCACCCCCAGTCGATGGTGCCGAGCAGGTCGCGCGGGTGGCAGGCGAGCATGACCGCGACGTCCACGGCCAGCGTCGCGGCCACGAGCAGGCCCGTCCCCGCGGTGGACGGCTCGGCGCCGCGTAACAGGGCCACGGCGGCGACGGCCCCGACGGCGGTGTAGACCACCCAGGCGACGGCCGCGAGCACGGGCCAGCGGAAGTCGTGCCAGCCGGTGACCGTGACCGTCAGGTCGTAGCCGACGTGCCAGACGCCGGCGATGACCACGGCGCCGATCGCCGTGTAGCGGGCGTAGCGCCGCGCGACCTGCTCGATGTCGCCGGTCATGGCCGCCACCACAGGGTGACCCGGGTGCCGTCGCCGCCGGAGGTGATGTCGGCGCCGCCGTTGGGCAGGGCGCGCATGGTGTCGAGGATGGAGCCGCGCACGCCGAACCGGTCGGGCGGCAGCCGGTCGTGGTCGAAGCCGCGGCCGTGGTCGGCGACCTCCACGCGGATCTCGCCGCCGCTCCTGCGCGAGGTCAGCTCGGCCTCGCGCACGCCGGCGTGGCGCGCCACGTTGGACAGGGCCTCGGCGACGGCGCGGGCGAAGCTCTCGGCCACCTCGCCCGGCACGGTCTCGTGGGTGAGCCGCCTGCGCACCCGCAGCCCGGTGGCGCGCCCGGCCACCTCGTCGAGCAGCGCGTCCAGGGCGATGGGCACGCCTTCCCTGCCGGGGGTGTCGCGCAGCCGGTCGAGCGCGGACAGGTCGTGGGACGCCTGTTCGCGCAGCGTGGCCGAGGGCCCGTCGTAGGTTCCCAGCCCGACCATGGTGAGGGTGTGCAGGGACGTCTCGTGCACGCTGCCGACCTGCTTCAGCTCGTCCTCGCGGCGCAGCCGCTCGACCATGAGCGCGACGTCGGCCCTGGCGCTCTCCCGCAGGAAGCCGTCGGCGGAGGCGGCGGAGCGGCGCAGCAGCGTCATCAGCACCGCGATGGCCAGCACCTGGACGAGGTGGATGCCGAGCGAGACGGTCACGTCCTGCCCCGGGTCGGCGAGCCGCATCCCGGCCAGGTACGCCACCGCGACGACCAGGCCGGTGGGCACGGCCGCCGCGGGCCGCCAGACGACGGCGGGCACGATGATCGTCATCGTGACCAGCCCCGCGACCCAGCTCGCGCCGCCGGCCAGCGCCTCCCCTGCCACCAGGTGACGCTGCGCCAGGCAGAGCGCCACGGTGATCGCCACGTCGCCGGCCACGAGCCAGGCGGGCAGCCGCGTGCCGCGCCACATCCGCCACAGGAACAGGGCGGTCCAGCCGAGCTCCACCGCCAGGGCGGGCGCCAGCCAGGCCGCGGAGACGGGCGGGGCGGCCCCGAGCGCCGCGGCGACGGCCGCGACCAGGCCGACGACACCGCGCGCGCCGGCAGCGGTGCGCGCGGCGGTGCGCTCCAGCTGCCTGGCCGCCGAGTCGTAGCGCGTGGAACCGAGGTGAGCCATCGCCCGTCCGCCCGCGACGAGATCACAAGTCGGCACTCACGATAACGCACCGGGCGCGGGCGGGCCGGGTGCGCGGTCATGGATCGCATGGCAGCCTTCCTCGGGCCTGTCTCACCTTCGAACCTTCCACCGTCCGCGCCCTCTGCGGCATGACGGCTGATCGACCGTCATGCCACCCCGGGCGGGGCGGCGTGTACTGATCCGTGTCGCGATCACTGCGGCCGAGGGGGGACCTCAATGACGCTCATCTCGATCTCGATCCTGATCTCCTGCCTGTCGGTGATGGCGGTCCGTGGCAGGCGGGGGCCGTGGCCACCGGGCATTCCGGTGGCACGGCCGCGGCTGTCGGCAGCGGGCGGCACGTACGAGGGCTCGAACGGCCGTCCGTCCGACGTCTACGTGATCCAGGAGCGGCTGATCGCGGTGGCGGACGGAGGGGGGCGAGGCCGGCGCGGTCACACGGCGGCCGCGCTGGCCCTGGGCGCGGTGGTCGCGGCACGGCCGCAGACGGCCGGTACGGAAGAGGAGGATCTGGGCGGCTGCGCGCGGGCGGCCCGCGACGAGCTCTCCCTGGCGGAGCGGGCCACCGGCCTGGACCTGATCGTGCTCGACGCGGGCGAGCGCCCGCGCCTGCGCTACGCCCACGTCGGCGGCGGCGCGATCTGGTACTGCGCGAAGGGCGGGCGGCCGCGGCGGCTGACGACGCACGGGGACGGCCCGGTGGGGACGGCCGAACCCGAGGTCGGCAGCGTGCCGCTCCACCAGGGCGATCGCATCGTGGTGGTCACCAACGGCGTGGTCACGGCGCTCGGGGCGGAGCGGATGACCGCCCTGTTCGCCGACGGCCGGTCCCCGGCGTCCTGCCTGGATCAGCTGTACGACGAGATGTCGGTGGTGGAGCCGGAGGAGGACGCCACGGTGCTCGTCGCCGACTTCGTCACCGCGTGACGCGTTCCTTGCCCTGGTAGAGGCCGTACCCGAAGCGGACCCGGTAGGTCGCGCTACGGGCCGGCGGGCCGAGCGCCGACCGCACCGCATCGTCGCACAGCGCGCCCTACTCGGCGCGGACGTCGTCGATGTGCACGTCGCCGCCGGTGTTGAGGAACACCCAGACGGCGCGGACGTCGGCCAGGTCGAGGGTGACGCCGAGCGGGCACGCGATCTGGTCGAACCGCTCGGTGACGGTCCTGCTGGAGTGCGGGCCGATCCAGCCCCACCGGCCGCCCTGGCACCACGACATGTCCTCGCCGACCTGGATGGCGATCTCGCCGACGGTGCCGACCTCGCCGGCCCGCACGTCGAACCTGAGCATGCTCGTGCCGGTGAGGTCGAGCGGCTCGTCCAGCGGCCTGCCGAACCAGTTGCCGGCGACCGGGGTGGACACCTTGAGCCCGCTGGTCCCGTGGGTGTGGAAGAGGGGTGACCGGGCGACGGTTCCGCCGTCGCCGGGGTTGGCGATGGTGAAGCCGTCGGTGCCGGTCTCGAAGGAGAACAGGGTGCGCGAGACCGGCAGCACCGGGCTGTCGTCGGGGACGTCGCCGCAGGTGAGCACCGGTGACGCCCAGTCGGCGTGGACCGCAGCCGCGCCGGACTCGGCGGTCAGGCGCAGCCAGTCGGCGCCGGTGAGGTCCGCGGTGAGCGTGGCGGGCGCCTGGCCGGAGGTCATGGGGCCGCTGGTCGCGGCGGTGCGCGCGTCGGCGTGGACGGTGAACGTGGCGGGGGCGCCGGCCGCCGCCTCGTCGTCGACGCCCACGTCGGTGACCAGGCGGGAGCAGCGGCCGCCGAGGTAGTAGCTGATCTCGCTGCCGGTGGTGGTGCCGAGCCCGCGCTGGTACACGCGGCCGCCGATGGTGATGAGGTTGCCGTCGTCCTCCAGCGGCCCGCCGTTGCTCTGGTCGGCCTCGACGGGTCCGGTGGCGTTGACGGTGCTGACCGGGGCGACGGTGCTGAGGTGGCGGCGGCCGTCCCCGGGGGCGGTCACGACCACGGCGACGATCTCGCTGGACGTGCCGGCGGAGCGGCGGCCCCACCGGTAGGCGGCGGTGATCTCGATCGGGTGGCGGCCGGCTGCCGCGGTCGCGGGGACGCCGATCCGCCAGGCGGTCTCCAGGGCGGCGTCCGTCCGGAGCCGGGCGCTGCCGGACGGGCCGGTCGCGGTGGCGGTCCAGCCCTCGGGCGTCCGCACGGTGACCTTGACGTCGCGGACGTCTCCGGCGCCGCGGTTGGTGACCGCCGTGGTCAGCGTGCCGCCGTCGGCGGGGACGACGGTGCCGAGGGCGGCGCCGGCGACGACGGACGGCGGCACGTCGCCGGGGCCGCGCAGCGGGCTCACCCGGTAGACGACGGTGCCGTGCGCGGGGACGGCGGCGGAGATGGTGGACCGGGCCTGGAGGGTCCGCCCGGTCCACAGGTCGCGCAGGCGGTACGCCCCGGCCCGGCGCAGCCCGGTGTCGGCGGCGGCGACGCCGACCGTGGCGAGCGTGTCGGTGGAGTTGTAGAGGGCGATCGCCCGGTCGCCGCCGGCCAGCGGCTTGTCGAGGACCATGAGCCCGTTCTCGTCGGAGACGACCGCGCCCTGGACGCCCAGCCGGTCCTGGTCGACGGCGATGATCTCGCGGTTGCCGAGGATCTCCAGGGTCTCGGCGGAGGCGGCCCGCAGGTCGGTGCCGATGATCAGCGGGGCGGCCATCATCGCCCACATGCTCATGTGGGTGCGGTACTCGGTGGCCGTCATGCCGCCGTTGCCGATCTCCAGCATGTCGGGGTCGTTCCAGTGTCCCGGTCCCGCGTACGGGGCGAGGGGGGCGTTCTGGCGGATGATGGAGCGGACGCTGGACCAGTCGTCGCTGATGTCGCCGGTGGTGCGCCACAGCTGCCCGACGCCCTCGGCCCAGGTCCACGGCTGGGAGGTGCCCCACTCGCAGATGGAGTAGACGATCGGCCGCCCGGTTCGGGCGAGCGCGTCGCGCATCGCCGTGTAGCGGCGGATGTAGTCCTCCTGCGAGCCGTCGGACTGGTTGTTGCAGTTGTCGTACTTGAGGTAGTCGACACCCCAGCCGGCCCACGTGCGGGCGTCGATCTCCTCGTGGCCGAGGCTGCCCGGATAACCGGCGCACGTCCTGGTGCCGGCGTCGCCGTAGATGCCCAGTTTGAGGCCCTTGGCGTGGACGTAGTCCGCGACGCCGTCGATCCCGCCGGGGAACTTGTCAGGGTCGGGGACGAGCCTGCCGTCGGGTCCGCGCTCGCGCAGGGACCAGCAGTCGTCGATGTTGACGTATTCGTACCCCAGGTCTCTGAGCCCGCTGGAGACCAGGACGTCGGCCGTCTCCTTGATCAGGGTCTCGCTGACCTCGCAGCCGAACGCGTTCCAGTTGTTGAACCCCATCGGCGGGGTGGCGGCGAGGGCGGGCCCCGCGGTCGGCGGCGCGGGGGCCGCGGCCTGGACCGGCGCCGCGACGAGCGTCGCTCCGGCGACGAGCAGGGCGGTGACGAGGGCGGTGAGCCGCATGGACGCCTCCGGCTGATGGCGGGGTACGCGATCGGGGACGCTACCTACGCTGATCCACACCGTCAACGCTTTTCTTAACTGGTTCACCGAACCGACTGAAAGTTTCGCCAGCCCAACACAACTAAGGTCATGTCGTGAACCCTGAATCGGTTAACCACCCGCACATTTGGGGCGCGTGGCGTGAGCATGTAGAAGTGACTGCATGACGACGTCTTCCGGGCCTTTCGCCGGCCGCACCATCGACGACCTCGGCCGCGACCTGCGGGCGGGCCGCACGACGGCCGAGGAGCTGACGCGGGAGGCGCTCGACGCCATCACCAGGCTCGATCCCGTACTGAACGCCTTCGTGAGCGTCGACCAGGACGGCGCGCTGGCGGCGGCCAGGGAGGCCGACGCCGAGCTGGCCGGCGGGGCCGACCGGGGCCCGCTGCACGGGCTGCCGGTGGGGGTCAAGGACCTGCTCCT
Source organism: Nonomuraea sp. C10 (assembly GCF_008017515.1). Taxonomy (NCBI): domain Bacteria; kingdom Bacillati; phylum Actinomycetota; class Actinomycetes; order Streptosporangiales; family Streptosporangiaceae; genus Nonomuraea; species Nonomuraea sp. C10. The sequence continues at coordinate 5,524,824 of NZ_VPFF01000001.1, forward strand.
GGTGGCGGGCCTGCCCGCCACCATGGGCTCGCGGCACTTCGAGGGGTACGTCCCCGACACCGACGCGGCGTGCGTGACCCGGCTGCGCGAGGCCGGGGCGGTCATCGTGGGCAAGACCACGACCCAGGAGTTCGCGTACGGGCCGACCGGCGACTGCTCGGCCAACGGCGCGTCCCGCAACCCGTGGGACCCCGCGCGCATGTCGGGCGGCTCCAGCGGCGGCAGCGGCGCCGCCGTGGCCGCGGGGCTGGTGCCGCTGGCGATCGGCACCGACACCGGCGGCTCGGTGCGCATCCCCGCGGCGCTGTGCGGGGTGGCCGGTCTCAAGCCCGCGTACGGCGCGATCCCGGCTGACGGCGCCTTCCCGCTGTCGCCCAGCCTGGACCACGTGGGCGTGCTCGCCCGTACCGCCGGCGAGTGCTTCCTCGCCTACCGCCTCCTCAGCGGCCGGGACGCCGTCGAGAGCGGCTCCGTCACGCCACGCGTCGCCTGGCTCGACCCCTCCGACCTGCACCCCTGCGACCCCGAGGTGGTGCGGGTCGCCGCCGGGGCTGCGGGCGCGAAGGAGCGGGTCGCGCTCCCACCGGGGGCCGCCGAGGCGTTCATGGACGTGTACGTCACGATCGGCGGCGCAGAGGCGGCCGAGGTGCACGCCGAGCGGGTGGCGGAGGCGCCTGAGCTGTTCCAGTCCGAGGTGCTCGACCGGCTCAGGGGCGCGATGCGGGTGCCGGGCTGGAAGTACGTCCGCGCGACGGCGGAGCGGCGGCGGCTCGCCGGGGTGGCCGAGAAGCTGTTCGAGGACCATGACGTGCTCGCGCTGCCGACCGTGCCGCTCACCGCCCCGCCGCTGGGCCTGCGGGAGACGGTGCTCGACGGCCGGCCGGTCGGCGTCCGCGCCGCGCTGCTGGCCCTGACCTCCCCGTGGAACGTGCTCGGTTTCCCGGCGCTGTCCGTGCCGGCGGGCCTGGCCGGCGGGCTGCCGGTCGGGTTGCAGCTCGTCTGCCGGCCGGGCGACGAACACCTGCTCGCCGCCGCCGTTCCCACGACGTAGTGCAGGCTGTACCAGCGGTCTCCAGCGGGCTGGATCGATCTTGAGGTGGCGCGCCGACAGGCTGGGTGGTGTTCGAGAACGAGCCATCCGAGCAGAGGGAGCCACCCATGTCGCAGCACCCCGCACGCATCCTGGCGGCGTCGGCACTCGCCACGCTGGCCGGGCTGGGCCTGACCGCCCCGGTCGCGCACGCCGCCCCCGCCGACCCCGTGCAGAAGCGCCTGGACACGCTCGTCCAGGAGTCGTCGTTCCCCGGCGCGATCGCGGCCGTGCGCGGGCGCGACGGACGGACCCGCACCTACACGTCCGGCGTGGCCGACCTGAAGACCGAGGCGAAGATGCCGGCGGACGGGCGGGTGCGGATCGCCAGCAACACCAAGATGTTCACCGCCGTGGTCGCGCTCCAGCTGGCCGGTGAGGGCAAGCTGGACCTGGACGCGCCCATCGAGAAGTATCTGCCCGGGGTGGTCCGGGGCAAGGGCGTCGACGGGCGGAAGATCACCACCCGCCGGCTGCTCCAGCACACGAGCGGCCTGCGCGACTACGACGACGTCCTCATCGGCGACTTCTTCTCCGTGCTGGAGCGCCACTTCGAGCCGCGCGAGCTGGTGGACACGGCGCTGGCGCGCCGGGACTCCCCCGCCAAGGGCTGGGACTACAGCAACACCAACTACATCCTGGCCGGGCTCGTCGTGCAGAAGGTCACCGGCCGGCCGATCGGCGAGGAGATCACCAGGCGCGTCATCAAGCCGCTGGGCCTGCGCGACACGTACTGGCCCGGCGTCGGCGAGCGGGACATCCGCGGCCCGCACCCCAAGGGCTACCTCGCGCTGAAGCCCGGCGACCCGTACCGGGACGTCACCCGGCTGGACCCGTCGATGGCGTGGGCGGCGGGCGCGCTCGTGGCCACCCCGAAGGATCTCAACACGTTCATGACCGCGCTCATGGACGGCGAGCTGCTCAGGCCCGCGCAGCTCAAGCAGATGAAGAAGACCGTCGCCGCGCCCGAGTTCGACACCGTGGGCGGCGCCCGGTACGGGCTGGGCATCGCCACCTTCAAGCTGAGCTGCGGCGGTTTCGCCTGGTCCCACGGCGGTTCCGCCCCCGGCTACGCCACGGGCAACGGCGTCACCGAGGACGGCCGCGCCGCCACCGTCGCGGTCACCTCCCTGCCGTCCGACCTGCCCGCCGTCAAGAACCTGGAAGCCGCCCTGGACACCGCCCTCTGCGCGTGACAGCCTCGATCCGAGGAGGGGCGATCATGACGGCGGGCGAGCAGATCATCGTCGCGGTCCTCTTCGGCGGGGCGGCGTTCCTCGCGCTCGCCCTGGGCCTGCTGGGCGCGTCCCGGCGGCTGCCGCGCAACCCTCTCTTCGGGGTCCGTACGAGGACGTCCATGGCGAGCGACGAGGCCTGGCGGCGGATACACGTCAGATTCGCCCCTTTCTCGTACGCGGTCGCCGTCCTCTGGGCGGTCACCGCGGCCACCCCCTTCGTCACCGGCTGGAACGAGCCGCTGGTGGTCGCCGGGATCGTGCTCGGGCTGGTCGTCCTGCTGGTGGGGGCGGTGCGGGCGCACCGGGATCCGGGGTAGCGCTCCCGCGCGGATCCGGGCGCACAATGGGTGTCAAGGGCATGTCAATCCGCCCGGTGAACACTCATAATCGGTGATCTACGCGGCAGCCTCACCTGCCGGGAGGAGAAACCGGGATGCCCGAGTTCTTACCGCTACGCGAGGAAGACCCGACCCACGTGGGCCCGTACCGGCTGATCGGCCGGCTCGGCAGGGGCGTGTACGCGGCCGAGGGCGCGGAGGCCGGCCGGCCCGTGGTGGTGAAGCTGCTGGGCCCGCAGGTCGACCAGGAGCGGTTCCTGCGGCTGGTCGAGTCGATCCGCGAGGTGTCCGCCTTCTGCTCGGCCCAGGTGCTCGATTCGGGCACGGCGGGCGGCCGCCCTTACGTGGTGAGCGAGTACATCGACGGGCCGACGCTGGCGGCGGTGACGGCGGGCGGGACGCGGCTGCGGGAGGCGGCGCTGCACCGGCTCGCGGTCGGCACGGTGACCGCGCTGGTGGCGATCCACCAGGCGGGGGCGGTCCACGGAGACGTGCGGCCGGAGAACGTGGTGCTCGGTCCCGACGGCCCCCGGCTGATCAACGTGGGCGTGGCGGGGGCGATGGCGGCCTCCGCCGAGACGACGACCCGGCAGGTGGAGACGCCCGCGTTCGCGGCGCCCGAGCGGCTCGACGGGGCGGAGCCGGGGCCGGCGGCGGACATGTTCTCGTGGGCCGCGACCTTGGTGTCGGCGGCCACGGGGCGCTCCCCGTTCGACGGCGGGTCGATGGCGGGCACGGTCAACCGGATCGTCGGCGAGCCGCCCGACCTGCCCGATCTCGGGGACCTGCGGGGCGTCGTCGAGGGGTGCCTGGACAAGGACCCGGCGCTCCGGCCCTCCTCCAGCGACGTGCTGCTGCGGCTGGTCGGCGAGACGCGGTTCCTGACCGGCAAGCTGCTCCCGCAGGCCGGCGGGAGGGACGAGCCGCCCGCGCGGCGCGGGCGGGGGCCGCTGGTCGCGGTGGCGGCGTTCGCCGCCGGGGCGCTGCTGTCGGGCGCCGCCGTGTACACGCTGGCGCCCCCGTGGGTGACCACCTCGGCGGCTTCGTCCCCCTCGCCCGGCGCGGTCATCACCTCCGGCGCGCCGATCACCCCCAGCGTGACCACGGCGCCGGTCGCCAGCGTCCCCCCGAAGGCGGACAAGGACGTCGAGCTGCCCGACATCGGCGCCACGCTGCACGAGCACCCGGACGACGTCGCGCGCCTGACGGCCTACCTCCAGGTGAGCCGGCCCTTCAAGACGTTCGTCAGGGACGCGTCCGGCCGGTTCGAGGAGGTCGGCCTGGCCGAGGAGCCCCGGGTGTCGCCGGACGGCCGGTGGGTGGCGCTCAACCCGTGGCTCAAGTACCAGAACTCCGACATGGACCACGTCCGGTTCCGCGACCTGTCGACCGGCGAGACCTTCACCGTCCAGACCGTGAAGAAGCCGGAGTCCACGCAGGTGCCCGCATGGTCGCGCGACGGCCGCCGGCTGCTTCTGTCGATCAGGACGGAGGACGCGAAGCTGTTCTCGGGCTTCGTCGTCGTCGACGTGGCCGCGCGCACCTCCACGGTGGTCAACACCCAGTACAAGGACGCGATCTCGCTGCCGTTCACGTTCCTCCCGGACGGGACGATCGCCCGCGGCTACTCGGGTGAGAAGTCGCAGGGCATCGAGACGTACGACATGTCGGGCAAGGTGACGACCACCAAGCACTGGGTGGGCATGCCGCGCGACCGCGACTGGTACTCGCCCGACGGCAGGCAGTTCTTCACCGTCTGCCCGAAGAGCGGGGACGTGTGCGTCTGGGACGCGGTGACCGGCGCCCGCAAGGCCACGGTGGAGGGCCTGGACGACGACGTCCGGCTGATCGGCTGGTTCGACGACGACCACCTGCTGATCGAGGATCCCGGCAAGAAGAAGGGCCGCCTCCAGGTGAAGGTCGTGGACTTCCTCGGGAGGACGAAGCGCGTGCTCGCGGACCTGGACGAGCGCGGCAGCAACCGCCAGTGGGCGGCGATCCGGCGGTGACCGTGGAGCCGAGGCCGCTGCTGGCCGAGGACCCCGCGCGGGTGGGGTCGTACCGCGTCGCGGGCCGGCTGGGCGAGGGCGGGCAGGGCGTCGTCTACCTGGGCGAGTCGGCCACCGGCGAGCGGGTGGCGATCAAGCTGCTGGCGCACGCGCTGGACGAGGAGGCCAGGGCCGACTTCGCCAAGGAGGTGGAGCTGGCGCGGCGGGTCAAGGCATTCTGCACGGCGAGCGTGCTGGCCAGCGGTGAGCTCGACGGCGTCCCGTACGTGATCAGCGAGTTCGTCGACGGGCCGTCGCTCGCCCGGGTGCTCGCCGAGCGGGGGCCGCTGGGCGGGGCCGAGCTGCGGCGGCTGGCGATCGGCAGCGTGACCGCGCTGGCGGCCATCCACCAGGCGGGGGTGGTGCACCGCGACTTCAAGCCGGGCAACGTGCTGCTCGGCAGGGACGGGCCGCGGGTGATCGACTTCGGCATCTCCAGGACGCTCGACGCCGCGGAACCGGACGGCGACCACCTGACGGGGACGCCGCCGTTCATGGCCCCCGAACAGTTCGGGCGCGGGGCGGGCGCGCCCGCCGACCTGTTCGCGTGGGCGGCCACGGTGGTGTGCGCGGCGACCGGCTCGCCGCCGTTCGGCTCCGGCGACGTGCCCGCGCTGGTGAACCGTATCCTGCGCGCCGAGCCGGACCTGGGCGATCTCCGCGGCGACCTGCGCGAGGTGGTGAGCAGTTGCCTGGCCAAGGACCCGGCGGCCCGGCCGACCGCGCGCACCGCGCTGCTGCGGCTGCTCGGTCACCGGGTGGAGCCGGAGCGCCTGCTCGCCGAGGGCACCAGGAGCGCGGCCCCCGAGCCCGCCCCGCGCGGGCCGCGGCGGCGGGTGCTCGTCGCGGGCGCCGCCGCCGTGGTGCTGGCGGGCGCGGCGACGGCCGCCGTGCTCGGCCTCCGGAGCACGCCGGACGACCCGATCCCGCCGGCGCCGCAGCGCGTCTCCTCCGGTCCGATGAGCACCGGCTCCACCACCACCTCGACGCTCCCCGGCACCGGGGTCGAGCTGCACGAGAACCCCGCCGACCCGATCTGGGCCAGCTCCTACTACGGCGGCTTCGCGGAGGCGGACTTCCCCGCCTACGTCCGCGATCCCCGGACCGGGACGTTCCAGCGGTTCGGCAGCTTCCAGATCCCGGTCGTCTCCCCCGGCGGCCGGTACGTGGCCGCGCTCCCGGTCTCCAACCTCGACGTGACCGACCACAACACGCTGCGGCTGGTGGACCGCGGCACCGGCGAGGACGTCACGCTGCGGACCGCCGGCAAGCCAGGGCTCACGCTGGACCCGGCCTGGACCGCCGACGGCGGCCGCCTGCTCCTGACGCTCAGGGCGGGCCCGGACGAGCAGCGCACCGTCGGCTTCGTCGTCGTCGACCCGGCCGCCAAGAGCGTCCAGACCCGCCGCACGGACTTCGGCGGCGAGGCCGGCTACGGGTGGGGGCCGGACGGCTCGACGCTCGTCACCCAGGGCGGCGACGGCGCCATCCGGTATGTCGGGCTCGACGGCCGGGTGCTGCGCACGTTCACCGGCAAGGGCGCGCTGATCCGGGGCGGCGTCGCGGACACCACGGCCGGCCGGGTTTTCACCACCACCTGCCGGGAGGGGTCGCGCGACGTCTGCCTGTGGGACGCGGCCACCGGCGAGCGGAAGGCGGTGATCCCGCCGGCGAAGGGCATGGTGTTCAACGGCTGGCTGGACCGGAGCCACTTCCTGGCGACCGTCATCGGCCGCGAGAAGGGCCGGCTGGTGCTCGGCGGGATGGACGGCGAGACCGTGCGGGTCCTCGCCGAGGGCCCGGCCGACCAGCTGAACCAGATCAGCGTCTGGTTCACGCCCCGCTGAACCCGAGCACCGTGCGCAGGATCGCCGCCGGGTCGCCGCCGCCGCCCCGCCAGGCCACGTGCTGGTCGGGCCGGACCAGGACGAGCGGCGCGCCGTACCTGTCGAGCAGCCCTTCGCCCGCCAGGTCCACCACCGTGAACGGCACCCCGAGGGCCCGCGCCGCCTCCTCGAAGGCCGGGCCGGGCTCCGGTGTCAGGCGCAGCAGCGTGAGCCCTTCGCCCAGCGTGTCGTACAGGGAACGGCCGCCGGGCAGCCAGGCGTGCGGCAGCCGCGCGCCCGGCCGGCCGGAGCCGTGGTAGTCCTGCGGGGTGTGCGGCGGGACGGGCGAGCCGTCGTCGGCCACGATCGGCGAGCCCGCGTAGTGGTAGCCGAGCACGAGCCCCTCGCTGTAGAACTCGCCGGCCTTGACCCGCAGCGCGGCGGCCGTCTCGGCGCGGGCGCGGGCGGCCTCCGGGCCCGGGCCGGTGAGCGGCCGGTCGGCGAAGGTCGGCGCGAGCAGCTTCTCCTGGGCGGAGCTGTCGGCGACGGTCTGGACGGCCACCGGGCGGCGCTCGGCCTCGTAGCTGTCGAGCAGGCCGGGTCCGCCCCAGCCCTGGAGCACGGCGGCGAGCTTCCAGGCGACGTTGACCGCGTCGCCGACGCAGGTGTTGAACCCGTGGCCGCCCCACGGCGGGTTGAGGTGGGCGGCGTCGCCGACCAGGAAGACCCGGCCGGCGCGGTAGCGGTCGGCGAGCAGCATCCGGGCCACCCACGGGTCGGTGCTGACGACGCTGATCGGCAGGTCGGCGCCGATGAGCACGCGCACCAGCCGTTCCGGGTCCGGGGCGGAGGTGCGCACGTCGACGCCCACCATGATCGCCCACCACTTGTCGTCCAGGTCCATCCGGCCCATCAGGCCGGACACCTCCGGATGGATCACCCAGTACTGCACGGCCGGGTCGAGCGGGATCTTCTGCGCCAGGCCGGGCGCCCTGAACACCACGCTCAGGTTGGGCCGCTCGCCGGACGAGCCCTCGTACGACGCGCCGATCGCCTCGCGGCTGACCCCGGCGGCGCCGTCGCAGCCCAGTAAGTAGTCGGCTTCGAGCGCAGAGCCGTCGGAGAGCCGGGCGCGGACCCGGTCGCCGTCCTGGTCGATCGCGGTGACGGCGACCCCCGTCAGCAGCGTGACGGCGGGCAGCTCGGCCACCGCCTCGCGCAGCAGCCGCTCGACGATCGGCTGCGGCACCTGCTGGCCGGGCTCCGCCCACCGCTCGTCGCGCTCGGGGTAGAGGCCGAAGGCGTGGGGGAAGCGGGTGAGCTCGACGCCGAGCAGGTTCGTACAGAACAGGACGTCCTGCGACCAGGAGACGGGCAGCGGCGCGGCGGCGCGCAGCCGGTCGGCGAGGCCCCACCGGCGCAGGTGCTCCATGGTGCGCATGCTGGTGGTCTTGGCGCGCGGCCGGTCCTGGTCGATCGTGGTGCGCGGCTCGACCACGGTGACGGTGACGCCGCGGCGGCCGAGCTCGACGGCCGCGGCCAGCCCGGCGGGGCCGCCGCCCGCGACGAGGACCCGGCTCACGCGCCCCTCCTGCCGGCCGGGCCGGTGACCGGCGTCCGGATCACGCCCAGCCGGTCGACCTCCACCTCGACCACGTCGCCGGGCGTCAGCAGCCGGGGCGGCGTGCGGACGTAGCCGACGCCTTCCGGGGTGCCGGTGGCGATGACGTCGCCGGGGTGGAGTGTCAGCGTGGCACTGATGCGCGACAGGAGTGCGGGCACGGTGAAGATCATGTCACTGGTGTCGCCGTCCTGCATCACCTCGCCGTTGACCCGGGTGACCACGCGCCATCCGTCCGCGGGGCTCCCGGTCTCGTCGGCGGTGACGATCGGGCCGATCGGGCCGCTGCGGTCGGCGTTCTTGCCGAGCGTCCACTGGCTGGTGAGCTTCTGGGCGGTGCGGGCGGTGATGTCGTTGAACGCGGCGTACCCGAGGACGCCCGCCCCCGCCTCGCTCTCGCCGGCGTCGGCCAGCCGCGCGCCGACGACGGCGGCGACCTCGCCCTCCCAGTCCAGCCCCGGCTCTCCGGCGGGCACCGGCACGGCCGTGCCGGTCACCGAGAGCGAGGCCGTCCACCGGCCGAACACGGTCGGGTGCGCGGGCGGCTCGAAGCCGCCCTCCGCCGCGTGCGCGCGGTAGTTGAGCCCGACGCACAGCACCCGCGCCGACGGCGGCACGGGCGGCGCGAGCTCCACCTCCGCCAGCGGCACCCCGCCCGGCCCCGCCTGGCGCGCCCGGTCCAGCCAGTACGGGACGTCGCTGTAGAAGTCGGTCACCTCGGCGAGGGGCGTGACGGTGCTGTCCGCCAGGACGCCGACCGTGACGTGCCGTCCGTTGTCGCGCGCGGCCATGCCGACGAGCTTCACCGCGGGTCTCCTTCCTCGACCAGCCTGATGTCGAACTCCGCCGCCAGGAACGGGCCGTCCATGCCGAAGCGCGCGTCGGCGGACGGCAGGAAGTCCGTGACGAGCGCGTCCTTGACCGCGAACGCGGCGTCGGAGCCGAGGTAGGGGTCGCCGGCGACGAAGATGTGGGTGGTGAGCGGCCGGTGCCCGGCCGCCTGGACCTTGATGTGCACGTGCGCGGGCCGCATGGGGTGGCGGCCGATCGCCCGCAGCAGCTCGCCGACGGGACCGTCGGTCGGCACCGGGTAGCTGCTCGGCTTCACCGTGCGGAACCAGTACGCGCCGTCGTCGCCGGTGGTGAGCAGGGCGCGCAGGTTCCCGTCGGGCTGCTCGGCGTCCTGGCTGTCGTACAGGCCGGTGTCGTTCGACTGCCAGACGTCGAGCACCGCGCCGGCGAGGGGGTTGCCGTCGCAGTCGGTGACGCGGCCGTGCACGACGGCGGGCTCGCCGCGGTGCCGCTCGGGCCCTTCGGCGATCCAGGCGCCCATGGGGCGGGGCGGGGCGGGCGAGTGGAAGGGGCCCTCGACCGAGCTGGGGGTCATGGTGGGCGGGCCGGTGTGGTTCACCTCGTCGACGGCCGAGGTGACGCCCAGCATGTCGGACAGCAGGATGAACTCGTTGCGGGTCTCGGTGCAGGTCTGCCCGACGCGGACCAGGAAGTCGACGGCACGCAGCCATTCGGCCTCGGTGGGCCTGGTCTCGCGGACGAACGCGTGCAGGTGGGCGACCAGGCCGCCGACCAGCTCGCGCACCCGCGGGTCCGCGCCGCCGACGGAGCCGAGCACCTGTGCGAGCAGGGCGTCGAGCCGGTCGGATCCGGGGTTCGCGGTCATCGTCGCCTCCACATCTGTCTTGATCGGCAAACCCTAGGGCGTGGCCCCGGCGCGCACCAGGGAGGATTTCACTCAATGGCATGCGTCACTGGCACACTGCACGGGTGACGAACGCTCCACGCGGACACCGGCCGCCGCACGGCGCCCCCGTGATCGACCGGGCCTTCGCGCTGCTCGGCGCCTTCTCCGCGACCCGCCGGGCGATGACGCTGGCCGAGCTGAGCCGCGCCACCGGCACGCCGCCGAGCACGGCGCTGCGGCTGGCCCGCCGCCTGCTCCACTGGGGCGCGCTGGAACGCGACGGCGGCGGCCGGTACGTGATCGGGCTGCGGCTGTGGGAGCTCGCCTCGCTCGCGCCGCGCGGGCACGGGCTGCGCGAGGCCGCGCTGCCGTACATGGAGGATCTGTACGAGGCCACGCACCAGCACGTGCTGCTGGCGGTGCGCGACGGGCACGAGGCCCTGCTGGTGGAGCGGCTGTCGGCCAGGGACGCCGTCGACGTGCTCTACCGGGTCGGCGGGCGGCTGCCGCTCCACTCGACCGGCGTCGGCCTGGTGCTGCTGGCGCACGCCGAGCCCGAGCTCCAGGACCGGGTGCTGGCGGAGCCGCTGGTGCACGAGCCCGAAGGGCTGCCCGTCTCACCGGCCGCGCTGCGGCGGACGCTGGCGCGGGTGCGCCAGACGGGGCTGGCGGTGGCCGAGCGGTCGGAGCCGGGGCCGCTCCTCACCGTCGCCGCGCCCGTCCGCGGCGCCGACGACGGGGTGGTGGCGGCGCTGTCGGTGGTGGTCCCCGCCTCAGGCGCCGAGCCACGTGCCCTCGCTCCCGCCCTGCGCGCCACCGCCCGCGCCCTCTCCCGAAGCCTCGGCTCCCCTCGCGCCTCCTGACCGGAATGGCCATGGCACGTACTGGACATTTCGCCGCAAGCCCCAGGACATTACTGTCCGGTGGCTACCGTTGCTGCCGTGGCGCACGTACGGAAAGCCAACAGAGGGCCCAGCGCGGCGGCGGAGAACCGCGCGGCGCTCGTCACAGCGGCCCGGGAGCTGTTCGCGACCGCCGGATTCGGCGCTCCGCTGAGCGCGGTCGCGCGGCGGGCCGGTGTGGGGCAGGGCAGCCTCTACCGCCACTTCCCCGACCGGGCGAGCCTGGCGCTGGCGGTGTTCGACGGAAACGTGACCGAACTGGAATCGCTCGCCGCAGAGCGGGCGACCACGCTCGACGACCTGTTCGCGCGGATCATCGAGCAGACCGTCGCCTCGGTGGCGTTCCTGGACCTGGTCACCTCGGCCGACGAGCGCATGGCCGCGGTGCGCACCCGGGTGGCCCGGCTGCTGGCGGGCAAGCTCGACCAGGCGCGGCGCGACGGGACCGTGCGCCCCGACGTCACGGCCGACGACCTGCTGCTGGTCATCGCCATGCTGGCCGGGGTGCTGTCCAGCGCTTCGGCGGAGGCCCGGCCGGCCGCGGCCGAGCGGTCCTGGGCCCTGCTGCGCCGCTCGATCCGCCCCTGACGCCCGTTCCGTTGATCATTGTCCTCCGGATCGCCAGTACCCTGGCTGAGCGGGTCCATGGGCCGTTGCCAGTGAACTCCCAGCTAGAGGCATTAGCCTCGATCCGCATGAAACGGGTGGCCCCGGGACGCCATCCGGCTGAGACATGCCTCGGAGACGCAAGAGATGAAGATCCGGTACATGCTGTTGCACGCCTACGGCATGGGCGGGACCATCCGCACCGTGGTCAACCAGGCGAACGCCATGGCGGCCGCGGGTCACGACGTGGAGATCGTCAGCGCGGTCCGCCGGCGGACCAAGCCGCAGTTCGCCATCGATCCGCGGGTGAAGGTGTGGGCCCTGGTCGACCAGCGGAACGCGGTCGAGACCGACTCCCTGGCCCGCAAGGTGTGGCGACGGGCGCGGGGCAAGATCGTGCCCGCGGGCGAGTTCGCCGCCGGCTACTTCACCGAGCGCGTGGAGCGCGCGGTCATCGACTACGTCAGCCCGCTGAGCGACGGCATCCTGGTGACCACCCGCCCGGCGCTGAACCTCATCGCCGCCCGCCGGGCCACGTCCGGCGTGATCCGGGTGGCCCAGGACCACATGAACCTGGGCTCGTACCGGAAGCCCGTGCGGGAGCAGATCAGCCGCCACTACAGCCGCTTCGACGCGGTCGTGGTGCTGACCGAGACCAGCCGCGCCGAATACCGCGAGGCGCTCCCCGGCTGCCCGGTCATCCGCATCCCCAACGGGATCCCGATGGCGGGGCGCGTGCACTCCGACCACACCGCACCGGTGGTGATCGCGGTGGGCCGGCTGGTCAAGCAGAAGGGCTTCGACTACCTCATCAAGGCGTTCGCGTCGATCGCGGACGAGCGCCCCGAGTGGGAGCTGAAGGTCTTCGGCACCGGCCCGTCCGAGGAGAAGCTGCGCGAGCGCATCGAGGAGGCGGGCCTGACCGGCCGCTTCAAGCTGATGGGCCGCACCGAGACGATCCACGACGAGATGGCCGCGGCGTCGATCTACGCGCTCAGCTCCCGCATCGAGGGCCTGCCGATGGCGATGATCGAGGCGATGGGCCACGCGCTGCCTGTGGTGGCCTTCGACTGCCCGACCGGCCCGGCGGACGTGCTGACGCACGACGTGGACGGGGTGCTGGTGCCGCCGCGTGACCCGGAGGCGCTGGGCGCCGCGCTGTCGCGCCTGATGGGCGACATCGACACCCGCCGGCGGCTGGGCGCCGCCGCGGCGAGGACCGCCCAGAGCTACTCGCCCGAGGTCGTCATGCCGCTGTGGGAGGACCTGTTCACCGCGCTGCACAACGGCGAGCGCCTCGACGACCCCCGCTGGACGTCACGCTGACCGGAAAAACCGGTTCCGCGTCACCCTCGCGATCATTAGACTCGCCGCCGTACCGCGCGCCGCAGTGGCGCGCTCCGACGTGTGAGGGGAGCCCGCCGTGCGCCACCACAGCACCGCGGCCGCCGTCCCCCCGTCGCGGTACGAGGTGATCCTGGTGTCTCCGGCGGCCCGGTGCCGGCTGCGCGCCCGCCACCGGACGCCGTGACGAACCCCTGATCCTCCCGGGGCGGGGCCCTGCTCTGTCTGCCCTGCCCCTCTTCTCGTCCGGCACATCGCGCCGTCCTGTTCTCCATCCCGCAAGAAGGGTCATGGACCGTGCGCCGTCACACCACCCGATCGCCTGCCGCCGTCCGCAACCTGGGCATCCTCGCCCACGTCGACGCCGGCAAGACCACCCTGACCGAACGCGTCCTGTACGCCACCGGCGCCACCTACAAGCGCGGCGAGGTGCACGACGGGACGACCGTCACCGACTTCGACGCCCAGGAGCGCGACCGCGGCATCACGATCTTCGCCGCGGCCGTGAGCTGCGAGTGGGCCGGACACCGGATCAACCTCATCGACACTCCCGGCCACGTCGACTTCTCCGACGAGGTGGAGCGCTCGCTGCGGGTGCTCGACGGCGCCGTCGCCGTGTTCGACGGGGTCGCGGGCGTCGAGCCGCAGAGCGAGTCGGTGTGGCGGCGGGCCGACCGCCACGGCGTGCCGCGCGTCGCCTTCGTCAACAAGCTGGACCGGCCGGGCGCCGACCTGGACACGGCCGTCGCCTCGATCCGCGACCGGCTGCGGGTGACGCCGCTGGTCGCGCAGCTGCCGATCGGCCGCGAGCACGCCTTCACCGGCGTCGTCGACCTGCCGCGCATGCGAGCCCTGACCTGGGACCGGGACGTGCTCAGGGAAGGCCCGGTGCCGGACGACCTGCTGGACGAGGCGCGGCGGCGCCGCAGACTGCTGGAGGAGGCCGTGGCCGAGCTGCACCCGGGCGCGCTGGAGGAGTTCTGCGCAGGACCGGAGATCTCCGCCGGCACGCTCCAGGCCGCGCTGCGCGACCTCACCCGCTCCGGTGACGGCGTCGTGGTGCTGTGCGGGTCCGCGTACCGGAACCGGGGCGTCGAGCCGCTGCTGGACGCCGTCGTCGCGTACCTGCCCTCGCCGCTGGACGTGCCGCCGGTGCGCGGCACGCACGCCGGCGCGGAGCAGGAGCGCGCCGCCGACCCCGAGGCGCCGCTCGCGGCGCTGGCCTTCAAGGTCAGCTCCACCGCGACCGGCCGGCTGACGTTCCTGCGGCTGTACGCGGGGACGCTGCGCAAGGGTGACACGGTGCTGGACGCGGGCGCGGATCGCACCGAACGGGTCGCCCGCATCCTGCGGGTGCAGGCCGACCGGCACACCGAGGTGGACCGGGCGGTCGCCGGGGACATCGTCGCGGTGGCCGGGCCGAAGGCGGCGCGTCCCGGCGCGACGCTGTGCGCGCGGGAGGCGCCGCTGCTGCTCGAACCGCCGTCGGCGACCGAGCCCGTGGTGTCCGTGGCCGTCGAACCGCGCCGGAGCACCGACGCCGGGCGGCTGACGTCGGCGCTGGCGCGGCTGACGGACGAGGACCCGTCCCTGTCCGTACGGACCGATCCCGAGACCGGGCAGACGCTGCTGTCCGGCCTGGGCGAGCTGCACCTGGAGGTGGCGGTGGAGAAGGTGCGCCGCGAGCACGGGATGGCGGTCGCCGTGGGCCGGCCCCGGGTGGCGCTGCGCGAGACGGTCGTGCGCGGCGTGTCCGGGCTTCTCTACCGGCATGTCAAGCAGGACGGCGGGGCCGGGCAGTTCGCGCACGTGGTGCTCGACGTGGAGCCGGGCACCGGGTTCGCGTTCGAGTCGGCGGTGACCGGCGGCCGGGTGCCGCGCGAGTACGTGCGCGCGGTGGCGGCGGGCTGCCGCGACGCGCTGGCCGAGGGCCCGCTCGGCGGGCACCCGGTGACCGGCCTGCGCGTCACGCTGACCGACGGCGCCACGCACGTGAAGGACTCCTCCGAGACGGCCTTCCGCGCGGCGGGCCGGCTGGGCCTGCGCGAGGCGCTGCGGTCCTGCGTGATGGCGCTGCTGGAGCCGGTGGTCGAGGTCACGGTGACGGTGCCGGAGGAGGCGGCGGGCGGCGTGCTGGGCGACCTGGCCGCCCGGCGCGGCCGGATCAGCGGCACGGCGGCGAAGGCCGGCACGGTGGTGGTCACCGCCACGGTGCCGCTGGCCGAGGTGTTCGGCTACGCCACCCATCTGCGCAGCCGTACGCAGGGCCGGGGCACGTTCACCACCCGTGCCGCGGGCTACGCCCGGATGCCGTGACGGCCGGGGCCGGTCCCTCCTTTCAGGGGGACCGGCCCTTCGCTGAAGGAAACCTGAAGCACCCCGTAAGAGGGCATCGGCAGCCTTGGGGACATGAAAACGGCGGGCCCGGAGAAAGGGCCTGGTCCCATCGGGGAGAAGGAGTACGAGATGACGAGCAGGCTGGTGGTTTCCGCCTTCGTTTCGCTGGACGGTGTCATGCAGGCTCCGGGCGGGCCCGGCGAGGACGACGACAACGGCTTCAAGCACGGCGGCTGGCTGGCCCCGCACGTGGACGAGGGGTTCAACCGCATTATGGGCGACCAGCTCGACCGCGCGGACGGCATGCTGCTGGGCCGCAGGTCGTACGACATCCTCTCCTCGTACTGGCCGCACGTGTCCGACGAGGACGGCGGCGCCGAGATCAACAGCATGCCCAAGTACGTCGCCACCAGGTCGCCGATGACGGCCGAGTGGCGCAACACCGAGGTGCTGGCGGGCGAGGCCGCGCAGACGGTCGCCGACCTGAAGCGGCGCACCGACGGCGAGATCATCACCCAGGGCAGCAGCGACCTCATCCGCACGCTGCAGAGGGCCGAGCTGGTCGACGAGTACCGCCTGATGGTCTTCCCCGTCGTCCTCGGGGAGGGCAAGCGGATGTTCGCCGAGGGCACCCTCCCGGCCGGGCTCAAGCTCACCGGCTGCACCACCACCGACGCGGGCGTCGTCTACATGACCTACGCGTGGACGGGCGATCCCGTGTACAGCTCCGTCGCCTAGCCCGGGCGGGACTCCTCACCTTCGTCAGGGGTGTCACTGGACGTTCGGCGGATCCGGCAGGGGTAACGGGCTTCGTACGGTGCTTGCCCATGAAGTCCTTTCTGGCCGGTTTCTCCCTGCTCCTGGCCCTCACCCCCGCCGCCCTCGACGGAGACGCCCGCGTGCCGGGCGAGCTCACGGCCGCCGCCGTCGACGCCTACGCCCGGCAGGCGATGGAGTCGACGGGCGTGCCCGGCATGTCGCTGGTGGTGACCAGGGACGGCGAGGTCGTGCACGCGGCCGGGTACGGGCACGACTCCCGCGGCGCCCCGATCACCGCCGGCACCCCGATGCGGGTGGCCTCGGTCAGCAAGTCGTTCACCGCGGCGGCGGTCATGACGCTCGTCGAGCGGGGCGAGATCCGGCTCGACGAGCCGGTCGCCGCGCAGCTTCCCGGGTTCCGCATGGCCGACCCGCGGGCGGCCGGGATCACCGTGCGGCAGCTGCTCAACCAGACCTCCGGCCTGTCCGACACCTCGGTGGACGTCACGGATCTGGGCGACGCCGCCTCGCTCGCGGACTACACCGCGCGGCTGGCCGACGACCGGCTCGCGGCCGCCCCCGGCACCCGCTGGGAGTACTGCAACGTCAACTACAACCTGGCCGCCAGGCTGGTCGAGACCGCGAGCGGCCGCCGCTTCGGCGACTACCTGCGCGAGCGGATCTTCACCCCGCTGGGCATGACGTCCAGCGCGGTCAGCGACGAGGTCGTCAGACCGGCCGACGGCCGTAACTCGATCTTCGGCCTCTGGCTGCCCCGTCCCGAGCTGGACGGGTTCCTGGACGAGAGCGGCAGCGGCGGCGTCATCACCACCGCCGCCGACATGGGCAGGTGGCTGAGGCTCCACACGGGCGACGGCCGCCCCCTGGTGCAGCGGCAGAGCCTGGAGACCATGCACGCCCCCTCCGGGATCCACGAGTACGGGATGGGCTGGAGCCCCGACCGCGAGTCCGGCCTGCTCGTGCACTCGGGCAACCTGTTCACCTACAACGCCGTCCAGGCGATCTCCCCCGGGACGGGGTACGGGTTCGCGGTCATGACGGACAGCGCCGGGCTGACGGACGAGACCTACGCGGTCATGACGGGCCTCGTGGCCATGAGCGAGGGCCGGGCGCCCGAGGTGCCCGGAGGCGACCGGCAGCTGTTCGAGGCGGTGCTGGCCGCGGTCACGCTGCTGGCGGCGGGCCTTGGGATCACGGGCGCGCTCCGGGCGCGGCGCTGGGCCGCCGAGCGGGCGGGCAGGCCGCGGTGGCGGATCGCGGTGCGCCTGGTCCCCGCGCTGCTGCCGGTCGCGCTGCTGGCCGCCTACCCGGACCTGGTCTCGATCCTCATGAACGGGCGGACCGTCACCTGGGTCCAGGTCACGTACTACGCCGCCCCGCTGTCGATCGCGCTGCTGGCGGCCGCGGCCGCCGGGGTGCTGGTGACGATCACGCGGCTGGTCCGGCTCGCGAGTTGATGAGAGCAGCTCATGTTTGGGCCTTGCCGGGTCCTGGAGGGCGGCGGATGCTGGGTGCACCCCCCACTTGTGAGGTGTCCGTGAAGAGCCTCCGATCCCTCGTCCGCATCACCTCCGGCCTCGTCCTCCTGGCCGGCTCGCTGATCGCGCAGAGCCCCGTACCAGCGGTCGCCACCTCCGCCACCACCTCGGCCACGACTTCGGCCGCCGACGTGCGCGGCCTCGTCGACGCCCACAGCCACCTGTTCTCGTACGAGGCGTTCGGCGGCATGCTGATGTGCGGCAAGCCGTTCGATCCCGACGGCATCGCCAAGGCGCTGCGCGACTGCCCCGACCACCTGCCCAACGGCGAGCTGGCCTGGTTCGAGAACTTCACCCGCACCGGCTCGCCCACCGGCACCCACGACCCGGTGGGCTGGCCGACGTTCCGCGACTGGCCCGCGCACGACTCGCTGACCCACCAGCAGGCGTATTACACCTGGGTGGAGCGGGCCTGGCGCGGCGGGCTGCGGGTGATGGTCAACCACCTGGTCGCCAACCGCCAGCTGTGCGCCATCTACCCGCTGCGACGCCACGGCTGCGACGAGATGGACTCCATCAGGCTCCAGGCCCAGCGCGCCCGCGAACTGCAGGCCCACATCGACGCCGAGCACGGCGGGCCGGGCCGCGGCTGGTTCCGGATCGTCCGCGACCCCGCCGAGGCGCGGCAGGTCGTCCAGGCGGGCAAACTGGCCGTGGTGCTCGGGGTGGAGACCTCCGAGCCGTTCGGCTGCCGGCAGGTCCTCGGCATCTCCGCGTGCACGCGGGCGCAGATCGACCGCGGCCTCGACGAGATGTACGAGCTGGGCGTGCGCAGCATGTTCGCCTGTCACAAGTACGACAACGCGCTGTGCGGGGTGCGGTTCGACTCGGGCACCCAGGGCGCGATCGTGAACATCGGCAACCTGCTCGGCACCGGCAGGTTCTGGCAGGCGCGCACCTGCACCACCGCCGAGCACGACAACACCATCGAGCCCGCGGGCGTGCTGCCCGGTCAGATCGCCCGCCTGCTGCCGCCGGGCGTCTCGCTGCCCATCTATCCCGCGGCACCGCACTGCAACACGCGCGGCCTGACCTCGCTCGGCCAGTACATGATCGAGGGCATGATGCGGCGCGGCATGATGATCGAGATCGACCACATGAGCGTCAAGGCCGCCGACAGCGCTCTCGACCTGCTCGAAGCCGCCGGTTATCCGGGCGTCATCTCCTCCCACAGCTGGACCGACCCGCACTACATGAACCGCATCTACGCCCTCGGCGGCATGGTCACCCAGTACGGCCACGACGCCGAGCACTTCGTGGACGAGTGGCGGCGCACCGAGCCGCTCCGGCAGGCCCACCAGGTGCCGGGTTACGGGTACGGGCTGGACGCCAACGGCATGGGCCGCCTCCCCGCGCCCCGGGCCGGCAACGGGTCGAACCCGGTCACGTACCCCTTCACCTCCCTCGACGGCGTCACCCTCGACCGCCAGCGCACCGGCGAGCGGGTCTGGGACGTCAACCAGGACGGCGTCGCGAACTACGGCCTGGTGCCCGACTGGATCGAGGACATGCGGATCATCGCCGGCCCGGAGATCGTCCAGGACCTGGCCGCCGGCGCCGAGTCCTACCTCCGCACCTGGGCCTCAGCCACCCAGCACGCAAGCCTCCGCTGACACACACCCGCCCACCCCGTCCTTCCGGGGTGGGCACTCCTCGGCTCGCGTCCAAGCCCGGGTGAGACTAGGTCCGCGTCAGGTCCAGGTGACGACCCAGTAGGCGACGCCGAACGGGTCCTCCTCGTACAGGACCTGGGCCTGCCATGGCCGGTCCTCGCAGGCGGCGGCCATGACCTGCCAGGCGGCCCGCCCGGCGACCAGGGCGCGCTCGCAGGCGGCGGGATCCAGGCGCAGCAGCGCGCCGGCGTCGGCCGCCGTGAGCGCGGCCCCGATCCGGGCGTCGAGCTCGATCGCGGACGGGTCGAGATGACCGGGAGCCTTCTCACTCCGCCGAGCGCTGCCGTCGGCGACGACCAGCAGCCCGGCCGGACGCCCGCCCTCCCTCAGCTCACGGCCGAGCTCAAGGCAACGGTCACGCGACTCATGACGACCCACCCCCCGCAAGGTCCACGGCACCGGACACCCTCCCAGCAGGGACCGCCCGACGGCGAGCGACACGGGAAGAAGATCCTCCACCGTCTCCCCCGCGCCGTCTCTCCCCCCGAGCCCAGCCGACCCCTGCACGCTCTCGCCACCCGGCCCGGACACCTCTGAGTAAGCACCCTCGGGCAGCACCTCGTCGCCCCGCCGCTCGTCGGGCGCGGACCGGCGGTCATGATGCGGCCGTCGCCAGCCCGGTGCCACGCGTTGTTCGGGGCCGGGGGCGTCGGGCGGGAACGGGCGGGTGGCGGGCGCGCCGCCCACCACGACGATCTCCTCCGCCCCCTGGTCGAGCAGCGCGGTGACGGCCGCGGCCATCGCCTCGCGCGTCTTCGCGACCTCCCGCACGGGCCCGCCGGTGACGCCGGGCAGCAGCAGCGGCGCGCCGGGAACGGTCGCCGCCGCGACGATCATGCCAGCCCCCGTACGGTGCGCGCGGGCGGGCGGACGCCGCGCGTCACCGCGACCATGTCGAGCACCTGCCGTGTCTCGGGCACGTTGTGCGCCCGGAACACCAGCGCCCCCTGCCAGGCGCACAGCGCGGTCACGGCGAGCGTGCCCATCAGCCGCTCCCCCACGGGCAGGTCGAGCGACTCGCCCACGAAATCCTTGTTGGACAGTGACACCAGCACCGGCCAGCCGGTGGCCACCAGCTCGTCGACGCGCCGGGTCACCTCCAGGGAGTGCCAGGTGTTCTTGCCGAAGTCGTGAGCCGGGTCGATGATCACGCGCTCGCGCGGCACCCCGGCCGCCACCGCCCGCTCGGCCAGCGCGACGGTCCGCTCGATCACGTCGGCCACCACGTCGTCGTACTCCACCCGGTGCGGCCGGGTGCGCGGCTCGACCCCGCCGGTGTGGGCGCACACCAGCCCCGCACCGAACTCGGCGGCCACCTCGGCCAGCTTGGGATCGGCCCCGCCCCAGGCGTCGTTGAGCAGGTCGGCCCCGGCCTGGCAGACCTCGCGGCCCACCTCGTGACGCCAGGTGTCGACGCTGATCACCAGGTCGGGGTGGCGCTCGCGCACCTCGGCCACGAACGGGGCGGTGCGCTCGATCTCCTCGCGCACGTCGACGTCGCCGCCGGGCGCCGCCTTCACTCCGCCGATGTCGACGATGTCGGCCCCCTCGGCCACCACCTGGTCGACCCGGCGCAGCGCCTCCTCGCGGGCGAACGTGGCGCCGCGGTCGTAGAAGGAGTCGGGGGTGCGGTTGACGATCGCCATCAGCAGCGGCGTCTCTCCGAACGTCCGGGAGCCGAGCGTGAGCCTCATCCGTCCCTCTCCGGCACGACGCCGTCCCTGACGCGGCAGAACATCGCTCCATCCTACGCCAGCGCCCCGGGGACCGCCCTGCGCGGGGACGAAACACCGCACTTCACCACTCCCGCAGCGCGGCGGCCGATCCGCGGTTATCGTCGCAGTCAATCGCAGCGCGCAACCCCCCGGGATCTGCCATGGCCAGCGGAATACGTCACATAGCGGAGCGCGTCACCCTCACCCTCACGGTGGGCCTGGGCGCGGTGGTCTCGGCCGCCGCCCTGTTCGGCTGGTTCGACCCGGGCATGCTCGGCGCGGCCATTCCGAAGATCACGCTGCTCATCCTGAGCACGGTGACGCTCTTCCTGCTCCTGGAGCTGGACCGGCTCAGGGCGATCGAGAAGATCAAGGACCTGATCGTCACCCTCGACGTCGAGGCCATCGCCCGCGACCGCAAGGTCTCCCACTACGGCGGCGTCATCCGGATCCACCGCCGCTTCGCCGAGGACGTGTTCATCGACCACCTGGTCACGGCCAGGCGCGAGGCCGCGATCCTGCAGACGTGGATACCTCACCTGCACCGGCTGGAGGACGCGCTGGAGGAGGCCCTGCACCGCGGCGTCCGGGTGCGCGTCCTGCTCCTGCATCCCCGGTCGGCCGTGGCCAAGCTCCGGGAGGAGGCGCTTCGGGTGGTGCGCGACCCGGCGCTCGAAGAGGACGTGCCGGCGAACGTGGAGCGGTGCCTGTCCGTCCTCGCCTCGGTGCACAAGAAGGCCGGGGCGAACAAGCACCTGCTCGGCGTCCGCATCTACGACTCCCTGCCGTCGATAGCCGTCTACCGGGCCGACGACCGCTACTTCGTCAGCTCGTTCCTGCACGGCAAGCTGGCCGTCGACTCGACGCAGTTGGAGATCGACGGCGCCGACACCCCGATGGGCGCGGAGATCCAGGGCGAGCTGGACATGCTCTGGGCCGTCGGCCACGACGTCGACCTCTCCGACTGGCGCACATCACTCAAGGACATCCCGCCCAGGAGGCCCACATGAAGGAGCTGGACGCGTTCGAGGACGACCTCGTCGCGCGGTTCGAGCGGCACCCGGTGCTGGCCGGCGCGGCCCTGCTCTCCGCCGACGGCTTCGCCGCCGTGCTGCTCCAGCGGCGGTTCCTGTCGCTCGCCTTCACCCCCGCCTACGACCTGGCCATCGACCTGCTGGAGGACGAGTCCAGCCGCCGGATCGCGCGCGTCATCCTGCGCGAGGAGTACCCCGGCGGCGACGGCCGCGTGCCCTCGCACCGGGAGGACATGAAGGCGGACATGCTCCGGCTGGGCGTGTCCAGGAAGGCGCTGGTGGAGACCGCGCCGACCGCCGTCACGGTGGAGGCGACCACCGCGATCTTCCGGCTGATCGCCGAGGCGGGCCGCGGGCCCGACGCCGACCTGAGGCTCGTGACGATCCTGCGGTTCTGGGGCGAGATCCTGGTGGCGGCCGAGTACGGGCGGCTCTGGCCGAGGATGGCCCAGGCGCTGACCGGCGACGGCGTGAACCGGTCGAGGTTCTACCATCCCCATCTCGTCCACGACGCCAAGGCGCACCCCCTCGGCGCGGAGTCCCTCCCGTCCGCGACGCACTCCGACCAGCTCGGCGCCCGGCTGGCCGAGCTGGTCACCGGGGAGGAGTCCGCGGCGGGCTTCCGCGAGACCGAGCAGCGGGTCCTGCGGATCAAGACGGACTTCTACGACCAGTTCCTGCCCCTGGTCCCGGCGCCGGACTGACGGACGGGCCGGCGGCCCGCGCGGGGCCGCCGGCCACGCCGGCTATCGGGTGGTCACGGGGCTGCCGGTGACGGCGGCGGACCAGTAGAGCGCCCGGGCGACCTGCGGGAACAGGCCCTTCGGGTGGTTGCGGAACAGCGGCTCGGTGCCGAAGAGCACCACCGCCGCGCCCCGCTCGTCCCGCCCGCTCACCACGGCCGCCTGACCAGCCGCCGCGTCCTGGCCGCCGGTGCCGTCCGGGTTCGGACGCCAGTGGCCGGAGACGAGCGGGTCGCCGGCCGCGTACGACTGCTCGACCGTCACCTCGGGCCCGAGGCCGGTGAACCAGCGCGGCGAGTAGACGAACGCGTGGGCGGGCGCGTCACCGGCCACCTGCCCGTCGCCGTTCGTCACCCTGACGACGCCGTTGGCATCGCCCCGGCCCGCCACGGAGGTCGCGGTGAGCAGCCCCGCGGCGGCGTTGAAGGCCGCGCCGGTGCCGCCGCGCGTGACCACGCCGCCGCTCGCGAGGAACGCGTCGAGCGCCGCCCTGGCCTGCGGGTCGAGCGCGGCGTAGCTGAGCCCGCTGGAGACGACGAGCACGTCCGCGCCGCTCCAGTCGAAGCCGGCGTTCAGCACGGCGGTGGAGACCGGGGTGACGGCGAAGCCCAGCTCGCGCAGCGTAAACAGCTCGTCGGCGGAGACCGCCGCGGCGACGCGGACCGGCGTCAGCGGGACGCCGTCGCCCGAGCGCGCCCTGGTGAAGGCCACGCCGTAGCGGTCGGCCACGGCTTCGGCGGCGCCGCGGGCCCCGGCGGGGACGACCACGGCGCCGTCCGCCCAGACCGCCTCGACCCCCTGGGAGAGCAGGTCGTTCACGGCCCGCACCTCCTTGGCGTCACGCACGGCCAGCGCCAGCGGCCCGCGCCCGTCCGGCACGGACCCGGTCGGCGCGGCCGCGCTCACCGGCACGCCGACCACGTGGAGCGAGCCGGAGGCGACAGTGTCCACCGTGGCGCCCCAGAGCAGGGCGTGGCTCCAGCCGGAGATGTCGTACATGGCGTCGACCCGTGGGGAGATGTCCTGCCCCGGCTCCAGCATCACGTTCGCCAGCCCTCGCTTGGGCTGGCGCATGTCGACCACGTACGAGCCCGCCGGATAGGTCTTCCCGCCGGCCCGGAACGGCAGCTTCGCCCGCTCCACCCGGACGTCGTTGGCGACCAGGTGGTCCACCAGGCGGGCCGCCGCGGTGGCCGAGCGCTGCGCGTTGCCCGCCGGGATGACGTACGCGCGCGGGTAGGTGGTGGTGTAGACGTCCTCGGGCCCGAACCCGGGCACGATGCCCAGCGGCACCTCCTTGGCCGGCTCTCCCGCCGCGCCGCGCCTGAACACCTCGATCTGGTCGGCGATGATCCGGTCGTGCCGGGAGTCCACGAACGCGTACGTGGCCCGGACGGCCGCGGCGGCGATGTCGACGTTGATGGCCGAGCGGCGGCGCAGCTCCTCGACGGGCCGGTTGGTGTAGTCGGAGCCGTTCACCCGCATCGGGAACTCGATCGTGTGCGAGGCGACCGCCCCCTGGAACGGCGCGTACTGCGGGGTGAAGATCGGCGGCCAGTCGTCCCAGCCCTCGGCGGAGTCCCGGAACGGGATCTGCGGCGGGAACACCCCGTCCGCCTCCGGCGTGTAGCCGAGCGCCAGGATGGCCGCCTCGATGCCCAGGCCGTTGGGGTAGGCGTTGGTGATGAACAGGTCGTACTCGTAGTTCGCGCCGTGCGGCGGCGTGGTGGGCTCGACGAGCGTGCCGTTGACGTACCCGTGCAGGTCGAGCATGGCCACCGGCTGCGTGTCGATCATGATCTGGCGCATCGCCCTGACCTCGGGCTGGGAGGCCGTGATGAAGTCGCGGTTCAGGTCGAACCCGGCGCCGTTCTGCCGGGTCCCGGCGATCCGGCCGTCGGGGTTGGCGGTCACGTTGAAGTACAGCCTGGTCCGCCCCAGCAGGGCGGCGGTCCTGGGGTCGGTGCTGGTGGCGAGCTCCTCGATCACGCGCAGGACGGCGTCGGTGCCCTCCCACTCGTTGCCGTGGATGTTGCCGTTGAAGAAGACCGGCGCCTTGTACTTCTTGACGAGCTTCCGGTCGCGGGCCGCCCCGGCGGGGTCGTTCTCGATGCGCTCGCGGATCCGGTCCTGCTCGCGCGCCTCGCCGCGGCTCTCGGGCGCGGTGACGGTCACCAGGTAGAGGTCGTGGCCGTTGTGGCTGCGGCCGGTGATCTCGGCGCTCACCCGGTCGCTGCGCCGCTGCAGGTCGTTCAGCTTGGCGGCGATGCCGTGGTACGGGACGAGGCCGAGCTTGATGGCGGCGTCGGCGGGGTTCTCGGCGGGGACGGGCAGCGTGTTCCGCCGGGGGTAGCCCTGGTCATGGCCGGGACGGCGGCGGAAGTCCTCGCCGGGGGCGGCGCGCAGGGCGGAGGCCCGCTCGCCGAGGCCGGCGGCCTCCTCGTTGCGGTCCGGCCCGTTGCCGAAGTCCCGGGACGGCGGTGCGGGTTGCTGGACGGGTTCGGCGACGGCCACTCCTGAGGTGAGGAGCGCGGCGGATACGGCGACGGCCGCTATGGCGACGGGTAAGCGCACGGGGCCTCCACGGATGTAGTGCGACTGCGCGTAGACAACGGTCCGAGATCCCCTCACCACAAGACTGCGTGATCATAGCGACGCATAATCCATGCCAAACCGTCACCGATCGCCCAAGTGGCCCCAGAAATGCGCAAGTTTCGCATGCTTGGGCCCTGCGGCCCGCGCACAGCGCGGGCCGCAGGGCCGGCGGTCAGTGCGAGAACGCCTGGAACTCGGCGGCCCTGACCTGGTCGCGGGCCGGGCTGGCCGTTCCGCAGTCGGTCGCCGAGTTGGGGTCCTCGTCCTGCTCTCCGGCGTACAGCGGGTTGCCCGTGCACTGGGTGGTCAGCGCGCGGATCATGAGGTGGGTGGCGTCGGTGGCGGGCACGCGGAACGACTTGATGAGCAGGTCGGCTCCGCGGGGCCGGGGCAGCGCCGTGTCGAAGGCGTCCGCCCGGCTGGTGTAGATCTTCCTGAACTTCGCCGGATCGGCGCAGTCCTTGGCGCAGGCCAGCACCTCGAACGAGCGCAGGGCCGAGAACCGGTTCTGGCCGCCCGGGTCGGCCGGGTCGTTGACGTTGGGCCGCAGCATGGCGCTCACCTGGACGCGGCGGATCTTGACGGGCTTGTCGCCCGCCAGGTCCACGGTGACCGACTTGCCGGCCGGGGCGCCGGTGAGCGAGGCCCAGTTCGTGGCCTCGGTCTCGTCGATGAGCCTGCCGTGGTTGACGCCGTCGCCCGCGGCCGTGGCGCCGGCCGAGCCGGAGGCGTGGTTGCGGGTCAGGGCCAGCGGGAGCGGCAGCGTGACACCGGGCACCACAGCGCCCTTGATCCTGGTGTGCCCGAAGCCGGCTCCGGTGACCACGAAGTCGTACACGCCGGGCGTCATCTCGACGGTGTCGCCCAGCTCGGTGGCCGGGTCGGTGTCGGCGACCGGCACCGCGCGGCCCTCGTAGTCGCCCACGTACAGCCGCAGCGCCGCGCCCTTGGCCTCGCCCAGCGGCTTGAGCTTGAGCGAGCCGTTGCGGCCTTCGGGGTCGACGAAGCTCGGCGTCGGGTCCGGGTCGCCGGAGCCGTTGCTGGCCGCGGCCGCGCCCAGGCCCCGAGCGGCGAACGCGCGCCACATGATGTCGTGGTTCCTGCCGCCGAACCGGATGGTGTCGGCGGCGAGCAGCGCGTCGCGGTGGTCGACGTAGCTGACCGCGCCGGAGGCCATGAGCAGCAGCGCGTCGAACGAGATCTGCGCCCAGCGCCGGTTGCCCGGGCACTTGTCCACCGGCCTCTTGCCGTCCGCGCACTCCCGCTGCTGCTTGGCGGTGCCCTTGCCGTACCTCTTGACGAACGCCTCGCGCACGTCGAACTGGGTCGCCGTCCAGATCTCGCCGTCGGCGTGGACCTGCTGGCCCACCAGGTCGTAGGCGATGTCGCTGTAGTTCAGCGGCGACTTGGACATGTCGTAGTTGCGGATGCCGCGCTCCGGGTCACCGGTGACGTACCCGCCGGTCACGTACGGGGTCTTGCCCGCGGGGCGGAACCCGTACTCGAACAGGTACTCCATCGAGATCAGGTCGGAGGTGCTCTCGTTCATGGCGCCGGCCTGGGCGCCGCTCCAGCCGGCGTTCGGGCCGCCGATCATGCGGCCGGAGATCGCGTGGCTGTACTCGTGCCCGATCACGGACATGTCGTAGTCGCCGTCCACGCACGGCGCGTAGAAGGCGCCGGCGATGGGCTGCCACAGGTACATGTTGGTGATCGGCGCGACCCCGTCGGGGCCGGTGATCTGGTTGGCGTTGTCGCGCACGGTCAGGTCGCGGGCGCCGGCCTGCGCGTTGCCCTGCTCGGGGTCGCCGCCGAGCCCGCCGCGCTCGCCGTTGTCCTGCTGCATGTTCCACGCGGTCTCGGTGAAGCCGAGCCGGTAGGACCAGTCGTGCATGCGGTTGTGCATCACGTGCAGGTTGGCGATCGCGGCCTCCAGGTCGGCCTCGCCCTCCTGGTCGAACACGGCCGGGTTGCACTTGGCCTCGAACCAGGTGTTGCGCCACGGGTACTGGTAGTTCCGGCTCGGCGTGAGCACGTTGCTGCGGGTGCCGACGGTGAACGGGTCGCCGCTGGCGCGGTTCTCGTACGTGCGCGCGGCGTTGCCGAGGCTGGTGCCGGTGGGCTGGTCCGTGGCGTGGTCCACGTCCCACGCCTTGCCGGTCGCCGGGTCGCCGCCGGGCACGTAGTCACAGCCGCGCTCGCCCTCGTGGCACCAGGTCTCGCGGGTGTCGCGGGAGGAGTAGTTCGCCGGCGGGTTGGCGGGGAAGACGTCCCACTTCGGGTTGTCCGCGTCGTGGTGGTGGTCGACGAGGTTCTCGCGGATCAGGATCCGGCCGCTCACCGCGTCCACGTGCGTGGTGTACGCGGCGGCCTCGCCGTCGGCGCCGCCGATCAGGACGACCTCGTACGCGCTGTGCACGCCGTCGGGCGCGGGCACCGCGACCTTGGTGACCCGCTTGGTGACGGCGGTGGCCAGGTCGATCTCGCCGTCCCTCGCCGCGATCTCCAGCGCCTGCTGCTCGCTGAGCGTGGCCGCCGGCGGCGCGGCGCTCTCGCGTGACAGCGTCGAGGTGACGTGCCGTACGGTCCCGTCATGGACGCCGACGGCGACCATGCCGTCCACCCCGGCGGGCAGGTCGCCGAAGCGCTGGCGCAGCAGCACGGCGTGGCCGTCGCCGATCGGGTTGACGGCGACCTTCTCCAGCGCGTCGACCGCCTCGGCGGACAGGCCGAACAGCCGCTCGTTGTTCTTGAGGTACGCGCGCGCGGCCTGCTCGGGGTCTGACCCGAGGCCCTCGGCGAGCGGCTGGGCGGCGGTGACGACGGCGGGGGTGCCGAGAGCGTTCCATCGGACGGTCGCCTCGGGCGCGGCGGTGCGCGCGTTGGCCCCGATCGGCGGCGGGACCGTTCCCTGCCGGTTGTCGACGTCGGGTTTGCCGTGTTCCTCTGCTTGGAAGTCGTGGACGATCGGGTCGTTGCCGGCGGTTCGGGTCTGCTCGCTCAGGGCCGGCGTGGCGAGGGGCAGGACTAACGCCGCGGTGGCGGCGACGACAACGGTGCTGCGTAACCAGGGTATGGTCGGCACGTTTTCCCTCCAGTGGTGCCCGGGACGCGCGGTTTCACCCGCATCCGCAAGAGGTAGCACCGGCCGGATGGCCTGACAAGATCTTGTCAAGCACGAAAAATCGGCGTATAAGCAGATACACCCGTTTAGCTGGCTTTTTTGTATGTCCAAATGTGGACAAAGCTTGTTCCTTGGCAGTTCTCCATCTTGGAGATTGCCCTGCCTGTTGAGAGCCTGGGTTGAGGCGTTCCTGCGAGCCCAGAGGCAGGTGGGTGAGAGTTGGAGACTCGCCTCGATGGAGGCAACGACGGGGGCGCGACCCGCTTGGGCGCGACAGTGAGGAGGACCGTGCGCTCGTGGACCCCGGCCGTCCACGAGCTGCTGAGACACCTGGAGCGCGTCGGCTTCGCCGGGGCGCCGCGCGTGGTCGGCGTCGACAGCCAGGGGCGGGAGGTCCTGACCTTCCTCGAAGGCGAGACGCTGGGCACCCGCCAGGTGTGGCCCGAGTGGACCCGCACCGAGGACGCGCTGCGGCAGGTGGCCTGGTGGCTGCGTGACTACCACAAGGCCGTGGCGGGGTTCGTGCCGCCGCCGGACGCGGCCTGGCGCGGCGGCGGGCGCTGGCGGCCCGGCCTGATCATCGCGCACAACGACGCCAGCCCGTTCAACGCCGCCTGGCACGACGGCCGCCTGACCGGCTTCTTCGACTGGGACTTCGCCGGCCCGGTCTCGGTGGAGTCCGACGTGGCGTGGATGGCGCTGAGCTGGGTGCCGCTGCACTCCCGGCACGTGGCCGCCGCTGAGGGCTTCACCGCGTTCGAGGCCAGGCCCAAGCGGCTGCGGCAGTTCCTGTCGGCGTACGGCTGGGGCGGCGACCCGCAGGTGATCGTCAACGAGATCCAGGCGCGGATGACCGCCCGCGCGCTGGCGATCCGCCGCGGCGCCGCCGCCGGCGACATCCTCTACACCAAGCTGCTGCGCCTCGGCACCGCCGACGACATGGACCGTGCCGTACGCGAGCTGAACGACTTCAGCGCGGCCAGGTAGCCGTCAGTCGCACCGGCCCTCCAGCCAGCGGCGGTACTCCAGCGGGTAGTTGGTCATGATGCTGATCGGGCGGAGCTTGAGAATGCTCTGCCAGCGGTGGGTGTTGCCCTTCCAGCCGGGCGGCGGCTCGTCCCAGACGACGCTGTCGGTCCAGCGCGCGTGCTCGCCCTTGAGCAGCGACGGGTGGCGCTTGGCCAGCTGGTTCTGGATCCACGGGTCGGTCGAGTAGACCATGATCGGCTGGAGGTCCTGCCGCTCCAGGAGCGGGTAGGAGAGCTCCCGCCACGCGGCGGCGGAGTGAGCCTTGCTGGCCAGGACGCGCTTGGCCTCCGGCTTGACCTCCAGGAGGGCGATCATGCGGACCGACGCGACATGCTGCAGCCAGGCGCGCAGCGTGTAGACCTTCTCGCCCTTGTAGGGGCCGCGGGAGATCCGGCGGGACCTGAGATTGCCGTCGCCGGTGCTCCACCACAGGTCGGTGATCGCCCGCCGGGGACCGGTCAGGCCGTTGGTGGTGGTGTTGTGCCACATGACGGCCTTGGTGCCGTGCTTGGTGAGCTGGACGTCGGCCTCGACGCCCTGGGCGCCGGAGCGCCGCATGTGGCGCACGGCGCTGGGGTTGTTGGCCTGGCGGATGCGGTCCTTGAGGCTGGCGCCGGGGTTGTCGGGATAGCCCCCGTGGCCGAAGATCAGCGGGCAGCGGGGCGGTTTCGCGGCCGCCGCCGGCGTGGTCAGAGCGGATGTGGTGAGTACGACCGCCGCCGTCGCCACAGTGATTTTGCGCGTTCTTGCCATGTGGCCCCCCTAGCCGAACAGGTTTGAACACCCAGAACGAGGCTAGATGCACGCATCCGTACGATCAAGGCACCGCCGGACACGGCGTGGCGAGGTGTCACAACCGTACAAGACCCGGACCGGCCGTTCCGGCTACAACAAGCCCCATGAACGTCGGTTTCCTCGGGCTCGGCCTGATGGGGCAGCCCATGGCAGTGAACCTGGCACGCGCCGGGATCCCCCTCGTGGTGTGGAACCGCACCCCCGGACGCTGTGACCCGGTCCGCGCGGCGGGGGCGGAGGTGGGCGCGAGCCCCGACGAGGTGCTGCGGCGGGCGCGGGTGTCGATCCTCATGCTGGCCGACGAGTCCGCCATGGACACGGTGCTGGGGCGCGGCACGCCGCGGTTCGCCGGGAACGTGGCCGGGCGCGTCATCGTGCACATGGGCACCACCTCGCCCGGCTACTCGGCGGGGCTGGAGGCCGACGTCCTGGCCGCCGGGGGCGGATACGTGGAGTCCCCCGTCTCCGGGTCACGCCGGCCCGCCGAGGAGGGGCGGCTGGTGGCGATGCTCGCCGGGCGCGCCGGGACGGTCGAGGAGGTACGGCCGCTGCTGCGCCCGATGTGCGCCGAGGCCTTCGACTGCGGGCCGGTGCCGGGGGCGCTGCTGATGAAGCTGGCCGTCAACGTGTTCCTGATCACGACGGTCACCGGGCTGGCGGAGGCGGTGCACTTCGCCCGCGGGCACGGGCTGGACGTGCACCGGCTGCGCGAGGTGCTCGACTCGGGGCCGATGGCCAGCGACGTGTCCAGGACCAAGGCGGCCAAGCTGGTGCGGGAGGACTTCACCGCCCAGGCGGCGATCGCGGACGTGCTCAAGAACAACCGGCTGATCGCCGAGGCGGCCAGGGAACGGGGACTGGCCTCGCCCCTGCTGGACGTCTGCCACGCGCTCTTCGGCGAGACGCTCGCACTCGGCCACGGCGCCCAGGACATGGCCGCCGTCATCCACGCCCTCGAAAACCGGACCGCGACCCGCCACCCGGACCCGACCTGACCGGACGACCGCCCCCTCCACCCGGACCCGACCTGACCCGCTCGGGCGATCGCCCGTACCGGACGGGTCCCGCCCGATCGGGCGACCGCCTGTGCGGAGGATCTGCGGGAGGTCAGGGGAGGGCGGCTCGCCAGGCGGCCGGGGTGCGGCCGTAGGCGCGTTTGAACATGCGGGTCATGTGGGCCTGGTCGGCGAAGCCCGCAGCCACCGCCGCCTCGCGCGCCGGCGTGCCCGCCAGGAGCAGCCGCCGCACCAGGTCGAGCTGCCGCATGGTGCGGAAGCGCGTCGGGCTGGTGCCGTAGGCGGCCCTGAACTGGCGCGCGATCGTCCACCGGTCCAGCCCTGCCACCCGCTCGAACTCCTCGACCGGCCGCCGCACCACCGGGTCGCTCGCGATCAGCTCACGCACCCGGCCCAGCGCCGCCATCGGGAGCGGCCCCCGGCGCCCGTACCGCGCCGACCCGTACCGTCCCGCCCCGTACCGGGCCAGCATCCCGGCGACCAGCACGCCGACCTCCACCCGCGCGAAGCCGTCGAGCGGCTCGTCGAGCCCGGCCAGGCAGGCCGCGAGCGGCGCGGGCACGCCGCGCCCCCGGATGACCGGGTCGGCCACGAACGGCAGCGGCGCCCCGCCCAGCGCCTCCTGCACCAGCGCCGGGTCGATGTAGAAGATCCGGTAGCCGAACCCGCCGCCGGTCCCCGCCGCCCCGTCGTGCACCTCGTCCGGATGGAGCACGTGCCACTCCCCCGGCAGGCAGTGACGCGACTCGCCCCGGTAGCGGAACGTCTGCACGCCGGCGAGCGTCACGCCGATCGCGTACGTGTCGTGGCGGTGCGGCGAGAACGCCACGCCCACCAGCGACGCCTCCAGCCGCTCGATGCCCTCGGCCGCGGGCCCGTAACGCAGCCGGTGACCCGCCGGCATTCCTTCCAGCCGCACGCCCGCGACGCTACCTCGCCTCTGACAAGCTGGCACCATGCGCCTGGCGACGTGGAACGTGAACTCGGTCAAGGCCCGGCTGCCGCGCCTCCTCGACTGGCTGACCGACAAGGAGCCCGACATCGTCTGCCTCCAGGAGACGAAGTGCCCGGCGGACGGCTTCCCGGCGCGGGAGGTGGCCGCGCTCGGGTACGCGACGGCCGCTCACGGCGACGGCCGGTGGAACGGGGTGGCGGTGCTCTCCAGGATCGGGCTGGAGGACATGTCACCCGGCTTCCCCGGCGAACCGGGCTTCGACTCGGCGAAGGGCACCGTCACGGTCACGCCCGAACCACGGGCCGTGGGCGCGACCTGCGGAGGGCTGCGGGTCTGGTCGATCTACGCGCCGAACGGGCGCACGCTCGACTCGCCGCACTACACGTACAAGCTGGCCTGGTTCGCCGCCTTCGGCGAGGCGGTGCGGGCGGAGCTGCGGGCCGGGCGCGCGGTGGTGGCGTGCGGCGACTTCAACGTGGCGCCGACGGACGCGGATGTGTGGGACCCGGCCGTGTTCGCCGGGTCCACCCATGTCACCCCCGCCGAGCGGCAGGCGCTGGCCGAGCTGCGCGCGCTCGGGCTCAGGGACGTGGTGCCGACGCCGATGAAGGGGCCGCACCCGTTCACGTACTGGGACTACCGGGCGGGGATGTTCCACAAGGACATGGGGATGCGCATCGACCTGGTGTACGCGGCCGCGGGCGTCGCCGATCGGGTGCGGTCGGCGTACGTGGACCGCGAGGCCCGCAAGGGGAAGGGGCCGTCCGATCACGCGCCCGTCGTGGTCGACCTCGACTGAGCCGGCACCCGCACGGCGTCGATGACGACGCCGCTGCGCGGCCGGGTGGGGATCCGCCGCAGCGGGATCGTCAGGTCCTGCGGCGGCAGGGTGTACTCCAGGCCGGCCAGCCGCGCGGAGAGGCTCTTCAGCAGTTCGACGGTGACAGCCTCGCCGGGGCACCGGTGGCCGGTGTGCGGGTCGCCGCCGCCCTGCGGCACCAGGTCGTCGCGGCCCGGGGGCGACTCGACGAACCGGCCGGGGTCGAAGGTGTACGGGTCCTCCCACAGTCCCGCGTCGTGGTTCTGCCCGTACAGGTCGAGCAGGACGAGCGTGCCCTCGGGGATGCGGAGGTCGCGCCAGGTCAGGTCGCCGGCCGCCCGGCCGCCGATGAACGGGGCGAACGGGTAGAAGCGCCTGACCTCCTGGGCGAACGCCTCGGCGTACGCGGGATCGGCGAGCGCTTGCCTGAGGTGCGGCCGGCGGTGCAGCGCGTGCCCGGCGAAGGCGACGAACCAGGCGACGGCGACGGTCGGCCTGATGAGGTTGATCAGCTCGACCGCGGCGACGTGCGACGGCAGCGGCTGCCCCTCGTTGTCGTGGTGGCGTTCGACGAGGTCGGCGGGCGAGCCGGCGGGCAGGGTGACCTTGCCGGCGCGGGCGTCGTCGAACAGCCGGGTGAGCCAGCGCTCCCTGCGTTTCCTGGCACGCCTGGCCCGCCAGTGGCGCGGTCCCGGCGTGGCGAACCCGTCGACCATGGCCACCATGTCCTCCGCGACCGCCTTGACGCCGGCCTCGGCCACGGGCACGCCCGCCCAGCGGCAGGCTCCCCTGGCGATGATCTCCGCGGCCTCGTCGAAGAGCACCACGGGCGAGCGTCCCGGCCAGGTCGCGACGGTCTCGTCCCACGCGTCGCCGACGTGGCGGACCAGGCGGGCGACCGACTCGGGGTCGGCCAGCACGGACATGAAGAGCGCCTTGCGCGCCCGGTGCGCGGCGCCGTCGAGTGAGTGCACCCCGCCCTTGCCGAGCAGGGTGGCCTGGATCGGCTCGGGGAGTGCGCCGTGCCGGAGCACGTGGCGCTCGTCGTACAGGAACCGCACCGCCTCCGGCCCGCGCAGGGCGGTGGCCCGGTTGCCCATGACCCGGGTCATCACGTCGCCGCGGGTCCGCCGGAGCAGGTCGGGCAGCCAGGCGTAACCGCGGGTGAGCAGGACCAACGTGTTGTCGAGCGGGGTGAAACGTCGTCTCGTCACCCGGTGCGACCTGCCCGGCGCTCCCGTCCCGAAACCGGATCGGAGCAGGTCGGAGCCGGTGACCTCGGACGTGGCGTGGGTAGGCGCATGGCGGACGTCGGCTCCGTTGGAGGGAAGATGCGCTCAACGATCCCACTCGGCCGGATCGGCGGTGTCCCGGTCGGGATGAACCTCAGCGTGCTGCTCATCGTCGCGATCCTGGTGTTCGGGCTGGCCTTCGGCCGGTTCCCGCTGACCTTCCCCGGCCTGTCCACGGCCGCCTACCTGGCCGCCGGGGTGGTGGCCGCCCTGCTGTTCATGGCCTCGCTGCTGGCGCACGAGGTGGCGCACGCGCTGATGGCGGGGCGTCACGGCATCGGGGTGTCGCGGATCACGCTGTGGCTGCTCGGCGGGGTGGCGGAGCTGCGCGGCGAGCCCAAGACGCCCCGCGCCGACCTGCAGATCGCGGTGGTGGGGCCGCTGACGAGCCTGGTGGCGGGCCTGCTGTTCGGTGTGGTGGCGGTGCTGGTCCGGGCCGCCGCCGGGCCGTCGCTCGCCGGGGACGTGTTCGTCTATCTGGCGGCGGTGAACGTGCTGCTGGCCGTCTTCAACCTGGTCCCGGCCGCGCCGCTGGACGGCGGCCGGGTGCTGCGCGCCGCGCTGTGGTGGCGGTGGGGCGACCGCGGCAGGGCCGCCGTCGCGGCCGCCCGGGCCGGGCGGACGTTCGGGTACGTGCTGATCGCGCTCGGCTTCCTCCAGGTGGCGGTCGGGGCCGGCTTCGGCGGGATCTGGCTGGCGCTGATCGGCCTGTTCCTGGTCAACGCCGCGAGCGCCGAGGAGCAGCAGGCGCAGCTCGGCGTGGCGCTGCGCGGGGTACGGGTGGGCGAGGTGATGTCCCGCGACCCGGTGGTGTCGCGTCCCGACGAGACCGTGGCGGACCTGATCGAGGAGGTGGTGCTCAGCCGCCGCCTGTCGACCTATCCGCTGGTGGACGAGCGCGGCGGCTTCGCGGGGCTGGTCACGCTGAACCGCATCCGGCAGTTGCCGCCCGAGGAGCGGGCCACCACCCGGCTGGCGGACATCGCCTGCCCGCCCGGCGAGGTGCCCAGGTCCACGCCGGAGGAGCCGCTGATGGACCTGCTGCCTCGGATGACGGGCTGCGCCGACGGCCGGGCGGTGGTGCTCGATCCCGGCGGCCACCTGGTCGGCCTGCTCACGCCGACCGACATCAGCCGCGCCATCCAGACCTCCGGCCTGCACACCGGCGTCCACGCGCCGCGCGGCGCCGACCTGGCCATGCCGTGGCGCCACCACCGGTAGCGGGACGCCGCCCGCTGGGCTGTAGCTTGTGTCGCCGTACCGGACCGTCGAAGGAGCCCCCATGACCGTCATCACCGCCGACCTGTACGACGAGCGCGGCGACGAGCTCGACTCCTGCGACCTGCAACTGCGTCAGTACGGGGGACGTCGCGCGTTCCGCGGCCGGATCGCGACCGTGCGCTGCCACCAGGACAACGCCCTGGTCAAGACGGCCCTGGCGGAGCCCGGTGAGGGGCGGGTGCTGGTGGTCGACGGCGGCGGCTCGGTGAGCACGGCGCTGATGGGGGACGTGATCGCGGGGTCCGCGGTGGCCAACGGCTGGGCGGGCGTGGTGATCAACGGCGCGGTGCGCGACGTCGTCGCGCTGCGCGAACTCGACCTGGGCGTCAAGGCGCTGGGCAGCAACCCGCGCAAGAGCGCCAAGGACGGCGCGGGTGAGCGTGACGTGCCGGTGACGTTCGGCGGCGTCACCTTCCGTCCGGGCGCGGAGCTGTGGAGCGACGACGACGGGATCCTGGTGACCCGTCTGCCGTGACGGAGGACCGCCGGGGGTCTCGTGCCGCTCCGCGTAGGAGAACACGGGAGCCCCAGAGGGCCCCACGTGTCCAGATTTTTCAGGACTCCTTTGCCTTGGCGTACTCAGCGGCACCACCCGCGAAGTCGTAGACGATCACCTGCTCGTCACCCAGCACCCACGCGTCGTGTCCCGGCGGGCAGACGAAGAGCTCTCCGGGCCCGACCTCCGTCTCGGTGCCGTCGTCCATCCTGATCAACAGGCGGCCGCGGACCACGAGCCCGTTGTGGTGGATCTGGCAGGACTTCGTTCCGGCGATCTGCTTGACCGACTCCGACCAGCGCCATCCGGGCTCGAAGGTGGCCACGCCGAAGCTGAGCCCGCTCAGCTCCAGCACTTCCATATGACCCTGCGGGAAGTCGCGGCGCTCATCCGGCTTGTCGAGACTCTTGACTTCGATCATGACGTCCCCCCTCCGTCATTCTCAGTCTCCGCCTCGGCGCGGGGTCACCACAAGGGTGGACGCCCAGGTCACCCGGCCAGCCGCGCGGGGAAGCCGCCGGTGGCGATCGGCCCCCAGCGCTCGATGTGGAGGCGGATGAGCGACTTGTCCTGGCGGCGCATGGCCTCGCGGTACTCGTCCCAGTCGGGGTGCTCGCCGGAGATGCACCGGAAGTACTCGACCAGGCCGTCGAGCGCCTCGGGCATGTCGAGCACCTCCGCGCGCCCGTCTACCTGCACGTACGGGCCGTCCCAGTCGTCGGACAGCACGCAGATGGACACCCGGTCGTCACGGCGGGCGTTGCGCGTCTTGGCCCGGTCGGGGTACGTGGAGATCACGATCCTTCCGTCGCCGTCGACGCCGCAGGCGACGGGCGACAGCTGGGGCCGCCCGTCCGCCCGTGCGGTGGAGAGCAGGCCGTGATGCCGGGGGCGGAGGAAGTCGAGCAGTTCGGGCAGTTCCACGCGCTGGGCGGTGGCGATCCTCGGAGACATGCCGCCCACCCTACGGTGACGGGTAATCCTCCTGACCCGTTCTGACTCCGTGATGCAACAGATGCATTGCCACATCTTCCCCGATAGCCGGATTTATCAATAAGTTCGGGGAACGCGCGCTTTTTGACCCCGGGGTCACCTCCCATGGTTCTGAGGAGCAATCATGCGTTCCCGCCTGCGTAAATGCGTGGTCGGCGCGGTCGCCGCCGCAGTGGCGCTCTCCACGGTCGCCGCCGCCGGACCGGCTCAAGCCCACCCCAAACCCCACGACAACGTAAGCAAGATCGTCAAGGCTGTCTCGGGCAAGAACGTCAAGAAGCACCTCAAGGTGTTCCAGGCGATCGCCGACAGGTTCGACGGCACCCGCGTGTCGGGCACCAGGGGCTACGACGCCTCCCGCGACTACGTCGCCCTGCGGCTGCGCCTGGCCGGCTACAAGGTGACGGTCCAGCCGTTCGAGTTCCTCTTCGAGGGTTACCGGACGCCGCCGGTGCTCAAGCGGACCGCGCCGGAGCAGGAGACCTACACCTACGGGTTCTTCAGCGACTACATCGCCATGGGCGACTCCCCCGCCGGTTCGGTGAGCGGCCAGGTCCAGCCGGTGGACGTGGTCCTGCCGCCGGGCGAGCCCAACAGCTCCAGCTCCGGCTGCGAGGCGAGCGACTTCGAGGGCTTCACCGCGGGCGGCATCGCGCTCATGCAGCGCGGCACCTGCAACTTCCGGGTCAAGGTGGAGAACGCGATCGCCGCGGGCGCGACCGGCGCCATCATCTTCAACGAGGGCCAGGAAGGCCGCACCGAGATCGACCTGAACCCGGTGCTCGGCGGCCCCGGCATCACGATCCCGTCGTTCTTCACCAGCTTCGCCGTCGGCCAGGAGCTCGCCGCCGAGGGCACGTCCGTCACGATGAACTGGGACCCGATCTCCGAGACGCGGACCACGTACAACGTGATCGCGGAGAGCCGGAAGGGCGACCCGGACAACGTGGTCATGCTCGGCGCGCACCTCGACAGCGTGCAGGAGGGCCCCGGCATCAACGACAACGGCTCGGGCAGCGCCGGGACCCTCGAAGTGGCGCTGCAGATGGCCAAGCTCAAGCCGAAGAACAAGATGCGCTTCGCGTTCTGGGGCGCCGAGGAGTTCGGCCTGCTCGGCTCCGAGCACTACGTGGCCAACCTCACGGAGGCGGAGCGGGCCAAGATCGCTCTGTACCTCAACTTCGACATGATCGCCTCGCCGAACTACACCTTCGGCATCTACGACGGTGACGGCGACGCCTTCGGCACCGCCGGGCCTCCCGGGTCCGACCAGATCGAGGCGGACTTCGAGAAGTTCTTCGCCGATCGCGGCGAGCCGTTCAAGGCGACCGCGTTCACCGGCCGCTCGGACTACGGGCCGTTCATCGCGGTCGGCATCCCGGCCGGCGGCCTGTTCACCGGCGCCGAGGTGCTCAAGACGGCGGAGGAGGCCGCGATCTTCGGCGGCACGGCGGGCATCCCGCTCGACCCGTGCTACCACCAGGCCTGCGACACGATCAAGAACATCAGCGACAAGGCGCTGGACGTGAACTCCGACGCGATCGCCACCCTGGCGGCCACCTACGCCTTCGACACCGGCACGATCGGCGCCGCCGCGCCGACCCAGGCTCGCGCCGCCCAGGCCGAGCACCGCCACGGACCGGCGGAGGCGCTGAAGTAGACACTCTCCCCCGGCGCCCGCTCCCCCACGGGGCGGGCGTCGCCGGGTGTCAGTCGAGTGGGGGCAGTCCGAGCACGTCGATCAGGCGGCGCATCTGCCGCGGGGTGTTGCGGACGACGACGCCGTCGCACGCGGCGAGGCCGAGCAGCGAGCGCAGCCCCGCCAGGTCGATGAAGCCGACGCGGCCGACGTCCACGATCAGGTCGGCGTCGATGCGCCGGGCGCGCTGCAGCGCGGACACCGCCTCCGCGCGGTTGGTGACGTCGATGTCGCCCTCCAGCCGCACCAGCGAGGGACCCGGCATCACCGTGCAGGTGACGCGGAGCAGGCTGTCGATATACAGCAGATGCTCAGCCGCCGGCACGTAGGCGTGCCCGGCACCACTCATCACCATCGCATCTCCCGCCAGCGCACGCATCGCCCCGACCCCTCGTCCCTAGGCCTCGCCACGATCCGGCCAACCTCCTGCCAACACAATACAGGAAGAAGTTTTCTGTATAAAATGTTCCGGTACGGAAATCGAGCCCCAAGGAGGGCGGCAAGTCGATGAACGGCGTCGTCGACCGGCGATCAGGTTGGACGTTCCTGACCAACCACGCCCGGGTGCTCATAGCCGTGTCCGCCGATCCCCAGGTGCGGCTCCGCGACATGGCCGCGAAGATCGGCATCACCGAACGCGCCGCCCAGGGCATCGTCTCCGATCTGGAGGATGCCGGATACCTCATGCGCGAGCGGATGGGCCGCCGCAACCGCTACGAGATCAACCCGAGCGCCGAGCTGCGCCACCACACCGAAGCCGGCATCCCGGTCCAGGCGCTGATCGACATGTTCCGCCACCGCGACCTCGGGCCCGCCGGCGCGGAGGAGAGCGACCCCGCCTGATCAGTGCCGCGCCGAGCCGCTCCTGCGCAACGTGAGGATGACCAGGTCGTCACCGAAGTCGGCGGCGGTGAACGCGTGCAGGTCGGCCAGCAGGGCCTCGGCGAGGGCCGACGAAGAACGCCTGGCCCAGGCCCGCAGCCGGGGCTCCAGCGGGTAGAAGGCGCCGCGGGGGTCGCGCGCCTCGGTGACCCCGTCGGTGCACAGCAGCATCGTCGCGTCCAGCGGGAAGGCGAAACGCACCGCCTCGCGGCGCTTGTCCGCCAGCCGGCCCAGGCCGAGAGGGAGCTCCGGCTCGCCCAGGTCGGCCTGCCAGGCGTGGGAGTGGGCGACCAGGTAGGGGGCGATGTGGCCGCAGTTGACCGCCTCCACCTCCACACGGGCGTCGATGTGCAGCACGAGGGCGGTGACGAACCGCTCGTGCTCGCCGGTGCGCCGGGCGCCCTCGTTGTGCCTGACCACCGCGGTCTCCAGCGCCTCCACCACCCCGGCCAGACTCCGCTCCCGGTGGGCCGCCTCCCGGAACGCGCCCAGCAGCGCGATGGCCGCCCCGATCGCGTGCAGCCCCTTGCCCTGCACGTCAGCGATCATCACCCGGGTGCCGTGATCGGTGTCGACGACCTCGTACATGTCGCCGCCGACCGTGGCGTCCTCCTCCACGGGCTCGTAGACCCCGTCCACGACCACGTCGGCAGTGCGCACCGGCAGCGGGCGGACGATCTGGCTCTGCAGCGCCGCGCCGGCCGAGCGCAGCCGGTGGATCTCCTCCTCGCGCGCGATCCGGTAGCGGCAGCTGAGCACGCTCCACACGCCGAACAGGGCCGTGAACGTCATCGCGCCCAGGTCCATGCCGATGCCCTCGCCCTCGGACGCCACGACGAAGCCGATCACCACGACCACCCACACGGACGCCGTGGTCGTCTGCGCCACACTGCCCACGCCGGAGATGACCGCGGGCAGGAAGATGAGCAGCGGCACCAGCCGGTCGACGGCCCCGACCAGCAGGCCGAGTCCGAGCACGGCCACGGTGACGACGAGCAGCATGGCGGCGAACGTCCACTCTGACAGAACGGCCCGCCCGCGCCGCACCCGCCTCGAACCCCTCACGCCTCCCCCGATGCCCTAGCTCCACCTGCCCCATACCCATCGACCTGCGGAAAAGCCGACCTCAAGGCCGCGAAACCGGATGACGGCGCCCGAGATTTTAGGTTTGGCTGATGCTTTATGGATGCATCCTGCCTGTATGAGGGATTTCGGAGGACCGTTTCCACGGGCTCCGCACGCAGGGGGCCGGACGGGCTAGCGGCGTGCGACAGGAGTTCGAGCCCATGGCGGCTCCCGGTCCGGAGGCGCGGCAGCTGCATGACCTGCTCGTGGCGGTCATCGACGCCACCGGGGCCCACCTCGGCGCGCTCTACCTCCTCGACGAGGACCAGGAGTTGCTGCTCATGGACGCCGAGCAGGGCTTCCCCATCACGATCGCCAGGGCCT
Organism: Nonomuraea sp. C10; assembly: GCF_008017515.1. Classification (NCBI taxonomy): domain Bacteria; kingdom Bacillati; phylum Actinomycetota; class Actinomycetes; order Streptosporangiales; family Streptosporangiaceae; genus Nonomuraea; species Nonomuraea sp. C10. Next base: position 5,565,782 of record NZ_VPFF01000001.1, read on the forward strand.
GGTCGAGAGTGCGCGTCAACGGGCCCGTGCCGTCGGCGGTGGCCCTGCGCGAGCGGCGGCTGGTCTGGCTGGCCGACCAGGAGGAGCTGGCCCGCGACTACCCCGGTGCGGCGCTGTCCCTGCCGTACGACTTCTCGATGGCCGCCGCTCCCATCTGCGCCGGCGACACCGCCTGGGGGGCGCTGCTGCTGGCCTGGCCGCCGGGCCAGACCGAGCTCACCGAGGAACGGCGGCAGCTGATCGAGCGGACGTGCCACCGGATGGGCACGGTGCTGAGCGACGCCGCGCGGCGCGGGCAGCCGGTGACGCCCCGCGTCCGGCCGCGCGTGATCTCGCCCCGGCGGGGGCGGCGGCTCGATCCCGACGCCGGCATGGCCGCCCTGGACTGCCTCAGCGGCCTGCCCGAAGGCTACCTGGCGCTGAACCTGGAAGGCCGGATCACGTTCCTCACCCCGTCGGCCGCCGAACTGCTCGGCGACTCGCCTTCCCAGCTGCTCGGCCGGCGCGCCTGGGAGGCGCTGCCGTGGCTGAACACCCCCGAGTACGAGGACCGCTACCGGGCGGCGGTGATCAGCCAGGAGGCCACCTCCTTCACCGCCCGGCGGCCCAGCGGGCAGTGGCTGGCCTTCCAGCTCTATCCCGCGCCGATGGGCATCAGCGTCCGCGTCACGCCCAGCACCATGGCGCGTGACCCCGGGCATCTCATGCCGGACCAGATGCTGGCCGGGAGCAGGAGGACGGCCAGTTCCACGCTGCACAGCATGCTGCAGCTGACCGCCATGCTCAGCCAGGCGGCCACCGTGCAGGAGATCGTCGACCTGGTGGGCGACCACCTGCTGCCGGTCTTCAACGCGCAGTCCCTGTCCATCCTGACCGCCGAGAGCGGCCGGATGATCCTGCTCGGCAGCCGTGGCACGAGCCGGAAGACCATCGACACGTTCAACGAGTGGTCGACGACCAGGTCGAGCCCGGCAGGCTCCCCGGCCGACGCCGTCGAGCCGGGGTTCTTCGCCTCCCGGCGGGAACTGCGTGAGGTCTACCCTCCGGCGGTCGACGACCCCATCGCGGCCTGCGCGGTGCTGCCGCTGACCACGCAGGGACGGTCGTTCGGCACGCTGGTGATCGGCTACGAACGCCCGCACCACTTCACCGAGGACGAGCGCGCCACCCTCACCTCGCTCGCCGGGCTGGTCGCCCAGGCGCTCGACCGGGCCAAGCTGTACGACGCCAAGCACCGGCTCGCGCAGAGCCTTCAGGAAAGCCTGCTCCCGCGCCGCCTGCCGCACATCGACGGGCTGGACGTGGCCGCCCGCTACCTGCCCGCCACCCGCGGCATGGACATCGGCGGCGACTTCTACGACCTGATCAGCCTGGGTGACGAGTGCGCGGCGGCGGTCATCGGCGACGTGCAGGGCCACGACCCGACGGCGGCGGCGCTGATGGGGCAGGTGCGCACGGCGATCCACGCCTACGCGGCCTCGGGAGCCGATCCCGGCGAGATTCTCGCGCACACCAACCGGCTGGTCATCGACCTGACGCCGAACCGGTTCACCAGCTGCCTCTACATCAACCTCGACCTGCACAACAGGGTGCTGGACGTGGCCAGCGCCGGCCACCTGCCGGCGCTGCTGCACCACCACGGCGGGGCGACCCAGCTGATCGAGCCGGCCCCCGGGCTCCTGCTCGGCATCGACCCGCACGCCGAGTACGAGGCCTCGCAGGTCGCGCTGCCGCCCGGCGGCACGCTCGCCCTCTACACCGACGGGCTGGTCGAAGCGCCCGGCGTGCTGCTGGACGACGCCATCGCCGAACTCTCCCTGCACCTCGGCAGGCTCGCCCGGCGGCCGCTGCAGGAGCTCGCGGACGCCCTCATCGCCCCCTCGTCCAACGTCGACCAGCGCCTCGACGACATCGCGCTGCTCCTGCTGCGCTCAGTCGACTGACGGGGCGCCGGGGAAGACCTCGGCGCGGGCGGCGCGGCAGGACGGGTCCTCCTCCGCTGCCCTCTCCAGGCGGGCCGACAGGAGAGCGGCCGTCTCCTCCAGCCCGGCGAGCCGGTCGGGGCCGAGGGCGTCGAGGACGAGGCGGCGGACGGAGTCGTCGCGCACCTGCCGGGCGCGGACGGCCGCCTCGCGCCCCTCGGGGGTGAGCGCGATGTCCCAGCCGCGCGCGTCCTCGGCGCACGACTCGCGCCCCAGGAGGCCGCGCTTGGCCATCCGGCCGACCTGGTGGGACAGCCGGCTCTTCTCCCACTGCAGCACCCAGCGCAGCTCCAGCGCGCGCATCCGGCCGCCGGGGGCGTCGAGCAGCGCGTCGAGGACCTGGTAGTCGGCTTCGGACAGCCCGGTGGCCCGGGTCAGCTCGCGGGAGAGGTGAGCCGCGAGCTGGGTGTGCACGGTGCTGTAAGCACGCCACGCGGCCAGGTCGGCTGTCATGCCACCAGCCTACGTCACAAAGGTTGACATGTCATCCATCCCGAATAAGGTTGACACATCTACCATATGGAGGACGGGATGCCCGACTACGGCCACGACCTACGCTTCGGGTCGTTCATCACCCCGCAGAACGGCCGGCCCGAGCTGGCCGTCGAGCTGGCGCGGCTGAGCGAGGAGGCGGGCCTGGACCTGGTGACGTTCCAGGACCACCCGTACCAGGCGACCTTCCTGGACACCTGGACGCTGATGAGCTGGGTGGCGGCGCGCACCGAGCGCGTCCACCTGTCCGGCAACGTGCTCAACCTGCCGCTGCGCCCGCCGGCGGTGCTGGCCAGGTCCGTGGCGAGCCTGGACCTGCTGTCAGGCGGGCGGGTCGAGCTCGGCCTGGGCGCGGGCGGGTTCTGGGACGCGATCGAGGCCATGGGCGGCCGGCGGCTGAGCCCCGGCCAGGCGGTGGACGCGCTCAGCGAGGCCATCGACGTGATCCGCGGCGTGTGGGACGCCGACGAGCGGCGCCCGCTGCGGGTCGACGGCGCCCACTACACGGTCAAGGGCGCCAAGCGGGGCCCGGCGCCGGCCCACGACGTGCCGATCTGGCTGGGCGCGTACAAGCCGAGGATGCTGCGGCTGGTCGGCGCGAAGGCGGACGGGTGGCTGCCCAGCCTCGGCTACGCCACGCCGGAGGACCTCACCGCCGGCAACAAGATCATCGACGAGGCGGCGGACGGGGCGGGCCGCGACCCGCGCGAGATCCGCCGCCTGCTCAACCTCATGAGCGAGTTCGCCGGCGATTCCGCCGAGGAGTGGGTGGAGCGGCTGCTGCCGCTGGCCGTCGAGGACGGGATCAGCACGTTCATCCTGCCCGGCGACGACCCGGCCGCCATCGAGCGCTTCGGCCGGGAGGTGGCGCCCGCGCTGCGCGAGGCCGTCGCCGCCGAACGCGCCGCCCGCGGCGTCACGACCGGCCCCGCGCGGCCTCCCCGGGCGCTCGCGCTGCGCCGTCCCGGCATCGACTACGACGCGGTGCCCGCCTCGCTGGCGGGCACCGCGGTGGAGCCCGGCGACCGCGACTACGAGCGCGTCCGCTCCTCCTACATCTGGACCGGCTCCCCCGGGCTGGTGCTCCGCCCCGCCACGGCCGGGCAGGTGGCCGAGGCTCTCACGTACGCGCGGAGCCAGGACGTGCCGCTGGCCGTGCGCAGCGGCGGGCACGGGATCAGCGGGCGGTCCACCAACGACGGCGGGATCGTCGTCGACGTCGGCGCGCTGGACGCGGTCGAGGTCCTCGACCGCGGGCGGAGGCTGGTGCGCGTCGGCGCCGGCGCCCGCTGGGGCGACGTGGCGAGCGCGCTGAGCCCGCACGGGCTGGCGATCAGCTCGGGCGACTACGGCGACGTCGGCGTGGGCGGGCTGGCCACGGCCGGCGGGCAGGGCTTCCTGGCCCGCTCCTACGGGCTGACGATCGACCACGTGGTGGGCGCCGAGGTGGCGCTGGCCGACGGCCGGACCGTCCGGGCGGACCCGGAGCACCATCCTGACCTGTTCTGGGCGCTGCGCGGCGCGGGCGGCAACCTGGGCGTCGTCACCTCGTTCGACATCGAGGCGACCGAGCTGTCCGACGTGGTGTTCGCGGTCTTCGTGCACGACGCCTCCGACACGGCCGCGTTCCTGGAGCGCTGGGGGCGGGCCGTGGAGGCGAGCCCGCGGAAGCTGACCCCGTTCACCACCGTGTTCCCGGGACAGCAGGGCTACTCGGCGCTGGCCCAGACGTTCGCCGTGTGGGCCGGCGACGACACCGACGCGGCCGTGGCGGCGCTGGAGCCGTTCCTGGAGGTGGCGCCGGTGCTCCAGCAGCAGGCGCAGCTCGCCCCGTACGCGGCTGTCGTCGCGCCGCACCGCAACCGGCACACCGGGCAGCAGGGCGGACTGCGCGGCCACTCCGCCCTGGTGGACCACCTCGACGCGGACACCTCGGGGCGGCTGGCGGAGATGTTCGAGCAGCGGCTGCTCACCATGGTCCAGGTGCGCTCGGTCGGCGGCGCCGTCAACGACGTCGCCCCCGGCGCCACCGCGTACGCCCACCGCACCCAGAACTTCTCCGTCAACGGCGTGATCTCCGCGGCGCGGGCGGCGCGGGCCGAGCGGGCGTGGGACGGGCTGGGCGTGACGGCCGCCTACCTCAGCTTCGAGCCGCGCTTCGAGGACAAGCTGCTGACCAGGGCGTTCCCGCCGGCGACCCTGGCCAGGCTGCGGCAGGTGAAGGCCGCGTACGACCCGGGCAACGTGTTCCGCCACAACTTCCCGATCACGCCCGCCTGACCGCTACCAGGCGACGTGCAGGGACGTCAGGCCGTGGACGATGTGCATGGTGCGGAAGACCGGGGCCGGCTCCGCCTCCCTGAGCGTGGGGAAGCGCTCCAGCAGGGCCGGGAAGGCGAGGCGCATCTCCATCCGGGCCAGCGGGGCGCCCAGGCAGTGGTGGACGCCGTGACCGAAGGCCAGGTGGCCGGGCTCGCCGCGCGACAGGTCCAGCGTGTCCGGGTCGGCGGCCAGGCCGGGGTCGCGGTTGCCGGCCGGGAGCGCGCACACCACCAGCTCGCCGGGGCCGATCCGCCGCCCGGCGATCTCGACCTCCGTGGCGGTCAGCTTGAGCGTGCCGGAGTGCACGATGCTCAGCCAGCGCAGCAGCTCCTCGACGGCGGCGTCGATCCTGGCGGGCTCCTTGCGCAGCAGGTCGAGCTGGCCGGGGTGGCGCAGCAGGGCGAGCGTGCCCAGCGCGAGCATGTTGGAGGTGGTCTCGTGCCCGGCGAGCAGCAGCAGCCCGCCGATGCCGATCAGCTCGTCGTCGCTGAGGTCGTCGCCGTGCTCCCGCACCAGCGTGCCGATCAGGTCGTCGCCCGGCTCGGCCCGCTCGCGGGCGACCAGCCCGGCCATGTACGCGCGCGACTCCAGCCGGACTGCCAGCGCCTCCTCCGGCGGGGTCGACATGTCGAGCATGCGGCTGGTGCGCCGCTGGAAACCCTCCCGATCCTCGTACGGGACGCCGAGCAGCTCGCAGATGACCAGCGACGGGATCGGCAGCGCGAACGACCGGACCAGGTCGGCGGGCGGGCCGGCCGCCTCCATCGCGTCCAGGTGCTCGGCGACGATGCCGGCGATGCGCGGCTCCAGGCGGCGCATCCGGCGGATGGTGAACTCGGGCGCCAGCATCCGGCGTATCCGGGTGTGGTCGGGCGGGTTCAGCTGCAGCAGGTTGCCGGCGCGCAGGGTGGCGAGCTGCTCCTCCGACAGCTCCGGCGCGCCGGGCAGCTGCGGCAGGCCGAAGAAGGCGATCGGGAAGCGCTCGGCGTCGCCCAGCACCTCGCGGATGTCGGCGTGGCGGGTGACCATCCAGGCGTCGACCCCGAACGGGGTGCCGATCCGGCTGACGCCCTCCGCGCGCAGGGCGGACAGCTCGGGCGCGGGGCCGAAGCCGTCCCTGCGCATGTACATCGGCGGCTGCGTCGGCTCGCTCACGCGATCCCCCTGGAGGTGAGTATCCGGATGCCTCCACTGTGATCGATCCCGCGCCGCCTCGCCAGGGTTCAGCCCTCCTTGGGGACGATCACGCTCCAGGCCGCGGGGCGGAGCGTCCAGGCGCGGTGCGGGGCCGGCGGGAGGAGCTCGCCGTCGGCGTTGGCCGCGACCGGCTCGCCCTCGACGGTGATGCCCCTGCCCCTGACGGTGATCACGTCGGCGCGTTCCGGATGCCTGCCCCGGCGCAGCAGGACGCCGAAGGCCAGCCTGGCCAGCGGCGAGACCGCGTACGAGATCACCACGTCGGCCAGGCCGTCGTCGGGGCGGGCGTGCGGGGCGAGCGGGGTGCCGCCGCCGATTGAGACTCCGTTGCCGATCCCCACCATGAGCACCCGCCGCCGCCCGTCGGTGACCGGCTCGCCGTCCACCTTCACCCGCAGCCGCCACCCCTTGCTGCGCGCCCCGGCGACCAGCGCGCCCACCGCGTACGCGGCCCTGCGCAGCAAGGGCTTGAGCGCGGCCGCGTGCTCGGAGGCGTGCGCGCCGACGCCGACGTGCACGGCGTTCACCACGATGCCGCCCTCGTCGTCGACCAGCAGGTCCAGCGTCCGCTCCCGGCCGTCTGAAAGGACGCGGGCCGCCTCGCGCGCGTCGAGCGGGATGCCCAGCGCGCGGGCCAGGTCGTTGCCGGTGCCCAGCGGCACCAGCCCGATCGGGCGGGTGGCCAGCTCTCCCCTGGCCAGCAGCGCCGCCACGACGGCGTGCACGGTCCCGTCGCCGCCCAGCACCACCGGGACCCTGCCGGGATGCTCCGCCAGCGCGCGCTCGATGTCGCCCGGCCGCTCGACGTCGCACACCACCACGTCACCCGACAGGGCGTCCAGCACCTCCTCGCGCGCCGTCCCGTCGACGCCGCCGGCCGCCGCGTTGCCGATCACCACGAACCCGTGCTCCGCCATGGCCGATGAGGTGCCCGTGTTCGCCGGGAACTAACCGCTTCATCCGCCGGCGGGGTACTTCGCGATCACCTTGCCCGTCGGGTCGGCGGCCAGGTAGCCGCTGGCGTGGTACTCGTCGGAGACGTAGACCCGGATCGCGCCCGTCTCGTGGAAGGCGGCGTCGACGATGATGTAGCGGGTGGTGGGCTTCTTGACCCCGAGCTCCCTGTTCGCCCTGCGGATCAGGGCGGGCAGCGCGTCCCAGTTGTACTTCCGCAGGTCCACGATGGGTTTGCTGACCGTGGAGCCGGGGCCGTCCTTGGTGGCCACGCCGTCGCGGTAGGTGTACCGGTCGTAGACCGTCTTGCGGCCCTTGACCGGGGCGCCGGCGATCGCGTACGTGGGGTAGACGGTCAGGTCGACCACCTGGGTGCCGCCCATGACCGGCTTCAGGTCGGCGACGAGGCGGCGCATCCCTGCGGGGGTGAGCAGGTTGACGGGCTCGCGCTCCTCGGTCTCCGCCGGGGCCGGTTCCGTGCCGGTCTCCGCTGAGGTCCGTTCCGTGGCCGGGGTCTCTTCGGCGGCGCTCGTCCGTCTGTCGGCGGCGGGGCTCTCGGAGGCGCCGCCGCGATGGCCGGGCGGCAACACCCACACCACGACCGCCGCCACCGACACCGCCGCCACCCCGGCGACGATCGACGTCGTCACCTGACTCCTGCGCCGGGACGCCCTGGTGGGCGCGGTCACCGAGGGCGGCTCGGTGTTCCACTGCGGGCCGGACGGCCTGGCCGAGCCGGGATACGCGGGCCCACCGGGCGCGCCGTGATACCCGGGCGCGCCGGGATGCCCTGGCGCGCCCGGATAACCGGGGGCGCCGTGCGAGCCGGGGTACGCGGGACCGGCGGGCCGGTGCGGGCCGGACGGGGGACCTGAGAACGGGCCGGACGATACGCCTGACGGCGGGCCGGACGGTAAGCCGGACGGTGGGCCGGTCGGGGGTAGGCGGTGGGGTGGGTGGGCCAAGGGCGGGCCGGGGTGGGGGGAGAAGTTCTGGGGCGGGGCGTCGTGGGCGGCGAGCATGCGGTCCAGGGCGTCGGGGTCGGGCCTGGCGGCGGGGTCGCGGTTGAGCAGGGCGAACAGCACCGGGGTCAGACCGCCCGCCCGCTCCGGCGCCGGCACGTCCTGGTTGAGCACCGCCGCCAGGGTGGCCAGCGGAGTGGCGCGCCGCAGGGGGTGGCGACCCTCGACGGCCACGTACAGGAGCATGCCGAGCGACCACAGGTCGGAGGCGGGGTCGCCCTCGTGGCCGTTGATGCGCTCGGGCGCCATGTACTCGGGCGAGCCGATGAACGAGCCGGTCGCGGTCAGCCCGGGCGACTCCCGCACGGCGGCGATGCCGAAGTCGGTGAGGACCGAGCCCCCGTCGGGGCGGAGCAGGACGTTTCCCGGCTTGACGTCACGGTGCAGGATGCCGACGGCGTGCGCGGCCCGTAACGCGGACAGCACCTCACGCCCCAGCCGGGCCGTCTCCGCCGGGCCCATCGGCCCGTCGGACAGCCGGTCCTGCAGCGAGCCGCCGGTCACCAGCTCCATGACCAGCCAGGGGAAGCCGTCTTCGCCGGTGTCGACGATGTGGTGGATGGTGACGACGTGCGGGTGGTTGAGCCGGGCCAGGGCGCGGGCCTCGCGCAGCACCCTGGCGCGCAGCTCGCGGTCCCGGGCGGGGTCGGGGTCGCCCAGGGCGGGGTCGGGCGGCCGCACTTCCTTGAGCGCGACCTCCCGGTGCAGCGCCTGGTCCCAGGCCCGCCACACCAGCCCCATGCCCCCGCCGCCGAGCCGCTCCACGAGCTCGAATCGGCCGTCGATCACCCGATTCACCATGCGCAGCAGCGTACGGCCTCAGCGGGCGCCGGTTCTCTTCACCTGTCGCCTGACCTTGTCACCCGTACGGTGTCAGGCGCCGGGTGCGCCGAACCCGGCGCCCGGCCGCGGCCGTCAGTCGTCGTCGACCATGCCGCGCAGCAGCAGGCCGATGCCGAGGCTCTCCATCAGCGACTGCCCGTTCGGCTGCACGTAGACCTGCGAGTACTGGTACGGCTGCACCTGAGCCTGGGCCCGCTGCTGCCCCCGGCCCTGCCACTGGACCTGCGGCTGGATCTGGACCTGCTGCTGAACCTCAGGCTGGTTCTGCGCCTCGGGCCGCGGCTGGGCCTGGGGCTCGGGCTGCGGCTGGGCGTCGGCGCCCGGCGCGGCCGGGGCCGGGGTCGGGTCGTCGGACAGGGCCTGCGAAGCGGACCCGGCCTGCGGGCCGGGCTGCGGCTGGACGGCCGTGGTGCCGGGCAGCATCGACGGGTCGCCGACGCAGACCGAGGCGGTGCCCGACGACCGCTCGATGAGCTCCCTGACGCCGAGGGCGTCGAGCATCGGCCAGTTCGGCGACCAGCCGGGGCCCACCCGGTACCTGATGCAGTTCTCCTCCTCGTTGTCGGCCGTCCGCGCGACGTGGCCGTCGGCGCCCGACTGGCAGGCGAGCTGACCGAGCAGCGCCTTGGCGCCCGACTCGTCCAGCACTGGTGCCGCCGGGCCCGGCTGGACCACCTGGACCAGCTTCTCGACGAACCGCTGGGTCTCCGCGGTGTGGGCCGGAGCGGTCACGCCGCCCACGGAGCCGGATTTCGGGACGGAGCCGGCCGCGGCCGGCGCGCACTGGCCGGCGTCCTCGGCTGCCGCGGGACCCGCGACCAGCAGCACGCTGGTGGCGGCGGTGGCTAGTGCGGTCATGGCGTACTTGTACATGCATCCCCCTGCGGGCGGTGATGTGATCATCCGAAGTGATCAGTACCCATAGTGAGGGATTGGCTACTTAATGTTTGAATCTACTGATCTTTACTCGGGGCTCTTCCGGACGATCTCCGCGTTCAGGGCGGTGGCGAACGCCGTCCACGTCGCGTACGGGACCAGGAGCAGCCCCGCGGTGCGGTCGGCGCGCATGGCCTTGCGCACGAGCAGCACGTTGGCGGTGTTGAGCGCGACGATCTCCGCCAGCGCCAGGCGCGGCGAGCGGACGCCGAAGAACAGCGCCGGCCAGGCGGCGTTCAGCGCCAGGTTGGCGGCCAGCGTGCGGCCGAGGGCGGCGCGCTCGTCGCCCGCCCGGTCCAGGGCGCGGGCGCCGCCGTAGGCGATGAGCGCGTACAGCGGGTTCCACACCAGCGGGAAGACGGCCGGTGGCGGCTGCCAGGAGGGCTTGTCGAGCTTCTGGAACCAGGGCCGCCCCGATCTGGTGGCGATCCCGCCCAGGGCGGCCGCGGCGGCGGTGCCGAGCGCCGTGGCCAGCAGTGTCTTCTTCATGACGGTCGCCCCTGCCCCGTCAGCGTGGCGGCTCACCCGCGGGGTTGACACGCGGGCGGTGACGGTCTTGTCTGCAAAGGGGATTACCAGGCACGGGGCGGGGCGCGTGCGGTTCCAGAGGGAGCTTCGCATGGCTGCTGTCCGCCGGTTCGCGCTCGCCCTGGTCGCCGCCGCCTCGCTGGCCGGGGCGCCGCCGCTGCCCGCGCACGCCGCCCCCGCGCCCGGCGGGCCCGGCTCGGCGTCCCACTTCGGGCTCGCGCGCAAGGACTGCGTCGGCACGTCCGCGGGCCGCGAGTCCAAGGTCTGGTTCACGGTGGCGGGCGGCGTGCTGTCCGACGTGTACGAGCCCACCATCGACAACACGAACGTGGAGACCATGCGGTTCGCGGTCACCGACGGCCGCACGTTCACCGAGCTGCAGTCCCGCGACACGACTTATGAGGTGACCACCAGCCGTTCCGGCATGGCCTGCACCGTCACCGCCACGAGCAGGGCCGGCCGCTACCGGCTGACCACCACGTACGTCACCGACCCGGACCGGGACGCCGTCGTGGTCAGCGCCCGGCTGCGGCCCGCGAACCTGCGGCTGTACGCGCTGCTGGACGCGAGCGTGAACGGCAACGGCGGCGGCGGGACCGCGAACGGCGGCGCCGACAGCGGCACGGTCGACGCCGCCACCGGCGCGCCGGTGGTCTCCGACGTGAACACGGTGACGTCCGCGCCCGGCCGCGACTACGCCGTGCCCACCCACCTGGCCCTGCGCGCCGAGCGGCGGCTGCCGGAGGCGAGCGTCGGCTACGCGGGCACCGGGAGCGACGGCGCCGTGCAGCTCGACGGCGCACGCTCGCTCACCCCGTACACCGCCGCCCCGGACGGCAACGTGGTGGCCGCGGCCCGGCTGCCGCTCGACCGGTCGGGCGAGGTGACGTTCGCGCTCGGCTTCGGCCGCACCAAGGCCGCCGCGCTGCGCACCGCGGGCGACGCGGCCGGGCGTCCCTTCGCGGCGACGCTGGCCCGGTACGAGGCGGGCTGGACGGTCTACGACGCCGGGCTGCGGCGCCCGCCGGGACCGCTGGCCGACCGCTACCGGCTGTCGGCGAACGTGCTCAAGGCCAGCGAGGACAAGACGTTCCCGGGCGCGGTCGTCGCCTCGCTGGGCAGCCCGTGGGGGCAGGCCGTCGACGCGGGCGCCGAGGTGGGCGGCCGGGCCGTCTACTTCGGCTCGTACCGCCAGGTGTTCGCCCGCGACGCGTACGAGACGTTCACCGGGTTCCTCACCGCCGGGGACCTGGCCACGGCGCGGGCCGTGACCCGCTTCCTGTTCGAGCGCCAGCAGCTGCCCGACGGCCGGATGCCGCGCAACTCGCTGATCAACGGGAGGCTCGCCCCCGACTCGGGCGGCGACCAGCTCGACGAGACGGCGTTCCCGATCCTCATGGCCTACCAGGCGGGGCTCTCCGGCGACCGGAAGCTGTGGCCCCGGGTGCGGGCGGCGGCCGACTTCGTGGTCGCGCACGGGCCGGCGTTCGGCGTGGAGCGGTGGGAGGAGCAGTCGGGCCACTCCCCGTCCACGATCGCCTCCCAGATCGCCGGGCTGGTCGCCGCCGGGGAGATCGCCTCCCGGCAGGACGACCCGGCCAGGGCCAGGCTCTACCGGGCGACCGCCGACCACTTCGCCCGCTCGGTCAAGGGCTGGACCGTGACCACGACGGGCCCGTACGCGGACCGCTACTTCCTGCGGCTGTCGCGCCACGGCGACCCGGACGCCGCCGACTCCTACAACCTGGGCAACGGCGCGCCGACCGAGGACCAGCGGCGGGTCGTCGACGCGGGCTTCCTGGAGCTGACCAGGCTCGGCGTCCTGCCGCCCGGCGACCCGGACGTGCTGGCCAGTCTCCAGGTGGTGGACCGGGTCATCCGGCGGACCACGCCGAACGGCCCCGGCTGGTACCGGTACGGCTCCGGCACGGAGGGCACCGAGGACGGCTACGGCGACTGCTACGAACCCGACCCGACCGCCTGCGCGCCCACCGGCAGCCCGTGGCCCACCACGAACACCGGCTCCGGCCACCTGTGGCCCGTCCTGTCCGGCGAGCGCGCCGAGCACGCGCTGCAGACCGGCGACCGGGCCGCCGCCGGATCGCTGCTGGACGCCATGCACGCCATGTCGTCCGGCACCGGCCTCGTCCCCGAGCAGACGTGGGAGAACCCCGCGCTGCCCGCCTCCCCGTACGGGTCCGACCCGGCGACCGCCTCCATCGGCTTCACAGCCGGCGGGCCCGCGGGTTCGGCCTCGCCGCTGACCTGGGCGCAGGCCCAGGAGCTGCGGCTGATCCTGTCGCTGGCCGAGGGCCGCCCGCTGGAGCAGCCCGAGGTGGTCCGCCGCCGCTACGCCGACCGCGGCATGCCGGGAACCGTCCCGCTCACGGTCACCGCCCCCGAGGACGGCGCGACCCCCTCCGGCACCTCCGTCACCGTCACCGGCACCACCGCGCCGGGAGCGCGGGTCGACGTCGCCGCCACCCCGGTCGACACGGGCGCCCCCGCCCGGCTGGTGTCGGTACGGGCCCGTACCGACGGCTCGTTCACCGCCGCGGCGCCGGTCTCGTTCGGCGAGGTCGCGCTGGTCGTCACGGCGACCGCGGACGACCGCACCGCCTACGCCCGCCGCTCGGTCGTCGGCGACATCACCGGGGCCACGACCGTGCTCGACGTGACCGACCCGGACGGCGACGACCACGGGCCCGGCACGTACGCCTACCCGACCTCGCCCGACTTCCACGACGGCGCGTTCGACCTGCGCCGCTTCCAGGTGATCACCGACGAGACCACCGTCTACCTCCGGGCCGAGGTACGCGACCTCACCCCGACCTTCGGCAACCAGATGGGCGCCCAGCTGCTCGACGTCTACGCCCAGGACCCGCAGGTGGCCGAGCGGTCGGCCGAGGCCGCGTTCCCGCAGCGCAACCACCGCCTCGCCGACCCGTGGACGCAGCGGGTGGAGGCGCAGGGGTTCGCCGCGCCCGTGTGGGTGACGGCCGGCGGGACCGCGCTGCCGGGCGCCGCGGTGCGCGCCTCGGGCGCCACCAGGACGATCACCGTCGCGCTGCCCCGGGCGTCGTTCGGCACACCGGGCCCCGGCTGGCGCTTCGCCGTCGTGCTCACCGGCCAGGACGGCTTCAGCGCCGACCAGGCCAGGGGCTTCGCCCCCACGCCGCAGCCGTTCCAGTTCGGCGTGTGCGCGCCGGGCGGCGCCGAGCCCATCTGCTCGTCCGCCCCTGGCGCGGTGCCGAAGGCGCTCGACGTCGTCCTGCCGGCGGGCGTCTCCCAGGCCGACGTGCTGAACCCGCTGCCCGGCCCGGTGACCATCCCCGCCGTCCCCGTACCCTGAGGGGGTCCTGACATGGCCGTCCACGAGATCCGCATCGACCCGAGCCAGCCACCGTCCTACGCGATCTGCAGCGTGGTAGTGAACCTGCGGATCAGCCGGCTCGTGGACGTGCCCGGCTTCCTGGTGTCGGCACTGCTGCCGGAGGACATCTTCGCGAGTTAGCGGTTTTCGCACGCGGTGGCCGCGCCGGGCGCGGACGGTTGTCCGCCTCTCTGTCGCTCCTGTCGGGCTTCCGCCGACGGCTTCTGCTCCGGGGGCGCCTTTCGCCCGACGAGCCCGGTGACTCTCTGCTGAGTCGCCACCGGCCCACGTCCGGGGAGCGCGAGGGGCGGGAGCCCCTCGCCCGGGGCGGAGCCCCCAGGAGTACAACCCGAGTTGTCAGGCGCGAAGCGCCTTCCGAGGCGAGGACCGCGCCCTTGCGGGGTCGAAGGGGCGGAGCCCCTGGGGAGCGCGGCCCGAATCGGGTCGGCGCGGAGCGCCTGAAGGTGAGGACCATGCCGTTGAGGTGCAGGTGCCGGTGACTGGGGTGGTTCGTATCAGCGTCCGTTCGCGGCCTGGCGTTCTGAAAGTTACAGGGCTGCCTCGTCCGTCCGCGCAGGTCACCGCCCACCGGCGGGCCGGCCGCCTTTCCGGGTCGGGTCGGGCTTCTTACGATCTGCGGAGGCGACGACGGGAGCGGGCGATGGCGAGGGCGCGGGTCATCCTGGTGGCGGTGCTGGCGTTGGTGGCGGCGATGCTCGTGGCCGCGAACGGGACCGCGGCGGGCGCGGCCGCGACCCGGATCATGCCTCTCGGCGACTCGATCACCGGCTCCCCCGGCTGCTGGCGTGCGCTGCTGTGGAACCGGCTGCAGGACACCGGTTACCAGGACGTCGACTTCGTCGGCACCCTCCCCCCGCAGGGCTGCTCGGTCGCGTACGACGGCGACAACGAGGGGCACGGCGGCGCGCTCGTCACCAACGTGGCCCGCCAGAACCAGCTGCCGGGCTGGCTGGCGGCCACCAGGCCGGACGTCGTGCTGATGCACTTCGGCACGAACGACGTGTGGAGCAACGTCGCGCCCGCCACCATCCTCGGCGCGTTCACCACGCTGGTGGGTCAGATGCGGGCGAGCAACCCGGCGATGAGGATCCTGGTCGCGCAGATCATCCCGATGAACCCGAGCACCTGCGGCGAGTGCGCGCAGCGGGTCGTGGCCTTCAACAACGCCATCCCGGCCTGGGCCGCGGGCATCTCCACCGCGCAGTCTCCGGTGGTGGTGGTCGACCAGTGGACGGGGTTCAGCACGAGCGCCGACACCTACGACGGGGTGCACCCGAACGCGGCGGGCGACCGCAAGATCGCCGACCGGTGGTACCCGGCGCTGGTGGACGTCCTGTCCGGCCCGCAGCCGACGGTCACGCCCACCGTCACCCCCACGGTCACCCCCACCGTCACGCCGCCGGGCGGCTGCACCGCCGTGTACCGGAACACGAACCAGTGGCAGGGCGGGTTCCAGGGCGAGGTGACGGTCACCAACACGGGCGCCGCCGCGACGAGCGGGTGGCGGGTGTCGTGGACGTTCGCCGACGGGCAGCGCGTCACCCAGATCTGGAACGGCACCCTGGCGGCCTCCGGCGCGAACGTGACCGTGACGCACGTCGGCTGGAACGCCCTCCTCTCCCCCGGCGGGTCGACGAGTTTCGGTTTCCTGGCGTCATGGAACGGCACGAATGCCGCGCCCACCCTTTCATGCTCGACAACCTGACATTTCTCGAAATGTCGCCCAGCATTTCTCGTACAACTTTCAACGTTGCGGAATCGTGACGACCACACTTCGGCGAAACTCGGCTGACCCTCGTCAGATCACGGTGAAACGACCGCTTAAAGGGAAAGCCGAGACACGATTCCGATGCCGAAAAACTGTAAAAATCGAGCGATAAAGGTCTTCACCGCCCTCCTGGCCTCGGTCGGGCTGGTGTATCTGGGCGTCACCGTCCTCGTGCGCGGCACGGACGCGGCCGACGAGGTCGCCGGCGTCATCGGCGGCTTCGTCGTGCTCCTCACCATGCTCGGCCTGCTCAGGGCCAGGGGCGAGCCACCGCCCCGGCGCGGCAAGGCCGCCCGCGGTGCGCGCCCGGAGGCCGTGGCAGGACCTCCGGTCAGCCTCACCAACACCGGCGCCCACGCGCTGATGACCGCGCTCGGCCTCCCGGCCCGCCCCTCGTGCGACCGGCAGTCCGGCGGTCCCGAGTGCGGGCGCCTCGTCAACGCCCGCCCTTTCGCCGCGCCCGCCGAACACGCCGCCGGCCCCTGCGCAGGGAAGGCCGGGCGCCCCGTGGTGGTGGTCGTGCTCAACCGCGCGGAGCCCCGCCTCTGACGGACGCGGGAAGACCGGGCCCCGGTGGCGGGGCCCGGTCAGGGAGGGTGCGGGTCAGATCGGCCCATTGCCCGGCGGCGGAGTACCTCAAGAATTAATCACAATAAAAACGGATAAATGAACACCCTCTCGTTCACAGAGAAGATAACGGCGTCCAGCCGTACCCTCATCGGAAAAAGGGCTGACGGGGCCGTCCGGACGGGCCGTCAGCCCCACACCTCCCGGGCGGTCTCCGCGATCAGCGCCAGTTTGGCGAACTGCTGGTCGGAGGTGAGCACGTTGCCCTCCACCGTCGAGGAGAAGCCGCACTGCGGCGAGAGGCAGATCTGGTCGAGGTCGACGAACTTGGCGGCCTCGTCGATGCGGCGCTTGAGGGTGTCCTTCGACTCCAGCTCGCCACGCTTGGTGGTGACGAGCCCGAGGACCACCATCTTGCCCGGCGGCACGAACCGCAGCGGCTCGAAGCCGCCCGAGCGCTCGTCGTCGAACTCCAGGAAGAACCCGTCGACGGCCAGCTCGGAGAAGAGCGCCTCGGCCACGAAGTCGTAGCCCCCGGCGGCGGCCCACGAGGAGCGGAAGTTGCCGCGGCACATGTGGGTGGTGATGGTCATGCCCTCGGGCTTGGCGGCGAGCGCGGCGTTGATCTGCTTGATGTAGCGCAGGTGCATGTGATCGGCGTCGTCCCCGCGTCCGGCCAGTTCGGCGCGCTGGGCGGGGTCGTTCAGGTAGGCCAGGCTGGTGTCGTCGAACTGCAGGTAGGTGCAGCCCAGCTCGCCGATGCGGCGCACCTGCTCGGCGTAGGCGGCGCTGAGGTCGGCCCAGAACTCCTCCACGTCCGGGTAGACGTCCGGGTCGATGGCGGCGGGGCCGCCGCGGTAGTGGACCATGCTGGGCGACGGGATGGTCAGCTTGGGCACCGCGGTGGTGACGGTGTCGCGCAGGAACGCGAAGTCTCCGGCGAAGATCGGCTCCTCCAGCCGGATCCTGTCGTGCACGCGCAGGGCGGCGGGGGTGAACTCGATGTCGCCCCGCTCGTTGTGGAAGCGGACCGTGATGTGCTCGTCCGAGGCCTGGCCGATGCCGCCGAGCCGGTAGATGAAGTCCATGTGCCAGGAGGCGCGCCGGAACTCGCCGTCGGTGGCCGACTGCAGGCCGATCTCCTCCTGCCTGCGCACGACCTCGCGGATCGCCTCGTCCTCGATCTCGCGCAGCGCCTCCCCGGACAGGGTCTCCCTGGCTTGGAGCAGCCGCTGGGGTCGCAGCAGGCTGCCGACGTGGTCCGCGCGGAACGGCGGTGAGGTGCGCATGCGGGGTCATCTCCTCGTGTCACGGGGATCGGGCGGGCCGGAGCCGGCCTCGCCGTAAAGGGCTCTGATCCGGGTCTTGAGCAGCTTGCCGGCCGCGTTCCTGGGCAGCTCGGGCACGAACTCCACGTGTTTCGGGATCTTGTAGCGGGCCAGCCGCCCGTACAGGTGGGCGATCAGCTCGTCGGCCCGCGCGCCCGTGCCGGCGCGGAGCACGACGAGGGCCTTGCCGACCTCGCCCCACTTGTCGTCGGGGACGCCGATGACGGCGACCTCGGCGACCGCGGGATGGCTGTAAAGGGCGCTCTCCACCTCGGCCGGGTAGACGTTCTCGCCGCCGGAGATGAACATGTCGCCGATCCGGTCGGAGATGCGCACGTACCCGTCCTCGTCGGCCACCCCGATGTCGCCGGAGCGGAACCAGCCGTCGTCCGACAGCACCTCGGCGGTCTCCTCGGGCCGCTTCCAGTAGCCGGGCGTGACGTTCGGGCCCTGCACGTACACCTCGCCCGGGCTGCCGGGCGCGGCGGGAGAGCCGTCGGGGGCGACCAGCTTGACGTCGGAGAAGAAGCACGGGACGCCGGCCGTGCCCGCCTTGGCGATCGACTGCTCGGCGGCCAGGAACAGCGCGCCGGGCGCGGTCTCGGTCATGCCGTAGCCCTGGAGGAACGTGAGCCCGCGGTCCTGGTAGAGGCGGATGAGCGGCTCGGGCACCGGGGCCCCGCCGCACAACAGGTGGCGCAGGCTCGTCAGGTCGGCGTGCGGCCAGCGGTCCGACTGGGCGAGGAAGGTGAACATGGCGGGCACGCCGAACATGACCGTGACGCGTTCGGCCTCGACGAGGTCGAAGGTGCGGCCGACGTCGAAGGACGGCTCCAGGACGACCCGGCCGCCCTTGAGCACGGTGGGGACGAGTGTCTGGGCGAGCGCGGCGATGTGGAACATCGGGGCGCTGATCAGCGTCACCTCGTCGTGCCGGAAGGGCACGTCCACGAGCAGGTTGAAGGTGTTCCAGATGAGGTTGGCGTGGGTGAGCACGGCGCCCTTGGGCCGCCCGGTGGTGCCCGAGGTGTACATGATCAGGCACATGTCGTCCTGGGCCACGGGCTCGTCGAGCGGCGCGGGGTCGCCCGAGGCCACCAGGTCCTCGTACTCCCCCGCCCCGATGTGCCGTCCGGGCAGCCCGGCGCCGTCGTGGCCCTCCCCGAGCAGCAGGATCTCCGCGCCCGCGTCGCGCAGGACGTAGTCCAGCTCGGGCGCGGCCAGGCGGGTGTTGAGCGGCACGAAGACCGCGCCCAGCGCCCCGGCCGCGAAGAACGTCTCGACCAGCGCCGGGTGGTTGGCGCCCAGGTAGGCGATCCGGTCGCCGCGCCGCGCGCCGAGTGCGCGCAGCGCCGACGCGAGCCGGTCCACCCGCGTGGCCAGCTCGCGGTAGGTGCGCCGGTCATCCCGGTACGTGAGAGCCACCCCGTCGGGCGTCATCCGGGTCCTGCGTGCCGGCCACGAGCCCAGCCCCTGATTCCGCATCGCGCTCCTCGACGTTCTCGCCATCAAGTTAGGCCACTATGCAACGGCTGTCACGGTTCTGCCCAACATAGATCGGGAACGGTGTCGAGGAGCTCGTCGGCGATCGCCGTCGCCTCCGGCTTGAACCGCCGGTGCAGCGCGTGACAGAGCCGCTGGGCCTTCTCGGCGGGCCAGTCGGGCGGCAGGTGGCGCAGCGGCAGCCGGGGATCAGTCCTGATGATCTGCAGCCACTCGGTGAGCAGCAGCAGCGAGCGGGCCAGGTCGTCGGGCGCGGCCGGCACCGGGTCGGGCCGGTCCCACCGGCGCAGGAACCCCTCGTAGCGCCGGCCCAGCCCCGCCAGGTCGTAGGCGTCGGCCACCAGCGCCTGCATGTCGGTGGGATGCCGGGGCTCGGCGGAGAACACCTTCACGCCGCCCAGGTCGTCGATCAGGCCGGAGGCGTCGACCTCGCCTGGAGCGATCCACAGCCCGTTCTGCAGCGGGCCGAACCCGGCCCAGATCAGCCGCGAGCGCAGTTCGTGCCGCTGCCGCTGCCACGACTCCGGCAGCGAGAAGCCGACCAGGGTCCACCGGTCGCCTGCGGCGTCGTTGACCACGCCGGTGTGCCAGATCCGCCGCTCGCCGTCCTTGAGCACCTCGGCGCTGGTCGGGGTGAGCCCGAAGTACATGCGCCGCCCCGCGCGCTGGCGGCGCAGCAGGCCGCGCCGGACCATCCGGGTGAGGGTGGACCGGGTGGCCTCCTCGGAGATGCCGACCCGGCCGAACGCCTCGATGAAGCTGCCGGAGAACACGCAGGAGCGTCGGCCGTACACGTGATCGCCGAGAAAGGTCAGGATCACCGATTGCGGCCGCACGCCGCCGTCCCGTTCCACCACAGCCCGCTCCGCCGCAATGTTAGGCATTGTCTTGACAGCCGTAATGTACCTGCCTACATTCGGGCCACTCCCACCAGGAGGTCCTGATGCGCAAGCTTCTACCGTTCCTGGCAAGTCTCGCCGTGGCGCTCGCCGCGTGCGGCGGCAACGGCGGCGGTGGCGGCGGCTCCGGCGCCCAGGACCCGATCCGGGTCGGCCTCATCGTCTCGCTCACCGGCAACTACACCCCGCTCGGCAGCGAGGACAAGAAGGCGGTCGAGCTGGCCGTCGAGCAGGTCAACGCGCAGGGCGGGCTGCTCGGGCGGCAGGTCGAGCTGGTCGTGCGGGACGACAAGACCGCGCCGGACCAGGGCATCGTGGCCTACAACCAGATCAAGGGCGAGATCGACGCGCTCATCGGCCCGGTGTTCTCCAACTCGGCGCTGGCCATCGAGCCGCTCGCGCAGCGCGAGAAGATGCCCTACCTGTCACTGGCCCCGGCCGTCGAGCAGGTCGAGCCGATCAAGTCGTACATCTTCGTCACGCCCGCGCTGTCGAGCATGTACGCCGAGCGCTACCTGCAGTACATCCAGGCCGAGGGCATCAAGACGATCGCGGTGGCCTGGGACTCCAAGAGCGCCTACTCGGTCTCCGGGCACGAGTCCATGGTCGCGCTCGCGCCGAAGTACGGGGTCACGATCGCGGTGGACGAGCCGTACGAGACCACCACCGCCGACTTCAGCCCGGTGTTCCAGCACGTGCGCGACTCGGAGGCGGAGGCTCTGGTGTTCTGGGGCTCGGGCGCGCCGGGCGTGACCGCGGCCAAGCAGTACGCGGCGTCCGGGCTGAAGACGCCGCTGTTCCTGACCGCGTCGCAGGCCAGCAAGCTGTGGCTGGAGCCGATGGGCGAGGCCGCCGAGGGCATGACGGTGCAGAGCGCGATCGGCGTGGTGGGCGAGCACCTGCCGGACGGCAAGCAGAAGCAGGTCATCGAGCAGATGGCGAAGCCCTACCAGGAGAAGCACGGCTACCCGCCGCCGCAGTTCGCGCAGGACGGCTACAGCGCGAGCCTGCTGCTGTTCGAGGCGATCAGGAAGGCGGGCGGCACCGACAAGGAGAAGGTCCAGCAGGCGCTGGAGACGATGGACCTGATCACCCCGAACGGCCGCTTCCGCTACTCCCCCACCGACCACTCCGGCCTGACGCCCGAGTACATCTCGGTCAACACGGTGCGGGACGGCGCGTTCGTGCCGACCGAGTGGGCGCGGGAGCAGCTGACCAAGACTGTCGCCGGGCTGGGGTAGCGGGTGCTGGCGGTCACCGGGGTGTCGCGCTCCTTCGGCGGCGTCTACGCCGTGCGGGACGTCTCGCTCGCCGTGGCCGAGGGCGAGCTGTGCGCCATCATCGGGCCGAACGGGGCGGGCAAGTCGACGCTGTTCAACCTCGTCACCGGCCACCTGGCGGCCGACCACGGGGAGATCGCCTTCCTCGGGCACCGGGTGGACCGGCTGGCGCCGCACCGGCGGGCCCGGCTCGGCATGTCGATCGTCTTCCAGGGCGCGCGGGTGTTCCGCGGCATGACGGTCCGGGAGAACGTCATGGTCGGCATGCACGGCCGTACCCGGTCGGGGTTCGTGTCGGCGGCGCTGCGGCTGCCCCGCCACCGGCGCGACGAGCGGGAGATCGGCCGTGAGGCGGACGCGGCGCTGGCGCGGGTGGGGCTGGCCGAGTGGGCGGGACGGCCGGCCGACCGGCTGCCGATCGGCCAGCAGCGGGCGCTGCAGCTGGCCCGCGCGCTGTGCGCGCGGCCCCGGCTGCTGCTGCTCGACGAGCCCGCCTCCGGGCTGCGCGGGCACGAGCGGGAGCGGCTGGCCGCGCTGGTGGAGGAACTGCGCGCGGACGGGCTGACGATCCTGCTCATCGAGCACGACGTGGGGTTCGTGACCCGGCTGGCCGACCGCGTCGTGGTGCTCGACCTGGGGCGGGTCATCGCCGACGGGCCGCCGGCCGAGATCCGCGAGGACCCGCTCGTGCTCGCCGCCTACCTCGGACAGGCCTCATGATCGACGTCACCGACCTGGTGGTCTCGTACGGCACGGCCATCGCGCTCGACCATGTCACGCTCGCGGTGGGCAAGGGCGAGATGGTGGCGCTGCTCGGCCCGAACGGGGCGGGCAAGTCGACGCTGGCCAACACGCTGGCCGGGCTGCTCACTCCGGCGTCGGGCACGGTTTCTGGCACGGTTTCTGGCACGGTGCGGGTGGAGGGCAGGCTGGCGCTGGTGCCGGAGGGCCGCCAGCTTTTTCCGGATATGTCGGTCGCTGACAACCTGGCGCTCGGCGGCTGGCGTTCCGGGCAGCGCGACCCGGCCCCGGTCTACGAGCTGCTGCCGCGCCTGGCCGAGCTGGCCGGGCGGCGGGCGGGCGTGCTGTCCGGCGGCGAGCAGCAGATGGTGGCCGTCGGGCGGGCGCTGATGTCCCGGCCGCAGGTGCTCGTGGTGGACGAGCTGTCGCTCGGCCTGGCCCCGAACATCACCGCCGACCTGGCCGCCCACCTGGCCACGCTCAACCGGGAGCAGGGGCTGGCGGTGCTGCTCATCGAGCAGAACGCGCGGCTGGCGTTCGAGCTGTGCTCGCGCGCGTACGTGCTCGAATCGGGGCAGGTGCGTGCGGAGGGGGCGTGCGCGGAGCTGGCGGACGACCCGCGGGTGGCCAGCGCCTACCTGGGCGGGGCGATCACATGAGCGCGTTCCTGACGTACCTGCTGAACGGGCTGGCCGTGGGGTGCGCGATCGCGCTCATCGCCAGCGGGCTGGTCGCCATCCACCGGGTGACCGGGGTGGTCAACTTCGCGCAGGGCACGTTCGCCGTGGTCGCGGGGCTGTGCACGTCCTCGCTGCTCGGGCTCGGGGTGCCGCACGGGGTGAGCGAGGCGGCGGCGGTCCTGCTGGCCGGCGTGGCCGGGCTGCTGACCGGGCTGGCCGCGATCGGCCGGCCGGGCACCACGCCGCTGTCGTCGCTGATCATCACCCTCGGGGTCGGGGTGCTCGCGTACGCGGTCGAGATCGTGCTCTGGGGCGACCAGCCGCGCTCGGCGCCGGGGCTCGCCGGGTCGGTGACGATCGCCGGGGCCCGGATCCAGACGCAGCACCTGCTCGTCATCGCCGTCACCGCCGCCACGTTCGTGCTGCTCGCGCTCTTCTTCGGGCGCACCTACCTGGGCAAGGCGCTGACCGCGTGCGCCTCCAACCCGTACGCGGCCCGCGTGGTCGGCATCGACACCCGGCGGATGGGGCTGCTGGCGTTCGCCCTCGGCGGGCTGCTCGGCGGGCTCGCCGGGGTGCTGATCACGCCGCTGCGGCCGATCTCGTTCGACACGGACGTGACGCTGATCGTGAACGCGTTCGCCGCGGCCGTGTTCGGCGCGCTCACCCGCCCGGTCGTGGCGCTCGGCGGGGCGCTGCTGCTGGGGGTGGCCGAGACGATGGCCGCCGGGTACGGGTACGGCTCCCACCAGCTTGAGGTGGCGCTCGGGCTCATGCTCGTGGTCATGATCGTGCAGGCGAGCCGCCGGTCGGCCATCCATGAGGAGGCGGTGTGAGGAAGATCGCCGCCGGGGCCGCGGCTGTACGAACTGCCGCCGGGGCCGCGGCTGTACGAACTGCCGCCGGGGCCGCTGCTGTGGCCGTCGCGCTGGGGTTGCCGCTGGTGCTCGACGACAGCGCGCTGGCCGTCTACGTGCTGCTCGGGCTGGCGGCCATCGTGACCGTCGGGGTGTCGCTGCTGATGGGGTTCGCCGGGCAGGTCTCGCTCGGGCAGGGCGCGTTCTACGGCGTCGGCGCGTACACGGCGGCGCTGCTGGCGCTGAGCGGGTTCCCGCCGCTGCTGGGGCTGGTGGCCGCGCCGCTGATGGCGGCCGTCTTCGCGGTGCTGATCGGGATGCCGCTGCTGCGGCTGCGCGGCCACCATCTGGCGTTCGCGACGCTGGCGGTGCAGCTCATCCTGCTGTCGCTGGCGGGGCAGCTGGAGTTCACCGGAGGCGACATCGGGCTGCAGGGCATCCCGCAGTTCGGCATCGGGTCGTGGGAGATGGACAGCGCGGCCGCGTACGCCTGGCTGACGTGGGCGGCGCTGGGGCTGGTCATGCTGGTCACGCACCACGTCATCGCCTCGCGGCCCGGACGGGCGCTGCGCGCGCTGGCCACCAGCGAGACGGCCGCCGCCTCCTCCGGCATCCCGGTGGGCCGTTACAAGCTGGTCGTGTTCGCACTGTCGGCCGCGTTCGCGGGGCTGGCAGGCGGCATCTACTGCTTCTACACCGGATACGTGGCGCCGGGGTCGTTCCCGGTGCTGATCTCGATCCAGTACATCGTCATGGCGGTCGTGGGCGGGCTGGGCACGGTGTGGGGCGCGCTGGCGGGGGCGAGCGCGATCACCCTGCTCGTGCAGGGGCTCGACCGGCTGGCCGCGCTGCCGGGGATGCCGACCTACGCGCCGAGCGTGCTGTCGTACGCGGTGTACGCGCTGGTGCTGATCGGGGTTGTGCTGTTCCTGCCGCAAGGGCTGGTGCCGGCGCTCACCCGGCGGGACCGGCCGGGGCGGCGCGGGCAGGCCTCCTAGAGAGCGCCGGAGTAGACCCAGCGGCCTTCGTGGCGGACGAACCGGCTGTGCTCCTCCATCTCGCCCGGCTTGCCGCGGTGGACGTAGTGGGCGCGGAAGCGGACCGTGCCCTCGGTGTGGACGACGCTGCCGCCGGTCGTCTCCAGGATCTCCAGCCGCACCCAGCGCGTCTTCCGCTCCAGGTCGATGCCGGGCGGGCGGCTCGCCGGGTGCCAGGTGCGCATCAGGTAGGCGGAGTCGCGGACGCTGAACGCGGCGAACCGCGAGCGCATCAGCTGCTCGGCCGTCGCGGCGGCGGCCTCGCCGCGGTGGAACCGGCCGCAGCAGTCGGCGTAGGCGGCGGGCAGGCCGCAGTGGCAGGTGGCGGGCATGACCCTATTGTGCCCGCAGCGGCGACGTGGTCGCGGTGAGAGCGGTGAGGGTGACGCCGAGCGGGGCGTCGACGGTGAGGGTGGCGTGGTGGTCGCCGCCCGTGGCCCCCTGGTTGACGATCGCGATGGGCAGGCCGAGCGCGGCGGCCCGGTCCACGAAGCGCAGGCCGGAGCGGATGGCCAGCGACGAGCCGAGCACGAGGAGCGCCCGCGCCGACCCGACGAGCTCGAAGCACCGCTCGACGCGCGGGCGCGGGACGTTCTCGCCGAAGAACACCACGTCGGGCTTGAGCACGCCGTCGCACGAGCGGCAGCCGACCAGCCGGAAGCCCTCGACCTGTTCGTCGGTGAGCACCGCGTCGCCGTCGGGGTTGATCTGCCCCGCGTCGGCCGCCCAGCCGGGGTTGGCGGCGCGCAGCCGCAGGTCGAGCTCCGCCCGAGGGGTGCGCTCGCGGCAGGACAGGCAGACCACCCGGTCCAGGCCGCCGTGCAGCTCGATCACCTGCCGCGCCCCGGCCGCCTGGTGGAGCCCGTCGACGTTCTGGGTGACGATGCCTGACAGGAGGCCGCGCCGCTCCAGCGCGGCGACCGCCCGGTGCCCGGCGTTGGGGAGAGCGGCGCCGATCTGCCGCCAGCCGACGTGGCTGCGCGCCCAGTAGCGGCGGCGCGCCTGCTCGCTGCCGACGAAGCGCTGGTAGGTCATCGGCTGGGCGTTGCGGGACCGGCCGGTCGGGCCGCGGTAGTCGGGGATGCCCGACTCGGTGGACAGGCCCGCCCCGCTGAGCACCACCACCCCGCCGCACTCCACCAGCCCGGCCAGCCGGCCGAGCGCGGTGCCTTCTGCTACGGTCACGTCTCCATGGTGCACGACCGGGCGGGATGCCCGGTCACCCGGCCTCGCGCAGCAGGCCCTCCTCTGTGACGGCCGACAGCAGCAGCTCGCGGTAGCCGCCCTCGTGGAACAGCACGGTCAGCCGGTCCTCCTCACGGCGGATGACCTCGCCCGGCCCCCACTCGACGTGCTCGACGCGGGCGTGCATCGGGAACCGGACGTCGCCGGCCGGCTCCGGGTGGGACGCGGTGCCGGCCAGGCAGGTGTCGCAGGCGCCGCACGGGCCGGGCAGCCGCTCGCCGAAGTAGCCGAGCAGGAAGCCGCGGCGGCAGTCGCGGGTCTCGGCGTAGCGGCGCATCATCTCCAGCCGGGTGCGCTCCACCTCCCGGTGCCGCTCGGCGACCTCGCGGGCGGCCCGTGCCGCCTCCTCCGGGGCGGGCGCGTCCTCGGCGGCGGCGACGGAGCGGGTGCCGAGCCGGACCGCGCCCGCCTTTTCCAGCAGGTTCAGCAGCGACGTGACGCGGCGGGCGGTGATGCCGAGCCGTTCGCGCAGATGCTTGCGGTCGGTCCGCCCGCCCTCCTCGCCGATGGCGCGGGCGACCGCGGCCAGCGCGTCCTCGTCCGGCAGCCCGCCGGTGAAGAACCGCTGCATCCCCAGGTCCTCCGCCCGGTAGAAGAGCACCGCCGCGGCGGGCTCGCCGTCCCGGCCCGCCCTGCCGATCTCCTGGTAGTACGAGTCGAGCGAGCCGGGCACCTGGGCGTGCACCACGAACCGGACGTCCGGCTTGTCGATGCCCATGCCGAACGCGTTGGTGGCCACCACCACGTCGAGCTCCCCGGCCATGAACGTCTCCTGGACGGCGTCGCGGTCGGCCCGCCGCATCCCGGCGTGGTAGGCGGCCGCCCGCACGCCCCGCTCGCCCAGCCGTCCGGCCAGCTCGGCGGCCCGCTTGCGGGTGGCGGTGTAGACGAGTCCGGGCTTGGCCAGCGCCTCGACGGCCTCGGCCACGTCCTCGCCATCGCCGGTGGTCCCCCGTACCTCCAGGCTGATGTTGGGGCGGTCGAAGCCGCACACCACCTCCAGCGGGTCGCGCATGCGGAGCCGTTCGACGATCTCGGCCCGCACCGGGGGCGCGGCCGTCGCGGTCAGCGCGGCCACGACCGGCCGGCCGAGAGCGTCGGCGACGGCGCCCAGCCGCAGGTAGTCGGGCCGGAAGTCGTGGCCCCAGGCCGAGACGCAGTGGGCCTCGTCCACCACCAGCAGGGACGGCTTCGCCGCGGCCAGCTCGCGCACCACGTCGGGCCTGGCGAGCTGCTCGGGCGCACAGAACAGGAACTCGGTCTCGCCCGCGCGCAGCGACTCGAACGACGACTCCCGCTCGCCCTTCGAGGTGCCGGCGTCCAGCCTGACCGCCTGCTCGTCACGCTCGCGCAGCGCCTCCACCTGGTCGCGCTGGAGCGCGATCAGCGGCGACACCACCAGCGTCGGCCCGTCCAGCAGCAGCGCGGGGACCTGGTAGACGGCCGACTTGCCGCCTCCCGTCGGCATGACCACGAGCGTGTCGCGGCCCTCCGCCAGCGCCGCCATCGCCTCGGGCTGGCCGGGCCGCAGCTCGTCCAGCCCGAGAGCCTCCCTGGCCACCTGTTCCACCCGCCGCTCGGCGCTCGTCCCCATCCGGCCTCCCGTCCGCGAAGGCTCTCCTCTGCCCCTCGGTCCCGGTTTTCACTCCTGGCCGAGCAGTTCGGCCACGGTCACGAACCGGTACCCGTCGGCCCGCAGCCCGGAGACGACGCCGCCGATGGCCTCGCGAGTCCGGGCGCCGCTCTCGTACCAGGGATGGAGCAGCACGATCGAGCCCGGCCGCACCTGCTCGCGGACCTCGGCCACGATCCGCTCCGCGGCGGGGGTGCGGCCCGAGTCGGGCTCGACGTCCCACATCACCGTGACCCGCTCCCGTTCGGCCAGGTAGAGAGGGAGCGCGAGCAGCTTCTTGCCGGTGGGCGGCCGGAACGGGATGTCGCCGCGCTGCCCGGCGGCGCGGATGAGCGCGTCGGTCGGCTCCACCTCTTCGGCCACGGTCGAGCCGGACACGAACACCATCCTGCGGTGCGTGAACGTGTGGTTGCCGAGCTGGTGGCCGGCCCGCACCAGCGCGGCCGCGTGCTCGGGGCGCGCGCGCACCTCCGACCCGACGACGAAGAACGTGGCACGCACCCGCTCCTTCGCGAGCACGTCGATGATCTCCCGCGTGTGCTCGTCGGGACCGTCGTCGAAGGTGAGCGCGACGACCTTCTCCGCCGTCTCCACCCGGTCGACCAGCTTCCCCGCGAGCTGGAACGTGCGTGCGTTGACCAGCTCGTAGCAGCCCCACGCGGCTACGAGGACGAGCGCCGCCACGGCGGCCCACAGTTTTCTTTTCATGATCCAGAGGAGTGTAAGGGTTCGATCACTTGCTCCATGGAGGTTCGCGGGTGAATCATCTTCGATCAGGTTCGATCGGTACTATGAGGTGGCTCCCGAGGAGGGACTATGACGAACACGGCGACCGGCCCGCCCCTCCGGGCCGCGGAGACCGCCCGTCCCGGCCCACTGCTCAGCCTCTGGGGAGCGGCCGCCTCTCCGGGCGCGCTGGCCCGCGTCCTGCTGGATCCCGGCCGCGCGCTGCCCGCCCCCGACCTGGCGGGCGAGCCGGCGCGGCGGGCGCTGGAGCCGGTGCGCGAACGGGCGGAGGCCGAGCGCGGCTCTCCGTGGCCGCAACCGCTCGCCTCGCAGTACGCGCGCTACTTCCAGGACGGCGACCGCACGGTCTACGAGCGCAACGTGTTCGACCGCCAGGACCGGCTGACCCGGGCCGTGCTCATGGCGGCGGCCACCGGCGACGACGGGTGGCTGGCCGAGGCCGCCGACGGGATCGTGCTGCTGTGCGAGCAGAGCTCGTGGTGCTGGCCGGCGCACGAGGAGTCCTGCCGGCCGCGCGGCGCCGTGCTGCCGGACCCGGCCGCCCCCTGCCTCGACCTCGGCGCCGGCGACGTGGCCGCCCAGCTCGCCTGGGCCGACCAGGCGATCGGCGAGCGGCTGGACGAGCGCTTCCCCGGCGTGCGCGAGCGGGTGCGCGCCGAGGTGCGGGCGCGGGTGCTGGAGCCGTTCACCCGGCGGCGCGACTGGCACTGGCTCGGACTCGACGGTCAGGTCCACAACTGGTGCCCGTGGATCTGCGGCAACGTGCTGGTCGCCGCGCTGCGCCTGGCCGAGCCGGGTGAGGAGCGGGCGCTGCAGGTCACGTTGGCCGTCGAGGGCGTCGACCGCTATCTGGCGGCGCTGCCTCCCGACGGGTCGGTGGACGAGGGCTACGAATACTGGTGGAACGGCGCCTGCCGCGCGCTGGAGGCGCTCGACGTGCTGGCGCACGCCACCTCCGGGGTGCTGGACGCGGCCGGGGCGCCGGTGGTCCGCGCGACCGTGCGCTTCCCGTACCTGATGCATCTGGGCGGCGGGTGGTACGTGAACGTCGCCGACGCCCGCGCGCGGCCGCCCGCCGGCCAGCCCTGGGACGTGCTCCACCGGTGGGCGCAGCGGGTCGGCGATCCCGACGGGGTCCGTCACGCGGCCGCCCAGCGCGCCACCGCCGTCTCCCCCGCCGCCGAGCTGGGGCGGGTCATGACCGCGCTGGGCGACCCGGCGTGGCTGGAGGCCGAGGCCGCCGGGCCGCCGCTGGTCGCCTCCGCGTGGCTGCCGGGCACCCAGATGGGCGTCGCGCGCGCGGCCGGCGGCACCGACCGGGGGCTCGCGCTCGTGGTCAAGGGCGGGCACAACGCGGAGAACCACAACCACAACGACGTCGGTTCCGTGATCGTGGCCGTCGACGGGGTGCCGGCCGTGGTCGACGCGGGGCGGCCCACGTACACGGCGCGGACGTTCGGGCCCGACCGCTACGCGATCTGGACGATGCGCGGTGACTGGCACAACGTGCCCGAGGTCCGCGGCACGCCGCAGCGGGCGGGCGCGTCCTACCGGGCCAGGGACGTCGAGGTGGCCGACGAGCCCGGCCTCTTCCGGGTACGGCTGGACCTCGCGGCCGCCTACCCGGTCGGCGGGCTGGAGCGGTGGTGGCGGACGGCGCTGCTCGACCGGTCGTCCGGCGAGGTGACGATCGAGGACGCCTGGCGCTTCACCGGCGACGGGGAGCCGAGCGCGCTGCGGTTCCTCCTGGCCGGCGAGGTCCGGCAGGACGGGCCCGGGGAGGTGGAGGTGCGGCCGCCCGGCGGCGGGCGGGCCGCGGTCCTCACGTGGGACCCGGAGCGGGCGGCCGGTTCGCTGACCGTCCGCGAGCTGGACGACCCGATGCTCACCGCCGTGTGGGGCGACCGGCTGACCCGGCTGGAGCTGGCCCTGCCCGGCACCGCCGAAGGGTCGGTCCTGGTGCGGGTGGGGGTGCGGGGATGACCGGGACCGGTTCGCCGGCGCCGCTGCCGGACGAGCGCCGCGCCCAGGTGGTCGAGCTGCTGCGGCAGCGCGGCGTGGTGCGCGTCACCGACCTGGCCGAGGAGCTGGACGTCTCCGCCATCACCATCCGCCGCGACATCGCGTTGCTCGCCTCCCAGGGGGTGATCCGGCGGGTGCGCGGCGGGGCCGTGCTGCACGGCGGCGCGCTCGTCGGCGAGCCGGAAGGGGCCGCGCCGCCGCAGCCCGTCCCCGAGGAGAACGGCGGCGAGGCGCGGCGGCTCACGATCGGGATGGTCGTGCCGTCGCTCGACTACTACTGGCCCGACGTGATCCGCGGCGTCCGGCAGGCCGCAGCGGCGGCCGGGGCCAGGATCGTCCTGCGCGGCGCCTCCTACCAGGCGGCCGACGAGCGGCGGCAGCTGTCGTGGCTGGTGGAGTTCGTGGGCGTGGACGGGCTGCTCGTCGCGCCCACGACCACCGGCGACGACGGCGAGGAGCTGGTGCGGTGGCTGCGCCAGGCGCCCGTCCCGGTCGTGCTCGTCGAACGCGCCGCCACCATCGGTCCCTACCAGGAGGCCATGGAGTCCGTCGTCAGCGACCACGCGCTCGGGGCCGCGATGGCCGTGCGCCACCTGGCCGCGCTCGGGCACCGCCGGATCGGGGTCATCACCACCGAGCAGAGCCCGACGGCGCCGCACGTGCGGCGCGGGTGGCGGCAGGCGAGCGAGGAGCTCGGCCTGGAGGGCGCCCCCGACCTGACCGTGGTCGACCGGCGTGATCCCGGCTGGACGGCGGCCCTGGACCAGATCCTCGACGCCTGCCTCGCCACGGGCACCACGGCGCTGCTCGTCCATCCGGATCCGGAGGCGATCGGCCTGGTCGAGCGCTGCCAGGAACGCGGCCTGCGGGTGCCAGGAGACCTGGGGGTGGTCACGTACGACGACGAGGTGGCCGAGCTGTGCGACCCGCCGCTGTCGGCGGTGCGTCCGCCGAAGGCGGCCATCGGGCGCGCGGCGTTCGCGCTGCTGGCGGCCCGCCTGGCCGACCGGGACCCGCACCGCCCGGCCCACCGCGTGGTCGTCGAGCCCCGGCTGATCGTGCGCTCCTCCTCCGCCTGACCGCCGTCCCGTCAGCGGAGGAGGGCGGGAAGGTCGAGGGTGTCGGTGACGCCGTCCGGCCAGGTGATGCGGCCGGTGGTGGCGGTCCAGGCGATCTCGGGGGCCGGGGAGGCGGCCGTGCCGAGGTGGACGCCGGCGACGTACCAGCGGCCGGGCTCGGCGGCGGTGGTGGTGCCGCACCAGGGGATGAAGGTCTCCGGGGACAGCGGGGTGGCGTCGTCGGCGCGGGTGACGTCCGCCAGGTCGAGGCCGGGGCCGGGGACGATCAGGGAGTCGGAGGCCGACGAGACCGGCCAGCCGCCGATCCGCAAAGGAGACGTGCATGGGGCGGCCACCTGGACGAGCCGGACCTCCCAGGGGCCGCGCAGCGCGGACACGACCGTGAGCGTCGGGCCGGGGGTGACGGCGCCGGCGCGGCCCGAGCCGTGGTCCGGGGCGTCCAGGCCGGGCTCGACCCAGTGGGCCCGCCAGCGGGAGGCGCCGAGCGCGGTGCCGGTGGGGAGGCGGTCGGCGAGGAGGGCGTCGAAGCCGGTGCGGTGGCTGGGCCGGCCCGACGGGTCGAGGAGGGTGACCGACTGGTCGAGCGGGTCGGCGGCGTGCGGGCCGGCCAGGACGGGCGAGGTGGCGGTGGAGTAACCCAGGCGGGCGTAGAGCGGGGAGTCGGACAGCTGGTCGCCGGGCAGCGCGTGGTCGGTGCCGTGGTTGACGACGCGGACGACGCCGTCGGCGCGGGTGCCGGAGACCAGCCAGCCGGGTGACCGGATCGCGAGCTGGAAGTCGCCCTCCTCCACCGGCAGTGGCTCCTCGACGGCGGTCCACACGGGGTGGTCGGCGGGCAGCGCCAGGCCGTACAGGCCCTTGGCGGCCCAGTAGGGCGAGCCGGTGCCGGAGTAGGACTGGGCGATCGGCCGCCACGGGCCGTGCCAGCCGAGCGTCAGCAGGCCGTCGTCATCGGGGGCGCCGCGCTCGGCGAAGTGGCGGACGATGCCGGAGGCGGCGCGGCGCAGCAGGCCGGGCGACCCGACCCCGGCCCTGGCGCCCGCCCAGAACGGGGCGGCGGCGGCGAACCGGTAGGTGAGGCTGCGGCCCTGGATGAGCGGCGACCCGTCGGCGCCGACGAGGTGGACGGCGTCGCGCAGGAAGCGCTCCAGCCTGGACAGGTAGGCGGGGCGGCGGGTGTCGGCGGCCGGGTCGCCAGCGGCCATCTCGGTCCACAGCAGCGGGTAGAAGTGCAGCGCCCAGCCGACGTAGTGGTCGTAGGCGCGTTTGTCGCCGTCGGCGTACCAGCCCTGCTCGCGGGCGAACCCGTCGGTGAGCGCGAGCCCGGCCTCGATGTCGGCGGGAGAGCACGGCCCGCCGACCGAGGCGAGGAACTGCTCGACCACGATCTGGAACCACACCCAGTTGATCGGCGGATACCAGGACCCGATCGCCGGGGCCAGATAGGCGACCACCCGCTCCCGGACGCCCTCGTCGAGCCGGTCCCACAGCCACGGCCTGGTCAGGTGGAGCACCAGCGCGATGGAGGCGGCCTCGACCTTGGCCTGGTCGTGCTCGTCCAGCCGCACCCAGCGCTCGGGGGAGCCCGGGTCGGTGCCGGCGGCCAGGCCGCGCGCGTACCACTCCAGGTGGCCGTGCGGGTCGCGGCCGCCCTCGCCGGCCACCCGGAACCCGGCGGCCAGGAACGTGCGCGCGAACCCTTCCAGCCCGTCCACGTCGGGGCCGTAGCCGCCCGGCTCGCCGGGGAAGGAGATCCGCGCGTGCGAGGGGGACGCGTGGCGCCGCGCCGACAGCAGGAGGTGGTCGGCCAGCGCCGCCCAGTGGTCGCGGGTCCAGCCGGTGTGGGGCGAGAGTTTCCGGTCGTCCAGCTCCCGCAGCCAGCGCATCGGGCCTCCCCAGTCAGCGATGAGTTCAGGCGATGCTGGCATCACCGAGCGAACACGTCAAGCAAACACTGATCAAAAGCGCTCACTTCGATCAGCCTTCACGCCGAAATGCGCCGCCAAGCCTGACCTTGACGATCGATAACGATCGCATAGCGCCCTGAAGAGATCTTGACGTGATTGAAATGATCGGACATGATCAGCGACACTGGTAAGCGCTTGCTGCCGAAAGGACCCGGGTGAGAGACCGTCGTCGACCACAGGCCCTGCTGGTCATGGATCCTGCGCACTTCGGGGTGCAGTTTCAGGAACCGCAGTTACGACGGTTGCACGAACTCGTCGAACTCACCGATCCTATCTCGACCATGAACTTCGACGACCCGCTCGTACGGCGCAGGCTGCGCGAGGTCGAGGTGCTCGTCACCTCGTGGGGCTGCCCGCCGCTGACGAAGGAGCTGCTGGCCGGTGCGCCGGAGCTCCGGGCGATCTTCCATTGCGCGGGCACGGTACGCTCCTTCGTCACCGACGAGGTATGGCGGCGCGGGATACTCGTGACCAACGCCGCCGACGAGAACGCGATACCGGTCGCCGAGTTCACCCTCGCCGCGATCATCTTCGCGGGCAAGAAGGCCCCGTTCCTGGCCCACGACGCGCGCAAACATCGCGACGACTGGTCCTACGCGGCCGGGCGCGGCGAGCTGTCCAACCGCGGGCGCACGATCGGTGTCGTCGGCTTCTCGCGGGTGGGCCGCAGGGTCACCGAAAGGCTGCGCGGCCTGGAGGTCGACATCCTGGTGGCCGACCCGTACGCCGACCCGGCCGAGGTTCGCGCGGCCGGCGGCAGGCTGGTCGAGCTGCCCGACCTGCTGCGGCGCTGCGACGTGCTCACCCTGCACGTGCCCGCGCTGCCCGAAACGCGTCACCTGATCGGGGCGGCGGAGCTCGCCCTGCTGAGGGACGGCGCGACCGTCATCAACACGGCGCGTGGGTCCGTGCTCGACACCGCCGCTCTGGAGAGCGAGTGCGTGACGGGGCGGCTCGACGCGATCCTCGACGTCACCGACCCGGAGCCGCTGCCTGCCGACTCGCCGTTGTACGACCTGCACAACGTCATGATCACCCCCCACGTCGCCGGATCTCTGGGATCAGAGACCCGGCGGATGAGTGAGAGCGCCCTCGACGAGCTCGAACGCTACCTGTCCGGCCTGCCGCCACGGGCGCCGGTCACAGCCGACGAGATCAGCGTGAGCGCCTGAGCCCGGCTTCATGGAAGGAGACCGGATCAATGATCCCTTCGAACCCCCCCAAGGCCAGAGTGCGCCGCCATCTTGTGAAGACCGCGGGAGTGGCCGCCGCGCTCGCCCTCGCGGTCGCCGCGTGCGGTGGCGGCGGCTCCGGTGAGACCGCCGAAGGCGGCGGGAGCACCACCCTCACGATCACCGTGTGGAACCTCGCCAAGACGCCGGAGTTCACCGCCCTGTTCGACGCCTTCGAGAAGGCGAACCCCGGGGTCACGGTGAAGCCGGCCGACATTCTCGCGGACGACTATCCCGAGAAGGTCACCACGATGCTGGCCGGTGGCGACAAGACCGATGTGATCACCATGAAGAACGTGACGGACTACTCGCGCTACTCCGCCCGCGGGCAGCTCCTCGACATCACGGACATGGTCAAGTCGACCGACACCTCCAAGCTCGCCGGCCTGGACGCCTTCAACGTCAACGACAGCTACTTCGCGCTGCCGTACCGCCAGGACTTCTGGCTGCTCTACTACAACAAGGCCATGTTCGACAAGGCGAACATCAAGCTCGACGGCCCCATCACCTGGGACGACTACGCCAAGTACGCCCAGCAGCTCAGCCAGGGCGACGGCAACCAGAAGGTCTACGGCACCTACCACCACACCTGGCGGTCGGTGATCCAGGCGATCTCGGCGGCCCAGACCGGCGGCGACCAGCTCAGCGGCGACTACAACTTCTTCGCCGACCAGTACAACATGGCGCTGTCGCTGCAGAAGGGCGGCAACGCGCTGGACTTCGGCACCGCCACGGCCCAGCAGGCCGACTACCGGACCATGTTCGAGACCGCCGCGACGGCCATGATGCCCATGGGCACCTGGTACATCTCCGGCATCCTCGAGG
Organism: Nonomuraea sp. C10; assembly: GCF_008017515.1. Lineage (NCBI taxonomy): Bacteria > Bacillati > Actinomycetota > Actinomycetes > Streptosporangiales > Streptosporangiaceae > Nonomuraea > Nonomuraea sp. C10. Next base: position 5,600,862 of record NZ_VPFF01000001.1, read on the forward strand.
CCAAGGAGAAGGGCGAGAGCCAGGTCGACTGGGCGCTGGCCCCGATGCCGCAGCGGCCGGGCGCCACCGACGTCACCACGTTCGGCTCGCCGACGGCGTTCGCGGTGAACAAGCGGAGCGAGAACGCCGACCTGGCCAGGAAGTTCGTCCAGTTCGCCGCGAGCAAGGCCGGCGCGGAGGCGATCACCAAGGTGGGCGTGGTGCCCGCGCTGCAGGACCCGGCGATCACCGAGGCGTACTTCGGCCTCAAGGGCATGCCGGCCGACGACCTGTCGAAGAAGGCGTTCGAGCCGGACAAGGTCGTGCTGGAGATGCCGGTGAGCGACAAGACCTCCGACGTCGACACCATCCTCAACGAGGAGCACCAGCTGATCATGGTCGGCGACAAGTCGGTGGCCGAGGGGATCAAGTCGATGAGCGACCGCGTCAAGAGCGAAGTCCTCAACTAAGGGACGCCGTGGCGGGCGCAGGGGGGCGCCCGCCGCTCCCGCATCAGGTTCGCGAAGGAGTCTTTCGCGAAAGGATTCACAGAGGGACACCATGGCGCACGTAATGACGCACCCGGCGCCGGGCGGATCGCAGACGCCCCGCCGCCGGCGGGCCTGGCGCGACACCCTGATCGGGTGGAGCTTCATCCTGCCGAACTTCCTGGGTTTCGCCCTGTTCACGCTCGTCCCGGTGCTCGCCGCGTTCGCGCTGGCGTTCATGGAATGGGACTCCGCCAACGACCCCGAATGGGTGGGGCTGGAGAACTTCGCGCGGCTGTGGAACGACGAGAACTTCCACGTGGCGCTCCGCAACACCATCTACTACTCGGCCGGCCACATCCCGCTGACCCTCGCCGCCGCCCTCGGGCTGGCCATGGCGCTGAACCGCAGGCTGCGCGGCGTCGAGTTCTTCCGCACCGCGGCGTTCTTCCCGTACGTCACCTCGCTGGTCGCGGTGGCCGTGGTCTGGAACATGCTGTTCAACCCCACGGCGGGGCCGGTCAACCTGTTCCTGGAGGCGATCGGCGTCCAGGACCCGCCGCGCTGGGTCGCGAGCACCGACTGGGCGATGCCCGCGGTCATCGCCACCAGCGTGTGGCGTGACATGGGCTACTACATGGTGCTCTATCTGGCCGGTCTGCAGACGATCCCCAAGGAGTACTACGAGGCCGCCATGGTCGACGGGGCCAACGCCTGGCAGCGGTTCTGGCGCATCACGCTCCCGTCGCTGCGGCCGACCACGTTCTTCGTGCTGGTCATGCTGACCATCCAGAGTTTCAAGGTGCTCGACCTGATCGTGGTCATGACCGACGGCGGGCCGGGCCGCAGCACGCTGGTGCTGGCCCAGCTCATCTTCCGTGAGGGCATCAGGGAGGGCGAGTTCGGCTACTCGTCGGCGATCGCGCTGGTGCTGTTCCTCCTGGTGTTCACCGTGACCGTCGTCCAGTTCCGCATCAACGAACGGAGGAGCTCCTGATGACCACGCTGCGCGAGGCTCCCCCGGCCGCCGGCCCCGGCGCGAGCCAGGCCGGCCCGCCGCCGCGCGGGCCCAGGATCTTCCGCAGGACGCTGGCGTACGTGTCGCTCGTCGCGGTGACGCTGCTGGTGCTGCTGCCGCTCGGGTGGATGGTCACCTCGTCGCTGAAGCGGAACAACGAGGTCTTCACGATCCCCATCGAGTGGATCCCGCGGGAGTTCCGCTGGTCGAACTACGTGGAGATCTGGGAGCAGATCCCGATGGCGACCTACCTGGGCAACTCGCTCTACCTGTCGGTCGTCATCACGTTTCTGCAGGTGCTGACCGGCAGCTTCGCCGCCTACGGCTTCTCCAAGGTGAGCTTCCCCGGCCGGGACGGGCTCTTCCTGGCCTACATCGCCACGATCGCGGTGCCGTGGCAGGCCTACATGGTGCCGCAGTACATCATGATGCAGCGGGCCGACCTGATCAACACGCACCTGTCGATCATCCTGCTGCAGGCGTTCGGCGCGTTCGGCGTCTTCCTGATGCGGCAGTACTACATGTCGATCCCGGACGAGCTGTGTCAGGCCGCGCGGATCGACGGGCTCAGCGAGTACGGCATCTACCGGCGGATCATCCTGCCGCTCTCCAAGCCGGCGCTGGCGAGCCTGGCCCTGCTCACGTTCGTCAGCACCTGGAACGACTACATGGGGCCGTTCATCTACCTGACGAGCAACGAGCTGTGGACCGTGCAGCTCGGCCTGCGCTCCTTCGTCGGGCAGTACCAGGCCGACTACGCCATGATCATGACGGGCGCGGTGCTGTCGGTGCTGCCGGTCATGGTCATCTTCCTGTTCGGGCAGCGCTACTTCATCCAGGGCATCGCGACGAGCGGGCTGAAGGGATGAGCGCGGTCCGCGGCCTGCTGCGTCCGGCTCGGCAGGAGACGTACGAAAAGGTCTTCGGCACCGTCTACGTCGGGCTGATGACGAACGTGCTGCTGGCGCTGTCGTGCGCGCCGCTGCTGGCCGCGCTGGCGCTGGTGCGCGACCCGCTGCTGTCGTGGCCGTTCTTCGCGGTGCTGTCGGCGGTGTGCGCGCCGGCGCTGGCGGGCGCGTTCCGGTGCTTCGCCCTGCTGGACGACGGCTCGACGGCGGTGCTGCGCGCCTTCTGGTCCGGCTATCGGCGGGCCGCGACGCGCGCGCTGGCCGCGTGGCTGGCGGGCACGGTAGCGGTGAGCGTGCTCGCGCTCGACGCGGTGGTGGTCGCCGGCACCTCGTGGGGTGCGGCCCTGGTGCCGTTCTTCGCCACCGGGGCCGCGCTGGTCGTGGCCGTGACGGTGGCGGTGCTGGTGGTGGTGGCGGAGTCGCCGCGCCGGGTGCGCGAGCTGGTCCGGCCGTGCCTGTACCTGGTGGCGCGCCGCTGGTACCTGACGGCGCCGACGCTCGCGGTGCTCGCGCTCGCGGTCGCGGTGGTGCTGCTCAAGCCGGTGCTCGGCCTGCTGCTGGCGCTCGCGCCGCTGCTGTACGTGGTCTGGGCCACGATGAGGTACGTGGTGCGGTCGCTCTTGACGGAGAGCTGATCCGCAAGGTCCATCGGACGTCCACTTCCGCGTCAACACTTCGTCATGACGGCACGTCATGTTCGGTGCGTAGGCGACTCCCCGCTATCGAGGAGACCCATGTCCCGAAGCACACGCACCGTCCTCATGACCGTCCTGGTGGCCCTGGCCATGGTCACCAGCCTGGTCACCAGCCCGTTCACCGTCCCGGCCGGGGCCGCGCCGCCCGCCGGGGTCTCCAACGTCGCCCACCGCGGGGCCTCCGCCTACGCTCCCGAGAACACGATCGGCGCTCTCAAGCTGGCCGCCCGGCAGGGCGCCGACATGTTCGAGCTCGACGTCCAGGAGACCAAGGACCGCGCGCTGATCCTCATGCACGACACCACGCTCACCCGCACCACCGACGTGGAGTCCGTGTTCCCCGACCGGTCGCCGTGGCAGGTGGGCGACTTCACCCTGGCCGAGATCCGCCGGCTGGACGCCGGCTCGTGGTTCGGCCCCTCGTTCGCGGGCACGCGGGTGCCGACCCTCCGGCAGGCGCTGAAGGCGATGAACCGCACCGGCCTCGGCCTGCTGCTGGAGATCAAGGCCCCGGAGCTCTATCCCGGCATCGAACGCCGCACGGTGCTGGAGCTGCGCCGCTCGTGGCCGGGCCCGGTGGTGGTGGAGTCGTTCGACTGGGACTCGATGCGGACCTTCCACCGGCTGATGCCGGACGTGCCGGTCGGCCTGCTCGGCACGCCCACGGCAGACGAGCTGGCGGGGCTCGCCGAGTTCGCCGGCCAGGTCAACCCGCCGTACCGGGACCTCACCCCCGGCTACGTGGAGGCGGTCCAGGAGCTCGGCATGCAGGTCTTCACCTGGACGGTGGACGATCCGGAGATCATGCGGCGGCTCGTCTCGTACCGGGTGGACGGCATCATCACCAACCGGCCGGACGTGCTGGCGGGCCTCTAGCGGGTAGCGCCAGGACATGGCAGATCAGCACGTCAGCGGAGACCCCGACCCCGCGCACCGGCGGCCGCCGGGCGTGACCGACGAGGTCGTCGAGGCGCTCGGCCTGTTCAGCGAGGCCCTGGAGAAGATCCACCGGGCGCGTGGCCACCTCTACGCCTTCCACCAGCTCACCGGCGGCGCCGACAACGCCCTCGACGAGGTGGCCGAGCTGCTGCGCGGCGCCGGGCACGGCGAGCTGGCCGGGCGCATCGAACGGGAGCTGATCGGGCTGAACGTGCTGGAAGGCCGGTGGACGTTCCAGGTCGTCGAGGAGTACGACGCCGGCTACTACGCGACGTTCCAGCGGCTGGAGGCGGAGGCCCGCGACCGGCTGGTGGGCGGGCGCACGCACGTCTACGAGGCAGAGATGAAGGCCCGCCGCCGCACCCGCGGCCTCCCGGGGCACGAGAGCGCGCCCGGCGCGGCCACCTGATGACCGTTCCCGGCTCAGGTCCTCGAACCGGCGCGGTAGGCGGGCAGCCCGAGGCGGTCCCTGATCGTCTGCTGGACCGTCGCCTGGTCGTCACGCGCGTCGACCACCACCACGTACTCCTTGCGGCGGAACAGGTCGATCACCGGGTCGGTCTTGCCGTGGTAGTCGCGCAGCCGCCGGGCCAGGGCCTCCGGCGTGTCGTCGGCTCGGGTGACCAGCTCGCCGCCGCACACGTCGCACCGGCCCTCGGTCTCGGGGCGGTGCGCGATGAGGTTGTAGTCCATGCCGCAGCGCGAGCACAGGCGGCGGGCCAGCACCCGGCGGCGCACCTCGTCGTCCGGCAGGTCGAGCAGGATGACGCCGTCGATGTCGTAGCTCTCCAGGAAGAACTCGGTCTGCCGCCGGTTGCGCGGGAAGCCGTCGACGACGAAGCCGAAGTTCCAGTCGTGCTGCTGGAGCCGCTCGCGCACGACGTCCTCCACCAGGTCGTCGCCGACCAGCTCACCGGCCGCGACGAGGCGGCGGACCTGGGCGCCGATCTTGGTGTGGTTCTTGACGTGCCAGCGGAAGATGTTGCCCACGTTGATGTGCACGAGGTCGAGATCGTCGCAGAGCATCGCCGCCTGCGTCCCCTTGCCGCTCCCCTGCACCCCCATGATCACAAATTTCCGCATGTCTGCCTTTCTGCCACCGTCAGGGCACCGTACCCCTTTTCTTGCAGCACGGCCGGAGACATCAGCGGGTCCGGGAGCGTACCGGGGTGCTCTCGCGGAGCAGCACCGTCGTCGAGGTCTGCACGCTCACCGGCCCCGGGTCGTCCGACAGGGCGACCCGCATCGCGGTGAGCCCCACCTCGCGCAGCGGCACGGCCACGGTGGTGAGCGCGGGGGTCACGTCCACGGCGGAGTCGATGTCGTCGAAACCCGCGACGCCGATGTCCCTGCCGGGGACGAGGCCGGCGTCGCGGAAGGCGGACATGGCGCCGATCGCCATCACGTCGGTGACGGCGAAGACCACCTCCACCCCGTCCAGGCCGCGCTCGGCGAGACGGCGCGCGGCCTCGTAGCCGCCGGCGCGGGTGAACTCGGTCTCGACCACGAACCGGTCCTCGACGGCCAGGCCCAGCTCGCGCAGTCCCGCCAGGAAGCCGGCGCACCGGTCACGCGAGGTGCGCACGGTGGCGGGCGCGCGGAACAGCGCGAACCGCCGGTAACCGGCCGCCGCCAGCGCGCGGGCGAGCTGGTACGCGCCGCCCGCGTTGTCGATGGTCACCGTGTCGAACGGCAGGTCGCGCTGGCTGATCATGACGACCCGGCCACCGGCGGACCGGTACGCCTCCAGCTCGCCGGAGAGCGCGGCCCTGGTCGCGGCGCCGTCGATGCGGCTGCCCGCGACGGCGATCAGGCGGGGTCGCTGGCCGCGCAGCGTGCGGATGATCTCCAGCTCGCGTTCGGGTGAACGGCCGGCCACCGCCATGGTGACGATCAGCCCGGCCGCCTCCGCGGCCTCGGTGACGCCGGCGGCGATGGCGGAGAAGTACGGGTCGGCCACGTCGCCCACGACCAGGGCCGCGGTCCTGGTCTGGCCCCTGGCGATGGCCTGCGCCGACAGGTGCGGCCGGTAGTTGAGCTTGGCCGCGGCGGCCCGGACCCGGGAGGCGTTCTCGGTGCGGACGTTGCGCGCGCTGCCGTTGAGCGCGCGGGACGCGGTGGCGACGGAGACCCCCGCCTCCCGCGCCACGTCATGCAGGGTCACCGCGCCCGGCCCCTCGGCCCCGTCAGGCATCACGGCCGGACGCCGGGCGCACGGGCGGATGGACGGGCGCGTGCGCGGGTGGATCGGCGGGTGAGTGCGTGGGTGGATCGATGGGTGAGTGCGCGGGTTGAGAGACGGGTGAGTGCGCGGAGGGCTTGACGGGTGGGTGCGCAGGTTCAGAGACGGGTGGATGCGCGGGTTCAGAGACGGGCGCGTGAGCGGGTGGGTGCGTGGGTTGAGGGACGGGTGAGTGCGCGGAGGGCTTGACGGGTGGGTGCGTGGAGGGATGGACGGGGGCGTGGACGATGGGGCGGGTGACGTCGTGGGCGCGCAGGTGGCCGCACATGCCCCAGCGCTCCTGCGGCGGCGCCTCCAGGAGCATGGCGTGCCGCAGGTGGATGCCGTCGCCGCGGCCTAGGGCGTCGAGCACCTCGGCGGTGTCGCGGGTCCCCGCGGCGACCGTGGTCTCCCAGATGCGCCGCCACCCCGCGACCTTGGGCCGGACCAGGGCGACGGCGCTGTCGTAGAAGCGCAGCAGCGGCCCGTAGTCGCCGGCGCGGGCGCTCTCGGCCAGCCGGAGGAACCCCTCGACGGCGAGGTCACGCCGCCGCGCCACGGCCGCTTCCTCCCCGCCGGCGGGCAGCCCGGCCGCCTCCTGGTAGGCGTCCCGGTCGGACACCACCTCCGGCGGGAACGTCATGACGGCGTCGCCCGCCTCGGGCAGCCCGGCGTTCTGCATGACGACGACCACCTCCAGGCCGCCCCGGTTGACGGCCCGGTGGATGGTGCCCGGCGTGAACCACACGGTCGTCCCCGCGGTCAGCTCCGTTTCGCGCAGGCCGTTCATGTCGAGCGTCTGCAGCGCGCCGCGCCCGCCGGTGACGACGTAGGCCTCGGTGGAGGCGGTGTGCAGGTGCGGGGTGCCGCCTTCGAGCCCGTCGGCGCACGCGCCGGTGTAGACCGACAGCCGGGAGACGGAGGTGCCGCCGGGAAACGCCGTCATGCGACGGCCCCACCCGGCGGCGCCAAGGCGGCGGACACGTCGGCCGGCACGTCGGCCCACACGTCGGCCGGCACGTCGGCCAGCACCGCGCGGCCCCGCTCGGCCAGCAGCGCGCTGCCCTCGTCGCCCCGGTCTCCGTCGGCGATCACGACCGCGTACCGGAAGGCGAGCGTGCGGCCGTGCTCGACCCGCAGCTCCTCGCCGAAGAACGGCGCCGGGCACAGGCAGGCGAACATCTCGCTGCGGGCGAACCACCGCGGCGGGTGCTGAGGGTTGGCCGCGTCGTCCACCATGACGATCGTGGACCAGCCGCCGGTCTCGTCGTGACGCCCGCGGAAGCCGAACCACTCGGCCCGCGTCCCCCGCAGCTCGTCACCGCCCGCCCCGGACGGCGACTGGATGATCCCCCCGGTGAACGAGCGCGGGCCGCGCCAGAACAGCCCGCCGTAACCGGCGTTCTCGCGTCCCTTGGTGGTCGGGGAGCCGAAGTCGAGCGGCCCGCCTGACACGTTCGTCATGGCCGTGCCGAAGACCAGCGCCCAGGTCGTCTCGTCCAGCACGGTGGCCGTGAGCGAGCGCCGCTCCTCGATCACCGGCCGCCCCGCCTGGGAGATCCAGTCGAGCCGGTGCGCCAGACCGGCGCGCCCGCCGTCCGCGCCGAGCGCGGTCATCTCGCGGTGCACGGCGCTGCCGTTGTTGTCGAGCTGTACGTAGCCGCGCCCGCGTTCGTACGTGGGCCCGCCCCAGAAGTTGTGCTCGCCCACGTGCGGCAGCGACCAGGCGATGCCCTTGTGCCAGACGTGGTCGTGCGGCCGGTAGAGCGACACCACGTCGCCGCCCAGGGTGCGCACCGGGTGCAGGTAGGGCTTGGGCGACTCCAGGACGGGCGTGTCGGGACGGTAGACGTAGGCGAACAGCTCGACGTCCCCGGCTGTGACGGCGACGGACCGGCCCAGCGTGTGGACGGCCTGGAGGGTGGTCACCTGTCCGTTCCTTCCCAGGGGGCGCCGGTGCCGTCCATGCGCCGGGCGAACGGGCTGCCGGGGCCGACCTGCCCGCGCGTGATCCGCTCGCCGGTGAAGGCGGAGGCGTACAGGGCGGCCACGAACTCCATCGTCACGCGGGCGTCCGCCAGCGTGACCGGCGGCGCCTCGTCCCGGTCGAGCGCGTCGAGCACCGCCGCGAGCTGGCCGTGGTGGCCGCTGGAATCGGCGCTGCGGCCCTCGGCCGACCAGCGCTTGGCCACGTCCTCGCAGCCGGGGGCGGGGGTGACGCTCCAGTCGGCGTCGGTGTAGCCGTACAGGTGCTCCAGCTCGACGGTGGCGCGCTCGAAGTCGAAGCGGAGCACGGACGTCTCGCGCGGCGACAGCACCGAGTTGACCACCGAGGCGACCGCGCCGCTCTCGAACGTGACCATGGCCATCGACACGTCCTCGGTCTCGGTGTCGCGCGCCTGGCGGACGGCCAGGCCGCTGACCTCGCGCCATGGGCCGAGCACGGAGAACAGCAGGTCGAACTGGTGGATGCCGTGGCCCATGGTGGGGCCGCCGCCTTCCGAGGCCCAGGTGCCGCGCCAGGGGACCTCGAAGTAGGCGTCGCCGCGGTACCACTGGGTCAGGCAGGTGGCGACCAGCGGGCGGCCCAGTTCGCCGCCGTCCAGCATGCGGCGCAGCCGGGCCGCGCCGGGGCCGAAGCGGTGCTGGAAGACGGTCGCCATGTGGGCCGTCGAGCGGCTCTCGGCCTCGGCGAGCGTGTCGAGCTCGGCCAGGGAGAGGGTGGGCGGCTTCTCGACGAGCACCGTGACGCCCGCTTCGAGGCATTCGAGCGCGAGCGGGGCGTGCAGGAGGGGCGGGGTGCAGAGGTGGACCAGGTCGACCGGCTCCTCGCGGAGCAGCTCGGTCAGAGTCGTGAAGGTGCGGGGAACCTGCCAGGTGGCGGCGAAGGTCTCGGCCCTGCCGAGGTCGACGTCGACGGCCGCGACGAGGCGCGCCCGCCCGCCGGACCCGGCGACGGCCTGTGCGTGGGCGGTGGCGATCCCGCCGGTGCCGACGATCGCGGACCGGTAGCTGCGTTGAGACATGTGACCCTTCGGGGGCGTGGGGGGCGCGCGCCGGGAAAACGCATTCCGCAGTCTGCCTTTTCCCGGACTTCACCGTCAAGGGGCATTCAGCCGGACCGCGACGCCCGCCTCGGGGCGGGCGGAAGCCTCGGCGGGGAACGGTTCCCGCGGGTCAGGGGCGGGTGGTTCCGCGGATGACGAGGGTGCCCTGGACCGTCAGGTGTTCGGGTTCGGGGGTCTCCCTGAGCGCCAGGCGGATGGCTTCGGCGCCGACGTGGGCCAGCGGGAGCGCGACCGTCGTCAGCCTCGGCGTCACGTCCTCCGCGAGCTGGATGTCGTCGATGCCCGCCACCGACACCTCGGCGGGGACGGGCACCCCGGCCTCGCGGAGGGCCGCCAGGGCGCCGATCGCGAGGACGTCGCTGACCGCCGCGACCGCATCCGGCGGCCCGCTCCTGATCAGCCGCCGGACCGCCGCGTACCCGCCGTCCCTGCCGGCCTCGCAGGGCACGACGCGCACCTGGCGGGCGGGCACCCCGCCCCGGCGCAGGCCCTCGGCGCAGCCCGCGACCCTGGCGGCGAAGTTCGCCCGGTCCTCGGGGCCGGCCAGGATCGCCACCCGCCGGTGGCCGGTCATGGCCAGATGGGTCCCCATCACCCGGCCCGCGCCGTGGTCGTCGAAGGCGATCGAGTCGAACGCCCGGTCCGTCACGCCGACGATCACCACCCGCCCGCCCGCTCGCTCGTACGCGCGCAACTCGTCCGTCAGGCGGTCGTCGAGCGCGTTCGCGCGGAACCGGGAGGAGGTCAGCACGAGCGCGCGCGGCCGCAGCGCGCGCAGCAGGCGCACCGTTTCGAGCTGCCGCTCCAGGGCGCCGTGGGTGGCGGAGACGGTCACGAACACGCCGGTCATCCTGGCCTGGCGCTCCATCGCGGACACGACGACGCCCATGGCAGGGGTGGTCAGGTCGTCGGTGACGAGCGTGATCGCCTCGCTCCCCCGCCGCATGGCGCGCGCCGCCGCGTCCGCGGTGTAGCGCAGGGCCTCCGCCGCGGCCAGGACGCGCCGCTCGTACTCGGGGGCGACGGCGCGCGAGCTGCCGCCCAGCACCCGTGACGCGGTCGCCACCGAGACCCCGGCGGCCGCCGCCACGTCGCGCAGCGTGACCGTACGTCTCGCCGCGTGAGGCATCCGGCCGGCTCCCTTCTTCCGCGACGCCGACTCACGGCGGCGCGGCCGGAGCCGACGCCCATGCGGGCCGGCTCTTCCGCGACGCCGACTCACGAGGGTAAGGGATGCGCCGCGGCTCTGAAACTTTCGGAGCCGGGAGGGAACGCCGAAGGCCCGGACGCGCGCGCCCGGGCCCTTCACGGTGAGACGATCATCCGTACGAGCGCCCCGGCTCACGTCCGCTGCGGTCGGCCGGTCAGCTGCTGCTGCCGAGGAAGCCGTTCTGCTCCAGCCATTCGGCGGTGACCGTGCCGGGCTCCTTGCCGTCCACGTCGACCTGGGCGTTGAGCGCCTGCATGGTGGCGTCGTCCAGCTTGGCGATGACCGGGTTCAGCACCTGCTCCAGGGCCGGGTGCTTCTTGTACAGGTCGTCCTTGACGGTGACCGCGGCGTTGTAGATCGGGAAGAAGTTCTTGTCGTCCTCCAGCACGGTCAGGTCGAGCGCGGCGATGCGGCCGTCGGTGGTGAACACCTCGCCGAAGTTGCAGGTCTCGCCCTTGTCCGTCTCGGTGTAGACGACGCCGGTGTCCAGCAGCGCGATCCGGTCCTTGGGCATCTCGAAGCCGTACTTCTTGGTCAGGCCGGGCAGGCCGTCGTCGCGGGTGGAGAACTCGGTCTCGATGCACATCGTGACCTCCTCCGGCTTGGTCTTCGCCAGCTCGGCCACGTCGGAGACCGTCTTGACGCCCAGTTCCTGCGCCTTCTCCGAGCGGATGGCCAGGGCGTAGGTGTTGTTGAGCGGCGTCGGGCCGATCCAGCGGATCTGGTTCTGCTCCAGGTCGGCCTCCGCGGTGGCCTTGAACTGCTCGGCGGAGTCCTGGATCGGCTCGGTCTTCTTCAGGTGCTCGATCCAGCCGGTGCCGGAGTACTCCCAGTACAGGTCGATCTCACCGGCCTGCAGCGCCTTGCGGTTGGTGACCGTACCGCCCAGGTTGGTCTTGTCCTCGACCTCGGCGCCGTGCGCCTTGAGCAGCTGCACGGCGATCTTGCCGAGCACGATGTTCTCGGTGAAGTCCTTGGAGCCGACGACGAACGAGGCGCCCTCCAGCTCGGTGCCTGCGCTGGACGCCTCGACGGCGCTTCCGCCGCCACCGCACCCGGCGGCCGCTGTCAGGGTCAGGGCCGCTGCTGCGAGCACGGCGAACTTGCGGCGGACGGGGCGGGAAAACACGTGAAAACACCTCTCGCGGTGGGGGTCTTACGAAAAATCGGGATTCGAGGGATGGGAAGTCGGCGGGATCACATGCCCCGGGGCTTGAGCAGCTTCTCGGCGAGGCTGCCCAGCCAGTCGATGAAGAAGGCGATGCACGCGGTCAGCACGCCGCCGACGATGGTGACGGGCATCCGGTTGAGCTTGAGCCCGTTGATGATCAGTTCGCCCAGCCCGCCCGCGGCCACGAAGGCGCCGAGCGTGGCGACGCCGACGGTCAGCACCAGGGCGGTGCGCAGACCGGCGAGGATGGCGGGCACGGCGAGCTTGAGCTCGACCCGGCGCAGCACCTGGCCCTTGGTCATGCCCATGCCGCGGGCGGACTCGACGAGCGCGGGGTCGATCTGCTGCAGACCGACCATGGTGTTGCGCAGCACCGGCAGCACGGCGTAGATGACCAGGCCGACCAGCGCCGTCTGGAAGCCCACGCCCAGCACGAACGTGGCCAGCACGAGCAGCCCGATGCACGGCACGGCCTGCCCGAGGTTGCCCGCGGTGAGGATGACCGGGGTGATGAACCGGTTCCTGGAGCGCGAGGCGACGATGCCCAGCGGGACCGCGATGATCACCACGAGGGCGGTGGCCGCCACGGTCATCTGCAGGTGCTCGATCACCTTGGCGACGATCACCTCGCGGTTGAGGCTGCGGCGCTCGATGGAGTCGAGCTCCAGCGTGCTCACCCAGGCGTAGAGGGCGACCAGGACGACGGCGATCGCGGCCGGGGTGAGCACGTGGCGCAGTCCGGAAGCGCGGACGGGCGCGCCGGCCCGGCCGATGGCGATCGTGTCAGCGGTCACCGGCCGCCACCTCCTCGCGGCCGGTCTTCGCGCCGTCCGTGCCCACGGCCTCGCACAGCGCGGTGTAGGTGAGCACCCCGGACGGGGTGGCGCACCTGTCGCTGCCGTGGGCGACCATGGTGTCCAGCGCCTCGCGCAGGCTGGTGCCCGCGTCCACCCGCGGCAGCCCGTTGCTCGACGGTACGGGCCCGACGGCCGGCACGTCGTCCACCGTCAGCAGCGCCAGCCGCTTCAGCGTGGCGTCCTGGCCGATGAAGCCGGCCACGTAGTCGTCGGCGGGCGCGGCCAGGATGTTGGCGGGCGTGTCGTACTGGGCGATGTGCGAGCGCTCGCGCAGCACCGCGATGCGGTCGCCGAGCGTGATCGCCTCCTCGAAGTCGTGCGTGACGAAGATGATCGTCTTGCGCAGCTTCTTCTGCAGCTTGGCGAACTCGCTCTGCAGGTGCTCGCGGGTGATCGGGTCGGTGGCGCCGAAGGGCTCGTCCATCAGCATCACCGGCGGGTCGGCGGCCAGCGCGCGGGCCACGCCGACCCGCTGCTGCTGCCCTCCGGACAGCTGGCGCGGGTAGCGGTCGTGGTACGCGCCGGGCTCCAGGTTGACCAGCGACAGCAGCTCCTCGACCCGGTCCGCGACCTTGGCCGCGGGCCAGCCGAGCAGCTTGGGCACCAGGGCCACGTTCTCGCCCACGGTCAGGTGGGGGAACAGCCCCACCTGCTGGATGGCGTACCCGATGTGCCGGCGCAGCTCGTCGGGGTGCAGGTTGAGCACGTCCTCGCCGCCGATGCGGATCTCCCCGGCGGTGGGCTCCACCAGCCGGTTGATCATCTTCATCGTGGTGGTCTTGCCGCAGCCGGACGGCCCGACGAAGACGACCAGCTCACCGGCCGGGATGTCGAGGTTGACGTTGTCGACCGCTGGAGCCGGCTGCCCCGGGTAGTGCTTGGTCAGCCCCCGCAACTCGATGCGGACGCCTGCGGAATCACGGTCGAACACGAAGCCCCCTAGGGGTGGTCAGCTGGCGGACGGCGAAGAAGAACGCGTCGAAGAGCACCGCGATGACCACGATGCCGAGCGTTCCGGCGAGCGTCGCGTTCAGCGAGTTCACCGAGCCGAGCCTGGCCAGTCCTTCGAAGATCTGGGTGCCGAGGCCGGGGCCGTCGACGTAGGCGGCGATGGCCGCGATGCCGATGAGCATCTGGGCCGAGACCCGGACGCCGGTCAGGATCAGCGGCCAGGCCAGCGGGAGCCGCACCTTCACCAGCACCCTCGCGGCGCTCAGGCCCATCCCGCGGCCTGCCTCGACGGTGGCGGCGTCGACGCCGTTCAGCCCGGTCACCGTGTTCCTGATGATCGGCAGAAAGGCGTACCCGGTGAGCGCGACGAGCGTGGGCCCCCAGCCGAGTCCGGTGATCGGGATGAGCAGGGTGAGCAGTGCCAGCGAGGGGATGGTGAGGATGCCCGCGGACAGCGCCAGCGAGGCGCCGCGCACCTTGGGGGCCTGGAAACCGAGGAGTCCGATGCCGACCCCCACCACGGTCGCGATGCCGATCGCGATGGCGACGACCAGGGCGTGTTCGGCAGCGGCCAGCGAGAGAGTCCCCCATCGAGAGACCACGTACTCGCCGAAAGTCATGAAAGAACCGCCTTCGCTTACTCTTGCACTGGCATGTAAACGTATGACCGTGTTGCGGTGATTGCAAAATTAGTTGCACCTAGCGCAACACCATTGTTATGAACGGATGAGCATGACCGAGAGGCCGGCAGTGTCGTCGGCGGGTCTCCGCCGAGACCTGGAGATCCTTGACGTTCTCGCTGGTCACGGCGCTGAACGTGACGCCGAGGGCTTCGGCGTGAGCTGGATCGCGCAACGCCTGGGGCGGGAGAAGAGCCAGGTGTCACGGGCGCTGCGCGCGCTGGAGGCCGAGGGCATGGTCGAACGCGACCCGCTGACCCGGCGCTACCGGCTCGGCTGGCGGCTGTTCGCGCTCGCGGCCCGCACCCAGCAGGCCCGGCTGGCGCAGGTGGCCGCGCCGTGCCTGCGGAGGCTGGCGTCCGCCTTCGACGAGGACACCCACCTGTGCGTGCTCCGCGGCGAGCAGGTGCTCACCCTGCTGTCGGCCCCCTCGTCACGGGCGTACCACCGGGTCTGGGAAGGCGTCGCGGTGCCGGTTCTCATGGCGGGCGCGGGGCGGGCGCTGCTCGCCGACTGGCATCAGGACCACGTGCGCGAGCTGCTGCACGCCTCCCTGCCGGGCGGCCTGGACTCGGCGATCGCCGACGAGGAGCAGTGGCTCGCCGACCTGGCGCACGTCCGGGAGTTCGGGTACGTGGTGAGCGCGGTCGAGCTGGACGACCTCCCCGGGGGCATCACGGCCCCGGTGCGCGACCACCGCCGCCTCATCGTCGCGGCCATCAGCATGTCGCTGACCCGCGTGCCCCCGGAGTCGCGCCTGGAGGAGATGGGCAAGGTGGTGGCGGAGTCGGCCCAGGAGCTGTCCGCCGCCCTCGGTTACCCGCAGCCCTAGCGTCACCGGCCCCCGCGTCCGCGCGGGGGCTTTTGTTCTGCCAGGGCTGCAACCGTTTGCCGCAGCAACAGTGCAGTTTTACTAGGAACCATTGACGTTTCAGAAGAGCTACGTCAACGTTTCGTGCAACCGATTGCCACCCTCACGAGAGGTTGCGCATGCGACTTCTGTCACTCCCCCCGGTGATCGCCGTCATGATCATCGCGGCGGCCGCCCCCGCCGCCGCCGCTCCCCCGCCCAGGAGCGTCATCGTGGTCGCCGCCGACGGCTCCGGCGACCACACCACCGTGCAGGACGCCGTGGACGCCGTGCCCTCCGGCAACGCCAGGCCGGTGACCGTCCTCGTCCGCGAGGGCACCTACAAGCAGCAGGTCGTCATCCCCGCCGACAAGCCGCACATCACCCTCGCAGGAGACACCGACGACCCCGCCAAGGTGGTGCTGACCTTCGACGCCGCCGCCACGATCCAGCGGCCCGACGGCTCCGGGCCGTACGGCACCTCGGGCAGCGCCTCGTACGTGATCAGCGCGCCCGACTTCACCGCGCGCGACCTCACGTTCGAGAACTCCTACGACGAGGCCGCGCACGGCCCCAGCCAGGCCGTCGCCGTCCGCACCACCGGCGACCGGCAGGTGTACGACAACGTCCGGTTCATCGGCAACCAGGACACGCTCTACGCCAACACCGAGAGCGCGGGCGCGACCGCCCGGCAGTACTTCCACGACTGCTACGTGGAAGGCGACGTGGACTTCATCTTCGGCCGGGCCACCGCCGTCTTCGACCGGTGCGTCATCAAGGCCCTGGACCGGGGCGACGCCGCCAACAACGGCTACGTCACCGCCGCGAGCACCGAGGTGGCCAACCCGTACGGGTTCCTGATCCACCGCAGCCACCTGGTCAGCGACGCCCCCGCCGGGACGTACCACCTGGGCCGGCCGTGGCCGGCGGGCGGGTCGCCGACGGCGCGCGGGCAGGTGCTGGTCCGCGAGTCGTGGCTGGGCCAGCAGTTCAAGGACGCCCCGTGGACCGACATGTCGGGCCTGAGCTGGCGGGACGCGCGCCTGTCCGAGTACCGCAACCACGGCCCCGGCGCCACCGCCGGGGAGGACAGGCCGCAGCTCTCCGCCCGGGACGCCGCCCGCCTCACCCCTCACCACTACCTGAAGGGCCGCGACGGCTGGAACCCCGTCCGCCACCACCACGACCGGCCCGACCCGTACCGGCTGGGCCGCGAGACTCTCGGCGAGAAGGACGGCTGGGCGGCGGCCGGCACCGGCACCACGGGCGGTTCCGCCGCCCGCCCGGAGGACGTGCATGTCGTCTCCACCAGGGCCGATCTGATCGCCGCGCTCGGCGGGCCGGCCGACAACCGGCCGCGGATCGTGTACGTGAAGGGCGCGATAGACGCCGACACCGACGCCGCGGGCAACCCGCTGACCTGCGCGGACTACGCCGTCGGCGGCTACAGCCTGGAGGCGTACCTGGCCGCCTACGACCCGGCCGTGTGGGGCCGCTCCAGCCCGCCGTCAGGGCCGCTGGAGGACGCGCGCCGCGCCTCGTACAACGCCATGAGCGAGCACGTGAGCATCGCGGTCGGCTCCAACGTCACCCTGGTCGGGCTGGGGCGCGACGCCGCGCTGAAGAGCTTCGGCCTGCGGATCAGGAACGCCGACAACGTGATCGTGCGCAACCTCACGATCAGCGACACGGCCGACTGCTTCCCGCAGTGGGACCCGACGGACGGCGAGGAGGGCAACTGGAACGCCTCCTTCGACAACGTCGAGATCTCCGGCTCGACCCACGTGTGGCTGGACCACAACACGCTGAACGACGGCGACAACCCGGACGCGAACCAGCCGCTGTACTTCGGCCGGCCGTACCAGGTGCACGACGGGCTGCTCGACGTGGTGCGCGGCTCGAACTACGTGACCCTGTCGTGGAACCACCTGAGCGACCACGACAAGGTGACGCTGATCGGCAACACCGACAACCCCGCTTCCTACCAGGAGGCGGACAAGCTGAAGGTGACCGTGCACCACAACTACTTCGAGGGGCTCGGCCAGCGGACCCCGCGGGTGCGCTTCGGCCAGGTGCACGTCTACAACAACTACTTCACGGGTGGCGGCCCGTACGTGTACAGCATCGGGGTCGGCTTCCAGTCGCAGGTGTACGCGAACGCCAACGCGTTCGACGGCATCGCCGCCGAGAAGGTGCTGACCGTGTTCAAGGGCACCGCGATCACCGCGAAGGACAACCTGGTCGACGGCCGGCCGGTCGATCTGGTCGCCGCCCACAACGCCGCCGCCGGCGCGAGCCTCGGCGGTGACGCCGGCTGGACGCCGGCCCTGTACACCCGCGTCCACCCGCCGCGGGCGCTGCGCGCCCTGGTTCCCGCCGGTGCGGGCGCGGGACGCGTCCGCTGAAACCTGCCACGCGCCGGTCTGCGTGACCGGCCGCGCAGCGGATGCGCGGCCGGGAGGGCCCGCCTGACCCGGGCCCTCCCGGCCGGACCGGCCGCCGTCAGCGGCCGGCGGTCAGCTCCGCCAGGCGGCGCTCGATCGCGGCCAGCCGGTCGTCGAGCGACCGGCTGTGCAGCAGCTCGGCGAGCCGGTCGGCTTCGTCGGGCTCCAGCTCGGCCGTGCGGCCGACGTCGTCGGAGTCGTCCTCGCCGTAGAAGGTCAGCGCGCGTCGGCCGTCGTGGTAATCGATGAAGGCGAGCCGGTCACCTCTTCTGGTTCTGATCTGGTAAATGTGGCCGGTTCCGGGGACCGTCGCCGGTGTGATCTCCATCTCCCTCTGCCTCCGTTGTTCTTGTGGGGTCGGTCGGGTCTGGGGTCCGGATCGCCGCTCTCGCCGTGCCAGCGGGCCAGCCGGCCGCGGCGGCCGACGGCTCGCAGGCGCCGCTCGACCTCGTCGCGGGTGCGGGAGGTGGCGACGATCAGCAGCTGGTCGCCCTCGTACAGCCGGGACTCTGGAAGGGGCACGAGCGCGGAGCTGCCGCGGATGACCAGGCTGATGACCGCCGGACGGGGCAGACGCAGCTCCGACACCTCCACCCCGTGCAGCATCGATCCTTCGGGGACGGAGACCGTGAGCAGCTCGGCGTCGAGCACGTCGAGCGGCGCCGACTCGATGTCCACCTCCCGGGCCTCCTCGGGCCTGACCAGGCCGAGCAGGCGGGTGATCCCGAGCAGGCCGGGCCCCTGGATCAGGGTGAACACCACGACCAGCACGAAGACGATGTGCAGCAGGTCGAGCGCGCCGGGCACCTGGGCCACGATCGGGAACGTCGTCAGCACGATCGGCACCGCCCCGCGCAGCCCCGCCCAGGAGATGAACGCCTGCTCACGCCAGGGCACCCGGAACGGCACCAGGCACAGGAGCACCGAGACCGGCCGGGCCACCAGCAGCAGGAAGGCGCCGATGACGAGCGCCGGCAGCAGCGCGTCGAGCAGCTCGCTCGGATCGACCAGCAGGCCGAGCATGACGAACAGCCCGATCTGCGCGAGCCAGCCCGCGCCCTCGGCGAAGGACCGGGTGGCGGCCCGGTGCGGCAGCACGGCGTTGCCGAGCACGATCCCCGACAGGTAGGCGGCGATGATGCCGGAGGCGTTGGCCGCGCCCGCCGCGGCGAAGGCGCAGATGCCGAAACCGAAGGATGCCAGCGGGTACAGCCCGGTGGCGGGCAGCGCCACGTAGCGCAGCGTCACCACGCCGACCAGGGCCACGCCCAGACCGATGAGCGCGCCCGTGGCGATCTGGTAGACCATCTGCCCGCCGATGGCGAACGGGCCGGGCAGGCCACCGGAGGCGCTGAAGACCAGCACCAGGATCACGGTGGGCGCGTCGTTGAAGCCGGACTCGGCCTCGACCATGCTGGCCAGCTTGCGCGGCAGCGGCAGCGACCGCAGCACGGCGAAGACCGCCGCCGCGTCGGTGGACGACACGATGGCGCCGAGCAGCAGCGCGAGCTGCCAGTCCATGCCCAGCAGGTAGTGCGCGCCCGTGGCGGTCACGAGCACGCTGATGACCACGCCGGCGGTGGCCAGCAGGGCCGAGGGGGCGAGCAGCCGGCGGACGTCGGCCCACCGGGTGCTCAGCCCGCCCTCGACCAGGATGACGGCCAGCGCCGTCGTTCCCAGGGTCTGGGCGAGCTGGGCGTCGTCGAAGGGGATGCCCAGCACGTCCTCCCCGACCAGGACGCCCAGCCCGAGGAACAGCAGGAGGCTGGGCAGGCCGAGGCGGGCTGCGGTGCGCGCCGCGGCGATGCTGGCGAGCAGCACCAGGCCGCCCACCAGCAACACCACGTACAGCTGCGGCAACGTCATCGTCGCCCCTCCTCACTCAGACGAAATAGCGCAGCCAGACGTAGAGCCAGGCCATTGCTGTGCTGATCGCCGTGACGAGGATGCCGTACTTGGTGAACTGCCAGAACGTGATCTTGTGGCCGGAGCGGGCAGCCAGGCCGATGGCGACCACGTTCGCGCTGGCCGCCACCGCGGTGCCGTTGCCGCCGAAGTCCGCGCCCAGCGCGAACGCCCACCACAACGCCTGCCCGGTGTCAGGATCGGGAGCCTGCGCGACCAGCCCTTCCACGATAGGTGCCATGGTGGCCACATAGGGGATGTTGTCGAAGAACGCGCCGAGGATCGCCGAACCCCAGACCAGCGCGGTCGCCGCGCCGAAGAAGTTGTCGCCGACGGCCTCGACCGCCCAGACGCCGATGGTCTCGATGACCCCGGTGTGCACGAGCCCGGCGACCATGACGAACAGTCCGATGAAGAAGACCAGCGTCGGCCACTCGACCTCGGCCATGACCTCGGACGTCTCGGCCCGCGCCACCAGCATCATCACGCCCGCGCCGACCAGCGCCACGATGGACGGCTCGACGTGCACGATGGCGTGCAGCCCGAAACCGACGATCACCAGGGCGAGTACGATCATGCACCGGACCAGGAGCTTCGGGTCCGTGATGGCCCGCTTCTCCTGCAGCTTCATCACTTCGGCGACCCGGTCGGGGTTGTACTGGAACGACTTCCTGAACATCACCCGCGTCAGCAGCAGGAAGGCCACGAAGACCACCACGACGATGGGCGACATGTGCACGAGGAAGTCGTTGAAGGTCAGGCCCGCGCGGCTGCCGATGATGATGTTCGGCGGGTCGCCGATGAGGGTGGCCGCGCCGCCGATGTTGGAGGCGAGCACCTCGGCGATGATGTAGGGCTGGGCTGGGATGTCAAGACGTTCACACACCATCAACGTCACCGGCACGACCAGCATGATCGTGGTGACGTTGTCAAGGAAGGGGGAGGCGATCGCGGTGATGGCCATGAGCATCACCATCAGCCGGTAGGGCTTCCCCTGCGACTTCTTCGCGGCCCAGATGGCCAGAAAGTCGAAAAGTCCCGTCTGTTTGATGATCCCCACGATGATCATCATGCCGAGCAGCAGGAAGATGACGTTCCAGTCGATGCCCTCATGCTCGGAGTAGAAGACTTCCGCGCCGGGGATCAGCCCGAGCACCGCCATGACGCCGGCGGCCACGAGCACCACCTTGACCTTGTTCACCTTCTCGGTGGCGATGAAGTAGTACGCCACCACGAAGACGGTCAGGGCGATGACACCGCTCATCGGGCGTGCCCCGGCGGGCCGGTGCGAGCCGGACGGCAAACGGGCAACAGATACGGTGCAGATATGGCGGGTTGTCTCATGGTTTCCAGTTTCGGTAACGGACCGGTAACCACGCCATCGGGTCTGACACCCATCTCCGGTGGGGGAAACCATGTAGGTACGCACAAGGAGATGGGTGCTGCTACGGATGGACACGCACGCCGTCCGGCGGCGACTCTGATGATATGAAAGAGCGACGTCCGGCATCCGCCCGCTCACCTGCGCAGGCGCTGTTCCGGCGGCTCATCGTGATCAACGGCCTGGTGTTCACGGTCGGCACGCTGGTCCTGGCGGTGTCACCCGCCACGGTGTCCGCGCCCGTGCTGCTCACCGAGATCCCGGTGCTGACGATCGGCCTGGCGCTGATGCTGGGCGCCAACGCGGTGCTGCTGCACCGCAGCCTGGCTCCACTGGTGGCGCTCACCGCGCTCATGCAGCGGGTCGACCTGCTGCGCTCCCGCGACCGACTCGCCGAGAGCGGCAACGGCGACCTGACCGACGTGGTGGCGACCTTCAACGCGATGCTGGACCGGCTGGAGGCCGAGCGCAGCACCGCCGCCGCGCACGCGCTGGCCGCCCAGGAGGGCGAGCGGCAGCGCATCGCCCGCGAGCTGCACGACGAGATCGGCCAGAGCCTGACGGTGGTGCTGCTCGGCCTCAAGCGCGCCGTCGACCTCGCGCCGGAGGAGCTGCGCGAGGAGCTGCACAACATCCAGGAGACGGTACGGGGCAGCCTGGACGAGGTGCGCCAGGTCGCCAGGCGGCTGCGCCCGGGGATGCTGGAGGACCTGGGGCTGATCGCCTCGCTGAACGCGCTGGCCGCCGACTTCGGCGAGATGTCCGACGCCCACGTCACCCGCCGCCTGGAGTCGCACCTGCCGGAGCTGGGCGAGGAGGCCGAGCTGGTGGTCTACCGCATCGCGCAGGAGGGGCTGACCAACGTGGCCAGGCACGCCAGGGCGACCAAGGTCGAGCTCTCGCTCTGCCGCCGGCCCGACGGCGTGGTGCTGAAGATCGCCGACAACGGCCGGGGCGGCCCGATGACCGAGGGCACGGGCGTACGCGGCATGCGTGAGCGCGCGCTGCTGATCGGCGCCCGCTTGACCATCACCAGCCCACCGGGGGGCGGAACCACCGTGCGGCTGGCCATACCGGTCCGGCCGGAAAGGAACTGATCAGGTTGGAACGGACCCGCATCCTGCTCGCCGACGACCACGCCCTCGTGCGGCGTGGGCTGCGGATGATCCTGGACGCCGAGCCCGACCTCGTCGTGGTCGCCGAGGCCGGCAACGGCGCGGAGGCCGTCGAGCTGGCCGGCGAGGGAGTCGACCTGGCCATCCTCGACATCGCCATGCCGCGCATGACCGGCATCCAGGCGGCGCGCGAGATCTCCCGGCGCGCCCCCGAGGTGCGCCTGCTGATGCTGTCCATGTACGACAACGAGCAGTACCTGTTCGAGTCGCTGAAGGCCGGGGCGTCCGGCTACGTGCTCAAGTCGGTGGCCGACCGCGACCTGTTGGAGGCGTGCCGCGCGGCGATGCGCGGCGAGCCCTTTCTCTACCCGGGCGCGGTGACCGCGCTCATCCGCGACTTCCTGCAGCGCGATACCCGGGGCGAGGAGCTGCCGGGGAGCCTGCTCACGCCGCGCGAGGAGGAGATCGTCAAGCTCATAGCCGAGGGCCACTCGTCCAAAGCGATAGCGGACATGCTGGTGATCAGCATCAAGACGGTCGACCGGCACCGCGCCAACGTGCTGGCCAAACTGGGCATGCGCGACCGGCTGGAGCTGACCCGGTACGCGATAAGAGCGGGTCTCATAGAGCCCTGAGCTCCCGCCCGTTGACATCCCGACAAACCGCCCCATACGTTTTGCGAAACGTTTCGATCCGCGTCCTGGCAGGAACCGGAGGGGCATGACCTCGTTGCGCGACGTGGCCGAGCGCGCCCAGGTGGCCGTCAGCACGGTCTCCGCCGCACTCAACGGGACCCGTCCGGTGAAGGCGGAGACCAAGCGCCGCATCGAGCGGGCCGCGGCCGAGCTGGGCTACCGGCCCAACCTGCTGGCCCGCGGCCTGGTGTCCAAGCGGACCCGCATCCTGGCGCTGCTGCTCCCCCGCCCGGCAGCGGGTTCGGGCTGACCGAGATGCGGTTCGCGACCGGAGCCGCCGAGGCCGCCGCCGAGCTGGGCTACCACCTGCTGCTGTCGCCCGAGAGCGCCGATTCGGTCGAGGAGCTGCGTTACCTGACCGGGGTGACTCCTCCACTTCCTGAAGGAAGCGGCTTCTCGCTTTCCCCTGCTGAGGTAGGCGACGGACAAGCCCTGCCCGTTTCGAACAAAGAAACCATAACAGGGAAGCGATTCCCCTGCCGGGTGAACCCGGCAGTCCCCTCGCTAGATCTGATGGAGGTCCGGCTGGCCGACGAGCGGACGGACTTCCTGCTGGAGTCGGGCACGCGCGAGGCCGGCCTGTGGTACGCGGGCGACGTGCGCGCCGACACGGCCGGCGAGGGCCGGCTCGCCTTCGAGCGGCTGATGGCCGAGCACCCCGAGGTGACGGCGGTGGCGGCGATGAGCGACCAGGCGGCGGTCGGCGTGCTCCAGGCGGTCGAGGAGCGCGGCTGGCGCGTCCCCGGTGACCTGTCGCTCCTGCTGGCCAGCGCCTCGGCCCGGGTGGCGGAGATGTTCCGGCCCCGGCTGACCACGCTGGAGCCGCCCGGGGCCGAGCTGGGCAGGCTGGGCGCCCGCATGCTCATCGACCGGCTGGAGTCCCCCGGCTCGCCGCCGGCGCAGCGCCTGGTGCCGTGCCGGCTGGTGATCGGCGACAGCTCGGCGCCGCCGCGCGGGAGCGGGGCCGCGCGGTGAGTCCCGGCCTGCGCGACCTGACCCGGCGGCACGGGCTGCTGTTCGGCGGCGACTACAACCCCGAGCAGTGGCCGGAGGAGGTCTGGGCCGAGGACGTCCGGCTGATGCGGGAGGCCGGGGTCAACCTGGTCACGGTCGGCGTGTTCAGCTGGGCGCGGATCGAGCCGGAGCCGGGCGTCAGGGACTTCGGCTGGCTGGACCGGGTGCTCGACCTGCTCGCCGGCGCGGGCGTCGCGGTGGACCTGGCCACGCCCACCGCCTCGCCGCCGCCCTGGCTGGGGCACCGGTGGCCGGAGACGCTGCCGGTGGACGAGTCGGGGCACCGGCTCTGGTACGGCTCGCGCAACCAGTTCTGCCCGTCCTCGCCGGTCTACCGGGAACGGGCGCTGGCCCTGGTGGAGGACCTGGCCGGCCGCTACGCCGGGCATCCGGCGCTGGCCCTGTGGCACGTGGGCAACGAGTACGGGCAGGTGTGCCACTGCGACACCACCGCCGAGGCGTTCCGTACCTGGTTACGGGAGCGGCACGGCGACCTCGGCGCGCTCAACGACGCGTGGGGCACGGCCTTCTGGAGCCAGCGTTACAGCGCCTGGGAGGAGGTGCTGCCGCCCCGGCGCGCTCCTTACCTGGTCAACCCGGCGCAGCGGCTCGACTTCCGGCGGTTCTGCTCCGACGCGCTGCTCGCGCATTTCAGGGCCGAGCGCGACGTGCTGCGCGCCCACACCCCGGACATCCCGGTCACCACGAACTTCATGGGGTTCTTCAACCTCGTCGACTACTGGTCGTGGGCGCCCGAGGAGGACGTCGTCTCCGACGACTGGTACCCGGACCCGGCCGACCCGCTGTCCCACGTGCGGGCCGCGCTCACGCACGACCTGATGCGCTCGCTCGCCGGCGGGCCGTGGATGCTCATGGAGCAGGCGGTCTCCGCCGTGAACTGGCGGCCGCACAACCTGCCCAAACCACCCGGGCAGCTGCGGCTGGAGTCCTTCCAGGCCGTGGCGCGGGGCGCGGACGGGCTCTGCTACTTCCAGTGGCGGGCCTCCCGCTCCGGCTCCGAGCGCTTCCATTCGGCGATGGTCCCGCACGCCGGGCCGGACACGCGGCTGCATCGCGAGGTGCGCGCGCACGGCGCGGAGCTGCGCGCGCTCGCCGGGGTGGCGGGCACGCGGGTGCCCGCGCGGGTGGCGCTGGTGTTCGACTGGCCGAGCTGGTGGGCGGCGACCGAGCGCGGCCTGCCCAGCGACCGGCTCGACCCGGTGGAGGAGCTGTTCCGCTACTACCGGCCGTTCTGGGAGCGCGGGGTGAGCGTGGACCTCGCACCGCCCTCGGCCGACCTGTCCGGCTACGCGCTGGTGGTGGCCCCCAGCCTGTTCCTGCTCGGCGAGGACGACGCGGCGTCGCTGACTTCGTACGTGCGCGGCGGCGGCACGCTCGCGGTCGGCCCCTTCTCCGGGATCGCCGACCGGGACGCGCGCGTCCACCGGGGACGGTTCCCCGCGCCGCTGCGTGAGGTGCTGGGCCTGTCCGGCGAGGAGTGGCTGCCAGTGCCGGAGGACCGGGCGGTGCCCTGCGCGTGGACGGACGGCGGCGCGTTCACCGCCCGCCTCTGGACCGAGCTGGTACGGGCCGAAGGCGCCGAAGCGGTCGCCGTCTTCGCCGGGAGCGGGGATCCGGCGGTGCTGCGGCACCCCTGCGGCGCGGGCACCGCGTGGTACGTGGCCACGCGGCCCGAGCACGACGCGCTCGCCACGCTGGCCGGGCGCCTGCTCGCCGACGCGGGCGTCACCGGCGCGCTGCCCGGCCCGCCGCCGCCCGGCGTCGAGGCGGTCCGGCGCGGCCCCGCGCTCTTCCTCCTCAACCACGGCGACGGAACCGCCCGCGTGCCGATCCCCGGCCCCGCGCGGGACCTGCTGACCGGAGCCGTCGTGGACGGCGCGGTCACCCTGGCCCCCCGGGAGGCCGTCGCCCTGCAGAGCCCGGAGCACGAAGCATCGAACACTGAGGAGTGACTCCCCGATGACAACCTTCCCCGACGACTTCCTGTGGGGCACGGCCACGGCCGCCTACCAGGTCGAGGGCGCCTGGAACGAGGACGGCCGCGGGCCGTCGATCTGGGACACCTTTTCCCACACGCCCGGCCTGGTGACCGGCGGCGACACCGGTGACCTGGCGTGCGACCACTACCACCGGCTGGAGGAGGACCTGGACCTCCTCGCGGCGCTGGGCGTCGGCGCCTACCGCTTCTCCATCTCCTGGCCGCGCGTGCTGCCCGGCGGCGGCGACCGGGTCAACCAGGCCGGGCTGGACTTCTACCGGCGGCTGGTCGACGGACTGCTGACCAGGAACATCGCCCCGGTGGCCACCCTGTACCACTGGGACCTGCCGCAGGAGCTGGAGGACGCGGGCGGCTGGCCGAACCGCGACACCGCGTACCGGTTCGCCGAGTACGCCCGGCAGACGGGCGAGGCGCTCGGCGACGGCGTGCGCACCTGGATCACGCTCAACGAGCCGTGGTGCTCGGCCTACCTCGGCTACGGCTCCGGCGTGCACGCCCCCGGCCGCACCGATCCGGCCGCGGCGCTGGCCGCCGTGCACCACCTGAACCTGGGCCACGGGCTGGCCGCCCGCGCGCTGCGCGAGGTGGTCGACCCGGCCGCCCAGGTGTCGGTCACGCTCAACCTGCACCACGCGCGCGGCGTCTCCGAGCAGGACGCGGAGGCGGTGCGCCGGGTGGACGCGCTGGCCAACCGGGCCTTCCTCGGCCCGATGCTGGACGGCGCCTACCCGCGCGACCTCATCGACGACACCGCCTCGGTCACCGACTGGTCGTTCGTCAAGGACGGCGACGAGGCGACCGCCGCCGCGCCGATCGAGGTGCTGGGCGTCAACTACTACAACCCGATCCTGGTGCGGCAGTGGGACGGGACCAGCGCCCGCGACACGGCCGACGGGCACGCGGACGGCGCGGCCTCACCGTGGATCAACTGCGCCGACGTCGAGTTCGTCCAGCAGCCCGGACCGTACACCGAGATGGGCTGGAACATCGACGAGACCGGCCTGACGGAGCTGCTGCTGCGGCTGCGCCGCGACTACCCGTCGCTGCCCGTCATGATCACCGAGAACGGCGCGGCCTTCCCCGACGAGGTCTCCGCCGACGGCCGCGTGCACGACGACGACCGGATCGACTACCTGCGCCGCCACCTGACGGCGGTGGCCGAGGCGATCGAGGGCGGGGCGGACGTGCGCGGCTACTTCCTGTGGTCGCTGATGGACAACTTCGAGTGGGCCCACGGGTACGGCAAGCGCTTCGGCATCGTCCGCGTGGACCGCGACACCATGGAGCGCACCTGGAAGGACAGCGCCCGCTGGTACCACGACGTGGTGGCGGCCAACGCGCTCCCCGCCGAGGCGGCCTCCCCGGCGTCGTAGGCACTATCAGCAAGGGCATCGGCCGCCGCTTCGCGGGAGCGCTCCCGCGAAGCGGCGGCCCGTCAGGTCAGGACCTCGACGGTGCCGCGCTCGCCGTCCACGCGGACGCGGTCGCCGTCGCGCAGCCGCATCGTGGCGTTGCCCGTGCCCACCACGGCGGGGATGCCCAGCTCCCTGGCCACGATCGAGGCGTGCGACAGCGGCGCCCCCATGTCCGTCACCACCGCCGCCGCCCTCGGGAACAGCGGCGTCCAGCCCACGTTGGTCAGCGTCGTCACCAGGATCTCGCCCGGCCTGAGCCGGTCGCCGTCCTCCGGCCCGCCGATCAGCCGGGCCACGCCCTCGACCACTCCGGGGGCGCCGGGGAAGCCGGTGACCGTGTCCTGGGGCGGGACGCCGCCGCGCGCGTCGAACAGGTCGGCGCGCCGGTCGGGGTCGGCTGCCCAGCGCACCGGGTCGAACGGGCCGACGATCAGCGCCGGGTAGGCGGGCAGCGCGGCGTAGCGCTCGTAGGTGGCGCGCCGCACGGGCACCTCGGCCGGCGGGCCGGTGTCGCCGCGCAGCACCGCGGCGATCTCCTCCCGGTCCAGGAAGAACAGCTCGTCGCCGCGCCCGGTCAGCTCCCCGGCGCGCAGCACGTACGCGCGCACCACCCAGAACGCTCGGACGACCTCCGAGCGGGCGGCCTCCCGGTCGCGCACCACCGCGTTCCAGCGCCGCACCTTCTCCCGCATCCCGGCGACCTTGCGCGGGTGACTCCGGGCGAACCTGGCCCACGCCGCGCCGGCCGCCTCGCGCTGGCGCTCCAGCAGCGTCCCGGTGTCCTCGGGCAGGTCGCGCAGCCCGGCGAGCTGGGCGTCGAGCCAGGCCGGGTCCTCGCCCGGCCGCGGCATCGAGATCTCGAACTCGTGCGGGCCCCGATGCCCGTGGCGGCGGGCGAACTCCTCGCGGGTGATCTCGCCTCTGGCGACCTTGCCGAGCCCGGTGAGCAGGCCGAGGCTGGCCAGCTCGCCGTCGGCGTTCACGCCGGTGAGCATGGCCTCGGCGTCCACCTCGCCCGCCAGCTTGCGCAGCCGCACGCGGGTGAGCACCAGCGCCGCGCCGCCCTGCCGCCCGGCGGCCTCCAGCATCCGGCAGGCGGTGACGAGGTACGGCAGGATCTCGCGCTCCCCCAGCTCCGCCAGCTCGGGCCCGGAATCGACGGCGGCGATCCGGGAGCGCAGCTCGCCGGCGCGTTCCGGCGCCTCGGCCAGGAACGCCCGCATGCCCTTGAGGTTGCGGCGCACCCGCCTGCGCACCTCGACGGCCACCGGCAGGACCCGCCTGAACAGCTCCCAGCGGGACACGTCCAGCAACGGCACGTCCAGCCCGGCCGGGACCTTGCCGAACACCTCCTCCAGCGCGCTGAGCCGGGACTGGAGCCCGAAGGCGTGGGCCACGGAGTAGGCGATGCTCAGGTTCATGTAGAACCGGCCGCCGATGTTGCCCACCAGGCGGAACCCGGGCAGCGTGGACGCGTACATGGCCTCGCGGATGAAGAGCCGCACGAACGACCAGGTGGCGGGTGTCATCACGTCGGGGATGGCCTCCCCCAGGTTGCCCCCGCTCCACAAGTGGCCGCCCTCGGCCGCGTCGTTCCACTCCTCGTGGCGCTGCCCGAGCGCGGTGATCGGGCGCGCCTGGAGGATGGCGAACGCGCCGTCGCGCCTGGCCCACTCCACGTCCATCGGCGTCCCGTACAACTCCTCGACGCGCGCGCCGAGCGCGGCGAGCTCGACCGCCTGCCGCTCGTCCAGCACGGGCGCGCGGCGCAGTTCCTCGGGGACGGGCCGCTCGCGGGTGCCGTCCTCGGTGCGCACGGTCATGACGGCCTTGTCACCGGTACGGGAGCGCGTGACCCGCCCCTGCGAGACCACCACCGTGTCGGGGGTGACCTGGCCGCCGACGACCGCCTCACCGAGGCCCCAGGCGGCGTCGATCACGGTCTCGTCCCGGGCCCCGGTGACGGGGTCGGCGGTGAACATCACGCCGGCCGCGTCGGCGTCCACCAGCTCCTGCACCACCACGGCGAGCGCCACCTCGGCGTGCGGGACCCTGTTGTGATCGCGGTAGGCGATGGCGCGGGCGTTCCAGAGCGAGGCCCAGCAGCGCCTGACCGCGTCGAGGAGCGTGTCGGCCCGGACGTTCAGGTAGGTGTCCTGCTGGCCGGCGAACGACATGTCCGGCAGGTCCTCGGCGGTGGCCGACGAGCGCACCGCCACCGGAGCCCCGACAGCCTCGTAGGCGGCCAGGATCTCGGCGGCCAGGTCGCCCGGCACGTCCCGGGCGGCGAACAGTCCGGCGATGCGCTCGGCGTCGCCGGCCTCGGCCGCTTCGAGGATCTCGTCCCGGAAGCCGGCGGTGAACGCGCGGTAGGCCTCTGTGGTGACGACGAACCCGCCGGGCACCGGCAGCCCCGCCCCGGCCAGCCGCGCCAGCGAGGCGCCCTTGCCCCCGGCCGTGGCGAGATCACCCGCGGCGTCGAGCGGGATAACAGCCTTCATCACGCCTCCTTGGGTTCAGGAAGCCCGCGCCGGGCGGTCTTCTTCATCACTTCTCCTTTGGCTCGGGAAGTGCCGCGACGCCGAGGGACCCGGCGAGCTTGCGGCAGGCGATCTCCTCGATGGCGTCGAGGCAGGCGCGGGTGGCGCGGGCGACGCCCGGATCCGGAGGCGCGCCGGTGCCGAGCGTCCGGCCGACGGCGTCGGCGACCAGCTCGGCGACGCGCTCGTCCGGCAGCCGCCACTCCTCAGGCCGCATCCCCTGCGGGACCAGGAACCCGTACAGCAGCGCCGTGACCAGGGCGAGCCCTTCGTCGGCGCCGAGGTCGGAGCGGACGGCGCCGAGCGCGGCCAGCTCGTCCAGGTAACGGTCGAAGGCGGCGGCGCCCTCGGTGGCGCCGCCGCTCTCCAGCTTCTGCCGGGTCAGCTTGCCGAGCATCTGGGAATCGCCGACCACGGCCGCCCGCGTCAACGGCCTGCGCAGCAGCGCCGTGGTCAGCGCGCCGATCAGTTCGGGCAGGGTGCCGGGCGCCGCCGCGCGCACCTGCCGCACCATGAGCACCCGGTCACGGCGGAGCAGCGCGACGAAGAGCGCGTCGCGGGTCTTCCAGTGCAGGTAGATCGTGCCCTTGGCGACACCCGCCGCGCGGGCCACGTCCTCGATGGTCGTCTTGTCGTACCCCCAGCGCAGGATCAACTCGGCGGCGGCGTCAAGGATCCGGTGCGCCCGCTCCAGCTGGCGGGCCGGGTCCTGCGGCGGCCGTCCTGGTCTGGCCATCCGTTCCCCCCCAAATGTTTGACCAGATGAGCTTATCCGGTCATTTTATTCACCACAAGTTTCCTCTCGTACGGCGAAATGTCGGTTTTTAGGGGAGTTTGGCGAGCAAGGTCTTGGCCTCCAGCGTGAACGTCTCGTCGCCGCTCGCCACGGCCCGCTCCAGCAGGCGGCGGGCGGCGTCCGGGTCGCCGTCGGCCATGCGGACCTCGCCGAGCCGGCAGGCGGCCTCGGCCACCAGCTCCGGCCGGTCCGTCAGCGTCAGGGTCAGCTCGTAGTACCGCACGGTCCCGTCACGGTCGCCCAGCCAGTACGCCAGCTCGCCCAGATGCGCCGCGGCCATCCCCGCCTCGGGGTCGCCGGCGTCGATGACCCGCTGGTACCAGCCGAGCGCCTCGGGGAAGTCGCGCCGCCGCTTGGCCAGCGCGCCCAGGTACATCGCGCCGAGCGCGCTCACGTGCCCCTCGGTGGCGTGCACCGCCTGCACGTACCAGGCACGGGCGGCCGCCTCGTCCTCGTCGTGGTAGGTGTTGCCGAGCGCCACCATCGCCCGCGCCGCCGCCTCGGGGTCGCCGGCCTCCAGCACCCGCCGGTAGGCCGCCCGCCCTTCGGCCTCCTTGCCTGCGGCGACCAGGGCCTGCGCGTACACGGTCAGCGCCGTCGGCTCGCCGCTCTCCGCCGCCTCCCGCAGCGTGCGCAGCGACGTCTCGGTGTCGCCCTGCCGCTCCTGCAGCATGCCGAGCAGGCTGCCGAACACCGGCCGCGCCGGGCTGTCCGCGTCGCCCGCCCGCCGTTCGGCCAGCCTGTAGAACGCGTCGGCGTCGCCCTGGGCGTCGAGCAACTCCAGCAGCCTACTCCCGGCCACGAACCGCACCTCGGGGTCGTCGTCCTCGTTCAGCCGCTCGTAGACCTTCCTGGCCTGCCCGGTCTCGCCCAGCGCGGCCAGCCGCGCGGCCGCCTCCAGCTCGGCGAACGGGTCGCCCGCCAGCGCGTAGTAGGCGCGCACGGCCTCCGGGTCCTCACACTCCTCGCCGATCTCCCGGCCGGCCGCGGCGGCGTGCTCCCCCATCCGCGACAGCACCTGGAGGGCGAGCCGGTGCTCGCCGCGCCCGCACGCCTGCCGCGCCAGCACGGTCAGGTTGCCGACGGCCAGCCGGGCGGCCTCGGACTCGCCGCCCGCGTCCACGGCGACGGCGAACACGTCGGCGGCGCCCAGCGGGTCGCCGTCCTCGTGCAGCCAGCAGCCCAGGTCGAGCGCCGCCTGCGCGGCCGCGTCCGCGTCCTCGGACTCGATCGCCAGCCGGGCCTCCTCGGCGGCGCCCGCCGCGTCGCCGAGCGCGCGCAGCGCCCTGGCCAGGTCGCCGCGGACGGCGGGCACGGCGCGCCGGTATCCGGCCTCGACGGCCTTGCGCAGCATCAGCACCGCGCCCGCCAGGTCGCCGCCGCTCCGGCAGGCCTCGCCCCACGCCCAGTAGCCCATCGTGACGGTCTCCTGGTCGCCGGTGCCGGCCGCGCGCTCCGCCTGCTCCTTGACTTCCTCGTACGCTTGCTGCTCCAGCAGCACCACGAGCAGGTGGCGCAGGCTCTCCAGGTCACCGGCCGCGACCCCGGCGGCGAGCGCCGCACGCGCCCCCTCCCCGTCGCCGCGTTCCCGCCGCAGCTCGGCGAGCTGTACGGCGGAGCCCGGCATGGCGGCGTGCAGCGCCTCGGCGGCGCCGTCCAGGTCTCCTCTGGCGCGCCTGGCCCGGCCGATGCCCTCCCAGGCGTGGGCGGCGGCGTCCTCGTCCCCTGTGGCGGGCAACAGGCACAGCTCGGCGCGGCAGTGCTCGCCCCGCTCGGCCAGCACCCCGCCCAGCCCCAGCCTCGCCTGCGCGGACACCCTCGGCTCGCCGAGCTCCACCAGCATCCGGTACAGCTCCTCCGCGGGCTCCTCACCGTCCAGCCCCCGCGCCGCCGCCAGCACCTCGTCGTACGACTCCGCGGCCGGCCGCTCCACCAGCAGGTGCCGCACCTCGGCGACGTCGTCCTCATGCAGCGCCAGCAGCAGCTCCGCCATCTCCGCCGACCCGGCGACCCCGGCCAGCGCCGTCAACGCCGCCTCCCGCTCCCCCAGCGCGGCCAGCGCCCACGGCAACTCCTCCGCACTCGCCCTCCCCAGCCGAGCCCTGGCCACCGCCGCCGCCCTCTCGTCCGCACCCCCGGCAGCCCGCTCGAACGCCTCCCACGCCCCCCGAGAGTCCCCACCCTGAGCCAGCAACTCCCCCAGCAACAACTCCCCCTCACCCCCGAGCACCCCAACGACGGCAGCGCGCTCACCGAAGGCGTGGTCCTCACCCCCGAGAACGGTGCGCCCCTCACCGACGATGGCGGGGCGCTCGCCGGGGGTGAGATTCTCACCCCCGAGAGCAGTGCTCACCTCCCGGGACGCTGCATCCGCCGCACCTAGATATGAGCCCGCCTCCCGCTCGCCGGGGGTGGGGTACTCACCGCCGACAGCAGTGCGCACCTCCAGGGACGGTGCGTCCAGGGGCGAACCCACCTCCCCGGACGCTGCACCCAGTGGGGTGTCCGGCTGGGCGCCTCGGGCTCGGGCTGCTTGGAGGGTGGTGATGGCTTCGGTGAGGTGGCCGTGGGTGCGGAGGGAGCGCGCGAGGTGGAGGGCGGCGTCGTGCGGGGAGTGCGCCGACAGGAGGGCGCGGGCCTCGGGCAGGCGGCCCGCGGCTACCAGGGCGTCCGCGAGGTGGGTGACCGCACGGACGTCGGCGGGGTCGAGGTCGAGTGCTCGCCGGTACGCCGAGGCGGCGTCGTCGTGGCGACCGGCGGACTGCCGCACGGCGCCCAGGTGGCGCAGCGCCATCGCGGCCAGCCTGTCGTCGTCACCTTCGGCGGCAAGTTCCCATGCCGAGGCGGCCCCCGCCAGGTCGCCGGACTCCTGGCGGAGCGCCCCCAGATAGCAGGCCGCCTCCTGGACGACCCCGGCGTGCCCGGAGTCCAGCGCCAGGGTCAGCGCACTGTCGGCCGCCTCACGGTCACCACGCCGCTGCCAAGCATGCGCGCTCTGCATCGCCAGCATCGCCGCGAGCCACCGCACCTCCCCGCCGATCCCGCCAAGCGCCCGCCCCGCCGCCGAGAACTCCCGATCGAGCAGCGCCCTCCCGTACCGCCCGAACTCCCCGTACGAGTCCCGCCCGTCCAAAACCACCCCAGACGCAGCAGCACCCTCGAACCCGACGGCCCGATCTCCAGCCGCGTCCGACCCCAGTTCCCCGTACGACGCCCGCCCCTCCGAAACCATCCCGGACGCGACCCGACTCTCGGACACGGACGGAACGTCGGACGCGGACCGACTCTCGGACGCCGCCTGAACCCCGGACGCGGAGCGACTCTCGGACGGAATCTGAATCTCGGACGCAGTCTGGCCCTCGGACGCGACCCGACCCCCGGACGCGCGGTCACCCGCCCCGTCCGGCACCAGTTCAAAGGCGGCCCGTGCACCCTCCAGGTCGTCCAGCCGCACCCGGGTGAGGCCCAGGAGCCAGGCGGCGCGGACGGCGTCCCGGCCGCCGTGCGCGATGACCCGCTCGTGCAGGCGGCAGGCCGCGAGCAGGTCGCCCTGCTCCTCGTACACCTGTGCCAGCCCCGCCGCCGCCTCCCGCCGCAGCCCTTCGTGCGCGGACGACAGGGCCTCGGTGTACGCCTCACGGGCCAGGGCAAGCTCGTCGGTCATGCCCGCGAGCGCGTGCGCGACCCACGGCGCCAGCGCGGGATGCCCGCCCAGGCGGGCGCGGCGCAGCAGGTCCGCGGCCTCGTCCCGCTCCCGCAGCACGTCCCTGCCGATCACCGCCGCGTACGACAGCGCCAGCGGGTCGCCGGAGCCGGCGGCCCGCCGCAGCAGCCCGGCCGCCTCCGACAGGTCGAGCCCGAGCGAGCCCGCCACCTGCGCGAACACGGCTGTCCCGACGGCCGCCACGCCAGGGTCGGCGGCGTCCATGGCCTCCCGGTAGCGGGCCAGCCCTTCCTCCCGCCCCAGCCGCTGATGGGCGACGACCGCCCGCAGCACCGGGTGCGGCTCGTCGCCGGAGCGCTCCAGCAGGCACAGCAGGAACGCCGCGGTGAAGCCCTGCGGCACGTCCTCACCCTCGGCGACGTAGGTGAGCAGCTCGTCCGCCTGCTCCCGGTCGCCCTCGCCCAGCTCCAGCTCGGCGAGCGCCATCATGGCCCGCACCGCCTGGGCGCCCGCGCCGGAGTCGGCGGCCCGCCGCAGCAGCCGCCTGGCCTCCGCCAGGTCTCCGGCGCGCAGCTGGGCCAGCCCCTCGTCGGCGTCCTGCAGCGCCTGCTCCTCGACGGGGTCCGACAGCGGCTCGCGCCGCGCGTCGTGGTCGAGCAGCAGCGCCGCCTTGAAGGCGGCGTCGGGGTCGGGGTGCCGGGAGGCCGCGCACACCAGCTCCATGATCTCCTCGTACGCCTCCGGATGCCGTTCGAGCAGCATGGCCAGGAGCGTCACCGACACCGAGGCCCACTCGCTCTCCCCCGCCGTGAGCACGACCCGCAGCGCGTCCAGCGCCTCGGCCACCTCGCCGGCCTCGGTGTGCAGCTGGGCCAGGCAGGCCTGCGCCTCCAGCGCGTACTCGCGCTGCCCGCTGGCGATCACCCGGCGGAAGATCGCCTTGGTCCGGTCCTCGTCGCCGAGATGGCCGATGACCTTGGCCTGCTCCAGCAGCGCGGGCAGCCGCATCTCCGGCCGCGGGTCCTCGGCGGCGCGGGCGTAGGCGGCCACCGACTCGGCGTACTCGCCCAGGTCCACCAGGACCGCGCCGAGCAGCTTGTACGCCATGGACAGGTGGTCGGGGTGACCGGCGGCGACGGCGTGCTCGCAGACGGCCCTGGCCTCCTCGAACCGCTCCTCGTCCGCGTACTGCCGGTAGAGCCGGAACGCCGACAGCGACACCACCTCGGGGTCGCCGCCGGTGAGCAGCTCCCGGTAGTCGTCCTCGTCCCGCGCCTGCTCGTACAGCTCCCTGGCGGAGCCGGCCGGCGGGAAGTCCGGCAGCCGCAGCCGGGCCGCGAGCTCGGCCACCGCGGGGCTGCCGGAGCGGCGCGCCCGGTCCAGCGCCTGGCCGGCGCCCGCCTCGTCGCCCAGCTCGGTGCAGACCAGCACCATCGCCGTCTCGGCGAGCGCGGCCACCTCGAAGTCGGCCCCGTCGGCCGCGATGGACAGCACCCGGTGCGCCGCGGGCCACTCCCTGGCGTTGATCAGCATCATGCCCATGGCCATCGCCGAGCGCTGCCCGTACACCGGGTCGCCCGACTGGATCACCGCGCGGTGCGCGGCCTCCGCGCCGTCCAGGTCGCCCTGCTCCTCCAGCAGGCACGCCAGCAGGTGCGACGCCTGGGCATCCCCGGTCGCGGCCACCTCCCTGAACAGCGCGGCGGCCCCTTCGAGATCTCCCGCTTCCCAGCGGTCCATGGCCGGCCCGAGCTGTTCTGACGTCATTTACGCTCCCTGTTTAACCACTGAAGTGAAAAAACTACACATCTGTCACCTGCGTCACAGGCCATTCGGTGATACTCGGCGCCCGGCCCGCGCCGTACGGTAGAGCTCATGGGCAAGGCGTTCTGGATCGACCAGGAGTTCGACAGGGACCGTGACGGGCGCTACGCCGTGCACGTGCGCAAGAACCTCGACGCGTTCGAGTGGGGCGACATCGCGCCGGTGCGCTTCGCGTGCGCGGCCTGGGAGCTTGCCACGCCCCCGTCGCTGTCGCCCGGCTACGTGCGCTGGGACCGGCGGGTGCTGGAGGCGGCCTGCGTCCGCAACACCTGGGACGGCACGCTCAACGCGCGCATCAGGCTCGTCTCGCCGCCGCCCGCGGAGCTGACCCGCTCGCGCGCCTGGTGGCGCGACCGCGGCTGGCTCGGCTGGCAGGAGACGTTCGGCCAGTACGTCGAGCCCTCGCAGTCCGACCTGGCCCGCCACCCGTTCCTGCGGGCGAGCCTGCTCGTCGAGGCGCCGGTGCCGCTCGACGACCTGCCGCCGGAGCCCGAGGGCCCGCACGACGAGGTGGAGCAGAGCGCCCGGCGGGCCGTGACGGTGCTCGCCCGCGAGCTGAACGCGCTGGTCGCGCCGATCCTGGAGCAGCTCGGCCCCTGAGCATGCCGGATGGTCTTCCGGGTAGCGCACGGTCATGAGACTCGTCGTGAGTGTGATGCTCGCGGTGCTCGCCACCGGCTGTGTCGCCGACACCGCCGGGCCCTCCAGGGCCGCGGAGCGCTTCCACGCCGCACTCGCCGACCGCCAACTGGAGGCGGCCTGCGGCATGCTCGCCCCCAAGACGGCCGACAAGCTGCCCGATCCCGGTCAGACGTGCGCCGACGCGCTACGCGAGCTGGCGCTCGGGCCGGGCGGCGGGGTCACCGAGGTCAGCGTCTGGGGTGACGAGGCGCAGGTGCGCCTGGAGGGCGACACCCTGTTCCTGCACCACTTCGCCGACGGCTGGCGGGTCGTCGCCGCGGGCTGCGCGCCGGTCCGCGACCTCCCGTACGAGTGCGAGGTGGAGAACTGATGAAGGTGATGTTCACGCTCACCCTGCTCGTCATCGCGTCCGGGCTGGCCTTCTTCTACGCGATCGGATGGTCCCACCTTTGAGGCGGTTCAAGGACAACGCGCTGTCCGCGGCCTTCCTCGTCCTGTTCCTCGTCTGCCTGGCCGGACAGGCCCTGGCCGGGATGCTGGACTACAACGAGCGGCAGCTCGTCGACGGCGGCGAGCCGGTCTCCTTCCTGCGGTACGTGTTCTCCTCCGACTACGCGGTGGACGTCGCGGAGAACTGGCAGTCGGAGTACCTGCAGTTCTTCATGTTCATCATGCTCACCGTCTGGCTGGTCCAGCGGGGCTCGCCTGAGTCGAAGGAGCCCGGCCAGGCGGGCGCCGAGTCCGACGAGCAGCAGCTGATCGGCCGATACGCCGGTCCCGGCTCGCCCGCCTGGGCCAGGGCGAAGGGGGCGCGCCTGTGGCTCTACAGCAACTCGCTGGGCCTGGTGATGGGCTCGATCTTCCTGCTGTCGTGGGGGGCGCAGTCGGTGGCGGGACTGGCGTCGTACAACGCCGAGCGGCTGACCGACCTGCGCGACCCGGTCGGCTGGGGCTCGTACGTGACCTCGCCCGACTTCTGGAACCGCAGCCTGCAGAACTGGCAGTCGGAGCTGCTCGCCGTGCTGTCGATGGTGGTGCTCTCGATCTACCTGCGTCAGCGCGGCTCGCCCGAGTCGAAGCCGGTCGGCGCGCCCCACGCCGCCACCGGGGTCGAGGGCTGACCGGTGACCACGGCGACGACGCGGGCGCCGGCGGGGAAGACGCCGCGGCGGGCCAGGCCCACGATGCCGAGCAGCATCTTGGCGACGTAGACCCGCTCCACCCGGTGCTCGGCGGCGAACGCGGTGAGCTCCGGCGTGGTGCGGGCGTAGCCGCCGAAGTGGTGGCCGAGGTCGATCGCCCAGTTGTCCCATACTCGCCCGTACGCCTCGCGCTGCAGCCTCGCCACCTCGCCGGCGAGGAACGCGGCCCCCTTGAGCACGGCGAACCCGAGGGCCCGCTTGCCCTCGGGCAGCCCGGCCGCGATGCCGGCGAGCGTGCCCCCGGTCCCGACCGGGCAGCAGACCACGTCGTACGGGACCGGGATGTCTGCGGGCAGCTCGGCGCAGCCGCGGACGGCGGCGGCGTTGCTGCCGCCCTCGGGCAGGATCGCCACGTCGCCCCAGCGCTCGCGCAGCCGCGCCACCACCTCGGGGGTGTCCTTGCGCCGGTACGAGTCGCGGTCGAGGTAGTCGAGCCGCATCCCGCAGGCGACGGCGTAGGCCAGTGACGGGTTCAGCGGGAGGCGCTCCTCGCCGCGGATCACGCCGACGGTCTCGAACCCGTGGCGGCGCCCCGCGGCCGCCACCGCCCTGATGTGGTTGGAGTAGGCGCCGCCGAAGGTGAGCACGCGCGGATGGCCCAGGTTGTGGCGGAGCTTGCGCGCCTTGTTGTCGTCGTGCATGAGAAAGACCCGCACCGAACCGAGCGCGGGATCCAGCAGCTCCTCCACGCTCCTCCTGGTGCCGCTCGTACCGCTCGTGCCGCTAGTCTACGGTCGGGTCCTTGTTGAAGGGTGTTGGAATATGCGGGTTGTTGAAGCTTTCCGTGCCGCTTTCGGCGCCGAGCCGGCGACCGTCTGGCGCGCGCCCGGCCGGGTCAACCTGATCGGCGAGCACACCGACTACAACGACGGCTTCGTGCTGCCGTTCGCGGTCCCGTGGGGCGTCACCGCGGCGGTCAGCCCGCGTGACGACCAGACGATCCGCCTGCTGTCGCTGCAGGCGTCCTCGCCCGAGCCCGTGGTCCTCGCGGCCCGCGACGACGCCCGGGGCTGGACCCGCTACGTGGTCGGCGTCCTCGCCATGCTGGGCGACCGGGTGCGCGGCGCCGACATCGCCGTCGACGGGGACGTCCCCCAGGGCGCCGGGCTCAGCTCCAGCGCCGCGCTGGAGGTGTCGGTGGCCTCCGCGCTCAACGAGCTGCACGGCCTCGGCATGACTCCGATGGAGGTGGCGCTGCTCGGCCAGCGGGCCGAGAACGACTTCGTCGGCATGCCGTGCGGCATCATGGACCAGGCCGCCTCGGCGCTGTGCCGGGAGGGCCACGCGCTGTTCCTCGACTGCCGCACCCTCGGCTCCCGCAACGTCCCGCTCGACCTGGCCGCCCACGGGCTGCGCATCCTGATCATCGACACCCGGGTGCACCACGAGCACGCGGGTGGGGAGTACGCCAAGCGGCGGGCCGAGTGCGAGTCCGCCGCCCGCACGCTCGGCGTCGACGCGCTGCGGGACGTGACCGACCTGGGCGCGGCGCTGGCCCGGCTGCGGGGCGAGGAGCGCAAGCGGGTCGAGCACGTGGTGACCGAGAGCCACCGGGTGGAGGCGGTCGTGGGCCTGCTGCGCGCCGGCCGGCCCGCGGAGATCGGCGCCCTGCTCAACGCCTCCCACCTGTCGCTGCGCGACAAGTACGAGGTGTCGTCGCCCGAGCTGGACGTCGCGGTGGAGGCGGCCGTGCGCGGCGGGGCGCGGGGCGCCCGCATGACGGGCGGCGGCTTCGGCGGCTCGGCCATCGCCCTGGTGACCGAGGACCGGCTGGACACGGTCCGGCAGGCGGTGTCCTCGGCCTACGAGGAGCGTTCCTGGCAGCCGCCGCGCTTCCTGCCCGCCACCCCGGCCCCCGGCGCCCACCCCCTCACCTGACGCCGCGAGCCCCCCGGGGGGCGCCGGGTCAGAGGGACGGGAAGTCGGGGTCGCGGCGCTCCACGAAGCTGGCGACGCCCTCGGCGAAGTCCGGACGGCCGAACGACGCCAGCATCTCCTCCGTCGCCCGCTGGTACGACTCGTCCAGCGTCGTCACCCAGTCGCCCCACACCTGCCGTTTGATCACCGCCATCGAGGCCGGGGAGCTGAGGGCGGCCAGCTCCCCCGCGTAAGCCCGCGCCTCCTCCAGCAGCCGGTCCCCGGGCACCGCCCGCAGGGCCAGGCCCATCTCGCACGCCTCGCGCCCGGTGAACGTCCGGCCCGACAGCAGCACGTCCATGGCCCGCTGCTGCCCCATGATGCGCGGCAGCACCCATCCCAGCCCGTACTCGGCGACCAGGCCGCGGCGCGCGAAGGCGGTGGTCCACTTGGCGTCCTCGGCGGTGAACACCAGGTCGCACATGAGCGCGTGGACCAGCCCGAGCCCGGCGCAGGCGCCGTTGACCGCCGCGATCACCGGCTTGGCGATCGTGACGGGGAAGGTGTTGGGCCGCGGGTCCGGCTCCCCTTCGTAGGTGCCCTGCTGGATCGAGGCCAGTGCCTCGAAGTCGGCCCCCGCGCAGAAGCCCCGGCCGGCTCCCGTGACGACGACGGCGCGCACCCGCGGATCCTTCTCCGCCTCCGCCAGCAGGTCGAAGTAGCGGCGGCCGAGGGCGTCGGTCCAGGCGTTGAGCCGGTCCGGACGGTTGAAGGTGAGCGTGAGCACGCCTCGGTCGAGCGAGGAGAGTACGAGTTCTGCCATGGGCCAACAGAAACATGTTCTAGAGCGGGGTGCAACGCCCATCAGTGACGAGCCGCGAAGTTCGGCGAGAGCAGGGGGTTGTCGTAGTAGCGGTGGAAGACGGGGGTGACGCCGCCCGAGATGGGCGGCACGATCCAGGACCAGTCGGCCGGGCAGACCCGCCCCGCCTTCTCCTCCCTGGCCAGATGGGTGAGGAACCGGCGGGACTCGGTGTGGTGGTCGGTCATCGTCACCCCGGCCTTCTCGAACGAGTGCAGCACCGCCACGTTCAGCTCCACCAGCGCGTGGTCGCGCCAGAGCGACCGCTCGGACGAGACGTCCAGCCCGAGCCGCGCGGCCACCACGGGCAGCTGGTCGTAGCGGTCGGCGTCGGCCAGGTTGCGGGCGCCGATCTCCGCCCCCATGTACCAGCCGTTGAACGGCGCGCACGGGTAGCACACGCCGCCGATCTCCAGGCACATGCCGGAGATCGCCGGCACGGCGTGCCAGCGCAGCCCCAGCTCGGCGAACCAGGGGAACTCCGGATGCTCGATCGGCACCTCCAGCACCACGTCGCCCGGCACGTTGCACAGCAGGGGCTCGCCCATCCCCGGCTGGATCACCAGCGGCAGCACGTCGAACCGGCCTCCCCCGCCCCGCCAGCCCAGCGAGGTCGCCAGCTCGGTGAGGCCGACGTGGCGGGGATCGCCGACGACGGACCCGCCGGGTTCGCGGTATCCGGCGTAGCGGATCAGCTGGTCGTTCAGCACCCGGGGCGCCCGGCGGGCGGGCAGGTCCGGCGGGAACACGGTGATGACCGGCCTGATCTTGCCGCCGTTGGTGGCCTCCCGCAGGTGCTCCACGCACTCCAGGGCCACCCCTTCGGCGCTGGTGGTCCGGCGGCGGTCACGCACCTTCAGCGACTTCCAGTACAGCCGGCCGATGCAGCGGTTGCTGTTGCGCCAGGCCACCCGGGCGCCGAACTCCAGCTCCTCGGAGGTGTGCGTGTACGAGCCGCGCCGGGCGATCTCCCTGGCCACGTCCCGCAGCCGCGCGGCCGGGTCGCCGGCTTCCGGGTGCTCCTCGTGGAAGAGCCTGACGAAGCGCTCGGCCTCGCGATGGTCGGTGGTGCGCTCGATGAGGGTCGGTACGGGCAGGGCGTCGAAGGGTCGCAGCGTTCTGATCCAGGTAGGCAACGCAGTAACCAGCACTTTTCCGGTCACGGATCGCCCCGCCGGTTCCGGGCCGGCAGTACGTCCTGGTGGCGGCGCCCTCTCCGCACCGCCGTGACGGCTTGTCCGCGGCAGCTTTCATCCTGACCCGTCGGTACCGGTTCTGTCCGGCAAAACAGGAAAGTGGGCGGCGTGAGGCGCATATGCCCCATTTGTTCTGTTAGAAGCGATATAGCGTACATTATCTCTATTGTAATAATTAAAGCCGTTACGTTCCCCTGGCTTGGAATTCTGTGCAATTCACCCAGAGTTTGAGCCCTTCGCCCGAGTGGGAGGATATTTGTGCCACAGAACTAATCTGTGTCCTTATGGGGGAATCTCATGTATGCAAAAACTCTGCTCGTCGGCGGCCTGGGGGGCATTCTGCTCGCCTGCGCCCTGCCGATGGCCGCTTGGGCGGCGCAGGACGGCCACCACAGAGGCGAGACCACCGTGACCTGCGGACAAATCATCACCAGATCCATCAAGCTCGCCAACGACCTGCACAACTGCCGCGGCATAGGGCTGGAAGTCGGCGCGCGCAACATCACCATCGACCTCAACGGCCACACCATCGACGGCAGCGGGGGCGCCCTGCCCTTCAACGGGATCGACAACACCCCGGAGGGATCGTCCCGCACTGGTCACTCCGGAGTGACCATCAAGAACGGCACCGTCACCGAATTCGGGGCCGGGGTCAGTCTCGGGGATGGGGCCGACCGCAACCACGTCCGGAACATTCTCGCCACCGACAACGGCGGCGCCGGGATCGTCGCCCGGGACGTGGATCGCCCGCATATCAGCGACAGCGCCACCGACAGCGC
Source organism: Nonomuraea sp. C10 (assembly GCF_008017515.1). Classification (NCBI taxonomy): domain Bacteria; kingdom Bacillati; phylum Actinomycetota; class Actinomycetes; order Streptosporangiales; family Streptosporangiaceae; genus Nonomuraea; species Nonomuraea sp. C10. Next base: position 5,643,248 of record NZ_VPFF01000001.1, read on the forward strand.
CCGTTTTGGGATTTTTATCGAGTCCGTCACCAACGCACGCGTCGAGCGCAACGCCGCCCTCAACAACAGCGATGAAGGAATCGTCGTCACGGCGAGCAGAAGGACCGTGCTCCACCGCAACAGCGTGGTGAACAACAGGGGCACGGGCATCTTCGTCACGGCCAGTTCGACCTCCACCCTCATCGACGACAACGACGCCAACGGCAATGGCCAGGGCAACGACGGGGGAAGCGGCATCAACGTCACCGCGACCGATGCGGCCACCGTGATCAGGGACAACCGCGCACGCAACAACGACGAGTTCGGTATTCGAGCCGAACTAGGGGTCACCGACGGTCGCGGCAACCGGGCCAGCGGCAACGGCAACCCGGCCCAGTGCCTCAACATCAGGTGCAGGCCCTGAGCCGAGGAAAATGACATACCGGCACGGATCCAACACCCGGATCCATCACCGATCTCCTCGGGCCGGTGATCCCTGACCGGCTCCGGGAACGACTCAGGCCCCTCTCCCTTGATCCAGGAGAGGGGCCTGATCTGCGTCTTGGCGAAGCTCCCGCGAGAGGACTCGAACCTCTAACCTGCCGGTTAACAGCCGGCTGCTCTGCCGTTGAGCTACGCGGGATCGATCGGATCCGCGCTGATCGGAGGGCCTGTCGGGCCGCCCGTCGTGCGCAGGAATAGATTAGCGCACTCCTGGAGTGCGTGTCGCATCGTGATCCGGGTAGTGCCGTGAGAGCGGAGGTGCAATATGCGGTATCGAATGCCATTCGTTATGGGACTGGCCGTCGGGTACGTGCTCGGCAGCCGGGCCGGACGTGAACGGTACGAACAGATCAAGAGAACGGCCCAGCGTGTCGCCGACGACCCCCGGGTCCAGGAGGCCGCGGGGGTGATGGGCGCGAAGGCGTCCAAGATAGGCGAGATGGCCCGGTCGAAGATGAGCGGGTCCATGCAGGACAAGATGCCGTTCGGCAAGAAGCACAAGGCCGACCAGGGCACCGGGTGGCCGGACGAGAAGGTCACCGAGCCGGCCACGGCCGACCGGACGGGGATTCCCTACTGACGGGAGCATGGGCGTGTGACTCGTCACACGCCCATGCTGCGTCGCATCCCTTCGAGCGCCTGCTCGGCCTGGGCCCGAAGGCCCGGGTCGTCGGGGTCGAGGCCCTCGTCGAACACGAGCTTCCAGCCGACGACCTCGCCGCCGGGTCTGCGCCTGGCCACCAGGCGCACCCCGCCGCGGCCGGGCAGCTCCACGTGCTTGTTGACCACGATGGTGGCGTTGACGCGCTCGCGCAGGGTCTCGGGCAGCAGCCGCGGCTCTGCCACCCGCACGGCGTGGATCGTGCCGTCGCCGGTGACCAGCCGCAGGCCGTCCTCGTCCCACGAGGCCTTGTCGATGGTCTCGTACGGCACTCTCGTGCCGTCGGGCAGGAACAGCGCCAGTGTGGTCGCCACGAGGTGAGCGTCGTCTGACGGGGTGAAGGCGAGCACGCGCTCCCCCGGCTCGGTGGTCAGGGACTCGCGGATGCCGGCGGGCAGGCGACGGAAGACTTTCACCTCTCCACCGTATCCACCGTGTCATCGGTCGTGTCGGCGAGCAGGTCCAGGGTGAGCGCCGCGCTCCAGGAGAAGTCCCGGCAGCCGCGACCGCTGCCGTCGAACGGGTCGAAGCACTCGCGGAACCCTGCCTGCCTGACCAGGCGCAGCGTGCCGTTGGTGAGCTGCTGACCGAGCGACTCCAGGCCGTGCACGGCGGCGGCGCGGCGCAGCAGCCAGTTGGTGTTCACCCAGGACGGGCCGCGCCAGTAGCGGGTGCGGTCGAACTGGACGGCGCGGATCTCGCAGCTGGGCACCGGGTAGCCGGTGGCGCCCATGAACCGGGCCGACTCCAGCACCTCGACGGCCGTGTTCACCTGCAGGGCGGGCAGCCCGGGGTCGAGCAGCGGTCCGAACCCGCCAACGGTGCAGATGCGGACGAGACGCTCGTCGCGCAGGTCGCGGGCGTAGAAGCAGCCGTCCCACAGCCGGTCGAGCAGGGCGCTCCTGATGCGCTCGGCCTGCTCGACGTGCGGCACGGGGTCGGCGCCCGCGATCGGGGCCAGCTCGGCCAGGGCCTGGCACGAGGCGAGCCAGATGCCGTTGAACAGCGGGTCCTCGATCGCGAACGGGTGCTCGTCGCGCAGGTATCCGGCCTGGTAGCCGGCGTTGCGGTAGCGCAGCGCCAGCCACACGTACCGGTCGTGGTCGCTGTCGGGGTGCCGCTCGTCCAGGTCGACGTTGCGGTAGCCGTAGCGGATCTCGGGGAGCGCGGCGAGCGCGCCGTCCCACGCCGGGCTGTCGTCCATGCCCGATTCCCAGGGGTGCACGATCGCGGCCAGCCCCGCGCCCCCGAGGTCGCGGGCGCCGGCGAGGTAGGCGTGCTGCGCGGCCAGGGCCGGGAAGGCCCGCCTGACGAAGGCGTCGTCGCCGGTGTGCCGGTAGAGCCACCACAGCGCCAGCCCGTGCAGCGGCGGCGCGGTCAGCCCCGAGGTGAGCACCCGGGGCGCCGCCGGGTGGTCCTCGGAGCGCCATACGGCCGGGCCGGGGAAGTACGCCTCGGGCGTGTGGAAGACGATGTGCGGGATCATCCCGGTCGCCCACTGCCCGTCCAGCAGGCCGAGCAGCTCGGCGCGGGCCCGGTCGGGGCGGTGCCTGGCCAGGCCGATCGCGACGAACGCCGAGTCCCAGCTCCATTGGTGCGGGTAGAGGCCGGGCGCGGGCACGGTGGCGCTTCCCGTCCAGTTCGCCTCGAGCACGGACAGTGCTTCGCGCCCGAGCGCGGCGTCGTCGACCGCCGGCCGCGCTTCCATCCACCCACTATGCGCCGGTAAGCCCGAGGACGCTACGTCCCGCTGCTCCGCTTCGTCAGCAGCATGACGCCGGCCGCGACGGCGCCGATGATGAGCGCCCACTTGAGCAGGTCGAAGATGAATCCGACAAGTGGCCCGAGCAGGATAAATGCCGCGATGATGGCTGCGATGACCAGAAGTATTCGTCCCATGACTTGAACGGTACGAGATCCTTTAAGCGGATTGCAGGTAAGACAGGGTTCAATCAGGGACAAGTCAGGGTCCCCCCTATGGCATCGGGAGCGTGATGAGCCAGGGCCCACCCATGAGCAGAGAAGGCGCCGAGCACGCGCTGCGCGCGAGGGCGGCCGAGCGTGACCGCATCTCGGGCGACCTGCTCGATCTGGAGTCGCACACGACCTACCAGTTACTCAAGGGCGCCTCCTTACGCGACGCGACCCGGCTCCGCTGGGAGGAGGCGCAGGCCGCGCTGGCCAGGCTCTGGTCCCTGTACGACGCGTACCGGGGGGTGCTGCGCGACGCGGAGCAGGTCAGGGCCGAGCGGTCCCGGCTCGGCGGCGAGCAACTGGAGGCGCTGACCGCGTTGCTGTCGGGCCGGTCGGTGCTGCTGAAGGCGCCGGCCAAGCCCGTCGAGCAGCGCTCCCTGCTTCCCCCGGTGGAGGAGCGGCTGACCCTGGACGAGACCGTCCTGCGGATGGACGCGGCCTTCCAGCTCGCCACCGACGCGCTCACCGAGATCGACTCCGTCTGGTCGGCGCTGCTCCCCCGGGTCGACTCGGCCGCCGCCGCGCTCGCCGGGGCGCGCGAGCTGGGCAGCCGGCTGGGCGAGCCGGTCGACCTGACCCGCCAGGACGCCGACCTGACCCGCCTGCGCGCCGCCGTGCTGGCGGACCCGCTCGGGGCCGGGCACGTCAAGCAGGAGCTCGACACGCTGGTCCGCCATCTGGAGAACGTGCGCGCCGACCTGGAGCAGGCGCTGACGGTCAAGGACGAGTACGGCGCGCGCAGGGAGAACCTGAAGGCGGCGCTCGACCTCGTACGGGCGGCCGAGAGCGAGGCGCGGCTGGCGCACGGCGCCGTCGTCGTCAAGATAGCGCTGCCGCCGCAGGCGCAGCCCAGGAGCGGCGTGCCTGAGCTGGAGGCCGCGCTGGCGGCGTTGGACGCCTCGGCCGACTCGTGGCTGGAGCGGGCCAGACGGCTCACGGTGCTGGAGCGACAGGCCGTGGAGGCCGAGGCGAAGGCGGGGGCGGCGGCGCGGGCGCTGCGCGGGCTGCTGAACAGGCGCGACGAGCTGCGCGGCCTGCTCGGCGCCTGCCAGGCCAAGGCCGCGCGCACCGGCATGGTCGAGGATCCGGCCGCGATGCGGCTCTACGAGCGGGCGCGGCTGCTGCTGTGGAGCTCGCCGTGCGACCTGACGAGGGCGGCCGCGGCCGTCGACGAGTACAAGCGGGCCATCAACGGAGGTGGGCGATGACGTCGTGCGCGCAGCCTGGCTGCACGGGCACGATCGACGAGGGTTACTGCGACCTGTGCGGTCACGCCGCCGTCTCACCCCCGGTGGCCGCGCGGGCGAGCGGCCCGGCGGAGGGCTCGGTCGGGGTGTGGACCGGGCACCCGGCCGTGTCGCAGCCCGCCGGCGTCACCCGGCCCGTACGCGGGACGGGGCCCTCCAGCAGGGGCGTGTCGGGGCCGATGAGCAGCGGCCGGTCGCGCGCCGGTGTGCTCGCGGAGATCGCCGATCTGCCGTCCGTGCCGTACCGCGACCCCGCGACCGCGGTGCAGTCCGACCCTCAGGTGCCGGAGAACAAGCGGTTCTGCGCCAAGCTCGACTGCGGCAAGCCGGTCGGCCGGTCGGTGGACGGGCGGCCAGGCCGCACCGACGGGTTCTGCCCGCACTGCCGGACGCCGTACTCCTTCTCCCCCAAGCTGGCCAAGGGCGACCTGGTGGGCGGCCAGTACCGGGTGCTCGGCTGCCTGGCCCACGGCGGCCTCGGCTGGATCTACCTGGCCTCCGACGAGAACCTGGACGGCCGCTGGATGGTCCTGAAGGGCCTGCTCAACACCGCCGACGCCGAGGCGCTCGCGGCGGCGGAGGCCGAGCGGCGCTTCCTGACGATGGTCGACCACCCGAACATCGTCAAGATCTTCAACTTCCAGCGCTCCGGCGGCCTCGGCTACATCGTCATGGAGTACGTCGGCGGCCAGTCGCTGCACGAGCTGCGCGGCCAGGGTCCGCTGCCGCTGCGGGAGACGCTCATGTACGGGCGTGAGATCCTGCGCGCGTTCGCCTACCTGCACGAGCACGACCTGGTCTACTGCGATCTCAAGCCGGCCAACGTGATCCGGGTCGGCAGGCGGCTCAAGCTCATCGACCTGGGCGCGGTGCAGCGCGTCGGCTCGCCGCCCGGGTCCTCCTGGGTGACGACCGGTTACCACGCGCCCGAGCTGGACACCCAGCCGTCGTCCGTCGCCTCCGACCTCTACACGGTGGCCAGGACCTTGGCGGCACTCGCCGTCCCCGGGTTCAGCCCCACCAGGGGCGGGGTGGCCGCGCCGCTGCCGGACGACTGCGGCCACGAGTCGTTCGCCCGGCTGCTGCGCCGCGCCACCGACCCGGACCCGGCCGCCAGGTTCCACAGCGCGCAGGAGATGGAGGAGCAGCTCGTCGGCGTGCTGCGCGAGATCTCCGCGCTGGAGGACGGCGTGCCGTACCCGGCGCCGTCCGCGCTGTTCGGGCCCGAGCGGGACGCGGTGGGCAGGGCGCTGTCCGACGACCCGCAGCGGGTGTTCGACGCGCTGGACCCGATGGCGGCGGTGACGTCGCTGCCCGTGCCGCTGGCCGACCCCGCCGACCCCGCGGCCGGGGCGCTGGCCGGGCTGGCCGGCAGCCACCCGCACGAGCTGGCCGCCCAGGTGGGGGCCATGCCGGAGACGCCGGAGACCCGGCTGACCCTGGCCAGGCTGGCGGCCGAGGACGGCTTCGCGGGAGTGCGGGACATGCTGGACGACCTCGACCGGGCCCTGCCCGGCGACTGGCGCGTCACCTGGTACCGCGGCGTGGCCGGGCTCGCCGTCCGCGACCCCGATCTCGCGGTGAGGTCGTTCGATCGGTGCGTGTCGATGATGCCGGGAGAGCGGGCGCCCAAGCTCGCGCTCGGCTTCGCGCTGGAGCTCGCCGGTCGCGATCCGGTCCCCTGGTACGAGAGCGTGTGGCGGACCGACCACGCCTACGTCAGCGCCGCCTTCGGGCTGGCCAGGACGGGCCGGACGGCGGTGCTCGACGAGGTGCCGGCGTCCTCCAGTCACCGGGTGGCCGCGCAGCTCGCGCTGGTGGCCGCCGCCGCCCGCCGGGACCCGCGGGCGCTGCACCCGGGCGAGCTGACCGCCGCCGCCGACCGCCTGGGCAAGCTGGCCGACCTCGACCCGCGCCGCCGCAAGCGGCTGACGGCCGAGATCCTGCGTGCCGCGCTCACCTGGCTCGACGGCAACCAGCCGGCGCCCGGCGCGTGGGTGGCGGACACCCCCTTCACGGAGCGGGGCGTGCGGGGGCGGCTGGAGTCGATCTACCGCGAGCTCGCCGGCGCGGCGTCCTCGCGGCAGGAACGGTACGCGCTGGTCGACCTGGCCAACACTGTCCGGCCCCGGACGTGGCTGTGATGTGCCCGCTGTGCGAGGCGCCCGTGGCCCGGGGCGACTCCTTCTGCGAAGCCTGCGGCCACCCGCTCGCCTCCCCCTCCTGCGTGTCCTGCGGCGCCGCCGCCGTGGACGCGGAGGGCTACTGCGAACGCTGCGGCGTGCGCCAGCCCACGGCCAGGGACCATGCCGAGTCCGTCCTCCCCCACGGCGCCGCCGCCGTCACGGACCGCGGCCTGCGCCGCGCCCGCAACGAGGACGCGGTAACCCTGCTAACGCTCACCGCACCCCCGCCGAACCCGATCCCACCAGAAGCGACCACCATCCCGGTAACCACATCAGCCCCAAGAACACCCCCACCCGGCCCGCCCCGAACAGGCGGGACAATCCCGCCAGAGACGCTCCCGCCCCGCGCGGCGGGGGCTGTCCCGCTAGGGACGCCTCCCGGCGCGACTCCGGCAGACCCGGCGGAGACTTTCCCTCCTCCCGGCGCGACCTCAGCAGGCAGGCCGGTCCCGTCGGGCACGGCCACTTCCGGCGCGGCGGGGACAGTCCCGTCAGGGACGTTTCCTCCCAGCGTGACTCCAGCAGGTGGGGCGGTCCCGTTGGGTGCGGTCGGTTCGGGGACGATCGCGGTGGTTTGTGATGGGGTGGGGAGTTCGCCGCGGGCTGATGAGGCGGCGGCAGCGGCTGTGGCGGCGGCAGCGGCGGCGCTGGCGGAGGGGCGGCCGCATGAGGAGGCGTTCGCGCTGGCCGGCCTGGCGGTGGGCAAGCTCGCCAGCTCCCCGGACCATGCCCCGGCCTGTACGTACGTGGCCGCGGTGGCGCGCCCCGGCGAGATCACGCTCTGCTGGGCGGGCGACACCCGCGCGTACTGGCTCGCCGACGTCCCCGCCGCCGGGGGCGTGCGGCGGGAGGGGACGCTGCTCACCGAGGACGACGTCGCGCCCACCGGGGAGATCACCGCCTGGCTCGGGGCCGACTACCCCGACGTGCGCCCCCGTACGCGCGTCTTCACGCCGCCGGGACCCGGCCTGCTGCTGGTGTGCAGCGACGGGCTGTGGCGCTACCTCGCCGGCTACCGCTTCCCCACCGAGGGAACCCCGCTCGACCAGGCCCGCCAGATGCTGCGCCACGCGCTCGACTCCGGCGGCCACGACAACGTGACCATCGCCTTGATCCCTCTAGGAGGCACGCATGGGTGACCAGTCCTCTTTCACCTTGCAGATCGACCAGAACAAATTCCTCCCGGTGGACGGCCGGGAGGTGCACGCCATCCTCACGATCGGCTCCACCGGCGCGGCCGTGGCGGAGACCGCCACCGAGGCCGCCGAAGTGATCATCGTGGACACGTCGGGTTCGATGAGCGGCAGCAAGATCCGTGACGCCCGGACGGCCGCCGCCACGGCCGTGGAAACACTGCGCGACGGCGCGTACTTCGCGGTGGTCTCCGGCACCTCGACGGCCAAGGTGATCTACCCGCACGGCCACGGCCTGGTCCGGGCCACCCCGGCGACCCGGGCCGAGGCGCAGCAGGCCATCTCCAGGCTGACGGCCCGCGGCGGCACCGCGATGGGCGAGTGGCTCAACCTGGCCGGCCACCTGCTGTCGGCGCACCCGAACGCGGTCCGGCACGCCATCCTCATGACCGACGGCCAGAACAACGAGCGCGAGGAGACGTTCCAGCACGTGCTGCGCGCCTGGAGCGGCAAGTTCGTCTGCGACAGCCTCGGCGTCGGCGCGGACTGGGTGCCCGCCCAGCTCCGCATGGTGTCGGAGGCACTGCTCGGCAGCTTCGAGTTCGTCAGGAACCAGCACGAGCTGGCCGAGTTCTTCCGCCGGATCACCCAGACGGCGATGGCCAAGACCGTGCCCGACCTGTCGCTGCGCGTGTGGGTGCCGCAGACCGCCACGCTCAAGTTCGTCAAGCAGGTCTCGCCCACGCTGCTCGACCTGACCGGCAAGCGCGCCGACGTCAACCCGATGACCGGCGACTACCCGACCGGCTCGTGGGGTCAGGAGGAGCGCGAGTACCACCTGTGCGTGGAGGTCGCCCCCGGCCAGATCGGCCAGGAGATCAGGGCCGGGTGGGTGAAGCTGGTGCGGCCCGACACGGACGAGGTGCTGGCCTCGGGCAACGTGCTCGCCCAGTGGACCGACGACCTGGCCCAGTCCACCCGCATCAACCCCAAGGTCATCCACTACACCGGCCAGGCCGAGCTGCACCAGCTGATCCAGGACGGCCTGAGCGACCGCGCGGCCGGCAACGTGGAGGCCGCCACCGCCCGCCTGGCCAGGGCCAGGAAGATCGCCGCCGACTCGGGCCGCGAGGACACCGCGCGGCTGCTGGACAAGGTGGTCGAGGTCGATCCCGTCCAGGGCACCGCCCGGCTGGTCAGGAACGTCGACAAGGCCGACGAACTGGAGCTGGACACCGGCTCCGTACGCACGAGCAGGCTCCGCAGGACGGAGGGCGGCTGATGGCGACCTGCCCGCAGGGGCACGCGTCGAGCACCGACGACTACTGCGACGTGTGCGGGACGCAGATGTCCGCGCCCGCCCCGCGGCAGCCGGGGCCGTCCCAGCCGCAGGGGTCGCGGCCGGCGGAGAGCTGCCCGATCTGCGCCACCCCGCGCGTCGGCCAGTTCTGCGAGGTGTGCGGCCACTCCTTCGACGGCGGCGCGCTGCCCGCGCGGGCTCCGGTGGCCGGGGCCCGCTGGGAGGCGGTGACCGCCGCCGACCGCGCCTACTACGACCAGGTCATCGCCCAGAACGGCCCGGACGCCGCGGCCATGGCCTTCCCCCCGTACTGCCCGGAACGCTCGTTCCCGCTCATCGGCGAGCAGGTGCGCATCGGGCGCAGCCGCAGGGGCCGTGACCTGACGCCCGAGATCGATCTGGCCGGGCCGCCGACCGATCCGGGCGTGTCGGGCCTGCACGCGGTGCTGCTGGCCACGCCCGGCGGGACCTGGATGCTGGTCGACCCGGGCTCGGCGAACGGCACCCAGGTCAACGGCAAGCCCGTCACGGTGAACGTGCCGGTCCCGGTGGGGCCGGGCGACCGCATCCACCTCGGCGCGTGGACCGTGATCACGATCAGGGAGGGCACGCCTTGACGGTGACGCCGATCTCACCCGCGCCGCCCGCACCGCACCAGGCCGCGCCTCCGGTCAGGCGGCGGGCCGCGCGCAGCGTGCCCGGCAGGGTCCGGGTGCTCACCGGGGTGGCGGCCGCGGCGCTCGCGCTGCTGTTCGCCGCCGTCGCCGCCGGCGGCACCACCGCGGGCGACGGCCTGCGCGTCATCGGCCGCGACGCCGGCCCCCAGGTGGTCGCCACCTCCGGCCTGTACTTCGGGCTGAGCGACATGGACGCGCTGATCGCCGACGTGCTGGTGATGGGCCCCGAGGACGGAGGACTCAGGGCCAAGGCCCTCGCGCGGTACGAGCAGCAGCGCTCGGCCGCCAACCTGGCGCTGCTGGAGGCGTTCCAGCTGGCCGGCGACGACCAGGCGGAGCGCCGTACCATCCAGTCCGTGCTGGACGGGCTGGGCCGCTACGAGCAGCTGGTCGCGCGGGCGCTGCTGCTCGACAGCCAGTCCAGTCACGCCGCCGGGGACCCGCCCGCCTCGGTCCTCGGGGTCTACCGGGACGCCACCGACCTGATGCGCCAGGTGCTGCTGCCGCAGGCCTACAACCTGACGCTGGAGAGCGGCACCATCGTGCGCCGCACCTACGACGACACGGCCGGGATGCTGCCGCTGGTGCGGGCCGCGGTGATCGTGGCCGGGCTGCTCGCGCTCGGGTGCCTGCTGTACCTGCAGGTGTACCTGGCCCGGCGGTTCCGCAGGGTGCTCGGGCTCGCGCTCGTCGGCGCCACCCTGGCGACCGCGGGCGCGATGGCGGCCGGGCTGAGCGTGATCCAGCGGGACATCGACTTCCTGCGGACGGCCAAGTTCGAAGGCTTCGACTCGGTGGTGACGCTGGCCAGGGCCCGCGCCATCGGCAACAGCATGCAGGGCGACCAGAGCCGCTTCCTGCTGGACAAGGAGCGGGCCGACACCTACGAGCACCGGTTCCTGGACAAGTCGCAGCGGCTGATGTACGTCGAGGCGGGGAGCCTGGCGAAGTACCAGACCGCGGTGCGGGGGGCCGAGGACTTCCGGGGCATGCTGGGCCCCGAGCTCGCCGGCGCGACCGCCAAACCCGTGCTCGACGCCTACCTCCGCTACCAGGAGGCCGACAGCCTGATGCGCGCGCGGGCGGCCACGGGCCGCACCGGTGAGGCGGTCGCGATCAGGCTCGGCGAGGTGCGGCAGGCGTTCGCGAAGTACGACGAGGAGCTCGTGAAGGTGGCCGACCGCAAGCAGAGCGTCTTCACCTCCGCCGTCGACCGCGGCGAGCGGGCGCTGGACGAGCTGTGGACCGTGCTGCCGTTCGCCATGGGCGGCATCGGCGTGCTGCTGGCCCTGGGCGTGTGGCCACGACTGAGGGAGTACCGTTGAAGCGGCTGATGATCGTGATGCTCGCGGCGGTCGCGCTGGTGGCCGCCGGATGCGGCGCCGGCGCCCCCGGGTCCCTGCTCGACAAGGACGAGATCGTCATCGGCGTCCGGCCCGACCTGCCGTCGGTGGGGTTCCAGAAGGGCAGCGGGTTCGAGGGCTTCGACGTCGACGTGGCCGCCTACGTCGCCGAGCGGCTCGGCAAGGACTACCGGCTGGTCCCGGTGCTGGCCGCCGAGCGCGAGGACGCGGTGCTCTCCGGCGAGGCCGACCTGGTCGTGGCCACGTACACGATCAGTGAGGACCGCAAGCAGAAGGTGCTGTTCGCGGGCCCGTACCACATCTCCTACCAGGACATCCTGATCCGGCCCGACGAGAGCCGGATCAAGGACGTGCGCGACCTGCGGGGCCGGCGCATCTGCGAGGTGGAGGGCGCGAACGCGGCCCAGCGGGTGGTCGAGGAGCGCGGGGTGGCGGCGGAGGTCAAGCCGTTCCCCGACTACCAGGCGTGCATGGTGGCGCTGAAGCAGAACCAGGTCGACGCCATCACCACCAACGACGTCATCCTGGCCGGGCTGGCCAAGCAGGACGGCGGCGGGCTGCGCCTGGCCAACGCCCAGTTCAACGAGCAGCGGACCGGCATCGGCATGCGCCGGGGAGACGTGGCCGGATGCGAGGAGGTCAACCGGGCGATCACCGACATGTACCAGGACGGGACCGCCGCCAAGCTGCTGCGCGAGTGGTTCGGCGGCACCGGCCTGGACTTCGGCACGGTCGCGGTGCCGCAGTTCGAGGGCTGCTCGTGACACGACGGCGGGCCGGGGAGGCTCCCCGGCCCGCCGTCGTGACCACTCAGTCCAGATAGTCGCGCAGCATCTGCGCCCTCGTCGGGTGGCGGAGCTTGGCCAGGGTCTTCGACTCGATCTGCCGGATGCGCTCCCGGGTGACGCCGAACTCCCTGCCCACCTCCTCCAGCGTGCGCGGATGGCCGTCGGCCAGGCCGAAGCGGAGCTGGATGATGCGTTGCTCGCGGTCGGACAAGGTCGCCAGGATGTCGTCGAGCTGGTCCTGCAGCATGATGAACGCCGCCGCCTCCATGGGCACGACCGCGTCGGCGTCCTCGATGAAGTCACCGAGGTCGGAGTCCTCCTCGCCGATCGGAGACTGCAGCGACACCGGCTCCTGCGCGATGCGCTGGATCTCCACGACCCGGTCGACGGGGAGGTCCATCTCCTTGGCGATCTCCTCCGGGATCGGCTCGCGGCCGAGGTCCTGGTGGAGCTGCCGCTGCACCCTGACGAGCTTGTTGATCGTCTCCACCATGTGCACGGGGATGCGGATGGTCCGCGCCTGGTCGGCGATCGCCCGCGTGATGGCCTGACGGATCCACCAGGTGGCGTAGGTGGAGAACTTGTAGCCCTTGGTGTAGTCGAACTTCTCCACGGCCCGGATCAGGCCGAGGTTGCCCTCCTGGATCAGGTCCAGGAACAGCATGCCGCGGCCGACGTACCGCTTCGCGATCGACACCACGAGCCGCAGGTTGGCCTCGATGAGGCGCTGCTTGGCCCGGGTGCCCTGCCAGACGAGCTCCCTGAACTCAGGGAAGGCCAGACGCGAGACCCCGTTGCCGAGCTTGTCCTCCGCGAACAGGCCGGCTTCGATCGACTTGGCGAGCTCCACCTCCTCTTCCGCCGTCAGCAGCGGCACCCGGCCGATCTCCCGCAGGTAGATACGGACCAGATCACTGGTCGGCGCCCGCTTGCCTACGTCTTCCTCATCGGCGCGGGTGGTCTCCTCGTCGCCCTGGGGCTCGAGGACCTCCACACCGTTCTCGGCGAGCATCCGCACGACGCGCTCCAGCGCGTCTGAGGGAAGCTCGGATCGGTCAAGCGCGGCTGCGACGTCATCGACGGTTACGCTCCCGCGCTCCCTTCCCTTAGCGACGAGGTCCGCCACCTGATCTACGGATGGCGGTCCACTTGGCAGCACCGATGCACCCACGGGAGACAGTCTGCAGTATTGGTTCCATAAAATGGCAGACCCATTTTTGTCACCGAAGGTAAGGCCATCACCCTTACCGAATTGAGATCCCTTTAAGGTTTAGCCGGAGTTTGATCAGGAAAGTAAAGTCAATTACGCGGTCTGGATTGGTGTGTCCGGCTCGGTGAAGCGCCGGACACATGGGTCTTGCTGCCCGGATGCCGCTTTGTGCGGCATTACCGGGTCTTCCACTCGGCTATGCGCCGATCAGCCGCCCGCGTGGTAGACGGTCCCGCCGGCGGGCCTGTCGTACGTTTCGACGATCTCGGCCCGCTTCTCATCGAGATCCACGCGCACCCGCCGGCCCATTCCCCCGCCGTCGCCGCGTACGGTCACCTCCGCCGTTCCGGTCCATGTCGCCGCGGCCGGGCGGACCCCAGTCGGAAGCGGGACCCTCGCGGTCACCTTCCGCGACCCGAGGTCGTAGACGATCACCGACGGCCGCTCCCCCGGGACGTACACGGCCAGCCGCCGTCCGTCGGCGGCGGCCGCCGCCACCCTGGGCCGGTCGTCGCCCCCGCCGTCGGCCACGGACGAGGGCCGGCGGGGCAGGTTGTGGGCGACCACCTGCGGCGGCACGTCCCTGCGCAGGGTGCGCCCGCGCGGATCGGTGACCCGCATGCTCTCCTCCACCCGCAGCAGCTCCCCTCCGTCGCCGCTGAACCCGGCCGTGCAGGAGAAGCCGTCCTCGGCCGGGAGCGTGCCGACGGCCCGGCCCGAGCGCACGTCGTACACCCGGATCCGCCTGCCCGCGTCGTCGGGCAGGTACGCCGGCCGCGACCCGTCCGGCGACAGCAGCAGGCGGGTCTCGTCCACGCCGACCTCGTTCGCGGGCTGCTTGACCGTGCCGCCGCAGTTGGGCAGCCATCCCGTCCGCACCGGGACGTCCGCGACGGCGACGCCGCCACCGCCCGCCAGGACGGCGGATCCCGCCACCAGAACGGTCACCATTCGGATCTTCACGGGGTGTTGGACAGAGGCCGCCCGGCGAAAGTTCGCCGGCCTCCGGCGGGCTAGCTTCCGGCCGCCCGGTCGCGCAGGACCCGGCGCTGCTGCTCCAGGGCCACCAGCTCGCCGAAGAGCTTGTTGTATTCCTGCTGCTCGTCGACCGGGTTGAGCCGCTGGATGCGGGACTTCACCTGGGCGATGGCCCGGTCGACGGCGACGGCCTCGATGGCCGCGAGCATCGCGCCCGCGTAGCGCTCCTCGGCGTGGGAGTCGGCCTGGATGGTCTCCACCGCGAACCGGGTCACCAGCGCCGCCGCGCCCTCCTCGTGGGCGTGTTCGAGCAGCCGGTCGACCCACGGGCGGCCGCCGTGGCCCGCCGCCGCCAGCCCGCCCGCCGCCGCGATCAGCCGCTGCAGCGTCACGTGGTCGGGCGCGGTGAACGCCTGCGGGTCGAGCGCGTCGAAGCGCGGCCCGAGCAGCGCCGGCCGCTGCACGGCCAGCTTGAGCAGCTCGGCCTCCACCCGTACGTGCGGATCGACCGGAGCGGGCCGTGGGGCCTGCTGCGGGCGGCCCGTCTGCGCCCGCCCCACCTCGGCGATGCGCTGCATGACGAACCGCTCGTCCATGAACCCGAGCCACCGGTCGAGGTCGATGGCGTAGCGCTTGCGCAGCCCCGCGTCCTTGATGCCGGCCACGATCGGCGCCGCCGCGTCGAGCGCCGCGATCTTGCCTTCGTTGCTGCGCAGGTCGTAGCGGTCGATGGTGCTGCGGATGGCGAACTGGAACAGCGGCTCGCGGCTCGCGACCAGGTCGCGCACCGCCGCGTCGCCCTGCTTGACCCGCAGGTCGCACGGGTCGAGCCCGTCGGCCTGGATGGCGACGTAGGTCTGCGTGACGAACTTCTGCTCGTCGGCGAAGGCCCGCAGCGCCGCCTTCTGGCCGGCCGCGTCGCCGTCGAAGGTGAAGATCACCTCACCCCGGAACTCGGCCTGGTCGAGCAGGAACCGGCGCAGGATCTTGATGTGCTCCTCGCCGAACGAGGTGCCACAGGTCGCCACCGCCGTCGGCACGCCCGCCAGGTGGCAGGCCATCACGTCGGTGTAGCCCTCGACGATCACCGCCTGGGCCCGTTTGGAGATCTCGCGCTTGGCCAGGTCGATGCCGTAGAGCACCTGGCTCTTCTTGTAGAGCGGGGAGTCGGGGGTGTTGAGGTATTTGGGGCCGTCGTCGGAGTCGAGCAGTTTGCGCGCGCCGAACCCGATCACGTCGCCGGTCGAGTCCTTGATCGGCCAGATCAGCCGCCCGCGGAACCGGTCGATCGGCCCGCGCCGCCCCTGCTTGGCCAGCCCGCCCTTGACCAGCTCCTCGGCGCTGAACCCGCGCGCCAGCAGGTGGCGGGTCAGCGCCTCCCACTCGGCCGGGGCGTAACCGACCTGGAACAGCTCGGCGTCGGCCCGCTCGAACCCCCGCTCCGACAGGAACCGCCGCCCGGCGCCGGCGTCGGGCGCGAACAGCTTGGCGGCGTAGAACTCCGCGGCCAGCCGGTGCGCCTCGATCAGCCGCGCCCGCTCCCCGTGGTCGCGCCGCGGCACGTAGCCGCCCTGCTCGTACTGCAACTGGATGCCGGCCCGCTGCGCCAGCCGCTCGACCGCCTCGCCGAAGGTCAGATGCTCGACCTTCTCCACGAAGGTGATCACATCACCGCCTTCGGAGCAGCCGAAACAGTAGTACATCCCCCGCTCGGGGGTGACGTTGAAGGAAGGCGACTTCTCATCGTGGAACGGGCACAACCCCTTGAGGTTGCCGCCTCCGGCGTTGCGCAACTGGATGTGCTCGCCGATCACGTCGGCGATGGGGGAACGCTCGCGTACGAGCGCGATGTCGACGTCACGGATCCGGCCAGCCACGCCGGTGAGTCTATGCGTCTCCCCTGACACTTCCCCCATGAGAGCCATGTGACCGGCGGGCCGGAAGATCCGTGGGGCGGAACCGGTGGCATCCAAGTTAGACAATGCGCCGCGAACATCAGGATTCCACTGCCCGGTTCGGCCGGAGCTCGGTATTGTGTTCGACGTGCGGGGCGAAGGAATACTCCGGAAGCTCCGAATCGTCACGATGACACAGCGTGACTGTCGCCGCCGGACGGGCGGAGACGAAAAACGCCTTCCGCTCCCGCGGGCGGGACGATCCTCGTGTTCGTTCTGGTGGAGGCCCGGTAAGACCATCCTCACCGATGGCGCGGGCCGACGAAGCAGGAAGCCGCAGAGGTGCCGCATGACCGTGCGGCACGGGCTGAATCCCGGCATTCATGCCGGGAAGCGCGTCAAAAAGGTAAAGGTTGTCCTCTCGGATAAAGTGGAAGCCATGCGAGCGG
Source organism: Nonomuraea sp. C10 (assembly GCF_008017515.1). NCBI lineage: Bacteria > Bacillati > Actinomycetota > Actinomycetes > Streptosporangiales > Streptosporangiaceae > Nonomuraea > Nonomuraea sp. C10. Next base: position 5,659,593 of record NZ_VPFF01000001.1, read on the forward strand.
GGCGGATCGGCCTGTTGGCGGCGTCGGCCGGCGCCGCGCTGCTGGTGAGCGGCTGCAGCCAGCCGGCCGGGATCGCGGGCGTGCGGTCGGCCGCCACCACGTCCGGCGCGGGCTCCGCGGCGGTGACCTCGCCGGCCCCGACCCCGGCCCCGCAGGGCCCCGTCGAGCCGCCCGCGGGCGACGACCCGGTGCGGGTGCCGCCGCCGAAGCTCTCCAAGTACACCTACACCTTCCCCGTCAAGGGCTGCGAGGTGACCTACCAGAGCAAGCTGCTGGTGCTGCCGAAGACGACGATCTGGGCGCCGCGGGGATGCGCGTTCGTGGCGCCGGTCGACGGCGTGGTCGACGAGGTCAACACCGCCAACCGGTGGCTGCCGTCCACCGACGAGGGCGCCCACCGCGAGGGCAGGTTCGTCACGGTCATCGGCGACGACGGGGTGCGCTACCTGGGCGCCCACCTCGACAGCGTGGCCGAGGGCATCCGGCCGGGTGTGAAGGTGAAGGGCGGCCAGACGCTGGGCCGGGTCGGCACGTCGGGCAACGCCCGCGACACCGGCCCCAACCTCTACTTCGCGATCTCCTGGAAGACCGGCCCGGCGTTCTGGTGGGTGCGCAGGGGCATGGTCGAGCCGTGGGACTATCTCGACGCGTGGCGGTCCGGCAACCGCACGTTCTCGCCCCGCCAGGAGACGCTGGCGCTGCGCCGCAAGCTCGGCGAGACGCCGTCGTGCAGGCTGCTGTGCGGCGGGAAGCGGGCCGAGCCCGCGTCGGCCGAGCCGACCCCGACTCCGACGCGGAAGAAGAAGCGCGCCACTCCCACGCCGGAGCTCGCGATCACGCTCGCGCCGACGGCGTCGGTCGGCACCGTGCGGTGACGCGCTCAGCGTGACAGCCGCCGGTGCCAGGCGACGGCGGAGGTGTCGGTCAGCGAGGCGATCTGGTCGATGACCACCCGCACGCGGTCCGCGTCGCCGGCCGCCTCGTCGAAGGCGGGCCTGAAGGCGGGCTCCAGCGTGCCGGGCGCGCCGAGGGTGATGAGCGAGGCCAGCTCCATGATCAGCTCACGCTGCCTGGCCTGGTTGGCGTGGTGGTCCTCGGTGGCCATCACGTAGTGGGCGGTGATGCCCTTGAGCAGCGCGCACTCCAGGCGGGTCGACTCCGGCACGACGAGGCTGGTCCGGTGGCGCAGGCCGTACGACTCCCTGGTGGCCGTCTGGGCGGCGCGGCAGAAGCGGCCGATGAGCCCGCTGGTGAGCGCCTTGAGCCCGGCCAGGTCGGAGAGGGTGGCCGTGAAGCGGCGGGGCCACGGCGGGGCGGCGACCAGCTCCGCGAAGAGCTCCTCCAGCTCGGCGAGGTCGGCGCCGGGCGCGTACCAGGTGCGGGTCGTCACGCAGACGGCCGCGCGCTCGGCGGGCGAGCGCAGCGCCTCGGGGACGACGTGGCCGGAGTGCAGGGCGTCTTCCAGGTCGTGCACCGAGTAGGCGACGTCGTCGGCCCAGTCCATGATCTGCGCCTCGAAGCTGACCCGGCCGTCGGGCGCGCCGTCCCTGATCCACCGGAAGACCGGCAGGTCGTCGTCGTAGACGCCGAACTTGGGCGACTCGCCGCGGGTCCACGGGTACTTGGTGGAGGCGTCCAGCGCGGCCCTGGTGAGGTTGAGCCCGGCGCTGGTGCCGTCGTCGGCGATGACCTTGGCCTCCAGCCGGGTGAGCAGCCGCAGGCTCTGCGCGTTGCCCTCGAAGCCGCCGCAGGGCTCGGCCAGCTCGGCGAGCGCCGTCTCCCCGTTGTGGCCGAACGGCGGGTGGCCCAGGTCGTGGGCGAGGCAGGCGGTCTCCACCAGGTCGGGGTCGACGCCGAGGGTGGCGCCCATCTCGCGGCCGACCTGGGCGCACTCCAGCGAGTGGGTGAGCCGGGTGCGCGGGATGTGCTGGCCGGCGCCGAGCGCCTCGGCCGGGCCGACCACCTGCGTCTTGGCGGCGAGCCTGCGCAGCGCGGCGCTGTGGAGCACCCGTGCGCGGTCTCGTTCGAACGCGCTGCGCTCGGGGTTGCCGGGTGGTTCGGGCACCCAGCGTGCGGTGTCGTGTTCGTCGTAGCCGGCCATAAGGGAGCGATTTTATCCGGTTTCCGGTTTTCGCTAGGGTCGAAGCCACGCCAGAGTCCCCCCGTCCCCGGGAGCCCTCACCCATGACGACCGCGTTCCGGGCCGTCCTCGCCTTCTGCCTGCTCGCCGGCTTCTACGTGCTCGTCGGCGTGATCGTGCTGGCGGCGGTCGCGCTCGACGTGCTGCTGATCATCGACTTCCACGCCAACTTGATCAAGTTCGCCGTGGTGCTGACGCTGGCCGCCGCCGCGCTCGTCCGGACGCTGATCATGGTGAGCCGCCGGCAAAGCGGCGAGCAGCCGGGCGTGGCGGTCACCAGGGAGCACGAGCCGGTGCTGTGGCAGACCGTCGAGGACCTGGCCCGCCGGGTCCGCACCGCGCCGCCGGACGAGATCCGGCTGCTGCCGGACGTCAACGCGGCGGTCGCGGAAGACACCCGGTTCCTCGGGTTGAAGGCCACCAGGCGGCGCATGTACATCGGGCTGCCGCTGCTGCAGACGCTCACGGTCGACGAGATGCGGGCGGTGCTCGGGCACGAGCTGGGCCACTACAGCGGCGCGCACACCCGGCTCGGCGCGCCCGTCTACCGCGGGCGGGTCTCGCTCATCGCGACCGTGCGGGGCCTGGACCGCCACCCGTTCGTGCAGCGGCTGTTCACCTGGTACGCCAAGCTCTACATGCGGGTGTCGCAGGCCGTGTCGCGCAGGCAGGAGCTGGAGGCCGACGAGCTCGCGGTGGCGATCGGCGGGCGGCAGGCGATGGCCGACGCGCTGCGCAAGATCCACTACACGGCGGCGGCCTGGGAGCTCTACACGGCCACGTACCTGTCGATGGCGGGGGCGGGCGGCTGCCGGCCCGCGGCCGTGTTCGGCGGCTTCCAGTCCATGCTGAACGACGAGTCCCGGCGGGCCCAGCTGACCGAGCTGGCCGCGCGGCCCGAGGAGACGTCCCCGTACGACTCGCATCCGAGCCTGGCCGAGCGGCTGGCGGCGGTGGAGCGGCTGCCGGAGCCCGAGCACGTGCCCGACCCGCGCTCGGCGCTGATGCTGCTGCACGACGCCGACGTGGCCGCCAACGCCGTGGAGGGGTCCCTGTGGACGCCGCAGGCGGCGGCCGCCCTGCGTCCGGTGTCCTGGGACGAGCTGGTCTCACAGGGCATGTACGAGGGTCGCAACGCCGAGGCGCTGCGCGACCTCGCGGTGGCGGGCGCCCGGGTGGTCGGGGCGTCCAGGCCGTACCTGGACGCGGCCTTCGAGGCCATCGCCAGAGGGCGTCAGGCGGAGCTGGAGGCGGCTCTGCGCGAGCTGGGGTGGGCCGCCGAGGAGGGACTGCTCGCGCGCGTGCTGGGCGCCGCCCTGGAGGGGCTGCTGATCCAGCACGGCCAGGCCCGCTGGGCGCTGTCCTGGTCGGGGCCGGCGCGGCTGCTGTACGACGACGGCGAGGAGGTGGCCCTCTCCGGCTACGCGACCCAGGTGTCCGCCGACCCCGCGGCCATCGGCGGCCTCCGGACCTGGCTCGGCGACCTCGGCGTACGCCACGACTACATCCCAGCCAACGCCGAACCAACCCCCATCCCGTCCCCCTGACCTCCCCGTACGACCCCCATCCTCAAGACTCTCCGTACGGGACCTTCCCTCGTACGAACCCTCGCCCGTACGAGACCCCCCGACAGGACGCGTCCCCGAACCTCCCCGTACGGGACCTTCCTCGGACGAACGTTCGCCCGTACGAGACCTTCCTCGGAGGGGGCCTTCCTCGGTCGGACCTCCAGACAGGGCCCGAGCCCGAAACTCCCCGTACGAGACCTCTCCTCGTACGAGACCCTCCCCGGGTAGGACGCGTCCCCGAAATCTTCCATACGGGACCATCCCCCGGACGAGACCGTCCCCGAACCCCCATGCGAGACCCTCCCCAGGCAGGACCCGTTCCCGAAACTCTCCGCGCGGGACCATCTCCGCACGAGACCATCCCGGGAAGTCTCCGTACGGGACCTTCCCCGTACGAGACATTCCCCGAGGTAGGACGCGTCCCCGAGACCCTCCGTACGGGACCGTCCCTCGGACGGGACCGTTCCCGAAACTCCACGCACGGGACCATCCCCCCGCCACAAAACTCCCGTACGAGACCTCTCCTCCTACGAGACCTCCCCCGGACAGGATGCGTCCCCTAAACCTCCGCACGGGACTATCCCCGTACGGGACTATCCCCCCGGACGGGACCCGTCTCGGAACTTCCCGTACGAGACCTCTCCTCGTACGGGATCTCCCCCCAGATAGAGCGCGTCCCCGAAACTCTCCGTAGGGGACCATCGTCCGCCGGAAACTCCCCGTACGGGGGCCTCTCCTCGTACGAGACCTCCCCGGACGGGACCCGGCCCGGGAACTCCCCGTACGAGGTCTTTCTCGGACGGGGTCTTTCCGGTGGGTGGAGTTCCGGGGGAGGTTGGTCAGCGGGTGTCGGAGTCGGTGTCGCTGAGGGCGGCGCGGCCGGCTTCGAGGCGGGCGACCGGGATGCGGAAGGGTGAGCAGGAGACGTAGTCGAGCCCGGTGTCGTGGCAGAAGTGGACGGAGTCCGGGTCTCCGCCGTGCTCGCCGCAGATGCCGATCTTGAGGTCGGGCCTGGTGGCCCGGCCTTCCTCGGTGGCGATCGCGACCAGCCGGCCGACACCCTCGCGGTCGAGGGTCTCGAACGGGGAGACGCCGAAGATGCCCAGCTCCAGGTAGCGGGAGAAGAACGAGGCCTCGACGTCGTCGCGGGAGAAGCCCCACGCCATCTGGGTGAGGTCGTTGGTGCCGAACGAGAAGAACTCGGCGGCCTCGGCGACCTGCCCGGCGGTCAGTGCGGCCCGCGGCGTCTCGACCATGGTGCCGATCAGCGCGTCGACACCCGCCTCCGCGAGGATGGCGGCGGCCTCCTCGCGGACGCACTCCAGTTCCTGGACGGCGGCGATGAGCGGGATCATGATCTCCGGCCGGGCGCCGGGGACCTCCTTGGCGGCCTGGGCGATGGCGCGTACCTGCATGGCGAACAGGCCGGGGATGACCAGGCCGAGCCGTACGCCGCGCAGGCCGAGCATCGGGTTCTGCTCGTGCAGTCTCTTGACGGCGGCCAGCAGGGCGCGGTCCTTGTCCGTGGCCTCGCCGGTGGCGACCTTGACGGACAACCCGACGATGTCGGGCAGGAACTCGTGCAGCGGCGGGTCGATGAGCCGGATGGTCACCGGCCGGTCACCCATCGCCTGGAAGATCCCCACGAAGTCGGACTTCTGGAGAGGTTCGAGCGCGTCCAGCGCGACCTGCCGGTCCTCGGCTCCGGCGGCGAGCACCAGGTCCTCGACGAGCTGGCGGCGGTCGCCGAGGAACATGTGCTCGGTGCGGCACAGCCCGATGCCCTCGGCGCCGAAGCGGACCGCCCTGGCGGCGTCCTCGGGATTGTCGGCGTTGGCCCGCACGCCCAGGCGGCGCGCCCCGTCGGCGTGCCGCATGATGCGGTCGACGGCCTTGACCAGGTCGTCCTCGGGCTCGGCGCCTTCGAAGTACTCGACCACGGCGGAGGCGACGACCGGCACCTCGCCGAGGAAGATCTCGCCGCTGGTGCCGTCGATGGAGATCACGTCGCCCTCGTTGACGACCACGCCGCCGGGGGCGGAGAACGTGCGGCCGGCCGTGTCGACGTCCAGCTCCTCGGCGCCGCACACGCAGGTCTTGCCCATGCCGCGGGCGACCACGGCGGCGTGCGAGGTCTTGCCGCCGCGGCTGGTGAGGATGCCGCGGGCGGCGATCATGCCGGACAGGTCGTCAGGGTTGGTCTCGCGGCGCACCAGGATGACGTCCTCGCCCTGGGCGGCCAGCTCGGCGGCCCGCTCGGAGGAGAAGACGGCCTTGCCGACGGCCGCGCCCGGCGAGGCGTTCATGCCCTTGGCGATGCGCCGCTTGTCCGCGCCGGCGTCGAAGCGGGGGAACATGAGGCGGGCGAGCTGGTCGCCGGTGACCCGGGTGACGGCCTCGTCCATGGTGATGAGGCCCTGGTCGACGAGCTGGGTGGCGATGCGGAAGGCGGCGCCGGCGGTGCGCTTGCCGACGCGGGTCTGCAGCATCCAGAGCTTGCCGCGCTCGATGGTGAACTCGATGTCGCACAGGTCGCGGTAGTGGTTCTCCAGCGTCTCCATGATCGACAGCAGTTCGTCGTAGGAGCGCTTGTCGAGCCGCTCCAGCTCCTGCAGCGGGATCGTGTTGCGGATGCCGGCGACGACGTCCTCGCCCTGCGCGTTCTGCAGGTAGTCGCCGTAGATGCCCTGGCGGCCGCTGCCGGGGTCGCGGGTGAAGGCGACGCCGGTGCCGGAGTCGCCGCCGCAGTTGCCGAAGACCATGGAGCAGATGTTGACGGCGGTGCCGAGGTCGGCGGGGATGCGCTCCTGGCGGCGGTAGAGGATCGCGCGCGGCGCGTTCCAGGAGTCGAAGACGGCCATGACGGCCATCCGCATCTGCTCGCGCGCGTCGGCGGGGAAGTCGTCGCCGGTCTGGTCGCGGACGATGCCCTTGTACGACTCGACCAGGCGCTGGAGCTCACCGGCGTCGAGGTCGGTGTCCTGGCGGCCGTCCTTCAGAGCGTCGAGGGCGTCCTCGAACAGGTCGCCGTCGATGCCGAGCACGGTCTTGCCGAACATCTGGATGAGCCTGCGGTAGGAGTCCCAGGCGAAGCGGTCGTTGCCGCCCGCCTGCTTCGCCAGGCCGTGCACGGACTCGTCGTTGAGCCCGATGTTGAGCACCGTCTCCATCATGCCCGGCATCGAGAACTTGGCACCCGAGCGCACGCTGACGAGCAACGGGTCGTCGGCCTGGCCGAGCCGCTTGCCCATCCTCTCCTCGAGCGCCCGCAGGTGCTCCTCGACCTCCCGGTCGAGCCCTTCGGGCAGGGCGCCCTCTGCCAGGTAGTGGCGGCACGCCTCAGTAGTGATCGTGAACCCCGGAGGAACGGGCAGCCCGAGATTGGTCATCTCGGCGAGGTTGGCGCCCTTTCCGCCCAGGAGATCTTTGAGATTCCTGTTGCCCTCGGTGAAGTCGTAAACGTACTTGGCCACCACAGCTCCAATCAACGCTTCTACTCGGACTCTACCGGCGGAATTGATGATGAAACTGCACTCTTCGGTTAAGTCAACGTTTCCCCAGCTCAGACGCCCTTCAGAGGTCTAATCCATTGATTATTCCGACCACTTCGGGAAGTGGTTTATACCAATGGTTCAAACCAATTCTTGAGCATCGGGCGCAGAATCGGATCACTGCTATACAAGCCGTCGGAAGGGCTGGCGTACGGGTCGGTCATGGAGATCAGCCGGCACCCGCGCGGCGGCCCGCGGATGCCGCAGGCGCGACGATGGCAGCAGGCCGGACCGTCAGGGGAAAGGGTTGTGGTCGGGCGCCGGGCCGGGGGCGCCGCCGCGGGCCGGTAGCCACAGCACGAACGTGGCCCCTTCCCCGATCCGCGAGTGCACCGCCACCCTGCCGCCGTGCGACTCCACGATCTGCCTGACGATCGCCAGCCCCAGCCCGGTGTGCCGGTCGCGGCGGCTGGCCTCTCCGCGCCAGAACCGGTCGAACACCCGCGCCTGGTCCTCCGCCGCCAGCCCCGGCCCGTCGTCGCGCACGGCCACCCACAGCCAGCCGCCGGCTTCGTCCACGGCGGTCTCCCGGTGACCGGCCTTCTGCTGGCCGGCCTTCGCGGCCGCCCAGCCCGCCGCGCGGTGCAGCGGCCGCAGGCGGGACGCTCCGCCGGAGATCATGTCCGTCGCGCCCCACCGGCCGGCGGCCACCCGCACCCGCCCGCCCGGCGGGGACAACCGCACCGCGTTGGACAGCAGGTTGGCCACCGCCCGCCGGAGCGCGTCCTGGTCGCCGGTCGTCTCCAGGCCGGGCGTCAGCCGCCTGGTGATGGTGAGGCCGCGCGCGGTGGCCAGCGCCGCGTACTCCTCGCAGGCCTCGACGGCCACCCGTGACAGGTCCAGGTCGGTGTCGGCGAACGCGGTGCCCTGCCTGCGGGCGCTGGCCAGCAGGTCCTCCACCAGGCGGGTCATCCGGGTGGTGGCCCGGTCCACGACGGCGACGGCCCGGCCGCGCTCCTCCTCGCTCGCCTCCGGCGACAGCAGCACCGCGTCCACGTTCGCCCTGATGATCGTCAGCGGGCTGCGCAGCTCGTGGGAGGCGTCGTCGATGAGCTGCCGTTGCGCCCGGAACGCCTCCTCCAGCCTGTCGAGCATGGTGTCGATGGTGTCGGCCAGGTCCTTCAACTCGTCGCTCGGGCCGCGCAGGGTGATCCGCCGTGACAGGTCCGTCGCCTGGATCTCCTCGGTGGTACGGGTGATCGACCGGACCGGCCGCAGCACCCGGCCCGACAGCAGCCAGCCGATGCCCAGGCTCGCCGCGAACAGCCCGCCCAGCGTGTACAGCGAGTAGTCGCGCAGGGTGGCGAGCGTCCCGACGTTGATCGCGTTCTCCACCTCTTCGATGAACACCACTTCCTGCTTGCCGACGTACTCGCCGTCCCGGTACGTCTTCGCGATCTCGGTCGCGTACGAGCGCTGCTCGGTCGTACGGGAGACCGCGTAGTAGATGCCGCCCAGCACCAGCGCCGCGAGCAGGAAGAGCAGCCCCGAGTAGAGCACGGTGAGCCGGAACCGGATGGTGTGGATCATGCGGGCTCCCTGAGCCGGTACCCCCGGCTGATGACGGTCTCGATCAGGCCGTCGGCCTGGAGCTTGCGGCGCAGGTTGCCGACGGTCACCCGGACGGTGTTGGTGAACGGGTCGGCGTGCTCGTCCCAGACGTGCTCCAGCAGTTCCTCGCTGGAGACCACGTAGCCCGGTCTGGTCATCAGGTAGTGCAGGACGCCGTACTCCTTGGGGGTGAGCGCCAGCGCCCGCCCGTCCAGCGACACCTCCATCCTCGCGGTATCGATCCGCAGCGTTCCCACCTCGAGGACGGAGGTGCCGCCGGTGTCCCTGCGCAGCAGGGCTCTGACCCTCGCCAGCAGTTCGGGAAAGGCGAACGGCTTGACCAGGTAGTCGTCGGCGCCCTCGTCGAGTCCGCGCACGCGGTCGTCCAGCCGGTCCCGCGCGGTGACCATGATGATGCGCACGCCGTCGCCCGTCGCCCTGACCGCCCGGCACAGCTGGAAACCGTCGCCGCCGGGCAGGTTGAGATCGAGCAGCACCAGGTCGTAGGAGTTGACCTGGAGCTTCTCGTGCGCGGTGAGGGCGTCGGCGGCCACGTCGACCGCGTATCCGGCCCGGACCAGGCCCACGCGTAACGCCTCCACCAGGTCTTCCTCGTCCTCGACGACCAGCAATCGCATACTTCGGACCCTAGTTTCGGATGAGGCGGTCCGCGATGGGCGCGGCCCGGTCGATGGGGATGGCGAACCCGATGCCGATGTTGCCGCCGCCCCGCCCGGCCGCGATCGCGGTGTTCACCCCCACGACCTGGCCGCGGGCGTTGACCAGCGGGCCGCCGGAGTTGCCCGGGTTGATGGAGGCGTCGGTCTGCACCGCGGTACGGGACGCGCCGCCCAGCCGCACCTCCCGATCGGTGGCGCTGACGATGCCGGCGGTGACCGTCCCCGACAGGCCGAGCGGCGAGCCGATGGCGAGCACCTGCTCCCCCACCGACAGGTCCGCCGACCGGCCCAGCGTGGCCGGCGGCAGGCGGGCGGAGCCCGCGCCCACCACCTCCAGCACGGCCAGGTCCTCGTCGTCGTCGGAGCCGAGCACCCGCGCGCCCAGCCTGCGGCCGTCGCTGAGCACCACCGTCACGTCGGACGCGCCCCGCACCACGTGCGCGTTGGTGAGGACATGGCCGCTCCCGTCCACCACGAAGCCGGACCCGCCTGCCCGGCCCGCCTCGACGGACACCACGCTCGGCAGGACCATCGCGGCCGTCGCGCTCAGCCCGGTCGCGCCGCCCGAGGCGGCCGGCGCCGCCCGGGGCAGTGCGGTGGCGGGTTCCCCGTATCGGAAGGCGGCCGCCCCCGCCAGTCCGGCCGCGGCACCGGTGACCGCCGCGACGAGCACGGCGGTCACCAGGAGACGACCGCCCCGGCGCGCGGGTTCCACGGGGCGTGAGGGCGGCGGGACGGCAAGGGGCACCTGCGTGAAGGCGGGGCCGCTGGGCCTGCCGAGCCCGTTCACGGCAGCCTCGCGAACCAGAGCATCGAGGTGGCCGCCGCCAGCAGCGCCGCGATCAGCCCTGCCGCGACGAACCACTGCCAGATCTCCTGCCGTTCGGTCCGATAGCCGACCGAGGTGCCGATGTCCTCGTACACGGCCTGGAGCTCATCGCCGCTGGCCGCCTCGTAGAAGCCGCCACCGGCCGTCTCCGCGAGCCGTTGCAGCGCGGGGCCGTCCACCGGCACGGGCAACTGTCTTCCCTGGAGTTCGATGACGCCCTCCTGCGTGCCGTAGGCGATCGTGGTGACGGGCACGCCTCGGGCCGCCGCCTCGCGCGCCGACTCCTCGACGGTCCGGCCGGTCGTGTTCTCGCCGTCGGAGAGCAGCACGATGTGCGCGGGCGGGGCCTGCTCCTCGGTGTCGAGCGCCTCGATGGCGTCCAGCGAGGAGTAGACGGCCTCGCCGATGGCGGTGCCCGCGGTGGTGGTCAGCCGGTCGAGCGCGCCGAGCACGGCCGGGCGGTCGGTGGTCGGCGGCACGACGACCGAAGCGTTCTCGGAGAACGCCACCAGGCCCAGGTTGAACCGGGGCGGCAGGTGCTCCACGAACTGGGTGGCCGCCTGCCTGGCCGCGCTGAACCGGTCGGGGCTGACGTCGGTGGCCGCCATCGAGGCGGACACGTCGAACGCCACCATGATCGTGGCCCGTTCCCTCGGCACCGTCACCTCGGCCGTCGGCCTGGCGAACCCGGCCACCAGCAGCACGAACATGGCGAGTGACAACGCCGCCGGCACGTGTTTGCGCCACCCCGGCCCGCGCGGGGCGACCTTGTCCAGCAGATCGAGATTCGTGAACCGCACCGCGTACTCGGTGCGCCGCCTCTGCGCGACCACGTACCCTGTCGCGAGCAACGCGACGGGCACCAGCAACAGCAGCCACATCGGCGAGAGCAGCGTCATGCGACCTCACCCCCTCCCGGCGGAGGCCCCTCACCGACGACCTGCCCCCTCCCGGCCGGCCGCCCCTGACCGAGCGGACGGTCTTCCTCAGACGGGGCGTCGGAGCGGGCGAGGGCCCGGCGGAAGGCGGCGAGCCGGGCAAGCCCCCGTCTCCGGCCCTCTCCGGATCCAGCGGGCTCGGGTGAGGGGCCGTTTCCGGAAGGACGGCCTGCCGTCGTGGTGGTTGAAAGGGGTGCGGGGGAAGGCCCCGCGGCGGCGGAGCGGTGGGCGAGGCGACGGTGCTTCAGGACGTGGCGCACCAGGTCGCGTACCCAGTCGCCGTCCGTGCGCAGGCGCAGGTGGGCGACCCCCGCGCGGCGCAGGCCGGCTTCGATGGCGGCCCGCTGGCCGGCGGCCGCTTCGGCGTAGCGCAGGCGGAGGCGGGCGCCGGCCGTGGAGACCTCGCGCCGCCGCCCCGTCTCCGGGTCGACGAGCGTCAGGACGCCCACGTCGGGGAGCGACAGCTCCCGCGGGTCCAGGACCTCGACCGCCAGCACCTGGTGCCGGGCGGTGAGCCGTCGCAGCGGCCCCTCCCACGTCCGCGGCGCGTCCAGGAAGTCCGACACCACGACCACGAGGCCGCGCCGCCTGACAGTCCGGCAGAGCTGATCGGCGGCGGCGCCCAGGAGCGACCCGGGGGTGCCGGGCGGGGTGCGCGGCAGCGAGAACACGGCTCGGAGCAGCGCCATCAGGTGCGGCCGCCCGGTCCTGGCCGGCAGCACCCGGACGCCGTCTCCGTGCAGCAGGTGCGCGCCCATGCGGTTGCCGGTGCGCTGGGTGAGGAAGCCGACCGCGGCGAGGGCGGCCAGCGCCAGCTCCCGCTTCTCCATCGACGCCGTGCCGAAGTCCATGCTGGCGCTGGCGTCGAGCAGCGCCCAGATCTCCAGCTCGCGGTCGGCGACGAGCTCGCGCACATGGGGTTCGTTCGTGCGCGCGGTGACGTTCCAGTCCATCCGCCGCACGTCGTCTCCGGCCTGGTACGGGCGAGCCTCCGCGGGTTCGCTGCCCGGCCCGGGGAACAGTCCGAGATGCTCGCCCTGCAGCAGCCCGTCCAGCCGCCTGGTGATGGTCAGCTCCAGCCTGCGCAGCGCGGGCTCGGCCGTCAGGTAGGAGCTCATGCCGCTGACTCCTGCTGCGGGGCGACGACCGGCAGCGGCACCGCCGCGAGCACCCGGTCCACGACGGCCCGCGGCGGGACGTCGTCGGCCAGCGCGTCGAACGACAGCACCAGCCGGTGCGCCATCACGTCGTGCGCCAGGTCTCGCACGTCCTCCGGCAGCACGTACTCGCGCCCCCGCATGAGCGCCAGCGCCCGGCCGGAGGCGAGCAGGCCGAGGGTGGCGCGCGGGCCGGCGCCGAAGGCGAGCAGCCCGCGCAGGTCGGTCAGCCCGTAACGCTCGGGCTCGCGGGTGGCGTGGACGAGGCGGACGGCGTACTCGGCGACGGCGTGGTGCACGAACACCTCGTCGGCGCGCCGTTGCAGCGCCACCACCTGGTCGGGGGTGAAGACCGGCTGCGGTCGCGGCGGGTCCACGCTCATCCGGTAGGCGATCGCCAGCTCCTCCGACTCACTGGGATAGCCGACGTCGACCTTGAGCAGGAACCGATCGCGCTGCGCCTCCGGCAGGTGGTAGACGCCTTCCGACTCGATGGGGTTCTGGGTGGCCAGCACCAGGAACGGCCTGGGCACCTCGTAGGTGCGCCCGCCGATGCTGACCTGACGCTCAGCCATGATCTCCAGCAGCGCCGACTGCACCTTGGCGGGCGCCCGGTTGATCTCGTCGGCGAGCAGCAGGTTGACCATGACCGGGCCGAGCTCGATGTCGAAGGTCTCGGTCGACGGCCGGTAGATCCGGGTGCCGACGATGTCGGACGGCACCAGGTCGGGCGTGAACTGGATGCGCGAGAACGTGCCGCCGACGACCGTGGCGGTGGTCTCGGCGGCCAGCGTCTTGGCGATGCCGGGCACCCCTTCGAGCAGGCAGTGCCCGCGGGCCAGGACCGCGACGAGCAGCCGCTCCACCATGTGGTCCTGCCCCACGATCACCCTCTTGACCTCGAACAGCGCCCGTTCGAGCAGCGCGGCTTCGGTCATGGCCTGGCCTCGGGGCAGTCGTCGACGACGACCCGCAGTTCCAGCGCCGAGGGCTCCGGCTCGGCCATGGCGGCGCCGCCGGTCGCGAGGAGCGCACCGGCGGCGGCCAGGCCGAGCGCGAGAAGTGTTGTGCGTGCCATGGATCCCCCTGTCTTTCAGCTATGGGGGCCACTCCATCAAGGGCACGCGAAAAGGGGCGTAACACTGGCTTTTACATGATTTTTCGGTGCACGGGGTCTGGAGTGAGCGGCGCGGCACACAACAGAAGGGGGCCCCTCCGTAGAGAGGCCCCCGCGACGCGGCGCGCGTCAGTCGTTGAGGTGCTGGCGCAGGTAGCTCTCCACCTGGTCGATGGAGATGCGCTCCTGGCCCATGGAGTCGCGCTCGCGGATGGTCACGGCGTTGTCCTCGAGCGTGTCGAAGTCGACCGTGATGCAGAACGGAGTGCCGATCTCGTCCTGGCGGCGGTAGCGGCGGCCGATCGCGCCCGCGTCGTCGAACTCGACGTTCCACCGCCTGCGCAGCGCCGCGGCCAGGTCGCGGGCCTTGGGCGACAGGTCGGCGTTGCGCGACAGCGGCAGCACCGCGGCCTTGACCGGGGCGAGCCGGTGGTCGAGCCGCATGACCGTGCGCTTCTCCATGACGCCCTTGGCGTTGGGCGCCTCGTCCTCGGTGTAGGCGTCGATGAGGAAGGTGAGCGTGGCCCGGTCGACGCCGGCCGACGGCTCGATCACGTAGGGCACGTAGCGCTCGCCGGTCTCCTGCTCGAAGAAGCTCAGGTCGGTGCCGGACGCCTTGGAGTGGGCGGTCAGGTCGAAGTCGGTGCGGTTGGCGATGCCCTCCAGCTCACCCCACTCGCCGCCGGCGAAGTTGAAGCGGTACTCGATGTCGACGGTGCGCTTGGCGTAGTGGGAGAGCTTCTCCTGCGGGTGCTCGTAGAGGCGCAGGTTGTCCTTGGCGATGCCGAGGTCGGAGTACCACCGGAAGCGCTCGTCGATCCAGTATTGGTGCCACTCCTCGTCAGAACCGGGCTTGACGAAGAACTCCAGCTCCATCTGCTCGAACTCGCGGGTGCGGAAGATGAAGTTGCCGGGCGTGATCTCGTTGCGGAACGACTTGCCGATCTGGCCGATGCCGAACGGGATCTTCTTGCGCGCCGACTGCTGCACGTTGAGGTAGTTGATGAAGATGCCCTGCGCGGTCTCCGGCCGGAGGTAGGCCAGGCCGGACTCGTCCTCGACCGGGCCGAGGTAGGTCTTGAGCAGGCCGCTGAACTGGCGCGGCTCGGTGAAGGCGCCCTTGTTGCCGCAGTTGGGGCAGGTGACGTCGGCCAGGCCGCGCTCGGGGGCCTTGCCGTTCTTCTCTTCGTACGCCTCGAGCAGGTGGTCGGCGCGGTAGCGCTTGTGGCAGGACTGGCACTCGGTGAGCGGGTCGGTGAAGGTCTCGACGTGGCCGCTGGCCTGCCAGACCTCGCGGGCCAGGACGACGCTGGAGTCGAGGCCCACCACGTCGTCGCGCGACTGGACCGTCGACAGCCACCACTGCCGTTTGACGTTGTTCTTCAGCTCGACGCCCAGCGGGCCGTAGTCCCAGGACGCGCGCAGTCCGCCGTAGATCTCGCTCGACGGGTATACGAGCCCGCGGCGCTTGGCGAGGCTGACGATGGTGTCCATGACGTCGGTGCGTCGTGCCATGTTGATCGGATCTCTTTCCGGCTGGAGGTCGGCGAGGAAATGAATGTGTGAGATCCCAGCTTAGGGGAAGGGCGAGCGGCTCCGCGCCCGACTATCGCTACGCCCCGTCTTGGACGAGAACGTCCTCGAAGGCGGACGGTTCGTTCACCATGAGGATCATGAGCGGGTACATCTCCATCCGGGCGGTGGACAGCGCCCGGCGGTAGAACCCGGCGCCCTCCCACTCGGTGACCAGGGCCCACAGGTTGGGCTCGTCGACCGATCTGGCGAGCCTGCCGCGCAGGTAGCCGGGCTGGGCGGCGAGCGTGTCGAGGATGACCTCGGCCTGCTTGGCGAAGCCTTGCGACTGGGCCTCTGGAACGGTGTAACGGATCACGGCGAGCACGCCCCCAGCATGTCAGACGATCCATGGATGCCGGGGCGATTCGGGCGGCGCTAGGCTCGGGCCGTGGCCACTGACGACGACCGCCTCAGACATCCGATGGCGCAGCCCCGCGAGGATCACCAGGGCAAGCCCAAGCGACCGCTGCCGCCGGGCGAGCAGTTCTTCACGCCCGGGGCGACGGGGATGCGCAAGGCCGTGGAGCGGCGCAGCGCGGCGCCGATGGCGTTCCTGTACACACAGGTGCCGCGCTGGGTGACGCCCGCCGTGATGGTGGTGCTGCTGCTGGCCGGGATCGCGGTGCAGAACTGGCTGGGCGGGCTGGCCGTGCTGCCGGTCGTGGTGTTCGTCGGCTGGCTGGCCTATCTGTCGTGGCCGTCGCTCGGGGCGGGCGGCAAGCTGTTGCGGGTGGCGATGCTGACGTTCCTGGTGCTGGTGGTCTTGACCCGGTTCGGGTTCAAGTAGGGATGAGGGTGTAGCCGGGGAAGTTGCCGGGCAGGCGCTCGCCGTCGGGGCCCTGGGTGGCGGCCCTGACGAGCAACTCGCCGCCGACGAACGCGCCGCGCCAGGAGGCGCCGAGCCCGCCGAACAGCTCCTCGCGGTCGCCCCGCGAGCGTGGCCGGTTGTGGCCGACCTTGAACGCCCGCACGTCCGGGGCGAGCCTGCGGTACGTGTCCTCCTCGTCGCAGGAGAGCGTGGCGACCAGCGCGCCGTTGCTGGCGTTCATCGCGGCCAGCAGCTCCGCCTCGGTGTCGACGAGCACGAAGCTGTCGACGGGGCCGAACGGTTCGGCGTGGTGGAGCGGGGACGAGCGGGGCGGGTCGAGCAGGGCCACCGGCGCAAAATAAGCCGAAATATCCTGACCGGGCAGGAAATTTCCGGACTCCACGGACGCCCGGTGCAGCGGCACCGCCCCCCGCGCCACCGCCTCGTCCACCTGGTCGGCCAGCTCCTTGGCCTTCGAGGCGTTGATCAACGGCCCGAAGTCCAGCTCCGGCAGCGGATCGCCGGGATGGGCGACGGCGAGCGGATGCCCGAACCGCAGCGACCCCACCGCCTCCAGGTAGGCCCCGAGGAACTCGTGGAACAGCGATCGCTGCACCACGAACCGCGGGTAGGCGGTGCACCGCTGCTTCCCGTAGTCGAAGGAGGCCCGGATCTGCCGGCCGAGCAGCTCCCAGCCGGAGTACTCCCACACGCCCCAGCAGTTGAGCCCCTCCTGCTCCAGCACGTGCCGCCGGTCCAGGTCGGACAGCGAGCCCGCGACGTTCCCGCCGGCGTCCCTGCCGCCCACGAACGACACGCAGCCCAGCGACCTGCCCGCCACCAGCACCGGTGACAACTCCGCCCCGCTCCCGCTGACCAGCGTGAACGGCAGCCCTTCCCGGACCGCGAGCGCGCACGCCAGGGTGAGGCAGCACAGCCCGCCGTCGGTCGGCGTCTTGGCGATGACCGCGTTGCCGGCCAGCGCCTGCACGAGCATGGCGTGCATGAGCACGCTCATCGGGTAGTTCCAGCTCGCGATGTTGCTGACGGGGCCGGGCAGCGGGGCGCGCCCCGCCGCCATCCGGTCGATCTCCTCCACGTACCAGCGCACCCCGTCGAGGCAGCGGTCGACGTCGGCGCGGGCCGTCTTCCACGGCTTGCCGATCTCCCACACCAGCAGCAGCGCGAGCAGGTCGCGGTGCGCGGCCATGGACTCCACGGCCGCCGACACCCGCGCCTTGCGCTCCTCCAGCGGCACGTGCCGCCACCGCCGGTGCTCCTCCACCGCGCCCGCCACGGCGCGCGCGGCGCCGGCCCGGTCCAGCCGGGGCGGCCCGGCGATGGCGGTGCCGTCCACCGGCGAGAACACCGGCGCGGGCCGCCCGTCCCGCTGCCAGAACCCGCCCCAGTGGTTGAGCACCCTGTCGTGGTGGAACGCCTCCGGCGCCGTCTCGCAGCACCTGTCGTACGCGTCCTGCCAGGACGTGCCCGGTTTGACCTGCATGAGCCTTCCTCTCAGTCTGACCAGTCGACGGCGACGAGCTCGGGCAGCGGCTCGAACTCCTTGACGGCGTCCAGCGAGGGACCCATGGCGGCGTTGGCCTCGCGCTCCACCATCACCTCCACCAGCACCGGAAGCCGCCGGCGGGCCGCCTCGCCGGACGCCCATGCCAGCGCGTCGCGGATGTCGCCGGGCAGTTCCACCCGGCGCGCCGGGCAGCCGAAGGACTCCATGGCCTTGACATGGTCGATGCCGCCCTCTCCGTAGTGCAGGTCCACCGCGAAGTTCATGCCGTACGGGATCTCGGCCTGCCTGATGAGACCCAGATACTCGTTGTTGATCATGACGATCACGAACGGGATGTTGTACTGGGCGGCGACCGCGACCTCCTCCATGAGGAACTGGAAGGAGTAGTCGCCGACGACCACCACGACGTCGCGCTCCGGGTGCGCGGTCTTCACCCCGATCGCGGCCGGCACCTCCCACCCGAGCGGCCCGGCCTGCCCGCACACGAGGTAGCGGCGCGGCAGGTAGGTCGTCTGGAACTGGCCGGACCAGATCTGGTAGAGCCCAATGGCGGTGACGAACGTGGTGTCCCTGCCGAAGTGCTCGTTGATCTCGCGGAACACCCTCGGCGGCTTGATCGGCACGTCCTCGAAGTCGTCCCTGCGGACCAGGGTGGCGCGCAGCTCGCCGACCCGGCGCACCCACTTGCCCGGCCGGCGCGGGGCGGGGTGCCGGGAGCGCGCCTCGTCCAGCAGCCCGGCCAGCACCGGCCGGGCGTGCCCGACGATCCCGAGGTCGGGCTCGAAGACCCGGCCGAGCTGCATGGGCTCGATGTCGACGTGGATGAACCGCCGGTTCCCCCGGTAGACGTCGAGGTCGCCGGTGTGCCGGTCGCCGAACCTGGCGCCCACGGCCAGCACGAGGTCGCTGTCGAGGAAGGCGGCGTTGCCCCACCGGGTCTGGGTCTGGATGCCGGCCATCCCGGCGAACAGCGGGTGGTCCTCCGGGAAGGCGCCCTTGCCCATGAGCGTCACCTGCACCGGCACCTGAAGGTGCTCGGCCAGGCGGCGCAGCTCCTCGTGCGCGTCGGCGATGATCACGCCGCCGCCGGCCAGGATCAGCGGCCGCTTGGCGGCGGCCAGCAGGTCCACCGCCCTGCGCACCGCCTGGGGCAGCGGCCTGGGCTCCTCGACGGGCAGCGGCGCGTCGACCGCGGGATCGTACCGGCAGGTCCCGCGCTGCACGTCCAGCGGCAGGTCGACGAGCACCGGCCCCGGCCGCCCCGAGCGGGCGATCCGGAACGCCTCGCGGAACAGCCACGGCGCCTGCGCGGGCTCCTTGAGCTGCACCGCCCACTTGGTGACCGGTTTGGCGATCTCCACGATGTCGACCGCCTGGAACGCCTCCTGGTGCAGCTTCGAGCTGACCGCCTGACCGGTGACGCAGATCATCGGGATCGAGTCGGCCATCGCCGTGTAGAGCCCGGTGATCATGTTGGTGCCGGCGGGGCCGGAGGTGCCGATGCACACGCCGACGTTCCCGGTCACGCGGGCCCAGCCGTCGGCGGCGTGCGTGCCGCCCTCCTCGTGGCGGACCGTGATGTGCCGGATCGAGCTGTGCTGGAGCGCCGCGTACAGCGGCAGGATGGCGGCGCCCGGGATGCCGAAGACGGTGTCCACGCCCTCCGACTCCAGCACCTTGACCACGGCCTCCATGCACGGGACGGCGTTCATCCGTTGAACCTTTCGACGACCTTGAGCAGGGCGGAGTGGTCGAGCGAGCCGTGGCCCTGGGCGCGGGCGGCCGCGACGAGCTGGGCCACCTGCGCGGTGAGCGGCAGCGCGACGCCGGCCTGGCGGGCGGCGGCCACGGCGATGCCCATGTCCTTGTGGTGCAGGTCGATGCGGAAGCCGGGGGCGAACTCCCGTCTGATCATGGTGTGCCGCTTGATGTCGAGGATCCGGGAGCCGGCCAGACCGCCCGCGAGCACGTCCAGACCGGCCACCGGGTCCACCCCCGACGCCTCCAGGAGCACGATGGCCTCCGCCACCAGGCCGTAGATGCCGCCCACCACGAGCTGGTTGGCGGCCTTGACCGTCTGGCCCGCGCCGGGCGGGCCGACGTGCACGATCGTGGTGCCGAGCGCGCCGAGCACCGGCCGGGCCGCCGCGAAGTCCTCGGGGTCACCGCCCACCATGATCGACAGGGTGCCGTCGACGGCGCCGCGCTCGCCGCCGCTCACCGGCGCGTCCAGGGCGCGGACGCCCTTGGCGGCGGCCTCGCGGGCGACCCACCGGGAGGTGTCCGGCCTGATCGTGCTCATGTCCAGGTAGATCAGGCCGGACGCGCCGTGCGCGACGACGACCGGCGCGACCTCCTCGACCTGCGGCGAGTCGGGCAGCATGGTGATCACCACGTCCGCGTCGGCGACCGCCTCGGCGACCCCGGCCGCGCCCTTGCCGCCGCGGGCCTCCAGCTCGGCGACCCGTTCGGCGCTGACGTCGTAGCCGACGACGTCGTACCCGGCCTTGACGAGGTTGGCGGCCATCGGGCTGCCCATGATCCCGAGGCCGATGAAAGCTATGGTCACTGCCGCCTCCAAGCGAACGCGCCCGGCCCCTCGTGCCGGTACTCCAGCCCGACGTGCCCCCGGTAGCCCGCCGCCGCCAGCCGGGCGAAGATCTCCGGGTACGGCATGCGCCCGCTGCCCGGTTGCCCGCGGCCGGGGTCGTCGGCGATCTGCACGTGACCGAATCTGGCGGCGTGCGCGTCGATGAGCGCGAGCACGTCCTCCCCCATCACGTGCAGGTGGTACAGGTCGGCCAGGAAGGCCACGTTGTCCCGGCCCACCTCGTCGATCAGGTCGAAGGCGGCGGCCGACGAGGTGATCGGGTAGTGCGGGTTCTCCCGGGAGTTGAGCGCCTCGACGACCACGGTGGCGCCGGCGTCCGCCGCCGCGTCGGCCGCCGCCCGCAGGTTCGTCAGGGCCAGCGCCCGGTCGGTGCCCGGGTCGTTGCCGTACAGCGCGTTGAGCGTGCCGCAGCCCAGCTCGGCGGCGAAGCCGGCGGCGACGCCGACGTTGGCCAGGAACCGCGCGGAGTCGTCCGGCCGGGCGAGCAGGCCGCGCTCGCCCGCCGCCATGTCCCCGGCGTCGAAGTTGAGCCCCACCAGGCGCACGCCGGCGTCCTCGATGGCCGCGCGGAGCGCGTCCAGCTCGGCGCGGGACGGCTCGGCCGTGCCGAACGGCCACCACAGCTCCACCGCGTCGAACCCGGCCTTGGCCGCGGCGGCGGGCCGCTCCAGCAGCGGCAGGTCGGTGAACAGGATGGACAGGTTGACGTCGAACCTCATGGCGAGAGCCTCCCGAGCGCCGAGCGCAGCAGCCGCGCCGTCTCGGACGGGGTGCGGCCGACCCGGACGCCGACCGCCTCAAGGGCCTCCTTCTTGGCCTGGGCGGTGCCGGACGAGCCGGACACGATCGCGCCCGCGTGCCCCATGGTCTTGCCTTCCGGCGCGGTGAACCCGGCGACGTAGGCCACGACCGGCTTGGTGACGTGCCCGGCGATGTAGGCGGCGGCCCGCTCCTCGGCGTCGCCGCCGATCTCGCCGATCATCACGATCGCGTCGGTGCCGGGATCCTCCTGGAAGGCCGCCAGGCAGTCGATGTGCGTGGTGCCCACCACCGGGTCGCCGCCGATCCCGACCGCGGTGGAGAAGCCGAGGTCGCGCAGCTCGTACATGAGCTGGTACGTGAGCGTGCCGGACTTGGAGACCAGGCCGATCCGCCCGGCGGAGGTGATGTCGGCGGGGATGATCCCGGCCGACGACTGGCCGGGGCTGATCAGGCCAGGGCAGTTCGGGCCGATGATCCGGGTGCCGGCGCGGGCCGCCAGGGCGCGGAACCGTACCGAGTCGTGCACCGGCACGCCCTCGGTGATGACCACGCAGAGCGGCACCCGCGCGGCGACGGCCTCCTCGACGGCGCCGAAGGTGAAGCGCGGCGGCACGAACACCACCGACACCTCCGCGCCGGTCTCCGCCGCGGCCTCGGCCACCGAGCCGAACACCGGCACCGTGCGCTCGCCGAAGTCGACCGTGCGGCCGCCCTTGCCGGGCGTCACCCCGGCCACCACGTCGGTGCCGGCGGCCAGCATGCGGGCCGTGTGCCGGGTGCCCTCCGCGCCGGTCATGCCCTGCACGAGGACCCGGCTGTCCTTGGTGAGGAAGATCGCCATCACGCACCTGCCGCGAGTCTGGCCGCCGTCTCGGCGGCGCCGTCCATGGTGGGGACCTGCCGGACCGCCGGGTGCCTGGCCTCGCTCAGGATGCGCCGCCCGGCCTCCGCGTTGTTGCCGTCCAGCCGTACGACGATCGGCCGGCCGAGGCCGCGCTCGCCGAGCAGTTCCAGAGCCGTCACGATGCCGTTGGCCACCGCGTCGCAGGCGGTGATGCCGCCGAAGACGTTCACCAGCACCGAGCGCACGTCCGGGTCGGCCAGGATGATCTCCAGGCCGTCGGCCATCACCTGGGCCGAGGCGCCGCCGCCGATGTCGAGGAAGTTGGCCGGGGCCGCGCCCGCGCCCGCCACCACGTCCAGCGTGCTCATCACCAGGCCGGCGCCGTTGCCGATGACGCCGACCCGCCCGTCGAGCTTGACGTAGTTGAGCCCCTTGGCCCTGGCCCTGTCCTCCAGGCTGTCCGCGGGCTCCGCGTACTCCCAGGAGTGGCGGTAGGCGGCGTTGCCGTCGAGCGTCACCTTGCCGTCGAGGGCCACGATCCGCTGGTCGGTGGTGCAGATCAGCGGGTTCACCTCGACCAGGACGGCGTCCTCGGCCACCATCACCCGCCACAGCCGCTCCAGCACCTGCGCGGCGGCCTCCGGCAGCCCCGCCTTGGCCGCGAGCTGCCGGGCCGTCTCCGCGTCCACACCGGTCTCAGGGTCGATCTGGACGCGCACGATGGCGTCGGGGTCGGTGGCCGCCAGCTCCTCGATCTCCATGCCGCCCTGGGCGGACACCATGGCGAGGAACCCGCCCTCGGCCCGGTCCACGAGGAAGGCCGCGTAGTACTCCTCGAAGGGCACGGTGGCGGTCTCGACGAGCACGCGGTGCGCGGTGTGCCCCTTGATGTCCATGCCGATCACGTGGCCGGCCTCGTCCTCGGCGGCGGCCGGGCCCGGGGCGGTCCTGATGCCGCCCGCCTTGCCGCGTCCGCCGGTCTTCACCTGGGCCTTGATGACGACGGGCGCGCCCAGCTCGGCGGCGATCGCGCGGGCCTCCTGGGGGGTGGCCGCGACCCTGCCCGCGGGGATCGGTATCCCGTGGCGCCCGAAGAGCTCCTTCGCCTGATACTCGTACAGGTCCATTCGAGCCTCCTTTGTAGACGGTATACCGTATGGAATATCCCCCGTCCAGACCCTCGACAGGGCTCGGTGTACCGGATATTCCATACGGTATGGAGAATGCAACAATTGTCAGAGACTGGCGCGGGCGCTCCTACCTCGTGGGACCGGTCCCCGCCGACCGCACCCGGATGTTCCGTCTCGCGCTGGCGGCCATGGCCGCGATCGGCCCCCTGCAGTACGGCTTCGCGGCCCTGCTGGCCACGGACGCGAACGGGCTGATCCTGCTGGCCGCCTGCATCGTCTTCCAGGCCGTGGGCGCGCTGCCCGCCCTGCGGCTGGTCCGCCGCGGCCGCCTGCCGGTCCGCGCCGCGCTGGCCGCCGGCGCCGCCCTCACGACGCTCGGCTTACTGACGGCCGCCGTCGTGGGCGCCGGAACCGGAACGGCGGCGTTCCCCCTCGCCCTGCTCGGGTACGCCGTGCTCGGCGGGCTCGGCGCCGGAGCCGTGTACGGGGTCTGCGGCGAGGTGGTCTCCTCCTGGTATCCCGACCGTCCCGCCGCCCGGGTGAGCATGGTGACGGGCGCCTTCGGGTACGGGTCCGCGCCGCTCCTGGTGTGGGCCGGGCTCGCGCCCGCCATGACACCGGCCGTGTTCGCGGTGGCGGCGCTGCTGGCCGCGGCGGCGATCGGGACGGCGGCCAGGTCGCTCCGGCTGGCCCCCGAGGGCTGGTGGCCGGAGACGGTGGAGCCGCGCGCGCACGCGCTGGAGGCGGCGCGGCTGCGCAGGACGCCCGGCGCGGTGCGGCAGTTCGGGCTTTCCCAGGCGCTGCGGACGCGGGCGCTGCCGGCCCTGGCGGTGATCCTGGCCTGCGCGGGCGCGGTGTCGGTGTTCGACGTGGTGGTCGTGGCGAGCACCGGAGTGTGGGGGGCGCTGGCCCTCATGGTGGCGCTCAACGGCGGCGGGCGGGCGGTCGCGATGCGGCTGTCGGAGTTCCTCGGCCGCCGCCTGGTGCTGGCCTCGGTGCTCGGACTCCTCGCGGTGGGCCAGGTCCTCCTGGCAGGCGCCATGAACCCCACCGCCAGGCCGGCCGGCGGCGTGACGGGCCTGCCCCCGGAAGCCGCGAACGCGGCCGCGCTGAATGCGGGGACCGCGCCAGGGACCGGGGCCGCGCTGGACGCCGGGGCCGTGCTGGGGGTCGCGGCCGGGAGTCCGCTGCTCTGGCTCGGCGCGATCGCCGCCGGGCTGGGCGGCGGGGCGTTCTACCCGCTGGTCGCGAGCCTGGTCAGGGAGTTCTTCGGCGAACGGCAGACCTGCGAGATCCACGCGGTCGTTTACAGCGCCAAGGCCGTGGCAGGAGTGCTCGGTGTGGCCATGGCCGCGTACGCGCTCACCGCGCCCGCGACGGTGCTCCTGCTCGCCGCGGGGCTCGCCGCGCTGCCCGCGCTGGCGTCGACGCGGCTGCGCACCCCCGGCCTGCCCGCCACGATCCCTTTGTGACGGGCCGGCCCGTCACGATCCCCCCTATGACGGACTGCCCCGTCATGATGCCCCTGTGACCTCGGTCTCTGTGATGAGACTCACGATCAGCCGAAGGTATGGGGCGGTATGCTGTAGGCAGTCGACCAAAACCATTTCGTCAGCCCCTGGAGTCAGAATCATGTTGCTGTCGGATCAGGCCGGTCGGGCGGCGGCCCCCAAGATCCCCCGCCCCGCCACGCTCCGGGAGAGCGTGATCGAGGCCATCCAGGAGCTCATCGTCTCCGGCCAGCTCAAGCCCGGCCAGCACCTGGTCGAGAGCGAGCTGGCCGAGCTGCTCGGCGTGTCGCGGCAGCCCGTCCGCGAGGCGCTGCAGCAGCTCAGCGGCGAGGGCTGGGTCGACCTGCACCCCGGTCAGGGCGCGTTCGTCCACATCCCCACGATGGAGGAGGCCGACCAGCTGCTCGCGGTCCGCGCGCTGCTGGAGACCGAGTCCGCCAGGCTCGCCGCGCGGCACGCCGGCGAGGACGGGGTGGCCCGGCTGCGCGCCCTGTGCCTGCGCGGCATCGAGGCCGTCCAGTCCGACGACGTGGACGGCGCGGTGGCCACCAACTCCGAGCTGCACGCCCTGGTCACCGAGCTGTCCGGCAACAAGGTGCTGTCCGAGCTGGCCAGCCAGGTCGCCCGCCGCGTGCGGTGGTACCACACCCCCGTGGCCCGGCAGCGCGGCATGGCCTCCTGGGAGGAGCACACCGCCCTGATCGACGCCATCGAGCGCGGCGACCAGGAGAGGGCCGCCCACATCATGCGCGAGCACACCGAGCACACCCGCGCCTCCTACATGGAGCAGCGCGAGAGCGAGCCGGTGGAGCCCGCACCCAAGCCGGTCCGGCGCCGCCGCCCGCGGACGCCGGCCACCGGTTGACCCGGCGTTCACACCCGGACGCCTATCCCGTAACACCTCGGGCAGAGGATGGGGACGCGGAAGTCGCCCCCGGCACTTCGAGCAGAGGTTTGGGACGATTTTTGTCTGAAACCAGGCGACGAAAGGAGGTGAACAGAGATGAAGAAGCTTGCCCGCTTCCTCCTTGGAGATCCCCTCGGTCAGCCCGCCGACGGCCGGCCGATCGGGATCGGCCTGGCCACCGCGCTCAGGAAGCAGCGCTCCGCCGACGACGCGGAGCGGTTCCTGACCCGGTGGGCCGAGCAGCGCCACGTGCACAAGAGCGCGCGCTGACGGCTGAGGTGCCGCGCACAGGGGTGGCGCCCCCCGCGCGCGGCGCGCCTCAGCGCTCCGAGTCCGAACGCACCGGATCGGACGACGCCGAGTCCTCTTCCAGCGGCTCCCCTGCCGCCTTCGCGTCGCGGGCCGACTTCATCAGGCTCAGCACCGTGGTCACGGCGAGAGTCCCGAGGATGACGCCCAGAGAGACCAGGATCGGGATCTCCGGCGCCCACGACACGCCGTCGTGGTGCATCGCCTCCAAGATGAGTTTGACTCCGATGAAGGCCAGCACCACCGACAGTCCCTTGCTCAGGTAGACCAGCCGGTCGAGCAGGCCGCCGATCAGGAAGAACAGCTGCCGCAGCCCCATGAGGGCGAAGGCGTTGGCGGTGAACACGAGGTAGGGCTCCTTGGTGAGCCCGAAGATGGCCGGGATCGAGTCGAGCGCGAACAGCAGGTCGGTGGTGCCGATGGCGACCATGACGATCAGCATCGGCGTCACCATCCTGCGGCCCAGGTGCACGGTGAGCCGGGCGCCGTAGTAGGTGTCCGTGGTCGGGAGCACCCGGCGCACCGCGCGCAGGGCGGCGTTCTCGCTGAACTCGGCCTCGTCCTCCTCGTGCCCGATCAGTTTCCAGGCGGTGTAGACCAGGAAGGCGCCGAAGACGTAGAACAGCCAGTCGAACCTGGCCACGGCCTCGGCGCCGGCGGCGATGAAGGCGCCGCGCATCAACAGGGCCAGGACGATCCCGATGAGCAGCACCTTCTGCCGGTACTGCCGGGGCACCCTGAACCTGCTCATGATCAGAATGAAGACGAACAGGTTGTCGACGCTGAGCGAGTATTCGGTGATCCATCCCGCGAAGAACTCGCCGCCGTGCTGCGCCCCCGAGACGAAGAGCAGCCCGCATCCGAAGGCGATGGCCAGGGCGACGTAGAACGACACCCAGGCCACGCACTCCCGGAAGGAGGGCTCGCGGGGGTTGCGGGCGACGAGGTAGAAGTCCAGCGCGAGCACGATCGCGAAACCGCCGATCGTGGCGAGCCAGACCCAGGCGGGCAGGTTCATCGACGAGCTCCCTTCCTGGTCTGCATGACCTGGGCATGGCGGACGTACAGGCCGAACAGCGCCTCGGCGCGGGGGTTGCCCGCGCGACGGCGCATCAGCCAGGGCGGCATGACCCGTTCGTGCAGGAAGACGAAGCCGATCGCGAAGCCGAGACTCACCATCGCCTGGAACAGCAGGAAGGTGAGCACGCCGTCGTTCGCCCCGGCCCCGGCGACGCTCTCCTGGAGCAGCCGGGACAGCGGGAAAGCGGCCATCCAGTAGAGCCCGGTGGGGCCGAACGTGCCGGGCCGGAACACGCCGCGTCCGAGCAGCACCCCGTACAGCCCGCCGAAGAAGGCGAGCGGCGCGGACAGTGCGAGCGCGGACTGGGCGGCCAGGCCGGCGGGGACCTCCGCGAGGAGGGTCAGCCCGCCGGCCAGCGCGCCGGCGACGGCTCCGATCGTCGCCCCGGGCAGGGCGAGTTCGAGGTCGTCCCGATCGATCATCAACCCACGACCACCCCGAAGGCGAACAGGCTGTAGAACAGCATGCCCAGATAGAACACCGCGCCGAGGCCGATGATCACGTTGGTCCACCACTTCGGCCTGATCGGTTTGGGCAGCATGCGGTTGTTGACCAGCAGCAGCGTCACGCAGTACGCGCCCATCGCGAACGTCGACAGGAACGCCAGCGTGTCCAGGATCCCCTCAGGCCCGTCGGCCGGGCCGAAGAGCAGGATCAGGATGCCGAAGATGATCACGCCCCACAGGAAGCCCGCGTACAGGTGCGACATGCGCAGCTTCTTCGCGCCGGGCACGAAGTTGTAGGTCATGTCGGCCTGGCCGCGCGAGAACGAGTCGAAGAGCCCCAGCGTGGCGTTGAGCCCGATCAGCGCGATGAACCCGAGGAAGACGCCGCCGAGCACCGAGCTGCCCGCCGAGGAGACGGCCTCGGACATGGCGCTCAGCGCCACGTCCCGGTCGTCGCCCCGCAGCGCGGTCTGCACCTCGGGGTTCAGCCGCGCCGCCGACTGGGCGATCACCGTGAAGGAGATCGTGACCAGCATGGTGATGCCCCAGAAGAGCGCCAGCGCGTCGAACGTGACCCAGCGCCGCCAGCCCTTCCACTTGGCCATCTCCGCGGGGTCCTCGGTGTCGAACATGAAGCCCCGCGAGGGCATGGCCTCTTCCTCGCCCGCGTGCCGCAGCCCGCGGACCTTCGGGATGTGCGCGCCCATGCCGGCGCCGGAGTCGCGCAGGTGCAGCGTGTACCACATCTGCTGCATGCCCGACGGTCCGGCGAAGGCGCAGGCGCCCACGATGACCGGGAACCACGCCGCTGTCATGGCCTCCTCCGGAAGATAGCCGAAGGCGAACATGCCGGTGATGGTGGTGACCACGTCGTTCCACGAGCCCACCATCGCGGCGACCACGGAGGTGCCGATCACGAGCGTGCCGATGAGCAAGGACAGCACGTTCTCCAGGACGTTGTAGATCACCTTGGCCAGGCTGAAGATCACCCCGACGAGGATGAGCCCGGCTATGGCCGTGACCATCCACGGGATCCCGGTTATCTGCTCGAACGCCGCCGCGCCGGCCGACAGGTGGCCCGGCCAGATGTAGACGAGGACGGCGACGATGAAGAAGAACCACATGATGGGCTTGAACACCCGGGCCGCGCCGGAGAAGATGCTCTCCCCCGTGGCCATGGCGTACCGCGCCATCTCCAGCATCACCACGGCCTGCAGGGTGACGCCGATCAGGAACAGCCACCTGATCTCCGGCCCGAACAGCAGCACGAGCCTGGGCCACATGTAGGACTCGCCCATCCCCACGCCCAGGGCGACGAGGAAGACGGTGGGCCCCAGGATGTGCACCGAGGGAGGCGCATCGGGGAGTTTCCTGATGGGCATCGGCTCAAGCCGGCCCGCTTTCCATACTCGTTTGTCCTCATCCGGCGGCGCAGACGTCGCCGGGGTGTTGGATGTGTCCACCTACGGACCTCCTGGGGGGTTGGTTGTTCTCCTGCGCTGCCCCGATCGCCCCCTCGCCAGGTGATGAGCTCGGCTCTTAGCTCAGCAGCCCGGCCGCTCTTGCCCAGCGGTACTTGGCGCCCAGCACCGCCACCGGCTTCTCGGTCGTGTAGGGGTACGCGACCACGCCGTGCTCGAACAGGTACTCCGACGCCTCCTCGACCTCGGTGTCTCCGGCAAGCGAAGCCACGACGGGCTTGACGTTGCCCTTCTCCCGCTCCTCCGCCACCACGCGGGCGATCAGCTCCGCGAAGACCATCGGCGGGGTCACGATGGTGTGCCAGTAACCCAGCACGAGCGCGTGGATCCGGTCGTCGGCCAGGCCGAGCCGGACCGTGTTCTGGTAGGTCGACGGCGGCTCGCCGCCGGTGATGTCGACCGGGTTGCCGGCCGCGCCGAACGGCGGGATGAAGGCGCGGAACGCCTCGTCCAGGTCCGGCGGGATGTCCATCAGCGTCAGCCCGGCGTCCACGCAGGCGTCCGAGAGGAGGACCCCGGAACCGCCCGCCCCGGTGATGATGACGACGTTCTCGCCCTTGGGCGCGGGCAGGATCGGCAGCGCCCGCGCGTACTCGAGCATGTCGTTGAGCCCGGGCGCGCGCACCACTCCGGCCTGCCGCAGGATGTCGTCGTACACCTTGTCGTCGCCCGCCAGCGCCCCCGTGTGGGAGCCGGCGGCCCGCGCGCCCATGGCGGTGCGCCCCGCCTTGAGCACGATGACCGGCTTCTCCTTGACGACCCGGCGGGCCGCGTCGACGAAGCCGCGGCCGTCCTTGAGGTCCTCCAGGTGCATGGCGACGGCCTTGGTGTTGTCGTCCTGCTCGAAGAACGTCAGCAGGTCGTCCTCGTCCACGTCGGCCTTGTTGCCGACGCCGACGATCGCCGACACGCCCATCTTGGTGGTCCGGCTGAAGCCCAGGATGGCCATGCCGATGCCGCCGCTCTGCGAGGTCAGCGCCACGCTGCCCTTGACGTCGTACGGGGTGCAGAACGTCGCGCAGAGGTTCTCCGGCGTGTAGTAGTAGCCGTAGATGTTGGGGCCGAGCATCCGCACGCCGTGCCGCCTGGCGATCTCCACGATCTCCTGCTGGCCCTCGACGTTGCCGGTCTCGGCGAACCCCGACGGGATCATGATCGCGCCGGCCACTCCCTTGCGCCCGGCGTCCTCCAGCGCGGCCGGGACGAACTTGGCGGGGATGGCGAACACGGCCACGTCCACGTCGTGCGGCACGTCGGAGATGCTCTGGTACGCGGGCAGCCCCATGATCTCGGGGGCCTTGGGGTTGATCGGGAAGATCCTGCCCTGGTAGCCGCCGTTGATGAGGTTGCGCATGACCGAGTTGCCGATCTTGCCGTCCTCGGCGGAGGCGCCGATCACGGCCACCGAGCGCGGCTTGAAGATCCGCGTCATCTGCCGCAGGATCTCCTCCCTCGGCAGCCGGTCGGGCTCCCTGGCCGGCTCGCCGATGATGATGCGCACGTCCGCGGCGACCGCCCCGCGCGCGTCGGCGAAGACCGGGTTGAGGTCCACCTCGGCGATCTCGGGGAAGTCCGTGACGAGCCTGCTCACGCGTTCGATCAGTTCCGCCAGCGCCTTGCGGTCGGCCGGCTCCGCGCCGCGTGCCCCACGCAGCACCTCAGCCGCTTTGATGTCGTCCAGCATCCCCAGCGCCTCACCACCCGAAACCGGGGCAAGCCGGAAGGTGACGTCCTTGAGCACCTCGACCAGGACACCGCCGAGGCCGAACGCGACGACCTTGCCGAAGGTGGGGTCGGTGACCGCGCCCACGATGACCTCGTGGCCGCCGCCGACGAGCTGCTGCACCTGGACGCCGTCGATGCGGGCGTCGGGGTCGTACGCCCGCGCGTTGGCCAGGATCTTGTCGAAGCCCTCCCGTACCTCCTCGGCCGTCTTCACCCCGACCAGCACGCCGCCGGCGTCGGTCTTGTGCAGGATGTCCGGTGAGACGATCTTCAGGACGACCGGGAAGCCGATCTCGGCCGCCAGCTCGGCGGCCTGCCCCGCCGAGGTGGCCAGGCCCTCCCCGGGGGTGGCGATCCCGTACGCCTGGCAGATGCCGCGCCCCTCGGGGGCGGTCAGTGCCGTGCGGCCCTCGGCCAGCGCCTTGTCCAGCACGTCCCTGACCGCGCCGCGCGCCCCTTGCTCCACTAGATGACTCCGTTCGTCTTGAGCTCGGCCAGCTCGTCGGCGCTCACGCCCAGCTCGCCGTAGATCTCCTGGTTGTGCTCGCCGAGCAGGGGCGACGTCCTGACCTCCACCGGGGAGTCGGACAGCTGCAGCGGGCTGCCGACGGTGAGGAACTCGCCCCGCTCCGGGTGGTCGACCGCGACGACCATGCCCTCCTCGCGCAGCGACTCGTCCTCGATCAGCTCCTTGGTGGACAGGATCGGCCCGCACGGCACGTTGGCCGCGTTCAGCTTGTCGAGGACCGTCCACTTGTCGTGCCTGATCGTCCACTCCTCGATGAGCTGGAACATCTTGTCCAGCTTGGGCAGCCGCGCCTCGGGAGTGGCCCACTCGGGGTCGTCGGCCAGCTCGGCGCGGCCGATGATCTCGGAGATGGGCTTCCAGCCGACCGGCTGGACGATCACGTAGATGTAGTCGTTCGGCCCGCCGGGCGCGCAGCGCACCGCCCAGCCGGGCTGGCCGCCGCCGCTGGCGTTGCCGGAGCGGGGCACCTCGTCGCCGAAGGTCTTGTTCGGGTACTCGCGCAGCGGGCCGTGCGCCAGCCGCTGCTGGTCGCGGAGCTTGACCCGGGCGAGGTTCAGCACCGCGTGCTGCATGGCCACCTGCACCCGCTGGCCCCGGTCCGTGGTCTGGCGCTGGTAGAGCGCGGCCAGGATGCCGGCGACGGCGTGGATGCCGGTGCCGGAGTCGCCGATCTGCGCGCCGGTGGCCAGCGGCGGGCCGTCCTCGAAGCCGGTGGTGGTCATCGAGCCGCCCATCGCCTGGGCGATCACCTCGTACGCCTTGAACGCGCGGTAGCGGCCGGGGCCGAAGCCCTTGATGGAGGCGTAGATCAGGCGCGGGTTGAGCTCCTGGAGCCGCTCCCAGGTGAAGCCCATGCGGTCGACGGCGCCGGGGCCGAAGTTCTCCACCAGGACGTCGGACTGCTTCACCAGCTCGGTGAAGATCTCCTTGCCGCGCTCGGACTTCATGTTGAGCGTGATGCTGCGCTTGTTGCAGTTCAGCATCGTGAAGTAGAGGCTGTCGACGCCGGGCAGGTCACGCAGCTGCTGCCGGGTGATGTCGCCGGTGATGGACTCCAGCTTGACCACGTCGGCGCCCAGC
The DNA here is from genome assembly GCF_008017515.1 of Nonomuraea sp. C10. Taxonomy (NCBI): domain Bacteria; kingdom Bacillati; phylum Actinomycetota; class Actinomycetes; order Streptosporangiales; family Streptosporangiaceae; genus Nonomuraea; species Nonomuraea sp. C10. The sequence goes on from NZ_VPFF01000001.1 coordinate 5,691,451, forward strand.
CAGGCGAGCAGCTGGGTGGCGGACGGGCCCGACTGGACATGGGTCATGTCGAGGACGCGGACACCTTCGAGTGCCTTCATGTTCGGACCTGCCTACTTGTACATGGTCTGGTTCATGGTTCCCGGGGCGTACACGTCGGGATCGACCCAGACGTTGATGAGCGACGGCTTGCCGGACTCCCGGGCCCGCTCCAGCGCGGGGCGGATGTCGGCCGGGTCGCGGACCTCCTCGCCGTGGCCGCCGAGCAGCTTGGCGAACTCGCCGTAGCGGACGTCGCCCAGCGTGTTGCCGACGCGGGCGCGGTCCTCGCCGTACTTGGCGGCCTGGCCGTACCTGATCTGGTTCATGGACGAGTTGTTGCCGATCACGCCGATGAACGGCAGGTCGAAGCGGACCATGGTCTCGAAGTCCCAGCCGGTGAGGCTGAAGGCGCCGTCGCCGAAGAGGCAGAGCACCTCCTTGTCCGGGCGGGCCTTCTTGGCGGCCATCGCGAACGCCATGCCGACGCCGAGCGTGCCGAGCGGGCCCGGGTCCATCCAGTGGCCGGGCGACTTGGGCTGCACGACCTGGCCGGAGAAGGTGACGATGTCGCCGCCGTCGCCGATGTAGATGGTGTCCTCGGTGAGGAACTCGTTGATCTCGTGGACCAGCCGGTACGGGTCGATGGGCTGGGCGTCGGAGAGCTGGCGGGGCAGCCGCTTCTCGTACGCCTGCGTCTCGACCGCGCGCAGCTCCTCGATCCACTCCTTGCGGCGGGCGGCGCCGTTCTCCACCCGCCCGCTGGCCGCCTGCGCCGCGGCCGACAGGATGAGGCCGGGGTCGCCGACGATGCCGAGGTCGATGTCGCGGTTCTTGCCGACGGTGCGGTAGTCGAGGTCGATCTGGACGACCTTGGCGGTGGGCGACAAGCGCTTGCCGTAGCCCATGCGGAAGTCGAACGGGGTGCCGACGATGATGATCAGGTCGGCCTCGGTGAAGGCGTAGCGGCGGCTGAGCTGGAAGTGCATCGGGTCGCCCGGCGGCAACGTGCCGCGCGCCGAGCCGTTCATGTAGGCCGGGACGTTGAGGCCGCGCACGAAGTCGATGGCCGCGTCGGTGGCCCGGCAGGTCTGCACCTGGCTGCCGAGCAGGATCGCCGGCTTCTCCGCGTGCGCCAGCATGTCGGCCAGGCGCTCGATCGACTCCGGGTCGCCGGCCTGGCGGGTGGAGGCCCGGTAGTTCTTCGGGATCCTGGCCTTGTCGAGCGGCACCTTGGCGTCCAGCACGTCACGCGGGATCTCCAGGAACGACGGCCCCGGCGCGCCGTGATAGCACTCGCGGAAGGCCATCGACACCAGGTCGGCCACCCGTTCCGTGGTCGGCACCGTGGCCGCGAACTTGGTGATCGGGGCCATCATGTCGACGTGGGGCAGGTCCTGCAGCGAGCCCATCTTGTGCTGGCTCAGCGCGCCCTGGCCGCCGATCAGCAGCATCGGGCTCTCGGCCCTGAAGGCGTTGGCCACGCCGGTCACCGCGTCGGTCGTGCCCGGCCCCGCGGTGACGACCGCGCAACCGGGCTTGCCGGTGATGCGGGCGTAGCCGTCGGCGGCGTGCGCGGCCACCTGCTCGTGTCGTACGTCGATGACCTCGATGCCCTCATCGACACAACCGTCGTAGATGTCGATGATGTGGCCGCCGCAGAGCGTGTAGATCACTTCCACGCCCTCGGCCTTGAGCGCTTTGGCTACCAGATGACCGCCAGAGATCGTTTCCGACATCGTGCACCCTTTCCGGCGACTGTCTATCGCATACTGCATACCGTATGAAGGCAATGGTTACCCTCTCCTCACCGAGCTGTCTAGCCCCCAGTGGGCAACTCGATCAGCTCGACCTGCTCCCCCGACCACCCCGGCGGCACCACCGCCAGGGCCTCGGCCAGCGCCGCTCCCCACAACGACCCCGGCCTGTCGTGCCCCACGGGAATCGCGCCCCGGCCCGACCTGAGCACCGGGACCAGCCGGGTGTCCCGCTCGTGCGCCCGCACCGGCCCCGCCAGCGCGCTGCTCTCCCGCCGCACCCCTGCCCCTCGCATCCCCCGCAGTACGGGAACGAGCAGCGTCATGGCGGCGGCCAGCGCCGCGAACGGGTTCCCCGGCAGGCCCACCACGAGCGTCCCCCCGGGCAGGCGGGCGAGCAGCTGCGGATGCCCCGGCCGCACCGCCACCCCGTCCACGAGCACCTCCGCCCCCAACTCCCCCAGCACCCCCCGCAAATGATCAGCCGGCCCCCGCGACGACGCCCCACAAACCACCACCACCTCCACCCCACCTCTCTCCCCGGAACGGACCCGGAGGTCCTCTCTGGGTTCACGACCCTCATCAGCAAGAACCCGCAGGTCTTCGCAGGACGGAAGTCCCTCCCGCGGCGGGGACTCCTCACCGGAACGGACCCGGAGGTCTTCTCGGAGCTGGGGGGTCTTTCCGGGAGAGAACCCCTCTCGCGAAGGCTCCTCGCCTCGGGGTTCGGGAGAAGAACCTTCTCGGGGTGGGGGGTTCTCGCCGGGGCTGGAGCTGAGGTGTTCTTGGGGGTTCTGTCTGGGGTGGGGTGGCGAAGCAAAGGCTGACAGGGCTGCGTGGAGGGGGGCGGCGCCGTCGGGGAGGCGGGTGTGGGAGATGAGGCGTCCTCCGGCCCAGTCGATCAGTCCCGGGAGGAACGGGCCGATGGCGTCGCGGACCCGGCCCGGTCCTGGGAGGCCGTGGTCGACCACCTCGTCACCGGTCACCAGCACCGCGACGGACGGCACTGGCCGTACGGTGAGGATGTCGTGACCCAGCGCGGCGGCGAGCCCGGCGACGACAGGCGTCACGACGGCCCCGGCCCCGAGCACGACGGCGCCCTCGGCGATGTCCTCGCCCCGCCGCCGGATGTGCCGCCCGGCCTCGATCCGCCCGTCCACCCACGAGCCGCCCGACGCCCGCTCGTACGGGAGGACCGACTCGGACCCCGGCGGGACCGGGGCGCCCGTGGCGATCTCCACCGCCTCACCAGGCCGCAGCGCGTCCCCGTACGGGAGACCTCCCGCGAGGACCCGGCCCACCACGCGCCAGGGCGGCGCCCCCGCCACCGCGTACCCGTCCATCGCCGACACGTCCGAGCCGGGCACCGCCACCAGGGCACGCAGCGGCCCAGCGAGGCGGCAGCCGAGCGCCCGGGAGAGTGGCAGGTCAGCCGGGGGCAGCGGACGGGCGGAGCGGGCCGCGAGGTCGCGGGCGGCCGGCCACGAGAGCGCGCGCACGGCGGCCTCATGTCGAACAACGGTCATCGACGTGCTCCTTGACCCGAATTTTTCCATACTGTATACCGAATGCAAATCCGACGCGAGAACGGAGCGAGAGCATGAAGGTCGCTGTTCTTGGCGCCGGCGCCATCGGCGCGTATGTGGGGGCCGCCCTCCACAGGGCGGGAGTCGAGGTCCACCTCATCGCGAGAGGGCCGCATCTCGAGGCCATACGCAAGTCCGGTGTGATGGTGCTCAGCCCCCGGGGCGACTTCGTCGCCCACCCCCATGCCACCGACGACCCGTCCGAGGTCGGCCCGGTGGACCACGTCTTCCTGGGCCTCAAGGCGAACCACTACGCCGCCTCGGGCCCCATGATCAAGCCGCTGCTGCACGAGGCCACGAGCGTCATCGCCGCGCAGAACGGCATCCCGTGGTGGTACTTCCACGGGCTCAAGGGCCCCTACGAGGGCTACCGCATCGAGAGCGTCGACCCGGGGGGCACGGTCACCGCCGCGCTCCCCCTGCACAGGGCTGTCGGATGTGTCGTCTACGCGGCCACCGAGATCGAGCGGCCCGGAGTCATCCGTCACTACGAGGGCACCCGCTTCTCCATCGGGGAACCGAGCGGCGAGCCGACCGCGCGCTGCGCGGAGTTCAGCGAGGCCATGGTCGCGGGCGGGCTGAAGTGCCCGGTGGAGACGGATCTGCGCCGGGACGTGTGGATCAAGCTCATGGGCAACATCGCCTTCAACCCGATCAGCGCGCTGGCCCGGGCCACGATGGCCGGGATCTGCCGCCACGACGGCGCGCGGGAGCTGGTCAGATCGATGATGACCGAGACGGTGGACGTGGCCAGGCGGGTCGGCTGCGATCCCGGGATCTCGATCGAGCGCCGCCTGCGCGGAGCGGAGAAGGCCGGCGAGCACAAGACCTCCACCCTCCAGGACCTGGAGAAGGGCAAACCGCTGGAGCTCGACGTGCTGCTCGCGGCGGTGGTCGAGCTGGCCGATCTCACCGGGGCCGACGTGCCCACGCTGCGCGCCATCCACGCGGTGAGCGACCTGCTCAACGAGAACCTTGTCCGTGCGGTCTGAGGACACATACCGTAGTCTGTATACAGAATGGAGAAATCATGAGCCATGACCGCCTGACCCATCCACTGGTGCGTGAGGACGGCGTGCTGCGCAGGGCGACCTGGGAAGAGGCGCTCGACCGCGCCGCCGAGGGTTTCCGCCGCAACGTCGCCGAGCACGGCCCCGACAGCTTCGCCATGCTGTCGTGCGCCCGTTCGACGAACGAGATGAACTACGTGGGGCAGAAGTTCACCCGCGTGGTCATCGGCACCAACAACGTGGACTCCTGCAACCGCACCTGTCACGCGCCCAGCGTGGCGGGGCTCTCCGCGGTGTTCGGCAGTGGCGGCGGCACCTCCTCATACCAGGAGGTCGAGGACACCGACGTGATCGTGATGTGGGGCTCGGCGGCCCGGAACGCGCATCCGATCTTCTTCCAGCACGTCTTGAAGGGCATACACAACGGCGCCCGGATGTTCGCCGTGGATCCACGGCGCACCGGCACCGCGCAGTGGGCGGACCTGTGGCTGGGCCTGAACGTGGGCACCGACATCCCGCTCGCCCACGCCATAGCCCGCGAGATCATCCACGCCGGGCTGCACAACGAGGCGTTCATCGAGCGCGCCACGACCGGCTTCGAGGAGTTCCGCGCGTCGGTCGAGCCGTGGACGCTCGGCGTGGCCGAGCAGGTCACCGGCGTGCCCGCGGACGCGATCAGGGAGCTGGCACACGCCTACGCCCGCGCCGACCGCGCCCAGCTCTGCTGGACGCTCGGCATCACCGAGCACCACAACGCCACCGACAACGTCCGCGCGCTGATCAACCTCAGCCTGCTGACCGGCCACGTCGGCCGCTACGGCTCCGGCCTGTCGCCGCTGCGCGGCCAGAACAACGTGCAGGGCGGCGGCGACATGGGCGCCATCCCCAACCGGCTGCCGGGCTTCCAGGACATCCTGGACCCGGAGATCCGGGCCACCTTCGAGCGGGCGTGGGGGGCGCCGATCCAGCCGAAGTACGGCCACAACCTCACCGAGATGCTGGAGGCGATGGCCGAGGGCCACGTCACCACCTGCTATCTCATCGGTGAGAATCCGGTGCAGTCCGAGGCCGACTCGCTGGCCTGCATCAAGCGCCTGTCCATGCTCGACCACCTCGTCGTGCAGGACATCTTCCTCACCAAGACCGCCCAGATGGCCCACGTGGTGCTGCCCGCCAGCGCCGCGTGGTGCGAGGCCGACGGCACGTTCACCAACAGCGAGCGGCGGGTGCAACGGGTGCGCAAGGCGCTCGATCCACCGGGCGAGGCCCGCGACGACATCGAGATCCTCTGCCAGCTGGCCCGCAGGCTGGGCCACGACTGGAGTTACGACGGCGCCGAGCAGGTCTGGGACGAGCTGCGCTCGGTCTCCCCCGTGCACCACGGCATGACCTACCGGCGGCTGGACGAGCACCAGGGCATCCAGTGGCCGTGCTTCTCCGAGGACACGCTGGAGCCGCCGTACCTGCACGCGCGGCTGTGGGAGACCGACCCGGTCAAGCGCGGCATGCCCGCCGCGTTCGCGGTGCTGCGCCACTCGCCGCCGGTCGACCTGCTGGACGAGGAGTACCCGCTCCGCCTCACCACCGGGCGCAGGCTCGACTCGTACAACACGGGCGTGCAGTCCTCGGGGTTCGCCTCGCCGCTGCGGCGCGGGGAGACGATCGACATGTGCCCGGAGGACGCCGAGCGGCTCGGCCTCGTGGCCGGCGAGGAGGTGCGCATCACCTCGCGCCGGGCCTCGGTGGTCGCGCCCGTGTACATCGACCCCGCCCTGCGGCCGGGGCTGGTGTTCATGACGTTCCACTTCCCGGACGAGGTCGACGTCAACTCGCTGACCATCGAGGCCACCTGTCCCATCGCGGGCACCGCCGAGTTCAAGGCGGCCGCCGTACGCGTCGAGAAGCTCGTCAAGGTCGGGTGAGCGATGGATCTGCGATTCCGTGACGCGGAGCCGACGGCCGAGGAGCGCGAGGCGGTCGACGCGCTGCTCGGGCCGCCCGCCTCCGCCTGGGACGGCGGCGAGCGGACCGCGACCGACCTGCGGGTCGCGGCCCGCGCCGAGAGCTCCCGCGACCTGCTGCTGCCGGCCCTGCACGCGGTCAACGACCGGGTGGGGTGGATCAGCGAGGGCGCGCTCGACTACATCTGCCGCCGCCTCACCGTGCCGCCCGCCGAGGCGTACGGGGTGGCGACCTTCTACTCGCTGCTCTCCGTGAAACCGCGCCCGCCCCGGGTGCTGCACGTCTGCACCGACCTCGCCTGCCACGCCAAGGGCGCGGACGCGGTACGGCGGCGCGTCGAGGAGCGGCTCGGCCCGCCCGGCGAGTCCTGGCAGCCGAGCCCGTGCCTCGGCCTGTGCGAGCGCGCCCCGGCGGCCCTCGCCCTGGAGGCGGGCGACCCGCCCACGGCCGACGTGTACGGGCCGATCCTCCCGGAGACGATCGGGGACGGAATCTGGACGGGCTTGCCCGGCCCGGACGGCGTCCCGCTCAACGGCTCCCCCAGCACGACCTCCAACGGCGCGGCCGCGAACGGCACGGCCGCCTCCGACGGGCCGCGCGCCAGGCAGACGGGGGACGCCGGGGAGCCTCCCGCCGAGGCCGCCGTGCCCCAGGCCGGGCAGGACGGGCTCGTCCTGCTGCGCCGCATCGGCGTGGCGGACCCGGCGAGCCTGGACGACTACCGGGCCAACGGCGGGTACGCCGCGCTGCGCCGGGCCTTCCGGCTCGGCCCCGCCGGGGTGATCCGCGAGGTGCTGGAGTCGGGGCTGGTCGGCCGGGGCGGCGCGGCCTTCCCGACGGGCCGCAAGTGGGACGCCGCCGCACGCCAGCCCGACCACCCGCACTACCTGGTGTGCAACGCCGACGAGAGCGAGCCGGGCACCTTCAAGGATCGCGTGATCATGGAGGGCGACCCGTACGCGCTCGTCGAGGCCATGACGATCGCCGCCTACGCCACCGGCTGCACCAAGGGCTACCTCTATATCAGGGGCGAGTACCCGAGGGCCGTCAGGAGGCTGGAGCACGCGATCGCCACCGCCCGCGCCAGGGGCCTGCTCGGCGCCGGCATCCTCGGCCACGACTTCGACTTCGACATCGAGCTGAGAAGGGGCGCGGGCGCGTACATCTGCGGCGAGGAGACCGCGATCTTCAACTCCATCGAGGGCTTCCGCGGCGAGCCGCGCAGCAAGCCGCCGTTCCCGGTGGAGAAGGGCCTGTTCGGCAAGCCCACGGTGGTCAACAACGTGGAGACGCTGGTCAACGTGCTGCCGATCCTGGAGCACGGCGCCCAGGCGTACGCCGCGACCGGCACCGGGTCCTCGACCGGCACGAAGCTGTTCTGCGTGTCCGGCGGCGTCGCCCGGCCCGGCATCTACGAGCTGCCGTTCGGGGCGACGCTCCGCGAGCTGATGGACCTGGCGGGCCCGGTGGGCGAGCCGCGGGCGGTGCTCCTCGGCGGCGCGGCCGGGGCGTTCGTGACCGATCCCGACATCCCGCTGACCTTCGAGGGCACCAGGCAGGCGGGCGCCACGCTGGGCTCCGGCGTGGTGCTCGTGCTGGACGACAGCGTGGACCTCAAGGCGATCCTGCTGCGCATCGCCGAGTTCTTCCGTGACGAGTCGTGCGGGCAGTGCGTGCCCTGCCGGGTCGGCACCGTACGACAGGAGGAGGCGCTGCACCGCCTGTCGGAGCGGGTGGACGAGCGGGACCTGCTGCTGCTGCGCGAGGTCGGGCAGACCATGCGGGACGCCTCGATCTGCGGGCTCGGCCAGACCGCCTGGAACGCCGTGGAATCAGCCATCGACCGCTTGGGGGTGTACCGGTGATCCCGCTGCAGCCGCCTCGGCGGCTCGTCGACGTCGAGATCGACGGCGAGAACGTCCGCGTGCCTGAAGGCTCGACGATCCTGGACGCCTGCGCGGCGGCGGGCAAGGACGTCCCGACCCTCTGCTACGGCGACACGCTCACCCCGAAGAACGCCTGCCGGGTGTGCGTCGTCGAGGTGGAGGGGTCGCGGACGCTCGCCCCCGCCTGCTCCAGGAAGGTGGAGCCGGGCATGACGGTCGGCACCGACACCGAGCGCACCCGCCACAGCCGAAAGGTCGTGCTGGAACTGCTCGGCTCGTCGGTCGACCTGTCCACGACGCCGCGGGCGGCCGAGTGGATCGAGGAGTACGGCGCCGAACCCGGCCGGTTCGGCGACGACGCCGCCACCGTCGAGCAGCCCGCCAAGGTCGACAACGAGCTGTACGTGCGCGACTACGGCAAATGCATCCTCTGCTACAAGTGCGTCGACGCGTGCGGCGAGCAGTGGCAGAACTCGTTCGCCATCGGCGTGGCCGGCCGGGGCTTCGACGCGACGATCTCCACCGAGTTCGACGCGCCGCTCACCGACTCGGCCTGCGTCTACTGCGGCAACTGCGTGGAGGTGTGCCCCACCGGGGCGCTGTCGTTCAAGACCGAGTTCGACATGCGGGCCGAGGGCACCTGGGACGAGTCGCGGCAGACCGAGACCACGACGATCTGCAGCTACTGCGGGGTCGGCTGCAACCTGACCCTGCACGTGCAGGACAACAAGATCGTGAAGGTGACGTCGCCGCACGACAACCCGGTCACCCATGGCAATCTCTGCGTCAAGGGACGGTTCGGGTTCGGCTATGTCTAGGGTCTCCGTCAAGCGCCGCATCCTGCGCATCAGGGACGCCGCCCCGACGCGCAGGATCGACTCGCTCGCCGCGGAGGAGCCGCTGGAGATCCGGCTCGACGGCACCCCGCTGACCGTCACCATGCGGACCCCGGGCGACGACTTCGACCTGGCCGCCGGTTTCCTCGTCAGCGAGGGGGCCGTCGGCTCGGCGGACGACATCGCCACGATCCGCTACTGCGCGGGCGCCACCGCAGACGGGCAGAACACCTACAACGTCCTGGACGTGCGGCTCGCGCCAGGCGTCCAGGCCCCGGCCCCGCGCAACTTCTACACCACCTCCTCCTGCGGGGTCTGCGGCAAGGCCTCGCTGGAGGCGGTGCGCACCGTCGCCCGCTGGGCCGCGCACGACGACCCCGTCGAACTCGGCCGGGCGACCGTGGCGGCCCTGCCCGGCAGGCTGCGCGCGGCCCAGCGGGTCTTCGACCGGACCGGCGGGCTGCACGCCGCCGGTCTGTTCACCGCCGAGGGGGAGCCGCTCTGCGTCCGCGAGGACGTGGGCCGGCACAACGCGGTGGACAAGCTCCTGGGCTGGGCGCTCAGGAACGGGCGGCTGCCGTTGCGCGGCACCGTCCTGATGGTGTCCGGCCGGGCCTCCTTCGAGCTGGTGCAGAAGGCGGTGATGGGGGGCGTCCCGGTGCTCGCCGCGGTCTCCGCCCCGTCCTCCCTCGCGGTCGAGCTGGCCGCCGAGGAGGGCCTGACGCTCATCGGGTTCCTGCGCGGGGACTCGATGAACGTCTACGCGGGCGAACAGCGGCTGGACCTCACCTCGGGTGCCGGCTACGGCTCAGCCGGCGTACCTCCCCCGAGGTGATGGCGGGATGCCGTGCGGAAGGCCTGGCCCCCAGCCGCCGTCCGGCATCCCAAGCCATCGATTTTGACAACCATTTTCATTTCCCGGCATACTGACTCACATGATGTCAGGACATTCCCGTATGCGGGTCGCTGGGGCGCTCGCGGGCGCGACGTTGCTGGCCACGACCGCGTGCGGCGCCGACGCCGGGACCGGCGCGGCCACCGGAGACACTCCGCAGGTGGTCGCCGCCTTCTATCCGCTGCAGTGGATCACCGAGCAGGTCGGCGGCTCCGACGTCCAGGTGTCGAGCCTGACCACTCCCGGTGTCGAGCCGCACGACATGGAGCTGGGCGCCCACCAGATGGCCCAGCTGGAGGACGCGGCGCTCACCGTCTACATCAAGGGCGTCCAGCCCGCCGTGGACGAGGCCGTCACGCCCGACACGGCGTTCGACGCCGCCACCGCCGTCCGGACGATCCCGGCGGGCGGGCACGACGAGCACGAGCACGAGGAAGGCGAGGAGGCCCACGACCACGAGGTCTCCTACGATCCGCACCTGTGGCTCGACCCGTCCAGGTTCGCCGCCGTCGCCACGGAGCTGGGCGAGCGGCTGGCCGCCGCCGACCCCGCGCACGCGCAGGCGTTCAAGGACCGCGCCGCCAAGACCGCCGCCTCGCTCACCGCGCTGGACGAGGAGTTCAGCCAGGGCCTGGCCACCTGCTCGACGCGCACGATGGTCACCGCGCACGAGGCGTTCGGCTATCTGGCCGACCGCTACAAGCTGGAGCAGGTGGGCATCACGCTCGACCCCGAGTCCGAGCCCTCGCCCGCCCGGCTGGCCGAGGTGGCCGAGCTGGCCAAGCGCGAGAAGGTGACCACGATCTTCACCGAGGCGCTGGTCAGCCCCAAGGTGGCCGAGGTGCTGGCCGGCGAGGTCGGCGCGAAGACCGCGGTGCTCGACCCGCTGGAGAGCGCGCCTTCCGGCGATTACGCGTCCGCGATGCGCGACAATCTGAGGACATTGCAGACGGCCCTGGGGTGCACCACATGAGCGAGACCGCGTTCGCGATGACCGGCGGGCGGGTCGCGCTCGACGGCCGGCCTGTGCTGGCAGGCGTCGACCTGACCGTCCGCGAGGGCGAGGTCGTGGCCATCATGGGCGCCAACGGCTCGGGCAAGTCGACGCTCGTGCGCGCGCTGCTCGGGCTCACGCCGCTGTCCGGCGGCACGACCCTGCTCTACGGCTCACCGCCCGCGCGTTTCCGCCACTGGTGGCGCATCGGCTACGTGCCGCAGCGCCTGGCGATCGGCGGCGGCGTGCCCGCCACCGTACGGGAGGTCGTCACCTCCGGCCGGGTCGCCCGGCGGCGCAGGCTGAGCCCCTACCGTCAGGAGGACCGGGAGGCCGTGGCCCGCGCCCTGGATGCGGTGGGGCTGGCCGACCGGGCCGGCGACTCGGCGCAGGCCCTGTCCGGAGGTCAGCAGCAGCGGGTGCTCATCGCCCGCGCGCTGGCCGGGGAGCCCGACACCTACGTGATGGACGAGCCGACCGCCGGCGTCGACGCCGGGACCCAGCGGCTGCTCGCCGACACGCTCGCCCGCCTGGTGTCCGCCGGGAAGACCATCGTCCTGGTCGCGCACGAGCTGGGCCCGCTGGAGCCGCTCATCACGCGCGGCGTGGTGGTCCGGGAGGGCCGCATCGCCCATGACGGGCCGCCCCCCGAGCCGGAGGGCGACTGCGCCAGACCGGGTCACGAGCACGTGCACCCGCACGCCGCCGAAGCCGCCGCGGGCCCGCTCCGCGGCTGGCAGGGAGAACCATGATCGACCTGAGCCTGCTCGACAAGCAGTTCTTCCAGCTCGCGCTGATCGCCGCCCTGCTGGTGGGGCTCTGCGCGCCCGCCGTGGGCACGTTCATCGTGCAGCGCAGGCTGGCCCTGCTCGGCGACGGCATCGGCCACGTGGCGCTGACCGGCGTCGCGCTCGGCTTCCTGACCGGCACCGCCCCGGTGCTGACGGCCGTCGTGGTGGCGATCGCGGGGGCCCTCGCCATCGAGCTGGTCAGGGCGCGCGGCCGCACGAGCGGCGACGTGGCGCTGGCGCTGCTGTTCTACGGCGGCATCGCGGGCGGCGTCATGCTCATGGGCATCGCGCCCGGCGGCAGCAACGCCAAGCTCAACTCCTACCTGTTCGGCGCCATCGCCAGCGTCACGACCGAGGACATCTGGGTCATCGGCGGCCTGGCCGTGCTGGTGCTCGGGGTGGTCACGGTCTTCGGCAGGGAGCTGTTCGTGCTCTGCCAGGACGAGGAGATGGCCAGGGCCAGCGGGCTGCCGGTGCGCTTCCTCAGCGTGCTGGTCGCGGTCACGGCCGCGCTGACCGTGGTCATCGCCATGCGGGTGGTCGGCCTGCTGCTGGTCAGCGCGCTCATGGTGATCCCGGTGGCGACCAGCCAGCAGCTCACCAGAGGATTCCGCACGACGATGCTGCTGGCCATGGTGTTCGGCGTGGTGGCGTCGGTGGGCGGGCTCCTCGCCTCGACCGCCTCCACGCGGGTGCCGCCGGGGGCGGCCATCGTCCTTCTCGCCCTGGCCGGCTTCGTCCTGGCCCTCGGTGTCGGTAGATTCGTACGTCAAGGCCGATCCCAGGAGTCGAACGTGAGCCAGCAGGCAGGCAGCGTCCGCGTCAAGGAGGTCAGATGACCTCCAGGCGGCAGGCCGTCCACGAAACCCTGCGTCAGAGCGAGGGGTTCCGCAGCGCCCAGGACGTCTATACGGAGATGCGCCAGCACGGCGCGAAGATCGGGCTGACCACGGTCTACCGCGCGCTGCAGACGCTGGCCGACCACGGCAAGGTCGACGTGCTGCGCAACGACGAAGGCGAGTCGGTCTACCGCGCGTGCGCCACCGGCGAGCACCACCACCATCTGGTCTGCCGCCGCTGCGGCCACACCGTCGAGGTGGCGGGCCCCGCCGTGGAGCGCTGGGCCGAGACCATCGGCGCCGAGCACGGCTTCACCGAGATCACTCACACCGTCGAGGTCTTCGGCACCTGCTCGTCCTGCTCCAAGCCGCCGGAGGCGGGCTGATCGCGACGTGACCCCCACAGCACGCCCAGCACGACCACCGCGCAGCCCGCGAGCTGCAGCGCCGACGGACGCTCGCCGAGCACGGCCGCCGACAGGCCGACCGTCGTCATCGGCTGGACGAGCAGCAGCAGCGCGGTCAGCGCGGCGGGCTGGCGGGGCAGCGAGTACGTGATGAGCGACCAGCCGAGCACCTGCGGCCCGAGCGCGAGCACCAGCAGCCAGCCGTGCTCGGGCCAGCTGACGGTGAGGTCGGCGCCGCCGAAGACCGGGCTGAGCGCCGTCATGGCGAGCGTGGCCACGACGGTGGCGTGCGCGAGCGGCGCCGCCGAGCGGTCGGACGCGCTCTTCATGAGCAGCAGGAAGGCCGCGTACGAGAGCGACGTGGCGACGCCGGTGACCACCCCGAGCACCGGGTCGACGCCGTACGCGGCCCGGTCGAACACGCCGGAGATCAGCACGACGCCGCCGAACACCACCGGGGTGGCCGCCATCAGGGCGCGCGACGGCCGCTCACGGAAGATCGCCCAGGCGGCGAACGCCACGATGAACACCTGGAGGTTGCCCAGCACGGTGGCCAGCCCGGCGCCCACGTACGCGATCGAGTGGTGCCAGAACAACAGGTCGAGCGCGAACATCAGGCCCGCGACCCAGGCCAGCAGGCGGGGCCTGCCCCTGAACGGCCCGCGCCGGCGCCGTTCCAGCGTGGCGAGCACGATCAGAGGCGGGATCGCGTACGCGCACCGGAAGATCGCCGAGGTCGCCGGCGCCACGTCGGCGAGCCGGACGAGCGGCCCGGAGGTGGAAATGATCAGAGCGCCTGCGATCGCGATCAGCACGATACGGCGGTGTGAACTCATCGGAAATCCCAGGCCCCCCGTGGGAGAGATACGCTGCGACCACGCTAGAACCGGCCCCGACAGGAGTCAACATGCCCTTTGGCCATGACATGCAGCATTCCCTGGGCACCGTCGTCGAGCTCGTCAACACCTCCCCGTCGACGGGCGGCGAAGACCGGCTCGCCACTCTGACCGAGCTGCAGTCCTTCGTCGAGGGGCGGCAGGTCAGCGGTCTGGGCGGGCTCACCGCGCGTGATCTGGGCCAGGTCCGGATGATACGGGAGGCGTTCTACCGCGTCTTCACCGCGGCCGACCAGCCGACGGCGGTGCGCCTGCTCAACGGGCTGCTCTCCGAGACGCGCATAACGCCGCGCCTGACCGAGCACGACGGCCATCCGCTGCACGTCCACTACTTCGCCCCGGACGCCACGCTGGCCGAGCACCTGGCCGCCGACTGCGGCGTCGCCCTGGCCCACCTGCTGGTGGAGGACGAGTGGGAGCGGCTCCGCACCTGCGCGGCGCCCGACTGCGAGCACGTCTTCGTCGACGAGTCGCGCAACCGCAGCCGCGTCTACTGTGACAGCCGCACCTGCGGCAACCGCATGCACGTCGCCGCCTACCGCGCCCGCCGCCGCGCCTGACCCGCCTTGATCTTGCCGGCCACCAGGGTCGCGGCGGTGGCCAGCACGATGATGTTGAACGCCATCTGCACCAGCACCAGCCCCCTGGCCACCTGACCCTGCGCGTGCACGTCGCCGAACCCGACGGTGGTCAGCGTGGAGACCGCGAAGTAGAGCGCGTCGGTCCTGGTCTCCAGGCCCACGAACTCGCCCTGTCGCCAGTAGGCCACGTTGTAGTCGGCGAGCGCGAACAGCACCACGCCCGCCACGGTGATCAGAGCCAGCCCGGCCGGGGTCAGTCCGCCCTCGTCGCCGGCCGCCTGCTTCGCGACCTCCCTGGCGACGCTCCAGCCCACCAGCGCGAGACCGGCGAGCACGCAGCCCACCCGCAGGGCCTGCACCCAGCCGGGCTGGTCCTCCTGCAGGGGCACCACGTAGTAGGCCGCGATGATCAGCGCGGTTTGCCAGGCGAGTCGCCGCATGCGGGAAAAGTTCCCCGCTCGGGGACCGGTTAGACCGGGTTGGGCAGAGCTCCGCCGTAACGCCGGTCGCGCTTGGCGTAGATCTCGCACGCCTCCCACAGATCCCTGCGGTCGAAGTCGGGCCAGAGCCGGTCGAGGAAGACCATCTCCGCGTAGGCCGACTGCCACAGCAGGAAGTTGGAGAAGCGCTGCTCGCCCGACGAGCGCACGAACAGGTCGACGGCCGGGATCTCGGGCTCGTCGAGATAGCGGGCGAAGACCTTCTCGTCGACCTTGGACCGCTTGACCCGGCCCGCCTGGAGGTCGTCGGCCAGCCTGAGTGCCGCGTCGACGATCTCGGCCTGGCCGCCGTAGTTGACGCAGAACTGCAGCGTCAGCTTGCGGTTGGCCCGGGTCATCTCCTCGGCGGACTGCAGCTCGGAGATCACGCTCTTCCACAGCCGGCCCGGCCTGCCCGCCCAGCGCACCCGCACGCCCATCGCGTGCAGCTCGTCGCGGCGGCGGCGGATCACGTCGCGGTTGAAGCCCATGAGGAAGCGCACCTCGTCGGGCGAGCGCTTCCAGTTCTCCGTCGAGAACGCGTAGGCGCTCAGGTAGGGGATGCCCAGCTCCAGAGCGCCCTCGATGACGTCGAACAGCGACGACTCCCCCGCTTTGTGCCCCTCGGTGCGGGGCAGCCCGCGGGCCTTGGCCCACCGGCCGTTGCCGTCCATGACGATGGCCACGTGGCGGGGCACCAGCTCACGCGGGATCGGCGGCGGGGTCGCGCCGGACGGATGGGGTGTCGGCGGGCGGACGTTCAAACGGGCTCCCTTTCTACGTGGCGGAGCGAGCGTATCCCGTGTTCGAGGTGCCATTGCAGATAGGCGGCGACCAGGCCGCTGCACTCGCTGCGGTGTCGCTGCTCGGACGCGTCGGCCGTCGCCCAGTCGCCGCGCAGCAGCGCCGTCATCAGGCCGATCGTCTCACCGGCGGGCACCGCCGCGCCGGCGGGCCGGCACGCCCCGCACACCACGCCGCCCGCCACGATGGCGAACGCCCTGATCGCGGGCGCCCGGCACTTGGCGCACGCCTCCAGCGCGGGCGCGTATCCGGCGACGGCCAGCGAGCGCAGGAAATAGGCGTCGAGCACCAGCCGGGGTTCGTGATCGCCCTCGCCGAGCGTGCGCAGCCCGCCCACCAGCAGCAGGAACTGCCGCAGGGCCGGCTCCTTCTCGCCGTGGGTCAGCCGGTCGGCGGTCTCCAGCATCGCGGTGCCGGCGGTGTAGCGCGGGTAGTCGCTCGCCAGCGCCTCGCCGTACGGCCTGATCGTCTCCGCCTGGGTGACGACGTCGAGCGTGCGGCCGGTGTGGAGCTGGAGGTCGACGTGGGTGAACGGCTCCAGCCTCGCCCCGAAGCGCGAGGTGGTGCGGCGCACCCCCTTGGCGACGGCCCGGATCTTGCCGGTGCGCTTGGCCAGAACCGTGACGATGCGATCGGCCTCGCCGAGCTTCTGCGTGCGCAGGACCACGCCCTCGTCACGATAGAGACTCACCCGGCCATCCTACGGTCGTATCAAAGTGACGACACTTCGTGCTACTCCCATGGCGGTGTGACACGCCTTTCCGCAACCGTCACTAGACTTTGACGCCTGTTCCGCATTGCCCACTGTTCACCCCTCCGTTACCGCCGAAAGGTAGTCATGACCCGCGTGGTCCTGCTGGGCTCTTCACCCGGCCCCGACACCGCTCCGACCGGCTTGAGGCTCGCCGCACTTCCCGGCAATCCCACCGTCGCGGAGCGACTGCGCAACCAGGTCCTCACCATGGACCCGACGCCCGCCACGATCGGCTCCGGCGACGTGGCCGCCGCCCTGCGCGCACTGGCGGAGGTCGCGGAGTCCGCGACCGAGCCCCTGTTCATCATCCCGGAGAACTCGGTCATCCACGACGAGCTGATCTACCAGATCAACAAGACCAAGCGCGGCGCGCTGGTCCTCGTCGCCAAGGAGCCGCGCCCGGTGGCGGAAGAGGAGGGCGAGGAGACAGAGGACGACCAGCTCAACGGTAACGTCCCGATAGCGGAGGCCGAGCCCGAGATCGGCATGAACGAGGTGGAGGGCCTGCCGGTCCGCTCCCGCATCGGCAAGACCAGGGTCATCTCGGTCGGCACCGCCACCCACCTGGTGACCAGGCCCAACGCCGTGCTGCTCGGCCCGATGTACATCAGCGCGCGCAACGCGCCGATGCTCGCCGAGACCTGCCGCGAGCTGGCCGCGATGGCGTCCGCCTTCGGCGACGACGACGACCTGGTCCAGATCATCGCCTTCGGTCTGGTGCGCAAGGGCGTGTCGGTCGGCATCCGGGGCCGCCGCGACCTGTTCTACCGCCGCGTCACTTCCCAGGAGCAGGCCAACGAGGCCGCCGTCGAGATGTCCGGCTTCGACGAGGACCGCGCCAGGCTCAACAACGCGGTCAAGGGCGCCGACGGCTTCTTCACCACCTACTTCGTCTCGACCTACTCCCGGTTCATCGCCCGCTGGGCGGCCCGGCGGGGGCTGACGCCCAACCAGGTCACGCTCATCTCGATCGCCCTCGGCGTGGCCGCCGCCGCCTGCTTCGCCACCGGCCAGCGGCCGTGGATGATCGCCGGCGGGCTTCTGATCTACTTCGCCTTCGTGTTCGACTGCGTCGACGGCCAGGTCGCCCGCTACGCCCGCAAGTTCGGGGTGCTGGGGGCCTGGCTCGACGCCACGTTCGACCGGTTCAAGGAGTACGTCGTCTTCGCCGGACTGGCCGTGGGCTGGGTCGTGGCGGGCAACGGCGGCGACGACATCTGGATCTTCGCGCTGGCCGCCATCGGCCTGCAGTCCGTGCGCCACCTGCTCGACTTCTCCTTCGGCATCTCCAACCGCCGCAAGCCCCCGGCCAAGCTGCCCACGCTGGCGCTCGACGCCCGCGACGACCGTGACCTGCGCCAGGCCCTGGAGCGCCGCAAGGTCGAGCAGAGCAGTGGCGTCAAGCGCATGCTCAAGATGTGGTCCAAGGCCGGCAAGTACCGCGCGGTCCACTGGGCGCGTAAAATGATCGTGTTCCCCATCGGCGAGCGGTTCGCGGCCATCGCGATCACCGCTGCGCTCTTCGACGCCCGCATTACCTTCCTCACGCTGGTGATCTGGGGCTCCGTCGCCGCCGTTTACACTCTCACCGGACGCCTCATGAGGTCGCTCGCATGATCACCCAGCCGCAGGCCGCCGCAACCCCCACGCCGGACCCCGACGAGGAGCGCCGGCGCATCCAGACCGCCCGCCTGCTCGCCTACCGCGACGACGGTCCCCTCGTCCACGTGCTGTCGGGCAGGCTCGGCAAGGGCCTGCCGCCGGTCCCCGCCACGCTGGCCGCGCTGCTGGCCGTCATCGCCGTCACGGTGACCGGCCTGGTCCAGCCGGGCTTCACGATGCTGCTGCCGTCGCTGATCGTGCTGCTGCTGGTGCTGCCGACCGCGCCGCGCGACCACCTGGGCCGCTTCGACTGGCTCACGCCGCCGCTGCTGCGCGCCGCCGAGTTCCTCGCCATGATCGTGGTCGGCCTCGCGGCGGGGGCGCCGAAGTGGCTGCTGTTCGTGCTGGTGTACGTGGTCGGCTACCACACCTACGACACCGTCTACCGGACCCGGCAGAGCATCTGGCCGCCGGCCTGGGTGTTTTACGCCGGACTCGGCTGGGAGCTGCGGCTGCTCATCATCGGCGCGGGCGCGGCGTTCGGCCTGGTCACGCCGGTGCTGGCGGTGCTGACGGCCTACCTGTTCGTGCTGTTCGCCGTCGAGAGCGTGACGAGCTGGGTCCGCCTGGACAAGGCGTCGGCCCAGGCGGCCGCCGACGCCGAGCAGGACCTGGAGCAGTCCCCCGAGGACGCGCTGGAGCAGGCCGCCGGCGAGGCCGAGAAAGCCTGATCTCCCCTACGCGAAAGGCGGGGCCGCCCTCACGGCCCCGCCTTTCGCGTTTCCTCCGGCACCCCGGCTTCCGCGAGGGGAGCGTTTAGGCTGGGGACTCAGGGACTCTGAGCCGGAGGAGCCGGATGGCGTTCTTGTCGCGGCTGTTCAAGCGGGGCGACCCGCTGGCCGAGCGTGCGGAGGCGCGCCGGCAGGGCATGCGCGACGCCCGGCGACACCCGCTGACGACCTTCACCGACCCCGAGAGCCGGCCCCCGTTCGTCGCCGAGGTACGGGCCCGCGCCCGCGAGCAGATCGCCGACGCCGGCCGCCGGCTGGCCGCCCGGCGCGGCGAGTTACTGGACCAGTCCCTGGCCGCCCGGGAAGCGATCCTCCTGGAACTCAGCCGCACCGACCTCCTCCCCCAGCCCCCACCCAACGGCCACCCCGGCCCACCCGCTGATCCATATCCGCCAGGTTCTAGGCCTTCACCCGATTCCGCAGGACCGTACGGCAATCCGCCAGATTCCAGGCCTTCACCTGAACCGGCGGGACGGTACGGCGATCCGCCAGAGCCTGGGTCTTCACCTGACCCGCCGGGATCGTACGGCGATCCGCCAGACCCCGATTCCGTGGGACCGTACGGTGACTCAGGGGCACGCGCAGCAGGACCGTACGGTGGCTCAGGGGCACGTGCGGCGGGATCGTACGGTGATCGCGGCGGGCACCCGGCGGCTCCCTACGAGGAGGACGCGTTCATCTCCATCGCCGAGGCCCGATGGAGGCGGGGTGAGGCGCGGCGGCGGGAGGCGGTGCGGGAGAGCCAGGAGAGCGTGCAGCGCGCCGGCGCCCGCATCGGCCAGTACGCGCAGGAGTGGGAGAACGCCCTGGTCGAGCACGACCACGAGGTGGAGGCCGTGCACGCGCGGGCCGAGCAGATCATCGCCGCCTACCGGAGCGGCGTCATGGAGACCCACCCGCGCCGGGAGGAGATCCCGCCGCTCTGGCAGGGCGAGGTCATCGCCATGGAACCCACCGGCGAGACCCGGCTCGACATCTCGGGACGCGACGAGCTAGGCCGGATCCTCCACGAGGTGGAAGCCCGGGTAGCGGACTGGCACACCAAGGTCCTCCCCCACGGACTGCCCCCAGCCCTCCGCCTCCTCCCGCTCGAACCACCCCGCCGCACACAGTCCCCCCAACCTCCAGCAGACCACTCCCCCACCACCCCATCTCCACCGAAAACCCCCCACTCCCTGACGGACTCCACCGCCCCCACATCTCAGCCGCAGGCCACCGAACCCACCAAGGCCCCCACCCCCACCGCATCCCCGGGGGAGACCACCCAACCCCCAGCGGACCCCACCCCAACCGCATCCCCACCGGAGACCACCCAAGCCCTGGCGGACCCGACCCCCACCCCCACCACATCTCCGGAGGAGACCACCCAACCCCCGGCGGACCCGACCCCCACCACATCCCCGTCCCAAACCACCCGACCGGAAACGCCCCCTACCGTCTCCCCTCCGGAGACCACTCATCTCCCGGCGGATCCCACCGCGACCACATCCCAAGCCACCCGACCCGAAACGGCCCTCGCCGTCTCCCCGCTGGAGACCACCCACCCCGCACTGGATCCCACCGCCACCCCATCTCCGCCGCGAGCCGCCCGACCCGAGACGGCCGCCACTGTCTCCTCGCCGGAGACTCATCCCGCGGTGGACCCCACTGCCACCCCATCCCCGCCGCCAGCCGCCCGACCCGAAACGGCCTCCACCGTCTCCCCGCCGGAGAGCACCCACCCCGCGCTGGATCCAACCGCCACCACATCCCCGCCGCCAGCCGCCCGGCCCACGATGGACCGATCCCCCACGTCTCTTCCAGAAGCCGTCTCTTCCTTACGTACGGCAACGGCCCCTGCAGAGGTCACGTATCCCCCGGCAGGTACCTCCGGCATGGCTCCGTCACCGCCGCAAGCCGCCCGCCCCTCCCCGGATCCCCTGCACGAGACCGCTTACGTACCAGGTGAGGCGGTGGAGACCCGCGAGACCGACGCCCTCACGCCTTCGCCAGCGGACGATGAGCATCCGGGGCATGACGAGGACGACTCCGAGGCTTCCGCCGACAGGCCGGTCAGCACCGGGCCCGGCTCCCCTCGTACGGACAGCGACGTCGGCGAGCCAGCCGACGACGGCCCGCAGGAACCACACCAGGACGCCGAAACCGACGTCCATCCCGGACCGGGCCGCGCCACCGAGACACGCACATCGCCCAAGCAGGACCACACCAACCGCACCCCACCGGCACACGACCGCGCCGCCGAACCACACACCCCACCCACACAAGACACCACTGCAACAAGCACCCCAACCGGACAGGACCGTGCCAGAGGGCAGCGGCGGACCTATCCATGGCGGGAGGCGTTCGGCGACCCGAGCGCCGCATCGCCCAGCACACCACGTGACGGCGACGGAGAGGAGCGGCGTTGGCCGGGTTAGGGAGCAGAGGGGTGGCCGTGCTCGGCGTCGCGGCGCTGGTGGCCGGTGGTGTGGCGGGGTGCGGGACGGACGCGGGGGCGGTGTGCGGGGTGGTGGTGGACTCCACGAGCTACGCGGAGCCCGCCACGTCCCGTGAGGACGTGACCTCGAAGCTGCCCGAGTTCGCCCAGGGGTGCGACTGGGTGGGGTTCGCCGCCGTCACCGGCGCGTCGGAGAGCAGTTCGTGCCGGGAGGACCCGGTCACCGTGGCCGCCACCCGCGCCGAGAACCCGAACGACAACCCGGTCGTCGAGGACCGGGTGAGGACGCACCGGATCAAAGAGGTGGTGCCCCGGGCGGTGCGGCTGTTCGACTGCCCCGCGGAGGGCGAGGGCTCGGACGTGCTGGGCGCGCTGCGGTACATGGTGAAGCAGATGACCGCGCGGCGGCAGCCGGACAAGGAGCACCGGCTCATCGTGTTCAGCGATCTGAGCAACAACCGCGGCGAACTGAACATCAACCGCCTGGATCTGGGCGAAGCGGCGCGGAAGCGGAAGGTCGAGGAGCTGCGGCGGGCCGGCCTGCTGCCCGCCTTGGGCGGGTACGCGGTGACGGTGCACGGGTTCCTGCGGGAGCGGACGGCGAACCCGGACCGGTTCCCGCTGCTGGAGGCGTTCTGGGCAGAGGCGTTCAAGGCGGCCGGCACGACGGCCGCCGACCTCCTGTAGGGAGAGCGCTCTCTCACAGCATGCCGGACTGTTCACCTTCCTGCAACGCCTGCGGTGACGATTGTTGACAACAGGTAAGGAACTGTGTTTTCGTTCGGCGTGAGAGCGCTCTCTTCACTCCGCCTCCCTTCCCCCCAGGAGCAGTGATGACATCACCACCGTCCAGGGTGCGCCGCCGCATAGCGGCCGCCGCCGTGGCGCTGGCCGCCGTCGGCGGCCTGCTCGTCCAGGTGGCCACGAGCGCCGCCGCCTCCGTCCCGGCCACCCCGTCCGGCTGGTCGCTGGTCTGGGCCGACGACTTCAACGGCTCGTCGGGCTCGCTGCCCTCGTCCAGCAACTGGATCATCGACACCGGCCACGGCTACCCCGGCGGCCCCGGCAACTGGGGCACCGGAGAGATCCAGAACTACACGTCCAACCCCGCCAACCTGAGCCTCGACGGCTCCGGCAACCTGCGCATCACACCGCTGCGCGGCTCGAACGGCGAGTGGACCTCCGGCCGCATCGAGACCCGGCGCTCCGACTTCAAGCCCGCCGACGGGCGCATCCTGCGCATCGAGGGCCGCATCCAGATGCCGAACGTCACCGGGGACGCCGCGCTCGGCTACTGGCCCGCGTTCTGGGCGCTCGGCTCCCCCTACCGGGGCAACTACTGGAACTGGCCGGCCATCGGCGAGTTCGACATCATGGAGAACGTCAACGGCCTCAACACCGTCTGGGCCGTGCTCCACTGCGGCGTCAACCCCGGCGGCCCGTGCAACGAGACCCAGGGCATCGGCGGCAGCCGCGCCTGCCCCGGCTCGACCTGCCAGTCGTCCTTCCACACCTACCGCTTCGAGTGGGACCGCAGCGTCAGCCCCAACCAGCTGCGCTGGTACGTGGACGGCCAGCAGTTCTTCAGTGTGAGCCAGTCGCAGCTCGACGCCACCACGTGGAACAACATGACCGGTCACGCCGGCTACTTCCTGCTGCTGAACGTGGCCATGGGCGGCGCCTTCCCGAACGGCGTGGCGGGCTTCGGCACGCCGACCGCCGCGACCGTGTCCGGCCGGCCGATGCTGGTCGACTACGTGGCCGTGTGGCAGAGCGGCACCGGCACCCAGCCGACGGACCCGCCGACCGACCCCCCGGGTGACGGGTTCGACGCGCGCTCCACCATCCAGGCCGAGGGCTACAGCGCCCAGTCGGGCACCATCACGGAGACCACCACGGACTCCGGCGGCGGGCAGAACGTCGGCGCCATCCGCAACGGCGACTGGCTCCGCTTCGACAACGTCCGGTTCGGCTCGACGGCGGCCCAGCAGTTCAAGGCCAGGGTGGCCTCCGGGGCGGGCGCCGGTGTGAGCGGGCTCGTCCAGGTCAGGCTGGGCAGCCCGACGGCGCCGCCGATCGGCGACTTCGCGATCGGGAACACCGGCGGCTGGCAGAGCTGGCGCACGGTCCCGGCCAACATCACGCCGACGACCGGGACGCACACCGTCTACCTGACGTTCAGCAGCGGCCAGCCCGCCGACTTCGTGAACGTCAACTGGTTCACCTTCTCCACCACCTAAGGGGATCACCGGCCGGGCGCCGCACGGCGCCTGGCCACGATCCGTTCGGCCCAGCTCGCCGCCTCCGGGTCCCGTAACCCTTCCACCACCCCGCCCAGGTAGGCGGTGGCCAGGCTGTCGAAGCCGCGGTCGAGCTGCCGGGTCCGGCCGGCCAGCCGCCGGTCGACCGACTCCACGTACTGGGCGATGCTCTCGGCGTATCCGGCGTCCTGCTGGTAGACGCCCTGCGCGGTCGCGAACGCCCTGGACTCGGCGTCCAGTTTGGCGCGCAGCTCCCGCAGCGTCCGGTCGTTCGGGTTGTGCATGCGCCGGCCCAGGTCGGCGGCGATGAGGGCGGTGGCGATCAGCAGGGCCAGCAGCAGCACCATGGTGGGCAGCGTGCCGGCCCCCTCGGCGGTGGGCCCGATCTCCTCCCCGTCCACGACCAGCGGCCGGACCAGCGCGTCGCGCCGGAGCACGGCCACCGCCACGATGAAGCCCAGCCACACCAGCGCCACGCCGATCAGCAGCCAGCGCCCCTTGGCCGAGCCGCCGTGCTCCTGCCAGGACCGGAACGCGCGCCCGTACATGTGCGGCGCGACCAGCATGATGAGAGCGGCGCCCGCGGCGAGCAGCGCGGTCATCGCGACGCTGTCGCCCCAGTCGAGGATCACCTGGTAGAGGATCGGCACCTCGACGATCACCAGCAGGAGCAGCAGCAGCGCGGCGGGCAGCCAGCGGCGCACGACGGGCCACCGGCTGCCGGAGATCGCGATCGAGCTGGGGCGGCCATCGCCGGGGCGGCGGCTGGGCTGTTCCAGCTCGGCGACCCGCGGCCGGGTGTCGTCGAGCGCCGCGCGGGCGGCGGCGAAGGCGCGCTGCGACTCGGCGAGCCTGATCTTCTGCCCTTCGAGCGCGGCGCGCGCCTGCCGCAGCTCCCGCTCGGTGAGGTCCTCGATGCGGGCCAGCTCGCCGAGCCGCTCGTCCTCCAGCTCGTGGAAGCGGGGCACGCTGCCGGTCTGCAGGGTGAGCGTGTCGATCTGGCCGTCGGCGGCGTGCCGCCGCCCCAGCTCGCGCTCGGCGTCGCGGCGCGTCGTCCAGTCGGGCAGGTGGTAGAGGTCTCCGTCGTACGCGACCGCGGGCGCCACGCGGATGACCTGCGCGGGCTCGTCGGGCTGCGTGGGACGGCGGCGTGACAGGCGCATCGGGCCTCCAGACGAC
Organism: Nonomuraea sp. C10; assembly: GCF_008017515.1. Taxonomy (NCBI): domain Bacteria; kingdom Bacillati; phylum Actinomycetota; class Actinomycetes; order Streptosporangiales; family Streptosporangiaceae; genus Nonomuraea; species Nonomuraea sp. C10. The sequence goes on from NZ_VPFF01000001.1 coordinate 5,716,216, forward strand.
CCTCCGGACGACACTGTCCCTCGATGCTAACCGCCCCACGCCCTCCCGGACCGTCCCTCCGTGCCGGTCAGCCGCTGGAGCGTGTCACCAGCCTGGCGGGGAGCACCACCGGGGTGGCGTGGCGGCCTTCCAGGCGGGAGAGCATCAGCCGGGCCAGGGCCATGGCCTGGTCGGAGGCGGGCGCCCGTACGGTGGTCAGCGCGGGGGTGGTGTACGCGGCCGCCTCGATGTCGCCGAAGCCCACCACCGCCAGGTCGTCCGGCACCCGCCGCCCGGCCTCGGCAGCAGCCCGGAGCACGCCGATCGCCAGGTGGTCGGAGGTCGCGAGGACGGCGTCCAGGCGGCGCTCGTCGGACAGCAGCCGGGTGAGGGCCGCCGCGCCGGACTCGGCCGTGTCGCCGGCCAGCGCGACGTGCGGCAGCCGTCCGGCCCGCTGGAGCGTGTCGCGGTGCCCGGCCATGCGGTCCTGGACGGCGACCAGGTGGGTGGGGCCGCAGACGAGGCCGATGTGCCTGCGCCCCTGCCGCAGCAGGTGCTCGGTGGCCGCGGCGGCGCCCCCCGTGTTGTCGGCGTCCACGTACGGCACGAGCGAGCTGATCGCCGGCCGGCCGAGCAGGACGAGCGGCACGTCGGTGCGGGCGAGCCGCTCGGCGAGCGGGTCGGCCCCGTCCGTCGGGAGCAGCACCACCCCGTCGGACAGCCCGGCCTCGACGTGCCGGACGATGCGCCGGTGGCTCTCGGAGGTGTCGGCGAGCATGAGCGTGATCTGCTTGCCCGCACCTTCCAGGACGCTGGTCACGTACTGGACGACGGCGGCGGTGAGCGCGTCGTCGGGGCGCGGGATGGACAGGACGAGCGCGACCGTGTCGGTGCGGCGGGTGGCGAGGCTGCGGGCGGCGGCGTTGGGCACGTAGCCCAGTTCCTTGACGGCCCGCAGGACGTTCTCGCGGACCTCGGGGCTGACCGCGGCGTCGCCGTTGACGACGCGGGACACGGTGGCCCTGGAGACCTTGGCCCGGGCGGCGACGGTCTCCAGGGTGGGCCGCTTGGGCCGGCCGTCGCCGAGCCCGTTGCGGCGCACCACGTCGCGGTACCACAGGGCGCTGTCCTTCAGGCGGCGCCGCTGGGTGGCGAAGTCGACGTGCACGATGCCGAACTTGCGCTGGTAGCCGTCGGCCCATTCGAGACAGTCGAGCAGCGACCACAGCAGGTAGCCGCGGACCTTGGCGCCCTCGTCGAGGGCGGCGAGCAGGGCCCGCAGGTGCTCTTCGACGAAGCTGACGCGGTCGACGTCGTGGATGCCGTCGGCGGTCACGGTGTCGACGAAGTCGGCCCCGTTCTCGGTGATCATCAGCTCCTGGTCGGGGTACTCCCGGGACAGCCGGCGCAGCAGCACCGTCAGCGCGCCGGGCACGATCGGCCAGCCCATCGCGGTCACCGCGGTCGGCACGGTGCAGAACAGGACGCCGTCGCTGCCCGGGTAGACGGGGTCGGCGGGCTCGCCCGGCTGGGCGCGCACCACGCTGGGCGCGTAGTAGTTGACGCCGAGCATGTCGAGCGGCTGGGCGATGACGGCCAGGTCGCCGTCGCGGACGTGACCGAGCCCGGCGGCGGACTCCACGACGTTCAGCAGCCGCTCGGGGTAGCGTCCGCGCAGCATCGGCTCCAGGAACTGCCCGTGCACCAGCTCGTCGATCCTGGCGACCGCGTCGGCGTCCTCCTCCGACAGCTCCCTGGCCGGGTCGGTGACCTGGCCGGGGGTCATCACGGGCGCGAAGTTGAGCACCGCGCCGACCCTGGCCGCGCCGGCCGAGCGCAGCGCCGAGGCGGCCAGCCCGTGCCCGAGCAGCATGTGGTGGGCGGCGCGGAAGGCGTCGGCGGCCGACTTCCGGCCGGGCGCGTGCACCCCGGCGCCGTAGCCGAGGAAGGCGGCCACCCACGGCTCGTTCAGCGTGAACCAGGTGTGCACCCGGTCGCCCAGCCGCTCGTGCACGACCCGGGCGTAGTCGGCGAAGTGGAGCGCGGTGTCGCGCTCCGGCCAGCCGCCCCGGTCCTCCAGCGCCTGCGGCAGGTCCCAGTGGTAGAGGGTCGCGTACGGGGTGACGCCGGCCGAGAGGAGCTCGTCGACCAGCCGCTCGTAGAAGTCGAGCCCGGCCGTGTTCACCCGGCCCGAGCCCTCGGGCAGGACCCGCGGCCAGCTCACCGAGAACCGGTAGGCGGCCACGCCCAGATCCTTCATCAGCCGCACGTCGTCGGGGTAGCGGTGGTAGTGGTCGCAGGCGGCCTGCGAGTCGGAGAACGCGTCCCAGATGGAGGGCCCCCGGCCGTCTTCCGCGTTCGCGCCCTCGATCTGGTACGCGGAGGTCGACACGCCCCACACGAAACGATCAGGGAACGTCCCTCTGCTCATCACTTGCCCACTCCCCGTGCCATGCCTCATCGAAGGGGCCAGTTTGCCCCGGTTCGATCGTCGCGCGCCACACGACGTTGGCGATATACAGAGCCCGTGGAACTGGATCGGCTGGACCGTGACATCATCGCCGCGCTCGTCGAGGACGCCCGGCAGACCTACGCCGAGATCGGGCAGGAAGTCGGCCTGAGCGCGTCGGCGGTCAAGCGGCGGGTCGACCGGCTGCGCGAGAGCGGCGCGATCACCGGCTTCAGCGCCATGGTCGCGCCGGCCGCGCTGGGCTGGACCACCGAGGCGTACGTCGAGCTGTTCTGCCAGGGCAAGACCAAACCGTCCGACATCGCGCTGGCCGTGGCCCGCTATCCGGAGGTGGTGGGCGCGGCCACGATCACCGGCGAGGCCGACGCGCTGCTGCACATCAGGGCGACGGACGTGCGCCACGTGGAGCGGGTGATCGAGCGCATCGCCGCGGAGCCGTTCGTGGTGCGGACGAAGAGCGCGATCGTGCTGTCGAGGCTGGTCGACAGCCCTCCCGGCACCACGTTGCCGGACGCGCGCAACGGATCACACGTCCCCGGCTGATACTCGCAACAGAACTTCACACGCGCGCAATCCCGCCCTCTTCCGCCGCGTGAGGGGCGTTCTTAGGCTGTGCTCGACCCCTGACATGGGGAAACACTCTGACGAAGACGACGGAGTCTGCATGCCCAGACGCTTTCTCATGTGCCCGCCGGAGCACTTCGCGGTCGAGTACGCGATCAATCCGTGGATGGATCCCGCGGCGGGCGCCGACCGCGCCGTGGCGATCCGGCAGTGGGAGGGCCTCAAAGCCGCGTACGAGAGCCTCGGGCACGAGGTGAGCCTGATCGAGCCGATCGAGGGCCTGCCCGACATGGTGTTCGCGGCCAACGGCGCGCTGGTGGTCGGCGGCCGCGTGTACGGCGCCCGGTTCGCGTTCCCGCAGCGGGCCGCCGAGGGACCGGCCTACCTGCGCTGGTTCGCCGAGCGCGGCTACCCGACGCTGGAGCCGGAGCACGTGAACGAGGGCGAGGGCGACTTCCTCACCATGGACGAGATCGTCCTGGCCGGCACCGGCTTCCGCACCCGGGTCGCCGCGCACCACGAGGCCCAGGAGTTCCTGGGCCGTCCGGTGATCTCGTTGCGGCTGGTGGACCCGCGTTTCTACCACCTCGACACGGCGCTGTTCCCGCTCGACGGCCGCAACGTCGCCTACTACCCCGGCGCGTTCTCCGAAGGCAGCCGGGAGGTGCTGCGCAGGCTGTTCCCCGACGCGGTGCTCGCCACCGCCGACGACGCCGCCGTGCTCGGGCTCAACGCGGTCAGCGACGGCGTCAACGTGGTGATCAACGCCGAGGCGGGCGATCTCCAGCTAGAGCTGAAGCGACGTGGGTACGAGGTGGTTCCGGTCGATCTGTCGGAGTTGCGCAAGGCGGGTGGCGGCCCCAAGTGCTGCACACTCGAGATCAGGGGGGAGAACTGACATGACCACCAGCGCGGAGCTGATCGAAGTAAGCGAGCGCCGCAGCGCGCACAACTACCATCCGCTGCCCGTGGTCCTCCACGAGGCGCACGGCGCCTGGGTGACCGACGTCGAGGGCAGGCGCTATCTCGACTTCCTGTCCGGCTACTCCTCGCTCAACTTCGGCCACGGCAACGAGAAGATCCTCGCGGCGGCCCAGGAGCAGCTGAGGAACCTGACCCTGACCAGCCGGGCCTTCTACCACGACCAGTTCGCCCGGTTCTGCGCCGGGCTGGCCGACCTCACCGGCAAGGACATGATCCTGCCGATGAACACCGGCGCCGAGGCCGTGGAGACCGCGATCAAGGTCGCCCGCAAGTGGGGCTACCTGGTCAAGGGCGTCGAGCGCGACAAGGCCAACATCGTGGTGATGGAGGACAACTTCCACGGCCGCACCACCACGATCGTCAGCTTCTCCACCGACCCGGACGCCCGCGACGACTTCGGCCCCTACACCCCGGGCTTCACGATCGTGAAGTACGGGTCCGCCGACGCGATCCGCTCGGCCATCGACGACGACACGGTCGCGGTGCTCGTCGAGCCGATCCAGGGCGAGGCCGGGGTGCTGGTGCCGCCGGACGGCTACCTCACCCAGGTGCGGGAGATCTGCACCGAGCAGAACGTGCTGATGATCGCCGACGAGATCCAGTCGGGCCTGGGCCGCACCGGCAGGACCTTCGCCTGCGACCACGAGGGCGTCGTGCCCGACATCTACGTCCTGGGCAAGGCGCTCGGCGGCGGCGTGGTGCCGGTGTCGGCGATCGCCGCGGACGAGGACGTGCTCGGCGTGATCAAGCCGGGTCAGCACGGGTCCACGTTCGGCGGCAACCCGCTCGCCTGCGCGGTCGGCAGCGCGGTCGTGGAGATCCTCCGCACCGGCGAGTTCCAGGCCAGGGCGGCCGAGCTGGGCGGGATCATGCACGCGCGGCTGCGCGAGCTGGTCGGCCACGGCGTGGTGACGGTGCGCGGGCGCGGCCTGTGGGCGGGCGTCGACATCGACCCGTCGCTCGCCACCGGCCGCCAGGTGTCGGAGGCGCTGATGGCGCGCGGCGTGCTGGCCAAGGACACGCACGGGTCGACGATCCGGCTCGCGCCGCCGATCGTCATCTCGGAGGAGGACCTCCTCTGGGCGCTCGACCGGCTCGCCGAGACGGTCGACTCCCTGCGCTGACCCGCCGAGTCCGCGCGCCCGCGGGCGCGCGGACTCGGCGGCTCACTCCAGCCGTAACGTGGCGATCTTCCGTACGTCGTCGCCCGTGGATTCGTACCAGGTGGCCTCGGAGCCCGGGAAGGTGAGCGTGGCGACCGCGTTCTGGAACCACGGCCCCTTGACGATCCGCCACCGGAAGGGCGGCCGCGGCAGCCGGGCCGAGCGGGCCAGCAGGCCGCCGATCAGCGTGGCGACGCCGAACTGGGTCAGCACGTTGGCCCAGCGCAGCAGGCGGCTGAGCGGGTTGCGGATGGGCGAGCAGACGATCTGGTAGATCGGGCCGGTGCGGGCCTTGGCGACGTAGGAGTAGTGCACGTCGCCGGAGAGGATGAGCACCGGCTTGCCCAGCGCGGCCAGCAGCTTCGACAGGTCCTCGAACGAGCGCCGGAAGGCCGCCCAGTGTTCGAGGTCGACGGCCTGGCGGAAGGACTCGGACACGCGCGCCACCGGCCGGCCCCAGGCGCCGTCGCAGAGGGCTTCGTTCCAGTTCTGCACCCCGTGCACGCCCTCGGGGAGCAGGAACGGGATGGACGAGCCGATGATCAGCCGCTCGGCGGGCTTGGCGAGCTCCTCCTCCAGCCAGGCCCACTCGCTCGGGTCGAGCATGCGGCGGTCGCCCGGGGTGAGCTGCCTGGCGCATCTGGTGTCGATCATGATGAGCCGGGCGTGGCCGAGGTCGCGGGAGTAGCTCCACCGGTTGCTGCTCGGCTCGGCGTCGGCCTGCGAGGCGAACGCGTCCAGCTCGGCCGCCCCGTCGCCGCCGCCGTCGAGCAGCTTGCGCAGCAGCGGGTCGGCGGCCCGCTCCTGCGGGGACAGGTTGCCGAGGTGCTGGTAGACCCAGTAGGCGCCGAGCCCGGCGACCACCCGTCGGCTCCACCAGCCGGTCTCGGCCATCTGCTCGCGCCAGGTCTTCGAGGTGTTCCAGTCGTCGCGCAGGTCGTGGTCGTCGAAGATCATCGCGCTGGGCACGGTCGACAGCAGCCACCGGATGTCCGGGTCGGTCCACGCCCTGCGGTAGAGCTCCGCGTACTCCTCGAAGTCGGCGATCTCGTTCTTCGGCTCGGTGTCGCGGCGCGCGTGGATGTAGTCGAGCATCTCCGGCGACGGGTTGTCGGCGTAGACCTGGTCGCCCAGGAGCAAAAGCAGGTCGGGCCACTCCTCGTCACCGGCCTCGGCCAGATGGCAGCCGTAGGACCGCAGCACGTCGTACCCGTGGGTGAGGAGGTGCGCCGTGTCGTGCGGCGCGGTCGTGCGGCAGGAGCCGAACATCAGCCGCGCGGGCCCGTCGGGCGGGATGAGCCGGATCCGGCTGGGCGGACGGCCTTCCAGCGGCCACACCCGCTCACCGTCGAGAGTGACGGCATAGGAGCCGACATTCTGGGAAAGCTCCGTTATGTCGACGATCGCGTAGTGATGGTCGTGGACGGTGAAGGTTTCCGACTCGTACGAGCCGCCTGCGGCCTCGATGTGGACCGTGCACGGCTCGTCGGTCTCCACGAAAATCGAAGCGCTGGCAGAATCGACGTACCGCAGCATCGGCCCGACCACCAGTTCGGGCATCACACCCTCCACTTCGACAGTTCGGCGCACTCCGGGCCACAAGCCTGCCAGAGTGGCACCTTCCAAGCATCTGGATCAGCGGCTTGGATCGCAAGGAGATCACACATTACATATTCCCCCCGCTCTAGGATGATCCGTACAAGAACGCCCAAATGGGTTATAGGCAACGGCGCCTTACCCGGTAACGGGCGTACATAACAGGAGGAAGCTCTTCCATGAGTGTCATGGTGCCGTCAATGACGCCGGCACAGATCAGCGCGGGCCAGGAGGCCCTCGAATCCGCTCACTTCCAACTCGGCAGCGCAGCCGAGCGGCTGGGGCTCGACGACGGGCTCCGCGCGATGCTCGCCACGCCCCGCCGGTCGCTGACCGTCGCGGTGCCGGTCCGGCGCGAAGACGGCAGCATGGACGTCGTCCAGGGCTTCCGGGTCCAGCACAACGTCTCGCGCGGCCCCGCCAAGGGCGGCATCCGCTTCCATCCGGCCACCGACATCCACGAGGTCACCGCGCTCGCCATGTGGATGACGTGGAAGTGCGCGCTGGTCGGCATCCCGTACGGCGGCGCCAAGGGCGGCGTGGCCGTCGACCCCGCCGGATACACCACCCGCGAGCTGGAGCGGCTCACCCGCCGCTACGTCAACGAGATCCTGCCGCTGATCGGCCCGGACAAGGACATCCCGGCCCCTGACGTCGGCACCGACGAGCAGACCATGGCCTGGATCATGGACACCTACAGCGTCAACGCCGGCTACGCGGTGCCCGGCGTCGTCACCGGCAAGCCGATGCCGCTCGGCGGCTCGCTGGGCCGGGCCGGCGCCACCTCGCGCGGCGTGCAGATCGCCGCCCTGTCCGCGCTCGGCCGCTCGCCCGAGGGCGTGACGGTGGCGGTGCAGGGCTTCGGCAAGGTGGGCGCGGGAGCCGCCCAGTACCTCGCCGACGCGGGCTGCAAGGTCGTCGCGGTCTCCGACGTGACCGGGGCGGTGTACGCGCCCGACGGCCTCGACGTCGCCGGGCTGCGGGCCTGGGTCGCCGAGTCCGGGCAGGTGCGCGGCTATCGCGACGCCGACGCGCTCGGCCTGGACGAGCTGCTGGAGCTGGACGTGGACGTGCTGGTCCCGGCCGCGCTGGAGGGCGCCATCACCGAGGCGAACGCGCCCCGGATACGCGCCCGCCTGATCGTGGAGGGCGCCAACGGGCCCACCACGCCGGAGGCCGACCGCGTCCTGGCCGCCAACGGCACCACGATCGTGCCTGACATCCTGGCCAACGCGGGCGGCGTGATCGTGTCGTACCTGGAGTGGGTGCAGAACATCCAGGCCTGCTCCTGGAGCGAGAGCCAGATCGAGCGCAAGCTCCGCGACATGATGGAGAGCGCGTACGGCGAGGTCAAGTCGGTGGCCGCCGAACGCGACCTCACCCTCCGCGAGGCGGCGCACGTCATCGGCGTCGGCCGGGTCGCCGAGGCCCACCGCATGCGCGGCCTCTACCCGTAGAGCCGGTACGCCGGGCAGGCCTGCCCTGGCCGGGTCCACGGGCAGGCCGTACCCCCGCGGGGGTGAGAAGTACCCAGGTTGGGTAAACCTTGATGTCGCTGGTCAGGGCGCTGATCGTTTCCTGCTAGAAGTAGGTGGGTGTTGAGGTTGGTGCTCTGTCTGGCCCTGCTCGATCCCTCCGGCGTCGCCGAGGTCCCGCGGCGTAACATCCCGGCGCGGGAGGTGCTCACGCCCCAAGGCGACCGGCTGGGTTACGCCCCCGTGCCGCGGCCCTATACGGGCACGCGGCGGCTGACCGGCGTCCTGGTCGGCCGCGACCGGGAGACGGGCCGCCACATCACGTGCGGCGGCACCGTGGTGCGCTCCCGCAGCCGGAGCCTGGTGCTGACGGCGGCGCACTGCCTGCGTAACCACGGCCGGATGCTGGAGCAGCTCGCGTTCCTGCCCGGCTACGACCAGGGCCGGCCGGTCGAGGGCGTGTGGCCGGTGGAGCGCACGTGGGTGCCCTCCCGCTGGCGCGGCCGGGGTTTCGGGCCCGACCTGCTGCCGTACGACGTCGGCCTGGCCGGGGTGTCGGCCAAGCCGCGCGGCCGGCTGGAGGACCTGACCGGGCGGGGGCTGCGCCCGCTGCCGACCCGCAGGGGCACCCCGCTGCGCGGGCTGGAGCTGCTCGGCTACCCGGCGGGCAAGCAGTATCCGGGCAACCGCATGTACCGCTGCGTCGGCGACGCGGTGGAGGGCAAGGAACGCGGGCCGGGCGTGCTGGTCACCCGCAACTGCCACGCGGCGGCCGGCGGCAGCGGCGGCCCCGCGTTGTACGAGGGAGGGGTGGCCGGCGTCGTCTCCTCCTCCAGCCCGCTCCGCGACGACAAGGGCTTCACCGTGCTCAGCCGGCTCGGCAGCAGGACGTTCACCCGGATGTACGAGCAGGCCGACCGGATCATGCTCCGATCGAAGTGACGATCTCCTCGCAGAGCGCGTGGGTGACCAGGGCGTCGTCGGCGGTGACCAGGCGGCCCGCGCCGACGGCGGCCAGGAACTCCGCGCAGATCGCCTCGATGCCGCGCTGGCGGGCGACCGGCACCCAGTCGGGCCGCCGCCGCAGCGTCTCGCCGCCGGCGTAGTCGACCACGTCGCCGAGGTTGACCACGCGGCGTTTGACGCCGTCGCCCATCACCTCGCAGCTCTCCTCGGAGGCCCCGCTCACCCGGTTCATCACCCCGATGGCGGTGAAGCCGTCGCCGGACAGCTCCAGCACGACGTGCTCCAGCAGCCCGTCGCCGTTCACCCGGGTGCGGAAGCGGGTGCCGGTGACCTCGCCCGGCGCCAGGAACCTGAGCGTGTCGGCGACGTGGATGAAGTCGTCGAAGACCACCTGGCGCGGGGCGCCCGGCAGGCGTTCCCGGTTCTTCTCCATCAGCACCAGGTGCCGGGGCAGCTCCGCCAGGGCGGCGTAGCCCGGCGCGTGCCGGCGGTTGAAGCCCACCATCAGGGACCTGCCCCCGGCCCTGGCCAGCGCGGCCAGCCGCTCACAGTCGCCCAGGTTGTCGGCCAGCGGCTTGTCCACGTACACGTGCACCCCCGCGGACAGCAGCGTCTCCACGATCTCCGGGTGGGCGGGGGTGGCGGCGTGCACGAACGCCACGTCCACCCCGGCCTCGACCACCTCGTCCACCGTGGTGAACCGCCGGTCGACCCGGTAGGCGTCGCCGAGGCGGCGCAGCCTGGCCCGGTCACGGGTGCACAGGTGGAGGTCGAGCCCGGGATGGGCGGCCAGCACCGGCAGGTAGGCCTTCTCCGCGATGTCGCCGAGGCCGATCAGGGCGGTCTTCACGCGTCGAGCGTAGCCTTGAACGCCTCGCCGACGGGGGTCGGAGCGACCCCGAAGGTCCGCTGGAAGGCGGACGAGTCGAGCACGTACGGCGCGACGAACTGGTAGCGGACGTGCCGCAGCTCGCCGATCATGGGCTGGAAGAGCCCGGCCGCCCGCACCAGCGGCCACGGGAGCTGGACCATCCTCGGCGCGGGCCGGCCGAGCAGCCGGGCCATCTCCTCCCCCACCTGGCGGAACGTCATCGGCTCCGCCGTCGGCACGTGCCAGGGCCGCCCCCACGCCCGCTCGTCGCCCCCGGCGACGATCAGCGCCCTGGCCACGTCGGGCAGGTACGTCCAGCTGTGCGGGACGTCGAGGGGCCAGACCACCTGGACGGTCCTGCCTGCCTTGAGCGCGGGCAGGAACCGGGTGCCCAGGTAGGACTGGTCGGTGGCGCCGGGGCCGAAGTAGTCGGAGCCGCGCACCTCGGTCACCCGGATCCGGCCGGCCCGGTGCGCGGCCAGCGCGTCCTCCCACATGCGGGCCCGTACCCGGAACTTGGGGTTGGCGGAGGCGAGCGGCAGGTCCTCGGTCATGGGGCCGGTGACCGGGCCGTACGGGTAGAGGTTGCCGAGGATCGTCAGCACCGCGCCGCTGGCCTCGGCCGCGGCCAGGAACGACGCGGCCATCGGCGGCCAGTCGGTGAGCCAGCGGTGGTAGCGCGGGTTGACGCAGTTGTAGAGGACGTCCGCGCCCTTCGTGATCTCGATGAGGCGGCGCCGGTCGGCGACGTCGGCCGCCACCTTGACGGCTCCTTCGGGACCGCTTCCCGACCGGGTCACCACGGTGACCTCGTGACCCCGGTCCAGGAGCTCGCGTGCCAGATGCGCACCGACCTGGCCGGAACCCACGACGACGTGCTTGCCCATGATCAGACCTGCTTCCAGACGATGCGGAGGACCGCGTTGACGACGAAGAGGGCGGCGAGCGCCCCGGCGGGAACGGCGGCGCCGGCCGCGTAGAGCGCCAGCGCGCCGCCGCCGAACCAGAGGATCTCCAGCGCGGCGCGCGCCAGGCCGGTGAGCGGGATGACGGCGTTGGCGCCGCCTCCCGCCCCGAACAGGGCCCAGGCGGCGACGAACAGCGCGGGCGCGCCGAGCCCGGCGAGGAGCTTCACGCCCCAGTGCTGGCTCAGCGTGAACCCCCAGTAGCCGGCGGAGACGAGCACCCCGAGCTCCAGGAAGAACATCAGCGCCAGGTTGGCGCCCTTGGCGATGGGGAGCACGACGACCTCCTGAGTGACTGCCGTTCCCTTACGAGAGCAATGCTCTCTCAAGAGAGCGGCCATCGTCAAGAGCAGTGCTCTCGTTTCCGGCGTGCGCTCTGGTAACGTGCTGGGCATGACAGCGAGCCGTACCGCGCGAGAGCGGGTCAGAGCCGAGCTCACCAGGGAGATCACCGACATCGCCCGCCGCCAACTGGCCACCGAGGGCGCGGGCGGGCTGTCGCTGCGCGCGGTCGCCCGCGAGATGGGCATGGTGTCCTCGGCGATCTACCGCTACTTCCCGAGCCGCGACGACCTGCTCACCACGCTGATCATCGAGGGCTACAACGCGCTCGGCGAGGCCGTGGAGCGGGCCGACGCCGCCTGCCCGCGCGACGACTACCTCGGCCGCTGGCTCGCCGCCTGCCACGGCCTGCGCGACTGGGCGCTGGCGCACCCGCACGAGTACGCGCTGCTCTACGGCTCACCCGTGCCCGGCTACCAGGCTCCGCAGGACACGGTCCCGGCCCGGCTGCGCGACGTGACCGTGCTCGGCGCGACCCTGCGCGAGGCGCACGAGGCGGACGCCGTCGACCCGCCCCCGCTGCGGCCGCTCCCCCCCGACGCGCTCAGGGCGGACGCGGACAACCTGCGCACGATCATGGCGGGCGTCCCGGACGAGCTGATGTTCCGCGCGCTCACGTCCTGGACCGCCCTGTACGGGTGGATCAGCTTCGAGCTGTTCGGCCAGCTGAACAACGCCATCGAGGAAAGGCACACGGCCTTCGACCACTCGATGCGCACCCTGGCCGCCCTCATGGGCCTGCGCTAGGCGACGGCGTTGTCACCGCCGCCCAGGTAGGCGGCGACCACCCGCGGGTCCTGGGCCAGCTCGCGGGCCGGGCCCGTCACGTGCACGGTGCCCAGCTCCAGCAGGTACGCCCGGTCGGCGAGCCGGAGCGCGGCCTTGGCGTTCTGCTCGACGAGCACCACCGTGCGGCCGTTGTCGCGCAGCCGCCGGATCGTGCGCATGATCAGGCTGACGAACTGCGGCGCCAGGCCGAGGCTCGGCTCGTCCAGCAGCAGGATCGACGGGTCCGACATCAGCGCCCGCCCGATGGCCACCATCTGCTGCTCGCCGCCGGACAGCGTGCCGGCGAGCTGGTCGCGCCGCTCCCTGAGCCGGGGGAACAGCTCGAACACCATCTCCCGCAGGCCGTCGGCGTCGACCTCCCGGCGCCGCGCGTACGTGCCGAGCAGCAGGTTGTCGTCGACCGTCATGCTGGAGAACATCTGCCGTCCCTCGGGGACGAGCGAGAGCCCTCGCCGCACGAGCGAGTCCTGGGAGGCGCGGGTGACGTCCTCGCCGCGGAGCGCGATGGTGCCGGACCTGGAGCGGTGCGCCCCGCCCAGCACGTTGAGCAGCGTGGTCTTGCCCGCGCCGTTCGGGCCGATGACCGCGACGATCTCGCCCTCGTCCACCCGCAGGTCGATGCCGTGAAGCACCTCGACCGGCCCGTAAGAGAAGCGGAGCCCGCTCACCTCAATGATCGACACGGATGGCTCCTTCCTCGTCCTCGTCCTCGTCGACGCCCAGGTAGGCGCGGATCACCTCGGGGTCGGAGCGGACCTCGTCCGGCGTGCCGACCCGCAGCGTCTTGCCGAACTCCAGGACGTGCACCCGGTCGACCAGCTCCATCACCATCTCCATGTCGTGCTCGACCAGCAGCAGCGCGATGCCTTCCGCGCGCAGTTCCCTGAGCAGGGCGGCCATCCGCTGCTTCTCGGCGCGGTTGAGCCCGGCCGCCGGCTCGTCGAGCAGCAGCACAGCCGGCCGGCCCGCCAGGCCGCGGGCGATCTCCAGCACCTTCTGGTGGCCGAGCGAGAGCTGGTCGGCCTCCACGTCGGCCAGGTGCGCCAGCCCGCAGCGGGCCAGCGCCGCCTCGGCCGCCTCGCGCAGTTGCCGTTCCTCACGCAGCACGCCGGGGGTGGGGATCACCGAGCGGGCGATCCCCGCGCGGCCGACGGTGTAGGTGCCGACCAGGACGGTCTCCAGCACGCTCATGCCGCCGAACACCACAGGCGTCTGGAAGGTGCGGGCCAGTCCCTTGGCGGCCACCTTGTGGGCGGGCGCCCGGGTGACGTCCTCGCCGTCGAACTCGATGCGCCCCTCGGTGGGGGTGAGCACGCCCGACAGGAGGTTGATCAGCGTGCTCTTGCCGGCGCCGTTCGGGCCGATGACGCCCAGGATCTCCGAGTCGTGCAGCACCAGGTCCACGTCGCCGACGGCGACGACGCCGCCGAACCGCTTGGTCAGGCCGGACACCTGAAGGCGGACCCGTCCGGGACTCCGAGCGGGCGACGGGGCGGTGACCGGGGCCGAGGGCTGGGCCGGGGCCGGGTCGGCGACGGACCTGGCCGGCAGGAGCCTGGCGCGCAGGCGGCCGATTGCGCCCACGACGCCTTCCGGCATGAGCACGAGCACCAGGACGAGCAGCAGGCCGACGGTGAACTCCTCGCCCGCGCCCACCGCGCCCTCGCCGAGCACCCCCGGGATGACGCTGGTGCTGGCCTCGCGGATCAGCGTCAGCACCGCCGCGCCCACGAGCGGTCCCCACGGCGACAGCACGCCGCCGATGACCGCCACGACCAGGATCTCGACGGAGTGCATGACGCCGAACGGCGCCGGGTTGACGTACATCATGGTGTGCGCGTACAGGCTGCCCGCGACGCTGCCGAAGACGGCGCTCAGCACGAACGCCTTGGTCTTGGCGCGGGCGGCGTCGACGCCGTGGGCGGAGGCGACGGTCTCGTTGATGCGCAGCGCCCGCAGGGCGCGGCCCTCGCGGCTGGACTTCATCCGCACCGCGAACCAGAGCCCCAGCGCCAGCACGACCAGCACCAGGTAGACCTGCGCACGCTGGTCGTCGAAGGAGAGCCCGAACACCGAGAACGGCGGGATGCCGCCGAAGCCCGACGAGCCGCCGAGCTCCTCGGAGTTGGTGAGCAACAGGTAGAGAATCTCGCCGAGGGCGAGGGTGGCCATCGCCAGGAAGTGCCCGCGCAGCCGCAGGATCGGCCGGCCGATGGCGTACACGAGCAGGGCGGCCACCGCCGCCGCCACCACCATGGACACCAGCGGCGGCCAGCCGAGCCGCACGGTGCCGATGGCCGAGCCGTACGCGCCGATCGCGGCGAAGGCGGCCTGGGCCAGGGAGAACTGCCCGGCGTATCCGACCAGGAGCACCAGGCCGAGCGCGAGCACGGCGTCGATGCCGAAGTTGACGATCAGGCCCTGGGTGTAGGTGTCGTCGACGGCCAGGGGGCCCAGCGCGATGACGAGGATCGCGGCGGCCACGCCCATGGCCGTGCGGTGCTTACGGAGTGAGTTCACGGCAGATTCCTTGTCATCGCTAGACCCGCGTCGACACCCGGAGCCGGGTCAGTCCCGCCGGCCGGAAGATCAGCAGGGCGAGGAGCAGGGTCAGGCCCGCGAGCGTGGTGTAGAGCGACCCGGCGAAGATGGTCGTCGCGGCCTCGATCAGCCCGAGGATGACCCCGCCGACGACGGTCAGCCCGATGCGGTCCAGGCCGCCGAGGATCGCCGCCACGAAACCCTTGAGACTGAGCGCGAGCCCGCCGAGCACGGTGATGACCGACAGCGGCGTCTGCGCGATCGCCACGGTGCCCGCGGCCGCGCCGGCGAGACCGAACGACAGCGCGGCCATCAGGGCGACGTTGATGCCGACCACGCCCGCGGCGAACGGGTTGACGGCGCAGGCGGTCACCGCCCGGCCGAGCATGCTCTTCTCGAAGAACACCGTCAGCAGGATGACGATCACCACGGTCAGCGCCACGACCCACAGGGCCTGGCGGGCGATGGTGGCGCCGCCGACGTTGATCGCCGGCCCCGCGGTGAAGGGCGCCAGCTGGTACGCGCCGCTGCCGAAGATGATCTGCAGCAGGGAACGCACCCCGATCGCCACCCCGAGGGTCGCGATGACCTGGACGAGGAGCGCCTTCTTGCGCAGCGGCCGGACCGCCAGCGTGTAGACGACCATCGACGCCGCCGCCGCGACGAGGATGCCGAGGGGGACGGCCAGCCACAGCGGCACGAGCTTGGCCAGCACCACGGCGGCGAAGGCGCCGACCAGGGCCAGGTCGCCCATGGCGAAGTTGATCACGCCGGTGATCCGGTGGATCACCACGAAACCGATCCCGATCGCGCCGTAGATCGACCCGTTGGTGACCCCGGTGAATATCACCTGGAGGAGGTCCTGCGAGTTCATGTTCCTGCCTCTGAGCGGAGGCGGGCGGCCGGGAGGGGGGACCGGCCGCCCGGGTTTGTCATTCCTGGTCGAGGACGACCTCGCCGGTCTCGGTCAGGCCTCCCGCGTAGCGGAAGGCGCCGTCCTTGACCTGCAGCAGTGCCAGCCCCTCGCTTCCGAGGCCGGAGTGGTCGGTCGGTGAGTAGCGGTAGATCCCGTTCACGGCCGCGGTGCCGCCGAGCTGGTTCTCCAGCGCGTCGCGGATGGCCGTGCGGGCCGCGTCGAGGTCCGACAGGTCCGGATCCGCCTTCTTGATGGCCTCGGTGAACATCGTGATCGCGTCCCAGCCGTTGCCCGCGAACTGGGTCGGCTCGGCCCCGTACGCCGCGACGAAGTCCTTGACCGCCTGGTACTGCGGGTCGTCCTCGGCGATGCTGTCGGCCACCAGCGCCTTGGTCCCCACCACGTAGCGGCCTTCGACGGCGTCCTGGCCGACCTTGATGAAGTCCGGCGAGGCGGAGCCCGGCTCGTAGATGAACTCGGCGTCGAAGCCGATCTGCTTGGCGTTCTGCCCGATGACCGCGCTGCCGGGGACGACGCCGTAGACGATGACGCTGTCGGGTGCCGCGCCCTTCAGCCTGGTGAGCTGGGGGACGAAGTCGGTGGCGTCAGGGTCGTGCAGCTCGCTGCCCGCGACGGTCAGCCCGTACTCCTTGGCCAGCTCCGGCACGGCCTTGGACTGCTGCTGCCCGTAGGCGTTGTTCGGCGCCAGCACGGAGACGGACTTCGCGCCGAGGCCCTTGGCGAACGACAGCATGGCCCTGGTGGAGCGGGTGATGTCCGGGAAGTTCTTGAACATCCACTTCGCCTCCTCGATCGGCTCGACGATCGCCGTGCCGGAGGCCATGCCGATCGCCGGGATCTTGAGGCTGGCGGTGATCGGCTTGATCGCGATGCTCGCGCTGGTGCCGCTGGGCCCGATGACGGCCAGCGCGCCCTCGCTGTGCAGCTTGCGCACACCGCTCACGGCGTCGGACTCGCTGCTGCGGCCGTCGACCACGGTCAGCTTGAGCTGGCGGCCGTTGATGCCGCCCTCGGCGTTCACCTTCTTGGCGAAGGCCTCGGTCGCCGTCTTCTCGGCCTCGCCCAGCGCCGCGTACGAGCCGGTCAGGTCGACCAGCACGCCCAGATGGTAGGGCTCGGACGCGGCGTCGCCCGAGGACTGTCCATTGCCGCCGCAGGCGGCGAGGAGCAGCGGCACCAGGGCGGCGGCGGCCAGCCGCCACCGCCGGGGGCGCGGCCGGCCCTCAGACGCTGAATCGAACTTCACCAGATTCTCCCTTCCGGGCGGTCGCCAGAGGCGCTCTACACGAACGAACGACCGTTCGCTCAACGTACCATGTGATTTCTGATTGCTTAAAGGCCCTTTTTCGCTGGGCCGGAATCGTTACCGGCGGGAGACCTGCCGGCCGGTCAGGAGTCCGCGACGCACCGGTTCACGCAGGTCCCGAGCCCGTCGACCCGCGTGGTGAGTACCGACCCCGGCACCAGCCGCAGCCCCGACGCCGCCCCCACCCCGCCCGGCGTGCCGGTGAGCAGGACGTCACCGGGCTCCCAGGCGGTGAACCGGCTGACGTAGGCCAGTGCGGCCGCCGCGTCGAAGACCAGGTCGGAGGTGCGGCCGCGCTGGCGGACCACGCCGTCGACCTCGCACGTGACCTCCAGGTCGCGGGCGTGGTCCACCTCGTCCGGCGTCACCAGCTCGGGCCCCAGCGGCGTGCTGGCGTCGAACGCCTTGCCCGGCAGCCACTGGCTGGTCCGCCACTGCCAGTCGCGCATCGAGACGTCGTTGGCGACGGTGTAGCCGGCGATCGCCGCCAGCGCCTCGCCCGGATCGGCCCGCCGCAGCGGGCGGCCGACCACGACCGCCAGTTCCGCCTCCCAGTCGACCTGGTCGCTGTCGGAAGGGATGGCGAGGTCGTCGCGGGCGCCGGTGAGGGTGCTGGCGAACTTGGTGAACAGCGTGGGGTGCTCGGGCGCCTCGCGGCCCATCTCCTCGATGTGCGAGCGGTAGTTCAGCCCCACGCAGACGACTCTGGCCGGGCTTGTCACCAGCGGCGCCCAGTCCGCCTCGCCCACGGGCACCTGGCCCACCTCGGCCGCGCGCGCTGGATCGGGGCGGCGCAGCAGCGCCCCCACGTCCGGCGCGTCCAGCAGGACGTACACGGCACCCTCGCGGCGGGCCGCGCGGGTGCCGTCAGGCGTGCGCAGCGTGGCCCAGCGCATCAGAACAGCTCCATCGACCGCAACCGGGTCTTCATGATCTTGCCGCTGTCGTTGACCGGCATGTCACGCGCCGGCACGAAGGCGATCCGCTTCGGGATCTTGTAGCCCGCCAGGCGCGCTCGGCAGTAGTCCCTCAGCTCGTCGGCGCCCAGCTCGGCGCCCTCCTTGAGCGCCACCACGGCGCACACCTCTTCGTCCCACTCCGTGCTCGGCAGGCCGATGACGGCCGCCTCGCTGATCCCCGGATGCGTGTAGAGCACCCGCTCGACCTCGGCCGAGTAGACGTTCTCGCCACCGGTCTTGATCATGTCCTTGGCGCGGTCGTGGTAGTAGAAGTAGCCGTTCTCGTCCTGCGAGGCCAGGTCCCCGGTGCGCAGCCAGCCTTCCGCGTTGAGCACCTGCGCGGTCTCCGCGGGCCTGCCGAAGTAGCCGTCCATGATGTTGGGGGCGCGCACGGTGATCTCGCCGACGGTCCCCGGCGGCACCTCGTCGTCACTGTCCAGGGCACGCAGGCGCACCTCGGTGAGCAGGAACTCGCGGCCGATCGAGCCGTCGACGTCCTCCCTGAACATGTCCTCCGGGCGCAGCCGGGTGACGATCGGCCCGCCCTCGGTCAGGCCGTACTGGTAGTAGACGCGCACGTGCGGCAGCGCGTCGCGGACGGCTGTCTTGTCGGGCATCTTGAAGATCGCGCCGCCCACGTACATGCGCCGGTAGCCGGACCAGTCGTAGTCGGTGAAGACGCCCGCGGCGAGCAGCCTGCGCACCATGTTGGGCACCAGGAAGCCGTTGGTCACGCCCTCGCGCTGCACCACCTCGCCCACCTGGCGCTCGTCGAAACGGCGCATCAGCACCGACGTGGCGCCCAGCATCAGGTGCGGCACGAACCAGCACAGCAGCGACGCGGCGTGGAACATCGGCGCGATGAGGAGCGTGACGTCCGAGTGCTCCATGTCGGTGTCGATGATCTCGTTCAGCCCGTTGCCGACGGCGCTGCGCTCGGACAGCACGACGCCCTTGGGGAAGCCGGTGGTGCCGCCGGTGAACATGATGACGTTGGTGGCGTCCATGTCGCCGGTCAGCTCGGGTTCGACCGGCTCACCCAGGTAGGCCTCGTAGTCGGGGCCCTCCACCACCACGCGGCGCAGGTGACGAGGCTCGCCGGTCTCCTGCGCCGCCTTCACCGAGGCGACCCACTCCTGGTCGACCAGGACCACCTCGGCCCGGGAGTCGTTCAGCCCGAACACCAGCTCAGGAGTGGCCCAGCGCCAGTTGTACATGACCGGCACCGCCCCGGCGCACAGCACGCCCAGGTACGCCTCGACGACGAAGATGGAGTTGCCCGCCAGGATGCCCACGGTGTCGCCGCGCCGGACACCGTCGGCGCGCAGTCCGGCCGCGACCGCGTAGGCCCGGTCGGCCAGCTCGGCGTAGGTGACCCGCGAGTTCTCGTCCACCACGGCCGTGCGCTCGGGGTAGCGGCGCCGGTTCAGCCGGAGAAAATCAGCGGTAGTGCGCATGTTCCTGCCTCTCGATCACTCGATGACCACGAGCGTGTCGCCGGGCGAGACGCCGGCTCCCACCGTCACGCGGACCTCGGTGACCCGGCCCGCCTTGCCCGCGGTGACCGGGTTCTCCATCTTCATAGCTTCCAGGACACATACCACGTCCTCCGCGGCCACCTCCGAGCCGACCTGGGCCGACACCGCGGCGATCGTGCCCTGCATGGGAGCGCGGACGACACCGTCCGAGGAGCCCGACATCCCGGCGGCGCGGCGCGGACCCGACCCGGACGGCGGGGGCGCGGCCTGCGGCGGGGCGGCGGCCGCCGACGCCTGCTCGGCGACGTAGGGGACCCAGTACTCGCGCCCGGCGACCACGACGACGGACCGGTCGTCCCCCGCCGGCCGCGGCGCGGCCTCGGCGGGCGAGCTCTCGGGGGCCAGGGCCGGCTTCAGCTCGGCGTCGGTCTCCAGCCACGTGGTGTGGTGGCGGTCCCCGGTGAACACCGGGTGCCGCAGGACGGCCTGGTGGGCGGGCTTGGTCGTGGCCACGCCGGAAACCCGCAGCTCCTCCAGCACCCGCTGTGCCCTGGCGATGGCGGCGGGCCTGTCCTGCGCGTGCACGATCAGCTTGCCGAGCAGCCCGTCGTAGTACTCGCTGACCGTGTCGCCGGCCTCGTACCCGCTGTCGAACCTGACGCCGAAGCCGAGCGGCGGGCGCACCTCGGTGAGCGTGCCGGGCGTCGGCCGGAACAGCCCGCCGGCCGGGTCCTCGGCGTTGATCCGCATCTCCAGCGCGTGACCGCGCACGGTCACGTCCTCCTGGCGGACCGAAAGCGGCAGCCCGGCGGCCACCCGCAGCTGCTCGGCGACCAGGTCGACGCCGGTGACCAGCTCGGTGACCGGGTGCTCCACCTGGAGCCTGGTGTTCATCTCCAGGAAGTAGAACGCGTCGTCCTCGACCAGGAACTCGACCGTGCCCGCGCCCACGTAGCCGACGGACGCGGCCAGCGCCACGGCGGCCTCGTCCATCGCCTGCCGGGTGCCGTCGGAGATCACCGTGCAGGGCGCCTCCTCGATCAGCTTCTGGTGCCGCCGCTGCACGGTGCAGTCGCGGTTGCCGAGGGAGACCACGGCGCCGTGGGTGTCGGCGACGATCTGCACCTCGACGTGGCGGGGGCGCTCCAGGTACCGCTCCAGGTAGACCTCCGGCTGCCCGAAGTAGGCCTGGGCCTCGCGCCGGGCCGCCGCGACCGCGTCGTCCCCCTCCGCGCCGTCGCGCACGATGCGCATCCCGCGCCCGCCGCCGCCGTAGGAGGCCTTGACCGTGATCGGGTAGCCGTGGCGCTCGCCGAAGGCCCGCACCTCGGCTCCCGAGGTGACCGGGCCGTCGCTGCCGGGCACCAGCGGCACCCCGGCCCGCTCGGCCGCCTGCCGTGCCGTGACCTTGCTGCCCATGACGGCGATGGCGTCGGCGGGCGGGCCGATGAACGTCTTGCCGGCCCTGGTGACCGCCTCGGCGAGCGCCGTGCTCTCCGACAGGAAGCCGTAGCCGGGGTGCACGGCGTCCGCCTGGCTCTCGGCCAGCGCCTTCATGATCATTTCCACGTTCAGGTACGTGTCGGCCGGCGAGGTGCCGGGCAGCGCGCACGCCTCGTCGGCGAGGCGGACGTGCAGCGCGCCCGCGTCCGCGTCCGAGTGCACCGCGACCGAGGCGATGCCGAGGTCGCGGCAGGCGCGGACGACCCGGACGGCGATCTCACCCCGGTTGGCGACGAGCACCTTGCGGAAGTGGGAGGGGGAACTCACGTCGTGTACTCCGAAGGGGGAAGGTCGACGTCGTCGAGGTTGACGACGAGGTTGTCGGGAGTGCGTGCGGTCATCCAGACGAGTTCGGCGTCGGCGCTGCGGTTGCACTCGATGTGCGGCATCCACGGCGGCACGTGCACGAAATCGCCTTCCTCCAGGTCGTAGTAGTCGCGGTACCCCTCGCCGAAGTAGATCCGGGCCCTGCCCTTGAGCACGTAGCCCGCGGTCTCGGCCTCGGCGTGGTGGTGCGGCACGGACCGGTAGGCGGGCTCGTTGCTGACCTTGCCCAGCCATATCGCCGAAGCCCCCACCCCGCGGTGGACACCCGCCACCCGGATGGCGCCGGCGCTCTGGCCGGTGTCCGCGGTGATCTCGGCGGCGAGGATGCGGGTCGGGCTGAGATCGAAGCGAAGCCGATCCACGGGCATGTCCTCCTTTGACAAACGAGCGATCGTTCGTATTCTTGGCTCATGCGAACTCCCATGTCAAGACGCCCCCGGACGGAGCCGCGATGAAGCCCTACAAGTCCCTGCTGTTCGTGCCAGGCCATCGCGGCGACTGGGCGGACAAGGCGGTCCGCGCCGGCGCCGACGCGGTCATCCTCGACCTGGAGGACGCCGTCCCCGAGCAGAGCAAGGCCGAGGCCCGGGCGACCGTGGCGGAGTCGGTCGACCGGCTGCGCGCCGAGCACCCCGAGGTGGGCGTGGTCGTGCGCCCCAACGGGCTCGGCACGCCGCACGTGGGCAAGGACCTGGCCGCCGTGGTGCGGGCCGGGGTCGACGCGCTGCTGCTGCCGATGATCCGCACGGCCGAGGACGTGATCCGCTTCGACGCGCTGGTCGGCCACTTCGAGTCCGAGCGAGGGCTGGAGCCGGGCTCCGTCGAGCTGGTGCCCACGCTGGAGACCGCCCAGTCCGTGGGCAACTGCGAGCAGCTGGCCGCGGCCACTCCGCGCGTCGCGTCCCTGCTGGTCGCCGCGGCCAAGGGCGCCGACATCGCACGGGAGATCGGCTTCGAGTGGACGCTGGAGGGCCTGGAGACGCTGTACCTGCGCAGCCGCGCCCTGGTGGCCTGCCGCGCCGCCGGCATCTCCCACCCGATCTGCGGGATCTGGCAGGACGTGCACGACCTCGACGGGCTCGCCACGTTCACCGCGCAGAACCGGCGGCTCGGCTTCCGCGGGCAGGTGCTGCTGCACCCGTCGCACGTCGCGACGATCAATGCCACGTACGGGCCGACCGAGGCGGAGCTGGACCGCTACCGCCGGATGGTGGCCGCCTTCGAGGCGGCCGAGGCCGACGGGCGCGCGGCGGTCGACTTCGAGGGCGAGCACATCGACATCGCCCACGTGCGGACCGCCCGCGAGCTGCTGGAACTCGCGGGCGCATGAGCGGCCCGCTGCACGGCGTGCGGGTCGTCGAGCTGGGCGGGCAGGGGCCGGTGCCCTTCTGCGCGATGACGCTGGCCGACCTCGGCGCGGAGGTCGTCACCCTGCGCCGCCCCGGCCCCGCCGCCCCCACCAACCCGCACAACCCGGTGATCGACAGGGGCCGGCGGTTCCTCGCGGTGGACCTCAAGTCGCCCGACGGCGTGGCCGTGGCCAAGCGGCTGGCGGGCCGCGCCGACGCGGTCCTCGAAGGCTTCCGGCCCGGTGTGCTCGAACGCCTCGGCCTCGGCCCCGCCGACTGCCTCGCGGTCAACCCCCGGCTGGTGTACGGACGGATGACCGGCTGGGGCCAGGACGGGCCGCTGGCTCAGACGGCCGGGCACGACATCAACTACATCGCGCTCACCGGGGCGCTGCACGGGATCGGCACCGCCGGCGGGCCCCCGGTGCCGCCGATCAACCTCGTCGGCGACTACGCGGGGGGCGCGCTCTATCTCGCGCTGGGCGTCACCTCGGCGCTGCTGTCCGCCCGCGCCACCGGGCGCGGCCAGGTGGTCGACGCGGCGATCGTCGACGGCGTGGCCGCGCTCATGAGCATCGTGTACGGGCTCACGGCCGCCGGGCGGTGGACCGGGGAGCGCGGCGCCAACCTGCTCGACGGGGGCGCGCCCTTCTACCGGGTCTACCGGTGCGCCGACGGCGGGCACGTCGCGGTGGGCGCGCTGGAGGAGCCGTTCTACCTGGAACTGCTCGACGGGCTCGGGCTGGCCGGGCGCGCCGACCTGGTGGACGGCCGGCTGGAGCGATCCCGCTGGCCGGCCATCGCCGAGGCGCTCTCGGCGGCGTTCGGTGAGCATCCGCGGGCGCACTGGGAAGCGGTGTTCGGCGGGCGCGACGCCTGCGTCACACCCGTTCTGTCCGCGCAGGAGGCCACCCGCCACGAGCACCTGGCAGCGCGCGGCACCTACGTGGGCGGCCACGCCGCCCCGGCGCCACGCTTCAGCGGCACCCCGGCGACCTCGGCCCCGCACGCCGAACCGGCGCGGTCCGACGTACGCGCCCTCCTCGCCGAGCACGACCTCTCCCCCGCGGAGATCGACCGCCTGCTGACGAGCGGCGCGGTGCGCCCGGCGTCCTGGTGACCGAAACCCGGGCCACGCCGCCACCGTACCGACGGACGCCCGGTTCGGGGCCGGCGTGCTCGTGGCCGCCGGCCCCGCTGTCTCCGGGCGCCGCGTTAGCGGGCGCTCTTGCGGAAGTCCCAGGTGCTCGTGTGCTCCGGCTCGACGCGTATCCAGGCGTGACGGCCCTTCCTGCGCACGTGCCGCTGCTCGGGGTACTTCTCCGTGAACAGCCGTTCCGCCTCGGCCAGGTCCGGCGTCACGACGCCGTCCCACGGCGCCGGGCCCACGACGCGGGCGGTCCCCCGGATCTCCACCCCGCGCAGCTCTCCGTACGCGTCCCCGGCGTCCACCACGACGGCCACCCGGGGCCGCGCCGTCAGGTCGGCGAACCGGCGGCTGCTCACCAGCGAGCACAGCCAGAGCGCCGCGCCGTCCCAGGCGAACCAGAGCGGACTGACGTGCGGATCCCCGTCAGGCCCGGCGGTGGCCACCCGGCAGAACCGCTCGCCGGCGAGGAAGGCGTCCATCTCCGCGGCCGTCATGGCGAGCCGCGAGCCGTGGCGGAGCGCGGCCCGCGGCTGGGAGGCCGCGCTCACCGGCGGGCCCTCGATCCGGACAGCCGCCAGGCCGCGGGGAGCAGCGCGGCCGCCAGGGCGATCTTGACGGCGTCGCCCGCCAGGAAGGGGAGCACGCCCATCTGGATCGCCTGCCAGAGGTCCAGGCGGAGCAGAGCGGCCAGCCAGGCACTGCCGCAGAGGAGGATGACGGCGTTCGCCAGCGCCATCGCGGCCATGGCCCGGCCCGGCGCGCGGTCCCAGCCGCGCTCGGCGAGCGCTCCGGCGACCACCGCCGCGACCACGAATCCGAGGACGTATCCGAAGCTCATGCCGGACCAGCCGGACGCGGCCCCGGTGAACCAGGGCACGCCCGCGATCCCCGCGGCCCCGTACAGGGCGGTCGCGGCGACACCGCGCCGCAGGCCGAGCGCGGCGGCCACCAGCAGGACGCCCAGCGTCTGCCCGGTCAGCGGGACGGGCGTGCCGGGCAGGGGCACGGCCACCTGGGCGAGCAGCCCGATGAGGGCGGCGCCGGAGACGGTCAGCACGACGGCCCCGGTCCTGGAGGACGTCACCAGGTCGCCGAGCACGAGCCGGCGAGGTGGGAGGGCGAAGGGCACTGAAGACATGTGTACACTCCTAACGATCGTTCGTTAGTATAGCTGATGACCGAGAGGACCCCGCTGTGACCCGCACCACCTGCAGCTTCGGCATCCACCTGCCGCCCGGCGAGCACGACACCGACGGCCTCGGCATGCGCGGCATGGCCGCCCTGGTCGACCGGCGGGGGTTCGAGAGCCTGTGGGTCAGCGACCACACCGTCCTGATCGAGGAGCCGCGCTCGCGCTACCCGTTCAGCGAGTCGGGCGAGTTCTACCTCCCGGCGGACTCCGACTGGTACGACTGGGTGGTGGCGCTCTCCTTCCTCGCCGCGGCCACGACCACGACCAGGCTCGGCGTGGCCGTGGCGGTGATCCCCCATCGCCATCCGATCCTGCTGGCCAAGCAGCTGGCCACCCTCGACCGGCTCAGCGGCGGCCGGGTCAGCCTGGGCGCCGGGGCGGGCTGGCTGGCCGAGGAGTTCGACGCCCTCGGCGTCCCGTTCGCCGCCCGCGGCAAGCGGATGGACGCGACCATCGACCTCATGCGCGCCACGTGGACGGGCGCTCCCCCGCCCGGGGAGTACGGGCCGTTCACCGTGCCGCCGGGCGTGCGCACCCACCCGACACCCGTCCAGGAGCGGGTGCCGATCCTCATCGGCGGCGAGTCGCCGGCCGCGCTGCGCCGGGCCGCCTCACGCGGCGACGGCTGGTTCGGCACGATCGCCGGCGGCCGGATGGAACCGGAGCGTCTGCGCGAGGTGGTCGCCACCCTGCGCGCCGAGGCGGCCGGGGCGGGCAAGGATCCGCACCGCCTCGACATCACGCTGCGGATCGCCGCCCGCGCCGGCGACGTCTTCACCCCGGCCTTCGAGGAGTATCTGCGCGACCTCGTCGAATCCGGCGCGACCCGTCTCACCTTCGACCTGGGCTGGCGCTCCGCGAGCCGGTCCGACGAGATCCTGCACCGGCTGCGCGAGCTGAGCGATGCGTTCTAGGCCACCGGCCGCAGTATGGTCCTTGTCGGCCACATGATCGATGACAGGCATCCGCCCCTGAGGGAGAGGAACGACAACCATGGCCGAGACCACCCGAGGATCACGTGACGGCACCGTCCCCACCGCGGTGGCCATCCGCAGCGCGGCCGTGGAGCTCTTCCATCGGCAGGGCTTCGAGGCCACCTCGCAGCGGCAGCTCGCCGACGCGGTGGGGCTCCAGGTCGCCAGCCTCTACAACCACATCAAGAGCAAGGAGCAGCTCCTCGCGACCATCATGACCGAGGTCATGGAGCAGCTGCTCAGCATCACCGAGCGCCGGGTCGAGGCCGCCGCGACCCCCGAGGAGCGGCTGCTGGCCTTCATGAGCGAGGGCATCAGGTTCCATGCCGAGCACCGCCTGGAGGCGCTGGTCGGCAACACGGAGCTGCGCTCGCTGTCGGAGGACAACCGGGCCAGGGTGGTCGAGCTGCGCGACCGCTACGAGCGCCTGCTGGAGTCGATCCTGCGCGAGTGCGCCGCCGGGGGCACCGTCTCGGTTCCCGACGTCAAGATGGCCACCTACGCCGGGGTCGCCATCTGCGTGCACGTCGCCTCGTGGTACCGCGAGAACGGGCGTCTGCCCCTGGACGAGGTCATCAGCGGGCTGCTGGCCGCCTACGCGCCCACCGCGGCGCTGGAGAGGAAGAAATGATCAAAGTCGTCGCCGTCATCCGCCGCAAGCCCGGCCTGAGCCGGGAGGAGTTCCTGCGTTTCTGGCAGGAGGAGCATCCGGCGCTCGTGCTGGCCCTGCCCGGCCTGCGCGGCTACCGGCAGAACCCGGCGGTCGAGCACCGCAAGCAGTGGCCCTGGGACGGCTCCGCCGAGCTCTGGTTCGACGACGTGCGCGCGGTGAAGGCCGCCTTCGACAGCCCGGAGGCCGGGCCGCTGCGCGCGCACGAGGAGCACTTCATCGAGGCGCTGGAATGGTTCCTGGCCTCGGAGACCGAGCTGCTCCCGCCGACACCGACCGCTTGACGAACGATCGTTCGTAGGTAATCCTGGGTCGAGCAGCTTCCTGACGTGCGCGGACTCGGTTCCCGCACCTGCCACAGCCCGCATCGTGTCTGATGGGACGAACACCTATGACTTCCACCGTTCCCCTCGATCCCCCGCCGCAGGCGGACATCCACGAGGAGCTCCAGGCCCGCCTGCGGGCAGCCCGGCTCGGCGGCAGCGAGAAGAACCGCCACAAGCACGAGGCCGCCGGCAAGCTGCTCGTCCGCGACCGGCTCCGGCTCCTCCTCGACGACATCGAGGACTTCGAGGACGGCCTGCTGGCCCGGCACGCCGACGGGCTGCCCGGCGACGGCGTGGTGACCTGCATCGGCAGCGTCGACGGCCGCCGGGTGTGCGTCATCGCCAACGACTACACGGTCAAGGCCGGCACCTGGGGCAAGCGCACCTTCGAGAAGATCACCCGGATGCAGCTCCTGGCCGACGAGCTCGGGCTGCCCCTGGTCTACCTCGTCGACGCGGCGGGAGCCCGCATCGACGAGCAGTTCGAGAGCTACGCCGGCCGCCACGCCTGGGGCAACATCTTCTACAACCAGGTGCAGATCTCCGGCCGGGTGCCGCAGATCTGCGCGCTGTTCGGCCCCTCCCCCGCGGGATCCGCCTACGTGCCCGCCCTGTGCGACGTGATCATCATGGTGCGCGGCACCGCCACCGCCTACATCGGCTCGCCCCGCGTCGCCGAGATGGTCACCGGCGAATCGGTGACCCTGGAGGAGATGGGCGGCGCCGACCTGCACAGCCGCGTCTCCGGACTGAGCGACCTGCTCGCCGAGACCGAGGAGGAGGCCATCGCGGCCATCCGCCTCTACCTGTCCTACCTGCCCTCCAGCTGGGAGGCCGAGCCGCCCAGGGCCGCGGGCCGCGAGCCCCGGCCGACCGAGTCGCTGCGCTCCATCGTCCCGGAGAACCAGGCCGTCCCGTACGACGTGCGCGAGCTGATCGACGCCGTCGTCGACTGCGACTCCTTCTTCGAGCACAAGGAGCTGTTCGCGCCCGAGCTGGTGACCGGGTTCGCCCGCCTGGACGGGGCGCCCGTCGGCATCGTGGCCAACCAGTCGGCGGTCAAGGCGGGCGTGCTGTTCAGCGACTCCTCCGACAAGGCGGCCCGGTTCGTCTGGATGTGCAACGCGTACAACGTGCCGCTGCTCTTCCTCATCGACGTACCCGGATACATGCTCGGCACGGTGGCCGAGAAGGAGGGCATCATCCGGCACGGCGCGAAGATGCTGTTCGCCGTCGCCGAGAGCCGGGTGCCGCGGGTCGCGGTCATCGTGCGGAAGGCGTACGGAGGCGGCTACCTGGGCATGTCGGGCAGCCCGATGAACCCCGACGCGGTGCTCGCGCTGCCCACCGCCAAGCCCGCCCTGCTCGGACCCGAGGCCGCGATCGCCGGCATCCACTTCAACCGGGTGATGGCGATCGAGGACGAGAAGGAGCGGCAGAAGCTCGTCACCGAGCTGCGCTCGGAGTACGAAGAGCAAATCGACGTCTTCCAGATCGCCAACGAGAACGCCGTGGAGGCCGTCGTCAGCTACGAGGACCTGCGGCGCGAGCTGATCCACCGGTTCGACGTCTACCGGCGCAAGCGCAAGACGCCGCCCGCCCGCCGCAACGGCGTCTACCCCGTCTGAGCCACCCGGAGCAACCGCATGAGACCTCTCACCGACGCCGCCGGCAGGCAGGCCGACCCCATCAGCGACACCCCAGAGCGCGCCGAGCTGCGGGCCGAGCTGCGCAGGCTCATCGCCGCGACCAGCCCGGTCGCCGAGGTGCTCCGCCTGGACGAGCAGGAACGGTTCGACGACAAGCTGCACGAGGCGCTGCGCCGGCTCGGCGTGCACGCGGTCGGCGGGCACCCCGACCACGGCGGGATCGGCGACATCCGCGACCAGACCGCCGTCATCGAGGAGCTGGCCGCGGGCCCCACCTCCATGGCGGTGCACATGGTCGTGCAGTACATGATCACGCACATCCTCGGCACCAACGGCTCCCCCGAGCAGCGGGAGGAGTGGCTGGACCGGCTGCACACCGGGGCGGCCAAGGTGTCCTTCGCGCTCTCGGAGCCCGCGGGCGGCACCGACATCGCCCGCGTCATGCGCACCACCGCCCGCCGCGAGGGCGACCACTGGCTGCTGTCGGGCCAGAAGACGTGGATCTCCGGCGCCCTCGGCGCCGACGCCCTCGTCGTGCTGGCCCGCACCTCCCCGGCCGAGGGCTCGTCCGTCGACGGCGTGACCATGTTCCTGGTCCCGGCGGGCTCCCCCGGCCTCCAGGTCCGCGAGCTGCCCACCGTCGCCGTGCACGGGCTCGACACCTGCGAGGTGTTCTTCGACGACGTGGCGGTGCCCGAGAGCGCGGTCGTCGGGGCCGTCGGCGCCGGCTTCCGCCAGGTGGTGGCGACGCTGAACCGCGAGCGCATCAACGCCGCCGCGGGCGCGATCGGCGCGGCGAGCGGGGCGCTGGACGCCGCCGTCGAGTACGCGCGAGGCAGGGCCGCGTTCGGCTCCACCCTGGGCTCCTTCCAGGCCGTGCAGCATCGGCTGGTCGACGGGGCGCTGGCCATCGAGTCGGCGCGCTCGCTGCTGGCCCGCGCGGCGGCCGTCGAGGCGGCAGGCGGGCGGGCCGACCTGCTGTCGTCCATGGCCAAGATCGCCGCGTCGGAGGCGGCGGTCAAGGTGACCCAGGACGGCATGGAGATCCTGGGCGGCGCCGGGTTCAGCCGCGAGTTCCCGATGCAGCGCTGGTTCAGGGACGTGCGGCTGTGGGTGTTCGCGCCGCTGGCCAACGACATGGTCCGCAACTACCTGGGCGAACGGCTGCTGGAGCTGCCCCGCTCGTTCTGACCGCGAACGCGTGCGGGCCGGTCCCCTCGGACCGGCCCGCACGCGTTCTCAGCGCCGGGTCACGGCGCCTCGGCGGACATCAGCAGGATGCTGGTGAACGTCATCACGTCCTCCTCGCGCTGGTTGACGACGCGGTACGAGAGCGTCACCACGAACTGTCCCTCGCGCTTGGCGGGACGCGCCTCCGTCACCTCGACCACCGCCCTGATCGTGTCGCCGATCAGCACCGGGGCGAGCGCGCGCAGGTCGTTCAGCCCGAGCCAGGCGGTCGTCCGATCGCCGTCGATGACCTGGCTCCGCGTGCTCAGCCCGAGCGCCATGGCGAGCGTGAGCGGCCCGTGCGCGATCCGCTCGCCGAACCGGCTGCGCGCGGCGTACTCCCGATCGGTGTGGATCGGCAGCCAGTCGCCGGTGAGCGAGGCCCAGGAGACCACGTGCGACTCGGTGATGGTGATCGCCGCGGTGCTGATCTTCTGACCGGCCTCGGGATATCCGGTGAGCGCGCTGCTCATGATGCCTCCTGTAGGTAGCGGACGACGCCGCCCTGTTCTGTCCGCCCGCAGCGGCCGTCGGCCGCGAGCACGTCGAGATGCGCCGCGGTCTCGCAGACCGCGAGCATCCGGTTGACCGGGTCGAGGTCGCGCAGCCGGCGCTCGCGCCTGGTCCATCCCAGCCCGCCCGCGACCTCGTACGCGGTGCGCGGCCGCCCGTCCAGCAGAGCCGCGCAGGCGTCCAGGCGCTGCTCGTGGTGGGCCAGCAGCTCGGTCGCCCGCGCGTGGGTGCTGGAGCGCACCGGCCCGTGCGCCGGGAGCATGAGCCGGTCGGGCAGGTCGAGCACGGCCCCCAGCGAGTCCATGAAGTCACGCAGCGGCAGCGCCCCCGTCCTGCTCTCGTACCCGATCGACGGGGTGATCTGCGGCAGCACGTGGTCGCCGGTGAACAGCATGCCGTGCCCGGCGTCGTCGAACACGACGTGGCCGCGGGTGTGCCCCGGGGTGTGCAGCGCCCGCAGCCCGGTGCGGCCGGCCTGGAACAGGCGGCCGTGGGTGATCCACTCGTCCGGCGGCTCCCACTTGGCCGGGTCCGAGCCCGTGCCGTAGCCGATGGCGTCCAGCGCGCTCACGACCTCCTCGCCGCCGTGGCGGCGGAGCTGGGCGAGCTGCGTGGCGCCCTCCATCTCGTCGCCGGAACCGAGCGCCTCCAGCGAGGGCCGCTCGTGCTCGCCCAGGCGCAGCCCGCAGCCGCTCTCGCCGCGCAGGGTCACGCCCTGCGAGTAGTGGTCGACGTGCACGTGCGTCACCAGGATCTCGGACACGTCGTCCACGCCGTACGAGAGAGCCTCCAGCGCGGCGCCGAGCACGGCCCGGGACTCGGGCATGGCCCAGCCGGCGTCGACGAGGGTCAGCCCGTGGTCGCCTTCGAGCACGTACACGTTGACCGCGCGCAGCCCGTCCTCCGGGATCGGCAGCGGGACCCGGTGCACGCCCGGCGCCACCTGGTAGACGCCGGGCTCCTCCCAGGAGTGGCGGTCCGGGTCGTCGACCCGCTCGGCGCGTCTCATGGCACCCGCCCCACCGGCGTGCAGTCGTGCTTCAGCGCCAACACCTCCGAACAATCGATCGTTCGTATCACGATAGCGGCCCCTTCCGCGTGGGAACACTGACCGTGACGCTATACTAGCGATCGTTCGTTCGTAGTTCTAGGCAGAGGAGGCCGCAGTGGGCCTGTGGTTCGAGGAACTCACCCCCGGACTGGTCATCGAGCACCAGATCAGGAGAACCGTCACCGAATCGGACAATGTCCTGTTCAGCACGCTGACCATGAACCCCCAGCCCCTGCACCTGGACGAGGAGTTCGCCAAGGACTCGGAGTTCGGCACCCGGGTGGTGAACGGCCTGTTCACGCTCTCGCTGGTCATCGGGCTCAGCGTGACCGACATCTCGCTGGGCACCACGGTGGCCAACCTCGGCTACGAGGTGGTCGAGATGCCGGCCCCGGTCTTCCACGGCGACACGATCCGCGTGGTGTCGACCATCCTGGACGCCCGGGAGTCGAAGTCACGCCCCACGCAGGGCATCGTCAAGCTGGAGCACCGGGGCCTGAACCAGCGCGACGAGCTGGTCAGCCGGGTGGTGCGCAGCGCCCTGTTCCACAGGCGGCCGGCCGCCTAGCTCCGGGTCAGCAGCGGCACCAGGACCTCGTCCACGATGTCGACGACGAGCCGGTCGGGGATGGGCGGCCCCTGGAAGAGGAAGTGCTGCCTGAGCAGGGCCTGGCCGGTGTCGAGGCGGAGCGGCGTGACCGCGTCCCCGGAGATCTCGCCGCGCTCGACGGCGCGGCGGGCGATCTCGGCCATCATCTTGCGGCCCGCGCCCTGCGAGTTCTCCTTGAAGGTGCGGGCGCTGGCCTCGTCGCGCAGCGCCTCGGAGAGCAGCCCGCGCATCGCCTCGCCCGCCGGGCCGGACAGGATGTCGGCCGTGCCGCGCAGCACGGTCAGCAGGTCGTCGCGCAGGCTGCCGGTGTCGGGGACGTCGGACAGGGCCGGCAGCGAGTGGTAGACCGAGTCCATGACCAGCGCGACGCGGGTGGGCCAGCGGCGGTAGAGCGAGGCCTTGCTCGCCCTGGCCCGCTCGGCGACGCGTTCCATGGTGAGCTTGGCGTAGCCGCTCTCGGCCAGCTCGTCGAGCGTCGCCCGGTAGATGGCGGCGGCGAGCTCCTCGCCCCGGCGCCGGGGCAGCTTGCGGTGGTCGGTGACCATCTCAGCCATGTTACCGAGCCTCCACCACCACACCGGAGCCGCCGTCGACCGTGACCTGCCGCCCGTCGGCCAGCAGGGAGGTGCCCTCGCCGGTGCCCATGACCGCGGGGATGCCGTACTCCCTGGCCACGATCGCGGCGTGGGAGGTGATGCCTCCGGTGTCGACGACCACCGCGGCGGCCCGCTGGAACAGCGGCGTCCACGACGGGTTGGTGTAGGGGCAGACCAGCACGTCACCGGGTTCGAGCCTGCCGAACTCCGACGGGTCGCGGACCACCTTGACCGGCCCGGTGGCGGTGCCCGCGCTCGCGGGGGTGCCCGCCACGAGCGCGTCACCGGCGTCGCGGGCCGGGAAGACGGCCCGGAGGTCGATGAGCCGCACGCCGGCGAGCTCCTCACGCCGGGCGGCCCGGGCGGTCGCGCTCGCGCGCAGCCGCCGGCCCTGCTCGCCGCCGAGAGCGGCCACGTCCTCGATCGCCTCCAGCTCCTCCAGCCTGAGGTGGAAGACGTCCTCGGGAGCGTCGAGCACGCCCGCGTCGCGCAGCCTGCGGCCGATCTCGACGATGGACCGGCGCAGCGCGGGCAGCGGCATCGTGAAGGAGAAGTGGCTGTCCTCACGGAAGGCGATCCCCGCGCGGGCGGCGTGCACCTTGCGGACCATCTTGTCCCGCTTGCGGGCGCCGCGCAGCCGCGGGTGGGCGAGCAGCCGGTCCATCGCGTCGTCGCCGGGCTCGGACCGGGGTGGCTCCGCCGCCAGCACCCTGATCAGGTCGAGCACGGTCTCGGGTCCGTCGGCCCAGGTCGGCGGGGTGACCAGGAGCGGGCTGGCGCCTTCCCGGTGGCCGTACTCGGCCAGGAACTCCCGGAGCGCCGCCTGGAAAGCCTCGGGCATCGGGTCCCGGGCGAGCGCGCCGGTGTTCCTGGCCTGCTCGGCGAGCTCCTCCAGGGCCCGGTTGGCGTCGCTGGTGCGGGTGCGGGCGCCGGCGATCAGCGCGCCGAACAGGTCCGTACGGCCGAGCAGCTTGAGCGCGGCGCGCAGCCGCAGCAGCGACAGCCCGCTGCGCGGCAGGTAGTCCGTGCGCAGGCCGGCCACGGGCCGCACGGCGGCCAGCACCCTGCGCGGCGTCCTGACCAGCTCCGGCCAGGGCAGCGCGGCCAGGTCGAGCTTCGTCAGCTCGCGCACGTCGTCGAGGTAGCGCTGGAAGCGCGGGTCGCCGCTCCACCGGGCGGGATCGTACCGGCGGGCCTTGGCGAAGATCAGGAACGGCGCGACGAGCAGCTTGGGCGAGGGGTGCGGGCGGGGCGGCACCAGCCGGTAGGCGACGCCGTCCTGCTCCTCGATGAAGTGGTCGAACGCCCCCCGCAGGCCGAAGTTGCGGGTCACCTGCGCCATGAGCCCGGCGGGCCCGTACGGCACCCAGGTGGACATGTCGATCGGATAGGGGCGTACCGGCAAGTACTCCATCAGGACGGTGCCGAGCTTGCGGCGGATCGGGCCGAGCTTGCCGAGCGGGGGCGGCGGCAGCGCGGTCATCGGCCGGGCCTGCACGAGGCTGACCTCGCCGCCCGCGTACGTCCACTCGATGTCCTGGGGGCGGCCGAAGTGACGGGCGACCGCGGTGCCGAGCCCGGCCAGCTCGCGCAGCACGCCGCCGGGCAGCCGCTCGGCGGGCGCGCCGTCGCCGGTCTCGTGGCTGACGCCGCCGCCCGCAAGGGCGCGGACGACCACCT
The DNA here is from genome assembly GCF_008017515.1 of Nonomuraea sp. C10. NCBI lineage: Bacteria > Bacillati > Actinomycetota > Actinomycetes > Streptosporangiales > Streptosporangiaceae > Nonomuraea > Nonomuraea sp. C10. The sequence continues at coordinate 5,750,421 of NZ_VPFF01000001.1, forward strand.
CACGGCGGCCGGGCGCGAACTCGGCGATCTCGCCCCGCGGCGTGAGCACGTAGTGATCAGGGGTGACGAGGCCGGACACGACCGCCTCGCCGAGCCCGGTGCCGGCGTCGACGACGAGCCGCCCGCGGTCGCCGGTGACGGGGTCGGCGGTGAACATCACGCCCGCCGCCTCCGCCGCCACCATGCGCTGCACGACGACCGCGATGCGCACCTCGGCGTGGTCGAGGCCGAGCCGGTCGCGGTAGGCGACGGCGCGCTCGGACCAGAGCGAGCCCCAGCAGCGCCGGACCGCGTCGATCAGCCCGTCCTCGCCGACGACGTTGAGGTAGGTGTCCTGCTGCCCCGCGAACGCGGCGCCCGGCAGGTCCTCGGCGGTGGCGCTGGAGCGCACGGCCACCGGCCCGCCGCCGAGCTCCCGGTACGCGGTCAGGATCGCCCCGCGCAGGGTCTCGGGGATCTCCAGCTTCTCGAAGTACGCGCGCGTGGCGTGACCGGCGGCGACCAGGTCGTAGGCGGCGGTGGTGACCACGAATCCGGCGGGGACGGGGAAGCCGCCGGCGATCAGCTCCCCGAGGTTGGCTCCCTTCCCGCCCGCGAGGGCGAGGTCGCCGCGGCGGAACGAGCTCAGGGGGGCGACGAGTGTCATGAGGTCTCCTGTGCGTGAGCGGTGGTGCGGAGAGGTCGCGCGGGCAGCGCCAGCGCGAGCAGGAAGGCCACGCCGAGCAGCGGCGACATGGCCGCGAACACCGGCGGCACGGCCTCGGCGAAGGCGGCGCGCGCGGCGGTGTCCAGGGGGGCGCCGGCGCCGGGCATACCGCCGGCGAAGCGCCAGGTGATGAGCGCGCCGACCAGGGCGACGCCGGCGGAGGCGCCGATCTGGCGCAGGAACGTCACCGACGAGGTGGCCGTGCCCAGATCGGCGTACGCGACGGCGTTCTGCGCGGCCAGCACCATCACCTGCATGACGAGCCCGACGCCGAGCCCGATCAGCGCCAGCACGCCGGCCAGCGCGGCCGCGTCGCCGGCGGCGAACGGCAGCACGGCCAGCCCGGCCGCGGCGAGCGCGGTGCCCGCGACGGGGTAGCGCTTGTAGCGGCCGGTCCTGGTGATGAGCCTGCCGGAGACGACGGTGGTGGTCAGCACACCGGCCATGAGCGCGGTGACCAGCAGCCCTGCCCCGGTCGCCGAGGCGCCGTGGGCGATCTGCAGGTAGGCGGGGATGTACGTGAGGGTGCCGAAGAGCGCGAACCCGATGAGCAGGCTGATCAGCACCGGGACCGCGAACGCCCGGTCCCTGAACAGCCGGAGCGGCAGGATCGGGTCGGTCGCGTAGCGTGCGGTGACCAGCCAGGCCGGCACGGCGAGCGCGGCCAGGACGAGGAACGCCACGTTCCTCGTCTGGCCGAGCATGACCACGCCGACGACGGCCAGGCCGAGCGTGACCGCTCCGGCGATGTCGACGGGCGCGCGCGACTCCGGCCTGGGCAGCTTGAGCGTGACGGTGAGCACGACGAAGGCGAGCAGCCCCAGCGGCGGGTAGATGGCGAAGATCCACCGCCAGCCGGCGCTGTCGATGAGGAACCCGCCGATCAGCGGCCCGCCGACGGCGGCCACCACATAGGCGGCCCCGATCAGCCCGAGATAGCGGCCGCGCTCGCGCGGGCTGACGACCTCGCCGATGACGGCCTGCGCGCCGATCATCAGCCCGCCACCGCCGACGCCCTGCACCGCGCGGAACGCGATGAACTGCGGCATGCTCGCGGCCGTGGCGCACAGGACCGCGCCCACCACGAAGATCACGATGGCGACCTGCATGAGCGGCTTGCGGCCGAACCGGTCGCCGAGCTTGCCGTACACCGGCATCACGACGGTCGCGGCCACCAGGTAGGCGGTGATCACGGCGGGCATCTGGTCGAGCCCGCCGAGGTCGCCGGCCACGGACGGCAGCGCGGGCGTCATGATCGTCTGATCGAGCGCGCCGAGCAGCATGCAGAGCATCAGCCCGGTCAGGACGACGACCATCCCGCCACCTCCTTAGAGAACGAGTCGTTCTCTAAGGAGGGTAGGCGTCATCGCTAAGAAACGCAACGTTCACTATTCGGCCGCCTCGGCTTCCGTCGCCGATCGCGGTGGCCAGCCCCGGCGGAGAAGTTCCGCCAGCCCCGTCGCCGGATGTCCCGTCACCCGCTCCGGTCGGCCGGTGACAATCGCGCGGTCAACCCCGGCGGACGAGCTCCGCCAGGCTCGTCGCCGGATGTCCAGCGAGCTCCTCCACATCCCCCGTGACCCGCTCCAACTCCCCCGCGGCGATCGCGGTGTACGTGGACACCCAGGCGTCCACCTGCCACCGGGGTGCCCCGTACGAGGCGCGCGACGCGTACGCCTCCTCGACCGTCTCGGCGTGGTACCTGGTTTCACGCCCGGTCGCCTCGGTCAGGATCTTCGCCACCTCGGCCAGCGTGAGCGCCTCCGGCCCGGTCAGCTCGTACGTGCTTCCTTCATGCGCGGCCGGGTCGCCCAGCACGGCCGCCGCCACGTCGGCGACGTCGTCCCTGGCCACCGCCGCCACCCGGCCCTCCCCCGCCGGGCCGCGGATCACCCCGTCCTCCCCGGCCATGTCGGGCAGGAAGTCCGCGTACAGGTTGTCGCGCAGGAACGTGAACGCCATCCCCGAGGCGCGGATCCGCTCCTCGGTGGCCCAGTGGTCGCGCGCCAGCGTGAAGGCGGCGTCCGGTCCCGGGTTGGCGAACGACGTGTACACGAGGTGCCGGACGCCCGCTTCGGCAGCGGCGTCGACGAAGGCGAAATGCCGCTCCAGCCGGTCGGCGGACTCCGACGCCGACACCATCAGGACGGCGTCGACGCCTTGCAGCGCCCTGCGCACCTTCTCACGGTCCCCGAACTCCGCCTCCGCGACCTCCGCCCCGGGCAGCCTCGGCGCCCGGCTCGCGTCCCGTACGACCAGCAACTGCTCCGACCTGGCCCCGGCCAGCCGCCGCGCCACCCCGCCACCGATATGCCCGGTCGCCCCGGTCACCGCGATCCTCATCCCGTCAGGATGTCACGGCGCGCTCCCCGGACCCGGGAGCCCGCGTCTGCCGGGATGAGGCACCAGACCGTACGACCCAGCCCGCGTCCATGCTCACCGATCCCCCAGTCCTGGGAGATCTCGCGGATGATCAGCAACCCTCGGCCGTCCTCTGCCTCCGACTCCTGGCGGACGTACGGCCCGGAGAACGCCGTACCGGGGTCACGCACCTCCACGCGGACCAGCCCTCCTACGTCCGTGACGGTGAGGCCGATGAAGTCGCCCGGCCGTGCGTCCGAATGCCGCAGGGCGTTCGTCACGAGTTCGGACACCGCGAGCACGACATCGTCGATGGCAGGATGATCACCTCCTAGCCAGTCGCGGACGTGCGCGCGGGCGTACGAGACGGACTCCCGAAGGCACATCAACCGAATCGAACCGACCACTCTGGGCCCCGCTGTTTTCATTCCCTCACCCATTCGGAGAACTCGGCCCTGATCGACCTTCCGACCATCCCAAATACTGACTACGATCAGTAGTCAATTGACTTCGATGCGCCATCAACCGTTTCAATGAAAGAGCTGTTGAAACGCGGCGGCAACCCCCCGGGAGGTCAGGTGCCCAAGGAAAGCGAGCTGTGCCCCGCCGATTCGCCGACTGCGCTCTTCGGTTTCGAGCTGCGGCGCCACCGCAAGGTCCGTGGCTGGTCGCAGATCCGGCTGTCGAAGGCGGTGTCCTACTCCGTCGGGACGATCAGCATGATCGAGACGGCCAGGCGGTCGCCGACGGAGGAGTTCGCCCGCCACTGCGACGAGGCGCTGGAGGCGGAGGGCGCACTGATGCGCCTCTGGCCGATGGTCAGTCACGCGGCGGCACCGCCGTGGTTCCGGCCGTGGCTGGATGTGGAGGCGACGGCGGAGGCCATCCGGACGTGGGAGCCGCTGGTGGTGCCTGGGCTGCTCCAGACAGAGGACTACGCGAGGGCGGTGCTGAGCGGCGATGTCGGCGTGACACCCGAGCAGGTCCAGGAGCAGGTGGTCGCCCGCATGGAACGTCAGACCATCCTCGGACGCCCCAAGCCGCCGTTGCTGTGGGCCGTGATCGACGAGGCGGTCCTGCATCGCCCGATCGGCAGCCCCGCCATCATGTCAGCACAGCTCACTCGCCTCCTCGAAGCCGGCCGGACCCCTCGGACCACGATTCAGGTCCTTCCTCTCAACGCCTACTCCACGACCGGGCTCGCAGGAGGATTCGCCATCGCGCAGGCACATGGCGTCTTCGACACGGCATACGTCGAATCCGCTGGGGTTATGAGCCGAGTGACAGAGCGACCAGAGGACGTAAGCGTCCTAACATACAGATATGAAGGGATTCGCTCTGAAGCACTGTCCCGTCGTGAATCCCTAGAGCTGATCAAGGAGACGCTGCAGCGATGGACGAGCTGACGCGAGAACTCGACACAGCCGTGTGGCGTAAGTCCACAAGATCCGGGCCCGACGGCGGCAACTGCGTCGAAGTGGCCGAACTCTCCGGCGGACGCCGGGGCGTCCGCGACAGCAAGAACCCCTCCGGACCAGCCCTCATCTTCACCTCCGGCGAGTGGGCCGCATTCATCAGTGGCGTGAAGGGTGGCGAGTTCGACTAGACACGATGCTGATTTCCTGATCACCCTGGCCTTTTCAGTTGTTTTCAACGATCACGGCCAGGGTTTCATTGTTTTCAGGCGTTGATCTCGGTCGATTCTTGCTGCGCGACGTCTCTTCATCGTGACCCGGCAGCCACCGCTTTACCTGGCAAAACCGTACATTTTCTGGCAGATCTCGCGCGCACTCGTACTTTCACCGTGGTTTCGCTTGTTCTGTTGATGTGTTGTTGATTACCGTCTGAACGACATGGGGGACGCCGCCTCCTGATCTGGTTCTGGTGGAGCGAGCCGTACGGGGGGGATCATCGTGGCTGACCTCGATCGCGACGCGATGCGGGCCGCGGCGGAGCGGATCCAGCGACTGTCGGACGAGCACTGGTGGGCCCTCACCCACTCCTGCCGTCTGATGGAGTGCGACGCGTGGGTGGGGCCGGCGGGCACCCGGTTCGACGCCCAGGTGCGCGCCGACCAGCGGGAACTGCAGGCGATGCTCGCGCAGGCCGTACGCAGCGCCAACCAGAAGCTGGCCTCGATCCCGGTCACGCCATGAGCGGGTTCAGCGGGGTCAAGCGGGCCGAGTTCGACCTGATGGCGGGCAAGCACACCGAGGCCGCCGGGCGTCTGGAGGCCCTGGCGCAGGCGCTCCACCGCGAGCTTCAGGGCGCCGGGCTCGACACCGCACCGGCGGCGCGGCTGCGCGAGCTGGCCCGACGGGTCACCACGCAGGCCGACGACCTGCGACGGCGGCAGAACCTCGCCCACGAGCTGCACCGGCAGAGGGTGTCTCTGGGCAGGAGCACTCCCGCCGGAAGCTTCGTGGAGATGCCCGACCGTTTGGATGACGCCAAGGCCCTGCTCGACGGGACGCTCGCCGGGCGGGCGGCTTCGAAGGTGGCCGACGGGGACGACAAGGCGCTGGCGGACCTGGAGAAGTACGCGTCACGTACGGGGGATTCGGAGTTCGTGAAGGCGTTCCTCGGCACGATCGGCGCCCGGGGTGTGACGCGAATGGCCGGCTCGCTCGCCACGATGCTGCGCGACGCCGTGACGCGCGGGGACTCCGATCGCAAGAATCGGCTCTCCACCTCAGGGCGGAACGTCCTCAGCACGCTGAGCTCCATCCTGGCCAAGGGGACCAACCGGAAGAACTCCTCCTACCAGGGTGACGGCTTCCTGGCGGACCTGGTGAAGGAAGGGCGGGCCCAGCACGGGGCGGACGGCGGGAAGTACCTGGGTTACCAGGCTCTGGCGCTCATCTGGCGTGCTCACGACGGGGAGCCGCCGTATTCGAAGGAGTTCATGGAGGTTGTCGGGCGGGATGTGATCGTCTACGAGCGCGAGCAGCGTGAGGACGCATGGGCGGCGAGCAAGGATGCGCTGGGTCGCGCGTTCGGCGGTGCGCAGGTCCCCATCGTCGACCTCGCCGGCTCGCTCGGCCTCGGGGCTTTGTTGAGGTGGGGAGTATCTGCGAAGGATCCGATCACCGAGAAGCCCTCGTCGATGGTGGAGAGCCTGTTCCATGCGGCGAAGTCCAGCCGGGAGGCATCGCATGCTCTGCTGGATCACACTCCGCCGGGGTGGGGGGAGTCGGTGCTGGAGTATCTGCTTACGACCCGGTGGGGTGCTTCCCAGTACCTGGACGACTACGAGCCGATCAACGGCATGCTGATCACAGCGACGACCGGGCAGGACGCCACCTCCCAAAAACTGGCCGCGCAGATGACGAAGACCATTTCCAACGAGGTGCGCGGGGCCTTCAAGCAGGGTGGCGAAAAACTGAAGATCAAGGACCGGGAGACATTCGACCGGTACGCACCACTGGGCTACCCATTGGCTCGCGCCATCTCCGCCAACATCGACCAGCTCTCGAAGCTCTACCTGAATCGTGGAACGTTCGGCGAAGTCGCTCCCCAAGACATGGCATATGCCCTGCTGCTTGCTACATCCAACGACCCAGGGTTTGAAGTCTTGGTGCGGGCGCAGACTGAGCACATGCGAGCAGCGCTTGCAGGCGCTCCTCCTGTCGGACTCGATGCCTCCAACGCTGAACGATTCGGCTTTACGAAAGCCGATGTAGAGAGATTTGACCTCAATGGGAACGGACGCATCGACAAGGGTGACACCGCACAGTATCTATTGGATCGTGCCGTAGAGGAGGCAACTCCCTTCAAATACCTCGTGGAAACCCGACGCCAGGTACTGATCGCTCAAGGATTGGACGACAAGAAGGCGGACGAGGCGCTGAAGCAGATGGTGGCTGATGCTATCGGTCTGCTACCGATACCCGGGGCCAAGCAAGTGAGCACCCTTGCTTCTGGTGCGTTCGGTGAGCTGACCGGCAACGGTTACGAGAAGCTCGCCGGAGCCGCGTACGACCAACTCTCTCAACACGTAGCCCAACGAATGGCCGAACTGCGCCACGATCTCGACGAGACGTATCGGACATTGGCGGACAACCGTCTTGGAGTGGAGCGATTGGCAGAGCAAATGTTTGGAACGGCCATGCTAAACAAAGGAATGCTTGACGGTATGGAAGTGAAACATGAACCATTCGTGACCGGCAATCCTCCTAGGATCAAGTCTTTCAATGAGATGACCCGGCAGGAGTACAGCTTGTTTCTCGAATGGGCGAGGAAAACGGGTGGAAGCAGCGAGACTCTCGGTACTTTCAACGGCACTTTCCGTCGGACTAGCGAGGTGCACGACTACCTCGGCCTAGACGGTGGTTCCTCCTCTGGAGGTGGCAGATGAGCCGTTTCCACATGCTCATCGTGGCCCTGTCTGCAGTTGCTGTACTCGCCTCCTGTACGCCGGAGAAGCTGATAGTCGCCACACCGGCGCCAGACCTGAGGCAGGCCATAGATACACCTCCATACGTTTGTAGTTTTATTCCCGAGCAAGCATTCCGCCTGATCAGCGGCATAAACGCACCCCTCACCAATACCAGTAAGGGCACTGACAGAAATGGCGACTGCCGGATCCCAGATACAGCTACACCGCCCCTTGAAGTGTGGTGGAGGCAGGAAGGGCCAGGGATGCCATTAGAGCACTTGGAATTTCTAATCAACGGCAAGCGCAACTTGTATACACGCCACGGCGGAGTTGCTCTTCCCGCCGATCTTGGCGATGGCATGGTCGCCTATCTGACGGATAGCATATTGGCCGACCAGCCGTACCAGGTATGCGCCAAATTCACCTGCGGCGACAAAGAACGCATGATCGACATCTACCTGACCCAAGTCGCCAAAGGCCGAGACGCCATGAAAGACCTGACCGACCTGATGCGCATCGCCCAGAACCGCTACGCCGAAATACACAACTGCGAACTCAACACCAAATAAAACACCTCGACCGCACCCCCATGGTCAGCAGAGGCGCGGTCGAGAAAGAGGCATCGAGCCTTGTGGGCGGTATGCCGGGCACCGGAACCCCGCAGATCATGCAGGGCGGTGCAGGAAAACGGTCAGCGGGAGGCGCGGTTGACCGCGGAGATGATGGCCTTGAGGGAGGCGGTGGTGGTGTTGGCGTCGATGCCGACCCCCCACAGCACCGCGCCGTTGACCTCGCACTCCATGTAGGAGGCCGCCTTGGCGTCGGTGCCGGCGCTCAGCGCGTGCTCGACGTAGTCCAGGACGCGTACCTTGATGCCGGCGGCTCCGATGGCGTCGATGAAGGCGGAGATGGGGCCGTTGCCGACGCCTTCGATCTCGCGGATCTCGCCGTCGACGCGGACGTCGGCGTTGAGGCGGACCTTCTCGTCGACGGTCGAGTCGTGGCGATGGGCCATCAGGCCGAGCCGGCCCCAGCGGTTGCCGGGCGTCGGCAGGTATTCGTCCTGGAAGATGGCGAACATGTCAGCCGGGGTGATCTCGCCGCCCTCGGCGTCGGTGCGGGCCTGCACGACCTTGGAGAACTCGATCTGCAGCCGCCGCGGCAGGTCGAGCTGGTGGTCGGCCTTCATGATGTAGGCGACGCCGCCCTTGCCCGACTGGCTGTTGACCCGGATGACGGCCTCGTAGGTGCGGCCGATGTCCTTGGGGTCGATGGGCAGGTAGGGGACGGCCCAGGTGTGGGAGTCGACGGGGACGCCCGCGGCCTCGGCGTCGGCCTCCAGGTGTTCGAAGCCCTTCTTGATGGCGTCCTGGTGGGAGCCGGAGAAGGCGGTGTAGACCAGCTCGCCGCCCCACGGGTGGCGGGGGTGGACGGGCAGCTGGTTGCAGTATTCGACGACGCGGCGGATCTCGTCGATGTCGCTGAAGTCGATCTCCGGGTCGACGCCCTGGGAGAACAGGTTCATGCCCAGCGTGACCAGGCAGACGTTGCCGGTGCGCTCGCCGTTGCCGAACAGGCAGCCTTCGATGCGGTCGGCGCCGGCCATGTAGCCCAGCTCGGCGGCGGCCACGGCGCTGCCGCGGTCGTTGTGCGGGTGGAGCGACAGGATGATCGAGTCGCGGTGCTTCAGGTTGCGGTGCATCCACTCGATCTGGTCGGCGTACACGTTGGGGCCGGCCATCTCGACCGTCGCCGGCAGGTTGATGATCACCTTGCGGTCGGGGGTGGGCTGCCACACTTCGTTGACCGCGTCGCACACCTCGACGGCGTACTCCAGCTCGGTGCCGGTGAACGACTCCGGCGAGTACTGGTAGTAGACGTCGACGTCGCTCGCCTCGGCCAGCTTCCTGACCAGCTTGGCGCCCTCGACGGCGATGGCGGTGACGCCTTCCCTGTCCATGCCGAACACCACCCGCCGCTGCAGCGTGGAGGTGGAGTTGTAGAGGTGGACGATGGCCTGCTTGGCGCCCCGCAGCGACTCGAAGGTGCGCTCGATCAGCTCGGGCCTGGCCTGGGTCAGCACCTGGATCACCACGTCGCCGGGGATCCGGTCCTCTTCGATGATCTGCCGTACGAAGTCGAAGTCGGTCTGGGAGGCGGCCGGGAAGCCGACCTCGATCTCCTTGTAGCCCAGCCGGACCAGCAGCTCGAACATCTGGAGCTTGCGGTGGGAGTCCATCGGGTCGATCAGCGCCTGGTTGCCGTCACGCAGGTCGACGGCGCACCAGCGCGGGGCCTTGGTGATGACCTGGTCGGGCCAGGTGCGGTCGGTCAGCCGGATCGGCTCGAAGGGTTGGTAGCGCTGGAACGGCATGCGGCTGGGCTGCTGAGCTGTCATCGGAGTGCTCCTGGGTGTCGGTCGAATGAAAGCGGCCGACGCGCATGACTGGCTCCGCGGCGAGGGAGCCGGCCTTTAGAGGCCCTCGCCGCGGCAGCTAAGAAGCAGCCCGCGCAGCATGCGAATCACGCTACCAGACGTCTCGGCGTGGACCGGTCAAGATCTCACATGCTGAGAGCGTCGGGGACGAGCACGCTCAGGCAGGTGACGCAGCCCTCCAGTTTCTCGAACTCCGAGATGTCGACCGCGACCACGGCGAGACCGCGCTTCTCCAGCAGTTCGGCGGTGCGCGGCGCGGAGGCCGCCATCAGGACCGTGTCCCCGTCCAGTGGCACGACGTGCGCGCCCGTCTCCTCCGGCGGCACCAGCAGGCCGGGCAGGCGGGCGTGCGCGGGGTCGCCGATGAGGGTGCCGTCGGGCAGCGCGGTGACGGCGGACTTGAGGTGGAGCACGCCGGACAGCTCGACCGGGACCACCTCCCTTTCCGGCAATAACGCGGCGAGCTGGGCGATGCCGTGGTCGTCGGTGCGGGCCGACCTGCCGACGTACACGGTGTCGCCGGTCTGCAGGACGTCGCCGCCGTCGAGCGTGCCCGGCCGCGTGATCCGTACCGTGTTCAGCCGGAGGCCCCGTACGGCCTGCTCGACGGAGTCCACCTCGGGACGCCGCTCCGGCGCGCCGGGCCTGGTCAGTACGGCGAGCCGGCCGGACACCACGACCGCGTCCTCCACGAACGGGGCGTCGGGCAGGTCGTCGGCGGGCGGGGCGTGCACCGGGCGCCAGCCGGCGGCGGCGAGGGCGGCGACGTAGGCGGCGTGCTGCTCGGCGGCGAGTTCGCGGTCGACGGGCTCGCGCGGGATGTTCGTGACGATGCCCTCGGCGATGCGGGGGCCGGGCTTCCTTACCAGGGCGAGACCAGCCATAGGGCGTGTTCTATCACGTACGAGTTAGAGTCCCCCTATGGGGGACGACGAGATTCTAGGCCGGATCAAGGCGCTGGTCGACGAGGAGCACGGCCTGCGCACCAGGCTGATGGCGGGCGAGCTGGCCACGGACGAGGAGAACGCCCGGGTCAACGAGCTGGAGGCGGCGCTCGACCAGTGCTGGGACCTGCTGCGGCAGCGGCGCGCCCGGCGCGGCGCGGGCGAGGACCCCGACGGCGCGTCGAGCCGTCCGGCGAGCCAGGTGGAGAACTACCGTCAGTAAAACCGTTCGCGTGGGCGGACGAGGTGCGCTTGTCTGGTGCCGTGCTGATCCAGCGGATCGAGTCGGGTGACCGGGCCACCGGGCTCTACGAGACGTACGTGGCGAGCATGGCGGGGATTCCCGGGCCTCTGCGGTCGCGGACCCGGTTCGGCGCTTACCTGCTGGAGGGGTCGCCGGGGTCGCGGGCCGAGGCGTGGGCCGTGGTCGAGGACGGCCGGGTCGTCGCGGGCTACGCGCTGGGCCTCCCCCGGTACGACAACACCCACCTCGCCACCCTGTTCACGCTGGCGGTCCACCCCGAGCGGCAGCGCCGGGGGCTGGGCACCGCGCTGCTGGGCCACGCCGCCGGCCGGGCGCGGGCGGGCGGCCGCGATCTGCTGATCGGCGGCGCCACGCTCGTCGGCGGCCCGGGGTCCGCCTTCGCCGCCGCCCGCGGCTGCTCGGTGGCCGTCACGCAGGCACGCAGCGTGCTCGACCTGGGTGCGGCCGGTTGGGACGGGCTCGCCCGCATGATGCCCGAGTCCGGCGGCTACCTGCTGGAGCGCTGGACGGGCCCGGCCGGCGACGACCTGCTGCCCGCGCTGGCGGCGGTGCTCGACGGCATGAACGACGCGCCGCGCGACGCGGGCGTGGAGCCCAAGCGGCTGCCGGTCGACCGGATACGCGCCACCGAGGAGCGGATGCGGCGGGACGGCGAAGACTGTTACAGCATGCTCGCCCGGCGCGCCTCCGACGGCGCGCCCGCCGGGATCACCCGCATTCACCTGGACGCCGGCCGCGCGAGCCGCTGGGGCCACCAGGGCGACACGACGGTGCTCAAGGAGCACCGCGGCCACCGGCTCGGCCTGCTGCTCAAGCTGTCCAACCTGTTCTGGCTGCGCGAGAGCGAGCCGCGGATCGACCGGATCGTCACCTGGAACGCCACCACGAACCGGCACATGCTGGCGATCAACGAGGCCATGGGCTTCGAGGTGCTCGACGAGTGGTACGAGTGGCGGCTTCCGCTATGACCGGGCCTGTCCCCGGGAGCGGCAGAATGGGTGATGTGACGGAACGGACGGCGCTTCTCCGCATCGCCCAGGAGCTGCTGCTGTTCCTGCCCGCGAGCCGACGGGAGCCGGAGCGGCCGATCGTCACCGACGGCTCGTCGACGCTGGGTCACCACGTGGAGTCCGCCGGCGTCCCGCTGACCGAGGTGGGGCCGATGACGGCCGGCGGGCGCGCGGTGACGCCGGCGTACGTGCCGCAGCCGGGGGACGTGCTGGAGGTCGCGGCCGTGCCGCGGCCGCAGGCGCTGCCGGAGGAGCGGTTCCTGCTGGACGTGCACCTGGGGACGCTGGCCAGGCGGTTGCGGCTGCTCGGGCTCGACACCGCCTACCACAACGACATGGACGACCCGTCCCTGGTGGCGCAGGCGAACGCGGAGCGGCGGGTGCTGCTCACCCAGGACCGCGGGCTGCTGCGCCGCCGGGCGCTGTGGCTGGGCGCGTACGTGCGCGGGTCCCGTCCTGACGACCAGCTGCGTGACCTGCTGGAACGGTTCGCGCCGCCGCTGCGGCCGTGGACGCGGTGCACCGCCTGCAACGGTGAGCTGGTGGCGGTGTCCAAGGGCGAGGTGGCGCCGCTGCTGGAAGCGGGCACGGAGCGCACCTACGACGCGTACGGGCGGTGCCGCGAGTGCGGCCAGGTCTACTGGCACGGCGCCCACGGCGGGCGGCTGGACGAGATCGTCGAGTCGGCCCGCCGGTGGGCGGCGGGGTGACGGTCACACCGCGAGGAGCCGGTGGACGTCCTCGCCGTGCAGGTCCCCGGCGTCGCCGGTGCGCACGACCTGGCCGGCGTCGAGGATGACGAACCGGTCGGCCAGCCGGACCGCTATGTCGAGATACTGCTCGACGAGGAGCACGGCGAGCCCGGAGGCGTGCAGGCGTTCGACGGCCTCCTCGATCTCCAGGATGATCGACGGCTGGATGCCCTCGGTGGGCTCGTCGAGGATGAGCAGCCGGGGCCGGGTGACGAGCACGCGGGCGATGGCGAGCTGCTGCTGCTGGCCGCCGGACAGGTGCCCGGCCCGGCGTTTGAGCAGCGGCTTGAGCCCGGGGAAGAGGTCCAGCGCCGAGTCGACGGACTCCTTGCCGGTCCTGGCCGCCTCCATGGTCACCAGCAGGTTGCCCAGCACGGACAGCTGGGGGAAGCACTGGTGGCCCTGCGGCACGTACCCCATGCCGAGCCGGGCCCGCTCGTGGGTGGGCAGCCGGGTGACGTCGCGGCCGTCGAAGGTGACGGCGCCGGACGTCGCGGGCAGCACGCCCATGATGGTGTTGAGCAGCGTCGTCTTGCCGACGCCGTTGCGTCCCATGACGCAGACCAGCTGCCCGGGGCCGACGTCGAGCGAGACGCCGAACAGCACCCGGGCCCTGCCGTAGCCGGATTCGAGCTCACTTGCCGACAGCATCGCTGGGCCTCCTCCCCAGGTAGACCTCCTGCACCCGCGGGTCGGCGCTGACCTGCTCCACCGACCCCTCGACGAGCACCCTGCCCTCGTGCAGCACCGTCACGGCCGAGGCGTGCCGGCGCAGGAACTCCATGTCGTGCTCCACCACGATCACCGTGTGGTCGTCGGCGATCTCGGTGAGCAACTGCCCCGTACGGTCCCGTTCATCCTTGGACATGCCGGCGACGGGCTCGTCCAGGAGGAGCAGGCGGGGCCGCTGTGCCAGCAGCATGCCTATCTCCAGCCACTGGCGCTGGCCGTGGGAGAGAACACCGGCTGAACGGCCGGCGAGCGGTTCGAGTCCGGTCCTGGCCAGCGCCTCCGCGACGGCGTCCGACACGCCTCGCCGCCGCCCGGCCAGCGACCACAGCGGTTTCCTGAAGCAGGCGGCCAGGTCGAGGTTCTCCAGGACGGTGAGCTCCTCGAAGACGACCGAGGTCTGGAAGGTGCGGCCGACGCCGAGCCGGACGATCTGGTGCTCCTTCCGGCCGACCAGGTCGTACCCGCCGAACCTGACCCGCCCGGCGGCAGGCCTCGTCAGGCCGGTGATCACGTCGATGAGCGTGGTCTTGCCGGCGCCGTTGGGGCCGATGAGGAAGCGCAGCTCGCCGTCGGCCACGGTGAGGTCCACGCCGTCGAGGGCGTGGAAACCGTCGAAGACCACCCGCACGTCACGCAGTTCGAGCACGGCGCAACCTCCCCAGAATGCCGGCGATGCCCTTCGGCGCCAGCGTCATGACCAGGATGAACAGCGCGCCCTGGAGGTAGAGCCAGCCGTTGGCGAACTGCTCGCTGAACGTGGTCTGGGCGTAGCCCATGACGACCGCGCCGAGCACCGCCCCGGCCAGGACCTGCCGGCCGCCGACGGCGACCGCGACGACCAGCTCCAGGGACGGGACGACGCCGAGCAGGGCGGGCGAGATGATGCCGACGACCGGGACGAACAGGGCTCCGGCGAGCCCGGCCAGCCCGGCGGAGACGGCGAAGGTGACGGTCTTGACCAGGGCGGGGTCGTACCCGAGGAAGCGCACCCGGTCCTCTCCGTCGCGCACGGCGACCAGCAGCCTGCCGAACCTGCTGTTCACGAGCTGCCGGGTGGCCAGGTAGAGCACCCCGAGCACGCCCGCGACCACCAGGTACAGCATCCGCTGGGTGGAGTCGTCGGCCAGGTCGGCGCCGAACAGCTCGAAGAAGTTCGTCATGCCGTTGGTGCCGCCGGTCAGCCCCTGCTGCCCGACGAGCAGGATGACCATGGCGGCGGCGAGCGCCTGGGTGAGGATCGCGAAGTACGCGCCCCGTACCCGCTGCCTGAAGACCAGCGTGCCGAGCACGACCGCGAGCAGCACCGGCCCGGCCACCGCCATGGTCAGCGCGAACACCGGATTGGCGAACGGCGCCCAGAGCGCGGGCAGTTCCTCCACGCCGCTCCACACCATGAAGTCGGGCAGGCCGCCGCCGCTCTCGCTGAGCTTGAGGTACATGGCCATCGAGTAGCCGCCGAGGCCGAAGAAGACGCCCTGGCCGAGGGTGAGCATGCCGCCCTGTCCCCAGGCCAGCCCGATGCCGAGCGCCACGATCGCGTAGCAGAGGTACTTGGCGAGCAGGCTCAGCCGGAACGGCTCCAGCAGCAGCGGGGCGGCGACCAGGGCGATCACCGCGATGGCGGCGAACGGCAGGTTCCTCTTGATCATGTCAGCGCCCTCGATCTCAGGGCGACCAGCCCTTGCGGCCGCACCTGCAGGAAGCCGATGACGGCCGCGAACACGAGCACCTTGGCCAGGCTCGCGTCGGACCAGAACTCGGCGTACGAGTTGAGCAGCCCCAGCCCGACGGCGGCGAGCACGGCCCCGCGCAGCTGCCCGAGCCCGCCCGCGACCACCACCAGGAAGGCGTCGACGATGTAGTAGGTGCCGAGCGCGGGCCCGACGGGGCCGATGAGGGTGAGCGCCACCCCGGCCAGCCCGGCCAGCCCGGAGCCGATGAAGAAGGTCAGCATGTCCACCCGGCCGGGGTCGATGCCGCTGGTGGCGGCCAGCCGCCGGTTCTGCACGACCGCCTGCGTGCGCCGTCCCAGTTTGGTACGGGTGAGGTACAGCCAGATGCCGGCCACGCCCGCGACGGCGAGCGCCATGATGAACAGGCGGTTGTACGGGAGGATGCCGATGCCGCCGGACAGCCACGACGGCGCGGGCACCTGCACGTTCGGCGCGCCGAACAGGTCGCGGGCGAGCTGTTGCAGCACCAGGCTGACGCCCCAGGTGAGCAGCAGCGTGTCGAGCGGCCTGCCGTAGAAGTGGCGGATGGCGCCGCGCTCCAGCGCCAGGCCCATGAGCCCGGCGACCACGAACGCCGCGGGCAGCGCGAGCAGCAGGTCCTGGAGCAGGAAGGCGGTGTACGCGCCCGCCATGATGAACTCGCCGTGCGCCATGTTGATCACGCCCATCTGGCCGAACGTGACCGTCAGCCCGAGCGCCACCAGGAGCAGCACGGCCGCGATGGACAGCCCGATGGGGAGCTGGTTGACGACGGCCGTCATCACTCCTCCGCCAGCCCGCCGGCCCAGGAGTACCCCTTGAGGTACGGGTCGGGCTTGATCGGCTCGCCGGAGTCCCACACCTGCTCGATCAGGCCGTCGGGGCGGATGACGCCGATGCGGGCGGTCTTGTACAGGTGCTGGTTCTCGCCGTCGATGGTGACCAGGCCCTCGGGGCGTTCCAGGGCGATCCCGCCGGCCGCCTTCTTGACGGCCTCGACCTCGGTCGTGCCCGCCTTCTTGACCGCCTCGGCCCACAGGTGGACGGCGTTGTAGCCGGCCTGCATCGGGTCGCTGGTGACCTTGTCCTCGCCGTACGCGGCCTTGAACGCCTTGACGAACGCCTGGTTGGCCGGGGTGTCGGTGGTCTGGTAGTAGTTCCAGGCGACCGGGTGGCCGGCGATGTTGTCCACGCCGATGCCCTTGACCTCCTCCTCGGCGACGCTCACCGACAGCACCGGCATCGCCTCGGCGCTCACGCCGGCGCTCTTGAGCTGCTTGAAGAAGGCGACGTTGGAGTCTCCGTTGAGCGTGTTGAAGACGGCGTCCGGCCCGGCCTGGACGACCTTGTTGACGAGGGTGGAGTACTCGGTGTGGCCCAGCGGGGTGTACTCCTCGCCGAGCACCTGCATCCCGTTCGCGGCCGCGTACGCTTTGATGATCTTGTTGGCGGTGCGCGGGAAGACGTAGTCGCTGCCGACGAAGGAAGATCTTCTTCTTGCCCTGCTCCTTCAGGTAGTCGAGGCCGGGGATGATCTGCTGGTTGGTGGTGGCGCCGGTGTAGAAGATGTTCGGGGAGCTCTCCAGGCCTTCGTACTGCACCGGATACCAGAGCAGCGACTTGTAACGTTCGAAGACCGGCAGCATGGCCTTGCGGCTGGCCGACGTCCAGCCGCCGAACACGGTGGCCACCTTGTCCTGCCTGATCAGCTTGGTCGCCTTCTCGGCGAAGGTCGGCCAGTCGGACGCGCCGTCCTCGACGACCGGGACCAGCTTCTTGCCGAGGACTCCGCCCGCCTGGTTGATCTCCTCGATGGCGAGCAGTTCGGCGTCCCGTACGGTGACCTCGCTGATGGCCATGGTGCCGCTGAGCGAGTGGAGGACGCCGACCTTGATCTCGTCCTGGGCGTCGGCGGAGGAGCCGGACCCGGACGGCGGCGACCCGCAGGCCGCGAGGGTGGTGAGGAGAAGCGCGGAGACGAGGGCGCGGGGGGTTCGCACCAGCAGTTCCTTCCTGCCGACCTGCCATTGGAAGAAAGGTGACTCCCTCGCGTGTCACGGATAGATCCCGCGTGTTAATTGCCGATTGCCACGCCCTCACCGGAACGCGGGTGTTCGTCATCTGGGCCGCTCGGCAACGGAAACCGGTACGACATGCCCCGGCAACACCCGGGAAACGGCCGGTTCCTATGGTCCGGGCCATGCGGCTAACCCCACACGAGCAGGAACGCCTGCTCATCCACGTCGCCGCCGGGGTGGCGCGTGACCGCCAGGCTCGCGGCCTGCGGCTCAACCACCCGGAGGCCACCGCGGTCATCGCGTCGTTCCTGATGGAAGGGGCCAGGGACGGCCGGACGGTGGCCGAGCTGATGGAGTCGGGGCGCTCGGTGCTGCGCCGGGACGAGGTCATGGAGGGCGTACCGGAGATGCTCGACAGCGTGCAGATCGAGGCCACCTTCCCCGACGGCACCAAGCTCGTCACCGTGCACAGGCCGATCCCGTGATCCCGGGCGAGTACGCGCACCCCGAGGGCGCCATCCCGCTGAACCCGGGCCGGGCGCGCGTGACGGTGCGGGTCGTGAACACCGCGGACCGGCCCGTACAGGTCGGCTCCCACTACCACTTCGCGGCCGTGAACCCGGGGCTGGACTTCGACCGGGAGGCCGCGTGGGGGATGCGGCTGGACGTGCCCGCGGGCACCGCGGTCAGGTTCGAGCCGGGCGTGGCGCGCGACGTCACGCTGGTCCCGCTGGCCGGCCGCCGGATCGTGCCGGGGCTGCGGCCCGAGCGGGCGGGGGCGCTCGATGGCTGAGCTCTCCCGCGCCCGCTACGCCGCGCTCTACGGCCCGACCACCGGCGACCGCGTGCGGCTGGCCGACACCGACCTGTTCATCGAGGTGACCGAGGACCGCTCGATGGGCCCGGCGGGGGCGGGCGACGAGGCCGTGTTCGGCGGCGGCAAGGTCATCCGCGAATCGATGGGCCAGTCCAGGGCCACCCGCGCCGAGGGCGCCGCCGACCTGGTCATCACCGGCGCGGTGATCCTCGACCACTGGGGCGTGGTCAAGGCCGACGTGGGCATCGTGGGCGGCCGCATCACGGCCATCGGCAAGGCCGGCAACCCCGACACCATGGACGGCGTCGACATCGTCATCGGCCCGTCCACCGAGATCCTGGCCGGCAACGGCAAGATCCTCACCGCGGGCGCGGTCGACTCCCACGTGCACCTCATCTGCCCGCAGATCCTGGACGAGGCCATCGGCTCGGGCGTCACCACCGTGATCGGCGGCGGCACCGGCCCCGTCGAGGGCACCAAGGCCACCACCGTCACCCCGACCTGGTATCTGGAGCGGATGCTGGAGTCGCTCGACTCCTATCCGCTCAACTTCGCGCTGCTCGGCAAGGGCAACACGGTCAGCTCGGAAGGGCTGCTGGAGCAGCTCAAGGCGGGCGCGTCCGGCTTCAAGCTGCACGAGGACTGGGGCACCACGCCCGCCGCCATCGACGCGTGCCTCACCGTGGCCGACGCGACGGGCGTGCAGGTGACGATCCACACCGACACGCTGAACGAGGCCGGTTTCGTCGAGTCGACGCTGGCGGCGATCGGCGGCCGGGCGATCCACGCCTACCACACCGAGGGCGCGGGCGGCGGGCACGCGCCCGACATCATCCGCGTCGCCTCCCACGGCAACGTGCTGCCGTCGTCGACCAACCCGACCAGGCCGCACACCGTCAACACCCTGGACGAGCACCTCGACATGCTCATGGTGTGCCACCACCTCAACCCGGCCATCCCGGAGGACCTGGCGTTCGCCGAGTCGAGGATCAGGCCCACCACGATGGCGGCCGAGGACATCCTGCACGACCTCGGCGCGATCTCCATCATCGGCTCCGACTCGCAGGCCATGGGCCGCATCGGCGAGACCGTGATCCGCACCTGGCAGACGGCGCACGTGATGAAGGCCCGCCGGGGCAAGCTCGGCGACGGCCCCGCCGACAACCTGCGGGCCCGCCGTTACGTCGCCAAGTACACGATCTGCCCGGCGGTGGCGCACGGGCTGGACGCCGAGCTGGGCTCGGTGGAGCCGGGCAAGCTGGCCGACCTGGTGCTGTGGGACCCGGCGTTCTTCGCGGTCAAGCCGACGCTGGTGCTCAAGGGCGGGGTGGTCGCCTGGGCCCAGATGGGCGACGCGAACGCCTCGATCCCGACGCCGCAGCCGGTGCTGCCACGGCCCATGTTCGGCGCCGTCCCGGTGACGGCCGCCGCCACGTCGCTGCACTTCGTGGCTCCGCTCGCGCTGGAGACCGGGCTCGCCGACCGGCTCGCGACGCGCCGCCGGCTCGTCCCCGTGGCTGACGTACGCAGACGCGGCAAGGACGCGATGCCGCTCAACGACGCCCTGCCGCGCATCGACGTGGCGCCGGACACGTTCGAGGTACGCATCGACGGCGAACCCGTCGAGCCCGCTCCCGCCCCGGCCCTGCCGCTGGCCCAGCGCTACTTCCTGTTCTGATGCACCCGGCGATCCTCCTCCTCACCGACTCCCGCCTCCCGGCCGGCGGCCACGCCCACTCCGGCGGGGTCGAGCAGGCGGTCGCCCTGGGGCTGGTCCACGACCTCCCGTCCCTGTCGTCGTTCCTCCGGGGCCGCCTCCACACGGCCGGCGCCCTCGCCGCCACCCTCGCCACGGCCGCCTGCACCTTCGCCGCCTCCCCCGTACGCGGTGAACTTCGCCCAGACGTCCCACGCCCGCCGGACGGATCCCCTCCTGCGGGATGCCCCTCGCACCCGAGAGACCTTGTCCGCGGAGAGGCCAGCCCTCACCCCACGGTCAGCGGCCCCAGCCCTGTGCGGGGCGAAGTCCCATCGGGCGGCTCCCCTTGTTCGGGGAACGGCACCGTACGGAAGGGCCTGTCGCGGGGATCCCCTTGCTCGGCGAGCGGCACCGTACGGGGAGATGGGGTTTCGCCGGTCGGTGGGGTGCACTTCTCCTGGGAGCTGCTGGACGCCGAGGCCGATGCACGGACGGCGTCGCCCGCGCAGCGGGAGGCCGCGCGGTTGCAGGGGAGGCTGCTGCTGCGGGTGGCGCGGCGACTGTGGCCGTCACCGGTGCTCGACGAGCTGGCCCAGGAGATCCCGAGCCCGCACCACCCGATCGCTCTCGGCGCGGCGGCGCACGCGGCGGGAGCCACACCCGGGGACGCCGCACTGGCGGCTGCCTATCACGCGATCACCGGCCCGGCCACGGCGGCGGTGCGCCTGCTCGGCCTCGATCCGGTTGCTGTACACGGCATCCTCGCCGACCTCACACCCGACCTGACCGCCCTCACCGAACCAGCCAGAACCAAGTTCCCCAAGCCGAACGGGACCGCTCGTCACGAACCGGACGCGGCGGAGGCTGTCAAGCAGGCCGATGCCGGGCTTCCTGAACCGCGCGGGATCGGGGCTACCCAGCTTTCCGAGGCCGGGCTTCACGAGCGGGGCGGGATCGGGACTTTCCAGCCGTCCACGGCCGGGCTTTACGAATCCGATGGGTTCGGGGCGGCTGAGGTGGATGGGGTGGAGGTCCCTGAGGTGGATGGGTGTGCGGCGCGAGGAGGCTGTGGATGTTCCGGGCTGGCCGGATACTCCGCTGATCCGGGGGCGGAGGAGGGCGGATGGGCGGCGCTGGGGGCGCCGTCCGCGCCAGGACTGGACCTGCTGGCCGAGCGGCACGCGCACGCGACGGTCAGACTTTTCGTCTCATAAGGAGGAACCCCGCGACATGGGCGCCAACCACGACGACCACCATCACGCCCCCGACGGCCACGGCAGGGCGCTGCGGCTCGGGGTCGGCGGTCCCGTCGGCAGCGGCAAGACGGCTCTGGTGGCCGCGCTGTGCCGGGCCCTCGGTCCGTCACTGCAGCTCGGCGTGGTGACCAACGACATCTACACCACGGAGGACGCCGACTTCCTGCGAAGGGCCGGCGTGCTCGACGAGGAGCGCATCGCCGCCGTCGAGACCGGCTGCTGCCCGCACACCGCCATCCGCGACGACATCGCCGCCAACCTGGACGCCGTTGAGACGCTCGAACACCGCTTCGGCCCGCTCGACCTGGTCATCGTGGAGAGCGGCGGTGACAACCTGACGGCGACGTTCAGCCGTGGGCTGGCCGACCGGCAGATCTTCGTCCTGGACGTGTCCGGCGGGGACAAGGTGCCGCGCAAGGGCGGTCCCGGCGTCACCGCAGCCGACCTGCTGGTGGTCAACAAGACGGACCTGGCCCCGATGGTGGGCGCGGACCTGGGCGTCATGGACCGGGACGCGGCGGCGGTGCGCGGCGGCAGGCCGGTGCTGTTCACCTCGGTCAGGCAGGAACCCGCCGTGGCCGAGGTGGCCGCCTGGGTGACGGACCAGGTCAAGTCCTGGCGCCACGAGTACGCCTGACATGCGCGCCAGAGCCGCCATCGCCACGACCCTGGCAGCAAGACCGTCCACCCACCGAGCCACACCGGAACCATCCCACGATCCAGCCTTCGGCTCGGCGGCGGAACCACCTCCTGACCAAACCACCTGCTCGGCCGCGGCGAGACCGTCCCACGACCAACCCACCCCGACAGCGAACCCATCTCACAACCGATTCAGCCTGACGGCGTTCGGAACACCGCACGACCGCCCCCCGACGGTGGTGGGTTCGTCCCACGGCCGAGCTGCGGGATCGTCCGATGGCTGGGGCGGCGGGACGGTGGGGGGTGGGACCGTGATCTCGTTGTTGCGTTCCGATCCTCCGTTGACGTTGCGGCAGACCGGGGAGGCTGCCGTGCATCTGGTCTCCACGGCGGCCGGGCCTCTGGGGGGTGACGACCTGGCGCTCGATCTGGTCGTCGCGGCGGGTACCACGCTGGAGGTGGGGTCGGTGGCGAGCACGCTCGTCCTGCCGGGGCGGGGCGAGTCGTCGATGCTGATCACCGCCGTGGTGGGCGAGGGGGCGACGCTCCGGTTCACGCCGGAGCCGACCGTGCTGGCCGCCGGGTGTTCTCATCGCATGTCCGTACGGCTCAAGCTCGCGCCGAGGGCGCGGGTGCTGTGGCGGGAGGAGATCGTCTTCGGGCGGTACGGGGAGCGGCCGGGACGCTGCCATACCCGCTTCGACGCCACGGTCGGCGGCCGGCCGCTGCTGAGACAGGAGTTCACCGTGCGCGAGGAGGCGCTGGACTCCTCCCCCGCCGTCTTCGGCGGCGCCGCCTGCGTGGGCACGACGCTCATCACGGGCCCGGCCGCCCCGCCGGAGGCCCTGGTGGCGGATGGCGTCGCCGTGCTGCCCCTGGCCGGGCCGGGCACGTTGGTCTCCGCGCTGGCAGCCGACGCGGTCGAACTGCGTGCCAGGCTGCGCTGGGGCGAGTCCACCGTGATCAACGGCCCACATCAGGATCAGGCCCCCGAGGAAGGCCGACCACGATGAACACCCACGAAACATCAAGGGACACGACACCCCGGGAGGACCCACGAACACACCCGCCCACGACGCCCAACCCCGGCGACCTCACAAACAGGCCACACCCCAAGAAAGCCCGCCACAAGGACACCCGGGCACGATGCTCCGCAGAGAAGAGCAACCGCGAGCGCACCCGCCGGAGACCACCCGTAGAGACCCCCAAAAGCCGACCACGAGCGCACCCGCCCGCGACGTCCCACGAGGGCCGGTTGTGGAGATGTTCCGGGGAAGGCCGGGAAGAGGGCGGTCGGGATGGTGCCTGACGGTGACGAGTGGGTGGCGGTGGATGGTGCGGGTGCCCGGTGCGGCTTATCGTGATCGTGTGGCCGAAGCCAGGGCGGGCAGCCGCGGCTACGCGGCGGGGATCACGCTGGCCGGGGCGGTGCTGGCGTTGTGCGCGGTGCTGCCGTGGTCGGGGGTGCGGGCCAGCAGCGCCATCATCGGCGGCGCGATCACCAGCGACACGCGCGGCATCGACGACCTGCTCGGCGTCTACGCCCTGCTCGCCGGGGTGGCGGCGATCGGCTGCGGCATCACCGGGATGCTGGCGCGGCCGAGGCTCGCGGCCGTGGCGGCGGTGCCGGGGGCGCTGGCGATGCTGGCGCTGGTGATGTTCGTGTCCTCCCCGCGCGGTCCGGCCGACCGGGTCTCGCTCGACGTGGGCGAGTTGCTCTCGGTCGAGCCGGTGATCCGCTACGGCTGGTACGCGGCGCTGGCGTCGGCGTTCGCGGTGGTCCTGCTGGCCGTCCTGACGCTGGTCCGCCGCGTGTGAAGCCGCGGGTGACGCCGGTTCAGGCGACCTTGGTCTCGGAGATGATCGTCCGCTTGACGAGGCGGTCGCCGTCCATCCAGTGCCAGGTGCGGCACTTGTGCCTGCCGTCGCGGGACAGCTGGATGAGCTCGTACAGGTAGTTGCCGGGGTCGTCCTTGTACGACCACGTCAGCACGATCGTCAGGTCGTCCACCTGGCTCATCTCGCCGGTGATCCGCTCGGTGTCGAAGTAGGCGATCTCGTTCTCCACGCGCCCGCCGAAGTCGAACACCTCCTGGCGGCCGTCGTCCCAGGTGTAGGTGTTGGTCTGGATGAAGCTGAACGAGCCGTCCTCGGGGATCCTGCAGTACAGGTGGGAGGCGTGCCGGTCGACGATCTTGCCATCGGCGTCGACGTGGATGTACTCCCCACGCCACTCTCCGAGGTGCTTGTCCATGATCGGCATTCCGGGGACTCCTGCGCGCATGATTCCTCCTGGTCACAGCGGCGGTTGACAGGTAGATGGCGGCGAGCTTAGCGTGACAACTAGCCAAAATGGAACACTGTTCCGCAAACAGGAACAGCCTCGCTCCCCGGAGGGCATGTGACCGAGAACGACCGAGAGCCACTGGTCGAGGGGATCACCGCCGCGATCGTCGGCGTCACCGACTTCGGCCCGCACCTCGAACTCTTCCGCGACGTGCTGGGCTACGAGGTGGCCGGCGAGGGCGTGGTGCCCGGGTCGGTCGCCGGCCCGCTGTGGGGGTCGGGCCCCGCGGACGTCGAGGTGATGGCGCTGGCCGCGGCCGGGGCCGGCACCGGGCGGATCCACCTGGTGCGCGTGCCGGAGCCGCTCGCCCCCGCACAGCCGCCGCACAACCTCGACGTCGGCCTGGTCGGCATCGACATGTACGCCCGCGACATCGAGGCCGCGCACGCGGGCTTCGCCGCCTCCGGCCGCGCCTGGACCACCGCGCCGACCACGTACGGCGTCAGCGTCGGGGACCGCGAGGTGCAGGTCACGCAGGGCGTCTGCCCGGCGCCGGACGGCACGGTCGTGGTGTTCGTGCAGCCGGCCGCGGTCCGCGGCACCGAGGCGTGGGCCGCCGACCCCGCGCGCCCCTACACCGAGCTGACCTCCGTCGTCTGCCACGTGCCCGACCCCGACTCCGAGGTCGCGTTCTGGGGCCCTGACGGCCTGGGCATGGCCGTCTGGTACGACGTGGTCTTCTCCGCCCCCGGCTTCGACGAGGTGGCGGGCCTGCCGCCGGGCACCGAGATGCGGCTGGCGTTCCTGGCCGGGGAGAAGACCGCCAGGATCGAGGTCACCAGCGCCGCCACCGAGCACCGCGTGGACCGGCGGGCCACCCAGCGCCCGGCCCGCTCGCTGGGCCACAGCGGCTGGTCGGTGCGGACCCGGGACCTGGAGGCCGCGCTGGAGAGCGTCCGCGCGACCGGCGGCACGGTGACGGCCTCCCCCGCCGAGACCGACGACCCGCTGCACGGGCGCGCCCTGGTGGCCGCCGCCGACACCCCGAACGGCATCGCCGTCACCCTCTGGCAGCCACGCGGCTGACCGTCCCCACTCCGACGT
This sequence comes from Nonomuraea sp. C10, assembly GCF_008017515.1. NCBI lineage: Bacteria > Bacillati > Actinomycetota > Actinomycetes > Streptosporangiales > Streptosporangiaceae > Nonomuraea > Nonomuraea sp. C10. Next base: position 5,775,538 of record NZ_VPFF01000001.1, read on the forward strand.
AAGGAAGAGACCATGCCCGTCCTCCGTGGAGGCGCCCCCCTGTCGATCGCGGGCGGGGTGCGCGAGTTCGCCCGCGCCACCCCCTCGGCGACCGCGGTGATCGACGGGGAACGCACCCTCACCTACGCCGCGCTCGACGAGCGCGCCAACCGCCTGGCGTGCGCGCTGCTGGCCCGGGGCCTGACGACCGGCGACCGGGTGGCGGTGCTGCTCGGCAACCGGCTGGAGTACCCCGAGATCGCCGCGGGCGTCGCCAAGGCGGGCCTGGTGATGGTCCCGCTGAACCCGAGGCTCACGGCGGGCGAGGCCCGCTACATCCTGGAGCACTCGGGCAGCCGCGCGATCGTCCTGGACGACGCCTGCGCCGCCACGGTGGGCGACGCGATCGAGGAGCTGCGGCTGACGGCGCTGTCCATCGACGGCGCACAGGCCGGGCGGCCGTACGAGGAGGAACTGGCCGCGGCCCGCGCGGCCGATCCCGGGGTGCGGGTGGACGAGCTCGACCCGTTCTGCATCACCTACACCTCCGGCACGACCGGCCGGCCCAAGGGCGTGGTGATCAGTCATCGCAGCCGGTCGCTCACGTTCTACTGCTCGGCACTGGAGTGGGGGCTGGGCGCCGGCCGGGTGTCGGTGGCGGTGGCCCCGATGTACCACGGGGCCGGGTTCGCCTTCGGGTACGCGCCGGTCTACACCGGCGGCACCGTCACCATGCTCCGCAAATGGGACCCGGAGGCGCTGCTGCACCTGGTGGAGCGGGACCGGGCGCGGTCGGTGTTCCTGGTGCCGACCCACGCGCAGATGCTCCGTACGATGGACGAGGGCAAGCTCGCGGGCCACGACCTGCGCAGCCTCGACACGCTCTACTTCAACGCCGCCGCGCTGCCCTGGACGCTGAAGCAGTGGGTCATGGAGACGTTCCCCGCGTGCGGCGTGCACGAGCTGTACGGGTCCACGGAGGCGGGCATCGTGACCAACCTGCGCCCGGTGGACCAGCACCGCAAGCCGGGCTCGGTGGGCCACGCCTGGTACATGACGGAGCTGCGGGTGGTGGACCCGTCGGGTGCGCCGGCCGGCCCCGGCGAGCCGGGCGAGTTGTTCAGCCGCTCCCCCTTCCTGATGAACGGCTACCACGACGACCCGGCGGCCACCGCCGCGTGCACGACCGAGGACGGCTTCCTGACCTGCGGCGACATCGTCGTCCGGGACGAGGAGGGCTACGTGCACGTCGTGGATCGCAAGAAAGACATGATCATCTCCGGCGGCCTGAACGTCTACCCGCGCGAGATCGAGGACGTGCTGGCCACGCACGGGGCGGTCGCCGAGGCGGCGGTCGTCGGTTCCCCATCCGAGCGGTGGGGCGAGGAGGTCATGGCCTACGTCGTGCTGCGCCGCGGCGTCGAGGCCGCGCCCGAGAGCCTCTTCCCCGAGCTGGAGGCGCACTGCCGGACGGGCCTGGCGGGCTACAAGGTCCCCAGGCGGTGGCAGGTCGTCACCGAGCTACCCAGGAACGCGGCCGGCAAGATCGTCAAGCGGGACCTGAAGGCGCAGGCGGGACCCTCCTAGGCCCTTGACCCGCAATACATCAGACAATTACTCTCGAATCAACTGAAGAAACAACGTTTCGCATACCGGAACAATCGGCTTCACGGTCGGTGGAAGGACAACCAAGTGCGCCCGCATGTCGAGCTGATCCAAGAAGATGACTACGTCTGGCACGGCGCCGAGCTGGTCGGCGGGGAAGGGCGGGCCAGCGAGCGACGCCTGTCGGTGGACGAGGAGGACGGCTCCTCGTCGCTGCGGGTCGACTTCCACACCGACTGGGGCCGCGGCCCGGGCATCCACCACGCCAACACCGAGTACTACGTGCTCGAAGGCTCGATGACGTACGGCGGCCGTCAGATCGGCAAGGGCGGATACGTGTACGCGCCGAAGGGCGTGCCGGCCGACGCGATCACGTTCGCCGAGGGCACCCGCATCCTGCACTACCGCGAGTACGGCGACGCCGGCTTCGACGCGGTCGACTCGCTCGCCGCCCCGCGCTGGGCGGACGCCCGCGAGGACGTCATCGTCATCGACAGCGACGCCATGCAGTGGGACGCGGTGCCGAACCCCGGCCCGATGCCCGGCCTGTTCATCAAGTATCTGCACGTCGACCCGGTGACCGGCTTCTACACCCGGCTGGTGCACGCCCAGGAGGGCTGGGCCGACCACCGCCTGGCCCACCACCCGTGCTACGAGGAGGCGTACACCACCCAGGGCCACATGGAGTACAACTTCGGCACCCTGGACCTCGGCACCTACTTCTTCCGCCCGGCCCGGGTCAAGCACGGCCACTTCACCTCGATGGAGGGCGGCGCGACCTGGCTGCTGCGCTCCGACGGCGAGCTGTTCAACTGGTACACCCAGAACGAGTGGGTGCGCTGGGGCGGCGAGGGCATCAACTACGGCCCCGGCGGCGGCGCCATGCGCTGGTCGCAGTCCTCCCACGAGCTCGGCGGCGAGTCCCGGCGCAGCGACGAGGACATGGAGATGCTGCGGGCGTCGCTGGAGTACGCGCGCAGCCAGGGCGCCGACGAGGGCGACGTCGTGGAGCACGGCCTCGGCACCGACGCCAGCCTGATCGCCATCGCCAAGGCCCTCGACACCGCCCGGCTGCAAGGCGGCCACGGCGACCACGACCATGACCACGACCACGACCACAGCCACGACCACGACCACGACCACGACCACGGGGTCCCGGAGGCCGACTGGGGTGCGGCCCCGGCCGACCTGGAGCACCCCGACCAGCGCACCGACGAGCACGCGCACAACTGGGGCGCGGGCCGCGTCTGGAAGCAGGGCGACCCCATCCCCGCGCCGATCCTCTCCAGCCTGCCCGTGCGCAGCCGCTCGCGCGGCCGCTGGGACGGCGACGGCATGTAGTCACGCCTGACACCTCATGAATCACCGTGTTGAATCACCGTGGCCGGGTCCCGAGGGGCCCGGCCACACGCACTCCTACGGAGACTCACTCATGATCCTCGCCGCGCCCATCGAACCGGTTCATGGGCTCAACGCCTACAGTTTGGCGATCTTCCTGCACATCGTCCTGTTCGTGTACTGGCTGGGCAGCGACATCGGCGTCTTCTACTCCAGCCGCTTCATCCTCAAGTCCGACCTGCCCACCCCGGCCCGGTCGGTGGCCGCCAAGATCATGCACGCGGTCGACATGGCGCCGCGCATCTGCCTGGTGCTGTTCCTGCCCAGCGGCGTGACGCTGATGGCGCTCGGGCCGTTCGCCGAGGACTACTTCCCCTGGTGGTTCGTCGCCCTCGTCTGGGTGGCCGCGCTGTGCTGGCTGGTGCTGGTCGTCTACGACTACACCAAGGGCGCCACCGCGCTCGGCCGGATCGTGCAGCGGCTCGACCTGGTCGTCCGGTACGGCCTGGTGGTCGTGCTGGTCGGCATCGGCGCGTACATGATGGTCGTGCCGGAGCCGTTCGGCGTCCAGACGAACCCGAAGTGGCTGGGCGCCAAGCTCGCCGCCTACGGGCTCTGCATCCTCGCCGGCGTGATGATCCGCTGGCGGCTGAAGCCGTTCGGGCCGGCGTTCGGCAAGCTGGTCTCCGAGGGCTCCACGCCGGAGGTCGAAGCCAGGATCCGCACGTCCGTGCAGACGTGCCTGCCGTACGTGTACGCGATCTGGTTCCTGGTGCTCCTGGCGGCCTTCCTCGGCGTCGTCAAGCCCGGCACCACCGCCTTCGGCTGACCGGGACCCGTACAGAACGAAACGTCCGGCACGGGCCTCGCGGGCCCGTGCCGGACGTTCGTCGTCGGGTGTGTCAGGCGGACTCTCGGAGCTGTCCCAGGTAGGCGGCCTGGACGCGGGGGTCGTCGCGCAGCTCGGCCGCGGTGCCCTCCAGCCCCACCGTCCCGTGGTCGAGCACGTAGCCGCGGTCGGCGAGCCGCAGCGCGGTGCTGGCCTGCTGCTCCACGAGCAGGATGGTGAGCCCGCGCTCCTCGTGCAGCCGCTTGAGATAGCCGAACAGCTCGATGACCTTCAGCGGCGCCAGCCCCAGCGACGGCTCGTCCAGCATGAGCAGGCGGGGGTCGCCCATCAGGGCGCGGGCGACCGCGAGCATCTGCGCCTCGCCGCCCGAGAGCGTGCCGGCGAGCTGGGTGCTCCGCTCGGCCAGCCGCGGGAACAGCTCCAGCATCTCCTCACGCCGCCGCTCGGTCTCGGCGCGCTTGCGCCGCACCGGGAAGGCGCCCAGGGTGAGGTTCTCCATGACGGTGTGCTCGGGGAAGATCTGCCGGCCCTCGGGCACGTGGCCGAGCCCGAGGGCGGGCCGCTTCCAGCCGGGCACCTTGGCCAGGTCCTTCCCGGCGAACCTGATCCGTCCCGCCACGGGCTTGAGCAGCCCGGAGACGCACTTCATGGTCGTGGTCTTGCCCGACCCGTTGGGGCCGAGCAGGACGACGAACTCGCCCTCGTCGACGTGCAGGTCGAGCCCGTCGAGGGCGCGCACGCCACCGTAGGCGGCGCCCAGCCCCGAGAGTTCCAGCAGTCTGCTCACGACTCGTCTCCCATGAGGTCCGGGCGGCCGAGATACGCCTCGAGGACCGCCGCCGAGTTGCGCACCCGTTCCGGGTTGCCCTGCTCGATCACCTTGCCGCTCTCCAGCACGGTGATCTCGTCGCAGAGGTTCATCACGAAGTCCACGTTGTGCTCGATCAGCACGACGGCCAGCCCGCGCTCGCGCAGCGCCCGGCAGAGCCTGGCCAGGGCGTCCAGCTCGCCGGTGGTCAGGCCGGTGGCGGGCTCGTCCAGGATGAGCACCTTGGGCCGGCTGGCCACCGCGCGGACGACCTCCAGCAGGCGCTTCTGGCCGTGCGAAAGGGACGAGGCGAGCCAGTCGGCGCGGGAGGCGAGCCCGGCGAAGGCCAGCAGCTCCAGCGCCTCCTTCCGCTCCACCTTGTCCTGGCGGCGGTAGGACGGCGAGCGGAGCACGGCGCCGAGCCAGCTGTAGGACTCGCGCGTCCGCATGCCGGTGAGCACGTTGTCGAGCACGCTGACCCGCTCGAACAGGTGCGGGACCTGGAAGACCCGGGTGATCCCGGCCCGCGCCACGCCGTGCGCGGTCGCGGCGGCCTCCTCGCCGAACACCTTCACGGCGCCGGCGTCGATCTTGTGATAGCGGGTCAGGCAGGACACCAGCGTGGACTTGCCGGACCCGTTGGGCCCGATGATGCCGTGCACGGTGCCGGGCATGATGCGCACGTCCACGCCGTCGAGCGCGTGCACGCCGCCGAAGTGCTTGACGATGCCGGCGCCCTCCAGCGCGGGCACGTCCGGCCGGGCGTCGCGCAGCTCGGGCACCACGTCGGGCACCTGTTCGGGCAGCTCCTCGTCCCTGGCCTCGCTCACCCGGTCGCGGCCGAAGCGCGAGTTCTTCCAGGTGCCGACGATCCCACCGGGGATCAGCATCATGGCTGCCAGCAGCAGCAGGCCGAGGACCAGCGTGGTGTAGCGGGCCTGGTCCTTGATCAGCTCGACGATCAGGGCGATGAACCCGACGCCGATGATGGGCCCGGCCAGGGTGGCGCTGCCGCCGAGGAACAGGCCGACGAAGAAGATGATGCCGTTGTCGAGCAGGCCGACGTCCGGGTTGATGAACCCGAGCTGCAGCGCGTACAGGGCTCCGGACAGGCCCGCCATGCCGCCGCAGATGCCGAACAGCAGGAGCTTGGCCCGGTTCGGCGAGATGCCCATCGCGGAGGCGGTGTCGGAGGACTCGCGCACGGCCATCGAGGCGCGGCCGACGCCGCTGCGCACGAGGTTGCGCTGCACGATGTAGGCCAGGACGAGGAAGCCCAGCACCACGTAGTAGAAGACCTCCTTGGGCATGATCTCGCCGCCGGCAGCGGGCGCGATGCCGCTGATGCCGACGATGCCGCCGGTGACCGGCTCCCATTCGCGGCCGACCTCGACCACGATGAGGTTGGCGGCCAGGGTGATCATGCCGAAGTACAGGTACGTGGCCCGCAGGCTGACCGCGAGCACCATGAGGGCGATCACGGTGCCGACGGCGGTCGAGGCCACGATGCCGAGCAGCCACGAGCCGCTCGCCTTGACCACGATGTAGCCGGTGGCGTACCCGCCCGCCAGTTGCAGGCCGCTGTGGAGCATCGACAGCAGGCCGCCGTACCCCATGCACAGGTTGAGGGAGATCGTCAGGATCGCGCTGATGCCGGCCGAGGCGACCAGCCCGTTGTAGTACGAGGCGTTGTAGCTGTAGTAGTCGGTGATGTACGGCCAGGCGAGCAGCACGGCGACCGCCACGATCGTCAGCCCGGCCAGGGCCACGGTGCGCCATCGGTGGTAGCCCGCGGAGTCGAAGAAGGAGCCGCCGCGCCCGCCGGCGCGGGCGGGGGTCGTTTCCACCGTTGCCATCAGTGCGCCTCCATGGGCTTGCCGAAGAGTCCGGACGGGAAGATGACGAGGATCACGGCGAGGGCGGCGAAGACGGCGAAGTTGCCGATGGAGCCGCCGACCAGGCTGCGCACGATCGTGTCGAGCAGGCCGACGATCATGCCGCCGATCAGCGCGCCGCGGGGCGAGCCGACGCCGCCGATGACCGCGGCGGTGAAGCCCTTGATGGTGAACACCAGGCCGGCCGCCGGGGCCACGAAGATCACGGGAGCGGCGAGCAGGCCGGCGACGGCGCTGATCACGGCCGCGATGACGAAGGAGAGCACCACGATGCGCTGCACGGGGATGCCCATCAGCACCGAGGTGTCGGAGCTGTGGGCGGTGGCCCGGATCGCCCTGCCGTAGGCGGAGCGGCGCAGGAACTGGTCGTAGAGCGCCATGACGGCCAGCGCGGCCACGATGGTCAGCAGTTCCTGCCACTGGATGGTCATCCCGGCGACCTCGAACCCGCCGGGGATGATCGGGCTGGGTCTCAGGGCGTCGACGTCGAAATAGCCCAGGTTGAACACCGACTGGAAGATCAGCGCCGCGGCCAGCGTCGCGATGATCCAGGCGTTGCGCGATCCGGACAGCTTGATGGGCAGGGTGATCATGCGTTCCATGAGCACGCCCATGACGCAGGCCAGCACGATGGTCAGGCCGATCGCCGCGGCCCAGCCCAGCTTCTCCAGCGCGACGATCTGGTAGGCCACGGCGGCGCCGAGGATCAGCGCCTCGCCCTGAGCGAAGTTCATGATCCGGGTCGGCTGGAAGACGATCGCCAGGGCGAGTGCGACCAGGGCGTAGATGGAACCGGCGAACAGCCCATCGATGATGGCCTCGGGGCTCATCAGCACCGCTCCTCGGGGGTGTTACGGGTAGTGCCAGAGTCGTTCCACAAAACGAAACAGCGTTTCAATGGAAAAAACTAGGGGTCGCCCAAGAATCCTGTCAATAGGTCTGACGTTTGAGCGACCCCTAGTTCACGCAGGTCAGTGACGTGCGTAGCGGCCGGTGGGCTCGCCGACGGTCTCGCCGTCGCGGAAGCGTACCTGCCCGCCGACAGCGGTCACGACGGGCCAGCCGGTGAGCTCGACCCCCTCGAACGGGGTGTGGTCCTGGCCCGACAGGCACACCTCGTTGGTGACCGGCTGCGCCAGCTCGGGGTCGACCACGGTCAGGTCGGCGTCGAAGCCGACCATGAGGCTGCCCTTGCGGCCCCAGAGGTTGTAGGCGCGGGCCGGGTTGGCCGAGGCCAGCTCGGCGATCCTGGACAGCGACAGGCCGCGCTTGCGGTGCCCCTCGGAGAACAGCACCGGGTAGAGCAGGGCGGTGCCGCCGAAACCGGGACGGGCCGGCCAGAGCTGGTCGCCCTTCTCGGCCTCCATGCAGCAGGCGTGGTCGGAGGCCACCCAGTCGATGGTGCCCTCGGCCGCGTGCCGCCACAGCGCCTCGTTGTCGGCCTTGGTGCGGATCGGTGGGTTGACCTTGCCGCCCAGGCTGCCGGTCGCGTCCAGGGTGTCGTGGTCCAGGCACAGGTGGTGCAGCGTCGTCTCGGCGCGCAGGTCGCCGCCGAACGAGCGGCGGGCCAGCGCGACCGCGTCCACGGCCTCCGCGCTCGACAGGTGGAGCAGGTTGAGGTTGGTGCCGGTGTGCGAGGCCAGCGTGGTGGCCTCGCCGATGGCGACCCGCTCGGTCAGCGGCGGGCGGCCCTCGTGGTAGGCGCGCAGCGTCTGCGGGTCTCCGTCGGCCCGTACGCGGTCGATGAAGACCCGCATGAGCTCCGACTGCTCGCAGTGCAGCGACACCGACAGCCGCTTGTCGGGGTTGGCCTTCTGGACCGCGGTGATCTGCTCCATCAGCAGGTAGAGGTGGCCCAGGTCGTACTCGTCGCCCATGGTGAAGGAGCGCGCGTCGCGGCTGTTGGCCGCCAGGTCGAACCCCTTGTAGAACATGTAGTACTTGAACGACGTGACCCCGTGCTCCTCCACCAGCATGGGGATCTCGGCGATCTGGTCCACCGTCATCGGCGCCAGGTGGAAGGCGTAGTCGGTCCAGGTGCGGCCCGCCACCGCGTTCAGCACCTCGGGGAAGATCTCCTTGTACGGTCCCGTACGGTCGAGGTAGTGAGAGCCGGTGCGGAAGTACGACAGCACCGTGGTGGCGCCGCCGACCAGCGAGGAGCGGGTCTCCTCGAAGGCGTCGAGCGCCAGGTCCCGGTAGATGCCGAGGTGGAAGTGGGCGTCGACGGCGCCGGGGAGCACCACCTTGCCACGGGCGTCGACCACCTCATCGGCTTCGGCGGCCGGGATGTCGTCGGCCAGGGCGGCGACCTTGCCGTTGGATACCGCCAGGTCTGCGCGGATTTCGCCGTGGAACGGCAGGACGACGGTGCCACCCTTGACGAGAAGGTCGTATCGAGACATGGAGATGGCCGGGCCCGGGGGTACCGGCCGTCACCCCCTTTCGGATGCGTTCCAGCCCATCTGGGCGGACAGTCGTGCGGTTGATTCGAGAAGCCTCGCGACGCATTCCCCGACCTCGGCGCGGAAGCGCTCCACCGGCCCGCAGACGCTGACGACCGCCACCGGCCTGCCGTGGTGGTCGAGGATCGGCGCCGCCACGGAGGCCGCGCCGGACATGCGCTCGGAGAAGGACTGGGCGTAGCCGCCCTCGCGGATCGAGGCCAGCTCCCTGCGGAGCCTGGCCTTGTCGACGATGGTGTTGCCGGTCAGCGGCTCCAGCGCGCCGAGCGACAGGTAGTTCTCCATCTCCTCCTCGGTGAGGAAGGCGAGGAAGGCCTTGGACGAGGCGCCCGCGTGCAGCGGGTGGGCCACGCCGAGGTTCACGCTCATGATGACCTCGCGGGCCGGGGTCACCTGGTCCACGTATATCCGGTAGTTACCGGTGCGGATCGACAGGGTGGCCGTCTCGTCGGTGCGCTGGGAGAGCGTCACCAGCTCCGGCGCGGCGATCCGCCGCACGTCGATCCGGTCGAGATAGGCCAGGCCGAGCCGCATCGCGCCGACGCCGAGCGAGTAGCGCCGGGTCGACTGGTCCAGTTCGATCAGCCCGCGCACGCGCAGCGAGGCGAGGATCCGGTGCACGGCGGCCTTGGACATGCCCAGCGCCTCGGCGATCTCGGTCACGCCCAGCGTGTTCGAGGGGGTCTCGGCGAAGTGCATGAGCACGTCCGCGGCCCGCTCGACGGTGGCGATGGCCTGGCCGGAGTTCTCCCTCGCGGGCGCCTTGCCGCTGGTCGCGGTGCCGGCGTTCTTGGTCGGCATCTGTCCTCCAAGGAAACGATCAGAATCGGCTATCTACCTTGGCGGTGAAAACCGACGCGCGCAGGAAGATCGGTGACAATTCGCGTGTCCAGGAACTCCCACCACTCGTCCTGGCTGACCCGCTGGTTCTCCCAGCCGTCGTCCGCCTTGAGGGTGGACAGCGCCTTGCGGTACTCGCCCCAGGCCGCCTCGTCCTCGAAGGCCGCCCAGTTCTCCAGCGTGTAGACGTCGCCGACGGCGCTGTAGTACCAGCGGACCTCGCTGACCATCGGCAGATCCCGGTAGAACCAGCTTTCCCGGTCTTCCAGCCACTGCCAGAAACCCTTCATGTCCTGCCGCGCCCGGGAACGCAGTTTCATCCGGTAGACGAGGTAGATCATTGCGAAGAGCTCCAGGTTGGCACTCAGGCGGGGTTGTTCCGCACACAGTAACGCTGTTTCAATATATTGGGAAGACCCGGTGCCGGACGCTGTCCTGCGGCGATTCGCGGCCCCGGGTTCCCGCCGCACCGTGCGGCGACGCGGGCACCGACTGGCCTGACGCACATCCAGCCATCTGAGGAGGCCGATTCCGTGGAGGCAGAGCAGATCGTCCCGAGGGACCGATCAGCGACCGACGACCAGCGCACCGCGCCGCCGGGTCCCCTGGCAGGCCTGGTGGTGGTCGACGCGGCCACCCTGTTCGCGGGCCCCCTGGCGGCGACGATCCTGGGCGACTACGGCGCCGACGTCGTCAAGGTCGAGCACCCCGACCGCGGCGACCCCTCCCGCACCCACGGCGCGAGCAAGGACGGGATCGGCCTGTGGTGGAAGATGCTCGGCCGCAACAAGCGGACCGTGACCGCCAACCTGGGGCGGCCCGAGGGCGCCGACCTGCTCAAACGGCTGCTCGCCCGGGCCGACGTGCTGATCGAGAACTTCCGTCCCGGCACCCTGGAGCGCTGGGGCCTGTCCCCTGACACGCTGCTGGAGCTCAACCCCCGGCTGGTGATCGCCCGGGTGACCGGCTTCGGGCAGCACGGCCCGTACTCCAGGAGGCCCGGGTTCGGCACCCTCGCCGAGTCGATGAGCGGCTTCGCGGCGGTCACCGGCGAGCCGGACGGGCCGCCGACGCTGCCGCCGTTCGGCCTGGCCGACGGCGTGGCGGCGCTGACCTGCGTGAGCGCCGTCACGATGGCGCTGCACCACCGCGACAGCCCCGGCGGCACCGGCCGCGGCCAGGTCGTCGACCTGGCCATCATCGAGCCGCTGGTCACCCTGCTCGGCCCGCAGCCCATGGTGTGGGACCAGCTCGGCCGGGTCCAGCCGCGCACCGGCAACCGCTCGGTCAACAACGCGCCGCGCAACACCTACCAGACCAGGGACGGCCGCTGGGTGGCGATCTCCACCTCGGCGAACTCCATCGCCGAGCGGGTCATGCGCCTGGTCGGGCACCCCGAGGTGATCGACGAGCCGTGGTTCGCCTCCGGGGCCGAGCGCGCGGAGCACGCCGACCTGCTCGACGCGTACGTCGGCGGCTGGATCGCCGAACGCGACCTGGACGAGGTGGTACGCGAGTTCGAGGCGGCCCAGGCGGCGGTCGCCCCCATCTACGACATCCGCGACGTGTTCGCGGACCCGCAGTACCAGGCCCTCGACACGATCACCACGGTCGACGACGAGGACCTCGGGCCGCTGCGGATGCAGAACGTGCTCTTCCGCCTCTCGGCGACGCCCGGCTCCATCCGCTGGAGCGGCCGCGCCAGGGGCGCCGACAACGACGACGTGTGGGGCGGGCTCGGCGTGAGCGCCGAGGATCTGGCCGCCCTGCGAGACAAGGGGATCGTGTGATGACCGAGACGAGCACGCTGCCGACGCTCTGGGAGCGCCTCGACGGTGCCAGGATCGTCGACCTCGCGCAGCCCATGCGGACGGGCATGCCGCAGTCACCGAGCCATCCGCGGTTCCGGATGGTCATCGAGCGCCGGCACGGCGACATGGTGCGCGAGGACGGCGGCTCGGCCGCCAACGAGGTGATCCTGACCGGCGGCCACGTGGGCACCCACGTCGACGCGCTCGGCCACGTCTCACAGGACGGCTACCTGTACGGCGGCGTCGAGGCCGCCGGGGTCCAGTCGCACCAGGGCCTGTCCCGGCTGGGCATCGACGCCTTCCCCCCGTACGTGGGACGCGGGGTGCTGCTCGACGTGGCCGCCCTGCACGGCGCCGACGTGCTCCCGCCCGGCTACGAGGTGACCCGCGCCGATCTGGAGGCCGCGCGGGACCGGGCCGGCGTGCGGATCCGGCCCGGCGACGCGGTGCTCATCGGCACCGGCTGGTCTCGGGAGTGGGACCGGCCCGGCCGGTTCATCGGCGAGGAGGGCGGCGTGCCCGGCCCCGGTCCGGACGCGGCCCGCTGGCTGGCCGAGCAGGGCGTGCGGGTGGCCGGCGGCGAGACCGTCGCCTTCGAGCAGATCCAGGCGGGCCGCGGCCACTCCGTGCTGCCCGTGCACCGGATCCTCCTGGTCGAGTCTGGGGTGAACATCGTGGAGACGATGCGGCTCACCGAGCTGCGGGAGCTGGGCGTGCCCGAGTTCCTGCTCGTGCTCAACCCGCTGCCGGTCGTCGGCGCCACCGGCGCACCGGTCCGGCCGCTCGCGGTGCTGGCGTCATGACGATCGTCTCCGCTCTCGCCGAGTTCGCCGCGGCCGCCCGTGACGGGCTGCCCGAGCCCGTCATGGCCGACGTCACGGGCCGGGTGCTCGACACGTTCGGCAACTGCCTGGCCGCCCAGGAGCTGACCGGCCCGCAGGAGCCGCACGAGGCGGTGCGGCGGCTGGCCGGGCGGTGGGGCGGCGCCGGCGAGTGCTCCGTGCTCGGCCACGCGCTCGCGCTGCCCGCCCCCTCGGCCGCCCTGGTCAACGGCACGCTCGCGCACGCGCTCGACTTCGACGACACCCACCTGCCGTCGGTGCTCCACCCGTCCGCCTCGGTCGTGCCCGCCGCGCTGGCGGTCGCGGAGTCGGTACGGGCGAGCGGCGCGGCCCTGTGCCAGGCCATCGCGGTCGGCGACGAGATCACCAACCGGCTCGGCATGGCCTCCTACCTGCCCGAGCTGCGCAACTCGCTCTTCTTCGAGAAGGGCTGGCACGCCACCTCCATCTGCGGCACCGTCGGCGCGGCCGCCGCCTCGGCCCTGCTCATGGGGCTGGACGCGGCAGGCATCGCGGACGCCATGGGCATCGCCGCCAGCATGGGCGCCGGGGTCATCGAGGCCAACCGCACCGGCGGCACCGTCAAGCGCGTCCACTGCGGCTGGGCGGCGCACTCCGGCGTGGTGGCCGCCGCCATGGCGGCCGAAGGGGTGACCGGGCCGCCGACGGTCTTCGAGGGGCGTTTCGGCTTCTTCCAGGCGTTCCTCGACGGGCGCTACGACGCCGAAGCGATCACCGCCGGGCTCGGGGAGGATTGGGAGCTGCTGCGCACGGTCTACAAGCCGTACCCGTCCAACCACTTCACCCACCCGGGCATCGACGCCGCCCTCGCGCTGCGCGCCGAGGGGCTGCGTCCCGAGGACGTGGACGAGATCGAGCTCGGCGTGGCCGCTGCCCCGCTGCGCACGATCGGGGAGCCGTACGAGGAGAAGATCCGCCCGCGCACCCCGTACCACGCGAAGTTCTCCGGCCCCTACACGGTGGCCAGCGCGCTGGCCGGCGGCGGCGGGCTGGGCCTGCACCTGGACGACTTCACCGAGACAGCGTTCCGCGACGAGCGCCGGCTGGCGCTGGCCGCGCGGGTCCGGGTGGTGGCCGACGAGCAGTGCTCGGAGGAGTTCCCGCGGGCGTTCTCGGCCGTGCTGCGGGTGCGCACCCGCGACGGGCGGCGGCTGGAGCACCGCGTCCACAGCTCACGCGGCGGCCCCGAGCACCCGCTCAGCATCGACGAGCTGGAGCGGAAGTACGCCCTCAACGCCGCACGCGTCCTGTCCCCCGAGGCGGTCACGGCCCTCGCCAAGGAGGTCCGCGGCCTGGCCACCCGCGCAGACGTCACGGGCCTCCTGGAACCCGCGCTGATAACGACCCCGTGAGCACCCGCGCAGGGTGGCGCCCACGCCACCCTGCGCGGGTGCCACGCCTCCCGGGGATCAGGCGGTGGGCCAGAAGCGGGTGAGGAGGGGGCCGGGGAGGTCCGGGACGCCGGAGCCGTACGCCCAGGTGCGGGCCGTGAGGGAGAGCACCTCCACATCGCCGCCCGACACGAGGCCCCGCGGCTCCGGGACACCGGACGCGGAGCCGCGGGCCCGGATGACGTCGTCCTCCACCCGCAGCGCCTCGGCGACGGGCCCGTGGACCACCCGCGGCGCGGGCCCGTCCGGCAGGCCGTCCTTCCAGGCGGGCGGGCCGGAGAACCAGGCGACGGCCAGGCAGCCGCCGGGGCCCGCGACGCTCGCCGTACGGGGCGTGGACGGCGGGAGGTAGGCGTAGGTCCCGGCGGGGAAGTCTGTGCCGCTGACCGAGATCAGGCCGTCCAGCACCACGAACTCCTCCGCGCACGGGTAGTGCCCGGTGTCCGGCCTGCTCCAGCCGGCGGGGAAGCGGACCAGCGACACCGACGCCTCGCCGGCCGCGTGCAACCGCACCAGCCGGACGGGTCCCGAGCTCGCGGGCATGACGACCTCCCGCCAGTCGAGGCCGGGACCGTCGAGGTCGACCACACGCGTCATCAGTGCCACACCTCCGCCGTCGCGCCGGGCACCCGGCGTTCCTCGATCACCGTGACGCCTTCGAGCCGGCCGTCACGGAAGCGCTGCCAGAGCCGCGCCTTGTAGTCGTCGTCCGCGAAGGTGATCAGCTCGACCACCTCGGTCCCCGGGTCGGCGGTCCACCGGTACGGGAACACCAGGAAGCGCCCCTCCACCAGCACCGCCCGCCCCTCGAACGACGGGTCGTCGAAGCGCAGCTCGCCGCCCTCGAAGCGGGCGCGGAAGTCCAGCACCTCGGGGTCGTGGCCGGGCCTCTGGTAGACGATCCGCTCGTACCAGCGGTCCCCCTCCAGACGGGTCTCCTGGCGCGACGCGTACGTGTCCCGCACCTCCCCCGCCGGGGACAGGTGCGTATAGCTGCCCTCCCAGACCCCGGTGACAGCGGCGAGCCGATCCCGCAGCCCGCACGGAACGGCCGCGGTCATCGGGCCATGCCGAGGACGCGGCGGGCCTGGCGGACCACGGCCTCGTCGACCATCCGCCCGGCCGAGTCGAGCAGCACCCCCGACCCGCTCGCCTCGAACCGCTCCACCAGGTCCCTGGCCCAGGCGACCCGCTCGGCCGACGGGGTGAACACCTCGTTGACGACCGCGATCTGGGCCGGGTGGATGCAGGCGCGGCCCGCGTACCCGAGCCGGGCGATCGCCTCCGTGGACGCCCGCAGGGCATCGAGGTCGCGGAAGTCGGTGGACACCGGCCCGACCGGCGGGGAGATCCCCGCGGCGGCCGACGCGAACACGACCTGGGAACGGGCCCAGAGCAGCTCCCGCTCGTCCGGCCCGGTGGTGACGCCGGTGTCGGCGCGCAGGTCGGCCTCGCCCACCTGCAGACGGGCCACCCGGGGCCCGCGCGCGATCTCCAGCGCCTGGAAGATCGCCGAGGCGGACTCCAGCAGCGGCACCACCGGCACCCCGTCCGCGCCGAGCGCGGTGAGCAGGGCGTCGAGCTCGGCCAGCTCGGCGGCGCTCTCGACCTTGGCCACGACCAGCCCGGCCAGCGACGGCGCGGTGGCCACGGCGCGGACGTCCGCCTCGCGCAGCGGGCCGGGGTTCACCCGGACCCACAGCTCCACCGGCCCGGGATCGGTCTCCCGCAGCCAGCCGGCCACCGCCTCCCTGGCCGCGTCCTTGCCCGCGGGCGGGACGGCGTCCTCCAGGTCGACGATGAGCGCGTCCGCGCCCCTGCCGAGCGCCTTGCCCAGCTTGTCCGGCGCGTCGCCCGGCACGTACAGGTGGGATCGGGCCATGCCGCTCACCCGACCTTGACGTCGCCGCGCGACAGCGACCTGGCCACCACCGTGCGCAGCACGTCGTTGGTGCCCTCGCCGATGCTCATCAGCACCGAGTCACGGTAGAGCCGCTCGACCTCGTACTCGGTGGAGTAGCCGTACCCGCCGTGGACCTTGAGCGAGCTGATCGCGGACTCCAGCGCGACCTCCGAGCAGAAGATCTTCGCCATGCCGGTCTGCGCGTCCGCGCGGCCCTTCCTGACCTGGTCGGCGGCCCAGTACGCCATGAGCCTCGCCGCCTGCAGCGTGGTGGCCAGGGAGGCGAGCTGGATCTGCACGGCCTGGAAGTCGCCGATCGGCTGCCCGAACGCCCTGCGCTGGCGGGAGTAGGCCAGGGCCTCGTCGTAGGCGCGCTGGGCGATGCCGACGGAGCGCGCGGCGATGTTGACCCGGCCCCACTCCAGGGCGGACAGCGCCTGCTGCATGCCCCGCCCCTCGATGCCGCCGAGCAGGTTCGAGGCCGGGACGCGCACGTCGTCGAGCACGATCTCGCACGACTCGGTGCCCTTGTAGCCGAGCTTCGGGATGTCCTTGGTGACCTGGTAGCCGGGGGTGTCCGCCTCGACGAGCAGGACGCTCATGCCCTTGTGCGCGGGCGTGGTCGCCGGGTCGGTCTTGACGAGCACCGGCAGCGGGTCGGCGTAGCGGGCGTTGGTGATCCACGTCTTGGTGCCGCTGACCACGTAGTGGTCGCCCTCGCGCCGCGCGGTGGTGCGGATGCCCTGCAGGTCGGTGCCGGCGTCCGGCTCGGTCAGGCCGATGCCGGTGCGGCGCTCGCCGGTGGCCAGCCCGGGCAGGTAGCGCCGCTTCTGGTCGTCGGTGCCGTGCATGGCGATCATGCGGCAGGCCAGGGAGTGGCTGCCGAGGATGCCGGCCACGCCCATCCAGCCGCGCGAGATCTCCTCGAAGACCAGCGCGAACGACACCGGGTCCAGGTCGAGGCCGCCGTACTCCTCGGGAACGGTGATGCCGAACAGGCCCAGCTCCTTGAACCCGTCGACGATCTCCGTCGGGTACCGGCCGGAGTGCTCCCAGTCGCGCGCGACGGGCACGATCTCCTTGTCGACGAACGCGCGCAGCAGGGCGCGGAAGTCCCGCTGCTCCTCGTTCAGCTCGAAGTCCATGATTACCTTTCGTGCCTTTCAAGGGGGACGAACACCGGCAGGGCGCGACCGTCGGGCAGCGGGCGCCAGTCCAGCCGGAGCGGGTCGCCGATCCCGACCGCGCCGGGCTCGTCGGTGACCACGTTGGACAGCAGCAGCACGCCTTCGGCGAGCCGCACCCTGGCGACGACGTACGGGGGCGTGAAGCCGGGCATCGCCCGCTGGACCACGGTGCAGGCGTCGACCGCGGCCTCGCCGGAGGCGTCGAGCCAGCCCAGGCCCTCGGTGGCGCCGCACGCGGTGCAGAGCGCCCTGGGCGGGTGCTGGGCGTGCCCGCAGGAGCAGCGCTGCACGAGCAGCCGCCTCTCCCGGGTGGCCTCCCACCAGGGCAGGGTGACCTCGTCGGGTTCTGGCGCGTTCACCGGTCCACCCCCAGCAGGACGGTCGCGTGCGTGGACAGGATGCCGCCGGTGCCGTGGGCGAGCGCGACCTCCGCGCCCGGCACCTGCCGCTCGCCGCACTCGCCGCGCAGCTGGCGCACGGCCTCGACGAGCAGCAGCACCCCGTACTGGCCCGGGTGGCAGTACGACAGGCCGCCGCCCGAGGTGTCGAGCGGGAAGTCGCCGCCCGGGCGGATGCGCCCGCCGGCGATCCAGTCGAGCGCCTCGCCCCGGCCGCAGAACCCGAGCGCCTCCAGGGTGAGCACGACCGTGATGGTGAACGAGTCGTACACCTCGGCCACGTCCACGTCGGCCGGGGTGAGCCCGGCGCGGGCGAACGCGTCGCGGCCCGCCTCGACGGCGCCGGTCACGGTCAGGTCGCCGACGGCGGTCATCGACGTGTTCGTGGTGCGCTCGCCGTAGCCGAGCACGCGGACCGGCGGCCTGCGCAGGTCGCGGGCCCGCTCCAGCGAGGTGAGCACGATCGCGCCGCCGCCGTCGGTCACCAGGCAGCAGTCGGCCGAGGTGAGCGGCGTGGACACCATGGGCGCGGCGAGCACCTCGGCGGCGCTGAGCGGCCCGGCCTCGTGCCGGTAGGCGGCCGGGTTGAGCAGCGCCCACTCGCGGGCCGCGACCGCGACCTCGGCGAGCTGCTCGCGGGTGCCGCCGTAGCGGTGCAGGTACTGCTGGGCGGCCATGGCGTAGTACGAGATCGGGTACAGCGGCCCGTAGGGCGTCTCGAACTGCGCCTCGGGCGTGTGCGTCTCCACCACGCCGCCGAGCGACCTGGACCGCGCCGAGCGCTGGTTGGACGCGAACGAGACGACGACGGTGGAGCACTGGCCGGCCTCGATGGCCTGGACCGCGCGGGCGACGTACATCTCGAACGCCGACCCGCCCGCGAAGGTGGAGTCGGTCCAGGACGGGCGCAGCCCGAGATAGTCGGCGAGCTGGGTGGCCGAAAACCGGGACACCCCGGTGGTGGCCACGCCGTCCACGTCGGCGAGGGTGAGCCCGGCGTCGGCCAGGGCCCTGGTCACCGCCTGGGCCTGCAGCCCGAGTATCGACCTGCCGGTGACGCCGAGGTCGCTCTCGGCGGCGCCGGCGATGGCGACGGCGGTCATGAGGCCTCCCCGCCGAGCACGATCTCCGCTCCGGCCGGCTCGACCGCCACCCGCTCCGGCAGGTCGCCGTCGATGATGAGCACCCGCTGCTCGACCTGGACGACGCCGCCCTCGACGGCGGTCACCCGGCCGACGCAGCGGACGGTCTCGCCGGCGAAGACGAGGTTCTTGAACCGGAAGTGCAGGCGGCGCACGAACGCGCGCGGCCCGAGCCAGTCCTGCACCTGCTCGGCCAGGAGCGCGCCGAACACCTGCCCGTCCACGACCGGCGCCGGCAGCCCGCGCGGCGCCAGGTAGTCGGGGTCGTAGTGGAGCCGGTGCCAGTCCCAGGTGGCGCCGGCGTAGGCGACCATGGCGCGCAGGTCGATGGTCCGCTCCAGCGGCGGCACCTCCGCGCCGGGTGTGACCCGCGGTGCTGTCACCGGTCCTCCTTCCGCGCGACGTAGATGATGGTCTCCTCGTTGGTGCAGAGCAGGTCGCCGTCCTGGTTGGTGTAGGTGGCGACGGAGGAGACGACGAGCATGTCCTGCCCTCCGGACGTGCGGCGCTCGGTCGCGCCCTCCAGCCGCCAGGTGGCGGTGATCACGTCGTCCGGGCGGACGTGCCGGTGGAAGGTGTACGTGTTGCCGCCGCGCACCTTCCTGCTGCCCGGGATGTCGATGTGCCAGTCGTGGCCCGCGTACCCGTCGGCGTCGGGCGGCACGTCGGCGTACTGGTTGGTCTCGCAGATCAGCGTCGGCGGCGCGACCACGCCCGGGAGGCCGTGCTCGCGGGCGTAGGCGTCGTCGGTGTAGAGCGGGTTGTCGTCGCCGACTGCCTTGGCGAAGTAGCGGATGGCGGCCCGGCCCAGCTCCTCCGGCGCGGTGTAGGTGACCTCCGTGCCGATCATGGCGCGGAGCTCGTCGCTCAGCAGGCTCATGGCAGCACCGCCGTGGGGAAGACCTCCAGCAGGAACTCCGGCCGCAGCAGGCCGGCGCAGAGCGCGCCGGTGGAGGCCGGCCACGGCTCGCGCAGCCGCTCCTTGCGCACCCCCGCCACGCCCCGATAGCCGGCCAGCCCGTCCGGGCAGACGAACTCGATCGTGGAGATCAGGTGCTCGGGCCCGGCCCCGGCGGCGGCCAGCACCTGCCCGATCGCGTCGTAGGTGACCTCGGCCTGGGCGACCACGTCGCCGGGGTGCAGGACCTCCTGCGTCTCCATGTCGAGCGAGGCGAAGCCGCTCATCCACAGCATGCCGCCGGCCTTGACGCCGGGCGTGTAGGTGAGCGTGTCGTAGCGGGACCAGCCGGGGTTGACGGCCTCCAGCGGGTGGCGGGAGGCGGTGACCTCCAGCGCGACGAGCACGCCAGGCCGGTGCAGCTCGCTCATCAGGATGCCGCCCGCGCCCGGGTAGACGCCCGCGCCGCCGAGCCGCTCCTTGCGCGCCCGGTGGGTGCGCCGGTAGACGTCGCGGGTGGCGGGGGTGCTGTAGTCGTACGTGGTCACGGCGGCGTCGAGCGACAGCCCGGCGCCGCGCAGCAGCCGGTCGGCCTTGTCCAGGCAGTAGGCGTACTGGCCGACCAGGTCGCCCTCGTGCACCACCGCGCCGTGCTCGTCGACGGGCAGCAGGGTCGGCAGGAACACGGCGCCGTCGGCCGTCTCGGCCACCCCGCACTCGGAGACGGCCTTGGGCCCGCCGGGGCTCGCGTGCACCTCGATCTCGATGAACGCCGCCGGGCGCAGCAGCCGCTCCACGATCACCGTGCTGACGGCGGGCCGGTGCTCGCCGAAGACCTCCTGCCGGACGGCCTCGGCCTCCGGGTAGTGGCCGAGGCCGTGGACGGTGACGTTCTCGGTGATCTTGGTGACGTCCTGGAAGGTGAGTCCCGCGGCCTCCAGGATCCTCTCGATCTTCGCGTACGCGGTCCTGGCCTGGTCGGTCATGCCGCCCCTGACCACCATGCGGCCGCTCTCCGGGTCGTGCTCGCTGGCCGAGTGGCCGGACAGCCAGGCGTCGGCGCCGTGCGTGAGGCCGAGCGAGAAGGAGTACCCCTCGTAGCGGAACCAGGGGAAGTGGTCGGGACGGATGGCGTTGAGTGTCATGCGTTCTCCTCCGGGGCCGCGAGCCGGTCGGCCAGCGCGGCGATGGCGGTCAGGTCGGGCTCGGCGGCCAGCGCGTGGATCCGGCGGGCCAGCTCGTCCGCCTCCGGTGACGGCCCGCCCGCGTTGGCGGTGAACTTGGCGAGCAGCGCGGCCTCGCTCAGCGGGTTGCCCGGGCCGCCGGCGCTGCTCGGCACCCTGCCCTCGACCTCCCGCCCGCCGGCCAGCCGCAACCGCACGTGGCCGGGCGCGTCGGCGGCGACGCCGGGGAACGGGGTGACCTCGGTGCGGACCCGGGCCGCGAGCGCGGCGACGTCGTGTCGTCGCAGCCTGCCGGGCTCGTACGTGCCGAGCGTCACCTCGCCGTCCAGCAGCAGCGCGGCCACACTCCAGGGCAGCGAGAACTTCGCGTCGTACGGGGTGCGCGGCGCGACCTTGCGGTCGGCGGGCTCGCACACGATGGAGGCACTGTCGGGATGCACATACGCGATCACCTCGACCACCTCCTCACCGAGCCGAGCCGCGCGGGTTTCCCCGCCGGGCCGGTCCCCACGGGCCTCGTCGCCAGGCCGGGCCGCGCGAGCCTCCACGCCGGGCCGGTCCCCACGGGCCTCGTCGCCAGGCCGGCCCGCGCGAGCCTCCTCACCGGGGCGCGGCGGGCGGGTCTCCCCGTCGTGCGAGGTCGTACGCGGCTGGGCGGTCTTGTCGCCCAGAGCTGCTGCGCGGAGGGCGTCGGCGGCGGCGTCCAGGGTGGCGTGCATGAGCTGGCAGGCCGGGTACGGCTTGACGGTGATGCGGGTGGTCTCCCACGTCTCGCCCAGGCCGCCGGTGATGCGGGCGATGTCCGCGGGGCGGGCGGCCAGGGCCGCGTAGAGGCCGTGCGGGCCCTCGATCACGGTGTCGGGACCGCTGGCGCCGGCCGCCGCGAGCCGGGCGGCCAGGATGCCGGACGCCGAGGCCAGGCCGGGGTGCAGCTGCTTGGTGGACGCGCCGGTCGACAGGAACTCCAGCAGGCCCCCCGCCTGACTGCCGGCGATGCCCAGCGCGTCCACGGCGGTGGCGGGGTCGAGGCGCATCAGCCGGGCCGCCACGACGGCGGCGGCCAGCACGCCGCACGCCATGGTGGCGTGCAGGCCGCGGGCGTGGAAGGCGTGCGGCGCGGCGGCGCCGAGCCGGCACACGGTCTCGTACCCGGCGATGGCGGCGGCGAGCGTCTCGGCGCCGCTCGCGCCGGTCTGCTCACCGACGGCGAGCGCGGCGGGCAGCACCGCGGCGGTCGCGTGCACCAGCCCGCCCGCGTGCGTGTCGTCGAAGTCGAGCGCGTGCACGAGCGTCCCGGTGGCCAGCGCCGCCGCCACCGCCGACCCGCGCCCCCCGGTCCCGGGAATCCCCGACTCGGGCGGCCCCCCGAGCCCGCGGGCGACGGCGATCGCGGGCGCCGCCGCCCCGGCCCGGCCGCCCGCGACGGCGGTGCCGAACCCGTCGAGCAGATGCCTGCACGCGGCCTCCCGCACCTCCTCGGGCGCGCCCGCCGGCCCGGGCCCGAGCGCCCAGGCCACGAGAGTACGCGCGACGGTCACGACCCCACCGCCCCCACACCCTCCGAAGCCCCCCCACCGGAGGCAGCCGCCCCGCCGCCGGAAGCCGACGCGGTGTTCCCGCCGGAGGCCGGGGCCTCGCCGCCGGAAGTCTGCGCGGCGTCCCCACCGGAAGCCGGGACAGCGCCGCCGGAAGCCGGCGCGGCGTTCCCGCCGGAGGCCGGGGCCTCGCCATCGGAAGTCTGCGCGGCGTCCCCACCGGAAGCCGGGACAGCGCCGCCGGAAGCCGGCGTGGTGTCGCCGTCGGGAAGCGGGCCGAAGGCGCCGGCGCTGGTGAGGGTGTCGATCCGGGTGTCGTCGTAGCCGAGGAGGTCGCGGACGACGTGGCCGAAGTCCTCGTTGCGGCGGGGCGCACGGCGGTAGGCGGGACGGTCGGCGCCGACCCGGACCGGGGAGGCGACCTGGCGGACGGTGCCCCAGTGCGGGTGCTCGGTCTCCACCAGGAGGTCGCGGGCGAGGGTGTGCTCCTCCTTCATGGCCGCGGGCACGTCGTTGATCGGGCCGCACGGGATGGAGGCGGCGTAGAGCGGCTTCAGCCACTCGTCGACCGTGCGCCGCCGGAAGATCTCCTCCAGCAGGGGCAGCAGCACGTCCTTGTTGCGCCGCCGGTCGGCGAAGGTGGCGAAGCGCGGGTCGCCGGCCCACTCGGGGTGCCCGATCACCACGGCGAGCCGCTGCCAGAACTTCTCCTTGGCGCAGCCGACCACCAGCCACCCGTCGGCCGCCTCGAACGCCTGGAACGGCACCAGCGACGGGTGCGCCGAGTGACGGGTGCGCTCGGGGACGAACCCGGCGTTGAGGTGCCAGACCGCCGGGTAGGTCAGCAGCCCTATGGCGGTGTCGTACAGGCTGACGTCGCAGTCCATGCCGACCCCGTCCCTGCGGGCCGCGTGCAGGCCGGCCAGCAGCGAGATGGCCGCCACGAACCCGCCGGAGTAGTCGACCATCGAAAGGCCGGACTTGGTCGGCGGCCCCTCCGGGTCGCCGGTGAGGTCCATCCACCCGGCCAGGCCCTGGAGCACGTAGTCGTAGCCCGGCTCCTTGCTGCGCGGCCCGGTCATGCCGAAGCCGGTCAGCGAGCAGCACACGATGGCCGGGTTGAGGTGCTTGAGGTCGTCGTAGGTGATGCCGATCTTGGCCGGCACGTCGCCGCGCAGGTTGCTGTAGACGGCGTCGCTGACCTTGACGAGGTCCTCGAAGACCGCGCGGCCCTCCGGGCTGGACAGGTCCAGGGAGAGGCTGCGCTTGTTGCGGTTGAAGGTCTCGAAGAACAGCGAGTCCTCGCCCTCGGCGTACGGGGGCACGTAGCGGCCGACGTCGCCGCCGGCCCTCGGGTCCTCGATCTTGATCACCTCGGCGCCCAGGTCGGCCAGGTGCACGCTGCCGAACGGGCCCGCGCCGTACTGCTCGACGGCGATGATCCGGACGTCTTCCAGCGGTCTCACGCTCGTCCTCCCGTGATGTCGGCGATGAGGCGGATGATGGATCGCTGCGCCGCCCTGGTCTCGGCGGCCGGCAGGCCGTGCGTGGGCGGGGTCAGCTTGACGGAGCCGGCGAGGCCCTCGTAGGCGGCGATCCGCTCCCGTACCTCGTCGTGGGTGCCGGCGAGGGTGAGAGCGTCCACCATGCGGTCGGTCACCACGTCCCCGAGATGGTCGGCGCCGCGCCCGCCGCGGAAGGCCTCGATCACGGCCTCCTGCTCGGCGGCCAGGTCGTGGAAGGCGAAGAAGTCCGCGTAGCTGCGCACGCTCGCGTAGAAGCCGACCAGGCCGGCGGCGCGGCGGCGGGCCAGCTTCGGGTCGTCGTCGACCGAGCAGGCGGCGGAGACGACGAGGTCGAGGTCGCCGCGCCCCTTGCCGCGCTCATCGACGTGGGCCTTGGCGAGCCCGGCCTCAATCTCCGGCAGGATGCGCTCGGCCAGGTAGGAGGGCGAGCACAGCTCGTGGGAGATCCAGCCGTCGCCGATCTCGGCGGCGAGCCTGGTCATCGCCGGGCCGACGGCCGCCAGGTAGATCGGGATCCGGGTGCGGACGACCGGGAAGGGGCGCTGGTAGCCGACGATCCGCATCGGCTCGTGCTCGCCTTCGAGCACCATCGGCTCGCCGGTGCCGCAGTGCTCCCAGAAGTGGCGCAGGTAGCGGACGGTCTCGCGCAGGTGGCCGACCGGCTTGCCCCAGCGGGCGTTGTGCCAGTCCTCGTTGAGCCGCTTGACCCCGGAGCCGAGCCCGAGCACGAACCGGCCGCCGGACAGCTCGTCCAGGTCGAGCGCCTCCAGCGCGGTCACCATCGGGCTGCGGGTGAACGCCAGCGCGATCGCGGTGCCGACCCGGGCAGTGCCGGTGGCCTGGGCGAGCGCCGCGGCCGACACGGTCGCGCTGCGGTGCAGCTCGGGCACCCACACGACCTCCGCGCCCGCCTCCTCGGCGGCGCGGGCGGCGGCGGCCTGCTCCTCCAGGGTCTCGCCCCACGGGCCGTAGGTGATGCGCACTCAGTCCTCCAGGGCGAGCGGCTGTTCCGCTGTCGGGAACAGGCCCTCGATCTGCTCGGCGCCGCGCCGGTAGACGTAGAAGGTCCGCTTGAACGAGCAGACCTCCTTGCCGTCCTGGTTGAGCGTCCTGGTCTTCACGGTGACGATGCCGGCGTGCGAGCGGCTGCCCGACTCGCGCTTCTCCAGCACGATCGACTCGCTCCACAGCGTGTCGCCCGCGAACACCGGGTGGGTCATCCGGATGTCGGTCCAGCCCAGGTTGGCGAAGGCGTTCTGGGTGAGGTCGGTGACGCTCTGCCCGACGGCGATGGCCACCGTGAAGGTGGAGACCACGAGGGGCTTGCCGAACTCCGACTTCGCCGCGTACTCCGCGTTGAAGTGCATCTGGTTGGTGTTCATCGTGAGGAGCGTGAACCAGGTGTTGTCCGCCTCGGAGACGGTCCTGCCGAGTGGATGCTGATACACGTCCCCGACTTCGAAGTCCTCGAAGTACCGGCCCTGCCAGCCCGGTTTGACACTCATGACGTTTCCTCGCTCTGGCCTCACGCTGACAGCCAGAGCCTAAACGTCAGACCATTCGAGGGTCAAGGCGGTGTTCCGCTCTACGCAACGACGTTTCGTCTAGTCGCCGTTCTGGCGGCGCTCCCTGTCGATGCGCGTGTAGGTCTCGCGCAGATGCTCCAGATGCTCGCGCTGAGCCCTCTCGGCGGCCTCGCGGTCGCCGGACTCGACGGCCCCGAAGATCTCCCGGTGGTCGCGGTCGACCCGCTCGAAGAAGTCGGACGCCGCCTCGTCGCGGGCGAACCTGCTCTCCAGCACGCCGAACACGGGCGCGGTCACGGCGGTCAGCAGCGGGTTGCCCGCCGCGGCGAGCAGCACCTCGTGGAAGCCCCGGTTGGCGGCGAACCCGCGCCCCCGGTCGCGGCGCGGCTTGACCAGGGACCGCCGCAGGGCCTCCAGCTGCTCGGGGGACCTGCGCTCGGCGGCCAGCCCGGCGGCGGGCACCTCCAGCAGGCACCGGACCTCCAGCAGGTTGGCCACCGAGCCGGCGTCGGTGAACAGCGCGAAGCTGGAGCGCAGGTAGTGCTTGATGTGCTCGGGGTCGGGATGGACCACGAAACTGCCCCCGGCCACCCCCCTGCGGGTGACCAGCAGGCCCTCGCTGGAGAGGACGCGCAGCGCCTCGCGCACCGTGCTGCGGCTCACGCCGTACATGGCGCACAGCTCCGGCTCCACCGGGAGCCGGTCGCCGGGCTTCAACTGGCCGGCGAGAATCTGCTCCCTCAGCCGGCTCGCCAGGTCCTGGTACGCCGGAGCAGCGGCGCGGTCGGTCGGCACGGCCACAGCGTAACCCGCCATGCGGGATCACCACGACTCCGGATTCCCTCTAGCGAAACGGTGTTTCAACATGAAACCCTGATGCTCCACGTGAAGGGAGCCCCCATGACCAGCACCAGCCCACCCCCGGAGAGCGTGCGCAGGATCGTCCTGGCCCGCCGGCCGGAAGGAGTGCCCGCCGAGGAGGACTTCCGGCTGGAGACCGTGCCGGTGACCTCGCCCGGCCCCGGCGAGGTGCTGGTCCGGGCCGTCCACCTGTCGCTCGACCCGTGGGTCCGCGGCGCCATGACCGGCCGCAACCTGGGCCACCCGCCGATCCACCCGGGTGACCTGGTGCCCGGCAGGGCCGTCGCGCGGGTGGTGGGCACCGGCGAGTGGGTGGTGGCCGAGACCGGCTGGCAGGAGTACGCCACGGTGCCCGCGGAGTCGCTCCGTCCGGTCGCCGTGCCGCCCGGCGTCCCCCGTACGGCCGTGCTCGGGGCGCTCGGCACGCCCGGACTCACCGCGTACGCCGCGATCACCCGGCTGATCCGGCCGGCGGTCGGCGACACCGTCGTCGTCTCCTCGGCCACCGGAGCCGTCGGCGGCGTGGCCGGGCAGCTCGCCCGCCTCGCGGGCGCGCGCACGGTGGCGATCGTCGGCGGGCCGGCCAAGTGCGAGCTGGCCACGGACTTCTTCGGCTACGCGGCGGCCGTCGACCGGCATGACCCCGGCTGGGCCGACGCGCTCGCGGAGGCCTGCCCCGACGGCGTCGACGGCTACCTGCACATGGCGGGCGGCGAGGTGCTGCGCGGGGTGGCGGACCGGCTCGCCCCGCACGCCCGGGTGGCGCTCGCCGGCCTGCCCGACCACGCGAACGAGGCGGGCGAGACGGTCCTGCCCGCCGGGGCGGTCATGCGGGCGCGGGCGTCCGTGCACGGGCTGGTCGTGTACGACCACTTCGACCTGCGCCCGCGGTTCGCCGACCGGGTGGGGAAGCTGCTCACCGAGGGGCGGCTCCGCTTCCTGGAGGACGAGCACCACGGCCTGGAGTCCACGCCCGCCGCCTTCATCCGGCTCATGTCGGGCCTGAACACCGGCAAGGCCGTGGTGCACCTTGACCGGGATACATCAGACAATTAGGGTCTTCGAAACACCGTTCCGAGTAGCGGAATGATCGGGGAGGCGGATCCATGAGAACACCGGTCGGCACGGCGGAGGCCATGCTCACCTCCGTCATCGAGCGGCGACTGGAGGGCGTCCTCGACACCTTCTCCCCCGCCGACGACGCGTACGTCTTCGTCGAGGGTCCCCGCTGGACCACGCACGGCGGCGACCGGATCAAGGCCGGCTGGGAGGCCTACTTCAAGGCGCCCATCCGGATCCACGGCTTCCGCTGGGTGGAGGGCCCGTTCTGCTGGGAGGCCGACACGCTGGCCCAGGTCGCGGGCGTCATCGACTACGACATCGAGGGCGACGGCAAGCAGGGCAGGCTCCGGATGCGGATGACCTGGCTGGTGCGCCGCGAGGACGACACCTGGCGCATCGTGCACGAGCACGGCTCGCAGCCGCTGGCCGACCCCTACGGCGCCGGCGACTGGTGGCCGGAGGGCGAGAACCCGCTGCGATGAGCGACGTCCCGCTGGTGGAGGAGCTGGCCTGCGTCTGGATCGAGGTTCCCGGCCTCGACGCCACGGAGGAGCGCCTGCGGAGCGTCCTCGGTCTCGAATCCCGCGCGAGCGGCACACTCGCCGCGGAGGCCGGGCTCGGCGGATGGGCCGGGCGGCCGTGGGCGCTGCTGGGACCGCCCGGCTTCCCGTACGGGATGGTCTGCCTGGTCGAGGGCGAGGCGCGGCCGGTCACGCGGGCGCTGCCGCGCGGCTGGGACTCGGTGGAGCTGGTCGTCGAGGACGTCGACGCGGCCGCCGGGCGGCTGGCCGGCTGGCCCGGCGTCCGGCCCGTGGCCGAGCCGTTCACCACCGACCTGTCGGAGCTGGGCAGCAACGTGCACCGCTCCGGCGTGTGGCGGATGCCCTGGGGCACCCACCTGATCCTGACCACCGGCCTCACCGAGCCGCAGGGCCGCAGCTTCCCCAGCGCCCGCCGGGGCACCGGCCCGGTCTTCGAGGTGCACCTGCGCACCGACGACCACGACACGGCGCGGCGGCTGTACGGCGGGAGCCTCGGCATGCCCGCGCTGATGGCCGCCGACTTCACCGAAGGCCCGCTGCACCGCGCCTGGGGCATCCCCGGCGGCACCCCGGTCAGCATGAGCCTGCTCAAGAGCGGCCGCGAGGGCACCGGCCGGGGCGCGATCGAGCTGCAGGGCCACCCGGCCGCGAACCTCGACCCGGCAGGGCTGCCCGGCGGCACCGGCCTGGTCAGCTACGCCTGCGCCGACCTGGACGCGGCGCACGCCGCCGTGCTGGCGGGCGGGCACCGCGCCACCGACCCGGCCGTGCCGGGGACCGGGCCGCTGGCCGGGCGCCGGTCGTTCGTGGCGTACGGGTCCGAAGGAGAGCGGGTGCACCTCGTGGCGCACCGGGAGGAAGGGAACACCCCGTGATCAGCGAACTGCGGGTGACGACCGTCGCCGTGTCCGACCTGGATCGCTCCCGCGCCTTCTACGCGGACACCTTCGGGTACGTCCCGCACGCCGAGGCGGAGGTGCGCGGCCCCGCCGCCGAGGCCGCCTGGCAGATGCCGGCCGGGCTCACCGGCAGGGCCGTGGTCATGGGGCCGGAGGGGGCGACGACCGGGCTGCTGCGCCTGGTCCAGTTCGCCGCCCCCGGCCGCCCGTACTGGGGGGAGTACGCCCGCCCGCAGGACTACGGCCACTACGCGCTCAACATCAGGGTCGACGACCTCCACGCCGCCGTGGCACGGCTGGTGGCGGCGGGCGGCCGGCAGAAGTCGCAGCCGACCCGCTGGACCGTGATGGAGGACCTGTCCGCCTGGGACTCGCTCTCCTACGATCCGGACGGCGTCGTGCTCGACGTGTTCCAGCTGGAGCCGGGGCCGACCAGCCCGCTCGCCGGGTACGACGGCCGGCCGAGCGAGCTGCAGACCGTCGCGATCCACGTGAGCGACGCCCGCCGCGCCGCCGCGTTCTACACCGCGCTCGGCTACGAGGTGCTGTACGACAAGCTGATCGAGAACATGGAGTCGTTCTTCCGCCTGCCGCCGGGCACCGGGCTGCACAACATCAACCTGTTCATGCCGGGCGGCACGGTCAACGGCCGGGTGGAGATCGCCCAGTACGTCGGGTTCCCCGGCAGGCAGCAGCGCGACGCGGCCGTGCCGCCCAACCTGGGCATCCTGTCGGCCTCCCTGGAGACGGACGACCTGGCGGCCACGTCCGCGCTGGTCACGGGCCTCGGCGCGGAGCCCGTCTGCCCGCCCGTCGAGGTGGACCTGCCGCCGTACGGTTCCGCGCTCGTCCAGTCCTTCTTCGGGCCGGACGGCGAGGTCCTGGAGTTCTACCAGTGCGGGTGAGACGGGTCGCGCTGGTCACCGGCGCGGGAAGCGGGCTCGGCCGGGCCGTGGCCCTGGCCCTGGGCGCCGACGGCTACGCCGTGGTCTGCGCCGGGCGGCGGGCCGGTCGGGTGGCCGAGACGGCCGGGGAGATCCGGTCCGCGGGCGGCGAGGCCGTCGGCGTGCCGCTCGACGTGACCGTGACCGAGCGGGTGGACGCCGCGGTCGCCGGGGTGGTCGCCTCGTACGGGCGGCTCGACGTGCTGGTCAACAACGCGGGCGTCTTCCGCAAGGCCGAGATCGTGGACCTGGACGACGAGGCGTGGCGGGAGACCGTCGACGCGAACCTGACCGGCGCCTTCCTGTGCGCCCGCGCCGCCGCCCGGCAGATGACCGGCCAGGAGCCGGTGGCGGGCGAGCGCGGCCACATCGTCAACGTCAACTCCGGCGCGGGCCTGCGCGGCTACCCGACGGGGGCGGCGTACTCGGCCTCCAAGTTCGGCCTGCTCGGCCTGTCCGACACCCTCCGGCAGGAGCTGGCGGGCCGCCACGTGAAGGTGACCGACCTGGTGGTGGCGGCCATGGTCAAGAGCGAGCTGTCGAGCCGGGCCGATCCTGACCGGCTGGAGGCGTCCGTGGTGGGCGACCTGGTGCGCGACCTGCTCCGCCTGCGCGGCGCGGCCGTGGTCACCCGGCTCGACCTGGGACAGCTCCCGGCCTCCTGATCACCCGCCGTCGCGCAGCTCCACCAGCTCGTAGGAGGAGGACAGGCGGTCGGAGCGGAGGCGGATCAGCAGCCAGTCCCCGTCCGTGCTCGTCCACAGGTGTTCCTCGGCCCCGCCGTCGCTGGTCAGCAGGAAGTGCCGGGTGGGGAAGGTGCCGGCGGGCACGGTGATCGTCTCCTCGCCGACCAGGGTGGCGGTGAGGTCGCCCAGTTCGTCCGCGTACGGCCCGGTCGCCCCGTTGGGGCGGGGCGAGGAGCGGAACCCGCCCGTCAGCGGCTGCGGGCCGCCGGCGGCGAGGTCGTACGCGGGGACGATCCAGGCGTCGCAGCACACCGCGTGCGGCACGAAGAACGGCGGCGGCCCGGCCAGCGGGACCCGCTGCGACACCCTGCCCTCGTCCCTGAGCAGCAGCTCCGACTCCAGGGTGTCCTCGCCGAAGACGAACCATCCCTCGCCCAGGAACGCGCCGCCCACCCGGTGGCTGACGAAGGACCGCAGCGGCCGGAACCCGGCGGACGCGGTGTGCACGACGTCCCGCTCGATGTCCGTGTCGAACATGCGGCAGTGGGCGCGCAGCGTGCGGGTGCCGTCCTCGGCGGCGGTGAGCGTCCACTCCTCGCGGCCGCGCACCCCCACCCCGTCACCCATGTAATGGATCACTCCGTGCCGGTAGCGGCTGCTCAACGGTGCACTTCTCCTTCTCGCGGACGCGCCGGCTCACCCGGCCGCGTCGTCCAGGGCTTTCAGCAGGGAGGCGACGCCGCCCGTCCCGTCGTGGCCGGGCGCCGCGCGCACGGCCCCGGCCGTGAACGGATCCCAGACCGGGTCGGCGGCGACCACCGGCACCGGCGGCTCGCCTGGCCACGCGGCGACGGCCCTGAAGGCGGCGGCGTAGGTCCGCCACGACCTTGCGAGGTCGAGCGTCCTGCGGTGCAGCTCGGCCAGGTCCGGCCGGCCGCCGGGCAGTTCGGGCAGGCCCGTGCCCAGCCCGCCGTCCCGCACCAGGTGCCAGGCCCTGAGCAGGTGCGTGCCGTGCTCGTCGGGCACCAGGTCAGGGGTACGCGCGCAAGCCTCACTTTCGGTCAGCACGGCCGGGTCAGGCAGGCCGGCCAGCGCCAGCGCCCGCACCCGCCCGGGACCCAGCCGAGCGACAGCGACGGCCACCACCGCACCGGCTCCGATCCCATAGATGTCAACGCCGTCGACCCCGAGCGCGTCGAGAGCGTCCCCGACAGCCAGAACGATCTCGTCACGCAGCCCGGATCCGGCTTCGGCGGCCAGATAGGACCCGCCGGTCCCCGGCAGGCCGTCGCGCGGGCCTGGTCCGGGCCAGGCGGCCAGGTCCGAGTCGCCGGTTCCCGGTAGGTCGAGGGCGAAGGCCGGGCGGTGGCGGCCTACCTCGGTGAGCAGGTCCGTGACGGCTCGACCGGAGGCGGGGGCCGGGGGCAGGATCACCAACGGCCGCCCTGACCCGTCGGCCGGTCCGGCCGCCCTGACGAGCAACTGCCCAAGCCGGGTCGGTACGTACCGACGGCTCACGCCTTCTACGCGCCCGGCCGTACTGGGCGGGACCGCACCAGACGAGGCTGCGCGTGATGATCCCGCGCCGGATGGGGCCGTACAGGACGACGACGCAGCGCCGGATGGTGTGTGGGATGTCGCGTGGGTGTGGATGCGGGACGCCAGTGCCGGGGTGCCGGAGGCGGAGGTTTCCAGCTGGAGCCGGTGCGCGGGAAGGCGTGCCAGGTGGGCGTGGAGGGGGTCGGCGGGGGATGCCAGGACCAGGGTGGGGACGGTCAGCCGGGCGAGCAGCGGGACCGGGTCGCAGGTGAAGGCCGCGCGGTAGGCCAGCGGGTAGTTCGCCCCCGCCTCCAGCAGCCCCGTGGTCACCTCGTGCAGGTACGAGGCCGGCGGCGGGGCGGCGGTCAGCCGGGAGGCGGCGCGCTCGTCGTACCAGGGCCAGTACAGGAACATGTTGCGCACCTGGTGCCACGCCGCCACCAGATGGCCGCCGTCGCTCCGCGGCTCCACCGGCGGCAGGTAGTGGGCGAGCTGGTCGGCCCGCTCCTCGGGAGTGGACACCCCGACCCCGTCGAGGACGAGCGAGGCCACCAGCTCCGGCCGCGCGGCCGCGAGGGACAGGGCGATCTTGGCCCCCGTGTGCGTCCCGTACAGATGGACCCGATCCAGCCCGAGCGCGGTCAGCGTCTCGCCGAGGGCCGCGCCGTAGCCGGCCATGTCCGGGTCCGGCGCCGGGAGCGGGTCGGAGCCGCCGTGCCCCGGCGTGTCGAGCGCGTACACCGTGAACGAGCGGGCCAGCTCGGCGGCCAGCTCGCGCAGCGGCCGCCAGTCGCCGGGAGAGGCGTGGAGAAGGACGACCGGCAGGCCGCGCCCGGCGCGGGCGTAATGGACCTGCCGGCCGTTCACCGTGACGAAACGGCGCTCCATCCGGTCACTTGCCGATTTCGACCGTGTGCCAGCCGTCGGCGTCCTTCTTCCACTGGTAGACGTGGATGTCGTCGATGCCGAAGAACTCGTGCTTGTCCGGGCTGATGGAGTTGCCGGAAGGCGTCTCCTGGTCGGAGATCTCAATCGAGTCGAGCGTGGCCGCGACCTTGTCCGGGTCGATCGACTGGGCCTGCTCGGCGGCCTTGGCGTAGGCGAGCACGCAGTCCGCGGCGATCTCGGCCGCCTTGGGCGACTCGGCGCCGGTCTTCGGGCCGGTGTTCTTGCCGAACCGCTTCTCGATCTCCTCGATGTGCGCGCGGTAACCGGGCTTCCAGGTGTCGCGGCCTTCCTTGCCCGGGTACGGGTAGTAGGTGGCGCTGAAGATCGCGCCGTCCGCGGCGTCACCGGCCGCCTCGACGAAGGAGATGTTGCGGGCGCCGGAGCCGCCGACGATGAGCCCCTTGTAGCCGGTCTCGCTGGCGGCGGCCATGGTCTTGGCGCCGCCGGCCGAGTTGGAGATCCAGATCGCGCCGGCGTCCTTGAGGTTCTCGACGTACGCGCGGTGCGACTGGTCGTCGTTGCGGGTCTCCTGGAAGCCCGCGAAGGTGAGCCCGGCGGCCTCGGCCTGCTTCTGGATCTCGGCTGCGGTGCCCTTGCCCGCGTCGTCCCCCTCGTACACGATGCCGACGGACGTGATGCCCTCAGCCTTCAGGTGCTCGACGATCTTCTGTACGTCCAGGGAGACGGGGTCCTGGGCCCGGTAGCCGTACTTGACCGAGGTGAAGTCGCCGGTGGCGACCATCGGCTGGCAGTTGATCTTCTTGGCGTTCTCCAGGACGGGCTTGGCGGCGTTGTAGAACGCCGACAAGGCCGGGCCGATCACCAGCCCCACGCTGTCGTCACCGGCGAACTCGTTGGCCGCCTGCACCCCCTTGGCCGGGTCGAGCGCGGTGTCGCGGACGACCAGTTCGAACTTGGCGCCGCCGACGCCGCCCTCGGCGTTGAGCCGGTCGATCTCGACCCTGACCGAGTTCTCCATGGAGATGCCCGCGACGGCGAACGCGCCCGTCACCGGGCCGATGAGCCCGACCTTCACGACCGGCATGCCGGCGCTCCAGCCGCTGCCGGAGGCCGCCTGCTCGACTCCGGCTCGTTCTTCCTTGCTCGCGCAGGCGGTGAGCAGCAGGGTGGCGCTCGCCAGCGCCAGCAGCTTGCGACCAGTGGTGACCGTCATCACGGGGGTCTTCCTCTCAGGGGCTTTCAGGTGACTCAGGACTGAGGTGTGACGTCGGTGACGAACCAGCCGTCGGCGTCCTTGTCCCACTGGTAAACGTGAATGTCTTCCATGTGGTAGAACTCGTGGTCCGCCGGCTTGATCGTGTTGCCGGAGGCGGTCTCGGTGTCGGGGATGTTCAGCTGCTCCATGGCGGTGGCGAGCTTGTCCGCGTCGAGCGACTTGGCGCTCTCGGCCGCCGCGGCGAAGGCGACGATGCAGTCTCCGGCGATGGCCGTGCCCTTGGGCATCTTGGCCCCCGACTTCGGCCCCTCGACCACTCCGTACTTCTTCTCGACGGCTTCCACGTGGGCGCGGTAGCCGGGCTTCCAGGTGGCGCGGTCGCGGATGTTGAACTCTACGTTGCCCGCGGCGAAGACCGAGCCGACGGCCATGTCCTGGGCGGCGTCGAGGAAGGAGACGTTCTGCAACCCTGAGGTGCCGGCCATCACGCCCTTGTAGCCCGACTCGGCAGCGGCGGCCATCGTCTTGGCGCCGCTGGCGTTGCTGGAGACGATGATCGCGCCGGCGTCCTTGAGCGCGTCGACGTAGGGCCGGTGGGACTGGTCGTCGTTGCGGGTCTCCTGGTAGCCCTTGTACTCGACGCCGTACTTGGGGCCGTACTCCTTGAGGTACCCGTCCATGGCCTTGCCGGTGTCGTCGGCCTCGTAGACCAGCCCGACCGAGCTGACGCCCTTGGCCTTGAGGTACTCCACCAGCTTCTCGACGCTCAGGTTGTTGGGGTCCTGCGAGCGGAAGCCGTACTTCAGCGAACCGAAGTCGCCGGTGCCGACGCCCGGCTGGCAGTTGAGCTTGCGGTTGGTCTCGAAGATGTTCTTGGACGCGTTGTAGAAGGCCGACAGCGAGGGCCCGACCACGAAGTGCACCTGGCTGTCGCCGACCAGCTCGTTGCTGGCCTGCACCGCCTTGGCCGGGTCGAGCGCGGTGTCGCGGACGACGAGCTCCAGCTTGGCTCCCCCGACGCCGCCGGCCTCGTTGACGCGGTCCATCTCCACCCTGATGGAGTTCTCCTGGAGGATGCCCAGGATCGCGTACGCGCCGGTCATCGGGGCGATGAGCCCGATCTTTATGGTGTCGGCGCCCGCGCTCCAGCCGGCGTTTCCCGTTTCGCCGGCGGACTGGGCGCGCTCTTCCTTGCTCGCACAGCCGGTGAGCACCAGCGCGCTGACGGCAGCCGCAGAGATCCAGCGAAGTCCGGTCCCACGCATGTGCCACCTCCTTGTTCTCATGCCCCCGAGCCAGTAATTCCAATGTGCGGAACAGCGTTACACGGAGCCTAGAAATGCGGCTGTCCCGATGTCAACGGATACGTCTGATGTTTAACGATCCGAAACATGTCGCGGTTGCCACAGCTCCACGTGGACGCCGTTCGGCGTCTCCACCATGGCCAGCCGCGATGTGCCGTGCAGCGGTGTGGCCGCGGCGAACGGCCGACATCGGACCCGCCCTCCGGCGCCGGCGGCGCGGGCCACGGCCTCGTCCAGATCGTCCGTACGCGCGGACCAGGCGGTGTGCCCGAGCCCGTGTGCGGGCCGCTGAGCGGAACGCCGATCCACTCTGGGCCGGTCGGCCCGAATCATCTCGATACGGGTCGTGCCGCCGTCCGGGCCCGCCAGGAAAGCCAGCCTGAGCCGGGTGCCCGGCGGCAGGTCGGCCATCGTGTCCAGGCCCGGCGCGGCGAACGTCACGTCGTACCCGGCGGACATGCCGAGCGCGGCCCAGAAACGCAGCTCGGCCTCGAAGTCGGGCACGTGGCAGACCACGGAGGTCAGCTCCGTGTGCCGCCGTTCCGGGTCCGCCAGCCACGCGGCCGTGGGACGCGGACCGGCCGGCTCGACGAACACCACGGGGACTCCGCCGGGCCCGAGGCAGTAACCCTCCACGACCTGGAC
Source organism: Nonomuraea sp. C10 (assembly GCF_008017515.1). Lineage (NCBI taxonomy): Bacteria > Bacillati > Actinomycetota > Actinomycetes > Streptosporangiales > Streptosporangiaceae > Nonomuraea > Nonomuraea sp. C10. The sequence continues at coordinate 5,811,289 of NZ_VPFF01000001.1, forward strand.
GGTCCGCTCCCCCACGGGCACGTCGTACGCCTGCGGTGGGCTGATCCACGGATGGCCCGCCGCCCGCAGCCGCTCGTACGAGGCCGCGATGTCGCGGGTGTAGAGGTTGATGCCGGCCACGCCCAGGTCCAGCGTGTGCGGGTGGACGGCGGACGCCACCGGGTCGTTCACCTTGAGCAGGTGGATGCGGCCGGTGGCGGCGCCCGCCGCGGCCAGCGAGCGCACCTCCACGTCGCCGGCGCCCTCTCCCCACAGCCGGTCCGCGGTGGCGGCCTCGACCACGCCCTCGGCCGCCACCGCGTACCCCAGCTCGCCGCAGTAGAAGTCCAGGTGCGGCCCGAAGTCGGCGACGCCGAGCACCGCCGCCGTGATGCTCCCGATCGGCGCGCTCATCGGCCCGCCCCCAGCCTGGCGCCCAGCTCGCGGCCGAGCGTCATCGCCGGTGTCACGCTCATGCCGCCGACGTAGTTGTCCCCGGCGAACACGTTGTTGCCGAGGATCTCCCCGACCGCGTAGAGCCCGGGGAGGGGTGCGCCGGATTCGGTCAGCACCTCCAGGTCCTCGTTCACGCGCAGCCCGTCGCGGCTGAGAATGGAGGCCCCGACCGTGGTGATCCCGTAGAACGGCGCCCGCTCGATCGGCGCCGGCAGCGTGGTGCGGCCGAAGTCGTCGTCGCGGCCGGCCCGCACCGCGGCGTTGTACCTCTCCACGGTGGCCGCCAGGCCGCCGGGAGCGACGCCGAGCTTCGCGGCCAGCTCCTCAAGGGTGTCGGCGACGGCGATCCACCGGCCGCGCTCCAGTTCGGCCAGCATCCGCTCGCGGGTCCAGTCGCCGGCGCCGTTGCGGATCAGCGGCTCGGCCGTCTCGGCGATCGCCCGGTCCCACACGACGTGCATGGCGATCCGCGGCTGCTCCAGCAGCGCCCGCTCGCGGTGCTCCGGGCTGGTGCCGTCCTCCGCGACGAACCGCTCGCCCCGGTCGTTCACCCAGATCTCGTACGGGGTCCGGTACGCGGGCGCGACCTCGATGAACGCCTCACGGTAGTCGACCGCGAAGCCCTCCTGACCCGGGTCCGGGATCAGCCCCATCACGGGGATGAAGTAACCGTCGCGGCTCACCTGCGCGCCGAGCCCCATCGCCAGCTCCAGGCCGTCACCGGTGGCATGCGGCAGACAGCCGATCAGCGCGCTCTCACAGCCGACCGGCAGGAAGCGATTGCGCAGGCCGGGGTTGGCGTCATAGCCGCCAGTGGCCAGCACGACCGCGCCCCCATGCGCGACGACGTCACCGCCTACAGCGGTCGCGGCAGGCGCGCCGGGCGCGGTGGTCGCGGCAGGCGCGCCGGGCGCGGTGGTCGCGCCGGGCGCAGTGGTCGCGCCGGGCGCAGTGGTCGCGCCAGTTGCGGTGGCCGCCCCAGTTGCGGCGGTCGCGCTGGTCGCGGTGGTCGCGCCGCCTGCGGTGGTCGCGGTGATGCTGGTGACGCGGCCGGCGGCGTCGACGATCGCGCCGGTGAGGCGGGTGTTCAGCAGCAGCCGTACGCGGCCGGCCTCGATCTGTTCCTCCAGCCGCCGCTTCAGCGGCTTCACCACCGACAGGCCGCTCTTGACGCCCCAGTACGTGCGCGGCACCGAGTACACCTCGTGCCCGTGCACCAGGCCAGGGGTGTCGGGATGGAAGTCGAAGCCCTGGCCGTCGAGCCAGTCGACGGTCTCGCCCTGCGCCTTGACCGACTTCCAGGCCAGCTTCTCGTCCACCTTGCCGTGGGAGAGGCGCAGTACGTCCTCGAAGTGGCGCTCGGGACTGTCGTCGATGCCGCGCTCGCGCTGGCGGCGGGTCCCGGCCCCGCTGAACTCGCCGTTGGCGATGTGCAGCATCCCGCCGATCCGGCTCTGTTTCTCCAGCACCAGCACGCTCGCGCCCGCGGCGGCGGCCTCGATCGCCGTGCACATCCCGGCCCCGCCCGCACCGATCACGATGACGTCGTAACGCCCCAGATCCTCCGCGTTCCCCGCGCCGTTCGCGCCACCGTTCCCCGCGCCGTTCGCGCCACCGTTCCCCGCGCCGTTCGCGCCACCGTTCCCCGCGCTCATCACGCGCCTCCGGTCAGCTGGATCTCCAGCCCAGCGGGACCGCGCAGGAGCAGCTCGCCCAGCCGCTCGCCGCCGTGACGCTCCAGCTCCGCGGCCATGGCCGCCGGGTCGTCCGCGGCGAACACCACCCGCCGCAGGCCGAGCGGCCGGTCCGACAGGTCGGCCGCGTCGACGCCGGTGAAGGACATGATCTCCAGCCGGGCCGGAGCCTGGTCGGCGGAGACCAGGAACGACAGCCGCAGGCTCGCGTCCGCCGGCATGCCCGTCATCCGGTCGAACGGCGGGCCGCTCATCTCCCCGTCGAACAGCACCTTGAGCCCGCCGCCCGCGGTGAAGAAGGCCAGCGCGGCGTCGTGGTCCCGCGGCACGATGACGGCGGTGTGCAGCTCGCCGTGCAGGCGGCCGGGGTCGCGCTCCAGCGCGGGGCTGGGCCGGTGACCGGCGCCCGCCTGCGGCAGCGTCCACCACACGCCGTCCGCGCCCAGGGCCACGGCCTCGGTCAGGGACGCGGCTCCGTACGGGTAGGTCACGATCTCCCTGGACCTGCCGCCCGCCTCGTCGATCAGCCGGGTGGTGCGCGCCAGGTCACGTGAGTACATGCCGAGCAGGCGGGGGCCGACGTCCCAGAGCTGGGGGTCGGGCGCGTCCGCGCCGGGCACGAGGCGGATCCGGCCGGTGTCCACGCCCTCGACGCCGAGCAGCGCCTCCCGCCCGTCGTCCGCCAGCACGTCGAGCCCGAAGGCTCTGGCATGGAAGGCGGCCGACGCTCCGACATCCCTGCAGGCGATGACCGCCTCGACGATCGCTCCCAGCGACAAGCCGCACCTCCGCAGATCGAGACTGTTCCGTCCCTCGAAACGGTGTTTCAAACTAAGGCGGGATGTCGCTGACTGTCAATGATGTCGCAGGTTGGACGGTTCCCTCCTCTTGCGCGGCGCGCTTCCTATAGTCCAACCTGTAGAAACCAGAAACGCCGTTTCATGGAGTGGAACAGGAGCATCGGGTGTCCCAGGATCCGCCCGCGACCGCGTACCGTGCTGTCGCCCTGCAGACCGCCTGTCATGCCGTCAACCGCGCCGAGAGCGCGGCCGCCGCCCGCGACCAGATACGGGCCGCCGTCGACCGCGTGCACGAGCAGGTCACCGCGACCAAGCGGTTCGTCGGCCCCGGCGTGCGGCTGGTCGTCCTGCCGGAGTACCTGCTGACCGGCCACCCCATCGGGGAGCCGTTCCAGGAGTGGTGCGACCGCGCCGCCCTGGCGCCGGGCGGCCCGGAGTACGCCCGGCTCGCGGACATCGCCAGGGACGCGGGCGTCTTCCTGTGCGTCAACGGATACGAGACGGACGAGCACTTCCCGGGCGTCTACTTCCAGGCGTCGGTCGTCTTCGACCCGGCGGGCGAGACCGTGCTCCGCTACCGGCGGCTCAACTCGATGTACGCCGTGACCCCGCACGACATCCTGGACCGCTACCTGGCCGTCTACGGCGAGGACGCGCTCTTCCCCGTCGCCAGGACCGAGATCGGCACGCTCGCCGCGATCGCCTCCGAGGAGATCCTCTTCCCCGAGGTGGCCCGCTGCCTGGCCATGCGCGGCGCGGAGGTGTTCCTGCACAGCTCGTCGGAGGTGTGCAGCGCGCTCCTCTCGCCGAAGAACGTGGCCAAGCTGGCCCGCGCCGTGGAGAACGGCGCGTACGTGGTCTCCGCCAACACCGGCGGCCTGTACGGCACCGGCATGCCCGCGGCCTCCGGCGACGGCGGCAGCCAGATCGTCGACCACCGCGGCCTCGTGCTGGCCAAGGCCGGTCAGGGCGAGACGATGGCCGCCAACGCGGAGATCGACCTGGCCGCGCTGCGCCGGGCCCGCAGGACCCCGGAGATGATGAACCTGCTCCCCCGCCAGCGGTTCGAGCTCTACGCGGCCAGCTACGCCCGCACCTCTTTCTACCCGCCCGACACGGTACGGCCCGGCGAGACCGGGCGAGAGCACTTCGTGACCACCCAGCGTGCCGTCATCGAACGGCTGGCCGGCGACGGCCTCATCTGAGGAGGCGACATGCCCAGGGAGATCCACGTCCGGAACCCCCGCACCGGCACCCCGGACCACACCATCGTCGCCGCGGGCGACGACGAGATCATCGCCGCCGCGGGCGCGCTGCGCGCCCGCCAGAGCGCGTGGGCCGCCCAGCCGGTCGAGCGGCGCGCCGAGGCGCTGCGCGCGTTCGGCGACGCGGTCACCCGGCACCGCGACGAGCTGGTCGCCCGGCTGGAGACCGACACGGGACGCCGCTGGGTCTCGCAGTTGGAGGTCGACTCGGTGCTGACCAGCATCGAGCGCACCTGCCGGTACGCCGAAGCCGCCTTCGCCCCGGAGGATCCGGCCCCCACCGCCGACCCCGACGTGCATGTAACCGGCGACCTGGTGCCGTACCCGGTCGTGGCGGTGATCTCGCCGTGGAACTTCCCGTTCCAGCTCGCCCTCATCGACGCGGTGCCCGCCCTGCTGGCCGGGTCGGCGGTGCTGCTGAAGCCGAGCGAGGTGACGCCGCGCTTCATCCCCGTGCTGCGCGCGTGCGTGGCCGAGGTCGAGGAGCTGGCGGGCGTACTCACCGTGGTGGAGGGCGACGGCGCCACCGGCGCCACCATGGTCGCGGTGGCCGACGCGGTGTGCTTCACCGGCAGCGTGCGCACCGGCCGCGCGGTGGGCCGCGCGGCCGCCGAGCACTTCATCCCCGCCTTCCTTGAGCTGGGCGGCAAGGACCCGGCGATCGTCACCGCCTCGGCCGACCTGGACGCCGCCTCCTCCGCCATCCTGTGGGGCTCGACGATCAACTCCGGCCACTCCTGCATGTCCATCGAGCGGGTGTACGTGGACCGCGCGGTGGTCGAGGAGTTCACCGAGGCGCTGGTGGCCAAGGCCGAACAGGTCGAGCTCGCGTACCCGGACATCGGCGACGGCCAGATCGGGCCGATCATCAGCGACGCCCAGGTGGACGTCATCCGCGAGCAACTGGAGGAGGCCGTCGCCAAGGGCGCCGTGATCCGGACCGGCGGCACGATCCAGTATCTCGGCGGCGGCGCCTATCTGCGGCCCACCGTGCTGACCGGCGTCGACCACTCCATGCGGGTGATGCGCGAGGAGACGTTCGGCCCGATCATCCCGATCATGCCCTTCGACGGCGAGGACGAGGCCGTCACGCTCGCCAACGACACCGAGTTCGGGCTGAGCGCGGCCGTCTTCGCCGCCACCGCCGAGCAGGCCGCCCCGGTCGCGCACCGGCTGGAGGCCGGGGCGGTCAGCGTCAACGACGTCTGCCTGACCGGCATGTTCCCCGAAGCGGAGAAGAACTCCTTCAAGTCGTCCGGGCTCGGCGCGTCCCGCATGGGGCCGCCGTCCGTGCGGCGCTTCCTCCGCCGCCGCGCCCTGCTCATGCGGGGCAGCGCCGGCATCCGCCCCTGGTACTACGACGGCACCCCCACCCAGACGGAGGAACGATGACCATCGCCGACATCCTGCGCGACATGTCCGGAGTGTGGGAGGGCACCTACACCGTGCTCGCCCCCGACGGCACCGTGCTGGAGCGCTACCCCAGCCGTCAGGAAGGCCGGATGGAAGGCACCGACTGGACCGAGAAGGTCGTCTACCTGCGTGAGGGCGCCGAACCGGCGGTGCGGCACTACCGCGCGATCGTCGACGGCGACTCGGTCGAGTTCGTCGACACCGAGATGTGGGGCGCCACCGCCCGCGCCGGCGACCAGGCCATCGTGTTCACCTTCGGCTGGAACGACCGCCCGCAGGAGCGCATCGTCGAGATGTCGATGCCCACCGGCGACTATCGCACCCGCCTGTGGCAGCACTTCGAGGACGGCGCGCTGAGCCGCCTCACCGTCATCGAGGAGCGCCGCATCCCCGGCGCCGAGCCCGAACGCTGGTACGTGCCGGCCGGCGCCTGACCGTACCCGAATCTCAGGAGAATCACTGGTGGAACTGGACTACGACCTCGTGGTGGTGGGCGCGGGCACCGCGGGCATCCCGTGCGCGGCGGAGGCCGCGCACGGCGGCGCCCGGGTGCTCCTGGTGGAGAAGGACCACCGCGTCGGCGGCACGCTGCACATCTCCGGCGGCCACATGGCGGCCGCGGGGACGCGGCGGCAGGCCGAGCGCGGCATCGCCGACTCCGTCGAGGCGCACCTGGCCGACATCCGCCGCATCAGCGGCGGCACCGTCCGCGAGGACCTCGTCCGCACCGTGGTGGAGAACGCCGCCGAGACCGTCGACTGGCTCGACGGTCTCGGCTTCCGCTTCGCGCCGGAGACGCCGCGCGTCATCTACGGGCACGAGCCGTACACGACCGCGCGCACCTACTACGGCGTGGACGAGGCGGTGTCGATCCTGGAGGTGTACGAGCGGGTGCTCGCCGACGCCACCGCCACCGGCCGCCTGGAGCTGTGGAAGAACGCCCCCGTGATCGAGCTGCTGACGGGCGGCGACGGCCGCGTCACCGGCGTCACCGTCCTGCGCGACGGCCAGGACGTACGGGTGAGCGCCCGCCACGTCGTGCTGGCCACCGGCGGGTTCGCCGCGGAGCCCGAGCTGTTCCTGGAGCTGGAGGGCGCGCCCCTGGTGTCGGCCGCCCATCCGACCTCCACCGGAGACGGCATCCTGCTGACCAGGGAGCTCGACGCCGGCATCCAGGGCACCGGCTCGTTCCTGCCGAGCTTCGGCGGCCTGCCCCACCCCACCACCCCGGGCAAGGCCAACTGGTCCGACCGGCAGCTGCTCGTCGCCGCCGAGCGCCCGCCCGTCGAGATCTACGTGGACAAGACCGGGCGACGCTGGGTGGCCGAGGACGAGCCGTCCATCGACACCAAGGAACGCGCGCTCACCCGCATCCCGGACATGACGTTCTGGACCGTGTTCGACGACGCGATGCTGGAGTCGACCCGGTCGGGCCGCCCGCTCGTGGTCGGCTGGACGCCCGAGGAGCTGCGCGCCCAGGCCGGCGTGCGCGAGGGCGTGCACCGCGCCGCCACGCTGGAGGAGCTGGCCGGACAGACCGGCATCGACGCCGAAGGGCTGGTCGCCACCGCGGCCCGCTACAACGAGGCGGTGGCCGCCGGGTCCGACCCCGACTTCGGCCGCGTCCACCTGCCGCTGCCGCTGGCCGAGGCGCCCTTCTACGCGATCCGCAACCACGCCATCTCGCTGGTGACGTTCGCCGGCCTGGACATCGACGACGGCTTCAGGGTGCGCCGGGCCGACGGCGAGCCCATCACCGGCCTCTACGCCATCGGCGAGGTCATCGGCGCCGCCGCCACCTGCGGGCAGAGCTTCTGCTCCGGCATGCTCGTCACCCCAGCGATCACCTTCGGCCGGCTGCTCGGCCGCCGCCTGGCTCAGTCGTAGAAGCCGAGCCTGCGCAGCTGCTTGGGGTCGCGCTGCCAGTCCTTGGCCACGCTGATGCGCAGATCGAGGTAGACGCGGGTGCCGAGCAGCGCCTCGATCTGCTTGCGGGCGTTGGTGCCGACCTCACGCAGCCGCTCGCCCTTGCGGCCGATGACGATGGCCTTCTGCGACGGCCGCTCGACGAACATGTGGGCGTAGATGTCGAGCAGGTCGTCGCGGTCGGCCCTGGGCAGCATCTCGTCGACGACGACCGCGATCGAGTGGGGCAGCTCGTCGCGCACGCCCTCCAGCGCCGCCTCCCGGATCAGCTCGCCGACCAGCACCTGCTCCGGCTCGTCGGTCAGCCGGCCGTCCTCGTACAGCGGCGGCGACTCGGGCAGGTGGCACACCAGCACGTCGGCCAGCACGTCGAGCTGCTCGCCCGACTGCGCCGACACCGGCACCACGTCGGCGAACTCCTCTATCTCCGACACCGCCACCAGCTGCTTGGCGATCTGCTCCTTGCTCGCCAGGTCGCACTTGGTGACCACGGCGATCACCGGCGTCTTCTTGACCGCCGCGAGCTTGCCCGCGATGAACCGGTCGCCCTTGCCGATCGGCTCGTTGGCCGGCACGCAGAACCCGATCACGTCGACCTCGGTCAGCGTCGACAGGACCAGGCTGTCGAGCCGCTCGCCGAGGAGGGTGCGCGGGCGGTGGAGCCCCGGCGTGTCGACGATGACGAGCTGCGCGTCGGGGCGGTGTACGATGCCCCTGATCACCCGCCTGGTCGTCTGCGGCTTCGACGAGGTGATCGCCACCTTCGTGCCGACCAGGGCGTTCATGAGCGTGGACTTGCCGACGTTCGGCCTCCCCACGAAGCAGGCGAATCCGGCGCGATGGCTGTCTGGCGAGGTCACATAGTGATTCTCGCCCATCAGGAGGCCTGCGCGCGCCACCAGGCGAACACCTCGGGCATCACCAGCGGCATCCACGGCGGCGTCGGCAGCCCGCCGAGTTCCTCCTCCCGGACCCACCTGGCTTCCCTGATCTCGTCGTCGTCGGGGGTGGGCGTGCCCGACACGAGCGCGCACCCGTACACCGCGATCATGAACGCGCACTCGTGGCCGTTCGGGTAGCGCACCCGGAACTCCGGCCCGCCGTAGACGCCGATCAGGCCGCGCACCCGCACGTCGATCCCGAGCTCCTCGCGCAGCTCGCGACGCACGGCCTCCTGCGGGCGTTCGTCGGGGTCCACGGCGCCGCCGGGCGCCGCCCACAGCCCTCCGTCGCCATGGAGGGCCAGCAGCAGCCGGCCCTCGTCGTCGAACACGCAGCCGCAGACCGACGGCATCATCAGCAGGTCGGGCCCCAGCTTGGCGCGCACCTCCGCGAGGTAGGGCGACATCGGCATGCTCAGCCCCGCAGCGCGCCGTCGGGGCCGGCCACCAGGATGGCCGTCACGCCCAGCTCCGCCGCCACGGCCCGGTCGTCGTCGGACGGCCCGTCGCCGCCGGTGACCAGCGCCACCGCCTCCAGCGAGCGGGCGCCGCTCGAGACCGCCGTCGCCACCGCCACCTGCACGGCGGACAGCCGCAGCGCCGCCAGCGTCACGTCGGTGGCCGCGTACGTGCGGCCGGTCTCGTCGCGCACGGCCGCGCCCTCGGCGGAGCCGTTGCGGGCCCGCGACGCCCGCGCCAAAGTAATGATCTTGCTGTCTTCAGGATCGAGTGTCACGAGGACAAGGTTAGGGGCTGGCCATCCGCATCACGGCGTCGAGGAGCTGGCGGGTGCGCTGCGGCTCCACCTCGGCCATGCTCGTGTGCACCAGCGAGACCAGCATGTCGCCCGAACGGGCCAGCACCACGTCCAGCGCGTACGGGTAGCCGTTCAGCCGGCCGCGCAGCTCGCCCGACACCGCCTCGTCCCCCACGTCCGCCACCGGCACCAGCGTGGCAGTCAGGTGGGTGCCGCCTTTGGCACGTACCTCCCGGCACGCCCTCAGCGACCCCGCCAGCGCGGCCATGTGCTCGTCGGCCGCACCGGCGTACCTGGCCAGCCCCACCCCGACCTGCTCGCCCAGCTCGTCGCCCTGGTAGCTGGCCGCGGCCTGCGCGGTCAGCCCCCGCTCCGGCGCCCGGCCACCGGCCGCGTCGAGCACGGCCCGGCAGTTGCGGTCGGCCGGCGTGAACGGCGCCCGCCACGCCTGCTCCGAGCGCGGTGAGAAACCGTCGGGCAGCCGTGGCTCCTTGCTGAGGATCTCCTTCATGTGGGCAAGCGCGCGCACGTCGAGCCCCTCTGTGCCTCCGCAGGCCGCAAGAGCGCCGGCCAGGAGCCCACAGACGATGATCCGGGTTCCGCGTTTCATGATTCCCCCCGGTGCCCAGCCTCCCCGAGCAGCGAAAACGGCAATCCACCGGAGTTACCAATAAACGATCAAACGCTAAAAGGGTGCCCTCGCCCGGTTATCCGGACGAGAGCACCCTTTACGCCGAACAACGTCCGACCGGCTAGCTGGCCAGAACGTTGTCGTCCCCCCAGGAGCGCCCTGCCGCATGAACCCCCCTGCGGCGGGGCGCTTCCCCCTCCGGCACCCACCGCACAGGGTGCCGGGAAACAGACTCGCGGACCCCGCTTGCAACTCGCTTGACGACCGCTTGCCGCGAACCGGGCAGAGGTCACTCCTGCTCGGCCGCGGCCGGCACCGCGTCGTCCTGATCGGCCCGGACCCGCCGCACCACCACCGTGCTGATCCGGTTGCGCCGGCCGGCCAGGCTCTCCGCGGTCAGCTCAAGCCCCGCCACCTCAGCCCTCGACCCCGCGATCGGCACCCGCCCCAGCGCGTGCGCGAGCAGGCCACCGACCGTCTCCACGTCGTCGACCTCGATCTCGGCGTCGAACAGCTCACCCAGCTCGTCGACCGGCATCCGCGCCGTCACCCGCACCCCGCCGTCGGGCATCGGCTCCACCCGCGGCGCCTCCTGGTCGTACTCGTCGGTGATCTCCCCGACGATCTCCTCCAGCACGTCCTCGATCGTGACCAGACCCGCGGTGCCGCCGTACTCGTCGATCACGATGGCCAGATGCGTCTGCCTCGCCTGCATCTCACGCAGCAACTGGTCGATCGGCTTGCTCTCCGGCACGTACGTCGCCGGCCGCATGATCGACTCGACCGTCTCCTTCTCGCCGTCACCGCCCGACTCGTGCACCCGGCGGGTGATGTCCTTGAGATAGGCGATGCCGATCACGTCGTCCTCGTTCTCGCCCACCACCGGGACCCGCGAGAAACCGCTCCGCAACGCCAGCGACAGCGCCTGCCTGAGCGTCTTGCCCCGCTCGATGTAGACCATGTCGGTGCGCGGCACCATCACCTCGCGCACCAGCGTGTCGCCCAGCTCGAAGACCGAATGGATCATCTCCCGCTCGTCGGGCTCGATCACCCGGCGCTCCTCGGCCAGGTCGACCAGGTCACGCAGCTCGGCCTCCGAGGTGAACGGACCGTCGCGGAACCCCTTGCCCGGGGTCAGCGCGTTGCCCAGCAGGATGAGCAGCTTCGGCAGCGGGCCGAAGATCTTCGTCAGCCCGTACACGATCGGCGCCCCCGCGAGCGCGATGGGCTCGGCGTGCTGACGGCCCAGCGTGCGCGGCATCACGCCCACGATCACGTAACTCACCAGGATCATCACCGCGGCCGCGGAGAAGTAGGCCCAGCCCTGATCGTCCAACAGATCGATGAACAGCAACGTCGCGATCACCGTCGCGACCAGCTCACAGCTCAGCCGTAGCAGGAGCAGCAGGTTCAGATAGCGCGGCGCGTCCGTGACGATGGCGTGCAGCCGCTGGGCGCCACGCCTGCCGTCGCGCACGGCCTCCTCGGCGCGGACCCGCGAGATCCGCGTCAGCGCCGTCTCCGTGCTGGCGATCAGGCCACCGACCACAACGAGGACGATGGCCAACGGCAACCAGGCGTTCACCGCGAGCTGCGCACCTCCCGCCACCCTTCGAGCAACCGCGCCTGAAGACCGAACATCTCCTTGTGCTCCTCAGGCTCCGCATGATCGTAACCGAGCAGATGCAGGATGCCATGGGTGCAGAGCAACTCGATCTCGTCCTGAGCGCTGTGCCCGGCCTCCTCCGCCTGCCGCGCCGCCACCTGGGGGCACAGCACCACGTCACCCAGCAGCGCCGGATCGGCCGGCCCCTCGGACTCGCCCCTGGCGCCGCCGCCGGGCCGCAGCTCGTCCATCGGGAAGGCGAGCACGTCCGTCGGGCCGGGCTCGCCCATCCACTTCTCGTGCAGCTCGGCCATCACGTTCTCGTCGACGACCACGAGCGACAGCTCGGCCAGCGGGTTGATGCCCATCTCGGACAGCACGTGGGTGGACAGCGCGACGAGCGACTCCTCGTCGACGCCCACCCCGGACTCGTTGTTGATCTCGATGCTCATCGTCGCTTACCCCGCTGCTGAATCGGTTCGGGAGTGCGCAGGGCGTCATAGCGGCCGTAGGCGTCGACGATCTCGCTCACCAGCTTGTGACGCACCACGTCGGCGCTCGTCAGCTGCGAGAAGTGGATGTCGTCGATGCCGTCGAGGATCTCCTGCACCACCCGCAGACCGCTCACCGTGCCCGCCGGCAGGTCGACCTGCGTCACGTCACCGGTCACCACGATCTTGCTGTTGAACCCGAGCCTCGTCAGGAACATCTTCATCTGCTCGGCCGACGAGTTCTGCGCTTCATCAAGGATGATAAATGCGTCGTTAAGGGTCCTACCGCGCATATATGCGAGGGGCGCCACCTCGATCGTGCCCGCCGCCATCAGCTTGGGGATCGAGTCGGGGTCGACCATGTCGTGCAGTGCGTCGTACAGCGGCCGGAGGTAGGGGTCGATCTTCTCGTACAGCGTGCCGGGCAGGAAGCCGAGCCGTTCGCCGGCCTCGACCGCCGGGCGGGTGAGGATGATGCGGTTGACCCGCTTCTCCTGGAGCGCCCGGACCGCCTTGGCCATCGCCAGGTAGGTCTTGCCGGTGCCGGCGGGGCCGATGCCGAACACGACCGTGTGCTTGTCGATGGCATCGACGTAGCGCTTCTGGTTGGCCGTCTTGGGGCGGATGGTGCGCCCGCGCGAGGACAGGATGTCGAGCGACAGCACTTCGGCCGGGCGCTCGGAGGTCATCCGGAGCATGGCGATGCTCCGCTCGACGGCGTCGGGTGTGAGGTCGCCGCCGCTGCGCAGCACTTCGACCAGCTCCTCGAAGAGCCGGACGACAGTGCCGCTCTCGTCGGGGCTGCCGGTGACGGTGATCTCATTGCCGCGGACGTGGATGTCGGCCTTGAAGGCGCCCTCGATGACGCGTAGCAGCTCGTCGCGGGAGCCCAGGAGGCTGACCATGGGGTACTCGTCCGGAATCAGCACCTTGGCTTGTGTGCGCGTTGGAGGTGCCGTGCGTCGGGATTCGTGTAGTTCGGACATGGGCAGGCCAGCGTGGCCTGATGCCTCCCGGTCTCGAGGGCTTATCTTCTTCACCCATCGTATCCGGGGGCGGAACGTTTCCTCGCGGCAATATCAGCCGGGCGGCCATGTCAGGTTGCGGCCGCCCAGAACGTGCGCGTGCACGTGGAAGACGGTCTGCCCGGCGCCGGGTCCGGTGTTGAACACGACCCGGTAGCCCTCGTCGGCCACGCCTTCCTGGACGGCGACCGCGTGCGCGGCCTTGAGCACCTCGTCGGCCAGCCCCTGGTCGGCGCGGGCCAGCGCGGCGGCGTCGGCGTGGTGCTCCTTGGGGATGACGAGGACGTGGGTGGGGGCCTGCGGGTTGATGTCGCGGAACGCGAGCGCCCCGTCGTTCTCGTAGACGATCTCGGCCGGGATCTCCTTGGCCACGATCTTGCAGAACAGGCAGTCTGTCATCCGATCACCTTACCGATAGGGGTGGCTCTCCTGTCCGTAAGCCTCGACGACCCTGACCTGCTGCTCGGCATGTACGCTGATCAGCGTTGCGAATCGGTGACCGGATCCGTCGTGGCACCCGAAGATCCCCGCGGTTAGGGTGTCAGTGCACCATCGCAGCGAACGATTCAGCCTCGGGCGAGACCACCTGGCGAGGACACAACTGGGTCATGCCCCCAAAGGAACCGGAAGAACGTAAACCGTCAGGGAAGGCCGCGCGTCCCACTGATGTGACCACCGAAACCCTCCTGGTCGACAGATCCATGGGGGCGGTGCCGGTCGGGTGGGACGCCGACATGGCCGTGACCGCGCTTTACAGTGCGCATTTTCGGTCATTAGTTCGTCTCGCCGTGTTGCTGGTGCGCGACATGGCAACCGCGGAGGAAGTCGTGCAGGATGCGTTCGTCGCCATCCACGGCGCCTGGCGCAGGTTGCGTGACCCCGACAAGGCGCTCGCCTACCTACGGCAGTCCGTCGTCAACCGGTCCCGGTCCGTGCTGCGCCATCGGGCGGTCGTGGAGAAGTACGCCCCCAAGGGCCTGCCCGACGCGCCGAGCGCGGAGCACGGCGCCATCGGCGAGTTCGAACGGTCCGCGGTCATCGAGGCGTTGCGGGCGCTACCGTCTCGCCAGAGGGAGGCACTGGTCCTTCGTTACTACGGTGATCTGTCCGAAGCCGAGATCGCCCACGCCATGGGCATCAGCAAGGGGGCGGTGAAGAGCCACACGGCACGTGGCATGGCCGCCCTGCGTTCCGTCCTGGAGAAGATGTCATGACCCAGCCCCCCGACGAGTACGGCGAGGTCCTGCGCCGTGCCCTCCGTGCGGAGGCGGACGCGGTCGTGCCCTCGCCGGACGGGCTCGACGTCATCCGTACGAAGATCGAGCGGCGCGGCGCGCGCAACCTCTTCTGGTGGCGGGCCGGGGCGGCGGCAGCGAGCGCGGTGCTGGTGGCGGGCACGATCGTGATGGTGGTGCCCGACCTGCGCCAGCGCGTCGTCGAGGCGCCCTATCTCGAGGTGCGCACCACTTCCAGCGCCACCCCGCCGGCGAAGTCCTCGACCAGCCGGCCCGCCTCGCCCAAGTCGACCGTACGGGAGAGCGAGCCTCTGGTCGTGCCGCCGCCGACGTCGTCCGAGCCGTCGCAGAAGCAGGAGCCCCGCCCGTCGGAGACGGCCCGCTCGACCGCCAAGCCGACGCCCACCCCCACGCCGACCCCCTGCCCGTCGACGGCCGACCAGGCGGAGCAGCCGGCCGACTGCCCTGAGGCCGACGATCCGCCGACGCCTTCGCCGTCCGAGCCGGAAGCGTCGCCCACGCCGACGCCGTGCCCGGACGAGGAGTGCTCGACGCTGGACCCGGTGCCGACCATCTCGGACATGCCCAGCCCTCTGATCAGCGCGAACACGTCGTGACTCCCTTCCCTGACCGCCGCGCACTCCCCCACCCACCCGCGTCACCGGCCCTCCCGGGTGTCACCAGCGTCCCGTACGGGTGAGCAGGACCGCCGCGGCGGCCACCCCCGCGGTCGAGGTGCGCAGCACCGTCGGCCCCAGCAGCACCGGCGTGGCCCCCGCCGCCAGGAACTCCGCCAGTTCAGGCTCCGACACCCCGCCCTCGGGCCCGACCACGACGACGATGTCACCGTCGTCCGGGAGCGCCACCCGCGACAGCGGCGCCGCGGCCTCCTCGTGCAGCACCAGCCCCAGCGCCGCCCCGGCCAGCAGCTTCACCGCCCCGGCCGTCGAGACCGGCTCGGTCACCTCGGGCAGATGGAAGCGCCGGGCCTGCTTGCCCGCCTCACGGGCCGTCGACCGCCAGCGCTGCAGCGCCTTGGCCACCTTGTCGCCCTTCCACTGGGTGATGCTCCGCGACGCCTGCCAGGGAACGATCACGTCAACACCGGCCTCGGTCATCATCTCGACCGCCAGCTCGCCCCTGTCACCCTTCGGCAGCCCCTGCACGACGACCAGTCTCGGCCTGGGCGGCGCGACCTCGTACCTGCCCCGGACCTCCACCCGCAGCGAGTCCTTGAGCACCTCCAGCACCACGCACTCGGCCACCGACCCCGCCCCGTCGGTGAGATCCACCCGCTCCCCGGGGCGCAACCGCCTGACGGTGGCCGCGTGACGCCCTTCGGGGCCGCCGAGCACCAGCTCGGGGCCGTCGAGCTCGCCCGTCAGGAACACCGGAACCGTCACCAGCCACCTCGGATTCTCCACGTTACGCAGCCACACGAACACCCTGCGCAATATCGTGTCCCGTGCAGCCTTCCTGAGATCACTCTACGAGGGGGTCGATGGCCGTCTCTCCCGCTCGCCGACGCGCGCCAGAACCGGGCGGTGTCCGAGACCACGTGTCGCGGCCGTTGCGCGTCAGGACGCGTCTCGTGCTCGTGCTGGCCGTGCCCACACTCCTGCTGATCACCGGGATGGCCGCGGAGTCGGCGGCCCGCCTGCACGCCCGCGCCGACGCCGACGCCACGGCCCGGCACGCGACACTGGTACTCGCCGTCCAGGATCTCGTCCACGCGCTCCAGCGCGAACGTGCCCTCCTCACGGCGCTGCTCGCCGGCGAGCCGCGCGTCAGGCCCGAACTCGCCCCCGCCCGCCACGCCACCGACCACGCCCGTTCGGCCCTCCCCCGCCTGCTCGCCACCGCCCCTCCCACCGCGTACGGATCAGTACGCGACGCGCTCGCCCGCCTCCCCACCCTCGACCGCCCCCGCACCGGCACCCCTGCCCTCGCCCTGTCCCCCGACGCCCCCGCCACTCCCGGCGGCCCCCTTTCCCGCACCCGGCAGGCGACTCCCACACCGACCGGACCGCTGGTGGGCCCGTATGGCGCGCTCGTGAGCCCAGGAGCCGCCACCCTGACCACAACCACCGATGGCGTCGCGCCGCCCACGTGGGACATGACCGCTGATGGCGCCGCGAACCCCACCCTCGACAGGACCGCCGAAGGTGCCTCAGACCCCGCCGTGACCCCTACTCAGGACGCCGTGGCCGGTACCGAAGGGGCGGGGGTCGCCGACGTGACTTCCACCCAGGGTTTGACCGGCGAGACCGAAGGCGTCGGTGCCGAGATCGGTGCGTCCGTTGGTCGGAGGGCGCCGGTGGACAGGGGACCGAAGGTGCGGCAGGACGTCTTCGAGGCGTTCACCGATGTGATCACGGAGTTGGCCGACGGGTCGTTCGGCGCGGAGTCAGGCCGGACAGACCCGTCGCTGCTGAGACGGTTGCAGGCGCTGGAGGCCATCAGCCGGGCCAAGGAGGCGGCCGCACGGCAGCGGGCGGTGGTCACGGCGGCCTTCGCGACGGGCGCGTTCACCCAGGTCGAGTACATCACCTTCCTGGAGGCCCGCGCCTCCATGACGGACGCCCTGGACCGGTACCGCCGAACCGCCGGTCCTCAAGGCGTGGCCGCGCTGGAGCGGACACAGCGGGGCGCTCCGGCGGCCAGGACGGCACGGCTGGAACGCCGGGCCCTCGCCGCCTCCCCCGGCACGCCTCTGACGGTCCGCACGCGTACCTGGCTCTCGGCCAGCGGCGCCTACGCCGACGCCCTGCGCGCCGTGCAGCACGCGGCCGGACGCGAAGCACATGTCCTGGCGACGGCGGCCCGCGAACGCCACACCCGGCACCTGACCTGGCTGGCCGGTCTGGGTGCCGCGTTCCTGCTGGTCATGGGGGCGCTGGGGGCGCTCATGGCACGTTCGATCACGCGCCCCCTCCGCAGGCTCACCGGCGAGGCCACCGCCCTGGCACGCCACATCGCCACCCTGGAGGCAGCGGAGACGCCCCGCCTCGCCGTCCCCGGCCCGCCCCCGTCCGGCCTCCACGCCCCAGGGACTCGCCCCGCCCACCTGTGGCGCGCCTACGACGCCTCTTTCCCTCTGCCGTCGGCACGCCTTCCAAGCCTCGGAAATGCCTCGTACGGGAGAGAAACCCGCAGAGCCGGGACTCCAGGCCAGCCGGCGAGCCGCCCGACCTCGGACGCGCACCCGGACCACTCACGCGAAGTCCCAGGCCTCCCATTCCGCGTCAAACACCCACTCAGCGACAGAGCCCACTCACTTCCCAGCAAGCACCCCCTCAGGGTCGAGCCCACGCACGAGAACACAACCCGGGACAAGCACCCTCTGGAGGTCGCGCCACCGTACGAAAGCACATCCCGCGACAAGCACCTCCAGGGAGGCGAGCCTCCGTACGAGAGCACGTTCCGCCTCGGTGAGGAGCCCGCGCAGGGGACCGTTTCGGGCTTCGGGGGCGCCTCCTCCGGTGGGGAGGGCTCGGACAAGGTCGGCGGGGCGATCCGGAACGGGGGAACCGCTGGGGAGTTCGCGCGGCTGGCAGGGGCGCTGGGTGACATACATGAGGCGGCGGTGCGGATCGCGGCCGGGCGGGCGGCGATCCGGCGGGACGCGGCCGCGTCGCTGGGCGAGCTGGGGACGCGGCACCGGGATCTGGTGCACCGGCAGCTGACGTTCATCAGCGTGCTGCAGCGCGACGAGTCGGATCCCGCCGTGCTGGCCAGGCTGTGCGAGCTGGACCGCGTGACCAGCCGTCTGCGCAGGAACGCCGAGAGCCTGCTGGTCCTGACCGGCACGCGGGGGCAGCGGCGCTCGTCGGAACCGGTGCCGGTGGACGAGGTGCTCCGGTCGGTGCTGGCCGAGGTCGAGGAGCACCACCGGGTGGCGCTGCGGGTGGTGGGCCGGGCGCACGTGCGGGGTCCGGTGGTGGCGGAGGTGGCGCACATGCTGGCCGAGCTGATGGAGAACGCGCTGGGCTACTCGCCGCCCGAGTCGGAGGTGGACGTGGTGTCACGCGCCGCCGAGGGTGAGTGCCGCGTCACGATCTCCGACTACGGCATGGGCATGACGGCCGGGGAACTGGCCGCGGCCAACGCCCGGCTGCGGGGCGAGCAGAGCTTCCTGGTGGCGCCGACCCGCTGCCTGGGCCACCACGTGGTGGGCAGGCTGGCCGAGCGGCTGGGCGTGCGGGTGTCGCTGCATCCGTCGCCCGGCCGCGGCGTCACGGCACAGGTGACCCTCCCGGAGGAACTCCTGGCGGCGCAGCCCGCGGAGGCGGTCAACGGGGTCCGCTGACCGGCCGCCGCGCCCGTCGTCAGCGGCCGTTGAAGGCGTCGCGGAGGCGGGAGAAGAAACCCTGCTGGCCGGGCGCGAACTTGCCCGGCGGCCGCTCCTCGCCGCGCAGCTTGGCCAGCTCGCGCAGCAGCTCCTCCTGCGGGGGGTCGAGGCGGGACGGGGTCTCCACGTTCACGTGGATGAGCAGGTCGCCGCGGCCGGTCTCGTTGAGGCGCTGCACGCCGCGACCATACATGGTGATGACCTGACCCGACTGCGTGCCGGGGCGGACGTCGATCTCCTCGGCGCCGTCGAGGGTCTCGACGGTGAGCACGGTGCCGAGCGCGGCGGCCGTCATCGGGATCTGGACGGTGCAGTGGAGGTCGTCGCCGCGCCGCTCGAAGATCTCGTGGGAGCGCTCGACGATCTCCAGGAAGAGGTCGCCGGGCGGGCCGCCGCCGGGGCCGATCTCGCCCTCGCCGGCGAGCTGGATGTGGGTGCCGTCCTCGACGCCCGCGGGGATGCGGACCTTGATCGTGCGGCGGGTGCGGACCCGGCCGTCGCCCGAGCACTCCTGGCACGGGTGGCGGATGATGCTGCCGAAGCCGCCGCACTGCGGGCACGGCCGCGTGGTCATGACCTGCCCGAGGAAGGACCGGGTGACCTGGGAGATCTCGCCGCGGCCGTTGCACATGTCGCAGGTGTCGGGGTGGGTGCCGGGCGCCGCGCCGACGCCCTGGCACACCTCGCACAGCACGGCCGTGTCGACCTGGAGCTCCCGGGTGGTGCCGAACGCGGTCTCGCGCAGGTCGAGCTCGACCCGGATCGTCGCGTTGCGGCCGCGGCGGGCGCGCGAGCGCGGGCCGCGGGCGCCGCCCGTGGCGGTGCCGAAGAACGCGTCCATGATGTCGCTGAACGGGAAGCCGGCGCCGAAGCCGCCGCCCGGCGCACCCGCCCCGGCGCCGCCGAACGGGTCGCCGCCCAGGTCGTACATCTGGCGCTTGTTCGGATCGGAGAGCACCTCGTAGGCCTGCGTGATCTCCTTGAACCGCTCCTGCGTGGCGGGGTCAGGGTTCACGTCGGGGTGCAGCTCGCGGGCCAGCCGGCGGTAGGCCTTCTTGATCTCGTCCTGACTGGCGTCACGGCGCACCCCGAGGGCGGCGTAATAGTCGCTGTTTGCCACTTATCGACCTCTTAAGATGCAGCCAGAATCTGGCTGACGTAGCGTGCCACCGCGCGCACGGCGCCCATCGTCACGGGGTAGTCCATCCTGGTGGGGCCCAGAACGCCGAGCCGGGCCAGTTGGTTGTCGCCTTGACCGTATCCCGTCGCGACGATGGACGTGCCCCGCAGTCCGGTGTAGGCGTTCTCCGATCCGATGCGCACGGTGAGGGCGGAAGGTGTGTCTGAGGAAGTCTCGCCGAGCAGGCGCATGAGCACCACCTGCTCTTCCAGCGCTTCGAGCACCTCGCGCAGGCCGACGCTGAGGTCGGCGCCGGCGAGGTTGGCCGCCCCGGCGAACACGATCTTCTCGTCGTGCCGTTCGACGAGCGTCTCCAGCAGGACGGACAGGATCGTGGCCATCGCCGGCCGCTCGTCGACCGGCAGCCGCTCGGGCAGGTCCGAGACCAGCTCGGGCACGCTGCTCAGGCCGCAGCCGTCGAGGCAGTCGTTGAGCACCCCGCGCATGTGGGCGATGCGGTGCTCCTCCACCACCTCGGGCAGCTCGACCATGCGCTGCTCGACGCGGCCCATGTTGGTGATCAGCACCAGCATGACGCGGCGGTCGTGGAGCGGCACCAGCTCGACGTGGCGCACGGTCGAGCGGTTGAGCGTCGGGTACTGCACGACGGCGACCTGACGGGTGAGCTGCGCGAGCAGCCGCACCGTGCGCATCACCACGTCGTCGAGGTCGACCGCTCCCGCCAGGAACGTCTCGATGGCCCGGCGCTCGGCCCCCGACAGGGGCTTGACCTGGGAGAGCCTGTCGACGAACAGGCGATAGCCCTTGTCCGTCGGCACGCGCCCGGCGCTGGTGTGGGGCTGGGCGATGTAACCCTGCTCCTCCAGCGCCGCCATGTCGTTTCTCACGGTCGCCGGCGACACCTTCAGATTGTGACGCTCGGCGAGCGCCTTGGAGCCCACCGGTTCGTTGGTCGAAACGTAGTCTTCGACAATGGCGCGTAGCACCGCGAGCTTCCGATCGTCGAGCACGTGCGCACCTCCTACCGCCGCTTTCAGGGAAACGCCAGACCTAGCACTCTGTGTTCCCGAGTGCCAAGTGTACGGGTCTCGCTCACAGGGTGCGATAACACCGTTGTCCCCGCTGCTGGCACGCGTGAACGACAAGCATCACAATTGCCGACATGAACGACAATCCACCCCAGCGGCCTGTTGATCCGCCTTCAGGGCAGGATCCTCCTTTTGGTCAGCCTTATCCCCAGGGTGAACCTTCCCCGTACGCGCCGCCACCCCCACATTCCGGCCCGAACCCGTACGGATCTCAACCCCCCGGCCCCTACGGGCCCCCGCCCCAAGCGGGTCCCGGGCCGTACGGCGGGAGTCCGTACGGTCAGCAGCAGCCCGGCTACGGGTACGGGCAGCAGCCGCAGTTCGGCGGGCCGCAGTACGGGCCGCCGGGAGCACCCTACGGACGCCAGGTGGACCCGAAGGAGCTCCGCCCGCGGCTGCGGTGGATCGCGGTCGCGTGGGGCGTGGCCGTCGCGTGCGTCGTGGCGGGCGTGGTCCTGTTCGTCACCGGCATCGTGAACACCGTCGAGGACATCGCCCCGTCCACGACGTTCGCCGCCGGCGAGACGGTCACGGTCTCGCTCGACCCCGACGACCGACCGTCCGTCTACGTCTCCACCGACGCCCGGGTGAACTACCGCTGCGAGATCTCCGGCGGGCCCGGCCAGGCGCGGCTCGTCAACGCGCCGGGCTCGCAGACGGTCACGGCCGGCAGCCGGACGTGGGAGCAGATCCTGCTGGTCAACGCGCCCGCCGCGGGCGAGTACCAGCTCACCTGCGTCATCCAGGAACAGGGTGACGTGCTGTTCGGCGTGGGCAGGGACGCGCTCTCGGCGGCCGGCGGCATCGTGGGAGGACTGGCGGCGCTGCTGCTCATCCCCGGCGTGGGCGTGCTCGGCGCGATCATCGTGACGGTGGTCGTCCTGATGCGGCGGAGCGGCCATCGCAAGCGCCTCGCGACGGCCGGGTGATTTGCTACGGTCCCCGTGTGTACGACGGCGATGTTCTAGCGGGAAACTGGCGGCGTCCCGGCAAAGGGAAGATCCCCCAAGTGGCCGCCGAACCGGACCTGGTCGTGGAGGACGCCGACAGCGGCTTCTGCGGCGCGGTGGTGGCCTGCGACAAGGAGGCGGTGACGCTGGAGGACCGCTTCGGCAAGCGGCGGCTGTTCCCGCTGGCGCCCGCCGCTTTCCTGCTGGAAGGGCGGGTCGTGACGCTGGTGCGGCCGCAGGCCGCCGCCGCCCCGCGGGGTCACAGGCGCAGCGCCTCAGGCTCGATCGCGGTCGAGGGGCTGCGGGCCAGGGTCGCGAGGGAGAGCCGCATCTACGTCGAAGGCGTGCACGACGCGGCGCTGGTGGAGAAGATCTGGGGTCACGACCTGCGGGTCGAGGGCGTGGTCGTGGAGTACCTGGAAGGCGTCGACGACCTGCCCGCGATCGTCGGCGAGTTCGGCCCCGAGCCGGGGCGCCGGCTGGGAGTGCTGGTCGACCACCTGGTGCCGGGCTCCAAGGAGAGCCGCATCGCGGCCCAGGTGACCTCGCCTCACGTCCTCGTGGTGGGCCACCCGTACGTCGACATCTGGCAGGCGGTCAAGCCGTCCGCGCTGGGCATCCGGGCCTGGCCCGAGGTGCCGCGCGGGGTTCCGTGGAAGGAGGGCGTGATCGCCGCCCTGGGCTGGCGGATGGAGCCGGCCGACGCGTGGCGGCGCATTCTGGGCGCCGTCTCGACCTACGCCGACCTGGAGCCGGAACTGCTCGGCCGGGTCGAGGAACTGATCGACTTCGTTACGGAGGCATCGTGAGCCAGGATCCGCACCCACCGCCGTCCGACGAGGACGCGACCCGCCGCATCCCCACCGACAGCCCTCCGCAGGGCTACGGCCCGCAACCCGGTTCCGAGCCCGGGTACAGCTACGGCCAGCAGCCCGGCTCCGAGCCCGGCTACGGGTACGGGTACGGGTACGGGTACGGGTACGGACAGCAGCCCGGGTACGGACAGCAACCTGGTTACGGCTACGGGCAGCAGCCACAGCCGCCGTACGGTCACCAGCAGCCTCCGTACGGTTACGCCGCCCCCCACCGGCAGCCCCCGCACGTCCCCGGCAGGTACGGCCCGCGCCCGGGCACCGACGACACCACCATGGCCATGGTCTCCCACCTGCTGGGCCTGCTGGTCTCCTGGGTCGGCCCGCTGATCGTCTACCTGATGAAGAAGGACGAGTCCCCGTACGTCAGGGACCAGTCGGCGGAGGCGCTGAACTTCCAGATCACCATGTTCATCGGCTTCATCGTCGCCGCCCTCTTCTCGATCATCCTGATCGGCCTCCTGCTGCTGCCGATCGTCTGGATCATCGCGCTGATCTTCCAGATCCAGGCCGCCATCGCGGCGCAGCGGGGCCAGAACTACCGCTACCCGATCAACATCCGCCTCATCACGTGAGCAGGTCGCGGACCAGCGCGTCCGCCAGCAGCCGGCCGCGCAGGGTGAGCACCATGCGCC
Organism: Nonomuraea sp. C10; assembly: GCF_008017515.1. Classification (NCBI taxonomy): domain Bacteria; kingdom Bacillati; phylum Actinomycetota; class Actinomycetes; order Streptosporangiales; family Streptosporangiaceae; genus Nonomuraea; species Nonomuraea sp. C10. Next base: position 5,834,545 of record NZ_VPFF01000001.1, read on the forward strand.
CGGCCTTGAACGCCTCCGGCTCCAGCAGCCCGCCGGCCAGCGCCGCGGCGACCTTGGGGCGCGCGCCGGGCGCCACGTCGGCCAGCGGGTAGCCGGAGTCGAGCCGCAGCTCCAGCATGAGCCGCTCGGTCTCGCGGTCCTCGGCGGTGAGCTCCTCGCGCGCGTGCGCGGGCGAGTGGCCGGCGGCCAGGCGCTGGGCGTACGGGGCCGGATGCTTGACGTTCCACCACCGGGTGCCGCCGACGTGGCTGTGGGCGCCGGGACCGACGGCCCACCAGTCGCCGCCGGTCCAGTAGAGCAGGTTGTGGCGGCAGCGGGCGGCGTCGCCGGTGGCCCAGTTGGACACCTCGTACCAGCGGAGCCCGGCCTCGCCGAGCATCTGGTCGGCGATGAGGTAGCGGTCGGCGGCCACGTCGTCGTCGGGCATCGGCAGCTCGCCGCGCCGGATCCGGGCGGCGAGACGGGTGCCGTCCTCGACGATGAGGGAGTAGGCCGAGACGTGGTCGGGCCCGGCCTCGACGGCGGCGGCCAGGGAGGCGCGCCAGTCGTCGTCGGTCTCGCCGGGAGTGCTGTAGATCAGGTCGAGGTTGACGTGCTCGAACCCGGCCTTCCTGGCCTCCAGCACGGCCTGGCCGGCCCTGCCCGGGGTGTGTTGCCGGTCGAGCACCCGCAGGACGTGCTCGCGGGCGCTCTGCATGCCGAAGCTGACCCGGGTGAAGCCGCGCTCGCGCAGCTCTTCGAGGTAGCGCGGGTCGACGGACTCGGGGTTGGCCTCGGTCGTCACCTCGGCGCCTGGCGCGAGGCCGAACTCGGCGTCGATGGCCGCGAGGATCCTGCCCAGGTCGCGGGCGGGAAGCAGGGTCGGGGTGCCGCCGCCGAAGAACACCGTCTCGACCGGCAGCCGGGCCTCGCCGAGCACCCGCCGCGCGAGCCGTACCTCCGCTATCGCGGTGTCGGCGTAGTCGCCGTGTGAGGCGCCGGGGCCGAGCTCGGCGGCGGTGTAGGTGTTGAAGTCGCAGTAGCCGCAGCGCGTCACGCAGAACGGGACGTGCACGTAGAAGCCGAACGGCCGCTCGCCGAGGCCGCGCAGCGCGCTCTCGGGCAGCTCGCCGGAGGCGGGGGCGGGATCTCCGTCAGGCAGCGTGGAAGGCACGTCTCCAGTCTGCCCGGTCCCATTGACTGCCCGATCCAGGAGATCTACGATCCGGGGCAACTTATAGGAAAGTTTCCTATAAGTCAGGAGGCGCACCCCGTGAAGAAGAGCATCCTCATCGCCCTCTCCGTCTTACTGTCCCTGACCGTGACCGCGCTGCCCGCCGAGGCCGGGGGCGACCGTTTCAAGCGGGTCGCGTACTTCGTCCAGTGGGGCGTCTACGGGCGCGACTACCACGTCAAGGACGTCGACACCAGCGGCGCCGCAGCCAAGCTCACCCACGTCAACTACGCCTTCGGCTTCGTCGACGCCGCGGGCGACTGCTACTCCCCCGACCCGTGGGCCGACTGGCAGCGGCCGGTGCCGGCCGAGCAGAGCGTGGACGGCGTCGCCGACGCGCCCGGCCAGGCCCTGAACGGCAACCTCAACCAGCTCCGCAAGCTCAAGGCCAAGCACCCCCGGCTGAAGGCGCTCATCTCGCTGGGCGGCTGGACCGGCTCGAAGCACTTCTCCGACGCCGTACTCACTCCCGAGTCGCGCGCCAGGCTGGCCGCCTCCTGCATCGACCTGTGGCTGCGCGGCAACCTGCCCGGCCTGGAGCCCGGCGCGGGCGCGGGCGTGTTCGACGGCATCGACCTCGACTGGGAGTGGCCGGGCTCGTCCGGCGCCGAGGGCAACGTCATCAGGCCGGAGGACAGGCGGAACTTCACCCTGTTCCTGGAGGAACTGCGCGCCCAGCTCGACGCGTACTCCCGGGACGCCGAGCTGAGCGCCTTCCTCCCCGCCGCCGCCGCGAAGATCGACGCCGGCTTCGAGGTGCGGCGGGTGTTCGACCTGCTCGACTTCGCCACCGTCCAGGGCTACGACCTGCGCGGCAACTGGGAGCTCCGGACGGGCCACCAGGGCAACCTGTTCACCGACGGGCGCGACCCGAACGAGGTCCGCTACAGCGTCGACCAGACCGTCCGCGACTACCTGCGGCGCGGCGCCCCCGCCCGCAAGCTCGTGATCGGCGTCCCCGCGTACGGGCAGGGCTGGACCGGCGTCACCGGCGGCGGTAAGGGCCTCTACAAGGCGGCCACCGGCCCCGCCCCCGGCAAGTGGGCCGCCGGCGTCGAGGACTACAAGGACCTCGTCACCAAGCCGGGCAAGCGCCACCGCGACCTGCTCACGGGCACGCTCTGGATGTACGACGGCAACGAGTTCTGGTCGTACGACGACCCGGCGGTGATGCTGCAGAAGGCCGCGTACATCCGGCTCAAGGGGCTGGGCGGCGCCATGCTGTGGTCCATCGACCAGGACGACTCCCGCGCCTCGCTCACCACGGCGCTGCACAAGGTCCTGAGGTGACCTCCCCGCGTTGATCCCCCGCGTGGGCGCGCTCGCGCCCACGCGGGAGGTCCCCCGAAGCTACGAGGGCACGCCCAGGACGCGCTCGGCCACCCGGTCCCATCGCTCGTCATATCCGGGGACCTCCAGGATGCGGCGCAGGAGCTTCTCGTCGCCGTGGTAGGCCAGGAAGGACTCGGCCACGGTCACGCTCGCCGCCGGCCGGTGGACCACCTCCACCTCGTCGCCCACGCCCAGCTCGCCCAGCTCCAGCACCCTGAGGTACGCGCCGGGCCGGGCGGCCTCGGTGAAGCGCTTGACCCAGCGGGGCTCGTCCAGCCAGTTGCGGAAGACCACGCACGGAACCCGCGGGGCCGCCACCTCCAGGAGCGTGCTGCCGATCCGCCAGCGCTCCCCGATCAGCGCGCCGTTGACGTCCAGCCCCGAGGTCGTGAGGTTCTCGCCGAACCTGCCGTCACGCAGCTCGCGGCCCAGCTCCCGCTCCCACCAGTCGTAGTCTTCCCTGGCGTAGGCGTAGACGGCCTGGCCGGGGGATCCGTGGCTGGGTTTGTCGGCGCGCTCGTCACCGGCCAGGCCGTTGGCCAGGACCGCCACGCGGTGGGTCACCGGCCGCTTGTCGATGGCCGTGCGCTTCAGCTTTCCGGCCCAGTCAGCGTCGACAGCTTGCCCGATATTTACCGATATAACACGCATACGGGGGACGGTATCGGAGCCTCCTTGCCTTGAGCGATGAAGTACCAGGCCAGACAGGTGACCATCTCCGCCACGTCAGGCCCGGTCGTCGGCGAGGTCTAACAAGGTCTCCAGAGCGGCCTGGCGCGCCTCCTCCACGGACGCGCCCCGCTCCCCGAAGCACTCGGCCGCCACGTCGAGCAGCGCCGTCACCACGGCGGCGTCGGGATAGGGCACGTCGACCACGACCTTGCCGTCATCGCCCAGCACCGCCGGCCTCATGTGGGCCCGCAGCAACCGCCGCGCCTCCTCCGCCACGGCGACCCCCAGCACAGCGGCACGCTCCATGCGCTCAGCAGCCATCATCTCACCCTCCAGTCGCACAGGTGTTCGGATGCCCAAGCTAACGGGGCCCACCGACAAAACCACGGCCTCCCAGCGGATGCCCGAGAAGCGGGTCACTTCTGAACCGCGCGCCGAAGGTGATCGTCTCAGGGGCATGAGAAGAAGCTGGGCCGCGGCCTCGGCACTGGTGCTCGCCGCGTGCGGCGGCACGGGGGTTCACCAAGCGGGCAGGACCACGCCGACGACCCCGCCTCCAGGGGCCACATCGGCCACGCCGACCACCGCGACCAGCCTGGCCACTGTGACCAGCCCCGCCACACCGACCACCGCGACCAGCGCGACCAGCGCGGCCACCGCAACCAGCCCAGCCACAACGACCACCACGACGAGCCTGGCCACTGTGAGCAGCCAGGCCACCACTGCCACGGCCACGGCCGACCGACCCGCCGCTGAACCGGCCGCTCCCGGCCGTCCTGTCGCGCAGTGGCTGCGGGTGGGCGGGCTGGCCGCACCTGGCCTCGGCGCCGTCCGCCCTCCGACGCTGGTGGTCTACGCCGACGGCCGGGCCATCGCCGGCGCGGCCCACGAGCTCCACCTGCCGCCCGCCGAGGTGGAAGCCCTGGTCAAGGCCCTGGATCAGGAGCTGGCCGGGCAACCCGCCACCGCCTCGCCCCGGCCCGGCTCGCCGACGTTCCATGACGCGCCCACGACGATCCTCGGCGTGGACGGCGGCGACGGGATGCGGGAGGTGCACGTGCCGTACCTGGAGCACGCCGCGACCCGCTACGACGCCGCGCTCGTCACCGCCCGCGACTGTCTCTCCCATCTCGCGGGCCGCGTCACCGCGCGGGGCCGGGCCTACTCCACCGATCGCGTACGTCTGTCCGCCGAGCGGCTCGCCTCCCCCGGGACGACCGCGGAACCCCTGCCGGAGGGCGTACCCCTGCCACCCGATACGACCTCGGCCCGGAAGGACTACAAGGGCCACAAGGCGACTGCCATCACCCGGCTGATACCGGGCGACGGATCATGGCACGTCTACCGCCTGCCGACCGGCGGGCATCTCGCGCTGTCGTGGCGCTACCTGTTCCCCCACGAGTGAGAGAACCCGTCGACTTCGAAAGCGTCGCCCGATTCGCCAGGCAATCGCTAGCAATCGATGGAGAGCATGGACACACAGCGGCTGCAGGCTGGGCTGCGCCTGGTCGCACGCGGCCAGGAAGAGGTCGCGGCGGCGCTCGGCGAGCACGAACCGGCGAGCGGGGACGAGTGGACGGCCCGGGTGATCCAGGAGTGGGGGTTGCCGCGGGCTCACCCAGGAGGCCTCAGAGCTTTTCCAGCGCCACGGGTTCGCCTTCCAGATCACCGAGGGCTGGACACGCGGCGACTGGGTCGAGATCGGCGACGACGGCCTGCGCTACCTCACCGGCAAGTCGCACCGCTGGCTGAAACGGCGACGAGCTTCTCCGTACGTGGCTACGAGATCGACGCGCAGGGCCACCTCGACAACGCAGTACGGCGACCACGCCCGCTGGGAGCTGCTGCGCGCGGCCGGGATCGGGGCGGACGACCTGCGCAGGGGCGGCGTCGGCCCCGTCACGCTGGAGAACACCATCCGCTACCTCCGCGCGGGCGACGAAGTGGACGTGACGTGCGCGTTCGAGTGGAGTGAGGGCAGGACCTTCCGGGTGCGGCAGGAGTTCCCGCGCCCCGCCGGAGAGCTGGCCGCCGAGCTGACGGGCGTCGGCGGGCTGCTCGACCTGCGCGCGCGGCGGCTGCTCGACCTGCGCGCCCGGCGGCTGCTCGACCTGCGCGCGCGACGGCTGGTCGACGATCCGAAGGCCCGCCGGCGGCCTCACCCGAGCTGCTGGGTCTCTGACCGGAGGCCCCGGATCCGCGCGACGATGGCTAGGCTCGGGATGTGGACGACAAGATCATCAAGGTTCGCGGCGTCACGGTCGAGCTCGAAGGCGTTCCCGTGCTGCGAGACCTGAGCCTGGCGGTCGCGCGCGGCGAGGTGGTGGCCGTCGTCGGCCCCAACGGGTCGGGGAAGTCGACCCTGCTGCGCTGCCTGGCCGGGCTGGTGCCGGTGTCCGCCGGATCGGTCGAGGTGTTCGGCGCGCCTCCAGTCGACGGGCCCGTCTTCTGGCGCCGGGTGGCGTGGGCGGCCGACGAACCGGCGTGGTACCCGGGGTTGACCACGCGCGAGCACCTGGAGCTGATGCGGGCCGTCCACGGCGAACCCCGGCTGGAGGTCGAGGAGACGCTGGAGCTGTTCGGGCTGTCCGCGCGGGCCGACGCGCCTCCGCTCAACCTGTCCACCGGCCAGCGCCAGCGCCTCGCCCTGGCCGCCGCCCTGATCAGACCCAGCGAGCTCCTCCTGCTCGACGAGCCCGAGCGCGGCCTCGACGCCGCCTTCCGTGAGCGGCTCGGCGCCCTTCTCGCCGGCTACGCCGCCGCCGGCGGCACCGTCGTGGCGGCCACCCACGACGCCGCCCTCGCCACCGGCGCCCGCCAGGTCTTCCCGGGCAACCAGCTCACGTCCTGACCGCCGTCCGATCATCGAGAAGGAACCATGAACGACGCCACCGACGCCCGCCTCGCACGCGCGTTCGTCCGGTCACGGCAGCGCCGGCCGGTCAGCCTGCTCGACCGGTACGTCTCCGTCTTCATGCTGGCCATCGCCGTGGCCGTCTTCGGCAACCCGGTGACCACGGCCGTGACGGGGCTCGCCGGGCAGGTGGACGCGGCCCGGATGGGGCCGGGGGTGGCGCTGGTGATGCTTGCGCTGGCCGGATTCCTGGCCCTGGGACGGGCGGCGGGCCCGGTGGTGCTGCCGGCCGCCGACGCCTCGTGGCTGCTGCTGTCGGGCGTCGGCCGCCGAGGGCTGCTCGGGCGGCCCGTCCGGATCCTCGCGGTGATCACGCTCGCGGCCGGGGCGCTGCTCGGGCTGGCGTTGCTCACCGCGCTGGGGGCTCCCGACCAGCTCGTCTGGCGGCTGCTCGCGGCGGTGGTGCTGGGGATGTCGGCGAGCGCCGGCGGGATGGCCCTGGCCGTGCTCGGCCAGGGATCGCAGGCGTGGCAGACGTGGTCGACGGTCGCGCTGGTGGCGGTGCTGGCGGTGGCGGTGGCCGCGGCCATCGGACCGGCGCGCGAACCGCTCGCCGCCGTCGCCGCCGCGCCGGCGCAGGCCCTCGGAGCCGCCGCGGCGGGCGCGCTGGCGGCGGCCGCCCTTCTGGTACGTCATGCGTGGACGGCGCTCGACCGGATACCGGCGGGCACGTTGATGGGCGCGGCGACGAGGGCACGCCACCTGACCACGGCGGCGACGCAGCTGGATCCCGGCGCGCTCACCTGGGCGGCCGAGGACGATCACTGGCGGGGCAGGCGGCTGCGTTCCCGGCGCTGGCCGTCGCTGCCGGCCCCGCTCGCGCTGGCCTGGCAGGACTGGCGCCGGGTGGCGCGCCGCCCCGGCCGCCTGGCCCTGATGGCGGCCACCACTACCCTCCCAGCCCTCCTCACCCAAGCCACCGGCGCCGCCCCCACCAACCTTGGCCGCGGATCAGCCACAGAAAGCCTCACGGGGATGCCGGACGCAGGAAGTCTCGCAAGCGCCGGAGGCGGGCAGAGCGCAGAAAACCTCGCGGGGATCGCAGGCGGGGCAGCTGCGGAGATCCTCACGGGGATCGGAGGCGGGCCAACCGCAGAGAACCTCACGGGCATCGCAGGCGGGCCAACCGCCGGTGGTGGGGGGCCGATGGAGGGGGTCGGTGCGCTGGTGGGTGGGCTGGCGCCGGCCGCGTTGCTCATCGGCGGGGCGCTGGCCGTGGCGGCGAGCGCGGTGGCCGGGGCGCGGCGGGACGCCGACAATCCGGCGCTCGCCCGGCTGGCCGCCGTCGGCACGCGCGCGGCCCTGCTGGCCCGCGCGCTGCTGCCGGCGCTGCTCGCCGCCGCCTGGATGGCCGCCGCGCTCGGCTGGCTGGCGGCGGCCGGGGCCGTCGCGGGCCCGTGGTGGGCGTTCGGACCGCTGGCCGCGCCCGCCCTGGCGGCGGGCGCGCTCCGGATGGCCCGCAGGCCGCCCGTGGACCACTCGCTGCCGCTGATCGACACCCCGGCGGGCGCCATCCCGACGGGCCCGGTGTTCTGGGCGGCCACCGGCCCGGACCTGGCCCTGCTGGGCTGCCTCCCGACGCTCGCTGCACTGGTCGCGCAGCCCGCGGACCCGTCAGGCCACCTGGCCGCCCAGGCCGTCACCGGCCTGGGCGCGCTCGCCGCGTACGCGTACCGGCAGAAAGCTCGATAAGCGCCGACCCGCTGTCGGCCGCGCGTACGCGTACCGGCAGAAGGCTCGATAAGCGCCGACCCGCTGTCGGCCGCGCGTACGCGTACCGGCAGAAGCGGAAGAGCCCTTACTTCTTGGGCTTTTCGGAGCCGGAGTCGGTCGACAGCGCGGCCACGAACGCCTCCTGCGGCACCTCGACCCGGCCGACCATCTTCATCCGCTTCTTGCCTTCCTTCTGCTTCTCCAGCAGCTTGCGCTTACGGGAAATGTCGCCGCCGTAGCACTTGGCCAGGACGTCCTTGCGGATGGCGCGGATGTTCTCGCGAGCGATGACCCGGGCCCCGATCGCGGCCTGGATCGGCACCTCGAACTGCTGCCTGGGGATCAGCTCGCGCAGCTTCTTGGCCATCTCGGTGCCGTACGCGTAGGCCTTCTCGCGGTGCACGATGGCGCTGAAGGCGTCGACCGGCTCGCCCTGCAGCAGGATGTCGACCTTGACCAGGTCGGCCTCCTGCTCCCCGGCCGGCTCGTAGTCGAGCGAGGCGTAGCCGCGGGTGCGCGACTTGAGCTGGTCGAAGAAGTCGAAGATGATCTCGCCGAGCGGCAGCGTGTAGCGGATCTCGACGCGGTCTTCCGAGAGGTAGTCCATGCCGAGGAGGTTGCCGCGCCGCCCCTGGCAGATCTCCATGATCGCGCCGATGAACTCGGACGGGGCCAGGATCGTCGACTTGGTCACCGGCTCGAAGACCTGCGCGATCTTGCCGCCGGTGGGGAACTCCGACGGGTTGGTGACGGTCAGCTCGCTGCCGTCTTCCATGATCACGCGGTAGATGACGTTGGGCGCGGTCGAGATCAGCGACAGCCCGAACTCGCGCTCCAGCCGCTCGCGCACGATCTCCATGTGGAGCAGCCCGAGGAACCCGACGCGGAAGCCGAACCCGAGCGCCGCCGACGTCTCCGGCTCGTAGACCAGCGCCGCGTCGTTGAGCTGCAGCTTGTCGAGCGCCTCGCGCAGCTCTGGGTACTCGTCGCCGTCGATCGGGTAGAGGCCGGAGAACACCATGGGCTTGGGGTGCTCGTAACCGGCGAGCATCTCTCCGGCGGACTTGACCGCGGAGGTGACGGTGTCGCCGACGCGCGACTGCCGCACGTCCTTGACCCCGGTGATCAGGTAGCCCACCTCGCCGACGCCCAGCCCCAGCTCGGCCGGGCGCGGCTCGGGCGAGATGACGCCGATCTCCAGCGTCTCGTGGGTGGCGGCGGTCGACATCATGAGGATGCGCTCGCGCTTGCCCAGGTGGCCGTCGACCACCCGCACGTACGTGACGACGCCGCGGTAGGTGTCGTAGACCGAGTCGAAGATGAGCGCCCGGGCGGCCGCGTCGGCCCGGCCGACCGGGGCCGGCACCTCCCGCACCACGTGGTCGAGCAGCTCGCGCACGCCCTCGCCGGTCTTGCCCGACACGCGCAGCACGTCGGACGGGTCGCAGCCGATCAGGCCCGCCAGCTCCTCGGCGAACTTCTCCGGCTGCGCCGCTGGCAGGTCGATCTTGTTGAGCACCGGGATGATGTGCAGGTCGGCGTTCATGGCCAGGTAGAGGTTGGCCAGGGTCTGCGCCTCGATGCCCTGGGCGGCGTCGACCAGCAGGATCGCGCCCTCGCACGCCTGCAGCGACCGGGACACCTCGTAGGTGAAGTCGACGTGACCCGGTGTGTCGATCATGTTGAGGACGTGGCCGTCATACGGCAGCCGGACGGCCTGGGACTTGATCGTGATGCCGCGCTCTCGCTCGATGTCCATCCTGTCGAGGTATTGAGCGCGCATGGAGCGGTCGTCGACCACCCCCGTGATCTGCAGCATCCGGTCGGCAAGCGTGGACTTGCCATGGTCGATATGCGCGATGATGCAGAAGTTGCGGATCAACGCGGGGTCTGTCTGGCCAGGCTGAGTGCGCACCGAAGTCCGTTCCGACAGGTTTGAGGTCAAGCGTCTTTCATGGTGACATGCCCGGGTGATGTCCCGAACCGTCATCCGCCGCGGCCTGCGCCTGATCGCGCTCGCCTCGGTCGTCATGGTCGCGCTGATCGGCGTCTTAGCCGCCGCGTTCCGGCTCCAGTTTACCGGGGCTCCGGCCGGGTGGGCGATGAGCACCGGCAACGACGCCCTCTGGCTGGGCCACATGTGGGTCGACGGCCGCCGCGACGAGCAGGACGTGCGCGTCCTCGCCGAGCGCCTGCGCACCACCGGCGTCAAGGATCTGTACGTGCACTCCGGTCCCTTCGAGCTGGACGGGAGGCTCGACCCGGCCAAGTATCCGAACGCCTCACAGTTCGTCCAGTGGGCGAAACGGCATATGCCGGGCGTGCGCGTCTCCGCGTGGCTCGGACAGAAGGTCAAGAACGGCCTGGACCTGGACGATCCCGCCGCCCGCCGGAACGTGCTCGACGGCGTCGCGGCCGTCATGAAGGCCGGGTACGACGGCGTCCACTACAACTTCGAGCCGCTCGGCGACGGCGACACCGACTTCCTCGTCCTGCTGGACGAGACCAGGCGGCACGCGTCCCTGGTGTCCACCTCGACCCCGCAGATCGAGCCGTACCCGCTCATGCGGATCGGCACGAGGGCCGTCATGGGCCACGACAAGTACTGGTCGCCCGGATACTTCCAGGAGGTCGTGTCCCGGGTCGACCAGGTCGCGGTCATGACGTACGACTCCGGCCTGCCGCTGGAGTCGCTGTACGGCGGACACGTGGTGCGGCAGGCGGAGCTGGCCCTGGACCTGGTGCCCGAGTCGAAGTCCCTGTTCGTCGGCGCCCCCGCCTACCACGACCACGGCGTCCCGTGGAGCGACGCGGCGGAGAGCGTCGCCGTGGCCGGCCAGGGCGCCAAGCTGGCGCTGTCGGAGCACGGCCCGCGCGAGCGGTACGGGCTGGCCCTGTACGTGGACTTCGCGGCGACCGAGGAGGACTGGCGGGAGTACGAGGAAAACTGGTTATCCTGAAACCGGGCGTTGATTTGAGCGGCCACCTGAGTTATTGGTAGCCTGAGCAACTGCGTGTGGCGCGCCCTCTCTCGAGCCCGCGCGCTTCATCCACCACCTTTAGACTTCACCGAGGCTTCTTCGTGGCGAACATCAAGTCCCAGATCAAGCGCAACAAGCAGAACGAGAAGGCTCGCCTGCGCAACAAGGCTGTCAAGTCCTCTCTCAAGACCGCGGTCCGCAAGTTCCGCGAGGCCGCCGAGCAGGGCGACGTCGAGCAGGCCGCGGCGCTGCAGCAGGTGGCCGCCCGTCAGCTCGACAAGGCCGCCAGCAAGGGCGTCATCCACAAGAACCAGGCCGCCAACCGCAAGTCGGCGATCGCCAAGCAGGCCGCCGCGCTCGCCGCGGCCAAGTAGGCGCCGGTCCGGCCATAGGAGCGCCGCACTCCCTCACGGGGTGCGGCGTTTTCTGCTGCTCGGGCACAGTCTCAAGAGCAATGTCACAGTTTCAATATCACATACGCGTCGCCGGGCCGTATCTTCTCCGTCACCGTTGACATCGCGCTCTTGCCCTCGGTGACGCCCTCCCCAATCCTCCTGAGGAGCGGATGTTGGGGGGTCGGATGCGGGGGCCGTTGGTCGTCAAGCGCGCGTTCAGCGAGCCGCTCCTGCTGTTGGCCGCCTTCGGGTCCATCCTGCTGGCCACCACCACGCTCGTCGCGCTGACCATGTACGCCTCCTCCATCGCCGAGGCGGGCGTGCGCCGGACGATGGAGACCGCGCCGCTGCGCCAGGTGGCGGTGACGGTGAGCGCCCCGGTGACGGGCGAGACGTTCCCGCGGCTCGACGCGGCGGTGCGCGGCCGGGTGACCGAGTCGCTCGGCGGCACGCCCGCCGCGTTCTCGACGAGCTTCCACTCCGACTCGTACACGATGCCGGGCCAGGAGCGCCGCGAGGTGCCGGAGCTGCTGCGGTTCGGCAGCTACGACGGTCTCGACGGGTATGCCCGGCTGGTGTCCGGCACGTGGCCGGAGCCCGCGGAGGACGGCGCCGTCGAGGCGGCGATCCCGCTGTCCGCGGCGTCGGCCTCCGGGTTGGAGAGCGGGCAGGAGATCACCGTGCGCGGCCGGCTCGACGGCAGGCCGGTGACGGTCCGGGTCACCGGCGTCTTCCAGCTCGCCGACCCGTACGGAGACCGCTGGGCCGGCGAGCAGTTGCTCAGCCGCGGCGTCGAGCACGGCGAGTTCACCACGTACGGGCCGTTGATGGTGCCGCGCGAGACGTTCCTGGCCCGCTTCGCCACCAACGTCGGCACGACCTGGACCGCCGTCCCCGACCTGAGCGCGATCACCCCGGAACGCCTGCGTCCGCTGGCCGCGGGCGTGAGCGGCCTGGCCGAGTCGCTCAAGGCGGACGGCTGCCCGAGTTGCACGGCCGTCACCCGCCTTCCCGGCATGCTGACCCAGCTCGACACCGCCTCGCTGGTGGCCCGCTCCACGATGCTGATCCCGGTGCTGCAGTTGCTGCTGCTCGCCGCGTACGCGCTGATGCTGACCGCCCGGCTGCTGGCCGACCACCGGCGGATGGAGGTGGCGCTGCTGCGCTCGCGAGGCGCCGGCACGCTGCGACTGGTGGCGCTGGCGGGCGGCGAGGCGCTGCTGGTGGCGGTGCCGTGCGCGGTGGCGGCGCCGCTGCTGGGGCCGCCGCTGCTGGCCGCGGTCAACGCGCTGCCGTGGATCGCGGCCAGCGGGGTGCGCCTGGCGCCGGCGGCGGACGCGGGCACGTTCCTGGTCTCGTCCGGCGTGGCCCTGGCCGCCGCCGTGCTGCTCACGCTGCCCGCCCTGGCGGGCGCGCGCCGCACCTACGTCGAGGAGCAGACCGCGCGCGGGCGCGGCGCGGGACGCGGCCTGATCGAGCGGGCGGGCGCGGACCTGGCGCTGCTCGCGGTGGCGGCGCTGGCGATCTGGCAGCTCCGGCACTACGGCTCGCCCGTCACCGGCACCTCCGGCGGAGGGCTGGGCATCGATCCGCTCATCGTCTCCGGGCCCGCGCTGGCGCTGCTCACCGGCGGCATGCTCGGCCTGCGGCTGGTGCCGCGCGTGTCCCGGCTGGCCGAGCGGATCACCGCCCGGCGGCCGGGGCTGGCGCCCGCGCTCGGCGCCTGGCAGGTGAGCCGGCGTCCGCTCCGCTACGCGGGTCCCGCGCTGCTGCTCACGATGGCGATCGCGATCGGCATCGTGTCCATGGCCACCGCCGCCACCTGGCGGGGCTCCCAGCTCGACCAGGCGCGCCACCAGGCCGGCGCGGACCTGCGGCTGTCCGGCCCGCCGGACTCGCCCGAGCTGGGGTCGTCCGGGCGGGGCAGCGCGTTCGCGGCGCTGCCTGGCGTGACCGCCGCCTCGCCCGCCTTCCGCGGCCAGGTGGAGGTGGGCGGCGAAGGGGCCGTCCTGCTCGCCCTGGACGCCGCCGAGCTGGAGGCGCTCTTCCGGCTCCGCCCCGACCTGTCGGCGCGGCCCGTCGCCGGCATGAGCCGCGCGCTGGCCGCGAACCGGCCCGCGGACGGGGGACTCGAACTGCCCGGCCGGCCCTCTGCTCTCGCCGTCGAGGCGCGGATGGACCGCATCCTGCCACTGCGTGTCCGCGTCTCCGACTCTCTCGGCGTGTGGCGCGACCTGCCGCTGACCGCCGCCGGGAACGGCCGGCTGAGCGCTGATCTCAAGGGGCTGGCCGGGCGTAGTGGTGAGATCGCCTACCCGCTGGCGGTGCGCGGTTTCACCGCCGGCGCCCCGGCGGAGGGCACGACGGTCGTCACGCTGTCCGGCTTGAGCGCCGACGGGCGGCCGGTCGGCGCGCCCGAGGTGCGGCTGGAGGTGACGGGCGAGCGGCCGGTCGCGGCCGGGTTCGCCCCGGTACGGGAGCGGCTCCCGCTGCCGGTCGTGCTCACCGCCGACCTCGCCGCCGCGAACAAGCTGGCGGCGGGACAGACCGGCCGGATCAACCTGGACCGCGAGGTCGTCGACGTCACCGTGGCCGGGGTCGTCGAGCGGATGCCCACCACGGAGCCCGACCAGCCGGCCCTGCTCGCCGACTGGGGGACCCTGCAAGCGCACGGCCTGGCCACCGGGCAGCAGCCCAGGCCCGCCACCGAGTGGTGGCTGGCCGTCGAGGGCGGCGACACCGCGCCGGCCGCGCGGGAGTTGCGCGGCCACCCCGAGTGGGACGTCACCGTGACCGACCAGCGCGAGCTGGCCGCCGGGCTGCGCGACGACCCGCTGGCCAGCGGGCTGCAGGGGGCGCTCATCCTGGGCTTCCTGTCCGCGCTGGTGTTCGCCGCGCTCGGCTTCCTGGTGAACGCGACCGTGGCCGCCCGCGAGCGGATGGCCGAGTTCACGATCCTGCGCGCGCTCGGCGTCAGCTCCCGGCAGGTGTTCGGGCTGCTGGCGGTCGAGCAGGCGTTCGTCATCGTGCTCTCGCTGGTGGCCGGCACGGCGCTGGCCGTCGTGGTGGGCGGCCTGGTGGTGCCGCACATCGTGCTGACCGGGCAGGCGTCGGCGGTCACGCCCGAGGTGCTGCTCGACATCCCGTGGGGAGCGACCGCGGCCCTGCTGGCCGGGGTGGCGGCCGTGCTGTTCGCGATCGTGGCCGTCCTGGCGCGCAACCTGCGCCGCCAGGGCCTCGGCCGGGTGCTGCGCATCGGGGAGGACCAGTGAGGGTGCTGCGGCTCGCCCGGACGCACCGGGGCGCGGTGGCCGTGCTCGCGCTGCTCGTGCTGAGCGCGTGCGTGCTCGTGGCGGGGCTGCCGCGTACCATGCAGGCCGCCTTCGACGGCGCGCTGCGCCAGTCGCTGGCCGCCGCGCCCGCCTACCAGCGGGACGTGGCCGTGGAGCTGCGCTCGTCGGGTCCGGAGAGCGACCTGCGCGAGCCGGCGCAGTTCGCCTCGTACGGGGAGCAGTACCGGGACCTGGTGCCGGAGCCGCTGAGCGACCTGCTCGACGGCACAGGACACGCCAGCGCCAAGACGTACGACACGCCGGTGAACGGTTCCGGCGGTCGTACGTACCTCAATCTCGGCTGGCTGTCCGACGGCGAGCGGCGGGTGGAGTGGGCCGAGGGCCGGGCTCCCGGGAGCGTCGGCACGACGCGGTGGCAGGGGCAGACGGTGCCGCTGTACGAGGTGGGGGTGTCGGCGGAGGCCCGCGACATGATGGGGCTGAAGGTCGGCGACCTGAAGATCCTCGGCGAGAGCGACTTCGCGGCCGTGAAGGTCGTCGGCGTCTTCCGCGCCCGTGACGCGGGTGACGACTACTGGTCGCACAACGGTGAGATCCTGCACGTCACGCGGCTGCAACCGCCGGGCTCGCTCGACTACGAGCACTACACCACCGCGCTGATCGCCGACGCCGGGCTGGCCCGGCTGAGCGGCGCGGACCGGAATCTGTCCTACCGCTGGGTCCTGCCGGTGGACGCCGCCAGGACCGGGGCGCGTCAGGTGGACGAGCTGGACGCGGCCGTCACGGAGTTCGAGCGGGTGCTGAAGGTGCGGCCCGGCCTGGTGTCCGGCACCGTCGTCTCCACGGGGCTGCCCGGGCTGCTGGACGGGTTCCGCGCCGCGCTGGCGACCGCGCAGACCGTGATGTTCCTGGTGCTCGGCGGGTTGCTCGTAGTGGCGCTCGGCGTGATCCTGCTGGCCGTGCGGCTCCTCGTCGACCGGATGGACCGGGCGCTGTCGCTGACGCGGGCGCGCGGCGGTTCGCTGCGGCAGGTGGCGGGGACCGGCGCCGTGCTGGTCGCCGCCGTGGTCGGGCCGGCCGCCGCCGCCGGGTACGCGCTCTCGTACCTCTTCCCCGGGCCGGTGCCGCCGGTCGTGCACGCCGGGCCCGTCGCGGTGGCGGTGGCGGCGGTGGCGTTCGCCGCCGCGCGGATCGCCGTCGCCCACCGGGCGCCGCTGCACGAGCGGCGTGAGGACGTGGTGGCGGCCCGGCCGTCCGCCCGGCGGATCACGCTGGAACTGCTGGTCGTCGGGCTCGCTCTGGCGGGCGCCTACCTGCTGCGCACCCGGGGCACGGCCGCCGGAGGGCTGGACCCGTTCCTGCTGGTGGTGCCGCTCGCGCTCACGCTGGCCGCGGCGCTGATCACCATGCGCTGCTACCCGTACCCGCTGCGCCTGCTGGTCAGGGCCGCCGCCGGGGGCCGGACCGCGGTGGCCTTCCTGGGGCTGACGCGGGCGGCCAGGACGGGCTCGTCCGGCGTGCTGCCGGTGCTGATCCTGCTGCCCGCGCTGGGCGTGTCGGTGTTCGCCTCGGTGATCTCCGGCAGCGTGGCGAGCACGCAGCGGCTGGCCTCGTGGCAGGCCGTCGGGGCGCCGGTCAAGATCACCTCCGATCGGGAGCTCACCGCCGGGGAGGTCGAGCGGGTGCGTCAGGTGCCCGGCGTGGCCCGGGTCGTGCCGGTACAGCTCGCCGACGTGCAGGTCGGCCACACGGCGGAGCGGGCCGAGGTGATCGCCGTCGACCTGGCCGGGTGGCGGGAGCTGGTGGCGGGCGCTCCGGTCAGCCTGCCCGCGCCGCCCGCGGCCGATTCCGGCATCCCCGCGCTGGTGTCGCACGAGCTGCGCGGGCGCGGCACGTTCGAGATCGGCTGGCAGTCGCGGCTGACGATCACCACCAGGGACGTGGTCACCGCGGTGCCGGGCTTCTTCACCGAGGGCAAGTTCATCGTCCTGCCGTTCGACGTGAACCCGCGGCCGGTGGTCAACGCGCTGCTCGTCTCCGGCGCCGCCGACCGGGCCGCGCTGGCGCGGGCCGTGCCGGACGCCCGGGTGGAGACGCAGGCGGCGACGCTGGCCGCCATCCAGGCCGACCCGATGACCGGCACCGTCAGCGCCACGCTGCTCGTGGTGACGGTGGCGCTCGCCGGGTACGCGCTGGTCGCGGTCCTCATCACGCTGGTGATCGGCGCCGCCGACCGGGCCAGGGCGCTGTCGCTGCTGCGCACCCTGGGACTGTCCGACCGCCAGGCGCGGCGGCTCACCGTGCTGGAGATCCTGCCGATGGTCCTGGTCACCGCGCTGGTCGGGCTCGGCCTCGGGCTGGGTCTGCCGGCCGCGCTCGGTCCCGGCATCGACCTGTCCGCCTACGCCGGCGGGCTGGCCGTCGGCGGCTACGATCTCGACCTGACCACCCCGGCCGCGCTGGCCGCCGGGCTCGCCGTCGTCGCCGTGCTCGGCGCGTACGCGCACGCCGCCATCAGCCGACGCCGCGACGTGAGCGCCGTCCTGAGAGTGGGAGACCTGTCTTGAACCCGACATTGTCCGAGCTGGAGGCGGAGGCCGGCCGGGAGAAGGCCGCTTTCGGAGGTGACGCGCACATCGTCTGCGACAACCTCGTACGCATCTACAAGACCGAGGGCGTCGAGGTGGTCGCGCTCCAGGGCCTCGACCTGGTCGTGGAGAAGGGCGAACTGCTCGCCATCGTGGGCGCGTCCGGGTCCGGCAAGTCGACGCTGCTCAACGTGCTGTCCGGGCTGGACGTGCCGACCGCCGGGGTGGCACGGGTCGCCGGGATGGACCTGCTGGCGATGACCGCCAAGGACCGGCTGCGCTACCGGCGCGAGGTCGTCGGGTTCATCTGGCAGCAGACCGCGCGCAACCTGCTGCCCTACCTGACGGGGCGGGAGAACGTCGAGCTGCCCATGGTGCTCGCGGGCCGGCGGCGCGGCGAACGGGCGGCCGAGCTGCTCGACCTGATGGGCGTGAGCCACTGCGCCGGCCGCAAGCCGCCGGAGATGTCAGGCGGCGAGCAGCAGCGGGTCGCCATCGCCGTCGCGCTCGCCAACGCGCCGCAGCTCATCCTCGCCGACGAGCCGACCGGCGAGCTCGACAGCGAGACGTCCGAGGAGGTGTTCGGCGCGCTGCGCAGGGCCAACCGCGAACTGGGCGTCACCGTGGTCGTCGTCACCCACGACCCGCTCGTGTCCGAGCAGGTCGACCGCACGATCGGCATCCGCGACGGGCGCACCAGCAGCGAGACGCTGCGCCGCGAGGGCGCCGAGGGGCAGATCGTCGCCGAGGAGTACGCGGTGCTCGACCGGGTGGGACGGCTCCAGCTGCCCCGCGACTTCACGAACGCGCTCGACATGGAACGCCGTGTCCGCCTGGAACTGGAGAGCGACCACATCGGGGTGTGGCCGGTACGGGAGGAGCCCGCCGATGAGCGGTGAGCCGTTGGTCGTGGTCGAAGGGCTGCGCAAGGTCTACCGGACGGGGCCGGAGGAGGTCGTGGCGCTGCGGGAGGTGTCGTTCGAGGCCTACCCGGGCGAGCTGATCGCCGTCCGGGGGCGGTCGGGGTCCGGCAAGACGACGCTGCTCAACCAGGTGGGCGGGCTGGACCGGCCCGACGCCGGGCGGGTGGTGGTGGCCGGGCAGGAGGTCACGGCGCTGCCCGAGGACGCGCTGCTGGCGCTGCGCCGGGACGTGATCGGGTTCGTGTTCCAGTCGTTCGGGCTGATCCCCGTGCTGTCGGCGGCCGAGAACGTGGGCGTGCCGATGCGGCTGGCCCGCACCCCGGTCGAGGAGCGGGAGAAGCGGGTCCGCACCCTCCTCGCCCTCGTCGGGCTGGACAAGCACGCCAACCAGCGCCCGTACGAGCTGTCGGGCGGTCAGCGGCAGCGGGTGGCCATCGCCCGGTCGCTGGCCAACCGGCCGCGCCTGCTGGTGGCCGACGAGCCGACCGGACAGCTCGACTCGCAGACGGGACGGCAGATCATGGAACTGCTGCGCGCCCTGGTCCGCAGCGAGGGCGTCACCGCCCTGGTCGCCACGCACGACCCGAACCTGATCACGCTGGCCGACCGGGTGCTGGAGATCAGCGACGGCACGCTGCGGGAGGCCGCGCTCCAGGAATCCTGACCCGGCGGCGGGCCCGCGTGGGTCGCCGGTGGGACCCTGGCCGGGTCGCCGTGTGCGGAGTTCAATGGGAGCGTGGTTGACGACCGCGATCCCACCGGACGACCGCTGTCGGCCCTGCCCGTCCCCCCACATGAGGAGCCGCCCCCGCCGCCCCCGTGGAAGCCCGCCGAGGAACAGGTCGTCGAGGCGTTCTCAGAGGTGCGCCGCCATCCGCGTGCCGTTCTGTGGCGCGCCGCGGTGGTGGCCGTCCCGGCTCTCCTCGCACAGTCGCTGCTGGCGCGCGTCATCGAGCGGCCGGCGATCTGGCACGAGTACACGTTCCTGTGGACACGGTTCGCCGACGCGCTGAGCGCGATCGCGATCCTCGCGGTGAACAGCGCCGCGATCGTCGTGCTCAGCGGTCTGCTGGCGCCCACGGTCATCGGCGCGAACTCCCCGCCGGGCACGTGGCGCGGCCTGGCCCGGCTGTGCGGGCTGACCTTCCTGCTGACTTCCCTGGGACTGGCGATGTACGCGCTCTTCCCGGTCGCCGCCGAGCGGGACATACCGGTGTCCGGCTTCCCGGGCGCCGGGCCGCTGTTCTTCCTGGCCGCCCTCTTCGTGGTCGCCGCCGTGGAGATCCGGTTCGCCTTCGCCGCGCCCGGCGTCACGGTGAAAGGGCTGGGCGGCCGGCAGGCCGTCAAACTGTCCCGGCGGCTGACCCGCGGCCAGTTCTTCAAGATTCTCTCCGCCCGCTGCGTGCTGCGGGCGCTTCTCGAAGGCTTCGGCGGGATCCTCGGCGCGGCCGTGCTGTTGCGCGCCACGGGCGACGACCCGGCCGGCGGTCTCGGGCCGGCCGAGTGGACCGTGCTCATCGCCGTCAAGTGGGCCATGCTCACCTGCGTCCTCGCGACCGCGTCGATGCTCGCCGTGGTGCAGTTCGCCGACCAGGACAAGCGGCTGAGCCGCGAGGACGCCACCGGGGAGCCGTCGTGACGGCCGCCGTCCACCCGCCACCGCCGCTCGCGCCCCGGAACATCCTGGAGATCTGGGCGACCGCCGTCCTGCTGCTGCGCCGCCATCCGCTCCCGTTCGTCGGGTCCGCGCTCGTCCTCACCCTCGCGGGCGACCTGGTCCTGTGGGCGTGGAGCGCGCTGGTCACCCCGCTGACGACCTCCGGCGCCACGCGGGAACAACTCGTCCAGTTGTCGGTGCTGTCGCTCCTGCTCGGCCAGGCCGTCGTCCTGGCGGTCTTCGCACTGACCGGGGCTCTGCAGGCGGTCCTCGTGGTTCAGGCGCTCACCGGGGAACCGGTGACCATCCGCACGGCGCTCCGCCTGCTGGCCCGCAGGATACGGCCGGTGCTCGGGGTGACCGCGCTGCTGACCGTGGTGCCGCAGCTGGTGGTCCTCGGGCTGATCGCGGCGCTTGGAGCCTTTTTCTGGTACGGGCTTCGCCCTCTGGCCGACGGGGACGCTCCCGCGGACCCGGCGGTGGTTTCCGAGGTCCTGTCCTTGCTGCCGTACACCTGGCAGATCACCACGCTGCCGCTGCTGGTCTGGCTGATGATGGCGCTGGCTCTGCTGTTCGCGCCGGTCACGGCCGCGCTGGAGCCGCTCCGCCTCGGTGGCGCGCTGCGTCGCTCCGCCCTCCTGGTGGGCAACAACCTGCCGCGGGTCCTGGGGATGCTCCTGCTCGAACTCCTCGCCACGGTGGCGATCGTGGTGACCTTCCTCCTGCCGATCTGGCTCACCGCCGTGCTCGCACTGGCGCTGCTTCTCGGCCAGGTCCCGGCGACACCCGGGTGGGTGGACGTGGTGACGTACGTGCCGACGACTGTGGCCACCGCCGCCTACTACGCCTGGCTGGTGGCCGTCCTCGTCCTGCTCTACGTCGACGTACGGGTACGCAAGGAAGGGCTCGCGGCGGACCTGCGGGAACGTAGCACGGCGGGACGTGACCAGGCCGAGGACCTGCGGGAACGCCGCGCGACCGGACGTGACCAGGCCGAGGACCGCCCGGAGGTTCCCTAACGGCCGGTGCGGCTGGCCACGATGACCTGGACGGTGTGCTCCAAGGCGTAGGCGGGGTCGGCGCCCGCAC
Organism: Nonomuraea sp. C10; assembly: GCF_008017515.1. NCBI lineage: Bacteria > Bacillati > Actinomycetota > Actinomycetes > Streptosporangiales > Streptosporangiaceae > Nonomuraea > Nonomuraea sp. C10. Next base: position 5,855,315 of record NZ_VPFF01000001.1, read on the forward strand.
CCTTGACCTGCTCGTCGGCGTCGGCCACGGCCTGCATGGCGCGCGAGAGCCCTTCCGGCCCCCACCCCTTGACCTGTTTCCTGACCCGTTCGATCTTCCACGGCGGCATGCCCAGGTGGCTCGCCAGCTGCCCGCCCCGCAGGTTGCGCGGCGCCCCGGCGACCTTGGCGATGGACCGCAGCCCGCCCGCCAGCGCGCTCACCAGCAGCACGGGCGCGACACCCGTGCTCAAAGCCCACCGCAACTGCTCCAGGGCCTCGCCGAGCCGCCCCTCGACGGCCGAGTCCGCGACGTTGAACCCGGTCACCTCGGCGCGCCCCCTGTGGTAGCGCGCCACCGCCGCCGGAGTGATCGTCTTGTCTTCCGTGTCGAACATCAGCTGGTTGCACGCGGCGGCCAGCTCCCGCAGGTCGTTGCCCACCGCCTCCAGCAGCGCCTGGGCGGCCTCCCCCGAGATGCCCCGCCCGGCCCGTCTGAACTCCCCCTTGACGAACTCCAGCCGCTCCCCCGCCTTGGTCACCTTGGTGACGGTGACCACCTCGGCCCCGGCCTTCTTCACCCCGTCGACCAGCGCCTTGCCCTTGACCCCGCCGGGATGCGCCAGCACGAGCACCACGTCGTCGGACGGCCGCTTGGCGTAGGCGACGACCTCCGCGATCACGTCCTTGCCCAGGTCGTGCGCGGACCTGATGACCACGACGGTCCGGTCTCCGAACAGCGAAGGCGACGTCAACTGCGTCAGCTCCCCCGCCGTCACCTTCGACCCGACGAGATCGTGCACCTCGGCCCCGGCATCCATGGCCCGCGCCGCCACGACCACCTGGCTTACGGCCCGCTCCGCCAGCAACTCCTCATCCCCGACGACCAAGGTCACAGGTGCCGGATCGCTTCCCGCCATGTCGAGCAGCATCCCACGCCCTCCCCCCATCCCAAAACGCAGAGACACCAACCCACCCCGGCCACACCCGTGGGGGCGGTCGGTGGTCGGTTCAGTCCGGCCATACCCGTGGGAGCGACCGATGGTCGGTTCCGCTCTGGGGCGGTCAGCGTCCGCGCGACACCACCGCGAGGGCTCCTTCCTGGTCGACGATCGCGACATCGCCCGACTTGTCCGTACGGTAGACGCGGGCGCCCATACGGTTCAGCAGGCTGAGGGTGGACGGGGCCGGGTGGCCGTAGCCGTTGCCGGCTCCCACGCTGACCAGTGCCGCACGGGCCTGAACCGCCGCGAAGAAGGCCGGGACCTGCCGAGGCGATCCGTGATGCGGGACCTTGAAGATGTCGGCCCTCGGCAGGGAGTCACGCAGGAGCCGGTGCTGGGCCTCCGACTCGATGTCGCCGCTCAGCAACGCCGACCCCGCGCGCCAGCGGACGTGCAGGACGATGCTCGCGTTGTTGGCGGCACTGCCCTCCCCCGGCCCGTCCGCCGCCGCTGACTCGGGCGCGAGGACTGTCAACTCGGACGGGCCGAGCCGCCACCGGGTGCCCGGCTGCGCGGTGTGCTCGGGGATACGTCGGCGCGCCAGGCCGGCGCTGAGACGGGCGCTCTGCGGCGCGGACACGCGGTGCGGGCTGGTGATGACCGCTCCCACCCGCCGATCACGCTGCACGCCCGCCAGGCCGTTGACGTGGTCACCGTGCGGGTGCGTGAGGATCACCAGGGGCACGTCCCGAACGCCGAGCCTGCGCAGGCACCGGTCCATGACGGCCGGGTCGGGGCCGGCATCGACGACCACACCTTGGCCGGGACCGGCCGCGATGACCAGCCCGTCGCCCTGGCCGACATCGCACATCACCATCAGCCATCCTCTGGGCGGCCAGGGCGCAGCGATCGGCCTGATCACGAGCACCGCGATCAGCACCCCGGCCGCGACGGCCAGCATGACGGCCCGCCCCGCCCGCCGTCTCAGCAGCACCACCGCCACGGCGGCGGCGACCGCCAGCAACCCGAGCCCCGCGATCCCCTGCGGCCAGGGCACGCTGGCCAGCGGGATGCCGACCGCCCACCGGGAGACCACGATGATCCAGCCGACCGCGTACCCGGCCGGAACCACCAGCGCCTGCGCCGCCTCCGGCCAGACCGGCGCGATCAGCGCCGCCACGAACCCCAGCAAGGTCGCGGGCGCCACAGCCGGCCCCGCCAGCAGGTTGGCCGGCACCGCCACCAGGCTGATCTGACCCGACATGAGCACCAGCACCGGGGTGACGGCAGCCTGCGCCGCAGCGGTCACCACCACCGCCTCCGCCGCCCACCGAGGCCACCGCACCCGGCGCCGCCCCACCGCCCCCGTTGCCCCACCCACCCCAAAACCAGAACCCGCCCCAGGCTCGAACCCCCTCAACCCAGGACCCCGACTCGCCGCAGCAGAGAACTCCCCCGCCCCCGCCTCTCCGCCCACTCCAGAACCGGGACGCCCCCCAAGCGCGGAGCCCTTCGCCTCCGCTTCCCGACCCACCCCACAACCGGGACGCGCCCCAGACGCGAAGCCCTCCAGCCTCACGCGGGCACTTCCACCCCCGCCCTCCCCAGAACCCGAACTCGCCGCAGCCAGGAAGTCCCACGACCTCGCGTCCCGGCCCAGCCCTGAACCGGGATGCGCCAGACGCATGGAGTCTTCCGGCTCCGGGGCTGGGCACGCTTTCCTGCCCGAGCCGGAGACGGGACGGGCCACAGGCGCGTGGACCGCTGAGCCTGGGGCGGTGGGAGGGGGATGTGCGGTGAGGTCGCCGGTGAGGCGGGTGCGCCAGCGAGGGGCCAGGAGGAGGATGCCGGCTGTGGCCGTCACCGAGAGGGCGAAGCCGTAGGAGCGGGCCAGGTCGGGGACGAACAGGATGAGCAGCAGGACGGCGGCGGACAGTGCGGCGACGCCGTCCTTGGCCCGGCCGGTGCCCAGGGCCAGGGCGGCCACCAGACCCATCAGGAGGGCGCGCAGGACGCTGGGGGACGGCCGGGCCACGATGGCGAAGGCGATCATGGCCAGGGCGGCGAAGGCGGCTCTGGGGGCGAGGGGCAACCCGGCCAGCCGGCAGAGGGCGAGGGCGGCACTCGCGACGATCGCCAGGTTGGCGCCGCTGACAGCGTTGAGGTGGCTCAGGCCCGCTTCCCTGAGGTCCTCGTCGACCTGGGGGTCCAGCCGCGAGACGTCGCCGACCACCAGGGCCGGGAGGAGGCCACGCTGGTCAGGCGGGAGGACGCCGGCCGCCTCGCGCAGGCCGCCGCGGAACTCTCCTGCCACCGTGTGGACGGGCGAAGGGGGCGTGAGGATCTCGGGCGGGTCTCGTACCAGGAGGATGGCGGCGACGAGGCCGGGCGAGGTGGGCTCGGCGAGGCGGCCCCTGACGTGGAGACGCTGGCTCGGGAGGAGCGGTCGCCATTCCGCGCCGTTGGCGAAGACCACGATCGGGCTGTGGACGGAGATGCGGCGGGTGCCGGTGCGGAGGATCTCCAGGTTGGCCTCGACGACGATGCTGTCCCGCTGGAACAGGCCAGGCTTGGGGCGCCTGACCTTGGGATCGTCGGTGAGGGTGATCTCGGCGGTGATGGACGCGCCCTCGGCGGCCAGCTCGGCGACGGGGCCGGTGGTGACGGCGTGCAGGCGGAGCGCGATCGAACCGCTGGTGGCTGCGACGCTGATCAGCACCGCGACCATGGTGTTGCGGCGGGCCGTGCTCCGCGCGAACCGCCAGGCCACCGGCGAGCCGGCCGCCGCGAGAAGGCACGTGAGGACGGCGACCTGGACGGGGCAGCCGAGGAGAACGAGAGCGGTGGCCCACGCGGCGGCCGCCGGGATCACGAGCGGCCAGAAGTGGCCCCCGCCACCCTCACCACGGCTCGACGCCCGCTCGTGACCCGCCGCCCCGCCACCTTCGCTGCCGCCGAACCTCGCCCCACCGATCTTCCCGACCCTGAACCTCGCCCCACCAAACTTCCTGACCCCGAACCTCGCCGCACCAGGCTTCCCGAGGCCGGTTCTTCCGCCACCGGACCTCCCGACGCCGAGCCTCCCAGCACCGATCCTTCTGACGCCGGATCTTCCACCATCGAACTCCCCCAGAGTGGACTTCCTGCGGCCGAACGTCCGGCCACCGAACTTTCCGACGGCGGGCTTCCTGCGATCGAACTTCACGCCACCGAACACCCCGCCACCGAACCTCCCGACGCTGGACTTCTCGCCGCCGCCCCTCGCGCCACCGAACCTTCCGCCGTCGAACCCCCCGACGCTGGACTTTGCGCCGCCGAACCTTCCGCCGCCGAAGCTCCCGACGGTGGACTTCCCTCCGCCGGATCCGGGCCTGCTGCTTTCGCCACCTTCCGCCCTGCCGCTGCCAGGCGGGGCGTCAACACGATCGTTCTCGTTGGGAGTCGGAGTGCTGGACTTCCCGCCGTCGAACGTCCCGCCGCAGAACGTTCCGACGCTGGATTTCGCGCCGCCGAATGCGGGCCTGCTGCTTTCGCCGCCCTCCGCTCTGCCGCTGCCGGGTGCGGCGTCGACACGATCGTTGGGGGTCTGGGTGGTGGCTGAGGGACGGATCGGGATCGGCATCAGATGCGGACCTTCGGCTTGATCTCCTCGAACCGCCGGGTACCGATGCCGCTGACCTCGCGAAGTTGGTCGACGCTGGTGAAGCCGCCGTGGCTGGTGCGGAAGTCGACGATGCGGGAGGCCAGGACCTCGCCCACGCCGGGGAGTTGTTCGAGCTGGTCCAGGGTGGCGGCGTTGAGGTCGATGACGGCGGCTTCGGGTGCGGCGGCGGAGCCCGGCTCAGCCGCTGGGGCGCCGACCATGATCTGCTCACCGTCGACGAGGCGTCTGGCCAGGTTGAGAGTGCCCAGAGGGGCGCCTCGGCGGATGCCTCCGGCGGCGGTGATCGCGTCCTGCACGCGGGAGCCGGTAGGCAGGGGGTAGACGCCCGGCTCACGGACTTTTCCGGCGACGTGGACGGTCACCTTGGTCGTCGGGGTGGTGGCGGGCGTCGCGCTGGCAAGCGGAGCCGGGTCAGGCAAGGGCTCGGGGACGGGCTGGGCGCGCCAGAGGAGGAAACCCGCCACCAGGACCGCCGCGGCGCCGAGGGCCAGCAGGACACGCACGCCGGGCCGCCCGGGGTCCAGGGCGGGAGCGGCGGCCCGGAAGGCCTGGAAGGACTCGGGCACCCCGGCGGAGAACGGGGCACCCTCGGAACCGGTGAGAGAACGGAGCCGGGACTCGGCGATGGTCCGCTCGGACGTCGAATCTTGGGCGCGCACGGCCGGAAAGGTACGGGGCAGCCCGGTGCCCGACACGTCCCGAACGAGGTTCTGTGGACAACGACGCCTTGTTCACAGGCCCTACGGCGAGCCCAGCGAACGAAGACACCCGGTACGGCAGCCGACCGAGGGGTTCCCGAAAGGCCGCGTCCGGGACATCAAGCTAGGGACGGCACCGGAGCCCCGGGGTCACGAAAAGCCGCACCCAAGACGACAGGCTGGGCGCGGTACCAGCGCCCCAGGCTCCTAAAAAGGCGCGCTCGAGACGTCAAGCTAGGCACAGTGCCAACCCCCCGTGTTCCCGAAAAGCCTTGGACCCCCCGGTCCCGCGCGAACCTCCCCGTCGCGACAGGCCCTCCCCAGCCACCGCCGCGACCACCCCCGGCTACGACGTCGGAGAGATCGTGATGCCCAGCATGCCCGGCCCCACGTGGACCCCGATCACCGCGCCCACCTCCACCACCCGGATCCCCACCGGCCCGCGCACCCGCTTCGCCAGGTTGGCGGCGAGGGACTCGGCGCGGTCCGGGGCGGCCAGGTGCTGGACGGCGATCTCGACCGGCTCGTCGCCCGCCTCCTCCACCGCCAGGTCCTCCAGGCGCGTGAGGGCGCGGGCCGAGGTGCGGACCTTCTCCAGCAGGGCGATGCGCCCGTCCGTCAGGTGCAGCAATGGCTTGATCATGAGGGCCGAGCCCAGCAGCGAGGCCGCCGCGCCGATCCGGCCGCCACGGCGCATGTGGTCCAGCGTGTCGACGTAGAAGAAGGTCCGCGTGCGGGCGGCGCACCGGCTGGCCGCAGCCGCCACCGAGTCCAGGGACTCCCCCGCCTCGGCGGCGCGGGCCGCCGCCAGGACGGGGAAGCCGACACCCATCCCGATCGAGCGGCTGTCCACGACCGTAACCGGCAGCGGCGCCTCGCGTGCCGCCGTCCTGGCCGCCTCCACCGTGCCGGACAGGTCTCCCGACAGGTGGATGGACACGGCGCTCGCCGCGCCTCGCGCGGCGAGCGCGGCGTAGCAGGACGCGAAGCGCTCCGGCGCGGGCCGCGAAGTGGTTGCTGTGGCGAAATTTCCGGCGAACTCGGGCTCATCCCAGGACTGATCACCGGAAATCACCTGTACGGGGACAACAGCGACGCCCGGCACCTCAGGCAAGTAAGCGGTGGAATCCGTGACTACGGCGACAGCGGGCGGCATACCCCGACTTTAACTACTGAACCGGCGTCCCACCCCGCCAGACGCGGCGCGGCTTGAGGCCGAAGGACCAGGCGAAGGCGCCCTCGTGGTCGGCGTCCCACTGGACGATGTCGGCGAGGCGTCCCGGCTGCAGCACCCCTCGGTCGGGAGCGCCGAGGACGGTCGCGCCGCCCAGCGTCGCCGCGCGCAGCGCGTCGTTGACGCTCATCCCGAACGCCGACACCGCCATCGCGATGACCAGCGACATCGAGGTGATGCCGCAGTAGCCGGGGTTGTGGTCGCTGCCGAGCGCGATCTGCACGCCGTGCTTGATCATCTGGCGGACCGGCGGCAGGTGGCCGCGCTGGAGGGCGGTGGCGGGGCAGACGACGGCGGGCACCCCGTAGCGGGACATGATCGCGATGTCCTCTTCGGACATGTGGTGCAGGCCGTCGGCGGAGGCGCAGCCGAGCTCGGCGGCGAGCTGCACGGCGCCGCGGCGGCTGAAGAGGCCGGCGTGGATGCGCGGCAGCAGGCCGACGTTGCGGCCCGAGGCGAGCACCCAGCGGGACTCCTCGGTGGTGAAGTGGCCCTCGTCGCAGTAGACGTCGACGCTGTCGGCGCCGGCCGCGGCCGCGTCGGCGCACCAGGCGCCCACGGCCTCGACGTATTCGCGCTGGCGGCCGAAGTATTCGGGAGGCACGACGTGCGCCGCGAGGAAGGTGACGTGCACCCGCGGCATCATCGGCTCCTTCTCCAGCTCGCGCAGGAGCCGCACGTCGGCCAGCTCGCCGTCGCGGGTGAGGTGGTAGCCGGTCTTGGCCTCGACGGTGGTGGTGCCGTTGAGCAGCCAGCCGCGCAGCCGCTCGCGCACGCCGTTGCAGAGCGTCCACGGGTCGGTGCCGCGCGTCACGGTGACGGTCGAGCCCACGCCGCCGCCCGCGGCGGTGATCGACGCGGAGGTCGAGCCGCCGGTGCGGATGGCCAGCTCGGCGTAGCGGTTGCCGGCGTAGACGGGGTGGGTGTGGGCGTCGATGAGGCCTGGGGTGACGAGCGCGCCGCTCAGGTTTTCGACGTGGTCGACGTCGACGATGTCGTCGACGACGCCGGGGACGCTCTGCGGCAGGTCAGGCGCCCGGCCGACCCACGCGATGCGGTCGTTGTGCACGAGGATGGCGGCGTTGCTGAGGACCTCGTTGCCGGTCCACAGGCGGCCGATGTTGGTCAGCAACCGAACGGTCACCGCATCACCGCCCCACGCGGGAGCAGCACGCAGCGCACGGCCTCCGCCGCGCCCACTGAGTCCGCTCCGGGTCCGGACGACATGGGGGTCTCCTGCTCTCATCCGCAATGCTGTAGCGGTGACCGTATCGCCGGACTCATGATCCGGCGATTTCAGTTCAGTTACGTTATTTCACAAGCGGGCTTGCTGTACAGGGTTATCCGGAAGAAAGCCCACTCATCCCAGACGCCACACCCTCAACCACAGGCCCCCGCGTGCTCCATCGTGCGCAGCAGCCGTCATCCCTTAACCCGTGTCATTAAGCCGAAAGGCTCGGCTAATCCTAGCAATCCCAGCGTTGCGGGACCACTGCCGCGTTTGGGCAGCCCTGGCCACTTTGTGACCAGAGCTGCCCTCGCGTGCCGTTAAGAGACTCGTTCGACCGGCTTGCCTACGCGCATCAGCTCCTGGTAGAGGCTCGGCAGCACGCGGGCGTGCAGGATGGTGCCCTCCTCGACGTGGTCCACCGAGAGCACCTCGCCCTCCTTGTGGGCCCGCGAGATCAGGTCGCCCCGGTCGTACGGGACGAGCAGCGCGACCTCGTGGTCGAGCCGCGGCAGGCTGCGCTCGATGAGGGCCAGCAGTTCGGGGATGCCGGCGCCGGTGCGGGCGGACACCACGACGCTGTCGCGCTCGCGTCGCGTCAGGCGGTCGAGCACCTCCTGGTCGGCCGCGTCGGCCTTGTTGATCACCACGATCTCCGGCAGGTCGGACGCGCCCTCGATGGTCCCGAAGACCTCGCGCACGGCGGCGAGCTGACCCTCGGGGTCGGGGTGCGAGCCGTCGACCACGTGGAGGATCAGGTCGGCGTCGCCGACCTCCTCAAGCGTCGACCGGAACGCCTCGACGAGCTGGGTCGGCAGGTGGCGGACGAACCCGACGGTGTCGGCGATCGTGAACAGCCTGCCCTCGGGCGTGCGCGAGCGGCGCACGGTCGGGTCGAGGGTGGCGAACAGCGCGTCCTCCACCAGCACGCCCGCCCCGGTGATCCGGTTGAGCAGCGAGGACTTGCCCGCGTTGGTGTAGCCGGCGATGGCGACCGCGGGCACCTCGCGCTGCTGGCGGCGCTGGCGCATGGTGTCGCGGGAGGTGGACATGCCCTTGATCTGGCGGCGCAGCTTGGACATCCGCTCGCGGATGCGGCGGCGGTCCAGCTCGATCTTGGTCTCACCGGGGCCGCGTCCGCCGATGCCGATGCCGCCGGCCGCCCGGCCGCCGACCTGACGGGACAGGTTGCCGCCCCAGCCGCGCAGGCGCGGCAGGAGGTACTGGAGCTGGGCGAGCTCGACCTGGGCCTTGCCCTCCCGGCTCTTCGCGTGCTGGGCGAAGATGTCGAGGATCAGCGCCGTACGGTCGATCACCTTCACCTTGACGATGTCTTCGAGCTGGCGGAGCTGGCCAGGGCTCAGCTCGCCGTCGCAGATCACCGTGTCGGCGCCGGTCGACTCGACCACGTCACGCAGCTCCAGCGCCTTGCCGGAGCCGATGTAGGTGGAGGGGTCGGCGAACTTGCGGCGCTGGATCAGGCCTTCGAGGACCTGGGAACCCGCGGTCTCGGCCAGGAGCTTCAGCTCCTGGAGCGAGTTCTCCGCGTCCTCGACCGTGCCCGAGGTCCAGACCCCGACCAGGACGACCCGCTCGAGTCGCAGCTGCCGGTACTCGACCTCGGAAATGTCTTGAAGTTCAGTGGAGAGGCCTGCGACGCGCCGTAGCGCCTGGCGCTCCTCGAGGTCCATCTCGCCGGTCTCGTACTCTTCGATCGCGGGGTTTTCGTGCATTCGTGTCATCTCTAATAGGAAACGTCTGGACACCTTGGTGTCTTCCCCGATCGTGGCACGACATCCTCACCGCCAACACCTGATTATTGCGGCAACACGCTGACGTCGCCCGATCCGGCGCTGACCTTGATCTTGCGAGGCGCGTTCTGCTCGTCGCGGACCGAGACCGTGGCGTCGCCGCTGCCGACGTCGGTGCTCACGTCGTAGCCCTCGTCGGGGACGCGCAGGATGACGCTGCCCGAGCCCGTCTCCACCTCGGCGCTGTCCGGCGCGGCCGCGTACTCGAGCTCGATGTCGCCCGAGCCCAGCTCGGCGACGACCGTCTTGCCCGTCAGGCCGGAGGCGTCGACCGTGCCGGAGCCGGAGCTCACGGTGAGCGGCCCCGACAGCGCCCTGAGCGTGATGTCGCCGGAGCCGGCCTCGGTGGTGACCTGGAGGCCCTTCGGCACCTCGATCTTGTAGTTGACGCCGCAGTTGCCGGCGACCAGCCTCGGGCAGTCGTACTTGATCACAAGCGTGTCGCCGTTGACCGTGTGCTCGGTCGTCGGCTTCTCGCCGCGCCACTGGATGGTCTCGTCGACCTTCACCGTGCGGCGGTCGGTCTCGGTGATCTCGGTGTCGCCGGAGCCGTTGTGCACCTCCAGCTTCGTGACCTTCTCCGCGACCTCGTACGACACGGAGTCCTGCTCGGTGGGCCCGGCGATGCCCGTCAGGCCGCATCCCGTCAGACCGCCGGTCAGCAACGCGGCCGAGGCCAGGAGGCCACCCGCGATCACAAGTCTCTTCATGCCCCCGATCCTTCCGCGCGTGGCACCCCCACGCATCGGGGATGCCCCCGAAGGCACCCCCGGCTTTGACCCTCGGAACCCGGATGGCGTAGCTTCCCTTCCATAATCCAGAAGCAGTTTTCCACGAAGCGGAAAGAGATCGCACCATGGAGATCACCGGCCCGATGCTCGACCGGTTCGACGAGGTCCTCACGCCCGAGGCGCTCTCGTTCCTGACGACACTGCAGCGGGAGTTCGGCGGCAGGCGGCTGGAGCTGCTGGAGGCCCGCCAGGCCAGGCAGCGGGAGCTGGCGGCGGGCGGCACGCTCGACTTCCTGCCGGAGACCAAGGAGATCAGGGAGGGCGACTGGCGGGTCGCGCCGCCCGCGCCCGGCCTGGAGGACCGGCGGGTCGAGATCACCGGGCCGGTCGACCGCAAGATGACCATCAACGCCCTCAACTCGGGTGCCAAGGTGTGGCTGGCCGACTTCGAGGACGCCAACTCCCCGCTCTGGGAGAACTGCGTGCTCGGCCAGCTCAACCTGCGCGAGGCGCTCGACCGTACGATCGACTTCGAGTCCGGCGGCAAGGCCTACGCGCTCCGTCCCGACGAGGAGCTGGCCACGATCGTGGTGCGGCCGCGCGGCTGGCACCTGGACGAGAAGCACGCGCTGGTCGACGGCGACCCGGTGTCGGCGTCGCTGTTCGACTTCGGCCTCTACTTCTTCCACTGCGCGAAGCGGCAGCTCGACAAGGGCAGCGGCCCTTACTTCTACCTGCCGAAGATGGAGTCCCACCTGGAGGCGCGGCTGTGGAACGACGTGTTCACCCGCGCCCAGGAGCTGCTGGGCGTCCCGCACGGCACGATCAGGGCGACCGTGCTCATCGAGACCTACCCGGCCGCGTTCGAGATGGAGGAGATCCTCTACGAGCTGCGCGACCACTCGGCGGGGCTCAACGCGGGCCGCTGGGACTACCTGTTCAGCGTGATCAAGAGCTTCCGCACCCGGGGCCGCGAGTTCCTGCTGCCCGAGCGCAACGCGGTGACGATGACCGCCCCGTTCATGCGCGCGTACACCGAGCTGCTGGTGCGCACCTGCCACAAGCGGGGCGCGCACGCGATCGGCGGCATGGCGGCGTTCATCCCGTCGCGGCGTGACCCGGAGGTCAACGCGGTCGCGCTGGAGAAGGTCCGCGCCGACAAGACGCGCGAGTCGGGCGACGGCTTCGACGGCTCCTGGGTGGCGCACCCCGACCTGGTGCCGATCTGCCGCGAGGTCTTCGACGGCGTGCTCGGCGACCGCCCCAACCAGCTCGACCGGCTGCGTGAGGACGTCACCGTCACGGCCGCCGACCTGCTGGCCGTCTCCGAGACGCCGGGCGACATCACCGAGGCGGGGCTGCGCAACAACGTGGACGTGGCGCTGCGCTACCTGGCCGCGTGGATGGGCGGGCTGGGCGCGGTGGCGATCCACAACCTGATGGAGGACGCGGCCACGGCCGAGATCTCCCGCTCCCAGATCTGGCAGTGGATCCACAACGACATCACCCTCGCCGACACCGGGGCCCAGGTCACCAAGGAGCTGGTCGAGCGGATCATCGGCGAGGAGCTGGAGAAGATCGCGGCCGAGCCGGGCTACGACGAGAAGCTGTTCGGGCAGGCGACGGAGCTGTTCAAGGAGGTCGCCCTGGACGACGACTTCGCCGATTTCCTGACGCTTCCGGCATACGCCCGAATGCCGTAGATGCCGCCATATATTTGCACTATAGGGAGGCCGAGTTCGCTGGAGGCGCCATGCTGGACACGCTGACGGCGGCGCTGCGCGAGGTGCTGCCCGCCGACGCGGTGATAACAGACCCCGTCCGGCTGCGTACCTACGAGTGTGACGGTCTCACCTATCACCGGGCCACGCCGGGCGTGGTCGTGCTCCCCGACACCGCCGAGCAGGTGGCGTCCGTGGTCAGGCTGTGCAACGAGTTCGCGGTGCCCTTCGTGGCCCGCGGCTCGGGCACGGGCCTGTCGGGCGGCGCGCTGCCCCGCGAGGACGGGGTGCTCGTCGTCACCTCCAGGATGCGCCGCATCCTGGAGGTCGACCTGCCGAACCGCCGGGCGGTCGTCGAGCCGGGGGTCACCAACCTGGCGATCACCGAGGCGGTGCGCGACCAGGGCTACTACTACGCGCCCGACCCGTCCAGCCAGCAGATCTGCTCGATCGGCGGCAACGTGGCGGAGAACTCCGGCGGCGCCCACTGCCTCAAGTACGGCTTCACCGTCAACCACGTCGAGGCCTGCGAGATCGTCACCCCCGACGGTGACCTGGTGACGCTGGACCGGATGGACCCCGGCTACGACCTGCTGGGCGCGTTCATCGGCTCGGAGGGCACCCTCGGCATCGCCACGAAGATCACGGTACGGCTGAGCCGCGCGCCCGAGTCGGTCACCACCGTGCTGGCCGCCTTCGAGAACATCGAGCAGGGCGGCAGGGCGGTGTCGGCCATCATCGGGGCCGGCATCGTGCCCGCGGCGATCGAGATGATGGACGCGCTGGCCATCGAGGCCGCCGAGGCGGCGGTGGCCTGCGACTACCCGCGTGGCGCGGGCGCCGTGCTGATCGTCGAGCTGGACGGCCCGTCGGCCGAGGTCGAGCTCCAGTTCGCGCGGCTCAAGGAGATCTGCGCGGGCGCGTTCGAGCTGCGGGTGGCGGCGGGCCAGGAGGAGCGGGCGGCGATCTGGAAGGGCCGCAAGTCGGCGTTCGCCGCCGTCGGCCGGATCAGCCCGGCCTACATCGTGCAGGACGGCGTGGTGCCGCGCACCGCGCTGCCGCGCGTGCTGGCCGAGATCGACCGGCTGTCGGCCGAGCACCGCATCAGGGTGGCGAACGTGTTCCACGCCGGCGACGGCAACCTGCACCCGCTGGTGCTGTTCGACGACACTGAGCCGGGCGCCGGCGAGCGCGCGGAGACGGTGTCGGGCGCGATCCTGGACCTGTGCATCGAACACGGCGGCTCCATCACCGGCGAGCACGGGGTGGGCGTCGACAAGGCGAGATACATGCCGCGCATGTTCACCGACGACGACCTCGACACCATGCAGCTCGTACGGTGCGCGTTCGACCCCCGGGGCCTGTCGAACCCCGGCAAGGTGTTCCCCACGCCGCGGCTGTGCGGCGAGGTGCCCGGGGTGCGCAAGGGCGTGCACCCGCTGGTGGAGTCCGGGAAGGCGGAGCAGTTCTGATGCTCTCAGAGGATCTGACCGGGGTGACGGTCAGGGAGGCCGGGCCGGAAGACGCCGTGTGCGGGGTGACGCCGCGCTGGGTGGCGCTGCCCGAGACGGTCGAGGAGGTGTCGGCCCTGATGCGCGCCTGCGCGGACCGCGACCTCGCGGTCGTGCCCGTCGGCGGCGGCACCAAGCTGCACTGGGGCCCGCCGCCGGAGCGGCTGGACGTGCTGCTCGACCTGTGCTGCATGAACGAGATCGTCGAGCACGCGGCCGGCGATCTGGTGGTGCGCGCCCAGGCCGGAGTGACCATGGACGCGCTCGCGGCGGCGCTCGCCGGCAGCGGCCAGGAGCTCGCTCTCGACGTTCCGTTCACCGAAGGCACCACGATCGGTGGTACGCTCGCCGCCGCGGTCGCGGGGCCGCGCGCCTTCCGCTATGGCACGGCCCGCGACCTGCTTATCGGCATCACCGTCGTGCTGCCCGACGGCACCGTCGCACGGTCGGGCGGCAAGGTCGTCAAGAACGTCGCCGGTTATGACCTGGGCAAACTGTTCACCGGCTCGTTCGGCACGCTCGGCGTGATCGCCGAGGCCACCTTCCGGCTCCACCCACTGCCCGCCGACCGTCGCTGGATCGTGGCGGTGATCGAACCTCCCCAGGTGTCCGAGCGCGGGCCGTGCCAGGTGAGCGAGCTGGCCGCGATGCTGGCCTCCGCCCAGGAGGAGCCGAGCGCCGTCGAGCTCGACTGGCCGCACGGGCAGGGGCCGATCTGGATGACCGTGCTCGTCGAGGGCGCGGCGGCGGAGGAGCGGGCCCGGGCGCTGGCGGAGCGGATGGGCGAGCCGGTGACCGGGGTGCGCGACGAGCCGCCGCCGCAGTGGGGGCTGATCGCCGACGACGACCTGCTGGCCGAGGTGCGCTTCCCGCCGGCCGCGCTGACCGAGGTGCTCGACGCGGTGCACTACAGCGGCTTCTCGCTGCGCGGGTCCGCGGTGACCGGCCGGATCTGGCTGGAGCTGTGGGGCGAGGAGGACGAGGAGAAGGTCTCCGGCGCGGTGGACGCGCTGCGCGACCGGCTGGAGCCCTGCGGGGCCCGGCTCGTCGTGCACGCGACCCCGTACGAGAGCGTCCAGCGGTGGGGGCGCGTCGGCGCGCTGCCGCTGATGCGGCGGGTGAAGGAACGGTTCGACCCGGGGCGAAGGATGTCTCCCGGCCGGTTCGTGGGAGGCATCTGATGGACCCCGACCTGATCGGCGACTGCGTGCACTGCGGGTTCTGCCTGCCGACGTGCCCCACGTACGTGCTGTGGGGCGAGGAGATGGACTCCCCGCGCGGCCGCATCCACCTGATGAAGCAGCACGTGGAGGGCACTCCGGTGACGCCGGAGATGGCCGGCCACTTCGACGCCTGCCTGGGCTGCATGGCGTGCGTGACCGCCTGCCCTTCCGGGGTCCGCTACGACCGGCTGATCGAGCAGACCAGGGCCGAGGTGGAGCGGGCGCACGAGCGCGACCCCCAGGAGCGGGCGGTGCGCGGCCTGGTGTTCGGGCTGTTCCCGTATCCGCGCAGGCTGCGGCTGACGCGGCCCGGCACGGGGCTGGTCCGGCGGCTGGCGCCGTTCCTGGAACGGGCGCATCCGAGCCTGGGCGCGATGGCGGCGCTGGCCCCCGAGGTGCGTCGGCGGCAGCGGCTGCCCCGGCTGGTGCGGGCCAGAGGTCCGCGGCGGGCCGTGGTCGGCATGCTGACCGGGTGCGTGCAGGGCGAGTTCTTCCCGCAGGTCAACGCGGCCACCGCGCGGGTGCTCGCGCTGGAGGGCTGCGACGTGCTGATCCCCGCGGGGCAGGGCTGCTGCGGCGCGCTGAGCGTGCACGCCGGGCGCGAGGACCAGGCCAGGCGGCTGGCCCGCCGCACGGTCCGCGCCTTCCGCAGGGCGGGCGTCGAGGTCGTGGTGGTCAACGCCGCCGGGTGCGGCTCGTCCATGAAGGAGTACGGGGAGCTGCTCGGCGAGGAGCCGGGCTTCCGGGTGATGGACCTGTCGGAGTTCCTGGTCGAGCTGGGCCCGGCGGCCGAGCGCCGCCCGCTGCCGCTGACCGTGGCCTACCACGACGCGTGTCACCTGGCGCACGCCCAGGGCGTCCGGTCGCAGCCGCGCGAGCTGCTGCGCGGCATCCCCGGGCTGGACCTGCGCGAGGTGCCCGACTCGGCGATCTGCTGCGGCTCGGCCGGCACCTACAACATCTTCCAGCCCGAGGCGGCCCGCGACCTCGGCGACCTCAAGGCCAAGGCCGTCGGCTCCACCGGGGCCGGGCTGCTGGTGTCGGCCAACCCCGGCTGCACCATGCAGATCGCCGCCGCGATGCGCCGCCAGGGAGCGGAGATCAAGGTGGCGCACACCGCCGAGGTGCTGGACGCGTCGCTGCGCGGGGTCTCCCTGTGAGCGTGCAGTCGGTCGAGCGGGCGCTCGACGTGCTGGAGGCGCTGGCCGAGCAGGGCGGTGAGGCGAGCCTGTCGGAGATCGCCGCCCGCACCGGGCTGCCGTACGGGACCATCCACCGGCTGCTGCAGACCCTGCTGTCGCGCGGCTACGTGCGCCAGGAGTCCGACCGCCGCTACGCGCTGGGCGGCGGGCTGGTGCGGCTCGGCGGCGTGGCCGAGGGCATGGTCGGCGTGTGGGCGCAGCCGCACCTGACGCGGATGGTGGAGCTGTCGGGCGAGACGGCCAACCTGGCGGTGCTCGAAGGCGACTTCATCGTCTACGTGGCGCAGGTGCCGTCGCCGCGCAGGCTGCGGATGTTCGCCGAGGTCGGCAGGAGGGTGCTGCCGCACAGCACGGCGGTGGGCAAGGTGCTGCTGGCGTGGCGGGCCGCCCACGACGCGGTCACGCTGCTGGAGCGCACCGGCATGCCGCGGCGGACGCCCAACACGATCACCGCCACCGGCCCCATGCTCGCCGAGTTCGACGTGGTGCGCGACCGCGGCTATGCGCTCGACCTGGGTGAGGAGGAGCTGGGCGTGCACTGCCTGGCCGTGCCGGTGCGCGACGGCGACCGGGTGGTGGCGGCCATGTCGGTGTCGGGCCCGGCCGAGCGGATCGACGCCCTGGACCGCGACGAACTGGCCCGCGGCATGCTGAAGATCGCCGACGCGTTCGGCGCGGAGCTGAGCCCGGCCGCCGGATAGCGCCATGGAAGCCCTGTTTTCGTCAGGGTGACGACGACTCTCGGCGCTCGGACGGACTAAGCTGTTGCGCTATGAGCAACAGCTCCGTGCAATCCGTCGACCGCGCCATCGCCATCCTGGAGATCCTGGCCCGCGAGGGCGCCACCCGCGTGACGGACCTCGCCTCGGAGCTGGAGGTGCACAAATCCACCGCGTCCCGGCTGCTCGGCGCCCTGGAGCAGGGCGGGCTGGTGGAGCAGACCGGCGACCGGGGCCGCTACCGGCTCGGCGTCGGCGTGGTCCGGCTCGCCGGGGCCGCCACCGCCCAGCTCGACCTGGCCAGGGAGAGCAGGCCGGTCTGCATGCGGCTGGCCGAGGAGGTCGGCGAGACCGTCAACATCGCGGTGGCCCGCGACGGCGACGTGGTCAACATCAGCCAGGTGCGCGGCCCGTCCGCGATCAGCGGGCAGAGCTGGGCCGGCGCCCGCACTCCCCCGCACGCCACCTCCAGCGGCAAGGTGCTGCTGGCGTTCGGCGCGCTGGCCGTGCCCGACGAGCTGCGCCGGTTCACCCCGCTGACCATCACCGACCGGCGGCAGCTCGGGCTGGAGGAGATCGTCCGGCGCGGCTGGGCGGCCGCGGTGGAGGAGCTGGAGCCGGGGCTCAACGCGGTCGCGGCGCCGGTCAGGAACATCGACGGCGCGGTCGTGGCCGCCGTGAGCGCGTCCGGGCCGTCCTTCCGGCTGACCCCGCAACGGCTTCCTGAGGTGGGCGAGTCCGTGGCCGAGGGCGCGCGCGAGATAAGCCGGCGGCTCGGCTATTACGGTTGAAGCATGTGCCGAAGCATCAAGACCCTGCGCCCCCCGTACACCGAGGACGTCACCGAGGACGACGTGCGGGCGGCGGCGCTGCAGTACGTCAGGAAGATCTCCGGCTTCCGCGCCCCGGCCCCGCACAACGCCGAGGCGTTCGACCGCGCGGTCGAGACGATCACCCGGGCCTCCGAGGAGCTGCTGGGCTCGCTGCGAGTTCGCGGATCCCGTTGACACGCCCGCCCGTCGGGAGAAGTGTCCGCGTTGTAACCCCACCGACTCCAGGGGGCGATCATGATCAGCGGGCTTTACCAGGGGCAGGACGGTGACTCGACGCTGGTGCTCCGCGTCGACGTCGACGGGCCCCGGCCGACGGGCCGGGTGAGCGGCGACCTGTTCGCCGCCTCGGGCGCGACCGTCACCTACGACGGGTCCTTCGTGGTGCACGCCCCCGTCGTCACGGCGGAGGGTGACGAGACGCGGGCCGAGGGGCGGGGGGAGTTCACCTTCGCCACACCGGACCGTGACGTGCGCGTCACGATCATCGGCGACGGCGGCACCGCGCGCGTCGCCGGGCGCGACTACCCCGTCCGGTTCACCTCGCGCCACTTCCGTGAGGTCGTGCTGGAGCAGGATTCGGTGGCCGGAGCCGTGCCGTTCGTCTCGTACCACACCGGCAGGCTGCGGGGGCCCGACGGGTCGCCTGCGCGCGAGCTGAACGTGGTGGAGGCCTGGGCGGAGGCGGGCGTCGGGATGACCGTGACCGAGCCGGGCGTGATCCCGGTCGACGGCTCCGGCGCCGACCTGGCGTGGGACGACGCCGAACTGCACCACGCGATGACCCAGCAGTTCGGTCAGTTCGGCGACGCTCCGGCCTGGCGGGTGTGGCTGCTGGTGGCCAGCCGGCACGTGGGCGGCTACCGGGGCATCATGTTCGACTACGACGACGCCCACCAGCGGCAGGGCGCCGCCGTGTTCCACGACGCGATCAAGGGCGACTCGCCGGAGGCGCAGCGGGCCCAGTTACGGACATACGTGCACGAGCTCGGGCACGCCTTCAACCTGCTGCACTCCTGGCAGAAGAACCTCGCCACGCCGCCCCAGCCGCTCGGCCCGCACGGCGGCTTCGGCGACCTTTCCTGGATGAACTACGTGCAGAACTACCGGCCGGGCGGCGAGGAGGGCTACTGGGCGGCGTTCCCGTTCCAGTTCACCGACGCGGAGCTGGTGCACGTGCGCCACGGCTTCTTCCGCGACGTCGCCATGGGCGCCAACGCGTTCGGCGCCGGGGCCGCCGAGGTGGCCCCGTTCGAGCAGCCGATCGAGGACCACTCGGGGCTGGCGCTGGAGCTGCGGGCCAAGGACCCGTTCGGGTTCGGCGAGCCGGTGGTGGTCGAGCTCAAGCTCTCCTGTACGGGCGAGCCGCGCGTCACCCACGGCCACCTCCACCCCGACACCGAGTTCACCCAGGTCACGATCACCCAGCCGAGCGGCAGGACCGTGCTCTACCGGCCGATGATGCGCCACTGCGTCGACCGCTCGCCCGAGATCAGGCTCGACGCCGGCAACCCGGCCATGTACCGCAGCGCCTACATCGGCCACGGCCGCGACGGCCACTACTTCCAGCAGCCCGGCGAGTACCGGGTGCGCGCCCAGTACATCGCCGCCGACGGCTCGCACGTGGTCTCCCCGCCCTGCCTGGTACGGGTGCGCTACCCGGCCACCGACGACGACCACCGGGTGGCCGAGCTGATGCTGGGCGAGGACCAGGGCAAGCTGTTCTCGCTGCTCGGCTCCGACTCGCCGGCGCTGCGCCCGGGCAACGAGGCGCTGGAGGAGATGATCGACCGGTTCGGGCAGCACCCGCTGTCCGTCTACGCCCGGATGGTGAAAGGGCTCAACGCCGAGCGTGAGTTCAAGACCATCACCGCCGGCAAGCGGCTGCGGATCCGGCCGCCCGACCCGAAGCAGGGCATCGAGCAGCTCGCCAGGGTCGCCGGGGCGGGCACGATCGACAACATCACGCTCAACATGGTGATGCGCCGCTGGGCCAGGGCGGAGGCGCGGCAGGGCGACCTGCCCAAGGCCAGGGCGGTGCTCGACAAGATGGTCGCGACCTTCCAGGCCAAGGGGGTCAACCCCATCATCATGGGCCAGATCAGGAAGCAGGCCGAGCTGACCTCGCAGGCGCTCAGTCTGGAAGCTTGACCGGTCGGCCGCCCGCGCAGCCCACCTTGACCTCGACCTCCTCGGCGTCGTCGTCCGGCTCGAACTCCACCTTGGCCTCGGTGTCGGGGCCGGGCTCGACGCCGTCGACCGAGTAGCCCTGGGCGGGGCTCCACGAGCGCAGCGTCACCTTGCCGCCCGCGCAGGAGGCGATGACGGTGCCGCCCGCGGTGCGGATCACCTCGTTCTCCAGGGGCGCCTGGGTGGGGGTCCGCGCGGGGCTCTGGGACGGGCGCTGGATGGTGGCGGTCACCCTGGTCAGGGCGGCACGGGCCTCCTCCTGCGTCATCACCTGGCCGGACGTGCCGGTCAGCGCGCCGCCGAGCAGGCCGAGCACCGCCACGGCCGCGCCGGTCGCGGCGACCGCGGCGGCGGCCCAGGCCAGGACGAGTCGCTTCACCCTCGTCACCTTTCCCCTCGTACGGCTAAGCGCGGGTTAAGACAGCCCTAAGACGGCGGCTCGTACCTCTGTTTACCGTCTACCGTTTCACCATATGGCTGACATCCTGCTGATTGAGGACGACGTGACGATCCGCACGGCGCTGAGCCGCGGGCTGCGGGATCTCGGCCACGCCGTCGCCTCCTCCCCCACCGCGCTCGACGGCCTGCGGCTGGCCGTACAGGACCGGCCCGACCTGATCGTGCTCGATCTGGGGCTGCCCGACCTCGACGGCGCCGAGCTGCTGCGGATGCTGCGGGCGGTCAGCAAGGTGCCGGTCATCGTGGCGACCGCCCGCGACGGCGACGCCGAGATGGTGCCTGTGCTGGACGCGGGCGCGGACGACTACGTGGTCAAGCCGTACAGCGCGACGCAGCTCGACGCCCGGATCAGAGCGGTGCTGCGGCGGGCCGGCGACCCGGCGCCGACGCCGCTCCAGGTCGGCGCGCTGCGCGTGGACCCGCGCGCCCGGCTGGCCGAGCTGGACGGCACGGCGCTGGACCTGACGCCGCGCGAGTTCGACGTGCTGCACTACCTGGCGGCGCGCGCGGGCGAGGTCGTCACCAAGCGGGAGCTGCTGACCGAGGTGTGGCAGCTCCCGTACGGCGGCGCCGACAAGACCGTGGACGTGCACCTGTCGTGGCTGCGCAGGAAACTCGGCGAGACCGCCTCCGAGCCCCGTTACCTGCACACGGTGCGCGGTGTCGGGGTGAAGCTGGTCGAGCCGTCGTGAGGCGCTGGCTGGCGCTGCTGGTGGCGGCCACCACGTCGCTGGTGCTGATCGCGCTGCTGGTGCCGATGGCGCTGCTGATCCGTTCGGTGGCGGAGAACGGCGCGATGAGCCGCGCCACCGCCGCCGCCGAGTCGGTGGCCGTCTCGGTCGGCACGGCGGACCTGCCGCTGGCGGTCGAGCGCGTGGAGTGGCCCGTGACGGTGTTCCTGCCCGGCGGGCGCGTGATCGGCGAGGAGGCCCGGCGCACCGACGCGGTGGAGCTGGCGGCGACCGGCCGCAGCGTCACCGCCGAGTGCGACGACGGCAGGGAGGTGCTGGTCGCGGTGCAGTCGCCGGAGGGCACCGTGGTCATCAGGTCGTTCGTGAGCGACGCCGAGCTGATGCGCGGCGTCCGCGAGGCGTGGACGGCCCTGCTCGTGCTGGGGCTGGCGCTGGTCGTGCTGGGCATCGCGCTGGCCGACCGGCTGGCCAGGGCCATGACCGGGCCGATCGACGGGCTGGCTCGGGTGTCGCACCGGCTGGCCGGCGGCGACCTGGACGCGCGGGCGGAGCCGGGAGGGCCGACGGAGGTGCGGGCGGTCGCGCTGGCGCTGAACCACCTGGCCGGCCGCATCGGCGACCTGCTGGCGGCCGAGCGCGAGTCGGTGGCCGACCTGTCGCACCGCCTGCGTACGCCTCTGACGGGCCTCAGGCTGGACGTGGAGTCGCTGCGCGACCCCGAGGAGGCGGCGCGCGTGGGCGCCCGCGTGGACGCGCTGGAGCGCGCCGTCAGCGCGGTCATCACCGACGCCCGCCGCCGCTCGGCCGGGCGCGAGTCCTGCGACGCCACCGCCGTGGTGCGGGAGCGGGTGCGCTTCTGGTCGGTGCTCGCCGAGGACCAGGGGCGCGAGGTGGACGTCGCCCTGCCCGGCGGCGAGCTGCCCGTCGCGGCCGGCGCCGAGTCGCTGGCGGCGTGCGTGGACGCGCTGCTGGGCAACGTGTTCGCGCACACCCCCGAAGGGGCGTCCTTCTCGGTACGGCTCGCGCCGCATCCGAAGGGGGCCGAGCTCGTGGTCAGCGACACGGGCCCCGGATTCGACCCCGCCCTGCTCGCCCGGGGCAACAGCGGCGGCGGCTCGACCGGCCTCGGCCTGGACATCGCCCGCCGCACCGCCGAGTCCAGCGGCGGCGGCCTGGCCGTGTCGCCCGTGCCGTCCGGCGGCGCGCGGGTTGAAGTGACGTTAGGGCGGCCTTAGCGCGGCATTACCGGCGACCGGGGTTTTCTTGAAGGCATGCAGACCACTACGAAAATCATCGTCGCCAGCGCCGCCGCCATGGCCCTCGTGGCCGGCGGCTCCGCCGCCTTCGCCGCCTCCCAGGACTCCCTCGAAGGCCCCGCATCCCAGAGCGTCGCCCAGACCGCCCCTCAGGTGACCGCCCAGCAGGCCATCGAGCTCGCCCTGAAGGAGGTGCCGGGCTCGTGGGTGTCGGAGGTCGACTTCGACGGCCGAGGCAAGAAGACGGACGTCTGGGAGGTCAAGACGATCAAGGGTGACGTCGAGCACGAGCTCGACATCGACGCCGCGTCGGGCAAGCTGCTCAAGCAGGAGACCGAGCGGGCCGACGACGATGACGACAGCGACGACGACTGATGCTCAGCACGAGTCGAGGATGCCGTCCATGGCGTCCTTCTCGGCCTTCGTCACCCAGAGCTCGTACTTGGCCTTGACGTCGATCTGACGGGCGATGTACGCGCAGCGGTAGGACCGGCGCGGCGGCAGCCATGTCGCCGCGTCGGAGTCGCTCTTCTGGCTGTTGAGCGGGCCGTCGACGGCGAGCAGGTTGAGCGGGTCGTTGGCGAACTCCTTGCGCTTGGTGTCCGACCACTGCTGGGCGCCCTTCTGCCAGGCGTCGGAGAGCGGGATCAGGTGGTCGATCTGGACCTTGCTGCTGGTGTCCTGGCCGCGCTTGAAGTTGATCGTCTCGCCGCCGTACGGGTCCTTCAGGACGCCGGTGAGGACGATGCAGTCGTGGGTGCCCTCCTTGAACGTCTCGTCGGTCAGGTCGCGCTTGAGAATGTCGTTGCGGGTGTCGCAGCCGTTGCGGTCGACGTCCGCCCAGGCGGGGCCGAACTCGTCGCGGTCGAACCCGGTCTTCGGTGCCCGCCCCTTGACGGCCAGCTTCTCCAGCTTGCCGCGCGCGTCCTTGACGTCGACGTCGGACGAGGCTTTGCCGCCGTCCTCCGCCTGCTGTCCCAGTTGTGCTTCCAGCTCCCCGCACCCGGTGAGCATCACTACGGCGGCCAAACCCGCCAAGACCGCCCGAACACGCACTGCGACTCCCAGACTCGGCTACCGATCGTCTAGGTATATCAATTTCCTCTTTGCCCGCGCTTTACCCCTCCAAGGCATCAATCAGCCACTCTCCGAGATAGTTCGCGTACGAGGAGCGAACGAAAATCCGGTACGAGTCGCCGTACCTCTGGAGGATCACCGGCGCCTTGCCGAGGACCGTCTGCGCGTGGCCGGTGAACACCCCCGGGTGCAGGTCGATCGGGCAACCGGTGATCAGGACATCCAGCGCCCCCGGGCCGCTGAGCTCGATGACCGTCCGCTGACCCGAGACGTCCACCCACCCCAGCCCCGGCTCACCCTCCCCGACCACCAACCACCACTGCGGCCCCAACCGCATGCCCCTCCCCGGATCCTCCCCCCGCACCTCCCACATCGGCACGAACGGCACCTCCCGCACGCGCACCCGCCCACCACCCACCCCCGCGAACCGCTCCCCGAACCCCGCAGCCGGACTCTCCGCCCACATCCGCAGGACCGGAAAACCCCCGCCCCCGGACGACACCGTCCCTTCAGGTCTGGTGGGGGTGACCTCGGACGACACCGCCCCTCCAGGCGAACCGGACGTGACCCCCGACGACACCACCCCTCCACGCAAGGAGGGGGCGACCTCCGACGACACCGTCCCTTGAGGTGTGGTGGGGGTGACCTCGGACGACACCCTCCCTTGAGGTGAGGCGGGGGTGACCTCCGACGACACCACCCCTCCAGACGAGCCGGGAGTGACCTCCGACGACACCACCCCTCCAGACGAGCCGGGAGTGACCTCGGACGACACCACCCCCTGAGAGGAGGCGGGGGGGATCTCGGCCGGTGGGATTGCTTGGGGCGGGGGGTTCTGGGGGGTGGGGTTGCCGTCGCGGCGGAGGTTGTCGGGGTCGTAGAAGATCGGGGAGACCACTCGCACGGGGGTTGCCGTGTCGCCCGAGATGGCCGTCAGCCGGTCGCCGGGCGAGACGTTCCTGGCGAGCGCGAGGCTGATGGCGCGGCCGAGCGGGACGCTCGGGTAGCTGGAGGTGACGTGTCCGAGCATGACCCCGTCGGCGACGAGCTGGGCGCCCTCCTCCACGAACGCCGACGGATCCTCCGTCAGCAGGCCCACCAGGCGCTTGCGGTCCGTCCGGGAGGTGTCCGGCCGCGCGTGGGAGCGCTTGCCGACGAAGTCCGGCTTGCGCCCGGACACGATCCACGACATGCCGAGGTCCTGCGGGGTGACGGTGCCGTCGGTGTCCTGGCCGACGATCGGGAACCCCTTCTCGGCCCGCAGCACGTGCATGGTCTCGGTCCCGTACGGAACGGCGCCGAGGTCCAGCACCGCCTCCCAGAGCGCCCGCCCGTGGTGCCAGGGCACGTTCACCTCGTACGCGAGCTCACCCGAGAAGCTGATCCTGAAGACCCGGCCGGGCACGCCGAGCACGGCGGCGTCGGTGTAGCGCATGAACGCCAGGCCGACCGCCTCGGGGGCGACGGCGGCGATGACCGTCCCGGCCAGAGGGCCGGCCACGGCTACGGTGGCCCAGTGGTCCGTCACCGAGGTGAACCGCACGTCCAGGGACGGCCACGCGGTCTGGTGCCACTCCTCCAGCCAGTCGAGCACGGCGGCGGCGTTGCCGGTGGTGGTGGTCATCAGGTAGTGGTGCTCGCCCAGCCGCGTGGTGGTGCCGTCGTCGAACACCATGCCGTCGGCGGTGCACATCAGCCCGTAGCGGCAGGCGCCGACGGCGAGCGTGGAGTACATGTTGGTGTAGATCCGGTCCAGGAACGCGCCCGCGTCCGCGCCCCGGATGTCGATCTTGCCCAGGGTGGAGGCGTCCATCGCGGCCACGGCGGTGCGGGCGGCCTCGCACTCGCGCCGCACGGCCTCGCGCATGGTCTCGCCGCCGAGCGGGAAGTACCAGGGCCGCTTCCACTGGCCGACGTCCTCGAACACCGCTCCCCTGGCGACGTGCGCGCCGTGCATGGCGGTGGTCCTGGCGGGGTCGGACAGCGGTCCCCGGTCGCGGCCGGCCAGGGTGGCGAACGACACGGGCGTGTACGGGGGACGGAACGTGGTGACGCCGACCTGGCCGGGGGCGGCGCCGAGCAGCTCGGACAGCACGCCGACGACCAGGGCGCCGGAGGCCTTGCCCTGGTCGGCGCCGGTGCTCGCGGTGGTGAACCGTTTGACGTGCTCGACCGAGCGCATCCCGGCCCCGGTGGCCCTGGCCACGTCGGCGACGGTGACGTCCCGCTGGAGGTCCACGAACGCCGTGGGGTCGGGATCCAGCTCACCCCAGTACGCGGCGGGCGGCCGGAGCGCCGGCTCATCCGACACCGGCACCCGCAACCCGGCGACAGGGCCGTGAGCCTCGGCGCCCGCCCGGTAGCCGTCCTCGATGGCCTGCGCTGTGCCGTACAGCCCGCGGCAGGCGCCCGCGGGGCTCATGGCCTGCGCGGGCTCGCCGGGGACGAACGCGCGCAGGGTCTCGTCGAACCGCAGCCTGCCCTGCGACTGGCTGAACAGGTGCACGGCCGGGTTCCAGCCGCCCGCCACGGCCAGCAGGTCGGCCTCCACGCGCCGGTCGCCGATCAGGACGGCCGCGAGCGTCCCGTCGTCCCCGGCAACGGTGCCGGTGACGCGCCCTGCCAGGGCGCCGGAGAGACCTTCCGGGCGGGGGTCCACGACGGCGGCGATCTCCACCCCGGCCGCCGCCAGGTCGCGGGCGGCCTCGTACCCGGAGTCCGCGCACGCGTACACGACCGCGCGGGCGCCGGGACGTACCCCGTATCGGTTGGCGTACGTGCGCGCGGCGGCGGCGAGCATGACGCCGGGCAGGTCGTTGCCGGGGAACGGCAGGGACCGCTCGTGCGCGCCGGTGGCCAGCACGACGCGGCCCGCGCGGAAGTGCCACAGCCGCTCGCCGCGCGGGCGGCGCTCGACGGCGACCACGTAGCCGTGGTCGTAGAAGCCGGTCGCGGTGGTCCTGGTGAGGACCCGCACCTCGGGCAGCGCGGCCAGGCGCGACTCGGCGGCGGCCACCCAGCCGAGCGCGGGCGCGCCGTCGAGCAGGACGCGGCTGCCCAGCAGGTCGCCGCCGAGCCTCGGCTGGTCGTCGACCAGGATGACCCGCAGGCCGGACTCCCCGGCGGCGAGCGCGGCGGCCAGCCCGGCGGGGCCGCCGCCCACGACGAGCACCTCGCAGTGCAGGTAGCCCTTGTCGTGGCGGCGATCGTCCACAGCGCCGGGGTCGAGCCGGCCCTTGCCGCGCAGGCTCCACGCCTCCAGGCCCGCGTGCAGCTCGACCGTGGTGGCGGCCAGCATCGGGTCGGCGCCGACCCGTACGAGCGCGTTCGGCTCCTCCGGCCCGGAGGTGAAGATCCCGCGCGGCCGGCCCAGGTTCACGCTGTGCCCGGCCACGCGCACGCCCGAGGCCAGCAGCGCGGAGGCGAGCGTGTCGCCGGGGTGGCCGTGCAGCCGCCGTCCGTCGAAGCGAAAGGGAAGCGTGACGGAGCGGTCGATCAGACCGCCGGACGGCAGACGGCTCATGGCGCCTTCCGGATCTCGTGGGTGACGGTGTGCCGTTCGACGGTGAACCAGGTGCGGCAGCCGAGCCCGTGGAACCAGCGCTCGCGGAACCAGCCCCTGGGGTTGTCGCGCATGAACACGTACTCGGCCCACTCGGCGTCGGACAGCTCGCCGGGCGCCTCCGGGTAGGCGATCCCGGCCTGACCGCCGTAGTGGAACTCGTTCTCGTCGCGGGGCCCGCAGAACGGGCAGTCGATGAGCATCATCAGTGCGCCACCGCCGCCGCGCCGTGCTCGTCGATGAGCGCCCCGCTGGTGAACCGGTCGAGCGCGAACGGCGCGGCCAGCGGATGGGGTTCGCCCTCGGCGATCGTGTGCGCGTAGACCCAGCCGGAGCCCGGCGTGGCCTTGAAGCCGCCGGTCCCCCAGCCCGCGTTGACGTACAGGCCGTCGACCGGGGTGCGGCCGATGATCGGGGAGGCGTCCGGCGACACGTCCACGATGCCCGCCCAGGTGCGCAGCACCCGGGCCCTGGCGAAGATCGGGAACAGCTCCAGCGCCGCCGCCATCTGCGCCTCGACGACGTGGAAGGCGCCGCGCTGGCCGTAGGAGTTGTACGCGTCGATGCCCGCGCCCATCACCAGCTCCCCCTTGTGCGCCTGGCTGACGTACACGTGCACGGCGTTCGACATGACCACGCAGTCGAGCACCGGCTCCAGCAGCTCCGACACCAGCGCCTGCAGCGGGTGCGACTGCAGCGGCAGCCGGATCCCGGCCCTGGCCGCGAGCACGGAGGTGTGCCCGGCGGCGGCGAGCGCGACCTTCCCGGCGGCGATCCGGCCGCGCGTGGTCTCGACGGCCAGCACCCGGCCGCGCTCGATCGCGAAGCCGGTCACCTCGCAGCCCTGGATGAGGTCGATGCCGTACGCGTCGGCCCGGCGGGCCAGCGCCCAGGCCACGTGGTCGTGCTTGGCGATGCCGCCGCGCCGCTGGAGCGTGCCGCCCAGGACGGGGTAGCGGGCCCGGCTCGACACGTTGACGATCGGGCAGAACTTCCCGACCTCGTCGGCGTCGAGCCATTCGGCGTCCACGCCGTTGAGCCGGTTGGCGTTCACCCGCCGCCTGGCCTCGCGCACGTCGCCGAGGTTGTGCGCGAGGTTGAGCACGCCGCGCTGGCTGAACTGCAGGTCGTAGTCGAGCTCGTCGCTCAGCCCCTCCCACAGCTTCAGCGAGTGCTCGTAGATGGCGGCGCTCTCGTCCCACAGGTAGTTGGAGCGGATGATCGTGGTGTTGCGCGCCATGTTGCCGCCCGCGAGCCAGCCCTTCTCCAGGACGGCCACGTTCGTGATGCCGTGGTTGCGCGCCAGGTAGTAGGCGGTGGCCAGGCCGTGGCCGCCGCCGCCGACGATGACGACGTCGTAGGCGGGTTTCGGATCGGGGTCGCGCCAGAGGAAGTCGGGATGGGTCACCGTCGGATCTTCTCCATCTTCGGGTCGAACAACGGCTCGGCGGCGACCTCGGCGGGCACGCGCCGGCCGAAGTACGTGACGTCCACCCGGGTGCCGGGCTCGGCCAGCTCGGCGGGCAGCCAGGCGTAGGCGATCGGCGCCCGTATCGTGTGGCCGTGCGCGGCGCTGGTGACGTACCCGACGGTGCGGCCCTGGTGCCTGACCGGCTCCTTGCCCATGACGACCTCGGCGGTCAGCAGCGGCACCAGCTTGCGGGTGACGTCCGTGGACAGCGCGTCGCGGCCGACGAAGTCCTTGCCGGTCTTGACCGCGAACCCCAGCCCCGCCTCGTACGGGTCGTGCTCGGGTGTCATGTCGACCCCCCACAGCCGGTAGCCCTTCTCCAGGCGGAGGCTGTTGAACGCGGCCCGGCCGCCGGCGACCGGCAGGCCGGTCGCCCACAGCGTGTCCCACAGCTTGAGCCCGAGGTCGGCGGTGGTGTAGAGCTCCCAGCCCAGCTCGCCCACGTACGAGACGCGCATCGCGGTCACCGGCACGTGGCCGACGTAACCGGTCTTGCAGGTGAAGTAACGGAAGCCCTCGTGGGACATGTCCAGGTCGGTGAGCGGCTGCACCAGCTCCCTGGCGCGCGGCCCCCACACGCCGAGGCAGCAGGTGCCGGGCGTGATGTCGCGCACGTACACGCCGCCGGGCGCGTGTCGGGTGATCCAGTCGAGGTCCAGGTTGCCGTTGGCGCCGATCTGGAACCGGTCCTCCTCGATCCTGGCCACGGTGAGGTCGGAGCGGATGCCGCCGCCGGTGTCCAGCAGGAGCGTGTACGTGACCGAGCCGGGCTTCTTGTCCACGTCGTTGGTGGTCAGCCGCTGCAGGAACGCCGCCGCCTTCGGGCCGCCGACCTCGATCCGCTTGAGCGGGGTCATGTCGTAGAGCGCGACGCTCTCGCGGGTGACGTGCGACTCGGCCGCGGCGATCGGCGACCAGTAGCGGCCCGCCCACGCGTCCCGGCGGCCGAGGAACGCCTCGTCGCCGGGGAGGTCGTCCAGCAGCGGCCGGTTGGCCTCGAACCAGTGCGGCCGCTCCCAGCCCGCGCCCTCCAGGAAGAAGCCGCCCAGCTCGCGCTGCCGGACGTGGAACGGGCTGGTGCGCATCGGCCGCGGCGACTCCATCGGCTGCAGCGGGTGGATGACGTCGTACACCTCGATGAAGTTCCGCGCGCCGCGCTCGGCGACGAAGGCCGGGGAGAGCTGGACCGGCTCGAACCGGCTCAGCTCGCACTCGTGCAGGTCGGTCGCGGACACGCCGTCCACCAGCAGCTCGGCCACCGCCCTGGCGACCCCGGCCGAGTGCGTCACCCAGACGGCCTCGGCCAGCCAGAACCCCTCCAGGTGCGGCGCCTCGCCGATCAGCGGGAAGCCGTCGGGGGTGAACGAGAAGACGCCGTTGATGCCGTCCTCGTACGTGGTCCCGGCCAGCGTCGGCAGCAGCTCGCACGCGTCCCGCCAGGCGGGGTCGAAGTCCTCTTCGGTGAACGCCTGCACCGACGGCATCGTGGTGCCCTTGGGGCCGATCTCGTGCTGGGCGACGGGCATCGGGCGGTGGGCGTACGAGCCGACGCCGACGCGGTCGCCGTGGTGCCGGAAGTACAGGTCGCGGTCCTGGTGGCGGAGGATCGGCCCGATGCCCGGGCTGCCCGCCAGCGGGCCCGATCTGGCGTACTGGTGGGCCAGCGGCTGCAGCGGCACGGTCAGCCCGGCCAGCTCGCCGATCGACGGCCCCCAGAACCCGGCCGCGCACACCACCACGTCCGCCTCGATGACCCGGTGCTCGACGACCCCGTGCTCGTCGTCGGACTCGACCGCCACACCGGTGACCCGGCCGCCGTGCTGCTCGACGCCCACCACCGTGTGCCCGCCCAGGAACCGCGCGCCGCGCTCCGACGCCCGCCGCGCCTGCGTCTCGCAGCAGCGGACGGCGACGGCCAGCCCGTCGGACGGCACGTGGAAGCCGCCGAGCACCTTGCCCGGGTCGAGCAGCGGCCACAGCTCGGCGCAGGCGGCGGGGTCGACCAGGCGGCTCTCCACGCCCCAGGACTCGGCCCAGCCGTGCTTGCGGTGCAGGTCCTGCCAGCGTTCCTCGGTGGTCGCCACCTCCAGGCCGCCGACCTGCTCGAAACAGCCCAGCTCGGTGTACTTGCGCACGGTGTACGAGGCGAACTCGGTCATGGTCTTGGACGGGTTCGTCTGGAAGACCAGGCCCGGCGCGTGGGAGCTGGAGCCGCCGGTGGCGGGGAGCGGCCCCCGGTCGACGACCGTGACGTCGGTCCATCCGCGTGCGGTCAGCTCGTCGGCCAGGGCACAGCCCACGATGCCGGCTCCTATGATCACCAATCGAGGCCGGCTCGTCATGCACCCTCCGGTTGTTCCTTAATACGCAACACGTACCGGACTACGCAACGAACATAAAGCCCAGCGATCGGCAGGACAAGAGCGTCTCTCAGCAGAGACGGACCGTCTCGTCTCCTGCTAGGATCGGCCCGTGCAGCGCAGAACCACACCTGACACGGGCCGCCGCAGCGAGGCCTCCCGCCGCGCCATCCTCGACGCCGCCTTCGCGCTGGCCGGCGAGGTCGGCTACGCCAAGCTCAGCATCGAGGGCATCGCCGCCCGCGCGGGCGTCGGCAAGCAGACGATCTACCGCTGGTGGCCGTCCAAGGGCGCGGTGCTCTTCGACGCCGTGCTGAGCCTGACCGAGGGGCGGGAGGGCGCTGAGGGCATGGCGCTGCCCGACACCGGCGACCTGGAGGCCGACCTCAAGCTGGTGCTGCGCGCCACCGTCGACGAGTTCGCCGACCCGGCCTACGACCGGCCGCTGCGCGCGCTCTCCATCGAGATCACGAACGACCCCGCGCTGGCCGCCCTCTACGCCGAGCGCCTGGAGGGGCCGATGAACGAGCTGAAGAAGGCCCGCCTGCGCGCCGCCCAGGAGGCCGGGCAGCTGCCCGCGGATCTCGACCTGGACGTGGCGGTCGACCTGATCTGGAGCCCGCTGCTGAGCCGCTGGCTGCACCGCTCCGGCCCGCTCACCCACGCCTACGCCGACGCCGTGGTCGAGACGGCGCTGCGCGGCCTCTACGCGCGCTGACGGGCGCGTCAGGTGATGAGCACGCCGCCGTCGACCGGCAGCGCGACGCCGGTGATGTAGGAGGCCGCGTCGCTCGCCAGGAACACCGCCGCCGCCACGAGCTCGGCCGGGTCGCCCGCCCGGCCCATCGGCACCCGCTGCTCCAGGACCCGCTCCAGATAGCCGGGCGGGTACTGATCGGTCATCTCGGAGGCGAAGAACCCCGGCACCAGGCAGTTGACCCGGATGCCGCGCCGCCCGGTCCACTGCTGCGCGAGGTCTCTGGTGAGGCCCTCCACGCCCGCCTTGGACGCACTGTAGGCGGCCTGCGGGAGCCCGGCGGTGGTGCCGCCGAGCACGCTGCCGATGTTGACCACCGACGAGCCGGGCCGCATCACCCGCGCGCACGCCTGCGCCATCCAGTAGGTGCCGAGCAGGTTGACGTCGATCACCTGCCGGAACTCCTCCGGCGTCTCGCGCAGCGCGGGCACGGCGGTGCCGACCCCGGCGTTGTTGATCAGCACGTCGACCGCGCCGAACTCGGCCATCGCGGCCTCGGCCAGCGCGCCGCAGTCTTCGGCCCTGGCCACGTCGGTGGCCACGGCCAGGCACCGGCGGCCGGTCTCCTCGACCAGCCGCCGCGTCTCGCCCAGCCGGTCGGCGCGGCGAGCGCCGATCACGACGTCGGCCCCGGCCTCGGCGAACCCTCTGGCGAAGGCCACGCCGAGCCCCGAGGACGCGCCGGTGACGATGGCGACCTTGCCGTCGAGCCCGAAACGCCGCAGCATGACTAGAGTCCGTACTCCTTGACGATGCGCTCGTGCCGCTCGACCTCGACGTCGACCTCGCGGGCCAGGTCGAGCCAGGCCAGCGGGTGGGACCAGCGCTCCGTGGCGTCGTCGAGCAGGGCGTCGACCTCGACCGGTGAGACGCCGGGCGGCACCGCCACCCAGCCGAACACGCCGGGGAGCTGCTCGCCGCTCGTCGGGTGGTTGACCTGGTAGTTCTCGTCGCTGTAGACCCACATGGGCCAGCCGCGCTCGGCCATGACCTCGGTGAACTCGGCCCAGTCGCTCTCGCTCGGCGCGGCGCCGTCGAAGAAGTAGCTCGTGTAGCCGCCCGGCCGCAGGATGCTCACCGCCGCGAACGGCGGCACGAAGTTCTGCTGCTCCTCGGGGTCTTCGGGGAGCGGCTCCAGCAGCTGCGGGTCGAACACCACGAGGTCGCCGGCGTTGTAGTCCATGCCGCGCGGCTGCGGCAGCGCCAGCCGGGCGGTGGCGGGGCCGGTGCGGATGGACAGCACCTGGCGGCGGCCGCCGTCGGGCGCGGGGAGGATGACCCGGATCAGGCCCATCTCCTCCTCGATCGGCCCTTCGGTGGACTTGATCGGCATGCCGATCCTCGCGGCGCCCTTGCGGACGGCCGCCCAGTCCTCGGCGGCCGTGGCCATGACGATCATGCGCCAGACGTCCTCGTCGGCGAGCTCGTCGAGCACCTCCAGCAGCGCCTTGGCGCCCTTGACGTTGTCGTCGAGCTGCTGGGCGGCGGTGGCGACGATGCGGCGGGCGTCGACCCCGGCGCCTGCGGCGACGGCGTGCTCGGCGTTGTCGAGGGCCTCGGGCCAGCGCTCGCGGGCGGTGTGGAGGCGGGCCAGCGCGAGGTGCTTGGCGGCGTGCGGCAGCATGCCGGCCAGCTGCTCAAGGCGCTCGTCCTGGCGGGCCTCGATGAGGAGCGTGGTGAGGTAGCCGATGTCGTCGGGCTCGGCGGTGGCGATGTCGCCGGAGTCGACGAGCATCTTCCAGTAGATGTCGGCGCCGGACGCGGGGTAGCCGAGGAAGCCGAGGGTGGTGGTGTGGCGGCGGGTGGCCTCGAGGTCCTCGCCGGACAGCGGGGCGAGCCAGCCGATCCAGCGCTCGGGGTCGGCGTTGTAACCGTCGGCGGCGTCGAAGTAGGCGACGCGCTCCTCCAGCGGGCCGGGCGCCTCGGGCTCGGCGGTGGCGTCGGCGGCGGCGCGCAGCGCGGCGACGCGCTCGGCCACGCCGGCGTCGGCGCGCAGCTCGGCGGCGGCGGACTCGGCCAGGTCGGCCAGCGCCCTGGCCTGCCAGACGCCCTGCCGGGCGACGGCCAGGTCGCCCGCCACGAGGGCGAGCTCGACGCGGGGGCGGTAGCCGCCCATCATGCCGAAGTAGTCGATCCACTGGCGCAGCACGCGGCCGAGCTGCCAGGTGTTGGTGATCTGGGCGGAGCCGGAGAGCTTGTAGACCGCCTGGGCCCACTCGACGAACACTCGCGGGTGCTCGCCCACCACGTCGAGGTCGGGCAGCGCGTCGACGGCCTCGGCGAGGCGGTCGAGCTGCGCCAGGACGAGCGCGCGGCGCACGCCGTCGCGGTGGTCCTTGGCGACCGGGTCGTCGGCCTGGAAGCCGGCGGCGGCCTGCAGCGCGGTGAGCGCGTCCTCGGCGCGGCCCGCGGCGAGGAGCGCGCGGGCGCTCTCGGCGCCGAGCTCCCAGCTCGCCTCGCGGCCGGCGGCACGCAGCCGCTCGACGGCGGACTCGATGTAGGTGACGGCCTCCCCGGCGCGGCCGGCGTCGACGAGCGCGGCGGCGTACTGGGTCACCAGGCCGGAGAAGGCGGGCCCGGCGGGGTCGGCGCCCTCGATGGCCGGGGCCAGCAGCTCCAGCCGCCGGTCGGCGTAGCCGGGGCCGTCGGTGTTGGCCCACGCCACGGCGAGCGCCTCGACGGCCGCCGGAGTGGCCGGGCAGTCGCGGACGTCTTCGCGCTGGGCGAACGCGAGCAGCTGCTCGGCGTCCTCGATCGCGACCGCGCCCTGGACGCGGTCGCCGATGCGGCCGACGAGGTGCCAGTAGCGGGAGTAGAACTCCAGCCAGGGCTGCCCCAGGGCCTCCGCCTGCTGAGCGATGGCCGGGGCCATCACGTCGAGCTGCGGATATCGCCCTTCGTAGGCCTGCGCGGGCAGGTCTCCCAGAGCCATGGCGAGGCCCACGTTGCCCGCCTCGGAAAGCTGCTGCTGGGTTTCGCCGACCCACGCCCAGATGTCCACGTCCATGGGCAGTCAGTCTGCCAGGTCAACGAGCGTCCCCCAAACGCAGAAGCGCGATGAGCTCGTCCGATTCGTCGTCGTTTAGCACGGAAAATACCGGTGCCATCAGGTCGTCGGTGGCGTCCTCGGCGGCGGCCCGGCGTGCGACGACGTCAGGTCCGGGGGTCGGATAGGGCTCCGGCCACTGGAAGAACTGGGCGATCATCTCACCGCTCCGGTGGCCGAACGGCGTCGCGTCGTGGTCGGCGGCCAGCGTGGCCTCCAGAGGGCTCAGCCCGGCGGCGAGCACCGCGTTGGCGTGCAGCCCGCCCCGCAGCTCGCGGACCACGTGCATGAGCTGGACGGCCCGCGCGGGCGGATCGCCGGCGAGCGGCACGGCCCGCCACCCGGCGAACAGCGGCGCCCCGACCGGTGAGGCCGCCTTGACGACCTTCTCCAGCAGCTCGGCGATCCTGGCGCAGCCGTCGTAGCCGCCGAGCTTGCGCCGCCCCCAGTCCTGGCAGGCCCCGGCGGCCAGCTCGACGGCCTGGTCCACGGGCATCTTGCGGCCGCCCTCCCAGCTCTGCCTGACGTGCTCGGGCGGGAAGAAGACGGCCACCGAGGTGACCACGTCGGCCTCGCACTCGCCGAGCACCCCGCAGCGGCCGCGGAAGTAGAACTCGCGAGGCCCCAGGCCGTGCTCGTCGCAGACGGCCTTGGCCTCGCGGGAGATCATGAAGCCGCCGCCGTACTGCCCGATGGGCGCCTTGACCTGGACGGCTGTGGTGCGCGGGTCTGCCATCTCCACCCCTCTCGGTTCGGGAAACAGACCCAGCATCCCCTAGGAGAACATCATTCTGCAAGCATCAGCTCGCCGGAGGCCACGATGACCGCCGGGCCCCGCAGATAGCTGGTCTCCTCGTCGAGCACCACGGTGAGCGTGCCGCCCGTCACCTCGATCGTCCACGTGCCGGTGGTCTCGCCGGACAGCGCGGCGGCCGCGACCGCGGTGGCGACCGCGCCGGTGCCGCAGGAACGGGTCTCGCCGGAGCCCCGCTCGAAGACCCGCATCACCGCGCGGCTGGGGCCGACCGCGTTGAACAGCTCGATGTTGACGCCGGCCGGGAACACCGCGGGGTCGAAGGTGGGCTGGTGGGTGAGGTCGAGCTGGACGACCGGGTCGCCGATCGAGCAGGCGAGGTGCGGGTTGCCCACGTCGACGTGGACGCCCTCGTACTCGTGGCCGCCCACCGTGGTGACGCTGGAGCCCAGCACGGCGGGCTTGCCCATCTCGACGGTGATCTCACCGTCGGGCTCCACCCGGACCAGGCGGGTGCCGCCCCGGGTCGCGATGGCGAACTCGCCCGGACCCTCCAGCCCCGCGTCGACCAGGTAGCGGGCGAAGACCCGGCTGCCGTTGCCGCACATCTCGGCCATGCCGCCGTCGGCGTTGCGATAGTCCATGAACCACTCGGCCTGCTGCCCCGCCACCTCGGGAACCTGCTTGGTGCGCACCACGCGGAGCACGCCGTCGGCCCCGACGCCGGCCCGCCTGTCGCAGATGCGGGCCACGAGTGTGGCGGGCAGGTCGAGCTCCCCATCGGGATCGGGAAGGATGACGAAGTCGTTCTCGGTGCCGTGCCCCTTGAGAAAGCGCATTACCCGATTTTATCCGGACTACTGTCCGGCTATCAGCGCCAGGGACCGGTCGAGCAGGCCGGGATCGTCGTACGGGAGCCAGCGCACCCGCGGATCGCGCCGGAACCACGACTCCTGCCGCCTCGCGAACCGCCGCGTCGCCCGCACCGTCTCGGCGAACGCCTCCTCCTCGCTCCACTCCCCTTCCAGGTAGCGGATCACCTGGGCGTAGCCGAGCGCCCGGCCGGCCGTGCGGCCCTCCGCCAGGCCCCGCCCGAGCAGCTCGCGCACCTCGCCGACCAGCCCCGCCGCCCACATCCGCCCGACCCTGGTCTCGATCCGCTCGTCGAGCACCGGCCTGGGCACCTCCAGCCCGATCTGCACGCTGGGGTAGATGGCCTCGTAGGACGGCATGGTGGCGGAGAACGGCCGGCCGGAGTGCTCGATCACCTCCAGCGCCCGCACGATGCGCCGGCCGTTGCTCGGCAGGATCGCGGCGGCGGCGGCCGGGTCGAGCTCGCACAGCCGCGCGTACAGCGGCCCGGCGCCGCGCTCGGCCAGCTCGGCCTCCAGCCGGGCCCTGATCTCCGGGTCGGTGCCGGGGAACTCCAGGTCGTCGATGGCCGCGCGCACGTAGAGCCCGCTGCCGCCCACCAGCACCGGCACGGCGATGGCCTCGATCAGCGGCCTGACCAGCTTCTGGTACTCGGCCACGCTGGCCGTGACCGTCACGTCCCAGACGTCGAGCAGGTGGTGGGGCACACCGCGCCGCTCGGCCTCGGTGAGCTTGGCGGTGCCGATGTCCATGCCGCGGTAGAGCTGCATGGAGTCGGCGTTGACGCACTCCCCGCCCAGCCGCAGCGCGATGTCGACGGCGAGGTCTGACTTACCGGCCGCGGTGGGCCCCACGACGGCGATGACTGGGTGACGCACGCCTACCAGTGTGGCCTGCCCAGGTCAGCGGTCGCGCCCGGCACCACGTCACAGGTCGAGCAGCGTGGGCTGCAGGTAGCCCTCGTGGGTGAGCAGCCAGCGCTTGGTCTCGACGCCGACCCCGCCGCTGAACCCGCCCAGCCCGTTGCCCGCGACCACCCGGTGGCACGGCACCACGATCGGCAGCGGGTTGGACCCCATGATCGAGCCGATCCCGCGCGCGGGCACGCCGGTGCCGCTGCGCGCCGCCAGCTCGCCGTAGGTCACCGCGGTGCCGTACGGGACCTCGTACAGGGCCTGCAGCACCTCGCGCCGCACGCCCGACGTCAGCCGCCAGTCGATCGGCGTCTCGAACCGCCGCGAAGCACCGGTGAAATAACCACTCAGCTCCTCGACCACGGAACCCGTACGATCCGGGTCATGGACCTCAGGCAGGCCGAGGCGGTCGCGCATCCTGTCACGGACGCCCCACCCCGACGCCACCAGCCCGTCCTCGGTGACGGCCAGCACGAAGGGCCCGACCGGCGTCGGCACCTCCGCGAACGCGACGGTGGTCGTCATGTCGTCTCGTGAACTCGTCATCCTCGGCACCTCCAGCGCGGTCCCCACCCGACACCGTAACCACAACGGCTACCTGTTGCGCTGGGACGGACAGGGTTATCTGTTCGATCCCGGCGAGGGGACCCAGCGGCAGATGCTGCACGCCGGGGTGAGCGCCAGTGACGTCCACTGGATCTGCCTGACGCACTTCCACGGCGACCACTGCCTGGGCGTGCCGGGCGTGATCCAGCGCATCGCGCGCGACAGGGTGCGCCACCCGGTGCGGGCCGTCTTCCCCGCCTCCGGCGCTGACTACTGGCGCAGGCTGCGGCACGCCGCCGTGTTCGCCGACACCGCCGTCATCGAGGAGCACCCGGTCTCCGGCGAGCTGGCCTCCACCGGCCCGCTGACCGCCCGCCGCCTGTCTCACCCGGTCGAGTCGTACGGATACCGCGTCCAGGAGCCGCCCGGCGTGCGCATGCTGCCCGAGCGGCTGGCCGCCCACGGCATCCGCGGGCCCGAGGTGGGCGAGCTGCAGCGCACCGGCTCCGTGCGCGGCGTGACGCTGGCCCGGTGCAGCGTGCCGAAGCCGGGCCAGGCCGCGGCGTTCGTCATGGACACCCGGCTGTGCGACGCGGTGTTCGAGCTGGCCGACGGGGTCGACCTGCTCGTCATCGAGGCCACGTTCCTGTCGGGCGAGCAGGCGCTGGCCAAGGAGTACGGGCACCTGACCGCGTTCGAGGCGGGGCTGGTGGCCGCCCAAGCGGGGGTGCGGCGGCTGGTGCTCACGCACTTCTCCGAGCGCTACACGTTCGCGGACGAGCCCGTTTTCCTGGAAGAGGTGCGGCGCTCCTTCGACGGGGAGGTCTTCCTGGCGCGCGACCTGATGCGGGTCCCGGTGCCGCGGCGCCGCCGCTGACACGCTCTCGTCCTGTGGTCACTCGTAGGGGCTGCGGCCCTCGCTCACGGCGCCGATCATGCCCACGGCGTACGCGTGAGCCGCCCGGTGCAGGCCGTGGCCGTAGCTGACCCGGGCCACGCCCAGCTCCGCCAGCCTGGCCAGGCTCGGCGCGCCCGGCTTGAACAGGATGTTGACCGGGCCGTCCACCTCGCCCACCAGCGCCCCGATCTCGTCCTCGGCCGACAGCCCGATCGGGTAGACGCAGTCGGCGCCCGCCTCCAGGTAACGCCGGGCCCGCGCGACCGCTTCGGCGCGCCCGCCGCCGTCGCGGACGATGTAGGTGTCGATCCTGGCGTTGACGACGAGCGCCGGTCCCGCCGCGGCGCGCACCGCCGCCAGGAAAGCGGCCTGCTCGTCCGGATCGACCAGTTCTCCGGTACGGGGGTCGGAATCCTCCAGGTTGCAGCCCGCGGCGCCGGTCTCCAGCAGCCGCCCGGCCAGCTCGGCCGGGTCCAGCCCGTATCCGCGCTCCATGTCGGCCGTCACCGGCACGTCCACCACCCGGACGATGCGGGACACGGCGGCCAGCATCTCGGCCACCGGCGTCGCCTCGCCGTCCTCGTACCCCAGCACGCGCGCCACCGCGGCGCTCCCGGTCGCCACCGCCGGGAAGCCGGCCTTCCGGACGGCCGTCGCGGACGCGGCGTCCCAGGCGTTCGGCAGGATCAACGGCTTTCCCGGCACGTGCAGGGCACGAAGTGCCGCCGCCTTCTCAATGGTCATGGCCGGAACCATAGGAAGGCGGGGCCGGTGGCTGTAGGTCCAATGCCCGCGAGAACCGGCGAGCCACTTCATGTTTCTCAGAAGGTGCGGGGTGCGTCCGGAGGGTGAACGGCCGCGTCCCGCGCCACCGTGCTCGTGGTGTCAGCAGCCGCTCTTGGCGCACTGGCCGCCGACGGTGCCGGCTGGGCCGTCCGCCGGGTTGTCGCCCTCGTCGGAGGGCGGCGGCTTGGCCGCGGTCGTGGGCTTCTTGCCGCTGTCGCCCTGCTTCGCGGCGGTTTCCTGCTTGGCGCCGTCGCCCTTGCTCGCGGTGCTCTTGTCCGACGAGCCGGCGCGGGTGTCGCGGGTGTCGCCCGACGTGTCGCCCGATGTGTCGCCAACGGAGGCGTCGCCCATCTCGGCGGCCTCCTCCTCGGGCAGGCCGGTGTCGGCGTCGCCCATGGTGGCCTCGTCGGCGGCCGCCTCGTCCTGCAGCGGCTCGCCCTCGCTGCCGGTCTCGCCGGCGCCCTGCTCGGGCCCCGCCTGCCGGCTCTGCTGGGTGGGCGTGCCCGTCTCTCCGGACCCGGCGGTCAGCGCGTAGCCGACGCCGCCCACGGCCATCGCCGCCACGAGTACGGACGCGGCGATGACGGTGATCTTTTTCTTCTTGCTCGGCCTGTTCCTGGCGGCCCGGCGGCCCTCGCCTGGCCCGTTGAGGATCTCAAGACGATCCGGCTCGGTCGGATCTTGCATGGTGTTACAGCTCCCTGCGGTCGTATCGGGAAAGCTCTCCGGCTTCCGCGGGCGATGGACCACACTAGCCGCAACAGCCGAATGCTCGCGCAACAATCACAAAGGAATCACGACTTGTCCCCCCAAGGTCCTATTCGCCCAGGTCGACGCCACCGCCTCGCCCCCGTCGCCGCGGTCACCGCCGTCCTGGCCATCGCCACGGCGGGAATTCTCCTCGCGTTCACCGGCCCGCGAATGCACCCTCGCAAATCGGCCCCCGAAATCGATCAGGAAAGCCCGCTTTTCGATCAATCCCGCCGCACGCCCCCACCCACGTGGACGTCCATTCCACCGCCCCATTCAGCCAGCCCGGAACCCCCCGCACCGGCGACGAGCATCACCACCGAAACCCCCTGGCTCCACCCGATCCCCCCACCAAGGGCAACACCCTCGTCCCACCCAGGAGACGCCACCAGGCGTCCGGCAGACGTCCCAGAACGCCAGCCCCCCACCCGAGATCGCCAAGGCCCCCGTGCCAAACCCCGCACCCACCGCCCCGAACCCCGGGAACGTTCCAGCACCCACACACCGAACGACAACACCAGCACCGGCGAGGCGGTCACACTCACCACCGCCCCCTCACCCACCCCCGAGCCCCAGCCCAAGGCCCAGACCCCACCAGGACTCCCCGCCCCCGACCCCTGCGCAACCTTCCACGACTTCCGCCGCGCAGCCTGCTACGAGGCCCTCAAGAGCCTAGGAAATTGATCACCACGGCGGGACCCACAACTCAGGAACTACGGCGGGCAGAGCAGGCCGAAGGCTTGCTATCGGCGCCCAGCCCGAGGGGTTTCCCAAAAGCCCTTAAGATCTTGATCTTTTACGGCGCGACCCACCCGAGCCAAGCCCACCCGACGATCAGCGAGCGGAACAGCCCGAAGAAGAAGGAGAAGTCGCCGGCCGGCCGATGGTAGGCATACCGAGGAGCACTCCGGACGGCTGGGGAGACACACGCGCCTGCCAGGCGTCACCCGCACGCGTGCGGCGCAGTTCGCGGACCGCCCCGTCGGCGACCAGGTGGTGCGGGGCCGCGTACGTGACCTCGACCGTGACCATGTCACCCGGACGCGGCGTCTCCTCGCCCACGGCGAAGTGGACCAGGCGGTTGTCGGCCGCGCGGCCGGAAAGGCGGCGGGTGGCCTCGTCCTTGCGGCCTTCGCCCTCGGCGACCAGGATCTCCAGCGTGCGGCCGACCTGCTTCTTGTTCTCCGCCCAGGAGATCTCCTCCTGGAGGGCGACCAGCCGCTCATAGCGCTCCTGGACGACCTCCTTGGGGATCTGGTCGTCCATGGTGGCGGCGGGGGTGCCCGGCCTGATCGAGTACTGGAAGGTGAAGGCGTTGGCGAAGCGGCTCTCCCGTACGACGTCGAGGGTCGCCTGGAAGTCGTCCTCGGTCTCGCCGGGGAAGCCGACGATGATGTCGGTGGAGATGGCCGCGTCGGGCATGGCGGCGCGGACCCGCTCGATGATGCCGAGGTAGCGCTCGGCGCGGTAGGAGCGGCGCATGGCCTTGAGCACCCGGTCGGAGCCCGACTGGAGCGGCATGTGGAGCTGGTGCATGACGTTGGGCGTCTCGGCCATGGCGGCGATGACGTCGTCGGTGAACGCGGCCGGATGCGGCGAGGTGAACCGGACCCGCTCAAGGCCCTCGACGTCGCCGCAGGCGCGCAGCAGCTTGCCGAAGGCGAGCCGGTCGCCGAACTCGACCCCGTAGGTGTTGACGTTCTGGCCGAGCAGGGTGACTTCGAGGACGCCCTGGTCGACGAGGGTGCGCACCTCGGCGAGGACGTCGCCGGGCCGGCGGTCCTTCTCCTTGCCGCGCAGCGACGGCACGATGCAGAAGGTGCAGGTGTTGTTGCAGCCGACCGAGATGGCCACCCAGGCGGCGTAGGCGGACTCGCGCCTGGTGGGGAGCGTGGAGGGGAAGACCTCCAGCGACTCCTTCAGCTCGACCTGCGCCTCGCCCTCGATGCGGGCGCGCTCCAGCAGCACGGGCAGGGAGCCGATGTTGTGGGTGCCGAACACCACGTCGACCCAGGGCGCCTTGCGGACGATCTCGCCCTGGTCCTTCTGCGCGAGGCAGCCGCCGACGGCGATCTGCATGCGCGGGTTGCGGACCTTGGCGGGCCGCAGATGGCCGAGGTTGCCGTAGAGGCGGTTGTCGGCGTTCTCGCGGACGGCGCAGGTGTTGAAGACCACGACGTCGGCGGTCTCGCCTTCGGTCACGGCGACGTAGCCGGCGCCTTCCAGCAGGCCGGACAGCCGCTCGGAGTCGTGCACGTTCATCTGGCACCCGTACGTGCGGACCTCGTACGTGCGGGGGCTCTCCTGGGTCACAGTCATGGCATGAACAAGGGTAGTCGTTATGAGCCCTGCGCCAGCCGTACGCTTTCAAAAGACCAGCTTGACTGCCTGATGTGATCGGATCGGTACCGCCTGGTTAGTGACCAGCGTCCTTCGTGCCTCTACCGTTTGGGTCCATGACGGAGAACGGGGACGCCACTCCACTCGTGCAGATGGAGCACGTCAACAAGCACTTCGGGGCGCTGCACGTCCTGAAGGACATCAACTTGACCGTCTCACGTGGCGAGGTCCTGGTCGTCATCGGCCCGTCCGGCGGCGGCAAGTCGACGCTCTGCCGGACGATCAACCGGCTGGAGACGATCGACGACGGCAGGATCGTCTTCGACGGCCAGGTGCTGCCGGCGGAGGGCAAGGCGCTGGCCAGATTGCGCTCCGACGTCGGGATGGTGTTCCAGTCGTTCAACCTGTTCGCCCACAAGACCATCCGGGAGAACGTGACGCTGGGCCCGGTCAAGGTCCGCCGCCAGGCCAAGGACGCCGCCGACAAGCGCGCCATGGAGCTGCTGGAGCGGGTCGGCATCGCGGCCCAGGCGGACAAGTATCCCGCCCAGCTCTCCGGCGGCCAGCAGCAGCGCGTCGCCATCGCCAGGGCGCTGGCCATGGACCCGAAGATGATCCTGTTCGACGAGCCGACCTCCGCGCTGGACCCCGAGATGGTGCAGGAGGTGCTCGACGTCATGATCGGGCTGGCGCGTGACGGGATGACGATGATGGTCGTCACCCACGAGATGGGCTTCGCCCGCAGGGCCGCCAACCGGGTCGTGTTCATGGCCGACGGGCAGGTCGTCGAGGAGAACACCCCTGACGAGTTCTTCACCAACGCGCAGACCGACCGGGCGCGTGACTTCCTTTCGAAGATCCTCACGCACTGACTAACGAGGCAGGTACACATGCACATGCGTCGAATGGGAGCGGTGCTCGCCGCGTTCGCCATGGCGGGCGCGCTGACCGCTTGCGGCGGCGATGACGCTGGAGGCGGCGGCGACGGCGGCGGCTCCTACGCCACCGTGATCGACAAGATCAAGGGTGGCGGCACCGTGGTCGTCGGCACCAAGTGGGACCAGCCGAGCCTGGGTCTGAAGACCGGGCCCGAGCCGGAGGGCTTTGACGTCGACGTGGCCAAGGCCGTGCTCAAGGAGCTCAACGGCGGCACCGACGTCAAGGTCGAGTGGAAGGAGTCGGCCTCGTCCAACCGCGAGCCGTTCCTGCAGAACGGCACCGTCGACATCATCTTCGCCACCTACTCGATCACCGAGGAGCGCAAGGGCAAGGTCACCTTCGGCGGCCCGTACGTGATCTCGCACCAGGACATCATGGTGCGCAAGGACGACACGTCGATCAACACCCCGCAGGACCTCAAGGGCAAGCGCATCTGCAAGGCCGCGGGCTCCAACTCCTACAAGCGCATCACCGACCCGCCGCCGGACGGCGAGCTCGACATCGACGCCACCACCGTCGACGCGGC
This sequence comes from Nonomuraea sp. C10, assembly GCF_008017515.1. Lineage (NCBI taxonomy): Bacteria > Bacillati > Actinomycetota > Actinomycetes > Streptosporangiales > Streptosporangiaceae > Nonomuraea > Nonomuraea sp. C10. The sequence goes on from NZ_VPFF01000001.1 coordinate 5,899,005, forward strand.
GAACTACTCGGAGTGCGTGCAGAAGCTCAACGGCAGCAACCTCGACGCCGTCACCACCGACGACCTGATCCTGGCGGGCTTCGCCAAGCAGGCGGGCGGCAACTTCAAGGTGCTGGGCCAGGGCTTCACCGACGAGAAGTACGGCGTCGGCCTGAAGAAGGGCGACACCGCGACCTGCGAGGCCGTCAACACCGCGATCAAGACGCTGTGGGACAACGGCCAGATGAAGACCATGCTGGACAAGTGGTTCGGCGGCATCGAGGGCCTGCCGCTCTCGACCGAGGCACCGCCGGCCGAGGGTTGCGCCTGATCATGTCGTAGGCGGCGGCCGGGATCCCGGCCGCCGCCCTCCTATGCGGTGGAGCACGATGGACGAACTAATCAAGTACGCGCCCGTCCTCGCGGAAGGCTTCCTGGAGAACGTCAAGCTCTCCCTCGTGGCCGCGGTCGCCTCCGTCATCCTGGGCACGATCCTCGTGGGGATGCGGGTCTCGCCGACGCCGGTGCTGCGTGCAGCCGCCACCGTCTACGTCAACGTGGTGCGCAACACGCCGCTGACGCTGGTGCTGGCGTTCTCCGCGCTGGGTCTGAGCGACCAGCTCGGCCTGGTGTTCTCCCAGGAGCCGAGCGTCAACTCGTTCTGGATCGTCGCGATGGGCCTGTCGTTCTACACCGCGTCGTTCGTGTGCGAGGCGCTGCGGGCCGGCATCAACACGGTGCCCCTGGGCCAGGCCGAGGCGGCGCGGTCGATCGGGTTGTCGTTCTTCCAGTCCCTGCGGCTGATCATCCTGCCGCAGGCGTTCCGGGCCGTCATCGCCCCGCTGGGCAGCGTGATGATCGCCATGATCAAGAACACCACGGTCGCGACGGCCGGCGGCTACCTCGCCGACGCGGCCGCCACCATGAAGGAGGTCTTCGACACCACCGGCGCGTCGATCCCCATCTTCATCGGGATCGTCATCGCGTTCATGGCCCTGACCATGCCCATCGGCTACTTCACCGGTTGGTTGTCCCGACGTCTGGCGGTGGCCCGATGAACCTTTCCGTCCTGTTCGACACCCCGGGCCCGCGCGGGCGGGTGCGCAACCACCTGCTCACCGCGATCAGCGTGCTGATCGTGGGCGGCATCGCCTACTGGGTCTATCTGGGCTTCGACGCCAAGGGCCAGTTCGAGGGGAAGATCTGGGAGCCGTTCCTCGACCCCTACACCTGGCAGACGTGGATCCTGCCCGGCCTGGCCGGAACGCTGCGGGCCGCCGCGCTGGCCGCGGTGCTCGCGCTCGCGTTCGGCGCGATCTTCGGTCTGGCGCGGCTGTCCGACCACGCCTGGATCCGGATCCCGGCCGGGTTGGTGGTCGAGGTCTTCCGGGCCATCCCACTGCTGCTGCTGATCTTCTTCATCTTCTACTTGGCGCCGACCGTGATGGGCGGCGGCGACTACGCGTTCATGGCCGTGGTGCTCGGCCTGACCCTCTACAACGGGTCGGTGCTGGCCGAGGTCGTCCGGGCCGGCGTGCTCTCGGTGCCGAAGGGCCAGGCGGAGGCCGCGTACGCGGTCGGCATGCGCAAGAACCAGGTGATGCGGCTGGTGCTGCTGCCGCAGGCGGTCACGGCCATGATGCCGGCGATCGTCAGCCAGCTCGTGGTGCTGCTCAAGGACACCGCGCTCGGCTACATCATCGCCTACGTCGACCTGCTCAACACCGGCTTCAAGATCCTGCCGGCGGTGTTCTTCGGCTCGCTGATCCCGGCGGCCATCGTCATCGGCATCATCTACGTCGGGCTCAACATGGCGCTCAGCTACCTGGCCCACTGGCTGGAACGCCGCAGCAGGCGCAGCCGCAAGACGGCGGCGCCCCCGGTGGCGCCCCCCGGCGCGGAGGCGATCGGCCTGCGCTCCGGCGGCGGGCTCGACAGCACCGACTGACCCACGAGCGGCGGGGATTTCCGGCAGGATGCGGGTATGCCCGCCGCTCTGTGGCCCTCACCCATCTCCACCTCCGACGTCGCCCGGGCGGCGGCTCGTCCGGCCTGGCCCGTCGTGTCCGGCGGCGCCGCCTGGTGGACGGAGGACCGCCCCGGCGAGGGCGGGCGCACCACGATCGTGCGCCTCACCGCCGACGGCGCCCGGACCGAGCTACTGCCGCCGCCGTGGAACGCCCGCACCCGCGTGCACGAGTACGGCGGCCGCCCCTACGCCGTCACGCCCGGCGGCGACGTCGTCTTCACCGAGCTGACCGACCAGCGGCTCCACACCCTCGACCGGTCGGGCGAGATCAGGCCGCTCACTGCCGAGGGCGACCGCTACGCCGACCTGATGGTCCGCGACGACCAGGTGTGGTGCGTCCGCGAACGCCACCTCGACGGCGGCAAGGTCTCACGGTCGATCGTGTCCGTCCCGCTGGCCGGGGGCGAGGCCGCCGAGCAGGTCACGGGCCACGACTTCTACGCCTTCCCCACGCTCTCCCCCGACGGCCGGCTGCTCGCGTACGTGTGCTGGAACCACCCCCGGATGCCGTGGCACGGCACCGAGCTGCGCGTCACCCGCCTGTCCGACGGCGAGACGTGGACCGTGGCCGGCGGCCCCTCGGAGTCCGTCCTGGCGCCCCAGTGGCGCGACGAGGGCCGTCTCTACCTGATCTCCGACCGCTCCGGCTGGTGGAACCTGTACGCGGCCGACATCGGCGGCGGCGAGCCGGAGCCGCTCTGCCCGCGCGAGGAGGAGTTCGCCTGGCCGCTGTGGTATTTGGGCGGCCTCCCGTACGCGGTCCTCGCCGACGGCCGGCTCGCCGTCCTGCACGGGCGCGGCGACCTGCGGCTCGGCGTGCTCGACCCGCTCACGGGCGTCCTCACCGACCTGGACACCCCGTTCCCGGGGTGGGCGCCGACGCTGGCCGCCGACGGCGCCTCCGTCCTCGGCATCGGGTACGGCCCGGCGACCCCGATGTCCGTGACCCGGGTGACCACGGCCATCGGAACCCCCGGCGGGATCGAGGTGCTGGCGGCTGACCCCGGCGGGCTACCCGACCCGGCCTACCTGCCGGAGCCTCGGGCGGTGACGCTGCCGGGCGAGGACGGCCGGGAGGTGCACGCGTTCCTGTATCCGCCCGCGCATCCGAACCACGCCGCCGACGGACCTCACCCGTACGTGATCTTCGTGCACGGCGGGCCGACCGCGCACGCCACCACCGCGCTCGACCTCGGCAAGGCGTTCCTGACCTCGCGCGGCATCGGCGTGCTCGACGTCAACTACGGCGGCTCCACCGGTTACGGCCGCGCCTACCGCGAGTCGCTGAAAGGGCAGTGGGGGCTGGCGGACGTCGCCGACACCGTGGCCGCCGCCCGCTGGCTGGCCGCCGAAGGGCACGCCGACCCCGGCCGGATCGCCGTCAGGGGCGGCAGCGCGGGCGGCTGGACCGTGATGGCGGCCTGCTGCCGGTCCGGCGCGTTCGCCGGCGGCGTCTCGTACTACGGGGTGAGCGCCCTGGGCCCGCTCAACGCGCACACCCACGACTTCGAATCCCGCTATGTGGAGTGGCTCGTCGGCCCCGAGGACCCCCAGCTGTACGCCGAACGCGAACCGCTCGCCCTGGCCGGCGGCGTCTCCTGCCCGATGCTGCTGCTCCAGGGGCTCGACGACCCGGTGGTGCCGCCGGAGCAGTCGGCCGCCTTCGCGGAAACGCTGTCGGAACGCGGCATCCCCTGCACCTACCTCGCCTTCGACGGCGAGGCGCACGGCTTCCGCCGCACCGAGACCCGCTCCACCGCGCTCGCCGCCGAGCTCGCCTTCTACCAGCAGATCTTCCGGTGAAAGGTCAGCGCGCGAACTCGGTCGCCCGCGACTCCCGCACCACCGTGATCCGGATCTGCCCCGGATAGGTGAGCTCCTCCTCCACCTGCTTGGCCACGTCGCGGGCGATCACCTGCGCCTGGATGTCGTCGATCGCGTCCGGCTTGACCATCACCCGGATCTCCCGCCCGGCCTGCATGGCGAAGACCTTCTCCACGCCGTCGTAGGACTGCGCGATCTCCTCCAGCCGCTCCAGCCGCTTCACGTACGCCTCCAGCGACTCGCGGCGGGCGCCGGGGCGGCTGCCGCTGATGGCGTCGGCCGCCTGGGTGAGCACCGCCTCGACGGTGCGCACCTCCACCTCGTTGTGGTGCGCCTCGATGGCGTGCACCACGTCCTCCTGCTCGCCGTAGCGGCGCGCGATCTCCGCGCCGATCAGCGCGTGGCTGCCCTCCACCTCGTGGGTGAGCGCCTTGCCGATGTCGTGCAGCAGCGCGCAGCGCTTCATCAGCGTCTGGTCGAGCTTGAGCTCGGCGGCCATGATGCCGGCGATGTGGGCGGACTCGATGAGGTGCTTGAGCACGTTCTGTCCGTAGGAGGTGCGGTAGCGGAGCTGGCCGAGCAGCAGCACCAGCTCCGGGTGCATGTCGGTGAGGCCCAGCTCGACCAGCGCGTCCTCGCCGGCGCGGGCGCACAGCTCCTGCACCTCGGCGCGGCTGCGGTCGTGCGCCTCCTCGATGCGCTGCGGGTGGATCCGCCCGTCGAGCACCAGCTTCTCCAGCGTGAGCCGCGCCGTCTCCCTGCGAACCGGATCGAAACACGACAGAAGCACCGCTTCAGGAGTGTCGTCGATGATCAGGTTGACGCCGGTGGTCGACTCGAACGCCCGGATGTTGCGGCCCTCACGGCCGATGATGCGGCCCTTCATCTCGTCGCCCGGCAGGTGCAGCACACTGACGACCGACTCCGCGGTCTGCTCGGTCGCCATCCGCTGCACCGCCAGCGTCACGATCTTGGTGGCGCGCTTCTCGCCCTCGCGGCGCGCCTCGCCCTCGATCTCCCGTACGATCAGCGCCGCCTCGCGCTTGGCCTGGTGTTCGATGTCGCGCACCAGCTCGGCCCTGGCCTGCTCGCCGGTCAGCCCGGCCACCCGTTCCAGGATGACCCGCCGTTCCTCCTCCACCTTCAGCAGCTCGGCCCGCCGGTCGGCCAGCTCGATCTCCGTCTCGGCGAGCTTGCGGTCGCGCTCGGCCTGCCGCCTGGCCTCCTCGTCGAGCCGCTGCTCCCGCTCGGCCAGCCGCTGCTCCCTGCGCTCCAGGTCGGTGCGGAGCTCCTTGAGCTCCGACTTCAGGATCCGGCTCTCCTCCTCGACCTCCCGCCGCATCTGCGCCGCGCTCTCCGCCGCCGCCTCGGACCTGCGCAGGATCTCCTCGGCGTCGGACTCGGCCCTGTCGCGGATCTGGCCCGCCTCGGTACGAGCCTGCTCCAGCTCGTCGTGCACGGCCTCCAACTGCTCCGGAGAGGGCTTGGCGCCCCTCGGGACGCCTCCCGAGGTGCGCCTGACGACGATGAAGAGGGCTGCCATCATCCCGCAGGTCAGTACGAGCACCGCCACCGACAGCACCACGACAAGCGGCCCCATGTACGCCCCGCCCTCCTCGCGTCGTCAACACCCACAAACGCGGCCCTCGCACGGGAGGGTCACGGGCGCGGCACGGAAAGCCCCGGGACAGCTATCAAGCACAGGCCGACCACGTGCCGACCGCAACAGCCGGCACCTCGTCCGCCTCGATCAACCAAACTCGCTCGTATGTCGTTCACCGGTATGGCAATCCGCACTGCGCGGAGTAACTCCTCACTGCCGTCGAGGTTATGCGTCGAACAGGTCACGAGCAAGCAAACGACTTACCAAGCGTGTCTTACCCGCCACCCCCGTCTTCCCTCGTCAGTCGATCCCGTCCAGGTTGACGATCTGATATTCGCCGGGCAACCGGTGAGCGATGCGCAGGCCTTGGGCGGACCTGAGCCGGTCGACACTGACGCCTCCCTCCTCGCCGGGCGCGCACTCCAGGTGCGCCGACCTGCCCGTCCGCACGTCGTACAGAGTCTGCCCGTCCGTGAACCGGACCAGGGGTCGTGGACCGGTCGGCGACGAATCTCCACCTTCTTCGTAGCCTCCCTCTTCAGACGGCCACACAGGTGAATTCGTTAAACCACGACGTCGGACGCTCGGCACGGGCCCACGCAGGAAACCCCGCCGCGCTCCGGCATCCGCCCAGGGATCTGTACCGGAGCCCGTCCTCGGACCTGTACCAGCGCCGAAGACCGTCTTCGCCGAGGTCACCTGCCGCGAGGCCACGAGTACGCGACCTCGACACACCATCGGCAGGACTACGGGTACTCGTCCTCGACCTCGACGCCTTCCTGCTCCAGAGCCTCCCGGATCACCCGGAACGACAGCCCCGGCGGGTAGCCCTTTCTCGCGAGCATGCCGGCCAGGCGGCGAGTGCGGACCTTGGAGTCCAGGGAGCGGGTGGAGGGCAGCTTCCGCTCCACGAGGCGGCGGGCGGTCTCCTCCTCCTGATCCGGATCGAGCCGCTCGACGGCGTCCTTCACCGTCTCCTGGTCGACCCCGCGATGCCGCAACTCGTTGGCCAGAGCCCGCTTGGCCAGGCCCCGGCCGTGATGCCGGGAGTCGACCCAGGCCTCGGCGAACGCCTCGTCGTTGATGAGCCCCAGCTCGGTGAACCGGTCGAGCACCGACTCCGCCACCTCGTCGGGCACCTCCCGCTTCCGCATCGCCTCGGCCAGTTGCGCCCGCGTCCTGGGCGCCATGGTGAGCAGCCGCAGGCAGATCGCCCGCGCCACCGCCTCAGGATCGGCGGGGGGCGCCGCTGCCGCACCCGAACCGGCATCCGGCCCATCAGCCGACCACCCACGCCCGGCCTTCCGCCCGGACCGCCTCCCCTTACGCCCCTTCTTCGCCTTCTCCCCAGAACCCGGCTCCACCCCCGGCGTCGCCCAGAACTCCGTGCCCGCAGCCGACGCCCCCGCAGGAGTTCCGGTCTCTGCGTCCGACACCCCGGCCGAAGTCCCGGTCCCTGCGTCCGACACCCCCGCAGAAGCCCAGGTCCCTCCGTCCGATGCCCCGCCCGGAGCCCCGGTTCCCCCATCCGCCGGCACCGCGCCGCCCGGCACCTCACCATCCCCTACCGACGCCGCACCACCATCCGGCACCTCACCGGAGGCATCCTCCAGCGGGCCCGCACCACCGCTCAACGCCTCACCCGATGCATCCCCCGACGGAATCGCACCACTGCCCAGCGGCTCAGCTGACGCCGTGCCACGGCCTGGCATCCCATCGGACGCGGTGTGGGAAGCCGCCGCGCCACCGTCCTGCTCATCGAGGGCAGCGTCGGGAGAAAGAGAGGACTCCCCACCTCCGTCAGGCCTCCCCTCCTCTGCGGTCTGCCCAGGCCGCCAGGCACTCACGACGGACGCGACGCTCCTCCCGGACATGACCTGCGGCGTTCCACGCGAATCCGCGTCGTCCGGGCCGCCCTCCTCACCGTGGAACGCAGGCCGAGGGTCTGCGGCTTCAGCGTCGGAGCCTGCGGAGGGAGGAAGCATGTCATCGGAGTTCACAACGGATTCCCGCTGACGACGGCGCTGCTCGCGCCACTCTTCAGGCGAAGGCCAACCACCGCTCCCACCACTCGTCGCCGGAGAAGACCTCTTCCTCGAAACCCCCTGATCAGTCAACCCATCGCCTCGCCGGAAAACCGAACCGGCCCGCTCCCCGCCCGAGCGCCCACCGCCGCCTCGTCTTTCAGCAGCAGCACCGCCACCGGCCCGTTCCCCAGACGAAGCACCATCAGCGCGCACCCGATCGAAAGCATCATCGGCCCTTACCGGGTTGTAAGGACCATCGACCCGCACCACATCGGAAGAGCCGTCGGACCGTTCATCACGGGAAGCACCATCGCCCCGAGCCTCGCTGAAAGGACCGTCAGACTCCCCGCGGGCAACACCATCGTCCCGAGCCTCACTGGAAGGACCGTCAGACTCTGCGCCCGAATCACCATCGGCCCGAGCCCCACTAGTAAGTCCGTCACCCGGCTCCGCTGCGGAAGATCCGCTGACGGCTCCCGATGTGAAGCCAGGCACGGAAAGATCCTCCCGGGAGACCGCCCGCCCTCCCCCCGGCTGAGCCTCCAGAGAGCCCCCCTCGGACATCGGATACTCCCGCCGTGCCTCCGAGGACGGCCCCTCGTCAACCCCCTCCGACGTGAAGGATCCATCCGCAGGTCGCCCCGCCGTATCCGGATCCCGCCGCGACTCCTCTAGGGACAGCCCCATGGGCGCCTGCTCGCGGACAGCTTCAGACCGCCCCACTCCGTGCCTCTCCACGGACAGCTCTTCACCAACCTGCCCCCGCACGAAGAAGTTTCCCCCAGGCCGCCCCGAAGCGTCCCGATCGTCCCGTCGCCCTTCCAGGGACGGATCGTCACCAACCTGTCGCCGTACGGAGGAGTTGCCCTCAGACTGCCCCGCAGCGGCCGGATCGTCCCGTGGCGCCTCCGGGGAAGCCTCCTCGGCGGCCCGCTCCCGCACGGAGAAGCCACCCGCCGCCCGATCCGCCCCTTCGCCAGCCCGCTTCCCGGATTCACCCTCAGCAGGGGTCGGATCGCCCCAGAAGGGGTGGCTTTGCTGGGGTTCGCCCGCCGGCCGTGTCCACCAGGCGTCTTCAGCCGGCGGCTGCTCCCCCGGGGCGCGGCCGCCGAAGAAAGGGTGGCGCCCGCCGGGTGGTGCGCCCTCGGATGAGGAGCGCCGTGGTTTGCGGCGGGATGAGGCCGGGGCGCCCCGGTCGTGGGGCGCCGGATCCGTGTCACTCATGCGCCGACCGATCAGACGTCACCAGGCTTCGGCGTGGACTTGGAGCCGCGGCCGGACGCGGCGGGCGCCTTGGCGGGCGCGGGAGGCGCGGGGGCCTCGGCGGGCTCGTCGAGGCGCGGGCCCACGCCCAGCTTGTCCTTGATCTTCTTCTCGATCTCGTTGGCCATGTCGGGGTGGTTGCGCAGGAAGTTGCGCGCGTTCTCCTTGCCCTGGCCGAGCTGGTCGCCCTCGTAGGTGTACCAGGCGCCGGACTTGCGGACGAAGCCGTGCTCGACGCCCATGTCGATGAGGCCGCCCTCGCGGGAGACGCCCACCCCGTAGAGGATGTCGAAGTCGGCCACCCGGAAGGGCGGGGCCATCTTGTTCTTGACCACCTTGACGCGGGTCCGGTTGCCGACCGCTTCGGTGCCGTCCTTGAGGGTCTCGATGCGGCGGATGTCGAGGCGGACCGAAGCGTAGAACTTGAGCGCCTTGCCACCGGTCGTGGTCTCGGGGCTGCCGAACATCACGCCGATCTTCTCGCGGAGCTGGTTGATGAAGATGGCGGTGGTGCCGGTGCTGCTGAGCGCGCCCGCGACCTTGCGCAGGGCCTGGGACATCAGGCGGGCCTGGAGGCCGACGTGGCTGTCGCCCATCTCGCCCTCGATCTCGGCCTTGGGCACCAGGGCGGCCACCGAGTCGATGACGATGATGTCGACGGCGCCGGACCTGATCAGCATGTCGGCGATCTCCAGCGCCTGCTCGCCGGTGTCGGGCTGGGAGACCAGCAGGGCGTCGGTGTCGACGCCGAGCTTCTTGGCGTATTCGGGGTCGAGGGCGTGCTCGGCGTCGATGAACGCCGCGATGCCGCCGGCCCGCTGCGCGTTGGCCACCGCGTGCAGCGCGATGGTGGTCTTGCCGGAGGACTCCGGACCGTAGATCTCGACGATCCTGCCGCGCGGCAGGCCGCCGATGCCGAGCGCGACGTCGAGGGAGATCGACCCGGTCGGGATCACCTCGATGGGGGCTCGGGCGTCATCGCCGAGGCGCATGACGGAACCCTTGCCGAACTGCCGCTCGATCTGGGCGAGGGCGGTCTCGAGGGCCTTCTCGCGGTCGTTGATAGCCATGGGAGCTCCCTCTTGAGGGTCGTGGTCGGAATCAGTCGAGTGAAAGCTACGGTCTGCCACCGACATTTTCCCGGAAGCGGTCGTGGAAGACGTGGCCCGGCGAGCCCATCGTAGCCGAACGGCTGTTCGATCACACGCACGTCCGCGAGGAAGTCCGCCCGCGCCCGGATGCGTTCCCGCAGCCTGGGGAGACTCCTGGGAAGAGGGCAGGAGGTGACCACGTGGCGAGCTCGTACACCAGCGAACGGCGCGCTCATCTGCAGGGCCTCGCCGAGGTGCTCCCTCGCCACGGGCTGGTGAGCCGGATGGTGGGCGAGGAGGAGCCGCTGTTGTGGGTGTGGCATCCGCACACGAGCAGGCAGACCCTGGTCTTCGCCACGCCGTCGGAGCGGGGCTGGCTGTTTCTCTGGGCGCCCGGCGGCACGGGCGGCGCCGACGACCTCGATCGCACGGCGCGCGCTCTGAGGGAGACGCTGGGCTCAGCGTAGCCGGGGGGAGACGTCCTCGACCTGGCAGACGGCCCGCCAGACGGTCTTGGCGCTCTCGCCGTCGGCCAGCGCCTGCACCACGGTGCGCCCGCCGAGCGGCGCGATCACGTAGTCACGCGCCCACGACTCGGCGTAGGTGTCGCCGAAGTGCAGGCGCATCCTTCTCCAGAACTCAGTCAGGCGCATCACTCAAGTATGGATCGGCCCCGGGAGTGGGTAGGACGCAACGGGAACGTGAACGACCTGCGTATCACCCGCCTTCGAACCACGGCATCGGCATGTGCCGGAGACCCGGAAGGGAGGAAGCGCGGATCCCCCCGCCGGCTGAGGCAGGCGGTCCCCCTCCGCGCGACTCTGATGGCGAAGACCGCGAAACCCTCACCCCCCAAGTCAGTCAAGGCCAAGGCCAACAGGGCGAAGCGCCGCCACTTACTGTCATTGCGGCGCGAGGCCGTACGGAAGGAGAAGGCGGAGAGGTCCGAGCGGCATGCCGGGATCCGGCAGGAGCCGCGGGCGGGCCGTCCGCGCACGCGCCGCGCGTCGCGGCGCTAGGTCACGGCGTCACAGCACGCGCGCGCCGTACATCTCACCGAGATGGTCGGCGAGCAGCTCCAGCCGGGCGCCGTCGGGGTCCTTGAAGTAGATGGAGGCGCCGCTCTCGATCTGGTGCGGCACGCCGGCCATCTCCAGCTTCCCGCGCAGCCGCTCCCAGGTGGCGGGGTCGACGGAGATCGCGATGTGGTGGAGGCCGCCGAGCACCTCCTGGTAAGGGCCGAGGTCGAGGCCGGGGAGGTCGAAGAAGGCCAGCAGGTTGCCGTTGCCGAGGTCGAAGAAGAAGTGGCTCGAGCCCTTGTAGTCGCGGTTCTCGAAGATCTCCGTCAGCGGGAACTCCAGCAGCTCCTGGTAGAACTTGACGGTGCGTTCCACGTCCGACGACAACAGGGCGATGTGGTGCAGGCCGCGCGCGCTGGACGAGGGCCGGCGCGCTAAGAGGTAGCGCCGCCTGATCTCCTCGCGGCGGGCCTCGACGGCCGCGTGGTCGATGGTCACGGTCGGTGTATGTCCGCCCGCGCGCCCGCTCAATCACGCGGCCCGGCCGCAATGCGTTTTCTGTCGGTGGCGCGAGGCAGTATGTGCTGGTGAGCTCGCTCGACCGCTTCAGCCAGGTGACCAGCAGCTGGTTCTCCGGGGCCTTCGCCGCCCCCACCGCCGCCCAGGATGGCGCGTGGGAGTCGATCGCCGGCGGTGACAACACGCTGGTCGTGGCGCCGACCGGGTCCGGCAAGACGCTGGCGGCCTTCCTGTGGTCGCTCGACCGGCTGGCGGCCGAGCCGCCCGCGAAGGGCACGCGGGTGGTGTACGTGTCGCCGCTGAAGGCGCTGGCCGTCGACGTCGAGCGAAACCTGCGCGCTCCGCTGGCGGGGCTGAAGCAGACGGCGCGGCGGCTGGGGCTGCCGGTGCCGGAGATCTCGGTGGCGATCCGCTCGGGCGACACGCCCGCCGAGGACCGCAGGAGGTTCGCCGCCAAGCCGTCCGACATCCTCATCACCACGCCGGAGTCGCTGTTCCTGCTGCTGACCAGCCAGGCGCGGGAGGCGCTGCGCGGCGTGGAGACGGTGATCGTCGACGAGGTGCACGCGGTGGCCGCGACCAAGCGGGGCGCCCACCTGGCGCTGACGCTGGAGCGGCTCGACGCGCTGCTTGAGCGGCCCGCCCAGCGGATCGGCCTGTCGGCGACGGTGCGGCCGGTGAGCGAGGTCGCGGCGTTCCTCGGCGGTCCGCGCGCGGCGACGGTGGTGCAGCCGCCGGCCGACAAGCGCATCGAGGTCCAGGTGGTCGTCCCGGTCGAGGACATGACCGAGGTGGAGGCGGGCCCGTCCCCCGCCGAGGCGGAGGAGTTCGCGCCCGACCCGGCCACCCGGTCGATCTGGCCGCATGTCGAGGACCGGCTGTTCGACCTGATCGCGGCCCATGACTCGACGATCGTGTTCGCCAACTCGCGGCGGCTGGCCGAGCGGCTCTGCACCCGTCTCAACGAGCTGGCGCTCGCCCGCCGCGGGGGCGAGGTCGACCTGTCGGCGTGGGACCGCCCGCCGGCCGAGATGATGGCGCAGGCCGGGGCGAGCAAGGGCGTCGGCCCTGAGGTCGTGCGCGCCCATCACGGCTCGGTGTCCAAGCAGGAGCGGGCGCAGATCGAGGAGGCGCTCAAGTCGGGGCGGCTGCCCGCCGTGGTCGCCACCTCCAGCCTGGAGCTGGGCATCGACATGGGCGCGGTCGACCTGGTGGCGTGCGTGGAGGCGCCGCCGAGCGTGGCGAGCGGGCTGCAGCGCATCGGCCGGGCCGGTCACCAGGTGGGCGCGGTGTCCAAGGGCGTGATCTTCCCCAAGTACCGCGGCGACCTGGTGCAGACGGCCGTGGTGGCCGAGCGCATGAAGAGCGGCCTGATCGAGGAGCTCCGCTATCCGCGCAACCCGCTCGACGTGCTGGCCCAGCAGATCGTGGCGATGACGGCGCTCGACGAGTGGACCGTCGAGGAGCTGGAGACCGTGGTCAGGCGCGCGGCCCCGTACGCGACCCTGCCCAGGAGCGCGCTGGAGGCGACGCTCGACATGCTCGCGGGCCGCTACCCGAGCGAGGAGTTCGCCGAGCTGCGCCCGCGCGTCGTGTGGGACCGGGTGACGGGCACGCTGCGGGGCCGGCCCGGCGCGCAGCGGCTGGCCGTCACCAACGGCGGCACGATCCCCGACCGGGGCCTGTTCGGCGTGTTCCTGGTCGGCGAGCGGGCCTCGCGGGTGGGCGAGCTCGACGAGGAGATGGTCTACGAGTCACGGGTGGGCGACGTGTTCGTGCTGGGCGCGTCGTCGTGGCGGATCGAGGACATCACCGCCGACCGGGTGCTGGTCTCGCCCGCTCCCGGCCAGCCGGGCAAGCTGCCGTTCTGGCACGGCGACACTCCCGGCCGCCCGGCCGAGCTGGGCCGGGCCATCGGCGCGTTCCTGCGCGAGCAGGCCAAGGACGACTCGCCGGAGCGGCTGCGCGAGGCCGGGCTCGACTCCTACGCCGCCGGAAACCTGCTGTCCTACCTGCGCGAGCAGCGCGCGGCCACGGGTTACGTGCCCGACGACAAGACGCTGGTGGTGGAGCGGTTCCACGACGAGCTGGGCGACTGGCGGGTGGTGATCCACTCTCCCTACGGCGCGCGGGTGCACGCCCCGTGGGCGCTGGCCATCAACCGGCGGCTGCGCGAGCGCTACGGCGTCGACGTGCAGGCGGTCCACTCCGACGACGGCGTGGTGCTGCGCATCCCCGACACCCTGGCAGAGCCACCGTCCGACGTGGCGGCGTTCGACGCCGAGGAGATCGAGCAGATCGTGACGGAGGAGCTGGGCGGGTCGGCGCTGTTCGCGTCCCGGTTCCGCGAGTGCGCGGGGCGCGCGCTGCTGCTGCCGCGCCGCGTGCCGGGAAGGCGCAGCCCGCTGTGGCAGCAGCGCCAGCGGGCCGCCCACCTGCTCGGGGTCGCCTCACGATACGCGTCGTTCCCGATCGTGCTGGAGACGATGCGCGAGTGCCTGCAGGACGTCTTCGACGTGCCGGGGCTGGTCGAGCTGATGCGCGACATCGCGGCCCGGCGGGTGCGGGTGGTCGAGGTGGAGACGGGGCAGGCGTCGCCGTTCGCGGCCTCGCTGCTGTTCCACTACGTGGGCGCGTTCATGTACGAGGGAGACGCGCCGCTGGCCGAGCGGCGCGCGCAGGCGCTGGCACTGGACACGTCGCTGCTGGCCGAGCTGCTGGGCCAGGCCGACCTGCGCGAGCTGCTCGACCCTGACGTGATCTCCGACACCGAGCGTGAGCTCGCCAGGCTCGATCGGCCGCTGCGTGACGTGGAGGCCCTGGCCGACCTGCTGCGCTCTCACGGGCCGCTGCTGGCGCCCGACGTGAGCGTGCGCGGCGGCGACCCGGCCTGGCTGGAGGAGCTGGAGCGGGCGCGGCGGGCGATCAGGGTGCGCGTCGCGGGCGAGGAGCAGTGGGCGGCGGTCGAGGACGCCGCCAGGATGCGCGACGCGCTGGGGACGCCGCTGCCGGTGGGGGTGCCGCACGCGTTCCTGGAGCCGGTGGCCGACCCCCTGGCCGACCTGCTGGCCCGCCACGCCCGCACCCGGGGCCCGTTCCACGCCTCGACCGCGGCCGGCCGGTTCGGGCTCGGCGTGGCCGTGGTGGCCGACGCGCTGCGCAGGCTGGCCGTGTCCGGGCGGGTGGTCAACGGCGAGTTCCGGCCGGGCGGGCGGGGCGAGGAGTGGTGCGACGCGGGCGTGCTGCGGATGCTGCGCCGCAGGTCGCTGGCCCGGCTGCGCAAAGAGGTGGAGCCTGTCCCGCCGGAGACGCTCGCGGTGTTCACCCCGGCCTGGCACGGCATCACCGGCGGCCCGCGCGGCGGGCGGGAAGGCGGCGCGCGGGCCATGGACTCCCTCGTCCGCGCCGTCGAGCTGCTGCAGGGCGCGGCGGTGCCGGCCTCGGCGCTGGAGACGCTGGTGCTGCCGTCGCGGGTGCCGGGCTACCACCCGGGGCTGCTCGACGAGCTGACCGCGGCCGGCGAGGTGGTGTGGGCCGGGCAGGGGTCGCTGCCGGGCGGCGACGGCTGGGTGGCCCTCTACTTCGCCGACACCGCGCCGCTGCTGCTCCCTGAGGCGGGCGAGATCACGGTGACGCCGGTGCATGAGCGCATCCTCGAGGAGCTGAGCGGGGGCGGCGCGCTGTTCTTCCGTCAGCTCGCCGACCGGCTGGGGCTGCTCGACGACCAGGCGGTGGCGACGGCGCTGTGGGACCTGGTGTGGGCGGGGCGGGTGTCGGGCGACACGCTGGCGCCGATGCGGGCCGCGCTCGGCTCGGGGCGGCCCGCCCACCGGCCGGCGACCCGCAGGCGGCGGGCGGTGCTGCCGAGCCGCAGCGGGCCGCCCACGGTGGCGGGGCGCTGGTGGCTGCTGCCGGAGCCGGCCACCGAAGCGACCCTGCGGGCTCAGGCGCAGGCGGAGGTGCTGCTGGAGCGGCACGGCGTGGTGACGCGCGGGGCGGTCACCGCCGAGCGGCTGCCGGGCGGGTTCTCGCCGGTCTACCAGGTGCTGCGCGCCTACGAGGAGAGTGGGCGGTGCCGGCGCGGCTACTTCGTCGAAGGGCTCGGCGGGGCCCAGTTCGCGCTGCCGGGGGCGGTCGATCGGATGCGCGCGATGGCGCCCTCCTCCCCCGACGGCCCGCCCGGGGAGGAGCGCCGGGCCGTGGTGCTGGCCGCGGCCGATCCGGCCAACCCCTACGGGGCGGCGCTGCCCTGGCCGGCGCATCCCGGCGAGGTGGCCCACAAGCCGGGCAGGAAAGCCGGGGCGCTGGTGGTGCTGGTCGACGGGCGGCTGGTGCTCTACGTCGAGCGGGGCGGCAAGACGCTGCTGTCGTTCGCCGACGACGACCGGCTGCGGCCCGCCGTCGACGCGCTGGCGCTGGCCGTACGCGACGGCGTGCTGGGCAAGCTGACGGTGGAGCGGGCCGACGGCGAGCCGATCGTCGACTCGCCGCTGGGAGCCGCCCTGGAAGAAGCCGGTTTCCACCCCACCCCGCGCGGTCTCCGGCTGCGTGCGTAGGGCGTCAGGCGACGGTGGCCTCGATGAGGTCGTCGACCACCTCGGTGAGGTCCTGCTCGCGGGCGTGCACGCGGCGCTGCCGTTCGGCGCCGGAGCCCTTGTCGAGCAGGCGTTCCAGCCCGTCCTCGACGTAGGGCAGGTCGCCGGCCTCCGACAGGGCGTCGCTCACGTGGGCCAGGAGGCGGCGGGCCATCAGCGGGGCGGGCACGAGCGTGCCGTGGCGGACGTCGAGGCTGTCGCCGGTGAGCCCGTCGCGGGCGGCACGCCAGTAGGCGGCGCGCACCACCTCCGACGGGATCGGCAGGCCGCGGTCGCCGCGGGCCACGTCGGCCAGTGCCCTGACGACCAGGCCGCGCACCAGCCCGATGATGGTGAGGCTGTCGTTCACGTCGAGCGGCACGTCAGCCACCCGCACCTCGACCGTGGGCAGCCGGGGTGAGGGCCGGGCGTCCCAGAAGACGGTCTTCGGGTCCATGAGGGCGCCCGACTCGGCGAGCGCGCGCACGGCCAGCTCGTAGTCGCCGAAGGTGGGGAAGTACGGGGGCGCGCCGGAGACGGGCCACCGGCCCCAGCTGATCACCCGCCAGGAGGCGTAGCCGGTGTCTCGGCCGACGAAGAACGGCGAGTTGGCGGCCAGCGCGATCAGCGTGGGCAGCCAGGGCCGCAGGTGGTTGCCGACGTAGACGGCGTGCTCCTCGTCCGGCACGTCGACGTGCACGTGCAGGGCGCAGATGCTGATCTCGTCCTGCAGCGCCCTGTAGAGGCTGCGCCCCTGCTCGTAGCGGGCGTCGTCGCTGAGCGGCGGCGTCATGACGTTGCCTAGCACCGGGATGCCGCTGGCGACGACGGCGAGCCCGCACGAGCGGGCGGCCCCGGCGACCTCCTTGCGCGCGGCCCGCAACTGGGCGCCGAGCTCGGCCAGGTCGGCGGAGGGCGCGCTGCGGGCCTCCACCTGGAACCTGGTGATCTCGTGGGCCACGTCGAGCACGTCCGTGGCGGCGGCGAGGACGTCGGCCGCACGTGGGGTGACGTGGCGGGTGTACGGATCGACGACGAGGTACTCCTCTTCGATCCCGATCAGCGGAACCATGCCCACACCTCGCAGGAGTCGGGGGAGCCTCCGCACGATTTGTGCCCGCCTGCCGCCTTCCGGAATCGCTACATGCTTACTGGCCCGTAGCAAGCGGCGGGGGCGCCGGTGGTCAGGGCCCAGTAGCGGTCGCCGTGGGACCAGTGCCACCACTCGGTGGGGTAGTTGACCAGCCCGGCGGGCTCCAGGGCCGCAGCCAGGAGCTTGCGGTGGGCGCGGGCGTCGGCGGAGATGTGCGGGGCGGCGGTGTAGCAGGCGCCGTCGCTCTCCTCGGGGTTGTCGTTGACCTGGGTGCCCATGTCGTACTCGGCGCCGTCGGGGTCGCAGAGGGTGAGGTCGACGGCGGCGCCGGCGGTGTGCGGGGCGACCTCGACCGGGGAGACGTAGCGGCTGGCGGCGACGTGCGCCTCCTGCTCGGACATGGCGGGGAAGGCGGCGCGCAGCTCGTCGCGGTATTCCTCGAAGTAGCGGCGCTGGGTGGCGACGGGCCGGTAGCCCTCGACGATCATCAGGTGGTATCCGCCGGGCAGGAGCCGCTCGGCCCGTTCGAGCCTGGCCAGCAGCCCGGCCCGCAGGTGGGCGTAGGCGCCGGCGGCGTCGGCGAGCCGGGTGTCGACCCGGAGCCGGTCGCGCGCGTCGGCCAGGGGCTCGCCGTTGTCCTGCACCGGGATCGCCGCCACGCGGGGATCGGAGATGAGCACGATGTCACTCGGTGGCTGCCACATGTGCAGTGATTCTCACACACGTGTCAGACGGTGTCGGAGAACACCTGTTCGCGGGCCTGTTCGAGAGCGGCCACGAGGGCGCCGCGGAGCACCGGGTTGCCGGGGACCCCGCCGGCGGCGACGCGGGGCGGCGCGGGGCAGATGCGGGCGACGGCGTCCTGGACCTTGGCGGCCAGCCGGGCGCCGCCCGCGCGGCCGATGTCGCCGCTGAGCACGATCAGGCCGGGGTCGAGGACGACGGAGACGGCGGCCGCGCCGACGGCGAGCCGGTCGGCGAGCTCGTCGAGGTAGTCGTCGCCGCCGTTGCGCACCTGGTCGGGGACGCCCGCGCCGGGCACCTGGTACGTGCCGGCCAGGTTCTGGAGTGCGGCGGTGCCGACGAGGCGCTGGAAGGACCCGGAGTTGGGGTGCTTGACGTCGGAGGGCAGCGGTTCGCCGGGCACGGGCAGCCAGCCGATCTCGCCCGCGCCGCCGGTGATGCCGCGGTGCAGCCGGCCGCCGAGCATGACGCCGAGGCCCTGGCCGACGCCGGCCCACATGACCACGAAGTCGTCGACGCCGGCAGCGGCACCGTAGCGGTGCTCGGCGAGGGCGACCAGGTTGACGTCGTTCTCGATGGTGACGGAGGCGCCGAGGTTGCGGCGCAGGCCGGCCAGCACGCCGACGTGCCAGGTGGGCAGGTCGAGTGAGAAGCGGACGTCGCCGGTGCGCGGGTCGACCATGCCTCTGGTGCCGATGACGAAGGCGCGCAGCCGCGACAGGCTGACGTCGGCGACGGCGCAGGCGCGCTCGACCGCGGCCTGGACCGTACGGACCGGGTCGCCGTCGAAGGGGTTGACCGTGACCTCGACCACGGTCCGGCCTGTGATGTCGGCCACGCCGACGGTGACGCTCTCGGGCAGCACCTCCAGCCCGGCGACGTAGGCGCTGGAGGGTCGTACGCCGTAAAGTGCGGCGTTGGGTCCCCTGCCGCCGGCGCGTTCCCCTGACACCTCCACCAGGCCCCTGTCTTCCAGCCTGGCGAGCAGCTGACCTGCGGTGACCTTGGACAATCCGGTACGTTCTCCGAGTTCGGCCCTGGTGAGGGGGCCCTCGGCGAGGAGGAGTTCGAGCGCGGAGCGGTCGTTCAGCCTGCGCAGCAGCCGAGGCGTCCCGGGGTTCCGGCTCATCTTCATGCCCCTCTCGTCACGATCGGCTAACAGACGGTTTTTTTTAAGAAAGTTTCTTGTTAGTTTAACACCTGTCGTTCGGCATTGACGATCAGCCTGGTGCGGACCGTAGGCCAGCACCCGGGAAGGGAGAACCCTGTGAGGATCGCGAAGATCACAGCCACTACGGTCACCACGGCCGCCCTGGCCCTGGGCGTGGCCGCCTGTGGCGGCGGTGAGGCGCCCGCGGAGCCCAGCGCGGCGAGCACCGCCGAAGCTAGCGGCCCCGCGTTCGCGGGCAAGGAGCTCACGCTCTGGCGCCTCGGTGACAGCAACCCCGACGCGCAGAAGTACACCGATGAGCTGGTGGCCGCCTTCCAGCAGGAGACCGGCGCCAGCGTGAAGGTCGAGTGGATCCCGTGGCCCCAGGTGAACGACAAGTTCACCGCCGCCGCGGCCGGAGGCGCCGGCCCCGACGTCACCGAGATCGGCAACGACCAGGTCCCGCTCTGGGTGAGCCAGGAGGCGCTCGCCCCGGTCACCGACATCGTCGGCTCCGGCGACCAGGCCGGGATCCCGAAGAACCTGATGGGCATGGAGACCATCGACGGCGAGACGTACGCCGTGCCGTGGGGCGGCGGCACCCGCGCGGTGCTCTACCGCAAGGACTGGTTCGAGGAGCTCAAGATCGAGGTCCCGAAGTCCTGGGACGAGCTCGTGGCCGCGGCCAAGAAGGTCCAGGCGGAGAAGGGCTCGGACGTCGACGGCTTCGCCTTCAACGGCGGCTCCGACGCCAACCACCTGCTGGGCTCGCTGGCCTGGACCTCGGGCGGCGAGTACGCGGTCAAGGAGGGCGACAAGTGGGTCGGCAAGCTGACCGACCCCGCCTTCAAGGCCGGTTTCGAGCAGTACACGTCCCTGGTGACGGACGGCCTGTCCAGCAAGTCGCGGCTCACCCAGAACAGCTCGGACATCCGCACCCGCTTCTCCAACGGCAAGGTCGGCATGTACCTGACCGCGTCGTGGGACCTCGCCACGATCGAGGAGGAGAGCAAGGGCAAGCTCAAGGGCGACAAGCTCGCGTTCTTCCCCCTGCCGAGCAAGGACGGCGGTGAGGCCCAGGCATTCCTGGGCGGCAACGACATCGCCGTGTGGGGCACCGCCAAGGAGCCCGAGGCGGCCAAGGAGTTCGTGAAGATGGCGACCAACAAGGACTGGGGCGTCCGGTACGCCACCGAGGGCGGCCTGCTGCCGGTCTACCCGGAGGCGCTCGCCAAGCTGGCCGAGGACCCGGCGCAGGCGCCGTTCGCGGCCGCGTTCGCCAAGGCCAAGGCCTTCCCCGCGGACCCGAACTGGACCGAGGCCAACGAGACCAAGGCCGTGCTGCAGAACGCCGCGCGCCAGGTGATCGAGGGCAAGGCCACCGCCGACGAGGCGCTGGCGGCGGCCAACACCGAGCTCGAAGACATCCTCAACCAGTCCTGACAGGCCATGACGAACACGCCGACACTCGCCCGGGGCGGCAGGCACGCTTCCGCCCCGGGCCGGGGCCCGTCCCGCAGGGGCAGGGGCAGGGGCCTGCCCGTCTGGTCCATCCCGTACGTCCTGCTGATCCCCGGCCTGCTGGTCATCGCGGCGCTGCTGCTCTACCCGATGGTCCAGGTGGCGATCATCGCCTTCCAGAAGGTGGGCCTGCCGCAGATCAGCGGGCGGCGGCCGGCCGAGTGGGTCGGCACCGACAACTTCACCCGCATCTTCGAGAGCCAGATCTTCTGGGACTCGCTGCGCAACACGGTCGTGTTCGCGGTCATCGCGGTCACCATGACGCTGGTGCTGGGCACCGCCGTGGGGGTGCTGCTGAGCAAGCTCGGCAAGAAGATGTCCACGTTCCTGGTGATCGGCATCATGTGCGCGTGGGCGGTGCCGCCGGTGGCGCAGGGCATCATCTGGCGGTGGCTGTTCGACGCCGAGGCCGGAATGATCAACTGGGCGCTGAACCTGCTGCCCGACTGGCTGTCCACGCTGGTCTTCGGCCGCGCCGACTGGACCGGCGAGCCGTGGCTCAACGACGCCTGGTCCGTCTACATGGTGCTGATCATCACGGTGGTGTGGGCGTCCTTCCCGTTCATCGCGGTGTCGGTGCTGGCCGGGCTCAAGGGCATCCCCTCCGACCTGTACGAGGCCGCGCGGGTGGACGGGGCGACCGGCTGGCGCACGTTCTGGCAGATCACGTTCCCGCTGCTCAAGCCGGTGTTCGCGGTGCTGACCGTACTGTCGATCATCTGGGACTTCAAGGTCTTCAGCCAGTTGTACGTGCTCATGAGCGGGCCGACGAACCGTGAGGCGTTCAACCTGTCCATGTACTCCTACACCGAGGCGTTCAAGGCGCCGCAGAAGATGGGCACGGGCTCGGCGATCGCGCTGGTGCTGACGGTCCTCCTGCTGGTCGTCACCGCCGTGTACATCCGGCAACTGGTCAAGCAGGAGGAGTTGTGATGAGCCCGCTGGCCAGGAAGCGCCTGGGCAAGGTGGCACTGAACGCCACGGCCCTCCTGGTGTTCCTGTTCGCGGTCTTCCCCGTCTACTGGATGGTGTCGACCGCCTTCAAGGCCAACGACCAGATCTTCACCACCGAGTTCATCCCGTTCCCCACCCATTTCACCTTCGAACACCTGCACCGGGTGCTGACCGAGGGCGTGGCGGGCAACTCGATCTGGGTCTACATGGGCAACAGCGCGGTCGTGGCGCTCGGCACCGTGCTCATCGGGGCGGTCTTCTCGCTGCTGGCGGCGACGGCGGTGGCCCGGTTCCGGTTCAAGGGCCGCACCGGCTTCCTGTTCCTGCTGCTGATCGCGCAGATGATCCCGGCCGAGGCGCTGCTCATCCCGCTGTTCCTGCAGGTCAAGACCCTCGGCCTGTACGACCACCTCGCCGGCCTGATCCTGGTCAACGTGGGGCTGACACTGCCCTTCGGCATCTGGATGCTGCGCACGTTCGTGGCCGCGGTGCCGAAGTCGCTGGAGGAGGCGGCCTGGATCGACGGGGCGTCCAGGTTCGTCACGTTCTGGCGGGTGCTCTTCCCGCTGGTCGCGCCTGGCCTGGTGGCGACCAGCATCTTCTCCTTCATCACCGCGTGGAACGAGCTCATCTTCGCGCTGGTGCTGATGAGCGAGTCCACCGGCTACACCATGCCCGTGGCCCTGCAGTACTTCTTCGGCCACAAGGGCACGGACTGGGGCGCCATCATGGCCAGCTCCACGATGATGACCATCCCGGTCGTCATCTTCTTCATGATCGTGCAGCGCCGCATGGTGACCGGCCTCATGGCCGGCGCCGTCAAGGGCTGATCGACACCACGGGCGCCTCCCCGTATCCGAGGCTGCCCGTTTTCCATCTGATGAGGAGCCATGAGTCGTAGTGATCGGGGGCTGCGCCGCCTCGCGGCCGGTACGTTGCTCGTCGCCTTCCAGGGCACCACGCCGCCGGGCTGGGTGCTGCGCGAGCTGGAGCGAGGGCTGGGCGGCGTCACGCTCTTCGGCTTCAACGTCGACGGCCACGAGCCGCCCGCCGCGCTCACCGCGGCGCTGCGGGAAGCGGGCGGCGAGCCGGTCGTCTCCCTGGACGAGGAGGGCGGCGACGTCACCAGGCTGGCCTACCACGAGGGCAGCCCGTACCCGGGGAACGCGGCGCTCGGCGCGGTGGACGACGCCGAGCTGACCCGGCAGGTCTACCGGGCGATCGGCGCGGAACTGGCCGCGTGCGGGATCAACCTGGACATGGCGCCGGACGCCGACGTGAACTCCGAGGCGGACAACCCGGTCATCGGCACCCGGGCGTTCGGCGACGAGCCCGGACTGGTCGCCCGGCACACGGTGGCCGCCGTCGAAGGGCTGCAGGAGGCGGGGGTCGCGGCCTGCGTCAAGCACTTCCCCGGCCACGGCGCCACCCGCGTCGACTCGCACCTGGCCATCCCGGTCGTGGACGTCACCCCTGAGGTGCTGCGCGAGCGGGAGCTGGCGCCGTTCCGCGCGGCCATCGAAGCGGGCACCAAGTCGATCATGACGGCGCACGTGGCCGTGCCCGCGCTGACCGGCGGCACGCCCGCGACGCTGTCACCCGCCGCGCTCACCGGCCTGCTGCGGGGCGAACTCGGCTACGACGGCGTGGTGATCTCCGACGCGCTCGACATGCACGCGATCACCAAGAGCGTCGGACTGGCCGGCGGCGCGGTGCGTTCGCTGGCCGCCGGCGCCGACCTGCTCTGCCTCGGGCCGATACCCGGCCACGACGAGGTGCGCGAGGTGATCGACGCGATCGTGGCCGCGGTGGACGAGGGAACACTGCCGCCGGCCAGGCTGGAGGCGGCGGCGGCCCGGGTGGAGGCGCTGCGTGCCTGGTTCGGCGCGCCGGGGCGCACCCTGCCCGAGCGGAACGGGGTCGGGCTGCGCGCCGCCCGCCGCGCCGTGCGGCTGGCCGGCGAGCCGGCGCCGCTGTCGCAACCGCTGGTGGTTGAGGTGGACACGCCGCCGACCATCGCCGTGGGCGACGTGCCGTGGGGGCTCGGGCGCTGGCTGCCGGAGGCGGAGGTCCTGCGGCTCGCCCCCGGCTCGGCTGACGTGCCGGCGCTGCTGGCCAAGGCCGCGGACCGGTCGCTGGTGGTGGTGGTCAGGGACGCGCACCGCCACCCGGACAGCCGTGCGCTGGTCTCCGCGCTGGTGGCCGCCCGGCCGGACGCGACGGTGGTCGAGATGGGGCTGCCGGTCTGGCGCCCGGACACGGCCGCCTACCTCGCCACGTACGGTGCGGCCAGGGCGAACGCGCAGGCCGCGGCGGAACTGCTCGCCGGGGCCTGAGCCACCGGCCGCCGGTCAGGACGTGAGGAGCTCCTGGCGGGCCTGGTCGAGCGCGGCGAGCACGGCGCCGCGCAGCACCGGGTTCGGGTCGGTGACGGCGGTGGTGACCACCTGCGGGCGGACCGGGCAGACGCGGGCCACCGCCTCCTCCACCCGCGAGGTGAGCGCCTCTCCCCCGGCGTGACCGACCTCCCCCGCCAGCACCACCAGGCCGGGATCGAGGATCACGCAGACGGCCGCCACGCCCAGGGCGAGCCTGCGGGCTATCTCGTCGAGCAGCGGCTCGCCCTCGGCCCCGGCCGCCACCGCCACCTGGACGCACTGGCCGGCGCTGTCGGCCGCGAACCCGTACCCCTGTGCCAGCTCCGCCACCGCCTCCGCGCTGACCAGCGACTGCAGGCCGCCCGCCAGCGACGGCAGCCGTCCCGGCGCGGTGCGGATGTCCTCGGGCAGCGGCACGCCCGGCACGGGCAGGTAGCCGATCTCGCCCGCGCTGCCCGAGCGGCCGCGGTGGAGCCGGCCGCCGAGCATCACCGCCATGCCCAGGCCGCGGCTGGACCACAGGAGCACGAAGTCGTCGATGCCCCGCGCGGCGCCGTCGGCCCGCTCGGCGATGGCGGCGAGGTTGACGTCGTTCTCGATCGTCACCTCGCGCTTGAGGTCGCCCGCCAGGGCCTCGTGGATGCCTTCGTGCCAGCCCGGCAGGTCGAAGGAGAAACGCACATCGCCGCTGCGCGGGTCGACCACGCCGGGAGTGCCGATGACGACGCCGCGCAGCCTGCCCAGGCCGACCTTGGCGCTCCGGCAGGCCTTGGTGATCGCGTCGTGCACGGCGGCGACCGGGTCGGGGTGACTGTCGGGGTCGACGGTGACCTGGGAGATCGTGCGGCCGTGGATGTCGGCGACCGCCGTGGAGATCAGCCCGGGACCGACCTCCAGCCCGGCGACGTAGGCGCTGGAGGGGATGACAGAGTAGAGCGCCGCGTTGGGGCCGCGCCCGCCGGCCTGCGCGCCGACCACCTCGACCAGCCCGCGCTCCTCCAGCCGGGCCAGCGTCTGGGAGGCGGTCACCTTGGACAGGCCGGTCAGCTCGCCGATCTGGCCGCGGGTCATCGGCCCGGAGGCCAGCAGCAGCTCCAGAGCGGCCCGGTCGTTGATCTCCCTGAGCAGTCTGGGCACACCAGGCCGTCGCTCCACGCTGAATCCCACCGTCACAATCGAAAAGGTTGTTGCAAGTTTAGCGCTCCCACCCTTGCTTATCGATGCAGGTGAACGCGAGGATTGCTCATGCTCTCCCTCCGCCACCAGGTCGCTCTCCTGGCGATCGGTGTCGTCCTCTTCCTCGACGTGCTGCGGGTGTTCCTCCCGTCGTTGATCACGCTGTTCGGGCGGGCCGGGTCGACGGCTCCGGAGCTGATGGGCCTCTACGCGGCCGCCTGGTTCGTGCTCCCGTTCCTGGCGCTGCGGCTGAAGCCGCGCTGGGCCGTGCTGGGCGGGGCGGTCGCGCTGGTGCTGGCCCGCGTGCTCCTGCAGGCCGGCGTCTCGCAGCTGTACGTGGCCTCGGCCGGGGTGAGCGCCGGCCTGGTCTTCCTGTACGGATGCGCGCGGACGACGACCCGGGCGGCGGCGCCCGTGGGGATCATCGGCGGAGTGGCCTGCTCGGTGCTCGGCCACCTGCTGCTCGACGGGGTGGACCTGGTGTGGCGACCCGGGCTCCTGGCGTGGGCGGCGGTGCTGGGGCTGTGCGCCGCGTTCCTGGTGCTGGCCCGTACAGCGGGCGCCGACCCGGCTGGTGACGCCTCAGCCCGGGCGGGTGGCGACGGCGGGCTCGCGCCTGCCGGGACCTGGTTCCTGGTCGGGCCGGTGCTGCTGCTCGCCGGGATGGCGGCCACCGGCTACGCGAAGGCGGCCGTCGGGCCGAGCGTGATCGGCTGGGACGCGCTCCTTCAAGTGGCGGCGCTGGTGGCGGCGACGGTGCTGGCGTCGCGGGTGTCGCACTCCCCCGCCTTCGACGCCGCCGCGGCCGTGCTGCTGGTGTGCTTCACGGTGTTGCTGCTGCTCCCGTCGTCCGGGTCCACGGGGCTGGGGCTGAGCGGCGCCATGGTGCTGCTGTGGACGGGCCCGGTGCTCGCCGCCTCGGCGCAACGGCCGGCGGGCGGGCGGCAGGGGGTCGCGGTGCTCGGCGGCGGGCTGGTGTTCCTGGTGGCGACCTTCGGCTACTACGCCTCGTACGACCTGGACCTGGGCATACCCAACCAGGTCTGGCCGGTCACGGTCGCGGTGGTGGCGGCGGTCGTGGCCGTGCGGCCGGGGCGGCCCCGGCCGCTGGGTCCGCGGGTGCGGCGGCGGGTGTGGCCGGCCGTGGCGGTGGCGGCGGCGCTCATGGTGCTCGTGGCGGCCACCAACTGGCGGCCGCCGCCCGCGAACCGCCCCCTGGGCGGAGACACGATCAAGCTGGTCGCCTACAACATCCGGATGGGGTTCGGCCTGGACGGACGGCTGTCGCTGGACGACATCGCCGCCTGGGCCGCCGCCCAGAAGCCGGACGTGGTGCTGCTCAGCGAGGTGGACCGGGGCTGGCTGCTCAACGGCGGCCACGACGACCTGGCGAGGATCGCCCGCGGCCTGGGCATGCGCTACTACTTCGCCCCGGCCGCCGACAACGTGTGGGGCGACGCCCTGCTCACCAACCTTTTCGTACGCGGCGTCCACTCCCATCGGCTGGGCGGGCACGACTACCCGACCGGTGCCCAGGCCCAGGCCATCGTGCTGGGCGTCGGGCCCCACGAGCTCGGCATCGTGAACACCCACCTGCAGGCCCCGGCCGGGCAGGCGCCCGAGGTCGCCGCCATGGTCAGGGCCCTGGCCGCCGGGAGGGACGCCGCCGAGGCGGGCCCGCGCTCGCGGGTGGGCAACGGCCTGATGAGGCCGGTGATCCTGGCCGGGGACCTGAACATCCGGCCCGGTGACCCCGAGATGCGGGTGCTGGAGCGGGCCGGGCTGTCGGACCCGCTGCTCGCGCTCGGCGACCCGCCCACCTCGCCCGCCGACGCCCCCACGGAGCGGATCGACCACGTGCTGATCAGCGACGGGCTGACCGCCGTGTCCGCCGAGGCGCCGCGGGTGCCGTTCTCTGATCATCTGCCTGTGGTGGCCACCTTGCGTCTAACCAGTGTTGACCAACAGGGATAATCGATAACATGCGCCTTTCTGCTCGCGTCGACTACGCCCTCCGCGCCGCCGCCGAACTCGCCGCGGCCGGTGCCGGCCCGACCACCGTGGGCGAGCTCGCCAAGGAGCAGGACATGCCGCCCAAGTACTTGGAGAACATCCTCCTGCAGATGCGCCGCGCCGGGCTGGTCCGCGGCCAGCGCGGTCCCGAGGGCGGCTATGTGCTGGCCCGCCCGCCGGCCGACATCTCGCTCGCCGACGTCATCAGGGCCGTCGACGGCCCGCTGGCCAACGTGCGGGGCGAGCGGCCCGAGCACGTCGGCTACCGGGGGCCGGCCGAGTCGCTGCAGCAGGTGTGGATCGCGCTGCGGGCGACCGAGCGCGGCATCCTCGAAGAGGTCACGCTGGAGCACGTCGCCTCCGGCCGCCTGCCCGACCGCGTCAGCCAGCTCGCCGCCGACCCCGCCGCCTGGGACTGACCGGCCCGCCGCGCCGCCGTCGGAGGCCCCGTACGGAAGCCCCGCTCAGGTCCCCGTACGGCTGACCGTGCTGGTGACCGCCGGTCGGCCCAGCCGGGACGCCTGCCAGAAGATCACCAGGGCGACGACCTCCACCACGGCCGCGGCCGCCGGGAGCAGGCCCGGCCCGTGCCACTCCAGCACGACACCGCCCAGCGCGCCCCCGCCGGACACGCCCACGTACACCGCGCTGCTGTTGAGCGCCAGCGCCTGCGGCCCGGCGGGACCGGCCAGGGCCAGCAGGCGGACCTGGGCGGGCGGCGGGATCCACCACGACACCCCCGCCCAGAGCGCGAGCAGCGGCAGGAGCGCGAGCAGGGCGAGCGGCCGCAGCCCCCACGCGACCGTGAACGCGGCCATGACGGCGCCGAACCCGCAGATCCCCGCGATGAGCGCCCGGTCGGCCCCCCACCGGTCGCCGGCGCGCCCGCCGAGCTGCCCGCCCGCGAACCCGGCCGCCCCCGCCAGCACGAACACCCAGCCGACCTCGACGGGCCCGGCCCCCGCCAGCTCCCGCAGGAACGGGGCCAGGTACGTCATCACCATCATGCTGCCGAGCACGATCGCCACGATCCCCAGCAGTCCGGCGACCACCTGGGGCCGGGCCAGCGGCGCCAGCCGATCCCGCAGCGAGCCCTCGGCCGGTTCCGGCGCCACGTGCGGCAGCGTCCGGCGCACGGCCACGAGCGACACCAGGCCGAGCAGCGCGGCGAGCACGAACGTGGCCCGCCAGCCGAACGCGCCGCCCACCCAGGTGCCGATGGGCACGCCCAGCATCAGCGACCCGGTCAGCCCGCCCATGACCAGCGCCAGGTAGCGCCCCTGCATCCCGGCCGGGGACTGGGAGGCGGTGATGGCGTACGCGGCGGGCACGACGGCCGCCGCGGCCACCGCCGCCAGCACCCGCAGCCCCATCAGCACGGGGTAGGACGTGACCAGCGCCGCCGCCCCGTTGGCGGCGACGAACAGCAGCAGCGCCCCGGTCATCAGCCCGCGCCGCGGCCATGAGGCGGTCACCACGGACGCCGCCGGCGCGGTCAGCGCGAACGCCAGCGAGAAGCCGGTCACCAGTTGCCCGCCCACCGCCTCGCTGACCCCGAGGTCGCGGGAGAGCGCGGGCAGCACCCCGGCGATCACGTAGTCGTCGGTGGCGAAGGTGAACATGGTGAACGTCAGTGCCGCCAGCCAGGCGGGCACTCGTGTGGACATGGGAACCCCAAAATTAAGGCAACAGTTGTTACCGAGGTAAGGTAACAGTCGTCACCTCAATGACGTCAAAGGGATTATCCGATGGCCAGGACCGCCGATCCCGCCCGCCGGGATGAACTCCTCGACCGCATCGTCGACTACCTGGCGGAGCGCGGCCTCTCGACGCTGTCCATGCGGCCGCTGGCCGAGCACCTGGGCAAGTCCACCCGCGTGCTGACCCACCACTTCGAGGACAAGGAAGAGCTGCTGTCGGCCACCATGCGACGTCTGGACGAGCGCCACCGGGCCTGGCTGCGCGCGCTGCCCGGCTGGGACGGCTCCGACAGCGTCGGCACGATCGTCCGCCGCACCTGGGAGTTCCAGCTGAGGGAGGACAACCTGCCGATCGCCCGGCTGATCCACGAGATCGAAGGGCTGGCGGCGGGCGGCCGGCTCACGGGTCTGGTGCCGGAACTGCTGGCGGACCGGTCGGCGTTCGTGGCGTCGCTGCTCCGCGATCGCGGCGTCCCCGAACGCGACGCGCTGCGCATCTCGACCCTGGTCAACTCCGCCTACACGGGCCTGCAGCTCGATGTCCTCACCACCGGCGAACGCGAGCGCGTCGACGAGGCCCTGCACCAGCTCGCCGACCTGGTCGACGAGTGGGTCGAGGCCGCCGCCCGCTGAGCGGCCGTCACGCCGCGCCCGGCCAGACGTGGCGATGGCGCGAGGAGTAGGTCTCGAGCCGCCCGTCCACCCACCCAGTAGTGGTGGGAGACCGCGATCCGGGACGCGAGGTCGTACTCCTCGAAACCCAGGTGCTCCGGGGTCACGGTGAACGGGTGCACGGTCTGGCCGGGCGGGAGCCGTCGCAACTCGGGGACGTAGACCTCGACGACGAAGCGGCCGCCGGGTTCGAGGTGGGCGGCCGCATCGCGGAAGCACGCGACCTGCTCGTCCTGCGTGGTCAGGTTCGTGATCGTGTTGCGCAGCAGGTACACGAGGTTGACGGGGCCGTCCGCGCGGGTGGTCGCGAAGTCCCCTTCGGTCACGCCGACGGCCTCCGCTCCCGGCTTCCTAGACTGGGACGCATGCCCGAAGGTGATGCCGTCTACCGCACCGCCGCGCGGCTGCGGGGGGCGCTCGACGGTCAGGTGCTGACCCGGTCGGAGTTCCGGGTGCCGCGCCACGCCACCGCCGACCTCACCGGCCGGACCGTGCTGGAGACCGTGTCACGGGGCAAGCACCTGCTCACCCGGGTCGAGGGCGGGCTCACCGTGCACACCCACCTGCGGATGGACGGCAGCTGGCAGGTCGCCCCGGCCGGCCGGAGCGTCCCGGGGGGCGACCGGGTGCGGCTGATCCTGGCCAACCGGCAGTGGCAGGCGGTCGGCGTACGGCTGGGGATGGTGGACCTGCTGAGGACGGCCGACGAGGGCAAGGTCGTCGGGCATCTGGGCCCCGACCTGCTGGGCGACGACTGGGATCCGGCCGAGGCCGTGCGGCGGCTGAGCCGGGACCCGGACACGACCATCGGCGAGGCGCTGCTCGACCAGCGCAACCTGGCCGGGATCGGCACGATCTACCGCGCGGAGACGCTTTTCCTGCGCGGCGTATGGCCGTGGCGGAGGGTCGGGGACGTCGGGGACCTGGAAGGGCTCGTCACGCTGGCTCAGAGGCTGCTGGCGGCCAACAGGCATCACGCGGGCACGGTGACCACGGGAGACCGCCGCCCGGCGCATCAGACCTGGGTCTACGGCAGGGCGGGAAGACCCTGTCGCCGCTGCGGGACCCGCATCAGCCGTGGCGAGATGGGGACAGGACCGCAGGAGCGGCTCATCATGTGGTGCGGCGGCTGTCAGCCGGGCTAGGCAGCCACCATGTCCTTGACTTCGGGGAAGACGGTGTCGGAAATCGATCCTGGGACCGAGTCGGGAACCGCGATGCGCTCGTGCTCGGGCGCGTCGGCCAGCACGGGAGCGGCCTGAAGCTCCGCCAGCGCGAACTGATCGGAGACCTCACGCAGGACCTGCGAGAGCGGAACCCCGAGCGCGCCGCAGATCGACGCGAGCAGCTCGGAGGACGCCTCTTTCTGGCCCCGCTCCACCTCGGACAGGTAGCCGAGTGAGACGCGCGCCAGCGTGGACACCTCTCGGAGTGTGCGTCCCTGCCGCACGCGCAACCGCCTCAGCACGTCTCCGAGCAGCTGACGCAGCAAAATCATCTGTCGCTCCCTCCCCGGAGTGGATGGCTTCACCACGCTCCGCGCGATCGAGTCGTGCCGCCCGTCTTTCTTCTTCGCTTCGTACATACTCCTCGCCGTCATTGCCGGGCGTCTCCGCCCCTGGCCCGCCGCTCGTGACTCATCAGGCCCGCCTGCCGGGCGCTCGCTGCTTGCAGTTGGCTCACGGACCTCACTCACAGCTCCACCGTACCCGCATCGACCGACACCGCGTCAGACCGTGCTTCGCATGTTCGCTGGGGACGTAACACGGTAATCATCCGGAATGTTCCCCTTTGTTGTCCTTAAGCACACTTGCTAGTAGATCAATAGCCTCGTCCATCGTCTCTACCCTGATACGTTCACGCGACCCCTTAAGGCTCAACCGTCGGCCCCACACCTGTCCGCCCGGTCCGCTCACCGCCGCGAAGACCGTGCCGACCGGCTGGCCGTCCTGCGGCTCCGGCCCGGCCACTCCCGTGACCGCCACCCCGTACGTGGCCTCGCACAAGCGCGCCACGCCGGCCGCCATCGCCGCGGCGACCTCCGGATGCACCGCCCCCTCGCGGCGCAGCAGATCCCCCGGCACGCCCAGCAGCCGTTGCTTCAGGTCGGTGGCATAGGAGATCACCCCGCCCTTGAAGACCCGGGACGACCCCGGCACCAGCGTGAACGTCGCCCCGATGAGCCCGCCGGTGAGCGACTCGGCCACGGCGACAGTGGCCTCCTGGCTCGCCAGCGACTCCAGCACCTGCGTGACCTCGGCCATGATCCTCACTCCCCGCGCGCACGCCTCGCCATCCCGCGCAGCCTGATCGCGCGGATGACGTAATCGACCCCCGTCGCCACCGTGACCACGAGCGCCGCCCCCATCACCGTCTCCCGCAGCGCCTCCGGCACCCACGGCACCAGGTAGAGCGCGATGGCGGCGATCTGCAGGACGGTCTTGACCTTCCCGCCGTAGCTCGCCGGGATGACCGCCAGCCTGATCAGCACCAGCCGGAGCAGCGTGATGCCCAGCTCGCGGCCGAGGATCACGATCGTGACCCACCACGGCAGCTCGCCCAGCAGCGACAGGCACACCAGCGCGGCCCCGGTCAGCGCCTTGTCGGCGATCGGGTCGGCGATCTTGCCGAAGTCGGTGATGAGGCCGTAGCGCCTGGCCAGCTCACCGTCGAGATGATCGGTGAACGACGCCACCGCGAAGACCGCCAGCGCGGCCAGCCGCCAGCCCATGCCCGGCAGGAACAGGCAGACGACGAAGAACGGGACGAGCGCCAGCCGCAGGACCGTGAGGACGTTGGCGATGTTCCACGGACTCACCGCGCGGCGCTCGTCTCTGGTCATGGACCGGCGGCCTTGATCCGAGCGATGAGGTCGACGCCCTCGGCGTCGACGACCATGGCGCGGACGAGCTCGCCCGGCACCAGGCCGATGCCCTGAACGGTGACCGATCCGTCGACCTCGGGACCCTGGTGGGCGGCCCTGCCCTCGTAGCCGCCGTCGCCGAGGTCCTCGTCGATGAGCACGTCGACCTCGGTGCCGATCCGGTCCTCGGCGCGCTGCGCCGTCAGCTCCTCGGCCAGCTCGGTGAGCACCCGCACGCGCTCGTCGACGACCTCCTGGGCCAGCTTGCCGTCGAAGCCCGCGGCTTCGGTGCCGTCTTCGTCGGAATAGCCGAACACGCCGATGACGTCGAGCCTGGCCGCCTCCAGGAAGGAGACGAGCTCGCCGAACTCCTCCTCGGTCTCGCCGGGGAAGCCGACGATGAAGTTGGAGCGCACTCCCGCCTCCGGCGCCCGCTCGCGGATGCTCTCCAGCAGGCCGAGGAAGCGCTCGGGATCGCCGAAGCGGCGCATCCGCCGCAGCACCCCGCCGCTGGCGTGCTGGAAGGACAGGTCGAAGTAGGCGGCGACGCCGTCGGTGCCGGCGATCACGTCGATCAGCCCCGGCCGCAGCTCGGCCGGCTGGAGGTAGCTCGCCCGCACCCGGGAGACGCCCTCGACGGCCGCCAGCCTCGGCAGCAGCTTCTCCAGCGCCCGCAGGTCGCCCAGATCCTTGCCGTAGGACGTGGAGTTCTCGCTCACCAGCACGAGCTCGCGCACGCCGCGGTGGGACAGCCAGTCGGCCTCGGCCACCAGCTCGTCGGGGTGGCGGGACACATAGGCGCCGCGGAAGGCAGGGATGGCGCAGAACGTGCAGCGCCGGTCGCAGCCCGAGGCGAGCTTGAG
The DNA here is from genome assembly GCF_008017515.1 of Nonomuraea sp. C10. Lineage (NCBI taxonomy): Bacteria > Bacillati > Actinomycetota > Actinomycetes > Streptosporangiales > Streptosporangiaceae > Nonomuraea > Nonomuraea sp. C10. The sequence continues at coordinate 5,932,060 of NZ_VPFF01000001.1, forward strand.
CGAGGCCACCGGGCTCTCGTCGAGCCGCTTGCGCAGCACCCGCGGGCCGCTCGCGGGCGCCAGCCCGTCGGGCAGGTCGCCGTGCCCGGGGATGGCGCCGCGGGGGGCGGCGGCCCGGTCGACCGGCGTGATGGGCAGCAGGAGGCGGCGGTCACGCGGCGTGTGCGGCGTGAGCGCGCGCCCGGCGAGCACGTCGTCGAGACGCCCGCCGATGTCGGTGTAGTCGTCGAAGGAGATGACCGCGCTGGCCTCGGGCAGCGCGTCGGCGAGCTCGTTGCCGTAGCGCTCGGCCATGCAGCCCGCGGCGACCACCTTGGCCCCCGAGTCGGCGGCGGCCAGCAGGGTGTCGATCGAGTCCTTCTTCGCCGACTCGATGAAGCCGCACGTGTTGACCACGACGACATCCGGGTCGTCGTCGTCGAGCTGCCAACCGGCAGCCTCGAGTCGCGCGGCCAGCTCCTCGGAGTCGACCTCGTTGCGGGCGCAGCCCAGCGTGATCAGCGATGCGGTTCGGCGGGATGACATGGTGACACTACGGTATCGGCAGTTGGCCACCACACGATGCAGGGGTTACCGAGCTGGTGGTTTCCCCGGGCCGAACGACCGGCGCACCTTCTCCCCCCGCTCCCCCACAGCGCCCAGGTTCTTGCCGTTGACCTGCACCGACACGGCTCCGGCGTCACCCACCTCGAAGTCGATCCGGCTCTGCGCCCGCCAGGTGGCGCTGCTGCCCGCCTTGAGGCTGCCGTCGAACAGCCGGCGTCCCTTGGCGTCGCGCACCGTCATGCGGGCCCGCCGCTTCGCCTCGACCGTGACCTCGACCGTGTTCTTGCCCGCCATGGCCACGGCGGACGGCCCCTCGGTGAACGGCGAGTTCGGCGGCACGGTGGCCGCCGGCCGCTCCCCGCGGGCGGTGCGGACCTGGTCGGACGCGCCGCCCAGGACCTTGACCACGCCGAACACGACCACCACGGACAGCGCGACCGCCAGCGCCGGGGCCCAGCCGGGCCCCCGCCGCTCGGACATCTTGATGATGCGGTCGGCCTGGAACACCGCCGCCGCCCGCACCGGCTGCGGCGCACCGCCGTGCAGCTGGTCGTAGTGGTGCACCACGGCCTCGGGATCGAGCCCCACGGCAGCCGCGATGGTCTTGACGTGCCCCCTGATGTAGAAATCGCTTCCGGACTCGGCGAACTCGTCACGCTCGAGCGCGTTGATGATCGCCTCTCGGATACGCGTGATCTTGCTCAGCTGCTCGACAGTCAACCCCGAAGACTGCCGAGCCGCCGCCAATATGGCTCCGATGCTCTGCTCCTGCACGACAACCGCCTCCCCACGACGGAGCGTAGTTGCTCCTATTCAAGCAGTAAGTGGCAGGGAAGTGGCCATTGGGGTCATTCGCCACGCAGGTCGGCTAGCAATCCGGGCAGATCATCTGGTTTCACCAGCACCTCGCGAGCCTTGGAACCCTCGCTGGGACCGACCACTTCGCGACTCTCCAGCAGGTCCATCAGCCGCCCGGCCTTCGCGAAGCCGACGCGCAGCTTGCGCTGCAGCATCGAGGTCGAACCGAACTGGGTGGTGACGATCAGCTCGGCGGCCTGGATGAGCAGGTCGAGGTCGTCGCCGATGTCCTCGTCGATCTCCTTCTTGGCGCCGGCCGCGACGGTCACGTCACTGCGGTACTCCACCTGCATCTGCTGCTTGCAGTGGTTGACGATCTCGGCGATCTCCTTCTCGGAGACGAACGCGTTCTGGATCCGGATCGGCTTGCTTGCCCCCATCGGCAGGAACAACGCGTCACCCTGGCCGACCAGCTTGTCGGCGCCCGGCTGGTCGAGGATGACCCGCGAGTCGGTCAGCGAGGACACCGCGAACGCCAGCCGGGACGGCACGTTGGCCTTGATCAGGCCGGTGACGACGTCCACGCTCGGCCGCTGGGTGGCGATGACCAGGTGGATGCCCGCCGCGCGGGCGAGCTGGGTGATGCGGACGATGGAGTCCTCCACGTCGCGCGGCGCCACCATCATCAGGTCGGCCAGCTCGTCCACGATCACCAGCAGGTACGGATAGGGCTGGTAGACGCGTTCGCTGCCGGGCTGCGGCACGAGCTTGCCGGCCCGCACCGCCTTGTTGAACTCGTCGATGTGGCGGAACCCGCTGGCCGCCAGGTCGTCGTAGCGGCGGTCCATCTCGCCCACCACCCATTCGAGGGCCTCGGCGGCCTTCTTCGGGTTGGTGATGATCGGGGTGATCAGGTGGGGGATGCCCTCGTACACGCTCAGCTCGACCCGCTTGGGGTCGACGAGCACCATGCGCACCTCGTCGGGGGTGGCGCGCATGAGGATCGAGGTGATCAGCCCGTTGACGCAGACGGACTTGCCCGCGCCGGTGGCGCCGGCGATGAGCAGGTGGGGCATCTTGGCCAGGTTGGCCACGATCGTGCGGCCCTCGACGTCCTTGCCCAGCCCGACGATCATCGGGTGGTGGTCGGCCTGCGCCACCTGGGCGCGGAGCACGTCGCCGAGCGCGACCAGGTCCTTGTCGGCGTTCGGGATCTCCACCCCGATCGCCGACTTGCCGGGGATCGGGGACAGGATCCGAACATCGGCCGATTTAACGGCATAGGCGATGTTCTTGGTCAGCGCGGTGACCTTCTCCACCTTCACCGCGGGCCCCAGCTCGATCTCGTAGCGGGTCACGGTCGGCCCTCGGGTGAACCCGATCACCTGGGCGTCGATGGTGAACTGCTCCAGCACGCTGGTCAGCGCGTTCACCACGACCGTGTTGGCCTTGGTCTGCGGCTTGGGCGCGGTGCCCTGCTTGAGATGCTGCAGGTCAGGCAGTTGGTACGGGCCCGCCTGCGGGGAGAGCACGAGCTGCTCGACCTTGCGCGGCGCCGGGGTGGGCTGCGGCGGCTCCGGCTGCTTGACCGGCGCCGGCGGCGGCTCCTCCTCGTCCATGAGCCCCGGGACGATCTCCGGCGAGTGGTCCTCGCGCTTCTCCTTCTCCGACAGGACGGGCGTGTCGTACGGTTTGACCGACTCCTCGCCCTCGGCGGCGGGCTTCTTCGGCCGCCCGCGCTTCTTCGGCTGCGGCGCGGGCCTGCCCTCCGGCGTCTGGCGCTCGAAGAGCATGTGGCGCAGCTCGGCCAGCCGCTCCGGGATGCGGTGGACGGGCGTGGCCGTGATCACCAGCACGCCGAACCCCGACAGGATCAGCAGCAGCGGGATCGTGATCCACGGCGGCAGGATGCTCATCGGCGGCGCCGACACGATGAACCCGATCATGCCGCCCGCCTGCGACACCTTCTCCATCGTGTTGTTCGCGTCGCCCGCGGGATAAGGGGTGCCGTTGGCGACGTGGATCACCCCGAGGACGCCGACGAGCAGCGCGCTCCACCCGATCACCATCCGGCCGGTGTCGGCGTTCTGGTCGGGGTGGCGCAGGTAACGCCAGGCCAGCAGGCCGAACAGCAGCGGCAGCGCCCACGCCAGCGAGCCGAACACGGCGTGCACGACGGTGTGGACGACCTCGGAGACGCCGCTCCTGGTGTCGCGCCAGGTCATCGCCGCCAGCACGATGGCGCCGGCGAGGACCGCCAGCCCCACGCCGTCGCGGCGGTGGACCGGGTCGAGCTCCCTGGCGTTCTTGCCCAGGGCGCGGGCGGTGCTGCCGATGCCGTTGGCGAGCAGCATCCACAGGCCGACGACCAGCTTGCCGATCATGGTGAAGACCCAGCTGATCGGGTCCTGATGGGTCATCGGGGGTTTACGGACCGGCCCCGCCCCCTTCGCCCTGGGCCGCCCCGTGGACGCGGCGCCCCGTTTCGCGGGGGTCGAACGAGACGAGGGCGACCGCTTCGCCGGACCCTTCGATGCGCTTTTCGGCGTACGGGTGGCCATGTTGCCAAAGGTACGTCGGATACCCCCGAGAAAGCACCGGGACGCGCCGGGCCACCGCCGGATCGTGTCGAAAGACTTCCCCGGCGCCAGCCGGCTGGTGACCAACCTCGGCCTTCTTCCCAAGTGGAGGGAGCGCGGGCTCCCGGTCTGCCACCCTGAGAGTGACCGAACTGCCACATCGAGTGATGTTCTAGGACGCACAGTGGAGACGACCCGGGTGTCGAGCACCTCCTTCGACGGCACTCCCCATGCCCCGGCGGCGGCGCGACGGTTCGTCCGCCAGGTGCTCGGCGAGTGGAGCCTGAGCCATCTGGCGGAGGACGCCGTGCTGCTGACCAGCGAACTCGTCACCAACGCGGTGGTGCACGCCGGCACCGGCGTCGAGCTGACCTGCCGGTTGGACGCCGAGGCGGTGCCGCCCAAACTCGAGATCGAGGTCGACGACCAGCAGCCCGGCCGGACCGTCCTGGACGTGCCGCCTCCCGCCGAGGAGATGGCCACCTCCGGGCGTGGCCTGGCGCTGGCGGGCATGCTCGCCGACGCCTGGGGCGTCACGTACACCAGGAGCGCGAAGCGGGTCTGGGTGCGGATGGAGCTCGCCGACGCCCAGGAGCCGTGCCCGCCCTCGATCCCGGCGCCGCGCGAGCCCGTGGACGCGCTGCGGGTGGCGGTGCTGGTCGCCGACGCGGGCGGGCGGGTGATCTCGTGGAACGCCGACGCCGAGGCCCTGCTCGGCTGGACGGCGCGGCAGGCGGCGGGCCGGCCGCTGGAGGACCTGGTCGACTGGGACGGTCACGGCCCCGACGCGCCGGCCCTGTCCGACGCGCTCGCGCTGGGCCGCTGGCGCGGGGAGTCGCGGATGCGCCACCGCGACGGGCGGCTGGTCCCCGTCTACGTCTCCCACCTGCGCACCGGGGGCAGGCCGGAGCACCGGAGGGCGATCTGGATGGTGGTGGGCGGCGACCACGGGTTCGTGCTGGCCTCGCCGCCCTCACCCGCCAGGCGGGAGGCCGGCCGGCGCATCAAGGACCTGCTCGACCGCGACCGCCCGCTCGCCGAGCTGCTCGACACGATCGCGCGGATCGTCCAGCTTTCCAGCGCCGGCGACGCCGCGTACGTGCTGCTGCGCGCCGACTCCGGCAACAGGTTCGGGGTGGCGGCGGGGGCGGGTGAGGCGGCGGGGCTGGTGGGCGTGGTCGCGGCGGGCGTGTTCGCCCCCGACCGGCGCGCGCCGGCGGTGGTGGACGACCTGCTCGCCGCCGACGTCGAGCTGGCCCAGCGGCTGCGGGCCAGGTCGCTGGCGTGCGCGCCGCTGGTGGTGGCGGGCGAGGTGATCGGCCACCTGGCGGTGACCGCCGCCGAGCCGGGGCGGTTCGACCAGGACCTGGCCGCGAGCCTGCGGCACATCGCCGACCAGGTGGCCGGCACCGTGCAGCGGGAGCGGCTGGCCGAGCAGGACCGGGCGCACCGGGGTCGGCTGTCGTTCCTCGCCGAGGCGGGCGAGCTGCTCGCGGGCGTGCACGACGAGGAGCTGCTCGCGGCGCTGGCCGCGCAGCTCGTGGTGCCCAAGATCGCCACCTGGGCGGCGGTCTACCTGACCGACCTGGCGGGCATGACGCGGCTGGCGCACGTGTGGCACCGGGAGGAGCGGCACAACGCCGAGCTGCGCACGTCGCTGCCCGCCCTCCCGCGCACGCCGCTGAGCGAGGTCACCTGGCCGGTCGGCCGCGGGAACGTGCTGTCGTTCCCGCTGCTGACCCAGGGCAGGGCCCACGGCGCGCTGGTGATCGGCCGGAGCGAGCCGACGCTGCCGCTGGAGCTGGCCGAGCTGCTGGCCGACCTGTGCCGCCTGATCGCGCTCAACCTGCACACCGCGATGCTCTACACCCGCCAGGCCACCACCTCCAAGGCGCTGCAGCGCAACCTGCTGCCGGTGCGGATGGCGCCGATGCCCGGCCTGGAGTCCGCGGTCGTGTACGAGCCGGCCGAGGAGGGCGCGCACGTCGGCGGCGACTTCTACGACCTGTTCACCGTGGCCGACCACTGGTGCTTCGCCCTCGGCGACGTCTGCGGCAGCGGGCCGGAGGCGGCCGCCGTCACCGGGCTCGCCAGGCACGCCGTGCGGCTGCTCGCGAAGGAGAACTACACCGTGGCCGACATCCTGGACCGGCTCAACCGGACGCTGCTGGAGGAGGACGAGGAGGGCCGGTTTCTCAGCCTGCTGTGCGGGGAGCTGACGCCGCTGCCGCAGGGCGGGGCGCGGTGCACGATCGCCTCGGCCGGGCACGTGCCGCCGCTGCTGCTGCACACCGACGGCGAGGTGGAGCAGGTGGCCTCGCCGCAGTTGCTGCTCGGCGTCGAGCACGGCGTGCGGTTCTTCGTGGAGTCGTTCGAGCTCGCGCCCGAGGAGGTGCTGCTGTGCGTCACCGACGGGGTGACCGAGCGGCGCGACGGCAAGCGGCTGCTCGACGACGACGACGGGCTGTCCAGGCTGTTGTCGGGCTGCACCGGGCTGAGCGCCCACGCCGTCGCCGAGCGGGTGCGGCAGGCGGTCCACTCCTTCGCCGGCGCCCCGTCGAGGGACGACGTGGCGCTGCTGGTGCTGCGGGCTACGCCGGCTCTCCCCTGATCAACCCGGGAAGCGGTAGGTGGTGGTGGAGGCGCGGACCTCGCCGGGGCGCAGCACGGTCGAGGGGAACGCCGGCTGGTTGGGCGAGTCGGGGAAGTGCTGCGTCTCCAGGCAGAACCCGGCGTGCGGGCCGTATGGAGTGGCGTCGCCGTCGAGCATGCCGCCCGCGTAGAACTGGACGCCGGGCTCGGTGGTGGTGACCTCCATGGTGCGTCCGCTGCCCGGCTCGGTCACGGTGATGTCGCCGTTCAGGACGAAGCAGTGGTCGTAGGCGCCGTCGAAGCGCTCGCCGATCGCGTGGGGGGTGGTGAAGTCGAACACGGTGCCCTTGACCGGGGCCGCCTCGCCGGTGGGGATCTTGTCGCCGTCGACGGGCAGGTAGTGGTCGGCCGCCATGCGGACCACGTGGCCGAGCACGTCGCCGCCGCCGGCCAGGTTGAAGTAGGAGTGGTTGGTCAGGTTGACCACGGTGGGCGCGTCGGTCTCGGTGGTGTAGTCGATGCGCAGCGCGTCGCCGTCGAGCGTGTAGGTGACGGAGGCGGTGAGCGTGCCGGGGTAGCCCTGGTCGCCGTCGGGGCTGACGAGCGCGAGCGTGATGGCCGAGCCGGTGACGTCGCGGATCGTCCAGACCTTGCTGTCGAAGCCCTCGGTGCCGCCGTGGAGGCTGTTGGGCCCGTTGTTGACGGGCAGGTGGTACTCGACGCCGTCGAGCGTGAAGCGGCCGCCCGCGATGCGGTTGCCGTAGCGGCCGACCACGGCGCCGAAGTAGCGGCTGCGGGTCAGGTAGTCGTCCAGGGTCGGCAGGCCGAGCACCACGTTGACGCCGTCGACCTCAAGCGTTTGCAGGATGGCCCCGTACGAGAGCACCGCCGCGCGCAGGCGCCCCGAGGTCAGTTCGTGGCGCTCGACGCGCTCCCCCGAGGGCAGCGTTCCGAAGTTCATGTGTGGGCCTCTCCCGTAGATTCGCGGACGATCAGGCTCGTCTCCAGCACGGTGACGCCGCTGGTGGCCTCGGAGTCGACCGAGCCGAGCAGCAGGTCGACGGCGATGCGGCCGGCGGCGGCGGTGGGCATCGCGATGGTGGTCAGCTTGGGGCGGCTCAGGCGGCCGGGCACGATGTCGTCGACGCCGATCACGCTGATCTCCCCGGGCACGTCGACCCCCCGCTCGGCCAGCCCTTCGATCAAGCCTATGGCGACCAGGTCGTTGTAGGCGAGCACCCCGGTGGCGCCGGAGGCGATCACGTCGGTGACGGCGGCCAGGCCGCCGAGCTCGGTGGGCGGGTTGGGGCCGAGGAAGGTGACGTCGGCCTCGCTCATGGCGGCGGCGGCCGCCTGCATCTCCTTGCTGGTCCACGACCCGCTGGGCCCGGTCACCAGGGCGAGCCTGCGGTGGCCGAGGCCGGTGAGGTGCTCGACGGCGAGCCTGACCCCGCGGCCGACGTCCATGAGCACCGTCGGCATGCCTTTGACCCTGCGGTTCACCACGACGAACGGCACCTCTTCGCGCAGCCGCTCGATCGTCTTGTTGGTCAGCCGGGGGCTGCACAGCAGCACGCCGTCGACCTGCTTGGTGAGGGTCTGGATCAGCTCCTCCTCGACCTGCGGGTCCTCGTCGGTGTCGGCCACGAACACGTGGTAGTCGCGGAGCCTGGCCTGCGCCTGGGCCGCTTTGATGAGCGGCGGGAAGAACGGGTTGGCGATGTCGGCCACGATCAGGCCGATGTTGTGGGTGCGCCCCGTGGTCAGCGCGCGGGCGGCCCGGTTGGGCCGGTAGCCGAGATCCTCGGCGACGGCGAGCACGCGGGTGCGTGTGACCGGGTTGACCAGATGGGGGGCGGAGAAGGCGCGCGACACCGTGGAGACGTGTACGCCTGATGCCTCCGCCACGTCACGAATGGTCACCGCCACGCTGGGCCTCCGAGCATGCCAAGTACATTAATGCAAGCGCTTGTATCGCTGTCAACGGGCCTCTTTCGCGAGGGCCGAGCGCCGAAAACTCATGCTACCGCGCATGAGGCCAGCGGCGACACCGCAGGCTGAGACGAGTCGGCTTGACGTTCTGCCGACGGCACCTCAATACTTTTTGCAACCGGTTGCGGTAATGACCCCTGCGGAAGGGTGAACGAGCGATGACACGAACACTGGTGACGGGCAGCGCCGGAAGGCTGGGGCGAAGCCTGGTCACCTCGCTGGCGCAGGCAGGTCACGAAGTGATCGGCGTCGACGTCACCGCCGGCACCCCGGACGACGCGGCGGCCACCCTCCCGGCCGACCTCACCGACCTGGGCGAGGCGTACGACGTGATGGCGCGGTTCCGGCCCGACGTCGTGGTCCACCTGGCGGCCATCGCGACCCCGTTCAGCCGGACCGAGGGCGTGATCTTCCGCACCAACACGCAGCTGGCGTTCAACGTGTGCGAGGCGGCGAGCAACGCGGGCGTGGGCCGGGTAGTGGTGGCCAGCAGTCCCACGGTGATCGGTTACGGGTCGCCTTCCGGCTGGGCTCCGAGCTATCTGCCGATCGACGAGGACCACCCGACGTCGCCGTGGAACGCCTACAACCTGTCCAAAGTGGTCGCCGAGCAGACGATGGCGTCGTTCGCGCGCAGCTCGCGGACGCGGTTCGCGGCGGTGCGGCCGTGCTTCGTGGTGGCGCCCGAGGAGTGGGCGGGCGCGCCCACCCAGTCGGGCCACACGATTCTGGAACGCCTGGACCTGCCGGAGATCGCCGGTGTCTCGCTGTTCAACTACATCGACGCCAGGGACGCCTCCGACATGATCGCCACCCTCATCGAGCGGCTGCCCGGCCTGCCCAGCGGCGAGGTGTTCTTCGCCGGCGCGGCCGACGCGCTGGCCCGCCGCCCCCTCGCGGAGCTGCTCCCCGCCGTGATGCCCGGCACGAGCGAGCACGCGTCCGCGCTCACCGACACTCTTCCCGCGTTCACCTCGGCCAAGGCCGAGCGCATGCTCGGCTGGACCGCCAAGCGCAGCTGGCGCACCGAACTGGAGATCTGATGAACCTCAGCGGAGTCCTCTTCTTCCCCATCACCCCCTTCACCCTGTCAGGCAAGCTCGCCGAGGAGGTGCTGGCCGAGCACATCGGACGGGGGCTCGACCACGGGCCCGGCGGAGTGTTCGCGGCGTGCGGCACCGGCGAGTTCTCCTCCCTGTCGGAGGCCGAGCACGCCGCCGTCGTCCGGGTCGCCGTCGAGACGGCGGCCGGCCGGGCGCCGGTGTTCGCCGGCGCGGGCGGGCCGCTCGGCGCCGCGCTCGCGCAGGCCGGAGCGGCGCGCGAGGCGGGCGCGGACGGCCTGCTGCTGATGCCGCCCTACCTGGCCAAGGGCACCTCGGACGGGTTCGTCGCGTACGTGCGGGAGATCGCGGCGATCCTGCCGGTGATCATCTACCAGCGCGGCTCGGTGGTGCTCACCCCCGAGCAGGTGGTCGAGCTGGCCCGGGTGCCCGGCGTGGTCGGGCTGAAGGACGGCCTGGGCGACATCGACCTCATCCAGCGCTCGATGCTGGCCGTACGCAAGGAGGTGGGCGACGGCTTCACGTTCTTCAACGGCCTGCCGACGGCCGAGCTGACCATGGGCGCCTACCGGGGCCTCGGCGTCGAGCTGTACTCCTCGGCGGTCTTCGCCTTCGCGCCCGACATCGCGACCGCGTACCTGAACGGCGAGCACCGGCTGCTGACCGAGTTCTACGAGCCGCTCGTCCGGCTGCGCTCGAAGGTGCCCGGGTACGCGGTCGCGCTGGTCAAGGCCGGGGTGCGGCTGGGCGGCCTGGACGTGGGGCCGGTCCGGCCGCCGCTGGTCGACGCCGCGCCCGAGGACGTGGCCGAGCTGGAGTCGCTGATCAAGCACGGACGCTCGCTGATCGGCACGCCGTGATCCGCGACCTCACGGTCACCCCGCGCACGGTCGCGCTGCGCCGTCCGTGGGGGCCCGACGTGCCCGCCAACCACGTCCTGGTCGTCGAGGTGACGCTCGCCGACGGGCGGGTGGGCACCGGGTTCTCCTGGACGCCGCAGATCGGCGCGCACGCGGTGCGCGCGCTGCTGGAACACGACATCCGCGACGCGCTGATCGGCCTGGACCCGCACCCGGAGGTGGTGTGGGACCGGCTCTGGCGGCACCTGCGCGAGGCCGGGCCGGGCGGGATCACCACGATCGCGCTGGCCGGGGTCGACCTGGCGCTGTGGGACCTGCGCTGCGGCGAGCGCGGCCTGGTGGACGTGCTGGGCCGGCGCAGGGAGTCCGTCCCGGTGTACGGGAGCGGGGTGAACCTGCACTACCCGCTGGACGAACTGGTGGCGCAGGCGGGCCGGTGGAAGGCCGCCGGCTACCCCGCCGTCAAGATCAAGGTCGGCCGGCCGGACGTGCGCGAGGACGTGGCGCGGGTGGCCGCCGTCCGCGAGGTGATCGGCCCGGACACGCTGCTGATGGTGGACGCCAACCAGCGCTGGGACCTGCACACCGCCCGGCGCGCGGCCGACGCGCTCGCCCCGTACGGCCTGCACTGGCTGGAGGAGCCGCTGCCGGCCGACGACGTGGCGGCGCACGTGGAGCTGCGCCGGTCGGCGCACGTGCCGATCGCGGTCGGCGAGAACGTCTACACGGTCTACGGCTTCCGCGACCTGCTGGCCGCCGGGGCCTGCGACGTCGTGCAGCCGAACGTGGTGAGGGTCGGCGGCATCACCCCGTTCCTGCGCATCGCCGAGCTGGCCCGCGCCTTCGACGTGCCGGTCTACCCGCACCTGCTGCCGGACCTGTCGGGGCAGCTGGCGCTCTCGCTGCCGCTGCCGTCCATGGCCGAGGACGTCGAGGACGCCTCGTTCGCCGCGCTGGGGCTGCTCGCCGAGCCGTACCCTGTCCGGGTGGACGGCGCGGAGCTGCGCGCCGGCGAGCACCGGGGCCTCGGCCTCCGCTGGAGGTGACATGCGTGTCGTGCTCGCCGGAGCCCAGGGCTTCGGCTCCCACTATCTCGACCGGCTGCGCCGGCTGACCGGGCTGGTCGAGCTGGCCGGGGTCTGCGACGTGCGGCCGGTCCCGCCGGAGAGCCTGGCGGGTCTCGGCTCCCCCGATATCTCCGCCGACCTGCCCGGCCTGATCGAGCGGACCGGCGCCCGGATCGCGATCCTGGCCACGCCCATCCCGACGCACGCCGAGCTGGCGCTGGCCGCGCTGGAGGCGGGCGCGCACGTCCTGGTGGAGAAGCCGACGGCGGCCACGCTGGCGGACTTCGACCGGATGGAGCGGGCCGCCGCCAAGGCGGGGCTGGCCTGCCAGGTCGGGTTCCAGAGCCTCGGTTCCGCGGCGGTGCCCGCGGTGCGCGAGCTCATCGCGGGCGGCGCGATCGGCCGCGTCACCGGCATCGGCGTGGCCGGCTCGTGGCCGCGCCCCGCCGCGTACTTCACCCGCAGCCCGTGGGCGGGCAGGCGGGTGCTCGACGGCGTGGACGTGGTGGACGGCGCGCTGACGAACCCGTTCGCGCACGCGCTGGCCACCGCGCTGGCGGTGGCCGGGGCCGACGAGCGCGGCGCGGTGGCCTCGGTGGAGACCGAGCTCTTCCACGCCAACGGGATCGAGTCCGACGACACCTCCGCCGTCCGCGTCACGCTCGCCGGCGGCACCCCGCTGGTGGCCGCGGTCACGCTCTGCGCGGCCGAGCGGGACGAGCCGTACGTGCTCGTCCACGGCGAGAAGGGGCGGATCCGGTTCGTCTACACGATGGACGAGGTCCAGGTGGACGACGGGCCCGTCCAGCGCTTCGACCGCACCGACCTGCTGGTCAACCTCGTCGAGCACGTACGGTCGGGCGTCCCCCTGCTGGTGCCGATCCAGCGCACGGGCGGGTTCATGGAGGTGATGGAGGCGATCAGGGTCGCGCCCGACCCGCTGCCGATCGCCGACGACCACCAGGACCTGTCCGGCGAGGGCCGGGTGCTGCCGGGCATCGCGTCCGTCGTCGATAGGTGCGCCTCGGAGCTGGCGCTCTTCTCCGAGCTGGGCCTGAGCTGGGCGACGCCGCTCGTGGTGGGCGGCTCTCCCGTCGCCGAGTACGTGACCAGCCCCGACCTGCCGCTGACCGCGGCGCCCCGCCCCTACCTGCACCCGGTGCGCACGCTCGGCGGCACCGTGGTGACCGAGGTCCGTCCGGCCGACCACCCGCACCACCTCGGGGCCGGGCTCGCGGTGACGGACCTGGGCGGGCGCAACTTCTGGGGCGGGCGCACCTACGTCCGCGACCAGGGGCCGACCTGGCTCGACGACCACGGCGTCCAGCGGCACCTGGCCTTCACCGAGCGCGACGCCGCCGGTTTCACCGAGACGCTCTCGTGGCTGCGGCCGGGGGAAGACGCCCTGGTTCGCGAGGAACGCACCGTACGGGCCCGTCCAGCGGCGCGTGGGTGGGTCCTGGAGTTCGGCTTCACCCTGCACAACCTGACCGGGGCGCCGCTGACGGTGCGCAGCTCGGCCACGAAGGGGCGGGCGGGCGCCGGCTACGGCGGGTTCTTCTGGCGCGCGCCGGCGGGCTCGCCCGGGTTGCGCGTGTTCACGGCGGCGGCCGAGGGCGAGGAGCGGGTGCACGGCTCGCGGGCGCCGTGGCTGGCGCTGTCGTCGGAGGCGTGGACGCTGCTGTTCGCGCAGGACGCCGACCCGTGGTTCGTGCGGGTGGCCGAGTATCCGGGCGTCGGCACCGCGCTGGCCTGGGACACCCCCCTGTCGTTCGACGCCCGGCTCGACAGGAAGGTGTCGGTCGTGGTCGTCGACGGGCGCCTGTCGCGCGAGGAGGCGGCCGAGCTGGCCACGGGCCGCTGACCCGCGGGCCCGGCGCGGTGCCACGCCGGGCCCGCGCCGCCGTGCCGTGCGGGTCGTACGGGTCGGGGTCGTACGGGTCGTGTTTTCAGCGGGGTTCAGGGCGCAGTTCGGCGGCCAGCCAGGTGAAGGCGTGCTCCTGCATCGGGACGTCGAAGGCGTGCGGGGCGTCGAAGAACCGGCCCTCGTAGCCGCCGTCGGGGTAGCGGCGGGCGATGGCCTCGTGGGCGCGGCGCATCCCCCGCTCGGGGAACAGCTGGTCGTCGCCCGCGTACAGCGCCAGCAGCGGTCGCGGCGCTCCGGACGCGACCAGCGCGGGCCAGTCGCAGACCCGCGACAGGCCGGGCGGGAAGAGCATCCAGGTGTGCGAGGCCACGTACCCGTCGAGCAGGTCGGCGTAGGACGAGGTCATCGCGGCGACCACGACCGCGCGCACGCCCGGGTCGAAGGCGCCCAGCAGGGCGGCCCGCAGGCCGCCGCCCGACAGGCCGGCGCAGCCGACCGGCCCGATGTCCGGCCTGCCCCGCAGGTACGCCGCCGCGGCCAGGTCCTCGCCCGCCACCACGCCCGCGAACGAGGTGCCCAGCAGTCTGCAGTACTTCTCCAGGACGTGCTCGTGGTGGCCCGCCGCCACGTCGTAGCGGTCGGCCTCCGACAGCCCGGCGTCCGGGGCCAGGGCCGTCACCCGGTCAGGCATGTCCGTGAGCGGGAACCGGCGGCTCCCCCACCCGGTCACGTCGTGCGCCAGCACCGCGAAGCCGCGCCTGGCCAGCTCGGAGGCGAACGCCCGGCCGCCGTACAGCTCGCCGCGCAGCCGCCGCACCTCGGGGGTGGGCGGCTCGGGACCGTCGGCGATCTTCTCCTTGCCCGCCCACTTCATGCCCGCGTGGCAGTGCAGGGCCACCACGCCGGGCAGCGCGCCCCGGTGACCGTGCGGCCTGAGCAGGTAGGCCCGGGTGCGCGGGCCGTAGCCGACGTCCCAGGACAGCTCCTCGCCGTCCAGCCCGTCCGCAGTCCAGGTGCGCTCCACCCGTACGTCTCCCGCCGTGAGGTCGAGCGTGCCGATGGCTTCGCGCGCGGCGGCCCGCAGCTCCGGCCCGGCGGGCGCGTCCGGGAACAGCTCCCCTTGCCTTCCCGCCACCTCCACAAGCCCGGCGAACTCCCCTAGATGCCGCATCTCACCTCTCATGACTCGTACGAGAAAGCACTGTGAGGAGTCAGACGCATCTCCTCTTCGTACGGATCAGGCGCCGGCGAGGCGGGTGCCGTCGGCGGTGAGGCGGACGGGGCGGCCGGTGGCGGCTGAACGGTTGGCCGCGACGCCCACCAGGACGCTGCGGATGCCGTCCCGGTAGCCCGCCGGACGGCCGAGCGGGTCGTCGCCGGGGCCGCGGAAGACGTCGTCGAGCAGCAGCCGGTCACCGCCGCCGTGGCCGCCGGCGCCCTGCTCGATCGGCACCTCCTCGGGCTCCTGCCAGTGCCGGTGCAGGATGAGCCGTTCCCAGGAGCCGGCCGCGTGCTCCTTGCTCGCCGCGCTCGGGTCGACGGCGGCGTGCGGCGGGGTCCAGGACCGTTCGCACACCTCCAGCTCGATCCGCCCCTCGGTGCCGTTGAACGCCACCCGGTACCCCTCGAACGGCGCGTGCGCGGTCAGCGAGTAGGTGAGGATCGCCCGGTTGGCGTAGCGGACGAGCACCGACATGGTGTCGTCGATCGTCACGCCGGGCGCGAACACGTCCTGGTCGCGGATGTAGCCGTCCTCGTGCTCGGCGTCCAGGTAGAGCCGCTTGAGGCGCTCGTCCTGGGAGATGTCCAGGATGTACGGGTCGCTGCCCAGACCCGGGGCGCCCTGCCCGCGTGCCGGGCGCGGCCCGCGCGGCCGGGCCTGGCCGTAGAAGCGCAGGTCGGTCTGCGCGAAGACCAGCTCGGCCGCCGAGCCGAGCCACCAGTTGACCAGGTCGAAGTGGTGGGTGGACTTGTGCACGAGCAGCCCGCCGGAGTGGGCGCGCTCGCGGTGCCAGCGGCGGAAGTAGTCGGCGCCGTGGATGGTGTCGAGCGCCCACTCGAAGTGCACCGAGGTGACGTCGCCGATGGCGCCCTCGCCGATCAGCTTCCGCACCGCCGAGTTGCGCGGCGAGTAGCGGTAGTTGAAGGTGACGACCAGCCGGCCCGGGTTGCGCTCGGCCGCCTCGGCGATGGCCGCGCAGCCCTCGGCGTCGACCGTGAGCGGCTTCTCCACGATGACGTCGAGGCCGGCGTCGAGCGCGGCGACGACGTACTCGGCGTGGGTGGCGTCGACCGTGCACACCACGACGGCGTCGGCCAGCTCCAGCATCTTGCCGTACTCCCGGGGCGCGAAGCACGGCACCGGGCGGCCGATCCGTTCGGCGTAGTAGGCCATGCGCGTGGTGTTGACGTCGCACAGGCCGACGATGGTCCCGGTGTCCTGCCAGTCGCCCAGCAGCGCGTCGACGTACATCTGCGCGCGGTGCCCGAGGCCGACGAAGGCGTACCTGGTGCTCAAGTGCTCTCTCCCCGAGTCGCGGTGGGCGGCCGGGGGCGGTGCGCCCCCGGCCGGTCGCCGGCTGGTCAGCCGGCGATGGCGGCGTTCGCCTCCTCCAGGAACTTCGCCGCGGCGGCGTCCGGAGTGGCCCTGCCGAACACGACCTCCTCGCTGGCGCGCTCCAGGATGTCCTCCATCTCCAGCGCGCCCTTCGGCGGCGCCTCGATCGGGCTCAGCTCGCTCTTGACCTCGTCGATGAAGGCCAGGGTCTTCTGGTCGGCGGGCGGCAGCTTGTCCTTGACGGCGGCGAGCACCTTGGAGTTGGTGGGCAGGCCGCGGTCGCTCAGCAGGATGCCGGCCGCGTCGGGGTCGTTGACCAGGAAGTCGATGAACTTGCCCGCGGCGTCCGCCTTCTCCGTCTTGGCCGAGGCGGCGTAGAACATGGCGGGCTGCAGGAACATGCCGCTGGTCGTGGCGCCCTCCAGCTTCGGCATCCGCAGCAGCGTCATGTCCTGGCCGGACGACTTCGTCAGGGCGTTGAGCTGGTTGCTCCACCACATGCCCATGGCGCCCTCGTTGGTGCCGAGCAGCGACTGCTCGGGACCGGTGTCGCCGATCTCCTCGCTCTTGGCGGCGTCGGGCGAGCCCTTGGTCTCGATGAGCTTCTGGTGGATGGCCCACCAGGATTTCAGCGTGTCGACGGACATGCCGATCTTGGTGCCGTCGTAGAACTTCTCGCCGCGCTGGGCCGCGTAGATCTGCAGCCAGGCGGGGTTGAAGTTGTACTCGGCACCGGTGGCGGCGCCCGTGGCCGAGATCTCCTGGGCCAGCGCGGCCCACTGGTCCCAGGTCCACGTGGTGTCGTCCGGCAGTTCCTTCTTGGCCTTCTCCAGCG
Source organism: Nonomuraea sp. C10 (assembly GCF_008017515.1). NCBI lineage: Bacteria > Bacillati > Actinomycetota > Actinomycetes > Streptosporangiales > Streptosporangiaceae > Nonomuraea > Nonomuraea sp. C10. The sequence continues at coordinate 5,948,814 of NZ_VPFF01000001.1, forward strand.
CGGCCGGGTTGGCCAGCATGGAGAAGGCGTTGACGCCGGTCGGGATGGCGTACTGCTTGCCGTCGATCTGGCCGCTCGACAGGACCTGCTGGTCGAGGTCCGCGGTGGGCAGCTTGCCGGCCAGGTCCATCAGCGCGCCGCGGCCGGCGTACTCGCTGAGGCCGCGGATCTCGATGCTCAGCACATCAGGCGCGTCGTTGGCGGCGACCTTGGTGGCGAGCTTCTCGTAGTAGCTGTCCCAGTTGGAGAAGTCGCCCTCGACGTCGATCGTCGGGTTCTTCTCCTCGAACTTCTGGATGGCCTGGTCGGTCAGCTTCTGCCGGGCGTCGCTGCCCCAGTAGGCGAAGGTGATCGACACCTTGCCGCCGTCGCCACCGCCGCCTCCTCCTTCGCCGCCGTCGCCGCTGCCGCAGGCGGCCGCGGTCAGCATGGCCGCCGACAGCGCGGCGACCCACATCGTCTTACGAGAGCCGAGTTTCACAGCTCTACCTCCTCTTGGGGGTTACAGGGGGTGAAGAGGAACTACTTCAGGCCAGTGGTCGCCATCCCGCGGATCAGGTACTTCTGTCCCGCCAGGAAGAACCCGAAGATCGGCCCGAGCGACACGATGGACATCGCGAACATCGGACCCCAGGACGACTCTCCGCTGGAGTCCAGGAACTGCCGCAGCGCCACGGCCACCGTGAGGTTGTCGGAGTTGGTGAGGTACAGGTTCTGGCTGAAGAAGTCGTTCCACGTCCAGATGAAGGTGAAGATGCCGGTCGTCGCCAGCGCCGGCATGCACAGCGGCAGGATGACCTGCAGGAAGATCCGCCAGTAGCCCGCCCCGTCGATGGCCGCGGCCTCGTCCAGCTCCCGTGGCAGCGTCCGGATGAACTGCACCATCAGGAAGATGAAGAACGCGTCCGTGGCCAGGAACTTGGGCACCACCAGCGGCCAGATCGTGTTGATCCAGTCCATGTTGGCGAACACGATGTACTGCGGCACGACGGTCACGTGGTAGGGCAGCATGATCGAGCCCAGCATGATGGCGAACCACACCTTCTTCAGGGGGAAGTTCAGCCGGGCGAAGGCGTAGGCGGCCAGGGAGCAGGCGACCAGGTTGGCCGCCACGGACAGTCCCGTGATGACGGCCGAGTTCCACAGGTAGTAGCCGAAGCTGTGCTTGAGCGCCGTCCAGCCGTCGCTGTAGTTGTCCAGCGTGACCGCGCTGGGCCACAGGCCGGGCTCGCGGAAGATGAGGTCCTCCGGCTTCAGCGAGCTGGAGATCATCCACAGCAGCGGATAGAGCATGATCAGGCCGAAGCCGATCAGCAACGCGTGCTTGAGCAGCCGGCTGCCCCGCGGTAGCGGGCGGAACAGGAACGGCACCCGGTTACTTCGTGTCGCCATAGAAGACCCAATACTTCGACGCGAGGAAGTTCACGCCGGTCAGTCCGGCGATGAGGAGCAGGAGGACCCACGCCATGGCGGCCGCGTAGCCCATCTCGTAGCTCTTGAAGCCCTTCAGGTAGAGGTAGAGCGTGTAGAAGAGCGTGGAGTCGACCGGTCCTCCGCTGCCGCCGCTGACGATGAACGACTGCGTGAACGACTGGAAGGACTTGATGACTTCGAGTACGAGGTTGAAGAAGATGATCGGCGTGAGCAGCGGCAGCGTGATCGAGCGGAACTGGCGGAGCTTGGTGGCCCCGTCGACCGCGGCCGCCTCGTAGTAGCTCTGCGGGATCTGCCGGAGTCCGGCGAGGAAGATCACCATGGGCGCGCCGAACGTCCACACGTGCAGGAGGATCAGCGTGCCGAGGGCGGTGTCCGGGTCGGACACCCAGCCGGGCCCCTCGATGTCGAAGATCGCGAGGACGGCGTTGACCAGGCCGTCGGTGCCGAAGATCTTCCGCCACAGGATGGCGATGGCCACGCTCCCGCCCAGCAGCGAGGGCAGGTAGTAGATGGAGCGGTAGAACGACAGCCCGCGCAGGCCCCGGTCGAGCGCGAGCGCCAGCGCCAGCGCGAAGGCGAGCTGCATGGGCACCGACACGACCACGTAGATGGTGGTGACCTTGAGCGACTGGATGAACCGGGTGTCCTCGAAGAACAGCTTCGAGTAGTTGTCCCAGCCCACCCACTGGGCCTCTTCCAGCAGGCTGTAGTCGGTGAACGACAGGTACAGCGAGGCCAGGATCGGCCCCACGGTGATCAGGAACAGGCCGACGAACCACGGCGCGAGGAAGACGTACGCGGTGCGGGCCTCCCGGCGCCTGTGGACGTTCGCATAGGTCGTCCGGCGGCGACGCCCCGGGGGTCGAGCGGCCTCCCGCGGGGCGGCGGGGGGTCGCTCCGGGGTGACAGAGATTGATTCGGACATACATCCCTCTTCCAGGCCCTGCCCGGCACGGCGGGATCGGATAGCGCATTCCTATAAGGAGGCGAAAAGTTTCGTCAACCCTTTGCAGGTGTTACAAAGCCGTTACCGATATATCGCCAACTGAATAGTGCCTGCTCAGAGGGGAGATGAGGGTGGATACGCGTTCTTAACATTTTCGCTCTGACCCACCTCCACTACAACCGGTTGCACTTCGCGGCGAAAGAGTCCGGGCATGCCGACAGCCGCCCTGACCTGATCGGTCGGGGCGGCTATCGAGCAGAAACGGTCACCAGGAGCCGCCGAGCTCCTTCAAGGTGAAGACCCCGCCGACCCGGTCGTGCAACGGGTCGCTCAGGTCCGGCTCGCCCTGCTCGGCGATGATCTCCGCGGCGTACGACTCGGAGCTGTCGCGCGACTCGTACCCGATGGCCTCCGCCTCCTTCAGCGACCACCACCTGCGGGCGTTGTCGGAGACGCCCCACACGACGTGGAAGCCGGTCGCCGTCAGCGCGGCCTCCACCAGCCGGGCCAGGTCGTCCGGTGAGATCCAGGTGGCCAGGCCGCGGGTGTCGGCGGAGCGCTCGTTGCAGGTGCCGAGCCTGATGGCGGTCACGTGCATGCCGAACCTGTCGTGGTAGAGGCTGCCCAGCCCCTCCATCACGAGCTTGCTCACGCCGTAGTACGTGTCGGGGCGCGGGAAGGCGTAGTCGGCCAGCTCCCCGCCGGAGGGCGGCCGGGTGTGGAAGCCGGCGGCGTGGTGGCTGCTCATCAGCACCACGTGCCCGACCCCCGCCGCGCGGGCGGCCTCCATGAGCACGTAGGTGCCGTCCATGTTGGCCCGCACGATGTCGGCCCACGGATGCTCGCGGCTCTGGCCGCCGAGGTGGAGCACCGCGTCGACGTCCCGCATCGCGGCGGCCATGGCCAGCTCGTCGGTGAGGTCGGCCACGGCCAGCTCCTCGCCGGGTCCGGTTTCGAGCGGCGCCAGGTCCGACAGGCGCAGCGTCCGGCCGTCACGGGCGAGACGGGGACGGAGCAGCGTGCCGACTTTCCCTGCGGCGCCGGTCATGAGAATGCGCATTCCCCCGTTGTACACAACACTGGCCCAGATTCACATTCTTGAATATTGACCGTGATGTGTGTCACTGGTTACTTTCTTCAAGACTCGCCCACATCCACGACACTTGTCACATATGTGAACAGGAGGCGGTCTTATGTCACGTCGTCTGCTCGGGGTCGCGCTGGCCACGACCCTGGCCGTTACGCTGACAGGCTGCGGCTCCGGGGGAACAAGCTCAAGCACGGACGACGCGCTGGAGATCTGGATCAGGCAGGCGCCCGATTCGGAGTCGGCCAAGACAGCGCAGCGCCTCGCCGAGGCGTTCACCAAGGCCAGCGGGATCCAGACCAAGGTGGTCGCCCTCTTCGACGACTTCGAGACCAAGCTGCAGCAGCAGGCGGCGCAGCGCGATCTGCCCGACATCGTCATCAACGACACCGCCCAGATCGGCAACATGCAGACCCAGGGCTGGCTGACCGAGGTCGACCGGGCTTCCCTGGCGGGCGGCGACAAGGTCTCCGACCTCGCCTGGAAGGCCGCCACCGCGAGCGACGGCAAGACATGGGCGGCCCCGTTCTCCGCGCAGGCCTTCGCCATCATCGCCCGCAAGGACTGGCGCGAGAAGGTCGGCATGGAGATCCCCCAGACCTGGGAGGACCTCGCCGCGCTGGCCACCGCCTTCACCGAGAAGGACCCCGACGGCAACGGCGAGAACGACACCGCCGGCTTCGTCATCCCGGCGAGCACCAAGCGCGGCTACGCGTCCTGGTACGCCTCCTCGTTCATCTACGGCAACGGCGGCGACTTCGTCTCCCCGTCAGGTTCCGGCACGTTCACCTCCGCCATGAGCGACCCCAAGGCCGTCGAGGCGGTGCAGTTCCTCCAGGACCAGTTCTGCAAGACCAAGACCGTCAACCCGGGCGCGGTCAGCAACGACACCACGGTCACCCACGAGGTGTTCGAGAAGGGCCAGGGCGGCATCTACCTGACCGGCCCGTACGTGCTCGCCCGGTTCGTGGACAGCATCGGCACCGACAAGATCGAGGTCTACCCGGTGCCCAAGGGCCCGTCGGGCGGCCCCGGCACGCTGGGCGAGGGCGAGAACGTCTACCTGATGGCCGGATCGGGCAACACCGAGGGCCAGAAGAAGTTCGCCGAGTTCGCCATCTCCGCCGAAGGCCAGCGGATCGGCATGAACAAGGACGCCAACGGCGCCATCGTCCGCCTGCCGGTCAGCTCCGAGGTCGACATGGCCGCCGAGCGCCAGGACCCGCGCTGGCAGGTGTTCCAGGACGCCTACGCCGACGCCGTCTACGCCCACCCGGTGCCGAACTGGGCGCCGATCCGGCAGACCTCCGCCGACTCGATCAACACGGTGTGGGCCGACTGCGCCAAGGACGTCAAGGCGGAGATGGACGCGCTCAACACCAAGCTGACCCAGGAACTGCAGAGTCAAAAGGCATCATGACCCCGACGCTGACCACGGCGCCGCCACCGCGGGCCGCCGCCCCCGGCCAGCCGCCCCGCCGGGCGCGCTGGCGGGGGCCGCTGATCGCCTGGGCCTTCCTGGCGCCCGCCCTGCTGCTGTTCCTGTACTTCAAGTTCATCCCTATGTTCACCGGGCTGACGATGAGCCTCCAGGAGATCCGCTACATCGACAGCACCTGGGTCGGGCTGGACAACTACGCGACCATTCTCACCGACGACGCCTTCCGCTCGGCGATCTGGCACAGCCTGGTGCTGGCGCTGGGCACCACGGCCGGCTCGATCGTGTTCGGGCTGGGCCTCGCGCTCCTGATCGAGGGGCCGGCCAGGTATCTGTGGTTCGTCAGGACCGCGGCCTTCCTGCCGGTCGTGGTCACCATGGCGGCCGTCGCCGAGGTGTGGCGGATCATGTACCACCCGGGCGACACCGGCACGCTCAACATGATCCTCGGCTGGGTGGGGATCGCCCCGCAGCCGTTCCTGGCCGACGAGGACTCCTCGCTGCTGTCGATCATGGTCATGAACATCTGGCGCGGCACCCCGTACGACATGATGATCTTCCTGGCCGGGCTGGTCGGCATCGACCGCACGCTGTACGAGGCCGCGGCGGTGGACGGCGCGTCCACCTGGAGGCGGCTGCGGCACATCACGCTGCCCGCGCTGCGGCCGGTGTTCTGGATCCTGTTCACGCTCGCCGCCATCCGTGGCCTGCGCGTGTTCGTCGAGGTGTACGTGCTCACCAACGGCGGGCCGAACGGCTCGTCCGAGGTGCTGATGACGCTCATCTACAAGCTCGGCTTCCAGACCGGCGAGCTGGGCATCGCCTCGGCGGGCGGGATCGTGCTGTTCGCGGCCACGCTCGTGCTCACCGTACTGGTCCAGCTCATGCGCAGGAGGCAGGCGGCATGATGAGGTTCGACAGCGCGCTGGGGCTGGAGTCGCGGCGCGGGCCGTTCGCCACCGCGGGCAAGATCCTGCTCTACTCGGGCATGGTGGTGGTGTTCACCGGGCCGCTGCTCGGGCTGCTGATCAGCGCCTTCAACAAGACGCTCGACCCGACCTCCTTCACCTGGTGGCCGGACGAGTTCACGTTCGACAACTTCGTGCACGCCGCCGACCGCAACGTCTATCTCTATCTGTTCAACTCCTTCGTGGTGGTCGGGTTCGGGCTGCTGCTGCAGATGATCGTGAGCGTCTTCGCCGCCTACTCGCTGGCGCGCAAGAGGTTCCGCGGCATGGGCGTGGTCATGCTGATCATGCTGGCCACGATGATGATGCCCGAGGAGATCATCGCGATCCCGCTCTCCCTCGTGCTGGCCGACATGCCGCTGCTGAACCTCAACCTGATCGGCACGTACGCGGGCATGATCCTGCCGGTCGGCGCCTGGGGCTTCTCGATCCTGGTCATGACGGAGTTCATGAAGGAGGTGCCGGTCGAGCTGGAGGAGGCCGCGCGCATCGACGGGGCGGGCGAGCTGCGCACGTTCTTCACCGTCATCCTGCCGCTGTGCCGGCCCGCGCTCGGCGTGATCGGCGTCTTCGGCTTCACCATGATCTGGGACCAGTACCTGCTGCCGCTCATCGTGGCGCCCGAGTCGAGCATGTGGACGCTGCCCATCGCGCTGCGCTCGCTCCGCTCCGACGAGGAGGTGGGCATCGGCGTGCTGCTGGCGGCCACGCTGCTGGCGCTGCTGCCGTCGATCATCGCGTTCCTCGCCTTCCAGCGGCAGTTCATGCGCGGTCTGACGAGTGGGGCGGTGAAGGGGTGACCTGTGTCCATGTATCTGGACGACATCCCATATCCTGACACCCATAAGTCGCAGTCGAGATGGGACGATCATGGAGCCGCAGCTGGTCAAGTCCGCCGAGCGGACCGTACGCATCCTGGAGGCCCTCGCCGCCGCCCCGGGCACGCTGACGCTGTCGGAGGTGCAACAGCTCACCGGGTTCCCGCGCAGCAGCCTGCACGCGCTGATGCGCACGCTGGTGGAGCTCAACTGGGTGGAGACCGACGCCGCCCGGTCGGCCTTCGGCATCGGCCCGCACGCGCTGCTGACCGGGACCGCCTATCTGGACAAGGACCCGGCGCTGCCGTTCGCCCAGGCGACGCTGGAGGACCTCAGGGAGGAGACCGGGCAGACCGCCCACTTCGCCCGCAGGGACGAGGCGCACGTCCTCTATCTGGCCACCCGCGAATCCCGCGACGCCCACCACATCATCCCCCGGGTGGGCAGGCGGCTGCCCGCCCACGTGACCGCGCTCGGCCAGGTGCTGCTCGCCCAGCTCACCGACGACGAGGTCAAGGCCCTGCTCCCCGACCCGCTGCCCGGCATCACCGACCACACGATCACCGACCTGGGCAAGCTGACCGGCGAGCTCGACCAGGTCCGCACCCGGGGCTGGGCGTACGAACGCGAGCAGGGCACGTCGGGCGTGGCCTGCGTGGCCGTCACGGTCGACTACCGGATCCCGGCCACCGACGCGATCAGCTGCTCGATGCCGGCAGACCTGCCGCCCGCCCAGATCGAGCGGGTCATCGAAGCGGTGATCACACACACCCACAAGCTGGCTGCCACTCTCCGGCGAGAGGGCATCCGGTAAAAGGAGGCGCTGATGCGGCTAGAAGGCGTTCTGTTCTTCCCGGTGACCCCGTTCGGTCCCGACGGCGAGGTGGCCGGGGAGACGCTCGGCCGGCACGTCGACGCCGGAGTCACGGCGGGAGCGGGAGGGGTGTTCACCGCGTGCGGGACGGGTGAGTTCAACGCCCTCGGCCCCGGCGACTACACCACCACGGTGCGGGCGTCCGTGGCCGCCGCGGGCGGGCGGGTGCCGGTCTTCGCGGGCGCGGGCGGCACACTTCCCGAAGCCAGGACGCTGGCCCGCACGGCCGCAGCGGAGGGCGCCGACGGGCTGCTCATCATGCCCCCGTACCTGGTCAGCGCGCCGCCGGAAGGCCTGGTCGACTACGTGCGCGACGTCGCCCTGGCGGGCGGGCTGCCCGTCATCATCTACCAGCGCAACAACGCCCGCTTCTCCCCCGCCGCCGTCGCCGAGCTGGCGCGGATGCCGGAGGTGATCGGGTTCAAGGACGGGCTGGGCGACCTCGACCTGCTCCAGCGCATCATGCTGACCGTGCGCGAGTCGGCGGGGCCGGACTTCACGTTCTTCAACGGGCTGCCGACGGCCGAGCTGACCGTGCCCGCCTACCGAGGGCTGGGGGTGAACCTCTACTCCAGCGCCGCCTTCGCGTTCGCCCCGGAGGTCGCGCTGGCCTTCTACCGGGCGATCACCTCCGGCGACGAGGAGCTGACCCGCCGCCTGCTGACGGGCTTCTACAAGCCCTTGGTGGAGCTGCGCGACCAGGTCCCGGGGTACGCGGTCTCGCTGGTCAAGGCCGGCGTACGGCTGCGCGGGCTGGACGTGGGCGGGGTACGGCCGCCCCTGGTCGATCCCGCACCGGAGCACGTGGCGGAACTGGAGAAGATCATCGCCGCCGGCATGGAGATCATCGGCGCCTGACCCGTCCCCCACCGCGGGAGGGTCATGCCCTCCCGCGGTGGGGGTAGCCGGCTCCTGACCGGCGGACACGTCGCACACCCGGGGCCGCCGGGAGGACCGCGCCTCCCGGCGACCGCGGCGCCCACCTGGGCCGCCGTTCTACCGTCCGAGTACGCCGTCCACGCGGCGGGGGATTCCCAGGGGGTTGTCGTCCTTCAGCTCGTCAGGCAGCAGCGCCTCGGGCCAGTCCTGGTAGGCCGTGGGCTCCAGCCAGCGGTCGATGGCCGTGGCGCCGACCGAGGTGGTCGCCGTTGTCGTGGCCGGCCAGGGGCCGCCGTGATGCATGGCCCAGGTGACGGCCACGCCGGTGGGCCAGCCGTTCCAGATCAGCCGCCCGGCCTTCCGGCCGAGCACGTCGACCAGCGGCTCCGCCTCACCGGCGTCGGCGGCGTGCACGGTGGCGGTGAGCGAGCCCTCCAGCCGTTCCAGCACCGGCGGCAGGTCGCCGACCTCACGGTAGGTGACCACGATCGAGGCGGGCCCGAAGCACTCCTCACCGATGCCGGGCAGCTTCTCGGCGAAGGTGTCGAGATCGGTGGTGAACACCTTGGGCGTCACCGACCACCCGCCCTCCCCCGGCGAGCCCTCGGCCAGCAGCTCCAGCTGCCCGAGCCGGTCCAGACCGCCCAGGTAACCCTCGCGGATCCGCTCGGCCAGCATCGGCCCGCCGCTGGTGCCCTCGACGGCCTCGGCCAGCGCCTTGCGCAGCTCGTCGCCCTCGGGCACGAACATCAGCCCCGGGTTGGTGCAGAACTGCCCCACCCCCTGGGTCAGCGAGGCGGCGAAGCCGGTGGCGACCTGCTGCGCGGACGCCGACGGCAGCACCACGACGGGGTTCACACTGCCCAGCTCGCCGAAGAACGGGATCGGCACCTCGCGCTCGTCGATGAGCCGCTGGATCGCCTTGCCCCCCGCGACGGACCCGGTGAACCCCGCCGCGACCACCGCCGGGTGCCGCACCAGGTCGGCGCCGGCGTCGAGGCCGTGCACCAGACCCAGCAGGTCAGGGTACGGGAGCGCGTCGCGTACCAGCTTGGCCACCCGCTCCGAGGTGCCGGGATGACCGGGATGCGCCTTGACCACCACCGGGCAGCCGGCGGCCAGCGCGGAGGCGGTGTCGCCGCCGGCCACCGAGAACGCGAAGGGGAAGTTGCTGGCCGCGAACACCGCCACCACGCCGGGCAGCGGCCGCTTCACGCGCCGCACGTCCGGCCGCGGCGGCTCGGCGTGATCGATGATCGCGTCGAGGTAGCCGCCGTCCCTGATCACCCGGGCGAAGAACCTGAACTGGCCCGTGGTGCGGCCCACCTCGCCGCGCAGCCGTGCCTCGCCGAGCGCCGTCTCCTCGTCGGCGAGCCGCCACAGCTCGTCGGCGTGCGCGTCCAGCGCGTCCGCGACGGCCTCCAGCACCACCGCGCGGTCTTCCGCCGGGGTCGCCCGCCACGCCTGGCCCGCTGCCACGGCGGCGGAGACCACCAGGTCGACCCCGGCTCGGTCGGTCTCGGCCACGCCGGCGCCCACGGGCTCACCGGTCCTGGGGTCGTATCCGTAGATCATCGAATGGCCCTTCGGAGTCTTGACACCTTCTCAGCTCGATTCTTACAGTTGCCGCATTCTGTCCACAAACCTGGCCCCTGTTCACATACATGGACGGCGATCACATGATCATCAGGCAGATCCACGTCACCCCCGTCGCCTTCAAGGATCCGCCCCTCCTGAACGCCGCCGGAGTGCACGAACCCTGGGCGCTGCGCACGATCGTCGAGCTGGTGACCGACGAGGGCCTGACCGGTCTCGGCGAGACGTACGGCGACCTGGGACACCTGTCCAAGGTACGCGAGTGCGCGCAGGCGCTGGTCGGCCTGGACGTGCACCACACCAACCAGATGTACGCGCGCGTCGCGGCCACCGTCGGCGACGCCGTCAGCGACCTGCACGGGCTGACCGGCGTGGCCACCAAGGAGAAGAGCATCGACCGGGTCTTCTCCCCGTTCGAGGTGGCCTGCCTGGACATCCGCGGCAAGGCCGCCGGGGTCCCCGTGGTCGACCTGCTCGGGGGCCGGGTCCGCGACGCCGTCCCGTACAGCGCCTATCTCTTCTACAAGTGGGCGGGTCACCCCGGCCAGGAGCCGGACAGGTTCGGCGAGGCGCTCGACCCGGCCGGGATCGTCGAGCAGGCGGCGCTGTTCATCAAGGAGCACGGCTTCACCTCGATCAAGCTCAAGGGCGGCGTCTTCCCGCCCGACGAGGAGATCGAGGCGATCAGGGCGCTGCACGAGGCGTTCCCCGGCGTGCCGTTGCGCCTGGACCCGAACGCCGCCTGGAGCGTCGACACCTCCGTCCGGGTGGGCCGGGAGTTGGAGGGCACGCTGGAGTATCTGGAGGACCCCACGCCGGACATCCCCGGCATGGCGGAGGTCGCGGCCAGGGTGCCGATGCCGCTGGCCACCAACATGTGCGTCGTCACCCCGGAGCACCTGCCCGAGGCCATCGCCGCCGGCGCCATCGGCGTGCTCCTGCTCGACCACCATTACTGGGGCGGCCTGCAGCGCTCGGCCCAGGTCGCCACGCTCTGCGGCACCTTCGGGCTCGAACTGTCGATGCACTCCAACTCCCATCTCGGCATCAGTCTCGCCGCCATGACCCACCTGGCCGCCGCCACCCCCAACCTCACCCACGCCTGCGACACGCACACCCCCTGGCAGGACGGCCAGGACGTGGTCGCGCCCGGCGCGCTGCGCTTCGAAGGCGGCGCCGTCCCGGTGCCCTCCGGCACCGGTCTGGGCGTCGAACTCGACCGCGACGCGCTGGCCGTCATGCACGAGCAGTATCGGAAGTGCGGCGTCACCGCCCGCGACGACACCACGTACATGCGGCGCTTCCAGCCCGACTTCACCGCGAGGAGGCCGCGGTGGTGAACGTCGCCTACGTCTACCCCTGGGACGTCGTCGGGGACCCCGCCGCCGCCGAGCGCATCGCCGCACTCGGCGTGACGACCGTCGCCCTCGCCGCCTCCTACCACTCCACCCGCGCGGCCACCCCCTTCCACCCCGCGCACCGCGTCCTCGACGTCCCCCACTCCGCCTTCTACCTTCCCGTACGTCCCGAAGCCTGGGGCCGGCTCACCCCCGCCACCCCCACCTGGACCACCCCCGACGCGTACCTCCTGGCCCAGTCGGCCCTGCGCGCGGCCGGCCTGCGCGTGCACGCCTGGACCGTGCTCACCCACAACGCCCAACTCGGCACTGCCTTCCCCCACCTCGTCGTACGCAACGCCTTCGGAGACCCTTACCCGTACGCGCTCTGCCCGTCGGCCCCCGACGTCGCCGAGTACTGCGAACGGCTGGTGCGCGAGGTGCTGGTGGCGGGCCGCCCCGACGGCCTCATCCTGGAGGGCTGCGGCCCCATGGGCTTCGCCCACCAGGGCGTCCACGAGAAGACCTCGGGCGCCGGCTACGACCCGGACCTGATGTCCCTCTGCTTCTGCGCCTCCTGCGCCCCCCGCTACCCCACCGACACCAGGACCCGAGTCCGCAACGCCATCGACACCGACACATCAACCGAGGTCCGCACCTCCCTCGACACGGACACCCGACCCCACGCCGCCGCCCTCGACACCCAAGCGCACGCCGGCACCGCCCTCCACACGCCCACCGCCCTCGACACCCAAGCGCACGTCAGCACCGCCCTCCACACGCCCACCGCCCTCGACACCCAAGCGCACGTCAGCACCGCCCTCCACACGCCCACCGACACCCGAACCCACGCCCGCACCGCCGGCGGCACCCCCACCGAACCGCCGCCCCACGACGCCCCGAAGAGCCTCGTGGACGCAGCCCTCGGCCCGCTCGCGGACGAGGTACGGGCCGTCCGCGTGGAGCTCTCGGCCTCCCTCCGCCACCGCCTGATCACCGCCGCCCGCGAGATCGCCCCTGACATCCCGATCACCTTGCACGCCAACCCCGACCCTTGGGCGACGGGCCCCTTCGCCGCCCTCCCCACCGGCGACCCGGGCGCCGACGTCCTGGTGGGCAACTGCTGGGGCAACCCTGCCACGGACGCCGCCCGCCTCTCCCGCCTCACCGAACTGCGCACCCCCGGCCAACGGGTCGGCGCGTACGTCCTGGCCCTCCCCCCGCACCCCGCCCACCCGGAGACACTGGCCGAACTCCTCACCGCCTACGCCAAGGCAGGCGCGTCGGAGTTCCACCTGTACCACGCAGGCTTGGCAAGCCCACAACGTCTGACCGCCATGGCCCAAGCCCTCGAACTGACCCGCCTATAGCCCGACCCGCCCAGCATCCACCACACCCGGCAGCGACGACTCGCGACGCGAAGCGCCCGCACCCATCACACCGGAGCAGAGTCCGCGTGGAGCAGGGTCGGATGTGGACCACGATCGGATGTGGACCACGATCGGATGTGAAGCGCGGCCCCACCCGAAGCAAGGCCCCATTCGGAGCAGGGTCCCACTCGGAGCGAGGTCCCGCCTGGAGGAGGCGCGACACCAAGTGGAGTCACGGCACGCAACGGAGCCGACGCCAGCCGAAGCACGTCACCCAACGGAGCCGACGCCAGCCGAGACACGACACCCAGCGGAACGCGACACCCGTGAGCACGGCGCCGCTGGGTGTCGCACCTCCACGCCCCACTGCCGCGGCATCCCCCTGCCGACCCGTGAAAGACCATCCCGGGTCTCGTCCGCTCACAGACTGCTTTGGCATCATGAGCACGTAAGCATCAGCAGGCGTCCCGACACCGGCCGCCGCACCCTGCCCATCTCCCCTGGTACGAAAGCCGACACCACCACGAACCCCCTCAAAAACGCCGAATCCGGCGGAAAGGCACGGGCGTTGGGTGACATCGAGATCGTCTACAGGAAGTACGGCGGCGCGTTGCACTGGCATCACCCCGGCACGCTCCTCGGCGAGGACGAACACGGCTCCTGGGTCGCGGTGCCCAGCGGAACCGTCGCCCGCAAAGGCGAAGGCCCGAAGGTCACCTGGCCCCACGACTCCCTGATGCTCTTCCCACGCTCATCCTGGTGGACCGCCACGTTCAACTCACCGCCCCACCGCATCGAGGTGTACGTCGACGTCACCACCGTCCCCGAATGGCGTGACGGCCAGGTCACCATGCTCGACCTGGACCTGGATGTCGTCAGGATGCGCGACGGCCGCCTCTTCCTCGACGACGAGGACGAGTTTGCCGAACACCAGCTGACACTCGGCTACCCGAGCGAGATCATCCGCCAAGCCGAGGACACCGCCCATTGGCTCCTCCAAGCAGTAGCCCATCACCACGGCCCTTTCGGCGGAGCCCACACCCGATGGCAGGCCGCTGAGTTTCCAACGCATCCCGACACGCCTCCACCTCATCCCCCTCGTCAAGCTCCATAGCCGACCGTCAGGAACGGACGACATCGCGGCGGCAAGCCCCACCAAGGCCGTCATACGAAGGCCACGGCCGTCACACGGAGGCCACGGCCGTCACCGAGGTACCGAGACCAGCCCGCTCTCGTATGCCACGATCACCAGCTGCGCCCGGTCACGAGCATCGAGTTTGGCCAGTAACCGAGTGATATGGGTTTTGACCGTCGCCAGACTGAGCTGCAAGTGCCGAGTGATCTCCACATTGGACAGCCCGCGGGCGATCAGAGTCAGCACCTCCCGTTCCCGCTCGGTCACCCCCTCCAGCCCACGCACCTGAGGCGTCGCGGGCGTCCGCGCGAACTCCTCGATCAGCCGCCGCGTGACCGTCGGAGCCAGCAGCGCCTCTCCTCTGGCCACCACCCTGATCGCGGCGAGCAGGTCAGCCGGTGGCGTGTCCTTGAGCAGGAACCCGCTCGCCCCAGCCCGCAGCGCGTCGTACACGTACGCGTCCAGGTCGAACATGGTCACGATGAGGACCCGCGAGCCCTTCCCGATCAGTCTTGTCGCCTCGATGCCGTCCATCTCGGGCATACGCACGTCCATGAGCACGACGTCGGGCCGCTCCCGCTCGGTCACGGCCACGGCCTCCACACCCGTCGACGCCTCCCCCACCACCTCCAGATCGGGCTCGGAGTCCACCAGCACCTTGAAGCTGCCCCGGAGCAGCGCCTGATCATCAGCGATCAGCACCCGGATCATGAATCACTCCCGTAGGGGAGGCTGGCCGAGACCCGGAAGCCTTGACCGATCATTCCGCCCGCCTCGAACGTCCCGCCGTACATCATGACCCGCTCCCGCATCCCGATCAGCCCGTGACCAGGCCCCCTGCCGGTCATCGTGCGATGACCGGGCCCGTCGTCGGTGACCTCGATCCGCACCGCCCGCCCATCGTCGACCACCGACACCCGGCACCGCGCAGGCGCGGCATGCTTGACCACGTTGGTGAGCGCCTCCTGAACGATCCGGTACACGGAAAGCTCCACCCCTTCAGGCAGCCTTCCGCACACAGGCTGAGCTGGTGTTCCCCCCTCCGCAACCCCCACCTTCTCGGCGGACTGCCTGCCCGTCATGGACCTCCTCCCGTACACGGACGCCTCCTCCCCAGAAGGCATGTCCCGCGGCGACGCTCCGTCATCTCCTTCCTCCACCGCGAGACCCGCTCGACTTTCCGTTCTGGCACCTGATCCACTTGCCGCCGCAGGACCCGATTGGCCCTGCGCAGTGATGCGTGATCCGCCCTCCGTAGTGAAACGTGATCCACCCTGCGTGGTGAATCTTGATCCGCTCTCTTTCGTGAAACTTGCTCCATCCTGAGTAGCGAAACTCGAACCATCCCGCGTACCGAAGCTCGAAACACCCTGCGTAGCGAAGCTCGAATCATCCTGCGTACCGAAGCTTGATCCACTTTTCCTCGTGGAGCTTGATCCACTCTGCGTGCTGAGGCCTGTCCCGCTCTCCGCCTGACCCGCCGCCAGACCCGACGTCTCGCCAGCCCTCGTCTGCTGCGCCTCGCGGAACATGCCGCCCGTCGCACTCTCCCGCATCTCCGGACCACCTTGACCTCGCGCCATGCTGACGTCGAGCTCCACGTCCACTCCAGCCTGTCGGGCCTGCTCGGCCAGACCAGCCAACCCGCGGAGCCCCGGCGCAGGACCGCGGGCCGGGCTCTCCGAAGAACGCAGCACCCCCAGCAGGTGGCGCATCTCGACCAGCGCGTTCCTGCTGGCGCTCTCGATCACCCGCAGCGCGTCGTGAGCCTCCTCCGGCTTCGTGGCGAGGACGTGGTTGGCCACTCCCGCCTTGACCGCGATCAGCCCCACGTTGTGCGTCACCACGTCGTGCAACTCCCGGGCGATGCGCAACCGCTCCTCGGCCACAGCCTGCTCGGCCAGGCGCTCGGCATGGCGCGTCGCGTACATCCGCCGTTCGCGCACGGCTCGGCCGACCGTCCAGGCGCCGCCGAGCGCGGCGATGCCGAACAACGCCTCGTCGACGCCCAGCAGCCATGCGGGCCCCTCAGGGGGAGGCACGCCGCCCACCATCACCAGCCCGACCCCGGTCAGCAGGGCGAGCACCCCGATCGTCGAGGTGGGCAGCCAACTGCCGCGGTCTTCCGCCACCGCCACCAGGTAGAGCGCGTAAGCCGGCGACACGTACGCGAAGCTGAACGCCCCGCTCACCACCGCCGTGACGGCCAGCACCAACGTGAAGAGGAAGACCGGCAGCGGCCACACTCTCCTCAGGGCCAACGGCAGCCCCAGACCCAGCGGGATGGCCAGCCTGGCCCACGGCGGGATCCCCGCGGCGTTGACCGTCGCCGTCAGGGCGACCAACACGAAGGCCAGCGCGGCGACCAGATCCAGCGCCATCAGCTGGTAGCGCCCCAGCGGCCCGACGAAGAGGCGGTGCGACTCGTTCACGCGAACGACGGTAGCCCTAGACCTCGATTCCGCACGTCAGACCAGGGTCTGACTTTGAGGTTCGGACCGTGGTCCGATGTGACGAAACCCCTCCGTGCCGCACCCTTTACGGCGTGATCGAACTCAAGCACCTCACGAAACGCTACGGCTCGACGCTCGCCGTCGACGACCTGTCGTTCACCGCGCGCCCAGGGCACGTCACCGGCTTCCTCGGCCCCAACGGCGCAGGCAAGTCGACGACCATGCGGCTGATCCTCGGCCTCGATGCCCCCACCTCGGGCGAGGTGCTGGTCAACGGCAAGCGTTACACCACTTTCCTCACACCCATGCGCGAGGTCGGCGCCCTGCTCGACGCCGGCGCCGTCCACGGAGGCCGGAGCGCCCGCGACCATCTCCTCTGCCTGGCCCGCACCAACGGCATCGGCCCTCGGCGTGTGACCGAGCTGCTGGAGCGCGTCGGCCTCGACGGCGTCGCCCGCAAGCATGTGGGCGGCTTCTCGCTCGGCATGAAGCAGCGCCTCGGCATCGCCGCGGCACTGCTCGGCGACCCCGGTGTGCTGATCTTCGACGAGCCGGTCAACGGGCTCGATCCCGACGGCGTCCGCTGGATCCGCGACCTGATGCGCTCGCTGGCCACCCAAGGCAGGACGATCCTGCTCTCCAGCCATCTGATGAGCGAGATGGCGCTGACCGCCGACCGCATCGTCATCATGAGCAGGGGCAAGCTGATCGCGGAGGCCACGGTCGAGGAGCTCACCGCTCGCCATCCCTCCCTGGAGGACGCCTATCTCGCGCTCACCGCGAGCAGCGCCGAACACCGGGCGGGCAGACCATGAGACACGTCCTGCCGGCCGAGTGGCTCAAGCTCCACTCCGTACGTTCGAGCCGGCTCGCCATCCTGCTGGCCCTCGGCGGGGTCCTGCTCGGTTTCGGCATAGCGCAGATGGCGGTCGGCATGTACGACAGCGCGTCTCCGGCTCAGCAAGCCAGGGCCCGCATCGCGGAGCTGGAGGAGGTCGTGCTGATCGTTCCCCAGCTCAGCCTCGGCATCCTCGGCGTGCTGGCCATGACCTCCGAGTACGCGACCGGGCTCATCAGGACCAGCTTGACCGTGGTCCCCCGGCGCTGGCCGGTGCTGACGGCCAAGGCGACGGTCGTCGGCGTGATCGGGCTGGCGACAGGGCCGGTGGTGGTCTTCGGCACGCACCTCGTGTGCCGCTGGGTCATCGGCGATCGCTTCTCCGGCCTCTACCAGGCGCCGTTCTCCGGCAAGCTGCCGCTGCTGGTCGCCCTCAGTCTGACCGTGCCGGTGTTCGCGCTACTGGGGCTGGGCCTGGGAGCGATCCTGCGCTCCACCGCAGGCGGGATCACCCTGCTGGTAGGGCTCGTCTACGTCATCCCCATGATCGTGGGCAACCTCCCCGGACCGTGGAACGAGTGGCTCGGCTCGGTGATGATCAGCGCCCTTGCCCGCCAGATCAGTGGTGACCTGACCACCCCGGGCCTCTACGGCACCTCGCTGCCGCCGCCGATGGCAGCCGTTCTCCTGGCCTGTTACGCAGTGTTGCCCGTGGTCGCGGGCCTGTGGCTGCTGCAACGGCGAGACACCTGACAACACAGCATCGCCATATGCCAGCCGTGGGCAGGCCTCAGCCCGGTCCGCTCGCCGGCAGCGTAGCGATCGTCTGAAGGAGGCCTGCCAGGTGATGATCAGACTGCTGCGACAGGAGCCCGCCAAAATGCACGGCGAGCGATTCCGGCTCATCGGCGCCCGCAGCGAGCGCGCCGACGCAACGGCCCCATCCGCCTATCGGCATCGGAAGCAACGGCGAGAAGCGCACACCGCGGATCACCACACGCCATGCCCAGCCCTGGACTTCAACATTGGCACCATCGAGCAGTTCCGCCGCGCACATGACATGCTCCGTCGGCTCCGCACCGACGCGGGACGGGAAATATCAACGCCGCGCGGACGCCGGACAGAACCGATTAACGCCGTGCCGACACGGGATGGGACCCATCGACGCCGCGCGGACCCCGGACAAAACCCATCACCACCATGCCGACGCAGGACGGACCCCATCAACACCGTGTCGATGCGTAACGGGGACCCATCGACGCCGCGCGAGCTCAGGGCGGGAACCGTCCAACAGCCGGACTTCCTGCCAGGTGCACCATGACGGGGACTCGGCCGCAGCCTCACGCGCGTCCGCCGAGGCCGGAGCGGACCTGATGATTGTCCACTTGCGAACCCGTACCACCCGCGGCGCTGAACCCGCTGGCGGCAGCCCTGCAGGGGAGCTTGCCCGGCCACAGGCCCATCCCTCGAGCTCACCTAACGTGGCGAGACAGGACGTGAAGATCCTTATGTACTTCAGTCAGGGCTGGGAACGCCTTCTCAGCACGAAGATCAACACACCCTTCGTCCCGCCGGTACGGCAGGCGGGTGTGCCTGCCGTACCGGTGCGTTGCTCAGACCTCGACCACCACAGGGATGATCATCGGGCGGCGGCGGTAGGTGTCGCTCACCCAGCGCCCCACCGTGCGGCGCACCACACGACGGATCTCCTGCATGTCGACCACCCCGTCGGCGGCCTTGTCCTGGAGAGCCCTCTCGATCTGCGGGATGAACTCCTCGAACTGCGCCGGGTCGATGCCCGAGCCGCGCGCGTGGATCTCAGGCCCGGCGGTGAGCTTGCCGGTGCTCGAGTCGACCACGACGACGACGGAGATGAACCCCTCGTCGCCCAGGATCCTGCGGTCCTTCAGCGACACGTCCGTGATCTCGCCGACCGACGAGCCGTCCACGTACACGTAACCGGCGTGCACCGCGCCGACGATCTTGGCGCGGCCGTCGACGAGGTCGACGACGACGCCGTCCTCGGCGATCACGATGTGGTCCTCGGGCACGCCGGTGAGCGAGGCCAGCTTGGCGTGCGCCCGCAGGTGCCGCCACTCTCCGTGAACCGGCATGAAGTTGGAGGGCCGGGTCAGGTTCAGCACGTAGAGCAGCTCGCCGGCTGCCGCGTGACCGGAGACGTGCACCTTGGCGTTGCCCTTGTGCACGACGCGGGCGCCCCACCGGGAGAGCCCGTTGATCACCTTGTTGACCGCGGTCTCGTTACCCGGCACCAGCGACGACGCGAGCAGGACCGTGTCGCCCTCGGTGATGCGGATGGGATGGTCGCGGTTCGCCATCCTCGACAGAGCCGCCATCGGCTCGCCCTGAGAGCCGGTGCAGATCAGCACCACGTCCTGCGGCGGCCACTGTTCGATGTCGCGGGAGTCGACGACGAGGTCCGGCGGCACATTGAGGTAGCCCAGGTCGCGGGCGACCCCCATGTTGCGCACCATCGAGCGGCCGACGAGCGCGACCTTGCGGCCGTGCTTGGCCGCGGCGTCGATGACCTGCTGGATGCGGTGGACGTGCGAGGCGAAGCTCGCCACGATCACACGCTGCTCGGAGGTACGGATGACCTCGTCGATGACCGGGCCGATCTCCCGCTCACTGGTGACGAACCCCGGCACTTCGGCGTTCGTCGAGTCGGACATCAGCAGGTCGACGCCCTCGCTGCCGAGCCGGGCGAACCCGCCCAGGTCGGTGAGCCTGCCGTCGCTCGGCAACTGGTCCATCCGGAAGTCGCCGGTGTGGAGCACGATGCCGGCGGGCGTCCTGATCGCCACCGCCAGAGCATCCGGGATGGAGTGGTTGACCGCCAGGAACTCGCAGTCGAACGGCCCCAGCGTGCGCCGCTCACCCTCCACCACCTGGTTCTTCACCGGCTGGATCCGGTGTTCGGTGAGCTTCGCCTCGATCAGCGCCAAGGTGAGCTTGGAGCCGACGAGGGGAATGTCCCGCCGCTCGCGCAGCAGGTAGGGCACCGCCCCGATGTGATCCTCGTGGGCGTGTGTCAGGACGATGGCCTCGATCTGGTCGAGCCGGTCCCTGATGTAGTCGAAGTCGGGCAGGATCAGGTCGACACCCGGCTGTTCGGGCTCGGGGAAGAGCACCCCGCAGTCGACGATCAGCAGCCGGCCGTCGTACTCGAAGACCGCCATGTTTCTGCCGATCTCACCCAGCCCGCCCAGCGCGACGATGCGCAGGCCGCCTTCAGGCAGCGCCGGAGGAGGGCCGAGATCAGGATGCGGATGGCTCATGCCCGGCCCCCATGGTCAAATCGCGTTCTCAAAACTCGCAATTCCTCCCCGTTTCTAGATATCTGCCAACTTCACCCCGCCGGCCACCAGGCAAGCACGCAGCTCGGCGATTTGCTTTTCCGTCGCGGGCACGAGCGGCAGGCGCACGGGCCCGACCGGCATGCCGACCATGTCCAGTGCGGCCTTCGTCATGATCGCGCCGCCCGCGCTCATCATGATCCCTTCGACCACGGGCGCCACCTGGCGGTGGATCGCGCGCGCCTGCTCGACATCGCCGTTGCGATGGAGCTGGATCATGCGGGCGAGCTGGGCGCCCACCACGTGCCCGATCACGCTGACGAAGCCCGCCGCGCCGAGCGAGAGCCAGGCCAGGTTGAGCAGGTCGTCGCCGGAGTAGAAGACGAGATCGGTGGCGATCATCACCTGGCTGCCGCCGAAGAGGTCGCCCTTGGCGTCCTTGACGGCGACGATGCGGTCGTGCTGAGCCAGCCTGATCAGCGTCGTCGTCTTGATCGGCACCCCACTGCGCCCCGGGATGTCATAGAGCATGACCGGAAGTTCCGTGGCATCGGCCACGGCGGTGAAGTGCCGGTACAGACCCTCCTGGGGAGGCTTGCTGTAGTACGGGGTCACCACGAGGAGGCCGTGAGCGCCTTCGCGCGCGGCCTGCCGCGCGAGCTCGACGCTGTGGCGGGTGTCATTGGTGCCGGCCCCGGCCACCACGGTCGCCCGGTCGCCGACGGCCTCGAGGACCGTGCTGAGCAGGCGGGCCTTCTCCTCGTCGGAGGTGGTGGGGGATTCGCCGGTCGTCCCGCTGACGATCAGGCCGTCGTTGTGCTGCTCGTCCACCAGATAGGTGGCGAGCCGCCGCGCCGCCTGGTAGTCGACCGCGCCATCAGACGTGAACGGCGTGACCATGGCGGTCAGCATGCGGCCGAAGGGCGCGTCGGAGGTTCCTGTTGGCGATGCCATAGTGCGAACGCTACCTGGATTCCGAAATCCATTGGACGCCGCCACCCCGTTTTGCCTGCCTGGAGCCGCCTTTTGTCACCCCGTCCTCCGGCATTCCCGTGCACACCCAGCCTCTGCGGCCTCACCGTCAACGCCTACTTACCCGCGGCGCGGCGTCTCCAGCCACCCGGGAGCCGGGGATCGGTCGCGGTCACAGGCGAGGTCAACGATCGGACCGTGCTGGTTGACCCAATCGGCAGTTGGCCAGGACATCCAGCGAGAGATCGTCCGCGCCAGCGCCATTCACCCCGGGCCCGGGCGGGCGGCTTCGCACGGCCCACCGGCTGCGCAAACTCACCCGGACAAGAGGTGGCTCGGAGGGCCACATAGGAAGAGGCCGCCGATATGTGCTCGGGGGTACACACATCGACGACCTCTACCGGAGAATCGGCACCCCTTACACCGGCGTTACAGGGTTTCTCCGATAATTTTCCGCTATCGCAAAGTTGGGGCTCCAGCAGTCATCGATGACGGTCGGTTACCTGCCGAATACGGCAACATGGGGCAACGCCTCACACGAACCTCCAGGGATGGACTAGTGGCCACCTCAGATCCGGTCTACTTGCGTGTCGTCGAAGACATCCGGCGACAGATCCATGACGGCACCCTTCCTCCCGGCGCGCTCATCCCGTCACGGGCCCAGCTGACCCGCAAGTACCAGGTCGGCGAGACCGCCGCCCGCCACGCTCTCCGTGTTCTGGCCAGCGAAGGGCTCATCATCGGCCGCATCGGTTCCGGCCACTATGTGAGAGAACGATCCGAGCTCACTCCACTGCACCGGTGGCGGTTCCTCGATCGCCCCACCCCTTTCGCGGCGGACCTGCAGTCGCAGGGCTGGCGGGTGACCTGGGACTGGCACAGCGAGCCCGCAGAAGCAGGCCCCGACCTCGCCAGACGGCTGCGGGTCGACGAATCGACGACCGTGACGCGCACCCACTACGTCTTCCGCGGCGACGGCCGGCCGTTGCAACTGGCGACGGCGTACGAGCCACTGGAGTTCGCGCCCCACTCGGAGGAGGAGCGGCGCAGCCTGGTCGCGAGGATGTACGCGCACGGCGTGAAGATCACCGAAGTCGTGGAGAGCATCCACACCCGCGCGCCTCGTCCCAGCGAGAGCGAGGCCCTCGACCTGCCGGTCGGCGTGCACGTCCTCCACGTCGAACGCACCCACTGGGCCGGCGACCGTCCGGTGGAGACCAGCGACATCATCCTGCCGGGCGACCGGTTCCGCATGGTCTACAGCATGCCCGTCTGACGCCGGACCCGGAGTCGCCACAAGCTCCGGGGGGCCTCCTCAGTCATCGTCCCTTCGCCCTCGGGACCTGGTGACTTCGCCGTACGACCCATGGCCGGCGTCCTCGAAGAGACGCGTGAGAAGGAGCCGGCCCCAGGACCGTCCCCGACGACGTGACTGACGAACCGTGACCGGCGTCCTCGCGGAGACGCGTGAGAAGGAGCCGGCCCAAGAACCCTCCCCGACGACGTGACCTCGGCCGTCGTCGGCAGGCCGCCTGACGCCGGCCTGCCAAGCGGCAGAACAACCCGTCCATCTCGCCTTCTGCAGGCGCGATGGGGGCCTTTCGGGCATCGGGATGAGCCGTGTAAGCGCAGGTCAAAGGTTGTCGGTAGGCGTTGATACAACCGTTCCCGGAGGTGGGGCATGCGGGTCAAAGATCTGCCGAGGCGCGAACGGCCACGGGAGCGGCTGATGGAGAGCGGGGCGGCGGCGCTGGCCGATCGGGAGTTGCTGGCGGTGCTGCTCGGGTCCGGGTTCCGGGGGGCGAGCGCGATGGATCTGGCCGCGCGGGTGATCGCGCACTGCGGAGACCTGGACGCTCTGGTCCGGTCGGAGCCGCATCGGCTGCTCGCCGTGCCGGGGGTGGGGCCGGCCAAGGCGGCGCGCGTGGCGGCGGCGTTCCATCTGATCCGGCGTGCGGACGCGGAGCCGGAGCGGGCCAGGGTCACCTGCACGGCGGATCTGGCGGCAGTGGCCGCGCCCCTGTTGCGGGGGCACGCGCACGAGCGGCTGGTGGTGGTCGTGTGCGACGTCCGCGGCGCGGTGCTGCGCCGGACGGTGATGACCGAGGGCGGCACCGACCATACGACGGTCCCGGTCCGCGAGATCGTCGCAGCGGTGCTCAGGTCCGGCGGTGCGCTGTTCGGGTTGGCGCACAACCACCCGAGCGGGTCGCTGGATCCCAGCGAAGCCGACGTGGTGGCGACGCGCCGCCTCGCGGAAGCCGCCGAGACGGTGGGCCTGCGGTTCCTCGATCACCTCATCGTCACGGACTCCGCTTGGCGGCGCGTCCACGTATGAGGCGACATTCGGTTGCGTCCCCACACATTTACCACGGAAATTCCGCGCACAACGGAGACCAGTCGCTCGCGACCCTAAACCGCATGATCCCTATGAAAGCGCGGAAGCCCAGCCGGGCCAGGGAAAGGCATGGCATCCTCATTCTCGCGGGACGGCCGTTTGGACGTCATCGGCCTTCACCCGTGCGTGGTTCCGTGTCCACCGGAGGGCGCGGGGCCATGTTCACCGCTGCCGGGCATTCTCACTGCGGTCGAAGGCAATCCGTATCGTGGACGAGAGTGCCGGACGGGCATGTCACCCGGCAGCGAGCCAATCTGTCGGCCGATCACCAGGTGACCGGCCGGCAGGGCTCAACCCGCGCGGTTTCTGTCCGGTGTCGCGCGGGGCTCCGGTCCCCTCCTCTGGTTCTCGGCGCCGGGTGGCAGCCCGGCGCCGAGAACCGCCACAAGCAGGAGGCAGCGCGCCCGATGAAGGAGCAGCGCGCCCGCGCGCTCAACGAGGAGAGCTCGGCGTACACGCCTCGCGCCGACGGGGTTCCCCTCACCGCTCAACGAGCAGATCGATCTGTTCTTCGCCGTAGCCCTTGAGTTGGACCCGGCAGGTGCAAGGAGCTGGGATGACACCTGCCGGGAGTTCGAGGTCAGCGGGCTTCGCCGCGCAGCAGCTCTCCCCAGAGGGTGTCGATGACCGCCGAGGTGGACCACCGCGACTCCTCCACCACCAGCCGCCCGTTCGGCCTGCTGATCCGCCTGATGAACCGCAGCCCTCCCGCCTGACACAGCTCATAGACGATGGGCCGGCAGTCGCACGTGTAGTCGCGCACCTTCACCCGCTCGGTGCGCGGCACCGCGGGAAGCCAGTCGATCGAGCCGTAGCCACCCACCACCTGGTAGACGTGCTTGCCCACGCAGTCGACACGCGCCTCGCGAGATTGAGGATCCACCATGTCGGCACTATACGTCTAGTTGTCTTCTTCAGGGAGAGGGACATTTTATTTGGCCTTACTGGGTGGAGCGTTATGTCAGGCCTCGTCCGCCTTCGCCTATCTTTCTGTACGTGCTCGACTATGATGGAGACACCCATCTCTACCTGCAGATCGCGGAGATCCTCCGGCAGCGGGTCTCCGGTCTGACCTCCGGCCATCCGGTGCCGAGCGAGGCCGACATCCAGCACGAGTTCGGCGTCGCCCGTACCACCGCCCGGCGGGCCATCCACATTCTCCGCGAGGAAGGCCTCATCTACACGGTCCAGGGCGAGGGCACATTCGTCGGCGCCCCGGACGAAGCACCACGCAAGCCGCGCAAGGCACCGCTGTACCGCCAGATCGCCGGCGATCTCGTCGACCAGATCAAAGCCGGCCGGTACGCTCCCCGGCGCCCGATCCCAGCTGAGACCACGCTGCTCCAGCAGTACGAGTGCGCCCGCGAAACCGTACGCAGAGCCATGGCGCTCCTCCGCGAGCAAGGATGGATCTACACAGTCCCGCAACGGGGCAGCTACGTGTCCCCTCGGGATTCCTGGCCCGAACACTGATTCGACTGGTCGTGGGTCCGCCTAGACTTGACGGGTGCTCGATCGTGAGGGCCCTGTCCCCCTATACGCGCAGGTGGCTGACATCATCGAGGCCCGCATCCGCAGCGGGGAGCTTCGCGACGGCGATCCGGTGCCCAGCGAGGCCGCCATGGAAACCGGCTTCGCGATTGCCAGGACCACCGCACGCCGGGTGGCCAGGGAACTGCGCGATCGCGGGCTGGCCTACACGGTGCAGGGCGAAGGCACCTTCGTCGGCCCTCCCGACGTCCCTCGGCAGCGCAGGACCGTTCCCATCTCCCGGCAGATCGCGGCGGACATCGCCGAACGCATCTGTAACGGAGAGCTCCGGCCGAACCGCTCGATCCCCAGCGAGAAGTGGCTGATGAGGCATTACGGCGTGGCGAAAGTGACGGCCCGAGCGGTTGCCGCTCACCTCCGCGAGCAGGGGTGGGTCTTCACGGTGCCCTACCGCGGGACCTACGTCTCGCCCGAGGAGCGCTGGCCCACCACGCGGAATGACAGGCAGACCACCGTGGTCGAGTCGTCCACCTCGTAGCCTTCCTCGCGCCAGTAGTCACGATGCGCCTCGCGCCAGTGGCCGATGTCCCGGAAGCCCTCGCCCTCCGCCTGGGCGAACTCCCAGGGCACCTCGGCGAACGGCATCAGCCGCACCTCGGTCACCTCCAGGGTGGCCACCTGGTCCCCGGAGTCGCCGACGAGCGCGAGCCGCTCCCCCACGTGCTCCAGTTCCTCGCCCTCACGCTCGTAGTCGAGCTCCAGCAGCCCGGCCGTCGCGCGTTTGGCGCCGGCCAGCACCAGGTCGGTCAGCGTGGTGCGCATCTCGCCGGGCAGGCCGAGCTCGACGACGCGCAGGCCGTTCTTCCGTCCCCACATGACCCCGCCCCACATGAACCCAGCCGCATGAACCCCGCCGCGTGAACAAGCCACAACGGACCGGTCAGAATACCGGGATGATGTCCTGCGGGTCGATGATGTCCACCGCCACACCTTCCAGGTCGAGCTCGGGGATCGCGGGGAAGGCGATGCCCCAGCGTTCGACGATGGCGCGGATCCTCGCCATGGCCACCCGCCAGTTCTCCGCCTGCTCCTCGTACGTGAGCAGGCCCAGGCCGGCGTCGCGGGCGTGGTCCATGAGCACGCGGTGGTTGGCCAGGAAGTAGGGCGGCAGCTCCCAGAAGCCCTCCGGCGGCTCCCAGAGGATCATCGACAGGAACACGAACCCGGCGCGCAGCTGGCGGGTGATGAGGCCGCGGGTCTGGTCGTCGAGCCCGGGCCACTCGTTCTCCAGGATCGTCATGCAGATCTGGAGGTGACGCGACTCGTCGCGCCCGATGCGCTTGAACATCTCGTCGAACACGGGATGCCGCGTGCCCGACGCCATGCCGCGGAACAGCGTGGAGGCGGCCATCTCGCCCATCATGAAGCTGGTGAAGAGCACCGGGAGCGAGTAGCGGCCGACGGCCGAGCTGTAGCCGGTCCAGTAGCGGCCGCCGTTGTGGTAGAGCCAGCCGATGTTGTTGTGGGCGGCTCTCTCCAGGTCGTCGGCCGGTTCCCAGTCGAGCGGGCCGCCGGGCCAGAGGCGGGCGATGGTGCGCTGGCAGCACTCCTCGTGGTTCATCTCGTCACGGGTGATCGAGAAGAAGCACTTCCTGACCGGGTCCTCCTCGTGCTTCTCGAACGCCTGGATGGTGGCCCGGGCGAACACGGCCGGGCCCGAGGCGTCGAAGTTGGCGAGCACGGCGAACCAGTACATGATGCCGAGCCGCTGCTCACGGGTGAAGTCGGCCGGGTCGAGGTCGTCCCATGGAAGGTCGGCCGGGTTCCAGACCAGGCGCTTGGACTTCTCGTATATCGCCGCGAGCTTCTCGGTCTCGACCCGCCATTCCATCGGGTAGATGTTGGGTTGCGGGATCTCCGGCGCCGGCCAGAAGCCGCCTTCGGGGATCGTGAGGTCCGCCATGTGTGACACCTCCTCTCCCATCCTGCGGCGCGGTGTCACGGCTTTCAAGTACGGGCGCGCTGGGTGATGGCCACGCACACGAGCACCGCCAGTGCCGCCGCCACGGTGGCCGCCCCGTACCTCTCGCCCATCAGGAACCACGCCCACACGAGCGTCAGCAGCGGCTGGGTCAGCTGCGTCTGACCGGCGCGGGCGATGCCGCCCCTGGCCAGGCCCGCGTACCAGGGGAAGAAGCCGAGGAACATGGAGATCAGCCCCACGTACGCGAAGCCCGCGAGGGCGGCGGGCGTGGGCGCGACCGGCGTGACGGCGGCCAGGACGGCGCTGACGGGAACGGTGATCGGGAGTGACAGGACCAGCGCGTACGAGATGACCTGCCAGCCGGGCGTGTGTCTGGCGAGCCGCCCGCCTTCGGTGTAGCCGACGGCGGCCGACAGCAGGGCGCCGACCAGGAGGAGGTCCGGCCAGGCCGCCGCAGCCGAGCCCCGGGTCAGGGTGAAGGCGGTGATGGCGAGTGCCCCCGCCACGCAGGCCGCCCAGAACACTGGCCGGGGCCGTTCGCCGGCCCGCAGGACGGCGCAGACGGCGGTCGCGGCGGGGAGCAGGCCGATGACGACGGCGGCGTGCGCGGTGCTCGCGCCGAGGTCCAAGGCCAGGCCGCTGAAGACGGGGAAGCCGAAGACCACGCCGAGGGAGATGAGCCCGTACGCGCGCCAGTGCGGGCGCGGCGGCAGCAGGGGCAGCCGGGCGGCTTTGAGGCACACGAGCGCGACGGCCCCGGCGATGGCGGCCCGGCCGACCGCGACGAGCCAGGGGTCGAAGCCCTCCATGGCGTAGACGGTGGCGGGGAAGGAGCCGGAGAAGGCGAGCACGCCGAGGAAGGCGAGCCAGGTGCCCCCGCCCGGGGCCGCGCGGTCCGGGATCGCTATCCCGTCAGGGACAGTAGCGCTATTCTTACCTCTCATGGAGAACGATAGCAGTATCGCGCAGATCGCCGCGATGCTGCGGGACGAGATCACCCGGCTCCGGCCGGGCGATCGGCTGCCGTCCAGCCGGGAGATCATGCGGCGGCACGCGGTGAGCCCCGTGACGGTGTCGCGGGCGCTAGGGCAGCTCGCCGCCGAGGGAAAGGTGATCACGAAGCCGGGCAGCGGGGCGTTCGTGGCACCGCGGCGGGAGCCGGTACGGGACGCCGCCGACCTCTCGTGGCAGACGGTGGCGCTCGGCGACCGGGTGGTGGACGACGACCCCATGACGGCGCTGCTCGCCCGCGCCCCCGAGGGGGTGGTGCCGCTGACCGGCGGCTATCTGCCCCCGGGGCTGCGGCCCGACAAGCAGCTCGCGGCGGCGGCCACCCGGGCGATGCGCAGGCCGGGCGTCTGGGGGATGCCGCCGCTGAACGGGGTGGACGAGCTGCGCCGGTGGTTCGCGTCCCAGGCGGGCGGTGACGTGACGGCCGCGGACGCTCTGATCGTCAGCGGCGGGCAGGCGGCGCTCAGCCACGCCTTCCGCGCCCTGGCCGCGCCGGGGACCCAGGTGCTGGTGGAGACCCCGACCTACCCGGGTGCGCTGGCCGCGGCCAAGGCGGCCGGGCTGCGCGCCACGGCGGTGCCGGTGGACCGTGACGGCGTGCGGCCCGACCTGCTGGCGGAGGCGTTCGCGGTGACGGGGGCGCGGGTGTTCCTGTGCCAGCCGACGCTGCAGAACCCCACCGGCGCCACCCTCACCCTCGAACGCCGCCGCCAGGTGCTGGAGGTGGCCAGGGCGGCCGGCGCGTTCGTCATCGAGGACGACTACGCCCGGTGGCTGACCCGGCAGGCGCCGCCGTCCCTGGTCTCCGTGGACACGCACGGGACCGTGGTGCACATCCACTCGCTCACCAAGATCCTCTCGCCGAGCATGCGGCTGGCGGCGATGGTCGCGCGCGGCCCGGCGGCCCACCGGCTGCGGGCCGGCCAGCTCGTGGAGTCGTTCTTCCCCGCGCGGCCGTTGCAGGAGGCGGCGCTGGAGTTCGTCGGGTCACCGGCCTGGCGGCGGCACCTGGCCTCGGTGCACGCCGAGATCGCCACCCGCCGCGACGCGCTCGCCGCGGCGCTGGCCGCCTGGATGCCGTGGGCGGAGCCGTACGTGCTGCCGATCGGGGGGATGCACCTGTGGCTGCGGCTGCCCGCGCAGACCGACGAGCGGGCGCTGGTGGAGGCGGCCAAGCGGGACGGGGTGCTGGTGAGCGCGGGCCGGATGTACTTCCCCGCGGAGCCGCCCGGCCCGCACCTCCGGGTGACGCACATCGCGGCGGCCAACGTGGCGGAGCTGGCCGAGGGCGTCCGGCGGCTCGCCGGCGCGCTGCCGCCCGCCTGACGTCCGGGCGGAATCGGCGGGATGCCGCCTTGGACATAGAAGATCACGAAGCGAGTAGAGTGTTCCCATGGTGGCGTCGGCCGAGTTGGTGCGCGATTTCGTGAACACCTACGACGTCGAGGCCGACGCCGACGACCTGGGCACCCCCTCCGAGCTCGCCCTGTGGCTGCGGGAGCGGGCGCTCGCCGGTCCGGGCGACCGGGCCGGCGACGACGATCTCGCGCTGGCGGTGGCGCTGCGGGAAGGGCTCAGGGAGGCGCTGCGGCGCGGCCCTGAGCCGGTGGAGCTGCCGCTGCTGCCGTTACGGGTGACCGTGGGGCGGCGGCCGGAGCTGGCGCCGATCGGCGGCGGGGTGACGGCCGGGCTGGCCGTGATCGCGGCGGGGGTGATCGGCGGTTCCTGGGACCGGCTGAAGGTGTGCGCCGAGGAGACGTGTCAGTGGGCGTTCATCGACTCCTCCCGGAACCGTTCCCGATCATGGTGTTCCATGCGGGTCTGCGGTAACCGCACTAAAACGCGGGCATACCGGGCGAGGAAGCAGGGTTCGCGTCCTCGCCCAGGGTCAAACACCGATACGGTGTAACTCGTGCCTTGTGGCATGAACAGCAGGCGAAGGAGCGGGCCGAGATGGCAGACGTAGGCGTCCGGGCGGCCCGGCGCGAGGATGTGCTCCAGGTGGCGAATGTGCAGGTGCGCGCCTGGCGCTACGGCTACCGGGAGTTCCTGCCCGAGGGTCCACTCGAGCAGATGACAGGCCCGGCGGCCGAGAAGATGTGGCTGCGCCAGTGGGACGAGGCGATCGCCGCCCCGCCCACGTCCCGGCACCGCGTGCTGGTGGCGGTGGAGACCATCCTCGACACGGAGGGCTTCCCCGCGCTGGGTGTGGGGGGCGCCAACATGCCGATGACACCGCGCGGCGGCGAACGGGTGGTGGGCCTGGCCTCCCACTCCCCCGCCGAGGACCCGGACCTCGACCCCACCGAGGTGGCCGAGATGCTGACGCTGCTGGTCGACCCCGACTTCGTGCGGCGCGGCCACGGCAGCCGCCTGCTCAACGCCACCGTCGACTATCTTCGTGAGGACGGCTACCGGCAGATCGCCACCTGGGTGTTCGCCGACAACTACCCGGTGCTCGGTTTCCTGGAGTCGGCGGGCTGGGGCGAAGACATGGCCGAGCGGGTGCTCGACATGGGCCGCCCGATCCGCATGGTCAGGCTCACCACCGACATCAGCTAGAGGTCTCTCCCGAATGGCAACTCCTGCTCAATGGCTCGCGGGAGCCCGTCCTCGCACGCTGCCCAACGCGATCGTGCCGGTCATGGCCGGCACCGGCGTGGCGATCGGCGAGGGCGGCTTCAGCTGGTGGCGCGCGGTGCTGGCACTGCTCGTGGCGCTGCTGCTGCAGATCGGCGTCAACTACGCCAACGACTACAGCGACGGCATCCGCGGCACCGACGACCAGCGGGTCGGGCCGATGCGGCTGGTGGGCTCGCGGGCCGCCACCCCGCGCCAGGTGCTGACGGCGGCGCTGGGCTGCTTCGCCGCCGCGGCGGTGCTCGGGCTGGTCCTGGTCGTGGTCACGCGGGCGTGGTGGGTGCTGCTGGTGGGCGCCGCCGCGATCGCCGCCGCCTGGTTCTACACCGGCGGCAGCCGCCCGTACGGCTACCGCGCGCTGGGCGAGGCGGCCGTGTTCGTGTTCTTCGGCGTGGTGCCGGTGGTCGGCACCGCGTTCGTACAGACCGAGCAGCTGTCGTGGGCGGCGCTGGCGGCGTCGGTCCCGGTCGGGCTCCTGTCGTGCTCGATGCTGGTGGTCAACAACCTGCGCGACGTCGGCACCGACGGCGAGTCGGGCAAGCGGACGCTGGCGGTCGTGCTGGGCGCGCCGCGCACCCGTACGCTCTACGCGGCCTGTCTGGTCGTGCCGTTCGCGGTCGCGCTGGCGATGGTCCCGCTCGCGCCCGCGGCGGCGCTCGCGGTGCTCGCGGCGCCGCTGGCGATCTCACCGGTCCGTACGGTCCTCGCAGGCGCGGTGGGCCCCGCGCTGATCGGAGCCCTGCAGCAGACCGGCAAGCTGCAGATGGCGTACGGGGCGCTCCTGACGATCGGTCTGGCCGTCTCTCTCTGACCTTCGGACGTTACGCTTTCTCCATCAGGGGCAGCCCATGACAAGCACGAGTAAATACTGCAATTTGTGGGATTGACCACTCTGCCGGGCTGCCGGGGGCTAGGTTCCTCATGACTGGTCCGGAGGCTTCGCAGACCCGAGGAAAAGGCGTTGGACCCGCTGAGCACCCTCACCATGACCGCAGAGTTCGAGCAGCCGCTACGCGAGATCCTCACGGTCACGACCCGTGCCATACCCGGCGAAACACTGACCAGCGTCGCCCTGCTCGGGGACGGCGGCCCCTACACCGTGGCGTTCTCCGAGCCCGGCGCGGTGGCCCTGGACACCCTGCAGTTCAGCATCGGCGCGGGCCCGTGCCTGGACGCGATCAAGAGCGGCGAGGCCGTCTGGTCCGACGACCTGGTGTCCGAACCGCGCTGGACCGGCCCGGCGGCCGAGCTCGCCGCCCACGGCGTGCGAAGCGTGTACGCGCAGCCGCTGGCCTTCGACGGCCACGTCCAGGGCACGATCAACCTCTACTCGGAGCGGGCCGGCGGCTTCCCCGCCGAGACCCGGACGGCCGTCACCGTGACGGCAGGGCAGGCCGAGGTGCTGTTCCAGGCCGTGCTGCGGGCGGCCCGGCTGAACGAGGTCATCACCCAGCTCCGCGAGGCCCTCACCACACGGGCGATCATCGACCAGGCGCTCGGCATCGTCATGGCCCGGCGGCAGTGCACCGCCCCCGCCGCCTTCGACATCCTGCGCCGCAGCTCCCAGCGGCGCAACGTGAAGGTGCACCAGGTGGCCGCGGACATCGTGGAGGCGGTCACCGGCCAGCCTCCGCTTCCACCCCACTTCGGCGACCCGCCCGCCACCCGGAACCCCGGCAGCCGCCCGTCTCCCGCTGATTGACCCGGCGGCGGCGTGACAGCGCCCCTCAGCTGAGGAAAAGCCCCATGACCACCCGCGGGGCGACCTCGATGCCCAGCTCGCGCTCCCGCCGCACCAGCTCGCGCAGCTCCGGCCCCCACGACGGCTCGGGCCAGACCTTGAATCCGTGGCGCTCGTACCACGGCGCGTTCCACGGCACGTCCCTGAACGTCGTCAGCGTCACCGCCGGCGCACCGGAGGCGCGGGCGTGATCCAGCATCGCCTCGACCAGCCGCCCGCCGATGCCCTGCCGCATCCGGCCGGGGTGGACGGCGAGCTGCTCCAGGTGGAGGTTGCCGTCGACCCGGGCGAGAAGCGCGAAGCCGGCCGGCGGGTCGCCCTCGACCAGCACCGAGGACGGGTCGCGCACTTCCTCGATCATCGTCGTGCCGGGCGGGAACGTGATGCCCACCTGCTCGAACAGCCCGTCGGCGGCGACCTCCACCGCGACCAGGCCGGGAAGATCGCCGGCGTCAGCCCATCGCACCATGCCGACACGGTCTCACGTGTGCCGGGGCCGGCGCCTCCGGATATTAGGGTTGATGATCGTAGGCTCGGCTGTGCGGCGCCGGGACCCTCTCCTCGACCGTGCCCGCCGACCTCGCCCGAGGTGGTGGGCACGGCCCGTTTCTCAGAGGTCGAGCAGGCGCTCCAGGCCCACGGTCAGCCCGGGAAGCTCACCGACCCGCCGCACCCCGAGCAGCACGCCGGGGGTGAAGGCGGCGCGGTTCATCGTGTCGTGACGGATGGTGAGGGTCTCGCCGCCGCCGCCGAGCAGCACTTCCTGGTGGGCGATGAGCCCCGACAGCCGGACGGCGTGGACGCGGACGCCGTCGACGTCGGCGCCGCGCGCCCCGTCGAGCTCGGAGCTGGTGGCGTCGGGCATCGGCCCCACCCCGGCCTCGGCGCGGGCCTGGGCCACCAGCTCGGCGGTGCGCCGGGCGGTGCCCGAAGGGGCGTCGGCCTTGTTGGGGTGGTGGAGCTCGACGATCTCGACGGACTCGAAGTGACGGGCGGCCCGCTGGGCGAAGTGCATCATGAGCACGGCCGCGATGCCGAAGTTGGGGGCGATCAGGCAGTTGGTGCCCGGTGAGCTCGCCAGCCAGCCCCGCACGGTGTCGAGCCGCTCGGCGTCGAACCCGGTGGTGCCGACCACGGGGTGGATGCCGTGCGCGATCGCCCACTCCAGGTTGTCCATCACCACGCCGGGATGGGTGAAGTCGACGACCACCTCGGCGCCTTCGAGGCCCTCGATCGGGTCGTCCTTGTCGACGGCGGCCACCAGCTCCAGATCGGACGCCGCCTCGACCGCCTTGCACACCTCGACGCCCACGCGGCCGCGGGCGCCGAGCACACCTACCTTGATCACAGGGTCAACCCTATACCCGGAGGGTCAGGTGATGGCGTGAGAGAAGTCCTTGTCACCGTACGGGCCGATCACGGCGAGCGTGAGCGGCCGGTTGAGCACGTCCGCGGCGATCTCGGAGAGCTCCCTGGCGGTCACCGCCTCGATGCGGGCCAGCACCTCGTCGACCGACAGCAGCTCGTCGTACACCAGCTCGTTCTTGCCGATGCGGGACATGCGCGAGCCGGTGTCTTCCAGGCCGAGCACGAGACCGCCGCGCATCTGGCCCTTGCCCCGGACGATCTCCTCCTCGGTCAGGCCGTCGGCCACGACCCTGGACACCTCGTCCCGGCAGATCTTGAGCACGTCGTCGATCTTGGAGGGCAGGCAGCCGACGTAGATGCCGAACTGGCCCGTGTCGGCGTAGGCGGAGGTGTAGCTGTAGACGGAGTAGGCCAGGCCGCGCTTCTCCCTGATCTCCTGGAAGAGCCGCGACGACATGCCGCCGCCGAGCGCGGCGTTGAGCACGCCGAGCGCGAACCGCCGGTCGTCGGTGCGGGCGATGCCGGTCGTGCCGAGCACCAGGTTGGCCTGTTCGGTCGGCCGGTCGAGCAGGCGCACGCCGGAGCGGGACTCCGCGCCGGGGCCGCTGGTGCGCGGCGGGGCCGAGGCGGCGGGGCCCGCGAGGACGCCCGCCCGCTCGTACGCCCGCGCCACCAGCTCCACGACCTCCTCGTGGCGGATGTTCCCCGCCACGGAGACGACGGTGCGCGGCGGCTGATAGTAGCGGCGGTAGTACTCGGCGATCCGGTCGCGTCCGAGGGTGTTGATGGACTCGACCGTGCCGAGGATCGGCCGGCCTATCGGCGAGTCGCCGTAGAGCGCCGCGGCGAACTGCTCGTGCACCACGTCGGACGGGTCGTCGTCGTGCATGGCGATCTCCTCCAGGATCACGCCACGCTCGGACTCGACGTCCTCGGGGTCCACGAGCGAGCTGGTCACCACGTCGGCGAGGACGTCCACCGCGATCGGCAGGTCCTCGTCGAGCACCCGCGCGTAGTAGCAGGTGTACTCCTTGGCGGTGAAGGCGTTGATCTCGCCGCCGATGCCCTCGATGGACGCCGAGATCTCCATGGCGTCCCTCGTGGGCGTGCCCTTGAACAGCAGGTGTTCGAGGAAGTGGGTGGCCCCCATGTGCTCGGGGGCCTCGTCGCGCGAGCCGATGCCGACCCACATGCCGACCGCGACACTGCGCACGGTCGGCATGGTCTCGGTCACCACGCGCAGCCCGCCGGGGAGGGTGGTGCGCTTGACCACCCCGGCCCCGTCGCGGCCGGCGTGCAGCGTGGTGGTGGTCACGCGACCTCCCTGGCCGGCCCCGTCACCTTGGCGCCGGTGCTGATTGTCACCGTCACGAGTTGCGGTCGTCGCCCTCGGAGCCGGCGCCGCGGGCGCGGACCCGGGTGCGGGTGCGGCGCGGGCGGTCGGCCTTGTCGCCGCCGTCGGACGCCGAGTCCTCGGGCTGGCCGGAGTCGCCCCTGGCCTCCTTCTCGGCGGCCTCCTTCTCGATGACCTCGACGGGCACCAGCGACAGCTTGCCCCGCTGGTCGATCTCGGCGATCTCCACCTGGACCTTCTCGCCGACGCTCATGACGTCCTCGACGTTCTCGATGCGCTTGCCGCCGTGCAGCTTGCGGATCTGGGAGACGTGCAGCAGGCCGTCCTTGCCGGGCATGAGCGAGACGAACGCGCCGAAGGCGGCGATCTTCACGACCGTGCCCAGGTAGCGCTCGCCGACCTCCGGCATGTGCGGGTTGGCGATCGCGTTGATCGCCGACCGCGCGGCCTCGGCCGACGGGCCGTCGGTGGCGCCGATGTAGATCGTGCCGTCGTCCTCGATGGTGATCTCGGCGCCGGTGTCGTCCTGGATCTGGTTGATCATCTTGCCCTTCGGGCCGATGACCTCGCCGATCTTGTCGACCGGGACCTTGATGGTGATGATGCGCGGTGCCGTCGGGTTCATCTCCGCCGGGGAGTCGATGGCCTCCTGCATCACCTCCAGGATCGCCAGCCTGGCGCCCTTGGCCTGCTTGAGCGCGCCGGCCAGGACCGAGGCGGGGATGCCGTCGAGCTTCGTGTCGAGCTGCAGGGCGGTGATGACGTCCCTGGTGCCGGCGACCTTGAAGTCCATGTCGCCCATGGCGTCCTCGGCGCCGAGGATGTCGGTCAGGGTGACGTAGGTGTCGCCCTCGCCGATGAGGCCCATCGCGATGCCCGCGACCATCTCCTTGAGCGGCACACCGGCGTCGAGCAGCGCCATCGTGGAGGCGCAGACCGAGCCCATCGAGGTCGAGCCGTTGGAGCCGAGCGCCTCGGAGACCTGGCGGATCGCGTAGGGGAACTCCTCGCGCGACGGCAGGACCGGGATCAGCGCCCGCTCGGCGAGCGCGCCGTGGCCGATCTCGCGGCGCTTGGGCGAGCCCACCCGGCCGGTCTCACCGGTGGAGTAGGGCGGGAAGTTGTAGTTGTGCATGTAGCGCTTGGTCCGCTCGGGGTTGAGCGTGTCGATGACCTGCTCCATGCGCAGCATGTTAAGCGTGGTGATGCCCATGATCTGGGTCTCGCCGCGCTCGAACAGGGCCGAGCCGTGCACCCGGGGCACCACGTGGACCTCGGCCGACAGGGCGCGGATGTCCTTGGTGCCGCGGCCGTCGATGCGCGTGCCCTCCTTGATGACGCGCTCGCGCATGAGCTTCTTCATCAACGAGCGGAAGGCGGCGGAGATCTCCTTCTCGCGACCCTCGAACTCGGGCAGCAGCTTCTCCGCGGCCAGTGCCTTGACCCTGTCGAGCTCGTTCTCGCGCTCCTGCTTGGCGGCGATGGTGAGCGCGGCGGCGAGCTCGTTCTTCACCGCGGACTCCACGGCGGCCAGGACGTCGTCCTGGTAGTCGAGGAACAGCGGATACTCGGCGGTCTCCTTGGCGGCGACCTGCGCGATCCGGCCCTGCGCCTCGCACAGCACCTTGATGAACGGCTTGGCGGCCTCCAGGCCCTCGGCCACGGTCTCCTCGGTGGGCGCGACCGCGCCCTCGGCGACCAGCTTGAGCGTGTCGCGGGTGGACTCGGCCTCCACCATCATGATGGCGACGTCGCCGTCGGCGAGCACCCGTCCGGCCACGACCATGTCGAACGTGGCCCGCTCCAGCTCGTGGTGGGTCGGGAAGGCCACCCACTGGCCCTCGATGAGGGCGACGCGGACGCCGCCGATCGGGCCGGAGAACGGCAGGCCGGCGAGCTGGGTCGACAGCGAGGCGGCGTTGATCGCCACCACGTCGTAGAGGTGCTCGGGGTTGAGCGCCAGGATGGTGGCGACCACCTGGATCTCGTTGCGCAGGCCCTTGACGAACGACGGGCGCAGCGGCCGGTCGATCAGCCGGCAGGTGAGGATGGCGTCCTCGGACGGACGGCCCTCACGGCGGAAGAACGAGCCGGGGATGCGGCCCGCGGCGTACATGCGCTCCTCGACGTCCACGGTGAGCGGGAAGAAGTCGAGGTTCTCCCTCGGCTGCTTGGACGCGGTGGTCGCGGACAGCACCATCGTGTCGTTGTCGAGATAGGCGACGGCACTGCCGGCCGCCTGCCGCGCGAGGCGTCCGGTCTCGAACCGGATCGTGCGTGTGCCGAACGAGCCGTTGTCGATGACGGCTTCAGCGGTGTGGACACCCTCCACGGGGGACCTCCTTGGTCAGTCGGTCTCCCGCGCCCTTTTCACCGGCACCCTCGTGCTTGACGGGAATGCGCCTCCCCACCGTCGTGTCCGGTGAAAGGCTGTGGCGGACTTCCCGTCAGTAGGTGCAGCGCCGGTCTTCGATCGAAGCGCCCGGTCTGGTTACCGGAAGCCACTACCGAGGACCGGCCCGCAGGCGTCGCGGGTCGCGTGGTGCTGAGCGGACGCGGGGGCTCTCAGTGTCTCGGATATTCAGTTGTACGTCAGGCGGGCGGCTCTCGGCCGCAGGACTCGCCGGACCCATATGAGAAGGGAGCGGCGAGTCCGCCGCTCCCTTTCCATGCTATCGGCGCAGGCCGAGCCGCTCGATCAGCGCACGGTAACGCGCGATGTCGACCTTCTGCAGGTACTTCAGCAGACGGCGACGGCGGCCCACGAGGAGCAGCAGACCCCGACGGCTGTGGTGGTCGTGCTTGTGGGTCTTGAGGTGCTCGGTCAGCTCGCTGATGCGCTTGCTCAGCAGCGCGATCTGCACCTCGGGCGACCCGGTGTCACCATCGGTCGTCGCGTACTCGGCGATGATGGACTTCTTGGCAGCGGTGTCGAGAGACACGGCTCTCCTTTGAGCTACGGGCACGCGCGGATGCGAATGTGCGAACGACCGTGCGTGCCTACAGTCGCCGCAGGAAGGCCTTAGGGCAGCGCGCGGCGCCGCCGTCACAGAGCCGACATGTAAGGTTACCACCACGGAGCGGATGCCGCGCTCAAGCTCTCTAGACGTACTGGGCCGCGTACTCTCCAGTGGGCTCGATCGGCTGGATGACGTCGATGAGCACCCCGTTGGGGTCGGCCACGATGAAGTGCCGCTGGCCGAAGTCCTCGCTGCGCAGCGGCAGCTCGGCCCTCAGCCCCGCGCCCGTGACGAGCCGCTCCCACTCCGCGTCCGCGTCGCCGACCTCGAAGTTGAGCAGCAGCCCCGCCGCCCTGTTGCGGTACGCCTCGGGCAGCGTGGGGTGCGCGTGGTCGAGCAGGGCCAGCTCGTACGTGCCACGCCTGAGGCTGACGTACCAGTCGGCCTCGAAGGTGACCTCGAACCCGAACAGCCCCACGTAGAAGTCACGCGATTCGGCCACCTTGTCGGTGCAGATCACCGGATAGAAGCTGGTGAGCTCCATGATGCCTCCATTTCACATACCACTGGTATGTCAAGGTACGCTAGTTCGCATACCGTCGGTATGTCAACTGGAGGCGCGCGATGACGAGAACCCGAGCCGAACAACGCGAGGAGACCAGGCGCACGCTGGTGACGGTGGGCAGACGGCTCTTCGCGGGCAGGGGCTACGCCGCGGTGGGACTGGCCGAGATCGTGCGCGAGGCGGGAGTGACCAAGGGCGCGCTCTACCACCACTTCGACGGCAAGGCGGCGCTGTTCCGCGCCGTGCTGGAGGAGGTGCAGCAGGAGGTGGGGGCCAGGGTGGCGGCCGAGGCCGACGCCGAACCCGACCCGTGGGATCAGCTCAAGGCGGGGTGCTCCGCGTTCGTGCGGGCCGCCGCCCACCCGGACGTGCAGCGGATCATGCTCATCGACGGCCCCGCCGTGCTCGGCTGGAACGAGTGGCGGGCGATGGACGAGGCCGCCTCCGCCCGCCATCTGGCCGAGGCGCTGACGGCGCTCGCCGCGTCGGGCACGATCACGGCCCGGCCGGTCGCCCCGCTCACCCGCCTGCTGTCGGGGGCGATGAACGAGGCGGTGCTGTGGCTGGCCCAGTCGGAGGCCGGCCCCGGCGACCTGGACGACACGCTGGCCGCGCTGTCGGGGCTGCTGGAGGGGCTGCGGGTCAGGACGTGAGGCGGCGGGCCTGGTCGACGTCGGCGTGGATCTGGTCGACGAGCTCCTCGATCGAGTCGAACCGGGTGTTGCCCCGCAGCCTGGCGGCGAAGTCGACCGCCACGTGCACCCCGTACAGCTCCAGGTCGTCGCGGTCGAGCGCGTACGCCTCGACCGTGCGCGGCACCCCCTCGAACGTCGGGTTGGTGCCGACCGAGATCGCGGCCGGCCAGCGCTCATCCTCGTAGAGCGCGGGCAGGTTGGCCACCGGCACGCACTCCAGCCAGCCCGCGTAGACCCCGTCGGCGGGGATCGCGGTCTGCGGCGGCGACTCGACGTTGGCGGTCGGGAAGCCGAGTTGCCGCCCCCGCTGGTAGCCGCGCACCACCACGCCCTCGACGCGGTGCGGCCTGCCCAGGTCGGCGGCGGCGCCGGCGACGTCGCCCGCCACCAGCCGCTCGCGGATCAGCGTCGAGGAGACGCCCTGGACCAGCGGCACCCCCTCGGCCGTGAAGTCGTACTTCTCGCCCAGCGCGCGCAGCGTCTCGACGTCACCCGCGGCCTGGTGGCCGAACGTGAAGTCCGCCCCCACCACGACCGCCCCCGCCCGCAGCCGGTCGGCGAGCACGCCCTGCGCGAACTCTGCCGGGCTCAGCTCGGCCGTCTCCAGTGTGAAAGGCAGCACGACCACCTCGTCCACGCCCAGTTCGCGCAGCAGCTCGGACCTGCGCTTGGCGCTGACCAGGCGCAGCGGCCGGTAGCCGGGCCGCACGACCTCCTCGGGCGGCGGCTCGAAGGTCAGCGCGACCGTGCGCAGGCCACGCTCGCGGGCGACCTCGACGGCCCGCCGGACCACCTGCCGATGGCCGCGATGCACGCCGTCGAACACGCCGATGGTGACGACTGACCTCTCCGATTCACGCACACCCGGCCCCATTCGCTCATCCCAGGATCAACCCTCCAAGCCTGCCATGCGCGGGCCCGTACCTCGCAACCGAGGGCGGTACGATCCGCTGCATGCCTCGATACGCGCTGCTGATCCTGCCTGCCTTCAACCGGGTCTACGCCGACAGCGCGCCCCGCCTCACCCGCGCCGAGCTGGACGTCTTCGCCGAGCGCGGGCTGGCGGCCGGCGTGCGGGCCATCGAGGAGACCCGCATCGGCGGGCTGCCCTACGTCACGTTCGAGACGGCGGAGCCGCTCTCCGGCCCGGACGTGGCGCTGCTGTCCAACCTGTCGTCGGTCTACGCCCTGTTCGGGGTGGAGGGCGAGCTGCTGCGTCCGGTGGAGCTCGACCCGCTCGACCGGCTGAGCAGCGACCTGATCACGATCCAGAAGTACGCTGGCAAGACCAACGAGCACTTCACCAAGCTGCTGCTCAACGTCACCGTGCTGGCCTCCGACTTCCCGCTCGGCGGCGCGCTCTCCGTGTTCGACCCGCTGTGCGGCCGCGGCACCACCCTCAACCAGGCGCTCATGTACGGCTACGACGCCTACGGGCTCGACCACGACGGCAAGGACTTCGAGGCCTACTCCGGCTTCCTGCGCACCTGGCTGAAGAACAAGCGGCTCAAGCACACCGCCGAGACCGTGCCGGTGCGCCGGCAGCGGGCGCTGGCCGGGCGGCGGCTGGACGTGGTGTTCGGCACCACCAAGGAGGCCTACAAGGCGGGCGACACCCAGAAGGTCACCGTGGTCAACGCCGACACCCTGCGCGCCCGGGAGTTCTTCAAGCCCGGCTCGTTCCACGCCGTCGTCACCGACGCCCCCTACGGGGTGCAGCACGGCAGCAAGGGCGGCGGCGGGCTGTCGCGCAGCCCGCTGGAGCTGCTGGAGCAGGCCACGCCGGTCTGGGCCGAGCTGCTGAGGCCCGGCGGCGCTCTGGGCGTCTCCTGGAACACCTACGGGGGCGGCCGGGACGAGCTGGCCGCCATCCTCACCGGTGCCGGCCTCGACGTGGTCGCCTACCCCGACTTCGAACACTGGGTCGACCAGGCGATCGTGCGCGACATCATGGTGGCGCGCAAGCCCGTCTAGGCGGAGACGAAGACCGCCAGCGGCTTGGCCATCCGGCCCTGCTCCTCCACCAACGCCAGCAGCTCGCCGTCGGGGCCGAACATGCCGATCGGGCCCTTGCCCAGACCGGCCGCGGGCAGCCGCCCGCCGTGCATGACCACCCTGGCCTCCTCCAGGCTCACGTCCCTGCGCGGGAACGCCGCCGCCACCGCCTCGCCGATCGGCAGGATCTCGCACTTCTCGGCGAGCTGGTCGAGAGTCCTGGCCTGGTCGAGCCCGTACGGGCCGACGCGGGTGCGGCGCAGCGCCGTCAGGTGCCCGCCGACGCCGAGCGCGCCGCCGAGGTCGCGGGCCAGCGCCCTGATGTAGGTGCCGGACGAGCAGCGCACGGTGGCGTCGACGTCGACCAAGTCCGGCTGCCGGCGGACCTCGGTGACCGCGAACTCGTGCACGGTCACCGGCCGGGCGGCCAGCTCGACCCCCTCGCCTGCGCGGGCCAGCTTGTAGGCCCGCTTGCCGTCGACCTTGATGGCGCTGACCTGGGGCGGGACCTGCATGATCTCACCGGTGAGCGCGGCCACGCCCGCCCGGATCGCCTCCTCGGCCACGTCCGCGGCCGAAGCGGTCGCGGTGACCTCGCCCTCGGCGTCGTCGGTGTTCGTGCCCACACCCAGCCGGATCGTGGCCTCGTACACCTTCTCGGTCAGCGCCAGGTGACCGAGCAGCCTGGTCGCCTTCTCCACGCCGACCACGAGCACGCCGGTCGCCATCGGGTCGAGCGTGCCGGCGTGCCCGACCCGGCGGGTGCCCGCCAGGCGGCGCAGCCTGGCCACCACGTCGTGGGACGTCCAACCGGCGGGTTTGTCGACGATGATCAAGCCGCTTTCGGCCATCACGCCTCTCTCAGCAGGGCCCTGAACTTCGCCATCGTGGCCTCGGGGCTGTCGTACGAGGTGAAACCGGCCGCGTTGTGGTGGCCGCCGCCGCCCAGCGCGGCGCACACGTGCGCCACGTCGATGCGGCCCTTGGAACGGGTCGACACCTGCCAGGCGCCCTGGTCGTCCTCCTTGAGCACCGCCGCCACGTCGGCCTCGTCGGTGCGCCGCACCACGTCGATGATGCCTTCGAGCTCGGTGTACGGGAGCCCGTACGCGGCCCGGTCGACCCGCGTCACGTAGGTCCACACCAGGCCGTCGTCGAGCGTCACCCGGCCGAGCGCCGCGGCCAGCACCTTGAGATAGCCGAACGGGGCGCGGTCCCACAGCTCCCTGGCGATCTCGTCGGTGTGCAGGCCGGTGGCCACCAGCCGGGCCGCCATCTGGTGTGCGGCCGGGCTGGTCGAGGAGTGGCGGAACGAGCCGGTGTCGGTGACCAGCCCCGCGTACAGGCAGGTGGCGATGTCGCGGTCGAGCGAGCCGCCGAGCCGGTAGATGAGCTGCTCGGCGAGCATCGCGGTGGCCGCCGCCCGGGCGTCGATGAGGTCGACGGTGCCGAACCCCTCGTTGGACGGGTGGTGGTCGACCACGATGAGCGTGCGGGCCCGGCGGACGCTGCCCTCCAGCAGCCCCAGCCGGGCGATCGACGGCGAGTCGAAGGTGATCATGAGGTCGGGCTCGGCCGGGTAGCGGTCGGGGGGCACCAGCATGTCCTGCCCCGGCAGGAAGCGGAGCAGGCGCGGCACGGTGAAGTCGTGGTCACCGAAGGAGGCGGCCACCCGCTTGCCCATCGAGCGCAGCACGAACCCGACGGCGAGCATCGAGCCGAGCGCGTCGCCGTCCGGCGAGATGTGGCAGGCCAGCGCGACCTCGTCGGCCTCGGAGATGAGACCGACCGCCCGTTCCCAGGCGTCCTCGGACACCGTGACGGAACCGCTCCTGGCCGGACGGCCCGGTCTGTCGCGCACGTCGGGGGTCACAGCGCCGAAGGCCCGTCCTGCTCGTCCTCTTCCGGCTTGCGGTAGGGGTCGGACTCGCCGGCGTAGGAGGCGCTCTGCGCCCGCTTCGCCACCTCGGCGTCACGCGCGCGCGCCGCCGAGATCAGATCGTCGAGCTGGCGGGCGCTGTCGGGCAGCGGGTCGTGCTTGAACGTCAGCGTCGGAGTGAAACGCACGCCGGTCTGACGGCCCACCTCGGACCTGATGACGCCCTTGGCGCTCTCCAGGGCGGCCGCGCTGTCGGCGCGCTCGGCGTCGGAGCCGAACACCGTGTAGAAGACCGTCGCCTCGCGCAGGTCGGCGGTGATCCGCGTGTCCGTCACGGTGACGAAGCCCAGACGCGGGTCCTTGATCCGGCGCTCCAGCATCTCGGCGACGATCTGCTGGATGCGGTCGGCGAGCTTGCGTGCTCGTGCTGCATCCACCATGTTCGCTCCCCCTCACGCACGACGAGCGGTCGTGCTTTCGTTCAGTCATCGTCGTTGTAGAGCCGCTGCCTGGCGGACAGGAGCTCGATCTCGGGGCGGAAGGCCACCAGCCGCTCGCAGGCGTCCATCACCTCTTTGCAGTTACCCGCGGAGGCGGAGATCACCGCGACGCCGACCTCGGCCCGCCTGTGCAGGTCGAGATGGCCGACCTCGGCCACGGCCACGGCGGGAAAGCGCCGGTGCAGCTCGGCGACCAGGGGACGCACGACGGATCGCTTCTGCTTCAGCGAGTGCACGTCGCCGAGCAGGATGTCCAGGGTCAGGGCACCCACATACATCGTTGGCAACCGCCGCTTGCACTGGTGTCGAGCGCACGCCGGGCCGGTGCGGCGGAGACCGGCCCGGACGCGCGGAAGGCGCCCGGCGGATGGCCCGCCGGGCGCCCGGCCACGGATCAGGCCCGCGGCTTCTCCCGCATCTCGAACGTCTCGATGACGTCGTCGATCCTGATGTCGTTGTAGCCGACGCCGATGCCGCACTCGAAGCCCTCACGGACCTCGGTCGCGTCATCCTTGAACCGGCGCAGCGACGAGACGGTCAGGTTGTCCGCGATGACGACGCCGTCGCGGATCAGCCTGGCCTTGCTGTTGCGGGTGATCACGCCCGAACGGACCAGCGAACCGGCGACGTTGCCGATCTTCGGCACCTTGAAGACCTCGCGGACCTCCGCCGTGCCCATCTGGACCTCTTCGAACTCGGGCTTGAGCATGCCCTTGAGCGCCGCC
Source organism: Nonomuraea sp. C10 (assembly GCF_008017515.1). Taxonomy (NCBI): domain Bacteria; kingdom Bacillati; phylum Actinomycetota; class Actinomycetes; order Streptosporangiales; family Streptosporangiaceae; genus Nonomuraea; species Nonomuraea sp. C10. Next base: position 5,993,585 of record NZ_VPFF01000001.1, read on the forward strand.
TCGATCTCCTCGATCGCCTGGTAGATGATCGAGTAGTAGCGGATGTCGACGCCCTCGCGCTCGGCCAGGTCGCGCGCCCGAGGCTCGGGGCGCACGTTGAAGCCGATGATGACCGCGTTGTCGTCGGCGACGGCGAGGTTGACGTCGTACTCGGTGATCGCACCGACGGCGCGGTGCAGGACACGGAGCCTGACCTCGTCGCCGACGTCGATCTTGAGCAGCGCGTCTTCCAGCGCCTCCACCGAACCGGACACGTCACCCTTGATGATGAGCTTGAGCTCGTCCACGCGGCCCTTCTCGAGGTCGCTGAACAGCTCCTCGAGGGTGAGGCGGCGGCTCGACTTCGCCATGTCGGCGCTGCGCTTGCGCGCCGCGCGCTGCTGGGCGATCTGCCGGGCCATCCGGTCGTCGGTGACCACGATGAAGTTGTCACCCGCGCTCGGCACCGCCGTCAGACCCATCACCAGGACGGGACGCGACGGGGTGGCCTCCTCCACCGGCTCGCCGGTGTCGTCGAGCATCGCCCGGACGCGGCCGTAGGCCTCGCCACAGACGATCGAGTCGCCGACGCGGAGCGTGCCGCGCTGGACCAGGACCGTCGCCACCGGGCCGCGCCCCTTGTCGAGGTAGGCCTCGATCGCGATGCCCTGAGCGTCCATCGTCGGGTTGGCGCGCAGGTCGAGCTCGGCGTCCGCGGTCAGCAGGATGGCCTCGAGGAGGTTCTCGATGCCCTGGCCCTTGAGCGCGGAGATGTCGACGAACAGCGTCGAGCCGCCGTACTCCTCGGCCACCAGGCCGTACTCGGTGAGCTGGGCCCTGACCTTGCTCGGGTCGGCGCCCTCCTTGTCGACCTTGTTGACCGCGACCACGATCGGCACGTCGGCCGCCTGGGCGTGGTTGAGCGCCTCGATCGTCTGCGGCTTGACACCGTCGTCGGCCGCGACCACCAGCACCGCGATGTCCGTGGACTTCGCGCCTCGGGCACGCATGGCGGTGAACGCCTCGTGACCCGGGGTGTCGATGAAGGTGACCCTGCGCTCCTGGCCTTCGTGCTCGGTGGTGACCTGGTAGGCGCCGATGTGCTGGGTGATGCCACCCGCCTCGCGCGCCGCCGTGTTGGTCTTGCGGATGGCGTCGAGCAGCTTGGTCTTACCGTGGTCGACGTGACCCATGACGGTCACCACCGGCGGCCGCGCGGCCAGGTCGGCCTCGTCGCCCTCGTTCTCGCCGAACTCGATGTCGAAGGCCTCGAGAAGCTCGCGGTCCTCCTCCTCGGGGCTGACGACCTGGATGTTGTAGTCCAGCTCGGCGCCGAGCAGCTGCAGCGTCTCCTCGTTGACCGACTGCGTGGCCGTCACCATCTCGCCGAGGTGCAGCATGATCTGCACCAGCGCGGCGGGGTTGGCCCCGATGCGGTCGGCGAAGTCGGACAGCGAGGCGCCGCGCGGCAGCCGGATCGTCGCGCCGTTGCCGCGAGCGACCTGCACGCCGCCGATCGCCGGTGCCGACATGTTGTCGAACTCCTGGCGCCTCTGGCGCTTGGACTTGCGGCCACGGGCCGGACGGCCACCGGGACGCCCGAAGGCGCCCGCCGTGCCGCCACCGCGACCACGGCCACCACCGCCGGGACGGCCGGCGAAACCGCCGCCGCCGCCGGGACCGCCGGTGCCCGTGCGCTGACCGCCGCCACCCGGGCGACCGGCGAAACCGCCGCCGCCACCGGGACGACCGCCACCGCCACCCGGACGGCCACCGCCACCCGGACGGCCGCCACCGCCGCCGCCGGGACCACCGGGACGGCCACCGCCGCCACCGGGGCCGGACGGACGGCCCTGCGGCATCATCATCGGGTTGGGACGCGGGCCACCCGGACGCGGGCCACCCGCACCAGGACCGGGACGCGGGCCACCGGCGCCGGGACCCGGACGCGGACCTGCCGCACCGGGCGGGCCGGGACGCGGACCGGGCGTGGGCCTGTCGCCGCCGCGACCCTGCGGCGGGCGCGGAGCGGCGCCGTCACGCGGCGGACCGTCGCGACGGTCGCGCGGGCCCGCGCCCGCACCGTCACGGTTGCCACCGGGACGCGGGCGCGCCTGGCCCATGCCGCTCGCGTTGGACGAGAACGGGTTGTTGCCGGGACGCGGGCCGCGCGGGCCCGGCTTGGGGCCGGGACGCGGGCCGCGGTCCGACGGCGCGCCGCCGGGGCGCGGAGCCTGCGCGGCGCCGCCACCCTCACGGCCGGCGCCGGGACGCGGGGCCGGACCCGGCTTGGGGCCGGGACGGGCCGCGGGACCGGGACGCGGGCCGGGCGTCGGCCGCTGCTGGCCGGTGTCGAACCGGGCCTGCGGGGCGCTGGGCGCCTCGCCGCGGGCGGCCTCGGGCTCCTGTCGCGGCTGCTGCTGCGGCTGCGGTGGCTGCTGCTGCTGCTGCGGCATCGGCACCGGCGGGCGAGGCGTGCCGCCTGCCGGGCCGGGACGCGGACCGGGCTTGGGCCCGGGACGCGGAGGTGATGAGGGGACCGACGCCTGAGGGGCGCCGTTTCCGGCCTGGCTGTCCGCCGGCCGGGGGGCAGCCTTCGGCGGCTGCGGTTTGCGGGACGGCGAACCGCCGCCCCTCGAGGGCGCGCCCTTCGACGCACCCAGAGCTTCGGTGAGCCTGCGGACCACCGGCGCTTCGATGGTGGAGGACGCCGAACGGACGAACTCCCCCATCTCCTGGAGCTTGGCCATGACGACCTTGCTCTCTACGCCGAACTCCTTAGCGAGCTCGTATACCCGGACCTTCGCCACTGCACTCCCTAACTCGGCCCGGGAGGCTGGCTGTGCCGTCCGGACCGTCGCTACCTTGACGTCTTCATCGCCGCGTGCTCATCAGGCGCTCATAGCAATCTGACTCCGCCCCATCAACTCGGCGTCCTACATGACATTTCGTGGTTCTCCTTCAGGTGTGCCCGCACGCGCGAGACGTCGAGCGGCCCCGGCACGCGAAACGCGCGCGGGAACGCCCGGCGACGCTCGGCGAGCTCCAGACAGTTCATGGACGGGTGCAGCGATGCACCCCTGCCAGGAAGCCGTCCTCGCTGGTCGGGGACCACCTGGTCCTCGACCAGCACCAGTCGGAGCAGCTCGGACTTGTCCGTGCGAACCCTGCAGCCCACACAGGTGCGCTGTGGGGCCGCGTGGCAACCATATTCCAGATTACCGTGTCGACGCATCTACGGAACCGGCGGCATCCTCTGCCTGGGTGTCGGGACGGATGTCGATCCGCCAGCCTGTCAGCCGCGCGGCAAGCCGGGCATTCTGCCCTTCCTTGCCGATGGCCAGCGAGAGCTGGTAGTCGGGCACGATGACCCGGGCCACCCGTCCGTCGAGATCGAGAACCTCGACATGGGAAACACGGGCGGGCGACAGGGCATTCCCGACGAACTCACCAGGGTCCTCGGACCAGTCGATGATGTCGATCTTCTCGCCGTGCAGCTCGGTCATCACGTTGCGCACCCGCGAGCCCATCGGGCCGATGCAGGCGCCCTTGGCGTTGACGCCGGGCTTGCGCGACCGTACGGCGATCTTGGTGCGGTGGCCGGCCTCGCGCGCCACCGCGGCGATCTCGACGGTGCCGTCGGCGATCTCCGGCACCTCCAGCGCGAACAGCTTCTTCACCAGGCCCGGGTGGGTGCGCGAGAGCGTGACGGATGGGCCCTTGTGGCCCTTCTTCACCTGCACCACGTACGCGCGGATGCGCTCGCCGTGGGTGTATTCCTCGCCCGGCACCTGCTCGTGGGCGGGCAGGACGGCCTCGATCTTGCCGAGGTCGACCAGCACCACCCGCGGATCCTTGCCCTGCTGGATCACGCCGGAGACCAGCTCGCCCTCGCGGCTGGCGAACTCGCCGAAGTTGATCTCGTCCTCGGCGTCGCGCAGCTGCTGCAGGATGACCTGCTTGGCGGTGGTGGCCGCGATCCGGCTGAAGTTGCCCGGAGTGTCGTCGTACTCGCGCGCGATCTCGCCGTCCTCGTCGAGCTCGGCCGCCCAGATCGTGACGTGGCCGGTCGCCTTGTCGAGCTCGGCGCGCGCCTTGGCGCCGGCTCCCTCGGTGCGGAAGTAGGCGATCAGCAGCGCGTCTTCGATGGCCTTGACGACCAGGTCGAAGGAGATGTCCTTCTCCCGCTCCAGGCTGCGCAGGACGCTCATGTCGATGTCCACGAGGCTCCCCCTAGCCCTCGTCGCCGTCGACGTCGTCGATGCGGCGAAACTCCACCTGCACCCGCCCGCGGGCCAGGTCTTGATAGTCGAGCCTGCGAGCGGCGCCGTCGACCTCGAGGTCGACTCCGGCGTCGTCGGCTGACAACACCCTGCCCTCGATGAGGCCGCCGTCTCGCATCTCCGCCTTGACCAGCCGCTTGGCGGCGCGCCTCCAGTGGCGCGGCTCGGTCAGCGGACGGTCGACCCCGGGCGAGGACACCTCGAGCGTGTAGGGAGCGGCGCCCATCGCGTCGTCCTCGTCGAGGGCCGCCGAGACGGCCTGGCTCACGTCGGCCACGTCGTCGAGGCTCACGCCGCCGTCACGGTCGACGACCACACGGAGCAGCCGCCGCTTGCCGGCCTTGGTGACCGTCACGTCCTCCAGGTCGAGGCCCTCAGCGGCGACCACGGGCTCCAGGAGCTTCATCAGGTGGTCGCGGGGTGACGCGCTGCCCATATCGACCTCCCCTATTGTCGAGTCACAGCCGGGCGGACCTCGCCACTGGCTCAGCGCCGCCGGCCCGCTCGGCCAGCGACGACAGTTGACACCCTATCTGTTCGGCGGCCTGCGCAGAGCGTCACTCACCCCGCTCGCCGTGATCCCCGCACACGCCGCGCCTGACCGCGTGCGGGGGTGCCAGCCCGTACGATGCTCTCTGCAGTCCGCAACAGTGAAAGGTCCTGCTCGTGCGCCAGCCTCACCTCTCCAGGCGAGCCCTGCTGGCGGGCGGGGCCGCCGTGGCGTTGCTCGCGGGCTGCAGCGCGCCGCCCGACCCCCAGCCGGTACGCGACACCCCCGAGCAGGCGCTCGCCCGCGTCCTCATCGCCGACAAGGAGCGGACGATCGCGCTCTACGCGGCGCTGATCGCCGACGGCGGCAAGCTCACCGCCTATCGCGACCGCCACCTCGCCCACCTGGCCGAGCTGCGGCGACGCTTCCCCGGGCTGACCGCCCGGCCTCCCGCGCAGTCCCCCAGCCCGGCCGCCAGCCCGTCGGCTACAGCGTCGGCCACGGCGTCGGTCTCCCCCACCGCCACGGCCGCGCCCAAGATGACGCTGTCGCGGCTGCGGGCGCTGGAGCGCGAGGCGGCGGCGCGGCGGCCCGCCCAGCTCGCGGGTGTGGCGCCCGCCCTGGCCCAGCTGGTGGCGAGCATCGGCGCCTGCGAGGCCCTGCACGCCGCCTCCGTCGTCAAGCCGCCCCGGCCGCCTGCCGCCGGCGCCCACGGCGATCCTGGAGACGTCGAGAAGCTCCGCAAGGCGCTCTCGGCCGAGCACGCCGCGGTCTTCGCGTACGGCCTGATGGGCGCCCGCACCACCGGCTCCCTGCGCACCCGCCTCACCCGCGCCTTCGACGCGCACCGCGACCGCCGCGACCAGTTGCGCCGCCTCATCACCGCCCGCGGCGGGCAGCCCAGCGAGGCCCAGGCCTCCTACGCGCTGCCGTCCGTCCCGTCGAGCGCTGCGGCGGCCTCCCGGCTCGCGGCCCACGTCGAGACCGGGCTCACCGCGTCCTATCTGGAGCTGGTGGCGGCCGGGGACACCGCGCTGCGGCGCTACGCGGCGGTGGCCGTGCAGGAGGCGGTGGTCCGGGCCCACTCCTTCCACCGGGGCGTCACCACGGCCTTCCCGGGCATGCCGGCGCCCGCCGCTCCCGCCCCGTCCGTCACCCCGACTCCCGGCGGCTGACCTTCGGCAGCGTGGTCCGCTCCCTTGGAGGGCTCGGCGAAGTAGTTGACATCGACTAGCCGACGCCGGATAGTTGATCCTGACTACAGGAGGCGTGATGGCGGGGAAGCGCAAAGTGGGAAACCTGCTGGCGCTGGCCGTCCTGTCCTATCTGAGCCGGCGTCCCATGCACCCGTACGAGCTCGGCCGGACCCTGCGCGAGCACGGGGACGCCCGCAGCATCAAGTACAACCACGGCTCGCTCTACATGGTCGTCGGTCAGCTGGCCCGCGCCGGGCTCATCGTCGAGGTCGGCACGAGCCGGCAGGGACAGTTGCCGGAGCGGACCGTGTACGGGCTCACCGACGAAGGGCGGCGGGAGCTGCGTGACTGGCTCAGCGAGCTGGTGGAGCAGCCGAAGCACGAGTATCCGGGGTTCGTGGCCGCGCTGTCGCTGATCGGCGCGCTGCCGCCGGACCAGGTCGTGGAGCTGCTGCGCAGGCGGCTGGAACGGCTCGCCGCGCAGCGCGCGGAGATCGCCGCCCTGATCGAGGACACGGTGGGCTCCGGCATGCCGGAGCTGTTCGTCGTCGAGGAGGAGTATCGGCTCGCGCTCCTGGAGGCCGAGACGGCGTTCGTCGAACGGTTCGTCCGGCGGATCACGGACCCGGAGACCGGCTGGGGCCCCCAGTGGGCGCGGGCGCACGCCGCCTGGAGCGCCGACGGGGGTGGTCCGCCGGGCTGACCCCGCTCAACGGACTGCCGCCACGGCAGGCCCGAGGGGCAGGACCCCGGTGCGGTGCGGGAACACCGCGACCGGGGTCGGCCTCGTATGCAGATCCCGCGGGAACGGAACCCGGTGCACGAGGTCGGCAACCGCAAGGGTAACCGGGATTCCTCCCCGTGGGGCACGTCGATCACTGGAGGAGTTCTGTCATGTTCCGTCCCGCTTACCCGTTAACCGCTCCATGGATGGCCCTGGGGGCGGTCGCCGGGCCCGCGCTGTTCGCGCTGTCCTGGGTCGTGCTCGGCCTGGTCAGCCCGGGCTACACGCTCTTCGGCCACCGGTTCACCGGATACTCGCCCATCAGCCAGCCCGTCAGCGGGCTCGGCATGGGCGTCACCGGGCCCTTCATGAACGCCGCGTTCGTCGTCACCGGGCTGATGCTGATCGCCGGTGTGGCCGGCGTCTTCCGCACGTTCGCGGGGCCCGGCCGCCTGGCCTGCGTGGTGCTGCTCGGGCTGAGCGGCGTGGGCCAGATCCTCTGCGGGATCTTCACCCTTGAGGAGATGATGCCGCACACGCTCGGCTACCTGCTGGCGATCGGCACGCCGGTGATCGGCTTCCTGGTGGCGGGGAGGTACTTCCGCCGGATGCCCGGCCTGCGCCGGTTCGGCACGTGGCTGCTCGTGGGCAGCCCGCTGACGCTGGTGCTGCTCGTGCTGTTCTTCCTGACCTTCCAGCCCACGGCCGACGGGGCCGAGCAGGGTGTGGCCGGGCTGGTGCAGCGGCTGGGGATCGTCGAGGTGCACGCCTGGTTCGCGGCCATGGGCGTGCTTGCCTTCAGGAGGCGGGTATGAGGACCGCCCGCGAGCGCTGACGCGTCGCCGCCTCGCTTCCGGGCGAGGCGGCGACCCTCCCGAAGAGGTCAGCGGCGGCGGCAGATCATGAGCTCGGTGGTCGGGCTCTCGCGGAGCACCCGGACCAGGCGGCGTTCGAGCGGATGCAGCAGGGCGCCGGCCAGCCAGCCTGTGATCTCGGTCAGCGTGACCGCGCGCAGGAAGCCGCCCCACAGCTTGCGCCAGACGGGGTTGGCGTCCACCTGGGCGTTCATCAGGACGAGCATGGGGACGCGGCGCAGCACCTCGAACCCGGCCTCGTCGAGGGCCGCGGTGATCCACGGCAGCGTGTGGTTGACCTGGTAGTCGGAGCGCTGCTCGGGCCGGTGCAGGAAGTTCTCCGACAGCACGAAGACGCCGCCGGGCTTGACCGCCCTGCCGATGTTGGTCAGGGCGGCGCGGTAGCGCGTGTCGTCGGTGATGTGGAAGAGCATGTCCATCGCCGACACGACGTCGTAGGAGGCGTCTTCGAGTGCGTCGCCGGGGTCGGCGATGTCGAGCCGCAGGAACGCGTCGCGGGGGAAGCGGCCGCGCAGGCGGTCGACGGCCGCCTCGGTGAGGTCGCTGCCCGTGATGGACTCGGCGCCCAGCGCCCGCCACTGGCGGACGTAGAAGCCGGTGCCCGACCCGATGTCGAGGACCCGGGACTTGGGCAGGTCGAGACCCAGGGCGGTGACCTCGCGGCGGAAGCCCTCGGCGCGGACTCGGTACATCCAGATGTTGAACGCCCTGCCGAGGGCCTTGTAGCCGACGCCGCTCTCGGTCCAGTCGGACTGCAGGCGTCGCTCCCAGAAGTCTTTCAGTTCGACGTGTGGCTTCACCGGGTCGAGACTTACAGCCCCCCACCGCCCCGTCAAACCGGGGCGGTGTTTCGCCGGAATTGTCAGGATGAGCAGGCGGCGACGACCCGGTCGGCGGCCTCCGCGAGCGGGATCTCCTGCTTCTCGCCGGTCACCCGGTCGCGCAGCTCGGCCACCCCCTGGGCCAGGCCGCGGCCGATCACCACGATCGTCGGGACGCCCAGCAGCTCGGCGTCCTTGAACTTGACGCCGGGCGACACCTGGGGCCGGTCGTCGACGAGCACCCGCAGGCCGCGCGACTCCAGCTCGGCGGCCAGCTCCAGGGCGGCCTCGACCTGGCGGTCCTTGCCGGTGCCGACGATGTGCACGTCGGCGGGGGCGACCTCGCGCGGCCAGACCAGGCCGAGCTCGTCGTGGGCCTGCTCGGCGATGACCGCCACCGCGCGGGAGACGCCGATGCCGTAGGAGCCCATGGTGACGCGGACCGGCTTGCCGTCGGGGCCGAGCGCGTCGAGCCCGGCGGCGTCGGCGTACTTGCGGCCGAGCTGGAAGATGTGGCCGATCTCGATGCCCCGGTCGATGGAGAGCGCCGAGCCGCAGCGGGGGCAGGGGTCGCCGGCGCGCACCTCGGCCGCCTCGACGGTGCCGTCGGGCTCGAAGTCGCGGCCCGCGACGACGTCGGCGGCGTGCTTGCCCGGCTCGTTGGCGCCGGTCACCCAGGCGGTGCCGGTGACGACCCGGGGGTCGACGAGGTAGCGGATGCCGAGCTCGCGCAGCACCTGCGGGCCGATGTAGCCGCGGACCAGGCCGGGATGCCTGGCGAAGTCGTCGGCCTCGAAGATGGCGGGCTCGCCGGGGGCGAGCGCGGCCTCCAGCCGCTTGAAGTCGACCTCGCGGTCGCCGGGCACGCCGATGACCAGGGTCTCGACCTTGTCGGAGCCGGGCGTGGACACCTTGACGACGACGTTCTTGAGCGTCTCGGCGGCGGTGATCGACAGACCGTGGTGCTCGTTGACGTGCGAGACCAGCGACTCGATGGTCGGGGTGTCGGGGGTGTCCATGACGCGCAGGGCGGGCAGCCCGTCGAGGGCGCGGGCGGGCGGCGCGGGAGTGGTGACGGCCTCGGCGTTGGCCGCGTAGCCGCACGAGTGGCAGGCCACGAACGTGTCCTCGCCGGTGGGCGTGGGCGCCAGGAACTCCTCCGAGGCCGACCCGCCCATCGCGCCCGACGTGGCGAACACGATCTTGTAGCGGATGCCGAGCCGGTCGAAGGTGCGGATGTAGGTCTCGCGGTGCTGCTCGTAGGAGTGCTTGAGGCCGTCGTCGTCGAGGTCGAAGGAGTAGGAGTCCTTCATGAGGAACTCGCGGCCGCGCAGGATGCCCGCCCGGGGCCTGGCCTCGTCGCGGTATTTGGTCTGGATCTGGTAGAGCGTGACCGGGTAGTCCTTGTAGGAGGAGTATTCGCCCTTGACCATGTCGGTGAAGAGCTCCTCGTGGGTGGGCCCGAGCAGGTAGTCGGCGCCCTTGCGGTCGTGCAGCCGGAAGAGCGTGTCGCCGTACTCGGTCCAGCGGCCGGTGGCCTCGTAGTATTCGCGGGGCAGCAGCGCGGGGAAGAGCACCTCCTGGGCGCCCATCCGGTTCATCTCCTCGCGGACGACGCGGGCGATGTTCTCCAGCACCATCTTGCCGAGGGGCAGCCACGAGTAGATTCCGGGCGCTACCCGGCGGACGTATCCGGCGCGAACGAGGAGCTTGTGGCTCGGCACTTCCGCGTCTGCCGGGTCGTCCCGCAGGGTGCGAAGAAACAACGACGACATGCGCAGCAACACGGCTACTCCTTGCTCGAAACCGGCTTGAAGGATTACAGGCTATCGATTCCGAGGAGGCGTACGCGCGCGCTTATCCCCCGGGCAGGACGGCCAGCCCCATGGCGAACAGCCCGGCGATGACGGCGGCCAGCGCGAGAGCGCGCGCCCTGGCCGGCCCCGTGCGGCGCAGCAGGAGCACGGCGGCGGCCGCAAGGGCCCCCACGGGCAGGGCTGGCAGCGGCCAGAAGTACGGCTCGGCGGCGATGAACCCGGGCGTCGCCCGGTCCACGACGTCGGTCACCACGGCGGCGCCGATCACCCCGGCCGCGAGATCGCCCCACCGGTCGTCCCTGCGGGTCGCGTAGGCGAGCAGCCCGAGCCCGACGAGCAGGGCGAACGTCCAGTGGAGCCCGGCCGGCGTGCCACCGAGAAGGGTGACGTCGAGATCGCCGCGCAGGGCGCCGCCGCCCATGGTGGCCACCACGGTCGACACCGCTGCCAGGAACGTGGTCAGCAGCGCCCAACCGAAGCCGGTGGCGGTGGCGCCGACGGCGACCGTCAGGGCCAGATAGGCGTACGGGTCGTAGACCTGGCCAGCCCAGCCGGGGATCCGGCCGGCGCCGAGCATGCCGACGAGGCCGACGGCCAGTCCGGCGAAGAAGGCCACCACCAAGTGGATCTCGATGCGTCGCTGACGACGGTCGAATTCGAGAAAGTAGTCGTGGTCGATCGTGCTTGTCTTCATCTCAATACTCAGGTCATCCCTCCTCAGGCAGACGCCGCGGACGACCAGTTCCACATTATGTGACCGTACAAGAAAGGCAAATTTCGGTTAACCGGAAGTAACGTCAGCCGCCCAGGAGTTCTTCCCACGGATGGCGGGTGTTGGTGCGGCGGGTGGTGTCGAGCGCCTCGGCCAGGCGCCAGAGGCCGGGGCGGGCGCGCACTCGTGCCCGGCCCATCGGGTCGATGGCGCGCAGCTCGAAGCGGACGCCCATGACGTCGAGCACGGCGCAGGAGTCGCCGCTCGTGCCCGTCGTGACCAGGCCAGGCATACGGTCGGAGAGCAGGGCCGCCACCTCGGCGGCGAACGGGCCGTCGCGCCACTCGACGTGCCAGCTCGGGTCGGCGCCGCGCCACCAGGTCAGGTCGCGGCAGGATTCGATGAAGTCGGCCTCGGTCGCGAGCGCGGCCATGACCCGGCCGAACGCCTCGTAATGCACCGCGCCGCCGGCCGGCAGGTCGGCCGCGGCGGGCGGCGTGCCGTCCTTCGTCCGTCGCAGCGCGTGCTTTCGCCTCACGGGCAACACTGTGATCGGCGTGGACGCGTTTCCGCAAGGGGCGGGTGGGTCAGAAGTGCGGGGCCCGGCGGCTGCGGACATAGGCCGAGATAGGCGGATATCGACAGACGTCACGTTCGGGCGGTATGCACGAAGGGCGGGGGTTCATCCGTACGGACGATCGGGGATAAATCGATCACACCGGCAGGTTGCACCTGGTGGGGCGTGTGCCCACTGGTACACAATCTCCGGAACGAGGGAGGCAGCGTGACGTTGCGCGTGGCGGTCATCGGATCCGGTCCTGCTGGGATCTACACGGCGGAGGCCTTGATCAAGCAGTCCGGCGGAGCCGTGGAGGTGGACGTCCTCGAACGGCTGCCAACCCCGTACGGGCTGGTCAGGTACGGCGTCGCGCCCGACCACACGTCGATCAAGTCGATCGCCAACTACCTGCGCAAGGTGCTGGAGCAGCCGGAGGTGCGCTTCCTCGGCGGCGTCACGCTGGGCGAGCACGTGACCGTCGAGGACCTGCTGGCCTGCTACGACGCGGTCGTCTACTGCACCGGCGCGATGGTGGACCGGCGGCTGGGCATCCCCGGCGAGGACCTGCCGGGCAGTGTCGCCGCCACCGACTTCGTGAACTGGTACTGCGGCCACCCCGACGTGGACCCGTCGCGGTTCACGCTCGACAGCCCCGAGGTGGCGGTGATCGGCGTCGGCAACGTGGCCGTCGACGTGGTGCGGATCCTGGCCAAGACCTCCGAGGAGCTGAGCGCCACCGACGTGCCCCACGAGGTGCTGGAGCGGCTGGAGAGCAGCCAGGTCAAGGCCATCCACATGATCGGCCGCCGTGGGCCCGAGCACGCCAAGTTCACCCTGAAGGAGCTGCGCGAGCTGGGCGAGCTCGCCAACGCCGACGTGTGCGTGCGCCCCGATGAGGCCGTCGTGCTCGGCGCCGACTTCCCCCGCCAGATCCGGGGCAACATCGAGGTGCTGCGCTCGTGGTCGGAGCGCAGCCCGGCCGGCCGGCCGCGCCGCCTGGACGTGCGGTTCTGGCTGCGTCCGGTGGAGATCCTGGGCACCGAGCGGGTCGAGGGGCTCAAGCTGGAGCGCACGATCCTCTCGCCGGAGGGCCGCGTGGTCGGCACCGGCGAGTACGAGACGCTGCCGGTCGGCATGGTGCTCCGCTCGGTCGGCTACCAGAGCGTCCCGCTGCCCGGGGTGCCGTTCTCGGAGAAGACGATGACCGTGCCGAACGCGGCGGGGCGGGTTCGCGAGCGCGAGTACGTCGCCGGCTGGCTCAAGCGCGGCCCGACCGGCGTGATCGGCACGAACAAGTCCGACGCCGCCGAGACCGTCCGCACGCTGCTGTCCGACCTGTCCGGGCAGGCGCCGCGCGACCTCAGGCCGCTCGACGCGCTGCTGTCCGAGCGCGGGGTGCACCCGGTGACGTACGAGGAATGGCTGGCGATCGAGTCGGCCGAGGCCGAGCTGGCCAAGTCGCTGGGCCGCGGCGAGCGGGTCAAGCTGACCGGCCTGGAGGCGATGCTGCGGGCCTGCCGTCCCTGAGAGGAACGCATGCGTACCACCGTCCCGTCAGGCGTGCCCGGCTTCCCCGAGGTCTACCGGCTGCAGCAGGAGCGCTACCCCGCGGCCGAGCCCGGCTGGCAGCCCGTGCACACCGTGTACGTGCCCGCCGACCGGTTCGGCGCCGGCACCGTGGCCGCGTGGGGCGACGAGGCGCTGGCACTGGCTAAGGCGCACCTGGCCACGCCCGCCGAGCTGGCCGAGGTGTTCGACGTGCCGGCGGAGCTGTCGGCCGCCGTGCACGAGCGGGTGCTGCGCAAGCTCGCCGGCGAGCCGGTCGAGGACCTGCGGGTGGACTTCGAGGACGGGTACGGCGTGCGCCCGGACGAGGAGGACGGCCACGTCGAGCAGGCGGTCGAGGCGCTGGCCGCGATGCGCGCGGCGGGCACGCTGCCGCGCCGGTGGGGGCCTCGGGTGAAGTCGTTCGCCGACGGGGACCCGGAGCGGTCCGTGCGGACGCTCGACGGGTTCGTCACCGGGATCGTCGAGCGGCTCGGCGAGCTGCCGGACGGTTTCGTGGTGACCTTCCCCAAGGTGCTGATGGAGGCGTACCTCGGGCAGTTCGTCGCGTTCCTGGAGCGGCTGGAGCGGGCGCTGGGGCTCTCCCCGCTGCGGTTCGAGATCCAGGTGGAGGCGCCGCAGACCGTGCGGTTCCTGCGCGCCGAGCTGGCCGGCGAGCTGGGCGGGCGGCTGTCGGCGGCGCACTTCGGGGTGTTCGACTACACCGCGGCGCTCGGGCTGCCGCCGCACGAGCAGCGGCTCGACCATCCGGCCTGCGACCACGCGCGGCACGTGACGCAGACGGCGTTCGCGGGCACCGGGGTGGAGCTGTCGGACGGTTCGCTGGCCGCCTCCCCCGCCTCCGGCTCGTCCGCCGACGTGCGGGCGCTGTGGCGGCGGCATGCGGCGCTGGTGCGTCACTCCCTGGCGCACGGGTTCCACCAGGGGTGGGACATGCATCCGTCGCATCTGGTGAGCCGGTTCGCCACCGTCTACGCCTTCCATCTGGCGCGTTACGACGCCTACCGGGAGCGGGTGCGCGCCTGGGAGGAGCGGCGCGCGGCCGGGGGCGGCGTGATGGACGAGCCGGCGACCGTCAAGACGCTGGTGGCGGCCCTGCGCCGGGCCGACGCGGCCCTGCCCTGACCGGCTAGTCGCGTTCGACGAGCGAGCGCCAGCGGCGGACCAGCTGCGCGTCCACCGGGTCCGTCCAGCTCCGCCGGACCGCCGAGCCGACGTGGAAGGCGCGTACGCCGTAGTCCAGCAGGTCCGCCACGTGCCGGGGCCTGAGACCGCCGCCGGCCATGATGATGGAGCCGTCGCCGGCGTCGGCGCGGCCCTTGAGCACGGGCAGCCCGTCCCCCACGCCGTGCGGCGAGCCCGCCGTCAGCACCGTGGCGAGGTTGGGCAGCAGGCGGACGGCCCGCCAGGAGGCCTGTGTGTCGGCCGCGTGGTCGACCGCCCGGTGGAACGTCCAGGGCAGCGGGGACACCGCGTGGATGAGCGCCTCGGTGGCCGCCAGGTCCACGGCTCCCGCCTCGTCCAGGAACCCGAAGACGAACCCGGCCGCGCCCGCCTGCGCCAGCTCGCGGGCGTCGGCGCGCAGCCTTTCCAGCACGTCGCCGTCCGCGGCGAACCCGCCGTCGCAGCGGAGCATCACCATCTGCGGCAGCGGGCACTCGGCTGCGATGGCCGCGACCGTCTCGGGCGCCGGAGTGAGCCCGCCCTCCGCCATCCCGGTGACGACCTCCAGGCGGTCGGCGCCACCTTGTTCAGCCGCCACGGCGTCACGCACGCCGAGCGCGATGACCTCCAGCAGGGATCCCGTCATGCTGGAGAGGGTATAGGCAGCTCTGCCCTGATTTGCCCGCCGAGGTGGGGAAATCCTCCTGGCGGGCCGGCATACGCCGGACACCCGGGGAGCGCGGGCGACGGCCCGCACTCCCTGTCAGCCACCGGCCGGACCGGCCATGCTGTGAACGTGAACATCGCCGGCCACGCGGAACGGATCCGGAGTCAGGCGACGATCAGTTCCGGTGCCGTGAGGTCGCGGAAGGCCGTGATCGCCGGGTCGGCGGCCCTGCGCTGGAACAGCGCGCCCGACGCGCGATGCGGCAGGTCCACCGTGCGCACGTGACGGAAGCCGCGGCGCCGGTAGTAGCTCTGGAGCCCTTCGTTGCGCTTGGCGCAGTCCAGCCGCAGCCACGGCAGTCCCGACCCGTACGCGGTGGCGCCCGCCCAGTCCAGCAGGGCGTCTCCCAGGCCGCTCCCCGACCAGGGCCGCGCCACGGCGAGCTTGTGCACGTACAGGGCGGCGCCGGGGTCGTCGGCCTCGGTCCAGAACTCCGGATCGGCGTGCCCGTCGAGGGCGATGGTGGCGACGAGCGGCGCCGGCCCGTCGGGGTCGAGCGCGCGCAGCTCGTCGTCGAGCAGGAACAGCACGCGCTCCTCGATCAGCGGCAGGATACGGTCCGGGCCGAATCCTTCGCGGGGCCACTGGCGGACGCCCCGCGAGTGCAGCCAGCCGGCCGTGTCGGCGAGGAGGTCGAGAACCCCCCGGAGGTCGACGGGCTCCGCCCGCCGGAGGGTGAGCGGGTGCAGGAGGGTGTTCGTGCGCATGATTCACCTTTCATTGCGATACGCGCGCGTACGAATACGCAAAGTGATCGATGGATGGGATACGAATCCCAAATGGTGGCCTATGGCCCGATATATCCGATAGCCCGATATATACGGATAAATCGCTACAAGGGGAGCATTACGGCTCCCCGCGTCCAGCGAGACGGCAGGCTCGCTGGTACCGCGGCCGGCGGGATCACCCCCAACCGAGCTCTGTCAGCGGCGGTCGAGCTCGTATCTGATCAGATGTTTGTCGGCAGGCAGCACCGACACCGCGACGCGCACCGGCAGTTCGTAACGGTCGTAGCCCACGCGCACATAGACCATGACCGGCGTGCCGAGCTCCAGTTGGAGCCGCTCAGCCTCCTCCTGATTGGGCATCCGCGCCCAGATGTCGTCCACCACGCGCACCTGCTCGTGCCCCAGTTCCTCCAGCACGCGGTTGGCGCCTCGCTCGATGTCGCCCGGCCGGGCGATCGCCGAGTCGGCCACCAGCTTCCGCGGGAAGTAGGAGTCGTTGGTGTTGTAGGGCTGGCCGTCCACGAACCGCAGGCGCCGCCGTACCACGGCGAGCTCCCCGTCGGACAGTTCCAGCCTGCTGGCGATCTCCTCCACCGGAGATACGGTCAGAACCTCTATGTACTGGCTGGGCTCGCGGCCTTCCTGCGTGACGGCGAAGGCGAAGGCCTCGCGCAGCTCTCCAGAAGGCTGCGGCTCCAACTCGCGCTGCGGGTAGATGAGCAGCGGCCTGCGATCCCTGACCACCGTGCCGCGCCGTGGCGTACGCGTTACGAGCCCTTCATTCACGAGTTCCCCGAGGGCCAATCGGACGGTGTTGCGGCTCACCCCATGGTCTTCCATGAGTTGCGCCTCTGTCGGCAGCTGTGCTCCGGGGCCGAGTACGCCGGAGTAGATGGCCCTTCTCAGCTCCGAAGCCACCTGCTGATACAGCACCGACCTTGCCACTTTCACCCCTTTTGTTCCAACAATTTAGACGATCTGGTTCTAGCAGACCATCTCCCCCTTGACCGGACGGCATCCGCAGCCGCATCATCCATTCGTTGGTACAAATCCATCGAAAGGCCGGTGAGGGGGTGAGGGCCGGTGATGCCGGACCGCGCGGGTATGCCGTACGTGCCCTGGCGGGACCCTTGCGAAGCAACACGTTTACTGCGTTACGAGTTGCCTCGCCACGGGTTCCTCCACATCAGCCAGTGCGTCCAGCCCGGCAGTTCCGCGCCTTCCCTGTCAGCCGAGCCGAACGTCCGGTGCGAAGACGGGCCCCTCGCCCACGCGAGGGAAGCGCCCCCGCCTGCGTCCCGGAGCAGTGCGGCCCGACAGGGAAAGTGGCATCGCCGCAGCTAGACCAACACCCGGAGTCCTCGCGAGAGGGTCACTCCCCCACCAACTCCGTGTGCGACCACGCGGTTCAGGACTCCATCCCTCGCCGGAGTCCTGGCACCGCCGCTCACGGGGCAGGAAGCGCGTCCTGGCGGGTCCCCCACGCCCGCCAGGGCGCGCGTTCCTCCTTCGGAGGCCTTCCCCTTCCCGCCGTCCAGCCCGCAGGCGCCGCGTCCCGGCTTTGTGTCCCCGCGGCACGGTGACGGTTCGGCGCGGGGCGGGTGATGCTTTTCTCGCCTGCCCACGCGGCCAGGTTTCCCTATCCGAGGACTGACCGTCCGGGGGATTCGGCGCTGACCGTAATAAGGACCTCGACACCCCCTTGACGAGCGGGAGCTGGACGCCTAGCTTACCAAGCAAGCGCTTGGTAAGAGTCAGGGAGGCGGCCATGGCGCAGACCCGTGAGCTACTCACCCAGGAGCGGCGGCTCGCCTCCCTGCTGTGCAGGCCGCGCCCGGCCGCGAGCGACCCCGTGGACCCCGAGACGTTCCGCGGGGTCCTCGGCCGGTTCGCCACCGGCGTGGTCGCCATCACGGCGCTCGACCGCGAGGGTCGGCCCCACGGCCTCGCGGCCAACTCGTTCACCTCGGTGTCGCTCGACCCGCCGCTCGTGGCGTTCTGCGTGGCGTACAGCAGCACGAGCTGGCCCCGGTTACGGGCGGCCAAGGTGATCACCCTGAACATCCTGGCCGAACACCAGCGGGCCGTCTGTGCCCAGATGGCCACCCGCGGCGGAGACAAGTTCGCGGGCCTGACCTGGAGGGAGTCGCCCGGCGGGAACCCGGTGCTCGATGGCGCGCTGGCCTGGATCGACTGCCGGATAGACGCCGAGCATCCCGCAGGGGACCACGTCATCGTGGTGGCCCGTGTGCTGCAGCTCGACACCCACGCCGACGGCGGCCCGCTGGTGTTCTACAACCGCTCCTATGGCGGCTTCGACCCCATATCTTGACGGGCAATATATGTTGGGGGCATGAACGTCACGGAGCCCATGTTCCTCGCGCTCACGGCGCTGGTGGACGGGCCGCTGCACGGCTACGGCATCGTTCAGGAGGTCGAGCGCATCTCCGGCGGCCGCGTCCAGCTCAAGATCGGGAGCCTGTACGGGGTGCTCGACCGGCTCGCGGCGCAGGGCCTGATCGCGCTCGACCGCGAGGAGGTCCGGCAGGGCCGGCTGCGGCGCTACTACCGGCTGACCGACGAGGGCGCCACCGTCCTCCGTGAGGAGGCCGCCCGCCTGGCCGCCAACGCCGAGGCCGCGAACTCCCGCCTGCGAGCCCGCCCGGCCGGCGGCCTCGCCATCCGGATCGCCGGCACGCCTCACCTGGGAGGTGCCGGGTGAGCGAGCTGCTGGAGCGGCGCTACCGATCCGTGCTGCGCCTGCTGCCGGAGGACTACCGGCGCGAGCGTGAGAGCGAGATGGTGGCCGCGTTTCTGGAGGCGGCCGGCGACGTCTCCAGCGCGGACAACCCGCGCCCCGGGTGGGGCGAAGTGGGCAGCGTGCTCGCGCTCGCCCTGCGGCTGCGGCTCGGAGGCCAGGACTCGGCGCAGCGGGCGTTCGCCCGGGGCGAGGCCGTACGGCTGGTGGCACTGCTCGGCCTGGGGTTCCAGGCCGCGCTGTCCGTCGTCACCGCGGCCGGCGGGGTGGCGGAGCCTCTCTTCTTCCTGGCCGCGGCGGAGGCCTGCTGCTGGGTCGTGGCGTTCCTCGCGCTCGTACGCGGGCACCTGCCGACGGCCAAGGGCGCCGCGGTCCTCGCCCTGCTGCCGGTCACCGGAACCGCCGCCTTCCAGGCCTCGGACTCCGCGCAGCCCGCGTCGCAGACAGCCTCGTGGCTCGTCCTCACCGTGGTCCCGGTGATCGCGCTGCTGCTCGCCTACCACCGCGACGTCCTTCCGGTGACGCGGCCGTGGTGGCAGGCGGTGCTGCCGCTCACCGTGGCGGTGTTCGCGGCCTCCCTCGCCCTGCTGCCCCGGGATCCCACGTGGTCGTGGTCGTACCCCTGGACGGACCCGATCGGGCTGGGCGTGCTCGCCTTGGTGGCGGGCGTGGTGGCCGGCGCGATCCGCCGGCCGGCGGCGCCCTGGCGGCTCGCCCTGGGCATGGTCGCGGCGCTGCTGATGGCAGTGCGGCTCCTGGACATGGCGGATATGTACGGCGAATTTCTAGTCACCGGCAGCGTCCAGGTGGTGCTCCTGGCCGTCCTCGCGACCGGTCTCACCATCACGGGAAGGCGCGCGCTACCCGAGCCTGTCTAGGCGGGAAGGGCCGGGCGATCTACCGTCCGGGGTATGAGTTCACGCTCCACCTTCCTGCTCGATGTCCTGATGGCGGAGTTCGGCGCATCGATCAAGCGCGACCCGGCCGCGTTCCGGCGGAAGTTCCGGAAGATGGCGGCCTCCCCGTTCGCGTTCTACCGGGGCAGCGCCTGCCTGTTCTACGCGGACCTCACCTCCGGGTACGCGGACGAGGCGTACCTCGACCGGGCGACCAGCCGCGTGTGGATCCACGGCGATCTGCACGCGGAGAACTTCGGCACGTACATGAACGCCTCGGGCGTCCTGGTGTTCAACGTCAACGACTTCGACGAGGCGTACGTCGGCCCGTACACCTGGGACCTCAAGCGGTTCGCGGCCAGCGTGGCGCTCCTGGGGTACGCCAAGGCGCTGTCGGACGAGGCCATCGGCCGGCTCGTCGGCGACTTCGGCGGCGCCTACCTCACCGAGCTGGCCGCGATCGCGCGGGGCGGCGACGACGCCGTCGGCTCGCTCACCCTGGACACCACCTCGGGAGTGCTGCACCGGGTGCTGCAGACGGCCCGGCTGCGCACCCGGGTGGCGATGCTGGAGATCGAGACGGTCATCGACGACTACGAGCGGCGCTTCGCGTTCATGGAAGGCCGCGAGCCGGTCGCGGACACGACCCGGCAGGCGGTCCGGTCGGCGTTCGAGGACTACCTGACCACGCTGCCCACCCCGTCGAACCCGGTGGAGCACGTGATCAAGGACATCGCGCTGCGCACCGGCGTGGGCATCGGCTCGGCCGGGCTGCCCTCGTACAACCTGCTGCTGGAGGGGCGCTCGCAGGCGCTGGAGAACGACGTGATCCTCTACATGAAGCAGGCCCAGGTGCCGGCGGTGGCGCGGCACATCACCGACGAGAAGGTGACCCGCTACTTCCGCCACCAGGGGCACCGGACGGCGGAGTCGCAGCGCGCGCTGCAGGCGTACGCGGACCCGTGGCTCGGCTACACCACCCTGGGCGGCGCCGGACAGCTCGTCGCCGAGGTGTCACCGTACTCGGCCGATCTGGACTGGGACGACGTGAACGAGCCGGAGGAGCTGCACGCGATCATGCTCGACCTGGGCCGGGCGGTGGCGCGCATGCACGCGGTGGCCGACGACGAGTCCGCCCACGACCTGGTCACCTTCTCCACGGAGGAGGCGATCGTGGGCGTGGCGGGCGACGATCGCGCCGGATTCATCGGGATGCTGGTGGAGTTCGCGCACCGGTACGGGGCCCAGGCCAGGGAGGACCACCAGCGGTTCGTGGACCTGTTCAGGAACGGCCGCCTCCCGGGCGTCTGACGAGGGGATGGCGACCAACCGGTCGGTATGGCATGCTTCCGGACCATGACTCTGTTCTCGGTGGAAGGCAAGACAGTCGTCGTCACCGGCGGCTCCCGGGGCATCGGACGCATGATCGCGGCCGGGTTCACGGCGGCCGGCGCGAAGGTCGTCATCTCCGCGCGCAAGGCCGCCGAGGTGGAGCGGACCGCCGCCGAACTCGGCTGCACGCCCGTGGTCGCCGACCTGTCCACGCCCGAGGGGGTGGACGCGCTGGTGTCGGCCGTCACCGGGCCGTTGCACGTGCTCATCAACAACGCGGGCGCGACCTGGGGCGCGCCGCTGGAGGAGTATCCCGGGCACGCCTTCGACAAGCTCTGGAACATCAACGTCAAGGGCGCCTTCACGCTCGTCCAGCGCCTGCTGCCGCGGCTGCGCGAGGCGGCGGGCGAGGACGACCCGGCACGGGTGATCAACGTCGGCTCGGTCGACGGCATCAGGGTGCCGGTGATGGAGACGTACGCCTACTCCTCCACCAAGGCGGCCGTGCACATGCTGACCCGGCACCTGGCCAGGCAACTGGCCCCGGAGCACATCACCGTGAACGCGATCGCCCCCGGCCCGTTCGACTCCAAGATGATGGCCTTCGCGCTCGACGATCCGTCGACCCGGGCCTCCATCGCCTCGAACGTGCCGCTCGGCCGCATCGGGCGGCCCGACGACATGGCGGGGGCGGCGATCTTCCTCGCCTCGCGCGCCGGCGCCTACCTGACCGGGACCGTCATCCCGGTGGACGGCGGCATCACGGCCTAGAGCAGCTCGCGCAGCGCCGCGGCGAACGCGGCGGCGGAGCCGGGGACCTGGCGCAGGTAGAGGTACGGCTCGGTCAGCTCCAGCTCGATCAGGGCAGGGGCGCCGCCGGGTAGCCGGACCAGGTCGATCCTGGCGTACAGAAGGGGCTGTGGGATGGCGGCGAGCACCTTCTCGGCGAGTTCGACCTGGTCCGGGGCCGGTGTGCGCGGCTGCGCCCGGATGTTGTCGACGCCCGTCATGCCGGGGGCCAGCATGGGCGAGCGGCGGACGGCGTGGCTGAAGCGACGGTTGAAGTAGAGCAGCGAGGTCTCGCCCTCCGCCTCGACCATGTCGAGGTAGGGCTGGACCATGGGGGTGCGGCCGGCGGCCTCGAGCGCGGCGGCGAAGGCCGTCGCCTCGGCGCGGTCGGAGGTCCTGATCGTGTCGCGGGCGCTCGCCGAGACCGTGGGCTTGACGACGTACTCCCGGTGGTCCGGCAGGTCGCGGGAGGACCAGTGGGTGGGCACGATCGGCAGGCCGAGGTCGCGCAGGTAGGTCTTGTCGGTGTTGGACTCCAGGACGGCGGCCGGGTTGAGCAGCCGGGCGACGCGCTCCACGCGCCGGGTCCAGGCCAGGAACTCGGCTCTGCGGTCGCAGTAGTCCCAGACGGATCGGACGACGACGGCGTCGTAGGCGCTCCAGTCGGCCTCCGGGTCGTCCCAGCGCTCGGTCCGGCCTTCGAGGCCGGCCTCGCGCCAGGCGGCCAGGACGAGGTCGCGCTCGTCATCGTGGCCATCCGGGTCGTCGAAGGTGACGTAAGCACACAGAACCATCCGGAGATGGTAGCGCCCGCGCCCCCGGGCAGCGCGGGCGCCTCCACCTGCTAGTCGACGTCGACGGCCACGCGGGCCCAGCTGCGGTTGGTCGCCACGACCGCGTTGCCGTTGATGTTGGTCACGTTGGTCGCGGCCGAGCCGCCGCGGTTGCTCGTGCCGATGTTGCTGAAGTTGTTGCCCGTCTGCGACGACTCGCTGTTGCGGCTGTCGTTGTCGATCCGGGTGTCGGCGTGAGCGGGGACGGCCATGAGGGCGAGGCCGGCGGCGGTGAACCCGATGAGCGCGAGCTTCTTGATCATTTCTTGGTGGTCCCTTCGGATCAGAAGAAGATGTAGGTGATGGCGGTGCTGCCGTTGGCCGCCGTAATGGCGTAGCCGTTGAGGTTGTTGACGTTGACCGACCGGCCCCAGCCGTGGTTGGCCGAGCCGACGCGGGAGAACGTGTTGCCCGACTGTGACGACGAGGTGTTGGTGCTCCAGTTGTCGGTCCAGCTGTCGGCGTGCGCCGGTGCGGCCAGCACCGTGACGCCGACCGCTGTCGCCACCACGAAGCCCGTGGCGCACAGCTTCTTGATCACTTCAGCTCCTTCGTCGTGTGAGGGCAGGCGAACGCCCTCATTGACCTGCCTTGACCCGGGGGGGTCAAAGCCAAAGCGATCGTATAACCCTGGGTAGCCAATCAACAGCATATGGTGATCAGAAGATTGTTCTGCGCTATCCCTGACGGAAGACGTCAGTGTCCCGGGCCTAGCGTCACCGCATGATCTACGAGCTTCGCCGCTACACCATGGTGCCCGGCGCCCGTGACGTGCTCATCGACCTGTTCGAGCGGGAGTTCGTCGAGACGCAGGAAGAGGCGGGGATGCGGATCGTCGGCCACTTCCGCAATCCCGACGACCCCGACCAGTACCCCTGGATCCGCTCATTTCCTGACATGGAGGCACGCAAGGCAGCGCTGACCGCCTTTTACTCGGGGCCCGCCTGGAAGGCGAACCGCGACGCGGCCAACGCCACCATGCTGGACTCCGACGACGTCCTCCTGCTCCGCCCCGTCTCCGCGCCCGACACCCCCGCCTGGTCCTGGCCGCGCCCCCTCGCCCCCACCGGCCCGCGCCCGCCGGTGGGCGCCACCGCTCTCCCCTCTTCCCTGTACGTGGCCACGATCTGCCACGTCGAGGACGGGTTCGCGGCGTACTTCGCCTCCCAGGTGGCGCCCGCCCTGGTGTCAGCCGGGGCGCCGCCTCTCGCCTGCTTCGAGACCGAGCCCGCGGCCAACACCTTCCCGGCGCTTCCCGTACGGGAGGGCGAGAACGTGTTCATCTGGCTGACCCGTTTCGAGCGGGCGGCCGACGAACTTCCCCTCCCCACCCTCGACGCTTACCTGACAGCACCCCCGCAGCGCCTCCGCCTCTCCCCCGCCGCCCGCTCAGCCCTCAGGTGATGGGCGTGCCGGCGATTACTTCTGCGGCGGCCTGGCCGCAGACGCGGGCGGCGCCGTAGGTGGCGATGTGGACGGCGCCGAGGTCGGCGCGGTGCGGCAGGCCCATCTCCACCACCACCGCGTCCGGGCGGGCGCTGAGCAGGTGACGCAGCGCCTCGGCCTGCCACGGGTGCCGGTGTGCGTCGCGGACCACGAGCACGAGCCCGCGGCCGGTGATTCGGGCGAGCAGGTCCTCGATCGCGACCCCGGTTGCCCCGCCGGCGGCGAACCGGGTCGCGGTGGTGCCCGGCAGCAGCTCGGCGAGCGGCGCGGCCACGCCCCATGGAGTGGCCTTGTCGATGGCCATGTGCGTCTCGGGGGCGAGCTCCACGACGTGCGGGGCGTCGGTCAGCGGCAGCACCGGCGGGCTGGCCCGGCGCGTGACGCGCAGCGCCCGCCGCGCCGCCACCATCCCGATCCCACCCCCGCCCCACCCGGTGCCGCCCATACCGCCAGCGCCGCCCGTGCGGCTAGGGGGCTCCGCGTCCTCCGCGCGCCTCAAGCCCTCCGCGCCACCTGCGCTGCTCCCGCCGTCTGTGCTGCCCGGGGAGGTGGTCCAGAGTGCCAGCTCGCGGACCCTGCGGGCGGCGTCGGCCAGTCTCTCCTCGGGCAGCAGCCCTTCGGTCACCGCGGTGAGGATGGCGTCGCGCATCGCGTCGATGGTGGCCTCGTCGTAGCTCTCGCCGCCGACGCAGATGGCGTCCGCGCCGGCGGCGAGGGCGCGGGCGGCGGCACCGCCGATGCCGTACGGACCGGAGACGGAGGTCATCTCGATCCCGTCGGTGACGATCACCCCGTCGAAGCCGAGCTCCTCGCGCAGCAGCCCGGTGAGGACCTTGGGGCTGAGCGTGGCGGGCAGGTGCGGGTCGTACGAGGGCACGAGCAGGTGCCCGGTCATGACGGCCCGCACGCCCTCGGCGATGGCCGCGCGGAACGGCCGCAGGGCCTGCTCGATGCCGCCGTCCGCGACGACCGGCACGCCGTGGTGGGAGTCGACCGAGGCGTCCCCGTGCCCGGGGAAGTGCTTGGCGCAGGCCGCGACGCCGGCGGACTGCAGGCCGCGGATGAACGCCCGGGTGTGCCGGGCGACCAGCTCGGGATCGGCGCCGAAGGCACGCAGCCCGATGACGGGGTTGCGGGGGTTGGAGTTCACGTCGGCGGAGGGCGCGAAGTCGATGCCGATCCCGACGGCCGCGAGATCCAGCCCCAGGTCGCGGGCGAGTTCCTCGGTCAGGGCGGGGTCGTCCACGACGCCGAGCGCGTAACCGCCGGGGCGGCTGCTGCCCGTGGCGACCTCCAGCCTGGTCACCTCGCCGGTCTCCTCGTCGGTGCCGACCAGCACGTGCGGGTTCTCGGCGCGCAGGGCCGCCGTGAGGCGGGCCACCTGCTCGGGATCGGCGATGTTGCGGGAGAACAGCACCACCCCGGCCAGTCCGTCGGAGAGTCTGCGGCGCAGCCACTCGGGCGGCGTGTGCCCCGCGAAACCCGGCAGGAGGACGGCGTCGGTCATGCGGAGGAGATCGCGGCTCGGAGGCATGAACCGCAATCTAATAGGAAAGTTTCTTATTTGCTAGAGGCGTTCCCGAACGTCACCCCGTCCCCCGTGATGACGAAGTTGGCCACCGTCACCCCGCGAGCGCCCTTCCACCTAGAAGTCCCGCCGCCGCCCCGCATCTCTTGGTCGCCGCCAGGGCCGGAAACGAACCGCGCCCGCCGCCGGAGGGGCCGCGCTGGTGGGGTGGTCCGGTCCGGAGGATCACGCCGTCGGGCAGCGAACCCCGACGCGACGCCGATAGTGAACGGGTTTGCCGTGTGTTCATGGTGGCCCGGAAGCGCTGGATAATGGCTGGGAGCGGTGGAATCAACTGTTCACCAAGCGCTTGGTCGAGGGCGCATAATGGTGTCCGTGACAACGCGAAAGAACTCCGGCGACACCGCCACCCAGGCGAAGCGTGCCGGCGCCGCCTCCTCCGGGGCGGCGTCCGAGCGCCGCGAACATCTCGTCAGACTCGCCGCGGAGCTCTTCGCCGCCAAGGGATTCCAGGCCACGACCGTCCGGCAGATCGCCCAGGAGGCGGGCATCCTCTCGGGCAGCCTCTACCACCACTTCGACTCGAAAGAGGCGATCGTCGACGAGGTGCTGTCCACCTTCCTCGACGACGTCACCGCCCGCTACCGCGCCGCCGTCGCGGGCGGCGACGACCCGCTCGCGGTGCTGACGGAGATGGTCCGCATCGGGTTCGGCACGCTGGAGCCGCACCGCGCCGCGATCACCGTGATGCAGAACGACTGGAACTACCTGCGTCAGTTCGAGCGCTTCAACTACCTGGTCAAGGCCGAGGAGGAGGTCGAGCAGATCTGGGTGACGCAGATCAGGGCCGGCCAGGCGGCCGGGCAGCTCCGCGACGACGTCGACCCGAAGCTGACCTACCGGATGATCCGCGACACGATCTGGGTGGCGGTGCGCTGGTTCCGCCCCGACGGCAGGCTCGACACGGCCGCGCTGGCCGAACACTTCGTCACCGTCCTGTTCGACGGCCTGGCCACCGGCGAGCGGACCTCGCAGCGGGCATGAGCCTGACCGACGAGGTGCGGCTGGCCTTGCGCAAGGCGGCGGAGCCCGGCAAGGCTGCCGCCATGCGGGCCTACATGAAGTCGGCGATGCCGTTCCTCGGCGTCCAGGCCGGGCCGCGGCGGGCCGCGCTCAGACAGGTGTTCGCCGACCACCCCCTGGAGACGGCGCCAGAGTGGCGGCGGGCGGTGCTGCGGCTGTGGCGCGAGGCCGAGTTCCGCGAGGAGCGCTACGCCGCGATCGAGCTGACCGGCTTCCGCCTCTACCGCGACTTCCAGACCCTCTACACGGTCCCGATGTACGAGGAGATGATCGTCACCGGCGCCTGGTGGGATCTGGTGGACGAGCTGGCCACGCACCGCGTCGGCGGGTTGCTGACCGCCTTCCCCGAGACGATGCGGCCGCTCATGCTGGAGTGGGCGCACGCCGGCGACCTGTGGAAGCGGCGCACGGCGATCCTGTGCCAGAACCGGTTCAAGGCCCGCACGGACACCGCCCTGCTGTACGCGTGCATCGAGCCGAGCCTGTCCGACAACGACTTCTTCGCACGCAAGGCGATCGGGTGGGCGCTGCGCGAGTACGCCAAGACGAACCCGGACGAGGTGGTGCGTTACGTACGGGCCAAGGGCATCTCGGGGCTGAGCCGCCGGGAGGCACTGAAGAACATCACGTAGCTCATCTGGTCCACAGCGCGTCCTGCATCGCCTGGACGAGCGCCAGCAGCTCGTTCGTGACCCGCTCCCTGGACCAGGCCAGCGCGTACGTGATCTGGAGGTCGGCGCCCTCCAGCGGCACGAACACGACGTCGTCGCGCCGCACGCTCCGCACCAGCAGGTGCGGGATCGGCAGCACCCCCGCCCCGGCGGCCACCAGGTCGAGCGCGGCCCCGAAGTCGTCGTCGCGCACCATGCGCGGATGCCCCGGCAGCCCCGCCCACCGCCGTCCACCGGGCGTCAGCACCACCAGCCCGGCAAGCTCCGCCGGCCGCACCTCGCCCCTTCCGGACTCCGGGCGCGCGACCGGTCGCACATTCCCCGGTCCGGGCGACGCCGGAGGTACCTCTCCCCCTCCGGAAACCGTCGGGCGGGCCTCCGCTGGACGGAGGGTGTCCGGCGTCGTCGTACGGGGTGTGCGGGACGGTCTTGTGAGGTGGGGCTCGGGGGCGCGGGCCGCCAGGGGGTGGGTGGGCGGGACGGCGAGGTGGTCGACGGTCACGTGGAAGCGGGCGGCGGTGGTGAAGCGGGCCGGGGCCGGGGTGGCCAGGATGGCGGCCGACACCTCGCCCGCGTCCAGGGCGGCCGCGGCGGCGGCGCGGCCCGCCGCGTGCAGTTCGACCGCCACCGGTGGAGTGCGGCCGGCCATGCGCCGGGCGATGCGGGCGGCCAGCGGGCCGGCGAGCGGTGGATAAGCCAGGTGAATGACCGGCCGGGCCAGCCGGGACGCCTCCGCCGTGAAGGCCGCCGCCGACTCCAGGACCTGCTCGGCGTACGGCAGCAGCGCCGCCCCGGCCGCCGTGAGCCGCACCGTACGGGCGCTGCGCTCGAAGAGGCGGACGCCGGTGGCGCGTTCGAGCCGGGCCACGGCCTGGCTGACGGCCGGCTGGGACATGCCCAGGTCGGCGGCGGCACGGGAGAAGCTCAGCCGCGCCGCCACCCGGGCGAAGCACTGTATCTCCCTGGCCATAAGCGTCACGAATAGATGATGCACGAGGCGGCCGGAGCCGTGCACGATGCCCGGACGTCCACGATCGTCTTGAGGAGCTTCGATGCCCGCTTTCCCCCAGTCCACCGTGCTCGGATACCCGCGGATCGGCCCGCGCAGGGAGCTGAAGCGCGCCCTGGAGTCGTACTGGGACGGCCGCGCCACCCGTGACGAGCTGGAGGCGGCGGGCGCCGCGATCCGGGCGTCGACCTGGCGCAGGCTGGCCGAGCTGGGCCTGGAGGGGCTGCCGTCGAACACGTTCTCCCTCTACGACCAGGTGCTCGACACGGCCGTGCTGCTGGGCGCGGTGCCGGAGCGCTACCGGGAGGCGGCGGACCCGTACTTCGCGATGGCGCGCGGCGCCGACGGGCTGGCGCCGCTGCGGATGACGAAGTGGTTCGACACGAACTACCACTACATCGTGCCGGAGATCGGCCCGGAGACGGCCTTCAAGCTGGACGCGGCCAAGCCGCTGGGCGAGGTGCGGGAGGCGCGGGCGCTAGGGTACGAGACGCGGCCGGTGGTGGTCGGGCCGGTGACGTTCCTGCTGCTGTCGGCGGACCCCGAGGCGGCGCTGGCGCGGCTGGACGACGTGCTCGCCTGCTACGAGGAGCTGCTCGGGGCGCTGGCGGCCGAGGGCGTGGCATGGGTGCAGCTCGACGAGCCGGCGCTGGTGGCGGACCGGACGCCGGCCGAGCTGGCGGCGGTGCGGACCGCCTACGAGCGGCTGGGGAACGTGGCGGCTCGGCCGGGGCTCTTCGTGGCCTCGTACTTCGGGCATCTCGGGGAGGCGCTGCCGGTGCTGGCGGCGACCCCGGTGGAGGCCGTCGGGGTGGACCTGGTGCGCGGCGGCGCCGACGGGCTGGCCGCGCTGGCGGGCAAGACGGTGGTGGCCGGCGTGGTGTCGGGGCGGGACGTGTGGCGGACGTCGCCGTCGCGGGCGGCGCGCGCCCTGGCTGCGGTGCGCGAGCACGCGGACCAGGTGACGGTCAGCACGTCGTGCTCCCTGCTGCACGTCCCGTACGACGTCACCGCCGAGCCCGGCCTCGACCCGGCGCTCCGGGGCCGCCTCGCCTTCGCCGAACAGAAGGTCTCCGAGGTCGTGGCCCTCTCCCGTACGGCGCCGCCGGTGCAGGACGGCGGTGAGGACGCGCGGGCACACCGGGCGGGCGCGGCGGATGTGAGCGTGGGCGCGGGGCGGAGTGCGTACGAGGTGCGGGCGCGGGCGCAGGCGGAGCGGCTCAAGCTGCCGCTGCTGCCGGTGACCACCATCGGGTCGTTCCCGCAGACGGGTGAGCTGCGGGCGGCGCGGGCGGGCGTGGCGGCGGGGACGCTCGACGCGGAGGAGTACGAGAGCCGGGTGCGGGCCGAGGTCGAGCGGGTGATCCGGCTGCAGGAGCGCCTCGGCCTGGACGTGCTGGTGCACGGCGAGCCCGAGCGCAACGACATGGTGCAGTACTTCGCCGAGCACCTCGAAGGCTTCGCGGTCACCGCGAACGGCTGGGTCCAGTCGTACGGGTCGCGCTGCACCAGGCCGCCCATCCTGCACGGCGACGTGTCGCGGCCCGAGCCGATCACCGTGCGGTGGGCCGCGTACGCGGGGTCGCTCACGGACCGGCCGGTCAAGGGGATGCTCACCGGCCCGGTGACGATCGTGGCCTGGTCGTTCGTCCGGGACGACCTGCCGCTGCGTGACGTGGTGCGCCAGGTGGCGGACGCGGTGCGGGAGGAGGTGCGCGACCTGGAGGCGGCCGGCGTGCCGATCATCCAGGTGGACGAGCCGGCGCTGCGCGAGCTGCTGCCGCTGCGCCGGTCGGCGCAGGCCGGCTACTTGGAGTGGGCGGTGGCCGCGTACCGCAGGGCGACCTCCGGCGCGGGCGACCGCACGCAGATCCACACCCACCTGTGCTACTCGAACGCCGACCAGATCCTGGCCGCGATCGACGGGCTGGACGCGGACGTGACCACGATCGAGTCGGCCCGGTCGGGGGCGCGGATCCTGGACGCGGTCGGGTCGTTCGGGCGCGGGCTGGGGCCGGGCGTGTACGACATCCACTCGCCGCGGGTGCCGGACGCGGCCGAGGTCGAGGGCCTGCTGCGGCGGACGCTGGCGGTGCTGCCGGCCGGGCGGGTCTGGGTGAACCCGGACTGCGGGCTGAAGACCCGTACCTACGAGGAGGTGGAGGCGTCGCTGGCGAACGTGGTCGCGGCGGCGGCGGGGCTGCGCGCCGAGCTCAGCCGGTGAAGGTCCACTCCAGGTGGGCCAGGGCGGCCTCGGCGTAGCGGGCCGGGCCGGTGCTGAGGCCGTAGGCGAGGTCCTCGATGAGGGCGCAGCGGGCGTAGAACAGCGCCCGCCGCCGGTCCTCGCCGTCGAAGGGCCCGTCGTACGAGGCCAGGACCAGGTCGAGCACCTCCGGCCCGAGGTCACGCAAGATCTTGGCGAAGTCGTGGGCCGGGTCGGTGACGGCGGCGTCGGTCCAGTCGATGACGCCGGTCAGCGTGCTGGTCGCGGCGTCGGCCAGGAGGTGCTCGGCGCCGAGGTCGTTGTGGCAGAAGCGGAGCGTGCTCGGCTCCGGCGGCGGCTCGGCGGCGAGGAACCGCTCCACCAGGGGCCGCTGCCCGGCCGGGACGTGCCGCTCGACGTCGCGGTAGTCGAGCTGGGCGTCGTGCAGCAGGGTCGGCGCCGGGTAGAGGTCGGGCGGCGCCAGCTCGCGCATCCGCTCGACCGGGGCGGCGTGCAGCGCGCTGAGCAGGCCGCCGAGCGGCTCGGCCAGCCGCTTCGGGTCGGGCACGGGGTGCTGGTCGAGGGGCAGCCCCGGCAGCGCGTGGTAGGCGATGACGCCCGCCCGCTCGTCGGCGAACAGCACCTCCGGCACCCGCACCGCGACCAGGTCCTTGACCACGGCCAGCAGGGCGACCTCGCGCCGGACGGAGCCCGGGTCCGAGACGCGGGTGCGGACGATGAGCTCGCCGTTGACCAGATGCACGGTGTTGTCCAGGCCGTCACCGCTGGGCACGGCGGTGTGCACCTCGTAGCCGGGGAGGTGGCGGGCCAGCAACGCGCGGATGTCGCCGATCACATCCTGAAGCGTAGGGCCACCACCTCGTGCACGCGAGCCATATTCATGATTGGTTATTTGAGTGCCCCCGCCGTGAGCCCGGCCTGGATCTGGCGCTGGAAGACCGTGTAGACCACCAGCATCGGCAGGATGGCCAGAGTCAGCGCGGCGAACAGGGCCGCCCAGTCCTGGTCGTAGCCCGCCGCGGTCGAGATGTCGGCGATGCCCTGGGTGAGCACCCACTTGTCGCGCTCCTGCAGCAGCACCAGCGGGAGCTGGTACTGGTTCCACTGGCCGAGCACGTTGAAGATGGTGATGCTCACCAGCCCCGGCTTGGCCATCGGCAGCATGATCTGGAAGAACACGCGGGTGTGCGAGGCCCCGTCGACCCTGGCCGCCTCCGCGACCGCGGTGGGCAGCGTACGGAAGAACGCCGACAGGAAGAACACGGTGAAGGGCATCGAGTACGCGATGTACACCAGCACCAGCCCGGCATGCGTGTTCAGCCCGATGAACGGGCCGACCAGCGGGACGTTCCCCATGTTCTGCACCACGAAGAACAGCGGCGTCAGCGCCAGGTAGACCGGGAAGGCCAGCCCCGACACGAACAGCAGGTAGACGGCCCGGTTGCCGCGGAACGGGTAGCGGGCCAGCACGTAGGCGGCCATCGACCCGACCAGCATGGTGCCGAACGTGCTGAACGACACGACGACGACGCTGTTGAGCATGTACTGCCCGATCTGTGCCTGTTCCCAGGCGCGGGCGAAGTTGTCCCACTGCAGGGCGGCGGGGAGCGACCAGGCGTCGCCGAAGATCTCCTCCTCGCTCTTCACCGAGGCGAGGAACGTCCACAGGATCGGCACCACGGTCAGCACCGTCCACACCAGCAGGGCGATGTGGGTGAGGATCGACAGCGGCCCGAGCCGCCTGCGGCGTTCGCGGCGGGCGAGACTGCGCGAGTTCGCGACCGTCCATGATGTCGTGGTCATTGTCGTCAGTACTCGATTCGTTCGCGGCGGGACAGGCGCAGCGACAGGATCGCGAAGCCGATGGTGAAGAAGAACATCACGACGCCCAGCGCCGAGGCGTAGCCGAAGCGGAAGTACTGGAACGCGTTGCGGTAGATCTCGGTGGCCATCACGGTGGTGGAGAAGTCGGGCCCGCCGTGCTGGTCGGTCATCACCCACACGATCGCGAACACGTCCAGCGCCAGGATGCCCAGGTAGACCCAGGCGACCTGCACGGTGTCCCAGAGCAGCGGCAGCGTGACGCGGAAGAACAGGCTGAACCGGCCGGCCCCGTCGATCTGGGCCGCCTCGAACATGTCGCGCGGGATCGACGCCAGCCCGGCCGAGAACAGCACCACGTAGAAGCCGACCGCCTGCCACACCATGACGCCCAGGACGGACCAGAACGCGATGTCCGGATCCGACAGGAAGCCGACGGGGCCCATCCCGATGGCCATCAGCGGCGCGTTCAGCATGCCGCTGTCGTCGGGCCTGAACACCTGCTGGAACAGCACCGCGACCACCGTCACGGCGAGCACCTGCGGGAAGAAGAACACCACCCGGTAGAACCTGGACCCGGCCACGCCCGCCACGCCCTGCCCCTCGCGTCCCACGTTGAGCAGGAACGCGAAGAACAGGGCGATGACGATCGTCAGCAGCGGCAGCAGCACGAGCAGCGCCGCGTTGTGGGTGACCGCCTTCCAGAAGATGCCGTCGGAGAACAACCGGATGAAGTTGTCGAACCCGATGAAGTTCGGTGTGGCGGTCACCCCCCGCCAGTCGGTCATCGCGATGTAGAACGCCTGCATGTACGGCGAGATCACGTAGACCAGGTAGAGCGTGACGGGCGCCGCCAGGAAGGACAGGATGAACAGGCCCCGGCGGTACGTGTTGAACATCAGCGCTTGTACTTCTTGATCGAGGAGTCGGCCTTCAGCTCGTCCGCCTTCTTCTGCAGCCGCTCCACGTACTTCTGGGGCGTGACGCCGCCGGTCATGAGCTGGCCGGTGGCGGCCACGGCCTCGTCGTGCAGCTGGCCGTACCAGCTGCGCCAGCGGTAGTAGACGGTGTTGGCGCCGGCGGCGGCGAGCGCCTCGGTCGCGCTCTTGGCGCCCGGCGACAGGTCGCGGCCCTCGCCCGCGCCCTTCACCACGGAGACGGTGCTGACGAGCTCGCTGAAGTCGCCGGCCGCCTTCTTCGACAGCATCGCCCGCAGGTACTCCATGCCGCCCTGCGGGTTGGCGCCCCGCGACGGCACGATGAACGACTCGCCCGGCTGGGTGTGCAGGGTGCCGTACGGCATCTTGTCGGAGGCGGTGAAGTCGGGGATGGGGAACATGCCGTACTCGAAGCCCTCGGGCGTGGTGGTCTTCTGCTCGTTCTCCAGCCACGAGCCGCACGGCAGCATGGCGACCTCGTTCTTGTTCTGCGCCGTCTGGGTCTGCACGTGGTCGAGGCCGGCCGTGCCCTGCATCAGGTACTTGGCGCCGACCTCGGCCCAGGCTTCGGCCGCCTGCCGCACCGGCTCGGCGGACCAGGCGCCGTCCTCCAGGTTGTCGATGTTGACCAGCACCTCGTTGCCGCCGATCTTCGCGGCCATGGTGAGGAGCGGCTCGTACAGGTACTGCGGGTGCTTGCCCGCGTACGTGAACGGCGCCATCTTGCCGGCCTTCTTGATCGTCTCGCAGAGGGCGATGAACTCGTCCCAGGTCTTCGGCACGGTCCAGCCGTTGTCCCTGAAGGTCTTCTGCGAGTACCAGATGCCGTGGATGTAGTTGACGTAGCCGAGCACGTGGAACTTGCCGTCGTAGGTGCCGAACTCGACGACGGCCGGGTCCAAGGTGTCCTTGACCTTGACGTTCGGGTCGTCCCAGCTCGGCGCGTCCAGCAGCGGGGCGAGGTCCTGGAGCTGGCCGTCCTGGGCGAGCGCGCCCATGTCCATGGCGTTCGCGCCGGAGTTGTCGATCACGTCGGGCGGGTTGCCGCCGGCGAACCGCGGCTGCAGGACCTTGGTGATCTCCTTGGTGACGTTGTGCTTGATCTCGGCGTCGGGGTACTTGGTCTTGAACAGCGGCTGGTGGATGTCGGTGGCGTAGGCGTTGCCGAAGCCGCCGTCGAAGATCCACACCTCCAGCGGCTTCTTGGCGTCGACGCCGAGAGGGTTGGCCGCGCTGGTGGCCGCCGGGGCCGCCGACGAGGCCGGCGCCTGGGTCTGCGGGGTGGCGCAGGCGGCGAGCGCGCCGGCCACGGGGACCAGCGCCGCGGCGCGGAGAAGGCCGCGCCGGGTGATGTGGGGGGTGTTCGCCATAGGTACTACTCCTGACTTGTCTGGCTCAACGTCGGATGCGCCCTGCGTACCGGCTCTCCAGGGCTCTGTTGTGCTCGTCGCCGCCGGCCACGTTGGCCGACAGGTAGACGGGCGGCGTCTCGCCGAGCGCCACCAGCCGCTCGACCGTCTGGGTGACCATCAGCTGCGCGAGCAGCGCCGAGGTGATCGTGGAGACCGCGCCGTAGGTTCCCCCGCCCGGCAGCTCCAGCACCGCGTCACCGTACGGGGCGCCGTTGTCGAGGACCACGTCGGCCAGGTCGAGCAGCTTGCCGCCCGACGGGTGCCGTGAGGTCATCTGGACGCTGTGCCTGACCGAGGTGATCGCGATGAGCGGGTGTCCGCGCTCCTTGACGATCGTGGCGAGCTCGACCACCGCGCCGTTCACGCCGGAGCTGGAGATCAGCACGAACACGTCGCGCGGGTCCACGGGCGCCAGCTCGTAGATCCGGTGCGCGATCGCCGGGTCGCGCTCCAGCTCGGAGGTGAGCACGCCGGGCGGCTCTCCCCCGTACAGGACGAGGTCCCTGGGCGAGAGCCGGTTGCTCGGCACCAGCCCGCCCGCGCGCCCGGCGATCTCCATGGCGATGGCCTCGGAGTGGCCGGAACCGAAAGCGTTTACCACACCGCCCGCGCGAAGCCCGGCGACCAGCGCCTCGGCGGCCCGCCCGACCGGCTCCGCCTGGCTCTCCGCGACCTGACGGGCCAGCTCCAGTGCCACGGTTGCGTACGTCATTCAGCCTCTCTCCACCCGGTGACTCTCGACAGCAGTGATCGTCAGCTCGAACGCCTCGTTGGTGCGCTCGTACGTCCGCTGCGCGACCGCCACGTACACCGCGTCCAGCACGAACAGCTGGGAGTGCACGGCGGCCAGCCCGCCGAGCCGGAACGTCGTCTCCCTGCTGGCGGTGGTCAGCACCAGGTCGGCCAGCTCCGCGAGCGGCGAGCGGGCGAACGAGGTGACGGCCACGGTCAGCGCGCCGTGGCTCCCGGCCTCGGCCAGCGACTCCATCACCTCGCGGGTGCGGCCTCGGTGGCTGATGCCGATGGCCACGTCGCCGCCGCGCAGCAGCGCCGCCTCGGACAGGGCGACGTGCGCGTCGTACGCGCTCCAGCAGGGGATGCCGATGCGGCGCAGCCGGCCCTCCAGCATGGTCGCCACGTTGCCGCTGGTGGAGACCCCGACCAGGAGCACCCGGCGGGCGGCCACCACGGCGTCGGCGACCTTCGAGACCACCTCGAGATCGAGCTGGGCGGCGGTGTCCTGGATGAGCCGGGTGTCGGCGGCGGCCATCACCTCGATGGCGGCGTCGATCGGGTCGTCCGGGCCGATCTCGTGGCCCACGCCCGCGCCCCAGCCGGCCTGCGCGGCCCTGCCGGTCTCGGTGGCCAGCGCCACCCGCAGCTCGGCGTAGCCGGAGAAGCCGAACGCCCGGCAGAAGCGCGTCACGGTCGCGGGCGAGCTGCCGGCCCGCTCGGCCAGCGCGATGATGGTCGAGCGCGCGGCCTCGGCCGGGTCCTCGAGAATCGCCTCGCCGACCCTGCGCAACGCCTCGGGCAGAGCGGGGAGCTCGGTCTCGATGCGGCCCAGGGCACCTGGAGTCACGAACATTCCTTCCGAACATCCGGCCTTTCGGCGAAAATTATTCTTGCTTACCGGTCACGTCAAGACCCACAATCTGATCGTGACTATTTCGCTCGTGGTCGGGATCGACGCCGGTGCCACCGCCACCCGGGTGGCGGTCCACACCCTCGACGGCGTCCGGGTCGGGTACGCGCGAGCGGGCGCGGGCAACCCGACCGCGCACGGGCTGGGCAAGGCGGTGGCCGCCATCACCGGCGCGCTGCGCGAGGCCCTCTCCGGTCACGACGGCTCCCGGGTGGTGGCCTCGCTCGCCGGGGTGGCCGGGCACGTCGAGCAGATGGCGCCCGGCCTGGCCAAGGCCTGGGCCGACCTGGGCATCCCGTCCGGGCCCCGGCTCACGGGCGACGTCGAGATCGCCTACACCGCCGGGTCCCCGGAGCCCGACGGCTCGCTCCTGCTCTCGGGC
This sequence comes from Nonomuraea sp. C10, assembly GCF_008017515.1. Classification (NCBI taxonomy): domain Bacteria; kingdom Bacillati; phylum Actinomycetota; class Actinomycetes; order Streptosporangiales; family Streptosporangiaceae; genus Nonomuraea; species Nonomuraea sp. C10. Next base: position 6,029,993 of record NZ_VPFF01000001.1, read on the forward strand.
ACCGGAGCGGTGGCGTCGGCCATCAGGTCCTACCGCCTGCACCGGATCGCCGACGGGCTCGGCTGGCTGCTGGGCGACAAGGGCTCCGGCTTCTGGATCGGCCGCGCCGCCGCCCAGCACACCGCCGCCGCCTTCGACGTTCCCTCCACCCCCGCCTCTGGCGGGCTGGCCGACCTGGTGGTGACCCACTTCCTCGGCGACTGGCGAGGCGCCACGGCGCGCGAGACCGACGACCGGTTCGTCCGCCTGATCCAGGGCGATCACATGCGCCTGGCCGAGCTCGCCCCGCTCGTGAGCCGCGCCGCCGCCGACGGGGACCCGGCCGCGCTGGCGATCACCCGGCGGGCCGCCGAACACCTGGCCGCCACCGTACGGAGAATCCACGTCTCGGGCCCCGTGGTGCTCGCCGGGAGCGTCCTCACCAACGACGGCCCCGTACGCGAACACGTCCTCGACCTGCTGGCCGGCGAGCAGGTCCGCACGGCGGGCGACGCGGCGGGCGCGGCGGCCTGGCTGGCGGCCCGCGACCACTTGCCGGAGGACCGCGCGAAGGAGGCCCACGCCGCGTTCACCTCCCCCGCCTGAGCCCGCGGCGCGTCAGCCTTTGACCGCGCCCGCGGTCATTCCCGTGCCGACACGGCGTTGCAGGAAGAGGAAGAGCAGCAGGACCGGCAGGGCGAAGAGGCCCGCCGCCGCCATCGTCGCTCCCCAGTCCGTGCCGAAGACGTCGCGGAAGGACGACAGCCAGACCGGCAGCGTGTGTTTGTCCTGGTCCTTGATGATGAGCACGTTCACGAACGCGAACTCGTTCCACGCCGTGATGAACCCGAACAGCGACGTCGCCATCAGCCCCGGCGCCAGCAGCGGGAACGTCACCCGCCGGAACGCCACCAGCCGCGAGCACCCGTCCACCTGCGCCGCCTCCTCCAGCTCCGGCGGGATCGCGGCGAGGAAGCCGCGGAGCGTGACGATGGTGAACGGCAGGGTGATCATGAAGTACACCCCCGTCAGCATGGCCAGCGAGTCCAGCAGGCCGGTGTCCCTGGCGATGATGAACACCGGCACCAGCAGCGCCTCCCACGGCGCCATCTGCGCGGCGAACACCATGACCACGAACGCGCCGCGGCCCCGCCACCGCATCCGCGTCGCCGCGAACGCCGCCGCCATCGCCACCACCAGCGCCAGCAGCACGGCCGCCACCGTCACCAGCAGGCTGTTGCGCCAGAAGGTCCAGAACCCCGGCGCGTTCACGGCCGTGACGAAGTGGTCGAGCGTCGGCGAGGAGGGCCAGAAGGTGGGGGTGGCCGCCTGGATGTCCCGGGTCGGCTTGAACGCCGTCAGGTACATCCAGTAGACCGGGAAGATCGTCACCACCAGCACGGCCAGCGCGACGGCGTTCAGGGCGAGCCTTCTCATGATCTGACCATCCGTCGCAGGTTGCTGATCAGGGCCACGGCCAGGATCAGCACGGTGAGCATGGCGACCGCCGAGCCGAGGTCGTACCGGTGCAGCACCCTGGCGATCTTGAACGCGTACACCGGCAGGGTGGTCGTGGCGTCGCCCGGCCCGCCCTGGCTGAGCACCCAGATCTGCGGGAAGCACTTGGCCACCCAGATCACCTCCAGCGAGACGATCAGGGCGAAGAGGGTGCGCAGCATCGGCAGCGTGACCTGCCAGAAGATCTGCCACCCGGTGCCGCCGTCGATCCGCGCCGACTCGTACAGCTCGGCGGGAATGGTGGTGAGCCCGGCGTAGAGGGTGAGCGCCGCGAACGGCACCGACTGCCAGACCACCAGCAGGACGAGCACCGCGAAGGTGGCGTCGCCGTCGGCGAACCAGGTGTAACCGCGGAAGGAGTCGAGGCCGAGCGTGACCAGCAGCCAGTTGACCACGCCCAGCTCCGACTGGAACAGCCACTGGAAGACGGTGGTGGCCGCGATGATCGGGGTGGCCCAGGCCAGCGCCAGCGCGCTCATCAGGGCCAGCCGCATGCCGCGCCGCAGCCGTACGAGCAGCAGCGCGACGGCGGTGGACAGGACCACGATGAGCACCACGTTCGCCGCGGTCCACCAGACGGTGCGCAGCAGCACCGCCCAGAACTCGTCCCCGGACAGCAGCTCCGCGTAGTTGCCGAAGCCGATGAAGGCGGCCCCGCCCTTGATCAGCTCGCCCATGCGGAAGTGCTGGAGGGAGATCACCGCCGCCTTGGCGACCGGGTAGAGCAGGAGGAAGGCCCCACCGGCCACCGTGGGCGCGATGAGCAGGTAGGGCCAGAAGGGACGGCCGCGCACTCAGGACCCGCTGTTGAGGGTGGCCGTGATGGACTCCGACGTCTTCCTCGCCTCCGTCGCGGGGTCGCCACCGGTGAGCACCGCGGTCATGTACTGCTTGATGACCGAGGTGGCCTCGACGGCGGCCCAGTTGGGGGTGTTGGGGGTGGCCCGGCCGTTGGCGGCGCCGGTGGCCATGGCGGCGGTGCCCTCGTCGCCGGAGAGCACGCCGGCGAGCGAGGTGCGGTTCGGCACGAAGCTCATGGCCTTGGCCAGGTCGGTCTGGAACTCCTCCCCGGCCAGCGCCTTGACGACCTCGTACGCCTCCTCCTGGTGCTGGGAGGCGACCGGGACGATCAGGTCGGAGCCGCCGGTGAACACCGAGCCGGGCTTGTCGGGCGTCTTCCCTGGGATTGGGAAATATCCGATCTTGTCCTTGAGGTCCGGCTCGACCTCCAGGACGCGGGCGGCGATGCCGGGCACCGCGATGATCTGCGCGACCTTGCCCTGGGCGAACACCTCGTGCTGCGGCGGGTTGGCCTCGTCGGCGTCCTTGGGGCCCTTGCCGAGAGCCTGGAGGCGCTGGTAGAAGTCCATGCCGGCGAGGGCCTGCGGGGTGTCGAGCGCGCCCTTCCACCGGCCGCCCTCCTGGACGGCGAGGTCGCCGCCCTCGTCCCAGATGAAGCCGGCCAGCGCGTACCAGGTCTGCCCGGTCAGGTAGATGCCCTGATTACCCCCTTGATTCAGCTTTTTCGTGATTTCCAGCCATTCATCACGGGTTTTCGGTGGCTGGACGTCGGCCTTCGCGAACAGGTCCTTGTGGTACACCACCACCCGGTTCGCCGCGTACCAGGGGATCCCGTACTGCTTGCCGTCGGTGTTCCCCGGCTGGGCCAGGCCGGGCAGCCAGTCCTCGCCCTTGAGGTCGGCGACCTTGCCGGTGAGGTCGGTGACGCCGCCGCTGGCCGCGTACTGGGCGACCTGGGTGTTGCCGACCTCGATCACGTCCGGCGCGTCGGTGCTGGCCAGCGCGGCCGTCACCCGCTCGCCGATGCCGTCCCAGGCCTGGATCTGGATGTCCAGGTCCACCTCCGGATGGGCGGCCTCGTAGCCGGTCTCGAACGTCTTGAGCAGGTCCTGCGTGACGCTGCCGTCCATGATCCAGACGGTCAGCCCGGCGGGGCCGCTGCTCTCGGGCGCCGCGCCGGTCCCGGCGTCCGAGCCGCACGCCGCCGCGGCCAGGGCCAGGGCCGCCACCGCGGCGGTGAGTCGGTGCTTCATCGCGCTCTCTCAGGAGTTGGGGACGGTGTCGCGGAACGAGGTGCCCTCGGCACGCAGGTCGCCGACCCGGCTCAGCACGCCGGCGGGCGAGACGACCTCGTTCCTGGCGTGGTAGACCCAGTCGACCTGCTGGCGGTAGGTGCGGGTGCCGGTGGCGGCCTGGAGGTCGATGAACCACTGGTTGAACATGATCCACATGGGTGTCTCGGGGTAGTGGATCCCGCCGTGGTCGGCGAACAGGCGGCCGTCCACGTAGTACTTGATCCGCCCGCCCGACACCTGGATCACCAGGTCGTGCCAGCCGGCGAAGCTCGCGCGCTCCTCGGTGTGGGTGTTCACCGCCTGCCACGGCTCACCCTGGTAGGTCTCCCAGCTGGTGGCGTAGAGGATGTTCGAGGGCTCGCCCCAGCCGCCGTTCGGCAGATACTCGAAGTCCAGCTCGCCGTAGTCGGGGTCGAGGTTGAAGCGGAGCGGGGTGATGGTGAAGAACGTCTGCACGACGTGCTCGCCGTCCGGGCCGCTGGTCGGGGCGTCGCTGAAGCGCACCCTGGCCGCGTACGTGCCCTCGAAGAACTTCCGGCCGGCCGTCGACAGCTCGGTGTGCACGGTGCCGCCGACGGTGCCGTCGGTGCGCGAGTCGAGCGTCAGCAGCCCGCCGGGGAACGTGATCGCCGACGGCGACCAGGTGGCCCCGGGCACGCCCGGCCCGCCGGAGCTGGAGCGCACGGTCCAGCCGCGCTGGGCCAGGCGCGGGTCGGACGAGTTCGTGTACGAGAAGTCGTCGAACAGCACGCCGCCGGGGCCGGGCGGCGGGTCCGTCGGCGTGGGCGTCGGGCCGGGGTCGCTGCCCGAGGGGGTGCCCCAGGCCAGGGTGCCGCCGACGTACACGGTGACCTTGTCCCAGTCGGTATAGGAGGTCTGGGGGCCGTAGGAGTAGTCGTCGCTCTGGGTGAACGTCTGCCAGTCGGCGCGGTAGAAGCGGAGCTGCAGGTCGCGGGTGCTCGCGCCGGGGGCCAGGGTGCCCGAGGTGAAGCCCACCTCCAGGTACTGGGCCGGGCCCTCCTGGTCGACGAAGTGTCCCGTCACGGTCGAGCATCCGACCACGGCCCAGGAGCAGGCGAAGCGATAGGTCTCGGTGCCGGTGAGGTAGTAGCGGATCTTGACCTGGTTCAGCGGGATCGTGGTGGTGCCGTCGTTGATGAGCTGGAGCCAGGGCTCGGCCTGGGCGGTGGTCGCGCCGGGGGCGCTGGTGCGGTACTGGAGGCGTACCGACTGGGCGGCGCCCGCCGGGGAGGCCACGAGGGTGGTGATGAGGAGGGCGAGGGGGAGGGTTAAGGACAGCAGGATTTTTCCGACATTTCGTGACATGGGTGGGGTTCTCCTTGGTGTGCGGTCCCCCGATGTCGAACGGTCCCCCGAGATCGTGCGGGTTTCGGCAGCGCGTCAGGTGCCGCGGCGCAGGCGGCCCTCGTACAGCGCTTCGAGCTTGAGGTTGTGCTCGTCGCCCCCGGGCACGTTGGCGGACAGGTAGACGGGCGGCGCCTGCCCCGCCTCCAGCAGGTCGCGTACGGTCCGCGCCACGACGAGCTGGGCGATGAGCGCGGAGGTGATGGTGGAGACCGCGCCGGTGGCGCCGCCGCCGGGCAGCGGCAGCACCGCGTCCCCGTACGGCGCCCGGTTGTCGAGCACGACGTCGGCGAGGTCGGTGAGCTTGCGGCCCGAGGGGTGACGGGAGGCGACCGCTCCGCTGTGGGCCTGCGAGGTGATGGCGACCAGGTCGTGGCCGCGCTCCTTGACCAGCGTCGCCAGCTCGACCACGACGCCGTTGACGCCGGAGTTCGAGATGACGACGAACAGGTCCTCTTGTTCGACCGGGGCCAGGTCGAGGATGGTGCGGGCGACGGCCGGGTCGCGTTCGAGGTCGTAGCGGTCGAGCGTCTCCCGGGGGGCGTTCCCGTACAGGACGATGTCCCTGAGCGCGAGGCGGTTGGTGGGGACGAGGCCGCCGGCCCGGCCGGCGATCTCCATGGCGACGGCCTCGGAGTGGCCGGAGCCGAAGGCGTGGATGACGCCGCCGCTGGTCAACGCCTTGACGAAGAGGTCGGCGGCTTTCTGGATGGCGGGGTCGGCGGGGATCTGTGCGACGAGGTCGGCGATATGGTCGGCGAATTTTTCCGGATTTATCGTCATGAATCACCTTCCGAGAGGCGGTGCCCCGCCACGGCCCTGACCGTCACGTCGAAGGCCTGCTTGGTCCGCTCGTACGTACGCTGCGCGACCGACACGTAGACCACGTCCAGCACGAGCAGCTGCGAGTGGATCGCGGCGAACCCGTCGGACCGGAACGTCGTCTCCCTGCTGGCGGTGGTCAGCACCAGCTCGGCCACCTCGGCCAGCGGCGAGCGCGGGTTCGACGTCACGGCCACGGTGATCGCGCCGTGGCTGCCGGCCTCGGCCAGCACCTCGATCGCCTCGCGCGTCCGGCCGCTGTGGGAGATGCCGATCGCCACGTCGCCCTGCCCGAGCAGCGCCGCGTCGGTGAGCGCGCTGTGCGCGTCGGACCTGCTCCAGGTGGGGATGCGGATGCGCTGCAGCCGGTACTCCATCTCGCTGGCCACGGCCGCGCTGCTCGACACCCCGAACAGCAGCACCCGCCCCGCCCGCGCGACGGCCTGCGCCACCTTCTCCACCACGGCCAGGTCGAGCTGGTCGCCCGTCTCCTGGATGAGCCGGATGTCGTTGCCCGACACCACGCCCAGCACCTTCTCCAGGGTGTCGCCGGGCAGGATCTCCTGGCCGATGTCGGTCTGCCAGGTCTGCTGGTTGACCCGTCCCATCTCGGTGGCCACGGCGACCCGCAGCTCCGCGTACCCGCCGAAGCCGAGGGCGCGGCAGAACCGGGTGATCGTGGCGGTGGAGGTGCCGCTGCGCTCGGCGAGATCGACGATGGTCAGGCGGGCGGCCGCGGCGGGGTTCTCCAAGATGGCGTCGGCCACCTTGCGCAGCGCGTCGGGCATCTCATGCCGCTCGGTCCTGATCCGGCCAAGGAGCTCCATGCGGTGAAAATTATGCTCAGACAGGCCCCCGGTCAAGCGGTGCAAATAATAATTCTTGACCAATGCACGTTTCTGCACCCTGTCGTAACCTTGCGATCACCTGGAGTCACCAAGACCACGGGAGGAGATCACGCCATGGGCGGGAAGCACGCAGGCAAGCCAAAGAAGGACGACTCAAACAACTCGGAGAAGCCCAACCCGGATTCCCACAAAGCCGCCACCGGCAGACACGCCAGGCGCGACGAGCAGGACGGGAAGAAAAAGTGATCAGTGCAGTCGACCCGGCCGAGGCGCTGCTCCAGGAGATCGGCCCGCTTGACAAGCGGATCGCTGACGCGATGCGGGCGGTGCCGCGGCATCTGTTCATCCCGTCCGTTGCCCTGACGTGCCCGCCTGACGAGCCCGTACGGATCATCGACCGTGAAGCCGATCCCGAAGGCTGGTGGGACGCGGTCTATTCCGACAACTCCATCGTCACGCAACTGGACGACGGCGCGACAGACATCAGAACCGGCTCCGGCGACTACACGTCGTCGTGCTCCGCTCCCGGCATCGTCGCCATGTTCCTGGAACTGCTCGACCCCGAACCGGGAACCCGGGTGCTGGAGATCGGGACGGGCACCGGCTGGACCGCCGCCCTCCTCTGCCACATGGTCGGCGAGACCAATGTGACCTCCATCGAGGTGGACCCCGTCGTCGCCGAACAGGCCGCCAAGAACCTGAGCGAGGCCGCGTTCCAGCCCCACCTGATCGTCGGCGACGGCGCGGAAGGCTGCGCCGCACGGGGACCGTTCGACCGCGTCCACGTCACCTGCGGCATCCGTACGGTCCCGTACACCTGGATCACGCAGGCCCGGCCGGGAGCCGTGCTGGTCGCTCCATACTCGCCGCGTTTCCAGACCGACTTCCAGCTCCGCCTCGTCGTCACCCCATCCGGCGTGGCACACGGCCGCTTCCCCGACTTCGCCTCGTACATGATGATGCGCTCCCAGCGATCCGTGCCCGCCCGGCAACTCCACGAGACCGAGAACAAGCACCATCTCACCACCCGCGTCGACCCCCGCACGATCGTCTGCGCCCCCGCCGGCGCCGACCTCGCCATCGGCGCCATGACCGGGCTCACCGCCCACGACAGCGACAATCCTGACGAGGACGGCGAGTGCCACCGCATCTGGGTCAGCGACCCGCGCGACCCCGAGTCCTGGGCGGTGGCGATCTGGCGTCCGGACTCGGAGGAGTACCAGGTGTTCCAGGTCGGCGACCGGCCCGTCTGGGAGGAGGTCACCGACGCCTACTTCCGGTGGGTGAGCTGGGGTGAGCCCGGCTACGACCGGTTCGGCATGACGGTCGGGCCGGACGGGCAGCGGATCTGGTTGGACCGTCCGGAGTGTCCGCTTACCCGGTAGTCCCGGCTGCACGACTTCCGGCCCGGCGGGGCTCCTCGCTGGGCCGGTGTCCCTATCCGGCCCTTCCCCGCGGAATCCGCAGCCACAACTCCTGCGCGGCCCGACAACCCATCCACGGGCTCTCGACGCCGCACGCCGAGCCTTCCTCAGCGAGACGGCGGACGAACCACAAGCCGCCACCGCTGCACAGTTCGAAAATCGGGAACCGGCAGCTGCACGTGTGCCCACAAACTCGTACCCGATGCACGCGGGGAAGGCTCGCCTTCCACTCCACCACGTCGGCCTCCGGCAGGAGACCGACCACGTGCGGCCCGTGGTATGAAGTCCATCAGTGAGCGCCGGCCGGTCACGACAACACCCGCAGAGCCGGGTCCGCCGCAGGGGGATTCTCAGGCATAGAAGCACGGTACACAACTAGGCCGTGGCCAGGACTGGGCCTGCCTATCTTGGGCTCGTCCTGGCCGCCTAGTCTGCTTGCCGTGGACATCGACCCAGACGGAATACGAGCGCCCTACCTTCAACTCGCGGACACGCTGCGCGCCCGCATCGAGACGGGCGAGTTTCCACCTGGACGGAAAGTCCCGTCACAGACGCAGTTGGAGGAGGAGTCCGGGCTATCCCGGAACACGGTGAAGAAGGCTCTTGACGTGCTCAAGAGCGAGGGCCTGCTCATCACCGCCCCCGGGCGCGGCCTCTTCGTCACCGGACCCGACAACACGTCGCCAACCTGAAGTGGGCGTCTGCGCCGGTCTCCCGCACAAGGGCCCGAGCAGCCCGCGTCCCAGAAGCGGGCCAACCGCGCACGCGCCAACCATCCGCCGGCTTCGAGGAACGCCCGGCTCGATGGCCGGAACAACTTCCCCCAGCGCGCCGCATGAGCGCTCGTCCGGTGCATCATGGTCACGATGGTCGGCGGTCCCCACGATATACATGGCCTTGACCTCGGCTACTCAGCCGGGATTCATCCTGAAGATCGATGACCGAAGAAGGTGCCCCCGGACCTGCGATGATCGGACTGCTGAGATCTGAAGATCTCACGGAACGGACGCACCTTCCAGGTGAACGCTACGGCATGGCACCACCGCTTGTCCGTCCAAGGGGACGGCAAAGGACTCATCGGACACGCAGGAGCCATCCTCCTGCGCAAATGCGCTGATCAGACAGGGTTAACCGGAGCGCTGGGCGCAGTGTTCACCCGGCTGGGCGGATCACCGGTCTGGGATCGGGGCGTAGTCCTCGTCCAGCTCGCGGTGCCGATCACACTCGGAGCCACCAGCATGCGGCAGGTCACCCTGCTGACCCACCAGGAGCAGGTGTTCGGCACGCCGCCGTCGCACTCCACCATCCGGCGGGCACTGCAGCCCGTCGGGGCATCTGACCAGGTACGCCTTCGGATCGTCCGAGCCAGAGCGCGCGTGCGGCGGCGCGTGTGGGACCTGATCGCCGCCACCGAGTCGGGATTCTGCTGGCTGCCTGTCGCGGGCAAGCTGCTGACCGGATGGATCGTCATCGACCTGGACGCAACCCTGATCACCGCCCACTCCGACAAGGAAGGCGCTTCGGCCACGTTCAAGAAGGGCTTCCACCCGCTAGCCGCCTGGTGCGTCAACACCAGCGAGTCACTGGCGATGCTGCTGGGCACCGGCTCGGCCGGGTCCAACACGGTGGCCGATCACGTGCGGGTGCTCACCGAGGCCGTCGCTCAGATCCCCGATGCCTTCCGGGCCAAGCTCTGGATCCGCATCGATGGCGCGGGCGCCACCCACGACCTGGTGGCGTTCATGCAAGGGCTGAACACCACCCGGCGCACCGTCCGCTTCACCATCGGCTGGAAGATCAACGACGTCGATGAGACGGCCATCGCCAAGTTACCCGGCGATGCCTGGCAGACGGCTGTGCGCCAAGACGGCCAGGCACACGAGCACGCCGAGGTCGCCGAACTGACCGGCCTGGACGAGCGCGCCCGGCAGTGAGTAGTGCGGTTGCTGGTGCGCAGGGTGCGACCCTCGGCCCGAGACGCCCGCCGGCTCACCGACCTGGAGAAGAACGCCGGCTTCAAGTACGCGATCATTGCCACCAACCTCGGACGGCGCGGGCTATCCGGCGTGCCCGGCAGCCACCAGCTCGCCTTCATCGACGCCGTCCACCGCGACCACGCCGAGGTCGAGGACCGCATCCTCTGCAACAAGGCGATGGGGCTGCGCAACCTGCCGTCCAAGACCTGGAATGTGAACGTCGGCTGGGTCCTAGCCGCCAACCTCGCCGCCGACCTCGATGCCTGGACGCGGCTGCTCGGTCTGCATGACGACGCCGAGCTGGTCCGGGCCGAGCCGCAGACTCGGCGGTACTGCCTGTGGCATCTGCCCGCCCGGCTCGTCTGTCACGCTCGTCGCCGGGTCTTAAAGATCAGCGCGACCTGGCCGTGGAGAGGGGCGTTCCTGGTCTGTTGGCAGCGGCTCTGCGCCCTGCCGGCACCCACCTGACCATCGCGAACGTATCCCGCCATTCCTGGAAGGAGAAGTCCGGTCTCATCGCGGCCCGTGGAACCGCCGCCCGCCCGAGCGCTTCGGGCGGGCGGCCGTTCCGGTCGCCCGAAGCGAACAGGACGATCAGGTGGAAACCTCATCAGCCGAAATCGATCAGGAGGGACGGCCACCCCGTGAGTCATCGAGGTCGATGATGCGCGAGCCGGAGTTCCCACCTCACGGGCATGTTCTTTGTTCCCGGCAGGGCTGCATATCCGTGATCCACACTCCACCCACATTCGGATGTTCCCTAAGGTCGCGGAGGAAGTCCGGGGAAGCGTTTTCGATCAAAGTGCCATAAATGAGCCCCTCGTCCGCAGCCGTACGAATGTCAGCTACGGAAAGGCCGAATCCCTCGAGTGTCACGTCGTCGGCTGGGGTGAGTCGTGCGGCCCACGCCCTGAACTGTTGGACCGTTGAATACTCTCGACAAGTACCCTGGCCCGCCACCTCGGGGCATCCTTCTTCTCCAGACCAGTAGATGGGAAGCCCGGAGGGCCGTGCTCCGGAAATGAATACCGGCAGGGCATTTTCAGCGAAATTGAGTCGACCTAACCTTTGCTCCTTCACTGGTCGTTTGAATTCGACCAGTGCGGCAATTTTCATCTCCGGCATGGATTCTTTCGGGAGGATGGAGTCGAAATCGCCGGCCCATCCTTTACCGAAGCTTTCCAATGCTCTGATGGTTTTGTCATCGGGGTCGCGCCTGATACGGGTCACACGACCGCGCTCATCCAAGGTGATGAGACGAGGAGAAGAAGACGCCTGCAGTCGTGCCGATTGCGCGGCATGCGGTGGCGGCGTGAACTGATAGGTACCGTCAGGAAGCTGAGTGAGCGTTCCGGCACCCGGACTGGGATGCTGTCCCGGACTTGCCGCGGCCGCAGCTAGGCGAACCACGGATTCTAGGTGCTCGAACGACACCGGTGGGGCAGAGGCCACAGTGCTGCGCTCTGACGGTGTGCTCACATCGCACGCTGCGACACCGAACACGAGCAGCGCACTCAACAGGACGCGTAGCTTCGTATACATGCGAATCTCTTGTTCTCCTGTCTCGGCAACGTGCCCTGTCAAGCATGCCTAGCTGGCTACGCCTGGCGCCGGGCGAGAGTACGGGCCGGAGCGAGACGCGTCCGCTCCGGCCCGTAGCGGGTTACCTGACTCTAACGCTTACCGCGCCAGGCGCTAGACGCAGTAATATTCTTGCTGGACTTGTATCCCTTGCTTGCGGCCCAATTGAAAGTACCTACGGTCTTCTGCAGGTATTTCTGGATGCTGCAGGTGTTGCCTGCGCTCTGCCAGCACCGCGCCTCAAGGGCATCTTCGCCCCACCACATGGCCGACCTGAAGGCGACGTTCTTGTTGGCGCCCCCGACGACACCTGTGATCCCAGGTTGCGTGGGACAGTTCTCCGACTTTCCTTGGCCGAACGTCACACCTCCGCCAACCTCTCCTTCTGGGATGGGCCCGGCTATCGACCCTTGGATGGCGAGCTGGTAGCTGGTGACGTTGACGAGGAAACAGGGTGTGCTTATGGCGTCAGCGCTGGAGTTGTCCAGGGTGTACTTCTCGGTCGAGCCCTTTTTGGCGGCACGCTTTCTGAAGGTTTCGTCCGTGTACACAGAGATCACTGCGCCGAACTTATCGATCTTCCAGGTGGTGGAGTCCTTGGGAATGCAAACGCGCCATGCGGATCGCCCTACCACCTCCACTAGAAGATGTTTCGCCAGGCGCAGCTTCTTGGAGTCGCTGGTTGAATCGACACTCTGCACAATAGTGCACTCCGGGGCCAGGGCGACGCGAGCGTTGGATCCGGGCATGAGGCCGTCAGTCGGGATTTTGCTGGCGAGGTAGGCTTCTCCGTCAGTGACGAAGAAGTCGCTCGAGTCTTCCTCGACCTCCAGCGCCACCTGAATGACGGTCATATTCCCGCATCGGTCAAAAACGTGCACGTTGATTGTGGGTTCGCTCGGCTCGACCTGACCCGGCGAGGTGGAAGCCGCCGCCCCTCTCATTCCTGCGATGGGCGCTTCCCTCCAGCTACGCGTTACCTTGGTCGTTACCTCTGTCGCCCCACTGGGCAGTGCGCGCACCACCGTATCCGTAAGGTGAACGGTCGAATCCCTGCGAACTAGGCCCGCCTCCTGGAGTGCGTCTCGTTCCTGCACCAAGGCAGTATTCAACAGGGACAGCTTGGCCGTGCTGGGAGTACGCGCCGTTACTCCGGGCGCCTGCCAGATGGTGGCCGCCTCTCCTTGCAGTACCGCGTCTTGCGCTTCGTAGTATGCCTTCACCCGCTCGACGAACTGTTGCCTGCCGCTGACCTCATCGGCGACGGCACGCGCGCCAGCGGGCGGTGTGTCCAGGAACGGAATGCATTCCTGTTCAGAGGACGGAGGAGGCGGCGCGGCCTTGGGCGTGACCACGGTCTCTTCCCACTCTCCGGAGCCGAACGCTGTCCGGGCACGGACCTTCACTGTGTATGTTTCTCCATTGGTCAGGCCTTCGATGGTTACATAGGGGTCAGTGACCTTGACGTCTCCGCTCGCCGCGCCGCTGCCGTCGACAATCGCGACGTCGTAGCCGTCGATCGTCGCCATGCTGCCGTTGTCCTCGGGCAGACCCCAGCTGGCGATGGCAGATGCGTCTCCCGCCTTGGCCGTCAGGTTGAGAACTTTGCTCGGCGCCTGGGGGAGCCGATAGGTCAGCGCGATGGACGGTTGTTCAGCAGAACTGTCCGCAGCGAAAGTGATCATCGTCTCGGATGGCGTCGTCAGCAGCATCCATTGGTAGACGCTCGCCGCCACATCAGCTTGCGGGTCGGCGACCTGCATGGAGTGGCCAGCATGAGTAGGGTCGGTGTCAGCGGTCAGGTCAGAACTGCGTGTCTCGCTAGTGACCGGGCTTTTCAGCGGAGAGATGCTGATCGTCGCATCCTGCGGGCAGGCACCGGGCGCGCAGATTGGCGTCCCGAGCTTGAGGACACCTTCCGTGATCGCGGTGCCGTCCGGTAGCTCATCAAGTTTGACCTTGACGACCGTGGCGGTCTTGTCGGTCCCTATACCGGCTCTTCGAAGTTAAGCGGGGTTGAGGCAGCCGCGGCTTTTTCGTGTGGTGGCGCAGCGAGTGCGCAGTCGTTGTGATTCGGGGTTGCGGAAACCGTAGGCGTCACGGGCGACGGTCTTGATCACGCGGTTGGTCCCCTCGGAGCCCGCGTTGGTGATGCCGGTCCGGATGAAGGCGAGGATCTGTGGCCACCAGGTCTCAATGGTGCTCGCCAGCCGTTCGAGTTCGGGCAGGCCGGAGGCTGCGCACCGATCGTAGAAACGGAACAGCCGGTCGGCGATCACGGTCCGGTCGGGGTGGGCGCGCGCCAGCGCGAGCACATCCAGCAGATCTTCCTTGGCATTCCACGCAGCCAGAATCGGCGCTCCGAGCCGTCTGGGCAGGGCCATCAGATCGTCCAGCATCGGGTCGAGCTGCGAGCCGTGCATCCGGGCGGCCGAGCGCGTCAGCCGGTTGCGTAGCTCCCACTCCCGGTTGCCCTTACGGCCACGCCGCCCGCGCACCTGCACGGTCAGGCGCCGCCGGACCTCGGTGACAGCGGCGTTGGCCAACTGCACCACATGGAAGTGATCGACGACCAGGACCGCGTGCGGCAGCGCGGCCCGCACGGCCGCCTTGAAGATCGTGCACATGTCGATCGCGACGTGCGCCACCTGCTCCTTCCACTCCTGGCCACGTGCCTCCAGCCAGTCGACGACCGCCTGCGTGGTGCGGCCCTCGACCTGGCCGAGCAGGCCCTGACCGTGGGACAGGTCCACGAACCCGACATGCCAGCGGTCCACCACCGCCTTCCACGCCTGCGCCGCCTCGTCATAGACCCAGCGGGGACGGCCACGGCGCGTCTCATCGATCCCCAGCACGGCGACCGGCTCCGGCTCGGCCGGCAGCACCCGCCCGGCATGGACGGTGAACGCCGCCGAGGCCACCGGCCAGGACACCCTGTGATCCCGTGCCGACTGCACGATCGTGCGACCGCCGTCGGCCACCGCCGCACCACTGGACCGGCGTAACCGCTGGGTCAGCCTCGCCCGTGCCGGGATCTGCGGCACCTGCTCGGTGAACGTCTTGCGCGGACAGTCAGCCGAACAGATCCAGCGCCTCTTGCGCCACAGCAGCTGGCAGTGGCGGCCGGCGATCGGCAGATCGCGCGGCTGGGTGGTCACCCACTCCTTCATCCGGGTGGCCATCACCCCGCAGCCGGGGCACACCCGCGCCCGCTCGTCCATCGTCGCCAACCAGACGATCGGCCCCTCACCAGCGTGTTCATCTCTTGCGATGACCTCGACGACGGCCAGGCCATCCAGGCCCAGCAACCGCGTCGTATCGTTGACCATGCTCGCGGCTCTTCTGTTGTGATCTTCTGCGTAGACAACAGAAATGATCGACGAGAGCCGCGAGCTCCCTCAAGAGGCGATCTCACCCCAGCCACGCGACCGGGGGCGGCAGGCAGACCTCAACCCCGATCAAGTTCGAAGAGCCCCTATACCGCCGATCTGCAGTGAAGTGGAGTCCTGAACCGTGCACGCCGACCCGTTGCACGCGGCAGGATCCACCTTGACGGTTTTGATCACCAGGCTTTCTTTACCCACCGTGACGCGGTGAGGATCTGCTACCGGATCGTCCGGTGGCGTGCCAGGCGTGGTGAACTCAGCGGCAGCGGTCTTCGACGTGCAGACCTCTCCTCCTGTTTCATCAGTCGTGACAGCCACCGCACCGGCGGTCGTTTCTTGCGTACTGGCCAGGGTGGCCTCCCCGCCTAACGGCGTGTTCATATCGGTGGTGATTTCGGCAGCCGTCTGCGCGCGGTTGTAGACGCGGACTTCGTCGATGACGCCGTCGAAGAACTCGCCGTAGATGGTGTTCCCGCCGATGTGGAAGTTGCCGCCGTCGTCCTGAATGGTTCCGGAGACGGGTTGGTCACCGATTTGATTGCCGTTGAGGTAGAGGCGTGCTCTGCTGCCGTTGTAGGTGACGGCGAGGTGGCTCCAGGTGTTCACGCGGAGCGGGCTGGTGCCAGCCACCTCCTTGGACTGGCCCTGGGTTGTCAACCAGCCGAGAGGAGTTGCGCCGTCGGAGGCGTACAGGGCGTAGGAGAGGTCGTCGAGTGTCTCGTAATCCTTGCCCATGACGGCGTACCAGTCGTCCACGCTGGACGGCTTAACCCAGGCCGAGAGCGTCATGTTGGAGCCGAGCCGGAGCGACGCGTTGTGGTCGACGGTGACGAGGCCGAAGAGACCGTCGAAGGACAGGCCCTTGCCGTACTTGCCGGTGACCCACGAGGTGTCGGTGGCGGTGCCGTGGTTGGTGCCCGTCACGTCGTTGACGGTGGCGCCGCTGCCTTCATTCATTCCGTAGGCGGCGACCAGACCCGACGGTGTGGGCGTCGGAGTCGGTGTCGGCGTGGGATCGGGAGTGGGCGTCGGATCCGGAGTAGGCGTGGGATCCGGAGTAGGTGTCGGGTCGGGGTCTGGATCGGGTCCCGGGTCCTCGGTTTGGGGGGCGGTGACGCAGGCGGTCATCTGCCACTTGTAGGTGCTGCCCGGCTGCACCGTATTGGCCGGAACTTGGAAAGAGGCACGTTCGCCGCCGTTGACCGTACGACTGCCCAGGGGCGAGGAGCCGACGGGAGCGCCGGTGCTGTCGTACAGGTAGTACTTTGCCGTAACGGGGCCACCGGAGGGCCTGTTGACCATGCCCGAGAGGATCGGCTGGGTCGGGTCTGCCATGCCGGTCTCAGTGTCCGACGGGAGCACAGGAGCGTCACTGGTGATCCGGTACGCGGGGCTCTCGTTGCACGAGGGCGGGTTGATGCCGGCCCGGCAGGCCTTGACCACGAACTTGAAGCTGGCCGGGTTGTCCAGCGTGAAGACCTTGTCCAGCGCCTGCCCGGACGGGATGTTGTTGTGCGAGGTGGTGCCGGGCACGCCGACCAGGGCGCGGAGCTCGTTCGCGCTGAGCGCCCGCTGGTAGACGTGGATGTCGTCCAGCGACCCCTTGAGGCTTCCGCCGAGAAGACGTGAGCGGCCGATCTCGAAGGCGCCCCGGGCGTTCCAGCTGACGGTGTGGTCCCGCTCGCCGGCCAGCACGCCGTCCACGTACAGGCGGATCTTGCCTGCGTCCTTGTCGTACTGGGCGGCCACGTGCGTCCACTCGCCGATCTTGGCAAGGTGCTCCGACTGGATGACGGTCTCGTGGATGCTGTCCGGGATGTCCTGGTTGATCATGGACAGCACCCAGCGCTGATCGTACTCCGGAGCCGTGGACGTCTGGTAGGAAAGCGTGAACCCGGGCAAATGGGTGCCCATCTGGGACAGCACGTTCTGCTCTTGCGTGCTGTTGTCCAGGCGCACCCAGGCGCTCGCCGTGAAGCTCTGGTTGGTGTTGATGACCGGGCCGCTGGTCGCGGCGTGGCCTCCGGTGAACGTCACCGCCTGTCCGAGCTGCCCCGGCGTGCGCGTGTGCGCGCCGCTGAGGGTGGCGTTGCGGTTGTTGCCGGAGGAGTCGGTCAAGGCCGTGCCGGAAGCCTCGTCGAGTTTCCAGTACGCGGCCTCACCCGCGGGCAGTTCGGCGGCCGGCGGGGCCATGGTGGAGTCGTTGACCGTCACCGTGTAGTTCAGCGGCGTCGCCTCGGGCACGCTGGACTTGTAGGTCACCTTGACGTTGGTGCTGCGGGCGATCGCGTCGTTGCCGTCCATCGAGTCGATCGACTCGGCGGTCACGGTGGGGATCGCCGGCGGCAGCACCCAGTCCACGCTCAGCTTCGGCAGCACGCCCTGATTGAAGAACTGCGGCCAGAACAGGAAGTCCTCGCTGTAGTTGGGCGGGGTCGAGCCCTCCTGGGTCAGTTTGAGCAGCAGACCGTGGTTGGGCGTGCCGGTGGCCCACAACCGCGTCATCGCGGTCACGTTCCAGCTCCAGATCGCGCCGCTGGTGCCGGGCAGCGCGCAGGGGTCGATCGAGGCGCGGCCTTCTTCTGTACTGGTGGGCTGGTTACTCCAGTAAGTGTCGTCGGCCACCCAGGACCTGGTGATCCGCTGGGCCGCGATGCCCTGGAACTCGCTGCAGTTGTACACGTCCTCACGCAGCTGCAGCTGCATGGTGGCGTTGGTCACCTGCTTCCCGGCGATCGGGGCGGTGTCGAACGCCATCAGGGTGCGGGTGGCCTCCTCGGTGTAGGTGCACGTACCGCCGGAGCAGCCAGTGGCGTAATTGGACCGGCCCACCGAGCCCGGCGACCGCTGCCCGTTCGGGGACACGATGCCGGTCTCTTGGGTGATCCCCAGTGTGGTGGTGGGATCGACGGTGACCGGATACTGCGTCGCGGGGTCGGCCAGCCAGGCCGCGTCCGGCTTCAGCACCAGCGTGGTGGTGCCGTCCTTGGACTCCACGCTGGTCTCGATCTTCTTCTGCCGGCCCGGCTTGGCCGCAGTGGGCTCGTCAGCGGCGGCGTCCCACATCAACGGCGCCGGGGCCGAGGCCGCCTTCTTTCCGTTGTCGCCCTTCAGCTTGAGCCCGCCGGCCTTGGTCAGCGAGAGCTCGAGTCCCTTGGCCTGCACCGGGATGCGGAACTCCACCGCGTCGGCGGGGCGCTCACGGAGCACGATGTCGTGCCGGAATCCGGTCGGGAGCGCCGTCACGACCAGGTCCCCCGACGGGCCTGCGACGCCCGGATAGGTCGCGACGTTGCCCTTGATGGTCGGCTTGGGCAGTGACGTGGGCCAGGACAGACCGAACGAGCGGTCCCTGCTGAGGATCATGGTCGCGAACGGGCCGGACCCGCCCGTGGACAGGCGCACTCTGGCCTTGGCCAGCTTGGGCCTGAGCACGCCGTTCTGCTCGACCAGGGACGGGTCGATCCAGGCCCACGAGCCGTCGCCCTGCCTGAGTTGGGTGGGGCCGGAGTAGGACTCGGTGGTCAGGTGACCGTCTGGGTACGCCCACGTCCGGGAGGTCTCGGTGAAGGCATCCTCGACGGCGACGGACTTGTTGTCCTTGCGCGCCTGCTCCACCGCGGCGCGCAGGGCCGCGTCCGGGTCCTCGGGACGCGGGAACGTGGTGACCGCGGGGCCTGTTGCCTTCGCGCTCTGTGGCTCGGGGTCGGCCACGGCCTGTCTGATCGGGCCTGCGACCAGCAACGATGCTGCCACCGTGAGCACCGTTGCGGCCGCGAGCCTTCGTTTGGGTTTGCTGATGATGCGGGGTCTGTTGCCTAACTCGTTCACAAACAACCTCAATCGGGAGTGAGTTTGGCTTGTCGACCGTGATCATCAGACGGAACAATACCATGATCAATATGACATGGATCACAAATAATATTGATATAAAACCTGTAACCCTCTTGGGGTCTCGAACGAAACCCAACGGGCAAGATTTTCTGAGTAATCGGTAATTCGGATTTCCTTATCCAGATTGCCCTCAGCGTGTAGTCATACAGCCGCGATCAGTGGTGAATAAATCCACCCAGACACCGCATCGGTTGTCTGTGGAGAGAGCCGGGCCCGCCTGAGCCACGTACTTCGCTATGCGCGGAGAACCGTGACCTGGCGGCCGGATGGCGTGGTCGCGAGGTCGAACGCGCCTCGTCGGTTCCACGGCGGGGCCTCGGGCCGCCGGTCGAAGATCACCAGTACGCCGGTGGTGAGGCTGAGGCGGTCCAGGTAGCCGTCGAGCTGGGCGAGCCCTTCGGCCAGCGGGTCTTCCTTGCCGGCCCTCCAGACCTTCAGCTCCAGGGCCTCCCGCTGAACCAGCCGCTCCCCATCCGGCCCGGCGTAAGGCCAGCGGACCAGCACGTCCAGACGTTTGGTGCCCGCGGCGTACTCCCGGTCGAGCTGGCCGCCGCCGTTGACCAGCCGGTGCAGATACGCCATGAGGATGATCTGACAGGCGGCTTCGTGGTAGTTCTCCTGCTGGATGAGCACCTCGCCGTGCTCGCGCCAGAACACGACGAACTCTCGCAGGAGGCGCTCCAGGTCGAAACGGCCGTCTCGCATGACGAAACTGCGCGGATCGGCCATCACGTACTGTTCCGCCGGGTCGCCCAGCACCCGCAGGACGACCTCCCGGTAGATCGGGTTCGCCACCTCCAGCGGGGGCTTCTGCTTGACCAGGCCCAGGTCGCGGACGTACGACAGCGCGTCGGAGAAGGTGGGGTCGACCTCGGGGAACGATCCGGCCACCACGGGCTCCATCACCCGCTTGACCCGGGGCTCGTGCAGCCGGGCCACCAGCGCGTCGAGATGGGTGGCGCGCGCCCTTATCAACCGCTCCTTGGCCTCGTCCACCTGCCCGGCGGTGACGGCGCCGGTCACCCCCATCTCGATGATGATCTCGTGGGCGAGGGCGTTGACCAGCCATGGCTGTCCTTGCGTCAGCTCGAAGACCCTGCCCACGGCGTCCTCGGTGAACTCCTGCCCGGTCGCCTCCGTGTGCTGACCGTACAGCTCGCCGATCTGGCCGGCGGTGAAGTCGCCCAGGCGCAGGGACTTGGTGACGATGTTGAACGGGCTGATCGGGTTCGACCGGTCGGCGTCGCCGCCGCAGGCGACCTTGTAGTCACGCACGTCGCGCAGCCCGCACAGCACCACGGACGCGGGGAACGGACGCCCTTTCGGCCGCGAGTTGTGGCCGTCACGGAGCTGACTGAGAATGCTGACCATGCTGTTGCCCTGCAGGCCGTCGATCTCGTCCATGAGCAGCACCACCCGGCGCGGGCTGCGGCGGCACCACTCGGTCAGCGCCGAATCGAACCTGGTGCCCGCCGGAGCCTGCGGGCAAGAATCCGGCGGCAGCAGCTCCTCCGGCCATCCCGACCACTCGGCGGCCTGGCGAAGGGACTTCAGCAGGATCTCCTCCGCAGCCGCGTAGTCGTCACCGGCCGACTTGGCACGCTCGCAGGAGAACATCAGGGCGGCGATGTCGCCCTCGGCGGTCAGTTCGGACGCCAGAGCTTCCAGCGCGGTCGTCTTACCGGTCTGCCGGGGCGCGTGGACCACGAAGTACCGGTCCATCTCGATCAGCGCTCGCGCCTCGGGAAGCCGCGGAGTGGGCGGCAGCATGTAGTGGAGCTGGGGGTCACATGGGCCCGCGGTATTGAAGGATCTTGTTCGGGGTGGGCGCATAGTCACATAGTGTCATCTCTCCTTGCGCTGAGTGGGGAGATCATGCGCCGATCCCTGGTTCGATGAGGGCTTCGCGTGCGCTGACCGCCCCGCCGATGGCCGTCTGGCCCGATAGACCCTCGAAACGGCGTTCGTCAAGATCGAGGGCGTCCCCGCGATGAGCAGGGACGCCCCAGTCCCGGGGACGCGGTGGTCAGTTGAAGGGGTTGTCGTACGTGATGCTGCTCCTGGTGCGCATCATGTATCCGCTGCTGCTGAACCAGCCTCCGGTCACGTCGAAGCGGACGTTGCTCACGGTGCCGCCGAACTGCACCTCGGCGTTGTACAGGAAGACCCGCTGGCACCCGGGAGCGGTCGTGGTGCCGGACTCCACGGGCCATGTCGAGTTCGCGCCGTTGACGATGATCTGGAAGTAGGGCGCGGGGTAGGCGCTCTGCCAGCACAGGCGCAGCGCGTAGCGGTACTTCGTGTTCCCGTCGTCGAACGCCACCGTGCCGTCCAGCAGGGCCAGCGCCCCGTAGCCGCCGGTCGCGTTGAGCTGCACGTAGACGGGCTGGTCCGGGCCGTATGCCGCGTGTGCGGGGCTGATCGGCAGGAGTGCGACGGCCAGGGCCGCGAGGGCGGCGGCGATCGACGCCGCCAGGCGACGTCCTTTCGAGCGTACGGTCAATTCACACCTCTCCGTTTCGGAAGTGCCAGGTGCCCGGAGATTAGGAGGGCGTCGCAGGCCGGTCCAGCACGGCGCGTCGATGCGGCCGATCCGGTCAGCCGCTAAATGTCACGTCAGGGGCGCTCTCTTCATGGTCACCTGGGAAGAGAGGCGAAGCTTCTGGTCGAAACTTGCGATGCGATGATGAAAGTTTCACGGCCCTAAAGCAAAACGGCCTAATCACCAATCTCCGGCACCCGCTCAAGAACGTGTGCGATACGGATGACAGGCAGTTCCAGCAGGTCGAGCAACTCGTCCCGGCCGCGCAAGGTGTCGATGTACCCGTACACCTTCCCCTCCGCGGCCACCTCCCTGAGCCGTCGCAGGTCCAGCCCGATCTCGAGCAGATCGTCCGCGTCCCCTTCGGTGAACTGGCTCACCCACGTCCGATAGTCGTTCACCACGGACCGGAGACCACAGTTGTTGCCCGGGATCACCATGGTGCTGCACCCACCCCACCCGGGCCACCAGTAAACGGGATCCGGCCCTCCGGAGAGGAAGAACCTTTTCTCCTGACCATTGTCGAAGCCGCCCGGCACGACCCCCTCACGCATCGGGTAAGTGAGCTCGACCAGGACGATGACCAGCCGATCCGGGTGGACGGTCTTGGCCTGTTCTATCGCTCTCTGTTTCTCCCCGGGACGAGAATGGGTCCCACCCTGGAAGTTCTCCACGTAGGGAGTCATGGTCGTCGGCCCGATGTCAGGAAAGGTGACGTCGCCGAAGATGTTCTGCGAGAGCTTCAGTATGCGACGCCGGGAAACCCCTACCGCCGCGTCGGCGTGCGACTCCACTTCCACGGTCGTGGTCGCCGAGAAATAGCCCACCGCCATGTCGGCGTCGCCGCGGTGGTAGATCTGATGCTCCGGATACGCCACCTGAAGCGCGGTCCCCCACGTGTATCCGAGATTCGACACGATTCCGAACGACGGTTTGACGTGCAGCCAGAGCAGCAGAGCGATGAGCGACAGGAACCATCCGAGAGGGGCGAGGATCTCTTTCCTTGTGATGCCCGCCCACCTCCCATGAGGAAGACGCAGTACGCGATCGGAGACAATAGCCCGGGCAACCGATCTTGGACAACCGCGGCGCTAGCCGCTCGTCAGTTCGCGGGGCTTGGGGCCGCCGTAGAGGGGGTTGAGGGGCACGCGTTCCTCGGACACGATGAGCCGGACCACGCCGTCGGCGTGCGGTTCGGCGTCCCAGACGATCCAGTCGTCGCCGACGGGAAGCGACTGGTCGTCAGGATCGAGGCCGAATCCCTGGCCGTCCAGGTTCGGCTCGATGATCTGGTAGACCACCTGGAGACCGCGCCGCTCCGCCTCCTTCCGCACCACGCTCACAGGCCGCTCGTCCACCCGGAAGCCGCTCAGCATCCCGCCCGCCTTGGTGGCGGTGCCGTGCGACTTGTACACCTCACCGGGCTTGGCCGCCCGGCCGAGCCTGATGTAGGCGCGGCCGCTCAGGTTCTCGTCCACCTTGATGACCAGATGGCAGCCTTCCTCGCCGATCAGGCAGCCGTCCGGCTCGATGCCGGTGACCAGGGTGTTGGGACCTCCCGACGTCATTCCGGACCTTCCCCCACCGAGGTGATGGCCCACGTGGTCGGGTGCGGCCGGCACGATCTCCAGCGTCACGTCGACCCCCACCGCGCGGAACGCCTCCTCGTACAGGGCCCAATCGGCGTGCGGGTCCTTCACCCTGGCCACCCAGAGGCCGTCCCGCAGCTCGATGTGCATCGCCGCGTTGGCGTACGAGGTCGCGCCGTGCGGGCCGGCCACCAGGGTGGGGCCGACCACGAGGGCCGACGTGAACGCGGCGGCGACCGCGAGCCCGAGGACCAGGCGGCGCCTCGGCCGGCGCGTCCTCGCCGGGGACGGAGACTCGGCGGTGAGGATCGCGTCGAAGAGGGCTCGGGCCGCCGGCCCGGTGGATCGGCCCGCCAGGTCCTCGTCACGGACGCGGGCGAGCCCTTGCAGTTCGTTCATGTCGGCTCCACGGCGAATCGGTTGGCGGTGATTCCGTCGTCTTCCAGCGCTTGGGAAAGGCGCTTGCGTGCCCGGTGCAGGCGGATCCGGACGGCGTTGCGGGAGATGTCCAGGACGGTGGCGATCTGGCCGTGGTCCAGCCCTTCCCAGGCGACCAGCGCCAGCAGTTCACGGTCGGCGTCGGGCAGGCCGGCGAACGCCCGCGCGATCACGTCCCGTTCGGCGGCGCCCTCCGGTGAGCGGGTGTAGACGTCGGCGATGTCGGCGGTCAGCGTCGCCAGTCGCGACTGCCGGTGCGCCTGGCCCCGGCGGTGGTTGGCGAGCACGTTCCTGGCGACCCCGTACAGCCACAACCTGGCCTCGTCGCCGCGCGGCAGGGAGTCGACGCGCCGCCAGGCGGTGGCGAACGTCTCGGCCACCACGTCGGCGGCGTCCTCGGGAGTGGCGCAGCGCCGTACGGCGTAGCCGAGTATCTGCTCGTAGGTCTGCTGGTACACGGCCTCGAACCGGCGCCTCCGGTCGTCATCCACGGGCGGTCCCCATGGTCGGCCCCCTCATCTCCAGGAATTGTCAGGACATCCCCTACATGTCGGCGAGCGAGGCACCATTTCACCCTTCCGCAATCGACTCCGGGTCTTCACACCCGCTGCCGGGTTCTGTAAGACAGAGGTGCGATCATCTGACTGGCGAGGTGTCCGATGGATCTGCGGCACATCAGGTACGCGATCACGATCGCCCGCGCCGGGAGTCTGCGCCGGGCCGCGGCCGTCCTGCACATCGCCCAGCCCACGCTGTCGGAGCAGCTCAGGGCGCTGGAGAAGGAGATCGGGGTGGAGCTGTTCACCCGGTCCTCCAGCGGGGTCCGGCTCACCGCGGCCGGGGAGGCGTTCCTGGCGCAGGCGACGGTGGCGGTGGCGGCGTTCGAGCGGGCGGTGGCGGCCGCGCGGCGCACGGATCAGTGCACCCGGCTGGGGGTGGCGGACGGGCTGGGCGACGTGGTGGCGCGGCTGCTGTCGCCGCTGCCGGACGCGCCGCTGCGGGTCGCGCCGATGGGCACGGCGGAGCAGCTCGTCTCGCTGATGGATGGAACGCTTCAGGCGGGGCTCGGGTACGCGCCGGGCTCGCTGCCGCGTGGGGTGGCGCGCATGCTCGTGCATCGCTCCCCCGTGCGCGCCCTGCTTCCCCGCGACCATCGGCTCGCGTCGCGTGGGCGGCTGCCGCTGGCCGCGCTGGCGGCGGAGCCGCTGGTGATGCCGGAGTCGGAGGCGGTGGCGGGGGCGCGGCGGTTCCTGGAGGCGTTCGTGCGGCACCGGCTGCATCCCCGGCTGGGAGCTTCGGGTTCGACGCACGAGCTGGTGATCGCCATGGTGGCCGACGGCGCCGGATACACGTTGTGTGTGCGGGAAGGGACGCCGGTGCCGGAGTCGCTGGCGTTCGTGCCGATCGCGGAGGATGTACCGCCGATCGAGATCGTGCTGTTGTGGAACCGGCAGGCCGAGGTGCACGATCTACTGGGAGCGGCCCGGCATCTGGCACGGCATGGATAGTGCTACTATCCAACAGATGCGGATGTCCGAGCTGAGCGCCAGGTCCGGCGTCGCCATACCCACGATCAAGTACTACCTGCGCGAGGGGCTGCTCCACCAGGGCGAGCAGGTGGCCGCCACCCGCGCCGAATACGACGAGTCCCACCTGCGCAGGCTCCGCCTGATCAGGGCCATGGTGGAGGTCGGCAGGCTGCCGATCGCGGCCGTCAAGAAGGTGGTGGCCGCGATCGAGGACGAGTCGCTGCCCTTCCACCACATGCTGGGCACCGCCCACTACGCGCTGAGCCCTCAGGTCGAGCCGGAGCCGACGCCCGAGTGGGAGGCCGCGAAGGCCGAGGTGGACGCGCTCATCGCCGACCTCGGCTGGCAGGTGAACGCCGAGGCCCCGGGCAGGAACGAACTGACCCAGACCATGGCCAGGATGCGCCGGCTCGGCATGGGCGACGACATCCGCAGGTACGCCGAGATGGCGGAGCGGCTGGTGCGGGAGGTGGAGCTCGACGCCATCCCGGCGAGCGACGACCGTGACACCGCCGTCGAGGCGCTGGTGCTCGGCACGGTCCTGTACGGGCGGGCACTGGAGGCGCTGCGCCGCCTCGCACAGGAGTCGGAGTCGGCCCGCCGCTTCACGCCCGAGGGGCCCGATCAGCCCACGTGAGGCGCGCGGGCGGCCGACGACCCCTCGCGGACCAGCTCGCCCGTCAGGTTGCCGTTGGCCGCCGAGCCGAGGAAGACCACGAGCCTGGCCACGTCCTCCGGATCCGACAGCCGCCGCGTCGGCACGCCGGCCGCCAGCTCGTCGATGATCTTCCGGGGGAATCCGGAAGCCTTCTCGGTCAGCGTGAAGCCGGGCGCGACCACGTTGACCAGGATGCCGTCGCGCCCGCCCTCCCACGCCAGCGCGCGGGCCATCCCGTGCAGCCCCGCCTTGGCGGTCCCGTACGGACCGGGACCGGGCAGGCCCTCCTCCGCGACACCCGAGGAGATCAGCACGATCCGCCCCCAGCCGCGGGCGCGCATGCCGGGCAGCACGCCCCGCACGGCGGCCGCGGCGCCCACCAGGTTGGCGCCGACCATGGCCAGCCACTCCTCGACCGGCACGTCCTCGAACCGGACCGTCGGGTCGGGCGCGTCGCCGCCCCAGCGGACGGCGTTGGCCACGAGCACGTCCACCCGCCCCCAGCGCGCCAGCACGGCGTCCACGGCGCGCCGCGCCGACGGCAGGTCCTCCAGGTCCATCGGGGTGACGAACGGCTCGCCGCCCGCCTCCGTGATCGCCGCCGCGACCGCGCGGGCCGCCTCTTCCCCCTTCCGGTACGTGATCGCGACCTTCGCGCCTTCACGGGCGAAGGCCACGGCGGTGGCGGCGCCGATGCCGGACGACCCTCCGGTCACCAGGACGACGCGCTCTCGCAGGCCGGTGTCCATGCCTGCTCCTCTCGTTCGGACCGATTCGTTGGCGTACGAGATAGATGCAATCATAAATCGTCTCAAAGGCAAATTATTTGCCGCTGATACGCTTTGCGGTATGTGTGGTCAGATGGGCAGCCCGCTCCGGCGAGACCTGCACTGGCTGGCCGCCCGGCTCAAGATCGGCCTGCACGGCATCGAGGAGCGGATCGCCGCCCGCCACGGCATGAGCCTGTGGGGCTACACGGTCCTGGTCGAGGTCGTGAGCGGCCCGGCGCGCACCCAGCTCGCGCTGGCCGCCGCCGTGCCGGTGGACAAGACGAAGCTGGTGGCCATCCTGGACGAGCTGGAGTCGTCGGGCCTGGTGCGCCGCCGCCCCGACCCGCGCGACCGGCGGGCGCGGCTGGTCGACCCGACCGACGCCGGCCGCGAGGCCTGCGAGGCCGCCTCCGCCGAGATCAGGGCGGTCGAGGACGACCTGCTCTCCGACCTCGAACCCGGCGAGCGCGAGCGGTTCGTCGACGCGCTCCAGCGCATCGTGCTGACCCGGCTGGAGGACGCGTCCGGCCACGTGCCGGGTGGGCAGGGCTGTCCCTGACGCATCCCGGGCCCGCCGCCGGGTAGAGCGGGCCGGATGTTCGACGGATTCGCGGAGAGCCGCGTGGACACCGGCGAGGCGGAGCTGTACGTCAGGCACGGCGGCGACGGGCCGCCGCTGCTGCTCCTGCACGGCCACCCCAGGACGCACGCCACCTGGCACCGGACGGCTCCCCTGCTCGCCGCCCGCCACACGGTGGTCTGTCCTGATCTGCGGGGGTACGGGCGCTCGTCCAAGCCGCAGACCACCCCCGGCCACGAGCCCTACTCCAAGCGCGCCATGGCACGGGACCTGGTCGCCCTCATGCGCGCGCTGGGCCACGACCGGTTCGCCGTGGCCGGCCACGACCGGGGCGCCTACGTGGCGCACCGGCTGGCCGCCGACCACCCGGACGCGGTGACGCACCTGGTGATCATGGACGCGGTCCCCATCGGCGAGGCGCTGGCCCGCTACGACGCGGAGTTCGCGGCGCGCTGGTGGCACTGGTTCTTCCTCGGTCAGACGGCCAAGCCCGCCGAGCGGGTGATCAACGCCGACCCGGACGCGTGGTACGGCTCCGGTCCCGAGCAGATGGGCGAGGAGGCGTACGAGGACTATCGCCGCGCCATCCACGACCCCGCGACCGTGCACGCGATGTGTGAGGACTACCGGGCCGGGCTCGGCCCGGACCGCGCCGCCGACGACGCCGACCGGGCGGCGGGCCGCAGGATCGGCTGCCCGGTGCTGGTGCTCTGGGCGACCCGCGACGACATGGAGGAGTTGTACGGCGACCCGGTCGGGGTGTGGCGCTCGTGGGCGGACGACGTGCGGGGCCACGCCGTGGAGGGCGGGCACCACCTGGCCGAGGACGCGCCCGCCGAGCTGGCGGCGGCCCTCGCGGGCTTCCTGAAGGAGTCAGCGGCGGGCTAGGGCGAGATAGCGGGTGAAGGCGTCCTGGCCGTCGGGGGTGAACGGCCAGCGCCAGACGGCCAGCCGCAGCTCGCCCTCGCTCATCCACCCGTGCCACGGCACCCGCTCGGGGTCGGGCCGCGGCTCCCCCGCCAGGACGGCCTCGTGCACCCCCAGCCAGTAGGAGCCGGACACGCCCCGGCACAGGAACCTGACCACGGGCCGCACCGGCACCCGCGCGCCCAGCTGCTCGGCCAGCCCGCGGGCCGCCGCCTGCTCGTAGGACTCCCCTGGGGTGACGGCCCCGCCCACCGTCACGTCGTAGTAGCCGGGGAAGCGGTCGGCACGGTCGGAGCGCCGGAAGACGAGGATCCGGCCCTCCTCGTCACGGCAGATCGAGGTGGCGACGCGGTGCAGCCAGCCCCGCCTGGCGGCCTCCGCGCGGTCGGCCACGCCGAGCACATCGTCCTGTTCGTCGACGCGTTCCACGAGTTGGTTCACCCGCCCACGATCGCAGGCGGGTGTGACGTTTTCAGCAGACTCTCGCCAGGAGCCCCGGGCTTCAGCCCTGGGGAGGAATGGCGTTCGGGCAGTGATCATCGATCTCCGAAGGTAAAGTTCACGACGTGAAGTTCGTTGTGCAGGTGCGCCTATTCCCCACACCCGCCCAGGAGGCGGCGCTGGCGGGCACGCTCGCCCTGTGCAACCAGGCCGCGAACCAGGTGTCCCGCCTCGCGTGGGACACCAAGATGTTCCGGAACTACGATTTGCGTAAGCACACCTACGGCGACCTGAAGGACATGGGCCTGTCGGCACAACCAGCCCAGCACGTCATCAAGAAGGTCGCCGACGCCTACACCACGATGTGCGCCCAGGTGAAGGCGAAGCTGCGTAAGTCACTCACCAAGCCGATCGGATTTCGGCCGGACGCGGCACAGCCGTTCGACGACCGCTGCCTGTCGTGGCAGATCGCGGGCCGGACGGTGTCCATCTGGACCAGCCATGGCCGGATGAAGGGCATCCGGTTCGGCTGCTCCGACGAACAGGCGCGACTGCTCGCCGCCTACCGGAAGGGCGAGTCCGACCTGGTCCGCCGGGACGGCATATGGCTGCTCGTCGCCACCTGCGACATCCCCGACACCGACCTGACCGAACCGGACGGGTTCATCGGCGTGGACCTCGGGATCGCCAACATCGCCACCACATCCGACGCGGTCCGCCACTCCGGCAAGGCACTGAACGCAGTCCGACGCCGCAACCGGGACCTGCGCCGTCGCCTCCAAGCCAAACAAACGAAATCCGCCAAGCGGCTGCTCAAGCGCCGCCTCCGCACGGAAGCCCGCTTCGCGCGGGACATCAACCACGTCATCTCCAAAAGCATCGTGACCGAGGCTGCACGCACCGGGCGAGGAATCGCACTCGAAGACCTGAGTGGGATCCGCGGCCGGGTACGGCTCCGCAAGCCCCAGCGGGTCACGCTGCACTCGTGGAGCTTCCACCAACTCGGGAGCTTCATCGCCTACAAGGCGGCCCGTGCCGGGGTCGCCCTGCTTCACGTGAACCCTGCCTACACCTCTCAAGGGTGCTCGGCGTGCGGGCGCGTGGACAGGCGCAACCGGCCCAGCCAGGAAACCTTCGCCTGTACGTCGTGCGGCTTCGCTGAGCACGCCGACGTCAACGCGGCCCGCAACATCGCCTCGCGCGGCGTCGTTGGCTGGGCTGCCGTCATGCAGCCGGACGCGGCCTGATCTTCCGCACCCAGCGGAGGCGAGGAGCTGCAAGCCCCTGGCTCAGCCATGGGGTTCATGACTCTCGGACCGTGACCGGCCGTTTCAGCAGCCAGAGCGCGGCACGTTGCAGCAGTGTCCGATGGACCTCGTTGTCGTAGGCGCGGGTGTCGTGGCCCAGCGCGTCGTAGAAGACCCGGCCGCGCCGGACCGGGCGGGCCCACATGAGCGGCTGGCCGTTGGACGAGGCCAGCGGCCGCACGTCGGGCAGCAGGTCGAGGTCGCTGTAGACCTCGTCCACGACGTCGAAGTCGCGCAGGCCCTCCACGACCGGGTGGCCGCCGTGGACGCGCACGCCGGTCCAGCCGAGCGGCGGGTGGTGGGACTTGGGCCAGGCCCAGCAGCCTCCCAGGACGCGCGGCCAGCCCTGCCAGTCGTCGAAGCAGATGGCCGCGGCGTGCATGCACAGCAGGCCGCCGCCCTGCTCCAGGTGGTCGAGCAGGGTGGTGCGGGCCTGGGCGGGGAGCGTGAAGCGCCACCGGTCGCGCAGATCGGCGAACCGGTCGAGGTCCATCTGCCAGCGCAGCGCGTTGACGGTGATGAGCTGGACCTCCGGCGGCTCGCTCAGCGCGCCGGCGATGTCTTCGGTGACCTCCGACTCGACCCCCACCTCCGCGAGCACCTCGGCGAGCGCCGCCGAGGTCGCGTCGAAGTCGTGGAACGGGCCTCCTGACAGGATCAGATTGCGTGCCACCCGCCAAGCTCATCACGCCCGCCCCGGGTTTTCCACCCGGTGCCCCGCCACATCCGGCTCCGCTCGCCGGCGAAGCGGATGCGCCCGGCGGAGGAGCGGCGGTCCATGACGGGTACGCTGCGCGGCATGACGGTGGACGACTTCGAGGCCTACCGTCCCATGCTGATCGGGCTGGCCTACCGCCTGCTGGGCAGCATGTGGGACGCCGAGGACGTGGTCCAGGACGCGTGGTTGCGCTGGTCGGCGACGGACCGGGAGGACGTGCGTGAGCCGCGGGCGTTCCTGATCACCGTGGTGTCGCGGCTGGCGCTCGACCAGTTGCGCTCGGCCCGGGTGAAGCGGGAGGCCTACACCGGCCCGTGGCTCCCCGAGCCGGTCGCGGACGGCGACGCCGGGCCGATGGACACGGCCGAGCTGCGCGACACGGTGTCATTCGCGACCCTGCACATGATGGAGCGCCTGTCGCCGCCCGAGCGCGCGGTGTTCGTGCTGCGGGAGGCGTTCGAGCTGCCGTACGACCAGATCCGCGAGATCATCGGCGTGTCCGTCGCGAACGCGCGCCAGCTGCACCACCGCGCCACCCGCCGGCTGGCCGAGGGGCGCGACCGGTTCCGGCCGTCGCCGGAGGAGCACGCCGAGCTGTTCAACCGGTTCATCGCGGCGGCCGCGGAAGGCGAGCTGGAAGCGCTCGCGGAGCTGCTCCACGACGACGTGGTGTTCTACGGCGACGGCGGCGGCAAGGTCCGCTCCGCGCTGCGCCCGGTGGTCGGCCGCGACAAGGTGGTGCGCTTCCTGGCCGGGCTGTGGACGCGCTACCCGTACGGCAGGGCCGCGATCGGCTCGGCCAACGGCCAGCCCGTGCTCTGGAGCCTGCTGGGCGACCACATGCAGCTGCTCGCGGTGGACGTGCGCGACGGCCGGGTCCGCACGATGTACGGAGTGCTCAATCCGGACAAACTCACCCGCGTGCGCCCGCCGATGTGAGAGTCCGTCCGGCTCTATAGTCCAGTCATGGATCTCGGTATCTCAGGCAAGGTCGCACTCGTCACGGGCGGCAGCGCGGGCATCGGGCTCGCCGCCGCCAAGAGCCTCGCGCGGGAGGGCTGTGACGTGTGCGTCGCCGCGCGCAACCCGGAACGCCTCGCCGACGCGGTGGTGGAGCTGCAGGAGTACGGCAAGGTGGTGCACGCCGTGCTCGCCGACGTGGAGGACCCGCAGTCGGCCGAGCGGCTGGTACGCGAGACGCGCGACGTCCTCGGGCCGATCGACATCCTGGTCGCCAACGCGGGCGGGCCGCCCCCGGGCCGGTTCGTGGACGTGACCGCGGCCGAATGGGACGTGGCGGTGCAGCGCAACCTGCTCGGCACCGTACGGCTGATGCGGGCCGCGCTGCCGGAGATGCGCGCCCGCGGCTGGGGCCGGATCGTCACCGTGACCAGCAGGTCGGCCAGGGAGGCCATCGACGGGCTGGCCCTGTCGAACGCCACCCGCTCGGCCGTGGCCGGCATGGTGCGCACCCTCGCCCGCGAGGTGGGCGGCGACGGCGTGCTGGTCAACAACGTGATGCCGGGGCCCATCGACACCGACCGGCTGCGTGACCTGTCCGGCGGCGTGGAAGGGCTGGCGGAGCGGGGGGCGAACGTGCCGCTGGGGCGCGTCGGCCGGGCCGAGGAGGTCGGCGACGTGGTGGCGTTCCTCGCCAGCGAGCGCGCCTCGTTCGTCAACGGGATCTCGCTGCTGGTGGACGGCGGCGAAAGCCGCGTCATCGCTTGACCCGACGGGCGGGAAAGAAGGCATCCTGCACATAGGGGACAAATGGAAGGCAGGGGCATGGACAAGCCGGTCATCGTGACGGTCGACGACGACCCGGGGGTGTCGAGGGCCGTCGCTCGCGACCTCCGGCGCCGTTACGGGCAGCACTACAGGATCGTCCGCGCCGAGACGGCCGTGCAGGGGCTGGAAGCGGTCCGTGAGATGCGGCTGCGGGGTGACGAGGTCTGCGCCATCCTCGCCGACTACCGCATGCCACAGATGAACGGGGTGGAGTTCCTCGAAGCGGCGATGGACATGTACCCGTACGCCCGGCGGGTGCTGCTGACGGCCTACGCCGACACCGACGCGGCGATCCAGGCCATCAACGTGGTCGACCTGGATCACTACCTGCTCAAGCCGTGGGACCCGCCCGAGGAGAAGTTCTACCCGGTGATCGACGGCCAGCTCGACGCCTGGCAGCGCACCGACCGGGTGGAGGTGGCGGAGCTGCGGGTGGTGGGCGACCGCTGGTCCCGGCCGTCCTACAAGGTGCGTGAGTTCCTGGCCCGCAACCACGTGCCCTACCAGTGGATGCTGGCCGAGGACCCGGAGGGCGCGCAGCTCGTCGCGGCGGCCGGCGACGACTGCCACCTGCCGCTGGTGGTCACCGCCGACGGGTCGATGCTGCAGGCGCCCGACCAGTCCACACTGGCCTCGACGGTCGGCCTGTCGACCACGCCGGCCACCGACTTCTACGACCTGATCGTGGTAGGCGGCGGCCCGGCCGGGCTGGGCGCGGCCGTCTACGGCGCCTCCGAAGGGCTGCGCACGGTGCTGGTGGAGGCGCACGCCTCGGGCGGGCAGGCGGGCCAGAGCTCGCGCATCGAGAACTACCTGGGCTTCCCCGACGGGGTGTCCGGGCAGCAACTCGCCGACCGGGCCCGCAGGCAGGCGCTGCGGTTCGGCGCCGAACTGCTGACCACGCGCAGGGTGACCCGCCTGGAGCCGCGCGGGCAGGCGCGGGTGGTCGGCTTCGAGGACGGCGGCGAGATCGCCGCGCACGCGGTCATCCTGGCCACCGGCGTCGCCTACCGCCGCCTCGACGCGCCCGGCCTGGACGACTTCGTCGGCCGGGGCGTCTTCTACGGGGCGGCGCTGACGGAGGCGCCGTCGTGCCGCGGTCAGGACGTCTACATCGTGGGCGCCGCCAACTCGGCCGGCCAGGCGGCCGTCTACCTGTCGGGATTCGCCAGGACCGTGCATCTGTTGGTGAGAGGTGACGGTCTGGAGAAGTCCATGTCCCACTACCTCATCGAGCAGATCCAGGCGGTCCCCAACATCGAGGTCCACCTGGAGACGCGGGTGACCGGCGGCAAGGGCGACGGGCACCTGCAGCACCTGACCCTGTCGAGCGGGGGCCAGGAGCGCGTCGTCGACGCGCAGTGGCTGTTCGTGTTCATCGGCGCGCAGCCGTACACCTCGTGGCTGGACGACACGGTCGAGCGTGACGAGAAGGGGTTCGTGCTCACCGGGCCCGACCTGGTGCAGGGCGGGCAGCGGCCGCGCAACTGGACGCTGCGCCGCCAGCCCTACTTCCTGGAGACGAACGTGCCGGGGGTGCTCGCGGCCGGTGACGTGCGCGCCGAGTCGATCAAGAGGGTGGCCTCCGCCGTCGGGGAGGGCGCGATGGCCGTCGCGCTCGTACACCGCTATTTGGAGAAGCAGTGACAGACACAGTCGACATCGACGAACTGCGCAAGCTCTTCCTGTTCGAGCGGCTGACCGACGAGCAGCTCACCAAGCTCGCCACCAGCGGCCGGATGACGACCGCCGAGCAGGACGAGGACGTCGTGTGCCAGGGCGAGCCGGCCGACTGCTTCGTGGTGCTGATGGAGGGCGAGGTGCAGATGATCTCCGAGACCGTCAGCGCCGGCACCGTCGCCATGCCCCGCACCTCGCAGCCCGGCGTCTACGGCGGCGCCACCTCCGCCTACCTGGGCGACCGGGCGCCGCAGACCTACCAGCACACCCTGCGGGCCACCGCGCCGTCGCGGCTGTTCGTGCTCCCGGCCAAGAAGTTCGCCTACATCGTGACCGAGTGGTTCCCGATGGCGATGCACCTGCTCGACGGGCTGCAGTCCGGCGGGCGCATGCAGCGCGAGATGATCGACAGGCGGCAGCGGCTCACCGCGCTCGGCACCATCACGGCCGGGCTCACCCACGAGCTGAACAACCCTGCGGCGGCCGCGGTCCGCGCGGTGAGCGAGCTGCGGTCACTGGTCAGGTCGTCGCGGGTGGAGCTGGCCCAGCTCGCCGAGAACGGCATCCCGCCCGAGCGGCTGCGCGCGCTCATCGAGATGCAGGAGGCGTGCATGGAGGCGGTCGGCAAGCTGCCCTCCCGCAGCCCGCTGGAGATCTCCGACGCCGAGGACGAGCTGGGCGACGCGCTGGACGAGCTCGGCGTCGAGGACGCGTGGGACCTGGCTCCCGCCCTGGTCAGCGCCGGGTTCGGCACCGAACACCTCGACAAGGTGCGGCGCGAGGCCGGCGCGGAGCACGCGCCGGCGGCGCTGCGCTGGCTGTCGGAGGCGGTGGAGATCTCGCAGATGCTCAACGAGGTCACCGAGGCCACCGAGCGGATCACCACGCTGATCCGCTCGGCCAAGGAGTACTCCCAGATGGACCGGGCCCCGTTCCAGGTGCTCGACCTGCACGACCTGCTCGACAGCACGATCGCGATCTTCCGCGGCAAGCTGCCGCCGGGCATCACCGTGGTCACCGACTACGACCGGACGCTGCCGCCGGTGCCCTGCTACGGCGGCGAGCTCAACCAGGTGTGGACCAACCTGATCCACAACGCCCTCGACGCCATGGACGACGAGGGCACGCTGACCATCCGCACCGCGTACGACGAGGACGAGGCGATCGTGGAGATCGGCGACACCGGCCACGGCGTGCCGGAGGAGATCAAGGATCGGATCTTCGAGCCGTTCTTCACCACCAAGTCCGTCGGCCAGGGCACCGGGCTGGGGCTCGACATCTCGTACCGGATCGTGGCGGGGCGGCACGGCGGCGAGATCAAGGTGCGTTCGGTGCCGGGCGAGACCTGGTTCGAGGTGCGGCTGCCGCTGCGTGAGGCTAACGGGGGTCGATCACCATCCGCATGAGCCGGGGCACGATCTGATCCGCGGCGACGCGGAACCCGTCGTGCTCGAACTCGTTGGTCACCCACACGCGCAGGTTGCCGACCCTCCCGGCGGTCTCCAGCGACAGCCCGGCGTCCACGAACATGTCGTCGTGGTAGACGACGGCGGCGACCGGCACCTCGTTGGCGGCCAGCCGGTCCAGGTCGTAGAGCGGCGGCCAGTCGCCGGCGGCGGCGAGCAGCTCGGCGGCGCCCTTGAACGGCCGCAGGGACCGGATCGCGTCGAACATCCAGGGATAGACCATCTCACCGGTGAACATGCCGAACGTGCCGAAGTCGGCGGGGAACAACCGCTCGGCCGCCCAGCGGGTGGCGGCGCCCTGGGCGTAGATGATCTCCTGCAGCACGGCGTAGAGCGGGTTGCCGACGAACCCGGTCTCCGTCATGACCTCGTACAGGAACGGGTCGGCGAGCCGGTCGCCGTCCCAGGCCTCCGCGAGCTGCCAGTGGAGGCGCTCCGAGCCGTCGCCCATGCCGAGCTTCATGCCGAGGGTACGGAAGCGCTCCACGGTCAGCCGGTCGCCGTCGGGCAGCAGCACCTCCTCCCCGGCCAGGTGCTCGGCGACGCGCCGGGCCGCGGCCTCGTCCCCGGGATAGCGGAGGTGGTGGCGGCGGACCTTGGCGCGGACCCGCTCGTAGGTGCGGGCGTAGACGTCGTCGGCGGTGGCGTCGAGGCCGGGCAGCCCGCCGGTGACGTGGCACGCCCTGAGCCCTTCCGGCGCCCTGGACAGGTAGGTGAGGGTGATGAAGCCGCCGTAGCTCTGCCCCCACGTCTCCCACTTCTCGACGCCGAGCGCCTTCCTGATGTGCTCGCAGTCGTCCACGATCGCGTCGGCGCGGAAGTGCCGCAGGTAAGCCGCCAGTTCCTCGTCCGTGCCGACGGGCGAGACCGGGGTGCTGCGGCCGGTGCCGCGCTGGTCGAGCAGGAGCACGCGGTGGGTGCGCAGCAGCGGCCGCCAGTGACCGGGGCCGGTGGGCCTGGGCGAGCTGCCGCCGGGGCCGCCCTGGAGGAACAGCGCCCACGGCAGGTCGCCGGTGACGGCCGGGTCGCGGATCTCCCGGGCGAACACCTGGATGGTCCGGCCGCCGGGGTCGGCGTGGTCGAGGGGGACGGTGAACACGTGGTCGGCGACCGTGATGCCGGGCATGGTGACTTTCACGCTTGGATGGTCTCACCTCTGAAGGAAGGAACCCCATGTCGATCGAGGAGTGGTCCCGGCAGGCGCTGCCCGCGATGCTGGACGACATCAGGGCGCTGGTCGAGCTGGAGACCCCCAGCCACGACAAGCCCGCGCTCGTCCGCGGGCTGCGCGCCGTCCGCGAGCTGACCGCCGAGCGGCTCGGCCCGCCCGCGGGCGAGACCCTGCACGACGGCGGACAGTACGGGGACGTGCTGGAGCTGCGGTACGCGGGCACCGCGCCGGGTGAGGTGCTGCTGCTCGGCCACTACGACACGGTGTGGCCCGCGGGCACGCTGGCGGCCTGGCCGTTCGCGATCGAGGACGGGCGGATGACCGGGCCCGGCGTGTTCGACATGAAGACGGGGCTGGTGCAGGCGATCTGGGCGGTGCGCGGGCTGCGTGCGCTGGGGCTGCCGCATCCGGGCGTGCGGTTCCTGTTCAACGGTGACGAGGAGATCGGCAGCCTGGCGTCACGGCCGCGCATCGAGGCCGCGAGCGAGGGGATGCTGGCCACCCTCGTGTTCGAGGCGTCGCTGCGGGGCGCGCTGAAGACGTCGCGCAAGGGGGTGGGCCTGTTCGACGTGACGGTGACCGGCGTGGAGGCGCACGCCGGGCTCGACCCGGCGGCGGGCGCGAGCGCCATCCACGCGCTGGCCGAGCTGGTCACCCGCATCGCCGCCGGGGCCGCGCCTGAGCGTGGCACGACCGTGAACGTCGGCCTGATCAGCGGCGGCTCCGGCCGCAACGTGGCCGCCGGCCTGGCGACGTGCGGGGTGGACGTACGGGTGAGCGACTTCGCGGAGATGGCCAGGATCGACGAGCTGTTCGCCGGCCTCGACGCCGCGGACCCGCGGGTGACGGTGTCGGTGACCGGCGGCTGGAACCGGCCGCCGATGACGCCGAACCCGCCGTCGCAGCGCCTGTTCAAGGAGGCCCAGGCGGTGGCCGCCGGGCAGGGCTGGACGCTGGAGGAGGCCGCGGTGGGCGGCGCCAGCGACGGCAACTTCGTCTCCGGGCTGGGCCGGCCGGTGCTCGACGGCATCGGCGCGGTCGGCGACGGCGCGCACGCCCGGCACGAGCACGTCCTCGTCGGCCACATCCCGGAACGCACCGCCCTGACGATCGGACTCCTCACCGCCCTGGCCTGAGGCGGCCCGCTCCGCCGTGGCGGAGCGGGCGCCCTTCTTCCGGTGGCGGTCCTCGGTTGCGGGCTGAGCGGGCCGCTCTCCTCAGGTGCGGCGCTCGCCGAGCAGGACCGGCAGGCTGCGCGTGCTGTTGCCGAGCACGGATCCGAGCGGGCGGGTGCCCGCGTCGGGCCAGGCGAGCCGCATGTCCGGGAAGGCCTCGAACAGGGCGGCCAGCGCCACCTCGCCCTCCAGCCTGGCCAGCGGCGCCCCCAGGCAGAAGTGCCGGCCGTGCCCGAACGACAGGTGACCGGGCTGCTCCGCCACCGCGTCGAACCGGCAGGCCCGCGCCCCGTACCGCTCCGGGTCGCGGCCGGCCGAGGCGAAGCAGGCGACCACCGCCTCCCCCTTGCGCACCCGTACCCCCTCGATCTCCAGGTCGCGGACCGCGTACCGCATCGGGAAGTGCGCGATCGGCGAGTCCCACCGCATGGTCTCCTCCACCACGGCGCTCCACGCCAGCTCGCCCCCGAGCGCGAGGGCGAGCTGGGCGGGCTCGCGCAGCAGGGCGCGGGCGCCGTTGGTGAGCAGGTTGACGGTCGTCACGTGCCCGGCGATGAACACCAGCTCGACCGTGTCCAGCAGCTCCTTCCCGGTCAGCTCGCCCTCCTGGACGAGCGCGCTGATCAGGCCGGGCCCCGGCGTGCGGCGCAGGCCCTCGATG
The DNA here is from genome assembly GCF_008017515.1 of Nonomuraea sp. C10. Lineage (NCBI taxonomy): Bacteria > Bacillati > Actinomycetota > Actinomycetes > Streptosporangiales > Streptosporangiaceae > Nonomuraea > Nonomuraea sp. C10. Next base: position 6,068,322 of record NZ_VPFF01000001.1, read on the forward strand.
ATCTCGGCGACCATCCCGTACAGGACCTTCCTCGCCTCGGTGACGTCCACCGGCGTGTCGCCGACGCCGGCGGCCACGTCGGTCAGCTCGTGCACCCGGGCCCGCATGGCCGGCGGGATGCCCATCAGCTCGGTGATGACGTCCCTGGGTATCGGGTAGGCGAACTGCTCGCGCAGGTCCACCGGCCCCGGCGGCAGCGTGGCCAGGTGGTCCACCCTCTCCGCGGCCAGCCTGGCCACCCACGGCCGCAGTTCCTCGACCCGGCGGGCGTTGAAGACGCGGGCCATCGGGCCGCGCAACCGCCGGTGCTCCTCCCCCTCGGCGTTCAGCATGGACGTGTCGAAGGTGATCCGGCGCACCGCGGTGCCGTCGCGGACGGCGGCCCGGCCTGCCGGGTCCCAGTAGGCGATGTCCCTGGACAGGTCCGGGTGGGCGAGGACCGCGGCCAGGGTCGCGTGCCGGGTGGCGGCCCAGGCGCGCACGCCCTCCATCTCCACCCGGACCAGCGGCCCCAGCTCCCGCAGCCGCTCGCAGTCCGCGTGCACGTCGAGGGTGGCCGGGTCGAGCACGAACTCGACCCCCGCGCCCGTATCGGCGCCCGTATCGGCGTCCGTCGTGGCGTCCGTCGTGGCGTCCATGGCTCAGCCCACCCCTTCCCGCGTGACGGCGAGCGTGGCCGTGTCGAGCCACGGCTCGCGCCCCAGGTAGAGGTCGCGGACCAGCTCGCCGGCGGCGGGCGCGTTGCACAGCCCGTGCCCGGAGAACCCGGCCGCGTACAGGAACGCGGGCGGCCCCGGCCGGTGGCCGATGAACGCGGTCCTGTCCGGGCTGGCGTCGCGCGCGCCGGTGACCGCCGTGTGCAGCCGGACCCCGCTCAGGCTCGGGTACGTGACCGCGAGCTGGGCGGCGACCCCGGCGCGCCAGGCGGCCCTGTCGTTGTCCGGGTAGCCCATGCCGATCAGCAGCCGGTCGCCGCGCAGCCGCACCAGCAGCCGGCTGGCGGCGTCCAGGGTGATCGGGAGCTCGGGCAGCGCTTCCAGCGGGTCGGTGACCAGCAGCTCCTGGGTGACCGGCTCGGGCAGCGGCAGATCGACCCCGGCCGACCTGGCCAGCGGCGCCGACCAGGCGCCGGCGGCGCACACCACGGCGTCGGCCGTGATCGTGCCGCCGGGCGTCTCGACCCGGCCGTCGTGGACCGCGAGCGCCGGGCAGCCGGTGCGGATGCGCACCCCGGCCATCCTGGCGCCCTGCGCGTAGCCGTCGACGATGGCCGCGGTGTCGGACACGTACGCCTGCGGCGACCAGGCGGCGGCCAGCAGCGGCAGGTCGCCGCCGATCAGCGGGTTGAGCCGCCTGGCCCGGCGGGCGTCGATCAGCTCGACGTCCACCCCGACGGCCCGCTGCGCGGGCAGGTCGGCCTCGAACGCCGCCACCTGGTCCGCGTCGGTGAACAGCACGAGGTAGCCGACCTGGCGCATCGGCAGCCGGGCGCCGGGCCGCGTGGCGAAGTCGCGGTAGGCGTCCAGGCTCCGCACGGCCAGCGCGGAGCTGACCGGGTCGCCGGCGAAGTAGGCCCGCAGCACGTCGGCCGTGGCGCGTGACGCGCCGGAGCCGAGCGTGCCGCGCTCCAGCAGCACGGTGCCGACGCCGGCCTCGGCCAGGTGGTAGGCGACGGACAGGCCGATCACGCCGCCGCCGACGACCACGACCCGGCCGCTCATTCGAGCGACCCCTTGCGGCGCAGGTGGTCGCCGAGCTGCCACGGGAACAGCTGCAGGTTCCAGCTGCCCAGGCAGTTGACGTACAGGGCCAGGTGCGCCATGAGCGCGGCGAAGTCGTCGCGGTTGTCGATCCGGTCCAGCCCGGCGAGCGCCCTCGTGGTGAAGTCGTGGAGCTTGCCGAGCCCGCAGTAGCCGAGGAACTCGGCGGGGGTGGCGGCCAGCAGCTGCGCCATGTGGCGCAGCGACTCCAGGGGCATCTCCTCGTACGCGGCCCGGACCAGCCCGGTGAAGCAGGAGTAGCCGAGCGGCCGGGTCTCGCCGTTGACGAACACCAGCGTGGTGAGCACCGTCTCGAAGCTGCCCGCGCACGACGGGATGCGGCCCTCGTGCATGTCGGCCAGGTCGTCGGGCGGGCTCAGCCAGATGCGCTCGGTCTCGGCGTGCACGTCGCCGATCAGGGCGTCGATCTGCGGGTCGGTGACGCTCAGCCGGGTCAGGCGGTGGCCGCCCGGCTCGCCGGCCCGCCGGACCTCGGCGATGACGACCTTCTTGGTCCGATAGACCGACTCCCAGATCTCGTGCCCCGACTCGACCAGCGTGTCGAGGTGCTCCGGGAGCACCTGGCCGATGGGCACGGCGGGCATCGGCTCGGTCAGCTCGCCGTACTTGATGCCGAGGTGCTGCAGCCGGGAGGCGAACAGCGTGCCGTCGGGCGCCTCGCGACGGTCCACCTTGTGCGTGCCCTGCACGTGCAGCAGGCCGTGGACCGGGGCGACGTGGTAGAGGTGATGGCCTGCCACCAGGGCATGCCCCTGCAGGCTCCGGTACGGCAACGCGTCCCACACGCTCTGGGCCAGGACGGCGTTCCGTTCGTCCAGTTCGGCGATCACGGCGGTGCCCAGCGTGGGCCAGCCGATTTCTACTCGTCTAGTCACAATCTGTGACTCTATCAGCACATATTGTGATATTGAGGGATGGCCCCCCACCCGTCCACGCACGTGACAATCGCGACCTCCGGTGAGACGGTCGGAAACAGATCGGCTGCCGTTTCGGAGGGGTTGGACGTGGTCCCTGGTTACCGCGATGTACGCCAGCTTGACAGCGGGCGCACCGGCCGGGTCTTCCTGGCCACGTACCAGGAGACCGGCGCGTACGTCGCGATCAAGTACCTCAACGCGACCCTGCGCAGGGACGACGACTTCATGACCCGCTACCGGCAGGACGCGGCCGAGCTGGTGGAGATCGACCACCCGCACGTGGTCAGGGTGTACGAGTACGTCGAGACGCCCAGGCGGGCCGCGGTCGTGATGGAGCTCGTCGACGGGGTGTCGCTGCGGGAGATCCTCAGGGAGAACGTCCGGGTCAGCCCGGAGGCGGCGCTCGTCGTGGTCAAGAGCACGCTGGAGGCGCTGGCGGCCGCGCACGGGCGCGGCGTGGCCCACCGCGACGTGCGGCCGGAGAACCTGCTCGTGCAGGCCGACGGGACGGCCAAGCTCTCCGGCTTCGGCATCGTGACGCACGCCGAGGAGCCCGGCGTGCCCGCCGGCAGCCCGCCGTACATGGCTCCCGAGCTGTGGACGCGGGGCGAGGCGGGCCCGCTCGCCGACCTGTACGCGGCGGCGTGCGTGCTGTTCGAGGCCGTCAGGGGTCGCGCGCCGTACCGCGGCGAGGACCTGGCGGCCCTGCGCGACAAGCACCTGGTGGAGCCGCCGCCGCTGGAGGTGGTGCCGGACGCGCTGCGCGGGCTGCTGCGGCACGGGCTGGCCAAGGCCCCCGCTCTCCGGTACGCGTCCGCCGTGGAGTTCCTCGCCGAGCTGGAGCGCGACGCGGTCGCCGGCTACGGGAGGGAGTGGGAGCAGCGGGGCCGCCGCCATCTGGCCGAGCCGGCGACCGCGCTCGCGCTGCGCTTCCCGCTGGCCAGGACCGAGCGCGAGCCCGCCCCCAGGGCCGCCGTCCCGCGTCCGCTGCCCGCGCTGCCGCCCTATCTGTGGCTGGCGGTGGCGACCGTGGTGGCGGTGGCGATCTCGCTGCTGGCGTCCGGCGGGACGTTACCCCCGGGGCCGGCCACGGCGCTGATGCCCCCGGAGACCACCGCGGACGTTCCCCCGCCCGCCACGGACCCGCCGCCGGACCCCTCCGGCACGACGTCCCCCGGCCCGCCGTCGGCGGACCCCTCCGGCACGGTGTCCCCCGGCCCGTCCGCCTCCGGCCCGGATCGGAGCGCCTCCGACCAGCGCCCCACCGGCCCTCCCTCCTCGGACACCCCCGTCCGGCCGCGCCCCGATCCGACCACGCGGCCCAGCGTCGCCCCCACGACCTCCAGAGCCCCCGCCTCCCCGCCGCCCCGCGGGAACACCGCCGTGACAGGGATCGGCATCCTGTCCTGGGACGGCTCCACGGGCTCGGTCCGGGTCACCGCCGACGGTCCGGGCACCGTCCGCCTGCGGCTGTCGTACCTGCGACGCGACGACGGCGGCGTGTCGCGCGAGGTCGCCGGCGAGAGCCGCACCCTGTCCGGCGGCACCGACTACACCAGCCGGGCCCGCCGCGACCTCGGCCAGGTGGCGTGCGGCCACCGCGCCCACCTGACCCTGGTGGCGATGACGGAACCCGCGGCGGCGAACGGGCCGCAGATCAGCGAGGTGGCCGTGGACGGCCCCGCCTGCGCCTCGTCCTCCCAGCCCACTCCCACACCGGACGGCCAGGCGGCCCTGCGCCCCGTCAGGCCTCCTGCGGGAGCCAGCCCGGGGTGATGAAGAGACCGGTGGCCTCCACCAGGACCGTTCCGTCGGGGAGGGCGATGCGGCCCTCCGCCCAGGACTTGCGGCCCTCCGAACGGGTGTACTCCGCCGTCGCCACGACGAGGACCCCCAGCGGGACGGGAGCGCGGTAGCTCATGGTGAGCGAGGCGGTCAGTCCGACGCGCCCGGCCACGCCGACCGCCGTGCCCAGCAGGTGGTCGAGGACCATCGCGCTGACCCCGCCGTGCACCAGCCCCGGCGGGCCCTCGTGCAGCGGCCGGAAGACCTGCTCGGCGCGGACCCCGCCGCCGGGCGGGTACTCGACCTCGATCGGGGGCGCGAACGGGTTGGCGGCTCCGACGGCGGCGTTGCCCAGGAGCCACCGGGGCTCGCCGAACTCCACCGGGGGCCGCCGGGCGGCGTCGAGGCGGGCGGTGATGGCGCGCAGTTCCTCGGTGACGGCGGCGAGTTCGTCGTCGTCGGCACCGGTCGCGAGCACGGCGTCCATCAACTCACGGGTCTGTGCGGCCAAGGCGAGGAGCGCCGCGTGGGTGGCTTCGGACGTCACGTCGATCGACATGGGACATCATCCTAGAACGAATTCTACAGAATTTCATTCTAGAGCTGGGGAACGGTCCATGAGATCCGTCACGCTCCGCACGGTCACGACGGCGTAACGAAGTAGTCACATAGATCTTTTGGGATTGAATCCTCTTTGGGGCGTTCCATCCGGAAGACTGCTGACCTGCCGGTTGAAGCAGAGGATCTCGTGACGATTTCTTGACGCAGGCTTGACCTGGCCATCCGTGACGGTAGCCTCCTTCATCACGGATGACTACTGGTATCCGGTTTCGACACAAGTGTCCCGGGGTTCCCCGCTGTACCCCTGGTCGCTCGGACGTAACCGGTCTCCTGGAAGGATTGGCCCCCGCACTTCCATGACCCCAGAGATGCGGAAGTTCATCGACCTTCTCGAGAGCCAGCTCGGCTACTCGGAGAAGTCCGGTGCGTACACCAAGTTCGGCAACTGGTACGGCGAGAACATCGAGTTCGACGCCGACTACAGCTCCGCCCCGTGGTGCGACATGTTCCTGGGCTGGGCTGCGACCAAGCTCGGGTACGAGGAGTGGATGGGCCAGTTCGCCTGGACCGTGGCGCACGCAAAGTGGTTCAGGAAGCAGGACGCCTGGGGCACCGAGCCGGAGCCGGGCGCGTTCGTCTTCTTCGACTGGGGCGGCTCCGACAGCATCGCCCGGATCGACCACGTCGGCGTGGTGACCAAGGTCGCGGGCGGCCGCATCCACACCATCGAGGGCAACATCGACGGCGGGGTCGCCAAGCGCAAGGTGCGTGACACCGGCAAGGTCGTCGGCTACGGGTACCCGTGGAAGATCAAGGAGCGGCTGGACGCCGAGGCGGCCCAGAAGGCGGCGGACGAGGCCGCGGCCATGGAGGCCAAGGCCGGGGTCGGCACGCAGGACGGCAGCGGGCTCGCCATCGTGGTCCCGCACGTCGAGCTGGACGGCCAGCAGAAGGTCCCGTCGGCCGCCCGCCCCGAGAAGGAACAGAAGAAGAAGGACGCGACCCCGCCGAAGGCCGGGAAGTCCGACACCGGGAAGAAGGCCGAGCCCGCCCCCAAGGCCGTCCCCGGCGCCGCCGACTCTCCCGCGCCGAAGTCCGGCAAGCACGCCAAGCCCACCACGGCCGACACCAGCGCCGTCACGACCGGCCCGCTGCCCGTCATCACGGACGCCTCCGCCACCTCCCCGTCCGTCACGGTCGACTCCCCCGCGCTGCTCACCTCCGCGCTGGTGGCCGCCCTCGCCGTGCTGGCGGTGGCCAAGGCCAAGACGCTGCGGCTGCGGCCCGCCACGGCCGGAGCGGCGGTCGCGCAGGACTCCGCGTCCCGCTCCCACCGCCGCCGCAAGTCACGCAAGCAGGCCCGTACCGCGTCCTCACGCCCGCTGCAGGAGCCGATGGAGCTGGAGGCGCCACGGCCGCTGGTCGACGTCGCGGAGCCGGTCACCGCGCTCAGGTCACTGCGGGCGCTGTTCCCCCACGAGCCGATCGTCATCCCGGAGGCGACCAGCGAGTTCGACGCCTTCTCCCGCCCGCGCCGGCCCGCCCCGGCGCCCGAGCAGCCGATCACGCTCGTCTGGGAGGACGACGGCTCGACCCGCCGGCTCATCACCGACACGGGGCCGATCGAGATCCCGCGCGAGCCGGGGCTGTACGAGCTGCCCGACCCCTACAGCGCCTTCCACCTCCTGGGCGGCGCGTCCGGACCGTTCCCGATCCGCGAGGAGCCGGTCCTCCCTCTCGCCTCCGCCGACCGCGGGGAGCCGGTCCTCCCCCTCGCTGCCCCCGACCGCGGGGAGCCGGTCCTCCCGCTCGCCTCCGCCGACGCCCACCCCGGCCGCCGCCGCCGCGACCACCCGGCCGCACCGTCCCGCATCCGCCCGGAGGAGCGTCCCACGGCGGACACGCCCCTGCGCGGCCGCCGCCACCGGCAGTCCGTCGACATCCAGCGCCTGGAGCCGTTCGTCCCGGACGCCCCGCTCCGCGGCCGCCGCCACCGCCCGCACGACCCGGCTCACGGCACCCAGCACCCCCGCACCCACGCAGCGTCCCAGAATGCCCCGTACGAGCCCGCAGGCCCGATCTCCACACGGACGTACGAGCCCGCCCTGACCGGCACCCCACGCTCAGCCGACCGCGCGCCCGCCGCCCGGGACATCCGCGGCAACGCCGAGGGCCGCAGAGGACCCCGCAGAGGCCGCCACCGCGCCTGACCCCCCGGCGCCCTCGTCCGGACGCGCCTTCCGCGGGCCACGGCCGCCCGGCCGTCGATCATTTTCCCCCTTCCGTACCGACCCGTCAGCCGTTAATCTAAAGAACGTTAGAAAACGAGAGGAGCCCCCCATGTCCTACCCAGACGCGCGCTACCTCGACGAGAACGGCGAGGCCAGCGGACGGCTGCGACGCACCACCCAGGGCCCGGACCTGGTGATCGGCAAGGACCCCGGAACGCAGGTGCACTACCTGGGCACCGGCGAGTCCACCAACGGCGCGTTCGGCCTGTACCGGTGGGAGATGGGCCCGCGCCCCGGCGGCGCGCAGCCGCACTTCCACCGCAGCATCACCGAGTCGTTCTACGTCCTGTCCGGATCGGTGCGGCTCTACAACGGCAAGGAATGGGCCGACGGAAACGCCGGCGACTTCCTGTTCGTCCCCGAGGGCGGCATCCACGGCTTCAGGAACGAGTCGGGCGAGCCCGCGTCGATGCTGATCCTCTTCACCCCCGGCGCCCCGCGCGAGGCGTACTTCGAGGCGCTGGCCGCCATCGCCGCCGAGGAGCGGCAGCTCAGCCCCGAGGAGTGGACCGAGCTGTACCGCCGCCACGACCAGTACATGGTCTGATGTTCCCCGAGGAGCCCGTTTACCAGCAGCTCGCCCGCATCGGCAAGGCGCTGGCCAGCCCGGTGCGGCTGCGCCTGCTCGACGTGCTGGACCAGCAGGAGCGCACCGTCGAGGAGCTGGCGCGGGAGGCGGGCGTCCCGCTGAAGAACACCTCCGCCCAGCTCCAGCAGTTGCGCGCCGCCCAGCTGGTGACCGCCAGGAAGGCGGGCACCCGGGTCTACTACCGGCTGGCCGACGAGCGGGTGTCGCGGTTCCTGGGCGCGTTCCAGGGGTTCGCCCAGGACCGCCTGGCCGACCTGCGGGACGCGGTGGCCGACCTGCTGGGCTCGTACGAGACGGTGACGGCGGACGAGCTGGCCGCCAGGCTGGCGGACCCGGCGACTCTCGTGCTCGACGTGCGCTCGCCCGGCGCCTTCGCCGCCGGACACGTGCCGGGCGCGGTGTCGGTGCCGCTGCGCGAGCTGGAGGAGCGCCTGGGCGAGCTGCCCGGCGGCAAGGAGATCATCGCCTACTGCGGCGGCCCCTACTGCGTGGTGTCCCCGCGCGCGGTCGAGCTGCTGCGCGGGCACGGCTTCCGGGCCCGGCCGCTGGAGGGCGGGCTCACCGCGTGGCGGCGGTCGGGACGGGCCGTGCGGGGACTTTAGTCCTGCCCGCCACGGCCTTTGGGCCCGTCCCCTTTGCCGCCGGTGGACAGTACCGTGAGGCGGCGGAGGTGGTGGCGGAGTGACCTGGTGGGCGGTGGTGCGCTTCCTGCACGTGCTGTCGGCCGCGCTGTGGGTCGGCGGGCAGCTCACGGTCTCGCTGGTGGTGCTGCCGCTGGCCCGCCGCATCCTGGACGAGGAGCGGCGCGGCCAGGTGATGAACGCGGTCGGGCGGCGGTTCGGCATGTTCACCGGCACGGTGTTCCTGCCCCTGCAGATCGGCACCGGCGTGGCCATCGCCTGGCACAAGGGCGTCACCTGGGAGTCGCTCGCCGAGCCCGGCTACGGCCGGATCCTGGCCGCCAAGCTGGCGTTGTTCGCCGCGGTCATGGCGGCCGCGGCCCTGCACGGCTGGGCCACCGGCGCCGGACGGCGCGGCTTCGCCCGCGCCATGGCGGTGACGTCGCTGGTCGGGTCCGTCGGCGTGATCCTGCTGGCCACCGCCCTGCCCGCGACCTAGACCCTCAGATCAGCCCCAGCGCGAGCATCGCGTCCGCCACCCGGCGGAACCCGTCGATGTTGGCGCCGGCCACGTAGTTGCCGGGCATCCCGTACTCGTCGGCGGTCTCGAGGCAGCGGTCGTGGATGTCGCTCATGATCTCCTGCAGCCGGTGCTCGGTGGACTCGAAGCTCCACGAGTCGCGGCTGGCGTTCTGCTGCATCTCCAGGGCGCTGGTGGCGACGCCGCCGGCGTTGGCGGCCTTGCCCGGCCCGAAGGCGACGCCCGCCTCCAGGAACACCTTGATGCCCTCGGGCGTCGTCGGCATGTTGGCGCCCTCGCCCACCGCGACGCAGCCGTTCTCGACCATGACGGCGGCGTCACGGCCGGTGATCTCGTTCTGGGTCGCGGACGGCATCGCCACCTCGCACGGCACGTCCCACACGCTGCCGCCCGGCACGAACGTCACGTGGTCGCCGCGGCGCGCCGCGTACGCCTCCAGCCGGCCGCGCTCCACCTGCTTGACCTGCTTGAGCAGGTCGAGGTCGATGCCCTTCTCGTCCACGACGTAACCGGAGGAGTCGGAGCAGGCCACCACCACGCCGCCGAGCTGCTCGACCTTCTCGATCGTGTAGACGGCGACGTTGCCGGCGCCGGACACCACGACCCGCTTGCCGTCGAAGGACGTGCCGCGCGACTTGAGCATCTCCTCCACGAAGAACGCGCACCCGTAGCCGGTGGCCTCGGTGCGTACCTGCGCTCCCCCGTATACCAGGCCCTTGCCCGTGATCACACCGGACTCGTAGCGGTTGGTGATGCGCTTGTACTGGCCGAACAGGAAGCCGATCTCGCGTCCGCCGACGCCGATGTCGCCCGCGGGCACGTCGGTGTACTCGCCGATGTGCCGGTAGAGCTCGGTCATGAAGCTCTGGCAGAACCGCATCACCTCACGGTCCGAGCGCCCCTTCGGGTCGAAGTCGGAGCCGCCCTTGCCGCCGCCGATGGGCAGGCCGGTGAGGCTGTTCTTGAAGATCTGCTCGAACCCGAGGAACTTCACGATGCCGAGGTAGACCGACGGGTGGAAACGCAGACCACCCTTGTACGGGCCGAGCGCGCTGTTGAACTCGACCCGGAAGCCGCGGTTGATGTGGACCTCGCCGCGGTCGTCCTCCCACGGCACGCGGAAGATGATCTGCCGCTCGGGCTCGCAGATGCGCTCGATGATCTTCGACTCGGCGTACTCGGGGTGCTTGCCGAGAACCGGGCCGACGCTCTCCAGCACCTCCCGCACCGCCTGGTGGAACTCGATCTCCCCCGGGTTACGGCGCAGGACGTTGTCATAGATCGACGACAGTTTCTCGTGCAACACGGACTCTCCCAGCTTATGTGCGATACGCGTCCTCACCTTACGAGGAAGCCTCCTGTGAGTCGTACGCGCCCCCCGCAGTGACCTGCGACTACCCGGCACGACCGGTAAGAATCCAGGTCAGGCCCCCGCGCCTACCCTGGGCCGGTCGGCCCGCACCGGCGGCGCGGGCTCCTCCTCATGCCCCTCCACCGACAGGTTCGGCAGCAGCCGGTCCAGCCAGCGCGGGCACCACCAGTTGGCCCGCCCCAGCAGCACCATGGTCGCCGGCACCAGGAATCCTCTGATCAGCGTGGCGTCCACGGCGATCGCCACCGCGAGGCCGACGCCGAACGTCTTCACCATCGAGTCGGGGTACGCGATGAACGCGGTGAACACCGCCACCATGATCAGCGCCGCCGAGGTGATGACCCGCCCGGTCGACCCCAGCCCCTCGGCCACCGCCCTGGCGTTGTCGCCGTGCTTCAGGTACGCCTGCCGGACCGCCGTCAGCAGGAAGACCTCGTAGTCCATCGACAGCCCGAACAGCACCGCGAACAGCATCAGCGGCACGTAACTCTCGATCGGCACCGAGAAGAACAGCGCCTGCACGTACGACGCGTTCACGGGCGGGTCCATGCCCACCAGCCCGCTGCCCACGCCGAAGGAGAACACCGCAGCCAGCGCGCCGAACGCGGCCCCGAGCGAGATGAGGTTCATCAGCGCCGCCTTGATCGCCACCACCGGCGCCCGGAACGCCAGCAGCAACAGCAGGGCGCTGAGCAGCACGACGACGCCGATGACGAGCGGGGTGCGCTCGGTCAGCCGGTCGGCGGCGTCGGTGAGCGCGGCGACCTCGCCTCCCACGTGCACCTCCAGCCCGTCGCCGTCGAACGTCCTGATCTCGCGTACGAGGTCGGCGGCGCGCGGGTCGCTGGGCGGGTAGTCGGGGATGATCTGGATCATGGCCGCCCGCCCGGCGTCGTTCAGCTTGGGCTCGGCCACGTGGGCGACGCCGCCGAGGTCCCCGATCCGGTCGGCGAGCCGTTCGGCGGCGGCCTCGGTGACCTCGCCCCGCCCGCTCGCCACCACGGTCAGCGGCCCGGTGCTGCCGGGCCCGAACCCGACCGACATCAGCTCGTACGCCCGCCGCGGCTCCGACCCGTGCGCGCCGTACCCGTCGTCGAGCGTCCCGAGCTTGAGCGAGAGAGCGGGCGCGGCGAGCGCGGCCAGCACGAGCACGCTGCCGACGAGCACCCGCCACGGCCGCCGCGCCACCCACATGCCGAGCGCGGTCCACCCCGACGACTCCGGCCGGCGGCCGAGGAACGGCACCTTCAGCGCGTTCACCCTGTGGCCCAGCAGGCCGAGCTGGGCCGGCACGAGCGTGATCGCGGTGAGCACGGCCATCACGACGGAGATGCCGGTGATCCAGCCGAGCGTGGCCAGCAACGGGAACCCGGCGAACATGAGCGCGGTGAGCGCGATGACGACCGTGCCGCCCGCGAACACCACCGCCCCGCCCGAGCTGGACACCGCCCCGCGCACCGCCTGCTGGACGGGCAGGCCGGAGGCGAGCAGCCGGCGGTAGCGCGACAGCAGGAACAGCGCGTAGTCGATGCCCACGCCGAGGCCGATCATCGTGGCCATGATCCCGGCCTGCTTCGGCACGTCCATGACATGCCCGAGCAGCCCGATCACGCCCAGTCCCGTGGCCACGCTGACCAGCGCGGTGAAGATCGGCACGAGCGCGGCCGTGAGCGTGCCGAACGCGAAGATCAGCACCAGCAGGGCGCAGATCACGCCGATGATCTCACTCGGCCCGGTCTTGATCTCCTTGTCGGCGGGCGTCGAGCTGTCGTTCGCGACGACCTCCAGCCCCGCGTCGCGGGCCGGCTCGGCGGCCGCGGAGATCCGCTGCGTGTTCTCGGCCACCTTGCTGCTGTCGTGACCCTCCAGCCGCACGGTGATGACGCCGATCTGCAGGTTCGAGGCGATGCCGCCCTGCCGGAAGGGCGAGTCGGCCTCCTTGACGTGCTCCTGCTCGCGGATGTTCGCGACCGCGTCCTCGACGGCCCCCTTGCGCGGCTCCTCGATGAGCGGCCCGTCCTGGGAGTAGACGATGAGCTGTACGGTGCCGCCGGCCTGGAACCCCGGCCCGAAACCGTCACGCATCAGGTCATGAGCGCGCTGGGCGTCCGTGCCGGGGATGCTCACCTCGGTGCTGACGGGACTGCCCAGCACCAGGCTGCCGCCCATCGCGGCCACGGCCAGCGTCACCCATAAGGCCAGAACGGCCCTCCCGTGCCGGGCGCACCAGCCACCGAGCCAGCCCAGAAAGCGCGCCATCGCGACCCCCAGCCTCGAACGCCCGTCCTGTACGGTCGTACAGCACTACGATAAAGGGCGATAAAAGGGGGAAGGTTGCGCGAACCCGGAAATGAGATGATGACCACAGCCGACGACACCCGCAGCCGCATCCTGGCCGCCGCCCGTGAGCTCTTCGCCGAGCGCGGCTACGCCAACACTTCCCTGGCCGACATCGCCGCCGCCGTGGGCCTGACCAAGACCGCGATCGCGTACCACTTCCACCCCAAGGACAGGCTCGCCGCCGAGCTCATCGCCCCGGCGGCGGAGGACATGATCGCCCTGCTGGGCGCCGACTTCGCGGGCGACCGCCGCGCTTTCGTGACGGCGCTGGCCGGCTTCATGGTGCGGCACCGGGCGGTGATGCGGCTCTTCATGGAGGACCTCGGCACCGCCGACGCCGCCCCTCCGGGCTCGACGGGCGAGGCGGTCAGGACCTTCCGCGACGAGATCTACCTCAAGCTCGTCGGCCCCCGTCCGGACGACGCCGCGACGGTGCGCGGCTGGGCCGTCCTCGGCGCCCTGCAGTCGGCCGTCGTGCACACCATGGACCTCCCCCAGGACCAGGTCCACGCCACCCTCCTGCGGGCCGCCCTCGCCATCGAAGACCTCTAGTCAGTCGAAGAGCTCGTCGACGGTGGCGACGCTCATCGCGCGGACGAGCCACGTGTCGAGCCGCGCCACCTCGGCGCACCCCTCGATCCGCGCCCGCGCCGCCTCGTCCACGGCCACCCCCCTGCGCTCCAGCAACAGCAGAATCGACCTCGTCTCCCCGCGGACCTGCCCTTCCTCCCGCCCTTTCGCCCGCCCTTCCTCCCGCAACTGCTGGGCGAACTCGGACTGGTAACGGTACGTCCCGGTGGACATCATCTTCCTCCAGAGCTGCCGGGCTGTGGTGTCGCCGAGGCCGACTTCGATGAACTCGGCGAGGAAACCCGCATCATCGACGTCGAGGGTGTCCAGCGCTGGTGCCAGCGCCTCCAGTATGGCATTCACGCTACGTGAGAGGGCGTGCGCGAGCGCGGAGAACACGGCGAGGACCACGTCCTCCGCCGCCACGGCGGGATCGACGACGGCGGGGACGTTGTCGGGGCCCAGGGCGATCGGCCACATGGTCATGGTCGGCATGCCGGGAAGGCCGATCGACTTCGGGCCCCGGGCCCAACGCGCGGTGGACGCGTGCTGACAGATGACGATCAGCACGACCTCGCGCCGGAACTTCGCATGCAGGTAGCTGATGTAGTAGGCCCAGGCGGGAGGCTTCTCGTGGTCCCGCTTCCCCTGTGACTCGATGATGACCAGGTGTTCGCCGAGCTCGGACTTCACCTGGAGCAACGTGTCGACGCGTCGCTCGATCGGCAGGATCTCCGTGAGGTCGGTGTTGACCACCGACAACGAGCTGACTTCGGGGAACGGGATGTCCAGCGCCTTGAGGGTGCGGGAGAAGAGCGAGGGTTCCTCCTGGAAGATGCGGTGGAGGGCCTCGTGCGGCGCCGATGGCATGCGCTCTACGTTACCAGTCGATTACTATGGGTTGAACGAGGCGGCACCCCCGGGAGTCACGCGAGCCGACGTCACTTCGGCAGGTGGGTGGCGGCGGTGGCCGGGGCTTTCAGCATGGCCTCGCGGACCTGCGTCGGTGAAAGGCCGTGGCGCAGGGCGACGACCGCGGCGGCGCTGACCGCGCCGATCGCCGCGCCGGCGACGGCCGCCGCCGCCACGGGGTCCAGCTCGTCCGGGTAGGCGTGGTGGAGCGCGTCGGCCAGGGCGGTCTGGGCGGTGGCCATGCGCTGCAGCAGCCGCGCCTGGACCGCCGGCTCGGTCGCCACGAGCCGGGCGCGGGCGGCGGCCAGGCCGGTCGGGAGGTCCTTCGCGGAGGCGTCGGCGACCATCGCGCCGATCGCCCGGACCAGCGCGTCACCCGGAGTCTCGCCGGGCCGCCGGTCGCCGAGCGCCGCGACGCCCAGATCGACCCTGGGGACGCTGTTGGCCAGCAGCACGTCCTCCTTGGCCGCGAAGTGCAGGAAGAACGTGCGCGTCGAGAGCTGGGCCGCGGCGGCGATCTGCGCGACCGTCGTCCGCTCGTACCCCTTCTCCTCGAACAACCGGACGGCGGCCTCGACCAGCGCCTCCCGGGTTCGTTCCTTCTTCGCCTCACGCAGCCCCATGCCCGCGACTTTACTACATCGCATGTATTGCTACATTGAGTGTATTAATGCACGAGTGCAGCGGAAGGAGCTGTCATGGGCACCCTGGACGGACGGGTCGCGCTCATCACCGGCGCGGGACGCGGGATCGGCAGGCAGGAGGCGCTCTTCTTCGCCTCCGAGGGAGCGAAGGTCGTGGTCAACGACCCGGGCGTCACGCCGGAGGGCACCGGCGGCGACGCGGGCGTGGCCGGGGCCGTGGCCGACGAGATCAGGGCCGCCGGAGGCCAGGCCGTGGCCAGCACCGACGACGTCACCGACTGGGACGGGGCCAGGCGGATGGTCCAGACCGCGGTGGAGACGTTCGGCGATCTGGACGTGGTGGTCAACAACGCCGCCATCCACCGCAGGCGGGCGCTCGTGAACATGACGGAGGACGAGTTCGACGCCGTGCTGGCGGTGCACCTCAAGGGGACGTTCGCGGTCACCAGGTGGGCCGCCCGTCACTGGCGCGACCAGGGGGACACCCGCGACCGCGCGGTGGTCAACACCGTGTCCGCGTCGGGGCTGCTGCTGCCCGGCATCACGCAGGGCAACTACGCCGCGGCCAAGGCCGGTATCGCGGCGCTGACCACCGCCCACGCCGTGGAGCTCGCCCGGTACGGGGTGCGGGTCAACGCCGTGTCCCCGTCCATGGCCCGTACCCGGCTCACCGAGGGCGTCCCCGGGATGTCCGGCCCGCCGGACGGCCCCGAAATGTCCGGCCCGCCGGCCGGCGCGTTCGACCCGCTCGACCCCGCGCTGACAGCTCACGTCGCGGCCTACCTGGCCACGCCGGGGTGCCCGGTCAACGGGCAGGTGCTGGCGGTACGGGGGACGTCCGTGACAGTCCTGAACGGGTGGAGCGCCGGCGAGAGCGTGACCAAGGACGGCGCGCCCTGGACGGTCGCCGAACTCGGCGAGGCCATGGCGGCGCTTCCCCGGCGGGACCCGCTGGCGGAGGCGGTGGCGATGGTGGGAGGCAGTCTCGGCGACGGCAACCGCGACAAACTGCTGGCCATGGTCGACGCCATGCTCGCCGACCCCCGCTGACCCGGCCCCGGTGAGGAGAGGCCCTGTCAGGGCTCGGTCGAAGGTTCCGGGGTGGGGGTGGGAGTGGGCTCGGTGGGGTCGGGGCCGTCGGGAGGCCGGGCGCCGACCGTGATCGAGACGCGGGCGCCGGGTTCGGCGCAGGTGCCAGGGGCGGGGTCCTGGGCGATGGCGACGTTCCACTGGGACTCGTCCTCGACCACCTGCGTGCGTACCACCGGGACGAGGCCGGCGGCGCGGAGGGCCGCGAGCGCGCCGTCGCGCGGCTGACCGGCCACCGGGGGCACGGGGGCGCCGCGGCGGGCCACGACCAGCGCGACCGGGGTGCCGCCCGAGACCCTGGCGCCCGCCTCCGGGGCCGTGGACAGGACCTGGCCGTCCGGCTTCGCCGCGCAGGAGGTGGTGACCTTGCCCACCTTCAGGCCGGCGCCGGTGACCGCCGCCTCGGCCGCCTCGCGCCGCTCGCCGGTGACCGCGGGCACCTTCACCCCCGCCGACACCTCCAGCGCGACGGCCGAGCCCTTGGCGACGTGCGTGCCGGCGGCCGGTCGGGAGGCGAGCACCTGGCCGATCTTCCGCGGTGAGTCGGCCTTGGTGATGTCGCCGGCGGCGAGCCCGGCGCGTTCGAGCGCCCTGACGGCGGCGGCCCGGGAGAGCCCGGCCAGGGCGGGCACGGCGATCTCCACCGGTTTCCGGACGGGCGGCTCCTTCGACGCCGGGGTCCGGTCGTCCTGCGAACGTTCCTCCGTCGGCGGCCGCTCCTTGACGGGCTGGTCGTCGGCCGCCTGTCCGGACGGCTCGGCGGTGGGTCCGGAGGTCGGCGTACCGGCCCGTACCCGCATGCCGTCCTCCCTGAACAGCGGCACGAACAGGCTCACCAGCACAGCCGCGGTCACCAGCAGCGCCCCGACCACCGCCAGCCCCGCCTTCCCCAGCGCCCGCCGCGGCGACCCGGGCCCGCCCGTCCCCACCCGCGAACCACCCTCACGCCCCGGCGGCCCGGCCGTGTAAGGCCCGCCCGTCCCCACGCGCGGCGCAGCCTCGCGCCCCGACGAGTCGGCCGAGTAGGGGAGGCCAGGCGGAGCCGTCCCTTCCCGCTCGGGCGGGGCGGGCTCGCGTGGCACTCGCTCGACGGGATACCCGGCGGGTGACCCGCGATAGGCTGCGCCGCCCAGCCTCGGCCTCGCCTCCCGCGCAGAGTCACCTGCCCCAGACTGCCCGGTGCCGCCTGCCGCCGGAGGCGATGCGTCGTCTCGGTCCCCTCCGGACGAAGGCCCGCCGTGATCGCTGCGGTCCTCCTCCGACCCGCCGTCACCTGGTCGGCTGGACGAGGGAGCGGGTGGTTCCGGCAGGTGGTAGTCGTCCGGGGTGCCCGTGGTCTCCGGTTCCGCGAGAGGGACCGGGCGGGAGTCGGCGACCGGCGGGCGGGGCGGGGGGACGGCACGGAGGATGTGCGGCGGAGGCGAGCGCAGCACCTCCGCCGGCACGCCTTCCGACGTACCCAGCAGTTCCAGCAACAAGTCCCGGCTGGTCGGCCGGTTTCTGGCGTCCTTGTCGAGGCACGCCTCCACCAGTGCCCTGAGCGGCCCTTCCAGGCTCCCCAGGTCGGGCGGCGCGGTGAGGATGCGGTGCAGCACCGGCGCCACCGAGTCCTGCCCGAACGGCGCCGTCCCGTTGGCGGCGAAGCAGATGGTGGCGCCCCACGAGAACACGTCCACCGCCCCGGTGACCGCGCTCGCGGTGATCTGCTCGGGAGCCATGTACGCGGGAGTGCCGACGCTCCTGTTGGACAGCGTGGCGGCCGCGTCGAGCGCCCTGGCCAGGCCGAAGTCGATGACCCGCGGCCCGTCGGGCCCGAGGAGCACGTTCTGCGGCTTGAAGTCGCGGTGCACGATGCCCGCGCGGTGGATCGCCGCGATGGCCGTGACGGTGCCGACGGCGAGCCGCTCCAGCCCGCCGCCGCGCCGCGGCCCGGTGAGCATGACCTCGCGGGCCAGCGAGGGCCCGTCGACGTACTCGCTGACGATGTACGGCCTGCCCTCGTCGAACCCGGCGTCCACCACCTGGGCGGTGCAGAACCTGGCCACGTGCTTGGCCAGCTCCACCTCCCGCAGGAACGCCCCGCGCCCGTCGCCCACCGGCCCGTGGAGCAGCTTGACCGCGTAGCTCTCTCCGGCGAGGGTGCCGAGGAACACCACACCCTGGCCGCCCTCGCCCAGACGCCCGGACAGCTCGTAGGGCCCGAGTGTCCGTGGATCCCCCGTCCTGAGCGGCTGCGCCGTTGGCACGGGGCGCCTCCCCTCGCCGCCACCCCACCTACCCTTCCCACTGAAGCAGCCGGTGGCGGAGAGTCAACGGCGGCCGGGCCATCGCCACCTGACCGTGACCGTTCGAGGTCAGGACGACCGGGCGACCTTGCCCGAATACGTCACTTCTTCCTCACCCTGGCGGGTGACCGTGATGACCATCTGGCCACTGTCGCCGATCGGCCGCATCCGGAGCGTTCCCGGATGGCACGCGGTGCCGGCGACGTGCAGCAGTTCGTACACGAGGTCGCCCACGGGCCGCAGGATGCCGGAGCAGTGCAGATCGGCGCCCCACCGCATGCTGGACTCCCCGCCGTCATCGAGCCGGATGTCGACGGGGAACACCCGCCCGGCGCTGGGATGCGTCGCCGAACCGGTCCAGCGCCCCGCCCGGCCCTCACCCTGCGGCCAGAGCACGAACGCGGCCACCGCGCACGCCGCCAGCAGGGCCGCGGCGACGACGGGCCACTTCGCTAATCGCCGCTTGACCGGCGGAGCCTGCCATACGGGCGCGGCGGTGTCGACGAGCCGCGCGAGCGCCCGGCTCCCGGTGAGCTCGGGCCGGCCGGTCAGAGGCACCCGCCACGCCACGGTGGCCGGCCCGTCGGTGCTCGCGTCAGCGGATGGGGCGGGCCGCGTGCCACCGGGCGGCACGGGACCGGAGGCGGACCCGAGCGCGGCCATGGCGCCCGAGGTCAGCACGTCGCCGGTGGCGTCCTGGCCGAGCAGGCGCCGCAGCACCTCCTCCGCGTCCGGCCGGTCGCCGGGCTCGGGCGCCAGGCAGGCGTCGACGATCGCCCTGAGCGGCCCGGACAGCGTGCCCAGGGCCGGCTTCCCGTACAGGATGCGCGCCATGACCTCCTGGACCGTCGCCGCCGTGAACGCGTGGCGGCCCGTGGCGGTGAAGGCGACGGTCAGCGCCCACGCGTAGAGGTCGGCGGGCGGCCCCGCGGGCTCGCCCTTGATGCGCTCGGGGGCGAGGTACGAGGGCGTGCCGACGGGGATCTTGCCGGTGGTCGCGGTGCCGTCCATCAGCCGGGAGACGCCGAAGTCGATCACCCGCGGCCCGTCGAGGCTGAGCAGCACGTTGCCGGGCTTGAAGTCGCGGTGCACGACCCCGGCCCGGTGGATGGCGCCCAGGGCGGTGGCGGTGCCGATGGCCAGCCGGTGGAGCGAGCCTCCGGTGCGCGGCCCCTGCTCGGCGATGTGCTCGCGGAGCGAGACGCCGTCGACGTACTCGCTCACCAGGTAGGGCCGGTCGCCTTCGAGGTCGGCGTCGAGGAGCTGGGCGGTGCAGAAGGGCGCCACCCTGCGCACCGCCTCGACCTCGGCCAGGAACCGCCGCCGCACCGCCGGGTCGGCCGACAGGCTGGCGTGCAGCAGCTTGACCGCGACCTGCGCGCCCTGGCCGGTGTGGCCGAGGTAGACGACGCCCTGCCCGCCCTGGCCGAGCCGCGCCGAGAGCCGGTACGCGCCCAGCAGGCGCGGGTCATCGGCTCGGAGCTCGGACATAAGGCGTCATTATTGCAGGATCATGGAGGCCCGGACGGGTCGTTCCCGGTCAGCCCGAGCTCCGCCATGGCGAGACCGGCCAGGTCGTCGGGCATCTCCCGGATCGTCCCGATGCGCACGAGGGCGGCGACGCCGAGGTAACCGCCGTAGGCGGCGAGCACCCGCCGGCGCGCCTCCTGCCGGGGCAGCCCGAGCTCGCGCAGCACGCCCTCCATGTAGGCGAGGCGCCGCTCGCTCACCCGGCGCGCCACCTCACCGACCAGCGGGTCGTCGGCCTCGCTGATCAGCCGGAACGCGATCGCGGCGTCCCGTCCCTCGCCGAACGCCCGCTCCAGCAGCACGCGCATGCGCTCCAGCGGGTCGGCGACGTCCTCCAGCCGGGCGATGACCCGCTCGGTCTGCGCCTCCCAGCGCCGCAGCGCGGCTTCCAGCAGCGCCCGCCGGTTGGCGAAGTGCCAGTAGAAGCTGCCCTTGGACACGCCCAGCCGGGCGGCCACCGGCTCCACGGCGACGGCGGCGACGCCGCCTTCCGCCAGCGCGGCCAGGGCCGCCTCCGCCCAGTCGTCCGCACTCAGTCGTCCCACCCGGCCAGCCTTCCATACGGTGGCGTATAGTCCGAACCATACGCAACCGTACGGAGGCTCCAGTGGTCACCAGCGCCGCCCGGCTCATCCCCCGGCCCGACGTGTCCGAACGGCACGCGATCCTGATCGACGCCTCCCGGGAGCGCGTGTGGGAGGCGCTCACCGGCATGAGCGCGGACGACGTCCCCCTGGCCAAGCCCCTCTTCGCCGCCCGGTCGCTGGTCTCCCGCCTGGTCCACGGCCGCACGCCGGAGCCAGGCCCCGGCTTCACCCCGCTGGTCGTGGACCCGGGCCGGGAGGTGGTGCTCGGCCTGATCGGCCAGTGGTGGCGGCTGGGCAGGTCGCAGGACGTGCCGGTCGGCTCGCTTGAGACATTCGAGGCGTTCGACCGGCCCGGGTTCGCCAAGGGCACGTTCGCCTTCTCCTTGGCGGAGGAAGGCGGCCGCATCCGGCTGACGACGGAGACGCGGGTGGTCGCCACCAGCCCCGACGCGCTGCGCGCCTTCCGCCCGTACTGGATCGTCATCCGGCCGGGCAGCGGGCTCATCCGCCGCCTCATCCTCTCGGCGGTGCGCTCCCGGGCTCTGCGGTCTTGAGGTTGTCCAGCATCCGCCGGAGCAGGCCGGCCATCTGAGCCATCTCCTCCCCCGAGAACCCGGCGAACACCCGCCGGCTGATCGCGCCGAATATCGGCGTCAGCTCCGGCACCAGCGCCTGGCCCTCGGGGGTGAGCTCGATGACGACGGACCTGCGGTCGCCGGGGTGCGGGGCCCGCCGCACCAGCCCTTTGGCCTGCAGCCGGTCCAGCAGCCTGGTCATGCCCGCGGTGTCGGTGCCCAGGTGGTGCTTGAGCTCACTGGGGGTGGCGTTGCCGGCGGCGGCGTTCCCCAGCAGGGCGGCCTGCTGCACGGTCAGGCCGTACGGCGCGAGCAGGCGTTCGGTCTCGGTGTTGAGCTCCCGCCCGACGAGGGCCAGCAGGGAGCCGCCACCCAGCACGAGAGCGATCGAGGCTTCGGTCATGCGCCGATGATAGCTGTTCGAACAGTTACTGTCGCAACAGTTATTTTGCCCGCGCTGCTCGGCGCGATAGGTTTTGCGGGTGCTGGAACAGGTTGTGGCGACGCGTTACGTGACGCCGCTGCGCGAGGGCGGGTCGTTGCCCGGCGTGGTCGAGGGCGACGACCTCGGCACCTACGTGGTCAAGTTCCGGGAGGCCGGCCAGGGCCGCCGGGTCTTGGTCGCCGAGATCATCGCCGGCGAGCTGGCCCGCCGCCTCGGCTTCCGCACCCCCGAGCTCAAGGTCATCGACGTCGACCCGCAGCTCGGCGCCCGCGAGCCCGACGAGGAGGTGCAAGACCTGCTCAAAGCGAGCGCGGGCCGCAACCTGGCGGTCGA
Source organism: Nonomuraea sp. C10 (assembly GCF_008017515.1). Lineage (NCBI taxonomy): Bacteria > Bacillati > Actinomycetota > Actinomycetes > Streptosporangiales > Streptosporangiaceae > Nonomuraea > Nonomuraea sp. C10. Next base: position 6,090,089 of record NZ_VPFF01000001.1, read on the forward strand.
CTTCCTGCCGGGCGCGCTCGGCTTCGAGCCGCTCGCCTGGGCCCCCGACCCTGCCTTCGCGGCCCGGCTGGTCTGGTTCGACGGCCTGATCCACAACCTCGACCGCACCTGGCGCAACCCCAACCTGCTGCTCTGGCACGGCGACAGCTGGCTGATCGACCACGGCGCGGCGCTCTGGTTCCACCACAACTGGAAGACGGCCGACCCGCAGCGCCCGTTCGACGCCGGCGACCACGTGCTGGCCCCGTTCGTCGAGGGCGCCGAGAGCGTCGAGGAGGCGGCCGCCGCCCTGTCCGCGCCGATCACCCGCGAGCTGCTCCAGGAGGTGACGACGCTGGTGCCCGACGAGTGGCTCGACGGCGAGCCGGGCTTCGCCTCACCAGGAGCCGTGCGCGAGGCGTACGTCGATCACCTGCTGCGGCGCGCGCACGGTCCCGGCGGGTGGCTGACCAGCGCGGCGCCGAAGGCGCAGCGGCCGGGCCCGGGGTCGGTGGGCGAGTTCTGGCGAGGTGGGCGCGGGTGAGCAGGGACGTCTACGAGTACGCCGCGATCAGGGTGGTGCCGCGGGTGGAGCGCGGCGAGCTGATCAACGCGGGCGTGCTGCTCTACTGCCAGCCGCGCGCCTACCTGTGCGCACGGGTCGAGCTGGACGCGTCCCGCCTGCGCGCCCTCGACCCCGAGGCCGACGTGGCACGGGTCGAGGAGGCGCTGGGCGCTTACGCGCTGGCCTGCGGCGACGAGGCGGGCCCGCTGTCGGCCGAGTCGCTGGGCGGCAGGTTCCGCTGGCTGACCGCGCCCCGCAGCACGATCGTGCAGACCGGCCCGGTCCACGCCGGGCTCACCGCCGACCCGGAAGCCGAGCTGACGCGCCTGTTCGACAAGCTCGTCCGGATCTGACCCCCGCCCGGCCCTTCCCGCAGGGGACGAACGTACGTAAATGACGTAAAATCCGGTCATGGCGGTGCGGCAACCCCGGCGGGTCGCCTGGGAGGCTGCCCGGATCTTCGTGCCCGCGGCCGCCACGGAAGTCTACTGGTGGCTCAGCGAGGCGGTCGGCCACTACCTCGGCGTCATGTACGAGCTCAAGCTGGCCGAGACCCGCCTGCGGCTGGCGGAGGAGCCGGGAGCGACGCCCCTGGAGATCATCACGTGGCGGATCAGCCTGGACGAGCTGCTCGACGAGCGGCCGGGCGAGCTGTCGATCCTCGCCCAGCTCGCCGAGGAGACCGCCGACCGGGTCAGAAGAGCACGGACATGAACGTGTCGACCTCGTGGAAGCCCACCCGGCGATAGACCGCCCTGGCCGAGTGGTTGAAGTCGTTCACGTACAGCGTCACCACGGGCGCGAAGCAGTCGAGCGCGGCCTCCACGATCGCGGCCATGCCCGACACCGCGTAACCCCGCCCGCGCAGGTCGGGATGGACCCACACGCCCTGGATCTGGCAGGCGTGCGGGGTCACCGCGCCGATCTCGGCCTTGAACACCACCCGGCCGCCCTCGATCCGCGCGTAAGACCGGCCGATGCGGATCAGCTCGGACACCCGCGTGCGGTAGAGCGCGCCGCCGTCGCCGAGGTTGGGCGAGACGCCCACCTCCTCGGTGAACATCGCCACGCAGGCCGGCAGCAGGATCTCGAACTCCTCCGGCCGCACCCGCCGCACCAGCGGGTCGGCGGGCACCGGCGGCCTGCGTGAGGTCGCCATGACCGGCTGCGCCCAGCGGATCGCGCGGGCCCGGCCCCAGTGCGGCTCCAGCCGCTCCCACAGCTGCCCCACCGCGTCGGCGGGACCCACGATCGAGGAGCAGCGGCGGCCCTGCTTGCGCGCGCGGTCGGCGAAGGCGTGCACCGCTTCGGGGCCCGCGTTGATCGGCACCAGGTTGGCGCCCGCGTAGCAGAGGGAGACGAGCGCGCCGCGCGGCCCGAAGCCCCACATCTGCCCGCCGAGCCGGGCCGGGTTGAGCCCCACGCTCCGCACCCGGGACGCGACGAAGACGTTCGCGACCGGGTCGGTGTCGAGCAGAGCGAGCACCTCGTCCCGGTCGCTGTCGTCGAGGACGCGCGACGCCGATGTACGCAGCATCACATGGTCAGACTACGCGAACGACCACGGAATAGCTCATCTGGCTAGCACGTCGGTGAGCCTTTCGTGACCTAGAGAGGAGCGGGACTTCATGCGGGCCTTCGGGCGCGGCTCCGGCTTGGCCGCGCACCGCGCCCCCTGGGCGGGTACGGTGCCGTCCTGCAGGTAGGCCACCAGGTGGCGATCCACGCACCGGTTGCCGGCGAACGAGATGCCGTGGTCGCCGCCCGTCTCGACCACCATGCGCGCGGTCGGGAACCTGCCGCGCATCCTGACCGCTCCCGCGTACGGGGTGGCGGCGTCGTCGCGCGACTGGAGCATGAGGATCGGCGGGAGCCGCCACGAGCCGCGCACCTTGACCGGCTCCCCGCCGCGCACCGGCCAGAACGCGCACGGGGCGTTGAACCAGGCGTTCGGCCAGGTGAGGAACGGCGCCTCCTGGTGCAGCCTGGTCATGTCGCGGCGCCAGGTGTTCCAGTCGCGCGGCCATCGCGAGTCGCGGCACTGGACGGCGAGGTAGACGGCGTAGCCGTTCTCGTCGTCCGCGTCGTTCTTGCCGTGCTTCTCCCAGGCGGCGACGAGCGGCTTCGGGTCGCCCTCGCGGACGTACGCGGACCAGGCGGCGATCAGCTCGGGCCAGACCCTCTCGCTGTAGCCGGCGATGGTGAAGGTGTCGTCCAGCTCGCTCGGGCCGACCACGCCGCCCGCCGGCTGCTCCGCCAGCCGGGAGCGCATCGCGTACCAGGCGAACCTGGTCTGCCTGGCGGTGCGACCGAGCTGGTAGGTCCGGTTGTGGCGGGCCGTCCACGCCATGAGCGCGCGGTGACGCTTCTCGAAGGCGCGGTTCTGCGTCAGGTTGCTCCGGTACCACTCGCCGTCGGGCTCCACCACGCTGTCCAGCACCAGCCGCTTGACCCGCTGCGGGAACAGGGTGGCGTAGACGGCGCCGATGTAGGTGCCGTAGGAGTAGCCGAGGTAGCTGATGCGCTGCTCGCCGAGCGCGGCGCGGATCCGGTCGAGGTCCCTGGCGACGTTCTCCGTGTTCATGTGCGGCAGCAGCCACGACCAGGCGCTGCCGCACCGGTTGGCGTAGTCGGCGGCCCGGCTGAGCAAGGTGTTCTCGTCGGCGCGATCGACCGGCACCGAGTCGGGACGGGGCGGCCGGTGGTAGACCTCGGGGTCGACGCACCGCATCGCCGGCTGGCTGGCGCCCACCCCGCGGGGGTCGAAGCCGACGACGTCGTAGCGGTCGCGCAGCTCGCGCGGCAGCGCCGCGGCCACGTACACGGCCAGGTCGCGGCCGGACGCGCCGGGGCCGCCCGGGTTGACCACCAGGGTGCCGAGATGGTTGCCGTCACGGGGCTCCTTGGCCTTGATCCGGTTGACGGACAACCTGATGGCGTGCCCCAACGGCTCCCGGTAGTCGAGCGGCACCCGTACGGTGCCGCACTGGGTGCCGAGGCTCTCCGCCAACGTGGTGAGCTTCTTCTCGCCCTTCTTCGGGCAGGCGCCCCACGTGACCCGCGCCGGCGGGGTCTCCGGCTTCGCCTCGGCGCCCACGCTCGCCGGCGCCACGCACACGCCCAGCATGGCCACGCCGCCCACCATGCCGCCCACCAGTGTCACGAACCGCTTCATCCGGCTCCTCCCCCATTCCATAGGCGAGGAATACTGCCGTACGTAGCGACTCGGTGACGGACGGTATGGAGAATTGCTTGCCATTCCGTGATGCCGCCCTGGTCTCCGGCGCGGGGTCCTCGTCAGTAGAGGTTCAGGCGGTCGTAGGCGGGGCGCCACTCGTCGCGGTACGCCTCCCGGAGGGCGGCGGGCATGCCGTCGAGGATGGCCGCCACCACCCGGGGGTCCTTGTCGTCGAGCAGCCAGGGCAGATAGGTCGGGGCGTCGCCCCCGATGCGCTCGCGGTGGGTCTGACCGAACCGGCTCCACTGCTCCTCGCCGAGCGTGGCGTCGATGAGCGCGAGCCCTTCGGACTCCTCGTGCCGCAGATGCCCGCCCAGACCGGTGACCAGGGCGTCGACCAGGCCGCCGAGCCGCTCGGCGCCGTTCTCACGGTCGGCGAGAGCGGCGTCCACGCCGTCCAGCAGCGGGTCGATGGCGGCGTGCTCGTCCTCCATCGCGTCGAGCAGCGCCAGTCCGTCGGCGCTCACGGCGTCGCGCATCGCGGGCCAGAGCGCGACGTCCTCGGACGTGTGGTGCACCCGCAGGAACTTCTTGAACAGCTCCCATCCGACGGCGGCCCGCAGGATCCGCCGCGGGTCGTCGCCGGTTTTGGCGGCGACGCGGGCGACGCGCTCCAGCTCGCGCCGGAGCGCGTCGTGCATCGCGAGCATCATCGACATGTCCAGCCGGTAGGTCATGGCTGCCTCCTCGTTCAGATGTCAACCACGCTAACCGTCACTATGGCCAATCGTCAACATGCCAACTATTTTCGCGCTTAACCATCAGCTCCATGGGTAAGCTGCCTTGCCGGAGGTGTGCCGCATGCAGGACAGGACGCTCGCGGAAACCCTGAGCAGGTCTCCAGGTAGGCTGCTGCGCCGGGTCTACGCCCGCTTCACCGCGGAGGCGCTGAGCGACGACCCGCGCTCGCGTGACTTCGTGGTCCTCGACACCCTCGCCGACCAGGACGCCGACTCCCAGCTCGAACTGGCCGAGCGGCTCGGCATCAACCGGACGATCATGGTACGGCTGGTCGACAGGCTCCAGCAGGCCGGGTACGTCACCCGTACCCGCAACCCCGCCAACCGGCGCTCCTACGTGCTGTCGATCACCGAGGAGGGCCGCAAGGCACGCGACGCCATGCGCGAGGCGGTCGCCGAACGGGACGCCCGCGTCACCGCGTCACTGACCCCCGGCGAACGCGAGCGGCTCAACGAGCTGCTCAGCCTGCTGCTGCCCGAGCCCGAGCCGCTCCGGACCACCGCCTACCTGGTGGCGCAGGCGCACTACCGGCTGCGCCGCATGGGCGACGCGCTCCTGGCCGGCTCCGGCCTGCGCACCCGCCACTTCGGCAGCCTGGCCGCCCTGGAGACCCTGACCCCGTGCGCCCAGCAGCAGCTCGCCCGCCGCCTGGACATCACCGAGCCGGCCGCCGCGCAGATCGTCGACGAGCTGGTGCGGCTCGGCCTGGTCGCCCGCGGTCAGGACCCCGCCGACCGCCGCCGCTACGCGCTGGAACTGACCCCCCTCGGCAGGCAGCGCCTCACCACCGTCCGCGAAGCCGCCGAACACCTGCAGGCGGAGATCCTGTCTCTCCTGGGCCCCGAGGCCGAGCACGAGCTCCGCGTCCTCCTCACCAAGCTCCTCCCGGACCCCTGAGAGTCGCGGAAGGCACGGGGTCAGCGCACGACGACCTCGGGCCCGGAAGCGTCGTCGTCGAGGTCGACCGCCACGCCCATCTCCTCGGCCAGGCGGAGGGCCTCCTCGATGAGGGTCTCGACGATCTGCGACTCCGGCACGGTCTTGATGACCTCGCCCTTGACGAAGATCTGGCCCTTGCCGTTGCCCGAGGCCACACCCAGGTCGGCCTCACGCGCCTCGCCTGGGCCGTTGACGACGCAGCCCATCACGGCCACCCGCAGCGGCACCTTGAGCCCTTCGAGCCCGGCCTGGACCTGGTCGGCCAGCGTGTAGACGTCGACCTGGGCGCGCCCGCACGACGGGCAGGACACGATCTCCAGCCCCCGCTCGCGCAGCCCGAGCGACTCCAGGATGGCGGTGCCGACCTTGACCTCCTCCACCGGAGGCGCCGACAGCGACACCCGGATGGTGTCGCCGATCCCCTCGGCCAGCAGCGCGCCGAACGCCACCGCCGACTTGACGGTGCCCTGGAAGGCCGGGCCCGCCTCGGTGACGCCGAGGTGGAGCGGGTAGTCGCACTGGGCCGCGAGCAGCCGGTAGGCATTGATCATGACGACCGGGTCGTTGTGCTTGACCGAGATCTTGATGTCGCGGAACCCGTGCTCCTCGAAGAGCGAGCACTCCCACAGCGCCGACTCGACCAGCGCCTCGGGCGTGGCCTTGCCGTACTTCTGCAGCAGCCGCGGATCGAGCGACCCGGCGTTGACCCCGATGCGGATCGGCACGCCGTGCTCGGCGGCGGCCCTGGCGATCTCGCCCACCTTGTCGTCGAACTTCTTGATGTTGCCCGGGTTGACGCGCACCGCCGCGCAGCCCGCCTCGATGGCGGCGAAGACGTACTTCGGCTGGAAGTGGATGTCGGCGATGACCGGGATCTGCGACTTCTTCGCGATGATCGGCAGCGCCTCCGCGTCGTCCTGGGACGGCACGGCCACCCGGACGATCTGGCAGCCGGACGCGGTGAGCTCGGCGATCTGCTGGAGGGTGGCGTTGACGTCGGCGGTGACGGTGGTGGTCATCGACTGCACGGAGACGGGCGCGTCACCGCCCACGGGCACGCCGCCGACCATGATCTGGCGGGAGTGTCGGCGTTCGGCGAGCGGCTTGGGACGGACCGTGGGGATGCCGAGTGCTACAGGAGACATTTCAACCCTTGTGTGTCGACGACGCTTCCCAGTCTAGGGAGCTAGCGGGACTGCCCGGCTGTGAGCTCCGCCGCACGGGCGCGGGCCCACGCGTCGGCGGCGAGCACCTCCTCGACGGAGCCGGCCGGGGTGACCTGATGTTCTTCGACGACCTTGGCGACCGTGTCGACGATGCCGAGGAACGGCAGCCCGCCCTTGACGAACGCCTCCACGCACACCTCGTTGGCCGCGTTGTAGACGGCCGGGGCGGTGCCGCCCGCCGAGCCGACGTGGCGGGCCAGCGCGACCGCCGGGAAGGCGGCGTCGTCGAGCGGCTCGAAGGTCCAGGTGTGGGCCCTGGTCCAGTCGACCGGCGGGGTGGCCGCGGGGACGCGCTCGGGGTGGCCGAGCGCCAGGGCGATGGGCAGCCGCATGTCGGGCGGGCTCGCCTGGGCGATGGTCGAGCCGTCGATGTACTCGACCATCGAGTGGATGATCGACTGCGGGTGGACCACGACCTCGATCCGGTCGAAGCCGAGGTCGAACAGCAGGTGGGCCTCGATCACCTCCAGGCCCTTGTTGACCAGGGTGGCCGAGTTGATGGTGATCACCGGGCCCATGGACCAGGTGGGGTGGGCCAGGGCCATCTCGGGCGTCACGCCGGTCATCTCGGCGCGGGTGCGGCCGCGGAACGGGCCGCCGCTGGCGGTGACGACCAGCCGCTTGACGGCGCCGGGATCGTGGCCCCGCGGCCCCGACGCCCACAGGCACTGCTGCAGCGCCGAGTGCTCGGAGTCGACCGGCACGAGCTGACCCGGCCTGGCCAGCCGCTTGACCAGCGGCCCGCCGACGATCAGGGACTCCTTGTTGGCCAGCGCGAGCATCCGCCCGGCCTCCAGGGCCACCAGCGTGGAGGTCAGGCCGAGCGCGCCGGTGATGGCGTTGAGCACGGTGTCGCACGGCCGGCCAGCCACCTCGGCGACCCCGTCGGCGCCGGCGAGCACCTCGGGGCTCGCCCCGTGCGCGGCCAGCGCCTCGCGCAGCGCGGGCACCGCGGCGGGATCGGCGACGGCGACGACCTCGGCCCCGGACTCGGCCGCCTGGCGGGCGAGCAGGTCAGCCCTGCCGCCCCCGGCGGCGAGGCCGGCGACCCTGAACCGGTCGGGGTTGGCGGCGATCACGTCGAGGGCCTGGGTGCCGACGGAGCCGGTGGATCCGAGGACGGTGACGGAGCGGAGGGTCGGTGCGCGCACCCGTCCATTGTCCCCCGACACCGCACGTGCCCGCGCACAGAACCCGCGACCCGCCATGAGGAATTTCACGGAAAGTAGCCGCAAGGACACATCTCGTGGTGCACACTCGGTGGGCATGACCCTGAGCACCCCCTTGCTCGCGGCGGCGCCCCTCGTCGCGGGCCTGCTGGGCCCCGCCCTCGTCGGGGCGACTCCCGAGCGACACTCGAGCGTCGTCCCGCCGCCGCCCGCGGCGGCCACCCGCCTGCCCGAGGCCCCGGCGCCCGCCGACGTCGTCGAGCACATCGCGGCCCGCGGCGCGGCCGACCACCTGCGCGTGCTCTCCTACTGGACCCCCGACCGCATGGACAACGCCCTGCCCATCGACCTGCCCGGTCTGGTCACCGAGGGCGGCCTGCTGAGCGGCCTCACCGGCGGCACCGGCCTCGGCGTCGCCCCCGGGGTCACCGGCGGCGACGTCCGCCTGGTCCCGCCCCGGCGCGGCACGCGGGCCGAGGCCCGCCACCAGTCGGCCCGCCCGCTGGCCCAGACCTCCGGCTCCCGCTGGGCGGTCGGGGGCGCGGTGGCCAGGACCACCGGCCGCGTCTTCCTCACCATGAACGGCGTCGACTTCGTCTGCTCGGCCAGCACCGTGCGCAGCCGCAACCGCGACGTCGTGGTCACCGCCGGCCACTGCGTCAAGGACGGCTCCGGCGCCTGGGCCAAGAACTGGACGTTCGTCCCCGGTTACGGCACGAACGGCGCCAAGCCGTACGGGCAGTGGACCGCGCGCCGCATGTTCGTGGCCGGGCCCTGGTCGCGGGGCTCCGACGACAGCTACGACGTGGGCATGGTGGCGCTGGCCCCCTCACGCGGCCGGCACGTGGCCGACGTGGTAGGCGTCCAGGACATCGCCTTCAACGCCCCGCGCGGCGGCCACGCGATCGGCTTCGGCTACCCGGCCGACCCGCCCTACGACGGCCGGCACCTGGTCTACTGCGCCGGCCGCCTGCGTGACGACCCCTACGGAGACACCCACGACCAGGGGCTCGGCTGCGACATGACGGCGGGCTCCAGCGGCGGCCCGTGGCTGACGCGCTTCGACACGTCCACCGGCAGGGGCACGATCACGTCCGTGAGCAGCTTCAAGTACAGCGACGACCGCCGCACCATGTACGGCCCCATCCTGGGCGAGCCCGCCAGGAAGCTCTTCCACACCGCGGAGCGCGCCTGAAGGCCGGGCCCGCGCCCGTCTCTCAGAGGCTGAGCCCCGTCAGCACCATGACCTTCTCGTACGTGAGATCCTCCATGGCCGCGCGCAGGCCCTCGCGCCCGACGCCGGAGTCCTTCACCCCGCCGTACGGCATCTGGTCGGCCCGGTAGGACGGCACGTCGCCGATGATCACGCCGCCGACCTCAAGCTCGCGGTTGGCCCGGAACGCCGTGTCGAGCGACCTGGTGAACACCCCGGCCTGCAGCCCGTACGCCGAGTCGTTGACCGCGGCGAAGGCCTCGTCCACCGAGTCGACCGGCTGCAGCACCATGACGGGGCCGAACACCTCCTCGCGGCAGACCTTGGCGTCGGCGGGGACGTCGGCGAGCACCGTGGGCGCGAACGTGGCGCCCACACGGGTGCCGCCCGCCAGCACGCGGGCGCCGCCCTCGACGGCCTCGCGCACCCACTCCTCGACCCGCTCCGCGGCGGCCTCGGAGACCAGCGGCCCCACCTGGGTCTTCTCGTCGGCCGGGTCGCCGACGACGAGCCCGGCGACGGCGGGGAGCAGCCTCGCCACGAAGTCGTCGTACACCGGCCGCTCGACGATCACCCGCTGCACGGCGATGCAGCTCTGACCGGCCTGGTAGTTGGAGAACAGCGCGACGCGCCGGGCCGCCCAGTCGAGGTCGGCGTCGGCCAGCACCACGGCGGCGGCGTTGCCGCCCAGCTCCAGAGTGACGTGCTTGCGCGGCACCTGGTCGGCGATGGCGTAGCCGACGGGGGCGGAGCCGGTGAACGACACCACCGGCAGCCTCGGGTCCAGCACCAGGCCGGAGGCCCGCTCGTTGGCGACCGGCAGCACCGAGAACATGCCCGCGGGCAGCTCGGTCTCGGCCAGGATCTCGCCCAGCACCAGCGACGACAGCGGCGTGGCCGGGGCGGGCTTGACCACCACGGGGGCGCCGACGGCGATGGCCGGGGCGACCTTGTGCGCGACCAGGTTGAGCGGGAAGTTGAACGGCGTGATCGCCAGCACCGGACCGTACGGGACGCGGGACACGTAGGCCATCCGGCCGGCGGCGGCGGGCTCGGTGTCGAGCCGCTGCACCTCGCCCGACCAGCGCCGGGTCTCCTCGGCGGCGAAGCGGAAGGTGGAGACGGCGCGGCTCACCTCGCCGCGCGCCCAGAAAATAGGCTTGCCGTTCTCGGCCGTGATCAGGTGGGCGATCTCGTCGGACCTTTCGGCCAGTCGCCGGGAGACGTGGGCGAGCGCCTCCGCGCGCACGTGGATCGGCAGCGCGGCGGCTTCGCGCGCGACCGCCTTGGCGGCGGCGACGGCCTCCTCCACCTGGGCATCTGTCGGCACGGAGACCCGGCCGACCTCGCGACCGTCGTCGGGATTGGTCACGGTGAGCTCGGCGTCGCCTGTGGCGGGGCGGCCTGCGAGCCAGAAGGTACGCACGTCCATGCCTCCGACGTTATGCCAAGCCCCGCGCGGGGGAATTGCACCAGGGTGCACAAGACCGCCGGGCGGCTTCTGCCGTCATGTACAACCTGGTGGTATACCCGGCTTGTAACAGAAGTAGGCCTAATTCGGGATGTTTAGCATGCGAAGCGGTTTGAACGATCTCCGCCATGGCTAAGTCATCGATGCGGGTCTCCCAGAGCGGCGGGCCCTCGGCAGAAAGGCGTGGGCCCATGACCTCCTCGGCGCCGCTTGGGCTTCAGGGCGCCTACTTGCAGGGCGAGCGGGCCAACCATGACGAGCTCCGTTCCAGGCTGCTCGACGTCGCGGTCAACGTCCTGGTGGCCGACGGGCCCGACAGCCTGACGATCCGCCGGATCGCCACCGAGGCCGCCTGCACGACCACCGTCGTCTACACGATGTTCGGCAACCGTGAAGGCCTGGCCGAGGCGCTCTACCTCGAAGGATTCGAGCGCTTCCGCCGCCTGCTGGAGCGGGTGCCGCAGCGCCGCGACCCCTTCGAGTACCTGAACGCGCTCGTCCCCGCCTACCGCCAGGCGTGCCTGGCGGAGCCCGGCTACTACAGCCTCATGTTCGAACGGGCGATCCCCGGCTTCGAGCCCAGCGAGCGCGCCAGGACCCTCGCCAGGGCGGCGCTCAACATCCTCGACCGAGTGATCTCCGACTGCATCTCCGCCGGCTACCTCGGCCCCACCCAGCCACGCAAGATCGCCGACGCCCTGTGGGCGGCCGCCCAGGGCGCGATCAGCCTGGAGCGCTCGGGTCACCTCCGCGACGCGACCAGCTACGAAGCCGTCACCCAGGCGACGATCGCCTACTACGCGGCCGACAAGGACTGACAGCTCCTCAGGGGTGCGCCGCGCCGTTCGAGGACCTGCCGCCGGCCGCCTGCAGCGCGAACCAGAGCTCGGCCCGCACCCCCGGGTCGTCCAGGTCGCGCCCGAGCAGCTCGGCGACGCGCCGCATCCGGTAGCGCAGCGTGTGCCGGTGCACGCCCAGCCGCTGGGCGGCCGCGTCCCAGTGACCGTTGCTCTCCAGGTACGCGCGCAGCGACTCCACCAGATCGGCCCGCGACCCGTACGCGGCGAGCGGCGCCAGCAGCGCGGCGGCGAACGCCCCCGCCGCCTCCGGCTCGACCAGCGCCATCAGCCCCTGCCCGGCCAGCTCGCCGAACCTGAGCACCTGCCCCCCGGCGTGCTCGTAGGCCCGCCGCGCCTGCTCCACCCCCGCCCGCACCTCCCGGTACGAACACGGCCCCCCGATCCCGACACCCCCACCGGCCGCCCGGACGACCTCCCCCTCCGACCCTTCGTCCACAAGCACCACCACGACACCTCCCCCACTCCCCCGCCCGGAGACCGCCGCCCTTTCACCCCCACCCCGCACGGAGGCGTCGCGCATCTCTTCGGTCGGGAGAGAACGCGCCCCTGATACATCACGCCGCCCCTCACCCGAGCCGGAGTGCCGACCGGCCCCTGCGGCCCTCTCCCCCACGGACGCCCGCACCCCGGGCACATCACGCCGCCCGGACGCGGCAGCATCCCGTCCACCGCTCTCCCCCACAACCGGCCGCTCACCCTGTGAGGTGCCGCGCCGATCGTCTGGCCCGGAAGCAACACCCTGCCCCTCATCCGGAACCCGCAGGCCCCCCGCCGGAGCACGGCCCGGCCCGTCGCCTTTTGAGGTGCCGCGCCGATCGTCCGGGGTGAGGAGGCGGGCGGTGAAGGCGAGGGGTTCCAGGGGTTCCAGGGAGTCCTCGCCGACGGCCAGGACCACGAAGGGCTCGCCGGGGAGAGCCGGACCGAGGGGACCGAGGACCGTACGGGCTTCCGGCAAGGCCGACGGCCGCTCGGACAGCAGCAGCCGCAGCACCGCGTCCCGGACCCGGCGCTCGCCTTCGAGGTGGGCCCGCCCCTGCTCCAGGGCCAGCGTGAGCAGCGACCCGGCGGCGTTGACGACGGTGTGGGAGACGGGGGTGAAGGCCCGCGCGGTCCCGACGGCGAAGAACCCGCGGGGCCGCGGCCCGCCGCCCACCGGCTGCACCACGACGTTCTCGCCGGGCCACGCCAGCGCCAGCGTGGCGGGCGCCCGCTCCGCCTCCCCGTCCTTGCGGGCCGCCGCGGGCCCCCGGCCGCCGCGCAGCCGCCTGATCTCGGCCGCCACCGTGCGGACCTTGGCGCCCCGCGTGGCGTGCAGCGGCTCGCCGGCGTCGTCGAACAGCGCCGCCCACCCGCCCAGCTCCTTGGCCAGCCGGTCGATGACCGCGTGGGTGCCGTCGGGGTGGAGGGCGGCGCGGGTCAGCCGGCCCTGGGCGGCGAAGGCGCGGGTGACCTCCTCGTACTGCTCGGCCGCCAGCAGTTCGCTGACCACCTTGGTGACCGCGATGAACGGCGTCTCCCTGGGCACCTCCAGCAGCGGCAGCCCCGCCGCGCCGGCCGCCTCGACCAGAGCCGGCGGCACCTCGTCGTGGGTGAGCCCGACCGCGACGCCCAGCCCGGCCACCCCGCGCGCCATCAGCCGCCCGACATATCGGGCGAAGTCGTGGGTCAGCCGCATCCCGGTGGTGAGCACCAGCTCGCCGCCCTCCAGGAACGGCGTGGGATCCTCCAACTCGCTGACGGCGACCCAGCGCACGTCGCGGTCGGGCGGTCCGGCGAGCAGGCGGAGCCCGGTCCGACGGGCCACGACCTGCAACGATGGTGCCATCCGAATTTTATCCATTCAGGCGAGACAAGCACCTTCAGTGTGACATATCGACGTATCGGGAGTGGTCGGCGGTCACCGTACCGTCGGAGGCATGAGCATTCCCCAGGAGCGGCGCGTCGTCACCGCGATCCCCGGCCCGAAATCGCAGGAGCTGCTGGCCCGCAAGCAGGCCGCCGTCCCGCCCGGCATCGGCACCACCCTGCCGGTCTTCGTCACCCGCGCCGGCGGCGGCGTGCTGCAGGACGCCGACGGGAACTCGCTGATCGACTTCGGCGCCGGCATCGCCGTGACGAACGTCGGCAACGCCGCGCCGAAGGTGGTGGAGCGGGTCAGCAAGCAGGTCGCCGACTTCACCCACACCTGTTTCATGGTCACCCCGTACGAGTCGTACGTGACCGTCTGCGAGAAGCTGAACGAGCTCACCCCGGGCGACCACGACAAGCGCACGTTCCTCGTGAACAGCGGCGCCGAGGCGGTGGAGAACGCGGTCAAGATCGCCAGGCACGCGACCGGCCGCCAGGCGGTCGTCGTGTTCGACCACGGCTACCACGGCCGCACGCTGCTCACGATGACGCTCACGGCCAAGAACATGCCGTACAAGCACCGGTTCGGCCCGTTCGCCCCTGAGGTGTACCGGGTGCCGCTGGCCTACCCGTTCCGCTGGCCGACGGGGCCCGAGAACTGCGCCGAGGAGGCCGCGGCCGAGGCGATCGACATGATCAACAAGCAGGTCGGCGCGGAGAACGTGGCGGCCGTGGTGATCGAGCCGATCGCCGGCGAGGGCGGCTTCATCGAGCCGGCCAAGGGATTCCTGCCGCGGATCGCGGAGTTCTGCCGCGAGAACGGCATCGTGTTCGTGGCCGACGAGGTGCAGACCGGCTTCGCCCGCACCGGCACCCTGTTCGCCTGCGAGGACGAGGGCATCGTGCCCGACATCATCACCACCGCCAAGGGCATCGCGGGCGGCCTGCCGCTGGCCGCGGTGACGGGCCGGGCGGAGCTGATGGACAAGGTGCACGTGGGCGGCCTCGGCGGCACGTACGGCGGCAACCCGCTGGCCTGCGAGGCCGCGCTGGCGGTGCTGGAGACGATCGCCGAGGAGGACCTGGTCGCCAGGGCCCGCAGGATCGGCGAGATCATGCTGCCCCGGCTGCACGCCATGAAGGAGCGGTTCGACGTGATCGGCGACGTGCGGGGGCGCGGCGCCATGATCGCGGTCGAGCTGGTGGTGCCGGGCACCAAGGAGCCGAACCCGGCGGCGGTCCAGGAGATCGTCAAGCGCTGCCACGCCGAGGGCCTGCTGGTGCTGACCGCGGGCACGCACGGCAACGTGCTGCGGTTCCTGCCGCCCCTGGTCATCCCCGAGCACCTGCTGGAGGAGGGCCTGGGGATCCTCGAAAAGGCGGTCGCCGCCCTCTGATATACCCATGAATCGGGCATCCGGCTTGTAGCTGGATGCCCGATTTTGTGGTGTAAAGCAGGCGTCTTGGGTAGAGAATTCACCCTTACTTGACACGGAACTAGACGATCACGGATCCGACCGGGGTTATAACGGATCCGACACGAGGACGGGCGACCTCTGCGGGGAGCGCGATGAACTGGGGTCCCACCAGAACGGCACCGGACATGCTGACGTTCGACCCTGAGGGCATGACGAGCGCCCAGCGCGACGGCGAGGCCTGCGTGGTCTGCTACAAGAGATGGCCGCGCCCGAGGGTGCGCGTGGGCCGCTTCCCCGACGACACGACGGCGATGGCGTGCGCCGACTGCGCCGAGGCGCTGGTCCCCGCCCCTCTGGCCACGGTGGTGGCCTTCCCCACCCGCTGAAGGCCCGCGGACGGCGAGACGCCCCGGGACGGGGGGAAGGCCCGGGGCGTCTCAGCAGGTCGCGCCCAGCGGGGGTTGGGCGCGCCCGCGGCATGGTCACGCGGGGCGGCGGAAGCCGGCCCCGCTACTCGATGAGCTCGCGCCACCGCTGCGACCAGGCGGCGTAGTCGGTGCACTCCCCCTTCGGCGGCAGGCAGTCCCCCGGAGGGCGCGTGGCGAACACCACGCGGTCCAGCCGATGGGACCTGGTGGCACCGTACGCCTCGCAGACGCTTCTGGCACGGCCTTTGCACGCCTTGGTATTGGCGGGCGCCAGTCCGTTCCACGCGGCGGCGTCGCGCTGGGTGCCGGGCTCGATCATCCGGCCGAGCCAGCGGTAGGCGCAGTCGGTGGCGGTGACCCCGGCGCCGAGCAGCCACGAGTCGGCCCAGCCGGTGACCTTGCGCGCGGACACGGCCTTGACCGGCAGGCGCGCCTTCACCAGCAGCTCGCGCAGGTGAGGGGTGGCCTGGCCGTAGTCGACGGAGCCGGTGGCGAAGCCCTTGACCAGGTCGAGCTGGTTGGCCCAGAGCGTGCGCTCCTCCGGGGCCGCCAGGCGCCCGGCCGCCTCTTCCAACTGCTCGGCGTCGAGCTCGAACGGATCTGCGGCGCCGCCCGCGAGCGCCGCGTCGGCGAGCGTGAGCGGGCTGTCGCGCAGCATGACCCGGTCGGAGCCGAACACGTCGGCCAGATCGCCGCCCGTGGTCCGGCGCGTGTCGTACAGGAACTCGTGGTAGCCCCACAGGAACGGCACCCCGTAGACCGTGTCGCCGACGGTGAGCAGGTCGCGCAGCCGCTCGGGGATGTCGTCGTAGCCCTCGACCCGGTCGGTGTCGATGGCCTGGACCTGCCCGGCCTCGATCATCTCGGCCGCCACCACGGGCCCGGCGGCGACCAGGTCGTAGGCGCGTGTGCGAAGCCTGGCGGACATCTCCTCGGGAGTCTGCACGGTGTCGATGCGGGCCAGCCGGCAGCCGGTGGCCTTCTCGAACGTGCCGGTCCAGTTGGCCTGCGGGCTGATGCCGCCGTATTCGGCGTAGCCGCGGTAGGCGAGGATCTGCAGCGTGCCGTCGCTCTGCGTGGGGCTCGCCTCGGGCGTGGGGCTCGTCGTGGGGCTCGTCGTGGGGCTCGCCGTCGGGCTGGGGGTGAGCTGGGCGGGCTGGGCCGCGCCCGTGCAGCCCAGCGCCGTCAGGGCGAGGGCCAGCGCGGGCAGACGGCTGCGGATCACGCCCTGGAGCCTACCGGGGGCGGGCGGTGATCGTCGCCGCCCGCCCCGGCGCCTTACTTGTTGGTGGGGAATCCGAGGTTCACCCCGCCGTGCGACGGGTCCAGCCAGCGAGAGGTGATGACCTTGCCACGGGTGTAGAAGTGGACGCCCTCGGTGCCGTGCACGTGCGTGTCGCCGAAGAGCGAGGCCTTCCAGCCGCCGAAGCTGTAGAACGCCATCGGCACGGGGATCGGCACGTTCACGCCGATCATGCCGACCTCCACCTCGTTCTGGAAGCGCCGGGCGGCGCCGCCGTCGTTGGTGAAGACGGCCGTGCCGTTGCCGAACTCGCCGCCGTTGATGATCTCCAGGCCTTCCTCGTACGAGGAGACGCGGACGATCGACAGGACGGGGCCGAAGATCTCCTCGGTGTGCACCCGCGTCCCGGGCTTCACCTGGTCGAGCACGGTCGGGCCGAGCCAGAAGCCGGGCGTCTCGGACGCCTTGCCGCCGCCCTTGACCGCGGTCTCGCGGCCGTCCACGACCACCTTGGCGCCCTCCTCGACGGCCAGGTCGAGGTAGGAGGCGACCTTGTCGCGGTGCGGCCCGGTCACCAGCGGGCCCATCTCCGAGGCGGGGTCGTCGCCGGGGCCCACGGTGAGCCGCTCGACCCGCTCGACGATCTTCTGCACCAGCTCGTCGCCGACCGGGTCGACGGCCAGCACGACCGAGATGGCCATGCAGCGCTCGCCGGCCGAGCCGAAGCCCGCCGAGACGGCCGAGTCGGCCACCAGGTCGAGGTCGGCGTCGGGGAGCACGAGCATGTGGTTCTTGGCGCCGCCGAGCGCCTGCACCCGCTTGCCGTGGGCGGTCCCGGTCTCGTAGACGTACCTGGCGATCGGGGTGGAGCCGACGAAGGAGACGCCGCGCACGTCGGGGTGCTCCAGCAGCCGGTCCACGGCGACCTTGTCGCCCTGCACGACGTTGAACACGCCGTCGGGCAGCCCGGCCTCCTTCCAGAGCCGCGCCATGAGCAGCGAGGCCGAGGGGTCTTTCTCCGACGGCTTGAGGATGAACGCGTTGCCGCAGGCGATCGCGATCGGGTACATCCACATCGGCACCATGGCCGGGAAGTTGAACGGCGTGATGCCGGCCACGACGCCGAGCGGCTGGCGGATCGAGTAGGAGTCGACCCGGGTCGAGACGCCCTCGGAGAAGCCGCCCTTGAGCAGGTGCGGGATGCCGCAGGCGAACTCCACGACCTCCAGGCCGCGGGCCACCTCGCCGAGCGCGTCGCCGTGCACCTTGCCGTGCTCGGCGGAGATCAGCGCCGCCATCTCGTCGCGGTGCGCGTACATCAGCTCGCGGAACTTGAACAGCACCTGCGCCCGCTTGACCAGGGAGGTGTCGCGCCAGCCGGGGAAGGCCGCCGCGGCGGCGGCGACGGCCGCGTCCACGTCCGCCACGGACGCCAGCGCGACGGTGCCGCTGACCTCGCCGGTGGCGGGGTTGAAGATCTCCGACGTGCGGGGGTCGCCGTCGGTGAGAGCTCCGTCGATCCAGTGCTTGACTGCCTTCACTGCTGCGCTGCCTCCGCGTTGATGACTTCGAGTGCGTTGACGATGATGCCGAGCCCCTCGGTGGCCTCGTCGACCGAGATCGTGAGCGGCGGGGCCATGCGGATGGCGGTGCCGCGCAGGCCGCCCTTGCCGGCGAGCAGGCCGGCCTTCTTGGTCTCCTCCATGAACCTCGCGGCCTGGGCCGGGGTGTCGAGCTCGACGGCGAACATCAGGCCCTTGCCGCGCACGTCCTTGACGACGGGGAGCCGCTGGGCGGCGGCGCGCAGGCCGTCGATGATGATCTTGCCGGTCCTCGCGGCGTTGGCCTGCAGGTCGTGGTCGAGCACGTAGTCGAGGGTCGCGTTGGCGGCCGCCATGGAGACGGGGTTGCCGCCGAACGTGGCCACGCCGGCGGCGTGCAGCGCGTCCAGCAGGTCGCCCCGGGCGACGACGCCGCCGACGGCGAAGCCGTTGCCCAGGCCCTTGGCGAAGGTCATCATGTCGGGGGTCACGCCGTGGTTCTGGATGCCGAAGAACGCGCTGCCGGTGCGGCCCCACCCGGTCTGCACCTCGTCGGAGATGAACAGGATGCCCTGCTCGTCCAGCACCTCCTTGTAGGCGGCGAACAGCCCGTCCGGGGGCATGGTGAAGCCGCCGACGCCCTGGATGGGCTCGGCGATGAGGGCGGCCACGTCGTTCGAGACGGCGGTCGACAGCACGTGCCGCAGGTCGTCCACGCACGCCGCGATGTAGTCGGCGTCGGACATGCCCCTGAACTGGGCGAGATGCTGGTCGGCGCCGTGCAGGAAGTGCACGTTGAGCGGCGACAGGGAGTTGTTCTTCCAGGACCTGTTGGAGGTGACGCTGACGGCGCCGAAGCTGCGGCCGTGGTAGCTCTGCCGCATGGCCAGCACCTGGTCGCTCTTGCGCGCGTACGTGGCGAGCAGCAGGGCGGTCTCGTTGGCCTCGGTGCCCGAGTTGGTGAAGAAGACCTTGGCGTCCGGGATGCCGGACAGGCGGGCGATCTTCTCGGCCAGCTCGATCTGCCCGCGCAGCAGGTAGACGGTGCTGGTGTGGACGACGCCGGTGGCGAGCTGGCGTTCGACGGCTTCGCGCACCTCGGGGACGTCGTACCCGATCATGTTGGTCAGGATTCCGGCGAAGAAGTCGAGATAACTCTTGCCGTCGGCGTCGACGACGCGGTTGCCCTTGCCGCTGACGATCTCGATGGGGTCGTTGTAGTAGAGGCCGACCCAGGTGGGGATGACGGCCCTGTGGCGCGCGAGAAGCTCGGACATGTCTTGAGTATCGCCGCAATCCCCACAGGTCCCCAAATGCAAGGTGTCGCCGTACGCCGGAATCCTCTTACAAGGTGTCGGCCGCCGGGAGCAGAGGTTTCATCATGGAGCGAGATGGTATGGCTACGTCTAGCAGGGAATACGAAGATCCGCCCCATCAGGGGGAAGCCTTCCGGGAACAAGGCCGGGAGACGCGACAGGCGGTCTTCGAAGGTCGAGGGACCGCCGGATCGGGGGAACCCAATGCGCAAGACTCTCACGGGCCTGGGGCTGGCCTTCTTTCTGACGCTCGCCCCGGCCGCGGCCGCGACGGCGGAGGCTCCCGCCGCTCCCGTCGCGCAGAGCCAGGTCAACCCGTCGCCCGCACCTCAGCAGCAGGACCAGGGCGGCGGCAACGCCGGCCTGTGGGGCCTGCTCGGCCTGCTGGGGCTGCTGGGCCTGGCCGGCATGCGCAAGCAGAAGCAGCATGTCGGCACCGCCGAGCACATGACCAACCGCCCGCAGCGCCCGTAAGGTCAGGCGCACTCACGGAGCCCCGCGCCGGCCGGCCCGGCGCGGGGTTCCGCCCTGTGGGGGATGCGATCTAGACGGTCACCGGCTCGGGGCTCTCGGTGGGCGCGAGCGGGCGCAGCAGGACGGCGGCGACCACCGCCGCGGCGACGCAGAACGCGGCGCCCACCCACGACCCGACGTGCATGGCGGTGGTGAAGGCCGCACCGGCCTGGTCCGCCAGGGCGGGCGCCTGGATCGCCACCCCGATGGACTCCCTGGCCGCCTCGGGCGCGGAGACGGGCATCTGACCGGTGTAGACCTCGGCCAGCACGCTGCCCAGCACGGCGATGCTCAGCGCCAGCCCGACCTGCTGGACGGTGTCGTTCATGGCCGAGCCGACCCCGGCCCGCTCCAGCGGGATCGCGTTCATCAGCGAGGTGTACGCGGACGGGCCCGCCAGCCCGCCGCCCACGCCCATGACCAGCAGCGCGACGAGCAGGGGCAGGTAGCCGGTGGTGGTCGCCATGACGGCGAACCCCCCTGCCATGATCAGGAGCCCGCCGCTCACCAGCGCCCGGTTGCTCACCTTCTTCCCGAGCCCGGCGCCGATCCCGTTGAAGACGGCCGCCGCCACCGCGTACGGCAGCATGGCCAGCCCCGCGACCACCTCCTCGTACCCGAGCACGAACTGCAGGTACTGGGTGAGCATGAACATCACGGCGCCCGCCCCGAAGGACATCAGCAGGATGGACATCGACGCGCCGCTGAAGTTGCGGTTGCCGAACAGGAACAGCGGCAGCATCGGCTCCTCGCGCCGCCGCTCCCACACCACGAAGGCGACCAGCGAGACGACCGCCACCGCGATGATCCCCCAGTCGAGCTCGCGCTCGATGATGACGTACACGGCGGCCGTCAGCCCGACGCTGGACAGCACCACGCCGACCGGGTCGAGCTTGCGCGCCGGCCCCCGCGTCTCCCGCATCAGGACCAGCGCGGCCACGATGGCCAGCGCGGCGATCGGGATGTTCATCAGGAAGACCGAGCCCCACCAGTAGCTCTGCAGCAGGAAGCCGCCGAGCGTGGGGCCGATGATCACGCTGACCATGGCCACCCCGCCCCAGACGGCCATGGCGGTGCGGCGCTCCTCGGCGTCGAAGACGGTCATCAGGATGGAGAGCGTCGACGGCATCAGGATGGCCCCGCCGACGCCCATGAGCGCGCGGGCGGCGACGAGCTGCCACGGCTCGGCCGCGAAGACGGCCGCCAGCGACGCCCCGCCGAACAGGGCGAGCCCGATGATCAGGAACCTGCGGCGGCCGAACCGGTCCGACAGGCTGCCCGCCGTCAGCAGGAGCCCCGCGAACGCCAGCACGTAGACGTCCAGGATCCACTGGATGTCGGAGGGAGTGGCCCCGAGCTCCTCGATCAGCGAGGGGATGGCCAGGTTGAGGATCGTGCCGTCGACCGACAGCACCATCAGCGAGAGACAGAGGACGGCGAGCACCCACCAGCGACGGGGATCTCGCACAGCGTTCGATTCCACTCGCACACTGTACGAGGAAACCCGTACAGTGTGCGAGAGGATTTAATCTGGAAGCATGACCGGCAAGCAGTTCTCCTCGGTGTGGGCGCGCGACCCCCGGCCCGCCAAGAGCCCGGGCCGCAGCCGCGAGGAGATCGTGCGCGCCGCGGTGGAGCTGCTCGACGCCGAAGGGCTCGACGGGCTGAGCATGCGCAAGCTCGGCGCGAAGCTCGACGCGGGCGCGACCAGCCTCTACTGGTACGTGGCCAACAAGCGCGAGCTGCTGGAGCTGGTCTACGACGAGATCTGGGGCGAGATGACGGTGCCGCCGCCGGAGGAGACGAAGTGGTGGCGCCAGACGGCCGGCGCCTTCGCCCACAGCATGCGCCGGGTGATACTGCGCCATCCCTGGTCCGCCGGGCTCATCGGGCGCACGCCCGCACTCGGGCCCAACGCGCTGGAGGTCACCAGCCGGCTCACCCGGGCCTTCAAGGACGCCGGGTTCCGGGGGCTGGAGATCGACTACGCCGCGTCCACCCTGACCGCCTTCGTGTTCGGCACCACGATCCCCGAAGTGGCCTACAACGAGGCGATGGCCAGGGACCCCCTCGACGAGGACAGCATGCGCGAGGCCGTCGAGCGGGCCGCCGCCGCCCACCCCGACCTGCTGGAGAGGATGCGCGAGAGCAAGCCGGCCGACCTGAGGGAGTCGCGCGAGATGATGTTCACCTTCGGACTCGCGGCGGTGCTCGATGGCCTTGAGGCGAGGCTGACGGCGTAGCAGGATCCGGAGCATGAGCGATTTCCGAGCCGCGCGCGACTTCCTGCTCCAGGCCGACTACCCCACCGCCCGCCGGGAGTTCCGGTGGCCGGAGCTGGGCGAGTTCAACTGGGCGCTCGACTGGTTCGACGGCGTGCTGGCCGCCGAGACCCCCGACCGGATCGCCCTCAAGATCACCGGCAGGGTCTCGTACACCTTCGCCGAGCTGTCCGTGCGCTCCAGCCGGGTGGCCAACTGGCTGCACGAGCAGGGCGTGCGGCGAGGCGACCGGATCCTGCTCATGCTCGGCAACCAGCCCGAGCTGTGGGAGTCGCTGCTGGCCGCGATGAAGCTGGGCGCGGTCGTCATCCCGGCCACCACGCTGCTGACCCGCAAGGACGTGACCGAGCGGATCGAGCGCGGCGGGGTGTCCCACGTGATCGCCAACGCCGAGGACGCGGGCAAGTTCGGCGGCGGCCCCTACACCAGGATCGCGGTCGGCGACGCGTACGGCTGGCTGCCCTACCACGAGTCCTCCCAGGCGGCCGAGAGGTTCACGCCCGACGGGCCGACGCACGCGGGCGACACCCTGCTGCTCTACTTCACCTCCGGCACGACCTCGCAGCCCAAGCTGGTCGAGCACACCCACGCCTCCTATCCGGCCGGCCACCTGTCGACCATGTACTGGATCGGCATCCGGCCCGGCGACGTGCATCTCAACGTGTCCTCGCCCGGCTGGGCCAAGCACGCCTGGAGCAACGTGTTCGCGCCGTGGAACGCGGGCGCGACCGTGCTCGTCCACGACTACCAGCGCTTCTCGGCGGCCGAGCTGCTGCGGGTGCTGCGCGACGAGGGCGTCGACACCTTCTGCGCGCCGCCGACCGTGTGGCGGATGCTGATCCAGGAGGACCTGGCGGCGTGGCGGCTGCCGCTGCGCACCGCCGTGGCCGCCG
The DNA here is from genome assembly GCF_008017515.1 of Nonomuraea sp. C10. NCBI lineage: Bacteria > Bacillati > Actinomycetota > Actinomycetes > Streptosporangiales > Streptosporangiaceae > Nonomuraea > Nonomuraea sp. C10. The sequence continues at coordinate 6,112,972 of NZ_VPFF01000001.1, forward strand.
GCGAGCCGCTCAACCCGGAGATCATCGACCAGGTGGCCAAGGCGTGGGGCCTCACGATCAGGGACGGCTACGGACAGACGGAGACGACCGCGCAGATCGGCAACGTCCCGGGTGAGCCGGTCAGGCCGGGCTCGATGGGGCGGCCGCTGCCGGGGTACGAGATCGTGCTGCTCGATCCGGAGACCGGGGAACCGGGGGACGACGGGGAGATCTGCATCCCGCTGGAGAACCGCCCCCTCGGCCTCATGTCCGGATATGTCGCCGGATCCAGTGAAGCGATGCGCGATGGGCACTATCACACGGGTGACATGGCCTCCCGGGACTCCGACGGCTACATCACCTACGTGGGCAGGACCGACGACGTGTTCAAGGCCTCCGACTACCGCATCTCGCCGTTCGAGCTGGAGAGCGTGCTGCTGGAGCATCCCGCCGTCGCGGAGGCGGCCGTGGTGCCCGCCCCCGACCCGGTGCGCCTGGCCGTCCCCAAGGCGTACGTGACGCTCGCGCCCGGGGCCGAGCCCGACGAGGAGACGGCCCGGTCGATCTTCGAGCACTGCCGGCGCGAGCTGGCCCCGTTCAAGCGGGTGCGCAGGCTGGAGTTCGCCGAGCTGCCCAAGACGATCTCGGGCAAGATCCGCCGGGTGGAGCTGCGCGAGCAGAGCCCGGCGCGGGAGTTCCGCGAGGAGGACCTGATCCGCTGATCTTCCTGGCAGTCTGTCAACCATGGCCCGCCCAGGATTACAGGCTGATCGGATAGGCTCGGCGTCGTGCTGCCCACCATCGCCGACATCCTGGAGCTGGAGACGGTCCGCCGCGGCAGCCCACAGGTCGTGGCGGGCGCCGACCGGCTCGACACCAAGGTGCGCTGGGTGCACGTCGGCGAGATCGCCGACATCGCCCAGCTGCTGCGCGGCGGCGAGCTGGTGCTCACCACGGGCGTGGCGCTGCCCGACGACTCCGCCGAGCTCACCGGCTACATCGCCGGGCTGTCCTCCGTCGGCGCCTCCGGCCTGGTCGTCGAGCTTGGCCGCCGGTTCGTCCGCGAGCTGCCCCCGGCCGTGATCAAGTCCGCCGAGGAGCACGGCCTGCCGGTCATCGTGCTCGCCCGCGAGACCCCGTTCGTGCAGATCACCGAGGCCGTCCACGCCCGCATCATCGACAACCAGCTGGAGGAGCTGCGCGCCTCCGAGCAGCTGCACGAGGTGTTCACCGAGCTGTCGGTCGAGGGCGCGTCCCCCGCGGAGGTGCTGGCCCAGGTGGCCAGGCTGTCGGGCCGCCCGGTCCTGCTGGAGAACCTCGCCCACCAGGTGCTGGCCTGCGAGTCGGCCGGTCGCGACACCGGCGCGCTGCTGGCCGGCTGGGAGAGCAGGTCCAGGGCCGTCGCCCCCGCCGACCGCACCGCGTACGACTCCGCGTCGGGCTGGCTCGTCACCACCGTCGGCGCGCGCGGGCAGGACTGGGGACGGCTGATCCTGCTGTGCGACCGCAAGCCGTCGCCGCGCGACCTGGTGCTGGCCGAGCGCGCCGCCACCACGCTCGCCCTGGGCCGCCTGCTGGAGCGCCACCAGGAGTCGCTGGAGCGCCAGGCCCACGGCACGATCATCACCGGCATCCTCACCCACGCCTACTCCGACCCCGACGAGGCCGCGGCCCGCGCCCGCGCGGTCGGCGTGCCGCTCACCGGCCGCAGGCTGGTGAGCGTGGTCATCCGCCCGACAGACCCGGCCGACCAGGCGCTCGACGGGCAGGCCGAGCTGGGCGAGCTGGCCGAGGCGACGGCCGCCGCCTGCCGCGACGCCCGCCTGCCCGCCCTGGTGGGCGCGCTCGACCAGGACCGGGTGGGCGTCCTGCTGCCGCTCCCGCCGCGCACGCAGGCCGAGCCCGCGCTGACGACGCTCTCCGAGCGCCTGCGCGAGCTGTGGAAGCACGGATCCGCGTTCGTGCTCGCCGCCGGCTCGGTGGTCGAGTCCATCCGCGACGTGCGGCGCAGCTTCCTGGAGGCCGAGCAGGTGGCCGACGTGGCGGTCCGGCAGCCCGACGCCCGGCCCTTCTACCGGCTGCCCGACCTGCGCCTGCGCGGGCTGCTCCACCTGCTGCGCGACGACGCCAGGCTGCAGACGTTCGCCGAGCGCGAGCTGGGCGCGCTGCTCGCGCACGACGCCCAGCGGGGCGGCGACCTGGCCCGCATCCTGCGCATCTACCTCGACGCGGGCCGCAACAAGGCGGTCGCCGCGCAGAAGGCCCACCTGTCGAGGCCCGCCTTCTACGACCGGCTGCGCCGCCTGGAGCGCATCCTCGACACCGATCTCGACGACGTCGAGTCCTGCCTGTCGCTGCACGTCGCGCTGCTGGCGCTGGAGTCGTTCCGCCGCGACCGCCAGCGCTAGCCCGCGATCAATCCGGATGCGCCCCAGGAGCCCGGCCTCGTAGCCTCGGCCCCATGAACGACCGCGCCTTCGTCCCCGACCACTTCGTCGTCCCCGCGCCTCCGGTCACCCCGCGGTTCCGTCTGGAACCCCTGGGCCCCCAGCACAACGCCGCCGACCACGCCGCCTGGACCAGCAGCATCGAGCACATCCGCGCGACCCCGGGCTTCCCGGACGGGAAGTGGCCTCCCCTGGACGGCATGTCCCTGGAGGCCAACCTCACCGACCTGCGGCGCCACGCGGACGACTTCGCCAGGCGCCGCGGCTTCACCTACACCGTCCTGGACACGGACGGCGACGTGATCGGATGCGTCTACATCTACCCTTCCACGGGCGACGCCCACGACGCCGACGTGTCCTCCTGGGTCCGGGCCGACCGGGCCGACCTGGACGTGCCCCTGTACGAAGCCGTGACGGCCTGGCTGTCCGCGCACTGGCCCTTCAGGACGCTCAGCTACCACCCGCGCTAGAAACCCATCGCCGCGCGCACCTCGTCGAGGGTGACCACGGCCCGCTCGCGGGCGCGCCGGTTGCCCTCGGCCAGGATCTCCCGCACCTCGGCCTCGCCGTGCTCGTTCCTGCGCTTCCTGATCGGCCGCAGGAAGTCGTTGACCGCGTCCGTGGTCAACCGCTTCAGCGCGGCCGCTCCCCCGTACCCGATCTCGGCGGCGAGCTCCGCGGGCGGCCGGCCGAGGCAGAGCGACGCGATCATGAGGAGGTTGGCCACCTGGGGGCGGTTCTCCTCGTCGAAGGTGATCAGCCGCTCGGAGTCGGTGCGTGCCTTGCGGATGAGCGCGGCCGTCTCGTCCTCGGTGGCCGACAACGCGATCGCGTTGCCCCTGCTCTTGCTCATCTTGCCGCCGTCGAGCCCCTGGAGCAGCGGCCGCTCGCCGAGCATGGCCTCGGGCACGGGGAAGACGCGGCCGTAGCGCTCGTTGAAGCGCCGCGCGATCGTCCGGGTCACCTCGAGATGCGGCAACTGGTCCTTGCCCACCGGCACCAGCGTGCCCTTGCAGAACAGGATGTCGGCCGCCTGGTGCACCGGATAGGTGAACATGAGCCCGCTGACCGCCTTCTGGCTGCTGTGCGCGATCTCGTCCTTGACGGTGGGGTTGCGGCTCAGCTCCGACACCGTCACCAGGCTCAGGAACGGCAGCATGAGCTGGTTGAGCTCGGGCACGGCGCTGTGCTGGAAGATCGTCACCTTGGCCGGGTCGAGCCCCACCGCGAGGTAGTCGAGCAGCAACTCGGTGATGTTGCGCTGGATCTCCCCCGGCAGATCCCGGTCGGTGATCACCTGGTAGTCGGCCACCAGCACGTACATCGGGAACCGGTCCTGCAGGCGGACGCGGTTGGCCAGGGAGCCGAAGTAGTGGCCGAGATGGAGCGGCCCGGTGGGGCGGTCTCCGGTGAGCACGGTGTGTCGCATGGTCCCTCCTCGATCGGTCGACGCCGTCCGGAGGGATGCCCTGCGCCCGGGGCCGCCCTGGGGACGGCCCTTGCGCATGCGAAGGTCAGAGGCCGTCTCGCGGCCACCACCACATGCCGATGCGCTTCACGCACCCATTCTAGGCGAAGGTCGAACTCACCAGTCCGGGCGTATGTCGATCGCGTAACCTCTTTCAACCGTTTGGCGTGTTCTCCAGACCCGATCAGCTTGATCACGTCAGGATGGGGCGGTCCCGTTCCACCCTCCTGGAGTTCGCATGTCTCGACGCACTCTCGTCGTCGGCCTGGCCATGGCCACGACGATCACGGGCCTCACCGTGCCCGGCGCCGCAGCCGAGCAGGCGACGGTGAAGTTCCCGTCATCCAACTTCCCGCTCGGCGCGCGGTCCGCACCGACCAAGACCATGACCAGCGTGACCTCGGGCATCGACCTGTACGACGTGAAGGCGGGCTCGTCCACCGACGGCTACACGGTGACCGTGCTCCTGCCGAACGGCCGCGACGCCGGCACCCGCGAGGCCGCCGAGACCACGCTGGCCGCGGTCGAGGCGGCCGGCGAGGTCGCCGGCATCCAGCGGCTGGAGCGCCCGCAGGTCGCCGACGCCCCCGCGCAGGAGCTCTTCATGGTGCGCGTGGGCCTGTGGTCGTTCAAGCAGCGGGCCAAGGCCGACAAGGCGGCCGCGAAGCTCAAGAAGGCCGGCCTGAAGGTCAAGGTCGACTACCTGGGCGACGACGGACTCAAGACCACCGGCCCGTGGCACGTCAAGGTGCTCACGGTCGACGCCCGCACCTTCCGCGGCTCGTACGCGGCCTCGCTCGGCACCAGCGTGGCCAAGCGCGAGACGGTCTCGTCGATGGCCAAGCGGGGCGGCGCGGTCGCGGCCGTCAACGGCGGCTTCTTCAACATCCACACCGCCAAGCAGCTGCGCGGCGAGCCGGTGGGCGCCTCCGTGGTCGCGGGCAGGCTGCTCAGCGAGGCGGTCCCGGGCCGCTCCGCGATCGTGCTGCGCGGCCGTACCGCCCGCATCACCGAGCTGACGACCACGATCACGGCCGTCTCCCAGGACGGCGCCAAGCACCCGATCGCCGGCGTCAACCGCGCGGCGGCCGCCGACGAGCTCGTCCTCTACACCGAGGAGTACGGCGCCAAGACCCCCGCCGTCGACGGCACCGACGTGGTCATCGACGCCGACGGCCGGGTGGAGGCGGTCCGCACCCCCGGCGCCGCGGTGCCGAAGGGCAAGCGGGTGCTCCACGGCGGCGGCGAGGCGGCCATGTGGCTCAACGAGCACCTCTGGGAAGGCTGGACCGTCAAGGTCGACACCAAGGTGCGCGACCTGCGCAAGAAGAGGAACCTCCAGCTCACCCCCGACCTGCACGTCGTGTCGGGCGGCGTGGGCCTGGTCCGCAACGGGCGCACCGCGATCACCGCCAGGCGCGACGGCCACGACTCGGTCAACATGATCCTCCGCCGCCACCCGCGCACCCTGGTCGGCACCACCCGCAACGGGAGCCTGATCGTGGCCACGATCGACGGCCGCAAGCCGGGCATCACCGTGGGCGCGAACTTCGTCGAGGCGGCCCAGTTCATGCGCTGGCTCGGCGCCACCCAGGCGATCAACCTGGACGGCGGCGGGTCGACGGCGATGGTCGTGAAGGGCAAGGTCGTCAACCAGCCGTCCGACGGCGGGGAGCGCGCCGTCGGCGACGCCCTGCTCGTCCTCCCCCGCTAGATCCGGCGGCTAGTCGGCGCTCCGCGACCGCGCGTCGCCCGCGACGTCGTCGACGAGCGGCTCCCCGGCCTTCCCGGGGAGCCGCGTGCCGGGACGTCCCTGAGGCGGCTCGGGGAGGGCGCCCCTGCGGGCCGACCCGCGCCTGGGCAGGAAAGCCGAGATGACCATCCCGGCGGCCGCCGCGACCGCCGAGATGACCAGCGCGATCTGGAGGCCGTCGCGCGAGGGCAACGTCACGGCTCCCAGCTGGACGGTCTGCGAGGCCAGCACCGCCCCGATCACCGCGCTGGCCGTCGACGTGCCGATGGAGCGCATCAGCGAGTTGAAGCCGTTGGCCGCGCCGGTCTCCGAGGTGGGCACCGCTCCCATGATCGAGGCGGGCATGGCGGCGTACCCGAGACCGGCCCCGGCCGAGACGATCGTCGCGGCCAGCGCGACGTGCCAGACCTCCGTCATCAGGAACAGCGCGGTGACGTAGCCCGCGATGGAGAGCAGGGCGCCGAGCATGAGCGTCACCTTGGGGCCGTAGGCTCCGGTGACACGGGCCGAGACGGGCGAGAGCACGATCATCATGCCGCCGCCCACCGCCATGCACAGCCCGGCCTCGAACAACGTGAGCCCCAGCCCGTAACCGGACGCGGCCGGCGCCTGCAGCACCTGGGGGAAGACCAGCTGGGTGCCGAACATGGCGAACCCGAAGGCGATGGACGCCAGGTTGGTGAGCAGCACCTCACGCCGGGTGGTGGTCCGCAGGTCGACCAGCGGATTGCGCATCCGCAGCTCCGCCCATCCCCAGAGCGCGAAGATCACCACCGCCGCGGCGAACAGGCCCAGGGTCAGCGGGCTCGTCCAGCCCCAGCTGCCGCCCTTGCTGATGGGCAGCAGGAAGCAGACCAGCCCGGCCGACAGCCCGGCCACGCCGAGGAAGTCGAAGCGCCCGCCTGTCCGCAGCGGCGAGACCGGCACGAGCGTGATGGTCAGGACCAGGCCCGCCGCCCCCATCGCGGCGGCGACCAGGAAGAGCACGTGCCAGTTGGCGTACTGGGCGACGACCGCGCCCAGCGGCAGCCCGATGGCGCCGCCGGCGCCCAGCGTGGCGCTCATCAGCGCCATGGCCGAGCCCAGCCGGCCGGGCGGCAGCAGGTCCCGCATGATGCTGATGCCGAGCGGGATCACGCCGACCGCGCAGCCCTGCAGCGTACGGCCGATCACCACGAGGGGCAGCGCGCTGGTGAAGACACAGATCGCCGATCCGAGGATCATCAGCGAGAGGCTGATCACGATCATCCGGCGCTTGCCGTACATGTCTCCGAGCCGCCCGCTCACGGGCGTGAACACCGCCGACGACAGCAGCGTGGAGGTGATCACCCAGGACGCGTCCTCCGCGGAGGCCGACACCAGCCTCGGCAGGTCGGGGATGATAGGCACCACCAGGGTGAACATCATCGACACGACCATGCCGCTGAAGGCCAGGGCGGCGATGACGACGCCGCTCGACTTTCCGGGGGTGCGAGGCATCGCCACCGAGCTCCGTTCGATCAAGATCCGCGGTTGGACAGGACAAGGCTGCCAGACGCCGCGAAGAAGATGCCCACCCCCTGCACGAAGCTGACCTCCACGTCGGGCACCTGCGCGGCGGCCTCGCCCCGCAACTGCCGGACGGACTCCAGGATCGCGAACATCCCGTACATGCCGGTGTGCGTGTACGCGAGCCCGCCGCCGTTGGTGTTCACCGGGAGGCTGCCGCCCGGAATCGTGTGACCGTCCGCGATGAACGCCCCTGACTCTCCCCTGCCGACGAACCCGAGATCCTCCAGCCCGTAGAGCGGCAGGTGCGCGAACGCGTCGTAGATCATCAGATGGCCGACGTCGCCGTGCCCGAGCCCGGCCGTGCGGAACGCCTCGGCGCTGGAACGGCGGAACGCCTGGAACGACCCCGGATCCTCCATCTGGGACACCATCGCGCTCTCGGTGGCCTCGCCCGAGCCCAGCAGGTCCAGGGGCAGGTTCTCGGGCGCCGGCTCGACGCCGACCACGTTCGTCATGAGCCGCGGGCCCTCGTCGAGCTCCACCAGCGCGATCACCGGCGAGACGGACTCGAAGCCGGGCATCGGCCGTCTGTTGATCACGTACGAGACGAGCCGCGCACGGCCGGACACCTTCACCCAGGCGACGTCAGGCGAGGCGCAGTAGCGGCAGAACGGCCGCGGGTAGAAGTAGTGCCGGCCGCACGCGCCGCACTGCTGGACGCGCAGCTCGCCCGCCTTCGCGGCGTCCCAGTACGGTGCGGTCTCGGGCGTCGGCTTGGGCATGAAGTCCTCGATCACCCGTTCCTCCGGCTGAACGTGCCGCGATCCAGCACGACCCGACCGGCCACCGTGGTCTGGAAGCGCCAGGTCTCGCCGTCGTCCCACAGGGCCACCGCCAGTTCCTGCCCAGGGAAGACCGGGGAGGCGAAGCGCGCCGACATGGTGCCGAACAGCTCCGGGTCCGAGCCGCACGCGGTGTGCAGCAGCGCCCTTCCGGTGAACCCGAAGGTGCACAGGCCGTGCAGGATCGGGCGGTCGAACCCGGCCTTCCCGGCGAGCCACGGGTCGGAGTGCAGCGGGTTGCGGTCGCCGCTCAGCCGGTAGAGCAAGGCCTGGTCGGGCCGCGTCCGGTAGGTCACCACGTGGTCGGGCGCGCTCTCCGGTCGTTCCCACGGCGCGGCGGAGCCTCGCTCGCCGCCGAAACCGCCCTCGCCCCTGATGAAGGTGCCGGTGCTGGACTCCGCGAGCACCTTGCCCGAGTCCGCGTCCATGACCGTGGAGTCCAGGACGGCGATGGCGTTCGGCCCCTTGTCGTAGAAGGCGGCCACGCGGCTCCTGGTCACGGTGGAGCCCTCGGGAGGCAGCGCGCCGTGCAGCGTGACCGACTGCTCGGCGTGCAGCACCTGGGCGAGGTGGAAGTCACCCAGCGGGGGCATCGACCCTCCGATGCCGCCGATCATGACCGCGAAGGTGGGCAGCACCTGCTGGGCGACGTCGTGCGAGTTCTCCGTCGTGAACGGCAGCTCCGTCAGCGGATCCTCGGCCCCCGCCCCGACGCCCAGCGCGTAGAGGATGGCGTCGGCCGAGGTCCATCGCCGGCCCCCGCCCTCCCACTCCTTGCCCACCAGGTCCAGATTCAGCGCCAAGGGAGCACTCCTTCCGTAAGGGTCCTGCCAGCACCATAATCCGGACAAAGTTCGTCTGTAAATACCGCGGAACCGGTGGCGAACCTCCCGAGACCTGGCAGACTGAGAAAATATGAAAACCGCTTCGACCACCTCCCGCCCCGGACGACCACCCGACCCCGGCATCGAGCCCCGAGTCCTCGACGCGACGCTGCAGATCTACGCGGAGGTCGGCTGGGCCGGGTTCACCATGGACGCCGTCGCGCGCCGGGCACGCGTGGGCAAGGCCGCCCTCTACCGCCGCTGGGAGAGCAAGGAGAAGCTGATCGTCGAGGCCCTGGCCTCGATCACCATGCCCGTCATGGCCGAGACCACCGGCTCGCTACGCGAGGACCTCCTGGCCATGTGCGTCCGCACGCTGAAGGCGCAGCAGAGCCGCGACGGCCTGGTCGGGCTGCGGGCGCAGATCGAGGCCAAGTTCTATCCCGAGCTGTTCGGCCAGGCCATGGAGGACCTCGGGAAGCAGTGGCGGACCCTGTCCAGGCGGCTCGTGCTGCTCGCCATCGACCGGGGCGAGATCCCCCAGGGCACCTCGCCGGCCCTGGTGCTGGACGCGGTGAACGGCATCATCGTCAACCACGTGCTCTCCACGCCGATCGACAGGATGCCCGCCCTCCTGGAGGACGCCCCCCAGTACGCCGAGCGGGTCGTCGATTTCGTGCTCTCCTCCATCGGCTACCGCCCCGCCGAAGCCGCCCTTGACACCGACGGGGCCCGGTCTTAGCTTCTGTGTTGCGGACGCATTTCGTCTGAATTTCACGGTACGAAGTCGCACACCAATCCCCTGACCAATTTCGGACAATTGGTGTCTGAAATCAGGGTCGTGCGTCCTTGGGCGATCGCCGCAAGGCGGAAGGTCTGGAGGAACGAATGCCGGCTACCAACCCTGACACGACGTCCGAGAATCCCGGTTTCTACGCGCTGGCGCTCCAGGACCCCCAGCGAGTGGCCTTCATCGGCCCGCAGGGCGAAGAGACCACCTTCGGTGAGCTGGGAGCCCAGGTCAACCGCATCTCCCACGGCCTCCGAGCGCTCGGCGTGGGCAAGGAAGACATGGTCGCCATCCTGGTGCACAACGGCCGGGAGTACATAGAGCTGGCACTCGCCACCATCCAGCTCGGCGCCTACATCGTGCCGATCAACACCCATCTCGCCCCGCCCGAGGTCGCCTACATCGTCAAGGACAGCACCGCCAAGGTGCTCGTCGCCCACTCCGACCTGGCCGGACACCTGCACAGCGAGGTCGGCGGGCTGCCGGCGCACCGCTACGCCATCGGCGACGAGGTCGAGGGTTGGCAGCCCTACCCCGAGCTGTGGAACGACCGGCCCGAGGAACAACCCGGCGACCGGGTCATGGGCGCCATCATGAACTACACCTCGGGCACCACCGGCCGCCCCAAGGGCGTGCGCCGGCCGCTGTCGGGCCTCAGCCCCGAACAGGAAGCCCCGCTCGCCTCGAAGCACTTCTACACGCTCGGCTTCCGGAAGCAGGGTGTCCACCTCGTCTGCTCGCCGCTGTACCACGCCGCCCCCGGCGCGTTCGCCATCAACGCGCTGCACCTGGGCCACACCGTGGTCTGCCACCGCAAGTTCGACGCCGAGGCGGTGCTGCGCGCCATCGAGCGCTACAAGGTGACCACCAGCCACATGGTGCCCACCCACTTCCACCGGATGCTCCGCCTGCCCGAGGAGGTCCGCCTCCGCTACGACGTCTCCAGCCTGGACAGCCTGATCCACGCCGCGGCGCCCTGCCCCGTCGAGGTCAAGAAGCAGATGATGGAGTGGGTCGGACCCAAGCTCTACGAGTATCTGGCGGCCACCGAAGGCGGCATGTCCCAGGTCACCCCGGAGGAGTGGCTGGCCAAGCCCGGCACGGTCGGCCGGCCGCAGCCGGGCACCACGCTCCGCATCGTCGGCGAGAACGGCGAAGAGGTGCCGGACGGCGAGCCTGGAACGATCTATTTCAGCAACGCCGGCCAGGCATTCGAGTACTACAACGACCCGGGGAAGACCGCGGCCGCCCGGCTCGACGGCATGTCCACGGTCGGCGACTTCGGCTACCTGGACGAGGACGGCTACCTGTTCCTCCTCGACCGCAGGACCGACCTGATCATCTCCGGCGGCGTGAACATCTACCCGGCCGAGATCGAGCAGTTCCTGATCACCCATCCGTCCGTCCAGGACATCGCCGTGATCGGCGTGCCCGACCCCGACTGGGGTCAGAGCGTGCTCGCCATCGTCCAGCCGTCACCGGGCGTGGAGGCCGGCGAGGCACTGGCCGAGAAACTCCGGGCCTACTGTGCCGAAGGGCTCGCCTCGTACAAGCGCCCGCGCAGGTTCGAGTTCCGCGAGGACTTCCCGCGGACGGAGGCGGGCAAGCTCCAGCGCCGCAAGCTGCGCGACGAGTACGTCGACAACAGCTGAAGAGGCGTTGCCGGTCTTTGCACGGGCCCCGGCGTGATAGCCGAAGCCTCCATGAAACAGGGCGAGCCTCGTGGCCGTAGCCTCAGGGCTCACCCACAAGAAAAGCCCCGAGGGCCGAAGCCTCGAAACCCCCCTAAAACAAGGAAAGGCCCCGACAGAACCTGTCGAGGCCTTTCCCATATGAAAATTGTCCGGCGGTGACCTACTCTCCCACACCCTCCCGAGTGCAGTACCATCGGCGCAGAGAAGCTTAACTTCCGGGTTCGGAATGTAACCGGGTGTTTCCTTCCCGCCATAACCGCCGTAACCCTCCGAAACACACAAGCACCGCTTGCTGTCTCAGAATTGCCTAGTGGACGCGAGCAAAACTCAAAAAGAACGCTTTGTGGTCAAGTCCTCGGCCTATTAGTACCGGTCAGCTCCACACGTTACCGCGCTTCCACCTCCGGCCTATCAACCCGGTCGTCTACCGGGAGCCTTACCCCTTCACAGGGTGGGAGACCTCATCTCAAGGCAAGCTTCCCGCTTAGATGCTTTCAGCGGTTATCCCTCCCGAACGTAGCCAACCAGCCATGCACCTGGCGATACAACTGGCACACCAGAGGTTCGTCCGTCCCGGTCCTCTCGTACTAGGGACAGCCCCTTTCAAGTCTCCTGCGCGCGCAGCGGATAGGGACCGAACTGTCTCGCGACGTTCTAAACCCAGCTCGCGTACCGCTTTAATGGGCGAACAGCCCAACCCTTGGGACCTACTCCAGCCCCAGGATGCGACGAGCCGACATCGAGGTGCCAAACCATCCCGTCGATATGGACTCTTGGGGAAGATCAGCCTGTTATCCCCGGGGTACCTTTTAGCCGTTGAGCGACACCGCTTCCACACGCCGATGCCGGATCACTAGTCCCAGCTTTCGCTCCTGCTCGACCCGTCAGTCTCACAGTCAAGCTCCCTTGTGCACTTACACTCAACACCTGATTGCCAACCAGGCTGAGGGAACCTTTGGGCGCCTCCGTTACCCTTTAGGAGGCAACCGCCCCAGTTAAACTACCCACCAGACACTGTCCCCGATCCGGATCACGGACCAGAGTTAGACATTCAAAACGACCAGAGTGGTATTTCACCAATGACTCCACCCGAACTAGCGTCCGAGCTTCCCAGTCTCCCACCTATCCTACACAAGACGCTCCAAACACCAATGTCAAGCTGTAGTGAAGGTCCCGGGGTCTTTCCGTCCTGCTGCGCGAAACGAGCATCTTTACTCGTAGTGCAATTTCGCCGGGTCTGCGGTTGAGACAGCGGGGAAGTCGTTACGCCATTCGTGCAGGTCGGAACTTACCCGACAAGGAATTTCGCTACCTTAGGATGGTTATAGTTACCACCGCCGTTTACCGGCGCTTAAGTTCTCACCTTCGCCAACCCGAAAGTCAGCTAAGCGGTCCCCTTAACGTTCCGGCACCGGGCAGGCGTCAGTCCGTATACATCGTCTTACGACTTCGCACGGACCTGTGTTTTTAGTAAACAGTCGCTTCCCCCTGGCCACTGCGACCCCCACCAGCTCCCACCGCAAGGGCGTTCACCAGCAGAGGTCCCCCTTCTCCCGAAGTTACGGGGGCAATTTGCCGAGTTCCTTAACCACAGTTCACCCGATCGCCTTGGTATTCTCTACCTGACCACCTGAGTCGGTTTAGGGTACGGGCCGCCACAACACTCACTAGAGGCTTTTCTCGGCAGCATAGGATCATCCACTTCGCCACAATCGGCTCGGCATCACATCTCACCCACAAGTGTTGCGGATTTGCCTACAACACGGGCTACATGCTTACCCCAGGACAACCATCGCCTGGGCTGGACTACCTTCCTGCGTCACCCCATCGCTTACCTACTACCACATCAGGTCGAGCGTTCGGCCTAACACCCGCCCCGAAGGGCCGGCTGACTTAAGGACTCTTAGTATCAATGGGTTCAGTATGGGCGCATTGAAGCGGGTACGGGAATATCAACCCGTTGTCCATCGACTACGCCTGTCGGCCTCGCCTTAGGTCCCGACTTACCCTGGGCGGATTAACCTGCCCCAGGAACCCTTGGTCATCCGGCGCGAGGGTTTCTCACCCTCGATTCGCTACTCATGCCTGCATTCTCACTCGCACAGCCTCCACCACTCGATCACTCGGCGGCTTCACCGGCTGCACGACGCTCCCCTACCCACCAACAAGACTCACGTCCCATCAGTGCCACGACTTCGGCGGTGTACTTGAGCCCCGCTACATTGTCGGCGCAGAATCACTTGACCAGTGAGCTATTACGCACTCTTTCAAGGATGGCTGCTTCTAAGCCAACCTCCTGGTTGTCTCTGCGACTCCACATCCTTTCCCACTTAGCACACGCTTAGGGGCCTTAGTCGGTGATCTGGGCTGTTTCCCTCTCGACTACGAACCTTATCGCCCGCAGTCTCACTGCCACGCTCTCACTTACCGGCATTCGGAGTTTGGCTGACGTCAGTAACCTTGTCGGGCCCATCGGCCATCCAGTGCTCTACCTCCGGCAAGAAACACGTGACGCTGCACCTAAATGCATTTCGGGGAGAACCAGCTATCACGAAGTTTGATTGGCCTTTCACCCCTACACACAGATCATCCCCCAGGTTTTCAACCCTGGTGGGTTCGGTCCTCCACCCAGTCTTACCTGAGCTTCAACCTGCCCATGCGTAGATCACTTCGCTTCGGGTCTACAGCATGCGACTCAAACGCCCTCTTCAGACTCGCTTTCGCTACGGCTCCCCCACACGGGTTAACCTCGCCACACACCATAACTCGCAGGCTCATTCTTCAAAAGGCACGCAGTCACATCACACACGTCCGAAGACGTGTAAGCTCCTACGGCTTGTAGGCACACGGTTTCAGGTACTCTTTCACGACCCCTCACCGGGGCACTTTTCACCTTTCCCTCACGGTACTCGTGCACTATCGGTCACCAGGGAGTATTTAGGCTTACCAGGTGGTCCTGGCAGATTCACACAGGATTTCTCGGGCCCCGTGCTACTTGGGATCCCCTCCAGCAGTCGACAAGGTTTCGCCTACCCGGCTCTCACGGTCTACGGCAGCCCTTCCCAGAGCTTTCGACTACCCCATCGATTTCTCACTGCTCGAAATCCCGGCAGAGACTTCAAGAAGGTCCCACAACCCCGGACATGCAACGCCTGCCGGCTATCACACACGCCCGGTTTAGCCTCCTCCGCTTTCGCTCACCACTACTCACGGAATCACTCTTGTTTTCTCTTCCTACGGG